>NZ_JAGGMR010000001.1:0-4800000 GCF_017875645.1 Nocardia goodfellowii | reverse complement strand
CAAAGATCAATTCGGCAGCGCTCCAAATCAGTGTTGCGATTCGCGAGACCTCGATAGCTACTCTAGGTACCCGAGATCACACCTGGCCGACAAACCTGCAGCCTGACGGCGACCGCACCGACGCGTCCGGATTCGCCGGCTCGAAGGGGAAAGTAGATCAGAGCATGCCAGAGAACGAAACTCCCGTGGTCGACCAGCGGAATTCCATCACCGCCCTGGAAACCAGGGTGTCGCAGCTGGAAGACGGAGTGCTGACAGTACTTGCCCAGGCAGTCAACAGCTCCGGCAAAAAATCCGGCCGGGGTAAGCGCAAGCGCAAGACCGGCAAGAAGCGCAGAGGGTTGTCCAGGGTCATGGGCAGAATGCTCAAAGATATGAAAAAGACCGGCGACGACGTGTTCGACAGCACCAGCGACATCGAGCGGAGCATGCGAAGGGTCATGAAGCGAGCAGGAAAGAAGAAGAGCTGGAAGTACTGAGATCAGCCGACCGGACCTGCCAGGGTCCGCTGCGACAACCGGCTCCGACACGAGGGCCCGACGGCAGGATGATCTTTTGTACTCCCTGTATCTGAGGCAGCCCGCTCCGGGCCTGTTCGGCAAGCGGACCGCGAGAGATCGCCCGCCCCCGAACGCGAGTCGCGCTCGATTGCTGGCGACGGTGGTCAAATGCCTGATCGGTGACAATCTGGCAGATGACCAGGACGCCGACATCGCTTTCGCCGCACCGCAATCGGTGCGGCTCGACGGACCCGACCCCGCATTCTCGCGGGCACAACTGCGCGCGCGGACACTTCGTCAAGCACTGGAGGGCCTGGGCCCGTTCTACATCAAGATCGGCCAAATACTGTCCACCCGTCCCGATCTGGTGTCCGCGGCGACGACAATCGAGCTGGCGAAGCTGCATGACCAGGTAGCCGCAGCACCGTTCGCCCAGTTCGAGACGATCCTCGACCAAGAACTGAGATCGCCCTGGCGCGGGTATTTCCGCGACATCGACATCGAGCAACCGCTCGGCTCGGCCTCACTGGCGCAGGTCTATCGCGTGACACTGCCGAACGGCTCGCCGGCAGTGGTCAAAATTCAGCGTCCGGGCATTCGACCGGTAGTCCTCAACGATATGAAAACTCTGCGCCGGGTCGCGAAGCTGGCAGGACGGTGCGCCCCGCGCTTCAATGCCGTGGTCGACCTGGACGCGATGCTTCATGTGGTCTTCGACGCCATGGAAGCCGAGCTCGACTTCACCCTCGAAGCACAGAACATGGACAACGGCCGAAGGGCAGCCCGCGGCTTCAAGCATCTGAGTGTGCCACGAGTCGTCGAAGCCAGTCCGCGGATGATGGTGCAAACTCTCGCGCCGGGGATGTCTATCGCCGACGTGGACCGGGGCGCCTTCTCGAAGAAGGAGCGGAAGAATATCGGCCGAGATCTCTTGACCTTCATGTACAAGAGCTACTTCGTCGACAATGTCTTCCACGCCGACCCGCATCCCGGAAATATCTTCGTACATCCAGGCGAGAAGGCCTCGCTGATCGACTGGGGCATGGTAGGCCGGATAGACAGACACATCGCGCTGATGCTGGTCTTCATCCTGATCAGCGTGGCGCAGAACGATGCCCGCGCCACGGCCAGGGCCTGGATCGAAATGGGCCACGCGACACCATGGGCCGACACGCACGGCTTCTACAGCGACTTGTCCATCCTCGTGCCGAAGATTTCGACCGCGACACTCGAGGAACTGAACTTCGGGGTCACGCTGAGCACGCTGCTGGCCAACTCGACCCATCGCGGCATCTTCACCCAGCCGCATATCTCCTTGTTGGGCAAGTCATTCGCCAATGTGGAAGGGTCGGTGCGTTACCTCGCTCCCGAATTATCGATGGTCGAGGTTTTCGAGGACGCGCTCACCGACATAGTCATCGATCTACTCACTGGCTTCTTTTCGGACAAGCAATCCGCTCGGATGGCCCTCGATCTCATGCTCGGGAGCGAAGTCGCGCTCGAGCACATGCGCAAATTCATGACCGATCTGACCGAACGTGACTTCACCGTACGCGTGGGATTTCTCAACAGTAAGCAACTCACGACATGCCATGGCGTCGGAGCGAACAAGATCGCACTCGTCGCGCTCGGTGCGGCGGTCGGCGCGCTGTGGTCTCGCCGCCGGCCATCGTGACTCGGCAAGCATTGCGGCACAGACAGTTCGAGCCGGCTACCGGGCCGGCGCGATGTTCTCGACAGCCAGGCAGCTCGCGGTGAACCCGGCCCCCGTCGTTACCAGCAGCGCGACAGCACCTGACGGCAGCGCGTCGGCGCTGAAGATGTGGGCAAGGTTGGCGAGCATGTCCCCCGCGCCGAGATGACCGGTATTCTCTCCCAGAAGAACTTCCCGGTGTCGTAGCGGCTCGGGCAGAGCGGGCTGCACGCAGTGCCGATACACCAGTCGCCCGAGTCTGGTCGGATAGACCGCCACGATCCGGGGGTCGCCCGGATCCAATGCGGCCTCGTCGAGGCATCGATCGACTGCGGTGCGCACCGCGGTGCGAATAGCGGAGGCGTTGGACAGCACTCCCATGTCGGTGCGGCGATGGGGGTCAGGCGCTTTGAATGGATGACCGGCCGGGAAACTCGCCTCGAGCGTCGGATCTCCGGTGGTCGCGACCGCGCGCAACGCCAGCGGACCAGGTTCGACACTCAACAGGGCAGCGGCGGCGCCGTCACCGTAGATGACACCCGGCGCCATCGACCAGCGAGGGAAAGGTAGCGCGGTGAAGTCGGCCGAGGAGATGGCGATCGCGTGGGTCATCCCGGGCTCGAGCATGAGCTGGGCGGCGGCATGGGCGACGGCGGCCGCTCCGCCGTTGGACATCTGGGCGATCTCCAACGCGGTTGCCCGATCGGCACCCAACATCCGGGCAATGCGGTGCGCGGGTGACCACGGATGCTCCTCGGCGAACACCGCTGCGGTGTAGACCACCAGCGACACGTCGGCGGCGTGATGTTCTCCTGCCTCGAGCACCTCGGTGCAAGCGGCCAACCCCATTTCCCAACAAGGTGTTTCGGCAATACGGACCGACTCGGCCGGACACAGCGCCAGATCCCGTGGATCGAGTATGCCTGCCCCGACGGCATCGGCCGCGCGAGATATCCGAGTCGGCAGCACCGAGGCCGCGGCGGCGATATAGACGCCTTCGACTTTCATCGCGGCTCCAAACAAACATCGACCCGCGACGGGCGCCATTCGACTACCGCTGTGCTCCACGCCAACTCGTGAAATGGGACCACAGGTGTCAGTCGTGGAAACCGGCGAAAGAGGGCGGGTAGCGCTGTCGCGGCTGTCAACCGCGCCAGGGAAGCACCGACACAGAGATGGGGGCCGTGCCCGAAGGCCAGATGTGGAGGTTCGGCAGCGCGGCGATGTGGGCACATCGTAGACGCATCGGTATACACCTCGTCGTCCCTGTTGGCCGAGGCCACCGATACCACCACGATCGCTCCCGCGGGAATCGCGACACCGCCCAGCTCGAGATCCTCGGCCGCGAACCGCCAGGTGGCGTTGACTCCCGGTGGCTGATACCGAAGGATTTCCTCAACCAGCTCAGCCGTTGTCGCGGGATCTTCGAGCAACCTTCGTAACGCCGGTTTTTCGGCGAGAAGTGCTGCGGCGGCACTGATCAACGTGGCGCTGGTCGTCTGCCCGGCGGTCAGCGCGGCGAACACCGTTCCCGCCACTTCCGTTGTCGTCCACTCGTCGTTCGCTTCATGACCGAGCATCACGGTGAGCAGATCATTGCCTGGACGGTCACGTTTCGCGCCGATCAAGTCCACGACCAGTCCCATCAGGTCGGCGAACACGGTTGCCAACTCGGCCGGTGGCCGCCCTGACACCGAGGCTTCGGCGAGGCCGGTAATCGTTGCGACGTGCGCGTCGGGAATACCGAGGATTCGCGCGAGCACTGTCGCGGCGAGGGGTTGTCCGAAATCGGAATGCAGTTCTGGACAGCCGATTTCAGCGATCTCGTCCAGCAGCCGCGCGGTGATCTGTTCGATTGTCGGCCGCCACCTGAGAACCGCGCGCCGGGAAAGGAACGGTTGATAGACAGCACGCAGCCGTCGATGGTCCACACCGTCGGTGTTGACCGCATGACGACCGAACACCGCGAACATGTCATCGGGGTAGCGCCGCCCAGCGAATCCATGGGACGGATCGCTCAATCGGCCCACTTCTTTGATCAGCCGCGGATCGGTCAGTGCGGCTCGCGCTTCCGCGTACCGGGTCACCATCCAGACCGTCGGCCCACCGGGCAGCACGACCGGCACGACCGGCCCGGTTCGGCGGAGCTCGGCAAGCGCCGCGTAAGCGTCGGCGGTCTTGGACCATGCGGCAAGCTGTACCGCGCGCGGTGCGGTCTCTGTCATCGGCTTCGCTCGGTAAGTTCGGCCAAATCGGCCAGATCGGCTACGGTGCGAACTTTGAGCAGGCTTTCCTCCTGATTTAGCAGGCTCACCCCCAGGTCGTTCTCGACCCGCACGACCACCTCCACCAGGCGTAGCGAATCCACCCCGGGTAATGCCAGCAGCATGGCCTCCGGTTCGATAGCGGTCTCGTCGATCTGCAGTACCTCCGAAAGTCTTTGGCGGACAATATGGAACGTGGGCGTTTCGTTCGCCATCTCAGTGCCTCCCGCCTTCCGCGAGGCGGGCGCGCACGAGATTGCGCCGCCATTTCCCGCTGGTAGTTCGCGGCAGCCAGCCGCGGCGCACCGCCCGAACGTCGAGGCTGCCCAGGCCGAGGCGCTGCGCCACCTGCGATCGGACACGCTCGGTGACCACCGTCGGATCTGGTTCGGTCGTTTCGACCAGCAGCACCATGCGCTCGGAGTCGGTGTCGGCTACGGCGACGCAGTGACCACGGTGGACGCCGTCGATCCGGCCCGCGACAGCCTCGACATCCTCGGCGTGAAAGTTCCGGCCCGACACGATGATCACGTCTTTGATTCGCCCCGCGACGTACAACTCCCCCGCCCAGATAAACCCGGTGTCCCCGGTCCGCAGCCAACCCTCGCGCATGGCGGCGGCGGTCGCTTCCGGATTGTGCAGGTAGCCCGACATCACCGCCGGTCCACGAATTTCGATCTCGCCGAAATGGCGCTGCTCCAGTATCGATCCCGACTGGTCGACAATCCTGATCTCGGTGCGGCCGAACGCTGGACCGGACGAGACGACTCCCCGGGCGTCGGCAACGGGCGATTCCAGAACCGCGACCGGCCGGCCGTCCTCGAGGCTGTCACGCTCCAGGAACAGGATCGGTAGATCGGCGGGTTCCGGAGTGCCCGCGATCGGGGCGGCGATCTCGGCCATTCCGTATGCCGGTGTCATCACCGACCGTGCCGCCCCGAAGCGGGCGAACACCTCGGCGAACCGCGCGACGGTGTCCGGGCGCACGACTTCTCCGCCGTTCCACACCATCCGCAACGCGCTCAGGTCGAGTCCGCCGTCCGCCAGTCTTGCAGCAGCCGAAATCAATCGTTCCACCGCGAAATTCGGGATAGGAAACACCGTCGTCCCGGTCTCGGCGACATGCTGGAGGAAGGCGAGCGGGCGCCGAATGAACCACGGCGGGTCGAACAAATGGATGTCGGCGTCGGCGGCCATCGCGCACAGCAGCACGTGTAATCCGAAGTCGTGCGACAGTGGCAGCCACGAGGTGAAGACATCCGCGCTGGTGATGCGGCATACCGCGAGCACATCGCGAATGCCCGACAGGATTGCCGCATGAGACAGCGCGACCGCCTTCGGCATCCCCGCGCTACCCGAGGAGAATTGCACTGCCGCAATAAGGTTCGGATTCACCGAGCCTGCTGTCGGGCGAGCTCGTCGCGGGCGGCACCGACGCACCGCGAGAACATCAACCGCGCCACCGCTTTCGAGGGACTCGATGACCGATTCGAACAGCTCGGTCACCAACACCGTCCGGATTCGAGCTGTCCGCATCAGCGGAACGAGCCCGTCGACGAGTTCAGCGCCCAGCGCACCGACCGGCAGCACGGTCGCGGTCGCACCCGCCGCCAGTACTCCGAAGTACGCGGTCAAGAATTCCGGTGAGGCGGAGGCCAGAATCCCGACCACATCGCCCGGTCCGACGCCTCGAGCACGGAGTTCGACCGCGACGGCGTCCGCCAGCTCAGGAAGGTCGCGGTAGCGCAGGACAACGTTCCGCTCGGGAAAGCTGGCCTGACCCCGGCTCTCGCCGAGCACTCCCAACCAGTCCGCCAGTGCCTCGCACGCCGCCGGGCCCGTGTCCCGCGATGCCTCGATAGTCACTCCATCTCCTTACAGGCAGACGTCCGCGCGGGAAGCTCACCCAAGTGTCTTCTCGTAGATTCGCTGGTGCTCGGTCAGTGCGCTGAGCCGGAAGGGCCCGCTGGTTTCGTCGGGAACGACGTGATGGCCGCCGTCGGTGGGGTCCTGGGCGTTGCGCAGGGCGCGGTAGTGGTCGTAGTCGATGGGTTTCCGGTTGCTGATGGCATCGCGGTTGGCGTCGGTTCGCAGCTGGTCGCGATAGCCCGAAACCGGTCTCGCGCTGAGGAATTCCGCGACGCAGCCCGAGCCGTAGCTGAGCAGCGCGATGGGTCGGCCGGTGAAGTCCTCGGGTTGATCGAGCAGCGCCGCCAAAGCCAGGTACAGGGAGGCGGTGTAGCTGTTGCCGACGACACGGTTGTAGTCGGTGGTTCGGCCTACCGCGGTTTCGACCGCGCTCGTGGTCGCGGGCCGTCCTTGGCTTTCGAGCAGATGGCGATGTGCTTTGTAGGCCATCTTGGTGAAGGGCTGGTGATAGCAGAAGGCGGCGAACTGCCCCAGGTCGTGTCCGCCGCGGCGGCGGTAGTCGGCGAAGGCTTGTTCGACGGCGTCGAGGTAGGCGGTGATCGACAGTTTGCCGTCGACGACGGCGGTGGCGCGATAGTTCGGCCGCCAGAAGTCCATGATGTCGGCCGAGTAGACGCCGCTGACCGGTTCGATCTCGGCGATGGCGGGGTCGGCGGCGACCAGGATCGCCGCCGCGGCGGCGCCTTGGGTGGCTTCGGCGGCGGTGTCGAAGTCGTAGCGGGCGATGTCGGTAGCGATCACCAGGACCCGCTCCTCGGGTTCCCGCGCGATGAGACCGGCAGCGAATTGCAGTGCGGCGGTGCCCGAATAGCAGGCCTGCTTGATTTCGACCACCCGGGTGGACGCGGGCAGACCGAGCAAGGGATGCAGATAGAGCCCGGCCGCCTTGGATTGGTCGACCCCGGTCTCGGTAGCCAGCAACACGGTTCGGAGACCGGTGGTGCCGTGGCGTTGCAGGATCGGGGCCGCGGCGGTGGCGGCAAGGGTGACGATGTCTTCGTCCGCGGCGGGGACGCTCATGCCTTCTTGACCGATGCCGTAGTGATATTTGTTCACTTCGACGCCCTGGTGGCGGGCCAGGGTCGCGTGGTCGAGGACGTAGTGAGTGGTAGCGATGGCTAGGTCGTGAATTCCGACCGGCTGTAAAGACATTTCGATCCTGTTCAGTGGCTGGAGCGTTCGAGTCGGGTGTGCGCCCGCATGAGTTCTCCGGGGTTGGTCTGGGCCGCGAGCAGCGAGAGTTCGCCGCACAGCACGGTGGCCGCGGCGATGACGGCGAGGCGACGGGCGTTGGTGCCGGACGGCCGAGGTTCGCGACAACCGAGGCGCTGCAAGGCGTTCTCGACGAAGGGGTAGTGCTTGCCGTTGCCGACGCTGCCGACGATGAGGTTGGGCAGCGTGCAGGAGAAATAGAGGTCGCCGCCGCGGTCCTCGGCGTAGGTGATGCCCTGGGAGCCTTCGACGATATTGGCGGCGTCCTGGCCGGTCGCGAGATAGAACCCGAGCAGCATGTTCGCGTAATGGGCGTTGGCGGAACGGATTCCGCCGGCCAGTACAGTGCCGAGCAAGTTCTTGCGCGTGTTCAATTGCGTGACTTCGGCCGCGGTCGTGTGTAGCCGTTGCTCGACGAGCTGTTGGGGAACGGTGATCTCGGTGACGACACTCTTGCCTCGCCCGAGAATCCCGTTGACCGCGCTGGGTTTCTTGTCGGTGCAGAAGTTCCCGGATACCGACCCGTAGCGCAGGCCGGGCTGGTTCGCCAGTATCCACGCCATCAGCTGGTCGGCTGCTTGCGTAGCCATGTTGTGGCCCGCCGCGTCGCCGGTGGTGAACTCGAATCGCAGGAACAGCAGGTTGGCGGCGATCTGATGATGCAGGTCGATCAGCTCACAGTGCCGGCTGTGTGCGCCGGCGACGCCTCGCACTTCGTCGAACCGATCACGGATACGCCGCACAGCGGCCAGGGCGGTCGCGGCGTCGTCGGCCTCGAAGAGCACCGAGCGCGTCATACGATCGTCCAGAAGCGTTGCGACGATGCCCCTTTCGGTCAGCATCGAGATGCGGGCGCCCCGTCCCACCGAGGGCCACAGCGGCGTTTCGAAGGTGGCCAGCGGCACCTCGACCTCTTCGCCGGTCACCGTATCGCCACTGATCCGGATCGGACCCAGCCAGGACAGTGGAACTGCCGCGTAGGCGGTATCGACATCGTGTTGGACAGTCATGCGGGGTATCCCCCTTTCGGGTCGGAGCCTCGAGCGGGGTCGAACTCGCTCGCGGCCGAGGCGAGGCTGCGGCGGGCGTAGGTGTGGGATTCGATCTCGCGCAGTCCGCAATACGCGCTGACGTTTCCGCCGACGAGCAGGTCGCATCGGGCGAGATCAGCCGGTGTGGAGGTGCCCAGGACCGTCATGATGGAAGTGAGCTGGTCGAGCCATTTCCGGATCGTGGCGATGAGCGCGTCCACGCCGTCGTCGATGACGATGGACAAGAACTTTCCCGCGACCCCGGCGGCGGAGGCTCCGAGAGCCAGGGCACGGGCGACGTCGAGGGCGGAGCGCACACCGCCCGATGCCACCACCTCGATTCCGCGCACCTGGGCGGCTTCGAGCAGGCAGCAGACCGTCGACTGCCCCCAGCCCTCCAGGAACGACAGCTCGGCGCCGGGACGACGGCTGTTTTCGATCGCGGCGAAATCGGTGCCGCCGCGACCACCGACATCGGCGACGGCGACTCCTAGATCGCGTAGCAGTGCGATGGTTTCGCGGCTGAGCCCGAACCCGACTTCCTTCACGATGACCGGCACACCCACGCTCGCGGCGATGTGTTCGATCCGTCGCGGCCAATGGGAGAAGTGGCGATCCCCTTCCGGCATGATGATCTCCTGGATCGCGTTGAGGTGGATCTGCAACGCGTCCGCCTCGAGCAGGTCGACCGCGCGACGCGCCTCTTCCGGGGTGATGTTGGCGTTCACGTTCGCCATCACGAATCCGTGCGGATGTTCCCGGCGCAGTACGCGATAGGTGTCGGCCAGCGAACGATCGCGCAGGAAAGCGCTCATCGACCCGGAAGCGATCGGCAGTCCGGTCTCGGCGGCGGCAATGGCCAGCTCGCGGTTGACCGTACCCGCGCGTCGGCTGCCGCCGGTCATACCGTTGATGTACAGCGGTGTCGCCCAGCGCATTCCGGCGACCTTGACGGTCAAGTCCACGTCGGCACGGTCGATACCGGCCAAGGCGTGATGGACGAAGCGCACCGAATCGAAATCGTTGCCGTCGAAGCCGTGGTGGTGTTGATCGACGGCGTAGCGCAGATGGTCGTCTTTGCGGTTGCCGATGGTATGGGCCGAGGTCATATTCCTATCCCTTCACTGGCGGGAACGTGCAGCGGGAGCGGCAGGATGCCGGCGCCGCGCCAGCGCTGGTCCACCTCGACCGCTATCTCCGGGCGGTCGCGGCAGGCGATGGCGATACCGCAGTCCCCGCCGCCCGCACCCGAGGGTTTCGCCGCGGCCCCGGCCGCCTCCGCGGCAGCGCAGAGGGCGGTGAGCCGGTCGGTTAGGATTCCGAGGCCGGACAGCGCGTCGAGATCGGCGAGAAGAGTTCGCGCCTGGCGTATTTCGACCTGGATGACAGCGACGTCGTCGGAGTCGATCGCGGTGACCAATCGTTGGACACACGCGTTGCTCGCGGTGACGAACGCGCGATCAGCAGCGGGCGGCCGAGCGCCGCGGTGGAACAGTCGCGTCAGCGTGGGCGTGGACGCGGGTCGACCGGTCGATCCCACCAGCAGGTCGACCGAATTCGGTTGGTCCAGTTGCCGAACCGCCAGGCCCGGCCAGGGTGTGTGCACGGTGGCGGCGGAACCGTTGCGGGCAGCGAATGCGTTGATCCACCGGCGATCCGGGCTGCGGTAGTGAACCCAACCACCCCAGGTGCTCGCGGCGAGGTCGCCGCCGGAGGTCTGCGGGTTCACCATCAGTGTGGCCAGCAACGCGAGCTTGAAGCGCTGGACGAGGCCGAGTCCCAGTCCGTAGAACGCTTGCAGCGCGCCGATTGTCGCCACCGTCGCGGCGGCGCTGGAGCCGAGACCGAGTTTGCGGCCGGCGGGGTCGGCGAATCCTCGACCGCGCGTCGTCAATTCGAAGGGCTGCGGCTGTCGGCCGTACTCGATCGCGAGGCGCTCCACAGCTGCCACCGCGGCCAGGACGTAGTCGAAACCTGGGCGCTGGGGCCTCGGGGTGATAGCCCGGCCGTCGATTCGCTCGCAGCGAATGTCGCTGTGGCCGTCAACATTGGGGGTCGAGACCGTTTCGGTGCGCGGCTCGGTCACCGTCGCCGTGACGTAGCGGTCCACTGCGACCAGAACCGCTGCTCCGCCGGGGTCGAGCACGGCGTACTCCCCCGCGATGAACAATTTGCCCGGTGCGCGGAAAGCGATCATGAGTCGCTCCGGCGGATCGCGGCCGCTGGACCTGGCAATGCGACGTGGGTGAAGACGTCGGGCAACTCCTGTAAGGCGGCAGCCACCCGGGGTACGTCGGTTCGCGCGCAGAGCACGGCGACATTAGCGCCCGCATCGATGGTGGCGTAGGCGGGTGTGCCCGCCGCGCGTACCTGTTCGACTCGATCCAACACCTGTAAGGAGCGAGGCGACAAATAGCGAATGGCGGGTCGCGCCGCCAGCAGTGCCGCATGCATACCCAGCGCGTTGTGCTCGGCGATCCGGCCGGCGGCCACCAGGTCGTCCTGTTCTATCGCCACACGCATGTGGGCGAGATCCGCGGTGGCGGCCGCGGCCCAGGGCAGATACAGCGGCGAGGTCGTCAGGGTGTGACGCATAGCCGCGCGACTGGAGATCTTCTTCGGCTCGGAATCGACCAGCGCGATCACCAAGGCCCAATCCCGCTCCGCGGCGATCGGCTCGGCAAAGCAGCCTTCGTCAGCGCGCGGCCCGAAACCCTTTCCGCCGTGCCAGATCACGAACCCACCGAAAATCGACCGGCACGCCGAGCCGGAGCCCCGCCGAGCCAATCTGGACAATGCTCGCTGGTCGAGCCGCAGACCGAACGCGGTCGACGCCGCGGCGGCCAGTGCGGCAAATCCACTGGCAGAGGACGCCAGGCCGGCCCCGGTCGGAACCGTGTTGGTGGTGTCGACCGCGACACGTTCATGTCGATCGGCCAGGCGACGAACCAGATCCAGGAACCGCACGATGCGCTGCCGCGTGACATGGTCTGCTTCTCGACCGTTGAGGATGATCGCATCCCGGTGCGACCTCGGGATGACCGTGACCCGGGTCGTGGTCGGAAAAATGTTGAGGGTCATCGAGAGGCTGCTGTTGACCGGCAGGATCAGTGCCTCGTCGCGCTTTCCCCAGTACTTCACCAGCGCCATATTCGGATAGGCCACCGCGGTCGCGCTGTCGCTGATCACGGCATCGGTTCTGGTGCTGAGGTTCTCGGCGGTGCTCATCGCGCCATCCCTTCGAGGGACAGCGCCCAGGTTCGTCGCGCGCCCGCTTCGGACATCGCGTGAGCCACACCTGCCGCGGCCGGGGGGTGGGTCAACGCCAAGACGCATCCACCGAGACCACCGCCGGTCAGCTTCGCACCGAGGGCTCCAGCGGACATCGCGGCCGCGACCACAACGTCTATCTCCGGAGTGCTGACACCGAGCTGGTCCAGAATCGCTTGAAATTGCGACAGTTTCGCGCCGAGCGCTTCACTTCGGCCGGTCCTGAGGTCGCCTGCGGCCGCCTCGATGAGGCTCGTGGCGAACGAGAGCAGCCGCTCCCCCGCCCGGGCGTCGGCATCGAAGTGCGAACCTACGAGGGCCACGGCCTCACGGGTGCCGGGGGCGCTGCCGGTATCGGCGAGAACCAAGGTCGCGTCGAAGTCGAACGGAAGGGGGCGGGCGGTGCCGCGCTGGAACCAGATGGGTCCCCGCGCCAGTACGGCGCGGGCATCGACTCCGCTGGCACGGCCGTGCGCGGCGTTCTCTCCGCGCTGGACCGATTCGTACAACAAGTCGTCGTCGCAAGGCTGGTCCAGTAGCACCGCGAGTGCCCGCACGGCCGCCGCGGCGCAAGCGGCGCTCGAACCGAGGCCTCGCCCCGGCGGTATGCCACATCGCATGGTGATGTCGAAGACTTCGTCGGCCAGGCCCCATGACGACAGCGCGCGCTCAGCGGCGATTCGGGGGCCGAAATCCGGGCGATCAGCGCCGTTTCCGGTCTGGAATCGATACTTCCATTCGTCTGCCTGGTCGGGAGGTGAAGCCTCGTGCGCGCACCCCGAGCCAGCCCCGGGCCGCGCACTCGCATGCACCGTCAGCGCGGGCACCGGCAGCGCGATCGCGGGAGTTCCGTGAACGACGGTATGTTCACCGAGCAAGATCGCCTTGCCGTGCGCGGATCCGATACGCAGTGCCGACGCGCGCATATCAACGATTCCTGTGTGTCATCGCGTGCGTCAAGACCGCGAGGTCCGCGGTATCGGCGAGATCCGGTAGGGCGGTCAGTGCCGCGCGGATCCGCTGTTCCGCTAATTGCCGAGCTACCCGTCGGCCACCGGCCACTTCGATCAGTTCCATGGCGCGCGCGATGTCGGCAGGTGTCAGCGGAGCCTGGGATCGATACAGTCCTTCCAGCTCCACGGCCGCCGTAGTGCCTGATTCCAGCGCAGCGACGACCGGCAAACTCAGCTTGCGTCGAGCGAGGTCGTTGCCGACCGGTTTACCGGTCACCTCCGGGTCACCCCAGATACCCAGGATGTCGTCGACGAATTGGAACGCCAACCCGAGCTCGCGTCCGAAGGCGTCCATCTGTGCCACCAGGCCGCGGTCGGCGCCCGCACACAGCGCACCGACCGCACAGGCGCTACCGGTCAGCGCCGCCGTCTTGCCCGCTGCCATGCGGATATAGGCCTCGATTCCCACCGCGGAGACGGTTTCGAACAAGCAGTCCTCATGTTGGCCCCGGCACAATTCGAGGGCCGCGGTCTCCAACCAGGCCACCACAGCGGTAGCGATACCGGGCGCCATCTCATCCACGAGAATTCGAATAGCCGCCGCGTGCAAAGCGTCACCGAGCAGAATGGCGTCCGCGACACCCCACACCGTCCACACCGTGGGTCGCCCGCGACGCGTGGAGTCGCCATCCATCACGTCGTCGTGCACCAGAGTGAAGTTGTGCAGCAACTCGACCGCGGCAGCCGCGGGCGCCGCCTGCGCCACAGATCCGCCACACGCTGCGGCCGCTGCCAGCACCAGAGCCGGCCGCACCCCTTTGCCGGGCACACCGCGAACCGGAGTGCCCTCGGCATCCCATCTGCCGAAGTGATATCCCGCCATTGTGCACAGCGGTTGGGGCAATGACTCCACTTGCGCGATGAGGTGCGGTTCCCATACCGACCGGGCGGAAAGCAAGATCAGCTCGGCAGCACCGTCGGTGGTGTGTAACTGTGAAGAGATAGCCATAGGGACTCCGGAGCGATTAGATCCGAGGAGAATTACAAACTTCGCCGACCTTGAACGGCGCTCTTCGAAAGACCTTATCCCCCGGCACTCGACCTCAACCCAATCACGAGGGGAACGTTAACCAGGTACGCTCTCACGCAAGGACAAATCGGATCATGGTGCCAAAATTCGATATTCGTCGATACCAAATTCGATCTCGATACATGCACGGATGCGCACATCCCGAGGCCACTCGGGCGCGAAACAACTTGCGGCCCAAGCATGATCATCCAGTAAATGCCAGCCACGTCCCGGAATGATGCGTTCCGGTCTCCGCAAGGTCCGTAACACTTCCGCCACCCGCCCGACATTTCCGAACGCCGCCCGACATCCCCACTGGATGTTCGCCCGCCCCAGGTCCCGCAGACTCGAGCGGCATATACGCAACCGTCGCAACAGCTTCCACATGTAAGCTTGCCCGCACCTGCCGGTACAGCCGGGAAATAGCCGGTATACGCGCCCGGTAGCTTCCGAACACTTGTTCCCCACATTCTCCCCGAGTAAACGTTGTCAGAACTAAATAGAAATATTTCCGCAAACACAGCGACTCGGGCATGACTCCGTCTCCGGCGGTCACAATAAACTCAGCGGCTTACCTCAAAGTTGTAAGCGCAAATGCACGAACGTTACTCACGAGCAACTATTTTGGGCGGTGCAGGGTGAATAATAAGATTGCCGGGGAGAGCGGTTTAACCATTGGTGAAAGGATCGAGATCCATCGTCGCCGGCGTGGCTTGTCGCGTCGTGCGCTGGCGAATTTGGTAGGGCGTAGTGAGGAGTGGATGCGGCTGGTGGAGACCGGTCGACAGCAGCTGGACAGCGTCCGGATGATCCTGCGACTGGCCGAAGTCCTGCGCATCGACGACTACAGCGAATTGATCGAGATCGCACGCCCACCCAGACGCCGCAGCACCGACGACGCCCACGCGCTGATGGGAGCGATCGAACCGACCTTGATCAACCATCCCGACACCGCGATCGGACGAGGACCGGCTTTGATGTATGGCTCGGTAGGCGACCTGGCGGCAGAGGTCGCGCGATGCCAGTCGGTCTGGGAGAACTCTCCGGTACGGTTTTCCACTCTGGCACAACGTCTTCCGGCGGTCGTGGTGCGACTTCGCGCCGACGCCCCCGATCGCACGGTGCCCGAACTCCGGATCCGCGCTTACCACATCAGCTGCCAGTTGCTGCGCCGAATCGGCGCCTACAACCTCGCGTGGGTGGTCGCCGACCGCGCAGCCGAAGATTCCCTGCGCGGAGGCTGTTCAATCTTGACCGCCGCCAGCGCCTGGCATATCGCCGCCACGCTGCTCGACCTCGGCCGGTTCGGCGCGTGCCACGACTACGCCTCAGCGGCGGCGGCCGTGCTTTCCCAAGACTTACCCGAGCCGCGAGACAGTGCGGTGCTCTGGGGAGCCCTGCACTTGCTCGCGGCGCAAAGCGCGACCCTCGACAAGGACGAAACCGCTGCCCAGCAATCGATCTCGCGCGCCCGGACAGCCGCGCGCGCCCTGGGCAACGGCGGCAGCTGTCACGGCATCCGATTCGACACCAACGAGATCAACTCCGCCATGATGGAAGTCGCCCTGCAGGGCAAAGACTTCGGTGAGATCGTCCGCATGGCCGGACAGGTCGAATTCCCCGAACATTACCCGGTAGCCGCGACCGCTCGTTACCACATCGTGCTCGCCTACGGCTTCGCCCACATCGGTGAACATCTCGCCGCGACACTCGCACTGGACAAAGCAGCCACCGCCTGCCCCGAGGAACTGCGCTTCGACTACGACGCCCAACGCACCCTGCACCATCTGATCAAACACGGCGGCAGGAAACCACGACGCGAAGTCACCCGGCTGGCGGGACTCGCCCATGTCCGATAGCGACTCGCCACCATCGAAGAGCTCTGCGGCCGCCTCCGACAACCAGCAGCCGCACCGCGAAAGCGACACAGCCGCACCCCACGGACGAACACGGTGGCGACGCTTCCTCCCCGTGTTCGGCGCCGCCTGCGCCGCGCTGTGCCTGATGATCGCCGGCGTACTGCGCGGTGCGCTGCCGGTGTGGGCGGACTTCCGCGGCCAGCAGGCGATCAAAATCTCCATCAGCCAGATCACCGGTTACGGACACGGTTCTTTTCCCGAATTCTTCCAAACCGCCGACGGCCGATCGCATCCCGTCCTCGTCGCGGCACTGGACGAAGTCGAGATCCAGGGTCTGTGCGCGTCCAGCAAAGTCGACGTGCCCTTCGGCTCCATCGTCGCCCGGGTCACCTCCGACACTCCGGTCCATATCCAAGCGCTGGAGATGGCCATCGAGGAAATCACCATCACAGATTTCGCCTCCCATACCCTCGGCCTCAACAGCGGCGCCTTCACCGCCGACGGCGTCCCGCGCGAGGTATGGCAGGGCCGGTTGCCCATCGATGGGCGAAATCTGCATCTGTCTGTCAACGCGAAAGTTCGCTGGGTCGACGTGAAAGGGGTCAAAGGTGCCGGAATCCACGTCTCGACAGGTCTGACGGTCCAGGAGTGCTTCTGATGTCCGCCCCCGCACCCCCGAGGGCCCGAACAGCATGGAGACGCGCTATCCGCCGTCTCCGGCGGGACGCGCGACGTTGGCAGTATTGGCGGCGAACCCGCCCGTTCTGGGCCGGCCTTTTCACCGTCACGGGCGGCTTGACCATTACGGCGTTGCCCGCCGGCGGCTACTCGATCATGGGATTGCCCGGACTGGTCGATCTCGCGCCCTTGATCTTCGGCGGGCTGATCATCGGGCTCGGAACCCTACTGTGGGCACGCCCACCGACGTGCACTCTCGCGGGCCTTCTCGTGGTGCTTCTCGGCTTGGGCGCGTTCGTTTTCGCCAACCTCGGCGGGTATTTGCTCGGCTCCCTCCTGTCCATCATCGGTGGCAGCCTCGGTCACGCCTGGGCCGCCGCCGAATCGACATCACCACCCGGATGACCACCGTATGAACAAGCACATATCGCTCAGCTTCGGCACCGACGCACCCCTGATCGAAGTCATCACCACCACTCGCGCCATGCGCCGCCTGGAACCCGAGCCGGTACCTCGCGCGCTACTGGAAGAACTCGTCCGGTCCGCGACCTACGGCCCCAGCGCCGGAAACAACCTGACCTATCAGGCCGACCACTTCGACCGAACACCGGCGCTGATCATCGCCTGCTACGAATCTCGCGGCCCGATCCTTCGTATGTGCCACACTTTCGGTCGCCAGCTCATCGCCCTGCGCACTCTCGGGACACGTCACACCCTCACCATGCTGCGGAACCTGCGCCGCTCCATGATGGTCGGCGAGGCCGCCTCCATCTATCCCGGCGTCCAGAACCTTCTGCTCACGGCACGAGCGCTCGGCCTGGCAGCCTCCATGACCACCTGGCACACTATGTTCGAGCGAGAAGTCGAGGCCGCCTTGGGCATTCCGCGTCATGTCAAAATCTACGCGATCATCCCCGTCGGTCGACCGGCCGGCAACTTCGGTCCTGTCACCCGACGACCCCTCGCCGACGCTATCCACTGGCAACATTGGTAACAGCGTGTCGTTGACACGAACATGGTCACGGACCCGTGATGATCGTGGTCGAGCGGATTGATTCACCGACTTCCGCCTGCCACAACCTCCGCTGCGCCATTCTCCGACGCAAACGCCACTACGGATACCAGCACGTACCGGTCATCTCTATTCGACTACTCGGAGCGAGATGGCTTGCAGACCAACGCTTCGACAGATCCGCAGTCGAGTTACCGGATGGCTGGGAACCGAATCGGGAAAGAGGATCACTATGCGTTCGGATCAACAGGAGCGACTGGCATTGTTGACTGTCGAACAACTCGAGCCGGCGTCCGCGGAATTGCGGCAACGGATCAACGTGAGTTCGCGATCCTCTCCGTCGCCGTGCATCGGACTTCGGAATATATCTGGTATGCCCATGAACGAGTCGCCGGCGCGATCGGTATCTCCACTGATGTGATCGAGCAGGTCAAGCTCGGCCAGGCACCGACGGACGTGACGTCGAGTGAGCGCTCGGTATGGGAGTTCACCAACGAACTCACCCGACACGGCGATGTGCCCGACCCGGTATATCGGGCCACGGTCATCGAACTCGGCCACGGCGCTGTGAAAGTTGAGTTTCCCGAATCGATCACCTACTCCGCGAAGGTGTAGCACACGTCCTCCAGAGCGAACGTTCCGGTCGGAACCGCGGTGCATCCCGGCAATTGGATGCCGGACACAGTTTCCTTGGCCTGCACGGTGTTCGACGCGTGTTCGCTGTCCGCGGTCAGATTCTGCTCGAGTTCCGCAGTCGCGGGCTTACCGTCGAGCGGAACGATCAGCTTGAACGTGCCGGACTCCGTCTTGTCCGAGCCACCGCCGGCGGTGGTTGCTTCGGCTTCGCCGATGTCCGCCTTGATCACACAATTGTCTTCATCCGCTTTGAACGAGACGGTCTTCGACTTGCCGGTTTCTTTGCGTTCGCAGTCCGCGTTGGGGAACTCGATGTTCGCGACCGCTTTGAAAGGGGTGGGAGCTTCGGGGTCTGTCGCGGCCTCGGGATCCGTCGGAGCCTCGACCGAATCAGGGACATCTCACTGATAGTGAGCTTGCCGGTGCCCTCGGTGCACGAAGTGCTCGCCGGTTCGGATTGGGCCATGGAACCCGGCGCACTGACAAGCCAGTATCCGGCTCCGGAAGCAACCAGCAGTCCCGCGGTGAGCGCGACCGACCGCCGCGTCCTTCGACGGCGACCACCAGTCTGATTTTCCGGCCCGAGTCTTTCTGTTCCGCCTTGCCGAACCTTGGCTACTTCCGTCCGAAACGCCGCATGGCCGCCACCTTGCAGACCACACCCGCGAGGATAGATCCCGCTGCCAATCTCATCGACTTGGGCCTGGACTCGCTGATGGGCACGGAACTGAAGGTCACGCTCCATCGGGCATTCGGCCGTGAAACCCCGACCATAGAACTGCTGTCGGCCGGAAACATCCACGGGCTGGCCGCACTCCTATCGCGAATCCTGCGGGACGGCTGACGCCGCCATTACCGTTGGCCTCGACGCGCCGAGTGAAACACGCACCAGCGTCAGGATTCCATCGGTGCCGCGGTAGTCAGTTGGATCGGGGTTACAAGTGGGCGTGGAAGAAGTCGACCGCAGCGCGCGCCGTTGTCAGTAGTTGATCAGGCGCGTATAGACCCGCGTGCTCGGTATCGATGACAAGGAAACGTTTCGGCTCGTTGGCGGCCTGAAACACGGCCTGCAGTCGATCGGCCCGGCAGAGGTCATCGTCTGCCGCGGCAATGAGCAACAGCGCTCTGGGCGCCATTCGGGCAACGACATCGATGGGACGGTATTCGAGCGTCTTCTCCGCTGTTTGCCAACTCAATTCGCAGGCCAGTTCCGGCAGCTGTTGCAGCATGACGGCTGAGAAGGCTCGCGCCTGTGCGGTGTGCAGTATTTCCGCCGGGTCGACCCGCGCTTCCGGCTCGCCGCGCACCCGGCATCGTCGATTGTGGTCGATCGCGTCGGTCAGCGCGCGACGCTCCGGCTCGGTCCGGCTGTCGAAAAGAAGCTGTGCGCCGTCGCCGAAGCCGGCTTGGGCGACGACGGCACGGACTCGAGTGTCCACCCCACCGACGTACATCGCATGAGCTGCACCGAAACTGGTCCCCCACAGTGCGATTCGATTGCCGTCGATGTCCGGTCTCGTGGTCATGTAGGTGATGGCGTTGCGAATGTCATCGATCTGCTCTGCGGGAAGCAACCGATGCCGTTCGCCGTCGCTGCCGCCGAAACCTCGATAATCGAAGGTGAGCGCGGCGACGCCGGCATGCGCGAACTGCGCGGCGTAGGCCGGAACCAGCACCGTACGCGTGCCGGTGAAGCCTTGTGCGAGCACGACTGCCGCGTGGGGCAGCCGAATACCGGGGTCGTCCGGAAGGTAGATATCCCCCTCGACAGTGGAGCCTTCGCTGCGGAAGCTGACGGTTTCGGTACGCATCGGTGTTCCTCGTCGATCACGCGTTCAGGATGAGGGCTGCGCCTTGTCCGCCGTCGCCGGCGATGGCCGCGGCTCCGATTCCCCCTCCGCGCCGGCGCAGCGCGTAGGCCAAATGCAAGACGATGCGCGCTCCGGACATTCCTGCGGGGTGGCCGAGGGCCAGCGCGCCGCCCTCGGCGTTGACGACGGCTGGGTTCAGTCCGAGAGCACGAATTGTGTGAATCGGTATGCTGGCCATCGCTTCGTTGATCTCGATCCAGGCCAAATCAGTGTGGCGCAGTCCGGCGTGGTCGAGTACCCGTCCCAGCGCCGCGGCCGGCTGGGTGTGCGGCTCGTGTTGTGGCCCGGCTGTAGCGGTATGTGCGCCGATCTCCGCAAGCCAATCGATCTTTTCGGCGGTGGCCAGATCCTTGCGCATCAGTACGAGAGCGCAGGCGCCGTCCGCGGCGGGGGCGATCGTGGCGTATGTCATCGTGCCACCCGGTCCCCGAACAGGATTCATCCGGCCGATCCACTCGGCGGCGGTGGGATCGATACCTTCGTCGTCATCGATCACTGATGACGGTGCACCGATCGTTGCGAGTTCGACGGAGACGATCTCCTCGCGGAGCCTGCCTGCGCTCTGCGCAGTCCGAGAACGTTCATGAGAGCTGACCGTGTAGTCGTCCTGGGCGGCGCGATCGATTCCGGCTTTCTCGTTGAAGCGGTCAGTCTGCTCAGCCAGATCGGCTATCACATTGAATATTGTGTTGTCAGCGGCGTCCTTCACCTGCGACAGCGATTCCTGTCCGATTGCCAGGACGACGTCACAGACACCGTCACGGATCATTTGATCTGCGACCGTGATAGCTGTGAAGCCGCTGATGCAGGCACGCTGCACGGTGGTGGCCGGAACATGCGAGGGGATTCCGGCGTCGAGCGCCGTGACCCTCGCGGGTCCGAAAGCGATGTCGGACTGCATGACCTGGCCCAGGACCACGTGCTGCACGCGGTCTGGTGGCAATCCGGATCGTTGAAGGGCTGCGCGGCTAGCTGCAACACCTAGCGCGGCGGGTTCCAGGCTTCGCAGTGCACCGCCCGCTCTTCCCATCGGAGTGCGTGCCCCCGCAACGATGACTGTGCCGACCATGCGCGTCTCTCTTTCTGCGGTGCCGTGCTCGGAGCCGGGACCGCCAAGGATTGCTTGTTTCGAACCGGTGGTAGGTGTAGCCAGTCGTGACCTCACAACGTTCGCAGTGGCAGCGTTTGCGGACCGCGGACCAGGACCGTGGGCCGCCAGCGGATTTCCTCGACGGGGACAGCCAGGTGTAGCCGAGGCAGGCGCGCGCAGAGGGTGTGGAATGCGATCTGTGTTTGCAGACGCGCCAAATGCGCGCCGAGACAATAGGTTTTGCCCCAGCCGAAGGCCAGGTGTGGTTTCCGTGCCCGGCGCACATCGAGGTGGTCGGGATGAGCGAATACCGCGGGGTCCCGGTTGGCGCTGGCATGCATGACCCGCACCACCTCACCTTCTTCGATGCGTTGGCCGCCGAGGGTGCAGCTCTCCTGAGCCACACGGGGTATTCCCACCGCCACGGGTGACTGAATCCGCAACAGTTCGTTCACCGCACGCTCCGATGCCGATCCCAGCGTGCCGAAGGCGCGGATCGCGCCAGGATTTGTCAGCAGGTTGAAATACCCTGAGGTAATCAGCGACCGTGTAGTCAGCGAACCGGCGCCGATGAGGACACCAACCATCGCAGCCAGTTCATGGAGAGCCAGGTCTCTGGGTTCGGCTGCCTGGAGCAGGACGGAAACGACGTCATAGTCGGTCGGATGGCGTCGGCGGTAGTCGATCGTCTCGGCAATGAGCATGTTGAATTCGTGGAACTGCCGCCGCATCCATGGCAGGTCAGGATCGTTCGGTCCGGTAAGGTCTTCGACCTGCCTGAGCAGGGTGGGTAGCAGGTCGGCCGGTACTCCGAGGATGTAGCAGATCGCTCGCATCACATACGGACCGGCGTAATCGGTTACGAGGTCGATCTCCCTCCGGCCGGCGAGTTCGTCGACGAGGTCTGCCGCGAGGGCTGCCAGGAACGGTCGATGCCGCTGGATGGCCGAACGGGTGAAGAAGGGCACGAAAGCATTTCGCAAACGATCATGTTGTTCGCCTGCCGTGTTGAATGTTTGGCGGCCGTGGACAGTCAAATAGTCCTCGGGTACGCGTCGGCCGCTGAGCCGAGAAGGGGGTAGCGCGGCCAGCGCGTCGCGGGTCAACCGCGCATCCTGCAAAGTCGCCATTGCGTCGTGATAGCCGGTTACACACCATGTTTCGACGCCACCGGGCATCATGGTGCGCAGAACTCGCCCTCGCTGACGAGCCCGGTCGAACACTCGGTGTGCACTGTGGACCATCTCATCGGTTGACAATGCGCGATACATTTGGCTCACTTCTTGTCGGTGTCCGGGACCTGTGCTGCGATCTCACGCTCGATTCCGTTCACGAGGTCTCGCAGAGTCTTTGCGCCGAAGACGACGCTCTCGTTTACCGCGATCCCCGTGCGATTTTCCAGCCGCAACACTGTCCGCATCATCCGCAGCGAGTCGATGCCCGGCAAATCTGTCAGCAATGCGTCGGGCGTCACTAATTCCACCGGAACTCCCGCTTCTTCCACAAGGAGCGACTTGAGGTCATCGAAGATTTCCGTGAACTTCGCCGTCATGCGAGAGCCCTTCTGCTTTCGGCGTCCATGTCAGTCCCTTTCGGCTCGTCGCGCGAACCTGTCGCGAGCGGCGGCTCGGCGCGCTTTACCGCTGGTGGTGCGAGGAATCCAGCCACGGCGAACTCCGTGCACTTCGAACGAGGTCAGTCCGAGTGCGCCCGACAAGCGGGCTTCGATCCGCCGGAGCCTTTCCTTTTCGGCTGCGGCCTCGACCAGAATGATCATGCGTTCTCGATCGCTGTACAGATCCGTGAACGCGACGCAGGGCACTACGTCACCGATAGCGTCTGTCACCACCATCTCAACATCCTCGGCATAAAAATTTCTGCCGCGTACGGTGATCATGTCCTTGGTCCGGCCACAGAGGAACAGATGACCCTCGTGCACGAATCCTCGGTCTCCGGTTCGAAACCAGCCACCGCGGTGGGCAGCGACAGTCGCTTGCTGGTCACGCAGATAGCCGCTCATCAAAGAATCGCCGGTGAACTCGATTTCCCCGACTTGATCGTGCTCCAGCACGGCATTCCGACTCTCGTCGACGATGCGGACAGACGTACCCGGCACGGGTATTCCGACGGAGACGATAGCTCGCGCGGACTCGGTCGCGCCGCCCAGCGCGTGCGCTTTACCGGCCGCAAGCAGCTCGCGGTCGAACCAATCGACGCGTGCCTCAACGCCACATGGAGACAGCGTAATTCCGGCGCAGTTCTCGGCCATTCCGTACGCAGGACGCATCACGGTTGGCGCCGCTCCATATGCTGCGGTCGCGTCCGCGAACCGCTGCAACGTTTCCGCGCGGACGAACTCACCGCCATTGAGGGCGCTGTGCAGATTACTCAGGTCCGCTCGAGCGCTACCACCACCCAGGTTCTCGACGAAATACTCGTAGGCGAAATTCGGACCGCCGATATAGTTGATCCGCAATTCGCTCAACCAGCGACTGATTTTTCCGGGGTCTCGCAGAAATGTCATCGGCTCACACCGGTAGAGACTGCCGCGCCCGGCGATCGAAGCCAGGAACGACATCAGACCCAGATCATGGAAGAGCGGCACCCACGAGAGTTGCGAGTAATCCGACGTGTTCACCTCGAGCGAGGTGACGATCGCCGAGATGTTCGCCAGCACTGCGGAGTGAGATAGTTCGACACCGCGTGGCACACCGGTCGTCCCGGAACTGAATTGCACGATCGCAGTTGCCGCTGGATCCGATTCGAGCAGAGAGATTGTGCCGTCGCGAGGCTCGAGGTCGTCACACTGGAAAAAGCGCAAGCCCGCTTCCCGCTCCCGCAGCCCACCCGCGACCACTTCGAACGGCTTCGAGACCGCCACATACCGAATTCCTGCTGCCGCGATGATCCTGTGCAGGTGAGCGACCGAGGTGTCCGCCGAGGTGCCGGCGTGGATCGGAAGGACGCTCACCGCCGCGCCGACCGCCAAGGCTCCGAAGAACGCGGCCAGGAACCCGGGGCCCGGTACTGCGAGCAGACCCACGACGGAACCAGGACCCGCACCGGCTTTGCCGAGCTCTGACCGCATGCGCGAGACCAGTCCCGCGATCTCGGCGTACTGCAGCGTGCGGCCGGATTCCAGGAAGTGCATGCGCCCAGCACCACCCAAACCTTGGTGGTCCGCTGCGATGAGGTCCAGCAACGACGAGCATCCGCTCACACCGAGCGGATCGTCTCGACCACTGCCCCGACTTGCCCCTACGAGAACTGCTGGATTGCTCTTCCCGACCGGCCCGCCCCGCACTGGCTGCTCCTGGATTGATCTTGTGGTCACGGCCGAAGACGCCCACTGGCGCACCGGTGATTCGTTCTCGGACATGACCACTCAAGCAGTAGCGCCACCCTCCTTTCGCAACAATAGTGGGAACAACCGCTCGTTCAAATTTGGGGACAACGAATTTGGACCTGTCACCGAGCCATACCAGCGGTCATTCTGCCGCTCGACGTCACGCCGCCAGTCGTAATTGCCAAGCAGGCTTTGGGGCGTGGGTCCGCAGCGAAGTTGGATGACCACGATTGGGTGGAAGTATTGGCGACGGCTCCGTCTACGAACAGGAGATCGGATACTCCCGAGCGGTTCGAATCGGCAACACCGTCGCAGTCAGCGGCACTACCGCTGCATTCCCGGACGGCCAGGCGGTCGGGGGGCGACGCCGTGCGGGCGGCGCGGATCAACTTATGGTCCCGACGGTGGACGATCATGGGGCCCTTGGTAATCGAGTGCCGGTTCAGGTCCCGGTGGATCTCGGCCCCCGGTCCGAGATGACCGTGCCTGACGCACCATGAAGGTCGACGGCGCGGTCTAGATCGCCGGTGCGGCGTTGTGGCTGCCCACCCGCTGTTACACCGACCGGGAGGCGTACGCCAAGGGTGTGATCACCCGCTCGGCTTCGATAATGGAGGGCATCGATCAGCTGCCGGTGCGCGACGACAGCGCACTCGACATGGCCGTTCGCGTCGGGACAACCGCCCTCGCCGACGCCGAACGAGCTAACTATCGATCAGCAGCGGCGCGGGTTTCACAACCACATGTCTCATCACCGCTGGCTGAGGCGTGGCGATATATTCACGAGCGGCCATCGGCGGCGGGAGCCGCGCCGGGCGGGGCCCAGACGGTGAACAGCCGCGGTGTCGTTCAATCGATGGTCGACAGTGCGGTAACCGCATTGGTGATATGCCGAGCCAAAAGCTCTGGCGCCTGGGCGTGTGCGAGGTGTCCCTGCCCAGGAAGGCAGACGATCTCGGCTTGCGGTAAGGCCGCCGCGATCCGCGCGAATGCTGTTCCGTACGGCGCGACACTGTCGTTGAGTTCGCCGAGCAGCAGTGTGACCGGGATGCTCAAGTCCTGATAGCTGCCCAGGCGGGGGCGGTAGTGATTGATCGCCGCCATTTCCTCGCCAAGGGAGGCCGCCAGCGGGCGCAGCACCGGCCAGATCGGGCTGCGGCGCGGATCTGCCACGTATTCCGCGGAGAAGCCCGAGACATCGGTGTTGACGATCTCCACAGCACGGTCCAGATCGTCGCGCTCGATGGCGGCTCGCAGCGGTGCGATCGCCGTCGGGGCGAACGGAGTCGCGACCGGCTCGTAGGCGATGAGCGAGCGAATCGTCGATCGCTCGAGTGCCGTCTCGACGGCGATGAGACCGCCGTAACTCCACCCGAACAGGTGTACCTCGCCGCCGACTTCGTCCAGTATTCGGTGCAGGTCGGCGATCTCGACGCCGACCGAGTAGTTCGCGCCCAGTGGCCCACTGGGTACACGACCGCGCCTATTGACCGTCACGACGGGGTTGGGTAGGTCGATGTGATCCACGACGGGCTGCCATGTCGCTGCGTCGGCCATGACGCCGGGCAGCACTATCAGCGGGATTCCCGCACCGTCGCGGATGGTCGCCGTGAGCGTGGTGCCGGCACGTTCGAATCGAAGCAATCCAGTGGTCTGCTCGTGGGATGCCTTGCCGGACAAAACGATTCTCCTCGATGTCAGGTCCGCTACCGGGATACGCATGCGTGCAATGACAACGTGCGCTCCGCCGCAGGCATTCCTGGGCTCGGAACCCGGCCGAGCTATCGTTGGCCGCCGACTATTCGATGGGCAATCGCCGCGCTCAACCGGCTGGGTACTTCCTCCGGTACCCAGTGGCTGATGCCGGGCAGTGCCACGAATTCATAGGGCCCCTCGACATACTCGGCGCAACGGTCGGCCGCTGCGCTCGTCACTGCCATGTCATCGGTGCCCCACACGAAGGTTGTCGGCACTCGCACCGCCGGAACGTGCTGCCAGTCAGTGCCTTTCGCCCGGTACCAATTCAGCGCGGCGGTCATCGCGCCAGGTTGGGAAAGCAGTCGGATGTGAGTTTCGGCAATCGGCTGTGCGACGGCCGAGCCGAAACCGAGCCGCAATGCCGCGCCGTCCTGAGCCAGCAGTAACTCGGCTGTGCCCTCGGCCTCGAGCATCGCCATGTACGCGGACTTTTCGCGCTGCTCGGGGTGCAAGCGGATGGCATGGTCGAAGGCGGCCGGGTGGGGTACGGACACAGCGGTCAGGGAGGACACTCGCGCGGGATGAGTAGCGGCCACCGCCCAGGCGACGATGGCGCCCCAGTCGTGCCCGACCAGGTGCACCGTATCGAGTTCGAGTGCGTCGCACAGTCCGATCACGTCGGAGATCAGCGCCGCAAGCCGGTAGTCACCGACCTTCGTCGGCCGTGCTCCCGGGGAGTAGCCCCGTTGGTTCGGGGCGTAACTGCTGATACCGGAAGCGCTGAGATGCCGGCCGACAGTCCGCCAGGACGCGGCGCTCTGCGGAAAGCCGTGCAGCAGCAGCGCGGCCGTCTGGGCGGACGGCGGCGAATCGGGGCCGTCGACTTGTACGTCGAAAGTCAGATCGCCCACGCCTACCTGCACAGCCGACGGTCTTCCCGTTGACACGAAATCATCCAAAGGATTTACCTTTCAAGCTATTTGGTGATCATCGCGGCAAGGTCGGCGACCGACCATGGTTCGGCGCGCAGGTGGTCCCGATAGCCGAGCACATCCGGAACCGGACGTGGAAAGCGGCCGACGAAACCGCCCGCGGCGATGAACACGTCCCCGGTGACCGCGGCTGAGGCCTCGCTGGCCAGAAACAGATACAAGGCAGCGGCATACTCGGGTGGCGGCGGGTCCAGAGATCCCCGCAGAGTCACCTCGTCGAGCAGCCCGCGTTCATGCAGCCGTCGCATCTGGGCCTCGTAGTCCGGGCCGGTCGACAGCCGGGTGCGCGCGCCGGGGCAGACAGTATTCACGCGCACGCCGTATTCCTTCAGCTCGGCCGCCATTGCCAGACTCAGGCTGGTTACCGCGCCTTTCCCCGCTGGGTAGCCGGTCCCGCCGTAGTCGCCGAGATAGGCGAACGAACCGGTGTTGATGATCGATCCCCTTCTGCTGGAGGTCATCAAAGGCGCGGCGGCTCGGCACGTGTTGAACACTGTCGTCAGGTGCGAATCGAGCAGAGCCCGCCATTGCGCGGTGCTCACATCGAGAATCGAGGATTGGGCCGGTTCGGCGATGCCGGCGCAATTGATGAGCACATCGATACCGCCGTAGGCGCCGACACAGGCCTGGACCAATTCCTCGGCGACTCCTTCCTCGGCCGCCGACCCGGCGATACCGATCGCGTCGCCACCCCGCGCCGCGATCTGCGCGACCCGCCGATCGACTGCACCCTGGTCGCGAGAGTTGACCACGACGCCCGCGCCGTGGCGACCGAGTAGATCGGCGACCGCTGCTCCGATGCCACTGCCGCCCCCGACGACGACCGCCCCTCGACCGGTGAGGAGTTCGGTGCCCTCGGCGGGGACGAAGCCGTTCATCGCGAGACTCCCGAGATAATTCTGGACAACTGTCTGGACCATAGTCTGGAGTATCCGTCGGACGCAAGGCTTTCCTTGCCCGGCCAGCTGATTTCGCTCCTCCCCAGTAGGCGCAAGCCATCGCGAAAATGCTTGCGACGCTGGCTGATCCGCCCTTCGCGACTGCGGGACCGAGTTGTTCCGGCGACACAATCACGGATGGTGCCGGTCGAAAGTGCAAGGCCGCATGGTCATATCACCGCTGCCCGGCCAGTTGCTTCGACGTGCGACCGCCGCGGCACGCCACCCGGTCCACGCCACCACAACCGCCGGTGTCCCGGTTGCCGGCACCTGCGATCATGTAGACCGTGAGCTGCGAGGAAGCCGGACCGCTCGCTAGTTCCGTGTGTTCACTGATATCGAAGGATCGTCATGCCCGCCAGTTCCGTCCCGCTTCTACTCCTGCATGGCGTCACGATGTCCGCGCGCGCGTGGAACGACGTTGTGCCGCTTCTGAGCCCGCACCACGAGATCATTTGTCCGACCGCGCTCGGTCATCGCGGTGGGTCACCGGCGAGGCAGCGACCGATGCGGTGCGCCCACTTGGTAGACGAGGTCGAACGCGATCTTGATGCGCGGGGGCTCGATCAGGTCCATATCGCCGGTAATTCGCTGGGCGGATGGATGGCGATCGAGTTGGCGCGCCGCGGTCGTGCGGTGACCGTATGCGCGCTCTCTCCGGCCGGTTTCTGGGATGCGACCACCGCCAGCCATTCGGATGCGACCGCGAAGATCTCGCGCCAGCTGACGCTCGCGCGGCTGGGTCGGCCATTCACGCCACTGGCGGCGCGGTCCTCGCTCCTGCGTCGAATAGTGCTGCGCGATGTAGCGACTCGTGGCGACCGGATCACCCCCGCAGTTCTCGTGGAGCTGACTCGTGATCTGCTGGAATGCACGGTGACTGCCGACCTGTTGAGCACCGATGAACAGATCGCCCTGTTGGACCCGTTGCCGTGCCCGATCACCCTGGCCTGGTCCGCGCACGATCGAATACTGCCCCCAGCGGTCAACGGGACGATCGCCCAACGCCGGCTTCCTGCCGCGAAGTACGTGACCTTGCCCGGTGTGGGCCACGTGCCGATGATCGATGACCCCGTGCTGGTCGCGGAAACGATCCTCGCGACGACTGGTCGGAGTGACAAAGCAGGGCAGTGAGTGGTCAACGGACGGCTCGCGCCGTAGTGCCTACGCCGACAGCCGCATGATCGTCGCGCGAAGTGGTTCAGCCTTGCTCACTCCCAAGCGAAGCGCGGCTGTTCGAGATGGTCGACACGGGTGAGACGGTGATGCAGGACCACCTCACGGAACTGGTACAGGATCGCGGCGGTGGGGGCGTGCAGGTGGCCGCCCAGCAAAGGAAGTTTGATGGCGAGGCGGTCGGAACCAGGGACGGATCCGAAACACGGATCGACATCGAGGGCCGGGATCGGAATCCAATGCACCGCGGCTACTTCCGCGGGATTCGGCGTCGGCGTCGGCGAGGCGCCGATCCAGGCCACTACCGGGGACATCACATAACCTGAGCGCGTCGGGTAATCGTCGAGCAGACCCAGCACTGTCGAACGAGGCGCCGTGATGCCCAGCTCCTCCTCCAGTTCCCGCAATGCCGCCGCTGCCGCGTCCTCCCCCGGATCCAGTCGGCCACCCGGCAAAGCGAACTGACCGGCATGGGCGCGCAGTCCTCGCGATCGCTCGGTGAGCCAAATCCCTTGCCCCCCATCATGCTCGGCGATCGCGATCAAGACCGCCGCGGCCTTGCGACCTTCGAGGTCGATGGCCCGCCGCGAGAACGCACCCAACGTCTCGGCCACGTCGCGACGAAACTGATCAGCGGGTATATCACTCCAGCGGTATCCGCTACCGTTCTCATCGACCGACATCGGCCGAACCTAATTCGCCGCGACGCCAACCGTCAACGTTGGGAGGCCCACTCGACGATGCGTTGTTCGATGGCCGCGGGTTCCAGTCCGATGTGTTCGAGCAACTCCGTGCGCGTCCCGTGCTCGAGAAATCGGCCGGGAACTCCGATACCACGGATCGGAACATCTATCCCCGCCGCGGCCAGTGCCGACGCGATCGCGGATCCGATCCCGCCGTGCTGGACGCCGTCCTCCACGGTGACGACCAGCCGGTAGCCGGCCGCGAGCGAGACAAGGTCAGCCGAGATGGGGAGCACCCAGCGTGGATCGACCACGGTCACCTGGATTCCGCGTGCGGTCGCGCGCCGGGCTGCCGCCACCGCGGCATCGGCCAGCGATCCGATGGCGATCAGCAGGACATCGCCGCCGCGGCCCGGGATGAACAGCGCGTCGATCTCTCCGAATCGATCTACAGCCGGAATATCTGGTCCCGCAGCGCCTTTCGGGAACCGCACCGCGCTCGGTCCGTCCTTGATCGCGAGGGCGGCGGCGAATTCGGCGCGCAGTGTGCTGCCGTCGCGCGGTGCGGCCACCCGCATGCCCGGGACCAGCGCGAGCAGCGCCAGATCCCATACGCCGTGGTGGCTGGCTCCGTCCGGCCCCGTCACGCCCGCACGATCCAGGACCAGTGTGACCGGCAGGCCCAGCAACGCGACATCCATGAGCAACTGGTCGAACCCGCGGTGCAGGAAGGTCGAGTACAGCGCGACCACCGGATGCAGGCCGCCCAGAGCCAGACCCGCCGCCGAGGTCAGCGCGTGTTGCTCGGCGATCCCGACATCGAACAGCCGCTCCGGGAAGCGGGCGCCGAAGGCGGCCAACCCGGTCGGCGCGGCCATCGCCGCGGTGATGGCGACGAGGTCCGGTCGCCGCTCGGCCTGCCGGATCAGCTCGGCGGAGAATTCCGCGGTCCAGCTCGCACCGGCGACCGTGGTGGCGCGCCCGGTCGCGGGGTCGAAGGGACCCGGCCCGTGCATCCGGTCGCCGGCGTCGGCCTCGGCGGGCCGATAGCCGCGGCCCTTCTCCGTGACGGCATGCACGATCACCGGCGCTCGGCACGATTTCGCCTCCGCCAGTGCGGCTTCCACCGCGGCCGTGTCGTGACCGTCGATCGGGCCGAGATACTTCAGACCTGTTCCCAGGAACATGCGCTCGGCCGGACGTCCGACCGTCGGGTCGTAGGAGCGGCCGTTGTCGTTGACCAGCACGACCAGTGGCCGCGGTGGTCCGGCGGCGATGTTGTTCAGCGCCTCCCAGCACATGCCGCCGGTCAGTGCGCCGTCGCCCACGACCGCCACCACGCAGCGATCCCGTAGCGCGCGCAGGGCGAACGCTTTCGCCAGTCCGTCCGCATACGACAGTGCCGCGGAGGCATGGGACGACTCGGTCCAATCGTGTTCGCTCTCGGATCGGCTCGGGTAGCCGGAGAGCCCGCCGCGTGCGCGCAGTCCGTCGAAGCCGTCGCGGCGACCGGTCAGGATCTTGTGGACGTAGGCCTGGTGCCCGGTGTCGAAGATCAGCGGGTCGCGCGGGGAGTCGAAGACTCGGTGCAGTGCGATCGTCAGTTCCACCACGCCGAGGTTCGGCCCGAGGTGACCTCCGGTCAGCGAGACCTTCGCGACCAGGAATTCCCTTATCTCCGTGGCCAACCGGCGAATGTCCGCCGATCCGAGCGCGCGCAGATCGCGCGGGAATTCGAACCGGGCCAGCATCGGCATCGTGTCCGGAACACTGAGTTTCCGCATGGGAACCACCTTTTCGAGACTCAATCCGCGGCCACGGCCGCGATCACGTTCAGCCGGGACGCGCGGATCGCCGGCGGCACCGCCCCGGCCAGGCAAACCCCCAGCGCGATCACCGCCGACCACAACGCCGCCGGGTTCAGCGCGTAGCGCACGTCGATTCCGGTCAGCACCGCCAGCACCCGGACGGCCAGCAGATGCACGGCTTCGCCGCCGAGCACACCCATCGCACCGCCGACCAGGCCGACGGCGACCGCCTCGATCACCACCAAACGGGCGACGAGCCGCCGCGAAGCACCCATCGCCCGCAGCACACCGATCTCGCGCCGCCGCTGCACCACCGCGAGCAGCAGCGTGTTCATCACCGCGAAAGCCGCCAGCAATGCCACGATCCATTGCAACCCGACCGCGAAGACGCCGGCCTGGTCGATGTTGAACAGGCTGAACCGGTAGGCGTCCTCGCCGGTGGACAGTTTCGCGTCGGGACCGAGAGCGGTTTGGAGCGCGGCGCGCACCGGCGCTACCTCGCCGGCCACGGTGACGGCCAGATAGCTGGAACCCGGACGATCGAACCAGATTCGCATAGTCTCCAGGCTCATCCCGATGACACCGGCCTCCACCGAGAGGTAACCGAACTCGCCGAGAATTCGGACCGAGTGTGGCCCGGTCGGCGTGCCGAGCACGATCTCGTCACCGACCTCGGTTGCCAGGCGGTCGGCCAGCGACCGCGACACGACGATGCCGCGCCCGGCCAGTACATCGGCGCGAATACCCGGATCGAGCAGATCCGCGATATTGCCATTGCCCGGGGCCATGCCGGCGATCTGGACTCGGGCCTCGTCGACTGTGACGTGTGCCCACTGCGCCCCCGCCACGTCGGCCACGCCGGGGGTGCGGCGTACCTGTTGCTCCCAGTGCGCCGGCAGCAGTCCGGAGGGGAATCCGTCTTCACCGGCAGCGGTCACCAGTAGGTCGGTACGGCGCAGCGGATCGAAGGTGCTGCCGGCGGAGCGCACCAGATCGCCCAGTGCTCCGTTGACGGCGATACCGATGGTGACGGCGATACCGACGGTCATCGCGGTTGCCCAGGTGCGGCGCGGCGCGCGGTGGATCGAGGCCGCGGCCATGCGCCCCGGTGATCCCGACCACCTGCTGATCCACGCGGCCACCCCCACCACCGCTCGTGCCATGGCCAGGCCGAGCGCCAGCAACCCGGCCGTCAGAACGCCGACGGCGGCTACCACGAACAGGTTCGATACGCGGAGCGCGATCACGGCGGTCAGGGCCGTCGCCGCGAGCGCGCCGATACCCGCGGTGATCGCCGTGCGGGCCGGAATCGGTTCGCCGGGACCGATATTCGCGGTCCGCAGCGCCTCTGTCGGTTCGATCCGCGACACCTGATGCGCGGCGACCAGGGTGGCCGCGACCGAGGCCGCCACGCACAGCCCGATCACGGCCGGGAAGACCAGTGGGGTGACTTGGAAGTGCAACCGCGCGGAGACGACATCGAGCAGGAAGGCCGGAGTGCGCCCGACGGCCCAGCGCGCCAGGAGCAGCCCCAGCGGAATTCCGATCGTGGCGGCGGCCAGCCCGAACAGCACCGCCTCGACCAAGAGGTCCGCCACCAGCACCCGGCGGCGGGCGCCGACGGCCCGCAGCATCGCGATCGTCCGGCGGCGTTGCGCCACAGCCATATTCGTCGCGTTGAACATCAGGAACGCCGCCACCACCAGCGACACGGCGGCCACCAGCAGCGTGATGCTGCGTACCAGCAGCAGCGCGTTGCGCACCTGCGCCGAGCGCAGGTCACTGCCGGTGACCAGCGCCCGGTCACCGATCGCCGCGGCGATGCGGTCCCGCAGCGCGGCGGTGTCCACGCCGGGCTCGGCGACGATGAAAACGGCGTCGACCCGGTCCGGGCGTTCGGTGAGAGCCTGAGCGGTGCGCAGCGGCGCGGCGACGAAGTGTCCGCCATTGATCTGCGCGGCGGTCTCGGCGGGCACCACGGCCGCGACGGTGAGCGTCTTGTGCCGCAGCGGAAAGCTTTGTCCCGGTGCGAGGTTCATCTGAGCGCCGACCACCACTCGGTCCGCGGCGCCGAGCAGACCGGGGTCCACGCGCAGTTGCGACATCAGCGCGTCCTGTAGCGGCGAGCGCAACCGCACCACCGACGGGTCGACGCCGAGCACGGCGACCGGCCCGGACGCGGAGACGGTGCTCTGGATGAGCGGCACCGCCGCCCGCACCCCCGGGACCTCGGCGGCGACGGTGCACAGGGACATGTCGAAGCCGGTGTCGGTGTAGCCCAGGACGGCCAGATCGGCATCGCCCGCGATGCTCCGATTGAGTTCACCTGCTGAACCGATCAGCGAGGAGTACGCGGTGACCACAGCGACCAGCAGCGCCGCGGCCACGCCCAGCACCACGACCAGCGCCGCGGAACGCACGCCGTGCGCGCTGATCTCGCGCCAGGTGAGCACCCGGAACCGGTCGGCGGCAGCGCGGATCACGCGGATAGCTCCGGGGCTATGGCGGGATAGCGGGTGTCGGCGGCGATGCGCCCGTCCCGCAGCGTGATCGTTCGGTCGGTGCGGGCGGCCGCGTCGTGATCGTGGGTGACCAGGACTACCAGCCGCGCGGTGGTCGCGCTGTGCGCCAGCTCTGCCAGCAAGTCGAGAATCGCCGAACCCGTTCGGCTGTCGAGGTTTCCGGTCGGCTCGTCGGCCAGGATCAGCGGCGGGTCCATCAGCAACGCGCGTGCGATGGCGACCCGCTGCATCTGGCCCCCGGACAGTTCGGCGGGGCGATGCTCCACCCGGCCGCCGAGGCCGACCCGCTCCAGCAGTTGCTCGGCCCGCGCCCGAGCCTGCCGAATCGAGTGTCCCGCCAGCATTTCCGGCAGCGCCACGTTCTCCCACGCGGAAAGAGTCGGCATCAGATTGAAGTCCTGGAACACGAACCCGACCCGCCGCAACCGGAACCGGGCCTGCTCCGCGTCACCGAGCCCGCCGATGTCCTGTCCATCCACCAGCACTCGGCCGGAGGTCGGTGTGTCGAGGGCGCCCAGCACGTGCAGCAGGGTGCTCTTGCCCGCACCCGAAGGGCCGACCAGTGCGACGAATTCCGAGCCGTCCAGTCGCAGACTCACGCTGTCGAGGGCCGCGATGCTCTGTCCGCCGACGCGATATCGCCGGACCACGTCGATCAGCTCGATTTCCATGACGGCTCCAATTCCGGCCGGGCTCCGGGTTCGATGCGGCGATAGCGCCGGCAGGTTCGCTCATAGAGCGCGCGCAGGTGCTCGTTCACCCGGCCCGCACCGGCGAACCTGTGCCCGAACAGCTTTCGATACTCCTCGAACCAGAGGGGGTCCTGATGCAGAAACAGGATGTCGTGCACCGCCATGCGACGCACCGCGAGCAACGGATACGGCGCGGTGTTCACGGCGAAGAACGGGTTGTGCACGGCGGGTTCGCGGCACTCGGGATGGAACTGGCCCACCATGTAGCCGCGGGCGACGACCTCGTGTTTGGCCCGCCGATGCCCGGCATCGATCAACGGCCACCGCGTGCGCGGCAATCCGGTGACCACTACCGCCAGTGCGTTCAGCTCACTGCGCACCGGCCCGTCGGGTCGCTCGTGGAAGCGATCCACGAGCGTGTGGATCAGCGCGGCCATGCGCGCGGGATCGTGTCCCCCGCTCCAGCGATGCTCTAGCACTTTCAGTCCACCGGCCTTGAGCGCGGGCAGTACGAACGGGCACACCGGTCCGTCCCGGCCCAGATCCGGATGCGGGCTGCCGATGTATTCGCGCAACCAGCGCCCCATCGTCGAGGCGACCTCGGGGCCCGGTTCCTCGAGTCGGAACGTCACTCGGGTCTCGATTCGATCAGGCAGGCACCGCCGGAGAGCGTGACTCCAGACACTGCCAAACCGGCTACGCTGTGGAGCTTTTCGTATTCGGCGAGGGTGCGTTCGCGGCCCGAGGTGACGGTGGCCATGTACAGGCTCATGACGGCCGCCATGGGATCCCGGCGCTCGGTGTTCGCGGCGCTGAAATGCTCGACGACGAGCAGCCGGGTCCCCGCCGGCATCGCGGCCCGGCAGTTGGCCAGGATCGCCACGGCGGCCGAGTCGTCCCAGTCGTGCAGGATGTGCCGCATGATCAGCACGTCGCCCGCGGTGACGCCGAGCTCGAGCGGTGCGAAGAAGTCGGCCGCGACGCAGGAGCAGCGCGCCGTCAGCCGCTGCGCGGCCAGGCGGGCCCGGCCACGTTCGAGTACCGTCTCCCGGTCGACCAGCACACCGGTCAGGGCGGAGAATCGGGTCAGCAATCGCGTCAGGAGGTAACCGTCACCGCCGCCGATGTCGAGCACCCGAGCGGTGCCGCCGGCGGCGATCAGGTCACCGATCGCGTCGAGTTCGGATCGCAATCCGTGCGCCTGTGATTCGTCGAAGATCGCGCGCAGATCCGGGTTGTGGTCGAGTTCGGCGAAGAACGACCGGCCGTAGACGGTGTCGAAGGCCGGTTGCCCGGTGCGCAGGGTGGTTTCCAGCCCGTCCCAGGCGCGTCCGACGCTCGCGCGTACCAGCCGCGCCGTGGGCAGGACCGAGCCGGGCCGATCAGCGCACAGGTAGCCGCCCCGTTCGGTGCGCCACACTCGCCCCTGCGCCAGCCGGACCAGTTCACACACCTCCAGCAGCCGGAGCAGATCCAGCAGCCGCTCCGAATCCAGTTCGGCTCGCTCCGCCAAAAGCTCTACATCGCAGCCTTTTTCGTCGATCATGTCCGGCAACCCCAGGTTCGCGAAGGTGCAGACCGCCTCGGAGATCAGACGGCCGTAGAGGAGAAACCGCACCGCCAGCGCATCGTTCGTGTCGGTCATGGGCGCGCGCTCACCGCACGCGTTTCGCCGTGATCCGAACCGGCAGCCCACCTGCGATACCGGGCGCCAGGCCGGGTACCTCCGTGAGCGTCCAGCCCGGCAGCAGTGCGGGATCGTAGCGGCGCAGCAGCTCGGGCACCAGGTACTGCCCCAGCGCGTAGGCCAGCTGCGAGGCCAGGCATCGGTGCGGACCCGCCCCGAACGGAAGGTAGGCCAGCGCCGGACGCGGTTCGGAGGCGGACGGATCGTGAAAACGACTGGGGTCGAAGGTATCCGGGTCGCGCCACCAGCGCGGATCCCGGTGGATCACCGCCAGCGGGAACACCAGCGGCGCGCCCTCCGGGATGACGTACCCGCGCAGGGCGGAGTCGGCCGCCGCGATCCGGATCAGTGGCGCCGAGCCCTGCAACCGCAGCGCCTCCTCGAAACAGGCTCGCGCCCAGCGCAATCGGCGAACCTCCGCCAGCGAGTGACCGGCGGGCCGGATTTCCGTGTACTCGGCGGCCAGGCGCGCGGCCGCCTCCGGGTTGCCGAGCACCCGGGCGAGGGTGTGCGTCAGCGCCGCGGTCGTGGCCCCGTAGGAGGCGAACAGCAGCAGCGCCAGCTCGTTGGTCACCGCCTGGTCGCCGAGCGCGGCACCGTCGCGGCCGCGCAGTGCCAGCAGTGACCCGAGCACGTCGTCGTGCTGGGTCGCGCTGTCGCGGCGTGCCCGCACCAGCGCCGACACCGTCCGGTAGAGCCGCGGAAAAGCGGTGAGCGACAGTCGTTGTGGCCCACGGAGCAGATTCGGCGGGCCACTGGTGAACCGCAGGAAGCCGAAGGTGGCGGTCGCCAGCCGCACGCCCTGGTCGATGGTGCGCACCTGGGCGGCCTGCAGCGGATCGGTGACCAGGGCGGCCAGCAGACCCGGCAGCAGCACCCGCGCCAAGACCTGCTGCAGATCCACGACGTCGTCACCGCGAGCGCCGGCGGCGATCTCGGCGTCCAGTCGCGCCTCGACGGTTGCGGCGACCCGGGCGAAGGCGCCCGCCAAGCCGTCCCCCGCGAACATCGTCACCATCGCGCCGCGCTTGTCCCGGAAGCGCTCACCTTCCTGAAACGCCACACCGCCCACCAGGTTTCGTAACGGCAGCCGGAATCCCAGCTTCTGATACGCGCCCGATGTGTCGTGCAGATAGCGAGCGGCGTCATCCGGATGGCCGATCAGCACGGCGTCACGCAACGGGAGCCGCACTCGGCATACGTCACCGTGGCGGCGCAGCGCGTCGCGGAGGAAGGCGTTGCGGTCGCGGGTGTAGGGACCGAGGGAACCGATCAGCGCTCGGCCGTTCGCGCCGGGCAGGTGGTCCAGACGTCTCATCGGACTGAGTCCTCCTTGGTGCGGCTGTCCAGCCGCAGCAGGTCCGAAACGGCGATCAGCACCGCACCGGCCGCGACGACCGCGACGGTCGCCGCGGAGGGATCGATCAGCAGTACCAGCGAGGCGAGGAAACCGGTGGACACCAGCATGTCGGTGCGCAGCACATTGTTGCCCTCGATCATGGTCTCGGCCCGGACCAGGCGGACGCCCTGCCAGAGGATCACCGGCAGCCACAGCAGTGCCAGCAGCACCCGCACCGGAAAGGCGCCTACCAGCACCGGAACCGCGATGCCCGCGTAGACGACAACGCTCGCCACCGCGGCCGTGCGCGCCGCCCGGCGGCGCGAGCCCCACACCGTCGCCGAGGTGGCCAAGCGGACGTCGGCGTCACCGCTGAAGTCGGGCACGTTCTTGACCAGTCCCTTGGCGCAGAACCACAGCAGCAGATACGCCCCCGCGACCAGCAACCGCGGGTCGCTGATCCGGGTCCGGAAGTCCGGCGCGAGCGCCACGATACTGACGAACGGATAGGCCACCACGGTGGCGAACAGCAGAATGCCCAGCACGGGTCGTTCTTTGAGTCGTAGTGGGCGCAACGAATACTGATGTGCGCCGACCAGCGCCAGCAGCATCGCCGCGAAGAACAGCGGCGTCGACGCGGCCGCGGCGAGCATGACCAGCCCGCACAGCACCGTGGTGTGCCGCAGCAGCCGCGCCCGCCCGTACCCCACCAGCTGGTAGACCCGCATCGGCATGTTGGAACTGTCCTCGCCGATATCGGAGTAGATATTGAACAGGTTCGCGATCATGCCCACCAGGAAGAACGCGATCGACCCGAGGGCGCTGCGCCAGTCCTGCTCGATGCCGGCGAAGGCCAGGCCGAGTTGAAAGGCGAAGATCATCGGCACGCACGTGCGGGGCCGGGAGAACGCGACGAAGACACGTGCCCGCGTCAGCGTGGACATCGCCGCGCTGCCGTCCCCGGAACGGCGTGCCAGCCAGATCCGTTCGTTCAGCGGCAAGGCCAGAAAGTCGGTGAAAGACCCGAGATTCAGCGCGTGGCCATGGAAGCCGCGCCGGGCCGGTGCGGGTGTGCTCATTCCGGCCTCCGCACGGCGGCGAAGCGCGCCAGAGCCTCCGACACCGCGGCTACCGCCGCCACGGTGGTGGCGGTGATCCGGACGCCGGCGCCGGGAAACTTCTGCACCGCGATCCCCTCGGCCGCGAACGCCGCGACCAGTCGCTCCGGACGCCGGTCCGGCAGCCAGATGAAATTGCCGAAGGAATCCGGCACCGAGTAACCGTGCTGTCGGCCCACCGCGACCAAATCAGCTCGGGCCGAACGCACTTCGGACACGCGGGCGGCCAGTTCGCGCGGATGGCTCAGCGACGCGATGGCGGCGGCCGCGCCCGCTGTCCCGACCGAATAGGCGACGAGCCGGCGACGCAGCCGCCGCATAAGTTTCAGATGTCCGATCGCGTAGCCGACCCGGAGGGCAGCCAGCCCGTGTGCCTTGGAAAACGACCGGGTGACAACGAAATTCGGGAATTCGAAGATCAGGGCCAGGATACCGTCGGCTTCGTAACCCTCGTCGAAATCGAGGTAGGCCTCATCGAGGACCACCAGGGTCGACGCCGGCACCGCGCGGAGGAAGGCGGCAAGTGGCGCCGCGCGCACCACCTCCCCGCTCGGGTTGTGCGGCGTGGTGACGATGACGGCCGCGGTGTCGGCGCGGATCGCGGACAGCATCGCACCCAGCGGCTGCCAGCCGCCCGGACCGCCCGCTACCGGCGCTGATTTCAGCCCGGCCGCCGCGATCAGCGCGTCGTATCCGGTGAAACCGGGTGCGGCGTACACCACCGTGGCATCCGGACGCGCAGCCGACCGCAGCACCGTCGTCAGCGCGTCCGAACTGCCGTGCCCGGCGAAGATCATGGTCGCGGGCACGCCGACCGCCGCGGCGATCGACGCGCACAGCCGCGCCGCGAACGGGTCCGGGTAGCGGGCGAGTGCACTGATCTGGGCCTCGACAGCCGCGCGCACGCCCGGCAACGGGCCGTACGGCAGTTCGTTACCGGCCAGGTCGTAGGCGGTGGCCACGGCCGGCCGCGCGGTTGCCGCCGCCCTCACCGGACCGGCCCCGGGTCAGCCGAATCAGGCTGCGCCGCAAGCTGTCCCAGCACGCCGCGCAGTTCGTCCAACAGTGCGCGGGTCTGTTCGAACAGTGCGGTCGCCTCGGCGGTCATGGTGTTCATCTCGGCGAGCCGCTCGTCCACCGCCGCGAGGGTGGCCTCGGATTCGGCCAGCGTCCGAGCTGCTGTGGTCAGCGTTTCACCGACGACGTCCAGCGTCGTCTCGGTCTTGGCGAAGGTGTCCTCGACACGGCGCAACACCGATTCGGCATCCACGACCGTGCGCTCGGCGCGGGCCAGAGTATCCAACGGCCCCTTGGCGAGCAGTCCCATCAGTTCGCTCTTCCTGCCCATGGTCAGCCGGCCAGCGGCTGTGTGGTGTCCGCCGCCGTGCTGGGCAGCGGGCCTTCGCCATTGCGGTAGCCCCGCACCGCGGCAGGCCCGTACACCCCGCCGATAGCCAGCCGCCGGAACCACGAGTGGTCGAACATGCCGAAGGTGAGACCCACCATGAACGGATTCCCGCCGACCCGGTAACCCACGCGAGTCGCGGCGTACTGCATGCCGTAGCGCTGTCGCAACGCGCGCTGATAATTCGAAAGATCCTGCGGCCCCGTGGTACTCAGTGCTTCCAGCGCACAGATGGACGCCTCCATACCGGTCTCGAGTGCCTTGGAGATGCCACCGCCGCTGGATGGTTTGATCGCGCCCGCGGCGTCGCCGGCCAGCAGCAGGCCTGGGTGCCAGGGCGGCCATGCCGTGAACCCCATCGGCAATCGCCAGGCCTGCACCGCTTTGGACTTGCGTAGTTCGGCGATGTCGGGCAGCCGCCAGTCCGGCGGCAGGGTCGCCACGAAATCGGACAGCATGCCGGTCAGATTGGCCGTTCGCCATTGCCGGAAGGTGGTCAGATAGCCGACGCCGACATTGATCCGGCCGGCACCGAGCGGAAACACCCAGCCGTACCCGGGAATTGAGCGACCACCCGGCCGCAGCGGCATGTGCACCTCGAAGCAGGGGTCCTCGGGCCGCTGTGCGGGCATCTCCGCACGGATCGCGACCGCGGTGACGCCCGAGATTCGGGTGCGCAGGCCGAGTTTCTTCTTGATCGGCGAGTAGGCGCCGTCCGCGGCGATCACGATATCGGCCCGGATCTGCTCGCTGGGCGAGCGGCCGTGGCGGACCTCCACGCCGTGCACCAGTCCGCGTTCCACCAGCGGCGCCCGCGCCTCGCAGCTCTGGCGGACCTCCGCTCCGGCGGCGGCGGCGTGCTCGAGCAGCAGTTGATCCAGGTCCAGACGGCGGGCGGTGCGCGCGAAACTCGGCAGGCCCGCGCGGTCCGGCCATTCGGCCTGCCAGCTGCTGTGTCCCCGGACCTTGACGTAGGAGATCCGGTGGAATCGTTCGAGCTCGGTGGTCAGTCCCATGCGCTCGAGCATGCTCAGACCGCGTGGGGTGAGCCCGTCGCCGCAGGGCTTGTCGCGCGGGAAATCGGCTTTGTCCACACAGAGCACCGAGGCGCCCGCTGTGGCGGCCTGCCATGCGGCGGCGGCGCCCGCGGGGCCGCCGCCCACCACGACAATGTCGTACTTCTTCATCTCGATACCGTCCTTGTCAGCAGGTCCGCGTCGCGGTGTACTCGAGCAGCCGCACCCAGGCGGTCCGCGCGGGCGAGACCGGAAGTGTGCCGAGCAGCGCGAGCGCCTGCTCGACATAGCCCGCCATATCCGCTTCGGCGCGCTCCAGACCTCGGGTCGAACGCACCAATTCGAGCGCGCGGGAAAGCTTTTCGTCGTCGTCCACCGGCTCGGCCAGCAGCGCCGCCAGGTTCCGTCCCGCAGCGGAATCCTCGGTGAGTGCGTAGATCACCGGCAGTGTGGCGACACCCTCGCGCAGATCCAGCCCCTGGGCCTTGCCGAGCTGGTCGGTGGACACGGTCAGATCCAGGATGTCGTCGGCGATCTGGAACACCATCCCGAGCAGATCACCGACGCGTTCGAGGCGAGCGGCGGTCTCGCGGGGCGCGCCGGCCAGTCGCGCACCGCACCAGGCCGACAGGCTGATCAGAGACGCGGTCTTCTCCTGAATCGTGCGCAGGTAGTCCGGCGCGCAGTAGCTGCCCGCCGGCCGCGTCGCCTCGCGCATCTGACCGGTCACCAGCGTCGCGACGGTGTCGTTCAGTTTGTCCACGCAGTCCTCGGCCTCGCGGGTGGCGCGATAGATGAGCTGGCCCGCCCGCGCCAGCAGGTAGTCGCCGGACAGGATCGCGACGGTGTTGGACCAGCGCGCGTTGACCGTCGCCACCCCTCGGCGCATCCGGCTCTCATCCATGACATCGTCGTGATACAGCGTGGCCAGGTGCACCATCTCCATGGCGGCGGCCGCGGCCGGCACCGCGTCGGCCGAAGGCTGGTCGCCACTGTGCGCCGCCAGTGCCGTCACCAGCGGCCGGAACCGCTTGCCGCCCGAATTCATCAGGTGCAGTACCGGTTCGGTGAGGAAGTCCTCCCCGTCGGAGAGTGCGGCAAGCATCAGGTCTTCGACCCGGCCCACCTGGGCGCGCAGGTCGCGACCCAGTTCCGGCAGGCCGAGACAGATATCGGCGATGTAGTCCGTGGCGACCTCGGGTGCGGCCGGGGCCGGTAGCTGCGTGGTCATGCGCGACCGTCCCCGGCGGCCTGCGCCGACAGCCTGGGTAGCGCGACCACCAGGGCCGCGTCGTGCTGGAATCGCCGGCCGGCCGCACCGCCGGGCGCGCCGAGTTCGGAGCAGAATTCCGCGTTCGCCGCCGTATAGGCCTGCCACTGTTCGGGGACGTCGGATTCGAAGAAGATCGCCTCGACCGGGCACACAGGTTCGCAGGCGCCGCAATCGACACACTCCCCGGGATGGATGTAGGCCATCCGGTCACCGATGTAGATGCAGTCCACCGGACATTCGTCGACGCAGGCCCGGTCGAGTAGATCGACGCAGGGCTCCGCGATTGTGTATGTCACCGTCTTCCACCTATCCCCTTGCGCCGCAGCGTAATTCGGTTCAGCAATCGAATCGATATACTGAAGCATAATCACGATGCTTAGGCATACGGGAGGTCGGGGAAGATTGTGTGACAAGTCACACCGAGGGTCGGCGGGTGGCGACCGGGTCAGCCCTCCGGTGGACGCCACCCGGAGATCACGCGAACATTGCTGAGATGCAATAGCTTTCGCGTCAACGCGTCCGGAGCCGCCACCAAGGCCGCGTCCCGCAGCGCCGCCAGCACCGGCGACCCCGGTCCGGTCAACGACATGGCTTGCCGAGCAAGCGAACTCAGCACCGCGACCCGGCGCCGCCGGACGCTGGAATACCGCGCGAGATCGGGTGCGCACTCGGCCAGCATCACGGCGTCCTCGAGCGCCTGACACGCACCCTGCCCCAGCGTGGGCAGCATGGCATGCCCCGCGTCGCCCACCAGTGCCACCCGTCCGCGCCACAACCGGCGCGGCACCGCGATATCCACCAGTTCATTGCGTACGGCACGCTCGGGACCGGCGGCGGCGAGTAGCGCCGGGATGGGTGCGGGCCAGCCGGAAAACTGCTCCAGACCACCGTCTTTCGTGCGCGCGGCCGCATACAGAATGGATCGCCCGTCGGCCATGGGCACCAGTCCCGACTCGGCCGCCCGGCCCCAGACGAAGCCCGGCTCTCCCGCGACTCCGGCGTCGAGCACCCAGCGCCATGACATGACGCCGGACCGGCGCACCGCGCCGGACCCCGGCCAGAGCTGCTCACGAATCCGGCTGTGCACACCGTCGGCCGCCACGACGAGGTCGTAACGCGCTCGCTCGGAGGCGGTTTCAACCCAGCCCGCGGCATCCACACCCAGTACCCGTGTGCCGAGACGAACACACTCCGCCGGCACGGCCGCCACCAGCAGAGCGAGCAGGTCGGCGCGGTGAATCGGCACGAGACCACCGACGAAGTCCTCGATCCGCGCGTGCAGCAGGACGCGCCCGCGCTGGTTCCGCACCACACAGGGGCCGTCGGCGATGGCATGGGCGCGCACGGCGTCTCCCAGACCGAGCACGTCGAGCGCGCGCAGCGCGTTGACCGAAAGGAATACGCCCGCACCGACTTCGGCGAACCGCTCCGCTCGTTCATAGACCGTCACGTCCCAGCCTTTGGCGCGCAGCGCGATCGCCGCACCCAGGCCCGCGACGCCACCACCGACGATGCCCGCCCGGCCAGGTCCCTCCGACACCGTTGCCTCCCACCGTTGCTTTACTAGAGCAAAGCACACTATGCTGACGCATGCTACGGCACGAAACAGCCTGAGCCCGTGGTCAACTGGAGGATCACCATGAGCATCGACTCGGCCGCGCTGGAACCGACCCTGGTCTCGGACCGGACTTCGCGCGAGACCGCGGCGGAACTGCCGCGACTGGGCGCCGACTTCGCCGCGCATGCCGCCGACCACGCCGCGCAGTGCGGCGACTGGCTCACGAAATGGCTCACCGCCTGGGATAAATACGACCCGGAAGCCGTCCTGGCACTCATGACCGACGACGTCGTGCTGATCGATCCGGGTCTGTGCGGTGAACCCGCGGTCGGCAAGGACGCGGTGCGATCAGCCGTGCTCACCCTCCTGCGCGCCTTCCCCGACGTGCGGTGGGAAGTCGCCGGCACTCCCCATCTGGCGCTGAGCGGAACCGGCATGGCCGTACCCTGGCGGATGCGCGGCACCTTCGCCGGCGACATGGGCGGCGGCTGCTCCCCCTTGGGTATGGCCCCCACCGGACGCAGGTTCGACAACCGGGGCGTGGACGTCTACGAATTGCGCGACGGCCGACTCTGCTCCTGGACCAGTAATTTTGACCTGCTCGAGCTCGGCAGACAGTTCGGCATGTTCCCCGACCCGCGCGGCACCCTGTTCACCGTGGGGATCCGCGGGCAGCGCTTGATCGCGCCACTGCTGCGCCGCTTTTATCGCTACGTCGACCGCGCCCGATCCTGAGCGACCGCCGGACATTTCTCAATCAGTACCCGATACTCGAACCGACCATCCCAGCGTCAATTCGGCGCTGGTGCACACGGAATTTGCGCGCTGCTGAATCTCTTGCAGTAGCACCGATCACCGCGGCGTACCGAATGAATCCAGTATCGCCTCGCTCCGGTCGCGCGCGGCCTGAGCCATGGCGGGGTGCGTGGTCGCGTACAACGTCCCCGATTCCACCGCCGCCACAATGATTTCCGCTGCCCGGGCCGGCGGCAGCGCTTCCTTCACCATCTCGGAGATGGCCGCCAGCATGGGCGCGAGTTTCGCCGCGAGCTCCGGCGGCAGCACGTTCGAATCCGGTGTGCCCTGGGCCGGCTCGGCGAGTTGCGCCAGGCCGCGGAACATTTGGGTGTCCACCGGCCCCGGACAGATCACGGTGACCCCCACGCCGGGCGCGATCAGCTCCAGTTCTCCGCGCAACGATTCAGAGATCGAGATGATCGCCGCTTTGCTCGCCGCGTACGGCGCGCCGAACATGCCCACGGTCAGCGCGGCCAGCGAGGCGACATTGACGATGTGACCGCGACCCGCGGCGATCAAGTGCGGGGCGAATACATGCACACCGTTGACCACTCCGCCCACGTTGACTGCCCAAACCCGGTTCCATGCACCGGGATCGACTTCCCAGGTAGGACCTCCGGCGCTCATACCGGCGTTGTTGACCACCAAGTCCACCCGGCCGAACTCGCGCAGAGTGCGGGCGGCGAGCGCGCGGACCTGGTCGATATCGGCGACATCGGTGGGTACCGCGAGGGCCCGCTCCCCCAACTCGTCCGCGATCCGCTGCAGGGAGCCGGTGTCGATATCGGCGAGCACCACTCGCAACCCCCGTGCCACCAGCGCCGCCGCGAGCGCCGCGCCGATCCCGTTCGCGGCGCCGGTGACCACCGCGACCTGTCCTGCTGCCAGTTCCATCAGTACTCCGTTCGGACCAGCCACCCCACAGCGGTTGTGGCACCACCATCGTCTCCGTACGCGTGGCACGAAGGCATCACTCCGTAGACCGATCTCGAACGTACCGGGAGTGTCGCCCACACGGACCCGTGCGAGCGCATAACGACGGGTAATGCTTCTTGTGTGCAGACGCTGCTGTTCGCCTGCCTGCCAAGCGAATTCGTCGTGGACGCGAACGTTGCGGCTACCACCATGCCGAATCTCACTGCTACCTTGCGTATTCGCGGATCGGTCAGCCGCTGGTCCAGGAAATACGAGGAGGCCGCCGGTGAACAGCGCTGGGAGGTGGGTCACCGGTCGCCGGGTCGGCATCGTGGTGCTGATCGTGGCTGTGGTGGCGGGCGTCGCGACGGTCGCGTGGATGAACCGGTCACCCCGGGGTCCGGAGGAGACCGATGCGGGATACGGCCGCTTCAAGGTCTCGACCCGGCTCGATTCCGCCCCGGTGCCGCAGTGGACGTTGCGCGCTACCGACCTCTCCGATGAACCCGGCGCGGTTCTGCTCGCGATGCCGCACAGCCTGGGGCGGTACTACGGTTACGGCTCACCGATGGACGCCGGGACGATCATCGTCGCCGCGACCGCGGTGCCGGGAGAACCGGGGACCGGCGAAACCAGCGGACGCGGCGTCGGTCCGGTGCGGATGCACGGCATCGATCCAGGCACCGGGCAGGTGCGCTGGACGACCGATGTCGGTGAGTTCGACGGATGCCGTGAGCAGGTCTTCGACGGAAAGCTCGCCTGCCGAGGCGCGCATCGAGTGCTGATCATCGAAGCCGCCACCGGTGCGATACTCGGCGACCAGCCGACCGACTTCGAGGTCATGGACGTGACGGTATGGGACGGGGCCGTCTCGGTCACCGGCCGGACGCCGGACTGGATGACCGCCGTCCTGACCCGGGGAACGCCCACGGACATCGCCGCGACGTGGCGGCGGACATATCCGACACCGGTTCCCGGCGACCCGGTCACTCCGAGGGTCGGCAGCCGCGACTACTTCCTCGATGGGCACGACCACAGTGTCCGCCTCTACGATGTACGCACCGGTGAATCACTGTTCGCCGGGCCCATCGTCGGGATCTTGGATGGCGGCGTGATCGCCGAGCAGGAGAATATTTGGCGGCCGGACCGGGTGCGGTTTCTCGATCGCCGCGGCGAATCGATCGGCGAGGTGAGCAACCCGAGTTTCGTCTTCGATTGGTTCCCGACCGCGACCGCGGTGATACCGCCGATCCTCACCGGAGAAAGCGCCTACGAACGAACGACCGGCCGAGTCTTGTGGACCAATGCGCAGATCGGTATGGAAGACATCACCGGCCGGATGAGCGCCGTCCAGGGAATAGTGGACAACACGGTGATCGTCCGATCACGCGATGGCTCGGAGCTGTCCGGACTGGATCTCACTGACGGACATCAGATCTGGCGGCGGCCGACGCCTTTCGCCAACACGTCCCGCTATTCGACCTTCAACGGCATCACCGATCCGAGACACCTGATCCTGACCGACGGCACCGACGTCCACGCGATCGACGCCGCGGACGGTGCAACCACCTGGTCGATGCCGTTGCCGCCCAGCGGGCGACCCGACTTCCGCACGGCGATCAAGGCGGTCGGTGGCCGCATGGTGACGACGACCCCGCATGAATTCACCGCTTACGCGGCAGGATAAGGATCAGGGCACGAAACGTGTTGCGGCTCAGGGCAAGATGGAGTCGACGTAGCCGCCGTCCACGCGCAGCGCGCCACCGGTGGTGGCCGAGGCGAACGGCGAACTCAGGTAGACGACCATATTGGCGATCTCCTCCTGCCGCCCCGGCCTGCACCCAGCTCATGCCGATTCCTATGTAGCACTTCACAACACAGTTGACTTGATCAAGCGCGGTGGCGTACGGATATTTCACAGCAGATTTCGCGAATGGAGCCGACCGGGGTTCCATCGAAAGCTAGGAGTTACATGACTGTCAGAACCGCTCGCACGCTGACGATCGGCGCGTTGGCTCTGTCCACCATCGCGCTGAGCGCGGGAAACGCCACCGCAGCCACCCCCGCGGCCACCCCTGTCGTCGGATCGGTCGCACTGTGCTTTTCCGTTCCCCTCGGTCCGGCCAGCGTGAGCATCTGCCTCTAGCCCGCGCCGCCCTTTCGAGACATAGCCGTAGCTCAACCGATCTCCACCGCCTCGCGCAACGCGCGGAACTCCGCGGCGAGGGCATCCAATGTGTAGTGCGCGTTGAGCCCGCTGGGATTGGGTAGAACCCACACCGCGGTCGCACCGATCCGCTCGGACTGAGGGCCGACTGTGGTGCGTGGGCGACCGAAAGCCGTGCGGTAGGCGCCGATACCGAGCACGGCCAATACTCGGGGTTGATACCGCTCCACCCGTTCGACCAGGGCGCGACCGCCGGCGCGCAGTTCGTCGGCGGTCAGCTGCTCGGCTTTGGCGGTCGTGCGCGGGGCCACATTCGTGATCCCCAAGCCCAGCCCGAGCAGTTCATGCTCTTCGTCGGGCCGGAGCAGGCGTGGCGTGAAGCCGGACCGATGCAGTGCCGGCCAGAACCGATTTCCCGGACGGGCGAAGTGATACCCCGTCGCCCCGGACCACAGGCCCGGGTTGATTCCGCAGAACAACACCCGCAACCCGGGCCCGATCACATCGGGAACGGTCTTGTCCTGCGCCGCGGCCAGATCCGCGGGCGACGGCCGAGCTGACGAACCAGAACTCATGCCCCTCAGTCTGCCGGGTGCTGGGCCGACCACAGCCGAGGGCCCGGCGACGGTCGCTTCGGACTCCCCGCACCACCTCCCTAGCTCCCACACGCGGTTGCGCCTACGCTGTGCCCCGGCTCAGTGTCGCGAACGGAAAGGAGCCAGGCATGCCCGCAACCCCCCGTAACCGACACCGGCCGACCCAAGACCGCGCCAAAGCCACCCGCAACCAGATCCTCGACGCCGCCGCGAAACTCTTCGGTGAACGCGGCATCACCGACACCTCCACCAACCGCATCGCCGCCGAAGCCGGAGTCAGCATCGGCACCGTATACCGCTACTTCACCGACCGCTCGGTCATGGTCGACGAACTACGCGACCGGCTACTCACCGACATCGAAACCGACTTCACCGCTTCCCTTTTCAACCTCAGAGACATGTCCGTCTTCGACATGTTCACGACGCTCATCGGCGTCATCACCGACGTACTCGTCGCCAACGCCGGACTCGTCCGAGCACTCATCGCGGGCGTGCAGTTCTACAGCAGCGGCCTGCCCGAGTTCGAACCACGCCTGCGGCTCATGATCAAAGTACTGGTCATCCAAATCCTCGGCCCCGGCGACGACCACAAATACGACCTGATGGCTTCGGTCGTAGTCAACACCGGATTCGCGGTCGTACTGCGCGCCTCAGCCCTCGACGTCGACGGCCGCGAACGCCGCGAACTCATCACCGCCACCTCCGACATGATCGCCACCTGGTTCGAACAACACCGCGACCCCAGTCGCGAGTTGCCCCGCTGACCAGGGTCGTGACATTTTGCCCGCGGGGCCGGGCCGGTCACCCGACCCCGCACGATCGAACTGTCAGGCCGGCACGGGAGTCCACTGCTCGGCCTGCGGGCGTCCGGGCAGCGGTTTGCCGATGAGCGCCAGCGGGACAAAGAAATTGACCTGACCGATGGCCATCGCCAGGGTGGCCAGGGCCGTGTCGTCGTAGTGTTCGGCGGCGTAGGCGAAGAGTTGGTCGGGCACTCGCTCGCCGTGCGCGGCCGGTTCCAGGACAGCCTCGACCAGAGCGAGTGCGGCACGTTCCGGTTCACTGAAGTACGGCGCGTCGCGCCAGGTCGCGACCGCGGCGATACGTTCCTCGGACGCACCGGCAGCGCGCAGATTGCCCGCGTGCAGGATGACCAGATACGTGCTGCCGACGATCTGGCCGGCACGCAACTGGACCAGACCGATCGTGGCGCGCGGGATCGCTCCGTTGCCGGTCGCTTTGAACAGCGCCGCGCCGACCTCGCCCAGTGCCGGCACCAACTGCTGCGGGTTGGGCAGCCGCGAGCCGATTTCCAGAGCCGTGGTGTTCGTTTCCATGATGGATTTCCTTCTCTTGTAGTGGATTTCGAGTTCAGCGGGTTCAGCGGTACTGGAGGCGCTCGGAGACGACGGGCGCAGGAAAGGCGCGTTCGACGGCTTGCGGCAGCCATGCCCGAGCGGCGAAAGTAGCGGCGACGAAGAACACCGGCATGGCCCACTTGTCGGGACCGTCACCGGCGGCCACATGGGAGGCGGCGGCGCCACCGTAGACGAAGACCAGCCCGGCGTAGGCCCATTCCTTGGTTCGAGGGTGTCCGGGGGTGAGTATCGCGGCGAGCGCGGCCGTTTTGGCGACTCCGAGGATCGTCGCGAAGTACATGGGATAGCCGAGATGATCGAAAGACTCTCGGACATAAGAGATTCGGGCGAGATCCCAGTACGCGCCGACGGCGGTCTCGGCCAGTACGGCGGCCACGGGAACCCAGCGCGCGAACTTCAGACCGCGGGAACGGAGTAGCGCGGTGGTGCGAGTGGACATGTTGTTCTCCTGGAGTCGGGTCTGGTTGGGTGGGAGCGGAATTCAGGCGGCCCGCGAGACCGCGGTATCGGTGGCGACGCGGTGCAGTGCGGCGGCCAGTCGGGCGTTTTCGGGGGCGTTGAACGCGAAGGCCGCGCGGCGGCGGGTGTAGCCGTAGGTCAGGCCGCTGTGCGGGTCGGCGAATCCGTCCGAGCCCGCCGAACCGGTGTGCCCGAACGCGTGGACGCCGAGAAACGGGTACAGCAGACTCTTGGCTTCGAACCCCAACGCGTAGGGCGCGCGATCTCCACGCACCAGATCGGCACCGCTGGAATGGATTTCGGAGACAGCGGCGATAGTGTCCAGTGACAGCAGCGGGTCGCGGCCGTCGATGCCGGTGATCGCCGCCGCGTACATCGCCGCCAGGCCGTGCGCGCTGCCCACCCCGCCGGCCGAGCCTTGGCCGAGTCGGCGCAGGGTGGCGTCATTGGGTAGTGCCATAACGTCGGCGGCGGTGAAGCCGCGGGCGTTGAGGTTGTAGGCGATTCCGGCGATGCCGTGCGGATTGGGTGAGTTGGCGGCGAAGGCCGCTTCCATCTCCGGGGTTGCCCGCCACGGCAGGATCGGCAGGTAGCGGTGCTCCAGTTCGGCGGGCAGCCCGAGATAGACGTCCAATTCGTACGGTGCGCGGATTCGCTCCTCGAACAACTGCTGGATGCTGCTGCCGGTGATGGCTCGCACGACCTCGCCGATGATGGCGTAGGTGACGAACCCGCCATAGCCGTGCACCGTGCCGGGCTCGAACAGGGGCCGCTGACCCACCAGCCGTTCCGCGACAACCCGCTCATCCGCCAGTTCGGAAACGGTGAAACCGCCATCCACACCGACGATTCCGGAGCGATGCACGAGCACGTCGCGCACCGTGATTCGCTCCTTACCCGCTGTGGCGAACCTCGGCCAGAAATGGGCGACCGTCTGATCGACATCCAGAACCCGGTCTTGGATCAGCAGCGCCACCACCAACGCGGCGGCACCCTTGCTCGTGGAATGCAGACCGGTCAGCGTGGTGCCCGACACCTGCCGCCCCGCCCAGAGATCCACTACCTTCCGGCCGCGCACGAACGCGGCGAGCTGCGCCCCGGACTGCCCGTCCTCCTCGGCGACGACGGCAGCGAATTCCGCCCGCACCTCCTCGTATCCAGCGGCGGCAGTGCCGTGTACTTCGATCGCATGCACAGTGTTGCTCCTTTCGGTGTCGGCGCCGCTTCGAACGGCGCGGTCCTGGCGACCGCAACGGATCGCGTTCTGCCGCACTGACGTTCAGCGACCGGAAAACGTGACCGCGTCGCCGCAACCGCTGGTCCGGACATCGCGAACACCGCGTGGCGCCCAGCAGGAGTCACACTTCGCACGGCGACTTCGTCATCGGTACAGGACGAGATCGAGGAGGACTCCGTGCACGATGAACAGTTGCTGGCCGACCAGTTCGAGGCACACCGGACACATCTGCGTGCGGTGGCCTACCGAATGCTCGGCTCGCTCGCCGACGCCGACGACGCGGTCCAGGAGGCGTGGCTGCGCCTTGCGCGAACCGACACCACCGATGTCGGCAATCTCGGCGGCTGGCTGACCACTGTCGTCGGGCGGGTGTGTCTGGACATGTTGCGGACCCGCAAGAGCCGCGGCGAAGAACCCCTCGAAGTCGAGCACCTGCCCGACCCGGTGATCACCAGCGCGACCACACCCGACCCGGAAAACGAAGCGCTGCTGGCCGATTCGGTGGGACTGGCCCTGCTGGTCGTCCTCGAATCGCTGAGCCCGGCCGAGCGCCTCGCCTTCGTGCTGCACGACATGTTCGCGATGCCCTACGAACAGATCGCACCCATCGTCGACCGGACACCGCAGACAGCCAAGAAGCTGGCCAGCCAGGCCCGGCGTCGCGTCCAGGGCGTCACCCCGGATTCGACTTCGGACCTGGCCGGCCAACGCCGCGTCGTGGACGCTTTCCTCGCCGCCGCGCGCGGCGGTGACTTCGAGGAACTACTGCGCATGCTCGATCCGGACGTGGTGTTGCGCGCCGACGCCGGTGCGGCGATGCGGGTCATCCGCGGTGCCGCCGCGGTCGCCGGCCAAGCCGAGACCTTCCAGCGCATGGCCACCCGCTGCACCGTCCACCACGCCGTGGTCAATGGCGGCCCGGGATTGGTCAACACCGTGGACGGAAATCCGTTCTCGATCATCGGCTTCACCGTCACCGAGGGCCGCATCGCCGCCATCGACATTCTGTCCGACCGCGACCGGCTGACCCGGCTCGATCTCGCCGCCGTCCTGGGGTGATGTCAGCGGTGTCCCTGCGCGTGCCGCCCAGGTCATGGGTCCGAGGACCCCGAGTTTCGCCGAACCCTTGAAAGATTGTCGACCGATGGTATACAACTGGTATACGGACTTGGCGTGATCGGCTTCACAGCCGTACACGAGCAGGAAAGTCGGCGGCTCGGTGGTTGCGCCAACAACCACCGAGCCCGGCAGCACCATCCGCGCGTCCCCAGTAGGTCGTCTACGTCCAGGTAGACGTGGGCGCGCGGATCGTCAGGCATCGACGATGCGACCTAGGAGTCGACATGGCAACCGCCAGCAGTAAATCTATCAACCGCAGACCCCACACCAGCTTGCCTGTCATCGCGGGCTCGAGCCTGGCCGGAACGGCCGTGGAGTGGTACGACTTTTTCCTCTACGGCACCGCCGCGGCGCTGGTGTTCAACAAGCTCTTCTTCCCCTCGCACGACCCGTTGGTGGGCACCATGCTCGCCTTCGCCACTTACGCGGTCGGATTCGTGGCCAGACCGGTGGGCGCAGCGGTCTTCGGGCATTTCGGTGACATCAAGGGCAGGCGCGCGACGCTGATCGCCAGCCTGCTGCTGATGGGCGTATCGACCTTCTTGATCGCCTTCCTCCCCACCTACAGCGCCATCGGCATCACCGCACCGATCCTGCTGGTGCTGCTGCGCCTGGTGCAGGGATTCGCGCTGGGCGGCGAATGGGGCGGGGCGGTGTTGCTGGTCTCCGAGCACGGAGATTCGAAACGACGCGCCTTCTGGTCGGCGTGGCCGAATCTGGGCCCGCCGCTGGGCAATTTGATGGCCGCCGGAGTACTCGCGTTGCTGGGGGCGGTGCTGTCGGAGGACGCGTTCCTGTCCTGGGGTTGGCGTATCGCGTTCGGGTTGTCGGCGCTGCTGGTGGTGATCGGGCTGGTGCTGCGGTTGTATGTCACCGAGACACCGCTGTTCGAGCAGGCGAAGCGCGAATCGGGTGCACCGCAGCCGAAAGCTCCACTGGGAGAAGCTGTTCGGGGTCACTGGCGGCAGATATTGCTGGCGGCGTTCACCCGATTCGGTGAAAACGCGGGCTTCTATATCTTCTCGCTGTTCGTCATCACCTACATCACCCAGATCCTGGAGCTGCGGCGTAGCACCGGCCTCACGGCCGTGATGGTCGGCATGGTCGTCGCGCTCATCGCGATCCCCGCCTTCGCGATCCTGGCCGATCGAATCGGGCGGCGGCCGATCTACATCGGCGCGTCGATCGCGACGATCATCTGGTCGTTCGCCTTCTTCGCCCTGCTCGATACCGAGCGCACCGGTGCGATCATCGTGGCCGTCGCGGTCGGTCTGCTGATCTTCGCCGCCTACAGCGCGGTGATCGGCGCCTTCTTCTCGGAGTTGTTCCCGACCGAGGTGCGGTACTCGGCGGTCTCGCTGGCTTACAACCTCGCCTCGGTGCTGGCCGGGTCGCTGGCGCCGATCATCGCTATCGCGCTGTACAACCGGTTCGGCACCGGCTACGCGATCGGGGCGTATCTGGCGGCGATGGGCGCGATCTCGTTGATCGCGGCCGTGATCGCCGATGAGACTCGCGCGGTCGACCTCGCCGAGGTCGCCACCGAGGACATGCCGGCCCGAACACCCGATACTCCAGCTGTTCTCACCACGTAACCGACTAGAAGGGGCAAGTTCATGACCATATCCAAAACCACCGCAGGCTCGGCGCCCGAGCTGGCCTACGAGTGGTTGAAGAACACCATCGTGACTTTGCCTCGCGACAAAGAAATGTTCCTGTCCGAAGCACAGGTCGCCGCGGCATCCGGGACCTCCCGCACCCCGGTTCGGGAAGCCTTGCTGCGCTTGGAAGCCGAAGGGTTCATCCGGCGCGTTCCGCACAAGGGCGCCTACATTCCGGCGTTGTCGGACAGCGACGTCGAAGAAGTCATGCAGGCGCGCCGGGTGGTCGAGGAGTGGTCGGTCACCGAGGTGGCGCCCAACCCCGGCCTGATTCCGAATCGGCTGCGCACCCTGGTCGAGAGCCAGGAAGCCGACACCGATCCGGTCGATTTCATCGGCCACGACCTGGAATTCCACACCACGATCATCCGGGCCGCGGGCAACAACCTGATGCACGAGTTCTACCGCTCGCTGCGCGATCGGCAGATGCGGATGGGCGTGCGCATCGTGATGGCCGATGACCACCGAAAAGAACAGGTCCTCATCGAGCACCGCGCGATCGTCGACGCGATCGCGGCGTGCGATACCCAGGCCGCGGTTCGAGCGGTGCGTGAGCACCTCGACACCACGCTGCGCTCGATGAAGCAGCCGAACCTATGAGAAGCGAAGGAAGCTTATGAAAGTCGCGCTGGCACAAATCGCTAGCCCCGATACCGAAACCACCCCGCGCCGCATCGAGCGAGTGCGAGCGCTACTCCAGGAACTGCGCGATGACGTGGACCTGATCGTTCTGCCGGAGCTCTGGGCAGTGGGCTACAACCATTTCGACGATTACCGCAGGTGCGCCGAAACCTTGGCTGGACCCACTGTGCAGGCGATCGCGGAAATCGCCCGGGAGCGCGCCTGCTATGTCCACCTCGGCAGCATCGTCGAACAGGCCGAACACGGCAAATTGCGCAATACCGCGGTGCTGCTCGGCCCCGAAGGCCGAATCGTGCACCGATACAGCAAGATTCATGTTTTCGGCTATGCCTCGCTCGAGGCCGACCTGTTGCAGCCCGGCTTCCAGATCGAGACAGCGCCAACACCTTTCGGGACAGTTGCCGCCACCACCTGTTACGACTTGCGGTTCCCCGGACTGTGGACCGAACTCGTCCACGCCGGTGCCGAACTGGTCATCGTGCCTGCCGCCTGGCCGGCGAAAAGGCTGGCGCACTGGCGGCTGCTGACAGCCGCCCGCGCGCTCGACAACCAGGTCTTCGTCATCGCCTGCAACGCCTCGGGCACCCACAACGGTGTCGAACTGGCCGGGCACAGTCGCATTGTGGACCCCTGGGGAGACGTGATCGTCGAAGCCGATGCGGGCGAATCGATCACCCTCGCCGAGATCGCTCCTTCCGTGGTCGGAGATACCAGGGCTGAATTCCCGGTGCTCGCGGACCGTCTCGACGACTACAGCTTCCTCAACCGCCGGGAGGTGCTCTCATGAGCGAGACCATTACCGATCTGCTCGAATTCGGGATCCTGGGAACCGGCGAGACGGTGCGCCTCGGTGCCGCGCGGACCTTGGTCGCCGGCTACACCGGTCGCGACGAAGCGGCGGTCCGTCATCACATCGATGAACTCGCGGCCATCGGTGTCGCCCCGCCGCCGCAGGTGCCCATGCTGTATCAGGTGGATCGCGCGACCATCACCACCGCGCCCAGCACGCCGATCCGCAGCCGCGATACCTCCGGTGAGGTCGAGCCGGTGCTGCTGCGCCATCAGGGCCGTTACTACCTGGGCGTGGGGTCGGACCACACCGACCGCCGGCTCGAAACCATCGACATCGCCGATTCCAAACGCGCCTGCCCGAAACCTGTGGGCAGCACAGTGATCGAGATCGACGACTGGCACAGCTTCGACTGGGACAGCTGCCGCGCCCGCAGCTGGGTCGACGGCAAGCCGTATCAGGACGGCGCCTTGGCCGCCCTCCGGACGCCGATCAACCTCCTCGACATCATCACCGACCGCCTCGGAGATCAGGGACAGGACCTCATCTGCTTCGCCGGAACCCTGCCTCTGCTCGACGGCGAGTTCACCCCCGGCGCCCGATGGGAGCTCGAACTCACCCTCCCCGACGGCCGCGTCCTGACCCACACCTATGACACCACCAGCGAAGGAGTTTGACATGCGTACCGGCACCGAATATTTGGCGTCGTTGAACGACGGCCGCGTGGTTCTGGTCGACGGCCGTCAGGTCGACGACGTCACCACCCATCCAGCCTTCGCTCCCGTGGCTCGCACCATCGCCGAATTGTTCGATCTCGCGGCCGACCCCGCCAACAACATGCAATACCTCGCTCCGGAGACCGGCGGGACCGCGAATCGGGTCTTCGGCATTCCCCGCAGCGCCGAGGAGTTGCGACTGCGCCGCGCCGCGATTCAGACCTGGGCCGGCCACACCCACGGCTGGATCGGGCGCAGCCCCGATCATGTCGGAACGTTCCTGGCATCCTTCGCCGCACACCCCGAAGTCTTCGCCGAAGGTCAGCGCGATTTCTCGACGAACGTGACCGAGTTCCACAAGCGCGTCCTCAACGAAAACCTCTATGTCTCCTACGCGATCATCCCGCCCCAGGTATCGCGAGCTACCACCGCTTCGGGCTGGGAAGGGGAATACCTCCAGGTCGGTGTGGTGCGCGAGACCGACGAGGGGATCATCGTCCGCGGCTCGCAGATGCTGGCGACCGGCGCGGCCATCGCCGATGAGATCTTCGTATCCTGCATCAAACCGCTCGGACCCGACGACCAGGACTTCGCGATCTCCTTCGTCGTCCCGACCGCCGCCGACGGCTTGAAGCTCTACTGCCGACGCCCCTATGCCCCCGCCGCGACCAGCGCGTTCGACTATCCGCTGACCACGCGTTATGACGAACCCGACGCCTTGGTCGTCTTCGACGACGTCCTGATTCCGTGGGAGCGCGTGTTCATCGACCGTGACACCGCCGGAGTGCGCCGCCAGTTCTTCGACACCGGCGCCCACGCACTGGGCAACTGGCAGGCGCAGATCAGGTTCGCCACCAAACTGGAGTTCATCGCCGGCGTCGCCCGTCGCGTCACCCAGGTCAACGGTGTCGACAAGATCCCGAGCGTGCAGGAAAAGCTCGGCGAACTCGCCGCGTTGGTCTCGAGTGTCGAATCCGCGGTGCTGGCAGCGGAATACACCGCCGAGCCCGACGCCGCAGGCCAATGGATACCGGGCAAGCGTGCCCTCTACGGCTCCATGGGCTTGCAGTCGGAAATCTATCCGCGGGTGCTGGCCATTCTGCGCGATCTCGTCGGCGGCGGCGTGCTGCAACTCCCCTCCAGCGTCGAAGACCTCACCAGCCCACTCACTTCCGGCGATCTGACCCACTACGTGCAGTCGCCCGGAGTGCCGTCGGAGGAACGCATCAAGCTGTTCAAACTGGCCTGGGACATCATCGGCTCGGAATTCGCCGGCCGTCATCAGCAATACGAATTGTTCTACGCCGGAGCGCCTTTCGTCGTCAAAGGCGCCTACACCTACCGCAACTACGGCTACGAGCGCGCATCGGCGCAGGTCGAACAGTTCCTCGCCTCCTACAAGCTCGACATCGCCTGAAGGATATAGACCCATGGCCAAGCCCGAATTCGAATTCTTCCCGGTCACCGATATCGACTACACCGTCTGCCCCGGTGACGATCCGGCGATCACCGAACGCATCCTCGCCCGCGACCCCGAGGGCAACGTCGCCACCCGCATTCTGCGTTATGCGCCCGGCGCCGACTCCACCCCGATGGGCGTGCAAAAGCACGACTTCTGGGAAGAGGTGTACATCCTGGAGGGCTCGTTCACCGATATCACCCTCGGTGAGACCTTCAGCGCGGGCATGTACGCCTGCCGCCCGCCCGGCATGCCGCACGGGCCGTGGCGTACCGACGAGGGCGTGGTGACCTTCGAAGTCCGCTACCACAGCAAGTAGGTATCGCCATGACACTCCCCGCTTTTCACTGTCCGACCCCCTCCGATATGCGGCGCAGTATGGGCAGATTCACCACCGGCGTCGCCGTCGTCAGCGCCGAACACGCCGACGGTACGGCCTGCGCGATGACGATCAGCTCATTGACCTCGATCAGCCTCGAACCACCGATCGTGCTCATCTCGCTCACCCATGGCAGCCGGACCACCGAGGCCGTCGACGTCAGTGGCCGGTTCGCGGTCTCCATTCTCAGCGCGCGCCAGGAACCGTTGGCCCGCCGCTTCGCCACCCGCGGGGGCGCCCGATTCGAAGGGGTGCCCTACGACCTCGGCAACAGTGGTCTGCCACTGATCCAGGACTCGCTCGCGCAACTGGAATGCCGCGTTCATTACGCCCACGACATCGGTGACCACCGCGTCGTCTATGGCGAGGTCACCGATATGCGCTGGCGGGACGGCACCGGATTGGTCTTCTACTCCGGACGTTTCGGCGACTTCCGCGACTTCGGCCACGACGAATTGCCCTGGTGGTACTGACAGAGTGCGGGCCAGACCGAAGTACGGCGCGACCGCTGTCTCGAAGTGGGTGAATTCGTAAATCCGGTCGCCGGCGAGGCCGACGACGATGATCCCGGCGATGTGCAGGTCGCCGGTGATCTGGTCGCGGATGTACTGGCCCCACGCGGGTTGGCCGTTGGCTCGGACCGGCACCATCCGATCGACCCGTCCGAAGTTGGCCCTGATCGCGCTGAAGAAGCGCCGCACCGCGTCGCTGCCGCGATATTCGAAAGGTAGCGGCGGCATCCGGACCCATGCGTCGTCCGTCATCAGCGCTATCAGCGCGTCGACGTCCAGTTCGGTGAAGGCGGAAACGAACCGTTCGAGGAGCTCCCGCTCTCCGGGCGAGGAGGGCGCGGGCGACGGCGGGTCCGGGGTGCGCGCGGTGTCCATGGTGGTGCGGGCGCGTTTGAGAGCGCTGGTGACCGCATCCACGGTGATGCCCAGTATCTCGGCGGTTTCCCGGGCGCGGTAGCCGAGTACGTCGCGCAGCATGAGCACGGCACGCTGGTTGGGCGGCAGGAGTTGCACGGCGGCGATGAATGCGAGCGAGATCGCCTCGCGGGACTCGTACCGGGCTTCCGGTCCTGGCGCGCGATCGGGAAGCTCCGGCAGCATCAGATCGGGAAAGGGCTGTAGCCACAACACCTCCCCCGCCCCGGTCGGCTCGGGAAGCGATACGGTCGTGGCCGCGGCCGGCTGTACCGGCGCGCCTGGGACCGCTGGCCGGCGTGCGGTCGAACGCAGCACGTTGAGGCATCGGTTGGTGGCGATGCGGTACAGCCAGGTGCGCACCGATGAGCGCCCTTCGAAGCCGTCGATGCTCAGCCAGGCTGCCAGAAAAGTCTCTTGCAGCGCGTCTTCGGCGTCTTGCAGGGAGCCGAGCATGCGGTAGCAGTGCACGTGCAGTTCGCCGCGATGCGGCTCGACCAGCCTGGTGAACGCGTCCCGGTCACCGGCGCGCGCCCGCCCGAGCAGTTCTTCCGACATCCGCCACCTCCATCAGAATTCTCTCCCCCGTACTGACACCGGCGCGGCCCGGAACTGGTCGCCGCCGGTGTGCCCAGTTTCGGGAAGCTGTTGTGTCTGCCCTTGTGAACCACATTCACGGGTCGGTGTTCACCGACCGCAATCACGAGGAGAAGGTATGACAATCGCAGATAAAACGCTTCTGGTGACCGGCAGCAATCGCGGTATCGGGCAGGCGCTGGTGGAGGAAGCCTTGCGCCGGGGCGCGAGCCGCGTCTACGCCGGAACCCGGCAGCCCTTGACACATTCGGATGGGCGCGTCACGACGGTAACCCTGGATGTGACCGATGCGGCGCAGGTTCGAGCTGCTGTCCAGAGCGTGCAGTCGCTGGACATTCTGATCAACAACGCGGGCGTGATACTCCCCGACGACCTCAGCGATCCGGCCGTGATCGAACAACACCTCGCCGTCAACCTCTTCGGCACCTACCGGATGATCCAGGCGTTTCTCCCTGCGCTGACTCGTTCCAGGGGCGCCATCGTCAACGTTGTCTCACTCGCGGCTATCGCCGCCGTGCCGGTCATTCCGGCCTACGCGATCTCCAAGGCGGCCGCGTTCTCGCTGTCCCAATCGTTGCGCGCCCTACTGGCCGGACAGGGCGTCACCGTGCACGCGGTCCTGCCCGGCCCCGTGGACACCGACATGAATCGAGGCTTGGACATACCGAAGGTCTCTCCACAGTCCGTCGCCCGCGCCATTTTCGACGGAGTGGAAAGCGGAGCGGAGGAAATTTTTCCCGATCCCGTGTCGGCAGCGATCGCTCAGAGCTGGGGCGGTGGCGCGGCCAAGACGCTGGAACGTCAGAATTCGGCCCTGCTCCAACCAGCGGCTGTCCAGGCGTAGGTACCACAGGTGTCGGTAGGAAAGGCCATGACTTTGATGAAGACACCGCCGAATGTGTCGCTGCGGCAGTGGGAAGGGCACACCAACGACTACTCGTGAACTCGGCTGCCCGCGGCTGAGCCTGGGCACCGCGCGATATCGCGGGTCGTGCATGTTGCGGGCCGAGGTGGCTTGGCAGTCAAGAGCTGGTTTGAATTCTTGTTCGCAGCTACTGGCGGGCTCGGCCCATGCCCTCTCTGCGAGGGCAGAGCACGTGGAGCTATGCGCCGGCTGCGGAGTGGGCCGCGCCCGGAACAGGTGGAGCGGCACCATCGTTGTAAGAAGACGGATCCGCTATATCTGGCGTCGTCAGAACGGTATTCGCCGCAGGCTACGTCGTGCCCGCTGCAGCGAGGGAATGCTCGACGGCATCGAAGATGTCGGCGTCTGTCTGCTGCTGCCACTCTGGAAGGTCCGCCCAGTCGGCGACATACGAGGGTTTGGGATTCGGGATGTGCTTGTAGATCTGGCCGGTCCAGCACAGCGCGACGAATCTGCCGCGCTGTTCGCGGGTGAGGTTCGCGCATGCCCCGTTGGTGGTCTCGACGAATGCCGCGATCTGCTGGTAGACCGCAGTAGCGCTGGCTTTCTCCCAGTCCGGAGTTTGCTCCCACGGCGTGATGTAACCGGCTTTCGGCTCTCCGGGAAAGTATTTGGTGACGCCTGCGATCCACGCTTCGCGGAAGACGCGGCCGAAGTCGTTGTCGTGCAAGGTTTCTCCCTTGTTTAGCGCAGCGATAGAGCCGCGATTCGGCGATCGAGGTGTTGGATGTGGCGGTCTCGGTGGAGCGGTTCGAGTTGTCGACGCAGTTGCTCGAGTCTGCGTCCGAGATATCCGGAATGGGTTCGGCGCGCCACGTCCAAGGCCGCGTTGCCGTACTCGACCGCCTGAACCGGGTCGCCGCGCAGTGCGCCGGCTGCGGCGAGGTCGGTCAGCACAGCGGCTCGGCGGCGCGCTGACAGCGGCTGATTCAGCAAAGGCAGCAGAGCCTCCTCCGCTTGCGCGGGCCGGCCGAGTTGGATGTAGCAAGCCCCCAGTTCTTCTTCGATGCGGGAGCCGTCGTAGCGTAGCCAGTTGCTGCGCTGTGGCTCGGGCAGTGTCGTGACGAGCTGCGCGGAATCGCTGGCCCGTTCGCACTCCAGCGCGTTGCCTAAGCCCGCGTGTGCTTGGGCGGTGACCGCTTCGATCCAGAACCGAGTCGTCAACGTTGGATCACCTCGGCGGGCGAGGTGTGCTGCGGATTCGAGCATCACGATGGCGGCGGAGAAGTCGCGGTCGTAGATGCCGAGATAGGCGTGGCGTGTCAGCGCGCACGCCCACAGATCCATAGCGGCGGCGTCGCGGGAGAAGTCCGCGGCGAGGGTGTAGCAGTAGGCGGCGGTGCCGTAGTCGGCATGGTCGAACTGTAGCTCGCCGGCCAGCTGGAGCGCCTCACCGGTGAGAGTGCCCAAGTGCTGGCGTATCTGGCCTTCGGGAGTCCGGCGCATGCCATCGATCAAGACACGCAACTGTTCGCGCAGCGCGGGAAAGATCGCGGATTTGGTGTCAGCGGCGGCATATTCGCGCCACAGCATGGAGTTGATGTTCGCGTATTCGGTTGCGGTGGCTGCGTCGATGCGACCGGCGCTGCTGCTAGCAGCTGTGATTCGGTCCCAGTCCACCGGGGCCGCCAGCACGGTGCCGGACAGGCTCAGTAGCCTCAGCAGCTCGCGGCGGTTCATATCGATCTCCACGGTGGACGGGCCGTTCGGCGTTGTCGACCGCTCGGCAAGAACGATATCGAGCTTAGGTGTTGCTCGTCGCATCGTGGCGATTTGGTGCCCGGGCCGCCGTTGCCGGCAGAGCTGCTCGAAACGAGCGCGCTGCGCTTCGGTCGCGCGTTCGAGGGTGGTGTCCATAATTGCGGCGTTGGCCGGGCGCAGCGTCACTTCGGGGCCCTGGCGTTCCCATTTGCGCAGGGAATCGAAGTTCACGCCGGTGATCTCGCAGAATCCTCGGCGGGGCTCGCGCAGCGCCTCACGTAGTGCGCGCACCTCGAGACCGGTCCATGAGAGTTGAACACGCATCGGCACTCACCCCTGTACCAGTTTCGTGTGTGAAGCCTACCCCGCAACGACCCCCGTGGTACCCCTATCAGTACTCCTCGGACAGGCGCGCTAAGTGCGACTGTTGACCTACCACATCGTCGATCGGCGGAGATGAATTTCGCAGAGCGACAGAGGCTTTGACTGATCTCCGCGGGTGGAGATCGGACACCGCTGTTGTATGTCGCGATATGGCCGTGACGGGCGACGCAACCCGTCAGGCGAGGGGAGCAAACGGTGAGTGTCCATCAACTGGTCGTGATCGGCTACGACGAGATCGTCGCCAACAAATACATGCCCTGCATCCAGGAAGCCATCGATGCCGGGCACATCGATTCCTGGTCGTTGGTGGACCTGGAAGGTCAGCGCGAAGCGATCGAAGAGCGGTTGGTGGCTGCCAACCCGCAGCCGCGCATGAAGATCTTCGTCCCCGCCGATCGCGGCGATCCCGGGAAGGCTCGCCTCACCGCGCGCACGGCTCTGAATATCCTTGGCCTGCCAGGGCTTCCGATGAAGACCTATATCGCTACCGAGGTCGGCTCACACGAGCGGTATCTGCGCCAGTGCGTAGACGACGGTATGGATTCACTGGTGGAGAAGCCGGTGCTGGCCCCGATGTTGGGCGACCGGTTCGATCCGGCAGCGATCTCGACGACGATGTCGGAGCTGATCGCGAGTGCCGGGCGCCGCAAGGCTCAGCACTCTGTCATGACGCTGAGCCGCTACCACCGTATCTACAACGACCGGGTAATCACGCCGCTGCGCGAGCGGATGCTGGCCTGGAAGGCGCCGTTGACCTCTTTCCACCTGCGCGCGGCAGGCGGGGTGTGGAACCTCGAGCACGAATTCATCACTCGCGATGACCACCCCTACCGCTACGGGTACGGGATGCTCATGCACGGCAGCTACCACTACGTCGATCTCGCGGTGCAGGTGCTCGAGCTGAACAAGCTGCTGTTCCCGGACAAACATCTGCGCCTGCAGGTGTCCTCCTTCGGGGCGTGGCCCAGCGACCAATGGCAGCGGCTCTCCCGCGCGGCCACCCGCAAACTCGGCGGCGACTCCCGCTGCGCCGTGCTCGCCCGTGAACCCAGCCGCTACGGCGAAACCGACATCACCTCGACCTTCCGGCTCATCGAAACCGAGTCCGAGACCACCATCACCTTGGGCACGCTCTCGTTCGAGCAGACCACACCCTCGATCCGGAACTGGACCAGCTTTCCCGACGGGGTCTACAACAAGAACGGGCGCACCTCCTCGGTCGATTTGGAAGCGCAGCTCTCGACGCTGTATTCGATACATGTCAACTGCTACGACGTCCCCCAGGGACCCGACCCCGACAAAATCGGTGCCGCCGCAGAGATCCTGACCCGCACGAACGCCGCCCTGCTCACCGACGACGAATACGTGCGCCGCGAGAGCTTCGACGGCGTCTTCCACAGCGACAGCAACCGCGCCCTCATGCAGGCATGGCTGGCAGGCACCGAAAACCGTAGTCGCCTCGCCCAGCACGTCCTGCCGATGCGTGTCACCGAAGCCTTGGCGTTGTCGCTGCGCATTCCCGGCCAAACCGTCGAGATCGACGGGTTCTGATCCCTACACAATCCAGGAGACTCCATGGTGGTCATGCGTTCTCGAGACGAGGTCGCGAAGTTCTACCGCACTGCTTTGGCCGATGGCAGCAGTACAGCTGAAAGGCTCGACGCTCCAGTGTTGGACCGGTTCGCCACCTTTCTCAACTCAGTGAGCACGAAGACTCCGCACACAGTATTGGAGCTCGGATACGGGATGGGCGCTTACACCATCACCTTGGCCCGCACCGGATTCAGGGTGACGGCGGTGGACCTCTACCACGGCTGGCGGGTGCACATGACGCTCACCGAGCACGCCGAACGCGAACCTGAGTCACGGCGAACCTACTTCGCAGCCAACAAGTTAACCGTCTGCGCCTACCGCGACCACGACCCAGGACCCCGCCCATGACGACCGCGTCCGCTTTCGGGATCAGCTTCGTGATCCCCTGCCACGATGGCGGCGCGTTGGTCGCCGAGGCCGTCGATTCGCTTCTGCGGCAACCCTTGTCGTTTCCCTTCGAGGTCATCGTCGTTGACGACGGGAGTGGCGAACTGCTCACGCTCGCGGCGATCGACACCGTTACCGCGGATCCTCGTGTGCGGGTCCACCGGCTCCGAACTCGCCAGGGTGTTCAAGTCGCGCGCACGGCCGGGCTCAAGGCGGCCCGCTACGGCTACGTGATGCCGCTGGATTGTGACGATCTGCTGGCCACCGACCCTGAACTCCTCGCCGGAGGCAGCTACCCCGAACGGGCAGTCCGAATTCTGGCGGGGGATCCGGCGGTGGCGTTTGTGCACACCTATTCGCAGATGTTCGGTGACTTCGAGGGGCTGACCATCTCGGCCTATCCGTGCACCGAGCAGCTGGTGGTCCGCAAGCATCACGCGCCGATGCCGCTGATCTACCGCACCGCCGACGCACTGGCAGCGGGTGGCTACGACTCCCGGATCCGTAAATGGCAGGACTGGGCCTTCGCCATCAGCTTGCTCGCCGCCCGGCACCGCCGAGGCTGCGGGACCGAAATCCGTTGCATCGCAGGCCCATTCCACCGATACCGGATCCATCGCCGCTTCCAGCGGATTTCGGCGACCTCGGTCAGTGAGCTCGAGGTAGTTCGCCTCGTCGTGGACCGCCATCTCGACTACTTCCAGACCGTCCTCGGCGATCCCCGCCCCGCGGATGAGCTCGCGGCGACGGTGTACGCGCACAAGCCCGACCGGTTGACCGATCTGCTGCACATGGCCGCCGCGGATCTCGACCAAGCCCTCACCCTCGCCCACCAACGCCGCGCCACCCTGGCCTCGCCGGCTGACAGGCTCGGTATCCCGTGAGCCCAGATTGTCGGCAGGGAAGTCGCGGATGCGCGCTGGAGGCTGGGTGGGCAGGCAATATGCTGGGCAATCGTGACTGACACCTACCCCCACAACAGCGACCCGACGACCCTGCCGACCACCTATGTAGCGGTAGAACTCGAAGGCGAGCTGTACGTACGGTGGGTAGAGGGCGGCTACTTCCGCGCCGACGCTGCCAGTGATAAACCCGCCTACACCGTGGTAATCCCGCCCCCGAACGTCACCGGCCGCCTGCACATGGGCCACGCCTACGAACACACCCAGATCGACGCCCTGACCCGCCGCAAGCGCATGCAAGGCTACGAAACCCTGTGGCAGCCCGGCATGGACCACGCCGGGATCGCCACCCAGAACGTCGTCGAACGCGAACTCGCCAAGGAAGGCAAGTCCCGCCACGACCTCGGCCGCGACGCCTTCGAGCAGCGGGTATGGCAGTGGAAAGCCGAATCCGGCGGCATGATCGCCGACCAGATGCGCCGCCTCGGCGACGGCGTCGACTGGGACCGCGACCGCTTCACCATGGACGACGGTCTCTCACGCGCGGTACAGACCATCTTCAAACGCCTCTACGACGACGAGCTGATCTACCGGGCCGAGCGGATCATCAACTGGTGCCCGCGCTGCGCGACCGCGATCTCCGACATCGAGGTCGACCACAAAGACCGCGACGGTGAACTCGTCTCCATCCGCTACGGCGACGACGAGGACGCGATCGTGGTCGCCACCACCCGCGCCGAAACCATGCTCGGCGACACCGCCGTCGCGGTGCACCCCGACGACGACCGCTACCGCCACCTCGTCGGCCGCGACATCGCGCTACCGCTCACCGGACGCCGCATCCCCGTCGTCGCCGACGAACACGTGGACCCAGAGTTCGGCACCGGCGCGGTGAAGGTCACTCCCGCCCACGACCCCAACGACTTCGAGATCGGGCAACGCCACAGCCTGCCGTCACTGACGATCATGGACGAGCGCGCGATCATCACCGTCGCGGGCCCATTCGAGGGCTTGGACCGCTTCGAGGCCCGCAGCAGCGTCGTCGAAGCCTTGCGCGCCGAGGGCAGGATCGTCGCCGAGAAGCGCCCCTACGAGCATGCGGTCGGTCACTGCTCACGCTGCGGCACCGTCATCGAGCCCCGCCTGTCGATGCAGTGGTGGGTCAAAGTCGCACCGCTCGCCAAAGCCGCGGGCGACGCCGTCCGCGAGGGCAGCGTCGCCATCCATCCGCCCGAGCTCGCCGGCCGCTACTTCGCCTGGGTCGACAACCTGCGCGACTGGAACATCTCCCGCCAGCTGTGGTGGGGTCACCGGATCCCGGTCTGGTACGGACCTGCCGGTGAAGTCGCCTGCTTCGGCCCGGACGAGACCGCGCCGGAGGGCTGGGTCCAGGACCCCGACGTCCTCGACACCTGGTTCTCCTCGGGACTGTGGCCGTTCTCCACGATGGGTTGGCCGGACAAAACTCCCGACCTGGAACAGTTTTACCCCAACAGCGTCCTGTTCACCGGCTACGACCTGCTGTTCTTCTGGATCGCGCGCATGATGATGTTCGGCATCTACGCCACCGGTCAGCCACCGTTTCAGACGATCGCGCTCCACGGCATGGTCCGCGACAAGCACGGCAAGAAGATGTCGAAATCCTTCGGCAACGTGGTCGACCCGATCGAATGGATGGACCGCTACGGCACCGACGCCCTGCGATTCGCCCTCGCCCGTGCCGCCAACCCCGGCACCGACGCCCCCATCGCCGAAGAGTCTGTCGAGGGCGCCCGCAACTTCACCACCAAAGTCTGGAACGCCACACGATTCGCGCTGCTCAACGGAGCCACCACCGCCGGCCCGCTCCCGCCCGCGGAAAGCCTGACTGCGGTCGACCGGTGGATCCTCTCGCGGCTCAATACCGTTGTCGCCGAGACCGACGCCTACTTCGAGGACTACCAGTTCGCCAAGCTCGCCGAAGCGCTCTACCACTTCGCCTGGGACGAAGCCTTCGCCTGGTATGTCGAGCTGTCGAAATCGGTGTTCACCGAAGGCGGTCCCGCTGCCGAGGCATCCCGGCGCGTGCTCGGCCACGTCCTGGACACGCTGTTGCGGCTGCTGCACCCGATCATTCCGTTCGTGACCGAGAAACTGTGGACGACACTGACCGGTGAGGAATCGGTCGTCATCGCTTCCTGGCCGACCGATACCGGCTACCGCGACACCGCCGCCGAGGCGGAAATCGCCGCGTTGCAGGAGCTCGTCACCGAGGTCCGCCGATTCCGCTCCGAACAAGGCGTGCGGAGCAGCCAAGCGGTACCCGCTCTTCTCGAACTGCCTCAGACTTTGGTCACCCACGAACCCGCGATCCGGCAGCTACTGCGGCTCGAAGCACCGGGTGAAGGCTTCCAGCCGACTGCGACCGTGCCGATCGGCGTATCCCGTGTCTGTCTGGATCTGTCCCGCGCTATCGACGTCGACGCAGAACGGCGTCGCCTGCACAGGGACCTCGCAGCCGCCGAGAAAGAGTTCGATGCCGCGGTGCAGAAACTCGGCAATGAAGCATTCCTCGCGAAGGCTCCCGAAGCGGTAGTCGAGAAGATCCGGTCTCGCAGCGCCAATGCTCAGAATGACGTAGACCGCATTCGACGCCAGCTCGCACAACTGCCCGGCCAGTAGCGAAGCCGAAATCTACGTCCCAGTCGTTGCGCGCCCTACTCGCCAGACAGGGCATCACCGTGCACGCGGTCCTGCCCGGCCCCGTGGACACCGACATGAATCGAGGCTTGGACATCCCGAAGGTCTCTCCACAGTCCGTCGCCCGCGCCATTTTCGACGGAGTAGAAAGTGGAGCGGAGGAAATTTTTCCCGATCCCGTGTCGGCAGCGATCGCCGAGAGCTGGCGCAGTGGCGCGGCCAAGACGCTGGAACGTCAGAATTCAGCCCTGCTCCAACCAGCGGCTGTACAGGCGTAGGCACCATAGCGGTCTCGTGCGGGCGCGCGGCCTGCACCGGGTCGGGAGCGGGTAGTTGCCGGGGCGTCGAATCACAGCGCCAATGCTCAGAACGACGTAGACCGCATTCGGCACCAGCTCGAACAATTGCCCGGCCGGTAGCGAAGCCAGAATCTACGGTTTACAGCAGCGGGTGACTCAGGACTGAGACACGCTGGGCCACTTGCTGATTCAAAGTATGTCGAGACTGGCTACCGGCGGCGCGCCGGAACGGAAGAACACGAACTCTCCGGGAAATGCCAGTTGGGCGAGGTGTCGGCTAACGCCACTCCTCAAAGCCGCGGACCGGGAGAAGCAATGACACCTCTCACTGCGGCCCCAATGCTCCGTTGTTGCCAATGATCTTGTTCGACTTGGTGCGGTTGCACCGCCAGCACAAGGTCTGAAGGTTGTCGGGCGCGGTCAACCCACCCTTGGACACCGGCACGATGTGGTCTACCTCGAGGAGTAGGTGAGGCTCAGCTGCGAGCGAGATCGAGCAGTACCTACAGGTGTAGTTGTCACGCTCCTTGATCATCGTCCGCAGTGCTGAGGTCATCAGTGCCCTCTGACCCGCCGCACTCTTACGGAACTTGATCCTCTGCGACATCGTCTCGATCATCGCGTCGATCGTCTCTCGGTCGAGCGTGACAGTCGTGCGCTGAGAGCTGTTGCCGCCCGCACTGATGTACTCGAACATATACACGGGGTAAGGCACCATGATCGGTGACAATTCGACCCCCACGTGTTTCATGAACTCGTCTGCGTAGTGCTTCATGATGAACTTGGGAGGGTTGACCGCTTGAGTGATGCTGGCCTCGCGCTGGCCGAGGTTGGTGATGGCATCTTCGAGGCGAATTATGCCATCGCCCAAGGTCTCCACGTCAGTCAAGTCTTTCTCGGTGGCCTTGATGTTGAAGTACTTCATGACGTACTTAATTGGGTCGGTACTCGCATTGCGGGCAACCTGCAATGAGCAGTTGTGTACGAACGGCGTCTGATAAGTAGCGAAGTTCCGGTCGCGCCGGTATTTGTGACGGCTGGTGTTTTGAAAATCCGCGAGGTGAGCCTGCGCTCCGCTGGCCGACCCACCCAGCGCGAACGTGCCTCGCCTGCGTATCTCATCGACGTACTGGGCAAGTTCGTTGTGCTCGGCAACGAACGAAGCGATCGCGCCCTTATGGGCTAAAAATTCGTCGCCTGCGAAGTAGCGCGTCATGCGTATGTGCCGGATCAGCAGCACCAGACCCCACGTCCCGAGCACAACGGCCGCGAGCGCTGCGATCGGTAGCCAGTTCTCGGCTATCCACCCGATGACCAAGAAGATCAGTCCGATGACTACCACGCCCGCGATTACGTGCATCACTACACCGCCCCGTCCCCAGTACGACCTCGCTATGACCAGTGACGGTAACAGCCAACGCCTTGCTTCACGACGAATACCAGCCCCCCTCATCGCTCCTCATCTGCCTCCTAGTGTCGTGATCCAGCGGTCAGTGTTGCGTGGCCTGCCCCTCGACGCCGCCTCGGTCTCGGGGGCGCACGGCACGATCGTCACGATATGGCGATCGCCCGACAGCACGGCCTCGAATTCATCTCAGCCCGGACAGGGCACGTGGAACTACGGACAGCCTGCGGGGGCGCTCCCGATCCAGTCGGCTCGGCACCATGGACGTAAGAGGACGGGTCTCTGTACTGGAGTAATCATTAGACCGGCATTCGTAACAAGGTACGGCGTGCCAGCTGCGGAGAGAGTGCGCGACGACATCGAAGTTTGTTGGCGTCTTCTTGTGCTGCTGCAACTCCGGAAGGTGGTGTCAGTCAGCGACATACGAGGGTTTCGAATCCGCGGTGTGCTTGTAGATCTGGTCAGTCCAGCACAGCGCGACGAACGTGCCGGCGCTGCTCACAGTGATCTCGTTCACATCGCCTCCCACCGCCACGGTCGAAGTATGTCACCGCGCAGACACGCAATCCGATGCGTCGCCTGCTGAGCCGCTGGCTCGCTCGTACCGGCTCGATCGAGAGCAAATCCGACCCACCGCAGCTCCTGGATGTCCGCAAATAGCCGAAAGGTGGGCCAGCTGGTGACGTCGTAGCCTCCGTAGGCCCGGACGAAGGACCGGTATTGATCGGTCGAGACGCGCCTGAAATCTGCGTAGTCCACAGCCAACTGGATGAGATCCCATTCCGGTCGGCCGAGCGACACCTTATCCAGATCCAGCACAGTTGAGATCCCGGAGGGCGGTACCACCAGGTTGCCTTGCCAGGCATCACCGTGAATTACCGAGAGCTGCACTGGTTTGGGCAGTTCGTCATATCGCTGGTACAGCTCGTCATAGTGCGACAGCAGCCAATTTCGGTCGTCGTTGTCAATCGTGTCCGCGGTTGCCAACCGCTCGTGAAGATCCGCAAACGGGTCGTACTCGCACAGTTTTGGCTCGGCCGGCGGTCTCAAGCTATGGAGCGCTCGGAGCATGGCTCCGAGCTCAGCCGGTGTGGCCGGACGATGGTCCGGAATTAGCTGCCACCAAGTGACCGGGCGGTCGTCGACAACGATCGGTTGAGGCAGCTCCGATACCGCTTCCACCGTTGGAGTGCCGGAACCATTGAGCCATCGCGATACTCGCAACTCCCGCTCGGCATCCTCTAGGCTGCCCGGTCTTCCTATTCGCGCCACGATGCCGCCGAGCCGGTAGATGGCATGGGATCCTTCGCGGATCATTTTGGGGCCAGTCGCTTCGAGGCCGACTCGTCGAGCGGCCCTGGCCAGCACAACCTCGGATGCCGTCGTTGCGGTCATGGCCTTGCTTCCGTCGTAAATCGGCGAGTGATAACCTCCCGCAGCTCCACAACGTCGCGCATTCGGCGGTGACGGGAGGAAGCCGCGACCAATCGCTGCAGTTCGTGTTGGATGCGATGGGATCGAGCTGGCCAGCCTGGGTAGCGGCACGGATCCCGAGCGCTACTGCCTCCTTTGCCGCGCCTTGCTGCACGGCCAGTACAACAAGCGTTGCCGAAACGAAATCCCAGCCGACTCCGACCTCAGTCGCTACGCCGTGACGGGCACGGGACTCAAACATCGCATCCATCCACTGGCCGCAGCCCTTGCACTGGAACAACTTTCACGTCTGGATGACTACCTTGCAGGGCGTCAGCGCATCGCCGAGTACATCCACGACGAACTCCGGCGAGAACCCGGCCTGACGATTACCTGGCACGAACCGCACACGCGGCCAGCCTGGTACGGACTCACGATTCTCTACGACGACGAATTCTTCGACGACGTGCCGATCGAGCGCTTCCACGCCGCGTTGCAAGCCGAGGGCTGCAACGAGTTCGACCGGCCGGGATCGACCTGCCCGCTGAACCTACTATCGCTTTTCCAGGAACCAGGTCCATTGTTTCCCGCTTTCGCTGGCAAGCTGGCCTACGCCCCGGGAGACTACCCACGGGCCGAAGAGCTCCACCGCGCCACCCTGAAACTTCCCGTCTGGCACCGAGACGATGACCTGGCGCTCGTCGATCGCTACATCGAAGCGCTGTACAAAGTCATCAACCACCACGCTGACCTGAAAGGCTAGGACTCGATGATCGAGACCACACTTCTGGAGAAATTGATGCGCGAAGCCGACCGCGACGGAGTACAACAACTTGTCGTGGGTGCAGTCGTCCAACACAATGGCAAAGTGCTACTGCTGCAACGTCCTACCGATGATTTCATGGGCGGGATATGGGAGCTCCCCAGCGGCAAAGTAGATCCCGGCGAATCCATCGATCAAGCCCTGATCCGGGAAGTCAAGGAAGAGACCGGCCTTGACGTCATCACCATCGCGAACTACCTCGGCGACTTCGACTACCAATCCGGCAGCGGTAAGAAAAGCCGACAGTTCAACTTCACCGTCCAGGTCGGTCCTGCTGAGCCTGTGGAGCTGACAGAACACGACGCGTACACTTGGACCAGCCTGGTCGAGGAACCACCAGTGACGGATGCCGTGAAACAGGTGCTGGTGCGGTACCAGGAGAGCTAGTGCCTCGTCCAGAAAGGTTGGGCTGGTAACCGGGTGTCGGTTTGCTTCGACCGCACGCCGGCAGCGAAGCTGCCGGTGGAGGTGGTGCCGGTGGCCCGAAAACCGGAAGTGTTCGTGCGAGCGGTGACCCCGGACGAGGGACGCCGATTGCAGAAGATCACCAAGACGAGCAGACAACCGGTCAGGATGCGGCGCGCGATCGTGGTGATGGCCTCGGCCCAGCGGCAACCGGTCCCAGCGATCGCCCGGTTGATGCAAGTCACCGAAGCCTATGTGCGGCAAGTGATCCACGAGTTCAACGAACGGGGGTTCGAAGCATTGGACCCAAAATGGAGCGGGGGCAGGCCGAGCAAGGTCGATCGAGCGACGCGTGAACGCATCGCCTGTATCGCCCGGTGCTGCCCCCGCGACTTGGGCTGGCCCTTCTCGACCTGGAGCCTGTCGAAGTTACGAGAAGTACTGCAGGTCAACGAGATCGCGCAGATCAGCCGCGAAACCCTGCGCAAGATCCTGAAGGCCGAGGGTGTGTCGTGGCAGGCGGACAAGACCTGGAAAGCCGGACGCGACCCGGAATTCACCGCGAAGATGAACCGAATCCTGGGGCTTTACGACCAGCCGCCCGCCGACGGGCGGGTGCTGTGCGTCGACGAGTTCGGGCCGTTGAATTTGCAACCCCGCGCCGGTCGGGGTTGGTTTCGGCAGCGAAGACCGAAACGGTTGCGGGCGACCTACCACCGCACCCAAGGCGTCCGGCATCTGCTCGGGGCGTTGGATCTGGCCACCGGGAAAATCCACTACCGGATCCGAGATCGCAAGCGGTGGATCGAGTTTCTGGCGTTGTTGAAATCGCTGCGGGCCCGCTGGCCCGGCGAGAAGCTCTACGTGATCGCCGACAACTTCTCCCCGCACAAACGCGTTGAGGTCGGTGAGTGGGCCGCGGCCCACGACGTGGAACTGGTGTTCCTGCCGACCTATTCATCCTGGTTGAACTGGATCGAGTCCGAATTCGCGGCACTACGTTACTTCGCACTCAACGGCACCGACCACCGCAGCCACGGCGAGCAGGACGCCGCCATCGGCGCCTACATCCGCTGGCACAACCAGCACGCCAGACCCAAACGCGACTTCGCCGTCAACTCCAAGATCCGGCTGCCCGATTACCTACCGAAGGTTGCTTGACGAGGCACTAGCGGGCACAGTCAATCCGGCGCGGCGCCAGTGGCCACTATTGAAATCCTCGCCGCGCCTACAGGGGAGGTTGAAGACGGCATCACACCCGCCACCACTAGCGAGAAGTCTGCCGACAACGCTGAGACCGCGTCTCACGTCGCCCCCTAATAGTTCAGATTGCAACGTAACCGGTTGTGCCGCACGATGCCTGTTGTTGATTGATGATCTTTCGTTGCGTTTTCGCATCTTCCTAGGGGCACATTCCAGGGAAACCGCATCTCGCGCATGGTCGAGTGCGGTGGAACGCGCCCGCGCTGCGCCAACTGGCTACCCTGTCCCGGTGACCATCACCGTGCTGCCCTTCGGATCCTGGCCGACCTCGATCACCTCCGAAAGCGTCGTCAGTGCGGCGGTGCGCCTCGGGGAGGTGCGGGTGGACGGGGGCGATGTGTACTGGTCGGAGGGTCGGCCCTCGGAAGGAGGGCGGACGCAGATTGTGCGGTGCGCGCCCGACGGAACGCGTACCGATCTGTTGCCCGAGGGTATGAACGCCAGGACAGCTGTGCACGAATACGGCGGGGCGGCATGGTGGGTGCGCGGTGGTGTGCTTTTCGTGGTCAACTGGGATGACCAGAGGGTGTATCGGATCGAGCGGGGTCAGGAGCCGGTTGCGCTGACGCCGGAGCCGGCCGTGGCACGCGGTGATCGGTACGGCGACGGTGCTTTCGGCCCGGGCGGTGGCGAGGTGGTGGCGATCCGGGAGCACCATCCGGTCGGTGGGCGCGGCGCGGTCGATGTGCGTAATGAGATCGTGCGGCTGGCGGCGGATCGGCCTTCGCTGCCGGAAGTGGTGGTCAGTGGGCCTGATTTCGTCGTCGCGCCGCGGTTGAGTCCGGACGGCTCCATGCTCGCTGTCATCACGTGGGATCATCCGTCCATGCCGTGGGACGACACCGTCCTGCGGGTGCGGGACCTCGCGACCGGCGCCGACACCATTGTCGCGGGCGGGGTGGGTGAGTCGGTACAAGAACCGCGGTGGCGGGCCGACGGCTCGCTGCTGTTCCTGTCCGACCGCAACGGGTGGTGGAACCTCTACCGGTGGACAACCGCGGGCACCGTCGAGGCAGTGATCGAGACCGAAGCCGAAATCGGTGTCCCCGCATGGCAGTTGGGTTCAGCGCGCTATGCTGTGCTCGCCGACGACAGCATCGTGTTCGCCCGGTGGCGTGAAGGGTACGACGGACTCGCGGTGCGACGCCCGGACGGTTCGGTGACCGATGTGAAGCTGCCGTTCTCCGCGATCACCGCGGTGGAACGGGCAGACGGGAACGCGGTCGTCGTGGTAGCGGGCACGCCCACCAGCGAACTCGGCGTCTATCGCATCACTTTCGTCGGCACACAGGTCGAGGTCGAAACTTTGCGGGCGCCACGTGATCTCGGGCTTCGAGACGCCGATATCTCTGTCCCCGAACCTATCTCGTTTCCCTCCACGGATCGCGACGGTGCGCCGCGCGGCGCGCACGCGCTGTTCTATCCGCCCACGAGTACCCGGTACCGCGGGCCCGACGGGGAACTGCCGCCGCTGCTCGTCATGATCCATGGCGGTCCTACCGCACAGGCCCTGCCGCTGCTGGCATCGAGCACTCAGTACTGGACCAGTCGCGGATTCGCTGTCGTCGATGTTAATTACGGTGGCTCCACCGGTTACGGCCGCGCCTACCGGGAACTGCTGCGAGACGCCTGGGGTGTGGTCGACGTGGCCGACTGCATCGCGGCTGCCCGCTGGCTCGCGGACAACGGCCGCGTCGACCCGCGCCGGCTCGCCATCCGGGGTGGCTCGGCGGGCGGTTACACGACCCTGGCCGCACTGGCTCGCGCCGATTCGCCGTTCTCGGCGGGCGCGGACCACTACGGTGTGGCCGACCTCGAGGCCCTTGCCGCCGAAACCCATAAGTTCGAAAGTCGTTATCTGGACGGCCTTATCGGCGAGTACCCCGCCGAGCGCGACCTCTACCGGGAGCGTTCGCCGATCCATCACATCGAGCAGTTCCGGAGCCCGCTGATCGTCCTGCAGGGCAGCGAGGACGCCGTGGTGCCGCCGAACCAGTCGGAGATGATCGTCGACGCGTTGCGTAAGCGCGGAATCCCCGTCACATACCTGCTTTTCGAGGGCGAGCAGCACGGATTCCGGCGGGCGGAGAACATTCGCCGGGCGCTGGACTCCGAACTGAGCTTCTACGCGCAGATATTCGGATTCGACTTGCCGACCGATGAAGGCATCGAGGCGGTTACGGTCGAGAACCTTTCGAACTGACGGGGTGACCGAATGGGCGACGGCACCTCGGTCACGCCGGATCGACGCGGAAGATCGCGATGCGCTCGGCCGCGGCAGCGAGCCCGTCCGGGGTACCTTCCTCGATCAGGCCGGTCTTGACAAACCACTCCCCCAGTTTCGTCGGGTTGCCCGCGACATGATCGCGTAGCAGCGAACGACGTTCCGGCACGGCCAATTCCGTCATCCGCACCTCCGAGGAACGCCGACCACGGGTCAACGTGACCGTCGGCGACGCCCGAACGTTCGCCACCCAGGCCGACTTCGGATACGCCTGGAAGACGTAACGCGCACCGGCCACCTCGAGCACCGAGACCGGCACGTCCCGCAACTCGCCGGTGCGACGGCCGACCACCGTGAGGATGTGCATGTCGGAAAAGACGACACCACGCTTCTGCAGCAAGGTGACCAACTTGTTGAGCCGATTGACCATGCGGCGCAGTCGTTTCGAGTGTGGACTCATGCAACGATGGTCGGCGCGCGTCCTGGCGTCGCTCTTGCACGGCACTGTCGCGGCCATCGGAAAGCCTCGATGTGGAGACCGCTGCGTGGCCGGCCGCCATGTCCAGCTCAGCGGGGCGATCGACAGCGGCTTCGAGTGGTCCTGGATCGCGTTTCGGCGCAAGGGGTTTCATCATGATCACCGGGCGGTATAGATGAACTATGGCGTTTTCGAAGTCTGCGGCCTCGGTCGCGGGGGTGTTGGTGGTGGCGTTCGTGTTCTCCCTCATGGCCATTCGTCCGGCGGCGGCGCAAGCCCGGCTGGTGGACGAGGCGCCACTGGCCGACAACATCTCGCGGATCGACGTCTACTCCCCCGCGATGGATCGAGTGGTCAGCAACAGGGTGATTCACGCGGCCGGCGGCCCCGCGCCGACGCTGTACCTGCTCACCGGCATCGGCGGTGGTGAAGACGGCATTTCCTGGTGGGACGACACCGATGTGCGAGAGTTCTTCGCGGACAAGCACGTCAACGTGGTGATGCCGGTGGGCGGTAAGTTCAGCCTGTACACCGATTGGGTCGCCGACGACCCGGCGATCGGCCGGAACCGCTGGCAGACCTACCTCACCCAGGAGCTACCCGGTGTGCTCGACGCGCGGCTCGGCAGCACCGGACGCAACGCGATCGCCGGGGTGTCGATGAGCGCGGGCTCGGCGGTGGATCTGGCCATTCAGTCCGGCACTCTGTACAGCGCGGTCGCGGCCTACAGCGGCTGCCCGTGGACCGCGGACACGCTCGGCATCGCGATGATCAACGCGCAGGTCGGTCGCGGCGGCGCCAACACGGCGAACATGTGGGGCCCGCCCGGCGGCGCGGGCTGGCAAGCGCACGACGCCTTCGCCAACGCGGCGGCACTGACCGGGAAGACCATCTATCTGTCCGCCGCGACAGGTACTCCCGGCGCTATCGACGAGGGCGGGTTGCCGTTCCCGCCCGTCGAGGCCATCGCGAGCTCGTGCACCGCGGCGTTCGCGGCCCGGCTGAACCAGCTCGGACTGCCCGTCATCCACGTCAACCGGCCGGAGGGTTCGCACACCTGGGGACAGTTCGAGACCGACCTGCACGACTCCTGGCCGCACCTGGCCCGCGCGATCGGCGCTTGAGCCGGGTCTGCGCGACCAAACTGGGGCCTGCGGACCCCGCCGTGCAGCCGAATAGGCTGCTGCGCAAGCTCATCCGCCTCCTACCCCGCCCACACGGCGTAGCCGACGCCCCGGACTATTGAACCGAAGCAGTTCTATCACCAGGCGATTCATCGGAAGTAGATGTAGTCCTGGACCCAGTGGAAACCGCGGTTACGGAGGGTAAAGCTGTTCAGGTCCACGCGTTCGAGGGTGACCACCACCGGGCGGTCGTGGAGAGTGCCGCGCAGGAGCAGCTGGTTCGGCGCGGGTTGCTCGTGCGACAGCGTCGCCAAAGGGATTCGGGGGCCGTCAGTTTCGGCCGTGCCGAGTTGGAGGACCCCATTGGGGAGGAAGGTCGCCTCGGCCGGGATGAGATCACCGTCCATCTCCTGATACGTGGCTTGCTGGGGGTCGTCGAAAACCAATCGTTGCCAGCGGATTTCGTCGGTGGTCAGCGGGGGCCGGGGTCGGCCGTCGAAGGTGAACTCACGGACATCCCAGATCCCGTACAACTCGGATTTGGGGCTGTGCGGACTGTACTGTTCTTGCCAGACCCGCCAGCGGTCAGAGCCGTTGTTCAGTGCGATCCATAGTCCGATGGCCACCGTGACCCAGAGCGCGACGCGGTTCTTCCGGTCGTCGGGGAACAGCGCGGGTTGCGTCAGCGGATCGCACGCACGGTGCCGCACAAAGACATCGAGCAGTCGCCGCAGGTAGGGGGCGAGCAGGAACAGGCTGATCAGCAGCAGGTGCGAGGCGAGCAGTTTCTCCGGTATGTCGTAGGTCATGTTCACCAGCAGGATCTGCGCGGTGCTTCCCAGGCTGAACACGGCACCGAGCACCGCGGTCCGCGGCACGAACAGCAACAGCCCGGCCACGACCTCCGCCGCGCCGATCGCCATCTCATACGGATACGAGCTGCCGACCTGTAACCACAGCACCGAGGCCGGACTCATCTCGCCGTACGGTTGCAACAACTGGGCCAGCGTCGGCCCTGGCATCTGCGTCGGAATCAGTTTGGCGAACCCGAAACTCACCATCGTCGCGCCCAGCGACATCCGCAAGAACAGCGTGAACCACGCCAGCAACCAGGGGTGCGCCGGGCGACGGTCGACAATCGTCCACACCGCGGCGCAAATCACCGCGACGACGAGGACGCAGAACATCAGCACCCACACCGCTGTCTGGTCGCCGGCGCCGGAATCCTGATGCAGCGCCGTGTCGACCCCGAAAACCGTGCTGCCCACCCAACCGGTGACGGGGTCTGTCCACGAGGTGATCCACCATCCGCCGTATCCGCGGAACCAAGGGCCGAGCAGATCGACCACCGTGAAAGGGACGAAATTGAGGAGCAGGTTGTATAGGCCGAAATAGACGACACAGAAGCGAAAGACGATCCGCGCCAATGAGTTCCAACGCACGCCCGGGGTGACGACTTCTGAGTCGGATGCGTTCGTATCTGCTCGCCGATCCACTAGTTCGCTCACTGCTGCCTCGAGTCGTCGGCATACAGCGGGTAACCGGGGAGAACGGTGCCGTCGGTGCGGGATCTCGCATCGCGATACGGAAGATCGAGGAGTCGCGCCGCCGGGGACAGAGATGGAAGCGGCTGGAAGACCGAGACGCCGACCGGTGCCGCGGTGCGGGCGGCAAGTCCGGACCGGAGCGGCCCAGGTCGCGCTGAGTGTTTCATGCCCTCAGTGAAAGCAGCGCCGTGTTGCCGGAGCGTATGAGATTTTCCATATGCCCGCGATATGTCTCGGTTGGCAGAATCACGGACCTATGCGTGCACTCAACCGTGTCGATGCCGGTCACGGCGCAGCGTGTCGATCGCATTCGCGATCAACGTTTCTCGATCGGCGATCGGGGTCTTCTTCTGTTCGAACGCGATCAGGCGTTCGGCGGTGGCGGTACTTCCCATCACCATGGTGCGGAGTAGGGGAAAATCGTCCGCCGCGATGTGTTGGACTCGCGGAGCAGTCCGCAATGCCAGCTCGGCAGCGGGTCCCGCCGCGCGTCGCGATTCGGTCACGGTCCTCGAATGCGCGGATAGCACCGCGCCCGTCGGTAATGCGGTATGTCGTCGGCGACGCCTGGCGTAGCGGATCGCGAACGCGGCGATACCGGCGATGAGCACCAGAACACCGATGCCCAGTGGCACGGTCACCTCGTCGAAGGGCTCCGAGGAAATGAGCGACAGTATGTGCAGAATTATCAACTGACCCGCCTTGTCGAATGCCTACGCGCACCCGCGGTGCTCGATTCCGTCAGTACTAGGCGGCGGCACGCCGTAAACCCCCGCGGCCCAAGCCGCGAGGCACACAACGCTTCTCGTAACCCCCGGTCGAGCCGGACAGTTCCACCACCGAGCGCCCTATCCCGATCGGGTATCCCGCCGGGCGGCAGCGTGCGTCGGCACCGAAACCGAGTCCGGGCTAGTTCGCGCATGCGCCAGCGGCAATATGCCGGTTAAGCCGACGCCATGGCCGGTGGCGCGCCGACCCCTGGTGCCGAGGTGCCGGAGTCGATTCATCAGGCCATCGGATTGTATTGCCGGCGAGGTGGTGCCGACATGACCGTACGGTCGGTTTTCTCTGGCGATGGCCGCGGTTGCGGCAAGCCACGCGGATCGCGTGCGGGTATACGCCGCCCTGGTTTGCCGATCTCCTTCCGGCAGCGCTACCGTTCGTTCTCCAAGGTTCGTACACCTCGAAGGGACACCGCATGGCCCGCAAAGTCGTTGTGACAATGGTCGATGACTATGACGGCGAATCCAGCGCCGATGAGACTGTGTCGTTCGCTCTGGACGGTGCCGCCTATGAGATCGACTTGTCGACACTCAATGCCAAACAACTGCGCGCCGTTTTCGAACAGTGGACGCCACACGCTCGCAAGGTCGGTCGGGCGCCGCGCAGCAAGTCCGGCGCGCCGCGACCGGCTGTCGACCGGGAACAGAGCGCGAAAATCCGCGCGTGGGCACGCCAGCACGGCCATGATGTTTCCAGCCGTGGGCGCATCTCGACCGAATTGGTCGCGGCTTACGAAAAAGCACATCAGAACGTGTGATCTGCTCGAGCAGACCGCTCCCCTGGACCGCACAGGGAATCTGTTCGCCCCGGGGCCGATCGCGTCGGTAGCGCGGTGCAGCGCCGGACTCCGGTTTCGGCGCTCCGAATTCCCTACGCTCCCAACGGATACCAAGCGCATGCTGCGGGGAGCTCTCGACGTCTCGGCCGCAGCCCGCAAGCTGCGAGGGCGCGGCTGAGCAATAGGAATCTCGCCGTCCACGGTAGGTTCGCGGCGTCGCCGGACGCCCGAACCGTCGAGGCTCGGGCCGGCCGGGCGGTGAACTTAGCCCGCTGTCTTCAACTGGCCCGAGTACGCGTCGACCTGCACTTCGTAGTCTTCATCGGCGTCTCCCGGAGTGCGGAGGTCGAACTCGTACTGCGCCGAACCGTTCTTGCCCTCGATCTTCCATTTCTCGACGGTGCCGGGACGCGCCTTCGTCGCCGTGTCCATCGCCTCGTTCAGGGGCACCGCGGCGTCCAGGTCGACTGCATCCTCGGTTCGCGCGCGACCGACCTCGTCGGCATCCAGATCATCGGTCTTCTCCGTGACGAACCCACCGTCGTCGGCCGACAACTGGGCGGCGTACTTCTGCGAATCCGACATCAATTCGACCTTGTACACATATATCTCGCGGCCGTTGACGCTCTCCGGTTCGAGTTCGACCTTCGTCACCGTGCCGTCGAATTTCTTGCGAGCGGCATCCAGTGCGTCGGTGTAGCTAACCCGAAAGTTGTGGTGCGCCAAATCGATCGGCGCGGTGGCCGAGGTCGTGGGTCCTGACACACTCATGCTTGTCGTGGTGGCGGAGTCCTGATCCGAATCGCTACCGCATCCGGTAATCGCCGCCGCGACCACACAGCACACCAGTATTCCCGTTCTCATCGCCTCTTCCTTTCAGCCGAAACAAACAAGCGCGCGGAATCATTCAGCAGCATACAGGCGGCAACCCCTGCGCCCCGTTCTGTACTGCCCGGAGAATGCCCTGATGAGGGCAAGCAATTCGGCGAATTCAAGCCGCAAAGGCGGCCGCGAAGCCACCGCTGCGTTTAGCCTGTCGATGACTGTTTGTCGCATCGCCTGAAGAAAATCCGCAGCGTCGTCGAATTCTTCACCTCGGCAAGCCCATCACCGCAGCGTCTTAAAGGAGCATGACAATGAGCTTGATCCTCTGCGCGCTACAAGACACCGTCGTCGCCCAGGTCGTCGGCAACCCCGCACCGGAAGCTCCGCCGCTGGCCGACAAACTGATGCAGATGGGCCGCTACTTCACCTGGCTGGTCCAGCTGTCCGGTATCACCGCCATCACCTACGGCGGCGGCCGCTTCGCCTGGGAGAAGTGGAACGGGGGCGGCCTGCAGTCGCCGAAGATGATCGCCGGCGCCATGGCCGGCGGCGCGGTCGCCACCAGCGCGGGCACCATCATGAATACCGTCGTCTAGGCACAGCACACGATCTCGCCCGTGCCGGACCACCTGACCTGGTTCCGGCGTGGCTGCTCGGTAGCTGCCCACCGGTCACCGAGGATCAAGACGTGACAGCGACACCGCAGGGTGCTCGCCGGGCGGGAACCGAGCTGGAATTCCTGGCCCGGCTCGGGGCAGCCATGCTCGAGGCCGGGTACGCCACTGAGCCGATGACTCAAATGGTCACCGCCTGCGCCGGATCGTTCGGGCTGCGGGAGGTGATAGTCAGCGGGCTGGGGCGGGTCGTGCGGGTCGAATGCCGAGGCGACGACGGATTCCCGCAAGGATGGACGGTCGCGGCGGCGAATCTGGACAGCTTCGACTGCGACCGGATGAAACGATTGAAGGATCTCGCCCGCACTGTCATCGTGGACGGCACCGAACCGGCGACCGCCTTGCGGTTGCTGGAACACGCCGATCAGGGACCGAAACCTTGGCCGTGGTGGTTCGTCACCCTCGGCGGCGCGCTGCTGGCGCTGTGCATCGCGTTGCAGGTCGGCGGGACGCCCGCCGCGGCGTTCGCGGCAGCGGTGATCTTGCCGCCGGTTTCCATACTGGGACGCGGACTCGCGGCGGCCGGTATTCCGCGGTTGTACGCGCTGGCGATCCAGACACCCTGTGCCGCCGCGCTCGCCGCGGGCGCGCACGCACTCGCGCTCATCACGGTCACCGACAGCGCGGTGGCCATCGCCACGGTATGGGTGCTGCTGGTACCGCTCCCCCAATTGATGACCACCGCCATCGACTGTGTCAGTTCCGACAATGTCACCGCCACCGCCCGCGCGGTGTCGGCGCTGCTGGCCGTGGCCGGAATCGCCATCGGCGGCACAGTGGTTGTGGCGCTGTCCCAACGGTTTCCGCTCGGTGATCCGATTTCCCCGGATCTGCCTCAGCTGCCGGTCTGGCTGGTGTTGTGTTTCTCCATTCTCGGTGCGCTGGGCAACGCGGTGTTCAATCACGGCGGCTGGAACCTCTTTCCGGCCGCGGCGGCGGCCGGACTGCTGGCGGCGACGGTCAACCAGACGTTGATCCACCTCGCGAATATGCCACCGGTGTGGTCGTCGCCGATCGCGGCGATCGCGCTCGGATTCGCTGCCGCCGCCAGTTCCGAACTGCTCCGATTGCCGGTGTCGGCACTGACATTGGTGGGCTTGACGGGTGCGCTGCTGCCCGGCCTCACCCTGTACCAGGGGCTGGTGATAGAGCTGTTCCACGTGTCGGGAGTGTCCTACTTCGTCCAAACCTTCGCCATCTGTGCGGGTTTGGGTGCCGGGGCCGCGGGTGGGGTACTGCTCTACAGCCTGGGCAGGCGGGCAGCATGATGCCGTCTCACCCGTCGACCAGTTCACTGCGCGTCTTGTGCTCGGCACCGCTGGTGGACATCGTGAAGTCGCGCGGTGTCAGCCGCACTACCAGTAGCACCGCCAGTACGGTGATGCCCGCTCCGACGAACGCGGTCGTGGTCAATGCCGAGTCGAACGCACCGCGCGCCTGATCCATGATCGCCTCCCCGGTCTGGCCGCCGACGCGCGTCGCGACCGCGACCGCACCTCCGACCGAGCCACGTGCCGAATCCAGATCCGCGCCGGTGAGAGGTAGATCGGTCATGTGCGCGGCGAATATCGCGCCGTGGATGCTGCCGAGCAGCGCGACGCCGACACCTTGCCCGAGGTCGTAGCTGGTTTCCGACACCGCTCCGGCTTGGCCTGCCCGGTCGGCGGGCACCGCGGCCACCAATACCGACGAGGCGATGGTGGTCACCACCCCCGCACCCAGACCCAGCGCGATCTGCACGACAGCGATGGTCGGATAGGTGGTGGGCGCCGGCGCGAAACCCAGCAGCACGAACCCGGCGATGACCGCGACAAGACTGGCGCCCATGGTCTTTCGCACTCCGGCCCGATCCATGATCCGCGGCGCGACCAACGCACCGACCAGTGCCGCGAAGGCCACCGGCAAGGTCCGCAGACCAGCCTGAACGGGACTGTAGCCCTGAATGTACTGCAGCCACAACGTGATCAGCAGCAGCATCGCGCCCAATGCGATCTGCGGCACGAAGATCGCGATGGTGGCCGCGGTGAACGGGCCACGGCGGAACAGACGCACATCCAGCAGCGGATCGTCGAGGCGGAGTTGACGGCGGGCGAACAAGGCCAGCAGCCCGATCGCGAATGCCAGCACGAGGACATCGCCGAAGGTGAGACCGCCAGCGGCGGTGTGCTTGATACCCCAGGCCAGGGTCATGATGCCGACCACCGACAGACCCGCGCCGACCCAGTCCAGCGAGCCGCGACTCGGCGAACGGAATTCCGGCAGCAGCGGAATCGCCACCAGGAGCAGCACTATCGCGCACGGCACGTTGAGCCAGAAGGCCGCGCGCCAGCCGTAGTTCTGCACCAGCAAACCACCGACGACGGGCCCGGCGGCCGCGCCGAGACCGGTCACCGCGGACCAGACCGCGATTGCCCGCACCCGTTCGCGGTCGTCGGTGAAGATATTGCGGATCATCGACACCGTCGAGGGCATCAGCATCGCCGCACCGATCGCGCACAGGGCGCGCCCGGCGATCAGCTGCCAGGCGGCCGGGGCGGTAGCCGCGAGCACCGACGCGAGCGCGAACACCACCCACCCGGCGAGGAACATACGCTTGCGCCCGATCCGGTCGCCGAGACCGCCGCACAGAACCAGTAGTCCACCCAGCAGCAGCGAGTAGATATCGACAATCCACAACTGCGTCAACGGGTCTGGTCGCAGGTCGCTGATCAGCGCGGGTAGCGCGACGTTGAGAATGGTCACATCCATCATGACCAGGAAGACACTCGCGCACAGCACCGCGAGCATCCCCCACCGGGCTTTCGACTCGATTCGCTCAGGGTTCATCTCGGCGTCCTTCTGGTGCGGATCCCGCGCCGGCCGCATTCACGGCACCGGTGCGAGCAACCGCTCGCGTCGCGTCGGTCGACGGAATCATGCGTCTACGGGGCGGCCTCAGTTCGCGCGCAGCAAGGGTTGGGTGGAGCAGCGGAACGCGCCGCCGAACAGTCGCGAGACCGAGAAGTCGATGTACTCCACGGTGATCCCGCGCGCCTCGAGCTCCTTGCCGACGCGCTCGAATTCGGGGTCGGTGATGTAGGTGCGGGAGTCGATGGGCAGCCCGTTGGTGCCCATGGCCGCGGCTTCGTCCTCGCTGACCTCGATCTGTTCCCAATCACGCAGTGCCGCAGGCAATCCAGCCGGGAGACGTGCCGGGCAGGCGATCATCAGGCCGTCGCGGATCAGGCTGATCGCGCAATCCAGATGCAGCACGTGGGCAGGCAGCTCGACCTTGCTGACCGTGAAGCCGAACGGCGTCAGATACTTTGCCAGCCAGCGGTATCCGAGTTCGTTGGTAGCCATGCCCGAGCAGCCGACGAAGACCTCGGTGCCCAGCACCAAGACGTCGCCGCCTTCGAGGAACGGGCCCGCGCCGGGGTGGCCGAGCGGGGCCGCCTCCGGTTGCGGCAGGGAAACGTAGCGAGCAGCCGACGGCAGCACCCGATCCAGCAGGAGTTGGCGGCTGGGCAGGACCTCCATCCTGCGGTGCGGAAATTGCAGTACACCCTCGATCACGTGCTCGCCCACGGTGAACCAGGGATCGCGCACGAAGAAGTTGGCGTATCCGGTCTCGCCCGCCGCCGCCTTCTCCGCGTCATCGAACAACCGCGGTCGCAGCACTTCGACACCGTAGCGGGTCAGCACTGCCGCCAGCTCGTCACGTTCGGCTTCCCACGCAGCCTGCTTCTCCGAATAGACCTCCCCGAAGTCTTTGCCCCACACCGCTTCGAGGATTTCCACCGCACTGGGCTCCACCGGCATCGAATGCCCGAGGATCGCGGCACTGGCCGGTGCACGAAACTCGCTTTGCGAAACGACCACGCTCCGCAGTGGTGCGAACTCACTGTCCACCCGGACATCCATAGATTCAGCAATCATGGAATCCGAGCCTAAGCAGCCGAATCGAGGGCTGTCCAGCAGTGACGAATGACGCACTGCCTGCGGAAATAGGCAATCTAACGGCAGCAAGTACCGCTGCGATGATCAGTTGAGCGAAGTTTCGCAATCATTTAGCAACAATTTCTCCAGCCGATCGTTATCGTCCCGTCGAGCTCGTCAAATCCCGTCGTCACCGGTAACCCCGATCTTGTCCAGCGCGTCGGCGGCCAGGGCGCGGCCGACGGCGATTATCGAATCGGCACGATGGAAATCCATTGTGCCGCAGATGTTCAGCGGAATCTCGATGACGAGGTCCGGCGGGTGGGCGGCCAAGTGCGTCCGGGTCAGCGCGGCCAGCATCAAGTCGATGGCGCGTTGCGCTACATCGACGGCTCGGACACCGGCGAGGGGGTGCACCTCGGCGGGGGCGTGCGCCTGGCGATGTGCGGGCGCGCGCCACCATTGGCCGAACCGGGTCGGCGGCGGCGGTGTGTGGTCGTAGGCCGGGTCGGGCGCACCGGAGAGATCCACACCGATGACCATGTCGGCAGGTCCCAGGGCCATGGTGGCCACCACCGGCAACGGGTCGAGGACGCCGCCGTCCACCAGGACGTGGCCGTCGGCGAGCACCGGTGTGATGAAACCGGGGATGGCGATGGAGGCGCGGATGGCGGAGTCGAGATCGCCGTCCTGGAACCAGATCGATCGACCGGCGGTGAGATCGGTGGCCACGGCGATGTAGGGAATCGCCAGGTCTTCGATCCGGACCGAGCCGAGCAACTCACGAATCCGGTCGAGGACTTTGACGGCGCGGATCACACCTGGTTCGGCGAATGCCGGGTCGAGCAGGCGAACAACTTCGAATTGACCGAGAGTCGTTGCCCACCGGGTGAATTCGTCCAGGTGTCCCGCCGCGAAGAGTCCACCGACCAACGCGCCCATCGATGAGCCCGCGACCCCCACGATCTCGTACCCGCGGTCCTGGAGTTCGGCGATCACGCCGATGTGGGCGTAGCCGCGCGCGCCCCCGCTGCCGAGGGCGAGCTTCACACGCTTGGGTGTCGCCATCTGGGCTCTCCGGTCCCTGTCGAAGTGCGCTACGGACTCGGTGGTCCGTGATCATAATGATGGCTGGTCACGGTGCGGTCGCTCCGGACGGCGACCGCCCAGTCGTGGCACCATCGAGTGTCCCCGGTAGCTGAGCGCTGACTGCGCGAGTGCGATCGCGATGGCGACCGCGATGACGGTGAAGCCGGTTCGATAGACCGTCGGCAGCAGCACACCCAGGGCGCCACCGAGCACCCACGCCAATTGCAGCACGGTCTCGGTGCGCCCGAAACCTGAGGCGATCGATTCCGGCGGTAAGTCATCCTGGATCGAGGCATCGAGGGACACCTTGGCCAGGGCGGTCGACGCGGAGGCGACCAAGGTCGCCAGGACCGCGCCCAGCAGACCGTTCTGCACCGCGGCCACGACCACGATCGCGAGGCAGGCGCCGGTGCAGGACAGGATGATCGCGCCGGGGCGGCCCAATACCAGGCGAGCACCGGCGAAGTTTCCGCTGAAGTTGCCGATTCCGGCGGCCGCACCGGCCGCGGCCAACATGACAGCCTGGCGGAACGCGGGTTCATTGCTGGACTTGGCTACGAAGGCGATATAGAAAGTCAGGAAACCGGTCAGGATTCGAATCGCTCCGTTGCCCCACAGGCCCGCGATGACGAACCGGCCCAGCGGCTGCCAGGATCGTGGGCGCGCCCGCCTGGGGGCACCGAAGGTCGCCGGCTCCGATGCCGGCGACCCGCCGTAGCCGAAACCGGCCGGCACTTCGCCCGCGGTGACCTCCACCCAGGGCGGAATCCGCAGGCTCAGATAGGCGCCCGCGGCCGCCAAGAGTGCCGCGACCACCAGGGCTCCGGTCGAGTGGAAGACCAGGGCGGCCCCGGCGGCGATACCGCCGGCGACAATGGATCCGCCGACCAGCCCGAACACGGTCAATCGGGAATTGGTGCGCACCAGATCGATGCCAGGAGGCAAAACTCGCGGTGTCACAGCGCTTTTCAGCACCGAGAACGATTTGCTGAGCACCATGCTGCCCAACGCCAGCGGATACAGCGCCCACTCGTCGAGGGCGAAGATCAACCCGATGGCGATCAGCACCCGCAGCGCGAAGGTCGCCGCCAGGGCGATGCGCCGGCCGTGCTGCACCCGGTCGAGCAGCGGGCCGATGACCGGAGCGATCACCGCGAACGGTGCCACCGTCATCAGCAGATACAGCGCGACGTTGACCCGGGACTGGGTGGCCGGGCTGGCGAAGAACAAGGTGTTGGCCAATGCGACGGCGATGGCGGCGTCGGCGGCGAAATTCGCGACGGTCGCCCGGACCAGCGCGGTCAGGCCCGATTCCTGTGCCCCGTCGGCGCGCGCGGCGTGCTGGACCAGCGCTACCGCGCGCCGGATCAACCGCTGCCCGGACATCGATATCCGCCGAATCCAGGTGGGCCGCGAGTGGGACACGTTTCCCTCGTCAGGTGGCGATCCGTCGGCGCCGGCCGAAGACGTCACCGGCTCCTCAGGGATGGCCATGGCCCGATTCTCGCCGCCACACAGGCCGGCGCCGGGCAATTCGCCATGAATTAGCTGCGTGTCGCGGGCTGGGTTCGATCGGTCGCTGGAATCGTGCTCGGTATGACTTCCGGCTCACCGATCCCGGCCGCCGTGAACCCGTTGCTCGCCGCGGACTTCGAATGGTTCCGCCACGACTGGCTGACGGGTTGGTCCGACATCGTCTATCTCTGGATCGTCGCGCCCTTACTCATTGCCGCGGGCGCGTATTTCACGGTGCGCACCCGTGGTGTCCAGTTTCGGCGCTTCGCCTCGGCCGCACGCCTTTCGATGCGCACCGGACTCTTCGCGGAGGATCACGATTCGGCCCGGCCCGACGCCCAGACCATTTCCGGGTTCGCGGCTTTCTGTGTCGGGTTGGCCGCCCGCACCGGGACGGGGAACATCGCCGGGATGGCCGTCGCCTTGGTAGTGGGCGGCCCCGGGGCCATTCTTTGGATGTGGGTGGTCGCCGCCCTGAGCATGGCTTGCTCGGTCGTCGAGAACACGCTCGCCCAGATCTACAAGGAACCGCTGGCGGATGGTTCGTTCCGAGGTGGGCCGGCCTTCTACCTGGAGAAAGGTCTCGGAGCCGAACGCGCGGCACGCGTCTTCGCTGTGCTGTTCCTGCTCGCGGTGGGCTTCGCGTTCGTCATGGTGCAGGCCAACACGATCACCGACGCGATCCGCGGCGCCACCCAGGTGGATGCCCGCACGATAGCGGTGCCCATGGCCGCGGGTACCGCGTGGATCATTTTCCGTGGCGCGAGTCATGCCAGCCGCTTCCTGAGCACCGTGACGCCCTGGATAGCCGGCGCCTACATCGTCTTCGGCTTGACCGTCCTGTTCCTCAATATCGGGCGATTGCCGGAAGTGCTGCGCCTGATCGTGCAATCCGCGTTCGGTGTGGGGCCGATGGCCGCGGGTCTGGCGGGCGGGATGATGATCGCCGTCACCACCGGTGCGCGTCGTGGACTGTTCTCCAACGAAGCGGGAATGGGAATGTCGCCCAACGCCGCGGGCAGCGCGACGGGACCGCATCCTGCCGACCAAGGATTCGTCCAAGCCTTCGGCGTCTTCATTTCCACCTACGTCATCTGCACACTGTCGGCACTGGTCATTCTGCTGGCCGCCGGCGGCGCCTACCAGCCCGGCCAGGAAACCGGTCTCAACGGCGCGCAGTTGGTCGGCGTCGCGGCCGGGAACCAATTCGGTGCCGCCGGTGAGGTTTTCATCGTCCTCGCCTTGTTCCTGTTCGGTTACCAGTCGATCATCGCCAACTACACGATGTGCGAGGGAAATATCACCAATATCTTCGGCTGGGGCGCGCGCCGGCTGTTCGCGTTCCGGGGGCTACTCATCGCCGCGATTCTCGCCGGTTCTGTCTTGGCCCTGGAAACGGTGTGGGCCATCGGCGATATCTTCGTGGCTACGATGGCAGTGATCAATTTGACGGCGATCGTGCTGCTGTTCGGGCAAGCGCGGGCAGCCATCCTCGACTGGGATGCACAATGCCGCGCTCGCCACCGTCCCCGTTTCGTCGAGAGCACACTTCCCCGGCCCGTGCCCGGTGCGGTGTGGAGCGAAAAGGACTGAGCGCCATGGACGACCCGGTTACCACCGCGCTGACAAATCTGCTGCACCGGCTGGCCGACGATCACAGCGGCGCGGTCGCCGACTACATTCCGGAATTGGCGGCGGTCGACCCGCACTCGCTGGGCGCGGCCATGGTCAGCGTGCACGGCGATCTCTATCACGGCGGCGACAGCGAAATCGAATTCACCATCCAATCGGTGTCCAAGCCGTTCGTCTACGCGCTCGCGCTCAGCGATCTGGGACTGGACGAGGTCACCCGGCATGTCGGATTCGAGCCCAGCGGTGAGCCGTTCAACGCGATAAGCCTCGAAGCCACGACCGGCCGCCCGGCCAACCCCTTGATCAACGCCGGCGCCATTGTCACTACCGCACTCGTCACCGGCGCGGACCGGGAAGAGAAATTCAGCCGCATACACGCCATTCTCTCGGCATTCGCCGGACGGAATCTCGGCATCGACGAAACGGTCTACGCCTCGGAGTCGGCGACCGGGGACCGCAACCGCGCGCTGGCGTATCTCACACTCTCGCAAGGCGTTCTGGCCGGGCCGGTCGAGGACGTCACCGATGTCTATTTCCGGCAATGCGCGGTGCGCGTTACCACCATCGACCTGGCGGTCATGGCCGCCACCCTCGCCAACGGCGGGGTCAATCCGGTCACCGCCGAACGGGTGATCGATGCCGAGATCGCGCGCATCACCCTCTCGGTCATGTCGACCTGCGGCATGTACGACTACAGCGGTGAATGGATGGTCCAGGTCGGACTGCCCTCCAAAAGTGGAGTCGGTGGCGGCATAGTCTCCGCGCTCCCGGGGGAATTCGGCATCGGCGTATTCAGTCCACGCCTGGACCCGCGGGGCAACAGTGTGCGCGGAAAAGCAGCATTGGCCGAAATGTCCCAGCGTTTCGGCCTGCACGTGTTCACCGCACCCACCGGCCATCGCTCACCGATCGCCGGCTCACACATCGACAACAAGGTATTGACGGTGCAGTTGCAAGGCGAAATCGACTTCGTCAGCGCCGAACGGATCGTGCGGCACCTCCAGGAAATGGCCGCCACCTATCCGATCACCCGCATCGACCTCGACCTCACCCATGTCACCACCGTGCGCACATCCGGATCCGAGCTGCTCACCGCGACATTCACCGACCTTCGTGCCCGCCAGATCGCCGTGCATGCCACCAGCCCCGACCCCTCACCGCTCCTGGAGTTGGCCGGCGAATCTCGCGTCGATTCCGGATAGCCGACCTGCTACTCCCGCTCGGCGGAGCGGCTGGCCCGAACTTCGATGGCATCCATGAACAAGTCGAGTGCGATTGCGAATTGATCTTCCGCGTCGACCTCGGCGAGGTGGGACGCGACGGCGGCGATATTGGGATAGCGGCTCGGCGACAACGCGAGATATTCGCGGCTCCAAGCGTCACGGTCGCCGGCCAGGGCATGCGCGGGTAAGGCCATGAGGGTCGCTTCCAGCGAGGAGTACGACAGCGCGATCTCGACCAACGCCCGATAGCACGACGCCGCCTCGCGTCCCCGCAGTCCGGCTCGAAGCAGCGCGCCGACAACGATTTCCGCGCCTCGGAACTCCGATTCCCGGCGTGTGGTCCGTCCCGAGACCACTGCGGCGACCTGCGGGTGGGTGCGGCAGGCCAGCCGCACCCGCTGGGCCAAGTCCTTCAGTGTCGCGCGCCAATCATCGGTGACCTCGATTCCGGTCAGCGCCTCGGCCATCAGCCTGTCCGCCAGCGCCAACATCAGTTCGTCTTTGCCTCGGAAGTGGCGCAGCACCGCGGTGTGGTCGACGCCGAGTTCAGTGCCCAATCGCCGGAAGGTCAGCGCGTCGGAGCCGTCGCGCTCGATGATCCCCATCGCCACCTCGATGATCCGATCCGGGGTGAGGACGCCCCGCGGACGACGCTTCCGGGCGGGTGGAGCGGGGCTGGTCGGCATCGCGAAAGCATACCGCGAATTTAGTCACCACTGTTGACACCACTGGTGACTGATGGTTGCATGCTGGCACCTCACTGGAACGGAGAACGAATGTTCAAGCGAAGTTTGGTCGTCGCGATCACGGCGACGGCGGTGCTGGCGACACCATGGGCCGCACCCGCTCAGGCCGGTGGGCCATTACCACTGCCGCTGCTTCCGCACCTGCCCTTCTACCTGACCGACACCGCATCGGCGTCCGGCCGCCCCGAACCGCTCGCCACGCACGATCCGAAGGCGCTGGACGCGACCTACGTCTACAACGGCAAGATCCAGACGGCCGGTGACTACCTGCGGCGGACCTCGACCCGGGGGTTTCTGGTCCTGAAGGGAAACCGAATCATCGACGAGCGCTACAGCGGTGGCTATTCGGCCGGTAGCCGGTTCAACTCGTGGTCGGTCGGCAAGTCGATCACCTCGGCGGCGGTCGGCATCGCGATCGGCGAAGGCAAGATCACCTCGGTCGACGACCCGGTCACCAAATATGTGCCAGATCTGGCGAAGAACGGATACAACGGCGTCAGCATCCGCCACCTACTACAGATGTCCTCGGGCACCGCCTACGACGAGACCGACTACGCCGACCCCACCAAGGGCTCCACCGCCACCACCATTCGCATGGTGGCGGGGACTTCGCTACCCGACCAGGCCAAGGAACTCGAGCGTGAACGCGCCGCGGGGACGAAATGGAACTACAACTCCATGGACACCTTCGTCCTGGGCTGGGTCGTGGCCGAAGCGACCGGCACCTCGCTGTCGGACTATGTGCGAGAACGGATCTGGAAGCCGGCGGGGATGGAGACCTCGGCCCTCATCGGCAAAGACTACGAAGGCAGTGCGATCGGTTATTGCTGCTACCACGCCACCATTCGCGACTTCGCCCGCTTCGGACTGCTGTATCTGCGCGGCGGACAAGCCGGCGGCAAGCAGGTCATCCCACAGCAGTGGGTTCAGGACTCCACGCACGCCACCGAACCGCATCTGCGCCCGCACAATCTTCGGCCGGACAAGCCACAGGCCGTGGAGAACGACTACGGCTACGGCTATCAGTGGTGGCTCGGTGACGGCGACCGCGGCGACTACACCGCGATCGGCATCCTCGGCCAATTCATCTACGTCTCACCGAAAGACAACGTCGTGATCGTGAAGAACAGCGAAGACCTCAACTCCGAGGAAACCATGGGGGAAGCGATTCACGCCTTCCGTGCCCTCGCAGACGCCGCCGTCGAACGATGACCTCGAAGTGAGGATCACGTCCGGTTCCGCGATGGACCGGACGTGACTGGATCACACAGACGCCGACAGCCGGGCGGAAGCGGCACCGAGCAGGTGTCCGCGGCGAGCGGCACCGCGCCGCCGAGATCCAAGCGGATCAGGTTGCCGAGGCTACGGTAAAACGCCATGGACACCGTCGTGGTCGCCCTACCTGTGCCGGTCCGTGGCTCGCGGCCGGAGCCGGCCGTTACCGATATCCCCGCAGCCTGCAAAGAGAGGAACGCGCGGCCGGTTGTCATCGCGGCCGTCTTGCTGATACTCGGGCAGCTGGCGCTGCGCGGCTGGGTGGCGGGTAGCGGATATTTCTACTGGGACGACCTCATTCTGACCGGCCGGGCCGCCAGTTATCCGTTGTGGTCGAGCGATCTGCTGCTCTACGACCATGACGGGCACTTCATGCCCATGGCTTTCGTCACCGCCTGGCTGCTGACCGAGATCGCGCCGCTGGAGTGGGCCGGTGCGGCCGCGACGATGCTCGTTATGCAACTCGCGGCATCAATGGCCGTGTTGCGCATGCTGGTGGTGCTGGTCGGCGTGCGGCGGATCATTCTGCTGCCGCTGGCCTTCTATCTGTTCTGTCCGTTGACACTTCCGGCCTTCGCGTGGTGGTCGGCCGCGGTGAACGCGCTGCCGTTGCAGTTCGCGCTCGCCTGGGTGATCGGGGACGCGGTGCTGCTGGTGCGCGGCGCGGGGCGCCGGCATGTCGTGTCCGCGCTCCTGGTGTTCGTCGCGGCGCTGTTGTTCTTCGAGAAGGCGGTGATCATCCCGGCCGTCGCGATCGCCGTTGCCGTTCTCGCCGACTACGTCGCCGAGGGCAGGGCCGGTTGGCGTGAGATCTGGCGGCGTGGTGCGGCATTGTGGGCCGGATGCGCGGTCGTGCTGGCGTTCTGGTCGATCGGGTATCTGGCAGTTGTCGATATGTCCTTCGTGCCGCACAGCGTGGGCGAACTGCGTGAGCTTCTGCCGCATGCGACATCGTTCGGCCTCGTGCCCGCTCTGTTCGGCGGACCCTGGATGTGGGAGCGATGGATCCCGGCGACCCCGTGGGCGGACCCACCGGGCTGGGCGGTGGCATCGGCGTGGGTGGCGCTCGGTGTGGTCGCGGCACTGTCGATCCGCGGTCGGCGCCGAGTGTGGGTGGTCTGGTCGACAGTGGCCGTTTACGTTCTGGTCGCCCAGCTTCCGGTCGCGCTGGCCCGCAGTGGGCCCAACACCGCGGGCGAGATCATGCAGTCCCTGCGCTACTTCGCCGACATCAGCGTAATCCTCGCGGCGGCAGCGGGATTGGTGCTGAGCGCCCGCCCTCGGGCGGACGTGCCGGCCTACCGAACCGGTTCGCGAACCGTGGCCGCGGTGCTCTCGATATTCCTGGTGAGCAGCCTGTACACCACCTGCACCTTCGTGCGTTCGTGGCGCGCCGACCCGACACACACCTACCTGACGAACGTCGAAGCGGCGCTGGCCGAACATGACGGCGTGCCACTGCTCGAACAGGAACTGCCGTGGAATGTGCTGAACCCGTTGGTATATCCCCAAAATTTGGCCAGCCGGGCTCTTGCCGCCGTCGCACCCCCGGGCACCTTCGCCCAGTCGACGACGCGGTTACGGATGATCACCGACTCCGGCACGATCGTCGACGCGGCGGTCTGGTGGAACCGCCGCATCCTGCCGGGGCCGGAGCCGGACTGCGGCCACCGCGTCCACGGCGCCGAACAGATACCGTTACCGCTCGACGGCCCCATGCTGGAGCACGAATGGACCGCACAACTCAACTATCTCGCGAACCGGGACGGCTGGATCACGCTCGCGTTCGAGCACGGGTCGCCCGTTTCGGCTCCGGTCCGGCAAGGTCTGAATACCCTCTTCGTCCGACTAACCGGCAGTGGACAGGAACTCAGGATCACCTCGCGCACAACGGATCTCGCACTCTGCGTGGGTGTCGGCCCGGTCGGCGTCGCATCCTACGACAATTGAACACGCGCCCGACCGGTCAACGCGGATAGTCGATTTCGGCGATGTCCGGTTCCAGGTCGGCCAATTCGACCGACTGATCGAGTTCGGCGACCACGGCGGGTGTCAGGGGCCGCAGCGCATACACGTGCTGGACCGCCGACAGGCTCACCTCGGTCTCGTAGTAGTCCTGGGCTGCGCATCGAAGCCAGTGCCTCGCCATCACCCCAGCCGGCATTGAACGAGTAGTAACGGTTTTCCCATTCCGGGCTGAGCACAGCGTCGAGCATGGCCATCGCCTGGCAGCGGTTCCGCAGGGTCGAGATGTCGGGCAGTAGGTCCAGCGATCGGTTCACGGTGCTCATTTAAATACAGTGGCCCTTACGATCCCGCTGAGGCGGTAATCGGCTGTCCGGCACCGGAATCCGTTACCCCCGCGTAGTCGGGCAGCTCGACGCCGTTGATCGCACGCTCGACCAGCTCGCCGAACCATTCGCCCCCGAAGTCGATGCCCGGATCGGCGTCCGACCCGGCGAGGTCGCGGCTGCGGGCGTTCAGGCGGGCGATTTCCTGATTGGCCTCGACGAACGAGCGCATTCGCCGCTCATAGGCGGTGAACCCGGCTTCGGGGTCCCACCCGGCGGCGGCGAGCTCGCCGGCCAGCAGGTAGGCGCCGACCAGGGCCAGGCCGGTGCCCTGCCCGGACATCGGCGACGAGCTGAATGCCGCGTCCCCGAGCAGTGCGACCCGGCCGGTCGACCAGCGGTCCATCACCACCTGCGCGACCTGATCGAGGTAGAAGTCGGGGGTGTCGTCCAGATGCGCGAGGATGCCCGGGGTCAGCCAGCCCATACCGGCCATCCGCTCGCGCAGCAGGCGCTTCTGGGCGTCGACATCGCGATAGTCGACGTCGAAGTCGACCGCGGGGAACGAGAACATGGCCATCGCCGAGGTGGCGTCCCGGATCGGCCGCAGGCCCGCCGAGCGCCCGGCCTCCTGATATTCGAGCAACCAGCGGTCCAGGCCGAACTCGTTGGGCACGCTGTAGAAGGCCAGCACGTGCCCGAGGTGGCGGACGAACCGCTCCCGGGGCCCGAAAACCATCGCGCGCAGCGCCGAGTGCAGGCCGTCCGCTCCGACCACGAGATCGAAGCGGCGCCGGTCACCGCCCGCGAAGACCACATCGACTCCGTCGGCGTCCTGAGCGAGTTCGGCGATCCGGTCGCCGAAGACGTATTCGACACTGTCGCGGGTGTCGTCGTAGAGCGCCTGGGACAAGTCTCCGCGCAAGATCTCGATCTCCGCGATGAACCCGTCGCCACCGTCGTCCTCCACGCTGAAGGTCTCCAGCACGTTCCCGTCGACGTCCACGGTGTGCGCGCCGATGGTCTGGGTGCAGGCCGCGCGGACCGCCGCGTCCAATCCCATGCGCCGGATGACCTCCTTGGTGACGCCGCGCGCGTCCACCGCCTGCCCGCCCGGACGCAACGCGGGCGCCCGTTCCACCACGGTGACCTCGGCTCCCCGCCGATGCAGCCAGTGGGCCAGCGCTGGACCCGCGATGCTGGCCCCCGCGATCAGCACCTTGGGACGCGCCCGCTGCTCACTCGTGTGCTCCCGTGCGGAGTCGTCGCTCACCATTGCCTCCATGTGTTTCCGCCCACGCTGGAAGGTTCCAGCGCGAGATCACCGCTGCGGGCGTCCAGTCGTGTGGACTACGGATAGCCACGAAATTCATCGGTACCGCTGAAGCATCGCGCGTGCCGCCGATCGAATGCCCGATGTTTACCGACCCGACTCCCGGGTAGCACGACGGAACCGTGTCCGCACAACGCGAGGAAAGAGGAGGTAGCCCGATGACCGTCTCGAACCAGCACATGGTGTCGGCACACCGCCGCCGTGATCAGGATCGCGGAAAGTTTCCGGATCACAGCCGTACCACTCGAAGCCATGCCGGTGAGGGCATCGAGGACGGCTACAACATTCCCGGAATTGTCCTGTGCGCGATGGGGATCGTCGGTTTGGCGCTGACCTTGACCGCAGCCGGCTATGGCTTCAACGGATGGGCCATCGTCGGTGCCATCGCCACCGCGGCCCTGATCGGCTCGGGTATCGGCTGGATACTTCTCGAGCACCGGCGAGTCAAGGCCAAGGAAGGATTGGCGCTCACCGATCAGCGGGGGCACTGACTCCGCCCTGCTGCCTGTGGCGATCGCGTGCGGGCATCGAGGACATAAAGGAGGGGCCGGATAACCCGGCCCCTTCGCTTTGTCTAGCGCCCGCTGTGGCTGTGCTGCCCGCCGGTCACCTCGGACTCGTGCGGCTGCGCCTCGGCGCACAGGAACGTGCTCACGATCGAGGCCTACCCCGGGGAAACGCGTCAAACCCGCCTTCACATGATCGTCAACTGCTGCGCGGGCGCGCCGCGCGCAGCGGGACCGGACGGCTCTGACCTGGATCGATCGGAATTCCTGGCTCGCGCGAGGTGATCTCGGCCCAGCCCGGCGAGCGACAAACCTCACCCGATGACGACGAATGGCCCATCACAGGCTATTGTTGATCAAGTGCGTGACCTGTCACGCCAAGCGTCGTAGATCGCATTCGCTTCGCAACCAGCGCATGCCGCATCCGCTCTTCTTACGGCGATCGATTTTGCCCATCGGCAATCTCGCCATTCGTGCCCCCGGCGCGGACCCGAAGGTCCGCAGACGGCTCGGGCACACCCGATGCCCGAAAGGCACCGCAACACCTATGACTTCTGCTGACATCTCCTTTGCCACGCTCGGTGTGAGCGCTCCCCTGGTGAAGGCGCTGACCCGCGCCGGGATCACCGAACCGTTCCCGATCCAGACCGACACCCTGCCCGATTCGCTGGCCGGCCGGGACGTGCTCGGCCGGGGTCGCACCGGCAGCGGCAAGACGCTGGCCTTCGGCATTCCGATGGTCAATCGGCTCGGCGGCGGCCTCGCCGGCCGGCGCGCACCGAGCCGCCCGACCGGCCTGGTGCTCGCGCCGACCCGGGAACTGGCCACCCAGATCGCGGCCGCGCTGGAACCCCTGGCCGCCGCCTACCGGATGACCGTCACCACGATCTTCGGTGGCGTACCGCAGAACCGGCAGGTCCGGGCGCTGCGCGCCGGTGTCGACATCGTCGTCGCCTGCCCCGGCCGGCTCGAGGACCTGATGAACCAGCGCCTCATCTCGCTGGATGCCGTCGAGGTCACCGTGGTCGACGAGGCCGACCACATGGCCGACCTCGGCTTCCTGCCCGGCGTGACCCGCATTCTCGCGGCCACCCCGAACAATGGTCAGCGCCTGCTGTTCTCGGCCACCCTGGACAACGGCGTCAACAAGCTGGTCAGCCGCTTCCTGCCGGATGCCAAGCTGCATTCCGTCGACGAGGCGAACTCCCCCGTCGCCGCCATGACGCACCACGTTTTCGAGACCGCCAGCGTCGAAGCCAAGCGCGAGATCATCCACCGGCTCGCTTCGGGCTCCGGCCGGCGCATCCTGTTCATGCGCACCAAACACCAGGCGCGCAAACTGGCCAAGCAGCTGACCCTCGCCGGTATTCCGGCGGTCGACCTGCACGGCAACCTCTCGCAGGGCGCCCGCGACCGTAACCTGGCGATCTTCGCCGCCGGTGACGCCCGGGTGCTGGTGGCGACCGACGTGGCCGCGCGCGGCGTGCACGTCGACGACGTCGAGCTGGTCGTGCACGTGGATCCGCCCGCCGAACACAAGGCGTACCTGCATCGTTCGGGCCGGACCGCGCGGGCCGGGAACTCCGGTGAAGTGATCACCCTGGTGCTGCCGGGCGAACGACGCGACCTGGCCGACCTCATGCGCAAGGCCAAGATCAACGTAACCCCGCAACGGGTCACCGCCGATTCGCCCGTGGTGGCCGAACTCGTCGGCACGATCGCCCCGTTCGTCGCCCCTTCCTACAGTGAGCGGGCGGCCCGGGAAGACGACCGTCGCAGCAGCGCGCCGTACCGCAGCGCCGGACCGCGCCGCAGTGGTGGCGCACCGCACCAAGGCGGCGGTGCCCCGCGCCGCGGTAACGGCGGAGCGCGCCAGGGCGGCAGCCGTCGCAGTGGTGGTGCGGCGCAAGGACAGTCGCGCGCCAACTCGCGCGCGCACACCGCGCGCGGTACGGCCGCTTAGGGTCGATTCCCGGACCCGGTACGGCTGGCGTAGCCTGCGTCGATGTGACGGCCCCCGAGAAAGGCGAGCCCGTGGCGAGCTCACCGGAACTGGCCGCGGCACTGCGCAGCGAGATACCCGAACTGACGCAACGGTTGATGGCGGCCGTCTTCACCGACAATCCGGAGTGGACCGACTACTCGGCGGTGACGCGCGCGGACCTGCGGGAGGGCTGCCAGCGGTTCCTCACCCGGGTCGTGGACCTACTGAGCGGGAAGGGCGCGGGGGCCGAGCGCGATGACGTCGCCGCGTCGATCGGTGCGTCACGCGCGGAGCAGGGCGTGCCGCTCGAGGCGATGTTGCGGACCTTCCGGCTCGGCGGGCGCATCGTGTGGGAGGCTTTGCTCGACAAGGCCGAGGATGCGCCGCCCGGCGATTTCCGGGAGGCCGGGACGACGATGTGGGCGGTCATCGACGGCATGTCGTCGGCCCTGGTCACCTCGTATCGCAATACCGAGCTGGATCGGGTCCGGCGCGATGAGCGGCGCCGGCACGGACTGATCGAGGACATGCTCGCCGGGCGCGCGCACGACGCGCTGTTCGCGGCACGGGCGGCCCGGGAGTTGAACCTGCCGGTGCACGGCGGCTATGTCGTGCTGGTGGCCCGCGGCGCGGCGCATCCGATGCCCACCGGCTCGGAAACGGTGTTGGCCGCCATGGGGATTCGCTCGGCATGGCACGATCGGGCGGACTCCACGGTCGGGCTGGTGGCGCTGGAACATCGCAAGGCCGAGCCCGCCCTGCAACTGCTGCGGCCGCGGGTGCGCGGGCGGGCAGCGGTCTCCCCCGTCGTTTCGGGACTGGCCGAGCTCGACACCGCGCACAAGCTGGCCCTGCTCGCACTCGACACGGTGCCCGAAAATGCTGTGGGCGTCCTCGTTTCGCTCGACGAGTGCTATCCCGAAGCCCTCCTGCTGCGGTCGACCGACCTGACACAGCTGCTGGTGACGCACGCCCTCGGCCCGGTGCTCGCGTTGCCGGTCAAAGAGCGCGACGTGCTGTTGCGCACCCTCAGCGTCTGGCTCGGCGAGAACTGTTCGGCGGCCAATGCCGCGCCGCGCCTGCACTGCCATCGCAACACGGTGATCAACCGGTTGCAGCGCATCAGCACCTTGCTCGGTCGCCCGCTGGAGGGGCAGCGCTCCTATCTGGAACTCTCCCTCGCGCTGGCCGCACTCGAACTCGGTGGGCACGCGGGCGACTGACCCGGCTCCCGTTCCAGCAAGATTGGGCGCAGCGCCCAGTTCCGGTGCCGGATCCTTGGACTTCGAGATCATTGTTTGTGCATCCGGTCACCACAAAACTCGAATGAATCACCCGCACTCCAACCGAGGCGGGTGGGTTTCATTCGAGGATGAGGAGCACCACGAGTGCCGGATTTCGATCTTCTGGTGGTGGGCGGTGGTCCCGGCGGGTACGTCGCGGCCATTCGCGCCGCCCAGCGGGGACTGCGCGTCGGCCTGGTCGAGAAGGAGCGCCCGGGCGGAGTCTGCCTGAACTGGGGCTGCATTCCGACCAAGGCCATGCTGCGGTCGGCCGAAGTCTTCCAAACCGTCAAGGACGCAGTCGATTTCGGCGTCCATGCCGAGAACGTCCGCTTCGATTTCGCCGCCGTCCGGCAGCGCAAGGACGGCATCGTCAAGGAACTCACCGATGGTGGCGCGGGCCTGCTGAAGGCCAATGGCGTCACGGTGGTCGAGGGGCACGCGCGGTTCACCGGTCCGACGACCGTCGAGGTCTACGAAGCGGGCGCGTCGCCGATCTTCGCCGGCGGCCCGCGCTACGCGGCCGCGCCGACCGCTGTGCGCACCCGCACGCTCAGCGCGACCGACGTGATCATCGCGACCGGTTCGGTCCCCGCGCTGCTGCCCGTCCCGGGTGCGGATCTGCCGGGAGTGGTCACCTCCGACGGCGCGTTCGGCCTGACCGAAGTGCCGGGTCGGCTGGTCGTGATCGGCGGCAGCGCGGTCGGGGCGGAATGGGCCAGCTTGTTCGCGACCTTCGGTAGCGCGGTCACCGTCGTCGAGATGCAGGATCGCCTGGTTCCCTTGGAAGACAAGGACATCGGAGTCGCGCTGGGGCGCTCGTTCGGCAAACGCGGCATCACCGTGCTGACCGGTTCGACCGTCACCGGCATCGACCAGGCCGAAGACGGCCTGCGCGTGCGCGTCGGCGGACCAGGGGCCCGCGAACTCGATGCCGACGTGGTGCTGGTCGGTGTGGGCCGTCGCCCGAATACCGCCGATCTCGGCCTGGACGCCACCGGAATCGTCACGGACGCAAGAGGTTTCATCGCTGTCGACGACCACCTGCGCACCGATGTCGAACACGTCTACGCGATCGGCGATGTCACCGGCAAGGCGCTGCTCGCGCACGTGGCCTCGCATCAGGGCCTGACCGCCGCCGATGTCATCGCCGGCCACGCGGCCCACATCGACTACACCGTGATTCCGGCGGCGACGTTCACCCACCCCGAGATCGCCAGTGTCGGGCTCACCGAGGACGCGGCTCGCGCCGCCGGGCACGAAGTACGCACCGCCAAGTTCCCGTTCGCGGCCCTGGGCCGGGCCAAGTCCTTCGGCGAGACCGAGGGGTTCCTGAAGATCGTCGCGGGGCAACAGCATCAAGAAGTCCTCGGCGTGCACATCATCGGCCCGTCGGCCAGCGACCTGATTACCGAAGGCGCACTGGCGATCTCGCTGGAAGCGACGCTCGACGAGCTCGCCGGCACCATCCATGCCCACCCCACCCTCGGCGAGATCGGTATGGAGGCCGCCCTGACCGGGCTCGGCCTGCCGGTACACATCGCCCCGCCCCGGAAGCGTTGAGGAGACCCCTCGTGACCACCAGCACCGCACCCCGCAAATCCGCCCGTAAAGCGGCTCGCCCGGCCGAGAGCGCGGGCAGCGCCACCACTGCGAGCTCGATCGAATCCCGGATCGCCGCCGAAGATCCCGGCAGTCTGCGCACCCTGTACCGCGACATGCTGCTGGTGCGCCGCTTCGAGGAGCGGACCGCGCAGAGCTACCAGCAGGCCAAGATCGGCGGGTACTGCCACCTGAATCTGGGCGAGGAGGCGACCGTCGTCGGCATGGGCGCGGCCATGCGACCCACCGACTACCTGTTCACCAACTACCGCGAACACGGCTACGCACTGGCCAAAGGCATCGAGCCCGGCCGGGTCATGGCCGAGCTCTATGGTCGCTCCACCGGCACCTCCAAGGGCTGGGGCGGCTCGATGCATATGTACGACACCGCGACTCGGCTGCTGGGCGGGTACGCCATCGTCGGCGGCCAGGTGCCGCTGGCCGTCGGCGCGGCATTGGCCATCGACTACCGCGGTGGCGACGACGTCGTGATCTGCCAGATGGGCGAGGGCACCACCAATATCGGCGCTTTCCACGAATCGCTGAATATCGCCGCGCTGTGGCACCTGCCGATCGTGTTCCTGGTGATCAACAACCAGACCGGCATGGGGACCACGGTCGAAAAGTCCTCCGCCGAGCCCGATCTGTGGAAGCGCGCGTCCGCCTATCGGATGCGTGGCGAACGCGTCGACGGCACTGACGTACTGGCCGTCCGCGACGTGGCGAGCGAACTCATCGAGACCGCGCGGCGCGAGGGCAAGCCCGCGCTGCTGGAAGCGGTGAGCTACCGCCTGAAGGGTCACTCCGTGGTCGATCCGGCGAAATACCGCAGCACCGAGGCCGTATCGGTCGCCCGGGAGAACGATCCGATCCTGCGCTGGCACGCCGCCCTGCTGGAAGCCGGTGTCCTGACCGAGGATTCGGTCGCGGCCATCGACAACGAGGTCGCCGCGGCGGTCGCCGCCGCCGTCGAATTCGCCGACGCCAGCCCGCATCCCGAGCCCTCGAGCCTGTTCGACTTCAACTACGCGACGCCGGTCGCCGGCGATTCCCGCCGCCTGCCCGCCGATCCGCTCTTCACCCACTAAGGACATCACCGTGGCTGTCATGACCTATCGCGAAGCGCTGCGCGAAACCCTCCGCGAGGAGATGCGGCGCGACGACGACGTCTTCCTCATCGGGGAGGAAATCGGGATATTCGAAGGCTCCTACAAGATCACCGCCGGTCTGCTCGACGAATTCGGCGAGAAGCGGGTGCGCGACACCCCTATCGCCGAGGAAGGTTTCGTCGGTGCCGCGATCGGCGCGGCCATGCTGGGTCTGCGCCCGGTGGTCGAGATCATGACGATCAACTTCTCGCTGCTGGCGCTGGATCAGATCGTCAATCACGCCGCCAAGATCTACGGCATGTTCGGCGGACAGACCAGTGTGCCCATGGTCATTCGCACGCCGGGCGGCGGTGGACAACAGTTGGGCGCCACGCACTCCCAGAACATCGAGCTGTACTACGCGTTCGTGCCCGGCCTGAAGGTGGTCGCGCCGAGCACACCCGCCGATGCGCGCGCGCTGCTCAAGGCCGCGATCGAGGACGACGACCCGGTGCTGTTCCTGGAAAACCTGTCGCTCTACAACACCAAGGGCGAAGTGCCGGAAGACCTTCCGCGCGTGGAGATCGGCAAGGCGGCCGTTACTCGCGAAGGTACCGACATCACCCTCATCGGGTACTCCCGCATGGCCACGATCTGTACCCAGGTGGCGGAAAAGCTGGCCGCGGAGGGCATTTCGGCTGAGGTCATCGATCTGCGCAGCCTGCGGCCGCTGGACCGCGACACGCTGGTGCGTTCGGTCCGGAAGACCGGTTGCGCGGTGATCGGCGAGGACGACTGGCTCACCTACGGCATCGGCGCGGAGGTGGCGGCGTCCATCTCCGATGGCGCGTTCGACTACCTCGACGCACCGGTACGCCGCGTGGCGATGGCGGAGGTTCCGCTGCCCTACGCCAAGCCGCTGGAGAAGCTGGCCCTGCCGTCCGCCGACTCGCTGTACACCGCCGCACGGGAAACCCTTGCCGCCGTCGGCAAGCGACGCTGAGCCCGGAGAAAGAGAACATGCCTGAAATCACCATGCCCCGGTTGTCGGACACCATGGAAGACGGTGTCGTCTCCGCCTGGCTCAAAAAGGTGGGTGAGAAGATCGTCCGCGGCGAGATCGTCGCGGAGATCGAGACCGACAAGGCGCTCATGGAGCTCGAGGCCTACGACGACGGCGTGCTAGAGCGGATCATCGCCGAGGCCGGTACCCGAGTCCCGATCGGTGAACCGATCGCCATCGTCGGCGACGGTAGCGGCGCAGCGGCGGCGGCGAGCACATCGACGCCGCCCGCCGCATCGAGTACCGGTCCTGGTTCCGCCGGGAATGCTCCGCTCGGAGACCCCGGCGGCGCGCACACGTCGGCGCCGGAGTCCGCCGGAAGCGCTCGGCTCGAAGACCCCGTCGCCGAGCGCACGCACGCGATCGAATCGACAGGCGGTGAATCCGGCGCGAGGCAGAAGTCCTCGCCGTTGGCTCGCAAGATCGCCCGCGAGCTCGGCGTGGACCTCGCCGCCGTGACCGGCACCGGCCCCGGTGGCCGGGTTACCAAGCTGGACGTCGAATCAGCCCATGCCGCAACGAAACTCACCGCCGCCGCGGCCCCGGCGGCGGTCGTGCCGCAGACCGCTCCGCCGGCGTCGGGTAGCTACGAGGAAATCCCGCTGTCCACCATTCAGCGGGTGTCGGCCGGGAGACTCACGGAAAGCAAGCAGCAAGCCCCGCACATTTATCTGACCAGCGCTATCGACGTGACCGACCTGTTCGAGTTCCGCGGCCAGGTGAACGCCACGCTGGGCGAGTCCGGCGCGGGCAAGGTCAGCCTCAACGACCTGCTGGTCAAGGGTGTCGCCGTAGCCCTGCGCGCGAATCCGACGGTCAATGTCTCCTTTGCCGGGGACAAGCTGTTGCGGCACAACGGGATTCACCTGGGCATCGCGGTGGCGACCCCGGCCGGGCTGCTGGTGCCGGTGATCAAGGACGCCGACCGCAAAAGCGTCTCGGCCATCGCCGCCGAAATTCGCGACAAGGCCGAACGCGCCCGGGACCGTAAACTGCGCGCCGATGAGATGAGCGGGGGCACCTTCACCATCTCCAACCTGGGCATGTTCGGTATCGAGCACTTCACCGCGGTGATCAATCCGCCCGAGGCCGCCATTCTCGCGGTGGGTGCGGCCATCGACGAAGTGCGGCTGCGCGACGGGCAGGTGGTGAACCGAAAGATCCTGCGCCTCACCATGTCCGCCGATCATCGCGCCATCGACGGGGCGGTAGCGGCCCAGTTCCTGGCGCAAGTGAAGGATCTGCTCGAGCACCCGCTGCGCATCGTGACGTAGCGGCGCACCGCACCGGGCATGCGCGGAGCCGCCGGTCAGCCGACCGGCGGCTCCGCGCATGGTCTAGGTTCTTTCCCACCAGCATCGAAGGAGCCGCACATGTCGGATCGGGAAGAACTCACCTGGGATCTGTTCGGTTCCGCGAGCCGCACGCTCGCCGAGCAGATCGCCGACGACGGGTTCGAACCGGACCTCATCCTGTCCATCGCCCGCGGTGGACTGTTCGTCGCGGGTGCGCTCGGCTATGCCCTCGACGTGAAGAACCTGCACGTCATGAACGTCGAGTTCTATACCGGTGTCGACCAGCGCCTGGAACTGCCCGTCATGCTGCCGCCCGTCCCCCAGGCGGTCGACCTGGCCGGGGCGCGCGTGCTGGTCGCCGACGACGTCGCCGACACCGGCGCGACCCTGAAATTGGTGCGTGACTTCTGCGCCGACAAGGTCGCCGAGGTGCGCTGCGCGGTGATCTATCAGAAGCCGCATTCCGAGGTCGACTGTGAGTACGTATGGAAGCGCACCGACCGCTGGATCAACTTCCCCTGGTCGGTCCTGCCGCCCGTCGTCACCCGCGCCGCGCAGGTCCTCGACGCCTGATCGCAATAAACCTGTTTGATCCTCGATCGCCCGGGCATGTTGAGACATGGAGCGGGTCACCCAGTACCCGCCATACCGAAAGGGCGAGTACGTCGTGGATGCGTTGCTAACTGTGATCGGAGCAGGTTCGCTGGCGGTCATTGCCGTTCACGCATCAACCGTCGCGGTTCTCTCAGCGAAGGTGCGATCCAGCTTTCGGCAAGACAGCACCCTCGCGGCCCCGTCGGCGAGTCGCGCCGACGCGTACCCGAGATCGATGTCGAACACCCTTATCGCGAACTGAAGCCCGGAGCGCCGCGGCCAGCACTCGCGGCGTGCGAGCTCGGTTCAGGGCGTGACGAGGGCGAAACCCGGATTCGGCCGGCCGAACAGACCCTTGAGCGTCAACAGCACCGCAACGTTCCCGTCGACCTTGATATCGCCCTTCGTGACCGCCTCCTGCATATTGCCGCCGCCGATCATGTTCTGAATGAATCCCAGGCGAGTCAGAGTGATGGTCGCGTCGGGGGCGGGCAGGTTGTCGCCGGGCCAGCGGTCGTAATGCACGAAGACACCGTTGCGCAGTTCGGCACGGCGCGTGCGTTTGTCGTCGGGGAAGGTCCAGTCGGTGACGATGCGGGTGTCCCAGGCCTTCGGGCCGTCGAGGTTCAGCGAGATGGCGTCGAAGGCTTGGTCGACCGAGAGCGCGGCGAGCATCTGCCGCGAATTGGCCGCGGTCGGCGTGCCGAAGGAACCGTGCCGTAATTCGTGGGCGCCGGAGAGGTAGAAGTTGCGCCAGGTGGAGTTCTCCGCACCGTAGCCGAGCTGCTCGAACGTGCTGGCCTGCAGGTCTTTTGCCTTCTTGTGGTCCGGTTCGGCGAAGATGACGTAGTTGATCAATTGCGCGGCCCACCGGAAATCCGCCGCGTCATAGGCTTTTTGCGCCTTGCGCAGCACCTCGTCGGCCCCACCCATGGCGTCGACATGCCGCTTGGCGCCCTCCACCGGCGGGTGCTCCCACAGGTGCGCCGGATTGCCGTCGAACCAGCCCATGTAGCGCTGGTAGATGGCTTTCACGTTATGACTGACCGAACCGTAGTAACCGCGTGTGCTCCATGCCTTTTCGAGGGCGGGTGGCATGCGCATCATTTCGGCGATCTCGCTGCCGACGTAACCCTGGTTGAGCAAGCGCAAGGTCTGATCGTTGAGATAGCCGTACAGATCCCGTTGCAGCGAAAGGAATTCGACGATCCGCTCGGTGCCCCACACCGGCCAATGATGCGAGGAGAAAACCAGATCGGCCTGGCGCGCATACAGATTGATGGATTCGGTGAGGTATTTCGACCACACATGCGGGTCACGCACCAGCGCACCGCGCAGTGTCAGCAGGTTGTGCAGGGTATGCGTCGCGTTCTCGGCCATACAAAGGATCCGGCGGTCGGGGAAGTAGAGGTTCATTTCCGAGGGCGCCTCGGTACCGGGCGTCAACTGGAACACCATCCGGACACCGTCGACCACCTCCTGCTGGCCGGTGGTGGTGATGTCGCGAGTCGGGGCGATCAGACTGACGGTACCGACCGAAGTGGTCTGGCCGAGCCCGGCGCCGACCTGGCCCTTCGGCCCGCGGGGCAGGGCCGCGCCGTACATGTAGGCCGCGCGCCGCGCCATGGCGGTGCCGGCGAAAATGTTCTCGGCCACCGCGTGCTCGACCAGCCCGGCCGGAGCGAGCACCGGACAGCGGCCGGCCTCGACATCCTCGCGCGAGGTCACGCCGAGCGCTCCCCCGAAGTGGTCGACATGGGAGTGCGTGTAGATCAGACCGGTGACCGGACGGTTGCCGCGGTGCGCCCGATACAGCGCGAGCCCCGCGGCGGCGGTTTCGGTGGAGATCAGCGGGTCGATGACGACCACGCCTTGTTCGCCCTCGATGAGCGTCATGTTCGACAGGTCCAGCCCGCGGATCTGGTAGTAGCCGGGCGCGATTTCGTAGAGACCCTGTTTGACGGTGAGCTGCGAGTGCCGCCACAGGCTGGGATTGACCGACGCCGGGCACGAGCCCTGTAGGAAACCGTAGGACTCGGTGTCCCACACGACTTTTCCGCTGCCGTCCTTGACCGTGCCGGGTCGCAGCGCGGCGAGGAAACCCCGGTCGGCGTCGGCGAAATCGGTGGTGTCGGAGAACGGCAGAGTGGCGGCGACATTCCTGTTCGCCGTGACGATAGCCTCGGTCGGCTCGGTTTGACTGCTCGACGGGTTGACCTCCACGGCGGAATCACAACCGCTCAACGAAGCCCCGACCCCGATCGCGGCCAGCCCAGCAGCACCGGCGCCGAGCACTCCGCGCCGGGACATCCTCGACGACGTCTCGCTCGATGTGCTTCCGGTTTCCCTGTCGGCCACGACTGACTCCTCTTCGTTGCGGTGCGCGGGCGACCCACCCTAACCACTATTGCAGTAGCACTGCAATAGTGTCGCGCTCTGCCATAGTGGAAGCCGTGACCGCCCCCCGCCGAAGACGCAACCCCGAACAGACTCGCGCGGCCATCGTCGAAGCGCTGCTCACCGCCCTCAAAGCGGGTTCAGGCATCCCCACTGCCAAAGACATCGCCCAGCGCGCCGGCGTGTCCGAACGCAGCATTTTCGTGCACTTCACCGGCCGAGACGACCTGTTCATCGCCGCTGTCGAGGCGCAGTCGGACGCGGTGGAGCAGCTCATCACCCACCCCGATCCGACACTCCCCTTGGCCGACCGCATCGACGCGGTCGTGACGCAGAGCGCGGTCATCTTCGAAGCCCAGCGCTACCCCCGCGTGCTGGGCCTGCTCGAATCGCGAACTCTCCCCGCGGTCGACGCCCGCATGCGTTCGACCGACCAGCGCATCCGCGACAGTCTCGCCGAGGTATTCGGCACCGAACTCACCCGCGATGGACACGTGGACCGAGAACTGCTCGACCTGATCGATGCCACCGTCAGCTGGCCCTACCGGCACCACCTGATGGAACGGCGCGGTCTGTCCGAGCAGGCGGCGTCGAAAGCCATCGCCCGCGCGCTGCACGCGCTGCTGGGTTGAGTACCGCCGTCCATCAAGGGATTTCCCGGTGGTGGCACGCGGCGGCGACATCCAAGATGAGCCGGGAGAACACCACCGGCTCGGCGAGCGGGAGATAGTGGCCGGTGCGCGGGATGACGAGCAGGCGGCCCCGCGGGCACGCGTTCAGTGACCGCCGCTCTTCGGCACGGACGTGATCGCGTGCGCCGTTGATCAGCCAGGTGGGGCCGGGATAGCGCGCGAGGCTATCCCGCAGATCGAAATCTCGAAGCGCCGCAACAACATCCGGGATCGCCTCGGTGGCGATACCCCCGTCCTTGACGTCGTTTGCCACGCGGCGCGGCAGGACGGCGTCGAAGACGCGGCCGCTGACCCGTGCGCCCCCGTCCGATCGGCGAGACAGCGCCCGATGCGCAAGCAGGAACGGCATCGTGTGAGCCGGCGGTCCTGGCCGCGACGCCCAGCCGCCCGTCACTCGCCGCCATCGGCCGAGCTTTCTTCGCCGGTCGGCTGGAACGGGAACGCCCAGTCTTCGAACGGGCGGTTGCCCGCGGCGAATTGCCGCCAACCGTCGACCCGGCGCTGATCATGGACCTACTGGCGGGCGCGATCTGGTTCCGGCTGCTTCTTCGAGGGGAATCCGTGTCGCCCGAGTACGTCCACGAAATCATCGACCTGGTATTGCCCACCGAAACCAGATAGTGCGTCGCCCGCGCCGTGATCTCCGGGTTGACAAGGAGATTCGGCCCGGAGCTTGCCATCGCGGCCCGCTCAGGGCTCGAGGTCGGCTACGCCTTTGCCGCTCGCGAGGTCGAACGGCACCGAGACCTGGTCGTGGGCGATCAACCAGACGCCGTCGATTCTGCGCATGCCCAAGGTGGCCCGCACCCACATTCCGCTGGTGACAACGCCGTTCGTCAGCGTGCCGCTCAGTCGGCCGAAGGCGTGCACGAAGGCCACCTCGTCACCGGCGGTCACGCTGAGTTCACGGAACTCATAGGTCAGACTTTCGAAGAACGAGAACACCTTCGACCAGTTCTCGAGTTTCGCCGCGATCCCGACATGCTGTAGTGGCGGCTCGACATCGAAGGACACGACGTCCGGCGTATACAGCCGCCGCAGTGCCGCCGGATCCTTGGCGCGCAGGCCCTCGACCATCCGGTCGATCTGCCGACGGATGTCGGCTTCCGCCGCCCCGGCGCGGTCGGTGCGGGATCGGAAATCGTCGGCAACAGTCATGATCGACTCCTCAGGCATCGGCGAGGGTGGGTTCGGAGTTGGTCCGCAGTACGGCGAGCGCGGCGGTCCACGCGAGGACCTGATCGAGCGTCTTGCCCAGCGCGGCGAGATGATGCTCACGCGGGGTGAAGGTTGTGTGGTTCTCGAAATCGGTGAGCACCGAGATCGCGACCAGCTGGCTGACATCGGCCATACCGAGCGAGCCGCACACCGACCGCAGCTGCTCGACCGCGCGCACGCCGCCGAACACACCATAGGAGACGAATCCGATTGCCTTGTGATTCCATTCGGCGCAGACATGGTCGAAGGCGTTCTTGATCACCCCGGGCACGCCGCCGTTGTACTCCGGGGTCACCAGCACGAAGCCGTCGAAGGAGCCGACCCGCTCGGCCCAGGCGCGAGTGTGCGCGTTGACCGAGGGGCCGGCCATCGGCGGTGTCGCCTCGTCGAGATGCGGTAGCGGATGCTCGCGCAGGTCGATCAGTTCGTAGTCGGCGTCGCCGCGCCGTACCGCCGAATCCACTACCCACTGCGCGACCTGAGGGCCGCGCCGGTTGGGCCGGGTGCTGCCGAGGATGATGCCGATTCTGGTCATTTCCGAAGCTCCTGCTTTCCTGAAGGGGTCATCCCTCCGACGAAGCAGCCGTCCGGAATGTCAGGCCGCCTGACAATTCGGGCCGCTGATTCGTCGGTCTCCATGGGGACACGCGATCGAAGGAGCCGACCATGACCGACCCGCAGCTGGCCGCGGTGATCAGCGAGCGTCGACAGCTGATCAATCTCGCCTACCGGTTGCTCGGCTCCCTGGCCGAAGCCGAAGACGTGGTGCAGGAAACCTACGCACGCTGGTATGCCCTGCCCGAGCGGCAGCGGCGGGAGGTGGCCGCACCCGGGGCGTGGCTGACGACGGTCGCCAGCCGGGTCTGCCTCGACCTGCTGGGCTCCGCGCGCGCCAGACGCGAACAGTATGTCGGCGAATGGATTCCGGAGCCGGTGCCCGGCCCGGACGGCCCCGACACCCTCGACCCCGCCGACCGGGTCACCCTGGACGAGTCGATCAGCATGGCCTTCCTCATCGTGCTGGATTCCATGACACCCGCCGAGCGCGTGGCCTTCGTCCTGCACGACGTCTTCCGATATTCCTTCGCCGAGGTCGGCCAGATCGTCGGGCGCACACCTGCGGCCTGCCGTCAGCTTGCCTTCAGTGCCCGCCGCCGCATCGACACCTCCCGGGCCGCTTCGACCGACGAACGCGCCGAGGTGATCCGCGACTTCAAACGAGCCTGGGAGACAGGCGATATCGCAGCGCTGATCAGCGTGCTCGATCCCCGGGCGACCGCGACCGCCGACGGCGGTGGCCTCGTGCCCGCATTCCTCGATCCGATTATCGGCGGCGCGCAGATCGCGCGCGCGTGGATGGAACTGGCCGCCCTCGCGCCGGCGCCGACGCTGCTTGAGCGCACGGTGAACGGCCAGCCCGGTCTGGTAGCCGAGCTCGACGGCGTCATCATCTCGGTCTACGCCTTCGACATCGCCGATAGCCGGATCACTCGCATCTGGGTGATCCGGAATCCGGAGAAACTGCGACCCTGGACAACCGGTTGAGCCCGTCGCGAGCGGAGCTCGACTGAGCTCCGTCGCAACGAGGTGTCATCGCGCGTCCAGGCATGCTACGGAATTATGGTGTCCGCACTCACCATTGGGCGGTGAGCTCGACCGGCAGCAGCCCTTCCTGGCTGCGCAGCTGGTCGGCGACCGTGACGAGCTCGGCAAGGGCCTCATCCGACAACCCCGCCGCAACGCGGCTCACCAGGTGCACGGCGTGGTTGCGCTGGTCATGGACCGTCGTTGCGACCGCCATTCGGTCGCCGAGCACCTCGAGGAACGAGCCGGCTCGGTTCTGCAAGGCGGATTCTCGCGTTTGGGGCACGTTCGGGTTTTCCCTCCAGCTAGAAGTGTGGGCAAGAGCTGCCCTTGGACGAGCATCGAGTTCGGTCATGGTGACCCGGCACGCGATACCCGTTCCGCACGCAGCCAAACAGCGAACAGGAAAACTATTTTTTGGCCCTCACTTCGGGAGCTCACCGAGGAGCCAGCTGCCGGTACTGTCCGGATCCTCGTCGAAGTAGTAGTCATGGATCGCGCGCAGCAGGTCCTCGACGGTGATGTGACCGTCACCGTCGCTGTCGAGGCGCTGGTGGATCGCACGGGCGTCGGTGTCGGGCAGATGCATCAACGCGCCGGTCCAGCGCACATATTCGTCGGCGTCGAGCAGACCGTCGCCATCGACGTCGGCGATACTCATGATCGCCTCCAGGAACGGGCGATAGCCCAGCTCGAAAGATTCCTCGGTCACCAGCAGCCGTGCGGCGAACGCCCGCTGGTACTCGGCCGGTTCGATCGTGGCGTCACCATCGGTGTCGGCCGCCGACGCCAGCGCCTCCCACAATTCGAGGCTCAACTCCGTCAACCGGTGCCGGGCGGGAGAGTCGGTGTCATGACCGAACTCCGCGGCCAATGCCGCCGCCGAAGCTTCGAAGTCCGAGCGGTCGATGCGACCGTCACCGTCGAAATCGAAAGTCTGAAACCGCCGTTCGAGCTTGCGCCGGAGAAAATCGCTGATCTGCATGCCGCGTCCCCTTCACCGAATCACCGTAGGACCGGCCCACGTCGAGCGCGGTCGCGGTCCAGTATCGGCGTAGTCGCCCTGTGCCAAGGCGGTTACGCCTCAGGAACCTCCGTCGCGAGACGTTAAGAGAGTGAAAGGCTAGCTATCTCATTTCATGACATGCTAGACATGTCGAGAACCGCTGCCGGCCCGATTCCGCGTACGCGCCCGCCGGTAGGGCGTCTTCGACGCAGGTACCGTGCAGTCGAAAAGTGCTGCGAACCAACATCTTTCATCGGATAAGCAGATAGGACGGCAATGCCGAAAGTCGTATTGTTCGGGGCGACCGGGTACACCGGACGCCTGACGGCCGAAGTTCTCCTCGCACGCGGCGCCGATCCCGTGCTGGCGGGGCGCAACCCGACAGCTTTGGCGAAACTCGCCGCCGATCTCGGCGGCGCACGCACCGCGGTCGCCGACGTCACCGACCCGACTTCGGTGCGCGCCCTGCTGGATCGCGGTGATGTCTTGGTGACCACGGTCGGTCCGTTCCTGCGCCACGGCCGCCCCGCGCTGGACGCGGCGATCTCCGCGCGAGCCCATTACATCGACTCCACCGGCGAAGGTCCGTTCATCCGCACCGTGTTCGAGCGCGACGAGCAAGCCCGTGCCGCCGGAGTGGGACTGCTGACCGCGTTCGGATTCGACTATGTCCCGGGCAATTTGGCGGCCGGGCTGGCTCTGCGTGCGGCACCCACCGCTGTCCGCGCCGACATCGGCTACTTCATGGACAATCCCGGAACCAGCGGCGGCACCCGCGCCTCCATGGCCGGGATGCTGTTCGAATCCGGCTTCGCCCTGCGCAACGGGCAAGTCGTGACCGAGCGCACCGGCGCACATCTGCGGTCCTTCGAGGTCGCCGGCGCGACTCGAACGGGTGTGTCGATCCCGGGTTCGGAGCATTTCGCCCTCACTCGCTCCCCCCCGCACCTGCGTGCGGTCGACGTCTTCCTCGGTTTGCCGCCGCTCGCGGCGCAAGGCCTGCGCGCCGGATCCCGGTTGACCGCGGTCGCCGCGCAGCTACCCCCGCTGAAGCGGGTGCTCGACGATGTCCTGGCCCGAACCGTGCGAGGCTCCACCGGTGGTCCGAGCGCCGGAGCTCGCAGCCGCGCCCGAGCGCGGGTGGTCGCCGAAGCTCGCGACGATTCCGGAAACACGCTGGCACGAGTCACTCTGGAAGGCGGCGATCCCTACGATTTCACCGCCGCGATCATGGCCTGGGCCGCCGGCACCGCCCTGGACGGTGGCCTCAGCGGCACCGGCGCGCTCGGTCCGGTCGACGCGTTCGGTCTCGACGCGCTGCACGCCGCCGTCCGCGACGCGGGCTGGACCGACCACCCCGCGACCTCCGGAACTGAACGCCGGTAAAGCCGCGGGCGGTCGAACCGATCAGGCCTTGCCGAGTTGGGTCAGTGGAACCTTGAAGGTTTCGCGCGCGGTGGCCGCGGATACCGCGGCGATCACACAGCAGGCGGCGACCAGCAGCGCCACCGGCAGCCAGTTCGTGCGACTGTCGCCGATCAGCGTCCAGGCGATCGTCGGCGCGAAACCCGCTGCGGCGAAACCGATCTGGGTGCCGATCGCGATACCGGAGAAGCGTACCCGGGTGCTGAACATCTCAGCGTAGAAGGAGGGCCAGATCGCGTTGGGCGCGCTGTAGCAGACGCCGATGAGAACCACGCCGGCCAGGAAGATCAGCGGCACGTTGCCGGACATGATCGCGTTGAAGTACACGAAAATCATGACAGCGCAACCGAGTACGCCGGTGATGAATACCGGTTTGCGCCCGACCCGGTCGGACAGCACGGCCAGCGCCGGCTGCGCGGCCAGGGCGACGACGTTGGCCGAGACCGCGACCAGCAACATGGTGGTCCGGCTGATCCCCACTTCGTCGCTGGTGGCGAAGGCCAGGCCGAACACCGAGAAAACGCTGCTGCAGACGGCGATGAAGGCGCAGAGGATCACCCGGAACACGTCGGCGGCCTGCGTCCGGAACAGCGCCAGCACAGGGAATTTCGCCACTTGGTTCGACTGTCGTTCCTCCTCGAAGACCTCCGGCTCTTCGAGTTTGCGGCGCACCACATAGGCGAGCACCACGACCAGGAGTGAGAACCAGAACGGCACGCGCCAGCCCCAGGTCAGCAACGTTTCCTCGGGCAACGTCGCCACGACGAGAAACACCAGGGTGGCGAGGATGAAACCGGCCTGCGTGCCGGTGAGTGTCCAGCTGGTGAAGAAGGCCCGGCGGCCGAAGGGGGCGTGTTCGAGGGTCAGGGAGTTGGCCCCGCTCTGCTCGCCCGCCGCGGAGATCCCCTGTAGTACCCGCAGCAGCACCAGCAGAATGGGGGCAACGACCCCGATTGCGGCATAGCTCGGAAGACAGCCGATCAGGAAGGTCGAGACTCCCATCAGCACCAGGGTCAGCAGCATCACGCGCTTGCGTCCGATCCGGTCACCGAAATGGCCGAGCAGGACCGCGCCGAACGGTCGCGCGATGTAGGCGACGCCGAAGGTCGCGAGGGCGAGCAAAGTGCCCATCGCCGGATCGGCCTTGGAGAAGAAAACCTTGCCGAACACCAGCGCGGCGGCCGAGGCATAGATGTAGAAGTCGTAGTACTCGAGCATGCTGCCGAGGAAGCTGGCGGCGGCGGCCCGCTTGACCTTGGTCGTGTCGGCCGGAGGTCCGGCACCGGGTTCGTTCGCGTCCAGCGTGCTGGCGGTCATGGCTTCTCCTGAAAATCAACAGCTCTGGTTCGCGATGCGAACGACTGTGCGGAATGCGGCGAGTTGAAATGTAATCCACGTCACCGGCGTGAGCAACAGTATTAACCAAATAGTTCATTAAACGCCACAACCGGCTGCTCACCAGGGAGTAGCCGGTTGCGACGGGTGGACCGCGCGCGATCAGTCCGCGTGGTGCCGGAGGAAGGCGACGACCATATCGGCCAGGATGCGGCGCTGATGATCGTGAGATTCGGGGGCGATCATGTCCCGGCCGAAGAGGGCCAGCCAGGTATGCCGATTGGCGATGCGGAATACGCAGTAGCTACTGATGATCATGTGCACGTCGAGGGCGTCGACGTCGGAACGGAACACACCGCGGTCCTGACCCTCGGACAGAATCTGGGAGAGCAGGTCGGCGGCCGGAGTGCCGAGCCGCATGAGCACCTCGGATCTGCGGATATGTTCCCCGCGCAGCAGATTCTCGCCGGCCACCAGCCGGATGAAATCCGGGTGCTGTTCGTGATGGTCGAAGGTCAACTCGGCCAGTGCGCGAATCGCCTCGACCGGGCCGAGCCCGGAGGTGTCGAGATCGCGCTCGAGTGCGCGGATCGCGCCGTAGGACTGCTCGAGCACCGCCTGATACAGGCCCTCTTTGTCACCGAAGTAGTAATAGATCATCCGCTTGGTGGTATGCGTGCGCTCGGCGATCAAATCCATTCTCGCACCGGCGAAGCCGTTGTCGGCGAACTCCTTGGTCGCCACGGTCAGGATGTTCTCCTTGGTGCGATCGCTGTCGCGCCTGCGCTTGACCGGTTTCCCGAGGCTGATGTCGTTCGCAGGCATGAGCCAACTCTAGCCAGACCGCACCGTCCGACCCGCGATGGCTTGACGGAGAAGCTACGCTGGACTTAATTAACTCACTAGTTCGTACATTACGTGACCGCCGTCGACCCTCAGGAGATTTCACGTGACCGATTCCATCCTGTGTGGCCTGATCGGAACCGGTGTCGAGCCGTCGCTGACTCCCGCGTTGCACGAGGAGGAGGGCCGACGCCAAGGGCTCACCTACGTGTACCGGACCATCGACCTCGACACTCTCGGACTGACCGTCGCCGACCTGCCCCGGCTGCTCCGCGGCGCGCGCGACCTCGGATTTCGCGGCCTCAACATCACCCATCCGTGCAAGCAGGCGGTGATCGAATGCCTCGATGAGCTATCGGTCGACGCCGAGCGACTCGGCGCGGTGAACACCGTGCTGTTCGAGCAGGGACGAGCCGTCGGCCACAACACCGACTGGTCCGGGTTCGGCCGCAACTTCGATCGTGGCCTGCCCGGCGCACGCCTCGACGAGGTAGTTCAACTCGGGGCCGGCGGCGCGGGGGCCGCGGTGGCCTACGGGCTGCTCACCCGCGGCGTGCGCAAGCTGGTGCTGGTCGATCAGGAGCGCGAACGTGCGCGGGCACTGGCGGATTCGTTCGCGACGCTGTTCGAGACCGCGGTGATCGAGACCGCGGATCCCGGCGAGTTGCCGCCCGTCCTGGCGCGCGCGGACGGGCTGGTCCATGCGACCCCGATGGGGATGGCGGCGCATCCGGGTTCCGCCGTTCCGATCGAGGTGTTGCGGCCGGAGCTGTGGGTGGCCGAGGTGGTCTACCGGCCGCTCGACACCGAGTTGCTGCGGGCCGCGCGGGCCGCGGGGGCACGAACTCTCGACGGCGGCGGCATGGCCGTCTATCAGGCGGTGGAGGCTTTTCGCATCTTCACCGGCATCGAACCCGATGCCGAGCGGATGTACACGCACATGGCCGCCCTGGTCCACAGCGAAGAACTGGAGGCGGTCCGATGATCGAGCGTGCCGAAACCGGCCGAGGTCGGGTACGTACCTCGGTGGCGACGGTGTCGTTGAGCGGATCGCTCGAGGACAAACTCACCGCCATCGCGGAGGCGGGTTTCGATGGATTCGAGGTATTCGAACCCGATTTCGTCAGCTCCGCCTCCACCCCGGCCGAACTACGCGCCCACGCCGCCGATCTGGGGTTGAGCATCGATCTGTACCAGCCGTTCCGCGACCTCGATTCGGTCGACGACCAGCAGTTCGCGCGAAATCTCGTGCGGGCCGAACGCAAATTCGAGCTGATGCGCGCGCTGGGTTGCGACACCATGCTCGTGTGCTCCTCGCCGCTGCCCACCGCCGTGCGGGACGACGCCCGCCTGGCCGAGCAGCTGTCCGAACTCGCGAACCGCGCGGAGCGGCACGGTTTACGGATCGCCTACGAGGCGCTGGCCTGGGGCGCGCACGTCAACACCTATCGGCACGCGTGGCGCGTTGTCGCCGACGCGAACCACCCGGCGCTGGGTACCTGCCTGGACAGCTTCCACATCCTGTCCCGCGGTGATGATCCGAGCGGAATTCGCGACATCCCTGGCGACAAGATCTTCTTTCTGCAACTCGCGGACGCACCACGACTGTCGATGGATGTGCTCTCGTGGAGCCGGCATCACCGCAATTTCCCCGGGCAGGGCAACTTCGACCTCGCCACCTTCGGCGCACACGTCCAAGCCGCCGGTTACACGGGGCCGTGGTCGCTCGAAATATTCAACGATGTGTTCCGGCACGCAGCCACCGGCCGCACCGCGGTGGACGCGCACCGCTCGCTACTGCATCTACAGGAGGAAGTGGCCCGAGTCCAAGCCACCGAGGTCGATACCACCGGCGGACTGGCCATGTTCACCCCGCCGCCACGGGCACCTATCGATGGGGTGGTCTCCCTGCGGCTGGCAGCGGGGCCCGCTATGGCTGACCGATTGGATAAGGCGTTGGGACACATAGGGTTTCAGCTCGTCGGCAGACATCGCGGCCACGACCTGCAACTGTGGCGCCACGGCGCGCTGACCATCGCGGTCGACGCCACCCCCGGCACGGTGTGGACGGCACCCGGCATCCCCGCCGACCTGCCCACGCTGACCCAGATCGGTATCCGCTCCGACGACCCCGAAGGCTGGGCCCGCCGGGCCCGGGCATTGGAGCTGCACGCGCGCGAGGTCGAACTGCCCGGGGCCGACCACGGCCCGGGCTCGGATGTGGTGCGCCTCGCGATCACCGACGCGACCTCCCTGGATCTGCGCGGACCGGCCAGCGCGGCGGCATGGCAGTCGGCGTTCGAGATCTATCCGCGCAATGAGACCCGGTGGCGTGGGCAACAGGCGCTGTTCACCGGCGTGGATCACATCGCGCTGGCGGTGCCCACCGACAGCTGGGACGGTGTCATGCTGTCGCTGCGCTCGGTGTTGGGCATGCAGCCGCACGAGGGTCTGGATGTCGCCGACGCGATGGGCCTGATCCATACCCAGGCTTTGACCTTGACCGAGCGAGACGGCGTCGGCACCCTGCGGATACTGCTGAATATGGTGCCGGGCAGCGTCACGGGGACCGCGGACCTGCCCGCACCGCGACGCGGGGGCGTCACGCACATCGCCTTCGCCTGCGACAACATCTTCGCCACCGCGGCCGGGTTGCGAGCCAATGGGCACGTGCCGCTACCGATCTCGATCAACTACTACGACGATCTCCAGGCCAGGTTCGGTGTGGCTCCCGAGTTGCTCGACCGCATGCGCCACGACGGCATCCTTTACGACGCGAACGAGGACGGGGAGTTCTTCCACCTGTTCACCCAGACCGTCGGGGCGGACCTGTTCTTCGAAGTCGTCCAACGCGTCGGCGACTACCAAGGATATGGCGAGATCAACGCCGCCGTCCGGCTCTCCGCTCAGATACGTCAGAGCAACACCTAGACCGGACGCGCGACGGAACGCGATCTCGGCGACGCCCACCTCGGTTTCCACTGTCCGCCCGAGCGGTGCAGACTGAGACGGTGACCGACATGGAGCAAGCGATTCCCGACGCCGCCGAGGTGGCACAGACCGACGAGCCCGGCGTCGCTGAAGTCGAGACCGTGATCGCCGCGGGAACGCCGCAGCCCATCGGAAGCTTTCGTTTCTGGTTCGCCGATCAGCGCTGGGAATGGTCGGACGAGGTCGCCGCCATGCACGGTTACGCGCCGGGCGAAGTGGAGCCGACAACCGAGCTGCTGCTCGCGCACAAACATCCCGACGACCGCGACCGGGTCGCGGGCGCTATCACGATGATGCTCGAGAACGGAGAGGCGTTCTCCAGCAGGCATCGGATCATCGATACCGGCGGCTACGAACACGAAGTGATCGCCGTGGCAGACCTGATGACCGACGATGAGGGCTCGGTGGTCGGCACGACCGGGTACTACATCGACATCACCGACGTCGTCGACGATGACGAGGAAACTCTGGCCGAGTTCTATGAGGGCCGGGAAACGATCGAGCAAGCCAAAGGCGCGCTCATGCTCGTGTATGGGCTGACGCCGGATCAAGCGTTCCGGTTGCTCCGATGGCGGTCGCAGGAAACCAATATCAAATTGCGCGCGCTCGCCACCCAGCTGGTGGCCGAACTACGACCGCTCAGCAGCGAGATACCGCAATTCCGGACGCGCTTCGATCATCGGTTGCTGACTTTGCACGAACGGCTGCAGTCGAACTGAGACCTCAGGACGCCCGGCTCAACGGCCAATCCGTGGGAAGCATCAACCAGGCGCCGATCATGCGAAGCGCGGTCAGCAGGGCCTGGATCTCGTCCACACCGGACGCCACCGCCTCGCGCTTCCCGTCGATGCGGAACCGGCAGATGTAGTAGGACTGTCCGGGGGCGCGGGTCGGCCTGCCGATTTCCACCGCGCAGGGGCCGCCCTCGGTGATGAGGATGCGTAACGCGATCACTTCCGCACGGGGCGGTTGGGCGGCGGGCTCGGCGACGCGTGGCCGACTTGGAGCGACGGGGAATCCCATCGTAGAAGGGTCGAGCACCGTGAACCGGTGGCCCTTGTCGTTCGCTCGCGCCAGGATTGTGCCGACTTCGACGAGCGCGTTGTACAGCGCGGCCATCCCATCGACCCCGGTGGCCGTGAATTCGCCCAAACCCGCGATCCGGAAACCGGTGGTGCCCATGCCGTCCACCGGCTGGGTCGGCCTGCCCATCTCGATCAACACCGGATGGCCGCCATCGGCCACCGTCCGCGTGGCGATTACCTCCCCGACTCGGTCACTCATCTGCTCGCACCTCCCGCTGAGCTCTGTGTACAGGGCCTCATCCGTCGACGTCGAGCCGGTCGCCGCATCTGGGGCGGTATGGTCCGCCGCGATAGCCAGGGCCCTTCGCGCGAACCGCTGATATCCATCGCGGTACCCACTGATCTTGACCTCAACCCCGCCACGGACCGTTCAGTACGGTCGGCTCGGCGCGACGGCCGACTCAGCGAATGCCCGGGCTGCCCCCGGTAACCAAGGCGAGCAACAGCGGCACGGCCACCATCGCGAGGCAGGCGGCGATATTGGTCCACCGGTACGCGACCAAGATCGCGATGAACTCGCGCAGTACCGCGCTGGGCAGGTAGTAGAACGCGGTCCGAGCGCCGGTCACCTCCGCGTCCAGTTTCAGTCGCCGCGCCAGGATCGCGGTACGCAGCACATGAAAGTTGCTGGTTACCAGCACCATTCGCATGTTGGTGCCGCGCTCCCCCAGCAATCGTTTGATGAACAGCAAGTTCTCCCGGGTCGTGGTCGACCGCTGTTCCACCCCGACGCTGTCGGCGGGAACCCCACGCGCGATGAGGTAGTCGGCCATCGCCGAGGCCTCCGACACCGCCTCATCGGATCCCTTACCACCGCTCGCGATGATCACCGGCCGCCGGCCTTGGGCCACCTCTTCGCCGTAGATCTGGATCGCCCGGTCCAAGCGGGCAGCCAGCAAAGGCGGCACCCGCGCCCCGACCAGGCCGGACCCGTGGACCACGATCGCGTCCATACCGGGTTGATAGGGCAGGCGACCATAGAGCAGCGAGTACAGCACGAAGCTGGCGAACACGAAGCCGAAGTAGCCCCCCAGCACGGCGAGGATCACCAACGCCACCGACCAGAGCGTTCCGGTGGCGATCGCTACCCCGACCAGCAAGTAGGGCGCCAGCAACACGAGGCCCGGTCCCAGCGACAGCAGATTCGCCAGCCGCATCCCCTCCCGCCGCGCCATCTGCACGAAGTTGGCCAGCAGCAGCCCAGCCAAAGCCAGTAGCACCAAAGGCGATACGACCACCAGCACCCGGGTGAGCGTCAACCCCTGGTCCATCTCGTCGCCGGACCCGATCACCCCCGCGCCGGCCACAGTCAGACCCGACAACAGATAGATCCCATTGCTGATTCGCCGCCGGTCGAGATGGAACCGCAGCGCGAACACACCCAACAGCACCAGCCCGATCGTGAGCAGAATCACCGGCACACCGTAGACGGCCGCCGATGCCGGGTGACGAACGGGGCCCGGCTTACTCACCTCCTAGCCAGCGCGGCGCCCAGAACGGTGGTCACGGCGCGCCGGTCACCTCGACTACGAACTCCGGGGCCGATGCATGGCCATTGGTGTTGCAGTGCAAAAGGTTCGGTGCGTCCGCCGCGATTCGCACGCCATTGGCGTTCGCCGCGATCTGCCTGGTGCGCGAATCCAGCCGAACCGGCGTGAAACTCACGGTCGAGGACGAACCAGTCGCTCGGAGGTCGACGGTGGCACCGTTCTCCAGCTCGTCACTCCACAGCTCGGCACGGACTGTGTATTGACCATTGCGCAATACCTGGCCGTTCACGGCCGTAACCACCAGGCCCAGGTCGCCGACGTCAGCGGGCGGCGCGTAGGAGCGTAACCGCAACCCGAGCCGCAGGGTGCCGGTGAAGTTGATCGAGTAGGACGAAACAATCTGGTCCACTTGCGGTTTCGCCACCATCGCCGCTTCGGCAGGCGCAGGCTGATGCTGCTGGGCCACCGCACGGTGCGGCGGAGCAGCCCCCGCGGTCGGTGGCAGCCGAGTCGGCTCGGCAGGTCGCACACCTTCGCGACCTCGCTGTTCGGCAATCGCGCCCTTGACCGCCATCAACAAAAAGCAGGTCGCGGTGAGCCCGAACACCGCGGTAAGCACATACCCGAACGTCCAGCCCTCTTCGTATCGAGTTTCCCGCGTGGCCATGGTCGAGCAGTCGCCCTGCCGGGTCGTCGTACCGCTGTAGTCGATGCAAGTGTCATAGGGTTGCACGACCTTGTCGTCGAAGACGAGAACCTGTTGATCGCCCGGCAGGCTGGCGAACAGGAAGAACAGCGCCGCCCCCACGCAGCCGAGGGCATACAACCCATTCTGGATCGGGCTGAGCTCCGACATGGCTGGACTCCTCACCGAAGACACGAGAGGTGCGATCCCCCTCGATCACGAATACCGATGCGTAAGCGATGCTTTCGCCTCGCGCAGATCGTTGCGCACTCTCCGCTGTTCGGCAACGGCATTTCTCGTCCAACCGTTGCGGGACCCGCCCCTCACGCCCGCTGTGATGTCATGACCGGCACAGCCATGCCACTCCAAGCGGGCCGCTTTCCGCAGCCCGGCACGATCGTTCATGCCGGTAAATGGTGGGGCGAGTTGGGGACCCGGATTTCGAACTGCCAGGGACCGGGGAGGCCGGGGCGGGCGGCGGCCTGGGTGTGTAGACGCAGGTAGTCCGCGCGGGGCAGGTCGATAGCGCCGAGGGAGTTGAGGTGGCTGGAGGTGATCTGGCAGTCGATGAGAGGGAAATCCCAGGCGGCCAGTTGGGCGCAAAGCCAATACAGCGCGATCTTGGAGGTGTCACGGGCGCGGGAGAACATGGATTCCCCGGCGAAGGAGCGGCCGCATGCGACGCCGTAGAGACCGCCGACCAGGTCGCCGTCGCGCCAAACCTCCACTGAATGCGCATGTCCGAGCTGGTGCAGGCGCAGGTAGGCCGCCACCATGTCCGAGCCGATCCAGGTCCCGCTCTCCTCGTCACGCGGTTCGGCGCAGGCCGACATCACGTCGGCGAAAGCTCGATCCATGGTCACCCCGTAGTCCGCGCCGGCCACAGATCGGCGATAGGACTTGGTCACTCGCAGGTCGGTCGGCACCAGAATGCTCCGCGGATCCGGGCAGTACCACTGGATCATTTCGCCGGGGTAGTACCAGGGAAAGATCCCAGCGGCATAGGCGTTCAACAGTCGCCGCGGCGACAGATCCCCGCCGAATGCGACCAGTCCGGACGGATCGGCGAGTTCGACAGGCGGGAAAGGCTGATCTGGATCGGCCAGATACATCCGCATCAGGTCGGTAGCGTCGGTCACCGGACACAGATTACCGACCTGCGCGAACAGCCAGCACAGCATGAACCCTTCCCCGCTCGCGCTTTCTCAGTAGCGTCCAACCAAGGTCAGGGGTTGAAGGTGACTTCGGTGAGTCGTTCGCTGTCTGCCCACAATCGCGCGCCCAGTTCGGCATCGTCAGCGCCTTTCGGCAGTTTCGCGGGCGTGGGTGTGCCGGAGGTCTGGTCGCGTCGGGCCGGACCGATGAATGCTCCGCTGGTGACGTCGGGGCTGGTGGCGGCGTAGAGCGAGGGCCAGGCGGCGCCCGCGGCCGAACCCATCAGCACGCGCGCTGCGAGCGGAGTGAACAGGCGCGTCAGCGCTCCGGTGCCGTGTTGCTGGAGACCTGTCATCGCCGAACCGGGGTGGACGACGAACGCCTCGACGGAGGTGTGGGCGGCGCGGCGGGCGAGTTCGAGGGTGTAGACGATGTTGGCGCGCTTGGACTTCGCGTACGCGGCCATGCCGCGGTAGCCGTTTTCACTCATCAGGTCGTCGAGTTTGCCGATCGGCCAGCGTGCGGCGATCGCGCTGACGGTGACGATGCGCGCCGCGCCCGAGCGGCGCACGGCGGGCCAGAGTTGGGCGTCGAAGGCGAAGTGGCCGAGATGGTTGGTCCCCATTGTCATCTCGAACCCGTCGAAAGTGTGCTGGCGTGTGGGCAGATTCATCACACCGGCGTTGTTGAACAACAGGTCGATGGTCTCGGTGTCGGCCACCCGCTGGGCCGCGCGGCGCACCGAGGCGAGGTCGGACAGATCCAGAAGCAGGGTGTCGATCTCGGCCTCCGCTGCTGCCGCGCGCACGACGTCGACCGCCTCGTAGAGCTTGGCCTGGTCACGACCGGCCAGGATGACCCGCGCGCCGCGCGCGGCCAGCACGCGGGCCGTCTCCAATCCGATACCGCTGGCGGCGCCCGTGATCAGGGCCGTGCGGCCGGACTGATCCGGGATGTCGTCTGGTGTCCAATGCGCCATGCAGATCACGCCTTCGCTGTTGAATGAATGTTCATTAACCACCGTGTACCGCAGTCGCGTCTTTGTCAAATGAACGTTCAATAACTACCCTGGGTGTGTGCGCACCAGGAATCCCGAAGCGAAACGCCAGCAGCTGTTCGACGCCGCGCTGGCCGAGTTCGCGGAGTTCGGTTTGGCCGGCGCGCGCATCGATCGGCTGGCCAAACGCGCGGAAGTCAGTGCGGGCCTGGTCTATTCGTTCTACAAGGGCAAAGACGAACTGTTCGACGCCGTCTTCGACATGATCGTGGATACGACGGTGGCCACAGTGCCGTTGGACGCGGACCGACTGCCGGAATACGCGGCCCAGCTCTACGACGCCGGCCAGGCCCATCCCGAGGTGATGCGGTTTCTGATGTGGTACCACCTGCTGCGTGGTGAGTCCGCCCAACGCGCCTCGGTCGCGGAGTCGATGCGAGCCAAGGTCGAGGCGATCGAGCAGGCTCAACACCGCGGGACGGTGACCACCGCACAACCCGCCACCCACATCCTGGCCTTGGTGCTGACAGTCGCGAACATGTGGCACCAGCCCGCGGAAGACATCGTGCGATTGGTACCCGAACCACAACGCCGCAAGCTCGTGCTGGACGCGGTGACAGCCCTGATCGCACCTACCGATACCTGAGCCGCTGCATGTCCCGCCGGATCAACTTTCGGTGGTACCGCTGATCTGAACGCCGGCTTCTCGGAGTTCCCCGAGGGCTTGTTCGATGCTGGCCGGGGACACTCCGGCGGACAGATCCAGAAGTACCCGGGTGTGGAAACCGGCCGTGCGGGCATCCATAGCGGTGGCGCGAACGCAGTGGTCGGTGGCGATGCCGCAGACATCGACGGTATCGATTCCCCTGCTTTGCAACCAGTCCGCCAACCGCGCGCCGTCCTTGGTAGCGCCCTCGAAGCCGGAATAGGCAGCGGCATAGGCGCCTTTGAAGAACACCTCGTCGATCGGGCCGGTGTCCAGGTTCGGGTGAAAATCGGCGCCAGGAGTGTCGGCGCGGCAGTGCGGTGGCCAGGTGTCGACAAAGTCAGGGTTGTCGGAGAAGTGCGCACCAGGATCGTGGTGGTAGTCACGGGTGGCGGTGATCGCGGCGTAATCGCTGTTGCGGAGATATTCGCTGATCCGTTCGGCCAGCGCGGCTCCGCCCGCCACAGCTACCGCACCGCCCTCGCAGAAGTCGTTCTGTACATCGACGATAATGAGAGCTTTGCTCATGACGCCTCCACGAGATCGGTCTCGCAACGGTTTTCGGGCCGCACCCAGTGTAGTTGGCTATCCCCGAGCGCATTGCCGAATACGCGGGCGGATGCCGTACAGACCAGCTCGCGGCTACGCTGCCATACCGGCCGGCCCAGAGATCTCGAGGTCACAGCCCCGGTCTCCGGGCCGCCGGAGTTGTCAGTAATCGCGAGAATCGTTCACAGCGGAGCGATTTCGAGGGTGTGAACGCTGTTGAGCTGGGAGACGTTACCCAATCCCGCGGTGCACAAGGTGATCGGGAGCGAGGGGGCCGTCATATTCTCTATGAGTGTGTGACCTTGCAACACCCCGGCGGTAACGGTGCCGGTGAAGACGTTGGAGAACACTGCGCCCACCACGTTGGAAACCCGAGATGTGGAGACCGTACTGGTCTGGCCGGTATTCCACGTGATAGTCCAGGAGACGTTGCCGGTGGAGAGCAACTGCAAGCATGACCGCGAAGTCGTATTGGAGGAGTAATGGGTCCCGCTGGTGATACCGGCGGCGGAACCCGTTCCCACACACAACGGCCCGTAGACTTGGTCGATGGTGCGCGTCGTGGTCGCCTGCGTCATCGTGATCGGTGGATCGTAAGTGGTCGTGGAGGAACCGACGGCGCAGGTCAGTGAGTCCACTACCGCGGTAGCCGGGCTGGCGGTAATACCCACCAGTGCTGCTGCCAGCACGCTGGCGGCAGCAAGGCTAGCGATTTTCTTATACATCAGAGCACTTCTTTCTATGGACAGAAGTCGCAGCGCGGAATGCTGGGCGGTATAGAAACCGCCGCTTCCGGCTGGCAAATTCGCTGCAGCACTTACCGATTCACCGCTAAGCGTGCGCCGCGGGTGTTTGCTCCGACTTCTCGCTTCGTCCCGACCGTGGACGCTCATTCTACGTTTAGCAGGTCGCTCCGCACCATAGTGTGTTTTTAATACCACTGGTTTGTTTCAGTTACTCTTCTCGTAATGTCGTAAAAGCGTGCGCATAATTCGCCGACCGCCACATCATGTCGCTCCAGACGCTCGACCACCGAGCGCGCCATGGTGAGAAACAATCTCGATCGACGCCGGAAATAACCTGCAACACATCAGAATTGGGCAGCCAACAAGAGCAGCGGGGAGCCACTATCCGGTCTGCGCTGGGGAGGGTCGATGGCCCCGCACCAGTCGAATCCGCGCCTGCGCGTTCCAGGTGGGCGAACCCGTGGCGGCCAGGGCCTTCTATCTCAGATGTCGATTGTTCTTAGAATGGGCAGGTGCAAGACATCGATGCCATAGGCGTGCTGCAAGACCCGGTTCGACGGCGTCTCTATGACTACGTCGCGGCGCATGGCGAGCTGGTGAGTCGCAATGAGGCCGCGACCGCGGCCGGGATTCAGCGCACCCTGGCCGCCCATCACCTCGACAAACTGGTCGAGGCGGGATTGCTCGAGACCGAGAGCCGGCGGCTGTCCGGCCGGTCGGGGCCGGGCGCGGGACGGCCCGCCAAGCTCTACCGCCGCGCGGCGGCCGAGCATCAGGTCTCGCTCCCGCCGCGCGACTACCGCACGGCCGCAGACCTTTTGGCTCAGGTCGCCGAGGAGGCGCGGTTGGACGTCGAGTTACAGAAGGCGGCCCGCGAACAAGGACGCGCAGCACGGGGCGAACCCGTGCGCGACCTGACCGAAGCGGCAGATCTACTTCGCGCTCGCGGCTATGAGCCGTTCACCGACGATGACACCCTGCGCATGCGCAACTGTCCATTCCACGCGCTCGCTGAAGCGTATCCGCCTCTGGTGTGCGGCATGAACCTCGCCTTGCTCGAGGGCCTGCTCGAGAACTCCGAGGTACGCGTGCGCATCGACGCCCGCCCCGGAATCTGTTGCGTCGCCGTCGAACTCTCTAAAAACAATGACGATTGACATAGAGTTGTCCGACATGATGAGGTGACCGCATGACCGGTTATCACCTCGCCGAACTGAACACCGCCATCCTCAAGCACCCCCTGGACGACCCGCGCATGGCCGGCTTCACCTCCATGCTCGAGCCGATCAATGCCCTCGCCGAGCGCGCACCGGGTTACCTATGGCGCCTGGTCGACGATTCCGGAGCCGACGCCACCTCCATGCGTCCGCTCGGCGAGAATGTCATCGTCAACCTGTCGGTATGGGAAACGCGAGAAGCGTTCTGGAACTACGTCTATCGCAGCGACCATCTAGAACTCCTGCGTCGGCGCAGCGACTGGTTCGAACGTCCCCGCGAGGACATGACCGTGCTGTGGTGGATCCCCGCCGGCCGGACACCCACCCTCGACGAGGCACTGGCCCGCTTGCGAGCGCTGCGCGAGAATGGCCCCTCGCCCCTGGCGTTCTCACTACGCGATAACTACACGCCCGAGGACGCGCAAGCGTTCGCCTGACCGCGTGTGCCCGTGCTCGACTGGCATGCCAGTGCACGAACTCGCCCCACGCGACCACCCCGAAAAGCCGAGAAGGTTCCGCGTCATGGCTTGTGATGGCCCAGAACCTTGGCCCGCACCTCGGGCACCCACTCGACGTATTCGACCGTCACCCCGTCCGGGTGACGCAGATACGCGAACAGTCCGGTCGCACTGGTGAACGGGCCGCCGGCCAGTTCCGCTCCCGAGTCTGTGAGTTCGGTGATCGACTCACTCAGGTCGTCGACGACTACCGGTCCGACCGTCGCGCGGTAGCGATCGGTGTGGTCGGGCGGACCGGCGATCAGAAGGAAATCGCCGATCGCCGCGAGCTCCGCCTGTTCGAAGCCGAATCTCAGATCCGCTGTGCCCCCGACCATCCGCTCATACAACGGCAGTGCGAGGTCGAGATCGGCGACGAACAGTCGGGCGTAGGTCTTCAAGATCCGCATATGCGGGACGCTACGGTGAATATGCCGTTGACAGCAGTACGCACTTGAAGGTGAGCGCGATGCCCAGCAATCACGAGGACGAACTGGCCCGCGATATCGCGCTGCGCGTGTTCGCCGTGGTGTCGACCAGATGGGGCTTACAGGTCCTGGAGGAGGTCCAGGCCGGCCCCCGCCGCTTCCGCGAACTGCATCGCGCGGTCGAAGGTATAAGCCACAAGATGCTCACCCAGACGCTGCGCGCACTCGAAACCCACGGCCTTATCGCCCGCCACGACCACCGCACGGCAAATCCCCGGGTCGACTACTCGCTTACCGAAGCCGGAACCTGGCTACTGGCAACAATTTACGGCCTGTGCGAGTGGTCGAAAGCCCATCTGGACGGCCTGCTCGACGCCCCCGCCCATCGCACAGTGTGATGGACGGCTGCCGAGAATTGTTTGCCCATCGCAATCCGGGATTTATTGGACAACCAACGCGCAACTCGGCATTTACCGATGTCTCGAGTCGCGGCGGACCTTAACTACGGCTCGACTGCTGATCGGCGGAAGCGAACGCCCTGAACCGCACCAGCTTTCGCTCTCCGCCGCCGCGAAGCGCCCGCTTCGCACAGCACGCAATCAAGACTCACCCTCCCGGCGATCCAGAGCAGCCATGACCCACTGAAGCCGCCAATGTTCAGCCGCACGCGGGAAATGCCATCGAATCTGCGCCGCGGTGATCGGCGGCGGGTCGGCTCGCGCGATCCGAAGCACGACCGGCGCCACCTCTTCAGCACGGTAGGCAGCGAGCTTGTGATGCCCATCCAGCACGAAACCGCTCCAATAATTTTCCGCCCCGGCACGCAAGGTGATCACCACCGGACGCTCGCCCTGTCGAATCACCTCGCGATACCGGTCAACCGTCGCGGTGTCGGCTGGCGGCCACGCCTCGGTCGGCGTCAACCATTCCTCCTCGGGATACGTCCAATCCGGCTCATCAGGCCCGGGGCAGCTGACACCCCACCTGTCCGGACCGCTGCCGGACCACGCCTGAAAGCCCTCCGAGATCCGGTTGGTCACCGGTATCGGAGGTCGCAATTCGTAGCGACCGTTGGCCATCAAGGCCAGCAACGGCCGCAGCGTCTCGGCAAGCGCGCCGCTCGAGTGCCCTGAGACGGTCAGAACACGCAGAGCCTGCAACTGCTCAGGTCTTGGCACCCGGTCCGGCGCCCGCACGAAAAGCCGGGAGATGCTTCCGCGTAGATCCGCCATATCGATTGCGGCTGCGACCCCGCCCAGATACAGCAAGTTTTGGCTATCGATCCCGTAGACCCCGCTATCGCCTCGAACATCAATCACGCCCGCCCCGTCGACAATTTCCACCATCTCGATGTCCACGTCGTGAACCGTAGTCCGCGAAATCGACCGGAAATAGTCTTGATCCAGGTGAAGGGCATCCCATTCGCAGCCTGGACGTGGCCCGTGAGCAAGTCGATTGATCTGCGCAACTCGGTCAGCAGTACATCCAGTTGCTATGCGGTCATCAGCAGGTTCTCCCGAACCCGTACATCGCCTGCAAATCGGCAGTTGCGTGCGTTCGCGGGCGCGCTGCACGCGGCGTTCCTGGGTGTTGCTGTACGGCAAGGCAACCCGATGTCACGCCGTTCGAGACTCGTGTCAGGCCGATGTCAGGCTCGCGTCAGCTCCCCCAGCGACGGTATTCACATGAGCAACGCAGCAAACCCTCGCAACTCCGCCCCCTCCCCCTGGACCGGCATGGTGCCGGTCGAGGACACCGCACTGGCGGTGACCGACACCGGCGGCCCAGGCCAACCGGTGCTCTACCTCAACGGCGCCTACGCCGACCAGTCGCACTGGAAGAAGGTGATCGCCGACCTCGGCCCCGGCTACCGCCACATCACCTTCGACGAGCGTGCCCGTGGCAAATCCCAGCAATCCGCCGACTACTCCTTCCAGGCCTGCCTGCGCGATATCGATGCCGTACTGGCAGCGCGGAACATTCACGGCCCAATCGTCCTGGTGGGCTGGTCCTACGGTGGAGTGCTGAGCTGGCACTGGGCCGACCAGAACCCCGACCGCGTGGTGGGAGTGGTGACGGTGGACGCCTTTCCACACGGGCTGACCGGTGCCGAAGGCGCGGAGCGGATCCGCAAGCTGTTCCACAAGATGCGGTTCCTGCTGCCACTGGCACGCCCATTCGGTATGGCCGCGCGCATGAGCGCCGCCCAGCATGCCGAAACCAACATCGAACTCAACGAGATCGCCGCGGCCAGCACGGCGGTCCTCCAACGCGCGACCCGCCCGGTGCGGTTCGTGCTGGCCACCGGCGAAAGCCTCGGCAGCGAAAACGACGAGATGGAAACGAATCGGGCCGTACTGGACCCGATCATCGCCGCTAACCCCAACGTCACGATCAGCGCGAAAGTCGGCAGCAACCACTCCAAGATCCTGCGCAAGGACTCCCCCGCCGTCGCCGCCGCAGTCCGCCAGACCGCTCCCTAACCTGCTGCGGCAGTGGTAGTCACCTGGTGGATGCAACGCGATGCCTGCGCTCACCCGGTTACCACAGCACACTCATTCCGAAAGTGGTCCTTCAGGTTGGCCGCGAAGGCCGCAGGCTCAGCAGTGATCGAGCGTCGCGGCCAAAAATTCACGTGCCAGCCGGTTGAGCTCGTCGGGCTGGTCGTAGGTGACGATATGCCGGGCATCCGGGATCGTGACCAAGCGGCCGTTCGGTGTCGCCTCGGCCGCGATCGACAACTCGGCGGCTCCGACGAGTGGGTCGGCCTCGCCTCTGATCCATAGCGTGGGAGTGATCAGGTTCGGTAGGTCCGGCAGGTGGTTCAGCCGCATCGCGAACGGACCATAGGCGCGGGTCATCCAGTCGTCGAGCGCCGGTTCGCCGTGCTTCGCCTTCGCCGTAGCCTCCGCGGTGGCCAGCTCGACGATGGTGTCGAAATCGCGGGTTCGTTCGCCGGCGGCGAGGCTGGTGGTCATCGACTTGCGAATCGACCGCGGATACCGCGCCAGGTATCGGCTGGTCAGTGCCATTACTCCGGGAGTACGAATGATCAGCCAGGTCAGCAACTGCGCCGGGCGTTTGGCGCCGATACCGCCAGGACCGATGGCGATCAGGGCGGTGACCCGTTCGGGATGGTCCAATGCGTAACCGATCGCCACGCCTGCGCCCAGCGAGATCCCGATGATCGCGACCTGCGGCAGGTCGAGGGTGTCGAGCAGATCGCCGAGGAAGCGCCGGTAGAAGGTGTCGTCCAGCGCTCCCTGCCATGGGCGACTGCGGCCGTGGCGGGGGAGGTCGATGGCGTACAGGCGATAGTCGGCGGCGAGGTCGGGGACCGTCCGACGCCACACGCCCTGCGCGGTGTCGAGCATCCCCCCGTGCAGTAGCAGCAGCGGCGGACCGGACTGACCGGCGCGGTATAACCGCACCGGGCCACCGGCGACGGTCAGGTCGGTGTATGTGTCGAAAAAGTCGGTCATGACGGCTCCCGCGGATCGAGTTGGGTTTCGAGACGTCGGAGCAGAGCGAGTTGCGCTTCGCGGGCCGCTTCTGGATCGGCGGGAAGGCCGGTAGCGAGCCCGCGACCGACGAGATCGGCGAACAAACCGACCGCGGCCGACAGTTTGTCGGGTGTCGTCGCACCGAGCGTGCCGGGCGCGTGGATCAGCCCGACGGTGAACACGCTGAGTACGTGCACGATGGTGTCCGCGGGTATCGCCGCGTCGAGAATGCCGATGTGCTGCAGACGCTCGATGTAGTCACCGAGCCAGCTCAATCGCTGTAGGTAACGGTCATCGGCGGCCTTCCGCACGTGGTCGCCCAACACGTTTTGATCACCTGTGTACAGCGCGCACATCAACGGGTCGGCCAGCAGTGCCTCGATACTGAACCGGTACACCGTCGGCAGATCCACGAGATCCTGCGCGTCGACCACTTGGCGATGAACCTGGGCGGTCAGCTGCCGCATCCGGTCGTCGAGGGCAGCCGCGAGGATTGCGGTCTTGTCCGGGAACTCCAGGTAGACAGCACCTTTGCCGATGCCCGCACGAGCCGCGATCTCCGACACCGTCGTGGCGGGCCAGCCCTTGTCCAGCATCAGCCGCTGCGCTTCGGCGAGGATGCGCCGACGACGGTTGGGGACGAGAGGTCGGGGCATACGTGCTCCATTCCGTAGTGACCATATCCTGCCATATGGTCACTACCGTAGGCAATGTCGCTCTCTCGAGCCGCGGCAAAATCAAGCCGCCGGGCGAATGTCTTGATCGCGAGTTGATCCGGCGGACAGTCGGCACCGCCGCGTGCTGAATCACGCGGCGGTGCCTGGTTTTAGGTCATGCCGGTTCGGCGACAGGTGTGCTTTGGGAGCGGTCGAGCTTGGCGCTGTCCGCGAGTTTGAGCCAGATGACTCCGCCGATGATGACCGCGAGCCAGAACGTTTTGGCCAGGGTCAAGGTTTCGTCGAAGAAGACCGGTCCGAGCAGCGCGGCGCCGACGGCTCCGATACCGGCCCACACGGCGTATCCGATCCCGACATCGATCTTCTTCAGGGCGACGCTGAGGAAGTACAGGGTGAAGAGGAAGAAGACGATGGCGACGAGCGACCAGAGCGGGTTGGTGAATCCTTCGCTGCCGTTCACGCTGAGGGCGTAGCCGATCTCGAATCCGCCGGCCGCCAGCAGCGCCAGCCATGGGGCGGTCTTCTGTTCGACTGCGGGTGCCCAGCGGTGTGTTGCGGTGGTGGTCATGGGATTTGGCCTTTCATGAAATGCGGAGGAAGGGCTATACGGTTCCGGCGAGATTGAGTCCGACGACGCCGACGATGACGATGGCGATGCCCAGGAACTTCTTCCAGGTCAGGCGCTGGGAGAGGAACAACGCGCCGATGACGACGATCGTGACTCCGGCCAGCGCGGTCCACAGTGCGTAGCCGACGCCGACGTCGAAGGTCAGTAGGGCGAGGCTGAGGAAGAAGGTGGCGATCGCGCCGCTGACGAGCGTGCCGATCGTCCACCACAGGTTCGTGAAACCCTGCGCCTTACCCGCCGCGATGCCGACGGCGACCTCGAAGATGACGGCGATACCCAGGTAGATCCAGCTCATGACGATGTTCCTTTCGGTTAAATGCATGTACATGCAGATATATGGGCAATAAAGAAAGATGTTGTTACAGCAGGCGATTCACGATGTGAGCAATGCTTCGATCTCCCGCAGAGCCGACCCGAGCTGCTTGATGTCGACGCCGGGAAAGTGCGCCGAGGCCGCGGTCAGCAGTTCGGTTATGCGACTTTCGTAAGGGGCTCGCGCACTGCGGACCAGCGCCTCGCCCTGCTCGGTGATGACCGCGTAGACGCCGCGCTTATCGTCCGCGCAGAGATCGCGACGCACGTAACCCTTCGCCTCCAAGCGGCTCACCAGACGCGTCGCCGAACTCTGATTCAAACCGACGCCCTGCGCGAGATCATTGACGCGCAGCTCCTTTTCGGAGGTCTGACTCACCAAAATCAGCGCACGAAACTCCGTCAACCCGACACGATAGTTATCGGCGAGCCACCGATCGAGGTTCGCGTCCACCGCGGAGGTCAACGCGGCAACCTTCGACCAAGCGGCGCTGACGCCACTTCGCGATGACCGCTTCGCTTCAGTTGGTTGCATGTACATGCATTGACCGTAACAGGTCTCCGCCGTCGGCGCCAGTCGACATTGCCTCCCAGCCACGAGACAGCCAGCAGCGCACGGCCGGTCCGCGGTGGCGACATACCGGAACACCGCACGCTGACAACACCGCGAACGCGACCGAGGCTAGTTGGCAGCAGCCGCTCGGTGCCGCTCTCTCGCAAATGCCCCTCCCGGCCCGAATACCTTGTCCGCGAACCGCTCTCCCATGAGGGCGTGCGTGTCCGTGTCCGGGTGCAGACCGTCGGGAAGTGGATGGCGCTGTGCGTCGCGCTCGCCGTAGAGCGTGCGACCGTCGAGGTAGTGCAGGTTCGGATCGTCGGACCTGCTGTCGACGATCTCCGTCAAGGCATCCCGAATGACCTGAAGTGTCAAGCGCCCCAAGGCGGTATCGCCTTTCTTTCCGGTCGCGACGAACTGCACCGAGTCGGTGCCCAGCGTATTCGGATCGATCGCGCCTGGGCCGGGCGTGTCCTCGTGGATCGCGCACTGGATGGGTGAGATCAGCATCAGCGGCGTGGTGGGGTGGCCGTCACGAATGGTGTCCAGGAAACCGTGAACGGCGGGAACGAAGCTGCGGAGTCGCATGGAGTCGCGGTTCACCACGTTGAGTCCGAGCTTGGCACTGATCACGTCCGCTGGAGTGTCCCGCATGAGGCGGGCCATGAACGGATCCACGAGCGCGCTGCCGCCGAACCCCAGGTTGCGCAGCTGGGCGCCGGCACGTCGCGCCGCGACGACGGGCCAGATACGAGTGGGGCTGGTGGCGTTGGAGCCGTGGCTGATCGAGCTGCCGTGGTGTAGCCACACCGGCCCGCTCGGCGATGCGGGTCGCAGTGGGGCGTCGGAGCGCAGTGCGATCAGATCTATCTGTTCGTTGTGCGGGAGCCAGATCTCGACCGTTTTCGGCCCGGCCGGGAGATCGGTGAGGGTGACGAGTTCCGGTGGCCCCTGCTCGAACGTTCCGACGCCGGTGTTCGGGTCCAGCTCGATGGTGTCCCCGCCGGTGAGGACGTGCGAATGGTGGAAGACGTCGTCGACCACCACGTCGATGGCACCCCGGGCGCGCGTCGCGCCGCGGTAGCTGACGCGGGTGGCGTGCACTTCCACGGTGATATCGACGCTCGTGGTACGCACGGCGACTCGCACCCCGGACGGCTGCGCTTCCATGAGGGTGAGCTGGGGATCGGCGAACCGCTCTCGGATCGGCCGGGGAAGTCTGTGGGGGCGGACGCCGCGATCGGACGATTCCAGTTCTACTGCACCGCAGACTAATTCGTCGGTGAGGCGGGTGGTGATCATGAAGTCGCTCTCTGGCGGGTATGCCAATGGGTGAGGAGGAAGTCGAGGGCGTCGATCAGTTCCGGCCATGACTGCTCGGCCGGTGGCATGCTGTGCGCGAAGCTTCCGCTGCGTTCGAGGTTCAGGAATCCGCTCAACGCGCTGCCGATGATGCGAATGGCGTGCACCCGATCGGGGCCGGCGATGTCGTAACCGAGCAGGACGGCGTCGGTCACCTGCACGATGCGGCGCGCGGCGGCCGTGTCGACAGCGGCCTGCCCTGCCTGTCGCTGCAAGGACGCCCATCGGCCCGGATGTTCGGTCGAGTACGCGCGGTGCGCGGTCGCGAAACCCACCAGCGCGTCCTTCTTCGATCGACCGGCTATCGCGTCACCGATGTTCGCCGCGAGTTCGCCGAGGGCCAGGGCGGTAATGCCGTCCCGGAGGTCGGCTAGGTCTTTGACATGCGAGTAGAGGCTGGGCGTTTGCACGCCGAACGAGCGCGCCACGGCGGCGAGGCTCAACGAATCGAAACCTGTCGCGTCGGCCAGTTGCGCACCACGCTCCGTCACGACGGCTCGATTCAGAGGCACTCTGTCCAAGGCGACAGCCTATCATCATTAGGCGATTGCCTATTCTCATTAGGTAGCCTGAGTGGATCCAGACTGCGGCGATGCAGCGGTCGACGGCAATTGTCGAAGCGGCGCCGATCGTGCCGCCGGACGAAGGGGCCCTGCGGCCCGAGCCGATCACCACCAACTCGGGCCGGATCGCCAGGTGCGACGCTTCGGGCACCGCAGGTCAGGCCAGCGACACCAATTCCCGATACTGGTCGTTCCACAGATCCTCGTGGGCATCCGGCAGCAGCAGGACCCGATCCGGGCGCAGTGCGTCGATAGCACCCTCGTCATGGGTAACCATGACGATCGCTCCCGGATAGGTGTCGATCGCGGCCAAGATTTCCGCGCGCGAGGCGGGATCGAGGTTGTTGGTCGGCTCATCGAGCAACAACACGTTCGCCCGCGAGTACACCAGTCCGGCCAGCGCCAGGCGCGTCTTCTCCCCGCCGGAAAGCACCCGTGCCGGTTTGTCGGCGTCCTCGCCGCTGAACAGGAACGCGCCCAGCACCTGGCGTAACTCGGCCTCGGTCAGTTGCGGTGCCGCCGCGGCCAGGTTCTGCCGCACCGTGCGCGACAGGTCCAAGGTGTCGTGCTCCTGCGCGAAGTACCCCAGTCGCAATCCGGTGCCGTGCACTACCCGGCCGCTGTCGGGAGTTTCCCGACCAGCCAGCAGCCGCAACAGCGTGGTCTTGCCCGCGCCGTTGAAACCGAGGACGACGAGTCGGCTGCCCCGGTCCACGGCCAGATCCACGCCGTCGAGGATCTGTTGTCCGGCATAGGATTTGGTCAGCGCGATCGCACCCAAGGGCATCCGCCCGGCCGGTGCCGGCTCCGGCAGCCGGATCCGCGCGACCTTGTCGGCGTGGCGCACCGGTTCGAGCTCTTCGAGCATGCGGTCAGCGCGCCGAGCCATGTTCTTCGCGGCCACGGCGGTGGCCACCCTGGCGCGCATCTTGTCGGCCTGGGCATGCAACGCCGCCGCCTTGCGTTCGGCGTTGACGCGCTGGCGTGCCCGGCGGCGTTGCGCCGCGGCACGCTGCTCGAGGTACTCCGGCCACCCGGTGTTGTAGACATCGAGAGCGGCGCGCTGCGGATCCAGATGAAATACCCGGTTCACGATCGCGGCGAGGAATTCGGTGTCGTGGCTGACCACCATCAGCCCGCCCGAGTACCGCTGCAGATACGACCGCAACCAGCTCACCGCGTCGGCATCGAGATGGTTGGTCGGCTCGTCCAGCAGCAACACGCCGTCGTTGCCGCCGAACAGAATTCGCGCCAACTCCACCCGCCGCCGCTGCCCACCCGACAACGCGGCCACCGGTCGATCCAGCACCGAATCGGGCAACCCGAGACCTGCGGCGATCCGCGCGGCTTCGGCCTCGGCGGCATATCCCCCGCCTGCTTGGAACGCGGCCTCGGCACGGTCATAGTCAGCTGACGCCCGTTTCAGCGCAACCGGATCCGTAGCCGTCGCGAGCGCGGCCTCGCCGGCCCGCAACGATCGCACGGCGACATCGAGACCTCGAGCGGACAGGATCCGCTCGATCGCGGTAACCGAGATCCCGGCTACCCGGGTGTCCTGAGCCAGGTAACCAACAGGCCCGGTCGCTACCACCGTGCCCGCCGCAGCCTCGGCCTGCCCGGACAGGACAGTCAACAGAGTGGTCTTCCCAGCGCCATTACGGCCGACGAGACCGATCCGGTCACCGGGAGAAATAACGAACGAGATGTCCGATAGCAGCACGCGGGCAGCCACGCGCAGCTCGACACCGCACAGGGTGATCATGGGAGTTGCTCCGAGTTGTCAGAGGACAGACTTCTAGCCGGGGATGAAGATCCTCAGCTAAGAAACTCGGGGCGTAGACATGTTCGCCAGGGTAACAATTCTTCCCTGACGACGCACATGAGTTTATCTATGGATCGATCACAACTGGGTGTTGTTCCCTGGGGCCACGTCCATTCCGCGAAGTTCGGAAGCCCCGTGTCAGTGGGCATCTCTACGCTGCCGCCCATGACGCTTTCCCGAACCAGACCGCACCACACTTCTTCCACCCTCGAGTTGGTCGGCACCGACCCTGACGAGAGGAACGCCCCGTCGCCCTCTGTGACCTCGCTGCCGGGCGATGGTGGGTTCTCGCCGATGGGGATGGTGTGAGAAGTGTTCAGACTCGATGGCGAAGTGCACGTCTCCTACGGCCAGATCTATGTCGAAAGTGACCCCGGGGACGTCGGCCCGCGCATGCATGAGGCGTTCGCGGGGCAGAACTCAGGACTGTGCGGCGCGGCGGTACCCGGCGCACTTTTCCTGCGAACCGGTTTGCACACTGGCGATGTCGGCTTCACCGTCGAAGTGCGTGGCCAGGCTCCCGCGCTCGATCCGGCATGGGAAGACGTCGTGGAGGCCTCCTTCTACCCGCTCTCGGAGCAAAGCTTCCTGGTGCAGTGGGCTGGTGAGGACTCCTGGGAACTGGACTTGAGAGAAGGCCTCGACTACCGGGTGCGGTACTGCGCGCGGGGCATGGACCAGGCCCGCGAGGTGGACGTCAGACTCGACGATGAGCCACTACAGGACCGTTACCTTCTACAGTTCTGGCCCGCCCCGCCCGAGCCGGACCGCATCGTGCGCCAGACCTCGCAGACCGCGGCCTACTCCCATGACTGGGCCCGACAGCAACCCGATGCCGAGTTCCGCGTGCGGGCCCTCATGGCTCAACGACGGGCACACCTCACCCCGGAAGGGGCCGAATCGTTTCGCGACGCCGAATCTCCGAACGGGACCGCGGATCTGGCGGTCATCTCCCGCGAGGCCGATCTCCAGTCGGTCCGCGAGCAGTTGACATCGCTGAGCTCCTATCCCACAGCGCTGCCCTGGGATTGGGCCGACACCTTCGTCGTGCCGGCCGACGATCGCGCCAGTTACCTCGAAGCGTTCCTCGAACAGATCGGTGAGCACGCCTTCGCCCTCGGTACCATCCTGGCGTCGCTGGAATCCGGGCACGACTACTACCTGGCCTTCGTAACACCGACCGAGTTCGAACAACTCTCGCGGCTGCTCACCGCGCACCGGATGAGCGCCGAAAGCGTGCGGTCCGGCCGCTGGACGCGGAGCGCGAGCTGGGAAGAACGCTCTGCGAGCAGCGTGATCAGAGCTTGGGCGGCAGCGAACGGCGGCAATTCAGTCCAGCCCCCGAAGCGGCGATCAAGTGGTCACTAGAGAGCCCCGGGGAGGCCGGACCGGACCGGCTCGCCTGACGCGTCGGATCGGCACCCGCCTGCCCGAACCGGGAGTGCACGGCCACGTTCCGTGTCCCCCACCTCGTTACGGGAATCGTTTTGTGATCGCCGCTGTGATCGCATCCGATGCATGTTCCTGAATGAAGTGCCGGGCGTGTGGTAGCTCGACCACGTCGAGATCGGTGAAGGCGGCCCGCATCCGAGGAATGCAGTCGTTCGCACGGAACACCATGTCCCGCATGCCCCACACCAGCAGGGTCGGCTTGTCACCGAGCAGAACAGGCACGTCTCGGGCAAGCCGGTCCAACAGCGGGCGCGCGGCACGGATCTCTTTGGGCATGATGGCCAGTCCGCGCCGGGCCTCCGCAGTGGGCTGCACCGCGCGGTAATGGTCCGCCTCGGCCGCGGTGAGTGTGCGCCCCAACTCCGCGAGCAAGACCCGCTCGACAAGGAAATTCTGTTCGAGTATCCGCCGCTGCATCGGACGGCTGCTCATGATCGCGCTGAAAGCCCGATTAGCTATCGCTTCGATCGGCCAGAACACCGTGTTGCCCAGCACGATCCCCCGCACCCGAGCCGCGCGTTCGGTGAGCGCGCCCAGACCGATGGGTCCACCCCAGTCGTGTCCCATCAGAACGAAGTCGTCGAGTCGCAGGTGATCGATCAGCTCGCCGAGGACCGTGGTGTGCTCAGCGACGGTGTAACCGAAACCCGTAGGCCGTTCGGACAATCCGAAACCCAGATAGTCGACGGCGATACACCGGTACCGATCACGCAAGCCCTGCACGATGTCGCGATAGAGGAAACTCCACGCCGGAGCACCGTGACAGAACAGGATCGCCGGTCCGCTGCCCTCATCGATGTAGTGCACCCGCCCGGCAGACGAGTCGAACCAGCGCGACTCGAATGGGTACAGCTCCCTGTCGGGAACAAAATCGATCAACATCAAGCCCCTCCCCTCTGACGCGAGGCTACAGGTGCGCCACCGAGGCGCGGAAGACCCCGCCGAGAAGATCATGAACAAGCCCGCGGCGGAAGTCACTCGGCCCCTTCATCTCCCGCATGTCCGCGCCGCGCCTCCGCGAGGACCCGGGCACGGTAAATCGAGAACACCGCGGCTATCGCCAATACCGCCGTGGCGAGCGACGCGACGATCCGGAACCCATGTCCGACAAGGAATTCCGTCGCCGCGCGCTCGATCTCCTCCAGTGTGTGCTGGTCTCGTTCACCCAAGATGCTCGCCCGCGGCCACTGGTAGAGGACCGACAGCAGGAACTGACCGCTGATCAGGAAAACGAGCGATGCGGCGACCCAACCTCGAGCCTGCCGTGCCCACAGCGCGACCACGATCGCGATCACCGCGCACAGTGTCATCACCCCGCCCATCGGGCGCATCACGCTGCCGATATCCACCACGGTCATGAACTCGTCGGCCAACGCCAGTGATTCCGGGACGTCGCGAAACATGTTGGGATACACGAAGATCGTCTCGGCGGCAGTGATCGCGAAAACGAGACTGGCCATCGTCGCGTACGCACCGGTGGTCGCAAGGGGAATTGTGGTTGGCCTCATAAGCCCGACGTTATGACCGCAAGCTCGTCCACACATCCGGCGCCATCCCCCAAGCCGTGTCAGGGTGTCCCCTGAGCGGGGCAGAGATGCGTCACCGAATCCGCCTCACGCGTCCCACAGATCGCAGTGGTGGGTGGTCCGCATGTTGACGGGTTCGATTGTGTCAGGGTTGAGCGAGAGAGCCAGATCTGAAGCGTCGAGTCGAGGCCAGGTGGGCGCGGAATCCCCGTTCGGGTCGCCGGTTCGGATGAATCGACTCCAATACCCGGCGAGTTGTTCGGCCAGGGAGCGCTGAGCGCTGGTGAGCTGCGGGCCGTCGTGGAAGTCGAAGAGGAAGTACACCTCTGATCCGTGGACGGTCGCGGGTTGCACGAGCGCGGGCACCGGATTTCCGCCAGGGGTCGGGGCGGTGGAGTCGGTGAAGGTATAGACATAGGTGGGAGCCCGTTCGGCGTGGTCACGCCCGGACCTCCAGGAACCACAGATCCAGTCGCGGTCGCTGAAGACGCGGCTGGCCGCGGCGGTCGGTGAACTGAATTCGTCTACTGGGTAGGAACTTTCGACGTGGTCAGCAGCGTTGCCGAACGCGGTTTTCAGGATTGCCGAGTACCGATCGGCGGTAATCGGCTCCGGATAGGCGCTCACGGTGAACTCGGCATGTTCATCGAACGTATTGCCTCGCAGCAGTGCGATGTTGGACGCTTGTCCGGCGGCGAAAGCGTTACTCGGCTCCCTCGGCACGAGGGGCGTTTCATACGCGACAAGCGGGAACATGGCGGTGTACGGAAGTAGGGTCTCGGCAGGCAGCGCACGCAGACAAGCGAGGTCGGCGCAAGACAGGTGCCCGGCCAAAGCCTGAGCGGCACCCTGGATGGTGGCGAGCGGCTGCCAGGTCGAGATCGCGCCGACACCTTCCCCGAGAGCCCCGGCAGGGTGGCTGGTCCGGCAGGATCCGCTTTGAACGATCGCACGCTGGAACAGGTTTCGCGCTTCCGGCGCTGTCATGAGGGTGCATGCGCTCATCGCACCGGCGGAGGCTCCAGCCAAGGTGACCTGGGCTGGATCCCCGCCGAAGTGGGCGATATTGGCTCGAACCCAGCGCAGCGCCGCCATTTGATCTTGGAGCCCGAAGTTGCTGTCGCCCAGTTCCGGGTGGGCGAAGAAGCCGTACACACCCAACCGGTAGTTCACGGTGACCACCACGATGTCGCCGGTCCGCGCCAGACGTGTCGGATCGTAGATCGAGCCGGCGCCGGTGATGAAGCCGCCGCCCGGGAGCCACACCATGACCGGGCGATTCTCGCCGGGTCCGGTGGGCACGGTCACGTCGAGAGTCAAGCAGTCCTCGCTCTGCGGAACACCGGATGGCATATCGGATGCTTCCGGTTGCACGCAGACCGGACCCGGGTTCGTCGCCTCGCGCACACCCGTCCAACTCTGCACAGGTTGCGGTGCGGCCCAACGCTTCTCGTTGATCGGCGCGGCCGCGTACGGGATGCCCCGGAAGTGTCGCACCCGGTCATCGCCGCCACCGCGGACCCTGCCGGACTCGGTGGCGACCACCGAATCGCCATTCTGCTCACCCAAGTGTCCGGCCGACGATCCACACCCCGTCAGCCCGAGCAGCACAGCAAGAATGCAGGCGGCCGGAACTCGACGGCGGCTCACTTGCCGCGCCCGGTTCGCTTGGCCCCGCGACTCCCCCAGCCAGCCAAGGCGGCGCCTGCGGCACCCATCACGACATAGCAGGTCAGCAAGACCGGAAATCCGCCCGCGAGCCCACCGAGCACTCCGCCGTCCGAATGGTCGGCGATCAATCGGATACCACTCTGCACACCCAGCACCAGCAGAATCATTCCCAGGACCAGGGTAATTGTGTGACGCACTGTCGCCTTCTCCTCTTGCTCTCGCGAGCACATCGCCTTTGTGGTTCGATCGAACCATAACAGGTTGTTGATACGATCGCACCACACATTGAGCTGTCGGAAGGAGAAGGCCCATGCCCCGGCAGGTCGACCATGATTTGCGCCGCCACCAGATCGCGGAAGCGGTGTGGCGGCTGGCCGGACGCGGCGGGCTCGAACAAGTAACCCTGCGGCTGGTCGCCGCGGAGGCCGGAGTCTCGGCACGACTTCTGCAGTACTACTTCGGCACTCGGGAGCAGCTGCTGCTCGGCGCCTTGGAAATACTCAACAACGACGCAGAACAACAAGCGAAAGAACGGATGGCCGCCCTCGGCGAAGCGCCGGGTATGCGCGCGATCGTGCGCGGTGTCCTACATGAAATGCTGCCGCTCGATGAGGAACGCCGTAACCGCCACGTTGTTTACGCGGCGTATTTCATCCGATTTCTGACCGAACCCGCCCTCGTCGCGGTGGCTCGGGATTCGCCGCCCGCACTGGCGAACCTGGTGGCCGACTTGATCATTGAAGGGCAGCGGCTCGGCCAGGTCCGCGACGATACCGATCCCGCGGCCGAGGCGGCTTTTCTTCTGGCGGGGACTGAAGGCCTGCAAACCCGAGTACTGCTCGCGCAACTGTCCGCAGAGCGTGCAGTCGAGCTGATCGACAGGCAATTGGACCGCATCTTCATCAGCAAGTCTCGGGCCACGGGAGATCCTGGAGACTGATCAGGCGATTCTCGGCAGCCAGTGCCAGCGGTTGGGAGTCGCTCGGCCAGTTGATCTCCCATGCGCCCGTTCGCAACACGCGGGTCGCGGCAGGTGCGGGCAGCCAGCTACCAACTCGCTTTCACCGAGGTCGGGCGCCTTCGAGGAACAGGGAGAGCGCCGCGTCCGCCGGATCGCGATGACCCGGTGGTGTGTCGCTCATAGCGATCGCGTACACGGTCCACAACAGGGTGTCGACGAGCCAATCGGCGGGGAGGTCGGCGCGCAACTCGCCGCGGCGCTGCGCGGCGAGCACCAGTTCGATCAGCGGGCGTTTCCACCTGGCCCAGCGGCGGGCGATCCGCCGATCGAAATAGTCTTGGTGGCTGGAGAGTAACTGCACCAACCGAACTCGGTCGAAACTCTCCCGCACAACAGTGCCCAGTACATGTTCCACCGGGGCAGCCCGGCCGGCCGCGTCGCGCATCAGCTGTTCCGTCTCGTCCAGAACGCGGACGTGCACAGCCCTGCGCAGTGTGTCCCGGTCTTTGAAGTGCCGGTAGAGAGTGCCACGCGCGATGCCGGCCGCTGTCGCGACATCGTCCATCCGCGGGTCCGGATTCGCGGGGGCGACCAGCTGTCGATAGGCCTCGATGATCCGTTCGCGGTTGCCGGCCGCGTCCACGCGCACGTGTCGACCTTAGCGGCCCAGCTGTCCGCGCGCTCGGAAAGTGAGACATGTGTGCCTCATTTTATTCCTATCGTGGCGGCAGCCGGGCATCCGGCACAGCGCATTACGCGAAGAACGGAGACACCACATGTCGGCCACAGTGGACCAACTCGCCGCGGGAGTCGGCGCGATCGACCCGGAAGAAGTAGACCGACTACTCAGCGACCGGCGCGCACTGCCCGCCAGCTTCTACTACGACCCTGCGCTGTTCCGGCTGGAACAGCGGCTGCTCCTGGGCCGCGCCTGGCAAGCCGTCGCGACGCTGCACGAGCTGCGTGACCCGGGCGACTACCTGACAACCGAAGTCGCCGCCGTGCCGGTAGTGGTGGTGCGCGACCGGGACGGCACGCTGCGAGCGTTCATCAATGTGTGCAGGCACCGAGCCAATACCGTCGCAACCGGTAGTGGCAACTGCCGCACCCTGCAGTGCGCCTACCACGGCTGGACCTACTCCCTGGATGGCTCGCTGAAAGGCATACCGCAGCGCAACAAGGGTGATCTGCCGCCCGCGAATACACTGGCCTTGCGGCCGATCTCGGTGGACACTTTCGGCGGTATCGTCTTCGTCTGCCTCGAACCGCAGGAATCGCTCCTCGACCAGCTCGGTGACATGCCAGCGATGATGGAGCGGGCCGGTTACGACTTCCCCTTCGCCGACCCGAACAGCGGACTGATCCCGGTACCGGCGGGCACCGAAGACCACGGCGTAGTCCGTGCGAACTGGAAACTCGCTGTGGACAACGCGAATGAGTGCTACCACTGCCCGACGATCCACCCACAGACAATCTGCGCTGTCACCGGCGCCGAATTCGACTACGAGCTCAACACCAGCGGAAAGTTCGGGATGGTCGTCGGCCAACACCTGGCACCGCAATGGCAGGCTGAATTCCCCGACGGAAAGACCGGTAGCCAGTACGGATATGCCCAATACACCCTGTGGCCCAACACGCTGATCGTCAGCGGGTATGTCGGCGAGCACATCCTGCGTTTCGAACCCACCGGTCCTGGCACTACTCGAACCATCAGCAGCGCATACCAGCGACCCGAACTACCGACCGAACCGGTCGAGAAAATGAACGCCCTTCTATTCGGCCGAGGGGTCGCCGAGGACATCGAGGTCTTGGAACAGGTGCAACACGGTCTCGAGTCCGGCTATTACGAACCCGGCCCGCTCATGAATGGCCCCGAGGGAGTCATCCACGCATTCCAACGGCAAGTGTGGGACATCCTGCGCCCGGCATTCCGCAAGCATTAGCACCTGAGCAACTGGCCCCGACCCGAGCTCGCTCGGGATCGGGGCCCAGCGACACCTGAAGATCGCAAGTACCGGTCCGTCACGCAGCTCACCGACGACCGACCCACACGCCGGCATGATGGTGCCTTCGACAGGCGGTGGCCAGGCCGATCCGGACGCCCGGATGGATAGCCGTACGCCTCAGCCATTCGACCGGATGAATTCGCTGACGGAAAGTACGAGAGTCAATCCAAGTCGATGCGAACGGTCAGCAGATCGGTACCGAGCGCTCGCACAACTGCACTGTTGGCCCGCGGCAGTTCACGCAGCCGAGCTCGTGCGTCGTCGCCGGGCATCAAGTGAGCTGTGCCGGAGTACCACCGACCACGAATACGCAGCCGAACATGGTTGTCCGCCTGGATGTTCCGGATGTATTGCGATTTCTCGCCGAACTCGGAAACGAGCCAGAAGGAGTTGCCGCTTCGGCGGCCGCCGATCGGCGTGATCCGCGGCTGACCACTCTTACGTCCCGTTGTTTCGAGCAAAGTCTGAACCGGCAGCCGACCCAGGATCGGGTTACCGATGTACCGTTGCCCTGTCGTTACTACCCGGTGTTGCAGGTCTCGCAGCTTGGTCACGATCTCAATCTACCGAAATTCAGTTCGGTTGTCCGCCAACGGAAGTCAGCACGATGCGCTCCCGGTCAGCGATCATCGGGCGAGCCGCGCAACAACGTTGAACCACTGCAACCATGGCCGATAGCTCGGCGCGCCGCAGGGTATCTCGCGATGCCGACCGCGTGCCCACGGGCATGCGCGAGCGCGTGCGTGTGACATTGTCCCTTTCGGCAGTCGTCGAGGGTACGGTCCAACAGGTGAACATCGAGGTAGTCGACGTCGCCGGGGGCGCGGGAGTGATCGATGTCCGGGGTGATTGCGGATCGCACGGACAGTACGGTCAAAGCCTGCTCTATTTGGGCGGGGCGGCGGCGGGGCTGGATACAGCTGATTTCGCCGGCAGCATCGGCCGATTGGTTATGCGGGCGCCGCAACGAGCACCCCGGCCCGAACAGTTGCAGGCATTGCGTCACCTGACCACCGACGGCTACGACAACGGCAACCTCGCTGAAATTCTCGCGCCGCTGCTCGCGCTGATGGCCCACGGCCGCTACGAGTTACGATCCCCCGAACCAGTAACCAAGCGGATCGCCGAAGGCTTCCAGGCTTGGTATAGCTCGCAGGAGTGGGGCGTCAGCGGACCCCAGCCCGACGAGCCGAGCGGTATCTACCCGTTGGAGGACTGGCTGACACCGACCGAGCAGTGGCCACCGACCGACACCGAGACGGTCGAGCGGTATCGCACGGCAATCCGCCGGGGCGCTCGGCCGGTGGTCATCACCCTGCGTGCCGGCGCCGAAAACCTATGGAGTGGTTTCGTTCTCGACGGTCACCACAAACTCGCTGCCTACCGTGCCGAAGAACTGGCCCCGACCGTGCTGCGCATCGCGCGAGTGGGCGCACCACCGATCACGGCCGAAGAGGTCCGAGACCATTTCCCTCGCGCAGCTGAGCATCCGGAGATGAAGTGGGCGATGGCCGCGCTGGAGCGCCGTGATCAGCGACCATTCGAGCAACCTGACCAGCCCTACCGTGACCGATGACCGACCGGAAACCCGGACGGTAGGCGCTCGGCGCCGATAGCCGAACCGTCTCTGACTTTCCCTCGCATCCAACGTAATCCACCGACGGGCAGTTCTTCGCAGTCACCCGGTGCTGGACCTTACGGCCCGGCGATCACACGCTTCTGTGCATCTGGGCGACGATCACTCGGTGGTGGACTGGCGCTCTTGCCTGCAACTGGACTCTCGAAGAGATCCGCCGCCGCGCGAACGACGACGCGGAATTACCCGACCCCGACGCCCCGTTTTCCTGGACGCCTCACCCGAACCGGGTAGAGCCGCCCTCCGCGCTCGATTCGATCGTCGGTGTATCCAGTCTGTGCTTTGCCCGCTGCGTAGACCCCGGCACCGACCACGGGGACTGTTCATGAGTCATCGGCTCGTGGCTGTCGAACCGCTTCTGTGCTGAGCCAGTTACGATCCGGACCTCGGTGCTGCGATCGATGGACTTTGGCGTAAGAATCCAGTGGTGCGTTTTCGTTCGCTTTGGGACGCGCGGGTCGCGGCAATCCAGGGCCTTCGCGGACGCACTTGGTCAAGCAACGGGACCGCAAGCTGGTCTATTTGCTGAGATGCTTGGCTTATTGAGGGTTCCAGTAGTATCCCGGGGTCTGCAGCGGATTGTCGGTGTGCTGCAGGACCAGGGCTATCCCGTTGTCGCGTAGATACATATTCGGTGCTGAACTCGGCGCGAGCGCCCATCGGGGCGGGTTGATGGTGCCGCCTCCGACCCAGCCCGCGCGCGGGTCGTCACAGGACCCGACGAGCACTACACCTGGTGAGGTGGAGGTATCGCCGATGAGGCACTTGCCGGGGAAGTCGTCGAGCTGGAAGAGAACGGAATCGGGCAGGGAATTCCGCTGGAACCAATGCGGTGCGTCGGATCTGCAGTTGGAGGCGTCCACGGCCTCGCCGCGGCCCGCGGCGACTTCGTTGTAGTAGACGCAGGCCGGGTGAGCCGGGTCGCTGAGCTGGAAGAGCCTGAACACATGGGGAAATCCAGCTTCCAGCGCTCCGGGTGTCGCGGGTTCGGCATGTGCCGGCGCCGATACCGAGCCCAGGAGCGCGGCGAAGAGGACAGCAAGTTTGGTTCTGTTCAACGGTATTCCTTCGATTGGGCCGCGCGCAGGCTCGGGCGGCGTGATGCGAGGGTTCGTTGATCTGTACACGCATAGTTCGGATGTTAAAAGCCCGACCATATCGTCGGCGTATGCAAAACCGCACGCCGCCTTACCATCTCCTCGACGGCCCCCGCGGCACCTCCAAGCCCTGCAGCAAGAGACTGCGGAGGCGACCGCCAGCGAGACGGTCACTGTTCTCACTGCGCGCCACGGCCGATGCCATACTCGAACAAGCGGAAGTTTGGCGCGTTCGGCTCGGGGTGCCCACTCGCCGTTGTGTCATTTGCAACGCTAGCTCGTCGCGGGCTCACTCGTCTCGGGCCGGTGCTGCCGTTCACTCAGCAGGAGCGCGCCCGCCGCCAGCAGATAGAACGGCGACATGAACAGCAAACTCGATCCCACCGTGGTGCCGTGCTCGAGCGCCGACATCCCGAGATATCCCTCTACCGCACCGAAAACGGCCAGAATACCTGCGGCCCAGCGCGTTCCGCGCCAGGCATACCTGCGCGGCAGCACGAATACGACTGCGGGCAGCAGTACCACGAGGCCGGACTCTGCGAGATATTCGAGCCATTGCTCGAGCAGCGGCGGTGACGACAGGTAGGCCGCTCGGAACACCATGGCCTGGTCGCGGATTCCCCCGGCGTCGCTGTCCGGCAGATCCGGGAAGGGTGTATTGAGCACCTGTGGTAATGCGACCAGGATCAGGGTCAACACCCGCCAAAAGGTCACGGAGCGCCACCACCGACCAGCGCCACCATCATGCCTCCGCCCCTCCGCCCGACCTCTCCGCGGGCGACGCTACCCGCCCGCAGCGAAATTCTGTACCCAGGCCTCGCCGGGGTCCTCGAACAACCCTGCTGCCGTCCGGCGTTCCTTTGCCGAAACATACACGCCGACAACGTATTTCGCCAGAATGCATGCCGGATGACGAAGATGGGTGCTGGAGACTGCGAACGCCGGGACACCAGAGCTACGGCACCCCGAGCCGGCAACCTGGTGCGCGAGAACGCCCATCATGCTGCTCTCGATGCCACGCTGTCCATGCTTCATGACCCGATGAGTGCTACGGCAATATCGTGGGTCAGCTGGCACGCGCGAGAGGCGTGCGCGGATGTGGGCAGAGATCGCTCCCGCGCATACGGAAGCGATCCCTCGAACGAGAAATTCAGTTGCTCAGTCGCTGCGCATGGCTATCCGGCGCGCTCCTATCGGAGGGGTGGTGGGTCCAGACCGCGAGCGCGGCCAGGAGCAGCACTACCCCGGCGAAGACCAGCATCGCGGACAGCGAGGCGGAGTCGACGACCATTCCGCCGGCCAGCGCGCCGAGCCCGATCGCCAGGTTGAATACCGCGACCCACAGTGCGGACGCGGCTTCCACCGCGCTGGGCGCGGCTTTGATCATCCACGTCTGCAAGCTCACCGACACTCCACCGAAGACCAGCCCCCATGCGATCAACAACATCACCCCGCCGATCGGTCCGCGACCGAGCAGCGGGAACAGCAATACCAGCACGGCCAATCCTGCGGCGATGCCGAACACCGTCGGGTGCACAGCCCGCCCGATAAACGCGCCCACGAGGAAGTTCCCGGCGATGCCCGCCACGCCGAATCCCAGCAACAGCGGGCCGACGAATTCGGCGCTGATCCCGGACAGTTGCTGCAGAACCGGCCCGATGAAGGTATAGGCGGCGAAATGCCCGGTCACGACAAGGAACGTGGCTACGATGCCCGCTCGCGCGCCGGGATTGCGAAACTGCTCAGCCAGCTGGACAAGCCCGACAGGTCGGGTGGCAACCAACGGCGGCAGCACCGCGACCAAGACCACCAAGACGACCAGAGCCAGCACGCTCAGGGCCGCGAAAGCCAGGCGCCAGCCCGCGAATCCACCCAACGCGGTCCCGAGGGGGACGCCGAGCACGTTCGCCGCACCGACTCCGCCGAAGATGATGGCCGTGGCTTTCGGTACGGCCTGCTCGGTCACCAGTCGCACCGCCAGTCCTGCGGCCACCGCCCAGAAGCCGCCGATCGCGATGCCGACCAGCACTCTGGAGGCCAGCATGACGCCCAAATTCGGCGCCACCGCCGAGATCGTGTTGGCCACCGTCATGAGGCCCATCAGAGCGACGAGCAACACCCGGCGATCGAGCCGGCCGATGACCAGCGGCACTACCGGCGCCGCCAGCGCGGCCACGATACTGGCCCCGGTCACCATCAATCCGGCCGTGCCCGCAGAGATCCGCAATGCGCCGCCGACGGCGGACAGCAACCCGATAGGCAACTGCTCGGCCGTCACGAGCAGAAACGTCCCGACTGCCACTGCGGCCACGGCCGACCAGCGATTCGCCTGTGGGACAACAGTATCGGAGGTGTGCTCTGTCGTAGTCAATGCCGACTCCTAAATTTGGTAGCGATCGTTCCCATATCGCAGGACCCTAATACGGGAACGATCGCTACACAACTGTGTTAGATTGGCTTCGTGCCACGCCCGCGCGAGTTCGACGAGCAGGAGGTGGTCGCCAAGGCGACCGCCGTCTTCCGGCGCCGCGGCTACCACGCCACTTCCGTCCGTGACTTGGGCGAGGAACTGGCCCTCAAGCCCAGCAGCCTCTACCGGACCTTCACCGACAAGCACACCCTGTTCCTGCGCGCACTCGACCACTACCGCGCCCACGACTCAGCCGAAGCCGAACGCCGTCTCGAACAGGCGGATTCGTGTCGAGAAGCGTTGCGAGACTGGATGATCTGGATGATCAGCGGTGCCCCCGAGGCGGAGGACGCCGACGGGTGCTTCGTGGTCAACACCGCCACCGAGCTCGGCACCACCGACGCCGCGGTGCGGCAACGCATCGAAGCCGCATTCGAGGTCACCCGCGAAGCTCTCCACAATGTGCTCCGCCGTGGCCTCGCCGCCGCGGAACTGCCCGCCGACCTCGATATCGACGCAGCGGTCGAATTCCTCTTCACCACCGTGCTCGGCTTGCGAGTCAGAGAACGTGCCGGTCACAGCCCAGCCCGATTGATCACCGCGATAGATTTCGCCATCAGCTCACTCGGCCCCGCACCCGAAAACGCGTGATGCCGTCCTGCTGTGGCGAACGCTTTGCAGGTAGACCCTTCCCGCGACAACGCCATCCCGCGATCCGGCGGTCGCGCTCGGCCTGTTGATCTTCTACACGCCGGCCGGTTCGAGATGCGCGGGTCGCGGCATTGGCGGAGGTGGTCGCGGGCCGCGGTGGCGCGGTGGTTCAATCGCTCGATGCGTGGTGACGAGATCATCGGTCAGTGGAGTGCGGAGGCCGGGTATCACAGCTCGATGGAGGATGAACAGTTCGTCTTCTGGGGTGATGGTGTGGGGTTGGTGGAGTACGCGCGGCCGGGGGCGAGTGAGTGCGTGCTGTTCCGGTGGGCGCGGACGGCGATTCGGACGGTGCGGCTCGAACCGCATCGGCGCGTCCGGAGCGGCGGCGGTGCGGTAGATAATGATGTGCCCGAGGTGGTCGAGATCGGTTATCGGATCACGCGGGAGCTGCGGCCGTTGATCGGTGAGGTGCTGCCGGTGCTGTATCTGCCCGCTCCGTTCGCGGCGACGCCGGACGGCGGGTACGGGTTGATCACGCGGGAACCGGCGGTGTATTTCACGAACTTGCGGCGCGCGAGTTCGTGACTCGGGGCATCGTCCAGTCTTGTGCGAACCACGCACACATCCGCTGCGCCTGCTTGTAGCCACAATCAGAAGCTGCGTGGCCGTTCTGAGACTTGGATACGATTCTGCTGCAACCATTTTCATCGAGTACAACAGGCAGCCCTGTGCCTTGCGCGCACCGAATCGCGGAGTCCGGCAGGGTCCGTGCGCGTCTGAAGCCGAGATCGGATCGCCCGGTCGATCTTCCGTAGGCCACCACTGGCCGAGCTCAGGACCCCGAAGACGACATGCCACTACCTCACGGCGTTGAGATGACCTCTGCGCGCCATCATTTTGCAGGCACGAGCGAGCCACTCGCTGCCGCGAAGGTTGCGGCCTTTACCGGATGTGGGGACTCAGTGCGTCGAAGTGGTGCGCCTGCCAGATTCGGCGTGACCGCTCTTCTGGATAAGCGGCAGTGAAAGGCTGTGCGGTGTATACCCGCGTGGTCCGCGCCCGCGGCTCGTAGGCGCCCCATCCAGGGTTCCCGGTGGTGGCGAATCGCACCCAATCCGCGCGCATATGCCCGGCGACCTTCACGGCCTCAGCAACGGCGTTCGGATAAGCGGTCGGATGTCGCTGGATGTCGTCGGTGGTGAGTGTGCCGAACACGAGCAGGAAGTCCAGGCTGTGCGAGGCGCCCTGGTCGCTGTCGAAGCCCCAGCACAGCTCATAGGTCCAAGCATGACCACCGCCGGCGTGCTGGGCGTGGGCCAAGTGCAGACTCGGCATCCGAAACAGCCAGTCGGCGTTGACGATCTCGTGCAGCTGGGCGAGTGTGGCGTCGAGATATGCGTCCCGGTACCGGCCGTCGTCGGGCAGGCCGCGACAGCGGGTGATTGCTTCGCTGACCTGTTCCTGAGTCGGATCGCGGTCGAGGTGTGTCGTGAAGAGGCGGTATTCGTCGCGGGTGTGCCCAACCAGTAGATCAATATTGCGTGCGGCACCGTTGTTCAAGGCTTGCCAGGGAGCTTGCGGCAGGTGCTCGGGGTCGAGAACCGGCGAGAACGGCGTCGGCGTCAAAGCCATCGGCCCCCACACGTCGGCGAATCGCGGCATCGTTGTGACGATCGCCTGGGTGGCGTCGATGAAAGCAGCGGGCGGAACGGAAGCGAGGTCCTCGACGGTGGCGTGCACGCCGAGTGCACCGGTGATGGCTGCCGAGATCGCTGCGGCCAGCTCCGGTGTGAAGAAGGTTCCTGGGACGCTCTGCGCTATCGCGCGACTAAACAATCCAGCCGCCAACGGCATGCAGGTCAGCGCCGCGATGCAACCCGCACCCGCGGACTGACCGAACACGGTGACGTTGCCGGGATCGCCACCGAACATTTCGATGTTGTGCCGCACCCATCGCAGGGCGGCGATCTGGTCGAGGATGCCGCGGTTGTCCGGCGCACCGGCGATGTGGGCGAAGCCTTCGAATCCGGTGCGGTAGTTGATGCTGACGACCACCACACCAGCGGCAGCCAAGACCGCGCCGTCGGCATGCGGGTTGGCTGAGCTGCCCTGCAGGTAGGCCCCGCCATGAATCCACACCATCACCGGCAGCCCGCCCCTGCCCGGAGCGGGAGACCACACATTCAGCGACAGACAGTCATCCGAACCGTCCTCGACGACACCAGCCACAGCCCCCATCACCGATCCGGTGTGCCCGGCCTGTGGAACCGCGTGACCGAACACAGAAGCATCGCGCACGCCATCCCACCGTTCGCACTCAACAGGCGCCCGGAACCGACGGGACCCGAACGGAGGGTCGCGCATAAGCAATCCCGCGAAACACCGCGAGTCCGGTTTCCCATCTGCCTCGCACCACACCCGCAGTGGTACGAATCTCTGGCTCGGTGTTCACTATCGCCCTCTTCTCGAACAACGCCATCGACTGGCCCATCACAGTCCGGATACTGCGTGTCGCCTGCTCGATGGCAGATGCCGACCTATCGAGTGGGGGTCGCGGCGGGGAGGTACGTAGGCCGATCTATCCACATCCTCGGTCGCGACGACCACCGCGGTCAATTCATGGAGGTAAGGTCCGGTCCGCGATCGGCCGAGTCCGCCAGCGCGTTGAACAACCAGTCGTGAGCCCTTCCGATCGTGACCCGCGATGGGAAGAACTGCTCTGTCAGCGTCCAGTAGCGCTGGACCCGGTAGTCGGTATCGGTTGCGTCACTGAGCAACTGGCTGCGAAAGCTCGAGGAGTCACGTTCTCCTCGCGCCCGAGCGTGAGCGGCGACGAACCGATCGAGTTCGCCTCCGGCATACGGTGGCACCGCCTCTGCTACGAGCGGGACGACGTCTACCATCACCTCCCCCACCTCTTCGTACAGCGTTCGCGGGTCACGAATCATCTCCGGCCGATTACGCCAATATTGCTGCCGCACAATGCTGCTCATCGAGGGGTCGGCCACGAGAGCGGCCAGCTCCGCATACGCGACCACTTCGTCGACGGAGGGGACCGCCGGCGGATTCGGGACGTTCCAACACACCCACGGGTCGCTGTCACACCGGGGCAACGGCGCGAGAACCTCTCGCCAGAACTCGACGAGGCGGTTGTATACCGCAGTGCCGTCCTGTGCTGCCGCCAGCAAGGTGAGCCGCCCAGGTTGGTGCTCGAGGGAGGTTGTCGCGACAGCGCGCAGTGCAGCCTGCCGCCATGCCATAGTCTCGAATTCGATTGCCAGACGCGCACTTTCGGCGGCGATGACTTCTGTCATCGATCGCCGGCCGTGCAGCACGTCGGTGATCGAGTCCAAACCTAGACCGAGGGCACGCAGACGCCGGATCAGCAGCAGTCGGTCGGTGGCATCGTCGGCATCGAACATTCGGTGTCCGCCTGGGCTGCGCTGCGACTCGAGCATGCCTTCGTCGCAGTAGAACCTGATGGTCCGAACCGCGAGGCCGGTCCTCCGCGCCAGCTCCCCGATGCCCACTGCCACATCGGACTTCGTGTTGTCGGTCACAACCTCTTGCACCTCCACCCCACTGGAGCTCTTAGCGTACAAGCACCCGTCGCTCGCTTCGCCGAGGCACCGAGCCTGTGGCCGACGCGGCGGGGTGATCGCACCGAGGAAGGGTGATCCATGGCTACTACACAGACAGAAATCGTTGCCGGCATAGCGGAGATCGTGGAGGAGGTGACCGGCATCGAGGCCGCTGAGGTGACGCTGGATAAAACCTTCGTCGACGATCTGGACATCGACTCACTGTCGCTGGTCGAGATCGCCGTGCAGCTCGAGGACAAGTACGAGGTGAAGATCCCGGACGAGGATCTGGCGAGCCTGCGCACCGTCGGCGACGCAGTCGCCTACGTCCAGAAGATGGAAGCCGAGATGCCGCAACTCGCGGCGGACCTGGAAGCGAAATACAAGGAAGGCCAAGCCAATTGATCAGCCGTGGATGGGTCTCGCAACTCGCGGAGGTGACGAGGTGATAGCCGATCCACTGTTGAATCCCGCCGCGGTCGAGCTCGGCAGCTTCTTCCCGCAGCCGCCAGAGTCTGTGTGGCGCGCGTTGACCGAGCCGGAACTAATGGGACGGTGGCTGCTTCGACCTGCCGGGTTCGCCGCCTCGGTCGGTACTTGCTTTCGATTCACCATCCCGGACTCATCAATCGACGAGATCCTCTGCGAGGTGCTGGCGGCTCGGCCGTACCAGCAACTCACCTACAGCTGGGCGTATCCGCAGGCCGAGTATCCCGCTCGCTGGGTGGTCGACTGGACACTGCAACCACAGGGTCGAGGCACACGACTTCTACTGACACAGACAGGTTTCGACATCGAAGATCGGCGGCAAAAGATGGCGCGCAACGCTACAGAACGCGGCTGGAAAAGACTTGTCCTGCCACGGCTCGGCCAGGTGATTCCCTGCTGAGCAGAAAGGAGGAAGGTCCCCGCAAACATCTCCCTGCGAGTCTGACCCACTGCCGACAGGAGTCGGCAGGTAGGACTACCGGTGCTTGACCCAGTACATTCCGCGTCCAGATTCCGCGGGTGCGCGCTTGGCTCGGGACTCGACACGATCGAGGTGATAACCGAGTCGTCGGGCGACGGCGGCGCTGCGGAGATTGGCTTCATCACAGTGGATCTCAACACTGTCGATGCATGGCAGTTCCAAGGCGATTCGCGTCAATGAGGCAACGCTGCGAGTCACGACACCGCGACCGGTGTGTGCGGCGTGGCACCAATAGCCGATTTCCAACCGCGAGGGGCCGAGACTGTCGTGCAGGCTGATCGCGCCGAGGAGCGTGCCGTCCGGGTCAAAAATGCCGAAGTCGAAGCTGCGGTCGGCAGTGGGCCAACTCGCGGCACACATTCGACTGCGTGCGCGTTGCTTTTCTAACGTCGGTGGTTCGGCGAGCCAATCCATCCAAGGACGGAGGTGCTCGTAGGACGCTGTGATCGCCTGGAATCGGGCCATCAGATCTTCCGGCTGCCAGCGACGTATCAGGAGATCGTCCAGAACAATTCGTTGCGGAGGACCGACACCCGTTGCTAGAGCGTGGGAACCTGCAACGGTCATGCAGTAGATACTGGCGGTCTACCCTCTGCACGGCAACTCGATATCCACCGCCGTGCCGACATGCAGGCCATTGGTCTGTAAGCACAACCGCAAATCGACCTTGTCCGAGCCGGAGGTGACCACTGCGTCGGCACAGCTGGACTGGTCGGCCTGCGCGACCGGGCGGTGATGATCGTTCCCGCGAACGACATCAACACCGCGGCGATCACGGTCCTCAGAAACATGGACAGCTCCTTCTCGCAGGCAATTGCGCACATGGCACCGAAGTAGTCGGCTCCATCGCCCTATTCGGATCCAGCGGGCCCGCCGGATCGAGAAAGGGCGGAAACAACATCCCCACCTGCGGTGCGGTATCTCGGCCCATAGCCGTTGAGCGGTCGAGTACTTTTGTTGCCAGCACATGCGTCGTGCCTGCCTGCTGCACCCGGCCGACCTGGGGCGATGGCCACGATCCGCACATGGGCCAAGTAGCTGCGGGCACTACCTATGTGTTCGCCAGCGCGTGCCCAGCGTGATTTCCGTGCGTCGTCGGCAACTCACCGGTGGCACACCGAAATGCGCCGACTAAATCGAAACGCGCACCACTGCAATTCGACCGGCCCGCAACGGGATCATTGATGCTGTGCAACTGGCGTTTTCGGGCGGCGCAGGAGGTCTACGACGCCGGTGGTGGACTCGCTTCCGCCACCCTCGGCGACCCGGCGCTCCATCAATGCCATGAAGGGTGTGAGGAGTTCGGGACTGACGCCTTGTTCCTCGGCGGTCCGCAGCAACGTACCGTTCGTCGTGCACATCATCGCCAGATTCGACTCGACGCCCTCAGCGTAGTCGCCACTGGCCAGCTGGGCGGCGGTGCCGTAGGCGTATCCGGCCATCGCCTGTTGATAGCCGACCATGAGGGGCGCGAAATCGGCCGGTGAGATGTCTTCTGAGCCGATCAACGCGAAAGCGTGTGCGGCGCCTGCGAACATGCCCCACATCGCGCTGAGCAAAGCGATGTCGTAGAGCGCGGCGAATCCGGCGTCCGAGCCCACGTAGTTGACACCGGCCGGCACGGTCAAAGCCTCGGCGTGGGTCTCATATACCTCGGCCGAGCCGCTGTAGAAAACGTATCCACCGGAATCGGCGACACCGATCATCGACGGTACGGCCATGATCCCGGCGTCCAGAAGACGGCCGCCGCGCATGGTGATCCAGTCGGACAGGGCACGCGCCTCGGCTGGAGTACTGGTGGTCATGTTGACGATGTCGCGGCCGGTCAGGTCGATGCCGTCCAGGGTCTCGCGCACCGAGACATCGTCGAGGAGGCACACGACAACAAGCGAGTTGGCAGCTGCGGCTTCGGCGGCGGTCGCGGCGACGACAGCCCCCTCGGGAGCCGGTCGAGCACTTCGGTTCCAGACCGTGACGGTGTACCCGGTCGTGAGCCAGGAGCGGACCAGTGCCGCGCCCATATCACCGAGACCGAGGACGGTGAGCGACTTCTTCGAAGATTCGGACATGGGGAATACTCTCGGCGAGACATCCGGGCGCATCAAGTACGCACATCGAAGTGGGTACCTACTTCCGGGTAAGGGAATATGCAGGCAGAAGGGGTATTTCGTGCCGATCACACGCAGGCCCGGCGCTTACACGTGCGGGCTCGACGCCACCCTCTCGGTACTGAACGGCAAGTGGAAGATGATGATCCTGTGGCCGCTGAGCGAACGCCCGCATCGCTTCGGTGAATTACGCCGCCAGGTGCCGGGCGTGTCGGAGAAGGTCCTCACCGCGCAACTGCGCGAGCTGGAAGCCGACGGAATCGTGCACCGAGAGGTGTTCGACGAGGTGGTTCCTCGCGTCGAATACTCGCTGACCGCACTGGGCGAGCTGCTCAATGCCGCTCTGCTCCCGTTGGAAGCCTGGGGCCGTGAACATCTCATGGGCGATAGCCCGCTTTCGTCAACCAATCGGTGATATCGGATGTTTCGATGCCGACGGGTAGCGAACGGATACGGCGCACCTACGGCATTTCGGAGCGTTCCCACGTGGCGATCAAACCGATTCGGCGGTAATTCTTTTCACCGAAGAAGTACGTCGCTGATGTGGTGCGGACAGCGGTAGTAGCGGTTGTCGACCGCTTCGATCGACATCGGTCCGATCGAGGGCGCGGCAGATGGGACACTCATCCGGCCGAAACTCGATTCACCGGCGGGGCTCGCCTGAATCAGGCTGACGTGTTGAGGCAGATCGGGGTATCGGGCCGCACCCGCTGAGGGCCGCGCTGGTCCGCGAGAGGCGGCCTGGATTACCTAATCGCGCGGCCGGAGGTGTTCCAGGACGAGGCTGCGGACGGGTTCGACATCGGCCAGCAGGCCGTGCCCCGCACCGGGGAGAACCACCGTATGGGCTCCGGCACGCCGCGCGACCTCCTCGGCCACCGCCGAATCGTGCACCTCGCTCGCCCCGGCCAGTGCGACGAAGGTCGGGACCGGCAGCTGGGTCAGCCCATCCGGCAGGTGCGGATAGACGATCGGCGAGGACGGGAAGTGTGCGGCTCCGTGGGCGAGCAGGTCGAAGTAGGCCTCCAGGTGCGCCGGTCCGCTGCCGGGGCCGTCCGGTGCCAGCACCGCGCGGGCGGCCTCGAATGTGGGGTGCGGGTCGCGGTTTCGGCCCAGCTCCTCGAATTCGGGACTGAGCCCGGCGAAGACCAGGGGCGGGTCGAGCAGGACCAGCCGTCGCACCCGTTCGGGATGGGCAATGGTGAACCGGTACGCGAGGTGACCGCCCAGCGACTGACCGCACAGGTCGGCCGCCGGTAGCCCGAGCAGATCGAAGGTTTCGGCCAGCCAGTCCACGAGATCGTCCATGCTGGTCAAGGCTGCGCCGGTATGCCGGCTGCGGCCCGCCTCGCCGATGATGTCCACGGCGTGCACGCGATGCTCCTCGGCCAGCGCACCGACGACCGGGTACCACATCGTGGACGTGCCGCCGTATCCGTGCAGCAGCACCAGCGACTGCGCCGCGGCCGAGCCGGCGGAGGTGACCCGCGTCGTTCCGTATCGACCCGGAAGATCTACGGTCTCGACCGGTACCGGCCAGTGGGCCAGCACCGCGTCGTAGGCCCCGAAATATGCTGCTTCCAGCTCAGGGCTGGCGAATGTACTCATCGCATCTCCTTTTGCAAGTCAGCTGTATTATGTCAGATGTATGGAAAAGAAGGGAAGGGGTTCGAGTGCCGAAACAGGTCGACCACCGAGAACGTCGCGAAACCATCGCGCGCGCCCTGTGGCGAGTAGTCGAACAACAAGGTTGGGCCCGCGCGACGATGCGCGAGGTCGCCCGTGAGGCGGATGCCTCCCTGGGGCAGGTACAGCACTATTTCCGTTCCCGGACAGCGATGCTCGTCTTCGCGATGGAATTCGCTGCCGAACAGACCGCACAGCGCGTCACCCAGGGACTCGACCGTCTCGGCTCACCTCCGCACCCCCGAGACGTGCTGCGAGTGACGCTCATGGAGATGCTCCCCCTGCACCCGGACGCCCGCGCCACCAGCCGGATGAGCGCCGCCTACACCCTCGAGGCGCTCCACGACCCGGAGCTGCACGAGCAGGCCCGCCTCGGACTCCATGACGGCAGAGCACTCACCGAACGCTTGATCAGGCAGGCGATCGCCGACGGCCACATCGCCCGGGATCGTGAACCGGCGATCGAGACGAACCTCCTGCTCGCGCTTACCGGCTTCACCCCGCTGCTCGAGTTCGACGTCATCGATCCAGAGGCCGCGCTGGCGGCCATCGATTACTACCTCGACCGACTCTTCGACTGCACCTGAAGCTCGCCACCCCCACGGCGCGGAGATCACGCAGGCCATGAATCGCGCCCCCGGGCCGGCCTCAGATTGCGCCTAGATCGCTCGGGTAACGGTTGCTGGACCGCGGCTTTCGGTGCCGAAGTGCACCGACGGGACGTTGTTATGCCTGAGCTGATTTGCTCACACTCCGTCACTGCAAGGGGTCAAATGAGGTGCCCTTAGTCGCGGTAGGTTCTATTACCGTCATTCAAGCGGTTCCGGCTTCACAGGGGGCATCGTGAGCAGCGCATCCGTAGTGGCACCCGCAGAGTCTGATTTCGCAACCACGTGTCGGGTGGTTCGGCTTTCGGCGGTGGTCGATCAACCTATGTGGCGCCATGCGCTGTCACCGTTGCTCGACTGCTGCTATCGACGCTGGCGAGGCCGACTGGAAGTCGAATGTTTCCCGCCGCTGTCACGCTGGCGGCGGATCGATCGGGCCTCGCGAGATACCACGGTGCCGTGTTTGGAAGCTGAAGTCTCGGCTGCGGCGGCCGGACACGAAATCGATTTGGATAACAGCTCGCTGACGACAGCGTTCGCTACGGTGGTGATGTTGCTGTCCGGATGCCCGGCGACAGTAACCGACTGCACATCCGTTGCGCCGGTACACGAGTCCGATACCGGCTCCGGGCAGAATTTCTCGGCGAGCCGCGCAGTGGACATTTCTTTGTACGCGCTCGAGGGCGATGATCTGACGTTGGCCCAAGATCTCGCCACCACGATCGTGGCCGCGGGCGGCGGGACGATCCGCCACCGTGATGTCGCTCGAATCGAACTACCAATGGACAGGTCGAACCACAGCGGTACTTGGCCCAGCTAAATCCCGGCGGTGCGTGGGTCGACGTTTCGGTGATATCAACTTTGCTGACGTTCATGATCGTCATGGTCTCGACGGAACCCCGAAAAGCGATAGGCATTCCGGCAATCCGGCCACTTCCACCCGCATGCGTGGACCGGTTTCCCATTGGGCGCGCGTAAGCCGTAACCGACGCAGCATCGCCGGTTTCCCCCGCACCGCATGCATCTCGACCCCGTCGAACCGGTACCCGAGTTTGCGAGAAACCGCGTGCGACGCCAGATTGTCCTCGAACGCACCTGACACCGCCGAATCCGCCCCGAGCAAGGCAAAAGCCAGCTCCAACACCGCAGCCCGCATCTCCGTTCCCATCCCTTGGCCATGGTGTTTCAAACCCAGCCACGATCCGGTGTTCACCTCCGCGCAAACCGCGAAGTCTCGCGCACCCACCGACTGCGTACCGACCACTTCACCATCGCGGAGCACGACGAGGTTGAGCGCCCATGACGCGACCCGCCACTCGGCCCAGCACCGCCAGTGCCACTGCAACAATCCCCGCGCACGTTCATCCGGCCCCGCATCGGTCCACCCCGCCGTGAACGGTTGCACCGCCGGATCATGCACGCCCTCGGCAGCTAGCCCGGCAAGTGCACCAAGGTCCTCCATGCTCGGCATCCGCAACTCCAGTCGCGGTGTGCGCATCCGCAATCCGGCCAAAGGCCAATACGACATCAGGCTCATGCTGACCATCATGAACAGCGAACACCTCTGCCGGCCAACAATTTTGAGGGCAGCAAGACGTCACGAATGGTTCGAACAGGCGCACTGTCGATACCTCGTCGATACAGCGCGTCGGTCCTTCGTAGGGACGCAGCATCTCGCACAAACCTCCGTATGGGGCGCATACGGGCCGCGAGATGGCGGGTGATCTTGTCGACACTGCCTGTCGCGCCCTTCTTCGCTATTTAGCTAGAGTGCTAAATTGCCACTATGACCGAGAGCGACCCTGCCGACGAAGCGGGAGTATTCCGCGCACTGGCCGATTCGACGCGCCGCCAGATCTTGGAAGACCTTCGCTCCGGCGAGTTGACCGCGGGTGACATCGCCGCGAGATTCCCGATCAGTGGCCCCTCGATCTCCCGGCATCTGAGCGTGCTCAAGGCCGCCGGGCTGGTCCGGGAGCGCCGAGACGCCAATCGAATCTTCTACTCGCTGGTCGAGGAGCGGCTGGCGTTGTGCGTCGGCAGATTTCTGAGCACGATCTGCCCCGAGCAGGTCATCGTCAGACAGCGCAGAGCCCGCAACACCAAGAACGGGGAACCCGGATGAGACCACCGCGAATGTCCAGCGTCATAGAACGACGCCTGCTTGTGAACTACCGAGTCGACCCCGCGATCGCCGCAGCAATGATGCCGCCGACAATGCGACCGCAATTGGTCGACGGCTGGGCGGTCGCGGGCGTCTGTCTGATCCGCCTCGGACAGTTCCGGCCCAGTGCACTACCCGGCTGGGCCGGACTGCGTACCGAGAACGCGGCACATCGCATCGCGGTCGAATGGGATGGCCCGCAAGGACACTCGACCGGCGTGTATATCGCGCGCCGCGACAGCAGCTCGCTGATCAACGTCCTGGCCGGTGGGCGACTCTTCCCCGGCGAGCACAACGCCGCGCGGTTCGACGTCCGCGAAACAGCGCGGGAGCTCCACGTCGCCTACCGCACCCGCGACGAAACCATCTCCGTCAGTGTCGACGTCCGGACCGCCGGGCGCTTCCAGGGCAGCGAATTGTTCGCCGATCTCGCGCAGGCATCGGAGTTCTTCAGGCAGGGCTCGGCCGGATTCTCGGCCACCCGAGGCGGCCAACGCCTGGACGGGCTCGAGCTCCGAACAGACGCATGGCAGGTCGAACCCGTCGACATCCAATCCGTTCGGTCCACGATCTTCGACGACCCGGACCGGTTCCCGCCGGGCAGCGCGAAACTCGACTGTGCGCTACTGATGCGCCAGGTACCGGTGACCTGGCGGGCCCTGGAACCTCAGCACGTCGTTGCCGACTGCGCCGCCGAAGGGCACAGCGCCCGCTGAGAACCACTGTCCGCCAATCGGTTCGGGCATTCGACCAGCGCGCGGCGCCACATGACAGTGCGTTCGAATCTTATGTCGGCTCGGTCCCGAGGAGAGCCGAAATCCGTTGTGCCACTCCACAGCCACGGGTGGATATGCGCCTCGATGTAGTTGTCGAGCACGTCTTGATAGTCGGCCGCAGCTTCGGCCAGTGCGATGAGACCCATGTGTCCGGCGACACCGAAGTTCGAGGGGTTCAGGTAGCTGTCGGGATAGCAGAACGTCGTGCGTTCCAAACCGCCCCGCTCAAGCGTAGGTGCGCTGAGCCGAACCGCGGTGCAGCACCTACCAGCGCTCGCCGAAAGTTCAACGCCCCATATACCGGCCGATTTCCAGCCTTCCGCCGACGCCTGCACGGTGCGGGCCGAACTCCTTCCGCCCCGCCTCGCGCACCAGTTCGCTGTGCTGAGAAGATGTCCCGTGCCGGGGATCGCCTCGGGAGAAGGGACATGCTCATGCGACGAACAGCTTTCATCGTGTCGGCGCTGATGGTCGTCGGTTGCGGACTCACCGCGGTTACCGGTACCGCGGGAGCGGTCGACGACAAGGCGACATGCGCTGCCTTCAACGAGGCCTGGACCGATCTGAACAACCGGCTCGGAGCACTCGGCGGCGCGGGTTCGTTCTCCGAACTGCGGGAAATCTACCTCGACACCGCCGGGAAACTCCGCGTCGTGGCCGACGCCGCAGACCCGGGCGCGCTCAAAGACGCGCTCAATACCACTGCGGCACAACTGAGTCGGCTCGAGACCGCGACGAACCACGACGACTTCGACAGGGTGATGGAGGATCCCGCTCTCACCGATGCCTTGGACGCGGCCGGCACGCCCTGCGGTCTCTGATCTCGCTCGGCGGCGCGACGGCCCGCCGTCACCGCCCCGGTCTCGGGAGGGCACGCTGCGTAGCGAGGGTCATCGCCGATCGAGTCAGCTCGGAGTCGACCGTCGAACATTCCCGAATCGGCCCGCTCGGTCAGCGCGCCACGGGTGCCGATACCGGACGTTCGTGAGGCGCCGAGCTGCTGCTCACCAAACGTGACAGACACCAGTCACCGACCTCGTCACCCGACGACTGGGAACACCCCGCGCCCGCGGCCCCCAGTTCGGTCATCCGAGCGGTCAGGGCCGGTACCGATAGTCGCCGTCGGGCACACGTAGCCACATGTCCGGTGGTCCAGCGAAGGCGCGCGCGTCGCGCGGGCGTAACCCGGCCCACGCGCAGCAGTAGGCGAGGACGTCGTACTGATACAGGTACGAGGTGAGGATGTCCTCGGCGGAATCCTCGTCGGACGGGTCGAGGGCGGGACTGATATCCGAGCTGGTGCGCACGCCGTCGACACTGGTGCTGCCCTGGCAGCCGCTCTTCGGGTTGAAGTACATCCCATAGCATTTCGTGCCGGGAGACAGGCGGGTGGAGATGCCGGGCATCGAGGCGATGTAGGACCAGGGTTGGGCGATCGCGCAGCCGCCGGGCACATCGGTCGCCCACATCGTCAACTCGGTGTCAGCGGACAGGGGCCAGCTCGCCATGTCGTCCGCAGTCACCGATCCCGCCGGCACAACCTCGGCGTCCAACCGGCGGACAGCCTCGGCCGCGTCGATGCCCGCGACACAGACCAGGCTCATCCCGTCAACCCATGGTGTGCCTAGTGCCGTAGTCAGCTGGCGTCTTTCCTCGACTGCGACTTGTTCGGCGGCCGACAACGCGCCGGTGACCAGCGGATACTGCCCAGCCAGGCTCAGCCTCGCCGGAGACCAGCCCGCCATCATCGGTCGCGCCGGATCAGCGCCCGCGGCCAGCAACACGCGGGCGTTGTCGGGACGGTTGGCATACACCGCACGCCACAACGCGGTACGGCCCCACGCCATCGCATCGACATCACCCACCCGCGACGCCACCTCCGCCACCACCTCCGCAGAACCGTGCGTGGCGGCCATGTCCAACGGTCTCTGCTGGCCGCGCAGTACGACATCGGGGTCGGCACCCGCTTCTAGACGTGCGCGTATCTGTCTTGGATCGGTCCATGCCGCCCATCCGACGCCAGCCCAGCCACCCTGCTCATCATGCATGACCACAGTGTGCAGTCTCGAACATATGTTCGGCAAGCTACTGCGTCCGTCACGGTGACACTACTGCTTGGAATCGAACTACCGAGCGTGGCAACATTTTTGGCCGACACCGGCGATATTCACGGCCCGAGAATTCCCCTGCGGCTTCGATACCGGCAAACTGCCCCGAACTGAGCGCAGCCCGACCGGGACGCTTGCTGCCCTCGCCGCCCGGTAGTGCCGGGGCCCGCGCAGCTCGAACCGGGCAGGGCGGGCTCGTGAAAGATGAGCGAGCCGAGGGCCTTTGGCGCCAGCCGAGGCACGCTCGTCGGCAGTACAGGATGTTCTGCGCGGCAGCCGATCGGCTTCAGGTCAGGGGATACACATAGCGGCTGGTGGGAACCAGATCCAGGTTCAGGTGGGCGCCGAAGGAGACGACGCTTTCCATCATGCGCGTGACTCGCTGCTGGAGGTCGGCGTCGTCTGCCGCACCGTAGAAGGCGTGGACGCTGGTCATGGCAGCCATCGGGAACAGTTCCTCGACCAGGGCATCCACCCGCCTGCCCGCGGTGATTGGTTCGCGGACGGTGTTCTGGACGTATCCGAAGGTGTCCTGGGTTTCGATGGCAACCGTGGTGTGCAGATCATGCCAGCGATGCAGCCATTCCTCGCGGGTGAGGTCGACGGGGATGCGCAGGAGCGCGAAGTTCGCGAGCGCGTCGGTACGCACACCACTCTCGACCGGCGGAGGAACGATAGGGGTGCGCTCATCCACAATCCACCCATCGACCTCCTTTGCCACGGAAGACAGTGCCGCAGTGATGGATTCGTGCGCCGCCTCTGTCCACACACTCACAATGGCGGCAATCGGCTCGTCATAGGTCGTATGCCGCACCTGCGCCGCATCGACATCCGCATCGCAAATATTCACCTGCAACTCGGTAGCCCCGGCCGCCGCCAGCTCGCGCCGCAACTCAGCGCTGTGCAACCACTCACCCAAACCGTCGGCCCACAGGGCAAACATCAGCTTCATCCCGAAGTCCTTGCCGCAGATCACCATCGATCCGCCCACCGTAACCCCGCAAAGGCCCGCTGTAACCGGTTCCAGCTCACCGTCCCACCCAGCGGATTCCGATCCGATCCGCCCGCACATATTCACCACCGGACGGAACCCGCTGGCGGGCGTGGACAGCGTGCTCATGACATAAGCGGCGGCCCACACGCGGGGTTCGGGTACGCCGTCGGGTAGCGGCGGAACACCAGGGACAAAGACGCCGAACTCGTCGGCAGGTACTTTCAGGGACTGGAGATACCTGCCTGTTATCGCCAGCCGCAGCGTACCGCTGCAGCTCGGCGTCAACTGCCATGGACCGACTGTACGGGTATACGGCGGTAGTCCCTGGCCCGAGATGGCGCACCAACCACCTGGTCCACCGACCACATTGCGGTCTCGTCAGTGGCCGCCATCGGCCGCACGGCCACCTTCAGCCTCAGCGGCGAAATGGGTAGCCGCTTCTGGCTCGAGGAGTGGGGATATCCCGACATCGGGATCTATTTCGCGGATTGCCCGTCGGCCGGCCACGACATGATCGCACTGGACTACCGCAACGGTGACGAGCCGAGCGTGGTCCATGTCGACCAGGCAGTCGGCTATCGAATCACCACTCTCGCACCTGATTTCGCCACATTCGTCCACGGCCTCGTCCACGAAGCAAACCGCGACAACCCGTAATTCGGTGGCCGCCCGGGCGCCGAAGTGCGCAGACAGAGAACCGGATGTGAGTGGTCATCGGCGCTACCAGATGTCCTGCGCCGCAGCAGCTCTGGTCTGTCAACGGCCGCAGCGTGACCGCTTCGCTCAGCGCGCACAGCGGCAATATAAGACGTTCACGACCCCCAATAAATCTCCCAAACTCCGTCGGCCCCCTCGTGGATGCCCTCGAAGTAGACGTGATGCACATCCACGCCGCCGTACCACTGCGACTGCTGGCGAGTTCGTCGTTCCGTCTCGGCGATCGCAGTTACAAGGTCACGCACTGTGAACCACTTACCGTTGGACGCTCGGTGTTCAACGGGATCGCCGAACCCCCGCAAGTTCAGCACCGGCGATTCGAGCACGACGCAGTGAACTCGTCAGTGGTCAAATCTCGAAAGTCCTCATCTTCGAACACATCCGGTGTAAACGAGACGTCCTTGATCGCCGCAGTCGCCGATGCGCGCTGATTGACCAGATTCGCGGCGATACTTTCAGTCGGTTCCGTCAGCTCGATCGCCAACTTCCCGGACAACGCATTGAAGAACTCCAGTGACATACCGCAGATGGTGGCATCAAGCACCGACATCTAGCGCACGCCTACTGACCATCGATACACACATCGGCAATATGGTGCCGCTCGCTGACGCGCACCCAGCGGCTGTGCGGGCGTCGCGGCGGGACGAGGGTTGACCTTGACCATGCGTCAGGGTTGGAGGCTGGCCGCATGACTAACAACGTCGCTTCCTCTGACCGACTCCGCCATACACTCCTGATCCTCGCGTTGCCATTGGCGCTGCCGGCCGCCGCATGCTCGACCAACGCCACCGCGACCGAGGAGGATCCCACTCGGCGTCAACTGCGGGAACTGCTGGACCGTCAGGCGATCCATGCCTTGGTCGACCGCCTCGCAACCACCGTCGACGAAGGCCGATTCGACATGTTCACCACGATCTACACCACCGACGTGACGGCCAAGTCTCCCGGCGGTGAGGCGCAGGGACGTGACGCCGTGATCGCGCTGGCCAGCCGGAACCATTCGAACGAACGACGAGAGTTGCACTACATCAGCAACGTGCAGATCGACTTGGCGGGCGACCGGGCGGCGGTCCGGGCGAACACAATCTTCGCGATTGTTCCGACCGCCACCGTTGCCGGCAGCATGGCCCCGGAACCGGTATTCACATCGGGTGGGCCCTACCGATTCGATGCCGTCCGCACCCCCGAAGGCTGGCGATTCTCACGCGTGGAAACCGCGCCTGTCTGGACCACGGGCACTCTGCCGTCCTGATCCGGGGACAACGATCCCGAACTGCTCACCGCAGATGATGCGCGCACGTCGGCATGTTCGGATGTCCTGAGCGGCAGCGGATCTCATCCGCCGACCGAGCGCTCAGCGGCATGACCGGCTATCCCAGACCGACGCAATGTCTGGCTCAGGTAGCAGTCCAACAACATGCTGCCCAGGCCCGCGGGCACTGGTCGTTAAGGCCGACGACTGCCAACCCAGAGGCTGACACTGCCGCGAAAATCTCGTTCAGCGAGCGACGTCTGCCGATACGATCGCGTCGGTACTCGGAAAGTCTCGCTGTTGACGAGGAGGTTTGCGTGGGTGGCTGGATGAAAAAGTACGCCAAACACTTTGGGGCATTCCTGGTCGCGGCGATGATCGCTGCGGCAACGCTGCTCATCGGTCCCAACTACGGCTGGTGGCAGGCAGGAGTCGCTGTGCTGACTGTAGGCACCGTCGCGACGGCGGCCCCGATAGTTTTCTCTTTTCTCAATTTTGGCGAGCTCAACGACCCAGGAGAATGGTTCTCGTCTGCAAGTCAGCTAGGAACAGAACAGTCAAGGGTCTTGGAGCACTATTCAAGAATTCATGGAACTCTGCGGTTTTGGAAGAACCGAGCTGCGGCGTATCATCGCCTGCATCTAGCGCGCGTCTTCTGGAGTCTCTTGTCCGCAGTCCTGTTGCCAGTACTTATCCAGCGGTTCGAGCACGCAGACGGTTGGTCTGTATTGTTTATGACGGCTTTCACCACGTGGACTGGCTTAGTGGTAGGAATCGCCTATACGTTCAAAGCGGAAGAGAAGTATCAGGGCCTTCGGCAGCAAGAATCGGACTTTTACGACGTGTGCAGACGCCTTCTGGATACGACAAGTGCAACGGACCAGAACCTGAAACAGAAGGTAGACGACTACATCGAAGTAGTCAGTTTGATCAGGCGAACTGCTCGGCGTGTAGAGACCGGAAGCCCTCCGTCTGCACTCTAGCCCTAACCTCCACCCCGTGCGGAGAGGCCAGTTCGCGACCGAGCGACTCCTTCCCCGAACAACGAGGCAGTCGAGCGCACTCAACTCGGCATTTGTCTGCGTCGGGAAGCCCTGTCGACCAGAGATCTGAACGAACGCCCAACGCGCACACCGCGGCATCACGCTCAGAAGTTGACTTGGCACATGCAGACCTTGACGGTGCGCACGCTACCGCCGGAGCAGCAGTCTGAGATCTCCACTTCTTCCCGAACCGCGCGGAGGGAAGTTGCCGCGTACGATTGGACTGCAGCGTGCTCAGCCGTGCGGTCTGGACACACAGGCCCAAAGGGGTGGAGTTTGGACGCAACGATCCTAGTGAGCGCCCTCGCAGTCGTGGTTTCCGTTGCCGCAATGGTGGTATCCATCATGGTCGGCACGAGGCAGGCACGCTTGGCCAAAGACGCCAACCAACTACCTGCCGTGATCAACTTGCTGACAGAGTTCCGGTCAGTGGCGTTTCACGATAACTACCACAAGGTCATCTCCGAGTTGGATCCACAGAATCCATCGAGCCTCGGAATCAGCGACTTGCCTGAGGATCTGCGCGCAGCCGTCGTGGATATCGGCTACTACTTTCAAACGTTCGCCAGTCTGTTCGCCTTGGGCATTCTGGATGAAGCAAGCACGATGGTGATGCTGCACCACAGGTTCGTGGCCGTCTGGGAGGCGATCGCACCTTACGCGGCCGTTGAGCGCGCCAAACCGTACAGCGACGGCCATAATCTCGCGATGCTGGAATTTTATGCTAACCGGGCGCGAGCCGTACCGATTGGCGCCATGTCCCGGTTGCTTCGCAGAGACGAAACGATACGACTGGCCCGCCAACACCTTCGACGAGCGGGGTCGCCGGCTCGGCTGCCTCCACCGAGCGGCGATAGCTGAACCGGAAGTTGCCGAGGTATGAAGTGCGCGATGCTCAAATGTTCCGGCACGTCGAGAAGACTGGCCTTCAGTTTCGAACGCACACTCAATTCGGCACTATCGTGCGTTCGCCCACCCTGCGTGAATTGGCACCCATCCAGACCGACGTAATTTATGCGGCGGCCGTCCCCGCATGACGCGACGGCTCGTTCGCCTGTCAGCGCACGAGCGCTGGCCTGACTCGAATCAGATGCGAGCGGGCACAAAGCCATCGGCGGTTGCAACCGCGACCCCGACACGCCGGGCGGTCGTTGACGGCATCCAGGCCGCGTACATTCCACGACCGCATCACCCGGGTCATGGGTTCGGATGGGACCGGGAACGCCTACATCGAGTGATTCTTCGGGCAGGTACCCCAGCCTGACGTCCGACGAGCTTTCGACTTCTGGAATACCACAGCCTCAGGCACCGGGAGACGATGCTCAACCCGGAATTCCGTTGCGCTGGTGTGGATATCGGAACTGGCATCGGTACTGTGCCGGACACCGGACAAGCGGGGACATTCCACTATTACGTGATGAACTTCCACGCCGCCGATAGGTCGTGCCGCCGGCCGAAACCTCCTGGCTGCCCTCGCCGGTCACGCATCGGCCATCGTGCTGCTTCCAGCGGCACGCGGTCCCATCTTCGGTTACGCACCGCCGGACAACCACCGCAGCCCACTGCGAGGACTCCGCTGCCAAGGGATCCCGAAAGGTTCGGCCACGACGCGGAATACATCGTTGTCGAGGTCCGGGAGGTATAGCCGCGACCGTGGCGCCTACAACCAATAGCGCAACAAACAAGGAGAACTCGTGAGTTACCTCAGAACGTCCGTCATCGTCGCAGCGGCAGCCCTCATGGGCGGTGCCGCGCTATCGGGCTGCTCCACCGACGCCGATGTGGTGTCGGACAACATCAGCAAGGCCGCCGACCAGTTCGAGATCGCACGCCGTGTCGTGTTCGTCAACGGCATCACCGACAAGTACCTCCTCTCCATCGAGGGGCGATGCAACATCAGCGACGACAGCAATCAGCTCGAGGTCGTCTGCAAGACCGCCGGCGGGGAGTACAAGAAGCATTTCCTCGGCCTGAGCGACAACGTCACGTATTTCGTGGAGCAGCTCGAGCCCGCGAATGTCAGCGCGGACCACTACCGGGTGATCTTCAAGCCCGAGGTGATCGTGCCGGACGTCGACCGGCCGTGACCGCCGACGAATCTGATCTGGCACATCGGCAATTCGACTCGGCCGATCGGCCACAGGGTTGAGTTCCGCTTCCTCCGCCAACCTTCGGCGGAAGCTTCGCCAGTTGAGTTCCAGTGCAGGGGGATTCGGACCGTGCGAGGTCCGGAGTCGGGTCAGGCATCGGCTCGCATGTGCCGCTGTGCCCATTCTTCAAAGGTGGTGAGCGGGATGCCCAGGTCCCTGGCGTACTGCGGGCGGCCCGGCTGGCCGGCCACGTTCAGCCATTCCAGCGCGGCGGCGAAGCTTGGCATTGCTGCGGCGAGCGCCTGCTCCTCGGTCATGTCAGGTGCGGACAGATGCGCGCCCAATACGCGGGAAAGGACCTCGGCGATCTCTGTCATCGAAAGGTAGTCGCTGGCCAACTCCAGCTCGATCCCGTCGAATCGCTCCGGTGCGGTGATGGCTGCGGCGGCCGCGCGGCCGATGTCGTCCACCGCGACCAGGGACAACCGGGTCTCGGGGTTGAGGACGCTCACCAGGCCGCCCTCGATACCGCGCGGGAACATATACCCCGCAGACGGCAGGAAGTTCTCCATGAACGTGCCCGGCTTCAGTAGCGTCCAATGGGCGAACCCCGCCGCGCGGACCCGATCCTGGATCGCGCTCTTCGCGCTCAGGGTGGGTTCCATCGACGCCCAGCGCCCCTCGGCCCAACCAGGAGTTTCGGTGTGCTGACCGGCACCGGCCACCGACGTGTGCACGAACTGCGGCACTGCGGCGGTCTTCGCGGCCTCGATGAGATTGACGCCTTGGGTTACTTCGCCGTCGAAATCGAAGCCGCCCGCGGTGATGCCGGGCATCTGCACGGAGAACACCGCGCGGGCGCCCTCCACGGCCCGCAGCACGGAATCTCGGTCGTGCAGATCACCGGTGACCAGTTCCGCGCCGCGTGCCTCGACGGCCTTGGCCCTGTCGGTGGAGGGGTCGCGGACCAGGGCGCGGACCCGAATGCCTGCCGCGAGCAGGGCGCGGGCGGTGGCGCCGCCCTGTTTGCCAGTGGCGCCGGTGACCAAGACGGGGGGTGGGTTTGTGGACATGGCGCTCCTCGGGTGCTCATCCACTAAACGGCGGGGGCCGCCATTTATGTTCCGCTACGATATGGCGGGACCCGCCGTTTTGGCAAGACCGGAGGTGATGCCATGCCCGAACAGCAGCGTGCGGACGCTCGCCGCAACTACGCGCGGGTCCTCGCCGTGGCCGAGCAGGAGGTCGCTGCCCACGGTGCCGGTGCCTCCTTGGAACAGATCGCCCGCATCGCGGGGGTCGGCTCGGCGACCGTGCGCCGGCACTTTCCCACCCGCCACGCACTGCTGGAGGCGGTCTCCCGGAAACGGATCGAGGCCCTGTGCGCCCGCGCCCACGACTTGACCGGTACAGGCGACAGCCGGAGCGCACTGCTGGAATGGCTGACCGAAGTCGTTGACTACTGCGTTAGCGCTCGGGGCCTGGCGGCTGCGCTGGCCTACGACGCCGGGTCCGATCCGGTGCACGACAACGCCTGTTCGGCAGCGCTGGAAGATGCGGGAAAACCTCTGCTGCGCCGCGCAATTCAGGACGGCGCGGTGGCGAAAAATGTCGCTGTCGTTGACCTGATCACGGTGATCGTCGGCATCGCTCTGGTCACCGAGCACCACCCCGAACCCGCCGCCCGAGCAGAGCAGTTGTTCGGACTGGTCGTGGCAGGACTGAGCCCGGTCCGAACCAACTGCGGACCGGACTGAAAGAAATAGGCTGTTGGCCCCCACTGGTCTTCCACCCCACCGTTTCCCAGTGCACCTCGTCGCTACAACGCCGCACATCGGCAGGTCCGATCAGCTGGCGCGCGCCGAGGAATGGTTCGAGCAGGCGTCACCTGGACTTGATCGGATTACCTAGCCCGGGGTGCTCGGTCTGACGATGAGGATCGGGACCTCGGCACGATGCAGGACCGCTTCGCTGACCGATCCGAGCGTCATTCTCGCGAAGCCGCCGCGTCCGCGGCTGCCCACGACGATCAGCTGTGCATCTCGGCTTTCGGTGACGAGTTGGTCGGCGGGGTCGGCCTCCGCGACGACCGGCCGCACTGTGACGTCGGGGTATTTCTGCGCGTAGCCGGCCAAGCTGTCGGCCGAACAGGCCTGGGCGAGGGCCGCGATTTCGGCCCGCGGCGTGTAGTAGCCGGGGTCGTACCAGGTGGTGACCGCGACCAGGTCGGCGTGCCGTCGCACGGCTTCATCGAAGGCTATCGCGAGGGCCGCGTTGCTGGTGGGTGAGCCGTCGACGCCCACGACGACCGGACCGGTGCAGTACTCCTCGACACCGGGGATGATCGCGACCGGGCACTGGGCGTGCCGAGCCAGAGCCGAGCTGACCGAACCGAGCAACCGGCGCCGGATTGCGCCGAGCCCACGGGCACCGACGACCACCATGCGGGCGTTTTCGGAATGATCGAGCAGCACCGGTATCGGTGGGGCATCGGTGATTTCAGTGGTAATGGTGTCGGGCGCCGCTGCCTCGGTGGCGATGCGGACCGCGAGCGCGAGCTTTTCGGCGGCCTCGCGACGAAGGGGTGTGTCGTCGATCGGCACCCGCCAGCTGAACGCGTAGTCGATGGGCAGTCCGATCGCGGCGATCAGGTGCAGCGGTGCTCGACTTCGGGCGGCATCGGCCGCGGCCCACCGGACAGCGGCTTCAGCCTGTTCGGAGCCGTCGACACCGACGACGATCGCCTGGTGGGCAGGATGTGCGGACATCTGATCCGGTCCTTTCTCCTGGGTGAAGGCTCACGGGTGTGCGACGAGAACCGGGCACTCCGCACGCTGGACCAGGAAGCTGCTGGTCGAGCCGAGCAGCAGACCGCGGAACCCGCCGCGGCCACGGCTGCCGACCACGACAAGTTGCGCCGATGTCGACCAGTGCAGCAAGCGGTCCGTCGGTCCCGAGACCGAGACGTCGCGGGTCAGCTGTACGTCGGGGTATTTCTCGCTCCAACCCGCGAGCCGCTCCGCGAGTACGGCGTCCTCCTCCGCTTCCAGGGTCTTTTGAAGAGCGGCCGCCCGGGCTTCATCAAGGATTTCGCCGTAGTGCCATTCGCTCCAGCAATGGACCGCGACCAGATCGGTGCCGCGTTCGGCCGCAGCGGCGAAGGCGGTCGCGACGGCGGCCGAGCTGACCGGCCCGCCGTCCACGCCGACCACGACCGGCCCGCTGGTGCGGGGCTCCTGGCCGGGCGCGGCGCGGATCACAACGATGTCGCCGTGGCCCCGGCTGGTGACCGCGAGCACTGTGGAGCCGAGATGTGCCAGGGTGCCCGCCCGTCCGGTGCCGCCGAGGACGACGAGGTTCGCCGACTCGGACAACTCGACCAGGAGTTTTCCCGGACTGAGGTCAGAGGTCTCGGTTTCTATTTCGATACCGGGAGCAGCCAGTAACGCCAGTCGGCGGGCGCTGTCGAGCACTCGCTCGGCCCTGGCTCCGGTGATCTGGCCGACGGGTGCGACGATGCCGGACGCGGCGATCAAGGCTTGACTTGCCGCGATATCGAGGCCGTGCGCGATGAGCAGCCGCCGCCCGCGGCGTGCGGCGATCTCTGCCGCCCACCGCACCGCCCGCTCGGCGCCCTCGGAACCATCGGTGCCGACGACGATCGGCGCGGAGGCTAGACGGTGGGGATCGTCGGGGCGGGTGCTCATCGGTCGCCTTCCGGATTGTCGCCGTTGACACTCGAAAGCTATGGGCTGGTGGGTTTTCCATCCGCTGACAACGCGAGCGCCGGTCGCGGCGTATACGTCGCGACCGGCTTCGGGGCCAACCGCGCGGTCAGCGCCGGGCTGTTTGGGTTTGGAACATCCAGTGGTGCTCTTCGAGCTTGGCGGCGATGCCGATGAGCAAATCCTGGGTGACCGGGTCGGCGGTCTCGGTGGCTTGGATGTGCTTACGCAGCTGGCGGATGCCGGCGTCCAGTCGGGACACGATCAGCTCGACGACCTCGCTGTCGGCCAGATACCCCGTCGGAAAGTCCGCGGCGTCGGCGGCGACAGTGGCGGGCCGCCCATCCGGCGAGATGCCCAGCGCGGCAGCGCGTTCGGCGACCGAGTCGGAAAACTCCCGGGCGTCGGCGACGAGTTCGTCCAGTTGCAGATGGACTGAACGGAAGTTCGGGCCGACGATATTCCAGTGCGCCTGCTTGGAGGTGAGGCTCAAATCGATCAGATTGGTGAGTGCCTCCTGCAGGACGACGCCGACAACCTTGGTTTCGGCCTTGCCGAGTGTGCCCGAGATAGCGCTTTTGGGCAGCGTTGCAGTCACGATTGCTCCTTACTCTAGGTTCGACCCTTTCTGGAACAACGCCCAAGCCTAGCCTCGTTCGAGCCAGGGGGCAGAAAACCTTTTGATCACGCAGGGGTCCGATTGCATGGACGGCGCGTCAGCCGGGCATCGGATAACGCAGGATCGCGGCAGCGGACGCTCCATCGGGAATCTCCTCGCTGCGCAGCGCCAATACCCTTCCACTGGAAGCCAGCACCCGGCGCGCGACCTCGTCGAGGACACCCGGTGTATTGATTTCGGAATCCGGGGCGAAGTCGACCGCTCCGGTATCCGGCGAAATCGTGCCGGGCTCGATGTCTTCGATGTTCAGCATGACCGTATCGACATTGCCGAAGGTCGCGGCCCGCGCGATATCAGCGACGTCCGCGGTGGCGCGACCGTCACCGCGAGATTCCTCGAATACCTGGCGGAGATCAGCGAGTTCCGCGGCATAGTGCCGATCGAGGATCTCCCGTGCCCGGCTGTCGAGGTCGACGTCGCGCAGATGTTCCGGATTTCCGGTAATCGTTTCGTCGAGCAGGCCCGGATACCGGTTGACCGCCCGGAACATTGCCCCGACCGGCTCCGGAGCAGCCAAGATCAAGGGAATGTCCTCCCCGGCCAGGGTGTCGCGCAGCGCTCGGTCCACCGCGCGGGCGTACTGGCGGATGAGCACCTTCTTGCCCTCCCCGCCCTGGATCCGGCCCTTCGGTGAGCGGTCGGTGAGCGACGCCCGGCGCGCGTAATCGGCGGCACTCGAGGGCATTTCGGGAACGCGGACATCCTGAACCGGGCTGTCGGGTGTGATCTCGACGAGACGGGCGGAGCCTTCCGACAGTGCCAGCACGAATGCTGTCTGGGCGAAAGTGGTCGCACGCAGCAGCGGCTTGAGCAAGAACCGGTTGTCCACGGTGACCGCGGCGGCGAGGCGGTTCGGGATCCGGAAGATTCGCATCCAAGTCGGGGTCGCGAAGACAACCAGCGTGTTGGCCAGAAATCGCCAGAAATCCGCATCGTCCATCAGGTCGTCGAACTGCTCCTCGAGAGCGATCCGCTTCGCTTTGTCATCGACCAATTCGACCGCTTCGCGAACCTGGTTCTGGAATGCGATGCGGTTTTCCTCGCGTGCTGCGGAGGATGGTTCGGTGGGCGTATAGATCGAAACACAACAATCACCGGTGGCATCCGCGAGCCCGGCGATTTCTCTGGACGTCGGTATATCGGTGTGCAGCACTAGCAACTCCTCTCGCAGTTCCTGAAAATCGGATCTCGATCGGCGAATCGCACAGCTGTTCCGACGATACCGGAGCATCTGCCGACCCGAGGTCGGCAGATTGGAACGACCGGTGTCAGTGGCGGGAGCGGATGATCGCGATCGGGCAGGGCGTCACCGGAAGCAGGGCTTGACCGACCGAGCCGAGGGTCATTCCGGTGAACCCGCCCGTGCCATGGCTGCCGACGACGATCAACTGGGCCGATTCGGCAGCCTCGAGCAAGGCTTTCACCGGCCGGTCCTCGACGACCATACGGGTAAGCCGCACGCCCGGGTATTGCTCGACGTAGTACGCGACCGCGTCGGCGAGCACTTGATCTGCCTGGTCGGCGGTGCGAGATCCGTTGTAGTCCAATGGATTCCACGCGTGTACCGCGACGAGGTCGGCACCGCGCCGGGATGCTTGATCGAATGCGACCTCGACCGCTCGGATACTGTCGGACGAGCCGTCGACCCCGACCACGACCGGACCGTGCGCCGTCGGAAGTTCGTGATCGGGGACGATCACGACCGGGCCACGCGCATGCCGGGAGAGGGCGGTACTGACCGAACCGAGCGCGATGCGCCGATAGGCGCCTACCCCACGGGAGCCGGCGACCACGAAGCGCGCCGTCCCGGCCAGTGCGCACAATGTCGGAATGGGCGGTTCATCGATAAGGAATGTCCGCGTCGTGACCCCACCCAATGGTGCGGCGATAGCAGCGGCCGATCGCGCGGCATCTGCCAGTGCTTGCTCGGCCGTGTGCCGGTACTGATCGTAGTAAAGCCGAGTCGGGCTGTCGTCCAACGGTGTTTCCACCGGTACGGCGAAAACCAGATGCAGAGGCGATTTATGCCGCGCCGCATCGACCGCCGCCCAGGCCACCGCCCGAATAGCGGACTCCGAGGCATCGACGCCGACGACCACCGGTCGATCGATACTATTTGTCGGCATTTTTGCACCTTTCCACTCTGTTGCGGATCGTGGGTGCTGCGGAGGTGTGCGGGCAAGGCGAACGACTGAGTTTATCGGTGTGCGTCTTCGATTCGGCCGCAGACCGCGCATATCGCAGTGTCAGCGATGCAGGACGGCGTCGCGCAAGGCGCTCGCCGCGTTGGCCTGCCCCCGCCCCGTCATCTTGATGCCGTAACCGGTCTGCACGCCCGCCTGCTCCTCGGTCGGCTTGTCCGCGCGCTCCAGACCGGGCCACACCCCGCCGAAGTCTCGTAGACCATAATGTTGAGCGCCTGCGTCGGATCGGTGCCGCGCGTTCGCGCCGGTTTCCGAACAGATACGGTGCTTTGGCCGGGGCGGTGCCCCGTGCGTGCGGACCGCAGATGAGCGGTGGGCTCGAATCCTATGCGGCCGGTCGGTCTGGCGCTGGCACCAGGCCGAGGATGCCGGTGAGGTCGCGCAGACATTCCTCGTAGACCGGTTCGCGGTCGGAGTACGCGATCAGCTGCTCGCGTAAGGATGCGGGCAGATTCGTCAGATCCGGGACCGGAAACGGGCGCGTCCGCCAGAGCTCGATCGTCAGATCCAGCAGGACCCGTTCGAATCTCTGCCCTGCCGCATGGCGTTCGGAATCCGGTTGCCGATTCGATGGCGTGATCGGGGAGGCGAAGATCCAGCCGAACTCCGCCGGGTGGGTGATCGCCCAGGTGCGCATGGCTCGGCAGACCGCCAGGATGCGCTCGCCGACAGGCGCTTCGGCGCGGGCGTCGCGAACCTGTTCCATCGCGGCGGCCAACTCGTCGAAGAAGTCCGCGGTCACCGCACCCACCAGCGCCTCGAGACCGGCGTAGTAGTGATAGAGCGACGGCCCACTCATCCCGTGCACGGACAACTCTTCCTGGCGCTGATCCTGCTCACAGCCCTGCTCGGCGCGCTCGCGGCATCGTGGCGGCGGGCGATTCGGCCCGATAGCGACCGCCGCTGAAGTCCGAGCACAGGACCGCAGTCGAGGCCGACGCTGTACCCGGATACGGCCGGGCGGGAGAACTCGACAGCGCACACTCTCCCGCCCGGGCAGCACCCGGCACGGTGAGAACAGCCGGTTGAGAAACGCGCCGGCGAACCCCCGAACTCAGGCCTATAGCACCGATTTACACCGGAATGAAACGGTTGGTGCGGGCACCCTCCAAGAAGGCCTCCCATTCCGCGGGCGTGAACACCAGCACCGGGGCGGCGTCTTCGTCTCGGGTGTTGAATACCGCGACCGACCCGTCGGACAGCATCCCGAACGCCACGCAGTCACCATTCGGTCCACTGGCCGCGGCCTTGAACATCGCGATCCCGGCCAGATCTTTCTTCTGCATCATCGCCGATCTCCTTCACCGTCAGAGTGTTTCCACACCTCGAGAACCAGCGAGGAAGACAACAATCGCCCGCCTCGCGATGTGGAATCGGAGCGAGGAAATCCACCGGGGTCTGGAGTGGATGACAGGAACCGGATCGAGCACCATGACACCCGAACCGAACCCGGCTCCCAGGGTAACAATCCAGCGAACCCCCTCGGCGCGCCCTCGTGACGGCGCGCCCGAAAACATCGGCAGCTCGGCCGGAGCGCGAATTCCGGCAGCTGAATGGTCTGGGCGTCCATGATCGGCTGACTCGTCCGCCGGCGAGCACGGGCGGATGTATCAGATCTTTTTGCAGTCGCGACCCAGGACGCGGTCGGGAAGCTCGATCTTCGTAATCTTTTGACAGAGATGATCGAAGTACGGCGTGAGGATTTTCGTCGGCGTATCACTCCTGCCTTTTTGGCGGGCGCCGCCGGACGCCTTGCAATTCTCAACGCCTTCCACTGCGCGATGAACTCTTCGACGACGAAGCCGTTGTCGGCCAACTGCACGGTCACCGTGGCGTCGCGGTATCCGAATTCCCACACGTAGCGCTCCAGCACCAGTCCGCGTTCGGGTTTCTCCAGTTCCGGGGTGACGGTGTATCGGCCGTCGGTACCGGCGCGCAGCACCATCTCGACGGCGTCGCGCCCACCCGGTCCACGAAATGCGGTCCGCACCAGCACTTCTCGACGTTGCACTACGGGTGCCAGCAATGGCAGGGCCACCCGCATCGCGGTGAAGCCGTGCGCGACTCCGCCGGGGAAGTAGGGACCGTGGTACTTCATCAACTCTTCGAAGGTGAAGTCCACATCGGTGGTGCCTTCGCGGACGATCAGCGGCATGTCATCTCCTATCGGCTTCGCGTCGCCCACAGCAACGCGGAGTACAGCAATTGGGTTGCGCCGGGCATGAAACCGGAGCCATGGTGATAAACCGGGTCCATCGTGGTGACCAGCAGCCGACCCGGCGTGCTGTGCTCGTCGATATAGAGCAGCGATCCGTCGCGCTCGCCGGTGCCGGTGTCGAGATCCACCAGGCTCACCGCACCCGGTGGCGGCTCCAGCACACCGTGGTAGTGCCAGATCACCGCGCGGTCGTCGAAGTGCGACCAGGCCGGGTGCTCCGGTTCACGCAACCGGATTCGGGAATCCTCGCCGGTTCGCCACCACCAGAAGACGGTCGGCCGGGCCTCCTCCCCCACGCCGGGTAACCATGCGCCCACGGAGTTCTCGCCGAAAACCACGACGGTCGCACCGCGTGTCAGACATTGCAGCAGTACCGGCGATCGAGGGATCAGCAAGTCCGGGCGAAGTCGATCGCTGACCACCACTACATCGGCATCGGCCACGGCGGCCGGGTCCAGTCGGCGAATATGCACCGGCCGAATTCGGTACGGCGCCAAGGCCGGATCGGCCAGGGTGGCCAACTGCGCGTGCGATCCGCCATGGAGGAAGACGATGCCGCTCATCGCTGCCCCAACCACGACAGCAGCTGTCCGGCAAGGGCACTGGTGCCACGATCGGCATCGGCGAACTGCAGGAGATCATTTCCGCCGTGTACCAGCACCTCTCCCGCGGCGAGCGGGTAGACATAGTCGATCGGGCAAGCCGTCGGTCCGATGGTGTGAATGACTCGCGCCTCGTCCGGAAGGTCGAGATAGTAACCGCGCCCGTAGAATCCGGCGACGCCGATCCGCTCGAGCTCCTCGAACGGCAGCGGTCCGGGCGTGCCGGTGTTGTACAAAAACACCCGCGGATCGAAGCCCGCCCACACCGGATGCTCCGACACGCGCGTCAGCGCGAGATCCGCGGGTTTGCGGAAGTCGAGTTTCCGCCATCGGGTGAGGCCGTCCAGGAAGACTCGCTGCACATGACCGTTGACCACCACCCGGCCGCCATCGGCGACGAAGCGCGCCAACCACTTTCGGTGCTCCGCGAGGAATTCCTGATCGATGTCCGCGGCGAGGTAGATACCGGTGACGGTGGCGAGATCGGCGTCGGGCAGATCATATACGTCCAGCTGCCGCCAGCCGGCCACCTCGGAACTGCCCGGTTCCATGACCGCACGCAGCACCGTCACGACACACCGGGGCCGAAGTCGGGAACGATCAACCGGCGCAACGCTCCCGGGGTCTGAACATCGGCGGTTGTGATGGTGAGTTCGTACAATTCGCTCAATACCTTGTCGGTCAACAGCTCTCGGGTCGGGCCCACGCGCTGGTCGTCGGCGTCGACCAGCAACACCACCCGCTCGGCGATATGCAATGCGTGGTCGGGATGGTGGGTCGTCATGACCACCGCCATGCCCTCGTCGGCGAGCGTTCGCAGCAATGTCAGTACCCGAGCTTGATTGCGCAGATCCAGCGCCGACACCGGTTCATCGAGAACGACTGTGTCGCAGTCGGATACGAGCGCCCGGGCGATGAGGACCATTTGCCGTTCGCCACCGCTGAGGCGGGCGTAGTCGCGGTCGGCAAGGTGTGTGATCCCCACGCGAGCCAGTGCCGCCGCCGCGGCGTCGCGATCGGCGCGGGTCGGCGCACCGTAGAACTTGATGCGGTGAGCACGGCCCATCAGCACGGTGTCGAGCACCGAGAACGAGAAGACAACCGCATGGCTCTGGGGAACGAAACCGACATGTCCCGTGAGGTCGACCGCACCTTCCGTAGGTGGCACCAGGCCGGACAGGCATTTGAGCATGGTGGTCTTGCCCCGAGCGTTCGGGCCGAGAACCGCGAGCACTTCCCCGGGCCGCGCATCCACCGAGACGTCCCGAAAGATCCACGGCCCCTTTCCCGAATAGCGGAACGAGATAGAACGAGCCTCGATCATCATCAACCCCACAGCTGTCGTCGATTACGAATCAACAGCAGGACGAAGAACGGCGCACCGACCATCGCGGTGAGAATCCCGATCGGGATCTCCGCGGTGCTCAGTGTCCGCGACAGCGTGTCGATCAAGGTCAGATAGGACGCGCCCAGCAGTGCGCTCATCGGCACCACGATCCGGTTATCGGTGCCGACCATCATCCGGACCAGATGCGGCACCATCAGCCCGACCCAGCCGATCACGCCGGCGACCGCCACCGACCCCGCGGTGATCAGCGCGACGCACGCGAGCAACAGCAGCCGCATACGCGCGGGCCGCAGCCCCAGTGCCTGCGCGTCCTCATCACCCATCGCCAGGATGTTCAACCGCCAGCGCAGTGCGATCACCACCGAGGCGCCGATCGCGATCGGTACCAGAGCCAGCAGCACTTTGCCGTAGCCGGCCGTGGCCAGCGAACCCAAGAGCCAGAACACGATCGCCGGGAGTTCCCGGTACGGGTCGGCGATGTAGGTAATGAACGACACCATGGCCTGGAACATCGCGCCGATGACGGTGCCGCCGAGAATGATCATCAGCAGCGGGGATCCCGGGGTGGCGCGGGATATCAGCAACACGAGAGCAAGGGCCAGCACACCACCGGCGAACGCACCGCCGACGAGGTAGGCACCGCCGATGCCGCCCATCAGCATCAGCACTCCGCCGAAGGAGGCGCCGGAGGACACCCCGAGCATCTGTGCGCTGGCCAAGGGGTTCCGGAATACCGCCTGCATGACCGCACCCGTCAAGGCCAGTCCGGCGCCGAGGATCATCGAAAGCAGCACGCGCGGTAGCCGGATGTCGAGCACCACGCTGCGTTCCTGGGGAAGCCAGGTCTCCCGAATCGGGAACACCTGGCCCAATAGCAGTCGTGCGACCTCGTTGGGCGGAACGTAATACCTGCCGACCGCCAGGGCGAAGATCGCGATGCCGACGAGGATCACACCCAGCGCGAGCATCACCGCGGCGGCCCGCCACTTCGACGGCCGCGCGACCTCAGCTGTGACGGGAGTCGCTGTCGCAGTATCGATTTCAGCCGCGGAAATGGTCATAGTTCGCAGAATTCGCGTTGAGATCGAGCCGCAGCACCTGATCGATCTCCTGCTCGGAGATCTTGTAACCGAACAGATTGTCGAAACTTGTCCGAATGTTCGCGCGCATGTCGGTGCCCGCGGTGTTCGGGTAGAGCACCTCCTGCATCCACTGCCACATCAGCGGCGATTCGATGCTGGACACCTGCCAGCGGTACGCGCCGAGGGGCGTCTTGTACACCCGCCGGTTCTGCACGGCGCTGACTCCCGCGAGCCGGGGATCGGCATAGATTTCGGCGGGCGTGCTTTCGTCGAATCCGCTGAGCATGATCACCTCGGGGTTCCAGGTGAGGATCTGCTCGGGAGTGACCTGAGCGGCGTCGGAGACGAACCCCTTGGTCACGAGATCCGCTCCGACCAAGTCGAATTGGAAGCCGTCGTATCCCTTCGGGCTCGTCGTCGAATAGGCCTCGCCGGTGCGCGAGAGGATCATGGCACGGGGCCGCGGTGTCGTTTCGGCGGCCACATCGGCACGCGTCGCGGCGATTTCCGCGTGATGCCAGCCGACCAACTCCTTGCCGCGTTCGGGCTTGCCCGCGATATCGGCGAAGAGAGTGATCCAGCTCTCCAGATCTTCCTGGGTGCCGTACTTCAAACCGACCACCGGGTATCCGGCGTTCTCGATCGGATCGATGACGTCGGGACCTCGATCACCCCACTGCACAACGACATCCGGGTCGAGTTGGAGCAGGGTCTCGATATTGGGGACGAAGTTCGATCCGGCGATGACCTTCGAGTTCGCCGAGGCCGGGAAGATGGTCGAGAACATACCGCCCTTGTTCGCCACCAGGGTCGACTGGTTGATCCCGACGATCCGGTCGTAGCTGCGATCGACCGCCGCGAAGATCGACGGTGCCGGAATGACCGCGAACGCGATCTTGTCTACGGCACCGTCTATCGTCACCGGCTTGCCGCGCTGGTCGACCACTTGGATGGATCCGGCACGACCCGTGGTCGCATCCGCGGACTCCGAGACTCGATCCGAGCATCCGGACAGCGTCGCGGTTGCCACCATTCCTACGGCGGCGATTCGCCATATCGAACGCTTTTGTGGTCTTGCGGGTGAAGAGTGCAACGCCGATCCCTATCTCACAGTTCGATTCCACTGCCCTGCACCGGTTCCGAACAGGCAAAACAGGCGGACAGGAGGTGAGGTTAGCATAAGCTAACTCGCAATCGGTGGCTTAGAACCGCGAGATGCCCATCGATAGCTGCGTGCGCCGTCATGTCCCCGGCGATCATCTCGGCCGCCGCGCGGAGGCTCTTCTCCCGCGATCCCACTGTCATCCCTTCGCCGGATAGCTACGGTGCACGTTTCTCAGCCGACTAGCACACTGTGCTAGCGTGCTGACTAGCACAGTGTGCTAGTGCGTCGGCACACGCACATCGTTCGCGGCACACACCGCCGCTCGACACCGATCACCAAGGAGAAACCACCCATGACAGCGACGATGCCCACCACGGGGTGGCTCCTCGGTCCCGGCGAACCGCGCCGCTCGGAATCCGTTCCCGGTGGGGTGGAGTACCACCGAGTCCTCGCAGGGGCCAAGCGCCGCATCGGTCGCGGCATTCTCGCGATCGTGCTCCTGGCAGCCGGATTCATTCTTTTTCCCACCGTCATCGGCCGGGCGCTCGGACTCATCGACATGCAGATGGGAAACACGCCGCCCATCCTCGGCGGCACGGACTACACCCCCCTCTACCACGCCGGGTCCCTGATCGCCCTCGCGCTGCTCATCCCGTGGAGCATGCTGATCCAACGCTGGCTCTACGGTGTCCCCGGCGCCTCACTGCATTCGGTGACCTCCCGGTTCCGGTTCGATCTATTCGGCAAGGCGCTCATCGTGTTCGGCCCGGCCTGGGTACTGGTCAATGTGATCGGGTTCTTCGCTCCGAGCACCGAGGCGCCTTGGTCTCGCATGGACCTCATCGGCATTCTCGTCGGCACCCTCCTGCTCACACCCCTCCAGACGACGGGCGAGGAATACGGCGTTCGCGGACTACTCTTCCGGGTCGTCGGCAGCTGGACGCGCAGTTCCCGGGCCGGGCTGGTCGCCGGAGTTCTGGTCTCGAGCGCACTGTTCACCGCCGCGCACGGGTCCACCGACCCTTACATCAATATCTGGTACTTCGTGCTGTGGACGTGCCTGGCGATCATCACCTGGCGGACCGGTGGCTTGGAGATCGCGGTCGTCCTGCACGCCGTCCTGAATACGGTCGCGTTCCTCGGTGCACCGCTGATGCGCATCGACTTCGGCGCGGAGCTCGCCGACCGCTCCGCCGGAGCCGGCTCCGCCACCCAGCTCATCCCGAGCCTCGGCGTCACCGTCATCACCGCGATTGTCTGGTGGTGCACCCGCGAGACGGGTCCCGCGCTCACCCCGCCTACCGAAGGCGATTCAGGGCGCTGAACGTTGCTCGGCGCATTGCGCCCCCGGCTACACCCGGCGTCCGTGGGACCCACGACGCGATTGCCACTAAGGAATCGGCGGTGCGACGTTGCCCATTTGCCTCGATCTGGTTGCATGGTCGAGAGCGGTCGGCTCGATGCCGTACGGCGGCAACGTGATCCGACACAGTCACCGGCTTCGTCGGGGCACGCTGCACTTGGAGGGAATGGAATATGTCGATGGGGTGGAACCAGGCAATCGTGCGCGACGGCAAGCAGATACGTCCCTTCGGGATGCTGGGGGTATGGGCGATCACTCTGGTCGCGGGGGCTGTGGTCATGATGTTCGTCAGCGCGATCGTCGACTGGGTACTGCTAGCGGATTTCGAGCAAAGCTGGAAGCAGCCGGGAGGGACGCGCACGGAGTGGCAGTCCTACACCTGGGCCGGAATCGCCTCGGCCATAATGCAACTCGGCGCAGGAGTCACCGTCATCACGTGGTTGTGGCGGGCGCGCCGCAATTCCGAGGCGATGTGCGCCGCGCGCCATCGGCGTTCCGTCGGCTGGGTGATCGGCGGCTGGTTCTGCCCGGTGGTCAATGTCTGGTTCCCGCACACGATCATGTCCGATGTGTGGCGCGCGAGTGACCCGCGTACAGCGCCGGACGCGTTGGATCTGCGCGGCCGTCGTACCGGCGGATGGGTAACCGCGTGGTGGTTGTTCTTGCTGATCGGATGGGCACTCGGGTTCGTCGCGTTGGTGTTGAGCCTCCCCGCGACGCGGACGGAAACGACCGCTGGTTACGTCATATACGGGTTCGCGCCGGTGGGCGGGTTCGGGCTGATAGCAGTGGAATTCATCCGGGCAGGTGTGCTCGCGGTCGCGGCATTCTGCCTCGGAGCAGTGATCATCCAGGTGCAACGCTGGCAGCACGCTCGGGCGGCGCAGCAACCGAAGGCACTGGGCACGGAAACACCCCCGGCACAACCGATTTCGCTGCCAACCGGTTCCCCGGTTGACGCATCCCCGGCCGGCCCGCGCACGCTGCCGTTGCGGGCTGCCGATCCGTCAACGATCGGGCCGTACACGCTGATCGGCCGGCTCGGTTCCGATGCACGTGGCGATACCTACCTGGGTTATGCCACTGGCACAGGGAATGTCGTAGTCCAGACGGTGCACTCGGACCGCGATATCAGCGACCGCGCCGAGCTCGCCCGTGTTTTCGCGGCCGCACGAACGGTGCACAGCGACTTCGTGCCGACAGTCCTGGACGCGGACGCAGAGGCTCCGCGGCCGTGGATAGCGACCGAATACATTACCGGCCCGTCGCTGCGCGAGCTGGTGACCGAACAGGGGCCACTGCCCCTACCGGCCGTCGAGAACATTGCCATCGGTATCGCGCAGGCCTTGATCGCCATCCATGGCGCGGGTCTGACGCACGGCGCCATCACCCCCGAGTCGGTGACCATCGCCGAAACCGGCCCTCGGGTAAACGATTTCAGTCTTCCCACGCCGCACCCCGCGCCGTCGGCGTTCACGTCGCCGGAACAACTCACCGGCGAACCGGGCGGACCGGCCTCCGACGTATTCGCCACGGGCGCTGTGCTTTCCTACGCCCTGACGGGGCGTCCCCCATTCGGCGACGCCAACGCTGCTGCCCTCCTGCACCGCATTACTACCCAGCAACCGGATCTCACCGGCATACCCGAAACCAGACTCCGCTTCGTCACCACCGGCTGCCTCGCGGGACATCCTGACGCTCGGCTTACGCCCGAACAGATACTCCGGCAGCTCGAAGCCACATCGATGTACGGACAGGCACTGGCCCCATCGTTCCGAGCGCCCGCCGAGGTCGCGGATGTCCTACCGAACTCGCCCCACCCGAGTTCGGGTCCCACTTCGCTGGGACGCAGAACCGTGCTCGCCAAAGGGCTGATCGGAGGCTTGCTCGGCACCGGCGCACTCGTCGGCGGCGGGTATGCCGCGGTAAAACTGCTGGCGGGTGCAGACGAAACGCCGAAGACCCAGGCCAAACCCCTACCTGGACAGATCCTTTGGCAATCCAAGATCCGTCCCCACACAACTAGTGACGGATCGCCGCCAATAGTCGCCGACGGACGCGTTTTCCTGTGCGGTCAGGACAACCGCCTGCACGCGCTCGACGCCGCAACCGGCGCAGTGCGATGGAGCGTCGACATCGGCACCAAGCTCGCCGGGCGCCAGTCACAGGTCCTTGTCCTCGCGGATGGCACCGTGGTCGTCAACGGCGAGAGTGCACTGATCGGATTCGACGCGGCCACTGGAGCGCGGCGATGGGCGACCGGAGCCGCCAAGGGCACCAACAACCTGTGCGCCACAAACGACCCGCCCTATATCTATGCGGAGGGGCCGCGGCCCGGCTTCGAAGTTGTCGCGCTCGACGCCGCGAGCGGTACCCCACGCTGGACGACTCGGACCGACAGTGGCACCCCCGGCTCCATGTACTTCACTGCCGGAAACGGTGCTATCGCAGCAGTCCAAGGCGATTCGCTCTTCGTCCTGGACGCCGCCAGTGGCGCCATACGGTGGCGGGCCACCGTGGGCGATCGGAGCGATTACGACCCCCTCGAGCGGCCATCCATCGCCGCTGACACCGTGGTGGTTGCCAAATTGCAGCAGCCGCAGATCCAGGCCTTCGATCTCGCCTCCGGTGTACCACTGTGGACTCTGGGCAAACGCGGCGAATTCCGTGCCGACCGCGGGCAATACGCCGTCCCGGATGGGGATGCGATCGTCTTGGGCGGTGCGCCGGAAAACTATGGTGGTGGCGGAGCTCCGAGCACAGCGCTGGAATCCCTCGACCGCAGAACCGGCCGGAAGCGATGGTCGAAAATCAGTGGCAAAGGGCACCTGGGGGCACCTTTCGCCGCAGACGGAACCGTATTCGCGGTGTGGAGATCCCAAGTCCACGCATTCGACGCGGCCACCGGCACACTCCGATGGGAATGCCAAATCGGTGCGGCCCTGGACGGTAGCGCCCTGGACGAAACCCGATGGGAACGCGACCCCGCCGCAGCAAGCAGTTCGGTCGCGGTCGCGGACAAGAGGGCCTATGTGTACGGCGGGCACGGCGTGTACGCGATCCGGGTATGACGCGAGTTCACCCATTTCGGTGGAGTTCGACCTGACGAAGGAGCCGACCGACCGAATCTAGGAGGGAGTCCGCACACGCGCGACGGCGCAGGGCCCGGATCCGGTCAGCTCACGGCCTGCCGGACCAGGTCGGCGAGCGCCTTCCAGGCGTCCTCGGTCAGTTCTGTCAGGGCATACGAGGTCGGCCACAGGCCGCTCGCTTCGTCGAGGTTCGCCTCCACGCTGAACCCGAACGTCGAGTACCGCTCCTTGTCCGCTTCGCCACTGCGAAAGAAGCACACCACCTTTCCATTTCGGGCATAGGCAGGTTGCCCGTAATACAGTTTCGGAGCGAGCTCTGGAGCTGCGGCGGTCACGATCGCATGCACGCGTTCAGCCAGCGCACGATCCGACTCCGGCATCTGAGCGATCTTCGCCAGTACCTCCGCTTCGTCCGCCGCCGCCTTGTCCTTGCCACGACCACGCCGCGCCTGCGCCCTCAACTCCGCGGCCCGTTCCTTCACCGCCGAGCGTTCCAGCTCCGAGAATCCCTCCGAAGAAGCTTTCTTGCCCTGTCCGCCGGACTTCGATGCCGTAGCCATCACCGTTGCTCCTTTGCTTCTATCGACGCCTGATCTGCGCGATCCGAGTGATCCGTCACCACGCTAAACACCCTCTGTGGAGCGGCGCTTCTCGATTCCTGACCGATGCGGCAACGAGGGAAGCACATGCCCGTTTCCTCCGTTGCCGGTTGCTACCCTCAGCACCGAGCGGCCATACCGGATGCTGTCTGTGGGGTTCTACCATTGCTGCTTGTGCTGCTGAGAACGCTGACTTCGTCGCTGGACGACGGGTACCTTGGCAGCACCTACGCGCGACAGGAGACCGGTAATGCCAACGGGGGGAAGATCTTCCGCGCGACGCGGTCCGGTTGCCGGCCGGGGCCGGTCCCTGCGCCCGCCCGCTCCTGCGAGCCCGCAGCCGGAGCCGGCGGATCCGCCCGCGCCTCCCGCGTCGCGAGCGGGCCGGTTCCTGCATTGGCCGGGATGGCCCAAACTCGGCGCCGGAATGACTACCATCGCCACCGTCGTCGTAGCGGCCGGCACTGTGGGTGCTCTCTACTTCACCAACCAGTCCCTGCGCGCGACCAACAACCAGTACGGACTTTCCCAGCAGACCGCGGTCACCGATCGCTTCCGCCTGGCCGCAGAACAATTGGCCTCGGAAAAGATTAACGTCCGGATTTCAGGCATCTACCTGCTCGAACGCCTCGCCAAAGACTCCCCGAACGACCACGCCACCGTGTTCGCGGTAATCGCGGCATTCGTTCGCACCCAGGCACCCGCAACCGACTGTCCGACAAATCCAACAGCAGCGAGGCCAATCGACATCGCAACGGCCCTGACCGTCATCGGCCGTCGAGAAACCACCAATGAGAGCACAGCAGACAAGCCAGACCTCGACGGAACCTGCCTCACGCACGCGGGCCTGGACGGGGCGAACCTGCGCGACGCGATCTTGAACGCGGCGAACCTTAGGGGGGCAGGCCTGAGCGGGGCGAACCTGAGCAACGCGGGCCTGATCAGAGCGAACCTCAGCGGGGCGAACCTGCGCGACGCGGACCTAAGCAGCGCGGTACTGTTCGGGGCGAACCTGAGCGGCGCGCACTCGAGCGGCGCGGACCTGAGTCGGGCGGCACTGATCGGGGCGAACTTGCGCGACGCGGACCTGCGTGACGCGAACCTGAGCGAGGCATTCTTGAGCGGGGCGAACCTGATCCACGCGAACCTGAGTGGGGCGAACCTGCGCGAAGCGGACCTGAGCGAGATTTTGTACGACGACTCGACCCTGTGGCCGACTGGTTTCACGCCGCCGCCCTCGCGGATGCCACGGTAGAAAGTCGCCTCACAAGCTGGTTCGGCGGCTCCAGCGGTGCCAGCAGATGGCGCCCTACGCCAAATATGCGACCGTTGGCATGGTGGTGCGTTCGACCCACCGGAGCTCACCGGCTCCGAAGCGATCCGTAAGCGCAGTATCGACCGTTAGCTCGTCGGCGCTCGTAACCGCCCCTCGCTATGAGAAGCTGTCCAGCCCAGTGAGCTCACTGGACACTGCCCAGAGGCGAGCCGCGGAGGTGGGGTCCACAGCCCACGGCTTTACGCCGCCGATGAGCATGTCGTCGGTGTCGGCGAGTTCGGCGATATCGCAGTCCTGGCAATAGGCACCGCCGTGTTGGTCGAGCTGTGGCGAGGTCGCCGCCCATACGGCTGTCGCCGCACCTTGCGCCGCGGTTTTGAAACCGTAGGCGTGGCGGCCGTCTCGGGTGAGCCAACCCTGGGCGATCTGTTCCTCGCGAGGAATGTTTCGTTGCAGCGGAGTGAGGATACTGCCCGGATGCACCGCATAGGCATGCAGACCGGCCGCCGCCCCGAGTGCGTCGAGATGGGTGGCGAACAAAGCGTTGGCGGTCTTGGACTGCCCATAGGCGGTCCAGTGGTCGTAACCGCGGCTGAAATGCATGTCGTCCCAGCGGATGTCGGTCAGGAAGTGTCCCGACGAGGCGACCGAAACCACGCGCGCTCCGGTGCGAGCCAGGGCCGGGCGCAGCCGGTTGACCAGGGCGAAGTGACCGAGGTGATTGATGGCGAAGTGCGCTTCCCAGCCGGGACCGATGAGCTGGTGCGGGTAGGCCATGACGCCCGCGTTGTTGATCACGATGTCGATGCTGCGGCCGGTGTCGAGGAATCGGTCGCTGCAGGTCTGGATGCTGTCGAGGTTGCCCAGGTCGAGCTCGGTCACTTCGGTCCGTGCGATGCCGCGCAATGCTGCTCGGGCTACCTCCGGATGGCGTGCGGGCACGATGACGTGCGCTCCGGCGCGGACCAGTGCCTTGGTGGCCTCTTTGCCGAGACCCGAGTAACCGCCGGTGATGAGAGCGGTCTTACCGGTCAGATCGATGTCGGCCACGACCTCGACCGCCGTGCTGGAGGCACCGAACCCGGAACCGATCTTGTGCTGCTGCGTGATTGCCATGCGCTCGACGCTAGGATCTAGAGTGCGATCTAGGTCAAGCTGTGAGGACGGTTTCGGCGATCACATGAATGGTCTTTCCATCGGAGACGTCTCGAGAGCAACCGGGCTCGGTGTCCACGCATTACGTTTCTTCGAGCGCGAGGAGCTCTTCCTGCGCCCCATCCCCCGCACGGCGGGCGGGCAGCGGATCTACAGCTCGGCGGATGTCGAGTGGCTCCTGCTGTGCAACCGGCTGCGCGACTCCGGCATGCCCATCGCCACTGTGAAGAGGTTCGCTGAACTTGTGCGGTCGGGGCCGGGCAACGAGCGCGAGCGGCTCGCACTTTTGGCGGACCACGAAAAGACCGTCCAAGACAAGATCACAGAACTGACGGCAAGTCTGGAGATCATCCACAACAAGGTCGTCGCTTACCGAAGGCACGTCGAGGAGGGGACTGCGGCTGGGCTCTGGTCTCCAACGCCGCACGCTGACTGAGAGACGTCCGTTGTCGAAACTGGTGTGTCCTGAGCGTGTTTCGGGGAGCGCGGAGCCCCCCGATGACCCGACCTCAGCGTCCCCGTAGCCGGTCTATAAACCTTTAGACGAGCTTGTACGCCGCGGTAGCCGCGAATACGCCGCTGAGAAACAGATTCGAAACGTCCATCCCGGCCGCCGGGGCGGGCTTGTTGTCGTGCTTACCGGTCATAGAATTCACCGGCAGCTGGGTGAAGACGGTTTTCGGTGAGTCTCCCTTGAACCCGTGCCTGAATTGATCCAATTTCGGGGCGGCATTCGCCAGGCGATCGGAACCAGGGCCACTCAATTCCGGCTCGTGCTGGCCGCCGAAGGGATGCATGCGGCGGGGCGCTGTCGCAGGTTTGCGGTCGACATCGGACCCGGGCTTCTGGGACTGGCCATTGTCCTCGGTCGCCGTGGGCGGTGGCCGGCTCTCACGTGGCGGAATCGGCTTCTCCAGCCGCTGGATGGCCTCCCTGACGTCGCCGGCTGGCGGCGGCGTCGGTTTCGGCCGGTCCGATCCCGATCGATCCGGATGGTTTTCGCCGCCGGTCGGGTGCGGTGTATCGATGCTCATCTCAGTTCTCCTTATCGTCGGTTCCGTCGTCCCGGGTATAAAAGCCGAGAACGGCTGCTGCCCAGCTGATCTGGGCGAGGTGGCTGGTGGCGGCGGCGAAGCGGCGCTGGAGTCCGGTCTCGTTGCTGAGCTGGGCGACGAGGACCTCGATGGTGGTGTCGGTACCGCTGCCGACGACGGTGCTGACCGGCGGGCTCCACCAGACTCGATCAGCCGCGAGAATCCCGCGCTGCTCGGCGATCGTGGACCCGGCCGTCAGATCGATACCGCGTTCGGCCCAGCGCGCGGTGAGCGGATGGCGGGCATCGGTGTCGACAGCGTCCGCGAGCTGCCGATAGATGTCGTACCACCGATACTGACCGGCCTGCCATCGGTATTCGTCGTCTCGCTCCCGGCACGGACACTCGCCGAATTCGGCTATGGCCGTTGCGGATTCGATCAGATGCTCGGTCAGCGATTCCGGTTGGTAGTCGGCCGCGATCCCGATGTAGCGGTCGCGCACCGCGTGCTCGAACCGGTTGCGGAGGGCCTCTTGCCACCGAGGTGGCGGGATCGCTTCGACCAGACCCGCGATCCACCCCGGGTCCGGTTGCGGCACTGCGAAACCCGTGAGATGCGCGACCGTGTGCAACTCCACCCAGAGCGCGAAGCGCGGCTCGTTCGACACCCGCCGTGCCGCTTGGATCTCCCGCAGGGTCAGCAGCTGTGCGTGGTTGCCGAGCACTCCGATTTCGCGGGTCACGCGGGCACGCGACTCGTCGGCTTCCCGGGTCGGAATCAGCACCCGGATGGGCCGGTCCATCCCGTCCGCGAAAACAGCGGCGCGACCGGGCGGCAGGGACACCACGTGCCGTGACTGTTCCTCGTCGAGATTCATCGCACCGCCGACGACCTCGCGATCATCCTTGGCGGGCAGCCGGTGCACGATCTTCAAAGCGGTGTTCTTGACGACATCAGGTGTGATCTTGTTCGGGATCTGCTCGGCCACGACGATGCCCTCGCCGTAGGCACGCACTTCCGCCAGCAGCCCGGCGAACATTTCGACGCCCTGGGCGGCGGGCGTCCCTGGCTCGGCCTTCTTCAGCAGCCGGTGCGCCTCTTCGACGACAGTGACATGCGCGAGGCCTGCCGCGCCTCCCCCGTTCTTGTTTCGGGTCCAGAGGTGTTCGTAGAGCCGAATCAGCACGACGCCGATGAAGAAGGCCTTGTCCTGATCGTTGCCGACATTCTCGATTTCGAGGATGACGTTGCGCGACAAGAGATCTCCGACATCGATCGGATATCTTCCCTCGAAGAACACTCCGGGTGTCCCGAGCCGCAGCGCACTGATCCGGACGTCGACGAACCCGCGCACGTTGTCGGTGATCTCCCGGCTGTAGCCGATCGCTTCGACTACTTCGAGGGCGGTGGTGTGCAAGTCGCCGAGATCCGGGTATTTCGGCACGTAACCGGCGACCTCCGATTCGCCGAGGACCGTGTTCCAGCCCAGATCGGTGTAGCAGCGCGTCAATGCCTTCGCGAGCACTTGCGGGAACGGCTCGTGCGCGTCGAACGCCGCGAGGAACAGCGCCCGCACCAGATCGATGTGGGTCTGCAGCGGAAATCCGGGCTCGGGCCGCAACGGATTCATTCCGACCGGTTCCGCGTCGGGGTCACCGGGCCGCAGTACGGTCACGGCTCCGTCGATCCGTCCCGCCATACCGGCGTATTCGGCCTTGGCCGGCTCGATGACGAGCCAGGGAACTCCACCGGCGTGCAGCCCCTCCAGCAGATGCCGTACGGTTTGCGACTTGCCCGATCCCGTCGCCCCCGCCACGAAGGTGTGCCGATTGATCGTGTCGAGCCGAACCCGCAACGGCACACCGGTCTGGTCGGCGTCATCGAGTACCTCGCCGAGGTGTAGCTCGCCGTCCTGCTCGGGCGTCAGATCGAACGTCGCGGGTTCGTACACCCGGATACCCGCGATCTCGCGACGCGGCGGCCTGGCCAACGCGGCGAGGAGTTCGCTCGTAGCCAGGAACGGTGAGCCGAGTTCTCCGTCCACCGCCGGCAGCCAGGCGTCGGCCAGTCTCGCCGACACGGATTCGGGTCGCAGCACATACGGGTGCTCGTGCAGGTCGGCCGCACTGCATAGCAACGCCGCGGCGCACCGGGAGTTCGCGGCATCCGTCGCGCCGACGAGAACCCGCACGTTCCACAGCCCGGCAGGCTCGGCCCTGGTCAGCTCCCGGAATCGGGATTCGCTGCGCGCTACCGCGATTCGTCCCGCTTCAGAGTTCTCCTTCAACCGCAGCACCGGCAGCTGCCGCTGCAGCCGCTCGAATTCGCGGCGCAACTCCCCCGCCGAAACCGGCTGTGCGACAACGAGCCACACGAACGCATCCCTTAGATGGGCGACATAGTCTTCGAACCCGCCCCGGCGCGGGGCGTTCGAGCGGTCGTTGGCGGCGCCGGGAATCCACAGCGGATCCTGGCTGCCCAGACACCTGGTCCAGCTCAGCTGCGACCAGGTGGAGAGCGTGGCATCGACACCGACCTCCGCCGCGTGCGTGCCGGGCGGGTAAGACAGCGACACCCCACCGCCCGGACGATCGGAGGACACCGCAAAAGGTGTTGCCGGACTTCCGCCGACCAGCACGCGCAGCGTCCCGGTCTCGGGAGACCGCTCCCACGCGACCGCGACGGCGGCACTGTCTTCGGTTACTGACAGGTGGGCATGTGCGGCCGTGAGCGCGGCGAACAGCTGCGCGCGGACCTGACTTTCGATCTCGACTTCCCGGGTGGTGTCCTTCGGTTGCGCGCGATGGCGTGGCGTGGCGATCACAGTGTGCAGGACCAGGTCTCGCAGCTCAGTCGGCAGCGGCGTCATCACATTCTCCTCGGCTGCCGGGCTACGCGCGCCATGAACGCGAAACGGGGGTTGCAGTCTCCGAACGCCACCCTGCGGCTGCGCCCCGAATCGACCAGGATGAATTCCGTGGGTTCGAGTCCCTGCACCGTCGTCGGCTCGATGAGGTACTCGTACACCCGGGCGTCGGTCTCCCCGGTGGACCGGGATTCCGCGATCGAATCGTTCACCGAGTCGGTAAACGAGTGCGCGCGTGACCAACTGGTCGATTCGTTCGTTCCGCGCGAGCGACCGCGCGAGTGACCGTAGGTCGCCGGGGATCCACTGGCTTGGGAATAACTCGTCGAGCCCTCCCGCCCCTCGGAGGTCCCGGACGAATCCGTCGTGCTGGTCTGCGTGTTGAGTGCGGTCCCCCAGCCATGGGTGAACGTCGATCCGTCCTGACGGGTCAGTTGCGAGCGAACGAACTTGTGGCCACGACCCACGAACTCGGCGGCCGCCTTGGCGCCCTCGGCGTTGTTCAGCCGCATCAGCACAGTGGGGTTTCCCGAACTGCCCAGCAGCTGCCCCATCTCATCCCGCAGATGCGGAGCCAGCAGAATCACGCGGACGCCGTTCCGGTCGGCGTGGCGGGCCAGCGCGCTGACGCTCGCCGCGTCGAAATGGTCCGGCAGCGCCAGGATCAGCACCTGCTCGCCGGTCGCGCCCGCGGATCGCCTGAGATCATGCAGAACGCGGTGGAAGACGAACTGATCGGTCATCGTCTTGCGTTCGTCGAGGGTCGACATCGTGGACAGTACGAGCAACCCTGCCGTCGGCCATCGCGGCGGTTCGGCGAGCGATTCCGGCGCGCCGTCGGCGAGCAGTTCGAACAGGCTCGTCAGATACTCCATTTCCTCGCGAATGCGATCACCGGTGCCGACGATGTCGATGATGCCGCTCAGTCTGCCCGCCTCCGCCGCGCTGATCCGGGGGTCCTCGTGCGCGATGCGCCGCAGGATCGACAGTCCGGCCGCCAGTCGCCCGAAAGTCACCGGCAGGTCCGGATCCAGCTGTCCGGCAACAGCTTTGACCAGTTCGACAGCGCGCCGGCGGAGCGTGCCGACGTCGGGATGCGTGCGCCGCGCCGCCGCGATCGACTCCGCGACCACCTCGGCCAGCTCATCGACCGCGAGCGGACCGAACAGATCGAGCGGCCCGCACTCCCGTGGCAGATCGACCCGCACGACGGGATGCCCGAGTTGGGCGGCGAAAGCGCCCAGGCCGTCGGCCAATTCGCGCTCGGTGAAGTCCAGGACCGTGATCGGCGCACCCGACCGCAGCAGCGAAGTGCCCACCGTCGCGAGCAGGCAGCGCCAGCCATCGGTGCCGCCGCCGAAGACATCCAGCCCCCTGAAACCTCCGCGCGGCGCGATCGGATACCAGATCGGCGCGTTGACGACCCGTTCCGATTCGCGCATCTCGTGCTCCCGTACGCGGCGCATCCGAATGTCTTGGGCGGCAGCGAACTTCGCTCGCTCCGTCGCCAGCCAGCCCGACAACTCGGTGCGCCGCCTGCTCTCGCGCGCGGCCAAGACGGCGATTGCGACGGCCGTGGACGCGATGCTCGCCAGCAGCACGAGCCCGCCGAACGCGATACCGGCGAGCGCCGCCAGCCCGCCACCGCACCCCAGCGCCAGCGCGATGACCAGGCCGCCCGCCACGTTCGCGTAGTTCGGGCCGTGCCCGAGGTGTTGCGGCGGGGCCGGTTCGGTCCACACCGGGGCATGGTCGAGCTGCGCGTCCCGCACGGGCGCATCGATCGCCACCCGTTCGAAACCGACAAGCCCCGTCGGTTGGAACGCCGAACCCGCGCGATCGAAATCGAGTGCGCCCGTCATGATGTGCTCATCGCCGACAGTTGAGCGAGTTCGTCGCCGTAACCGAGTTCGATGGCGAAGCGATCGATGAGGGCGGACCTTCTCGCACGGATCTTGGAGTCTCCGTACGCAATTCCGATCGCGAGCGCCATCCCGATCGCGACGGCGGGCACTACGTACACGGCGAACACCACGATGGTCGGCAGTACGAAGAACAGGACGGCTATCCAGATCGACACCCTGTCGAACGCCCGCACCGAAGCCTTCGACGCCCCGGATCTCGCGAACAGTGCCACCTGGATCGAAGCCCTTGTCGCGGTGAGCAGTAGGCGGATCGCGAGCGTGCCCACTCGTACGGCGAGTCGGCCCGGCAACGAATACCAGGCCACGAGCAGGGCCGACGACGCCGATCCGCCCAGGTGATACCCCAGTTCACGAGCCAGCAGCGCTTCGAGGTGCCGAGCACTCACGCCGTGCACCAGACTTTGCGGCACCGTCATGACAAACCGGTCGCCCGGCGCGACCACGCCACGATCGCGTTGCACCCGGATCGGGCCGGTCGAAGCCGGAACACCGGCCTTGGCCAGCACCGCCGCCCACGCCGGATCGATCACCCTCGACTCGAGCGGTTCCGGATCCCGGGTGGCGAACAGGGTTTTCGCGATCCAGACCGGAACGGCGGGAAGAAACGCCACCAGCCCGGACGCGATCCACAGCAAGGTCGCCACCACCGCGACGACTCGCCCGAACACCATCGCGACACCGCCGACCACGGCGACGCTGACGCAGATCATCGGCAATGCCAGTAGCAGGCGCAGCGCACCCCACAGCTGGACCCGCTCACGGAGGGCGGCCGTATCCGCGGGCCGGCTCGCGTTATCCATGGTCACGATCAGATTCCCGTCGATCGCAGTTCGGAGCGAATCTCGAACGCCGACAACACGATCGTGGCGATCGGACCAGCGAAGGCCAGCAGCAGGCCGACCCAGATCGGGAACACCTCATTCAACCCTTCGTGGTAGATCTTCGATATCGCGCCGATTTCGTTCCAGACGGCCGCGATCAACAAACACAGACCCGGCAGCGCGGGATGCGCGTCGGCGAGCCGGAACTGATGTGTCGCACCGAGCCGGAAGACATTGATCAACGCCGCGATCCACAGCCCTAATACCGGAAGGAGAAGGCAATTGAGCGACGTCGCCCCGAATACGCTCACAAACGCCACGACAGCGATGGCCGGTCCCTGGAATTGCCGCACCATCCAGAACCGGTCCGCCCGCGCGCGGTGCTCGGGCAGAAACATCGATATGGAACCCAGAACCACGGTGATGCCGATCGTGATGACGAAGAACTTCAACACCGATTGGGCCATCGAGTTGAGTATTTCGTCCAGGTCGATGGCGTCTGCCGCCCAATAGACGTAGGCGAGGATCAACGCGATCGTGCCGACCGAGGTCGTCACCGTGCGCAAGACGCTCGGCCGCCGCACAGTCCGGGAAGTCATTGCCCAGGTGGTCCAGCGCCAGCCGTAGCGGTGCTGGTTGCGCAGGAAGTCCATCGGGCCGGTCGGCATCAGCCCCGACGCCCGCTCGTTCGCCGAAGGATCCTGGCCGCCAGTGTATTGCGACCACGGCGTCCTGCAGTGTGGACACCACCCGCCGGTGGCGTACCGGTCATACCCGGCCCCGCACGCCGCGCATTGCCACCACGAGGGGGGCTGAGAGTACGGGCTCCCGGGATTCCCGCCCGGCCTCACGGGTTCGCTCGTCTCACGGCCAGCATGACGCCGTCGACGTAGGTGTTGCAGCTCTTGCGGCGGTGGAAGTCGATGGTCGAACTGAATGCCCAGTTACAGACCGACTGCAAGTCCACGGAGAACTGGTTGTGACAGCTGCCGTACATCTGATCGCGGCGATGCGCTTCCATGCACATGTCGTGCTTGGCGCACGGCCCACGGAAGTCGGCGCCGAGATATTCATTCGGCATCGGGCTGGTGCAGTAATCGTGCACCGCACTCGAACCATCGGGAACGTAGCCGGGCGGCACCGGCACCGGATTGGAGTCTGCCGAGGCCATGCCCGAGCCGCCGATTACTAGTATCGAGATCATCGATCCGGCGGCGAGCGCGTGGAGCGCGGTGTGCGGAATGCCCTTCATCGCTGGTCCCTTTCCATTCACGTGGAGTAGTGATTCACAGCGTATGAAGCACCGACGTGAATGGATGTCCGGCATTTGCCGGACAGTGGCCGGCTGGGACGAGCGGCTCAGACTTCGTCGGGTGTGATCAACCCGTCCTTGATCGCCCTCGCCACCAGTGCGGCCTTCGTCGGGGCCGACCGGCCGACCGCCGCGTATTTGGCCCGGATCCGCTCCAGATGGGTGTCCACCGTACCCACCGTGATGTAAAGCTCGCGCGCGACAAGCGCTTTCGATTCGGTCTGGAACCAGAAGAGCAAGACCTCGCGTTCGCGGTTCGACAGCCGTGGTTTGGCGGCCGAACGCCCCAGATGCATCGCCTTGCGCATCGTGGAACTGGAGTACGGACGCGCGGCCACCGCCGCCTGTAGCGACGCGATGAGGTGCTCACGCCCCTCTTCCTTCGACAGATAGCTCACCGCACCGATGTCCAGACATTCCAGGACCACGTCGGGGTCGGTCTGCTCGGACAGCACCACCACTCGATAGTTCTGCTCACAGATTCTTCGCAAGGTCACCAAATCCGGTGCCCTGCCAGCGAATCGGAGATCGCACACCACCACGTCGACCGCACCGGGCGGCCCCGCCAGGAATTGCCTCGGATCTGCGAAGGTGGCTACCACGGTGATCGGCGGGTCGGCCGCAGCACACCAACCCCGGACACCGTCGAGAATCAGCGGATGATCGTCGACCACGGCAATTCTGATCATGAAGCACGCCTCCCGTATCCGCCGGCCGATAGACCGCTTGCGCGGCAAGGTATCCCACGGCGCGGTTTCCGACCAGCGAAATCGCATCGCTGTCCGGTGAACGCCGGACAGATCGTGGGTCGCGCTCTACATTCGCCAGATGCGGCAACAGCCGAATCTCACCTATACCGGCGTGCTCGGCAAAGCCATGACCCTCGCGATCACGGTGCGGCATGCCGGCTGCCTGTTGGTGGCGGTAGTCGCAATTGCGGTGTCGCACAGTGCCATGACGGCGGCGGAGCTGGCGGCCACCGGCACGCTGGCGGTGTGGTGCGCGGCACGGCTCTGGAGCCGCGCGGACCGGGCGGGTTGGGTATGCGCGGATGTGGCGGTGCTCCTCGGATATTTGATCGTCGCGGCGCGCGCGTATCCCGACCCGACCTTCATCGGCGGCAGCGCGCAGGTGAAAATCGCCGCAGCGGTGGTGGTTTCGATCGGAATGGTGCACAGCGTGCGCCGGTCCGCGGCGGTCACGGCGCTGACATCGGTGGCGCTGTACCTGTCCTATCGGAATGTGCCGGGCGTATCGGTGGCGGAATTCCTCACCACGTTCGCAGTATGGAACGTGGTGATCGTCTGGGGGGCGGCGGTCGCGGTGCGACGAACCGTGTTGCGGTCAGCGGACGCGGTCGACGCGTCGCTGGAGGAGCTGTCACAAGCCAAGGTCGAACGCGCGGTGCTGGCCGCGCGCCGCCGCCATGAGCGCGAACAATGGGCTGTCCTGCACGATACGGCGGCATCGACCCTGCTCATGGTCTCCCAGGGTGCGCCGATCGAACGGCAACGGCTGGCCGAACAGGCGCGCCGCGACTTGGCCGTACTCGCGGAGGGGGTGCCTGTCTTCAGTGACACCGACGATGAATGGGTGGACCTCGTCGTCCCGCTGCGGCAACTAGCGTCCGAATGCCGCACACCGCTGTCGATCTGCGGGCTGCAGCGGGTGGCGGCGCGGCGCTCGGTGGCTTGGGCGGTGTCCGCGGCGGTTCGGGAAGCGCTGACCAATGTCGACCGCCATGCCCAGGCGCAGTCGGTGCGGATGGAAATCGGCGATGGGCGGGTCCACATCGTCGACGACGGCGTCGGGTTCGCCGACCCCTCGGATGCTGTGAGCCGGCACGGAATTCGGCGATCCATCATCGGCCGAATGCGTGCCGTGGGCGGCGCGGCCGAGGTGACGGCGGCGCCCGCCGGCGGCACCCGGGTAACCGTGAGCTGGACCGAGTCGGCCGGCGTGACCGACCTCGGCGCGGACGATCGCGAATCCGAGACCGTAGCCGAAATAGACCGGCTCGCAAGCGGACTCGGCTACGCCATCGCCGGTGTGGCGATCATGGACACGCTGCTGCAGTCCGGGCGGGCATGGACTCTGCCCATGCCCGCGCTCCCGGTGGCCGCGATCCTGGTCGGACTGAACGTCGCGCTGGCTTTGATCGCGGTCCTGATTCCGGGTCGCAGCCGCAGGATTACCGGTGCACTGATGGTCGTGGCGCTGTCGAGCTCTCCACTACTGGAAGCGGTGCTCCCGTTGGGGCAGATATTGGGTGGCAGCAATTGGACTATCGGCGCGGTCGGCTGGACCGTGGTGGCGCTCGGCGTCCGCGAGCCGGCGGTGATCGCGCTGTCGGCATTGTCGGCATGGTGGGCACTGGCCGGGCTGGTAATAGCGGCGCGGGACGGGAGTGCGTCGACGATGGAATTGTTCGGCTTTCACACGGCGACGATCTTGTTCTTGCAGATGTTCATTGTCGTCTTCGCGGCCTCGGTGCACCGGGTCGTGCAGGTGGTGACGGATCGCGATCAGCAACGACGGCGAGTGGTCGCGGCCGCCGCCGTGGACACGGTACTGAAAAACGAATGCGCACAGCGATATCGGGATCAACTGAGCTCGGTGCTGCCGCTGCTGCGCAGATTCGCCGATAGCGCCTCGGCCATCGACGATCCCCAGGTCCGAGCTACCGCCCGCACCGAATACGCGCGACTGCGTCGGCTGTTCGACCGTGTCGACAGCATGGACCATATCCTGCTGGCCGATCTGGATTCGGCCATCGATCGAGCAGAGGCACGCGGTGTCGCGGTCACGGTGCCGCCGGGAATCGAGGCCGACGCCGACCTACCCGAGCCGAGCGCCGCCGCACGCGCGGAGATCGCCGCATTGATACGAATGCTGTTGGAGGGCAGTCGATCCCACGTCCGCCTGGTGGTTGCGGCGGAACCGCACGCACTTTCGGTCAGTGTGCTGTGCGATAGCGATCAGTCCACGATTACCCGCGTCGCGAAACTATGCGATGAGATCCAGAAGACGGAAAACGAATCCCCCGGCCGGAGTACCCGGGACACACTGACCTCGTCGTTGATCGAAGACGCGGAATCGGGTGTGTGGCTGCGATTGCGATGTGAGCGCGTCCACCGCGCCGCGGAAGTTCGTCGGCTCAACATCCTCAGCCGCGTCCGAGGCGATTCCCGCTCGGGAGTCAAAGGCGCCGAGCGAGTTTCACCGGATGGGGTGCGGTGAGCGCGTCCGCAGAGCCAACGCGTTGGCCTTCGGGTAACGGTGGCGGTGGGTCACGATCGCAACCGTAACGCGCGGTTGTCCCGGTTGCGGGCGCTGGTTCCGACCGCGAATCCGATCGCCGGGATCGATCTGGTGACGCCCAACGCCACCACCGCGACATAGCGGCCGACCATCGCGGCGGATGCCCGCTGGACCGCGGTAGCGAACAGCGCCGGGATCGCGACCGCGGCGGCTGCCGCTGCGGCGACGCGCAGGATCAACAGCACAGTGAACGACGACGTACCCGCCGCGGCCGCATTCGCGGCGACAAACGCGCACAGGCTCGCCACCAGCGGCACGCAGCGCGACCGGTGAGTGTGGTCACGGCATGGCAGCACGCGGCGGTGGTGGCGTCTGTCGGCCGGAGGCCTGGTCGAGGGAAAGGATGGTGCGGACCCGCAACACATTCCTTTGACCTGGCCGAGCGCCCACAGCACCCTAGGAAGTCGTATCAGCAGCAGTTGCAGGAATGTCGCGAAGAAAAGATCAGTTGGCGCAAAAATGTTGTGAGCGCGCGGTCAAGGAGCACTATGGGCAGACATAGCAGTCTCAGCCTGAGTTGGCGGGTGACTCGGACCCGAATCTCCGGCGCGTAGCGATAGGCGTGCAGGCTGTGGTGCGAGCGTCGGGGGTCGCCGAGATCCTGAGTCGACACGGCTTCCCGAGGTTCGTATCCGTGGCTGAGCGTTCGGGTAGTGGTTGAGATCCGCCGCAGCGTAGTGCAGCGGCGCAAGGCCGGATATCGGTTATCGCGCAGCCCGGGGTGTGTTCCGGCTGAGCGGCTGGGGGTGACCAGTTCCTCCACGCCGTCCCCGGCCAGCAGCATCGACGCGACCGACGCCACGGCCGCTGACCGCGAGGTTCTCGGTAAGGTTCACGTATCGGCGGCCAGGGCTGCGTGGATAATTCGCGCGGCACCCCAGGTGTCGAGGCCATGGGCGATGACGCTGAACAGGTCCCGGATACGCAGCAGCTGCGCATGGTCACGCCATCCCTCACTCGGACGAGCGAGGTCTTCGTACACGGCGAAGAAACGGTCCGAAGCCGGCGGTCGGGGTGGGCACCGCAGTGCGGCCAGGTCGATCTCGGGCCAGCCATAGGACACCGCGGGGTCGATCAGCGCGGGCTTACCGGAGCTGTCCGCGAGGATGTTTCCGGGCCATATGTCCCCCGTGGGTCAGCGATGGCGGGTGCGGTGGTATGAGTTCGGGCAGCGTGCGGCAGAGTCGTTCAATTGCTCTGCGCTGGTCGCGATCGAACTGTTTCCGCACCGGCTTCTCCCGCGGCCACCGCAGGATCCTGTGTTGGGCGTAGAACTGGTAACCGTCTGTCTCCCAATCGTTTTCTTGCACCATTCGGCCGTGCCAGCCGTCGCGGTGCCACCCGAACCGGTCGGAGACCGTGGAAGTGTGCAGTGCAGCGATCATGTGTGCGAGCTCTTCCCAGAACTGCTCGTCTTCACCGCGGGGCGCAGCGTTTCGAGGACGAGTAGATGGGGCGCGGCGTGGACGACAGTCGGGACACGTACGCCGCCGAGCTGTGCGAGTGCTGACAGTCCGGCGGCCTCGGATTGGAAGACGCCGGCGTTCGCCAGGGCCTTGGCGAAAATTCGGCTGCCGTCGCGCAATGTCGCTATGCCGGCGTGCCAGCCGGTCTCGGAACATCCGATAGTGCCGCATTCCCTGAATGTCTGCGGCACAATCGATTTCATCACGCTGCTCGCATGGTCGCGGCCGGCCGCTCCTGTGCAGCCGCGGCCTTGGGCAAGGTCGCCGGTGACCGTTGACGAACTCGGCAGCGCCCGATCCGAGTTACCGTCATCCGGACACAACCACGACCGAGCGACCTCGACAGTTCGGCAACCCACGCATCCGGCGCGATTTCTCGGCGCTCACCCCGGGTAACGATCGACTGGTGAGGAGTTGCTATTGGGTTGCGATAATTTCGCCGGCTCGATCACCGCAATGCCATTCGGCCCGCTCGGAAGCTTATTCACCGGGTAATTCCGCGTTCCCTTCATGGTGGACAGCCTTTGATTCCGCTGCTTAGGCTCGAGACCGAGTTCTGCTCCGGCTAACCGTTCGGCACTGCGCGAATCGCTGCGGCGGTGCGATGACACCTCAGGAGAAGAGCATGTCCGCCAGCCCTCAGCCGAGGCTCGCCTCGGACGCTGCCCGTATCGTTCGTGACCATTTGTGGCTGCATTTCACTCCACAGGAGGCCACAACCGCTGACGACGTCCCGGTGATCGTCCGCGGTGAAGGCGCCTATGTTTACGACGAAGCCGGTCGCCGCTACCTCGACGGGCTGGCCGGCCTGTTCGCGGTTCAGGTCGGGCACGGACGAGAAGAGCTTATCGAGGCGGCCACACGACAGACCCGCGAACTCGCGTACTTCCCGCTGTGGGGATATGCGACCCCACCGGCGCTGGCACTGGCCGAGCGGCTCGCGGCAGCCGCGCCCGGCGACCTCAACCGAGTGTTCTTCACAGTCAGCGGTGGTGAGGCGGTCGAGACCGCGTGGAAACTGATCCGCCAATACTTCAAACTGACCGGCAAACCGAACAAACACAAAGTGATAAGCCGGTCCATGGCATATCACGGCACCTCGATGGGGGCATTGTCCATCACCGGAATACCCGGCGCCAAAACCGAATTCGAGCCGCTCGTTCCGAGCACGCAGCGCGTTCCCAACACCAATTTCTATCGCGCCACCGAGCATGCCGACGACTACGTAACCTACGGACTGTGGGCGGCGGACCGGATCGAGGAAGCGATCCTGTTCGAAGGTCCGGAAACGGTCGCCGCGGTGTTCCTCGAACCGGTTCAGAACACCGGTGGCTGCTTCGTGCCCCCGCCGGGGTATTTCGAGCGTGTCCGAGAGATTTGTGACCGCCACGACGTGCTGCTCGTCTCCGACGAAGTGATCTGCGCCTTCGGCAGACTCGGGTACGACTTCGGGGCCGAGAAGTTCGGCTACCAGCCCGACATCATCACCACGGCCAAGGGCCTCACCTCGGGTTATGCGCCGCTGGGCGCGGTCTTGATCAGCGATCGGATCTTCGAGCCGTTCTCCCACGGCGCGACTTTCATGCACGGCTCCACCTACGGCGGGCACCCCGTCGGCTGCGCGGTGGCCATGGCCAACCTCGACGTTATCGCAAACGAAGACCTCTACGGTCATGTCCGCGGCAACGAGGCCGCGTTCCGTTCGACACTCCAAAAGCTCTACGACCTGCCGATCGTCGGCGAAGTCCGCGGAACCGGATACTTCTGGGCAATCGAGTTGGTCCGGGACAAGACCACCAAGGCGCGTTTCACCGACGAGCAGGCTACGCGCGTCCTCAAGCGACACATCTCGAAGGCGCTGCTCCAAGCCGGCCTGCACTGCCGGGCCGACGATCGGGCCGAGCCCGTCATTCAGCTTGCGCCGCCCCTCATCTGTGGCCAGGCGCAGTTCGATGAAATGGAACAGGCTCTGCGGCATGCCCTTTCGGGGGCGATCGATCTCCTCTGATTCGTGCGGCGGATCTCTTGCCACCCGGCCACGGCCGATAGGTCCGCCGCTCACCTGATCAACTGACCAACGTTCGTGCCCACCGAAGTTCGGGACGCACACCCGGAATTGTCGCCTCAGCGAAGGGATGGACCAGTTGGCTCACAATGATGTCAATGCTGCGCACAGGCCGACCTCAGCGAGCGTGGTGGTAGGTGTGGACGGAGGCCCGGCCGGGAACCTAGCGGTGCGGTGGGCGGCAGAGGTCGCCGCACGGCGAAACCGCGAACTGTTGCTCGTCCGTGGGTTGAACCTCGACGCCATCTATGGACCACCGGAAACCCGGCCGCGGTGGCTGCGTGAAGCGATTTACGACATGGCAGAACAGACCATGGCAGAGGCGACAGCGCACGCGCGCACAGTAGACCCAGCGCTTCGGATCCGGTCCGTGATCGAGCCCGGCGACCCTGTCGAGTTGCTCATCGAGCACTCCAGCAGTGCCTACCTGGTGGTGCTCGGTGGTCCCGAGGACCGACTGGGTCTTGGACGACTCGGTTCGGTTCTGCTCTCAGTGGTCAGTCACGCGAAGGGCCCGGTCGCGGTAGTACGTGGGGGCCGCAGCGGACTCGCTGCGGAGGGGCCCGTCGTCGTCGGGGTCGACGGCAGTCCGGTCAGCGAGGCGGCGACCGCAGTGGCATTCGATGTCGCGGCTTCGCGGGACGCCGCGCTGGTTGCGGTGCATTGCTGGTCGGACCCGTATGCCGGGAAATTCGCGCGCTTGTTCCAATTCGCAGAGGAGGCCACTGATTTCGGCACCCAGGCCAAGGCTTTGTTGTCCGAGCGGCTGGCCGGGTGGCAGGAACAGTATCCGCGGGTAGCCGTGGAACCCCAGCTGTCTGACAACGCGCCCCAAGACGAACTGCTGTCCTGGTCGGAGTCGGCCCAGCTGATCGTGGTCGGTAGCCGCGGGCGCGGGGGGTTCGCCCGGCTGCTCCTGGGTTCGACGAGCAGTTCATTGCTCGACCGGGCGCAGTGCCCGATCATCGTTGTCCACCCACAACAATGAGCCCTGCCATGGTGGCCGTCTGGGCGCTTCAACCGGGCACCGGATAACGCAGGGGCGGGTCAGCGCAAACAGACCGGTGGGCGCCGGTCGATCCACGGCACGGCCTGTTCGAGCTGAGCTGCCAAACGCACCATCATCGCTTCTCCACCCAACTGCGCGGTGAACTGCACGCCGATCGGAATAGCGTCGGCGCTCCAATGCAGTGGCAGTGACATGGCTGGGCGTCCGGTCACGTTGGCCAACTGCGTGTATGGGGTCCAGCTCAGATTGTTGTCGATGATTTGATCGAGCAGTTTCGTGTGTCGTAGCAGGCCCGCGGTGTGTGTCGTGAGCAGGACCTCTGCGGCCCGGCGCAGCGGCCGAGGTGTGTCGAGCGAGCCGATCAGCGGAGGCAGGTCGGCGAGAGTGGGAGTCACCAGCAAGTCATAGTTGTCGTAGAAGCCGGACAGTCGCCGCGTGTGGTCATGGCGGCGCATGACCACGTCGATGTATTCGAGGCTGCCGCAGGCACGCCCCAGCGCGGCCATCAGGCGGGTATCGAATTCGAAACCTTCATCGCCGCAACCGGATCGACGCTTGGCGTCCTCGACTTCCCAGGCGAGAGAGCTGAACCAGGTGAGCAGGAAATCCTGGGCCAGCACGTGGTCGTCGACCGGCGGCTTGTCGAGGATCTCGACAGTGTGTCCCAGGTCCGCGAGCGCCCTGCCTGCGACCTCGACGGCCGTGCGAGCCTCGGCATGAGGGGCTGGGTTGATGGCCGAGAATGTGCAGATGCCGATCCGCAGTCGACCAGGGTCGGCCCCGATCTGGGACAGGAATGTCTCGGCCGGAACCGCTGGGAGATAGGGTCCGCTGAGCTCGCCACCTTTGACGACATCGAGCATCGCGGCGGTATCACGCACGGTACGGGTAACGACGCCCTGGGCTGCGGCGCCATGCATCATTTCGGCGATCGCAGGGCCCATGGGCACCAGCCCGCGCCCCGGCTTGAGGCCGACGAGCCCGCAACAGGCTGCTGGAATCCGGATGGAGCCTCCGCCGTCGTTCGCTCCGGCCGCCGGAACGATGCCGGCGGCCACCGCCGCGGCCGAACCTCCGGAGGAGCCGCCAGGGGTGCGATCGAGATCCCACGGATTACGGGTAGGCCCGAAGAGGTCGGGCTCGGTGATGCCCTTGGCACCGAATGAGTGCTCGCGAGCCGGCAGTTGCGCCAGCGAACGAGATCCGCAGCTGCTGGGCAAGCCGGCGTAGTCCTGCGCGAGGTCCTTGATCAGGAACGGAATGCCGGCGAAGGGGCCGACCAACTCTTGGTCGACCCGATGCTCGGCCTCGGCAGCCATGAAGCGAACTACCGCGTTGATACGGGGGTTCACCATTCGGGCCTGTTGTCGAGCGACTTCGAGTAGTTCGCGAGGCGTCACGTCACCGGCTTGAACGAGTTGGGCAAGCCCCAGCGCGTCATAGCTCAGGTATTCGTCAGTCCGCATCCATATAGCATACTTTTAGCAAACATTCGTGAGCTCGGTTCGGCGGGGCGTCCCCCGGACTGCCGTTATGCGGGCGTTGTTCGGCAACTTGTAAGCCTCCTGGGGGTACTGGGTGATTGACGTTCCGGCGTCTAGTCCCAACCAGGTTCCGTCGCCCTGAGGACTACGGCACCGGTGCTCTGCCCCTGTTTCTACGTCGTGTTTCGCCCTTCAAGTGAGTGGCAGTCCGCTCGTCCTCCGGGGAAAGCGCTGCATGCGGGGGCTGAATGCTTTGTGCTTTGCCGCAAAGGCGATCCCAGGAGTTGTACGTCTGGGATTGAGATAACGAGTTACGCGACGCGGGCCTATGCCCTCGACAAATAGTTAGCTGTGAATATGCTGGCTGGGTGACCTCAGTGTCGGCGCCGATGCTAGCCGTCGCGAGACGGCCGCCAACCACCGGTAGGTGGGCGATCGAGATGAAATGGGACGGCACCGGTGCGCTTGCGATCCCTGATGGCCAGAGCTGCCGCTTGTATGGTCGAATCCGCCGTGAAGTCACCGCGTCCTTCCCCGTAACCAAGCCGTTCGTGTTCGTGCTCGCGGTGGCCGAGCTCGGGCTGAAAACCGTTGCCCGCCATGTGGGTTTCGAACCAAGCGGGGAACCGTTCAGCGCGATCGGCTTCGAGGAAGGCACCGGCCGCGTTGTCATGGCGGCGATCTCGGCCGACGGCTGGATCAGTCCGGTCACCGGCCGAACCGTCGTGTCCTCGGAGTTGGGCATCGGAGTGTTCAGTCCGCGGCTCGACCACCAGGGCAACAGTGTGCGGGGGATCGCGGTGCGGGCACGAACCTCGACCGCATCGCTGGATCTGTTGCTCGCGGAGCGCGAGTCATGACCCACGACACATCAGAGCAGGGGATCGCCATGGCGGACAATACATCCGGACGGCTTCGGCGGGTACAGGAACGGCTGCAGCGAGCGAAACCGCCCGTCCTGCTGATCAGCTGCCTGCTGATGCTCGGACTCGGTGGGCTGATGTGGCTGATCGAGGCACACGATGCGGCCGACATCTTCTGGATCGCCGGCACCGTCATCGCGTGGTTGGCCGCGACGGAGGAAGTGGTCACGGCGTTGCGCAAGGGCCGGTTCGGCGTCGACATGATTGCGTGGCTGGCCCTGATCGGCACCCTGCTGGTCGGGGAGTATCTGGCCGGCGCACTGATCGGCGTCATGCTCGCAACCGGTGCGGCGCTGGACGCGGCAGCTGAACGGCGCGCCGCCAAGGATCTGCACGCCCTGCTGGATCGGGCGCCGCGTACCGCCCGGCGTCGCCTCGGCGAGAGCATCGAAGTGGTGCCGCTGGATGCGGTGGCCGCGGGCGACATTCTGCTCGTCGGTCCCGGCGAGGTCGTACCGGTCGACGGTTGGCTCACCGCCGATACCGCCGAACTCGACGAATCCGCGCTCACCGGTGAGCCGCTCACCGTGACCCGGGGGCACGGCGAACTGCTGCGCAGCGGAATCGTCAATGCGGGACCGGCTTTCGAGCTACGGGCGCGCGCCAGCGCACGGGACAGCACCTATGCCGGCATCGTGGCACTGGCCCAGCACGCCGCTTCCGAACGCGCGCCGATGGTGCGAGTCGCCGACCGGATCGCAGCCTGGTTCCTGCCGCTGGCACTCGTGGCGGCCGGGGCGGCCTGGGTGTTCAGCGGGTCCGCGGTCCGGGCGGTCGCAGTGCTGGTGGTCGCGACACCGTGCCCGCTGCTGCTGGCCGTGCCGGTGGCGATCGTGTCGGGACTTTCGCGCGCCTCGCGGCTCGGGGTGGTGATCCGCGACGGCGGAGCGCTCGAGAACCTGGGGTATGCAACGACTTTGGTGATGGACAAGACCGGAACTCTAACCACCGGACGGCCCACGGGCATCGAGGTGCTGACAGCGCCCGGCGGCGATCTGTTGGAGGTCCTGCGTATGGCTGCCTCGGCCGACCAGCTGTCGGCGCATGTGCTCGCCGAAGCGATCGTGGAAGAAGCCAACAAGCGCGATCTGGTGCTGTCGGTTCCCGCCGACGTGCACGAGGAAGCGGGTACCGGGGTGCGCGCCATCGTGGACGGGCGGGTGGTCGAAGTAGGCAATCTGCGGGTGCCCGGCGATGGTGCGAGGTGGGCCTGCGCAGTGCGCACTCGCGCCGCACTCGATGGTGCGGCCGTGGCCTGGGTTGCCGTCGACTCCGAGCTCACCGGCGCGGTCCTGCTGACCGATCCGATTCGCGGTGATGCCGCCCGAACCCTGCGTCGGCTGCGCGAGGCCGGGCTGAATCGCCTGGTCATGCTGACCGGGGATCGGCGCGAACCCGCCGAGGAAGTCGGCGCGGTCCTCGGCATCGACGAGGTCCACGCCGAGCAGACTCCCGCCGACAAGGTCGGGCGGGTGCGCGCCGAAAGCGCACGCGCCGCGACCGTGATGATCGGCGACGGCATCAACGACGCGCCGGCGCTGGCTGCGGCGACGGTCGGGGTGGCGATGGGCGCGCGTGGCTCCACCGCGGCCTCGGAGGCCGCCGACGTCATTCTCCTCACCGACCGCCTCGACCACCTTGCCGACACCATGACCATCGCCCGCCGATCCCGCGCGATCGCCATGCAGAGCGCGGTCGCCGGAATGGGAATGTCGTTGGTGGCCATGGTTTTCGCGGCCTTCGGACTGTTGCCGCCCGCCGCGGGCGCGCTGCTGCAGGAGGTCATCGACATCGCGGTAATCCTCAACGCCCTGCGCGCCTTGCGTGGCGGAGGAGACGAGAACCAGCGCCTACCGCAGGCCACCACGCGACTGCTGCAACGATTTTCGGACGAGCACGACGACATGCGCGAGGACTTGGCGCTGCTGCGCGAGGCCGCGGGCCTGCTCGCCGACGGTGATCTGAACACCGCTCACGCCGCGTTGCGCCGTGTGGACAGGTTCTTGTTCGACACCCTGCTGCCGCACGAGAAGGCCGAGGAACGCGAACTGTATCCGGCGCTGGCCGCCCCGCTCGGCAGCGCGGAAGCGACCGCCACTATGACCCGGGAACATGCCGAAATCGACCGTCTCGCAAGGCGTTTGCACACGCATCTGGAGCAGGCCGATGCCGACGGCGGGATCACTCTCGGTCAGCGCGACGACCTGCTGGCTTGCCTCTACGGGTTGAACGCCGTGCTGCGACTGCACTTCGTCCAGCAGGAAGAGAACTACTTCACCCTCAGCGACCGGTGACCGGCGCATCAGCGATATAGCGTGTTTTCCAGAATCATCCCGGCGAGTCCGATACCACGAACCCGCCGGACAACGTGTGTCTCACCCTGCAGATCCGAGCGGCAGAGGTTGCCAATAACACGAACAAGTCCGTGAGCGAGCCTTGCACCCACTCGACGGTCCATGACGGCCTCGTACAGGTTGAACGCACTGTCTTGCCGCGACCCGCGCTGTTCGGAACGGCCGGCGCGGTACCTCGACAGTGCAACCGGCAGCACCCATTTGGTGCGTGTGGAACGTCCGCTCCAGCCGAGTTCGGTGCGTCGATGTACGGGGCAGCCGGGGGGCCGGTATCGGGCTAACGTGGCGCGCGTGTGGTTCAAAAAGTACGTGATCGTGTTCGGCGTGCTGTTGGTGTTGTCCTGCGGGTTGTGGGTGTTCGGTAAGTGGATGGAGAATCCCGTCTGGTTCGACTTCTCGGACTGTTCGGGGGCCTACTGTCCGCCGGAGGTGTCCCAGTCGGATGACGCGCAGCCCGATACGGCTCGATACGTTTCGTGTTGTCGATGATCTGCGGCTTCCTACATCTCAGCAACGCACGGAAATGCCGCTGGGCGCGCGGCAAGCCCGAAGATCAACGCGCCGAGGCAATCTCGGCGCTAGAACGCACTGAACTGCCGAATACAGGATGGTTTGAACCCGCCAGTATCGAGAATCGAACGATTTCGCGGCGACACCAGGTGGATTTCGAGCGGACCGAGATGCGCTCTACGACTTCACCGGCCGTACCAGCAAGCGCACCGGGCCCAGCGGTGGTGTGGTCGGGAGGTGGCTATCCCGACCTGTACTACCGGCGGTGAGCGATAGGCCCGATGAGGAGGGGCTGGTCCAGCATGTCTGCGGTGAACGACACTCCGGTGACCTTCGCCGCCAGGGCGAAGGCCCTCGGCACGCCGGTGCTGAGGCTGATGTCCCAGGCGTCCGTATTGCTCTCGGGCTCATCCTCATCGGCGTCATAAATGTAGTCATCGTCGGTCATGTCCAGCTGCATGCCCAGCTCACACATGTAGTCGTTGAACCGGTCGGGCTCGCTACCCCAACGGATATGCGGGTACCACAGTTGGTGGCCGGTCACGATCGTCCCGTCGATCGCGTATTCGAGGCTGTGCTCGGCGTAGTCGTGTCGGGTTATCGCCAGGACTTCACAGTCTCGCGATAGCTCCGCCAGCGTCTTGTGGTCAGTCACCCACCACCCGCACGGTTCGATGGCCACGCTCCAGGCACCGGCCCGAAACACGCCCACGTAACCGCCGCCGTCCCCGCCGCCGGTCTTGCCGAGGAACTCGTTGAGCTCTTCGAAGTCCGACTCCTGGCCGGAGGCGCCACCGTTGCTGAAGCGGCGCACCACCTCCGGCGGGTCCAGGTTTCGGAAGAAGGCGACGCTGAAGATCACGCCCAGCGGACCCGCTTGGCTCTCGGATGCGTTGAGCCACTGGAATGGGGCAAGGGGATCGGTTGTCGCCATGTGGGTGATGGTGGCAGACCCCACCGACAACCATTCGATCGTCTGGATGCTCGATCACTGTCCTCAGCGCGGACTTCCCGTGGCTCCGTTGACGTCCGAGCGGCTCGCCGGCCTGATCCGCGAGGGTCAGCAGAACACCGGACTTGCTGCCACTGGCGACCATCCTTGCCGCGCGGGCGAGGTGGCCCTCGGCACCGAGCACATCGGATCGCCATCCGGGACCGCCCGAAAGCACTGAAATGCCGCTGGGCGGGCGATTGGAACACAGCATCCGGCAATCGGATGCTTGACAACCCGTTCCACTTCCGCACAGACGCTGGTGATCCCCAGAGAAAGCCCGTCCAAGAAGCATGGACATGACTTCCGAATCGGCGCCGACCCATGGAATGGCTACACCCCGGGGGCCTGCTGCACCAATGCCAACTCTTCGAGGAGTGGCCGAGCGGAGATTACTTCACCCATGTCCGACCACCGAACCGGGAGCCGTGGCCGGCGACGGCTAGGTTCGCAGCCGTCCGAAGCGCGCGGTCGCGACGTTTCAGTGCGTCCTGACCGGGTCAGTTCGAATCGGGGCAACTCTCGGCAGAACACGGCGCACATGCGGTCGCGGCAGCGCGGTGAAGATTTTTCGACCGCGGCGATGAGTTTCCCGGACCACCCCCGTCCTTACTGACGAACGCGCCACCAACCCGGCGCGACCGACCAGAAGGAAACCAAATGACCGCCATCACCGCCACCCAGACCACCGCCACCATCCGCCCCGGCAAGGTCCGCAACCGTGTCCTGTGGACCCTGCAGATCGTGCTCGGTCTGTTCTTCATCATCGCCTCCGGCGGCCCGAAACTCGTCATGCCGCAGACCCTGATGGAAAACAACGCCACCGCCTTCTCCCTCCCGTTGGCGCTGCTGGTCTTCATCGGTCTCGCCGAGGTCGCCGGTGGCATCGGACTCATGGTGCCCCGCCTGACCGCCGCCGCCGCGACCGGCATGGCGATCCTCACCTTCCTCGCCGCCGGCTTCAACACCTTCATAGCCGGAACCCCGGAATTGGCTCCGTTCCCGCTGGCGCTCACCGTGATCTTCGCCTGGATCGCCTACGAACGCCGGAACTCGATCACCGCCCTGCGCACGCTGATTCAGCGATGACCCGCGCATAACACCCGGCTACCGGCGGCACCCAGCCGCCGGTAGCCGCGTTGTGCGTTACAGGGACGGCCCGGTCGGGTTGGTCGGGCCGTCCCATCGAAGTCGAGGGGCGGGCGTCAGCGGGGTCGCCCGCCCCGCGACCCATCGAATCAAGTGACAATAGATTCTGTTTCGCCGCAGGCGGTTTGGTGCCACAGCTCGACGCGCGAGCCTGTGCCATACCCGGGCCAGCCCTCTTATCGGTCGTCCGGCACGCTGATGACTGGTTTCGGCTCTTCGAACCGCTGGTAATGAGCGTGTATTAGCGGACTGTTAAGAATCCTGTTGCCGGTCCGCGAACCGCCGCTTCCCCGAGTAGAACAGTCTCGGGTGCAGGGGCCGTGGCGGTGAAGGCGTTGATTATGACGGGTATCGAGGACCGGGTGGCTCAGGGAGTTGAGCCGGGGATATTTCCGGATGAGCGGGGCCGGTTCGGGGTATTCGGCGGTAGATATGTGCCGGAAGGTCTGATGGCCGCGCTGCTGAATTTGGAAGCGGAATACCTCTTGGCGCGTGCGGATTCGAGTTTTGTGACGGAACTGCACGACTTACTGCGCGATCGGGCGGGCCGCCCGACACTGCTGCATCGGGTTCCCAATTTCGCACGGACGCTTCAGGTTCCGGGGCTGTCAGTGTATCTGAAGCGCGAGGATATGGCCCATACCGGCGCGCACAAGATAAACAACGCCATGGGGCAGGGGCTGCTGGCCAGGCGAATGGGCAAGAGTCGCATCGTTGCCGAGACGGGCGCGGGTCAGCACGGCGTCGCGGTGGCGACGGTCTGCGCGATGCTCGGCCTGGACTGTGTGATCTATATGGGCGCCGCCGATATGCGAAGGCAGGAATCCAATGTCATTCGCATGCAACTGCTCGGCGCCGAGTTGCGTGCGGTCCACCACGGCGGGGGCGGACTCAAAGCAGCCATCAGCGAGTCGGTGCGCGACTGGGTGGCGAACGTGGATACCACCCACTACCTGTTCGGTACGGCCGCCGGACCGGCGCCGTACCCGAGAATCGTCCGGGATTTTCAAACTGTCATCGGCAACGAGGCACGGTCGCAGTGCCTCGAATCCGAAGGGCGACTTCCCGATTACGTTTTGGCGTGTGTCGGCGGCGGCAGCAATGCCATCGGGTTGTTCCATGCGTTCCTCGAAGACCCGCAGGTGCGACTGATCGGTGTCGAAGCCGCCGGTCGTGGCATCGAGACCGGGGACCACGCGGCTACGCTCGCGGCGGGCAGCCCCGGCGAAATGGACGGCTCCTACAGCTACGTTCTGCACGACGAGGACGGCCAGATCGCTCGTACCTGGAGCATCGCCGCCGGTCTCGACTACCCCGGTGTAGGTCCCGAGTTGAGCTACTACAAGGACACCGGCCGCGTAAGCTGCCGCGCCGCAACCGATGCCGTAGCTCTACGCGGTCTGCAAACGCTCAGTCGCAGCGAGGGCATCATCGCGGCCCTGGAGTCCGCACACGCCGTCGGACATCTCGTCGAACTGGCCGAGCGGGCGGAATTGCCGCCGGATTCGCTTGTCGTGGTGGGCATTTCCGGACGGGGAGACAAGGACCTGGCCACAGCGGCGCAGCAGTTGGGGCACCGTGGCGGTTGATGCCGACCACCGGTGCCACAGATCGCAGGCGCAATCCGGATGAGCATTTTCAGCAGTGGGAGTCGTATCGCTGAGCGGTGCCGCCCCGATCTGGACTCGGTTAGCGACGCCTAGCTGTTGCGGCTCATGACGTCGGTGACGGCGACCTCCGGCCGCATGGCCTTGAGGAAGACCTCGACGAGGGAATCCGCGTATTCGGTGGTCAGTGGGCCGGATCGGAGCAGCCAGCGCTGGTAGAGGGGCGCGTAAAGCAATTCGAGTGCCAGGTCGAGATCGACGTGCGCGTCGAGTTGCCCGGCTTGTTGCGCACTGCGCAGACGGTCCTTCTTCGCCTCGTCCAACGGGCCCGCCAGCTTGGCGTGGTACTGGGCGGCGAGGGCCGGGTCGTTGATGATCTCGAGGTTGAGCGCGCGAATCGGTCCTTCGAACGCGGGATCGGCGAATTCGGCCACCGTCGCGCGCATCACGGTTTTGAGGTCGGCCGCCAAGTCGCCGGTGTCGGGCAGCGCCATGCTCTGCTCCGGCCCCTCTTCGCTCAGTGCGAGGAAGGCGTCCAGGACCACCGCGCCCTTGGAAGGCCACCAGCGGTAGATGGTCTGTTTGCCCACCCCCGCCCGGGCCGCGATGGCCTCGACGGACAACTTCGCATATCCCAGCTCGGAGACCAGCTCGCGAGCCGCGGCCAATATGGCCTGCCGGGAGCGCTCACTACGGCGCGCGGGATCGGGCTGCTTGACCATGGCCTGATCGTAACAGATACAAGACGAGTCGGATCGTCTTGCCAGCGCCTGTGGCGAGACGTATCGTATTGTCTCGCCACAGTGGATCAAGAAGAAGGAGGTGGAGCCATGACCCGCGTATGGCTCATCACGGGCGCGTCACGAGGGCTGGGCCGGGCGTTCGCGGAGGCGGCGTTACAGGCGGGCGACCGGGTGATCGGGGTCGCCCGCAATGTCGAACCCCTTGCCGACCTCGCCCGGCAGTACCCCGACGACCTGGTGCCGATGTCGCTCGATGTCACCGACCGCGCGGCCGTGTTCGGGGCCGTGGAGCGGGCGGCCTCGGCCTTCGGCAAGCTCGACATCGTGGTCAACAATGCCGGCGCCATGCTGCTGGGCATGGTGGAGGAGGCGAGCGAAGAGCAGGTCAGAGCCCATTTCGACGTGAACCTGTTCGGTGCGGTATGGGTCACCCAGGCCGTACTACCGCACCTGCGCGCTCAGGGCGGCGGACGCATCCTGCAGGTCACCACCATGGGGACCGGTGGCGGGTTCCCCATGGTCGGCATGTACGCGGCCGGCAAGTCGGCACTGGACTCGGTGAGCGAGGCCGTGGCGATGGAGGCCGAGCAGTTCGGCGTCAAAGTCACCATCGTCCAGATGGGCGGCTACGACACCGGCCTGTTCACCACAGGGACCACCGCGACCACACCCGACCCGCACTACCAGCAGCTGCGCGATGAACTGATCGCGATGTGGGGTGAGGACGCCGGACCGGCCCCGGCCACCGCCGCTCCGGTGATCATGGAGCTGGTGGACCTACCGGACCCACCACGACGTCTCATCATCGGCTCCGGCTCCTTCGACGTGGTCCAGCAGGACCTCGCAGACCGCGCGGCGCACTATCGGGCTTACGAACACGTCAGCCGCAAAGTGCCCGGATAACCGTGCGATCCATGGGCAGTCCACGGCACGTCGTGGACTGCCCATTCGTCATCATCATCCACTTCCCGGTCCCTGCCTACTCGAGGAACCAGAGCTTTCACGGTGGGGTTCGGTGACCGATGGCGAAACAGCCCGGCGGTTTGATCTTTTCAAGTGGTCCCCCGGCCTCGCGCCGGCACCGATACAGCCCAAAGCGCGCCGAATAATGTTGTGGCGCAAGTACCATCAATAGTTGGCGGGAACGCGCGCACCCACCCCCTACACACTCTTCAGAAGGGGCGGGCCGATGAAGGCTAGCTACCAAAATCAGATCGCGCTGCCCGACGACATCTCCTTCGACGTCACCTGGGTTCCCGACGCCGCAGTCGTACAAACCACCGTGGACGCCTACGTCAACGCCCTCGCCAAGCCGACCTGGTACACCGACCCCGCTCAACTGCGCAGCACCCGCGACACCCGGATCTGCATGCTCAGCCACCGCCAATTCAGAGCAGTGGCCGATCCGTGGAACACCCAGCGCCAGTTGCGGATCTACCGATGCGAAACCTGCGGCAACGGGTGCACCGAAAGCGGCATCGAACTCGGCCACATCCAGAAATGGCGAGACCACCTCAAAACCGCCGCCGTCACCACCCCCGCCGAGGCCAAAGCGGCCTACAACAACCTGGTGAACCTGCGCCTGGAATGCCGATCATGCAACGCCAGCCACGATTGGGAATAGACCGAATCACAGGCCGAGGACTTCGGTAACCTCGGCGAGTCACTGCTCAACCGTTCGGCCTGGTACGAGTCGCACGTCGAGGACATCGTGGAAGTCGAGGCCGGCTAGGGCGACAAGTCCAGCACTGCCGTGCCGGTGGTGAAGTCGGTCGGCACCGATGTGTGATCGTGCACGATGAGCCATCGCTGGTCGATCTTCTCGAAGCAGGCTGTCCAGCGGAACCAGAAATCGGTTTTCTGCCCGTCGGTCGTGGTGCCCATCATTCGGTTCAGGCTGCGGCTGAAGGCGATGCAGTCGGCCACTGTGATTTTCAGATCTTGTATCTCGAAATCGATGGGTCCGGTGAAGCCGGCGAACGTGTCTTCCCATGGCTTTCGATACGCGTCGCGGCCTACATATCGCAGCGGTGGAACGACGTCGAAGGACACGGTGTCCGGTGCGTGAATTGCCATCGCGGCCTCCACGTCTCGGGTGCGGAATGCCGCTACCCAGGTGTCGATCAGACCACGGATCTGCGCTTCGTCCGTGGGCTCTGTCGTACCGGTCATATCCCGCCTCGCTTTTCCGATGGCGGCACCAGCTTCGAGCCGTGGCCGTCGACGTCGCGGCCCCGATTCGACCGCTGCCGCCGGTCGCCTCCTGCTTGCAGGCTCCACTGTTCCAGAACATCTGGATGTCCGGCTACTGTGGGAGCTCGCTCGGCGGGATTGCCGCCGAGCGGACGACTATCGCGGTGTCGGCGCTGTCAGCGAGTGGTGCACGGGCTCGGCAGTCCCGAGCCGGTAGCGAGATCACAAATGCCGCCGGTCAACGCTTGCAGAGGTGTGACAGCCAGCAGCACCAGCAGGCCGATGACGTTGCCCTGCTGGAACAGCCACACCGCCGAACGCGCGGCAGCCGAACCGGAATCGACAGCCGCCGAACCCGTTTCGTCCGCGACGGTGGTGACCGGCGGTGGGGTGAAAGCGACCGGTTCGGCCTGGGCCGACGCGGCCGCGGTCACAAGGGTCGTCGCAGCAGCCGAAGCCACGGCAAGCCGGAGAGTGGTACGCATCATCGCGCTCCTAATAAAAGAAATGTCCAGAGCCATAGAGGAAAGTGCGAAGCAAACCGTTCAGCGTGGCGGCTTGCTCATATCCCGATTCATCGTCGGGATCTCGATACTGATCGGCATCTGAAGCTCCGCCAAATAAATCAAAGCAGCCTGACGAAGAAACTCATCGAACAACCAATACGCATCCGGCGCCAGCGGAACCACCGGCAACAACCCCTCACGCACCGCGATAAACGGACCCCAACTCACCCGCAACAACGGATCCCACAACAACTCCCGCGGAATCCGCAACTCATCAGCGATCCGATCACCCAACAGAAAACGAGTAAACGAACCCAACACCGGCTTACTCAACACCGCGAAATCCAAATTCACACCCAACCGCAACAACCGATCCGCCAGCACCGCACCCTCCGGCGTCACCGCGATAATCGGATCCAGCACCTGCGCCGCCTGAGCATTCGCCTCCGGCCACGAATTCGGAATATACTCATCCCGAATCCCCAACATATGCCCCGCCACCTGCCACGAATGCAGAAACGCCTCCGACTCATGGGCCGGCATCGGCACCCCCCACGCCGTCAAATGCTTCATCACCGTCGTCGGCAAACTATGCCACGTCACCATCATATCGTTCTGACTGATCGGAACACCCTCCTGCGCCACACTCGCCCAATGCGGCGAACGCGGCAACAAATTACGCACCGCCGCATGCACCAACCGCGTCTTCACACACGTCACCACCATCTCCCCATCCGCCCCATACGCATTATGAGTACCGATGTCATACCCCAACTTCGCGGTCTTGGTGATCCGATCCTTCAAATCATGACCCCCCTTCGAGTAATACACCGCCCGAGCCTCTTTCGGAATCACCGTGCTCATCATCCCGCTCGCCAACCCATACAACACCCCCAAATACAAACCCCGCTTCTTGTTGAACTGCACCGCCGTCGCCAACTTCCCCTGATCAGTCCACTGCGGCAACCGACGCGCATACTCCATGAAATCCCGCAACTCCGAAGGCAACCCCTCCGGCAACGGCTGACCATTCCTGGTCCACGTCCGCAACAACGCATTCACCGCCGGCACCTCACCGCGATCGATCAAACCCCCCACCAACTCATCAACCTCCGGATCCCACACCCCCATCGGATCCAACCCCTCACCCACCCCCGCCACCGAACCCTGCGGCGACCACGACCACGGCTCAGCCCGCGCCGGAACCATCACCGCCATCGCCCCGAACGCACCCAACACCCCACTCGCCTTCAACGCACTCCGCCTGCTGAGACTGTCCATGTCTGCTCCTCATCGAGCCCGAGCACGTGTTCCACATGCTCGGCGTGTGTGACAAATATCTGAGAATGAGCAGTAACTTAACACCGCGACCGGCGGCCTGTCAGCCGTTTGGTGAGAACAGGTTCTTGTTGATCTACACCCAGATACCCTGCACTTTCGCCAGCGCACCCGCCAGCAACTAGCGAAGGAATGACTAGTCACTTCGCGGCGCCGTTATCAGATCGCTGCGACAAGCCGGTGCGGCGACCAGCACGACCTATCCCCGGTTGTAACCGGCCATATGACGGTCGAGGATCGTCAGGAACCGGCTGCCCGCCGGTGACGGCTCGGCGGCGGCCCACGCGGCGGCCATCGGAATGGCCGGGGCGGCAGGGACATCCCGGAACACCACGCCCGGCCGGGTCGCCGCCGCGACGCCGCGGGTGACGAATCCCAGACCGGCGCCCGCCGCGACCAACCCGGCCAGCGTCGTCACCGGCGTCGCCTCCTGCACGATGCGCGGCTCCACGCCCGCGGCTCGGAAGCAGGCGATCACTTTGTCGAACAGCACCGGCCCGACGCTGCGCGGCGCGGTCAGCATCGGCTCGCCCCACAAGTCGGCGAACGACACGGTGCGCTGCTCGGCGAGACGATGTCCGGCCGGCAGAGCCAGAACCAAGGGCTCGGCGGGCAACATGCGCAGCCGCAGACGCGGCCGTTCCAGCGGCGGATGCAGGACTGCGAGATCGATCTCGCCCCGATCGAGCGCGACTTCCAAGGCCGGTGAATTGATCTCGACCAGATCGACTTCCACGTCGGGGTGCGTGGTGCGGAACGCCTGGATCGCCTGCGGTAGCGCGGTGTAGGAGGCGACCACGGTGAAGCCGAGTCGCAACCGCCCGTGCAGACCCCGCGCGGCCCTGCGCGCCGCTTCGGCAGCCCGATCGCCTTGTGTCACGGCAGATTTCGCAGGGGCGAGGAACGCCTGCCCCGCCGCGGTGAGTCGTACTCCGCGCCGGTTGCGCTCGAAAAGCGTTGCGCCGATGTCGCGTTCGAGGGTCCGGATGCGCTGACTCAACGCCGGTTGACTCAGGTGCAGTTCCTCCGCGGCCCGGCCGAAGTGCAAAGTCTCCGCCACACGGAGGAAACATTCGACCGACCGCAGATCCACGCTGTGATCGTATTGCACTATCACACAAGCCGATATACCGATTGATCGCGATCACGGCCGCGCCGAAACTGGCCGTATGCGCCCACTCACCACGCTCTCCGCCTGCCTCACCCTCGCGATGCTGACCGCTTGCGGCTCGGCCGACACCGAATCCGGCGTGACGATCGAACAGATCGTCGCTCTCGCCGACGGCGACCATCTCGCCAGCACTTACGCCGACGGCGTCCTCGCCCCGGACGGGTATCGCGACCTGCTCACCACCCTGCGCGTAGCCGACGGCGAAGTCAGCGCGCACCATCTCGAAGTGTCCAATTCGGTGACTTCGGCGCCCGAGGTGCTCGCGCTCTCACCCGATGGCAGAACGGCTTTCGTGACCGAACGCCTGGGACAACGGCAACCCGGCAGCACCCGGGCGCAGCAACTGCCGCAGGGCGATCGCCTTTTCGCCGTGGATGTTTCGCCCCCGATGCGGGTGCTCGACACCGCCACCATCGCGCACTCCCCCGAAGCCCTCGGCATCAGCCCCGACGGCACCCGGATCGCCACCGTCTCCAACACCGCCGATGCCGCGATCCTGGAGTTGACGCCCTGGGACGGAACAGCTTTCGGCACACCGGCATGGTACGACCTGGCGACGCTCGGCCTCACCGGTGACCCGGCCCGCCCCCGGGGCGGCGTGCTCGCGACCAACGTGCACTGGCATCCCGACGGCCGCGCTCTGGCCGTCAACATCACCACGCAGAACCGAGTCGCCTTCTTCACCGTCGACGGCAACGAGATCCGCCCCTGGGGCGCCCCTGTCGGCACCGGCGCCGATCCCTTCGTTGGCCGCTTCACCCCTGACGGTCGCCACTACATCACCTCCGACTGGGGTCGCGACCTCAGCACCACCGACCTCAGCCGGCGGATCCCCGCCACCCGTTCGAAACTCAGCGTCATCCGACTCGACGACACCGGCAACCATCAGGTCACCGCCACGGCGGACTCCGACAAGTCGGCCGAGGGGCTGGCCATCAATCCCGCGGGCGACCGCGTCGCGACAGTCAACATGCGCGGCACCGCCCTGCCCCCTGATTCGCCCGCGCACGAGACTCAGGCCTCGGTCTCGCTGCTGCGTCTCGACCCGGCTACCGGCGCCCTCACCAAACTCGGCGACTATCCCCTCGACGGCGTGCTGCCCGAAGGCGGTACCTTCGATTCCACCGGCCGCTACTTCATCGCCACCGTCTACCAGGCCCGCGCCGCCGACACACCGGGCTCCGGGCTGCAGATCTACCGCGTCGAACCCGACCGCCTCACCCCGGTCCAGCGCATTCCGCTCCCCCACGGCGTGCACCACGTCGCCACTCGATCCTAGAAGTGGACCTCGGCTGTGCTCGCTCCGGCACGCCATTATCAAATCCGCAGCGTGAACCATGTCCAGCGATAGTGTGCCGACCATGAAGTTCTCTGTGCAGCTGGCCGACGAAACCGTCGTGCAGTACCACGACAAGGACACGTTCTCGATCGAGAACGGCGCGCTCAAAGTAATCAAAGGCGACGGCGGCGTCGACATTTTCTCACCCAGCTACTGGCGAATGATCGATCAGCCGGTCGCGCCGGAACCCATTGTCGAATCCGTGCATTTGCCGGCCTAGCGAAACGGACTGTACTTTTCGAGCCCGAGTGAAGCCGAGAAGGTGGACAGGTTGCACGGGATATTGCCCGGGTAGTTGACGCACGGGCGCGGTTCGTCGACCACGCTCGGCGCGTCGGTCGCGGGAACCAGCGGCAATCCCGCCGCCGCGGCGGGCGCGGCGGCGGCGAGCGGGGCGAGCACGAGGCCGAGTGCGGTGAGCCAGAGCTTCGGGTTCTGCATCGAATCCTTCTTTCCGGTGGAAGGCCGACCATTCAGCGATACCGTATGCCACGGCTCGGGCCCGCGACAGCCATCGATTGTGGGGGACCACCCCCTGACTCAGGAAACCTCCGCGTGTTCGTCGTCGAAGCCCAGCCGCACATCATGATCGACCGCGCCACCGCTGATGATCACTTCGCTGGTCACCAGGGGGTAGCCGCGAGCCACCACGGAGTACTCCCCCTCGGCCAGACCGGCGACGGCATAGCGCCCGTCCTCGTCGGTATAGACGATGTCGACGGTCGAGCCGCAATGGTCGAGCACGGTGACCCGGGCGTCGTAGACGGGGCGGCCGTCGGCACGCACCGTTCCCCACAGTGTCGCCAGGGGAGCCAGTTCGACGTCGAACCGCAGCTGCCCGCTGTCCGGCACGGTCAATGTGGTTGCGGTAGGCCGCATTCGGGGAGCGACCGCCACGAGCGTATAGGTTCCGGCCATCAGTCCCCGACATGCGTAACCGCCGTTCGACGCCGTGACGGCAGCACCGACCACCTCACCGCGCTGGTCGGTCACGGTGACGGTGGCACCGGCCACGGGCGTACGCGCGGCGGTGTGTACCACGCCCGACAACTCGCCGGACGCGTGCAGCGTGAGGTCGACCTGCTGGGCGGCGCCCTCCACGGCGGTGACGTGCACCGCGGCCGGTCGATAACCTTCCGCCGCCACGATCATGACGTAGTTTCCCGGCGCGGCGGGCTCGAGGGTGTAGACACCGTCCTCGTCGCCATTCATCCGTGAAACTTGTTGCCCGAGTTGATCTATCAATGTCAGCACCGCATCGGGCACCGGGTGTCCGTCATCGCGGCGGACGCGACCGCCGATTGTTCGGCCGCCAGCCGCGAACTGCTCACCAGACATCCCTTGTGGCCCACTACCGTTCGTCGCCGAGTGCGCCGGAGCGTCAACCGGCGGCGGTTCGGCGACTGCCGGCACGACGGCCTCCGAAATCTCGTCGCCGCTTTCCCCGGCCCGCACCAATTCCTCGGGCACGGCGTGCGCAGCGTCCAGGGGCTCGAACAACGGCTGCCGCGACTTCCGCAGCTGCGCGCCCTCGACGTCGATGTCGGGCAGCAGGCGATCGAGCCACCTCGGCATCCACCAGGACCACTTGCCCATGATGACCAGCAGCGCCGGCACCAGCACCATGCGCACCACGAACGCGTCGATGGCGACACCGGCGGCCAGCGCGAAGCCCATGGATTTCGCGGTGACGTCGGATTCCAGCAGAAAGGAGCCGAACACCGAGATCATGATGATCGCCGCCGAGGTGACCACGCGGGCGCCGTGGTGGTACCCGGAGATCATGGCGTCCCGGGCGGACTTGCCGTGCACGAATTCCTCGCGCATCCGGGTCACCAGGAACACCTGGTAGTCCATGGCGAGCCCGAACACCAACCCGATCAACATGATCGGCAGAAAGCTGATGATCGGTTGCGGATCGGAGATCAGGCCGAAAGCGCCTTCCTGGAAGATCAACACGGTGGCGCCGAAGGTGGCCGCCATGGAGAGCAGAAAGCCCAGCGCCGCGGTCAGCGGGACCAGGATGGACCGGAACACCAGAATCAGCAACACAAAAGCCGCACCGGCCACGATCGCCAGGTAGGGCACGATCTTGCCGAGTAGGACGTGGTCCATATCGGCGTAGATGGCGGTCGTGCCGGTGATGCCGTATTCGATTCCGTATCGCTCGGTCAATTCGGGTTCGGCCGCGCGGGCGTCGCGCACCAGGTCCTTGGTGTCCTGATTGTTCGGCCCCGACCGCGGGACCCCGCTGAGCATCGCCCCGAGCCCGTTCGCACTGAACTGGGGCATGGTGACGTAGTCCATCTCCGGGAAGGCCGCGAGCCGGTCGCGCAGTGCGGTGACCGCGGCTCGGCGCGCATCCTCCGGCACCTGCTCCAGGTCGGCGACCACCGTGAGAACGCCGTTGCTGCCTTCACCGAAACCTTCCGTGCGGATGTCGTAGGCCTGCCGGACCGTGGAATCGGGCGGGAAACTGTCCTCGCCCGGCAGACCCAGTTGCAGGTTGAGCGCCGGAGTGGCCAGTGCCGCGAGTGCTGCCGCGGCGACGGCCGCCGCGATCCATGGACTCTTGCCGATCAGCCTGGCCAGCCGCATTCCGTGGGTGATCGAGGTGTCGTCTTCCGGATCGTGCCGGGCGACCAGCGGCAGCTTCGGCGTGAACAGGAAGCGGCCGAACGCGCCGAGCAGAGCGGGCATCAGGGTGACGGCGGTGAGCACGGCGAAGCAGGCCGCGAGGGCGCCGCCCAGGCCCATGAAGGTCAGGAACTTCACCCCGACGATGCTCAGCGCACCCAGGGCGACGATGACGGTGAGCCCGGCGAACACCACCGCGGACCCGGCGGTGCCGACGGCGATACCGGCGGCCTCCTCGGGACTGTCCGCGACTCGTAGTTCGTGCTTGTAACGGGAGACGATGAACAGGGCGTAGTCGATGGACAGCGCGATGCCGATCATGGACGCCAGGAAGGTCGTGAAACTCGGCACCTCGATGATCGACGTGCCCAGCGCGATGGACATCAGCGCGGCGCCCAAGCCGACGACGGCGGTGATGATCGGCACGAAAGCCGCCACGATCGCGCCGAAGGCGATCACCATGACGACCAATGCCACACCCATGCCGATCATTTCGGCGTGGCCGCTGGGCTGTTCCTGTTCCTGCTCGATCGCCCCGCCGACCTCGACGATCAATCCCTTTTCCCGGGCCGGGCCCGCGACGTCGTAGGCGGCGTGCCGCTCTTCGTCGGTGATGTCCATCGAGGAGGGGATGTCGAAGGGCACCGAGAGCACGGCGACGGTGGCCGGAGTCGCCTCGTTCAGGACATTGAGCGGGGCGCCCGAGCACACGGCCGGGTCGGCGGTGGTCAGGCAGCCCATCGACGCGGTGACATCGACCGGATTCTTCAGCGCGGCAGCGGTTTCGGCGGTGACGAGCCTGCGCCTGCCGTCCTCGACCGCCAGTGCCTTCAGGTCGGTGATGAGCGCGTCGATGGCGGCGCGGTTCGGCGGGTCGGTCAGCTTCGTGCCTTCGGGCGCCTTGATGACGTAGGCGCCGCTCACCGCGTCGACGCTGAATTGGCCGGACATACCGGGGAACTGCTTGTCCAGGATGTCGGTGGCGCGTTGCGCGGGCAGCGCCGGCATGCTGAACTCGTCGCTCATCGGTTTACTCAGCCAGCCGCCGACGCCGCCGAGCACGGCGAGGAGTACGAGCCACACCGGCAGTACTATCCATTTGCGGCGGAAGGCGAATTTGCCCCAGCGATAAAGGTATACGGACACGACTAGGTTCTCCTGGAGGTAACCGGTTGTGCTGGTTCAGGGCCCGTTACAGCACCTTCGCGGCCCGCTGTGCATGCGAAACATCTCCCCCGACGCGAGCTGCCACCCCTACCGCGCGGCAGGGGTGGCAGAGCTGAAAAGCACGTAAGCGGAGGAATAACCTCAATTTTCGAGAGCATACCGCACGCCGACGCACCACCCTCGATACCGGGGCGGCCCGGTTACGGTTGGCTGCCGACGGACTCAGCCAGGAACGGCCAGGCGGTGCGCAGGTCGTCCTCCCAGTAACCCCAGGAATGGGTGCCGACCGGCCGATCATGCACGGTGACCGGAATGTCGAGCTCCCGCAAGCGATTCGCCAGATTCACCGTGCAGTAGCGAATAGCCGCCTCGATGGGCCCGCCGAACACGATCTGCACCGGCAGCGGAATGCGGCCCTCCTGGACTCGGCGGTCGGCCGGGGTGTCATGCGGCGCTGCCGGAATCCCGCTGCCCGTAGTCAGATACACCGCGGTCCCGCGCAGTCGGTCCGCGTGGACCAGTGGGTCGTTGGCCCGCCACAGCGGACCGTTGCGCGGCCCCCACATATTCTCGACGCTCTGCCCGCCACCCCAGTTCTCGACCGTCAGGCGCACGAACTCCTGCCCGATAGGATCCGACGTCTGCGCGCAACCGCTGAACGACGCGACGCTCTGCCAGAAACCGGGCTTGGCGATCGCCAGGTTCAGCACCGAGGTGCCGCTCATCGAAACACCGACCAGCGTCCGATTCCCGTTGGCGCCCAAGAAATCCTCGATGACCGGCGGCAACTCGTCGTTGAGGAAGGTCTGCCATTTGTTGCGGCCCAGCACCGCGTCGTCGCGCACCCAGTCGGTGTAGTAGGAGTTGGCACCGCCAAACGGGGTCACCACGTTGACATCCTTGCCGCGCAGAAAGTCGACCGCGTCGGTCTGCACATCCCAGCCGCTCTCGTTCGGGCCGCCCCCGGAGCCGTTGAGCAGGTACATCGTGGGCCGAGCCGGGGCCGCGGCGCGAATGACCTGGACCGGTATCTGCCGATCCATCGCGGGCGAGAACACCATGACCGTCTGCCGGCGGTCACTCACGTCGGCCACGGACACGACGCCGGGCGCCGCGGCCGCGGTGTCCACCGCCCCCGCCGAGCCCGCCACTACCAGCGCGCCGACGGCGAGCCAGCGCAACGTGGTGGCGCCGACCCGCCACGTCACCGCGCCCGCGCGGGTGCTCCGGGATGACGCCGATCGCTGTTGCCTCAAGTTGATCCCTCTCGTCGCCGCGTTGCCGGTCATCGCGTTACCGGAGGTTCGCACTGGTCCCCGACCTGGTTTGGTCCGCGGCGCGGGCAATGCGGAACAGCGGGGGCGCGAGCGTTGTTTCCGGTAGACATGACGCTCGGAGTGGCCCTCGCCCAGACGAATTCGACCAACTACATCGACGATTCCGTGCACCAAGCGCGAGCCGTCGCCGCGCACGGTGTGGGCTCGGTGTGGTTCGGACAGCGCATGGACTACGACTCACCGGCACTGGCGGCCATCGTCGGCCGGGAGGTGCCCGCGCTCCAGGTGGGCACCTCCGCGATCCCGGTGATCGGGCGGCACCCGCTCCTGGTCTCCGCGCAGGCGCAGACAGCGCAGGCCGCCACGCACGGCCGCTATCACCTCGGCCTGGCTCTGGGCTCATCACTGGTGGCCGGTGCCTTCGGTACGCCTTTCGATCGGCCGGTCGCCCGGTTGCGCGAGTTCCTCACCGCGCTTCGGGAACTACTGGACACCGGAACGGCCGATTTCCACGGCGAACTCCTCACCGCCACGCCGCCTTTGCCGACCGCCTTGGCCGGGGCACAGCCGCGCATTCCCGTCTTGGTGGCGGCCATGGGCCCACAGGCGCTGCGCGTGACCGGCGAACTCGCCGACGGCATCCTGCCCTACCTCGCGGGCCCGCGGACCCTGGGTGAGCAGATCGTTCCGGCGCTCACCCGCGCGGCCACGACCACGCCGCGCGTCGTCGCCTTCGTGCCAGCCGTCGTGACCTCCGATATCGAGGGGGCCCGCGCCGAGGCGGTCGAGCAACTGGCGTTCTACGACCAGGTGCCCTCCTACCGCCGGGTCATCGAACTCGAAGGCGCACAGCGGGCCGCGGACCTCGCCATTATCGGCGACGAGGAGACCGTGGCCGCCGGAATCCAGCGCTACTACGACGCGGGTGCGACCGAAATCGTGCTCACCGCAACCGATCTCGCTGGAGCCGAAGACCAGCAACGGACCTGGAAGCTCCTCGGCGAGCTCGCCGCACAACGTTCGCCGGCGCGATAGGCGTTTCCGCTCATGACGCGGGTTCCATCCGGGTGATCCGGGAGTGCCATTCGAGGTATCGGTCGAGCCAGGAATCACAGGGCAGGCCCTGCGCGGCTTCGGCGAAGCCGTGCCCGCCTTCGGCGTAGGCGTGCATTTCCACGGAATGCCCGGCGGTGCGCCAATCCTGGTGCAGGGCGAGGTTGCCGCCGACCACGTTCTCGCCCGGGTCGTCCGCCGCGAAGCAGAGGAACAACGGTGGGGCGTCGGGAGGCACACGGTATTCGTGCCATATCGGCGGGTATATGGGCGCGGCGAAATCGGGCCGGGTCGCGGGCTCGTAATCGGTTGCCGCGCTTACTGTCAGCAGTCCCCCGGCCGAAAAGCCGAGTATGCCTACGCGGTGCGGGTCGAGATTCCATTCGGCGGCTCGGGCGCGCACCATCCCGACCGCCCGGCGGGCGTCCTCAGCCGCGAGGCGAGACTGCGCTTTGATCTCGTCCATGGTGTAGGCGGAGGCCCACTCGCGCTGGAACTCCTCGTCGCTCGGAGCTGTCGGCAGTAAGCGGTAACGCAGGACGAAGGCTGTGATGCCCTGCGCGGCAAGCCGGTTCGCGACCTCCGTCGCGGTTTCGGTGAGCACCACGAAACTTCCACCAGGGCAGATGATCACCGCGGAGCCCGTCGCTCGGTCGGGGTCCGCCGGATGGACCGTGCACGCGGGCTGGGTCACGTTGCGGATCACCCGGAGCTGTTGGTGCCCCGGTACCGCGGACAGCACCGTCGATCGGCCGTGCGGCTCGGTATCAGGTTGCGAGCCAGACGGATTCGGCCAGAGCGGGATCAGTTCGACATGTTCAGTGCTCATCGACGCCCACCGTTCCGGCATTGCCGTCGACGGTGATCTGCTGGCCGGTGCGCAGTCGCTCGGTCGCGTTGCCGGTGCCGAGGACCGCGGGAATGTGGTACTCGCGGGCCACGATCGAGCTGTGGCTGAGCGCACCACCGACATCGGTCACAATGGCCGAGGCGAGCGCGAACAGCGGTGTCCACGCGGGCGTGGTCATCTTGGCCACCAGGACGTCACCGGGACGCATCTGGTCGAATTCCGCGGGGCCGTGCACTATTCGCGCCGGACCCGTGGCACGACCGGGACTGCCGGGCGTGCCCTTGATCGCGACCTCGTCCGGTGAGGTTTCCTTGCCGAAGTCGATTCCCAGGATCTTCCCGCCGCCCTTGACCGGCAGCACATGCGGGGCGGTTCGCGCCCGCTGCGCCTGCCAGAGGGCGTGCCGTTCGGCAACCGTGGCACGCGAATCATCGGGCGTACGACCGGCATCCAGCGCGCGGGTCGCCGCCTGGAGTTCGGGCAGCCGCAGCCAGTACACATCCGCCGGGGCCTCGAGCACGCCCGAGTCGACCAGTCGCCGCCCGAGCTCGGCCGCCAGCCGGCGCACCGCGGGCCAGCCCGCGCCGACATCCGCCAGCGCGTCCTCGCGCAGCGGGGCCGCGGACTGGGCCCAGCCGAGCAGGCGCAGCGGCAGTCGGCGCACGAAACGTGGTCGCTTGTTTTCCAGGCAACGCTCCGCCTCGGTGCGCGCTCGCACGGCGGTGCGCTGGCGCGCATAGGGATCCGGGGCGTCCTCGCCGAGGAAGAACCGCAGCACCTGCAGTTGCGAGGCCGGATCGTCGGCCGGCAGCGGCTTGGCGAAATCGAGGTCGTAGACCATGTCGCCGAACTCGGTCAGGTGCCGCTGGAACCGCTGCCGGAACTCCGGCCACGCGGCATTGTCGCGGTCGGCGGTGAGATCGGCGACGGTGGCCGTCGTGAGCAGTTCGGTCAGTCCCGGTTGTGTCCGCGCCCAGCGGGCCAGGTCATAAAGCGCCTGCTCGCCCCGGATCGGCTTGCTGTCGAAACCGAGCAGGAAGGTCGCCGCGGGCGGATCATCCGAGGCCTTGACCACGTTGTACGCCTTCGTGAACAGCGACTCGCTGAGATACGCCGCGGGCAGCGCGCTGCCCTGGATGGTCAGGTAATACCGGGCGGCCTCGTCCACGATCTCCGCCATTCCGCCCAGTAGCCGCACGGCCGGTTCGGCGGTCAGGTCGACTCCCTCCCATTGCCCGGCCACCTGCCGGTAGCGGTCTCGGGCGGTCCGCCAGCGCTCGGGCGCGGAACGCAGCAGTCTCGGCAGCGTCCGGCTCAGGAACTTCGGTTGCGCCAGCGCCATTCGGACCAGCAGGCCGCCGCGGTAGTCGACGTTGTAGTAGCCGTAGCCGTTGATGACCGCCAGCGGCTCGCTGAAGTACGGCAACTGGATCGCCCGGTAGTGCGCGAGCGTCGCCCGTTCCCAGGCCGGAATGCCGAGGGTGGCGAACAGCGGGGAGAGCGGATCGGGCAGCAACTCCATCACGCTGCTCCGGATGTACTTGCCGTGCGGATCGGGCAGATCCCAATCCTGTTCGGTCGCGGCGGGCGCGGCGTCCGGCAGTGCGGTGATCGGGCGCGCCTGCACCACGAAGAACCGCTGGGCGTGCCGCGCCCACTCGATATCCATGGGCTGCCCGTAGAACTCCTCGATGCGCACCGCCAGGCGAGCGAGTTCCGCTTCGGCCGCGGGCTCGAGCACCGGCAGACGGCGGCGATCCTCCGGTACCGCTTCTTCGCGTGTTCCGTCCGCCGTGCGCACGGTCATGGACTCTTTGTCGCTGATGTCGCGCTGTCGAATCGTGTTGCCGCTCTTGGCGATCACGATGGTGTCCGGGGTGACCCGGCCACTCACGATCGCCTCACCCAGCCCCCACGCGGCGTTGATCAGCACTTCGTCACGGGCACCGGTGAGCGGATTCGCGGTGAACGCCACCCCGGCCGAATCCGCGGGCACCAACTCCTGTACGACGACCGCCAGCGCCACGTCGTCGGCGGAGATACCGTGGCGGGCACGGTATCCCAGGGCGCGGTCGGTCCATAGGGAAGCCCAGCACCGCTTGACCGCGGCCACCACGGCTTCGGCGCCGACGATATTGAGGTAGCTGTCCTGCTGTCCCGCGAAGGACATCTCCGGCAGATCCTCGGCGGTGGCCGAGGATCGCACCGCGACCGCCACTTCGCCGAGCCGGGCATAGCCGGTGCGGATCTCCTGGGCGACGTCCTCCGGAACCGGTTGCGCGGCAATAAGAGTGGCGATGGCGTTCGCCGCGGTCGTCCAGGTGCCGGGGTCATCGGCCGCCACTCCGGCCGCCACTTCGAGTATTCGCTCGTGCAGCCCGTCCGCCGCCACGAACCGCCGGTAGGCGGCGGTGGTCACATGGAACCCCGGGGGCACGGGCAGCTCGGCACCCGCCATTCGGGCGAGTGAGCTGCCCTTGCCGCCCGCGACTTCCAGGGTCGCGAGCGGGTCGGCCAGGGTCAGAGTGTACGAATCCAGCTGATTTTCCACAGTGTGCACAGCAGCTCCCAAATCGGGTTTCGCGGGATCAGGCAGAGAAGGTGGCGCGGGTACGCGTGAGCGCCGCCAGCAGGTAGGACTTGCCCGCAGCGAGATCGGCGCCGGCGGGCGGGGTCAGGCCGAGTTCCAGTAGCTCGGCCAGGGCGTCGACCACGGCGTCGGTCGCGGGTGCGGCCTCGTCGGCGTGCGAGAAGGTGTGCCGCAGCGCGGGAGTCAGGGCGTCGAGGATGAAAGCCACGGCGTGGGCGTCGATATCGGCGCGCATCGCACCGACCTCCTGCATACCCGCGAGGAAGCCGACCGTGCCGACGTCTTTCAATCGATCGAACAGCGTCCCCGGCTTGCGCAGGTACTTGCCGAAGACCGCCTCGTCGCGCGCGACGATCGCCGCGGCGAACGGCAGCGACCGCAATGCCCGCACCATCGCCCGATAGACGCTGGCCACCGTGCCGCCGGCCGGGTCGGCGCGCAGCGCCTCCGACCACTGCTCGGCGTACCGGTCGAGTTCGCGTCGCCCGGCCGCTTCGACGAGGTCGTCTTTCGACTTGAAGCGCAGGTACACCAGCCCGCGGTGCAGCGCGACCGCGTCCGCCACATCGCCCATGGTCAGCTTCTGGTAGCCGACCCGGAGCAGCAGTTCGACTGCCGCGTCGAGAATCGCCTGCTCGCGCTCGACCTCGTTGACCGCCATTTTTGACCTTTTGACGAATTTGGATAATTTGTCAAAGCCGACCGTACGCCGCTCTCCGCGCCGCGTCAACGCCCCCCGGCTGCTCGCCCCTGGCACCGGGACTAACCTCTGGGCTGTGTGAGATCCCATGCGGACACTGACATCGTGATTCTCGAAACGACAGAAGGGTGCTCGCGTGGAATCGGACTGCTTCCGATTGATCGAGCCGCGTCACATCGGCGAGGTGATGCCGGCGTGGGAGCCGCATTTTCCGCATTTCGACACCGTGCGTGGGTATTCCGAGCTCGGGCACGTCTTCCTGCGCAACAGCGGCACGCGGGAGTACGCGGTGCTGCATCCCTACGAGGCGCGAGCCGAGAGCTACGGGCGCTTCCGCGATATCGACGACTTCATCACCGATGTCCTGCTCGACCGGGTTTTCACCAAATATGTGCTGCGCCCGTCGCACGTGGCGCAGATCCGGCGGCTCCTCGGCCCGCTGGAAGAGCGCGAGGTCTACATCGCCACGCCGTACCCGTTCCTCGGCGGCTCCGAGGAACCGGATGCCTATATGCGCGGCGACATCTGGGTGTTCCTGGACCTCGTGGCGCAGAGCGTGGAGATGTGATCGCGCGGTGCGTCACGGTCTGACGGCGGTGCCGGTTTGCCCGCGCCCGCGGGTGTGCTCGAGGTGCTTCATCACCCATCCGGCGCTGGCGCCGTGCACGATCACCGACAGCACGATCGTGAACGCCGCGATCGCCCAGATGGCGTCGGCTTCCCGGCCGAGATCCAGCTGCGTCAGGCCGTAGGAGACGTAGTAGATCGAGCCGATACCGCGGACGCCGAAAAACGCGCTGACGGCCCGCTCCTTGCGGTCCATCTCCTGGCACCGCTGCAAAGACAGCCACCCGGCGAGCGGCCGGAACACGAAGACGAGCAGTACGCCCAGCGCGACGCCGGGCCAGGACAGCGCGTCCAGCAGGCCGGTGGTGAGGGCCGCGCCCAGCAGCAGAAGCACTACCAGCGTGAGAACATGTTCGAGCTGTTCGACGAGACTGTGCATCTGTTCGTGGTATCCGCTGTCGCGCTCGATGCGTCGAATGGCGATCGCGCAGGCGAACACCGCGAGAAATCCGTAGCCCCCGGCGAGTTCGGTGAGCCCATAGACCGCGAATACCGCTGCCAGCACGGCCATCGGCTCCCCTCGGTCGGCGAGCCGTGCGTCCTTGATGGGGAATCGGAACAGGCCCCGGCCGAGCAGATCGCCGAGGATCCCGCCGATCAGGACGCCGACCACGATCTTGCCGAACAATTCCCAGGCGACCCACCCCGCGAACCAGCTCCGCACCGAACTCTCGGTCGCGAGAAAGATCGCCAGATAGACGAAGGGGAAGGCCAGCGCATCGTTGAAGCCGGCTTCGGAGGTGAGGGCGAAACGCACTTCGTCGTCCTCCTCGGTCGAGCCCGCGCCGCCGGGGGTGGGTCCTTCGACCTGCACATCCGAGGCGAGCACCGGGTCGGTCGGCGCCAGCGCCGCGGCGAGGAGTGCGGCGGCGGCGGGCGTCAATGCCACTGCCCACCAACCGAATACCGCCACCGCAGCGATGCAGAGCGGCATGGTGATCAGCAGCAGACGCCAGGTGGAGCCCCAGGTCCGCCAGTCCAACGGGCGGTCGATGGCCAGTCCGACACCCATCAGGGCCACGATCACGCACAGTTCCGCGAGGTGTTCGATCACGGCCGGATGCGACATCGGGGACACCGTTTGCAAGCCGGTCGGCCCGATTACGAGTCCGACGATGGCCCCGACGCCCAGCATGAGCATCGGTGCGGTGATCGCCCGATCCTTGAAGAGGCGAGGCAGCGTCGCCGCCAGCAGCAGGGCGATTCCGGCGGCCAGATATACGCGTTCGATATTGAGGTTGGTCATCGTTTTCGCTGCGCCACCGCGCAAGTCACCTGTCTTTCGGAGCCAAAATCAAGATCTACCCGGTTGCCGCGCATGGAAACGGCGGGCGGGTTCGCGACCTTGCTCGCAGGCCCGGTGGCTGCCCGGCCAGAGCGCGCAATGGGATTGCGCCGGTGGTGGTTTCAGGTCGATCAACTAGTTCAGATCCAGCCCTTTTCCCGAGCTTTGAGCGCGGCCTCGTACCGGTTCGCGACACCGAGTTTGGCCATCGCGGAGGACAGGTAGTTGCGAGTGGTCCCGGGCGACAAGTGGGCGCGGCGGGCGATTTCGTCGACCGACGCGCCGTCGAGGGCGTACTCGAGCACGTCGGCCTCACGGCCGGTGAGGACGGTGTCGCCGGCGCTGATGGCCTCCGCCGCCAGTTCGGGGTCGACGTAGCGGCCGCCGTCGTGGACGGTCCGGATCACCGCGGCCAGCGTGGCCGCCGAGGTGGTTTTGGGCAGGAAACCGCGCACCCCCGCGGCGAGTGCTCGTTTCAGATAGCCGGGGCGTCCGTGACTGGTGACGATCAGGGTGCCCGCGCCGGGGGTGAGACGCTGCAGCTGCACGGCGGTCTCGATGCCGTCCATGCCGGGCATCTGCAGATCGATCACCGCCACCGCGACCGGCGTGCCCGCGGCGCTCCGGCGTCGCCACTCGGCGAGGAGTTCCTCGCCGGAGCCCACGTGGCCGACCACCTCGATATCGGTCTCGATATCGAGCAGGGTCGCCAACGCGGCGCGGACGAGTGTTTCGTCGTCGGCGAGCAGGACGGGAATCATGTGTTCTCCCAGTGGATTTCGATCTCGAAGGCCTCGGTCGACGCGTGCACCTCGAGCGTCGCGCCGGTGGCCGCGAGCCGTTCGGCGAGGCCGCGCAGCCCGGACCGCTCCCCCGGTGTGCCGCGGGGACAGTTGTTGCGCAACGACATTCCAGCGTCTCCGAGGGTCAGTACCGCCGAGGTCGCCGCGGAGTGCTCGACGATGTTGGTCGTGCCCTCACGCACCACCCAGGCCGCGACCTCGTGATACCGCGCCGGGACCCTGGCCGGATCGCCTTCGACTACGAGCCGGCAGTCCACCGCGGCGAGCAGCGAGCGCGCACCGGCCACCTCGGCCCGCAGATCGATGCCGCGGTAGCCGCGCACCAGTTGACGCATCTGGCCCATCGATTCGACGGCGAGCGCCTTGACCTCGTCCATCTCGGCGGCCGCGCGATCGGCGGCGCCGGAACGCGAGAGTACCGCCGCGAGTTCGCTTTTCACCGCGATCGCGGAGAAGCCGCGGCCGACGATATCGTGCAGGTCACGCGCGAAGCGCAACCGCTCCTCGGCCACCTGCAATTCCGTCTCGACCACCCGCGCCCGCTCCAGCTCCTCCACCACCCGCAAACCCCACACCGTGAGCAAGGTCGTGCCGACCGCGAAAACACCGGCCAGCAGACTCACGAGCGCCGCGACCAGGCCGCCGGTCAATGACGAGGCGTACGCCAGACCAGTCGCGAGGCTGATTCCGGCGACCGCCCACCACTTGTGCCGCGGCAGAAACGAGACCACCGAGAAGATGGCCAATATCGCCGTGTAACCGCCCGCCATCCGCGCTTGGTGCGCGACAGTCTCGCTCGCCGCCAGCCGGGTGACCACGGCATAGACGAGCCATACCCCGCCCAGCAAGCTGATGGCGGCGGGCAACATCCAGCGGCGCGATACCGCCTCGGTGGCGAAGTCGGGTTGTGCGTGCAGTGCGAGGATCGCCGCGATTCCCGCGATCACGATCCCCGGGGCGAACCACGGCGAATCGACACCGTTGGTCATCACCACGGTCAGCACCAGCACGGCGACCGCGATCTGCAGGGTGACCCGGGTGTAGAGCCGGAACTTGGCGGCTCCGGGCAACTCGTGCCACCACGAGGTCAACCGAGTCATCCCCGGTCGTCCCAGCGGAAGCTCCTGCGGGTCAGCACGACTGCCAGGACGGTCCATAGCGCCAGTGTGGCAAACGGCCGCCCGAGTTCCGCGAAAGTACCCGCGAAGTCGGCGGCCACGTCGTCGGCGGTGGCCGTAGCCGGCTTACCGGACGCACCGAGGGAGACCAGATCCGACACCGCGGCGAACGGCGTCCAGTCGGCCACCGCGGCCAGCCGATCCGGCAGGACACCGCGGATGGACCCGAGGCCCAGCATCGCCACGATCATCACCGGCAACGAGGTGATCTGCGCGGCCTCCGCGTTCTTCGTGACGGCGCTGGTCGCGAGTGCCAGCAACGAGAACAGCGCGACGCCGCCGATCAGTCCCAGGGCGATCGCCACGGGGTTCACCGGTGCGGGTGTGCCCGTGCCATAGACGACGGCGGCGACCACGACCGTGCACGCGAGCGTGACGAACACGCCCGGCACCGCCGGGGCGGTCTGGATCTGCCAGTCGGCGGCCTCCCCGGTGCGCAACCGTTTCAGCACGCCCTCGCCGCGGCGCGTCGTGACCATCGACAGCACCGAGTAGTACTGCACGAACAGCAAGGTGAGCAGCGCCAGCAGCTCGAATGTGGTGGCCGCCATCGCAGTCGTGGACGGTTCGTCTTTGCGGGCGATCAGATACATCGCCAACGGTGTGCCGATCGGGAAGACCGTCGCCATGTAGACCAGCGTCTTGTTACGCCGGAACTGCAGGAACTCCGCCTTGGCCAGCGCGGCCAACGGGCGGCGGCGAATTGTCGTGGTGGATGTCGCGGTGTCGATCATCGGGAGGCTCCGATCAGTTCGGGGTTTGTGCTCGTGGTGTCCGCCGAGTCGCCGGCGATGTCGAGGAAGACCGACTCCAGGGACGCGGCGCGGGCTTCGAGTCCGCCCAGCCGTACGCCGTGTTCGCGGGCCCAGGTGAGCAGTTCGAACAGGTGACTCTGCAGGTCATGGGTCGTGACGGTGACGCGAGCTCGGGCGTCGGTCCGTGCGGCAGGCAATCGCGGCAGCGACAGTCCCGGATGATCGAAGGCGATCCGGGCCGGGTGCCCGTCTACGATCTCCCGCAGCGCGCCGGTGCGGACGACGGCACCTTTGTGCATGATCGCGATCCGGTCGGCGAGTGCCTCGGCTTCGTCCAGATAGTGCGTGGTGAGCACCATCGTCACCCCGGACGCCTTGAGGTCGGCGAGCAGTCGCCATGTCGCACGACGGCTCTCCGGATCGAGCCCGGTCGTCGGTTCGTCGAGGAACAGCAACCGCGGCCGCCCGAGCAGGGCGCAGGCCATGTCGACGCGGCGTTGCTCACCGCCGGAGAGCGAACCGACCCGGACTTCGGCGCGGTCGGCCAGGTCGACCTGGGTGAGGACCGCGTCGGCGGTGGTGGGGTCGGTGCACGTCCCGCGCCACATCTCCAGCGCTTCGCGCACGGTCAGCTCGGCGGGCAGTCCTCCGGACTGCAACATGATGCCGACCTGCGCGCGTACCTGCGCCCGGTCCCGGAGCGGATCGAGACCGAAGACCCGCACCTCACCGTCGGTCGGCGCGGCCAGCCCCTCCAGCAGGTCGAGTGTCGAGGTCTTGCCCGCTCCGTTGGTCCCGAGCAAGGCGAAAACCTCTCCCGACACGATCTGGAGGTCTACCCCTTTCACCGCTTCGAAGGCGTCCTTGCCGTGCCCGTAGGTTCGGCGCAGGCCGCGCGCGGTGATGACATCGTCGATCGGTTTCGCCTGGGCGCCAACCTGATCCGGCGGGTTTCGATGTGCGCTGTTCATAGCCTCAACTGTCGCCGAGACCGCCGGCGGACAGTAGTAAGCGCAGTCACCGAAACCTGATGACTTCCGCATGGATCGGCCATGACAAATGTCAGCGGACGCCGTACAGACCGATCGGTAGGCTTTGTCCGGGGAACCGGCTCCACCCCTGGTAGCGCACATCCGAACTGCTGATCAGAGAGGATTTCGCGAATGACCGATTCGATGAAGGCCCTGCAGTACCGCAGCGCCGGCACGGCACCGGAGATAGTGGAGATTCCCCGGCCCGTGCCCGGACCCGGACAGGTGCTGCTCCGGGTACTCGCCGCCGGGGTATGCCATTCCGATTTCGTGGTGATGGGCGCACCAGCGGACCAGTTGAGCTTCCCGCTGCCGTTGACGCTCGGGCACGAGGGGGTGGGGACGGTCGCCGAGACCGGGCCCGGTGTCCACACGGTCGACGTCGGTGACCTCGTCGCGGTGTACGGGCCCTGGGGCTGCGGTGCGTGCGCGAAATGCGCGGTGGGCAAAGAGAATTACTGCCTGCGCGCCGGCGAACTCGGCATTCACCCGCCCGGTCTGGGCGCTCCGGGCGCGATCGCGGAGTACATGATCGTCGACGACGCCCGCCATCTGGTTCCCATCGACGACCTTGATCCGGTGCAGGCGGTCCCGCTCACCGACGCGGGCCTGACGCCGTATCACGCGATCAAACATTCGCTGCCGAAACTGATCCCCGGATCCACAGCGGTCGTGATCGGCGCGGGCGGCCTCGGCCACGTCGCGATCCAGCTACTGCGCCATCTCAGCCCGGCCCGCGTCATCGCACTCGACGTGAGTGCCGAAAAACGCGCGCTGGCAAAGGAAGTCGGCGCGCACCACGCGATCGAATCCGACGGTGCGGCCGCCGCGACCATCCGCGAGCTGACGGCGGGGCGCATGGCCGAAGCGGTTTTCGACTTCGTCGGCGCGCCGCCGACGGTGGCTATCGCGGCGGCCTGCGCCGCTGTCGAGGCCGACGTGACCATCGTCGGGATCGGTGGCGGCACCCTGCCGGTGGGATTCGGCGTACTTCCCTACGAGGTGTCGGTGAGCGCGCCGTACTGGGGCAGCCGAGCCGAGTTGATCGAGGTGTTCGACCTGGCCCGCAGCGGCGCGATCTCCGTACACACCGAAACCTACGCGCTCGAGCAGGCCCCGCAGGCCTACGAACGGCTGCACGACGGCAAGGTACGGGGGCGAGCTGTCATCCTGCCGAACACTTGACCTTCGCGCCGGAATCGAGGGCCCTTTCAGACCAGGGCGGCGACGTAAACGGCGTTGCCGCCCTGGTGTTTCGCCCGGTACATCGCGGAATCGGAATTGCGCAGCAGCTCACGGTAATCGGCCTCGTCGCGGGGGTGCGAAGCGTCGAGGACCGCGACGCCGACACTGGCGGTGATCGTCACCGGCAGATCCGACATGTTCTCGACGGCCCGGCGCAGTCGCTCCCCGATCGACGTGGCGTCCGCGCGCAACGCGCCGACCACCACGAACTCCTCCCCGCCGGTGCGCGCGACGAGGGCATCGGATTCCACCGCGTCACGCAGTCGCCGGGCCGTGTGGATCAGCACCTCGTCGCCGAAGGGGTGACCGAAGGTGTCGTTGACGGCTTTGAAGCGATCCAGGTCCACCGTCGCGACGAACGCCGCGGTCCGGCGGCGACCGCGACCGATCCGCGCCGACAGATGCGCGTCCAGACCGCGCCGGTTCAACAGCCCGGTCAGCGGGTCCGACAGCGCGTCCACCCGCAGCAGCCAGTGACTGAACTGCATGAACGGCAGCACGACCCCGACCACGACCACCATCACCAGGATCACCCCGATGCCGACGGCGATATCGGCCCGCCGGCTCGTGCCGTAGCCCGGCAGCCTTCCGCTGATCATCAATCCGGCCATCAGGACACTGGTCAGCACCGTCCAGCCGATGTGCAGCGCGAGAATGCGCGGACCGTGGAACACCGCGACGTAGCCGCCCATCGCCGCCAGCAGCACGATCCCCAGCACGCCGACCACGCGGTCGTGGGCGATCAGCTCATTGGCTGCGGTGTCGAGGTCGAAGAGCACGATCCAGGCCAGCGACTCGTATTCGCGCGGCCACGGCAACAACCACCAGCGCAACGTCCACACGCCCGCGATGACCGCTTCGACGACGCCCTGCACCTCTATGATCCGGCCCGGCGCCTCGCCCTGCGCCATCGGGGCCAGCACCGCGAGGCACAGCATGACCAGCCCGCCGGTCCCCAGCATGAACTTGAACGGACCCAACGCACCGTGCGCGGCGAACGTCTCGACCAGGCCGCGATAATCGACCCGGTCGCGCCACCACCTGCGGAACACCGATTGGTTGTCTCTCAACGAGAAGCCGCCTTAGGTGGACAACGGACCCCCGGCATTTTCGAGCACTATCGCCAAAGATTGCCACACGGCCGAACCACGACCGCGCCGACGCGACCGTAACTTTATCGAGGTCGATCCATGACGGCCCGGTTTTGCTCGCACCGCCCGCGAAAGCCGGGTATTGCTCGGCGGATGAATCGTTCACCCCGTGCGTTGCCGAACGCTCACCTGGAACAGTTACCCGGAGCGAGCGGAGATGCGGTGGTCCGTGGTGACGATGGGCGCCTCCTTGTCCACCCAGGAGTCGCCGTCGAAGTACAGCCGGAATATCTTCTCGGCGGTGCGGGTCGCCAGAGCCTGCGTCGACAGGGTGGGGTTGGGGCCGCCGAGGGAATTGGCGAGTGCCGAATTGTCGGCGATGAAAAGGCGTTGGACCCAGCGTGCCTGTGCGTCGGCGTCGAGCACCGAGTTCGCGGCCGAGGCGCCCATTCGCATCGACGAGTGCACATGCAAAAGCAATGGCGACCAATCCATTCGGTACACCCGCTTCGCGCCCGCCGCGCGCATGATCTCGGCGGCTCGCGCGGCAATGAATTCCCGGTTGGCCAGGGTGCGCGGGCTGCGTTGCCGCCGGGACACATCGATCTTGGCGGGCGCGCCGTTCTCGTCCGCGGGAAACAGCGACGGCGTGATCCGGTTGCCCGGTTCGACGTGGTCATCGGTGATGACGAGGAAGTTGAGCAGATTGTCGATGCCGTTGCCGAGCAGGTCCATCAGTTCGTGCCCGACCAGACGGCCGGCGGGGCCGTCCCATGGACCCAGCGGGCCCCGGCCGTTGTCGTAGACGCCGCGCACTCCGCTGTCGGACATGCACATCGTGAACGCCTGGATGGCGGGGGTCAAGCCGACGTTCTCGATTCCGCCGCGGCCGGGGAAGTCGACGCGCGCGGCCGAGTTGGCGCCCTTGGAGTTGCCGGTGTATTCGTCGAAGCTGCCGACCACCCAGTCGAGGAAGTGGTCGGTGTGCCCACGCCCCACCCAGTTGTTGGGATCGGGCAGGCCGCTGTTGAACCACAGGCGCGGGCTTTCGGTCGCACCGCCTGCCAGCACCACGACTCGGGCGTCCTCGGTGCACACCGCTCCATCGGCGTTGTCGCGCCAGGTGACCCCGGTCGCCACCACCGCGTTGCCGCGATGTTCCCAATTGATCGCGGTGACAAAGGAATCCGCGAGCAACTCGATGGGCTTGCCGCCCGGCCGCACCGCGTCCGCCGCCAAACCGAGTGGCACGTAGCTGTTGTCGGTGGATCGCTTGGCGACGAGGTTGCGCGGTGCGCTGATCGGCTCGAAGCAACCTTGGAAACAGTGGCCGCACAACGTACAGCCGGTCGCGGCGGGATAGGTCAGCAGGTCGGCTCGGTCGGTACGTCCGGCGTTGCCGCCCGGCTGCAAGATCGCGTTCTGCTGCGGCCGGAACGATATGCCGGTCGTGGTGCGGGAGGTCTGCACCGGCAGGCCCACGTTCTCGCAGCCGCGGAAGGTGATGCTCTCCTTCGTTCCCATCGCCGCGGTCTGGACCGGCAGCGTCGCCTCGACCCACTCCAGATACGGCACGAATTCGTCATAGCTGAACGGGAACTCGTGCGCTCGGTCGTAGGCTGCCGCGTCCGGACCCGAATAACCCTGGAACACACCGGGATACGGACGCGGGCAGTTGCCGAAATAGTGGACGGTCGTGCCGCCGACCCCGGACAGTTGCCAGGCGTACAGATTCGACGCCCATTCGCGGAACCACGCCGGCTTCGCCCGGTCCTGCGGGCCGAAGCGCAGATAGCCGTCGTTGGGATTGTTGGCGTCGTTCTCCGCGTGCGACCACTGCGTGGCGGGCGCGGCATGACGCGGTCCACCCTCGAGCAGCAGCACGTCCAGCCCCCGGCCGGCGAGTTCGGCGGCGACGACGGGACCGCCGCCGCCCGCGCCGATCACTATGACATCACGCATGAGCGGGAATCTCCGTTCGCCCCTGGTAGTAGCCGAGCAACTCCGGATGTCCCTCCATCAGCCCGTCCGGGCGGTAACCGGTGAGGTCCCAGGACGGCGGCCGACCGGAGACGGTGCGCGTCGCGGCGTCGAACATCTCCATCTCCGAGTGCACGCCGAAAGCCGTGCCCTCGAGCAGGATTCCACCCGCGAAGCGCAGGAAGCCGGTCCCCGATTCGCGCAGCGGACCCGGCAGGCCACGGTCCACGATGGACACCAGTTCCGGCATCGGCCGTTCGATCAATTCGAGCACGCGGCACTTGTCACGCAGGCTCAACCGGGCGAACGGCGAACCCAGCGGACCGGCCACCGCGGCGGGGGCGATGAGCAGCGCACCGAAATTCAAGACCAGCCCGACCAGCACCGACAGCGGCAACACTCGATCGGAGTAGACGTACCCGAGGACCTGGTCCAGGCGGCGGCCGTGCTCCGGAGTCACTCCGAGCAGCGGTGCGACCGGTATGCCCAAGTCGTGCAGCGCCGCCGCGAAGGCCACCGCCAGCGGTCTGGTCAGCTGATCCCCCGCGGCCAGGAAGTTGTCGAAGAGATCCATCATGAACTCACCGCCACCGACCTCGATCGGCCCGCGGCCTGGTCGCCAAACGCCTTGCGCCCGTGACCATTCGTCAGACCCGGGAAACACCATGACGCAGACGCCGCGCAGTGTGTCCAGTACGACGGCCTGCACGGCGGCCAGTGGACCGGGTGCCTGCGCGGCCGCCGTTCCACTCCGAATCCCGCCTGGCACAAGCACTCCCGCGCTCACGCAGGCGGCGAACCAGGCCGACCGCGTCAGAAACTCCCGGCGATCGAGCGCTGCGATGAACCGCTCATCCGACATCGTGGCCCCCTGCTGCCCGAAGTCCGAAAAATGTTCCGGTCACCGTATCGGCGGAAGGTGCGCGAGACAGGCGATCTCGGCGAAAATGCTGTTGTGCCACAGGGCGGACGCGCCGTGCATTGTGAAGTACCCAGAACTAGCCAAAAGCCCTCGCGGGCAAGCGCTTTCGGATAGCCTCGGCGCTTGCCCGCACCGGCGAGCACGATGACCGCGCAACCGCAGTTCAGGACAACAGCGCTGTGCGCAGCGCGATGTCGTCGGGCCGCACCGGCACCCGGGGCAGATCCAGCCCGGTGGCGTCGCGCAACGCGTTCAGGATGGCGGGGGTGGAGGACAGCGTGGGCGGTTCGCCGACACCGTTGAGGCCATAGGGCGAATCCGGGTGCGGGAACTCGAACATCGTGATCGGCATCGGCGGCACATCGAGGATCGTCGGGATCAGATAGTCGGTGAACGACGGGTTGCGCACCCGCCCGCGTTCATCCACCACGATCTCCTCCATCAGCGCCAAGCCCAGGCCCTGCGCGCTACCGCCTTCGATCTGGCCTTCGACCGCCAGGGGATTCATCGCCTTGCCGACGTCCTGGGCCACCGCCAACTCGACGACGCGCACCAAACCGAGATCGACATCGACGTCGACCACGGCGCGGTGCGCGCAGAACGCGAAGGCGATGTGCGCGTTGCCTTGACCACGCTCCGGATCGATTCCCTCCGTCGGCCGGTGGTGATATTCGTAGACCTCGGTCACGGTGTCCGCGCCCACCACCTCGGCGATCGACGCCACCGCCGCCCCGCTGCCCGCGTCGATGATCGCGTCGCCGCGCAGGGCGAGTCCCGCGGCACTGCGGCCGGTGGCCTGTTCGGCCCGGCTCAGCACTTCGCGGGCGATCCGACGGCAGGCGCCCTGGACAGCGCCGCTGGACATCCAGGTCATCCGGGAGGCCGACGCGGAGCCCGCGTCGCCGATCCGGGTGTCGGCGGGCAGCACCACGACCCGGGTGACGCCGAGTTCGGTGGTCGCGATCTGCGACTGCACGGTCGTGATCCCCTGCCCGCATTCGGCGGCCGCCGTGTGGATCGAGACGACGGGGTCGCCGGCGGTGATCGAGAGGGTGACGCGGGCCGTGGAGATGTCGTCGACACCGCCGGAGTAGCCGATCGCCTTGACGCCCACCGCATATCCGACACCGCGGCGAATACCCTCGCCGCGGGTCGTATTGCCGACCCCGCCGGGCAGTGTGCGCGAGTCACGGATCGCCTCGGCGGCGGGCATCGGCCGCTCGCGCAGGGACTCGAGCAATTCACGAACCGGCGCGGGCCCATCCACGGCCTGGCCCGTCGGCAGGATCGTTCCGGTCGTCATCGCGTTCTTCAGTCGCAGTTCGAGTGGATCCATGCCGAGTTCGCGAGCGAGTTTGTCCATATTAGATTCACAGCCGTACGCCGACTGCACCGCGCCGAATCCACGCATCGCCCCGCACGGCGGGTTGTTGCTGTAGACGGCCAGGCCGTCGATCTCCGCGTGCGGGACCTCGTAGGCGCCCGCCACGAAATACGACGCGTTCGCGATCACGACCGGCGAGGTCGAGGTGTAGGCGCCGCCGTCGAGCACCAGCCGCGCCTTGACATAGACGAGTTTGCCGTCACGGGTGGCGCCGTGTTCGAAGCGCATCTTCGCGGGGTGCCGGTGCACGTGCCCGAAGAAGGATTCGTAGCGGTTGTACATCATCTTCACCGGCTTGCCGAGCCGCAGTGCGAGCATGCAGGCGTGCACGTGCACCGAGAGGTCTTCGCGACCGCCGAAGGCGCCACCCACCCCGGCCATCGTCAAGCGGACTTTGTCCACCGGCAGTGCCAGACAGGGCGCGATCTGTTCGAGGTCTTTGTGCAACCACTGCGAGGATACGTAGAGCTCGACTCCGCCATCCGGGTCCGGGACGGCGAGGCCCGACTCCGGGCCGAGGAAGGCCGGATCCTGCATGCCCACCTCGTAGTCACCGGAGACGACGACCTCCGCCGCCGCACGCGCCCGCGCCATATCGCCGTGGCGAATCTTGACGTGGCGCACCAGGTTCGAGCCGTCGTGGATGGAACGAGTGCCCACCTCGAGCGCTCGCTCGGAGTCGGTCACCGGTGCCATCGGTTCGTAGTCGACCGCGACCAGTTCCGCCGCGCGCCGGGCGGTCTCCGGATCGTCCGCGGCCACCAGCGCCACCGCTTCGCCCTGATACCGGACCTGGTCGATGGCAAGGACGGGCTGGTCGGCGATCTTCATCCCGTAGGTCTTCACGCCCGGGACGTCCTCGTGGGTCAGGACCGCGTGGACGCCGTCGAGGGCCAGCGCCTTGCTCGTGTCGATCGACCGAATGCGCGCTGCCGCAAGCGGACTGCGCACCGTGGTCGCCCACACCATGCCGTCGATCCACAGATCCGAGGAGTAGGCGAACTCGCCGGTGACCTTGAGCGTGCCGTCCGGGCGGAGCGCGCTGCTTCCGACGCCTTTCCCCTCCTGGGTCTGGGCGACGCGCACCAGGGTTGACGCGGATCGATCTGTCTCGGGCGCTCTGGTCATGAGCTGACTCCTTGGGACTGCGGCGTTTTCGCGACGCCGGTGACTGTCGGGGCCGCCGGTCCATTCCCACCCAGCCGCCGCTGTCCACCGCGGGCGTCGGCACATTCCCGACCGGAGCCGGGCCTCAGTCTACACGTGTAGACCACGGGCGGCCAGCGCACGAGCCCGTACGCTGACCCTGTGCAGCGGACCACTCGCAACGACGTCGCCCGGCTGGCCGGTACCTCTCCGGCCGTGGTGAGCTACGTGATCAACAACGGCCCCCGGCCCGTCGCGGCCGCGACTCGGGACAAGGTGCTGGCAGCCATCGCGGAGCTGGACTACCAGCCGAACCTGATGGCCCGGGCCCTGCGCTCGACGCGGAGCAACACGATCGGGCTCGTCGTTCCCGACAGCAGCGAGGGCTTCTTCACCGAACTGGTCCGCGGCGTCGAGCGAGCGGCTTTCGCCGACGGTTCGCTTGTACTGCTGGGCAATTCGGGTTACGCACGGGATCAGGAGATCCGCTACGCACGCACCCTCGCCGGGTTTCAGGTCAGCGGCTTGCTGCTGGTGCGGTCGGAGATCGACGCGGGGCGGGCCGCGCACACCGATTTCGGCGTGCCCGTGGTCTATTTGAACTACCGTGCGCCCCGCGGCGCCGACGCGACCTCGGTGACGCTGGCCAACCGACAGGGCGGCAGATTGGCCGCGGAGCATCTGCTGGGACATTCCTACCTCAGAATCGGTTGTCTCGCAGGCACTTCCAAGTCCGGACCGGTGGCCGATCGAGCCCGCGGCTGGATGGAGGGGATCCGGGCCGCCGGGGGCGATCCGTCGCTGGTGCGGCGTACCGGTCTGGATCGACGGAACTCACGCGAGGAGGTCCGGGACTGGCTGCGCGAAGCGGACCGGCCGGACGCCATCTTCACCGCCGCGGACGGCTTGGCCCTCGATGTACTTGCCGCGGCTCAGGAGTCGGGCCTGCGCGTGCCCGACGATCTCGCCGTGCTGGGCTTCGGCGCGACCCAGCCCGCCGCGCACAGCTGGCCGCCGCTGACGACGGTGGGCCGGTCGTTCGACGACTTCGGCCGGGCGGCGGTGTCGACCTTGGCTGCGGTGCGGGAGGCCGATACGCGCCCTGCCGACCAGACTTTGGCGGTGCGCTTGATCATCCGACGCAGCTGCGGATGCCCGAAAGATTGCATGTAACATGGCGATGTTGACGCACAAGGAGGCGCCCCGCCATGTCAGAGTCGCCAATTTTGCAGAGCATCTCTTCCGGCGAACTACTCACCGACCGCACGTACGAGGCCCTCAAAACCGCCATTCTCCGTAATCAGTTGCCCCCCGGCACGGCGCTGAGCGTGCCCGAACTGGCCCGGCAGCTCAATGTCAGTCGCACGCCGGTCCGCGAGGCGGTGCAGCGCCTGATCTACGAAGGCTTGGCCAACCATGTTTCGCGCCGGGGCGCCGAAGTGAGCAAGGTCGATATCGACGACCTGCGTGAGTTGTATGTGGTGCGGGAAATGCTGGAGGGGCTCGCCGCGCGCCTGGCGACCGCGCGGCTCGACGCCGCCGGTTTGTCCGCGCTCCGGGAGATTCTGGCCGAGCACGAGGGCGTGCTCGGCAGCGGCACCGACCATGCCGCGCATGTCGAACTGGATATCCGGTTCCATCGCACCGTGCGGGAGATCGCCGCGAACCCCCATCTCACAGCGACATTGGAGCCGATCGCCGGCCGATCGCATCTCGCACTGCACTCGCTGTGGCGCAGCGTGGACGCCCCCCGGTTCGCGCTGGACGAACATATTCAGATTGTCGAAGCCATGGCCACGGGAGATCCGGAATACGCCGAAGCCGTGGCGCAACGCCATATCTCGCGCCTGCGCGTGCGCCTGTCGCAGGCGACCACCCGGGAGGATATGACCGGCGCCTCCCCGCGCCGCCGGGAGTTCTCCCTGCTGGCCGGCGACACGAAGCCAGCGAAACCCCAGCGGCGCGCGGAGTATCGCGCGCCGCTGGAGTCCCCCCGCTAGCGGTTACTTCGCGGCGTCCAGCGCCGCCTCCTCCGCCCACGCCGACGGGGTGTACCCGCTGTAGTGGTCGGCGTGCGAGTTCGTCGCCGAGGCCTGCGTGATGTCACCGCGCAGGTAGGCTTCCGCCTCCGCCTTATCCTTCGGCGGCGGGGTCGGGGCCAGCCCGAGCAGTTTCGCCATGTTGTTGCCCAGATAGCCCTCGAGGTCGTCCTCGGACAAGTCCAGGCCCTGCGGGGGCTTGTGGCACAGCACTTCCAATTCGCGCGCCCACATACCGGGCTCGTTCGGCGGCGAATCGGTGCCGAAGACCATCTTGCTCTTCTTCATCTCCTTCGCGAATTCCACGATTCGAGATTGCAGCAGCCAGCCGGACTCACCGATGACGTTGGTCGAGTCCTGGATCATCCAGAACGCCTCGAAACAGTAGACGCCGCCGGTCTGAATCCCGAAGTGCCCCAGGATGAAATTTACCCCGGGGAACTCCCGGATGATCGGATAGAACTGGGTGGGAATGGAGTACGGGCCGTCACCGGTGTGGATCAGCACGGTGACACCGAGCTCGTCGCACACGCGCAGGGCGGGGCGCAACCAGTCCAGTGCCCGGTCCGGGCGGTACGAGTGCATGTTGGCGTGCAGCTTCATCATCTTGTAGCCGTGTTCCCGCACGTGGAAAGCCAATTCGGCGGCCCCGTTCTCCGGGCCGAAACGCGGGTTGTAGATGAAGTTGCCGACGAACCGGTCCGGGTATTTCTGCACCATCGAGGTCACGTAGGCCTGGTAGTCGCGAATCCCCTCGCGGCCGCTGCGATTTCCCTCCCGCCACGCCGTATTTCCCGGTGGCGGCATGATGCAGCTGATATCCACCCGGCGCGGTTTCCCGTTGATCCAGAACGGGCCGTCCATCATTTCCAGCGTCCGCTCGCCGGTGAACGGTTCACCGGTGTGCCGCCACGCTTCGTCGACGAGGTTCGTCGGGTGGACATGAGTATCGATGATCATTTGCGATTCTCCTCACGAGGTCGGAAATAGATCCCCGGCCGCGAATCACCGCACCTACGGGCCGCGGGTGAACACCGCGGCGGGCCGGCCCGACTGCCGGCTCGATGGCACCGAGTTCAGCACAGCGGGACCGGCGTGTCAACGGATTGCATGTAATCCCAGATGCCGTACTGGATTCATCTCAGCAGGTCAGCCGGTACTGCCTCGCATCCCAGGATTCGAGTTCGATTCGACCGAGGGGTTGACAACGATCACAGCCAGCGGTTTACATGTATCCGTGACCACGGCATGTGTGCCAGGTCACATTGCCGGTGACCTCCCGCTCTGGGTTAAACCGTTCGGCACGTGCTGGGCCTCGGCCTGGCCGGGGAGATATCTCCCCCTACGCCAACGGAATTGAGGCGGCTGTGCCGCCCGGGAAGGCAGCGGCGGCCATGACACCTCCACTCCCCCAGCACTGCGATCTTCTACTCACCGGCGGGACCGTGCTCACGGTCGACGACGCGCGCACCGTGTACGAACAGGGCGCGGTAGCGATTACCGGCTCGCGGATCGTCGCGGTCGGATCGTGCGCCGACCTGCGAGACTGGCGAGCCGACACTGTCATCGACTGCACCGGCCGCTTGGTGCTGCCCGGTTTCGTCGACGGCCACAATCACCTGTATCAGGCCCTGGCTCGCGGCCTGGGCGAGGGCATGTCGATCGTGCCCTGGCTGTGCGAGTTCATGTGGCCCTACTCCATTGCCATGACCACGGCGGACGCGGTTGCCGCCGCGCGCCTCGGCGTGGTCGAGGCGCTGCGCGCCGGCACCACGACTGTCGTCGACAACCATTACGCCCCTAGCGATTTGGCTACCACGCTGGCGGTCGCGGACGTGATCGAGGCGGCGGGCCTGCGCGGCGTCGTCGCCCGCGGCATGATCGGCGGCCGGACCGAGATCGCCGCCCGGCGTGGCCAGCCGCAGGGCCTGTTCCGGTACAGCGCCGCCGACGAGATCGCCATGACCCGGGAGGCGATGCAGCATCGGCCGCGCGGGTCGAAGGTCGAAATATGGCCCGCCCCATTGAATCTCACCTACGTGGATCAGGACCTGGTGCGTGGCTGCGTCGAACTCGCGGCGGAGTACGACACCAAATGGCACACCCATTGCTGCGAGAGCAGCAAAGACCCGCAGAGCTACTTCGAGGCCTATGGCGTCCGACCGGTCGAATGGCTGGCCAAGGAGGGTCTGCTCGATCACCGCGCGACCCTCGCCCACGCCATCTGGCTCGACGACGACGAGGTCGAACAGGTGGGCGCGGCCGGGGCCGGGGTGGCACACAATCCCGCCTCCAACGCCTACCTCGCTTCCGGCACGATCCGGCTGCGTGAGCTGCGCGGCAGCGGCGCGGCGGTGTCGCTGGGCAGCGACGGACCGAGCTGCGGGCATCGGCAGGACCTTTTCGAAGCCATGAAGCTGTCGATCTTCGCCCAGCGGCTGTCGACCCTGGACCCGACCGTGTGCCGGGCCGAGGACGCGCTCGAGCTGGCCACCCGCGAGGGAGCCCGCTACGCCGGCATCGATGCCGGCGTGCTCGAGCCGGGCCGCCTGGCCGACATCATCGTCGTCGACGCCGACCGGCCACACCTGCGACCGTTGCACCGCGCGGTGAGTTCCCTGGTCTATGCGGCACGGGGTTCCGATGTGGACATCACGATCGTCGGCGGGCAGATCGTCTATCGAGACGGGCGCTGTCTGCTGATCGACGAGGACGACGCCGCCGAACAGGCCGAATACCAAGCAGAGCAACTGATTTCGCGCGCGGGCATGTCCGCCCTGCGCCAGCCCTGGTCACACTGACCGATCCCGCACGGCCGCGGCCCGGCCCGTTCCACGACTCATCCCACCGCAGCGCCGGCCCAGGAGTAGTTATGAAGATCTTCACCCGACCACGAAGCCGGTCGGTAACCACCAGAGACCCTGTCGATTCGATTCCCCCAGCGCGGCACCTGATACCGCTCGGCCTGCAGCACGTGATCGTCGCCTATTCGGGCATGGTCACCTTGCCGCTGGTCATCGGGCTGGGCATCGGATTGTCCCCGGCGCAGATCACGACCCTGGTCACCGCGAACGTGTTCGTCAGTGGCCTGGCGACGCTGCTGCAGACCCTCGGACTGTTCAATGTCGGTGTCCGGCTGCCCATCGTCATGGGCTCCACGTTCACCGGCATCACCCCCGCCATCATCGTGGGCAAGGAGTCCGGGCTGCCGGCCGTGTTCGGCGCGACCATCGTGGTCGGACTCATCACCTGGTTGATCGCACCCTGGTTCGCCCAGCTGACCCGGTATTTCCCACCGATCGTGACCGGCACGACCATCGCGATCATCGGCTTCTCGCTGCTGCCGAAGACGGCGACGATGATCGCCGGTTCCGCGACCGCGGCCGATCACGGCGCACCCAAGCGCCTGCTGCTCGCCGGCGCCACCATCGTGCTGGTGGTCGTGCTGGAACGGGTGATGCGCCCGGCCATCGGCCGGTTCGCCATCCTCATCGCCCTCGGCGCCGGCACCCTGGCGGCCTGGCCGCTCGGGTTGACCAACTTCTCCGCCACCGCGGACGCGCCGATATTCGGTCTGGTGGAACCATTTTCGTTCGGTACGCCGACCTTCGTCCTGTCCGCGATCCTGCCGATGCTCATCGTGCAGGTGGTCAATATGGTGGAGTCCACGGGTGACACCCTGGCCGTCGGTCAGGTCGTCGGCCGGAAAGTCGGGCCGGGCGATATCGCCCGCGCGTTGCGCGCCGACGGCGTCGGCACCGCGCTGGCCGGGGTATTCAGCAGCTTTCCGTTCGTCACCTTCGGCGGCAATGTCGGGCTGGTCAGCATCACCCGGGTGATGAGCCGATACGTCGTGGCCACGGCCGGTGTGATCCTGGTACTCATCGGCTTGATGCCCAAGCTCGGTGCGGTGATCGCCTCCCTGCCGGGACCGGTGCTCGGCGGCATCAGCGTGGTCATGTTCGGCACCCTCGGCGCGATCGGCGTCAAGCTGATGCTGGGAGCGGACTTCAGCAACCCGCGCAATCATCTCGTGGTCGCCATCGCGTTCGGGTTCGGGCTCATTCCGGTCGGTTCACCCGACTTCTACGACCAGTTGCCCGGGCCGTTGCAGACCGTGCTGTCCAGTGGCATCGCGGCGGGCGGTATCGCGGCGTTCCTGCTCAACCTGTTGCTCAATGGTGTTGCGCCGGAACAAGAACAGGCTCCGGCCGAGGAATCCGAACGCCTGGCCACCGAACCGGCCGGCCAGGCCGACCCGCAGGCGCGAGCTGACCTGCCATGACCGACAAGGAAATGAACCCCGGCGTGCGGCCGGAGACGAGCGGCACGGCCGCGGTCGACGAACGCCCCGGTTTCGTGCACATGGTGCTGCTCGGCCTGCAACACACACTGGTCATGTACGCCGGTGTCGTAGTAGTCCCCATCGTGGTCGGCACCTCCATCGGCCTGACCGAAGCGGAGTTGGCCAGCCTGGTCAGCATCGACCTCGTCCTGGCCGGCATCGGTACCGTCTTACAGGCCGTGGGGCTCTGGAAGTTCGGCATCCGGATGCCGTTGGTGGTCGGCGCGGCATCCAGCGGAATCGTGCCGATGGTGCTGGTCGGACAGAGCCAGGGCATGGCCACCGTCTACGGTTCCCTGCTCGTCGCGGGTGTGGTCTGGATGCTGGTCGCGCCGTATTTCAGCATGTTGCTGAAGCTGTTTCCCGCGGTGGTGACCGGCACGGTCATCGCGCTGATCGGCCTGACGCTCATTCCGGTCGGCATCCGGTTGATCGCCGGGTCCGATCCGAGCGCGTCCGATTACGGCCGGCTCGGCCACATCGCACTGGCCGCTTCGGTCATGGCGCTGATGGTGATCTTCCGGCGATTGTTCAAAGGCATGCTCGGTCAGCTGTCGATTCTTTCAGCGTTGGTCATCGGCGCGATCGTCGGATGGTCCACGGGGATAGGCAGTCTCACCGATGTCGGATCCGGTCCGATCGTGGGCATGATGAGCCCCTTCTACTTCGGTGCTCTGCAATTCCACCTCCCCTCGATCCTGCTTTTCCTCGTCATCGTCTTCGTGCTCATGGTCGAAGGCGCGGGACAGGGGCTTGCGGTCGGCCAGGTGGTGGGCAAGCCGGTCGGTCCGGACGAGATCGCGCGGCTGCTGCGCGTGGACGGCCTCGTGACAGCGCTGAGCGGCGTCTTCAACGGCTTCGTCTACACCACTTTCGGGCAGAACATCGGCTTGATCGCGCTGACCGGGGTGCGCAGCCGCTTCCCGGTGGCCGTGGGCGGGGTGATCTTGTTCGTGCTCGGTCTCGTCCAGCCCGTGGGCCGGGTGGCCGCCGCCATTCCGGAGCCGGTGATCGGGGCCGCGGCGCTGGTCACCTTCGGCGCCCTGACCGTCGCCGGGATCCAGATCCTGGCGCGGGTGGATTTCGACCGCACCAGCAACCTGATGATCGTCATGCTCTCGCTCGGAGTCGGGCTGATTCCGGCCTACGCTCCGCGCTTCTACCACCAGCTCCCCGCCTTCGCCGAAATGTTCTTCAAGAGCGGCGTGGCCACCGGCACCCTGCTCGCCATCGTGCTGAATGTCGTGTTCCACGTAGGGCGCCGGCAGATCCCCGAACCCGCCCCATAGCCAGAAAGTCCGTCATGTCATACGAATCCGTCGGCGATGCGCGCGCATCCGGTCGACCGCGACTGATCATCGGTATCACCGGTGCCAGCGCACCACACCTCGCCATCCATCTGCTCACCGCCCTGCAACGCCTGAAAACCGTGGAGACCCACCTGGTCGTGTCCCGCGCGGCGCATCGCACCCTCGAACTCGAGGCGGGCCTGCGACCCGAGGATCTCCGCGGCCTCGCCGATGTCCAGCACCAACGCGGCGATATCGCGGCGAGCATCGCCTCCGGGTCCTTTCTCACCATGGGCATGGTGGTGGTCCCCTGCTCGATGAAGACACTCGCCGCGGTCGCACACGGCTATTCGGACGACCTGCTCGCCCGCGCCGCCGACGTCTGCCTCAAGGAACGGCGCCGCCTGGTGCTGGTCACCCGCGAAACCCCGTTGAGTCTCGTCCATCTGCGCAATATGACGGCGGTGACCGAGGCGGGCGCGATCGTACTGCCGCCGGTACCCGCGTTCTATCAGCAGCCGGCCTCCATCGAGGATCTGCTCGCCCACCTGAGCGGAAAGATCCTCGACCAGTTCGGCATCGAACACGACCTGTCGCCGCGCTGGCAAGGACCGGCCGGCGTGCGCCAACTAGCCGGAGGTCTGGCCCGATGACGTACTCCGACCTCTCCCGGCGGCAGGACCCGCACGACTTTCTGGAGCGTTATCTCGCAACGCATCCCGAGGACGTACTGACGGTCGGCGATGTCGTGCCCGCGGATCAAGGCGTCACCGGACTGATCTACGAACTGGCCGCGCGCGGCCGGGACGAGATGCTGTTCTGCCGCAAGGTCGACGGTGTCGCGGTCCCGGTGGTGAGCAATGTGTTCGCCTCGCGGCAGCGGATCGCCCGCATGCTGGGCACCGAGCCGAGCGGTTTGCACGAGGCCTACGCCGCCCGGGCGGCCCAGCCGCTGGCACCGCGTCGAGTGGATTCCGGGCCCATCCTCGAAGTCGTCGACACCGATGCGGAGGTGGATCTGGCGACGGTGCCGATGCTGCGCCATTTCGCCTCGGACCGCGCGCCTTACATCACCAGCGGCATCATCGTCGCGGAGGATCCCGAGACCGGGGTGGGCAACCTGAGCTATCACCGCTCGATGGCGCACTCGCGCACCGAGCTGGCGACCAGCCTGCATTCGCGCGGCGACCTGTGGCGCATGCTCGCGAAATACGCCGAGCTGGGTAGACCGATGCCGATCGCCATGGTGATCGGCGGGCACCCGCTGTTCATGCTCGCGGCCTCGGCCCGCGTCGGTTACGAGGTCGACGAACGCGCGATCGCCGGCGGACTGCTGGGTGAGCCGCTCGAGATCGTCGCGACGCCGCGCCACGGCATCGGGGTTCCGGCCTGGTCGGATTTCGTGCTGGAAGGCGAGATCGATCCGGCGGCGCGGGTCGAGGAGGGTCCCTTCGGGGAGTTCTCCGGCTATTCCTCGAACCGATCCACCAACAATCTGGTGCGAGTCACGGCGATCATGCGGCGGCGGCAGCCCATTCTGTTCGATGTCGAGGGCGGCAATACCGCGGAGCATCTCAATCTCGCCCGGATTCCGCGGGAGTCGGAAATGGCGGAGAAGCTCAAATCGCGTTTCCCGGATGTGACCGCGGTGCACTATCCGACCTCCGGGACGCATTTCCACTGCTATGTGGCGGTGCGGCAGAGCAGGCCCGGTCAGGCGCGCCAGATCATGCTGGGCCTGCTCGGCTGGGATCCCTACGTCAAGACCGTCATCGCGGTCGACAGCGATATCGACCTCACCGACGACTCCGCGGTGCTCTGGGCGCTGGCCACCCACTTCCAACCGCACCGCGACATCCTCACCGTCGACGGGCTGCCGGGCTCGCCCCTGGATCCGTCCTCGACCAGCGACGGAACCACCTCCCGGCTGGGCCTCGACGCGACCCGGGGCCCCGGCTTCGACGGCAAGCGGATCGAGATCTCGCCCGACGCGCTCGCCCAGGCGCGAACGATCCTCAATTCCCTCAACCGACAAGGAGATACCCATGTCTGACAGCGCCAAGATCCCTGTGACAGTTCTGACCGGATTCCTCGGCTCCGGCAAGACGACATTGGTCAATCACATCCTGACCGCCAATCACGGGCACCGAATCGCGGTCATCGAGAACGAATTCGGTGAGATACCCATCGACAACGATCTCGTGCTGAACGCGGACGAGAAGATCATCGAGATGAGCAACGGGTGCTGCCTGTGCTGTACGGCGCGCACCGACCTGATCGAGATTCTGCGTTCGCTGCTGGCGCGCAGTGACCGCTTCGATCGCATCCTGATCGAGACCAGCGGGCTCGCCGACCCGAATCCGGTCGCCCAGACCTTCTTCGTGGACGAGGAGATCGCCGCGAACTTCGCGCTGGACGCCATCGTCACCTTGGTCGACGCCAAACATGTCCGCGGCCATCTCGCCGAGGTGGGTGCCGACGGCGTGGGCCATCAGGTGGTCGATCAGATCGCCTTCGCGGACCGGATCATCATCAACAAGGTGGACCTGGTCGACGCCGACACCGTGCACGAGGTCCAGGCGGCGGTGCGGGCGATCAACGCGACCGCAGACATCATCACCTCGCAGTACGCGGCGATCGATCTCGGTGATGTGCTGGGCATCGGCGCCTTCGATATGGCGCGGACCATGGCGGGTGACCCGCACTGGCTCGACGAGGACAACCATCAGCACGACCCGAGCCTGACCTCGGTCGGGATCGAACTCGACGGTGGTTTCGACCAGCGTGCGCTGGAGTCCTGGCTCAGCGCCCACCTGGCCGAGCGGGGCGGCGACGTGTTCCGGATCAAGGGTTTGTTCGCGGTCGCCGACGACAGCCGCCGATTCGTGCTGCAGGGCATCCACAGCATGTTCGAGATTCGGCCGTCCGCGCCGTGGCAGGGCGAAAACCGTTCCGGCAAGGTCGTTTTCATCGGGCGCGAGCTGGATCGCGCCGAACTGACCCGCGGCCTGCGGTCCTGCCTCGCCGGGTGACGGCGACTCACCTCAACGCACAGGAGTGCTCCGATATGGAATTCTTGCGACCCGGCTCATGGGCCGAAGCGCTGGCGGCGAAAGCCGCCTATCCCGAGGCGGTTCCGATCGCCGGGGGTACCGACGTGATGGTCGAGCTCAACTTCGACGTCAAACGTCCGGCCTTGCTGCTGGACCTGACTCGCGTGGGCGAGCTCACGGAATGGGCCTGCGACGACGGTGCGCTCCGCATCGGCGCGGGTGTCAGCTACACCCGTCTGATCACCGAACTCGGCGATGTCCTACCGGGTTTGGCGATGGCCGCGCGCACCGTCGGCTCACCGCAGATCCGCAACCGCGGCACCGTCGGCGGCAATCTGGGCGCGGCTTCCCCCGCCGGTGACGCGCATCCGTCGCTGCTCGCCGATGATGCTGTCGTAGAGGCACATTCGGTCCGGGGTGTGCGTGATATCCCGATCACCGACTTCTATGTCGGGGTCAAACGCAACGCCCTGGCGGCCGACGAACTCATCGGCGCGTTCCGGGTGCGGCCCGCGACCGGGCCGCAGCAGTTCGCCAAAATCGGCACCAGGAACGCCATGGTCATCTCCGTGGCCGCGTTCGCGCTGTCGCTGCACCCCGAGCGGCGGGCGGTGGGTACCGGATTCGGTTCGGCGGCACCCACACCGCGCCGGGCGATCGCGGCCGAGCAGTTCCTGGGCGCGGAATTGACCGCCGGTGGATGGTGGGAAAGCCGCGCCGAGCTCCGGCCCGCCGTCGTCACTCGTTTCGGGGAGCTGGTCGCGGAGGCGGCCGCACCCATCGACGACGTGCGCGGCACCGCCGGATACCGCCGGCACGCCTTGGCGGTGCTGGCCCGGCGAACTCTCGCCTGGGCCTGGAAAGACTATGCGAGCGAAAGGAAGGCGGCCTGATGCGTGTCACCTTCACTGTCAACGGCGAACCCGTGACCGTCGACGATGTGTGGCCGGGCGAGAGTCTGCTCTACATCCTGCGCGAGCGGATGGGTCTGCCCGGCTCCAAGAATGCCTGTGAGCAAGGCGAATGCGGTTCCTGCACCGTCTATCTGGACGGCACCACGGCTTGCGCGTGCTTGGTGGCGGCCGGGCAGGTCGAGGGTCGCTCGGTGCGGACCGTCGAAGGTCTGGCCGAGGGCGGCCGGCTGGATCCGATGCAGCAGGCTTTCGTCGAGGCCGGGGCGGTCCAATGTGGCTTCTGCACACCGGGTCTCATTGTGCAGGCCAGTGACCTGATCGACCGGAATCCGGAACCCTCGGATGTCGAAATCCGGGAGGCGCTGGCCGGGAACCTCTGCCGCTGCACCGGATACGAGAAGATCCTCGACGCGGTGCGGTTGGCGGCCCAGCGAAAGGCCGCGCGGTGATCGGGTCATCTCGTGCGTGATATCGCGCATCAGCTGCTCGAATGGCATTGCGGCGGCGTGGAATACGCGCTGGCGACGGTGATCGGCACGAGTGGCAGCGCGCCCCGGCCGCCGGGCGCGGCGATGGCGGTGTCGGCGGACGGCCGGGTGGCGGGCAGCGTCTCGGGTGGCTGCGTGGAGGCGGCCGTACACCAGTTGTGCCTGGAGGCGCTGGACTCCGGGCGCGCGGTGCGACAGCGCTTCGGCTACAGCGACGACGACGCGTTCGCTGTCGGGTTGACCTGCGGCGGCGAGGTCGAGATATTCGTGCATCCCGCGCCGGGCGCGGCACTGGAGCCCGCCCTCTCCGCGCTCACTCGCGGGGAGCCGGTGACGGTGGTGCGGTCGCTCGGCTCCGCCGTTCGCACGACCGTCATCCCGGGCGAGCCCATGAGTGAAACCGGTTTGCGCACTGCGGAATTCATGGAGTGCTACAGTTCGCCGCCGCGGCTGCTGATCTTCGGGGCGATCGACTACGCCGCGGCACTCGCCGCGATGGGCCGGTTCCTGGGCTACCGGGTCACCGTCTGCGATGCCCGCCCGGTGTTCACGACGGCGGACCGCTTTCCCGAGGCGCACGAGGTCGTCGTGGACTGGCCGGACCGGTATCTGCGTTCACTCACCGTCGACGCCAGAACGGTGGTGTGCGTCCTGACCCACGACGCCAAATTCGACCTGCCGTTGCTGGAGGTCGCACTGCGGCTGCCGGTCGGCTATGTGGGCGCGATGGGATCGCGCCGCACCCATGCCGAACGACTGCGCCTCCTGCGCGAAAGCGGCCTGACCGATCGCGAATTGGCGCGGTTGCGCTCACCCATCGGACTCGATCTGGGCGGACGGACACCGGCGGAGACGGCCGTCTCGATCGCCGCCGAGATCATCGCCGAGGTGCGCGGCGGCACCGCGGCACCGCTGGTGCTGACGGGCGGTGCCATTCACCGCTAGCGCCTACGGCGAGGTCGAGATCCCGCCAGCACCATGGGCAGGCGATTCGTACCGTCGACCGATATGAACGCTGATCTCGCTACCCCCGCCGCCCCGCGATTGCGGGGACCCGTCGTGCTTTTCATGGCGCTCGCGGCCACGCTCGGCACCTCGACGACCTACTGCTTGCAGCCCGCGATCGCCGATGTGGCGGACACGCTGGGTGTACAGGTCACGGCGGTGGGGTTCGCGCTCGCCTGCGGGCCGATCGGGTACATGGCAGGGCTGGGACTGCTGGTCCCGCTGGTCGACCGGTTCGCGCCGGATCGGGTGCTCGCCGCCCAATTCGCGGTGCTGGCAATCGCTTTGGCGTCGAGCGCCGCGATCGGCGGCGTGTGGCAGTTGGGGCTGATCACCGCCGTGATCGGCGCCTGTTCGGCCGTCGGCGCGGGGCTCAGCTCGGTCGCGGGCCGGCTCGCGCATCCGGATCGCCGCGCGCGAACGCTGGGTCTCGTGACCGCCGGGATCTCGGTGGGGATCCTCGCCGGACGGATCATCGGCGGTTGGCTGTCCGACGAGATCGGCTGGCGTGGCATGCTTGTGGTCTTCGCCGCCGCCAGTGCGGTGATCGGCGGATGGTGCCTGGTAGCGCTACCGGCCAGTCGGGGTACGACCGCGCGCGGTTACCTCGCGACCCTGCGCTCGCTGCCCCAATTGCTGATGCGCCATAGCGCTCTTCGGGTCGCGGCTTGTGCGGGAGCCTTGTGGTTCTTCGCGTTCTGCGCCGTGTGGGCGGGGCTCGCGGTCGCACTCGCCGAACCGCCGTTCTCGTACTCGGCCGAGCGCATCGGCCTGTACGCCCTGGCCGGACTCTCGGGGCTGCTGGCGACGCAGATCGCCGGGACGTGGACCGATCGGGTGGGAGCCCGGCGCGTCATCCTGCTCGGACTCGGGCTGGCGGGCGCGTCCGCGATCGTCGCCGCCTGCGCGCTCGGCAGCACTCCGGTCACACTGTGCTGTCTCGCGCTCTTCGACGCGGGCCTCTTCGCCGCGCAGGTCGCGAATCAGAGCACGGTGCTGGCGATCGATCCGGCGGCTCCAGCACGGTTCAACAGCGCCTACATGCTGGTCTACTTCGTCGGCGGCAGCCTCGGCACCGCATTCGGCGCGGCCGCGGTCGACTGGTTCGGCTGGACGGCTACCGCGCTGATCGCCGCGGCGGCCATGGCGGCCGCCGCGGCGATCATTCGCGCGACTCAGCGAGTCGGCCCGGTCACTCGGTCGCTGTCATCCAGGTGCTGACCGCCCAGATGACGACCACATCCAGTGCGATGATCAGGATCGACCAGGCCGGATAGTAGGGCAGGGCGAGGAAGTTCGTCACGATCGAGACCGCCGCGAGCGTGATCGCGGCGACCTTGCCCCAGGTCGTTCCGGTCGCGAGCCCGAAAGAGCAGACGAGCAGCAGAATCCCGACCACGACGTGAATCCAGCCCCACGTCGTGAGATCGAACTTGTAGGCGTACTCCGGGCCGACGACGAAGACATTGTCCTCGGCCACGGCGGAAATGCCCTGGAGCAGATTGAGCAAACCGACAGTGAACAGCAGGATCGCGGCGCCGATGGAGGTACCCATGGCGATCGCCTGCCGCGTCGGATACTCGGGTTCGGGTGCGGAGTGGGACATATGCAAGTTCCTCTCTCGTAAAGCCGAACTGCCTGGACAATTGCTACATATCGTCAGCGTAGGGTTCGAACGGCTCATATCGCGGGATTTAGCCCGCACTTCGGAACTGCGCGAATATCGGGTTAACGATCGCCGGGTCGCCGGAGGCGGTGCAGCAGCACGACCGCGACCGCGAGGGCCGCGCCCAGTACGCCGAAACCCGCGGCGATCGCGGCGAAGGCGGTGCCGCCGATCGCGACGCTGCCGAGGGCGGTGTTGCCCGCCGCGTGTCCGACATTCATCACGGTGCTGTGCCAGGCCACCACGGTGGTGCGGGCGGCGGGGCGGACGTCCGCGAGATAGGCCTGTTGCGCCGAGTAACTGAGACCGCCGGCGAGACACCACATCGTCAAGGCGAGCACGAATATCCAGAGCGTCGTGGTGCCGGCCGCGAGAGCGACCGCGGCGGCGAAGAACAGTGCGCCGGCCACGGTGATCCAGCCCTCGTGGTGGCCACCGCGGCGCTGCCGGTCGACCAGGGCGCCGCTGAGCAACGATCCCACGATGACGGTGACGCCGACAAGGGCGCCGACGAGCCCGCGCGCGGCCACGTCGAAACCGAAGCGTGACTCCAGCAGCGCACCGACGTAGGTGAACGCGCCGAGCCGCCCGGCCTGCACGGCGAAAGTCGCGGCCAGTGCCAGGCACACCACCGGAACGGCCAACGGCCGCACCATATTCGACCAGCGGACCGCGGTCTCGCGCGGCGCGCGGGTATCGATCGTCCGCACGGCCCACCCGAGCACCGCCACGAACCCGACGCCGATCGCCAGATAAGGCAAGCGCCATCCGAACACCTGGGTGGCGAACGCCCCCAGGGGAACACCGACGACCTGCCCGAAACCGTAGACCGCGAATCCGTTGGTGATCGCGCGTCCCCGGCGCGGCGGCGGGCAGATATCGGACAGGTGCGCCCACGCGGCCGGGAGTGCGACCGCGGCGGCGAATCCCATCAGAGTGCGCGCGAGCAGCATCTGGGGGAAATTCTGCGCCAAGCCGACACCGATATTGCTGATCGCGAACAGCGCCATGCCGGCCAGGACCGGTTGTCGTTTCGGCCTGATATCCGACAGCACACCCAGCGGCGGCCCGAATACCGCGTAGGTCACCACGAACGCGGTCGACGTCGCCGCCGCCAGTGCGATGGAGATGTCCAGATCCGCGGCGAGGGCCGGCAAAATCGGTGGCATCAGGAAGCCCTCGGTGCCCATCACGAAGAACAGGAAGTACAGCACCGCGCACTGGTGGCGCGCGGAGGATCGCCTCCGATCTACGCGGACAGCGCTGCCGTCCCGGTCGACGCCGCGCAGCAGGCTCATTCCGGCGCTACTGTCCGGCCAACCGCTCGACGATGGCGGCACTGACCCGCGGCGCGCCGAGCATGAAGTGGCTGATACCCAGCTGCTCTCGCAGCGTCAGGCACTTGTCGGCCAGTTGGTCGATCGTGCCGATCCACACATGCGGGGAGTCGAGGTAGTCCCGCACCGTCAGTTCCGCGCCGGTCCGCGCGCGAATGTCGTCGAGCCGGCGCCGGGCCTCGGCGAGCGCGTGGCCGGTCACGGTCACCGGCGCGGCCGCGGGATGGGTGGCCGAGGCGTAGGTCGACAGTTCCAGACTGTCGAACCGATCACCGGCGGCAGCGCGCACCCAGCCGAGCTTCTCCACCGTGGCCGCGAGCGTGATACTGGCGGGGTCGGCGAACATGCCACCGGACTGATTCGGCGTGATTCGCGGCGCCAGCCCGACGATGTCGGCGAATTGCCCGGCCGTGGTCAGCATTCGCCTGCCACCCCCGCCCAGCAGGAACGGCGGCCGCCGGGCCGGTTTGGGCAGGCCGTCGTGCTCACGGATCGTGAAATGCGCTCCGGCATAGGAGAACCGCTCGTCCGCGAAGCAGCCCCGGATGACCTCGACCGCTTCCCGCACCCGGGACACCCGCACACCGACCGGAGCGAAGGTGAGGCCGGTCGCCAGGTATTCCTGGCGATTCCAGCCGGCGCCGAGCCCGATTTCCAGGCGACCCTCCGACAACAGGTCCAGCGTGGCCAGCTCCTGCGCCAGCACCGCGGGATGACGGAGATCGACATTGAGCACGTAGGGGCAGACCCCGATGCGCTCGGTCGCCAGCGCCGCCGCGGTCAGCAGGGGAAGAGGGGCGTATTGCATGTCCAAGTGATCAGGGAACACGATCGTGTCGAAACCCGCCGACTCCGCGAAACGCGCGGTCTCCTGGATCTCCCGCACACTGGCCGGACCGATGGCGGCGCGCGCACTGAAGCGGAAACGTCTCGTCATGATCCCGGATCCGGTTCCGGGGGCCGCCGATGCCGCTGTGCGAGTTCGGTTTCCAGCGCCGCCGCCACCCGGAACACCGTCGCCTCGTCGAAGGCGCGCCCGATGATGTGCAGGCCGATGGGTAACCCGTTGGCGGCGAACCCGATCGGGAGCTGCACCGCCGGGTGGCCGGTGACATTGAACGGAATGGCGAACATGTCGTTGACCAGCCGGGGCGGCGGCCAATCGGCGGGGAAATCCTCCCATCGGGCGGCCGTGGTCTGTCCGGACGCCATCACCAGCACGTCATTGTGGCCGAACACGATCTCGTCGAGTGCCCGGGTGAGCCGCTCGCGCGCCCGGTAGGCCCGCAGCAGGTCGGCCGCCGCGACGCCTGCCCCGGGCATCATCCGCTGATAGGTGTAGCGGGCGAAGGACTTCGGGTGCCGGCGCAGCAGGTTCTCGTAGTTGGCGAACGCCTCCGCGGCGAAGATGATGCGGCCGCATGCGTTGAACAGGTCGTACGGCGGCAAAGTGACCTCGGTGACGCGCGCGCCGAGATCGTCGAGCAGGCCGAGCGCTCGCGCGACACCGGAGTGGATCTCCGGCAGCGTCGCGGGATCGTCGGCGTACCAGCCGGGCGCGGTGGCTATCCGCAGTCCGGCGACGCCGCGATCCAGCACGCCCAGGTAGTTCGGCGGCGGGGTTCCGGCGGTGCGCGAGTCACGCGGATCCGCACCGGCCAGCACCTGCAACAGCGCGGCCGTATCCGCGACCGTCCAGCTCAGGGTGCCGAAGTGGTCCAAGGTGTGCGAAAGCGCCCGGGCGCCATGGCCGGACACCCGGCCGTAGGTCGGCTTGAGCCCGACCGTCCCGCAGTGGAAGGCCGGGCCGCGGATGGACCCCGTGGTGTCGGAGGCGACGGCGGCCCGCACCAACCCCGCCGCGACCGCCGCCCCGGCGCCGGAGGACGACCCGCTCGGAATGTGCGCCGCGCTCCACGGATTCCGGGCGGGCAGAAAGGGCAACTCGAAACTCGGTCCGCCGAGCGCGAATTCGAAGGTGGTCAGCTTGCCGAGCCCCACCGCTCCCCCGGCACGCAACCGCGCCTCGATCGTGCTGTCCGCCTCGGCCACGTGGCCGGCGCACAGCCAGGAGGCGTTGGTGGTCGGCACACCTTCCGCGTCGAAGATGTCCTTCAAGGCGTACGGAATCCCGTGCATCGGACCACGATCGACACCGCCCCGCAGATCGCGGTCCGCCGCGCGGGCCCGCCGCACCGCGCTCTCCTCGGTGACCCGGATGAACGAATGCAATGCCGGATCGAGCCGGGCGATCCGGTCGAGGGCGGCGCGCGTGAGGTCGACCGAGGCGAGTTCACCGGCCCGCAGCAACCGCCCGGCCTCGGGAATGGAGAGTTCGTGCAGCGCGCCGGGGCGCACGGTCGCCTCAGTCATCCGGGAACTCCTCTCGCAAGCGCGCGGCCATGTCCCGCAACCCCTGGTACCCGCGAAGCACACCGCCCTTCCACTCGGCGGGCACCACTATGTTCATCCGCGCGACGCAAACGTCGAACTCCTCCTCGATCGCTGCCGAGACAGCTTCCTGCCCAACGGTATTCATTGCTCGACCTCCTGTTCCGAAACGTGGGTACCCGTGCGTCGGCCGACCAGCTGGGCGCAGGTGATCAGGTCGAGATAGGCGCATCCGGTAGACGCGAAGACTGTTCGCCCGCGCCACAGATCAGCGGCCTGGGCGGTGACCAGCAGACCGAGTTCGATTGCCCCGGCGTGACTTTCACCCGCCTCGGCGACAGCCGTGCGCAACTCCTCGACGATCAGGACGCCGGCCGACAGCAGCTCGGCCGGCACCTCACGGGACTCCGTGGTGTGCGCGCCCATGCAGTTGATGTGCGCGTGGGCGGGCAACCGCGCCGAAATCGGCAGCGGCACGGTCGAAGTGGTCGCGGTCGAGAGCACATCGACACCATGGCTGACCTGCTCGGCGGATTCACAGACCACGACCTCCACCGCGGCCACCGCGGCCACCTCCGCCGCGAACATCGCCGCGCGACCCGGATCGCGGGAGTAGATCCGGACTTCGGCGAGATCACGCACCGCCGACACCCCGAGAAACTGCTGGCGAGCCTGCACCCCCGCGCCGAGAATCCCCAGCACCCGGCTCCCCGGGGCGGCGCACACGTCGGTCACCAGGGCCGTCACCGCGGCGCATTTCAGGTTGGTGACCTCGGCGCCGTCCAGGGTGCCCAGATACCGTCCACTGGAGGCGGCGAACATCGGGACCACAGCGGTGACGGTGCTCCCTCCCGCGCTGCCCGGCGCGATCGTCGCGACCTTGTTGATGTACAGGTCGAAATCGGGCGAGATCGCGGGCATCGAGATGAACTTCGTGCCCGCCTCGTCCGACACGGTCTCGCGCGGCGGCACCAGCATGCGCGCGACCACACCGTCGCGCAGTGCGTCCCGGATCGAAACAGCCACTGTCCGTATCAGTTCCGGCGTGACCGGAGCAGCCACGGCGGTCACGAGAACTCGTCCAGCACGTCGGTGAGCACGGTGACGAAGTCCTCGGTCAGCGCCGCGGTCATATCGCCGCGCAACATCATCCGGAGACCGGCCTGCCCGCGCGCCACAATGGGAAAGAACATCGCCGAGCAGTAGTAACCGCGCCGGTACAGTTCGGTGGACAGCCGGACCGCGCGGTCGTTGTCGCCGACGGTGACGAACTTGATGTGCGATCCGGCGCCCCGAACCTCGCGGCCAGCCATCCGCCGCTCGAAGATGTCGATGTTCTCCCGCAAACGACGTTGGCGCACAGCGAGTTCCGCGCTGCGGTGAACGGCGATGCTGCCGCGCGTCGTCCCGATCGCGGCGGTGCGCAAGCCTTGGGACCACCCCATCGGCCCGGTCCGATACAGGAAATCGAAGAGGCCCGACGAGCCGAGCATCGCGATACCGCCGGTGCTGCCGAACGCTTTGGCCAGCGAGGCGACGATCATGGTGCGATCGTCGAGTTCGCCGAGCACCGAACGGGCGAAGCCCGCGCCGTTCGTACCTCGCGTCGACAACCCGTGCGAGTCGTCGAGGTAGACATACATCCCGTAGCGGTCCTGCAGCGATCTGATACCCGCCAGGTCGGCGTGGCCCCCGGTGGAATAGACGCCCTCACACACATACGCCACCCGCGGATACTTCCGGCAGACATCCTCGAGAAACCGCATGTCGTTGTGCGGGCAGGTCAGCACGAGCGCCTCGTCCGCCACGATCGGCTTCACGAAGTTCATCGAGAAGTGCGCGAACCGGTCGAAGACCACCACCATCGGCTCGGTGCCGGTCAGGTGGCCGGACGCCAGCATCGGCAGCACCGCGGCGCTGAGGACCCCGCAGGAAATCGACGGCACCACCCGCGCGTCGAACAGTGCCGACAACTCGTCTTCCAACTCGACCATCGACGCCAGCCGAATTCGGCACTCGGCCATCGCCAAGCCGGTCACCTGCTCGGTGCGCAGCGCCTCGATTCCGGCCTCGAGGACCGCCGGATGACTGTTCAGCCCCAGGTAGGAACAGGAGGCGAGATTGACGAACTCGTGCCCGGTGCGCATGTCGCGCAACCGATTCTGACCGCCGGTGGCGTCGACCCGGATGCCGAGCATGCCGTTGTCCTGCGCGAGTCGCCACGCGGACTCACTCGCCGGGACCATCCGCTGGTTGTTCCGGAACCGGTGCGGCCCCATCACCGCGGTGGTGTCCCCGGTCCGATTGCCGGCGACCTGCATCAGTCGCCGGCCGTGGGCCGCACGCCGACGCGGGCGTCCACGCCGACGTGATAGCGCTCGTGATCCGGCGTGTGCGCGTCCGGCACCGTGACTTTCACCTCCGGCATCGCCAGGCGATAGTGGCTGTACCAGTTGGTCAAGTTGCTGTCGTCGGTGAACTGCAATTCGATATGGCGCAGCGGGCGCTTGCCGGGCTCGGCCGGGTCGGTCAGGCGCGGCGCGGAACCCGCGTGCGCCAGCCCGCCGGAGACCTCGTTGTTCAGCACCACCATGATCATGTCGTCGATCAGATCGGCGTCCACCACGGCCGCGTGCTCGGCCAGGATCTCCTGCGCGTACTGCTGTTTGACCGCCACGTTGTAGCTGTGCGGCATCAACTCGACCAGGTCCGCCGGGTCGATGCCGTGTCGGCGGCAGTATTCCCTGGTGTCGCAGACGATCGGCAGACCACCGGTGATATTCGTATTGGGCCCGTAGACATTTCCGATGAAAACCGTGGCCGAATCGAAGTGCACGCATTTGGTGCTCAAAAACTCCCGTGATTCGGTGTGATCGGCATTCATGGTGAACGCGACATTCTTGTTGAACCCGTCCAGGTCCATGCCGATGACTTTCTCGTAACCCATGACCACGGGCGTGTGCGCGGACAGATCGACGGACTCGGTGAACGCCCGGAATATCTCCTCGAAATAGTCGCGCATGACCATCGCGTCGGCCTCGTCGTGCACATCCATTCCGTGTGCGGTCAGCAACTCGCGCGCGCCACGACACACCGCGAGGCCCGCTCCGTCGGCGACCAGCGATACCAGCCGTGCCGTCAATTCCCCGGGCACGGTGGTGAATTTCCCGTCGACCGGTTCCACGTCGTACTCGCTGATATCGACCCAGGATTGCCGCACGATATCGGTCATCGAAATGCTCATCGTTCCTCCATGGTTGGTGTGGTAACCGGTCAGCGGACCGGGCGCGGGTGGCCGTCGTACAGCGCGAGCATGCGGCGCGCCTTCAGCACGAACGGCGGGGCAACCACCCGCTCTTTGGTGACGGTGAAGCCCGCCGCGTCGGCCTCGTAGTCCTTGATGATCTGGCGGTACCGATCCAGTTCGGCGGGATCGACGGCGAAGGTGCGCACGATCGGGTCGACCTGCCTCGGATGAATGGCGGCTTTCCCGGTGAAACCGCATTGTTTGGCGGCCTCGCTCTGTGCCCGGATCAGCTCGACATCCCACAATTCGAAGGAATTTCCGTCAACCACGGGCAGGCCGTATCGTGAAGCGGCACTGCACATCCGGGCCCGCGCGTGCGCCAGGTAGGACTCGTCCGGCGCCCACAACTCCGCGACCAGATCGGCGGGTCCGAAACACAGTCCGTTGCTCGCGGCCGCGATGTCGAAGACGTTCTCGACCGCGTCCACGGTCTCGATGATGGCGCCGATCTCCGGCGGATCGTCCAGCGCGGACAACAGCGACCGATACATGGCCACATCGCGCCCAGCGACGATCTTGGGCACCAGCACCAGACGCACCGGCAGCCCGCCGACCTCGCCACCGAGCGCCAGCAGCGCCTGGATGTCGGCCAGCCCGTCGGGCGTCTCGATGCTGTTGATACGCAACGTGATTCCGGGCAAGCCGGTCGTCGTCAAGTCGATGTCGGCCAAGCGCGCGCGGGCCGCCGGCTTGGCCTGCTTCGGCACCGAATCCTCGAGGTCGAGCACCAGGTCGATGGAGTGCCGGGGCACCGTCTTCAGCAGGGTGTGCGCGCGGTAGGCCGGAACATAGAACATGCACGGGTCGATATTCATGCGCGCGTCTCCCGCATGGCCGCGAGCAGCGTGCGGTCGAACTCGATGACCTGGACTCCGTCTTGATTGCGTCCCACCGTGTGGACCGAGACGATGCCCTCACCGGGCCGCGAGGCCGACGGTCGTTTGGCGAGGATCTCGGTTTCCGCGTACAGCGTGTCGCCGACGAAAACCGGTGCGGTGAGCCGGACTTTGTCCCAGCCCAGATTCGCCACGGCTTGCTGGCTGATGGTCTTGACCGTCATTCCGTTCACGATCCCGAATGTCACCAGGCTCGAGACCAGCAGTTGTTTGAACGGAGTTTCCGACGCGTACACCGCGTCGATATGCAGCGGGTGCTGATTGAGGCACAGCAGCGAGCTCCAAATGTTGTCTGTCGTGGTGATCGTCCGGCCCGGACGGTGTTCGAAGACGTGGCCGACGATGTAGTCGTCGTAGCGCAAACCCACGTCCTCGCGAAAGCGGCCGGGTTCGACCTCATGAAGATTCATCCTGCCCCCAGTTCCTGTGATGGGAGGAATTGCTTTCTGGCACAGGAAGCTACCGCCGCCGCTTTCCAGCCGTCAAGGCACTGTTTTGCCGCTGCGTCGCCGCTACCATTCGGCGATCTCGTTGTTGTGTAAAGGATTCGGAAATCGACCTCGAGCGGCATTCCGAAAGCGCATCGTGCGCAACTGATCACAGCGCACACAATCACTCGGGGCGGGCCCGGGGCGCCGCGAATACGCCGACAACTATCGCCACCTGCGACGCCACCGGTGAATGTATCTCTAGCAACGGGAGGGTGAACCGGCTAGGTTTCCATGAGATCTAGGCAAGGAGTACACATGGATACGGTTGTGGATGGGGTGAGCAGAGGACTCCGCAACCTGCGCCGCACACGGAATATGACGCTGGCCGCGCTGGCCGAGCGCGCCGGATTGACCGATGGCTATCTTTCCAACGTCGAGAACGGGGTCACCACACCGAGCTTGCGCACACTGGCGACCCTGGCGACAGCGCTGGAGACGGACATGTCGGCATTCTTCCCGCCCGCGCCGCGACCGAGCGTGCATGTGTACCGCGCGAGCGAGAAGTCCCGCACCCACCTGGCGCGCGGCGGCGAGAACTACACCGTCGTGTCGGCGAGCTCGGCCGACTCGACCAGTACCGGCCTGCTCGGCCGGATCGGCCCGGCGGGGTCACCACGGTCCTACTCCGGCCGCGGCGAGCGAATCCTGCTGGTGCTCGACGGCGAGGTCGAAGTCCGGGTCGGCGCCACGGGGCATCGACTCGGACGCGGTGAGACGCTGCATTACGCGTGCCGCCCCGGGCACCGGCTCGAGGTGACCTCCGGCGAGCCCGCGGTGATCCTGTGGGTCCTCACCCCGCCGGTCCTGTGACCGGATCCGACGTCGGCGCGAACTCGCCGATCGTTCGGGTGGGTGATCGGCTTCGGCAAATCCGGCAGGACCGTGGGCTCACGCTCACGGCGCTCTCCCGCTCGTGTGGCGTCTCGGTCTCCTACCTGTCCGCGGTCGAGAAGGACATCAATCAGCCCTCGCTGCACACCTTGGCCGCGATCACCGCGGCGCTGGGCGTCAGCATTCCCGACGTGGTGGGACATCTGGGGCAGGCGCCGGCCCGCCGTGCCCTGCTGCCCGACCAGCCGGGCACGGTCGAGATCGCGCACGCGCGGTTGCGGCTGCGCGGCAGCGTCGTCACCGCGCGTCCGGACGAGCGAGGCACCTGCCCGGTCGAACTGGACGACCGCAATCTGTTCCTCTACGTGGTGTCCGGTGCCCTCGCCGTCCGGGTCGACGGAACGGACTATCGGCTCGATATGGGCGATGCCCTGGAGGCGACCGGCCCACGGGAGGTGAGCTGGCACAGCCCGGCCGAGTCGACAGTCCTGTGGACCTCGTCCCCGAGCGACGATTGCTGACGACCCGCCACTTTTCCGGGTATCCCTGAGCGCAGGACCGGCCGCACCGGAAAGTCCGGCGTCAACGGGTGTAGCGGTGCTTGACCCCGGCCGGGAAATAGTCGGGGTCGCCCGCGGGCCGCAGCTCCACATGCGGCAGCTGCCGTTCCGGCGGCACATAGTTGGCGTATTCGCTGTTGTGGCGCAGCAACTCCGCGCGCACCGACTCGGCCACCAGCCGGGTGCGCGCCGCGGTATTGGCCGCCTCGGGCGCGAGCTCGACGGTGATGCGCAGCAGCCGGTTGCGGTCCGCGTCCTCCCAGGCTTCGAGGACGAATTTGCCGGTCACCCAATCGCAGAGGCCGGGTTGCTCCAGACCGAGCGCGACGGTTTCGGGGAAGACGTTGGCGCCGAACACCGAGACCGCGTGCAGCGACCGGCCGAAGACGTAGACGAACGGCAATTCCGGGCCTTCCCCGGGGTCGAAGCCCCGCGCTCGGCACAGGTCCATCAACTCGGCATAGGGCAGCACTCCCCCGTCGTCGGCGAGGTGGTAGCGGATCAGCGGCACCCCGGAGTCGGCGGTGAACACCAATGTCCCGTCGACTGTTTCGAAGTAACGGTCCGCCGGGTCATATTGCAGTAGCGTCGGCAGGCGCTGCCCGCCGAAGACCTGGGCCGCGACGGTGGGCTGCCCGGACAGGAAGCGCCGGATCGCCACGCTGAGCGGGGTCTCGTTGCCGAGCACGCCGCCGTCGGCGGTGCCGTACAGCGCCGCCACGTCACGGCACGGATCCAATCCCGCTCTGCTGCCCATGAGCTCACGCCACTGCTCACTGAAAACCTCACCGGCGCATACCAATTTCACCGCGTAGCGCGGCCACCGCAGCCCGGCGCGCAGACCGGAGTCGAGGACATCCTTGAGGAACGGCGGATAGCCGAACAGCACCACCTGATCGAAGTGCTCCCCCAATTCCGGGATGACACGCAGGATTTCGGCTTTGTTGTTGCCGGGTGCCACGATCGTCAAGGGCAGCCGCGCGGACAGTTCGCGCAAGCAGGCGAGGGTGTAGACGCCGCCTACCCAGGTGCCGAGCGGGAAGCACACCACCGCGAGGGTGCGCCGGGCGGCGCCGCCGAACCCGTCGACCAGCACCTGTTCGAAGCGCCGCGTCGCGGCCTTCTCGTCGGCGGTGGAACGCGGCCAGAAGGTGGGCGTCCCGGTCGAACCGGAGGACACGGCGATTACGTCGCAGCCGGTCAGATCTCCGTCCCGGCAGCGCTCGGGCAGCGGAAAGCGTTGATGGTAATTGGCTTTGGTGACCAGCGGCAGTCCCGCGAACGCCGCGGCGTCCGTGATCCGGGCGGCATCGACATTGTGGTCACCGAGGAATTTCTGATAGGCGGGCACGGTGGCCGCGGTGCGCTGGAACAGGTCCAGGACGGCGGGAAAGGGATCGGTGGGCATCTGGCGGAGGGCCTTTCTGCGCGACGAACCTGCGTCGCCTCAAAACTACCGCCGAGCCTGCGCGTCCGCGCCCGAACCGCAACCGTGCGACGCACGGCCGTGCCGCGAAATAGATCAGCCCGCGCACCGAATGCGTTGCCGCGGTTGACTTTCGCTCAGCAGTGGTCGCAGCAGGCCGCCGGTTCGGCGCCGCGCGGCGGTGTGGCGCAGCAGAGGTCGCCCTTCCAGGCGTTGCGGCCCTCTTTGACGGCGATGACCGCGATCACCAGCGCGGCGATCGGGTCGGCCCACGACCACCCGAACAAGCTGTTGAGCACCAGGCCGATCAGCAGCACCGCCGACAGGTAGGTGCACAGCAGCGTCTGCTTGGAATCGGCCACCGCGGAGGCCGAACCCAGTTCCCGGCCGGCCCGGCGCTGCGCCCAGGACAGAACCGGCATGATCATCAAACTCGCTGTCGCCAAGGCGATTCCGACCGTCGAATGCCGCGCTTCCGCCGCGCCGAGCAGGGATCGGACCGCGTCCACCGTGACGTAGGCGGCGAGGGCGAAGAATGAGCACGCGATGACGCGCAACGCCACCCGCTCCCGTGCCTGCGGATCGCGCCCGGCGAACTGCCAGGCGACCGCGGCCGCGGAGGACACCTCGATCACCGAGTCGAGCCCGAACCCGATCAACGCCGCCGAGGAGACGCGCGCGCCTTCACTCAGCGCGATGACCGCCTCGAGCACGTTGTAGGTGATCGTCGCGGCCACGAACCAGCGGATACGTCGCGCCAGTGCCGCCCGCCGGTCCGCGGTGGGAGCCGTCGCCGGGGTGGGCATGCCGAGATTCGCCATCAGCAGCACTCCGCTTCGGGGTCATCCGGGCAGCGGCACGCCGGATCCACCGCGAGCACCAGCCCGAGCAGGTCGTCCAGCGCGTGACCGATTCGCTTGTCGGCCAGCTCGTATCGGTTGCGCCGGCCCTCCGGCACCGCCACCACCAATCCGCAACCGCGCAGGCACGCGAGGTGATTCGACAGAATCTGGCGGGATACGCCGAGCTCGGCGGCCAACTCGGCCGGATAGCCCGGGCCCCCGCGCAAGCGCAACAGGATCCGGGTCCGGGTCGCGTCGGAGAGCGCGTGCCCGAAGCGGGCGAGAGCGTCGTTCTGGGTGGCGGTCTGCACGACGCAAACAGTACATCAGAATCTGTATTCAGAAAATGCTGTACAATCGCGCACGCTAGGGTTTGCGCGTGACCTGGACCGTCGGCTTCGACCTTGATATGACCCTGATCAACTCCCAGCCCGGCGTGGCCAAGGCGATCGACACCATCGCCGCCGAGTTCGGGTCGCCGCTACAAGGCGAGCAGATCGCCGCCCGCCTCGGTCCCCCGTTGCCGATGCTGCTGGCCGACGCGGGCGCACCGGAGGAACTCATCCCCGGCATGGTCGCCCGCTACCGCGCGCTCTATCCGACCGTCGTTCCCCTCGTGCCGGCGATGCCCGGCGCGGACGCGGCGCTGGCCGCCGTCCGCTCCCGCGGCGGCAAGATCCTGGTCGTCACCGGCAAACACCAGCCGCTCGCGCAACTGCATATCGACGAGTTGGGCTGGCAGGTGGACGCTCTGGTCGGCGATCTGTGGTCCGCGGGCAAAGCCGGCGCGCTGCGCGCCCACGGCGCGTCGATCTACGTCGGCGACCACACCGGCGACATGCACGGCGCCCGCGCCGCCGAGGTGCACGCCGTCGGGGTCAGCACGGGGCCGTGCGACGCCGCGGAACTCCGCGCGGCCGGAGCCGATGTGGTGCTGACCGACCTCACCGAGTTCCCGGACTGGCTGACCGGCTACCGGTCCTGAATCGGCTTCCGTCGCTGGGTTTTCGCGGTCGGCGTCTCGGCCAGGATGCCGAGGAACGTCGGGCACTCCAGATGACTGGGCGCCGGACACGCGGCGGCGTGCCGCAGCCTGTCGCGCATCGCGGTGAGTTCGCCGATCTTCCGGTCCATTTCGTCGGCCTTGGCCGCGAACATCGCCCGGTCCACCTGCGGCTGGCCGTCCGCGCCGAACATCCGGCCGATCTCGTCGAGCGAGAAGCCCGCCCCCGCTGCCACACTGATCAACGCCAGCCGTTGCAGCACCTGGGAATCGAACAACCGGCGCAGCCCCCGGCGACCGCTGGACGCGATCAGCCCCTTCTCCTCGTAGTAGCGCAGCGTCGAGGCGGGCAGGCCGGATCGCCGGGCGACCTCGGCGATATCCAGAACATCCACGGTTGACCTCGAGTCGACTTGAATTGACACAGTTTAGGCATGGATGCCAAGCAGCGAAATGAAGACCAGCAGTCACGCTGGAACGGACCGGCGGGGAACGCCTGGGTCGAGGCCCAGCACGTGGTCGATGCGGTACTGCGGCCGTTCGAGGAAATATTGGTCGACACGGCTCGCGCCCTGTCCCCCCGGCAGGTGCTCGACGTCGGCTGCGGCACCGGCGGCACCACGCTCGCCGTCGCCGCGGCCCTCGGGTCGAGTCAGGTACTCGGCGTGGACATCTCGGAGCCGATGATCGCCGCCGCCCAGGCCCGAGCCGCCCAGCACGACACTCGCGCCACCTTCCTGCGGGCCGACGCGCAGACACATTCCTTCGAACCGAACTTCGACCTGATCATGTCCCGCTTCGGCGTCATGTTCTTCGAGAACCCGGTGCGGGCCTTCACGAACCTGCGCCGCGCCGCCACCGGCGAGCTGCGCTGCGTCGTCTGGCGCGACGTCGCGGAAAACCCCTTCATGACCGCGGCCGAACGCGCCGCGGCCCCGCTCCTGCCCGACCTCCCCGCCCGAATCCCGGACGCCCCCGGGCAATTCGGCCTCGCGGACGGCGACCGCACCGCCCGCATTTTGCGCGACAGCGGCTGGACCGACATCGCCGTCGACCCGATCGACGTCGAATGCGTCATGCCCGAAGAGGTGCTGACCTGGTACTTCTCCACCCTCGGCCCCGTCGGTATGCACCTGGCCGGGGTGGACGAAGCCACCCGCGCCCGCGTCGTCGAAACCGTCCGGCCCGCCTTCGACCCCTTCGTGCACGGCGACGAGGTGCGCTACACCGCCGCCTGCTGGATGCTCAGCGCGCACGTCTGAGCTCTCGCCAAACCCGCCCTGGCATCGCGTCTTCGAACTAGCGTCGACGAGATGACTGCCATCGTATGGGTGAAACCGGAAGGCGCCGAACTGGCCGAGGTCGAACTCGGTGCGGACCGCCTGCACGCGACCGGGACGGCGATCGGCGGTGATCCACTGCCCTACCGGCTGGAATTCGAGCTCACGACCGGTGCCCGGTGGATCACCGAGCGGCTGTTCGTTACCACCTCCGGTACCGGCTGGACCCGCTCGCTGGAGTTGATCAACAATCCGGCCGGCCGCTGGACGATCAACGTGGAAGCCGAAGGCCGGGTGGACCTTCCGCCACCCGGCGGCGACCCGGCCGCCGTCACCGGCGCGCTCGACTGCGACCTCGGCCTGTCCCCGCTGACCAACACCATGCCGGTCCTGCGCGGCGGCTTCCTGCGCGGCGGCGCGGCCGAACACCTCATGGCCTGGGTCTCCGTCCCGGCCCTCGTGGTGATTCCGTCCCGGCAGACCTACCGCCACGTCCGCCCCGATGTCGTCGAGTACGCCAGCGAACGCTTCACCGAGGAAATAGTTTTCGGCGCGGACGGCCTCGTCGAAAACTATCCCTCGATCGGACGACGCCTGCGGCCCTGAGCTACGCCGCCTTGTACTTGCGCAGGTACTCGCCGGTCAGCGAGGTGGGGTGGGTGAGCAGGTCGGCGGGGGTACCGGTGCAGACGATTTCGCCACCGGCCTTGCCGCCGTCGGGGCCGAGGTCGATCACCCAGTCGGAGTGCGCGACGACGTCGAGGTTGTGTTCGATCACGATGACGGTGTTGCCGCGCTCGACGAGGTTGTCCATCAGGGCGAGCAGGGTGTCGACATCGGACATGTGCAGGCCGGTGGTCGGTTCGTCGAGCACGTAGATCGATCCGGTGTTGCCCAGCTGGGTGGCCAGTTTGATGCGCTGGCGTTCGCCGCCCGAGAGCGTGCTCATGGCCTGGCCGAGGCTCAGATAGTCGAGGCCGACCTCGTTCATGGTGCGCAGCTTGGCGTTCAGCGCCTTCTCGGTGAAGAACTCCAACGCTTCCTCGGCCGAGAGTTCCAGAACGTCGGCGATCGACTTGCCGCGCAACTGATGCACCAGCACCTCGTCGGAGAAGCGGCGGCCGTCGCAGGCGTCACAGTGCGTGGTGACCGGATCCATGTAGGCGATCTCGGTGATGATCACGCCGCGGCCCTCGCACTGTTTGCAGGCGCCATCGGAGTTGAAGCTGAACAGGCCGGGAGTCTGGCCGCTCGCCTTGGCGAACAGTTTCCGGATCGGATCCATCAGGCCGAGATAGGTGGCCGGCGTCGAGCGCGAGGAGGCGCCGATGGCCGACTGGTCGACGAAGATCGCCTCCGGGTGCTCGCGCACGAACACATCCCGGATCAACGAACTCTTGCCCGATCCGGCGACACCGGTGATCGAGGTGAGGATGCCGGTCGGGATCGCGACCGTCACGTCTTTCAGGTTGTGCACGTCGGCGTGCTCGATCAGCAACTCGCCGTTGGCTTTTCGGAAGGACTCCTTGACCCGGAACGGCCGGCGCAGCCCCGCGCCGGTGGGTGTATCGGCGTGCCGCAATTCGTCGAAACTTCCCTGGAACACCACCTCGCCGCCGTGCACGCCCGCGCGCGGGCCGACATCGACGATGTGATCGGCGATCTGGATGACATCGGGATCGTGCTCGACCACCAGCACGGTATTGCCCTTGTCGCGCAGGGCACGCAGCAGATCGTTCAGCCGGCCGACGTCGCGCGGGTGCAGGCCGACGCTCGGTTCGTCGAAGATGTAGGTGAGGCCGATCAAGGTGGAGGACAGGTGCTTGATCATCTTGAGCCGCTGGCCCTCACCGCCGGACAGCGTCGAGGTCGCGCGGTCCAGACTCAGGTAGCCCAGTCCGATATCGATGACGCGTTGCAGCGCGGTGCGGATCGCGTCGGCCAGGCCGACCGCGCCCGGGTCGGTGATCTCCGCCAGCACCGCCAGCAGATCGGTGATCTGCATTCGCGACCATTCGGCGATATTGCGGCCGTTGATCTTCGTGGCGAGCGCCGGCGCGCTGAGCCGGGCTCCGTCGCAGGTGGTGCAGACGCCTTCGGTGAGGAACTTCGCGATCTGCTCGCGCGTCTTTTCACTGAGCGCCGAGGTGTCGCGTTGCAGCCGGGTGCGGGTGAACTTCGCCGCCAGCCCTTCGTAATTCGCCTTCCACGAGCCCTTGGCGAAGGTCAACTCCACCTGGCCGCCGCTGCCGTACAGGAAGTCCTGCCATTCCGCCTCGGAGTAGTCGGCCAGCTTCTTGTCCAGATCGAACCGGCCCGAGTTCCCGTACAACTGCCAATCACCGCTGCCCGGCGCGTATCCCGGCAACAGGATCGCGCCCTCGTTGAGCGACTTGTTCCGGTCCACCAACCGGTCCGGATCGGCCTGCGCCCGGAACCCCAGCCCGTCACAGTCGGGGCACATGCCCTGCGGCACATTGAACGAATAGTCGTAGACCAGCCCGGAGGAGGGTGCGCCGAACCGCGCGAACATCGCCCGCACCATCGAATAGATATCGGTCATCGTGCCGACCGTCGACCGGGGCCCGCCGCCCACCGGCTGCTGGTCGATGATCACCGGCGCGTTCAAGCCCTCGATCGCCTCGGCATGCGGCCGCTCGTAGCGCGGCAGGAAGTTCAGGATGAACGCGGGAAAGGTGGCGTAGAGCTGCCGCTGCGATTCCACGGCGATGGTGTCGAAAACGATCGAGGACTTGCCGGAGCCGGAAACACCGGTGAACACAGTGATCTTGTTCTTGGGGATCTCCAGCGACACATTGCGCAGGTTGTGCTCACGGGCGCCGAGGATCCGAATGACGGCGGCGTCGGGTACGGCGGAATCGGTAGAAGGCATGCCGAACACCATGCCATGGAGTACCGACAAAATATGCGGTGCAGAGTGATGTAAATCACATACATGGCCGTCATGCATCGATAAGTGCTATGTCGCCAAAATCTTTGCCGCGCAGCGGCTCACGACTCGGGCGGCGACTCCCGCGCGCCCACCTTCCGAACTCGGGTCGTCGCCGCGGTGAGGCGCTTTCCGGCACGGTTCTCGGGGTGCAGCCGGGCGACCACGCGGCCGTCACGATCGACCAGTGTCGAATGCGCCTCCCCGTCGGCAAAGGCGTGGCGCTCTCCCCATTGACGCAAGCCCACGATGACAGTGAAGAGATCCTGTCCGGCTTCGGTGAGTTCGTAGTTGTGCCGCCTACCGCCGGGCGCCGTTCGCGTGGTGAGGATTCCGTGGTCGACGAGCCTGCGCAGCCGGTCGGTGAGGATGTTCTTGGCGATGCCGAGCCGCTGCTGGAATTCGGTGAAGCTGGTCGCGCCGTCCATAGCGTCCCGCACGATCAGCAGGCTCCACCGGTCGCCCACGAGGTCGACGGTTCGCGCCACCGGACAGGTGGGGTCGGTCCACTCACGGTCGGAGCCCAGCGTCGAGACCATGAACCCGCCTTCGGATTGGTTGCAATTCGAGACCATTATGCCCTACGGTCGATTGGTTGCGTTTTGCTACCAATATGGAGGCGTTGTGGAGCCGGGAGTAACGACAACCCAGCGAACGGTTTTGGCGCTGGTGTGCGCGGTGGCCGTCTCGGCGATCTATGCGATCCAGCCGGTCCTCGAATCAGCGGGCGCCGATCTGGCTGCGGCACACGGGTCGCTCGGCGCGCTGGTGGCGGCCGGGCAGATCGGCTACTTCGCCGGTCTCGTCCTCTTGGTTCCGCTCGGTGACGTGGTGGATCGGCGCCGACTCATCACCGGGCATCTCATCCTGGTCGCGGTTGGCGCGGCGGTGGCGGCGGTCGCCCCGAATTTCGCCGTCGCGGTGGCGGGTTTAGCTGTCGCGGGCTGCTTCGCTGTCGTCGTCCAGGTGGCCGTCGCCTATGTCGCCGCGCTGTCGGGACCGAGTGAGCGCGGGCGCGACATCGGCGCGGTCACCTCCGGCGTAGTGATCGGCATACTCGGCGGCCGCGTCGTCGCGGGCGTTCTGGGCGACACCGTCGGCTGGCGTCCGGTGTACGCGCTGCTCGCGGTGCTCTGCCTGGCGCTGGCCGTCCTCGCGCGCAGCACACTGGATGCGGACCGGCGAACACCCGGTATGCGATACCGGCAAACGCTGGCGTCGATGGGACGGCTCGCGCGCACGGACCGCCTGTTCCGGAACCGGGGACTGATCGCCTTCTTCCTCTTCGCGTCCTTCGGCGTGCTCTGGAGCGGGCTCGCCCTCCCCCTCGGGGCCGCCCCCTGGCATCTCGGCACCACGCAGATCGGCCTGTTCGGGTTAGCGGGCCTGGCCGGAGCACTCGGCGCCGTCCGCGCGGGACGTTGGGCCGATTCCGGTCACGCGCAAGCGATTACCGGTTCCGCACTGGCCTTGCTCACCGCTTCCTGGCTGCTCATCGCCCACACCGCGAGCACCCTGTGGCTGCTGGTCCTCGGCATCGTGCTGCTCGATTTCGCCGTCCAAGCAGTCCATGTCAGCAGTCAGCATCTACTGGCCCGAGCCCATCCCGAACGCGCCGCGAGTGTGCTGGGCGCTTACATGACCTGCTATTCACTCGGCTCCGCCCTCGGCGCGCTCACGACGACCTGGGCCTACAGCACGTGGGGGTGGCAGGCCTGCTGCTGGATCGGCGCGGCCTACGCACTCGCCGCACTGGCCCTGTGGGCACAGGCCCAGATCACCGGCCGTTATCGCAGTGCTTCGACGACGGAGGCGAACATGGTCGACTTGATCGCCCGGACCGTGTCGGGGTTTTTGCCGAGCAGCGGGGTCAGGCGCTCGACCGCGCGGTCGAGAAGTTGATCCTCGGTAGCGGTTTCGTCGACCAGCCCCGCCGCGAGCGCCGCGGCGCCGCCGTATCGGTGACCGGTGGTCATCGCGGTGATCGCCGCCTGCGGACCGAGCTTGGCCTGGATCAGGGCGGCCATGCCGGGGGTGAACGGGATGTTGATATCGACCTCGGGGAAGCAGTAGTAGCCGCGGTCCTCGCGCATGACGCGATAGTCGTGCGCGATCGCCAGCATCGCCCCGGCGCCGAAGCTGTGACCGTTGACCGCGGCCACGGTGGGCATCGGGAAGGTCAGGATCCGGGCGAACAGGCTCTGCACTCGCTCGACGTACCAGCCCGCCCGGTCACCGTTGGCCATCAGGAAATCCAGGTCCAAGCCGTTGGAGTAGAACTTTCCGGCGCCGACGGTCACCAGGCCGTGCGCACCGGCTTCGACCGCGGCCAGGTGGGCTTCGAGGCTGTCGAGCCAGGCCGGGGAGAACCGGTTTTCGTCGTCGCCGAGGTGTAGCACGGCGATCTTGTCGCGGTAGGTCAGTTGTGTGGTCATGGTGGTGCCTTTCGTTCGGATCAAGCGGCCGGATCGCCGGACGGAGCCGGTTCGGGAGGGGTGAGGGTCAGGACGGCTCGCACCGCTGTGGCCAGTCGTTCGCGCACGGCCGGTTCGGGCGCGCGGTGCCCGCGCAGCAGCAGCGCGGTGGGCAGTTCGACCACGCAGTCCCGAATGACCGCGACCGCCTCGCGGTCGGCGCGGTTCCACATCCCGCGCGCGAGCCGGAGGAACAGCGCGGTCAGGGCGTTGTCGAGCGACGCCAGCTCAGTGGCCGATTCGGGCGGAAGATCGCTCTCCCCCAGCAGGGCCGCACGGTCCACAGTCAGCAGGAATCGACCGGAAATAGGATGCCGCAGTAGATATTCCGCGGGCGCGTCGGCCGCGGCCACGACCGCTTCGATGGCGTGCCGCGGTGCCGGACCCGCGGCCAGCGCGTGGTCGACGGCGTCGCGCTGCATTTCCAGGAATCGCCGGGCCGCGCGCAGCCAGACCTGGCCCATCAGTCCCGCTCGCGATCCGAACGCGTGATAGATGGCGCCGTTGGAGACGGAGGTGGCCTGCGCGAGGGCGCGGACGGTGACCGCGGCGGCGCCGGATTCCACCGCGATCGTTTCAGCGGTGTCCAGCAGCCGATCCAGGTCGTGGGTGCGCGGGCGGGGCATGACCGAAGCATAACAGAGCAGATGCTCTGTTATGCAAGCCGAGGGCGGTTCTCCCGCTACTCCGCGGGCCGCACCCAGCGGCGCAGGGCGTCGATGGTCGTCTCCGGTGCGGTGTTGAAGCACAGCCGGATTCCAGGGACGACCTCGGTCACCACGTTCACGAGACGTTCGAACAGCAACGTGTGCTCAGGTGCCATCCGCACCCCCGCCCCGATCATGGCAACCCGGAACGCACCGCCCGAGGCGCACTCGCGCAGCTTCGCCTCGGCGGCGTCCGGGTCGGCGGGCACTTGGCAGGACACGAGGTCGAATCCGGCGGCCCGCAGCGCGGCTTCCCCGGCCTCGATACGAGCGGTGAGTGCCGCTTCGTCCAGACCCGGATAGCGGCTGTAGTCGACGGCACCGGGATGCAGACCGATCGACAAGACGGTCGTGTTGCTCGAAGTCTGTTGTTCCACTGGATGATCCTCCGGTCCTGCGGCGTAGACGAACAGTGCCATAAGCCAGCCCGACAGTGTCAGGACGACCACCGCGTCCCTCACCACGGCACGGTTCCGTTCCGGTCGAAGAAGCCACCGGTGGGTCCGTCCGGACCGATCGAGGCCAGTTCGACGATAGCCTCCGCGCCTTCGGCGACAGTGTGAAAGCCGTTGTGGCCGTTGAGGTCTGTCGCGGTATATCCCGGGTCGACCGCATTGATCCGGATATCACGCAAGCCACGGGCATACATGGTGGTGAGCATGTTCAGCGCTGCTTTGGTCGCGGGATAACCCAGCGTGGGCGGCAGCAGGTCTTGCCAGCTCGGGTCGGTGACGGTCGCCACCGAGCCCATGCCGGAGGACACCATGACGATGCGCGGATGGCCGGAGGCACGCAGCAGCGGCAGGAAGGCGTGAACCATACGGATCGGCCCGAAAACATTGGTGTCGAAGACTTCTCGCACATCATCGACGCGCGTGTCGGCCGGTGCCGAGCTCGGGCCGCCGACGCCCGCGTTGTTGATCAGCACATCGAGCCGGCCCGCGTAGGCCCGCACCGTTTCGGCCGCCGCCGCCACCGATTCATCGGAGGTCACGTCCACGGCGACGAAGCGGGCCGACAATCCCTCCGCCGCCAGTTCGGCCACCGCCCGGGTGCCGCGCGCGGTGTCGCGCGCGGCGAGGAAGACGTCCCAGCCGGATTCGGCCAGCCGGCGGGCGGTTTCGCGTCCGAGCCCCTTGTTCGCTCCGGTCACCAGAGCAATCGTCCTTGTCGTCATGCGGTTCAGCCTCGCGCCGGCGACCGGCCGGCTCCAGGGCCGTCGAAGCGTAGGACCGGCGGTACCACCCCCAACCGCCGGTCCTACGGCACGATGGGACGGTGGACAGAGCCGAATTGGCCATGGTGCTGCGCACCGCGCGGGCGCGCGTCGAACCCATCGAGGTGGGGTTGCCGGGCGGATCCCGCAGGCAGGTCCCGGGATTGCGACGCGAGGAGGTCGCTCAGCTGGCGGGGCTGAGTGTCGATTACGTGGTCCGGCTCGAGCAAGGACGCGGGCCGAAACCGTCCGATCAGGTCCTGGGGGCTTTGTCGCGGGCGCTGCGGTTGAGCGACTCCGATCGGGATCTGATCTTCCGGCTCGCCGGCTCCGGGCCGCCCCAGGCCGGGCGCATTCCGCTCGCGATCCGGCCCAGCGTGTTGCGCCTGCTGGATCGCATGGCCGATCTGCCCGCCCTGGTCCTGTCCGCCAAATCCGATGTGCTGGCGTGGAATTCGCTGGCCTCGACCCTGTTCGGCGACTTCGCCGAGCAGCCGCCCGCCCAGCGCAACATCATGTGGCAGCGGTTCCTCGGCACCGGACTCGATCGGCTCACCATGACACCGGCGGAGGAGGCGTCCAACGCTGTCGACTGCGTCGGCTGCCTGCGCACGGTGCAGTCCAAATATCCGAAGGATCCCGAACTCGCGCGGCTGATCAGCGAACTGCGCACGGGCAGCGCGCGATTCGACGACCTGTGGCGCGCCGGACGCTCCGGACAGCTGCGCAGCCTCACCACCACCCTGACCCATCCCGTCCTGGGCACCCTCACCCTCGACTGCGATGCCCTGCTGGTACCCGAAGCCGACCAGACGGTGGTCGTCTACTCCGCGGCACCCGGAACACCATCCGCCTCGGCTCTCGAACTGCTCCGGAGCACCGGAATCGAACGGTTCAGCTCAGTGAGCTGATTTGTCACCGTAAACCGTCGAGCGGGAACGCCGCTGATCCCGGCCGTGTAAGCCGCTGGACCTGCGGTGGACAGGGGGCTCGCGCGTCCGCCATGAGCGAGTGCGCCGAGGCGTATGGCCGACGGCCGGGCGCGATACCCAGCATGATGGTGGGATGGCTGAGCGGGTGAGCGCATGCGCGCATTACTGATGGCAATCGTCGTGCTGGGGCTCGCGCTGGTCGCCGGCGACCGGGTCGCGGTGATCATGGCGCAGAACGAGATCGGCCGCAAGATCGCCGCCGAGTACAACCTGCAGCGGGAACCGAGCGTCGATATTCGCGGCTTCCCGTTCCTGACGCAGGCTGTCGACGGCCGCTATCCCGATGTTCGGATCCAGGTCGGTGATTGGCGCGAGCAGGACATCTCCGTGCGCGACCTCGACGTCGCACTGACCGAGGTCACCGCGCCGCTGAGCGACCTGCTGGGCGGCCGGACATCGAATCTGGTCGCGGCCACGGCGAGGGCGACCGCCCTGGTGCCCTACGAGACCGTGCGGGGCTTCGCGCCGTCGGGAACCGAGTCGATCTCGCACAGCCCGGATGGGCTGCGGGTCACCGGAACGTTCTCGGTCGAAGGTGTCCCGATCCCCGCCACGGTCGTGGTCACCGTCGCGCCCGCCGACAATGGCTTCGAGGTCACCCCGGTCTCCGTTCAGGCCGCTGCGGGCGGCCCGACGATCTCCCTGGCGCTGCTGCGCCGGACCCTCACCTTCACCGTGCCGTTGCAGCGGTTACCGCTGGGCGCGCGACTGACGGCGATAACGCCGGGCCCGAACGGCCTGCTGGTCACCGCCGAGGCGCAGGACGTGCACTTTTCCGACCTCCCGTAAGAAGCCGCGGTGGCACCGACCGCCCAGTGTTACGTCATGCATATGATATGTAACTCAAATTAATATGTTACGGTTCTCGTATTACACGACAACCGAATGGACTTCCCATGTACCTCGTAACCGGAGCGACCGGCACTGTCGGCCGCCCGCTCGTCGACGCCCTGCTCACCGCGGGCGTCGAAGTCAGGGCCGTGACCCGCGACCCGCAGAACGCTTCCTTTCCCACCGGCGTGGAAGTCGTCGCGCCCGAGACGATCCGCCGGGCACTGAGCGGATGCCACGGACTCTTCGTGCACCCCCGCGCGGCCAAGGACGACACCGAGAAGCTGCTGCGGGTCGCGACCGAAGAAGGCGTGCGGAAGGTGGTCGTGATGTCGGCGATCAATGTCGAGGACGAGCCCGGCCACCAGCCCTCGCGTTTCAACGGCGACCGGAACACCGAGGTGGAACAGGCGGTCCGCGCGAGCACCCTGCCGTGGGTCGCGGTGCGGCCCAGCTCCTTTGCGACGAACACGCTCGGGATGTGGCGTGCGCAAGCCGGTTTCGGTGACACCATCCGTGGTCCGTACGCCGGATTCGCCGAGGCCGTGATCGACGAGCGCGACGTCGCCGAGGTGATCGCCCGCGCGCTGGTGGACGACGCACTGCTCGGCCGGACGATCCCCCTCACCGGACCCGAAGCGCTGCGTCTGGACGACATGGTCGCGATCCTCGGCACGGCCCTGGGCCGCCCGCTGCGGTTCGAGGAGGTCCCGGCTGACGTAGCCGCGCAAGGCATGGCCCGAGCGGGCCTCGACGAACGGTTCGTTCAGGCGCTCTTGGCCCGCTACCGCCGCGAGATGGATCGGCCCGCGATAGTGACGACCGAGGTGGCGACGATTCTCGGCCGTCCCGCCCGCACCTTCGCCACGTGGGCCGCCGATCACGCCGGAGCGTGGTCGTGACGAAGTACGCCCGCTCGGTCAGTTTGCTGTTCAGCGGACTCTTCGCCGGGTTCCTGCTCGGTGTCCTGGTCCTGGAGTTTTCCCTGCGCAGTTTCGACGCCTCGGTCTACACCCAGGTCCGGCTGGTCGAGCTGGACTCGCTGGACCGCCTCGCCGTCGGCACGCTCGTTCCCGCGGTGCTCGCGACCGCGTTCCTGGTCTTCCGGGTTTTCCGGACGAACACGCGAGGACCGGCCGTGGCGGCGCTCGCGCTGCTCATCTTCGTCTTCGGTCTGACCGTGGTGGTCAATCTTCCGATCAATGCCGACCAGCTCGCGTGGGACGTCGACTCGCCACCCGCCGACTGGTCGGAGGTGCGGGACCGCTGGCAAGTCGCGCATGCCGTCCGGACGGCGGCCGCGGTCCTTGCCTTCGGGTTGCTGGCCGTGGGCGCCGTGCTGCCCGGCCACACCGTCAGCAGCGGTCGAGGAAGTCCCGCAGCAGGCTGACGACCTCGGCCAGATGCGTTTCCAGCAGCCAGTGGCCGCCGTCGAGAATGTGGAGTTCGGCGCCGGGGTGGTCGCGGTGGTAGGCCCGTGCCGCACCCTCGGGCATATAACCGTCGTGCCGGCCCCAGACCAGGAGCGTGGGCGGGCGATGCTCGCGGAGGTACTCCTGCTGGCGGGTGAACCAGGCGACGGTGTGGCGTTGGTCGGCGAGCAGATCCACCAGGTGGGCGCGGCGTTCGGGGGTGTTGGTCACCGCCCAGGCCAGGGTCCACAGGTCGGGGCTGACGTGGGCGGCGAGATCTTCGGGCAGTTCCCCGAGGAATTCACCGCGAAAGCCCTCCAGGCTGACCGCCGCGGCCAGCTCGGCCTTACCCTCCTCGGTCGGGTTGTTCCAGAATCGCTTGAGCGGAGCGTATTTCGGGCCGTGCTGATCCTCGTAGATGTCGCCGTTCTGGATGACCAGCCCGCGCACCTGTTTCGGTGCCGCCATCGCCAGCCGCAATCCGAACTGCGACCCGTAGTCGTGCAGATATATCACGTAGTCGCGCAGGCCGAGCACCTCGGTGAAGCGGCGCAGAAACTCGGAATAGCCGTCGAAAGTGTAGGAGAAATCCGCAGGCGCGGCGCTGTAGCCGAAACCGGGGAAATCGGGCGCTATCGTTCGCCAGCGGTCGGCCAGCGCGGGCATCAGATCGCGGAATTCGAAAGACGACGACGGATATCCGTGCGGCAGCAGCACAATCGGCCCGTCGGACGGACCGGCCTCGCGATAGAAGGTGTCGATTCCGTCCACTGTCACACGGCAATGGCGGACTGCGCTCATAGGAGACCTCGCTCTATTCCGGATGATCACTTCCTCGCGCGATACCCCATCACGCGAAGATCATTCCGGACCGCGGATCGCGGCGCGATTACGCACCGTCGTCCGCCGCGTCGCGATGGGTTAACAGCTTTCTGCGCCTACAGTGAGTGCTGAATATTAGCTGCTCATACCCCGCGCACGCCGATTCGAAGGGTTGATCAGATGACCGCACCGCAACTGGATCCCGTGGTCGGAGAGTTCGTCGACGCACTCAACGCACATGACCACGATCGGTTGTTCTCCTTGCTCGCCGAAGACGCGACCATGTCCGACGACGGAGTCACGCGCAATATCGGCCAGTGGACCTCCCGGGAAATCTTCGACAGCAACGGCCGGATGAAAGTCGAATCCGTGGCCGACAGCGGACGCGAATTGGTGGCGGACTACACCAATTCGCGTTGGGGTTCGATGCGCACCAACTGGCGATTCGTGGTGCGCGACGGAAAGATCAGCCGCTTCGAGACGGGGCAGGCTTGATCTAGGCTCGTGGGGCTGTCCGGCCCAGGTCACCAGGAGGAAAAATGAACGCAGGCACCGGTTTCGCGGTTGCGGCGGTCGCCGTGCTGCTCAGTGGCTGCACCGACGTCGAGAAGGCGCTGAACCGCGGCGGCGACACCCCCTGCAGCGAGTACGTGACCCAGGACCAGGACACCAAGCGGATGACGATCACCAAGTTCGTCAAACAGCAGACCGGCGAGCAGAACGAACCCGCCGGCACCGTGGTGGACGCGACGCTCATCTCGGTGGATCTGCTCTGCGGCGCCCAGCGCAACACCCAGACCCCGATCAAGAACGCCGACGTGGCCGGCATCTTCGTCAATAAGTAAGGCCTCCGGAACACTGCCGCGGCGCCCGTCCACCCGGACGGGCGCCGCTCGCGTCATCCGATATTGAAGGGCTCGCCCCACAGCGTCACCCGCGACTCGGCCCGCGCGGTGCTGATGTCCACCCGCACGAACGACCGGGCCCGCGCGGTGCCGCCGCCGCACCCGTCGATGCTGAATGGTTCGTCGGTCCAGGTGACGCTCCCCTCCCGGCCGACCACCTGGTGATACACCCGGCCCGGCGCCGAACTCGATTCGCGCGGCCGGATATCCAGCAGATAGCGCGCGAGGGTGCGCCCGGCGGCGAGGGTGATCATCCGGGAGCGCTCGGGCGCGTCGGTCGGCGCCAACGCCACCGCGCTGTTGCCGACCGCCGACAATGCGTCGATATCGGCTTGGCAGGCAACGACATAGCCGGGGTAGATCTTCGTCGCCGCCTTCGCCGCGTCCGGGCCGGTAACCTCGACCCCGGCGCGCCCGCTCACCCACAGGTTGCGGCGCCCCGCGACCGATCCCGGGTTGAGCTTGGCGGACTCGCCGCTGACGCGCACCGTGATTCCGGTGCCCTCCCCTAGATCACGGGTGATCTTGCGGTCCGGTAGGGCGAGAAAGGTTTCCGCCGCGGCCGCCGGTGCGCCGCACCATCCGGCGAACACGAGCACACCCGTCACGAAGGCCTTGCGCGCGTGGCTGTTCCGACCCTGCCTGCTGATCATGTGCTCCCTTAGTACGTTCGAGAGTGAATCGAGCTGAGGTAGAGCTGTGCTGACGCTGACCCCTTTCGAGTCGCAAGCGGCGGGCAAAAGAATAGCCGGACGTTTACTGCTAGCGCGTTTGGGTACCGCGTGTCGTCCGGTTCAGGTGGCCGGACAGGGAAAGTCGCGCACGGCAGGCATGCATACGCCATGATGTGAGCACGAATGTGAGTCGCTCGATCCTTACGACGATGAGGTTTGACGAGGTGGCCCTGTTCCGCACCCTCACCCAGCAGCGGGCAGAACTGGAAAAGGAATGGTCCAGGTGGGCCACGTCCACACCGACCGCTGCCCGGCTCACGCCTCGGACGTCGTTGCTACGCAATGAGGTAGCGCAATCATGGCAGCGCTCGCTGCACACCGTCGACCCGGCGCGCACCGTGGCGCCGAGCCTGGACGACGCCGTCGACCGCTGGGCCGAATCGCCGCTGCGCGGGCCGATCACGGCGCTAGCCGATCAGTTGCGCGGTCTCACCAAGGACGCCGGGTACGTCGCGGCCGTCACCGACACCTCCGGCACCATCGTGTGGACCTGCGGCGATCGCACCATTCGCCGGCAAGGTGAATCGGTGAACTTCGCGCCGGGCGGCTGCTGGGACGAAAGCCATATGGGTACCAACGGTTTGTCGCTGGCCCTGCACACCGACAGCCCGGCCACGGTGTTCTCCGCCGAGCACCTGGTTGCCGCGCTGCACGGCTGGGTCTGCTATTCCGCGCCGATCCACGGGCCCGACGGCCGCCAGCTCGGCGTGCTCGACCTGTCCAGCCGCTGGGAACGCTCCCATCCGGCGGTGATGTCCTCGGTGCGGGCGCTGGTCACCGCCGCCGAAACCATGGTGCGGACCACCGAACCCGGGCCCCGGGCCGGTGTGCGCCTCGAATGCCTCGGCACCGCACGGCTACTGAGAGAAGGCCGCCCGGTCCCCTTGCCGCCGCGCCAGCTGGAGATCCTGGCGCTGCTCGCCCTGGAACCCGACGGTTACACCCCGGACCAGCTGCACACCGCCGTCTACGGCGATCGTCCCGTCTCCACCAGCACCCTGAAAGCCGATGTCTCCCATCTGCGCCGGGCCACCGGCGGCGAAATCGCCAACCGCCGCTACACCCTGACCGGACCGCTGTCCTGCGACGCGGTGGACCTGCTGGCCGCCATCCAATCCGGCGACACCAGCGCCGCGGTCTGGCTCTACCGCGGCCCGCTGCTGCCCGGCTCCGACACACCGGGCGTACTGGAGTGGCGGAACTACCTCGATGTCGGCGTGCGTACCGCGGTGCTGGCCAGCGACCGCCCCGAGCACGCGGTGGCCTTCGGCGAACGCGCGCCCGACGATGTCGAAATCCACGAACACGCCCTGCGTCTGCTGCCGCCGGACGACGTTCGCCGGGCCGTGGTCAGCGCCCGCCTGCACACCGCGATGCGGCACTGATCGCCCGCACCAACCTCGCTCCAACCTTCGCAAGTAATAGTGGGCCGCACGATGTTTCCGTGAGGAGCGAGCGAGCGCCATGATCTATGCCAAGCCAGGGTCCGACAACGCCATCGTCGGCTATGCCGCCCGGTACGACAACTTCATCGCGGGTGATTGGGCCCCGCCCATCGAGGGCCGTTATTTCGACAACCCCTCCCCGGTGGACGGTGAAACCTTCTGCGCGGTGGCGCGTTCCAGCGCGGCCGATGTCGATATGGCCCTGGAGGCCGCGCATCGGGCCGCGGAAGGCTGGGCCGCCACCTCGCCCACCGAACGCGCCAACATCCTGAACAAGATCGCCGACCGGATCGAAAACAGCCTCGAACCGCTCGCGGTCGCCGAAACCTGGGACAACGGCAAACCGGTGCGCGAAACCCTCGCCGCGGACCTACCTTTGGCCGTCGATCACTTCCGGTATTTCGCCGGGGCGCTGCGCGCCCAGGAAGGGAGCGTCGCGCAGATCGATGCCGACACCGTCGCCTATCACTTCCATGAGCCGCTGGGTGTCGTCGGGCAGATCATCCCGTGGAACTTCCCGATCCTGATGGCCGCCTGGAAGCTGGCGCCCGCCTTGGCCGCCGGAAACTGCGTGGTGCTCAAGCCCGCCGAACAGACCCCGGCCTCGATTCTGCTCGTGGTGGAATTGATCGCCGACCTGTTGCCTCCCGGTGTGCTCAACGTGGTCAACGGGTTCGGCGTGGAAGCAGGCAAACCCTTGGCGTCGAGCCCGCGGGTCGCGAAGGTGGCGTTCACCGGCGAGACCACCACGGGCCGGCTGATCCTGCAGTACGCCAGCGAGAACATCATTCCGGTGAGCCTGGAACTGGGCGGCAAGAGCCCCAATATCTTCCTGCCCGATGTGCTGGCCGCCGACGACGAATTCCTGGACAAGGCCGTCGAGGGCTTCGTGATGTTCGCGCTGAACCAGGGCGAGGTGTGCACCTGCCCGTCGCGCGCCCTGATCCACTCCTCCATCTACGACGAGTTCCTGGCACGGTGCGTCGAACGCACCCGCGCGATCAAGGGCGGCAACCCGCTCGACGACAGCACCATGCTCGGGGCCCAGGCCAGCAACGACCAGTACGAGAAGATCCTGTCCTACATCGACATCGGCCGCCAGGAAGGCGCACGCGTGCTCACCGGAGGGGAAGCACGCAAAGTCGAGGGGTTGCCCGGCGGCTACTACATCCAGCCGACCATCTTCGAAGGCAACAACTCGATGCGCATCTTCCAGGAGGAGATATTCGGACCGGTGGTGGCGGTGACCCGCTTCGACACCACGGCGGAAGCGGTCCGGATCGCCAACGACACCCTCTACGGGCTGGGCGCGGGCGTGTGGACGCGGGACGGGAACACCGCTTACCGGATGGGCCGTGCGATCAAGGCGGGCCGGGTGTGGACCAACTGCTACCACGCCTATCCGGCACACGCGGCCTTCGGTGGCTACAAGAAGTCCGGCATAGGACGGGAGAACCACAAGATGATGCTCGAGCACTATCAGCAGACCAAGAACCTGCTCGTCAGCTACTCCCCGGCCAAGCTCGGGTTCTTCTGATGCAGAACCGGATGCGTCAGACGCATAGCCATGGGGGATGGAAGGAGGTGCAGCCGACGGTGCGGGTAGGGCGAGTACATCGGGTGGGCATGACGGAGGCGGCGCGGGTGATGTTGCGGCGCTTGATCGAACAGCACGGGCCGGTGCTGTTCCATCAGTCCGGCGGCTGCTGCGACGGCAGTTCCCCGATGTGTTTCCCGTCGCGCGAGTTCCAGGTCGGCGCGGCCGATGTCCTATTGGGCCATCTGGCCTGGCATACCGAGTTCTGGATGAGCGGCGATCAGTTCGAGCTCTGGAAGCACACCCATCTGACGGTCGACGTGGTGGAAGGGCGCGGCAGCGGATTTTCGCTGGAGGCGCCCGAGGGAGTGCGGTTCATCATCCGGTCCCGGCTGCTGACCGAGGCCGAATTGTCCACCCTGGCGGCTTTGCCGCCGCCCCGAACCGGAGCCGACGAGCTCACCTGACCCGGCGATGGCCGGGCAATGAGGTACTTGGCAGCCTCACCGCCCGGCGTATCGCCTGCCGCGCCGGCCGACTCGCCGCAGACCGGGTCGGCCGGCCCGGGGGATCCTTACCTTCCGGGCAGGAAGCGGATCATCCGTGCGACGGCCATCAGGAAAGGCTGCCATTTGTCCTGCGGAACCAGCGGCGGCGTATCCAGGTTCAGGAACCGGGTGACCACGACGGTCTGCGGTTCGGTGAACTTCAACAGGCCGTCGGGGCCGTGCCGGCGCCCGACGCCGGAGATGCCCATACCGCCCATCGGCGCCGCGGTGGTACCCCAGGCGGGGGCATAGCCCTCGTCGACGCACACGGTGCCGGCGTGCAGTCGCTGCGCGATCTTCTCGCCTTCGGACTTACTGGCCGCCCACACGCTGGCGTTGAGGCCGTACTCGGTGTCGTTGGCCAACTCGATCGCCTCTTCGACATCGGCCACCGGATAGATCGAGACGAGCGGGCCGAAGGTCTCCTCCCGCCCGCAGGTCATCTCGTCGGTCACCTTCGACAGCACGGTGGGCTCGAAGAACAGCGGGCCCAGGTCGGGGCGGGCCTTGCCGCCGGCCAGGATCTCGGCGCCCTTGGCGGTGGCGTCGGCGACATGCTTGGACACCGTCTCGAGCTGGGATTCGGAGATAAGGCTGCCGATATCGGCCGAGTAGTCGTAGGCCGCACCGAGTTTCGCCGCCCGCACCGCGGCGACGAACTTCTCGGTGAACTCCGCGGCCACCGACTGCTCGACGTAGAGCCGCTCGATCGAGATGCACAGCTGGCCCGCGTTGGAGAAGCACGCGCGCACCGCCGCCTTGGCGGCCTTGGTCAGGTTCGCGCCCTTGGTGACGATCATCGGGTTCTTGCCGCCCAGTTCGGCGGAGAAACCGATCAGGCGGGCGCCGCACTGCTGGGCCAGGGCGCGGCCGGTGTCGGAGGACCCGGTGAACATGAGGTAGTCGCAGTTGTCGACGATGGCCGTACCGACCACGGTGCCCGGCCCGGTGACCACGGCGAGCAGATCCCGGGGCAGCCCGGCTCGATACAGCAGTTCGGCGTTGGCCAGCGCCGAGTAGGGGGTCTGGCTGTCCGGCTTGACCACCACGGCATTGCCCGCGAGCAGCGCCGGGATGGAGTCGCCGATCGAGAGCAGCATCGGGTAGTTCCAGGGGGCGATGACGCCGACTACGCCCTTGGGCTGCGGGGTCACGGCCGCGCGGTTCAGCACCGGGAACGCGCCCGGCACCGACTGCGACCCGAGCAACTTCGGCGCGACCTTGGCGAAGTAGCGGGCCGCGAACATCAGGCCCATCACTTCCTCCTGGGCCGCCCAGCGCGCCTTGCCGGTTTCGGCCTGCACCACGTCCATCAGGAACTCGCGGTTGGCCACGACCAGCTCGCGGTAGCGGGTGAGCACGGCGGCGCGTTCGGCGGGCGTGCAGGCCGCCCAGCGCGCCTGCGCCGCCCTGGCCTTGGCGAATGCCACGGTGACGTCGTCGGCGGTGCCGACGGGCACACTGCCCAGCACATTGCCGGTGAAGGTCTCGGCGATCGTCTTGCGCGAGCGGGCCGCGGGATCATCGATCGCCGCGAACGCGCCTAGTCGCTCGAAGACGCCGGCATCAGGGGCGGGCATCGTCGCCTCCTCATTTTTTGTAGTTACTGGCGGGTACACACAATCTACGCCGACCCGCGCCCCGCCGGTACACCCTGACCCCGCGGCACAACCAGCCGGTCTGTGCGCTGTGACGAATCCTTATGCGAGAGAACAAACCTCGATGCAGGTCCGCATTCCGAGGGTTGCAGAAACACACACTTGAGCAGTTTGTCAAATCGAGTCCCGCTCACCGGAATCCAAGTCCCTTATGCCTGATCACTGGTTTAGGTTGTCCCAATGTTCAGAGCGAGGCTCGGCGTCCGCGCCCGGATCCTGGCGATCGCGCTCATCCCGAGTTTGACTCTGCTCGTGGTCGGCGTCACCGCAGCCGGATTCCTGGTCCGACAGGGCAATTACGCCAAAAATTGGGCGATCGAGATGCAGCGGGTGATCGGGCCGACCGCCGAGATGATGGAAGCGATCCAGTTGGAGCGGCACCTGACGCTGCAACGGCTCGCGGGCGATCAATCCGTCGCTCCCGCCATCACCACCGCCCGCAACCGCCTCGACAACGCCATGAAGAACGTGGTGGAGGTGTCCAAGGGCCTGATCAAAATCGACCCGGAACGCCTCGAAGGCAAATTCGAGGACTCCGACAAGCTCGCCACCGGAGTCGCCCAGGCCCGCGGCGCCATCGATGTCGGGATGCTGCCGCCGATCGAGGCCTACGGGTTCTACAACAAGCTGATCGACGTCATCTCCATCGGCAGCCAGATCGCCCAGCAGACCGCACCGAACGCCGAGACCGCCACCGAACTGACCGAATCGATCCGGCTGCTGTTCGCCGGTGAAGCGATGTCGCGCAGTTACGCCGTCGGCTCCGCCAACCTCACCCGTGACGGTGAGGCCCTGATCCCGATCTCGGAATTCAACCGCCAGGTCGGCTTCTACCGCACCGAGATCGGCTTCCTCACCGCCGATCTGGAAACCGAGCAGGCCCAGGCCGCTAGCAATCTGGTCGCCAGCACGGCGTGGCAGCAACTTTCGACCATGGAAGTCGCCATCTCCGAGCACTTCGTGCAAGAGAATTTGCAGGCCAGGGCGCCGGCCACCAGGCAGGACGACCGCGAGAAATTGCCACTGACGGCCGAGCAGTGGCAGGGCGCGGCGAGCCAGGTCAACCACACCCTGATCCAGATGTGGGTGGAACAGACCCGCCACGCCCACTCCCGAGCACAGGACCTGGGCGAGCGCAACGAGACCAGCTCGCTCTACGGTGGCGCGGGCGTCATCCTGATCAGCGTCATCGCCTTCCTCGTCGCCCTGGTGCTGGCCAACCGGATCATCCGCCGCCTCAAGCTGTTGCGCGGTGAGACCCTGGCACTGGCCAACGAGCGGCTGCCGGAACTGATGTCGCGGCTGCGCGCCGGTGAAAAGGTCGACCCCGCCGCCGAATCGGCGAACCTGGACTTCGGTCACGACGAGATCGGTCAGGTGGCAAAGGCATTCGAGCAGGCCCACGCCGCCGCGGTGGCCGGCGCCGTGGCCGAGGCCCGCACCCGCGAGGGCGTGCAGGCGGTGTTCCTCAATATCGCGCACCGCAGCCAGATCGTGGTGCACCGGCAGCTGGAGATCCTGGACGAAGCCGAGAACCGGCAAGAGGACCCGGCCCTGCTGGAAACCCTCTTCCGCCTGGACCACCTGGCCACCCGCGAACGCCGCAACGCCGAGAACCTGATCATCCTCGGCGGCGGCCAGCCCGGCCGGCAGTGGCGCAGCCCGGTCGCGCTGATCGACCTGGTGCGCTCCGCGGTCGGCGAGACCGTCGACTACGCGCGAGTCCGGGTCTCCCGGCTGCCCGAGGCGCACATCATGGGCTCGGTCGTGGCCGACCTCATCCACCTGCTCGCCGAACTGGTCGACAACGCCACCTCGTTCTCCCCGCCGCAGTCGAAGGTCGAGGTGTTCGGCAACGTGGTCGGCAAGGGCCTCGTCGTCGAGATCACCGATCAGGGCATGGGCATGCCCGAGGGTGAACTCGCTCGCGTCAACGAGATGCTGCGCAATCCACCGGATTTCGGTGTCGCGGCGCTCTCGGTGGATTCCCGGCTCGGCTTGTTCGTGGTCGCTCAGCTGGCGGCCCGGCACGGCGTCTCGGTGCGGCTGTCGGATTCCGACTACGGCGGTATCCGTGCCATCGTGCTCATCCCCTCGGCCATCCTCGCCGCGGATGCCCATATCCCCCTTGCCGAATCGAGCCCTCCGGAGACGGGGCGGCGGTACCGTCAGTCGGTGCAGTTCACCGGTGAACCACTACCCGAGCGCGCACCCGTGCGTGCGCTGGAATCCGAAGCCACGGCCGTACTCACCGCCCCGCCCGCGGCGCCCCCGGCCTACCATCCGCCCGCGGTGGAACCACCGCGGATGACCTCCGCGGTGGGCTTGCCGCCGCACTCCGACGCCACGCGGGGCTCGGGGCCACGCACCGATACCGCGCTCGGTTTGCCGCCGCGCCCCGAAAGCGGTGTCGGAGCCGACGGCCGGCCACTACTGCCGCGCCGGAGCCGGCAGGCCAACCTCGCACCGCAATTGGCCCAAGAGCCGCCGACCGCCACCGCGCCCACACCTTTGGTGGAACGCGCGCGGTCGGCCGAGCAGGCCCGCGACCTGATGTCCGCCATCGAGAACGGAACCCGGCAGGGGCGCCGCGCGCATCTGGCCGGCCAACAGGCAGTGCCCAATTCCCAAGAGGCAGTGTCGAATTCTACAGATGAGGAAGGCTACGGTGACCGCTCCCCAAACCGGTGATCTGAACTGGCTACTGGATGATCTGGTGGACCGGCTGGCAGGAGTTCGGCACGCGGTGGTCTTGTCCACCGACGGGCTGCTGCTGGGCCGCTCCACCGCGATGAGCCGGGAAGACGCCGAACATTTCGCCGCCATGTCCTCCACGCTGTACGGGCTCGCCCGCAGCGCGGGGGCCCGCTTCGACGGCGGCGGTGTCCGGCAGGCGGTGATCGAGCTGGACCGCGCGGTTCTGTTCGTCACCTCGGCGGGCACCAATGCCTGTCTGGCACTGCAGGCCTCGGAAACCGCGAATCTCGGCATGGTGGCCTATGAAATGAACGTCACTGTCCAGCGCGTCGGCAACTATCTATCCACACCAGCGCGCCTGCCATGACACGCAGGGGGGAACCCTGGTTCGACGAGGCGGCCGGACCGTTGGTCCGGCCATACGCGCTCACGCGTGGCCGAACTATGGGGGCGGGCCACGATTTGGACATTCTGACGGTGGTCGTGACCACCGATCCGGCGCCCACTCTGCGCCGGATCGAACCGGAGTACGCCCGAATCGTGCACCTGTGCAAAGCTCCCCAGGCGGTGGCAGAAGTGTCTGCCAACTTGAAACTTCCCTTGGCAGTGACAAAGATCCTTGTCGGAGATTTGATCGGCGAGGGACATCTGATCTTCCGGTCACCGGTACAGCCGGAGACCGGTCCCGGCGATCTCAACGTATTGCGAGCGGTTCTGGATGGCATCCGAAAACTTTGACCAGCACAACCCGAACGCGCCCCGGCTGGCGGCGTCGGTCAAGATCCTCATCGCCGGCGGCTTCGGCGTCGGTAAGACCACCATGGTGTCGGCGATCAGCGAGATCACCCCGCTGCGCACCGAAGAATTGATCACCGAGGTGTCCAGCGGTGTCGACGACCTATCCGGGGTCGAGCAGAAGCACACCACCACCGTGGCTTTGGACTTCGGACGCATCACCATCGACCAGGACCTGGTGCTGTACCTGTTCGGTACGCCCGGCCAGGACCGGTTCTGGTTTCTCTGGGACGAGTTGTCCCGGGGCGCGCTCGGCGCGGTGGTGCTGGCCGACACCCGGCGGTTGAGCAATTCCTTTGCCGCCGTGGACTATTTCGAACGCCGCGGCGTGCCGTTCATGGTCGGGGTGAACTGTTTCGACGACGCACCCCGGTACACGGTGGAGGAGGTGCGCGACGCCCTCGACCTGGACCCGGAAACCCCGGTTCTGCTGTGCGACGCCCGCAACCGGGATTCCGCCAAGAACGCGCTGCTGGTGCTGATGGAGCATCTGATCGAATTGGCCGGTCGCGCACCGGTTCCCAGCTAGGCCCACCGACGCGTCAAAATGCTGCCCCGTTTCGATCCGTTCGAGGCGGGGCAGCGTCGGCTGCGCGCCCGTCAGATCTGGTGCAGCCAGGAGATGAACAGCAGCACGCCCGCGCACGCCAGCAACACCGCGAGCGGTATCGGCCAGAACGCGCCGTCGCGGCCCAGCAATCGGCGCGCCAGCCGCACCTGCAAGTGGCCGAGACCCGCCAGCCCGATCCCCCATACCGGCAGCAGGCCGATCCCGAGTGCCGCGTGCACCGCCCAGGCGCCGCCCAAAGTCGGTCCGCCCCACGAGTTCTCATAGTCGCCCGAGGTGAGCAAGGGGTAACAGAGCCCGCGCACGGCGGCGACGACGGCCAGGAACAGCAGGAACCAGGCGAGCAGGCCCATGCCCGCGCTGAGCAGCGTGTGCGCACCGGTGCGCACGGCCGAGGACTGCGGGTCGACGCGCGCACCGAGCAACCGGCGCGGTACCCGCAACCGCACCGCCAACGGAGCGAACGCCAGGGGCAGCGCGGCCAGCGCGTAGGCGGCCCAGCGCGTCACGGAGACAACCGTCTTCATGCCACGACCGTAGCGCGCCGGGTCGTTCAGCTCAGCTGCCCAGCGGCTACCAGATCGTCGAACAGCAACTGATCGACCGGCGGTACCAACTCCCGATCGGCGTAGGCGAACCAGGCGAGGGCGTCGATCTCACTGCTCGCGGCCAGGGTGCCGTGGTAATCGGCGGTATAGCAGCTCATCCGGACCAGCAGCCCGTTGTCCGCGGCCTCGTAGGTGCCCACGTGCGCCACCGTCTCCGGCAGCAGGGCGACGGTGAGTTCTTCCTCGATCTCGCGCAGCAGCGTCTGCAGATCGGTCTCGGCGCCTTCCCGTTTGCCGCCCGGAATATAGAAGACATCTTTGCCGCGCGGCCGGGCGCACAGGATCTTTCCGTCCTCGATCCGCACCCACGCCACCGTATCGATCAGCCGCTGCTCCGCCACGGCGGCAGCCTATCGTCTCCCCGCGAGGACCGATCACCCGTCGTCCGGCCGCCCCCACGGTTGCGCGGCCCGGGGCTGTCGGCATGGCCGGAGCGCCCGGCCGCGGGAAGGCCGGGCGCTCCGGGGTGGTCAGCGACTGAGTCGCTGGAACCGGTGCACCGCCAAGGGCAGGAAGATCGCGGTGAGTGCGAGCGGCCAGATCACCGCCATCAGGACCGCGTGCTGTTCGATCCAGGAATCACCGCTGCCGACCGGGGTGCCGAACAACTCACGCGTCGCCGCGACCGTCGAGGAGATCGGGTTCCAGGCGGCGATCGCGCCCAACCAGCTCGGCATGAGCTGCGGGGCCACGAAGATGCTGGAGATCATGGTGAGCGGGAACGCGACCGCGAACAGCCCACCGGCGGCCTCCGGGTTCGGCACCAGCAGACCGAGCCAGACGCCGACCCAGATCAGCGCGAATCGCAGCCACAGCAAGAGCGCGAAAGACACGATGGCGCCGAGGATTCCGCCGTCCGGACGCCAGCCGATCACCAGGGCGGTCAGCATCAGGATCGTCAGCTCGGCGCACGCCACCAGCAGATCGGTGACACCGCGACCGGACACCACCGCCGACGGCGCCATCGGCATGGAACGGAACCGATCGATCACGCCGTTGGTGGCGTCATAGACCACCAGCGTCGCGGTATTGATGAACCCGAACGCCATGGTCATCGCGAACATGCCGGGCATCAGGAAGTCCCGGTAGTCGCCGCCGCCGGGCACCGTCATCGCGCTGCCGAAGACGTAGCCGTAGAGCAGCACCGACAGAATCGGGAAACCGAGCTGCCAAGCGATGTTCACCGGTTGGCGCTGATAGTGGGTCAACCCGCGCCGCACCACATTCCAGCAGTCGGCGACCACCCAGTACAGCCGGGAACGGTGCGGGGTCGATTCGAGCGTGGTCATCACGCGGCCTCCTCGGTGGTTTCGGTGCGATGCCCGGTGAGCTGGAGGAAGACATCGTCGAGGCTGGGCCGGCGCAGGCCGATGTCCTCCACGCCGATGCCTTCGTCCTGCAAGCTGCGCGCGGCCTCGGTGAGCGCGGCGACGCGGTCGGTGACCGGCGCGTGTACCCGCCGTTCCGCGTCGTCGATGTCGGGTTCGCCCTCGCATACGCGCGCCACGACTTTCGCGACCGCGGGCAGGTCGGCGACCTCGGCGGCGATCACCACGATCTGGTCGCCGCCGATGGTGTTCTTCAGGCCGTCGGGGGTGTCGTCGGCGATGGCCCGCCCCTGATCGATCACCGTGATGTGCGAGGCGAGTTTGTCCGCCTCCTCCAAGTACTGCGTGGTGAGCAGCACCGTGGTGCCGTCGGCGACCAAGGCGCGCACCGACTCCCAGACCTCGCCGCGGCTGCGCGGGTCCAGACCGGTGGTCGGTTCGTCCAGGAACAGCACCTCCGGCGCGAGAATCATCGAGGCGGCCAGATCCAAGCGGCGGCGCATGCCGCCGCTGTACTTGCCGACGCCCTTGTCCGCCGCGTCGGTGAGCTCGAAGCGCTCGAGCAGTTCGACCGCGCGCGACTTGGCCCGGCGGCCGCCCAAATGAAAGAGCCTGCCGAACATCTCGAGATTCTGCCGCCCGGTGAGCACCTCGTCGACGGCCGCGTACTGGCCGGTCAGGCCGATCCGCGCGCGGACCTCACGTGGCTGGCGCACCACGTCCAGCCCGGCCACGGCGGCCTGTCCACCATCCAGGCGCACCAGCGTGGAGAGAATCCGCACCGCGGTGGTCTTCCCGGCGCCATTGGGCCCGAGCAACCCGTGCACCGTGCCGCGACGCACCGTGAGGTCGAACCCGTCCAAGGCGTGCTTGTCCCCGTATTTCTTGCGGAGCCCTTCGGCTCGTACCGCGTATTCGTTCACCCTCATCCTCCCGAATCGGCATTAACTGGGTACAGCGTACCCTATTATGGGTACAACGTACCCAGTTAATTTCGATTCGATTAGGCTGACCCCATGAGCAGCACGGAGACCAGCGGCAGCGGAGATATCGCGCGCACCCTAGACCTGCTGTGGGACAACGGTCCCCGCCCCAGTCGCGGCCCGAAACCCGGGCTCACGCTCGATCAGATCGTCGAGGCCGCGGTGCGGGTAGCCGACACCGAGGGACTGGAGGCGGTCACCATGCGCCGGGTCGCCACCGAACTCGGCATCGGCACCATGACGCTGTATCGCTATCTCCCCGGCAAGGGCGAGTTGCTCGATCTCATGCTGGACCGGGTCCAGCAGCCCGCACCGCTCGACGACGGCGAACCGGGCTGGCGCGCCGCCCTCGAGCGCATGGCCTACGACACACTCGCGCTCTACCGCCGCCATCCCTGGCTGGTCCAGGTGAACCAGACCCGGCCGGTCATGGGGCCGGCCGCCATGCAGGGCATGGAATTGGTTCTCGCGCAGATCAAACCGATGGGATTGACCGATCAGGAATTGATCAGCGTGGTCATCACCATCGACGGCTACGTCACCGGCGCGGCCCGCACCCAGCTCTACCACGAGGAAGCCGAGCGCAAGACCGGCCTCACCGACGCCGAATTCTGGACGGCCCAGTTGCCCGCGCTGGAGCGAGCGCTGGCCTCGGGCGACTATCCGCTGATGGCGTCGCTGTCCGAGGACGCCTTCGATCCGAGCTTCGACCACTTCGGATTCGGGTTGCAGCGCATTCTCGACGGCTTCGAAGTCCTGGTGCGGCAACGGAACTGACGGTCGCTACCCGCGCCGGTCCGGCCGCACCGCCATGCTGAGCTACACCGGCACCGGAGACTCCCGGAAGCGCTCCACATGCTCGGCCACCCATTGCTCGAAAGAGCGGGCCGGCCGACCCGTCACCCGCTGGACCGTGTCGACGACCGTCGTCGCGTCGGCGGCAGGCGCGGCGTACCACCCGATGACATATTCGGCGTCCTCCCGGGAAACGCCGGTGGCCGTCAGCCGGTCGATCGCCTGCGCATGGGTGATCGTGGCGAAAGAGATGTCGCGACCGAGAGCGCGGGAGAGGATCGCGACGCGCTGCCGCGGTGTCAGCGCTTCGGGGCCGGTCAGGTTGTAGACCCGGCCGGAGTGGCCGTCCTCGAGCAGGGCGACGGCGGCTACGGCACCGATGTCGGCTTCGTGCACGAGCGCGCTGGGAAGATCGTAGGGCTCGCGCACAACACCCTCGGCCCGGATCGAATCGGCCCAGGTCAACGTGTTGGACATGAATTCCTGCGGTTCCAGCCGGGTCCATTCCACGCCCGAGTCCGCGATGGCCTGTTCGACCGGCCCGACCGCGCCGCCCCACACCACGGTGATGCGCCGGACGCCCGCGTCGACCGCGCGGCGGACCAGTTCCGGGCCCACGTCGGCCAGACCCGCCGTCACGGTGACGTGCAGGCGTTCGACACCTTCCAGTACGGCGTCCAGCGTGTGCGGCTCGGTGTGCGTGCCCGCCATCAGCTCGACGCCTGAGGGCAATACCTCGACGGCCGCGGCGGGATTCCGCGTCAAAGCCCGGACCGGCGCTCCGCGCTCGATCAGCTCACGCACTACGTGGCGGCCGGTGTTTCCGGTGGCGCCGGTAACCAATGTGGTCATGTCGAGATCCTTTCGTCGCCACCGACGGTAGAACCTCAACAAAGATTAAGGTCAAACCTGCTGCGCGACGCGAACTTTCACCGACTCGATGCCCAGCGCGGCCGCCACCCGGCCCGCCGCGGGCTCGAGCTTCCGGACGGGCACTGTCACGCCGCCGAACAGCGACACGACCAGGTCGCCGCCGTCGATCTCCCAGGTACCGCCGATCCGGCCGTCGACCACCACGATCGGGGCGATCCAACCCGCCTTCTTGCTGACCTCGGACCGATAGGCGGCGGGCAGCAATTCGGTGTCCTTGGTGCCGGGGCCGAGGATGTACTGATCGAACGCGCCCAGCAGATGCACCGAGTGACCGGGTTTCGCCGCGGCCAGTTCGTCGGCGTGCTCAGCCCGGATATAGGCCTTCGTACCCTCGACGTCCACCTCGGTGAGCGCGTCGCCGAGCTCCGAGAACCAGCGGCGCACAGTCGGTTTACGGTTGTTGTTGCGGCTGAGCCAGGCGTCGAAGGTGTCCGGGGTGGCCGGTCCGTAGGCGCCGAGGTACGCGACGACGGCCGCCGGAGCCGCCTCGTCGGGCTCGGGGAGGCCCTGCCAGCCGGGAATCACCTGCGCCGGGGTGGTGAAGGTGATCCGGTTGCCTTGCGCCGCACCATGACACAGCGCCCCTTGCCAGGCCAGAGGCTTGAGCAGGGCGCCCCAACCGGATTTCAGCTCCTCCCCCAGCTTGTGGAAGGCGCGGTCCGCGAGCAGCGCCGCGACCAGTTCCTCGCGGGTGAGCGGCCGGTCCGCGAGGATGCCCGAGACAGCTTCGGTGAGCGCCTCGACCTCGGCGGGCGTGGCGCCGAATGTCTTCTGCCAGGAGGGCTTTTCCCAGATCCGAGTCGCCGCCATGAGGGGCAGGAACGCGGCGGCCGAGGCCGGGGCGAGCGCGTGCAGCGTGCCGCGCATGGCCCAGGTTTTCACCAGTGCGCCCTGTCCGAGAGCTCGGGTGAGCGCACCGGATTCGGGATGCGCACGGCGTAGAGCCACCGCGGTTTCCGCAGCGGAACCGACTTGGGTCTGCACGCCGCAGAGTCGCTCGACGAGCGCCGGCACCGGCGCCGCGGTCGGCTCCGAGACATACTGGCGGGCCAACCGCCACCGAAAGACTTGATCCCAACCGACCCGCACCGCCGCCTCCTGACTCGACTACGGTCCGAGCGTACTGCGGCACGCCGCGCTCAACGCGGCGCCTGCCGGGCAGTGACGCGCCGCAGCGCCGCGCGCAGGCCCGCCGACTCCTCGGCGCTGATCTGATCGACGAAGTGGCTCAGCACCAGATCCGAACGGCCGCCGGACTCCAACGCCTCCAGCATCACCCGCGCGCTGTGCTCCTCCCGGGTCAGCGTCGGCCAGTAGCGGTAGGCCTTGCCCGCGCGTTCGCGGGCCAGCCAGCCCTTGCGGTGCAGGTTGTCCATGGTCGACATGACAGTGGTGTAGGCGATCTCGCGCTCGGCGCTGAGTTCCTCATAGAGGTCGCGCACCGTGCTGTACTCGCAGTCCCGGTCCCAGATCCGGTCCATGATCACGGCCTCCAAGTCTCCGAATCCACGCACCGTGCCGAACTCCTCACCACTGATCATCCTGCCGCCGCCAGAGTACCGACCGTACGGCATTCCTACGGACCCGAGCCGTAGATTGACCCCAGCCGATTCCCCGCAGCGCCCAGGTGTGCGAACATATGTTCGATAGCGGACCGGAGCGTCGAGGAGGCTTCCCATGACACCTGAATCACGAGGCCACCCGCGCATTCAGGCTCGTGCGCAGGCCTCGATCCTGCATGCCGACCTCGACTCCTTCTACGCCTCGGTCGAACAGCGAGACAATCCCGCGCTGCGCGGCAAGCCGGTGATCGTCGGCGGCGGCGTGGTGCTCGCCGCCAGCTACGAGGCCAAGGCGTTCGGAATCCGCACACCGATGAACGGCGGCCAGGCGATCCGGCTGTGCCCGCACGCCATCGTCGTGCCGCCGCGCATGGGCGCCTACGCCGACGCGAGCAAAGCGGTGTTCGAGGTCTTCCGGGACACCACGCCCATCGTCGAGGGCATCTCCATCGACGAGGCGTTCCTCGATGTCGGCGGGCTGCGCCGGATCGCGGGCGAGCCCGTCGAGATCGCGCGGCGGCTGCGCGCCGACATCCGGGACAAGGTCGGCCTGCCCATTTCGGTGGGCATCGCGCGCACCAAGTTCCTCGCCAAGGTGGCCAGCGCGGTCGCCAAACCCGATGGTCTGCGACTGGTGCCGCCCGACGGCGAGCTCGATTTCCTGCACCCGCTGCCGGTCGAAAGATTATGGGGCGTAGGCGATGTCACCGCGGCGAAGTTGCACGAGCATGGCATCACCCGCATCGCCCAGCTGGCGGAACTGGGTGAGAGTCCACTACGCGCCATCGTCGGTCCCGCCGCGGCGCGGCACCTGTTCGCCTTGTCCATGGCCCGCGACCCGCGGCGCGTGGAAACCGGCCGCCGGCGGCGTTCGCTCGGCGCGCAACGCGCCCTCGGCCGCCACCACCGCCCGCCCGAGGAGATCGAGGCCTTCCTGCACGGCCTCATCGACCGGCTCGGTCGCCGCCTGCGCGCCGCGGACCGGGTGTGCCGAACGGTGGTGCTGCGCATGCGCTTCGACGATTTCAGCCGCGCCACCCGCTCCCACACACTGGCCGAGGCCACCGATTCCACCACCGTGATCCTCGACACGGCGCGCACCTTGCTGGCGACGGCCATGCCGATGATCACCGAGCGTGGCTTGACGCTGATCGGCCTCGCGCTGACCAACCTGGACGACGCGAACTCGGCACAGCTGACCCTGCCGCTGGAGACGCGCGCCGGCAACACCCTGGACGCGACCCTCGACGATCTGCGCCGGCGCTTCGGCTCCGCCGCCGTCACCCGCGCGACCCTGCTGCACCGCGGCGAGGGCCTGTCGGTTCCGCTGCTTCCGGACTAGCCCCTACGCCGCGGCACGGGGTCTACTCGCTCAGAGACGCTCGATGATGACAGCGTTGGCGAGACCGCCCGCCTCGCACATGGTTTGCAGGCCGTAGCGCCCGCCGGTCTGCTCCAGGTGGTTGAGCATGGTCGCCAGGATGCGGGTGCCCGAAGCCCCGAGCGGGTGGCCCAGGGCGATGGCGCCGCCGCGCGGGTTCAGCTTGGCCGGGTCCGCGTTCAGGTCGTGCTGCCAGACCAGCGGCACGGGAGCGAAAGCCTCGTTCACTTCGTAGGCGTCGATATCGTCGATGGTCAACCCGCCCTTGGCGAGGGCCTTGCGGGTGGCCGGAATGACGGCGGTGAGCATCAGCAGCGGATCGTCGCCGGTGACGGCGAAGGAGTGGAAGCGGGCCCGTGGACGCAGACCGAGCTGCGCGGCCTTCTCCGCGCTCATGATCAGTGCGGCCGAGGCGCCGTCGGTGAGCGGCGAGGAGTTGCCCGGCGTGATCGACCAGTCGATCTCCGGGAACCGCTGCTTCATCGCTTCGTCGACGAACGCGGGCCGCAGCCCGGCCAAACCCTCCGGAGTGGTGGTGGCGCGGATGGTTTCGTCGGCCGTGAGCGTGCCCGCGGCGACGAGTTCATTGTCGAAGCCACCGGCGGCGGCGGTATCGGCGGCCAGCCGGTGCGAGCGGGCGGCGAACGCGTCGAGGGTCTGGCGGTCCAGTTTCCAGCGCTGGGTGATGATCTCCGCCGAAATACCCTGCTGGATCAGCCCATCCGGGAAGCGGTGCGCGATCGGGCCCCGATTGGCGTCCTTGCCCTGGGCGTTGGAGAACATCGGCACCCGGCTCATCGATTCCACGCCGCAGGCGATGGCGATGTCGTAGGCGCCGGCCAGCACGCCCTGCGCCGCGAAATGCGCGGCCTGCTGCGAGGATCCGCACTGCCGATCCACGGTGGTGGCGGGCACAGATTCCGGGAACCCGGCCGCCAGCACCGCGGTGCGCGAGATATTGAACGCCTGCTCGCCGCTCTGGGTGACGCATCCGCCGATCACATCGTCGACCAGGGCGGGATCCAGGTCATTGCGTTCGATCAGCGCGGCCAGGACTCCAGCCAGCAGCGTCGCCGGATGCACATCCGACAGTCCACCACCGGGTTTCCCCTTTCCCGATGGCGTACGAACAACGTCGACAATGACAGCGGAAGTCATGGCGGCTCCTAGCTCGGCGCTGCCGATCGGCAGGCGAACGGCGATTAACTTAACCCACCATACCGCGCGCGGCCTCCGCCTCGATACGGGGGAATTGCGCACCCATGGCGTCGGCGAGCGCACGGGCCCCCGACAGCGGGCGCACCATCACGGTGAGTTCATCGATCAGCCCGTTCTCGTCGAGATGCAGGAAGTCGCAGCCGTGCACCGCCTTACCGCCCACCGTGGCCTCGAACACCAGGGCCTGATCGCGGCCATCGGCACTGACGAGCTCACGCACATATCGGAAATCCTCGAACACCCGCAGCACACCACGCAGGATCGCGGCCGTGATCGGCTTGCCCGGATAGGGCTTGAACGCGACCGGACTGGTGAACACCACGTTCTCCGCCAGGGTCGCGGCCAGCGCGTCACCGTCTCGCGCTTCGACCGCCTTCTTGAAGGCTTCCATCGCCACCTCGCATATGCAACTCGTTGAATAGGTGGCCTCACCCTAACCCTGCGGCCCGGGCGGCGGGAACCCCGTGCCGACGATCGAGAACCTCACTCGTGCGCGGCTTTGTGACGCTGGTAGTAGCGAGCGACCCGGGCGCGGTTGCCGCAGCGGTCCGGTGCACACCACTGCCGGCGGGGATGCGCGGGCAGGAACAGCAGCACGCAGTCGTCCGCCGCGCAGCGCCGTATCCGGGCGACAGCCGGGTCGGCGAACAGATCGATCGCCGCGTCGGCGAGCGCGGCGGCCAGACGTGCGGCCGAGTCACCCTCGCGCACAACGGTTGCCGCGAGCGACCCGCCGTCCCAGACCAGGCGGCGGACAGCGGGGGCAGCGGATACGGCGGCCGCCAGCCCGCGCAGGGCGGCGGCGGGTGGCCGTCGGCCGTCGAGCAGCGCGTCCGATACCGCCGAAATGTGTTCGCGCACATCGAGTACCGCGTCCAGGTCCGCGCGGGTGGGACGCGCGGGTGCCTCCGGCAATCGATCGGCCTGCGCGTGCAGCCACCGCGTCAGCTGTTCGGTAGTCCGCAGCAGGTCGACGCCGACCGGACGGGTGTTCACCAGGTCCAGGGGCAGCGGTTCGCCGATCAGCGGTTCGAGCTCGGTCACAAACTAATGGTAACTCATCGGATTGACACGTTAGTCGGGTCTGGGCTAGAACTAATGCATATCGAGCTAGAGAAAGCATGTGAAGCGATGAATCTCCTCCCCTTGGTCCAGCACCGCAGCATCGACGTCGACGGCGTGCGGGTGTTCTACCGCGAGTCCGTGCCTACCCGCGCCGACGCACCGGTCCTGTTGCTGCTGCACGGGTTTCCGTCCGCCTCGCATCAGTTCCGGCGCCTCATCGACGCGCTCGGCGGCGACTACCGGCTGATCGCGCCGGACTACCCCGGCTTCGGCAATACCGCCGCCCCCGCGGGGTTCGAGTACAGCTTCGATCGGCTGGCCGACGTCACGGCGGGATTCGTCCAGCAGCTCGGGCTGACCCGCTTCGCCGTCTACGTCTTCGACTTCGGCGCACCGGTCGGCTTCCGGCTCGCGACTCGTCATCCGGAATGGATCACCGGCGTGGTCGTGCAGAACGGCAACGCGTACGAGGCTGGATTATCGGCGCAGGCAAGGGATTTCGTCGCCCTGCGGCCGGAGGCCGACGGCGCGGCGGACACCATCCGCGGGCTGCTGACCCTGGAGGGCACTCGCGGCCAATACGAACACGGCGTCACCGATATCACCGCGCTCGATCCGCAGAGCTGGATCCTCGATCAGCATTACCTCGACCTGCCCGGCCGCGCGGAAGCCCAACTCGCGCTGGCCTTCGACTACCACTCCAATCTCGCCCGCTACCCCGAATGGCAGGCCTGGCTCCGCGAATACGCTCCCCCGGCGCTGATCGTCTGGGGTGCCAACGACCCGTTCTTCCCGGCCCCCGGCGCGCACGCCTACCTCGCCGACCTGCCCGGCGCCGAACTGCACCTCTTCGACACCGGCCATTTCGCCCTGGAAACCCACCTCGCCGACATCGCGCCACTCATCGCGGATTTCCTCGACCGCCTACCGGTCGACCTCGGCGAGCGAGCGGCGATCGCGGCCACCGCCGGGTGAACTCGCGCTGATTCACCCCGGCTCAGGGCGCTAGCGCGAGCATCCAGATCGGCAGGAGGGCGGCGGTCACGACGGTCGACTTGACCACCGCGGCGGCGACGAGGTCGATTTCGCCGTCGTAGCGCTGGGCGTAGATGAAGGCGTTCTGCGGGGCGGGCATGGCGGCGATGACCACGAACATCGCCAAAGTGCTGCCCTGCAGGCCGAACACGTAGTGCAGCGACGCCCACATCAGCAGCGGAAACGCCAGACATTTGACGGCGATCAGCAGGTATTCGTCGCGGGCCACCGGACGCCAGCGCATACCGTAGGTGCCGACGTGCAGGCCCAGCGCGAACAGCGCGACCGGCGAGGCGGCCGCGCCGGCGAACTCCAGACCCTCCAGCACCGGCTCGGGCACCCGCAGATTCACCAGATTGGCCAGAACGCCCGCGGTACACGCCACGACCACGGGCGTACTGAGCGCCGAGCCCACCGCGCGCCACACACCGCGACCCTGCCCCGCCTCCTCGTCCGAGCGGCCGTGCTCCAGCACGGTGAGCACGATGACGGTCAGCACACACACTTGGAACAGCACGATGGGGAAGATCGCGGACGCGTCCCCGAACAGGAAGTCCAGCACCGGAAGCGCGAAATACGCCGCGTTCACCTGCACCGCGCACATACATCGCAGCGCGACTCCCGACGCGTTCGCGCCGATCACCCATTTGCCGAAGATCGCCATCAGCACCAGCGTGAGGATCGCGGTGGCGGCGTACCCGCCCACCGCCGCCGGCGCGAACAACGCCCCCAAATTCGCGTGATAGAGCTTCGGAAACAGATACGCGGGGATCGCGAACAGGAACGCGAAGTCGCTGAACGCCTTCGCCGCCTCGCCGGCCAGCACCTTCCGCGCCCCGAACACCGCACCCGCGCTGAACACGATCAGCACCGGCGCGAGTTTCGCCAGGGTAGCCGCGACGGCACCAATCATCACATCACCCCATCAATCCACGGCTCAACGCCGCCCATTGTGCTCCTGGGCGACGTGGCTCCGGCGCCAGGGGTGACAGGCGCCGTGGCTGGTCAGCGGGATCGCTTGGGGCGCTTGTCCATCAGCCGGAGGATGAGCGGCGTGAAGATGAGCTGCATGGCCAGTTCCATTTTGCCGCCCGGGACGACGATGCAGTTCGGCCGGGACATGAACGAGTCGTGCAGCATCGACAACAGATACGGGAAGTCGATGACCTTGGGATCGGCGAAGCGGATGACGACGAAACTCTCGTCCGCGGTGGGGATGGTGCGGGCGATGAACGGGTTCGAGGTATCGACGGTGGGAACGCGCTGGAAATTGACATAGGTGTGCGAGAACTGCGGGCAGATGTATTTCACGTAGTCGGGCATGCGGCGCAGGATGGTGTCGATCACGGCTTCGCTGGAGTAGCCGCGTTCGGTCTTGTCCCGGATGACCTTCTGAATCCATTCCAGATTGACGATCGGGACCACCCCGACGAGCAGGTCGGCGTAGCGAGCGACATTGACGCTGTCGGTGATCGCCGCGCCGTGCAGACCCTCATAGAACAGCAGGTCGCTGCCGGGCGCGAGATCCTCCCACGGCGTGAAGGTGCCCGCGGGCTGGCCGTAGGGCTTCGCCTCGCCCTCGTCGTGCAGATACTTGCGCACCGAACCGACGCCGGTCTCCCCGTACTCCCGGAACAGGGTCTCCAGTTCCTTCAGCAGGTTCGCCTCCTCCCCGAAATGCGAGAAGGTGAAGTTGCGGTTCTGTTCGGCCTCGGCCATCGCCGATTTCATCTCGTCGCGGTCGTAGCGATGGAACGAATCCCCTTCCACGATCGCCGCGTAGATGCCTTCGCGCCGGAAGATCTCCTGGAAGGTGCGGGTGACGCTGGTCGTGCCCGCACCGGAGGATCCGGTGATCGCGACAACGGGATGTTTGACCGACATGGCGGCTCCTGGGGTTACACGGGGTTGGCGCGGCCTGCTGGGCGGAACAGCGAACGGGTCCCGAACAGCGAGCTGTCGAAGCGGGGTCCCTCTTCAGGTTCGCTGTGATAGTGCTCGATACGTTGCACCTCGTTGCGGGAGCCGAAAATCAGCGGAACCCGCTGGTGCACCTCGGTGGGCACCACCTCGCGCACCCGATCGCCGCCCGTGGTCGCCCAGCCCCCGGCCTGTTCGACGATGAACGCGATCGGATTCGCGCCGTAGAGCAGCGCGACCTGACCGGCGCGTTGCGGCGGCCGGGTGTCGTACGGATACAGGTAGACCCCGCCGCGGGTCAGGATGTGGAAGGTGTCCGCCACCAGGGACGCCACCCAGCGCATATTGAAGTCCCGGCCGCGCGGTCCGTCGATTCCGTCGAGACACTCGTGCACGTAGCGGCGCACCGGCCGTTCCCAGAATCGCTCGTTGGCGGCGTTGATCGCGAAACCCGTTGTCTCCTCGGGGATTCGCATGCGAGGATGGGTCAGCACGAAGGCGCCGATCTCGCGATCGAGAGTGAAGCCGTCGACCCCGCTCCCGGTGGTGAGCACCAGCATCGTCGCCGGTCCGTAGAGGGTGAACCCGGCACACACCTGCCGGGTGCCGGGTTGCAGGAAGTCCGCGTCCGAAGGCTCCGCGCCGGACCCGGCTGGGGCCCGCAGCACACTGAAGATCGTGCCGACCGGCAGATTCACGTCGATATTCGACGAGCCGTCCAGCGGGTCGTAGGCCAGCAGATATTTCCCGCGCCGATGCGCGTCGGGCACGGGCTGGGCACCGCTCATCTGCTCGGACAGCAGTGCCGAAAGATGGCCGGTCCATTGGGTTTCCGACACCATGATGTCGTTGGCGATAGTGTCGAGCTTGCGACGCGACCCGACGATCGCACCCCTGGTCACCTGATTGGCGATGATCTTCGTGGCGGTGGCGACGACATTGACCAGACCCGAGAATTCACCGGACGAGCCGGGATGCCGGTGCTCCTCTTCGATCGTGTAGCGGGTGAGCGTCTTCAGTCCTTCTGGCATCGGCGTCTGTCCAGGGGTCAGGGTCCATCGGCGAACACGCTGCTGCCGTAGACATCTCGATCGGTCAACGTGATCAGGTCGGTCTTGCTGAGCGGGCGGTGCAGTTCGACCAGTCGTTTGGCGTGGCGCAGCCGGCAGCGGTCCACGGCGTTGCGGACGCTGCGCGCGTTGGAGAACCGCGGCCGGTCCATCCGGCGGGTGAGGTACTCGGCGAACGCGGCCCGCGCGGCGTCGTCGAAGCGGAAGTTCTGCTCCGCCACCATCAGATCGGCGATGGCCACCAGTTCCTCGTGGGTGTAGTCGACGAACTCCAGGTGATGGGCCACCCGGGAGGACAGCCCGGGATTGGCGGAGAAGAACCGCTCCATCCGGTCCGGGTAGCCCGCGAAGATCACCACCAGGCTGGCCCGCTCGCTCTCCATCTCCTGCAACAGGATCTCGATGACCTCCTGGCCGTAATCCCGCTCGTTCTCCGGCCGGAACAGGTAATAGGCCTCATCGATGAACAGCACGCCGCCCGCCGCCTTGGCGACGGCCTCCTTGGTCTTGGGCGCCGTATGACCGATGAACTGACCGACCAGATCGTCTCGGGTCACGGTGTGCACCTTGGGTTTCCGGATATAGCCGAGGGTGTGCAGCAGTTCGGCCATGCGCAGAGCCACTGTGGTCTTACCGGTACCCGGCCCGCCGGTGAAACTCATATGCATGGTGGGCTTGGCCGATTCCAGCCCGAAGCGCCGCCGGGCCCGGTCGATCAGCAGCAGCGCCGCGATCTCCCGGACCCGGCGCTTGACGTTCGCCAAACCGACCAGCTCCTCGTCGAGCCGGCGCAGCGTCAGTTCGACGTCCTCGCCCGCGATGTCGGTCGACAGGTCCAGCACCGCGTCGTCAGCCAGGATCGGCGGCGGCTCCGGCGCGGCGTCCGGCACCGGCCGCGGCCCCTGCGGACTCGGCCGGTGCAGCCGGAAACCGTTGCTCTCAGCCGCCATACCGCGCGCCCTGCGGTTTCTCGGTGGCATAGGAACGCAGCCCGTAGGTTTGGCGTCGATCCGGGCCTTCGGTGCGGGTCAGTTCGAAGCCGGGTTCGACGGCCGGGCGCTGCACCAGAAAGCTCAGCGCGGTCGTCTGCCGCCCGAAGCGGGCGTCGTAGGCCAGCACTCGGACATAGTGCCGCGGGAAAGTGGCGCGGCAGGCGTTGATCTCGGCCAGCACGCCGTCGGGTTCGTCGAGATCGAACAGCGGCAGTCCCCACATCTGCCAGTAGGCGTTGCGCGGGTGCGGATCGTCGGTGTATTCCACCGACACCGGCCAGCTGTTGAGCAGTGCGTAACGCACCTGCGCGGCGATGTCGGCATCGGTGAATTCCGGAAGATAGGAGAAGGTTCCGTGACGCAGATACATGGCGGCGCCTTTCAGTGGGTGGGCGTCGGCACCGCGTCGGGTGCGTCGGTGGAGGTGTAGTCGAAGGTCACATCACCCCAGGTGGCGAGGGCGACGTCGAGCGGGCGGCACCATTCGGCCGCCTTGCGCAGGACCTCGGGTCCTTCCTTCAGCAGATCGCGGCCTTCGTTGCGCGCCTGCACCACCGCTTCCAGGGCGACCCGGTTGGCTTCCGCGCCGGCGGCGATACCGAGGGGGTGCCCGATGGTGCCGCCGCCGAATTGCAGCACCACGTCGTCGCCGAAAAGATCGAGCAGCTGGTGCATCTGGCCGGCGTGGATGCCGCCGGAGGCCACCGGCAGCACACCGGGCAGGCTGGCCCAGTCCTGGTCGAAGAAGATGCCGTTGCCCGGATTGGTGGGAATGTGGTTCTCCCGCAACGTGTCGTAGAAGCCCCGCGTGGTCGCGGGATCGCCTTCCAGTTTGCCGACGACGGTGCCCGCGTGCAGGTGATCGACCCCGATCAGGCGACACCATTTGGCCAGCACCCGGAAACTCACACCGTGCGTCTTCTGCCGGGTGAAGGTCGAATGCCCGGCCCGATGCAGATGCAGCAGCACACCGTTGCGCCGCGCCCAGTGCGACATCGACTGCATCGCGGTGTAGCCGACGGTCAGGTCCATCATGACGACGACACTGCCGAGCTCCTTGGCGAATTCGGCCCGCTCGTACATGTCCTCCATGGTGGCCGCGGTGACATTGAGGTAGTGGCCCTTGATCTCGCCGGTGTCGGCCATCGCCCGGTTCACGCCCTCCATGGCGTACAGGTACCGGTCCCGCCAGCGCATGAACGGCTGGGAGTTGATGTTCTCGTCGTCCTTGGTGAAATCCAGGCCGCCCATGCAGGCCTCGTAGATCACCCGGCCGTAATTGCGCGCGGACAAGCCGAGTTTCGGTTTGACCGTCGCACCCAGCAAAGGACGACCGTATTTGTTCAGGTACTCACGTTCCATCACGGTGCCGTGCGGCGGACCCTGAAAGGTCTTCACGTACGCGACGGGGATGCGCATGTCCTCCAGGCGCAGCGCCAGCAGCGGTTTGAAACCGAAGACGTTGCCGATCACCGAGGAGGTCAGATTGGTGATCGAACCCTCCTCGAACAGGTCGAGATCATAAGCGACATAGGCGAAATACTCGCCGGGGCGGCCCGGGACCTCCTCGACCCGGTAGCACTTGGCCTGATACTTCGAATGCGCGGTGAGCCGGTCGGTCCACACCACGGTCCAAGTGGCCGTGGAGGATTCGCCCGCCACCGCGGCGGCGGCCTCGATCGGATCGACGCCACGCTGCGGGGTCACCCGGAACACGGCCAGCACATCGGTGTCCGAGGGCTGGTAGTCGGGCGCGTAATATCCCATCGACGCGTAGGACTGGACGCCTGGATCCCAGCGATCCCGTTCGATTTCGTCGGCCATGAATTCTCCTGAGTCCGTGGGGAATTCCAGGATGAGGCCGGCGGAGATCACAAACAATTTGATTGTTCCTGCGCATACTCAACCGTTTCGTTGAGTTTGCTACCGTCGAGGACAACGGATAAGGCAGCGCGCAACGATTCGAGGAGGGTGGTGGCCGGGTGGCGGGCGGGCCGGTGAGCGCGACACGGATGGAAACGTTCCTGGTCGTCGCCCGCCAGGGCAGCATCCGCCGCGCCGCCGGCCAGCTGCACGTCACCGAGGCGGCCGTCTCCGCCGCCGTCGCGCACATCGAAAAACAGCTGGGCGCCAAGCTGATCGCGAAAACCGGTCGCGGCATCGCGTTGACCGAGGCGGGCCGGGTCTACGCCGGCTACTGCCGCAGCATCCTCGGTCTCATGAAGGAGGCGCACGCCGCGGTCCAGCGGGCCGACACCGGGCGGCTGCGCATCGGAGTCGTCGCCACCGCGGGCGAATACGTCCTGCTCCGACCGCTCGCCTCCTTCCGCCGCCGCTATCCCGAAGTCGAACTCAGCCTGTCGGTGCACCCCCGCGACGTCCTGTTCGTCGAATTGCAGCACCACGAAACCGATTTGGTGATCGCGGGCCGCCCACCCCGCGATGCCGGACTGGTCACCCGTGCCCGCCGGCCCAGCCGGCTGGTCGTGGTCGGGCCGCCCGGCCGCCATCCGCTGCGCAGCACCTGGCTGCTCCGCGGCCGCGGCTCCGGCACCCGGGACGCCACCCTGGAGCTGCTCGACCACCTCGGCCGCAACCCGCCCACCCTCACCCTCGGCTCGCACGGAGCGGTCCTGGCCGCCGCCCGAGAAGGCTTGGGCGTCACCCTGATTCACAGCGACGCCGTCGAACAGGACCTCGAATCCGGGGTACTCGCCATCCTCCCCGTCGACGGCACCCCGCTCGATCGCCCCTGGAACGCCATCACCACCGGCACCCCCACCCCGACCACCCGCCTGTTCCTCGCCCACCTGCTCGACCCGGGCCAAGTCGGCGGAGACGCCTTCTACCCGCCGTGAGCCGTCGATTCCCGTACGGCAAGATGCAGCCATGGGCGTGTACTGCGAGCGGATCGTCGTTCTCGAAGCATCGGAGGCGGATGCGGGGCCGCTCGCACACCGCGTCATCGACCGGCTGATCACCGACGGAATCCTGACCCGCGAGAAGTCCAGCGAGCGAATGTACAGCGACTACGCCGCCGAAGGCTATGTCCCAGGACCGAATTGGCACCACGTCACCGTCGAGCAATGGGAGCCCGGCCCCGTCGCGGTCGCCCTGGGACGCAACGCGTTCGTCGAGGGCCAAGGCGCGGACACCCCCGACTACGCGCGATGCCCCGACTGCTCCGCCGACACCGTGATCATCGACTACCCCGCAGGCCATTGGGAACCCGATCGCGCCCGCTGGGCGCCGCTGGCCGCCGCCATCACCGCGTGGCGCGGCACCGGCACGGGCACCGTCGACTGTCCGGCCTGCGGGGCCACCACCCCGATCACGCGCTGGCAGTGGTCCTCCGGCTTCGCCCTGAGCACCCTGGCCTTCGAATTCTGGAGCTGGCCACCGCTGACCGATGCATTCGAACGCGAGCTGGCCGCGCGCCTCGGCCACCCGATCGTGCGCCAAGTCGTCAAACTCTGAGGCGGAATACCCAGGGCGACAGGCGCGGCGGCACGCGGATTCTCGCGAACCTGCCACGCCGCGTACTCCCCCGGACGTACCATCCCTGCGTGGCCGACGCGAACCGTTCCACCCCGCTGTATGCACCCACTCCGACCGCTGCGCGGTCCGCCGCCCCCCTGCGGGTCCTGGTCTACAGCAACGATGCCGATACTCGGCGCCAGGTGACCATGGCGCTGGGCAAACGCCCGCATCCGGAACTACCGGAACTCGAATACCTCGAGGTCGCCACCGGCGCGGTGGTGATCGCGCAGATGGACGCGGGCGGCATCGACCTGGCCATCCTGGACGGCGAATCCGCCCCGACCGGCGGGCTCGGCATCGCCAAGCAGCTCAAGGACGAAATCGAGGACTGCCCACCGGTTCTCGTGCTCACCGGCCGCCGCGACGACGCCTGGCTGGCGAGCTGGTCGCGGGCCGAGGCCGCGGTGTCGCATCCGATCGATCCGATCGAACTGACCGAGGCCGTGGTCGGCCTGCTGCGCAACCGCGCCGCCGCCTGATCCCGCACCGAGCTATAGCTTCCCCACATCTCACGATCACCGCCGCGCACCCGGCTTACCCACAGCGACCCATGAGCAACCTTGGTCAATCGGGTTGACGGTGCGCCGCGGTGATCGACTGCGTCGTGCGCAACTCATCGGTAACACCTCTACCGATGAGTAGTCGAGGCATAGCCGACAACCCGGACCCACCACACAGTTCGTCACGTGACATCACCTGCGGATTACCACCGTTTCTGTCATGAATCGCAGTTCCGAATTCGATCAAAGACGGGAACCATTCGGGTAGCCTCCCCCGGGTTCAGTTGTAGTCTGTGCCGTAGCTCACACGAGCGCGGGCGCGGTATGAGACCCGCTCCGACCGACCGGTCGACATTCACAAGAGCCCCAGCTCGCAAGGAGGGGAACCGATCCCGTGACCGCGATATCTCAAAACGTGGAGATGCCCACCCTCGTCCTAGGCGCGATCGCCGCGGCGTTCGCGATCTTCTCGATCATCATGGCCTCGCTCATCGGCCCGAAGCGCTACAACCGCTCGAAGATGGAAGCCTACGAGTGCGGTATCGAACCGACACCGCACGCCATCGGCGGCGGCCCGGGAAACGCTGCGGGCCAGCGCTTCCCGGTGAAGTACTACCTCACCGCCATGCTCTTCATCATCTTCGACATCGAGATCGTGTTCCTCTACCCGTGGGCTGTGCACTTCGACGCCCTCGGCGTCTTCGGGTTCGCCGCCATGGCGCTGTTCATCGTCAATGTCTCCGTCGCCTATGCCTACGAATGGAGCCGTGGCGGGCTCAGTTGGGACTGAAAAGACAATGGGTCTCGAAGAAAAGCTGCCCAGCGGATTTCTGCTGAGCACCGTGGAGGACTTCGCCGGCTACCTGCGCAAGGGTTCGCTGTGGCCGGCCACCTTCGGCCTGGCCTGCTGCGCCATCGAGATGATGGCAACGGGCGCAGGCCGTTTCGACATCGCCCGGTTCGGCATGGAGGCCTTCCGGGCCTCCCCCCGCCAGGCCGATCTGATGATCGTCGCCGGGCGGGTCAGTCAGAAGATGGCGCCGGTGCTGCGCCAGGTCTACGACCAGATGACCGAGCCGAAATGGGTTCTGGCCATGGGCGTCTGCGCTTCCTCCGGTGGCATGTTCAACAACTACGCGATCGTGCAGGGCGTGGACCACGTGGTGCCGGTGGACATCTACCTGCCCGGCTGCCCGCCGCGCCCGGAAATGCTGCTGAACGCGATCCTGGCGCTGCACGCCAAGATCCAGGAGATGCCGCTCGGGGTGAATCGCGAGGAAGCGATCCGCGCCGCCGAGCAGGCCGCGCTCGCCTCGACCCCGACCATTCGGATGGAGGGTCTGTTGCGATGACCTTCGACTCCCCGGAGAACACCCAGAACCGCTCGGAGACAGACGCCGCCGCGACCGCGGGCCCCGAGGGCACGCTGCCGCCGGATCAGCTGCAGACGCCCGGTGAAGAGGTGATCGGTGTGCGCCGCGGCATGTTCGGCAGCACCGACACCGGCGACACCTCCGGCTACGGCCGCCTGGTCCGCCCGGTCTCCCTGCCCGGTGGCAGCCACCCGCCCTACGGCGGCTACTTCGACGAGGTCGTCGCCGCGCTGCGCGCCGCGCTCGCCGCCGGTGACATCGCCCTGGAGACGGCGCTGGAGAAGGTCGTGGTCTTCCGCGGTCAGCTCACCCTGCACGTCCGCCGCGAGCACCTCGTCGCGGTCGCGCAATGCCTGCGGGATTACGCCGCACTGCGTTTCGAGCTCTGCCTCGGCGTCAGCGGCGTGCACTACCCCGAGGACGCGGGCCGCGAACTGCACGCGGTCTATCCCCTGATGTCGATCACGCACAACCGCCGGCTGCGGATCGAGGTGTCCGCACCCGACGACGACCCGCACATCCCGTCGCTGTTCGCGGTGTACCCCACCGTCGACTGGCACGAGCGGGAAACCTACGACTTCTTCGGCATCGTCTTCGACGGTCATCCGTCGCTGACCCGCATCACCATGCCGGACGACTGGCGCGGTCACCCCCAGCGCAAGGACTACCCGCTCGGCGGGATCCCGGTCGAATACAAGGGCGCGCGTATCCCGCCGCCCGACGAGCGGAGGGCATACAGCTAGTGAACGACATCGACACTCTCCCCACGGTCACCGTCGCCGGACAGGACTGGGACCAGGTCACCGAATCGATCGAGGGCGCGGCCGAAGAACGCATCGTCGTCAATATGGGCCCGCAGCACCCGTCCACCCACGGCGTGCTGCGGCTCATTCTGGAAATCGAAGGCGAAACCGTCATCGAGGCCCGCTGCGGCATCGGCTACCTGCACACCGGTATCGAGAAGAACCTCGAATTCCGGAACTGGATGCAGGGCGTCACCTTCGTCACCCGGATGGACTACCTGTCCCCCTTCTTCAACGAGGCCGCCTACTGCCTCGGCGTGGAGTCGCTGCTCGACATCACCGAGCAGATTCCGGAGCGCGCCACCGTCATTCGCGTTTTGCTGATGGAACTCAACCGCATCTCCTCGCATCTGGTGGCCCTGGCCACCGGCGGCATGGAGCTGGGCGCCCTCACCCCGATGCTGTTCGGTTTCCGGGAGCGCGAACTGATCCTGGACGTCTTCGAGACCATCACCGGTCTGCGCATGAACCACGCCTACATCCGGCCGGGTGGCCTGGCCCAGGATCTGCCGGACGACGGCGTGCAGAAGGTTCGTGAACTGCTCGACCTGATGCCGAAACGCTTGCGGGACATGGAGCATCTGCTCACCCAAAACCCGATCTGGAAGGCCCGCACCCAGGACATCGGCTATCTCGACCTGACCGGCTGCATGGCCCTGGGCATCACCGGCCCCGTGCTGCGCGCCACCGGTCTGCCGCACGATCTGCGCAAGTCGCAGCCCTACTGCGGGTACGAGACCTACGAATTCGACATCCCCACCACCACGGGTTGCGACTGCTACGGCCGCTACCTGATCCGGGTGGAGGAGATGAAGGAGTCGCTGAAGATCGTCGAGCAGTGCCTGGACCGGCTGCGGCCCGGCCCGGTCATGGTGGAGGACAAGAAGATCGCCTGGCCGGCCGACCTGAAGCTCGGCCCCGACGGACTCGGCAACTCGCCCAAGCACATCAGCAAGATCATGGGCACGTCCATGGAGGGACTCATCCACCACTTCAAACTGGTCACCGAGGGCATCCGGGTACCGGCCGGCCAGGTGTACACCGCCGTGGAATCCCCGCGCGGCGAACTCGGCGTGCACATGGTCAGCGACGGCGGCACCCGCCCCTACCGCGTGCACTACCGGGACCCCTCGTTCACGAATCTGCAAGCGGTGGCGGCGATGTGCGAAGGCGGCATGGTCGCCGACGTGATCGCGTCCGTCGCGAGCATCGACCCGGTGATGGGTGGTGTCGACCGATGACCGTCGAACGTACCGAAGCGGTGTCCGGCGCCGCGACCTCCGCGAACACCGCGATCCTGCTGCGGCTGACGACCCGGCCGGAACCGTACCCGGCCAAGGTCCGCGCGCGACTGGAAACCGAGGCCCAGGCGATCATCCGCCGCTACCCGGTGGCCCGCTCGGCGCTGCTGCCGATGCTGCATCTGGTGCAGGCCGAGGAGAGTTTCGTTTCCGGCACCGGCATCGAATTCTGCGCCGACATGCTGGGATTGACCGGCGCGGAGGTCACCGCGGTCGCCACCTTCTACTCCATGTTCCGGCGCACCCCGACCGGCGAATACCACGTCGGCGTCTGCACCAACACGCTGTGCGCGGTGCTGGGCGGCGACGAGATCCTGGCGATGCTGGAACGTCATCTGGGCATCACGCACGGCCAGACCACCGAGGACGGGGCGATCACCCTCGAGCACATCGAGTGCAACGCCGCCTGCGATTTCGCTCCCGTAGTCATGGTGAACTGGGAATTCTTCGACAATCAGACTCCGGAATCGGCCCAGGCCCTGGTGGACGCGTTGCGCGCCGGCCAGCAGGTGACGCCGTCCCGGGGCGCGACGCTGTGCACGTTCAAGCAGACCGCGCGCATCCTCGCCGGCTTCCCCGACCAGCGGCCCGGCGTGCTCGACGGCGCGGCGGGCGAGGCGACGCTGGCCGGTCTGCGCGTGGCGCGGGAGGAGAACGCATGACCACCGCATTGACTCCCGTCCTGTCCCGCTACTGGGACGACCCGCAGTCCTGGACCCTCGACACCTACTCCCGCCACGACGGCTATCAGGCACTGCGCAAAGCGCTGCGGATGGAACCGGACGCGGTGATCCAGACCGTCAAGGACGCGGGTCTGCGCGGCCGCGGCGGCGCGGGCTTCCCGACCGGGCTGAAGTGGGGCTTCATCCCGCAGGGGCCCGGACCCGACGGCGTGACCAAGCCGCACTACCTGGTGGTCAACGCCGACGAGTCGGAACCCGGTACCTGCAAAGACATTCCGTTGATGCTGTCGAGCCCGCACGCGCTGATCGAAGGCGTGATCATCGGCTCGTACGCGATCCGCGCCCAGACCGCGTTCATCTATGTGCGCGGCGAAGTGGTGCCGGTGCTGCGCCGATTGCAGGCCGCTGTCGAACAGGCTTATGCCGCGGGCTATCTCGGTCGCGACATCCTGGGTTCGGGCTACGACCTGGACCTGGTGGTGCACGCGGGCGCGGGCGCCTACATCTGCGGTGAGGAGACCGCGCTGCTGGATTCGCTGGAAGGCCGGCGCGGTCAGCCCCGGCTGCGTCCCCCGTTCCCGGCCGTCGCCGGTCTCTACGCCTGCCCGACGGTGGTCAACAACGTGGAATCCATCGCCTCGGTGCCGCCGATCATCCTGAACGGCGTCGAATGGTTCCGGTCCATGGGCAGCGAGAAGTCGCCCGGCTTCACCCTGTACTCGCTGTCCGGGCATGTGGCCCGGCCGGGGCAATACGAAGCGCCCCTGGGTATCACGCTGCGCGAACTGCTGAAGTTCGCCGGCGGTGTGCGCGCCGGGCACACCGTCAAGTTCTGGACGCCAGGCGGTTCGTCGACCCCGCTGTTCACCGACGAACACCTGGACGTCCCCCTGGACTACGAGGGTGTCGCCGCCGCCGGATCCATGCTCGGCACCAAGGCGCTGCAAATCTTCGACGACACCACCTGTGTGGTGCGCGCCGTGCTGCGCTGGACCGAGTTCTACGCCCACGAATCCTGCGGCAAGTGCACCCCCTGCCGGGAAGGCACCTACTGGCTCGTGCAACTGCTGAAACGAGTCGAGGAGGGCCGCGGCACCGAATCGGATCTGCGGAAACTCCTCGATATCAGCGACACCATCAACGGCAAGTCGTTCTGCGCGCTCGGTGACGGCGCGGCCAGCCCCATCGTGTCCTCGATCAAATACTTCCGCGCGGAGTACGAGATGCACCTGGGCGGGGCCGGCTGTCCGTTCGATCCGGCGCGCAGCACCGTCTGGGCGGAAGGACAGGTCCGATGACTTCTACGGTGAGTTCTAACGAAAGCGGTGTTCTGCCGGCCGATCTCGTGACATTGACCATCGACGGCACCTCCGTCAGCGTGCCCGCGGGCACCCTGGTGATCCGGGCCGCCGAACTCATCGGCATCCAGATCCCCCGCTTCTGCGATCACCCGCTGCTGGACCCGGTCGGCGCCTGCCGCCAATGCATCGTCGAGGTGGAGGGCCAGCGCAAACCCGTCGCCTCCTGTACCCAGACCGTCGCCGAGGGCATGGTGGTGCGCACCCAGCTGACCTCCGAGGTCGCCGACCGGGCCCAGGAGGGGGTGATGGAGCTGCTGCTAATCAACCACCCCCTGGACTGCCCGGTCTGCGACAAGGGCGGTGAATGTCCGCTGCAGAACCAGGCGATGTCCTCCGGCCGTCCGGAAACCCGGTTCGAGGGCGTGAAACGCACCTATCCCAAGCCGATTCCGCTGTCCTCGGCGGTACTGCTGGACCGGGAACGCTGCGTGCTCTGCGCCCGCTGCACCCGGTTCTCGCAGCAGGTGGCCGGTGATCCGTTCATCGAGCTGATGGATCGCGGTGCGCTGCAACAGGTCGGCACCGCCCAGGCCGAACCGCTGGACTCGTACTTCTCCGGCAACACCGTGCAGATCTGCCCGGTCGGCGCGCTCACCGGCACCAGCTACCGGTTCCGGGCCCGCCCGTTCGACCTGGTCTCCAGCCCCAGCGTGTGCGAGCACTGCGCGTCGGGCTGCGCGCAGCGCACCGATCACCGGCGTGGAAAAGTGCTGCGCCGCTTGGCCGGTGACGATCCGCAGGTGAACGAGGAGTGGAACTGCGACAAGGGCCGCTGGGCCTTCGCCTATGCCACCGAGCGTGATCGCATCACCACCCCGCTGGTCCGCGGCTGGGACGGCACCCTGCAGCCCGCCTCCTGGTCGGAGGCGCTGGCCGCCGCCGCGAGCGGATTGGCCGCGGCGTTCGGGAACGCGGGCGTGCTCGTCGGCGGCCGGGTCACCGAGGAAGACGCCTACGCCTACGGCAAGTTCACCCGAATCGCGCTGGGCAGCAACGACATCGACTTCCGCACCCGGGTGCACTCGGCCGAGGAGGCGGATTTCCTGGCCGCCCGCGTCGCCGGGCGCGGCGTGACCGTCGACTACGACAGCCTGGAACGCGCGCCGATCGTGCTGCTCGCCGGTTTCGAACCGGAAGAGGAGTCACCGATCATCTATCTGCGCCTGCGCAAGGCGGCCCGCAAGCGCGGCCTGCCGATCTACTCGCTGGCGCCCTACCGCTCGCGCGGCTTGGAACGCATGTCCGGCACCCTGCTGGCGACCGTGCCCGGCGCGGAACCCCATGCGCTGGAAGCACTTCGGACCGGCGCCGCCGAGATCACCGACAATGCCGGGCGGCTGCTGCGTCAGCCCGGCGCGGTGATCCTGGCCGGTGAACGGCTGGCTGGTATCCCCGGCGCGCTCTCGGCCGCGGTCCGCCTGGCGGAGGAGACCGGGGCCACGCTGGCCTGGGTCCCTCGTCGCGCCGGTGAACGCGGGGCGGTGGAAGCGGGCGCGCTGCCCGGTCTGCTGCCGGGCGGGCGCCCGGTCCCCGATCCGGCCGCGCGCCAGCAGGTCCGGGCCGTGTGGAACGTCGGCGAACTGCCCGCCACCCCCGGCCGGGACACCGCGGGCATCCTCGACGCGGCCTCCGGGCTGGGCGCTCTGGTCATCGGCGGCGTCGACATCACCGACCTGCCCGATCCCAGCGCCGCGCTCGCCGCCATCGACGCCGCCCGCTTCGTGGTCAGCCTCGAACTGCGGCACAGCCCGGTCACCGACCGCGCCGATGTGGTCTTCCCGGTCGCCACCGCGATGGAGAAGACCGGCACCTTCCGCAACTGGGAGGGCCGGCCGCGCCGCTTCGACGCCGCACTCGGCGACTCCATGGTGACCCGCACCGCCGCGCCCATGTCCGACGGACGCGTCCTGCACGCCATCGCCGGCGAGATGCAAGTCCGGCTCGGCCTGCCCGACGCCGCCGCGGCTCGTGCCGAGCTCGCCGAGCTCGGGGTGTGGGACGGCCAGCCCGTTCCCGCGCCCGCGCACCGGCCGCATCCGGTCACCCAGCCCAGCGCCGGCACCGCCGTCCTCGCTTCCTGGCACATGCTGCTCGATCAGGGCCGCATGCAGGACGGCGAACCCAATCTCGCCGGTATCGCCCGCCCGCCGGTGGTTCGGCTCTCGGCCGCCACCGCCGCGGAAATCGGTGCGGCCGAGGGAGATCCGGTCACCGTCGGCACCCAGCGCGGCCTGATCACGCTGCCGCTGACGATCACCGCGATGCCCGACCGCGTGGTGTGGCTGCCGCAGAACTCGCCGGGTTGCTCGATCACCGAACAGCTCGCCACCGTGCCCGGCGGCGTCGTCGAGATCCGGCCCGCAACGGGCGCGGCGCAGCCCGAGCAGCCGCCGGAAGACATCGGAGCGCAGCCCGCGCATCGGCCGGACGACACCGGAGCGCAGCCCGCGGAGCGACCAGACGACAAGGACAACCGTCATGAGTGATCTGTCCCTCTTCGGCCATGATCCGATGTGGCTGATCATCGCGAAATCCCTGGCCATCTTCGTTTTCCTGTTGCTCACACCGATGATCGCGGTGGTCGCGGAACGAAAGATCGTGGCGCGCATGCAGATGCGCGTCGGACCCAACCGGGTCGGCCCTAAGGGTTCATTGCAGGCGGTCGCCGACGGCGTGAAGATGGCCCTCAAAGAGGACATCATCCCGGCGATCGTCGACAAGCCGATCTACGTTCTGGCGCCGATCCTCTCGGTGATCCCGGCGTTCATGGCGTTCGCGGTGATCCCGCTCGGCGGCGAGGTCTCGATCGCCGGGAACCGGACCGCGCTGCAGCTCACCGACCTGCCGGTGGCGGTGCTCTACATCCTCGCCATCACCTCGATCGGCGTGTACGGCATCGTGCTCGCCGGTTGGGCGTCGGGTTCCACCTATCCGCTGCTCGGCGGCCTGCGCTCCACCGCGCAGGTGATCTCCTACGAGATCGCGATGGCGCTGTGCTTCGCGGCGGTGTTCCTGCACGCGGGCACCATGGCCACCTCGGGCATCGTCTCGGCGCAGCACCCGACCTGGTTCGTGTTCCTGCTGCTGCCCTCGTTCCTGATCTACTGCGTGTCCATGGTCGGTGAGACCAACCGCGCGCCGTTCGACCTGCCCGAGGCCGAGGGCGAGCTGGTCGGCGGCTTCCACACCGAGTACTCCTCGCTCAAGTTCGCCATGTTCATGCTCGCCGAATACGTCAACATGGCAACGGTTTCCGCGCTCGCGACCACCCTGTTCCTGGGTGGCTGGCACGCGCCGTGGCCGTTCAACATGATCCCGGGTGCGGACGCGGGATGGTGGGGCCTGGTGTGGTTCGTCGCCAAGGTGTGGACGTTCCTGTTCGTGTTCATCTGGCTGCGCGGCACACTGCCCCGCCTGCGCTACGACCAGTTCATGAATCTCGGCTGGAAGCTGCTGATCCCGGTATCGCTGCTGTGGGTGATGCTGGTCGCCGGCGCGCGCGTCGCCGGTGCGGAAGGGTGGCAGTACCAGACCGAGGCGTTGGTGATCGGCGGGGTTGTCATCACCGCACTGATGATCGGCATGTTCCTGCGTGCGGGCCGCAAACCGAATCTGCCGCCGCTGGCCGAGGAACCGATGACGGTCGCGGAATCCGGTGTGTTCCTGGGCTTCCCGACCCCACCGCTGCCCGCCGACGCGGCACGGCGTGATGTCGCCAAGGCGAGTTTCCTGGAGCCGCTGAGTGGATTCGCGGTCACCGCGGCGACCATGTTCAAGAAGCCGAACACCGAGTACTACCCGGAACAGAAGGTGCCCACCGCGCCGCGCTACCACGGGCGGCACCAACTCAACCGGCATCCCGACGGGCTGGAGAAGTGCATCGGCTGCGAGCTGTGCGCCTGGGCCTGCCCCGCCGACGCGATCTACGTCGAAGGCGCGGACAACACCGAGACCGAACGCTTCTCGCCGGGTGAACGGTACGGCCAGGTCTATCAGATCAACTATCTGCGCTGCATCGGCTGCGGACTCTGTATCGAGGCCTGCCCGACCCGGGCGCTGACCATGACCAACGAGTACGAACTCACCGACGACAACCGGGCCGATCTGATCTACGAGAAGCAGAACCTGCTCGCGCCGCTGCAACCGGGCATGCAGGCACCGCCGCACGCCATGTACCCCGGCACGACCGAGGGCGACTACTACCGCGGCACCGTCCCCGGTGGTGTCGCGGCGGTCGACCCGATCTCGGACGAGCCGGTCGGCCGGGACCGGGAGCCCACCGCGATCGGCACCGAAGGAGTCGCACGGTGAACGAATTCCTCATCGCAGCAGAGCCTTTGACGGAAACCGGCACCGGCGAAGCGGTGCAGTTCTGGATCCTCGCCCCACTCGCCGCCCTCGGCGCACTCGGCATGGTGTTCTCCGCGAAAGCCGTGCACTCGGCGATCTGCCTGGCCGCCACCATGATCGCGCTGGCCGTCATGTACATCGCCCAGGACGCGCTGTTCCTGGGCGTCGTGCAGATCGTCGTCTACACCGGCGCGGTCATGATGCTGTTCCTGTTCGTGCTGATGCTCGTCGGCGTGGACTCCGGGGAATCGCTGAAGGAGACCATCAAGGGTCAGCGGGCGGCCGCCTGCGCGGTCGGGCTCGGGTTCGGCATCCTGTTCATCAGCGGCATCGCCAACGGCATCCGCGATTCCGGAATCACCTTCCCCGCCACGGGATTCGCCGGTCGCGACGTGATCGGCGAACTCGCCGAGCTGATCTTCGTCAAATACGTCTGGGCGTTCGAGCTCACCGGCGCGCTGCTCATCGCCGCCACCATCGGCGCCATGGTGCTCGCCCACCGCGATCAGCTGGAACCCAAGCTCGGCCAGCGCGAGATGTCGCGGATGCGGTTCCGGGACGGCAAGAGTCGAGCGACCCCGCTGCCCACCCCGGGCGTGTACGCCCGGCACAACGCGGTCGACGTTCCCGCCCGGCTGCCCGACGGCTCCTTCGCGGAGCACTCGGTGAGCACCATCCTGCGGCACCGCCGCGACAAAGCACTGACCGAAGCAGCCGTCATCTCGGTCGGCTCCGAGACGGTCCCGGACCGCGCGCCGAGCCCGCGCAGCGATCAGACGAATCAGCACGAGGAAGGCAAGCGGTGAACCCAGAGAACTATCTGTATCTGTCCGCCCTGCTGTTCACCATCGGCGCGGCCGGAGTCCTGCTGCGGCGCAATGCCATCGTGGTGTTCATGTGCATCGAGCTGATGCTGAACGCGGTGAACCTGGCGTTCGTCACCTTCGCCCGGCTGCACGCCAACCTCGACGGTCAGGTCTTCGCGTTCTTCACGATGGTCGTGGCCGCGGCCGAAGTCGTGGTGGGCCTCGCGATCATCATGACCATCTTCCGTGCCCGCCGGTCGACCTCGGTCGACGCCGCCAACCTGTTGAAGTTCTGATATGGGGACGGCAATGCTCTGGCTCATGCCCGCCCTGCCGCTGGCGGGCGCGGTAATCCTGCTGCTGGCCGGACGTGTCAGCGACCCGTGGGGCCACCTGCTCGGCACCGTCGCCGCGGTGGCCTCCTTCGGTATCGCCGCGATCGCGTTCATCGGCATGCTCGGTCGCGACTCGGCCGACCGCGCCATCCAGCTGGACCTGTTCGAATGGGTCCCCGTGGCCGGCCTGCAGGTCGACTTCGGGCTCCAACTCGATCAGCTGTCGATGTGTTTCGCGCTGCTGATCACCGGTGTGGGTTCGCTGATCCACATCTACTCGATCGGCTACATGGCCGACGATCCGAACCGGCGCCGATTCTTCGCCTACCTCAATCTGTTCCTCGCGGCCATGCTGCTGCTGGTGCTGGCGAACAACTATCTGGTGCTCTTCCTCGGCTGGGAAGGCGTCGGCTTGGCGTCCTACCTGCTGATCGGGTTCTGGCACGAAAAGCCCATGGCCGCAACGGCTGCCAAGAAGGCGTTCGTGGTCAACCGAGTCGGCGACATGGGGCTGGCGATCGCCATGTTCACCATGTTCGCCACCTTCGGGAGCATCGGATTCGGTGACGTGTTCGCCGCCGCACCGCAGGCCGGCGAAGGCACGCTGACCGCGATCGGGTTGCTGTTGCTGCTCGGCGCGTGCGGCAAGTCCGCGCAGGTACCGCTGCAATCCTGGCTCGGGGACGCGATGGAAGGCCCCACCCCGGTGTCGGCGCTCATCCACGCGGCGACCATGGTCACCGCCGGCGTCTACCTGATCGCGCGATCCGGCCCGATCTTCGATCTGGCGCCGAACGCGCAACTGGGCGTGGTGATCGTCGGCGCGGTCACGTTGCTTTTCGGTGCGATCATCGGCTGCGCGAAGGACGACATCAAGAAGGCCCTCGCCGCGTCCACCATGAGCCAGATCGGCTACATGTTCCTGGCCGCCGGGCTCGGGCCGGCCGGGTACGCGTTCGCGATCATGCACCTGCTGACGCACGGCTTCTTCAAGGCCGGGCTGTTCCTCGGGGCCGGGTCGGTGATGCACGCGATGAACGACGAGACCGATATGCGGCGCTACGGCGGGCTGCGAAAGTTGTTGCCGGTCACCTACGTGACGTTCGGACTCGGGTACCTGGCGATCATCGGGGTGCCGCCGTTCGCCGGATTCTTCTCCAAGGACAAGATCATCGAGACGGCGTTCAACGCCGGCGGCGCGAAGGGCTGGACCCTCGGCACCGCCGCGCTGATCGGCGCGGGTCTAACCGCGTTCTATATGACGCGCGTGATGCTGATGACCTTCTTCGGCAAGACCCGCTGGAAGGAAGACACCCATCCGCACGAGTCGCCGGCCAGCATGCGCGGGCCGATGCTGGTGCTGGCCGTCGGTTCGGTGTTCTCCGGTGGGCTGCTGGTCCTGGGCTCGTCACTGCAGAACTGGCTGGCGCCGGTCGTCGGCGAACATCACGGCGAGCACCTGCTGCCCGCCTGGGTGGTCACCGCGATGGCGTTGATCGTGGTCGCCCTCGGTGCCGGTGTGGCCTACCGGGAGTACGCCCTGCGGGAAATCCCCGAGACCGCACCGGTTCCGGCCGGTGTGCTCACCGTGGCGGCCCGCCGGGACCTCTACGGCGATGCCTTCAACGAGGGCGTGTTCATGCGGCCGGGCCGGCATTTCACCCGGGCACTGGTCTTCCTCGACAACCGCGGCGTCGACGGAATCGTCAACGGCACAGCGGCATTCATCGGCGGTATGTCGGGCCGCGTGCGCCGCGTCCAAACCGGATTCGTGCGGTCCTACGCGCTGTCCATGTTCACCGGCGCCGCCCTGGTGGCCGCCGCTCTGCTGGCGGTGAGGATCTGGTGAGCAACCGAGCCATCGAGCCACACCGGCTCCGCCTGCCCGCCGTAACTCGTCGTCCCGGCACGTTCGCGGCCGGGACCCACACAGCTCCCCGGAGTGAAGGAAGGCTGCGGTGAACAACTTCCCCTGGTTGACCACCCTGTGGTTGGCTCCGGTCGCCGGTGCGATCGTGGTGCTGGTCCTGCCCCCGGCTCAACGCAACCTCGCCCGCATCATCGCCTTTGCCTTCGCACTGGCGACGCTGGTCCTGGCCGTGGTGACAGCCGTGCGCTTCGAGCCCGGCGGCGAGCAGTACCAGTTCGTCGAATCCCACGAGTGGATACCGGCTTTCGGGGCGGGCTACACCGTCGGCATCGACGGCATCGCCATGGTTCTCGTCCTGCTTACCACCGCCCTGGTACCGATCCTGATACTGGCGGGCTGGAACGACGACCGCGAAGCCGGCGGTGGCAAGCGGGTGATGCACACCTATCTGGCGCTCACCCTGCTGGTCGAAGCCATGGTGCTCGTCTCGTTCGTCGCCCTGGACATCCTGCTGTTCTACATCTTCTTCGAAGCCATGCTCATCCCGATGTACTTCCTCATCGGCGGCTTCGGGTCCCGCGGCGGCGACATCACCGCTTCGGGGACAACCGGAGACGAGGCGGGTAAGGCAAGCCGGCAGCGGTCCCGGGCCGCGGTGAAGTTCTTGCTGTACAACCTGTTCGGCGGACTCATCATGCTGGCCGCGGTGATCGGCCTCTACGTCCTGACCGCCCGCGAAGGCCTCGGACCCGGCGGTGTCGGCACCTTCGATCTCCGGATCGTGGTCGCCGCCGCCAATTCCGGTCAGCTCGGCGCAGCGCCCGCGGTGTTGAACGCGTTGTTCCTCGGCTTCATGTTCGCCTTCGCGGTGAAAGCGCCGCTGTGGCCGCTGCACACCTGGCTGCCCGACGCCGCCGTCGCCGCGACACCGTCGAGCGCGGTGCTGATGATGGCGGTGGTCGACAAGGTCGGCACCTTCGGCATGCTGCGCTACTGTGTGCTGCTGTTCCCCGCTGCCGCCGGAACCTATGCGCCGCTGGTGATTACGCTCGCGGTGATCGGCATCGTCTACGGCGCGGTCCTCGCCATCGGCCAGACCGATGTGATGCGCCTGATCGCCTACACGTCGATCTCGCACTTCGGGTTCATCATCCTCGGCATCTTCGCCATGACCAGCCAGGGTCAGACCGGCGCGACGCTGTACATGGTCAACCACGGCATCTCCACCGCCGCACTGTTCCTGATCGCCGGATTCCTGGTCTCACGCCGCGGCACCCGTCTCATCGCCGACTACGGCGGGGTGCAGAAAGTGGCGCCGGTGCTGGCGGGCACCTTCTTCATCGCCGGTCTCGCCACCCTGTCCCTGCCCGGGCTCGCACCGTTCGTCAGCGAATTCCTGGTTCTGGTCGGAACTTTCAGCCGCTATCCGGCGGCCGCGGTCGTGGCCTCCGCCGCGCTGGTGCTCGCCGCGCTCTACGTGCTGTGGATGTACCAGCGGATGATGACCGGACCGGTCACCACGGGCAACGAGAAACTGCGCGACCTGGTCCCGCGCGAGTACGCCGTGGTGGTGCCACTGATCGCCGCGCTGATCTTTCTCGGCGTGTACCCGAAACCGGTGCTGGACTTCATCGATCCCGCGGTGACCCAGACCTTGACCACCATCGGCCGCGAAGACCCGAAGCCGTCCGTCCCCGCCGTCACCGAGGCCGGACCGGCCGCCATTCCCGGAGGTACGCACAAGTGACCACCGCAGTTCTCGCGGCCACCGTGCCCGCACCGAGTATCGAATACAGCCTGATCATGCCGATGCTGCTCGTCTTCGGCGCGGCCGTGACCGGGGTGCTGGTCGAGGCGTTCGTCCCGCGCCGCGCCCGGTACGTCACCCAGGTGCTGCTGGCGATCACCGGTTTGGTCGCGGCGCTGGTGGCGGTGCTCGGATTGGCGGGCACCTCCGCGACCGCCGTGGCCGGCGCGGTGGCGGTCGACGGCGTCAGCCTGTTCCTGCAGGGCACGATCCTGGTGGTGTCGCTGCTCGGCATCGTGTTCATGGCCGAGCGGCACGCCCAGCCGCGAGCCGAAAGGCGTTCCGGCCCAGGCACCTGGGCGCTCGACGCGGCCCGTCCGCGCCGTATCGACGCCTTCACCCCGCAGGCCTCGGCGGTGCCCGGCAGCGCCGCCGAACGGACCGCCGAGAAGGCGGGCCTCGCCACCACCGAGGTGTTCCCGCTGACCATGCTCGCGGTCGGCGGCCTGCTGCTCTTCCCCGCCGCCAACGACCTGCTCACCATGTTCATCGCGCTGGAAGTGCTCTCGCTCCCGCTGTACCTGCTGTGCGGGCTGGCCCGGCGGCACCGCCTGCTCTCCCAGGAAGCGGCGCTGAAGTACTTCTTGCTGGGCGCGTTCTCCTCGGCATTCTTCCTCTACGGCGTGGCCCTGCTCTACGGCCAGGCCGGCACCGTCAAACTCGCCGGGATCTCCGATGCCCTCTTCGCTCATCCCTCCAACGCGCTGCTGGCGTTGCTCGGTGTGGCGATGCTCGCGGTCGGGCTGCTGTTCAAGATCGGCGCGGTGCCGTTCCAATCCTGGGTGCCCGACGTCTACCAGGGCGCACCCACCCCGGTTACCGCGTTCATGGCGGCCGCCACCAAGATCGCCGCGGTCGGCGCGCTGCTCCGCGTCCTGCAGGTCGGCGTCCCCAGCCTGCGCGACGACTGGCGTCCGGTGCTGGCCGCCGTCGCCATCGCCACCATGGTCGTCGGCGCCGTCCTGGCCATCACCCAGACCGACGTCAAGCGCATGCTCGCGTATTCCTCTGTCGCCCACGCCGGTTTCCTGATGACCGGCCTGGTCGCGGCCACCGACGCGGGCACCGCGGCGCTGCTGTTCTATCTGGTCGCCTATGGACTGGGCACCGTCGGGGCCTTCGCCGTCGTCAGCCTGGTCCGCACACCCGCCGGCGCGGAAGCCACCGCGCTGTCCCAGTGGGCGGGCCTGGGCCGCCGCTCCCCCTGGCTGGCCATCCTGTTCGCCCTGTTCCTGCTGTCCTTCGCCGGTATCCCGCTGACCTCCGGCTTCGTCAGCAAGTTCGCGGTGTTCCAGGCGGCCGCCGCCGACCAGGCCGCCTTCCTGGTCATCGTCGGCGTCATCTGCAGCGCCATCGCGGCCTTCTTCTATGTCCGGGTGATCGTGCTGATGTTCTTCACCGAACCGCCCACGGACGCACCGGTTGTCGTGCCCCCGATCATGACCTGGTCCGTGGTCGGCGTCACCGCCGCCGCCACCGTGGTCCTGGGCGTCTTTCCGCAGCCGCTGTTGGATCTCGCGGAACGAGCCTCGGTCTTCATCCGCTGAACGCCCGGAACTCGACGGCCACCCGGATCACGACCCGGGTGGCCGTCGGCGTTCCCGGGGTAGGCGTAGCGTTGAGGCGCGAAGTATTCGCAAGTCTCTCGGTGTGTCCGACGCCGCTGGATCCGTGCACGACACAGGACACTGGAGCCCGGATGTCCGCTACCGACGTACAGACCAAGCCCGCCACGAATCCGACCGCCGGCGAGGGCGGCTGCCCCGCCTGCGCGCATCCCCGCGACGCGCACGATCAGATCTCCCGGCGCTTCTGCGACGCCACCGCCGCCAGCGCGCTGGACCGCGGCTGCGTCTGCCCGCGTACCAACTGAACCGTGTCCTACCCGCAACGGAAGGGTGGCCCAGCCGCGCGGCGGCCAGTGCACAGTTGACTGTATGTGTGCCGACGCGCGGGTTCGGTTCCCCCTGTTGCTGGTGACGCTGGCCGCCGTTCTGGCGACCGCACTGTGCGCCGGTCCCGGCGCCGCGGAGCAGACCGCGGTGCTCGGCGGCGGCTCCGGCATCACGCTGGGCGAGCAGAACGCCTGCACGCTGACCACCATCGGCTATGACCGTGCGCGACGCCTGGTCGGACTGACCGCCGGGCACTGCGCGGACCTCGGGATGCCGGTGCTGGCCGAGCGGACCGGCGAGGCGGGTGCGGTCGGCACGGTGGCGCTGGTCGACCACGGCGACGACTACGCGGTCATCGAATTCGACCCCGCCAAGGTGGTGCCGGTCCGGCAGGTGTCGGCGACCCGGATCGACGGTATCGGCGAACCGCCGCGACCCGGCGATCTGGTCTGCAAGAGCGGCCGCACCACCGGATTCGGCTGCGGGGTGGTGTGGGACGCGCATCCGTGGTGGTTCCAGAACGAGGCCGGATCGCAGTCCGGTGACTCCGGCGCACCGGTCACCCTCGGCGACCGTCTGGTCGGCATGAACGTCGGGCACGTCCGAGCGGAGAGCCGGGCGGTCGCCATCTCGGACCGAGCGCTGCCCGTGCCGGTGCCCGATCCCGCGGTCGCCACCCAGATCGGGATGATCCTCGCCGAAATCGACGAAATGGGCGGCGTCGGTGCGGGATTCCGCCCTGTCTGACATCCCGGTCCCGCCGCGCCCGCCACTACGACCGACGGTAGTATGTGCCGGTGCGTAAACCGGCGGAGGTAGCGACGCGACTGCGTCGATCCACCCCGTCGGCTGCCGTCCGGCGACCCGGTCGGGGCGCGTTCGTCGGATCCGCCTCCGGTGCGGTGAGCGTCGCGGCGCACGCCCTCGGTGGCGGTGTGGTCTCCCCCGGTGATTCCTCGGTCGCGCTGCTGCTCGGCGCCTGCGCCCTGATCGGTGTCGTGGTCGGCGCGCTCCGCGGCTCGCCGGGATCCGGCCGCTCCGACCTCGGTGCGCTCGCCCTGCTGCTCATGGCGGGCCAGGCGGTCGGGCATACGGCCCTGACGCTGGCGCCCGGCCATCAGCACGTGGCGCACTCCGCCGGGCTCATGCTGCTCGCCCACGTGCTGGCGATCCCCGTGGGCGCGTTGCTCATTCGCGCCGCCGAGATCGGACTCGCCCGAGCCGCCGCAGGCGTGCGCGAGACCGTGCGCATGCTGCGGACCCGGCCCGTCGAATCGGATCGACCGTTCTCGATCGGCGCGGTCGTTCCGGTGCGCGGCACCGCGCGGCGACTGCTGGTCAGCTCCGGAATCGGGACTCGAGGACCACCCGCGTCGGCCTGACGCGCTTCCTCATTTCCAGTTCCCGATCGGGTCCTCGTTATGGCACGCCGTGCACACTCGCGCCGCGTGCCGCCGTGCAGGTTCTGCCGTGTCTCATCTCGTGCAGGGCTGACGGCTGCCCGAACGACCCCGATCTCCTACAGATTCGGAGTATCTCCATGTCCGTCCCGACCTCCCTTACCCGCCTGACACGCGGCGTCCTCGCCCTGGGCGCGGTCCCCCTGCTGCTCGCCGCCTGTTCGTCCGACGACACCGCGACCGCCCAGCCCGCAGCCGAACAGGTATCCATCACCGACCAGTGGGTCAAGGCGGCCCCCAGCGGTATGTCCGCGGCGTTCGGCACCCTCACCAATGACAGTGCGCAGCCGGTCACCGTGGTGGCGGGCTCCAGCCCCGTCTCCAGCAGCGTGGAACTGCACGAGATCGTCACCAAGGCCGACGGCACCAAAGTGATGCAGCCCAAGCCCGGCGGCTTCACCCTCGCCCCGCACGCCAGCCTGACCTTGCGGCCCGGCGCCGACCACATCATGTTCATGGGTCTGCATCAGGCGCTGCGCACCGGTTCGGACACCTCGATCACCCTCGTCTTCGGTGACGGCTCGTCCAAGACGTTCACCGCCCAGGTGCGTGACTTCCCCGGCAACCAGGAGGAATACGGCACCGGCGGCGAGCACGGCGCCCAGCCGACCCCCGCCCCCGGTGCCTGAGCGGCGATCGCGGCCCGGTGGGTTCACCCGGCGGCGTCTGCTCGGCGGCAGTGCCGCCGCGGCAGGCGTGGCCGGGCTCGGCCTCGGCGCGGCGGCGCTGACCCGTTCCGAGACCGGCGAGCACCGGCCCGCGTCCGTCGCGACCGAACCGTTCTACGGCCCGCACCAGGCCGGGATCGCGACCGCGCCACAAGATCACGTGGCACTCGTGGCGTTCGATCTACGTCCCGGTACCACCCGCGATGACATCGAAGGCATCCTGCGGATCTGGTCCGGTGACGCGGCCCGCCTGACCCAGGGCGCGCCCGCGCTCGCCGACACCGAACCGCAACTGACCCAGCGTCCGGCCCGGCTCACCGTCACCTTCGGGTTCGGCCCGGCGGTGTTCACCCGCGCGGGCCTGGAACATCGCAAACCGGCGTGGTTGCGTCCGCTGCCGCCGTTCCGCATCGACAAACTGGAATCTCGGTGGAGCGACGGCGATCTGGTCATTCAGATCTGCGCGGACGAGGTCACCACGGTGGCGCACGCGGTGCGCGTACTGTGCCGCAGCGTCACCACACTGACCACGGTGCGCTGGGTGCAACGCGGTTTCCGCAACGCCACACCACGGCAGACGCCGCGCAATCTGATGGGCCAGGTCGACGGCACCGAGAACATCGCCGCCGGCACCCCCGACTTCGATCGGCTGGTCTGGGACGACGGCGCCGCCCAGCCCTGGCTGACCGGCGGCACCTCGATGGTGCTGCGGCGGATCGCGATGAACCTGGAAACCTGGGACGAAATCGACCCGGAGGGAAGGGAACTCAGCGTCGGCCGGAAACTCGACACCGGCGCACCGTTGACCGGGACCAGCGAATTCGACCTCCCGGATTTCACGGCAGTCGACCAGCACGGAATCCCGGTCATCCCGCAGTCGTCGCATATCGCCCGAGCACACCACACCCATGCCGGCGAACGGTTCTTCCGGCGCGGCTACAACTACGACGACGCGCCCGAGCGGGGGCAGGTCTCCAATTCGGGCCTGCTGTTCACCGCGTTCCAGCGAGACGTGGACACCCAATATCTGCCGGTGCAACAGCGATTGGCGGATTTCGACGCCCTCAACGTGTGGACCACGCCGGTCGGGTCGTCGGTGTTCGTGATCCCGCCGGGGATCGAAGCACCCGGCGGGTATATCGGGCAGTCGCTGTTCGAATCCTGAGATCGTCCGGTGCGCTCAGGGTGGCAGGGCCTGCTCTGCCACCCTGAGCTCGGCCCGGAACTAAGTCCAGAGCGTAGCGACGAGAACCGCGACAATCGCCAGCCCACCCGCGGCGTGCGTCATCCACGGAATATCCTTGCCCCGCTTGGCATCCGCGCGCCCCATCTCCGCGAACGCCGCGACGAGAATCGACAAAACCAGCTTGACGCCGATCTTGGTCATATTCGGGTCCTTACCGAGCGAGTCGATCGACTCGGCCAGCCCCACCAGCATCACCCCGGTGATGATCTGCGCCCGCGCACCCCACACCATCACTTCGTTGACCTTGGTCTGCCCAGCCGCATAGCCGCCGACCACCGCGGCCATACCGAGCAGGTGGGTCGCCACCACCAGGTTGTAAACGAAATCCATGAGCACACGCTAGATCCCGGCGACCGGTCTGGCCAGCTGAAATGCCGAAGCTCTCCCGGCACCTACTGGACAATGCGGTCGCCGAGATGCGCAGTATCGAAGGCTTTCTCGACGCGACAGTTCTGCACAAGCGGGACGGAGCACGCGTCCGAATCACATTGCTGACCACCTGGGCCGACAGCGACGCTGTGCGGCGCTACGCAGCAGACGACACCGACATGGCCCGTGACTACCCTGATGACGATGACTTCGGCCTCGTACCGGACCCCCACGTCACCCACTTCGAACTCGCCTACCGACTCACCGAGCAAACCTTTCGAGCAACCACCCATTGAAAGCGGCACCACGTCGATGGCCATCGAAATCATCCAGACAGACGGTCTGGATACACCACAGACCTACAGCCACGTCGTCATCGCGACGGGCAGCCGCATGGTGTTCGTCGCTGGGCAGATGTCCGACGACATCGACGGCAACCTGGTCCACTCCGGGGATCTGGCAGGACAAGCCCGGCAAGTGTTCGCCAACCTTGGTCGTGCCCTTACCGCTGCCGGCGCGCGACCGGATCAGGTAACCAAAATAACGATCTATGTGGTCGGGCATCGCAGGGAGTACCTGCCCGTCATCGAGCAGGCCAGGGTCGGGCTTTTCGGCGACCACAAACCCACCGACGTGCTGGTCGGGGTGGAGACTCTCGCCGCACCCGGCTACCTGATCGAAGTGGATGCAATAGCGGTCATCTAGGGCGCTCCGCTGACCGTAGAACAATCGAGCACCGGCATGAACCAGGCGGTGAGCTGCTGCTGCTGAGGCTTTTTCACGGAATGGCCACCGTGGTCGGTCTCGAATCCGTGGCACTTCTTCGCGGGCGCACTGGGTCTCGGCCCCAAACTGCGGGCAGTAGTATGCGCTGCGTGGACAGGCGGCCCGTTGCGCGATCAGATCGACCTCGCCTGGCGTGATACGCCGGCTTTCCGGCGAGTTATGTACGTGGGCACGATAATCTGGGGTTCCGCGCTGTTCCTGGACGCGGCGACCACGGTGGTACTGGCCTATACGATGCCGATCGACAGCGTCCCTTTGATCGGTGCACTCAAACTCGTGCTGTTGATCATCCTCGCCGAGGTGAGCAGTCAAATTTACTTCCGGCGCAAGGGCAAACCGCACCTACCGGTCGAACCCGCCGACGACAACCCGGGCAGGCTGGGCGGGTGACCGAACGCTTGGGAACCGGGCTACGAGATCGGGTTTGACACGGGCCCGATCGAGGTAAGGCAAGGTGTGGACGGGGAAGATCATCGACACAACTGCCTTGTCCAGTATTAGATCGAACATTCTGTACAGGAGGGGAATATGTTCTCCATCAAGCGTTTTACCGTTGGTGCGATTATCGCAGCTGCGACGGCGCTGACCATCGGCACTGGCTCGGCGGGCGCGGAAATCGTTCTGGAGCCGTCGTCGGATGCATCCGACCCGGGTGCCCCAGCGGCGCAGCCGACCGCCGTCCCCGGTGTTCCGTGGATACAAACCGGTTCGGCCTGCATCGTGCGTTCTTTTCTGCCGCCGGGAATACTCGACGATAGCCAACTTCGCTGCTGAGCTATTGAATGGCCTCTGGGCGAGGCCGTTCCCCGGCCGACGGGGTGACGTCAAGGGTTCACCATTACTCCGCCGCCTGCAGTCCTTCGATGCGGGGACCACGTCGAGTCCGCGCTCCGCAGGACTACGACGATATTTACGACGAGCGCTGAGCCTTGGTTCTGAGAACCCCTATGGCCGGGGGCATGTCCAACATGGATGACCCCCATCCGAATCTGCTTCGCGCTGGCCATATTTCGGTGCGTGCGGTGGCTACCCATGGCGGCTGGTGAACCACGCGATTGAATGGGGCGGCGTGGGAAGCTTCGGGTTCGACAATGGTGATGAGGCCGGTTGGGATTTCGGATACTCTGCCGGCATCGCCTCGCTCGATGGTGTCACGATGATCGGGTACCGAGATCGTGGCGCGGTCGGGCTCCGCCTCCGGACCGCGGCGATGCCGACGGTCACCGTAGCGATCGAGTTCGGGGGAACGAACTGCTCGTCGAGGGCGAGGCTCGCCGACAGGAGTGTGAGGGCTCACTCTTCGCGAAGGGCCCCACGTGGCAGATGATGACCTGATCGCTTTCCGCGGAACACTTTCCCGCAGGAAGTCAGCTCACGCATAGGGATCGGTGATCTCGCGCAGCCGAGTCATGATGGTGCGCAGCTGGGCCATCTGCCGCGCGCCGAGGTGTTTCTCCCATTCGGCTTCCACACGCGCGGCCTCGGCATTGGCGATCTCGGTGCCGCGCAGGCCGCGGTCGGCGAGGCGGATGAGGCGCGCGCGGCCGTCGGTGGGGTCGCAGACACGTTCCACATAACCGGCGCGTTCGAGCTGGTCGACGAGGAATCCGGCAGTCTGCTTGGTGATCTGCGCCTGTTCGGCGAGGTCGGTGAGGCGATTGCCCTCCGGTCCGATTCTGGCTAGCAACCGCCCTTGAGCCAGGGTGATCTCGCCGAAGCCCGCAGCGGCGAGTGCGGCGAAGACCTGATTCTCTATCGACCGATACGCGATGAACATCAGGGTGCCGACGTTCGGGACGGGCTCAGCCACGATCACTCCTTGTGGTTAGTCAGATAAGCTGATTAAATTAGTCAGTGAAGCTGACTTAATAGTAGCGGAGGTGGGACCCGTGGCATTCGACGAGGACCGCGCGTGGCAGGTAATCGAGCAACAGCGCCTCGCTATCGCCGAGGTGCTGGCCGGGCTGAGCGCCGACGAATGGGAGGCGCCGTCGCTATGTGCGGGCTGGCGCATTCGAGATGTGGCCGCACACGTCATTGTCGGCACGCACCCCCTGGCCGTGGGGGCGACGCTGACCGCCCTCGCCCGCGCGGGCGGTCGCTACAACACAATGATCGACACCCTCACCCGCAACTATGCCGATCGGCCCGATGCCGACCTGGTTTCCGAATTACGCGCATGCGCGCCCTCGCGCACCCTGCCGGCCGTGACGAACGTGCGAAACATCTTGTTCGACACCATCGTTCACGGCCAGGACATCGCGATCCCGTTGCACCGCCCGATCGTGGTGCCACCCGGCGACGCCGCGGTGGCCGCCACCCGGGTGTGGTCGATGGGCTGGCCGTTCTGGGCCCGGCGCCGCCTGCGCGGATTCCAGCTGACGGCCACCGACACCGACTGGACAGTGGGCACCGGCCCCGTCGTACGCGGGCCGATGACCGCGTTGCTGCTCACGCTGACGGGGCGGCCGAAGGCCCTCGAACAACTGTCCGGAGCTGGACTTTCCGGACTCCGACAACTCAGGAGGTTGTGATGTCCACATTCTCGACCGCACGGCGCGTGGGTATCGTTCTCACCGGCGCGGCACTGCTGGCATCGGCAGGCCAGTATGCGCTCGCCGCTCCCCTGCACGAACAGGGTCACCATTGCCCACAGCGCCCCAGCGGATACATCGGCGGGAGGTGGGACAAGATGGGCGGCGAGCAGAGCCCGATCGGCTGCCCCACCGGCCCCGAGCAGATCCCGGTGCACAAGCCGCCCGGATTCCCCGCCGATATGGCCGAACGCAATCGAATCGCGAGTCGCTACCAGCCTTTCGAGAACGGCCAGATCGTCTGGTCGCCCGCGCAGGGCAGCGGTATGACGGTGGCTGTCTACGGGTACGGCAACAAAATTCACGTCGAATGGGGCGACACCACTCCGTTCTACTACCAGAAATTCATCGTCAGCGTCGACGGCAACCAGACCGATATCAATTCCAGTGGCCGAGACGGCCATACCGAACGGACGACCACACCGGGCACCCATCGGGTCGTGGTGGAGGGCTGCGACAGCAAATGCCGGCAAGGGTGGACCGTGCCGGTGGAGGTCTACGTGCCGGGCGAAAGGAAGCCGCCTACCCCGGCTCCGACGCCGTCACCGGTCATCGGCGTAGCGGCCCACGGCGACGGTTCGTTCAAGGTGAGCGGCAGCGGATTCCTGCCCCGCTCGAATATCCACATCCGAATCGTCGTCGGCAACGACTATTCCAACCCGCTATGGCTCGAGCAAAGCCTCGGCCCCCTGCGCGCCGATGCCGACGGCCGGATCGCAGTCGAATCCGGCAAGATCTGCCACGGCTCGAACACGCTGAATTTCTCCGCCAACGACGGGCGCGACAGTAAGCGCGACCTGACCGGGACGCTGTGGTCGAACACCGTCCATGCACGCTGCCCCGCCTGACCAATTCTTCCAAGACAACGAGGTGCCGGACGGGTGAAAGTGAGGGTCCATGTCGAGAAGGGCCACACATATCCGACGACGATCTCATCGACTCCCAGAGTGACGCGTTCACCTATGAAGGCAAGACCCGCACCATCTTCCGCAAAGGTTCCGGACCGGCGGTCATCGTCATGGCCGAATTCCCCGGCATCTCGCCGGAGGTTTCGGGAAGCGCTGTTGGCCAGCTGGTTCGGCAGCTGGCCAAAGCCCGGGGCGCGACAGGCCCGACGAGCATCGCACGATCAAGCATTTCCGGTGCGAACCGCACCTGAGTGAGCTGCGCGGCCAAGGCGAAAGCTGCCGGCAAGGCAGCAAAGAAGTCGATGTCGTCATCATCCCCGTCATCCTCGCCGTCCCAGTCACGCTCCTCTTCCTCCATATCCAGGTCCATACCGAGTTCCCGCATGAACCCATAAAGCCGGTCGGGCTCCGAGCCGAATCGAATGTGAGGGCAATGCAAGGGGCTTTAGCCTGTGACGAGCCTGCCGTCGATCGCGTACGCGAACATGTCTTCGGCGTACGCGTGGTGAGTGATGGCCACTACCTCGCAATCACGCGACAATTCAGCCAGGACATCGGGGAGCGTGGCCATCCACCCGAACGGCTCGATCGCCACGCTCCACTCACCGGCCTGCCAAACACCCACGGCGCGTCCCTCACTTGTTCTCGAGGAGGAATCGCCGGCCTGCTCCATAAGCTCATCGAAGGCCGATTCCCGGCCGTGGTCCTCGCCGCGGCTGAAGCGGCGTACCACCTCCGACGGGTCAAGTCCGCGGAAGAAGGACACGGTGAAGATCTCGCCCAGTCGGCAGTCTTGCCGTCGTCGGCGTTGAGCCAGTAGAACAGGGCCAACGGATCGGAAGTCGCCATACCGTGCATGATGGCAGCTATTACCGACAATCGGCGGCCTCGTTTCTTCCTTCGCCAGAAGGTATTCCAAACACCGCGCTCATTTCGGCTTTGCCTCGGCGTGGAGGCTGCTGGGCCACCGCGACACCGCTGCTCGACTGCCATGCCTGGGTGACGGAGACCAGTGCTTGTTCGACAACTTCGACACGGTGGATGGTCGCGAAGTGCCATTTCCCCACGCGGGAGTTCAGGTTCGACGTTTAATCGCTGTCCGCGGAACCTGCACTGCTGTTCCCACGCGGCCGGCAGGCCGCGCGGCTCAGCCCACCGCGCCGCCGGGCGGAATCGTCGGAATGCCTCCCTTGATCGGGAGCCTCACCATTGTGCTGCCCTGCCATCCGCCGGTGGTTGCCTCGCCGCTGGGGTTCAGGAATGTGCAATAGACATCGCCGGACGCGGTGCTGCCCGCGGGAGCCGAAGCCTGGAGCGAGTTACTGATCCATCGCCCTTGGTGATTGGCCGAGCCTCCGATAGCAGAGTAATCGAATTCTCGGTACGTGCCGGCGGTGTTGGCACTGTTCTCGATGGCCATGTCACAGGCCGCGGTACTACCTGCGGGAAGGTAGACCCGCCAACTGAGAGTTACCGCTCCCGCGGATGGACTGCTGATGCTTGCCTCGACTCCATTGGTCGCGTTCGCCGCGGGAGCGAAGGTTGCGGAAAGCGCGGCAAGTCCGGTCATGACCAGAGTTGTCGCTGCGATCTTCTTGGCGGTGGACGGGTCGGGCAATGGTGCTCCTACGGTCGATGGGCTTGTCGCTCGGTACAAGTCAACGCGGTGGGAGGATGCTGAGCCACGGACCCGAGGAGTGGTCCACTATCCCTCAGGGGTGGATGTTTGCCACCTGGGTGTTGTGCCGCAGCGGTTGAAGCACGTCGAGGGTGTGGTTCGCCAGACCGAACGGCCTTTTCCCGCGCCGCAGCCGGTCTGGTTCACAGCCCACGCTGGAAGCGGCAATACAGTGTGTTTTCGGGTGCCTCACGTTGACCTTCCAACGCACGGACCAACACTGCCGACCACGTAATTTTCGCAGCACACGAAGTTGTCGGCCAACGAAAGGTGTCGGAGCAAGCAGGCTGCTCGCTCTGTGGCTGGTTGCCAGGTGGTGAACGGCTGCTGCATCTTCGACACAGAGGTAGTAACTGATGTGCGGTGGTTTCCCGGGCGGGTAGAGCGGGCTGGCGAGGTTGCTTATCCCAGCGACCTAGTGGTGGTGGGCCCGCGCCTTGATCCCCCCCCCCCCCCCCCCCCCCCCCCCCCCAGTCATCCGGATCTACTAGACATTCCCAACCGAACTCGTCGGCGAGAACCCGGGCGGCCACATCAACATCTACCGACTTCGTCCTCCGTATCAGACAGATTTGGATTCAAATACTCGTCACGGAGAGGAACGGCGTTCTTCGGCTCCCGCCTGCGGGCAATTCGCGGCGGCGCTAGCCGGAGCCCAGCGGCCGAGCACTCAGCGGTAGATGCGGACATAACGTTCTGGCTAGCCCGCCGTAATCCGACCGGTCTGTCAGTTGGCATCCAGGCGAATTTCGGTGCGGCATCAGATCATTTGGCTAACATTTGACTTGATCGGACGACCCTCGGTAACTCCAGCCCATCCGGCTCCGACTCTAGGGACAAGGCATCAAAGGAGCATACGAGTTGGTTGATCGCGAACGTCGTTTGAAGGCAATCAGCATCGGCGTCAGCAACCACGCTGGAATGGTTGAGCTGGCGTTCGCCCAAGAGTTGGTCAGCCAGGTGTCGACGGCGCTGCGGAAGATCGACTATGAGGTTGTTGAGGTTCTAGCCGACACGATGAGTTCCGCCGAGGTCGGGGCCCGGATCGTCGATGTGATGAAGGCGTGCGCCGTAGATGATCTACTGATCGTGCATGTGCTCAGCCACGGCGAACTCGCCGAAGGTGACGGCACCGTCTACGTGCTGGGTTCGGATGGGGTGAAGGATCCGGCACTCGACGTGGACCAGTGGCTGAAATACGTTCAGCTCCGCGGACTACGCACTTTGTTCTTGCTGGATCTGTGCTACTCCGGCACTGCGGCACGACTGCCGTGGCAGTACCGCATCGACGCCGACCAGACCCGGGGATGGGTGATTGCTGCCTGCCAGCCAGACCAGGCCGCCTATGACGGCCGGTTCAGTCAAGCGCTGGTCGCCGTGTTGAACGGGTTGCGGGCTAACGAGTTCGATGTCGATGCGACCATGCGCTATGTCCCTGTGACCACTGTTGCCCGCGCCTTACGACAGGAGGTCCAGCGGCTGTCTGTCGAGGCCGACTCCTACAGCCAAACGGTCACCGCGACCCTCCAGGACATCAGTACGGACCCGCAACTGCACTTCTTCGCGAACGTCGGATACACGGACAACAAGCACACCTGGATGAGAGCCGGGCTGAACCCGGGGCTTCGTCCGTTCCTGGACGAACTGGACGAGGGCCTCGACGCTCGACATTTTCTGGATCGGGCTGCCGGTATCGGCCGCTTGACCGACCGGATGGTGGGTTGTTTCAGTGGGCGCAAGAAACAACTGGTCGGCCTGTCGGCGTGGATGGATCAGCCCCGAGCCGGGGGTATTTGCGTAGTCACGGGCAGTCCCGGTGCTGGTAAATCCGCCCTGCTGGGAATTATGGTTTGTGCAGCTCACCCGGTTCTGCGGCGACCAACCAAGATGCTCTGGGACGACGTCGAACGCACGCCATACCAGGTGGACAACCTCGCGGCCGTCCATGCACGACAGCGTGGGGTCGCAGCGATCGTCCGGTCGGTCGCCAACCAGCTCGGTCTTGACGAAGGCCGAGGGATGGAGGATTTGTTGCGGCAACTGCGTTCCAGCAAAAAGCCGCCGCCAGTGATCGTTGTGGACGCTGTGGACGAAGCTCAGAACCCGATGGCGGTGCTCCATGAGTTCCTGTTGCCGCTCGCCAAGTCTGAGCGGGCCGACGGCGGTCCCGTGGCCCGCCTGTTGGCTGGGTTTCGCCCCTATAGTCAGTTGCGACCGCTGTTGGACCTCGCCCAGAAACAAGATCAGCTCTACGACCTGGACGAGGTGACAGTAGACGTTCTTGAGGAGGACCTCTACAAGTACGTCACCACCCTGCTGCGGACAGTCGCTAGCTATAGGCAGTCTGGTGGCGGCGCCGTCGGAGCGTTCGCCGCAGAGGTGGCGCGCATACTTTCCTGCCTGCACGGCGGGGGCCCGTTTTTGGTCGCTGGCCTTTACACCCGACACCTCGTTAGCTCATTTCCTGATGCTCGTACACTTTCGGCCGACGCGGCCCTACGACTGGGCAGAGCGGTGCCGCACTCCCTTCCAAGCGTGCTGGAGATCGACCTTGCCGCGCGCGCAGATCAACCATTTGTACGGCCGGTTCTCACCGCGCTTGCACGCGCACGCGAGCAGGGCATGCCGGTCACCGTGCTCGCCCGAATCGCTGCTTGCTTTTGTGAAGGTAAGAAAATTTCGCTGGCGGAGGTGCGTCAGGCTCTGACCGAGGCAAAGTTCTATATTCGGCAGTCATCCGACGTCGACGGAACCACCGTATACCGGCTGTTTCACCAGGCTCTCGTCGATCACCTGTGGCAGCCCGCCGATCTACTCGACTCGATGCTCGATCCACTGGGCCCCACAAACGACCGCGACTGGGCAGCCGCCGAGCCGTATGTGTTGCAGCATGTGTTGGCCGAGGCCGGCAGCCGGAGCCACGAGATCCTTTCTGACCCGGGCTTTCTGCTTCTGCCGGGTACCGTGGAACGGCTGTCAGGATGCGCTGCGGCACCGGAATCATTGATCGAGCTCGTTCGCACGCTGGACCAAACCCCGACGCGTTATTCGTTGGCACTAGCCGCCGCACGTGTGGGTGCACAGGATCTGGCAAAGCGGACGTCCCGGTCCCTCCCGTGGCAACCTCTATGGTCGCGGGAAGGCTTCTACTGGAATCCGCTGAAAACCCTACAATCACAGAGTTTTTCGGGTATCCGATCGATCGCGGTAACCAATGATGGCCTCACCTTGGCATGGTCTGGTGCGGACCATACCGTCGCAACATGGCTCGCCACCGAGGAGATTCAGACACGGATCCCCTTAACCATCGATGGCGCAGGCATTGTAGCCATGTCTGGCAGCGGCAGATGCTTCGCGGTTGCTAGCGACTGCGACGGATTGGTCGAAGTCGTCCCGGACAACATCGAATCGAACTGGACAGGGCATGTCGGCACCCTGGCTGTGGAACCGGCTGGAGCGAATATCATTGTAATGCACCGCGATGGCAGCGGTTGGCTGAAAACTGGCGATGGGCCGTGGTGGAGTTTCGATACCGGGCTGACCGCAGATTGCTGGGCGGTGGCGTGGGGGAGCGATCCTGCTGTGTTCGCCAGTCTAGGGTCCACCATCCATCGGTGGGATCTGGCAACAATGACCAGCCAAGTCATACAGGTAATGTCTGCGGCTGCGGTTGAGCTTCGCGTATCAGCCGGAGGCCAGACACTCGCGTGCCGTGACAACACCGGCCGCGTAGTGGTCATGCAGAACAACGAACTGAGATGGAAGTCCGACGTCCACGAATGGATTTCTCCAACGGCACTGGCGGTGAGCGCCGATGGAGAATGGCTCGCCGTCGGCGATGACGAAGGCATAGTGTCGCTGTATTGCGTGGATTCGGCCACCCCGGTCGAGACGAGACCAGCGCACAGCGCACCAGTCTCTTGCATCGCGATCAGCAGTAACGGCACGACTGTGGCCTCCGGTGACGAAGACGGCGTATTGAGCACATGGTGGACTCGCGGCTATCGACCGCCTGGTTTCGAAGTTCAACAGGTGACCGCATGCCAGGATATAGGCGAAACCGCTCAGGGCGCGTTGCCGATGCGCAAACACCACTTGTTGGTCGGAGACGGTGGCGGGTCCGTATACTTGGTCGATCCCGAGTCGGGCCAAGCCGGGCCACCGCAGTTCAGCGGACAGTCCCCCGTGTTCATGCTCGGCACTCAGAGTGTCGGCGATAAAGCCTTCGGCAGGGTGTTCTGGGACGACGGCCAGACCGTCGCATGGGATCCGTCGACGGGGAAGGTTCTAGGGGCGTCCAATTGGGATGGCTTCGCCGACAAGGCGCAGATTTCGGCAGGCCAGCGCACGTTGTGCATCGGAGACCGAGTATTCGAGATCCGCGTCGAAAGCGCAGGTGTTGTCCTGCTGCAGAACATTGTCACGCCCTCGGAATGTATCCGACTGCCCGGGGCGCACAAGGGGGTGGCTGTTGTCGTTCGCGCCGGAACGCTGCACGGACGGCCAACTGTGTACACCGGGGCCGCGGACGGTTCAGTTCGGATCTGGCTCGTAGACGACATCGGGTCTCCGTATGTGATCACTGTACCCGGGGCCGTGCACTGCATGGACCTCACCGATGACGGCTACCTGCTGGTAGGCGCCGAACGCGAGCTGATCGCATTTCACTACAACGAGGACGGATCGGCATGAGCAATATCGTGGGAGTGCATGGCATAAACAACTATCGCCCGGGGAGGACAGCCGACGATCTGAGTGTGGAATGGTGCCATGCGCTCGGGCGACAGGTACATGTGGCCTACTACTCCGAGCACCTTCGGCGCGGCATCGGCCAAGGGAGCGACGACCCGATGACGCTGGAGCCGGCAGAGCAGGAGATGTTGATTGCGTGGGTGGACCAACTCCAGCCGGTAGGTGCGGTAGCGCAAGGTCCGCGCACGGCGCGCCTCCGGCAAGCGTCGGACTGGCTGACCCGTAAACACGGAGACACCGCGCGCCGACTCGCGGTGCTGTTTTGCCGCGAGGTGCACACGTATCTGGCCAAGGCGGATTCGCCACGGAGAACGGCGGCGCGAGCCACCGTCGCTGCGGCTATCACCGAGATCAAACCGACAGCGGTCGTGGCGCACTCGCTAGGCAGCGTCGTAGCCTACGAGACGCTCTGGCAAAACCCGCACCTGTCCGTTGATCTCCTGATCACAGTCGGCAGTCCTCTGGCAATGCCCGGGGTGGTGCTCGATCGGCTGGACCCCTCGGACCGTGCCCGCCCGCCGGGTGTGCAGCGCTGGGTCAATCTGGCTGACGTCGGCGACATCGTGGCCGTTCCACGAGGCGGCCTCGGACGTACATTCGCTGGGGTGGAAGACATTCCAGATCTAACCATCGGCAATCTCGCCTTCCATGGCGTACAGGCGTACCTACGCACACCCGAGCTCCGTGCCATGTGCAATTAGGGAGTCGCCGCAGACAACGACTCGATTCGACTCTTTCCAAGCGACGGGCCGACGCTAGCCTCGACGTCCAACCGGCGACCCCTCGCTAGGGTGGTCTAGGGGGGATGCCGTTGTACCGGGCAAGTGCAGCTGATAGAGCTACAGCACTGCTGCGCCCTCGTTCCTCCAGTTGCGCTTCGAGGGTTGGAGGACACGACACATAATCGGCATTTCCGCGCGTCGAAAAGCGCTGTCGGTCGACTTATCTGGGCGTTTGACCAACGCGCGCTCAGCGGCATGAGCGGATATCACCTGCTTGCCCTCACTCGGCAGCGAGCCAGTCAACTGAGTAGTACTCAGTCGACCTATTTGCGTTGCGCCTGCCGGTGTGATCTGTCACGGTGCGGACGTGACATTGATCGGTGACAGACGCAAGTTCGCCGCGGAAGTGGGCAGCCCGGACACTTCCCTCGGCGCGTTCCCGGGCGCTTTCACACCCCGCCGAAGCTCCATATCGCCGCGTCGACCTCTGGGCAGCGAACCAATGGATTACCTGCGACGACAACCTGGTGTACACCCCCAATTCCGCAACTCTGTTCGGCGTACCGCGACATCGGTACGCCCGCGCGAGGATCCCAACGGCCGACTGTCGGAACCTTTCCCGGGTTTCCTCGACTGGGGCGCCACGACTGACAACGTCTTGACCTGCCTGTTCCACACAGGGGATTTTTTGACGATCACGCTGAAATTTTGGCGCCACGAACATCTGCGATTGCATCCCGAGCACGACGGGACCGTCTTCACCACCGAAATCCATCGGACGGAATTCCTTGAGGTGTTGGATGAACTGGTGGCGACCCTCGACCGGGGACTGGTCGACTGACAGTGCCATGTTCCCCCGAGCGCTGGCACACAACATCATTCGCGAAGCACGCTCATCGACATGTGCACGTTCGCGAAATCACCTGGCGGCCAGCCGAACCGCGCGCCCAGCGGCATACCGGGCGTTTGTAAGCGAGCCGGTGACGGAAGCCCTGCGCGACAGCGGGTGTGGCCGCTGGTAGGTGAACGGAATCAGCTGCCAGAGCGGGCTCAGGCGTATTCGCCAGGTCAGCGCGGCGTCGAGCGACGGGAGAGTGTGATGCACTGAACGACTCCAGACCTCAGCACTGCGGCCCTGCCTGTTCTGGGATTGTCGACGCTCTTCGTAATCCGGCCGGTGGCGCTCTTCGAAAATCGGCCACTTGATGGTTGTCTAGTCTGCCGTGTTGTCGGTTCGTGTGGATGGGAGTGTGTCGATTTCGGTGTTGCGGAGTCGGTAGCTGTTGCCTTTCAAGGTCAACACGTCGGCGTGGTGGACGATGCGGTCGATCATGGCTGCGGCGACGACGTGGTCGCTGAACACGTCTCCCCATCGGGAGAACGGCAGGTTCGAGGTCAAGATCAATGACGCGTGTTCGTAACGGCTGGAGACCAATTGGAAGAACAGGTTCGCTGCGTCTTGTTCGAATGGGATGTAGCCGACCTCGTCGACGATCAAAAGCCCGTAGCGGCGCAGCTTGACCAGCTCGGCGGCCAAACGTCCCTGTTGGTGGGCGGTTTGCAGGCGGGTGACCCACTCGACGGCGGTGGCGAACAACACGCGGTGGCCGTGGTGGGCGGCGGCGATGCCGAGCCCGATCGCGAGGTGGGTTTTGCCGGTGCCAGGCGGTCCGAGCAGCACCACGTTCTGGGCTTTGGCGATGAATTGGGCGGTGCCCAGGTGGGCGATAGTGTCGCGTTTGAGAGCGGGCTGGTGATCGAAGTTGAACTCCTCGATCGCTTTGCGGGCAGTGAATCCCGCTGCGCGGATACGGATTTCGGCGCCGGAGGACTCGCGCGACGATACTTCCCGCGACAGGACCGCGGCGAGGTATTCCTCGTGGGTCCAGCCGGCGTCACGGGCTTGGTCGGCCAGCCGTGCGGCGCTGTCACGGATCCGCGGCGCTTTCAAGGCGTTGGCGTAGTACTCGATCTGCTTGGCGGTGTCGCTCGGCGCGGCCATCACGCGACCCCGGTGTCGTCGAAATCGACACCGAACACGGCGTCGTAGTCGGCGAGATCGCGGACCAGTCCGTCGCAATTTTCGTGGTGAGATGGCTTGTGCCCGAACGCTTCTCTCAGTCTGGCAGCGATATCGACATGAGCGGGGTCGGTGATGGTTCGCTGTTTCGACGAAGCCTGCCGGTGGGAGCCGACCAGCAATCCGTCGCAGCGGGCGGTGACGGTGTTCAGATCGGCGCGGATATCGATCATCCGGCCGATCACGGTCGGGTCGATCGAGTAGTCGTTGCCCAGAACACGCAGGTAGTAGTCGCGCGGGAGCCGGGCCTGCCCGGCGAACCCGACCGTCGGCGCGATCGGCGGCAACGCGGTCATGCGGGCGCGGTCGGTGCCGATCAGCTCCGCCGGTGCCGCAGCGATGCGCCGAACCCGGCGCGTGTTCGCGATCGGAATCCATTGAGCCGCTTGAGAATTGAAATCAGCCGGTGAGGCGAAGGCTCGTCCGGGCAGGAACGAGGTTTCCAGATAGCCGTTGACGCGTTCGACGATGCCCTTCGATTCCGGGTCGAACGGTTTGCACTGAACAATCCGGGTGCCCAACATCCCGGTGAACGCGCTCACCCCGGTCGCTAAGTGTCCGCCCTTGCCGATGCCGGATTCGTTGTCCCACAACAGTCTTCGGGGAACCATCCCCAACTGCCCTGACAGCAGTGCCCACATTCCGGCCAGGAGATCGGCGGTGGTGCGGGTCGGGATCATCATCGCGGTAATGAACCGCGAGAACGAAGCCACCATCACCAAAACAGGTGGTGCCCCGAACTGCCCGGCGCCCAACGGAATCCGAGTCGGCGGGAACCACAAATCACACTGAGCTTGATCACCGGGCCGATACTCGAGGCGGTCGGCGGGATCTTTCGGCGCATATTCCGGGCGAAGATCGGCAATCTTCTTGCGGAACCACGACGGCGATCCCGACCAGCCGACCCGCTCGGCGATCACCGAGGCCGGCATCGACGGAAACTCCGTCAGCAGTGCCCGCACGTGGGGTTCGAACGGATCGAACGCCGAGGGCCCCGAGACCCGCTCGTACTTCGGTGGCGACTCCGAAGCGATCGCTCTGGCGACCGTGTCGCGTGAGAGGCCCAAGCGGGCCGCGATCGCCCGCCTGGACAGGCCCTCGCTGGTGTGGAGATACCTGATCTGCGCCCAATCTTGCACTGAGATCACCCTTCCGATGGTGGATGGGTGGCCTACTTTTCAAAGAGCGCCAGTGGCCGGGTATTGGAAGAGCGCTGACAGGGATGTGTGGGAACGGCAGGGTCACGGCGACTCCTCCCACAGGGTGTCGAGATCGGTTTCGGTGCCAGTCCGGTCGGCGCCCGTTCACGACTCTGCCGATCAACCGAGCTCAAGGAGCCTTGCAACAAGATTTGTCTGGTCATCCTCCGCGCTAAACGGCCAGGAGAACTTGTCAGAGCAACCCGCTACCTCAAGAGTGGCCACGCCGGACAAAGACATCCACTGCCCGGGCTGTGAACTGTCGATCGATGCGATCCCAAGGGCCTTGATCTCGGACAACGGTCGACGCCAACTATCGAAGCTGACGGGCTTCGTCGATCCGCTGCCCGATTCCAGTTGCGTAGCAGCATACTTCGCGTTCACGTGAATCAGGAATCCCTCCACGAGCCAAAGTCCGTACCACTCGATCGTGTCGTCATCTGCCGTGCGTCGGAGGTAGCCGGCCTCAATCGTGCAGGTGCCGCGCAACGCGCCGACACGGCGCACGCAACCTCGTGCGGGGCAGGCTCTCTATTGCCGTTGCTCCGTGTCCACTTCTGGGTGTTTCGGTATTCCTCTCCAGAAAGTTGCATATTGCGAAGGATACCGAGAATGGCACTCAAGTCCCGTAGGCCGCGGCGCGAGACTCGCAACTCTCGATATCTCGAAGCTCACCGTGGAGCTGGAACCAGCGGCGGTCAACTGCCCGGTATGCCGAGTCGCGCAATACGTGCAACTCGAAGAGGAAGAGGGAGTGCATGATGTCGATCGTCATGTGCTGCGGGCGAGGTAGTTGTCCCCGTCGACGTCGGTACGCGGTTTGCTTGCATCGCGAACCGCAGTATTCCGGGTGCCGGCCTCGGCCGCGATAGTGCAGAGGCAGCCCACATACCTTGCACGCGACGGGGCCAGTATCCGGTGCTACCACTGTTCGGAGTTCATGGTGCTTCAGTGCCCAAAGTACGTGCAATAGGTGGTGGCTCATGCCTGGCGGCGGGTGTCCGTTCCATTCTGCGAGCTCGAACAGATCTGACAATTCATATCCGAGTTGACCGCCTTGGAAGTACCTCGGGAGCAGTGCATCGGTCTCGACCCAAGCAAGCCGATTTACGACGTGCTCACCTACTCCGTCCTGACGGCGGATACCCCTGCGACTCATCAGACTCCTTCGCGCGGGTCAGTGGGATGGCTCGTCGGCGGCGAGCAGCGGTACCAGCCCGGCGACCGAAGGCGTCGCGAAGGCCTCAAAGATCCGTGGAACGTCCTCCGGGCGAGCCCGCCACAGCGCGGTGGTTGCTACAACGATGACTACTAGTGCTGAAACGAGCAACGGCAACTGCACCCAGAACACCGCCCATCCGCTGCTTGCGAGCGCGTTGATCGACATGAAATCCCTTCCGGAACGACAAAGGCCCCCGGCAGATCGCCGGAGGCCTGGCTGGAAAACAAAAAACCCCAAACCATTGAAGGCTTGGGCATCCGTCGGGCACACCTGTTGCCCAACTCACGAACAGAGTAAACGCGACTTCTAGCCCCTGTCAACCCACAGTATGTCCAGCTAGGAGAAGCTTCAGGCCCCTTCTCAAGGGACCGGTGCCGCCGACATTTCGTAACGCGATGAATCAGCGCCGACAGGGAGGCCCCCGCTTCCCAGGCGTACCGGTGGTTGCCAGATAACTACGGCCATCGGGCAACTATCGCTAGGACGGTGAGCGCATGGGCTGGCCAGACCGGATCCAGCGCGCCTGACTCCTGGTTATCGGGCAATTCGAGAGATGGTGATCGCGGTCGAGTCGGGCCCAGGCACCGACGTCGCGCCCGACTCCGAGGCGCTGAAGGTGCACATCGCCGACGTCGTGTGAGCGCTCATCGGCAGTTCAGTGCGTTCTCACCGAGATGCGGTTGGATCAGAAGCCTTCGAGGCCAAGGACTTTCGTGCGGTCGGTAATTTACCCAACGTTGCCTGACACGGCACTAGCGGATACCGGGCCCGCTCATTTTCTAGAAGCTCAGCGTCGGGTCGCTTCCGGCGTGCCTACTCAGTTTGATGACCGGGACAACTCCGACGTCGAGGCACAGCTTCGCCCAGTCGGCAATCTTCTGCTTCAGGATGACCGATTTGATGTCGGCGATGTTGGCGGGCAGCTTCTTCGCCTTGTAGCCGAGCCACAGGCAGTATCGTTCAGGTTTGGCTAGGTCGGTGACGGTGGCATTGTTCCGGATGAGTTCCAGGACCGTTGTCGCCTGGTCGCAGACATAGCCGAGCTTCTGTGCGGTGCCGAACTTAACGGCGAACACGGTCTTTTCGAGGCTCAGGTCCCACGCTTCGACCGGTGTTCCGGACGCGATAACCGCCAGACTGAAATCCTTGTCGGCCTTCTTGTAACCCGCCCCGCCGACCTGATTGGAATCATTGAATGACGGTTCTGTTCCGGTAAGCACCTCGAAAATCTCCTCGGTCGGCTCGACCTTGATTTCCCGCACGTACTTATCGATGAAAGCCAGGTAGTCCTGGTTGAATTGCTTCCAGACCCCGCCGGACAGTGTCGCCCTGTGCGAGTCGACCGTGTATTCCAGGGCCTGTTTCAAGGTTAGGTGCGGCTTGTACCAGTCACCGCCGTCCGTAAACCGTGTGATCTCTATGGCGAATACTTCGTCGCGCGTCAGTTGTCGGGAACTTATGTAAAGGCGGAGGTCTGCGACGGTGAGGTCGTGGTCGAAACCCTTCTCCGGGAACAGCATCGACTTCTTGTGGCGAGCTTTCAGGTCATATTTCCCGGGCTTTCCAAACAGGGAGTTTAAGTCGGCATCGCACAGATCCAAGCTATTTGTGGCGAATTCACCCTGGTCGCCGACTCCGAGAATAGCATCGAGGAGGAGGTCGTCCAGTACGGCCAGCAGTTGCTTGTCCTTCACCGGTTTTTCCCGGGGCAGACTGAACTGTTCCGGGTTTTTCAGTTCCGTCTCGATAGCCGACAGAAACGCGGGGATTCCTGGTATGTCGATAGGCGGGGACAGGGCGGCAGCGGCGCTGAAACTGCCGACCGAGCCGTACATTTCCCGCTTCGATGCGATGATCGCCGCACGGATCTGGTCGATCGACTCGCCGCCCTCGATGTCGAGGTAGGTGTGCGACCGGTAGACCCGGCTCTCCCTCCTCCTGACGCTGTGGGACCGCTTCGTCCCGGTTTGCTTGACATCGCGTTCGTTGGCGATCCGTTTGGCTAAGTCGAGACCGAACTCGTAGTCACACAGCGACCGGGCCTGGTGGTGGCCTGATCCATAGGACACGGCGTAGCACGAGGAGTCGTGGTGGAAGATGTGCAGGCCCGCATGCTCCTTCCTGGTGGGAACTTCCCGGTTCTGGAAGAACGACTCGTACCGCTTCACCCACCCCATAACGGCATCCTCGCCCTCCTCGAACCAGAATTCCGAATCCCATCCACTGTCAGCGTATGCGCGGATCAACGTATAGCCGTTGTCTTGGAGACGTGCGCGAAGTGCCTCCAACGAATTTCGTGGGATCTTGAAGATGCTCAGTTCCATCCCGTGGCTCCCGGCCGTTGCTCGTGGTCGAACGTCGAGCGTTGTCACAGCAGGTCACGGTCTACACCACCGTGATCCATTGCCCGGCGCTACCCCGCCTCGAAAAGTATCGCATTCCACCGGGATCGGTAACGGGAAATGTCGGCGGTAAGCCTGGCTACAACAGCCCCTCCAGCCCCACCCGCGCCGATTCGGCGAGCAGGTCGGCCACGGCCGGTCAGGCGCGGAGAAATCCGCCAAAGCGGACCTTGCAGACCGATCTGCTCAAGCACGGCGCGCCGCTGCTGATACGGGAGCTGGATCAGCGAGCGGCCTCCGATGTGGAGAAGATCGAAGATGACGTAGGTGGCGGGCGAGGTCGCGGCTAGTGCCTGCACGGCGGCAGGGTTGCGTTGATGGATACGGGGCTGCATCGCCGAGAACGACGGCAGGCCGTTGGGCCCGAACACCACGATCTCGTCATCGACCACGACGACTGGATGCGCTGGAGCCAATCCGGCGAGCTCGGGCCAGCCGCCGGGGATGTCGTTGCCATTGAGAGAGCACGACTGTCGAACATGCGCTGTAATCGGCAATATGGTGCCGCTCGCTGACGCGCACCCAGCGGCTGTGCGGGCGTCGCGGCGGGACGATGGTTGACCTTGACCATGCGTCAGGGTTGGAGGCTGGCCGCATGACTAACAACGTCGCTTCCTCTGACCGACTCCGCCATACACTCCTGATCCTCGCGTTGCCATTGGCGCTGCCGGCCGCCGCATGCTCGACCAGCGCCACCGCGACCGAGGAGGATCCCACTCGGCGTCAACTGCGGGAACTGCTGGACCGTCAGGCGATCCATGCCTTGGTCGACCGCCTCGCAACCACCGTCGACGAAGGCCGATTCGACATGTTCACCACGATCTACACCACCGACGTGACGGCCAAGTCTCCCGGCGGTGAGGCGCAGGGACGTGACGCCGTGATCGCGCTGGCCAGCCGGAACCATTCGAACGAACGACGAGAGTTGCACTACATCAGCAACGTGCAGATCGACTTGGCGGGCGACCGGGCGGCGGTCCGGGCGAACACAATCTTCGCGATTGTTCCGACCGCCACCGTTGCCGGCAGGATGGCCCCGGAACCGGTATTCACATCGGGAGGGCCCTACCGATTCGATGCCGTCCGCACCCCCGAAGGCTGGCGATTCTCACGCGTGGAAACCGCGCCTGTCTGGACCACGGGCACTCTGCCGTCCTGATCCGGGGACAACGATTCCCGAACTGCTCACCGCAGATGATGCGCGCACGTCGGCATGTTCGGATGTCCTGAGCGGCAGCGGATCTCATCCGCCAACCGAGCGCACAGCGGCTACTTAAGACTGGTGTCAGGACCGGGTCCCGGCCAGGATCTGGTTCAGGTGCCCGGTGAGATGCTCCCTTACAGCGGCTGCCCGCCAGCGTGATCGGTGTGGCTCTCTTCTGGCTTGCCTCTCACGGGGTGCCGTGCGGGAGTGGCTGGAAAGGGGTCTGCCCCGGCTCGAAGTAGCGGTGCCCTCCTCGCACGGACACCATCCACAGCGAGCAGGAAGGACACCGATGACCGTCATCATCGGCATGGACCCACACAAACGCTCGGCCACCATCGAAGCCATCGACCCGACCGGACGGATACTGGCGGTCCGGCGATACACCACCGACATCCTCGGCTACACCGAAATGCTCACCGCCGGACAACGATTCACCGACCGGACCTGGGCGATCGAGGGCTGCAACGGCATCGGCCGCCACCTCGCCCACCGGCTGGTCCACAACGGCGAAACCGTCATCGACATCCCCGCGAAACTTTCCGCGCAAGTGCGTGTTTTCGCCACCGGCAACGGCCGCAAAACCGACGCCGTCGACGCACACTCGGTCGCTCTGGCCGCCCTGCACGCACCGAACCTGCGCCGGGTCACCGCCGACCCAGAACTGGTGGCGCTGGGCTTGCTCGCCGACCGCCGCGACGGACTCGGACGCGCCCGCACCGAAACCCTCAACCGCATCCACCGCATCCTGCTCGAACTGATCCCCGGCGGCGCCAAGAAATTCCTGTCCGCACCCCAGGCCCGCAACCTGATCGCAGACCTGCGACCAGGCGATCCAGTCGGCCGCGTCCAGCTGCGGCTGGTCATCGAATTGATCGAGGAACTCGAGACCATCGACCGCAAGACCAAGGCCGCGGACAAAGAACTGCGCCAGCTGATCATCGACCGCGGTTCCACCCTGATGGATCTGCACGGAATCGAACCCTCTTCGGCGGCAAGGCTTTTGGCCGACACCGCCGACATCCACCGCTTCGCCAGCCGCGACCGGTTCGCGTCCTGGAACGGCACCGCGCCCCTGGACGCCTCCTCCGGAGATCAGCAACGGCACCGACTTTCGCGCGCCGGCAACCGCAAAATCAACCGCGTGCTCCACATCATGGCCATCGTTCAACTCCGCAACCACACCGCCGGCCGCGTCTACTACGACGCCCGCAAAGCGGGCGGGAAAACCTCGATGGAAGCGATGCGCGCACTCAAACGCCGACTCTCCAACGTCGTCTACACCCGCATGCTCGCCGATCAACAGCGATGTGAATTGGCGGGCCCGGGAGGGCAATCGGGGACGACTACTGACTCCAGCGCGACCGGCTCCAACCCGAGCACCGATCCTTCGGACAAGCCACAACCCGGACCCAACAAACAGGCTAACCCCGCACCCGCTTCAACGGGTTGACATAAAGGGGAGCCAGAGGCGGATGATGCGATAGCCGATCTACCCTGTCCAGTGACCGTCATACAGCTGCGTGACCGGTCTCCTGCGCCAATATCTTCCGCGTCACCTGGATTTGCGGACTTACAGTCAAACCGATCTCGATGCGATCGCCGATGAACTCAACGGGCGTCCTCGACAAACTCTCGACTTCAAGACACCATCAGAAGCGCTCGATGAGGTGTTGCGTTGACCGCCTGAGCCCGCACCGCGGAGCGCGCGCCGACGAACGCGCGGTATTGCCTGCGGACTCAGCGTGCCCGTGATCAGCGCACTATCTCGGCGATGCCGAGCATGTTGCCTTCGCTGTCACGGAACCAGGCGGCTCGTTCCCCACGCCCTTTGCTCGGGTAGTTGCCCTCGATATCCATCACCCCGTCCACGGCGCCGTCGTACTGCTCGAACACCACCCCGCGCGCACGCAGGCCGGTGACCGTCGCCTCGATGTCGTCTACGTAGAAGCCCATCTGCGTGAACGAACCGTCCGACGCACCCGCCGAGGCGAACAGGCAGAAGACGCCTGTCGCGCCTTCATACCGCAGGCCGCCTTCACGTTCCTCCGCTGGTTCGAGGCCGAGTTTCTCGGCATACCAGCGGCGAGCGCGGACGAGATTCTGAGTGGGGATGCGGGCTTCGATACGCGCATTGTTCAGCATCCTCGGCATGCTAGCTCGATTCGGCAATGTACACCGGCGGGCAGCCCCAACGGGACCGGATGTGCCGCAACGATTTGCGGGGTCCTGAGCCCCAGCGGATACTCAGCCCAGTCGAGCGCTCAGCGGTATGACAGTGCGTGCAAGCATTCGGGTGCTCGCGTGCCCGGACCGACCGCCAACGATCACACTTCTGCACCGCTGAGCTTCTCGGCTCGAGCGGCCGGGCGGATTCGCAGCGTAGGTTTATGGGCGACAATGGAAAATATCGAGGGGAACACTGTGACGTTGCGCGAGAGGTTCGACGAGAAGGCTCTGCGGGGTGCGCTGGTCTACGAGGAGCCCCACCACACGCCCGAGGGGTCCACGATCATTATGGTCTCCGCCTACGGGTACAACGGGGCGCGGCCGGTCGGGATGTTCGTCGTGCACGACGGCGAGGTGACGTGGGAAGCGGCCGAGGATCGGATCGGGTTGATACAGGCGCGGACGGGCCTGATCGCGGCGACCATCGGGACGATTACGGGCCTGATCGCTGCGGCCTTCGTAACGGGTACGTTGCTGCGTCGACCGCCGTGGCCGGACATCCGGATGAACCAACGCTGCTGACCTGCTAGGCGAGCACAACGGGTCAGCTGGTCCACCTGCCTCCGAGGACGCGAGAGCGGTATCCGGCGCGCGGTATAGGCGCCGCCACAGCGGATCCAAGACCTCCGATTCCGCTGACTGTCAAGCCGCGGCAGAGGTCGTTGGCCCTGTGGATGGTTGGCCGAATGCTTTTGTCAGGCCATAGTTTTGGCGGGTGCGCAGATAGCGGGTCAGCTGCGTGGCGCAGCTCGCCACGAGGCCGTGCCTGCTTGATCGCGCGGCCGCCGGGGAGCAGCCGAGGTCGAAGGTTCTGTCGATGATCGGATCGAAGGAGACGCAAGGCCAGCCCGGCGTTGACGAAGGCGACACCGGGGGCCAGGCGCTCGGCGTCCGCGGTGACTTCGAAGACGGTGCGGGTGCGGTTCGGAACCCCTACCGGCGACGCCCCGAGGCATCTGTCAGGGGATTTCGACGCGAATCGCGGAAGCCATGACCGTCCGCACCGGCACTGGCGGGTCATCGGTGATCCGGGCGATTCCGGCGAGACCGACACCGAGCATCAGCAGGCGAGCGGCGGCCGCTCGCGCCTGGGTCGCATCGGCGACGGCACCTGACATCACGGCTGTGAGGACGTCAGTCAATTGCGTGAGGGTTTCGACATAGCTGCTCGCGACCGGGCCGCGCAGCTGGGCGTGCGCACCTGCCTCGGCCCAACGAGCCAGTGCGTGACCCTCGCCGCTGTCGCCGACCAGGTCGGAAAAGAACAGTGCCAGCGCGGCGGCCGGCTCGAGGTCGAGGACCGCGTGCTGGTAGGCCGCTATCTCGCGGGCCGCGTACTGCCGCCACGCATCGGCGGCGAGTTCATCGGTCGAGGAGAAGTGATGGTGAATCTGTCCTTGTGAGCCGCCGAGCTCGCTCGCGACGGTGCGCGCCGTCACCGCGCTCAGTCCGTCTCGTGCCACCACCGTGGCTGCCGCCTCGACGATCGACTGACGGCGCGCGGCGCGGGCCAGATAAGCCATCGATCTCTCCATCGCACGTTTGGTTCGGCCTGGGACACCGAACGCCAGGCTGCGATCGTACGCGGGCGGGAAATAGACTGGACAGCAAATTTGTACATGGGTACAAATTGGCTATGCCCACTGCAATCCGCACCTTGTCCACCCCAGACCTCGACCGTGCCGCGCAGGTACTCGGCGAGGCCTTCGCCGACTACCCCTGGACAAGTTGGTGCGTCGCGAAAGGCGATCACCTGCAACGCATCTCATCGCTACAGCGCATCTATCTCGAACACATGGCGCTTCCATACGGGAACGCCTACATCGACACCGACGGCCATGGCGTGATCGCCTTCCTGCCGCCCGACACCCCAGCGCCGAGCGCGGCGGTGTCGGCCGAAATCGCGGACCTGCACGGCGACCGACTAGATCGCCTGGTGGTGGCCGAGGAACGAATGTCGGCGCTGCCGGTGCCCGACGGCGCCTGGCTGTTGGCCACCATCGGCACCACACCACAATCCAGAGGAGCCGGCCTCGGCACGGCGCTGATGAAACATGGCCTGACCGAACTGGATCGAGCCGGGCATGCCTGCTGGCTGGATACCTCGACGGAACGAAACCTTCCGCTGTATGAACGGTTCGGATTCTCGGTGGTCGAACACATCACGCTCGACGGTGACCTGTCCGTGTGGCGAATGCACCGTCGCGAGGCCTACCTCGGGGGTTGAAGCAGCAGACGGTCAGCGCGTCACCGTTGGAGGCTGCGATTGCCCGCAGGGCCGTCGTCACCGTCGCACCGCGGCGATGTTGCCGGCATGCGCATCAGGCAGGTCTACCGCTCGCCCGAGTCCGGCCACCATGTCGTTCCAGCTATGGAATTCGGTGTTCCAGCCGAGATCGGTGAGCCATTGCTCGACATCGAAGTCCGAGACAGCCGGATCCGCCGCGGTAGACGATGCCGACTCACTCGCGACAAGACTCCGCAGATCTCGATACCGCGGGTTGTCGGGCTCAGCGATGTAGCGCCCCGCGCCGAAACGGCTTCCGGGCGCGGACAGTTCGGTGAGGGTCGCTACGACCTGCTGACTCCACTGCTGGGTCAAGAAGCCGAGCGTGCCCTCGTCCACCCAGTACGCCGGAATGTCGGTCCGGAAACCGCTGTCTAGCAGTTTGTCTCGCCAATTGCCACGCAGATCGGCGACGACGACGTGACGTGCACATGTCGGTGTCGCACCGGCACTGTCCAACACCATTTCCTTGAACGCGAACGTCTCAGGAAGGTCGATCTCGAAGACCGCCGTCTCAGCCGCCATGCTCATGCGGAAGGCGCGAGTGTCCAAACCCGCACCGAGCAGCACGATCTGGGCGATCCCGGCATTCAGCGCCTCGCGGACCCGGTCGTCGACCAAGCGCACCCCCACGGTGCGGCCCTCGTAGAACTCATCGGCCAACCTCAGCAGTTGTTCCCAGCGCTGCGCGGTGAACCCCCTACGGGCGGCATCGACGAACACCCGGGCCATCGGATCGTCATACAACCGATCCAGGCGTTCGGACTCACGTGCGCGGATGACAGCGACTCCGATCGCGGTCACCGCCACACCGTCGACCGGCACTCTCGGCGCAATCTCGGTCATGAACCCCTCCCGATTCAACTAACTTTACGACCGGCTAGCTATCTCCGCTGCGCCCCAAAGTAGGTGTCAATTAGCCTGTCGTCAAGCAAAAGAGAGGGATCGATGGACGGCCGCCGTAGCGACACCAGGGAACGGATTCGTTCCGTGGCAATGGAGTTGTTCGCCGAACGGGGCTACGAGAAGACCTCGTTGCGTGAGATCGCCGAGCGATTGGGCGTGACGAAAGCAGCTCTCTACTACCACTTCCGGACGAAGGAAGACATCGTCGCCAGCCTCTCGGAGGATCTCCGCCGCGGCGTCGACGAGATCGTCCGGTGGTCCCAGACCCAACCTCCGGGCCCGGTCCGCGCCGAACACATCCTCACCCGCTATGGAGCTCTGCTGCACGGCCTGGGCAAGGACATGATTCGGTTCTGGACCGAAAACCAGCCCACTTTCCGGGATCTCGGCGTGGGGACGAGCCTGCGCTACCAATTCCGGGTACTAGCGGACTTGATGGCCGGTCCCGACCCGGCACCGCTCGCGGTGTTCCATGCTCGTCAAGCACTGCTGGCGATCAGCTGGAGCTTGTCCATGATGGGCGATTTGGAACTCGGCGATGAGGAAAGCCGTGCGGCCGCGACCCGTATCGCACTCGATATCCTCGCGCGAATGTGAATCCGCCACTGCTGCAGACCGCGCGGGTCGCGGCATTTCACCGCGCTCTTCCCCGTGGCGCTGACCTGAGAGCGCGTGCTGTGAAAGTACCTGCCGCTCAATGGTTTCGGTTTGCTTGTGCTAGTCGACCGCCCGGTCGAGCCATTGGCCATTCGCCATAATGGTGCGTCCGGTGAACTCGTGGAAATCCGTTCCACGCTTGTATGCGTTGAGGCGCGTGGCAGAGGCAGTGGCCCGGGTTCGATGGTCGAGTTGTCGACGGTCATCGGTTGCCCTTGTCGAGTATGGCGGCGTGGTTAGGATGCGTGCATGCTCTCCGACACCGAGCTCGGCCATCTGCGGCGCTGCATCGAACTGGCCGCGGAAGCGCTTGCCGCCGGCGACAACCCCTTCGGATCGGTGCTGGTCTCGTCCTCGGGCGACCGGCTCGCCGAGGACCGCAACCGCGAAACCAGTCAGGCCGACCCCATGGCGCACCCCGAGATCGAGCTGGCCCGCTGGGCGGTCGCACGGCTCTCCCCCGCTGAGCGCGCAGGCGCCACCGTGTTCACCTCCGGTGAGCACTGCCCCATGTGCGCGGCCGCACATGCCCTGGCAGGTATCGGCCGGATCGTCTACGTCGCGTCATCAGCCCAATTCGCCCAGTGGCGAACAGAATTCGGTGCGCCGCAAGCACCGGTGACGGCCTTGCCGATCCAGCAGGTGGCACCGGGCGTGGTGGTCGAAGGCCCAGTTCCCGAGCTCACCGCGAATATCCGTGAACTGCATCGCCGGCGGCTCGGCACGGACCCACAAGGCCACGGGTAGCGACTTCAGGCTGCGACCAACAGCCGTTTCCCCCTGCCCCGCGCGACTTGGCGTCCACTACATAATCGGCGGAAGGATTCCCTAGAACTCGGTTCCTTGCCCGAGGACGCGGGTGAGCAGCGTGGCGAGATGATCTCGCTCGGTGGACGACAGGCCGTCGAGTAGGTCGTTTTGGACAACCGAGAGTGCTGCGTCCAGTTTTTCGAGTCTGCGTCGACCCGAACGGGTCAACGTGATCAGGTTGCGGCGTCGATCGCTGGGGTCCGGGGCGCGTGCGACGTGTCCTTGTTCGACCAGTTCGGCGAGCATGGCGTGCATATCGCTCTGATCGATTCCGCACCGTTGGCCGATCCGCACCTGGCTGTCAGGGCCGAATTCGTCGAGTGCGGCCAGGATCGCGAAGTGGTAGGCGCGGCCCCCGACCGCGGCCATCGCGTCGCCGATGAGCCGGTGCGCCCGCACAGCAGTCTTGCTGATCAGCCATGTCGGTTTACTGCGCAGGCGGGTGGGTGTTTCCTGCAGAGGCATGGACCGAAGTGTAGCCAAACTCTTGGTCCTCCCCAGGAATGTGGTTATCCTTGGGACGTCCAAGCTTGGTTGGACCCATAGATTTGAAGGTGGAGCATGTCACTCACTTCGGAGCAAGCGCGGACCGTCAGCACCCGGGTACGCGAACATGCCACCGCGCTCGGTGCGCGAGTGACGGTCGCGATCGTCGATGGCGGCGGGCATGTGCTGATTGTCGATCGAATGGACGGTGCGCCACCACTATCGGCGCGTATCGCCCCGGCGAAAGCGTCCAGCGTGGCGCTGTTCCAGCGCGACGGCGGTGAGTTGATGCGTATGCAGCAGACGTGGCCCGCACTGTTCGCGCAGCTGGATCAGGTTGCGGGCACACCCATCATCGCGGGTGCGGGTTCTCGGCTGATCCGGAGCGGCGATGTTGTGGTCGGCGCGATCGCGGTCAGCGGAGGCATCCCCGAACAAGACGACGCCTGCGCAGAGGCAGGCCTCGCGTCTCTCTCGCCCGCCGCGCCGGCATAGCGAGGCGCCGCCGGAGACCGTGCATGGACACGACCGCGCCGGCACCCGGGCACCACCATTGCGCATTCGTCAGCACGAGCACGCGTCGACGAGATCGCCTCGCGGCCAACCCATTCGCGCACAGAGGCATCAGGATGATTTCGGGAATCTTGCTGACGCCTGGATAACAGTGAGACACCCCAAGTGCGTCCGGCCACGCCGACTCGGGAACCGTTGTCACCCCTCACTCACACCCGCCCGACGTGGGGGGTCAATGCCCGGCGAGCCAGCGCCAACCACCGAAGTCGCTGTGGCTCTTCGACATCCACGGCGGGTGCCGAAGCCAGCAGCAGGATCACATCATCACCGGTGATATCGGGATACAGCGCATCCGCGCGGTGCGCCAGGGCCACCAACCGGTCAACGGCGGCACGCCCGCGCGTCTGCAACTTCAGGAAAGGCGCCTCAGCCACCTCGGCGGCGGCGAACCGGAAAAGGCGCTCTTGACTCATATCCAGCACCACGCTGCGCAGAAGTCCGATCAACTCTTCGACGGCCACGCCCGGATCGAGTTCGGCCCGCGCGAGAGCGGCGTCCAATGACTCGCCGATCGTAGACGAGAGCTCGTCCACGATCGCTTCTATCAGGTCCTTCTTGGTCGGGAAATGTCGATACAGAGTGCCCACCGCAACCCCCGCGGCGGCGGCGAGTTGATCCATTCCGACGCCGGGACCATGGCTGATCACCAGTTCGCGGGCAGCGCCGACAATCGCCTGGCGATTGCGTAGCGCGTCCGCGCGCTGGGGTCTGGCGTTCATCTGAGCCTCCTGGCCTCGCCTTGCAGACAACGTGAACTACTGGTTCACTTTAATGTGAACCACGCATTCATATTAGGAGTTCCCGTGCGCAAGTGGACTACAGCCGACATGCCCGACCTCACCGGAAGGGTCGCGGTGGTCACCGGAGCGAACACCGGCCTGGGTTTCGAAACCGCCATGGCACTGGCACAGCGAGGCGCCGAACTCGTGCTCGCCTGTCGTGATCAAGGTAAAGCCGAGGCCGCCACCGAACGCATCCGACGCCGAGCACCCGGCGCCGTGATCGGGACCGTCGAACTCGATCTGGCTTCCCTCGCCTCGGTCCACCGCGCTGCCACGATCATCGGCGCCTGTCACGACCGCATCGATCTACTGATCAACAACGCCGGTGTGACCGGACTGTCCGGAACCACTGAAGACGGCTTCGAGGCGCAGTTCGGTATCAACCACCTCGGGCACTTCGCACTGACCGGACTGCTCTGGTCCCGCATCACCGCCGCCGACTCGGCGAGAGTGGTCACCGTCAGCAGCATCGGCCACCGGTTCGGCCGCATCGATCCCGAGGATCCGGCCGCGCCGATCGGAAACGCTTACGGGAAATCGAAATTGGCGAATCTGCTGTTCACCTATGAACTCGATCGCCGTCTCGCCGATACCCCGGCGGTGGCGGTGGCCGCTCACCCCGGCGGGGCGAGTACCGACGTCTTCCGCTACTCGCCGGCGGCATTCCGGCTGCCGAACCTCGCCATCGCCCGGCTCTTCGGCCGGACACCGGCCATGGGTGCGCTACCGACGCTGCGAGCGGCAACCGATCCTACGGTCGTAGGCGGCGAATACTACGGTCCGTCAGGACTTTTCGGCATCGCAGGATATCCGGACCAGGCGCGATCGAGCGCCCACTCGCGTGACCCTCACCGGCAAAGGCGGCTGTGGGAGGTCTCCGAGCAGCTGACCGGAGTCAGTTATCCGGCGCAAGGGCGCTAACGATCGGGCTCTGCGGTTTCTGCCGGGGGCCTACGAGATCGAACCTGAATTTTCGGAGTTTTCCTGGTTCTTCGACAGGTCACTGACGATGGCCTCGCCATACAGGTCGACCAGTCCGAAGTCCCCGTCGGTGCCTGGATTCGCACCGGCCGACAGCGATCCCGAAACCAACTGCGCCGAATACACCGCGACGGGCGCGCCGCTCTCGTCGACGGCGGTGATGCTCGCGGGCAACAGAGTTCCCTCTCCCGCAACGAGAGTGGGCACCCCATTCGCCTCGCGCAGGCTCAGCGTGGCGAGGCCCTCGCGCCGGTCTACGCCCGGCTCCGGCGTCGCGTCCACCCTGGGTGCGAGTTGCTCTTCAGACAAGATAGTGACCTCCTCCAGGCCGATCAGCTGCCGGCCTGGACAGGTTCTTCCCTTTTAGACTGCGGCGAAACCCAGGACAGCCCAAGGGATTTGCCGACGGCCTCCCGCCGAGCGACGTGCCAGGCGCCGCCAGTGCTCACCAGACGCGAGCCCCTGGGTTGTCGAATGCTTGGGCAACAGGGTGTCCTCGTAGCAGTGCAGGCAAATAGTGAGGCCGTTGCGATCGTAAGGTGCAAAGCGAACGGGCGCGACACGCCCGTCCGGTCGGCTGGGTAGCTGGCGGATTTCACCCACGACACGGCATCCGGGCCGTCGATGAGGCTTTCTTCAGGATCGGGGCACTGGCGAAGCGGACGGGATCGACTGCGTGTAGCCCGCACTCACGCATAGGGGTCGGTGATCTCACGCAGACGAGTCGAGATGGTACGCAGCTGGGCCATCTGCCGCGCGCTCAGCGATCTGCTGACTCGCGGATCAGCCGGAGGAGTCGCTGGGATGACAACGGAGACAACGGAAGTCCGCGCTGAGGGCAGTGGGTCGATCAGGCGTTCCAGACGATCGAAGGGTTGTCGGTGGGCTCTGCCACCATGACCCATATGGCGACAACCGATCCCCTGGCACCATTTCAGTGGCTCGATGCAGCCGAGAGCCGAGCGGACCCGCTGGGCGAGATCTTCAGCGTCGGCTTCTTCCGAAACCTGGACCCGTCGGAGGTGGTGCGGCGCTTCAGCAAAGGCGACGACTCCGGCCAGGAGTCGGACTTCGCAGAGCTCAACGACAGGATGGTCGAGTTCCTCGGCAAGACCGGCGGCGGGGACGGCGGCGGTCATGTGGGCGTGTTGCGGGCCGGTGCATGGAGTGTGGCCATCGAACCGGTCGGGTGGTGGATGACCGACCGCAAGGCGCTGGCGGAACTATCGAGAGAGTGTGAGGTCCTGGCGATCACCATCCACGGCTACGCCGAGCACAGCCTCGAGTACGCGATCGACGGGACGATCGTGACCGGCCACCGACTGGAGCACCCGCATGACCGTTGGGGTAGCGACCCCGACCGGCTCAACGACTACATGCGCGAGCTGGGCATGGAGTTGGAGCCGGAAGACGAGAGCGACTCCGACGCCTGGGACATCAGCTACAGCAGCCCCGCGCCGAGAGCCTTCGCCCTGGCGGCCAAGGTCACCGGAGTGTCGTTCACGGCAGACATGCTGGACCAGTCCATGCTCATCGGACCTATCGCCTACCGATGGACACCGCCCCACCACACCACCGCTTGACCCGGTGCGCTTTTCGGAAACGGCCTTCCGCCGATGCCTGCACGGTACGGGCCGAACTCCGTCCCCCGCCTCGCACACCAGTTCGCTGTGCTGAGAAGGACATGCTCATGCGACGAACAGCTTTCAGCTCTAGTCGACCGTCGAACAATCCCGAATCGACCGATTCGGTCACCGCGCCACGCGGCAATACAGCCGGTTGATTCGTAGCTCGGTAGCGCCGCGCCGAACACTCGGCAGGGCGGTGCGGACACGGCGGCTGCTGCCCCCCGAAACCATGGCGCTCGCTTTAACGTCTATGGCTTGGATGGAACGCGTAACCAGCCGAATCCACCCGACGCGTCTGACCGGGCCGAGACAGGAGACGAATATGGCTCGCGGAATCGCCGCATACGTTCGACTGATCGCAGTCGTGTTCGCGACAGCGGTTCTCACGGGCGCTGTCCTCGCCACCCCTGCGCGTGCCAGCGACCACACGGAATGGAAAAGGTGCGTCAACAACGCGCTGAGTGAACGACGCGATACCAAGAAGTGCGACAAGGACTACCCCGCCGAGTCCAGCGAAGACGCGACCTACCGTCGCTACTTCTACGAGTGCATCGACCGCGGTGGTCGAGAGGGGTGCCTGCTGGATTGAACCTCTGCTCCACGGTCGAAGCCGGGCAGCCCGAGTGGCGAATGGCCGGGGTCCACGCTGCGGCTGAAGCGGTGCACCGCCTCCGACGGGTCGAGCCCGCGGAAGCAGGCTACGGTGCGGATCTCGCCCAGCGGGCAGTGACCGCCGTGGAGCCTGGAATGGAGCCAAGGGACCGCGCGACACTGACGGCACTATCGGGTGTTCCGAGATCGGCTGGCAGCCAACGGCTACGGCTCACTTGCTCGCCCGGAACGCGACAGCTGCGAACGTTCTCGAACGGCTGCTCACGGCAGCAGTAAAGGATTTGCGAAGACAACCGCGGCCGCCGTGATGGTGGGACTCGTTCGACCTCAGCCGTCGAGGGAGGGACGTTCGGCAGTACCGCAAGCCGGAACGGGTAGAGGCACCGCGCGCATCGAGTTATACCGGTGCGCCCGTGTCTCGGCGCACTCCCACATAGCGCAAGCCGCGCATCAACAACGGCAGCAGCAACACCATTGATAACAGTCGCACGCTCTGGACAGTCGTGATGAGCGGCATGTTCGCGCCCATTTCCTCCGCGGTCGCCAAGACCGCATTGATGCCGCCAGGGGTGGTCGCCAGATAGAGGTCCGACAACTCGAGATCGACCAGCAAGGCCAGACCGTAGGCGAGTCCGGCGGCCGCGGCGGAGAGTATGGCGATGGCCACCGCCATACTCGGAATCATCTTGGCCATTTCCAGGATCACCGTTTTGGTGAACTTGGTTCCGACCTCGAAACCGATGAGGACGAACAGCAGTTCCTTGAACAAGTTTGTCGGCGCGTAGCCGTGGCTGATGCCCACCGCGGTGAGCGCGGCGGTGATCAGCATCGGGCCGATCAAAGCCGGACTCGGCAATCCGAGGCGCTTGCCGAGTCGGATGCCGATGAAGCAGAGCATCACCGCGATCGACAGTCCGGCGACTTGATCACCTCGACCGACGATCATCCACTCCGGCAGATCGGGATTGGTGACGCCCGCGCCGAGTACCACGTCGCCGGCGGATGCGGTGATGCTCGCGATCCGGTCCTCGTCATCGAGCAATGCGGCGACCGCGGGCGCGCTGAGCGCGACGAGGGCGACGCGGAGGTACTGCATGAACGCCACCCGCCTCGGGTCCGCGTCCAATTCGTGTGCACAGGCGACCACCGCGGCCGAACCACCGGCGAGCAGGCCGAGTGTGGCGGTCGGCAGTTCCACCTTGGCCGCCCGCGCGAACACCCATGCCACCAGCACGCTTACCACCAGCGTGGCGGCGGTGATGCCGAGCACCGGCAGCAGTGCGAGCCCGATCGTGGACAGCAGCGATACTTCCAGATAGCTGCCCATCAACACACCAAGCATCGCCTGCGCACCCACCGAGACCTCACCCGGTAGCGGCGCGGGCAGCCGCCCGGCCGCCGCCAGTACGCCGCCGACCACAATGGCCAGGATCATCTGTGGCGCGGGAAAGCCCCACCGGTCCAGCAGTTTGGCCGCAGCGAGCACCGCGACCAGTAGAACCACCCATCCGATCACTTGGCATCGGCTCATGAGTCAATGCTCACCGTCGCTGATGAACGGACCGTAACGACCCAGTTATCTAGCGACAGACGCTGTCGTCCGCGATGCAAACACGATTCCCCCTGATGGAAGCCGAGAACACCGCCGACCCGCCAGCGCCGGAATCACCGCTGGCGCATTCCAGCAGACTGATCCGGAGTTTCGGACCGTGGGCTCACCCGCAAGGCCTGCGGTCCCTTCGACCCCACCCTGATATCGAAGTTGACCAGCTGCCCTTCCCGGATCTCCCCGTCACCGTCCTGGGCCAGGAAATCCGAGCCCTCGACCAGGAGATCAGCCCCACCTTCATCGGGAATGACGAAACCGAAATCCCGGTCGCTGTTGAACCACTTCACCGTGCCCGCTGCCTGCGTCATGACGAATGCCCTTTCCTCGAATGGTCACAGGGGTTTCGTCCAGTCAAGCGAAGCGGTTTGGTCCGAATCGGGCACCAGGCGGTCGCGGGGCCCGGTTCGGTCAGGAGCGCAGCGCGTTGAAGCGTTGTTCGGCTTCGTCGATCAGTGCGATCTGCTCGATGATCTCACCGGGGCTGGAATCACCTGCCACTTTCTGCAGGAGCGGAGTGTGGTCGAGGATGGCATCGCGGAGCCGGCGCAGTGGCCGCGGGGTGTGGTGGAACAGTTGCCCGAGGTAGTACGCCTGGTTCGATTGCCGCGCGGTGTGCGGTTTACGGGGTTTCTCGTACCGGGCCAGGGCCGCTGTCACGGCGTCGTGCTCGGTCAGGTCCACACCGGCCAGGGTGCGGCCGATGAAATAGCCGTCCTCAGTGGCCATTCCGGCGCCGTAGGCGGCATACGGGGAGGTCGGGTGGGCGGCGTCGCCGGCCAGCGTGACCCGGCCCGAGGACCATCGGCCGATGGGTTTGCGATCGCGAATCGGCCAGCGCTGCATATTGCCTGGATCGGTCGCATCGATCAGCGTCGTCAGCGGGGCACCGAATTCGGCGGCCAGCATTCTTGCTCTGGCCCCGATGTTTTGGGTGAACTCGGCGTCGGCGTCGGCGTCGTGTGCTTCGAGTACCCACCATTGGTATCCGTACTCGCCGCGGTAGAGCATGCCGCTCCAGGTGCCCTGGACGGTGCGGCTGTGGTTGAGGATGTTCTCGTTGTATTCGACGCCGTCGATCTTTTTGCCGAGGACGAATCCGGCGAGGACGTGCAGATTGTGCTCACGCTTGGGGGAATCACCCCACAGAGTGCGGCGGACCAGGGAATCGATACCGTCCGCGCCGACCAGTACATCCGCTTCTTCGATGGCGCCGTCGGACATGTGCAGGCGGACACCGCTACGGTCCTGTTCGAAACTCGTGACACCGCGGTCGAATTGGATGACGCCTTCGGGCAGGGTCGCGAGCATGCGCTCGTAGAGCTCACGGCGCAGCAGTCCGATATAGCCGCCGTGGTAGTCGCGGACGATGTCGTCGGGGAGTTGGATCCGGGCCCGTCTCTTTCCCCGGTGGCTGCGGAACTCGGTGAAGCAGCCGGCGCCGAGCCCGGCGGTGTCGACGCCCATCAGCCCGAGCGCTTTGATCGGCGCGGGCCATAGGTTGAGGATATTTCCCGCTACGCGCGCATGCGGGTAACGCTCGAACACGGTGACCTCGTGGCCCGTTTGACGCACCGACAGCGCGGTCGCCATTCCCGCCGGCCCCCCACCGATCACCGCGACCCTGCCGTTCTTCGTTGATTGCCGGGCCATTCGGGCCTCTCTTTCCATAACTCCTGGCCGATCCCAGAGCTGTTGCAGCACAGACTCTTCGGATAAATGTCGGCCGGTATCGGTGACTGTGCGCCGGCGTCCGACCGACTCGATGTGGGTCCGCGTCGCCCGCCATCGGATTTCCTGGACGGCGGTCGCACCGGCGTTACGCGGATCACTCGCACAAACCGAAGTGAACACTTCGGTTACGGACAATCTTGTGCTCCGTGTCACCATTTGTCAATGGCCTCCCGCAAATCCCCCGATATGCCGGAACGCGATACGGCAACCCCGGAACTTCCCGAGACCCTCGCGATCAGGCAGCCGCGGCAAAAGCGCAGCCGCGAAGCATGGCAGCGGGTGCTGGATGCCGGAATCACGCTGCTGGAGTCCGCCGGCTACAGCGGCTTCACGATCGCGGCGCTCAGTGAAACGTCCGGTATCAATCCGCGGGCCATCTATGAGCGCGCCGCGAGCAAAGAAGCCTTGTTCCTGGCCGTCTACGAACACAAGATGACGCAAATGGCAGCCGACCGGGACCACTTGTTCCGGCAGACGCGGGAGCCGGGCCTACCGCCCGGGGAAATGATCAGCCGGGCAGTCGCCGCCGTGCTGCTCCTGTTCGAGCGAAACGCCGAGTTCCTCCGGCCGGTTATCGCCATCGCACCCGAGCATCGCGTGGTCTTCGAGCGAGGCAAACGGCATACCGCCCTGCTCGGAGATATGTTCGTCGCCGCGCTGGAGCGCACCGGACTACTCACCGGCGACCCGATACCGGCGCGGCAAGCCTTTCGCGCCGTGTACGCGATGGCCGTGCTGCATACGATGCAGGGTGCGGACTTCATCAGCCCGGCACCCACACTCGACGAGCAGATCGCGCACTCGGCGACGATGGTCGAAAGATACCTACGGGCCGGGTGATCCGGCGATCGACCCCGACCCCGTGCCCGCATCGGAACGGTCGATCAGGACTTGGGCAGCCCGATCCGGACCGGATGAATCGGTCCGGTGTCTTCGTCACGGATTTCACGGCAGACCTGGTGGATCGACTCACGGAGCCAGGTGCCGGCGGGGTCGGTGGTGTGCAGAGGATGCCAGAACATGGCCTCCACGATCGGTATCTCGAGGTCCGCCTGGAATTCGACGACGGTCACCGCCAGCCCGGTGGCCAATCGGGTGGCCAGCAGGCGAGGGACCAGTGCGACGAGGTCGGTGCCTTCGACGAGGAACGGCAGGATCTGCCAGCCCGATACCCGAGCGGCCACCACGGGGGCGATACCGGCGTCGGCGAGGAACTGCATGGGCGGTGTCGTCACGCCGGGGCCGAACTCGCCGGCGGCGTGCGGCACGGCGGCGAGGTCGGCAAGGGTCAGTTCGGCGCGCTCGAGCAATGGGTTGCCGCTGTCCATGACGGCGACGAATTCGTCGCGGAACAACTGCCGGTAGCTGCCGCCGAAATCGAATCCCATCGGTCCGACGACGATATCCACCTGGCCGAATACTTCGAGGCCGAGGTCGATCCCGGCGGTAGGGACGATTTCCACCGATACGTGGGGCGCCTGCTGGGCGATCAGCCGGCGCAACGGCCGGACCACGACCGTGGTCGCGTAGTCGGAGGCGGCGAGGACGAAGGTTCGGTCGGTGTCGGCGGGATCGAACTCCGACCGCATCTGCATCGCGTCCTGCACTCGCGCCAGAGCCTCCTGGACAGCCGGCGCGAGACTACGGGCGAACGCGGTCAAGGTGTACTCCCGTCCGGCACGGACCAGGAGTTCGTCGTCGAAATGCCGGCGCAGCCGGGCCAGTGCCGCACTCATCGCCGATTGGCTCAGGTGCACCCGTTCGGCGGCGCGAGAGACGTTGCGCAGTTCGAGCAGCGCGTGCAGATGCGGCAGCAGGTTCAAGTCGACTTCCTTCACCGGCACTCCTCCGCCCTGGCCGCCATCGCGCGCATCCTGTCCTCCGAAACCCTACGTGACCAGGTCCTCCGGGTCTCCGATGTCCGGTAGCAGTGCCGCGGCGTTGCCGGACAGTACGGCCCGCACGACCGCTTCGGGCAGGCCCGCGGCGCGTACCGCGGCGACGGGGTCGTCGGTTCCCATATCGAAGGGGAAATCCGAACCGAGGAGCACACGCGTGGGACCGGCCACCCGGATCAGCTCCGTGAGCTGCCCGCTGTCGTGGGTGAGCGAGTCGAACCAGAGCCGCCGCAGGTAGGTCGACGGCGGGTGCTGGCACCCGCGGGCTTCGGGCCGGACCCGCCAGGCATGGTCGGAGCGCCCGATGGTCGTCGGAAGGTAACCACCGCCGTGCGCGGCAACCACGCGCAGACCGGGGTAGCGATCGAGGACTCCGCCGAAGACCAAGTGCGACAGTGCTACCGCGTTCTCCGCGGGCTGGGACACGGTGTTGGCCAGATAGAACCGGTCGAGTCGTTCGTCGAGGGAGCACCCGAACGGATGGAGGAAAACGACCGCGCCGGCCGACTCGGCGGCAGCCCAGAACGGGTTCAGCGCCGGATCGGACAGTTCCACGGTGCCGGCTTGCCCGCCCGTAGCAGAGGCACCGAAGGACCCGATCTCCACGCCCAGCAGTCCGCGGCCGAGTGCGTCGTCGAGGGCGGGAACCATCCGTTCGGGGTGCTGTAGCGGGGCGACACCCAGTCCCCGGAGCCGGCCGGGGGCCCGGCCGACCAGCTCACCGATGGCCGTGTTCACCCGCTGGGCGACATCGATTGCCTGGTCCGGTCCGAGGAACGGGTAGTAGTGGGACGGTGACGGAGACACCAGCTGGACGTCGACTCGGGCAGCCTCCATCGCGGTCAGGCGGGTGGGCAGGTCGGTCAGGAGTTGCCATCGTTCGCCGATCATCCGGCCCGAGGCGGCGAGGGATTCGGGTCCGTTTCGGCGGGCGTCGAGAGCCTTGGCGGCAGCCAGGCCCTCGGGGTCGAGTTCGGCGACGTAGGCTTCGACGGCCGGAAGCAGCGCGTGCGCGTGCACGTCGACGATCGGGCCCCTCACGCCGGTTCCTTCACCATATGGGAGACACGCTGGATGACTTCGGCCATGTCGCCGCGGTGGCCGTCGACCATCCACTGCACCAACTGGGTGGAGGATTCGACCACGGTCTTGACTCGTTCGAACCGGCGTTCCTGGAATCGGGTGAATACGGCATCGAGCGGTGCGTCGCCGGCGAACAGTTCCTCGACGAGCACCGCGGCGTCTTCCAGCGCCATGGCCGCGCCCTGGGCGATCGTCGGCGGGCAGTTGTGGATGGCGTCCCCGATCAGGACCACCCGGTCGCGATGCCAGAGGCCCTCAACGAGATGGGTCGTGAACCAGGTGTAGTTGGCCGGGGTGTTCGCATCGATCGAATCGGCGATCTGTTTCCACGGACCGCCGTAGCCGGCCGCGAGTTCCTTGAAGATCAGCGGTCCCTGAGCGTTGTCTCGGACATGGGCGTCCTCGACAATGTAGGCGTAGATCGAGTCGTCGCCGGTGGGGCAATATCCGGCGACGTGGTGCGGGCCGCCGTAGATGAGGTCGGTGCGCACGACGTCGCTGGGACGCGGGACCACTACCCGCCAGGCACCGACCCCGGTGGGACGCGGGGTGACATCGATACCGAGCAGACCGCGGCAGGGAGAGTTGACGCCGTCGGCGGCGATCAGCAGATTGTAGGACCTGCGCTCCCCGGACGCGGTGACCGCGGTCGCGGTGTTCCCGGACGAGTCGATGCCCACCACGTCGGCGCCGTATCGGATCCGGCCGCCGGCCGCGTCGAGGCGGTCGCGCAGGATCGCGGCGAGTTCTGGCCGCCGCATTCCCACGGTCGCCGGAAGGTCGTCCCCGCCGGTCCGCACGTCGTTCATGACAACCAGGACGGTGGCTTCGGCGTCGGGTGCGCGCAGGCCGACGGTGTCGAAGGAGTATCCCTGCGATGCGATCCGGTCCCAGACGCCGAGCTGCCGCAGGATGCGTAGCGCGTTGCCTTGCAGCGTGATTCCGGAACCGGCCGATCGCGGGCCGTCGGCGCGTTCGAGAATTTCGACATCGATACCGCGGTCGGCCAGCAGGATACCCGCCGACATTCCGGCGATACCGGCGCCGATGATTCCTACCTTCTTCATTGAGGGCATGGGGCGGAGGCCTTTCTAGCTTGTCTTCGTTGTCACACGACGGCGATGGGATTGACCGGTGACCCGACCGCGCCGGTCACCGGTAGCGGCGCGGCAACGAGGAACGCCTCGTATCGGCCGGTGCGCGAGCAATGTTCGGCGAGGTCATCGAGGTCCCACATTTCGCCGATGTAGAGACCCATATGGGGAATGACGATCTGGTGCAGTGGCTGGAAGGCGCCGTGCAACTCGGTGGGCCGCACTTCGAATCCCCAAGTGTCGGTGGCGATTGCCGCGATCTCCCGATCGTGCAGCCAGGGCGCCGAGCGGAACGACAGGCCGGGCGCGGCGCCACCGGCGTAATCACCCCACCCTTCGCGCCGGGTGCGGCTGTACTGGCCGGTGCGTACGAGCAGGATGTCACCGCGGCCCACCTGGGCCGAGGCTCCCTGCTGGTCGATGATGCGGTCGAGCAGCTCGGGGGTGAGCGCGAACCCGTCCGGCAGCTCGGGATGTTCGAGGCCGAGTTCACCGGCGAGGGCGCGGCCGGCGTCGAGGAGTACGGCTCGGCCCACGATCCGGTCGGCGGCGGTTTCGATGCCGGTGACCTGGTCGCCTTCGGAGGTGACAACGGCTCCGGCGCGGCGCCCGTTCCAGGCGCGGCCGTGGTCGAAGATATGGCCGAGCCCATCCCACTGGGTCGAGCACTGCAGCGGCATGGCGATCACATCGTCGGCCCCGCCCATGCCGAAGGGGAAGCCCTGGTCACCGAATTCGGCGTCCAGACCGGTGTCGGTCATGGTGTGGACGGGGTTGGTTCGCCGCCGCCATCCTTTCTGCGGGCCTTCGGCGTTGAAAGGCTGTGCCAGCGAGAAGGTTCGGCCTGTGGTGACGAGCTGGGCCGCCCGGATCCGCGCGCCCTCGTCGAGGAAGTTGAGGGTGCCGTGGACGTCGTCGGCACCCCAGCGACCCCAGTTGCTGCACCGGTGGGCCATCGCCTCGATCGTGGCGGCCGGATTGTCCGGGTCGAAGACCGGTGCGGTGGCCGTGGGGTTTTCGGAGGTCATGCTGTGGCCTTCTTTCCTGGTGCCGCCTGGCAGGTGTTGCGGAGGGTGCCGATCCCGCTGATGGATGCCGCCATCACGTCGCCCGGAGTGAGCCAGCGTTGCCACTTTCCGCCGTTGCCCGCCGGGCTGCCGGTGAGGATGAGGTCGCCCGGCAGCAAGGGAGTGACAGCGGAGGCCTGGGCGATGAGGGTCGGCACGTCGAAGAGCATGTTGGCGGCCCGGTCGTGTTGCATGCGTTCGCCGTTGAGGCGGAATTCGATTTCGAGGTCCCGATAGTCGCCGAGGTTGTCGGCCGGGATCACGAACGGCCCCACGGGCAAGAATGTGGGCCGGTTCTTCGCGCGCAGCCAGTCCCCGCCGAGGGGCCGGTGTTCGGCGGGGAATTGCAGATCGCGGGCGCTGACATCGTTGGCGACGGTGTAGCCGGCGACGAAGTCGAGGGCGTCGGCGCGCGTGACGTTGTCGGCGACGGCCCCGATGACGACGACTAGTTCGGCCTCCCAATCGATCTGGTCGGATTCGGGAACGAGCAGGACGTCGTCGTCGGCGCCGCACATCGCCGAGGCCAGGCCGGTGAAGAAGAACGGGCTGCCCGTCCGGGCTCGCTCGTCCATCATCGCCGCGGCCGCGGCCTCGAGCTCCGCATCGGTGCGGGTGTCGTCAGCGGCTTTGCCCGAGATGATGATCTCGGCGACGTGGCTGCGGTAGTTCGCTCCCGCCTGGAAGATGTGGCGCGGTTGTACCGGGGGCAGAATACGGAGCCGCGCCAACGGCGTACCGTCGACGCCCGCGCGCGCGGCGATGTCGGGTAGCGCGGTGCGCACGGTATCCCAGGCGTCGAAGATATCCGCGGTGGTGACGATCCCGGGCCCCAATTGCTCCGGTGCGAGCTCCACCACCCGGTCACCCGCGACCACTCCGGCGAACGTTCGCGTGCCGTCGGCGAAGGTCCCCAGTCCGTAGCCTTCGACCACCCGGTTCATGCGCGTGCCCGATCGCCGGCCGGGGCCGAGATGGCGACGGCGCCCGCGTATTCGATCCGGTCGCCGAGCTGGGCTTCGATCTGCAGCAGCCGATTCCATTTCGCGGTGCGTTCGGAACGCATGGTGGAGCCGACCTTGATCTGACCGGTCCGCCAGCCCAGTGCCAGATCAGCCGGCCACGCGTCTTCTGTTTCTCCCGACCGCGCCGACAGCACGGTGCGGTAGCCGTTGTCCTGCGCCAGCCGCACCACCGTGTGGGCGTCGGAGAGGGTGCCGGTCTGATTGGGTTTGACGAGCACGGCGTTGGCGGCCTTGTCCCGAATACCGCGACGCAGCCGTTCGGGGTCGGTGACGAAGAAGTCGTCCCCGAGCAGTTGCCGGTGGCCGAGCCGTTCGGTCGCCCGCGCCCATCCCGTCCAATCGTCCTCGCCGAGTGCGTCTTCCAAGGAGATGATCGGGTAGCGCTCGCACCAATCGGCGAGCTCGTCGATCAGTTCGGCCGCACTCAGCCGGCGATCACCCTCGGCGGCCAGGACATAGTGCCCGTCCTGGGCGAGGAACTGGGTGGCGGCGATATCGACCGCGATCCCGATATCCGAGCCGGGTCGCAGACCAGCGCGCTCGATGCCGGCGACCACCATGTCCAGCGCGGCCCGGTTGGTCGGCAGTACGGGTCCGAGCCCGCCTTCGTCGGCGACCAGCGCGACCGAATGACCGCGCTCTGCCAGCACGTCCGCGGTGCCCTGGCGGACCCGCGCGCTGTATTCGATGGCCTCGGAAAAGGATTGCGCCCCGACCGGGACGGCCAGGAAGTCCTGCACATCGATCGAGCGGCCGGCATGAGCGCCACCGGAGATGATGTTGACCATCGGCAGCGGCAGCAGCGGGTCGTCCCCCGCTGCCGCGACCAGCCGGTAGAGCGGGATGCGCTGGGCGTCGGCGGCGGCCAGTGCGGTCGAGACCGATACCGCCAGCACGGCATTCGCACCGACCGCACCCAGGTCCGGGGTTCCGTCGGCGGCCCGCAGCGCGGCATCTACCGCCACACGGTCGAGAGCATCGAGGCCGCGCACGGAGTCGGCGAGGATCGTGGTGGCGTTAGCAACGGCGCGTCGCACGCCCTGCCCGGAGTAACGGGTGCCGCCGTCGCGCAGCTCGCGCGCTTCGTGGCGGCCGGTCGAGGCCCCGGAGGGGACGTAGGCCTGCCCGCGCGCACCGCCGGCGAGCAGCACCTCGCACCCCACCGTGGGTTTGCCGCGTGAGTCGAGTCCTTCCCAGGCGGTGATATCGCGGATAGCGGTGTCGGTCATACGAGAAGCCTCCAAGCGTCCGGTAGTGAATGAGGGGGATCGCCGAGCAACCGGCGGCCGAGCGAGCGGGCGGCCACCTGTGCCGGTTCGTCGAGGTAGTCGACGGGGCTGCGGCCGTCCACGCGGGCCAGCACGAGACAGCCGGTTTGGCGGATCAGCTGGGCCACCGACTCCGGATCGGTGCGATTCCAGGCGTCGAGAAAGGTCGCGGCCGCCGCACGGTAACGGTCGCTGTAGTCGGGTCGGCGGATACTCTTGAGCAGCAGATGGCCGATGATCCAGGCCGGATCGAAGGTGGGGTCGCCCAGATGGGCGACTTCCCAGTCGATGACCCACAGCTCGGCGTCGGAGTCGCCGACGAGCACGTTCTTCGGTGAATAGTCCCCGTGCACAAGGCATTCGGTGGTTTCCGCCATGACCGCGATGGTGCGGTCGATCTGCGGTGCGAGGTCGGGATATCGCCCGCGGATCTGCTGGTGAAACGGATCGACCCGCAGTTGTTCGAACGCGGTCCGCGACCCGAACTCACTCCGCAGCCGGTCGACCCGGCCGGCAGTGTTCCGTTGTAGTTCCGCCAGGAACTCACCGAGCCGGGCCGCGACGTGAACATCGATTACCCCGGCCATCAGGTCGGCCTTCCAGGTGTGCCAGTGGTCGGGTGCCCGGCCGATCACGAGGAAACCGTCGGACAGATCCAGCACGGGTGGCACTGATTCCGGCGCGACCGTCGCGGCCAGACGCAGCGCGCGGCCCTCGGTGATCAGCCGGCCCACATCGGCTTCCCACTCCTGCCGGACCCGTAGCCGGCTCAGGGCTCGTTTGACCACAACGTCGACACCCTGACCGGTAACCGCGACAACATCGTTGGAGACGCCGCCGGTGAGCGCGCGCACAGCCAGTCCGGTCTCCGGAGCAGCGAGACCCCTGGCGCGCAAATGCGCGGTGACCGTATCGGTCAGGTCGGCGTACTCGGTGCTCATCACGCCAGCTCCGGTGTGCGCAGCGCCGGGGAGGTGAGTACTTCCGGATTGACGATCGAGTCCGGTCGGCGACCGGCGAGCACGTCGAGGACGTGCTGGGCCGCGGCCCGCGAAAGATCGGCCGTCGACCCGTCGGAACTGAACGCATAGTGCGGGGTCAGTACGGCGTTGTCCATCCTCCGCAGGGCATGGTCGGCGGGTAGTGGTTCGGGTTCGGTGACGTCGAGACCCGCACCTGCCAAACGGCCTTCCGAAAGCGCCGCGGTCAGTGCGGCGGTATCGACCAGGCCGCCGCGCGAGGTGTTGAGCAGCAGCGCTGTGGGTTTCATGAGCCCGAGCTCACGTGCGCCGATCAAGTGGCGCGTGGCCGCGTTCAACGGCAGATGCAGCGAGACGACATCAGCGGCGGTGAGCAGTTCGTCGAGAGAACTCACCGCGGTGGCACCCTCGACCTCGCCGCCGCGGCGGCGCAGTGCCAGCACATCCATACCCAGCGCCGCCACCCGGGGAATCAGCGCGGAACCGATCGCACCCACACCGATGATGCCGAAGGTCTTGCCGCGCAAACGAATCGGCACCGGGGCGAACCCGCGATTCCAGCTGCCCGCCGCGGTGTCGGCAGCGAACGACACCAACCGCCGTGCCAGCGCCAACAGCAGCATCAGTGTGTGATCGGCGACTTCGTCGACGCAGTACACCGGCACATTCGTCACCACGATGCCCAGCTCACCGGCCCGCGCCACGTCGATGTTGTCCACACCCACGCCGAATCGCGCCACGGTCCGGCAGCGCGGCGCATTGTCGAGCACCGCGGCGGGGACCTTCGCGAAGCAAGTGGCGATAGCGTCGACATCCGCGGCCAGAGCGGCCAGCGTTGCCGGATCAGTGGACTCCGCGACCACCATCTCGACCCCGGCCGTGTCGAACACCGCACGCTCGACATCGACGGTGGCCGCGGGATGATCGGTGATCAGCACCCGGTAGTTCATGCCTGCCTCCACGCGCGGATCGGCCGCACCGCAGCGGCCTCGACGATGCGGTTGCGGGTCTCGCCGAGGACATCGACGGTTGTGGTGACCACATCACCCGGCCGCAGCGCCGGACGCACGTCACGACCGTGCCTGCCCCACAACTCGGCCAGGCATCCACTGCGGCAGGTTCCCGATCCCAGCAGATCGCCCGGCCGGATCTCGGTGCCTCGCGAGGCGTACGCGGCCAGCGCCGGGAAACTCCATGCCATGTGATCTAGCGTGTCCACGCCGACCGTCTCCCCGTTGACCGCGACCTCCATCCGCAGGTCGAAGGACGGACCTGAGGCCCGGTCGGCGAGTTCGTCGGCGGTGACGAAGAACTGACCGAGCGCCGTCGCGGTGTCCTTGCCCTTCGCCGGCCCCAAACGCAGCCGCATTTCCTGGAACTGGACGTCTCGGGCGGAAAAGTCGTTGATCACCACATATCCGGCGATGTGCTCGGCCGCCTCCTCGACGCTCGAGTCACGGCCGACCGTGCCGACCACCGCGCCGACCTCGAGTTCGAAATCGAAATCCGTGCAGCCCGGTGCGATCGGCACGTCCGCATACGGTCCGGTGATGGCATAAGGGTTGGAGAAATAGAACGTCGGGATCTCCCAGAATTCCGCGGGCACGGTGGCGTTCGGGTCGAGCAACTTCACCACTCCCGCCGTATGGTCCGGAAATGTCGAGAAGTCCCGGAACGTCGGCGGATTCAACGGTGCCAGCAGCACCGCCTCGTCCAGGCGGGTCACCGTCTTCCGCCGCGCCAGGGCTCGGTCGGCGACATCGTGGACTCGGCCACGATCACCGAGCAGAGCCACCAGCTCGGTCTCCGGTTCGAGGTCGACCAGCAGGTCACCCTCCGCGAGCACTGCCAGGATCGGCCCATCGTCGGTCTGCCGACGTGCGATCTTCACTCCGTTACTCCTTCACTACGCAACGACACCGGATGTGGCGAGCCGGGTCAGCCGTGGCCGGGGGTCGCGTAGGGATTGAGCAGCTCGGCTTTCATCTCCTCGGACGCTCCTTCCTCCGTCGCCGTGAAGCCCTCGGCAAACGGGAAGGACTCGGTCATCGAATGCGGCATGGCGCCGTTGCGGTAGAGGTTGTTCGAGCCTTCGGACGGCTTCCAGGTATGCGGTTCCCAGTCCGGTACGTAGTTGCGATATCCGCCTGAATTCAGTTCGACACGCATGGAACTCGGCTCGCGGAAGTACAAGAAGTTCTGTTCCCCGATGCCGTGGATGGAAGGCCCGTACTCCATGGCGGTACCGCGCTCCATCAGCACATCCGCGCACACGAGCAGTTCCTGATAGGTATCGACCCAGAACGCGACATGGTTGATCCGACCGGCCCGGTCCGAGGTATCGAGAACCACCCCGAGATCGTGTGACTTCTCGTTGGTCGACAGCACACCGAAAACCGTGATGGGCGCTTCCTCCAGATCGGTGAAAGCCATCGTGCGGAAGCCCAGCGCTTCGGAATACCAGGCGCAGAAGCCACGTACATCGGTCGCCGCGATCGTGACGTGATCGAGGAACCTAGGCGCCCCGGCATGCGCGGAACGCTTTTCCGGCCGGTCCGGGTAGATGGACTCGAATTCCGGTTCCGCCGTGAACTTTTCCACGTCGTAGAACAGGCGCATCGGGTGACCGTAGGGCCCCGTGAACTCGTAGGCTCGGCCGAATCCGAACGCACCGGTCGTCCACTCCCCCGTGATTCCGGCGCCTTCGATACGTTCGGCGGCCTGCTCGAGCGCCTCTGCACTGGTCGTCCGCCACGCCATCCGCTGCAACGCCGGTTCGGCACCCTCGACGAGGACCAGGCTGTAGCTGTAGTAATCACCCCAGCAACGGAGATACACACGACCATCGACCTCATGGATAGCCCGCATCCCGAACTGCTCGACATAAAAACGTGCCGACGCGGCGATGTCCGGGGTGGTGATTTCGACATGACTCAGGTGAGACAGCAGGTGAGGCACAATTCTGTCCTTATCGACGGTTCGACTGACTGTGGTGCGAGTCACCAGTCTCAGGGCAGCCGACCCAAAGGGGAACAGGGTCTCACGGATACCAACTATTCACCCGATGGATAGTTCAGGTTCGGCCATCCCCGCCGGGCAATAGGCCGGCGGGGATTCGGCGATTATTTCCGGCCGTGCCGACCAGGGGCAGCGCTACCGCTGTATTCCCCGAGATCCGAGACCAGCTTCGTCAGTTCCGGGTCGCTGCTGTAGCGGCGCTGGTGCATCATCGGCTCCCGGTTGTCCGGCCGCGCAACGACTTCGGCTGCGCTGCCCGGCTTCGAGCCGGCCGGACTGTCCGATCAGGAAGCGCGCCGACTCCTGACCGCGAGGGTCCGAGCGTCACTGGATGACCGTGTGCGCGAGCGCATTCTTGCGGAGGCCCGCGGGAATCCCCTCGCGTTGGTGGAGTTACCGCGCAGCGCGGACTTGGCGGGCGGGTTCGCGCGGCCGGACGAGTATCCGGTGACCGCCGCCATCGAGCACAGTTTCCGCGCCCGGTTGGCGAATCTGCCCGCACCGAACCGGTTGCTGCTGACGATCGCCAGTGCCGAGCCGACCGGGGATGCCGGGCTGCTGTGGTCGGCCGCCGAACGCGCCGGTATCGAACTGCCCGCGGCCATGGACTCCGGAGAATTGGCGGAATTCGGTGCGCGCGTGCGCTTCTGCCATCCGCTGGCCCGATCCGTGGTCTATCGGGCCGCCGAGCCGGAGCAGCGGCGCGCGGTGCACGGCTGGCTCGCCGAAGTCGTCGATCCCGAGGCCGATCCGGATCGGCGGGCGTGGCATCGGGCCCTATCCAGTGCCGGGCCCGATGACGAGGTCGCGGCGGAACTGGAGCAATCCGCCGCGCGGGCGGAGTCGCGCGGCGGCGTCCCCGCCTCGACGGCGTTCCTGGCCCGCGCCGCCACCCTGAACCGGGATCCGGCGTTGCGGCTGCAGCGCAGTCTCACCGCGGTACGGGCGCAACTGGCGGCGGGTGCGACCGACACCGCCGGCGATTGCTGACCACCGTGAACGACGGCGCGCTGACGGAAGCGCAGCGGGCCGAGGTGGATCAGTTGCACGGACAACTCGCGTTCCTGCTCGACGCGATGTTGTCACTGGCCGCTGGTGATCATCGCGGAGCCGCGTCGACGCTGCGGCCGATTCTGGCCGACAGCCACAGTGACCTGTGGACCCGGCATCCCGCGCTAGGCAGTTGCGCGCCTTGCCGAATATCGGCGGCTCCGCAGGGTGACTGCCGGCGGTCGGGTGCGAACAACACGGAGGGCCGCAGTGCAGCAAGTCAGTATCGAAATCGTGTCCACGGCTTCAGGGCTTGGGCAGGCCTGGCAATCGTCGATCACGATGTGTGTCAGACGATTTCGTCGGCAATCACCTTCTCCGCGTCTTGCGAGCTTGCTTCGGTTCTTGTGCGGAGAACCTCGCGCCCCTGTGCTGCGGCCCGGAGGATGGTCTCGCTGATGACCTCGCTGAATCGCGCCATGCCCTCCAGCCGGATCGCGGTCGCGGTGCCGCGGCCGAAGATGTCGACGCCTTGCCGGCTGATCGCGGCGACCTCGGCCATGCCCCGGGCTGCCTCGATCGTCGACTGGTACCAGACATTGTCGTCGACGATGTAGCGAACGCGGCGGCGCGTATCGGATTCCCGGCGGACCAATCCCTCATTTTCGAGGGACTTGATCGCCTTGGAGACCGAGGGCGGGCTGATCTGGAGGCGGTGCACGAGCTCGGTTGCGGTGAGACTGCCCGCGTCCGCGGTGAAAAGGCAGGTCAACACCCGGGCCGTCGTTTTGGGCATGCCCTGATGCATGAGCATGGCGGTGAAGGTCTCCTCGTACTGGCGTATCGCCTCGGCATCACGCCCGCCGCTTGGCACCGGCGCTCGCTGCCCTCGCGGCGCGGGCTGCGCGCGCCGGTGCGCGCGGCGTCCGGTGGCACGTTGAGCGAGGTCGGCGCGGTAGCCCGTGGGCCCGCCGTTGCGCATCACCTCGCGGGTAATCGTCGAGGTGGGGCGGCCCAAGCGCCGTGCGATTGCCGCGTAAGGAAGGTTTTCGGCCAACCCCAACGCGATCTGCTTGCGTTCGGACTGGCTGAGCCTGCCTCCGGACATGCGATTCTCCTCGGCAATTCCGCTCGGGTTCCCTACGTGCCGACTGTAGCGCCCAGGTGCAGGACATCGCAACGATCCACCAGCGCATCGTTGCGTTAACTTTAAACCCAGCGCAACAATATCTTTCCATCTAGCTGCATGAACGGCGTTCGCTCACAAGGATTTATGTTGCCTAGTCCAGGAAAGCTACGTAGCTTTTCCACTGTCAGGAAAGAGCCCCGAACCACCGCCACTAGGAGAAAACCGATGCGGAACAACAGCGTTTCCCCCACTGACTCGACATGGACCGGCATGGTCCCGGTCGGTGACACGGCCCTGGCCGTCACCGATACCGGTGGTTCCGGCATCCCGGTTCTCTATGTCAACGGCCACGTCGCCACTCAGAAGTACTGGCGGCATGTCATCACCGAACTGGGGCCGCAATGGCGCCACCTCACCTACGACATGCGAGCCCGTGGGAAGTCGGAGACTTCGGCGGACTACTCGTTCGAAACCAACGTCACCGATGTCGACGCCGTGCTCGCGGCCCGAGGCGTGGACCGTGCGCTGGTAGTCGGCTGGTCCTATGGCGCATTCGTCGCGGCGCACTGGGCCGCCCGCAACCCTGATCGGACGATCGGCGCGGTGCTGGTCGAGGGCGCGCAACCGCACGACTGGATCGATGAGGTCGATATCGAGAGGATGCGGAAATTGTGGCGCCGGTTGGGCTGGTTGATGCCGCTGATGCGCACGATCGGTCTAGGCGCGCGGATGACCGCCGACCAGATGGCCGACAGCAACATCGAGGCCGGCGAGATCGCTCGCGAACGGGTCCTCGGCCCGGTGATGGACAGCATCACGGTCCCGACCCGGTATGTGAACGCCTCAGGGTCCTCCCTGGGCAGCAAAGGTGATCAGCAAGAACTCATCCGCGCCAGCCTGCACAAGGTCGTCGAACGAAACCCGAATATCGAAATCCACGCGAAAGTGCCCAGCAATCACGGCAACATCCTTCGCAAGGACTTCCCCACCATCGCCGAAGCAGTCCGCGTGGTCGCCGAGCGCGGCCACCAGGTGCACCCTTGAGGCCCCGTCCGGCAACTGCGGCGCACTCCGCGAAACCGCCGGCTACAGCCAGTGATTGCGCCGGAAAGCCAGGAACAGGCCCGTGCAGATAGTCACCATCACCAGCAGGACCGCCGGATAACCCCAGGGTTGTCGGAGTTCGGGCATGTGATCGAAGTTCATGCCGTAGATCCCGGCGATCATCGTCGGCACCGCGGCCAGGGCAACCAGTGCGGAGATCTTGCGCATATCGGTGTTCTGCTGGACTGCGATCTTGGCCAACGCGGCACCGACCAAGGTGGTCAGCGCCTCATCGAAGTCGCTGATGCGCTCGGCGACCTTGGTGTGGTGGTCGGCGACATCGCGAATGTAGCGGCGAACCTCTTTGGGCAGGGGCACGCCAGGTTTGCCCAGCGACTGCAATGGGACGGCCAGCGGAGCGACCGCGCGGCGCAGTTCGACTATCTCGCGCTTGAGTTGATAGATCGAGGCGATGGCCACGAAACGCCCTGGCGTGAAGATCTCCTCCTCCATCGCATCGATGTCGAGTTCTACCAACTCGCTGACTGCCAGGTAAGAATCGACCACATAGTCGGCGATCCCGTGCAGCACCGCGCCCGGACCGAGGCGTAGCCGATCGGGATCGGCCTCGAGCTCCTGGCGGACGCCGGCCAATCCGGAGTGTTCGCCGTGCCGCACCGCGACAATGAACTCCGAGGCGGCGAACAGCAGGATTTCGCCAGTCTCCACGATCTCGCTGACGCTGTGCAGTTCATGCTCGACATAGGCGACGGTGCGCATCACCAACACCATGGTGTCGTCGTATCGTTCCAGTTTCGGTCGCTGGTTCGCTTTGACCGCGTCCTCGGCCGCCAGCGCGTGTAAACCGAAGGTGCTCGCGATCTCGGTCATTTGCTTCTCATCGGGGTCGTGCAGCCCTACCCACACGAAACCCGTTCCCCGCGAACGGACTTCCGTCAGCGCGTCGACGGGAGTGAACAGACCCGGCAGCCGGAATCCGTCTACGTAAACCGCACAATCCACGATCACCTGCCCCCGGCCGCGCGAACGCCGCACCGGCCCATCCGTCTGTCCATGATCCCGAGATGATTTGGGGGGCGGCAAAGCTGACACCGAATGATGCTACGTGGCCCGGCAATGACAGTGGTTCCATGACTGCGCGACGGCCGGCATAGGCCCCGCCCCTTACCCAGGATGCAGCCGCCCGCAGCTGCTTATTCCGGCTACCGCCGATTCCCGGTGACGTCGGCGTCGGCTTCGGTGAGCTGGCCCTCGGTCCTGGCAGCCTCCAGGTGCGAGACCGGACGGTTCCGGAAACTCGCCCGCACGCGCACGCACCCGCGATACGGTGACCGCGAACTCGATTGGAGAACCATGGACCCCATAGTCGCAGTCACCGGCGGACGCGTGAGCGGACGAATCGTCAACGGCGTCAGCGTATTTCTCGGTATTCCCTACGCCGCCGCACCGGTGGGAGCGGCGCGGTTCGCGCCCCCCGCGCCACCGGCAGCCTGGGACGGCATCCGCCCGGCGGTCGAATTCGGCGCGACCTGCATGCAGTCGCCGTATCCGCCCGCCATCGCCGAGATCTTGGGCAGTGACCACATTCCGGGCGCGGAATACCTGAATGTCAATGTGTGGACACCGGATACGGACGCACGGGGGCTGCCGGTGATGGTGTGGATTCACGGCGGCGCGTTCACCCGCGGCGCGAACTCGCGCACGGCCTATGACGGTGCGGCCTTCGCCCGGGACGGTGTGGTGCTGGTGTCGGTGAACTATCGGCTCGGCGTCTCCGGCTTCGCCGTCCTCGACGGCGCGCCCGCCAATCGTGGTCTCCGCGACCAGATCTACGCCCTGGAATGGGTGCGCGACAACATCGAGGCTTTCGGCGGCGACCCCGCCAACGTGACCGTCTTCGGTGAATCGGCCGGCGGCATCAGCGTGGCGGCCCTGCTCGCCGCGCCACCCGCTCGGGGACTGTTCGCGAAAGCCATCGTGCAGAGCGGCACCGCGCGAATGGCCGCCACCGCCGCGGACGGTCGACTCGTCGGTGCGGAATTGGCTGCCGTGCTTGGCATTCCGGCCACGGCCGAGGCGTTCGCCGACGTCGAACCCGCCGCGCTGCTGGCCGCGCAGGAGACCCTGAGCGCCCAGTACCTGGCCGATCCCGACCCGAAGCGCTGGGGACCGTCGATCGTGTCGAGCGGCCTCGGCATCACGTGCCTGTTCCCGGTCCTCGACGGCGAGGTGCTCACCGGCGACGTGCTCGAATCTGTGGCCGCGGGCGCGGCGGCGAATGTACCGCTGCTGCTCGGCTACACCGCCGAGGAGTTCCGGCTGTTCCTGGTACCCACCGGGATAGCGGCGCTGGTGAACGCGGAAGCGCTACCGGTCATGCTCACCCGCTACGGTCTCGACCCCGCCCTTGGGGAAATCTACGCGGCCGACCGCCCCGAGGCCGCACCGGGCGACCTGCTCGCCGCCATCCTCACCGACCACGCCTTCCGCGCACCCACCATGGAACTCGCCGACGCCCAGTCCGCCACCGGCGCACCGGTCCACGTCTACGAATTCGGCTGGCGCCGCACCGACCGCGACCTGGGCGCCATGCACGCCCTCGAAATCCCCTTCGTCTTCGACACCCTCGCCGGCGCCGCACCCCTCACCGGACCCGGCGCACCCCAGCAACTCGCCGACACTATGCACGCCGCTTGGGTCGCCTTCGCCCAATCCGGCGACCCGGGCTGGGAACCGCACAACCCCCGAACCCGCCCGGTGATGACCTTCGACCACCCGCGCTCCGCGCTCGCCTACGCCCCCCGGGCGAAAGAACTCGCCGCCCTGGTCGACGGCGATCCACCGAGGTAACCCAGGACGAGCGGCGGCTGTGCCGCGGAACTCCCGTGCTCGCGGAGGACATTCATGGCCGCTGCTGGATCGGCCTCGCTCCCTCGGCAGCGGATGTGATCGGCTGAGAGCTACGCCGCAGAGGTCTCGGCGAGCAGAGCGACACCGAACAGTCCCAGCACAGCTCCGCTCCCGCGCAGGAGCGCCCGGACAATCCGGGTGTTCCGCACTGCGCGCCGAGCGGTCCCGAACACCATCGCGTACACCAGCAATGAGCACATCCCCAGGACCGCGAAGGCCACGCCGAGCACGAATGCTTCGCCGGGATGGCTTGCGCTGCCGAGGAATTGCGGGATGACGCTGGCGAAGACGATCATGGTCTTCGGATTCGACAGGTCACACAGCAGCCCCTCGCGGAAGCTTCGCAGCAGGGTGCCTCGACGATCGCTCGACGGACTCGCGGGCACGGCGGAATCGAGAACGGAGAGGTCTCGCGACAGTGCCAGCCGCACACCGAGATACAGCAGGTACAGAGCTCCGACTATTCGCACGATATCGAAGGCGAGCTGAGAAGACACCAGCAGAGCCGTCAGTCCGGCGGCGGTGGCCATGGCCCACACCAGATCTGCCACCAACACTCCGAACGCTATTGCGAGCGCGGCGGCCCGCCCCCGCAATAGGGCATTCTTCAACGTCAACACCACCGCCGGTCCGGGAATCGCGACCAGCACGATCGCTATGGCGGTGAACGCCAACAGGTTTGACAGCATTATCAGATCACACCAGTGTCACCCCGGAGCCGCAACCGAACACGGGCCCTCCTGCGGCGGGGTCGCCGCGTCCGCGGCGGCTTCTTCGACGGGTGGGTAGGCGTCGCGCAGACGGTGCATGGTCGCCGCCACGACGGCACGGACGTCTGTCTCGTGCAGTGGGGTGGACAACAGCGCCGCACTGCACGAGAAGCCTTCGACCAGGGTCAACAGCAGTAGCGCTTCGCGGCGCAGCGCCTCCTCGTCGATCACGCGGTCGGCCAGCGCGTCGCGCAGCAGCGAGCGGATCACTTCTGCGCCCTGGAGCGAGAGTGCGGCGATGTCGGCCGCCATCTCCGGGTCCGTGCGCGCCATGACGCGGTATTCGACGAGGGCGATGTTCTCCCGGCGCTCCGTATCGCTGGTCGGCGCGACGAAGGCGATGACATCGATGAGCCGGGCCACCGGATCGTCGGACATCGTCGTCGCGCGCCGCGCGGCGCGCTGCATGAGCACGCTCAGCGTGAAGCGCATGACCTCGCGGATGGTGTCGCCGAAGTAGTGGCGGATGCTCCCGATGGTCAAGCCGGTGCGAGCGGCGATGCGGGCGAGGGTCACCGAACGCAGCCCATGCGCGACGACTTCGTCGATCACGGCGTCGGCGATCTGCTCTCGGCGGACATCCGGGTCGATTCGTTTGGGCATGACCATATGATAGCGATCTTTAGCATCATCATGCTAAATTCTCTAGCATGATGATGCTAGAAACATCCCGAGACGGTCCTTCTTCCTATTGCGGTTCGGCACAGGGCTAGACATGAAGGGCTGGTACGACTCCGGGTTCGGCCCGACGGGCGAGGACCTGCACGGCCTCGAAGACCTCGACGGCGATTCGGGTGCGTGGTCGGCACCCGTTCACCAGCCCGATTCACCGTTGCCACCGTTCCGCCCATCCCTCTCGTTCGAGCGCACGCGATTTGCGATCGACCTTCCGGATGCCTCGACGGCGACGCTCCGCAGCTGCTCGAGGTGGTCACCCACCTGCCGCTGTGGACGAATCGCTGGCCGCCGTTCGTCTCGCCCATCGACCTGCCCGCATGGGCGAATACGACGCTGACCATCGCCGCGGCCCTCGCGGGGATCGAGCGAGCACTCACCTTCCGACACCACCGTCTCCTGGACTCCGGAACGGATGGGATCGAGAGCTGACGCCGCGAGCATCGCGGTGCACTCGGCCACGAACGCCCCGTCACATCCCGCCGCGTCTCGTACACATCGCGGCTCAACCAAAGAAGTGCGCATGCGATCACATCGATCTCGACGGTCCACGACCCTGCTCGCCGCCGCCACGTCGGCACTGCTCTTGCTCACCGGCTGCACAGCCGCCTCTTCCCCACCGGACTCCCAGGCGGACGGAGGCCTCGGCTCCTACCTCGACCAAAAACTCGACTGGGGCCCGTGCGGGGCCACCGCGACGAACACAGCGGACGCCGAGCTGTTCGCGAACCCGGCGCTCGAGTGCACGTCGGTGGAGGTGCCGCTCGACTACGACGAACCGGAGGGCGAGAGGGCGCACGTGGCGCTCCTGCGCTTGCCCGCCAGGGGTGCGGCCGAGGGCTCGCTGCTGATCGACCCGGGCGGCCCCGGCGGCTCCGGCACCAACTTCGTCGCGTTGACCGCGGCCCAGTGGCAGGCTGGCCCCGTCGCCGAGCGCTTCGACATCGTCGGCTTCGATCCGCGCGGAATCGGCTCGTCCACCCCGGCCCTCGACTGCTACACCGACGATGAGTACGACGCGGGCACGGCACCCCGGTTCGGCGTCGTATACGACGTCACCAGTGCCGACCAGGCGGCCGAGCTCGCCGAACGTTGCGCCGAGGGCTCTGGCGGGGTCGCGAACCTGGTGAATGCCGGGTCGGCAAACGTGGTGCGGGACATGGACATCATGCGAGCGGCGCTCGGCGACGACCAGCTGACCTACCTCGGTTACAGCTACGGCTCCCAGCTCGGTGCCATGTATGCCACGACCTACCCCGAAAAAGTTCGCGCGATCGTGCTCGACGGGGCCATCGCGCCCGACCTGACAGCATCAGAGTTCCGCCTCTCGCAGTTCGCCGGCATGCAGGCGCGGTTCAACGACCTCGCCGCGTCCTGCGCCCAGACACCCGACTGCGTGCTCGGCACCGATCCCACAGCGGCGAACGATCGCCTCCACGAGATCGTCCAACCGCTCGTCGAGACGCCACCGACCGCCAACGGCAGAGAGGTGAGCGTCTGGGACGTCTACCTCGGTATCGTCGGCGGGCTGTATTCGCAGGCGGGATGGCCCGGCATCATCGCAGCGCTCACTGCCCTTGCGAGAGGCCGGGCCGACGAGATGCTCGCCCTGCGCGACACGTTCTACGGCCGCACCGCGGACGGCGACTACGCACTCGACCTCGACACGAACATCGCCGTGCGCTGCATGGACTGGCCGCGCCCGACGTCCGGGGAAACCACCGCGCTGGCACGCGAGGCAGGCGAAGTAGCGCCGATGTTCGACCTCGACGTACTCACCGCGGGCGACTACCGCAGCGAGTGCGAGGCGTGGCCCGCGCCGCCCACCGGCGACGAGCCCTGGCTCGCACCTGTCGATGACCTTCCCAAGACGCTCGTGGTGTCGGTTACCGGTGATCCCGCGACGCCACACGAGGGCGGCATCGCGATGGCACACGCTCTGGGCGCAAACCTGCTTTCCGTCGAAGGCAAGCAACACGGTGCCTACCTCCTGGGCGGCAGCGAGTGCGTCGACCGCGTCGTCGACGCGTATCTTCTCGACCTCCAAGCACCGCCCGTCGACGCGCGCTGCAGCCTGTGACACCTCGGTGATCTCATCAGGGGCTGCTCCGACCGGTCGTCACGCAACCCGATCACGCGTCAGGTGTGCGACAGATCGTTGGACGGTCCGCGGGTCAAGAAGGCGCGCAACGCGGTGACCAGCGCGGCCGGATTGTCCTCCTGGACGTTGTGCCCCGCGTCCGGTATTACCACGAGTTGCCCGTCCGGAATGCGCTCGATCAGCTGTTCGGCGGCGGCTTGCGGGAGCGCCCTGCTGCGTGCGCCACGCACCAGGAGCACCGGCACCCGGGTCAGTTGCGCGGGCAGCCGGTCGATGGCCGCGAGAACGGCAGGGAAATCGGGCGGCCTCGGATCGGCCTTCGGCACCCAATCGCCATGGGGCGCACGGCGAAACAGCGTGCTCATGCGATAGGTGACCGCCGCTCGGTTGGCACGTGGATTGACCCGCATCGCGGCCCGAACCACCGTGTCGAGTTCCCGCACCGGGCCGAGCCCGGTGATGAATGCCCGCATTCGCCGGGTGCTTTCGAAGTCCACGCCGGGTGCGATATCGATGAGCGCCAGCCGCTGCACCCGGTCGGGCCACCGGCCGGCGACGTGGGCCGCGACCACGCCGCCGAGTGACATTCCGACCAGCACGAACCGGTCGAAACCCAAATACTCGGCAGCCGCGACGACATCCGCCGCCATGGTCTCGATGCGGTAGTCGCCGGACCAGTCGCTGTCACCGTGTCCACGCAGATCCAGTGCGACCAACCGAGCGGCACCGCGCAGGCCCAGGCAGACGAAATCCCAAGTGTGCGCGGTCAATCTGCCGCCGTGCAGCAGCAGTACCGGGAATCGTGTTCCACCCCAATCCAATCCGTGCAGCCGGCAGTCCGCCCGGGAGAATCCGATCTCCCGAGGCGGCGCCGGATCATGGATCGTGACACCCAGCGACGCCGCCAACTCGACCATCGCCGGAATCGTTGATTGTCGATGCACAGCACACCCTCCCTTTACCTTGAGTATCCAAGGTAAAGGCATTACATTGACTCGTCAAGGTAGGGTTGGCGGCGAGTGCGGGACCGCCGGTGATGAGGCGGGCGGCCCGCTATGCCGCCGAGAAACTCCAGCGCACCGGCACCGAGGATGCACGGCCCCGGCAATGCCGACCAGGGTCAGCACGGGCACGCCGGTCCTGATTCAGGCTGCCTTGGTGCCGTCCTGGCGGCGACGGGCTTGTCGGTGTGATCCGAGCAGTGTCAGAGCAACTGGCTTCCGGCCGCGTTTGCTGGTCAGATTCCGCCAGCGTGCTATGGGGCCGAGACGGTCATCGACGAGATGGACGGGGCGATGCGGCGGGAGAAGCCGGTGAGGACCTGACCCGGGCCCAGCTCCACCAGTTCGTCGTACCCTTCGGAGACCGCTCGGCGGATGGTCTCCACCCAGCGCACAGGGGTGACGAGTTGCGTGCGCAGGAGAGCTCGGATCTGGGCGGGATCGTCGACGTGGTCGGCGGTGACCGCGCTGAAGACGGGTATCGTCGGCGGACGCATTGTGTATCGGTCGAGCTCGGCGCCGAATTCGTCGGCGATCTCACCCATGAGTGCGCAATGGAATGGGCCGCCTACCTTGAGCCGCACCACCTTCAGGGCGCCCGCGGCGCGGGCGAGGTCCTCCAGCGCCGCGACCGCGACGGTGTGGCCGGAAACCACAGTCTGGGCGGGTTGATTGTAGTTCGCGACCGCGACCAGACCGACTTCGACTGTCGCGCACAGGGTTTCGACCTGTTCGTGGGGCAGGCCGATGACCGCGCTCATCGCACCGTCTGATCTCGCGGAAACCTCGGCCATCAACTCACCACGCCGGCGCACCAGCCGGAGCACCGACTCCTCGTCCAGGACACCGGCAATCGCCAGGGCGGTGAATTCGCCCAGGCTGTGTCCCGCTACCGCGGCCGGTGTCCAGCCACGCTGTCTGCGGACCGCCATCAACGCGAGACTCGTTGCGACGACAGCCGGTTGGGTGACGTCGGTGGCTCGCAACTCCGCCGCGGTCCCCGCTGTGCAGAGTTTCCGCAGCGGGATCCCGAGGATCTCGTCGGCCCGCCGCAGCACTTTCTCGGCGACCGGGTGGTCGGTGATCCAGGCCGCCATGCCGGGCCGTTGCGAGCCTTGGCCCGGGAACAGGCCGAGTGAGCGCGGCGCCGCCGTGGGACTAGCTGGTAATTCGTTCATCGACCGCGCCTCCCTGCGCGAACTGCTTTTCCAATAGCGGCGGAAGTCGCGTACTGACCAACTCGATATTGCGGACAACCAGATCGTCGGGCATCCCGGCGATGTCAGCCCAGAAGATCAGGTGCCGTACCGGCAGCCCGGCCGTCCGTTCGTGGATCCGCGCGGCCGCCTGCTCCGGCGTCAGGATCTCCAGGGCGGCCCATGAACCGTCGGCCGGGCGCTGCCGCAATTCCGCGGCTTCGAGCAGGGGCGGCCGCGGCAGGTCGGTGCCCTCGACCGAGAGCTGGCGGTAGGAGTTCATCTGGTGCACCAGGTGCGGGGCGACGCGGGCCCATGCGGCCTCGGGGTCATCGGCGAGCAACACCGGAAGCAGGTCCGAGACCCGCGCGGTCTCCGGATCATGGCCGCCCTCCGCCAGTCCCGCGCGATAGTGCGCGAACAAGTCGTGGGAGATGTGCAGCAGCCCGATGCCGAGCCGGCCCGCCAGGCGTGCGCCACGCGGACCGTAGAAACCGCCCCACAGCGGCACCGGCTGCTGTATCGGTCCCGGGGTGACGCCGCCGGTCTCCCACAATCGCCGGATCTCGGCGATGTTCTCGCCGGTGCGGGCGAACCGGCGGCCGAAATCGGCACCGAACAGCTGATATTCGGGCACCCGGTAACCAGCTCCGAGACCGAGCTCGAGCCGTCCACCGCTGATCAGGTCGACCAGGGCCGCCTCCTCGGCGAGGTGGGCGGGCGCACGCAGCGCCGGGAGCACGACCGCGGTGCCGATGCGCACGGTGCGCGTGCGGGCCGCGACCGCGGCGGCGAAGGTCAGCGGTTGCGGTAGGTATCCGTCGTCGAACAGGTGATGTTCGGTGAACCAGACTCCATCCGCGCCGCGCTGCTCCGCTTCTTCGCAGAGCTCGAGGGTGCGGGCGTAGCGGTCGGCCCAGGGCCGCTGCCAGGCGACGGGATTTCGCAGATCGAAGAGCAGTCCGACATCCATATTCTGGCTCCGTTCGTCAACCGGTCGTGGTGTTCGTCCAGGCCCGGGGATCAGCGAACCCTGGGTGTCGTTCGAGCCGGCGCCAGCGTGCGGTGCCGCGCGCCGGCACCGGGGCAGCGGCTGCGGCGGCGCGTGCCCTGGCATAGAGCAGCGCGGTGAGCACCCCGAGTTCGACCGGATCGGCCGTGCCCTTCTCGATCCGTAGGAATACGGCGCTCATTGCGGCGGATTCCCGTGCTTGCGGCGCGGCAAGTCGGTGTCCTTGCCCTGCAACATCGCGAAAGCGCGGATCACGATGCCGCGGGTGTCGCGGGGGTCGATGACATCGTCGACCAGGCCGCGCTCGGCGGAGTAGTACGGATGCACCAGTTCGCTGCGGTATTCGGCGATCTTCAGATCGCGAGTGGCCGCAGGATCGGCCGCGGCCGCGATCTCCCGGCGAAACACCACGTCGGCGGCGGCCTCGGCACCCATTACCGCGATCTCGTTGGTCGGCCAGGCCAGCGCCAGATCCGTACCGATGGACAGCGAGTCCATCACGATGTACGCCCCGCCATACGCCTTGCGCAAGACCAGCGAGACTCGCGGCACGGTGGCGTTGCAGTAGGCGTAGAGCAGCTTCGCGCCGCGCCGGATGATGCCGCCGTGTTCTTGGTCGACGCCTGGCAGGAACCCGGGCACGTCGACCAACGTCAGCAGCGGAATATTGAAGGCGTCGCAGAACTGCACGAACCGCGCGCCTTTCTCGCTCGCGTCGATATCGAGTACCCCGGCCAGCACCATCGGCTGGCTCGCGACCACGCCGACGACGTGACCGTCGAGCCTGGCCAGCGCGCACACCAGGTTGCCCGCCCACAACGCTTGCACTTCCAGATACTCACCGTCGTCGACGATTTCGGCGATTACCTCTCGAATGTCGTAGGGCCGGTTGCCATCCAGTGGCACCAGGTCCAGCAGGGCGTCCGCTTTCCGGTCGGCCGGATCGGCGGTGAAAGCCACCGGCGGCAGCTCCCGGTTGTTGCCGGGCAGCATCGAGAGCAGCAGCCGCACCTCCGCCAGGCAGGACTGCTCGTCATCGTGGACGAAATGCGCTACGCCAGAAGTGCTTCCGTGCACATCGGCGCCGCCGAGACCGTCCATGGTCACGTTCGCCCCGGTCACTGTGCGGACCACCTCGGGGCCGGTGATGAACATCTGCGAGATCTCGCGGACGACGAAGACGAAATCGGTGAGCGCGGGCGAATATGCCGCGCCCCCGGCGCAGGGTCCGAGCATGACGCTGATCTGCGGAATCACACCGGAGGCGCGGGTGTTGCGCCGGAAGATGCCGCCATAGCCGGCCAGGGCGGTGACACCCTCCTGAATGCGCGCGCCCGCACCATCATTGAGCGACACCAGTGGTGCCCCGGCGGTGATCGCCATATCCATGATCTTGTGGATCTTCTGCGCGTGCGCCGCGCCGAGCGCTCCGCCGAAGATGCGGAAATCGGCGGCGTAGACGAAGACGGTGCGCCCGTCGACCTTTCCCCAGCCCGTGACCACGCCGTCGGTGTACGGACGTCGAGCCTCCATGCCGAAGCCGGTGGCGAGGTGCCGCCGCAGCGGTTCGACCTCCACGAAGGTGCCCGGGTCCAGCAACAGATCGATGCGTTCGCGGGCGGTCAGCTTGCCCTTGGCGTGCTGGCGGTCGGTGGCCGCCTGGTCCGGCCCGGACCGGGCGTCCTGCTTGCGCCGGTCCAGGTCGTCGAGCCGGTCGGTGAACCGTGTCGGTTCCTGCACTGTGGTCATCGGGTCTCCTGTTCTCGGTGCGGGACCGGCTGATTCAGCCGAGTAGCGTCCCGCCGGTGGCGTCGATGAACGCGCCGGTGATCCAGCGCGCCTCGTCGGTCGCCAGGAAAGTCACCACGTCGGCGACCTCGACGGCCTCACCGACCCGTTTGAACGCCGATATCTGCGACATCTGCTCGACCGCCTCCGGGATGTCGAACAAGGCGCTGCCGTTGTTGGTGATGCCCGGCGCGACGCTGTTGACCGTGATGGCACGCGGCGCCAGATAGCGGGCGAAGTGCAGCGTGATCTGCTCGACCGCGCCCTTTGTCATCGAATAGGCCACCTGCTCGGGATTGGCGAATCGGGTCAGCCCAGAAGAGATGTTGACGATGCGGCCGCCGTCGGGCAGCAGACTCAGTGCTCGCTGCACGATGAAGAACGGCGCTTTGGCGTTCACCGCGAAAAGCCGGTCGAATTCCTGGGCGCTCACCTCTTCCGGGGCGACTCCCGCCGGGGTGGTCACGCCCGCGTTGTTGATCAGGATGTCGAGCGTCGTCTGTCCGGTGCGCTCCTTGAGACCGTGTTCCACTCCGAGGAACAGCTCGTGCACGTCGCCGGGCACACCCAGCTCGGCACGAACGGAAAACGCTCGGCCGCCGTCGTTCTCGATCGACTCGACGGTTTCCCGCGCGGCTGTCTCGTTGCCCGCGTAGTGCACGACGACCAGCGCGCCTTTGGCAGCGAGGCGCTGCGCCGTGGCCCGTCCGATGCCTCGGCTCGACCCGGTGACCAGTGCGGTCTTGTTCGTCAGGCTGCCCATGATGGTTGTCTCCTTGCGGTTGATGGGGTGTTTCGGGCCTGGTTCGGGCAGGCCGCTGATCATGCGCGCCAGCCGGGCGCGGACCGGGTCCGAGCGCATGAGCTCGGTGAACAGCTCCCGGACCGGTTCGACCTCGGGGCCACCGAGCAGCAGCAGGGTCTGCGCCCGGATGTTGGTCAAGGTGCGGGCGCCGGTACGGTGCCGGGCACGGTGGTAGCCGTCGAGGAGTTCGTCGCCGCCCGTGCCGGTGATCCGCCCGGCGAGCCGGCCGCCGAGTTCGGCGGCGTCCTGCAGGCCGAGGTTGAGGGCCTGCCCGCCGACCGGTAGCTGCCGATGGGCGGCATCGCCGGCCAGGAGTACCCGGCCCCGCCGGTACTCGGTGACTTGACGACTGGTGTCGTCGAAAACGTTGCACCACAGTGGATTTCCATGACCGATGGCTTCACCGGTGACCTTCGCCCACGCGTCGGCGATCTCGTCGAATCCGGGTTCGGCCTGCCCCGCCCGGGGTTCGGCGCCATACACATGCACCATCACCCGGGTGCTGCCGTCGGGCCAGCGCGCGGCGGTCGCGAGCCCGTTGGCAAGCCGCTCGAAACGCCGGGACGGAAGGTCGAGCCCGGCCACGTCGGCACGCAGCATCTCCTTGGTGGCCGCGGTCCCGGCGAAGTCGAACCCGGCCAGCGCACGCACCGTGCTCCGCTCGCCGTCGCAGCCGACGACGTAGGCGGCCGCCATCGACCGCCGCAGGCCCGCGGCGGTCACGATCGCGACCCGGACTCGATCATCGGAGACGCTCAGCCCGACCACCCGCTGTCCGCGCGCCACGTGACCACCCGCCTCGACGACCCGGTCCTGCAGCACGGCTTCGAGCCGGGCCTGCGGGCATTTCCATTGGCCCGCATAGGGATGCGCCGGATCGGCATCGGTCAGCTCGAGCTGGATGCCACCGAAGTGGCCGGGACCGCCCTGGGGCAATCGGCCGAGCCGGCCGAGCCGGCCGAGTATGCCGCGTTCAGCCAGCAGGTCCATGGTGCGCGCGTGCAGTGTCGAGGCTCGCGATTCGGTAGTGGGTACGGCCAGCTGCTCGACCACCGTGACCCGGACTCCGCCGTGTGCCAGGTCCCCGGCCAGCAACAGCCCGACCGGGCCCGCACCGACGACCACCACGTCGGTGTCGAGATCCGCCGGCCCGGTCATCGGTCAACGCCGTTCTTCCGCATACGCTTTGGCGTGCGCCAAGGTGGCGCGACTGTTGTTGCCGAGGGCGTCGCGGATGAACGTGCGCGCCTCCGCGATGCCAGCGTCCGGGCCGAGGATCTCGGTGATCCGATCGGCGTTGATGATCACCGTGTGCTGCGAGGAGGCGGTGGTGCCGCCGTCGGCATCCGCATCGAACTGCCAGTACCCGGTATGCAGATCCATCAGGGCGGGCAGGGTTGTCTGCTTGTAGGCGATGCGGTGGTGCGGGAAGCAGACCCGGACCGACTCGGTGGTGTGACTCGAACCGTCCTTGGTCAGGGTCTGCATGCGCAGCACCTGCAGGCCCGGAGCGGACTCGGTCAGCTCGACGGCGTCGACGTGCGGCAACCGCTCGGTCCACCGGTTCGCCTCGTTGACGAAGTCGAACATGTCCTTGGCCGAGCCGTTGACCTGGACCGAATCCACGAAGGACAGGGTCAGCTCGCTGGTCCGCACGGCCGACTCGACCGCCGCCTTCAAGCCGGGTAATTCGGCCCTGCTGTTCTCGTCGACCGCCCGCTCGATCCAGTCCAGCCCCGCTGGATCGTCGTCGACCGCGCGATAGCTGTGCAGCAGCCGTAGCCGGGTCCGCCGCTCGCCCTGGTCCTCGATGATCCAGGTGCCGTTCATCTGCGCTACCGGCGGCGCGGAAACCTCCTGCCAGAACGTGATTCGATGAGACTCCGGGTCCAGGACGCGCCGTGACACCCAGTTCTTGGGTACACCGTTGGCCGTCGCCCAGATCCGGATGCGTTCCTCGTTGCCGGTCTGCTCGATCCGATCGACGTAGACCGACGGCGGGAACAACCGCGGCCAGTTCTCCACCTCGGCGAGCATGCGATAGACCTCACCGGCCGGTGCCTGCACGGTGATGGCGTGCTCGACCTCACGCGTGTGTGCGCTCATGACTTTTCCTTCGAATCAGGTGGTCGAAATCAGAAGTTGCCCAGGCCCCCACAGACATTGAGTGCCTGTGCGGTGATGGAGGCGGCGAGGTCGGAGGCCAGGTAGCCGACCAGGCCCGCGACCTCCTGCGGCGTCGAATAGCGACCGAGCGGGATCTTGGCCTGGAATTTCGCCAGGATGGCGTCTTCGGTGGTGTCCCAGGCCTCGGCGTATCCGCTCCGGACTCGTTGCGCCATGGGCGTTTCCACGTACCCCGGGCAGACCGCGTTGACGGTGATCCCGGTCGGAGCCAGCTCGTTGCCGAGTGCCTTGGTGAAGCCGACGACGCCGTGTTTGGACGCCGAATAGGGCGCACCGAGCACGACGCCCTGTTTTCCGGCGGTGGAGGCGATGTTGATGATTCGGCCGCGCTGCTTCGCGCGCATCCCGCCGCTGGTGAGAACTTCGCGGGTGATCAGGAAGACGCTGTGCAGGTTGGTCGCGATCACGTCGAACCACAGTTCGTCCGGGATGTCGGCGGTCACCCCGCCCCCACTGCGGCCCGCGTTGTTGACCAGCACGTCGATCGGACCGAACCGGTCGACCGCCGCGCGTACCAGGGCCGAAATGTCCTCCTGCGAACGAACATCGGCGGTAGTGCCGTCGACGTCGAGGCCCGCGTCGCGTAATCGCGCCACGGTATCGCTGACGGCTTCCTTGTCGCGGGCGCAGAGAAACACCCGGTGTCCCTGCTCGGCCAGTTGCCGTACCGACGCCAAGCCGATGCCGCTGGTCGCGCCGGTGACCAATGCCACCCTGTCGTCTCGAGACATAGCGAATCTCCTTGTCTAATAGAGGTTTTGGCTTCAGCCGGGCTGGGAGGCGCCGAGCAGGTGCGCGTTGACCAGGGCCACCAGGGCCCGCGGCGTACTCGCCGCGGCCGCCTCCTCGTCGTCGAGGGCGACGCCGAATTCGCGTTTGATGCGGCCGGTCGTCTCCAGCAGTGCCAGCGATTCGTAGCCGAGTTCTTCGAACTCGAGCTCGTCGATGTCGCCGTCCAGCAGGCCGGTGTCGCCGGAGCCCTCCCGCAGGATGCGCCGGAGATCTTCGAGGGTGAATGGCATGACTTTCCTTTCGTCAGTTGAGGTTTCGACCAGGACCGCGCACGACCATCGCGGAGTTGAAGCCGCCCGCACCACGAGCCAGCACGAGCGCGGTGCGGACCGGCGCCTCCCGTGCCGTAGTGACCAGGTCGAGTTCGTATTCCTCGGCCAGTGAGCTGCCGATGGTCGGCGGGATCACGCGGTCGCGGATCGACAGGAACGCGGCGGCCAGATCGAGTGGGGCCGCCCCGGAATACAGCCGGCCCGTCATCGTTTTCGGCGCGGTGACCGGTACGGCGCGGGCGCCGAACACCGCGGTGATGGCGGCGGCCTCGCTGCGATCCAGCGCCGTGATTCCGGCGGCATCGGCGAAGACGACGTCGATCTCCGCGGCCGAGCAGCCCGCGTCCCGCAGTGCGAGCTCCAGGGCCCGGCGCAATCCGGATTCGCCGCCGGGACCAGGCGGCGGATCCAGCGTGGCGGCGTGACCGGCGATCTCGCCGTAGATCTGCCGCGCACCGCGCTGCTCGGCGTGCCGGGCATCCTCGAGCACCAGCAAGGCGCCACCCTCGCCCGGCACGTAGCCGCTGGCGCCGGCGTCGAAGGGCAGATACGCCCGCTCCGGGTCGGTTTCGGTACTGAGACCGCCGCCGGCCAACTGCGCCACCCAGCCCCACGGGCAGATCGACGCGTCGATCGCGCCCGAGACGATCAGCGCGGTTCCCTTCCTGATCTGCCTGCGCGCGTGCGCCACCGCGTCCAGACCGCCGGCCTGGTCACTGACCACCACGCTGCTCGGCCCGCGCAAACCGTTGCGGATGGAGATCTGACCGCTGTTGACCGCGTAGAACCAGGCAAATGACTGGTAGGCACTGACGTATTCCCCGCCCCGGCTCCACAGGGCTTTCAGTTCGTTCTGACCGAACTCGAACCCACCAGAATGGCTCGCGGTGATGACACCGGCGGAGTACTCGCCCAGATCGCCCGGTCGCACACCGGCATCGGCGAACGCCCAGTCGGCACTCACCAGCGCGATCCGCGTCATCCGATCGGTCTGCGGCAGCAACCTGCTCGGCAGGTGTGCCTCGGCACTGAAACCGGTGATCTCCCCGGCCAATTGAGCCGGATAGGAGGAGGGGTCGAACCGGGAGATCCGCCGGATCCCGGTGCGCGCGGCCAGCGTCGCGGTCCAATACTGCTCCAGGCCGAGCCCGGTGGGCGCGGCTACTCCCAACCCGGTCACCACGGTGCTGGTCATGACCGGCTCCGGAAGGGGTCGGCCAGCACCACGGCGCTCTGGAATCCGCCGAACCCACTGCCGACCGACAACACCACGTCGACCTGGTGATCACGGGCGGTCAGTGGCACATAGTCCAGGTCGCATTCGGGATCGGCGGTGTGCAGGTTCGCCGTCGGCGGGACCACGTTGTTGGTCATCGCCAGTACGGAAGCGGCGATCTCGATCGACCCGATCGCTCCGAGGGAGTGCCCGACCATCGATTTGATGGAGCTGATCGGTGTGCGGTAGGCGTGCTCGCCCAAACTTCGCTTGTACGCGGCGGTTTCGTGCCGATCGTTCTGCTTGGTGCCGGAACCGTGCGCGTTGATGTAGTCGATCTCGGAGGTATTGATCTGCGCTTCGGCCAGCGCGACCCGGATCGCCTCGGCCATCTCCTTACCGTCCGGACGCAACCCGGTCATGTGGAAGGCGTTCGAACGTGTTGCGTGCCCGGCCAATTCGGCGTAGATATGCGCACCGCGACGCCGGGCGCTGCCCAGTTCCTCGAGCACGAACACCGCAGCGCCCTCGCCGAGCACGAACCCGTTGCGGGTGGCGTCGAAGGGACGTGATGCGTGCTCCGGGTCGTCGTTGCGCGAGGTGGTCGCTTTGATCGCATCGAAACACGCCACCGTGATGGGGCTGATCGGCGCGTCGGTGGCGCCCGCGATCATCACGTCGGCGCCACCGTCACGCAGGACCTCGGCGGCGTAGCCGACAGCGTCCAGGCCCGAGGTGCAGCCCGTGGAGACGACCGCGCTGGGTCCCTGCGCGCCGATGGCCCATCCCACCTCCGTCGCGAACGAACTGGGCACCAGGTAGTTGTAGAGATGGGGTACCGCGTAGTTGTGGTCGACCAGTTCCAGCCGGCCGCCGTCGCTGACGGTTCGATATTCCTCGTCCAGCCCCATGGTGGCCCCGACCGCGCTGCCGATGGTGACTCCCGTGCGATGCGGGTCCAGCGCGCCGAATTCCAGACCGCTGTCGGTGATGGCCTCCCGAGCGCTGACCACCGCGAGTTGCGCGGCGCGATCCATTCGCCGGATCTCCTGCGGGCTCAGCCCGTGCATCTCGGCATCGAAGTCGATCTCCGCCGCGATCTGCGAGCGGAAGGCGGACGGGTCGAAGAACGAGACTCGCCGAGTCGCGGTGCGGCCGTTGGAGATCAGGTCCCAGAAACTCTTGGTACCCACTCCCCCCGGCGCGGTGACACCTATTCCGGTGATGACCACCCGCCGCCGCCCGGCGTTCACAACGCACTCCAGGTGTAGAAGCGACCGGCCATGGCGTCAGCGGGTGAGCGCCAGGTCTGCGGATCGTAGGCTTCGATGAACGGCTGCAGATCCTCGCTGATCTTGACGAATTCCGGTGCGGTCCGGACGCCGGCGATGCGTTCGCCGCCGTCATCGGAATCGAAATCTTGCAAATGGAAATACAAGCCGTGGTAAGCGAAGAGCTGACGGCGGCGCGTACCCATCCGGTGCGGCATCTCGGTTTCGTCGAATGCCCGAAACAATGCTGCGACGTCATCGGCCGCGGTGGGCCGCATTCTGGCCACGATCAGTGTGCTGAACATTTCTCTCTCCTTGTCCGATGTCATCTGGCTGGTCCGAACCAGCGGTCCAGGGCCATCGGCAGGTCGTGCCGGCTGCCCGGCGCGGCCCAAGCGATATGGCCATCCGGCCGCACCAGCAGCGCAGTGGTGCCCACGAGTTGGTCCGCGGCGCCGGATCGGTCGGGTGTCGCGGTCACCAGATCGATCCGGTCTGTCCATCCGGCGGCCCGGCGACGCAGCGCCGGATTGTCCGCGAGGTCGAGCAGCACACCGCGGCCGGACCGCAGCAGTTCGGCGGTATCGGTCGCACGGCCGTTCCGGGTCAGCGATGTCCGGGGCAGCCGCGCGCCGAGCATGGGATGCGTCCCGCCGCCGACGTCATAGCGGATGTCGAGGCCGCTGACGCGGGCAGCGAGATGGCGCTCCACCGCAGGAATTCCGACCAGTTCGGTGAGTACCTCGCGCAGCGGCGCCACTTCCTCGCCACCGAGGATGAACAGACTCTGCGCACGGGTGTTGACCAGCAACTTGCGGCCGACCTCGTGCCGCTCGGTGTGATAAGTGTCCAGCAGTGCCTCCGGCGCGGTTCCCCGCAGAACCGCACCCAGCTTCCAACCCAGGTTCACCGCGTCCTGGATGCTGGTGTTCATCCCTTGGCCGCCCGCGGGCAGGTGGACGTGCGCGGCATCACCGGCCAGCAGGACCCTGCCGCGCCGATAGGTGGTGACCAAGCGCGCGGCGTCACCGAAAGCGCTCACCCACACCGGCTCTCCGTGCGAGATATCGGTTCCGGTCAACCGCTTCCAGATATCGGCCACCTCGGCGAAGCTCGGTGGGCCGGTACGCCGCTGTGGCGGTATCCCCCGTTCGCTGACGATGATCCGGTGTGCGCCATCGGGTAGCCGCGCGGCCATCACCATGCCGCCGGGCAGCACCTCGCCGATCATCCGCGGCGCGATCTCCACACCGCGAATATCAGCGAGATACAGTTCCGTCGTCGCCGGGGTGCCAGGGAAGTCGAAACCCACCGATCGGCGCACCACGCTGCGCCCGCCGTCGCAGCCGACGACGTACCGCGCCGTAAGGGCTCGCCCATCGCGTAGCCGCGCCGTCACCCGGTCGGCGTCGGGATCGATGCCGATCAGCTCCTGACCGCGCTGGATGTCGGCGCCCAGCTCGGCCGCCCAGGATTCGAGTACGGTTTCGGTCGTCGATTGCGGCACGGTGCGTGCCGCCCGCAGCGGCGCGCCCAGCACCTCGAGATCCAGCGCGATGCCGCCGAAATGCCCGGCCGAGCTGACCTCCAACTCGCCGAAGCGGGGCAGCAGGCCGCGCTGGTCGAACACCTCCATGGTGCGCAGCGTGAGACCGATGCCGCGCGATTCGCCGCTGCGCTCGGAAAGCTTCTCCAGGACAACGACATCCACACCGGCCAGGCGAAGTTCGGCGGCCAGCATGAGCCCGGCCGGGCCCGCTCCGACGATGATCACCGATGCGTCCACGTTCGATTGCGCAACGTCCATCTTCAACTCCTCGATTCCGTTCATGCGGCGGTCGTTTCGGAGTCCACGAGCCGGCAAATGGTCGCGCCGGCACTCAGCGTGGCGCCGACCGATGCGGTCAGGTCACGGACCACGCCCGCCCGGTGCGCGGTCAACGGCTGCTCCATCTTCATCGCCTCGACGACCACGACCAGGTCCCCGGCGTCGACGCGTTGTCCCTCTGCGACAGCGACTTGCACGACGGTGCCCTGCATCGGGGCGAACAGCGTCGCGTCCGACGACCCGGCAGGTCCCGCCGAGCCGGTTCGCCGCCGGAAGTGCCCCGCGGGGCGGACAACGGCAGGTCGCCCCGCAGGGGCGACAGCGGGCAGTGAGACCTCCAGTCGCCGCCCGCCGATCTCCACCACCACGGTCTCGCGTTCCGGCGGTTCCGCCACGGCGGAGTCGAGCGGCTGGGCCGCGATCCGATTGTCGAACTCGGTCTCGATCCAGCGGGTGTGCACCCGGAACGGGTCACCGATGAACGCGGGATCCTCGACTACCGCCCGGTGGAACGGCAGCGTGGTCGGCAGCCCCTCGACCACGAACTCGGCCAGCGCCCGGGCCGCGCGCCGCAGGGCCTGCTCCCGCGTCGCGCCGAGAACAATCAGCTTGGCCAGCAACGAATCCCACGCGGGGCCGACCACGGTGCCCGACTCGACTCCGGTGTCGAGCCGGACACCCGGCCCCGACGGCGGCGCGAATCCTGTGACAGTGCCCGGCGCGGGCAGGAACCCCCGGCCGGGGTCCTCACCGTTGATCCGGAACTCCACCGCGTGCCCGCGCGGTTCGGGGTCGTCGTAGCCCAGCGGCTCGCCGTTCGCGATCCGGAACATCTCGCGCACCAGGTCGATTCCGGTGACCTCCTCGGTCACCGGGTGTTCCACCTGCAGGCGGGTGTTGACCTCGAGGAACGAGACCACGCCGTCCCGGCCGATCAGGAACTCACACGTCCCGGCGCCGACATAGCCCGCGTGCGCGAGAATCGCCTTGGAGGCCCGGTAGAGCTCGGCACGCTGGTCCGCGGTGAGGAACGGCGCGGGCGCTTCCTCCACCAACTTCTGGTGTCGGCGCTGCAACGTGCAGTCCCGAGTGGAGACGACCACGACATTGCCGAAAGTATCTGCTAGACACTGGGTTTCCACATGCCGCGGCGCGTCGAGATAGCGCTCGACGAAGCACTCACCGCGGCCGAAGGCCATCGTCGCCTCGCGGACCGCCGAGTCGAACAGTTCCGGAATCTCCGCGCGGACCCGAGCCACCTTCAACCCACGTCCACCGCCGCCGAAGGCCGCCTTGATAGCGATCGGCAGCCCGTGCCGATCAGCGAAGGCCATCGCTTCCCCGGCCTCGGCGACCGGCTCCGGTGTGCCCGGGACCAGCGGTGCACCGACCGCCCGGGCGATCCGGCGCGCGGCGACCTTGTCGCCGAGCATGCGGATCGCGGCCGGAGGAGGGCCGATCCAGGTGAGTCCGGCGTCGATTACCGCCTGCGCGAAATCAGCGTTCTCGGAAAGGAACCCGTAACCGGGGTGCACGGCGTCGGCACCGGATTCGATCGCGACGCGCAGGATCTTGCCCGCATCGAGATAGCTCGTCACCGGAGTGTCGCCGCCGAGTGCGTAGGCCTCGTCCGCCAACCGTGCGTGCATGCCGTCACGATCCGGATCGGCGTAGACAGCCACGGCGGTGAGTCCGGCGTCTCGGCAGGCGCGGGCAATTCGCACCGCGATCTCGCCTCGATTGGCAATGAGCACCTTACGCATATCCGCATCCCTCGCAGCACAGTGGATTTCAGACGAAGCAGGCCCGGCGCCGATGCGGGGCGACAGCAAAAGAATCTCGAATTCGATTCGGCGGCAATGCCTTTGCCGAACAATGGAAATGCTCCGGCAGATCCCGGGGCGGTTCAAGGCCGGACGGGCAACCCTACGGTCCGACCGTAGGTTTCTCCCCCGGCGGCACCGGCGCACCCGTAGGTTCTTTGCGGCGACCACAGGTGAAAAAGATCGCGGCCGCGACGCATACCGCAGCGAGCCCGCCGAGGGAGACCACCGGCCGCACCCCCACACGATGGGCGAAGAATCCGACCGCGAGCGCGGCCAGCGGCGTCACCCCTTGCACAATCGTCGTATAGACCGCGATGACGTGCGTCCGATACGCCGGGCCGCTGCCGAGTTGCAGATGATGGTTCGTGGCTTGCAGAAAGGCCGTCATCGCCGCGCCGCAGAGGACCAGCAGGAGCATCGCCACCGGCAGATAGGTCGCTAACCCGAGCGCGGCCTCCGCACCGCCGAGCAGGGCCGCGTACCCGAGTGCGGCATGCAACGACGGCCGGCCCCGACCGCCGACCAGCAGCGCCGCGAGCAGCGACCCGGCTGCCAACGCGGCGGTGACAAGCCCGAACGCCGCCGGATTCACCTCGAACGCGCTCTTGGCCAGCAGCGGTGCGGTGACCCGCAGATTCAGCGCGAAGAAGCCGACCCCGGCGAGCAGGACGGTCGCCCACATCAGCGAGTCGCTGTTCCGTATGCGCCGCCATCCCCGCAGCACATCCAGTGCGGCGGCGCGTGGAGCGGCCGATACCAGGTCACCGGGCCGCATCAGCACCAGGCCGAGCACGGTGGCCGAGTAGCTCACCGCATTGACCGCCATCGCGGTCCCGGTACCGAAGAGGCCGATGAGCAAACCCGCGGCGGCCGGACCGCAGAGTTGCGCGACGCTGAAATACATCGCACTCAGCGCGGAGGCATCCCGAAACCGCTCGTCACCGACGATCTCGCTGATGAACGACATGCGAATCGGCGTCTCGATCGACATGACGATCCCGATGGCGAGTGCGACCAGATACAGCTGCCACAGCTCCACCCGGCCCGACAGCACCACTACCGCCTGAATCGAGGCCACAAGCGCCGCTGCGAGATTCGCGATGACCAACAGCGTCCGTTTGGCGATTCGATCGGCGAGCAGCCCCGCTCCGACCGGCAGCAGCACGGCCGGCGCGAACTGGCACACCGTCAGCAGAGCCAGCGCCATCGCCGAATCGTCCGTCAGCTCCAGCACCAGCCAGTCCTGGGCCGCCACCATCATCCAGGTTCCGGTCACCGAGGTGACCTGGCCCGCCACGAAGAGCCGGAAATTGCGGATCGCCAGCACCGAGAACCTCGAACCCGGCCGATCGGCGAACCGCCTCAGTACGCGGTCCACGGGAACGACTGCCCGAGTGCGGGTTTCAGGCGCACGAGCGCGTCGTCATCGCCTCGTGCAGCTCGTGCCGACCCGAAATCCCAAGTTTGCGATACACATTCGACAGATGGAACTCCACCGTGCGTACCGTCAGGAACATGATCTCGGCAATCGCCTTGTTGCGGTGGCCGTCCCGGGCCAGACCCGCGATCTTGCGTTCCTGTCTGGTCAGCTCGAGCGTATGGCGCCGATCCCCGATCATGGACAGTACGGTCTCGATCCGCCTCGACCAGGCCGTGTTTCCCGCGACCGCATCCGCGGCCGCCGCCAAAGTGGCACGGGCACCCGCGGTGTCGCCGCGCTCGGCATACAGCAACCCCAAATCGCACAGTGTCGGCACCAACTCGTGTCTGGCGTTCACGAGTTCGAGTAGTTCGACCGAGCGTTCCAGCAGTTCGGTGGATCGATGATCGCGCAGCGCCATCCCGAGGGCATGCAACGCGCACCCGACCGCACCGGGCGACCCCCACCGCCGGGCCGCCGCCAATTCCTCTTCGGCGAGGGCTGTGGCGAGATCGGTGCGATCCAGCGCGAGGGCGACCAGGGCCGCCCTGGAACGCCACGGAATGACCGCCGGATTGGTCACATTGAGCGTCGTCAGCACCCGGCCGCATTCCAGGTAGTCGGCGAGACTCCGCTCGATCCGACCGCCGGCCAGGTAGAGGGCGCCGCGAGCGGCCAGCACGTGCGCCCGATCCGACAGTGTCTCGATCGGAGCGGCCCGATCCCCGAGCACCAGCCGATAAGCCTGCTCGGTATCGCCCGCCTGTACCAGGGCCGCGACGAGCCAGGCGACCGTCCGCCCGTGCAGTGCGGCCGGAACTCCTTCGGCCAGAAGTACTTTCATGTCAGCGACCGCGGCGTCCGTATCGCCGGTCAGGCTCGCGACCCGGGCGCGCACCAGCGTGATCACCTGCAGCATCGAGCGTGACGGCCGACCCTCCCGCACGATCCGATCGCAGTGCGCCGAGACGTCGGTGAACCGGTCCGCGTAGATCAAATCCAGCAGTGCCGCCCAGGCGCGCGCCGCCTCGGGACGGCCGTTCATCCCGGAGAGCGTCGATTCGGCGCGTTGAATCGCCGCCGACCTGTGCACGCCTCGATATGCGAATTGGATGTCCGCGCCCTGAGTTTCATCCCCGTCGGCCATGACGGAATACTCGTTCCCCCATTTCCGCCGGTCCGCCACGCTATTCATTGTCCCCTCGCAATTGTTCACCGTCACAGCGTCTCGAATGATTCCGCGACATCGAATGCCTCATCGCGACGACTCCATGGCTCGAGCGGCCGAGTAAATGACCAGCGACTGCGGCGGCTCCTTGTCCAGCAGTATTCGTCCGTATAGATCCCGCAATTCCCGGCAGGGTTCGACACCGAGTTCGGTGGCGAGTACGCGACGTGCCACCGTGAAGGTGTGCAGCGCCTCCGCACGGCGACCGGAACGGTGCAGCACGCGCATCAACTGTCCGTAATAGATTTCGTGCAAGGGGTACTGGCGCACCATTTCGCGGAGCAGACCGATGGTCGTCCAAGCGCGGTCGCGATCCCACTGGGTTTCGACGAAGAGCACCACGCATTCGGTCCGAAGTTCTTCCAGCCAGGCGGTATACGCGCTGATCGCGGCGTTGTCCTGGAGGTCGGGGAGCACCGGTCCGCGCCACATGCGCAAGGCCGCGCCCAGCAGTCCCGCCGCCGCTTCCCGATCACCGGCGCGCGACGCGGTCCGCCCCCGCTGAACCAGCTCGCGGAAAACCCGCAGATCGACGTCGTCGGTTCCGGTGGTCAGTCGATAGCCGGGCTTCCGGGTAACCAGGGCCGTACCGTCCGTGCCGGCGAGACCCTTACGAAGCTGGGATATATAGACGTGCAACGCGGCATGGGCCCGGCGGGGCGGGCGGCCGTTCCATAATTGGTCGACGAGGTGCGCCGTGGATACGGTTTGATTGTCCTGCATCAGCAGGATAACGAGCAATGCCTGGACTTGTCGCGGCAGAGCCGGACCCGCGCTTCCGTCGGGCGCGACTATCTGTAGAGTACCGAGCAGCTGATATTTCAACGTCGCCCCCAGGAGAACTTCGATTTCTATCGGGCGTACTCAGTTTTTCATCCCCGGCGGTATCCGCGCATCGGCAAAAATACCGCATGGTCAGTAATCTGAATCACAGGGGCGACGTGGACAGCGGGAACGTACCGGCGCTCAAGGCCGCCAGGGCCGCACGCGAACTGATGTTGAGCTTGCGGTAGATACGGGCCAAGTGCGCATCGACGGTGCGCGGGCTGACACCGAGCTGTTCGGCGATCTCGCGGGTCCGCATCCCGGTAGTGGCGATCAGCCGGGCGATCTCCCGTTCACGTCCGGTCAACTCGGCGAACGCGGGCGTCGGATCGAGGAGTTCGGGGTCCAGCCGGCCGAGCATCCGGGCGACCTCCTCGGCCGCCTCATACACCCCTGCCGAAGCACACTCGCGCGCAAGCTGTTTGGTGAGAACGAGCAGCGCCGTCGCTGCCGCGGTGTCGCCGGCTTCGGTGGCCGAGCGCGCCGCCTCGAGCAGGGCACGCGCTTGCGCTCCGGGCATCTTCGCGATCGAGAACAGCTCGGCTGCTTCCTCATACCGCCGGGCCGCGGCCCGAACATCACCGCGGCTGCGATCGAGATGTCCACGCGCGGTGATCACGAACGCGTGCTCCTGCGGCAGCGACGCCGCGGCGGACTCGGCCGCGTACTCGGCCCACCGGTCGGCGGCAGCCGACGCGTGCACCGACGCGGCGGTCAGCGCCTGGTAGCAGCGCGGTCTCAAAGATGATGGCAGGTCCCGCAATTCGACTCCGCCACCGGCTCGCAGGACGAGCGACGCGGACAATTCGAAGTCTTGGATCAGCAACGCCGCATCCGCCAATGCCAGCACCGCGATTCGGGTCCATCGGGAATCTCGCGGCCACAGCGCACACATCGCCTCGTAGTCGTCGGCGTCGCCAACGGTGCGATGTAATCGCCGAGTGGTGGCGACGTTGCGCGCCTGAAGTCCGATGATCAAGGCCGGCTCGCTGTCGTCGACCAACTCGTGCTGCGCCGCGGCGGCCTCCAGGATCGCGCGCTCCGCCTCGACGAAGCGGCCGAGTTCTTGATAGGTGTAACCCAATCCGGCGAGCAGGACGGGATGGAGGTAGTTGTCGCCCTGGCGGCCCGCCAGCAGGACACCCCGGCTGAGATGACGCTCGGCCTCGGCGAGATGCCCGACGAGGGCCTCCGCCCAACCCAGCACCGCGAAACAGGCCGGACTGGTGGCGAAGGCGGAATCCGGTGTGCTGTCGACGATCCAGGCGCACCGGGCCAGGGTCACCGACGACTGCGTGGTAGCTCGATGCCATACCTCACGCAGGCCGCACAGCGCGGAAACCATCGCGCACTGCGCGGGATCACCGGCGACCTCGGCCAACCGCCGCAGCTCGGCGAGATCGTGGCAGGACGGGAGATCACCGGTCAGGAACTGCGCCGTGCCTTTGGCGAGCAGCAACGCGAGGGTCTCGGTCGGACTACGGAAATCTCCGGTGCCGAGCGCGGTCCGGAGGATTTCCAGCGCCTCGGCGTACCCGCCGAACGACGCGGTGACCACGGCGCAGAACTCGATCGCGTCGACCGTGACGGCGGGCACCCACGTCTGAAGCTCCCGCAGCAGGCCGCGGGCCTGATCGATGGCGCCTGCCGCGAAGGACGCGCGCGTCAAAGCGACCAGCACATCGACCCGATCGGGCAGCATCGGTTGCTCGGTCCGGCGCAGCACCGCGGTCAGCCAATGGACTGCCGATTCCGGCGCAGCCGGCATCGCTTCCCCGGCAGCGGCGATCAATACATCGAGATCACGGGCCGTGCTGGCGCCGATGCTCACCAGGTGCGGTGCGCGGGCGATCGGCGGTGCGCCCCGTTTTTCGAGCAGATCGGCGATCCTGCGGTGCGTCCGAGCACGGCGACAGGGGTCGGCCTGTGCGAGCACCAGCGCACCGACCAGGCAGTGCCGGATGGTGAGACCGTCCTGGTGTGCCGAACACCGCCGCACCAGGTCCCGGCCGAGCAGCGCGGTGGCCGCCGCGCAGACCTGACTCCGATCCAGCCGGGTAACCGCCGTGAGGGTGTCCACATCGCAGGGCTCACCGACAACGGCTACGGCCTCCAAGACAGTCAATTGAGCCGGATCCAATGTCACGATCTCGCTCAATACCCTTGCGCCGAAAGCGGTATCGGCCAAGTCCAGGCCGGGCTCGGTCGCGAGTTCACACAATGTCCGCAGATAGAGCGGATTGCCGCCGGCTCTGCGATACAGATCCGCGAGTACCGGATCCTCAGGGCCCAATTCGAGCAGCTCCGCCGCCCGGGTTATCGGCAACGACTCGAGGACGATCCGGAAGGCGGCTTCGGAGTCCGGACTGTTGACCAGAAAAGCCTGTGCGCGCGGCGGAATCGGTCGCGGGCGGCGGGCGAGTATCACGGTGAGCGGTGTCGGCGTGGCGCATCGCAGCAAAAAGCCGATCAGCTCGATCGAGCCGTCGTCGGCCAGATGAAAATCGTCGAGCACGATCATCGCCCCACGCCCCGGAGCCTCGCCGAGCAGCCGGCGGATCGCGCTGAGCAGCCTCCCGTCCAGCACCGGGCCCGCGCCGACCGGCGCACTGAGCCGGGTCAGTACCTCGACGGCGGCCGGGGAGAGCTCGGCGCGGGCACCCAACGCGTTGATCACCGGCAGGAACGGAGTGCGGGGATCGGCCTCCGCGCAATGGGCGACCAGCGTCGGCACGCCATTGCGCTCCGCCGCCCGCTGCACCGCCCCGAGTAGATACGTCTTACCGGAGCCCGGATCACCGACGATATCGATCAGAGTGACGCCGGTAGGTTTGGCCCCGATCCGCTCGAGCACCTGCGCGAGTTCAGCGTCACGAATGATGTGATCGGAACGTCGCTGCCTAGGACCGCCCACGAGTTCGCCCCCTACATCCAGTCGAACCTGCGATGCCACTATGCATTCGGCGCGAAGCGACAGGTCCGGAGATACCCGGGCATTTTTCCGACCCGGATATCGAAACCAACCCATTGTTCAAGGCACTCGGCGCGAACCACGATGTACTATAAAGCCGATCCCCCAGTTGATGCCGATACCGATCTTATCTCGACACTTTCGAGTTCAGCTCGGCGAGCATGTTTGAAAGTGGCGAACATCACACCTCTGTCGGATTTACCCAGATCGGCGAGTGTGGCAAATCCAGCACTCGTCATTAATAATCCGCGAGTAGCTACCGATTGACTGTCATGGAATTGCGGCAATCAATCACGGTGGCCGATCGATAGCTGTCCCGGGGTGTGTATTACAGGCCGGTCGGAGGCCTCGGCTTTTTCCGCCGACTCGGCGTCGTCGTGCCGACGCTGGGCGGAGAGGATGTCCGCCGCGTGCTGATCGCTCCATTCGACCAGCCCGCGCAGCCGCTCCGCCAGATCGCGCCCAAGCGCGGTGAGCGCGTAGGAGACTCGCGGCGGGCTACTAGGCTCCACACTGCGTTCGGCCAAGCCGCTACGGACCAGCGCACGCAGGTTCTGCGCGAGCATCTTGTCGCTGATCCCGCCGATTCGGTCACGTAACTGGGCAAATCTCAGCGGCCCCGGATCGAGCGCGATGAGAATGAACAGTCCCCATCGACCGGTTACCTGTTCGAACACCGGCCGACCCGGGCAGTCCTTCGGGAAGACGTCGGTCAGCGGCAGCGAGGTAGCCATCAGTCCTCTATTCTTTCCGGTCCGTAAGGAGCTAACTAAATAGTAAGTTCTTTCCAGCGGGAGGCGCAATCTATATCGTGAGCACATGGCCGAAATTAATGTGGAATTCTGGTTCGACTATTTGTGCCCCTGGTGCTATATCGGTAAAAGGCGGTTCGAGGCCGCTCTCGCCGATTTCGATCGGGACGAGGACGTGCGAGTGCGTTGGCGCAGCTATGACCTGCACCCCGGCGAGAGCAAAGTACCGGATCTGACCATCCCGCGTCGCCTGGAGCGCGATCTCGGGCTCACGCGGGCCGCCGCCGAGGCCGCTGTGGACCAGGTCGGCGCACTGGCCGCGGAAGTCGGTCTCGATTATCGGATGCGCGATGCGCTGCTGGTGAATTCGTTCGATGCGCACCGCCTGACGCACTTCGCGGCCGCGGCGGGCCGCGATCACGAAGTGCGGGAACGGCTGCTGCGGGCTTACACCGGCGAGGCCGCGAATCTCGCCGATCACCACACCTTGCTCAGGCTCGGCCTCGAAGCCGGACTCGAGGAGGACGCGGTGCGGGCTCTGCTGGACAGCGACGACTACGCCGATTCGGTGCGTACGGACCACCGCGAGGGGCGGCGGCTCGGAGTCTCCGGCGTCCCGACCGCGATCATCGATCAGCGGTTCACGGTGGGCGGCGCGCAGCCCTCGGCGGTATACCTCGAAGCGCTACAGCAGGCCGCGCTCAGCGCAGCAGCGCAATGATCTCGGCGAACGAATCCATCTCGCTCTCCATGACATTGAAGTAACTGAAGCCGAATTTCGCCCGCAAAGCGCGCAGCTTGTCCGCGTTCTCGGCGGGCGTGCCGATCAGGATGGACGGGTGCTCGGCCAGTTCGTCGGGCGAGAATGTCACGTCGTTCTGCCAGACGTCGGTGATTCCGGTGCGCGTTCCGGGTGGCAGCACCCGATGCACCGGAATGCCGAACTGCACCTGGTGGATCCGCTCACCGAGCTGAGCTTCGACGAACGCGACCCGGTCGCGGATCTCGGCCATATCGGCCAGCCGTAGCGGATCTCCATCCGGCACCGGCGCCGATCCGGAGAAACCGATGACATCGGCGTGCCGTGCGGCCAGCCGGAGCACACGGTCACCGCGGCCCGCGATCACTACGGGCGGTCCCGACGGCTGTACGAATCGCGGCCGAAACTCGGGATCGCCCAGCACCTGGCGAAATTCCGCGGTCGCGCGTTCCAGCAGAGTCACTCGCTCGCCGGCGGGCCGCCACGGTAGGCCCGCGTTCTCGAATTCGGCGCGGCTGTAGCCCGCCCCGAGGCCGATCTCGATCCGCCCGCCGGAGTATTGGTCCAGCGTCGCGTAGTCTCGCGCCAGCACCCTCGGCTGATAGAGGGTGCTGCTGGAGACATAGATTGCCAGCCGCAGCCGCTCGGTGGCTTCGGCCACGACGGCGATCGTCGGGACCGGCGCGAAGGCGCCGAGATGATCCGAGACCGCCATGACGTCATAGCCGAGTTGCTCGGCCCGGCGGGCCTTGTGAATCCAGCCGTCCCGGTCGGCAGGACTGAAAACACAGACGGTGAACCGGAAATCTCGCTCATGGATCGTAGTCATCGCACCCTCCGGGGAATGTTTGTACGGCGTCGATTCGAGGTGGTCAGCGTTCGAAGGGATGGTCGGTGCGTGCGGTGCGCAGCGCCCGCGCCCACCAGACCAGCCGGTCCAGCATCGTTTTCGCGGCGCTCTCGGCGCTCTCGAAGTCCCGCGGATTCGCACCGTCGAAGGTGTCCCACGGATTGTGAAAACTCAGTGACTCCCGGATGCTCACGGCGTGCAGTTCGGCGAAGATCTGCCGCAGGTGTTCCACGGCCCGCAGGCCACCGCTCATCCCGCCGTAGGACACGAAAGCCACTGCCTTCGCGGCCCATTCATCGAAGAACCAGTCGATCGTGTTTTTCAGCGCGGCAGGCAGAGTGTGGTTGTATTCCGGAGTCACCACGATGAACGCGTCCGCCGCGCCGAGCCGGACCCCGAGTGCGTCGCGGACTTTCGCGGTCTCGGTATCCGGCGCGCGATCCGGCTCCGGCATCACCAGCGGCAGCAAATAGTCCCTGAGATCGATAACGTCGACGACGAGTCCCGAGTAAGCCTCGGCTCGCGCTGCCGTCCAGCGCGCGGCGGTCGGCCCGAATCTGCCGTCCCGGACACTTCCGATGATGATCGCGACACGCAGCGGTTGGTCGGTCATGAGTGAAACTCTCTCTCGGGCAAGTTCTTTCGCAATCCCGCGACTGCGATCCCGCAGCCGAGCGCCCCGGCCGCCGCGATGACGAGCAGCGCGGGACGGTAGCTGCCGGCGGCACTGAGCAAGATGCCGGTGACTGCCAGCAGTACGCCCGCGCCCAGCTGGACACCGGTCTGGTAGCAGGCCACGGCCACCGGCCTGAGCCGTGGTTCGATCGTCGACGTCGACTGCATGTTGAGCGCGGCGAACGACAGCACCAGTCCGGTCTCGATCAACAACAACACCGGCAGCAAACCCGCCGGATACGGCGCCGGCACGGGTCGCCAGAGGTACAACAGGTCACCCAGGACCGCTGCCCCCGCCCCGATCGCGATCAACCGGACGGTCCCGAACCGCCGGACCAGCCCACCCGCGAACGGCACCGAGATCACCAGCGGGACGCAGGCGGGAAGCAGGGCAACCGCGATCTGCCAGGACGGCCATTCATAGCGTTCACTCAGCTGGATCGAGATGAGTAGCAACAGACCGATATACGCACCGTTGAGGGTGGCAGCGCCCAGGGTCGAGCGCATCAGCGAACCGTCGCGCAACACCGCGGCGGTGAGCCGTGGCAGCCGCGGGGCGGGTGCGGACGGGATGACCTTCGGCGCGACCAGCAATAGCACCAGCGCGACCGCCGCCGGTGCGAGAAACGTCCAGCGCCAGTCCCATTCGGCGAACGAACCGGAGAGCAGCAATCCGATCGTGAACCCGGACGCGCCGAACAATGAATAGATGGTGACCGCACGCCGCTGTCGAGGTCCGTCCGGAAAGGCCGTACTGATCAAAGCCAGGCCGGCGGGCGCGGTCAGCGCGACGCAGCACCCCTTGACGACGCGAGCGGCGATCAACACCGCCGTGTTTTCCACGACACCGCCGGCCACCGAGGCCACCGTGAATGCCAGCATCGCCCCGAGATAGATTGCGCGCCTGCCCCATCGGGCGGTCAGGGCCGGGCCGAGCACGATGAAGGCGGCGAAGCCGAAGGCGAACCCGCTCAGCATCCACTGCGTCGTGGCCAGCGGGACACCGAGTTGGCGGCCGATGGCGGGCATCGCGAGCAGGAGCACGGAGCCTTCGATCGAGTCCAGCACCATATTGCCGGACAGCACGAACAGCAGGACCCACTTGCCGCGCTCGGCGCGGGTCGTGCCCGGCGGCGCGGGTGGCGCGCTCATGCGAGGTCGATTCGATTGCCGCTGAAGTTGTTTCGCATATCTGGCCCCGTTCCGGACTACATGTTCAGCGAGATCCGGCGCAGCACATCGTTGGCGACGAGGAATTCGTCCTCGGTGATCCCGGCGAGAATGTCGACAGCCTGGGTGTTCACCACGACTTCTGCCCGCTCGTGGGCGGCGACACCGGCTTCGGTGAGCGAAATGGTGTCGCCCGCGACGGTTGCCCAGCCGCGGTCGACGAAGTCGGTCACGATCGTGGCGTAGGTTCGCAGGCCGTCCACGACCAGGAACGGCGCGAACGCGGTGTCGATCTCCACCTGTTTCCGCACGCCGATGGCCAGCGCGTGCAGAACCTGCCACTTCCTGCGGTCCAGCCCCTGGTCGCGTAATGCCGCGGCCATATCGTCTTCGAACAGCTGGTGCAGCAGTAGCAGCCAATAGCCGAGCCGTTTGGTCGTGTTCTGCTGGAGCATCGAAAGAGCCTTTCCGTCAGATCATCACACCGCTCACCGGTGATCAAAGGATCCGTGGCAAGGCCAAAGAAGATCTAAATTCGGGCCGACTCGGATTCAGCTCCGCGGCCGACCGCTCGCAGCAACAGCTCGCGCAGCTGGTCCTGGTCCCCCGCGGTCAATTCGCCGAGCGGGGACTCCAGCGACATCACGTGCAGCAGTTCGGTGCGCAGGTCGCGACCGCGCGGGGTGAGGACCAATTGCTTGGCGCGCCGGTCGTGTGGATGGGGCCGGCGTTCGACCAGGTCCAGATTCTCCATCTTGTCGATGACGAAGGTGATGTTCGACGGCTCGCAGGCCATCCGATCGGCCAACTGGCGCATGGTCAGCGCCGCGCCCAGCTCGTGCAGCGCCATCGCCTGCGGGGCGGTGAGACCGAGGCCGGCGGCGCAGACGTGGACATGGTCCTGGATCTGCCGGGCCAGCTGATTGACCAAGCCGCACAGATCGCGTGCGGACAATTCGGCGCTCGACCTGGCGTTTCCCATGAGACCAGCGTAGCAAACAGCATCAAGCCTGAATACTTGCAGCTTTAATAGTTCTGGCTTTAAGCTAATCGCACTGCGCAGTGCCCGCTCTTCACCATCCCGAAAGGCATTGACCGATGACAGACACCAACGACCGCGCGCCCGCCGCGGTCGCCGACGAGCCGGCCGATGCCGAGCCACGCATGACATCCCGTCACCGACTCACCCTGGCCGCGCTCCTCGGCGCGACGTTCATGATCGCCGTCGACTTCTCGATTCTCACCGTCTCGCTACCGGTCATCGGCGAAGACCTGGGGTTCTCCCTCAGCAATCTGCAATGGATCATCACCGCCTTCGCGCTCGCCTCGGCGGGGTTCATGCTGCTGTTCTCGCGCATCGGCGACCGCATCGGGCGGCGCCGGATATTCCTCGCGGGGATCGCCGTGCTCACCGTCGGTTCGCTGATCGGCGGGCTCGCCCAGGATCCGGGCGTGCTGCTGGCCGCGCGGGTAGCCCAGGGTCTGGCCACCGCGGCGGTACTGCCCGCCGCTCTCGCACTGCTGACCACCTCGTTCCCGGAAGGTCCGCTGCGCAACAAGGCCCTGAGTTTCAACGGCGCATTGCTGTCGCTCGGGTTCGCCTTCGGCGCCCTGCTCGGCGGGGTGCTCACCGATCTGCTCAGCTGGCGTTGGAACTTCTTCGTCAACGTGCCGGTGGGAATCCTTATTTTGATCTGCGCGCCACTGGTGCTCGCGCCCAGTCGGGGCGAACAGGCCAAACGACTGGATCTGCCGGGCGCGTTCACCGTCACCCTGGGCCTGCTCGCACTGATCTACGGCCTCACCGGCGCCCAGACCAACGGATGGGCCAGCGCCGAAACTCTGGTGACCCTCCTGATCGCCGCCGCCCTGCTGACTGCATTCATCCTCATCGAACTCCGCGCCCCGGAGCCGCTCGCGCCCCTGCGGGTGCTCACCAGGAAGACGGTGAAGTGGGGCAATATCGCCGGGCTGTTCACTCTGTCCATGCAAAGTGGGCTCTCGTTCCTGCTCACCATCTATATGCAACAGGTCCTCGGTCTTTCCGTACTCACCACCGGACTGGCCTTCGCCCTGCTCGGTCTCGGCGTGTTCAGCGGCGGCATGATCGCACCGAAGGTCGTCGCCCGCTTCGGGCCTCGGGATACCCTCATCCTCGGCCTGATCGTGCAAGCCGTCGCGACCGCCGCCCTGCTGCTGATCGGCGAGCGGACCGGCACCGGCATGACAGTCCTGCTCATCGCTTCCGCGATCAGCGGAGTCGGCCACGTCTGGGCCGTCGTCTCCTACACCATCACCGCCACCTCGGCCCTGCCCGACAGTGAACAGGGTTTGGCCACCGCATTGGCCTCACTGACCCAGCAAATCGGCTTCACACTCGGCACTCCCATTCTCAGCGCCATCGCCGTGGCCTGGATGGGAGTATCCGGCGACCTTGCCTCTCAACCACCCGACACCATCCTCGGCGGGGTCCGATTCTCGATCCTGGTCGACGCCCTCATCGTGCTACTCGGTGCCGTACTGGTCGCCGCGTTCCTCCGCGCCAAACACCTTGACGCCGAAGAGAAGACAGTCGACACCGAACTGTCGCCCGCCCCTGCGTGAGCATCGGAGAGATAGAGCCGTGGGTCGGAAACCTGCGGCTCTATTTCCGCACAGGCGTACCGCGCGCGCTGACCGGATCGCACCGAAAAGCGCCTTCGACTGGCTGATTCAGGTCCGCCTGACAGGCCCGAAGCGTAGTGTTATTCGGCATGGACGCACGTCAGGATTTCGACAAAGATCGTCCAACCGTAGCGCTCGCGGGCACGTGGGCGGTCAGATACGCAAAACCGGACGATCTGGTCCATCTGACTATTCGCCCGACCAGCGGTGCACCCAATTCCACCAGTGCGGTGGGAGTTCGGCTTTCGGCGCTGCCCGGCCTAGCACCGGAGGAACTGCTCTCCCAACATGCGCAAGCGCGCTTCAAGCTTATCCGCGATACCGGGGCCATCGCGTTCGAAGGTCATGTCGGTGCGGGCCAGGGCGGCGGAGAGTTTGTCTTCCAGCCCAGCACGGGGTTCACCGCGGCCATGCGCAGCGTCGGCTACGGAAGTTTCTCCGTCGCAGACCTTTTCCGGCTGGCGATTCACAATATCGGCATGGCCTTTCTCCGGGAGCTGAGCGCTCTGGGCCATCAAGGGGTGCCGGTCGATGATCTGCTGGAGATGCGGATCCACGGCGTCAGCCCGGCGCTGATTCAGGAACTCCAGACACTCGGCTACCGGAACTCGATCACCGTCGAGCAGCTGATTCTCATGCGGATCCACGGCGTGACACCGGAATTCATCCGTGCGCTTCACGATCTCGGCTATGACGGTATTTCGGTCGATGATCTGCTGGAGATGCGGATCCACGGCGTCAGCCCGGCGCTGATTCAGGAACTTCAGACACTCGGCTATCAGAACTCGACCACACCCGAGCAACTGACCATTATGCGAATACATGGCGTGACACCGCAGTTCATTCGCGGCGTCCGAGACCGAGGCCACGATGGCGTACCAGTCGATGATCTGCTGGAGATGCGCATGCATGGCATCGGCGCCTATCGCTGAGCCGTGCCTGACGGGCGGGTCATGGCCCATCGAAACGCGGGCTTCCAGACTTCGCTGGTGCAAGCCACGGTGGAGGTTGCCGATCTGCTCCGGGGGAATGCGCGTATCGCGCGCGACGGAGGTATGTACTGGCACCAACCGGTCCCGTCGGCTCGACCGCCAGTTCTAGGACCACATCTTTACGCCGGCACCGCGGGCATCTCTCTGTTCTTCGCAGCGATGGCGAAAGTCTTCGATGCTGACGAATTCCGCGAGATCTCCGAGCGGGCGATCGCCCCGGTGCGCGCCGACATTCGTCAGATCTGTGCCGACCCGGTCCGAATGCAACGACTCCAGCAACCGCTCGGCGGACTCGCCGGCCTCGGATCGGTCATCTATACCCTGGTGCGGATCGGCGATCTGTTGAACGACGAATCGTTCGCCGACGATGCACAGATCGCTGCCAGGCTGCTGAGTGCCGACCGTATCGCCGCCGCGAAACACGATGTCATGATCGGCAGTGCCGGCGCCATAATGGCTCTGCTGGCGCTCGCCGAACGGCGTCCGAAGAGAATTGCGGGCGGCGAACGGCCCCTGGAGCTTGCCGTGCGCTGTGCACGTCACCTTTCGCGGTCCGACGAATGGATATCGGCCGAAGGGCCTGCGGCAGCAGGCTTCTGCCATGGAAGGGCGGGCATCGGCGCCGCTTTCGCGCGGCTCTACGAACGAACGAACCGTCCTGAACTGTGGCAGATGGTGCCGCGACTGTTTGCTGACGTGGCCTCCTCGGGGCCATCCGGGCCGCGGCAGGCACCGACCCTGGACGACCGCTTCCTGAACTCTTGGTGCAAAGGCGCCCCCGGAATCGCCCTGGGACACATCGCGCTGAGCAGGGTCACCTCTCGTCGGCAGCCCGGCGATACCGTGCACATGCTCGAAACAACCGGTGCGCCGGGACTATCTGAAACGGATGACCTCTGCTGCGGAAACAGTGGCCGGATAGATGTTTTGGTCTATGCGGCCAGTGCCCTGCGGGAACCCGGCTATCTCGATGCGGCAGCTGCGATAGCGACCCGGGTAATGCAGCGAGCGCGGGAGCAGGGTCGCTACTCGTTGAAGCTCGCAAACGGCACGGACGTCGACCCGCGGCTCTTTCCAGGCGTTGCGGGCATCGGGTACTCGCTGTTGCGGCTGTCAGCGCCCGACAGCCTGCCATGTGTGCTCGCGATGGCGTAACGGCGAGCGCCGCTGATGGATCACACCGGGCGGAGCAGCCCGTCGCGGATCAATCGCCGGACCAGGGTGATCTTGCTGTTCAGGCTCACCGAGTCCGGCAGATCGCGGACGCGGAAGGTGCGGTGATCACGAATGAACTCGAGGGTCGAGAGAATCCCCTTCGGACCTTCCACCCTTTTCGGCCCGAACCTGATCACCGCGGTACTCCCGGCGTTTTCGACGAGGCAAGCCAGGCCGCTTCTCCGGTTGACGGTCGAATTCGGGCCGATCTCGTCGAGACCGGCGAGAACAGAGAAGTGGCCGTCCGGTGGAAAGGTCCGCGCGCTCACCTGCTCGTCGACCAGTGAACCGAGGGTTGCTTCGAAGGACAATGTCTTACTGAGCCGGTCCAGCAGATGCGCGAAGACAAGCGACATGTGCTCCTGCTTCTCTCGATCTTGAACGAACCCCGGCGGCAGATCCTGACGAAGTTCCAGATCCTCCATAGCCGCCAACTCCACAGCCCGACCGAAGAAGTCGACCCAGGTCAGCGGATGAAAAGAAATCGTCACATGAAGCGAGAACTCGTCCCCCGCGACAGCTTTGTGAAAGAAGCCACGGGGCAGATATGCCACATCACCGGCCTTCAGGACCGGCTTGTCGCGAAGCGTCAATTCTTCTTCGGCCCACTTCATACCGGCAACTAACTCATTCGAGCGTTGCGAGCCCAACGGCCGATCATATATCGGATCCCAGATGTACCATTGTTTGGCTCCCGCTATTTGAACGATGAACGAGTCCAGTGTGTCGACGTGAGTCGGGAACCCTTGCGAGTTCGGCGGGGTCAGGAAGAGATTGAATCCGATTTCCACGTCGAGGGCTTCACGAACGTCGGCCGCCAACAGCTCGAACGGGGGCCATACTTTCTCGACGCCGAGCAGCCTGATCGTATCTCCGGAGAGATACGCGTCGTAGAGCCGATCTTTGGAGAGTGCGGACACCGAAGTGAGTATCGAGCTACGCCCGCTGCTCGGCGGCGGAATTACCTGCAGGATCTTCGACGATCTGTTCGCTGCCGTCATCAGGCAAGCATCCAAGTCCGCCAGCGAGAACAGGCTACCGAAGTAGTCAGGCTCGGTTCGATGCAGCACCAATGTCGACTTCCCCCAGTACTTGTCGATGAATTCGCTCTTCGTCACCGGGGCGATCAGGCCGGCAAAGCTATGTGTTCGATCCTGCACCATGGTGGAAATATCCTTCCCTCGCAGACGATGTCGATATTCGGGTCGCCGGGAGCGTGACCCCACGGGGTCCTTCCAAGATCAGCACCGAGGGGATCCCATCCGGCTCGGCCAGGCGCAAGAGCTGGTAACCGATCCCGGCCAGCCCATCCATCAGGCCGGGAGTCTCCACGTCCAGCGGAACGCCGCACCGCCAGCCATGCTCTTCCATGCCGGCAAGGCTCGACGAGACCCGTTCGGACAGCAGTAATTCCCAACCCGCCGCAGGAAAGCGACGGCCGGCCTGGAGGAGCAGATCCAGAGATCCGAGATCGCCGTGGCACAGCGAGTGATTCACGCCGAACCCCTGCCGGTATGTCGTCCGGAGCGCGATATCCAGATCCTCGGCGAGAGTCGAGTCGCCGAGGATGTCGAGCATCCGCAAGCGGCTCATGCCGATGCCGCACGCACCGTGGCACCACGCGGTCATCTCCCGAAGATTCCGCCCTCGCCGAGATTGCCTGAGATCCGCCCAGTTTCCGGAATCTCGCGACAAGTGGGCGCGTTCGAAGGCGACGGCTCGGAGCGCGGTGCGCGCGTAGCTGTCGTCGCCTGTGGCGGCGAAGAGTTCCGCCAACGCCCACGCGAACCCGGACGCGCCATGCGAGAACCCGGTCAAAGGGTGGGTGGGGAACGTAGTGCCGAGCCAGCCAACCCCTCCGGTGGCGGGCTGCGCTCGTTCGACAAGACGGTCACCGAGTTTTCGGGCCACCTCGAGCGGCCGCACCGCACCAGTCATTGTGTGCAGGTTCAGCAGCGGAACGATCGCGCCGGCTGTTCCCTGGATGACATCGAGGTGATCGTCGGAGTTCGCCAGCGACTCGACCCGGGAAACCATCGCGTCGGTCTCGCCCAACAGCCCTGGGTCGCTCCACAGCTGGGAAAGATGCGCCCAGAGATAGAGGAGCCCGCCCCAGCCGTCGAATCCGCCGATGCCTTCCGATCCGGTGCGGCGGCGGTTCATCTGCTGGCGCAGTGTCCGCATCGCCCCCTGTGCCACAGCCCCGAACTCGCCCCGCCCGTCCAGCGATTCCGTATAGGCGAGAAACAGGATGACGCCGGGTAGGCCGCTGTACAGGTCGGTTTGCAGCGGACGCAGTTGCCAGCCACGGCTTTCCCCGTAGGCCAGCCCGAGCCATGACGCGCGGTCCTCTCGCCATCGAGCGAGCCGGGAAATACGCTGGGCGATCGCTGTGGCCTGAACAAGCAGGCGGTCGCGATCGGCCGGTCGTGCGTCGACCGGGGCCTGGTAACGCTGGAAGGTGGTCTCGTTGTTGAGCGCGAGGGTGCTGAGCGAGGCGCGGATGTACCAGAGTTGCGTGCGCAGGTCCGTTTCTCCCAGCGAAGCCAGCCGGTGCTGAACCATGTCCCATCCCGAACGGATGAAGAACTGGTCGATACGTCTGCCGTCGCTCGCGGTCAGATCCGGTGACCCGACGCACGTACTGAAATAAGGGACTTCGCCGCGCCAGAGATCCTGGCGTTCGCTCGACAGCAATCGACGTGTGATGTGGGGGAACTGCGTCCGATCCATGCCGAACCAGAGGCGATCGAAAAGCCGCTCGCGATCGAGCGCATCGCTGAGGTAGTCCGGGTGGTAGCTCTGGCGAAGGATCTTCTCGTAGAACTGTGTCGCTCGAAAGACCACGCGCACTTCGTCATTCAGCATGGCGGTCAGCGGACCCGCGGGCGATACCAGGTCTTCGCGATTCGACTCAAGCAGGCGATACATCGCGGAGAATCCTGTTTCGACTTCCGCGGTGAACTCGCACGCATGCAAGGCAGAACCGTCGAGTTCGGGCCGATTGTGTCCCGCGGACAACGTACGCCGCTCGAACGACAGGCGGGCTTCGTCGGTACCGAGGTGATCCCATCGCGGCATCGGATCGGCCGACAGCTGCCCTTCGCGCGAGCCCAGTCCGCTGCGGTCGACCGCACGCCGGCCCGCATTGTCGTCCGAGTACGGCAGCAGCATGGTGCCGACCACCGAGGTCGCCAGTTCGAATGCTGAGTACGAATCGTAGGAGTCCTCCTGCGCTTGCCCGAAATCCGGACCGCAGAGGGTCTCGAGATCGACGGGGACGGGGTACCCCGCGGCCGCGATCAGATTCGCGTAGTGAAAGTCGTTGGCGTTCAACAGGTAGAGAACCGCGAGCAATGCGCCTTGACGCAGGTAGAACTCACCTGCTTCCGCCCGGTCGCGGCACGGAGCCGGCGAGACGAACTCGGACCAGCCATAGCTGCCGCGATCCACTATGCGCGGCAGGCGTAAGGCCGGCGCACCTCGTTCGTGCAGCCAGCTCAGCAAGAGTGCGAAGTGCTGGTCGATCGCCAGGGACCGTGGCTTGTAGAGCACGCGCCCGATGGAAGCGAAACGCAGGACACATACCTCACGACCTCGGCGGTGGAGGTCACCCAAGCCCATTTCGATGCTCGTCAGCGCGGCGTCGCGGCCGGGCAAGAAGGTGCTCTGGATGCTCGCCCAGTCGGCACACACACGTTCCAGCAGCTCGATCGAAGCCTCGGTCCAATCGTCGACGCAGTCTGTCAACGTCCGCGCGAGGACCGGATACTGTGCCAAGAAAAGTAGCGCATGGCGCGGGTCTCGCAACCGGTCCAGGAAAGTCCGGAAACGCGCACTCGGGTCATCGCCCGTCAAGGTCCCCTGCAGGGCCGCCACCCTCATCTCGAGGACCACCGTCCGGCTGATCCGGTCATCGATCCGAGCGACCATCGCACTGATCAATTGTTCGACGAGAGAACCCCATTCGGCATCGACATCCGGCCACGCGCGCGCGAGCTCTTCGACTTTTCTACTCAGTTCGGCGTTCGCGCTTTCGATCAAGGGCCCCACTACCGGCAGGCGGCTGGGACTCGTTGCGCTGTAGGCGGACTGGATGCGCGCAAGCCACGAGGGCACCTGTGGGAACCGACGTTGCAGTGCCGTCGCGGACTCGCCCAGCAGATCGCTGAAGGATGATTCATCCAGATCGTCGAATGCCAGGCGCCGCACAAAGTAGTCTTCCCGGCAAAAAGGGGATTGGGATTTCCACTGCTCGAACCGGCGGCGGACCGTCGCGGAATTTTCGGTATTCGATGGTTCCGGCGGCGCGACCGCCTGGAGCGTCTGGCGCTCATTCAGCGTAAGAGAAGTCCACCACTCCGCACCAAAAGGTAGAGAGCCCATAGCTGCGCTTCCTCAAAAGGAAGTTCTGCGGATGGCTGGAGCCATCCGCAGATACCATCGCCAATCACTCAGCACGTGCAAATGATCATTGTCTGGGAGCCCCCCTCCTCCTGCGCATCCGTGCCAGTGTAAAGCATTTGACTTCCACCTTCAAGGCCGCTGCTGACGGACTCGAGGCTCTCGTCGCTGATATCGACAGCCCCGATTCCGCCAGCGGTGACGACGGCTTCTTGCTCCGCCGGCCGAAGAGAGTGGAAGTAATTTTTATCCTTGAGCGCATGTGCAATTTCGACCTGGTCGAGCATGGCTCCTCCTTGGGTGTTGAGCCTCAGGGCGCACGCGTTCGAATTTTTCGACGGACCGCCCCACGACCCATACCAGTATATGACTGCGGAGCCGCATTTTTTCGGTGTTGCCGAGACTTCTTGCCGTCCGATCCAAGGTCATTTCCGCGCCGTCAGATGGGTTGCGCGCGTCGACACGGGCCGCCGGCGATCGAGGAGGTTCCGACCGGGTCGCCAAGGCGCCCTTCGGCTTAAGCCCGGCTCCGGCGGCCGGCTGTCCGGACGGCTCGACGGACGGGCTGTCGGCGTTGCCGACGAGCTCAGATCAAGGTTTCCGGCCGCTGACGATATATACGACAGCGCCGCCGCCGCATGAATATCGTTTTTCAGAAACAGCGTTGAACTGCCGTTCTCCTTCCGCACGCATGGCCGCCAGCTGAGACTCCAGCATCGGCGCGGTTCCTTCGCCTGCCAGGAAATAACGCGCCAGTTGTGCGTAATTCCACGGCCCTGTGTCGCTGCTTTCCCAAGCCTTTATCGGCTCCAGTGTGGCTTCCTGTTCCGGACCTGAATACGGAGGGTAGACCGGGAACGCTTTATCGCGGAGATAGACGTTTATATCGGTCGAGCCTATTTCCGCGAACATTCCGGGCAGGCGCTCTCCTATCGAAATATCGCCCTTACCCAAAGCGATCCGGCCGCGCTGGAATCGAAGCCAAAACTCGAAATTCCGCACCAAGTCCTCGGTGGACTGTTCAGAGGTGCATGAATCGAACGACATCATATTGAACAGATTGCTGGGCTCGACACAAACGACGAGACCCCCGGACTTCGCGATACGAAACATTTCGGCCAAACCTCGCTCGGGTTTGTCGAGATGCATCAAAAGAGTTTGGCAGGTGACCACGTCGAATGTGTCGGCAGGAAGAGCGAGCGAGTTCACGTCGCCTTGATCGAATTCCACGCGTCCCGCAGCCACAGCAGCCGGGTAAGCATCGAGGAATACCTCCCGCGCACGCGCCAGCCAGGTCACCTCTCGATCGACCCCGGTCAGTCGAGCATCAGGACCCAGGAACGGGAAGAGCAACCGTGCCCAATGACCGAGACCGCACCCGATGTCGGCCAGCGAGTGCGCCTCGTCAAGACGCCATCTTTCGGCGAGCAGCGCGATGAAGTCATCGTTCCACCAGAAATCCCGCTGGTCTCGGAACCAGGCAGACGAGCGAAGGTCGTGCCGGCCTGTCTCTGTCGCCTTCTCCATCGGTTGGCCTTCCAGCGCGCTGATGCCACTGAAGTATCCGCCGTTCCGGTGACAGCCGGTGGCGCATCCGCCGATTCGTTCTTTATTGCCGCCGATCTGTGGCACCGGCGACGGTATCGGCGGGGCCCGACATCGGGTCTCCGGCGAACAAGGTCTCGGGGAGCCGTTGTCCCACATAGGTTTCGCGGCGCGCGCCGACGTCAGCTGGTCGGCCGACCCGAGCAGGCGGTAGGCGATCGCCGCCAACCGCCCGCGACAGTCGAGGAGCGTTGGCCGTGAACCACTCCCGGCGACAACGGCATCCGCTGTCACGGTGCGGGTGCGGGAACCCGGTCTTCCGCCAGATATCGATCGTTGATCCGGGCGGCTCCCCAGGACAGCGCGGCGATCAATGCGAGGCTGCACAACAGCACGACCAGGGAAGCGGCACTGAACAACCAGGCGGGATGGTCGAAGGAGCGCTCTCGCTGCAGGACGGTGATCTCAGCGACGAAGTCCCGTTGGAACGACGCCAGCGCGGGCACCTCCTCGGCGCCTATCCCTGGATCGGCGGCCATGTAGATCGGCATCGCGGTCTGTGTGCGGCCATCTTGCACGCGCAGGACCGTCTTCCAGGTGCCGTGCACCGGAACCGGGCGGGTCGACCGATAGTGGCCCGCGCTCAGCCGTTCGAGCTGATCGACCACCAGGCCGCGCCCGGGGCTGTCGCTTCCGATGCCGCCCTGCCAGGCCAGGATCTGCACCCATTCCGGGTCCGCGCCGACGAGATCGGCTGGGCTGAGGCGGATTTCGGCGGTCACCATCCGACCGGCATCGGGTTCGGCGTCGGTCAAGGTGACCTCGGCCGAGGCGTTCTGCGGGACGTGGATGGTCAAACCGTTCGCGGTAGCGGCGGCGGCGACCACCACGGCCGCGCACACCAGGCCACGGCGGATCGCGGGGCGCGGTAGTGGTTCGCCGCGCAGGACGATCGCCAGCATCGCGCCGACCGCACCGCCCGCGACTCCGACCGGGACAGCCATCGCGAGCATCTCGGGCCACATCGCGGCGGGCCACGCGTCGACGAACATCCGCTGGATCCACCAGGATTCGAGCCACAGTCCCACGGTGGCGATGCCGAACCCGGTGGCCGCACCCCACCAGATCGGCCGCCGCCGTGCCAGCGGCAGCAGCGCCGCTACCTCCACCACGATCGCGGCGCCGAGATAGAGGGGAAACACGTTGCGTGGTGCGTCGATGATCGGTCCGCCGACCAGCCAGGCCACGGCCCCCCGGACCACTGCCGCGAAGGCCACCACCACGAGCGTGCTGAACGGACCGAGCGTGATCCGAGCGGCGACCAGGGCAACAGCGGATGCCGCGACGATCAGCATGGGCTGCAGCACCAGCCGGAACTGCTCGACCCCGAAATCGAACTCCACTTGGAACACCGACAAGCCGATCAGCAACCCGCCGAAGGCGAACGAGCGGATCAGCCACCCGCCTTCGGGGCGGCCGGGATCGGGCCGGTTGCGGCGGCCCTCGTACTCCAGCAGCAGCACACCGACGAGGGAGAGTCCCGCACCGCCGATGAGCATCAGATGCGTTGGGCCCCACAGGGTTACGTCTTGGCCGAACATCCGATGCCAGATGTCGTCGAGCGGAAACCCGATCAGAGCGTACAGGCCGGCGCCGGCGATGAGGATGCCGCCGACCGGGGCGTACCAGGTGCGGGTGATGCGCACCGCGGCCGGGCCCGGCTTCTCGTCGAGGGGCAGCACGATGGCCGTCATGCCGGCGGTGAACAGGAAGAACAGTCCCACGAGGATGAAATAGTGGGCCGGGTTGGCCAGGGGCCCCTCGTCGCGGCCGTTACCGATATGCAGGCTGACGTCCCAGATGAAGCCGAGCAGGGCGGTGAGGATCGTGGCCAGGAACAAGGCCACCGGCAGCGCTACCCAGCCGGGACGGTTGAACAGGCGTCCGAGGCCGTCCGCGACGCGCTGCAGCCAGCTGATCCGCCGAGCGCGGTGCAGATATCCGATCCACAGCAGGATCAGGCCGATGACGCCGGCGGAGCCGGACATCAGCGCCACCTGATCCAACGCTGCCCCACCGCCTTCGCTGCCCGATTGGGCGAGCCGGACGATGTCCCCGTCGACAGTGTCGGGCACCACAGACCTCCATCACGAACCGCAACTTAGCGTTACGGAAAGTAGCACAAAGATAGCGGTCGCAGGCTCGAACGTGCACGCATGTGCACTGACATGCCTTCCACAGCAGTCGCTCGAATCCGAAGGCCGGTCCGTTGTCGTTCCACTCAGTGTACAACTGTGCACTGATCTTGTACGATCTGCTGACCGCTGGCCACGGTCACCAAACGGTCGGTGGAAGGAAGTCGGATTCCGTGAATACAACAGTTCGGCACAGCACAGCATCCGCGCGCGCTCGTTCGGTGCACATTTCGCGCGGTTCCGCTCCGGCAGCGACGCCGCCGTCGGCCGCCGCACTCGAGCGCGGCGAAGTCCCTCCTGCCGACCTGAGCGCGCAGGTCATTCATGCCTGCACGGAACTGGCGGTCGCCGGCTACCGGGGCGAAGACCTGGCCGGCCGGATCGCCGAGCTAGAATCCTCGGCGCGGCTATGGGCGAAACTCGGCCTCGGCCTGGACCGTCTCCAGCAAGCGGTGTACGCCGGTTTCCGTGCGGGGTCCGAGCGGGTCGACGGGCGGCAACTCTCCGCCGACGAATGGCGCATGGCGACCCGGCGGCAACTCGACACCCTGGAATCGGTGCACGTGCGGCTCAGCCGTGTCTACACATGCCAGCTACCGGCACCCGCGAACTCCCACCACGCGGCGACCCGTAACCTCGCCGTCGCTCTACTGCGCGGGGACCACGCCGGTCCGCTCGCCCGCCACTGCGGCATTCCGATCAGCGCCCGCTACCACGTCATCGCCCTGGGGGTTCCGGCAGTCGCGGATCGGAGCAAGTCCGAGAACGGCCCGGCCACGGCCACCCGCATCGACGCCGCCCTGACCGAATACTGTGGGCCACAGGCGTTGTCGATCGTCGGCGCCGACGGCGGCACACTGCTGATCCCGCATGATTTCGTCGAGGACAGCGGACTCGGCGAATTGTTCGACGCGCTGGCAGAGGCGACACGGCAACCTTTGATCGCGGTGGCACTCACAGCCGCCACCTCCGATATCCCCGCGGCCGACCGGCAGGCGCACGACTTCCTCGATACGGCCACGGCCATGCACGTGGAACCGGGCCTGTACCGGATGAGCGATCTCGGTCTGCATTTTCAGCTCACCCGGCCGGGGCCGGCGCGAGACGTGTTGCGCGCCTTGCTGATTCCGCTGGACGACCATCCCGAACTACTGCACACCCTGACGACGCATCTCGCCAACGACATGAATCGCCAGCGCACGGCCAAGAAACTGCACGTGCACACCAACACCATCGACTATCGGCTCAAAAGGATTCACCAACTGACCGGCTGCGATCCCTGCAGCGTCGCGGGTCTGTGGCGACTGCGGTCGGCGCTGATCGTGCGCCGATACACCGACCGATCCCCCGCGGCGGCGCATGCGGGGTAGTCGCGAAGGCGTCGGCGCGCCGCACCGGACAACGATGTCCACCGGTCAGCACTGGTGCGTGCGTAACTGATATCGGCGCTCGGCGTAGGCCATGTCATCACGCCAGAGCCGGGTGGCCGCGTGATTGATCAGCGGGCGCAGCAGCGGTGCCGCGCGACGCGCGTAGCGGAATCCCGGCCGCTCGGAATCGGCGATGGTCGCCTCCACCACCGCCGTGCGCGCGCGGCCGTCGGGGCCGGGACCCAGTGGGGTGGCGTGGGTTTCGACGACGCTGCCCTTACCCTCCCCCTCGACGATGCGCATGACGATGGTGCGCGGGTCAGGGCAGGTGAACTCCGCCTGGACGGGCACGCCGAGCCCGCGGGTCACCCGGAAGGTCACATTCAGCAGGAAACCGTGGTTCTCCTCGGTGATCTCGTCGCGCGGCGGCGTACGCGTCACCTCCAGGCACGCGAACGAGTAGGGGTGAAACCAGGATCCATGCCAGGGGTCGAGGCGATTGGCGATGATGTCGCGCGGCTCGCAGCCACCGATCAGCCGGGTCACCGCGTGCACCGTCGTGTCGGCGGGTCGCGGGCCGATGATCGGTGCGTCGGTCGGGGTTTCGCCGCCCACGGAGTCCAGTCGCACCCATGCCAGCACGCCGTCGTCGAAACTGGGATAGGGGCACCATCGGGACGCGCTGTCGTGCGGGCCGACCCGCATGCCGTGCCATCGGCAGATCAGCGCGTCGTCGTCGACTTCCGCCGAGGTCAACGGCGCACCGAGATGCGGGCAGGCGCCCGGCCCGGTGTGCAGGCCGCCGGCCTCGTCGCGCCAGGCCACGACCTCCCTGCCCCCGATCCGGAAGCCCAGGGGCCGGTCGCGGCGAATGGCACGGCTCGCGGCTACGACATACCAGTTTCCGGAGGGCCGTCGCTGTGACCATTTCAGGGCGGCGGTGATCAGGGCGGGGTCGGCGTCCGAATAGGTGGGCCGCTGCCGCGACCATACCTCCGGTGAAAACCGTTGCAACGGTGACTTTTCCAGCCATGCGATGCGGTCGACACGAGCGCCGACGGCCTTGACTACCTTCACTGCTGAGACCTCCCGGAAAACGACGGCTCGTGGTACTGCTCCTTCTGGTTCCTTCATCGAGCCCGCTCCCGAGACGCGAACTCGCGCAGCAGCGTCGAGCGCCCGCGGACCGGCACCGAGTGCAGTTCGTGCCCCGCCGCACCCCACTGCCGCAGCAGCGTGTTGGCCGCGAGCCAACCGGTGGTCGCGGCGCGTTCCATCAGTGCCACGGGCAGGTCGACCCGGATACCGTCTCCGGCCAGCGCCAGCCGTGGGTGCGGGGTCTCGATGCCGGGACGGCCGGCGAAGTCGCCGGGCGAGAACCGTGGACAATCCTGTCGCCACAACATCGATTCGCCCACGATGGTCGCCGCCGCGGTCTCCGGATAGATCGCGTGGAGCCGCGCCAGCAGCCGATCGCGCACCTGGTTGCGGGTGGTCGGCGGGGGGATCGTCGCGGCCGCGGCATAGGCATGCAGTTCGACGACCCCTCCCCCGGTGGCCGCGGCCCATTCGGCGGCTCCGCGTTCATAGCGATCCAGCACGCTGATGTTGTCGAGCGGATCCATTCCGCCGGTGCCGAGGAATCCCGGCCGGTGCGGGCGCACCGGCCGATCCAGCCAGAGCCGATGCACCGCGAAAGCGGGCGCCAGCGCCAAAGCGGCTATGCGGGAACGCCATTCGGAAGTTCCGAGTTCGGGTGAGGCGGCGACGATGCGACGGAGACCGGCGATATCGGCGGCGAGCACCACCGCGTCGGCCTCCCTCGTCGCACCGGTGTCGTCGACGAGCAGAAACCCGGCCCCTTTGGGCTCGACGCGTTCGATGGATGTCTTTCGGTGGATGCGCACGGTCCCCGGCTTGCTCGCTGTGCGCGGTGCGGTCAGATACTCCGCGAGCGGCGACCAGAGGCCGACGTCGAAGTTGTCGCGCGCCACATCGAAGACCAGCCCCTCGCTCGATCCGAGAAAGTAGATGTGGAACATCGTCGCGAGTTCAGCGGCCGACATGCGGTCGGGCTCGATGAAGAAGCTGCGCGAGAACACCTCGAACGCCAGGTGCCGGGCGGGGGCCGGAAAATTGATGTCGCGCAGGAACGTTTGCGCGTCCACGTCATCGAGTTGGGCGTAGATGTCGGGGACCGACACCGCGGCCAGGGGCGCGGCGGCTCGCGGGTCCATGCGGATCAGGTCGCGCAGCCGGAAGCTAGGGCTGCGCAGCGCGAAGGCCAGCGCGTTCCACGGCGGGGTGCGGGGCAGCCCGCGGAAGGTGTCGCGGCGGCCCTGGGCGTCGATCAGCGGATAATCGGTGAGCCGGACCAACCGGTCCAAGCGGGGATCGCTACGCCCCAACAACTTTCGCAGGTTGTAATACTGGGCGAAGAAGGCGTGGAAGCCGCGGTTCATCCCCACCGGCGTCCCGTCGGAGAGCCGTTCGGTCCACCCGCCGACTCGGCCGCCCAGATACTCTTCCCGCTCGACGATGTCGACGTCACAGCCACGCTCGGCCAACCCCGTGGCCGCCGCGAGGCCCGCGATCCCCGCGCCGACCACCACCACGTGCGGTGCGGAGGTGGTGCGTCCGAGATTGCGGTGCCCAGGCGCCGCGGGTAGCCGTACGCGCCGCCGATCGCGGCCGTAGCCGGTATGTGCCGCGGTCACCGCTGGGCACCCGCGCGCCGCTGCCGGCCACGTTCCCACCCGAGGAGCGCCGCGGTAACCAGCGCGAATCCGAACAAGAAGTCCTCGACCGGGATATCCCACGGAAACCGCACGCCGAGAATATGTTCGGGGTTGTACAGCACGATCGGCGCGTCGAGTCGCGTGAGCCAGCCGTCCACCGGGATCTGAAATCCCAGCACGATCGACATCGTCAGCCAGTAGGCCGGACGGCGGAACAATCCCGTGCGCAGCCACCGCACCTCGGCCACGCACACGGCGAGGACCGCCAGCAGCACCGGCAGCGTGTACCCGACACTGGTGAGGTTCATCGACCGGCCGATTTCGAGACGAGGCCACGTCGGCGGGCGGCCAGGTCGAGGAGCGTTTGGACCGCCACGAAAGTCAGCAGCCCGCACAGCGGTACCACGAGAAAGAACAGCAACTCCTCCACCGGCATCCGGCCCGGCAACAGCACTCCGAGGGTGTAGCGCTCGTTGAAATCCCACACGCCCGCCGCGATCGCCACCAGGTCCCAGACGACGAAGAGCGCCGCGGCCGGCCACAGGGCTTGAAACAGCAGGTGCGGACGTCGATAGACACCGGGTCCGACAAACTCGAGCGGGGCGGTCAGCGCCAGACATGCCGCCAGGACCAACGAGTAGTGCCAGTGCTCCATTGTTCTCCTCAGCCGTGTTCACGGAATTCGGCGGTGTCGAACGGTTCTGAACTCGTGCCCGGACCGGCCGGGCTGTGCGGTATGCGCCGAGCCCGTCGGGCGCGCAGCCATCCTGCCGCACCGACCCGCAGGCGACGCCTGGTCCCGACTCTGGCGCGCCGTCCGAATACCTCGAAGTCAGCACTCTCGATGCGATCGAGGATCTCCCCGTACAACACCGCCGCCGTTTCCACGCAGGGACGCGAGCGTGGCGCCAGCAGTTCGATGCCGCGCCGCGCTTCGGCGTAGATGTCCCGGGTGATCCGATGCTGTTCGGCCAATGCTCGGCGGACCTTCGGGTCGACCCGGCGACGCCGGCGGCACCACTCCAGCAGTCCCCGATCCACCCCGTAGGCGGCGAGTTCGTCGGCGGGGAGATACACCCGGTCGCGCGCCAGGTCCTCGTCGACGTCGCGGAGAAAGTTGGTGAGCTGAAAGGCCTTTCCCAGCGCGGCAGCGAAAGGCGTTGCGGCCTCGACGGATTCGGTGGTGCCCAGAACCGGCAGCAGTTGCATCCCGATCACCTCCGCGGAACCGTAGACGTAATGGTCCAGCGCGGCCCGATCGGGATAGTCGGTCACCGTCAGGTCCATCCGCATGGACCTCAGGAAGGCCTCGAACAGGTGCCGGGGTATCCGATAGGTCTGGGCGGTGTGCAGCACGGCGGCCAGCACCGGGTCACCGGCGGTATCCGCGCGGTCGAATTGGGTGGCGAGCGAGCGCAAACGCTGTGCGCGATCGGCGGGCGTCAGCACCGGATCGAAGTCGTCGAGGATATCGTCGGCGCGGCGGGCGAAACCGTAGAGCGCGTGCACAGCCGGGCGCTGGTCGGGTGCGAGCAACCTGGTCGCGAGGAAGAACGTCTTACCGTGGGCGGCGTTGAGCTCACGGCAACACAGATAGGACCGACGCAGACTCGAATCGGTGATTCCGGCCGCGTCCAGTTCGGCGCGCGTCATGTCGCCTGCCGATCCGCGCGGGAGGCCACCGCGACGGCAGTGGCCCGATGCCCGCGCCCGGGTGGGCCGGTGATCCGGTCGGCGGCCAGCCGCCCGGAGATCAGAACCGGCGGGATGCCGACACCCGGCAGGGTCGATCCGCCCGCCAGCACTACATTGTCGATACCGCGAATCATGTTGGCGGGCCGGAATGGACCGGTTTGCGCGAAGGTGTGCGCCAGGGCGAATGGACTGCCCGCCAGCATGTCCTGGCGCGCCCAGTCCGCGGGCGTGACCACGCGCAGCAACTCGGTGTCGCGCGGACGGGCGGTGCCGAGACGGTGTCCGGCGAGCTCAAGAATCTCCTGCGCGTATCCCTCACCCGTTCGCTCCCAATCGATTCCACCGCGCCCGAGATTCGGGGCGGGGGCCAGGATGTACAGCAGGTCACGACCGTCGGGGGCGAGTTCGCCGTCACCCGCTGTCGGCTTGGTCACCAGGATCGACGGATCGGTCATGACTCGTCCCTCGTCGATGATTTCGCGGAAGCTGTCGTTCCACGCCGCGCCGAACAGCAGGCTGTGGTGCGGTATTCGCCGGTCCCGGGCACAGGCGACGTGCAGCACCACCGCCGAGGGTGCCGGCCGCACGGCGATCGGACGACGCGAGCGGTGGGCGAGCAGCTGGTGGGCCCGGTGTCGTTCGGTGGTCAGCACCAAGGCGTCGCACTCGATCCGTTCGCCCTCCTCGGTGCGCACTGCGAGCACTTTTCCGGCCACACGCTCGAGTTCGGTCACCGAGGTCCGATAGTGGAAGCGCACTCCCGCGGCTTCGGCCGCGGCCGCGAGCGCATCCGGCACGGCCCGCATGCCTCCGCGCGGGAAGTACACTCCGGCCACGGTGTCCATATAGGCGATCACCGCGTAGGCGGCCAACGCCCGCTCGGGCGCGACTCCGGCGTAGAGCGATTGAAAGGTGAACACCCGCCGCAGATCCGGGTCGGTGATGAACTGTCCCACCTTGCGGTCCCAGCCGCGGAATCCGCCCAGCGCGGTCAATCGCGCCAGCGCCGGGATCGACATCGACAGCGGTGAATCGAAGTTCGCGGCGACGAACCGGTCGAACTCGGCGGTGTACAACCGGGTGAGCCAGGACCGCAGCGCCCGATACCCCGCGGCTTGGGCGGGACCGGCGAACTCGGTGATCGAGTCGATCATCCGATTCTCGTCGCTGTGCACATCGAAGGTTCGGCCGTCCGCGTAGTGCGCCCGGTAGGCCGGGTCCACCGGGTCCAGGTCCAGACGGTCACGGGTTCGCTCCCCGACCGCGTCGAAGAGTTCGTCCAGCAGTTCGGGCATGGTCAAAACCGTTGGGCCGGTGTCGATACGGTAGCCGTTCAGGTCCAGTCGGCCCATTCGTCCGCCCGGCACCGATTCGCGTTCGACAACGGTCACCTGCCGCCCGCGCCCGGCCAGATGGAGTGCGGCGGACAACCCCGCCAGGCCTGCTCCCACGACCACGATATGGTCGCCGCGTCCTTTGACCGTGCGCATCCTCGTCCTCTCCTCACACATTCCGTGCGGTGCACAGCGACGCCATGTGCTCCAGTGCCAGCCGCGGACCGTCGTCCAGCACGCTGTCGCGCAAGGCGAGCCGGGCGTCGGCGACCCGGTCGGCGATCATCGCCTCGATATGCCCTGGGGCACCGGAGATCTCGATCAGCGCCCGGCAGCGGGCGATCGCGTCCACGTCGAGGTCGGGTCGCGCCAATAGACTCGATAGTTCTTCTCGCACAGCGCTTTCCGCCATCTCGAGGGCGGCGACCACCACACTGGTGGCCTTGCGCTGCCCCAGATCGCTGTCCTCGGTCTTGCCGGTGCGACCGGCGGCTCCGAAGATGCCGAGCAGATCATCACGCAGTTGAAAAGCCTCGCCGATGAGCGTTCCGTAGTGGCCGAGGGTGCCCAGGATCGGCTCGGTTCCACCGGCCAGGGCCGCACCGAGTTCCAGCGGCCGCCGGACGGTGTAGTTGCCCGATTTCGCGCGGGCGATATCGAGAACCGTGGTCAACGCCGGACTTTCGCGGGCGTCGTTGGCCAGGTCCGCGAACTGCCCGACCGCCAATTCGATCCGCATGGCGTCGTATCGCGGCCACAGCCGCGACAACGCGTGGTCACCGACTCCGCTCTCCCGGAGCATCTGTTCGGCCCACACCAGGCACATGTCACCGACCAGGGTCGCCGCCGACGCCCCGAATCCCGCCGCGGCCTCCGGACGACCCTGATGCCACGCCGATAGTCGAACGTGGGCCGCGTCGGCACCGCGGCGCAGCACCGCGTCGTCCATCACGTCGTCCTGCAACAGCGCGAAAGCGTGCAGCAACTCCAGACTGGCCGCGGCGCGCAAAGCGACGGGATCAGGGTCCCGGACGCACAGCCAGCCCAGATACATGAAGGTCGAACGCAGGCATTTGCCACCGACGGCGTACTGGGCGAGCACCTCGTCCACGCCGGCGGCGCGCAGTTCGTCCACCCGCACCCGCCGCAGGAATTCCGTCAGCTCGTCGCGCACTCGCGAACGGGTCGCACGATGCCAGTGCTCGAAACCCGCGTCCAAGCCCGGCGCCGGCGAGCCGAAAGGCACCCGCGCTGAATCGAAGGCGACAGTGCTCACAGGAATTATCCCCTTCCCGAGGACGGATCGATGGCCATGGATCGGTCCGCACCGAGTTCAGCCGGCAGCGGGGACACATGTCCGGGTATCGGAGTGGCTGCCACCAGATATCGACCCAATGCCGCGTTTCCTTCGCTGGTCGTTGCTGCTACGTCCGGCACCTGACACAACGCGATCCCACCGAAGTGCGCGACTGCGTCAACGCAGACCTGCACCCGCGACTCGCTGCGAATCGTAGTGGCTGCTGCCGACCGCGAGCGGGAGCCACGGCCGTGTACGTCCCAGTTCCTCGGAAATTATCCTAACGCAAACGATGCAAAAACGATGCACCTAAGGGCGACTCGGCCGATCAACCGCGTCGGACAGGCTGTGCAAGTGGGACGGCGGGATCGCCGAAGCCATCGGTTCTGAGCCAGGCCCGCCGAGGTATGTAGGCGCTCCACCGGCACGGGCGGCTGAGTTCAGCGCCGTGGACTTCTAGCAGGACGCCGCGCCGGACCGTCCGACAATTGAGCCATAGGGCATCGCCCCGAATGAACGCCGTCCGCGCAACCGCAGCGTCCTACGTCTCCCCCATGCAACGGTTTGCCGATTGCATCACTTAGGCATCACTTTCGGTCGCCGTCCGTGGAAGTGACGACGCCGTCCCGCACCGGTCGCATCGGATTCGCCACGGACTTCAGCCATTTGCGACGGCATGAAGAGGCACCGGCCGTCAGTGCCGTTCGAAACCGGGTTCCGGTCGGCTACACAGCAGCCGTAACGCGCTATGACGCAATACCTTCTGGGCTTCAGCGACGGTCATACGGTTGGCGCGCACCTCGTCACCGGCCGTATTTCCGAGCGCGATGATGGCGGCGACCAGCCATTGCGGGGAAGCAGTGGCGTCGAATTCGCCCCCTTCCTGGCCACGCCGGATCAGGGCCAGCAAGCGAGCGTTCAGTGGAACGGCGCGGCTGCGGACACCCGGCCCCGCGAAGGCTCCGACGTGGTGCAGAATCGGCGATTTCCGGAAGAACCGCCAGCCGATATCGAGCAGCCGCAACAGGGCGTCGGTGGCCGGCCCGACATCGAGGTCGGCGGCGTCGAACGCCGCTTTGGCCTGGGCGGTGATGTGATCGACAGTGGCGGTGAGCAATTCGTCGCGGGACGCGAAATGGGCGTACACCGTCTGGCGCGTCAGCCCGGCTGCTTCCGCGATCGTGGCCATCCCCGCCCCAGGTTGCTCGGAGAGCAACCGAGCGGCCGCCTCCAGAATGAGTGCCCTGCTGCGCTCGGCGTCGGCTCGCCGCTTCGGTTCCCGGTCTCCGGTCAACTCTTACATCCTTGTCAAAATTACGCGACGGCCCTAGCCTTTACAGCACTGTAAGAATTCTATCGCTGGAGTCCCCATGAATCGCGTCCGACTCACCCATGCCCTCGCCCTGCTCACCACCGGCCTACTCGCCGGCGCCTTCGGTTACGGCGCAGCCAACCTCGCCCCCACCTTCCGTCGCGTCCCATTACAGATGCGGCTCGAGTTCCACACCGAACTGATGCGGAACAACAGCATCAGCATGCAACTCACCATGGCCCTCGCCGCACTGGCCTGCGCAGCCCTCGCCGCCGTAACCACGGGACGCCCTCGCCTACTCGCCACCCTGTCCGGCGCCTTGGTCGCGGCAACTTTCGTGATCACCCGCTTCGGAAACGTCCCGATCAACCACCAAATCAACAGATGGGTCACCGCAGGCGCACCCACCGACTACGCCGAAATCCTCACCCGATGGGACAACTTCCACTACCTACGCACCGGCACAGCACTCCTCGCCTTCGCCCTGATAATCCTGCTCGCCTTACGCGCCGCGGCCCGCGACTCGGATGACGCCCCGCCGCAGATACCGGTTGCGGCGGCGCGGTAACTCGCCCACACCAAAACCCTTGAACCCCTATGCAATCGAGCCGTGCCTGCGTTCTCAGCGCCGGGCTCCTCGATTACGCCCGGAAGGCGGGCGCGACAAAGGCGAAGTAGTCGAAGACCACCGCACACCGTTGCGGCGTGTAGTGATCGAGAACCTGAGCGATCCCGCGGTGGCCGATTCACTGATGTTCTTAAGAGCCTGCCTGGACCACCGGCTCGACGACAACCGGCCGAAAAATTGGTCCGTCCGGCATGATTGGCCGATGGAGTTCCAACTGGCGGTCACAGCGTCACCTGACAGCCATCGATACTCGATCATCGTGGAGCCCGAAGGGATGACCTACGAGTTTCCGGCCGCAATCAAGGTTGTGCTGATGTTTCGCGGACCGGACTCCATGCTGGCCGAACTGACACACTATCCCGACACGCTGGCCATCTGGCGCCCCGCCGATACAGAGGTGTGGGCCACGACTACAGATGGGCACTGCGAGCAGATCGGTGGATTCACCAACAATCCGGCACCAGGTTTCGACACTGGCGGGAAGCCGGAGAATACGTGACGCTGATCTCCGCTGCCGTATGTCCGCATCCGCCAGGATTGATACCCGAAGTCGCGGGTGACGACTGTTCACGATGGGATCGACTTCGCGATGCGTGCGTGGAATCGATTCAGCGACTACAACTTCCACAGCTGGGCGTGAACGAGAACGGGTACGCCTGCCGCACGGGTTTCGGCGCTCGTCCCGTCGACGAGAAGGCAGCGCAACTGCTGGTGCTCGTCGGCGGGGACGAGACGACGCGGACCTTCGACCCCGCCGCCGCCTATCCAAGCCTTCGGGTGCACGGCATCGACTGGCAGTCCGGATGGGGGCAAACCCACACCGATCCGGAGCCCCTGCCACTGTCGCTCTCGGTCGGCGAATGGCTTCTACATTTCGGCCGCCCTCCTGGAATGCTGACGGCCGATGTCGAGTATCAGGCTGTCTGCTTCGATGCCACCCCGCAGGAATGCGCGACCCTGGGCCGGGATTTGGCCACTCGGGCCGAGCGGGTCGCAATGCTGGTGCTGGTGGGAGGCACGGCGCTACGGGGTGATGCCACCGGCCGGGCGGCATGGCAGGTGCTGGCGGGAGCCGCCGAGGGAGCACGATTGCAGGCGGATTTGCTTCTGATGCCGGAGCCCTATGAGGTGGGGCACTTCGTGGGCAGCTGGACCGAACGCCCCTGACACTGGTTTCGCGGAGGATAGTGCCGTTTCAATCTCCTGCCGGAGCCTCGGCCTCTCATCAGCTATTCGGAACCGGGCCAAGATCCCACCGGTTCGTTTGTCAAAGGCAGCTAGCCCGTCTGAATCAATAGATGCGCATATTCATAAACAGGGATGTGCCGTCTCCTCTGCGAGGCGACGCTCCTCCTCGCCTCGCGAGTCAGACCGTTCGTACACTCACGCCCGCCGCGGCGAGCGCTTGCCTCGCATCCTCCGGCGCGGTCTCATCCGTGATGACAGCGTGCAGGGCGGCGGCGGGGGCGACAAAGGCCAAGGCGGTTCGGGTGAGCTTCGCGCCCTCGGCGGCGGCGATGACGCGGCGGGATGAAGCTATGGCTGCGCGTTTGATCGCGGCGTCGCCTAAGTCGTAGGCGGTGAGACCGGTTTCGGAGAGACCGCAGCAGCCGAGCACCGCGGTGTCGAAACGTAGTGCGGCTAGGGAGGATTCGGTTAGGGGGCCGGTCAGGGCCAGTTCGACGGGGCGCGGTTGACCGCCGGGGACCAGCAGTGTCAGGTGGGGGGCGCCGGTGAGGGCGTTGACGGCGTGTAGCGAGAGTGGCATGACGGTGAGCCGGCGGTGGGTGAGGGCGCGGGCTACTTCCAGGCAGGTGGTGCCGCTGTCGAGGACGACGGACTCGCCGTCGGAGATGAATGCGGCGACTTCGGCGGCGATCCGGCGTTTGGCCTCCACGCCTTCGCGCAGCCGCAGGCCGAAGGGTGGTTCCTCGCCGCGCAGCAGGAGGCTGCGGGCTCCCCCGCGATAGCGTTCGAGGACACCCTGTTCGGCCAGCGCCTCGAGGTCGCGCCGGACGGTCATTTCCGAAGCGCCGGTGATTTCCGCCAGTTCCGCGATGCCCAGCCGGCCCGCTTCGCGGACGGCTTCGGTGATCTGCCGCAATCTGTCAGAACCCGCCATGCCGCAAAACTAACAGATTCTCTGTTCTATTCATAGGCTTTCTAACATCGACAGTGTTAGTTATGTTCGTAACATGCACCAAACCACGTATCGCAAACCTCTTGACACCCTGCGGGCGGGACGTCTGGCCACCTTCGTCTACTTCGGACTCAACGGTTTCCTGTTGGGTATGTGGATCGTGCACATTCCAGCGATCGCGCACCGTACGGAGGTCAGCCACGCAGTACTCGGGTGGCTACTGCTGTTGCTCGGCGCGGGCGCCTTCGCGGGAATGCAGGTCGTCGGTCCGCTGACCGATCGCTTCGGGGCGCGAACGGTGGTCCCGGTCAGCGCGGCGTTGTTCAGCGTTGCTTTGGTTCTACCCGGAATCGCCACCGACGCTTGGACTTTGGGTGCGGCGCTACTGCTGGTCGGCTGCGGCAACGGCGCCATGGACGTCAGCATGAACGTGCACGCCGTGCAGGTGGAACGGGGCTACGGGCGTCCGGTCATGTCAGCGTTCCATGCGACCTTTTCCATCGGCGGCGTCCTGGCCGCTCTGGTCGGCGCGGCGACGCTCAGCCTGGGCTGGAATGCGGCGCTCACGCTGGGGTCCGCGGCAGCTGCCGGGATAGCCGTGTCCGTGGCGTGCCGCACCTTGTTGCTGCGGCCGGAGCGTGCGCCGTCGCCCGGCACCGACACGGCCGCCGAGCCGACGCGAACACCGCGCCGCATCTGGATCATGGCGGCGCTCGCACTGATGCTCATGCTGTGTGAAGGGGTGGCCAACGATTGGAGTGCGCTGCATTTACGCGACATCCTCGGTGCCTCCGCGGCCACCGCCGCCTTCGCCTATGGTGCGTTCGCGACGGCGATGACCGTCGGACGATTCCTCGCGGATGGCATGTCCGCCCGATTCGGCGCGATCGCGATCCTGCGCTACGGCGCCGCGATAGCGGCCATCGGGCTGGCGATCGCGGCGATGTCGCCGTGGATCCCGGTGGCGCTGATCGGCTGGACGATCGCCGGAATCGGGCTGTCGGGGTGCGTGCCCCAATTGTTCAGCGCCGCAGGGCATGCCGATCAGACCGCCGCCGGGAGCAACGTCGCGCGGGTCGCGGGGATCGGCTATCTCGGAGTGCTGGCCGGTCCCGCAGTGATCGGTCCGATGACGCACTTCATGCCACTGAATATCACGTTCCTGCTGCCGGTGGCCCTGTGTGCTGTCACCGCGTGCGCGGCAGGTGTTTTACGGGAAAAGGGCACGGCGTAGACACCGGCGGCATTCGCCCGCGAATTCCGGTCCCCACCACACACGGTGGTGGGGACCGGCGGTCACAGTGCGAACAGCGCCCGGCGGCCGATACGTGGATCCGCCAAGGGACGCAGTGCGATTCGCAGCAGCGCCAGCGCATTGTCGTCCGCGGCAATGCGATTCAGTTTCAATGTCCCGCACTCCAGGCACTGGTGGACCAGTGCCCATTCCCCGTTGTCGCGCACGGTCGAACTGACCGCGAGCATACGGCCGCGGCAGCTGTTCGCGCGGTCGCCGGGGATGCGGCCATCGACATGGCGGCTGGTCAAACAGTGTGGACAGTGATTTCGGTGCGAAGTACCCGGTACGGCGATCGGCACATCCAGACGACAGCCGATACACCGGAAGCTCGCACCGGATTCCCCACCGAGACCGTGCAATACGGTTTTGCCGCGTTGCGGTCGAGCGGAGACCGTCTTGTTCCTTCGAGGCATCGCGACCGCCTAGAGGTCGCCGAAGACTTCGAGCGGGAACGGCGGCTCCGCGAGCGGGCGCACTGCCAGGCGCATGAGGATCAGCTGATTGTCATCCTCGCTGACCGCATGCAATGCCAGCTCGTAGCAGCGCGCACACCGATGCACGATGGCCCAGTCACCGCCGCGGCGCACCGCGATCGACAGCGGAGCCATGCGTCCGTGGCACTCGGATACGCCACCCTCGACATGGTCGACGGTGTGACACGAGTGCAGGCAGCTCGGACAGTGATTGCGCCGGCTGTTGCCGGGCGCGAGCACGGAAACGGTGAGCCCGCAGCGGATACAGGTGAAGGTGCCGGTCTTTACGGCCGGACTGGGTTCGTTCTGGGCGGAAATTTGATGGGGCAACCCGGATCACTCCTTGGCAGAAAGCTGATATGCAAACGGCAGGAGTAGGCCGAGCGCGCCTCGACGACGCGGAAAGCCGGTCAGTGCGTGCGGCTGGCGGAAAGGCAAGCCGAGTACGCACTCTGAGGCGCTCTCGGCGCGGGCCGGGGCATAAATCAGTCCTTCCGCCAGTCGAATCGGATGCGCGTCGTCCGCACCCGGGCACCGTAGCAACGGCCGGCCGCTCTCCGCCACCGAATTATTCGCGGTGCTCTCGGCAGGTCCCGGGGACAGTCAGCGGCTATCGGCGGAACATCAGCGCGGTGACGAAAACCCTTGGCCGGAGCCGACTTCGATACCGACCACGCAGGTGTCGTCGTCGGTATCGGCGTCACTGCCGTCGAGCAATTGGTCCAGACGCTCGTCCAGGGTTCCGGTGAATTCGGCCGATAGCGTGAGCAGTCGCTGTATGCAGTCATCGAGCTCGCGGTCGCGACGTTCGATCAGACCGTCGGTGTAGAGCAGCAACGTGTCGTCGGTTTCGAGTCGCAGCTCACCCTCCTCATACGTGGTCTCCGACAATGCGCCGAGGATCACGCCCTTGAGCTCGGGAAGCGGCGTGGCCCGGCCGGCACGGATCAGCACCGGCGGCAGATGCCCCGCCCTGGCCCAGCGCAGAATCCGGGTGTGCGGGTCGTACAGGCCGCAGATCGCGGTGGCGAAGATGCTGTCGGTCAGATGGTGGGCCACCTGGTTCAACCAGGACATCATCTGGCCCGGTCCGGCGCCGGTGGCGGCGAGACCGCGAAGAGCGTTGCGCAGCACGACCATTCCGGTCGCGGCCGCGATGCCGTGGCCGGTGATGTCGCCGACCGACACCAGGATCTCTTTGGAGGGCAAAACGAGCGTGTCGTACCAGTCGCCGCCGACGAGATGGTCCTGCTCGGTCGGCCGGTAGCGCACCGCGATCCGCAAACCGAAGGCGTCGGTGGCCGGTTGCGCGTCCGGCATGATCGCCTGCTGAAGCTGCCGCGCCAGGCGACTCTGCTCGGCGGCGTGTACCTCCGTGTGCGTCAGCCGGTCACGGGTGGCCGACAGCGCGATCTCGGTCCAGTGCTGCGACGAGACATCTTGGTAGGCACCGCGAATCGCCAGCAGGTGTCCCGCCGCGTCCAGCACCGGTTCGGCGATGATCCGGATATGACGGGTCACACCGTCCGACCGGATCAGGCGGCACGCCGTGGACGCCGGTCGGCGATAGCGCAGCAAGGTCCGCAGGAATCGCCGCGCGGTGTCGGCGTCCGCTGCGTGCACGTGCGCCGGCAGCTCGGACAGCGGGATCGGTTCGCCGGACGGCGGCAGGCCGTAGAGCCCGAAAAGCTGTTCACTCCAAGTTATTTCGCTGGTAGCCGCGTTCTCCTCGAACCCGCCGACCCGGCCCAGGCGCTGGGCATGCTGCAACAGCGACGCCAACCGCGCCGTCTCGTCCTCGATCCGCCACACCATGAGGACGGCGTCGCCGTGGCGGCTGATACTGAGCGCGGCCGCGACGGTCAGCGGAATCTGGTCGACCAGTTCGGTCAGCGCGACCCGGTCGGCGCGGTAGGTCTCGCCGGTGGCGAAGACATGCTCGGTCAGCTCGAACAACTGGCCCTCGGTGGCGGCCATCGGATACATCTCGAGCAGCAGGGAACCGTGCACCAGCCCACTGGGACGTCCCGCCAGGTCGACGAAGCAGGTATTGACGTGGTGAATGCGGAAGTCGGTGAGGGTGCCGTCGTCATCGAGATGCGGAGTCAGCACCAGTGCGGGGTCGAACAAGCCGTCGGCCAGCCGGACGAGCTCGGCGGCAGCGTGCCGCTCCGCGGCGCGCACGGCGGTCAGGTCGGATTCCAAAGTGTGCGCGCACAATTCGGCCAGCGCTTCCAGTTGCCGGTGGATCTGCGGCGGCTGCGGCGCGATCGGGCGCGGCCAGCTGATCTCGAGGACGCCGAGCAGCTTGCCGCCGGCCGCCACCGGCAGCGCGGCGCGGCCACCATGCCGGTCGCCGATCGACGGCAGCCCGGACCCGCTCATATCCTCGATCCACAGCGCCTCGCGCCGCATCAGCACCTGCCGCGCCGGGGTCGCGACCCCCGGCGGCACATACCGCCACCGCTCGGCTTCCGGTGCGGCGATTCCGGCGAAACCCACCAGGGTCAACGACGAATCGGTACCCGCCGACCAGATCGCCACGGCCGTGGCGCCCAAGGGCGCCGCGGCATGCTCGAGCAGCGCTTCCGCCACGCGCTGGGTATCCCCGGCCGCCAGCAACCCGCTCTCGGCGGTGCGCAGCCGCACCGCCGTGGCCGACTCGGCCGGCGTGGCGGTGCCGAGCAGGAACTCCCCCACCGCCGCACCGATCTTGTCCTGCGCCGCCTGGTTGACCAGCTCCGCGGCCAATTCCAGTGCGGTGACACCGGATTGGGCGGACAGCGTGTCGAGTTGAGCCGCCGCCTCCGCGGGCCCGCACCGCAGTCGTTCGACCAGTACGCCTTTGGCCATCTCGAGCAGCGCCCGACCGTCCGCGGTGGCCTGCGCCTGCTGGACCTGGTTGCGTAGGCGCTCCACCGTCGCCGCGAGGCGAGTGACCGCGGGCGGTGCCGACGGTCCGCTCGCCGGCTCGAGCGCGGCGTCGTCGCTGTTCGGCTCGATCATCTGCCCAGCCAGCGCTCGATGCAGGTGAGTAGGGCGTCCGCGTCGACCGGTTTGGTGACATAGTCGTTGGCGCCCGAGGCCAGGCTCTTGTCCCGATCACCGAGCATGGCCTTGGCTGTGACGGCGATGATCGGCAGGCTTTCGTACTGCGGCATCTCGCGGATAGTCGAGGTCGCGGTGTAGCCGTCCATTTCCGGCATCATCACGTCCATCAGGATCAGATCCGTCTCGGGATGGGCGAGCAGCATATCGATGCCCTCCCGCCCGTTCTCGGCGTGCAGCGCGTGGATGCCGTGTAGTTCGAGGATGCTGCTGAGCGCGAACAGGTTTCGCGCGTCGTCGTCGACGATGAGAACGGTCCGGCCGGCGAGCACGCCGCGCGGCCCCGGCGGCGCGGTGGCCGGCGCCTCCTCGCGTCGCACCAGCGGCAGCACGTCCCCCGGCGCTTCCGCGGAGATGTGCAGCGCTATCCGCTCCCGCAGCTCATCCAGGCTGGACAACAACTCCAACGGCTGGCGCGCGCCGCGCTCGTGCAGCGCGCGCTCCTGCTCCGGGTCGAGCCGGCGGTTGTGGACGAGCACCGGCACGCTGCTCAATGCCGCGTCGCCGTCCATCCGGTCCAGAAACACCAGCGCGGCGCTGTCGGGCATGTCCAACTCCAGCACCACGCAGTAGAACGCCTCGGCGGCCATCGCCGCCGCCGCCTCTTCCACGCCCACCGCGGTGACGACCTGGACCGGGCCGCGCGGATCGTTGCCCGCGGCGAGATCGGCCACGGCGCTCTGCGCTACCAGCGAGAGCAGGCCGCGCGGGCGCTCCTCCACCACCAGCAGTTTGCGCTGCTGTTTCGGGGCGAACGCGGGCGCGGAAGTGACCACGGCGGCACCCGGCTCGGCGTCGTCACGCTCCGGATAGGGCGCTTCCTGGAAGTCGGGCCGGCCGACCGGAAGGTAGAGGGTGAAGGTACTGCCTTGGCCGAGAGAGCTTTTCGCGGTGATGGCGCCCCCGAGCAGATAGGCGATCTCCCGGCTGATCGACAACCCGAGACCGGTGCCGCCGTACTTGCGGCTGGTCGTGCCGTCGGCCTGCTGGAACGCGCCGAAGATCGACTCGAGCTGGTGCTCGGCGATACCGATGCCGGTGTCGATGACCCGGAAGGCGATGGCCGGGCCGTGCCTGCGCACGGCTGTCGGCAGCTCACGCGCCTCGGCGGGCTCCATCCGCAGCTCCACCGATCCGCTCTCGGTGAACTTCACGGCATTGGACAACAGATTGCCCAGCACCTGCCGCAGGCGGGAATCGTCGGTCAGCAGGTCGACGGGCAGGCCGGGGGCTGTCGTGATCCGGAAGCCGAGACTCTTCTGGGTGGTCACCGGCCGGAAAGTGGCCTCCACATGGTCCAGCAACTTACGTAGCGGCACCTGCTCGGGCGTGATGTCCATCTTGCCCGCCTCGACCTTGGACAGATCGAGGATGTCGTTGATCAACTGCAACAGATCCGAACCCGCCGAGTGGATGATGCCGGCGTATTCGACCTGCTTGGCGGTGAGGTTGCGGGTCGGGTTCTGGGCCAGCAGTTGCGCGAGGATGAGCAGGCTGTTGAGCGGCGTGCGCAGCTCGTGGCTCATATTGGCCAGGAACTCCGACTTGTATTTCGACGCGAGCGCCAGCTCCTGGGCGCGAGTCTCCAATTCCTGCCGGGCTTGCTCGATTTCGAGGTTCTTGGCCTCGATATCGCGGTTCTGCATGACCAGCAGCGCCGCCTTCTCCTCCATCTCGGCATTGGAACGCTGCAACTCCTCCTGCCGGATCTGCAGTTCTTCGGAGCGCGCCTGCAATTCGATGGTCAGGCGCTGCGACTCGGCCAGCAGTTCATCGGTGCGGGCGTTGGCGACGATCGTGTTGACGTTGACGCCCACCGTCTCCATCAACTGATCCAGGAAGTCACGGTGGATGTGGGTGAACCGGTGCATCGACGCCAGCTCGATGACGCCCAGCACCTGCTCTTCCACCACGATCGGCAGCACGAGGAGGTTGACCGGCGCGGCCCGGCCCAATCCGGAGGCGATGGTGACGTAGTCGCCGGGGACGTTGTCCACGGCGATCGTGCGGCGGCTGCGCGCCGCCTGACCGACCAGGGATTGACCGAAGGCGAACCGCGTCGCCCGACCGGGCTCCTCAGGACTGCCGTAGGAGCTGATCAACTGCAGCTCCGGCCGCTCGGCCGCATCGTCGGCCAGATAGAACGCGCCGAACTGCGCCGAGACGAGCGGCGCCAGCTCGTCCATGATCAGTTCGGCCACCACGTTCAAGTCACGCTGGCCCTGCATCAGACCCGAGATGCGCGCCAGGTTGGTCTTGAGCCAGTCCTGATCCTGGTTGGCCTTGGTCGTCTCGCGCAGCGATTCGACCATCGAGTTGATGTTGTCCTTCAACTCCGCGACCTCGCCGGAAGCCTCCACGGTGATGGAGCGGGTCAGGTCGCCCTCGGCGACGGCGCTGGTCACCTCCGCGATAGCGCGGACCTGGCGGGTCAGGTTGCCCGCCAGCTCATTGACGTTCTCGGTCAAGCGCTTCCAGGTGCCCGACACGCCTTCGACCTCGGCCTGACCGCCCAACCGGCCCTGCGAGCCCACCTCCCGGGCGACGCGGGTGACCTCCGCGGCGAACGCGGACAGCTGGTCGACCATCGTGTTGATCGTGGTCTTCAGCTCCAAGATCTCGCCCCGCGCGTCCACGTCGATCTTGCGGGTCAGATCGCCCTGGGCGACCGCGGTGGTGACCTGAGCGATGTTGCGGACCTGGTTGGTCAGGTTGTTCGCCATCGAGTTGACGTTGTCGGTCAAGTCTTTCCACGTGCCCGCCACATTGGGCACGCGGGCCTGGCCGCCGAGCATGCCCTCGGTGCCGACCTCGCGGGCCACCCGGGTGACCTCGTCGGCGAACGCCGAAAGCGTGTCGACCATCGTGTTGATCACCCCCGCCAGCGCGGCGACCTCGCCCTTGGCTTCCACCGTGATCTTCTGACTCAGATCACCGCGCGCCACCGCGGTGGCGACCTGCGCGATCGATCGAACCTGGTTGGTCAGGTTGGAGGCCATGACATTGACGTTGTCGGTCAAGTCTTTCCATGTCCCCGACGCGCCGCGCACCGTCGCCTGACCGCCGAGGTTGCCCTCGGTGCCGACCTCGCGGGCCACGCGGGTCACCTCGTCGGCGAACGAGGACAACTGATCGACCATCGTGTTGATGGTCTCCTTGAGTTCGAGAATCTCCCCGCGCGCGTCCACCCGGATCTTCTGCGTCAGATCGCCCCCGGCGACCGCGGTGGTGACCTGGGCGATGGAACGGACCTGCGCGGTGAGGTTGTCGGCCATCACGTTGACCGACTCGGTGAGGTCTTTCCAGGTCCCGGACACACCCTTGACGTCGGCTTGACCACCGAGTCGTCCTTCGGTGCCGACCTCGCGGGACACCCGGGTCACCTCGTCGGCGAACGAGGACAACTGATCGACCATCGTGTTGATGGTGTTCTTCAGCTCGAGAATCTCCCCGCGCGCGTCCACCCGGATCTTCTGCGTCAGATCGCCCCCGGCGACCGCAGTGGCGACCTGAGCGATCGAACGGACCTGCGCGGTCAGGTTGCCCGCCATGAAGTTCACCGAATCGGTGAGATCGCGCCAGGTCCCGGAGACGCCCTTGACGTCGGCCTGACCACCGAGGATGCCTTCGGTGCCGACCTCGCGGGACACCCGGGTGACCTCATCGGCGAACGAGGACAACTGATCGACCATCGTGTTGATGGTGTTCTTCAGCTCCAGGATCTCCCCGCGCGCGCCGACGGTGATCTTCTGACTCAGATCACCGCCCGCGACCGCGGTGGTCACCTGGGCGATATTGCGGACCTGGTCGGTCAGATTGCCGGCCATCGCGTTCACCGAATCGGTGAGATCCTTCCAGGTCCCCGAAACCCCGGGCACCTCGGCTTGACCGCCCAACCGGCCGTCGGTGCCGACTTCGCGGGCGACGCGGGTGACTTCGGAGGTGAACAGCGACAACTGGTCCACCATGCCGTTGAACACCGTGGCGATCTCACCGAGCAAACCATCGGCGTCGGTGGGCAAGCGGGTTCCGAAATCGCCGTCGCGCACCGCCGTCAACCCGGCCAAGAGCTGGCGCAACTCGACCTGATCCGTGGCCACAGCGGCCGGCTCGGTCACCACACGGTCAGGCGCCGCCGTTTCCGTCATTCCCCATCCTTGTTGATCGACCGGTCAGAACCGAACAGCTGTCCGGCCCTGGCGGGCACGCCGAACCGTCGCCACGCCACACGAGAATTCGGCGACGAACGATGTGTCGCCGGTTGCGGAAGACCCACCCGCACGGTGACTTTACGCCGTGCGCGTACGTGGTGAAGCCGTCTACAGATCAGATTTTTCGGAGCTTCAGAGGTTGAGGTAGAAGCGGATCGTCGTGCCCTCGGCGCTGGTGTGCACCCGAACCAGATCGGCCATGTAATTGACCAGGATCAAGCCCCGGCCGCCCAGCTGTCCCGGCTCCGGTGGTTTGCGACCGGCCAGCGGATCGGTGAACCGGCCGCCGTCGCGAATATCGCACACGACCTGACCTTGCTCGGCCCAGATCGCGAGTGTGCCGCTGCCGCCACCGTGCACGACGCTGTTGGTGGTCAGTTCACCGACCGCCAACTCGGCATCCTGCAATCGCGTGCCCGTCAGGCCCAACCGTCCGGCCTGCTCCACCGCGAAGTAACGGACTTCCCGGAGTTCCGCCTCGCCGAAGGAGAAGACAGCGGCATTCGGTGCCGGGGACAGCGGTTCGTTGTAGCGCGCCACGACCGACTGCCAATCGTAGGAGTCGCTGCTCTGCTCGAGGCCTCCGCTGATCAGCGTCGGGTGGGTCACTCGCGCGTCGGCCAGGACGGCCGCGTCCAGGTGGGTTTCGTCATAGGGGCACAGGATCGTGACCGGACGTCCCTCGAAGGCCGCGTTGATCAGGGCTTCGTGCTGTGCGCACGCGGGATACTCGGTCACGCTGCGCCCAGCCCAGATCGGCTCGCCGATGATACGCACCCGCCCCTGCGGATGCGCGTCGGCGAATCCCCGGAGCACCTTGGGGATGATCCGTCCGGGATTGCGGCCGGCTTCGGTCATATCCAGGAACACAATGTCCTCGGCCGCCGAGCCCATCCCGCGCCGGATCAATTCCAGGTTGGGTCCGGGCACGGCGACAGCCATCGGTTCACCCGCCGCCATGCCCTCGCGTAGGAAGGACACGGTCTGCTGCGTGTACTCCTCGGCGGTGCGATAGAACAGGGCGGGATGCACGAACGCCTCACTCGCGGCAGGTGCGCTCATCGCGGCGTCACCTCGATTCGGTGCAGGTTCGGCCAAAACAATTCCAGAACGCGCGACAAATGTGACGGCGGGCGTTCTATCACGACCCGCCCGGCGGTCAAGTTCAACGCGGTCACCGCCAACGCCGTCGCCCCGGACACATCGACGAACTCCACCTCCGACAGCTCGACGAACGACACATCCGCATGCCGCCGAGCCAACTCCGCCAAGGCGCCTTCCCACGACGATCGGGTCACCGCGGTGATCTCACCGCTGGCCCGCAGTCCGGGACGATCGGGCAATGGCTTCACCTCTAGAGCAGCCATGCTCGATACCCTTCTGACTCGACTGCCGCGCGGGGAGCATCCGCACTCGGACGCCTGCATCACCGTCGCAGCGTGACTATTACAACCAGACCGGAGAAGAATCAACTTCCCGGCTACACAGAGTATCCGGGCACGCACCCACGCACAAAAATCTAGTCGTCGAACGCGGTGACCGCGTTACCGGATCTCTCGCGGGGCAGTTGATCGCATTCGAGCGGTCCCTACAGGAAGCCCGCGAGCTCGAGCAGGCGCCGGGCGGGCGGGCTCGGCGCGTGAATGACGACCTCGTGTCCGGTCGGCGCCAGTCGGGCGGTGAGCCCGAACACGAGGCGGAGTGCCACGCATCCGAGGAAGGTGACTTCGGTCAGGTCGAGCACGACATCGCCCGCAGGGAGTTGCGCGAGTTCCTGATAGGCCAGGTCCAGCTGCGGACCCGTGGTCAAGTCGATCTCGCCGCGCAGTGCCACCCGCGGGGGCACTTCCTGCGGAAAACACCGCACCTCACCCGGTCCGATGTTGCGATACCGTTGTGACCTCGGGCCTATCGCCGGGACGGCGCTGGATGAACTCACTACCGACCTCACCTCCACGGGATCGGTCCGGCGCGATCCACCAAACGATTGTCTCATGACAAATGTTGACGAGCCAACCCCGGGGCAACATTCGCGCGCCCGGACAATGACCCTGCTGGGTGGCGACCCTCGACGATCGCACACACTCGGCCACCGCACACCGTCAGCGTCAGTTGCGGTTGATTGCCTTCTCCGCCATGGGCTCTCGACGCCGTAGCCGCCAGATATCTGATCGATTGCCGCACGGAAACTAACGATCACCGCGGGGCCGGTCAGGCTCGACGCTGCTGATCCGCGACGACAGGGCTTTGCTCGGCGCTGGCGGTGAATTCCTCCAGCCCGGTCAGCAGGGCCACGCGCCCAGCGGCGCTCATCCCCTGCAGGACCTGGGCCAGCGCGCGCCGCCTGGTGGTACTGATCTCGGCGAGCAACCGCTGGCCGTCCCTGGTCAACGCGAGCATCACTTCCCGGCGGTTGGCCGGGCTCGCGGTGCGGGCAAGCAATCCCGCCGCCTGCAGCCGGTCGCACAGCCGGCTGGCCGAGGACGGCATCGCGTCGAGTTCGGCGGCCAGCCCGTTGAGGTTGATCTGGCCGTGCCGTTGCACAATGGTCAGGGCCTGCAATTGCGACGGGGACACCCGAGTCCCGACAGCCTGCTGAGCCTGGCCCCACAGCACTACCAGGCGCGCCGCCGCTTCTTCCAGGGTCGCGGCAAGATCGGTCCCGGATCGGTCCGGCCGCCGCGCACTGCTCATGCCACTACTGTGACACGTCGGCCCGGTGCGACGATACCCCTGGCACGCGGTAACGTCATCTAACTTATGTCGCGCGACAATCGTTGCGATCGACCGCAGCAACGTAGCCCTCGGGGGCGCGCCGACTCTCGGAGGCCACATGACTCGCACCGGTGACTCGCTCGGGCACGCCGAGCGGGCACTGCGCGCCAGCGCACCCCACGCACTGCTCGACGTGCTCCGGGCCACGCTGCAGCAGGATTTCGCCGCGACCTCGGTGGACCTGCTGCTGGCCGACTACCGCCTGTCGGTGCTGCAACCGGTCACCGAATTGCCGCACACCGCAACACCTTTGGCGATCAGGACAACAACCGCCGGGCGCGCGTTCAGCGCTCAGCAGGTGCTCCTGGAACCCGGACCGGGAGCCGAAGGCGTCGTGATCCATCTGCCAGTGACCGTGCGCGGCGACCGGCTGGGCATCCTGCGAGCCCACTTGCCGTCCGCGCCCAGCGGCGACCGACAGGACATCCTGGCCGGACTGGGCACCATGCTGGGCCACGAACTGATCGTCGCCGAACGCGACACCGACCTCTACCTGCAAGCCCGCCGCAGGGAACGCCTCAGCCTGGCCGCGGAGATGCAATGGCAACTGCTGCCCGGGCGCGGTTGCGCCCGTGCGGAATACACCCTGGGCGGGCAGCTCGAGCCCGCCTACACCATCGGCGGCGACAACTTCGACTGGAGCACCTCGGCGGAGTACCTGACCGTCACCGTATCCAACGGCATGGGCCAGGGCATCGGAGCCGCGCTACTGACCAACCTGGCGATCAGCGCCCTCCGGAACGCACGCCGAGCCGGCCTGGACATCGCCGATCAGGCCTGCCTGGCCGACCAGGCCGTCTACGCCCAGTACGGGGGCAGCCAGCATGTGTCGACGCTGTTGCTGCGCTTCGAGATCGCCACCGGCCGGGTGGGTGTCGTCGACGCGGGCTCGCCGCGCGCGCTGCGGCTGCGCGACGGCGCGGTCGAACTGATTTCGTTCGAGGCACAGTTGCCGCTCGGCATGTTCGACGGCACCGACTACCGCGAGCAAACCTTCCAGGTCGAGCCCGGCGACCGGCTGGTCATCGTCAGCGACGGAGTCCACACCGCGCAGGCGCCCACCGGCGTCGAATACGGCACGACCAACCTCGATCTCGCGATCCACGCGTCGAGTAACCTGCCCGCCCCCGAGGCCGCGCGAGCCATCATCACCGAGTTGCTGGACTACCACGAGGGCACCGACCTGCTCGACGACGCCGTCGTGGTCTGTATCGATTGGAGCGGACCCCGCGAGGAGTGAAGTGACGCACTCACCTGGGTCGCCTCACGATGCCGCCGGAAGGTGTCGCAGGGCAGTGTTTCCCGCCGCGCACGGGTCGCACATCATGCGCTAGGCGGTAGCTTCGGGGCGGTCCGCTGCCGCGCGCACCGGGTCCGCCGTCCCATGGTGGTTGCCGGGTTCGGGTAGGGGTTGGCGTATCAGCATGGCCAAGATCGCGACCGCGGCGATCGCGGGCACGATCAGCAGAATGATCGGCGGGACACCCGCGACGGCGAGCGCAGCCAAGGTGGTGAGCAGAACCAGAAGATAATGGTGTGCGTGCCATAGCGCCATGGATGAATCCTCTTCGTATGCAGGTGAACTCGTCGGGAGCGGCCTGAGCAGGGCCATCAAGGGATCGCGCGAATGTCCACGCCTCGGCCCCCTCGGTCGGCGGCGGTAGGGGTGGGCTGTGCGACCAGCGCCCGGCCCACCCCGCCATCAGGAAGAGTGATGTGACATGTGTTCAGTCCCTGGTTCTTTCGAATGTAGTCATCACCTCACTTTCGATTGATCTCTTTCCTGTTGAACCCATAGACCCCTGGTATCCGGCGGAGGTGCACGCTCGGTGGGTCTTCCGGTTCTGGGCCGACGCCCACTGAGCCGCGCGGGCTCCACCGGATCCGCCGCACACCGCGACGCGGGTGATCCAGGCGCCGAACCTCTGCTTCGCCCCGTCACCCGCACCGGGTCGAGGGCTTCGCACAGGATCTGCTCTACTGCGCTGAACAGCGCCTCGACGTCTGGATCGAGCAAAAGCAATCGCGCGTCCAGGATGTCCGGTGATCGAATATCGGTGGTGGTGCTCATGACGCGACTCCTCGGGTAGAAGTGCCGAGTCCGGTCGGGGGCCAGGCGTTGGCGCCTTGCCGCCGACCGCAGTATTCAATTTACCGACTCAGATAACCTATGCCGCTTGACATAGATTTGTTTTAGCACTCACGCCAGATGAGTGCAAGTGTCATCGGCTCGAGAGCGCGCCCGGATCATGATCCTCCGGCGCGGATGGCCGCCGGGAACCGACGAGTTGAGACAATTACCCCGAAATGGTAATCATTATCAATATCTTCGGCAGTAAGAGATGACACGTGAGTTCGCAGAACGCGGTACGCGGCCCCGCAGCGCTGGGCACGGGCGCCCCGAAGGACGGCTTGGCGACCCCGGCGCGCACCGCGGTGCTGGTGGCGACGCTGGGAGTAGTCCTCACCGCCTCGGCGCTGGTCGCCATCGGGTTCGGCTCGGCGTCGATCCATCCCACCGAAACCGCCCGATTCCTCTGGGCCGCGGTGACCAACGGCAGCGTGGATCTCGCCGACGCGAGCCGCTATCAGATCGTGTGGCAAATCCGCACTCCGCGGGTGCTGCTCGCCGCCGTGGTCGGGGCGGGGCTCAGTGCCGTAGGTGCCGTGGTTCAAGCACTGGTCCGCAATTCGCTGGCTGACCCATACATTCTCGGGGTCTCCTCGGGCGCTTCGGTCGGGGCGGTCACGGTGTCGCTGTTCGGCGCCCTGGCGGGTCTGGGTATCTACGCCGTCTCGGTGGGGGCGTTCCTCAGCGCGCTGGCCGCGACCGCACTCGTTTACGCCGTGGCGTACAACAGGCTCGGCGTGACACCGCTGCGACTCGTACTCACCGGAGTAGCACTCGCGTTCGGCTTCCAGGCTGTGATGAGTGTGCTGATCTACTTCGCGCCTACCGGCGAGGCCACCAACACGGTGCTGTTCTGGTCGATGGGATCGTTCGGGGCCGCTACCTGGGGTTCGCTGCCCGTGGTGGCGGCGGTCTCGGTACTGGGGATCGCGGTGCTGGCGCGCTACAGCCGCGTGCTGGACGTGATGTCGCTCGGCGACGAGACGGCCGCCAGTCTCGGCGTGGACACCCTGGCCGCCCGGCGCGGCATGTTCCTCCTCACCGCGCTGCTGACCGGCGCGATGGTCGCCGTCAGCGGCACGATCGGGTTCGTCGGCCTGATCGTTCCGCATATCACCCGGATGATCGTCGGCGCGGCGCATGCCCGGCTGCTGCTCGTCGCTCCGTTTCTCGGCGCGATCCTCATGGTCTGGGTGGATCTGCTGGCCCGCACCGTCGTCGCACCCCGCGAGCTTCCGCTGGGGGCGATCACCGCGCTGGTCGGCGTACCGGCCTTCATCGTGTTGATGCGCCGCAAGGCCTACGTCTTCGGAGGCGCGTAGTGCGATTACACGTCGAAAATCTGACCATGCGGATCGACGGCCGCGAGATCGTCCGGAGCCTCGACCTGGCGGCTGCCTCCGGTGAGATCCTCGGACTGATCGGCCCCAACGGCTCCGGCAAATCCACCGTCCTGCGCTGCGTCTATCGCGCCCTGAAACCGAGTGGCGGTGCCATCTGGGTCGGGAACGACGAGCTGTCGACGCTTTCACGCCGCGATTCCGCCCAGCGGGTGGCGGCGCTCACCCAGGAAAGCGGGGCCGACTTCGATTTCACCGTGGCCGAGGTGGTCGCGCTGGGACGGGCGCCGTTCAAGCGCGGTAACCAACAGCTCGACGACCGCGAACGTGAACTGGTCCGGGACGCCATGACGCGGCTGGACGTCATCCATCTCGCCGAGCGCGGGATCCTGGAGCTCTCCGGCGGTGAACGGCAGCGAGTGCTCGTGGCCCGCGCGCTGGCCCAGCAGCCCAGCATCCTGATTCTGGACGAACCGACGAATCATCTCGACATCCGCCACCAGATCGAATTGCTCGGGATGCTCCGGGCGGCGGCACCGACGGTCCTGGTCGTACTCCACGACTTGAATCTCGCTGCGGCAGCGTGTGATCGGATCGGTGTTCTCGCCGACGGCCGGCTGATCACGGCGGGTACGCCGAAACAAGTACTGACACCGGCACTGATCGCCGAAGTATTCGGCGTCGAGGTCGCGGTGGTCGAGCACCCGCTCACGGGCGCCCCGCAGATCTTGTTCGCGCTGCCCGGCAAGCACCCATCCATGACGACCGCGGTTCCGGGAGGACCCCTGTGAAAACACCTACCCCTGCCCCGCGACGGCGCCTGGTCACGGTCGTGGCAGCGACGTTTCTGCTGGCCGCCTGTGGTGCCAACATCGAGGACTCCGCCGGTGCGGCAGGCGCGAAAACCACCGTGCAGCGTTGTGGGGAGCCCGTCGAATACACCGTCCCGCAGCGCGCGGTGGTCTACGAGGGCGGCAGCGCCGACAAGATGTTCGCGTTGGGTTTGGCCGATCATGTCCACGGTTATGTGCTGCCGCCCGCGAACCCTCCGGTGACCGAGTCGCCCTGGGCGGCGGACTACGCGAAGGTCGAGTTCTTGAGCGATGACCTGCTCAACCGGGAACTGGTGGTGGACGCCAACGCGGATTTCGTTGTGGCGGGCTGGAATTCGGGCTTCTCCGATGCCCGGGGCATTACGCCGGAGATCCTGGACACGCTGGGCATCCAAAGTTTCATGCACGCCGAATCATGCTTCAACTACCCGGGTTTCCCCGAGCGCCACACACCGTTCGACGGTCTCTACACCGACCTGGAGCGGCTGGGCCAGATCTTCGGCGTGCGGGAACGCGCGACGGCGTTGATCGAGCGATACCGCCAGCGCGTGGCCGAGGTCCGCGAGAAAGCGCCTACCGGACCGCCGGTCAAGGTCTTCCTCTACGACTCGGGCACCGACAAGCCCTACACCGCGGCGAGCCAAGTCCCACCCAACGACATCATCCGATTCGCGGGCGGTGTCAACGTCTTCGGTGACGTCCCCGCCCGGTGGACCGCGACGAGCTGGGAAGCGGTGGTCGACGCCGCGCCCGAAGTCATCATCATCCTCGAATATCAGGACGCGCCGGCACAGCAGAAGATCGACTTCCTGAAAACCAACCCGGCCACCGCCGCGCTGCCCGCCGTCGTCGCGAACAACTTCTTCGTTCTCGACTACAACGAGGGCATCTCCAGTCCGCGCAACATCGACGGGTTGGAGAAGTTCGCCGCGTATCTGCGCGAGTACACGGCCGCGAGGTGACCGCCGGGCCGACATGCACCGACGACGGACCGGTGTCCGACCGTCGAATGGTTCGAGCGCTCTGGCTGGTACTGCTCGCCGCGATCATCAGCCTGTTTCCGTTCACGATCTATTCGACGTTCCTGGTGCCTATCGCCGCGACCGTACGGGCGAGCGAGGCCGAGGTCGGCTTTCTGCGCGGCCTCGGTGGTCTCGCGGCGCTCGTCGCGGGAATCGCGCTGGCGCCGTTGCTGACCCGATGGCCCAGGCAACATGTCGCCGCCGCCGCGCTCGGGTTGCTGGCCGGGACGAGTCTGCTGGCCACCTCCGGGAGGTTCGCGGCGTTGATCGCGTTCTGCGTGGGCATCGGACTGGCCACCGCGGTGCTGACGCCGACCCTGCTCACACTGGCGACCTCCAGGTTCTCCGATCCGGGCAACATGGGCAGAGCCGCGACCACGGTCACCGCGACCCAGTCGCTGGCGGCGGTACTCGCCGGACCGGTGATCGGCGGGCTCGGCGTCTGGCGCGGTTGGCAAGGCGCGCTGTGGATCACGGCGGCGGTGAGCGCGCTCATCGCCGCCGGCTTTCTCCGGGCCGGGGCTGGCGGAAGTCCGGCATCGCCGTCGATGCCGACCGGTTACGCCGACTCGTGGCGACGGCTGCGATCTCGACCGGATCTCCTCGTCCTCATCGCGATCGCCGCGCTGCGCACCACCTCGTTCATGGGCTACCTCGCGTTCCTCGCGGTCTTCTACCATGACCGGTTAGCCTATTCCGCAACGACTTTCGCGCTGGTATGGACGCTCAGCGGGTCGGCCTTCTTCCTCGGGAACTACGCGACCGGGCGATGGGTCCGCGACCCTGGTTCGGCGATGGGCCGACGCCCGCGCACCACGCTGGCCGTCGGCCTGCTCGGCGCTCTCGTCGCCGTGCTCGGCGTCTTCCACGCTCCGGCGTTGCCGGCCGCGCTCCTGGGGACTGCCCTGATGGGCTTCAGTCACGCGGTCGTCGCCGCGCAGCTGACCACCCTGCTCGCGCGTCTCGGGGGCGAGCTGTCGACGATCGCGTTCAGCGTCAACGCCGCGGGCATGAGCCTGGGGGTATTCGCCGGAGCGCTGCTGGGCGGTCTCGGGCTCGACCTGGCGGGACACACCGGCCTAGCCATCGCCTTGGGCCTGCCGACCGCCCTGGCACTCGCACTTCTGCGCGTCCTTCGCGGGACCGACGACGCCCGCGACACGGCGTAATACCCCCACCGGCTGTACAAGCTAATGGAGATCATTATCATTAACGGATGACCTCTACCGAGCAGTCGAAGATCGCGCGGCCGGGCACCGGAACCTCCACCGACAACCCGGCCGCCGCCGAATCGGTCTTCCTCGATTCGACCTTGCAGCTGCTGTCTCCGCTCGAGGTCATGGAGGGGGATGTGGTGGTCGACCTCGGTCCCGGCGCGGGTTCGGCCACGGTGGCCCTGGCTCAGGCGGTAGGCGAGCGCGGTCGCGTCTATGCCGTGGATCTCGACTCGACCATGCTCGAGGCCACGATGACGGCGGCGCGCGCGGCGGGAGTCGACGGCCGGATCCGACCGATCCTGCACGATCTGGAACGCGGTGCACCGCCAGTGCGCGAACCCGTAGACGCCCTCTGGTCTTCGGCATGTGTGCACCACACCCTCGATTGGGAGGCGTCCGTTCGCGCTTTGGCGCGGCTGTTGCGGCCGGGCGGCGTGCTCTGCCTGGCCGAAGGCGGCCTACCGGCCCGATGCCTGCCCTGGGACGTCGGGGTGGGTCTGCCCGGCCTGGAGATACGGCTCGACGAGGCGCACAACCGCTGGTCCACGCAATGGTTCTCGGGCCGGGCGGGCGCGCGGCGGCCACGGCGCGGCTGGGCCGAGATCATGACCGCGGCCGGGTTGACGGCGGTGACCAGTCGCACGGCACTGGTCGACTATCCCGCTCCACTCTCCGACGACGTGCGCACGGTGGTGCTCGACGAACTGGCCGCGCGGGTGAACCGGGCCAAGCCGTACCTGCACGAAAACGACGCGGCCGCTTGGGAATTGCTGCTCGACCCGACCGGCGCGCACTGGCTGGGCCGGCGCACCGACTTGGCGCTGCTCACCGCCCGCACGGCGTTCTGGGGGCGCGCGCCGCGGTGATGTCCACCGGGGCAATGCTGCTCACGACGCCATCCCTTCACACCTGCGCACCACCTCGAGCAGCCGATCGATCTCCTCGGGTGTGTTGTACGCCTGGACGCTGACCCGGACCGCGAGGTCCCGCGCGTCACGCCCGGCCTGGCAATGACTGTCGGCGCGCACCATGATCCCGGCGTCGGCCAGGACGAAGCCCAGATCGTCGGACCGGACCCGTTCGTGCCGGAAAGTCACGATGCTCTCCCTGCGCTGCACCGGCGAGGAGGCGGTCAGGCTGTTCTGACAGCCGAGCACCTGAATGCCGCGCAGCCGGCTCAGTTCATCGGTCAACCGAGCGCACAGCGCGGTGTTCCAGGCCTGGATCTCGGACAGTCCGGTTTTGTCGAGCCAGTCGAAAGCGGCTGCCACACTGATGATCCCGGCGGTATTCGGCGTGCCCGCCCAGCCGCGCACCGCGAACCGGGGCCCGCGCCGATTCCGCGCCCACACCGCGCCGACCCCGGGCAACGCGAACATCTTGTGACCGGAGAACACTACGAAATCGACATCGAGATCCGCCACCGACACCGGCCGATGGCCGACGCTCTGCGCGGCGTCCAAGCAGATCGCCACCTCCGGCCCGACCGCCTCGCGAATCCGATGCACGTTCATATCGGCGCCGAAGACGTGATGCACGTGGGTGACCGCGACGAACCGGGTGCGCGCGGTCACCACCGACGGAAGCGCGCGATGATCGTAGTCACCCGAGGCCGCGTCCACGGGCATCGCCACCACCCGCACCGTGCGGCCGCGGCGGGCCAGGTCATCGCGCAGGTCCAGCCAGGGCCGCAGGTTGGCTTGGTGGTCACCGAACGGGACGATGATCTCGTCCCCGTCTTCGAGGAGTTCCGCCAGCCAATCCTGGGCGACGGTGCGCAACCCGTGGCTGGTGCCACCGACGAACTCCACCGACGATTCCGTGCTGCGATCGTCGAGCGCGCGGCGGACGCTGTCCCGGGCCGCCTCGATCCGGCCGCCGGTGGCGGTCGCCCACGGGTAGGAACCGCGACCCACATTGGCGTTGATCGTGGTCAAGAACTCGGTGACCGCGTCGAGCACCGCGCCCGGCTTCTGCGCGGTGGCCGCGCTGTCGAGATAGATCCGGTCCGGTTGCCGGGCGAGGATCGGGAACTCACCGCGCACGTCGCGCTGCCAGTCCGCCAGCCGGTCGAACACACTGGTTGTTGTCGTCGTCGCCATCGCACTCAGTCCCGGACCAGGGGCGCGCCCGCGTCACGCCATGCCACGACACCGCCGCGCAGGCTGCGCACATCCCGGTGACCCATGCGCCGCAACAGCGCCGCGTAGCGCACGGATTTCTCGCCGATCGGGCAGACCAGCAGGACCGGCCGGCTCGCGCCGAAAGGCAGTCCGCCGCGCAGGAGTTCGTCGAAGAGGTCATCCACGATGTTGATGGAGTTCTCGATGTGCAAGGCCGAGTACGCGAATGACCCGCGCAGGTCGACGACCAGCGGCCGGTCCCGGGCGATCCACTCCCGCGCCTGCGCGACATCCAACGATGTCACCGCCGCGGTTTCGGCGTCGGTGATGGTGTCCGCCGCGATGCCGAGAGCCGGCTGGTTCAACAGTTCCGGGCGGTACCGGCGGATGTAGCTCATATAGCTCTCGACCCGATCGCACACGATGAACACGGCGGTGGCGCGCTCGGTGCGGGTCGCGTCGGTTTCGGCGAGATGGCGGACAGCGCCGAAATAGGCCGCCCCGGCCGTAGGGCCACCGAGGATGCCGCAGCGGCGGTTCAGGGTGAGCATCCCGTCGATCGCTTCCTGCGCGGTCACCGACTGGATCGTGTCGTAGTTCGCCGGGTCGAACAGGCCCACCTCGTTGACCTCGTCGATATTGCGGATTCCCGGGATGAAATCGGACTTGTGCGCGACCAGCCCGAGCACCCGCACATCCGGATTGTGTTCGCGCAGCACGGTCGCGACGCCGGTGGAGGAGCCCGCGGTACCCACACAGGCGATGAAGATATCCGGGCCCTGGCCGTCGAGATCCTTGACGATCTCCGGGCCCGTGGCGCTGCGGTGCGCGTCGAGATTGCGCGGATTGAAATACTGATCGGTGTGCAGGTATCCGCTGCCCTCCTCGGAGAGCATCCGGTACATCCGGGTGAGCGGATCCTCGGTGTCGGTCGGATCCAGGCACTCGGTCTGCCCCGGCAGTTCCTCGATCTGCGCGCCGAGCAGCAACAGCAGATCCTTGATCTCGGGGACCTTCATCCGGTTGGTCACGCTCTTGAACGGCAACCCGTGCATAGCCGCGATGATCGCCAGCGCCTTGGCGGTATTACCGCTGGACAACTCGACGATCGCGTCCCCGCGCTCGATCGCGCCGGCCAGATCGGCGCGGGCCATATTCCAGGCCGGCCGATCCTTGACCGAACCGAACGGATTGAGCATCTCCAGCTTCGCGTACAGGTCGATATTGCGCAGCCCGTGGACGTTCTCGTCGATCCGGACCAGCGGGGTATCCCCGATGACCTCGAGAATGCTGTCGTACTTCATGCGCGGTCACCTTTCCCAGGCCAGTACTGTTCATCCAGACACCACTTCCACCCGTCCTGAGCCGGGTACACGGCGACCTTGCGGGCGATGGGCTGCATCAGCGCGTGGTCGGCGGCGAAGTCCATGAAGTAGCCCGCCGTGTTCACGAATGCCAGCAGGTCGCCGGGAGCCGGCAGTTGCGCCAGCGTCACCTTCCGGCGCGTGATCAGGTCGTCCTCGAGGCACAGGTTGCCCGTCAGATAGACCGCGACCGGCGGCCCCGGTGCGGGCCGAGCCGCCAGGAGCACCGGGTCCATCAGCACGGCATGATCCTCGATACTGATGTCGCGCGAGTTCGCGGCCACGCGGACCAGGACATCGCCGGTGTGCGTGGTGCGAACCTCCTCGACCCGGGCCGCGGTGAGACCGCACTGGTCGGTCAGCGCGCGTCCCGGCTCGATATGCAGGTCGTAGAGGTTTTCCAGCAGCAAGGTCGCCAATGGCCTGCCCAGCGACGGAGCCGTGCGAGTCAGTAATTCGTCGAGGTAGCCGGCGCCGGCGACCGGACGATAGCTCGGATACACCCCCAGGGACCCGCGTATCGTCCCTGCCTCGGCGCGCAGGCCGTAGCCGTGGTTCTGCCAGGTCATCGAATCTCGCGCGCCCAGCACGGCATTGGTCAGTTCGGTGGTGTAGCGCTCCCATTCCCGCTGGTGCGCCAGGTAATTCACGCCGAACCCGCCGCCGATGTCGATCGCCCGCGGCGCGAAGCCCCGGGCGACCGCCGCGCCCATGGCGCGCAGGCAGCCCTCCAGTGCCAGCGCCTTTTCCTCGACGCTGTTGCTGTCGAGGTGATAGGCGACCCCGATCAAATCCAGGGCGCTTCGGCACTGTTCGAGATCGTCGAGCACGCCCGCCAATTCGCGTTGGTGTACGCCGAAACGGCTCGGCCGGCTCAGCACTTTCACGCCCGGGGAATCGAACGCCGACAGCCGGACCATTACACGCACGACCGGCAGACCGCGGCGCTCGACCAGAGCGGCCAGTTCCGCCAGTTCCTCCCGGGAGTCGGCGTTGACCACAGCGCCCACTCTGGCTGCCAGCCATAGGAAGTCGGGGTCCTTGGGTCCGGTCGCCATGATCCGGTCACCGCTGAATCCGGATTCCAGCGCGTGCCGCAACTCGCCGAGCGAGGCCACGTCGATACCGATGTCCCCCGCCGCCAGCTCGCGGATCAGCGCACTGGATCTATTGGCCTTGTGCGCGAAATAGACGCTGCCGCTGAGCCGATGTTTTTGGTAGACCGCCCGGTATTCGTTGGCGTTCTCCGCTATCCGCTGGGGCACAACCACATTGAGTGGCGACCCCAATGCTTCCACCATGCCGAACAGCGCGTCGGGCTTATCGAGGACCTCCCGCAACAACCCGCTGACCAGCGGGCTCAGAAACAGATTCGTTTCCACTATGCACCCCATCTCACACCCCCGCCGACTCCAGCATGACACGGCACCAAGGCTGGAGACCGACGGTGAACCCTGCCGAACCGTCCCGGTCGGCGCCGCTACACCACAGCTTAATGAAAACGATTCCCGATCTTGATATAATCGCCTGTTCGCCCGCATCGCGCAACCCTCAGCGCCGGAAAGACCGCTGCGGCAACGACTCAGCCGCCGCACCCTCCCTGCCACACAAAAGTATTCGGCGTGCCGCGGAGGGCGGCACGCCGAAAAGTTACTCGCGTCCTTTCGGACGCCCGATGGATCGAGGCTCGGTTACATCGTGTCGTGGGTTTCCGGGTTCCGGAATTGCTGGGGGCGCGGGGCGGCGGGCGCGTGCTCGCCGGAACGATAGATCGTGGCGTCGGCGGCCGAGGGCCGGTACTCGGACGTGCGGTGCTGCGCGGGCCGATAGTCCGAGGCGACCTGCAGCAGACGGGCGTCCGAGCGGACCCGGAACGCGGTGATGATCTCCATGATGCCCAGCACCACCAGCCAGATGCCGGCCACCCAGGCCAGGGTCACCGCCGACTCGAACGGCCAGATGATCAGCACGATGCCGGCGATCGCGGTCAGCACACCGAAGAAGCCGACCCAACCTCGGCCCGGTAGTCGAGGTTCGGAGACCGCCGACATCAGCGAGCTGATGCCGCGGAACAGCCAGCCGATACCGATCCAGAGCCCGAGCAGCCACACCGCGGTGAGCTCGTCCCGGAAACAGAAGAGGCCGATGATGATCGACAGGACGCCGCTGACGAACGCGAGCACTCGCAGACCGGCCCGCGCCGGTGCGCCGAACGCCGCGATCAGCTGCAGGACACCGCTGATCAGCAGATAGACGCCGAAGATGACACCGGCGACCACGGCGGTTTGCCCAGGCCAAGCCAGGACCAGCACGCCGAGCGCCACCGATAGGACACCCAACAGCAGAATGGTTTGCCATGCCCCTCTGGCGAGCGTCTGCAGGGGGCCCTCGGTCGCACCGTTTGTCGTCGTCATGCCGCGATGTTAGGCCGCGGAAAAATAGTTCGCCGAAAATTTGCTATGACGCGCCGAGGTACCGATGACGGCCGCGAAGGGACTACGGCGCGGCCGCGCCGATATTGACCATCCAGTCGACCCCGAATTTGTCGCGGCACATACCGAACTCGTCGCCCCACATCTGCTTCTCCAGCGGCACCGTGACGGTGCCGCCCGCGATCAGCTTCTGCCAGTAGCCGCGCAGCTCCTCGCCGTCGTCGCCGCTGAGGCTGACCGAAATGCTGCTTCCCGGTTGGTAATCCATACCGGGCGGAGTGTCCGCGGCCATCAGGGTGAAGCCGCTGGGCGTCTCCAGCTGCCCGTGCATGACCAGATCGGCGCCGTCACCCGCCACGTCGCCGAACTCGCCGAAGGTGCTGATCGTGAGTTCTCCGCCGAATACCTCGCGATAGAACTCGAGCGCTGTGCGCGCGGTGTCACCGAAACCGAGATAGGGATTGAGCTTGGAGACCATCGGACGCTCCTTGCCGTAGGTGCCATCTGCGAGGTTACTGCGCCCGGCTCGGGTGTGCGATGGGTAACGCATACCTCAGCCGGGGTTTACCGCCTGACCCGCTGGGGAAGTCATCTCGGAGTGGCTCTTCGAGGGGTCGGGTTCGGTGCGTCTATCGGTGGCTAGGAGAAGAGGGTGGCGGTAGTACTCGTGCTGCAGGCACGCGGGCTGGGTGATCTACTCACCACAGTCCCGGCGCTTCGTGCGCTGCGCCGGGCCAAGCCGCGCGACCACATAGTTCTAGCCGCCCCGCACCGCCTCAAACCCATCATCGACCTCACCGCGGCCGTCGACGCGATCGTGCCGACCCCGGAACTGGGCGCGCTGCGCTGGGACGAGCCCCCGCCGCAGCTCGCGGTGAATCTGCACTGGCCCAGCACCGAGAGCATCGTGGAGCTGACCAAGACCGATGCCGATCGGATCCTGAGCTACCGCAATCCGGCCTTCCCGGAGCTGGAGGGCCCGGTCTGGCAGACCGATATGCATCCCGTGGAGCGCTGGTGCCGGCTCATGGAGTCGGACGGGATCACCGCCGACCGCCGCAATCTCGGCTTGGTTCCGCCGGTGTCCACCACCAGCCACCGCGACTGCGTCGTCGTCCATGTCGGAGCGGGCAAGAAGGCGCGGCGCTGGCCCGCCGATCGGTTCGCGGCGGTGGTCCGTCATCTGCTGGTGCTGGGCCGCGAGGTGGTGCTGACCGGTGACGAGTCGGAGCGCGACATCGCCTCGAGCGTGGCCGCGCGGGCCGGGTTGCCGCGCAGTCACGTGCTCGCCGGTGATCAGAGCCTGCTGGAATTCGCCGCTACCGTGGCCGAGGCCGCGCTGGTGGTGTGCGGTGACACCGGCGCCGCCCATCTGGCCACCGCGTTCGGTACCCGCACGGTGCAGTTGTTCGGGCCGACGCCGCCGCGCTGGGGTGGGCCACCGCCGCACCTGATGGGACGGCACGTCGTGCTGTGGGCCGGGCAGATCGGGGATCCGGACGCCGATACCCCGGACGCCGGACTGCTCCGGATCGGGGTCACCGAGGTGATCGCCGCCGTCGACAAACAACTCGGTCAGCGACATTGGCCGGGCACCGAGCGCCGCCGCACGCCGTATCGCCGGGTCGGCTAGGTCCGGCTCTCGGCTTCGCTCAACGCCGCCGAGTAGGCGGCGAGGGCACTGGGCCAGAACTGTTCCAGATAGTCGCGGGCGTCGGCGAGGCCGCGCGGGTCCAGCGAGTAGAGGCGGCGATTGCCGTCTTGGCGCATCATCACCAGCCGGGCTTCGCGCAGCACTTTCAACTGCTGCGACACTGCTGAGCTGCTGATTCCCAGAGTCGCCGCCAGGTCTCCGACCGCGCGCGGCGCCTGCGGCAGCGCCTCGAAGATGGCCCGCCGAGTGGGATCCGAGAGCGCCACGAGCGCCCGAACTCCTTTAGTCGGCACTTAAGTAGTGTGATCGATTGGCATACTTTTGGCGAATTCGGGGAAGAAGTATGTTTTCCCAGGTCGTATCCGAATCGCAGATTGCTCGTTACCCCTTCGTGATCTTCGAACAGGGCTTTTAGCCGTCTGTGACGGTAGCCACAAGATTACGGGCGGTGGATAACCCTCCCGTACGTTCAAATCATGCCCGTAACCGATCCGTTATCTTCGCGGCGGACCGGCGGCTCCAAGCTTGCCCGCCGCCGCGCCGCCGCCACCAAGGTGGCCACCGTGTCAGCGGTTGTCACCGCTTCGCTCGCGATCCTGGCCGGTGCCGACCAGCACATGGACGACACCGGTCGCCTGGACGCCGGTAAGTCCGTCGATCTCAGCACCGAGACCCAGGCCGCCCAAGCCGTCGCGTTCACCCTGCCCGAACTTCCGCAACTCCCCCAACTCGCCCCCGGCACGCTGCCGTGGGAGCCGCACAAGCCGGCCATCGAAAACCGGCCGCGCACCGTCCGTCCCGTCGCGGGCGCGCTGACCTCCAACTTCGGCACCCGCTGGGGCGCCATGCACGCCGGTCTGGACTTCGGCGACGCCCTCGGCGCGCCGATCGTCGCGGTCACCGACGGCGTCATCATCGAAGCGGGCCCCGCCAGCGGCTTCGGCATGTGGGTGCGCGTGCAGCAGGACGACGGCACCGTCGGCGTCTACGGGCACGTCAACGACATTCTGGCGCACGTCGGCCAGCAGGTCCAGGCGGGCGACCTCATCGCCACCGTCGGTAACCGCGGTTACTCCACCGGTCCGCACCTGCATTACGAAGTGCACCACCCCGAGATCGGCCCGATCGACCCCGCCCCCTGGCTCGCCGAGCGCGGCGTTCCGGTGGAGAGCATCGGCGGCGAATAAGCCCACCCCCGGTATTCGCCGGTCGATGAGGGACCGGCGGATGCCCGGAATGCCCCGCGAACATCGTCGTTCGCGGGGCATTCGGCGTGCCGAAGGGTGCTAGCACTCCGGTACTAGCCGGGAATGGCGCTGTAGCGGGAGGTACCCGAGTGCCCCCGAATCCTAATTTCGAGGCATGTCCACGATCGAGATTCCTTCGGCAGCACCGGATTCCAGCCTCCCCCGGCACCGCCGGGCCGCGCCGGAGCAGGCTCGGATCAGCGGACCGCTGCACCGCCCGCTGATGTACATGGTCGTCGCGATGAGCGCGCTGGTGGCGTGCTCCTTCGCGGGCGTGGTCTTCGACGACCGGATGTTGCTCGGCGAGTCGGTGTGGGTGAAGCCGCTGAAGTTCGGTTTCGCCTTCGCGCTCTACGGGCTGACGCTGGCGTGGTTGCTGGCCTTACCGCACCGCGGATCCCGGGCCACCTGGTGGCTGGGCACGACCTTCGCGATCACCGGATTCGCCGACGTCGGGTTCATCGCCCTGCAAGCCGCGCGCGGCACCTACAGCCACTTCAACAATCACGACGTCGACGCCGTCAACGTCATCGGCCAGAAGATCTTCATGTCCGGTGTACCAGGTCTGTTCCTCGCGAATCTCGTTATCGTGCTGATTCTTTCCTGGCAGAAGCTGGTGGACCGGCCGACGACGCGGGCGATCCACGCCGGGCTCGCGCTGGCGGTGCTCGGCATGGCACAGGCCTACCTGATGGGGTTCACCGGTACCCAGCGGGTGCTCGACGCCGACGGCAACAGCATGGAACTGGTCGCCGGGCACACCGTGCTGGAGCAATCCGCGCGCACCGAAGCCGCCCGAGACGACGCCGGCCTGCCGATCATCGGCTGGAGCACCGTCGGCGGCGACCTGCGCATCCCGCACTTCCTCGGGCTGCACGGCATCCAGGTGCTGCTGCTCGCGGTGGTCGTGCTGGCCTGGCTCGCGCCCCGATACGCCTGGCTGCGCGCCGAGCGCACGCGCGCCGCCCTGATCGGCGTGCTCGCGCTGGGTTACACCGGACTGTTCGCAGTGACGTTCTTCCAGGCGATGCGCGCCCAAGCACTGCTCCGCCCGGACGGCATCACGCTCGCCTGTTTCGGCGGTGTCCTCGCCGGTACGGGCTTGCTCGGGTACGCGGTGTACCAGCGGCGGTTCGATGAGGGCCGGGCGACGGGTCGGCCTAGCGCAGACGCTCGGCGTCGCGCGTGAGCTCCACCAGGGTTTTGCTCAGCACAGCCAGCTCCTCCGCGCCGGCGCCCTCGCTGATCGCGGTCGCCACGTCCTCGGCCGCGCAGCGGGCGGCGAACCAGCGATCGGCCAGGTCAGCGGCCTCCTGCGCGCTGAGCACCACCGAGTCGTCGGGAATCCCGGTTCCCTTCAGACTGTTGCGGTGTTCGTAGGCGCGTTGACGACAGGATTGCCGGCAGTACCGGCGTTTACGCCCCGCAGCCGGAGCGGAGCCCGCGGAGCGACCGGATGATCCCGAATCCACGATCTCCCGCCCACACCACAGGCAGGACGACAGCAAGCGGCGCGACATGAGGCAGAACAGTAACGCCTCGGGTGAGGCGTGGGAAAACCACGACACGCCAACAACTACAATGGCTGGGTTCACCGTCGCTGCCAGCCTGCGGGAACTAATCCGCACCGGCTGGCCGTTGTACTGGATGGTCCAGCGAGGTCCACGAGCACACAGGGAGAGGCACACCATGGCAGATCGCGTACTCCGGGGCAGTCGGCTCGGAGCGGTGAGCTACGAGACCGATCGCGACCACGACCTGGCTCCGCGTCGGATCGCCCGGTATCGCACCGACAACGGTGAAGAGTTCGACGTGCCGTTCGCCGACGATGCCGAGATCCCACCGACCTGGTTGTGCCGTAACGGCCAGGAGGGCACCCTCATGGAGGGCACCACCCAGGAGACCAAGAAGGTCAAGCCGCCGCGCACGCACTGGGACATGCTGCTGGAACGCCGCAGCAAGGAAGAGCTCGAGGAGCTGCTCAAGGAGCGCCTGGAACTTCTGAAGACCCGCCGCCGGGCGTAGTCGCACAGCAACGTAAAAGGCCGCTTCCCTTGGGAAGCGGCCTTTTACATGCAGCGGGATCGGATCAACGAGCTGGCTTGGCAAACTCACCAGCGGCGATCAATCGAGCCAGCTCCTTCAGCTGAGCGGCGGTAAGAGTGATCACGGGTCGGCTCCCTCGTCCTCGTCGTCCAAACCCATACGGGCCCGAATCTCAGTATCAATTTCGTCGTCGGTCGGCCATCGTAGCCCATTATCTCGGCAGATCATCTCGATCGCGATCGTCCCTCTGCTATGACTTTCCAAGATGTCTTGGATGTCAGCTGCGCTGAGCCCGTCGGCCATCGGCCCGTCCTTCTCTAGTGGCTCGCTACTTTGCGGTAGCGGAGCAGGGCGAGGGGGGCGGCGACGGCCAGGATGAGCAGTGAGCAGCCGATCGCGTATTCGACGCAGTGCTCGGCGGCCCACCCGGTGGCGGGGGCAAAACTGGGCGGTGCGCCGTTGTCGAACAGTTTGCGGCCCGCCGCGGACACCGCGGTGATCGGATTCCATTCGGCGACCGTGCGCAGGGGGCCGGGCAGGGTTTCGGCGGAGATGAACGCCGAGGAGATGAAACTGAGCGGGAACAGCCAGATCAGTCCGGCGCTCTGGGCTACCTCCACCGTCGGCGACAGCAGGCCGGTGAGCGCGCCCACCCAGGACATGGCGAAGGCGAACAACAGGATGATGCCGAAAGCCAGGACGGCATCGGCGATCCCGCCGTTGATCCGCCAGCCGACCACATAGCCGCAGCCCACCATCACCGTGAGGCTGAGGATATTGACCACCAGATCCGACAGGGTGCGGCCCATCAGCACCGCCATCCGCGACATGGGCAGCGTGCGCATCCGATCGATGATGCCCTTGTGCAGATCGCCCGCGAGACCCACCGTGGTGAACGCGGCGTTGAAAGCCACTGTCTGAGTGAAGATTCCGGCGAGCAGGAACTCCCGGTACTGGCTGCCGCCGAGCGAGGCGCCGAAGATGTAGGCGAACAGGAACACGAACATCAGCGGCTGAATGGTCGCGGTCACCAGCAGCGTCGGCACCCGCAGGATCGTCAGCAGATTTCGGTAGGCGACGATCGCGCTGTCCCGGAAGACCCGCAGCGGCGGCTCGGCGACCTCGGGCGCCATCGCGGACTTCGCAGGCGGTTTCGGCGCGGTCTCCGCGTCCGTGTCCGCGTCCGCACTTCGGAACATTGCACCGGCGGTCACGACATGATCTCCTCTTCTACCTCATCGGTTTCGTTCTCCGAGTCGGTCTCGGACTGGGCGACGGTGCCGGTCAGGGACAGGAACACGTCGTCCAAGCTGGGGCGGTGCACGCTCGCGTCGAGCACGCATACGCCCGCGTCGTCCAGCCGGCGCAGCGCCTCGACCATGGTCCGGGTGCCGTCGCCGACCACCACGGACGCCTCGTCGGTGCCCGCCTCGTGGCTGGGTTCGCCGACGCCGACCTGCGCCAGCACCGCGAGCGCGGGTTTCATCTCCTGGCCGGCGGCCAGGGTGACGGTGAGCCGGTCGCCGCCGATGGAGGTCTTCAGCTCGTCGGCCGAGCCGCGGGCGATGACCCGTCCCCGGTCGACGACGGTGATCCGGTCGGCGAGCAGATCGGCTTCCTCCAGGTACTGGGTGGTGAGCAGCACCGTGGTGCCGTCATCGACCAGATCGCCGATGACGCGCCACATGTCCAGGCGCCCACGGGGATCCAGACCGGTGGTGGGTTCGTCGAGCACCACCACCGCGGGCCGGGCCACCAGCGCACCGGCCAGGTCGAGCCGGCGGGCCATGCCGCCGGAGTAGGTGCCCGCGCGCCGGTGCGCGGCGTGGTCCAGCCCCAGCGCGTCCAGCAGTTCGGCGGCTCGTGCGGTGGCCTGGCGCGGTGACATGCCGTAGAGCCGGGCCACCATGCGCAGATTTTCGTAACCGGACAGGTTCGCGTCGACCGCCGCGTACTGCCCCGACAGGCCGATGCGGCGGCGCGCGGCCGCCGGGTCACGCAACACGTCCACGCCCGCCACTCGCACCGAGCCGCCATCCGGGCGCAGCAGAGTGGTGACGATCCGGACCGTGGTGGTCTTGCCCGCGCCGTTGGGTCCGAGCAGCCCCATCACGGTGCCCGCGGGGATCTGCAGGTCGATGTTGTCGAGCACCCGGATCTTGCCGTAGCTCTTCACCAGCCCCAGCACTTCCACCGCCAGACTCATGACCTCACCTCGCTGCCGCTCGGCTGTGCCCTGTGCCTCCGCCGCACCATGATTCGCTCGCTCCGCTCACTCATGAGAGACCTCGCCCAGCCGCGGCGCGAGCCTGCTCTGCAGGATCTTGCTGGTGACCAGCGTGCTCAAATCCGCCAGGCTGTAGCGGTTCGGCTCCGCCGGTCTCGTGCCGCCGCCCGAACGCATCCCGCGAGAGGACGGCGTCTGCGCGGCCGGACGCCCGGGGACGGCAGTCGGCGCCGCGGACGGGGTGGGTAAGTACACGCCCTCACTCACTAGACGGTCTCCTTCTGGTCGGTGCGACGTGACGCGGTTTCGAGCTGCCGGTGCAGGACCGGGCCGATGGTGGCGAGCGATTCGGGCGTCGTCATTCCCGAGTGCCGGCATGGGAGCCGGTGCTCGTGGATCTGTCCGGTGACGAACGGTTCCCAGGCCGCGGCGCGGCGGTCCGGGTCGGCGAGATTGATCTCGTCGGCGGCCGCGGTGAAGAACACCAGGTCGCCGTCGAAGGTGCGGGGCCGGAACCCGTGGGCGAGCACGGTGCCATTGGCGTAGCCCGCGTACAGCCGTTCCAGATGGTCGACGGTGAGCGCCGCGAACGGACCCGGCCGCGAGCGCAGCAGTTCGGCCGCGTCGCGCAGGCTCATCGCCGGATCCAGTTCCGCGGCGGTGCCGCCCAGCAGGTCACTGCCGAATTCCTCGACGATCTCCGCGACGCTCGGCATGGCCTGTTCCAGCCATCGGTCGGCGAGCTGGTAGCTGTCCATCATCGACAGCAGCGCGACCCGCTCCCCCGCTTCCTGCAATCGCACCGCGATCTCGTGCGCGATCAACCCGCCCAGCGACCAGCCGAGCAGATGGTACGGCCCGGACGGTTGGACCGACTTGATCTGGGCCACATAGTATTCCGCGGCCCGCGCGATCGAGTCGAAGCCGTCCCGCCCGGCCACGTGCGGGGCCTGCAGGCCGTACACCGGACGGTCCGGCGCGAGGTGCGCGAGCAGGCCCGAGTAGCACCAGGCCAGGCCGATCGCGGGATGCACGCAGAACAGCGGAGCCGGACCGGAGGCCGCGGTGACGGGCCGGATGGGGAGTACCGGAGCCAGTGCCGCCGCCATCGCCGCATCCGCACCGCCCGCGGTCTCCAGCCGGGCCGCGATGGCCGCCGGGGTGGCCTCGCCGAACATCAGCTGGACCGGCATGTCGATACCGGTATCGCGCAGCTGCGCCACGACTTTCGTGGCCAGCAGCGAATTGCCGCCGAGTTCGAAGAACCCGTCGTCGGCACCGACCCGCTCCACGCCCAGCACGCTCGCGAAGGCCGCGCACAGGGCCGACTCCATGGGAGTGGCGGGCGCGCGGTAACCGACGATCGCGGTGAACACCGGTTCCGGCAGCGCCTTGCGGTCCAATTTTCCGACCGGGCTGAGCGGCACTTCGTCGATCAGCATGATCGATTGCGGGACCATGTAACTCGGCACCAGCCCGGATACGTGCCGCAAAAGGTCGGGCACGGTGGGCCCGGAACCGGCGCGCGGCTTCACGTACGACACGAGCGCGGTCGCGCCCGCCTGGGTGCGATGTCCGATCGTGGTGGCGAATTCCACGCCCGGGTGCTTGGTGAGCGCGGTATCGATCTCGCCGAGTTCGATACGGAAGCCGCGGATCTTGACCTGATGGTCGGTGCGACCGACATATTCGATCTCGCGCGGCGCGATCGGCGCGGCGCTCACCGCGGGCGCCGGACGCGAACCACGCACGGACACCATCGGACTCGGCGCCGAAGCCGCCGCGGCGGTGCCGCGACCGAACCAGCGCACCAGGTCGCCCGTGCGGTACATGCGTTCGCCCGGTTTGCCGTACGGGTTCGCGATGAACCGCTGCGCGGTCAGTCCGGGCCGGTTCAGGTAGCCGCGGGCGAGCGCGTTGCCGGCCAGGTGCAATTCTCCCGTGACGCCGACCGGGGCCGGGCGCAGGCGCCCGTCCAGGATGGTGGCTCCGACCCCGCGGATCGGGCCGCCGATGGTGATCGGCTCGCCTGGCGTCATGGGTGCGGAGATGACCGTGACGATGGTGGTCTCGGTCGGTCCGTACACGTTGTAGAGGCTCCGGCCCGGCCCCCAGCGGGTGACCAGATCCGGCGGCAAGGCCTCGCCGCCGACCAGCACGTGCTGCAACTCGGTGACCCCGGCCGGGTCGACGGTGCCCAGCGCGGAGGTGGTGATGAACGCGTGCGTGATCTGCTCCTCGATGAACACCTCCCGCAGGTCGGCGCCGCCGACCACACCGGGCGGGGTGATCACCAGGGTGGCCGCGCCGCCGAGCGCCAGCAGCAGATCGAGCATGGCGGCGTCGAAGCTCGGCGTCGCGAAGTGCAGGACGCGGCTACCGGGCCCGACACCGAAACGCTGCGCGGTCTCGTTGGCGAAGTTGGACAGGCCACCGTGGGTAACCACGACACCCTTGGGCGTACCGGTGGAACCGGACGTGTAGATGACGTAGGCCGGATTGTCCACGCGCAGAGCGGCTTTCCGCTCCGACTCGGCGATCGGCTCGTCCGGGGCGGCGAGCACCTCGGCCCGGAACTCGGGATCGTCCAGCGTGAACCAGTGGGTGTCGCGGCACGCGAGATGCAGCTGGTCGTGGTACTCGGCCAGGGTGACGCCGACGCGCGCACCGGAATCGGTCAGCATGTGCCCGATGCGCTGCGGCGGGTACAGCGGGTCGACCGGCACGAACGCCGCACCCGCCTTGGCCACCGCGAGCATCGCGGCCACCGATTCCACCGAACGCGGGATGCCCAGGGCCACCAGGCTTTCCGGGCCGACACCGCGTTCGGTGAGCACGCGCGCAAGGCGGTTGGTCCAGCGGTCGAGCGCGTCGTAGGTCACCTGGGTGTCGCCCGAGCGCAGCGCGATGGCGGTCCGGTCGACCGCTGCCGCCGCCGCGAACACCGCCGGGAAGGTGATCGGGCGATCCGGTTCGATGCCGCGCACCTGGGCCAAACCGGCCCATTCGGCCTGGTCCAAGATCTCCAGGTCACCGACCGGGGCGGTGGGGTTGGCGGCGATCGCGGCCAGCAACCGGGTCAGTCGGGTGCCCAGCCGCAGCGCGGTCCGCTCGTCGAACAGATCGCTCGTATAGTTGACCGACAGCGTGATGCCCGCGGGTTCCTTTGCCGCCGTGTGGTTTTCGGTCAGCGTGAATTGCAGGTCGAATTTGGCGATGCCCGCGTCGACGTCCTCGGCCTCGATCCGCAGACCCGGCAGCTCCAGCACCCGCACCGGGTGGTTCTGCACCGAGAGCATCACCTGGAACAGCGGGTGATGCGCCTGCGACCGGGCCGGGTTCAGCACCTCGACCAGCCGCTCGAACGGCAGGTCGGCGTGCGCGAACGCGTCCAGGTCCAGATCGCGCACCCGGTGCAGCAGGTCGGTGAAAGCGGTCGCCGAGTCGACCTCGGTGCGCAGCACCAGGGTATTGACGAACATGCCGACCATCCCATCGAGCGCGGGGTGGCCGCGTCCGGCGATCGGCGTGCCGACGGTGATGTCGTCGCTGCCGGTCAGCCGGTGCAGCAGCACCGCCAGCGCGGTGTGCAGCACCATGAACATGCTGGCGTTGTTGCCGGCCGCGACAGCGTGCAGTTCCCGGTGCGTGAACGCGTCGATCGGGCATTCCACCAGGCCGCCACGGTAGGACGGTACCGGTGGGCGCGGCCGGTCGGCGGGCACGTTGAGCAGTTCGGGAATGCCGTCGAGACGGTCGCGCCAGTAGGCGAGCTGACGGCTGGCCAGGGACTGCGGATCGTCTTCCGTGCCGAGCGAATCACGCTGCCACAGTGTGTAATCCGCGTACTGCACCTCGGGCTCGGGCCAGCCCGGCTCCGTGCCCGCGCAGGCCGCCCGATAGGCCAGGGCGACGTCGGCCGCCAGCGGTTCCAGGGACCAGCCGTCCATGGCGATGTGATGCGCCACCAGGACGAGCACGTTCTCGGTGGACGCGGCGGGCGGCAGGACGCCGTCCGGGTCGGCCCGCTCGGTGACGGTGATCAACGCGGCCCGCAGCGGTACCTGGTCGGCCAGGTCGAAGCCGGGGGCGGCGAAACTCCGTACCGCCTCGCGGACCTCGCCCGGCGTCACCGTCGCGACGAACAGGGTGACAGCCGCGTCGGCGGGGTCGAGCACCCGCTGCTCGGGGCTTCCGTCGACCTCCGGGAACACGGTGCGCAGGGTCTCGTGCCGGCGCTGCACCTCGTGCAGGGCCCGCACCAGGGCGTCCACGTCGAGCGTGCCCGTCATCCGGAGCACCACCGGAATGTTGTAGGCGCCACTCGCGTTGCCGGATTCCGTTGCAGTCCTGCCGATTTCGTTGAATCGGTTGAGGAACCACAGGCGGCGCTGTGCCGCCGACAGCGGAATCCGATCCGGGCGTTCCCGCCGCACCAACGGCGGACGCGCCTGGTCCTCCCCCGGCCGCGCGTCGAGCAGCGCGGCGAGTTCCGCGACGGTCGGCGCGGCGAACACGCTGCGCACCGCCAGCCGCGCCGTGCCGGCCGCGGCCAACCGGGCCACCAATTGCGTTGCCAGCAGGGAATTTCCGCCGATATCGAAGAAGCTGTCGTCGGCGGAGACAGCGTCCGCGCCGACCAGCTCGGCCATCACGCCGGCCACCAGCTGCTCGGTCTCGGTTCGCGGAGCGCGGGCCACCGGCCCCGCGGTGAACTGCGGCTCGGGCAGCGCGGCGGTGTCGAGCTTGCCGACCGGGGTCAGCGGGAGCTCCCCCAGTACCGTGATCGCCGCCGGAACCATGTGCGCCGGCAGCTGATTGGCGACATGCCGGCGCAGCGTCTCGGTGTCGATACCCCGCGCGTCGGCGGGCTGGACGAACGAGACGATCCGGTCCATACCGGCCAGACGGCGCACCTCGGTGTGCGCGTACCGCACGCTCGGATGTCCGGCCAGCGCGTGGGTGATCTCGCCGAGCTCGATGCGGAAGCCGCGCACCTTCACCTGGTGGTCGCTGCGCCCCAGGTAGACGAGCTCGCCCAGCTTGTTCCAGCGGACCACGTCACCGGTGCGGTACATCCGCGACCCGGACGGGCCGTGCGGGTCGGCGGCGAACCGGCTCGCGGTCAGCCCCGGCCGGTCCAAATAGCCGCGCGCCAGGCCGAATCCGCCCAGGTACAGGTCACCGGGCACGCCGACGGGAACCGGGCGCATCCGCTCATCGAGCACCAGCGCGCGGGCACCGCGCACCGGGATGCCGATGGTCACCGGCTCGCCCGGGTTCAACGGCCCAGCCACCGTGATGACCACGGTGGTCTCGGTCGGGCCGTATCCGTTGAACAGCGACCGTCCCGGCGCCCAGCGCGCCACCAGACTCGGTTCCAGCGCCTCCCCACCGGCGCAGATCGCCTGCAGGTCGGGCAGCGGCCAGCGGTCGCGGTCGATCGTCGCCAGCGCGGCCGGAGTCATGAAGGTATGAGTGACGCGCTCGCGGGTCATCAGCGCGGCGAGTTCGTCGCCGCCGTAGAGATCGGGCGGGCAGATGACCAGCCCCGCACCGGATCCCCAAGCCAGCAATACGTCGAAAATGGAGGCGTCGAAGCTGGGCGTGGAGAAGTGGAACGCGCGCGAGTCCCGCTCGACACGCAAGCGGTCGCGCAGTTCGTCGGCGAGATTGGACAGGCCGCCGTGGGTGACGGCCACTCCCTTCGGCTTTCCGGTGGAGCCGGAGGTGTAGATCACGTAGGCCAGGTCGAGGATCTGCAGATCGCGGGTGCGCTCCCAGTCCTCGATCAGATCGTCGTCGTGCTCGGCCAGTTCGCTGATCAGATCCTCGTCGTCGAGCAGCAGCCATTCGGTGACGCGGCCGCCGTCGTGCGGGGTGCCCGCCGCGCGCAGCCGGGTGGCCTGCGCGGACATCGTGATACCGGTCCAGCAGCCGGAGTCGGCGAGCATGTGCCGGACGCGATCGGCCGGGTACTTCGGGTCGACCGGCACGAACGCCGCACCGGCTTTGGCGACGGCGAGCGCCGCCACCACCGATTCGATGGACCGGATCAGACCGAGGGCGACCCGGTCGCCGGGCCCGATGCCGCGCTCGATGAGGGCGCGCGCCAACCGGTTGGAGACCCGATCGGTTTCGGCGTAGGTGAGGGTGATCGGCTCGGCGTCCGGATCGGGCCGGAAGCTCAGCGCCAGCCGGTCCGGATGCATGTGCGCGGTCGCGGTGAAGCACGCCGCGAGCGTGCACGGCGGATTGGCCGGCGATCCGTTGGCGGGGGTGAGCAACCGCCGTTCGGTCTCGGTGCGGGCGTCGATATCGCGGATCAATACCCGCGGGTCGGCGGTGACCGCGGCGAGCACGCGCAGCAGCCGGTCGGCCAGGGTCTCGATCGTCTCCGCGTCGAAAAGTTCGGCGGCATAGACGAATTCGAAGGCCTGGCCGGACTGACCCGGGCCGTCGCAGGCAATGGCGGTAGCGCGCAACTCCAGGTCGAACTTGGCCAGCGCGATATCCAGTTCGTCGGCGCGCAACGCCAGATCCGGCAACTGCAACGTGGGCACCGGTCCGTCCTGGACGGTCAGCGCCACCTGGAACAGCGGCGGCCGGTTGGTGGCGCGCACCTGCTTGCCGAGTTCCTCGACGATCCGCTCGAACGGGATATCGGCGTGCTCCATCGCGGCCAGTTCGGTGTCGCGGTCGGCGCGCAGCAGCGCGGCGAACGGACGGTCCGGGTCGACATCGGAGCGCAGCACGAGGGTGTTGACGAACATGCCGACGAGTTCGTCGAGTTGGGCGTCGGTGCGGCCCGCGATCGGGGTGCCGATCACGATGTCGCGGCCGCCGGTCACGCAGCGCAACAGCACCGCCAGCGCCGAGCGCAGCACCATGAACAGGCTGACGCCCTGTTCCCGGGCCAGCTCCGACAGGGCCTGCTGCACCGGCTCGGGCACGGTGAACGCGACGGTCCCGGCCTCGTGAGTCGGTGCCGCGGGGCGTGGACGGTCGTACGGCAGCGGCAGTTCCTCGGGAATACCGGCCAGCGCGGTGCGCCAGTAGGCGAGCTGGCGTCCCGCGAGGCTGTCCGGATCGGTTTCGTCGCCGAGGACGGCGCGCTGCCACAGCCCGAAGTCCGCGTATTGCACGGGAAGTGGCTGCCAGGCCGGGGCCTCGCCGTCGTGGCGGGCCACGTAGGCGGCGGCGAGATCGCGGGTCAGCGGACCCAGCGACCAGCCGTCTGCGGCGATGTGGTGCAGCGCGATACCCAGCAGGTAGCGCTCGGATTCACTGCGCAACAAGGAGATTCGCAGCGGAACCTCGGTGGTGAGGTCGAAGCCGCGGCGCGCCAGCTGACGCAGTGCCCGCTCCGCCCCGGCCGCGTCGGTATCGACCGGCACGACCTCCGGCATCGCCTCGGCCGTCGGCAGCACACGCTGCCACGCACCCTGGTCGTCCTCCGGGAAGACGGTGCGCAGCACCTCGTGCCGATCGACCAGGTCGGTGAGCGCGGCCCGCAACGCCGCCACATCCAAATCGCCGTCGATTCGAATGACGAAAGCGATGTTGTAGGCACTGGATTCGGGTGAGAATCGATTCAGGAACCACAGTCGCTGCTGCGGCAGCGACAATGGAATGCGTCCCGGACGCGGCGTGCGCACAGCCAGCGCCAGCCGCTGCGTCCGGGGCGCTTCCGTGAGTCGCTCCGCCACTCCCGCGACCGTGGGGGTTTCGAAGATCGCCCGAACCGGCAGGTCCACACCGAATTCCGCGTGCAGCGCCGCCGCCAGGCGAGTCGCCAGCAGCGAGTTGCCGCCCACGTCGAAGAAGCTGTCCTCGGCTCCGGTGACGGGGTGCCCGAGGATCTGCCCGAATACCTCCGCGACCCGCTGCTCGGTGGCGTCGGCCGGGGGTCGCGAGGAGCCCGCGGCGGCGAACACCGGTGCCGGCAACGCCTTTCGATCCAGTTTCCCGGATTGGGTGACCGGCAGTTCGTCGAGCACCACGACCGAGGCGGGCACCATGTAGCCCGGCAGCCGCTGCCGCGCGGTCTCGGCGACCGCCGTGCCGGTGACCGGCGCCGACTCTGTCGAGTGACCGGACAAGCCGTCACCGGCGTCGGCGGTCACATAGGAAGCCAGGCGCGGTTGACCGTGCTCATCGGTATGCACGACCGTCATCGCGAAATTCACGCCCGGATGCGCGCGCAGCACATGGTCGATCTCGCTGAGCTCGATCCGGAAGCCACGAATCTTGACCTGGTCGTCGGCGCGGCCCAGGAAGCGCAGCAGCCCCGTGGCGTCGGCGACCACGAGATCGCCGGTGCGATACATGCGTTCGCCGCGCCGGCCGTGCGGGTTGGCCGGAAAACGATGTGCGGTCAAGCCCAGCCGGCCGAGATAGCCGCGTGCCAGCCCGGGGCCCGACAGATACAGCTCGCCCGGGGTGCCCGGCGGTACCGGATGCAGGCGTCCGTCGAGCACGAACAACCGCATCCCGCGCACCGGAAGACCCAGCGGCACCGGCTGTCCCGCCGCTATCGGCCCGGAGGCCGTGGCGGCGACGGTGGCCTCCGACGGCCCGTACATGTTGTGGATCCGGTGCCGTCGCGACCAGGTCGCGACCAATTCCTCGGAGCAGGCCTCGCCGCCGACGATCACGGCTTCGAGCTGATCGAGCTGCTCGTCGGGCACCGTCGCCAGCGCGGCCGGGGTGATGAAGGCGTGCGTAATCCGTTCTGTCCGCAGCAGATCCGCGAGTTCCCGACCGCCGTACAGACCCGCCGGGGCGACCACGATGGTCGCGCCCGCCGCGAAACCGAGCAGCAACTCGAGCACCGAGGCGTCGAAACTCGGCGAGGAGAAGTGCAGGGTGCGCGCGGCATCGGTGACACCGAACAGGTGCATCTGCTCGTGCGCCAGCGAGGCCAGACCGGCGTGGGTGACCACGACGGCCTTCGGTTTGCCGGTCGAGCCGGAGGTGTAGATGAGATAGGCGGGATGCGCCACGCGCAGCGGATGGTGCCGCTCCACGTCGGTGATCGGATCGGTGGTGTAGCGCGCGGATTCTTCGGCCAGCTCGGTGGACCCCAGCACCAGCCAATCCACAGATTGTTTGCGGTGCTTCCCTTGCGCGAGCGGCCAGGCGGGCATGGCCGCCAGGCACTCGGGGATGGTCAGCCCGAGCATGGCGCCCGAATCGGCGATCATGTGCCCGATGCGCTCGGCCGGGTAGCCCGGATCGATCGGCACATAGGCCGCACCGGTTTTGGCGACAGCCCAGACCGCAGCGATCGAGTCCAGGCTGCGCGGCAAGGCGACCGCGACGACGACCTCCGGGCCGGCGCCGTGCTCGATCAGCACCCGCGCCAGGCGGTTCGACAGTTCGTCCAGCTCGCGATAGGTGGTGTCGCGGCCCTCGTAACGCACCGCGACCGCATCGGGCAGGCGCTCGGCGATCTCGGTGAGCATCCGGGGCAGGGTGACCGAGGGCTCGGCGGGCGAGCCGGCGATCGGCACCAGTTTCGCGGCTTCCCGGCGGTCCAGGATCTCGATGTCGCCGACCGGGACCTCCGGTGCGGCCACCACGGCGTCGAGCACCGCGACGAACCGGCGCGCGAACGCCGCCACCGTACGCTCATCGAAAACATCGGTGGCGTAACCGAATTCGGCGGCCAGCGGACCATCGGCGCGCCCGTCGCGCACCTCCAGCTGCAGATCGAACTTGGCGATGCCCGCGTCCAGCGGCAGGACCTCGGCTCGCACCGGGGCGCCGTCGACGCCGGGCAGCTCGATCCGCAGCTCGGGTGCGCGGTCGTAGGACAGCATCACCTGGAACAGCGGATGACGCGCGGCCGAGCGATCCGGGTTGACCACCTCGACCAGTCGTTCGAACGGTACGTCGGCATTGGCGAACGCGTTCAGGTCGGTTTCCCGGACCAGGTCCAGCATCTGGCCGAAGCCCGCGGCGAGATCGACCTCGGTGCGCAGCACGAGGGTGTTGACGAACATGCCGACCAGGTCGTCCAGCGCCGGATCGGTGCGACCGGCGATGGGCGTACCGATCGCGATATCGTCGCTGCCGCACAGCCGGGCCAACAGTGTCGCCAGCGCGGCATGCAGCACCATGAACATGCTGACGCCCCGGGTAGCGGCGAGTTCGCTTGCCGCGCGGCGAGTTTCGGCGGAGATGGTGAACTCCACCCGGCCGCCGCCGGTACCGCGGCGCAACGGGCGCGGCCGATCCAGCGGCAGGTCCAGCTGGTCGGGCAGCCCGTCCAGCGTGCCGCGCCAGAAGTCGAGCTGGCGGCTCAGCGCGCTGGTCTCGTCGTTCTCGTCGCCGAGCAGCTCACGCTGCCACAGCGCGAAATCGGCGTACTGCACCGGAAGCGGCTGCCAGCCGGGCGCGGCACCCCGAGCCCGAGCCGCCACCGCGGCCATCAGGTCACGCGCCAGCGGAGCGACAGACCAGCCGTCACCGCAAATGTGGTGCAGCACCAGCAGGAACACGTGCTGGTCCGGTCCGGTCGACCACAGCGCCACCCGGATCGGGGCCTGGCTGCGCAGATCGAACCCGTACCCGGCGAATTCGGTGGCGAGCGCGGCGACATCGGCGCCGGTCGCTTCGATCGGGTCCAGCGTCAGCGGAATCTCCGCGGCCGGATGCACCACCTGGTAGGGACCTGCCGCGGATTCCGGGAAGGTACTGCGCAGGCTCTCATGCCGTTCGATGACGTCGATGAGTCCGGCGCGCAACGCGTCCAGGTCGAGCGGGCCGTCGACGCGCACGGCCAGGGACATGTTGTAGGCGGCGGCGTGCTCGGCGAACCGGTTCAGGATCCACAGCCGCTGCTGGGCCAGCGACAACGGAATACGGTCCGGGCGTTTCCCCGCGACGAGTCTCGGGGTCGAGCTCGGGGTATGGGTGGCGAAACGGACGGTGAGCGCGGCGATCGTCGCTGCCTCGAACAGGTCGCGAATGGTGAGGCCGACACCGAGCGCGGCGTTGATCCGGGCCACGGCGCGCGCCGCGACCAGCGAGTTGCCGCCGAGATCGAAGAAGTTGTCGGCGGTGCCGACCTCGGACGGATCGAGGTCGAGCACCTCGGCGAAGATCCCGGCCAGCGTGCGTTCGACGTCGGTGCGCGGTTCGGCGCTGACGCGCTGCGGGCGCGCCACCGCGGCGGGCGCGGGCAGGGCCTTGCGGTCGATCTTGCCGTTCGAGTTGAGCGGTAATTCCTCGAGCGCGACCAGCATGACGGGCACCATGTAGCTGGGCAAGGTCTGCCGCAGCGCGGTGAGCAGTGCGGCGGTGTCGATGGTGTGGCCGGGAGTGGCGACGACATAACCGACGAGTTCGTCACCGGCGCGCCCGGCACGGGCCACACAGACGGCACGCGCCACGGCGGGATCGGCCAGCAGCGCGGACTCGATCTCACCGAGTTCGATACGCAGGCCGCGAATCTTGACCTGAAAGTCGGTGCGGCCGAGATAGTCCAGCACACCGATGGATTCGTCGGCGGGTTGCGCACCGTGATCGGGGTCGACCTGCCAGCGCGCGAGGTCGCCGGTGCGGTACATGCGGGCGCCGGGGGTGAACGGGTTGGCGACGAACCGGTCCGCGGTCAGGCGCGGCTGCCCGAGGTAGCCGCGGGCCAACTGCACACCCGCCAGGTACAGCTCCCCCACCACGCCGGGCGGCACCGGACGCAGCTCCGGGTCCAGCACGTAGGTCTGGGTGTTCCACACCGGGCTGCCGATCGGCACGCTCGCCGGGTCGGGCGGGCAGGGCCAGTAGGTGACGTCGACCGCGGCCTCGGTGGGCCCGTACAGATTGTGCAGGGCGGCCTGGGGCAGCGCGGCCCGGAATTCGTGCGCCGTGGCGGCGGGCAACGCCTCACCGCTGCAGAACACCTGACGCAGACCGGCGCAGCCGCGCACGTCGGTATCGGTGACGAACACCGACAGCATGGACGGCACGAAATGCGCTGTGGTGATGCCTTTCTCGACAATGAGCTGGGCCAGGTACACCGGATCCCGGTGACCGTCCGGCATGGCGACAACCAGTCGTGCGCCGATCTGCAAGGGCCAGAAGAACTCCCACACCGACACGTCGAAGGTGGCGGGGGTCTTCTGCAACACCGCGTCGGTGGCGTCGAGCGGATAGGCGTGCTGCATCCAGCGCAGCCGGTTCACGATGGCGGCGTGCGTAACGCCGACACCCTTGGGCTTGCCGGTGGAACCGGAGGTGAAGATGACATAGGCCAGATGATCCGCGCGCAGCGGCGCGCGCCGATCGGCGTCGGTGACCGGCGCGCCGTCGAGATCCGCCAGGTCGAGGGTGTCGATGGCCAGGGTGGGCACGCCTTCGGGCAGGACGAGCCTGTCGCGCGCGGCGGTCAATACGCAGACCGGGTCGGCCTGCCGGGCGATCTCCTCGATCCGCTCGGCCGGGTGCTCCGGATCCAGCGGCAGGTAGGCCGCGCCCGCCTTGACGATCGCGTACATGCCGACGACGAGTTCGATGCCGCGGCGCAGGCACAGGCCGACCAGGGTGTCCGGACCCGCGCCGCGCGCGATGAGCAGCCGGGCCAGGCGATTGGCCTGATCGTCGAATTCCGCGTAAGTCAGTGTCTCAGCGCCGAATTCGAGCGCGACACTGTCCGGGCAGAGCCCGGCCTGGATGGCGAACAGCCCGGCCAGGGTGCCCTGCTGCACCGGGGCCTCGGTGGCGTTCCAGTCGTAGAGCACCAGGTCGCGTTCCGCCGCGGTGATGGCGGTGAGCGTATTCGCGAGTGTGGCCGGCTCCGCGGCGAGGAAGCGGCTGAGGAAGTCCAGGAATCGGGCGTGATGCGAACCGACCTCGGCGTCGGAGTAGAGCCGCGGGTTGGCCTCGAAATCGACGTGGATACGACCGCCGTCGCCGTTGTAGAGATTGACCGACAGGTCCTCCACCGGGCCGGTGGACAGCACATGCAGCGAGCCGGGCAGACTGCCGAACTTCAGCTCGTTGTGGAACAGCATGATGTTGACCATCGGGCCGAAGAACCCGCGCGCGTCCCGGGAGTAGCCGCAGTCGCGGCGGATGTCGTCGTGCCGGTAGCGCTGGTGCCGCAGCGCGCCGGTGATCTGCAGTTCCGCGGCGCGCACCGCGTCGGCGACGGTGGTCTCGGCGCCGAAGCGGAAGCGGATCGGCACCACATTGGACACCACGCCCGCCGAGCGCCGCAGTGCGACGGTGGTGCGCGCGGATACCGGGAGACTCAGCACCACATCGGGATTGCCGGTGACCGAGCGGACGTAGCAGGCCAGCGCGGCGGCGAACAGGGTGGAGCTGTGCGTCCCGAAGGCGGCCACGGCGGCGTTCATCGCGGCGTCGGTGGCCTGGTCGAGTTCGCCGGCGGCGGTACGACGCCCGGCTTCGGGCAGGGAGCCGGTGACGGTGGCGTTGGACAGGGTGACCACACCGCCGGCGCCGGCGAGCTGCTCGGTCCAGTATTCCCGATCGTTGCGGAAGCGGCTGGAATCGCGATAGGTCTGCTCGTCGGCGTAGATATCCCGCAACGGGGTCGCGCGGGATACCGCGGGTTCGCTCTGGTTTTCCAGGGCGGAGTAGATCTCCGCGGTGCGGGTCAGGGCGTTCATGGCGCCGTAGCCGTCGATGACGATGTGGTGGGCGCGGGCGTACCAGATGTAGTCGGCGTCGCCGACGCGCAGGATCGCGTTGGTGGTCAACGGATCTCGCTCCAGATCGATGGGCGAGCCGGAGTGCGCGTCCATCCAGCGCAGCGCGGCGGCCTTGGGATCGGCCTCCGCGCGCAGGTCGATGCGCGCCCAGCCCGGACGGCGCCGCATATCGATCATCTGATGCGGGATGCCATCGATCTCCTGCAGGCGCACATGGCCGACCTCGGTCTCGGCGCCGAACCGTTCGATCGCGTAGAGCAGCCGGCCCACGTCGAGATCGCCGTGGATCTCCACGTACTGGGCGATGGTGAGCGGCACCTCCGGACGAATCCGCTGCGCGTACCACAGGGCCGTCTGCGCGGGCGTGAGCGGAAAAGGTTGTGCCGAGAATTCGCTGGAAGAGCATTGGTCTACGCGATCGGTGGCCAATGACCTCATCAAATCACTCCGTTCTGCCGGTTGGAACACCGCGTCGCCTTGCGACCCCGGGAGGGGTGGTAATCGGGCGACGGGTAGCGCAGTTGACGCAACTCCCCGAGCACCACCACGACCCGCGCGCACGCGCCAGCCGTAGGACGTGATCCACGACCTATGATTCGGAGCATCAAGACCAACGGATGGTCGCCGATGTGGATTTGTTTCACATCGGAGTGCGTTGGGGTAGCGCCTATTCCATCAGCTAATGGATGGCTATTTATCGCAGGTGCCGCGATGAGCGCGGGAAATACTTCATCAGGCGTGCGGAGTGAACCCGATTCAGAGCTGCTAGCTACTACCTGGAGAATTACGTGCGACGGCCGGGGCCGATGTCTTACGGTCGGCGACGGGCCCGCAGCGCCACTACCACAGCGACTCCGGTGAGAATAACCGAGAGATATTCGGGCAGGGAGCCGAATCGGGTAGCGAGTGTGGTGCTGTCGCGCAACGGAAGCTCGGCGACCAGGGCCGCGGGCACGAACAGCGGGCTCTGCTGACGCACCACGCCGTCGGCGGTGATGATCGCGCTGACGCCCGAGGTAGCGGCGACCACCAGCGCCCGGCCGTGCTCGACGGCGCGCACCCGGGACATGGCCAGTTGCTGGTAGGTCATCTCGCTGTCGCCGAAGGTGGCGTTGTTGGTCGGCACTGTCAGCAACTGCGCGCCGGCTCGCATGGAATCCTGGAAGGCGCGGTCGAAGGCGACCTCGTAGCAGGTGGCCACACCGATGTCGACGCCGTTCGCGTGCACCGTGCCGTCGCCGTCGCCGGGCACGAAATAGCCTGCGCGGTCGGCGTATTCGGAGAACAGACGGAAGAACGAGCGCATCGGCAGATACTCGCCGAACGGCTGGATGATCTTCTTGTCGTGCCGGTCGGCCGGGCCCGCCGCGCCGTTCCACACCATCACCGAATTGGTGGTGGTGCGATCGGCGTTGACCAGTACCGCGCCCACCAGGATGGGCGCCTTGATCTGCTCGGAAGCCAACGTGATCAGCTGGCGAGCGTCGGCATTGCGCAACGGATCGATATCGGACGAATTCTCCGGCCAGATCACGACATCCGGCTGTTTCGCGGTCCCCGCCGCGATCGCCCGGGCCAACTCCTCGGTGCGCCGGACGTGATTGTCCAGGACCGCGCGCCGCTGTTCGTTGAAATCCAGACCGAGCCGCGGCACGCTGCCCTGGATTGCGGCGACCGTGATCATCCGGTCGCCCTCATCCGGGGCGGGCAGCGCGGCCCGGAGGATCACTCCGGTGAGAGGCATGATAGCCAGAGTTGCTGCCGCGGTGCCAATTCCGACCCGGGCGATACTGTTGAGCTGGGGTTTTCCCGCCACGGCAGCAGGTTCCACGGAGCTTGCCGAGTGCTCCGGTCGCCGGGGAAGCAGCCGATCGATCAGCGCCGCCGCGCCGGTTCCGGTGAGCGCCACCGCGAATCCGACCAGCGGCGCGCCCGCCACCATCGCCAGCGGCAGGAACCAGCCGTCGGACTGCCCGAAAGCCAGCCGCCCCCAGGGGAATCCGCCGAACGGGAAGTTCGATCGCACCCACTCGGTGCCGACCCACGCCAGCGCGACCCACAGGGGCCAGGCGCGCAGATTCCCGAGCAGCCGGGCCAGCATGCCGAACAAGCCGACGTACGCCGCGCAGACGACCGACAGCGCCAGCCACGGCACCGGCCCGACATAGATTCCGGTCCACGGCAGCAGCGGCAGGAAGAACCCGAGCCCGGCGAGCATGCCGTACCCGAATCCGCCGCGCAGCTTGCCGTTTCCGCGAACCACGAGGGTGAGCACCGCGACGCCGAGGGGCGCGAGGAACCAGAACGGTCGCGGCGGAAAACTGCCGAACATCAGCAGCCCGGCGACCACCGCCGCCACCGATCGGCTCAGCACCGGATAGTGCCCGACCGTCTTCGTCGCCCGTTCCAGCACCGCGCCGCGTCCCTCAGTCATCGCCCTGCACACTCCACATCCGGCACCGCTGCGGCACAACAAATCTCGGTACTGCACATCCACGATCCGGCGAAACGTTGTGTGCGCGCGGGCCGTACGGGTTCATGCCGCATAAATGGTGACCCCGCGGTGCACAGTGCGCAGGCAGCGGGGCAGCCGAGCCGCCGGGTCGAGGGGCGGCAGTCCGGGCACCCGGGAACGCGGATCGGTGGACCACCGCTGCACGGTGTCGGCCGCGGCAGCTACCACGAGGTCGTCGGCCTCCCAGATCGCATAGGAGGCAGGGGCTCCCGGCACCAACGTGCCCGCGAGTCCGTCCCGCACCCCGCCCGCGCGCCACGCGCCACGCGTGGCGGCGGCGAAGGCCGCGCGCGGAGAAATGCCGTTGCCGGAGGTCCGATGGTTGGCGGCGGCGCGCACCGCGGCCCACGGGTCCAGCGCGGTGACCGGTGCGTCGGAGCCGATCGCGAGCGAGATGCCCGCGGCGGCCATGGCGGAGAACGGGTTCAGCGTCGCGGCGCGCTCCTTGCCGAGCCGGGCGGCGTACATGCCCGCCGGACCACCCCAGGCGGCGTCGAAACCCGGCTGCACGCTGGCGAGCACACCCCAGGCGCCGAGCTTGGCGATCTGGTCGGCATCGAGCATTTCGGCATGCTCGACCCGATGTCCGCGCGCGGCCACGGCCGGGCCGCCGAGGACGTCCACGACCCGTCCGAATCCGGCGACCACCGCGTCCATGGCAGCGTCACCGATGACGTGGAAACCGGCCTGGATGCCGGCTTCGGTGCAGGCTTGCACGTGGGCGGCGATCGCGTCGGCGTCGAGGTAGGACCGGCCGGCGCTGTCGGCGTCGGCATAGGGTTCGCGCAGCCACGCGGTGCGCGAGCCGAGCGAACCGTCGACGAACAGATCACCGGCGAGCCCGTGCACCCCGAGCTCATGCACCAGCGCCTTCGCCTCCTCCGCGCTCCGCACGGCCTCACCCCAGTACGCCCGGACCTCGACACCGTGCTCGAACTCCAGCAACTCCCGCAGATCCGTGCGGCCCGCGATATCCGGGCCGCCGCATTCGTGCACGGCCACGATGCCCTGTGCCGCCGCCGCGTCCAAGGCCGCCTTGCGCGCCGAATCCCGTTGTGCCCGAGTCAATCCCGCCAGCGCCGCGGCCCGCACCAGATGATGAGCATCCGCCCGCACCGGCTCCCCCGCGGTGTAGCCCACCGCCGAAACCACCTCGGGAACCGCCGCCAGCAGCGCCGAGGAGACGACTGCCGAATGCCCGTCCACCCGAGCCAGATACACCGATCGCCCCGCACCGGCAGCCGCGTCGATCTCCTCGACCGTCGGCGCCCGCCCGCCCCAGCGCGTCTCGTCCCACCCGTCCCCCAGAATGCCACCCTCCGGGTGCGCGCCCGCGAACTCCCGCACCAGGCCCAGACATTGCTCGAGGGTCTCGGCCGCGCTTAGATCGAGGCCGGTCGTCTTCAAGCCCAGCGCCGTCACGTGCACATGCGGATCCACGAACCCCGGCGCCACGAACGCTCCGGCCAGATCGATGATCTCCGCGTCCGGATGCAGCGCGAGCCCCGGCTTGTCCGCCCCCAGCCACACCACCATCCCATCCGTCACCGCCATAGCGGTCGCATCAGGAGCGCTGGAACTGTAAATCCGACCACCGATCAGCAACTGGGTACCCACGAGTGCCCAGTCTGCCGTATCCCCCCACCACACCCACACACCCCACACACCGCTATGCCGCACCCCACACCGGCTGGAGGTCAGCGGTCTCCATATCGCGGCAGGCATCCACTGTCGAGCTCTAATGCGAAGGGCTCGGGAAGTGTGACCGCGTCCCCGTAGTCGCCGTCGAGTTTGCCGTGATAGACGCCGTCCTTAGGGTGCGTGTACAGCGTCCACACACCGTGCCGGGGATCGACTACCAGCAGCATCTTGACCCCTGCGGCGGCACACCACCCGTTCTTGTCCGTGATCTGTCGCGCCTTCTCCGACTTCGAGATCACCTCGACCGCCAATTCGGTATCGGCGGGATCGGCCAGCCATTCGTCGTCGTCGTCCCAAGATTCAGGCAGGACGATCAGGTCCGGCGTGCAGTAGTCGTCCTCATCGTCCGGCATCGGGATCGAGCTGTTCTCGTACGCGGCCAGGCCCTGCGGGATTCTCGGCTCCAACTGCCGCCGAAGCCGCCGGATCGTGCCCGCGTGTTTGCCGCGCGGGGTCGGTGACATCACGAGATTCCCGCCCAGGATCTCCACACGCAGGCCCGTCGCTGATTCGATCTGTTCCGCGACGGCGCGCAGGTTTCCCGGGCGCGGGTGCATGGCGGGGACGCTCACGGACGATCACTCCAACCCTTGCGAACGGCTGAGCCTAAAAGGTATCGCAGAACAGCGGTCGTACGCCTTAAACCGCTGGGCCGATGACGCGGTGCGGGGTGCCCTTGCCGTCGTCGTACCACTGCTGGACGACGGCGCCGTCGATGACTTCGCCGCGGTCGACGATCTCTTCGCCGTCGATGACGATGCCGCGGTAGGGCATGTGGGCGCGGAGTTTGCCGACGCGGCGGTCGGCGAACGAGCGGACCAGGGGGCGGACGAGGAAGCGGGTGGGGGGAAGCAGGAAGAGCAGGCCGATGAGACCGGTGACCAGGCCCGGGATGAACATGAGGATGCCGCCGGCGGCTACCAGGGTGGCGTCGGCGACCGCGGTGCCGGGGGTGACCTCGCCGCGGCGGGCGCGGCGGAACTGTTCGAAGACGCGGCGGCCCTGGGAGCCGATGAGCAGCAGGCCGAGGGTGGAGATCGCGATGAGCGACAGGATCGCGGGGACGACGCCGAAGAAGTGGCCGACGGCCACGAGCGCGGCCAGCTCGGTGACGGCGTACAGGAAGAAGATCAAGGCGGGCATGGCGATCCTTTCGGAGTTGCAGCGACGCCCCGATGCGGGGTGGTGCGGCGGGCGCGCCTGTCTGTTCAACGTCCTGATCGAGCGGATTTCTCCCGGCGGCCTGGGAAGGCCCTGAGATTTCGGGCACCGTCAGCCGCCGGGGCGGACCAGGCCCGTCTCGTAGGCCAGCACCACGGCCTGCACTCGATCGCGCAGGCCGAGTTTGGTGAGCACCCGGCCGACGTGCGTTTTCACGGTGGCTTCGGAGAGGAACAGCTGCCCCGCGATCTCGGCGTTGGAGCGGCCCGCGGCGATCTGTTCGAGGACTTCGCGCTCCCGGGCGGTGAGCACGTCCAGGACGGAGGGGTCGCGCATGCCACCGGGTTCTTCGGCGATGAGGCGGTCCAGCAGGCGCTTGGTGACCTTCGGGGAGACGACGGCGTCACCGGCGGCGACACTGCGGATCGCGGAGATCAGGTCCTCGGGCGGGGTGTCCTTCAACAGGAACCCGCTGGCGCCGGCGCGCAGCGCGCCCAGTGCGTGCTCGTCCAGATCGAAGGTGGTCATCACGAGGACTTTGCTGTGGCCCGCTTCGACGATCTGCCCGGTGGCGGTGACACCGTCGACCACAGGCATCCGCACGTCCATGAGCACCACGTCGGGCCGCAACTCGCGGGCCCGCGTCACCGCGGCCGCGCCGTTCTCCGCCTCCCCCACCACTTGGAGGTCGGGTTGTGCGCCGAGCACCATTTTCAGGCCCATGCGCATCAATTCCTGGTCGTCGACGACGAGAACGGTGATCGGCACGGTCTCAATCTATCGGCACAGCAGAGCTATTCGCTCAGTCCCGGGGTGAGCGGGATGGTGGCGTGCACCCGCCATTTGCCCTCCGGGGTGCGGCCGACCTCCAGCGTGCCGCCCAGCACGGCGATGCGTTCGCGCATCCCGAGCAGGCCCAGCCCGCTGCCCTGAATCGGATGCGCCGGTGGACCGTGCATCGGCGTGCCCCCGGTGTCGATGACCTCCACCAGCACGTCGGACTCGCGCCGCTGGACCCGCACCCAAGCCTTGGGGCTGGCTCCCGCGTGCCGCAGCGTATTGGTCAGCGACTCCTGAATGATCCGGTGCACACCGAGACTGACCTCGGGTGCGATGCCGTCCAGTTCACCGGTGAGCTCCAGGTCCGCGGCCAGCCCGGTGCCGCGCATCATGTCCACCATGGCGGCGATGCCCGCGGTGCCGTGCTGCGGCAGCTGATCGGCCGCGTGCTCGGTGCGCAGCAGCGCGACGGTGCGGCGCAATTCGCGCAGCGCCTCGCGTCCGGTGGCGGAGATGGTGGTCAGCGCCTGTTCGGCGGTGTCCGGATCGCGGCGCAGCGCGTACTTGGCGCCGTCGGCCTGCACGATGATGACGCTCACCGCGTGCGCGACGACATCGTGGAGTTCGCGGGCGATGCGGGTCCGTTCCCGCGAGACCGCCTCATGGGTGCGGCGCTCCCGGTCGTAGTCGGCGACCGCGAGCCGCGCCGCCACCTCGGCGTCGTACGCGTGCCGGGCGCCGTTGAATTCGGCGAGGGTCCAGCACAGCGCGTAGAACATGCCGATGGCCCAACTGGTGGTGAGCACCGGCTGGCGCAGCAGCACGATGGACAGCACGGTGTCGAGGATGAGACCGGCCAGCAGCAGCAAACCTTCGCGCCGGCCGACGTAGGCGACGAGGGTGTAGAGCATGATGCCCAGCGCGAGCAATCCCGGATGCACCGCCATGTCGTCGAGCAGATAGCTGAGCATGGTCGTGCCGAGCGACAACGCCAGCATGGTGGCCGCCATCGCGCGCGGATAGATCCGGCGCAGCGCCACCGGCAGCGGCAGCAGACCGCTCAGCGCCAGATAGACGACGGGATGCTCGCTGTCGTCGACACCGGCGAAGATGTCGACCAAAAGCAAGGTGAACGCCAGCATGGAGTCGGCCACGACAGGCTTGCCGCGAAGCCACAAACTGAACCGGCGCATGCGGTTCAGACTATGCGGGGTCCGTTGAGATGCCGACCCGCAGTATGGGCAAACATAGGATGTCTGGTTGTGTTGCGGGCGTGGATCTAGGAGATTGGGCGGCCCTGCTGGTGGCCGCGACCGCCGCGGGGTGGGTAGACGCGGTGGTCGGCGGCGGCGGATTGATCATCTTGCCGACGCTGTTGCTGGTGGCGCCCACCATCGCGCCGCAGACCGCACTCGGCACCAACAAGATGGCGGCCGTCGCGGGCACCGCCGCCTCGGTGGCGACGTTCGCGCGCAAAGTGCCGATGCAGTGGCGCATGATGGTGCCCGCCGCCCTGATCGCCGCGGTGACCGCCGCGGCCGGCGCCGCGGCCGTATCGCTGATCGATCGGGAGCTGTTCATCCCGATCGTGCTGGTGGTGCTGGTGGGCGTGGCGCTGTTCGTCACGTTCCGGCCTTCGATCGGCGTCACCATGGCCACCCATCCGCCGACCCGCCGCAAAGTGCTGCTGGTGGTGGCGCTGGCCGCCGGGTTGATCGGCCTCTACGACGGCTTGATCGGTCCGGGTACCGGCACCTTCCTGATCATCACCTTCGCCACGCTGCTCGGCACCGAGTTCGTGCGGGCCGCCGCGATGGCGAAAGTGATCAACTGCGGCTCCAATGTGGGCGCGCTGATCTATTTCGGGTCGACCGGCCACATTCTGGTCGCGCTCGGCGCGGCCATGGCGGTCGCCAATATCGCGGGCGCGGTCCTCGGCTCGCACATGGCCTTGCGCAACGGCGCGAAGTTCGTCCGCGTCGTCCTGCTGGTGGTGGTCGTGGCGATGGTGGCGCGGCTGGGCTGGCAGCAATTCGGCTGAGCCCGCCCCGTTTTCAGCCGACCGGTTCGGGCGCCTTGCTGGACGCGAGCCAGGGTCGCAGCACCTCGGACGTGGTCTCGTGGATACGGCGGTGCAGTCGCTCCCCGTCCTCGGGCGTCGAATTCGGTTGCTGGAACAGCACGGTCAACGCACCCGACACCGCGCCCACCACCGCGCCGACCAGGGCTGCCGCCCCGACCTCGTCGAGTTCGTCGGGGAACGCCGCGTGCAGTTGCCGGCCGATCTCACGTTGCGCGACCAGTTGCGCGTGCGCGGCCCGTCCGCTCACCGCGGGCACGGTACGCGAAACCTGAGCGCGCACAGCGGCGATGCGGGCGTTGAGGTCGTCGACGAGGTGGTCGCCGGGATTGTCACCGGCCGCGCGTAACGCGCGCAGCAGCACTTCGACGGGCCGTTCCTCGGGAGTGCGGGAGCCGATCGCCGCGACCGCGGCCCGGACCCGCTCGTCGGGTTCGGGGAAGAGTAGTTCTTCCTTGCTCGCGAAGTAGTTGAAGAAGGTGCGGGTGCCGACCTCCGCGGCGGCGGCGACATCGGCCACCGTCGTCTCCTCGTAACCTCTGGACTCGAAAAGCTCGACAGCGGCTTCCAGAAGAGCGCGGCGGGTGCGTTCCCGTTTACGGTCGCGGAGGGCGGATGGTGGCACGCGGGCACAGTACGGCATGAGACGCTCCGGGTGCTGTAACCACGGGTTTCCCGCGCGCCGTGCGATCTTGAAAAGCCGGTCCCATAGTCGCTCAGGGTAATTCGCGGGAGGTGTAGCGTAGCCAGGGTGACCTCAGGAGTAGACGCCGAGTTCCTTGCGCTACCGCTGTCGACGCTCGCCGACGCCGCGCTGTCCACCGCGCGGGTTTCGGGAGCCCAGCACGCCGACCTGCGGGTGCACCGGCTGGTGACGCAGTCCATCCGGATCCGGGACGGCCGGGTGGAGGCGATCAGCAACTCCACCGACCTCGGCCTCGCCGTGCGCGTGATCGTCGACGGAACTTGGGGTTTCGCCTCCGCCGCCGCACTCACCCCCGACACCGCGGCCGAGGTCGCGCAGCGCGCGATCACCGTCGCCAAGACCTTGCGCGCGTTGAACCGGGAGAAAGTCGAACTCGCCGACGAGCCCCGCTACGACAACGCGCAGTGGGTCTCGGCCTACGCGCTGGACCCGTTCACGGTGCCGACAGCCGACAAAGTCGATGTGTTGCAGGATTATTCGGGTCGCCTGTCGGCCGCCGACGGCGTCGATCACGTGACCGCCTCGGTGCTGCAGGTCAAAGAGCAGACCTTCTACGCCGACACGGCCGGGTCCTCCATCACCCAGCAGCGCGTGCGACTGCATCCGGTGCTGGAAGCGATCACCGTCGACTCCGCCTCGGGCGTCTTCGAATCCATGCGCACCTTGGCCGCACCGGCCGGACGTGGCTGGGAGTACGTCACCGGCGCCGACGGGATCTGGGACTGGGACGGCGAACTCGCGCAGATCCCGGCCTGGCTCGCGGAGAAGGTGAAGGCCCCCACCGTGACGGCGGGCCCGACCGATCTCGTCATCGATCCGTCCAATCTGTGGCTGACCATCCACGAATCCATCGGCCACGCCACCGAATACGACCGCGCCATCGGCTACGAATCCGCCTATGCCGGAACCTCCTTCGCCACTCCCGACAAACTCGGCACGCTGCGCTACGGCACCCCGATCATGCACGTCACCGGTGACCGGACCCAGCCCCACGGCCTGGCCACCGTCGGCTACGACGACGAGGGCGTGGCCGGGCAGCGCTGGGATCTGGTGCGCGCGGGCATCCTGGTCGGCTACCAGCTGGACCGGGTATTCGCCCCGCGGCTCGGCCTGGACCGGTCCAACGGCTGCTCCTACGCCGACTCGGCGCATCACGTGCCGATCCAGCGCATGGCCAATGTGTCGCTGCAACCGGATCCGGACCGCGATACCAGCACCGCCGAACTGATTTCCCGCGTCGACGACGGCATCTACATCGTCGGCGACAAGTCCTGGTCGATCGATATGCAGCGCTACAACTTCCAGTTCACCGGTCAGCGATTCTTCCGGATCCGGGACGGCAAGCTGGACGGCCAACTGCGCGATGTCGCCTACCAGGCCACCACCACCGATTTCTGGGGCGCGATGGAGGCCGTGGGCGGGCCATCCACCTGGCAGCTGGGCGGTGCGTTCAACTGCGGCAAGGCCCAGCCCGGCCAGGTGGCGGCGGTGAGCCACGGCTGCCCGTCGGTCCTGGTGCGCGGCGTCAATATTCTCAACACCCGAAACGAGGCGGGACAGTGACTGCGACAACGGTTTCGGCCGCTCCCGAGGTCGTCGAACAGGCCCTGCGCCTGTCCCGGGCGGACGAGGCCGTCGTCCTCGTCACCGACGCGCACGAGGCGTCGCTGCGGTGGGCCGGGAATTCGATGACCACCAACGGTTCCTCGGTGTCCCGATCCTGGGCGGTGGTGTCGATCTTCCGCGACGGGCCGAACAGCGCCCGTGTCGGCAGCATCAGCTCCACCAGCGTGAACGCCGACGAGGTCGAGGCCGTGGTGCGCGCCAGCGAGGAAGCGGCCCGCACCGCCGAACCCGCGAAAGACGCCATGCCCCTGCTGGATCCGGACGCGTTGCGCGCGGACAGCGCGGACTGGGATCTGCCCTGGGACGGCGCGCCCCGCACCACCGACATCACCGTCTTCGAAGGCGTGGCCCGCGATCTCGCGACCGGCTTCGACGGCGGCGACAAGCTCTATGGTTTCGCCCACCATCAGGTGCATTCCACCTGGCTGGGCACCTCGACCGGGATCCGCAGGCGCTGGATTCAGCCGACCGGGTCGATCGAGATCAACGGAAAGCGCGGCGCCGGAGCGGATCTGGCGAGCGCCTGGGCCGGCGCCGGTACGCAGGATTTCGCCGACGTGGATGTCCCCGGCCTGCTGACCGAATTGTCGCGCCGCCTGGACTGGTCGAAGCGTCGTGTCGAGCTGCCCGCGGGCCGCTACGAAACCTTGCTCCCACCCTCGGCGGTGGCCGACCTGATGATCTATATGAACTGGTCCATGGAGGGCCGCGGCGCGCATGAAGGCCACACCGCCTTCGCCCGGCCGGGCGGCACGCGCGTCGGGGAGCGGCTCACCGATCTTCCGCTCACCCTCTACTCCGATCCCGCCGCCGCCGGACTCGAGTACATCCCGTTCGTCGCCACGTCCTCGTCGTCGGAGTCGGTGTCGGTGTTCGACAACGGGTTGACCGCCGATCGGGTGGACTGGCTGCGTGAGGGTGTCATCCGGTCACTGGTGTATCCGCGCGCGACGGCCGCCGAATTCGACGCTCCGGTCACGGTTCCCGGCGAGAACCTGCTCATGACGGGCGGGACGGATACCTCGCTCGCGGACATGATCGCGGGTACCGAACGCGGTCTGCTGCTGACCTGCCTCTGGTATATCCGTGAGGTCGATCCGGCCACGCTGCTGCTGACCGGTCTCACCCGCGACGGCGTCTATCTGGTGGAGAACGGGGAGGTCACCGCCGCGGTGAACAACTTCCGGTTCAACGAGAGCCCGCTGGACCTGTTGCGCCGGGTCAGCGAAGCGGGCCGTACCCAGGTCACCCTGCCGCGCGAGTGGAAGGACTGGTTCACCCGAACGGCCATGCCGCCGTTGCGGATTCCCGACTTCCACATGTCTTCGGTGAGTCAGGCGACCTGAGCGCTCAATGCGGCCGTGACACCTCGTAGGTGCCGTCCTGATCGGTGACGGTGACCGCGACGGTCTTCTTCAGCCCATCGATCCGGAGGCTGCATTCGTAGCTGCTGCCCACGACCACGGGCAACTCCTCGGGGCATTTGACGTCTTTGATCGCCGCCAGGCCGTAGGACTCGCTGAGCACCTCGACGATGCCGCGCTGCACGGCGACCGGGTCGAGGTTGTCCGGCACGACGACGGCGGGCGTGGCCACCGGAGTGGTCGGCAGCGCGCCGATCGGCGCGATCGCCGCCGGGGCCTGGACCGCCGCGGTGGGTGTGGGTTTCGGTGCGGGGGTGTCGTTTTCGCGAATATTGACGACAACCAGTCCGGCGATCACACCGGCGACGGCGATCGCGAAGGCAGCGACCACCCCGGCGATGATGACGGGGACCCAGCCATTGTGGTCGGGTCCGTATTCGGGCTCGGTGGGTTCGGCGATCGGGTACGGGCGAGAGGCATTCGGCCGTCTTGTCGGTGCAGTCATACAGTCCCTCCCTCTACTGGGGCAGAGTCGAAGCGATGTGCTCGGCTGTGGACCACCCCCGTGCCCGAGGAAGGATAGCCGAGCGCGTGCGGGTGCGCCGCGAGTCGTGCCGATTCGGTCGGCCCGGCACGCCGGGCCCGCGCCGAACGGCGGATGATCAAGGGGCGGGGGTGATCTCGATGCCGATCGTGCCCGCTTTGCCGCGGCGCAGATTGCTGCCCAGAATGATGAGCGGCCCGAGAATGAAGTACTTCTTTTTCAACAGACTGCGAACCCGTTCGGTGCCCGCCGCGTCCAGCACCCGCCCGGTGCCTTCGATGACTTCGCCGTGCGGTTTGCCGCTCGGACTGCACGGCTGCAGGGTGACAGCGGGATTGCGGCGCAGTCGCTTCACTTTCCAGCTGTCGGTGACCGTCCAGGCGTAGAGCTTGCCCTCGGATGCCACGGCCCAGACCGGGGTGCCGACCGGGGTCCCGTCCTTGCGGAAGGTGGTCAGCAATACGTAGTCGGCCTTGCCGACGGCCCCGAGGGTGTTCGTCATGTGGGTCAGCCTACTGGGCACCGGATCTCGTTGCGTCAGTCGGCTGTTCGATATTCGCCGGCCTCCAGCCGTTCGATCAGTCCACCGGTCCAGCCGGTGAGGTTCGCGAACACTCCGCTCCAGAGTTCGAGGAGATCGGTGGAGTACGGCGGTTCGTAGCGGCCGGGAAATGTCGGGATCATCTCGAGCAGTCCGTCGCGCACCTCGGCGCTGTTGCGCTGCTGTTGACGTAGCTTCTCGACGATATGCCCGCGCGGCAGCGCGTCCATGAAGGCGATCGCCGCGCCGAGTTCCTCCATGTCGATGCTCACCAGCGCACTGTCCATCAGCTTGCGGAACTCCGCCTCCCCCGCCTCGGTCATCGCGTACAGGGTGCGGCCCGGACCTTCGGCGCTGTCCTCGGTCCGGAGAGCGTCGAGTTTTCCTTCGGCGGCGAGTTGCTTGATCGCATGATAGATCGAGCCCGGCTTCACATTGGTCCAGGTTTCGGCCTGCCAGGAGAGCAGTTCGCGGCGCACGGCGTAGCCGTGGGTGGGTTGCTGCCGTCGGATGACGCCCAGCACCAGCAGACGTACAGCGGGCATGTTCGGCTCCTTCGCTCGAACTCATACTACTCAAATTTGACTTCCGTTCGACGCCGGTCCTAGCCTGAGGTAGTCAAACTTGATTAGTATCGATTGAGGAGAGATCCATGGCCGACTACCCCGTACCGGTGCTCTGGAGCGGATCGACGGAGGAAACCCTCGACTTCTACAAAGCCCTCGGGTACAAGGTCGTCTCCGCCCAGACCCGGCCGTACACCTACCTCGCGCTGGAGCGCGACGGCTGCCCGGTGCATTTCACCGCCCGGCCCACCGGGCTCGATGCCGCGGCCGAGTCGGTGGGGTGCCTGATCATGGTCGACGACGTGGCCGCCCGGCACCGCGACTTCACCGCACGCCTGCGGGCGCGCTACGGGAAGATCCCGGCGCAGGGGTCACCGCGAATCACCCGGTTTCGTCCGGGCCAGAGCCGGTTCACCCTGGTCGACCCGTCCGGCAACTACCTGCTGTTCATTCAGCGGGACGAGCCGGAGGACGCGGTGGAGTACGGCGGCTCGGCCGAACTGGACAACCTCGCCAAGACGCTCGATAACGCCCGCATCCTGCGGGATTTCAAGAACGACGACAAGGCCGCGGCCCGGGTACTGGAAGTCGGACTGGGCCGGTTCGCCATCGAGTCGACGCCGGTGGAGCGCGGTCGCGCGCTGGCCATGCTCGCGGAATTGGCGGTCGCCATGGCGGAGCCGGAACGAGCCGCGGCCTACCGGGCGCAGGTCCGCGAGCTCGATCTCTCGTCCGAGGATCGCGCGATCGTCGCCGAGGAACTCCAGGCGGGCACCGAGTTGGAGCGGTGGCTGACCGAGTAACCGGTTCCGGCGCTACACCGCCGAGGTCAGCACCTGTGGACCGGCTTCGGTGATGGCGACGGTGTGCTCCGAGTGCGAGGTGTTCGAGCCGTCGGCGGACCGGATCGTCCAGCCGTCCGCATCGGTGTAGATGCGGTCGGTGGTGCGGGCGAACCAGGGTTCGATGGCAATGGTCAGACCGGGGCGCAGGGGGTAGCCGCGGCCGGGGCGGCCCGCATTGGCCACGTGCGGGTCCTCGTGCATGGTGCGCCCCAGGCCGTGGCCGCCGAACTCCATGTTCACCGGATAGCCGTGCGCTTTCGCGACCGCGCCGATGGCCGCGGAGATATCGCCGGTCTTGTTGCCGGGCACCGCGACCGCGATGGCGGCGGCCAGCGCCTCCTCGGTGGCGCGGACCAGCTTCGCGTCCGCCGGGGCGGCGTCGCCGACGATGACGGTGGTGGCCGCGTCCGCGACCCAGCCGTCGATCCCGACGGCGAGATCCATGCTCAGCACGTCGCCGTCGGCCAGCACGTAGTCGTGCGGAAGTCCATGCAGCACAGCGTCGTTGACCGACAGGCAGACCGTATTGCGGAACGGCCCGCGACCGAACGACGGTGCGTAATCCCAGTAGCAGGACACCGCGCCGCGCCGCCGGATCCGTTCGCGCACATGCGCTTCCAGATCCAGCAGATTCACGCCGACCTGAGCGCGGGTGCGCAGATCCGCGAGCACCTCGCCGACGAACTGTCCGGTTACCCGCATCCGCTCGATCTCCTCGGGCGACTTCAACTCCACCACTGCGCTCACCTCTCGTTGGTATTTTAATACCACCGTAGCGTGCCCGGTATTTTTATACCAATCGGCGTGCTAGCGTGGGATCATGGTTCGTCTTCCGCTCACCACCGCCCAGATCGAGGCCGGCCGTCGCCTCGGCGGGCTGCTGCGCGCGGCCCGCGGCGAGCGCGATCTCGCCGAAGTCGCTCGGGCCGCGAGCATTTCGCCCGAAACCCTGCGCAAGATCGAGACCGGCCGCCTGCCCTCCCCCGCCTTCGGAACGGTGGTGGCGCTGAGCCAGGCGCTCGACCTGCCGCTCCAGGAGCTGGCCGACACCTGGCGTTCCGCCGCGCTCGCCGAATCCGCTTAGCCGGTCGCGCACCAGTCCGCTCGACCGGTCGCGCACCAGTCCGCTCGACCGGTCGCGCACCAGTCCGCTCAGCCGGTCGCGCACATCCATTCAACCGGCCGATGGCCCAGCCACCCAGCCCATCGCGCACCGGCGGTTGCGACGGCCGGGCGCCTCACCCGCGATGCTTCCGGAAGAAGGCGCGTACGTCCTCGACGAACAGACCCGGCTGCTCCATCACCGCGAAATGCCCGCCCTCGGTGTGCTCGGTGAAGTGCTCGAGGTAACCGCCGGGGTTCATCGCCGAGCGCATCACCGGGCTGGTGTTGAACACGGCCCAACCGGTGGGCACATTCGACGGGGCGACCCAATCCAGTCCCGAATGTTCGACCTCCCAGAGGAATTGGGCCGCGGTCGCGCCGCTGCCCGTGAACCAGTAAATGCTGATCGTGGCCAGCAACCGATCGCGATCCACCGATTCCTCCGGCGAGCGCGCCGGGTCGGTCCAGTTCTGGAACTTCTCGGCGATCCACGCGAGCTGAGCCACCGGCGAATCGGTCAGCGCCGGACCGATCGACTGCGGCCGATGCTGTTGCAGCACAAGATAACCCTGTTCCTGTGCCCACTTCGCCTGTTCGACCGCGATCAACGCCAGCTCGTCGTCGGTCAGATGCTCCGGCAGCGGAACCTGCTCCCCCATCAGCCCGAGCATCCCCCGATCGGTCACCACATGACTCGCGATCACCCGTTCCGGCAGCGTGGCCGCCAATCGCCCCGTGATCCCTGATCCGACATCGCTGCCCTGGGTGGCGAACCGCTCGTATCCGAGTCGGGTCATGAGTTCGGCGAGGGCCTCGGTGGTCCGCTTCATCTCCCACCCGGTGTCGGCCAGCGGTGTGGAGAACCCGAACCCCGGCAGCGACGGAATCACCACATGGAACGCGTCCGCCGCCGTACCGCCATAGGACCGGGGATCGGTCAGCGGGCCGATGACGTCGAGGAATTCGACCACGGTACTCGGGTAGCCGTGCACCAGCAGCAACGGCACCGCGGTCGGTTCCGCCGACCGCACATGGAAGAAGTGCGTCGGCTGCCCGTCGATCTCGGTGATGAACTGTGGGAAGGCATTCAATGCCGCCTCTTGCTCGCGCCAGTCGAACGATCCACCCCAGTACTCGGCCAGCTCGCGCAGATAGTTGCCGGGAATGCCGCGGCGCCAATCGTTTTCGGTCCCCGCGGGCAGCACCGGCCAGCGGGTCGCGGCCAGCCGCTGCCGCAACTCGTCGAGCTCGGCCTGCGGGATGTCGATCTGGAAGGGGCGGATCTGCGCTGTGTTCGTCATGAGCACCACTCTCCAGCGCAATGCGGAAAACTTCCTTCCGCATTCCGAAATCACGTCGGAAGAATTTGTGCGAGACTCGCCCGAGTGAGCAACCCCGATGACGCGGACGCGACCCGCCTGGCCACCGAATCGCTACGCCGCGGCGACCCCACCGGTTGGTTCGAGCAGCTGTAGGCCGAGGCCGCCGACGGGTCGGCGATCGTGCCGTGGGACGCCGCCGAACCCAACCCGCTGCTGGTCACGTGGATGGCACGGCACGCGGCGGAGGGGGCCGGGCGGCGCGCGCTCGTCATCGGCTGCGGGCTGGGCCGGGACGCCGAGTACATCGCCGCCCTCGGGTTTCGGACGACCGCGTTCGATATCTCCGAGACCGCTCTCGCGACCGCGCGGGCCCGCTTTCCCGAATCCACGGTCGAGTATGTGGTGGCCGACCTACTGGCCCCGCCCGCGGCCTGGATCAGCGGATACGACCTGGTGGTGGAGTCGATCACGGTGCAGTCGATGCCGCTGTCGGTCCGCGACCGGGCGACCGCGCGGGTTTCGAGCCTGGTGGCGCCGGGCGGCACATTGCTCGTCATCTCCGGTATCCGGGCCGAGGGGGCGCAGGTGGACGGGCCGCCGTGGCCGCTCACCCGATCCGAGATCGACGCCTTCGCCACCGAGGAGTTGAAACCGGTGCTGATCGAAGAGGTCCCACGTCCCGACGTGCCGGGCGTCGCCCGCTGGCGCGCGGTGTTCCAGCGCGCCTAGCGGCCGGCGCTGCCGCCGATGGCGAGATAGACGGTCATGAGGACGAACAGGAACCACCCCGCGCCCTGCCAGATCACCCAGTTCTTGCCGCGGCGGTAGGCGAGGTAGGTGATGACGAACGCGCCGAGGCCACCGAGCAGCAGGACCACGCCGGGCCCGAAGACGACGGCGACGCGGGAGCTGGTGTCGCAGAGCACGGCGTCCGCGCCCGAGCAGCGTTCCCGGGCGGCCGCCCACCAGTAGCTCAGAGCCGCCACCAGCACGGCGACACCGATCACCGAGAGACCATAGGTCGCGGCGCGGCGGTAGGTGTTGTCATCGGACCATCGTTTTTCGACGTCGTTGACCATGTCAGACCTCCTCGCGATGGATCGGAGCCTGCCTCTTTCTTCTTCCATCATGCCGACTCGCGCAACGTGCGCGGCGGCCCACGTCCGGACCGGGCGATTCCCGAATGCGGAAAGATATCCGCCGCGATCGGTGCGACGATCGGTGGGTGTTGGAAACATCGGCTCGCCTGCTGCGACTCCTCGGCCTGCTGCAACTGCGCCGCGATTGGACCGGGCCCGCGCTGGCGGAGCGGCTGGCGGTATCCACGCGCACGATCCGGACCGATATCGAGCGATTGCGGACGCTCGGGTATCCGGTGGAGGCGACCCCGGGGGCGGCGGGCGGCTATCGGCTGGGGGCCGGAAACTCGCTGCCGCCGCTGCTGTTGGACGACGACGAGGCGGTCGCGGTGGCCGTCGGACTGGCGACGGCGGCCAATGGCGCGGTGACCGGGATCGAGGAGACCTCGGTGCGGGCGCTCGCGAAACTCGAGCAGGTGCTGCCGTCGCGGTTGCGGCACCGGGTGCGAGCGCTGACCTCCGCCACGGTGCACGTGCCGGCCGGGCCGCGGCAAACAGTCGACGCGACGGTGCTGACGGCGATCGCCGCGGCCATCCGGGCAAGCGAGCGATTGCGGTTCGATTACGAATCATATTCCGGCGCCGGGACTTCCGGGACGATCTCGCGGCGTGATGTGGAACCGCATCGGCTGGCGCACTGGCGCGGGCACTGGTATCTCGTCGCCTGGGATACCGGGCGACGGGATTGGCGGACGTTCCGGGCCGATCGGATGACACCGCGCACGCCGAACGGCCCCCGGTTCACCGCCCGGTCGTTACCCGAAACCGAAGTGGCGGAACGCGTTCAGCGCGGCGTGGGGTCGGCGATGTGGCGGTACCGGGCGCGCGTACGGTTCGCGGCCCCGGCCGCCGAGGTGCGAGCCCACCTGCCGCCCGCCGTGACCATAGCACCGGACGGGCCGAATCATTGTGTAGCGCAGGTGGGTTCGGATACGGCGCAGCAGCTGACCCTGTACCTGGGGCTGCTCGACTTGGATTTCGAAGTACTCGACGCACCGGAACTCGCCGCGCAACTGCGGGCCACCGCGGCACGATTCCTGCGCGCGGCGGGAGCGAAATAGACGGCGACCGCCGGGTGCTGTTGACACGAACAGCGATATCCCCGGTCGAGCGGCCATTATCGGGAACCGATGCGGCCGCTGGGCCGGGGATATCCATCAGAGATTTCTCACCGTGGTGACACCATCATTGGTTGGCACCTGCGATACCGCCGATGATCCCGCCGATGATGCAGCCCGGTATCGCGCCCACGAAGACGAACAGCAAGCCGATCAGGAACCCGATGGCACACCCGATCAGGACGCCCGCCACCGTGGTGCCCGCGTCACCGATATTCTGCAGATCCGGTTGCGCGGCCGGGGCGTTGACCGGAGTCAACGTCAGGGTAGTCGCAGCCGGATCGAGCTGCGGGGTGACCTGCACCTGCCCCGCCGCGGAGTGCAGCGTGGTAGGTACCGAGGCCAGGACCGCGCCGTCGGGCGCGATCACGGTGATGCCCTCCGGCCTGAGCTCGAATTTGCCCGAGGCCAAGCTGAGGGTCGCGGCCGAGTTGTCCGGCGCGACCGCGGCGACGTACTCGACGCCACGGTCGGACCCGTTGAACGTCTGTGGCGTGGGCGCGCCGTGGGCGGTGGCCGCGGTGACGCCGGTCGCAGCGGCGGTCAATACTGCTGCCGCTACAAACTTTCTGAGCTTCATAAGATTATCCAATCATCCAGCCGCATCGATTCTGGTACCCCGAGATACGGACATGAGATGCAATAATCATGCGCCTTCACCGCAATGGATGTGACGGAATGAGGCCACCAGAAGTGGGGGATTGATTTCTCCCCGTGCGGAATTCAAAATTGGCCACTCGGTGCTGTCGAGAATCCTTTGCCGCCAAGAAAACCGACGCGTCGCTTTGTTGTGCGGCACCACGCTATTCCAGCTCGCCCTCGGTTTCCAGATATGCCTGACGCAAGCGATCCAGCGTCTCCCGCTCCGGGGCCGCCCACATGCCCCGCTCCGCCGCCTCCAGCAGGCGCTCGGTGATCCCGTGCAGCGCCCATGGGTTCGACTGCTCCATGAATTTGCGGTTCACCTCGTCGAAAACGTAACTCTCGGTGAGCTTCTCGTACATCCAATCGGCGACCACGTCGGTGGTGGCGTCGTAGCCGAACAGATAGTCGACGGTGGCGGCCATCTCGAAAGCGCCCTTGTAGCCGTGCCGGCGCATGGCCTCCAGCCAGCGCGGGTTCACCACGCGGGCGCGGAATACGCGTGCGGTCTCCTCGGACAGGGTGCGCGTGCGTACCGCGTCCGGGCGGGTGCTGTCGCCGATGTAGGCCTCCGGGTTCTTGCCCGTCAGCGCGCGCACCGTGGCGACCATGCCGCCGTGGTACTGGAAATAGTCGTCGGAGTCGGCGATATCGTGCTCGCGGGTGTCGGTGTTCTTGGCGGCCACCGCGATCCGCTTGTAGGCGGTACGCATGTCCGCGGCGGCGGGCGCGCCGTCCAGATCGCGGCCGTAGGCGAAACCGCCCCAGGCGGTATACACCTGCGCGAGGTCGTCATCGGTGCGCCAGCTCTTGGAATCGATGAGCTGCAACAGTCCCGCGCCGTAGGTGCCGGGCTTGGAGCCGAAGATACGGGTCGTGGCCCGGCGCCGGTCGCCGTGCTCGGCCAGATCCGACTGAGCGTGCGCGCGAACGTAATTCGACTCGGCCGGCTCGTCCAGGTCGGCGACCAGTTGAACGGCGTCGTCGAGCAGGGCCAGTACATGCGGGAAAGCGTCGCGGAAGAAGCCGCTGATGCGCACGGTGACATCGATGCGCGGACGGTTCAGCTCGTCCAGCGCGATCACCTCGAGGTCGGTGACGCGGCGGCTGGCCTCGTCCCACACCGGGCGCACCCCGAGCAGGGCGAGGACCTCGGCGATATCGTCGCCGGAGGTGCGCATCGCCGAGGTGCCCCACACCGAAAGACCCACTGAGCGCGGGTATTCGCCGTGATCGGCGAGATAGCGCTCCAGCAGCGAGTCGGCCATGGCCTGGCCGGTCTCCCAGGCCAGCCGGGACGGGACGGCCTTGGGATCGACGGAGTAGAAGTTGCGTCCCGTCGGCAAGACATTGATCAGGCCGCGCAGCGGCGAACCGCTGGGCCCGGCCGGGATGAAGCCGCCGTCGAGGGCGTGCAACACCCTCTCGATCTCGATGCCGGTCTGACGCAGGCGCGGCACCACCTCGGTGGCCGCGAAACGCAGCACCGAGGCGACCGCGGCCAGCCGATCCGAATCCACTGCCGCCGTTGGGTTGTCGGAGACAGACGCGTCGCCGCCCGGCTCGCCGGGCGTTCGGTGGCCGTCCAGGATCGCGGTCGCGAAGTCCGCGACGAGCCGGTCGACCGCACCGGCGGACCACCCCTCGCCCTGCAGTGCGCCCAGCAGTTCGCGCGCTCGCGCCTCGACCACGTCGACCCGGCCGCGCACCTCGTCGCCGGACTCGCTGAGTCCCAGCGCTTCTCGCAGGCCCGGCACGTTCTGCTCACCGCCCCACAGCTGGCGGGCGCGCAGCATGGCCAGCACCAGGTCCAGTTCGGTCTCGCCCACCGGGGCCTGCCCGAGCACGTGCAGGCCGTCGCGGATCTGCACATCCTTGATCTCGCACAGCCAGCCGTCGACATGCAGCAGCATGTCGTCGAAGACGTCCTCGTCCGGGCGGTCGGTCAGCCCCAGATCGTGGTCCATCTTGGCCGCGCGCATCAGCGTCCAGATCTGCTGGCGGATGGCGGGCAGCTTGGCCGGATCCAAGGTGGAGATATTGGAGTGCTCGTCGAGCAGTTGTTCCAGCCGGGAGATGTCGCCGTAGCTTTCGGCGCGCGCCATCGGCGGAATCAGATGGTCGACGAGGGTGGCGTGCGCGCGGCGCTTGGCCTGGGTGCCCTCGCCGGGATCGTTGACCAGGAACGGGTAGATCAACGGCAGCTCGCCGAGGGCGGCGTCGGTGCCGCAGGAGGCGGACATACCGAGGGTCTTGCCGGGCAGCCACTCCAGGTTGCCGTGCTTGCCGAGATGCACCATGGCGTCGGCGCCGAAACCCTCCGGTGCGCTGAGCCATCGGTAGGCGGCCAAGTAGTGGTGGCTGGGCGGCAGATCGGGATCGTGATAGATGGCGACCGGGTTCTCACCGAAACCCCGGGGCGGCTGCACCATCAGCACCACATTGCCGAAACGCAGTGCGGCGATGACGATTTCGCCCGCGGGATCCTGCGACCGGTCGACATACAGCTCGCCGGGCGGCGGCCCCCAGGCTTCGACGACCGCCTCGCGCAGATCCTCGGGCAAGCACTCGAACCACGTGGTGTAGACGGCGGCGCCGATGCGAATCGGGTTGCCCTCCAACTGTTCCGCGGTGAGCCAGTCCGGATCCTGGCCGCCCGCGGCGATGAGCGCGTGGATCAGCGCGTCACCGTCTTGTTCCGCCAGACCGGGGATCTCGCCGGGTTCGCCGAGGTCGTAACCGGCGCTGCGCATGTCGGTGAGCAGCCGGATCGCACTGGCCGGGGTGTCCAGGCCGACGGCGTTGCCGATGCGGGCGTGCTTGGTCGGGTAGGCCGACAGCATGAGCGCGATTCGCTTGTCCGCGTTCGGAATGCGGCGCAGCCGGGCGTGCCGGACCGCGATACCCGCCACCCGGGCGGCGCGCTCGGCGTCGGGCACGTAGGTGGTCAGGCCGTCGGCGTCGAACTCCTTGAACGAGAACGGCACCGTGATGATCCGCCCGTCGAACTCCGGCACCGCCACCTGGGTCGCGACGTCCAGCGGTGACAACCCGTCGTCGTTGGCTGCCCACTGGGCACGCCCGCTGGTCAGGCACAGACCCTGCAGGATCGGCACATCCAGCTCGGCGAGGGCCGCCACGTCCCAGGCCCCGTCGTCACCTCCGGCCGACGCGTTCGCGGGTTTGGTGCCGCCCGCCGCCAGCACGGTGACCACGAGGGCATCCGCGGTGCGGAGGGCATCGAGAAGTCCGGGTTCGGCGGTGCGCAGCGAGGCGCAGTAGAGCGGCAGGGCTTTCGCGCCCGCGCGTTCGATCGCACCACACAGGGCGTCGACGTAACCGGTGTTCCCGGCCAGGTGCTGGGCGCGGTAATACACGACCGCCACCGTCGGACCGTCGACCGCGGCGGCGTCACGTTCCAGCTCGCCCCAGCTGGGCAGCTGCACCGGCGGCTCGAAACCGTGACCGGTCAGCAGCACCGTGTCGGACAGGAAGTTGTGCAGCTGACGCAGATTCTCCGCACCGCCGGCCGCCAGATAGTTGTGCGCGTCGGCCGCGACACCGCCGGGCACCGTCGAGCACTCCATCAGCTCCGCGTCGGGCGCGATCTCGCCGCCGAGGGCGACCATCGGAATCCCGCTGGCGCGCACCACTTCCAAACCGTCTTCCCAGGCGCGCTTGCCGCCGAGGATCCGCACGATCACCAGATCGGCCCCCTCGAGCAGATCCGAGAGGTCGCCGGAACTACCTCCCGTCGCTTCGCTCGCCCTGGAACCACCCCCCGTCGCTTCGCTCGCCCCGGAACCACCCCCCGTCGCTTCGCTCCCCCTGACGAGCAACCGGGCCGGATTGCCCCAGCGGTAGTCCGCGCCGCTGGCGCGGGCGCTGAGCAGGTCGGTGTCGGAGGTGGACAGCAGCAGAATCACAGGAGACGGCCTTCCTCGGGTTACGCGCCCGATGGTGGGTTGCTGCTCGTCCCGGTAGGACGGCAGCCAGCGTGCTGGCGGGGTGGGTTAGCACAGAGGGTCTGGCTGTTTCAGTGGCGCGACCGCACCGGGATTGCACCGGTTTCCTCGTCGCCCGCCGAGCACCCAGATGCTACCCAGCGGCCTGCGGCGCGCCGAGGCCGGATGCACGGGTCTGTCGAGTTCGCCTCGAGATCAGGCCCGGACGCCTAGGCTCACCCGTCGTGGAACTGATTGCGCACGACTCGGATTCGGTGCCCGCGCCGATCGGCGGCTACACCAACGGCTTGGAGGTGGCCGAGGCCACCCGCCTGCTGTTCGTCAGCGGCCAGATCCCGGAGGACCGGTCCGGCGCCGTGCCCACCGATCCCGCGGAACAATGCCGGCTCATCTGGGCCAATATCGTGGCGACGCTCTCGCAGGCGGGCATGGCCACCACCAATATCGTGAAGGTGACGACCTATCTGAGCGAGCGTTCGCTGGCCGATGTCAACACCAAGATCCGTCAAGACGTCCTCGGCGACCATCAGCCGGCCCTGACCGTCGTGATCGCCGAGATCTTCGACACGGCCTGGTTGCTGGAGATCGAAGTGATCGCCGCCGCCTAGTTCTGCGCGGCGAGCCGCCACAGCGAGGTGACCTCCTGGCTCCGCGCCGCGTGCAGCGGGTCCGTGACGTCGGCGGCGCGCGGGTGGCGCGGGGAGGTGTCGTCTCTGGCTACGATGCGTAGTCCCGCGTTGTCGATGCGGGCCAGCAGCTCGGCGCGGGTCCGCAGTCCGAGATGTTCCGCGAGGTCGGACAGCACCAGCCAGCCCTCGCCCCGCGGCGTGAGGTGCTCGGTGAGACCGTCCAGGAATCGATGCAGCATGCCGGAATCCGCGTCGTACACACCGAGTTCGAGGTCCGAGGTCGGCCGCGCGGGAATCCAGGGCGGGTTGCACAGGACCACGTCCGCGCGCCCACTCGTCCACAGGTCGGCCTCGACGACCCGAACCCGGTCGGCCAGACCGAGCCGGTCCGAATTCGTTCGGGCGCACGCCACCGCGCGGCGATTGATATCGGTAGCGACGACCTGGGCGCCCCGCCGGGCGAGGACGGCGGCGAGTACCCCGGTGCCGGTACCGAGGTCGAATACGCGCGGCTCGGCGACACCCGTCGGCCACGGCGCCCGCGCGACGAGATCGATGTACTCGCCGCGGATCGGCGAGAAGACACCGTAATCGGGGAATACGCGTGCGCCCAACGCGGCGACCTCGACACCCTTCTGGTGCCATTGGTAGGCGCTGAGCACGCCCAGGAGTTCGGGCAGCGACACGCACATCTCCCCGGCCGCGCTGCCGTACGCGTGCGCGCACGCCGCTCGCACATCGGGCGCACGGCGCAGATCCAGCGAGTGGTCGGGCTCGAGTCGCACCAAGAGTTTTCCGAGCAGGTCGGCACGCTCGGCGCGCTCGGCCCGATGAGCGAGGAACAGGGTGGCCGGATCGTCTCCGACCGGCGCCTTGCGACGCCTGCGATCGAACAGCCGCTCCATGGCCCGCATGAGTTGACGAGCATTGTGAAAGTCGCCTCGCCACAGCAGCCCGGTACCCGCCCGGGCCAGGCGATAGGCGGATTTCGCCGTCGTGCGATCGTCGACTACGACGACCTCGGCGGGCGGCGGCGCGGCATTCTCCGAATGCCAGGGAGCGGTACGGGCCGATCCGTTTTCGGTCCAGCGGATGGTGGGCATGAGTGCTCCATGGTCGCACGGCGCCCCGATCAGGTCAGATCCGCGTTCCCGTCGACAACCTTCAGCAGGTAATGGAATTTGCTGACCCGCCAGCCCTGCGGCGTGCGTTGCGCGCCGAGCTCGTAGCTGCCCACGAAGGTGCGCGTCGTGCCGTTGGCCGCGGAATTCCGCACGTGCACAGCGATCGCGTCGGCGTGCGCGGTGGCGGTGTCGCCGTCCAGCTCGATCAGATAGTTGCCCGCCTGATGGTGCACGGCGTCCAGCGCGCCGAGGCCCTCGCGCCAGTCGGCCACGATGTCGGCGGCGGGGCGCTCCCCGACCGACCCGCCGAACCCGCCGTCGAAATCCACCTTCTCGGTGAACACGACGCCGACCAAGTCGTCCCAGCGCCGCTGATCGCAGTAGACGAACATCCGGGTGAACACTTCGGTAATCGCGAAACGGTCTGCGAGACCGGCAGTTTCGAGCATGGCCTGGACTCTACCGAGGTCCGGCCGTGCGGGCGAACAGGAAGTCGTCGACGATGCGGGCGCAGTCGGCCGGGGTGACCTGGCCGATGCCGGTGAGTTTGGTGAACACCAGCGGGCCGACCAGCTGGGCCAGTGCCGAACCGACATCGAGGTCGCGCAGCAATTCCTGAGCTTCCGGGGTGTCCAGCACCTGATCGAACGGCACGCTGTATTGGTCGATGAGACGCTGGCGCAGCGCGTTGAGAGTGGGGGCGTCGGCGGAATCGGTGCCGGTCGCCAGCCAGGCCAGCGTCGTCACCTGCAATGGCGCGTCGCGGATCACGGCGAACTGGCGTTCCAGCAGGGCGATCAGGCGATCGCGCAGCGGTCCCGGTTCCGGTGTCTCGACCGCCGGCGGCAGGAGTCGTTCGATGGTCGCGGCCCGCAGTTGCACGGCGTTGTCGAAATGCCGGTAGAGGGTGGTCTTGGCGACCTTCGACAGCTTGGTCACGGCCTCGACGGTGATCGCTTCCAGCCCACCGGATTCCAGCAGCGCGGTGGCGGCGTCGAGCAGCCGGGTGCGGGACCGTAGTCGCCGCGGGTCGACATCGTTGTCGTCGGTCGCGCTCATGTCCGCAGAGCATTCCTCTCGTCGAGGGCTATCGCCACCCACATTACTTGTGCTACTACTAGTAGCGTAACGATACGGATAGTAGCGGAGCTCTGATGCGCACCACCCGAACCATCCGATCCGGACTCTCGGCGGCGCAACGCCGGCTGATCGTACTGTCCTGCCTCGCAGTGACATTGGTCATCGCCTCGATGGCGGCGCTGTACACCGCGCTGCCCGAGGTAGCCGCGGCCACCGGCGCCAGTCAGCGTCAGCTGACCTGGATCGTGGACGGCTACACGCTCACCCTGGCCTGCCTCGTGCTGCCCGCCGGCGCCCTCGGCGACCGGTTCGGGCGGCGAAAGATGTTGATCGGCGGCCTGATCGCGTTCTCCATCGCCTCGGCGGTGCCGCTGATACTCGACGACCCGGTCTGGTTGATCGCCGCCCGTGCGGCCGCCGGTGCCGGCGCCGCACTGGTCATGCCGTCGACGCTGTCGCTGCTCACCGCCGGTTTCCCCGCGGATCGGCGCGGCGCGGCAGTCGGGCTGTGGGCCGGAATCGCCGGTGCCGGAGCAGTTCTCGGCATCATCGGGTCCGGATTGCTGCTGGCCCAGTGGTCTTGGGTGTCGATCTTCGTCGCGATGACGGTGGCCGGGCTCGTGCTCAGCCTCGCGGCGTTCACCGTGCCGGAATCGCTGGATCAGGAACGGCCCCCGCTGGATCCGCTCGGCGGGCTCACCGCCGCGCTCGCGGTCGGCATGGTGGTGGTCGCGGCGATCGAAGCCCCCGAGCGAGGCTGGCTCGACCCACTGGTGCTGGGACTGTTCGGCGGCGGACTGATCGCGGCCGCGATCTTCACGCTGATCGAATTACGGGTCGCCAAACCGATGCTGGATGTGCGGTTGTTCGCCGATCGCGGATTCGGCAGCGGCACCGCCTCGATCACCATCCAATTCCTGATCTCGTTCGGCACCTTCATGGTGCTGGTGCAGTTCCTGCAACTCATCCTCGGTTATTCGCCCCTCATGTCGGCCGTCGCGATCGCCCCGATGGTGGTGCCGATGGTGGCGCTGTCCGCGGTCGCCCCGTGGCTGGCCGACCGGATCGGCTTGCGCTGGACGACCCTGACCGGTCTGACCGTGCTCGGTGCGGCGATGCTGGTGATGTCGCGGCTCGACATCGACGCCGGCTACCTCGATGCCCTGTGGCCGCTGCTGATCATGAGCGCCGGGCTCGGCCTGTGCAGCGCGCCCGCGACGACCGCGATCATCGCCGGCACACCCCCGGAGAAGCACGGCGTCGCGGCCGCGGTCAATGACGCGGCACGCGAAGTCGGCGCCGCTGTCGGCATCGCCATCATGGGCAGCCTGCTCGCCGCCGGGTACAGCGACCGCATCACCCCCGCGCTACCCCGACTCCCCGAAGCGGCCCGCGAACCCGTCCGCGATTCCCTCGCCGCCGCCCTCCAGGTCGCCGAACGCGCCGGCCCGCAAGCACAACCGCTGGCGGACTTCGCCAAGGACGCGTTCATGCACGGCGTGCAGCAGGCCGCACTGGTGGTCGGCTGCCTGACCCTGATCGCAGCGCTCCTGATCTCGGTCTGGGCCCCAGGACGCCGCCCAGCCCCCGGCCCCGAACCTGCAACCGACCCGGAACCGGTCACGGCGGGAAAGCCGACGTCGAGCTGAGCGAGTTGTGGGCCGGTTGATCTGGGGCCACCGGTAGCCCAGGCTCTACCGGCGGGCCGACCCGGGTCGGTCGGAGATGACGCTTGTGTTCATCGGTTGTTCGCTTGGGCCGCGGGATAGATACCTGTCAATATAGACGTATGTCGAAGTCGAAGCTGCCGATCACCCCGGTGCAGGAGTGCTCGGCCGCGCCGATCGTGCGCGCACCGTTGACCGAAACGACCGCCGCCGAGCTGGCGAGCGTGTTCAAGGCGCTCTCCGATCCGGTGCGGTTGCGGCTGCTCAGCACGATCGCCTCCCGCGAAGGCCAGGAAGCCTGCGTGTGCGATCTGTCCGAAGGCATCGATGTCACCCAGCCGACGATCTCCCACCACCTCAAGGTGTTGCGCGAGGCCGGATTGCTCGACAGTGAACGCCGCGCCTCCTGGGTGTATTACCGGGTGATCCCCGAAGCGCTGCAACGTCTTTCGGCGGTGCTGCTGGTGGAAAGCGGCGCCGCGAGCGAGGTCCTCGCGTGAGCGTCGAGACCGCACATCCCGGCCACGGTGTCGTCGCCGAGCTGTCCACCCTGGACCGGTTCCTGCCGGTGTGGATCGGTGTCGCGATGGCCGCCGGGCTGCTGCTGGGCCGCCTGGTCCCCGGCCTCGGTGACGCCCTGAGCACCGTCGAGATAGACGGCATCTCGCTGCCGATCGCTCTCGGGCTGCTGATCATGATGTATCCGGTGCTGGCCAAGGTCCGCTATGACCGCCTCGATACCGTCACCGGCGACCGCAAACTCCTCATCGGCTCGCTGATGTTGAACTGGGTGCTGGGCCCGGCGCTGATGTTCGCCCTGGCCTGGCTGCTGCTGCCCGATCTCGCCGAATACCGCACCGGATTGATCATCGTCGGGCTCGCCCGCTGCATCGCGATGGTCATCATCTGGAACGACCTGGCCTGCGGTGACCGCGAAGCCGCCGCCGTGCTGGTGGCATTGAACTCGATCTTCCAAGTCATCATGTTCGCGGTACTGGGCTGGTTCTACCTCTCGGTCCTGCCCGGCTGGCTCGGTCTGGAACAGACCACCATCGACACCTCGCCGTGGCAGATCGCGAAATCGGTGCTGATCTTCCTCGGCATACCACTGCTGGCCGGATACCTGACCCGGCGCTTCGGCGAACAAGCCAAGGGCCGTGAATGGTACGAGTCGAAACTGCTGCCCACCATCGGCCCGTGGGCCCTCTACGGGCTGCTGTTCACGATCGTGATCCTGTTCGCACTGCAAGGAAAACAGATCACCTCCCAACCCCTGGATGTGGTGCGCATCGCCATCCCGCTGCTGGTCTACTTCGCCCTGATGTGGGGCGGCGGCTACGCACTCGGTGCTGTCATGGGTTTGGGATATGAACGCACCACCACGCTGGCGTTCACCGCGGCGGGCAACAACTTCGAACTCGCCATCGCCGTCGCGATCGCCACCTACGGGGCCACCTCCGGCCAGGCACTCGCCGGAGTCGTCGGCCCGCTCATCGAGGTCCCCGTCCTCGTCGGACTTGTCTATGTCTCACTCGCCCTGCGCAAACGATTCGAGCCCACGTCCACCACACCGGCCGCGCTGCCGTGAGGACACCGTCAGCGCCGTTCGGCTGCGTCGACGCGACAGGCCAGAGCGGTATCGACTCGACATCACCGCGCACTGCTCACTAGCTATACCGAAAGGCCTATCCCGCAATGGCTTCCAAGCCCAGCGTCTTGTTCGTCTGCGTCCATAACGCCGGACGCTCCCAGATGGCACAAGGCTTCCTCACCCACCTCGCCGGCGACACCATCGAAGCCCGCTCCGCCGGTTCGGCGCCCGCCGAGACCCTCAACCCGGCCGCCGTGGAAGCCATGCGCGAGGTCGGCATCGACATCACCGCACAGGCCCCGAAAATACTGACTCCCGACACCGTCGAGTCCTCCACTGTCGTCATCACCATGGGGTGTGGAGATGCCTGCCCGTACTTCCCGGGCGTGGACTACCGCGACTGGAAACTCGACGACCCGGCAGGCCAGGGGATCGAAGCGGTGCGCCCCATCCGCGACCGAATCCGGGACCACGTCGAGAAGCTGATCTTCGAACTCGCGGGGTCGCCGAGCTGAACCGAGCAGTCTGCCGACCAGCGAAATCCAGTAGCCCAAGTAAGGCGCGAGCTTTGGGCCCGCTGGGGTCGTCCTTCGGCAAGACGAAGCCAACCGGACGAATCTGTCGAATCGAGCCGTCGAAGCCGATCGCGGGGTGCGGGGTGACGGCTCGTAGGCTCGAAGGGTGACGCGTGAGGTTTCCGATTCCTGCCCCGGGGTGCTGCGGCTGCATCAGGCGGCCGACGGACCGCTGGCGCGGGTGCGGGTGCCCGGGGGTCGGCTCGAGCCTGGGCAGTGGCAAGTGCTCGCGGAAGCCGCGGATGAGCTCGGTGACGGCGCCATCGAGCTGACCTCGCGGGGGAACCTGCAGTTGCGGCAGGTGCGGGATGCCGGTGAGCTGTCTCGGCGGCTGGCGGCGGCGGGTTTGCTACCCAGTCACTCTCATGAGCGGGTCCGAAATATCGTCGCCTCGCCGCTGGCGGGCCGGATCGGCGGCCTGGCCGATGTCCATGCGCTGGTGCTCGCGCTCGATTCCGGATTGCGCGCGGAGGAGCGCCTGGCCCAGCTACCCGGGCGTGTGCTGTTCACCCTCGACGACGGGCGCGGAGATGTCAGCGGGCTCGGTGGCGATATCGGCGTGCACGCGGTCGGGCCGGACGAGTTCGCGCTGGTGCTCGCCGGACAGGACAGCGGGATAAGGGTGCACGCGTCCGATGCCGTCGACGTCATGCTGGCCGCGGCGCACGGGTTCCTCGACCTGAGTTCCGGGCAGTGGCGGCTGCACGAGGTCCAGGACGGGGTGAGTGCGGTGATCGATCACCTCGGCCTCTCCCCCACTGCGGAACCGCTGGAATTCGTTGCAGCCCAAAACATCCCGATCGGCTGGCTGGATCAGGACAACGGCCTCGTCAGTCTCGGCGCGGGGGTTCGCCTGGGATCCCTGCCCGCCCGCCTCGCCGAATTCCTCGCCGCCATCGAACGCCCGATCTTCGTGACCCCCTGGCGAAGTCTGATCATCACCGATCTGACGGAGGGCGCAGCCGAGCAGGTGGTCCGCGTGCTGGCCCCGATGGGACTGATTTTCGACGCGAACTCACCGTGGCTGCTGGTCAGCGCTTGTGCCGGCCAGCCGGGCTGCGCGAAATCGCACACCGATGTGCGGGCGGATGTCACCGCGGCGGTCGAATCGGGCCGGGTCCTGCCCACCGGAACGAACCATAGTGAGCCCCGATCGAAGAACCTCGCCGCGCACGATGTCGTAGCCGCAGGACGACAGCACTGGTCCGGTTGCGAGCGCCACTGCGGCCGCCCCCGCGGCGTGGTAACCGACGTCACCGCCACCCCTGACGGTTACCGCATCGATTGATCGCCAGCGACGGCTGCCACATCGCCAGAACGACTGCTCCCCAAGATATTTGCCGGATCAAGTGCGCGATCTCGGGGTTGCGCCGAGTCCCGGGCCGGCCCCCAAACCGCACCCCGTTTGCGCGAACCACACAGTACGGCTATCCTAGGGATATCTCCATCTTGTGGACGTAGGTGTCAACTCCCTCCCACAAACCCCCAATCGCCACGGCGATCCCGCATACCCGGCCCCATTCATCTCGATCTGGGTTGCGAGCGCCATTCCAACCGGCGGAAGTCCCGGCGATCCGCCGCCTCCAACATCTCACCCTCAGGGGAAACATCATGCAAGACAACACTATTCAGACGCCGGTCACCGGCATCCTCGACATCACCGACAACCACGCCACGCTGCGCGCCGACGGCTATCTGCCCGGTCCGCGTGACGCTCACGTGCCGCCGCGTTTGGTCCGCGACTACGGACTTCGCCGCGGCGACACGCTCACCGGCACCGTCGGCGTCCAGCGCGAAGGGGCCAAGCTTCCTCCGCTGACCGCGGTCGCCACCATCAACGGCCTACCGCCCGGCAACGCCAAGTCTCGGCCGCACTTCGCTGATCTCACGCCCATCTACCCGCAGGACCGGCTTCGGCTGGAGACCGAAAAGCATGAACTCACCACCCGGGCGACCGACCTGGTGATGCCGATCGGCAAAGGCCAGCGCGCCATGATCGTGGCACCGCCCAAGGCGGGCAAAACCTCTGTGCTGCAAGCGATCGCGCACGGCATCGCCAAGAATCATCCCGAGTGCGAACTGGTGCTCATCCTGATCGGCGAACGCCCGGAGGAGGTGACCGACCTGTCGCGCGCGGTCCCGGCCCGAGTCGCCGCCGCGACCTTCGACCAACCCGCCCACGAACACATCGCGCTGGCCGAACTGGCCATCGAACACGCCAAGCGCCGCGTCGAAATGGGCCACGACGTGGTCGTCCTGCTGGACTCCCTGACTCGCCTGGCCCGCGCCTACAACCTCGCGGCCGCCGGCTCCGGCCGGATCCTGTCCGGCGGCGTCGACGCGGGCGCGCTCGCCCCGCCGAAGAAATTCCTCGGCGCCGCACGCAATATCGAGCACGGCGGCTCGCTCACCATCATCGCGACCGCCCTGGTCGAAACCGGCTCGCTGGCCGACACCGTCATCTTCGAGGAATACAAGGGCACCGGTAACGCCGAGCTGAAACTCGACCGGCAGATCGCCGGACGCCGCGTATTCCCCGCGATCGATATCGATCGCTCGGGCACTCGTAAAGAGGAATTGCTGCTCACCCCAGCGGAACTCGTCGCCACTCGATCCCTGCGCAAGACGATCTCGGGCCGCGAGCCGCAGCAGGCTATCGAACTCCTGCTGACCGGCCTGCGGCAAACCGAGACCAATTCCGAGTTCCTGACCCAGATCCGCAACGCGGGCTGACCCCGCCGTCCGCTATCAGTCGTGCAGCTCGAGCGTGCAGCATTTGACGCCACCGCCCGCGCGCAAGAGTTCGGACAGATCCAGCCCGACCGGGTTGTAACCGTTGGCGCGCAACACTTCCTGAAGGTTGCGGGCCCGGTCGCTGAGAAAGACGTTGTAGCCGTCGGAGACGCCGTTGAGGCCGAGGACGACCGCGTCCGCGTCGGTGGCGACGATGGCGTCCGGGTACAGGGCGCTCAGGATGGCGCGGCTGTCCGGGCTGAAAGCGGCTGGGAAATAAGCGATGTTGTCCTCGTCGAGCGCCATCAGCGCGGTGTCGAGGTGATAGAAGCGCGGGTCGACCAACTCGAGCGAGACAACGGGGCGGCCGAAGTAGTGTTCCACCTCGCGATGCGCGGCGACCGAGCTGCGGAAGCCGGTGGCGGCGAGAATCCGGGGGCCGACACGGATGAAATCGCCTTCGCCCTCGTTTGTTTCGCGCGCCGCGACCACCTCGCCGAAACCGCGCTGGGCGAACCAGTGGTGGTAGGCGGGACCTTCGGCGGCGCGTTCCGGATGGGTGAAGCGGGCCGACATCACCCGGCCGCCGTAGACCAGACCGCTATTGGCCGCGAAAACCATGTCCGGCAGGCCTGGTTCGCCGGGAACCAGATCGACCTGGTGACCGTACTGTTCGTAGACCGCGCGCAGGGTCTCCCATTGCGCGATGGCCAAGGCGCGGTCGACGGGTTCAGCCGGGTTCATCCACGGATTGATCGCATAGAAGACGGCGAAATGGTCTGGGCGGCACATGACGAAGCGGCGTGCGGACGGTTGTCGCGCCGGAGTCGGGTCGGAGGCGGGCAGGGTGGCTACAGAAGTCATCGTGGCTCCCGAAGTCGGCGCGGAATATGCAGGCAGCAACGACGGTAAATGACCTACCATTGCGTCAGGAACATCAATTTGTTGCGCAGTTGATCGTGAAAACGGCGATTCATTGCGCTTGACGCGAAAGAGTGTGACGTGGACGACCTCGACCGCCGAATCCTGGGCCATTTGCTGAAATCCGCGCGCGCCTCGTTCCAGGAAATCGGCTCGGCGGTGGGCCTGTCGGCGCCCGCGGTGAAACGGCGGGTCGACCGCATGGTCGCCAGCGGGCAGATCACCGGATTCACCGCACTGGTCAACCCGGCCGCGCTGGGCTGGACCACCGAGGCCTACGTCGAGGTCTACTACCGCGACAACATCTCCCCGGCCGAACTGCGTCGCAGCCTGGAACCGATCTCCCAGGTCATCGGCGTGTGGACCATCGCGGGCGAAGCCGACGCACTCGTGCACGTGATGGCGAAGGATATGGCCGAGATCGAATCGACCGTGGAACATATCCGGGAGAACGCCCGCGTCGGGCGCACCCGCAGTTCCATCGTCATGTCCCGCCTCCTGGAGCGCCCCCGCACCTGAGCCGAATCGGCGTCCCTCATAGGGTGGTGCGCATGTCCGACGTGCGTGCCAGCTACCTCACCGACGGGGCCGAGATCTATCGGCGCTCGTTCGCGACGATCCGTGCGGAGGCCGAGTTGAGCCGGTTCCCGGCGGACGTGGCGCAGGTGGTGGTGCGAATGATCCACGGCTGCGGGCAAGTCGACCTCGCCGAGGACATCGCGTTCTCCCCCGGCGTGGTCGCGGCCGCGCGCACGGCACTGCGCGCGGGCGCGCCGATTCTCTGTGATGCGAACATGGTCGCCTCCGGCGTCACCCGCAAGCGCCTGCCCGCGGACAACGAGGTGATCTGCACCCTCGCCGACCCCCGGGTGCCGGAACTGGCCGCGGCCCTGGGCAATACCCGCTCCGCCGCCGCCCTCGAACTGTGGCGCGACCGCCTCGACGGCGCGGTCGTGGCGATCGGCAACGCCCCCACCGCCCTGTTCCATCTGCTCGACTTGCTCGACGCGGGCGCGCCGCGACCGGCCGCCGTCCTGGGCATCCCCGTCGGCTTCATCGGCGCCGCCGAATCGAAGGACGCGCTGATCGAGTACGGCGACCTCGAATATCTGACGGTGCGGGGCCGGCGCGGCGGCAGCGCGATCACCGCTTCGGCATTGAACGCGATTGCGAGCGAACAGGAATGAGCGACATCATGCCCGGCAAACTGTGGGGTGTCGGGCTGGGCCCGGGCGACCCGGAACTGGTCACCGTCAAGGCCGCCAAGATCATCGCCTCGGCCGATGTCATCGCTTTTCACAGCGCCCGGCACGGCCGCAGCATCTCCCGTGGCATCGCCGCGCCGTACATGCGCGCGGGGCAACTCGAGGAGCACCTGGTCTACCCGGTCACCACCGAAACCACCGATCATCCGGGCGGCTATCAGGGCGCGATCGACGAGTTCTACGCGGACGCCGCCGAACGCCTGGCCGCTCATCTTTCGGCGGGACGAACCGTCGCCCTGCTCGCCGCGGGCGACCCGCTCTTCTACAGCTCCTACATGCATATGCACCGGCGTCTCGCCGACCGGTTCGAAGCCGAGATCATTCCCGGCATCACCTCGGTCAGCGCGGCCTCGGCGGCGCTGGGCACCCCGCTGGTCGAGGGCGAACAGGTCCTCACCGTCCTGCCCGGCACCCTGCCCGCCGACGAGCTCACCCGTCGTCTGCGCGACACCGACGCGGCCGCCATCATGAAACTCGGCCGCACCTATCCCGGTGTGCGCCAGGCACTCTCGGATTCCGGCCGCCTGGACGACGCTTACTACATCGAACGCGCGAGTTCCACCCGTCAGCGCGTGCTCGCGGCCGCGGAGGTCGAGGACGCCGACGTGCCGTACTTCTCGATCACCCTGGTTCCCGGCCCCACACCGACCACCCGGTTGCCGCGTGCGAAGTCCGCCGCGGAACCAGATGCCGGCCGGTCCGCCGCCACAGGTGCGAGCACCGGCGAGGTCGTGGTGGTCGGGCTCGGTCCCGGCTCACCGGAGTGGACCACGCCGGAGGTCCGGCAGGCGCTGGCGCGAGCTACCGATCTCGTTGGCTACACCACCTATATCGATCGAGTTCCGGAACGGCAGGGCCAGCGCAGGCACGCCAGCGACAACAAGGTCGAATCCGAACGTGCCGCCATGGCACTGGATTTGGCGAAGAACGGCGCGAAGGTGGTGGTGGTCTCCTCGGGCGATCCCGGCGTCTTCGCCATGGCCGCCGCGGTGTTGGAGGAATCGGCCGACCCGCAGTGGCGCGATGTCCCGGTACGGGTGCTGCCGGGCCTCACCGCGGCCAACGCGGTCGCCAGCCGCGTCGGCGCGCCCCTCGGCCACGACTACGCCATGATCTCCCTCTCCGACCGCTTGAAGCCGTGGGAGGTTGTCGCACAGCGCCTTTCGGCGGTCGCCGCCGCCGATATGGCCATCGCGATCTACAACCCGGCGTCCTCCCAGCGCACCTGGCAGGTCGGCGCGATGCGCGATCTGCTGCTGGAACACCGCAAGCCGGACACCCCCGTGGTGCTCGGCCGCGACGTCGGCGGTCCCACCGAATCGGTGCGCGTGGTCGCCCTGTCGGAACTCGAACAGGCCGACGTGGACATGCGCACCTTGCTCATCATCGGCGCGTCCACCACCACGGTTGTCGAGTCGCCGGACGGCCCCCGCGTTTTCACCTCGCGCCGCTACAGCACCTAGACCAGCACACCGATCTTGACCCTGACACGGTGTCAGCCCGTAGACAGAAGCGGTCATGTTCACTATCGGAGACTTCGCCCACCTCGGTCGCGTATCGGTGCGGATGCTGCGTCACTACGACGCGGTCGGTTTGCTTCCACCCGCACACACCGACCCGGCCACCGGCTACCGCCACTACGAAGCCGCCCAGCTGGCACGACTGAACCGATTGGTCGCGCTGAAAGACCTCGGCCTGACACTGGAGCAGGTCAAGGTGGTACTCGACGAGAAGATCTCGCTGGAGCAGTTGCGGGGCACGCTGTTGGTTCGGCGCGCCCAACTGCGTCAGCAGATCGCCCTCGACGAGGCCAGGCTGCGCCGGGTGGAGGCACGTCTTCGAGCAATCGAAAGCGAAGGCATCATGCATACCGACGACATTGTGGTGAAGAAAGTCGATTCCGTCCGCGTCGCGCGGCTCACCGAGCAGGCCGCGTCCTTCGCACCTGAGGACATCGGCCCGGTCATCCAGCCGCTCTACCAGGAGATCTGTGGGCGACTGGAACGCACGGGCACCACGATCACGGGTCCCGGCATCGCGACCTACGAGCCGGCCGAAGGTGACAGCGTGCTCGTCCACGCGGGCATGCAGGTCGCCGAGCGACCCGCTTCGGCGGCGGATGTCGAGGTCGTCGACCTGCCCGCGATCGACCAGGCCGCGACCGCGATCCACCGCGGGTCGATGGACCTGATCGATGAGACGTATCGGGCCGTCGCACGCTGGATCGCCGACAACGGCTATCAGCAGCACGGGTTCGGGCGCGAGGTCTACCTGCACTGCCCCGAGGACGTCGCGGACTGGGTGACCGAGATCCAAATTCAGATCAGCAAGCCGTAACCGGAGCGTCGCCGTCGGCTTCCCGGCATCGGTCCGGTAATATTCCACTATGGAATATCGACTGGTGCTGGGAGCCCGACGGTGAGCGAAACCGCGGCTCGGCGCAAACCGCTGAACTCCACAGCGGCGTCACTGCTCGGCTTCCTGCACGAGGGGCCGATGTCCGGGTGGGACCTGACCACTATGGCACAGGATCGGATCGGCGATTTCTGGACCATCACGCAGAGCCAGGTCTACCGGGAGCTCGCCGCGATGGACGCCGCCGGACTGGTGACGAAGGGGGCGGTCGGCGCTCGCGATCGCACGCCCTACCAGATCACCGAGTCGGGCCGGGATGCGTTCCGCGAGTGGATCTCTCGTGATCCCGGAGCCGAAACCATCCGGGTGCCGCTGCTGCTGACGCTGGCCTTCGGGGACCACTTGGAGCCAGGGCACCGCGATCGAATCATCGCCGCCAACAGGACGATTCACCAAAAACGGCTCGACGGCTACCTCGCCCAAGAGTCCACCGAGATGCCGCCGCACCTGCGCGCCACCCTCGCCTTCGGCATCACCTATGAGCGCAGCGTCCTCGACTGGTTCGAGCGACTTCCGGATCTGCTCGCCGACTGAGCGGTGGGCGCTCTACTTCTCGGTCTGCTTGCGCCGCAACCAGTTCCATGCCTCCACCGCGGAATCGACCACCGCGCCCCCTGGTGGCAGCGCGGGCCGGTCGACCATCACCACCGGCAGACCGGCGGCACGGGCGGCGGTGAGTTTGGCGTCGGTGAGCGTACCGCCGCTGTCCTTGGTGACCAGGACCTCGATGCGGTGCTCGGCGAGCAAACCGGCCTCCTCGGCCACCGGGAAAGGCCCACGCGCGAGCAGCAATTGGTGCCGGATCGGCACCGCACCCTCGGGCGGATCGATGGCACGGATCAGAAACCAGTGCCGATGCAGACCGGCGAAGGCGGCCACCCCCTGGCGGCCGATGGTCAGGAAGACGCGCTCGCCCAGATCCGCGAGCGCCTCGGCGGCCGCGGCCAGATCGGGGACTCGGATCCAGTGGTCGCCGGGTTGCTCGGTCCAGCCGGGTCTGCGCACGTGCAGCAGCGGCACACCGAGCGCACCCGCGGCGGTGGCGGCGTGGGCGCTCATGGTCCCGGCGAAGGGGTGGGTGGCATCGACGACGGCATCGATCTTGTTGTCCGCCAGCCACTCTCGCAAACCCTCGGCTCCCCCGAAACCGCCGATGCGCACCGCACCGGGGGGCAGGAGTGGGTCGCTAACGCGTCCGGCGAGCGAGGAAACGATATCGAATCCTCGCTCGCCGGACGCGCGATCGGCCAGTTCCCGGGCTTCCCGGGTCCCGCCCAGAATCAGGACGTTCAGGGCTGCCCGCTGAAGTAGGCGATGCCCGCGTTGATCAGGCTCGGACCACCGGCGATGAGCAGGCCGATGAGCGCGCCCGGGAAGACACCGACGCCGAGGAAGAAGAAGCCGATGATGCCGCCGATGACCGCGCCGAGCGAGGCGCGCTGCAGCTCGGAGAAGAACCATTCCTGCGAGCCGATGGCCTCGGCCTGCAGTTTCGGCGCGTCGGCGCTGAGCACGACGTCCTTCAGTTCCGGGGTGAGGGTCAGCTTCTGGCCGGCCTCGTCGATGGTGGCGGCGATCGGGATCAGCTGCTCGCCGACCTGCGCGGCCAGCGGGATCTGGGTGACGACGGCGCCCTCGGCGTTCTTCACCGTGACGTACTTCTTGTCCTCGTCCAGGCTGAACGCGCCACCGGTGAGGGCGGCCACGATCGACTTGTCGGCCACCTGCACCGCGTAGTTCACGCCTTGGTCTTGGCCCTGCACGGCGGGCGCGCCCTGGTTCTGCACGGCGGGCGCCGGGACCGCCGGAGCCGCACCGGCGGTTCCGGCGGCGATGCCGGTGGCGGCGGCGGCGATGATCGCGGTGGCGGCAAATTTCTTGTACTTCATAAATCTCCCCGTCAGGAATACGGACCCGAAGATCAAAGTCGGATCTCGGGGCCGACCCTACCGGGGCCACGCGCGGGATTCACCCGCGCGACGGGCACTTCACCCGGTGGCCGCCTTGCGCACCGACCACTGAGTGACCGGCAGTTGCGGTCGCCACGCGGTGAAACCACCGAGCGGTTCCGCCCGGTAAATCTGAAACTTCCGCAGTTCACCGCCCTGCGCGGTCGCCCAATTCAGAAGCAGCGCTTCGGATTCCGCCGTGACCGCATTCGCGACCAGGCGACCACCGTGGCCTAGATGTGACCAGCATGTCTCGAGTAAGCCATCCTGGGTCAGTCCGCCCCCGACGAAAATAGCGTCCGGGGTTGGTAATGCGGCGGTTTTCTCCAGCTCGGCCAGCACCTCGCCCCGCACCTCGAGGTGCGGGACGCCCAACGTGGCGGCGTTGGCGGTGATCTGCCGTCGCCGGGACTCGATCCGCTCGAAGCTCACTGCCCGGCAGGCCGGATGTGTCCGGCACCATTCGATCGCCACCGTCCCCGAACCGCCGCCGACATCCCACAGCAATTCCCCCGGCGCGGGCGCCAGCGCCGACAGCGTCAACGTCCGGACCTCATGCTTGGTCAACTGGCCGTCACCGGCGTACCAGGAATCCGCCAAGCCGGGAATGCGCGTGGCCCGTGGATGCCCGGGATCGGCTACGCACTCGATCGCGACAATGTTGAGCGGGTCGCCCGGTTCGTGCTTCCACTCCTGCGCGTCAGCGGAATAGACGCGTTCCGCGGGGCCACCCAATTGCTCCAGCACCGTCAGCCGCGAAGCTCCGAAACCATTGCGCGCCAACAATTCCGCCAGCTGGACCGGCGTGTTCTCGTCGGCGCTCAACACCAGCACCCGCCGTCCGTCGGCCAGCTCCGGCAAGATCGTTTCCAGCGGCCGCCCGACCACACTGACCACCGGCGTCTCCGCCAGCGACCACCCCAGCCGCGCACCGGCCAGCGACACCGACGACGGCTGCGGCAACACCCGCAACGCCTGTGGCCCGAACAACCGCGCCAGCGTCACTCCGATGCCGTAGAACATCGGGTCCCCGCTGGCCAGCACCGCCACTCGCCGCCGCGCATACCGCTCGAACAGCTCCGGCAGCGCGGGCACCAGCGGTGACGGCCACGAAACACGCTCGCCCGCAACCTCTTCCGGCACGAAACCCAACTGCCGGACCGAGCCGAGAACCACCTCGGCGCGCCGTACCGCGTCCTGCGCGGCCCGTCCCAGACCGTCCCATCCGTCGGCGCCGATCCCGACGACCGCGATCGGCGCGCCGGACCAGTCGAGCGTCACGACTGCCGCGCCTTCGGCTGACCCGCGCGGTTCATCGCGGCATCCGCCGCCAAATCGACCGCGGCACAAAACGTGTCGCGAGGAACACCAGGTTCAGGATTCGGGGCACCGCGATCCGCGCGGAGTGCTTGCGCAATCCCTCGACGACCGCATCGGCCACCTGGCCCGGTGTGCTAGCAAACGGAGCCGCGTCCATCCCGGCGGTCATCCGGCCGACGACGAAACCCGAGCGAACCAGCAGCAGCTGCACGCCGCTGCCGTGCAGCGCGTCCGCGAGACCACAGGCGAACCCGTCCAATCCGGCCTTCGCGGAACCGTAGACGTAATTGGCGCGCCGTACCCGCACCCCCGCGATCGAACTGAAGACCACGATCTGTCCGTCGCCTTGCGCCCGCAGCAGACCGGCCAGTGTCGTGAGCACACTGACCTGCGCGACGAAATCGGTGTGCACGACCGCGACCGCATGCGCCGGATCCTCTTCCGCGCGAGCCTGATCGCCCAGAATGCCGAACGCGAGCACCGCGACCCCGATCCGGCCGTGCTTGGCCGCGATCTTCTCCAGCAGCGCCGCGTGGCTCGCCGTGTCGTCGGCATCGAACTCGACACAGTGCACCGCGGTCGCCCCGGCCGCCTCGAGCGCGGCCACCTCCGCCGTCAACGCGGCACTGCGCCGCGCCGCCAGAATCACCACCCGGCCGGGCGCCAACCGTCGCGCCACCTCCAGCCCGATCTCACTACGCCCACCGAGCACCAGCACCGGCCCCGCGGCGACACCGCGCCCTCCTCGCAATCCCATGCGCCCAGTCTGTCATTGCCCCGGTCCCACCGGACGCTACGGTCGTGCCATGCCGATCACCGCCGCCGACCTCTCTCCCGCCGCACTCGAGTTCCTGACCGAGCGCCACCTCGCCACCGTCACCACGCTGCGCCCCGACGGCACCCCGCACGTGGTCGCGGTCGGCTTCAGCTGGGACCAGGAAGCCGGGATCGCGCGCATCATCACCGACACCGCGACCACCAAGGCCCGCAATGTCCGCAAGACCGGTTACGCGGCGGTGAGCCAGGTCGACGGCGCCCGCTACCTGACCCTGGAAGGACCCGCGACCGTCCTCGACGACCCCGACAGCGTCCACGAAGCCGAGCACCGCTACGCCGCCCGCTACAAGACCCCCCGCGAGAACCCCACCCGCGTCGTCATCGCCATTCAGGTCAGCCGCGTCCTGTGCAGCCGCAACCTGCGCACCCGGACCGCGTGAGTCGCCGCGTCACCCATCGATTGATCCTGGATAAGGGAAGCCAGCCGACCGCCGTAGCCGGTCAGATCCAGATCGGTGCGGCCGGAACACCGCTGGTGTCGTAGGCCACCAGCCGCGCTGGGTCCGTGGCCCAGCGCGGCCGCCCGCTCAGGTGCGCGGCCACAGAATGGGCAGCCTTTCCGGTATCCGCTTCATGAATCGGGTGCGCCACACCAGCTGATCCATCGGCACCGCGAGGTCGAAGCCGGGCATCCGCTCGAGCAGCACTTCTATCCCGATCTGCGCGTGCCGGCGGCCCAGCGCGGTGGCCGGGCAGTAGTGCCGGCCACCACCGAACGACAAGTGCGCGGTGGCGTTCGGCCGGTTCAGCTGGATTTCCTCGGGCCGGTCGAACGCGTCGGCGTCGAAATTGGCGCCTTCCACCAAGACCAGCACCAACTCTCCCTTCTGGACCAGCACCTCCCCTAACTCGACATCCTCGAGCGCCACTCTCGGCAGAGCGTCACCGATGGACAGGTTGATCCGCAGCAGTTCCTCGACACCGGCCGGGATCAGCGCCGGATCCCGGGCCAGCTGCTCCTTCAACTCGGTGTGCTGAATCAGCGACAGCAGCGCCATGGTGAGGAATCCAGCGGTGGAGATCACCCCCGCGCCGAACATGGTCACACCGACCGTGGCCAGCATCTCGTCGGTCAGATGGGCATAGTCCGGGTCGCCGCGCAAAGCCGCGAGGTCGGCCATCAGACCCGTGGTGGCGGTGTCGTCGAGGCGCTCGACCATGTAGGCGATGTCGCGATCCCAGTTGAGCGCCGCGCCCGGGATCGGCTCGGCGGAATTCATGAACGCGATGTGCAGGCTGCGCGTCAACTTCGGCGCGTCGTCCGGCGGGATGCCCAGGATGTGGCAGTGCGTCTCAGCCGAATACGGGTCGGCGAAATCGTTGCGCAGATCCGCCGTCGGCCCGGCGGTGATCATCGCGTCCACCAACCCGGTCGCGGTGTGCCGCATGAATTGTTCCAGCCCAGGCGATTTCGGGTTGAGCGCCTTCAGCACCGCCTTGCGTAGACCGGCCCCGGTGATATTGCCCATGTTGTTGACCACCTCCGGCGGGATGGTCAACGCGTACTGCCGCGGCGCGCCCGGCGCCGACGTGTCCTTCAACGAGAACCGCTCGTCCTCCAGCACTTTTCGGCAGAGGGCGTGCGAGGACACCAGCCACGCTTCGGCACCGGCGATGGTGCGCACTTTGCACACCGGCCGGTTGGCCCGCAGTTCGGCCACCGCCGCGGGAATGCGATCGCCGCGGGAATCGAACGGGAAATCCACAATCTGCTCACTTGCGGTGGTCATCGGTATCTCCGATCGGCGTCACGATGGCATGGCCCTGGTTACGGGAGGCCCGCAGACCGGAACCTCGGGAATACAGCAATTCCGCCATCGGCAGCAGCTGGTGGTAGCAATTCAACGACGAAGGCACGCCGAGAATCGCTGGAGTGTCGAGGAAAAGCGGCGCCTCCGCACAGATGTAATCCCGGCACACCTGCCGTTGCTGTGCGGTGGGTTTCGCTCCACCCAGAATTTTCGTCGACAGGAAGCGATCCACCAGCGCATCGCAGATGATGCGGAATTCCTCGTCGCCGGACAGGCGCTGTACGAGGTCATCGAACAACGCCCGATAACCGTCGTTCGCCCGGAACTCCGACATACCCTGGGCACGCAGACGCTGCCCCGAAGGGTCGAGTTCCTCCCTGGTCGCGGCGACCTTCGCCCGCACGCCCCGCAGATTCTTCACCGCTTTCCGGCGCGCGTCATCCGCGGAATACCCGAGCGCCTGGTGCATTTCGGCGACATGCACATCGGTGTAGACGAGGTCCACCCGATCGAAATGACTCAGACCCCAGGCGGCGAGATCACGGATGCGATGGCGCGAAAAATAGCTGTTGCCGGGAGATATCCCGATTATCGCATGATCCCCGTCGCCGTAAATGACCCGGCAATGCGAGGTATACGGCCGCACTCGGAAACCTTCGCGCGTAGAAATTGTTTCGGACACTGGATACACAGACGTCGAGGCGGTAGCCGTCAACACGAATCCCCTTGATCTTCCCCTGCTGCTATTCGCTGTGGGCTCCGGCGACCACCAGTTGGAACACCCCGGACGGTAGTCCGATCGACACGACACCCGACGCCATGTAACCGATCCGTTATAGTCAATGGACATTAACCCAATGGTGAAGCGGCACAACACATCACAGCTCTGTAGGTTCCCCCGGCAGCCGTCATATCTACCGACGCCTGCGTCTGAGCGATTCCGAGGTTCGGATCTTGCTGCAAGCGACCGCCGACGACAAGATGTCGAAGGAGCGCATGCACATCGACATCGAGACCGACGACATGGAAGCAGAGGTTCGCCGGCTCGAAGCACTCGGCGCAACGAGGTGGGACCACCAACGGGAGCGCGGCTACGACTTCTGGGTACTGCGCGATCCTTGGGGCAACGAGTTCTGCGTGCTGCGAACCGAATGCCCTAACCTGCTGGGGCAGCGCCGGCCCTGGACGTAGCAATCTCCCCGTGGTCGATCCACGCTCGGGCACATTCGATGAATCGGTGGACCGTGGGACCGGCGGCATCCGTGCGCCACGCCATGGTCAGGTCGATTCCCGCGGCGGTGTCGGCGAGCGGCACGTAGGTGATGTCCTGGGTACGCAGGGCGCGCACCGATGCCGGGACCAGTGAGATACCGAGTCCGGCGGCTACCAGGGAGACGGTGGTGGCCATGTGCCGGGTTTCGTGCCGGATGCGGGGAGCGAATCCGGCCTGATGGCAGAGACTGATCAGTTGGTCGTGGAAGGTCGGACCTTGGTCGCGGGGGAACAGGATGAACGATTCTTCGGCGAGCATCTCGACAGGGAGTACGGCTCGTCCGGCGAGCCGGTGACCCGTAGGCAGGGCAGCGAGCAGCGGTTCGGTGCGCAGCAGACAGGAGCTGACCCCTGGGAGCACCGGGGTGTGACGGAGTAGCGCGATCTGCGTGTTCCCGGCGGCGAGGGCGTCGAGCTGTTCGGCGGTGGTGTGTTCGCGCAGGTCGATCTCCACGTCCGGGGCGCTGCGCCGGTAGCTGCGCAGCAGTCGCGGCAGCACCTCGAATGCGGCGCTGCCCACGTAACTGAGGCGCAGTCGCCCGCGTTTACCGGTGGCGTGCGCGGCCGCGATCTCGCGGGCACGGTCCGCGTGAGCGAGCAGGGCTCGAGCCTCGGGCATGAACGCTTCCCCCGCCGCGGTCAAAGTGACGTTTCGGGTGGTCCGGGTGAACAGGGTGACGCCCAGTTCGGTTTCCAGTCTCCGGATCTGTTGCGACAGTGGCGATTGCGCGATGTGCAGACGGGTCGCCGCGCGGCCGAAGTGCAGTTCCTCGGCGACTACGAGGAACTTTCGTAACAGTTGCAAATCCACGCACCCGATTATCCATCGGATACATCTCAATCCTGTCGAATCTCGTCCGATTTCCACTGGATGACTGCGGTTAGCTCGTAACCATGCGCGGTTATGGATCAATACGCAGGGCGGTCGCTCTGGTTGTCGTGTCGTTGGCGGCGGTGGTTGGCACGAGTTGTTCGTCCGAGCCCGACGGTGAGCCGTCGCGGCGGGTGGTGTTCTTCCATATCGATGGGTTGCACGTGGATGCGCCACAGCGGCTCGGGTTGACGAACGTGCAGCGGCTGGCAGCCCGGGGCACCAGTGTGCCGAGGCTGCAACTTCCGATTCCCTGGCATCCGACAACGAACGGATTCGCGGAGTTGAGCACGACCTCGTTTCCGAACCCGGTCACCTACGCCGGAACCGTCTTCCTCGAACCGTCGGCGCGGGAGGAGTACCTGCAAGAGCAGTTCCCCGGCTATCAGGCGCATATCGCGAACAGCACCGCCTACCGGTCGCTCAACGAGGGTTACGAATACACCCGGCTGCGGCGCGAGGACACCGACACCGATGTGGTGCGGGACGCGATGGCACAGCTCAGCGCGCATCCGGATCTGGACATGATTCGAATCGTGTTGCAGGACACTGGTTCCGCGTCGCAACGGGTGGCGGATACCCGCGGCGGTGAGCCGTGGGCGCGCGATATCTGGGCCGCCGGTTCGCCGTATATCGACGCGCTCCGTTCCGCCGATCGACTACTGGGCGAGTTCCTCGACTGGCTCGAACGCGAAAACCGGCTGGACGACACCATCGTCGTATTGCTGTCGGACGGACAGGCGAGCACGGGCTGGCACCCGGTGCAGAGCGAGGAATCCGCCCTCGCACCAGTGATTTTCGCCGGTCCCGGAATCGCCGCCGGTCGGGTGCTGCCCTACGCGGAGGCGACCGACATCGCGCCGACCGTCGCGGCGCTCACCGGGGTCACCGCCCCGAACGCGGGCGAGGTGGAAACCGGGATCGTATTGCCGGTGCGCCCAGGCGACGCGGTCGACGATCGGCGACCGCGCAAACTGGCGCACCTGAACGAGCAGATCCGCGAGCACCTGCGGCTGCGGTCCTGGGTGCTGTTGAACGGCGCGGCGAATCCGCTCCTGGATACCGCGTACATGAGGACCGAAAACGGACTGCTCGATCCGCCCGGCGCACAGTTCTATGGCATCGAACGGATCGCCGAATGGTCCCGCGCGGGATCGTTGGATCGGCTCATCGCCGACAACGCCAAGGTGCTCGACTATCTCCATCGTGCACTCGGTGACGCCCGCATCGGACCGGCGCCCGAGTATCCTTCCGCGCGTTAGAACCGCTCGCCTTCTCACCGGCCAGCACACTGCGGTAGCCAGCCCGAGCGGCGACCTACACCCGGACCGCTGGCACGATGAAGCACCATGGAGATCATGCTGTTCCACTCCGCGTGCGGGCTGCGGCCCGCCGTGCACGAGGCCGCTGAGCGGATGCGGGCCGCCGGTCATGCGGTGTACGTGCCGGATCTGTATGACGGGCGCACCGCCGAGAGCGTGGAGGAGGGGGTGGTGATCCGGGACGAGATCGGGCAGGACGAGTTGCTGCGGCGAGCGGTGGTCGCGGCGGCGCCGCATTCGGAGAAGGGGCTGGTGTATGCCGGGTTCTCGTTGGGGGCGTTCTTCGCGGGGAGCATCGGGCTGGCCGATGTGAAAGCGCGCGGGCTGCTGCTGTTGCACGGGACTTCGGATGTGCCCGAAGACATTTCGGTGGACGGACTGCCGGCGCAGTTGCACGTGGCCGAGCCGGATCTGTACGAAACCGATGACTGGCTGAACAGCTGGTATCTGGATATGCAGCGCGCCGGGGCCGATGTAGAGGTCTACCGCTACCGCGGCGCGGGACATCTCTACACCGACCCGGGGTTACCGGATTGGGACGCCGAGGCGGCCGAGCGGACGTGGCAATTGGCGCTCGGCTTCCTCGACGAATTAGCGAGTTAGCGCGCGGACCGCGGTACGGCTCAGAGAACGGTCAGGCCGTGCGGGCGGTTGTTCATCGACTCGCAGCCGTCCGCGGTGACCACGACGATGTCCTCGATGCGGGCGCCCCACGCGCCACGGAAGTAGATGCCGGGTTCGATGCTGAACGCCATGCCCTCCTGGAGCGGCAGGTCGTTCCCGGCGACGATGTAGGGCTCCTCGTGCACGGACAGGCCGATGCCGTGGCCGGTGCGGTGCACGAAGGCATCCCCGGATCCGGCTTCCACCAAGACATTCCGGGCGGCGGCGTCGACCGCTTCGGCGGTGACACCGGGACGGACCGCCGCCACCGCGGCGGCCTGGGCGCGTTCCAGGGCCGCGAACTTCGCGGCGACGTCCGCACTCGGTTCACCCATGCTGTAGGTGCGGGTGGAATCGGAGTAGTAGCCGGGGTCGACCGGGCCGCCGATATCGACGACCACGATATCGCCGCGTTCGATGCGCCGATCGGAGACGCCATGATGCGGGTCGGCGCCGTGCGGGCCGCTCCCGACGATGACGAACGCCGCTTCGCTGTGGCCCTCCTCGACGATGGCCGCCGCGATGTCCGCGCCCACCTCGGCTTCGGTCCGTCCGGCGACCAGGAACTCACCCATCCGGGCGTGCACCCGGTCGATAGCGGCGCCGGCCCGGCGCAGCGCGTCGATCTCGGCCTCGTCCTTGATCATGCGCAGCTCGCGCAGCACCGGGGTCGCCGAGACCGGCAACCCGCTGGTGGACTGGGCCAGGGGAATCAGATGCAGCGCGGGCATAGCGTCGGCTACCGCGATCCGGGACCCGGCATGCAGGGTCGAACGCACCAGCTCGTAGGGGTCGACGCCGTCCACCCAGTCCAGCACGCGCAGGCCGAGTTCACCTGCGGCGGAACCGGACAGCGACGCGAGCTCCAATTTCGGGATCACCACCGCGGGGGTCGCCTTGTCGGAAGTGATGATCAGGCAGGTCAGCCGTTCGAAGGATTCGGCATCCGACCCGATCAAATACCGTAAATCCGGCCCCGGTGTGATGAGCAGGGCGTCCAGGGACGCCGCCCGCATCAGTTCCACTGCCCGTTCCAACCGGTCCCGGTACACATCCGCCGCGAACCTGGCCTTCGTCTGCGAACTCATAGCCTTCGACGTTACTCGCCGCCCGCAACGCTCACCACAGCGCGAACCCGTACCGCATCGAGGCGCACTCGCTACCTCCCGGCTCTCGTCCCGATCGGCCGGGGATGTTTCCATGGGAGCATGGAAAGACACTCAGGGGCGAGCGGGCCGCGGGTTCCGATCCACGATGTCCTGCGGGGTCTGGAAATCCACCCGCTGGAGCCGGGCGACACAGCGATCGAAGCCTTCGTCCTCGTCAAACTCATCGACGCACAGGGCAACGCCAGTTGGGCGTTCCGCACCACCAACCGTCTCAATCGCGAGGAATTGCTCGGCGCGCTGACCGTCCAGGTCGACATCCTCCGCAAGGAATTGCGGGATCTCTGGGGCTGATGCCGGTCGCGCCATGGGCCGCTGAGCTTGTCGGACCGGGCGAGTAGCCTCAGCGCCGTGACTTCTACCGGTGGGCCTCTGTTGCTGCTCGATGGCGCCAGTCTGTGGTTCCGTGCCTTCTACGCGATCCCGGACAAGATCACCGCCCCGGACGGTCGTCCGGTGAACGCGCTGCGCGGCTTCACCGATATGGTCGCCTCGCTCATCACCAAGCACTCCCCCAGCCGGCTGGTGGTGTGCCTGGATCTGGATTGGCGCCCGCAGTTCCGGGTCGATCTGGTGCCGTCCTACAAGACCCACCGCTTGGATACCTCCGGTGTCGCCGCGGTGGGCGCCGAGGAGGTACCGGACCTGCTGACACCGCAGGTCGAGATGATCCTCGAGGTGCTGGCGGCAGCGGGCATCGCGACCGGCGGCGCGACGGGCCTGGAGGCCGACGACGTGCTCGGCACCCTCGCCACCCGGGAACGTACCGACCCGGTGGTCGTCGTCAGCGGCGACCGCGATCTGCTGCAGCTGGTCCGTGACGATCCCGCCCCGCCGGTCCGGGTGCTGTACGCGGGCCGGGGCCTGGCCAAGGCCGAACTCTTCGGCCCCGCCGAGGTGTCCGCGAAATACGGTGTGCCGCTGGAGAACGCGGGCCCGGCCTACGCCGATATGGCGACTTTGCGTGGCGACGCCTCGGACGGTCTGCCCGGTGTCGCCGGCATCGGCGACAAATCCGCCGCCACCCTGATCAACCGTTTCGGTTCGCTGGAGGCCCTGGTCGCCGCCGTCGACGACCCGGCAGCCGACCTCGCGGCGGGCATGCGCGCCAAACTCCGTGCGGCACACGATTATCTGACAGCGGCGGCCCCGGTGGTGCGCGTGGTGCGCGACGCCGATGTCGAACTCTCCCGTCCCGACCTGCTCCCCGCCGCCCCTGCCGACCTGGAGTGCTTGCGGAAGCTGGCTACCGCCTACAACGCGGAGAGTCCGGTCACCCGCCTGATCACCGCACTCACTTCCCGCTGATTCTTTTGCGCAGCGAGGACGCCCGCGCCGAAGCGCGGGCTGCCTCGGTGGGATAACGCCTAGCTCGGGCGGCCGACCTCGTAGGTTCCGTCATCCTTGGTGATCTTGACGTTGACCTTCTTCTGCTCGCCGCTGACCTTCAGGGTGCACTCGAAAGTCGCGTCGACCTCCACCTCTTGACCGGACGGGCAGGAGACCTCGGTGACGTCGGAGATGCCGTAGGAGTCGGTGAGCACCTTCTTGACGCCGTCCTGGACAGCGGACTGGTCCAGCTTGTCCTTGGCGGTGAGCAGCAGGACACCGGCGACGATCACGCCGATCACCACCACGCCCACGATCGACAGGACGACGATCAGGCCCTTCTTGCTCTTCTTCGCCGGGGTCTGCTGCGGTGGTATCGGCTGGCCGGGCTGGCCCCACTGGCCCTGCGGCTGCTGACCCCACTGCGGCTGGCCACCGGTCTGCTGACCCCAATCCTGTTGCGGCTGTTGCCCCCACTGCGGTTGCGGCTGGCCCGCGGCCGGCTGCCACTGCTGGCCACCGGTCTGCTGGCCCCACTGCGGCTGGGACTGACCAGGGGTCTGGCCCCACTGCTGTTGCTGCGGAGGCGGTGTCTGATCACCCCAGTGCTGGGTCGGCTGCGCCTGACCGGGCTGCTGGCCGGCCCACTGCTGGGTCGGGCCGGCTGGGCCGGGAGTCTGGTCCGCGCCCCAGTGCTGGGTGGGATCGTTGCGTCCCTCCCCGGGATCGTTCGGTCCGTACGGGCCGCTCATCTTGCCTCCACTCGCATCGTTATACATACGGTAGCCCCCCGCGCGAGACTCGTCGCCATGCGACTACTCCACGGTCGGTACGCGAAAGAAATCAAATCACAATCGAATCCGCCGTGTCCGACGCCGCGCGCATACCACCTCAGCCTCGTCAGGCCGCGTCCACCGCGACCACGCCGCGCCGGATCGCACGCACCGCTTTCGCCGCCGTACCGGCCACCTCCACATCGTCGGCGGTGTTGTGGATCTGGTCGAGCAGGTCGATGACCTGCCGGCACCAGCGCACGAAATCACCGGCCGAGAGCGGACTGCCCTGGTCGCCGCTGGCCAGCAGCGATTCGGCCAATCCATCGCCGCGCGCCCACTTGTAGACGCCGGTGACGAAACCGAGGTCGGGTTCGCGGGTGGGCGGCAGCTTGTGCCGGGACTCGTCGGTCCGCAGCTGACTCCACACCGCGACCGTCGCGCCGACGGCCCGCCGGATCGGTTCGGTGGGCCCGGAGACGCCGAGATAGCCGCCCTCCGAACGGGATTCGTATACCAGGGCAGACACCACGGCCGCGAGTTCGGCCGGGCCCAGGCCGCGCCACAGCCCGTCGCGCAGGCATTCGGCGACCAGCAGGTCGGCTTCGGCGTAGATGCGGGCCAAGCGGCGACCGTCCTCGGTGACCTCGCCCTCGTGCACGAAGCCGCGTTCCTCCAGCAGTCCGAGGATCCGGTCGAAGGTGCGCGCCAGCGAATTCGTTGTGGCGGCGACCTTCTGGCGCATGGACTCGGTCTCCCGCAGCACCCGGTTGTAGCGCTCGCCGATGCGGCTCATCTGCTCGCGGTCGGGCCGCGCGTGTGCCGGGTGCGAGCGCAGTGAACGGCGCAGGGTGTCCAGTTCGCGGTCTTCCGCCGCGACCGCGCGCTTGTCGCGCCGTTTCCGGCCGGCCGCCTCGATACCGGTGCTGCGCAGCGCGGAGGCCAGATCGCGGCGCGTGCGCGCGGTGCGGTGGTCGACGCGGCGCGGCAACCGCATATGCCCCAGCGCTTCGGCGGGGACGGGGAAATCGGCGACCGAGACCCGGCCCGCCCAATGATCTTCGGTGAGCACCAGCGGACGCGGATCACCGGGCGTCGCATCGGGTTCCAGGATGACCGCGAGCCCCTGCCGGCGCCCGGACGGTATCGCGACCACATCGCCGCGCCGCAGCCGCACCAGCGCGTTCACCGACGCGCCGCGCCGATCGGACCGCTTCTGCTGCTCCAGCGACCGTTCCCGCTGCTTGATCCGTTCGCGCAGCGAGATGTATTCCAGGAAGCCGCCTTCCTCGCCGCCGAGCTGACCGCGCAGCTTGCGCAGTTGCGCCTCGTTGCGCTCGATGCCGCGCACCAGCCCGACCACGGAACGGTCGGCCTGGAACTGGGCGAAGGAGCGTTCCAGCAGCGCGCGTGCTTCGTCGGCGCCCATCCGGTCGATCAGGTTGATCGACATGTTGTAGCCCGGCTTGAACGAGCTGCGCAGCGGGTAGGTGCGGGTGGAGGCGAGACCGGCGACGGTGCTGGTGTCGACCTCGGGCTGCCACAGCACCACCGCATGACCTTCGATATCGATGCCGCGGCGCCCGGCGCGCCCGGTGAGCTGGGTGTATTCGCCGGGAGTCAATTCGGCGTGCGATTCGCCGTTGTACTTCACCAGACGTTCCAGCACCACTGTGCGGGCGGGCATGTTGATGCCCAGAGCCAATGTCTCCGTGGCGAATACGGCCCGGACGAGTCCGCGCACGAACAGTTCCTCGACGGTGTGCCGGAACGCGGGCAGCATGCCGGCGTGATGCGCCGCCAAGCCGCGATGCAGCGCCTCGCGCCACTCCCAGTAGCCGAGCACCTCCAGATCGCCCTTGGGCAGATCGCCGGTGTGCTTCTCGATGATCGCGTCGATCTCGTCGGACTCCTCGGGCCGGCTCAGGTCCAGACGCGAACGCAAGCACTGGGCCAGCGCTCCATCGCAGCCCGCGCGGCTGAAGATGAACGTGATCGCGGGCAGCAGGCCTTCGTCGTCGAGTTTGGCCAGCACCTCCGGGCGCGGCAGCGGACGGAAATCGCGGCGCGGGCCGCCACCGCGGTGCCGCGGCGCCCAGCCGTTCATCCGATCCGCGGACTCCCGCTGCCGGATATAGCGGACCAGGTCCTCGTCGACGAGGACCTTCTGTTCACTGGAGCTGGAGTCGAACAGGTCGAACATGCGCCGGCCGACCATCACGTGCTGCCACAGCGGCACCGGCCTGGTCTCGTCCACCACGACGGAGGTGTTGCCGCGCACGGTCTCCATCCAGGCGCCGAACTCCTCGGCATTGCTGACAGTCGCGGACAGGCTGACCAACCGCACGTCCGGCGACAGGTGCAGGATGACTTCCTCCCACACCGCGCCGCGGAACCGGTCGGCCAGGTAGTGCACCTCGTCCATCACCACATACGACAGCCCGCGCAGCGCGTCGGAGGACGCGTAGAGCATGTTGCGCAGCACCTCGGTGGTCATCACGACCACCGGCGCGTCCGGGTTCAGCGACTGGTCACCGGTGAGCAAACCGACGCTGTCGCGCCCGTAGCGTTCGGTGAGGTCGGCGAACTTCTGGTTGGACAGCGCCTTGATCGGCGTGGTGTAGAAGCATTTTCCGCCGGAGGCCAGCGCCAGGTGCACGGCGAATTCGCCGACCACGGTCTTACCGGCACCGGTCGGCGCGCACACGAGCACGCCGTGCCCGGCCTCGAGGGCGACGCAGGCGTCGCGCTGAAAAGGATCGAGGGAGAAGCTCAGCTCGGCGGAGAACTTCGCCAGCTCGCTCGACGAGCTCGGCTTCCCCGCCGCACCGGCCGCACCGGCGTCCAGCCCCGCATGATCTGTCACATTTCAGAGCGTATCGGAGTAGTCCGACACCGGTCGCGTGGATTTTCCGGCGGGTTCGGTGATCGGCTCCGCGGGCGTGACCGGCTCCGGCTCCGCGATCGAGGACGACTCGTCGTCCGCGAGCGCCTGTTCGGCCTTGCGGGCGCGCCGACGATCGTTGATCCGGGCGAACTGCACCGCGACCTCGAACAGCACGGTCAGCGCCAGCGCCAGCGCCAGCATCGAGAACGGATCCTGCGGTGTCACGATCGCCGCGAACACGAACAGCCCGAAGACGATGCCGCGCCGCCACGCCTTGAGGCGCTCGTAGGGCAGCACGCCGATCAGGTTGAGCCCGATGACGATCAACGGCGTCTCGAAGCTGACCCCGAAAATAATCAGCAACTGAATGATGAAGCTGAAGTACTCGGAACCGCTCAACGCGGTGATCTGGACGTTGTCGCCGATGGTGAGCAGGAAGTCCAAGGCATGAGCCACAACGACATACGCGAGCACCGCACCGGTGGCGAAGAGCACGGTGCCACAGGTGACGAAACCGACCGCGTACTTGCGTTCCTTGGCGTACAGGCCCGGGGTGATGAACGCCCACAGCTGGTACAGCCAGATCGGCGCCGCCATGACCACACCGGCGGTGAAACCGACCTTCAACCGGAGCATGAACTGCTCGAACGGCGCGGTCGCGAGCAGGCGGCAGGCGCCGTCGGGGGTCAGCGTCGCCCGCGCGCTGGCGGGCAGGGCGCAGTAGGGGCCGCGCAGGATCTCGCCGAGGCTCTCCACACCGAGGAACGAGTGCGCGTACCAGAGAAACCCGAGGATCGTGGTGAGCATCATGGCCGCTAGGGAAATCAGCAGCCGGGTGCGCAGTTCCTGGAGATGTTCGACCAACGACATGGTGCCGTCGGGATTGGTCCGGCGCTTGCTGCGCCGGGGATCGAACGGGATTCGCATAGGTGTGGTCGGTCCCTCGCGTCAGCTGAACAGCACGGAACCGGGTGAGCGAAACTCACCCGGGTGGAGCCTCCGGCTCTTACAGCGACTTCGACTCGGGCTGTGCCTGCGGCTGCGCGACCGGATGCGCCGGCTGCGGCGACGGCAGCTGCTGCGGAGCGGGCTGCGCGGCGGGAGCCGAGGAGCTGCCCTCGTTCTGCATCTGACTGACCTCGCTCTTGAAGATGCGCAGCGAACGACCCAGGCCGCGGGCCGCGTCCGGCATACGCTTCGCGCCGAAGAACAGCACGAAAACCGCTGCGACGATCAGCCAATGCCAGATGCTGAACTGGCCCATGGTGTACCTCCCAAGACTGTGGTGGTTTTGATGCTACCGGACTATGAGCGGTGAATTCGTCCGCCCCACCGCCGGAACACCCCGGTAGATCGACGTTTGCCAAGCGTTAACGCGCTGTCGCGGCCGCGGCTTGGAGTTGCTGGAGAAGTTCGGCTCCGGTCCAGGTCCGCTTGTCACCCTGCTCGGCCGCCACGACCAGTTCGATCAGTCGCTGATTCACCGGCGTCGGCATGCCGACCATAGCGCCCAAGCCCACGATTTCGCCGCAGAGCCAAGATATTTCGGTCTTCCGGCCGAGCGCCAGATCATCGGCCATGGACGAGCGCGCCATCGGATCGATGGCCAGGATCTTACCCGCGACCCGCCGGAAAACACCATCGGGGACGGTCAGCAACCGCGTCATCAGCGCGGGCGGCAGCGGCGTCAGCCGTGCGGGCTCGATGCGCGCCCGGTTCATCGCCGCCAGGGCTTCGCGCTGGGTCAGCGCCAGGCAGCGCCGATAGTCGCGGTCGCCCAGTTGCTCGCGCAGCGGACGGCCGGACAGCGCGTTGATCGGATTGTTCAGATTCAGCAGCAGTTTCGCCCACTGCACCGGCAGCAGCGCCGCATGCCGGCGCCAGCCGAGTCCGGACCGGTCGAACAGCTCCCCGAAGTCGGCGAGCGCCGGATCGTCCTGAATCGCGATCTCACCCTCGGTGCCGCGGTGGAACCGGCCCGCCGGATGCTGCACGACGTTGAACATCACCATCCCGGCCAGTACCACACAGGTCGGCAGGATCTCGCGGATGACCGTGTCGTTGCCGATCCCGTTCTGCAGGCTCAGCACCACGGTGCCCGGCCGGATCTTGCCGGTCAGCCCGCGCACCGCGTCCGCGGTGGCCGCCGATTTCACGGTCACCAGCACCAGATCCGCGGAGCCGGCCTCGTCCGGTTCGGTGGCGACCTCGAACCGGTCGGGCCCGACGGTGACCTCGCCGCCGTCCAGATCGGTGAGGCGCAGTCCGGTAGCGCTGATCCCGTCGATTACCCGCGGCCGGCCGACGAAGGTGACCTTCGCGCCGGCCGCCGCCAGCTTCCCGCCCACGAATACGCCGATGCTCCCCGCGCCGAGCACCAGCACGCGGTGGGGTAATCGGTCCCGGCTCACGGCGTGCCGGCCTCGGTGTACCCGGCGGCGGCGTAGGCGGCGAGCGCCGCATTGGACCGTTCCCGGACGGCCGCAACGAGTTCCGGCGGCCCGAGCACGGTCACGCCGGAGCCGAAGCCGAGCAGCAGCCGGGCCATCCAGTCGAGGGTGGCGAACCGCATCGTCGCCTCCAGGCTGCCATCGGGGTGCACTGCCATCCGGTGCATCGGGTACTGGTCGAGTACCCAGCCGTAGTCCGGCCGAACGAGCAAGCGCGCCAACGGGACCGCGGGATCGTCCTGGAACAGATCCAGGGCGGCGGCCTCGGCGGTGGCGTGGCTCGGCGGCCGGGCCGCCTCGTCCAATTCGGTGGCCGCCTCGATCCGGTCGAACCGGAACAACCGCACGCCCTCGGCCTCGCGGCACCAGCCCTGCAGGTAACTGTTGTTGTCCACGAGCACGATCCGGATCGGGTCGACGACGCGTTCGGACACCACGTCACGACTGGCCGAGTAGTAGACGATCCGCACCGCGCGCTTGTCGGCGAGCGCGGCGCGCACCGTCGCGACCGCGTCTTTCCCGTCCACGGGCTGCGCGGGCACGCTCGCCGCCGGAGCGTCCGTCGTCAGGGCGGACCCGCTCGCCGCAGGAGCGTCCACCGGCCGCGCGGGCGCGCTCCGCGCCGACGCGTCCACCGCTACGGCGGGTGCGTTGCGGCCGCCGGTGATGGCGGCTTCGATCTTGGCGATGGCGGCGTGCGCGGCGGTCGGGTCGACCATGCCGGGCATGTCCACGATCGAGCGCAGCGCCACCAGCAGCGCGGTCGCCTCGGTGGAGGTCAGCCGCAGCGGCCGGTCGATGCCCGCGGAGAAGGTGACCTCGATGCTCTCCTCGGAGAACGACAGGTCGATCAGATCGCCGGGCCCGTAGCCGGGCAGACCGCACATCCACAGCTGGTTCAGGTCGCTCATCAGCTGCTTGGTGGTCACACCGAGATCGGCGGCCGCGTCGGCGGCACTGATGCCGGGGTTGGCGATGAAGTACGGGATCATGTTGAGCAGCCGCGAAAGCCGTACGGAGAGCCGAGAATTCGTACTCACGAAAGAGCGACCTCCGTACGATCGAGCACCGAGCGCAGCCGCGCGACCACATCGGCCCGCAGATCCTCCGGCGCCAGCACCAGCGCGTCCGGGCCGAGACCGGTGATCAAGCGCGCCAGCCAATCTCGCGACCGGATCGGCACCTGCACCACCATCCCACCGCGTTCGCCGATCATTCGCTCTTCCAGCACCAGGCCGAGCCGGCGAATCTCCTGGCCACGTCCGTCGGCCACCCACACCGTGGCCGACCCGCTGACCGGGGTGTGGCTGGTGACACGGTCCACGATCTCCCGCAGGTCCACCTCGTCGGGTTTGCGGACGGTGTTGGGCGGACCGTACGGCGTCACCTCGTCCCCGATCCGGGACAGCCGGAAGCTGCGGACGTCATCGCGGTCACGGTCGTGCCCGACCAGGTACCAGCGGCCGTGCCGGGTCACCACACCCCACGGCTCCACATCGCGCATCAGATAGGGCGCGTTCACCGCGCCGCGATGCTCGAACCGCACCGCCTGCCCGGCATCGATCGCCGCGAGCAACTTGCCCAGCACCGGTTCGGAACCGCGCGTGCGGGCGGGCACCGCCGGCGCGGCCACCGCGACATCGGCTTCGACGTGGATGCCCGCGGCACGAAGCTTCAGTAGCGCGCCTTCCGCGGCCGCCGCGAGCTCCGGCGACTCCCACATCTGCACCGCGACCGCGACCGCCGCCGCTTCCTCGTCACTGAGATCTATTTCGGGCAGCTCGTAGGCGTCCCGGTTGATCCGGTACCCCTCGACGCTCGAATACCGGCCCACCGGTCCGATTTCCAGCGGAATGCCCAGGTCACGCAGTTCGTTCTTGTCCCGCTCGAACATTCGGCTGAACGCCTCGTCGCTCGCGGACTCCTCGTACCCCGCGACACTGTCCCGGATCCGCTCCGCGGTCAAGAACTGCCGGGTCGACAACAGCGCGATGACCAGATTCATCAGCCGCTCGACCTTGGATATCGCCACCCGGTAGAGCGTAATAGCCCCGGCGCGCGGCACGCGCGGCGGCGCACACATCCCGCATGATGGAACCATGATCGTCGCCTTCTCTGTCACCCCGCTCGGTACCGGTGTCGATGTCGGCCGTGCCGTCGCCGAAGCCGTCCGGGTGGTGCGGGCCAGTGGCCTGCCGAATCGCACCGATGCCATGTTCACCACGCTCGAAGGCGAATGGGATGCGGTGATGGCGGTGGTGAAGCAGGCCAGCGACGCGGTGCTCGCGGTAGCGCCGCGATGCAGCCTGGTGCTGAAGGCTGATATCCGGCCCGGCGTCACCGACGCGATGACGTCGAAGGTGCAGACGGTGGAGCGCTATCTCGCGGACGGGTAACCCCCGGCGGGCCAGCGGGTTTGCCCCAGCGGTGCCGGGTATCCGGTAACTGGATGGGAGGCGATGATGCAACGGCCTCGAGTGATCACGCACAATGTCGTCTCGGTGGACGGCAGGCTGGCGGTTTCCCCGCGCACCCTGCTGATGCTGGACGAGCGCTGGCCCGAGGGCGGCGACGGCTATCTGGACATCCTGCGCCGGCATCAGCCGCAGGTGCTGCTGGAGGGCAGCGGTTCCCTGGTGACCGATGATCAGCGGCCCGAGCCGCTACCGCCCGCCGAACTGCCACCACACGTGCTGGGCACCGACTACCTGCCCGCCGAGGTGCGAGCGAAGGCGAGCGCCGGGTGGTTCGTGGTCCCCGACAGCCGCGGCCGGGTGCGCTGGACCTACAAAGAATTTCCCGGCGACGACATGGCGGGGTGGCACCTGCTGGTCCTCGTCGCCGTCGCGACTCCATTGCGGTACCTGGCATATCTGCGACGCGAGCAGATCCCGTATCTGGTCGTCGGACGGCGGCACGTGGACCTCACCGCGGCGTTGAAGGTGCTGCGGGCCCGGTTCGCGGTGGACACCGTGGTGGCTACCGGCGGCGCGCGATTGGGCGGGGCACTGTTGCGGGCCGGATTGATCGACGAGATCGAGACCGAGATCGTGCCGATCGCGGTCGGCGGCACCCGCACCCCGATGATGTTCACCGCCCCCGACCTGGATCGCACGACGCGACCGACGCGCATGCGCTGTCTCGGCGTCGAAGCCAGGCCGCACGGGCGGGTGCTGGTCCGTTACGCCGTCGAACGGGAGCCGACGCCGGAGCCGAAGCGCTCCGGCCACAAGCTGGCCACGGCTGACCACCCGCGCAGCCAGTCCTGATCCGGCCGGTTCCGGGGATTGCCTACTGTGCGAGCTGGGTCTGCTGATAGCAGGCCAGTCGCCAACCGCCCGCGGTCAACACGTAGGTGCTGGACATGACGCCGCGGAATGCCGGTTCTGCCGTGTCGCGGTAGCCGACGCCGAGGTAGACCAGAACCTTGCTGTCCGCGCCGACGTCGACCAGGCGCGGATCTTGGATCTCGTAGGCCCGCCACGGCGGCGCGGCACGCAGGGATTCGACCACCCCCGCGCGATCCAGCACCATGCCGTTGGCCAGGATCATCAACGCGTCGTCGGTCATCAGTTCGCCGTAGAAGGACGCACCGGTGCTGTCGCACAGCGCGTCCCAGCCTTGGCGTTCGATGTCGAGTAATTCCTTCAGTTCCATGGGGCCGATATACCCAGGAAGCGGCGGACTACATCGAGGCGATCAGCCGATCGACGCGCTCGTCCACCGAACGGAACGGGTCCTTGCACAGCACGGTGCGCTGGGCCTGGTCGTTCAGCTTGAGGTGCACCCAGTCGACGGTGAAGTCCCGGCCCGCCTCCTGCGCGGCGGTGATGAAATCGCCGCGCAGCTTGGCGCGCGTGGTCTGCGGCGGGGTGTCCACCGCGGCGTCCACGGCCTCGTCCTCGGTGATCCGCTTGGCCAGACCCTTGCGCTGCAGCAGGTCGAAGACGCCGCGGCCGCGCTTGATGTCGTGGTAGGCCAGATCCAGCTGGGCGATCTTGGGGTCGGACAGCTCCATGTTGTAGCGGTCCTGGTAGCGCTGGAACAGTTTGCGCTTGATCACCCAGTCGATCTCGGTGTCGACCTTGGCGAAGTCCTGGGCCTCGACGGCGTCCAGGGTGCGGCCCCACAGGTCGACGACCTGGTCGATCTGCGGGTCCCGGTCGCGGTTGCGCAGGTGCTCGACGGCGCGGGTGTAGTACTCGCGCTGGATGTCGAGCGCGCTGGCCTGCCGTCCGCCCGCCAGCCGCACCGGACGACGTCCCGTCATGTCGTGGCTGACTTCGCGGATCGCGCGAATGGGGTTGTCCAGGGCGAAGTCCCGGAACGACACACCGGCTTCGATCATCTCCAGCACCAGCGCCGCCGTGCCGACCTTCAGCATGGTGGTGGTCTCGGACATGTTCGAGTCGCCCACGATGACGTGCAGGCGGCGGTACTTCTCCGCGTCGGCATGCGGCTCGTCGCGGGTGTTGATGATCGGGCGCGAGCGGGTGGTCGCCGAGGAGACGCCCTCCCAGATGTGCTCGGCGCGCTGCGACAGGCAGAAGGTCGCGGCCTTCGGCGTCTGGAGCACTTTGCCCGCGCCGCAGATCAATTGGCGCGTCACCAGGAACGGCAACAGCACATCGGAGATCCGGGAGAACTCGCCGGCGCGGACCACGAGGAAGTTCTCGTGGCAGCCGTAGGAGTTGCCCGCGGAGTCGGTGTTGTTCTTGAACAGGTAGATGTCGCCGCCGATGCCTTCTTCGGCGAGACGCTGTTCGGCGTCGATCAGCAGTTCCTCGAGCACGCGCTCACCGGCGCGGTCATGGGTGACCAGCTGATGCAGGCTGTCGCACTCCGCCGTGGCGTACTCCGGATGCGAACCCACATCGAGGTACAACCGAGCCCCGTTGCGCAGGAACACATTCGAGCTCCTACCCCAGGACACCACCCGGCGGAAAAGGTACCGGGCCACCTCGTCGGGGGACAGCCGACGGTGACCGTGGAAGGTGCATGTCACACCGAACTCGGTCTCGATCCCCATGATTCGTCGCTGCACATCTTCGACATTACAGCCATGTCATGCACTTCCGCGGGGCTGCGAGCAACACGCCCTGCTCAAGTTGACAACGATTCGACCGAGCGGCCCCGAAATCGGCCCTGTGAACGTTTTGCGAACGTTTTCACCCGACGTCGGCGAAGTCGACCACAGGTCGTTCCACGTTCACATAGGACTGCTTGGTGATTGCTGAGTCCTCGTAATGATGAGCCGGGCGGCGGGGATTGCGTGGACTTCAGCGATTTGGGCGGCCCCGGTGCTTCGCGGCGTCTTCAACGTCGACCACGACAACTCGGTGTACCTCACCAGGGGATGCCACGCAGCAGCCACCTTCACCCGCTCGGGACCTTGCCCACGCTGCTCGGAAAGACCGGCGAGCTGGTGATCAGCGACATCTTGCATACCCGCAGCTCACGGCCGATTATGGTGCCCACGATGCGCACCGTTCCGGCACCGAGATCGATATCGTCCCCTCGCACCGCGAGGCCTTCGCCGGGCCGCGCTGCCAGCTCATACGCAAGCAGCGCGTATTCCGGCTACCCCTCCCCTGTCCGACATCGACGCTTTCCGAAGTGAGCCGCCTCCAACGCCTGGTACCGAAGCGTCTCCTCAGGTTCGAGGGGCGCGGTTTCTCAGAAAAGTACGGATGGATCGCATACTTGTCGGCGACCTCCGCTGACATCGGACCTCGACTCTGGGTATCGAACCCGGCGACCGACTCCGGCACCGATGGGTCATAGAACGAACAATCTCCTGGCTCCCCGGCTACCACCGCCTCAACACCCGCTACGACTGCAAGGCCACTCACTTCCTGGCCTTCCTCACTCTCGCCGTGACGCCGACGGCTACAAGAAGGTCGTGACGAGATCAGCAATGTGAGACACGGTCTTAGCGGTGGCGGTAGCTATGCTCCAGTTGCGCGGCGAAGTCATCCATTTGGGAGTTAAGCGTCGTGGTGCGCCGAGCCTGGTCGATTCGGTCGATATCTACCAGATTCTTCGTGTTGCTACGTAGTCTCTGTTCGACTTGCTGACTGCCGAGCTCGATATCCACGGTGTGTTCGCGTTCGTCGAGCCGAGTATCTCTGCTGTGCTTGCGATTCGCCGACGCCAACCGGCGCGCAACCATCCTGTCGTAGGTCGTGGTGCCGCCGAGTAGCTTGCCGAGCACCGGCATACAGTCGATCGCGATCAGCAGCAACCGCAGTACCCAGCTGGCCAGCCATACCGCGTGACTGTCGGAGGACAATCGTCCGAGTGCATCGATATCGTCGAGAATCCCACGCTCCTTGAGGTTCTCGCGTTTTTCGTCGACCTTGATGGCTATCTCCGAGGCGATCTCACCGCCGCTACGCTCTCGTGCTTCGCCGAGTTGCCGGTTCAGATCGTCGACTTTGAGCTGGAGCGCGATTTGATCCGCATGCTGTTTATCGATCTGCGTATCCAGCCGGTATTGGTCGGCCTTCGCGCGGTTGCGCAGGCATTCCCCGCCCTCGCCGATATTGCCGGTCAAACCAGGGCCCGCCGTGCCCGCGCACTCCTCACGCGCCAACCGCTCCAGCTCATCGAGTCGGTGGTCGATCTCGGTGACCGCCGCCGACGAACGTGCCAACTGAGCGGTCGCTTCCGCCAACTCGTTTTCGACCGCCTCTGGCGGATGCGCGATATTAACGCGATGGTTCCCGCAATCGGTCCGGGTCGGCGAGCCCGCCACTGGATTACATTCCTTGAGCAGACCTTCGTATCGTTCGATCTCGTTCTTGCGATATTCGGCCACTTCGTTGTGGATCGGTGCCTGAAATACCCACAGCACCAGCGGTTCGGCGATCGCAACGCCGAGTAGGACCGACAGCGCCAGCCGGGGTCCGAAGACGGCGGCCTTCGACCGGTGCGAAAGGCCGTGTGTGCTGGCGATCAACCACCGATCGAAGGTCATGATCAGGTGGCCCCACAGCACACCGAACGGGATCAGGACGAACCACCAGCCGGGGGTCAGACTGGCAAGGGCGACGATCAGTGACAGACCGGCCAATACCCCGGTGTTCAGGATGATCGCACCCAGCAGCGTATAGCGTGGCCGCTCCTCTGCCGCCCAGTCGAGGATCTCCTCGGAGACCCCGGTCAGCGACCGCAGCCAACGCGATATCCCGGTACTCGGAGGTGCCGGTCGTTCTCGATCCTCTGTCGCCTTCGCCTTCTGCAGCGGTACCGAGTGACCGTTGAGCTCAGGAGCCATCTTCTTCTCTCACCTCCACGGTCTCGTTGTCGTCGGCGGACTCCGACGAAGGAGAAGCGAGGCCGGGGCGCGTTGCGGCGCCATCGACAGAGGAGGTGGGTGCTCCGTTGATCAGACTGTCGATCGCGGATTCCAGGCCATGCATGGCCATGGTGTCTACGTGGCCACGCTCGATCAGGCCGCGCACGACATCGACCTTGGCCTGCATCGCAGCGCGGCTGTCCACCCGGTCGGCCTCCCACTGGCGCCGACTCATCTCGCGGTCGTACTCATCCTTGCCCTGCTGCATCTGCCGGGCCACCTCGATGTACTCGGCGTGAGTCATCCGGCCCGTGGAGAGAGCGTGACGCATGACATCCCGCGGATCGTCGGATACCTCGGCGCTGAGTTCTTGGTAGCGGTCGAGATCGTGGCGCAACTGTTTGCGCTCGATCAGATTGCGATGCGCCTGGGCCAGATCGGCCTCCTGCTGTTCGAAATCAGTGCGATGCAACTGCTGTTGCTGCGAATTCTGTTGTTGCAGGCGTGCGAGTTTGGCGCGGAAAGTTTCCTCCCGCACCGAACCGTAGAAGTTCTTCACGTCATCGGGCGTGAGTACCTGCGCGCTGGCGAACTCCACGTGCATGCCCGCGAGTTTGGGCGGCATAAAGGTCGTGAAGGCTTCGGTCCGCGCATTGAGCTTGCGGCGGACACTATTGATCTCGTCGAGGTTGTGCGACCGGCCGATCTCCTCGAGCGGGTAGTGGCCGGAAAGGTAGACCTCCAGTGTGGTTGTCACGTCGGCGGAGCCTTCCTGCACTACCGCGACTGCGTCGGTGACCGAGCACAGGAACGTGGCTCGGACGGTAAAGGAGCTCGCGTCCATGGACGGAATCTCGAATTCGACGGTCACCGGCGAATTCCGCGACAAATCGACCAGGCTCACGTGGGTAGCGGCCAGCACGGTCGGAGAGTCGAGTGGGAGCGCGAAATTGTCGAGGATGTAGTCGCCATCGACCCGGTAGACCAACCTGTGATCGGCCCGACCTCGCGGGATTTCATCCGTGGTTCGGGTTCGTCTCGGGCCGAGCCATTTGCCTTTCGGCACCGGATCCAGGCTGCGCTGGTCCGTTATCGGATACTGCGGTGTCATTGGGTCTCCTTGTTATCTGGGGTATTTCGCTCAAGTCGTGCCAGCAGCGCAGCCAGTGCCGCTGCGGTCTTGTCGCTATCGGTGCGACCACGCTGAGTGCGCACCCGGGCGATCTCGGCTTTCAACTGTTCGCCTTCGGAGATGGTCATTTCGGCGGCCAGCGCATCGCCGAGTCGGTGCGCGATCGTTTCCGGTCGGTCGGTGTGTTTCACCAAGTCCTGCAGTGCCCGGCGGATCGCGCGGATGGCCTCGATCCGGGTGGGGCGATTGCCGAGGACGCAGGCCAACAACCCTGCGATCTCGGCTGTCTTGTCCGGGAACCTTTCGAGGAACAGCGAAACCGCCGTTCTGCCGTGCACGTCTCGTGCGGAAAGTATGGCCGTGCCGGCCGCGATTGCGATCTGGCGGCGGGACATGTTGCGGGCGGCCCCTTGGCGTCCAGCCGCCTTGGTGATGGTGCGCAAAACTATGCCCGGGTCCCCCGCCTCGACGACCAGATCGGTGAACAACATCCCGATGATGGGGGTCATATCCCGTTGTGCCGCATGGGCTTGCGCACACAACGTCCACAGTCGCGCGATAGCCTCGTGTGGATAGCGGACTCCGAGCGCGTTCCCGAAAGCCACGGCCGCGACCCATTGCCTGGCCCCGTTTTTGCGGGTGATCCAGGTGGTTGCGATCTGCAGTGCGCGCGGTGCCAGGTGATCGCGATAGGACATCGACGACAGCACGATCGCCGCGACGATTTGTCCGTTTCTGCCGCGGGCTCCCGCCGACCAGCGTTCGAGCACATCGAAGGCTTCATCGAAGGCAACCTCCGCCAGTGTCGTCAGCCCATCGGCGACCAGCGGCCTGCTGTGGTCGGAACCGATATCGACATCGTCGAGCCAGACCCGCACCGCATTCCAGAATTCGACATCCATACGGTCGCAGAGCATTCCGAGCACATGTCGTTGGTAGCCAGACGAACGAAACCGCATTCCGGTGCCCAGACCATCAGCGGACTCGCCCCGCTCGCGAACGATCAAGCTGTCCGGACGATTGCGCGCATGACGCACCTGCCGCAACCCTGTCTCCGGTGGGACATCAACGGTGGCTTGTGGTTCCGGCATATGCTCGCCAAGCCTGCGTTCGAAGGATACGAGCATGGTCTCGAAGGTGCGCACATCGGCACCGAGGGCAAAGCACAGCGCCGTCACCTCGGCGACCGGACGTCGCTCGGGTTGTTTGTCGAACCAATCGGCGACGGCTTTTCTCGCGGTGATGTCGAGATGGCCGACGGCCTCGTCGAGTGACATATCGCCGGCCAGCCGATCGGCCAGATCGGTCAGATCGCGCATCGAACTCGCGGTGTCGGTCAGCAGGGTGCGCAGTGTGGCTCGGACGTCCGCGGTGAGCGGGGTGGACAGGCGCGATTCGACGACGGCTATCGGGTCTGGTCCAGACCACGACACGGAACGGAGCACGTCGGAGCTGGTACGCGGTTTGCCGCCGGTGGTCACAACCAGGTACGCATTCGATTCGGCCAGCCGGTCCCGCAGCCGACCCAATTCGAATCCGTTCTGCGCGTGCTGGGCCGAGTCGAATTCGACACTGTGATCGAAGATCGCGTAACCGGTCGGCTCGTACTTGCGGTTGGCCAATTCGGCGATGCTCAGCTGCGGTGAAAGCGAGATGAGCTGTTCTTCGGTTCGATCGCGCAGCAGGTGCATCGCGGCGGTGCGTTTACCAGTACCCGTCGGGCCATACAGCACGACGAAGCGACACTCGGTCAACGCCGACACGGCCACGGTGTAGCAGTCCGGCGCGACGAACCCGCGGATCGCCTCGTCGACCTCGCTCGTCGGCAGTTTTCCAGTGGCCCGTGCAGGGCGTTCGGCGGCCTGGGTTTGAAAACCGAAGACCGCGTTTTCGAACACCGCCGATTGCACGGTCGTGTACACAGTGTTGTGGTCGCCGCTCGACGTGGTCGGCTGTTCACTGCTACCTGCCACGTCTTCCGGTCCGGGCAGCGGCGATTCGGTGTCCTGTGACGCGGTCATCAGCGCCTCTGATACTGGATGCCGAACACGACGTTCTCGCTGTGCACGGCACCGACATGAGTGACCACGTTGGGCTTCGACTCTTCGTCGGCTTCGGGAGCGGTGTCTTCGTCGTGGTCTGTCGTGGTGTCGGACATGGTTTCCTCGGGGTAGTTGTAGGGCAGGGCGGGGATTTCGCGTAGCAACCGCGTCTGGAGCTGGCTAACTTGGGGGGCGACCTCTAACCCGAGCTCGATGACCTGCCTGCGGTGTTCGCCGTATACGCCGAGCGCTCGATCGGTGCGGCCGACGTTGTGCAGTCCGGACATGTAAATCCAGGTGACGAGAGCATCGTCGGGCATCTCCCGAAACAGGCTTTCCAGCTGGGGAATTCGTTCCAACACCCGGCCCGCGCCGACCTCGATAGCGCAGAATCGGATCTGCGCGTTGCGATAGTCGGCTGCCAGGCGTTCCCGATAAGCATCGATTTTTCGGCCGTCGATTCCGGCCAGCGGTGTGGTGCTGCCCAATTGCACTGCGGCATAGAGCAAGTCGCGTGCCTCATTGCCATCGAGCTGGGCAGCTCGGTCCAGTAGCGTATGAAATCGGTGCACATCGACCCATTCGACGGGCACCTTCAGTAGATACGTCCCGCCACCATTGATCAAAGCGTCACCGAGACCTATCGGCTTGAGCCGCTTCGTCCGCAGATTGCTGACCACTTCATTCAACGCCTGCCCCGGGTCCTTCGGCAGATCGTCCCAGACCCAGTCCACCAGTACGTTCCGCAAGACCGGTCGCCCTTTCGCCGACAGCAGCGCTGTCAGCAGGCGACGCTCGCGCGGACTCCCGAGATCGGCAAGGCCGCCGTCGACCTCGGCCTCGACCGAACCGAGCAGTTTGAATCGCACCAACGGCCGCGACGGCACGCGCGGTTCGGCTCCCATGTAGTTGTTCCTCATCTGTGTGTACCTGACTAGCTGAGCACCCATTCGAATCCAGCTGCGCACCTATCGCTTTCGAGTCGTCGACTCATCGCGAGGGCTTTTCCTGGATATCGAGACGGAGGCAACGGGCTTCCGGACATGAAGGAGAAGTCATGAGTAACAAGACATTCGGTGACGGAGATCGCAAACCGAAGTTCGCAAAGAGCAGCTTCAGCGACGGCGCCGGCGATTGCGTCGAAGTCGCGGTCTTCGACGGCTGGGTCGCGGTGCGTGATTCCAAAGACCTGTTCAGCCCCGTGCTGTGGTTCACGCCCTCGGAGTGGAAGGCCTTCATCGCCGGCGTGCGAGCGGGCGAGTTCGATTTCGGCGAATAGCCTGGAGGAGGTGCCGCAGCCGGTTGGCTGCGGCACCATCACCCCTCGCTCGACGCCCGGCATGTCAACCGTCCACTGATCTGCGGATTTCGATGGCGAGCGCTTTCAGGAAGTCCCTCGCCTCGTCATCGAATACCGCCATCTGTCGCAGCAGATTCCAGCGCCCGCGATACAGTTCGACTTCCTTGGGCTCGCGGATGAATCTGCTGGCGTCGACCATTTCGGTGGAAACCAGTGCGCTGTCGCCGTATTCGTAGATCACGAATCCGTGCGGGATCGTCGTAGTTGCCTCGACGTCCTGGGGGATCAGCCCCACCGAGACGTTGTCCAGAGTGCTGATCGACGCGATTCGATCGAGTTGGGCCAGCAGGATTCGGTGCGGTCCGGGCCGCAGTCGCAGTGCGGCCTCGGTGATGAGGAATTCGAACGGCCGCTCCGGATCGAAGAGCGCCAGCTGGCGATGCAGCCGTGCGGCGGTGGCAGCAGCGAGACGCTCTCTGGTGTAAGTCAATTGGAATTTTTCGAATACCCGCCGGGCGTACTCGGCAGTTTGCAGCAGGCCCGGCACCAGCGAGGGTTGAAAGTTTCGGATCAGCCGGGCCTCGGCCTCCTGATCCGCCACGTCATCTTGCAGGTGATCACGTGTCTGCAACGCGGAGCGCCAGGTGCTCACCTCCGAATGCGCGGCTTCGGTCAGTTGCCGCAGGGCGGCGTGGATCTCGGGAGACGCATCGACTTCGGCGCACCAGGCCTGCACCTGCGGAACGGATGGGACGGTGGTGCCGGTCTCGATCCTGGACAACTTGGACTGACTGATCCCCACCCGGCCAGCCAAATCTCGGCCCGATATTCCCGCCAGGTCGCGCAAGCGCCGGAGTTCGGCCGCAAGTAGTCGGCGTGCGTCGGCAGCGGAGCTGGCTGGATGCGAGGCGGTTGCCTCCACCGCCCCGAACTCTGATTCTTGATGATTCTCATGACCCATAACGATTCATAGCGAACCACGGTGATTCATCGCTGTCAATAGGGCGGCTCTCTACTGGGAATCAGGAGTAGAGACGTTTCGAATACCTCCGGGCGAGGCGAAGTTTGATGCCGGTCGCTGGACAATGGCCACGCGGATGCTGACCATCGGATACTCGCGGTAGTACTGCTGCGCCGCCGAAGCCAGCGACTGCCTTCACACGTTCTCGCGCTAGACCGTCGAACGGGGAAAGGGGTGCAACGGAGGAATCTGGTTGGGCAGGTGCTGATAGGTCGTGGATAGAGATGCGTTTTGGCCGTAGCCGTCACCCGCCGTCCGGTACGGCTCGTGAGACAACAGCGATGCGGGATCGGTGTCAGCTGCAGCCAAGGCCTCCATATGGGGCTCGGACAACACCTGCCATACGGGTTCACAACGATTGACCGGCGCGACACCGCGCGAAAAGCCCGGACCCGCGACGGATCGACGCCGTCGCGGGCCCGGGCTCACAGCTGTTCGACTACTCCGGCTTCGGCGTGTCTCCGGTGTCCTCCGCCTCGCTCGCCGCGGACTTCGCCCCGGCCGGAGCCGCGGTTTTGCCCGGATTGAGCAACTTTTCCAGTGCCGAATTGGTCACCCGCCGGAACGCCCGGCGCGGACGCGCCTGCTCCAGCGTCGCCACCTCGAGCTGGGCTACCCCGATGGTCCGCTTTTCCGGTCCGTCGGGCACCGCGGCCTGCAGCGCCTGCACCGCCACACCGAGCGCGCCGGTGAGGTCCAGGCCGGCCTGGTAGGAGCTCTTCAACGCGCTGACGATCGGCTCGGTTGTGCCGCCCATCACCACGTACTCGCGTTCGTCGGCGATGGAGCCGTCGAAGTTGATCCGGTACAGCACCGATTCGGGCTGCTGTTCCGGGAACCCCACCTCCGCGATGCAGATCTCCACCTCGTAGGGCTTGAGCTGATCGGTGAAGATGGCGCCGAGCGTCTGCGCGTAGGCGTTGGCCAGCGCCCGGCCGGTGACATCGCGCCGGTCGAACTGATAACCGCGCAGGTCGGCCTGCAGGATGCCGCTGCGGCGCAGATTCTCGAACTCGTTGTACTTGCCCACGGCCGCGAAACCCACGCGGTCGTAGAGCTCACTCACCTTGTGCAAGGTCGCCGACGGATTCTCCGCGACAAACAGCACACCCTTGTCGTACGCCAGCACGATGACACTGCGACCGCGAGCGATGCCCTTGCGCGCGAGCTCGGTCTTGTCGCGCATGATCTGTTCGGCCGAGGCGTAATACGGCAGTGTCATGCGGTGGCACCTCCTGGAGCGGAGCCCGCGGCACGACCCGCCGGCTCGGTTTCCGCGGCCTCACGGTCGGCCACGATCGCACGGGTGATCGCGGCCAGGCGCTCCTCGGACACCTCGTCCGCGCCTTCCTCGTTGATCAGGACCGCCGTCGGGAAGATGCCGCGCACCAGATCCGGGCCGCCGGTGGCGGTGTCGTCGTCGGCGGCGTCGAACAGCGACTCGATCGCGATCCGCAGCCCCCGCTCCTCGTCGATGCCCTTGGCGTACAACTTCTTCAGCGACGACTTGGCGAACATCGACCCGGAGCCGACCGCCGCGTACCCGAAGCGCTCCTCGCTGCGCCCACCGACCACGTCGTAGGTGATGATCCGGCCCTTGCGGTCCGGATCGACCGTGTGCTCGTCGTAGCCGACCAGCACCGGCACCACGGCCAGGCCCTGCATGGCGGCGGGGAGATTGTCACGCACCATCTTCGACAACTTGTTGGCCTTGCCGTCGAAGGTGAGCGAGACGCCCTCGATCTTCTCGTAGTGCTCCAACTCCACCGCGAACAATCGCAGCATCTCGATGGCCAGGCCCGCGGTACCCGCGATGCCGGCCGCCGAGTAGCTGTCGGTGATGTGCACCTTCTCGATGTCCCTGCTGGCCAACAGGTTTCCCTGCGTGGCACGGCGGTCGCCCGCGATCAGCACACCGCCGCGGTAACTGACCGCGACGATGGTGGTGCCGTGCGGGGCCAGGTCCTGCGTGGCGCTGGAGTTCATCGCGGTGGCTCCATCGATCGCGGCAAACCTGTTGCCCGGCAACAACTCCGGTGCGTGCTGACGCAGATGCTCGATGAACGAGGACAGCGCGTGCCCCGGCTGGAGACGCATCGGGTCACCTGCTGTCACTGGCCGCCCTTCTGCACGTACGCGCGGACGAAGTCCTCGGCGTTCTCTTCGAGCACGTCATCGATCTCGTCGAGCAGGTCGTCGGTCTCCTCCGCCAGTTTTTCGCGGCGCTCCTGGCCCGCGGCGTCTACACCCTCGGGACCCTCGTCCTCGTCGCCGCCCCCGGTGCGCTTGGTCTGCTCTTGTGCCATGGCAGCCGACCTCCTCTGTCCTCATCATGACCGGAACTGAAGTATGAGCACGGTCCCGATCATGAGCAATGTGCGTGCTCGTCCTTCAACCCTACCCAGCAACTCCGACTGGATGGCGGATCTGTGTTCAATTCGCAGCGCTGCCTTCACGTAGTCAGCTGTTCCACCAGATCCGCCGCCGAATTCACCCCGTCGAGCAGCTTGCCCACATGGGCCTTGGTGCCGCGGCGCGGTTCCAGCGTGGGAATGCGCACCAGCGAGTCACCGCCGAGATCGAAGATCACCGAATCCCAACTGGCGGCCGCGATGTCGGCGCCGAAGCGGCGCAGGCACTCGCCGCGGAAGTAGGCGCGGGTGTCGGTCGGCGCGTTGGTCATCGCGTCGAGCACCTGCTGTTCGGACACCAGGCGCTTCATCGAACCGCGCGCGACCAGGCGGTTGTAGAGGCCCTTGTCCAGCCGCACGTCGGAGTACTGCAGGTCGATCATGTGCAGCTTCGGGGCGGACCAGGCCAGGCCCTCACGTTGCCGGTAACCCTCCAGCAGGCGCAGCTTGGCGGTCCAGTCCAGCAGGTCCGAGGTGTCCATCGGGTCGCGTTCGAGCAGATCGAGCACCATGGCCCAGTTGTCCAGAATGTCGCGGGCGCGCGGGTCGTCCACGCCCTCGCGATCCATGAACTTGGCACAGCGCTCGTGGTAGAGCCGCTGCATGGCCAGACCGGTCAGTTCCCGGCCGTCGGCGAGCGCGACGGTCGCGCGCAGGGTGGGGTCGTGGCTGATCTGGTGCACCGCGGTGACCGGACGGGCCAGCTGCAGATCCGAGAGGTCCTCACCGGCCTCGATCAAGTCGAGCACCAGGGCGGTGGTGCCGACCTTCAAATACGTCGACATCTCGGCCAGATTGGCGTCACCGATGATGACGTGCAGGCGGCGGTACTTGTCGGCGTCGGCGTGCGGTTCGTCGCGGGTGTTGATGATGCCGCGCTTGAGCGTGGTCTCCAGGCCGACCTCGACCTCGATGTAGTCGGCGCGCTGGGACAGCTGGAACCCGGCATGGTCACCGGACTGCCCGATGCCGACCCGCCCGGAGCCGCAGATGACCTGGCGGGACACGAAGAAGGGGGTGAGCCCGAGGATGATCTGGTTGAACGGGGTGTCGCGGCTCATCAGGTAGTTCTCGTGGGTGCCGTAGGAGGCGCCCTTGCCGTCGACGTTGTTCTTGTACAGCTGCAGGCGCGGTGCGCCGGGCACGCTGGAGGCGTGCCGCGCGGCGGCTTCCATGACCCGCTCGCCCGCTTTGTCCCAGATGACCGCGTCCAGCGCGTCGGTGACCTCGGGAGCCGAGTACTCCGGGTGCGCGTGGTCGACATACAGGCGGGCGCCGTTGGTGAGGATCATGTTCGCGGCGCCGACCTCGTCGGCGTCGATCACCGGGGGCGGGCCGTTCATCCGGGACAGGTCGAATCCGCGCGCGTCCCGCAGTGGGGACTCCACCTCGTAGTCCCACCGGGTTCGTTTGGCGCGCGGCACACCCTCGGCGGCGGCATAGGCGAGAACCGCTTGCGTGGAGGTGAGAATCGGGTTCGCCGACGGCTCGGTGGGAGTGGAGATGCCGTATTCGACCTCGATACCGATAATGCGCTGCATACCTCGAGCCTAGGCGACGCGATGACCCGAACCCGTCGCACCCGGGGTGCGGCGCGCCCGATGTCATTCCGGCAGGGGATGTTCCGGTCTCCGAGTCGATGCTGTCGGGCGTCCTACGAGGGGCGGACGGTGATGTCATCCTCGGGGTCGTACTTCTGGAGGACCCTGGTCACAGGGCTGGCACCCGATAGTCATTACATGACCGAATCGATTGCCGATCCCCGCCCGGACGCAGGGCGGCACCGTACAACGGAGGAGCCGGCGCGGCCCTCCCGACTGGTCGCGCTCGACGTACTGCGCGGCATCGCTCTCTTGGGCACCCTCGGCACCAATATCTGGATCCTCACCAATCCGGAGGGGCTACTCGGCTACATCAGTGAACTCGGCCGGTCGGGCGAGAGCGGCTGGATGTGGACCGAACGGGTGCTACAGCAGGTGGCGCAGGGCAAGTTCCTGGGATTGCTGACGATCATGTTCGGCATCGGCCTGGCCATCCAGCAGCGCTCCGCGGTACGCGGCGGGCGGCGCTGGCCGGGCAAGTATCCGTGGCGAGCCGGGCTGCTGTTCCTCGACGGTGTGCTGAACTTCGTGCTCGTCGCCGAATTCGACGTGCTGATGGGATACGCGGCGACCGGTCTCGTGGTCGCCTATGTGCTCGCGACCAGTGAACGGGCGCAACGTCGTTGGCTGATCATCGCGGCCGGCGTGCACACCATGATGCTGACGCTGATCGGCCTGGCTCTGGCCTTCGCGCCGCAGCAGGAGCCCACGCCGCGCGAGCCGCTGGATCCGAATCCGTACGCGGACGGGTCGTTCTGGGATCTGATGGTGTTCCGGCTGGAGAACGCGGGCGCGTTCCGAATCGAGGCGATCTTCGTGTTCGCCATGTCGGTGGCGTTGTTCCTGGCGGGTGCGCGGCTGTTCCGGGCCGGTCTGTTCACCGTCGAGGGTGCCCGAATCCGCAAGCGGCTCATGATCGCCGGCGCCGTCGCGGCGCCCATCGACCTCGCGGCCGGCATCGCGGTGGGCGGCGACATCGTGGTGTTCACCCGGTACGGCACCGCGCCGTTCGTGGCCTTCGGGGTGCTGGCCCTGGTCGCCGAGTTCTATGTGCGGCGGCCGCGGGTCGGGTTCGTGGGCCGGCGACTCACCGAGGTCGGGCGAACCGCGCTGAGTTGCTACATCCTGCAGAACCTGGTGGCGTCGGTGTTCTGCTACGGGTGGGGTTTCGGGCTCGCCGCCCGCGTCTCCCCCGGCGCCTACGTTCCGTTCACCGTCGGAATGTACGTGCTGGTGTCGCTGATCATCGTGACCGCCGCGCACCTGTGGTTGCGTCGTTTCGAACGCGGACCGGTGGAGTGGTTGTGGCACACCAGCTATCGGGTTCTGGCCCGGGAGCGCTGACACCCGCGATCACCTGATCCCGGCGCGAAACACGAGTAGTGCGCTACTCGTGTTTTTCGCCGGTGTGGGGCGCACGCTGTAAGCGTCTAGTCCACAAGGAGATTGCATGAAAGCCTCGGTCCGCGAGGTCTGGCCGGCGTTCAACGCGCCGTTGCGAGCGCCATGGACTGGCGCTCCCGATCCGGACGAGACGGCCGCCGTATTCCGCCAATTGGCGGAATTGGAAACACTGTTACGCGGTCGGATGGTGCGCCACCACAGTGGCTCGGTCATCATGCCCTTCGCCGCTTTCAACTCCTGGCCGGCGGACGCGCAACTCGGGCTGCTGTCCATGGGCTGGGCGATGGGGCCCAAGTTCCATTTCCCCCGTTTCCAGGACGCCGCCTGCACCCGGGACTGGCTGCGCTGCGCGGCCACCTGCCGGATCAATCCCGAGAGCGGCCGCATGCCGCGCCGCAACGACCGCAACCAGCAGTTGTTCCGCAATGCCTTCCGCGTCGAGAGCGAAAACCTCGACCCGGAAGCCCTGCTCCTGCGAGTTCGCTGATAACCGGAAAGCCCTGCACAGCACTGCCGGTTGCCCGTACAACGAGGTGCGGGTGGCGAACTCGCGGGGGTTCGGGTCGATTTCACCGAGGAGATGGGCGGCGGTCACAGCGCCTCCATCTCACCTGGGTACAACGAGGTGTATGCCTCGTCGCGACCGGCGCCCTCGAATTTTCCCGTTGGCCGCGCTCGTGTTCGCGCTGCTGGCGACGCTGACCCCGGCCACCGGCCACACCCAGACAGGCAGCCGTCATGTCGTCCTGTTCGGCATCGACGGATTGTCCTGGGATTCGCTGCCGTCCGCCGATACACCCACCCTGGACAGGCTGACGGCCACCGGTTACAGCGCGCAGAGCTGGCTCTACGCACCGCCTTTCGCGCCGACGGTGAGTGGGCCCGGCTGGTCCACCATCCTCACCGGAGTCTGGCCCGACAAACACCGGGTGCTCGGCAACGACTTCGCCGGACACGATCTCGGACGCTATCCCGATGTGCTGAGCCGGGTAGCGGCAGCCGTCCCCGGCGCGACCACCTATGCGGCAGTCGACTGGCAGCACATCGACGATTTCATTCTGGGCGACGCGATCGATCGAAAGCTGGTGCTGCGGGACGACTATCAGGTCAACGACCAGAAGGTCGCCGATGACGCCGCGGCCTGGATCCCCGCGCACGGCCCGGCCATGTCCTTCGTCTATCTCGGCAATGTCGACGAGGCCGGCCACACCTGCGGGACCGCCGGCTCCTGCTACCGGCCCGCGATCGAGGCGGTCGATCGGCAGATCGGGCAGATCATCAGTGCGATCCAGCGGCGGCCGGATTTCGACGCCGAGGAATGGCTGTTCCTGGTGACGACCGATCACGGCCACACGCCCGCCGGCGGGCACGGCGGCAACTCCCACGCCGAACGCCAGTCGTTCATCATCGCGGCGGGTGCGGGCATCGCACCCGTCCAACCGCGAATCGAACCACGGATCGTCGATGTCGCGGCGACAGCGCTGAACTTTCTCGGCGTCGCGCGAGCAGGCCTGGACGGTGTGCCGATCACCGAACCGTCCGCCGATCCGTTCGACACCCTCGCCCCCGGCCTGCGGACGCGCGTCGACGAACCCGACATCGCGGCGGCACTGCACGGCTGGACGCATGCCACGCCCGCGGGCTGGAGCATCGACAACACGGGTATGCGCGGCGGCGTCACCGAATGGCGGGGCTGGTCTTTCACGACCGATGAATTCTGGACCGCCGCGCAGCGCGGCCAGTCCCGGGAATCCAATGTGCGGGCGCGCGGGGTGTTCGCGGTCGCCGATTCCGACGAGTGGGCCGACAAGATCTTCCGCGGACGCTTCAACTCCCGCCTGGTGGCGCCGCCGGTGCCGGTCTCCGGCAATGCCACCGCGACGATCTCCTTCGTCTCGCACTACCGCAAGCACCGAGCCGAAACAGCCACGGTGACCGTAACTTTCGATGACAGACCCGCACAGCCGGTGCTGACCTACACCGGGGACGTGACCGCCGAACTCGAACAGCTGGAGGTCTCGGTCCCCGCCGGCGCCTGCACCATGCGGGTGGCCTGGGAACTCACCGGCGGCAACAACGACTGGTACTGGGCCGTCGACGCTCCGTCGATCGTCGCCTCCGGTCCCGGCGCTGAGATAGCGTGGTCGAGGTGAGCTTCGCCGAGCGATATCCGTTGCTGCACAAGCCCGCCCGCTGGGAGTGGGGCGGCCTCGACGTGCGATTCTCCACCGAGCTCCCGGCGGACGAACTGGTCACGAACGTGCACGTCGTCTGCTTCGCGGGCGAGCGGATCGTGCTGTGCCGCGACGATCGCGACATCTGGTTGGTGCCCGGCGGCACCCGCGAAGCGAACGAGCCGATCGATACCTGCGTCCGCCGGGAACTCCTCGAGGAGGCAGGCGCGCGGCCGATCGGTCCGATCCACCGCATCGGCGCCCACCACGCCACCAGCGACCACCCGCACCCCTATCTCCCCTGGCAAGCTCATCCGCACAAGGCGTGGCTGTGGTGCACCGCTGACGTCGTCGTCGACTCGACTCCCACCAATCCGCCCGACGGCGAACAGATTCTGGAAGTCCGCGCTTTCCCTGTCGACGAAGCGATCCGGTTGTCCGCGACCGACGGCGACCACATGCCCGAATTGGTGCGGCTGGCCGTCGAGTTGCACCGAAATCTCGAGGCCTGAGGCCCCTACCCAACACCGAGCAAACTCTCAGCACACCCCCCCCGCGGGACAGATCCATCGAGATGTAGTTGCTTAGTACAAGTAAATGAATTATAGTTGTGTATTGCAACAACCAACTTGTGCTTGGAGTGACCATGGCCGTGTCCGCCGATACCGCTGAGGGCCTGATCAGGGAGCTCTACCTGGTCGGCCGGGCAATGCGCCTCGCGCTGCTGCACCCGGAGGAAGATGAACTGCTTCCGGGCGCGGTTGCGGTGCTGGGCATTCTCGAAGCCAAAGGACCGAGTAGGCAGGGCGACCTGGCCATCCACCTGTGCATCAGCCCGTCGGTGCTGAGCAGGCAGGTCGCGGAGCTGGTCCGATCCGGCTTCATCAGTCGCCACGCCGACCCCGACGACGGCCGCGCCAATGTCGTCCAGGTCACCGAAGCAGGCCGCGACCTGCTGCATCGAGTTCGGCTGGCGCGAGCGCGCGGGCTACAAGCCGTCCTCTCCGATTGGAGTGAGGACGAAGCCGAGCAGGCCCGCGCGACCGTGCAAAACCTCAAGAACGCACTGACCACCCATGTGCACCACACCGCGGCGAGCCACCGGCCCGTTTCGAGCGAGAGTCAGGAAGTGAATGTCTAGTTCAGTCAAGGCGGTGACGCCGCGCGATCCGTACGCAATGTCCCACCGCGAAGTTTTGGAAGCCATGACCGGCTTGCTGGCCGCGCTGTTCACAGCCCTGCTCAGCACCACGATCGTCGCGACCGCGTTGCCCACGATCATCGGTGATCTGGAGGGTTCACAAACCGCGTACGCCTGGGTCATCACGACAGCGCTGCTGGCCAACGCCGCCTCCACGCCGATCTGGGGCAAATTCGCCGACCTGTTCAATAAGAAGCTGCTGGTCCAGTCCGCGATCGTCATCTTCGTCGCCGGCTCGATCATCGCGGGAATCGCGCACAATGTGCCGGTGCTGCTGGTCGCCCGCGCGATCCAGGGCGTCGGCATGGGCGGGCTGACCGCACTCACCGTCGCCATCATCGGTTCGATCGTGGCGCCGCGCGAACGCGGCCGGTACTCCGGCTATATGGGTGCCGTCATGGCCGTCTCGATGTCGGGCGGGCCCATCCTCGGCGGCGTCATCGTCGACAGTCCGCTCGGCTGGCGCTGGACCTTCTTCGTCTGTGTTCCGCTCGCCGTGATCGCGCTGGTGCTGTTGCAGCGCACCCTGCGGCTGCCCACCGAGACCAAGCAGGGCGTCTCGATCGACTGGCTCGGCGCGACACTGCTGACCGGCGGTGTCTCCGTACTGCTCATCTGGGTTTCGTTCGCGGGCAAGGCCGGTCACTACGCCTGGTTCTCCCGGGAATCGGCGCTCTACGTCGGTGCGGGTGTGCTGCTCTTGCTCGCGACGCTGTGGGTCGAATCCCGCGCCAAGTCGCCGATCATCCCGCTGCCGATCATCACCGAACACACCACCGGGCTGGCGATCATCGCCTCGATCGCGGTCGGTGTCGGCATGTTCGGTGCGACCACCTTCCTCGGCCAGTACTTCCAGACCGCACGCGGCTACTCCCCCACCGTCGCGGGCATTCTGACCATCCCGATGGTCGCGGGCATGCTCGTCGGTTCGGTCGGCTCCGGGCAGTTGATCACCCGGTTCGGCAAGTGGAAGGGGTTCGTCGTCACCGGTGGCGCGCTCCTGGTGCTCGGTTTCGCGCTGCTCTCGACCATCGATCACGCCACGAACCTGTGGCTGGTCGGGCTGTACATCACCATCGTCGGCTTCGGCGTCGGCATGATGATGCAGAACCTGGTGCTCGCCGTGCAGAACACCGTCAGCGTGCACAACATCGGTTCGGCGTCGAGCAGCGTCGCCTTCTTCCGCACCTTCGGCGGCGCGATCGGCGTTTCGGTGCTCGGGTCGATCCTCGCCACTCGGGTAAGTGATCTGTCCGCCGCGGGCTTCGCCCAAATCGGCGTGCAGACCAGCGCCTCCGGCGGCAGCAACCTGAATATCACGGCCCTGCCCGAACCCATCGCCACCATCGTTCGCGCTTCCTACGGCGACGCGACCGGCCGGATCTTCCTTATCGCCGCGGTAGCCGCAGCCGTTGCCCTGCTGGCAACCACCCTGCTGCCGAACCGTCCGCTCCGGCGCACGATCGACATCGATCCGTCGCTCGACCCGATGGCCGAGACCGAGATCGGCACGGCGAAGCAGCCCGTCTCGGCATGAACGTCATCCACCGCCTGAGCTGTCCGATCGCGCCATTACCGTGAGGTCATGGAGTTCGCGCAAGGGTGGGACAGCTTCGTGGCGTTGATCGACGGCCACTGGGTGGAGCGGCGACCGCGACGGCCGGAGGTCGCCGATCAGCTGCGGCGGGAAACTCGGCTGCTGCCTTGGCTAGCGCCGCTACTGCCGCTGCCGGTGCCGGTCCCGACGATCGTGACGGAGGCACCGCTGGTCGTGCGGCACGCACTCGTCCCGGGTGCGGCGCTCGAGTCACCGAATGCCGAGCACGGTGCGGCGGTGGGGACGTTTCTGCGCGCGCTGCACGACATTTCCGCGGCCGAAGCGGTCCGGCACGGGTTACCTCCCGCGACGGAAACCGAACGCAGCCGGGTTGCGGAGCTCGCCCGGTTCCGGGCCGAGGTGGTGCCGTTCCTCCCTGTCGCACAACACGATTCGGCGCTGGCACTGCTCGAGGCAGTACGAGAATTCCCGGCGGACACGGTCGTGCACGGCGATCTCGGGCCCGACCATGTGCTGGAGGACGACGGCCGGGTATCCGGAGTGATCGACTTCGGGGACGCCCATCTCGGCGATGCGGCGATCGACCTGGCCTGGGCGCTGCACGGCGCGCCGCCCGACTTCGCGACGGCGGTCGCCGCCGCGTACGGAGTCACCGATGAGCTGCGCCGGCGGGCACTGGCCTGGCATCGGCTCGGGCCGTGGCACGAGGTGACCTACGGCATGGACATCGGCGACAGCACCGTCCGGCACAGCGGATTGGCCGGGGTGCTAGCCAGGCTGTAGGGCCGCGCACATGCTCGAACCCGGGTGAACGCCTACACGTCGAAATACAGATCGAATTCGTAAGGGTGTGGCCGGACGTTGATTTCGGCGATTTCGGTCTCGCGCTTGAGCCGGATCCAGCTTTCCAGGAGATCTTCGGTGAAGACGTTCCCTTCGGTCAGGTAGTCGTGGTCGGCTTCGAGACGGTCGATGACGATTTCGAGGCTGGCCGGGGTCTGGGTGACTTCGGCGGATTCCTCCGGGGTGAGTTCGTAGAGGTCTTTGTCGATGGGGGTGGCCGGTTCGATTTTGTTCTTGATGCCGTCCAGGCCGGCCATCATCATGGCGGCGAACGCCAGATAGGGATTGCCGGAGGAGTCGGGGCAACGGAATTCGAGGCGTTTGGCGAAACGGTTGCTGCCGGTGACCGGGATACGGACGGCGGCCGAGCGGTTGCGCTGGCTGTAGACCAGGTTGACCGGCGCCTCGTAGCCGGGGACGAGGCGTTTGTAGGAATTCACGGTCGGGTTGGTGAACGCCAGCAGCGACGGGGCGTGCCGGAGCAGGCCGCCGATGTAGTGGCGGGCAAGATCGGACAGTCCGGCGTAGCCCGCTTCGTCGTGGAAGAGCGGTTCGCCGTCTTTCCAGAGTGATTGATGCACGTGCATACCGGAACCGTTGTCGCCGAACAGGGGCTTGGGCATGAAGGTGACGGTCTTCCCGGCGTTCCACGCGGTGTTCTTGATGATGTACTTGTACAGCTGCAAATCATCGGCCGCGGCGAGCAGGGTGTTGAATTTGTAGTTGATTTCGGCTTGCCCGGCGGTGCCGACCTCGTGGTGTCCCTTCTCCAGTTCCAGGCCGGCGGCCTGCAATTTGGTGCACATTTCGTCGCGCAGATCGACGTCGTGGTCGTACGGCGCGACCGGGAAGTAGCCGCCCTTGGGCCGGACTTTGTAGCCCCGATTCAACGTTCCGTCGGGGTTCAGTTTCTCGCCGGTGTTCCACGACGCCGACGACGAATCCACCTCGTAGAAGGCGCTGTTCATCGACGTGCTGTAGCGCACCGTGTCGAAAATGTAGAACTCGGCTTCCGGCCCGAAGTAGGCGGTGTCGGCGATACCGGTGCTGCGCAGATAATCCTCGGCTTTGCGCGCTACGTTGCGTGGGTCGCGGCTGTAGGCCTCGCGCGTGTGCGGATCGTGCACGAAACAGTTCATGTTCAAGGTTTTCGCGCCCCGGAACGGGTCCAACTGCGCGGTGCGCAGATCCGGCAGCAGCAGCATGTCGGATTCGTGGATGGACTGGAATCCGCGCACCGAGGATCCGTCGAAGGCGAGACCGTTCTGCACGAGGTCGTCGCCGAACATGACGGCGGGAACCGAGAAGTGTTGTTGCACACCGGGTACATCACAGAATCGGATGTCGATGTATTCGACTTCCGCCGCACGGATGAAGTCCAGGATTCCTTCGGTGGTGTGGGCAATCGACACGGTTTCGCTCCTCGCTCGCGCGGCTCATGGACATCCGCGGATCGGCGAGGCGACCGTCCCATACGACCGGACCGCTGCGCTGCGGGTCACGGCAGGTGCTGCTCGCCGATTTCACCATACGACTTACGCATGGACGGCGGAGCCGGAATCGGCGTGCGGCACATAGATGTCCGGCGTCCTGCCGACCCCACTGGACGGCGAACCAAGTACACGGCCGTTTGGTCGAGTGCACAAACGCGTGGCGAACAGTCTTCGTCATTGCCGCTAGCCGAAGGCGCGCTCGGTGCGTTCTGCTTGAGGAGACGCTGAGGTCAGCACCGTTCGACCGGCAACCGTGTGGCCTCGACCACGATGAGTAGACAGGTTCGAGTTTTGGTTTCATCGACAGTCCCGGCGGCCAGACCCCGTCCGGCCACGTTGTGCGCCGCCTTCCAGGCGAACGTGGCGAAGTACGGCGACGCGGTCGCCCTGCGCACCATGGGCGGTGCGCAGTCGCTGACCTGGCGGGAGTACGGAGATCGGGTCCGCGCGATCGCGGCGGGACTGGCCGGGCTGGGCGTCGAGCCGGGCGACACCGTCGCGCTGATGATGACCAACCGGCCCGAGTTCCATCTCTGCGATACCGGTGTGCTGCACGCGGGCGCGACCCCGTTCTCGGTGTACAACACCAACCCGGTCGATCTGCTGGCCTACCAGTTCGGCAACGCCCGCAACAAGGTGGTGATCTGCGAAAAGCAGTTCGCGCCACAGGTTCTGGCCGCCGTGGCCGCGGCGGCCGGGCAGGGCGCGCGGGTCGAGCATGTGCTCTGCGTCGACGAAGCGGTCGAGGGCACGCTGTCGCTGGCCGAGGTGACGGCGAATCCCAAGGCGGACTTCGATTTCGAGGCGACCTGGCGGGCGGTGGATCCCGAGAGCCTGCTCACCATCGTATATACCTCCGGGACCACCGGGCCACCCAAGGGCGTGGAGCTCACGCACACCAACTTCATCGAAAACGCCCGGGTCATCAAACAATTCGGTGGCGGCGGCCTGGACGACCGGGTGATCTCCTACCTGCCCGACGCGCATGCCGCCAACCGCTGGTTCGCGCACTACCTGACCATGCTCGAGGGCGGCCAGATCACCACCGTGCCGGACTTCAAACAGGTCGCGGCCGCACTGACCGAGGTGCATCCGACGGTGTTCCTGGGCGTGCCCCGGGTGTGGGTGAAAGTCAAAGGGGCGCTGGAGGAACGCTTCGCCGGCGCGAAGCCGCCGCAGCGCCGCCTCATCCACTGGGCCGTCGGCGTGGGCCGGGCCCGCGCCCGCGCCGCCTCCGACGGACGAGAGCTCGGCGCGATCGAGCGACTCCGGTACCGGATCGCGGAAAGGCTTGTCCTGCTGCCCATTCGGGAGCAGCTGGGTCTGGACAAGGTGCGCGTCGCGGTCACCGGCTCGGTAGCCATCCCGCCGGAGGTGCACGAGTTCTTCCTCGGCCTCGGCCTGCCGTTGTGTGAGGGGTACGGCATGACCGAGTGCACCGCGGGCGCCACGCTCAACGGCCCCGACCGGGTGAAGATCGGCACCGTCGGTACACCGCTGCCGGGTGCGGAGATCACACTCGCCGACGACGGCGAGGTGCTGGTCCGCGGCAAGATGGTGATGCGCGGCTATCGCGGCGATCCGGTGCAGACGGCCGAAACCGTGGACGCGGACGGCTGGCTGCACACCGGCGACATCGGCACCATCGACGCCGACGGCTACCTGTCCATCATCGACCGCAAGAAAGAACTCATCATCAACGCGGCCGGCAAGAACATGTCGCCGTCCAATATCGAGAACACCATCGCCGCCGCGACCCCGCTCGCGGGCACCGTGGTGGTCATCGGTGAGCAGCGCCCGTTCAATACCGCGCTGATCTGCCTGGATCCGGAGCTGGCCGCCGCCTTCGCGCGGCGGCACGGCAGCACCGCTACCTCGACCGCCGAACTGGCCGAGGATCCGCGGGTCCTGGCCGCGATCGAGCAGGGCGTCAGCGCGGCCAACAGCAAACTGTCCCGGGTGGAGCAGGTCAAGAAGTACCTTGTGTTGCCGGAGGTGTGGGAGAACGGCGGGGATTGCCTCACCGCCACCGGCAAATTGAAGCGGAACCCGATTTCGGCCCGGTACACCGCTACCATCGAGGATCTTTACGCCAAGTGAGCGGGGGACGGCAATGAGCTATCGCGCACCTGGAGGTCCGGATGAGTAGTACTGGCGAGGCCCCGCGCCGCGGCGCCGACCGGGTGCGCGTGACGTCGCCCGCGGGCATCCGTCTCTTCGACGAACTGCATCGGCGGGCCGCTGCGATGGTCGACGGCTTCTACTCCGCGCTTCCGCCCTACGACCAGATGCCACAGTCGTTGGTGGAGACCGACTTCGCCCGCGGTACGAAACTCAACGTGGATCTGTTCTTCGACTATCTGCGTCACGGCGCGGAACCTTCCGACGAAGACACCCGTGAGCTGGTCGAGATCGCGATGGAGCGGGTCCGCGACGGCACGCCGCTGCCCGATGTGCTCGACCGCTACCGGCTCGGCGCGACCTTCCTGTTCGAGCGATTGCGGGAGACGGCCGGGCCGGGTGAACTCGAGGCGCTGCTGGATGTGTCGTTGACGCTGATGAAGTACGTCACGCTGGTGACCGCCCGGATCGCCGCGGCCGCCACCCAGCGCTCGCACGATCCGCGCTGGGAACTGCTGGAACGCCGCCGCGGCATCGCCGACGCGCTGCTCACCGGCCAGGACCCGGTCGAGTGGGCCAACGATCCGGTGATTCCGGTGGCGGAAGCGTTCCTGGTCGCGGTCTTCCGATTGTGCGGCACCAACGGCGGACCCGCCTCGGCGCTACGCCACCGGGTCGAGGCGATCCCCGGGGTGTTCCTGCGTTTGGACGCGGGCGGCTGGACGGCGCTGATCCCCTTGCAGCCCGGCGACGACGGTGCCGGCACCTTGGCGGGCCTCACCGCCCGTCTGCCCGCCCAGCAGTCCGGGCAGGCCCCGCCGTACTGGGTCGGGGTCGGTGCTTCCCGCAGCCGTGCGGAGATCCCCGCGATGTACGCCGAGGCCCGGGTGCTCGCCGAACTCGGCCGCTGTCTCGGTCGGCGCGATATCTTGTGCCGCCGCACCCAGTTGCAGTTCGAGTACACGGTCGCGGTGAGTGACGCGGCCCGTCCGGGACTGGCCGCGGTGCTGGCGCCGCTGGACGCGCAGCCGATGCTCGCCGAAACGCTCGAGGTGTTCGTCGACAGCGGATTCAATCAACTGGCCACCGCGCGCCAGCTCAATGTGCACCGCAATACGGTCACCTATCGGCTCTCCCGGGTGAACGAACTCACCGGACTCGATCCGCATCGCCCCGCCGACGCCATGACGCTGTCCGCGGCCCGGCTCGCGCGGCGGCTCGAGTCCGCGTCCTTCGCGCCCTAGCCGCGCGTTGTGCGTCGCACGGAAATCGCTGGCGGGTTTCCGCCAGGGACTTTTCGAAGAATAGCGAATTCCCCCTCAGCTCACCGAAACCCGCACCGAGCCCGGAACGTCCCGATAGTCTCAGCCATGGATCCGATTCTGGATTCGCGGCATCTTCCGGGAGCGTCCGATGGAGAAGGCTCTGGTCACCGATGGGGTGTCCGCGCGGACCGCGACGGCTTTGCTGCGCCCCGGCATCCTCGCATTCGGCGGCGCCATCGCCCCGTCCGATCTGCACGCCCATCACGCCGTCCAGGTCCTCACCGCGTCCACGCCGATCACCGTGATGGACGCCAGTGGCACCCGGCACCGCGGCACCCAGGTCATCGTCCCCGCCGACGCCCCGCACCGCATCGACGCGGGCGCCGACCACGGTGCCGCCCTCTACCTCGATCCGGAAACCGTCGCCGGGGCCGCCGCCGATCGCCGGGCGCACGAAAGTGGCTGGGCCCCAGCCCAGCACCCGCTGCCCGTCGACCTCGCCCGTGCCGCGCTGGCCGACCAGGTCGCCGCCATCATCGGCGAGTTACGGCGCAACTCCGTACCCGCCGGCGGCGCGCGCCACCCCGCCGTCACCGAGGCCTTGCGCGTGCTGCCCACGCTGGTGCCGGACCGCTCGATCCGTGGGGCCGACGTGGCCCGCCGGGTCGGTCTCTCCCCCGCCCGCCTGTCCCACCTCTTCGCGGCCCAGGTCGGAATTCCGTTGCGCCCCTACATTCTTTGGCTGCGCCTTCGCGTGGCCATCATCCGCGTGCACGCCGGCGACGACCTCGCCGCCGCCGCCGCGGCCGCCGGTTTCGACGACACCGCCCACCTCACCCGGACCTGCCGCCGCACCTTCGGCTTCTTCCCGGCCGCCCTGAACCGGGCCGCTCAGTGGGACCTGGGCGACGGCGCATGGCAGCAGGTCGCTCAATCCGCCAACGGCGGTTAGCCGTTCGCCGTCGCCCGGCCGCGTCGCCGGCCAACCGGTAGGCTCGGGCTCATGGTCACGCGGTCGCAGCTGAGGGTGCTGGCGGTTCTCGCCTGCCTGCTGCCCGCGCTGGCGCTGCTCGCGGCCCCCGCGAACGAGTCCGCCGCACTGGCGGTTCTGGGTGTCGTCGCCGCGTCCGCGCTGCTCGCGCTGGTCTCGCTGCGGTCGGCCCGCCTGCGGCCTGTCCGTCTCGCCCGCTGCGGGCCGCCGCCGTCCGCGCAGCGTCGCCGTCGTGGTTCGTATCTGCGGCAGAGCAATCCGGACACCCCCGGTCGTCCGCGTCCTCGAGCACCCGGTCTGGTCATCGCCTGACGGCTCCCCCGCGGGGTCGTCGGCTCGCTGACCATTTCCGATTCCGTGCGGTTCACGCACGCCCGCAGTCAGGTGCTCTCTCATGTTCGATTTCGTCTATTACCCCGTATCGGCTGTGCTCTGGTTGTGGCACACCGCGTTCGCCGCCGTGCTCGGCCCGGCCAGCGGCCTGGCCTGGGTGCTCGCGGTGGTGTTCCTGGTCGCCTCGCTGCGCGCGGTGCTGCTGTTCCCGTTCGTGAAACAGGCGCGCACGCAGGCCGTGCTGCAGCGGTTGCAGCCGCAGCTGCGGGCCATCCAGCAGAAATATCCCGAGGACAAGCAACAGCAGTACCTCGAAACGCGGAAGCTGCGCAAAGATCACGGTGTCAGCATGCTCGCGGGCTGCCTGCCCGCGCTGGGCCAGGGCTTGGTGTTCTTCGGCCTGTTCCACGTGCTGCGTTCGTTCGACCGCACCGGTACCGCCGGACATCTGCCGTTCGGCTCGACCCCGGCGCCGATGACGGTGGAGCAGAACGCCGCCACCGCCAACTATTTCTTCGACGCCGCCGAGGTGCGATCGTTCCTACAGGCCGAGCTGTTCGGCGCGCCGCTGTCCGGCACGCCGGCCGGGCATCCGACCGTCGCCATGGGCGCGGTCGTGGTCACATTGATGCTGATCGCCGCGGTCGCAACGCATTTCACGGCTCGGGCGTCGATCGCCCGGCAGGACCCGGCCGCACAGCAGATACCCATGATGAACACGCTCATGCTCTGGGTGTTCCCGGCGGGCGTGCTGGTCGGTGGCGCGTTGCTGCCGGTGGCGATCCTGCTGTACTGGGTCTCGAACAACGCGTGGACACTGGCCCAGCAGCATTTCGTCTACCGGCGGCTGGACGCCGAATCAGCCGCCGCGACAACGGAAGTGGTGGTCCGGAAAGCGACGGCGCCGAAACCGGGAGTGAAACCGCGCCGCCGCTAGGCGGGAACTCCGCGAGCGAACTGTCGACAAGCGAGAAAGGCGGCGATAGGGTGGGCGGCCTGCGGTTGGACTGAGGGGTATTGGTGGAGCGGTACGAGATCGAAACGTTTCTCACCCTCGCCGAAGAACTGCATTTCGCCCGGACCGCCGAACGGCTTCGGATTTCCCCTGGCCGGGTCAGCCAGACCATCAAGCAGTTGGAACGCCGTCTCGGCAGCTCACTTTTCGTGCGCACCAGTCGCCAGGTCACCCTCACGGAGGTCGGACAGCGTTTCCGCGATGAGTTGCTTCCCGGTTGCCGCCAAATCCAACGCGCGATTCGAAACGCTTCCGATGCCGCGCGGCGCGTCGAGGGCCCGGTCCGGGTGGCATTCTCCGGTCCCTGGTCCGGCAAACTGGTAGTCCAGGCCGCCGATGCCTTTCGGGCGCAGTACCCGGACTGCGAGGTGCTGATCCGGGAAATGTCGCTCGTCGACTCCTATGGGCCCATCAGAGCCGGCGAGGTCCAGGTACAACTGAGCGAATACCCCTGCGACGAGCCGGACATGGCTGTCGGCCCGGTTCTGTTCTCCGAGCCGCCGGCACTGCTGGTACCAGCCGAACATCCGCTGGCGCAGCAGGATTCGGCCTCGCCGGAGGACTTCGCGCGCGCTCCGCTGATCACTTTCTCCGGCCTGTCACAGTCTTTCCGCGACCTGCACTATCCGCACCGGACGCCCCTGGGCGCCGTCGTCCACCACTTACCGGTGAAAATGCATTTCCCCGAAGCGCTCTGCTTTATCGGCGAGGGCAAGGGCATGACCGTCGTCGCCCGCGCAGCACAGGATTACCACACCCGCCATGACGTAGCCTACCTGCCGCTGACCGAGGCGCCGCCATTCGAATACGCGTTGCTGTGGCCGGCGGAGCGAGAAACCGCGGCCGTCCGTGCTTTCGTCGACACCGTCCACCGGATCGCGCGACGAGAGCCTCAGCGCCTCCGGATATCTTGACGGCGACCTAGGGTGGAGCGCCCAGCCCTGATGGGCCGGGTGGGTGTCGTCGGTGCGGGCCGATCATCCGGGTTGCGCGGATTCTCCCCGCTCGAGGACAACCACCGGGATGACCCGGCGGCTGCGGGCCTCGTAGGTGTGATAGACCGGTGCGAGCTCGGTCATCAGCCCCCAGAGACGTTGTCTTTCAGCGCCTTCGGCGCCGCGAGCGCGGACGGTGAATCGTTCGGCGAGAATCTGCACCTCGGCCTCGGGATTCGCCATCAAGTTGAGATACCACTGTGGGTGGGTGTGGGTGATGGACGAACCCGAGGCGATGAGAATGTAGCGGTCGTCGTCGCGTCCGTAGAACAAGCCGGTGCGGTGTAGCTTTCCGGTCTTACGGCCGCGGTGGGTGAGCACCAGGTTGGTGACACCACCCTCTCGGTAACCGCTGGCCCCGTCGGTGGCCAGATAGCGCCGCACGTGTTCGGCGACCAAGGGATCCGGACTGTCGTGCACCGTGGGACCGAGGTGCTGCTGCGTCATAGCGTGGCTCGGGCCGGGACCGGCAGGCCCTGGGCGAAGCCGCCGTCGACCGCGAGTTCGACATTGGTGGTGAAAGTGGCGTCGGCGGCGAGGAACAGCGCGGCCGTGGCGACTTCCTCGACCGTGCCGGTGCGCTGCAGTGGAGTGGACTCGTGACCCTGCCGCACGAACTCCTCGCGTTCCTGCGCGCTCAGCCCGGCCACGCCCATCGTCGGTGTCTCGATGAAGCCGGGGGCGACCGAGTTCACCCGGATCTGGCGTGGCAGCAGTTCCGCCGCGAGGACATGGGCGAAAGCGCGGGTGGCTTCTTTGGAGGCGGAGTAGGCGCTGAGCCCAGGGAAGACGACGTCGTTGCCGACCGTGGTGAAGACGATGGCGCCGCCGTCGGACAGCAGCGGCGCCAAGGCCTGCACAGTGAAGAAAGCGCCCTTGGTGTTGATGGTGAAGTGCCGGTCCCACGCCGCTTCCGTGACCTCGGCGAGTTCGGCGAACTCGGCGATGCCGTGGTTGACGAAGAGATAGTCGACTCGCCCCAATGTGTCCCGGACGGTATCTGCCAGTGCGGCAATCTCACTCATGCTCGCGGCATCGGACCGCACGACGTGTGCCGCCCGTCCTGCCAGTCCGTTTCGCGCGCTCGCCAGGGTCTTCTCGCTGCGGCCCGTGAGTACGACCTCCGCGCCGGCAGCGAGCAGCGCCTCGACGATCGCCAGGCCCATACCGTGTGTGCCGCCGGTGACGACGGCCTTCTTGCCCGCGAATTTGTCGCTCATAATGCGATCAGCTCCTGCTATTTCGTTGGGGGAGAACGAGTTCCAGCATCGGCTAGTCGCATGACCTGCGGCAATGACGTATTCACGAACAGACGTTTAGTGTGGCTAAAGCTGCACGCTCGTTCGGCTGAGCGGGGAGCGGGGTATTCCAGCTGTCCGACTCGGCCATGCGGCTAGCGGACCGGTCGGGCCCGCAGGTAGTACTCGGCGCCGATTCCCGTGAGCACCTGGCGCACCACGATCGGCGCCCAGCCGGCGGCGGGGTCGTGCACCACCTCGGGTTCGATCAGATCGAGGGTGCGGCCTTTCCATTCGAGCTGGAAGGAGCCCGCGGCGGTGAGGTTCTTGACCCAGTCGACGTCCGGGCCGTAGGTCAGCGCGACCCGGTAGGCGCCGTCGTCTTCGAACACCCACACCGGCGTCCGATAGGCGCGACCGGATTTTCGGCCCTTGTGCACGATCGTCCCGAAGGGCGGAACGCGGCCGGCCAGCAGGCTCGCCGCCGGATTCGTGACGTGCCGGTTGAATCTCGCGAGTGCGCGGGGAAGCACCATGGGCCGGTCCTCTCATCGGGGAACGCGCTGACCTCACGGTACTCTCGGCCGGTGTCAGCGCAGCCGAACTCCCAGCCGCAGCAGAGTGAAATGATCGCGGTCTATGACCGGATGGGCCGGGTCGTCGGTGCCGAGGACCGGGCACTGGTCTATCGCGAGGGGCTGTGGCATGCCAGCGCCGGTGTGCTGGTCCGCTCGCCGGACGGTGCGCGGGTCTACGTGCACCGGCGTACCGAGACGAAGATGGTGTTCGCGGGTATGCACGATTGTCTGGCCGGCGGCGTGGTGGGTCCGGGCGAAGATCCCGAGCAGACGGCGGTACGGGAACTGGCGGAGGAACTCGGCATCGTCGTGCCTGCGGGCACGAGTCCGTTGCCGATGGCCGCCGCCGCGTGGGACGGCGAATGGAACGGCAAGCCCATGCGCTGTCACCTGTTCGCCTATGAACTGCGTTACGACGGGCCGATCCGGCATCAGCCCGAGGAGATCGCCGACGGTTGGTGGTGGACCGATGCCGAACTACGCGCGCACCTGGCGGACCCGAACTGGCCCTTCGTCCCCGACACCCGGGTGATCGTCGAGGACCTCCTCGCATGAAACGGCCCGCCGGAATACCGGCGGGCCGTTGCGGTGGTGCGCGGTGCGTCAGCCGGCGCTGAGGGTGCTCAGGTTGAGCACGTTCTGGACGAGGGCGGCCAGCACAGCGAGGATCTCCATGGAGTAAGTCTTTCTATCGAGGGGCAGGATCAGGAGCCCACAGCATCCCGGTTGCCCGCGTCGCACTCATGAACTCCAGGTGACATCCTCGCGTTGAAACCCTCACCACGCAATCGCTGGGAATATCAGCTGGTCGAAGCGACCGAACCGGCCCACGCCGCGAAAGCACCGGGATTGCGGGTCTGCAGCAGCACCCGGCCGGGACCGACGAAATCGAAGACGAACCCCTCGCCGGATTTCAGCGACTGAATCGATCGCCCGGACACCGCGCGCCGGATGGTGAAATTCATCGCCAGGTCGTAGGCCACCACATGCCCCGTGTCGATGGTGATCGGCTCGCCCGGCTGCAAGTCGACGACATCGATCGCGCCGAACACGCCGACCACGACCTCGCCGTCACCGTGCGCGCGCAAGCCGAACCCGCCCTCGCCGCCGAAGAGATTCGCGAAGCCGCCCCATTTGCTTTCCACCTGCACGCCATGGGAATTGGCCGTCCACCCGCCGCGGCTGATGAAATACGGGCGATCCTGGGTGATCTGCAGGTTGAGCATGTCCCCGGGGAGCGCGGGCGCCACATCCACCCAGCCGCCCTGCGGCGGCGCGGTGAAGGTGGACACGAAGAACGATTCCCCGGACAGCACCGAACGCTTGAGCCCGGCCAGGATTCCGCCCTCGGCTTTGGCCTGCAGCGTGACGCCGGCCGAATGGGCCACCATCGCACCGCTTTCCACGCGCATCGGCTCGCCGCCCGCCAGGAAGCACCGCGCGATCGTGGAGGCGGGATTGTGGCGCAGTTGTACCTTCATATTCGCCGACCCTACAGCGATTCAGTCCAGCTGACGCAGTGCTTCGTCGCTGCGGGCCACGACCGCTCCGCCGTCGCGGGTGAGGACGATCGGCCGCTGGATCAGCTGGGGATTCGCGGCGAGCGCGTCGATCCAGCGATCGCGATCGGCGGCGGTGCGACCCCAGCTCGCCATGCCGAGATCCTTGGCGGCCGGTTCGCCGGTGCGGGTGATGTCCCACGGCTCGGCGCCCAGCCGTTTCAGCACGTCACGCAGCTCCGCCGCGGTCGGCGGCTGGTCGAGGTAGCGACGCTCGGTGTAGTCGATCCCGGCCGCGTCCAGGTGCGCCATCGCGGTGCGGCTCTTGGTGCAGCGCGGGTTGTGCCAGATCTCGGTCGTCATGGCGTCCAGATTAAAGGCGCGCCGGCGCGGGCCGGACTGCCGGCCCGGCGGGGCGAGTCCGCCGCGGCGTTCGCCGGCCCGGACGATACTGGTGCCATGAGCGAGCACAAACCCGCCGAAAACCCTTTCGGCACACCGACAACCAGTGGCCCCGAGCCACTGATGAAGCGGCAGCAACTGGTCAACTCGATCGTCCGCACCCTGCTGCGCGTTCCCGGACTGTCCCGGGTGATCGGCAAACGGTTACTGGTCCTGCACGTGGTGGGACGCAAATCGGGCAAGGTATTCGACGTGCCCGTGGCCTACACCCGCCACGACGGCGCCATCCTGATCGGCACCGCCCTGCGGCCCTGGGTGCAGAACCTGCGCCCCGGCACGCCGGTGACCGCCTCGATGGGCGGCAAGCCGCGCGAGTTCGATCCGCGCGTGCACACCGGCGAGCTGGACGTGATGCGGCTGTTCGAGGTGATCGCCCGGGACAACCCGACCAACGCCAAGTTCAACGGCATCGGGTTCGCCCAGGACGGTTCCCCGGTCAAGGCCGACATCTATCAGACCTGGAAGCTGGGCGGCGTAGTCATCGAGCTCACCCCGAAGTGAGGGTCAGCGCACGTATTCGTCGGCCACCTCCAGCACCTCGTCGACGAGTTCCAGCCCGGTGCGCAGGTCATCGGCGGACGTGGTCAACGGCGGCGCGATCTGGAATCGATTGCCCGCGTTGAACGGCCACACGCCGCGCTCCTTGGCGGCGGCCGTCACGCGCAGCATCGGCTCGGCCGCCGCACCGGTGGCGGCGAACGGGATCAGCGGCTCCCGGGTGGCCGGATCGCGGACCAGTTCCAGCGCCCAGAAGAACCCCAGCCCGCGCACCTCGCCGATGCTGGGATGCCGACTCGCCAACTCCTGCAAGCCTTTACCGAGCACGTCCGCCCCGACGGTCCGGACGTGGTCGAGGATGCCGTCGCGTTCGAAGATGCCGATGGAGGCCACACCCGCCGCGCAGGCGAGCGGGTGACCCGCATAGGTGAGGCCACCCGGATACAGGGTGTCGTCGTAGCGTTGCGCGATCCGTTCGGCGATGAGGACGCCGCCGAGCGGGACATAACCGGAGTTCACGCCTTTCGCGAAGGTGATGATGTCGGGTTCGACCTCCCAGGCCTGGACCGCGAACCACTCGCCGACCCGGCCGAAGCCGACCATCACCTCGTCGGCGATATAGACGATGCCGAACTCGTCGCACAGCGCCCGCACGCCCGCGAGATAGCCGGGCGGCGGGACGAGGACACCGTTGGTGCCGACGACGGTTTCCAGGATCAGGCCCGCGATGTGGTTCGGGCCCTCCAGCTCGATCACCTGCCGCAGATGACTCAGCGCCGCCGCCGTCTCCTCTTCGGGACTGCTTGTGCCCCACGGTGATCGGTAGGGGTAGGGCGCGAAGAACCGGGTCACGTCGACATTGGTCGGCTCCGCGCCCCAGCGTCGCGGTTCTCCGGTCAGGCCGATCGCGGTGCCCGTACCGCCGTGATACGAACGGTAGGCGGCCAGCATCTTGGTCCGGCCGGTGCAGCTGCGCGCCAGTCGCACCGCGTGCTCGACCGCTTCCGCGCCGCCGGTCGTGAACAGGATCCGATTCAGTTGTCCCGGTGCGCGTTCGGTGATCAGCCGGGCCAGCTCACTGCGCGCCTGATTGCCGACGGTGGGTGAGATGGTGGCCAGCAGTTGCGCCTGCTCGACGATGGCGGCGATCAACTCCGGATGCTGGTGGCCGATATTGACGTTGACCAGCTGGGAGGAGAAGTCCAGATACTTCTTGCCGTGCTCGTCCCAGAACCAGGAGCCGGACGCCCCCGTGATCATCGGCGGATTCGGGCCACCCTGCACGCTCCAGGGATAGAAGACATGATCAGCTGCGCTCATTTCCCACCTTCCGTCAGCGTCACCTGGATGGGCTGGTAACCCGTTCCGGTGACATCGATTCCACCGTCTTTCAGCAGTTGCAGGGCCTTGGTGACGTATTCGCTGGTGTAGGCGCTCGGGTCGGGGTCCTTGCGCAGCACGGTCGCACCTTCGGCGTTGCGGGTTTCCTTGGCGATCCGCACCGTTCGATCCCATGCCGCCCGGTCGACCATCCCGATCCCGGCCGGTGACGGCCAGATCAGCTTGTTCACCTCGTTGATCTGCCACTGCTGGTGGCTGGCGCCGAGCGTGCTGCCCGCGGCGACCGTGATGTCGCGGCATTTGTCCACGTTGTCGCGGCAGAAGGCCCAGCCCTTCAGGGAAGCGGCCAGGAAACGCACGGTCTGGTCCTGGTATCCCGGATCCGCGAGTTTCGCGGTGTTGGCCCAGATCGCGTCCTGCAGCATCGCCACCCCCGCGTCGTTCCAGTCGATGGTGGTGAAATCGTCTGCGGTGTAGAGCTTTCCGGTGGCGGGGTTCTTGGTCTCCAACAGCTGGGCGTACTCGTTGTAGGACATGGCCTGGGCGGCGTTGATGTCCTTGGCGAGGAAAGCGTTCATGTCGAACTGCTGCTGCACGAGTTTGACGTCGCGAGCGGGATCGAGCCCCGCTTTGGTCATGCCCGCGAAGAGTTCGAATTCATTGCCGTAGCCCCAGTTTCCGACGGTCTTGCCGCGTAGCGCCGCCGCGTTGGCGATATTGTCGGACTTGAACGCCACCTGCTTGGTGCCCGACCGCTGGAAGATCTGCGCCACCTCGGTGATGCCCGCGCCCGCTTCCCGGGAGGCCAGGGCCTTCGGGACCCAGGCCACCGCGTAATCGGCCTGGCCCTGCGCGAGCACGGTCTGCGGCACGATATCGGTTCCGCCGTCCAGGATTTCGACGGACAGCCCCTGCTCTCGATAGAAGCCCTGATCGACCGCGGCCAGGTAGCCCGCGAACTGGCCCTGTTTGAACCACTGCAATTGCAGGCGAACCTTGGTGAGGCCGTCGGCGGTGGTACCCGAATCGCCCTCGGTCGTGCTGCAGCCGGTCAGTGCCGCCGCGGCGAGCACCGCCAGCGCCAGACAGGCGCGCAATCTCCGGGTGGGTCTGGTCATGTGGTTCTCCTGAGGACGAGCCTTGGCTTGCGGGTGAGCAATTCGAGAAAAACGACGGCGGCGAGGAAGATCAGGCCGACGAGCATGGCCCCCGCGACGTACGCCCAGGCCCGGGGGTAGGCGGTGTTCGAGGCGGCGGAGATGATGCGCGAGCCGAGGCCGTTCTGCAGACCGCCGAAATACTCGGCGATGATCGCGGCGATCACCGCGCCCGGTGCGGCGATGCGCAGTCCGGTGAACAGATACGGCAGCGCGGCGGGCAGCCGGACGGTGCGGGTGACCTGCCAGCCGCCGGCGGCATAGGAGGTCATCAGGTCCTGGTGCACCTGCGGTACCTGGCGCAGCCCCTTGGCGGTGCTGACGAACACCGGGAAGAACACCACGATCGTGACGACCATCCGGCGCGGGGTGTCGGTGGTGGTCGAGTACATCGAATTCAACAGCGGCGCCAGCGCCACGATCGGCACGGCGGCGGCCGCGGCGGCCATCGGACTGAGCAATCCGTCGACGACCTGGAAGCGCACCGCCACCATCGCGGCGACGATCCCCAGCACCGCGCCGACGAGCAAGCCCACCAGGGCGTTGGCGCCGGTGGCGGTGGCGGCTTCGAGGATCCGGGCGAAGTTCTCGGTGAACTGTGCGGCGATGGCGGTGGGCGCGGGTAGCAGGAAGGACGGCACGCCCGCGGCGACGGTCAGGAGCTGCCAGAGCGCGAGGCCGCCGAGACCGAAGAGCAGCGGCGGGAGCAGCGATTTCAGCGACGTCATCGGTGATCCCGCCCCGGCGCGTGGCCGCCGTGCAATGCCGCGCGGACCGCGGCGACCGCCTCGAAGAACGGTGCGCTGGAACGCACGTCGTCCGCCTCGCGCGCTGTCTCGGCGCGGCCCCAGCCGCCCGTTTCGACGATGCCGGTGATGCGGCCGGGACGCGGTGACATCACCACCACCCGATCCGACAGGAATACCGCCTCCGGAATCGAGTGCGTCACGAAAACCACCGCGGCGCCGGTCTCCGCGGTGATCCGGAGCAGTTCGGCCTGCATGCGTTCGCGGGTCATCTCGTCGAGCGCGCCGAACGGTTCGTCCATCAGCAGCAACGACGGCTTGCGCGCCAGTGCCCGCGCGATCGCGACGCGCTGCTGCATACCGCCCGACAGCTCGGGCGGGTATCGGGTGGCGAATTCGGTGAGACCGGCCATTTCCAGGAGTTCCGCACTGCGCCCGCGTCTTTCGGCCTTCGGGACCTTGTGCAGCTCCAGCGGAAGTTCGACGTTCGCCTGCACGGTGCGCCAGTCCAGCAGCCCGGCCTGCTGGAACGCGATGCCGTAATCCTGGTCCAGGCGTGCCTGGCGTGCGGTCTTGCCGTGCACGGTGACGGTACCGCCGGAGGGCTGTTCCAAGTCCGCCACGATCCGCAGCAGGGTCGATTTGCCGCAACCGGAGGGACCGATGAGCGAAACGAATTCGCTCGCGCCGACGGTCAGCGAGACATCCGCCAGGGCGGTGACCGAGCCCGCCGGGAAGATCTTCCCGACACCTGCCAACTGGACCGCGGCGACCGGACCGGCAGCGGGCTCGGAAGCCGCTTCCGGATCTCCGGTCGACAGCACGACAGAGTTGGTAGCCGCGGTCGCTGAGCCGGATCCAGCATCAGCCCTGCGGCCCGGGGGTATGGGCACGGACCGCCCGGCCGATGGCGCAGACGTCGCACTTATGTCGAATGGTGCTGCTGCCCCGTGTGATTCGGTTGCCGATGCCGGGCGTTGCTTGGCGATCAACGAGTACCTCCTGACGAGCGACCGGCCCCGGCGGGACGGCTGTAGCGGCGTAACGCGAATTCGGCGAGCGCGACCACAGCGGTGACCGCGATACCCAGCAGCGCCGCGGCGAGCACGGCCGCGTACAGCCGGGACGAATCACCGGTGGCCTGCTGGGAGAAGACAATGATCTGCCGGCCGATCCCGCCGGCGGTGCCGGTGGAGATCTCGGCCACCACCGCGCCGATCACCGAGGCGGCGGCGGCCAGCCGCAGCGCGGGCAGAAAGTGCGGGACGGCGGCGGGAAAACGCAAGTGCACCAAGGTGTCCCACCAGCCGGCCGAGTAGCTGTACAGCAGCTCCACCGACGCCTTCGACGGCGCGTGCAGCCCCCGCAGCATGCCCACCGCCACCGGGAAGAACGCCAGATAGGCGGCGATCACCGCGATACTCATCCACGGCCGCCACGGCTGCCCCGTGATCACGATCTTGCCGCCCCAGCCCGCGACGAGCGGCGCCAGGGCGATCAGTGGAACCGTCTGCGAGACAACGATGTAGGGCAACAGTCCGCGTTCCACGAACGCGAAGCGCTGCATCAGCACCGCCAGCCCGACACCGATCACGGTGCCGATCAGCAACGCCATCATGGCCAGCCCGAAGGTGAACCCCGCGGTATGCAGCAGGGTGGCCCCGACGGTTCGCTTGCCATCCGGTTCCCCGAGCACCGTGAACACCGACCAGACATGCGGCAGTGCGGCATCGGTGGTGCGCGGCAGGATCCGCTGGGCGCCGATGCTCACGCCGCCCGGCGGGACCAGCGCCTTGACCAGTTCCCATGCCGCCACGAGCAGGAGCAGCGCGCCGGCGGGATAGGCCACGCGCCCGAGCCTGCTGCGCGCCGCGCTCATCCGACGACCTCGGTGGCCGCCACCGGAAGCGCGATCCGCGGCAGGATCGACTCGCCGTAGGCCTCCAGCGTCGCCGACTTGGCGTCGTGCTGCAGATACACCGCGAACTGATCGACACCGAGCTTTTCCAGCTCACGCAACCGGGCCAGCTGATCGTCCGGAGTGCCGATCAGGCAGAACCGATCGACGATGACATCCGGCACGAAGTCCGCGTGCGTATTCCCGGCGCGGCCGTGCTGGTTGTAGTCATAGCCCTGCCGGCCCGCGATGTAGTCGGTCAGCGCGGCCGGTACGGCGCCGCCGGTACCGTATTTGGCGACGATATCGGCGACGTGATTGCCCACCATCCCGCCGAACCAGCGGCACTGCTCCCGCGCGTGCGCCAGGGCGGCCGCGGAGCCGTCGGTGACGTAAGCCGGTGCGGCGACGCAGATTTTCACCGCGGCGGGATCCCGGCCCGCCCGCTCGGCCGCCGCCCGGACCCGCGCGATGGTCCACGCGGTGATGTCCGGGTCGGCCAGTTGCAGGATGAACCCGTCGGCGACCTCCCCGGTCAGGTCGAGCGCGCGCGGGCCGTAACCCGCCACCCACACCTCCAGCCGGGAAGCCGCCGCCCAGGGCAACCGCACCAGGGTGTCCCCGATCCGGGCGCTGCGGCCGTTGCCGAGTTCCCGGATCACCTCGATGGACTCGCGCAGTGTCGCAAGGGTTGTCGGCTTGCCGCCCAGCGTTCGCACCGCGGAGTCGCCGCGCCCGATCCCGCAGATGGTGCGATTGCCGAACATGTCGTTCAGCGTCGCGAACGTGGACGCGGTCACCGTCCAATCCCGGGTGGCGGGGTTGGTCACCATCGGACCTACCACCACTTTCCTTGTGGCGCCGAGGATCTGGCTGTAGATGACGTACGGCTCCTGCCACAGCAGGTGCGAGTCGAAGGTCCACACGTGCGAGAAGCCGTGCGTCTCCGCCTGTCTGGCCAGTTCGACCACACGGGAGGCTGGGGGTGTGCATTGCAGCACCACACCGATGTCCATCCGGCCGTCTCCGATCTAGATGAGATTCTGCGAGAGTTCGCGTTTGATGTACCGGCCGTGGCCGGCGCGGCCCAGGTACCGCCCGCCGTCGACGATCACCCGGCCGCGCGAGAGCACCGTGTCGACGTGCCCGTCGATCTCGAACCCTTCCCACGCCGAGTGGTCCATGTTCATGTGGTGGGTCTTGTCGTATCCGATGCTGGTGTGGCCGTTGGGGTCATAGATCACCACGTCCGCGTCGGCGCCCGGCGAGATCACGCCCTTGCGTGGATACATGCCGAACATCCGGGCCGGCGTGGTGCAGCAGACCTCCACCCAGCGTTCCGGTGAGATCCAGCCGTTCTTGACACCCTGGAACATCAAGTCCATCCGGTGTTCGACGCCGCCGATGCCGTTGGGGATCTTGCTGAAATCGTCGCGTCCCAGCTCTTTTTGATCCTTCATGCAGAACGGACAGTGGTCGGTACTCACCGTGGCGACATCCCCGGTGCGGATGTAGCGCCACAACTCGTCCTGATGTCCTTCGGCCCGAGACCGCAGCGGAGTCGAGCACACCCACTTGGCGCCCTCGAAACCCGGTGCGCCCAACTGCTCTTCGAGCGACAGGTACAGATACTGCGGACAGGTCTCGCCGAAGACGTTCTGCCCGTTGCCGCGCGCGGTGGCGATCTGTTCCAGCGCCTGCTTGGCGGACACATGCACGACGTAGAGCGGCGCATTGGTCAACTGCGCCAACATGATCGCGCGATGGGTGGCCTCCTCCTCCATCTGCCACGGACGGGAGGTGCCGTGAAAGTAGGGCGCCGTGTCGCCGCGGGCGAGAGCCTGTTCGACGAGCACGTCGATGGCGATGCCGTTCTCCGCGTGCATCATCATGAGCGCGCCGAGCTCCCCCGCGGTCTGCATGGCCCGCAGAATCCGGCCGTCATCGGAATAGAAGACCCCGGGATATGCCATGAACAGCTTGAAACTGGTAACGCCCTCGGACACCAGTTCGCTCATGCCCTTCAGGGATTCGTCGTCGACCGACCCGATGATCTGGTGGAATCCGTAGTCGACGGCGCAGTTCCCGGCCGCCTTCTGATGCCACAGGCCGAGGGTGTCCTGCACCCGTTCCCCGGGCTTCTGCACGGCGAAGTCGACGATCGTGGTGGTACCGCCCCAGGCCGCGGCGCGGGTGCCGGTCTCGAAGGTGTCGGAGGCTTCGGTGCCGCCGAAGGGAAGCTGCATATGCGTGTGCCCGTCCACGCCGCCGGGGATCACGTACTTGCCGGTGGCATCGATGACGGTCTCGGCGGAGCCGCGCAGGTCAGCGCCCAGCGCGGTCGAACCGGGTTGCAGCACAGCGACAATCGTCTCGCCGTCGATCAGCACGTCGAGCAGCTGCGAGCCGGTGGCGGAGACCACGGTGCCGCCGTGGATGAAAGTAGTCATCACGGCTCCAGCAGTGGTCCGTAGGCGTCCGGCCGGCGATCGCGATAGAACGCCCACCGGTCGCGCACCACCTTCAGCAAATCCATGTCCAGGTCGCGGATCACCAGTTCCGGGTCGGTGTCGGAGGCGACCTCACCGACGAACTTGCCCTCCGGGTCCACGAAGTAACTGGTCCCGTAGAAGTCGTTGTCCCCGAACTCTTCCACCCCGACCCGGTTGATCGCGCCGATGTAGTACTCGTTGGCCACCGCCGACGCGGGCTGCTCCAGCTTCCACAGGTAGGCCGACAGACCCCGCGAGGTCGCCGAGGGGTTGAACACGATTTCCGCCCCGGCCAGACCCAGTGCCCGCCAGCCTTCCGGGAAGTGCCGGTCGTAACAGATGTAGACACCCACCTTGCCGACCGCGGTGTCGAACACCGGCCAGCCGAGATTGCCGGGCCGGAAATAGAACTTCTCCCAGAAACCCTTGACCTGCGGGATGTGGTGCTTGCGATATTTACCCAGGTAGCTGCCGTCGGCATCGATCACGGCCGAGGTGTTGTAGAGCACCCCCGGCTGTTCCTGTTCATAGACGGGCAGGACCATCACCATGCCCAATTCCTTTGCCAGCGCGGCGAATCGCTCCGTGGTCGGTCCGGGGACCGACTCCGCGTACGCGTAGAACTTCGTGTCCTGCTGCTGGCAGAAGTAGGGCCCGTAGAACAGCTCCTGGAAGCAGATCACCTGCGCTCCCCGCGCGGCCGCCTGCCGCGCGTAATCCTCGTGCACTTTGATCATCGACTCTTTGTCGCCGGTCCAGTTCGTCTGGACGAGCGCGGCTCGGACAGGGGGACGGTTGCCGCCGGAGCCGGCGGGCTGGGTGAGCTCGGTTGGCATGATTGTTATCGTGCACCCTGAAGCAGGTCCAATGTGTTACAACTGCGCGGAAACAATTTCGGCGCGGTAAATCCTGGGGCCGGTGCCGGTTGCCGGACCGTGGCTGTCGCAGAATTGAGCCGTGACGATCGAACGCGCGAGCATGGACGGCGCACTTCCCGACGGGGTGCCGCCGGTCGCGCTCATGTCGCTGTCCGAGCTCACCGCCGATCTGGACGATCGCACCCCGGCGGGCATCGCCGCCGGGATCAGTCGTCGAATCCGTTCCGGCGCTTTGCCTCCCGGATCCCGGCTGCCTACGGTGCGTGAGGTCGCGAAGCAACTGCGGGTCTCCCCCGCCACCGTCAACCAGGCTTGGCGGGCACTGGCGGCTACCGGAGCGATCATCGCGCGCGGGCGCGCGGGCACCTTCGTCGGCGAACCTGCCGCAACCGTGGCCAGTCGACCGGCCGGACGCTACCAACGCCTGCATCCCCCCTCCGACGACGCCTTCCGGGTCGACCTTTCGCGCGGCACCCCTGATCCGGCACTGCTACCCGGCCTGGCGGCCGCGCTGCGCGAGATCACCGACCACGAGGCCGGTGACCTCGCCGCCGACTATCTCGGGGAGGCCGTGCTGCCCGAACTGGCGGCAACGGTCCGGGCCGACTGGCCGTTCCGGCCCGAACGGCTCGCCGTGTTCGACGGCGCGCTGGACGCCATCGACCGGCTGCTGGCCGGCCATGTGGGCCTGGGCGACACCGTCGCGGTCGAGGACCCCTGCTTCCCACCATTTCTGGATCTGCTCGCCCGGCTCGGCGCTCGGCCCGTCCCGGTTCATCTCGACGCGTCCGGCCCACTGCCGAGTGACCTCGCCCGCGCGGTCGCCGACTTCGGGGCCACCGTCTTCCTGATGCAGCCGCGGGCACAGAACCCCACCGGAGTCTCCCTGACGGCGCGGCGCGTCCGCGAACTCGCCGACGTGCTGCGCGACACCGGAGTTCTTGTCATCGAGGACGATCACAGTGCGGGCATCGCCGCGGCGGCACTGCGTTCGCTGGGCGCTCGGCTGCCGCGGCGCACCGTGCACGTGCGGTCGTATTCCAAATCCCACGGCGCCGATCTGCGCCTGGCCGTCGCCGGCGGTCCCGCCGAGCTGCTGGACCCGGTCATCGAACGCCGCATGCTCGGCGCGGGCTGGACCAGCCGCCTGCTGCAGCGAGTGTTGCTGACCATGCTCGGCGACCAGGAATCCGTCCGTGCCGTCACCGCCGCCCGCGACGAATACCGCAGGCGCGCCGGCGAACTCCGGCGCGCGCTGGCCAAGAAGGGCGTCGTCGTCCCGCGCGGTGACGGCATCAACCTGTGGTTGCCCGTCGCCGACGAGAACGCCGCCATGATCTCCCTCGCCGCCGCCGGTATCAAGGTCGCACCCGGCGGACCGTTCGAAGTCGGCGATCAGCCCGCCTCGGATCATCTCCGGCTCACCGTTTCCCCGCTGGCCGGCATCGATGTCGATTGGCTGGCAACCGAATTGGCCGCCGCCACCGTTGCCGCCCCCACCTATCGCCGCGTCCGGCGACCATGACGGGTCGCCGCGCCGAGTAACGCTGTCCGGTAACACCGTCCGTCCGCATCGCGATTTCACCAGCAGGGGTAACGCTCTCCCCATCGGACGTGATCGAGGGAAAACATGGGCATCAAACCGGTGCTGGTCGTCCTCGCCGCGGGCCTCGGTGTCGCCGTGACCGGCTGTGGCGAAAACCCGTCGCCACCCTCCGCCCCCGGAACACCGTCTCGCCCGGCGAGCGTCAGCCCAGCCACGCCCCAGATCAGCACCGCGATCAACCCGACCACGCCCGAGGCTCCGCCGGTAGCCGCCCAACCCTCGACCCCGGCAGCGGCCCAGCCGGGCAGCGGCCACGGCTATTGCTTCGACGTGAATTCCGAACTCGCACAGTCCGCCTTCGCCCGGGTGACCGCGGCCGAACCGGCCACGGAGTGGATCATTCCCGGCGCCAGTGCGGACTTGATCTCCGACGGCTGCTCCGGGGTGCTGTCCTGGATGACGGTGGAGGGCACGGGTATCCACCCCGCCACGCACATCCTCTTCTTCACCGGTGGGAAGTACCTCGGCACCGCGTCCGAAGAGCCCTATGCCTACACCCACGTGCTGGGTAAGACCCGCGATACCGTTCAGGTGCAATACCGCTGGCCACTGCCGACGGACGCCCTGTGCTGCCCGACGGGTGGGCCCAGCGTGGTCACTTTCAGCTTGAACGGCACCACGGTGACCGCGCGGGGCCAGTTCCCGCCGCCCGAGTGATCAGACGGTCGCCGCCGGTTCCGGCACCCGCCGCCGGGCCAGCAGGTAGGCGGCCGCGGCGGCCGGAATGTTCATCAGCACGCCGTATACCGCGCCCGGCACCGCCATCGCGTCGTTCTGCAGCACCGTCGCCGCTACCGCGATCGCGATGGCGCCGTTGTGAATTCCGATCTCCATGGCCGAGGCGATCGCCTGGTCCTCGTCGACCCGCAGCAGTTTGGGCACGAAGTACCCGACGGCCAGGCTGAGCACCGCGAACACCAGGCAGATCGCGGCCAGGCGCCCGATGTTCTCGGTGAGCGTCTCGAAATTCTTCGCCACCGCCGCGGTCACCACCAGCGCCAGCACGACGATCGAGAGCACCTTCACCTTGCCGCGCATCCGCTCGGCCCAGCCGGTGAACCGGCGGTGCACGAACATTCCGATCGCCACCGGCACCAGCACGATCGCGAACACCTGCGCGAACTTGTCCGGGCGCAGGCCGATGGATTCCGCGTCGTCGAGGAAGAGACTGAACGACAAGGCGACCACCAACGGCATCGTGAACACCGCCAGCACCGAATTGACCGCCGTCAGCGTGATATTCAGCGCCACATTGCCCCCGGCGATATGGCTGAACAGATTCGCCGACGGCCCACCCGGCGACGCCGCCAGCAGCATCATCCCGGCGGCCAGCGCCCCGGTGAGCCCGAACAGATAGATCAACCCGAGACACACCGCGGGCAACAGCACCATCTGGCACGCCAGCGCCACCACCGCCGCCTTCGGATACCGCAGCACCCGGACGAAATCGTCGACCGTCAAGGTCAACCCGAGCCCGAACATGATCAGCGCCAGCGCGATCGGCAGCAGCACCGCGAAAACCGTTGAACCCATACCGATCTCCTCTCACCCAGCGACCGATCGAACATAGCGGACCCGTCCGTCCCACACCATCGCCCCGCCGCGACCCGAACACCGGCTTAAGCCCGCTGCGGTCCAGCGGGAGTCCAGGGGCGCGGCCCGACGTTTCGCCGGAAGCGGTGCGTCAGTGTGCGTCCACTTGTCCCCGCTCGGCTCGGATCGTGCCGCGCCTACGGTGCGCCGCCAGGATCACGCCCACCGCCGCGGTCGTGCAGACCGCGGCGCACCACCAGGCCGTAGCGGGACGACCGGTGTAATCGACCACCACACCGGCGGTGACCGGGCCGAGAACGGCACCGATATTGAAGGCGGTGGTCGCCAGGGCGCCGGCGATGCGCGGGGCGGTCGGCGCGGCGGTCCGCACAATTGTCGCGATGAGCGTCGACCCGACGCCGAACGCCACCGCACCGGTCACCACCGACATGACCAGCACGCCGGTCAGCATGTGCGCGGCCAGCGCGGCCAGCAGCCAAACGCCCACGAGCGCAATGGTTCCGGCGGTGATGATCCGGCGACCATGGTTGTCGCTGTAGCGACCGGCGAGCGTGACACCGGCGAACGATCCGAGACCGAACAACGCCAGCGCCAGCGGCACCCACGGGCCGGCTCCGGCGACGCCGACGGTGATCGTGCCGAGGTAGGTGAACCCGGCGAAAGTGGCTGCGTTGACCAGGATTCCGGCCACTACGGCGACCCGCACCGGCCGCTGGGACAGCGCGGACCATTCACGCCGCATCGACGGCGCTCGCCCGTCCGGGCGACCCGCGTCGCCCATGCCGCGGCCGAGCAGAATCCACACCGGCACAAGCACTGCCGCGCTGATCACGGCGACGGCCCAGAACGCCGAACGCCATCCCCACACCTGCCCCGACACAGTGCCCGCGGGAACACCGGCGATACACGCCACCGTCACCCCGGACACCACCACAGAAGTCGCGCGCCCCACTTCCGTCGCCCCGACCAACCGCGGCAGCGCCGCCAGCACGACGGCCAAGAATCCGGCGTTGGCGACCGCCGCGACTACGCGAGTCACCAGCAACGCTTCGAATCCGGTTGTGAGAGCGCCGACTACATGAGCCGCACAGAACACTCCCAAGAACCCCGCTGCCGAATATCTGACGGGCAACCGCCCCGCCGTCATCGCCATCACCGGCGCACCCAACACCATGCCGGCCGCGAACAAGGAGGTCAGCGAACTCGCCGCCCCTAGGGATATCCCCATATCGCCCGCGATCTGCTCGAGCAATCCAGACACCATGAATTCGGACGTGCCCTGCGCGAACACCGCGACAGCCAGCACGAACACCACAATGGGCATGACAAACTCCCGGAAACCAGGGCACCACCGGCACAACGGCGGCACCCGAGATGATTGCGGAATCGGGCGACTCAGCATCCGATCGCAAGAAGCGACATCATCCGGCGTTGGGAGACAGCGAACACCGCCGGTCGCTCGGCGACCCGCGGAAACCACACTCACAACGCCGCCCGGCCACAGGCCGAGCGGCTATCGCCTGGACGCCTCCGGAGAATTCACGCCACCACCCTAACAACCGCCCGGGCGCTATTCGTAGGCGACTTCCCAGTGTTTGATGCCGTTGAGCCAACCGGAGCGCAAGTGCTCCGGCTCGGCGAGCTGGCGCAGGTTGGGCATGGTGTCGGCGATCGCGTGGAAGATCAGGTCGATCACCAGCCGGGCCAGATTCGCGCCGACGCAGTAGTGCGTCCCGGCCCCGCCGAAACCGACGTGCGGGTTGGGGTCGCGCAGGATGTCGAAGGTGAAGGGATCGGTGAACGCGTCCTCGTCGAAATTGGCCGAGCTGTAGAACATCGCGACCCGCTGACCCTTTTTGATCAACCGGCCGCCGAGTTCGACATCCCGAGTCGTCGTGCGCTGGAACACGGTGACCGGCGTGGCCCAGCGGACGATCTCATCCGGTGCGGTGCGCGGCCGCTCGGCCTTGTACAGCTCCCACTGCGCGGGGTGGTCGACGAAAGCTTTCATGCCGTGGGTGATCGAATTACGCGTCGTCTCGTTGCCCGCCACCGACAGCAGGATTACGAAGAACGCGAACTCCTCGGAGCCGAGGTGCTCGCCGTCGATATCGGCGTGCACCAGCTGCGTGACGATGTCCTCGGCCGGGCAGCGTCGCCGCTCCTCGGCCAATTTCCAGGCGTAACCACTGAGTTCGAGTCGTGCGGTCACCGATTCGGAGGCGAATTCGGGGTCGTCGGAACCGATCATCGAATTGGACCAGTGAAAGATCTTCTTGCGATCCTGCTGCGGCACACCGAGCAGTTCGGCGATCGCCTGCAACGGCAGTTCCGAGGCGACCTGCTCGACGAAGTCACCGCGACCGGACTGTTTGGCCTCGTGCACTATTCGCTCGGCCCGCTCGGCCAGCGCACCCCACAGGCCTTCGATGGCACGCGGGGTGAACCCTTTGGAGATGATGCGCCGATTCTTCGTGTGCTCCGGCGGGTCCATATTGAGCAGAATCACCTTCTGCATATCGAGCTGTTCGCGGGTGACGTCGGCGGTGTAGCGAACGATCGCGGAGTTCTCGGCGGAGGAGAAAGTCTCCGGGTGTCTGGAGATCTCTTTGATGTCCTCGAGTTTCGTGACGGCCCAGTAGCCGCCGTCGTGGAATCCGCTGTCCCGCTGTTCGCACCACCAGACCGGCGCGACACGACGGAGCTCCGCGAATTCCTCGGTCGGCCGGCGATGCGCCCACAGGTCGGGGTCGGTGAAATCGAATCCGGCGGGTATCGACGGTGTGGCCATGGCTATCTCCCACTGGTCCGCGCTCGGCAGCGACGGCGAAAGCGTGATCTGAAACACGTTCTACGTTCGATTCAAGCACCGAAACCCCTTCCGCCACGGGGCTACCGCGAAATTGCGTGCCGCGCACCGCCGCTCAGGAGTCGGCCGACGGGCCCACCAGCAGCTGGACGATGGATTGCACGAAGGCCTCGATCCGCTCGCGTGGATACTCGGCGGGTTCGCTGACCGCGAGCCGCCCGAGCATCTCGGCGATGGTGAGCAGCGCATTGGTCAGCAAGGCCGAATCCATTGCCGCCCAGCGCGCGTCGATGGCCAGCCCCATGCGCACCAGCGCCTCGGCCTGATCGAAGATGTCCGCCCGGGAACTGCGGATCGCGTCGCGATATTCATCGGGCGCACTGCCGGGGCCCGCGAGCACCAGCCGCCACCGGGTCGGATTCTCCAGCGCCACCGCCACGAACGCCTCGATCGTCGCCGAAGCCGCCACCACCGGATCGGCCCCGACCAGGTCGACCGGCAACGTATCGGCGACCTGCTCCAGCGCCAGGTCGCGTTCCCGTTCCAGCAATGCCTCCACCAGTTCGGCGCGGGTCTTGAACACGGTGTAGAGCACCGGTTTACCCACCCCGGCCTGCTGGGCGACGGCTTCCATGCTGAGCTCGTGCAACTCGACCCGCTCGAGCACCGCGAACGCCGCGTCCAGCAGCTGGACGCGGCGCTGCTCGGCCGGCAATCGGGCCGCGTATCGCCGGCGCGGACGTTGCGTGGATCGAGATGTGCTCACTGCCGCTTCGCCTCCATCGGACCCATCCTGCCAGTTCGTGGCCGCGTTCTGTAGCGCGGTCCGAGCCAAAGCTACGCACCCGTTGTATTCGGTCGGGACAATTGCTACGGTGGCGTTGTATTAGCTGGAACCGCAGAGGAGTCACCATGACCTTCGATCCGACCACGCTCCGACGGGAGGATTACGGCTTCTTCGGGCCCGATTCCCCGAGCTGGAAGATCTGGACCGCACCGACCGCCGTGATCGGATTCCAGCGCGCGGTGGCCCTCGAGTTCTTCGACCCGTTCCTGACCGCGTCGGTCTCGGACACGGCGAAGATCTACTCCGATCCGCGCCACCGCCTCGACATGACCTTCGCGTATTTCCTGATCGTGGCGATCGGCGATACACCGACCGCGATCAGAGCGTCCGAGCACCTGATGGAGTTGCACTCGCGCTCGACCGGCATCGAACCGGTCACCGGCCGCCGGTACAGCCCCAACAATCCCGACACCCAGCTGTGGATCCACCTCACCGGCTGGCATTCGGTGCTCAAGGCCTACGAGATGTTCGGTCCGGGCCGGCTCAGCACGGAGGAGGAGAATCGCTACTGGGAGGAATGCGCGATCGCCGCCGAACTGCAAACCTGCGATCCCCGCGATGTCCCGCGCACCCGCGAGGGCATCCAGGAGTACTTCGACACGGTGCGCCCGCGCCTGTGCACCACCGAGCGCGCGCTCGACGGCATGCACCAGATGCTGTTCACCTCCCCGAAGCACGGGGCCGGCTGGACCTACGCGATCGGCGCACGCCTGCTGGCGACGGCTTCCATCGCCACCCTGCCCGCCTGGATGCGCCGCCTCGGCCGCTTCGACCAGTGGCGCGTCATCGACCTGCTGGTGCGTCCGGCCGGCCGAATCCTGGTGTGGCTGTTCACATTGTTCGACAAGCGCGGCCTGATTCTGGCCGCCCCGCTCATCGCTCCCACCGCGGGCAAGATCCTGGAACAGCACGTGAAGCAGGAACTACCCGCCAACCCCGAAACCCGCTCGCCCGCGCAAGCGCGCGCCCGCTACGGAACACTCAACCGCCGGGTGGTCTCCGCCGCCGGGTGAACCGGCGGATAGCCACACCCGAATCGGTTGCGCCGCTTCAGGAAAGGGCTTCGGTCATGGCGACGGCGATCGGGCCCAGCAGCGGCAAAGCGACATTGGAGAGGGCGTAGACGATCGTGTAGGACATCAGCGGGGTGGCGTTGCCGGCGACCTGCTGGACGGCGGTGATGCCCGGTGTCGAGCACTGCTGCCCGGTAATCGCGCCCAGGGCCAGCGGTGCGGGGAGCTTCATGAACTTCCACGCGACCAGGAGTGAGACACACGCGGGGACGGCCGTCATCAGGACGCCGGCGATGGGGAGTCCCCAGCCGAACTTGCGCACCAGTTCCACCGCCTGCGGGCCGGAGGTCAAACCGACGACGGCGATGAATACCGACAGGCCGAGGGTTTTGATGACATCGGCGGCCGCCGGAGCGTACTGACCGATCTTCGGGTTCCGCGAACGGAACCAGCCGAACAACAATCCGGTCAGCAGGCAGCCGCCGCCGGTGCCGAGCGTCATCGGGATGTTCCCGGCGGGCACGACGATCTTGCCGATCATGAAGCCGAGCGCGACGCCGAGGGCGATGTAGATGACATCGGCCTTGACGCCGGGATCGAGCCGATAGCCAAGTCCTGGAACGGCTTCGGCGAGGTCGTTCTTCGCGCCGGTCAGCCGCAGCGTATCGCCGCGCTGCACCGGCATGCTGGGTCGCAGCGGGAGTTCCTTGTCCGCGCGGACGACGCCGGTGACGTAGAGGCGGTTGCCCAGCTTCTGCTCGAGGTCGCCCAGGGTGCTGGACTTGTCCTGGCGGTGATCGAGAACCACCTGGTCGATCTCGAGCGTGGTCTCGAGGTCTTTGCCCGGCACGATCTCGGGGCCGATCGCGTCTTCCGCGGGCACCATGGCCGCACGGGGTCCCACCACCAGCACTTGATCACCGGCCCGCAACACCACGGTGTCGGTGACCGCGATGACCTTGCCCCCGCGCAGGATTCGCTCGATCGTGAGGTGTCCCCCGAGATCCGCCGTGAGCGCCGCGACGGTTCGCCCGGCCACCCGCCGCACCTGGAAAGCGCGGCCGATCAGATCGGGCGCGGCGGCCACCTGGTCTTCGGCGTCCTCGCTGCCGCCGCCGAGTTGCCGCCACAGCTTGTCCGCCTCCTCGCGCAGATTGATCCGCATGATGAGCGGGAAGATCTGGCTCGACAGCAGCACGACCACGATCAGGCCGCAGATATACGAAATCGAATAGGCCGTTCCGACATTGGCCTGCAATTCGCTGATTTCCTGCGCCGGCCGGTCCAGCCGGGCGATGGCATCGGTCGCGGTGCCGACGGCCGCGGACTCGGTGGCGCCACCGGCCAGCAGACCGGCGGCCGTGCCCGGGTCGAGTTGCATGACCAGTGTCGCCGCCGCGGTGATCGCCAGCACGCCGGCGACCTCGATCAGCGTGAATGTCCCGTATTTCAGGCTCTTCCGGTTGAGGCTGGCGAAGAACGTGGGACCGGAGATATAGCCCAGCGTGAAGATGAACAGCGCGAAGGCGATGTTCTTCACCTGCTCGTTCACCGTGATGTGGCCCGCCATCCCGACGAAGATCGCCACGATCAGCGTGCCCGCCACCCCACCGAGGGACAGTTTCCAGATCCGGATCTTGCCGATCGCGTAACCCAGTGCCAGACAGAGGAACAGGGCGGCCTCGGGGGTGTCCTGCAGAAATGTTTTGATCGCATGCATGGAGTCGTCCTCCGGTCGATGCGGGCCGGGTCGGCGCGGCTAGGTGCGGCTCTGGAATTCGCGGTGGTACTCGTCCATGATTTCGCGCAGCCACCGGCCGATCTCGACGTAGCTGTCCTGCCGGAGATTCGCCAGCGATACCCGCACAGACCATTCCGGTCCGTCGAACCCGCCGCCGTTCAGCAATACGATCGAACCCTGTTGGGCGAGCCGGAAGACCGGGTCGACGGGTTCGTGCTCGGCGGCCAGCCACTCGGCGAACTCGTGACTCCAATGCTGTTTCACCCACATCATCAGGTCGAGTTCGACGTAGTAGTTCGCCGCGTTCGGATCCTGCGGCACCGGGACCCGGAGGCTTTCACACAGGGCCCGCAGGCGGCGGGCGATGATCGCCTCGCAGTCCTGCTTGTGCCGGGTGTCCTTGTCGAGTAGATCGGACAGGGCGAACAAGGCCATCTGGACCTGTTGCGGCGTCGACAATCCGGCGGTGTGATTGAGGGCGACATCGCGGGAATCGGCGACCATGCGGTCGATGAACTTGAGTTTCGCCGGTTCCAGGGCGATGCTGGAATACCGTTTCGCGAGCCGATCCTGCTCGGCGGCAGGCAGTTTCGCGATGCGGGCATCGAAGGCGTTGTCCTTGGCCACCGCGATGACGCCCAATCGCCACCCGGTGCACCCGAAGTACTTGCTGAACGAATAGACGCCGATCGTGTTTGCCGCCGCCGCCGACATGAGCGACTGGAAGCCTTCGACGAACGTGCCGTACACATCGTCGGTGATGATCGTGAGGTTCGGGTTCTCCTCGGCCGCGATCCGCGCGATCCGCTCCCGCGTCGCGGAATCCAGCATCACCGAGGGCGGATTCGAGGGATTGACCAGAAACAGCGCCTTGACGCTCGGGTCGGCGAGCTTCGCGATCTCCTCGTCGGGATACTGCCAGGTATGCATGCCGTCGGGCGCCGTCTTCGACGCCCGCACCTCGACCACGTCGAACTGGAAGCGCTCCAGATGCGGGATCTCCAGGTACGGGGTGAAGATCGGTGTCATGAGCGCGATCCGATCACCAGGCGCCAGCATGCCGTTCACCACACAGCTGTCGAACAAATAGCACATGGCGGCGGTGCCGCCCTCGGTGGCGAACAGATCCCAGCCGCCCGCCGGCGCGCCGCCCATCGCGAGGTCGAGGTAGGCGTGCACCACCTGTTCGATATGGGTCAGCATGCGGTCGGGCACCGGGTAGTGGTCGCCGTGGATCGCGTCGGCCAGTTCGCCTACCCACGCATCAGGATCGAAACCCAGTGTGGTGGTGCCGTATTCGACCGCTTCGCGCAGCAACCGCACCGCGTCGCCTTCGGGCTCGGCGGTGAGGAACGCGTCGAATCGGGCCGCGATTCCGCCGGGCTGGGGCATGCCCGCCAAGCCGGGGAATTCGTCCCAGTCGCGTTTGGCCTCGGCGACCGCGAATCGGCCGAGCAGATAAAAGGCCTCGCGGGCGACGACGGAGGTCCAATTCGGATTGCCGCGCCCCGCGTTGATCATCGTGTGCGCGGTCTTCTTCATGTGCTCGCCGGCCAGATCGATCAGCTCGTCCTTGAGCTCGAACGGGCTGAGCTGTTCCCATTTCTTCTCGGTCCGGCGATCGACCTGGTTCTCGACGCTCATCGTCCACCCTTCGTGTCTCGAAGTCCGGTCGATCTCATGGCCCGTGCACCGCAAGGATGCCCCGATTATGGCCGAACCGGAGGTGTTTGCCAGAAGATTGCCGCTAGGCTGCCTATCGCTACCGAGTGTGAGAACCGACGCTGCGTCCGATCAGGAGAGCACGATGGCGCGAAAGACCATGCTCCGTATCGCCGGCCTGGCGGTGTGCTCGGCGATCCTCGTCGCGGGATGCGGCGGCGAACCCGCCCCGGCCGCCCAGTCCTCCGCTCCCCCGGCGACCGGCGGCAAGACCAGCGACGCGCCGGTTCCCGCCGGCCTGCCCCGCATCAGCATCCTGGCCACGGGCGGCACCATCGCGGGCAAGGCCAACGCCAACTCGGCGGTCGGCTACACCGCGGGTGAGGCGAGCGCCCAGGACCTGATCGACGCGGTGCCCGGCTTGGACAAGATCGCGCAGCTGACCACCGAGCAGATCTCGAACATCGGTAGCCAGGACATGAACGAGCAGGTGTGGCTGCAACTGGCCGACCGGATCGAGCAGATCTTCGCCGACGATCGAGCCGACGGCGTGGTGGTCACCCACGGCACCGACACCATCGAGGAGACCGCGTTCTTCCTCGACCACGTTGTCGCCGCCGACAAACCGGTGGTCCTGGTCGGTTCGATGCGCCCGTCCACCGCGCTGAGCGCCGACGGCCCGGCGAACCTGCGTTCGGCCGTTCAGGTCGCGGCCGCGCCGGACGCACGGCGGCGCGGCACCATGGTCGTGCTCAACGACACCATCCACGCCGCCGGTGACGTGACCAAGACCAACACGACCAGCGTGCAGACTTTCGCCTCGCCGAACACCGGGCCCATCGGTCACGTCGACGCAGCGGCCGTGCGGTTCACCGAACCGCCGTCCACGCGGCGGCGGTCGACGTTCCGGGTCCCGGACAAGGCTCCGTTCCCCCGCGTCGACATCGTCTATTCGCACGCCGGCATGGATGCCACCCAGGTCAACGATTCGCTCGGACACGGCGCGAAGGGCATCGTCCTGGCGGGCGTCGGTGACGGGAACACCGCGAAGCCGGTCGTCGCCGCCCTCAGCGCGGCCGCCGGGAAGGGCGTGCTCGTGGTCCGTTCCAGCCGGGTCAGTTCCGGCAGCGTGGTGCGGAACGCCGAACTCGACGACGACGAGCTCGGCACCGTTTCCGCGCTCGCTCTCAACCCGGCCAAGTCCCGAATATTGTTGCAGCTGTTGCTGATCAACGGGATCACCGAGCCCGCCGAGGTCCAGCGCAGCTTCGCCGACGCCTGACAGATATGAGGGCGTGAAGATTATCCGCAACAGAACTATTATGGCGGCATGACGGCACTGGCACCCAAGCGCGATGAGCCCGACCTGTCCTTCCTGCTCGACCACACCAGCCATGTGCTGCGCACCCGCATGGCGGCGGCGTTGGCCGAGATCGGGTTGACCGCTCGCATGCACTGCGTGCTGGTGCACGCGCTCGAGGCGGAGCGGACGCAGATTCAGCTCGCGGAACTCGGGGATATGGACAAGACCACCATGGTGGTCACCGTCGACGCGCTCGAGCGGGCCGGATTGGCCGAGCGGCGACCCTCCAGCACGGACCGGCGAGCGCGAATCATCGCGGTCACTCCGGCCGGGGCGAAGATCGCCGAGCGGAGTCAGGAGATCGTCGACCAGGTGCATCGGGAGGCGCTGGGGGCGCTACCCGCGGCGGATCGCGAGAACTTGTTGCGCGCCTTGAACTCCCTGACCGAAGGACATCTCGCCGCACCGGCGGAGACGTCGGCGGCACGGCGCGCCCGGCAATGATCCGCTTCAATATTGTCTACAACAAAACTATCTAGTACGGTCACTCCTGTTGCTATCGAACGGGAGACCACCGATGACCAGTTCCAAACGCCTCGCCCTCGCCGTCCTGTCGGCGGCGACGTTGATGACCATCCTCGACGGCAGCATCGTGACAGTCGCGATGCCCGCGATCCAGCAAGATCTGGGCTTCAGCGCGGCCGGGCTCAGCTGGACCGTGAACGCCTACCTCATCGCCTTCGGCGGACTGTTGCTGCTGGCTGGACGGCTCGGTGACCTGATCGGCCGAAAGACCATGTTCCTCACCGGAAATGTGATCTTCACCGTCGCCTCGCTGCTCGCCGGAGCGGCCACTACGCCGGCGATGCTGGTGGCCGCCCGCTTCCTCCAAGGTGTGGGCAGCGCTGTCGCCTCGTCGGTGGTGCTCGGCATCCTGGTCACCTTGTTCACCGAGAACCGGGAGCGGACCAAGGCCATCGGCATCTTCAGTTTCACCGGCGCGGCCGGCGCCTCCATCGGCCAGGTGCTCGGCGGCGTGCTGACCGACGCGCTGAACTGGCACTGGATCTTCCTCATCAATGTGCCGATCGGTGTGGTGACCGTCGCGCTGGCGATCAAGGCGCTCCCCGCCGACCGGGGTATCGGGCTGGCCGCGGGTGCGGACGCGCTCGGCGCCCTGCTGGTGACCGGTGGTCTCATGCTGGGCATCTACACGGTGGTACAGATCGAGGAGCACGGCTGGACGTCGGCGCGCACGCTCGGCCTCGGGGCAGTCGCCGCCGGCCTGCTCGTCGCCTTCGTCGTCCGGCAGCAGACCGCGCGCACGCCCCTGCTGCCGCTGCGAATCTTCCGCTCCCGCAACGTTTCCGGTGCGAATCTGGTGCAGATGCTGACGCTGTCGGCCATGTTCGCCTTCCAGATCATCGTCGCGCTGTATATGCAGCGGGTCCTCGGCTACAGCGCACTGGCGACCGGGCTGGCGATGTTGCCCGCGGCCGTCGCCATCGGCGGTGTGTCGCTGTTCGCCTCGGCTCGGTTGATCACCCGTTTCGGTGCACGTGCCGTGCTGGTCACCGGCTTGGTCCTGCTGCTGGCCGGAATGGCTTGGCTGACCAGGCTTCCGGTGCACGCCTCCTACGTCGTCGATCTGCTGCCGATGATGGTGCTGATCGCCGGTGGCGGGTTGGTGCTGCCCGCGCTGGCCACGCTGGGCATGTCCGGTGCGAATGCCGAGGACGCCGGGCTGGCCTCGGGATTGTTCAACACCACCCAGCAGGTCGGGATGGCGCTGGGGATCGCCGTCCTGTCCACGCTTGCTGCCTCCCGCACCGGAAGCCAGTTGGTGTCGGGTGCCTCCGCAGCGGAAGCCTTGACCAGCGGCTACCGTTTGGCCTTCACCGTCGCGGCCGGGTTGCTGGTCGCCGCGCTCGTGGTGAGCGTGACCGTGTTGCGCCGGCCCGCGGGCACCGCTTCGGTCCCCGCGGAGCTGGCGGCGCCCGCGCTCTGATCCGTCCGTCGTCGCCGCCCGCACCGCGCGCCGGCGACGACACCGGACCCGCTGCGGCCGATGACCACGCCGATGTCGGAGGTCGCTCGTATGGTTGGGCACATGACCGAGATCCTTCCGCTCGCCGCGACCCCGCGGCCCGTGTTCGGCGATGCCGGCGTGCACGCCGTCGTCCGCGCCGGACGCACCGTGCACGCGGTCAGCCTGGTGCAATGGATCGGCGGGCAAGAAGCTCCCGAACTGCTCTGCCGCACCGGGGTGGCCGGTTGGTCACCGGCCGCGCTGGCGCCGACCCGGGCCGAGATCACCTGTGCGCGCTGCCTGCGCAAGGTCGGAGGCGGCACCGCCCCGGTGTCGCGGCAGCTCCCCCTGTTCGACGACTGAACCCGGTGGGACATTCAGCCCCACAGCAGGTTTCGTGCACATCGGTGGTTCAGCGGTGGCCGCCGGTGTGATCGTGGGAGCAGATGTCGGTGCGGCGGCCGTCGGTGGCTGTGGCGGCTTGGCCCGCGCCGTGGCCTTCCAGGGCCGCGAACGGTCCGCACTGGTTGGCGGCGATCCAGACATGGACCATCGGGTTGCCCGCACCGGGATTGACCGAGTTGGGCGGGCAGTTGCCCTGGGCGTCGGTGACGCCAGCGACCTGGGGTCCGTCCGGGCCGGACTTCCAGCAGAGGTTGTCGTGGACGTGCCACTGCATCAACGAGCCGCCGTAATCCACCAGTTCGGCGTCGTCGATCTTCTTGCCCTTGGCGATGTACATCGCCGAAACCAGCGTGCGCGCGGTGCCGTCGACCCGGTAGACGAGGGACTCCGGATATGCCGGATCCAGGAATCGGTCGTCCCGGATGTAACCGGCGTTAATGTAGTGCTCGTAGCCGGTGGCCGCGTCGCCGATGGAGCGAAAGCCCAGTGCCCCTACGGTATTCACGTCGGCGAAGGCGGGTAGCCGGTCGAGGGTGCTGCGGATCAGTGCGGTCGCGCGCTGTTGCTGCTCGGCGGTCACGCCCGGCACACCGGATACGTCGATCGGGGTCACCGGATCCCAGGGCCGCGGCCAATTCGCGCCCGTTCCGTGGTCGTCGTGGTGGTCGCCGGCGGTGTGCGCGTGCGCGGCGCCGTCGTGACTGTGCACGTGTCCGGCGCCGCTGAGCATCGCCGCTACGGCGAGCACACCCGCCAGTCCGGCCGCGGTCGCGGTGGGAACCGTCGGCAGGCTCGCCGCGGGCCGGGTCAGCGCGACAGCCGCACCCGCGATGGCGAGCAGCCCCAGTGCCGCGCACGTCGTGTCCAGGAATTGCGGCGCCTCGGCGGTGCCGAGACCGTCGGGCCACGGCAGCCCCGCGAACCGGGTGTAGCCCCAGATCGCCACCGCGACGAGGTTGACTCCTATCACCGTGAGAGGCACGGCCTTTCGGGTGCTGACCGAGGCCAGCAGCCCCGCCGCGCACTGTGCGGCCGCGAGCACCACCATCAGCCGGGCGAGGGTGGCGTGCTCGGTGTGCAGTCCCGCGGCGAACAAGTGCAGCGCGCCCGCCCCGAGCGAGGCCACACCGCCGAGCAGCAGGAATCCGTTACGCCCACCGGTCATGGTCGATCTCCTTCGTTCTCCGTGGACGCTACTGCCCCGGCGCCCGGCGCCGCGCCCGGAACTTGTGAGAGAACTCTGTGGTTTCCCGCCCCGCGCCGACCATCGCCCGCTATGCGCTCCGTGGCCGGTCCGGGGAGGATGGGCGGGTGGGTACGCGGGACAGCTATGACGAGATCGCCGAGGACTACGCCGCGCGGTTCGGCGCGGAGTTACGGGACAAGCCGTTGGATCGGGCGCTGCTGCGGGTATTCGCCGACACGGTCGGCGAGGAAGCGATAGTCGCCGATATCGGTTGCGGCCCAGGACATGTGACCTGGTACCTGGACCATCTCGGAGCGCGCACGGTGGGATTCGACTTGTCGCCGCGCATGGTCGAACTGGCCGCCTCGGCACACACGGACATCGAGTTCCGGGTCGGCGATATGCGCAAACTCGACGTGCCGGACGCCGTGTGGGGCGGCATCGTGGCGTTCTACTCGATCATTCATGTGCCGGTGACAGAACTGCCCGGGGTGTTCGAAGAATTCCACCGCGCACTACTACCGGGCGGTCAGGTGCTGCTGTCGTTCCATGTCGGCAGCGAGGTGCTGCACTTGGACGACATGCTCGGCCACCGCGTCGACCTCGAATTCCACTTCTTCGAACGCACGCAGATCGAGTCCCTGCTGACCGAAGCCGGGTTCCGCATCGATGCCACCCTCGAACGCCGCGCCTATCCGGCCGAAGTCGACACCGTTCGCGCGTATGTGCTTGCCAGCACACCGAATTGAGGCTAGATCGGTGCCGAAGACCACCAGCGGTCCATCAGGTCCTGGCCGGAGGTCCCGCCATAGACGAGGATTTGGCAGAAGTCGCGGCCGAGATCGTCGAAAAGAATCGAGAGCGCACCGGCCGGGCCGCCGCGCGGGTCGGTGATGTCGCTCCACACGATGCGGCCGGACCCGGAGAATCGTGTCCAGGCCTGGTCGCCGACCACCGCCTCCTCCGATCTGACCACCGCCGACTTCTCCTTGCCGCGATCGGAATTGCAGACCGCCACCAGAACATGCACCGGGTCCTTGTTCCCGTTGCAGGACAATCGGTTCTCGCCCTGGGCGGGGGCAGTCAGGTCGACCGGCCGGCGCTCGGCATCGATGGCGGCGCAGCGCATGTTCTGGTACCCCCCGGTGTCGGGATTGGCGGGGAGCAACCCGGGGAAAGCTCTCGCGATATAGGAGTGGCTGCCCCAATTGCCGGTTGCGGTAGTGGTGGTAGGCGGTGGTGAGGTCGTCGGCGCGGCACTGGTGGCGGACGGCGCTGATCTGACGCCCGAATCCCGGTTCAGGGCAACAGCTCCCGTGATGCCGAGCACCACGACCAGTGCCAGCACGGCGAGCCCGATGCCGAACTTCGCGCGGCCACTGCCGAGTTTCGCGTGTCCGCTGCCGAGTTTCGCGTGTCCACGCGAGGGTGGCGGAACCGGAAACCGCGGAACCGGTTGTGGCGTCCGCAGTCCGAAAGCACTCGCGGCGGCGCCGGCCAGCGCGCCACAGGATTCGTAGCGCTCGGCCGGATTCTTCGCCATCGCCCGGGCGAGCACGGCGTCGATTGCCTGCGGCAGTCCAGGATTGCGCTCGGTCGGACGCGGCGGCGGATCCTGCAAATGGGCCTGGATCACCGCGGCGGGCGTCGGCCGGGGAAACGGCCGCGAACCGGTCAGGAGTTCGTAGAGAGTGCCACCGAGCGCGTAGACGTCGGCGCGGTGATCGACCGTCAGCGCTCGCAACTGCTCGGGAGCCGCGTAGGCCAGCGTCGCCAGGACCGAGCCGGCTTCGGTCAATGCCGTGGATTCGCTTGCGGCCCAGCCGATTCCGAAGTCGGTGACCAGCACTCGATCGGCGTCGCCGTCCCGGGCTTCGATCAGGATATTCGCCGGTTTCACATCCCGATGCACCATGCCGGCGCGGTGGGCTTCATCGAGACCGCGGGCGGCCTGCTCGATGATATGCAGTGCCCGGTGCGGCGGCAGACCGGATCCGTTGCCCACCAGCGCCGCGGCATCGACGCCGTCGACGAATTGCATGGCGATCCACAGGCGGTCCTCGGTCACGCCGCGGTCGTGCACGGCAACGATATTCGGATGGTTCAGCCGGGCGGTCAGTTCGGCTTCGCGGATGAAACGCGCCCGGAATTCGGCATCCGCGCTGTGCTCGGGAGCCAGCACCTTGAGCGCCTCCCGGCGCGGCAGACGCGGATGCCTGGCCACGTACACCGTCCCCATACCGCCACCGCCGAGGACACGTTCGATCAGATATCCGGCGAACACCGTGCCGGGCCGTAGGTTTCCTAGCATCGGCTCACTCGCTACGCACCAGCAGCGCGTACTGCGCCGCGATCTTCTGCTGCGCTTCCCGGAGCGTGCGGCCGTAGGTAATGGCCTCGTACTGGCGGTACAACACTCGGCATGCGTAGCGCAACGCGTTCTTCCCGGCGCTCGCCAACGACTCCGTACACCGCCCGTCCGGCAGACCGGTGGGCGGCGGGGCCGCACGCTGCCCCTGCTCGTTCAGTTCGGACACGGTTTCGACGAACGCTTCCCGCGCTTCGGCCGCGTCGGAATGCTTGACCAGGACATGGCCCCCGTTCACCGCGAGCAGCATCCCGCCGTCGTCCTCCTCCTCGTCGTACACCTTCTCCCAACTGCCGTACCGGCCGGCGGCGCGCGGGCCATAGACGACCCCCGCCACGATGAAACCTGTGCGCCAGCCGGCATTCTCGTCGTTGCGGACCGCGATCACGGTCGGGACCGGCCACAGTCCCGGCGCTTCCGGCAGCAGCCGCGCCAGCATGCCGTCCCGGTCCAGCGGAAGCTGCGCGAACTTGTCCGACGGCGTCGGTACGAATTCCCGCACCCGTGTCAATTGGGCGGTGAACGCGGCACTCGCCAAACCGCTCAGCACAGCCAGATCCGGTGCGGTGTGACCGGCCAGCACGCTGATCACGAAGGGCCCCTCGGAGATCGTCGCCGCCAGCGTCGGCACCGTGGGACGCCAATGGGCATAGGCGCCAGGATGCTCCGCGAGCCGGACCGCGACGTTCTCCGGACTCACCGCGGTGTCGACGGCATCGATCTCCCCGGCCGTCTTGCGGGCGGCTTCGGCGTCAGGGAAGCGCAGCAGCATGACCGTGAGCAGTTTCGCCCGGCCGACAGCGACCTGGGCCGATATTTCCTGATCCGTCCCCCCGACCGAGAAGCCGGCGAGCATCCCGTGCCGTTCGAGCACCGCGCGCACCGGAGCGGCCAGGAAACCGGCTTTCGCGGGCGTCGGAATCGGCACCGAGGCTACCGACCCGAGACCGAAGGTCAATGCGGGATCGACGTCGAAGGGATCGACCACCGCCTCACCCATGCGGATCGATTCCAGCACCCGCCCGTGCGCCTCGCTGTCGTTACGCGGCTCGGCAAGAGGCCCGTCGACGCCGAACGGACCGACATCCAGCGTGGCCGGATCCGGCTGGGCGGCAATGGGTTTGCCTTCGACCGCGCAACCGGACGCCACCATGGCGAGGACGGCGAGCGCCGCCACTATCGATGAAAGGTCATAGCGGCGCACGAGACCACCACCCGTCGCGTAGACCGGTCCCGGATCCGGTTCCGTTGATAGTCAGATAACAACTCTTGCGCTGCGGACTGTCGAAGAACACTTCGAGGCGGCCGAGCACCCGGTTGTCGACGGTGGTGTAGTTGCCCCACCTCAGCACCCCGGTTTCCGTCCCGCGCGTCCAGCGCTGCTCGCCCTCGATCCGCCAGGTGTCGCCCTTGGGTGTCAAGGTCGCGCCCTTGACATCACAGCTGGCCTTGAGAGTTACCAGCGGCTCGGTGTTCCCGGCGCAGTACACGGTGGCGAAGCCCAGCGGCGTCTCGTCCATCGACACGGTGTCGAACTGGGAATCGACCGTATCGCAGCCGAAAATCTCGTCGTATCCGATCCCGTGTATCGAGGCCGGCAGCAGTCGCGGAAAGGCGTCCGCGACAAAGGCATGCGAACCCCAGAGCGCCTTCTTCAATTCCGGCGAGCGACTGGTGCCCACGGGAGCGTCGGCCGGACCGGCGGCCGAGCTCGATTCGTCGCGGGTCGCCCACACACCCACCGCCACCGCGGCACTCAGGACCAGAGCCAGGGCGATCGCGAGCAGGATCGGGCGACGCCGAGATTCCGGCGAGCCACCTTCGGCCGGGACATCGGCGGCGCCGGCCGCCGCGGCGGCCAGCGCGGCACAGTCGGGATAGCCGCCGGTCAATGCCGTGGCCACCACGGCGTCGAATCCCTTGGGGACCCAGGGGTTCACCTGTGTCGGCGGCAGAATCGTGGACCCCGGCGACGCCTCGGTGCCGGTGAGCATTTCGTACAGCACACGACCGAGTGCCTGCACGTCGACGCGGGGATCCACGGCGACCGGGGATGCCCGCTCGGTCCTGGCGGTGAGTGCCGAGCCGCCCGCCGCAAGGGCTTCCGGTGCGGAACTGCCCGCCGTCATGGCGCGGGGTGCCAAGCCGCCCGCCGCCGTCGCGCCGGGTGCCGAACTGCCCGCCGCCGTCGCACCGGGTGCCGAACTGCCCGCCGTCATCGCGCCGGGTCCAGAACCGCCCGCGAGGCGCACCGTGCCGGTGTCCTGCGGCACCGAACCCGAAAGTCGCACCGTCTCGGTGTCGTCCGGCGGAGACGCCTCGCGCACCGTCTCGGTGTCGTCCGGAACTGGCTCGTTTCGCACCGTCTCAGCGGTGTGGCCCGGGGTCGCCACCCGCACTAGATCCGGGCCGCCCGGCAGTTCGGCTACCCGGATGTCCGCTGCCCGCACGGTGTGGGCGGCCGCCCCATGTCGGCGGCGTTCGTCGAGCACCCGCGCCGTCTCGGTCACGATGTGCACCGTCCGGGCGATGTCGAGCGCACCGCGCGGGATCATCTCCGCGACGGTCATCTCCTCGGCTTCGATCACCATTCCTCCCCTCGGCTACAGCGGCGCATCACGCCACCACCGGTCGATCAGTTCCTGCCCGCTCGAGCCGCCCTGTACCGACAGCTGACAGAAATTCCGTGCGGGATCGTCGAATTGGATGAACAGCATCCCCTCGGGCTGCCCGGTCCGCAGATCGGGATTGTTCCCCCAGACCATCCGCCCCCGGCCCGACGGCCGCTCCCAGAGCTCGTCTCCCGCGATCGTGCCGTCAGTCGGCCGGGACAGAAGCGTCGGAGCGAGGTTGGCGTTGCAGCTCACCAGCATCCATTCCAGCGGATCCTCGTTGCCGTAGCACGACAGCCACAGGATCTTGCCGGGTCGCGCGTTCAGGTCGATCTGTTTCATCTCGCTGTCCACCGCGACACATCGCATTCCCTGGTATCCGCTGCCGATCGGGTTGACGGGCAACAGTCCGGGCAGTGCGTCGACGACCACGCGATAACTACTCCACGACACCGCCGCGACGGGAAGCGCCGTGCTGGTCGGGGTGGCAGCCGGTGCGCTACTGGATGTCCCGGCGTGGCCGGTGGGTGCCGGGGCGCGGTTCATCCAGATCACACCGGCGACCAGCGCCACCGCGAGGATGGCCGCGACGGCGGTGACCACGGCCCACGGCTTGCGCGGGCCGGTCGGCGGTCGCAGCACCGCGGTGGTCTCCGGGTTCGCGCCTAATGCCGCTGCCAGCGCGGCGGCCAGTGCCCCGCAGGACGGATAGCGCTGCTCCGGATTCTTCGCCAGCGCCGTGGCCAGCACTCCGTCGAGCGCGGCGGGCAGCGCGGGATTGTGCGCACTCGCCCGTGGCGGCGCGTCGTAGAGGTGGGCGTGCATCACCGCGACGGCGCTATCGCGCGGGAAAGGCTTTGCCCCGGTGAGCAATTCGTAAAGCGTGCAGCCCAGGGCGTACACGTCCACACGCTGGTCGATCCGCTGCGCCATGATCTGCTCGGGCGCGGCGTAGGCGAGCGTGGCCAGCACGGTGCCCGCCTCGGTCAGCGCCGTGGTCTCGGCGGCCGCGCGGGCGATGCCGAAGTCGGTGACATACACCCGATCCGGGGCGCCGGGGCGCGGCTCGAGCAGGATGTTCGCCGGTTTGACGTCACGGTGCAGCAGACCTGCCCGGTGCGCGGCGTCCAACCCGGCGGCGGCCTCGCTGACGATATGCAGCACCGTGGCCGGCGGTGCTCCGCCCGGGTAGCGGCGAAGGAGCTCGGCGGCATCCCCGCCCTCGACGAATTGCATGGCGAACCAGAGCCGCCCGTGCTCGTCGCCCCGGTCCCGGACCGCCACGATATTCGGGTGGTCCAGCCGCGCGACGAGTTCGGCCTCGCGACCGAATCGGGCCCGGAATTCCGGGTCGGCACTGTGCGACTCGGACAAGACCTTCAGCGCGTCGTAGCGCGGCAACCGTGGGTGCGCGGCGAGGTACACCGTGCCCATGCCACCGCTACCGAGCACGCGCTCGACGCGGTAACCGGCGAATATCGTCCCGGGCGCCAATGCCGGTGCGGGCGGCATCTCGGACATCACGCTATCCGCCGTTCACCAGCAGGCCGTACTGGGCAGCTGCCCGCTGCTGCGCGCTCTTCGACTCCCGGGCGAAAAGCGTTGCGACATACCGGCCGTGCAGTACCCAGCAGGTGTACTTGATGACGCCGAGCTTATCCGGCGACGGGTTCTCGGCGCAGAAGACATCCGCCACCCCGGCGGGACCGGGCACCTCCCTCAGTCCGCTCTCCAACTGCACTCTTTTCGTGCGGTCGTAGCTCGCGCGCGCGGCGGTGGCATCCGGGTACCGAGCCAGGACATTGAACCCGTTGAAGGCCAATGCCTCCGTCGCTGTCCGCCGCGGCCGGGTGAGATACAGGTAGGCGGCCCGTGGCCCGAACACCAGGCCACTGGGTTGCAGGGTGCCGCCCCATCCCGCGATCTCGCTGTGGTTCACCGCCGTTACGGTGGGGTAGGGCCAGCGGCTCGGCGCCAGCGGCAGCATCCGGGCCAGCATGCCTTCCGGATCCAGCGGCATGGAGACGAACCGCTCGCGCGGGGTCGGCGCGAATGCGCGTAACCGCGGCAGCTGTGCGGCGAAGGCCTTGCGGGCGAGCTCGGCCAGCGCCGCGAGGTCGGGGCTGGTGTGCCCGACGAGCAGGCTGATCACATAGAAGTCGGTGGGCAGGGTGACGGCCAAGGTCGGCACGTTCGGCCGCCAATGCGCCAGCGCCGCAGGGTATTCCGGGATCGTGACGGCGACGTTCTCCGGGTTCACCGCCGCGTCGGCGGCATCCATGTCGCGGGCGGCGCGTAGTGCCGTCGCGGCATCGGCGAAGCGCGTCACGAGCACGGTGAGCACCCGTGACTCGCCCACGACCGGGCCGCGCGGACCCGAGGTGACATCGGTGCCGCCGACCGCCGCCGCGCTCAGCATGTCGTTGCGCTCGAGCACCGCGCGAACCGGGGCCGCGAGCAAGGTCGTCACCTTCGCCGGCGTCGGCAGCGCGGCCAAGGCCGTCGTGCCGGTCGGCTTGTCCAGGGCCGGATCCGCTTCGACCGGATCGATCAACGCCTCGGTCATCCGCGCCGACTCCAAAGTCCGCCCGTGCTTCTCGCTGGTCTCGGCCGGCACCTCGAGCGGTTGGACGCTGTACGGGCCGACGTCGAACGATGTCAGGTCGTACTGCTGCGGTTGCGGATTGCCCGCGATGGTGCACCCCGAGACGAGCGCGAGCGCCGTCAATGCCGACGCAATACTAAAGCGGCGCATTCGCCCACCACCGATCGCGTAGTACCGTCCCGGTCGGTCCCTCGCCCACCACTCGTACCCGGCAGAAGTTGCGGGCCGGGTCGTCGAAGTAGACATCGAGCACACCCCAGACTTTGCCGTCCAGGAACGTCCCTGTCCCGGAATACAGATCACTTCCCCAGAACACATGCCCCGTGCCCGAAGGGCGGGACCAGTGCTCGTCACCTTCGGCTTTGGCATACGACCGGCTCGGCCCCATCGGCGACCGATCGGCATTGCAGAAGACCTGCACCGATTCGGCCGGATTCCGATCCCCGAGGCAGAACAACTCCCCGACCGGCACCGCGCTGTCGAGCAGGCTGTCGACCGCCTCGGCCTGCGGCACACACGCCGAGAGATCCTGATACCCCGAGCCGTACGGGAACGGCGGCAGCAGCCGCGGAAAGGCTTCGGGCATATAGGCGTACACGCCCCACTGCGCCGGGTCGACACTATCGGCGACGGGGTGATGACGCGCCGCCGCCGGCGTCGTCTCCTGGGCGCGCACGAACCAGACGGCTGCCGCCGTCGTCGCCAGCACAGTCAGCAGGGCGGCGGCGAGCCCGCGACGGCCCCTACCGGCGGCGCGGCGGCCGGAGAGCGCCGCCGCGGCGGCCGCGGCCAGCGCGCCGCAACTGTCATACCGGTCATCCGGCCGCTTCGCCATCGCCGTGGCGATCACCGTGTCGAACGCCTTGGTTACCTGCGGGTTTCGCTGGGACGGGCGCGGCGGCGGCTCGTGCAGATGCGCGTACATGACCGAGCCGGGGCTGTTGCGCGGGTACGGGACCGTGCCCGTGAGCATGTGATACAGCGTCGCGCCCAGCGCGTACACGTCCGCACGCCGGTCGACCGGCGCACCGCTGATCTGCTCGGGCGCCGCGTAGGCCAGTGTGGCGGTGACTCCACCCGGTCCGGCCAAGGTGGTGGAATCGTCTGCGGCCCTGGCGATCCCGAAGTCGGTGACCAGCACGCGGTCCGGCCCGCCGGGCTGTTCGGCGATCAGGATGTTCGCGGGCTTCACATCGCGGTGCAGCAGCCCCGCCCGATGCAACTCGTCGAGCCCCTGTGCCGCTTCGGTGAGGATGTGCACGGCGCGCGGAATGTCGAGGACGGCGGGACCACGTTTGATCAGCGCACCGAGATCGGGACCTTCGACGTATTGCATCGCGATCCACAGCCGGCCGTCCTGGTCGCCGCGGTCGCGGACCGCCACCAGATTCGGATGTTGCAAACGCGCGGCGATCTCGGCCTCGCGCAAGAACCGGGCCCGGAATTCCGGGTCGCCGCCCCGTTGCTCGGACAGGATCTTGACGGCGTCGACCCGGGACAGGCGCGGATGCCGGGCCGCGTACACGGTGCCCATACCGCCACTGCCGAGCCTTCGCTCGATGATGTACCCACCGAAGGTGGTGCCCTCGACACCAACCATTCGGGCCTCCCTTCCCGAATAGTCAGGTGAAAACCCGACTAGGCGAGGACTATAGCAGCGCCGACAGCGTTGAGCCGCAGAGTATTCCGCCCGAAGCCGAGGCCGGGAGCGCGGCTCAGCTCAGACGCAGCATTCCGGGCCAGGTCTCGTCGCGCTGCCCCTGGGTCAGTCCGTCGATCAGCGGCTGGATGATCTCGTGTTCGCTGTCGACCGACGCGAACCGGGAATTCCCTTCGGCATCCGCCTCCACGCCGTGCCCCGAAATGGCATGATGCGCCAAAGCATCGACCGATGCGGTAAGCGAATGAAGGAGACTGGAGAACGTTGAGCAGCGAACAGCGGCAATTCGTCCATAGCACCCGTAGCGGACTTCTCCGGGGAACCCTAGGCGGTGCACGGCTTTTCGCTGCTGGCGCGGCACTGGCAGTACTCGGCCTCGGCGGCATCGTGGCGATGCCCGAGGCCGCGGCCGCGGCCCCGGACTGCACACCCGACGCCGGCCAGCCGAACGGCAAGCAGTGGCCCGCGGAACCGGGGATGACAATCGATCCGGGCGCGAACTACACCGCGACGCTGAACACCAGCTGCGGCGCCGTCACGATCGCGCTCGACGCGGCCAAGGCTCCGCGCACGGTCAACTCGTTCGTCTTCCTGGCCAACGAGGCCTACTTTGATCACACCCGCTGCCACCGGCTGACCACCCAGGGCATCTTCGTGCTGCAATGCGGCGATCCGACCGCCACGGGGACCGGCGGTCCGGGCTACCAGGTCCCGGATGAGAACCTGGCCGGCGCGACCTACGCGGCGGGCACCGTCGCCATGGCCAATGCCGGTCCGAACACCAATGGCAGCCAGTTCTTCCTGGTCACCCAGGATTCGCAGCTGCCGCCGAACTACACGCCCTTCGGCAAGATCACCGCCGGCATGGAGAAGCTGACGGCCGTCGCGAACGGCGGCACCAAGGACGGCACCGGTGACGGTGCGCCCGCCGCGGACATGGTCATCGACTCGGTAGCCATCGCGAACTGAGTCCGGACGCCCGAAGGGCCGCGTCTCCTGGCGGGAAACGCGGCCCTTCGCGCCGTCAGGATCCGGGCGGCGGCGGAGCGAAGCCCGGCGGCGGGGCATACCCCGGGGGCGGCGCGGGCTTGAAGTACGCGGCCGACCGCTTGTGCCACAGCAGGACGATCGCGGCCACTCCGATCAGCCAGGTGAGCACGCCCGCGATGATCCCGGCGCCCCCGCTGCCCGCGCCGAACACACCCGAGCCCACCAGGCTCAGAATGGTGAACACGGTGCTGAGGCCGAACAGGACGCTCGCGGTGATCCGGGCCCAGTTCTTGCCCGCTCGATTCGCGAACGCCATCCAGATCCACAACCCGGCGGACACCAGATTGGTGGCGACACCGATGGCCACCGAGAAGATGACGAGGGAATCGAGCTGGGACTCGGTGAAGACCGCATCGACGTCCTGCTTCTGCACCTCCTCGCGCACCACGTCCAATTGCGTGAAGATCAGCAGCGTGCTCAGCACCGTGACGGCGGCGCCCGCCAGCATCAGATAGAAGGCGTACTGCACCGTGGACGGGACCGGCGGCTTGCCGCCGCCCGGACCGTATGGCTCGTAGGAACCGCCCGGATACGGTTCAGCACCCGGATAGGGTTCGGGCTGCGGGTAATTCATTCGATCTCCTCTGGTCAGCGCGGGAAACGCTACCCGGTATGTCGGATATCGGCCGGACCGCGCAACACTCCGAGATGCCGAAAGGCCGCGTTCCCGAGTGGAAACGCGGCCCTGCGGTAGGTGGAACCTACAGGTACTGACCCGTATTCGACTCGGTGTCGATGGCCCGGCTGGCACTGGCGTTCTTGCCGGTGACCAGCGTGCGGATGTAGACGATCCGCTCGCCCTTCTTGCCCGAGATGCGTGCCCAGTCATCCGGATTCGTGGTGTTGGGCAAGTCCTCGTTCTCGGCGAACTCGTCCACGATCGAATCGAAGAGATGCTGGATGCGCAGGCCCGGGGCGCCGGTGTCGAGCACCGACTTGATGGCGTACTTCTTGGCCCGGTCCACGATGTTCTGGATCATGGCGCCGGAGTTGAAGTCCTTGAAGTAGAGGACTTCCTTGTCACCGTTGGCGTAGGTGACCTCCAGGAAGCGGTTGTCCTCGCTCTCGGCGTACATCCGCTCGACCACCCGATCGATCATCGCCTGGATGCAGGCCGTCCGGTCGCCGCCGAACTCGGCGAGATCGTCGGCGTGCAGCGGCAGCGTGTCGACCAGGTACTTGGAGAAGATGTCCTGGGCCGATTCCGCGTCCGGGCGCTCGATCTTGATCTTCACGTCGAGACGTCCGGGGCGCAGGATCGCGGGGTCGATCATGTCCTCGCGGTTGGAGGCGCCGATGACGATGACGTTCTCCAGGCCCTCGACACCGTCGATCTCCGAAAGCAACTGCGGCACAACGGTGGTCTCCACGTCGGAGGAGACACCCGAACCACGGGTGCGGAAGATCGAATCCATCTCGTCGAAGAACACGATCACCGGGGTGCCCTCCGACGCCTTCTCCCGGGCGCGCTGGAAGATGATGCGGATGTGCCGCTCGGTCTCGCCGACGAACTTGTTCAGCAGCTCCGGGCCCTTGATGTTGAGGAAGAAGGACTTGGCTTCCTTGGCATCCTCACCGCGGGCTTCGGCGATCTTCTTGGCCAGCGAGTTCGCGACGGCCTTCGCGATCAGCGTCTTACCGCAACCGGGCGGACCGTAGAGCAGCACACCCTTGGGCGGCCGCAGCGCGTACTCGCGGAACAGGTCTTTGTGCAGGAACGGCAGCTCCACGGCGTCGCGGATCTGCTCGATCTGGCGACCGAGGCCACCGATATCGCTGTAGTCGACGTCGGGCACTTCCTCGAGCACGAGATCTTCGACCTCGGCCTTGGGAATGCGCTCGTAGGCGAAGCCGGCCTTGGTGTCGACCAGGAGCGAATCGCCCGGCCGCAGTTTGCGAATGGGACGATCCGGATCTTCCAGATCATCCATCTCGGCGAGCTTGGACAGCGGCCCGGCCAGCCACACCACGCGCTCCTCGTCGGCATGGCCGACCACCAGCGCGCGCCGTCCGTCGTCGAGAATCTCTCGCAGACTTCCGATTTCGCCGACCGCGTCGTAGACGCCGGCCTCGACGACGGTGAGCGCCTCGTTGAGGCGGACGGTCTGGCCGTATTCCAGCGTCGAGGTGTCGATGTTCGGCGAACAGGTCAACCGCATCTTGCGCCCGGAAGTGAACACGTCGACCGTCTGATCGTCGTACACACCGATCAGAACGCCGTATCCACTCGGTGGCTGACCCAGTCGATCGACTTCCTCGCGGAGTGCGACGAGTTGCTGCCGCGCTTCCTTGAGGGTGTCCATCAGCTTGGTATTGCGAATGGTCAGCGAATCGATGCGGGCTTCCAATTCCCGTGCGCGATCGGGTGAATCGGCGAGTTGCCTCCGGAGTGCAGCTGCTTCGGCGCGTACCGCCTCGAGCTCTCTCCAGGCCGCCGAATCCGAATTCTCGATGGGGCTCATGTGCTGCTCCTCCCAGTCCCGGTCTATCAACGCTACCGGGCTCGAACGGTTCTCGCCTTCCAACACGGTTTCGTCGTGATCACATCTGGGCTGCGATCGACCTGCTTGCGTCCATGTTAGCCTCCCCTAACCCGAACCAGGCGAGCATGCTCGCCGATCGAGCCGAAAGGTTGCTGACTCAATGCTCCTTCCCGTGCGGACACTCCGTCTGTCTATGGCTAGCGTCGCGGTGGCGCTCGCCGTTACGGCCGGTGTAACCGGTTGTGGTTCCGACGATAAATCCGAGACCGCCACCAGCACCAGTGCGGCGGTCACCACTTCCGCCGCGGGCAACGGCGCGCAGTCCGCCGTGGCGGCGCCTTCGGCCGCTGACCTGCAGGCGACGCTGGTTTTGCTGGCCGATCCGGCCAAGCCCACCGCCGAGAAGACCGCGGTCGTGGCCGACGGCGCCAAGCGGCAGGCCAACATCGAAACCATGAACCGGGCGCTCGCCGGTTACGGCACGCTCACCTTCGCGGTGAGCGATGTCAAGGTGGACGGCACCAAGGCGACCGCGCAGGTGGTCACCACCTCCCCGCACGGCGCCGCGCCCGCGATGCCGATGACCTGGGAATACCTGGACGGCAAGTGGAAGCTGTCGGACGCGGGTGCGTGCACCTTGCTGGCATTCGTTGCCCCCTGCGCGCCCTAGCCGGTCGCAGCGTCAGCCTTTCGACGGACGCCGTTGCGGTTTCGGGGTCACGGTGCCCTCGGCGAGGCGGCGCGCGCTCACCAGGAACGCGGTATGGCCCTGCATCCGATGCTCGGGCCGCACCGCCAAGCCCACGACGTGCCAGCCACGGACCATCGATTCCCAAGACCGCGGCTCGGTCCAGCATTCCTGTTCGCGCAGTGCCTCGACCACCTTGGACAGCTGCGTGACAGTCGCCACATAGACGATCAACACGCCGCCGGGGACCAGCGCCTTGGACACCGCCGGCAGCGCGTCCCAGGGCGCGAGCATGTCCAGCACGACGCGATCGACCGGTTCGCCGTCGTAGTTCGCCACATCGGCGACCGTCAACGACCAGTTAGCTGGACGTTCGCCAAAGAAGGTCTCCACATTGCGGATGGCATGCTCGGCGTGATCGTCGCGGATCTCGTAGGAGATGACCTCGCCCTGCGGGCCGACCGCGCGCAACAGCGAACACGTCAGCGCGCCGGAGCCCGCGCCGGCCTCCAGCACGCGCGCGCCGGGGAACATATCGCCCTCGTGCACGATCTGGGCGGCGTCTTTCGGGTAGATGACGGCCGCGCCGCGGGGCATGGAGAGCACATAGTCGACCAGCAGCGGGCGCAGTGCGAGATACGGGGTGCCGTTGGTGGAGGTGACGACGGTGCCCTCGTCCGCGCCGATCAGCTTGTCGTGCTTGATGCCGCCGCGATGGGTGTGGAACTCTTTGCCCTCCTCCAGCACGACCGTGTACAGGCGCCCCTTGGCGTCGGTCAGCTGCACCCGGTCACCGATGGTGAAAGGCCCGGTCCGTCTGGCCGTCATGTATCTCCGTTCCGAATTCGATCGCGGTACTCGCCACGACTTCGTGATGATGCCGCGCCGCCGCCTGCGGCCGCTGAGCTCGCACGCGGCGAGCTGTCTTTATGTCAGTGCCGCCGGATAGCCTGCCAGGTATGTCAGCGTCCGCGTGCAAGCCCCCTGCCGATCTCACCCCCGAGGCCGGGCCGGAGCAGGATTCGGGGCGGCGCAGGCCGGCGCTGTCACCCTCGCGCGCAATCGATTTCAAACAGTGCCCGTTGAAATATCGCCTGCGCGCGATCGATCGGATTCCGGAGCGTCCCTCGCGTGGCGCGGTGCGCGGCACGGTGGTGCACGCGGTACTCGAAGACCTCTACGGGTTGCCCGCCGACCAGCGAAGACCGGAGCGCGCCGCCGCATTGATCGAGCCGGCCTGGGCCCGGGTCCTCGAGGGGCGGCCCGAGGTCGCCGAACTGGTCGTCGCCGACGGGATCGAGCCGTTGCTCGCGGAAGTACGCCAACTGCTCGACAGCTACTACCGCCTCGAAGACCCGACAGGCTTCGAACCGGAATCGCGGGAAGCCCGAGTCGAGGTCGAACTCGGTAACGGGGTGCTGCTGCGCGGATTCGTCGATCGGATCGATGTCGCGCCGACCGGTGAGCTGCGCGTGGTCGATTACAAGAGTGGTCGCGCCCCCGGGCTCGCGCAGGAGACCAAGGCGCTGTTTCAGCTGAAGTTCTACGCCCTGGTGGTGCTGCGCACCCGCGGGATCCTGCCCGCCCAGCTGCGGCTGATCTACCTGGCCGACGAGCAGATCCTCACCTACGCGCCGGACGCGGAGGAACTGGCCCGCTTCGAACGCACCCTGGGCGCGCTCTGGGAGGCGATCCTCGAAGCCGGGCGCACCGGCGAGTTCCAGCCGACCACCAGCTGGCTCTGCGGTTACTGCGACTACAAACCCCTCTGCCCCGCCTTCGGTGGGACGCCACCGGCCTATCCCGGCTGGCCCGCCGACGCTCCGGAGTCCCCGGAGGAAACCTTCGCCGACGCGGTCGCGGACTGACCACCGGGTACGTGGTGGTCGCCGCCGATCCGGAGTCCCGGCGGCCGTGCGCCGCCGGGAGCTCTCCACCGGGTCACAGGGTGAAGTCGCGGAAGAGGATAACCGAAAGCCCTAGGCCGACAATCAGGTTCACCACGACGGCGGAGCCGAAGACCGCGATGGGCCGCCACCCGGCGGCACGGAGTCCGCGGAAGGAGAACTCCAGCCCGATGGAGACGAACGCCAGGATCAGGAACGAGGTCCGCAGATCGTTGACGATCGCGATGTGCGCGGTCCCGGTCTGCTTGTCCACCGATTGCAGGTAGAGCGTGCCGATGATCGACGCCGCCACGAAACCGAGAACGAACTTCGGGAACCGCTCGAAGAATTGGCGCGCCGACGGCCGGGCCGCCCCCGGCCGGCGTTCCACGCGCAGCGTGAAATACGCGGTGAGCGCGATCGCCACGATGCCGATTAGCGCGTTCTGCGTGGTCTTCACGATGCCGGCGATCTTCAGCGCGTCCTCCCCCGCCAGCGCACCAGAGGCGGCCACCGCGGCCGTGGTGTCGATATTGCCGCCGATCCACGCGCCCGCGACGGCATCGGAGAGCCCGAGCAGGTCGGCCAGCCAAGGCAGCACGAAAATCGACGGCAGCGCGAAGATGATCACCAGCGAAGCCGCGTAGGCGATCTGCTCCCGCTTGGCCTGCACCGCGCCCGCGGCGGCGATCGCGGCACTGACTCCGCAGATCGACACCGCCGAGGACAGCAGCGCGCGCAGTTTGTCGTCCAGGCCGAGCACACCGCCGAACCACCAGGTGAACCCGAACACCACGGTGATCAGCAACAGCGCCTGCAGAATCGACGGGCCCGCCGCGGTCACCAGGATCTTCAGGTTGATCGAGGCGCCGAGCAGCACCACACCGGTCTTGATGAAGAACTCGGTGCGGAAACCCGCCGAAAGCCGTTCCCGCAGATGCAGTTTCGTCAGGATGACATTGCCGAGCAGGCCGAGCGCGATCGCGTACACCGGGTACTCGACCGACTTGGCGACCCGCTGGAACGGCGTGCCCTTGGCCCACTCCGGCACATGCGCGTCGAAGTAGCGGGTTACCAGCCCCAGCGCGAGCACCACGGCGACCCCGGCCGCGATCTCCCGCTTCGTCGGCCTGGCAATCCCTTGCAGCGCGGCCGTTTCCGACTTGACCGGCGTTTCGGCGACAGTTTCGCCGCTCATCACCGCACCAGCCAATCCGGGGATACCAGCCAAGCCGGGATCACACCGGTCAGGACCAGCGCGATGAGCAGCAGTCCGGCGATCGCCGCCAGCCAGTCCTCGTTCACAGTGAACGTGCGGCCCGAATCGTCTTCGGGCGAAATCTGCGACACGGTCGGTCACTCCTTGCGTTCCTCATCGAGAGGACCCAAGGTATGACGGCCGAAACCCGCGCACACCGGTTGCGCTCACCGTGAATACATGGGTGGACGGCACCGGAGGCACCTCAGCGGAAGCGCCGGCGGTCCGGCCCAGCGCGACGCCGTCGCGAACGACTGATCAGAACGCGCGGCAGGACCGGATGTCGAACGCCAGGATGGCCTTCGCCCCGAGATCGGCGAGCTGATCCATGACCTCGTTGCCCTGCTTGCGCGGCACCATGGCGCGAATCGCGACCCAGTTCTCGTCGGCCAGCGGGGACACCGTCGGCGACTCCAGGCCGGGGGTGATCTGAACCGCCTTGTCCAGCAACTCCTTCGGGCAGTCGTAGTCCAGCATGATGTACTGCTGACCGAAGACCACGCCCTGCACGCGGGCGATGAGCTGGTTGCGCGCCCGCTCGTTCTGGTCGGAACCGACCTGCTCGATCAGCACACCCTCGGAATCGCACAGCGACTCGCCGAACGCGACCAGGTTGTGCTGGCGCAGCGTGCGGCCGGAGCCCACCACGTCGGCGATGGCGTCGGCGACGCCGAGCTGGATGGAGATCTCCACCGCGCCGTCGAGCCGGATCACCTCGGCCTCGATGCCACGGGCCCGCAGATCCGTGAGCACCAGATTCGGGTAGGAGGTCGCGATGCGCTTGTCCCGCAGGTCGGAGACCGTCCAATCGCGCCCGGCGGGGGCGGCGTAGCGGAAGGTGGAGCGGCCGAAGCCGAGGGACAATCGTTCCTGCACCGGCGCGCCGGAATCCAGGGCGAGATCGCGGCCGGTGATGCCGAGGTCGAGTTCACCGGAACCGACGTAGATGGCGATGTCCTTGGGCCGCAGGAAGAAGAACTCCACCTGGTTGGCTGGATCGAGGACGGTCAGATCCCGCGAATCGGTGCGCTTGCGATAGCCGGCCTCGGCCAGGATCGAGGTCGCGGATTCGGAGAGAGCGCCTTTGTTGGGGACTGCGACGCGCAGCATGGGCTGGTCCTTTCAGGGAGTTTCGGCGGGAAGAGGTGCGGACATCACAGATGTCGGTACACGTCTTCGAGCTTCAGTCCCCGGCCCACCATGAGCACCTGCACCCAGTAGAGCAGCTGCGAGATCTCCTCGGCGAGCGACTCGTCGCTCTCGTGCTCGGCGGCCAGCCAGACCTCGCCGGCCTCTTCGAGCACCTTCTTACCCTGGGCATGCACGCCGGCATCCAATGCGGCCACGGTGCCGGAGCCCGCGGGGCGGGTGGCGGCACGATCCTGCAGCTCGGCGAACAGGGATTCGAAGTTCTTCACGAAAGAGATTGTTTCAGATCCGCACGCGGGAGAGTTGCTCACCCCGCGTGCGGACCTCGATCACGCCAGCAATGCGGCCAGATCGGCGACCGCGGTGCGCAGCTGGTCGGCGAAGGCGTACATCTGGCCGGCCACCGCTTTCGGCGTGGCGAGGTAGAGGTTCCACCGGTCCGGCAGCAGCACATAGGCCACGCCGATGCAGGTCGGACTGGTGGAACCGAACCCGAAGTACTCGATGTTGACCGACGGAGCGGAACTGGTGCTGAGGTAGTCGTTGCGCATGATCAGCCACCCTGGGCTGTCATAGAGCGGGATCGGCTCGGTGACGCCCAGCTCGGCGCCCCGGCGACGCTGGATCCACTGCAGTTCCCACAGGTGCTGCTCGGGCGCGTCGCCCGCCTGGCACTGCTTGGCCCGTTCGACGTGTGCGCCCGCCGCGGTGCGGGCGGCGGCAATGCGCGCTTCCCGGCCCACCGCGGGGTCCTGCATCGCGTCGACGAACGCCACCATCTCCGGCGTCACCACCCGCATCGCCTCGGTGCGGCCGTTGCGCCACTGACGGGTGGCGATGGATTCGTAGGTGGCGCCGGTGAAACCCTTGCTGCGCCGGTGTGCGAACTGATAGCTCAACTGCGCGAACGCGTCCGGGGAGATGCCGAGTTGTTTGGCGCGGGCCGTGCCGAAATCGAAGGAGACCGTGGTGGTGGCGTTCGCCGCGGCGTACTCCGCGAAGTCCGCGCCGGCCGCCGCGATATCGGCCCGCAGTGCCTCGTCGAGGACGAATTCGATCGGCTCGAGCGGCGGTGTGCCTTGTGTGTGCGCACCCGAGCGGGCCGCGTGCTCAGCCGCCGGCGTCTCCAGCAGGGTGTCGACGAAGGACAGAATGGTGGTGCCGTCCAGTCCGCAGTGCTCGACGTTGATGCCGGCCTGACCGTTCGCGAAAACGATGAACGACACCGCTTTGTCGAACCAGCGGTTCCCGCTGTTCCCGTGCAGCAGTTGATCGCAGGCGTGCAAGTCGTCACGCGGCTCGAGATCTTCCAGGCATAGGCAGAACAGGGCGGTCTCGATCGTGTCGAGTGCTGCGACGTTGGCCGGTTCGGCCCGCAAAGTTGTTCTGCTGGCGGCCCATTCGGCTCTGGCCTTGGTGGTGAGATGTCCGACGGGCGCCTCGGCGGTGCCCGCCGTGGCGAGTACCGCCCGCAAGGCTTCGGCGAGGTCGTCCGGGGAGTACGGCCGCCCGCCCGGACCGATCACGTCCAGCCGGAACATAGTGCCGCGGCAGAACACCACGATGTGGCGTGCGTCCGAGGGCCCCGGCCAGTCATCGCTGTAGGGCACCCGCACGCTGTCCTGATCGGCGCCGGGAATCCGGGTTTCGGAGAACAGATATTTGTGCTGCCACATCGACAACTGCTGGCCGCGCTGGGTGGCGGGCTCGATCGCTTCGTCGTCGAGCGCGAGTTTGTACGCGGTGGCGGCGGAGACGATCGCCGCGGCACGATCCACTTGATTCGCCTCGGTCGACGTCGCCAAGGTCGTGTCGTCCCGGAAGAGGAAGAAGAAATTGGCGTTCAGGGCGATGCGATCACGCCGTCCGAGATAACGCGAAGGCCAGAACAAGTCCAGCCAGCTGCCGACACCGGGAGTGTTGTCGTATTCGGTGAGTGCCGCGTGCAATTTCCGGCCGGGACCGTCGGGGCGCAGCAGATCGTCGACCGCGGCCTGGGTGGTGGCGTATTCCTCGGCGCTGAGCAACGGTGCGCACCACTGCATGAATCGGGTGCAGCTGTCCGTCAATGCCGGCAGCGGCACCCGGGGCAGATGGTCGTCGGCTGCGAAGGTTCGGTCACTCAACTGGGATTCCTCGTATTCGATGCGGTGCGGCAAGGGAATTATGGGCGCGAGAGGTAGAGGTTGGCGTAAAGCCAGCCCTGTGCTTCATAGCCTGCGGTATCTATGCCCTTGGCGGTCAAAAGATCCAGCACCTGCGACCTTTCACCAGGGGAAGCGAACCGGCGCTGCTCGAACATGCCGGGAACACGTTCGGTGCGATAACCCAGGGTCGACAGGTGCGCGGCGATCGGCGCGAAATCGAACATTCGCAGCACGAAATGCGCCATCCACGGTGGGCGGCGCGAGCCGGCGGACGCGATGCGCGCAAGGGTTTTCTCCGTCACATAGCCGATGCATCCGGTCGAGATCACCAGGTCGGCGCTCGCCAGAATACGGCGTTGCTCCTCGGTCGGCTCGGAGGTTTCCAGGTCGGCATGCACCGTGTCGTGCAGCAGGCCCGCCGCGTGTGCGTAGGCGAGCGCGGGGCGGGCGGCATCCATACCCAGGAATCGGATACCCGGCAGTTTGTCCGCCGTGGCCAGTCGCGCGCGGTCGCGAGCGGCCAATGCGGCCCGATCGAATTCGACTGCATCGCCGTAATATTCGGCCAGCTCGCCCATGCTGGTATCCAGGCGCAATAACGCGGCGTTGATGCCGTAGGAGCAGCCGATATCGAGCACGGTGAGCGTTTCGCCGCCCGTCGCCGCGCGGCACTCCAGGATTTGCTGTGCGAAATGGGTTTTCGCTAATTCCGGTATGCGATAGTCCAAATCTGCCAGGCGGGTGTAATAGTCGCGCGGATCGGGACGGTGGTAGATGTCGTCGAAGGAGGCTTTCCCGGTCGTATGCAACGGTACTGGCACGTGTGTGTTCCTCTCGAACGGACGCGGCTGCTCAGTCGAGCAGTTGGTCGCCACGGACCAGGCGTGCCCGGGCGGCTAGATGGTCGGGCAGGACACGGCCGAACAGTTGCCGGGTGCGCTCCACGGTGCCGATCACACCGGGACGGTCGGTGTAGGCGAAGATCGCCGAATGGCGTTGCGCGGCACCGGATACCGGTGACACTCGATGGAGCGAGAAGCGCCCCTGGAACAGCTGCAGGTCACCCGGCCGCAACTCCAGCCGACGCACGTGCCGCGCACCGGAGCCGGTGAGCACACTGCGAACGTCGTCGAGGTTCTCCGCTTCGGGAGATCGAATATTGGGGCAGTACTCGAAGACCCCGCCGGATTCCGCGGGCTGGGTGAGCATGCTGACGGTGAACTCATTGGTGTCGAAGTGCCAGGGGTGCGACATGCCGGGAGCCACCACGTTCAGGCAGAGCCCGGCCAGTGGATCGGCGAATTCATGCAGCTCGGCGAGGCCGAAACAGTCCGCGACGAAACGCTGGAACCGTTCGTCGGTGTAGAGCCGATGAATCAGTGCGTCGCCGGGGATCCGGTCGCGCGCCACGAACGCGTTGCCTCGCTCCAGCACGATCCGCCCCGGATGATCGGGCGGCAAGTCGGTGTGCAGCGGAATATTGTAGGCGTTGACCTGCTCGACCTCGTAGTGCGCGTGCGGCGCCAGCGCCGCGCCCTGCGCCCGCAGCGTTTCGATCAGTTCCGGCCGGATGAACCCCCGCAAGACCGTGCAGCCACCGTCGGCCAGGTCGGCCCGAGCCCGCGCCACAGCCGCGCCCCGACCCTCGCGATCGGCCAGCGGATAGCGCACGGTGTCGACCAATTCGTCCAAATCCCCGGTCGCCGCCATGTTGCTATTTTGATCGACCCACGAGCTCCGCGCGCCGCTTTCCCCACCCCGTGAGCACCATCACAATCCGCACCGATACCGAGTTATGTTGTAAGACAATGCCTCTCACCGCGGTTTGTGCCTACCTCCAATGCGGCGGCCACCGCGCGAGCCGGCCACGTCGGACGTGCGATGATCGCGGGTCAGGCGATCTCGTGGCGAATGTGTCGCAGGTCGGTGTGGGTGAGGCCGATGAGGGTGTCGCGGAAGACGCGGGTGGGGCTCGGGGGGACCGGGATTTCGCAGGGCACGACCAGGACCGCGCAGCCCGCCAGTTCGGCCGCTCGCGCGCCGGTCGGCGAATCTTCGATGGCCACACAGTGTTTCGGGTCGACGCCGAGGAGTTCGGCGGCGCGCAGGTAGATGGCGGGGTCGGGCTTGCCCTGGAGGACTTCGTCGCCGCAGACCGAGGCGTCGAAGAATTCCCGGCCGAGGGTGTCCAGGCCGTATTCGGCGAGGGACCGCTTGGTGTTGGTGACCAAGGCGCTGGACAGGCCGGCCGCGCGGACCATGGCGAGGGCGTCTTTCGCGCCGGGGCGCCACGGGATCGGTCCGGTCATCAGCTCGGCGACGCGGGTCTCCAGGAACAGCCGGGCCCGCTCGACTTCGGCCACGTCCGGTTCGAGACCGAGGCCGGTGAAGATGATGCGCATGGCGTCGGGGCCCGCGGAGCCGATCAGCGCGTGGCGGATCTCGTCGGTCATCTCGTGCCCCAGTTCCCGAGCGAGCTCACGAACGGCTATGTCCCACAGCTTCTCCGAATCGAGCAGCGTGCCATCCATATCCCAGAGAACCGCGGCAAGCGCTGTCACGTTCGGTGTCACTCCTCGAAATCCGCGGCGGCCTCTCCACCAAGTCGTTCACCAGAGTAACGGCTGGCCGTTTCCGGAGGTCAGGTGCTCGAGGCGGTGATGAGCAGGCGGCCACCTTCGGAGGACACGCGGAACCAGCGGGTTTCGCTGTCCCGCTGACCGTTGGCTTTCACGTAGTTGATCGTGGCCGTGGCCCCGTCCCCGCTGGGCGTGACATTGCTGACGCTCACCGACCGGATCGTCCGCCACCACGAGGAGTAGGCGTTGTAGCCGCCGGTCTGGGCTTGATAGGCCGGGGCGAGCTGGGACCACGCACCGTCGATATTGCCGGGCAGCATGCCGTAGTAGCCCTGAATGAATTGCGCGACCCGCTCCGGGGTGGGCGGCCCGGCCGGCGTGGTCGTCGGGGGCGGGGTTGTGGTGGGCGGCGGCGTGGTGCTGCTCGTGGGCGGCGGCGTGGTCGTCGACGACGGCGGGTTCTGCGGCTCCCGCTGCACCGGATCGCCGCCGCCGACCGAGGACGGGGCGGCCGGCTCCGCGGTAGTGCTCTGCTGGGCCACCGGGTCGTCGCCGTTGTCGCGGCTCCACAGCAGCACCCCGGCAATCAACACCGCCACCGCGGCGAAAGCCACCAGCGCCAGGATCTGCTTGTTCGGTCCGCGCTCCCCCGCACCCCCGCGCAGCGTGTCACCGGTCCGGGTGGGCGGTGGCGGGGTGGGGTTCCGGGCCGCCGGTGCGGCGGCCGGAATGAATTCGGTCGGGCCGTGATCATCGGAACCCGGGGTGGCGAGCACCGTGGTGGCGTCGCCACCCGGCGCGGGCATCACCCGGGTGCTCACCGGAGCCGCGGCCAAGGCCGGCACCCGGCCGTCGGCGATGGCCTCGAGCGCCTCGCGGGCCTCGCGCATGGTCGGCCGGGCATCGATGACGGGTGCGAGCAGACGCAGCAGCACCGGGCCGAGTTCACCGGCCTGCTTCGGCGGCGGGATCTCGCCCCGGGCCACCGAGTGCAGCACAGCCAGCGGGTTGTCGCCTTCACCGAAGGGCGGGCTGCCCTCGACGGCCGCGTACAGGGTCGAACCGAGCGCGAACACGTCGGAGGCGGGTTCGGGATTCTCGCCGCGCGCCACTTCCGGCGCGAGATAGGCAGGGGTCCCGGCGAGGAAGCCGGTGGCCGTGACCGTGACGTCGCCGACAGCACGCGAGATACCGAAGTCGGTGATCTTCACGGTGCCGTCGTCGGCGACCAAGAGGTTGGCGGGCTTCACGTCGCGGTGCATGATCCCCGCCTCGTGCGCGGCGGACAGCGCGGCCGCGGCCTGCGCGCCGATCCGCGCCACCTCCTCGGGCGGCAGCGTCTGGTGGCCGGACAGTTTCGCCGCCAGGCTGGGCGCGTTCATGTATTCCATGACCAGCCAGGGCTGGCCGTCCTCTTCGGCGACGTCGAAGACGGTGATGGCGTTGGGGTGGTGCAGCCGGGCCGCGATCCGGCCCTCGCGCATGGCGCGCAACTTGGCTTCGAGGGCGGCCGAGCGGGACAACCCGGGGCCGAGGATCAATTGTTTGACCGCGACCGTGCGCCGCAGCCGGACATCGGTGGCACGCCACACCACGCCCATGGCGCCGGTGCCGATCGGATCCGTGAGCCGATACCGTCCAGCGATCAACCGGTCCGCCGTCATTGGGTTGTAACCCTCCCTGCTTTCACGCCGAGCTCGATCGCACTCCTGCGCGCGAGTCCGGAATATCCGAAAATCGTACGCGCCGAAGTACTTTGCACCCGTAAGCAGTTTGTGGCCGACCATTTCGGGCGACCTGCGAACAGTCGCCGACAGAACGCATCCGCCGACTGCTCCGGATGCAGTTGCAACTGCATCGACAATGGCATACCCAACCGGCGGAGATCCACCAACTCGCGGCAAGACTTCCGCCGGGTGGGACGAATCACGTGCCCGCCGGTACCGGATAACCTGGTCTTATCCGTTCCCGGACAACCGAATACGCGGTCCGCCGACGCCGATCATTCCGTGAGCACCGTCACAACATCCCGCGTGGTCGGATCAGGCGTTGAAGTACTTGGCCTCCGGGTGCAGCAGGACGAACGCGTCGGTGGACTGCTCGGGATGCAACTGCAGTTCCTCCGACAGCACCACACCGATCCGGCCGGCCTCCAGCAGGTCGACCAACTTCGCGCGGTCCTCCAGATCAGGGCAGGCGCCGTAGCCGAAGGAATAGCGGGCGCCGCGGTAACCGAGCTTGAAGTAGTCCTGCACGTCGGCCGGATCGGATTCGGCCACCGCATGCCCTTCCAGCGTCAGCTCCTCGCGGATTCGGCGATGCCAGTACTCGGCGAGCGCCTCGGTGAGCTGCACGCCGATGCCGTGCACCTCGAGGTAGTCGCGGTAATTGTCGCCGGCGAACAGCTCGTTGGCGAAGTCGGCGATCGGCTGGCCCATGGTGACCAGCTGGAACGGCAGCACGTCGACCTGACCGGCCTCCTTCGCCTTGGCCCGGGAACGGATGAAGTCGGCGATGCAGAGGAATCGGTCGCGTTGCTGGCGCGGGAAGGTGAACCGATAGCGTTCGGGCGCATCCGGATCCGGTTCGGTCAGCACGATGACCTCGTCGCCCTCCGACACCGCCGGGAAGTATCCGTAGACCACCGCGGCGTGCTGCAGCACGTTCTCGGTGGCCAGCCTGTCCAGCCAGTACCGCAGCCGCGGCCGGCCCTCGGTCTCCACCAGCTCCTCGTAGCTGGGGCCCTCACCGCCGCGCTGGCCGCGCAGACCCCATTGGCCCAGGAACAGCGCTCGCTCGTCGAGCAGACCCGAATACTCCTGCAGCGCCAGCCCCTTCACCACGCGGGTGCCCCAGAACGGCGGCACCGGAACGGGCAGGTCGGCGGCCACGTCGGAGCGCTCGGGCACCACGACGGGCACCTCCTTGGCCTTGCGCTCCTCGGCGATGCGCTTGGAACGCTCGTGGCGGGCCTTGCGTTCGGCGGCCTTCTCCCGCTCGGCGACGGCGGCCGGGCTGTTGGGGTCGATACCGCCGCCGCGCTTGACGGTCATGATCTCGTCCATCAAACGCAGGCCTTCGAACGCGTCCCGCGCGTAGTGCACATCGCCCTGGTAGACCTCGGTGAGATCGTGCTCGACGTAGGCACGGGTCAGCGCCGCGCCACCGAGCAGGACCGGGAACTGCTCGGCGACGCCCTTGGCGTTGAGCTCCTGCAGGTTCTCCTTCATGATCACCGTGGACTTCACCAGCAGGCCGGACATGCCGATGACGTCGGCCTTCTTGTCCACGGCGGCGTCGAGAATCGTCGCGATCGGCTGCTTGATACCGAGGTTGACCACCTCGTAGCCGTTGTTGGACAGGATGATGTCGACCAGGTTCTTGCCGATGTCGTGCACGTCGCCCTTGACGGTGGCCAGCACGATGCGGCCCTTGCCGCTGTCGTCGGTGGCCTCCATGTGCGGTTCCAGATAGGCCACCGCGGTTTTCATCACCTCGGCGGACTGCAGCACGAACGGCAACTGCATCTGGCCCGACCCGAACAACTCACCGACGGTCTTCATGCCCGACAGCAGGGTTTCGTTGATGATCTGCAGCGGCGGCACCTCGGCCATGGCTGCGTCCAAATCGGCTTCCATACCGGCTTTTTCGCCGTCGACGATGCGCCGCTCCAGACGCTCGAACAGCGGCAGCGCCGCGAGTTCCTCCGCGCGCGAGGCCTTCGTCGAGGAAGTCGACACACCTTCGAACAGCGACATCAACTTCTGCAACGGGTCGTAATCCTCGCCGCGGCGGTCGTAGACCAGATCCAGCGCGGTCTGGCGCTGTTCTTCGGGAATGCGGGCCATCGGCAGGATCTTGGACGCGTGCACGATCGCCGAATCCAGTCCGGCTTCGACGCATTCGTGCATGAACACCGAGTTCAGCACCTGCCGGGCAGCCGGGTTGAGACCGAAGGAGATGTTCGAAAGCCCCAGGGTGGTCTGCACATCCGGGTGTTTGCGCTTGAGTTCGCGGATGGCCTCGATGGTTTCGAGGCCGTCCTTGCGCGACTCCTCCTGGCCGGTGCCGAGGGTGAAGGTGAGCGTATCGATGATGATGTCGCTCTCCAGCAGACCCCAGTTGCCGGTGATATCGGCGATCAGGCGTTCGGCGATCTCCACCTTCTTCTCGGCGGTGCGTGCCTGCCCCTCCTCGTCGATGGTCAGCGCCACCACGGCCGCGCCGTGCTCGGCGACCAGTGCCATGGTCTGCTGGAAGCGGGATTCGGGGCCGTCACCGTCTTCGTAGTTCACCGAGTTCACCGCGCACCGGCCACCCAGGTGCTCCAAACCGGCGCGCAGCACCGGGGTTTCGGTGGAGTCCAGCATGATCGGCAGGGTGGAGGAGGTGGCCAGGCGCGAGGCCAGGGCCTCCATATCCTTGACACCGTCGCGGCCGACGTAGTCGACGCACAGGTCGAGCATGTGCGCGCCGTCGCGGGTCTGGTCCTTGGCGATGTCCAGGCACTTCTGCCAGTCCTCCACCAGCATGGCGTCACGGAAAGCCTTGGAGCCGTTGGCGTTTGTGCGCTCGCCGATCATCAGGATCGAGGCGTCCTGCTCGAACGGCACCGCGGTGTACATGCTGGAGACGCTCGGCTCGTGCTCGGGCCGGCGGCGCTCGGCGATCGGCGGCAGCGATTTCTCCACCTCGCGCACCGCCGCGGTGACCTGGCGGATGTGCTCGGGCGTGGTGCCGCAGCAGCCGCCGACCAGCGCCAAGCCGTATTCGGCGACGAACCCGCGCAGCGCGATCGCCAATTCCTCGGGCGTCAAGGGGTATTCCGCGCCATTGGGGCCGAGCACCGGCAGGCCCGCGTTCGGCATCACCGACACCGGCAGCTGCGCGTGCTTGGACAGATGGCGCAGGTGCTCGCTCATCTCGGCCGGGCCGGTGGCGCAGTTCAGGCCGATCATGTCGATGCCGAGCGGCTCCAGGGCGGCGAGCGCGGCGCCGATCTCGGAACCGACGAGCATGGTGCCCGTGGTCTCCACGGTGACGTGGGTGATGATCGGGATCCGGCGACCGGCTTGCGCCATGGCCCGGCGGCTGCCGGTGATCGCGGCCTTGACCTGCAGCAGATCCTGGCAGGTTTCGATCAGGATGGCGTCGGCGCCGCCGTCGAGCATGCCCAGGGCGGATTCGACGTAGGCGTCGCGCAGCACCGTGAAGGGTGCGTGCCCCAGGGTGGGCAGTTTGGTGCCGGGACCCATCGAACCCAGAACATAGCGAGGGGTCCCGTCCGCGGACGGGCCCATCTCGTCGGCGACCTCCCGCGCGAGCCGGGTGCCGCGCTCGGACAGATCCCGGATCCGATCCGCGATGTCGTAGTCGGCCAGGTTCGGCAGGTTGCAGCCGAAGGTGTTGGTCTCGACCGCGTCGGCGCCCGCCTCGAAGTACGCGCGGTGAATGCTGCGCAGCACGTCGGGCCGGGTGTCGTTGAGGATCTCGTTGCAGCCCTCCAGGCCGCGGAAATCGTCCAGCGTCAGATCCGCCGCCTGCAACATGGTGCCCATCGCACCGTCGCCGATGACGACACGACGAGCGAGCGTGTCGAGAAGCGTGGTATCGAACGCGGGGTCGGCGACAGGACGCCTCCCAGGCTGAACGCGGGCGGTACGGGACGCAGGCATGCGTACAAGCGTAAAGGGCGCGGGCGACAAAGCCACCAACCGCACCTCCGCAGGTGAGGGGTACGTGAACCGGACCACACCGCGATCTCCGGACCCGGCCGTGTCCTTCCTATATGACACAGCGCTCGCGGGGCCCACACCGTAGGGTGAACGGGTGAACCCCAGTGAAACTCCCGAGTCGGAACTGCCGACGCTGCGGGATCCCGTGCTGGTCGCGGCCTTCGAGGGCTGGAACGACGCGGGTGACGCGGCCAGTGGCGCGGTCGAGCATTTGGAACTGATCTGGGACGCCGAACCGCTAGCCGAACTCGATTCCGAGGACTACTACGACTACCAGGTGAACCGCCCGACGGTGCGCCAGGTCGACGGCGTGACCAGGGAAATCCAGTGGCCGTCCACGAGTTTGTCGGTGTGTTCGCCGCCCGGCAGCGAGCGCGACGTGGTGCTGCTGCGCGGTATCGAGCCGAATATGCGCTGGCGCAGCTTCTGCGGTGAGTTGCTCGCGATGATCGAGCAGTTGGGCGTGCAGACGGTGGTCATCCTCGGCGCGTTGCTGGCCGATACTCCGCATACCCGCCCGGTTCCGGTCACCGGGTCGGCCTACAGCAAGGAAGCGGCCGAGCGGTTCAACCTGGAGCAGACCCGCTACGAGGGACCGACCGGTATTACCGGGGTGCTGCAGGACCAGTGTGTGCGCGCCGGTGTGCCCGCGGTCTCGTTCTGGGCGGCGGTGCCGCATTACGTGTCGCAGCCGCCGAATCCGAAGGCGACCATCGCGTTGCTGCACCGAGTCGAGGATGTGCTCGATATCGAGGTGCCGCTCGGCGAACTGCCCAAGCAGGCCGAGGACTGGGAAGACGCCGTCAACGAGATGACCGTCGGCGACGAGGAGATCAGCGAGTACGTGCGTTCGCTGGAGGAGCGCGGCGACGCGGCGGTGGATATGAACGAGGCCATCGCCAAGGTCGACGGCGACGCCATCGCGGCGGAATTCGAAAAGTACCTGCGCAGGCGGGGTCCCGGGAGTTTCGGGCTGTAATCAACAGGCGCGGGGGCGCGGCCGCGGGCCGCGCTCGCCGGGCAACCTCAGCCGCGGCCGCCGGGTGGTCCCTGCAAGTCCTCGACGGTCCACACCTGGGCCGCCGCGTCCTGAGCCAGCTTCGCGATCAGAATGTCGCGGGGAATGGTCTGGCCGGCAAAGTGATCGAGCGAAGGAACCACTACGTGGTGCGCGTCGGCGCGCTTGAGTTCCTGCGTCAGCTCGGCGAACGCCGTGCCGTCACCCGAAGTCGATTCATGGAAAGTAGCGGCGAAGCACAGCCCTTCGGCTTCCGCGAGCATGCTCATCGCATCCTCGAGTTCCGCGCTGTGGCCGTCGGCAAGATCGTCTCGCAAGTATCCATAGATCAACGCTTCCACCCGAACCTCCGTTGGTTATGGGTCGCTGAGTGCATTGTTTTGGATGTCCCGCTGAAGGGGTAAAGCACAGTGGGGCAGTGGGTTGGCAAACTGTAGCCGCTCCCTGTCCAGGATGTCGGACGCCATGTTGCAAAAGCAGGTGTCAACCCAGTGACATCTCTATGCCCTATTCGGTCCGCTGAACGTTAACTGGTGCGATACTTGCACAGTGGCCGCTGGAGACGATCGACCCGTCTGGGCTGTCCGGATGCGCTCCGAGCGCGACGCCAGGGGGTGGTCCCAAGCCGACGCCGTGCGCGTGATGCGCGCCAAGTCGTCGCACAATTTGCCGACAGACAGTACGCTGCTGCGCAATTGGCGGCGCTGGGAGTCGGGCGAGTCCCGCCCCGACGACTTCTACGCCCCCATCATCGCCGCCGCCTTCGACACCGTGACCGCGGCGTTCTTCCCCAAATCCCGGCCCAACCGGGACGACGAGCTGCTCTCCGCCACGGGCATGGACACGCTGGAATTCATTGGGCGACTGCGCATGTCCGACGTGTCCGCGGCCACCCTGGACGCCATCCGGATCACCGCCGAACGCCTGTGCTGCGAATATCCCTATGCCGACCCGCATTCCCTGCACAGCGAGGGAACGGCCTGGCTGCGCCGCATCACCTCGCTGCTCGACGGTCGTCTCACCCTGGCCCAGCATCGCGAAATCCTCGTGCTCGCAGGCTGGGTCGCCCTGCTGGTCGGCTGCGTCGACTACGACCTGGGCCGTCGCACCTCCGCCGAGGCCACTCGCCGCGCCGCCTGCTCCCTGGGACTCGAAGCCGACCACACCGAAATCACCGGCTGGGCCGCGGAAATGGCGGCCTGGTTCGCGTTGACCCAAGGTAACTACCGGGGTGCCATAGAGGCTGCCGATGGTGCGCTGGAGGTGTCCAGCTCCCTTGGCGTCGGTGTCCAGCTGGCGGCCCAGCGCGCCAAGGCCTGGGCCCGGATCGGGGATCGCGCGGAGGTCGAGCGGTCCCTGGGCACCGGCCGAGCGATCTTGGAGCGACTCGATCCGCCCATCAATCTCGACAACCATTTCGTCGTCGACCCGCAGAAATTCGATTTCTACGCGATGGATTGTTGCCGCGTCGCCGGTGAGGACAAGCTCGCGGAAACCTATGCGCGTGAAGTCATCCGCAACTCCACCCGCGCCGACGGCACCATCCGCAATCCCATGCGCGTGTCCGAAGCTCATCTGACGCTCGCCGTGGTCGCCGTCCGCAACCGCGACCTGGAACTCGCGGTCGACGAAGGCATGCGCGCCTTTTCCGGCAAACGCAGATCACTGCCGTCTTTGATGTGGATCGCCGGTGAGGCGGCACGCGAGATCATCGAGCGGTTTCCCGGCGATCCCCGCACCCGAATCTACCTGGACCAGCTGCGATCCCTCTCCCCCGAGTGAGCGAATCCGCCGCAACCGCTGCTGCCGCCACCGGATTCGACCATTCCAATTTGCCTGCGCGAACACGCCGCAAACCGGACACGCGGGGTTGTTCCGTCGGGTGGCGACTCGCCCGCTACTACCCTGTTCCCGGTGACCGACTCCGCCGATGGCCCGACGCTCGACGAAACACCGCGGGCCGACTTCGAACTCAGCGACGAGCGGCTGCGGCTGTTCTCCTTCGCTACGGCGGAGAAGCGCGCTGACTATCTGTGGGTGTTGCGCGCGTTCGACAGCGCGCGAGCCGCGTATGTGGTGTTGCTGCACGCCGACGACGTCGCCGAGTGGATTCGGCGCAACAGCGCGGGAGCGGCCGAGCTGTCCGGGGCGGAGATCGGACCGCTGCTGGATCAGCTGCATCAGTGGGGCGTGCTGGAACGGTCCTATGACGGGACCCGGGCGGCGACGCTGGCCGAGTACCGCAACCGCCATTACGTGTATCAGTTCTCCCAGGCCGGGTTCCAGGCCTATCGCGCGGTAGCGGGAGTACTGGCGGCGCGGTTGGACGAGGCGGCCTTGTCGCGGCTGGTGCTGCCGGAGTTGCTCGCGGATCTGCACGCGCTGGCGGAGGCGAACCACGCCGGGGACGCGGAGCGGGTCTATCGGACGCTGCGGCGATTGGATGCGGCGCTGACCGACATGGCGGCGCGGGCCGCGCATTTCTATCTGTCGCTGGGCGATATGGTCCGCACGACCGAAATCACGCCCGAGGCGTTTCTCGTGCACAAAGACGCGCTGCTGGCCCACATGCGGGACTTCAGCATGGATCTGGCGCGGTTCGCGCCGCGGCTGGCCAACGCGATCGCCGACATCGAGGAGACCGGCGTCGACGAATTGATCGAACGGGCGGCGGGATGTGACGAGCGGGTGCTGTTGAGTCCGCAGGAGCGGCAAGCGGATTGGCGGGCGCGGTGGCAGGGCTTGCGGACCTGGTTCGTGGCGGCGGAGCCGGGTGACTCCACCGAGGCGGACCGGTTGCGCGAGGCCACGATGAGCGCGATCGCCGCGGTGCTGTCGCTGCTGCGGCGGGTGACCGAGACCCGGCGCGGCGGCGTCAGCCGGGAGTCTGCGTTGCGGCATCTCGCGGGGTGGTTCACCGCCGCGCCCAGCACCGACAGCGCGCACGCGTTGTTCGACACGGTGTTCGGACTGGGACGGCCCCGCCATCTGTCCATGGAGCATCCCGACGCGGACCTGATTCCCCCGACTCGTTCCTGGTGGGACGCACCGCCATTGGAGATCTCCCGGACCCTCGCCGAGACCGGACGGCCACCGCAGGCCGGTGCGCCCGCCCGGATCCAGCGCAACGACGCCAGCATCCGCCGGTTGCGGGAGGCGCAGCTGGACGCGCAGCGCGCACGCGCCGAAGCCGCGAAATCCCTTGCCGCGGCGAATATCTACGAGCGCGAACTGGACGACCGGGAGACCGAGGTGCTACTACGTCTGCTCGACGCCGCCTCCACCGCCTGGGTGCCGGTGAGCGGGCGGGTCGAGGGAACCACCGGATCGGACAACGGCGTCACCCTGACGGTGTCGACCCATCCGGGGTCGACGGTGATCCGCACCTCCCGTGGGCTGCTGCACCTCAACGGCCGCAAGCTCGACGTGCGAGCGACCCGGCACAAGGGAGGCCGGGCATGATTCACGCACGCCGCATCGACGCGCTCGCACTGGACAACTACCAGCGCGCGGCCCGGGTGATCCTCGCCAATCACCTGATCACCCGGACCTATCCGGACCGCATCGCGCTGCCGCTCATCCGCCGCTGGGCCACCGAACTGCGGGAGGATCTGGCCGAACTGTTCGGCTACCGCCTGGAAGTCACCGAGACCACCGCGCGGTTGTTTCCCGTCCTCGATCGGCTCGATGCGGGCAAACCCGCGCGCACCGTGAACGACCGGGTGTTCGATCGCCGCCGCTACGCGTATCTGTCGCTGGCGCTGGCCGCGCTCGGGCGCGCCGGTGACCAGATCACGTTGTCGGAGCTGGCCGATCAGGTCGCGGCCTACACCGGGCGGATCGACGGCCTCGACCTCTCCCCTGACCGGGCCGCGGATCGAGACGCGTTCGTGGACGCGATCGGCTGGCTCGCCCACCGCGGCGCGCTCAGCCTCGCCGACGGCGACGCGGGCGGCTGGGCATCGGATCCCTCGATGGGCGAAGCGCTGTACGACATCGATCGACCGGTGGTGTTCGCGATCTTCCGCCCGCCGCGCGCACTCCAGCACCTGCACAGCGTGGCCGGGCTGCTCGGGGAGGAAGCCCAGCCCACCGGGCAGCCCGCCACCGCCGACGCCGCGCGCCGGGTGCGGCGCGGTCTGGTGGAGCGGCCCGTCGTGTACACCGAGGACCTCGCGCCGGACGAGCGCGCGGTGCTCGCCCAGGAGCGCATCGTCGCCGAGGTAGAGCTGTTCACCGGACTGCGGGCCGAACGGCGCGCGGAAGGTGTTGCGCTGATCGATGTTTCGGGACGCCTGTCCGATGTCCGATTCCCCGGCACCGGCACGCTGGCGCAGGTGGCGCTGCTGCTGGCCGGCGAGATCGCCGATCTCGTGCTCGATATCGACCATCCCTTGCCGCGGCGGCCCGCCGTCACCGACCCCATGCTGGGACTGATCGCGCGACTCGATGACGCGATCCCCGAGTCCACGGTGTTCGCTCCGCTGGCCGATCTCCCGTTCGCCGATTCCGCCGACGACGACGCGGATCCGGACGGCACCGAGGACGCACCGGAACCCGCGACCTATCCGTTCCTGGCCTACGCCTGGGTGACCGAGACCGTGCAGGCGCTCACCGATCGCTACGGTGTCACCTTCGCCGCGCAATGGCAGGCGGACGTGCCGGGACTGACCGCCGAGGTGGTGGCGCTCCTGGAGCGGTTGCGTCTGGTTCAGGTGGTGCCGGGAACCGAAGGCCCGCAAGGTTTGCTGATCCTGCCCGCCCTCGCCCGGTACCGGGGCGCCGTCGTCACCGTCCGTACCAAGCGGACCGAAGAACTGTTCGTCACCGCCGCGTCCGTGTCCTCGCACGACGCGGGCGCGGGCGTTGCCACGGAAGGGGTTTGACCATGTCGGTTATCCACGGCGGAGTGCGCTTCATCCCGACCCGCGCCGGGATCGTCAACCTGTGGGACTACCGGGACCAGGAGTTCTGCTTCGCGGACGGCCGGCTGGTGCTGCGCGGACCGAACGGGTCCGGCAAGACCAAGGCGCTGGAGGTGCTGTTCCCGTTCGTGCTGGACGGCCGGATCGAACCGCGCCGGCTCAACCCGTTCGCCGGTGAAGAACGCACGATGAAGTCGAATCTGCTGTACCGCAAGCAGGAATCGGCCTACTCCTACATCTGGATGGAGTTCGCGCGCGGCAGCTGGGACGACCCGGAAGTGGTCACCATCGGCATCGGCATGCGCGCCACCCGCTCCTCGGACAAGGTGACGCGCTGGTATTTCGTCGCCGACGGCCGGGTCGGCGTGGATTTCTCCCTCATCGGCCCCGACGACCGGCCGTTGACCCGTAAGCAGCTGGCCGAGCAGATCGGCACCGACTGCATCGTGGACCGACCCGTGGAATACCGCACCGCGATCGACGCGCGCATGTTCGGCCTCGGCACCCAGCGCTACGACCAGCTGATCAACTTGATTCTGACGCTGCGCCGCCCGCAGCTGGCGAAAAACCTGGACCCGCGCGGACTTTCGCAGGCGCTGACCGACGGTCTGCGGCCGATCGACGAGCAGATGATCCTGGACGCGGCGCGCTCCTTCAGCGATATGGAGGAGGTGGGGCGCAACCTCGAGGGTTTGGTGCACGCCGACACCGCGACCCGCGCGTTCGTCGGGGTGTACCGGAAATACCTTGCGGTGCAAGCGAAGACGGATGTGGACCAGGTGCGCACCCGGCTCGACGCGGTGACGCACGCGAGCACCGCGCTGTTCGCCGCGACCGCGCTGCGCGAGCGCCGGGAAACCGAGCGCACCGCCGCCGAGGCCCGCGCGGACGACGCGGACCGCAGCTACGAGCAGGCGCTCACCGACCGGGAAACCTTGCAGCGCTCCAGCGCCTATGAGGGAAAACAGCAGCTCGACGATCTCGCCGACGCGGTGCGCAGGCTGGAGACCTCCGCCAGCGTGCACCGGGACAAGGCGCTCAAAGCCCGGCAGACCCTCGATCAGCGGGTGCAGGAAGCGGAACGGGCTACCTCGGCCGTGCGCACCGCCGCCGCGGCCCTGGCCCGTGGCGAAGACGAATTGCGTGCCGCCGCTGAGGAAGCGGGCATCGAGTGGACCGCGCCCTCGGAGGACTCGCGCGCGGACAATCTCACCGCCGCCGTCCGGGCCCGCGCCGAAGCACGCGACGCCGACGTCCGCGCGGTCCGAAAAGCATTGGGACTGATGGATGCCGCGGCCACCGAACGGACCCGGGCCCAGCGTCAGTCCGACCGTGCCGTGGCGGCGCGGGAATCGGCGGCGGCCGAGGTCGCGGCGGCCGAGGCGGCCGTCGCACTCGCCCGCACCCAGGCCTCGGCCGCGCTGCGCGCCTGGTGGGACGAGCACCGAGAGGTGTACGCCCCCATCGAGAAGGGTTTGTTCGACGCGCTCGACGCCGCCCTGGCGAACGCCGGGTCCGATGAGGCCGCCGGTGTCGCCGAGGTACTCGCGGAGCGCGCCGAACCGCTGCTCGACGAGGTGCGCAATCGCCGCCAGGAGGCCAAGTCGCGGGCGGCCGCGGCGGCGGAGCGGATGTCCGAGCTGAGCGCCGAACGAGATCGGGTCGCGGCCCAAAGCGATGATGCCCCACCGCCTTCGGCGACCCGGCTGGACGCGCGCGGTGACCGGCCGGGCGGGCCGCTGTGGCAGCTCGTGCGATTCGCCGACGACATAGCCCCCGACGCGGCCGGTGGCATCGAGGCCGCCCTGCATGCCGCGGGTCTGCTCGACGCCTGGGTCTGCGCGGAAGCCGACCTGCCCGCCGAATACACCTCCGAGCAGTTCCTGGTGCCGGCACCGACCCGCCCGTCGGGCCGCACGCTCGCCGATGTGCTTGTGGTGGAAGAGGATTCCGAGCAGCTGACCGTCCCGCGCCAGACCGTCTCCGATGTCCTGGCGTCGATCGCGCTGCACGAGCACGACACGACCGGTCCCGGCGACGGCCACGTCGCGGTCAGCACCTCCGGATCCTTCCGCCAGGGCGTGCAGGTCGGCCGGCACCACAAAGCCGAGGCCGAGTTCATCGGGGCGACGGCACGAGCTCGGCGGCGCGAGCTCCGGCTCACCGAGTTGACCGCCGCGCTGGAAGCGGCCGCCACCGCAGCGGACCGGGCGGCAGCCGAAGAAGCAGCCGCCACCGCCGAACTCGCCCGCATCGCCGCCGCCGCGAAGGTCCTGCCACGCCCCTCGGCGGTTACCGCGGCCTTGCGCACGGTCGCCGAGGCGGCGGGCATGATGCGGTCGCGCTCCGAAGCCGTCACGCAGGCCGAGAGCGACCTCGATCAGGCATTGGCCACGGTGGCCACGGTCGACAAGAAGCTGCGCGCCATCGCCGCCGAACACAGCACGCCGCGCGATCCCCGCGATATCGACGCGCTCGCCGCCGCCATCCGGCATTTCGAGAACACCGGCACCGGTCTGCTGCGGCTGCGCACCGAGCACGACCGGGAGCGGGAGCGCGAACGGGAAGGCGCGGACCGCCTGGCCGAGGCCCGGGACCTCGCCGAGGCGTTCGCCGAGGAAGCCGAAGCCGCCGAAGCCGGATACCAGGAACAGTCCCGCAAACTGGAGACGCTGCGCGAGGCGCTGGGTGCGGGCGCCGCCGACATCGACCGGGATCTCGAACTGGCCCGGGAGAAGATCGAAGCGGCACGCGCCGAGCAGAAGGCGGCGCGCAAGGCCGCCAATGCCGCCATCGAAGCGGTCGGTGACGCCGAGGCCGCGTATCGCACCGCGCACGAAGCCCTCGGCACCGCACTCACCGAAGTCCTCGCCGACGTGAAAACCCTTGCCCCCTACGCCCAGCCGGATCTGCTGCGGCTGCTCGGCGCACCGGCGGACAGCCGCTGGCCGAGTAGCGAGGCCGCCTGGTCCACGCCCGAGCAGCTGCTCTACCGGATCACCCAGGCCGGACCGGACACCGGACCGCACGGTGGCGGGCAGGCGGCGGAGTGGGTGCGCACAGTGCTGCCCGACGAGGTCGCCGAACTGTTCGAAAACCTCGTCGGCGCAACCGCTTCGGTGCGGGCCGGGGAGGCGGCCCGCAAGTCCACCCGCAGCGCCGTCACCTCCGCGCTGCAGGAGTTCGACGCCGCCCTGGCCGGCTGCGGCCGCGACTATCGTCTGCAGTGGGATGCCGCGGACGGACTCACCGTGGTCCAGGTGGCCGACGAGCAGGGTCTGTCCGCGCTGGCCGATTTCGCGAGCCGGATCGATCAGGCCCGCCACGATCAGGAGTTGCTGCTGACCGACGCCGAACGCCGCATCCTGGAGGACGCGCTGCTCACCGGCCTGGCCCAGCAGATCCACGAACGCACTACCGACGCACGCGATCTCATCGCCCGGATGGGCGCGGAGATGAAGAAGCGCCGGATGTCCTCGGGCAACACCATCGGCGTGCACTGGGTGCTGGCCGACTCGCTCTCCGACGCGGCGCGCGCGGTGTGCAAACTGCTGGATCGGGACGCCTCGGCCCTGTCTCCGGAGGACCTGGCCGCCATCCGATCACACTTCGCCGCCGAGATCCGGGCCGCCCGCGCCGCCCACCCGGAACGCTCCTACCCCGAAATCCTCGCCGCCACCCTGGATTACCGCACCTGGCGGGTCTTCTCCTTCACCCTGATCTCCGGTGACGGCACCGAGGACAAACTCACCGTCGCCCGGCACAGCGCGCTCTCCGGTGGCGAACAGTCGGTGTCCCTGCACCTGCCGCTCTTCGCGGCGGCCCACGTCATGCTGGACTCCGCCGATCCCCAGGCGCCTCGGCTGCTCGCCCTCGACGAAGCCTTCGCCGGCGTCGACGACAACGGCCGCAGCGAGCTGCTCGGCCTCAGCGTCCAATTCGATCTCGATCTGTTCATGACCGGCTACGACCTCTGGATCACCTACCCGCACGTACCCGGCTGCGCCCACTACGACCTGGCCCACTCCACCGCGGAGAACTCGGTCAGCGCCACACTGCTGGTGTGGGACAGCGGCGATCTCCTGGCCGAGCACGACGGCACGGACCTCACCACCGCGCTCGGCTCCCCCAACCGCCGCCGCGTCCCCAACGGGATCGAAGGTGGTCTTCCACTCGACAACATGCCGGGTGCACTGGAACCGGCCGGAGCCGTCTGAGCTCGCCTATCGACCAACACATCGCCCCCGATCAGCGAGCTGACCGGGGGCGATGGACAAGACGACAGCGGAACTTACTGGGCAGGACCCCAAGGCCAAATGTGCAGCGGGCCGGCGCTGCCGGTGTTCGGCGGCATCGCCTGCGGCGGCAACGCGGGGGCCGGTGGCGGCTCGCTCGCGTCGGCGCGCAAGGCGGGGCACAGGCCACCGGGTGCGGTCGCCAACTCGAAATGCCACCACTCGTTCGCGTAGATGCGGCACAGGCCCCACCGATTGCCGTTGCGTTCCAGCCACTGGGCGCCGGGCTGCGGGCCGACGTCGATCGCCTGCCCGGAGACGTGGGTGGACTCCTCGGGCGGCAGCACCCAGCGGCGCGCCTCATCCGGGCTGCCGTAGGTGGCGACGCCGTCCTCCCACATCGCCTGCTGTTCGGCGGGCGAGCGGTAGCCGGAGTTGATGTACAGGGTGACGCCTTCGGCCCGCGCCGCCTCCTCGGCCTCGGTGTATGCCGCCGCCAAGGCGGGCGTCAGGCCTTCGGTTCCGGCGGCTGCGGCCACCGCCGTGCGCTGGTCCGCGTGCGCGCCGGGCGCGAGCAGGACGAACAGCGCCGGTAGCGCCACCGCGGACATCGCCAACTTTGCGATCATGTCGGCGATCCTAGCCGTCGCGCCGCGCCCTTCCCGGGAACCGCGCGTCCGCCTCGGGAGCTGTGCCGCGACGTCGCCCGGTTACGACTCGATCGGATGAGTGAACGTCCAGCTCCCGTACGCGATGACCGCGGCGAAGATCACCATGATGCCCGGCGGCGTATCGACGATCCAGGCCAAGACCAAACAGCACGCGGCCAGGATCGTCACGATTACTTCCAGCACCCGGACGATCCGGGCGGTCTGCTCGATCGGCATGATCCTCCATCCAAGAACGCGGACGCTCATTTCTGGTGGTGCCCAATCCTTTTGGCGGCAAACAACGGCGGAACGGACGTTGTCCACATGTTGTTCCAGTGCTGTGGATCACTTTATCCACAGCGTGGCTATGACGGAACGCGCTGCCCGGAAGGCACTCCCGCCATCTCGGCGGCCTGGCGATGACGCACGATGCGCGACCCGATCTCGGTGCCGTGCTCGCGCGCGTACGCCACCGCGGTGCGAATCTTGCGGTCCTGCAGATCCGATCGCTGAGCGAGTGCTGTGATCCGTTGCTCCACCGGCCCGTCGAGCTCCAGTAACCGGGCGACGACTTCCCAGACCTCGGGCCCGGCCGCCAGCGCCGCGCGCCGGTCGTGCACCGGGCCGCGGAAGACGATGCCCGGGTGCTCCAGCTGGTCGACCCCTTCGCGGATCAGCCGATCGAGCAGTGCGGTCGAACTCGTTCCCTCACGGACGGCACGGGAGACCAGACGTCGGCTGACTGAATCCGAGATACGAAACGACGTACTCATCGCGCTCCTCGACTCCGGGGATACGGGGGCTTACCCCATCCAGGGTGCCCGCCGCGGCGGCGATGTCACCCCGGTGATCGGGGTGACATCGCCATGTCCTCAGACGCGTTCTTTGGAGCGCGTGCGCACGCGCAACGCGATCGGCTTCTGCGTTTCGGCGAAGAAATCGTTGCCCTTGTCGTCCACGACGATGAACGCGGGGAAATCTTCCACTTCGATCTTCCAGACGGCTTCCATCCCGAGTTCGGGATACTCGAGCACCTCGACCGACTTGATGCAGTCCAGCGCCAGGCGTGCGGCGGGACCGCCGATGGAGCCGAGGTAGAAACCGCCGTGCTCATTGCACGCCTTGGTGACCTGTGCGGAGCGGTTGCCCTTGGCCAGCATGACGAAAGATCCGCCGGCGGCCTGGAATTGGTCGACATAGGAGTCCATGCGGCCGGCCGTGGTCGGACCGAACGAGCCGGACGCGTAGCCCTCGGGCGTCTTGGCCGGACCGGCGTAATACACGGCCATATCCCGCAGGTACTGCGGCATCGGCTCGCCCGCGTCGAGGCGTTCCTTGATCTTCGCGTGCGCGATATCGCGCGCCACCACCAGCGGCCCGGTCAGCGAAAGCCGAGTCTTCACCGGGTATTTCGACAATTCGGCGCGAATCTCGTCCATCGGGCGATTCAGGTCGATCCGGACCACGTCACCGCCGAGGATGGCGTCGGTCTGCTCCGGCAGGTACTGCGCGGGCTCACGCTCGAGCTGCTCCAGGAAGACACCTTCCGGCGTGATCTTGGCCAGTGCCTGACGGTCCGCCGAGCACGACACCGCGATCGCCACCGGGCAGCTGGCGCCGTGCCGCGGCAGCCGCACCACGCGTACGTCGTGGCAGAAGTACTTGCCGCCGAACTGCGCGCCGATGCCGAACTCCTGGGTGAGCTTGAAGACCTCTTCCTCGAGCTCGAGGTCGCGGAACCCGTGCGCCGCCATCGAGCCCTCGGTGGGCAGATTGTCCAGGTAGTGCGCGGAAGCGTATTTCGCGGTCTTCACAGCGAATTCGGCACTGGTGCCGCCGATGACCACGGCCAGGTGATAGGGCGGGCAGGCCGCGGTGCCCAGCGAACGAATCTTTTCGTCCAGGAATTCCAGCATGCGCTGCGGATTCAGCACGGCCTTGGTTTCCTGATACAGGAACGACTTGTTGGCCGAACCACCGCCCTTGGCCATGAACAGGAACTTGTAGGACGGCTGCGCGGGATCGCCCTGGGTGGAATACAACTCGATCTGTGCCGGCAGATTGGTGCCGGTGTTCTTCTCGTCCCACATGGTGATCGGGGCGAGTTGCGAATAGCGCAAATTCAGCTTGGTGTAGGCGTCGAACACACCGCGGCTGATCCATTCCGCGTCGTCGGCGCCGGTGAGTACGCCCTCGGACTTCTTGCCCATGACGATCGCCGTGCCGGTGTCCTGACACATCGGCAGAATGCCGCCCGCGGAGATATTGACGTTCTTCAGCAGATCCAGCGCGACGAAACGATCGTTGCCGGAGGACTCCGGATCATCGATGATCTTGCGGAGCTGAGCCAGATGCGCGGGCCGCAGGTAGTGGCTGATGTCGTGCATAGCCTCGGCGGTGAGCAGACGCAACGCCTCGGGCTCCACCTTCAGGAAGGTGCGGCCGTCGACCTCGAAGGTGCTGACGCCCTCGGTCGTGATCAACCGGTAGGGGGTGTCGTCCGCGCCGATCGGCAGCAGATCTGAATAGCGGAATTCCGGCGCGGTCACGGATCGCTCTCCTAACTCGATGCTGGGTGCCTGCACCACTGGTCACAAGCACAGCGAGCCTAGCCACCGGACCGGCGCCCACCGGGGTTAGGCAATCCTAAGACCCTGGTAGTAGTCACAAAAGGTTGCACGTTCAACCCGGTGGTGCTACCTCTCAGGTCTGACGTTGTCGCAGGCGAAGGCCACCGCGCGGTCCTTCGATCGGCACGTCGGGGAGTTGGGAGGCTGCCATGACGGAACCGATATGGCTCGACGAGGTCGAGATGCGAGCCTGGCTGGGTTTCGTGCGCACCCGTGACCTCATCGCCGCCGCCGTCGGGCGCGATTCCTCCCGCGAATCCAATCTCACCTACGTCGAATACTCGGTCCTGGCCAGCCTGTCGAAGTCGCCCGACCACCGGCTGACCTTCGCCGACCTGGCCGAGCGCCTGGAATGGTCACAGAGCCGGCTCTCCCATCAGATCACCCGGATGGAGAAGCGCGGACTGGTCATCCGGGAACCGATCCCGGACGACGCTCGCCGCACTGCCGCCAGGCTCACCCCGCACGGCGCCGACCTGCTCGGCAGTGCCGCGCCGGCGCACGCGCGCAGCGTGCGCCGGCACATGATCAACGCGCTGGATCGCGATCAACTGGCGGCGCTCGCCGACATCTACGACACGTTGCTCGCCCATCACCGCTCGGGGACGCCCGCCGGCGGCGGCGGGGTGGCCGAGTAACGCACCGGCGTCGAGCTAGCCCGCGACCATCTGATCCGGGACGGCCTGCGGCCGGACGGGTACGCCGAGCGCCCGTTCGAAACCGTCCGGCACCACGAGATCGCTCCGATCCAGTTCCGCAACACTGGTTTTGCGCAGGCCCAGCAACGCCGAGTCGATGCCGCCGCGCATGATGTCGAGCACGTTCTCCACGCCCGCCTGCCCGTTGGCGGCCAGGCCCCACAGGTAGGCGCGGCCGAGCATGACCGCGCGGGCGCCCAGCGCCACGGCCTTCACCACATCACTGCCGCGGCGGATGCCGCCGTCCATCACCACATCGACCTGCGAGCCGACCGCCTCGGCGATCACCGGCAGCGCCCGGATCGCGGCGGGGGTGCCGTCGAGGTTGTTGCCGCCGTGGTTGGACACCGAGATGGCGGCCACGCCCGCGTCGACGGCGCGGTGCGCGTCGTCGACCCGCATGATGCCCTTCAGCATGACCGGGCCGTCCCACTGTTCGCAGATCCAGCGCACGTCGTCCCAGTCCGGCGCGGGCGTGCCCATCCATTCGCCGTAGGCGCCGAAGAAGCCGGGCGCCGCCTTGCCGCCGACGGCCATGTTCGGGGCGGTGAGATCGGGGATGTGCCCGGCACGCAGGTAGGTGGCCAGCCAGCGCGGCCTGGCCAGCGTCTGCGGCGCGAATCGCATCATCGCGCGCAGGTCCAGCGTCTCGGGGATGACCGGGCTGCCCCAGTCCCGGCCATGCGAGAAGGACCAGTCCAGGGTGAGGATCAGCCCGACCGCACCGGCCGCCGCGGCACGCCCGATCCGCTCGGCCATCTCCTCTTTGCTGCCGCACCAGTAGAGCTGGAAGAAGGTGGCCGGGTTGGCGGCGATCACCTCTTCGATCGGCTTCGAGGCGAAGGAGCTGAGCCCCATGGCGATTCCGCGCGCCGCGGCCGCCCGGGCGACGGCCACCTCACCCTCGGGATGCACCGCCTGCACACCGGTCGGCGAGATCAGCACCGGCATGGACAGTTGTTGCCCCATCACCGTGGTGGACTGATCGCGCTCTCCGATCGGGCCCGCGCAGTGCGGCGCGAAACCCAACTCGGTGAACGCCTGCTGGTTTTCGTCGATGGTCTGGCCGCGTTCGGAGCCGGCGATGAGCGCGCCGTACACCGATTTCGGCAGCCGTTTCTTCGCGCGGCGCTGCGCCTCGGCGACGGTTTCGAACCAGGGATTCATTGTCCGGCCCTATCTGTGTCTGATTTGCTCGACCGGCCACCAGGACCGGCTGTCCTTTTCCACCTGCGTGGCGAGTTCGTCGAGGAGTCGGCTGCCGTCCGCGGCGGTGGCGTGCGTCGGGTCACCCAGCACGCCGTTCGGACTCACCGCGCGCACGCCACCGGCGGCCAGCAGCGGGAAGATCTCCGTCAGCGGGCGCTGGTCACCGGCTTCCGCGCGCGCGACGCGTACCCGAGCCGGGTCCAGCGCGAGTTGCATGCCGGTTTCGCAGTGGCCCGCGTGCAGGTCACCCTGGTAGCGCGGCCCCCACAGGCGCACGTCGCGGGATTCGCCGCGCAGCAGGCGCACCGCGCGTTCCAGCGGTGCGGCGTTACCGCCGTGCCCGTTGACCAGCACGATGCGGTCGAAAGTCGCGGTGGCCGAACGGCACAGCTCCACGATCAGCAGTTCCAGCGCGGCCTGCCCGATCGACAGCGTGCCGGGAAATCCGGCGTGCTCGCCGCTGGAGCCGTACGGAATCGCTGGGGCGACAAGCACATCCGGCCTGCGCTCGGCCAATCGGCGGCACAGTTCCACAGCGATATCGGTGTCGGTGGACAGCGGTAGATGCGGCCCGTGCTGCTCGGTCGAGCCCACCGGGACCGCCAGGATCACGCCGCGCTCCGCCCGTGCGCCCACCTCGGGCCAGGCCAGATCTGAAACGCGTTCTACCACCAGGCGAGATTAACGTCACTCGCTGACATAATCAATACGTTCCGCACTGTCATAATGATTTTCGTGACAGGGCAGGGCACCACCACCCGCGGCCGCCCCCGCGGCACCACCAAGCGGGAACTCGAACTGATCGCCATGCGACTGTTCAGCGCGCACGGCTTCGACAACACCACGGTCGAGCAGATCGCCGCGGCGGCGGGCATCAGCGGGCGCACCTTCTTCCGCTACTTCCCCACCAAGGCCGAAGTGCTCTGGTCCCAGTTCGACGACGAGATAGCCGCCCTGGAAGCCGCTTTCGCCACCATCGCGGACACGGTGCCGATGATGACCGCGGTGCGCCGAGTCGTGGTGGACGTCAATACCTATCGCGCCGAAGACATCCCTGAGCTGCGCACCCGCATGCACCTGATCGCCAGCGTGCCCGCGCTCGCCGCCACCGCCGGCGCGCACTACGACGCCTGGGAACGCGCGGTCAGTTCCTTCGCCGCCCGCCGGCTCGGCGCCGCCGAGAACGATTTGATCCCGCTGGCCGTCGGCCGGACCACCCTGGCCGCGGCCCGCGCCGCCTTCGACGCCTGGTTGAACCGCTCCACCCCGCCCGCTCCGCAAGCGGGCGGTCACCGGCCGCGCGCCGACGCCGACCTGACCGTTTACCTCGAGCAAGCCCTCTCGGCGCTGGAGCGGGGCTTCTCCGAGCTACCCTCAGGTTTCGGCGACAGGGCGGCTGGGGTATGACTAGGCTCGGTGTCGGCTCGCAGGCCGACCGTACGAACGCACTGACTCACCCGTCGAAAGGGGCTGGAATTTCCATGTCCGAGGTGTCCATGAGCCTTTCGGCGGACTCGCTGCCCGTCGGCCCGGTCGACGACAACCTGTTGCCCGAGCTGGTGGAGCACCTGCGCCAGAACCGCACCGCACTGCGGGAGGAATGGGCCAGGCGCATTACCGACACGCAATTGCTGACCGCGATGACCCCCGAGGAGATCTTCTCCGAGGCGACCTCGATGTACGACAACTATGTCGAGGTGCTGGTCACCGGTAGCGTCGACGCGCTACAGGCCTACGCCCGCGATCTGTCCGAGCGCATCATTCCCCGAGGCGTCGAGACCGATGAGGTCATCGGCATCGTGCTGCTGCTGCGCGACGTGCTCGCCCGCTCGCTGTTCGAGAAGTACCAGACCAACTTCGAGCTGCTGAATCAGGTGCTCGACGCCTACGAACCGGCCGCCAACCGCATCGCGAGTACGGTGGCCATCTCGTTCGTGCAGGAGCGCGAGCGCGTTATCCGTCAGCAGCAGGAAGCGATTCGCGAGCTGTCCACGCCTGTGCTCCAGGTGCGCGAACAGCTGCTGATCCTGCCGATCATCGGCGTGCTGGACAGCCAGCGCGCCCGCCAGCTCACCGAGCAGCTGCTGCGCGCCATCCGCGCCAACCGCGCCAAAGTGGTCGTCATCGACATCACCGGTGTGCCGCAGATCGATTCCACGGTGGCCAACCACCTGGTGCAGACCGTCGACGCCTCCGGCCTGATGGGCGCGAACGTCATCATCACGGGCCTGTCCTCGGAGATCGCGCTCACCCTGGTGACGATCGGCCTGGATCTGTCGAAGATGAACGCCGTCGGCGACCTCCAGGGTGGTATCGAAGAGGCCGAGCGCCTGCTGGGCTATGAAGTCACTCGCGTGACCGATCGACTCCTGACCGAACGCGACGGACGGTAGTCGGGCGGGCTGATGCCGGTACCCATTCTCAAGCAGGGCACGTATCTGATCGCGTCGGTTCAATCAGCCTTGACCGACGCCGACACCGAGCGCCTGCAGGACGACCTGATGAAGCAGGTCTCCAAATATCGCGCGCACGGCATCATCGTCGATGTCACCGCGATCGATGTGATGGATTCGTTCGCGGCCAGATCGCTGCGTACCATCGCGCACATGACGCAGTTACGCGGCGCCGAAACGGTGATTGTCGGACTGCAGCCGGAAGTCGCCTTCGCCATGGTGCAATTGGGCCTCACCTTCGAGGACATGCACACCGCCCTGGACCTGGAAGAAGGGCTTGCGTGGCTGGACCGCAAGGCCTCGAAACGGCACCAGCGAGACGGTCGTGACAGTGGCCGCTGAGAACATGGTGATCGCGGTAAAGGTGTCCGGTGACATCGTGATCGCGCGTCAGGCCGGCCGGGAACTCGCCGAAAGGCTCGGTTTCTCCCTCACCGACCGCACCATGATCTCCACGGCCATCTCCGAAATCGCCCGCAACATCACCAGTTACGCGGGCAGCGGCGAAGTCCGCCTGCTCGTCGACGAACGCGACGGCAGACAGGCCTTGGTGGTGCAAGCCGAAGACCAGGGCCCGGGCATCCGCGATATCGCCCGCGCGCTCGACGACGGCTACTCCACCGGACGTGGTCTGGGCCTCGGCCTGCCGGGCGCGCGCCGGCTGATGGACCGGCTCATCATCGACTCCGCCCCCGGGCGGGGCACCCTGATCGAAATGTGGAAGTGGGTGCCCGCCGGTGCATGAGGACGGCTTCGTCGGTCGGATCGAATGGGCGGTGGCCGGACGCGCACTGCCTGGGCAGCGGGTATCCGGTGACCGCTGCGTGGTCCTCGAAACCGGCGGCGGCTCCGTGCTTTTCGGCGTGCTCGATGGGCTGGGTCACGGCGCTCCGGCCGCCGACGCGGCCGACCGTGCGGCACAGGTACTGTCGGAGAACCGCGCCGAACCGCTCGATGTGCTGATGCTGCTGTGTCACCGGGCGATGGCCGATACCCGTGGCGCCGCGGTGTCGTTGGCGCTGTTCGACTGTGCCGAGAGCATCGACTGGCTGGGTGTCGGCAATGTGGAGTCGCGGGTACTCACCGTCGGCCCGGCCGGGCTCACCGTGCGCGCGACGGTGCTGATGACCGGCGGCATCGTCGGCTATCGGCTGCCGCCGAATCTGCAAGCGCAGACCGTGCCGGTGCGGGCCGGTGATCTGCTGCTCATGTCGACCGACGGGATCGTCGCCGAATCCGTCGACGGTATCGACCTTTCCAAGTCCACCGCCGAGATCACCGCGGAGATTCTCAGCCGGCATTCCAAGGACACCGACGACGCCCTGGTCTTGGCCGCCCGCCATCGCGGCGGGACTTCGAACGGATCGCAATGAGTGATGTGCTGGCGGCGTTTCTGGACGCCTACGCGAACGCGCTACGGCGCCACCTGGATTCGCCGACGCACGCCAGTCTCGCCGAAGGTTACGACCTGGGCCGCCGGGCCCTGGTCGAGGACGTCAGCCTGCTCGATCTTACCGAACACCATTTCCGGTTTGTGGCGACGAACGACAGCCCCGAGCAGCCGATCGCCGAACCGGCGCTGGAGTTCCTGCTCCAGACCATGGCCGCGCTGGATATCGCCACCCGCGGCTATCTCGGCGGCCTGCGCCGCTACGAGCAACAGCGTTCCCGCGCCGATGATCTCGCGGGCCGCGACGCCTTCCGCACCGCGCTGGTGGAATCGCTGCAGGACGGTTTCTTCGTCGCCGATTCGCGCGGCACCATCATCGAGGTCAACTCGGCGTTCGGCGCGCTCACCGGATACGGCGCCGCCGGGCTCCCCTACCCACTGCCGCATCCGTGGTCGCTGCCGACCGGGCCGCGCTACCCGGATCTGGGTACGGTGGCGCAGCGGTTCGTCATCCCGGTCCGGCATCGCGACGGCCGGGACGTCTGGCTCGCGGTCAGCACGTCATCGCTGATCAAGCCGGAGAACAACGAGCAGATCTTCGTCGGCACCATCCGCGACGTCACCGCCGAACACGATGCGCAGGCCCGCGATCAGGCCGCGTCCCGGCTGGCGACCGCGGTCGGGGCGGCCACCAGCGTGGTCGAGGTGCTCGCGGTGGGTCTGGACGAATTGCGGCGCACCGTCGGCGCGGAATCGGCGGTGGTGTCGGTCTGGCCGAACCGCAATACCCGTCCCGAGGTCTACGTTTCCGGTGCGGTGGAACGCAATTCGCGCAATATCGAGGCCCCCGAACTGGACGACCGCGCCACCGCGCTGCTGGAACGAGCCCGGCGGCGTCCGCCGCGCAGCCTTTTCGCGATCCCGGAGGGCACCGAGAGCTCCGAGGGCATCGTGGCCCCGCTGGGCGAAGTCGGCGATGCCGCGCTCTGGCTGCGCTTCGCCGCGCCGCGCGCTATCACCGCCGCCGACTGGACGCTGTTCTCGCTGCTGATCGGCCATTTGAGCCTGGCCGTGCAGCGCGCCCGCAACTTCGATCAGGCTCGTTCCACCTCGCTGACGCTGCAGCGCGCCATGCTCGGACCGATCGAGTTGCCTCCGCGGTTCTCGGTGCACTACGAGCCCGCGCTACCGCCGCTGGAGATCGGCGGCGACTGGTACGACGTGGTGCCGCTCAACGACGGCACCATCGGCGTGGTGGTCGGCGACTGTGTCGGCCGTGGTCTGTCGGCCGCGGTGGTGATGGGCCAATTGCGCACGGCCGCACGGGCTTTGCTGCTACGCGGCGCGGGCCCGGCGCAGTTGCTCGCCGAACTCGACGCCGTCGCCGCGCGGATCCCGGGCGCGATGTGCACCACCGTCTGCGCGGCGGTCCTGGATCCGGAACGCGGCTTGGTGCGCTATTCGAGCGCCGGGCACATGCCGCCGATCCTCGCCGATGTCGGAGTGGCGGGAAGACTACTGGAAGGCGGGCGGGCGGTCCCGCTGGCCACCTTCGACACACCCCGGCGACCGGAAGCCACCACCGCGCTCACTCCCGGGTCGACCCTGGTGCTGTTCACCGACGGCCTGGTCGAACATCGCGGCGTCGACATCGATGAGAGCTTCGCCAAGATCTCCGCGGTGCTGGCCGATACCGCGGGCAAACTCCCTCGCGAAGTAGCCGACGCGGTGCTCTCGCGGCTTCGCCCGGCGGCGGGTTACGACGACGACGTCGCCATGGTGGTCTACCGCCAGCCCCCGGCCTCCCTGCATCTGGAAGTGCCCGCGGATCCCGACCAGTTGGCCGCGCTGCGCCGCAAACTCAAAGGGTGGCTGGCCGCGGCCGCCGTACCGCACGACTTGGCGTCCGACCTCGTCGCCGCGGCGAACGAAGCCTGCAGCAACAGCATCGAGCACGCGTACCTGAGCAACGGCGCGGCGGACAACCAAGTCCTGCTCACCGCCGAGTGCGACACCGAGCGGGTGACGATCCTGGTGCGCGATACCGGCACCTGGAAGCCCCGCTCGGCCGACCCCGGGAACCGCGGCCGCGGCATCGACATGATGCGCGCGCTCACCGAGGAACTCGAGATCGACCACACCGAGCCGGGCACCCGGGTACGCATGTCGGTCACCCTCCCGGCGATCAAATCGCCGGTGGCGAACCCGCTTCGGGGCACGAACCGCCAAATCTGACAGCGCATCGTGAGTTCGCCGGGCTGGAAGGGTGACCGACAGGAGCGTGTTATCGGGCGTCCGGGCGCGGAATGTCACCGCGCCAGGCACCGGTCTCGTGGTGCTGGCCCTCGATGAACTTCTTGAAGCGCTGCATGTCGCCGTGCACACGATGCTTCAGCACGCCGAGCTTGTCGGCGGCGTTCTCCACGAATCCCTCTGGGTCGACCTCCATTTGGGCGGTCACCCGGGTGTGGGTGTCGTCGAGCCGGTGAAAGGTGATGACACCGGCGTGATTCGGGCCGCTGTCGGAGCGCCAGGCCACCCGCTCGTCCGGATGCTGCTCGGTGATCGTGGCATCGAATTCGCGCGTCGACGGGCCGACATGAATCTTCCAGTGCGTGTGCCGGTCGTCGAGCTGCTGCACCTGCTCCACGCCTTCCATGAACTGCGGGAAGGTCTCGAATTGCGTCCACTGGTTGTAGGCGGTGCGAACCGGTACCTCGACGTCGACGGTGGCTGCCAAACTGCTCATCATTAACCTCTTTCGTCGTCCCGGCCGAGCCGTTTGCCCGGCCGGGTGCGATCGCCGTTCCGGAGAACGACGCCGGTCTACGGCCGCATACCCGGGCCGGCCGGGAGCAAACAGCGGGGGCCGGTGATCGGAGCGGCACCACGGCCCCCAGCCAGCCGGTAGGGTTGGTGACCGTGACCAACACTTCCGGAGACGCGCATCCACTTTCGGACACGATGACCACGGCGGTCGCGGTGCACGACAGCACGACTGTCCTCACCGTGGCGGGCGAGGTCGATCTGGCCACCGCACCGGCGCTCGAAACCGCGATCGAGGGCGTGCTCGCCGACCAGCCCCGTGCCCTCATCATCGATCTCACCGGCGTCAGCTTCCTGGCTTCCGCCGGCATGGCCGCGCTGGTCGCCGCGCACCAGCGCGCCGGTGACGCCACCACCATCGCCGTGGTGGCCGACGGGCCCGCCACCAGCCGTCAGCTGAAGATGACCAGCCTGGATCAGGTGTTCTCGCTGTACTCCACGCTGGACGACGCGCTGGCCGCTTTCACCTCCTGACCCCCCGGTAGAAACGCCGATGGCCGGGATCGTCGAGGGATCCCGGCCATCGGCGTGCGCGCGGTGTCAGACGAGTTCGCGCAGCTGCTCGATCAGTTTGACGCGATCGCCCGCGGTGGCCGCCATCGGAACCACGTTCAACACGGTCACACCGGCTTCCTTGAACGCGGCGACCCGTTCTTTCACGTATCCGGCCGGGCCGACCAGCGAGATGTCGCGCACCAGGTCGTCCGGCACGGCCTTGGCGGCTTCTTCCTTCTTGCCCGCCAGGTACAGCTCCTGGATCTTGTCGGCCGCGGCGCCGTAGCCGTAATTGGTGGCCAGGGTGTGATAGAAGTTCTTGCCCTTGGCGCCCATGCCGCCGATGTAGAGCGCCAGGTGCGGTTTCACGAATTCCAGTAGCGGCGTGACGTTCTCGCCGATCGCCAGCGCCGGGCCCGCGTACACGTCGAGCTCGCCCAGGCTCGGATCACGCTTGGCCAGACCGGCATCCAGCGATTCGCCCCAGACCCGCTTCGCCTTCTCCGGCAGGAAGAAGATCGGCTGCCAGCCCTCGGCGATCTCCGCGGCCAGCTGCACGTTCTTCGGGCCGAGCGCCGCCAGCAGAATCGGAATCCGTTCGCGCACAGGGTGATTGATCAGCTTGAGCGACTTGCCCAGGCCGGTGCCCTGGTCGGCGGGCAGCGGGATCTGGTAGTGCTTGCCCTGGTACTCCAGCTTCTCCCGGCGCCACACCTTGCGGCAGATCTCCACCAGTTCCCGGGTACGGCCGATCGGCGCGTCGTAGGGCACGCCGTGGAAGCCCTCGATCACCTGCGGACCGGAGGCGCCGAGCCCCAAAGTGAACCGGCCTTCCGACACGAAGTCCAGGCCGGCCGCCGTCATCGCGGTCAGGCTCGGGGTGCGGGTGTAGATCTGCAGGATGCCCGAGGCCAGCTCCAGGCGCTCGGTCTTGGCGGCCAGGTAGCCCAGCGCGCTGACCGCGTCGAACGAGTACGCCTCCGGCACGAAGACGATGTCGAGTCCGGCCTTCTCCAGGTCGGCCACTTCGGCGGCCGCTTCTTTGAAGCCGCCCGAATAGTTGATGCCCAATCCGATCCGCATGGGTCTCAACCTAACCGCCGCTCGCTGGTTGCCGTGCACCGGGCGGTAGCGTTACCGGTAGCTCTCCACGTCATCGCCGCAACGAAAGGCCAACCACCCGTGTCGCAGCCGAGCAACGCATCCACCGGAACCGCGCCCTCCTTCGGTGCCAGCACCGTCGCGGATTATCTCGGTGAGCTCGCCGCCAAGGTGCCGGCTCCCGGTGGCGGCGCGGTGGCCGCGCTGCACGCCGCACAGGGCGCCGCGCTGATCGCGATGGTCGCGCGCTACACCACCCGCGCCAAAGATGCCGAGCACAAGCCGGTGATCGACCGGGTCATCGAGGCAGCCGACGCCTGCCGGGCACGCGCGCTGGCCCTCGTCGACGCCGACGCCGCGGCGTTCACCGCGGTCGGCGCCGCCTACAAGTTGCCCAAGGAATCCGAAGGCCGGGCGGAGGCGATCACCGAAGCGCTGATCGGCGCGGCGCGAGTGCCCTCGGCCGTCGTCGACGAGGCCGACGAGATCCTGTCGCTGGCGGCCGAGCTGTTGCCGATCGGTAACCCGAACGTGGTGACCGACATCGGCGCCGCCGCGGATGCCGCCCGCGCCGCCGCGACGAGCTCCCGGCTCAATATCGAGATCAACGTGGCTTCGCTCGACGCCGTTCACGGCGACGAGTTCGCGCCCGCGCTGATGCGCGTCGAGGCGCTGGCCGCCCGCGCGGACGCACTGCACGCCGACGTGCTGCACGCCGTGCGGAGCAGCTGAGCCCGAGGGTGTGTCAAGCGGCGAGCAGCGGGTACTCGAAAGACGTATAGCTCAACATTGAACCGTCGGCCCTTCTGATAGGGGGCTAGACTGGTCTTTCGCGTACCACACCATCTCGAAAGGGGTGGAAGTCATGAGGAGCGCACTCAGATACTTGTTCCTCGCGCTATCGGTCCTCGCTCTGACCGTTCTCGGGGCGCCCGGCGCCGTACAGGCCGCGCCCACGGAATTCCGAACCAGTGCAGGGACATTCGCCGAAGGTGATATGTCGAACCACACCTTCACCGTGACCGTCGGCGGCGTGCCCCGCACCATGAACGCCTCCTACGGTAAACCCGGCTTCGAAACCCCGGCCGGTACCTTCCCCGTCCTGGAAAAGTTCCGCTCGGTGACCTTCGACTCGCGCACGATCGGCATCCCGCTGAGCTCGCCCGAGGGCTATGTCATCCAGGGTGAGTTCGCCGAAAGGCTGACCTGGGGCGGCGTTTTCATCCACTCGGCCCCCTGGTCGGTCGATTCCCAGGGCTACGACAACGTCAGCCACGGCTGCATCAACCTGTCTCCGGAGGACGCCCAGTGGGTGTACAACGTCCTCGATATCGGTGACCCGGTCACCCTGCACTGGTGATCAGGCAGCGATTCGCGCCGGTTCGTCCCGGGCGATGAGTGCCGCGTAATGCCCGCCGAGCTCGATGAGCTCGGCGTGGGTGCCGCGTTCGGCGATCCGGCCCTGGTCCAGAACCAAAATCTGATCCGCGTCCCGGATGGTCGAGAGCCGGTGCGCGATGGTGATTACCGTGCGACCCTCCGCCAGCGCGTCGATGGCCGCTTGCACCTCTCGTTCGGTGCGGGTGTCCAGCGCGCTGGTCGCCTCGTCGAGCACCAGGATCGGCGGGTTGCGCAGGATTGCGCGCGCCACCGCGAGACGTTGTTTCTCACCGCCGGAGAAGCGGTAACCGCGTTCGCCCACCTTGGTGTCGTACCCCTGCGGCAGGGCGGCGATGTGGTCATGGATCTGCGCGGCCCGCGCGGCGGCCCGCAATTCCGCGTCGGTCGCCTCGGGTTTGGCGAATCGCAGATTGTCGGCCACCGACGCGTGGAAGAGGTACGTCTCCTGCGACACCACCCCGACCGCGGCGGCCAGGTCGGCGAAACTCAGATCGCGCACGTCGACGCCGTCGATGGTGAGGCGTCCGCTGGTGACGTCGTAGAGCCGGGCGACGAGATAGCCGAGAGTCGTCTTCCCGGAACCGGTTTCGCCGACGACGGCCAAGCTGGTCCCGGCGGGCACGGTCACGTCGATGTCCGCCAGGACGTCGCCGGAGTCCGCCCCGTAGGAGAAGCCGACATGATCGAAGCGGACTTCGCCGCGCACCTTCCGCAGTGACACCGGCTTCGCGGGTTCGGTGATATCCGGTTCCAGATCGAGGTATTCGAAGATCCGCTGGAACAGTGCCATCGAAGCCTGCACCTCGACCCCGGTCTGCAACAGCATCACCGTCGGCCGCAGCAGGGTGGTCTGCAATGTGGTGAACGCGACCAGCGTGCCGATCGAGACGAGCGGAGTGCCGCCCGCCGCGGTGAGACCGGCCGCGAAGTAGATCACCGCGGGCATGGCGGACATGACGATCTGGATGACCGACTGCCGCCACCGCCCCGCCATGTTGGCCTGGATCTCCAGGTCGACCAGACCACGTGATTCCCGCGCGAAGTCGGCGACCAGCGCCGGCGAGCGGCCCATCGTCCGGCCCAGCAGGATGCCGCTGACCGACAGCGACTCCTCCACGATCGCGGACATCCCCGCGAGTTTGTGCTGGCGCCGACTGGTGATCTTGCGGCGCTCGTTGCCGACACGGCGGCTGATCCAGACGAAGAACGGCAGCATGGCCAGCGAGATCAAGGTGAGCCGCCAGTCCAGCGCGAACATCGCGACGACGGCGGCGAGCACGGTGGTGAAGTTGGAGACCAGGGAGGTGGCGGTGGAGGTGACCGTCGACTGCATGCCGCCGATGTCGTTGGCGATGCGGGACTGCACCTCACCGGTGCGCGTGCTGGTGAAGAACGACAGTGGCATGCGCTGCAAATGCGCATAGACCGCCGACCGCATATCGTGCATCACCTGCTGGCCGACGGTGGTGGAGATATAGGTCTGCAGCACGCTGAAGGTACTGGTCAGCACGGCGACGAGGACCATGCCGCCGGCGAGCAGGCCGAGCAGGCCGGTGCGGCCGTGCGGGAGCGCGTCGTCGAGGATCGCGCGCAGCATGAAGGGTGAGGCCAGGCCGACCAGCGAGGAGAGCCCGACGAGTGCGGCGACGCCGCCGAGTTGAGTGCGGTAGGGACGAAACAGCCGGAGAATCCGGCGAACCTGATCAGTGGGCTGCAAAGGCGCCTCCTTCGGAACAGGGCTGAGCCACGAAGCTGAGTATGACTCATAGTTGCCAAAAGAACAATGAGCTATGGTCAGCGTCATGGACAGCGGCTCCGAACACGACCTGCCCGACCTGTTTCTGCGCACCGCGCGCCGGATCCGCCGCAGCATGCACGCCCGGCTCGCCCCACTCGGGCTCACCCCGGGACAGGCGCGGGCACTGCGCATCCTGGGCCGTTCGACCGAGCCGCTGCGGATGGCCGCGCTCGCCGAACGACTCGACATCGTCCCGCGTTCGGCCACCACCGTGGTCGATTCCCTGGTGACCGCGGGCCTGGTCACCCGCGCGGCCGATCCCGCCAGCCGGCGCTCGACACTGGTCACGCCGACCGAGGCGGGGCGCGCGGTGCTGGAACGGATGGCCGAGGACCGCCGCCGCGCCGCCGCGGACCTGTTCGCGACGCTGTCCCCACCGCAGCGGGACACGCTGCGCGAGTTGCTGGCGCTGCTGGACGTGGATTCGCCCGAGGACTGCGGCCCGAACGAGCCGCGACGCGCCGGGTAGGCGCACTTAGGCCATCCGCGAGTCGGGACCCCTGCTCCCCCGGTCACGTCCACTAGTCTCGACGTTGGTCCAGATTTCGCGTGGATTTTCTTGCGGCACTGGATGGACCGCATTCGCGGAGTGCGTAGGACCTGATGAAGGTGGGGTAATGGATCGACCGGATACGACGGCACGGCGCGGCGGCAATCAGGACTACCAGGGGGAATGGTCCGACTGGATCAGCCGTGAATCCAGCAGATCCGCCCGGTCGCGCGACCCGGAGTACTTCGAGGGCGACCGCTTCTCCCAGCTGGTCGACCGATCCAAGGGGCGGCCGCCGGTGCCGCGCTGGCTGGTTCCGCTGGCCGGATCACTCTTCGCGGCCGTCGTGCTGGGTGCCGCGTTCTTCATGTTCCAGGGCGGACCGACCCCGCAGTCGGTGGCCTCCAACACCTCGACGGAGATCGATATCGCGCCCGCCTCCGTCACTCCCCCCGCGGCGGTGTGCCCGAACGAGCGGGTGGGCAACCGCATTCAGGGCAACGGCGTGGGCGGCGTCGACTCCGGGCCCGGCGCGATCTTCGCCTTCCAGCACGCCTTCTATGTGGAACGTTCCGCCGAGAAAGCCCGCGCCCTGGTCGCTTCGGACGCCGCGGTGTCCTCGGTGGCGGCGCTGCAGCAGGGCATCGACAGCGTGCCGGCCGGGACCACGCACTGCGTCGCCGTCACCGAAAGCGCCTTCGTCGGGCAGTACATCGTCGTGGTCACCGAGCACCGGCCCGACGGCAACGCGTTCACCTACAACGCGCAGCTCGTCGTGACCGAGCGCAACGGCGGCAAGACACTGATCACCGCGATCAAACCGGCTTAGTTCGCGGCTTTCTCGGCGGCGTCCACCACGTGCCGCATGAGCAGCGCGGTGGTGACCGGACCGATACCGCCGGGCACCGGGCTCAGCGCGGACGCCTTGCCGCGCACCGATTCCGCCTCGACGTCACCGACAATGCCGCCGTCCGCGGCCTCGTTGGTGCCGACATCGATGACTACCGCGCCGTCGGCGACGTGCTTGCCGGTCACCAGGCCCGCACGACCCGCCGCGGCGACGACGATCTCCGCGGTCGAGGTGATCGCGGCCAGGTCGGCGGTGCGGGAGTGACACACGGTGACCGTGGCGTCCTCGGCGAGCAACAGCTGCGCCAGCGGCTTGCCGACGATATTGGAGCGGCCGACGACCGCCACGTGCCGGCCCCGCAGCGGAATCCGGTGGTGCTTCAGCAATTCGACCACTGCCTCGGAGGTGGCGGGCACGAAGCCGTCGAGGCCGGACGCCAGCAGACCCAGCGACAGCGGGCTGACGCCGTCGACGTCCTTGGCGGCCGCGATCGAGGAGCTGACGTCGTCGAGGGCGACGCCCTCGGGCAGCGGGGTTTGCAGCATGATGGCGTCCACGGCCGGGTCCGCGCTGCGCGCGCCGAGTTCGGCGCGGATCTGCTCGGCGGTCGCGTCGGCACCGAGATCGATTCGGTCACAAGCGATCCCGAGCCGTTCGGCGGCCTTGCGCAACGAGTTCACGTACCAGGCGCTGGCCGGATCGTCGGTGGCCACGACCAGGGCCAGGCGCGGGGCCGGACCGTGCGCGGTACGCGCCGCGGCGCGCTGCTTGGTGTCGGCATTGATGGCGGCGGCGAGTTCCTTGCCGGTCAACGAGGCGGTATCCACGTTCGCACAGCCTAATGGGCGCGGCCGCGCGGGCTCCGCGCGCCCGGCGGTCGGTTCCGCCCGGTTTGACCGGCTTCCCGGAACAAACCGCCGAAACCCCCCTGGCAATTGCGCTGTATAGGCCTCGACCAGTCGTATCGTGATGGTGCTTGCCACCGGCTAACTGCCAGCTGACGTACCCGCATACCCCAGTTGCCGAGCTCCCGACGCTCGGCACCAGCGGAAAGGTGTCACCTGTAGTGAAGATCTCGAGGCATTGGAAACCCTTCGTCACCGCCGTGTTCGCGGCCACCGCCCTCGCCGGGTTGACCGGCGCGCCCGCCCAGGCCGACGCCGATATCGACGCCCTCTACAACTCCGCCCAGCGGGCCTTCACCGACGGCGACGACGCCGCCGGCCGCGCCCACCTGCGGGCGGTCATCGACGCGAACCCCGGTGACGCCGAGGCCCTGGCACTGCACGCCATCTGGTCGCACTACGCCAATGACCTACCCGCCGTGCATGATTCGCTCACGCGGCTCAACGGCATCGATCCCGCGATGGCCGGCGGCACCCAGGGTGTCATCCACGCGGTCGGCGCCGCCGCGGGCACGCTGCCCAATCCGCTCCCAGCATTGATCGGCCCGAACACCGGCATCGTCGTGCTCGGCTACGGGCTGCTGCCCGACGGCGGTCTGCGACCCGAGCTGGTCAACCGGCTGACCGCCGCCTGGATCCAGGCCATCGCCGCGCCGTTCTCGCCGATCGTCGTCACCGGCGGCGCACCGCAGAACGGGATCACCGAGGCCGAGGCCATGCGCAACTGGCTGGTCGGCCGGGCCGTGCCCGCCGACCGCATCCACATCGAGACCCGCGCCTCCTCCACCGTGCAGAACGCTCTGTTCAGCACGCGGGTGCTGCGCGACCTGGGTGCCGACAGCGCCGTCGTGGTGACCTCTCCCAATCACATTCGCCGGGCCGTGGCCGACTTCATGGTGGCGGGCACGCGCGTCGTCGGAGCGACCACGTCCATGGAGCAGCTCGTCTCCCAGCTGCCGCCCCCGGCTAGGCACGCCCAGCGCGGCATCTACCTCGACGCCACACGCACCTTCCAGCTCGCCACCGCTCGCTAGGTTCAGCCACCGCGCGTTGCGCCGGGTCGGGCACCACCGGTACCCGCACGCCGCTCGCGGTCAGCCGGAACCGCCATACTCCGGCGCTGCCGATATTCGTTGGAGCGGTGCAGGTGGGCAGGGCAGGATGGCCGGGTGACGGCAGCGGACAGTGGGAATGTGGTGGCCCGGTTGCGGGCGGCGGGGTGTGTGTTCGTCGAGGACGAGGCGCGGTTGCTGATCGAGGCGGCCGCAGAAACCGGGGCTGATCTGGATGCGCTTGTCGCGCAACGGGTCGCAGGCCGGCCGTTGGAGTATGTGCTGGGCTGGGTGGAGTTCCGTGGCATGCGGGTCGAGGTGTCCCGGGGAGTATTCATACCGCGCCAACGGACGGCGTTCCTGGTCGACCAGGCCGTCGAGTCGGCCCGGATGATCGCGCGGCGGCCGGTGGCGGTCGATATGTGCTGTGGTTCCGGCGCACTGGGGTTGGCGTTCGCGACGACGCTGGCCGAGAAGGGTATAGCGGTCGAGCTGGCGGCCGCCGATATCGAGCCGGTCGCGGTGCGGTGCGCGCGCCGCAATCTCGCCGCGCTGCGGGCTCCGGTCTACGAGGGCGACCTGTTCGAGCCGCTGCCCGCCGAACTGCGCGGCCGCATCGACGTCTTGCTCGCGAACACTCCGTACGTGCCCTCGGAGATGATCGCCCGGATGCCGCCCGAGGCCCGCGACCACGAACCGCGCACCGCCCTCGACGGCGGACCCGATGGCCTCGACACCTTCCGGCGCGTGGTCGCCGACGCGCGGGACTGGCTCGCGCCTGGCGGTCACCTCTTCGTGGAATCCAGTGCGGCACAAGCGCCGGTGGCGCTGGCGGTGCTCACCGAGCACGGTCTGACCGGGCGGGTCGCCGAATCCGAGGAGTTCTACGCCACCGTCGTCATCGGCACCCGGCCGGACGCTACTTCCGGCCGGTGAACTTCTCCATGGAGTTGTTACTTACATTGGGAGTGCTGCCGGGAGTCGCTCGTCACCCGGCGGCGGGCACCGGGTCGCGCCGCTCGGCACGTTCGAACCGCATGGCGCTGTCGCTGATCGAGCCGTGCCGCAGCGCGAGCCGATCGCGGAGATAATTCATCCGCAGCTTCCAGGGCGCGCGGTCGCCCTGCATCGGGAACAGTGCCGCGGCGCGCAGGACGTAGCCGGGCATGAAGTTCGCGAACAACGGCGCCTTACCGACCGACGGATCGTGCACCGGAACGCAACGGGCGTAACCGTGGTCGTCCATGTGCCGCAGCAGCCGTACGACATACTCGGAGACCAAGTCGGCCTTCAACGTCCAGGAGGCGTTGGTATAGCCGACGACGAACGCGAAATTCGGGACGTCGGACAGCATCATCGCCTTGTAGGCCAGGTGGTCGGCCATCTCGACGGTCTCGCCGTCGACCAGCAGATCCATGCCGCCGAAAGCCTGCAGATTCAGTCCGGTCGCCGTGATCACGATGTCCGCGTCCAGGGTCTGCCCGGAGCTCAGCTGGAGTCCGGTTTCGGTGAAGGTCTCGATGGTGTCGGTGACGACGTCGAGTTTGCCTTTGCGGATCGCACGGAAGAAGTCGCCGTTGGGCGAGAGGCACAGACGCTGGTCCCACGGGTTGTAGCGCGGGGTGAAATGGGTGTCGATGTCGTAGCCGGGCGGCAGCCAGCGCTGCTGCCAAGCGCGGATCCGGGCACGCATCTTGTCCGGGAACCGCTGACTGAACTGGTACACGGCGGTGGACAGGGCGACATTCTTCGCGCGCGCCACCGCGTAGGCAGCCTTGGGCGGCAAGAACTTTCGCGCCCGCAGCGCCAGCGGGTCCGCGGCGGGCATCGAGATCACATAACTGGGCGAACGCTGCACCATGGTGACGTGCGCGCCCTGGTCGGTGAGCGCGGGGCCCAGGGTGACGGCGGTGGCGCCGCTGCCGATCAGCGCCACCCGCTTGCCCTCGACATCGAGGTGCTCGGGCCAATGCTGCGGATGGACGACCGCGCCACCGAAGCGCTCGATGCCCGCGAAATCCGGGGTGTAGCCCTCGTCGTAGCGGTAGTAGCCGGCGCAGGAGAGCAGGAAATCCGCGGTCAGCGTGACGGACTCGCCCGCGTCGCCCCGTTCGGCGCGCACGGTCCACCGGTTCTCGGCGGAGGACCACTCGGCGCGCACCACCTTGTGCCGGTAGCGGATGTGCCGGTCGATGCCGTTCTCGACGGCGGTGTCGCGCAGATAGTCGAGAATGGTGTGCCCGTCGGCGATGGACTTCTCTCCCAGCCAGGGCCGGAACCGGTAGCCGAGGGTGTACATATCCGAGTCGGAGCGAATTCCGGGATAGCGGAACAGATCCCAGGTGCCGCCGAGATTCTCGCGGCTCTCCAGGATCGTATAGCTCTTGTGCGGGAAGGCCTTCCGCAAGTGGTAGGCGGCGCCGATGCCGGACAGTCCGGCGCCGACGATGAGCACGTCGACGTGCTCGTCAGCGGTGGTCATAGCTCGTCATTCCTCCGGTCGGCGCGGCACCCGGCCGCGGACACGGCGGGCCGTCGGCGCCGCCCTCGATACCTCCAGACTATCGAGCCTGGTGCGCGGGGCGCGACGGCGCTCGCTGACCGAGGCTGTCCAGTAGCCCCTTCCGCGGGTGACCGGCGAGCGGGGCGGCCGGTTTCCCACCGCAATCGAGCGAATCCCGTAGTAGCGCAGGTAGTCCCGGCCCACCGCCGTGACATCACTCACAACCGACCCCGTGACCTCATCAGCATCCGCCGAGAGCGGCCCTCGCACCAGTTGATTTGCCAGCCGGTCGCCAGCAGATCGCGCTCCAGCTCCCGACAGGGATGACCGCCATAGCCAGAGGCGTTGAAGTTTGTGAGACTTCATGACACAGATATCTGGAAGCTGGGTCCCCCGAGAGACATTCGGCACACTCCACGATTCTCCGATCGATACTTACCCTCGGGTAATGTTCCGCCCGCCGATGATCACCGACGATCCGCCGGTCTTATCTGTCAGCGTTTCCCAGGAGCCCATGTGTCGCATTCTCGGTTCGAATCCATCGGCGCTTATCTGCCTTCCAATATCGTCTCGACCGATGACCTGATCGCGCGGTTGAAAGAAGCCCCCGCATTCGATCTGGAAAAGATCACCGGCATCAGAGAACGGCGGGTGCACGACACCCGCCCGGAGAGCTACGAGGATTCCCTCACCCTCGCCATGAAGGCCGCCGAAGATTGTTTGTCCAGGTCACGCTACGGTGCGGCGGAGCTGGACGTGATCATCTCGACCTCGATCACCCGCAGCAAAGACGCGACTCGCATGTACATGGAGCCGTCGTTCGCCTCGTTCATCGGAAAGCGGCTCGGCGCCACGAAGGCCATTACCTTCGACGTCTCCAATGCCTGCGCCGGAATGCTCACCGGCACCTACATTCTGGATCGGATGATCCGTTCCGGCGCGGTCCGCAACGGACTGGTGGTCAGCGGAGAGGCCATTACTCCGATCGCCGAAACCGCGGTCGAAGAGATCTCGGAGAAATACGATCTGCAATTCGCGTCGCTGTCGGTGGGCGACTCGGGCTGCGCGGTCGTGCTCGACGAGGCCGTCGACGATGCCGACAAGATCCACTACATCGAGCTACTGACCGCCGCGGAGCACTCGCACCTGTGCCTGGGCATGCCCAGCGACAAAACTCCCGGCGTAGCGCTGTACACCGACAACCGCAAGATGCACAACGAAGCGCGCTTCATGCTGTGGCCGGACGCGCAGCGCTCCTTCCTGGAGCAGCGCGACAGCACCTTCGGCGACGAGGCGTTCGACTACATCATTCATCACCAGTTCGGCGCGGCGGCCGTGCCCTACGCCAACGCGATCGCGGCCCGCGAGTTCGGCACTCCGATGCCGCCCGACCTCAACGTCATCCACAAATACGGGAACACCTCCACCACTTCACATTTCATCGTGCTGCACGATCAGCTCGGCGAGCAGAACATCGCCGCGGGTTCGAAGGTGCTGATGGTCCCCGCGGCCTCCGGCGTGGTCGCCGGATTCCTGTCCACCACCATCTCGTCGCTGAAGGTCTGAGGTTCTGACATGGGCGTGCGCATCAAGGCCACCGGCACCAGCCGCGGCAACGGCACCAACAGCATCGTCGAGCACAGCGGCCACGCCGCGCGAATCAGCTTGGAGCGCGCGGGGATCGGGCCCGAGCAGGTGGGCGTGCTGATCAACACGGGCGTGTTCCGCGATTCCAACACCGTGGAGCCGGCCATCGCGGCGCTGATCCAGAAGGCCGCCGGGATCGGCTTGGACTACCACGCCAAGGACGACGCCCGGACCTTCTCGTTCGACCTGATGAACGGCGCGGTCGGCGTGCTGAACGCGGTGCAGGTCGCGACCTCGATCCTGGCGACCGGCAGCACCGAGCACGTGCTGATCGTCTCGGGTGACACCCATCCCTCGCTCACCCGCTTCGCCGCGGACGACGAATTCCCTTACGCCACAGCCGGTGCCGCGCTGCTGCTGGAGCGCTGCGACGACACCGAAGGCTTCGGCGAGGTGCACACCGCGACCGGGCCGGGCGGCCCGGCCGTCCAGTCCTACGTCGACACCGCCACCATGGGCACCGTCGGGCGCACAGTGATGACGGTCGAGCGCGACCCGGATTTCACCGACCGGCTGCTCGAGGTGGCCGTCCAGGCGGCGCGGGCGGCGCTGGCCGATCAGGATCTTTCCGGTATCGCGTTGATCGCCTCCACGCCGTCGCCGCAGTTCCCGAAGCTGCTCGCCGACGCCCTCGGCATCGACCAGGACGCGGTGCGAACCCCCGATCTGTCCGACGGCGATCCGCATACCGCGGCGTTGCCGCTCGCCTATGACCACGCGGTGGCGCGGGATTCGCTGGGCGGGTACAGCCGGGTGCTGTTCGTGGCGGCGGGCGCCGGGCCTGCCGCGGCGGCCGTGCTGTACCGGCTGACCGCATGACAGCGACCTACTGGCAGGCCATCGATCGGTTCCGCGCGTTCGCCCGCGCGGAACCGGATCGGGCCGCGGTGATCTACCCGGACGGGACCGGCCCCGGCGGGTTACCCGCCTACCGCGAACTCACCTACCGCGAACTCGACGCGTGGTCGGACGCGATCGCCGAACGGCTGATCGTGTCCGGCGTGGACAGCGGCACCCGCACCATCGTGCTGGTGCTGCCCAGCCCCGAGCTGTACGCGATCCTGTTCGCACTGCTGAAGATCGGCGCGGTACCGGTCGTCATCGATCCGGGTATGGGAGTGCGCCGGATGGTGCATTGCCTGCGCGCGGTCGAAGCGGAGGCGTTCATCGGCATCCCACCCGCGCACGCGCTGCGAGTGCTGTTCCCGCGAAGTTTCCGGCGGGTCCGCACCGTGGTCACCGTCGGCAAGCGCTGGTTCTGGGGCGGGCCGACCCTGGACAGCTGGGGCCGCACGCCGACCGGTGTACTGCTGGAGCGAGTCCCGGCCGATCCGGCGGACACGCTCGTCATCGGATTCACCACGGGCAGTACAGGTCCCGCCAAGGCCGTAGCACTGACCCACGGCAATCTGGCCGCCATGGTGGAGCAGGTGCACACCGCGCGCGGTGCGGTGGCGCCGGACACCTCGCTGATCACCTTGCCGCTGGTGGGGATTCTCGATCTGCTGCTCGGCTCCCGATGCGTGCTACCGCCGTTGATACCCAGCAAGGTCGGCTCCACCGATCCCGCGCATGTGGTGGACGCGATCCGGCGATTCGAGGTGCGCACCATGTTCGCCTCGCCCGCGCTGCTCATTCCGCTGCTGCGGCACCTGGAATCGAATCCGGCGGATCTGAGCACCTTGGGCAGCATCTTCTCCGGCGGTGCGCCGGTGCCGGACTGGTGTATCGCCGGTTTACGCGCGGTATTGCGCGCGGACGCCCAGGTGTTCGCCGGGTACGGATCCACCGAGGCGCTGCCGATGTCGACCATCGAATCCCGCGAACTCCTCGACGGTCTCGTCGAGCGCGCTCACCGGGGTGACGGCACCTGCATCGGACGACCGTCCGATCGGGTCCGCGCCCGCTTGGTCGCCATCACCGACGAGCCGATCGCCACCTGGGCGGACGCGGAAGCGCTCGCCGGAAACCTGGAGCAGATTCGCGGTATCGGCGAACTGGTCGTCTCCGGTCCGAATGTCAGTACCCGCTACTACTGGCCGGACGAAGCCAACCGGGCAGGCAAGATCGCCGACGGCGCCGTGATCTGGCATCGCACCGGCGATCTCGCCTGGATCGACGACGCGGGCCGGATCTGGTTCTGCGGGCGCAAGAGTCAGCGTGTGCGGACCGCCGACGGTCCGATGTTCACGGTGCAGGTGGAGCAGATCTTCAATGCGCTGCCCGGCGTCTCCCGGACTGCGCTGGTCGGTGTCGGCGACCGTGGCGCGCAGCGACCGGTGCTGTGCGTGGAACTGGCCGAGGGCGCGGACCGGGGCGCGACCATCAGCGGACTACTCAGCCGCGCAACGCAATTCGAGCTGACGAAACCGATCGAGCACTTCCTCGTCCATCCGGGCTTCCCGGTCGATATTCGGCACAACGCCAAGATCGGCCGCGAACAGCTCGCGGTGTGGGCGGCCAAGCAGGTGGATGCGTCATGAAACCGTCTGCGCTACAGGCGATTCCGGTTCTCGGCTGGATCTATCTCTTCGGCGGGTTGCTCGCCGGAGTGGCGGGCCGGGCACCGCGCAACCGTGCGCTGCGGGTCCTCTGGTGGATCGACGCGTTCCTCAGCATTGTCGTGCACGCGGCGCAGATCCCGGCGGCGCTTCGTACCGCCGACGGCCGCGATCCGGTGAAAACCGCTGTGCTGACCCAAATCTTCGGCCTGACCTACTGGCGAACGCAGGACGCGGTCGCGAACATCCGGACCATTCCCGACCTGGAGACGCGATGAAGGTATTGGTAACCGGCGCGTCCGGCTTTCTGGGTGGCGCCTTGGTGCGCAGGCTCGTCGCCGACGGCGAACACGAGGTCTCGATTCTGGTGCGGCCCACCAGCGACCTGGCCGACCTGGGTGCCGCTCGGGAGCAGGTGCGGCTGGTGTACGGCGACCTCGCCGATCCGGACTCCCTGGCTGCCGCGACCAGCGGTATCGATGTGGTGTTCCACAGCGCGGCGCGCGTGGACGAACGCGGTACCCGGGCGCAGTTCTGGGCCGAAAACGTCACCGCGACCGAGCATCTGCTGGATTCGGCGCGCCGCAACGGCGCCACCCGGTTCGTGTTCATCTCCAGTCCCAGCGCCATGATGGACTACGCCGGTGGCGATCAGCTCGATGTCGACGAGTCGGTGCCGTATCCGCGGCGCTACCTGAACCTGTACTCCGAAACCAAGGCTGCCGCCGAGCGCTCCGTATTAGCCGCGCACACACCGGAATTCAGCACCTGCGCGCTGCGACCGCGGGCGATCTGGGGCGCGGGGGATCGTTCCGGGCCGATCGTGCGCCTGCTCGGCCGCACGGCTGCCGGGACGCTGCCGGATCTGTCCTATGGCCGCGACATCTACGCCTCGCTGTGCCATGTCGACAATATCGTCGAGGCCTGCGTCAGAGCGGCCGGCTCGGACGCGGTGGGCGGCAAGGCCTATTTCGTCGCCGACGCCGAGCGAACCGATGTGTGGCGATTCCTCGGTCAGGTCGCCGGTCGGCTCGGATACGACCCACCGACCCGGCGGCCGAACCCGCGGGTACTGAACGCCCTCGTCGCCACGATCGAAACCCTGTGGCGCATACCGTTCATCGCGACTCGCTGGTCTCCCCCGCTGTCGCGCTACGCGGTCGCGCTGATGACTCGCAGCGCCACCTACGACACCCGCGCCGCCACCCGCGATTTCGGCTATCGGCCGATCATGGACCGGGAGACCGGTCTGGCCGGCTTCCTCGCCTGGCTCGAAACCCAGGGCGGCGTAGCCGAACTCACCAAGGAGGTGCGATGACTTTCCGCCGGGCGATCTCACCCACCGAGCGCATGTACTTCCCGATGCGGGATATGGCGCCGCCGTTTCTCATGCAGCTCGTCATCCCGGGCGAGGGCACCATCGACGCCGAACAGTTGCGGCAGGCGGTCGAGGTCGCCGCGCGAGCGTGTCCCGGTGCGCGCCTGGTGCGGCGCGGTAAGGAATGGATCGACAGCGGTATCGCCCCGGCTGTCCGCGTTGTCGCCGGGCACTCGCTCGCGGAGCCGAAACTCGAGACGGATCCGGTGCTGACCGGACCGATCGGCCCGTCGCCCGATTCCACCGTCGAAGTACTGCTGCTGACCGGCACGCCGACCACGGTGGTATTCCGCGTCTTTCACGGCGTCATGGACGGTAGGGGCATGGTCCTGTTCGCGACCAGCGTGCTGCGGGTCCTGCGCGGCGAAACACCGGCCGAACTGCCCGACCCGATCGCCGACGCCGAACTGGTGCGCCGGATCGGCGCGCCGGGCCGGCCGGCCGCGATGGTGCCGACCTACCGCTGCGCGCTCGGCCACGGCCGCCAGGAGCCGCACGCGCCGCGACACCTGTTGCGGCGCCGCACAATCCAGGCCAGCGGCGCGGGGGCGCTGGCCCGGGTCGCCGCGCTGCTGGCCGACCGGACCGCCGGGACCTCGCGCATCATGATGCCGGTCGATCTGCGCCGCCACGATCCCGGCCTGCGCTCCACCGCCAACCTGGCGCTGCCGCTGTTTCTGGACATCGAACCCGGCACGCCGTGGACCGCCGTCAAGGCGGAGATCAAGTCCGGTCTGGCCGAGCGCCGCGAACTCAACCAGATGGCCGCCACCAAGATCACCATGGTTCCCGACGCCGCCAACCGCGCCCTGCTGCGATCACTGAACCGCATGGGGGCCGACCACGGCCGGAACCTGGCCTCGGCCACGGTCTCCCATATGGGCCGATTCACCCGCGACGAGCTCGCCGTCCCCGGTTTCGAGCCGACCGCCGTCTTCACGCTCCCGCAGCACAGCGTCGCCATGCCGCTGCTGTTCGGGTTGATGGAGTTCGACGGACGCACCGAATTGACCGTCTCGGCGCGCAACGGCGCCGGACTCGAGCAGCGTCTGGAAGATCTGCTCGACCGTATCGTCCAGATGCTCGAACAGGAACTTTCCGTCCGATCCTGACCCGCTGCCCCAGACACCACCCCGGACCGGACAGAATCAGCGAGTCGATCCCACGAGACCGCAGCAGAGGCACACTTGAGCACCACCATCGCATCCGGCCACCGAACCACCCACTCCGGCGGCACTCGATGACCGCCTGGGCCCGATTCGTCATCGCGCACCCCAAGCTGGTGCTGGCGCTGGTCGTCGCCGGTATCGGTCTGTTCGGCCTCTACGGCGTCGGCGCCTCGAAGAACCTCAGCGCGGGCGGGTTCACCGATCCGCACAGTGAATCGGCACAGGTCGATCAGCTGGTGAGCGCGCACTTCGGTCCGCAGAACGCCGATTTGATCGCGCTGTACACCGCGCCGGAGGGAAAGACCGTCGACGACATCGGCCCGGACGTGAAAGCGCGGCTCGACCACATCGATCCGAAGCTGCTGGCCAAGCCGGTCGAGAGTTACTGGAACAGTCCGCCGCCGCGCAAGGCCCTGCTGCGCTCCACCGACGGGAAACAGGCCATCGCGGTGGTGTTCACCGCGGGCGACGAGAGCGCCCGCCTCGCGGTCTACCCGGAACTCGAAGCGGCCCTGCGCGTTCCCGGCATCGATACGCGGTTGTCGGGCTACAGCGCGGTATCCACCGAGATCACCACCCAGTCGCAGCGTGATCTCGTTGTCGCGGAATCGATTTCGCTGCCCATTACGCTGCTGATCCTGGTGCTGGTATTCGGCGGCGTGGTCGCGGCGTCACTGCCGGTCGTGGTCGGGTTGCTCGCGGTGGCCGGTTCGATGGGCGCGATCCGGGTGCTCACCGAGTTCACCGAGGTGAGCACGTTCGCCGTGAACATCGCCTCGCTACTGGGGCTCGGCATGGCCATCGACTACGGGTTGTTCCTGGTCAACCGGTTCCGGGAGGAGATCGGCGAAGGGCGGGACGTCCCCGGCGCGATCCAGCGCACCTGCGCCACCGCGGGCCGCACCGTCGCCTTCTCCGCCCTGCTGCTGATCTGCGCGTTCGCGGGGATGTTCGTCTATCCGCAGGCGGTGCTGCGTTCGCTCGGCTTCGGCGCCATCGCCGCGGTCGCGTTGGCGGCGCTGTTGTCGCTGACCGTGCTGCCGGCCCTGCTGGCGTTGTTCGGCAATCGCATCGGCCGGCCGAAACCGAAGAAGGCGGCCCGTCAGGATCGCACCGAACAGTTCTGGGGCCGGGTGGTGGACGCCGTGCTGCGCAGGCCCGGGACGGTCGCCGTGGCGGTCGGTGCGCTCCTGCTGCTGCTGGCCGCGCCGGTGCTGGACATCCGGCTCGGCGAGATCGACCATCGAGCGCTGCCCGCGGACAACGCCATGCGCCAGACGGTCGACGAGCTCGGCGCGAAGTTCCCCGGCGCCAAAACCGGGGCCACCGCCGTGCTGCGCGGAGTGGACGGGGCGGTGCCGCAGTCGGCGCAGCTGGCCGCGGCGTTGCGGGAGTTGGATGCCGTCCCCGGTGTGGGTTCGGTCGTACAGGTCGGCCGCACCGGCGACTTCGTGGTGCTGCACGCCTTCCTCGACGCGGGCGACCGCAGCCCCGCCGCCCAGGACACGGTCCGCGCCATGCGAGAGGTGGCGCCGCCGGCGGGCACGACGATCGAGGTCGGCGGCGACACCGGCGCGGCCCGCGACGGCATCGACGCCATCCTGTCCCGGATGCCGTTCATGATCGCGACCATGGTGCTCGCGACGGTGCTGTTGCTGCTGGTGGCGTTCCGGTCGATCGTGTTGCCGCTCAAGGCCGTTGCCATGGCCTTCCTCAGTCTCGCCGCCACCTTCGGCGTGCTGACCTGGATCTTCAACCAGGGTCACCTCGGCAGTCTCCTCGGTGTCACCGCGGGCCCGATCGACGCGGGCATGATGGTGCTGATCATCGCCGTGATCTTCGGCCTGTCCACCGACTACGAGGTGTTCCTGCTGTCGCGGATGTCCGAAGCCCATCAGGCGGGCGCGGACACCGCGGAATCGGTGCGGATCGGCACGATCAAGACCGCCCGGGTGATCACCGCCGCGGCGGTGCTGCTGGTGTTCGTCACGGGTGCGTTCACGCTGTCACCGCTGACCCCCATGCGGTTCATCGGCGTCGGCATGATCACCGCCCTGCTCCTCGACGCGACGCTGGTGCGCATGCTGCTGGTTCCGGCGCTGGTGCAGCTGATGGGTCCGGCGAACTGGTGGCTGCCGTGGCGGCGGCGCGGCCATCCGGTCACCGTGGTCCGAACAGCAGACGATCCCGACCGCGCGGCCGGGATCAAGGTGTGAGGACTCAGCCCAAGCTGTAGAAGAACGTGCGCAGGATGAGCGCGACGATGAACACCACGGTGAACGCGAGGTCGATGCCCGTCCCACCGAACCGGATCGGCGGGATCACCTTGCGGACCGGCGCGAGCACGGGCTCGGTCAGCGTGGTGACCAGTTGGCGGGGCTTCTCCGCCCACGTCGGCCGGTCGGCCAGGATCATGACCCAGTCCAGCACCATCCTGGCGATCAGCAGGACGATGAAGACGGTGGTCACGAAACCGAGCAGGGTACCGAGGAAGGCCATTGGTGCACTCCTTAGTGATCGCCGCGATGGCGTCTTACCGGCTTCAACGCGGCTGACCAGTCCGAAAGTTCCGGTAGCCGGGCTATCGCTTGGTTCTGCACTCGAGATCACAATAGGCAGTGAGCAGGCCTGATCACGGTATTGGACGGCGGTCAGTTCACCCCCGCAGCGCGGCCAGCAGCCCGGCCGCCGCCGCGCGATGCGCACCCCGGACGACGAAGTTGTCGAAGCCCCAGCGCTTCTGATGCCGGAGGATCTCGGCCCGGAGTTCGTCCAGGGTGCCGATCAGGACGTACGGCGCGTCGAGCAGATCCCGCGCGGTGGCGCCGGTGATCTCCGCGGCCAAGGTGGCGGCGGCCGCTTCCGCGTCGTCGGTGATCTCCAGATGCTGGACCAGCACCTCGAAGTGCGGGGCGCGTCCCGCGGCCGCTGCGGCTTGCCGGACGAGGTCCACCTGATCGTCTATTTGGCTGACGCCCCAGCGGGTTTCGTGGTTGCGGCCATCGGCGAGGGTGCGGCCGAGTCCGGTGAAGTCGATGATGTCGGCCGTGGCCGCGGCATAGCGCAGCAGGCGCGGGTTGTTGCCGCCGACGCGCAGCGGTATCCGCTGTTGGACTGGGCGCGGGACGGCGAGTTCGGCCTCTCGCAGCGTGAAATAGTCCCCTTCGGCGGAGATCTTCTCGCCCGCCAGCAAGCTACGGGTGAGGCCGGTCAGTTCGATCATCCGCGCGATCCGCGCCGAGGCCGAGGGACGTTCGGCTCCCCGCATGGACCATTCGAACGGGTTGTGCCCCGCACCGACCCCCAACTCGACCCGGCCGCCCGACAGCAGATCCAGCGTCGCCACCTCCACCGCCAGCGGCAGTGGCTCCCACAGGCCGCCGTTGATCACATTGGTGCCCAACCGAATTCGTTGCGTCACCGCGGCCGCGGCGGCCAGTGTCACGAACGGGGCGGCACACGCGCCCGGGTGATCCGGCAGCAACAGGGTGTCGAAACCGTCGCGCTCACAGGCCTGGGCGAACTCCGTCCACGACTCGACCCCGGCCAGATTGCCCTGGATCGAGAACGTCACTGCGGTCATGCGGGCTCCTCTCGTTGCGGCACACGGTAGTTCGCCCGGTTGTTCGGCGGCCGGTGTTCTGCTCAGGGCGAAGCGGTCACGCTGTGTCACCGAGGGATTCGAGGACGGTGCGCAGAGTGGCGGCCAGACGGGCGCGCTGGGCCGGGGTCAACGCGGCCAGGAGACGCTCCTCGGTCGCGACATGGTCGGGTAGCGCCGCGTCGACCAGCGCCCGGCCCGCTTCGGTGAGCGTCACCTTGATGCCGCGGCCGTCGGACGCACTGCGCGACCTGGTGACCAGCCCGCGCTCCTCCAGGCGGTCCAGGCGCTGGGTGATCGCGCCCGAGGTGACCATCGCCGAGCGCATCAGCTCGGTCGGGGTGAGGCAGTGCGGCGGATCGCTCCGGCGCAGCGTCGCCAGGACGTCGAAGGAAGCGGCGTCGAGGCCGTGCGCGGCAAAGGTTTTGCGCAACTCGACGCCGGCGAACTGACTCAGCCTGCTCAGCCGGCCCAGCACCGCCATCGGCGAAACGTCGAGGTCCGGACGCTGGGTCTGCCATTGGGCGAGCACCCGGTCGACATGATCGGTCACTGTCGCAGCCTAGCGAATACCTCAGCGGTGAGCTATCTCATAGCGGGACTTCCTTAGTCCTAAACTATGTTCCTTAGAGCTAAGTAACCATGAGTGGAAGGAAAGATTGTGCGTATCACGGTATTCGGGGCAGCCGGCGAGGTCGGCAGCCGAGTCGTGGCCGAGGCCTTGACGCGCGGACACGACGTCACCGCAGTGGTCCGCGACCTCGCCCGAGCCGGTGCGGTACCCGCCGGAGCGCACCTCGCTGTCGGCGACGCGTCCGTACCCGCCGATATCGAACGGCTCAGCACCGGACAGGATCTCGTCATCACCGCAACCCGTCCTCCGGTCGGCTCGGAATCCGATCTGGTCGGCGTGACCGCCGCCATGCTGAAGGCACTCGCCCATACCGATGTCCGCCTGCTCATCGTCGGCGGCGCCGCGACCCTCACCGTGCCGAACGGCCGCACTCTCCACGAAAGTCCGGACTTTCCAACCGAATTGCGCCCCATCGCACAAGCCTGCGCCGAACAACTCACCCTGGTCCGCGCCGACACCCACACCGACTGGACCTATCTCAGTCCACCCGCCGAACTGATCCCGGGCACGCGCACCGGCACATACCGCCTCGGCCGCGACGAACTCCTCACCGACACCGCGGGGCGCTCGACAATCTCCATGGAGGACTTCGCCGTCGCACTACTCGACGAAGCGGAGAAACCCGCCCATCCCCGAACCAGATTCACCGTCGCAGCAGCCTGATCCCCGCGTGCTCAGGCAGGGCGCTCAGCTTCCTGCCGGCAGCAGCGGTGCCACCGCCTCGGCGATCTCCTCGGCGTTGTCGCAGGGGCTGAGGCCGCGGGGGTGGGTGCCGCGTGGGTCGTCGACCAGGATGGAGAGTGAGCCCGACTTCATCTCTAGGTTGACCGTGCAGCCGCCCGGGACGTCCGGGCGCGCTTCGTAGCGCAACGCCTTTCGGCCGCCGATGGTGAGATCGGCTGCGGTGGGGAATTTTTCGCGGACCTGCGGCAGCGTCGTGGTGGTTGTCTCGACACCGAAGGTGTACCGCGCTCGCGCAAGGTAGACGCAGCCCTTGGCGGTGGAAGCGCCGGCGTTGGTTTGGCGCGGCTCCGGTTTCCGGGCGTCCCACTGGTGTTCGGCCAAGAAGTCGGCTGTCAACGCCGTGCAAGGATCGAAGGCACTGGTTGTGCCGGGCGCACTCGTCGATGCCGCAGTGGTTTTCGCGCTGGAAGTCGACTGGGCGCTGGTGGAGCTGGTGGCGGGGGTAGCGCCGTTGTCGTTGCCGCAGGCGGCCAGTAGAGCGAGCGCGGCGGCGCCCACCAGCCGGGCGGCTATCGCGGCACCGTTGTGCCGGCTGGGCCTGCGGACGCCCCTGGTGGCGCTCATACGCGGAGCTCGCGAATCCGGCGGGCGAAATCTTCGTCGGTCCGCTCATAGGTTTCGCGGATCGTGTTGAACAAGGTCTGAAGTTCCCCCGCGACGGTGATGTACTCACCGATCGTGTCGTAGGCGTTGTTGGGCCCGCCGAACGCCTTCTCCCGGAACAGTTTCACGAGTTCGATCGCGGACCAGAGGCGGGGGTTGTCCTCGCCGAGGCCCCAATACGGCCGCTCTCCGAGCGCACGGGCGTCGTACTGGATGATCGCCAGATCATCGATCAACTTCTGACACGCCTTGTCGATGTCCAGGAACACCTGCGGTTCCATGCGCACCGCCAGCGCCCCCGTCTTCGCGTCCTCGATGTATGCCCCGAACGGGCTTGCTGTCGCCACCGTTGCGCCCCTTCCGCTGGTTCCGCTCGATCATAGAGACGCACGGGCGGCCGCACAGGTTCCATCGGCCGACAATTTCGGCCGAATCCGGCTGTGGGGTAAGGGGCGGGGTGTCAGCGGGCGGCGGCGATGGCCGCGGCGAGGCCGTTGTCGGTGCCCAGTTGGCGGTTGGGGACCTGGGTGCCGTTGACGAGCACGGTCGGGGTGGAGTTCACGCCGGTGGCGAACACGTCCTGGGTTTTCTGCCGCAGATAGCTGTCGTAGGTGCGTGCGGTGATGCATTGTGCGACAGCCGGATCCGTGTAACCGGCGGTCTCGGCGATCTGGATCAGGGTGCTGTCGGGCAGGCCGGCGCCGCCCTCGTGCGGCTGCTGTTCGAACATGGCGGCCAGCCACTGCTGGTAGTTGCCGGTACCGGTGTCGGCGACGCAGTAGGACGCGTTCGCGGCACGCGAGGAGTACTGGTCGGTGGAGGCGCGGTCCAGGAAACTGATGATGCTGTATTCGACGGCCGCCTCACCCTTCGCCACCACATCCTCGAGCACCGCACCGTTGTACTTCTCGAACGCCTGGCAGGCCGGGCACTGGAGATCCGCGACGAGACGCACGACCACGTTCGCGTCGGAATCCCCCACCCGCACCGCACCGTCAGGGCCGACATTGCGCGGCGCCCCGGGCTGGACCTGTTCGGCGACCGCCTCTACCGCCTTGGCGGGCTCGCGCAACACCAGCACCGCGCCGACCACGGCGATCACGGCCACCAGCGCTACCGCCACCAGCACCTGGATGAGGATTTTGCGGTCATTCCGCCGTGGCGGAGTCCCCGCACCCGGGTAGCCGTTCACCGTCACACACCATCACTTTCGCTCGCTCGAGAGTCGCCCCGTCACCCTAATGGGGGCGTTCACCCCTCCGGATGACCGGATGACCCGCTCTCGGCGTGCGCGCGGATTCCGGTGCGGCGTTCCGATCACTCCGGCGGTTCGGGTTCCCGGATCTGTTGCGACACAGAGCCTCCGGCCACATCGGCGGAGATCCCGAGATCCTCCTCATACGAGGAGGTAGCGAGTTCGGTCGCGGCCGGGTCGATATCCAGTCGGTCGGGCTCGTCCACATCCGGATCGCGGGGCTCGATGTCGGCGATGACGTCGGGCTCCTCCTCGGCGAGGCGCTCCTCCAGCGGCTGTGGGTGGGCTTGCTCCCACGGCGTCATGCCGTATTTGTCGACACCGGTCCAATGCTCGGGCGGTTCGATGCCGCCTTCCTGCGGATCCTGGCGCAGTCGATCCTCGTCGAGGTCTTCCGCGCTGCTCAATGCCGCCGGATCGGTTTCCACGGCGTCCGGGGCGCCGGTGTCCTGCGGAGGGTCATAGGTGGAATTCGGGTCGGTCATGATCTGCCTCCTTTCGTCAACCGGCAGGTACCCGCCATCACGAGGGGAAAACAGTCCGCCGCGCAACAATGTCGCAAACCACAGCATCCAGGGATGAGCCGTGACCGGATGCTTCGAATGAGATGGCTCGTCGCGGGTAGGCGTATGGCATGACTGCCACACATCCCCTTGCATTGGTCACCGGCGCGTCGCGAGGTATCGGGTTCGAGCTGGCGAAACAGTTCGTCGAGCGCGGCTACGACGTCATCGTCGCCGCGGAGGACGAAGCCATCGTGGGTGCCGCCGAATCCCTGCGGCGCGGCGAGAGCGTGGTGCGCCCGGTCCAGGCCGACCTGCGCACCGCCGAGGGTGTCGAGAAACTCTACGAAGCGGCGACGGCGGACAACCGCGGTCTCGACGCCGTCGCGCTGAACGCCGGTGTCGGGCGCGGCGGACGGTTCCTCGAGACCGAACTCGCGGACGAACTCGATATCGTCTCGCTGAATGTCCGGTCGACCGTGCATCTGGCCAAACTCGTCGCCCGCGACATGGCGCAGCGCAAAACAGGCAAACTGCTGTTCACCGCGTCCATCGCCGCGACGATGCCGGGACCGGACCAGGCGGTGTACAACGCCTCCAAATCCTTTGTCCACTCCTTCGCCGAGGCATTGCGCGAGGAGCTGCGTGACAACGGCATCACGGTGACCTCACTGCTGCCCGGCCCCACCGACACCGACTTCTTCCGCCGCGCCAAGATGCTCGGCACCCGCGTCGGGCGCGGACCCAAGGAGGATCCGGCCGAGGTGGCGCGCCAGGGCATCGAGGCGTTGCTCAGTGACAAACAGCAGGTGTTCGCCGCCTCGCTGGTCACGAAGGCGATGGGTGTGCTCAATGCGGTCACCCCCGACACCATCAAGGCGAAAGCCAATCGTTTCATCTCAGCACCGGTCGGTAGCACCCGGACGCAGCGCTGACCGACAACAGGTGCCGATCCTTCGATGGAGTCTCAATGAGGAGAACAATGCGGACGATCGAAAGTCTCGACGAACTCACCGATTTCGTCTCGGGCCGGGAGGCCATCTATCTGCGCGTCTCGCACGGGCCGCAACGTGACGCGGAATCGGGGCGGAGCCGCGACTTCGAGGCGGGTGTCGACCTGCCCGGATGGTCGGTGACCACCGTGGCGCCCGAACCCTGGTGGCCGCGCCCGTCCCGGGAGTGGGTGGCCCGGCGACTGTGCAAATACGTCAACCTCGCGGAACAGGGTGACGGCCGTTACCCGTGGCTGCTGACCGGCCGCGTCGTCGGCTACGGCCCCGACCACGAACCATTGGTGACCGACATCGTGCCCGTGGCGGCGGTCAGCGATGCGGTCGTCGACGAGGCGAAATCGGTCTATCACAAGATGTTCGACGTCGGCCGCGACTCGACCCAGGACTGACCTCCGCGATTTCAGTTCGTGAGGTCGACGCGGATCGTGAGCAGATGGGTGCCGAGGGCGCGGACCATCGCGCTGTTCATCCGCGGCAAGGTCTTCAGCCGGGCCAGAGCGTCATCCTCGGGCAGCGGATGCGCGATGCCGTTGTGCCAGGTGCCGCCGACACGGACCCGGACCGACGGGTTGGCCTCGATATTGCGCACGTAATCGGACTGTCCACCGTGATTGGACACCATCCAGAAGTGCTTGTCCTCGATCTTCCCGCCGACCGGCGTCTGGCGCAGCTTGCCGGATTTGCGGCCGAGAGTCTCCAACAGAATTTGATCGGACATTCGGGTGGTGATCGGGTTCGCGAGTTTGCGATGGAAGAAGCGGTCGAACCGAAGTCGCCACGCTTTAGTTGCGGAAGCCATACGTCGAGTGTTGTCGAGACTGTCAGTCTCGTCAAGCTATACTGAAACTCATGCCGACGACACGCCGCGCCCACACCGGTTCCCGCCGCAATGAGCAGGCCCGGGCGGCGATCCTCAGTGCCGCAACCGAACTGCTCGCCGAACACGGCACCGCGGGCGTCACCATCGATCGGCTCGCCGCGCACGCCGGAGTGGGTCGCCAGACCATCTACCGCTGGTGGTCCTCCAAGGACGCCGTCCTGCTCGACGCGCTGGTGCACAGCGCCGACCACGCCGTACCGTCGCCGGACACGGGCAGCTTGCGCACAGATCTCGAACAATTCCTGCGAGCGACCTTCGAGGCGGCAGGCACCGAACGAAACCGCCGCGCCCTGCTCACCGCCGCCATCGCCGCACAAGACGACCCAAGCCTCGCCGATGCCTTGGACGGCTTTCTCACACAGCGGCGCACCGCTCTCACCGAGCTCATCGAGCGCGCCCGGACGCGCGGGGAAGTCCCCGCCACCGCGGCCGTCGACCTCGCCGTCGAACAGGCCTTCGGCGTGCTCTGGTACCGACTCCTGTTCCGCGCCAACGCACTACAGCCGGACACCGCCACCGACCTCGCCACCGCTCTGGACGCTCAACTACGCGCATCGGCATGAGTGGACTCGAGTCGCCGGTCGGATCGGGCGACACTGTGCACGGGGGTCCCGGGAGGGTTCGCAAACAAGTTGAGCTCAGGAGCAGGACGGAGATTCACGTCGCTACCCCTGGGCAGCGCGTTCGATATCTGCTCGCATATATAAGTGCTCGTTCTCTAAGTCGATGTCGGTGGTCGGCTGTGGCCGCAGGCGCTAGATGGCGAAGGACGGTGCGGTGGCGGTGGGGTGGGCCGGTGGGCGGTAGGCGTGCCAGGCGGTTGCGAGGCGGGAGACGGCCTCGCGCAGGACATTCGGGGGATGGCGGAAGTGGATGCGAATGTGCTCATTGCTGTTGCCGGTGATGTCGAGGCCGCTACCGGCGAGGATGGCGACATTGTGGCGGAGGGCCGTTTGAGCGAAGGAACCGCCGTCGCCGTGCGGGAGGCGGAACCAGAGGGATTGGCCACCGCGGACCGGGGTGACCCGCCAGTCGGGAAGATCAGCGGACAGGGCCGCCAGCAGGGTGTCGTGGGCGGTTTTCCGGCCGGCGGCGTTTTCGCGGCACAGGGTGTCGAGGTCGGCGACGAGATGAGTCGCGACCATTTGGGCGGGCAGATTCCCGCCGAGGTCGCCGACCGCGCGCAGCCGAGCCAGGCGCGCGATCAGAGCCGGGCCGGCGCGGACCCAACCGACACGCAGGCCGCCCCAGAGGTTCTTGCTCAGCGAACTGATCGTGATGACGGAATCCACCTCGGCGGCGAGTGGCGATGGAATGGATTCGCCGGGGAAGGCGAGGTCGGCCAGGACTTCGTCGACGATCAGCGGGACACCGGCGGATTCGGCGGATTCGGCGAGCCTGCGCCGGACCAGTGCGGAAAGGACGGCACCCGTAGGGTTTTGGAAGGTGGGAGTCACATAGGCGAGCTTCGGATGATGCGTGCGGGCCGCCGACTCGAAACCGGCCAAGCCGAGCGGCAAGGGGTGCAGTACCGCCGATGCCTCCTGGAATGCCTCCAAAGCCCCCGGATACGTGGGGGTTTCGAGCAGGACGCGGTCACCCGGACGGAGGTAGGCGCGAGCGAGCAGCGTCAGCGCTTGCTGTCCACCGTTGGTCACGAGGATCTGCTCCGGCCGAGTCGGCGCACCGAGCCGGGTGTAGCGTTCGGCAACGGCGGCGCGCAGTGGCGCGTAACCCGCTGGGTGGTAACCGATTTCGGCCGTCATCGCGGCGAGCTTCGGAACAATGCGAGCGTACGCCCCGGCGATCTCCGGTGGCGGCGCCTCCGGCGCGGCGCAAGCCAGCGAGATCACTTCGGCTCGGGGCTCGATCAAGTGCAAGAACATCGGCGCGCCCGTGGTGTCCGGTATCGCCGAATTCGACGATCCCGCGACGCGCGTTCCGCTCCCCTGCCGCCGTACGATGCGCCCCTCGGCTTCCAGCAGATCGTAGGCGGCCACCACGGTGCTGCGACCCACCGCGAGGTTCGCCGCGAACTGCCGGTCCGGCGGCAACGACGTTCCCGGAGGCAGTTCGCCGTCGTCGATCAGCTGCCGCAGTCGTGCCGCCAGCAGCACATACAGGGGTCCGCGACCCGAGGACCAGCGGCCCAGCCGCTCCGGCACGTCAATTGGCTCCATAACCAAACCAATTCTGCCGGATTGGCTCTGTGCTAACGCACCGGCCGCCCAGAAGATGGCTCGCATGAGCGAAAACCCCACAGCCACCGTCTCCGTCCCCGATGCGATCGCGGCCCTGCCCGGCCCGTTCCAGCAGCGGGAACTCGCCCTCGTGAACGACACCGTCGTCCGGGTAGCCCGGCTCGACGGTGAATTCCCGTGGCACCACCACGACGAGGACGAGTTGTTCCTGTGCTGGGACGGCTCGTTCCGGATCGAACTCGAAGGCCGGCCGGCCGCCGTGCTGCGAGCCGGTGAACTGTTCGTCGTCCCCAAGGGCGTGCGGCATCGCCCAGTCGCCGACAGCCCGGCGCACGTCGTGCTCATCGAACGACCGGAGACCGCGCAGTACGGGAACTGACCGCGTTCAGCTGTCGAAGGCGTCGAGCAGTTGCTCGGCGGCCAAGGCAGCGGTCAGCGTGCCCTCTCGAACCTGCTTTTCCACTTGGGCGCGAATGGCTTTCACGTGGGGATTGTCGGCGAGGCGGCGCAACAGCTGGTCGTGCACCATGGTCCAGGTCCAGTCGACCTGCTGGCGGCGGCGCTTCTCGTCGAACTCGCCGGCGTCGGTGAGGACGCGGCGATGTTCCAGGACGGTGTCCCAGAACTTGTCCAGGCCAACGCCTTCCAGGCCGCTCATGGTGAGAACCGGTGGGCGCCAGAGCGCGTCGTGCGGATGGATCAGGCGCAGTGCGCCGGACAGTTCGCGAGCAGCCGACTTGGCTTCCATCTCGTGCTTGCCGTCGGCCTTGTTGACCGCGACCAGATCGGCGAGTTCCAGGACGCCTTTCTTGATGCCCTGCAACTGATCTCCGGTGCGAGCCAGGGTCAGGAAGCAGAACACGTCGACCATGTTCGCGACCGTGACCTCGGATTGGCCGACACCGACGGTCTCCACCAGGATCACGTCGTAGCCGGCGGCTTCGAGCAGCACGATGGTCTCGCGGGTCGCCTTGGCGACACCGCCGAGGGTCCCCGCGGTCGGCGAGGGCCGGATATAGGCGTTGCGCTCCACCGAGAGTCGCGCCATCCGGGTCTTGTCGCCGAGGATGGAGCCGCCGGTGCGAGTGGAGGACGGGTCGACCGCGAGGACGGCGACCCGATGGCCCTTCCCGATCAGATGCATGCCGAGCGCGTCGATGAAGGTCGACTTGCCGACACCCGGAACACCGGTGATACCAACACGATTCGACACCACCGCGGTCGCGGAGGAAGCGGACGCCGGCGACAGTTTCAACAGCAACTGCTGCGCCTGCTGCCGGTGGTCGGCCCGGGTCGACTCGACCAGGGTGATGGCACGCGCCAAGGCGGCCCGCTCGTTGTCGCGGACCGCCTCGGCGAGTGCGTCTACATCAATGACGCGCTTCTGCATTACGCGCCGTCGCCACCGATCTCGTGCCCGAGCGAAGCGCCCAGCTTCTTCAGCAGGTCGATCGCAGCGTCCGCGATGACCGTGCCGGGCGGGAAGATCGCCGCCGCACCGGCCTCGTAGAGCTCGGCGAAATCGTCGGGCGGAATCACGCCGCCGACGATGACCATGATGTCGGGCCGCCCGGAATCGGCCAGTGCCTGCCGCAGGGCGGGCACCAGCGTGAGGTGGCCGGCCGCGAGCGAGGACACACCGACGATGTGCACGTCGTTGTCCGCCGCCTGCTGCGCCACCTCCTCCGGGGTCTGGAACAGCGGGCCCACATCGACATCCATGCCGAGGTCGGCGAACGCGGTGGCGATCACCTTCTGGCCGCGGTCGTGCCCGTCCTGGCCCATCTTGGCGACCAGGATGCGCGGACGGCGACCCTCGGCTTCGGCGAACTCCTCGACCAGTTCGATGGCCTTGCTGATGTTGCTGACCTTTCCGGCTTCGTCGCGGTACACACCGGAGAGCGTACGGATTTCGGCCTGGTGCCGGCCGTAGACCTGCTCCAGCGCGTCGGAGATCTCGCCGACGGTGGCCTTGGCGCGCGCGGCGTCGATGGCCAGGGCGAGCAGGTTGTTCGCCATGCCGCCTTCGGAAGAGGCCGCGGCACGGGTCAATTCGGCCAGCGCACGGCGCACCGCGTCGGGATCCCGTTCGGCGCGCAGGCGCTCGAGCTTCTCGATCTGCTCGGCCCGCACCCGCGAGTTCTCGACCTTGAGGACCTCGACCTGCTGGTCCTGCTCCACCTGGTACTTGTTCACGCCGATGACGGGCTGCTGCCCGGTGTCGATCCGCGCCTGGGTCCGGGCCGCGGCCTCTTCGATCCGCAGTTTCGGAATGCCCTCACCGATGGCCTGGGCCATACCGCCGTGCGCCTCCACCTCGGCGATGTGCGCGCGGGCCCGGTTGGCCAGCTGGTGGGTCAGCCATTCCACGTAGTAGGAACCGCCCCACGGGTCGATCGGCCGCGTGGTGTTGGACTCCTGCTGGATCAGCAGCTGGGTGTTGCGGGCGATCCGCGCGGAGAAGTCCGTGGGCAACGCCAGCGCCTCGTCCAGGGCGTTGGTGTGCAGCGACTGGGTGTGCCCCTGGGTGGCGGCCATCGCCTCGATGCAGGTGCGCGCCACATTGTTGTAGGCGTCCTGCGCGGTCAGCGACCAGCCCGAGGTCTGCGAATGGGTGCGCAGCGACAGCGATTTCGCGCTCTTCGGCTCGAATTTCGCGACCAGTTCACTCCAGAGCAGTCGTCCCGCCCGGAGTTTGGCGACCTCCATGAAGAAATTCATGCCGATCGCCCAGAAGAACGACAGCCGCGGCGCGAACTTGTCGACCGCCATGCCCGCGTCGATCCCGGCGCGGATGTACTCGACGCCGTCGGCGAGGGTGTAGGCCAGCTCCAGATCGGCGGTCGCGCCGGCTTCCTGGATGTGGTAGCCGGAGATGGAGATGGAGTTGAACTTCGGCATCTTCGCGCTGGTGTAAGCGAAGATGTCGGAGATGATCCGCATCGACGGCTTCGGCGGGTAGATGTAGGTGTTGCGGACCATGAACTCTTTCAGAATGTCGTTCTGAATGGTTCCGGCCAACTGCTCGGGCGCGACACCCTGCTCCTCGGCGGCCACGACGTAGAGCGCGAGGATCGGCAACACCGCGCCGTTCATCGTCATCGACACCGAAACCTGGTCCAGCGGAATGTGATCGAAGAGCTGGCGCATGTCCAGGATGGAGTCGATGGCGACACCGGCCATACCGACGTCACCCTGCACGCGCGGGTGATCGGAGTCGTAACCGCGGTGCGTGGCCAGGTCGAAGGCGACCGACAGGCCCTTCTGCCCGGCTTGCAGATTACGGCGATAGAAGGCGTTGGAGTCGGCGGCGGTGGAGAAACCCGCGTATTGGCGGATGGTCCACGGCTGATTGACGTACATCGTGGGGTACGGCCCGCGCAGGAACGGCGCGATACCGGGCACGCTGTCGAGCGGATAACCCTCGGCCGCAACGGCATCCCGGTCGGCCTTGGTGAAGACCGGCGGCACCTCGATACCCTCGGGGGTAGACCAGGACAGCTGGTCCGGGGTGTAGTGATTAGCTTCGGCCGCACCCGCGACGTACTCCCGCACCTGTGCGGCGTCCACCGCGGCGGGCTCGGGCGCGTGCTCGTGCAGGGGCACCTCGGCGAAATTGCCGATCACGTGCTTGATTTCCGACATTGTCATCAGGCTCCCACCTTCTCCAGCAGGCCGGACAGGGCCGCGACCGCATCGATCCGCGCGGCCAGGTATCCGTCGGGACGCTCGGACTCCTCCAGTGCGGCAACGGCTTTCGCCGCACCCGCCAGCAGCACCGTGTCCACCCCCGCGGCCCGCAACTGCGTCACCGCCGCGCCCGCTTCTTCGCCGTAGCGCTTGTCCGCACCGCACAGTACCGCGATCGGCGCCCCCGATTCCTTTGCGGCCGCCGCGATTCCGTCCACCGTCAGCGGACCGGGATTGATCGATTCGATACCGCCGGAGGCGAGCAGGTTCGCGATGAAGGTAACCCGCACGTTGTGCTCGGCAACGCTGCCCAGCGGCACCAGCAGCGCCTTCGGTCGAACACCGTGCTCGGCAAGGTAGGCATCGGAGCGGTTGCGCAACTCCTCGAACGCCGCGCCGTAACGGGCCACCCGGCCCGGCTCACGCGCCGCCGCGGAGAGCGGCTTCTCGCCCAGATTCGGGAACTCGTTGACACCGGTGACGGCCGTCTTCCGGTGCGCCACATCGGCATCCCGCGCGGCCTTGGTCGCGGCGATGCGCTCGGCGAGCAGACCCGAGTCCAGTGCGGCCAGGTAGCCGCCCGCGGTTTCCAGTTCCTGCATGAACTCCCAGGCTTTGGCGGCGAGGTCGGCGGTGAGGCTTTCCACGTACCAGGAGCCCGCGCCCGGGTCCTGCACGAAACCGAGGTGGGATTCCTCGAGCAGCAGCAGCTGGGTGTTGCGAGCCATGCGGTCCGAGAACGACTTCGAGACACCGAGTTCGCCCGGCGGCAGCGCGGAGTCGAACGGCAGCACCGTCACGGTGTCGGCGCCACCGACGCCCGCGCCGAACGCGGCGAGCGTGCTGCGCAGCAGGTTCACCCACGGGTCACGCTGGCTCATCATGGCGGCCGAGGTCACGGCGTGCTGTGGTGCGCCGCCGAAGGCCGGCAGTCCGCACACTTCGGCGACTCGGGCCCAGAGTTGGCGCGCAGCACGGAATTTCGCGATGGTGGCGAACTGGTCGTCGGTCGCGGCGAAGCGGAACTCCAGCTGGCGCAGCGCGGTCGCGGTGTCGTATCCGGCAGCGGTCAGCTTGCGCAGGTACTCCAGACCGGCGGCAACGGCCGCGCCCAGCTCCTGCGCTTCGGCGGCGCCGGCATCGTGGAACACCGTGCCGTCCACGGTGATCGTCCGCACGGTCTCCGCGCGGGCGATCGACTTACCGGCCAGTTCCACCGCCTCGGCGAGCTCTACGTCATCGATTCCGGCGAAGCGGCTGGTCAGCGGCGCGGCACCGAGTGCGATCTGGATCGCGGCGCGATCAGCGGTCTCGTATCCGTCGAGGGCCGCGAAAACCGCTGCCGCGGCGGCTGTTACCTCGCTACCGGCGCTCAAGGTCAAGGGCGCGAGCTCGAACAGCAAGCCGGACAGCGCCGTCGGCAACTCCGGGACCGGCACGCCGCGCGTCCCCGCGCCCAGCCAGACCGCGCTGAGACCGTTCGCCAAGCCCGCCAGCATCTCTCGGTTGGCCGACGCCCCGTCGCCCGCCACGAAGGCGCTGACGTACCAGCCACGGTGCACGTCGCGGGTGGCGGTGCCGCCGCGCACGAAGGGGAAAGCACCGGGCAGTGGCTGCTCGGGCAACTCGTCCCGGCGGGTGTACAGCGGGGCGATCGTCAACCCGTCGTAGGTGGTCTCTTCGAGCAGCTTTTCCGGCTCGTCCGGCAAATCGGCGACCTCGACCCTGCGGGCCTTCGCCAGCACCCCGGCCACGCCCTTACGCCACGCGGCGTGCAGTGTTTCATCCACCCCGCCGACTTCGTCGGCTACCGTTCCCGCGGGCACCGGATCTGCATTAGGCATAGCTGCCATCCCTCTTCCACTCGACCACGAGCGCACCTGCAGTGCGCACCCGATACCGCCATATTCGCCCAGCTCAGCGAGCATTTTGGTTAACGAGCATTCGTCCCGTCACTTCTGATGCTAGCTGGAGCTCGCACCGCCATTGACCATGGCCGCCACTACCAACCGGTAACCTGGCCCCGGTGAGCGAGCTGATCGAGCAGGCCGACGGGGGGCACGTACCCCAGCCCCAGCGCGCCGCGCGAACGGTCGCGATGCAGTTGTTACGCAATCCGCGGATCATCGCCCTGCTCGCGCTGATCGCCGCGCTCTTCGTGGCCGCATCGCTGGTGCCGCTGCCCACTCCGCTGGAGATCCAGGAGTGGGCGGGTTCGTTCGGACCGTGGTTCCCACTGCTGTTCTGCGCCATCTACGCCGTCGCCACCGTGGCCCCGCTGCCCCGCTCGGTCTTCACCGTCAGCTGTGGCGTGCTCTTCGGCGCGGGGCTCGGTCTCGTCGTAGCCCTGGTAGCGACGACGGCAGCGGCCGCGATGGCGCTGCTGCTGGTGCGCGCCCTGGATCGCGACCAGGTGGCCACCCGGCTCACCCACCCCGCCGTCCGCAATATCAACCAGCGACTGGCCCGCCGCGGCTGGCTCGCGGTCGGATCCCTGCGCATGATCGCCATCGCCCCGTTCTCGATCGTCAACTACTGCTGCGGATTGTCCGCGATCCGCTTCTGGCCGTACCTGATCGCCTCCGTCCTGGGCTCCCTCCCCGGCACCGTCGGCACCGTCATCCTGGCCGATTCCCTCACCGGCGGAACCCATCCCGCGATGTACGTCATCACCGCCGTCTGCTTCGCGATCGGCATCCTCGGCCTGATCGTCGACGCCCGCTGGCAACCGGACCCGCCCATCGATGAACATGACTGACCCAGGTCAGCCCCACTGATTCCGGATTCCGCGCCGACGATTAGGTATCCTTCACGGCGTGACCGCCATCTACGACTGGGCCAACTCCGGCAACCTTCAGCCAGAGCCGATCACCGTCGAAATCTGGCGGAAGCTTCCCGAAGATTTCTGTCGCCTGGTAGAGGTAGTGGACGGCAACGCTGTGCGCTGCGCGGAACCGACGAGGGCGCACCAAAAAGCGGCGCGTGTATTGGTCAATATGCTCGAAGACGCCGCACGCGACTACTTACGCGCCAACCCTGAGGATTGTCTCGACGTTTCGGGCGATTTCGACGTCGTTCTCTGGGAGGTTCCGAGCACAACGATCCGCAGTCCCGACGCGGCGCTGTTCGAGTGTGCCCCTGACGAATTGCGACCGCTCCCGGCCCGCTTCCTCAAAGTCATCGTCGAGGTAGTTTCGCCCCGCCACACCAAGACAGACCGTGTCGACAAGATGGCCGAGTACGCCGACGCCGGAATTCCGTGGTATTGGATCGTGACCCTCGCCGATAACGACGTCAACGGCATCGAGTTGTACGCGCTCGACCACGCGGCGGGGCAATACAAATTCGTCCGCGAACTCAAAGACGGGGACAGCGCCGTAGACCTGCCGATCCGCATTCACCTCGACTGGGAACGGCTGCGCAATCTGGTGCTGTAGTCGCTAATCCACCGTCAGTTCGATCGGGATCGCGAAGACGTCGACCATCGCGCCGTTGCGCAATACCGTCACGGGCATCGGTTTGCCGATGGCGTCGCCGAAGAGCTGGCGCTGGATGCCCTGGGCGTCGTGGACCTGGGCGCGGGCGACGCTGAGCACCAGGTCGCCGCGGCGCAGGCCGCCCTGTTCGGCCGGGCCACCACGGACGACCTCCATGATGCGCACGCCGGCGCGCTGGCCGGTGCGGGTGGCGATGGCGGCGGGGAGCGGGGCGGGGACCCCGACCAGGCCGAGGTAGGCGCGGCGTACTCGGCCGTCGCTGTGCAGTGTGCCGATGATGCGGCGGGTGGTGGCGTTGATCGGAATCGCCAGGCCCACACCGATACCCGCGACGGCGGTGTTGATGCCGACCACCAGTCCGGCCGAATTGGCAAGCGCCCCACCGGAATTGCCCGGATTCAGGGCGGCGTCGGTCTGGATGACGTCCTCGATGACGCGGCCCGCGCGGCGGGAGGCGACCGGGACCGCCCGGCCCAGCGCGCTGACCACGCCCGCGGTGACCGAACCCGCCAACCCCAGCGGATTGCCCACCGCGACAACCAATTGCCCGACCACGAGTTTGTCGGCGTCACCGAGACGCACCGCGCCGGGCGCACCACCGCGGGCACGCAGCACGGCGAGATCCGACAGCGGATCGATACCGACCACGTCGAACCGGGATTCGACACCGTCGGCGAACACCACCTCGCCGCCCGAGGACGACCCGACCACGTGCGCGTTGGTGAGCAGGAATCCGTCATCGGTGAACACCACCGCCGATCCGCTCCCCCGCCGGGTCCGCACGCTGGCCACATGCGGGGTCACCGACCCCGCGACCTCGATCACCGTGCGGGAGTACGCGTCCATCGCAGCGTCGTCCACCTCGACCACCATCCTGCCCGCCCGTTGCCACCCTCTTCAAGCATGCCTGCGAACGCAAAGTTGCGCAGCGTGTTCGCCAGAGGCGCAAGTGAATTCGTGATCTCCAGAGTGGGGACAGGCTGTTCAAGCACTGTCTGGGACGATATCGTGGAGAGGTCCGTGCCCTGGGTACTGATACACCGAGGTGTCTTGTGAGCGACCCGCGCATGTGCAGCAAATAGGCCCCGAGTGTCAGCCGCCCACGCGCCGCGCGACAGCTGATTGAATGATCACCATGCGGCGGTGCGGGAGAGCTGGCGACAATCCCGCGCCACCGCATGGTGGTCCGGTTTACCGGCGCCCGGCAGCGCGCGCCGACGTTCATCACCATCCGTTTCCGTGATGGCGTGCTCGTCATGTGTGGCAAAGCGAGATATCGTGCCGCCGATCCAATTTCGGTGGTGTGCCGACTCGGCCGAAGGGCTCTGAACTATCACGGCGGCGGTGATCCGGTCGGCGACGCGTCAGGGGGCCGGGAACGCAGCGCGGAGGCCTCGTCCAGTCGGGCGTGCGCGTGGCTGCGCACATTGTCCTCAGTCAACTCGGTGCCCGGTTCAGGTTCCATCAGTACGCCCGCGTATCGCGGGGCAGCCAGCAGCGCGCGACCGATGTGCTGCTGGCACCGTCCGGCGCCGAGATCATCCGCCAGCGCGCGGTACTGCTCCAGGGCGTACTGCCATGCAGTAAAGGCCCGGCGCTCCTCCCCTCGCGCCCAGTACAGCGCTCCGTAGATCTCGAAGACGTGCGCGAGCCCACCGGGATCGCCGCGGCGAGCGAGGGTTTCGGCTAGTTCGATTTGTGCCGCGGCGGCCTCGAAACGGCCCTGCACGATGTGGGCGATCGCCAGATTGATCGCGATGCAGACCTCTCCGGCCAGATCTTTGCGCGGCAGCCGCCACCACGCCTTCTCGAGCTTCTCCACCGTCTGTTCCCAATTGCAGGTGTCGGTGCCGATTTGATCGAGGGCTTCGCGGTGTAGCTTTCGAGCCTCGTTACCAGGGGCCAGCGCTCGTGTGTTGTAGAACCGTGGCCGCTCGTTGAGCCGACCCGCGCGCATCCATACATAGTTCTTCTCGGCTAGTTGATCCAGGAAGTTCACCGGCCTCGGGACGAAGCTTTCGATCTGTGTCTCGAATTCCTCTTTGCCGAGGGCCGCATTCCACACATCGAGCGCGTCTACCAGCCGTGCCAGGGACGGAACCGCGTCATAGGGAAGCGGATCGAATCTCGCGAACGCCCCGACCAGCTCTAGCAGATAGCCGTGATGACCCTCGAACCAACGCCGGGCACCAACCGCGAGCTCCTGAGTGCCCAGCGCGATCGCCCATCGGCCGGTAACCTGCGCCCAGTACTCGAGGAGCACCGAAACCGCGACATTCCGCATCTGCTCGATGCTCTCCTGGACCGATGACTGGCTACTCGGCAACTGCGCCGACCACAGACCCTTGTGGACGCAATAGCCGTGCGGGCCACCCGGACGTAGTACATGCGCCGTGACGAGGCGATCCAAGACGTACTTCGCTGTCACGGCAGGTATCGAATTCTGAGGCGTCGCTCGAGGTTGCACGTCGACTCGCGGCAAAACCTCTACGACAGCGCCGACCATCGCCAAGAGCGCCGCGCTGTCGTACTCACGAAGGGGAAGCGTATGCAGCAGTCGTGCCATCGTTAGGCACAGCTGGTCCATTTCTTCAAAGATCAGATCAGGTGCCGACGGACATTGGTGACCCCCGGACATACTGACCGCAGGCCCGGGCGGCACCAACTGCTCGATCAACTCCAATTCCCTTGCCACCCGGCTACGTTCGCGCCGGTCGGTGACGAACGCGTACAACCACCAGCCCGCCCCGAGCAGCGGGAGCACCCACCACAGCCAGCTCAGCAGCTGGCCCAGGAACACGAACGCCGGGCTCTTGCCGACCGAGTCGACCATCCAGTCGCCGAAGATCTTCGCCGCGCCGCTGACGCCCACCGCGGCGGAGACCGCCAATCCTTCGGTGATGGGGGAACGCCCGGCTCCGATCGCGGGCGTGGCGTCGGCAGGTCGCTCCATCACAGCACCTTGCCGATCAGACCCGGCAGCAGCCAGCGTCGCCACGTGAGCAGTACCAGCGCGACCGGAGCCAAGGACGACAGCAGTGCCCCGGCCGCCAATTGCCCGGTGTTCTCGCTGAATTGGCGCGCCTCACCCCACAGCAGCAGCGACCAGGGGCTCGCGCCCGCGCCGTTGACGATCAGCCCGACGACGAAGTCGTTCCACACCTGCACGAACTCCAGGACCGCCACCGCGATCAGCGCCGGGCCCGCCGCCCGCCAGATCCGCCCCAGGGTCGGTGCGCGCACCCCCAGTCCGTGCAGAACATCCGCTTCGCGACTACCGGACGGAGACAGCAGCGCACCGCGCAGGATGAGGATCGAGATCGGCAACCCGGCCGCCACATGCACCGTCATCAGCGGCAGCCGAGTGCCGGAAAGCCCACTGTCGTCGAAGAATTGGTCGAGACTGCCGAGGTAGCTCTGCACCGGCAGCACCGCCAGCACGACCAGCACCACCATGGTCGCGCGCCAATACAGCGTGTGGGACGGCGACCACGCCGCCAGCTGATACGCCACCGGCACCGCCAACCCGACCACCGTCAGCGTGGCCACCACCGCCACTTCCGCCGTGGTCATCAGTGCCCGCCGCAGCGCGTCATCGGACAGCGTCTCGACCAGCGTCGCCACCCCGAGACCCTGCGGCCCGTTCGCACTCGCCCAGACGAGCACGCCGATCGGCGTGAGCGCGCCCAGGCCCAGCACGAGTCCCATCGTGGCCCGGGCGGGTAAGGACCGGGCCTCGCGCGGCACCTCCCGGCCCGGCTCGGGGATCGCCGTGAGACTCCGATCTTGGGTGTGGATCGGCCGCTGCGCCCACCACGCGACACACCCGACGAACACCACCAGCGGCAGCGACTGCGCGGCCGCCGCACCGGGTTCGCCCTCGGTGGCCAGCCGCCACCACTGCACCGTCGCCGACTGCACCCGGTCCTGCAGGGAACCGGGCACACCGATGAGCACCGCGTCGAAGACCCGGCCCGCGGCCACCAGCACCACCAGGCTGACCACCAGCCGGACCGGACGCAGCCGCTGATGAAACGTGCGCCACGGCGGCACCAGCTTGTCGATCGCCGGCAGGTCACCGCCGAACGCCGGATTGGCTTCGAGGGCGCGCACGCCCGCCCGGAACACGCCCACCGCGAAGCCGAGCCACGTCCACACGAAAGCCGACAGCCCCATCAGGAAGAACAGCAGCTGGTACTGCCAGAGGCGATCGAGCACCAGCCACTCGCCGAGCTCCTGGAAGATCAGCCGGAAAGCCACACCGGACACCAGGGTCGAGATGCCGAAGGTCACCAGCAACGGGCGCCACGCCCACCGCATCCCCCGAGTCCACCACGCCACCAGCAAGCCGAGATTCACCACCAGCAGATAGCCGGCCCCGGCGAATCCCACCGTGCCCAGGTAGACCAGCATGACCGGTTTGCGCAGTTCCGACGCGACGAGCAGAACACCCGCCGCGACGAGCAGCGCACCACATAACCGCACCGCCGCGCGGCCTGCCCCAACCCGCCATGAGCGTTCGTTGCCGCCGCCGGTCTCGCTCCCACTGCCGCCGGATTCAGTCTGCCCGCCGGATCCGCTCTCACTGCCCCCACTGTCGCCACTGGTACTGTTGCCGCCGCTGTTGCCCCCACTGCCGCGGCCGCTCCCACTCCACGATTCGATCGAGATCACCACGCCGAGCCCTGCCAGCAGACACCCCGGAATCACTCGCGGATGTGCGGCATAAGCCGTCCACACCGTCATCCCGAACGCCCACAGCAATCCCGCGAGGAAGACGAACACCACCGCGAACGCCAACCAGATGGGCCAGCGGCGAGGCGGTCGTCCGGGGACGAGGGTTCCGCGCATTCGGCGGGGCGCGAGCTCCAACTCCAGCCCGTGAATTGTCAGTTCGTGCGATCGGGTCATCGCCGCCGCTCCAGTTCGGTCAGCTTCGCGATCGCGTCGGTGACCGCGGCACCGATCCGGTCGCGGTCTGCCGGGGGAATGTTCACCACCGCGACCAGGAATTCGGTGAGCACGCGCCACAAACCATTTCGGCCGCCGACCGCGCCGATCCGGTCCGACAGGTCGACGGGATTCAGCGCATCGGTGCTCCGCTCGCGCATGATTCGCGCCGCCCGGCGCAGATCCTCCGAATACTGCGCCTCGGTCCACAGATTGGCGGCGAGGAACCCGCCCTCCCGCTTGATCCACGCCGCCGGAGCCTGCGGTAAAGCCAGCTTCTCGACCACCTTCGCGGCGCCGGCACTGGCGTCCTTCGTCACCACGATGACATCGCCACCGACGATCTGCGGACGCTGACCGCCCGCGTCGGCCGCGGGAAACCGTGCGACACCGATCGCCTTCTTGTCCCGCCCCACGCGTTTGAGGCTGCGCCAGACGATCGGTTCCGCGAAATCGGGCGCGACCACCAATACCGCTGCCTGCCTTTCGAATACCTCGTGCACGGCGGCCGGAAAGTCGCGGGTGAGGGCAGCGCCGATGCCGCCGGGGAAGACGCGCTGGTCCGCGCAGAGATCGGCGAAATGCGTGAGCGCCGTGCGCACGGCGGACCCGCTCCACTCGCGAGGCGGTTTCGAATCGGCCAGTTGCACATAACTTTTCGGATCGACCGCCATCAGCAGGTTCTCGAACAGATCGGTCAGCACCCACCCATCGGCCCCCGCCAGCGCGAGCAGACGCGTCGGCTCGCCCGACAACCGCGCCATGCGCTCTTTCCATTGCGGCAGCGTCCAGCTCGGCGGATCACCGAGGCGGTACTTCTCGACCAGATCGCGGTCGTACCAGACCAATGATTTGTCGGCCGCCTTGAACGGCACACCGTACAGTTTTTCCTTGTATCCCAGCAGGTTTCGCCAATAGTCCGGGTAGGGCTTCCCACTCCCGAGGATTTCGTACCACAGGTAGTCCTGAACCGGCGCGAGTTTGCCCTGCTCGGCCAGTTCGCGCACCCGCCCCGCCCGCGGCAGCATCACGATGTCCGGCGCCGACCGCCCGCCGGCGGTGAAGGCCGTCTCGATATCGTCACCCAGCGGGATCACCTCGACCGCGAGTCCGGCGGCGACCGTGTCCAGTACGCGCTGGAACGCCGAGAGCTCGGATCCGCTCCACGACACCGCGATGCGCACCGCACGCGAGCGCCCGAGCACTTCCGGTGCGCACGCCGCCGCGAACGGCAGTATCGCGCCGGTTCGCAGAAGTGCCCGTCTACTCCCCATCGTCCTCCGATTCGCAGGCCGCACCCAGTATTACCAATCGGGCCGCGCACCGGGGCAAGATCGGCGCCACACACTCTCCGCGGCAAAAGGATTCGTTCCGATGACTTTCGGGCCGCCGACCGGTCTTATCAAGGGAGACCGGATCGGTTTCAGCGATACCAGGAGGGCCGATGTCAATACAGGACAACGAACCAACGGGTCAGCGGCGGCTGGCAGACCATCCCACCGTCGTCAAGATGCGTGAACGCGAGCGGGCCGCACCGGCGCCGGTGCTGGCGGCCGCGCGGCTGCGCGAGATCTGCCTCGAAGCGGGCGCGGACGACGTGGGTTTCGTCGCGGCGACGGATCCGAGCGTGGCCGCGGAACTGGAGCACGCACGCGGAATTCTGCCCAGCGCAACGACTTACATCGCGTTCTGTGTCCGGATGAACCGCGACAACCTGCGCGCCCCGCAGCGCAGTCTCGCCAATGCCGAGTTCAACCATGCCGACGACGACACCAACGAGGTGTCCCGCCGGATCACCCGCGCCCTACAGGACGCGGGCTATCGCGCGGTCTATCCCGCGCCCGGCTATCCGATGGAGGTCGACCAATTCCCCGGCCGCATCTGGGTGCTCGAGCACAAGGTGATCGCGCAGGCCGCCGGTTTGGGTGTTATGGGGATACATCGCAACGTAATCCACCCCAAGTTCGGCAATTTCATTCTGCTCGGAACCGTGGTCACCGACGCGGTGATCGACGAGCCCACCGCCCCGCTGGATTACAACCCCTGCCTGGAATGCAAACTCTGCGTCTCCGCCTGCCCGGTCGGCGCGATCATGGAGAACAATTTCGATTTCCAGGCGTGCTACACGCACAACTACCGGGAATTCATGGGCGGCTTCACCGACTGGGCCGAGACGATCGCCGACAGCGACAACCGCGCCGAGTACAACGAGCGGGTCACCCGCGGCGAATCGTTCTCGATGTGGCAGAGCCTGTCCTTCAAACCGAACTACAAAGCCGGCTACTGCATGGCCGTTTGCCCAGCCGGCGAGGACGTCATCGGGCCTTTTCTGGACAGCCGTAAACAGCACCTCGACGACGTGGTGCGGCCATTGCAGAACAAACCGGAACCGGTTTATGTCCTGGAGGGCTCAGCCGCGGAGGAACACGTCACCAAACGCTTCCCCAACAAAACTCCGAAACAAGTCGGCAACGGCTTCGGTGACGATGTCAACGCCCTCCTGGACGCCATCGGCCCGCGACCGCGACCACGGGACCCTGCCGACTGAGTCTCAGTGCGAAACCAGACCGCGGTTGTCGGCGGTGCGCCGCGCCGTTGTCGATAGCTTGGTGTGCATATCGACAACGGTGCCGTCACGCGTGGGCTGCACGTTGACCTGATCCATCAACGCCCGCATCATGTTCAGGCCCCGGCCCCGATAGTTGTCGTGCTGGGGGGTCGGCGGCTTCCAGTGGCCATTGTCACGCACGGTGACCCGCAGATAGTCCGCGTCGGCGCAGACGCGCAGACGCACCGAGCCGTCCTGACGGTCACGGCAGCCGTGTTCGATGGCATTGGCACAGGCCTCGTCGGTGGCGGCCAGGATGTTGTAGGCCTGGTCGGAATCGACAGCGCGGTCTGCCAGCCATTCTCGAAGCGCACGGCGGGCCTCGGCCAGCCGGGTCGGCTCGGCGGGGAAAATCAGGTCCAAAGGCGCTGGTCGGTGGATATTCGTCATGGTTCACCTCCCTGCTCGAGGGAGGCATACCCGATTCCGCGGCAGCCATACCTCGCATGGTGATCATGGACCGAACGCTCGAGGGAAGGCGCTGGAGCACTGTGACTGTTGACGATTAGGGTAGGCGCGATGGGGTAAGTTCACCGCGGAGTTACGCGTCACAGGAGGTGGACAGTGAGTGCTGAAAGTGGCCCGGGGTCGCTGGAGATCGGATCGCGGACCGAGGCGGCCACGGTGATCGTGGCGGTGCGCGGTGAGATCGATATGGCGTCCGCGCCGCAGCTGGAGGCCGGGCTGAACGAAGTGTTGCGTAAGTCCCCGACGACGGTTGTCGTCGACATGTCGGATGTCGGGTTCCTCGGTTCCGCGGGCTTGAGCGTGTTGCTCGGCGCGTCCCGGTCGTACCCGAGCACCGATTTGCGGATCGTCGCGACCGACGCGGCGCGGCGGCCGATGGAGCTGACCGGGCTGGACCAGATGCTGGCGGTCTTCGATTCGCTCGCTGAGGCGCTGGCGGTGGGCGAGCCCACCGCCAGCTAGGTCACCGTGGCGGAAGCCGGACGACCTGGACGAAGAAGTCGTCGATCTGCTTGATGGCGGCGACGAACTGGTCCAGGTCGACCGGCTTCGTCACGTAGGCGTTCGCATGCAAACGGTAGCTGCGCAGGATGTCCTCCTCCGCGGCCGATGTGGTGAGCACCACCACCGGAATATGGCTCAGATCAGGATCGGACTTGATCTTCTCGAGCACCTGCCGCCCGTCGTACCTGGGCAGGTTCAGATCCAGCAGGATGAGGTCCGGCTGCGGCGCGTCGGCGAACTCACCCTGCCGATAAAGGAAATCCAGCGCCTCCTGCCCGTCGTGTGCGACGTGCAGGGTGTTGCCGATCTTGTTGTCCTCGAAGGCTTCCCGGGTCATCAGCTCGTCGCCGGGATCATCCTCGACCAGCAAGATGTCGATGGGGCGGCCGGGCAGACTCATGCGGGTACTCCTTGGTCGATGACAGCTGGTTCCTCGATGACAGCCGGGTTCAGCGTGAAGCAGAACCGCGTGCCTTCGGTGTATCCGGTGTCGATTCGGATCGTGCCGCCGTGGAACTCGACGATCTTCTTACACAGTGCCAGACCGATACCGGTGCCGCTGTACTCGTCCCGGCTGTGCAGCCGCTGGAAGATCACGAACACCTTGTCGGCGAACTCCGGTGCGATGCCGATGCCGTTGTCGGTGACGGTGAACTCCCAGCCCCCGGACTCGGCCGGGCCGGCCGCGCATTCGATGCGAATCACCGGCGCCTGCTCGGGCCGGCGGAATTTGATGGCGTTGCCGATCAGGTTCTGCCACAGCATGGTGAGCAGCGTGGGATCGCCGGCGATCTCGGGCAGTTCCTCCGGCCGCTCGATGCGCGCGTCCGTGTCCTCGATCACCGTGGCCAGGTTGCTCAGCGCCTTGTCCAAGGTCTGGCCGAGGTCGGTGGGCACATTGCTGTCGTTCACCCGGCCGACGCGGGAGAAGGTGAGCAGATCGTTGATCAGCACCTGCATGCGCTTCGCACCGTCGACGGCGTAGTCGATGTACTGCTTGCCGCGGTCGTCGAGCTGATCGCCGTAGCGTTTCTCCAGCAGCTGGCAGAAGGACGCCACCTTGCGTAGCGGCTCCTGCAGGTCGTGTGAGGCGACATAGGCGAACTGCTCCAGCTCGGCGTTGGACCGGCGCAGTTCGACGGTCTGCGCGTCCAGATCCGTGGCCTGCTGCGCCAGGACGGCTTCCTGGCCGCGCGAGGCGGCCAGCTCCGCGACGATCCGCCGGCGCATCGCCTCGACCGACCGCGCGACGGTCGCCAGGTCGGCGGGGCCGCGGACGGTGATGTGATGGTCGAATTCACCGGCGGAGACCCGGGCGGAGGCGTCTTCCAGATACTTCAGCGGGCGCGCGACCAGGCGGCGCACCAGGATCAGCATCACCACACCGAGCAGAACGAACCCCCCGACGATGCCGCCCAGCACGGTGTCGCGGACCCGGCGGGTATCCGCGAGCTCGGCGCGATCCTGCTCGATCGCGGCATCGAGATCGGCGTTCTGGATGACGAACCGGGTGCGCAGCGCATCGAAGATCTCCTTGCCGCGCACCACATTCGGCGCGAAGAACGGACCGACGGCCGCGGTGCCGACCACGGGTTCCGCGTAGTCGTCGCGCCAGCTCTGCGCGGTGCTCTGCACCGCGTCCAGGTCCGCCAGCAACTTGTCCCGGCCCGCGAGCAGTTCACGCAGCCGCGCTATCGCGGCCGCCTCGGTGATCTTGCCCTCGGTATAGGGGGTCAGCAACGCGCGGTCGCCGGCGATGGCGAAGCCGCGCAGGCCGGTTTCCTGATCCAGGAGCGCGCTCTGCAGACGGTAGGTCTCGGCGGCGGCGGGCAGAGATTTGTTCAGCAGCCGATCGCTGGCGCGGTTGGTGTCCTTGATCACCTGCGCACCGAGGATGGTGCCGACCGCGGCCAACAGGATCATCGACGCCAGCACCACCTGGAACCAGCCTTCCACGGTCAGCCGGCCGGCGCCGCGGGGTCGTTCGAGGGACGGTGTCATCGGTTCTCGGAACTCCTTGTTGTCCAGTGCAGATACATGACGGCGAGGTCGTCGTCCCAGCCGCCGGTGGCCAGTTCGACGCGGTCGATGAGCTCATCGACGAAGTCCTCCGGCGCCCGGTCGGCGAGCGGGCGCGCGAGCTCGAGCAGTCCCTCTTCGCCCAGCCGCTCGGAGCCGGGCCCGATGCGGCCCTCGAACAAGCCGTCGGTGAACAGCACCAAGCCGTTGCCGACGGGCAGCGGCAGGTCGTGTGTGGTCCAAACCGCCTGTCCCGGAAGGAATCCGAGCGCCGGGCCACCCGGCACCTCGAGCCAGTCCACGCCGTCGGCGGAACAGACGAGCAAACCGGGATGCCCGGCCCGGATGATCCGCACCCGCTGCTGATCCGGATACAACACCAGGGTCGTCGCGGTGACGAAGGTCTGTTCCCCGGTCCGTTCGGCCAGCAGCATCTGCTCCAGCAGTTCCAGCTGGCGGGTGCCGCTGATGCCGCTGAGCACGAGGGTGCGCCACGCCAGGCGCAGGGCCACCCCGGTGGCGGCCTCGTCGGGACCATGCCCGGAAACGTCGCCGATCACCGCGTGCACGGTGCCGTCGGACATCTGCACCACGTCGTAGAAGTCCCCGCCGAGCAGTGACTGGGCGCGGCCGGGCCGGTACCGGGCGACCACGTCGACTCGGCGCGGGCCGTGCAGCAACGGGGTCGGCAGCAGACCGCGTTCCAGGCGCGCGTTCTCCCGCGCCCGCATCTGACTGACCCGCAGCTCGGCGGTCGCCCGCTCCGCCTGCTTACGCTGAATCGCATAGCGCACCGCGCGGCCGAACAATTCGGGTTCCACCCGGCCCTTGACCAGGTAGTCCTGCGCCCCGGCGGCGACCGCGGCCAAGCCCGTCTGCTCCTGATCCAGGCCGGTGAGCACCACCACCGCGACCTCATCGGCGCAGGCCCGCACTCGGGCCAGCCCTTCCAGACCCTGTGCGTCGGGCAGATGTAGATCGAGCAGCACGCAGTCGGGGGAACTCTCGGTGAGGCGCTGAGCGGCCTCGGCCAGCGAACGCGCCCATTCCAGCCGCAATCCGGGGCCGACGTCGGCGACCAGTTCCTCCACCAGGAGCGCGTCGGCCGGATCGTCTTCGACCAGTAGCAGCGTCGCCTCTCGGTCCCATCCGACGCCGACCGGCCGGTCGAGGTCTCCGCGCTCCGCGCGCCGCTCGTCGAGCATCGGCCAACGGCCCCTTTCCTCATGCGAATGGTTCAGATCGAGGCCTGAGCCGAGGGGCGTTATACCCAACGTCGTGCCGAATATGCGTGGGCTACTTCACATCCGTCACGAACCTCTGATTCGCATTGTCTCGCACTGCGATCCGGCGGGTCGGACCGGTCTGTCTACTGCCGGTGGTTTTCCGGTGCCTGCCACGGGTGTCCATGGCCCGGACGCTCCCCCGCCGCGGACTTCTCGGCCGGGGGCTTGTTCGTCAATTCCGGCTGGTCTTCCTGCTGCGGCAGCACCTGCTGATGCGGCGAGGCCTGCGCGGCGAGCTCGGGCGGAACGCCGTAGCCCTCGACGGGGGCGCGCGCGGTGGCTTCCGCGGCGCGCACGGCCTTCTCGATGGCCGGGTCGGGCGCGGTATCGAACCAGTCGGCGACCTCGGCATCGTCCTCGACCCTGGTCTCCGAACCGTCCGATTCCGGTGGCTCGTAACGGAATACGCCGTCTTCGCCCTGGGTGCCGAAGCTCTTGGCGAACCCCTCCAGCGCCTTGCCGAAATCGCTGGGCACCAACCACACTTTGTTGGCGTCGCCGCGCGCCACCATCGGCAGCGTCTGCAGGTATTGGTAGGCCAGCAATTCCGGGGTCGGCTTGCCGGATTTGATTGCGGCGAAGACCTTTTCGATGGCCTTGGCCTGACCCTGAGCTTGGAGATAGGCGGCCGCGCGTTCACCCTGGGCGCGCAGGATCCGGCTCTGCCGCTCGCCCTCGGCCGCCAGGATCGAGGACTGCTTGGCGCCTTCGGCGGACAGGATCTGTGCCTGCTTCGCACCCTCGGCGGTTTTGATCGAGGATTCGCGCTGGCCCTCGGCGGTGAGGATCATCGCGCGCTTCTCCCGGTCCGCCTTCATCTGCTTTTCCATCGACTCCTGGATCGAGGCCGGCGGATCGATGCTCTTGAGCTCCACTCGCGCCACCCGCAGACCCCAGCGCCCGGTGGCTTCGTCCAGCACGCCGCGCAGCTGGCCGTTGATCTGATCGCGCGAGGTCAGCGTCTGCTCGAGGGTCATCCCGCCGACCACATTGCGCAGCGTGGTCACCGTGAGCTGCTCGACCGCGGCGATGTAGTTGCTGATCTCGTAGACCGCCGCCTGCGGGCTGGTGACCTGGAAATACACCACCGTGTCGATGTGCAGCGTCAGGTTGTCCTCGGTGATCACCGGTTGCGGGGGGAACGACACCACCCGCTCGCGCAGGTCGACCTTGGCGCGGATGCGATCGGCGAAGGGCACCAGGAAGGTCAGCTGACCGGAAACGGTGCGCTGATACCGGCCGAGCCGCTCGATCACGGCCGCCTCGGCCTGCGGCACCAGCGCGACCGATTTGAACACGATCACCGCGAACAGAAAGACCAGGACGGCGGCAACGATGAGCAAAGCCATTTCAGGGCCCCTTCCACACGACGGCGGTGGCGCCGTCGATCTTCCAGACACACACGGTGCTACCCGGCTCATAGACGTCGGCCGGATCCATCGGCCGTGCCGTCCAGGTGTCCCCGCCCAACTTGATCAGGCCCGCGTGCGCGCCGACCTGCTCCAGCACCAAGGCCTCCCGGCCCAGCAGCGCGTCGACATTCGTCGACACCGGCGGCGGCGCTCCGAATCGGCGCCGCAGCACCGGACGCAATCCCAGCAGCAGCAACAACGAGAGCGCCCCGAAAATCACGGCATCGGCGACGACCGGGGTGTCGACGGCGGCGCTGACCCCGGCTGTGCCTAGCGCGGCGAGGCCCAGCATCACCAGCACCAGATCACCGGTGAGCATCTCGGCGGCCACGAGCAGAATCCCCGCGACCAGCCAAACGATTGCCGCCACACCCCCACTGTAGTGCGCCGCCATCGATCTCGGGAGCCCGCGAGATTGCAAGACAATATCGCGCGGCGACGAGGACCAATCCCCAAGCGTCCGTGTGGAATCGGCGCATCACGCGCACGACATGGCAGGACGGCCGCGCCGCAGGCAAGGGCGACGGTGCTAACTTCAGCGGGGTGAGCGGACGCGACATCTACGGCGGCGACATCTTCTCCGGACACTCCCGCGCCAAGAAACGCGCGGTACCGGCCGTGCCGGCCGAACCCGATCTGGTCGTAGAAGACGCGGCGACCGGATTCTGCGGGGCGGTAGTCGGATTCGACCGCAGCTACGACGGTGAGTTCGTGAAACTGGAGGACGCGCGCGGCGCGGTCCGGCTGTTCGCGCTGCGCGAAGCCGCCTTCCTCATCGACGGGAAGCCGGTGACACTGATCAAGCCCGCCGCCGTCGCGCCGAAGCAGCCCACCCGCTCCGCGTCCGGGTCCACCCGGGTGGAGGGGTTGCGCGCGCGAGTGGCGCGCGGCAGCCGGATCTGGGTCGAGGGCGTGCACGACGCCGCGCTCGTGGAACGGGTCTGGGGGCACGACCTGCGAGTAGAAGGCGTTGTCGTGGAACATCTCGAGGGTTTGGACAACCTCGCGCAACGGCTCACCGAATTCCAACCCGGCCCCGGTCAGCGGGTGGGCGTGCTCGTCGACCATCTGGTCACCGGCTCCAAGGAGACCCAGCTGACGACCGGTCTCGGCCCCTACGTCATGGTCACCGGTCATCCGTTCATCGACGTCTGGCAGGCGGTGCGGCCTTCGGCCGTCGGTATCGAGGCCTGGCCCTCGGTGCCGCGCGGCGAGGATTGGAAGACCGGTATCTGCCGCCGCCTCGGCTGGGGCACTCCGCAGGAGGGCTGGCGGCGGGTCTACAACGCCGTGGATTCGTTCCGCGACCTGGAGGCGCCCTTGATCGGCGCGGTGGAACGGCTGATCGACTTCGTCACCGAGCCCGAGTAACCAGGGCTGCTCGCGCGGACCCTTTATGCTCGATAATTATGTGCTCTCCAAGTGCCACCCTGACGGTGTGGGCCGGCTCCTGGCTGGCCGGTTCCAGCGCGCCCGACGACGTCCTGGAGGCATTACACGCCTGGGCCCCGCGCCACACCATCGCCGCGGGCGACCCGGTCACCGGCGGCCGCACCGATCTGCCGTGGTCGGCGCACGGCAACACCACCGGCAGCGGAGTCATGGCTCTGTTGAAAGTGATTCGCGAAGCCATGGCCGAGCCGGGCTCGCAGCTGCGGCTCGTGTTGCCGGTCCCGGGTGACGTGCGCGGCCTGCCGGTCGGCACCGAATTCGCCGCCGATGCCATCGAGGCCGAGCAGGGCCTGCTGATCGGTGTGCCCGGCGGCGAAGGCACGGGCTTGATCCCCTACCTGGAAGACGACAGCTCGCTGCAGTGGACCGTCTACACGGTCCCGATCCCCCCGGCCCCGATCGACGAGATGTCGCTCGGTGAGGCCGAGTACACGATGCGCGAAGCGGTCCGGGACGCCGCCGACGCTCTGATGAAACTGCACACCACCTCGGTGGGCGGCGATTCCGACGCCGACCCCCGCGAACTCATCGAGGCCGAGCTCGCGGCCTACTCCCGCCACGACTACCCCGAGTCGATTCCGTTACGCGCCAGGAGAATCCTGGACACCGCCGATCACGTGGCCGCGATTCTCACGGTGGCCCAACGGGAACCGGCGTCCTCTCCCACCTCCGCGACCGCGATCAACGCCCAGGAAGATCTGCTGCGGCCGCTCTGGAACGCCCTGCGCGCGGCCCGCCTGGTCGCTGTGCACGCGGCCGCTCGTGGGGGCCGCTGATCGCTCGCGGCCCCACGAAGCGGCGTCACCCGTCGCGACGCAGGAGGCTCAGCGCGGGGGATACTTCTGCTGGAACTGCCCCGGCGGCGGGTATTGCTGTGGCGCGTAGCCGCCTTGCTGCGGATAGCCCTGCTGCGGGTAGCCCTGCGGGGGATAACCCTGCTGCGGGTACTGCGGCTGCTGACCATAGGGCTGCGGCGGGTAGCCCTGCGGAGGTTGTTGCCCGTACTGCGGCGGCGGCTGCTGGCCGTACTGCTGCGGCGGAAACTGTTGCTGCGGCGCCTGATACGGCTGCTGACCATACTGTTGCTGCGGCGGCTGGAACGGGGGCGGCGACGGACGGTTGGCCTGCTGCCGCAGGATGAACCGAATCAGGAAGAAGAGCCCGACCGCCACGATGATCGCCAGGATCACCCACAGGATCCAGCTGTTGTCGTCGCAATCCTCGTATTCGGGGTTGCAGGAGCTGCCGTTGCTGCTGCTGCCGCCACCACCGCGGCGCGCCTCGAAGGTCTCGGTGACCGAGGTCAACTGCAGTGTCCGCACGGCCAGCACATTGGCATTGGCCAGGACATCACCGAACAACGATGGGCCTCCCCCGTCGAAAAGATTTGTGGCCCATAGGCCGAGGAACGCACCGATGCTAACGCACGCCGCGGACAGGACGCGCGGTACCCGGACAAACCTCCCGGCACACCGCTAACGGCGCGCCGGTCGGGCGACAGCGCAGCAGCCGACAGCGCAGGGCGTGCCGTCGACCGTGCAGCCGTAGCCGGGTACCTCGCCGAGGCGTCGAATCTCGGTGCCGCTCAGGTGTTCCCGGATCAACTCGACCACCATGCGCGCGAAGCGCGGGTCGGTGCCGGGGGTCGCGGCGCGAGCGAAGGCCATCGCCAGCTCCTCGGCCTTGTCCTTCGCCTCGTTGTCGAGATCCCAGATCACCTCGAGGTGATCGGAAACAAAGCCCACCGGGCAGACCACCACCGCGTCGATGCCCTTGCCGGACAACTCCGCCAGGTGGTCGACGATGTCGGGTTCCAGCCAGGGCACCTGCGGCGGCCCGGACCGCGACTGCCAGACCAGGTCGTAATCGCCGAATCCGGTTGCGGCGGCACACAATCGAGCCGCTTCGGCCACCTGACGGCTGTAGAGGTGGCCACCGTCGGCGGGTGGGCCCGCGGCGACGTCGGCGGCGACCGGGATGGAATGGGCGGTGAACACCAACCGGACCCGATCGCGCCGATCGGCCGGAATCTGCCGCACCGCGGCGCGAATGGCGTCGGCGAACGCGTCGATGAACAGCGGATGATCGAAATACTGCCGCAACTTCACCATGTCGGGCGCGCCGTCGCCGACCGCCGCCCGCGCGCGGGCGATGTCCTCCTGATACTGCAGGCAGCCGGAGTACCCGCCCCACGCGGAAGTCGGGAACACCAGCGCGGACCCGACACCGTCCGCGGTCATCCGCGCGACGGTGTCCTCCACCATCGGATGCCAGTTCCGATTGCCGAAGTACACGGGCAGATCGATGCCGGCGGCGGCCAATTCGCGCTCGACCGCGGCGATGATGCCGAGGTTGAGCGCGTTGATCGGCGAGACCCCGCCGAAGTGCAAGTAGTGCTGCGCGACCTCTTCGAGGCGCTCGCGCGGCACCCCCCGCCCTCGGGTGACGTTCTCCAGGAACGGCATAACGTCCTCGGGGCGTTCCGGGCCGCCGAAGGACAGCAGCAGCAGTGCGTCGGCGGCCACGGCTGCTCTCCTAGTTCGCGCCGAAACCGTCGGTCGGCAGCCAGGTGTTGTGCGAGGCGCCGCCGTCGACGTAGATGATCGAGCCGGTGGTGGCGGGCAGCCAGTCCGACAGCACCGCGCAGATGGACTTGCCCACCGCGCGCGGGTCGTCGACATCCCAGCCGATCGGCGACGCGCCGTCCCAGTAGGTGTTCAGCATGTCGAGCTGCTTGGCGTCATCGGTGGCGGTGCCGGCGATGGCCTTCGCGGCGAGCGTCTTGATCGGGCCCGCGGCGATCAGGTTGGAGCGAATCTTCTTGGCTTCGCCCACCTCTCGCGCCACGTACCGGTTCACCGACTCGAGCGCGGCCTTGGCCACACCCATCCAGTTGTAGTACGGCATGGCGGTGCGCGGATCGAAGTCCATGCCCACGATGGAACCGCGCTCGTTCATCACGGGCAGCACGGCGCGCGCCAGCGAGGCGTAGGACCAGGCGGAGATCTCGAACGACCGCGCCGCGTCCGGGCCCGGTGCGTCCAGGAACGACACCGCGTCCGGGCCCATCAGGGTCTTGGGCGCGAAGGCGATCGAGTGCAGCACGCCGTCGATGCCCTCGGGCGCCAGCTCCCGCAGCTTGCCCGCCAGCTCCGCCAGGTTCTCCTCGCTGGTGACATCCAGCGGAATCGCCGGCGGCACCTCCTGCGGCAACCGCTTGGCGATTCGGTCGATCAGCCGCAGCCGCTCCGGGATACCGGTGATGATCACCTTCGCGCCCTGCTCCTGCGCGACCGCGGCCGCGTGGAAGGCGATGGAGGAATCGGTGATGATGCCGGTGATGAGGACGGTCTTGCCGGCGAGCAGTCCACTCATGGGTTGGTCGGTTCTCCTCGTTGGAAGTTCTTGCGGGACGGTGCGATCGGGTGAAACGAGCTCAGTGGCCCATGCCCATGCCGCCGTCGACGGGGATGATCGCGCCGGAGATGTAGGAGGCGTCGTCGGAAGCGAGGAAGCTGATCGCGGCCGCGACGTCCTCGGCCTGGCCGATGCGGCCCGCGGGGATGAAGTCGAGCGCGGTCTTGCGCATCTCCTCGGTCATGTCTTCGCGCGTCATGTCGGTGTCGATCAGGCCCGGCGCCACCACATTCGCGGTGATATTGCGCTTGCCGACCTCACGGGTGATCGCGCGCGCCATGCCGACGAGACCGGCCTTGGCCGCCGCGTAGTTGACCTGACCCGGCGCACCGATCTGGCCGACCACCGAGCCCAGGAAGATGACCCGGCCCCAGCGGCCCTTCAACATATTGCGGTTGGCGCGCTGGGCAACTCGCCACGCGCCGGTGAGGTTGGCGTCGATGACCTTGGTGAAGGACTCCTCGGTCATCCGCATGAACAGCGTGTTGTCCACGATCCCCGCGTTGGCCACCACGACCTCGACCGGCCCCTGGTGCGCCTCGACCTCTTTGAACGCCTGATCGACCGCCGCGGCATCCGTCACATCGCATTTCACGCCGAAGAGGCCTTCCGGCGCCCCCGACCCACGATGCGTGACGGCCACCTTGTGACCATCGGCGAGCAGACGCTGCGCGACCGCGAGACCGATGCCGCGGTTACCGCCGGTCACCAGGACCGACCGGGATGTGCTGTTCGACGTCAGGAGCGGAGCCTGCGGATCGACATTCGACATGGGCTTCAACCTATCTGTTCGAGTTCGCGCGTCACCGCCCGGGCACCCCAGAGTTTCGGGGCTTGTGTTGTGTTCGCCCACAATGCGGAGCGCGCCGTGATTACGGAAGACGCTGGCGCAGCAGCAGACCGGTGATCACACCGGCGGAAGTGATCAGCAGGCCGAACAACAGCCACGGACGACTGGCATCGCCACGGGTCAGCTCGAAGCCGATCTGTTCCTCCAAGGTGTCGTACACCCTGGTCAAGTCCTGGAGTGAGGACGCCGTGTAGAACTCGCCGCCGCTGAGTTTCGCGACCTCCCGCATCGCCTCGTTGTCGACCGGGACCTTCACCTCGTCTTGGCCGCCGCCCTCCCGCGGAATCTCCACCGCACCCCAGTCGGTACCGAAGGAGATGGTCGAGATCGGGATGTTCTTGGCTTTGGCCAGGCGGGCGGCGACGAACTCGTGCCGCGGATTGTCGACATCCTCGAACGACGGCACGGTCTGCTTACCGTCGGACATCAGCACGATGCGAGCCGGCGGCGGCTCGGACCCACCGCCCAGGACGGTGCCGAGCGTCTCGATCGCCTGGATCGCGGTCAGAATGCCCTCACCGGTCGCGGTGCGCTCGGCCAATCGCACGTTGTCGATGGCTACCTTGACCGCTTCATGATCGACAGTCGGCGACACCATCACCGAGGCGGTACCCGCGAAGGTGATGAAACCGATGTTGAGTCCCTGCGGCAGGCCGTCGACGAACTCCTTGCCCGCCTTCTGCGCCACCTGCAACCGGCTCGGCTGCACGTCGGTGGCCTGCATGGACAGCGACACGTCCATCACCAGCATGACCGTCGCGCGGTTACGCGCCACCTTCTTGACCGCGGTCGGCCCGGCGGCGGCGATGGTGAGCAGCACCAACCCGACCAGCATCAACGCGATCGGCACATGCCTGGCCGGCGAGGGCCGTGCGGGCGCGACCTTCTCCAGCAACTCCATATTGGAGAAGGTCAGCATGCGCTTGTGCCGGCTGCGCTGCACCAGCACATAGCCGAGCAGGATGAGCGCGATCACGGCGAGGAAACCGAGCCAGATCAGCGCGGTGAAATGCGAAATACTCACTGACGCGGGGCCCGTCCGCTCGGGGCGCCGAAGCTGTGGCGCCGGGTGGACACGAACCGGACCACGTCGGCGATCCAGTCCCGGTCGGTCTGCAAGGTGAGCACCGGTGCGCCGCAGGACCGCAGCGCCTGCTCGACCTGCTGCCGGTGCCGCTGGGCGGCGGCCGCGAAATCGGCGCGCAGCGTGGGCGTCACGCTGAACTCGCGGGTGCGTCCGGTCTCCGGATCGTGCAGCACCACATCACCCACATCGGGCAGGGACAGATCGCGCGGATCCAGCACCTCGACGGCGAGCAGGTCGTGCCGGGCGGAGATGGCGCGCAGCGAACGCTGCCAATTGATATCGCCCAGGAAGTCGGAGATCACCACGGCCAGACCGCGTTTGCGCTGCGGACGGCGCAGCGACTCGATTCCGCCGAGCAGGTCGCCGCGCACACCGTCGCGGGCGTGCGGGGTGGTGGCGATACCGCGCAGCAGCGACTGCGCGTGCACCCGGCCGCTGCGCGCGGGAATGCGCACCAGCTGTTCCCCGGTGGCCACGACCGCGCCGATCCGATTGCCGCCGCCGCTGGTGAGATGGGTGATGGCCGCCGCCGCGGCGATCGCGAGGTCGCGCTTCTGGCAGTTCGCGGTGCCGAAGTCCAGGCTGGCCGACAGGTCGACCACCATCCAGGTTTCCAGTTCACGATCGGCGATCATCTGCCGCACGTGCGGATGGGTGGTTCGGGCGGTGACCGACCAATCCATCTGCCGCACATCGTCACCCGGCTGATAGGTGCGCGCCTCCCCCGGTTCCGAACCCGGGCCGGGGATGAGCCCGAGATGGTCGCCGTGCAGCACGCCGTCGAGGCGGCGGCGCACGGTGAGCTCCAGGGTTTTCAGCGCCGCCGTCAGCTTCGGGTCGGTCAGCTCGCCCGCGCGAAACGAGGGTGGTGCATGCGATGCCATCGTTGCTCGTGCTGCCGTCACTTGGGCTGGTTGTTGCCGGACGCCTGCGACATCGCCGGCGCACCCTGCGGAGGCTGCGGGATCTTCTGCGGCGCGGCGGCACTATTGCCCGCGGGCACGGCCGGAGCCTGGGCGGGCGCGGCGTTCGGAGCCACGGCGTGCGGCGCGACCTGCGGCAGGCCGACGGTCTGCAGCACGCGCTTGATCACGTCGTCCGGGCTGACCTCGTCGGCGAGCGCATCGTAGGACAGCACCAGACGGTGGCGCAGCACGTCCGGGATGACCTCGACGACATCCTGGGGCACCACGTAGTCGCGACCACGGATCAGGGCGACCGCGCGGGCGGCGGCGATGATGCCCAGGCTGGCGCGCGGCGAGGCGCCGTAGGAGATCCAGCTCGCCACATCCGGCATGCCGAACTCGGCCGGTGTACGGGTCGCGGCGATCACGCGGACGACGTAATCGACCAGCGCGTGATGGACGAAAGTATTGGCCGCGACCTTCTGCAGCCGAATCAATTCCTCGGGTTCGAGAATCGCCTTGGCCTCCGGCGGGGTGACACCCATCCGGTAGATGATCTCGCGCTCTTCTTCCACCGACGGGTAATCGACGACGACCTTGAACAGGAATCGGTCACGCTGCGCCTCGGGCAGCGCGTACACGCCTTCGCTCTCGATCGGGTTCTGAGTAGCCATCACCAGGAACGGATTCGGCATCGGGTAGGTCTTGCCGCCGATGGTCACATGCCGCTCGGCCATTACCTCGAGCAAGGCCGACTGCACCTTGGCGGGCGCGCGGTTGATTTCGTCGGCGAGCACGAAGTTCGCGACGACCGGACCGAGTTCGGTGTCGAACTCTTCGCGGCCCTGCCTGTAGATGCGGGTACCGACGAGGTCGGTGGGCACGAGGTCGGGCGTGAACTGCACCCGCGAGAACGAGCCGCCCACGACCTTCGCGAAGGTTTCCACCGCAAGGGTTTTGGCGATGCCGGGCACACCCTCGAGCAGCACGTGGCCGCGCGCGAGCACGCCGACGAGCAGCCGCTCGACCAGGCGGTCCTGGCCCACGATCACTCGTTTGACCTCGTAGATCGCCTTCTCCAGGGTCTGGACGTCACGTTCCAGGGCGCCCGACGGGGACTCCGGTGCGTCTTTCGCCATGGCCGTCCCGCTCACGCCGGACTTGCCCACCCCGTCGGCTCCGCCGCCTGCCGTCCCCGATCCCGTCGAAGTCACCAACATCCCCGCTTTCGCTTTGGTCCTGTGCGTGCTGACCCAACTATTCCATTGAATGTCGCTACTCGCCGCAACCGGCTCCGCTATCACGGGAATTCGTAATGTTTCCCCTCGAGCGCCAGGCCGGAGACGAGCTGCTCGACGACGCCGCGAACAGTCACTGTGTCGGCGGCGATATCTTCGGAATGGGCGAGAATTTGGGCGCACTCGTGCAGTGCCCCCACGATGACCAGCGCCAGGGGGCGGACGGGCTGCCGGCGCACTTGGTTCGCGGCGATGGCGGCGGCCAGCGCGTCTTCCACCAAGCCGACGGTGTACCGGACCTGAGTTTCGCGCCACAGACGCCAGCCCAGCACCGCGGGCCCGTCCAGCAAGGCGATGCGCTGCACGTCCGGCGCGGTGGAGGCTTGCAGGCAGGCCAGGCATCCCACGATCAGACCGGCGAGCGGGTCGGGGGCCTGCGCCCGGTCGACAGCGTCGCTGATCGTGCCGACCAGGCTGCGTTCCAAGTCTTCGAAGACCGCCTCGAAAAGATCTCGCTTGTCGGAGAACTGGTGGTAGAGCGCGCCGCGGCTGACGCCCGCGGCCGCCGCCACGGCGACCGTGCTCACCGCGCCATACCCGTACCGGCCGAACAGTTCTCGCGCCGCGCGGATCACCGCGGCGCGGGTCGAGGCCGAGCGTTCGGCTTGGGTGCGGCGATCAGCGTTCATGGCGAAGTCGAAGTCTATTGCACCTCTTGACCGGCGCTCCGGCGATGCTGGAACATACAGTCAGCCTGTTTGTATCTTGAGAAAGTTTCCCCTATGTCTGAAGCAACCCGAGACCTCTTCGAGCGCTATCACGCCTGCTGGGCCGACCGCGACCCCGACCGCATCGCCGCGATGCACTCGGAGGACTCGATCTTCCACCTGCATTCCGGAGGCAAGCCCGCCCGCGGGCGCGCGGAGATCCGCGCGTCCGCCACCGACACCTTCAGCCTGGTGCCCGACCTGACTTTCCACCTGGTGAACTTGCGCGTCGGTGCGGATTTCTGGACCGTCCAGTGGAAGCTGTCGGGCACTTCGGCCGTCGGCAACGCGGTCGATGTGGATCTGATGGATCTGGTGCTGGTCGGAGAGGGGCAGGTCCTGGAAAAACACACCTACGTCGACGGCGTCGCGATGCAGGCAGCGCTGACCCCGCTCGCCGACGCATAGTCCAGCACCCGGCGGATGGCGGCGGCCACGACCGCCGCTATCCGCCGGTCCGGACGACGAGGCAGCCCGCGATCAGATCGGTCAGCGCGGCGGCCGCTTCGGCTATGGTCGTCCGCCCCGAATTCAATTCGGCGGCAATCACTTCCGCCGCACCGAGCACGCCGACGCAGCGCAGTCGTAGCGCAGCGAGGGCCAGGGACGTATATGGCCGCAGTGCCGCGGCCATCAGTTCGGTGTAGTGCTCGAGCATTTCCCGCTGGCGAGCCTCCATCTCGCGATTCCCCTTCAGCGCGGCGGAGATCGCGGTGAATTCCGGCATGTCGACGGCGCAGGCGAAGTAGGCGTCACTCAGCACCCGAGCGATCGCGTCCGCGTTGGGCGCCGCGCTCCGCAACGCCCGCGCCGTCTCGGCGCGATGCCGCTCCTCGAGCCGTTGATAGAGCGCCAGTAGCAGGCCGGGGCGGGTTCCGAAGTGGTCGTACACGATCGGCCGGCTGACACCCGCGGCCTCGGCGAGGGTGAGCAGCGTCAGATCGTCCGCGCTACGGCCGCGCACGATCGCCATGGCGGTGTCGAGCAGTTGCTCCCGCCTGGCCTGCTTGGACAAGCGCTGCGGTGATGTGGGCATCTCTTCCTCTCTTGCGGTCCGAGCCCAGTCTAAGCTACAAAGTGTAGGTTACATTCTGTAGCTTAATCCCACCGGAAGGACACACCGTGGAGAAATCAGTGCTGATGATGGGCGGATCGGGCCAAGCAGGCTCGGACACCGCCGCGATCCTGCGCCGGTGGTATCCGGAATTGCCGCTGACCATCGCGGGCCGGAACCTCGAACGCGCGCAACGGGTCGCCGACCAACTCGGAGTCGCGGACGCGGTCACCATCGACTTGGCCCGCGACGACCTCGGCCTACCGGCCGACCGCGACCACTCGGCGGTGATAGCGACACTGTGGGACAGCCACCGCAACGGCCTCGTCTACGCCCAGAACCGCGGGTTGCCCTACCTCAGCATCTCCAGCGGCATGGTCGACATCGGACCGGAGATCGTGGCGAGCGCGCAGCGGGCGAACGCGGCACCGGTCGTGGTGGCCAGCCACTACCTCGCGGGTCTCGCGGTCCTCGTAACCCTCGACGCGGCCCGCGCATTCGAGCGGGTCGATGCCGTCCGGATCAGCGCCGTACTCGACGAATCGGACGCGGGCGGCCCCGCGGGCCTGGCGGATCTGGAGCGCTGGGCAACCGTCACCTCGGCAGGATTGGTTCGCCGGGACGGCGTTTTCACCTGGATCGCCGAGGCCGAGGCGCAGACCCGCGTTGCCAGTATCGACGGCACCTCGCTGGCCGGGCAGAGCGTCGCCATCCTCGACGTACCGAGTCTCGCCTTCGCGACGGGCGCACCGAACGTCCGCTTCGACTTGGCCATCGGTGAATCCGCGAGCCGACGCCGCGGCGACGCGGCTGCCACCGAACTGCGGATCGACCTGGCGGGCACCGGCCCGGCAGGCACCGCGCTCGCCACCAGCCACTACCTGATGCACCCCGCCGGACAGCGTCCGCTGACCGCGCTCGCGCTGGCCCTGAACGTGGAACGCCTGCTCGGCCTGCGTGGCGAAGCCGTGCCCCCGGGCATTCACACCCCGGAGTCCTTGCACGACCCGGCTTACGTCATCGAACGGATGGCGGAGATCGGGGCCGTCTACGAAGCGGTGTAGCGCTGGTCAGTCGATCAGGCGCACCGCGTACGGCATGAGGCCGCCTTCGCGGACCGAGGTCACCTTGACCACGTCACCGGATTGCGGGGCTTCGACCATCTGCCCGTCGCCCAGATACAGCGCGACGTGCTCGCTGCCGTTGGGTCCCCAGAACAGCATGTCTCCACGCTGCCGATCCTCGACGGGAACCCTTGTGCCCATGGTGTATTGGTAGCCGCTGTAATGCGGCAGCGACAGGCCGACGCCCGCGAAGGCGTAGATCATCAGCCCGGAGCAGTCGAAGCCGACCTTCTCGAAATCACCGTGCGCGTCGGCGACGCCACCGTCCCGGATGCCCAGGGTGGGGCCGTTCTCGTCGCCCCCGCCCCAGGCGTAGATGACGCCCAGTTGGGACAGGGCGCGGTCGACCACGATCTCGATGGCCGCCGAGCCGCGCACCGACGGCTGGGACGGGCGCGTCTTGCTGCGGCGCGGTTGCCCGTCGTCGCCCAAGGAGGCGTGCGGGCGGTGACCGTCGGCGAGCGCGGCGGCCCGGTCCCGCGACTGCTGGTCGCCGCCGGCGCGGGCGCGGGCCTTGGCGGCGGCGCGGTGCATGGCGGCTTCCTCGGCTTTGCGCCGCTCGTCCCAGGCCACGAACGCCTCACGCTGGCCCTGCAGCCCGGCGACATTCGTGCGCGCCTGCTCCAGGCGGGCTTGGGCGGCGGCCCGGTCGCGCAGCAGTTGATCGCGCCGGGCCGTCTGCTGTTCCAGTTCGGCCTTGGCGGCGGCGACGGCCTGTTCGGCTTCGCGCTGCTTCTGTTCGGCGGCGGCCGCGGCGGCGTCGGCTTCGGCTTTCGCCCGGCGGGCGACGGAGTTCTTGTTGCCCAGCTCGATCTGAGCCCGTCGTAGCTCGGTGAGCATCTGTTGTTTGTTCTTGGTGACCAGGCCGACGATCTGCGAGCGATCAATGGCGTCACCAGGGCTTGCCGCGCCCAGGTGGCTGAGCATGGAGTCCATGCCGGGCCGGGTGTAGGCCTGGGTGGCGAAGCTGTCGAAGTTCTTCCGGGCCTGCTCGACTTCGGTTGCCGCACCGGTCAATTCACTCTGGGTCTGGAGCACCCGGGCAGCGGCCGCGTCGGCTGCTTCCCGGGCGATCCGCAAGTCGACCAGCGCCTTGTTCACCGCTTCCCGCCGGGCGGCGACCGCGGCGTCGAGCTCGTGCAGTTGCTGATCTGCCGCGGCGACCTCGTTGATCAGTCCGCCGACCTCGCCCACCCGCGCCTCGACCTGCGCGCCCGCCTCGGCGATCTGACCGTCGCTGGGATTGGGTGGCGCGGGCGGCACGGCTCTACTCGGCCCCGCCGCCGCGAGCATTACCGCGCAGATCAGCAACCCGAGGGCGACCGAAGTGGAGCGTCGTGTGACGGGATCGCCGTTCCTGCGCATCGCACCTCCATGGATTCGAAATCCAGCCTGGCGGTTTTGAGCTCACAGGAACCTTAGGACACTTCAGTCACTAAAGAAACTCTAGTAACAGAATCACAGCGATGTAATTCATGCTGGTCAGCGCGTTATCCAACCCCGCAATGGGAGAAATGACGGAAAGCGGACCGACCGTTCGGAAAACTACGGGCGAGAAGAACTGGACACCGGCACCGCATCCCCGTTCTCCACATTCCGGCGGCGCGACTTCACCAGATACAGCCCACCGATGGCCAGGACCGTACCCGCTAGCAACACGCTGGTAATCGCGGTCCAGGACAGTCCATCACCTGTTTCCAGCCGGTCGACGAAGATCTGCGCCGCCTCGGTGGTGTGCCCGCCACCCTTGTATTTGGCGGCGTCCTCGGCCCATTCGAGCCGGACCCGGCTGATCGAATCGCTGTACGTGCCGACCCAGTCGTCGCTGAAGACCACCACGGTGCCCTGTTCGCGCTTGCCGACCTCGGTGGCCAGGTCACGTAGGCTCGAGTCGTGTCCGGGATTGCCGGGAACCACCACAATGCTGAGCTCGATCCCCTGGGACCGGGCGTCGGCGGCGATGGTCGCGAGCTGAGGCATGGGCTTGTTGGTCAGATTCGCGACGTGATCGTCCGCAAGATCAGGAACGATGACACTCCTGATCGTCTTATCGGTGACGGGCGGCGGCAGTTCCGCGGCCATGGGTCGGAACACCGAAGTGTGCGAGACGGTCATCTTCCATCCGGTCTGTCGAGCCGCATCGGCAGGCGAGGCGACGGGCATCCATCACTACGGGGTGCACTCACCCCGAATAGCTCGAAAGCACAGTACGCGAGGCAGTCTCGCATTGGTGGCGCGACGCCCGCGAACCGGCCACCCCCGTCGCCGCCACGCCCCGGTCGAGCGGCCCCCGGGCGTTTCACAGGACAAGCGTACTGTTAAGCTCAGGCATGCGAGGAACCAGCACCTCACGGGGCTGGAATCCTCCGAAGACGTAGGCCGACGGCACAGCCCCGCCGACGGCCACCCTCACAGACGAGTGGAGCTGACGTGACGAAGAGTATCGATTCTTTCGGCGCCAAGGGCACCCTCGAGGTCGGAAGCAACTCCTACGAGATCTTCCGTCTCTCGGCCGTGCCGGGCACCGAGAAACTCCCCTATGCCCTGAAAGTGCTCGCGGAGAACCTGCTTCGCACCGAGGACGGCGCGAACATCACCGCCGACCACGTACGCGCCATCGCGAACTGGGATCCCTCCGCCGAGCCGGACACCGAAATCCAGTTCACCCCGGCCCGCGTGATCATGCAGGACTTCACCGGCGTGCCCTGCATCGTCGACCTCGCCACCATGCGTGAGGCCGTCACCACCCTCGGCGGCGACCCGAGCAAGGTCAACCCGCTCTCCCCCGCCGACATGGTCATCGACCACTCGGTCATCCTCGACGTGTTCGGCCGCGCCGACGCCCTCGAGCGCAACGTCGACCTGGAGTACGAGCGCAACGGCGAGCGCTACCAGTTCCTGCGCTGGGGCCAGGGCGCCTTCGACGACTTCAAGGTCGTCCCGCCGGGCGTCGGCATCGTGCACCAGGTCAACATCGAATACCTGGCGCCCACCGTCATGGTCCGCAACGGCCAGGCCTACCCCGACACCTGTGTCGGCACCGACTCGCACACCACCATGGTCAACGGCCTGGGTGTGCTGGGCTGGGGCGTCGGCGGCATCGAGGCCGAGGCCGCCATGCTGGGCCAGCCGGTCTCCATGCTGATCCCGCGCGTCGTCGGCTTCAAGCTGACCGGTGAGATCAAGCCCGGCGTCACCGCCACCGACGTGGTGCTCACCGTCACCGACATGCTGCGCAAGCACGGCGTGGTCGGCAAGTTCGTCGAGTTCTACGGCAAGGGCGTCGCCGAGGTGCCCCTGGCCAACCGCGCCACCCTGGGCAACATGAGCCCCGAATTCGGTTCCACCGCGGCGATCTTCCCGATCGACGAGGAGACCATCAACTACCTGCGCCTGACCGGCCGCAGCGACGAGCAGCTCGCGCTGGTCGAGGCGTACGCCAAGGAACAGGGCCTGTGGCACGACGCCGACAAGGAGCCCGCGTACTCGGAGTACCTGGAGCTGGACCTGAGCACCGTGGTGCCCTCCATCGCCGGCCCGAAGCGCCCGCAGGACCGAATCCTGTTGTCGGACTCCAAGACCGCGTTCCGCAAGGACATCCACAACTACACCAACGACGCGGAGAGCGGCCCGGCGTCGGTCACCCCGCACACCAATCTGGACGAAGCCATCGAGGAGTCCTTCCCGGCTTCCGATCCCGCCGTGCTGTCCTTCGCCGAGGATGACGCGGTGCTGCCCTCGGCCGCCAACGGCAATGTCGGGCGTCCGTCCAAGCCGGTCAAGGTTTCCGATCCGGAGCGCGGTGACTTCGTGCTCGATCACGGCGCCGTCGTGGTCGCGGGCATCACCTCCTGCACCAACACCTCCAACCCGTCGGTCATGCTGGGCGCGGCCCTGCTGGCGCGCAACGCGGTCGAGAAGGGCCTGTCCTCCAAGCCGTGGGTGAAGACCAACATGGCGCCGGGCTCGCAGGTCGTCTCCGACTACTACGAGAAGGCCGGCCTGTGGCCGTACCTGGAGAAGCTGGGCTTCTACGTGGGCGGCTACGGCTGCACCACCTGCATCGGCAACACCGGCCCGCTGCCGGAGGAGATCTCCAAGGCGATCAACGACAACGACCTGTCGGTCACCGCGGTGCTCTCGGGCAACCGCAACTTCGAGGGCCGCATCTCCCCCGACGTGAAGATGAACTACCTGGCCTCGCCGCCGCTGGTCATCGCCTACGCGCTCGCGGGCACGATGGACTTCGACTTCGAGACCGATCCGCTGGGCCAGGACACCGACGGCAACGACGTCTTCCTGAAGGACATCTGGCCGTCCGCGCAGGAAATCGACGACACCATCAAGACGGCGATCAGCCGGGACATGTTCACCAAGTCCTACGCCACCGTTTTCGAGGGTGACGAGCGCTGGAAGAACCTGAGCACCCCCGAGGGCGACACCTTCGCGTGGGACGAGAACTCGACCTACGTCCGCAAGGCGCCGTACTTCGACGGCATGCAGATGGACCCGACCCCGGTCGAGGACATCAAGGGCGCGCGCGTGCTGGCGCTGCTGGGCGACTCGGTCACCACCGACCACATCTCCCCGGCCGGTCCGATCAAGCCGGGCACCCCGGCCGCGCAGTACCTCGACTCGCACGGCGTCGAGCGCAAGGACTACAACTCGCTGGGCTCGCGTCGCGGTAACCACGAGGTGATGATCCGCGGCACCTTCGCCAACATCCGGCTGCGCAACCAGCTGCTGGACGACGTCTCGGGCGGTTACACCCGCGACTTCACCCAGGAGGGCGGCCCGCAGGCGTTCATCTACGACGCCTCGCAGAACTACCAGAAGGCCGGCATCCCGCTGGTCGTGCTGGGTGGCAAGGAATACGGCTCCGGTTCCTCGCGTGACTGGGCCGCCAAGGGCACCAGCCTGCTCGGCGTCAAGGCCGTCATCACCGAGTCCTTCGAGCGCATCCACCGCTCGAACCTCATCGGCATGGGCGTCATCCCGCTGCAGTTCCCGGCCGGCGAGTCGGCCGCGTCGCTGAAGCTGGACGGCACCGAGACCTTCGATATCGAGGGCATCACCAAGCTGAACGAGGGTGTGACTCCGAAGACCTTGAAGGTGACCGCCACCAAGGAGAACGGCGAAAAGGTGTCGTTCGACGCGGTGGTCCGGATCGACACCCCCGGTGAGGCCGACTACTACCGCAACGGCGGCATCCTGCAGTACGTGCTGCGCAACATGATTCGCGGCTAGTCACCACACCGCCTGCTGAAAGTTGGGTCCGCGCACCGCATTACGTGCGGTGCGCGGACCTCTCCGCATCAACGCTTTCCGGTACTGCCCCACGCACTAAAAAGTCTCAGCGCTCGGAGGAGTCCGCCCATGCCCAAGGTCAGCGACGATCACCTTGTCGCCCGGCGCAACCAGATCCTCGACGGCGCCCGCCGCTGCTTCGGCGAGTACGGCTACGACGGCGCGACCGTGCGCCGCCTCGAGGAGGCCATCGGCCTGTCCCGCGGCGCGATCTTCCATCACTTCCGCGACAAGGACGCCCTGTTCTTCGCCCTCGCCCAGGAGGACGCCGAACGCATGGCCGACGTCGCCGCCAACCAGGGCCTGGTCCAGGTCATGCGCGACATGCTGGCCCACCCCGAGCAGTTCAACTGGCTCGGTACCCGGCTGGAGATCGCCAGACGCCTGCGCACCGACCCCGACTTCAGAGCCGGCTGGACGCAGCGCTCCGCCGAATTGACCGCCGCCACGCTCGCCCGCCTGGAACGCCGTAAGGCCGCCGGTGCCCTTCGCGACGACGTGCCCACCGATGTCCTGCTCGGTTACCTGGACCTCGTTCTGGATGGTCTCATCGCCCGCATCGCCTCGGGCCACACCAACGAAAACCTTTCCGCCGTGCTGGATCTCGTCGAAGCCTCGGTCCGCCGCAAGGACTGAACCGACTCCCGAAAGTTCGCCCTGGCGGCGCACCGCTCTCTTCTGTATCGTTTTAGTAGAACGATTTAGTAAATCGATACAGACAGGTGCAAATCCCATGCCGCCCAAGGCGACCATGAAGTCCGTGGCAGCGGCGGTGGGCGTTTCGATGTCCACGGTGTCCAACGCCTACAACAAACCCGAGCAACTCTCGGCCGCCCTGCGGGAACAGATCTTCAGCGCGGCCCGCGAGCTCGGATACTCCGGTCCGGACGCGGCCGCCCGCACGCTGCGGGGGCGGCGAGCCGGTGCGATCGGGCTGCTGCTCACCGAAGAGTTGTCCTATGCGTTCTCCGACCCGTTCGCCGTCGGACTGCTCGCCGGGCTCAGTGAAGTCGCGGAGCGGACGCGAACCGGCCTACTGCTGATTCCGCTGCCGCGCTTCGAACCGGGAGCGGACGCGGAGGCCATCCGGGAGTCGGTCGAGACGGTGCGCAACGCCGTGGTCGACGGGGTTGCCGCCTACTGTGTCGATGCGAATCATCCTGCGCTGGAGGTTATTTCGAGTCGCGGGTTGCCGTTCGCGCATTCCGACGACGACTTCCCCGGACGGCGGGTGGTGATCGACGAATTCGCCGCCACACACCGGGTCGGCGCTCATCTCGCGGAGCTGGGCCATACCGAGATCGCCATGGTGGTCGATTGCGGGCGAGCGACCACGACACCGTGCGAAATCACCGATACCTCAGTGCTTTACAACAACGCGCGGCAGCGGGTGCGGGGTTTGCGGGCCGGGCTCGGCGCGCACGCCGAACTCACCGTCGTCAGCGGCGGCCACAACTCGATGGAATCCGGCATTGCCGCCGCCGAGCTGGTACTGGATCGCCGCGACCCGCCGACCGCCATCGCCGCCGCCGGCGACGTGCTGGCCCTCGGCGTACTCGAAGCGATGCGACGGCGCGGATTGGTGCCGGGGCGCGATATCTCGGTCACCGGATTCGACGACATCCCGGCCGCGGCGAGCGCGGGCCTGACCACCGTCCGCCAGCCGATCCGAACCAAGGGGCAGTTGCTCGGGCGCATGCTGCTCGATCCGTCCTATACCGAAGAACGCGTCGTGCTGCCCACCGAGCTGGTCATCCGATCCAGCACCGGCCCGGCGCCCAGCCGACCCACCGGAGAGGAATAGTCATGCTACCCATCGCCGCCGACCTGGCCGTCAAAGCCGTACGGAGCCAAGCCAACTCGGCACTGCCGTGCGCACCGGTCCGCGCCGACGCCGCACCGCGCACACCCCATTTGCGGGTGTGGGCGGCCGCGTTGCTGCGCGCGTCCGCACAGCGCAGCGTTCGCCTGGCGGACCGGCTCGACCACGCCCCCGTCCACCTGGCGCATCGATAGTCAATCGGTCAGGTCGTACTTCATGAATACATCGGCGCGGGAGTAGGGACTCTGCCGCAGACTCCCCGGCGGCACATGGACGAACCCGACCGACTCATACAGGTGCACCGCGTTGGCGAGCCGCTTGTTGCTTTCCAGGTACAGCGTGGTCGCGCCTTGCCCGCGGGCGTAGTCGATCGCGGCCGCCAGCACGAGACGGCCGATGCCGCGGCCCCGGTGCTGCGGCGAGACGCCCATCTTCGAGATCTCGTAGACGCCGTGGCCCTCCGGCACCACCGCACCGCACCCGACGATCTCCTCTCCGTCCCGGGCGATCAGCACTTGCCCGCCCTTCGCGACGATCTCGGTCTCCGGATTGTCGAGGAGATGCGCGTCCGCGGGTTCCAGGGAGAAGTAGGCGCGGATCCACTCCTCGTTGATCTCCTTGAAAGCCCGCGCGTCGGCGGCGCTCCGCATGGGCGTTACGACGAGGGAACCGCGCTGATCAGAGGCGAGGGATTTCGTTTGCTGAGGCACTCGACCAGCATGCCCGCCCGCGAACCATAACGTCCAATACTTGATTACTGCGATCGATAAGATCAACTTATGATCGACGGTGTCGAGCTCCGCCACCTGCGCTACTTCCTGGCGGTCGCCGACGAACTGCATTTCGGGCGCGCCGCCACGCGACTGCACATCGCCCAACCGGCCCTGACCCAGCAGATCCAGCGGCTGGAAACCCTGCTCGGTACGCGTCTGCTCGACCGCACCTCGCGCAGCGTCGCCCTCACTCCCGCGGGCGCGGTCCTGCGCGAACGCGCGGCCGCGGTGCTCGGTCATGCCGCCCGCGACCTGGACGAGGTCGCCCGCGTCGGGCAGGGCAGCCAGGGCCGGTTGTATCTCGGCTTCGTGCCCTCGGTGCTGCCGCTGGAGCCGCTGCGCGGAGTACGCCTGTTCCGCGAGCGCTACCCCTTGGTGGAGGTGGATCTCATCGAGGGCTACACCTCCCGGATGATGGAACAACTCAGCAACGGCGGGCTGGACACCGCGATCGTGCGAGACCCCGACGACCTGCCCGGACTCCACGTCGCCCCCTTGATCACCGAGCCGTTCGTCGCGGTCCTGCCCGCCGATCACCCGCACGCCGGTCGCTCGACCATCACCGGAGCCGAACTCGCCGACAACCCGCTCGTCTTCTTCCCCAGGGCCGCAGGCGCTCTCGCCTACGAAAAGAATCTCGCGCCCCTGCTCGAGACGGGTCGACGCACCCGCGTAGTCCAGGAGGGCAACACCTGGACCACGATCATGTACCTCGTCGCCGAAGGCCTGGGCGTCACCATCGCCCCGCGCAGCGCCACCTTCACCGCCCCCACCTCGGTCCGCATCATCCCCCTCTCCGGAACCGACGCGGACACAACGATCTACGTCGCCCACCGAGCCGACGACGACCGAGCCTTGATCCGCAACTTCCTCGCTTTGCTCCCGAATCACGCGGGTATCCGTTCACCTGCGAAAAACTGACGCCTGAACCCTCTGTGAGGCATGTCCGGTCAGGTTTACCGGCGGTCGGCGGAGGTAGTACGCACGAGTCGGACTGCCCGGCGACCTGCCGGGCCGAAGGGAGCGGTGGGCTGATGGTCGAAGTCAGGTTTGTCGTGAATGCGCCGGTCAAGCAGGTGTTCGACGTGCTGGCCGACGGGTGGTTGTATGCCAACTGGGTGGTGGGGGCGTCGCATATTCGGGATGTCGATTCGGATTGGCCGCAGGTGGGGTCGCGGATTCATCACAGTGTGGGGCCGTGGCCGTTGACCATCGATGACACCACCGAGGTGGTCGCGGTGGACCCGCCCCGGTTGCTCGAGTTGAAGGCTCGGGCGTGGCCGGCGGGGACGGCGTCGATTCGGCTCGAGCTGACCGGTGACGAGGCGACCGAGATCCGGATGACCGAGGAGGTCAGCGGCGGGCCGGGGCGATTGCTGCCGAGTCCCCTGCAGGGGTTGCTGCTCTCCCCGCGGAACACCGAATCGCTGTCCCGGCTGGCCGATCTGGCGGTCGGACGGTTCCGCGGTTAGCTGCGATCAGTCGTATCGAACCGAAACTGATTGTGACACAAAACAATTCGAGTTCGACCGCGTTTAACCCTGACGGGTGGCGGTATCCGTGGCGCGAAAGGATCCACATTCGAGTCATCGGAGGCCATTGTGTTCCGTCACACCGATCACCTGCAGTTCGATGTCAAGCCGGAGAAGCCCGACCCGGTGTACGCACGCAAGCTCCAAGAGCTGATCGGCGGCGCCTTCGGTGAAATGACCGTCACCATGCAGTACCTCTTCCAGGGCTGGAACTGCCGGATGCCGGGCAAATACAAAGACATGATCATGGACGTGGCCACCGAGGAGATCGGTCACGTCGAGATGATCGCCACCATGGTGGCCCGCCTGCTGGAGGGCGCGCCCGCCACCAAGGCCACCCAGGAAGCCATGGCCGACCCGGTGGTCGCCGCGGTGCTCGGTGGCATGGATCCGCAGCAGGCGATCGTTTCCGGCGGCGGGCCGACACTGTCGGACAGCAACGGCGTCCCGTGGAACGGGCGCTACATCGTCGCGAGCGGCAATCTGCTCGCCGACTTCCGGGCCAATGTGACCGCCGAGTCCCAGGGTCGCATCCAGACCGCACGGCTGTACCACATGACCGACGACCCGGGCGTCAAGGACATGTTGAAGTTCAACCTGGCCCGCGACACCTATCACCAGAACCTCTGGTTGTCCGCTATCGCCCAGCTGAAGGCCGATGGCATCGAGGACACCATCGCACCGAACGCGCTGCTCGACGAGGAACACTCCGAACACGCGACCAGCCTGTGGCATCTGTCCGATGGCACGCAGTCCGATCAGGGCATGTGGGCCACCGGCATGGCTCCCGACGGCGTGCACAAGAACGGCTTCATCCGGGACCCGCAGCCCTTGGGCGAGAAGGCTTCCGCTCCGGCGCCCGACCCGAAGCTGTACGTCACCTACGACGGCTCGCAGGGCGAACCCCGCTCGAACGCGTTCGGCACCGAGGCGGGACTGGTCGGCAAGATCAAGGATGCGGTGAAGCCGGATAAACCGTGACCCTGCTGCCCGGCTTGGAGGCGGGGTCGCGCTAGGACTCCGCCTCCAAGCTTTCCAGTAGTACTCGCACGATGCGGTCGAGTTCACCGCGATCCCGCGCGGAAAGGGCGGCGAGCAACCGGGTTTCGTTCTCGATGTGCTCGCCGACGACTCGGTCGATCAATTCCCGGCCCTGCTCGGTGAGTGCCACGCGCACGGCCCGGCGGTCGGCGGCGTCGGCGCGGCGGCGGACCAGACCGGCGGATTCCAGCCGATCCAAACGGCCGGTCATACCGGCCCGGGACAGCATCAGGGTGTCGGCGAGGACCGAGGGGTTGAGCTCGAACGGCTCCCCCGAACGGCGCAGTGCCGCAAGCACATCGAACTCACCCACCTGCAAGCCGTGTGCGGTGAACACCGCTTCGATCTTCGGCATGGCGACGGCCATGAGCCGGCCGAGCCGGCCCAGGATGGCCATCGCCCGCAGGTCCAGTTCCGGTCGCTCCCGATGCCACTGGTCCGCGATGAGGTCGACCGCGTCCTTTTTCGATTCGCCCATGGACAGGATTCTATTCGCCAAGATATAGTTCGGTAACGAATTATCAACCAGCGAATGACCTGGAGTTCCCATGAGCACCGTCGCCACCCGCCCCGCCGCCATCCGTCAGCCTCACGAAGCCGAGATCCTCGGCACTCCCGCCACCCAGGTCCGGCTGCTCATCGACGCGAACGAGACCGGCGGCGCGGTCAGCACCGTGGAGGTCACCATGGCGCGGGGCGCGGACGGGGCCGCGCCGCATTTCCACACCACCTCCGACGAGCTGTTCTACGTCGCCGAGGGTGATCTGCAGGTGCTCACGGGGGACAAGATCGTCACTGTCGGCGCGGGCGGGTCGATCGTGGTGCCGAAGTACATGCCGCACGCGTTCGGCGCCGGCCCGGACAGCTCGGCGCGGATCCTGATCGCGCTCATGCCGGGCGTGGAACGGTTCGAGTACTTCCGGCTGCTGGACCGGATCGGCAAGGGCGAGTCCACTTTCGAGGAGTTGCTGGCCTCCCAGGAGGAATTCGACAACCACTTCGTCGACGCGCCGCAGTGGTGGGCCGAGCGCAACGCGAACCGGCGGTGAGAGCCGCGCCGCGGAAATGTGGTCCAGCTATCAGGTGAAACGGGAACAAACCCGCGGTCCGGGCAGGTTCGCCAGGGCATGACCTTCTCTGTCCCCATTACCGTACGCGGTTACGAACTCGACAGCCTGGGCCACGTGAATCAGGCCGTCTATCTGCAGTACGCCGAGCACGCCCGCTGGGAATTGCTGCGCGCCGCCGGAGTGGGGCAGGACAAACTGCTGACCACCGGTTACGCCCCGGTGGTCCTGGAGAACAACATCAAGTACCAGCGGGAGCTCCGCGCCGGCGATGAGATCACGGTGACCTGCGAATTCGAATGGACCGAGGGCAAGACCTTCCGGATGCGCCAGGAAATCCGCAAACTCGACGGCACCGTCTCCGCCTTGGTGACAGTGACCGGCGGCGTGATGGACCTGACCGCACGCAAGCTGGTGGCCGATCCGCGGGCGCGGTTCCGCGCCTTCGCCGAGCGCCCGGAGCTGTTCGGCCTGCAATAACACACTTCCTCGCGAAAGCGCCGCCAATTCTGGGCAATTCGCCCGGAAAATCTGCCACCCGGAAATAGCTCCCGGATTGCTCGATGCTGGGTGGCAGGTCACCGAAAATCTTTCGGTGCAAGCCCATCCGGTTCCTGGACCCGGTTTGCCACCGGTGCTGAAATCTTTCGAACCGGGCCGAACAGGGATCTGCCCGCGTTATGATCCAGTTCCCGCTCGGGGGCCCTGGCTAATCGCGAGCAGATCGGAGTGCACGTTATGACGGACGCAATCAATCTCCCGGGTTCCGTGCCGTCGGGCGATCGCATTCCCGCTCTGCAGGGCGTTCTGGTGGCCGAATCGCCGTGCGACATCAGTGTGCGGGTCGAGGAGGGGACGTGGACCTTCCGCCGCTCCGACGTGCTGCGCATCCTGGATTCGGCGACCCTGGCCGGCCCCGCGACCGCCGGTGATTCGGTGCTGGTCGACATCCGCCCCGGCGCGTTCGCCGACTTCACCCAGCGCCGTCGGATCGATCTGGTCAACCGGCCGATGACTCTCGCCGCGGAACCGTCGGCGGCGCTGGGTGACGAACTGCTGCAACAACTCACGGCATCATGGGCCGACCGGTTGCAGCTCGTCGACGTCGCGGGCGGCAACGGCGCGACCTTCACCTATTGCCAGACCAAATCGCACAACGGCAGCGACGACGGCATCAGCTGCGACAGTCTCGACTGATCCGCCATGGTGGCGCGCCGCCCCGGTTCGGTCCTCATCGTCTCCGAAACCGACGATCTGCACGCCACCGCGATGGCGGCGACGTTGCGGGAACACCACGGGCTCAACCCGATTCATCTCGACCTGCGTGACTTCCCGCGCGAGTCCGGCAGCTTCCGGCTGGACCGGCACGGCACCTCCCGCTCCATGTCGCACGTGCTGGGCCTGGACGACGTCCGCTCGGTGTGGTGGCGACGGCCGCATCCGGCGCAGGTGCCCGGCGGCGTGCGCGCCTCCGACGACGCGTTCCGGCAGGCCGAATGCGACGGGTTCATCCAGGGCCTGCTCTGGTCCATCCCGGCTGCCTGGATCAACGACCCCGGCGCCGACCGCACCGCGAGCCGCAAGATCGTGCAGTTGGAAACCGCGCAGCGGGCCGGGTTCTCGGTGCCGGAGACACTGATCACCAACGATCCCGACGAGGCCCGGAGCTTCACCGAATCCCGGCCCGGCGCAGTGGTTTACAAGCGCACCGGCACCGGCCGCGGTGAATTCGCCGAAACCAGGATCATCACCCGCGCCGACTTCCCGAAACTGGCGGGCATCCGCTCCGCCCCGACCACGTTCCAGGACTACATCGACGCCGAGTGCGATCTGCGCGTGGTCTGGGTGGACGGGGTCGAGTGGGCGGTACGAATCGACTCGCAGGCAGGTGTCGGGCGCGTCGATTCCCGCCTCGACACCTCGGTCGAGTTCAGCCGGGAACAGTTGCCCGCCTCGGTCAGCAAGTCTCTGGCCACCCTGATGGGCGCGCTGGGCCTGAGTTTCGGCGTCTTGGACCTGCGACTCGGCCTCGATGGTGCGTACTACTTCCTCGAGGTCAATCCGCAGGGCCAATTCGCCTATCTCGAGATCAAGACGGGCCTGCCTATGTTCCGCAGCCTCGCCAACCTGCTGGTCGAGGGTGACGGAGCGGTTCCGGGGTACTAGTTCCTACTGTGCCTTGCGCCGGTTGGCGCCGCCGCGGCTGCGGAGCTGCACATGCGACTCCACCAGCACATTGTGGATGAAGCCGTAGGAGCGCCCCGTCGCCCGCGCCAATGACCGGATGCTGGCACCCGCCTCGTACTGCTTCTTGAGTTGGGATTGCAACCGGTCACGTGACTTCCCCGTGACGCGGGTGCCCTTACCCAATGTGGACTTGCCTGATGATGGCCGATCGCTCATGGCTACCTCCGAGTCGCCGAGCAGCGCGTCATTCCAGGCTAAGCAACTATGCGGCCGTGATCAACGGGTGTTTGTGATGAAAATCACGCAAGCTGAATAAGTTCCAAGTATTCGGCCGACCAGTGATCCTCCGTGCCATCCGGCAGTAGAATGACCCGCTCCGGTGACAAAGCCTCCGCCGCACCCGGATCGTGCGTCACCAGAACGACCGCACCCTGATACGTGCGCAACGCATCGAGCACCTGTTCGCGTGAGACCGGATCCAAGTTGTTGGTGGGCTCGTCGAGCAGCAGCACGTTGGCCGAGGAGGACACCAGGCCCGCCAGCGCCAGCCGGGTCTTCTCACCACCGGAGAGCGTGCCCGCGGGCTGCTCGAGCTGCGGTCCGCTGAACATGAACGCGCCCAGCAGGCTTCGCAGCTCCTGCTCCCCGGCGTCGGGTGAGGCGTGCCGGATGTTCTCCCACACGGTGGCGTTGTCGTCCAGGGTGTCGTGCTCCTGCGCGAAATATCCGACCTTGAGGCCACGGCCCGGCTCCAGACCGCCCGCGGTAGGCGTCTCGACGCCGGCCAGCAGCTTCAGCATCGTCGTCTTGCCCGCGCCGTTGAGGCCGAGGATGACCACGCGGCTGCCCTTGTCGATGGCGAAATTGACACCGGTGAAGATCTCCAGCGAGCCGTAGAGCTTGGTCAGATCCTTGACCATCATCGGCGTCTTGCCGCACGGCGCGGGTTCCGGGAACTTGATCCGCGCTACCTTGTCGGCCACCCGGACCTCGTCCAGGCTCGCCATCAGCTTGTCGGCACGCTTGGTCATCTGGTGCGCCGCGGCGGCCTTGGTGGCCTTCGCGCCCAGCTTCGCGGCCTGCGCCTTCAGCGCGCTCGCCTTCTTCTCCGCGTTCGCGCGCTCACGAACCCGGCGTTGCTCGTCGGTGGCGCGGGCGTCGAGATACTTCTTCCAGCCCATGTTGTAGACGTCGGCCTCGCCGCGCACGGCGTCCAGGAACCACACCTTGTTCACCACGTCGGCCAGCAGCTCCACATCGTGGCTGATGACGATGAGGCCGCCGTCGTGGCTCTGCAGGAAGCCGCGCAGCCAGGTGATGGAGTCGGCGTCGAGGTGGTTGGTCGGCTCGTCCAGCAGCAACACCGTGTCCGAACGACCGCCGCTGCCGTCGGAAGCGGCGAACAGGATGCGCGCCAATTCGATTCGACGGCGCTGACCACCGGACAGCGTGCGTAGCGACTGGCCGAGCACCCGGTCGGGCAGGCCCAGGCTGTTGCAGATGCGGGCAGCTTCGCTCTCGGCGACATAGCCGCCGAGCGAGGAGAAGCGCTCCTCCAGCCGGCCGTACTTGCGGACCGCCTTGTCGCGTTCGTTGTCGTCGGCAGTCTCCGCCATCAGGGCCTGCTGCTTCTCCATATCGTGCAGCAGGGTGTCCAACCCGCGCGCGGACAGCACGCGGTCACGCGCCAGCACGTCCAGGTTGCCCTCTTTCGGGTCCTGCGGCAGATAGCCGATATCGCTGGAGCGCACGATTTTTCCGGCGTACGGCTCGCCCTCGCCCGCCAGAATGCGCAGCGTAGTGGTCTTGCCCGCGCCGTTGCGCCCGACGAGACCGATCCGGTCGCCCGCCTGCACCCGCAGCGCCGGCCCCGGGGCCGTCAACAGGGTGCGGACTCCGGCCCGGACCTCCAGGTCGGTCGCGGTGATCACAGACGGGCTCCTTACGGATTGGGCGGTGCTGGGCGGTTGCTGCTCGATTGTGCGGCGAATCGAGCACAAGAACCACCGATTTTACCCGGGGGGCCCAAAACACCAAGGTCATGGGCCGTAGATCACACGGCGAGGGCCTCAGAGTCCAACTTTGCTCCAACTTTCGTGGGTTTGAGGTCTTCGAGGGCGTCCGTGTTGTCGACCACCAGTCGCTTACCGTAGCCGTTGGGATCGATGTAGTAGTGAGTCGCGATTCCGGCCCCATCCGCGTGCCCCAGCTGCGCACTAGGGCCTGTCCTCGAAGTCGGTGTGGTTAGTCGGATCTGGACATCCGACCCGGCGTACCGGCAGCACGGCCAGAGCCCGCGCGCGGGCGCTCCTCGTTGTCCAGGGGTGCCGCGCACCGATCCCTTAAAGAGTGGTCGCTCATACAAGATTGGACGCAGCAATCCCCGAATCGGTGCCACCCAAATTGGGAGCGGTCCTGGCACACTTTTAGTGACTCCGCTCGGTCTGCTTCGCGAGGAGGACTCAGTTCCGGAGCAGGCCGAAGTGGCTCGGCCTTACATGGTTCGCCTGTTAATCTCGATGCGGTTGACATCGCCTTCGATGACGCTGCTCCAGTCGAGACTCACGCCGTAACGCGCGTCCGCCGGAAGGTCGGCGAATTTGGCAGCGAACCTGTGGGCATCGAGCGATGTTTGCTCGTGCACACTGACTTTCGTATAGTGCCTCGGAGCGACACGTTTGGTCAACCAAACGACCGGTGGTGTCCGCTCAGTGGCGGCGGCACACGAACGGGGGGTATGCCGATTCCGGAGAAGATCACGTTGTCCGCATCATCGGCCAGCGCCTACGAAGAGGTGCAGTGATGGCTGGCCAGCCCTTCTACAACCACTACGACGACCCTGACGAAGATTGGGATGAGGTGCCGCTCCGGCCGACGCCCAAATCCTCTCCTGCGGACGCCGCTCCATCCCGGGACGTCGCCCCGCCCGCCTCCTACAGCCAGGCCTCCTCCTACGGAACGCCCCGCTCGGAGTCGGCCCCCTATCCTGCCGATCCAACCCCTCCGGCGCCGGGAGCCCCTGCACGTCCCGACGCGTCGGCCATCGGGATGCGGCCTGCCCCCAAACCCATGCCAAAGAACTTTCCTCCAGTCGTCTACCTGCCGGTGCTGGCGGAGGTTCAAGAAATTGAAGACGCGCAGATCATGATGAGAAAGACCCGTGACGGCCGGATTGCGTGCATGGCCTACTCGGCTCTGGATCGTCTTCATGAATGTTGCGGAAGTGATCAGCCATGGATGTGGACTACCACGGTTTCGCTTGATGCTCTATATCAGGCTCGGCCTTTCGACATCCTGCTCCTGGATGTTTTTATTCCCGAAGAGCATAGAGGGAACCCGCGAGCATGACAGAGATGAATATCGATCTGGACACGCTGGCAACCATCGCAACTACGCTCGCGACGTCGAGTACGGAACTCGATGGCACGAGCAAAAAAACACCAGACAGCATCGACGCCGGAACTGTAACGCCGTCCGTGTTGGCCATCCTATCGGTGGTGCTGGACGGTGCCGGACAACTCGTAGTGGGCCTGGCTGCGAGCGCTGATGCTGTCACGGAGGCTGCAAAGAAATACAAGGAACAGGACGACACCATAGCTGACACAATTATTCTTGAGACGTGGAAGCTGGGGTAGCAATGTCTATTGATACCAAGATCGACGGTGACCCTACGAGCATTCGCGCCGTAGCTGCATGGCTCCGTGACACGTTGGCTAGCCAATTGTCGGCCTCTGCAGACGATCTCGCCAAAGTGAAGGTCCAAGCTGATTCCGCTTGGGAGGGTGCGGCGGGTGATGCCTTCGCAACAAAAGTGCGGAACACGGCCACGAAGACCGACGAATTTGTTACCAAGGTCCGGGGATACGCCACGGAGTTCGACACTCTCGCGGGTCAAGTGCAACAGGCGCAGGCGGACATGGAGACGATTCGCAGGAACGCCACCGCTGCGGGTCTGTCCGTCAAGGAACAGGTCATCGAGAAGCCTAGCGAGAGCGACGGCGACAAGATAGCGGCTTACAACACTGCCGCACAGGCGGCGGAAGAAGTACGGGGAAAGGAGGGTTTCTGGGGGTCTACGTGGAAAAACATGCAGAACGATGTCAAGGATAAGTGGTTTGTCGTCGTTGGAGATCTGGTAAACGGCGCCGCAGGCACCCTGTTTACAAAACACTCGTCAACGCTTCTGGCAAATTCGGCCGTGCTGTCCAGTGACGCTCTCAAAACGCTGATCGAGGCCAAGAATGCCCCAGCAGGCACCCCGCGAGCGGCCCTCTATCGAGACGTTGACTGGAGCCGGACACTGTTCAAAAACGCTGGCGAGGCGTTAGACGATGCCGCAAAGGCCAAAGCAAACGGCGCGAAGATCGGCTTGAGAGCAGGTGGCGCGCTAGCAGTCGTGGGTGTCGCATATGACATCTATAACGGAAAAGACCCCGAGCAGGCCATTGTCTCCGGAGTAGGCGGTTTCGCTGCCTCGGTTGCCGCGGGTGCGGCGATCGGCACATTAATACCGGTACCCGTTGTGGGAACTGCCGTTGGGGCGCTCGGCGGGGCGGCGGTAGGCCTCTTCACCTCGGGAGCGATCGATTCGATGTACACGAACGGTTTAAGCGTGAGCAGCGCGGTTGACGGCGGAGCGAACGCGCTCGAGGGGGCTGGTAACGCGATCGGTGGCGGTGTCTCGAAGGCGTGGAATGCAATCTTCTGAGAAAAACCAGCCTCGTCGTCCATGGCCAGGATCACCCCGGCAGGTAACAAAGCGCGTCATGTCGACGGTCGTACTCTTCGGGCTAGTTGTTCTCTGCGCTGTCGGCGCGCTGGCTATGTGGCGCAGTGGGGATGCTGCGGCACAGGTTGTCTCGAAATATGTTGCACTGTTCGGTCTCGCGATGGTCTTCGTCCTCGCGTTGGGAATCCTTGCGGATCTCAGAATTGCCTACCGGTCCGCGGTCAGGCTTGATCGAGAACACGGCATACCAGCAACGGTTGTGCCTGGCTCGAGTGCCTACTTTGGGCTGTATCAAGCATTCTGGCTGTGTTTCGCGACCATATTCACTGCTGCCGCAATCGAGACTGCAGGAGCCGCTTGGCGTACCCATTGGCCACTGGTCGTGGTGTTTGCCAGCATCGGATTATTCTCTGGATCCACACCAATGCTTGCTGTCGCCGGAAGACTACGGCGCGGCCGAATCGCGATCACCGAAACCGAGATAATCCACTACGGCTGGAGTTCGCAATCATCCCTGGGCTGGGACTTTGCCAAAGTGGGTACTGCGTTCGAACGGGTGCCACTGATCATCGTGACCGGCGTGGCCGGCACGGAGCCGCGCTTCACCACACCGAGCCTGGAACTAAACGGCAAGACACGACGGCTGTGGCAATTGGACCGCCTGCCTCTCGCTGGCTGGATCTTCCTGGAATGCCCGCGCTATTCAGTCGACGGTACCACTCTCTTCCGCTATCTAACGTTCTACGCCGAGAACCCTGCAGCACGAGCGGAACTCGGGACAGCGTCCTCCGTGGAGCGATGGCGAGCGATCGAGGAAGGGCACTGAGCTTTTCCGAGTAGCTTTCTATCGCTATCCTGCCGTTACCCAAGTCGCCGGTCGACCATGTCGCAAGCCAGCTGACCGGAGACGACCTGCAGCCCCGGATGGTCGGTCACTGCCGACCGCCCCGCGTAGCAGGACTCCGAGTTTTCAAATTCAATGCGGAGAGTGTTGCGGCAGCTCGCCGGTGGAACGCTTGTCCCGAGCTCAGATCGGGAAGTTCGGACGAAGATCAACTAGATCACGATGTCAGATCTCGTCAATGTAGCCAGTGTTGCGGTCGCTTTGGTCGGTGTTGCTAGGTCCGCTGTTGTCACACCAGAAATTTATGAGTTGTGCGTACAGGTCGACGCCAGATGATGATTGGCGGGGAATATGTTGGCGGTTATCGATTTTCGGTATACAGGCTTCGATCAACGGACGGTACTGCGTGTTTCGCAGCCACAGGATTCGTATTTTGTGGAGCGCGTCATCGTGGTTGTTGAGGCGCAGCGTGCCAGCAATCTCGAGAACTACTCCCCGAGGTCTGCTCTCCCATTCGCTTCTCTGCTCTTCGTAGCATTCGTTTTGCCGCGCGAAGGTCGCGGTTCACAACGAGGGTCCGGATCGCGGCGAGAGCTTCAGCTCCCTCAATCGCGCTGAGCGGGGCATTCTCAGGTGCGACGCTGGCGAGTCCACAGCACAAACTGTGGTCAAGGAAGTGCGGGAAGAAGCCGGGCTCACTGTGGAGCCGCGAAAGCTAGTGGCTGCCTTGGACCGTGACACCCAGGGCCACCCACCCCCGCTGCTGTTCTCCGTGCTGAAGATGTATTACCTCTGCGACGTCATCGTCGACGGCGGCGTACCAGATCCGCTAGAGACTGCGGCCGTCGACTGGTTCTACATCGATGAACTGCCGCCCCTGTCCACAACACGGATCCTCGAGCACCAGATCCAGATGTTTCCATGCCCACCGGCTTCATCCAGAGCTGCCCGTGCTGTTCGGTTGACAGGCCGATCCTGCGCCCTTGGGCCGACCGTGATCGCGATTATCGGCCTCCGGGCACGTCAGCTCGATTTCCGGCTCGGGGTTCTGGGCGATGGCATGCGTGCCGGTGCACGATGTGTGGGGTGACCGAATAGAACGTCAAAGCCACCGGGCACGTGGCCGAGCTGCCCTGCGATCTGTCGGTGCAGTACGCGTACGGCCAAGGTCCTGCGCCCGCGTGGGCAAGGTCCGGCCGAGCTATGCCAAAGCATCCTCTGCCCGGGGAACCCTGGTCTTGCCCAGCAAACGCCGTATGGATTTGATGGACCGAGGTCGGGATCAACAGATCGAAAAGGACAGAGCCATATGAGTTTTCGACGGGCGATCGCCACCGTATCGGTAGTCGGCGCATGCGCGATGCTGGGAGTGGGCGCGCCTACCGCACTGGCCGAGACCGGCCCCGGGGCAAGCGGATCGACGACGGGTAGCGCCAGCGCGTCCGGGCTGGTTTGCATGTTCCAATGGGCACTCTGGTGGGGCGGCAGCGCGGGGCATCCGACCCCTCAGTATCCGTGCGGCCCGCTCGGGTAAATGGTGGGACCGCGCTCGCCGACGTTACGTCGGCGAGCGCGGATCACGTTGTTGCAGGAGTTCGGGCCGACGATCAAATAGGCGTTCGGAAATCCTGCCACCGTCAGGCCGGCGAGCGCTGAGCCGCCGTCTCGCCATTGCTCGGCCAGTAGCACGCCATCACGGCCACGAACATCTGGTCCGGATGGGAATTGGTGTGTGCCCATCAGCGGTGCGGATGCCCCTCGCCATCGCACGAGCCCGCAGTGAAACAGCTCACGTGATCAGCGATCTTCGATGGTCCAGCGCAGGCCGTGTGGTCGCAGTGCCGCGAGGAAATCGGCCGGGTCGAACGCCTGCGCCGGCGCGAGGACGCCGGCGGACGGCGGGCTGGTGGCGAGCCGCAGCGCCGCTTCCACGGCGGTCAGCGCGGTGGTGCCGTAGGTGTCGGGTCCGGTGACGACGCCGCGTGCGCGGCGGCCGTCCTCGGCGACGGCGTCCAGCACGATGGTCCAGGTGCAGGCTGCCCGTTGCGCGTCGTCCGGGCCGACCGGCAGGGACTCGATCATGTCGTCCGTCAACGGGGTCGCGAAGAGCGCGCGGGTGGACTCCTCCACCGCGCCCCGAACGGTGCGCACCTGGAGGTGACGGGGTACGGAGACGGGCTCCTGCAGTGGGAAGGGCGCCAGGGCAACGGGTTCCGGCGCACCGGGAAGAATCACGGGTACGAAGGGGGCGAAAGGCCCGTGCTGCCAAGCATTGTCGAGGTAGGCCACTCCCCCGTCGGTCATAGCATCGGAAATGCCGAGCATGGTGCGCAGCGAGCCGCGGGACATGGTCGTCTCGCCGCCGAAGCGGTGCACGGAAGTGAGTTCGGCGAGCGGGCCGAGGTGGTCGCCCAGCAGGTGGGCGAGCAGGTCACCCGGGATACCGCCGTCGGTGGCGGCGGGGACGATGGTGACACCGGCGGATTCGGCTGCGGCGGAATAGGTCTCGTAGACGTGCTGGAGGAACGGTTGCTCCCCGCAGGTGTCGGCATAGTGCGCCCCGGCCTCGATAATGGCGGCGAGGACACGGTCACCGGTGGGAGTGAATGGACCCGCGCAGTTGAGGACCACATCCGCGCCGCTGAAGGCGGCCACCAGCGCGGCGTGATCGTCGATTTCGGCCGCGCGCACCTCCGCGCCGGGCATACCTGCCTGTGCCGCAGCCGCTTTGAGCTTGTCGGCGTCGCGGCCGGTGACGCGGGTGGTGATGTTGCGGCGAGCGAGTTCGGCCAGCACGAGGACACCCTGGAAACCGCTGGCGCCGTAGACAGCAATGGTGTGATTCGACATGAATTCACCGTAGGCAGGACGCTCGAGTCAGCCAATGATTCCCGAGCTCAGATTGATACGCGAAAAGCTCATGACTGCGCCTGTGCCACACTGGATTGGTGGATGTCCTGAGCGACGTGATTTCAGCGATGCGGATCGGGGTGCCGCACTCCTCACACACTCGGCGCGTCGCACCCTGGCACGACTATTTCCCCGCGGCACCGGGCGCGGGGTTCCACATCGTGCTCGCCGGTTCCTGCCTGCTCGTTCCCGACCACGGCGCACCCAGCACCCTGCGCGTCGGAGACGTCGCTTTCCTGGCGCACGGCATCGGGCACGCACTGACCGCGATCCCCGGCGAGACCGATGCCGAAACGGTATTGCTCTGCGGCGCATACCAACTCGACCCATCCCGAGCCCACCCGCTACTGGACGGCTTGCCGCCGGTCCTGCACCTGCCCGCCCGACTCGGCCACGACGCCTCGGTCCGCGCCACCGTCGAACTGCTGGCCGCCGAGCTGGAGCACGACCGGCCGGGCAGCAGCAGCACCGTGATCGCCCTCCTGGACGTGCTGCTCCTGCTGATCCTGCGCACCTGGCTGGGCGAAACGAACCACCCCGCCACCGGATGGGCTGCGGCCCTGCACGATCCAGGGATCGCGGCCGTCCTGCGCGCGATGCACGAGAACATCGCTCACCAGTGGACCATCCCGGAACTGGCCGCGCTGGCGGGAATGTCCCGCGCCACCCTCACCCGCCGATTCACCGCCCTCGTGGAGCGCGCCCCCTTGGCGTACCTCACCTGGTGGCGCCTGACCACCGCCGCCCGACTCCTGCGCGACACCGACGCCACCTTGGCCGCCATCGCCGACCAGGTCGGATACACCTCCGAGTACGCGTTCGCCGCCGCCTTCAAACGGCAGCACGGACTCGCGCCTGGCCGATTCCGCTCGGGAACGTTGCCGCACGCGGGGTAGGAGCCCGCTCGGCATAGGAGACCGATCGCGTTCTTACGGCCGCCGGGTATGGGCTGAGGTTCTCGTGATCTCATCCATGAGCAACCGCAATGTCAGGGAGTGCTTCTCCGGGGGAAGCGCGTCCAGTGCGGCATGTGCCAGTTTCATGCCTGCCCGGGGATCGCCGGCTCGAACCAGCATCAAGCCCTGGTGCATGTCGAGGTGGGTTCGGAAGCGGGGCAGTGTCGCTGGCAGTTCGGCGCGCGCTGCCTCCTGGGCGGCGGTTGCCAGCCGCTCGTCCCCGAGTCGGGCGGCCAGCAGTGACTGAAAGACGTTCACACGCCACCACGGCACCGCGTAGTCGGAGGTCTGGTCCACTGATCCGGAACGGTCGAATTCGCGGCGGCCGGCATCGGCGAGGGCCATCGCTGTGCCCTGATCACCGTGGATCGCTGCCGCGTGCGCTTTGCCCCACAGTGCGTTGAGACGGCCGAGGCTCGGTCGGTCGTCGATGCCGAGGGCTTCGTCAGCGAACTTGTGCGCGACCGGCAACGCGGCCCCTTCGTAGCCGAGCGCGATGGCGGCGCGGCCGCGAACCCACACCCGGATCGTGGTGTCGCCGGACCGGTCGGCGGCGACGGCGGCCATCTCGTACCACCGGATCGCCTTGGTGCCATCCGAACCGGGGTACGTCTTGGCGAATAAGGTCATCAGCCGGGCGGCCACGGCCCACAGGCGCGGGGTGTCCAGTTGTTGCTGCAGCACGACCAGGTCAGCGGCCAGTCGGCGCTGAATGTCGGCCGCACCCTGGCTCATGTAGTCGGTGCCGTAGATGGCCAGCCTGGATTCCCATTCGTCGACGCCGGGTCCGAAACGATGCAGGCGTGCCGAAAAGCCTTGCGCCAGTAGGTCCGAGGCGACGACGGGCGCGACCGCTGTCGCGGCCAGATGCGAAAGGAACTCCCGGCGGTGCACGTCGGCCGCCAGCATTTCCGGTGCGCAATCCAACACAGTCGCCAGGTGCCGCAGCCAGAACGACGACGGCTCGGTCTCGCCGGATTCCCAACGCCGCGAAATGTATTCGCGACCGATATTCGCGCCCGACGACTTGCACAACTCATCGGCGAGTCTGCCTTGGGACCACCCTTTAGCCAAGCGAAGTTGCCGGATCAGGTCGCCGGTACCGCTGCCCATCTGTCGATCTTCCCCTTGTGCGGTCGAGAGCCGCCAGCATTGCGGCCACAGCGGCGCGAATGCCACCCCCGATGCCACTACTGCCGGACCAGCATCCGGACAGGCGACCGAGTCGGCGTGCCACTGCCGGTGCCACTGCTCAGCGGCGATCCTCGCAGGAAGGCTGGGCAGCCAGACCCCATCGACAGGATGGTTCGAGGCCGGCCACGGGGTGAACGACCGACCGCAAGGGCAGGGGCGCGCATGAACACCGATGACGGATTGCCACGACGAGTGGTCAAAGTCGATTTCGGAGCACCGAAACACCCGACCCTCAGCTATACCGCGCCACCGGATGTGATCGCGCGATTCGTTGTGGCCTTAAGGCTTTGGAATCCTGGTTACCAGGTCGAGGTCGAGCCGCTCGACCTCGATCCGGGCGCAAAAGTGCCGCCGTTGCCCTATTGGCGGTTGTTCGCGTGGGATTGACCACCTACCCCAGCGGGGACCCTTCAGATCGACGCGGACACGTCCGCCAGCACCTGGCCGGTCAACTCCACCGAGCGCACGCGGTCGTCGATCTCACCGGCCTGGTGCGTGGTGATCAGTTCGTCGGCGGCGATGGAGCCGGCGAAGTCCTCGAGGTAGGCGCGGACTTCGGTGGGGGTGCCGACGGCGGTGTAGCGGGTCATGCCGGCTAGTTGACTGCCGTTGGGCGAGGCGAGGAAGGCGTCGATTTCCTCGTCGGTGAAGTCGCCGGCGGCGGGGCCGCGGGCGATCATGGCGCGGGCGCGGGTGCGGTAGGCGATGGTTTTCTGTTCGACCGCGGCGTCGTGGTCCTCGGCGGCGAAGACGTTGATTCCGGCCATGACGTAGGGCTCGGCCAGCTGTTCGGAGGGTTTGAAGGTGTCGCGGTAGACGGCGACGGCCTCGTGCAGGGCGTCGGGCGCGAAGTGCGAGGCGAAGGCGTAGGGCAGGCCGAGGTGGGCGGCGAGCTGTGCGCCGAACAGCGAGGAACCCAGAATGTAGAGGGGGACAACGGTTTCGGCGCGGGGCACGGCCTGGACGCCGGAGACGCGCGTGTTCCCCGTCAGGTAGCCCTGCAACTCCAGTACGTCGCGCGGGAAGTTCTCGGCCGTGGCCGGATCGCGGCGCAGCGCGTACATCGTCTTCTGGTCACTGCCGGGCGCGCGGCCGAGCCCGAGGTCGATCCGGCCCGGGAACAGGGATTCCAGGGTGCCGAACTGCTCGGCGATCACCAGCGGTGAATGGTTGGGCAGCATGATGCCGCCGGCGCCGAGGCGGATCGATTCGGTGTGGTTCGCGACATAGCCGATCAGCACGCTGGTGGCGCTCGAGGCGATGGAGCGCATGTTGTGGTGCTCGGCGTACCAGACCCGGCGGTAGCCGGTGCGTTCGGCGGCCTGCGCGAGGGCGACGCTGTTGTGGAAGCTGTCCCGTGCGGTCTGGCCGCGGGTGACGGTCGCCAGATCCAGGATCGAGAGTGCGAAGGGCATACGAGGTTGCAACGTCCGAGGTGGTCCCGGATATTTCGTCACCTGGCTCACGCTGGTCCGATATGAGTTCAGATATCGGCAGACACCCGGTTTGGTCTTGGACAGCCGTGCCGATGGCGTGTTGTCGTGTTCCCATGATCAAGAACAAATCGATGGTGCTGCTGCTGGCGGCACTGCTGCCCCTGGCGGGTGCGTGCGGGAGCACCGCGACCGAACCGGCGGCCGTCTCCTCCGCCCCGGCGGTTGCCTCTCAGCTGGCCGATCTCGAAAGCCGCCATCAAGCGCGGCTCGGGGTGTTCGGGATCGACACCGGCTCCGGGAAAACCGTCGGCCATCGAGCGGACGAGCGATTCCCGATGCTGTCCACTTTCAAGACGCTCGCCTGCGCGGCGCTGCTCAAAACGCATCCGCTGGCCAGCGGTTACTACGAACAGGTCATTCGCTTCACCGAGGCCGACGTGGCCAAAGCCGAAGGTTCGGCGGTGACCGGCAAACGGATCGCCACCGGAATGACAGTGCGCGAATTGTGCGACGCCGCAATCGCTTACAGCGACAATGCCGCGGCCAACGAGATACTGAAGCTGCTCGGTGGACCGCAGGCCGTCACGGAATTCCTGCGCGGCATCGGTGATCAGGTGTCGCGGCTCGATCGCTGGGAGCCCGAAGTCAATACCGCCATCCCGGGTGACGAGCGCGACACCACGACACCGGCCGCGATCGCCCGCGACTACCAAGTGCTGACCCTCGGTGACGCATTGCCCGCACCGGAGCGCGACCAACTGGTGGCGTGGCTCAAAGCCAGTACCACCGGCGGCAGCCGGATTCGGGCGGGATTGCCCGCCGACTGGACGACCGGCGACAAGACCGGCACCTCCAGTGCCTATGGTTCAGCCAACGACGTGGCCGTCACCTGGCCGGCCGGTGGCGGGGCTCCGATCGTGATCGCCGTGCTGTCCACGCACGCGGACGCGAACGCCCCATTGGACAACCCGCTGGTCGCCGCGGCGGCGAAAGACGTTGCCGCCGTTCTCCGCTGATCATCGCAGCGGATCGACCGGGTTCCGCGAGTAGACGACGGACCAGGGTTGACCGGCGTCGGGCGTGAGCAGGGGCGTCGGCAGGTTGTCGGCGGCGAGCACGGCCGTCGCGGCCGCGGCGAAGCGCGGCACCGCCGGATGCGCGGCGGCCCCGGACCACACCGCGACAACGCGGCGCACGAGCGGGCGATCGGACAGCGGCCGCCAGGCCGCCCGCGGTTCGCGACGGGCCAGCGTTTCCTGCAGGAACGTCACCCCGTTGCCGGCCAGCACGAGGCCGAGCGCGAATTCCGGGTTGCGGGCGTGCCGGATTCGCGCGGGTTCGAAGCCGCGGGTGCGGCATACCTCGAGCACGTGGTCATGCCACCCCGGGGCGGTCGCCCGGGGCGGCAGGATCAGGTCGTGGCCGGCGAGGTCGCTCAGGTCCACCTCGGCGAGGCGGGCGAGTGGCGAGGTGCGCGGCAGCACCACGCCGAGCGGGACCGCCGCGGTCGGGCCCTGGACCAGTTCCGGGGCATCGATCGGCTGCAGCACCAGTCCCACATCCAGTTCCGCGGTCGCGAGCAGCCGGAGTTGTTCGGCGGTGGTGAGCTCTTGCAGGTCGAGGGTGAGCGCCGGCGCCTGCTCGGCGAAGAGCCGCAGCAGCGCCTGCAAGGTGGGCGCGGGCGTTTCCGCGAGCACGCCGACGCGCAACATACCGAGCTCGCCCGCCGCCGCTTTGCGCAGCACCGTGCGCAGGCGCTGCTCGGCGGCCAGCAGCGCGCGGGCCTCCTCGACCAGCAGCTCTCCGGCCGCGGTGAGCGAGATGCTCCGGCGGGAACGGTCGAACAGCTGAGCCCCGAGTTCACGTTCCAGGCGCTGGATCGATTGGCTCAGCGGCGGTTGCGCGATGCCGAGCGTCTCGGCGGCCCGCCCGAAATGCAATTCACCGGCGACAGTGAGGAAGTAGTGCAAATGCCGGGCGAGGTCCACCCGACCCACGATATGCGATCGCGTATGAGCCCCGGTTATCGTGGCGGAGTGGCAGCATCGGAACGCATTCGGGAGGTCTTCGACGAGGTGCCGGTGCGGGGCACGCTGCACGCGGTCGATATCGCCGACGGCCGGGAGATCACGCTGGGCGGCGACGAACAGGTGGTGATCGCGTCGATCTTCAAGATCCTGCTGGTGCTGGAGTTCTGCAGGCAAGTGGACGCGGGCCAGATCGATCCCACCGAGCGGGTGCTGATCCGCGCCGAGGACCGGCTCGGCGGCTGGGGCACCGCGGGGTGCGCGGACGATATCGAGGTGTCGCTGCGGGACCTGGCCTACTTCGCGATGTCGGTCAGCGACAACACCGCCGCGGATCTCTTGCTCCACCGGATCGGCAGGGACACACCGGGATTGCTCGCCGCCGAACTCGGTTTGGACCGCACCCGGGTGATCGGCGGGCCCCGTCAGCTGCTCGAATCGATGCTCGCCGACGTGGGCGCACGGAATGGGGGCGAGTTCGCGGCGATCTACCCGACGCTCACCCCGGGGCAGGTGGCACAGATGCGGGTCTTCCAGCCGGAGCACACCACCTCCAGCACCGCCCGGGAGATCACCCGGCTGTTGAGCCTGATCTGGCGCGATGCCGCCGGAACCGCGGCGGCGTGCGCGGCGACGCGAAACCTGTTGCGGCACCAAATATCCTGGACCCGGATAGCCGCCGGCTTCCCCGACGAAGTGCGGGTAGCCTCGAAAACGGGGACCTTGCCCGGCCTGCACATGGAGGCCGGGATGGTCGAGTACCCGGACGGCGGCCGTTACGCGCTGGCCATCTTCGCCCGCACCGACGAATTGGGTTCGCGCCGTATCGATGTCGACCTGGCGATGTCGCGGGCGGCCCGGCTCGCGGTCGACGCACTGCGCGGCTGAGCGCGCGGCCGCGCCCGGTACTCAGCTGGCTTCGGCGACCCGAGCGGGTACGGCATCGCGGATCTCGACGAGGTACCGCTCGCCCCACTGCTCCATCAATTCCAGCAGCGGACCGAGGCTGCGGCCGAACTCGGTGAGCTCGTACTCCACGCGCGGCGGCACCTCCGGGTACACGGTGCGGGTGATCACACCGTCGCGTTCGAGTTCGCGCAATTGCAGGGTCAGCATGCGCGGGGTGGCGCCGGGAATGACACGACGCAGTTCGTTGAACCGGGCGGTGCCCTCCATCAGCTGATACAGCACCATTCCCTTCCATTTGCCGCCGATCACATCGAGGGTCACCTCGATCGGGCAGTCCAGGTGCAGGTCGTCTTTGCGTCGAGTCATGGTGACAAGAATGGTACCGAGTCACAGAATTGTGCGTTCTTACGCGCAGCGCGCCGCTGCGGCACGCTTCCCGGTATGACCACGTTGCTTCATCTCGATGCCAGCCCGCGCGGCGCCCGCTCACACACCCGCAGCCTCACCGACGACTTCGTCACCCGCTGGGTCCAGCAGCATTCCGAGGTCACCGTGGCACGACGCGATCTCGGCATCGAACCGCCGCCGCACCTCACCGAAGGCTGGATCGCCGCCGCGTTCACCGAACCGGCGCGGCGGACCCCGCAAATGCGCGCCGATCTGGCGGTCAGCGACGAACTGGTCGACGAATTGCTCGGTACCGACGTGCTGGTGGTGGGAGTTCCCATGTACAACTTCGGGATTCCGGCCATGCTCAAGGCCTACATCGATCAGGTCGTGCGCGTCGGGCGCACCTTCTCCTTCGACCCGGAACTCCCCGATCCCTATGCGCCACTGCTGCCGCCGGGCAAGCGGGCGTTCTTCATCGTCTCGACCGGCGACAGCGGATACCAGTCCGATGGACCGCTGGCCGCCCTCAACCAGGTGGAGCCCTATCTGCGAACCGTGTTCGGGTTCATCGGAATCGACGATCTGCAGTTCGTCTACGTGGGCAACGACGAATTCGGCGGTGACCGCCTGTCGGAGTCGCTGGCGGCCGCCCGGAATCGGGTGGCCGAACTCGCCGTCTGACCACACCTTGGGTGCGGATTCGCTCCCCCTCCGGGTGTCCGGCCTCAGTACTCGGGGCTCTGGGATCGACGCCCCGCACAGCGGAAAGTTGAGGGAACACCAGCGAACCGGAGCATCCCATGTCGAACCGCAGCACGATCGCCGACTCGGCGGAACGTCGTGGCACGGTGCGGGCCGACGACGGCGTGCTGCTCGCGGTCCGGGAATACGGGCCGCGTGCGGCGGACCTGACAGTTGTTCTCCTGCACGGTCATTGCCTGGGCGCCGCGTCATGGACCTACGTCCGGGACGCGATGCGCCGCCATTACCCCGGCGCCCGGATCGTCTGTTACGACCACCGCGGCCACGGCGACTCCGCCGCGGCTCCCCGGCAGACCTATCAGCTCGAACAGCTCGGCCACGATTTGCGCGCCGTCCTCGACGCCGTGGCTCCCACCGGACCTGTTGTCCTGGTGGGCCATTCGATGGGCGGCATGACGGCGCTGAACTACGCCGCCCAGTATCCGCACGAGATCGGCACCCGCGTCGCCGGCGTGGCGCTCATCGCCACCGCCGCGAGCGGGCTCGCGGACGCGGGTTTCGGCCGCCTGCTGCGCAACCCGGCCGTTTCGCTCTTCCAGGCCGCGGTGCGCGTGGCCCCGAACTCGATGCGGCACGCCAAACTGCTGGCGGCCAAGGTTTTCGCGCCGATCATTCGCCTCGCCGAATTCGGCGACCGGAAGGTCAGCCCGCGCGTCCTCGCCCTCGCCAACGCGATGCACAACCAGACCCCGATCGTCACGATGGCGAGTTTCCTGAGCGCCTTCATGACCTTCGACCGGACCGACGCCCTGGATCTGCTGCCCACGATTCCGACGCTGGTGCTCTGCGGGTCCGCCGACCTGATGACTCCGCCGTCGCATTCGATCGCGATGGCCGCCGCCGTCGAATATTCGGACCTGGTGCTGGTGGAGGGCGCCGGCCACTCGGTGATCCTCGAGCAGCCACAGCAGGTCGCTCGAGCCCTCGGCCGCCTCATGGCCCGAGCGGGCGGGCGCGGCGAGGCGAGGGGCGCGCATCTCACGCTTGTCGCGTAAAACACCGAAGGCAAGGAGTCCACACTCCTTGCCCTCTTCAACATATAGCGCACCCCGGGGCTTGCGGCAAGACCCGGGTGGTAGCGCAGAATCGGCGATTCCACAGCCATAACCTGCAGAAATGAGGCCGCGAATGCGTGTGTTGTTGACGACGGTGGGATCGCGCGGAGATGTCGAACCGATCGCGGCGTTGGCGTCGCGGTTACGGGAACGCGGTGCCGAGGTGCGGGTGTGCGCGCCGCCGGACGAGGATTTCGCGGCGTTGCTGGCGCGAGTCGGTGTGCCGCTGACGCCGCTCGGCCCGTCGGTGCGCTCGGTCGTCGCGGGACCGAAGCCGCCGACTGCCGAGGACGCGTTCCGGTTCGCTCGCGAACTCGTGGCCGCGCGGTTCGAGGTACTGAGCACCGCGGCGCGGGGATGTGACGTGCTGCTGGCGACCGGGCTGATGCCGGCCGGTGCCCGCGACGTTGCCGAAACCCTCGGCCTCCGTTACGTTTTCGCGTGCTTTCAGCTCTTCGGACTACCGTCACGGCATTTTGCTCCAGGAGCGCGGCCGGGCAAGCAGTCCGCGCTGGGGGAGACCGACAATCGCAAACTCTGGGCGGAGGATGCCCAGCGAGTGAACGCGTTGTACGGCGCGGCGCTGAACAGTCATCGGGCGGCGCTCGGCCTGCCGCCGGTGGACAACGTCCGCGACTACGCCTTCACCGAACAGCCCTGGCTGGCGGCCGACCCGACACTGTGCCCGTCGGCAGGCATGACCGACCTCGACCTCGTCCAGACCGGGGCGTGGCTGTTGCCCGACGACCGCCCGCTCCCGGACGAGTTGGCGTCCTTCCTCGACGCGGGCGAGCCGCCGGTGTACGTGGGCTTCGGCAGCATCGCCGCCCACGTTCCACGAGACATCGCCGCGGTGGCCATCGACGCCGTCCGCGCGCGGGGCCGTCGGGTTGTCCTCGCCCGCGGCTGGGCCGACCTGGCCCCGATCGACGACGCCGAGGACTGCTGCGTCGTGGGCGAGGTCAATCAGCAGGCGCTGTTCCGCCGAGTGGCGGCCGTGGTGCACCACGGCGGGGCGGGTACCACCACGACGGCGGCCCGCGCCGGCGCACCTCAGGTGGTGGTTCCGCAGATCGCGGACCAGCCCTACTGGGCGGCCCGAGTCAGCGAGCTGGGCATCGGCGTGGGCCATGACGGCCCGGCGCCGACCGTCGAATCACTCTCCGCCGCAATCGCGGCGGCGTTGACGCCAGAGATCGGAATACGAGCGCGGGACGTGGCCGGGACCATCCGGACCGACGGTGCGACGGTGGCCGCGAAACTGCTGCTCGACGCCTGACACCCGGCTACCGCGAGCGCGGGGTCACCAAGCCGGATTCGTAAGCCAGCACGACCAATTGGGCCCGGTCGCGCGCGTGCAATTTGGTCATGGCCCGGTTCACATGGGTCTTGGCGGTGAGTGGGCTGATCACCATGTGGGCGGCGATCTCGTCGTTGGACCGGCCCTGCGCGACCAGCCCGACGGCTTCGCGTTCGCGGTTGGTCAGCTCCGCCAAGCCGGGGATCACCCCGGTGTCCAGCGGCTGAGCGACGTAGCGGTCGATCAGCCGGCGGGTGATCGAGGGAGCGAGCAGGGCATCGCCGCGGGCCGCGACACGGACGGCGTGCAGGAAGTCTTCGGGTTCGATGTCTTTCACCAGAAAACCGGCCGCACCGGCACGCAGCGCGTGGAAGACGTATTCGTCCATACCGTAATTGGTGAGAATGACGACGTGCACGTCCGCCAGAGCGGGGTCCGCGGCGATCCGGCGGGTCGTCTCGATGCCGTCGAGGATCGGCATCTGGATGTCGATCAACGCGATATCGGGGACGTGGCGGCGGGCCAGTTCCAGGCCCGCACTGCCGTCGGCGGCCTCGGCGACGACTTCGATGTCGTCCTCCAGTTCGAGCAGCGCGCGGAAGCCGCTGCGGATGAGTGGCTGGTCGTCGACCAGCAGCACGCGAATCACGCCGGTTCCACGGGTAATTCGGCGCACACCGAGAAACCGCCCTCGGCGCGGGGTTCGGCCCGCAGCCGTCCGCCGAGGGCGGTAACGCGTTCGCGCATGCCGAGCAGTCCGACGCCGTGCCTGGGCGCGGCGTCCGGGCTCGCCTTGCCGTCGTCGTCGACTCGGATGATCACAGCGTCCGGGCGGTAGTCGATCCGCACCGACGCCGTCGCCGCGGCGGCGTGCCGGGCGATATTGGTCAGCGACTCCTGCACGATCCGGTAACCGGTGCGGTCCACCGCGATCGGCACGTCGTGCGGCCGGCCCTCGACCGTCAGGGTCGCGTCCACACCTGTTGCGCGAGCCCGTCGCACGAGTTCCGGGACGTGGTCGAGGCCGGGCCGGGGGGCGGTACCGTCGTCGCGCAATGCCTCCAGGGTGGCGCGCAGTTCGCGCGCCGCCTCCCGACCGGCCTCCCGGATCGCCAGCAGTTGCTCCGGCACCGCCTCACCGCGTTTGGTGGCCACATGCACGGCAGCCTCGGACTGCACCTTGATCACCGAAATCTGGTGCGTCAGTGAGTCATGCAACTCGCGGGCGATGTGCAGGCGTTCTTCGTCGGCGCGGCGGCGTGCGGTCTCCTCGCGGGTGCGTTCGGCCTCGTCGGCGCGCCGCTCCGCCTGCCGCAGCGCCTCCCCTGCCGCACCGGCCGCGATCAGCCAGGCGATCTCCAGCGCGCCGCGGGCCTGCGCGAACGCCTCTCCGGTGTCGTGCACCGAGGCCAGGGCGGCGAGCGGCAGCGCCGCGAGCACCAAGACCGAGGCGACCACGGTGGTCAGGAGATGACCGGCCCGCACCCCGGCGTACACCGCGAAGACGAACGCCACGGCGGGCACATCGATACCGATGGCCTGGTATCCCAATGCGCACAAACCCGTCGCCGCCAGTACGGGTATCGGGGCTCGGCGACGCCCGGCCAGCGCCAGACCGCTGACAATCAGCAGCCCGTAGCCCAGCGGATCGAGGCCGCCGGGCGAATGGCGGGTGGTCAGACCGGCGACCAGCACAACAGCCGCGACAGCGACCGCGATCGCCCAATCCCCGACCTGTCCCTTCATGGCTGAACCCTAGCCCGGCACGTACCTGGGCAAAACCCGCGCCCGGATGATCCCGGACTACCGCGAACGCGGTAGTTCTCCGGGTTTCCCGCGCCGTCGGCGGCAGCGTGAAGTGTCTGCTCGTGGACGACGACCGGATGGCCGTCCGGCGGACATGCTGAGGGCACGTCGTCCATGAAGGAGTACGCATGTTCATCCGTCGGATACTCGGTGCCACAACAACTTTTCTGCTCACCGGCGCCGCCCTCGCCGGCCCGGCGGTCGCCCAGGCCACGCTTCAAGCGGAGTCCGGTATGACCTCCGGACGGCTCGGCCCCACGCTCACCGCGCTGGTCGGTCTGGCCGGAATCGGACTCGGCGTCCTGGCGCTCCGCTCCACCGCGACCCGCACCTCTCTCGCCGCCTTGACGCTGGGCCTGATCAGCACGGTCGCGGGCACGGTGTTCGCGATCACCGCGGACGGCGGGCCCGGCACCGGCAACGGCATCGTGGGAGCCTGGGGTGCAATAGCATTCGGCCTGGTAGCCCTGGTCCTGGGCAGCCTCGCATGGAAGCGCACCGGCACACATGGTTAGACGGGAACGGGCGGCGCCGCAGCCCGCGACAGCGTCCGTCGGTGAGTTCTACAAGCCCTGCTGATAGAACTTCGCGCGGATGTCGTCGAGCGTCTCCGGAATCAGTTGGTCCAGCAGAACGGTGAACCGCCCGAGGATCGGGGCGATGCGCCGGGGGCGGCCGATCACGGCGTCGGCGATGGCTTCGGCGGCCTGCCCCGGCGTCAGCGCCCGCATGTCCCGGTAGATCTCGTTGGGGGCGAGCATCGCGGTGCGCACCATCGGCATGAACACCGCGGTGAAACGCACGTTGTCCGAACGGGTTTCGACCTGGAAGTTGGCACAGAGCGCGTCCAGCGCCGCCTTGGAGGCCGTGTAGGCGGAGTAGCCGGGGCCGCCCGCCAGGTTGCCGATCGAGAGAATATTGACGATCGAGCCGTAGGAGCGTTCCCGCATACCGGGCACGAAGGCGAGCATGAGACGCACCGGGGCGAGATAGTTCAACCGCATGGTGCGGTCGTAATCGTGGAAGCGATTGTAGGATTCGTCGAGCCTGCGGCGAATCGACTTGCCCGCGTTGTTGATCAGCACGTCGATTCCGGCATGGTCGCTCAGCACCTGGGCAACCATCGCATCCACCGCCCCGAAATCGGTTAGGTCGCAAGGGTATACGTAGGGCTTACCACCTAGTCGTTCGATCTCGGCCGCGACCTGACGCAGCTCCGCTTCCCGGCGCGCCACCAGCGCGACAGTCGCCCCGGCGGCACCGAACCGGAGGGCGGCGGCTCGGCCGATGCCGGAGGACGCACCGGTGATCAGCACCGTCCGGCCCGCCACCACCTCGTCGAGGGTCTCGTGCTGACGTAATCGCGTCAGGCTCAATTCGGTGTCCAGGCAGCGAGTGATCTTGTGAAACCACTCCTGGATTTCCAGCATGGGATGCAATGCTAAGTTATGAAACCGATGCCGCATAGTGCTGAAATCGATGCGGCCCCAGCGCATCTCGCGAAACAGGGCTGGGTACTCCTTGTCGCTCTCAGTTCGAAAGCACCAAAGCGGGGATTGCGGACAGGTCGCCGGCGGGCAGTTCGTCCGGGAGTCCGAACACGCGGAACAGCTCCGGCTGCACGAAGACGTGCAACGCCGCGATCTCACCGTCCACGCAATCGAGCACCTGGATCGCGAAAGCCCTGCCATCGCGATACACCGCCGCGGCCGGCGAGCCGTTCGCCTCGATCGGCACCAGCTGTTTGCCCCGGCAGCCCTCCTCCGAATCGATGAGCCAGCGACGAAAGGCGTTGCGTCCCTGGAGCCAGAACGCGACCGGCGGCATATCGATCACGGCGTCGTGGCGCAGCAGCGCGACGATGGCCTCGATATCGAAGCGTTCGAAGGCAGCGACGAATCGCTCCAGCAGCGCGGTGTCGACCGGCCCGGCCGGGGCCGCGCTCGAATCGACCTGCCGCAACGCCGCCCGCGCGCGGCGCAGACTGCTGTTGACCGCGTCGACACTGGTATCGAGCAGTTCGGCGACCTCAGCGGCCTTCCAGCACAACACATCCCGCAGGATCAGCACGGCCCGCTGACGCGGCAGCAGATACTGCAGGGCGGCGACGAAGGCCAGCCGCACCGATTCCCGGGCGACGGTTTGATCGGAGGGATCGGCGGCCTCGCGGGTGGCGCTCGGAAAAGGTTGTACCCAAGCCGATTCCGGCAGCGGCGCACCCAGGCCCGCACCCGGGTCCGCCGCCGCGACCAGATCCATCGGCAATGCCCGCCGCCGTCGATCCGTGGTGGCGTCGATGCAGACGTTGGTCGCGATCCGGTACATCCACGGCCGCAGTCCCGCCGGGTCGGCCAGCCGGGCCGCGGATCGCCAAGCCCGCATCATCGTCTCCTGCACCGCGTCCTCGGCCTCCAGCGCCGACCCGAGCATCCGGTAGCAATAGCCGAGCAGCTGCGGCCGCAGCAGCTCCAGTTCCCGCTCCAGCGACGACGCGGCCAGGGTTGGGCTCGTGTTCATGCGGTTGCTCCTCGAAATGGCGTGCCGGTGCGCTCGCAGAGAACGCCTTCGACAGCTATGACCGCCGAACCGGGCGAAACTCGTCGCGCTAGCTAAAACCGGGTGCGCCGTCGCGCAATTTCCGAGCGGCCGCGGACAGATAGGTGTCGGTGCGCCAGACCAAGCTCAGCACCCGCTCGCACCCCGGGTCGTCGACGGACAGCCAAGCCACCGGATGCCGGGGCGCCGCCTGGCGCGACCCGGCCGGGACGAGCCCGATGCCGAGTCCGGCGCTGATCAGGTCGCCGGTCGCGCCCGGTTCGTCGCCCTCGCAGGAGATCAGCGGGCGCAGTCCGGCGGCGGTGAACAGGCGGTCCAGCAGCGTCCGGGGCCAGTATCCCGGTCGGCAAGTCACGAAATGCTCACCGGCCAACTCCGCGATCGAGATTCGCTCGCGCGCCGCCAGCGGATGTGCGAGCGGGACGGCCAACAGCACCTCCTCGCGCCACAATTCGACAGCACGCAATGCCGGACCGGCCAGCGGTTGCGAGGCGAAGCACAAATCGACCTCGCGATCCGCCAGCTGCCGCACCATCGTTTCGGCATTCGACTGGAACAGCCGGACATCGACACCTGGATGCTCGGCGCGGAAGCGGGCCAGCAATCCGGTGATCGTCAGCAGGGTCTCCGCGGCTACTGTGACGCGCCCATGGTCGAGCCCGGCCGCGTCGGCCAATTCGGTACGCGCGTCGTCCAACTCGGCCAGCGCCCGGTCGACGCGGCGCAGGAACGTCACGCCGAAGGCGTTGAGCCGCACCTGGCGTCCCACCCGGTCGAAGAGCGGGACGCCGAGCTCCTTCTCCAGCCGGGCGATCGTGCGGCTCACCGACGGCTGGGCCACCATCAGCTCCTCGGCCGCCTGGCTGATGTGCTCACGCCGGGCGACCGCCTGGAAATAGCGCAGTTGCAGCAAGTCCATCCGCTTCCTCCCTGCGACCTCGCTGATGCTTGGTCAGGCATGAGTTTATGGCAGAACTGGTCTTGGAAGGCATGAGCAGCCCAGAGTTAGCGTTCGGCCATGAACTCACCGAAACCGATCGTCATCGTGGGCGCCGGACTGGCGGGCGCGACCGCCGCCCAGACGCTGCGCGCCGAAGGCTACGCGGGCCCGCTCGTCGTCATCGGCGACGAACCGCAGCAGCCGTACTGGCGGCCGCCGCTGTCGAAAGGCCTGATGGCCGGGTTCGCGGAGCCCGAGCACATCGCCGTCGCGCCGCCGCACAGCTGGGCCGACAGCGACATCGAGCTGCGCACCGGAGTCGGTGCGCGCGACCTGCATCCCGGCACCCGGACGCTGACCCTGGACGACGGGACGCTGCTGCCCTACGACCAGCTTCTGCTGGCCACCGGTGGCCACGCCCGGCAGGTGCCGGATCTGGCGGGCGCGCGGACCTTGCGGACCCTGCCCGAAGCGCTGGCGCTGCGCGCGGAGCTGCGTGAGAAACCCGAACTGCTGGTCGTCGGAGCCGGGTTGATCGGATTGGAGCTGGCCGCCACGGCACGCTCGCTCGGGTGCGAGGTCACCGTGCTGGAAGCCGCCGGGACTCCGCTGGGTCGCGTGGCGCCGCCCTGGCTCGGCGGGCTGTTCGCCGCGCTGCACCGGCGCAATGGAGTGCGGCTCGAGTTGGGTGTGCGACTGGACCGGCTGGTCGAGACCGCCACGGGGGTGGTGGCGAGCGCGGGCGAGCGGACCTGGCCGGCGGACCTGGCGGTCGCGGCGCTGGGAATGGTCCCCGCGACCGAGCTGGCCGAACGCGCCGGACTCGCGGTCGACGGCGGCATCGTCGTCGACGAGTGGTGCCGCACGTCGGCCCCGGACGTCTTCGCGGCCGGTGACGTCACCGCCCAGACCCACCCGTTGCTCGGCGGCCCGTACCGGATCGAGCACTACGGCAACGCTCTCGAACAGGCGGTCGCCGCGGCGCGAAACATGCTGGGCGCGAACACCTCCTATGCACCGGTCCCCGCCGCGACCTCCGAGCAGTTCGGCACCCGATTGGAGATCTGCGGGTGGCCCGACGCCGCCGACGTCTACGGTGAGCGCGGCTCCTCGGTCCGCGGCGAACCGGAGTCGCTGGACTTCTCCGCGCTGTTCTGGAAAGACGATCGCCTGGTAGCCGCCGCGTGTGTCGGCCGCAGCGGTGAATTCGAGCAGTTGCATCGGATCATCCGTGACCACCCCTACACCGATGTCGACCGTCTCACCGATCCCACGGTCGATCTGGCCACGATCGTCGGCTGACATGGAATCCAACCAGAGCGAGCAGCCCATGCGTCTGCGAATCGTCACGATCAACGTCCAGAACAACGAGGGCGACCCGCGCCGGCTGGGCCTGCTCAATCGCGAGTTGCGGCGGTTGGCGCCGGATCTCGTCGCCCTGCAGGAAGTCATCGATGACGAACACCTCAGCGCGCTGCTGGACGGCACCGGATTACACGGCACCCATCAGTCCGGCGCGATGGCCTACACGCCGCCGTTCGTCGAGCGCTACGGCGGCAATGCGGTGGCCACCAGATGGCCGCACCATGTCGTGGAAGTCCTCGATCTTCGCCTCGCCGGAGCCGGGGACGTCCCCTGGTGCTCCATGGCGGTCAAGGTGCCGCTGCCCGGCGAAGGAGAGGTGCTCTTCATTTCCGCCACTGCCGCATGGCGATTGGACGCCGAAGCCGTTCGCGAGCAACAGGCCCTGGCGCTGACCGATCTCGACGCCCGGCACCGCACCGGCCTGCCCACCATTATCGCGGGCGACTTCAACGCGTCCCCCGATGCCGCCAGCATCCGCTATCTCACCGGCCGGCAATCGCTTTCCGGCCGCAGCGCGCACTATCACGACGCCTGGGAGGTCGCGGGCAACGGACCCGGCCACACCTGGAGCGCCGACAACGCGAACGCGGCCGCCCTGCTGGACCAGATCGTGCGGCAACCCGGGCACCGCCGTCGGCTCGACTATGTCTTCACCGGCTCCTGGCACGCACATCCGCAGGGGCGCTGCGAGATTCGCGCCGCGCACCTGGCCTTCGACCAACCCACCGACGGCGTATGGCCGAGTGACCATTACGGCGTGGTCGTCGACGTCGAGATCAGCGGCGGCGTGGGAGACGGGCGAGGTGGTCAGCCGACGCGAGAAAGCTTGTCCGGGTTGGTAACCGAGTAGATGCCGTGCACCTGGCCGTCCGGTGCCACGTCCAATACCACCACCGCCAGCGGGGTGGCACCGTCGAAGACGACAGCGCCGGGATCACCGCCGATCGTGCGCCACCGCACCTCGTAGTCCGGGTGCGAGCCCCGGGAGATGTCCACGAAGACCTTGGCGACCTGTTCCCAGCCGTGCACGGGCAGCAGACTGTGCGCGGGTCCTTTCGTACCGCCGTCGGTCCAGAGCGTCACCTCCGGAGCGAGTACCGAGAGCAGGCCCGCCACGTCCCCGCTCAGCGTTGCCGCGATGAACCGCTCGGTGACCTCGCGCTGGACGCGGGCGTCGGCGGCACGGCGTGGTCGGCGCGCCTGGACGTGCCGTCGGGCTCGGTAGGCCAGTTGCCGGACGGCAGCGGGGCTGCGGTCGATCATCTCGGCGACCTCGGCGTGGGTATAACCGAACACCTCGTTCAGCACGAATACCGCACGCTCCACCGGGGCAAGGGTTTCCAGCACCACCAGCAGCGCCATCGAAGCGGCTTCGGTGCGCACCACCCCCTCCGCCGCGTCGGGGACTACCGAGTGGTCGACCACGGGTTCCGGAAGCCATTGGCCCACATAGGTTTCCCGGCGTCTGCTCAGCACTGCCCGCTTGGCCAGCGCTTGATTCAACGACATTCGCACCAGGTAGGCACGGGGATTCTCGACCTCTGCCGAGGCCGTCCGGCGGCCGGCCCAGGACAGCCAGACCTCCTGCAGCACATCCTCGGTGTCGGCGACTGTGCCGAGCATGTTGTACACGACGGAGAACAACAGCTCCCGATGCCCGACGAACACCTGCGTCGCCTCGTCGATGTCGGCCGTTCGCCGCCGCGGCCCTTCGGTGTCGGTCATCGCGCTCCTCTATCGATTCACGAGTGTCACTTATGAGAGAGCGTGCGGCGCCGCGGCGTAACACCCGATGCGTCCGGCGTGATCCATCTCACTGCCGTGGGCTCGCGGTGTGACGGCTGGCGGCCCGCGGGCCTCCTTGTTGCAGCCGGCGGATCAGCCGCCGAAGCGACCACAGGAGAGACCATGCGCACAGTCATTCGCGATGTCCGGCTGTTCGACGGCGAGAAGACCACCACACGTGCCACCGTTCTGATTGTCGACGACCGCATTGCCGAATACGACCACGGCCCAGCGGATATCGAGATCGACGGAGCCGGCCGCACCGTGCTTCCCGGCTTGATCGATGCCCACACCCACACGTTCGACAGCAGCGATCTGGCCGCGGCACTCACGCATGGCGTTACCACCGAACTCGACATGTTCTGTCTGCCGGCACATCTCGCCACCCAGCGCGCGCTCGCGGACCACCGTGACGATATCGCCGACTTCCGCAGCGCGGGCACCCTCGCCACCGCGCCGGGCGGGCATCCCAGCCAGCTCATGTCCGCACCGGGCATCGCCGAGCTCGGACTGGCGCCGTTCGACACCATCCAAAGCCCGGAGCAGGCACCGGCTTTCGTCCGCGATCGGCTGGCCGAGGGTGCGAATTATCTCAAGATCGTCATCGACGACGGTGCCGTACACGGACATGAACTGCCGGTCCTGAGCGAGCAGACCGCACGGGCATTGGTCGACGCGGCGCACGCGGCGGGCCTGCTGGTAATCGCGCACGCGATCACCGCCGCCGAGGTCCGCGTCGCACTGCATGCCGGCGTCGACGGACTCGCGCACGTCTGGACCGACGACACCGGCGCCGCCGACCTCGTCGCCGAGGTAGCCGCCCGCGGCATCTTCGTGATCAGCACCCTGGTCTATTTCGAGGCGATCACCCAGCAGACCGTCGCCGCGCCCGATTGCGCGGTGCCCGGCACCGCGGCCGGCGCCGCACGGATCGCGCGGTTGCTCTACCAGGCCGGCGTACCGCTGCTGGCGGGAACCGACGCCACCCCGTTCGTCCCGGCCCACGGCGCGGACCTGCATCGGGAACTGCGACTGCTCACCGTCGCCGGGTTGACCTGCGAGGAGGCGCTCGCCGCCGCCACCAGCGTCCCCGCCCGGCACTTCGCCCTCACCGACCGCGGACGAGTAGCGCCGGGGTTGCGAGCCGACCTGCTCCTGGTCGACGGCGACCCCACCACCGATATCACCGCTACCCATGCCATCGCCGAGGTCTGGCGGCGTGGCGTGCGTCAGGCTCGGTGAACCGTGACCACCGCCCTTCGATCGACGCACAGGTGGCCGCGCGCGTTGTTCCGGCTCAGCACGACGCTGGTGACCACGCTGGTCCTGACCCAGGCGATGCTGGCCGGAGACTTTCTGTCCGGCCGCTTCGAATCGCTGGCGCTGCACGCCCGCAACGGCGGCATTGTCGCCTCGGCCCTGCTCGCGCAGACGGTCACCGCGATTCTGTTGTGGCGCAGAGCCGGTGCACCCTCCTGGCCGGTGCGGACGAGCGTCATCCAGCTGGTGATCGCCGCCGGCCTCATTCCACTCGGCGAGGCACGGATGCTGGCGCTCCATATCCCGGTCGCGGTCGGACTGGCCGTCGGCACCGCACTGCTCACGACGTGGGCCTGGCGGTGGGAGCGATGACGGCGCAGACGACCCGGCGTGGATTCCTGCGCGCCGGAGCAGGTCTCGGCGCGGCAGCCGCGGTCGGATGGCTGGGCGGTGGCCGGTTGATCACCCCAGGTCAGCCCGGCCGCCTGTTGCGCAGTGGGATTCCCTTACCGCAGCCCTACCGAACGCGTCTGATCGTCCCGCCGGTCCTCGACCCGGTACGCCGCGACGACACCACCGACTACTACGAAATCGTCCAGCGCGAAACGGATCTGGCGATCTTGCCCGGTCTCCGCACCCGCGCCTGGACCTATCAGGGCAGTTTCCCCGGTCCGACCATCCACGCCAAATCCGGGCGTCGTGCCGTGGTGCGGCACCGAAACGAACTGCCGCATCCCGCGGTAGTGCACCTGCATGGCGGTCATACACCCGCGGACAGTGACGGCTATCCGATGGACTTCATCCTGCCCGTCGGCGGCCGGTCGACCGCCGCCCCGCAGGCCGGATCGTCCCATACGACGGGACACGGATCGTCCGCCGCGACGAGCAACATCGCGCACGGGACGCGGGACTACACCTATCCGAATGTGCAACGGGCCGCGACGCTTTGGTATCACGACCATCGGCACGGGTTCACCGGTCCCGCGGTGTGGCGTGGTCTGGCCGGTTTCCATCTCATCGGAGACGACGAGGAGGCAGCCCTCCCGCTGCCCTCGGGCGACCGCGATATCCCACTGATGATCGCCGACCGATCCTTCGCCGCCGACGGCTCGTTCGCCTACCCCCTGGCCGATCCGGCGATGGTGACCCACGGCGTCACCGAACCGTTCATGGACGGGGTCCTCGGCGATGTCATCCTCGTCAACGGCACCCCGTGGCCCCGTCACGACGTCGACCCCGTCCGCTATCGCTTCCGAATTCTCAACGGCGCCAATGCTCGTCGCTACCGGCTGGCACTCGACCCGCCACCGCCGGGCGGTCACGGCTTCGTGCAGATCGGCAGCGACGGCGGCCTCCTGGAGCGTCCGGTGCGGCACGAAACCCTCGACATAGCGCCGGCCGAACGATTCGATGTGCTGATCGACTTCGCGCGCTATCCCCGCGGCACCCGGGTACGCCTGACCAACCAGCTCGATGCCGGCCCCACCGCCGAGATAATGCGTTTCGATATCACCGGCCCGTCGATCCGGGACGAATCCGCCATCCCGGATCGATTGAGCCACTGGGAAACACTGGATCCGCGCCGCGCCGTCACCGAACGCACCTTCCTGTTCCAGCTGAACAAACACGGCTGGACTATCAACGGCCACCCCTACGAACCCGGCCGCGCGCTCGCCCGTCCCCGACTCGGCACCACCGAAATCTGGCGCTTCATCACCGATTTCCATCATCCGGTCCACGTTCACCTGGACCCCTTCCAGGTGATCAGCCGCAACAATCGGCCCCCGAGCCGTTACGACATCGGGTGGAAGGACACCGTCGACGTCCGCCCCGCCGAAGCAGTCGAAGTAGCCGTCCGGTTCACCGACTACACCGGTCCCTTCATGCTGCACTGCCACAATCTCGAACACGAGGACATGGCGATGATGGCGGATTTCGTGACGGAGTGACCGCTACACCTTGTCTTCTCCGACTGGTGCATTAAAAAGTGACCTAGTGCGATCTAGCCTCGCGCTCAGTGCGGTTGAGTCGTGGAAGGTAGAAATGCGTACGGTGTATTGCGCAGACGATCGGAGAAATATGTCGCCATCGGAACGTCCGACCTCGCCGTACCTGGTGATTTCCGAGGAGATCCGCGCGCGCATCATGAGTGGGCAGTTGCGTCCCGGGGATCGAGTGCCCTCCATTCGGCAAATCGTTCAGCGCTGGGGTGTCGCGGTAGCGACCGCTACCCGGGTGACGGCGACCCTGCGGGACGAGGGACTGGTCGAGACGAAGGTCGGATCGGGCACCGTGGTCAGCATGCCCGGCAACAGGAAGCGAACAGCGGCAGCGACGCCGAACTCCGGGCGGGTTTCTGCCAGGGAGCACGTTTCGCAGCGAAAACAGTTGCTGCGCAAAGCTATCGAGATAGCCGATGCCGAGGGGCTCGACGCGGTGTCGATGCGGCGGCTGGCGGTCGCCCTGGATACAGCGCCGATGTCGCTCTACCGGCATGTGGCGAACAAGGATGAGCTGCTTATCCGGATGGCCGACGAAGCCTTCGGTGAACTCGAGCTCGCCGAACCGGGTGCGCGCGGGTGGCGCGCGGACCTCGAGCTCAACGCCCGCGCGCATTGGCAGCTGTGCCGGCGGCACCTCTGGCTACCGCGGACCGTGTCGTTCACGCGGCCGCTGCTCGCGCCGAACATGATGGCACAAACAGAGTGGGTACTCAGAGCGCTCGACGGACTGGGGTTACCCACAGCGGTCCGGATACGCGAAGCACTCACCCTGCACGCGCTGGTCCTCACGATGGCGTTGTCCGCGGCCGAAGAAATCGAAACCGAACAGAACACGGGCATCTCGTATGACGGGTGGCAGCTGGCGCAGCTGTCACGCGCTCGGGAACTGTTGGACAGCGGGCGATTTCCCTTCTTGGCGGATATTTCGGATGACCTCGCCGTAGACCTGGACGAACTCTTCGAATACAGCCTCGGGCGGCACCTCGACGGGTTCGCGGTCCTGGTGGCTCGGACGGCACGCAAGGACGCATGATCGGACGGCGGCTCGAATGAACTAGTTCACTTCGCGCTGCAATAGTGCACTATTGAGCGGCAAAAGTGGTGCTCGACAGCATGTTCCGCATAGGGTTCCGCGGTGTAATACACCGTACGCATTCGCAGGAGCATCAGTGAAGAATCAGAGCATTTTGGTCTCCGGTGCCGGCGTCGCCGGTCCGGCCCTGGCGTACTGGCTCCACCGGTACGGCTTCCACCCGACCGTGGTGGAACGGGCCCCCGGGCCGCGTCGTGGTGGTCATGCGGTCGATATCCGCGGCACCGCCCGGGAGGTGGCCGCCCGGATGGGCATCGTCGAACAGGTTCGAGCGGCAACCACCGGGGCGCGGGGGATGGCGTTCGTCGACGAAACCGGCAAGCGGGTCGCGAAGATGGGCACCGAAGTCTTCGGACATTCGGGTGGTCCGGTTGCCGAATTATCCCTTCGCCGAACGGATCTGGCGCAGATCATCTACGACGCCACGAGCGCCGACGTCAAGTACGTATTCGGCGACGCGATCCGCACTGTCGACCAGAACCGTGACGGTGTCCACGTCCGATTCGAGCACGGCGGGCCGAGGCGCTTCGACCTGCTGGTCGGCGCGGACGGCGTGCGGTCCAACGTCCGGCAGTTGGTGTTCGGGCCGGACGAACACTATCTGCGCGACCTCGGGTCATATATGTCGCTGTTCACCGCCCCCACCGAGTTGAGTCACGACGGGTGGCGGTTGATGTACACCATCCCCGCGGGCAACGGCCGCCCCGGCCGGACAGCCGCCCTCTATCCACAGCTGGAGCCGGGCACCGCATTGACCGGGTTCTTCGTGCGCTCGGCGCCGAGGTGGTATGCCCGGGGCGACACGGACGCGCAGAAGCGGATCGTGATCGGCGCCTTCGAGAACGACGGATGGGAAGTCCCCTGGATGCTCGACGCCATCTGGGACGCGCCCGACTTCTACTTCGACCGGACGCTCCAGGTCGTAATGGACACCTGGTCGAGCGACCGGACCGCATTGCTCGGGGACGCCGGCTACTGCGCGTCACCGATGTCCGGTATCGGCACCAGCCTCGCACTCGTCGGCGCCTACATCCTGGCCGGCGAACTCGCCGCCGCGGCTGGTGAGCACACCCGTGCCTACGCCGTTTACGAGCAGAAGATGCGTCTGTTCACCGACCGAGCCCAGAAATACGCCCGCAGCGCCGGCGACGGCGGACTCATGCCCGACTCACACCTGCAGATGCGAGTGCGCAATCAGATGATCCGGACGCTGCGGTTCCTGCCGAAACGGCTCGTCCGGCGCGGCATGGAAAAGGTCGCCGACACGGTCGAACTCGACGAATATCTGACCCCGGTTGCACACCCGTAAACCCGCACAGAAAAGGAAAGACCATGCAAGCGAGCACATTCCTATGGTTCGACGGCCGAGCCGAGGAAGCCGCCGAGCACTACACCGATCTCGTCGCCGGCTCCGCGATACTCGACCGGCAACGCGACGCGCACGGCAGAGTCCACACGGTCACGTTCGACCTGGGCGGCCAGCGCTACATCGCCTTCAACGGCGGACCCCGATTCACCTCCACCGGCGCGATGTCGATGTACCTCGAGTGCGGCAGCCAGGAGGAAGTGGACACCGCGTGGGCAGCCCTCACCGAAGGTGGCGCGGAGGGCCCCGGCGGTTCGCTGACCGATCGATTCGGAGTCACCTGGCAGGTCGTCCCGAAAGCCCTTTCCGAACTGCTGGCGGAGGCCGATCCGCCGGCGGCCGACCGGATTCTGCAGGCCGTACATGCCATGACGAAAATTGAGATACAGGCTTTGATCGAGGCCCGCGACAGGTGACCTCGCGTGACTACCGGGTTCGATCCGCAGAACCGTTCCGCAGTGACGGTACCGTCGGGCCGATATGCCCCAACTGGGGCGAATTCACACGCCTCACGTGACTGAAGTACCGTGCCGTCACATGAGCGAAGATCTCCTGGGTAAGAGTGCACTGGTCAGCGGCGCGAGCCGGGGTATCGGTAAGGCGGTGGCGGCGGAGTTGCTGCGGCGGGGTGCGAATGTGCTGATCACCGCGCGTAAGCCGGAGCCGCTGGAGCAAGCCGCCGCCGAACTGCGGGAGCTGGGGTACAAGGGCCAGGTGATCGCGCTGGCGGGCAACTCCGGGGACGCCGAGAGCCGGGCGGCTGCAGTGCAGCGGGTGGTCGCGGAGTTCGGCTCGCTGGACATTCTGGTCAACAACACGGGCATCAATCCGGTGTACGGGTCGCTGATGGAAGCCGATCTGGATGCCGTGCGCAAGATTTTCGACGTGAATGTCGTTGCGGCGCTGGGGTATGTGCAGGAGGCGTACAAGGCCTGGATGGGTGCGCACGGTGGCGCGGTGGTGAATGTGGCCAGTGTGGCCGGTATCCGCTCGACCGGCGTGATCGCCGCGTACGGCGCGTCCAAAGCCGCGCTGATCCGGCTCACCGACGAGCTGGCCTGGCAGTTGGGGCCGAAGATCCGGGTGAACGCGGTCGCGCCGGGTGTCATCAAGACCAAGTTCGCCGATGCGCTGTATTCGGCGGACGAGGAGAAGGCGGCCAGCGTCTACCCGATGAAGCGGCTCGGTACGCCGGAGGATGTGGCGCGACTGATCGCGTTCCTGGTCTCCGACGAGGCCGCCTGGGTGACCGGCGAGACCATCCGGGTCGACGGCGGTCTGCTGTCCACCGGCGGTCTCTGAGCGAACTAGGCTCCCGCGCATGACCGTCGACATGGTGGTGTGCGGGTTGGGTCCGGCGGGCCGGGCCTTGGCGCATCGCGGGCTGCGGCGCGGGCTGTCGGTCACGGTGGTCGACCCCGCGCCGGATCGGCGGTGGACGGCCACCTATGCGGCTTGGCTGGACGAGTTGCCGGGGTGGCTGGATCCCGCTGTCCCGGTGGCGACCATCGACCGTCCGGTGGCTTGGGGTACCCGGCGGCACGAAGTGGACCGGACGTACACGGTGCTCGATACCGCGCGGCTCCAGCGATCACTGGATATCGCTGGGGCACAAGTTGTTCGAGACCGCGCGATCGACGTGGGGCGGCATTCGGTGACGCTGGCGTCGGGCGCGGTGATTCCCGGCGAACGGGTGATCGACGCGCGGGGGCTCGTGCGGTCCCCGGCGCGGGCCGAGCAGACCGCCTACGGCGTGATCGTCGACGGGCAGCGGGCGGCGGGAATCGAACCGTCGTTCATGGACTGGCGCACCGACAACGGGGCGAATCCCGGTGCGCCACCGTCATTTCTGTACGCGGTGCCGCTCGGCAACGGCTCGATACTGCTGGAGGAAACCTGTCTGGCCGGGCGTCCGGCACTCGGTTCGACCGAGTTGCGCACCCGGCTGCTGCACCGACTGCGGGTTCGCGACATCGAACTCGGCGGTGACGAAGTCGTCGAGCGGGTCCGATTCCCGGTCGAGGGCGGTCGGCCCGGGCCCGGCGCTTTCGGCGCGGCGGGCGGATTCATCCATCCCGCAACGGGTTACAGCGTCGCGGCGGCGCTCGGGGCGGCGGACGAGCTGGCGGCGGGCGAATCCGGGCGGCCCTTGTCCGAACGTGCCGTCCACACTTTGCGGTCCATCGGTCTGCGGGCGCTACTCGCCTTGCCGCCCAACGATATTCCGCTGTTCTTCGATGCCTTCTTCACGCTGCCGCCGCGGGCGCAGCGAGCCTACCTGTCCGGCCGCACCGACTTGTCCGGCACCGCGGCCGCGATGGCCCGGCTGTTCGCCGCGGTCCCGATGCGCACGCGCCGCACCCTGGCGGCGGCGGTGCTCCCGCGCCGTTAACGGAACATCAGGGCGAGCGCGGTGTCGGTGTGCCGGTAGCGCAGATATTTGTCTACGACGGCTTCGGTGACGGCGACGGTCGCGGTCGCGACGGTGACCACCAGGAAGTTCTTCTTGGCCTCGGTCTTCCACTTGCCGACGGCGTAATCGGGCACGTAGGAGCCGGGCCGCAACCGCAGATCCTTGCCGGTGAACTTGTCCTGGGCGGCCGCGGCGGTCGCCTCGTCGGGCATGGTCAGCACGAACTGGGTGAGCATCAACCCGTCGTTCTCGGTGCGGTAGGCCAGCTCCGAGGCGTACTGGCAGCCGAGCGCGGTCAGTTTCGCGTCCCGCTCGATGTCGCGGCAGCTCTCGTAGTCGCGGCCGTCGACCCAGTCGGCGTGCAGCTCGATGTTCCCGAACTTGAAATTCCAAGCGGCCATGCCGAATTCGGCGTAACTGAAGCGATCGCCCGGCAGGACCGGAACCTGCTTCGAGGGGCGGGGCATACTCGGCGCGCCCGAGACCGAACTCGTGGTCCCCGCAGCCTGCTCGGTGCTCGATCCGTTGCCCCGGAACAGGAAGAAGGCGCTACCGGCCGTCAGCACCAGCAGCACGGTCAGCGCGAGCGCGACGAACCGGCCGGGCCCACGGCCCGAATCAGCCTCCAGCGCGGGAATTTCCGCAGCCGAGCTGGTCGGATCGGCTGCCACGGCGAACGCCGTCGCCGCCGGAAAACCCGAATTACTCGGCGCTACATCCACTTTCGGCGCATCATCCGGCCAGGACACCCATTCGGGTTCCTGCCCCCACCGGTCCGGGTCCCGCTGCGGGTAGGGTCCGCCACCGAACCCAGGCGGATACGTCATCGCTGTCCTTCCTCCACCACGGCCGTCCGTCCCATCCACGCGGGCGCGCCTTGGCTGGCTACGACCCTACCGCCCGGATACCGATCCGCGACGCGCGGAAGCCGGTTTCGCTCGCGTATTCGAATCGCTTCCGCCATCATGGAGAGATGCGAGCTATTTGGAAGGGCTCGATCGCGTTCGGGCTGGTCAACGTCCCGGTGAAGGTGTACACCGCCACCGAGGACCATGACATCCGGTTCCATCAGGTGCACGCCAAGGACGGCGGGCGCATCAAATACGACCGGGTGTGCACGGTCTGCGGGAAATCCGTCCAATACGCCGATATCGACAAGGCCTACGAATCGCCCGAGGGCGAAAAGGTCATGTTGACCGACGAGGATTTCGCGAAGCTGCCGGCCGCGGAGAAACACGAGATACCGGTGCTGCAGTTCGTGCCGTCCGACCAGATCGACCCGATCCTGTTCGAGAAGAGCTACTACCTGGAGCCGGATTCGAATACGCCCAAGGCGTACGTCCTGCTCGCCAAGACGCTCGAACAAATCGACCAGACCGCGCTCGTGCATTTCACGCTGCGCCAGAAGACCAGGCTGGCGGCCTTGCGGGTCCGCGAAGGCGTGCTGGTGCTGCAAACGCTGCTGTGGCCGGACGAGGTCCGATCCGTCGAATTCGAGTCCCTGGAAGACGCCGCCGAACCGCGTCCGCAGGAAATCAAGATGGCCGAGACCTTGGTCGCGACCATGTCCGACGATTTCGATCCGGATCTCTACAAGGACGAATATCAGATCGAACTGAAACGGCTGCTCGACGAGGCCATCGCCAGCGGCACCGGCAAGGTGCAGAGCCAGCCCGAGGCGGCGCCCGCGGAGATGGACGCCGAGGTCGTCGACCTGGTCGCCGCCTTGCAGCGCAGCCTGGAGGCCAGCGGCCGCCGTTCGGCATCCGGTTCGTCGTCCGGCAACGGCGCGGAGAAGAAGCCCGCCAAGAAGGCGCCGGCGAAGAAAGCCGCCGCGAAGGCGACCAAGTCGACCGCGAAGTCCGCCGACAAGCCGGCCAAGAAGACAGCGAAGAAGACGGCCGCGCGCAAGGGAGCGTGAGCAAACACCCCAAACCCGCCTGGAGCGGTGCGAGCGCGGTGCCGCACCCTCCTGGCAAACTGGCGGCATGGACTCCGCCATAGCGATCGTCCCGATGGGCCTCGGTCACCTACGCCAAGTGCTCGACCTCGGCCACGAGGTTTTCGACACCACCGCCAAGCCGTACACGTCGTGGTCGCTGACCAGCGTCGCCGAACACCTGGACAGCCACGACAACGCCTGCTGGGTCGCCCTCGACTCGGATCGGGTGGTCGGATTCGTGCTCGGTTCCATGGAATTCGAACTGCGCGACGACTGGGGCTATCTGGAGTGGATCGCGGTCGCGCCGGACATGCAGGGACGGGGCCTGGCCCGCCGCCTGGTCGACGTGTGCTCGGCGGCGCTGTTCGCCGCCGGAGCGCGCCGGATCGTCACCGATGTCGAGGAACGCAACGCCGCCTCGGCCGCCCTGATGACCCGCAGTGGCTTCACCGCGGCCGCTACCGTGACGCTGTTCGTCCGCCCGAATCCCGATGAGCCGCAAGAAGTCACCGAGGAACCGCTGCCACCCATCGCCCCGGGCACCAAGCGCGCGCTGATCCGGCGCGGCCGCCTCGCCGGTGAAGGGCGAGGCAGCACGCGCTGAACTCGGTCAGACCATGCCGTGCGGGATCTGCTCCGCGTCCGGCACCGGTTGCACCACATCCCAATGCTCGACGATGCGCCCGTCGACCAGCCGCCACACGTCGATGACGGCGGTGCCGCGCGCGTCGCCCGGTGCGGTCATCAGATAGTGCACGACCGCGTACTGGTCGTCGGCGATGACCCGTTTGATGTCGAGCCGAGCCCGCGCGACCGGCGCGTTCGCGGTGAATTCGATGAAGGCGTCCCGGCCGGAGGGGTTACCCGGGCTGTGTTCGATGAAGTTCTCGTCGAGCAGCTCGCGCAGGATCTCGATATTGCCCGCGGCGAATTCGGCGAGCCCGTGCAAGACGAGATTCTTATTGCGCTGCGCGGCGGTTTCGACTGGAGCGAGTTCGGTTTCGTTCGTCATGACGCCGACTGTGGCAGCGCCGCGTCCGCCCTGTCGATTACCAGGCATGTAATGGCCGGAGCCGCCGGGACACGGCAAGATCGGACCGATGGATCACGATCGCCCGATCGGCGGGTTGTTGCGCGACTGGCGGGAGCGGCGCGGGCTCAGTCAGCTCGCGCTGTCCGTGCGGTCCGGAATCTCCACGCGGCATATCAGCTTCGTGGAGACGGGGCGGACCACTCCCACCCCCGGCATGCTCGACCGTTTCGCCGAACACCTGGAAATCCCCCTGCGCGAACGGAATCGGCTGTTGGTCGCCGCGGGCCACGCACCCGGCTATCCGGAGCGGCCACTGGACGACCCGGATTTGGCCGAAGCACGCGCGGCTGTACACCGCGTGCTGCGGGCGCACGAGCCCTATCCGGCGCTCGCCGTGGATCGGCGGTGGAATCTGTTGTTCGCCAATTCGGCATTCGAGATATTCCTCGACGGCGTCCAACCGGAATTGCTGCGGCCGCCGATCAACATGATGCGGCTGGGTCTGCATCCGGGTGGTTTCGCGCCGCGGTTGCGCAATCTGGCGCAGCTGCGTGGCTTTCTGCTCCCCCGGCTCGCCCGGCAGGCCGCGCAGACCGGCGACGGCGAATTGATCGCGTTGTACGAGGAATTGAGCTCCTTCGCCACCGAACCCGCGGGCGCGCGCATCGATCCCGCCGAGATCGCGATGACGATCGAACTCCGGCACCGCGACGCGGAGCTACGTTTCTTCAACACGATCATGACGTTCGGCGCGGCCTTCGACGTCACCCTCGACGAGATCGCGATCGAGGCCTATTTTCCGGCCGATACCGCTACCGCGGACTACCTGCACGCATGGGCGCAGACTCAGTCCGCTTCCGCGCGAGCGCGCCCTTCCTCGAAGAAGGCCAGCAGGCTCGACGCGGTCGGCAGTTCCTCGCGTGGACGTAGCGCCCCGAACGACGCGTTCCAGAACTCACCGGTGCGCGGAGTCCACGGACCGACGTAGGCGTACGGACCGGGATGCGCGGCATCGCCCGGGGAGACGCCGAAATTCACCTCGGACCGGCTGCTGGCCAGGTCGAAATGCTCCGGCCACAGCACCGGGGTGACGTCGGGCGCGAGGCAACGCAATGCCGCGTCGCCGGTGGCGAACCAATCGCCGATGATCGCGGCCGCCGCCGCGGTTACCCGCACTTCGTCGTCCAGCGACCGGCCGGTGGTGTCGGCGTACACCCCTTCCGGCGCTCCCGGACCGATCCCGGCGGCTTTGGCGATCTCGTTGTAGGTGCCCTCCAGCGGCACCCGGCTGCCGCCCGGACCCACCAGCCCCGTGCCCAGGACCGACACCGGCAGCTTCGCGCCACCGAACCCGCCGAGCACCACACGTAGCCGGATGGTCCCGAACTCGCGATACTGCGGCCCCGCGATCAGCAGCTCCGCGACTCCGTGCAACGACTCCCGGGTCTCCCGGTACTTTGCCTCGTCCACACCGCAAATCATCTCCGGTGCGGACGCCCGGTACACCCGTTTCGGGCCAGCTGCTTCGCGAACTACTGCCGGAACCGGGCCTCCAGCTCTTTCAGCGTCGCCTGTAGATCAGCGGGATCGTTGCGCTTGAAAGTGCCCTGATAGCCGGTCTCCGCGCGCACCGCGGCCTCGACCTCCGGATCGTGGTAGAGCGCGGCCACCGCGAGCAAGCGCGGGTTGTCCTTGTCGGCGGCGCGGGCGGCGAAGATATTGATGTACTGCTTCAGTTCCGGACGCTCGGGGTCGTCGGTGTAGATCACCTGATCCTGGGTCAGCCCGGCCGGTCGGGCGAAGGTGTCGTCGACGAAAGCGGCGTCCACGCTCTCCAGCGACTGCGCGGTCAGCGTGGGATCGATGGGCTTCAGGCTGACCTTCGAGGCGACGGCGTCGACGTCCTCGATCTTGGAATCCCAGCTCGCGCCGCCCTTCAGCACGATCAGTCCGGCCGCGGCCAGACCCAGTAGCGGGCGCACCTGATTGGCCGGATTGTTGCTCAGCGTGATCTGGCCACCGCGCGGAATATCGTTGACGGACTTGTGCTTGCGCGAGTACAGCGTCAGCGGGAAGATCTCGGTCGCGCCGATCGGGACCAGGGTGTCGTTGTTGCGGACGTTGTAGTTGGCCAGGTAACGCACATGCTGGAACTTGTTGAGGTCGATCCGCCGCTGTGCCAGTGCCGGGTTGGGCTGGTTGTAGTCGGTGAAGTTGACGAACTCGATCGCGATGCCTTGCTCGGCCGCCTTGCGTTCGAAGACCTTCCAGTGCGGCTGTGCGAGATCGTTCACACCGACTCGGACCACGTCGTCATTGTGTTCACGGCCACAGGCCGCCGAGACGAGCAGGGCGAACAGCACGGGGATCAGCAGCACTCGGCGCAGATTTCGCATTGCAGGCAACCTAGACGTGCGTCCAGGAATTCGCCAGAGTTTTGCTCAGCACAATTCGAACTGTTGTCCGCCGCCGTGCTCCCCCGCTTGGATTACCGGGTTCATATCCGCCACAAGCATCAGGAGCAGTTGTGAAGTTCACTCGGGCACTGGCGATCCCGGTCCTCGTAGCCACCGCGGCCCTCACCCTCACCGCCTGCGGTACCGATGAGAGCTCCTCTGGCACCGTAGTGCGCATCGGCACGACCGACAAGGACAAGGCCTGGGAGGTCTTCGAACAGAAGGCCAAGGACAAGGGCATCACCCTGCGGATCACCAACTTCTCCGACTACAAGCAGCCGAATCTGGCGCTGTCGCAGAAGCAGATCGACGTGAATCTCTTCCAGCACCTGCAATTCCTGGGTGCCTACAACGTCGCCAACAACGACACCCTCACCCCGATCGGCTCCACCTACATCGTGCCGCTGGGCCTGTACTCGAAGAAGCACAAGAGCCTGGCCGACATCCCGGCCGGCGGTGAGATCGCCATCCCGAACGACCCGACCAATCAGGCGCGGGCGCTGTTCGTCCTACAGGCCGCCGGTTTGCTGAAGCTGTCCTCGGACACCCGTCAGCCCTCCCCCGCCGATATCGACAAGGGTGCGTCGAAGGTACGGGTGACTCCCGTCGACGCCGCGCAGACGGCGCTGTCGCTGGCCTCGGTGGACGGGTCGATCATTAACAACACCTTCCTGGAACGCTCCGGCGTGGACCCGCAGTCGGCGCTGTACAAGGATGATCCGAACAACCCGGCCGCCGAGCCGTACATCAATGTGATCGTCACCCGGGCCGAGGACAAGAACAACCCGCTCTACAACCAGCTCATCGACATCTGGCGCGATCCGGCGGTGCAGCAGGCGCACAGCGAGGTCACCAAGGGCACCGCCGTGCCGGTCAACCGCCCGGCCGGGGACTTGGCGCAGATCCTGACCCGGGTGCAGCAGACCACCCGCGACGGCAAGTGAGCGACGCGGTCCCGGCCGTCGAATTCCGCTCGGTCAGCAAGGTTTTCGGCAAAGGTGAGCAGCGCCAGACCGCACTGGACGGCATCGATCTGCGCATCGAGAAGGGTGAGATCTTCGGTGTCATCGGCTACTCCGGTGCGGGTAAGTCGACTCTGGTGCGGCTGATCAACGCCCTCGAGAAGCCGACCGGCGGCACCATCGAGATCTCCGGCACACCCATCACCGGGGTGCCCGAACGCGAAGTGCGACGGCTGCGCCGGGACATCGGCATGGTGTTCCAGCAGTTCAATCTGTTCCGATCGCGCACGGCCGCGGGTAATATCGAGTATCCGCTGAAGGTGGCGGGCTGGAAGCGGGCCGAACGCAAGGCCCGGGTCGCCGAACTACTGGAGTTCGTCGGGCTGTCCGACAAGGCCCGCAGCTATCCGGATCAACTGTCCGGCGGGCAGAAACAGCGGGTGGGAATCGCCCGGGCGCTGGCGACTTCACCGTCGCTGTTGCTCGCCGACGAGTCGACCTCGGCACTGGACCCGGAGACCACCGGCGAGGTGCTGCGCCTGCTGCGCAAGATCAACCGGGAGCTCGGCGTCACCATCGTGGTCATCACCCACGAGATGGACGTGATCCGCGCGGTGGCCGACCGGGTGGCGGTGCTCGCCGAGGGCCGGGTAGTCGAATTGGCCAGCACCTTCGAGGTTTTCGCGACCCCGCGGGCGGCGCCCACCCGGTCCTTCGTGGAAACCGTGCTGCACGACCAGCCTTCGGACGCGGAGCGGAAGGCGCTGACCGAGCGCCACGGCGGCCGGTTGGTCACGGTCACCATCGATGACGAGCGCGGTATCGGCGCGGCACTGGCCACCGCCACGCACGCCGACGTCCGCTTCGAGGTGGTCTACGGCGGCGTCAGAACCCTGCAGGACAAGACTTTCGGCAGCCTGACCCTGGCGCTGCACGGTCCGGACGACGCCGTCGCCAAGGTGATCGGCGAACTCGAAACAGCCGGAAAGGGGTAGGCGTGCACACGGATTGGGACAAGCTGCAACCGGTCCTGCTCGAATCCATCGGCACCACCATCTATCTGGTGCTGCTCACCTTCGTGGTGGGCGGAGTGATCGGACTGTTCCTCGGCACCGCGCTCTACACCACCCGCAAGGGCGGACTGTTGGCCAACGCGCCGCTGAATGTGGTGCTGAACGTGCTGGTCAATGTGGTGCGGCCGATCCCGTTCATCATTCTGCTCGCGGCCCTCGGTCCGATCACCCTGGAGGTGGTCGGCACCACCATCGGCACCGAGGCGGCGGCCTTCGTGATGATCGTGGCGGCGTCGTTCGGCATCGCCCGTATCGTCGAACAGAATCTGGTGACCGTCGACCCCGGTGTGATCGAGGCCGCCCGCGCGGTCGGCGCCGGCCCGCTGCGCATCATCTGCACGCTGCTGATTCCGGAAGCGCTGGGCCCGTTGATCCTCGGCTACACCTTCGTGGTGATCGCCATCGTCGACATGTCCGCGATGGCGGGCACCGTCGGCGGTGGCGGGCTCGGCGATTTCGCCCTGGTCTACGGCTATCAGCGCTTCGACTGGCAGGTCACCCTGGTGGCCACGCTGATCATCATCGCCGGGGTGCAGGGTATCCAGTTCCTCGGCAACTGGCTGGCCCGAAAGGTGTTGCGCCGGTAGCCAGAAACGAAAAAGGGTGCCCGGCTCGAGTGAGCCGGGCACCCCATTCGCGTGCTCGGTTGTCAGCCCGCGTTCGCCGTGCAGGCGGACAGGACGACCCGGGCCGGACGCGGCGAAGCGCTACCCGGATCCGGGAACGGCGGAGCGCTCATGCCGAGCACCTCGTTCGAATGCCGTTCGGCCTCACCGCGGTTGGCCGCCCAGGCCCAGCCGAAACGGTAGTCGGCGCCCTGGGACACCGAACCACAGGCATTGCGGAAGGTGACCACGACATCGCAGTCGCGACGGCCGCATTCGGCCCGCGCGCCGTTCTCGGCCGCGGCCCAGCTGCCGTAGTTCACGGCGGAGGACACCCGGGCGGTGCTCCGCGAAATCGCCAGCGCGCCATAGAGATCACCGCGCGCGGCAGTGAATCCGCCGTCCACGGACGTGGCGTGGTAACCCTCGACCTCCATGATTTCCACGCCACTCTGGGCGGTCGCGTTGGCGGGACCCATACCGGACAACACGATCGCGGTCGCGAAAGACGCGACCGCGCCCGCGGCAACCTTACGAGACAAAGACAAAGAATCCTCCCCGGTTCAAAGATGATGTCAGCCAAGATCATTGCCGAGAAGGCCCCGATTGTCCAAGCAATATCCGGACCGGCCGAGCGACGGAGGTCAGCGCATATTCTTGGTACAGGCGGAGGTCACGACGGCGGCGGCGCGCGGCTGGGAACTGCCGAGGTCCGGGAAGGGCGGGGCAGCTTCGCCGAGCGAGGCCACGGCGGCCTGCTCCGCGCTTTCGAGCGAGCCCCCGGCCGCCCAGCCCCATTTGCCGTCCGCGCCGCGGGCGATGGCGCCGCAGCCGTCGACGATACGCAGCACGAGTTCGCAGTCGTAGACACCGCAGTCGCGAATGGCGTTGGCGTCGGCGGTCACCTTCGACGGATGGTCCACCGCCGAAATCGCTTTCCCGGTGCTCCAGGAAATGGCGAAAGTGCCGAAGTACCTTCCCGCCGCCTCGGCGGGCGCGGCTGCCCACACGGTGGCCGCTGCCGAGGACGTGACAGCGGCGAGCAGAGCCGACTTACCGAGCACAGACAAGAGAATCCTCCCCGTTCCTGAAGTGGTATGGGGAGGATCTTCGCTTGCCGTGTATCGAATTGTCCAGTGTGCGAAGGAACTACACCGTGAAGCCGAGTGCGCGCAGCTGCTCGCGGCCGTCATCGGTGATCTTGTCCGGACCCCACGGCGGCATCCACACCCAGTTGATCGTCAAGTCCTCGACCAGGCCGCTGCGCACCAGCGCGTTGCGGGTCTGATCCTCGATGACATCGGTGAGCGGACAGGCGGCCGAGGTCAAGGTCATATCCAGCTTGGCGACCTCGTTCTCGACCGAAATGCCGTAGACCAGCCCGAGGTCGACGACATTGATGCCGAGTTCAGGGTCGACGACGTCGCGCATCGCCTCCTCGATGTCCTCGAGGTGCTTGATCTCCTCGGCGGAGAGTTCGACCGGAGCAGCAGTCTGCTCGGTCTCGGTGGCCGGTGTCTCGGTCATGAGTTCGCCCCATTCGTGGAGGGAGTGTCGGTGCCCATTGCGGTCTTTCCCGCTTCGGAGTCGGATATCCGCACCACCGCGTCCTTGAACGCCATCCAACCCAGCAGCGCGCATTTCACCCGGGCCGGGTACTTGGCGACGCCGGCGAGGGCGATGCCGTCGCCGATCACGTCCTCGTCGCCTTCGACGGTGCCGCGGCTGGAGATCATCTCGCTGTAGGAATCGACCACCTTCAGCGCCTGCTGCACCGGCAGCCCGATGACCTGATCGGCGAGGATCGAGGTGGCGGCCTGGCTGATCGAACAGCCCTGGCCGTCATACGACACATCCGTGACTTCGCCGTCGTCGGCGATGTTCACGCGCAAGGTCACCTCGTCACCGCAGGTCGGGTTGACGTGGTGCACCTCGGCGCCGAACGGCTCCCGCAGCCCGCGGTGGTGTGGATGCTTGTAATGGTCCAGGATCACTTCCTGGTACATCTGCTCCATGCGCATGTCTTATGCAACTCCACTGTGCTTCATTTGTCGTCGCTCGCTGCGCTCACGCCGAAGAACTTCTGAGCCTTCCGCACCGCTGCGACCAGCGCGTCCACCTCGTCGAGAGTGTTGTAGGCGGCGAAGGAGGCGCGGGCTGTCGCCGGAATGCTCATGCGCTGCATTAGCGGCCACGCGCAGTGATGCCCGACGCGCACGGCGACACCTTCGTCGTCCAGGATCTGGCCGACATCATGGGCGTGGATGCCATCGACCACGAACGACACCGCGGAACCGCGATCCACGTTCTCGGTCGGTCCGACGATCCGCACACCCTCGATCGAGCCGAGCCCGTCGAGCGCCTTCGCCACCAGCGCGTGTTCGTGCGCGGCGATGTTGTCCATGCCGAGCTCCTCGAGATACCGCACGGCCGCGCCCAAGCCGACCACCTGCGAAGTCATCGGCACACCGGCCTCGAACCGCTGCGGCGGCGGGGCGTAGGTGCTGGCCGCCATGGTGACGGTCTCGATCATCGAGCCGCCCGTGATGAACGGCGGCATCTCCTCGAGCAGCGCACGGCGGCCGAAGAGCACACCGACACCGGAGGGACCGAACATCTTGTGCCCGGAGAACGCGGCGTAGTCGACATCGAGCGCCCGGAAGTCCACCGCCATGTGCGGCACCGACTGACAGGCGTCGAGCACGGTGAGCGCGCCGACAGCCTTCGCGCGCCGGACGATTTCGGCGACATCGGTGACCGCGCCGGTCACGTTCGACTGGTGCGTGAACGCGACAACCTTGGTGGCGGGCGACAATTCGAGCGAATCGAGATCGATCCGGCCGTCCTCGGTCACGCCGTACCACTTCAGTGTCGCGCCCGTACGCCGTGCGAGCTCTTGCCACGGCACAAGATTCGCGTGATGCTCCAGCTCGGTGACGACGATCTCGTCACCCGGGCCCACATGGTGCGGGAACCGCGGGTCGGCGAACGTGTAGGTAACCAGGTTCAGCGATTCGGTCGCGTTCTTGGTGAACACGATCTCCCCGGCGTCGACACCCACGAAGCGCGCGATATCGGCGCGCGCGTTCTCGTAGGCGTCGGTCGCTTCCTCCGCCAGCTGGTGCGCACCGCGATGCACCGCCGAATTGCTCTCGATCAGGAACTGCCGTTCCGCGTCGAGCACGACCAGGGGCCGCTGGGAGGTCGCGCCGGAGTCCAAGTACACCAACGGTTTCCCGTCCCGGACCGTGCGGGCCAGGATCGGGAAGTCGGCCCGGACGCGGGCCACGTCGAGGGCGTTATGGACCACAGCGGTCATCTCAGGCTCCAGCGGTCGCGGGAAGGAACTTGGTGTAGCCGTTGGCGTCGAGTTCGTCGGCGAGCTCCGCGCCGCCCTCGGCGACGATGCGGCCGCCCACGAAGACGTGCACGAATTCCGGCTTGATGTAGCGCAGGATGCGGGTGTAGTGCGTGATCAGCAGGATGCCGCCGTTCTCGCGCTCCTTGTAGCGGTTGACGCCCTCGGAGACGATGCGCAGCGCGTCCACGTCGAGACCGGAGTCGGTCTCGTCGAGGATGGCGATCTTCGGCTTGAGCAGGCCCAGCTGCAGGATCTCGTGGCGCTTCTTCTCACCGCCGGAGAAGCCCTCGTTCACACTGCGCTCACCGAAGGCGGCGTCGATCTCCAACTCGTTCATCGACTCCTTCACCTCCTTGACCCAGTGGCGCAGCTTCGGGGCCTCGCCACGGACCGCGGTGGCGGCGGTGCGCAGGAAGTTCGTCATCGAGACGCCGGGGACCTCGACCGGGTACTGCATGGCCAGGAACAGGCCGGCGCGGGCGCGCTCGTCGACCGACATCTCCAGCACGTCTTCGCCGTCGAGGGTGATCGAGCCGGAGGTCACCGTGTACTTGGGGTGGCCGGCGATCGCGTAGGACAGGGTCGACTTGCCGGAGCCGTTGGGGCCCATGATGGCGTGGGTCTCACCGGACTTGATGGTGAGGTCGACGCCCTTGAGGATCTCCTTGGCTTCGCCTTCGGGCGTAGCGACCTCGACGTGCAGGTCCTTGATTTCCAGGGTGGTCATCGGATGTGCGTTCCTTTGCGGGGTGATGGTCTGTGTTGTCAGGCGCCGATCGCGGCGAGTTCGGCTTCGATGGCCGACTCCAGCCGCTCCCGGATCTCGGGGACCGCGATCTTCTGGATGATCTCGTGGAAGAAACCACGCACGACCAGACGACGGGCGGCGTCCTCCGGGATGCCCCGCGAGCGCAGGTAGAACAGCTGCTCGTCGTCGAAGCGTCCGGTGGCGCTGGCGTGTCCGGCGCCGGCGATCTCGCCGGTCTCGATCTCCAGGTTCGGCACCGAGTCGGCGCGGGCGCCGTCGGTGAGGATCAGGTTCCGGTTGACCTCGAAGGTGTCGGTGCCCTCGGCGGCCGCGCGGATCAGCACGTCGCCGATCCAAACGGTGCGGGCATCGCCCTTCGCGGACTTCGGATCGCCTTGCAGCGCACCCTTGTACAGCACGTTCGACTTGCAGTTCGGGACCGCGTGGTCGATGAGCAGGCGCTGCTCGAAGTGCTGACCGGCATCGGCGAAATAGAGGCCGAGCAGTTCGGCGTCGCCGCCGGGGCCGTCGTAGCGCACACCGGCGGTCAGGCGCACCAGGTCGCCGCCGAGGGTGACGTTGATGTGGCGCAGCGTGGCGTCGCGGCCCACCTTGGCATGGTGCGCGGTGGTGTTGACGGCGTCGTCGGCCCAGTCCTGGACGTGCACGACGGTCAGCTTGGCGCTGTCACCGAGCACGAATTCCACGTTCTCGGCGTAGGTTCCGCTGCCGCGCTGATCGACCACGACGGTGGCGACGGCGAAGTTGGCCAGCCGAATCTGCGTGTGGCCGTAGGCTGTCTTGCCCTCGCCGGGACCGGTGACGGTGAGCACCACCGGCTCGGCGACCTCGACTTCCTGGCCGACGGACACGATGGTCGCCGACTCGAAACCCGAATACGCCTGCGCGGCAGCACGATCGGCGGGCACACCGGCCTGGCCGAGACGCGCGTCGTCACGGCCGACGGTTTCCACCGTGACACCCTCGACCGAGTTCACCTCGATGGTGGCCTGACCGTCACGCACGGCGGTGCCGTCGTGCAGGCCGCGCAACCGGCGCAGCGGGGTGAACCGCCACTCCTCGTCGCGGCCCGACGGGACCTCGAAGGCGTCCACATCGAACGAGGTGAAGACCTCGCCCTTGTTGGTCGCGGCTCCGGCGCCGGGGTTCTGAATCGGTTTGGCGTTCTCGCCTTCCACCGCTCCAATGACACCTGTCGCCATCAGCCGACGGCTCCTTCCATCTGCAGCTCGATGAGCCGGTTCAGTTCCAACGCGTATTCCATCGGCAGTTCCTTGGCGATCGGCTCGACGAAGCCGCGCACCACCATCGCCATCGCCTCGTCCTCGGTGAGGCCGCGGCTCATCAGGTAGAACAGCTGATCCTCGGACACCTTGGAGACAGTCGCTTCGTGACCCATCGTCACGTCGTCCTCGCGGATGTCGACGTAGGGGTAGGTGTCGGAGCGGCTGATCGTATCGACCAGCAGCGCATCACATTTCACGGTCGACCGGGAGCCGTAGGCGCCCTTGTTGACCTGAACCAGGCCACGGTAGGAGGCCCGGCCGCCACCGCGCGCCACCGACTTCGACACGATGTTCGAAGAGGTGTGCGGCGCCAGGTGCAGCATCTTCGCGCCGGTGTCCTGGTGCTGACCCTCGCCCGCGAACGCGACCGAGAGCACCTCACCCTTGGCGTACTCGCCGGTCATCCAGACCGCCGGGTACTTCATGGTGACCTTGGAGCCGATGTTGCCGTCGACCCACTCCATGGTCGCGCCCGCCTCGGCCTTGGCCCGCTTGGTGACCAGGTTGTAGACGTTGTTCGACCAGTTCTGGATCGTGGTGTAGCGGCAGCGGCCGCCCTTCTTCACGATGATCTCCACCACCGCGGAGTGCAGCGAATCCGACTTGTAGATCGGCGCGGTGCAGCCCTCGACGTAGTGCACGTAGGCGCCCTCGTCGACGATGATCAGCGTGCGCTCGAACTGACCCATGTTCTCGGTGTTGATCCGGAAGTAGGCCTGCAGCGGGATATCGACGTGCACGCCCGGCGGCACGTAGATGAACGAGCCACCCGACCACACCGCGGTGTTCAGCGCGGAGAACTTGTTGTCACCGGCGGGGATGACCGAGCCGAAGTACTCGTGGAAGAGCTCCGGGTGCTCCTTCAACGCCGTGTCGGTGTCGAGGAAGATGACGCCCTGCTTCTCCAGATCCTCACGGATGGAGTGGTAGACGACCTCGGACTCGTACTGCGCGGCGACACCGGAGACCAAGCGCTGCTTCTCCGCCTCGGGGATGCCGAGCTTGTCGTAGGTGTTCTTGATTTCCTCGGGCAGGTCTTCCCAGGTCTCGGCCTGCTTCTCCGAGGAGCGCACGAAGTACTTGATGTTGTCGAAGTCGATGCCGTCGAGGTTGGAACCCCAGTTCGGCATGGGCTTGCGGTCGAAGATGCGCAGGGCCTTGAGACGCTGCTCGAGCATCCACTCGGTCTCGCTCTTCTTGGCCGAGATGTCTCGGACAACCGCCTCGGACAGACCTCGCTGCGCGGCGGCGCCGGCCACATCCGAATCGGCCCAGCCGTAACCGTATTTGCCCAGCGAAGCAATGGTTTCTTCCTGGGTGAGCGGTTGCACCTGGTCGGTGGTCGTCGTCATTCGGCACTCCTTCCGGAGTCGTTCGTTCGTACCGTCGCGGGCTGTGCGGCGGTTTGTGGAGCAGACTTTTTCGTTATCGGCAGTAGCGGTACGTGCGTGGTGCAGGCGCAATCGCCGTTGGCGATCGTCGCAAGCCGCTGCACGTGGGTGCCAAGCAGGTCGCGGAACGCCTCGAGTTCGGCCTCGCACAGCTGCGGGAATTCCTCGGCGACGTGCGCGACCGGGCAGTGATGCTGGCAGATCTGCACGCCCGAACCCACCTTGCGGGTGGAGGCGGCGAAGCCGGCGTCGGTGAAGGCTTCCGCGATTTCCTCGGCCTTGGCCTCGGTGTGCTCGGCCGTCGGTCCGCCCACTCCGTTGTCCTGGACCGCGTCGATCCCGGCCACGATAGTCCGGGCCCGTTTCCGCGCGAACTCGGTGATCGCTTGTTCGCCGCCGATCTCGCCGAGCTGGCGGATGGCCGCGCCCGCGAGGTCGTCGTAGGCGTGGCCGAGGCGGCCGCGTCCGGCGGCTGTCAGCTGGTACTGCTTGGCCGGACGGCCGCGCCCCTTCTGCTGCCACGGCGCGGAACGGCTGGCCCGCGCCTGACCGGAATCGATCAGCGCGTCGAGATGCCGGCGCACGCCGGCCGGGGTGAGACCCAGCCTGGTGCCGATGGCGGTCGCGGTGATCGGTCCGTCCTCCAGCAGCAGCTGGACGATGGCGGCGCGGGTGTGCCCCTCGGTGCCAACCGCGGCGGGCGCAGGCGCCGACGCGGTACCAGCCCTGCGACCGGCCCTTTCGTCGTCATTCCGCAAACCCATGGTTTTCACAACACCAGTGTGGCGGAATTCGTTCCCTAAATCTAATAAGGGTCCCCTTGGAAAGACCGCCGGAGCTCGGCATTCGATCATGCACAGGCTCGCGACGGACGCATAACCCGAGATGCCGGGGGTTCGCGGTGGGTACGCACCGGGCCGTAAGTGACCCATCGCACAATCTTGCAGGACGACTATCAGCGCACATCAAACCGGATTATGGGCGGTAATCTCGGCACAGCGCGACGGTGCAGAAGCCTGTTCCAGGGTGTCCAGAGGTTCGCCGCACAACGCACCGGCGGTACTTCTGCGATGTGGCGCACACTCGGCCGCGCGGGTATGGGACTTGATCGAATTTCAGCGCACGGCGACCAGCTTCATCGGGGTCTCCTGGAGCGCTGCTACCGCGTCGTCCCACGGCACGGTGACGCTCGTGACCAACGATGGGTCGAAACGACCGGCCGCGACGAGATCGAGCACCGCGGGAATGACGGGGCGAGCGTGCGCGCGGCCGGTATGGAAGGTGCAACAGCGGCTGTACATATCGAAGATCGGCAGCGCGACGTCGGACAGCTGCACGCTGACGCTGGTGCACCAGCCGTCATAGGCGGTGGCGTCGACAGCGGCCCGGAGCGCCTTGGCTCCGCCCGCGGCTTCGACGGTGATCGGGAACCGGCCGACGCGGGTATCCCGGCGGCCTTCGATGGCCTGTGCGCCGAGTTTCTCGGCGATCGCCAGCCGATCCGGCGCATCATCGAGGTAGACCACACGATCCGAGCCGAGCGCGACGGCCAGGCCGGCCGCGTAGAGCCCGATCGACGGCGCCGCCGGACCGCCGATGACCAGCACTTCCGCCCCCGGATCCGCGGCCAGCTGCGGGCCGACGGCCCGATAGCCGTCGGGGATGTTGTCACTGGCGCTGGCCACGGTGGCGGGGTCCACTCCGGCCGGGAGCGGGACGAGCATGGCGTCGGCGTGCGGGATCAATGCCAGGTCGGCCCACAGCCCGCCCCATGCCAGCCCGCCCAAAGTGCCGAGGCCGAAGGTGGACAACGGCGGATGACTCGCACAATTGCCGGTATGCCCGCGCAAGCAGGGTCGGCAAGTGCCGCAAGAGATTTGGAACGGGACGACGGCGCGATCGCCGACCCGCACCGCGCGCACGTCCTCTCCAACGGCGACCACCTCGACGACGCCTTCGTGTCCGAAGGGATACGGCCAAGGCAGCGGGAACGTCCCACGCAGCACCGCGGGATCGATATCGCAGGTGGCCAGGGCGATCGGCCGGACGAGAGCCTGTTCAGGAGTGCTGATCTCGGGTTCAGGGACGTCTTCCCAGGTGAGCGCACCGGGACCGGACAGCATCAAGCTTTTCATCCATCGAGTCTCGCTAGAACGTTCTTTCTAGTCAATAGCGGTCGACTCAATCGCTCTGCCCAGCACCAACTTCCGGAAATTCTCCGCCGAGCGCGACCTGATGCCGGGTCTACGCGAGGGCTTACCCGGACGCCACGCCCGCCTCCCGCAACGTCATTCGGATCAACCGCTCCATGCCCGCCGCGACCGTCCGTAGCGGTTCTTCCGAACGCCGGACCCGCGACAGGATCGTCGCCCCTTCGTAAGCCGCGACAACCGTGACCGCTAGCTCTCCGGCCTCCCGCACCGGTAAACCCACCTCCGTCAACAGCCCCGCGAAGGCGCGCTCCATCACCTCGAAGGCCGCCACACACGCGACCCGGATCGCCTCCACATCGCTGCCGCCATCCAGCGCGGGCGTCCCCACCGGACACCCGTCGGCCCATTCCGACCCCGCCAGCTTCGCCACCATGAACTCGAACATCGTCTTCGTCGACGCGAACACATCCCCCGGCGCCTGCGCCAGCACCCGGCTCGACAACACCGCCGTCCCGGTGATCGCCGCCACCGCGATCTCCTCTTTCCCGCCCGGAAAATGGTGATAGATCGACCCGTACGGCAACCCCGCCGCCGCGCTCAACTTCTTCAACCCGAACCCGTGATAGCCGTGCCGCGCCAGCAATCCCGCCGCCGCGACTTCGATCCGCCGCCTGGACTCCGAAACCATGTGCACGATTGTGCGCTGTCCGCCGTCGAGCCCGGCGGGTTGCGGGTCGGCTGGTTCCGGCCCGCGCATTAGGCTTCGGGTCGTGGCGGTACTGGAGGGCGCGCGGCGCAGGACATTGGCGGTGGGGCGCCGGGCCTTGGGGCTCGACGTGCCCGCTTCCGAGCACACGGTCGCGGTACTGCACCGGGACGAGACGGCGGTGCCCGAACTCGACGCGCGGGAGATGTCGCAGTTCAACCGAATTCGGTTGATGGGCGCGACCGGGTCGGTGCTGATGGTGATCAGCGCGCTCGGTGTCGGCGCGCAACCGGTGCTCCAGAACCCCGTGTCCGGGATGCGGATCTTCGCGATCTTCGGGCGGGCGCATACCGCGTCGCTGGCCGTGTGCATGGTCGGCACCACCCTCGTCGTGCTGGCCTGGCTGTTGTTGGGCCGCTTCGCCGTCGGCGGGCTCGGCGGTAACCCGCTGCACCGGTTGACCCGCTCGCAGATGGACCGGACGTTGCTGTTGTGGGTGCTGCCGCTGGCCATCGCGCCGCCCATGTTCAGCAACGACGTGTATTCGTATCTGGCACAGAGCGAGATCAGCGCGCGCGGACTCGACCCGTACGTGGTGGGGCCGTCCCAGGCACTCGGCAACGACAATGTGCTGACCCGCAATGTGCCGAATATCTGGCGGGAGACGCCCGCGCCCTACGGACCGTTGTTCCTGTGGGCCGGACGGTTCATCGCCGAGCTCACCGGCGACAACATTCTGCTCGGGGTGTGGATGCACCGCCTGCTCGCGCTCGGCGGTGTGGCGCTGATCGTGTGGGCGTTGCCCCGGCTGTCGGTGCGCTGCGGTGTCGCGCCCGTGAGTGCGCTGTGGCTCGGCGCGGCCAACCCGCTAGTGCTGTTCCACCTGGTCGGCGGTGTCCACAACGACGCGCTGATGCTCGGCCTGATGCTGGCGGGCCTGGAATTGTGCTTGCGCGCGATCGATGACAGTCCGGAGTTCGACGGGCGGGCCTACGCGTTGCTGATCGCCGGAGCGGTGGTGATCACGCTGTCGGCATCGATCAAGGTCACCTCGATGATCGTGATGGGATTCGTCTGGGTGAGCTTGGCCCGCCGCTGGAACGGTGGCCTGCGCACGCTGGTGACCTCGGCGGCGATGCTGGGCGGAATAGCTTTGGGCGTAACGGCTCTCATCAGTTCGCTGAGCGATCTGGGCTTCGGCTGGATCCATACGCTCAGCGTCGCGAACGCGGTGCGCAGCTGGATGTCGCTGCCGACCGCGATCGGGATCATCACCGGATTCGGCGGTGTGCTGCTCGGGCTCGGTGACCACACCACGGCGCTGCTGAGCATCACCCGGCCGATCGCCGCGGCGGTGGCGGCGTATGTGACGGTGCGCATGCTGGTCGCCGCCGGCACCGGGCGGCTGCATCCGGTCGGAGCGCTCGGCGTCTCGCTCGGCGCCATCGTGCTGCTGTTCCCGGTGGTGCAGCCCTGGTATCTGCTGTGGGCGATCGTGCCGCTGGCGGCTTGGGCGACCCGGCCGATCTTCCGCGGGCCCGCGGTGGCGTTCTCGGCGGTCGTCAGCGTGCTGCAGATGCCGCGCGGCGGGGATTTCGAGGTCTTCCAGATCGTCGGCTCCGCGATCGCGACCGCCATCGTGTGCGTGCTGTTCATCGTGGTCACCCGAAACGCGCTCCCCTGGCGCGCCCAGCAGGCGGGGGTGTCGGCTCCGTCACACGAGCCCACGGCTTACCGTGTCTCTCCGTGAGGCAGCGCAGCGAGCGATCCGAAGAGCCGGCACGCGAAGTCGCGGCGGAGCCGAGCACCGGCCGGGCGGCGCTGTGACTTCCTCCGGGCCCGCCGTGCGCGTCGACGGCGTCGTCAAGCGGTACGGCGAGACCCTCGCGGTCGACGGCCTGTCCTTCGAAGTCGAACGGGCCCAGGTCCTCGCCCTGCTCGGGCCCAACGGTGCCGGTAAGACGACCACCGTGGAGATGTGCGAAGGGTTCGGCGCGCCGGACACCGGTTCGGTGCGGGTGCTCGGGCTCGACCCCATCGCCGACTCCGACACACTGCGACCGCGCATCGGCGTGATGCTGCAGGGCGGCGGCGCGTACCCGGGGGCGCGGGCCGGCGAAATGCTCGACCTGGTCGCCGCCTACTCGGCCGACCCGCTCGATCCCGAGTGGCTGCTGCAAACCCTTGGGCTGCAAGACAATCGGCGCACGCCCTACCGCCGGCTGTCCGGCGGCCAGCAGCAACGCCTCGCCCTGGCCTGCGCGCTGGTCGGGCGACCGGAGATCGTCTTCCTCGATGAACCCACCGCCGGCCTGGACGCGCAAGCCCGGCTGATCGTGTGGGAACTGATCGACGCACTGCGCCGCGACGGAGTCAGCGTGCTGCTGACCACGCACATGATGGACGAGGCCGAACAGCTCGCCGACCAGCTGGTCATCATCGATCACGGCAAGATCGTCGCCTCCGGCACCCCGGCCGAGGTCACCGCGCACGGCGCCGCCGGACAGCTACGCTTCACCGCCCCACCGAAACTCGATCTGGAGCTCCTGGAAAGCGCACTGCCGGAAGGATTCGCACCGCGCGAGACCAACCCGGGCTCCTATCTGATCGAGGGCGAGATCGACCCGCAGGTGCTGGCGACCGTCACCGCCTGGTGTGCCCGGATGAACGTGCTGGCCACCGACATCCGCATCGATCAGCGCCGGCTCGAAGACGTCTTCCTGGAACTCACCGGACGGGACCTACGCGGATGACCCAAGCTGCTTCCGACTCTTCCGAGCGCCCCGCGAGCAATCGCTACGGAAGCCGTTTCGTGCCCGGCACTTTCACCCCGAACCCGCGGCCGACCGGTCGCGCCGCCATGCTCGCCGCCCAGACCCGCATGGAGCTGACCCTGTTGCTGCGCAACGGGGAACAGCTGCTGTTGACCATGTTCATCCCGATCACGCTGCTGGTCGGTTTGACGCTGCTGCCGTTCGGCAGTCTCGGGCGGGACCGGATCGACAAGCTGGTGCCGGCGGTGATGATGGTGGCGGTGATGTCCACCGCGTTCACCGGGCAGGCCATCGCCGTCGGGTTCGACCGGCGCTACGGTGCGCTGAAACGTCTTGGCGCGACGGCTCTTCCACGTTGGGGCATCATCGCGGGCAAGAGCGCCGCGGTGCTCATCGTGGTGGTGTTGCAGGCGGTCCTGCTGGGCGTCATCGGGTTCGCGCTCGGCTGGCGGCCGGGGGTGGGCGGGCTGTTGCTGGGCGCACTCGTGATCGCTGTGGGCACCGCCGTTTTCGCGGCCATGGGATTGCTGCTCGGCGGCACCCTGAAGGCCGAGATCGTGCTGGCACTGGCGAACATCCTGTGGTTCATCATGCTCGGCATCGCCAGCATCGTGTTCGCCTCCGACGATCTGCCGACCGCGGTCAACGTGATCGCCCGGCTGATCCCCTCCGGTGCGCTGGCGGTCGCGCTCGAACAGGCCCTGCGCAGCAGCGTCGACTGGTTCGGGCTCATCGTGCTCACCGCCTGGGGGCTGGTGTGCGGGTTCCTCGCCACCCGGTTCTTCCGCTTCCACTGACAGCTCCACGACACCTTGTAGTAGACCGGGTGCAAGCGGGCCCGGAGCGGCCGCTACCATCGTCTCCGTGCTGTATCGCGCATTCTTGCGAGTCGTCGACCGCCTGCCGCTCCCCTCGTTGCGGGTGCAACGACTGACCGCCATCGCGGTCGTCCTGACCCAGGCCGGTATCGCCGTCACCGGGTCCGTCGTCCGCGTCACGGCCTCCGGCCTCGGCTGCCCCACCTGGCCGCAGTGCTTCCCGGGTAGCTTCACCCCGGTCGCCGTCGCCGAGGTGCCCGGCTTCCATCAAGCGGTCGAATTCGGCAACCGCCTGCTCACCTTCGTGGTGACGCTGTTCGCCGCACTCATCGTGCTCGCCGTGACCCGCGCGCGCCGTCGCCGCGAGGTCCTGATCTACGCCTGGCTGATGCCCGGCGGCACCGTGGTGCAGGCGATCATCGGCGGCATCACGGTGCGCACCGGCCTGCTCTGGTGGACCGTCGCGGTGCACCTGCTCGCGTCCATGGCGATGGTCTGGCTGGCGATGGTGCTCTACGCGAAGATCTGCGAACCCGACGACGGCATCGAAACCGTCCAGGTCCCGGCTCCTTTGCGCTGGCTCACCGCACTCAGCGGCGTCGCGTTGGCCGGTGTCCTCATCGCGGGCACCCTGGTCACCGCGGCCGGACCGCACGCGGGCGACAAGAGCATCGAGCGCCCGGTCGCCCGCCTGCAAATCGAAATCACCACCCTCGTGCACCTGCATTCGCAGTTGCTCGTCGGGTACCTGGCACTGCTCGTCGGCCTGGGCTTCGGCCTCTACGCGGTAGGCATCACCAAGGACGTCCGCACCCGCCTGTTCGTGCTGCTGGCCGTGGTCTGCGCCCAAGCCCTGGTCGGCGTCGTCCAATACTTCACCGACGTGCCGGGCGCCCTGGTCGCCATCCACGTCGCCGGCGCGGGCGCCTGCACCGCCGCCACCGCCGCCCTCTGGGCATCCCTGCGCACCCGCGAACCCGTCCCCGCCGAGGCGCCTGCTCCCCAGCCCGCTTGAACGCTCGGCGTCGGCCACGCGACCAAGGGCCCGGCGATCAGATGACGGAGGTCAGGGCGAGGCTGGACCAGAGGGGGTCACCCTGGCCGTCGAGGAGCCTGGCCAGATCGACCCGCGCGTCTTCGATACCGGTGCTGCCGGGACACGCAATACTGCGTCTCGGCCCGGGTGAGGGCTCAGCGCTCGTTGCGGGCCTTCGGGAAGCGGGTCTGGCGGGCGACCCAGCCGGCCATCTGGGCGAAGTGGCCCTTGCGCGGGGTGACGACGGAGGTGAGTTCGCGGTCCCATTCGTCGGCCTCGGTCAGGCCGTCGACGGTTTCCACGAGGCGCTTGGCTTCGGCGAGGGAGCCGACGACCCGGTCGCCGAGGATGCCGTCCTGGCCGACCAGGGTGACGCGGACGCCGATGCGGCCGAGGGGCTGCAGGACGGCGGTCGCGGAGCCGCCGTGGTCGGCGACAAAGCTCTTGACGGAGCTCACGACGGAACCCGACAGGTGCACGGGGGTGGCGGCTTCAACGCTCATGGGCCCTACTTTACCGACCGGTAGGCCTCAGTCCATACCTGCGGGGTGCAGGTCACTCCGCGTCAGTGCTAGAACTGAATCTCATGCGCGCCATTCAGGTTTCCGAGCACGGTGGTCCCGAAGTCCTGCAGTCCGTCGAGGCGCCCGACCCGAAGCCCGGTCCGGACCAGCTCCTGGTCGACACCCAGGCGGTCGGCGTCAACTACATCGACACCTACTTCCGCACCGGCATGTACCCCCAGACCGTGCCCTACATCCCCGGCTCGGAGGGCACCGGCGTGATCGCCGAGATCGGCGCGAACGTCACGGACTTCCAGGTCGGTGACCGGGTCGCCTGGTGCGCCGCTCCGGGGAGTTACGCGGAGCAGGTCGCGGTCGGCGCGGCCGTGGCGGTTCCGGTGCCGGACGGCGTGGATGCACCCGTCGCGGCGTCGGCCCTGCTGCAAGGCATGACCGCACACTATCTGCTGGAGTCGGTGTACAAGCCGGAACCGGGCGAGACGGTGCTGGTGCACGCGGGAGCGGGTGGTGTCGGGCTGATCCTGACCCAGCTGGCCACCGCGCGCGGAGTGCGTGTGATCACCACGGTGTCCTCCGATGAGAAGGAAGCGCTGTCCCGGGCGGCCGGCGCCGCCGAGGTGCTGCGGTATTCCGACGACCTCGGCGCTCAGGTCCGTGAACTCACCGACGGCGTCGGCGTGGCCGCCGTCTACGACGGCGTCGGCAAGGACACCTTCGAATCCAGCCTCGCCTCGCTGCGCGTGCGCGGCATGCTCGCCCTCTTCGGCGCGGCGAGCGGCCCCGTCCCGCCGTTCGACCTGCAACGCCTCAACGGCCTCGGCTCCCTTGTGGTCACGCGCCCGAAACTGAACGACTTCACCCGCGACCGCGCTGAAATCCTCTGGCGTGCGGGCGATGTCTTCCAGGCGATCGCCGAGGGCCGACTCGAGATCCGCGTCGGCGCCACCTACCCCCTCGCCGACGCGCAGCAGGCTCACCGAGACCTGGAGGGCCGCAAGACAACCGGCTCCATCGTCCTGCTGCCCTGACCCCAGCTACCCCCGCACGGTGGTGACGTGGCTGTGCACACAACGCCAGCCACTCGCCCCGCGAACGAACACATCGGTCGTCCACTCGTCGGCGTCGAACCGTTTGCCTTGGTAGTGGGCGGTATTCGTCACGCGGGCGGTATACACGCCGGTATCGCCATACACCTCGACCCGCGCCTCCCCCACCTCGTCCATCGCCGAATGCGTCAACCCGCCCGAGCCGATCAGTGCGAGAAACTCCGCGCGGGTGCTGATCCCGGTGTCGGAGACAATCACCCATTCATCGGCCATGAACCCGCCGATCCGCTCCGGATCATTGGACACCATCGCTGCGGCCCAATCCCGCGCGACCGCATGGATCTCCGCTGCTGGGTCGGGCGCTCCGGTCATCCCGCAATGCTAGGCGGTGCCTCAGTACGTTCGCCGATTCTCGACCGTATCGGGATCAGCTGAAGAAGCTGCCGATCGTGTCCCAGCCGAGCACCGAGTCGACCGCGAGGCCGCAGAAGACAACGGCCAGGTAGTTGTTGGATTGCAGGAACAGCCGCAGGGGTTTCACGGATTCGCCGCGGCGTACACCGGAGTACAGCTGGTGCGCCATGAGCAGGAACCAGGCGCCCGCGACCAGGGCCACGGCGGCGTAGATGACGCCGGTCGCCGGGACCAGCGCCAACGTGGTGAGGACCGTCAGCCAGGTGTAGATGACGATCTGTTTGGTGACCACCTGCTCGGTGGCGACCACCGGCAGCATGGGGACGCCCGCCGCGCGGTAGTCCTCCTTGTAGCGCATCGCCAGCGCCCAGGTGTGCGGCGGCGTCCAGAAGAAGATGACCCCGAACAGGGCGATCGCGGGCCAGCCGATGCCACCGGTGACCGCCGACCAGCCGACCAGGGCGGGCATGCAGCCGGCGGCGCCGCCCCACACCACGTTCTGCGAGGTGCGGCGCTTGAGGCCCAGCGTGTAGACGAAGACGTAGAACAGGATCGTGGCGACCACGAGCAGGCCGCTGAGCAGATTCGCCTGCCACCACAGCCACGCGAAGGACGCGAGACCGAGCACCACACCGAAGATGAAGGCGTTGCGCGTCGGCACGGCCTCGCGAGCGAGCGGGCGCTTGGCGGTGCGCTTCATCACCTTGTCGATATCGGCGTCGGCGACACAGTTCAGCGTGTTGGCGCTGGCCGCGCCCATCCAGCCGCCGAACAGCGTGGCCAGCACCAGGCGGATGTCCACGTTGCCGCGGTCGGCGAGCAGCATGGTCGGAATCGTCGCGACGAGCAGCAGTTCGATGACCCGCGGCTTGGTCAGCGCGATGTAGGCGAGGGGACGGCGCAGTAGTCGGGAAGCGAGCCCGTCGCCCTGCAACCGATCGGCGAGCGCTGTCGAAGAGCCGTGCGCGTCCGCGATATTGCCCGGCGCAGGAGCGGGATTGTCACCCGGCTGTTGCCCAATCCGCACTGTCTCTCCTCGCACGTTTGTGCATCGCATCCGGCCATGGGATTCGCAGCGCGCGGCCCCAACGGCGCGGCTACTACTACAGAGGATGGTAGACCCTCGACGGTGGCACCCCCGCCCGCGCCCCCCGCTCGGCAGGCCCGCGCGCGGGCGTTTAGACCGCTCGGTAGTCGTCAATACCTGGCGGTAACCCGGGTTCCCGCCATGCCGGTCATGGGGCACATCTAGGGTGGTGTGGACATCCCCGGAACACGTCTTGTCGCAGTAGTGCGTCCGGGTGGTTGTCACCACACGCCGCATTGCCAGATCGCTTGCGACTGCTCGCAGCTCGCTCGAACAGACCAGCCGAAACCAATGTCAGGAGAACCTCGGTCGTGTCAGTCACAGACGACATCCGCGCCCTCACTCAGCCGAACCACCCGGACGACTGGACGGATCTGGACACCAAGGCCGTCGACACAGTACGGGTGCTCGCCGCCGACGCGGTGCAGAACGCCGGAAACGGTCACCCCGGTACCGCGATGAGTCTCGCGCCGCTCGCGTACTCGCTCTACCAGCGCGTGATGCGCATCGACCCGAGCGATCCGAGCTGGGTCGGCCGGGATCGGTTCGTGCTGTCGTGCGGTCACTCCAGCATCACCCAGTACATCCAGCTGTACCTGGCCGGTTACGGTCTGGAACTGGACGATCTGCGGTCGCTGCGCAAGTGGGGTTCGCTGACCCCGGGTCACCCGGAGTTCCGGCACACCGACGGCGTCGAGATCACCACCGGCCCGCTCGGCCAGGGTCTGGCTTCCGCGGTCGGTATGGCCATGGCGGCGCGGCGTGAGCGCGGCCTGTTCGATCCGGACGCCGCGCCCGGCGCGAGCCCGTTCGATCACTTCGTCTACGTCATCGCCTCCGACGGTGACATGGAGGAGGGCGTGACCTCCGAGGCGTCGTCGCTGGCGGGCACCCAGCAGCTGGGCAACCTGGCCCTGATCTACGACGACAACAAGATCTCCATCGAGGACGACACCACCATCGCCTTCACCGAGGATGTGGCCGCGCGCTACGCCGCCTACGGCTGGCACGTGCAGGTGGTCGAGGGCGGCGAGGATGTCGTCGCGATCGAGTCGGCGCTCGAGGCCGCCAAGGCGGAGATCTCCAAGCCGTCGATCATCGTGTTGCGCACCATCATCGGCTTCCCGGCCCCGAACAAGATGAACACCGGCGCCGCACACGGCGCCGCGCTGGGTCCGGACGAGGTGGCCGCCACCAAGAAGATCCTCGGCTTCGATCCGGAGCAGAGCTTCGAGGTGGCCCCCGAGGTCATCGCGCACACCCGCAAGGTGATCGAGCGCGGCCAGGCGGCGCACAAGCAATGGCAGCAGCAGTTCGACGCGTGGGCGGCGGCCAACCCGGAGCGCAAGGAGCTGTTCGACCGGCTCGCCAAGCGTGATCTCCCCAAGGGCTGGGCCGAGAGCCTGCCCACCTGGGACGCCGATCCGAAGGGCATGGCCACCCGCAAGGCCTCCGGCAAGGTGCTCGCGGCGCTGGCGCCGGTGCTGCCGGAACTGTGGGGCGGTTCGGCCGACCTCGCCGAGTCCAACAACACCACCATGCCGGACACCCCGAGCTTCGGCCCGGAGACGATCTCGACCGGGATGTGGAAGGCCGACCCGTACGGCCGCACCCTGCACTTCGGTGTGCGCGAGCACGCCATGGGCGCCATTCTCAACGGCATCGCGCTGCACGGCCCCACCCGCCCGTACGGCGGCACCTTCCTGGTGTTCTCCGATTACATGCGCCCGGCGGTCCGGCTCGCCGCGCTGATGCGCGTGCCCGCGATCTACGTGTGGACCCACGACTCCATCGGCCTCGGCGAGGACGGCCCCACGCACCAGCCGATCGAACACCTGGCCGCGTTGCGCGCCATCCCCGGCCTCAATGTGGTCCGCCCGGGCGACGCGAACGAGACCGCCTACGCCTGGCGCACCATCCTCGAGCGGGATTCCGCCGAGCACACCTCGCACTTCTCGGTGTCGGAGATGCCGCACCAGGACGGCCCGTCCGCGCTGGCGCTGACCCGTCAGGATCTGCCGATCCAGGAGGGCACCAGCTTCGAGGGTGTGAAGCGGGGCGGCTACGTGCTGGCCGAGGCTTCCACCGGCACCCCGCAGGTGATCTTGATCGCCACCGGTTCGGAGCTCCAGCTCGCCGTCGACGCGCGCACTACGCTGGAGTCGCAGGGCGTCGGTACCCGCGTGGTCTCGATGCCGTGTGTGGAGTGGTTCGACGCGCAGGACAAGGCATACCGCGACGAGGTGCTGCCGCCCGCGGTCCGGGCCCGGGTCGTGGTCGAGGCCGGTATCGCGATGCCGTGGCACCGATTCGTCGGTGACGCGGGCGAGATCGTCTCGATCGAGCACTTCGGCGCCTCCGCCGATTTCAAGACCCTGTTCCGCGAGTTCGGTATCACCACCGAAGCCGTTGTCGCTGCCGCGCAGCGCACGCTCGATAACGTGAAGGGATAGAACCAATGTCGCAGAACGAGAATCTCGCCGCCCTCTCCGCGGCCGGTGTCTCCGTCTGGCTCGACGACCTCTCCCGGGACCGCATCCAGTCCGGCAACCTCGCCGAGCTGATCAACACCCGCAGCGTCGTCGGAGTCACCACGAACCCGACCATCTTCCAGACCGCGCTGAGCCAGGGTCACGCCTACGACAAGCAGGTCGAAGAGCTTGCCGCACAGGGCGTGGACGTGGACGCCGCGATCCGCACCATCACCACCGACGACGTGCGCGCCGCCTGTGACGTGCTCGCCGGGGTGTACGAGGCATCCGGCGGCGTCGACGGCCGGGTCTCCATCGAGGTCGACCCGCGCTTCGCGTTCGACGCCGAAAAGACCACCGCCCAGGCCATCGACCTGTGGAAGACCGTCGACCGGCCGAACCTGTTCATCAAGATCCCGGCGACCGAGGCCGGGCTGCCCGCGATCAGCGCGACGCTCGCCGAGGGCATCAGCGTCAACGTGACGCTGATCTTCTCCGTCGCCCGCTACCGCGCGGTGATGGGCTCCTACCTCGACGGCATCAACAAGGCCAAGGGCGCGGGCCATGATCCGGCCAAGATCCATTCCGTCGCTTCGTTCTTCGTCTCCCGCGTGGACACCGAGATCGACAAGCGGCTGGAAGCGATCGGCACCCCGGAGGCGCTGGCGCTGCGCGGCAAGGCCGGTGTCGCCAATGCCCGCCTCGCCTACGCCGAGTACCAGGACGTCTTCGACGGCGGCAAGCACACCTCCACCTACGCGCACCTGGCCGCCTCGGGCGCGAACCGGCAGCGGCCGCTGTGGGCCTCGACCGGTGTGAAGAACCCGGACTACTCCGACACGCTCTATGTCACCGAACTGGTCGCCAAGAACACGGTGAACACGCTGCCGGAGAAGACCTTGGAGGCCTTCGCCGACCACGGGGAGACCCGCGGCGACACCATGAGTGGCACCGCCGAGCAGGCACAGGAGGTCTTCGATCAGCTCACCGCCGTCGGCGTCGACCTGAACGACGTGTTCGAGGTGCTCGAGCGCGAAGGCGTGGAGAAGTTCGAAAAGTCTTGGGGCGAACTGCTTTCCGCCACCACCGAAGAACTGCGTGGAGCAGGGAGCAACTGACAGCGATGGCCGGCACAGCAGAGGTCAACAAAAACCCGCTGCGTGACGAGCGGGATAAACGCGTTCCGCGCATCGCGGGACCGTGCAGCATGGTGATCTTCGGGGTCACCGGCGATCTGTCCCGGAAGAAACTGATGCCGGCCATCTATGACCTGGCGAACCGGGGGCTGTTGCCCCCGGGTTTCGCGCTGGTCGGATTCGCGCGGCGCGATTACGCGCAGGAAGATTTCGCGCAGGTCGTGCTCGACGCGGTGAAGTCGCACGCGCGCACGCCGTTCCGGCAAGAGGTCTGGGATCACCTGGCGGAGGGTTTCCGCTTCGTCCAGGGCAGCTTCGACGACGACGCCGCTTTCGCCAAGCTCGCCGAAACTCTGGCGCAGCTGGACAAGGAACGCGGCACCGGCGGCAATCACGCCTTCTACCTGTCGATTCCGCCGGACATGTTCCCGGTGGTGCTCGATCAGCTCTCCGAGCACAAGCTGGCCCATGGCCCCGGTCCGGTCGCCGACGGGCGCCAGCCCTGGCGGCGCGTGGTGATCGAGAAACCCTTCGGGCACGACCTGGAGAGCGCCGTCGAACTCAACTCCCTGGTCAATCGGGTGTTCCCCGAGGAGACGGTGTTCCGCATCGATCACTATCTCGGCAAGGAGACGGTGCAGAACCTGCTGGCGCTGCGTTTCGCCAACCAGTTGTTCGATCCGATCTGGAACGCCAACTACGTCGACCATGTGCAGATCACCATGGCCGAGGACATCGGATTGGGCGGCCGCGCGGGCTATTACGACGGCATCGGGGCCGCCCGCGACGTCATCCAGAACCATCTGCTGCAGTTGCTCGCACTCACCGCGATGGAGGAGCCGATCAGCTTCCAGCCCAAGCAGTTGCAGGCCGAGAAGATCAAGGTACTCTCGGCGACGAAACTCGTCGAGCCGCTGGACGAGACGACCGCGCGCGGCCAGTACTCCGAAGGCTGGCAGGGTGGCGAGCATGTGGTCGGGCTGCTCGACGAGGAGGGTTTCGACCCGCAGTCGCGCACCGAAACCTATGCCGCGATCACCCTGGAGGTCGACACCCGCCGCTGGGCCGGAGTGCCGTTCTATCTGCGCACCGGAAAACGCTTGGGCCGCCGGGTGACCGAGATCGCGATCGTGTTCAAACGCGCACCGCACCTGCCCTTCGATCAGACCATGACCGAGGAACTGGGCCAGAACGCCCTGGTCATCCGGGTGCAGCCGGATGAGGGCATCACCATGCGATTCGGCTCCAAGGTGCCCGGATCCAGCATGGAGGTGCGCGACGTCAATATGGATTTCAGCTACGGCGAAGCCTTCACCGAATCCTCCCCCGAAGCCTACGAACGTCTGATCCTGGATGTGCTGCTCGGGGTGCCGTCGCTGTTCCCGGTCAACGAGGAGGTCGAATTGTCTTGGAGCATCCTCGATCCGGTGATCGATCACTGGGCCGCGGGCGGTAAACCGGAGTCCTACGAGGCCGGCACCTGGGGTCCGGCCTCCGCCGAGGAGATGCTGGCGCGCACCGGCCGGGAATGGCGGCGCCCGTGATCGTCGACATGCTCGACACCACCACCGGCGCGGTCACCAAACGCCTGGTGCAGCTGCGCGAGAGCAACGGTGTCATCACCATGGGCCGGGTGCTCACCCTCGTGGTGTGCACGCTGGACAGCTCCGAAGCCGAAGACGCGATCGACGCCGCCAACGACGCCAGCCGGGAACATCCGTGCCGCGTCGTGGTACTGGCGCGCGGTGACCGGGAGTTGCCGACCAAACTGGACGCGCAGATCCGCGTCGGCGGCGATGCCGGCGCGGCCGAGGTCATCGTGCTGCGGTTGCAGGGTGAGCTGATCAACCACGAATCCAGTGTGGTGATCCCGTTCCTGCTGCCCGATACCCCGGTGGTGGCCTGGTGGCCGCGCGGGGCCCCGGAATTCCCGTCGAAGGATTCGGTGGGCCGGTTGGCCACCCGCCGCATCACCGACGCCACCTTCGCGCCGGATCCCCAGGCCACCATCAAGAAGCGCCTGGACTCCTACGCACCGGGCGACACCGACCTGGCGTGGAGCCGAATCACCTATTGGCGCGCGCTGCTCACCGCCGCACTGGATGAACCGCCCTACGAGCCGATCGAGAAGGTGACGATCTCCGGTCTGCGCGAGGAACCCGCACTGGACATGCTGGCCGGTTGGCTGGCCGGCCGGCTCGGCTGTCCGGTGCATCGCAAGACCGGCGAACTCCGGGTGGAGTTGCACCGTTCCTCGGTGTCCATCGCCATTCAGCGCCCGCAGCACGGCCGCACCGCGACCCTGACCCGCACCGGCGACCCCGACCAGCGAATCGCCTTGGCCCGCCGCGAAACCCGCGACTGCCTCGCCGAGGAACTGCGCCGCTTGGACGCCGATGAGATCTACGTAGCAGCCCTCGCCGGAATCGAGAAGGTGATCTATGACTGAGCGCACCCCCGCCGACACCGTCGAAGTCCATCCGGATGCCGAAGCCCTGGTCACCGCGGCCGCCGCCCGTTTCGTCGAGATCGTGGTCGCCGCCCAGGCCGCCCGCGGCTCGGCCTCGGTCGTGCTCACCGGCGGCGGCACCGGGATCAGCATGCTGGAACGGGTCCGCGAGTCCCCCGGCGCCATCGACTGGTCCGAGCTCGACATCTTCTGGGGCGACGAACGTTTCGTCCCCGCCGGTGACGGGGAACGCAACGAGCTCCAGGCGCGCGAGGCGCTGCTCGACCACGTTCCCGTCGACCCGTCGCGCGTCCATCCGGTCGCGGCTTCGGATAGCGAGTACCCCGACCCGATCGAGGCCGCCGCGGAGTACTCGGCGGCCGTACACGCCCATCTCGCCGAACACGGCTCCTTCGACCTCCATCTGCTCGGTATGGGCGGCGAAGGCCACGTCAACTCGCTGTTCCCGGACACCGACGCGGTCCGCGAGACACACGAACTCGTTGTCGCCGTGACGAATTCGCCTAAACCCCCGCCCGTGCGAGTCACTTTGACGCTGCCCGCCGTCCGCCGCTCCCGGCAGGTGATGCTGGTCGTCGCCGGTGCGGGGAAGGCCGACGCGGTCGCCGCCGCCATCGGTGCCGCGAAACCGGTCGACATCCCCGCCGCCGGTGCGCAGGGCATGGAGTCCACCCTGTGGCTCCTGGACAAGGACGCGGCCGCCGCCCTGAGCTGACCGACCGCTTCGTACCGGAATACTTCCGGTACGAAGCGCACCGGTCGGGATATTTCCGCGGAATCGGCATGGAATCTGGCCACCCGGGCGGCGTTCGTCGGGAATGATCGCTGCATGACCGAACAGCGAGTCGATCTGGATGGGCGGTTTCGCGCCGCGATCTCCGCGCTGACGCCGACGGAGGCGGGTCCGGATGATACGGGTGGGTTCACCGGCGGCGAACTGCTTGAGCTGTTCGAATCGCAGGCCGCGAGCAGGCATCTGGATCTGGCGGCGCGGAAGCTGGGCGCGCAGCGGCGCGGATATTACAGCATCGGGTCGTCGGGACATGAGGGCAACGCGGCGGTGGCCGCGGCGCTGCGGGTGACCGATCCGGCGTTGCTGCACTACCGATCGGGAGCCTTCTTCGTGCAGCGGTGCCGAGGGCTTCCGGGCTCGGATCCGATTCGAGACGTGCTACTGGGAGTGGTTGCGGCGGAGGCGGATCCGATATCCGGTGGCCGGCACAAGGTGTTCGGTAGCAAGGCCGCCAACATCATCCCGCAGACCTCGACCATCGCCTCGCACCTGCCGCGGGCCGTCGGGTTGGCGTTCGCTTTGGAACGGGCCGCGCGCTTGGGGATTTCGACCGAGTGGCCTGCGGATTCGGTGGTGCTGTGCAGTTTCGGGGATGCCTCGGCGAATCACTCGACGGCCGTGGGTGCGATCAATACCGCGATCCACACCGCACACCAGGGCGTTCCGATGCCGATCCTGTTCGTGTGCGAGGACAACGGGATCGGTATCAGTGTGCCGACACCCCCGGATTGGATCGAGCAGGCCTACGGTGTCCGGCTGGGCTTGCAGTACTTCTATGCCGACGGCTGCGACCTGATCGACACGCTCACCACGGCTTCCCTTGCGGCGCAATGGGTTCGACAGCATCGGAAACCGGCTTTCCTGCGGTTGCGAACGGTGCGGCTGCTGGGCCACGCGGGCTCCGACGTCGAGTCCGCCTACCGCCGCCCGGCCGACATCGCCGCCGACCTGGACCGTGACCCGGTCCTGGCGACCGGCCGGATGCTCGTCGCCGCCGGTGTCGCGACTCCGGAGCAGGTGCTCACCCGCTACGACGAGATCGCCCGCCGAGTCGCGGACATGGCCGAATCGGTACCGGAGGAGCCGAAACTGACCTCGGCCGCCGCCGTCACCGCTCCGCTCGCCCCCACCCATCCGGATGAGGTGCGCGCCGACGTCCTGCGCTCGTCCGAAACCCACGCGCACCAGGTACAGCACGCCGCAAACGCTGATCCGGGCACCTCCAGCGCGCAATCCCCCGACCCGGACAACTCCGGCACACAGCCTGCCGCACCCGCTGAACCGGCGAACTTCAGCACACAGCCCACCGAACCCTCGCAACTGGCCACGTCCACGGCACAGCACGCCGACTCCGCCGAAACGGACACCTCCACGGCACAGCCCGATCCCGACGCCCCGGATGTCCGGGGTGAACAGCCGCCGACAGGCTCCCACGCTCGCCTAACAGGTCCAGCAGCGGATCAGCGCCGTTCGGGCGGCGGCGGTTCGGGCGGCGACAATCGAATGACGTTGGCGCAGGCCATCAATCGGACGCTCGCCGACCTGCTCCAGCGCGACCCCGATGTCCTCGTGTTCGGTGAGGACGTCGGGCGCAAGGGCGGCGTCTACGGCGTCACCAAGGGTTTGCAGAAGCAGTTCGGGGCGCGCCGGGTCTTCGACACCCTGCTCGACGAGCAGAGCGTGCTCGGCACGGCGCTCGGTGCCGGTCTGGCCGGTTTCGTGCCGATTCCGGAGATCCAATATCTCGCCTACCTGCACAATGCCGAGGATCAGCTGCGCGGCGAGGCGGCCACGCTGTCGTTCTTCTCGCACGGCCGGTACCGCAACCCGATGGTGGTGCGGATCGCCGGACTCGCCTATCAGAAGGGGTTCGGCGGGCACTTCCACAACGACAATTCGCTGGCGGTCCTGCGCGACATTCCCGGTCTGGTGCTCGCCGTGCCCGCGCGCGCCGATGACGCCGCCGCCATGCTGCGCACCTGCGTATCAGCCGCCCGGGTCGATGGCCGCGTGTGTGTTTTCCTCGAACCCATCGCTTTGTACCACGCCCGCGACGTGCACATCGGCGACGATGCCTGGCCCGCGGCGATCGACGGCGAGCATGTGGAATTCGGCAGTGCCCGGGTCTACGGGGACGGCACCGACATCACCCTCGTCACGTTCGGCAACGGTGTCCCGATGTGTCTACGCGTGGCACACCGCCTGCACGAGCACGGGCACAGCGTCCGCATCGTGGACCTGCGCTGGCTCGCTCCCCTGCCGCTCGATGATCTGCTCGAGCATGCCCGGGCCACCGGCCGGGTCCTGGTAGTGGACGAAACCCGCCGCAGCGGCGGCGTTTCCGAGGCAATATGCTCCGCACTGATCGACGCCGACTTCGAAGGCCGCATCGCCCGCGTCACCAGTGCGGACAGCTTCATTCCGCTCGGCCCCGCCGCCGCCACCGTCCTGCTCGACGAAGCCGCCATCGAGACCGCGGCGGGCAAACTGCTCACCGATTAGCGCATGGAAAGGACAGCCGCATGACCACGATGTCCACGCTCGGCGAGGTGCGTCCCGAGCATGATCGCGAGGCCGACCTCGTCCTGCTGCACTATCTGCGATCTTTCCGCCTGCCGGTCCCCGAGGTCTGGTCCGCCTGCACCGGCCGCGGCCAGCTGTCCCGCTGGCTGGGAACGGTGTCCGGAGACGGCGGCAACCTGACCGTCCAGCCGCTCGGCGGCCCCGTGCCCGGCCCCCTCGCCGTCCGGGTGGAACACTGCGTCGCCCCGCACGAACTGGCCCTCCATCTCGACGGCTGTGTCGTCGAACTGCGCCTCACTCAGGTCGGCGTCCTCACCAACCTCGAACTCGTCCGCCGCCACCTCTGCCCCGCCGAGGCTCCCGAGGTCGGCCCGCGCTGGCAGTACGTCCTCGACCGCCTCACCGCCTACCTGGCCGGCAAGCCACTCCCGCACTGGTCCGAATATCCGCCGTTGGCAAGCGAATACCGCTAGCGCGACCGGTCAGAAGAAGAAACCCGCGACGCCCGTGCCCGGTTCGGCTCGGGCAGCGCGGGCCCAGCCGACGCAGGACTCGATGGCTTCGAGGACATACGGATCCAGGTCCGCGTACTGCTCGGGGGTCGTCGCCGCCCACTGCTCCAGCAGTTTCGCGCACTCGTCGGCGGTCCATTCGCCGTAGCACGGCACGAATTCCGGGCGCGGTAACGCGGCGGGGAGACTGCCGTACCAGAAGTCGCCGACCCGGGCGTCCATACCGAGCGCGGCCATGCCCTCGTCGACGAGTTCGAGCCAGCCGCTGCGGAACGGGCTGAACGAACTGTTGTCGAGGAAACGCCCGTGGAATTCACAGATCGCCTGGTACGCATAGCCATACAGATGCCCGTAGGAGTCGTCGAACGGGCCTCCGTCGAGCACCGCCCGCACTGCCTCGTACTTCTTCGGCGCGCCCACCGCGATCTCGTCGGCGAAGTACTCGTCGTCGTGAGCGAACCGCGCTTCGAACCGTCCGACGATCCTCCGCCGCAGCTCGTCGTCCCCGGATCCGATCGCGGACCGGACTTTGTCGAGATCGACCAGGTAGAGGCTCAGGCTGTAACTCATGGCGCGACAGTATCCGGGGCGACCGACAGATTCGCTTATCGAAACCTTATGAGCTACAGCCGATTCCACGGCCGCTAGGCGGGTTCGAACAACTCCCGGAGGTGACCGACGAGCAGCGCGTTCACCTCGTCGGTGCGTTCCAGCTGGACCAGGTGGCCGGCGTCGGAGATCTTGGTGACCGCACGCAGGTGTGGCACGTGCGCCTGCATGGTGCCCAATGGATCTCGGCCGCTGAAGCCTTCCATGTCGGGATCGCGGTCGCCGTACATGAAGTAGGCCGGGACGGTGACTTTCGCGTCGGCGTAGTCGGCGGTGAGTTCCCAGTTGCGGTCCAGGGCACGGTACCAATTCAAGCCGCCGGTGAAGCCGGTGCGATCGAATTCGGCTGCGAGAGTGTCGATATCGCTTTCCGCCAGCCAGCGCCACGGCAGCGCCGGAGCTTGCGGGAGCACGTCGAGGTACCCGGTGCCCTCGGCCGGATGCTGCCAGGTGTCGAGGTAGTGATAGTCGGCGCTGAGGGAGAAGTAGACACGTTCCAGGAACGCCTTCGGGTTCGCCGCCAACTCGGCGTCGGCGACACCGGGCCGCTGGAAGTAGTCCAGATGCAGGAAATGCCGTTTCGCCGCCCGCGCCCACAACTCCGACGGCGCCTTGGGCGGGCGGGGCGCGAACGGATTGTTCAGCACGATGATGCCGTGGACCCGCTCCGGCGCCCGCAACGACAGCTCCCACACCAACTGCGCGCCGAAGTCCAAGCCGACGAACACCGCCTTGTCAGCGCCGATGTCGTCGAGCAGCGCGAGCAGATCTCCGATGACCGCCTGATTGGTGTAGGCGTCCGGGTCATCCGGGACTTCCGTGCGGCCATAACCACGCAGGTCCGGTGCGATGGCGCGATATCCGGCCGCCGCGACGGCCGGGAGTTGCCGGTGCCACATGTACCAGGTATGCGGGAACCCGTGACAGAAGACCACCGGATGCCCTTCGCCCTGTTCGGCGATATGCAATCGCCCACCCTCGGTTTCCACGAACCGATGCGCCGGCCCCTGCTCTGCAACCACGCTGCCTCCAAACCTAGAACGTGTTCTCATTTTCACGGTAGTGTCTCGGAGTCGTGAGTGGAATAGCGCAAAGGCTCGACGGAAAAATCGCGGTGGTCACCGGAGCCAGTCGCGGCATCGGCAAGGGCATCGCCCTGGAACTGGGGGCGGCGGGCGCCACGGTGTACGTCACCGGCCGCACAGCGACCGCGGGCCGGCTCCCCGGCACGGTGGCCGAAACCGCCGCGCAGATCGGCGAACTCGGCGGCACCGGAGTTCCGGTCGTCTGCGATCATCGCGACGACGACGCCGTGCGCGAACTGTTCGACCAGGTTCAGAAGGACCACGGCAAGCTCGACGTCCTGGTCAACAACGTCTACAACTCCCCCGCCGCCGCCCGCTGGCTCGGCAAACCGTTCTGGGAGGTACCGCCCAAGGCATGGGACGAGACCTTCGATATCGGAGTCAGATCCCACTATGCCGCAAGCTATTTCGCCGCGCCGCTGCTGATCGAGGCGGCGGGCCTGATCGTCAACATCTCGTCCCCGGGCGCGGAGCGCTATATGCACAACGCCGTCTACGGCGTCGCGAAGACCGCCCTCGACCGGCTCACCGCCGACATGTCGCACAACCTCGCCGACACCGGCGTCACGGTCGTCTCCCTCTGGCCCGGCATCGTGGATACCGAACTGCTGCAACTCGTTCCGGCCGACGCCGACGGCAAACGCCTCGTCACGCTCCCCGGCGAAGGCACCTACGACCTGGCCGACGCCGAAACCCCGCGCTTTCCCGGCCGCGCGGTCGTCGCCCTCGCCGCCGATCCGAATCGGAAGGCGCGCAGCGGCAACGCCTTCCGGGTAGCCGATCTCGCCGAGGCATACTCCTTCACAGACGTCGACGGGCGCGTGCCCCGCGCCGACTGAGCAAACGAAACGCACAACGAGTACGACGAGCCGCCTTCGCGCAGAACCACTGTCTTGTCGATCGGGAAGTGTGTGTACCGGCGGGAGAAGGTACGTCACGCTGCATGATCGACGCTATGGACGAATCACCCAGGGCGCGACGAGAAGCCGAGCTGGTCGCGTACTACGACAACGAGTTGCACGAGCGCGCGGATCGCGCGCTGCCGACTGCTCGGGTAGCGCGGCGGACGAAGTTCGTGGACCTGCTGCTGCGCGAAGAGGTGGACAGCGTGCTCGAAGTCGGCGCGGGGCCGGGGCGGGACGGCGCGGTCTTCGCGGCGGCCGGACTCGCCTACACCGGCGTCGACCTGGCCCCGCAGAGCGCCGTGATCGCCCGTTCGCTCGGCCTGGACGTCCGAGTGGCTTCGGTGCTGGACCTGCCGTTCGAGGATGCGACCTTCGGAGCGGGGTGGACGATGAGCACCCTGCTGCACGTCGCCGATGGGGACTTGGATGCGGCGCTGGCGGAGATCATCCGAGTACTACGACCCGGCGCTCCGCTCGCGATCGGATTATGGGGCAACGAGACCGGCGGCGAGTACCACTGGGACGACAGCTCCGCACACGGCCCGGCGCGATTCTTCAGTATCCGGACCGACGACACCCTCCGCACCACGCTAGCGCGCCACGGAACCCTGGAAGAGTGGCTGACCTGGCGGGACGGCGGATCGATGCACTACCAGTGGGCTGTACTCAGAACGGCACAGCGCCGAACCTCGGAAACCGAACTCAGGCGAACTTGATCTCCAGGCCGATGCCCAGGATGGCGATCAACCAGATCAGGCCGGTGAAGATGGTCAACCGGTCGAGGTTCTTCTCGACGACGGTGGAGCCGGACAGGCTCGATTGCACGCCGCCACCGAAAAGGCTGGACAGGCCTCCACCCTTGGCGCGGTGCAGCAGCACCAACAGCACCAGCAGCACGCTGGTGACGATAAGGAGGATATCCAGGAACATCCGCATGGCGATCAGTGTATGGGGTGCCGCCCCCAGCCCCTAATCGACCCGGCGGAATCGTGTGGTCACACGGCTACCAGGTGGGTGATGCGATCCACACCGACGGTGTAGCGCGACACCTCCTGCTCGCGCAGGTAGTCGTTGGCGGTGAGCCGCTCCTGGTGCTGATGCATGTGCTCGGCCCAGGATCGCACCACGAACGCCTCCACGTATCGGTCGAGCACGCCGACATCGCGGTACAGCCGCCACTCCATCGCGCCCGTGCGCTGCCGGGACCGCCCCACGAACACCATCGCGGCGAGGAAGTCGTCGGCGTTCTCCGCGGGCACGTCGTAGCTGCGCAGGACCAGGACCGGTCCGTCCTCGGGTTCGGGCTCGATCACCAGTTCCGGCTCGGGCCAGTGCGCGGAGGGGGTCAGATCCAGTTCCTCGGCGTTGTGCCGGATCGGCAACCACACGCTGCTGATCGCGCTGCACGCGAGCAGCACGGCGGCGATGACCAGCGCGGACACCGCCCCGAGGGCGTTCGCGACCAGACCCCAGACCAGCGACCCGAGGGCCTGCCCGCCCATGAACACGAGCAGATACACCGACAACCCGCGGGCCCGCACCCAGCCGGGCAACAGCAGCTGCATGGTCGCGTTCATGGTCGACATCGCCAGCAGCCAGGCCAGGCCCGCGCCCACGAGAAGCAGCAGCACCACCGGGACGCACAGCGCGTCCAAGCCGGCGGCCTGCATCCAGCGGGGCAGCACCGCCGAACCGGCCGAGGCGAGACCGAACAGCACCGCCGCCGCGGTCAACCGTTGCGTCGGCGTCAACAGCGCCCGGATTCGGGACAGACCGAGCGCGCCCAGCACCGCCCCGACGCCGAGCGCGCCGAGCATGAGGCCGTAGCCCGCTGAGGACAGCCCCAGTTCCGCGCGCGCGATCACCGGCAGCAACGCCCACAACGCGCTGGCCGGCGCGATGAACAGGATCGACCGCAGCAGCACCCGCCGGATCGCGGGGGCGGCCCGGATGAATCGGGTCCCCGCCTGCAACGCCGCCAGCGGGCGTTCGGTCGGCAGTTTGCGGGCGGTCGCCGGTCGCTTCCATACCGCGAGCGCCGCCACGATCCCGACGAAGGAGACCGCGTTGAGCGCGAACACCAGCGTCGGCCCGGACAGCGACACCAGCACACCGGCCAGCGCGGGCCCCACTGCCCGGCCGATATTGATGTTCATGCTGCCCAGCGCGGCGGCCGACGGAATCTGCTCGCGCACAACCAATTCCGGCTGGATCGCCTGCCACGCCGGACCGGTCAGCGCCTGACCGCAGCCGATCAGGAACAACAACGTCAGCAGGACGCCCGGTGTGGTGTGCCCGGTCGCCGTCGTCACCGCCAGCACCGCGGCCAGCACCGCCATCGCCGACTGCGCCCCGAGCAGCAGCCGGCGCCGGTCCACCAGATCGGCGATCACTCCGGACGGAATCGCCAGCATCATCACCGGCAATGTGATCGCGGTCTGCACGAACGACACCAGCGCCGCCGCGTTCGGCTCGTCGACCAGAATCCACTGCGCACCGACGGTCTGCATCCAGGTGCCGAGGTTGGAAACCAGCTGCGCGATCCACAGTGACCTGTAGATCCGCGACTGCAGGGGTGCCCAGGTGGAAATGGGAGTCGTCGCGTCGGCAGTGGTCACTCGGGTGAGCATATCGCCGGAGCCGGCGACCGCCCGCGAACACCGGGGTGAACCGCTCGATCAACTCGGCACAACCGCCCCGCTCAGCGGCATGTCACCGTTAGAATCGCGCCATGACGGCGGAGCGCAAAACCCGGAAGGTGACGATCACCCTTCCCGAGGAAATTGCGGCCACACTGGATCTTTGGCGAGCACGCGGTCAGATCAGTTCTGTCTCCGCGTATGTGGCGGATTCGGTGAAGGCGCGAATGGATCGCGCCGAGCTCGATCGGGTCGAAGCGCTCGCCAAAGTCGAAGAGGTGATCGGCGGCCCGCCGCCACTGGAGATGATCAACCGCGCCCGAGCGATGCAGGGCCTGCCTCCGTTATCGCAGAAGGAATTCGACGAGCGCCGTCCCGGTGCCGCGTGAGAACCTCCGACCGGGGGATCACAGCCGCGGGGGCGGCATACAAGGCAGTTTCGAGTCGGCCGAGCGCTAGCGGGGCGGAGTCGTGACGGACCGTAGTGAACTCAGTGGCGTTGTTTTCGACACCGCGGCCCTGACCGCTTGGGCGCACCGGGTGATGTACGCCCAATCCGTGGTGTGGACGACGTCGGAGGCGGGCAACACCTTGCTCGTGCCGGTGACGGCGCTGATCGCGGCCCGCGCCCTGATCCCGGTGCGCCGCCACGACATTCTGTCCGCGCTGCTGGACCTACCGAATACCGTCATCCGCGGATTGGATGGTCCCGCGAGTAGACAGGTGGGCGCGACCCTGCTCGGCCGCCGCGACGCGGACACCATGGTCACCGCCGGCCACGTCACCCTGGAAGCGGTCAACCGCGGCTGGTCCTGCCTCACCGACCGCCCCGACAAGCTCCGCGAGCTCGACCCCCGCGTCATCGTCGACGTACTCCCCTGACCGAATCGCTCGGCCCACAGCGGTCAGTCCTCACCCCAATGCGGTCAATCCCTACGGCTACGTCCGGGCCGCTGCCCTCCACGCACCTACCCGGCCAGCTTCCCGGCCGGGTGTCAGATCAGTTCAGGTGCCCTCTGCCGTTCGAAAATCTCCCGGCAGTAGGGGTCGGCCAGGATCCGTGCCGTTGTCGCGGTATCGGGCGGGTAGGCGCGGGCGCGGACCAGCCAATCCAGGCGGAGCTCCGGAATCGTGTATTGCATGGCGTCCCAAGGGGAATGGAGGCGCGTTGTCCAGTCCATGCGGTGCGGGCCCTCGACGAGGTCGGTGGCGTAGCCGCCGCGGAAACCGAGGTAGTCGTTCCACGCCGCGTAGGAGGTTGCCAGGATCTGCTTGTCCGGCACGTCCAGGGTGAGCAGCCACCGGCCGTGCGCCCATTCATGGTCTCCGAGTAGCGAGTTCGCTGTCGACCGCACGGCGCGGCGCTGCCGGGCCCGTCCGCGCCAGCACCAGATCGGCGGTGCCGCGGCACAATCGATGCCGCGGCGGCGCATTTCCTCGACCATGTCCTGGAATGCGGGGCGCCAATTCGGAATCACCAGCTCCCAATCGGCCTGATAGCTGCCGGCGGACCGCAGTGCCCGGACGACTTCCGGCGCCTGCAGTGTCCACAGTCTCATCCTGGTGAGCCTATGCGCCGGTGTGCTTTTCGGCGTAGGTGACGAGCAGGTCCTCGATGAGCGCCAGTACGGCATCGTCCATCGCCGGGTTCGGGATTACGCCGCGCACTACGGCCTGACCGGAAAATAGGTGCAGCACAAGGAAGAACAGTGGTTCGCGCTTGTCCTCCGGGAAGCGGGCGAGTACCCGGGTCCGTTCCACCTCGGAAACGATGCGCTCGTAGTAGTTCTCGACATTCGGCGCGATGCGGGTGCGCAGTTCGGCGTCCGATCGCGCGGCCAGGTAGATCTCGCGCAACGCGTGGGTGAGGTTGCCGGCTTGCGCGTCGCGCAGGAAACGCAGCGCGGTGTCCAGCGAATCCGCTTGGCTGCCAAGCTGTTCCATGACCGCGCCGAAGCCCGCGATCTGCCGGGAGATGATTTCCTCGGAGGTGCGCACGATCAGGTCGAGGCGGCTGTCGAACTGCCGGAACATCGCACCCACGGAAAGCTCGGCGCGGCCGCAGATCTCCTGCACCGTGGCCCGCTGGTAGCCGACCTCGCCGATGGCGGCGATCGTGGCGTCCATGAGCTTGGCCACGGTGGCGGCCCGGCGTTCGGACTGGGTGCGGCGCGGACGTGCGGAGCCGGCCGGTGGGCGCTCCGCGGATTGCGCGCGCTCGGCGCTCGGGGTCATGGCTGATCATCCTGCCCGGCGCTCCGGCGGCGGCAAAAGCCGGGTCCGGTGACCGTTGACACAGGGCATACCAGCACTTTACAGTCTGAGACGCCAGTTAGGAAATAGTCACTCCCTTTTTGGGATGCCCGCGTGGTGTGGCGCTGAGCACGGCCAGCCCGGCGGATTCGTCGAGGAGTATCTGCATGAGAACGACCACCGCACGGGGACGGCAGGTCACCAAAATCTGCCTGGCCATGGCCGCGGGCCTGACCATCGCGATCAATCCGGCCCTAACGAATAACGCTGTCGCGCAACCAGTCCCGGTAGCCCCGGCATTGCCCTTCCCGATGCCGCCTGCGCCGCCCTACCTGGATCCGGCCTTCTACAATCCGGATCCCGCCCGGGTCGCCGCCGCCCGGCCGGGCGAGATCTTCTCGGCCCGGCAGGTCAATCTGGCCAACTTCTGGCTCATCCCGCTCAACACCAATGCCTGGCAGGTCTCCTACCGCAGCACCAACACTCGCGGCGAGCCGATCCCCGCGGTCGCGACCATCATCGTGCCGCACCGCCCGGCGCCGAGCGGACAGCGCGGCCTGGTCTCGTTCCAGTTCGCCGAGGATTCGCTCTCGATCAACTGCGCTCCGTCGTACACGCTGCAGATGGGTTCGCTGCCGAACCCGCTGAATCCGGTGATCGGCGCGGAATTCGTCGAAGTCCAGGCCATGCTGCAACTGGGACACGCAGTCGTCGTCCCGGACCATCAGGGTCCCAACGCCGCCTACGCGGCCGGTCCCCTGGGCGCGCGCATCACTCTCGACGGTATCCGCGCGGCCCAGAACTTCGCACCGGCCGATCTGCCTGGGACAGCCACGCGGACCACCCTGTGGGGCTACTCCGGCGGCGCCATCCCGACCGCGCACGCCGCCGAATTGCACGCCGACTACGCCCCGGAATTGAACCTGGTCGGGTCCGCGGCCGGTGGTCTGCTCGCGGATATTCGCATGGCGATCGACTACAACAACGGCACCTCCACCTTCGGTGGGGCGGTCCTGGGCGGACTGTTCGGCGTCGCGCGGGAATACCCGGAGATCAATGCCTTCATCGACCGCTATATGAACCCACTGGGCAAAGCGGTCCGGGTGGTGCACGAAGGCCAGTGTGTGGCACTGCAATTCGCCGGATTCCCGTTCGTCAACATCAAGGGCCTGTTCGATTACCCCGGTGACCCGATGCGCGCGCCAGAGATCCAGCACGTGCTCGACGAGCTGACCCTGGGCCACCGCGGCACCCCGCGCGCCCCGCTCTATATCTACGAAGCGCCACTGGACGAGGTGATGCCGGTGAACGCGGTCAACCGCACCTACGACACCTACTGCAAAGACCCGAACGCCAGCGTTTTCTACACCCGGGAGCTGCTCAGTGAGCACGGTATCGCGGCCGTGGCGGGTGCAGGATCGGCCGTCCTGTGGCTCAACGACCGGCTCAACGGCGTGCCCGCGCCCGCCGGGTGCAGCAACCGGGACGTGCCGACCCAGCTGACCGATCCCGGCGCGCTCGCCGCCTTCGTCGCCGCCATCGGTCAGACGCTCGCCTCGGCCTTGGGCATGCCGATCTGATCGCGCGGGAGTGCCGGAACAAACCCCGCCCCGGGGCTTTCCGGCACTTCGGCTCGACCGGGTACGCAGCGCGCCGCCGACTCGATCGAGACGACCTCGGTACGATCGCGCACATGTCGGCCAAATTCGTGCGATACGTTCCGATCCTGCTGCTCGCCTGCGCCGCGGCCGCGTGTGACAGCGGCGGCAGCGGCAGCACCGACCCGACGACCACAACGACCACCCCGGCGAGTCCGGCGACACCGTTGGGTCATACCTACATCTCCAAAGAGGTCAAGGGTCCGCAGATCCCCGGCGGCGGACCGCTTTCTCTCACCTTCACCGGCGACCGCGTCAGCGCGACCGCGGGCTGCAATACCGGCTCGGCCCCGGTCACCCTCGACGATCACATCCTGGCGGTCGGTCAGCTGGCGACCACGCTGATCGGTTGCGAGGGCGACCGCGGCCGCGCCGACGAATGGATGACCGCACTGCTGAGCTCCGGACCCACCTGGGAGCTGAAAGACAACACCCTGACGCTGAAGAATCAGGAGCAAACCGTCACCCTGCTCGACAAGAAGATCGCGGACCCGGACCGGCCCCTGGAGGGCACCGTCTGGCGCGTCACCGAACTGCTCACGCCGGACGCCCGGATCAGTTCGGTCGCGATCGCCGAGTCCAAGCCGACCCTGACCTTCCGGGACAGCGGCGTCTCCGGCAGCACCGGCTGCAACAAGCTGGCCGCCAAGGCTCCGATCACGAAGACCGGCACCGAGACCACGATCACCATCGACGATCTCGGTACCACCAAGATGGTGTGCCAGCCCGACGTGATGGAAGTGGAGACCGGCGTGCTCAAAGTGGTGACCGGCACGATGACCGCCACCATCGACGCCGGCACGCTCACCCTGAGGAATCCCAACGGCCACGGGCTCACCCTCCGCGCGGAATAGCGCGATCGGCGGCCGGCAAGCACAGCGGCCCGGTACCGCGGGCGGTACCGGGCCGATTGCGGCAATCACCGATCAGGGCAGCGGGCCACCCGCGGCGATCGCGGACAGGGTGGCGAACTCGTCACCCTTGAGCGAAGCGCCACCGACGAGCGCGCCGTCGATATCGGTCTGGCCGACCAGCTCACCGACATTCTTGGCGTTCACCGAACCGCCGTAGAGCACGCGCACACCGGCCGCGACCTCCGCGGAAGCCAACTCGGCCAGTTCCTTGCGGATCGCACCGCACACTTCCTGTGCGTCGGCGGCCGAGGCGACCTTGCCGGTGCCGATAGCCCAGACCGGCTCGTAGGCGATGACGACCTTCGAGATCTCCTCGGCCGTCAGGCCTTTCAGCGAACCACGCAACTGCTCGAGGTTGTACTCGACATGCGTGCCCGCCTCGCGAATGTTGAGTCCCTCGCCGATGCACACGATCGGAGTGATCCCGTGCTTGAGTGCCTGCTTGGCCTTCGCCAGCACCGTGGCGTCGTCCTCGCTGTGGTACTGCCGGCGCTCGGAATGGCCGACGACGGCGAAACTGCAGCCCAGCTTGGCCAGCATGGCGCCGCTGATCTCGCCGGTGTAGGCGCCCGACTCGTGCACCGAGACATCCTGCGCACCATAGGTGAGCAGCAGCTTGTCGCCCTCGACGAGGGTCTGCACGCTACGGATGTCGGTGAACGGCGGGATGACCGCCACGTCGACCTTGGCGAAATACTTCTCCGGCAGCGCGAAGGCGATCTTCTGCACCAGGGCGATGGCCTCGAGGTGATTGAGGTTCATCTTCCAGTTGCCCGCGATAAGCGGTTTACGTGCCATGAATCAGTCCTCCAGCACCGAAATACCGGGCAGCTCTTTGCCTTCCAGGTATTCCAGAGAAGCGCCACCACCGGTCGAGATATGTGAGAAGCCGTCGTCGGGCAGGTTCAGCGCGCGCACGGCCGCGGCCGAGTCACCGCCGCCGACCACCGTGAACGCACCCTTTTCGGTGGCCTTCACGATCGCCTCGGCGACACCGCGGGTACCGGCGGCGAAGTTCTCGAACTCGAACACGCCCATCGGGCCGTTCCAGAACACCGTGCGCGCCTCGGTCAGCAGCGCCGCGAAGCGGTCCGCCGACTCCGGGCCCACGTCCAGGCCCATCCAGCCATCCGGAATCTCGTTGGCGGGCACCACCTTCGAGTCGGCGTCCGCGGCGAACTTGTCCGCCACCACGATGTCGCGCGGCAGGTGGATGACATCGGCCCACTCGTCCAGCAGCTTCTTGCAGGTCTCGATCATCTCCTCCTGCAACAGCGAGGAGCCGACCGAAAGACCCTGTGCCGCAAGGAAGGTGAAGCACATGCCGCCGCCGATCACCAGGGTGTCGACCTTGGGGGCCAACGCCTCGATGACGGCCAGCTTGTCCGAAACCTTGGAGCCGCCGAGCACGACCGCGTACGGGCGCTCGGTGTCGGTAGTGAGCTTCCGCAGCACTTCCACCTCCGCCGCGACCAGGCCACCGGCGTAATGCGGCAGCAGTGTCGCCACGTCGTACACCGAGGCCTGCTTGCGGTGCACCACACCGAAACCGTCGGAGACGAACGCGCCGTCGTCACCGACCAACTCCACCAGCGCACGCGCCAGCTTCAGCCGGTCGGCGTCGTCCTTGCTGGTCTCCCGGGCATCGAAGCGGATGTTCTCCAGCAGCAGCACGTCACCGTCGGTAAGGCCCTCGGAACGCGCGAGCGCGTCCTGGCCCACCACATCGCCGGCCAACTGGACATTGCGGCCCAGTTCCTCGCTCAGCCGAGCGGCCACCGGCGCGAGCGACAGCTTCGGATCCGGAGCGCCCTTGGGGCGGCCCAGATGCGCTGTCACCACGACCTTGGCGCCCGCCTCGGCGAGCGCGCGCAGGGTCGGCGCCGAGGCGATGATGCGGCCCGGATCGGTGATCACGCCATTGTCGTCGAGCGGCACGTTCAGGTCGGAGCGCACCAGCACGCCCCGGCCTTCGACGCCCTCGTTCAGCAGGTCCTGAAGAGTCTTGACAGCCATGCGTTCAGAGCGACTTGCCGACGAGGCCGATGAGATCGGCGAGACGGTTCGAGTAGCCCCACTCGTTGTCGTACCAGCCGACCACCTTCACCTGATCGTCGATGACCTTGGTCAGCGGCGCGTCGTAGATGCAGGAGTGCGGGTCGGTGACGATGTCGCTGGACACGATCGGGTCCACGTTGTACTTCAGGAAACCCTTCAGCGCGCCCTCGGCGGCGGCCTGGTACGCGGCGTTGATCGCCTCGATCGAGGCCGCCTTGGACAGCGTCACGGTGAGATCGGTGACCGACCCCGTGGGGACCGGGACACGCAGCGCGTAACCGTCCAGCTTGCCCTGCAGTTCGGGCAGTACCAGGCCGATGGCCTTGGCGGCGCCGGTGCCGGTCGGCACGATGTTCAGGGCGGCGGCGCGGGCGCGACGCAGGTCGCTGTGCGGGCCGTCCTGCAGGTTCTGATCCTGCGTGTAGGCGTGGATGGTGGTCATCAGACCACGCTCGATGCCGAAGGTGTCGTTCAGCACCTTCGCCAGCGGGCCCAGGCAGTTGGTGGTGCACGAGGCGTTGGAGATGATGTTCTGGCTGCCGTCGTACTGGCTGTCGTTGACGCCCATGACCACGGTCAGATCCTCGCCCTTGGCGGGCGCGGAGATGATGACCTTCTTGGCGCCGGCCGCCAGGTGGCCCTTCGCCTTGGTCGCGTCGGTGAAGATGCCGGTCGACTCGACGACCACATCGACGCCCAGGTCGCCCCAGGGCAGCGCGGCCGGGCCTTCCTTGATGGCCAGTGCCTTGATCCGCTGATCGCCGACCACGATGGTGTCGTCGCCGTCGAGCGAGACATCCTGCGGCAGGCGGCCGAGGATCGAGTCGTACTTCAGCAAGGTGGCGAGGGTCGCGTTGTCGGTGAGGTCGTTGACCGCGACGATCTCGATGTCGGTGGTGCCGAGCGCCTTCTGCGCCTCCACCGCGCGGAAGAAATTACGTCCGATACGACCGAAGCCGTTGATGCCTACCCGGACAGTCACGTTATCGCTCCTCTGTGTCTAATTTCCAGCGCCTGCGGCGCTGGGTGTTCGTGGCCCATTATGTCTCGCTGCCGAGCGGCCGAGACTCGCGCCTACGGCGCATGCGCTTCGGCCGCTCGGCAGCGAGACGGGCCACGAACGGGTCGGTCGTCGGGCTCCCTCCGGACGGGGCCGGGAGTGCGGTCAGCATAGGGCATTTCAGGGTTTTGCGAGGTAGACGAAATCCCCGCTGCTCCGGCTTCCGACCCGAGCGGCGGGGATTTGTCTCTTCTCTCAGGCCTCGTCTAGCAGCTCGGCGGTGACGGCGGATTCGGTGTCCGGGACACCCAGCTCCTTGGCGCGGCGGTCGGCCATCGACAGGAGGCGTCGGATACGGCCCGCGACAGCGTCTTTCGTCATCGGCGGGTCGGCGAGCTGGCCCAGCTCCTCCAGGGATGCCTGGCGGTGCTGGACGCGCAGTTTGCCCGCCGCGGCGAGATGGTCGGGCACGTCGTCGCCGAGGATGTCCAGCGCACGCTCCACGCGGGCCGCCGCGGCGACCGCCGCGCGGGCCGAACGGCGCAGGTTGGCGTCGTCGAAATTGGCCAGCCGGTTCGCGGTCGCGCGCACCTCGCGGCGCATGCGACGCTCCTCCCAGGTGAGCCTGGTGTCCTGCGCGCCCATGCGCGTCAGCAACGCGCCGATGGCCTCGCCGTCCCGCACCACGACGCGGTCGGTACCGCGCACCTCGCGCGCCTTGGCGGTGATACCGAGCCGCCGGGCCGCGCCGACGAGCGCGAGCGCCGCCTCGGGACCGGGGCAGCTGACCTCGAGCGCCGAGGAACGACCGGGCTCGGTGAGCGAGCCGTGTGCCAGAAACGCTCCGCGCCAAGCGGCTTCGGCGTCGGCGATGCTGCCGCCGACCACCTGGGCGGGCAGTCCGCGCACCGGCCGGCCACGGACATCGAGCAGACCGGTCTGGCGCGCCAGCGCCTCGCCCTCCTTGGACACGCGCACCACGTAGCGGGAGGTCTTACGCAGACCGCCCGCACCGAGCACGTGCACGTCGGAGCCGTAGCCGTAGAGCTCGAAGATTTCCCGGCGGAGCCGTCGTGCGATGGAGCCCATATCGACTTCGGCTTCCACGATCACCCGGCCGCCGACGATGTGCAGGCCTCCGGCGAAACGTAGCAGCGCGGACAGTTCGGCCTTGCGGGAACTCACCTGGGAAACCGTGAGCCTGCTCAGCTCGTCTTTAACCTCGGCTGTCATTGCCACGAGACGCGCTCCTTTCCACCCAACCCGGACCGCACATCCGCGCCCATGTGCCGTCCTTCGACTCGAAGCCCTGCCTTTTGCGGCCGAGGTTGCCGGATCAGCTGATCCAGTGCGGCGGCGAGCTTTCCGGGGTGATGCCGGTCGGTTCCCGCTTCGGCGACATCGGAAAAGGTTACTCGCGCCCGCAACTGCTCGGCTGCCCTGGCCACATGTTCACGCTCCCGGCCTTCCGGCACCGAGCCCGAATCGACCAAAACCTCGTCGACCACGAATTCCGGTGCGTGCTGGGACAATACATGCAGATGACGTTCGGCGGAGAACCCCGCCGTCTCGCCCGGTTCCGCGGCCAGATTCAGCACCAGCACCTTGCGCGCACGGGTATAGACCAGCGCGTCACGCAATTCGGGGACCAGCACATGCGGGATCACGCTGGTGAACCACGAACCCGGGCCCAGCACAACGACATCCGCGTGTTCGATGGCCGAGGTGGCCTCCGGGCTGGCGGGCGGATCCGAGGGGATCAAACGCACGCGACGCACTTTGCCCGGCGTGGTGGCGACCGCGACCTGGCCGCGGATACAGCGGCTCACGCGCGGATCCGCTTCCAGCCCGGACACATCCGCTTCGATATCCAGGGCGATGGGTGACATCGGCAGGACCCGGCCGGTCACCTTCAGCATCTTCCCCAGTTCGTCGAGCGCGTCCACCGGGTTGCCGAGCACCTCGGTGAGGCCCGCGAGGATCAGGTTCCCGACCGAGTGACCGGCCAGCGCGCCGGTGCCGCCGAAACGGTGCTGAATCGTCCGAGTCCAGACGCTGTCCGGGTCAGCGGTCAAGGCGGCCAACGCCATTCGCAGATCACCCGGGGGTAGCACACCTAGCTCGGCGCGTAGCCGGCCGGAGGAACCACCGTCGTCGGCCACGGTGACCACCGCGCAGATCTTGCGGGTCAGCCGCCGCACCGCGGTCAAAGTCGCATACAGTCCGTGCCCGCCGCCGAGCGCCACGATGGCGGGATTGGATTCCCACCCTGTCATTCGCGCCCCAGATCCCGATGCACCACGCGCACGACGTCGGATTCGCCCGACTCGTCGAATTGCGCGCCCATCAGTTCGCCGAGCGCCTCGGCTATCGCCACGCTGCGGTGCTTGCCTCCGGTGCAGCCCACTGCCACCGTCATGTATCGCTTCCCCTCTTGGCGGTAACCGTTCGTCGTCAGGTCGACCAGGTGGTGCGCCGTACGCAGATAGTCGGCCGCGCCGGGGCGCGACAGCACGTACTCGCTGACCACCGCTTCCTGTCCCGAATGTTCCCGAAGTTCCGGTATCCAATGCGGATTGGGTAGAAAACGCACATCCAACACCATGTCTGCGTCCAGCGGAACCCCGTACTTGAAGCCGAAGGACTGCACGGTCAGCTGCAATGCGGCGGGTGTACCGCCGCCGTAGGCCTCCTCGAGCTTGCGATGCAATTGATGGATCGACAATTCCGATGTATCGATGACCAGGTCGGCCGCGGTTTTCACGGTCGACAGGCGAATCCGTTCGGCGGCGATGCCCGCGGACAGCGTGCCGTCCGAGCTCTCGCTCTGCAGCGGATGACGACGGCGGGCGAAACCGAAACGGCGGATCAGGACGTCGTCGGAGGCTTCCAGGAACAGGATGCGGGTGCGCACGCCGCGCGCCCGCAGCTGTTCGGTGACGACCGAGAGATTACCGGTGAAGAAGCGACTGCGCACGTCCATGACCAGGGCCAACCGGCGGATCGGGGGGTCGGCGGAGGCGCCGAGTTCGACCATGCGGCCGATCAGCTCCGGCGGCAGGTTGTCGGTGACGTACCAGCCCAGGTCCTCCAGCACCCGGGCCGCTGTCCCGCGGCCGGCACCGGACAAACCGGTCACGATGACGACCTCGACCTGCTGCGAACCGGCGGTGGGCACGGCGGAATCGGCGGCCGACCGGGGGCCGCCCGCAGTGCTGTTCGATTCGACGCGTGTCATGTCCTACCGGATCTGTGTCTGGGTTGCCTCTCGATCATCCCGTACCGGATCTCGTATCGGGCGCAGACACACAACGTACGCGACACGGAATTCATCAATTCTCGCTCGCCGGCACGCGTGTCGTGTCCGTTTGGTCCGCGTTGAGGGCCGCGAGCACCGCTTTCGCGGTCGCGACGCCGATCCCGGGGACCTCGGTGATCTGCTCGATCGTTGCCTCCTTGAGTTTGGCGACCGACCCGAAATGGGTGACCAGGGCCGTGCGACGGGACTGACCGAGGCCCCGGACCGAATCCAGCGCGGAGGCCGTCATCCGGCGGGACCGTTTGCTGCGGTGGAAGGTGATGGCGAAGCGGTGCGCCTCGTCACGGACGCGTTGCAACAGGAACAGGGCCTCACTGTTGCGGGGCATGATCACCGGGTCGGCTTCGCCCGGCACCCAGACCTCTTCGAGGCGCTTGGCCAGGCCGATCACGGCGACATCGGTGATACCCAGATCGTCGAGCGCCTCGGCCGCGGCGGCGACCTGGGGGGCGCCGCCGTCGACGACATAGAGGTTGGGCGGGTAGGCGAACTTGCGGGGACGGCCGGTGCGGGGATCGATGCCGGGCGGCGGGTTGAGATCGTCCGGATCGAGGGTGCCGTCCAGGCCGTCCTCATCGATTTCGAACGCGCTCGTATCGGGGTTCGCGAGTTCGTCGTCGCCGGGAACCCTCGACGCCGCCTGCGATTCGGCGGCCGCCAGCTCTTCGCGTTCCTTGCGGAGCCGCCAGAACCGCCGCCTGGTCACCTCCCGGATGCTGCCGACGTCGTCGGAACGCCCCTCCCCTGCCGCCTCCTTGATCGTGAAGTGCCGGTACTCGGACTTGCGGGGCAGACCGTCCTCGAACACCACCAGCGACGCCACGACATCGGTGCCCTGGACATGGCTGATGTCGACGCATTCGATCCGCAGCGGCGCGGTGTCGAGTTCCAAGGCGTCTTGAATGTCTTGCAGCGCGGCCGATCTCGAGGTCAGATCGCCGGCGCGCTTGAGTTTGTGCTGGGCCAGCGCTTCCATCGCGTTGCGCTGCACGGTTTCGGCGAGGGCCTTCTTGTCTCCGCGCTGGGGCACCCGCAGCTTGACGCCGGAACCGCGCAGTTTGCTCAGCCACTCCTGGATCTGTTCGGCGTCGGCGGGCAACTCGGGGACCAGCACCTCGCGCGGCACCACGGTCGTCTGCTCCTCGGCCGACTGTTCGGCCACCGCGACCTGCTCGCCGTAGAACTGGGTGAGGAACTGCTCGACCAGGGCCGCCATCTCGCCGCCGGCCTCGGGCGCGTCGACGGCATCGCCGGATTTGTCGACCACCCAGCCGCGCTGACCGCGCACCCGGCCGTCGCGGACGTGGAAGATCTGCACCGAGACCTGGAGCTCATCGGTCGCGAAGGCGATCACATCGGCGTCGGTGCCGTCGCCGAGCACCACCGCCTGCTTCTCCAGCGCGCGGCGCAGGGCCTGCACGTCGTCCCGCAGGCGTGCGGCGTTCTCGAAATCGAGATCCTCGGCCGCGTCCTGCATGCGACGTTCCAGCTCCCGGACCATGCGGTCGGTGCGGCCCGCCAGGAAGTCGCAGAAATCCTCCACGATCCGGCGATGCTCGTCGGCGCTGACCCGCCCGACGCACGGCGCCGCGCACTTGTCGATATACCCCAGCAGGCAGGGCCGCCCGATCTGGTTGTGCCGCTTGAAGACCCCGTTCGAGCAGGTGCGGGCCGGGAACACCCGCAACAGCAGATCCAAGGTCTCGCGAATGGCCCAGGCGTGCGCGTACGGCCCGAAATAACGCACGCCCTTCTTCCGCGCACCGCGATAGACGAACAACCGCGGGAACTCCTCGTTGAGGGTGACCGCGAGCACCGGATACGACTTGTCGTCCCGGTACCGCACGTTGAAGCGCGGATCGAACTCCTTGATCCAGTTGTATTCCAGCTGCAGCGCCTCCACCTCGGTGGAAACGACCGTCCACTCGACGCTGGCCGCCGTGGTGACCATCTGCCGGGTGCGCGGATGCAACGACGCCACATCGGCGAAGTACGAATTCAGCCTGCTGCGCAGGCTCTTCGCCTTGCCGACATAGATGACCCGCCGATGTGCGTCCCGGAACTTGTACACCCCGGGCTCGACGGGAATCGTCCCCGGCCCGGGCCGGTACGTCGCTGGATCTGCCACCCGAACAGCCTATCGAGTGCCACCGACAGCCTCCGCCGCCCAGGTTCGCACCGGCGAAAGCGGCCGGGACGATCTCGACAGCGGCCAACGGAAGGCGTTCGGCTCGCCCCGCTGACCAGCACAAGCCAGCGCCTGCGCAGGCTCGGGAGAGTGGTTGTGCCGGAGGTCGTTTGGCTGCGATCCCGCACGGCTGTCGGTGATCGGCGATACAGTCCGTGCATGAAGCGCACACGTGGTAAGTGGGTTGGCGCTGGGGCGGCGTTGACACTTGTAGTCGGGATCGTCACCGGGTGTTCGGGGGATGACGCACAGGCCGCCGGGCCATGTGGGGAATCGCCGAATGGAACCCCCGTCACGGCGGCCCCGGCGAGCGGAACCGGGTCGACGAATATCGCGACGAATCCGGAGATCGCGTCCGGATATCGGTCCGGGATGACAGCCGTGCGGACCAAGACCTACGCGGTGTCGACGGCCAACCCGATCTCCACCAAGGCCGCGTGTGAGGTGCTGAACAAGGGCGGGACGGCGGCGGACGCGCTGATCGCCGCGCAGGCCGTGCTCGGGCTGGTGGAACCGCAGGCCTCCGGGATCGGCGGCGGCGGATTCCTGCTGTACTACGACGCCGCGAGCAAGAACATCGAGGCGTATGACGGGCGCGAGGTCGCCCCGGCGGCCGCCACCGAGAATTACCTGCGGTGGGTCAGCGACGAGGACCGTACCGAGCCCAAACCGAACACCCGGGCCAGTGGCCGTTCCATCGGCGTACCCGGGATTCTGCGGATGCTGGAGCTCGCGCACCGCGAGCATGGAAAGACGGCGTGGCGCGAGTTGTTCGATCCGGCAATCGGATTGGCGGACCGGGGCTTCGAGATCAGTCCGCGCCTCGCGGGCCAGATCGCCGAGTCCGCCAAAGATCTGGCCACCGACGAGGCGGCCAAGGCGTACTTCCTGAACGCGGACGGGTCACCGAAGAAGGCCGACACCCTGCTGACCAACCCGGGGATGTCGAAGACATTGAGCGCCGTCGCGACCGAGGGCGCGGACGCGTTCTACACCGGCGCCATCGCGCAGGCCATCGTCGACGCCACCGCTTCCACCGCGGGTGGCCGGACCGGAGGCCAGATCACCCTGGCCGATCTTGCCGGATACCAGCCGAAGAAGCGGACCGCGCTGTGCTCGGGCTACCGGGCCCACGAGATCTGCGGCATGCCCGCGCCGTCCTCGGGCGGCAGCACCGTCGCCGCGACCCTGGGTATCTTGGAGAACTTCGACCTGGCCGCGCTGAAGCCCGACGCACTCGACGCCAACGGCGGCAAGCCGAAAGCCGAAGCGGTGCATCTCATCTCGGAGGCCGAGCGGCTGGCCTACGCCGATCGCAACAAATATGTCGCCGACGAGGACTTCATCCCGCTGCCCGGCGGCTCGATGCAGACCCTGATCGACAAGAACTACCTGAAGCAGCGCGCCGGCTTGATCAACCCGAGTCGCAGCATGGGCACCGCCCAGCCGGGCGATTTCGGCCCGGTCCCGCTCGGGGTCGGCCAGCAGCCGCCCGAGCACGGCACCAGCCATATCTCCGTGGTCGACAAATTCGGGAACGCGGCGGCGCTGACCACCACCGTCGAATCGGCCTTCGGCTCGTTCCACGTCGTCGACGGTTTCGTACTCAACAACCAGCTCACCGACTTCGCCGCCGATCCGCTCGGCGCCGACGGAGCGCCGGTCGCCAACCGCATCCAGCCGAACAAGCGTCCGCGCAGTTCGATGGCCCCGACCCTGGTCTTCGACCGCGCCCCCGACGGCACCCGCGGTGCGCTGACCCACATCACCGGCTCCCCCGGCGGCTCGGTGATCATCCAGTTCGTCGTCAAAACCCTGGTCGGACTGCTGGATTGGGGCATGGATCCGCAACAGGCGGTCTCGGCGGTCTCCTTCGGCGCGGGCAACAGCACGTCCACCGGCATCGGCGGGGAGCACCCGGCCATCAACGCCACGAACAAGGGCGACAACGACCCGCTGGTCATCCGCCTGCGCGAAATGGGCCACCAGGTATCGGTGACACCCCAGGTCAGCGGGCTCAGCACCCTGAAACTCGACCCGGCCGGCGGCTGGATCGGCGGCGCCGACCCGCGTCGCGAGGGAGCGGTCTTCGGCGATACCCGCTAGGGCTTCTCGGCGGTGTACTGCGCACCGAGCTCGCGCAGGCGATCCATCGCCTGCGCGGCGTGCGCCTTGTCGTTGGCGCGGATGGCGAGCAGTGGTACGTACTCGTCGTCGACGAGTACGAGGCGGGCCCACGATTTCCGGTCGGGGAACGAGACGCCGAGGATGTGCTCCCAGCGGAAAAGGTTGTCGCCGAGGACATTCCGGACCGAGACGCCCCGCGGGCCCACCCGCAGCCGTGGGCGGGTCAGCATCAGGACACCGGCCGCCAGGAGCAGACCGACGCCGATCATGGCGAACTGATCGACGGTCCGGAAGTTCACGCCGGTGGAGCCGGAGCGCAGCCAGACTCCGCCGATGGTGAAGACCACGACCAGCACGGTCGCGCAGACCCACGCGGTGCGGACCGAGCGACGCGGACGCACCTCGAGATCCCACTCCGGCGCGGCCGCGGCCGGTTGCTCACGACGCCACATACGCACGACCGGCATCGGCTCAGAACGACTCTCGTAGCGCGCGCAAGGTGAGCGCGGCGTCCAGCGCGGCCTGGGCGGCCTGCTCGCCCTTGTCCTCGACGGAACCGGGGAGACCGGCGCGGTCGAGTGCCTGTTCCTCGGTGTTGGTGGTGAGCACACCGTTGGTGACCGGAGTCGCCGCGTCCAGTGAAACGCGGGTCAGCCCGGCGGTGACCGCGTCACACACGTACTCGAAATGCGGTGTGCCGCCACGGATCACGACGCCGAGCGCGACCACCGCGTCATGGGTGCGCGCCAGTTCCTGGGCGACGACCGGCAGCTCCATCGCACCCGCGCAGCGCACCGTGGTCACATGCTGGACGCCGGCTTCGCGGGCCACTCGCTCGGCGTTCGCCACCAGGGTGTCGCAGATCTTGGTGTGCCAGCGCGACGCGACGATGCCGAGCCGGAGGTCCTTGGCATCCGCGAGTTCGAAACTGGGTACGCCGGTGCCGCTCATCGCAATCCGCCTTTCGAGAAAGTCACTGTGCCGTCTCACCGAGGTCGAGCTCGTCCAGGCCGATCAGGTCGTGCCCCATCCGGTCCCGCTTGGTGCGCAGGTAACGGAGGTTTTCGGCGTTGGCGCGCAACGGCATCGGGACGCGCTCGGTGATCCGCAGACCGTACCCGTCCAGACCGACGCGCTTGGCCGGGTTGTTGGTGAGCAGGCGCATGGAGCGGATGCCGAGGTCGACCAGGATCTGCGCGCCGGTGCCGTAGTCGCGCGCGTCGGCCGGCAGGCCGAGGTCGAGATTGGCGTCGACGGTGTCCCGGCCGGAGTCCTGCAGCTGGTAGGCCTGCAGCTTGTGCATCAGGCCGATGCCGCGGCCCTCGTGCCCGCGCATGTACAGCACCACACCGCGGCCCTCGTTCGCCACCATTTCCAGCGCGGCGTCCAGCTGCGGACCGCAGTCGCAGCGCAGCGAACCGAAGACGTCGCCGGTGAGGCATTCCGAGTGCACGCGGACCAGCACGTCCTCGCCGTCGCTGATGTCGCCGCGCACCAGCGCGACATGCTCGACGTCGTCGTAGATGCTCTGGTAACCGACGGCGCGGAACGCGCCGTGCGCGGTCGGGATACGGGCCTCGGCGACCCGGACGACCTGCTTCTCGTGCTTACGCCGCCAGGCGATCATGTCGGCGATGGAGATCAGCGCCAGATCGTGCTCGTCGGCGAAGATCCGTAGCTCTTCGGTGCGGGCCATGTGGCCCTCGTCCTTTTGGCTGACGATCTCGCAGATGACACCGGCCGGGCGCAAGCCCGCCATCCGGGACAGGTCCACGGCGGCTTCGGTGTGACCGGGGCGGCGCAGCACGCCGCCTTCCTTGGCGCGCAGGGGAACAACGTGACCGGGCCGGGTCAGGTCGTCGGCCTTGGCGTCCGGGTCGGCCAGCAGGCGCATGGTGGTGGCGCGGTCGGCGCCGGAGATGCCGGTGGTGATGCCCTCGCGCGCGTCGACGGACACCGTGTAGGCGGTGCCGTGCTTGTCCTGGTTCTGCGCGTACATCGGCGGCAGGCCGAGGCGGTCGCAGTCGTCACCGGTGAGCGGCACGCAGATGTAACCGGAGGTGTAGCGGATCATGAAGGCGACCAGCTCGGGGGTGGCCTTTTCGGCCGCGAAGATGAGGTCGCCCTCGTTCTCGCGGTCCTCGTCGTCGACGACGACGACGGCCTTTCCGGCGGCGATGTCGGCGACGGCGCGCTCGATGGTGTCGAACCTGGTCACGTCAGCTGTGCTCCATATCGAAGAAGTGCGGTGTCTATTTTGCAGCGCCCGCGATGCTGCGTGTTCCCGGCCCCTCCTGTGTGGGTCCCGCGCTCAACCCCGCTGCTGCAATCGCTCGACATATTTCGCGATCACGTCGACTTCGAGATTGATCTTGGTGCCCACAGCAGCGGCGCCGAGGTTGGTCATGGCCAAGGTGGTCGGGATCAGCGAGACCTCGAACCAGTCGCGATTGCCGTCCGCGGCGGGCTCGTCGGAGATGCCGAGCCCGGAGACGGTCAGTGAAATTCCGTCGACGGTGATCGAGCCCTTCTCCACCACGTAGCGAGCGATCGCGTCGGGCAGCGAAATGCGCACGACCTCCCAGTTCTCCGAGGGCGTGCGGGCGAGCACGGTGCCCGTGCCGTCGACGTGGCCCTGGACCAGGTGGCCGCCGAGGCGGCTGTTCAGCGCGGCGGCGCGTTCCAGGTTGACCCGCGACCCGGCGCCGAGGCCGCCGATGCTGGAGCGGTTCAGCGTCTCCTGCATGACGTCGACGGTGAAGCTGTCGCCGTCGATCACCTCGACGACGGTCAGGCAGACGCCGTTGACCGCGATGGAGTCGCCGTGACCGGCATCGGAGGTGACGAGCTTGCCCCGGATGGTGAGGCGCGCGGCGTCGGCCAGCGGCTCGGTGGCGACGATCTCGCCAAGCTCCTCGACGATGCCTGTGAACATGCGCTGCACTCCCTGGTCGCGTTCGTGTGTCGGTGGGCGGAACAAGCCGGAGACGACTGCTATTCCCACGCTCGCACCCAGGGTAACGACGCGGGGTCGTAGGCGAGCAGCGCGGTTCCGTCCAGCGGTGCGCCGGGACCGGAACCAACCGCGAGACCGGCAACAGCCCCGAGTTTCTGTACAGCGATACGTAATTGCCAGGCGTTTACCGCTGTGAATTAAACAGACTGCCCAGAATTCCCGCGCATCACGAACCAATCAAGACCATCGCCCCCCAGGAGCGAATCCTGCTGGTACCCACCAGAAAACACGCCTACGCATTTCCCTTGCATCCAGACGGAAATGGATGCAATATTGTTATGTACCTGATTCCGACCGTTCAATTCTCGTTCTCGATCCAGGCACGAACGGCCTTCTACCAGCAGTTGGAAGCGGATCCTTCATGGTAAATCCATCACACCTCGGGGGTGTTGCGTGACCACTCTTCTCGACGCGACGCTGGAAATTCGCTGCGATCAGTATCGCAGCGAATTTCAGATGCCGGCCTCGATCGATCCGGCCTCGCGGCACATCCTGCTGCACATCGGCCGGCAATACGGCGCCATCACCATGCCGTCGGAGTTGGGCGAACAGGTCCAGCAGCGGTTGATCCAGGCCCAGCTTGCCGCGCCTGTCGTGCACCACCCCCGGGCCAGACGGTGGACCTTCATCACCGGTCCGGCCCACGCCGAGACGCTCACCGCGCACGTCTCCGCCGAACTGTTCCGGCTCTACGCCACGGTCGCCTGCATCGGCAGCCAGGTGGTGCTGCCCTCCCCCGAGGACGAACGCACCGGCTATCGCGTCTGGGTCCAGCAACCCGAGTATCCGACCGCACTGCCGCCCATCGAGGCGGTCATCGAAGCCACGCGGGCGCTCGGCACCCGCCGGAAACCGCACTACAACTGAGCTTTCGAAGACCGGGCGCTGAATAGTTCAGCGCCCGAACACTATTCGGCGTTCACGACCGGTGTGCCGCGGCCTGACGCCGCAGTGTCTCGACCGTCGCACCCGGATCGGCCGTGTTGTAGACCGCCGAACCCGCGACGAAACAATCGATTCCCGCCTCCGCCGCCTGCTCGATGGTGTCGGCGTTGATGCCGCCGTCGATCTCCACGATCAACCGCAGCTCGCCGGAATCGACCAGATTGCGCACGACGCGCGCCTTCTCCAGCACGTGCGGGATGAACGACTGCCCGCCGAAACCGGGCTCCACACTCATCACCAGCAGCGTGTCGAAACTCTTCAGGATCTCCAGGTACGGCTCGATCGGGGTGTTCGGCTTCACCGAGAGCCCGGCCTTGGCGCCCGCCGCGCGGATATCGCGCGCCACCGCGATCGGATCGTCGGTCGCCTCGGCGTGAAAGGTGACATTGTGCGCGCCCGCCTCGGCGTACGGCGGCGCCCACCGGCCCGGATCCTCGATCATCAGATGGCAGTCCAGGGGGATGTCGGTCGCCTTCAACAGGCTCTGCACCACCGGGAGACCGAGCGTCAGATTCGGCACGAAGTGCGCGTCCATCACATCGACGTGCAACCAGTCGGCGGTCGCGACGGCCCGGGTCTCGTCCGCGAGACGAGCGAAGTCGGCGGACAGGATGGAGGGGGCGATCATCGGCTCGGCCGGTCGCGAAAACGTCGGTGTGGACACAACGCCGGAGTGTACCGAGGGCCGGTCCCGCGACCCGAACGTGCCTCCAGACCAGGCAAAGTGTGATTGTGCGGCACGGGAATGGGTAGCCTTCTCAGGGTGATCAATATTTCGGCGGAACAGGGGACCAGCTCCCCGGTGGAGATTCGGGTGGCCGCGTCGGTCACGCAGCTGCCCATCGTGCGCGGGCTCGCCGAAACTCTCGTGCTGCTCAGCGAATTCACGCTGGACGAGGTCGCCGACATCCGGTTGGCCGTCGACGAGGTGTGTTCGACGCTGATCGCGGTCGCGAAGCCGGGCTCCAGCCTGCACTGCCGGTTCACCATCGGTGACACCGAGCTACTGGTGCGGGTCAGCGGGATCGCGGCGGCCGAGGGGTTGCCGGACCAGCGCAGCTTCGGCTGGCATGTGCTACGCACCCTCACCGATTCGGTGCAGGCGACGCAAGACCCCTTCGACTCGGCGGCCTCCGGATATCCGACGACGGTGGAGTTCCGTCGGGTCCGAGGGAAGGCGTAGTGGCGGAAGAGGAGACTGTGTTCGACCCCGAACGCGAGAACGCCCAGCCCGGCACCAGCGACAAACCCGAACCGGCGGCCCAGGCCGCGCCCGAGGAACCGGAACCGGAGCCCGGGGACGCCGAGGAGGACACCGAGATCGTCGAGGAGGTCGGTTCGACCTCCGGATATGACGATCTCGGCGCGCTGTTCGAGCGGCTCGCCGCCGCGACCGCGGGCACCCCGAAACACACCGCGATCCGCGACGAACTGATCAGTCGCTGCATACCGCTCGCCGACCACATCGCCCGCAAATTCAGCGGCCGCGGTGAGCCTTTCGACGATCTGACGCAGGTCGCCCGCGTCGGTCTGGTGCACGCGGTGGACCGCTTCGACCCCAGCCGCGGTTCCAACTTCCTGTCCTTCGCGGTGCCGACCATCATGGGCGAGGTCCGCAGATATTTCCGGGACAACACCTGGGCCATGCGAGTCCCGCGGCGCGTCAAGGAAACTCACCTGCGCATCGGCGCGGCGATCGACGCGCTCTCCCAGACGCTGGGGCGCTCGCCGACCGCCAAGGAGATCGCCGCGCACCTCGATGTCGATCCCGACGAGGTCACCCAGGCGGTGATCGCGGGCAACGCCTACCAGCCGAGCTCGATCGACGCGGCCTCCCTCGGCCGCGACACCGACGCGTCGCTGCTGGACACCCTCGGCGAGGAGGAAGGGCAGTTCGAACGGGTGGAGGAGTACGTGGCGATCCGGCCGCTGCTGGCGGGGCTGCCGGAGCGGGAACGCCGCATCCTCACCATGCGCTTCTTCGAGTCGATGACCCAGACCCAGATCGCCAAGCAGATGGGCATCTCCCAGATGCACGTCTCCCGGATTCTGACCAAGACCTTGGCCCGCCTGCGGGAGCTGTCGGAACGGGAGTAGTCACCTCGACTGTTCGCGCTGCTTCCGGAGTTTCGCCGGGGCCGCCAGCCACCAGGCGGCGTCCAAGAGTTCGCGAAGCTGGTCCGGCGCGACCCGGTCGAGGTCGATCAGGATGAACGGATACCCGTCGTAGTGCGGGGTGGTGTAGAAGGCCGGGTCGCCCGACGCCAGGAGCGCCTCCTTCTCCACCATCTCGCACTGCAACACCAGCCCGCCCTCGGCTTCGTCCCGCAGCCGCGCGAACCCCTTCTTGCCTACTTTCAGCGCGGGACTGCGCCACCAGGTGGATTCACGCACCTCCGGCAGCTCGACGGCCAACTCGACGACGTCCTGCCACGTCATACCCATACCGCACAGTTTGCCCCCGGCCGGGCCGCCCGGCTTGGACATTCGGAACCGGATGCGCCTTCCGATGCCCGCGCCGAAGTGGAAGCATCGGGCGTATCAGGACTGCGACGAGGGAGGTCCCCGTGACCGCGACCATGCGCTACATCGTCGAGGATGTCGACGCGGCGATCCGCTTCTACGAAATTCTCGGCTTCGAAGTCGCCACGCATCCCGCACCGGCCTTCGCCATGCTTACGCGCGGCGACCTGCGGCTGATGCTCAACCAGCCCGGAGCCGGAGGCGCGGGCCAGCCGATGCCGGACGGCAGGCTGCCCGCGCCCGGCGGCTGGAACCGTTTCCAGCTCCAGGTCGACGATCTCGACAGTTACGTCAAGGAGCTGATCGCCGCAGGCGTCGGCTTCCGCAGCGAGGTGATCGTCGGCAACGGTGGCAAACAGATCGTCGCCGACGACCCCTCGGGCAACCCGGTGGAGCTGTTCCAGCCGCACACTTAGCCGCTGTTACAGCGGTTTCCGCAAAGCGGCCATGAACATGGCGTCGGTGCCGTGCCGGTGCGGCCACAGCTGTACGCCCGGGCCGTCGCCGATATCGGTGACGCCGGGGAGCAGGGCCCGGGTGTCGAGCTGGATCGCGGCCGAACGGCGGACGAAATCGCCGACGACGGACACCGTTTCGGCCAGGTGCGGCGAGCAGGTCGAGTAGAGCACCACGCCGCCGGGGCGTACGAGATCCCATGCGGCGGCGAGCAATTCGCGTTGCAGGACAACCAGTTCACGGACGTCGGCGGGAGTGCGCCGCCACCGGGCCTCCGGGCGGCGACGCAGCGCGCCCAGGCCGGTGCACGGTGCGTCGACCAGCACGCGGTCGTACCCGGGAGTCAGTCCGCTGTCGCGACCGTCGACGACGTGCACCTGGACCGGAAGGTCCTTGGTGGACTTGCGGACGAGTTCGGCGCGATGCTCCGAGGGTTCCACCGCGTCGACTCGAAAGCGGTCGATCGCGGCGAGCGCGCCCAGGAACGCCGCCTTGCCGCCCGGCCCCGCGCACAGATCCAGCCATCGGCCGCCGTCGGGGCCGTCGAGCGGGGCGCGAGTCAGGCTGAGCGCCACCAGCTGGCTGCCCTCGTCCTGCACGCCCGCGAGCCCGTCCCGCACCGGCTCGAGCCTTCCCGGGTCGCCGCCGTCGAGATACACCGCGTACGGCGACCATTTCCCCTCCGCCCCGCCGGTGACGAGAGCGAGTTCCTCCGCGGTGATCTCGCCCGGACGCGCCACCAGGTGCACCAGCGGCCGGGCGTCGTCGGCCGCCAGCAGCTCACCCAGCTCTCCGGCCCGCACACCGAGCGCGTCCGCGAAGGCCTGCGCGATCCACACCGGATGCGCGAACTCGAAAGCCAAGCGCCCCACCGGATCCGCGGGAGCCAGCTGCTCGACCCACTGCTCGGCGGTCTTCTCCCCCGCCCGGCGCAGTACGGCGTTCACGAAACCGGAACGGCCCTGGCCGAATTCGTTGCGGGCCATCGCCACCGAGGTGTCCACGGCGGCATGCGCGCCGATCCGGGTACGCAGCAGCTGATATACGCCCAGCCGCAACACATCCAGTAGTCCGCCGTCGATCTCGTCGACCGGACGGCCGGAACCGGCCTCGATGACGGCGTCGAGCAGGCCGAGGGATCGGCACGCGCCGTACGTGAGTTCGGTCGCCAGCGCCGCGTCTCGACCCGAAATGCCGCGTTCCCGCAACAGAGCCGGCAAGACCAGGTTCGCGTATGCGTCGCGTTCGCGGACGGCGCGCAGGACATCCCGCGCGACCAGACGCACCGGATCTACCCCGCTGCGGTTGCCTGGCTGCGAATTCGGTCGATCCTTAGGTGCGGCAGCGGATTTCGGCGCGGCACCCGCTTTCGACGCACCTGCTTTCGACGCGGCGCCGGATTTCGACGCACCGGATTTCGACGCGGCCCCAGATTTCGGCGCATCGGATTTTGGCGCGGCCCCAGATTTCGGCGCACCGGATTTCGACGCGGCCCCAGATTTCGGCGCACCGAATTTTGACGCGGCACCGGCTTTCGAACCGCCGGACCGTCCCGTCCCGGTCCGGCCCTCGCTCTGCGGCCCGGCAGACTGATTACCCTCCCGCGCACCAGACTTCGGCCCCTGCACGTCCGACCGCCCGGCGCCAGCGCGTGCACCGGTCTGCGCTGCCGAGTCGGAACGGTTGGCTCGTCCACTCCCCGTTCGCGCCCGGTCCCGTGCCGGCGAATCCGTTTGCCCAGTACCCGGGCCACCCGCCCGCCGCGGCCGGCCACCCGCCGAGTTGTCCGGTCCACGATCGAAGGATCCGGCCGCCTTGCGCGGGCCCGCGTTTCCGCGCGCACCGCGTTTGCCGTCGTCCCCGCTGGTGGCGGCGTTGTTCCGCTCGCGAGCCCGCCGACGATCCTCGGCGCTCAAACCCGCACCTCGCTGTCGTTCGATCCCGGTGCGGGCGCCGACGCGCCCGTGGCCATGATCGGCTCGTTGCTCTTCGGCATGCCTCGCTCCTCGCTGTTGCTCGGTTCCGGCATGACTGCCGAAGCAGCTGCGCCCGGGGTCAGATTCTTCACTCGAACACCGCGCCGGGTTGCAGTCGCGCGCCGCGGGCCCAGTCGAGGGCCGCCATCATGCGCTTGCCCTGGGGCTGCACCTGATCGAGGCGAACCGCGGTGGTGGCCGTGCCGACGAAAACGCCGGTCTTGCGGACTTCGACGGTGCGGGCCGGCAGTTCCTCCTCGACCATTTCCACCGGGCCGAGTTTGAGGCGCGTGCCGCCGATTTCAGTCCAGGCGCCGGGCGCCGGCGTGACGGCACGAATGCGGCGGCTGATATTCAGGGCCGGCTGGTCCCAGCGGACGCGCCCGTCCTCCGCGACCACCTTGGGGGCGTAGGAGACGCCCTCGTTCGGTTGCGGAACCGCATGCAGCGCACCGTCTTCCACACCGTCGAGAGTGGTTTCGAGCAGGCGCGCGCCGCTGTCGGCGAGTCGTGCGAGCAGGGCGCCGGCGGTATCGGTGACCTGGATCTTCTCCGTCACCACCCCGAAGACCGGGCCGGTGTCCAAACCCGCCTCGATCTGGAAGGTGGACGCGCCGGTGAACTCGTCACCGGCGTCGATCGCGGCCTGCACCGGCGCCGCGCCCCGCCAGGCGGGCAGCAGCGAGAAATGCAGGTTGATCCAGCCGAAGCGGGGAATATCGAGCACCCGCTGCGGCAGCAGCGCACCATAGGCGACGACCGGGCAGCAATCGGGCGCCAATTCGGTGAGCTGGTCGATGAATTCGGGTTCGGACGGGCGGCGCGGGGTGAGCACGCGGATGCCGTGCTGGTCGGCCAGCTGCCCCACCGGCGACCGCTGCACCTTGCGGCCGCGGCCGGCGACCGCGTCGGGCCGGGTGACCACGGCGACCACTTCGTGCCGAGCCGAATCGATGAGCCGGCGCAGCGACGGCACCGCCGGGTCGGGCGTACCCGCGAAGACGACGCGCATCAGCGACCACGCCCGAACGGGCTCGGCTTCGCGGCCTCGCCCGCACCCCGGGACGCGCGAACAGTGATGCCGGCGGTGAACCAATCCGATTCCCGAATGGTGCGCATCGCTTCCTTACGGTCGGCCGGGTCAAGGCGGTCGATGAACAGCACGCCGTCCAGATGGTCGTTCTCGTGCTGCACACAGCGCGACAGCAGATCGGTCGCGTCGAACTCGACCGGCTTGCCCTTCATATCCACCCCCGACACCCGCACGCGCAGCGCCCGCCGCACGTCGTAGCGCACACCGGGAATCGACAGGCATCCTTCCGGGCCGACCTGTTCCTCGTCGCCTTCGACGGTGTACACCGGGTTCACCACGTGCCCCTGCGCGTCACCGGTGTCGTAGACGAACACCCGCAAACCGACGCCGATCTGCGGCGCGGCCATCCCCACCCCACCGTCGTCGTACATGGTGTCGGTCAGGTCCTCGACGAGCTGGCGCAGCTCCCGATCGAATTCGGTGACCTCCGCCGCACGGGCGCGCAGAATGGGATCGCCGAACAGGCGAACGGGCTGAATGGTCACGGCGGCTCCCGGAAAACTGGTGGATACGGTCGTCCCATTCTAGAGAGCGGCACCGGTCCGCCCGTCGCCCGACCGCCACCCGCGGCGAATCGCTGCCCGATGCCGAACTTGCCGGATGTCCCGGATCCGAGGCGGCGGAACTGGTAGAACTCGGGTGCGGTCCGGGCGGGGTGTCCATTACCTCCGCCCGGCCGCCCGAATCACGAGTTACCGGCGATGATCACCTGCGGTATACCGGTGCCCAGCGGCACCGAGCGGCACACCGGCGCGGGGCCGGCCGGATTCAGCACCTGCACCAGCAGATCCTGCACGAACGGGTCGTAGACCAGGTGGAAGTGCCCGGTCAGATCGCTGGGGCACAGGTCCTGCAGGACGAGGTTGCGAGCGCCCGCGCCGCGTAGCGCGATATTGTCGAACGGCTGGATCATTTCGTCCACGCGGCTGCCGATGGTCACGTACCGCGGGCCGGGCACGGTGTCGCCGCCCGCGTTGAGCTCGGTCATCACCGGTGAACCCTGCACCTGCTGCACCGCCGCCAGCGACGTGACCTTGACGAACACGTCGAGAATGCCGATCGCCTGTACCACGGGCACCAGTCCGTACATCACGCCGCCGTAGGTGGGCGAGGCCAGGCCGACCCACTGGCCGACCTTCGGCGCGCCGCCGAGTTGGTTCACCCAGTAGCGAGTCACGTTGGCGCCCTGGGAGAACCCGACCAGGTCGACCTGGGTCGCGTGCGTCGCCGCCAGCACCATGTCGACGAATTCGCCGAGCTGGCGGGCGCTGACGCGCAGATCCTCGGTGCCGTAGGTGTTCGCACCCGGCGCGCCACCGTAATTCAGCGCGAAGACACAGAGACCGGAGGCGACCAGTTTGGGGCCGATGGCCGAATAGTCCGAGTAGGCACTGGAATCGGTGCCGTGCGCCAGCACGACCGGCCGGGGCTGCGCGGCGCTCGGGACACATTCGAAGTCGTTGACGCCCAACGGCACCGAGCTGGGATGCGTCTTCTGGTAGATGGCGGCTGCCAGGTGATCGGATTGCACCGGGCCGGGGACGGTCGGCACGTCCGGTGAACGGTAAAGGGCCACATCGGCTATCGGGTCCGGCTCGGCGGTGGCGGGCGCCAGGCCGGAGCCGAGTATTCCGGCTCCGGCCATGACGGCGGCCAGCACGAACCGAGCCCACGCTCTGGAGGTGGACCCCCGCACCTCCCGTATCGCGGGGCCAGGCCCCTCGGATCTGTGACCCGGTTGTGACTTACCCCAACCCCACGTGCCCTCAGGCTGTTCCATTCCCCAATTATTTAACGAACTCGGCCGAAATGCCTGCGCTCGCGCACTAATTCATGCCTAAGACTTTTCGGGGCTGTCGTCCTCGGCCAGAATCCGGTACAGCGCCCGGCGCGCTTCGGTGAGTACCTCGGCCGCCTTGGCCGCCTGCTCAGGGGTGCCGGCCGCCGCCACCTGCGCCGCCGCGCCCATCAGTTGACCGATCAGGGCTCGCAGATCGATCGCCTGATCGCCCACGTCGCCTTTGACGTCGGCCCAGGGATCGCCGAGCTCGTCCCGGTTTTCGCTGACGTAGGTGGTGCCGGCTTCGGTCAGTTGCGCGGTCTTGCGACCGGCCACCTTCTCGATGAGCACCAGGCCCTCGTCCTCCAGCTGCGCGAGCGCGGGGTAGATGGAGCCCGGGCTCGGACGCCAGACATCCTCGCTGCGTTCGCGGATCTGCTGGATCAACTCGTAACCGTGCATCGGGCGTTCGGTGAGCAGCAGCAAGACCGCGGCGCGGACATCACCGCGCCGGCCGCGACCACCGCGGCCACGGCCACGCCCGAAGTGCGGGCCGAAACCGGGACCGAAGCCGCCGGGGCCGAATTCCGGACCGAAGCCGCGCCGCCCGTGCCGGGCGTGCATGTGCAGCTCGGGGCCGAATTCGCCGCCTCCGGGGCGATGCCGGCGAGCACGTCGGCCGAAGCCGCTGTTTTCGCTGTGTTCGGTGTTTCCCATGATTGCCTCCTCAGGCTTTCGTGTGTATCTCATGCTATCGACGATATATCGGCAATCTATCCAACGCAAGGTCCGCGCTGAGAATTCCCGTCCACACGACAAAAGGCGCGCCCCCCGCTGGGGGACGCGCCTCGATGGGTGATGCGGATCAGAGCGAGTCGATCCAGCCCTGGAGTCGCCTACCCTCGGCGACCATCAGATCCGGATCGCGGAACGCGTTGGTGAGCAGCGAAATACCCTGATAGGAGGCGATGAGCGCGATCGCGAGCTGCTCGGCGTCGGCGCGGCCCATGGCGTCGAACTGCCCTGCGGCCCAATCGACCAGCGCGCGCATCACCTCGCTGGCCCGGCCTTCGAGCGGATCGTCCCGCTTGTGCAGTTCCGCCGTCAGCGAACCGAACGGGCATCCGTACCGGGCCGCCAGCTCCCGCTCCTCGACCCAGCCGTCGATCAGCCGCTTCAGTCGATCCCGCGGGGAATCAAGACGATTCAGCTCCGCGGTCAGCTGGTCCAGCGTGCGGGCGTGCGCGCCGATCGCGGCCTCGATGAGCTGGTCTTTCGTCTTGAAGTAGTAGTACACATTGCCGACCGGGACATCGGCCACCCGCGCGATATCGGCGATGGTCGTCTTCTCCACGCCCCGCTCGTAGAACACGCGCACGGCGGCCTCGATCAGTCGCTCCCGCTTACCGGGCTTGGTGCCGGCCACTGAGTTGGTCACCCAACTAACTGTAGACAACACGTCGAACGTCGGCTAGCTTCTTGTTAGTCAGTCAACTAACTCAGGAGTTCGAACAATGATCGTTGTGACCGGAGCGACCGGAAACGTAGGACGGCCGCTGGTGCGGATGCTGGCCGAGGCTGGCGACAAGGTGACGGCGGTCGCGCGCACCCTGCCCACGGATCTCCCGGCGAACGCCCAGGGCGTCAGCGCCGACGTGACCGACCTCGGCACCCTCCCCCTCGCCGGCGCGGAGAAACTGTTCCTGCTCTTCGCCCCCGGCTCGTTCGCCGCCGATGTGCCCGCGATCCTCACCGCCGCAAAGGATTCCGGTGTGCGGCGGGTAGTCCTGCTGTCTTCCCAGGGCGTCGGCACCCGGCCCGGCAGCGCCTCGCACGGGCAATTCGGCAAGTCCGTCGAGATGGCGGTGCGGAATTCGGGGCTCGAGTGGACGATCCTGCGCCCCAGTGGATTCCAATCCAACACCCTCGCCTGGGCCGAGTCGGTCCGCGAGCGGCGGGTGGTCGCCGCTCCCTTCGGCGACGTCGCCATCCCCTTCGTCGATCCGGAGGACATCGCCGCCATGGCCGCGGCCGCTCTGCTGGAGGACGGCCACACCGGCCACACCTATGTGCTGACCGGCCCGGAACCGGAATCACCCCGCGACCGCACCCGCGCACTCAGCGAACTCCTCGGCGAGACAGTGTCTTTCGTCGACCAGACGCCGGAGCAAGCGCGTGCCCAAATGCTGGCATTCATGCCGCCGGAGGTAGCCGACACCACCCTGTCCATCCTCGGCGCACCCACCGCCGAGGAACTTCAGATCAGCCCCGACATCGAGCGGGTCCTCGGCCGAGCACCGCACCGCTACGCCGTCTGGGCTGCCCGCAACCTGCCCGCCTTCCGCTGAGTCCGGCCGCACGCCCCGCGAAAACCTGATGCGCACAGCAACACTCGCGCTCTAGCGTGAGCCCATGGCAATCAGCAAGAAGGGGCGGCGCAGGATCGTGGTCGGCGGCCGCGAGTACCTGTGGTGGGTCACCCAGGACAGAGACAACTATGACGCACCGGGCGCACCCACACTCAGGGTCGTTTCGACCGACAAACGTGTCCTCGTCAGCTACGTCTTGGCGCAAGCGGAGGAAGCCCGGCACGTCTTCGTCCGCGGACCGGAGTTCCGGGGAACCACCCAACCGGGTCGTAGCTATCGGTGCCCAGCGTTCGGACTTCCCGGAGAGATACGCCCGGGCAACGTCGCGGAATTCATCACCTGGTGCACGGAGCCCGGACAGTTGCCGGACGAATGCGACTGGCAGGGCAATCCCGTCGTGGCTGCGTAAGACCGAGCCGAATCCTGCGGGTACCCGGAAGCACGGCTTTCGCCGGATCCCGGGGGTAGGCGCTTCCCGGATCCCAAGCATCGCTCCCGCCGGATCCGACCAGACGACGCTCATGCCACGCCACTCAGTGCGCCGGTGATGAGACGTAGGGCCAGCTCGGCTACGTTCGCGGCGTCGAGCAGGTCGGGCAGGGTGAGGTCGAGGCCGTGGTCTCGGCGGAGGTGGTTGCACAGGTCGACCGCGTGCAGGGAGGTCATTCCCATGGTGATCAGGGGGCTGTGGCGGTCGAGGGTTTCCACGGCCGCGCCGAGCATGCGGGCGAGTTGGCGCAGGAGATAGTTCTCCAAGTCGATGTGGGCGCTGGTGGGCGGGGCCGGGGTGGGGTGACCCCCGGTGCTCCAATTGACCACTGCCGCAGGGAGACCCAGGGCGCGGCGGTGGTCGGCGAGGGCATCCAGGAAGGCATTGGATGCGGCTTCGGCGCCCGGGTGTTGCGTCGAACGGACGGCGGGCGGAGCGAGCAGGACGAAGAAATCCAAGGTCCGGGCGGAGAGTAGCCGATGCAGCGCCCAGCCACCGGCTACTTTCGCGCGCAGTGCGCGTTCGATGGCCGCGGGGGTCGGGTCGGCGCCACTCAGCTCCAGCGGGGCCGCGGCGTGCACGACCCCGGCGATCGGCGCCGAGTGGCGATCGGCGGCGTGCAGTATCCGGGCGACGGCATGTTCGTCGGCGATGTCGGCCGTGTGCTGTTCGATCGTCACCCCGGGACGCCGAAGGCGCTGGGGCACTTCGGCTTCGGCCAGCCCGGGTCCGATCAGGAGCAGTGACCGCGCGCCGCGATCGATCAACCATTGCGCGCAGTGTCCCCCGGCGCCGTCGAGTCCGCCGGTGATCACATAGGTGACCCCGGATCGGATGGCGCGGCAGATCGACTCGGGGTCCGGGCGGTAAGCGCGGTCGAGGGGGACCAGACGTGGCGCCCACCAGCGGTTCCGGCGCAGCGCCAGCCGGGTTTCGGTGGTCGCGGCCCGGGCCACGGCGGCCAGCCCGGCCGCCTCGGCCGCCGGGGTTTCCCCACTTTCGGGCAGATCGACCAGGACTACATCGCGCCGCTGATCACGACCGAGCACCGGACCGAAGCCCCAGAGCGCGGCCTGCCACGGCGCCGCGCAACGTGGATCGGGCCCCGCCGATCGAGCACCTCGGGTCACCAGGATCGTGGGTACACCCGCGGGCGTGGCTCGCGCGGTCGCCAGCGCACCGGCACACAACCCGACCGAGGTCGCCAAGACTTCGCGGGCCGAGGAATCGGCGTTCGTCCCCGAGCCCAAGGCGGCGATGTTCAGCACCGCGCGCAGCGACCGATCCGGTCCGAGGTCGGCGCGGATCTCGGCCGTCCCGGCATGCGGCGCCACGGGAAAGACCTGATGACCGGCGCGGCGCAGCGCCTCGATGACTGCCGCATCGAGCTCGGTCCCACTCTGCCGGATCAATACCCGGCCCGGTTCACCCTGCACACCACTGCCCAGTTCGACTGTCTGCCAGGCGGTCCCGAATTCGGCGATCGCAGGCTTGAACCCGATATGCGATTCGGCGTTGTGGGTCGCCGCCGCACTGCCAGCAGCAGACAGACTGCCAGAAGAAGCCACACTGCGAGCAGCCGCAGCATTGCCAGTAGCAGCGGCATTGCCAGTACCCACCGCACTGCGGGCAACCGCCGCACTGCCAGTAGCAGCCGCATTGCGGGCACTCGCCCCACTGTCGATAACCGCCCCACTGTCGACAACCGCGGCACTGTCGGTAGCCGCGGCACTGCGGGGATGGAATGGCAGCGCTCGCAGGGGTGTTTCGCGAGCGGGCGGCCGTGGGATGGTGCGGCGGCCGTGTCCGGGACCGACGCGCACGCCGGTGAGTTCGGCGATGGCAGCGCCGTTTCCGTCGTACACCGTGATGTCACCGGCGAATCCGGTGTCGTCGTTGCGCACGGCGCGCGTCCAGCACCACTGCGGACGTAGCGGGGCGGCCCGGAGGCGTACCGCGTCGATGCTTGTCAGCATCATCGGGATGTCGGCGGCGGTCGGCAGGAGGGTGTGCATCGTTTGCAGGCAGGCGTCCAGCGCGGGTACGGCGGCGTGTCCGGCCGACGCGCCGCGGAGCCGGGACACCGTTTCGCCTTGTCCGTACCAGATTTCGGCGATTCGACGGAACGCGCCGATCCACTGATTACCGGCCAGATGGTGCTGGTCGTAGAACCGTCCCCCGTCTCGGCGGCGCGGGCAACGCGCCCGCGCCTGGGCGAGAGCGGGCGGCACTGTGCCGGGCGCGGTGTCATCGGCTCGGGCCTGCGCGAGCACGCTCTCGTCGGGGCCGACGGCCAGCAACCGCCACGCGTACTGTTCGGCCTGCGCGACCATCCGCAGGGTGACCGGGCCCGTGCCCAGTGCGGACAGCGACAGCAGCTGACGAAAACGGATGTCGCGCAACGTGATCTCCTCGGCGCCCGACAGCTCCCGGGCGGCGGCGTGCCACAGCTCGAGATAGGCCGCGCCGGACAGCACCGGCAGACCGGCGACGAGATGGCCGAGCAGGTATCGGTGCCGGCGGTCGAACGTACACGGCCATTCCAGCCGATCCGGGCGCGGCTGAGTGGCGACGCCGAGTGTGGGTGGCACGAACTCCGCCGGTGCGGCGGCAGCACCGCTGAACGGAGGTAAGGGCTCGGCGGCGGAATCGGTCTGCGGTGTGGTCATCGGTCCATCCGTTCCTCGACGGGGTGGGTGCGGCATCCGGCACAGTGCCGGTGTCGGGTGGACCGACCATAAATTCCGCGCACCGCCGTGTTCACCACATCGCCGGGCGGCCATTCGACCGCCGGAAAGCGATGTCGCGCTGGACGTTTACTCGGGTCCAAAACCGCGTGGTATTCGCGATCCAACAAAAGTTGGGGTGCGCGGCGGCGGCTCAGGCCAGCCCGGCGACCGAGAGCAGCGCGGTGAGCTCGCGGCGCACCAGATGGTGGTCGCGACGGGACAACCGTTGCAGGGTCCGGTGCACCAGCCAGTCGTAGCGGATGTCCTCCGGGCAGGCTTGACAAGCCCGTTGCAGAGCGACCACCGCGGAGGTGTCGTCACCGAGCAGCCCGTAGACGTGCGCGATGGTGGTGTAGTAGCGGACTCGCTGTTCGATCGAGGCGGTGTCGGCCAATTCCACCTGCGCGGCCAGGCGCACCGCGTCGCTGAGCCGGCCGAGCCGCACCGCGATATCGATCTCGGCGATGGCTACCTCGGCGACCCCGAACCAGACGTCGCGCCGCTCCGGAGCTTCGGGGTCCAGCCCGGCCGCGGTCTCCCTCGCGGCCGTCACCAAATCCTGGCTGCCGATCGAATCACCTACGCCCGCCGCGCCGTACGCCGCGACCAGCTGCAACGCGCCGAGCACCGACCGGCCCGCGCGCACCGACGCCAGCCGGCGCGCGGCGGCCAGCGCGTAATCCCGGCATTCGGCGTGATATCCGAGATTGTTCAGCGCCGCGGCGACATGCCAGGCGCTGACCGCGACCAGGATCGGCTGCTTCGCATCGGCGAAGATGCCGACCGGGCGGTCGGCCACCAGCCACGCGAGGTGGTAGTCACCGACGCGGGTGAGCAGGAAGCGGGCCAGGTGATAGGACTCGGCCAGCAGCAGGCCCGCGTCGTGCGCCGACCCGCTCGCGGTGGTCCGGGTCGCCGCCCGCAGCGAACGCGCGGATCGCAGCACCAGGGGCAGCTGGGTGGTGAGGCGGGTGTAGCGGTCGGGTGCGCCGAGCCAGGAGCTCCAGCACTGTTCGAGCGCGGCGCGCACCTGCTCCGGCGGCGGTGGCGGCCCGGGGGTTTCGACCCCGAACGCCCGCGCGGTCGGGTGATCCATGATCGCGTGGTTCAGCGAGGTCAGCGCGGGCGCGATGTCCCGCGCGGCCGACCGGCTCGAGGTGGGATGCCCGAGCAGCGCGGTCGGGTCATCCAGGTGCAGCACTTCGGCCATGCGGTAGAGCGCGGCGATGCTGTCGAGTTCGCGATGCCCGCGCTCGATCTGCCGCAGCCATTCCTCGCTGCGACCGGCCAACTGCGCTACGACCCGGCGAGAAAGCCCGAGTCTGCGCCGCCGGATCTCGATCCGCTCGCCGACGGTGAGCGGCCGCCCGGTGGTTGCCACGTCAAGTCCTTCCTCGCGGGCGCCCAGGACGGCTGAGCGCCTCGGCTGGGCGGGACTTGTGGCCAACGGTATCCGAAACACGTTCGCCTCGTTGAGCTTTCAGCACGCGCACAGCACCGTGCCCGGTAATCGCCCGGTGCGCCGCCCGCCCGCGAGCACCGGCACCCCACCCACGATCACGTCGTCGATCCCGGTGGCCGGTTCGCGCGGCGCGGCGTAGGTGGCGCGGTCCCGCACGGTGTGCGGGTCGACGACCACGAGGTCCGCGGCCTTGCCACGAACCAGGACACCCCGGTCGGTGAGGCGGAACCGCGCGGCCGGACGAGCGGCCAGGTGCTCGCCGGCCTGTGCCCAGGTCCAGTCGCCGAGTTCGCGGCAATGCCGGGCGAGCATCCGCGCGAACGCGCCGTAACCCCGCGGGTGCGGCCGACCGCCCAGGTAGATGCCGTCCGAACCGCCCATGTGGGCTTCGTGACGCAGCAGGCAGCGCACCGAATCCTCCAGCGCGCGTTCCGGATAGTCGAAAACGATGCCCACATCCAGCCCCGACTCGACCAGCACGTCCGCACAGAACACGGCGGGACGAACACCGGCCCACGCCGCCGCGCGGTCGAGCGGTAAGCCTTCGGCCCACCGATATCGGGCGGCCGGGACGTGGGCGAGAATGAACGCGGACCAGAGACTGTCGTCGATCTGGGTGTCGAGCAGTTCCCGGACGGCACGATCCGACAGCGCCTCGAGGGTGCCGTCCAAATCGGCGGTGGCCAGCCAATCCGGCAGCATTTTGGCCAGAATGCTGCAACCGCGGAGATACGGATAGGTGTCGAAGGTGACATCTTGTCCGGTCGCACGCGCGGTATCGACCAGTCCCGCCAGCATCTCCCCCGGCCCGTGGTAGTGCGAAATGTGCACGGCGGCACCACTGATCCGGCCGACCGCACACGCCTCCGACATGCCTTTGTCGGCGGCGTCGCCGTAGGTGCGCATGTGCGTGACATACGGCAGACCCCGCCGCGCCGCCGGTACGCAGACCGCACCCAGCTCCTCCGCGTCCGCGAAACGCCCTGGGAGATAACCCAATCCGGAAGAAACACCCACCGCGCCCTGTTCCAGGCCCTGCTCGGTGAGCGCGACCATCGCGGCCAGCTGCTCCGCGTCCGGAGGTAGCGGCGAACCACCCATGACGCTGTAGCGAACCGTCCCGTGCGGCACCAGATACGCGGTGTTGATCGCGGTGGTGTGCTGATAGCAGGCCATTAACTCCGCGACCGTCACACCGTTGCCCGAGTAGGCCGCCAGGGTGGGTGCAGGCCCGTTGACCGCGGCGAAATAGCGTGCGACCCAGCGCAATGCGGCCGGCGAGGCCGGGGCGAAGGACAGACCGTCCTGGCCCAGCACGAATGTCGTCACCCCTTGGCGCAGCGCCGCGAGCTGGACCTGCGGGTCCAGTACCGCGTTCTCGCCGTGGACGTGCGCATCGATGAAACCCGGCAGGACGTAGCGCCGCGTCGCGTCCACCTCCGCCCTGGCCCGCGCGGCTCCCAGGTCGCCGATGTCGCGGATCCGGCCGTCGGCGATCCCGATATCGGCTCGATAGCCGGGCCTTCCGGTGCCGTCGAAGACGATGCCGCCACGCACCAGGACATCGAATGTCACGTTATTGCCGACAGTTTGGCGGTTGGTCACGCCCTGGAAACTGGAAGCTGTTGGGGGTGGCCCATTGCCGGGCAAGGTGGGTACGGTGAGGGGGTGACCACGGTAGTCCGGCAGGTACTGGTCAGCGAACTGACCAGCGCCGACACCATGCGCGATCCAATTGCCCTTTACCGCCAGGTCTTTCGGCTCTGTACCGCCGATCCCGCGCCCAGTCCGCGCCTGCTCGTGTCGCTGGTCCGTAACGGCGGAATTGCTGTCGGAGCCTACCTGGACGGGGAATTGGTCGGCTTCAGCTACGGTTTTCCGGGCCGCGCCCCGATCGGGCACCTCGACGCGCAACGGGCCTACCACTACATGGAATTGCTTGTGGTGCGGCCGGATTGCCAGAACTCCGGCATCGGGCGCACCCTCATGCACCAGGTGCGTGCTATCGCGATACGCCGTGGGCTGCAACGAATCTACTGGGCCTACGATCCGCTGCGCGCCGCCAACGCGCACTTCTACCTCGATGTCATCGGGGCCTGCGGTTACGAATTCATCGACAACATGTATGGCGTCGAGGACACCGGACGCGACCGCGGCTTCCCGACCCACCGCATCGTCGCCCGCTGGGATCTGGACGCACCCGCTCGGCACTGGCCCCAACCCCCGACCGGACTCGTGCTCGGCGCCCCGGTCCCCGACCACATCGTCGACTTCGACTCGATGCTGCTCGCCATCCCGGAGGACTGGGAATACCGCTCCGCCACCCCCGCACTGCATCACGACCTGTGCGCGATCGTGCGCGACCTGATGGCCGGCGGGTATCGGGCGGTTTCCTGCCGGCGGACCGGTGACGGGCGGGCGGTCTATCGACTCGTCTGCGGCCCACTCACCGCGGGCCACACTTATCCCCTGTGAGTACCGGCAGCCGCCCGGAATCAGCCATGTCGCATCGCCCCCGATCGCGTCCACGACGTGTTCGAAACACCAACGGTACGCGGGTTTTCCGGCGCATGGCCAGCTGACCGGCTCGCGCCGGACGGCAGCAAACCCTCAGCCGATATCGATGGGATCGATCTGCACGCGCAACGGTGCTTCGGAACGATGGGTACTGCGCACGGCCTGCGCGGTGGTGAGCGCTTTCGCGAGAGCGGCGCCCGAGCGACGGTGCACGCGCAAGAGCATGCGCTCGACTTCGGCGGGATCGTCGCCGCTGGAGAAGGGTTTGCGCGCGCCGGGCGGCAGCGGGACCGGGCCGAGGACCTGCACATCATCGGGAAGCTCTGCGTTGGAGAGCAATTCGGCGATCGATTCGGTGGTGCCGTCGACGGCGGCCAGCCGCACGGCGGGCGGGAACCCGACCTCGGTGCGGCCCTCGACCTCGAGCCGGGCGTGCCCGATCGGATCCCAGCGGATCAGCGCCTGCACCGTCGGGACGGCGGGTTCGGCCATCACGATCACCTGACCCCGGGCGCGAACCAGGGCGGCGGCGGCCATCCAGCGGCGCAGCGCGTCCTCGGCGGCGCGCAGATCCGCGCGGCCGAGCAGCGCCCAGCCATCGAGCAGCAACGCCACCGCATAGCCGCCGCGGATCAGCGGTTCGGCCCCGACGGTGGCCACCACGACTTGGGGTCCGGGCTCGAGCGTATCGAGGACGGTGCCGCCGCCGGAACCGCGGATCGGCACCCCGGGGAATGCCCGGCCGAGTTCTTCCGCGGTGCGCACCGCGCCGATCACCACCGCGCGCAAGGCCCGCGAAGCACAGGCCGGGCATCGGTAGGCGGCTTCGACGATGCCGCACCAGCGACAGCTCGGACTGTGCGCTTCGTCGGCGCGCGGTCCCTGCGGTAACGCCAACGGCCCATTGCAGTGCCGGCAGCGGGCGGGCGTGCGGCATTTGGCACACGACAGGGCGGGGACATAGCCGCGGCGCGGTACCTGCACCAGGACCGCCGCGCCTTCCTTCAAGGCGGCTCGGGCCGCCGCGAACGCGATACCCGGGATGCGGATCGCGTTGGCGATCGGATCGCGCTCCAGCGCCCAGTCACTGTCACCGGGCGCGCTGATCCGGGGCGTGGCCGCCCGCAACACGTCGCGATCGGCGACCAGGTCATGGGCCCAGCCGGAGTCCACCACCGCCTGGATCTCCGCGGTCCGGGCGAAACCGGCGGCCACGAACGCCACTCCGCTCTCGTGTGCCCGCAGCATCGCCACTTCCCGCGCATGCGGATACGGCGCGCGCGGCTCGGCGTAGGTGTCGTCGCCGTCATCCCATATCGCGATCAGCCCGAGGTCCCGCGCCGGTGCGAAGACAGCGGCCCGGGTGCCCACCACGATCCGCGCGGTCCCCCGCAGCACCGACAGCCACCGCCGATACCGCGCCGAGGGCCCCAATCCCGCGGACAGGCCTACCGCCGAATCCCCCACCAGGCGAACACATTCGGCGAGCAACCGATCCAGATCCCGCTGATCCGGCACCAACAGCAGCGCAGTGCGTCCGGTCGCCACCACCGTCGCCGCCAGCTCGGCCAGTCGCGCCGCCCAATCCTCCCCCGGCAACGCCTGCCACGCGGCCCGCACCCCCTTGCCCCGGCTCAGCGCCGAAACGAACGCCTCGCCATGCGCGTACCGGCTCCAGGCAGCGGGATCTATTGCCGCGAGTGTCGGCTGCTCTGGATCACCCGAAGGCTGTGCCGCTACGCGCTCAGGCCCTGTCTCTGACATGCTCGCGGGTTCATGCCGGGCCTCGAGCGCACTGTCCGGTCTGCCCGCAGGTTCGTGTCGGACCCCCGACGCACTCTCCGGCCTGCCCACGGGTTCTTGCCGGACCCCCGACACACTGTCCGGCCTGCCCACGGGTTCTTGCCGGACCCCCGACACACTGTCCGGCCTGCCCACGGGTTCTTGCCGGACCCCCGACGCACTGTCCGGCCTGCCCGCAGGTTCCTGCCCGACCCCCGACGCATTCTCCGGCCTGCCCGCAGGTTCTTGCCCGACCCCCGACGCACTACTCTCCGGCCTGCCCGCGGATTCCGGTTTTGCCGCCCAAGTACTGCGCGCAGGCAGACCGGAATGTGCTTCAGCCCCGCCGAAATCCGCTGCCGCACCGCGCGATTCCGTGGGCTCGGCAGCATCTCCGGCATCGTCCGCATCCAGATTCACGGGCGCTGCCGCAGCGGCCTTCTTCCCGGCCTTCGGCTTCTTGCCGGTCTCCGCGCCCGCGTGCCGCGGTGGGATGGCAAGGCGCAGAACGTCGGCGCGGGTACCCGCGTATCGGGCCGCTACAGCGACCGCGAGGCGCAGGATCTCCGGGGTGAGGACGCGCTCGGGCGAGACCACCCGTTCGAGTTTGACGAGTTTGCCTGTGTGCTCGGACTTCTCGAGACGCTCCAGCAGATAGCCGTCCACGAGGCGGCCCGCGAACCGCAGCCGCACCCGCACTCCCGGTTGCGCGATCTCGTCGAACTCCGGCGGCACCAGGTAATCGAAGTCTCGATCCAGATGGGCAGGCGACAACAGCGGGAGCACCCGAGCGATCGGGGGTCCCGCTGTTGTCGTTGTCGTATCCGCGATCTCGTCCACGCGGCCTGTGTTTTTAGAGTCCGGCGGCGGCGCGCAGCTTCTCCGCGCGATCGGTCCGCTCCCACGGCAGATCCACGTCGGTACGGCCGAAGTGACCGTAGGCCGCGGTGGGTGCGTAGATCGGGCGCAGCAGATCCAGATCGCGGATGATCGCGCCCGGGCGCAGATCGAAAACCTCGGCGATGGCGGCCGAGATCTTGCTCGGGTCGATCTTCTCGGTGCCGAAGGTCTCGACGAACAAACCGACCGGAGCCGCCTTGCCGATGGCGTAGGCGACCTGCACCTCGACGCGCTCGGACAACCCGGCCGCGACGACGTTCTTGGCGACCCAGCGCATGGCGTAGGCGGCCGAGCGGTCCACCTTCGACGGGTCCTTACCGGAGAACGCGCCGCCGCCGTGGCGGGCCATGCCGCCGTAGGTGTCGACGATGATCTTGCGGCCGGTCAGGCCCGCGTCACCCATCGGGCCACCGAGGACGAACTTGCCGGTCGGGTTGACCAGCAGGCGTACCTCGGCGGTGTCCAGCGGATTCGGCAGTTCCAGGTCGGCCAGCACGGACTCCAGCACCTTTTCCCGGATATCGGGCGCGAGCAGATTGTCCAGGTCGATATCGGCGGCGTGCTGGGTCGACACGACGACGGTGTCCAGGCGGACCGGCTTGTCGCCGTCGTATTCGATGGTGACCTGGGTCTTGCCGTCCGGACGCAAGTACGGCAGCACGCCCGACTTGCGCACCTCGGTCAGGCGCCGGGACAGCCGGTGCGCGAGCGCGATCGGCAGCGGCATCAATTCGGGGGTGTCGGTGGTGGCGTAGCCGAACATCAGGCCTTGATCGCCCGCGCCCTGCTTCTCGATCTCGTCATCGGAGCCGCCGACGCGCGCCTCGTGCGAGGTGTCCACGCCCTGGGCGATATCCGGCGACTGCGCGCCGATGGCGATATTGACGCCGCAGGAGTTCCCGTCGAAACCCTTTGCGGAGGAGTCGTATCCGATCTCCAGGATCTTCTCGCGCACGATGTGCGGGATGTCGGCGTAGGCGGAGGTGGTGACCTCGCCCGCGACGTGAACCTGTCCGGTGGTCACCAGGGTTTCCACCGCGACGCGACTGCGGGGATCCTCGGCGAGCAACGCGTCGAGGATGGAATCGCTGATGGCGTCACAGATCTTGTCCGGATGACCTTCGGTCACGGACTCACTGGTGAATAGGCGGCTGCCAGTCGTGCGCACAGTTGTTCCCTCTCCCTCAACGGGTCGTATTCGGATCACGGCGATTCAGCGATGCTCGCACACCGCAATCCTTCTCAGACTATTCCAAACCATCGACACGGCGATCCAGGTCGGACCGCTGTCAGGAGACTATTCGGTGAACCGTCGTCTCCGGCGCAGCATTTGCCGCGTTCGTATCGATCGCGCCGGGCTCGGCCACAGATCGTTAATTGCTCAGCGAGTCAACGACGTTCGCAGGGGCAACATCGACATCGCTGGTATCTCGACAACATCCGCGCCTACTTCCGTAGCAGCGGGCCGAGGGCGTCCAGCACCCGGCTCGCCAGCAGCGCCTTGGAACCATGGTCGAGAGCCTGTTCCGTACCGTCGGCCCCGAGTAGCCAGCCGTCGTTGGTGTCCACCTCGAACGCCTTGCCCTCGCCGACGGCGTTGACCACGAGCAGGTCGCAGCCCTTGCGCGCCAGCTTGGCTCGCGCGTGGGTGAGCACGTCGCCGTGTTCGTCGCCGGTCTCGGCGGCGAATCCGACGATCGCGGTATCGGTCAGCCGGCCGTCGCGGCGTGCCTGCACCAGACCGGCCAGGATGTCCTCGGTCTTGGTGAGCTCGATGACGTCGGGCTCGCCGGCGCCCTTCTTGATCTTGGCCGCGGCCACGCTGGTCGGCCGGAAATCGGCCACCGCCGCCGCCATGATCACCGCGTCCGCGCCGACGGCGTGCTTGTCGACGGCGGTCTTGAGCTGTTCGGCGGTGGTCACGTGCACCAGTTCGACGGCCGCGGGCGCCGCCATCTCGATCGTGTTGCCCGCGATCAGCGTCACCTGCGCGCCGCGCTGGGCGGCCACGCGCGCGAGCGCGTATCCCTGCTTGCCGGAGCTGCGATTGCCGAGAAAACGCACCGGATCCAGCGGTTCCCGGGTACCGCCCGCGGTGATCACCACGCGACGGCCTTCGAGATCACGCGGAATGGCGTCGGCGCGTTCCTGCAGCAGCGAGGCCAGCGCGAAGATCTCCTCGGGCTCGGGTAGCCGCCCGGCGCCGGTGTCGGCGCCGGTGAGCCGCCCGTGCGCGGGCTCCATGACGATCGCGCCGTGCTTGCGCAAGGTGGCGACGTTCTCCTGGGTCGCGGGATGCTCCCACATCTCGGTGTGCATCGCGGGCGCGAACAGGATCGGGCAGCGCGCCGTGAGCAGGGTGGCGGTGAGCAGGTCGTCGGCGCGGCCCTGCGCGGCACGAGCCATCAGGTCGGCGGTGGCCGGGGCGATCACCACGAGATCCGCCTCCTGGCCGAGCCGCACGTGCGGAACCTCGGGCACATCGCTGAAGACATCGGTGTGCACCGGGTTCCCGGACAACGCCTCGAAGGTCGCCTTGCCGACGAATTCCAGCGCCGAGGCGGTGGGGATCACCCGGACCTGATGGCCGGTCTCGGTGAACCGCCGGACCAGCGCGCACGCCTTGTACGCGGCGATTCCGCCGCCGACTCCGACGACGATGCGTGGCCCACCCGTTTCCTGGCCACCGCCTCTCACCGAATCGCTACGCGATGCTGTAGACAATGGCCCCTCCGGCTGCCTGATCAACGGACACGATCTTCTGGGAGGCTATTCGCCTTCGGAGTGCTCGAGCAGATCGGAGTGGATCTCGCGCATGGCGACCGAGAGCGGCTTCTCCTGCAGACCCGGCTCGACGAGCGGGCCGACGTATTCGAGGATGCCGTCACCGAGCTGGTTGTAGTAGTCGTTGATCTGACGCGCGCGCTTGGCCGCGTAGATGACCAGGGCGTACTTGGACGACGTGCGCTCGAGCAGCTCGTCGATCGGCGGGTTGGTCAGGCCGATCGGAGTGTCGTACGCGGGCACAACTTTGGTGTCGCTCACTAGGGAGGCTCCTGGGAGGTAGTCGATGGAAATCGGCGGGTTCTTCGAGCGGTCACGCGAAAGGGCGGAGCCTATCTCGAATTTGTGCTAACGAACAAGGATACCAACTGCTCGCAGGCGCTGGTCACCTCGTCGTTCACGATGACTATGTCGAACTCGTCACAGGCGGCCATCTCGATCCGCGCCGTGCTGAGCCTGCGCTCGATGACCTCCGGTGTCTCGGTGCCGCGCGACACGAGCCGGGAGACCAGTTCATCCCAGCTCGGCGGGGCGAGGAACACCAGTGTCGCCTCGGGGATCGCCTTGCGCACCGAGCGCGCGCCTTCCAGGTCGACCTCCACGAGTACGGGCAATCCCGCTGTCATGGCCTCCCGTACCGGGGCCGCCGGGGTGCCCGAACGCTGCAACCCGCCATGGATGTCCGCCCATTCGAGCAATTCGCCCGCCTCGATCATGGCGTCGAACTCGGCTCGGGACACGAACCGGTAGTCGCGGCCGTCGACCTCCCCGGGCCGGGGGGCCCGGGTAGTCGCGGACACACTGAAGACCAGTTGCGGCAGACGTTCCCGCACGCACCGCACGACCGTGGACTTACCCACGGCCGAGGGGCCGACCAGTACAACCAGTCGACCCTTCCGCGTGTGTTCGATCACCCTGGTAATCAGGAGGCGTCGAAGTCGAATCGCTGCAGCAGCGCCTTGCGCTGCCGGTCGCCCAGCCCGCGCAGACGCCGCGTGGGGGCGATCTCCAGCTCGCTCATGATTTCGGCAGCCTTGACCTTGCCCACCTTCGGCAGGGCCTCGAGCAGAGCCGACACCTTCATCTTGCCGAGAATCTCATCGGTCTCGGCATCCTTGAGGACGCTCTTCAGGTCGGTGCCGCCGCGCTTCAAGCGCTCCTTGAGCTCCGCCCGAGCGCGGCGAGCGGCAGCCGCCTTCTCCAAAGCAGCGGCGCGCTGCTCGTCAGTCAGCTGGGGAAGGGCCACGGTTCCTCCGTCTCATCGTTTATTGCATCAACTCCTGCCAGTAACCCGGCAGTCTCAGCGACCGTACCCACGTCCGCCCGCGATTGCGAACCCACCCCCCAGGTCAGCGCATGATTCGCCGATGTCGTAAGGGTGTGCGCGCGTGGATGCGAAGGACGCCCCGGTCACGCTGGCGATCTTGCTGGCAGAACGCCGAAAAGCATTGGTACCAGCGGGTTTTCATGGACAAGCCGGGTTAGCGGGATAGTTGCGACGCCCGGTTTCGGCCGCGTAGCAAACCGTCACGCGCGCGACCAGGAAGTTTCTCGAATTTTTCCGCGTGTCGCCGCTTTCACCCGCGTGTCGGATCGAACACTTGTCCACGGGGCCGATGTAACGTCCGGGCTTCTCGATACGGTCCACATCACAAGTCATCGGTTCATCCAACGATCGGAATTCCATTGCGTATCACGGCACGAACCCTCCCCCTGTACCTCGCGGCTCCGCTCATGGCGGCCGCACTGACCGGCCTCGCGCCCGGCACGGCAAGTGCCGCGCCAGGGCCCGACGGATGCGAAGGCTCGATGAACGCGGGCTTCGCCTACAACGGCGTCTGCAAGGGCGGCGAAGGCATGTACCGGCTGGAGGTCGACTGCTTCGGCTACAGCCTCAACCCGCCGGCGCTCGGCCCCTACACGGTGCGCCAGGATCTGCCGGTCGGCCAGGCCGGGACCGTCGGCTGTTTCGGCCCGAACTGGTCCAGCGCCGGGTGGGGCTCCGGCGGGCGAATCTTCCGGCTCTAGGTCACAAACCTCTGACGGCGTCCAGAACTCGTTCTGGACGCCGTCAGAGGCCGGTACGGGGGCACTGCGCGCGGGTTACCCGCGCAGGAAAGCGAAATCCTCTTGCAGCGCACTCACTTTGGCGCGCAGCGACGCGACGGTGGGACCGTCGCGCAGGACTTCCCGGGATACATTCGGCACCACCAGCGGCAGCACCGATTCGGGCACGAGCGCCCGAATCGACTCCGCGCCACCGCCCTGCGCGCCGACGCCGGGCATGAGAATCGGTCCGTTCAGCGCGGACAGATCCGGCGCCTCGGTGAGCGTCGCGCCGACGACGACCCCGACCGAACCCATGTCCCGGCCCGCGTTGCGCTGCGCGCACTCGTCGACAATGGTCTGGGCGATGCTGCGGCCATCCGCACCCCGCGCCCCCTGCACTTGCGCCCCTTCGGGATTGGAGGTCGCGGCCAGCACGAACAAGCCGCGACCGTTGTGCTCGGCCAGCTCCAGCGCCGGTGCCAGCGAACCGAATCCGAGATACGGCGACACAGTCAGTGAGTCCGCGCCGAGCGGGCCGTTGCCGAGCCACGCGCGAGCGTAGGCGTCCATGGTGGAGCCGATATCGCCGCGTTTGGCGTCGGCCAGCACCAGGGTGCCCGCGTCGCGCAGATCCGCGATGGCGTGTTCGAGCACGGCGACGCCGGCGGAACCATAGGCCTCGAAGAACGCCACCTGCGGTTTGACCAGCGCGACGGTGCCGATGAAGGCGTCCACGCACAGCTCGGTGAACTTCGCGAGCCCGTCCACATCATCGGTCAGACCCCAGGACCGCAACAGCGGCGGATGCGGATCGATACCGACGCAGACCGGGCCGAACTGCCGCATCGCCTGTTGCAAGCGGTATCCAAAGGTAGCCATGGTTCTCCTGAATCAGACCGATTACCAGCACATCACTTCACGCGCAACCGTGCCCCACGGAGGGAGCCTTACGACCGACCGTTCGCGGCCGTCTCGCTTCCGAGCGGTCGAAGCGCACGCGCCGAAGGCGCGAGTCTCGACCGCTCGGAAGCGAGACATCAATGGCCGCGAACACGCAGCGCCGCAGGCGCTGCCAACATTTCAGCCCCGCAGCTTGGAGTGCAGTTCTTGCAGGGAACGCACACCGATACCGCCGTTGATGCCGGCCTCGATGCCCTGCACGGCCGCGGCCGCACCCTGCACCGTGGTGATGCACGGGATGTTCGCGCCCACCGCGGCGGTGCGGATCTCGTAACCGTCCACGCGGGGACCGGAGTTGCCGTACGGGGTGTTGAACACCATGTCGATCGCACCGTCGCGGATCATCTCCACGATGGTCGGCTGAGTGCCGCCTTCCGCGTCCGCCGCGATCTCCGGGTCCGAGTGCTTGCGCACCTGCTCGCACGGAATGCCGTTGCGGCGCAGCATCTCCGCGGTGCCCTCGGTGGCGAGGATGCGGAAACCCAGGTCGTGCAGGCGCTTCACCGGGAACACCATGGCGCGCTTGTCCCGGTTGGCGATGGAGACGAACATCGTGCCCTCGGTGGGCAGCGAACCGTAGGCCGCGGCCTGCGATTTGGCGAAGGCGGTGCCGAAGTCGGCGTCGATGCCCATGACCTCACCGGTGGACTTCATCTCCGGGGAGAGCAGCGAATCGACGCCGCTGCCGTCGGCACGCTTGAAGCGGTGGAAGGGCAGCACCGCTTCCTTGACCGCGACCGGCGCGTCGAACGGGACGTGCCCGCCGTCGCCCTCGGGCGGCAGCATGCCTTCTTTGCGCAGCTCGGCGATGGTGGCGCCCATGGTGATTCGGGCCGCCGCCTTGGCCAGCGGGACCGCGGTGGCCTTGGAGACGAACGGAACCGTCCGGCTGGCACGGGGATTCGCCTCGAGCACGTAGAGCACGTCGTCCTTGAGCGCGTACTGCACGTTCAGTAGGCCCTTGACGCCGATGCCCTTGGCCAGCGCCACCGTGGAGCGGCGGACGGCCTCGATATCGCTGCGGCCCAGGGTGATCGGGGGCAATGCGCAGGCCGAGTCACCGGAGTGGATACCGGCCTCCTCGATGTGCTCCATCACGCCGCCGAGGTAGACCTCGTCGCCGTCGCACAGCGCGTCGACATCGATCTCGATGGCGTCTTCCAGGAACCGGTCGATCAGCACCGGGCGATCCGGGCTGATCTCGGTCGCACGGGAGATATAGCCCTCCAGCGACTTCTCGTCGTAGACGATCTCCATGCCGCGGCCGCCCAGGACGTAGGACGGGCGCACCAGCACCGGGTAGCCGATCTCGTTGGCGATCTTCTTGGCCTGCGGGAAAGTGGTGGCCGTGCCGTACTTCGGGGCGGGCAGGCCCGCGGCCACCAGCACGTCGCCGAACTCGCCGCGGTCCTCGGCCAGGTCGATGGCGGCGGCGCTGGTACCGACCACGGGGACGCCGGCGTCGGTCAGTTGCTGCGCGAGCCCGAGCGGGGTCTGGCCGCCGAGCTGGACGATCACGCCCGCGACCGTGCCCGATTCGCATTCCGCGTGGTAGACCTCGAGCACGTCCTCGAAGGTCAGCGGCTCGAAGTAGAGACGGTCCGCGGTGTCGTAGTCGGTGGAGACGGTCTCCGGGTTGCAGTTGACCATCACGGTCTCGTACCCGGCGTCCGACAGCGTCAGCGCCGCGTGCACACAGGAGTAGTCGAACTCGATGCCCTGCCCGATCCGGTTCGGGCCGGAACCCAGGATCAGCACCTTGTCCCGCTCCCGCTGCGGCGCCACCTCGGATTCCGCGGCGGGGTCGAGCTCATAGGCCGAGTAGTGGTACGGGGTCTTGGCCTCGAACTCGGCGGCACAGGTGTCGACGGTCTTGTACACCGGACGCACACCGAGGCGGTGGCGTAGCGCGCGCACACCGGTCTCCCCCGCCAATTCCGGTCGCAGCGCGGCCAATTGACGATCGGACAGGCCGTAGTGCTTGGCGCGGCGCAGCAGTTCCTCGTCCAGCACAGGGGCGTCGAGGATCTCCTGGCGCAACTCCACCAAGCCCGCGACCTCGGCGACGAACCACGGGTCGATACCGGAGGCCTTGGCGACCTCCTCGATGCTCGCGCCGTAGCGCAGGGCCCGTTCGACCTGGTAGATCCGGCCTTCGGTGGGGGTGCGCAGGTCGTCGAGGATCTTCTCGATCGCCGCGCGGACATCGCCGTGCTCACCCGCCCCGTCGGCTACGCCTCCTGCCGTCCCCCCAGCGACCGGAGCCCACTGCGCGTCGTCCTGGGTCCAGAAGCCCGTGGCCTTGGTCTCCAGCGAGCGCAGCACCTTGCCGAGCGCCTCGGTGAAGTTGCGGCCCAGCGACATCGCCTCGCCGACCGACTTCATGGTGGTGGTCAGCGTCGCGTCGGCGCCCGGAAACTTCTCGAACGCGAACCGCGGCGCCTTCACGACCACATAGTCGAGCGTGGGCTCGAAGCAGGCCGGGGTTTCCTTGGTGATGTCGTTGACGATCTCGTCCAGGGTGTAGCCGATGGCCAGCTTCGCGGCGATCTTGGCGATCGGGAAACCCGTCGCCTTGGAAGCCAGGGCGGACGAGCGCGAGACGCGCGGGTTCATCTCGATGACGATCAGGCGGCCGTCGGCCGGGTCCACCGCGAACTGGATGTTGCAGCCGCCGGTGTCGACGCCGACCTCGCGCAGGATGGCGATGCCCAGATCGCGCATCTTTTGGTATTCACGGTCGGTGAGGGTCATGGCAGGGGCGACGGTGACCGAGTCGCCGGTGTGCACGCCCATCGGGTCGACGTTCTCGATCGAGCAGACGATGACCACGTTGTCGTTGCGGTCGCGCATGAGCTCGAGCTCGAATTCCTTCCAGCCCAGGATGGATTCCTCGATCAGCACGTTCGCGGTGGGCGAGGCGGCCAAGCCGCCGCCGGCGATGCGATCGAGATCCTCGTGGTTGTAGGCCATGCCCGAACCGAGCCCACCCATGGTGAACGAGGGGCGCACGACCACCGGGAAGCCGAGGTCGGCGACGGTTTCGCGGACCTCGTCCATGGTGAAGCAGACCTTGGAGCGCGCGGATTCGCCGCCGACCTTGGCGACGATGTCCTTGAACTTCTGCCGATCCTCACCCCGCTGGATGGCTTCGAAGTCGGCGCCGATCAGCTCGACGTTGTACTTCTCCAGCACACCGTGCTCGTGCAGTGCGACCGCGCAATTGAGCGCGGTCTGCCCGCCCAGGGTGGCCAGGATCGCGTCCGGGCGCTCCTTGGCGATGACCTTCTCGACGAACTCCCAGGTGATCGGCTCGACATAGGTCGAGTCGGCGAACTCGGGATCGGTCATGATGGTCGCCGGGTTCGAGTTGACCAGCGACACGCGCAGGCCCTCGGCCTTGAGCACGCGGCACGCCTGGGTCCCGGAGTAGTCGAACTCGCAGGCCTGGCCGATGACGATCGGGCCCGAGCCGATCACCAGGATGTGCTTCAGATCCTCGCGGCGGGGCATCAGGCTCCTTCCATGAGACCGGCGAAACGGTCGAAGAGATAAGCGGCGTCGTGGGGGCCGGCGGCGGCCTCCGGGTGGTACTGCACGGAGAACGCGCGGCCCGCTACCAGCTGCACGCCCTCGACGGTGCCGTCGTTGGCGCAGACATGGCTGATCTCGGCCTTGCCGAACGGGGTGTCGAACTGCTCGCCCCGCTCGCCTTCCAGGGCGAAGCCGTGGTTCTGCGCGGTGATCGAGATGCGGCCGGTGCGGTGCTCGACGACCGGGATGTTGATGCCGCGGTGGCCGAACTTCATCTTGTAGGTGTCACGGCCCAGCGCCCGGCCCAGGATCTGGTTGCCGAAGCAGATGCCGAACAGCGGCAGGCCCTCGGAGAGAACGCCCTGGGTGAGCGCGACCGCGCCGTCCTGAGTGGCCGGGTCGCCCGGACCGTTGGACAGGAAGACGCCGTCCGGGCGCAGTTCCTTGATCTGATCCAGGGTGGTGTTGGACGGGACCACATGCACCCGCATGCCGCGCTCGGCGAACATGCGCGGGGTGTTGGTCTTGATGCCCAGGTCGACCGCCACGACGGTGAAGCGGTGATCGGCAGTGCCTTTCCCGCCCACCGCCCCGCCGGCCTCGATGGTGTAGATCTCGTCGGTGCTGACCTCCTCGGCCAGGTCCGCGCCGAGCATCGAGGGCTGGCCGGTGACGCGCGAGATCAGCTGGTCGGCGTCGGCCAGGGCGGGGCCGGAGAAGATGCCCGCCTTCATCGACCCGCGGCTGCGCAGGTGGCGGACCAGGGCGCGGGTGTCGACGCCCGCGATGCCGACCACGTTCTGACGCCGCATTTCCTCGGGCAGCGTGGTGGTCGCGCGCCAGTTGGAGGCCCGGCGGGCCGGGTCACGCACGACATAACCGGCGACCCAGATCTTGCCGGACTCGTCGTCCTCGCCGTTCCAGCCGGTGTTGCCGATCTGCGGGGCCGTGGCCACCACGATCTGGCGGTGGTAACTGGGGTCGGTCAAGGTCTCCTGGTAGCCGGTCATCGCGGTGCAGAACACCGCCTCGCCCAGGGTTTCGCCCAGCGCGCCGTAGGCCGTGCCGCGGAACACGCGACCGTCCTCCAGCACGAGAGCGGCAGATTCTGTCTTCGTCACTCGTCGTCTCCCGTCGATTTCCTGGCCCACGCCGGGTACACCGTCTTGTCGTCTCCTCGGAAACCGGTATCGATCTCGGTTCCGGTCGGCAGCTTCCAGCGAATTACCAGCACACCATCTTCCGTCATTACCTTGCCCGCGTGACCGCGCTCGGTCCGCACCGCGGTGATGGACTCCTGCGGAATCCAGAGCGCCGTGGCGCCGCCGCGTTCGAGCAGGATTCCCTTGTCGAACCGGGTCAGTTCCGCGGTGGCGCGGAAACCCAGGTCGCCGACCGCGATCCGGTCCTGCCAGCTGGGCGCGAAGGTACTGCCCAGGTAGAGGCCGGTGGTCGGTTCCAGCACCTGCGCGCCGAGGTCGGCGGGGACCCGCGGCAGTTCACCGATGCGTTCGGCTTGGCGGGCGGCCCGCTTCCGCCAGCTCCGGTACATCAGCCACAGCGCCAGCGCGAACAGCGCCAGGCAGCCGATGACCCACAGCGTTCTCTCCATCTAGCCCACTCCGTCTGATCGGCGACGCGCGTCGGACCCCGCGTGGTCGCGCCGCGCTACCGCATCCGGGCCCTGAACTCGCGTCGCGGGCTTGCCATCACGTGCGGTGACCCGGCCGCGCAACAGCGTCGCCGTCACCTTCGCCGGGAAGGTCATGTCCTCGAACGGCGTGTTGTTGGAGATGCTGGCGAGTTCCTTCGCCCGCACCGTCCAGCTCGCGTCCGGGTCGATCAGGGTGAGGTTGGCGGGCTCGCCCACCTCGATCGGACGGCCGTGCTCGTCCAGACCGACGATCGCCGCGGGCTGCTCGCTCATCACCCGCGCGACACCGCGCCAGTCCAGCAGGCCGGGCTCGACCATGGTCGACACGATGATCGACAGCGCCGTCTCCAGGCCCAGCATGCCGGGGCGGGCCGCGGAGAACTCGCAGCACTTGTCCTGTTCGGCATGCGGGGCGTGGTCGGTGGCGACACAGTCGATGACACCGTCGGCCAGGGCCTGGCGCAGGGCGGCGGCATCGGAGGCCTCGCGCAGTGGCGGGTTGACCTTGTTGACCGCGTCGTAGGTTTCCAGGCGCGAATCGTCGAGCAGCAGATGGTGCGGCGTGACCTCGGCGGTGATCGAAATACCCTGGGACTTGGCCCATTTCACCAGCTCCACGGTGCCCGCGGTGGAGGCGTGGCAGATGTGCACGCGCGCGTTCGCGTCGCGGGCGAGCAGGGCGTCGCGGGCCACGATGGACTCCTCCGCGGCGCGCGGCCACCCGGCCAGGCCGAGTCTGGCGGCGGTCGGGCCCTCGTGCGCCACCGCGCCCTCGGTGAGGCGTGGCTCCTCCGCGTGCTGAGCGATGAGTACGCCCAGGGAGGTCGCGTATTCCAGGGCGCGGCGCATGATCAGCGGGTCGTAGACGCAGTGGCCGTCGTCGGAGAACATCCGGACCTGACCGACACCCGCGGCCATGGTGCCCATTTCCGCGAGTTGCTTGCCCCGCAAACCGACCGTGACCGCGCCGACCGGATAGACGTCGACCAGCCCGACTTCCTGACCGCGCCGCCACACATGATCGGTGACGACGTGCGAGTCGGCGACCGGGCTGGTGTTGGCCATCGCGAACACCGCGGTGTAGCCACCGAGAGCCGCTGCGGCGGAACCGGTTTCGATCGTCTCGGTGTCCTCGCGACCGGGTTCGCGCAGATGCGTGTGCAGGTCGACGAAACCGGGCAGCAGGATCTGGCCCTGGGCGTCGATGACCTCGGCGTCGGTGGTGAGGCCGGTGCCGATCTCGGCGATCACGCCGTCGCGAACCAGCACGTCGACCGGGTCACCCTCGCCGTAGGGCCGAACGCCCCTGAGCAGCAGTTCCATCGGGCCGCCTTTCTGAGTCATGCGACTGCCTCCTGGGTGCCGACCAGCAGGCGGAACAGCACCGCCATGCGCATGTGCACACCGTTGGTGACCTGTTGCAGAATCGCCGCCCGCGCCGAATCCGCAACGGCGGGGGCGATTTCCATGCCGCGCAGCATCGGACCCGGGTGCAGGACCACGGTGTGCTCGTCGAGCATCGCCATCCGGCGTTCGCTGAGGCCGTAGTTGACCGAGTACTCGCGCGGCGACGGGAAGAACCCGCCGTTCATCCGCTCCTGCTGGACGCGCAGCATCATCACCGCGTCGGCGCCCGGCAGTTCCGCGTCGAGCGAGTTCGCGACACGGCAGGGCCAGGATTCGACGCCGATCGGCAGCAGTGTGCGCGGCGCGACCAGGGTCACCTCGGCGCCGAGCGTGCCGAGCAGGAAGACATTCGAGCGGGCGACCCGGCTGTGCAGGATGTCGCCGACGATCACGACCCGCTTGCCCTCCAGGTCACCGAGCCGCTGACGCAGGGTGAGCGCGTCCAGCAGCGCCTGGGTCGGGTGCTCGTGCATACCGTCACCGGCGTTGATGATCGCGGGACCCTGGCGGTTTTCCTGCGCCGCCCAGGCGTCCATCCAGCGGGCGATCTGATGGGCCGCACCCGAAGCCGGATGCCGGACGATCAGCGCGTCCGCGCCCGCCGCGTGCAAGGTCAACGCGGTGTCGCGCAGCGATTCACCCTTGGAGACCGAGGACGAACTGGCGCTGACGTTGATCACGTCCGCGCTCATCCACTTACCGGCCACCTCGAAGGACACGCGGGTGCGCGTGGAGTTCTCGTAGAACACCGTCATCACGGTGCGGCCGCGCAACGTGGGCAGCTTGTGCACTTCGCGGCCCAGCAGCGCCTGCTCGAAGCGTTCGGCTTCGTCCAGGAGTGCGACCGCGGCGGCACGATCCAAAGCGGTAACGCTCAGAAGATGCCTCACGCCTCCACCTCGCTGACGCTCAGTTCCGGCGTGCGCCACGGCTGCACTGCGTCGCTACGCTCCCTCACTGGGCCTCAGCCTCCTGACGCAGGTAGACGCCGTCGCGGCCGTCGTGTTCGGTGAGCAGGACCGAAATGTCTTCCGAGCGGGAGGTGGGCACGTTCTTGCCCACGAAATCGGCGCGGATCGGGAGTTCGCGGTGGCCGCGGTCGATCAGCACCGCCAGCTGGACCGAGCGGGGGCGGCCCAGGTCGCGCAGGCCGTCCAGGGCCGAACGCACGGTGCGGCCGGAGAACAGCACGTCGTCGACGAGCACGACCAGCGCGTCCTCGATGCCGCCCTCGGGTACCGAGGTGCGCTCCAGCGGGCGATGCGGGCGGGTCCGCAGATCGTCGCGGTAGAGGGTGATGTCGAGCGAACCGAGCGCCGGGCGGACACCGGAGAATTCCTCGATCTTCTCGGTCAGCCGCGCCGCCAGGGTGGTGCCGCGCGTGGGAATGCCGATCAGCACCACACGCGGGGCGCCGGGATCGTCGGAATCCAGGGCGGTCTTTTCGATGATCTGATGCGCGATACGCGCGATGGTCCGACTCACGTCAGACGGCGACAGTAGCTCGCGCCCCGTCGCCACCCACTCGGGGGTATGCCGTTGCGATTGCTCGCCGGACTTGGCGGCCCGATCTCCAGGGACAGCCATGCCGACCTCCTTCCCCGCCTCACTGAACGGTCCGTTAAAGGATGTCTTACGGCTAGCAGCCTAACAGCGCCCCAATCTGGGCCTTAACCAGGCATATCCGGTGTGAGCCGGGCCACGCGCGCGGCTGTGAGCCGGGCCACGCGGCCCGCCCCCGGCACGGTTGCGAGAGTTTTTCCGCCGACCGTCAGCGATAGCCGCCGGCCGGGTGCACGCGCGATGTGATGCCGAGCTGAATTACCAAGTCGCGGTTCAAGACTGACTGGGTCGCAGAAGGATCGCGCCGAGGGCGGTGCGAGATTCGAGGAGGCGGTGGGCTTCGCTCGCGTGGTCGAGCGGCAAGGTGGCTTCGATGTAGGGGATCAGCGTCCCGGTCGCGGCCGAGTCGAAGGCGGCGGCGCGCGACTGCGCTACGCGGCCGAGCCAGTGCGGTCCGGCACAGCCGGTCAGGGTGAGACCGCGCGGGATCAGGTCCGCGGCGGAGACCTGGGCGGGAGCGCCCGAGAGGAATCCGTAGCTGAGGATGCGTCCGCTCAGGGGTGTTACGCAGTCGAGTAGATCGGCGGCCGAGGATCCGCCGATCGAGTCGAAGACGACGTCCACGTGTGCGTCACCGAGGATTTCACGGACCCGGGCGAGCCAGGACGGGTCGGTATGGTCGACCACTTCGTCGGCGCCCAGCTTGCGGGCGTGGGCGTTTTTGGCCGGGCCACCCGCGGTCGCGATGACGCGGGCGGCGCCGGCGGCTGCGGCCAGCTGGGTCAGCGCGGCGCCCACGCCCGTCGCGGCGGCTTCGATCAATACCGTCTCCGCCCCGGTCAGACGAGCGGCGTCGAGCAAGGCCAGCGCCACCGAGCCGCTCATCATGACGGCGGCCGCGTCGCTCGCGGACAAACCTGCCGGAATCGGGGTCACGGAAGCCGCTGAGGCACAGACGAATTCGGCGTACGCGCCGAAACCCATGGTGGACACGGCGACTCGCCGCCCGATCAGCTCGGTGTCCGCCCCCGCTCCAACTTCCACCACAGTGCCCACCGCCTGGAAGCCGAATACGAACGGCGGTTCCGCGGCCAGTGGGAATTCGCCGGAGCGCAGCTTGGTCTCGGGGAACAGCACCGGGATCGCTTCGGCGCGAATCACCACCTCACCGGCACCTGGATGCGGGGTGGACACCTGACGAGCGACCAGCACCTCGGGCCCGCCGACGCCCGTCATTACGATTGCCTGCATTCGATAACTCCATAAGTTGACTGACAGTCCAATTAACTCGACGTTATGGACCGTCGGTCAACTTGTCAATGCTCTTGTGGTTCGGAGCCTCTGCAGGAAGCGGGTGAGATGTCCGACGGGCACCCCAGGGAACGGGCCGACGCCGCACGCAATCGGCGCGCCATCCTCGACGCGACCAAGGCGCTACTGGCCGAGCACGGTGCCGAGGGCATCACGATGGACCGGGTCGCGGCCGCGGCCGGAGTCGGAAAAGGCACCATCTTCCATCGATTCGGCAGCCGGGCGGGGCTTCTGCACGAGTTGGTCAGCGCCCCCGCCCGCGAGTTGGTCACCGCGGTCACCAGCGGCCCCCCGCCGCTCGGTCCGGGCGCTCCCGCCGGGGAACGGCTGCTCGCCTACTTCGACGCGATGACCCGCCTGATCATCGACAACGTCGAACTCGTCGTCGCCTACCAGGCCGTGCCACCGCACCCCGAGCGCGCGGAATTCCACAGCTTCTGGGCGGCCCACATCACCGCGCTGCTCCGCGAAGCCCGCCCCGATCTCGACGCCGAGACCGTCGGAGCGCTGCTGCTCGCCCCGCTCGGCGGCGAGCTGGTCCAGCACATGGTCCGCGCCGGTGCGGCCGATCGGCTGTTGACCGCCGTCCGCGAACTCGTCGAATCCGTCCTGCGCACACCCTGACTCGCCCGCAAAATCGGTGGACCGGACCGCCGCCCGGCGGGCACCATGGGCTACTCCATCCCCGCACCGTTTCCCGGCCATCGCCGTCCCGGGACGGTCGCGGGCTGCTCGAAGACGATTCGAGAGGGAGATCGATGGCTACTCGGGAGACGGCCGTCCGGCGGGTACTTCGTTATTACGGAAGAGAATTGCGCCGGCGACCGAGGTTCACGGTACCGGCGCTGCTCGCGCCGGCGGTGGGAAATGTTTGCCAGTTGTATCTCGTGCCGCTGCTGGTGGCGGCGATGGTGGGGCGGATCGCCGCCGAGGGGAAGGCGGAGCCCGGGGCGGTGCTGCCCTATGTGCTGGGCGTCGCGGGATTGCTGCTGTGTTCGGAGTTGTTCTGGCGGTTCGGGATTCATTGCCTGAACCGAACCGCCGCGTACGGGATCGAGAATCTGTACGTCACGGCGATGGACGAGTTGCTCGCTCAAGATGCCGCGTTCTTCCACGATAATTTCGCCGGGTCGCTGACCAAACGGGCGCTGGGTTTCGCGTCGCGCTTCGAGATCTTCGTCGACACGCTGGTGTTCGAAGTGTGCGCACTGGTCGTGCCGATCGGTTTCGCGGCGGTGGTGCTGTGGCGTTACGACCCGCTACTGGTGGCAGTCATGGTCGGGTTGATCGTGCTCACCGGGCTGATGATCGCGCCCTTGGTGCGGCGGCGGCAGCGGATGGTCGACGCGCGCGAAGGCGCTATCGCCCAGGTGGCGGGCCATGTGGCCGACAGTGTGTCGAATATGCATTCCGTGCGCGCCTTCGCCGCCGAGCGGCACGAAGCGGCCGAGCATCGCCGGCGGGTGACGGAGATGCGGCGCAGAGCGCTGATCTCCTGGGATTACGGAAACCTGCGGATCGATCTGGTGGTGACGCCGCTGTTCGTGCTCACGAATGTGCTCGGGTTGCTGCTGGCCTTGCGGCTGCTGGGCCGGGGAGCCGGGGTCGGGGTGATCGTCGTGGTGTTCACCTACTACTGGAACGCGACCGGAATCATGTTCCGGTTCAATCAGATCTATCGCCGGCTGGAAAGCGCGATCACCGAAGCCGCCCAGTTCACCGAGCTGCTGCTGACCCCGCCCGCGATCAAGGAGGCGGAGCAGCCGGAACCCTTGCGGCCGAAGGACTTCGGGGTGCGCTTCGACAAGGTCGATTTCACCTATCCGGGCGCGAAGCCGCTGTTCACCGGCTTGGACCTGGATGTCCCGGCGGGCACCCGGATGGGCCTCGTCGGCCGCTCGGGTGGCGGCAAGACCACCATCACCCAACTGCTACTGCGCATGACCGACATCCAGGGTGGCGCGATTCGCATCGGCGGACAAGACATCTCGCGGCTGAAGCAGGCGGATCTGCGCGGCATGCTGGCCTATGTGCCGCAGGACCCGGCGATGTTCCACCGCACGCTGCGCGAGAACATCCGCTTCGCCCGGCCCGGGGCGACCGACGAGGAAGTGCAGCGCGCGGCGAAGGCCGCTCACGTCACCGAATTCGCCGACGCCCTGCCGGAGGGGCTGGAAACGCTGGTCGGCGAGCGCGGGGTGAAACTGTCCGGCGGCCAGCGCCAACGCGTCGCACTGGCCCGCGCCATCCTGCGCGACGCGCCGATCCTGCTGCTCGACGAAGCCACCAGCGCCTTGGATTCCGAAGGCGAACTACTGGTGCAGCAGGCCCTGTGGGAACTCATGGCGGGCCGCACGGCGCTGGTGGTCGCGCACCGGCTGAGCACCGTGGCCAGCATGGATCAGCTGGTCGTGCTCGACCGCGGCACCGTGCTCGAACAGGGCACGCACGCGGAACTGCTTCGCGCCCAAGGGGTTTACGCGAAGCTGTGGCAGCACCAGTCCGGCGGATTCCTGGGCGAGGAGCTCACCGCCGGGTGAGCGCGAAAACCGGGAAGGTGCGGTCGGTCTTGGTGCGGTAATCGGCGTACCCGGCGTACATGGCGTCCAGCCGCGGCCACAGCGGCGCGCTTTCGGCGGCGGACAGCTCGACGGCCCGGACCGGGATCGTTTCCTTGCCGATCTCGATCTCGGCCTCGGGCTTCGCGCGCAAATTGTGCACCCACGCCGGATCGGCCTGCGCGCCCGCGTGCGAACCGACGACGAGGTAGCGGTCGCCGTCCCGCAGATACAGCAGTGGGGAGGTGCGGGCTTTGCCGGTCTTGCGGCCGACCGTGGTGAGCAGCAGCACGGGTGCGCCCTGAATCTTGCCGAGCACCTTGCCGCCACTGATCCGGTACAGGAACGCGTTCAGACCTACGAACAGCCGCTCGCCGATGTTCTTGATTGCCATGCTGCGAGCCTAGGCCCGAAGCGCGGCCGACGCGCTTCAGTCGCGGGCGAGAATCGCTTCGAATCGTTCGTCGGCGCGATCCAGCTGGTCGAGGATGTGCTGTTTGACGTGCTCGGCGAGCGGAGTGTCGGGCCGCATGACCAGCTCGCGGTACACATCGGTGAGCGGACGGTATTTACTGGCCAGCTTCCGCATGTGCGGGCCGGTGGAGTAGAGAATGCCGACGCCGTTGTCGGTGAAATCGGAGAACTTGACCACGCGGGCCCAGGGCGCGCGATCGAGGTTGGCGGCGACATGCTCGCGGTACTGCTCGTGCCGGTCCACCCGGGGGTCGGGTTCCGGATTCGTCACGGCGGCAACGATATCGGCGACCCGGACGCCGAATCGCCGGGCGAGTTCGGTGAGCGCCGCGTCGGTGGGCGCACCGGTCGAATCGCCCGCCAGTTCGCGTGGATGATCCTCTACGGAATCGTGCAGCAAACCCGCCACCACGACGTCGGGATCCCGGACCTCATAGTGGCTGATGATCCGAATCGTCACGCGCAGCAGGTGATTGAGATAGGGCTCGCGGCCGTAACGATCGGCACCGTGCAATGCGGAGGCCAGTTCGAGCGCCTCGCCGAGTCGCTCGGAATCCGGCAGTTCGGCGATCTCCAGTAGTAATCGTTCACGCAGCCCGGACTCGCCGTATACCTCGCTGATCGTGTGCAGCGGCATTACGGCCAAGACCCCCGCCCCAGGATTGCTCATCTGCTCAATCTATCCGGGACGCCACGGTTGGCGCGCGGTGAATTCCTCCGCTTCCTAGATGTTCCGGCGCACTGGCGGCGGCGGTAATTCCGTTGCCCGGCGAGATCGTCCGTGGTGTCCTTTATTTCACGCGAGGCAGAAACTGGAGGTACTACGTGGCCGCGCAGAACAAACGGCCGCGCCCAGCTTCGGCCACCGACGACATCGTGAAATTGCATCGCCGCACCATGGTGCTGGACGGGCGCGTCTACACCGTGCTCACCCTGCGCCCCGGGAGCGATTTCCGCTTCGCCACCAACAGATTTCACCAAACCTGGCATGTGCTCTCGGATTGGCGAGGCGCACGGGTGCTGGCCCGGCTGCTGTGGGGGCTGTCGTACCAGCGGCGGCCCGGCACCCTGGTGGTGATCGATCCGGCGCACCTGGACCCGAACCCGTTCGACGCGGCGCCGTCGGACCCGATCGTGCTGGTCCCCTCGGAGCTGACGGTGCTCACCCAGGCCGCGGCCACCGCCTTGCGCAGACGACTCCCACTGCGGGACAAATCGCAGGGCACGGTGCGGTTCCAAACCTTCGGCCTGCGGCCCCGGGTGGCCAAAGTGCACGCTTGGCGCTCCCGGCCCGAAGCTCGCAATGCCTACCACTGGCCGCTGCCGACCGGTTATACCCGAATCGAGCGCGTCGGCGGGATGCTCGCCATCTTCGGCTCGCCCAGCCGAATGCGGGACTGGGCAAGCGATCTCGCGACCCTGGGCGACCACGTCCACTACGACATGGACTACCTGTACCTGGACGAACGGGCAGACGGCGAGGTCCAGATCTTTCGCCAGTACCGGCGCGAAGTGAACATCGCCCGGCAGGCCCGAGCGGAGGTCCTCAGTAGTAGTTCCGGCGGGGGCGCGGCGCTCGGGCAGGAGCCCGAGATCTGGTCGCACGGCGCGACCGTCCGCCGCCGGCGTTATCCGACGGCGGACGAAAAGCGCACCGCGGCAGACTGATCAGACGCTGGCGAGCGCCGACAGCCGTTCGAATTGTTCGTCCGAGAGCCGCACCTCGCCCGCCGCGAGGTTCTCGGCCAGGTGTGCCAGTGAGGTCGTGCCCGGAATCGGCAGGATGGTCGGCGACCTGCGGAGCAACCACGCCAGAGCGGTCTGCGCCGGCGTCGCGCCGATCTCCTTCGCGACCGCGGCCACCGGGCTGTCCGAGCCCGCGTGGCCACCGCCGGCCACCGGGAAGAACGGGATGAACGCGATGTCGTGCTCGGCCGCGTAGTCGACGACCGCCTCGTGACCGCGCTCGGCCAGGTTGTACATGTTCTGCACGCTGGCGATCGGCGTGATCGCCTCGGCCTCGCGCAACTGCTGCACCGTCACCTCGGACAGGCCGATGTGGCGGACCTTGCCCTCCTCGCGCAACTGACGCAGCGCGCCGATCTGGTCGGCCAGCGGCACGGACGGATCGATGCGATGCAGTTGCAGCAGGTCGATCCGATCGAGTTTCAACCGGCGCAAACTCAATTCAGCTTGCTGCCGCAGATACGCCGGATTGCCGACCGGCACCCATTCGGCCGGCGCGGGCCGGGCCAAGCCGACCTTGGTGGCGATCACCACGCCATCCCGGTACGGGTGCAGCGCCTCGGCGACCAGTTCCTCGTTCTCGCCGAGCGCGTACGCATCGGCGGTGTCGATCAGGTTCACCCCGGACTCGACGGCGGTCCGCAGCACGGCCCGGGCCGCCTCGCGATCCACCGGCGCCCGCCAGATATGCGCCGGGCCCGGCTCGGCGCCGGGTTCCGGCGCGGCCGCCAAACGCATTGCGCCGTAACCGATCCGGCTGACCTTCAGCTCGCCACCGAGCAAAAATGACGTACCCATCTGCACCACTCCCAACGATTCGCTGACGAGGAGTGGGAACTGCGGGCCGGGGGGTGGTATTCCCGTCCGGTCAGTCCGCCTTCGGTACGAGGGTGTTCTGCCGTGCGGCGGTCCACCACTTGCCGTTTTCCTTGACCAGCACGTACAGCGCGATCATCGCCGGATCTTCGTCGATCAGTTCCCCTTCGGCGGTGGTGGCGCGGGCCAGTTTGTGCGCGATGGCGATATCGGGGCGCAGGAAGGTGATGTCGGCGATGTCGTAGCGCACGTACTCGTTCTTCAGGAAACCCGCCAGGCCGGCGCGATTGGCTTCGAGGAGGGTTTCTCGTCCGGTCATCAGCATGCCCATGGCGTTGACCACGGCCGCGTTGGCGGTGAAGGGGCTGGTCAGCAGTTCCGCGTCGTTGGTGTTGTACGCGGTCTCGGTATCTCGGATGATCTGCTCGATCGCCGCGATGTCCGCGGTGTGGTCGACAGTGGTGTCGTTGACAGTAGGGGCGACGAAAGTCTTTGCGCTCATGCTGGACAGCTTGATACCTGAACCAAAGTTCAGGTCAACTCGGCGGCTCGGTCATCTACCGGACCCCGCGGGGACGGAATTGAATGCTGATGCGCGGCCCAGCCGGTTTGCGGGTCTTGGGCACCGCGTGTTCCCAGGTGCGCTGGCATGATCCGCCCATCACCAGCAGATCACCGTGGCCGACCTGGTAGCGGATCGCCTCGCCACCGCCCCGCGGGCGCAGCAGCAGCGCTCGCGGCGCGCCGACCGACACGATCGCGACCATGGTGTCGTGCGCCGCGCCGCGACCGAGGTTGTCTCCGTGCCAGGCGACGCTGTCCCGGCCGTCGCGGTAGTAACACATCCCGGCGGTGCGGAACGGCTCGCGCAACTCGGCCCGGTAGTGCTCGCTCAACGCGGTCCGCGCCTCGTCCAGCACCGGATCCGGCAGCTCCTCCCCCTCGCCGTAGAACCGCAGCAGCCGTGGCACGTCCACCACCCGGTCGTACATCGGCCGCCGTTCCGCCTGCCACGGCACCGCCTCGACCAGCCGGTCGAACAGCACATCGGCACCGCTCAACCACCCCGGCAGCAGATCGACCCAGGCGCCACGCGTCAGCTCGGTGCGCCGGATCCGGTCGAGCCCGCCCAACTCGACCACACCGAACCCGTCCAGCAGCGATCCCTGCAACAGTGGAGACGACATGGCCCAGAATGTACGCCAAATCGAACATACGTGCTAGCAGGTTCCGGTCATGGCCTTTCAGCCGCGGGTTCAGGACCTGGGATAGCGGCGGGCGAATACCGGGGCATGCTCGGGGCGGATGCCACGCGCCAGGAGATACGGGGGCACGCTGCGGAGTATCGGGATGCGGCGGATGATCCGGACCGGGACCGGGACCTTGTCGGCACCCGCGATATCGATTCGGCCGGCCAGCGCGGGCGCGATGGCGCGGGCATGCAGGAATCGCTGTAGCCCCTGGGTCACCGCGGTGGGCAACGTGCGGCGGCGCTGGACCTTGGCCAGATCCGCGGTGGTCACCCGGCCTTCAGCGAGCGGCTCGGCGAGGATGCGGGCGGTCGCCACCGCGTCCTGAACGGCGAGATTGATGCCCACGCCGCCGACCGGGGACATTGCGTGCGCGGCATCACCGATGCAGAGCAGGCCTCCGGTGTACCACTTGTCCAGGCGGTCGAGTTTGACGTCGAGCAGCTTCACCTCGTCCCACTCGCGCAGCGCGTCGACGCGGTCGCGTAGCCACGGGACGGCCTCGGCCATGCTCTGGACGATCGCCTCGACCGGCCCGCCGCGGGCGGTTTCATCGCTGCCCTTGGCGATGAGTGTGGCGACCTGCCAGTAGTCGCCGCGGTCGAGCAGGACCGCCGCCCGGTTGGCGCTGATCACCGGCACGGCGCCGGCGGGATCGATGTCGTTGCGCGGCAGGCGAAACCACCACACGTCCATCGGGGTGGGCCAGCTGCGTGACGGTAGTCCGGAGGCGGCCCGCAGCACGGAGTTGCGCCCGTCGGCGGCCACGGTGAGGTCGGCCCGGATCTCCCCTGTCCGCCCGTCCGCGGTGCGGTAGCGCACGCCCGCCACTCGGCCGTCGTCCCAAATGGGCTCGGTCGCTTCGGTATTCATGCGCAGATGGAAACTCGACTCCTGCTCGGCGGCACGGGCGAGCAGATCGAGCAGATCCCACTGCGGGACCATCGCGATGTATTTGTGCTTCCCGGGAAGATGATCGAGGGTGGCGAGCGCCTGCATCGACCCGGCGACGGGCAGCTGGATCGCGCGGATCTTGCGGGCGGGCAGTTTCGCGAACTCCGCGCCGAGGCCGAGTTCGTCCAGCAGGTCGAGCGTGGTGGGATGCACGGTGTCGCCGCGGAAGTCGCGCAGGAAGTCCTTGTGTTTCTCCAGCACGGTGACATCGACGCCACCCCGGGCCAGCAGCAGGCCGAGCACCATCCCGGCCGGGCCGCCGCCCACCACCAGGCACGTCGTACGTTCCATCGAGCTACCTCCCTCGGTACGCACGCGCCCCCGGGGACATCCGGAAGCGGATGTGCAAGCCGTTCAGCAGTTATCGATGGTAGTGCGGCGCCCGGCGCGGCAGGCCGTTATCGCCCGCGCCGAATCACTTGCGCAGCACGAAAAAATAGGGATCGGACATTCCACGCAGGTCCATGACGCCCAGCAGGGTGTCCGGGTCCACACGCCGGAAGTGGTCGATGATCGGCAGGTGGTCGTACACCATCGCCGCGCTCAGCACGCCCCGGTATTCGATGCCGCGCAATCGCGCCGCCGGCTTACCGGTGCGAATCGCGAACCCGGTGTAGCGCAGCGTCTTTCGCGCCGCCCGGATGGCGGGCAGCGGAACCTGTCCGGCGAGACCCAGCGGCACCCGGCGCGGGTCGACGGGGAACACCGCGCCGGCGCCGTCGGTGAACAGCAGTGGATGGACCGTGTCCGCGTCGTCGAACTGCTTTCCGTACCAGCCGGATTCGACTAGCACACCGGCCCAGGGATGCCCGGTGTCGAGCTCCGCACCGCGCCAGCGGCCGGTGGTGATCTCGGAGACAGCGACGGCGGGCAACCGGTCGAACAGTGCCCAGGCTTGTTCGGGCGTGCACCCGGACGCCGGCAGGGTCGGCAGTTCAGTGCCGTGTTCCATTCCGAATCTCCTTCGCGCAACGTTGCGAGAGAAAGTCTATCGTTCTCTCAGAACGCCTCGTCCGGCGGGAGCTGGCGCACCTCCGACAGGAACTGATCGAGCTCGCCGATATCGAACCGGGACATGCCGATGACATGCCAGAACTGGCCCGCCGGGCTGCCGTCGAGCTTGTACCGGCCATCGGGTGCGACAGCCGCCCAGCTCTCCGGCAGCCCGAGCAGGATCGCCCGGATGACGGGCACGTCCGCCGGTCGCTCCCCCATCGTCCACAGGATGACATTGCCGTCGTCGGCGCCACTGGCCAGGACGCGGCCCGACGGATCGAAGGCCAGCGACCAGATCTGGCGCTTGTGACCCTCGAGCGTGTGCAGGTGCCGCCCGGTCGCCATGTCCCACAACCGGATCACCAGATCGTCGCCGCCGGTCGCCAGGACGCCGGTCTTCGCGTCGATCGCGGCCGCCCACAATCGCGCTGTGTGCCTGGTGATCTCGTGCAGGCAGTCCCCGCTGCCGACATCCCAGATCCGCACCGTGGTGTCCCAGGAGACACTGGCGAGCCGGTCGCCGTGGAACGCGACCGCGTACACCCGGTCCTCGTGCCCGCGCAGCGCGCGAATGAGACTGCCGGACTTGACATCCCACAAACGCACGACCTTGTCATCGCAGCCGGTGGCCATCAGCGTGCCCCCGGCGTTGAACGCGATGGACCGCACCCGGCCCCGGTGTTCGACGCAATGCTGATGCACCGCACCGGTAGTGCGGACCCACAGGGTGACGGTGTCGTCGTCGTTGGCGATGGCGACGTACTCGCCGGTGGGGTCGTAGGCCGTGGCCCAGATCGGCGGCGATTCACCGGTGATGTGCCGCTCGTAGGAATCGGTGGCCAGGTTGTACAGGCTCAAGCGACCGTCGTTGCGGGCGATGGCGATCTGGTTGGGGTCCACCGAGCTGAATCTGGCCGCCTCGTAGGAGAACAACCTGTCCTCGCTGCCGAGCAGTCGCCGGATGAGGCGGCCGGTCACGGGATCCCAGAACCGGACCACGCCGTCGTTTCCGCAGGCGGCGAGCAAGGAGCCGTCGGAGTTGAAGCGCACGGTGGTGACCTGGCGGCCGTGCCCGGCCAGCACGTGGCGGCAGATCCCGGTGCCGGTATCCCAGAGCCGGGTGGTGAATTGGTCGTCGGTCACGGCGAGCTGACGGCCGTCGGCGCGGAAAACGAACGGCCAGATGGACCCGGTATGCGCGGTGAGCCGACGCCCCAACTGCCCGGACACACTGTCGTGCAAGCAGATTCGGCCCGCGCTGTCCCCGGATGCGAGTTGCTCACCGGCGGGGTCGAAGGCCAGCCAGTAGATGGCCGCGCCCGCATGTTCGGCCGATGTATGCCGAGTCTCGCCGGTCTCGATGTCCCAAAGCCGCAGTCCCCCTTCGGTATCCCCACTCGCCAGGATCGGCAGCCCGGGATGGAAGGCGAGGGTGTAGACCCGGCCGGTGTGCCCCGTCAGCTCCCGTACCCGCAGGCAGGTATCGGGATCCCAGAGCGACACCGTGCCGTCGGCCGCGCCCGTCGCCAGCAGAGCCCCGCTCGGGCTGAAGACGATTCGATACACCGGCACCGGAGCCGCGGCGAATTTGCCTTCCTCGGTACCGGTTTCGATGTCCCACAACCGCACCACACCGTCGCGGTAGGCGGCGGCGAGGGTGCCGTTGTGGAAGTCCATGCTGTAGATGAGCTCGCGGCCGCCGTCGGCGGGGCGGCATTCGTGCAACAGGTCGCCGCTGGGGAGCGACCACATGCGCAGCACACCCGCCGCGTCCCCGGTCGCGAGCACCGAGCCACGCTTGCTCAGGACCACCGGCCACGGCCAGTTGTCGTGGCCGGGCAGAATGCGGCGCAGGTCGCCGGTAGCGGCGTCCCACACGCCGACGGTGCCGTCTCCGGAACCGGTGACCAGCACCTCGTCGGTGTAAGCAACGGCGAAGGTGCGCGCCCGGTGGGTCTGCAACGTCCGCAACGGCCGCCCGGTGTCGGTGTCGTAGATCAGCACGCCGCCGTTCTCGCTGCCGATGGCCAGCGTGCTGCCGTCCGGGCTGTAGGCGACCGGTTGCGGGAGCCGGCCGTGCCGGGCGTGGAAACCGTGCCGCACGCCGATCGCGGCGGGCGCGAACTCGGTATGCACCGGCGTCCCGGGCACCGTCGCCGCGCCCCGCAGGTCCGAATCCAGCGGCGTGCCGAGCACTTCCAGCAGCGCGGCGCGATGCCATCGGGCGCCGCCTGCACGCACGCCCGTCAGGTCGGTGCGCGCCAGCCGCGCGCGGGTCAGGTCGGCGCCGCTGAGGTCCGCGTCGGTCAGCACCGCGTCGTCCAGGCGGGCCCCGACCAGCCGCGCGCCGCGCAACACCGCACCCGCCAGATTCGCGCCGACCAGCCGCGCGCCACTCAGATCCGCGTCACTGAGGTCGACGCCCCGCAGCTCACGGTAGGACAGATCCGCACCCGCCAGCATCGCGCCGCGCAGATCCGCCGTGGGCGCGGTGGCCAGCCGGGTGCTCACCCGCAACGCGTTGCGGCGGGCATGCTCACCGGCCTCGGGATCCGCGAGCACCGCCTCGGCCCAGGCGCCGACGGCGCGGTGATCGGCGAGATCGCACAGGAAGTCGACGACCAGCTGCGACAGCGGCCGCGCGGCCAACTGCGGTGGTGCCGCCGTGCCGCCCGCGAATTGCCCGGCGATATGGTTGGCGACCAGCCATTCGGTCACCGACGAATGGATGAAACCGAACAGGTTCTCCTCGGTGCGCACCAGCAGACTACCGGCGCCGATGGCGTGCGCCTGCTGTTCCGGGGTCAGCCGGTTCGACCCGGTGATCTCCACCAGATCCTTTGCCACATCAGTCAATTCGGCCATCCGCAGATACTGTTCGCCGGATTCCCAGCAGCGCAGCGCGAAAGCCGTGACCGCGAGCCATAATTCGCTGACGGTGAGGCCGGGCAGCGAGCCCGCGACCGACCCGGTGCGGCGGGCCTCGAATTCCAGCCAGGTACCCAATATCTCGCGATACAGGCCCGCCGGGCCGACCGCGCCCTTGGTGTCGGCCGCCGCGCGCAGCCGGGAATCCTCGAGGTCGGCGATAAAGCTGAGCATGCGCGGGTTGCGTGCCAGGCCGAGCAGATCCTGGATGCCGGTGATCCGCCGCATCCGGTCGTCGGCGCGCGCCAGATCACCGCCGTACCGGTTCACCAGGAAAGCACGGATCTGTTCGTGCGCGAAGGGTTCGATGCTGAGGATGTGCCGGTCCTGCAGCATGCCCACACGCTCGCCGAGCGCCGAGAGCACCTGGGAGCGGGAGGCGAAATGCTGGGTGCGGCTGGCCACGATGATCTTCGCTTTACCGGTAGCGGCCTGTAGCAGGGTTTCCAGGTGCTGGGCGGCGAACTCGTAACTGATCCGGGTGGCGAGTTCGTCGAAACCGTCGAACAGCAACACCACCCGACCCTCGTTGAGCATGTAGTGCAGCGCGTCCAGATCGATCCGGCCCTCGCCGTGGTTGGCCAGGTGCGCGGCGACCAGTCCGTCCACCGTGTGCGACTTGTCCAGGCCACGCAACTCGATCAGGATCGGGATCAGGGCGGGCCGGGTCTCGGTGATGCGCCGGGCCAGCTCCCGCAGCGCGAAGGTCTTGCCGCGCCCGAAATCTCCGAGCAGCAAGACGAATCGCCCGTGATCGGCCGAGACTACGCGCAGCAGTTCTCCGACCAGGTCCTCGTGCGCCTGTTCGTCCCCGTGCTCGAGCATCCGGAACTTCTGCGGCACATACAGATCGGGCGGGTACCGGCGATCGGTTCGCAGCCGCACCAACTGCCCGGCCAGATAGTGATCCAGGTCCAGCAGACCCTGGAAATCGGTGAAGCTGCGCAACCACACCCCGTGGCTGGCGGCCTCCTCGCGCAGCGAAAGCGGCGGCGGCGCACCGCGATAGACGAGATCGGAACCGTATTCCGGGTCCTGGGCGAGGAATTCCTCCACCACCTGCCGGGTCATGTCGCCGACGTGCACGCCCACCCGCCGCACGCCGACTACGTCACCTTCCTTGTGCACGATCAGCAAGTGCGGCGGATCCGCTTGTACCTGGCGGATTTTCGCACCCGGGAAGCGGGTCTCACACACCTCGGCGACGCGCTCCAGCAGTCTGCTGTGCGGGTCGACGATCTCCGGATCGCGGGCCTCCGGCTCCTCGGTTTCCAGCTCTTCGGCTTCGGGCAATGCCAGCTGTTTTTCCGGCGGCAGCGCGGCGGCGGCGTGTACCCAGGTCTGAGTCAGCTTCGCCCACGGCTCCCCCGGCTTGGCATCGGTACTGCTGTAGCGGGCCAGCCCGTCCGGGGTGATATGCACGATCTCGTCCCGGCCGGGCGCGGCGGCGGGCAGCACCGGAAGCACACCGCCGAGCCGATCCAGGTGCCGCCCGCCCGGTCCGGGACCGTGCAGCAGCAGATTCAGCCGCCCGCCCAGCAATCGCGTCAGCGCGTCGGCATCGCGCAGCACCGTCGGATCCTCCGGCGCGGCAGCGGGCCCCGGCAACGGGTCGTGCCGCAGCACACCGAGCCGAAGCCAGCCGAGCCGCTCGAACTCGCGCAACTGCTGGGCGAACCACGCCGCCTGTGCGGTGCCGATCTCGCCGTAGTCGTCGCCGGGGCGGTGGGTCATCGCCAGTGTCGAATTCAGCCCGGCCACCACTACCCGCAGCTCCGGGATGGGGAACAGCGTCCAGGGCTGGCCGATGTCGAAGACCAGATGGTCCAGCCCCTGATAGAGCTCGCCGAACAAACGCGAGAACTGCTTCAGTTTCGGGAAATACGGCGGCTGCGGCCGGCGTTCGTTCGCCTCCTGCTCGAGGAAATACGCCTGGCAGGCGGCCTTGGAGACATCGTGGTTACCGGGCACCACGATCAATCGGCTCGGTTCCAGCCCGAGCAGCACCCGCAGCCCCGTCAGGAACCGCAGTGCCTCGTCGACCTGGCTCGGGCGAGCGGATTCGGTCAGATCGCCGGTGACCACGATCAGGTCCGGTTTCGGCACACCCTGATCCACCAGATGGGTGACGTTCGCCCAGATGTGGGCTTGCAGATCACCCGCGGTCGCGGGGTCGTCGCGGCCGAGCAGACCCCGCCCGAAGCGCGGGCCCGCGACATGCAGCACCGACACGCCTTCGTGCCGGTCCGCGGTGGCGGTGGGAGCGCCCGGGAACTCCGGCGCGGCGACCGGAGTGCGCCGATGCCAGGGTCTTTCGACGCTGTCGGATTCGTGCTCGGCCTGCTGATCGGGCACCGCGTCGAGCGGGAAGCCGGGCGCCAGTACCGGCTTGGCCCGGCCCGCGAGCAGATGACCTACCCGCTCCAGCACCGTCCGGCGCGCCACCTCGGCACTGGCGACACCGACCAGGTCCACATAGGTGATGGTGGCCAGCAAGCCCGTCAGTTCACACTCGGCGATCCGGATCGGCAGCAGTTTGCCCGGCTCGGTGCGGTAGGTGGCCTGCCACTCCTGCGTGCCGCCCTTGGAATTCAGATAGTTCTCCGACAACACCGCGACCACGACCGCCGATTCGCGCACGCCACGGTCCATGAAGTCGATGAAATTGGTGCCGGGCACGAAATCCCAGGCTTGGATCAGGGTTCGGTAGCCCGCGGATTCCAGTTGCCAGGCCAGCCAAGTTGCCCACCGTTCGTCTGCCGGGGAGTAACTGATGAAGAAGTCACGAGGCTGGGCGCCGGGCTGCGTCACCCTCCTAGTATGCCCGCCCGCTCGATCATCTTGGGAGACACCGCAATCAGCGGCCGGGGACCGATCGAACTCCTGGTCCGCGAACCGCCAACCGTCGAGTGCGCGCCGATCGCGACGTCGAATGCGATCATGAACAGGTGCCCGAACAGGTCGATTCCGCCGCGTCCGAGACGCCGCCCGCCGAGCGGACGCGGCGATACTGGGGACTGACGATGCTGGACTGGGTCCGGATCGCGCTGCTGGTGGCCGGGCTGCTGTGTGTGCTGACCGGCGCGCTGCCCGAGGACGAGGCCGTCGCCAATATGCGGCGGATCTGGCCGCTGCTGGTGTTCCTCGGTTTCGTGATCATTCTGGCCGAACTCACCAGGCAGGCAAAGGTCTTCGATGTCATCGCGCATCGGCTGGCGATTCTGGGGCGCGGATACTATCCTGCACTGTTCGGTCTGTGCGTGCTGTTCGCGTCGGCCACCACGATCTTGCTCAATCTGGATACCACCGCGGTGCTGCTCACCCCGGTGATGCTGGCGCTGGCCGGACCGGCCCGGATTCCGCCGCTACCGCTGGCGATGCTCACGCTCTGGCTGGCCAATACCGCCAGCCTACTGCTGCCGGTATCGAATCTGACGAATCTGCTCGCCGCCGAGCGGGTAGCACTGCACGCTACGGAGTTCGCGTCGAGAATGTGGGTGCCGCAGCTGATTTCGATCGCCGCGACAATGCTGTGCCTGTGGGTGTTCTATTGGCGGCGTGGGCACCGCGACGCGGACCGCTATGTGCCGCCGGAGCCGGTGCGACCGGAGAACCCCCGGGAGCGGGCGCTGTTCTACACCACGGCGGGCGCGTGCCTGCTGTTCATCCTGGCGATTCCGTTCGTCGGGGAACGGATCGACGTGGCGGCCGTGATCGCCGCGCTCATCGCCCTGACCGCCTTCGCCGTGCTGGACCGCTCGGCCTTGAAGTTCTCGCTGTTCCCCTGGCAGCTGCTGGTTTTCGTGGTCGGCCTGTTCCTGGTGGTGCCGACGCTGAGCCGGCACGGCCTCTCCGATCTGATGCACCTGCTGATCGGCGCCGACCCGGGAGCGGAAGGAACCTATCGAGCCGCGGCGGCCGGGGCGGGGCTGTCCAATGTGGCCAACAATCTGCCCGCCTACACCGCCGGCGAGGCAGTGGTACCCGCCGAGAACCGAAACCAGTTGCTGGCCTTGCTGATCGGCACCAACGTCGGACCCGTCGTCACCCCGTGGGCCTCACTGGCGACCCTGCTGTGCCTGGAGTTCTGCCGCACCCACCACGTGCGCGTCCCGATATGGCGGTTCGTCGGCACCGGGCTGGTGCTGGCGACCCTCGCGACCGCCGGTTCGGTGGCCGCCCTGCTGCTCACGGGCTAGACCAGGCCGGTCACCGCGACCTCGGCCGCCGACTTGACCCACCTGGCGAGCTCGGCCGTCATCTGCGGACGACCGGCGATGAAATCGACCTCGCCGCCGAGCGGATCGATGGTGTCCTCGAACGGGGCGCCGCCGAAATCGGTGATGTCGACCCCGGATTCCCTGGCGATGAGACTGCCGGCGGGTAGATCGACCACGCCCGCGCGGTAGCCGACGAAACCGTCGATATCACCGCGCGCCAACATGATCCAGCACAGCAGGGGCGACCACAGCTGGATCAGACGGCGGGAGTTCGCTTCCAGGGTCAGACGCATGGCACGGGCGACCGGGTCCGCGCGGCCCACTGGATAACCCTGCAACCAGGCCAGCACCGGCGCGGAATCGCCGCGCGCGGTAGGCGGCTGCCACAGTCGGCCGTCCGGGCCGTTCGCGCCCCGGCCGCGCAGCGCGGACCAGGTGTGCCCGGTGAGTGGTTCGTGCACGACCCCCGCCACCGGGGTTCCGTAGTGGCACAGCGCGATCCCGACCGTGCACACCGGCAGGCCGATGGCGATGTTGTTGGTGCCGTCGAGCGGGTCGACCACCCAGCACCACGCGTCGTCCGCCCCGGCCAGCAGGCCCGATTCCTCGGCCAGGATCCGGTGCTCGGGAAACGCCCGGCGCAGATGGCCCAGGATGATGTTCTCGGCGCGCAGGTCCAGGTCGGTGACCAGATCACCGGCGGCGCCCTTCGCGCGGATGGCCAGCGCACCGCCCAGACCGGTGCGGATCGCCGCACCCGCCTCCTCGGCCGCCGCGATCGCGACATCCAGCGCGACACCGGGCGGCGTAGCGAGGTCCGGCGCCAAGTTCAAGACGTTGCTCGGTCCCATTGCTCCTCCAGGTGAGCTGGCTGGGTCAGCTGATCCAACACGGTCTGTGCCACGCGCCGAGTTTCCGCCGCGGTGCACGGGATGCGGTGCACCCAGTGGTCGTCGGTGGCGAGACCGCCCAGTGATCGGTCGGGCTTGCCGTGACGGTACTCGCCCAAGGCGACGGTCGCAGCGGCACCGGCCACCTCTGATACGTGGAATACACCGTGCGGAAGGGTATATGCGTCCCCCGCCCGGAAAAGTTCATGTGAGCGCCGGTGATAGGCGACGACCTGCGAGGTGGCCCGGATCAGATCGCCGTCGGCGCCGCTCTGGATCTCGAACACCCGGTGCGTCGGGCGTTCGGGGGCCTCGATCACTTCGAACACGTCGTTGGCGACCGCGCCGTAGAGCACGATGCTCAGCAGATCCCAGCTGTGCGCGTGAACCGGCGACGTGGTCGGCTGGGCCCGCATCCCCTCGGCCCACACGTGCAGGCAGATCCCCAGATCGCCGCCGCGCCACACCGGGAAGCACAGGAACCCCAGCGGATGCCGCACCAGCGGCACCAGCGCCGTGCCCGCGGCCACCGGCGTCAGATAGTCCCGCACCCAGGTGCCGACTTCACGGGCCGCCGCGGCGGAGGCGATCGAACTGCGTAGTCGGGCATAAAGATTCATCAGAACGGATTCTCCGGAGTCAGCGCACGACGGACGATCTCGGCGACGTCGCGATCCTCGAAAGACACGGGCAGCGGCAGGCCGAGCGCGTCGAAGACGGCCCGGACCTGCTCAACCGAGGGCGGGTCGTCCAACTGGACATCGCGCGCGTTGCCCAGCGGCACCTTCTTGGCCTGGTCGAAACTCGAATCCAGTTCGCGGCTGAAATCCCGGTAGTACGGCTTGTCCCGCTCGAACATCATGGCCGGGGTATTCGGGTTGTCCTGGGTGATGATGATGCAACTCGTCGCGAGGTCCCACCGGAAAGTCGTCATCACCGAGGAGAATCCGACCGCGATATCGAGCGGGCTGTACTGCTGCTTGTACCAGCAGGCCGCGAGCACCGTGGCGAAGGATTCCTGCTGCACCCGCCTGGTCGTCCAGGGATCGCGGGCGCGGATGGCATCCGGCGCCACCGAGGCCCGGAACTCCGCGTAGGTCTTGCAGAGCAGCTCATTGGTCGGATCGAGGATCTCGAGCCGCACCCGCAAGCTGCGCTGCGCCTGCCGTGCATTGCGCACGCACTCCTTCAAGGTGACCGCGCGAATGTAGGTTCCGGTGCCGCCCTTGAAGATCCACTTCTCGGTATCCCGCCGGGCGAGGGTGTGCTGATGCCCGATCTCGGGCCCGTTCAACATCTGCACCGACGACGCGTCCCGCATCGCCTTGGCCGACAGATGCCGGTCCCGCAGCAGTGTCGTCGCGAGCAACGCCAGCACCAGCAGCATCGCCGCGTTGACCTTGTCCGCCTCGAGCAGATCCATCACCGCGAGCACGCCCACGGTCACCGCGAGCACCAACGCGACCAAACCATCGACGTTGTTGCGCAACCACGTCAGAAACCGCGCCATCCACCACCCTCCCCGTGTTTCTCCCCAGGATAGGTGCCGCCGCAACCCCTCCCACCCGGTATCGCCGAACTCACGGGTGGCCACGGCCACACCGAATCCCCTTGACCTCGAGCATGGTTGAGGAACCAGGATGATCGTCGTACCGCCGGGTCCAGTACACCCACCGGCGGTTACGAAAACAGCCGCACGCTCAGTGAAGAGGGTGCGGCTGTTGGGTTTTGCGGAACTACGCTTCAGGCTCCGGACGGGCGGCGCGAGTAGCCGCGGCGGCGGCGCGGACCTGCGGAGCCACCAGGACAACCTGGCCGAGCACGCCGTTGATGAACGACGGGGAGTCGTCGGTCGAGAGTTCCTTGGCCAGTTCCACGGCCTCGTCGACGGCGACAACCGGCGGAACATCGTTGGCGTGGAACAACTCCCACACCGCGATGCGCAGAATGGCGCGGTCCACGGCGGGCAGGCGGGACAGCGTCCAGTCCTGCAGGTAGGACTCGATGGTGCCGTCCACGCGATCCAGATCGTCGGCTACGCCTTCGACCAGGATGTGGGTGTAGGCGTGCACCGGGGCGACGGCCTGATCACCGCGCGCCAGCTCGACGCGCTCGGACAGCAGGTCGGCTACGTCGACGTCGCGGGCCTCCGCTTCGAAGAGCAGGTCGACCGCGCGGCGCCGGGCTTTGTGCCGGGCGCCGAGCTTTTTGAACTTCTTGTCTTCTGGCTGCTGAGGCACTGTCACAGTATCCGCGCGTCGTCAGGAGTTGACGCGGCTGATGTAGCTGCCGTCGCGGGTGTCGATCTTCAGCTTGTCACCCTGGTTGATGAACAGCGGGACCTGCACCTCGGCGCCGGTCGCGATGGTGGCGGGCTTGGTGCCGGCGCTGGAGCGGTCACCCTGCAGGCCCGGCTCGGTGTGGGTGACCTCGACCTCGATGGAGACCGGGAGCTCGATGAACAGCGCCTCGCCCTCGTACATCGCGATCTGCACGCCCATGTTCTCCATCAGGAAACCGCTCGCCTTGCCGACGATGTTCTCCTGGAGGTGGATCTGGTCGTAGGTCTCGCCATCCATGAAGATGTAGTCCGAGCCGTCGTGGTAGAGGTAGGTCATGTCACGACGGTCGACGGTGGCGGTCTCCACCTTGACGCCCGCGTTGAAGGTCTTGTCGACGACCTTGCCCGACACCACGTTCTTCAGCTTGGTCCGCACGAAGGCGGGGCCCTTACCCGGCTTGACGTGCTGGAATTCGACGATCTGCTGGAGCTGATTGTCGATCTTCAGCACAAGGCCGTTCTTGAAGTCGCTGGTGTCCGCCACTGTCCTCGGATCTCCTCGTTCGTAACAGGTAAAGCCGGCGTCATTCGACGACGGTCAGGTCTTTGCTGGTGTTGGTGAGCAACTCCGGGCCCCCCTCCCGCACCACGAGCGTGTCCTCGATCCGGACCCCGCCGCGGCCGGGAAAGTACACACCGGGTTCGACGGTCACCGCCACGCCGGACAGAAGTGTACCGGTTCCGGATTTCATGATCCCCGGTGCTTCATGGATCCGCAGTCCGACACCGTGCCCGAGACCGTGCGAGAACAGCCTGCCGTGCCCGGCGGCTTCGATGACCGAGCGTGCGGCGGCGTCGACATCGACGACCTCCGCGCCCGGGCGCAACGCGTTGCGCCCGGCCCGCTGCGACTCCTCCACCAGGGCATACACCTCGCGCTGCCAATCGCTGGGTGCGCCGAGCACGAAGGTGCGGGTCATATCCGAGTGGTAGCCGCCGATCACCGCGCCGAAGTCGATCTTGACGAAGTCACCGGCCCGCAAGATCGCGCCGGTCGGGCGGTGATGCGGAATCGCCGAATTGGGGCCCGCGGCGACGATGGTCTCGAACGCGATCGCCTCCGCGCCGTGCTCGTACATGGCCCATTCCAGGTCTCGGGCGACCTGTCGTTCGGTGCGGCCGGGGCGGAGCGCACCACGTTCCAGGATCGTGGCCAGCGCGGCGTCACCGGCGGCGCAGGCAGCCCGCAACTGGGCCACCTCGTAATCGTCCTTGACCATGCGTAACTGTTCGACCAGACCGGGAATCGGCACCAGTTCCAGGCCCGTCTTCTGCTCAGCGAATCCCCGCTGCTGGTCGACGGTGACGATGTGGCTTTCGTAGCCGACCCGCCCGACCTGCCATTCCCCCGCCAGCTCCATGATGCGCCGGGCGGTGGCGCGCGCGATCTCGGCACGCAGATCGGGGACCTGCTGGGCGACCTGGTCGCGGTAGCGGCCGTCGGTGCCGATCACCGTGCGCTCCTCGGCATTCCGCATTTCCCACGCGTGCACCAGCAGTGCCGCGTTGGACCCGGTGAAGCCGGTGAGGTACCTGACGTTCACCAGATCGGTGACCAGCAGGGCGTCGACCTCGTTCTCCATCAGCAGACTCCGCAACGCGCTACGGCGCGCCGCGTAATCGGGCCCAGGGGCCGCGTGATCAGCACACATGGAAACCAAACTACCGCCGACACGCCGCCCCGCGGAGCCACAACACGAGACCGGCGATCAGCCGGCATCGCTTCGTTGCCGGTCTGTGCCACTGGCGGGAGACGCAAAACGTGGGCAACCGGAAGACGCCTCGTCATCGCGGATTCCTATTCGATCTGATGCCACCGGACCGCCGGTATCGATAGGTTCCGGTTCCCATCTTCGATTGCCCACGGCCGGACACGATCGAACACGGGACGGGGACGGCCTGCGGGTTCAGGTCACAGCTGGTGATTGAGACGATTATCGGTGGTAGGGCAGATGAAGCGGTCGTTTTGCCTGGGCCGATGCTGCCTCGGCGATGATGTTGTGAGACGGCTGGTCTGATGCCTCGCCCGGTGGTGTTTACACGTCCGGCATGCGGAAAGTTTTCGATCCGCTAACTCGCCGGTTCGCGCACGGTCCCATCGCGCTGTAATGCCGATTACACGATGCCGTCATGTCATCTACCCGAAAACCGAGTTGAGCCAACGGATCCGCGTCCGAATTGATCAGCCTTTGATAGCTGAGGATGGACCTTTCAGCGCCGCTTGGATAACCATGGAGAACCCAAAATAGAGGTGAACCAAGCCGAGCATCGAAACCATGAAGTTGTGGTACTGGATCCCCTCCTGTTCGGGGTCTTCGGCGAGTTCGTCGTAGGCCTCGCTGTGTTTGCCGAAGTGGATCAACTCGCCGTAGTTGTACAAGTTGATGATCTCGGCCGGGTTCACGTCGCCGTACATTTCGAGCTGGTCGATCTGGGCAGACGTGTAGCCGTGGCTCGCAAGTACCGTGCGGCACACGATGTTTTGCAAGGGCTGATTCATCAGCTGGCCCCGAGCTTTGCGCCAAGCCGCGAGAATTTCCATCCGCTTTCCGGCATGGCCGTCGGACTCCCGTTTGGCGTACTTGGCCAGGATGTTGGCGACGTTCGAAAAGTCGGGATCGCCAGCACTCGAGCTGTGCAACTGCCGGAACCTCACCGAGAACCCCACAGTGATATCGTCTTCGGCTCGGTTGAAGGCCATCGTTGCGTCACCGTTCTCAAGCGACATCGTCATCCCACCTTTGTGGCTAACCACGCTGTAAGCCGCGGTCTTCTCGCAGACCTGGACGAATCTCATCAGGTTCCGACGGTCCGCCGAATCGACAGGAGAGGTGAGTGGGGGAAAATCTGCGGGATCAGGTAGGCCGAAAGCATAGGTGAGGTGCTGCCAGTGGTACTCGAAATGCGCTGGCTCGGCGGAGTATTCGCGCAGCGGGGGCCGGAACTTTAGTGCCACCGGGAGGATGGAGTCCTGATGGGTGATCCATCTGGCTGTGAGAGTCCCACCGCGTTCCCGCTTCGGCACGACCTTAAGCTCCGGCAGCGATTGTCGGTTCTTCTTCGGAGGCGCCGACGGCTTTGAAGGCCTGTTCGGGTTCTTCCGCCCGTACTTCTTCGTCATGCTCGGCCTCATCTGACAGTTGGTGGAGGTCTCGGTGCTGGACCTAGGGTGACCGATCCAGCGCACCTCCCGCTACCGAGTTTTACCAGGGGAAGCCTGGAGACGCTGGATGCACAACGCACTCTCTTGCCGCGAACCGCGCTTTTCGAACCGGCCAGCCATGGCCCACAGAAGACCAACGAACCGAGAGGCTTCGGCTGCCGACAGCGCGCGGGTCGGTTCTTCGACACCTCGGGGTAGGCGATCCGGCGCCTAACTCATAAACAACGCTTTGATCGCCGACGGGTTGGCACTGGGGCGAGGTGTCGGTGTACAGCTTCTCTCGGGTGAACTCCGCGTCCACTCGGGGAGTTCATCGACTACTTCAACGCCAACATCGCGACCCGAGGATCAGCCGTCTGACTGAAAAAGAGCAGGCAGCGACGCTGGGATTGTGGACACGCGGGCGCGCCATGACGAGCGCGACGGCCACCTGGTCGAGACCAAGGCCGTCGCGGTCGCGACCTGCCGGATCTAGCGCCCCTCCAGCCGCGTACCCGGGCAGGGCGGCTCGACGGCGCGCCCTTTGCCACGATCTAAGAGCAGCATGGCTCACGCACGACCGCCCGCACGGTCCTGACAGCCATGGCCGACGGCAAATCGCATTGGGCACAGAAACTGTTCGCGTAATGTGGTCTGCTGCGAGGCAACAGCACCACCTACGCCCTGAGCTGGCCGTACCGTGAAGGCTATGTGGCCATTGTCCACAGATACGAGGCGTGGTGGTCAGTTCCGACTGCACCGATGACCAGCACGTGCTGACCGAAAAGAGACGCTTCGCCGCCAACCTCGCCGCCGAGCACCTCCGGGTGTAGGAGCAGCCGTCTAGCCTTGAGATGGCCAGCGGCCCGATCATGCTCGACCTGCAACCCCCACACTGCGACTGAACGGCATTCCAGCTTCTTCTCGTCCTTGTTCGCCGCGTCGAAGGCTGCATTGGCAGCTCCGAGAGCCACGATGAATCCGGCAAGCAGGATCGCCAGCCCCATCGCCGAAGCGAACTTGGAGAAGCCGGTCTCCACCGACTGCCACGCGCTCGCGCCTCCGTTGGAGGCTGCGAAGCCGCACACGATCCCGCATATGAGCGGCACCACGACGATCGCCGTGAGTGTCAACCAGAAGGCACTCGAACCGATCTGCATCATCAGACTTCACTTCTCCCCAACGATCACATGAGGCCTTCTGGGATGCGCCCAGCTCAGACCATTGTAGAGTTTCATACTAGCCTACCCAGTGTAGAGTTTTACACATGGTGCGCGACGTCCGCATAACCCTTCAGACCTTGCAAGTCCTACGGGTGCTACTGAGCCGGCCAGCCGACGAGCACTACGGGTTGAAGATTGCCCAAGAGTCCGGCCTGGCCACCGGCAGCATTTACCCGATCCTTGCGCGCCTCGAGACCGCCGGCTGGGTCACCAGCGAATTCGAGAAGATCGACGAATCACGGGAAGGGCGACGCCGCCGCCGTCACTACCAACTCACCGACGACGGGGCTGCAAGGGCACAGATCGAGATCAACAAGGCACAACAGCAGTTGGCGCCCTCGGCTACACCTGCACTCGCGCAGCAGTTCATTCCACGGCCGGGGGTGGTGTGATGGGGGCCGTTGCGGAGGTCCTCGACGTAATCGGGGCGGAACGCTCCGCACATGCCCTCAGAATGACGAGTCTGCGTGTTGCGGTCGGCAAGATTCGGATGCAGATGTTCCTGGCTGCAGTTTCGTTGTGGTTCCTGCCTCCGCGTGATCGACCGCGCTATCGCGAGGAGTGGGGCGCCGCGCTGGACGAGGTCGCCGAGGCCGGTCTGCCCGTCCTCCGCGCTACCTTTCGGATCCTCCTCGGTGCTCCTGCGGTCGGCTTCGCCCTTCGTGGGGAGCATCGGCGTCAACGCATTGCCGAGCGCCTTGCCATGAAATCTCGAATCGACGCCTACATGAGCTACAGCGCCGCTTTTCATGATCCGACGGTTGTGGAGCTCCAGCACGCGCTAATTAGGGCTGCGCGGGGCACCCGCAAGCAAGGAATCACCCTCTTCGAGGACCCCGACCGGCCCGACCGCGTTGATCTGGCGGAAGAGGCAATGGAACTGTCCAAGTGGTTCATCCTGATCGCTTCGCCTGCCGCAGCACGCTCGGAACGGGTGAACAGCGAGGTAGAGCGTTGGGGCGAGAAGCACGGATTCGATCGCCTGCTGATTGTCCAAACGGGCGGCTATATCAGATGGGACAAAGGAAAAAACAGCTTCAACTGGAACCATACGACCGCGCTGCCTCCCACGCTGGAAGGTCGGTCCTTCAAGCGACCGCTTTGCCTCGATCTTCGACCGCACATCGAGTTCACGCTCCTCCCCACCTTCCCCCCTGCTATCGAAGAGGCCGAATTGCGGGCTCAGCGGATCGACTATGTTGCTACGCGACTCGCAGCGATCTGCCTCGACACGTCCAGCCATGAGATCTATCTGTCGACGACCCACAGTTCCAGATTGAGCGCGGCTCGAATCTTTGCCACCACCATGCTGCTGGCCAGCATCCCTCTTGTAGGCCTCACTTTCTATCAAATCAACTAGTCGGTCATACGAGGGTGGAGGTACCAGCGGCGATGAGATCCAGGAGGCGTCGGTACAGAAGGGCCACAACGTCCTTACTCGATGTGAACGCCATCAAGCCCCCACACGCGAGGATGGTCACGACATCGTGCGCCGGGCTGGTCGGTCCTGCACGGTCTTGGTACTAGTGTCCAACTCAGCCGCCTCCGCACCGGCTGTACCTGCTGCGACGCTGTGGCCGATCCGACGCGAAATGCTCGGTGCTGGCCGGGATGCGGATCGCTATTCCGCGCGGGGTGCGGCGGAGACGTAACTGATGGGGTTACGCGTTTCCTAGTAGCTGCCCGATCACCGCTGGCGTTGCCTGCGCGACAGAGCTGGCGGTGATTGGGCCGCCGCCGCGCGCGTGGTGCGCCTGCATTGCCGCGCGTCCGTGGACTAAGGCGGCAAGCTCTCCCGCATCGAAAGCGTCTACGCCGCCGGACATGAGCGCGCCCGCGATTCCTGCCAGGACATCGCCCGCTCCTGCTGTGGCAAGCCAGGGTGGAGCCTCGGCCTGGCTAGCGATCAGGCCGTCGGGGCGCACAACTATCGTTGTCGCCCCCTTCACCAAAACTGTGGCATCGACAGCGCGGGCGATCTCGAGCCCGAAATGCGCTGGCTTCGCTTCGACTTTAGTGCGAGGAACGTCTTGTCCAAGCCATCCCAGGATCCGGGCTACCTCACCGGCGTGAGGCGTCAGTAGCAGCCGGTCAGCGCCGGTTGCTCGCTGGCCTTCGATGCGCCTGCGGACGCATGCCTCGAGAGCGCCGGCATCGACAACACACGGCAGACCACTGGTGAGTGCGATGTCGATGGCGCGGTCCTGCTCCTCGTCATCCTCGACTCCGCTGCCTAGCAGCCACGCTTGGACTTGGCCGACACCCGGCACCGCCTCGGGCACTTCGTTGAGCACGTGCGCTGTTACACGTTCCGGGCCGACATATCGAACGATGCCGGCCCCAGCCTCCTTTGCGCCCATGACGGCCAAGACTGCGGCACCGGGATAGGTGTCTGATCCCGCGATCACGCCGAGTACGCCACGAAGGTATTTGTGGGAGGTAGTGGTCGGGACTGGCCATCGGTTGGCAGCGCCAATGTCGTTGAGACGGCGCACGATCGGCTCAGTGGGTAGTCCCGGCAGGCCGACGTCTACAAACCGTAGTTTCCCGGAGGCGTTGCTGGCGGGCGGTAGGAAGGTGGCGGCCTTCCATGCGGCGAAAGTGACCGTAAGGTCGGCACGGATGTGTGGCCCGCGGATTTCCCCGCTGTCTGGTTCTACTCCGCTGGGGAGGTCGACTGAGATCACTGGGGTGTCGGGCCGTATCGCGGCGGCCAGCTCGGCCGCGTAACCATGTAGTCCACCGGTACCGCTTTCACCGAGGATGCCGTCGACAACCAGTTCGGCAGTTTCCACGGCGCGGATTGCAGTCTCGGTGTTGGAAGCGGTAATGATCTGCCCGCCAGCGGCGGCCAGCTGACGAACACCCGGCTCGTATGCAGAGTCGCCGGTCAGCACGGCGTCGACCGCCACGCCGCGCCGACGAAGCCGGACACCAGCAAGCACGGCGTCGGCACCGTTGTTACCGGTGCCGACGAGCAACGCGACACGGCGGCCGTAGACGCTGCCGCATCGGACTTGCAACTCCTCGGCGATGATGACGGCTAGCCCGCCAGCGGCCTTGCGGAGCAGGCGGTCTGGCGCTCCCTGCTGAAGTTCCTTCGCCACTGCTGCCAGCACATCAGTAGCCGCATAGGCGTAGCGAGCTGTCATATTCTCCACGAGAGGTATTCCACCAGATCCACGCACAATCAGGCCGCGTTGAGCATTCGGCAGCGCAGAGCCAGCGCCCGGACGTGGGGGCGAGCGCGGGCGTGATCTCGGAACAGCATTTCTCGTAGCAGCTCTCGAACAAGTCCGGAGTCGTGGATCTCGTCGGCTGAGATCTTTTCGGCGTCGAGCAGGGTGAGGACGGCCGCCTCATCGTTCTTTTGCTGGACGTGGCCGCGTGCGGTGTCGATAAGGACGCGGGCGCGCCGTTCGACGCTGGGCACATCATCGACGTTCAGGCGTGAGGCGTAGTCCACTATGGCGTCGGGGTGCCCCAGCTCGGCGCGAATTCCCAGCCAGTGGATAGCTACATTCCCCTTTCCGAACATCGTCCAAGGGTCATACCGAGCACCCAACGATCGCGCCGCTTCGTCCGCGATCCGGTGCAGCGCCCAGGCGCGACCTTCCTCGTCGCTCTGCGCCGCCGAGATCGCCGCAGCGAGGTGCAGCATGCCGTAGTCAGCGAGGAGGTCGTCAGTGGGATTCTGGTCGAGCCTCGGCTTCAGTTCGTCGGCTGCGGAAAGGCATAGCCTGGTTGCCTCCTCCTGCTGGCCTGCCCGCCGATACGAGGCCGAAAGGGCCCAAGCGCCGAGCGCAATCAGATGAGGGTCGTCGGCTTCACGCGCGTTGTGCATCGCGCGTTCGGCTGCGATCCAGGACAGTTCGGCTTCGGGAAGATGATGCAGCCACTGGCGAACAATTTGGTAGGTGCCCGATAGGGCACGGGCCACGCGTCTGGGGTCATCGTGTTTCGCGGCCACCATGACCGCATTCGCGTCGGCTAGAAGATCCGGCAGCACCCGCCCCAGCGCACGATGCGCGGTGGGAGAGGTGTGCCATGTAGTCCACGCCTGCGCGACCCTATGGCCTACGTCATCCAACGACACCTCGACTGGCGAGGTTGCGGACAGAGGCCCGGGGACCGCGGCGCGCAGCATCACCTCGCGGACCGCCGCGACCGCTTCGACTTTGGGACGCGGGCCGGGTATCAGTGAGTCGATTGGCTGGCCGAGCAGATCATCCAATCTGCATCCGAGAACAGTCGAGATGTTGATCAGGTCGGTCAACCTCTCAGGATGCTGGATCCCGCGTTCTACGAGACCGACCCATGCGGCCGACTTGCCTATACGTGCAGCGAGATCCACTTGCGACATCTCGATTGCCCTGCGGTATACGGCGATATTGGCGCCGATGCCGCCGATCAGTGATTCAGGACCCATATCACGAGCGTACAGATCGAAGTTCGTAAAAAATTACGAGTTTGCAGGTCAACGGACTCTTACTGTTCTGATCAGCATCCAATGCAGTTAAGCGTCCTGCGGCGATGCTGTCGGGATCCGGGTCGCGAACTGGCGAGGGTCATTCTCATCGCGGCCCGGGTGCCGTCTTTCAAGACGCTCACGGTCGCACGGGAAGAAGGCCCCGGCATGGTTCCGCCACACCCAACGCACGCGCGACTCCATGGGGTTATCCCGCTCGGAGTTGTGTCCGCAGTCCAGGCTGCGAAAGAGAGTGGCCCGGCCGTCGATTCGGCGGCCGTACGCAAGTACATCAGGGACTGTGGTTGGTGGCCCTTACCCGCGCAGCTCGGCTCGCGGTGGAATCAGATGTCCGGCCCTGATGTGCTCGAGTGCGCCGCCGATGACCGAACGCCGATCTCCAGCATTCTCAAGGGCATCGCTCGTGCTGGCGGAAGCCCCGAGTCCGCGCCGGTAGTGCTCGTGGTGCCAACTCTGGCCCACATCGGCCTCAGCGATCTGCAGTCGATCCAGTTGGTGGCGGACGTAGCAGTGATCACCGGGGGCCTTCTGCTGCGCCGCAGCAGAGCCCAAGTCATGCAACCAGATTGGTGCAAACCAGTCGCGGCGGTCAGACAGTGGGCGCGGTCATGACCGCGTGGATTGCGACGAATGCAATCACCAGCGAGGCAGGTGAATTCGGTGCGAGGATTCTGCTGCTTCTCCTATTCGTCGGTCTGGGTGGTTTCGGGGCCTTCGGCTGGCTTGCGGTGGCTTTGTTCCGCCGCGACCTTCGCCGCGCCTACTCCATCGCCACCGCCCCGAAACCACCCTGGCGTGTCCGACGGGCGCAAGCCCGCGCATTGCGGCGTCTCGCAGCCGATCTGGCGCAGATGGAAACCGCCGGGCTGGTCACGTCCTCGGTCGAAAAGCCATAGGGAGAAATTTTGCTCGTGCCCGACCTGATCCTCCCTGCCGAGACCGGACCTGACTCCCGGCTTGAATCCACGAATGCCATCGGGCCGCTTGCTAATAACCGGCCCACGCCCACGATCTCCTCGCCACCCATGGCGATCATGACCGCAAATGCCGCACCGGTGTTTGTCGGTGGGTGCTCAATCCCGCTGGTCATGACCCTGCCGCCGACTCCGCAGACGGCGCGGCCTGTGTGGCTGGGCAGCAGGCCAGCTCGCGCTGCTGACCTCCGGCCGGTGGACTTGTGGCGAATGCGCGCGTCCCGCAGACCTGCGGCTTCGATCGGCTTCATCCGCAGCGACCTTTCGCATCTGCCTCGCTACATCGACGAGACCGAGCTATGGCGTCTGGCAGCGGATTTCGGCTACCAGCTGCTCGACATCGTGACCGTGGCCGGGGGCGGCACGTCCTCGATGATGCGCCTGCATCACGTGATTCGGAATATGGCGCTCATCGACGGCATCTTCGTCACGGCCGTGTTGACGGTTTCCCTGTCCCATATCCGTGGGGACTCGAGTCCGATCCTGGGCTGGTGTGACGACGTGGTGACCGCCGATGACGACACCACCTACTCGCGTACTCACGAGGGGGCGGCTGGTCATGACCTATGAACACCGGCCGGGCTGTATGGAGCCCACCTTGGCGCACGTGCAGTCCCACCTCCACGACTGCCTCATCGACCCTGGCCCGCTCAACGCCACCACTGCCGCCACGGCGGCGAAATGGCACGACAGGTGCTCGACGGTGTGCCGGGTGCGCCCACGGCTGGACGCCTTCAATGCGGCACTGCCGCCTGACAGCGAGAGAGTGCCCGATGAGTGAGCAAGCCGCTTCAGTCTGGCCGTTGCTGGGCAAAGGAAGCCACGCACACCTGTGGGAACTGCCGAGACAACGAAACAGTAAGGGACGTAACTGTGTATAGCTTCTACCGGTCGGCGCACGAGATGTATCACGTACTCAGGCGCCAGTACCGGCTGCCTGTGTATCTCGACGGTGACCATGTGCTGTTGCGCTGCGGATCCGACATCGCGGCGGTCACTATGCCGCCAGCGGTCGGAAGGCAGGTGTGCAAGATCCTCACGCTGAGTATCCACACCGTCGCGCCGCCAGCGGTAGAAGTTCCCAGCGCCGACCGGTGGATTCTATTGTGTGCCACCGAGTCCCAACCGGTCGACGCGCAGCAAATCCTGGAGCTGGCTCGTCACGGTGTCGGTGTCCAGCGGCCCGGTTACTGCGTGGTGATGCCGACAAGCGCGTGGGGTCCTGCCCGGTGGGCCGAAGATCCCGCGCCAGCGATCGGGGCACGCCTACCGGCACGCTCCGTCGTTCTCGACGCCGCGATAGCCGCAGTGCGGTCACTGCCAGCGCCGGGAAAAGGCCGGTCCTGACATGAATCTCGGCACCGACAGGGCGGATGCCGTGATCAGCCCTGCGTCGCCGGAGGTCAGGGCACATAGCGCGTCTGGTTGGGCGCGCTGTGAGCGCTCGCCAACCCCGTCCCCCGGGCTATCCGGTTGGCGAGCGCTCACCTCTTACTCCAGCGCGGCTGTGCCCGAGAACCGTTGCAGCCCAGTGACTTCCCTCAAACCACAGAAGGGTGAGAATATCGTGACCCACATCAGCACCTACACCAGCTGCGCCTCCGGCGGGTTGGCTGCCGTGCAGTCGCGTCTTATCGATCGCGAGGCAGCGACCACGTTGCAGCGAAACTACAACTCCCACATCGTGATCGGCCTCCTGCAAACCCCTGCCTACGCCACCGCGATCCTCTCGGCCAGCATCGCCATGCTCGACATCCCCGACGACACCTGCGTGGAGGGGATCGAAACCGTTACCGGGGTCGCAGCATCCAGCGATGCCCGCGACGTCGCGCTGGCAGCACGAACCTTCGACGCGATCTTCGAAGTCGCCGCCTACGGACAGGACGCACGGGCCATCCTGGCCCGCGCCCTCGACAACCACACCAATAATTCCACCGCCAGCGAAGGCTGACCATCATGCACTCAGCTACGGCCGGACCCACGCCAGACAATCCGCGGCCGGCGAGGATACCGAACTCAGCTCTACCCCAACGCGTTCCCTGGACCGGTCCAGTAACTCACCTCGCAGGTGCGCCGGTCGATGTTATTGCGCGATGCCTGGAGTCGTTGCGGAAGGTTGAGGCCGCTGGCGGCAAATGGCGAGAAGACCACTTCGCTTCGTCGGCGTTTTCGACGCGAGCACCGGAAATTCCGAACGCATGACCGAGATACGTCGGTACTTCAGCCCTCAGCGACTGCGGGTCCTGGAAGTCATGGTCGATGGCCGGACGCACACGGTGGAAGGGCTGTACCGCAAATGTGGAATGTCACGCCCGCACAGCGCTGCGCGTGCACTGAACTGGCTGTGCCGGTGGCAGTACGTGAGAGTTGGCGAACCTGAATGGTTTGCAGCTGATTGCAGCGTGATCGAACCTCGGTTCGTTCTCACCGAGAAAGGGCTCGCAGTGGCAAGAAAAGTCGTCTTCGGAGACACAGCGCCTGTGCACAGCCAAAACATCGAGGAGTTGCGCCAGCCCACCAGGCAATACACCGTGGAGATGGTGTCCATGCGCCACAGGAAAGGGGACACTCCGGCGATCGTCGGCTCAGGAAACCTCGCAGAATGCAGAGAAAGATTGGGTGCTATCGCCGACACATTCAGGAGCTGCAATCTGCGGGTATCACCTTTGGACGGAGATGAATTCGAGGCTGTGTTGTCGGGCGGTCGCCAGATCGTGCGGATCGTGCCGTGCGCCCACGAGACCGAGACGGCTGGCCCGTGCCACACTGGCCCGGCGACTGGGGGGATCACACGAGGAAGGCAGCAGATGAGTGACGACGATCAGATGATGATGGACCTCGGACCCGAGGTGAAGCAGACCGAGTGGGGCAAGTGGCACGACGCTGCGCGCCGCACCGAGCAGGTACGGAAGTTCATGGAACTCGCTGGGCTGGAACGTATCCCGGCACAGCCATGGCCGGACGACTCGCCGGAAGTGAAGCGCCTCGACGGTGTGATCGCCGAGTGGTTTCCGGATATGGCTTCGGCGCGGGCGCCTGAGAACTCGGACAGGATTGATGCGTTCGTTTGTTTCATCGGCGAATGTTTTATCGAGTTCACTGGCGCGGAGTGGATCGAATACAAGTGGTTCGGGCGTGACCACTCCTTCTACGACGATGTGAATCCCGCGCTGCGGTTGGATACCTACGACGAAGATGTGGAAACCGCATGGGGTCTGGTGGAGGACATGTTCGAGTCTTCCCAAGGCGTATGCTCGCGATTTGCCGCGATTCTTCGCGAGTACACCGCCGATCATGAGGCCAAGCGCCGCGCGGAATCTGATCCGACCTGACGCTGAGGTGATCGGGGGTGGGGTGTCGGTATGGACGGCTATGACAGAGATCGTGAACCGATCCGAGACAACAACCAACGGGGCAGGATCTTCGAGAACGGCTCCTACCGATACTTCCGCGACAAAGAGAACGGATACGTACAGGGGTCTAAGACGCTGGAGTCTCCGAAAGGTCGAATGCAGGTCGACAAGTACAAGGAGACCCGGGGACTTACACGCACGATCGAGGAAAAATCCGGCCGGTTCGAGGGTCCGAAAGATGAGAAGCAACTCAAGGTTGCGCGGTATCTGCTGGGGACCGGTGAAATACACAAGCATGTGGTCCGCTCGGTCGAAGGCGAATATGTTTCGAAGGAAGTCCGCGAACTGATCGAAGGACTCGAGCGCGACTTCCCGGATCGATTCGAGCATCAGGTCATTTCGAGGGCGGTCGCTCGCCAAATATGGGCTATCGGGCTACAGCGAGAATCTGGGCAGCAACTCGAGCTGCGCGGTGTGGGCGACCAAGCGCGTGAGCAAAGGAACCGTCAACGGCAGCAACAAGGCAAAGACCCCCGGCAGCTGGAGCGAGGGCGTGGCGACGAGCCACAGAAGAAGGACGACCGCGTCAGAGCCCAGCAAGAAGCCGCCCGGAAAGTCGCTCGCGAGGAACGCGTCAAATTCCTGCGCGCTGTTTCCGCGCGCGACATCCCGGGCCGCGAGACTCCCGGACGTGCGCCACCGGCCACACCCGGACAGACGCGAACCACAAAGGACTCCCAGGCGCGCGGCCCGCAGACGAGACAGCCGGCCTCACCCGAACTCGCCAAGGCCATCGAAGCCGCCACCAGAGCCGCGGACGAATGGAACGCCCAGAATCACCGGAGTACTGATGCGCCGCAACCACCAGCCCGCAGCGCTCACGACTCCAGGCCGGTACAGGAGCTGAGCCCCCGTGACCGGGTCATCCGGGAGGCGTCCGAGACGGTAGCCCGAGAAGCGCGGGCCGCCTTGGACAAAGCGATTGCCGAACGCGACGCCCCCGCCCCGCAGCCACCCACCGAGCCCCCACCACGCACCGCAAGCGACGAACAAGCAAAAGCAGCGCGTGAAGCAGCCATCAAGGAACGCAACGCAGCGATCGAGTGGGCACAAGGCAGATTGGGGCCCTTGCAAGTGCCCGGAGCGACATCCGTGCGGCCTCCGTGGGTTCCGCCTCCAGCGATCGAACCTCCCGCCCGCGACGATGACGAGACGACCCGGGCACGCCAACGAGACAGGCGAGACGGCAGAGAAGGCATGGGCCGAGCCCGCCAATAGCTGCCACACTGACCGACGAAACACTCCCCTCCGCCACCACAGCCGCCGCAACGCTAACCCCCACCCCCACACCCGTACCGCCACCAGCCCACAACGGCGGCAGTACGGGCAACCCGGCACGCCACGGGAAACCGTTACTACAGTTGCCCATGTTTCCGTGCCCCCGGCGGGAGACGTGCTGTCCACATCCGCGGGAGTTATCCCCATTCTCGGCTGGCGGGTTGCGTCCGGCGCCGTACGGACGAGGCTGGAGGACATGGAAATTCTGGCGTTCGCGGTGCTCGCGGGGTTGTGCGTGGTGCTGAGCGGATGGGATCTGCGGGAGCGGCGGTTACCGAATTCGCTCACCGGGACCTTGCTGCTGGGTGTGCTCGGATATGCCCTGGGCACTGCGCAATTCACCGCCGCGATGGTCGGGGCGCTGCTACTGGCGGTGCCCTATTTGCTGGTACACCTCGTGGCTCCACACGCGCTCGGCGCGGGCGACGTGAAGCTGGCCGCCGGTCTCGGGGCGGCGGCCGGTCTCGGTGGTGCGCACACTTGGGTCTGCGCCGCGGTCGCCGCGCCGTTCCTCACCGCGGGCGTCGGGGTCGTCGCTTTGTGCGCCGATCGGATTCGACGCCGGACGCAGTCCGCGGGCCCGTATGCGGTGCCGCACGGGCCGGCGATGTGTGCCGCGACTTTGCTCGCCTTGGTGGCGGCGCCACCCTGAGCCGTCGTTGCGCAACCGGGTCCCCGTAGCGATGACCTCTGTACATCGGGGTGGGTTCGCCGCCCGGACACGTGCCCGCAATCACAATCGACCAGATTCCGAAGCTCGGGGACCAGCATGAAAGGATATAAGGCGTGTTGCGCTGGATAACTGCCGGAGAATCCCATGGTCCCGCTCTCGTCACCATCCTCGAGGGGATGGTCGCGGGTGTCGAAGTGACGTCCGACGAGGTCTCCGCACAGCTGGCGCGCCGGCGGCTCGGGTACGGGCGTGGCGCCCGGATGAAGTTCGAGGCCGACAAGGTCACCATGGTCGGCGGCGTCCGCCACGGCCGCACCATGGGCGGGCCGGTCGCCATCGAGGTCGCCAACTCCGAGTGGCCCAAGTGGACCACCGTCATGTCCGCCGACCCGGTGGATCCCGCCGAACTCGCCGACCTCGCCCGCAACGCACCACTCACCCGGCCGCGCCCCGGGCACGCCGACTACTCGGGCATGCTCAAATACAACTTCGACGACGCCCGCAACGTGCTCGAGCGGGCCAGCGCCCGGGAGACGGCGGCGCGCGTCGCCGCGGGCACCGTGGCACGGAACTTCCTGCGTCAGGCGTTCGGCGTCGAGGTCATCTCGCATGTGGTATCCATCGGCACCGCCGTCAACTCCACCGGCGTCGTCCCGACCGCCGCCGATCTCGCCGCCATCGACGAGAGCCCGGTGCGCGCGTTCGATTCCGCCGCCGAAGCCGCGATGATCGCCGAGATCGAAGCCGCCAAGAAGGACGGCGACACCCTCGGCGGCGTGGTCGAGGTGGTCGTGGAGGGTCTGCCGGTCGGCCTCGGCTCGTTCGTCAGCGGCGCGGACCGCCTGGACTCGCGGCTCGCCGCCGCGCTGATGGGCATTCAAGCCATCAAGGGCGTCGAGGTCGGCGACGGTTTCGAGACCGCCCGCCGCCGCGGCAGCCAGGCGCACGACGAGATGAAGCCCGGCCGCGACGGCGTGCTGCGTTCCACCAACCGCGCCGGCGGCCTGGAAGGCGGCATGACCAACGGTGAACCGCTGCGCGTGCGCGCCGCGATGAAGCCGATCTCCACGGTGCCGCGTGCGCTGTCCACGGTCGATATGACCACCGGCGAGGAAGCCGTCGCCATTCACCAGCGCTCCGATGTCTGCGCCGTCCCTGCCGCGGGCGTGGTGGCCGAGGCCATGGTGGCGCTGGTCGTCGCGCAGGCAGCGCTGGAGAAGTTCGGCGGGGATTCGCTGGTCGAGACTGTCGACAACATCAACAGCTACCTCAAGCGGATCAGCTCTCGGCCGCACATACCGCAATGATCGTCCAGACCGATCCACGCACGCCGCGCGTGGTGCTGGTCGGACCGCCGGGGGCGGGGAAATCGACGATCGGCCGCAAGCTCGCCAAAGAACTCGGTGTCGAGCTGTTCGATACCGATGCGGGCATCGAGTCCGAGACCGGCCGCACCATTCCGGAAATCTTCACCACCGACGGCGAGCCCGAGTTCCGCAAGATCGAGGAGCGGGTGGTGCGCCGCGCCATCCTCAACGAGCGCGGCGTGGTTTCGCTCGGCGGCGGCTCCGTGCTGTCCGCCGACACCCGCGCGCTGCTGCGCGGGCGCACCGTGGTGTACCTGGAAATCAGTGTCGCCGAAGGACTTCGGCGCACCGGCGCGAGCAGCCAGCGACCGCTGCTGAACGGTGACGACCCGGGCGCGAAGTACCGCGAACTCATGCGCAAGCGTCGCCCCCTGTACCGCGAGGTCGCCGCCATCCGCGTACGCACCGACGGCCGCAGCCCCGGTCGCGTCGTCCGCATGATCCTGGCCAAACTGGGCGTCGAACCCTCCACCCCGGACCCACTCGCGGCCCCGGCCGAATCCGCGCCCACCCCCTCGGAAGCCAAACCCACCGGCAGCCGTTCCCGTGCCCGCCGCCGCGCCCGAGCCCGAGCCGCCGCGGCTCGGCGCACCACCGGAGAAAACGGCGCGACCGATACCGCCGAAACCCCCAGTCGCTCCGCGGAACCCAGCACCGAGACCGGCAAGTCCACTCGGCGCCGAGGACGCGGCCGCCGCGCTAAGCACACCGGCACCGGCACGAACGATGGATCGCCGACCGACAGCCCCGAGTTATCCGAACACCGCCGAGCGCAACCCGCCGATCCGGCATCGGGCACCGGCACCGGCACTGGCACTGGCACTGGCACTGGCACTGGCACCGAGGAAGCCTCTGTCACGGCTACCGAATCCACTGCCGCGGCGACCCGTTCGGACACTCCACGCCGTTCCCGTCGCTCAGGATCCCGCCGCCGCGGACGCGCCCGAACCACAGCCGGAAAACCCACTGCCGCAGCGGAAGCAGACGGTCCACAGCACGCGTCCGCGAAGACCGACACCACGTCCAGTGCAGCCGGGGATGACGGGCTACCTGTCAACCGCGCAGGCACCGGCGGAGACTTCGGCGGCGTGAACTGTCCCACCGCGTCAACCCACGCTGCCTCCGTCGCATCCGACAGCCACGGGTCATCCGTCAGCGCTGCCGCACCCAACGGATCGGTATCCGGTGGCGTGAGCCGTCCCACCACCCGGCCGCTCGGCCCCACCACGGAAGCGAAGTCCGACAGGACATCCCGTCCCACTGCGGCGAGTGCCGCATCCGGCTCCCTCGATAGTCACAGATCATCGGTCGACGCTGCCCCCGTCACCGGAGCGGTATCCGGCGGAGCGAACCATCCCGCTACGTCCGGCGCACCCGATAGTCACGGAGCATCCATCCCCGCTGCCGCAGGCACCGGCCGTGAAGCTGGAGGACGCACTTCCCGCGGTGCGCGGCGCGCCCGACGCGCAGCGGGAGCACCGACTGGAGACTCCGTCGCCGGCGCCGCATCGACGAGCCGTTCGGACCGTGGGCCTTCCGTCGCGTCGAATGGTTCGGCGGGCGCTGCCCCGGCCACTGGGGCGGCGGCCGGGCCGGACGGCAAGTCCGGCGGCAAGTCCACTTCCAGCGGTCGCGCGCGGCGCGCCCGTTCTCGCCGCGGCCGCGGGCGAAACCAAGACCCTTCGGCACGAACAGAATCGGAGCAGACAACGTGAGTGAGCCGACCCGTATCGAGGTACGCACCGCCGACCCGTATTCGGTGATCATCGGGCGCGGGTTGCTCGGTGAACTCGTCGAGTCGGTCACCGGCGCGACCAATGGGGTGCGTACCGTCGCGATCTTCTATCAACCGCCGCTGGCCGAAACCGCGGAGGCGGTGCGCAAGGCGCTGGCCGACTCGGGGCTGGACGCGCATCGGGTGGAGATTCCCGACGCCGAGGCCGGTAAAGACCTGCAGGTGGCCGGTTTCTGCTGGGAGGTGCTCGGCCGGATCGGGCTGACCCGCAACGATGTCATCGTGAGCCTGGGCGGCGGCGCTGCCACCGACCTGGCGGGTTTCGTCGCCGCCACCTGGATGCGCGGCGTGCAGATCGTGCATGTGCCGACCACGCTGCTGGCCATGGTGGACGCGGCGGTCGGCGGCAAGACCGGCATCAACACCGAGGCGGGCAAGAACCTGGTCGGCTGTTTCCACGAACCCGCCGCGGTCCTGGTGGACCTGGCGACGCTGGAAACGGTGCCCCGCAACGAGATCATCGCGGGCATGGCCGAGATCATCAAGGCCGGTTTCATCGCCGACCCGGTCATCCTGGAACTGGTGGAGCGTGATCCCGCCGCCGCCCTCGATCCCACCGGGGATGTGCTGCCGGAACTGATCCGCCGCGCCATTCAGGTGAAGGCCGACGTGGTCGCCGCCGACCTCAAGGAATCGAGCCTGCGCGAAATCCTCAACTACGGCCACACGCTGGGGCACGCCATCGAACGCCGCGAGCGCTACCGCTGGCGGCACGGGGCCGCGGTCTCGGTGGGTCTGGTGTTCGCCGCCGAACTGGGCCGCCTGGCCGGTCGACTGGACGACGCGACCGCCGACCGCCACCGCGCGGTGCTGGACAGTGTCGGCCTGCCGACCACCTACGACGCCGACGCCCTCCCGCAGCTGCTCGACGCTATGCAGACCGACAAGAAGACCCGCTCCGGAGTGCTGCGCTTCGTGGTGCTCGACGGCCTGGCCAAGCCGGGTCGTCTGGAAGGTCCGGATCCAACCCTGCTCGCGGCCGCCTACTCCGCCATCGCCCGCGAGGACAGCCCCGCCGGCGGCGCCATCCTGCTGTAACGGCTACCGCCCCAACGGCTTCGACACGAACGCCCCGCCTCCGGGAAGCGGGGCGTTCGGCGTGCCAGGTGCGCGTTCAGGCCGCGCTGCCGGCGTGCGCTTTCGTGCTCGATGTGCCCGCCTTCTCGTAACGCCGGTCGGCCACCCTGCGCCCGATGCCGATACCCGCCAGCGCGGGCAGGAAGATCAGCAGCACGATGAACGCCGCCGCCGCGGTCACTTCGAACAGGATCGGGTTGTCACCGAGATCGAACCGCGGCAAGAAGTCCAGCAGCCACGAGACCAAGCCCATCCCGAGCCCCCCGGCCAGTCCCGCCTTCAGCCACAGAATCGTCAGATCGGAGCCGTGCTCCGGATCCGGATGCACCTCCCGATCTTTGCGCCCGTCGAGCACGCCCCACGCCACGACGACACCGACCAGCACCGCCAGGCAGAGCATCCGCATCCACGAGCCTTGCGTCGGCCAGTACACCATCCCGAACCCGAGCAGGGTGCGCATAGCCACCACGAGCCCGCCGAGCAGCACGGCCCGCATAACCCAACCAGTCATGGCCAACACCATAACCCGCAGCTCCACCGATCCGAACTGGAACGGGTATCAGAAATGGGCGGTCGACTCGCCCAAGCGTGCTCGATCGCGGTGCCGACCGGTCCTAACCACCGACCAGTGCGGCGGCCATCTCCGCGCGCGGAGCGGGCCGGCCGGTGAATTGTTCGACTTGGCCGTAGGCCTGATTCAGGAGCATGTCGAGCCCGCTGACGACCACACCGCCTGCCCGACTGACAGCCTCGGCGAGCGGGGTCGGCCACGGGTCGTAGATCGCGTCGAGAACTACCGGGGCGACGGCGACCGAGTCCGCGACGACAGCGGCGGCTTCTGCGGGGATGGTGCTGACCACGGCCCCGGCGATCGCGCAGGCCGCGTGTACCGCATCGGGGTCGAACCCGAGGACGGTGGCGGTCAGGCCCAGGCGTTCGGCGAGATCCAGTGCGCTGCGGGCTCTTCCGGCGTCACGGGCCAGGACGGTCACCGATTTCGCGCCGAGTTCGGCGAGGGCGAGCAGGGCGGGGCGAGCGGTGCCGCCCGCGCCGAGCACCACCGCTTCGGTGAGGGTGTCGACGCCGGCGCCGCGCAGCGCGCCGAGCACGCCGTCGACGTCGGTGCAGTCGGCGCGCCAGCCGGTCGCGGTGCGCAGCAAGGTGTTGGCCGAGCCGACCAGCACGGCGCGCTCGGTGCGGTCGGCGGCGTAGGCGAGCGCCGCTTCCTTGCCGGGCATGGTGACCGACAGGCCGACCCATTCCGGGCCGAGACTGTCTACCAGTCCCGGCAGTTGCTCGGCCGCGCATTCGATCCGCTCATAGGTCCACGGCAGGCCCAGCGCGCGGTAAGCCGCCAGGTGCAGTTGGGGTGAGCGGGAGTGCGAGATCGGCTTGCCCAGGACCGCGGCTTTGCGTACCTCAGCGGCCACTGTCCAGAATTCCGCTCTCTTGGGCCTTCCTGATGTTGCGCAGATGTTCGGCGTAGCTCTCGGTGAACAGCGTGGTGCCCTTTTTGTCGATGGTGACGAAGTAGAGCCAGCTGCCGGGTTCCGGATTCTCCATGGCGCGCAACGCGTTCAGCGACGGCGCGGCGATGGGATTGGCGGGCAGGCCGGGCATCGCGTAGGTGTTCCACGGCGTTTTCGTGGCCCGGTCCTCGTCGGTGGTGGCGACCTCGGTCTTGTCCAGGGAGTAGTTCACCGTGGAGTCGAACTGGAGCGGCTGATCGATCGCCAGGCGGTTCACGATCACCCGCGCGACCTTGCCCATGTCCTCCGGCTTGGCCTCACGTTCGACCAACGACGCCGCGATCAGCGTCTGATACGGGCTCAGTTTCGTCTCGGAGCCGGACTGCAGCAACCCGGTCGACTCGTAACTGGCCGCACTCTGCGTGATCAACTGCCGCAGAATCTGCTGCGGCGTGCCGCTGGGATCGAAATCCCAGGTGCCCGCGGCGATCAGTCCGTCCAATTGCCGGCTGCGGTCGGGTGCGGCGCGGACGTCGTTCATCGCCCAGGCCGGGACGCCGAGACCGGCGAGATCGGTGCTCGACCCGGCCGCGGCGAGCTGGTCGGCGGTGACACACTTCTGCTGCGGTCCGGCACCGACACAACTCGCGGCCGCGATCTTGGTGTAGAGGCCCTCCGAGCGCGATCCGGTGTTCACGTCGTGCTGGTCGTGCAGCAGTTTGCCTTCGGCGACAACCAGATTCCCGACCCGCGACCCCTTGCCGACAAGGGTGGTGACCGCCTGCGCGGCGGGGATCTGGCTGGGAATGGCGTAATACCCCGGTTGCACCGAGGTCATATTCGAATTGCGCACGGCCGCTTCGAAGAACGCGGCGCTGCTCTTGACCACGTCCTTCTCCAGCATGGTCTCCGCGATCTGGCTGGAGGTGTCGCCGGGGTGCACCTGCACCACCACCAGCGGGCCGCCCGGCCCGGCGTAATCCTCCGGCGGTCCGAACGACTTCGCGAACTTCATGATCGCGAAACCGGCGGCGCCGGTGAACAAGACGACGAAGACGCCCGCGATGATCCACAGATTGCGGCGACGGCGTTTGCGCTCGGCGGCCTTGCGGGACGCGGCGCGAGATCGCCTGTTGCGCGGCGACTTCGGCGCCCGCTCCGGCTTGGTCCGCCGGGTGGCACGGGAATTCGTGCGCACCGGCTTGCCGCGCTTCGGCGGTTCCGGCTCGTCGAGCTCCCCGTCGAAATCGGGATCGACGTCATAGCCGTCGTAGTCGGGATCCTTGGCGGGATCGTAGAGCGCCGGGCCCTCGTAGAACGGCTCGTCGTCGGTGTAGCGCGGGATGACGGTGGTGTCGTCGTCGTAGTCTTCCCACGCCTGGTCGTCGCGCCGGTAGCGCCGATCAGCCTCGCGCTGCCGGAAACGTTCTTCGGCCCGCGCCCATCGATCCGTCATGCATCGCCCTCCGACGACGCACCACGTACCTCTTCGCCCGACCTCAACACCGCACTCCGTTCGTCCAACCATCCTTGCAGGATCGACACGGCCGCCGCCTGATCGATTACTCGGCGCTGGCCACGCGTGCGTACTCCACTGTCCCGCAATGCACGTGCAGCTGACACCGTAGTCAACCGTTCGTCGGAAAGCCTGATCGGCACGGGGGCGATACTCGCCTGCAAACGCTTGGCGAATGCAATGGCCAATCCCGCCGCAGTGCCTTTCTCCCCGCGCAATGTTCGGGGCAGGCCGACAATAACCTCCACTGCCTCGTACTCGCGCACAATTTCGGCAATCCTCGTGATGTCGGCTGCCGGACCCCCGCCGCGCGCACCGGATTTCGCGCGCGGCACCGTCTCGACAGGCGTCGCGAGAATAGCGTCAGGGTCACTTGACGCCACGCCGATACGGACGCTGCCCACGTCGATGGCGATGCGCCTGCCCCGCCCGGGGTCGGTCGTCGGATCCGGCCGGTGACCGCCCGCGGGCAAGGCTGAATCTGAAGTTTCGGAAGAGTCGTCCATCAGGAGGCCAGTTCGGCCACCCGTGCCCGGACGGCCGCTAGACCGGTGCCGATTCCCGAGGGATCCGAACCCGCGCCCTGCGCCATTTCCGGCTTCCCGCCGCCGCGTCCCGCGATGCTCGGGCCGAAAGCGCCGACCAGATCGCCGGCCTTGAAGCCGAGCTCCTGCGCGGGCTTATTGACGGTGACCACGAACGGCACCTTGCCGTCCGCGTTGCCGAGCAGCACCACGATCGCGGGATCGGTGCCGAAGCGGCCGCGGATATCGGTGGCGAGGGTGCGCAGGTCACCGCCGCCGACGCCTTCGGGCGCCGCCACCGCGACCAGCAGTACGCTGCCGATCCGCTCGGCCTGTTCCACGAAGGTGGACACCGAGGACAGCACCGCGGCCATCTTGCTGCGCTCGAGTTCCTTTTCGGCCACCTTGAGCCGTTCCACCAGCTGCTCGACCCGGGCGGGCACCTCCTCGGAGGGCACCTTCAGCGAGGACGCGACACCGGCGAGCAGCGCCCGTTCCTTGGCCAGGTACTTGTAGGAGTCCAGGCCCACGAAGGCTTCCACGCGGCGCTTGCCGGAACCGATGGCCGATTCGCCCAGCAGCGTGATCGGGCCGATCTGCGAGGAGTGCTGCACGTGCGTACCGCCGCAGAGTTCCATCGAGAACGGGCCGCCGATCTCCACCACGCGCACCTCGTCGCCGTAGTTCTCGCCGAACAAGGCCATCGCGCCCATCTGCTTGGCCTTGGTCAGGTCGGTGACGAAGGTGTTCACCGGGAAGTCCGCGCCCACAGCGTCATTGGAGACGGCCTCGATGTCGACCTTCTGGCTCTCCGAGAGCTGACCGGTCCAGTTGAAGTCGAAGCGCAGGTAGCCCGGCTTGTTCATCGAACCCGCCTGCACCGCGTTCGGCCCCAGGATCTGCCGCAGCGCCGCGTGCACCATATGGGTACCCGAGTGCCCCTGGGTGGCGCCCCGCCGCCAGGCCGGATCCGCTTGCGCGAGAACGACATCGCCCTCGGTGATCTGGCCCTGCTCGACCGTGGTCTTGTGCACCCACAGCTTCTTGGCGATCTTCTGCACGTCGTTGACGGTCAGTTTCAGACCGGTGCCGGTGATGGAGCCGCGGTCGGCGATCTGGCCGCCGGACTCGGCGTAGAGCGGGCTGCGATCGAGGATGACCTCCACGTCCTGGCCCGCGGTGGCGACCGGGACACGCACACCGTCGGCGATGAGCGCGAGCACCTTCGCCTCGGAGGTCAGCTCGTCGAAGCCGGTGAACTCGGTGGCGCCGCGATCGACGAGCTCCTTGTAGATGGACAGGTCCGCGTGGCCGTGCTTGCGCGCCTGCGCGTCGGCCTTGGCCATCGCGACCTGCTCGGCCATCAGCGAGCGGAAGCCGGCCTCGTCCACCGAAAGCCCCGCCTCGGAGGCCATTTCGAGAGTGAGCTCGATCGGGAAGCCGTAGGTGTCGTGCAGCTTGAACGCGGCCGAACCGGGAATCGTCTTGCTGCCCTTGGCCGCCACCTCGTCGACGGCATCGGAGAACAGCTTGGAACCGGTGTTCAGCGTCTTGAGGAACGCGGCTTCCTCGGCGACGGCGACATTCCTGATGCGCTCGAAATCGGTGCCGAGTTCCGGGTACGACGGCGCCATCAGATCGCTGACCGTCTTCATGAACTCGCCGATCACCGGCTTGTCCGCACCGAGCAGACGAGCCGAGCGCACGATGCGGCGCAGCAGCCGCCGCAGCACGTAGCCGCGGCCGTCGTTGCCGGGGTTGATGCCGTCGGCGATCAGCATGGCGCCGCTGCGGGCGTGGTCGGCGATGACGCGGAACCGGCGATCGCCCTCGGCGTCGACACCGTAGGAACTACCGGTCAGTTCCTCGGCCTTGGCGATGATCGGGCGCAGCAGGTCGGTCTCATAGACGTTTTCCACGCCTTGCAGCAGCATCGCGACGCGCTCGACGCCCATGCCGGTGTCGATGTTCTTCTTCGGCAGCGAACCGATCGGCGGGTGCCCGTACTTGGGACTCTGCTCGCCGCGGATGTCCTGCATGAAGACCAGGTTCCAGATCTCCAGGTACCGGTCCTCGTCGGCGACCGGGCCGCCGTCCTTACCGTGGGCGGGACCACGATCGAAGTAGATCTCCGAACACGGGCCGCCCGGTCCGGGCACACCCATGTCCCAGTAGTTGTCGCGGCCGTCGCGGAACTGGATCCGCTCCGCCGGGATGCCGATCTTCTTGCTCCAGATCTCGGCGGCCTCGGGGTCGGATTCGTAGGCGGTGACCCACAGGCGTTCCGGGTCGAAACCGTAGCCGCCGTCCTCCTGCGACTTGGTCAGCAACTCCCACGCGTAGGTGATGGCGCCTTCCTTGAAGTAGTCGCCGAAGGAGAAGTTGCCGGCCATCTGAAAGAAGGTGTTGTGCCGGGTGGTGACGCCGACCTCTTCGATGTCACCGGTGCGCACGCACTTCTGCACGCTGGTAGCTCGCGGGTACGGCGCTGCCTCTTGACCCAGGAAGTACGGCTTGAACTGAACCATGCCCGCGTTCACGAAAAGCAAGGTCGGGTCGTCCAGGCTCAGCGGGGCGCTCGGCACCTCGGTGTGGCCGGCACGGACGAAATGTTCCAGGAATCGCCGTCGGATCTCGTGGGTCTGCACAGGTATCCAGCCTACCGGGACGGCGCATCCGGTTTTTCACGGCCCAGTGATCAGCACGGGCCGGCCGACGCGCGGAACGGTTCGGTTTCCAGCACCGCGCCGACCGGGTCCGGCAACTCCATGGTGTGACCGAATTCCGCGCGGGAGGTCTGGGCGTACCAGCCTTTGACGGGATGACTGAAGACGAAAGCGCCCTGGACCGCGCGGTCGACCAGGAGGTAGAGCGGAATCTCGGCTTCGGCGTAGGCCTGGGTCTTGCGGACCCGGGCGCGCTGATCGGTCTCGGTTTCGTAGGCGGTGACCTCGACGACCATCAGCACCTCGTCGGGTTCGGCCCAGCCGCGACGACGGAACGTCCCGTCGAGCGCCACCGCGCCGTCCACCCGGACCCGGCCTTCCCGGTCGGCTTGCACCTTCAGGTCCAGGCAGGGATAGAGCCGCAGATCGTCGCGCTGGCGCAGGACTTGCTGGGTGATCGAGCGCCGGATCTCCACTCGGCTGCGGTCCGGCGCCAGCTTCGCGCCGAGTCTTCCGTACAGGAATTCCAGCGCCACCGAACCCGGCGCGTGCCGGGCGAGTTCCTCGAACTCTTCGATCAGCAGTTGCGGAGCGTTGCCCCGCACCGTCAGCTTTCCGGACAGCAACTCCAGTCGCACCGCCTCCGGCGTGTGCCGGGCGAGCTCCTCGAACTCTGCCACTGACATCTGAGGTCGGTCCGGCCGAACTGTCACCGGGCACCTCCTCCGTTGGTCAGTGCATCCCACCGCTGGCCCGACCCTACGCCCGGCAACCGAGCGGCACACCTGTTTTCGGCGCTCCGGGGACGACTCGTGAACAGCCCTGGGCGAGAACGCTATCCGGATATGGTGCGGTGATCTTCCGACCCGGCTACTTGCCGCGGACGATGCGGCGGAGCTTCTGGACCCGGGGCCCGATCTCACGTTCGTTGCCGTGATCCGTAGGGGTGTAGTAATCGCGGCCGACCAGTTCGTCCGGTGGATATTGCTGGGCGAGCACGCCGTCCGGGTCGTCGTGCGGGTACTTGTAGCCCTGGGCATTACCCAGCTTGGCCGCGCCCGCGTAGTGCCCATCGCGCAGATGCGGCGGAACCAGACCGGCTTTACCCGCGGAGATATCGGACATGGCGGCGCCGAGGGCGGCCGGGACCGCGCCGGACTTCGGCGAGGTGGCCAGATGGATGGTGGCGTGGGTCAGGGTGAGCTGCGCCTCGGGCATGCCGATCAGCTGGACCACCTGGGCGGCGGCGACCGCGGATTGCAGCGCGGTCGGGTCGGCCATCCCGATGTCCTCACTGGCCGAGATGACCAGGCGGCGGGCGATGAAGCGCGGGTCCTCCCCCGCGCTCAGCATGCGGGCCAGGTAGTGCAGAGCCGCGTCGACATCGGAGCCGCGAATGGATTTGATGAAGGCGCTGACCACGTCGTAGTGCTGATCACCGGCCCGGTCGTAGCGGACCGCCGCCTTGTCGACACTGGCTTCGACGAGATCCACGTCGACATTGCCGTCGAGGGAGGACTCGGCCGAGGCTTCCAGCGCGGTCAGGGCCCGGCGGGCGTCCCCGCCCGCGATACGCACGATGTGGGCCAAGGCCGCCTCGGTCACCGTGTACTCGCCGTGGAAACCGCGCGGATCCTCGATGGCGCGACACAGCACCTGACGGATGTCGGCGTCGGTGAGCGAGTGCAGTCGCAGCACCAGCGAACGCGACAGCAGCGGTGAGACCACGGAGAAGGACGGGTTCTCGGTGGTCGCACCGACGAGCAGCACGATGCGGTTCTCGACCGCGGCGAGCAACGCGTCCTGCTGAGTCTTGGAGAAGCGGTGCACCTCGTCGATGAACAGCACGGTCTGCTCGCCGACGGTCAACCGGCGGCGCGCCAAGTCGATGACCGCGCGCACCTCCTTCACACCGGCCGACAGCGCCGACAGCGCCTCGAAGCGGCGGCCGGTGGCCTGCGAAATGAGCGACGCGAGCGTGGTTTTCCCGGTGCCGGGCGGTCCGTACAGCAGGACCGAGGCCGCGCCCGAGCCCTCCACCAACCGCCGCAGCGGCGAACCGGGACCCAGCAGATGCTGCTGCCCGACGACCTCTTCCAGCGTTGCGGGGCGCATGCGCACCGCCAGCGGCACCGAATCCCCCGCACCGCGGAACTCGACCCGGCCCCGCCCATCCGACTCCCCCGCGGCCTGCCCGGGTACGTCGAACAGTCCGTCGGTCATGCCCGCACCTCGCTCGGGGCACGCAGGAAGAACATCCGCTCGGTCATGAGGGCGACGGTACCTCGCACCTCCGACATCTCCGCACGGTCGCCGGCCAACGGCAGCGAAAGCCGATACCGGTCATCGAAGACCACGAAGCTCGGCGGTTTCGACTTGCTCAGCGCCCGGTAATCGACTGAGATCAATAGTCGTGGCTGAAAACACGGTTGTTTCAGATTCCGCTGTGCCGGGATCCATCGGTCGGCGGACGCTCCTCAAGGGCGGTGCCGCCGCTGCCGCCGCGACCACGCTGTCAGTGGCCGGCCCGGCGCGCGCTCAGGGCTCGATGTTCCGGCACGGCGTCGCCTCGGGTGATCCGCTACCGACCGGCGTGGTGATCTGGACGCGCGTCACCGTAGCCGACGACGCGACCCCCGGTTCGGGTATCGGGGCCGCCACCCCGGTGCGCTGGGAGGTCGCCGGCGACGACACCTTCGGATCGCTCGCCGCGTCCGGAACGTTCACCGCCACAGTCGATTCCGATCACACCGTGAAGGTCGACGTATCCGGCCTGACGGCGGATCGCGTCTACTACTACCGGTTCACCGCCCTGGGCGAGACCTCCCCGGTCGGCCGCACCCGGACCGCACCGGCCGAGTCCGACACACCCGACCGCCTGCGGTTCGGCGTGGTCTCCTGCTCGAACTGGGAGGCCGGCTACTTCAGCGCCTACCGCCACCTCGCCGCCCGCGGCGACCTCGACGCGGTCATCCACCTCGGTGACTACATCTACGAATACGGTCGCGGCAAATACGGCGGCCGCGCCGGCGCGGTCCGCGGGCACGATCCGGCCACCGAGATCGTCACCCTCGCCGACTACCGGATCCGGCACGGACAATACAAAACCGATGCCGACCTGGCCGCCCTGCACGCGCTGGTCCCGTTCATCTGCACCTGGGACGACCACGAGTCCGCCGACAACTCCTGGTCCGGCGGCGCCGGCCATCACGATCCCGCCGTCCAGGGCCCGTGGTCCGCTCGGCGCGCCGCCTCGGCTCAGGCATATCTCGAGTGGATGCCGGTGCGCGCCAAGGGTTCCGGCAACGACGTCCAGATCTATCGCCGCCTGCGCTTCGGCACGCTGGCCGAACTGTCCATGCTGGATCTGCGCAGCTACCGCGACGAGGAGGTCGCTCCCGGCGCGGGCTGGCGCAATGTCGACAACCCCGCCCGGACGCTCACCGGCCAGGCACAGATGCAGTGGCTCACCGCGGGTCTGGCGTCGGCGCCGGTGCGCTGGAAGCTGATCGGCAATTCGGTGATGGTCGCACCGCTGGTGTTCCCGCCGCTGGACCCGGCCCAGAGCAAAGCGTTCACCGATGCGATCGGCCTGCCGCAGTCGGGTGTTCCGGCGAACGCGGACCAGTGGGACGGCTACACCGCCGACCGCCGGAAGCTGTTCACCGCGCTCACCGAGAATCAGGTCTCCGACGTGGTCTTCCTGACCGGCGACATCCACTCCTCCTGGGCCTCGGACCTGCCGGTGGAGGCCGCGACCTATCCCGCGGGCCCGACCGTAGGCGCGGAGTTCGTCGTCCCGTCGGTCACCTCCGCCAGCATCGGCGAGATGCTGAAATCGGCTCCGCGCACGGCGGCGGTGCCGCTGGAGGAGACGATCAAGGGCGTCAACCACCACATGCGCTACGTGGAACTGGAGTCGCACGGCTACGGCGTGCTCGAGGTCACCGCGGAACAGACACAGATGGACTGGTTCTACGTACTGAACGTGGAGGACCCGAACACCGGTGTCCGCCACGGAGCTTCGTTCGCGGTCCGCTCGGGTGGGCGGATCGAACCCCGTCCGGCTCCGGTGGTCTGACCTCGGATACGCGTTCGGCCGGGACCCGACGGGGCCCGGCCGAACAGTCACGAATTACTCCGACCAGCGCTCCTCGAGCATGGCCGATACCTCGTCGGCGAAGTCACCGATGATGTCGTCGCCGGTGCACCGCGCGTCTTCGGCGAGCGCGGCCCACCGGTTGATCAGCGCCTCCGAACGCGGCACCGACAACCCGTGCTCGCGCGCCGCGGCGATTCGCGCGTGGTCCACGGGCAGGAACCAGTACGTGCTGAGCCAGACCCAGATCAGCCGGGCCTCCAGGATCCGTTCGGCGAGCACGGTGTCGTCGGCGAGCGCCGGCCACACCCCGACCACCTCGGAACGCCACGCCTCCACCATCTGCCGGGCGCGATCCCGGGCCAGCTCGAAATCGCACAGGCAACCGGGGAAGGACACCAGCGCGTAGGCGATGTCGAGGGTGGCGTCGCGGAATCCGCCCCACTCGTAATCAAGGAAGCGGGCGCCCTCCTCGTTGAGGATGACATTGTCCGGGCACAGATCCGAGGGGCTGAACGCGCGGAACCGGCCCGCGGAGAACAGCCGGTTGCCGCGCACGATGAGTTCGGCGATCTCCCCCGGCACCTCGATGCCGAGTTCGCGCCGCAACATGCCGGGCACCTCGGCGATCGCGGTCTCGGCCTGCTGAGCGATCCCGTCGACCCGGTGCATCACGTCGACGCGGCGCAGCAGCGCCACGAAGTCGGCTTCGCGCCCGACCGTCGCCGCGTGCATCCGGCCGAGTGCCTGCGCGAAGGCCATCAGCGCGTTGCGGGTGGCCGGTTCGGCGCCGGACCGCAACTGCTGGGTCAGCAGCGAGTTCTCACCGAGGTCACTGAGGATCAGCAGCCGTTCCGGCAGGCTGTGCGCGATGAGGTAAGCGCCGGGGCGCTGATCGCGGCTGAGCGCGGTGGTGAACTGGTAGGAGACGGCTTCCCGGAGGAATGCCGAGTCGATGCTGGCGACGCCCGGGGCGAGCCCGCCGGTGCGGCGTTCCGCGGCGTTGCCGCGAACCTGCTTGACGATGAGGGTGCGCGGTAACGAGAAGGCGTTCTCGGACACGCGCACACGTAGGACCGTCGTCCTACCACTACCGCTGAGTTCCATCGGATCGCTCAGCTTCACCGGAGCACCCATTCGCTTTGTGAGCAATTGCTGTGCTGCGGACACGACTTCGGCGGCGCGTTCGGCCAATAGTGCGGTCATCGCCTCTCAAGCTACTCGCATCGGGTCACTTCTAGCGAGCGGTTGCACAACCTTTCCGCGTCGCTCGGCGTGTCTGTCACGTGGTTGCCGGACCTGCGCGGTCTGCTTGACACCAGGTGCGTTCGTCCGGTTTTCTCATCGTGAACTGTTGTGCGCCACACCGCAAACCAGTTGTGCCGGAAAGGTCGACGACAATGACCGACAGACCGCAGTCCGCTCCCCGAGACCCTGAGAAGGAACCAACTGGCGACGCGCCCGAATCACGGAGTGGCCAGCAGTACCCGGCCCCGGCCCAGCAGGCCGGGCAAAGCGGGCATGGTCAACAGGAGACGCCGGGAGCCGGCGACGACCCGCAATCCGGTCGACCGGCCTCCGCTCAGCACGGCAACGAACCACCGTCCAACGTCGGCCGGCCATCCCCGCAGGGTTACGCATCGGAGCAAAGCTCAGCGCAACAGGGATACGTACCGCAGCAGGGTGACCAACCCCAGCAAAGCTCGCCGCAGCAGGGATACGCACCGCAGCAAAGCTCAGCGCAACAGGGATACGCACCCCAGCACGGTGACCAACCCCAGCAGAGCTCATCGCCACAGGGTTACCAACAGCAGGACGACCAGCCATCCCAGCAGGGATACCAACAGCAGCAAGGTTTTCCGCCTCCACCGGGCTATCAGTCGCAGCCCGGCTACCAGGCCCAGCCCGGTTACGGCCCGCCCGGCGCTCCCCCGCCGCCCGGCTACGGCCCGCCCGGCGGCATGCAACCCCCGCCCGGCGGGATGCCGCCACCCGGCGGGCACAAGCCGCCCGGTCAACCGGCCTTCGGATATCAGGCGGCCGCGCCGGACCGGCCGACCGGCCTGGACGTCGGTTCCGCCCTGGGCTACGGCCTGGATCGGTTCCGCGGCAATACCGCACCCTGGCTCGGTATTACGGCGGTCGGCTTCGCCATCTACCTGGTGTACTGGCTCTTCGTCGCGATCTTCGAGCCGAATTCGGTTCTGGTCCTGACGGTTCTGTTCCTCGCGGTGATGGCGGCGCTCTGGCTGCTGCAGGCCGCCATGGTCCGCGGCGCGCTCTATGAAACCGACGGCACCCCACCGGTGTTCGGCTCGTACTTCCAGGTCGGCAATGCGGGCAATGTCTTGCTGACGTCGCTGATCGCGTTCGTGGCGACCTTCATCGGCTTGGCCCTGCTGGTGTTGCCGGGCATCATCATCGGAGTGCTGTGCATGTTCGCCCTGCACTTCGTGGTCGACCAGGACCTCGGTCCGATTCAGGCGATCAGGTCCAGCGCGCGCTTGGTCATGGCCAATGTCGGTCCGGTGCTGCTGCTCGCCCTGGCGGTCTTGGTGCTCACCTTCCTGGGCGCGCTGCTCTGCGGTTTCGGGCTGCTCGTGGCGGCCCCGATCGCGGTCATCGCGGTGACCTACGCCTACCGGATCCTCACCGACGGCACCCTCGTACCGTCGCGCTAGGCAAAACACCTCCGCCCCACGCTCTTTCGAGTGTGGGGCGGAGGCGCGGGAGCGGAGCCGAGTTACTCGGCGGCTTTGCCCTTGGCGTCGTCCTTCTTCTTGTCCTCGGGCTTGAAGTCCAGCCCGGCTTCCCTGCGCTGCTGCGGGGTGATCGGCGCGGGCGCGTCGGTCAGCGGGTCGACGCCGCCGCCGCTCTTCGGGAACGCGATGACATCGCGGATCGAGTCCACACCGGCCAGCAGCGCGGTGATCCGGTCCCAGCCGAAGGCGATGCCGCCGTGCGGCGGGGCGCCGTAGGCGAAGGCGTCGAGCAGGAAGCCGAACTTCTCCTGTGCCTCGTCGTGGCTGATGCCCATCACCTTGAACACGCGTTCCTGGACATCGCGGCGATGGATACGGATGGAACCGCCGCCGATCTCGTTGCCGTTGCAGACGATGTCGTAGGCGTAGGCCAGCGCCGAACCCGGGTTGGTGTCGAAGGTGTCGACCGATTCCGGCTTGGGCGAGGTGAACGCGTGGTGCACCGCGGTCCAGGCCGAAGAACCCAGTGCCACATCGCCACTCGCGGTGGCGTCGGCGGCCGGCTCGAACATCGGCGCGTCCACGATCCACACGAACGCCCAGGCGTTCTCGTCGATCAGACCGCACTTGCGGGCGATCTCGCCGCGGGCCGCACCGAGGATCGCGCGGCTGGCCTTGACCTCACCGGCGGCGAAGAAGACGCAGTCGCCCGGCTCCGCGCCGACGTGCTTGGCCAGACCCTCGCGTTCGGCCTCGGACAGATTCTTGGCGACCGGACCGCTCAGCTCGCCGTTCTCACCGATCAGCACGTAGGCCAGACCGCGCGAGCCACGCTGCTTGGCCCACTCCTGCCAGGCGTCGAGCTGACGCCGCGGCTGGCTCGCGCCGCCCGGCATGACGACCGCCCCGACATACGGCGACTGGAACACCCGGAACGGGGTGTCCTTGAAGTACTCGGCGCACTCGGTGATCTCGACCTCGAACCGCAGGTCCGGCTTGTCGGAGCCGTAGCGGCGCATGGCCTCCGCGTAGGTCATGTGCGGGATCGGGGTGGTGATGTCGTGGCCGATCAGCTTCCACAGCGCGACCAGGATCTCCTCGGCCAGCAGGATCACATCGTCCTGGCGCACGAAGCTCATCTCGATGTCGAGCTGGGTGAACTCGGGCTGACGGTCGGCGCGGAAGTCCTCGTCGCGGTAGCAGCGCGCGATCTGGTAGTAGCGCTCGATGCCGCCGACCATGAGCAGCTGCTTGAACAGCTGCGGGCTCTGGGGCAGGGCGTAGAAGCTGCCCGGCTGCAACCGTGCGGGCACCAGAAAGTCGCGGGCGCCCTCGGGGGTGGAGCGCGTCATCGTCGGGGTCTCCACCTCGACGAACTCGTGACCGGCCAGCACCGCCCGCGCGGCGGCGTTGGCCTTGGAACGCAAGCGCATGGCGTGCGCCGGGCCTTCGCGGCGCAGGTCGAGGTAGCGGTACTTGAGGCGGGCCTCTTCACCGGGCTGCTCGTCGAGCTGGAACGGCAGCGGGGCGCTCTCGTTGAGCACCTCCAACTCGGTGACGTTGACCTCGATCTGCCCCGTGGGCAATTCGGGGTTCTCGTTGCCGTCGGGCCGCTGCTCGACCACGCCGGTGACCTGGACACAGAATTCGGCGCGCAGCTTGTGCGCCTGCTCGGCTGCCGCGCCTTCCCGGAAGACCGCTTGCGAGACACCGGACGCATCGCGCAGATCGATGAAGATCACGCCACCGTGGTCACGCCGCCGGGCCACCCATCCGGTGAGGGTGACGGTTTGACCGGCGTGCTCGCTTCGCAGCGAACCAGCCAAGTGGGTGCGCAGCACGGTGTTCCTTTCGACGATTGCGGTCACCGGGCATTCTCCCCGTCCGGTGCGTAGCCATCGTAGCGATGACGCAGGCCCAAGCCCTAATAAGGGCGGCGGCGGCAGTGGACGCGACACGATTGCGGTGAGTCCCGGATTGCTGGGTATCACATGTAAAGCTGTAGGCGCGCTAGCTCCATGGCGACGAACCGCGCCCGACCGGCCATTCGATTTACAGGAGCGAGACCAATGACCTTCAACGAGGGCTCACAGATCGATCCGGACGCGGTCAGGTCCGGAGGTGGCGGTCCCGGCACAGGCGGGAAAATCGCGTTGGGCGGCGGATTGGGGGGTTTGATCCTGACGGTCGTCGTCCTGCTGCTCGGCGGCGATCCCGGTTCGGTGGTCGGCGGGCTGAACGGTGTCGAGGACAGCCCCTCCGCGCCGACGGCGGGCACGCCGGAGCACTGCAAGACCGGCGCGGACGCCAACAAATACCTCGACTGCCGGGTAGCGGCGACGGTGACCAGCCTGAATTCGGTGTGGGGCACGGAGTTTCCCGAACAGACCGGCGGCAAGGAATACGTCAAACCCGAGGTCGTCCTGTTCTCCGGCGCCACCGCCACCGGGTGCGGCAACGCCACCAGCGAGGTCGGCCCGTTCTATTGCCCGCTCGATCAGACCGCCTACTTCGACGTCCGTTTCTTCAACGAGCTGACCACCCGCTTCGGCGCGAGCACCGGCCCGCTGGCACAGGAATATGTGGTGGCGCACGAGATCGGGCACCATCTGCAGAACCTGCTCGGCGATCTCGGTCGCGCGCAGCGGGATCCGAACGGGCCCGAATCCGGCGCGGTGCGCACCGAGCTACAGGCCGACTGCTACGCCGGAATCTGGGCGCACTACGCCGACAAGCAGCCCGCGCCCGGCGGCGGTGCTCCCCTGTTGCAACCGCTGACCGATCAAGACGTCAAGGACGCGCTGTCGGCGGCCGCGGCGGTCGGTGACGACCGGATCCAGCGCAAGTCGGGCGGCCGGGTCAATCCGGAGGCATGGACGCACGGGGCCTCCGAACAGCGGCAGGCCTGGTTCCTCTCCGGCTACAAGTCCGGCCAGCTGAAGGGATGCGACACTTTCAGCGCGGCGGACCTGGGCAATCCCCCCGCCGTGCGCTGATCCGGCTCCGGCCGAACATTGGGCCCTGTCACAATGATCGACACCGCGACGCGCGGGAACCTCGGTTCCCGCGCGTTCGACATCTCGGCATCACCCGGTTCCAACGAATAGGGGTTCCATGCGCAAGTCGAAATCGGTTCTACTCGTTCTGGTTCTGATGCTCGCGGGCGGTTCGGGTCTCGCCGCGGCCGATCCCGATCCCGATCCCGCGACGTCGCCGGTGCTGGCGGAGGTCACCCTGACGACCATCCCGCACGGCTGGTCCGGCCGGCACGATCTCCGTCCCGAGCTCGAGGTCTTCCCGGACGGGCGCGCGATCAAGAAGCCCGACGCAGCCGCCGCCGGACGCGCCCCGGAGGTGCCGCCGCAGCAGCTCAACGGTTCGCTCCGAGCGGATGTGCTGCGGGCCGCGCAGGCCGAGATCCGGGCGCTGTCCACAGTCGACCTCGGGGAGCCCGCGGTCACCGACGAAAGCAAGCAGATCATCGATCTGATGCCCGCGGAGCGAGGCCAAGAAGTCCATTTGATCCTGTACGCACCGGGTTTCACCGAGGGGCTCTCGCCCGAGCAACAGGACGGACGGATTCGTTTCGCGGCTCTCTACCGGCGGCTGTTCGACGCCTTCGTGCAGGACTAGGCCACACGCGACGATGCCCCGTTTCCCGAAGGGGAAGCGGGGCATCGTTTTTCGAGCGTGTTAGAACTGATCCTGCTCGTAGTCCATACCGAGCATCTCATCGGAGTGCGTGGCGCCGATGACATCCGGCGTCGATTCGCCGAGCGGGCCGGTGAGATCGTCGTTGCCGGTCAGGCTCTGGTACGGGGTGACGTTGCGATCGTGCTCGTCTTCGTCGTTGTTGCCCCGGTTCGCGGCAGCCGCCGGATTACCCATGAACGAGTTACCCGTGCCCGCGGGCGTCGTCGAGGCGTTCATACCGGCGCCGAGACCCGTGGGCACGGTGGCCGCGCGCAACGGCGAGACCGTGCCGGGCACACCGGACACGCCCTTGGACGACGGGTTACCGGTGGACGGAACCCCGCTCCCCGTCCCGGTTCTGGGCGTACCGGTCGACGTCCGGGGCGTCCCCGTGCCCAGGACACTGGTGGCGCCCGGAGTACCACCGGTGTTGAGGGCGGACGGGTTCGTCGACGCGGGCGTGGTGGAGCTGGACGGCAGGCCCGAGCTGAGCGCGGACTGCGCCTTCGTCGCGGCTTCCTGCGCCGTGGTCGACAGCGGTTCGGCGACATTCTGCGCGAGCGTCTGCGCGACTTCCTGCGGCGACGGCAGCCCGCTCTGGCCGACCAGGTTCGACAGCATCGCGTTCAGCTCGGTGGTCTTGCCGGACAGATCGCCGCGGGTGGCGTTGACCACGGACACCGCGTTGCCGAGATGCTCCGTCGCCGAGGCCACCAGGGCGGCTTGCCCGGGCGGGGTCAGGATGACCGGCGCCATGGCGACCGCCTGGCTCGCGAATGACGTTGCGATGCCCGTCAATTGGGTGTTGCCGGTCTGCACCACGGCCGCGGCCTTCTGGGTCAGATCGGAGATATCGAAGCCGCGCTGGCTGGTTTCGGTGCCCTGGGCATTCGCCTGCTGAGCGGCGGTGGTGGCCTGCTCCGCGGCGGTGCCCTCCCAGAGCTGCTGGACGCTCGTGATGGCGCCCTGGCCGACCTGCATCGCCGATTCGATGACCGAGGAGGCGTTGCTCAGGATCGCGGTCGGGTCCAACGCGCCCATGACACCGGTGCCGAAGCTGCTGAGCAGCTGCAGGATCGGGCTGATGAGCTGGTCGACACCCGGCAGGGCGGCCAGCGACCCGCCGTTCAGCAGCGAGTTCACCGCCGCGGCCGGATCGCTGATGACCGAACCGAGCCCGGCGGTGTCGGCGATGGCGGCGACCTGCTTCTGCAACTCGCCGGAGGTCAGTGCGCCGGTGGCGCCGGTGAGCGCGGAGGTCGCCGCTGTCTGCGCCTGCTGCGCCGCCTCGGTGATGGAGGCCTGCGCACCGCTCAGCAAGCTCGACACATCCGACGGCACCGCGGTGAGCAGGTGCTGGGTATCGGCGACGGGCTGACCGGTCAGTCCGCCGAGGCCGCCGAGCCCGACCGGCATGGTGCCGGCGTTCTGCTGGTCCTCGGCGAGTTTGCGCGCGTAAACCAGTGCGGGCGACTCGGGTTCGGGCACTTCGGCCGGCCACTGGCCGAGCGGCACATCCGGAATCGCCTGCTGGGTGGCCTGCGCGGCCGCGATCGCCGGCTCGTGCGGCGCCGCCGCGGCGTGCTGCAGCGACTCCGTGGCCGGAATGTCTTGCGGCGCGATCACGCCGGTGTTCCCCGAATCGATCGGCTTCATGTCCCCCGCCTCAGATCTTGTTGTTCTGCACGGCCAGATTGACCGCGTTGCTACCGTCCTGGGCGAGGTATTCCTGGGCCGCGGTGTGCGCGCCGGCGGCCAGATCGGTGTACTTCGCCGCCAGCTCGTTCATGTCCTTGGCTTGCAGGACCTGGGCCGCGGCGAAGCTCATCAGGAAATCCGCGCCGATCAGTCCGAACACCGGTGTCATCGCGGCTACGCTAGCCGCCGAGTCGACATTGGCCACCCCGAAGATCTGGCTCGCGATACCGGCGTTCTGGACGCCGAAGACTCGGACCGCGTCAGTGTCCGCCGAGAGAAAATTCGTCAAGTTGGCACCCCCCAAATTGTTGTGCACATCAGTGTTTCGCCACCTAGCGTTCGAAACGGCCGCTACGGTTGGCGCTCAATATAGCCGACCAGGCGGCCAGTTTTCGAGCCGATACAGGTGTCCGGATGCCTAACTGGAACGTGTTGCAAATTAGAACGAGTTCTATATTCTCGATCACATGAAGGTCGCAGTGACCGGCGCAGCCGGCTACCTTGGCAGTAACCTGCTCCCCCTGCTCGTCGAGGCGGGGCACGAGGTCACCGCCATTGATCGGGTGGTCCCCCAGCACCCCACCGATCCCACGGTCACCTGGGTCTCCGGTGACGTGCTCGATCCCGCATCGATGCGGAAAGTCCTGGCCGGCCACGAGGTGGTGTATCACCTGGTCGCGGTGATCACCCTGTCCGAGAAGAACGATCTCGCCTGGAAGGTCAACACCGAGGGCGTGCGAGTGGTCGCCGAGGCCGCGCTCGCGGCCGGTGTGCGGCGCATGGTGCACACCAGCTCGATCCACGCGTTCAACCAGTACACCTGCGGTGGACACATCGACGAGGGCACCGTCCGCTCCACCGATGCCGCGCTGCCGGTCTACGACCGCTCCAAGTGGCAGGGCGAGGTGGAACTGCGCAAGGTGATCGACAAGGGCCTGGACGCGGTGATCTGCAATCCGACCGGCGTCTTCGGCCCGGCCGACTACTGCTCCCCGCTGTCCCGGGTCAATCGCACGCTCAAAGACGCGGCACTGGGCCGGGTTCCGGCGATGATCAGCGGCGGATTCGACATGGTCGACGTGCGCGACGTCGCGCTCGGCCTGACCCTGGCCGCCCAGAGCGGGCGCACCGGTGAGAACTACCTGCTCGGCAGCGAGATGGTGACCACCATGGACCTGTGCCGGATGGCCGCCGGTTTCAACGGCAAGAAGGGCCCGCGGTTCCTCATCCCCGCCAAGCTGGTGGCCGGCGCCATGCCCGTGCTGGAACCGATCGGCAAGCTACTGGGGGCGGAAGTGCTCTCCAAAGCCGCGCTGGGCGCGATCGTCTCCGCTCCGATCGTCGATCACAGCAAGGCCGGTACGGAACTGGGTTACCGGCCGCGCTCCACCGAGGACACGGTGCGTGACCTGGTCACCTTCTTCAACGATCCGGCCGCCTTCGCCCCGAAGGACACCCGCCGCATCGCTTGACACTTCCTAGAACGCATGTTCGACTGAGGGAGTGCGGTGGCAGAACCAGACCCTGGACGCCGACGACGGCGCATTGCCCGGTCTCGACCGGGCCGGGTTCGTGCGCACCGTGCAGACTCCCGAGTTCGAAGGCATCACCTTCCACGAGGTGCTCTGCAAGAGCGCGCTGAACAAGGTGCCGGAGAGTTCGAACCTGCCCTTCGGGTGGACGATCAACCCGATGCGCGGCTGTTCGCACGCGTGCCGGTACTGCTTCGCACGCCCCACCCACGAATATCTGGATCTGGACGCCGGCCGGGATTTCGACGCGCAGATCGTGGTGAAGACCAATATCGCCGCGGTGCTGCGCAAGGAACTCGGCCGGCGTTCCTGGCATCGGGAGCCGGTGGCCCTGGGCACCAATACCGACCCGTACCAGCGCGCCGAGGGCCGATACCGATTGATGCCGGGCATCATTCGCGAGCTCACCCGTTCCGGCACGCCGTTCTCGATCCTCACCAAGGGCACGCTGCTGCGCCGGGATCTGCCGTTGCTCACCCAGGCCGCGCAGGAGGTCTCCGTGCGCGTGGCGGTGTCGATCGCCATCTACGACCTGGAACTGCATCGCGGCCTGGAACCGGGAACCCCGTCGCCGCGGGCCCGTCTGGAGTTGGTCAAGGCGCTCACCGACGCCGGGTTCGACGTGAATGTCATGGTGGCGCCGGTCATTCCGTATCTCACCGACAGCCGCGCCCATCTGGACGAACTGTTCGGCGAGATCGCCGCGGCGGGCGCGACCTCGGCGGTGGCGTTCCCGATGCATCTGCGCGGCGCGACCCGCGGCTGGTTCCTGGAGTGGCTGGGCCGCGAGCATCCCGCGCTGGTGCGCCGCTACCGCCAGTTGTACGGGCGGGGCGCCTACGTGACGCCGGAGTACGCCGCGTGGTTGCGCGAGCGCCTGGGACCGCTTTTGCGAAATCACGGCCTGACAAGGGAAACCACAGTACCGTCGGCAGCCGAACCCGAGCCGGAGCAGCCGGCCGACCCGCAACTCGCCTTGTTCGCCTGACGGGCTCGGATTTCGACTGCCGACTACCGGCCCGCCGGGCCGCGATCGGAGTACTTTGGCCAATGGCACCCGTCCATGACGAGGAAGCGACCCGCGCCGCGAGTTCAGCGCCCGGCGGCGGAAGCGAAACGTGACCAATGGAGTGCGTCGCGAGCGGCGCGGATTGGATACAGGCCGATGGCGCAGTGGACCCGACCGGCGGACCGAAGCGATGCCGCCGCAGTGAAATTGGAAAAGGTTGTGATCCGGTTCGCCGGTGACTCCGGTGACGGCATGCAGCTGACCGGTGACCGCTTCACCCATGAGGCGGCCGCCTTCGGCAACGACCTCGCGACCCAGCCCAATTTCCCCGCCGAGATCCGCGCACCCCAGGGCACACTGCCCGGTGTCTCGTCGTTCCAGATCCAGATCGCCGACTACGACATCCTCACCGCGGGTGATCAGCCCGATGTGCTGGTGGCGATGAATCCGGCTGCGCTGAAAGCGAATCTGGAGGGTCTGCCGCGCGGCGCGACGGTCATCGTGAACACCGACGAGTTCACCAAACGCAATCTGTCCAAGGTCGGCTACCCCGGCGATCCGCTGGCGGACGGCACGCTCACCGATTTCGTGGTGCACCGCGTTCCGATGACTTCGTTGACCATGGGCGCCACCGAATCCGCCGGAGTCGGCAAGAAGGACGGCCAGCGGGCGAAGAACATGTTCGCACTGGGCCTGCTGTCCTGGATGTACGGCCGGCCGATCGGCGGCACCGAGCGGTTTCTGCGGGAGAAGTTCGGGTCGAAACCGGAGATCGCCGAGGCGAACGTGCTGGCCTTCCGGGCGGGCTGGAACTACGGCGAGACCACCGAGGCGTTCGCCACCACCTACCGGATCGCGCCCGCTACCCTGCCGCCGGGCACCTACCGGCAGATTACCGGAAACACCGCGCTCGCTTACGGATTGGTGACGGCGGGCCAGTTGTCGGGGCTGGAGGTGTTCCTCGGCACGTATCCGATCACGCCCGCCTCCGACATCCTGCACGAACTCAGCAAACACAAGAACTTCGGCGTCACCACCTTCCAAGCCGAGGACGAGATCGCCGGAATCGGTGCGGCACTGGGCGCTTCGCTCGGCGGAGCGCTGGGCGTCACCTCCACCTCCGGACCAGGGCTGGCCCTGAAGAGTGAGACGATCGGGCTCGCGGTGATGACGGAGTTGCCGCTGGTGATCGTCGATGTTCAGCGCGGCGGGCCGTCCACGGGCTTGCCGACCAAGACCGAACAAGCGGATCTGCTGCAAGCTCTGTACGGCCGCAACGGGGAATCCCCCGTCGCGGTGCTCGCGCCGCGCTCCCCCGCCGACTGTTTCGCCGCCGCGGTGGAGGCGGCCCGGATCGCCCTCACCTACCGCACGCCGGTACTGCTGCTGTCCGACGGTTCGATCGCGAATGGCTCTGAGCCGTGGTCGATTCCGGAGGTCGCAACCCTGGAACGGATCGATCCGGGGTTCGCGCCGGAAGGTGCCGCGGATTTCCAACCCTACGCACGCGACCCGGAAACCCTGGCGCGGCCGTTGGCCGTGCCCGGCACCAAGGGCCTCGCGCATCGGATCGGCGGGCTGGAGAAGGCCGACGGCAGCGGCAACATCTCCTACGATCCGGCCAATCACGAACTGATGGTGCGCTTGCGGCAGGCGAAGATCGACGGCATCACGGTGCCCGACCTCGAGGTCGACGATCCGGACGGGTGCGCCGAACTGCTGCTCATCGGCTGGGGCAGTTCCTACGGGCCGATCGGTGAGGCGTGCCGGCGCGCCCGCCGTCGCGGCGTCCCGGTGGCGCAGGCACACCTGCGGCATCTGAATCCGTTGCCGCCCAACCTCGCTGACGTACTGCGGGGCTACCGGATCGTGGTCGCGCCGGAGATGAACGGCGGCCAGCTGGCCATGCTGCTGCGCGGGAAGTACCTGGTGGATGTGCGGCCCTGGACGAAGATCGCGGGCACCGCCTTCTCCGCACAGGAACTCGTCGGCGTCATCGACGCCGCGCTAGACGGGTCGATCGACGAGCTGGAACAGGACAAGGCGTTCACCGCGCGAGCGCGCGCCACCTACATCGCGACCGGGGGTAACTGATGACAATCGCCGAAACCTCGCTCGTCGGAACCGATCTGGGACTCACCGGCCTGTCCGGCGTGCCCGCCGCCGACGGCCCGCAGAAGGTCAAGGATTTCACCTCCGATCAGGAGGTCCGGTGGTGCCCCGGTTGTGGCGACTACGTCATCCTGGCCACCGTCCGCGGTTTCCTCGCCGAGCTCGGATTGCGCCGGGAGAACCTGATGTTCGTGTCCGGGATCGGCTGTTCCAGTCGCTTCCCCTACTACCTCGACGCCTACGGCATCCACTCCATCCACGGCCGCGCCCCGGCCATCGCCACCGGACTCGCGGTCACCCGACCGGACCTGTCGGTCTGGGTGGTGACCGGTGACGGCGACGCTCTGTCCATCGGCGGCAACCACCTCATCCACGCGCTGCGCCGCAATGTGAACATGACGATCCTGCTGTTCAACAATCGGATCTACGGCCTCACCAAGGGCCAGTACTCGCCCACCTCGGAGCCGGGCAAGGTCACCAAGTCGACGCCGCTGGGGTCGGTGGATCACCCGTTCAACACGCTGTCGGTCGCGCTCGGGGCCGAAGCGTCGTTCGCCGCACGGGCTTTGGATTCCGATCGCGCGGGTCTGACCGAGGTCCTGCGCGCCGCCGCGGAACACCGCGGCACCTCGTTTGTGGAGATCCTGCAGGACTGCCCCATCTTCAACGACGGCTCCTTCGACGTGCTGCGCAAGGGCGACGCCGAATCCCGGCTGATCCCGCTGCGGCACGGACGGCCGATTCGCTTCGGCGCGGAGGGTGAATTCGCGGTGGTCCAAGCAGGTTTCGGGCTCGCGGTGGCCCGCACCGAGGAGGTGCCGGAATCCGACATCATCGTGCACGACGCCTACCGCGACGACCCGGAGTACGCCTACGCCCTGTCTCGCCTGTCCGATCAGGACCTGGGGCACGTTGTCACCGGCGTCTTCCGCGCGGTCACCCGTGCCACCTACGACGACGGCGTCCGCGCCCAGGCCTCGACAGCCCGCGAACGCAAGCCCGTCGGGCCGGACACACTCCAGTCTCTGCTCACGGGCACCGAAACCTGGACGGTCGCACCGTAATCCAAAACACCCGCAGCTCCGGGCCGAACTTCACACGCGTTTGGCGAATCCGAGCTCGATGACCGCGTCGCGCTCGGCTTCCAGCTCCGCGATGCTGGTGTCGATCCGCGCGCGGGAGAAGTCGTCGACCTCGAGGCCCTCGACGATCCGGTACTCGCCATCGGCGCAGGTCACCGGGAAGGAGCTGATCAAACCCGCCGGAACACCGTACGAACCGTCCGACGGTACCGCCATCGACGTCCAGGCGCCTGCCGGAGTCCCGAGCACCCAGTCGTGGATGTGGTCGAGAGCCGCGCTGGCCGCGCTGGCCGCCGAGGAGGCGCCGCGCGCCTGGATGATGGCCGTGCCGCGCTGCTGGACGGTCGGGATGAAATCCGCGCGCACCCAGGCCTGATCCTCGATGAGGTCGAGGGCGCGACGCCCGCCGATGGTGGCATGGGTGAGGTCGGGGTACTGCGTGGCGGAGTGATTGCCCCAGATCGCGACCCGCTCGATCTCGGCCGCCGGCCGGCCGGTCTTCTTGGCCAGCTGCGCGACCGCGCGGTTGTGGTCGAGGCGGGTCAGCGCGGTGAATCGGGCCGCCGGGACGTCCGGAGCGTTGCTCATGGCGATGAAGGCGTTGGTGTTGGCCGGATTACCCACCACGAGCACCTTTACGTCGGCGGCGGCGCTGGCATTGATCGCTTGGCCCTGTTCGGTGAAAATGGGCCCGTTCGCGGCCAGCAGATCCCCGCGCTCCATGCCCGCGGTGCGCGGCCGCGCACCGACCAGCACGGCGACGTTCGCGCCGTCGAATCCGGTCCACGGATCATCGCTGATGTCGATGGACTCCAGCAGCGGGAAGGCCCCGTCCTCGAGCTCCATCGCCACACCTTCGAGGGACGCGACCGCCGCCGGAATCTCCAACAGCCGCAACCGCACCGGGGTGTCCGTGCCGAGCATCGCGCCGGACGCGATCCGGAACAGCAGACCATAGGCTATCTGGCCCGCGCCGCCGGTCACGGTGACGGTCACGGGGGCTTTCCGGGCGGCGGCGCTGCTCACGACGAACTCCTTGCGATAGAAGGACACTCGCCCTCAGCCTATCGATCCGCACCGCCACCGAGAGCTAGGCGTGAGCTACAGAACAGTAGGCGGTTCCGCACGTTTTCCGCGGCCAGATCGTGGATCGCCTCCCCGCGAACTCGCGAACTCGCGGACAGTGTCTCAGATCAGTTCGGCGACTTCGCGATCCGAGAGCACGATGGGCGAGACCAGCTCCTTGGCCCGCGCCAGCTGCACCGCACGGTAGAGCGGGCGTTCCCCCAGGCCGGCGTCCCGGGCCTCGGCCCGCAACTGCTGGACCAGCACCGTGGAAACCGCGACAGCGGCCGCTGATCGGCTCGCCGCGAGCGCGTCGGCGAGCTTGCGCAGGCCCAGCAGGTGCAGTTCGCGGCCGCTACCCGCGTCGGTGTACATCGCCAGCGGGATGAGCTGCGTATCCGGACCCGAGGTGACGCGCAGCGCGATCCGGCTCAACCGCCCGGGGAACACGAGCAGTTCGACGCCGTTGGCCGCGGCCACCTCGATCCGCCGCGAGCTGAAGATTCGCTGCGCGTGCAGCGTGGTCCCGGTCAGCCACATCCGCCGTCGGCGGGACGCCAGCGCGTACCCGACGGTGGGCGCTCCGACGACGAGCCCGATGGCGAGTGCTACCGGCCAGTCGGCCACCGTCGCCGCGAGCAACGCGGCGACCACTCCGACGCCGGTGGCCACGAGCGCCAGCCGGCGCAACATCGGCGCGTACACCTCGGGGGCCACCAGGTCGAGGCCGATCGGCGAATCACGCTCCGCTCCCCCAGCATTGCTCTCCACTGCCCCAGCCTCTCGCGACATCACCACACCCCGGGGTGCGCGAATACGGTACCGCGCAACGGAGTTCGAGGCACCGGGTTACAGCGACTCACGAACGACGGCGACGACCTCGTCCAGGGACACCTGTCGCTGGTCACCGTTCGACATGTCCTTTACGCCGATGGTGTTCTCCGCGAGGTCGCGGTCGCCGAGCACCAAAGTGTATTTCGCGCCGGACTTGTCGGCCGCCTTCATCGCGCCCTTGACGCCGCGCCCGCCATAGGCCAGGTCGACGCGCACGCCCGCCGCCCGCAGCTGCGCGGCGACCACCACGAGGCGCTGCTTGGCCGCGTCGCCGAGCGGTACGCCGAACACCTCGCAGCGTGCCGGGTCGCCGGCCGGCTTGCCCTCGGCCTGCAACGCGAGCACGGTGCGATCCACACCGAGGCCGAACCCGATTCCGGACAGCGGCTGCCCGCCGAGTTGGGCCATCAGTCCGTCGTACCGGCCACCGCCGCCGATACCCGACTGCGCGCCGAGGCCGTCGTGCACGAATTCGAAGGTGGTCTTGGTGTAGTAGTCCAGGCCGCGAACCATGCGCGGATTCACCACGTACGGCACGCCGAGCGCGTCGAGGTAGCCGAGCACCTGCTCGAAGTGGGCCTTGGCCGACTCGGAGAGGTGGTCGATCATCAGCGGCGCGTCCGCGGTCATTTCCCGCACGTCCGGGCGCTTGTCGTCGAGCACGCGCAGCGGGTTGAGTTCGGCCCGCCGGCGGGTCTCCTCGTCCAGCGGCAACTTGAACAGGAACTCCTGAAGCAGCTCCCGGTACTGCGGACGGCAGGTGTCGTCACCGAGCGAGGTGAGCTCCAGCCGGAAGCCGTCGAGCCCGAGGCCGCGGTAACCCGCGTCGGCGATCGCGATCACCTCGGCGTCCAGCGCCGGATCGTCGACGCCGATGGCCTCCACCCCGACCTGCTGCAACTGCCGGTAGCGCCCCGCCTGCGGGCGTTCATAGCGGAAGAACGGACCGGAGTACACGAGCTTCACCGGCAGCTGCCCGCGATCGAGGCCGTGCTCGATGACCGCCCGCATCACACCGGCGGTGCCCTCGGGACGCAGCGTCACACTGCGGTCGCCCCGGTCGGCGAAGGTGTACATCTCCTTGCTGACCACATCGGTGGATTCCCCGACGCCGCGCGCGAACAAGCCGGTGTCCTCGAAGATCGGCAGCTCGATATGCCCGTATCCGGCCAGTCGGGCGGCGCGGAGGAGGCCGTCGCGCACCGCGACGAACTCGGCCGAACCGGGCGGCACGTAATCCGGGACCCCCTTCGGGGCGGAGAAGCTGCTGGTCTTGGTCACGGTGGCAAGTTTCCACCACCTGCCCCGCCGAAGTCCAACCGGTTATCCCCGGCCCGATCGGCGGCGCTCGCTACGCCTCGCGTGGTTGCGCTTCCGGGCGCCGGGCCGGTACCGCGGGCGCGCGCCGCGCTTGTTCTCAGGGAAGTGCGAGGTGTCTCAGGAAGAGATGGCACACTCTTACCCCGGAAGATCTGAACGGGGAGCGCACGATGGCATCCAGCGGGAGAGCCCGCGCTAGTGACCCCGGAAGGAACCGGAATACGGGAGGAACGTGGTAGTGCCGACCAACGAACAGCGACGAGCGGCGGCTAAACGCAAGCTCGAGCGCCAGCTGGCCAACCGTGCCGAACGGGCGCGCAGGCGCAAGCAACTGACCATCGCCGGATCGGTACTCGGTGTGGTCGTCGCGGTAGCGGCCGCCACCGGCGTGTATTTCCTGACCAAGGGCGAGGACAAGAAAGACGACACGGCGCAGCCGGACGCCTCCCTGACCGCGGCCGCGCCCCCGGCCGCGAAGCCCAAGGCCGACCTGGTCAGCTGCACCTACTCCGACAGCGCGAAGCCGGCCGACAAGCCGGCCACCAAGCCGGAGCAGGTCGAGGTGCCCACGACGGGTCCGAACGCCAAGATCAGCATGAGCATGGAGACCAGCGCGGGCCCGATCGGCCTGACGCTGAACAACGCCGAGTCGCCCTGCACGGTCAACAGTTTCATCAGCTTGGCCAAGCAGAAGTACTTCGACGGCACCTCCTGCCACCGGATGACCACCGGCGAGGGCCTGAAGGTGCTCCAGTGCGGCGATCCGACCGGCACCGGAATGGGTGGCCCGGGTTACCAATTCGCCAACGAATACCCGACCGATCAGTACGCCCCGAATGATCCGAACGCGCAGACGCCGGTCGACTACAAGCGCGGCGTGCTCGCCATGGCCAACGCCGGTCCCGGCACCAACGGCAGCCAGTTCTTCATCGTCTACGGCGATTCGCAGCTGCCGCCGCAGTACACCATCTTCGGGTCGGTGGACGAGAGCAGCCTCAGCACCCTGGACCAGATCGCCCAGGGCGGCAGTGACGATTCGAACGGCCCCGGCGACGGCAAGCCGATCAAGCCGGTGGAGATCCAGTCGGTGCTGCTCGACAACTGAGCGGCAACACTCCGATCAGTGGCATTGACTTCGGGCCCGGCGCCGCACAGGCGCCGGGCCCGTGGCGTATCCCCAGGTAGATCCCCAAAAGGCAAGGCACACCTAATCATCCGGCAAGGATGCCCTTAAACCTGATTTCCTCCTGAACTTCCCGATGCGTGACGGAAATGTGCGATATATGCTGGATCCGGCACGTCCACACGGTTGCTGCCGGGAGTTCTCGGGTAATCTCGAACCAAGGAGTACACGTAGCGTAGCCATCCCTAAATCACCTGGGCGAACCCCTTGGGGAGGCCGCGACACGAGTGCTCTGGGTGTCCACGTTTGCAGGCGGGGCATTGTCCAACGGGCTACAGTTCGCGTGGCGATGTCCGGACGAAGCACCACAACATCCATAGTGATCACTGCAGCATCGGGGAGCAGCCATGTCCGAGGAACTGGACGACATCGGCCGAGAGACCGCGGCCATGATGAAGACTATGTTGCAGCTTGCGACCCTGGTCGCACTGCGTACCCGCGAGCGTGGTCAGAAAGAAGCCGAAGCTCGCGTCAAGCTCACCGAGGCCCGGATGAAAGAGGCGCGGGAGCTTCAGATCCGCGAAGCCCGCGATTCCAAGGCAAAAGATCCGCGCAACGTCGAGCTCGCGCGCATGGTGGAGAAAGGCGCACCGGCCAAGGGCATTTCGCTGGAAAAAGACCGCTTCTCCGCCCAAGCCGAGGCCACGCGCATGGCGGCCACCGCCAGTGCGGCCAAACAACCGCTCGTCCGCTACGACTCCCAGGAACGCCGCCAGGCCATCGCGGCGCACCTCTCCCGCCTCGGGGTGGCGCCGGAACTGGCCGCGGTACGGATGCTCATCGAAGTAGGGCAGGCACAGCCGCCCGAAGAGGCCGTCCGGAAACGTAACGAGGAGGCCCGCGCCATCGCGGCGCGCGGCCGGGAGCCGGAGGCTCGCGGGCTGGAACGAGTCCGGCAGTAGCCACCACCGAAAAGCAAACGCCCGCTGCGAGCAGCGGGCGTTTTACTGTTGCGGGGCAACCGATTACATCCGGAAGTCACCGATCGTGGGATCGCCGAACATGCCCTGGGCCGGCGACTTCAGGGGTAGCGGGCTCAGCATGTCCTTGTGACCGTTGCGGACGCTGCAGTACTTGAACGGCCCGCGCGGATCGAACAGCTTGGTCATGTGCGGATCGGCGTGGTCGAGGAACCAGATGCTCAATCCGGTGCTCGGCTCCAGCCGGTAGTGCTCCCAGGCGCGCCACAGCGCATCCAGCCGTGCCACCGCCTCGGCGTGTTTCCACCACTCCGGGCACCACACGGTCTCGCTGATGTCGGTGACCTGACGGCGATAAACCAGGCTCAAGTAGTTCTCGACGAACTCCACGACATTCGTGTAGATCATCGGTTGCTGCTGCTGTTCTGTCACAGTGGCCGAACCTCCTTAACCTGCCCGGAGTCCTGGGGCGGGACGACCTTGGTCAGCTTGGGCGAGCCGATCAAGTCGGAAATGGTGGTCTTGCGGGTGGGATCGTGATGCGCGATCGAAGCCTTGACCTCCGCAGCGTAGTCGCCCTCCCACCACGGAACCGTGCGAACGAGAACCGCCGGCTGACCGGAGGTGAACACGATCGCCCGGCCCTTGGGCAGCGTGGTCAGCGCGTGCACGGTGAACGTCTTGGACGCGCCGAGCGAACGCGAATAACTCTTGCCCCCTTTGGATTCCGAGACCGAGGAGGAGATGGATTCGTACTCGCCGATGGCCTCGGAGCGGTCCCGCAGGAAGTTCATATCATCCACGCCACTGCCGAGCACCTTGATATTGGCGGCCGACCAGAGCGCGAGCATGCCCGCGTCACCCCAGCAGCGGGCGCCCTGCGCCCAGGACTGCAGCACCGTCATCACGACGATGCCGCGCGAACCGAAGTGGCTGTACTGCTTGGGCAGATCCTTCCAGCGCACCACGTTGGCGGCCTCGTCGAGCACCGCGAGCAGCGGGATCGGCAGGCGGCCACCGGGCGAACGGGACGCCTTGCGCATGGCCACGTCGACGACCGCCTCGGTCAAGGCGCTGACCAGCGGGGCGGCCGAGCCGCGGCCCTCCAGGGAGAGGCTGTAGAGGGTGCCGTTGCGCTCCACGAACTCCAGCTCGTCGAACTGGCGACGGTCACCGCCGGGCAGCACCCACGGGTGCACGTTAGACAGCTGCAGACAGCGGATCATCTTCTTGGCCGTGCCGAAAATGCCACTGCGCGTACGGGGATCGGCGTTGTACTGCATAGCCAGGCCGGACGCGGTGTAGTCGTGGCTGGCGGCGCGCAGCAGCTCGATGGGCTCGTGGTCGCCCGGGTTGGTGACCCAATCCCACACCTGCACGATCGGCCGGCGTGCCACGGCCGCGGCCAGGAACAGACCGGCCAGCAGGTCCTCGGCTTCGGGATCGAAGAAGACGTCCGAGGACGAACTGTCCGTACCGTTGTCGGCGTCGGCGAAGTGGCCGGCCAGGCGCTGGGCCCGCATCTCGCAGCCTTCGCGGCGCGCGTCCACCCAGTCCAGCGGATTCCAGAACCAGGTCGGGTCCTCGTCGGCGACGCCCTGCGGATCGAAGACGTAGGTGGGACTGCCCTTGCCCTCCCGCACGTCGCGGGTCGCGTCGACCACGTCGCGCTTGTTGGAGGTGGTGAGCACCGGGCCGATGGCGGACAGGATCGCCGGGATCACCCGGGAGGTCGACTTGCCCTGGCGCGGCCCCCAGATGTCGAGATGCAGGTCCTCGTAGGAGCCGTAGAGCATGACGCCGTCGGCGACGCTGACACCGATGGGCACGCCGGGGGCGTCCTTGTAACCCAGTTTCATGCCGAGCTGTTCGGCCTTCTCCCGGACACCCGCCTCGGTGAGCGCGGCGATGGCGCCGCCGGTACCCATATACCCGGCCTTGTCGTCCACCGGCAGTTTGCCTTTGGACTTGTGCGTGGTCAGCCGCTTGCGCACCAGCACGGTGGCAACGACCGCGACCGCGACCAGGATGACGATGACCGTGGCGGGCTTGGGCCAGGTGAGCTGCCCGCGCACCAGTTCGGCCACGATGGCGATCGGGTTGACCGGGACGTCCTGCCGGACCACCGCGAGCGCGTTGCCGAGGTGCAGCGCGATCCACAGCACCCCCAGCATGGACAGCCCGAGGTAGATAAGGATGAGGGCGGGATCGGGACCGACCGCCGCCGGATCCGTCACCTTCTTCTTTTTCGCCATGTCGTGCCTCCTCGATCCTTTCTGCCAAGACGCTGGGTGCCGAAACCTGTTGAGTATCAGCGGTATGCGTCGAGCCGCCAACCCGCCGGGGTGCGCACCACCGTGGCGATCACGGTGCTGGGCGGCAGCGATTCCTTGCGTCCGTTCGGGTAGACGACCGTCTGCTCGATGCCGATCTTGTACTGCTCGGTGTCGGGGTCGGCGCCGCCGGGCGGCTTCTCCCCCGACGCGAAGGTGAAGGCCTCGACCACGGCCTTCGCCTTCGCCCAGTCGGCCCACTGCAACGTCACTTTCGGCGCGGTCTCGACCGGTGCGGCCACGCTCGTGGTGGGCGTGGCGCTGGTCGGCTCCGCGGTGGTGGTGGCGAACGGACCGACGCCCGTCGCCCGGGTGGACGACGATACGGGCGCCGCGGGCGTGGTCAATGCCGGTTGTGCGTCCAGCACGCGGATCAGGCTGGGGCCCAGCCATTTTCGAGCCCGCTCCAGGGACGCGCCCGGGGCCTCCTGGGCGGGTCGCCAGGTGAAGATCTCCCGCAACGCGGTAACCGCGACCCCATCCGGCGTGACCGGATCCGGAGCGGGGACCCCCTCGAGCAATCGGGGGGTGGACGTGGCGGATTGGGCGGCATCGGAATTCGCGCCGTCGCCCCCGTCCCGCGCGCAGCCCGCGCCGAGCACCGCCACACTCACCACCAGCATCACCACCAGCTTCGCGGATGAGATCGGATCATCGGACACAAAATTCCTGTACTTCCAGGCTAACCGCCCGGACCGGACCTGTGCGGGTCCGTGCCCAACTCGCGGCCCGGCGTGTTTCACAGCACCCTCCTGGCCCGCGCGTCACCGGGCATCGGCACCTCGCTGACGCCGCCGGAACGGCCGTCCGCGCCGGGCACCGCCTGGATCATCGTGCCGTCGCCGGCATAGATTCCGACCTCGGCGGGACCGCGCGGCCCGAACGAGCTGAACACCAGATCACCGGGCTGGATTTTGCTCATCGACACTTCAGCGCCTGCCTCCCACTGTTGTTCGACGGTGCGGGCCAGGGTGACGGTCCCGGCGGAGGCCGCGAATACCGCCGCCGCGGTGAGGCCGGGCCCGTCCAGCCCGCCGCTGCTCGGGCCCTGCGGCCCGCCGCCACCCCAGACATACGGTGTGCCGAGCCAATCGTGCGCGGCCTCCACGATCTGCACGCCCCCCGCGCCCTCCTCGGGGGTGAAACGGCCTTGTGCACCGGGCGACCGGTACTGCGGCTCCATCGCGAGGATGTTGCGCACGTAGGGCTGGGTCTCCGAGAGATGCGCCGCATACTGATTCGGCATCCCGCCGGAGGCGAGCACCGCGCCCTCACCGGCGTTGTAAGCGGCCAGGGTGAGCGCGGTGACATCACCCTGCACCCGGCCCTCGGAAATCCACTGCCCCACCTTGCCCGCGATGGCGCACATGTAGCGGCCCTGACCGATGATCGCGTCACCATCGTCCCACACGCTGGCCACGCCGTTGCCGTCGGCGTCGATCACATACGGCTGCCCGTCGTCGGGATTGGTGGAGGCGGCGGTGCCGGGCAGGAACTGCGCCAGCCCCTGCGCACCCGCCGGTGAGGTCAGACCGCGCCGGAATCCCGACTCCTGCTTGGCCTGCGCGGCCAGCAGCGACGGGGTGATCTCCGGGCACAGCGAACCCGCACGGCGATACCAGATCTCGAGTTCCTCGGGCACCTTGCCGTCGGCGAGGGCGCCGCCCTGGGTACCGAAGCCGCGGCTGCACCGCGGATCAGCCGAATACCATTGCGCGCCGCCGAGATCAGGAGTCGGTGCACCGGCCAGCCAGGGCAGCGGATCGATGTGGCGGCCACCGGTGAACCGGCCACCCGGCACGATCTCGAAATGCAGGTGCGGGCCACTGGATTCGCCCGCCGAGCCGACCAGGCCGATCTGCTGGCCCGCGGTCACGGTGTCACCGACGCGCACCAGCACACCGTTGTCCCACATGTGCCCGTACACTGCGGAGTAGCCGCGGCCGTTGGTGTCGATGGAGTCGACCACGATCCAGTTGCCGAACCCCGAAGCGGGGCCCGCGGCCACGACTTTCCCGTCGGACACCGAGAAGATCGGGGTGCCGTCGGCCGCCGCCATGTCGACGCCCCGATGATCGCCGCCGCGCGAACCGAAGGTGTCCGACACCGTGAAGGTGCCCGTCGCCATCGGCATGGTCCGATTCAGCGGCCCCACACCGGCGGCCAGCGACGGCGTACCGGTCACGGTTGGATTCGTCTGTGCCGCACCGGGATCGGGCGGGGCGGTCGCGGCGGCGCGGGGATCTCCGGGCGCCCAGCCACCCAGCGGAGGCAGCGCGGTCTGCGAGGCGCCCAGCACGGCGGAACCTTCACACGGGTCTTCGATGGAGGGCAGCACCACCACCAGCACCATGGCGATCAACCCGACCACAATGCCGAGGGCAAACCACAGCACGCCTTTGGCGTTCATCGCGGGCCGCGTTTCACGTTCGGCGACGGGCTTCGTTGAGGGTGTCGGCCAGGGTGCGGTTCATCTCGGCGGCCGCGGCCAATTGTTGTTGCAGGAGAGCCACTTTGCGGCGCAGGGCGGTCGCGTCCATGCGATCCAGACCGGGGCCCTCGGTGGCGCGAACCCAATTGCGCACCGAGTTGGTGTGCACGCCGATCTGCTCGGCGACCACACGGCAGGCTTCCGACTCGCTGCGGAGTTTGCCGGTCAGCGCGATGACCTGCTCGACGGCGGCCTTGCGCACTTCCGGCGACACTCTCCGATACGACCGATGCGGCATCATAAGATAGTCCTCGCACTTCTCATGCTGTGACTATTCGGCATGATCAGGGCCCTCCGTGGTTACACTGCGCTGCCGCCTCCAGGCCTGACTTCTCATGCCGCGCTCCCCGGGGAACCCGTTCCGCGCGCGGTGGATTCGGTGAACTCGCTGAAGCGCGAGTTGGTGTCGTGGATGCCGCTTTCCCGCTCGGACAAGGTGAACTCCATATGGAACGGTATGCCGGGCCGGCGGTCTTCGCCGATCTTGATGAGGAATTTGCCGGTGCCGGGGGGCGACGGACGTTGCTGGCCGGGCTTGAGCGCCTCACCGGTCAGTGCCTGCGGCGCGGACCAGCCGGTCACCATCTCCGTTTCGGCGGAGGTGAACGGCACGATGCTGTCGAGGCGCTTGACCTCCTCGCCCGGCAGCGCGCCGAAGATCTTGGCGCGCGCGCGTTCCAGGAAGCCCAGCGCCTTGGCGATGGCCGCTTCGGAGCCGAGCGCCTGCAGGTCCTTGATGGTGTGGCTGATCATGATCAGCGAGGTGGCGATACCGCGCTGCAGACGCGTCAGCTCGTCGACGCGGTCGACCATGAAGTCGCCGAGGCCGAGCACCTGCCACAGCTCGTCCATCACCACCTGGAAGTAGCGCTGCGGGCCGAGATCGGCGTCGGAGAGCACGTGCGCGGCCTCGACCGAGGCGAAGCCGTCGGCCCAGCAGGCCAGCATCACAGCGGCTTTGAGCTTCTTGTCGCCGGTCGGGATATGCGAGACATCGATGCAGACCGCGACCGCGCTGGTATCGATGGGCACCGAGGTCTGGCCGTTGAAGATGGCGCCGAACGGGCCCTGGGTGAGCGCGCGCAACGAGCGCCGCAGCCCCTTGATGGCGATGTTGTATTCGTCGACGTCGTCGGCGCCGGCGTCGAGCCGGAGTTCGTCACCACCGGCGACGATGACCTCGAGCAGGTTCTCCATGATGGGGGGCTGGTCCGGGGTGTAGCCGCTGCCCGGCTGGTAGAGAATGCGCAGCGCGGTGGCGATGAGGGTTTCCTCGTAGTCGCGCACGCGGGCGCCGCGCACCAGCTCGACCAGACCGGCGATCAAGGTGACCTGCCGGGCCCGGAGATCTTGCAGCACTTGCAGTTGCAGCGCCGGGAACTCGTCCAGCATCGGCACCACCGAGCCGAGCACGCCCGCGGCCAGCGGGTTGAGCTTGCCGTGGCCATAGCCCAGGTCGATGACCTGGCCGCCGACCAGTTCCACCATCTTGCGGTAGTCCGGTTTCACGTCGGCCAGGATCAGCGGCGTGATGCCCTGCGCGATGCCGCCGAGCACGATCCGTCGCACCAGCGAGGACTTGCCGAAACCGTTGAGGCCCAAGACGAAAAGGCTCGGCGCGGTGATGAAGCTACCGCGCAGGAACCAGTTCATCGGGTCGAAGCAGACCGGGGCGCCGGTGTGCAGGTGCGAACCGAGCGGGGTGCCGATGAGCGGCGCGCCCGCGCCGACCGACCAGGGCCACAGGCCCGCGACCTGTGCCGTGGTGGCGCGGTATTCGACCGGGCGGCCGACCACGTTCATCCGGCCGCCACCCTCGCCCGCGAAGCCGCGATCGGTGAGTTGCGCTGTGCTGCGGTCGAAACCGTCGACGATGACCTGCTCCGCACGGGCCGCGTAATTGCGGCGGCGGATGTCGTCGGTGCGGACCCGGAAGGCGGCCCAGGCGGCGCGCAGGCCGTTGCCTTCGCGGCTGAGGGCTTCCAGCTTGGCGCGGGTGCTGTCATCCAGCAGCGCCGGACCCTGCTTGGTTCGCCTGTCCGCCTTGGCTTTCGCGCGCAGGGCGGCTTTGTCCATGAAGGGGGTGCCCATGGCGCGATCGGCGGCGTAGTCGACCTTCGCCGGCCGCATGGTCCGCTGGTCCTTGCGCGCCTGGGACTCCACGCGCGGCTTGGCCGGGCGATCGGGCCGCGCCGCGTGCGCGCCCCGCTCTCCGCGCGGCGGGCGCGGGGTGGCGGAATCGCGCGAGGGTTTGGCGACGTCGACGCGTCCGCCCGAAGGCCTGGGCGGACGGGGCTTCTCGCCCTGGGGCCGCTCGGCGCGAGGCCGCTCCGGACGAGCGGGGTCGGGACGCGGCCGGCGCTCGCCGGACTCCTGTGCCGCCCGGCGCTCCCGTCCGGCGAGCTCCTCGGCCATCCGACGACGATCGGCACCGGTCGGCGGCGCCGGTTCCGGTTCCCGCGGGCGACGCCGTTCGGGCATCTCCTCGATCCCCGAACGCTGGCGCACCCGCGGCGACTCGGCCTGGGCCGATCGGTCCCCGGCGGGCAGCAACGTCCAGTCCTCGTCGCGGCGCGGACGGCGGGCCGGAGCCTCGTCCCGCCCGGAGCCGGCCGATTCGGACGTGGTCGAACCACCCGGCTCAGTGCCGGGTCCGCGCAGATCGTCGTCGTGGTCCATGTGGATCGCCTACCCCGCCAATGCCTTCGGAATGGTCGCGTGCTCCGGCAGGATCACCCCGCAGCCGAGCGAAGCCGCGAAGGCCGCCGACTGATAGCGGTAACACCGCCGGATCTTCAAGCGGGCCTGTGTGGACAGGTCGCGCGTGATGGCTTCGATGCGCGGCAGGTCACCGCGCAGTGGCTCGGTGATGGTCACCAGCGCACCGAAGCGGGTCACACCGTGACCCCGGGCCTGCTCCTCGCGGGCCTGCTGGGTAGCGCCCACCCGCAGCGTCGCCGCCGCCGAGACGACCCCGCGTTCGCTCTGCTGGGCGACGAGGGCGTTCTTGAAGTCGTCGTCCACGATCTCGGCGGCGTCCGCGGCCGAATGCGGCCGGTACACGATGGCGATGCGCTTGCGCGGCACCTCCGGGTTGGGCGCGAGCAGCCGTTGCAGCACCCGCTCGTCCACCGCGCCCTCGGGGGCGGCGTCCATCTCCCAGGTGACCGAGCGACCGCCGTCGTGGATCAGGTGGTCCCACTTCTCGTCGTGCGAGACCGGGCCCGCGTCGGCCCAATCCAGCCCGTGCCCTTCGGGATCCGACGCCGCGACCTCGAGGTCGGCCTGCGAGGCCGGGTCGTAGCTGCGGCGGATGAAGGCGATCACCTCGTCGGCCGACATCGGCTGGGCGCGCACGCCCGCCTCGGCCAGGGCGGCGCAGATTCCCGGCAGCCGCCGGCCGATCTCGACGGCCTCCTCGGCCGGATTCTTGCGGCGTTCGGCGGTAGTGGCCTTGAACGTGATCGCCACGCGCGGCAACAGTTGCACCCGCTCCTGCGGCAGTTCGGTGGCCAGCTCGTACATCACCTGCTGGGCCAGCTCCGGAGCGTCCGGGCGGGTGATGGTGGAAACCTCGGTGAGCAAACGGTTTCCGGTCTCGGGCACGGTATCGATGACCGGCACCACCGCCACGATGTCGGAGGTCTGGCCGACCGAGGCGAGGAAGGTGCCCCAGGCCGAGACCCAGCGGTCGATCACCGGTTGGTCGACGGCCTCGTGGCCCTGCGGCCAGGCCCGCAGCACCACGGTGTACTGGGCGAACTGCGGCAGGTGGATCATGCCGAAGCTGTAGCCGCCGGCGTCGATGCCCTCGTACAGCTTGGACGGGGCCAGCAAGCCGGGCAATCGCGTGACACCGCCGGGGATCCGGGAAAACCGGCCGCCGCGGTACACGTGCTCGCCGCGTTTACGCGAGCGCATCCAGTTGAACATCATAATTCCCGTCTCATAGCCGGAGCGCCCTCCGGTTCGCCACACCAGTGGAACCATCACCAGAACGCCGAAACCACCGACGATCAAACCCCATTTGAAGCCGCCGACCATGGCCGTGATCAGCGCCGTGATCACGACCACGAAGCCGATCACGGTCTCCTCCCAGCGCAGGCCGAAAAGGCCCGCGCTGCGCGGCTTCTGCCAGAGGCCGTAGGACCGGCGCTCGTAGGTGTCAGACATCGTCATCGTGGAATGGTGCTCCTCCCGAGGTCGGGCGAACGATTCGCCCAACGGTCACCGGCCATGTCTCCCATGCTTTGTTCGGCATTGCTGATCCCGCTCGTCGCGGCTCTGGCCGCACCGATCCGGCCGGCCGCTCGTGCCGCTCCGGACGATACGGGCGTCGCGCCCGCGGGCCCGGAGGCGCGCGGAGGCTGAGCCGTCGCCGCTTGGCCGCCACCGCCGCCGGGGCGCGGCGGCGGGACCGGACGGGGTGGACCGCCACCGCCGCGCGGACCGCCCGCGCCGCCCGGCGGGCCGGTGCCGCTGCCGCTCACATAGCCCGGAGAACCCGCCGCCGCAGTGCCTTTCACGCCGACCGCCTTGGTGCCCATCGCGCCGAGCGCCGCCGCCGCGACCAAGGTGCCGCCCGCCGCGGTCAAACCGGAACCACCGGAGCCGACGATCGCGACCGCCGGGGTGACCAGGCGCATCAGCGCGGGCAGCACGAACGCGACACTGCACAGCAGCACGATCGCGACCAGCATGCGTTGCGCCTCTTCGCCTTCGGGCAGACTCGTGGTGGAGGTGAGCCCGTCGACGTGGCCCGCGGTGGTGAAGGCGATCATGTAGACGATCGCCGCCACCGGTTTGTAGAGCATGAACGCGATGATCCAGCCGACCAGCTTCTGGTAGGAATTCTTGCCGATGTCCATGCCGGAAGACGCCGCCGCCAGCGGCAGCACACCGGCCGCGACTATCAGCAGACCCTGCCGGACGATGGCGAGGATGATCTGCGCGAGCGCGCCCAGCAGGCCGACGATCGCGATGATCAGTACCAAGCCTGGCGAGAATGCTTGCAGCTTGGATGTTTTCACCATCAGCTCGGCCAAGTCCTTGGCGTTGCCGTTGGTGGAGTCCTCGATGATCCACTCGGAGAAGCGGTCGGAGGCCTGGGTACCCGCGACGATGATCGCGCCGAGCATCCACGAGGAGAACACCACCCGGGCGAACATCCGGAAGCCCTCCTCCGCCTCGCCCGACACGCCGCCGCGCCGGGCCGCGGCCAACCGGCCGCCGGAGATGATCACCGAGGCTATCAGCAGCATTATCTGGATCTGATAGGTGTAATCGTTGATCTTGGTGAACAGCGAACCGCCGTCACTGGCCGCCTCGTTCGGCACTTTCATCCAGAACGTGAGCGCCAGGATGAGCGCCTCGCCGAGCCCGTTCATCAGCGAGTCGACGACCTTGCCGAAGGTGGAGTCCCAGGCCTTGTCGCGCACCGCGGCCGCGGCGTCGCCGGGGTGGGTGGTGGCGTTGCCGCCCTTGCACACCGCGGACGCGAGGTCGCCGAGCGAGGGTGTGCCCGGGATGCCGACGCCGTCGAGGGTGTCGTGGATCTCGTTGCAGGTTTGATCGAAGCCGTACTGTGCGTAGGCCGCAGTCGGCGTCACCATCATCACGGTAAAGACGACCGCGAGGATTGTTAGGAGCTTTTTCACCATGGCGTCCACCCCGTCAGCGTCGTAATGGTTTCGGTTTGCGGCCTACCGTCCGGACCGGGAACCGACTGCAAGCGCCAGTCCCCGTCGATCCACACCACTGCCAGCTGGGTGGCGACCCACCTGTTGCCGCCACCCTCGCCGGCTTGCGCGCGGGTAGCGATACGCATGGTCGCCCGCTCCGGTGTGTAGTTCTCGATCCGGAACGCGTCGGAGGCGACCAGCCACTTGCTGGCGGACTCTGGAAGCTGTTCCGGCACACCGCCTTCGGCGATTTTTCGAGCATAGGTCGCCTGCTCCTGCGCGGTCAGCACCATCTGGCGCGCACGCAGCTTCCGGTCCGCGGGACGCGCGTTGGCGCGGTACATGATCTGCGCACCGGCCAGGATCGCGCCCTGCGGAGTACGGCTGTAACCGAGGGCGAGACCGTCCTCGATCCGAGCCGGGCCGTCCGAGGTGGAGAACGGAACCGAGACGCCGTAGACGCGTTGCCAGCCGCCTTCACCGCGCGTCCCGACCGGCGCCGCGGTCAGCCAGTCCGGGTCGGCGGAGGTGCGCTGCTGTCCGGCGTGCTGCGGAAGTGCTTGGCCCGCTGGGTTGTTCGGGATGTCGACGCGGCGCCCGAAGACGTCGACCGCCGCACCCGCGAAACCGAGCGGCGCGGGTGCGGGTGCGGCGGTGGTCCCGTTCAGCGGACCGGACGACGCGTTCGTCGCCAGCACCCGAGCATCGTCGGGCTCCGGGTTGTCCCGCAGCGCCGATACGGTCACGCCCACCGCCACGAGCACGGCCACGGCGGCCGCCAAGCCCAGCAGGGTCAGCCGGGAGCGGCGCGGGTTGCCGCGCGGGCCGCGAGTCACCATTTGGTCCACCCCGCCAGCGACTCGATCATCTCGGTCTGCGAACCGCTGGAGGTGGCGGGCTTGAGCCGCCAGTCCCCCGCGTCCCACACCATCACCAACCGCATCGCGGCCCAGAGCTGTTTGCCGTCGACGACCGGACCGCGGGTGGCCAATCGGAGGATGGCGAGGTCGTCGGCGTAGTTCTCGATCTTGAACGCGTCGGAGGCGACGAAGTATCGAGTCACCTTCTCCGGCTGCTGCTTCGGCAGGCGGTTCTCGGTCAGGGCCTTGTCGTACGCGGCGATCTGCTGGGCCGAGACCCGCACCTGCCGCACGTAGAGGTCGCGGTCGGCCGGGCGGGCGTTGAGCCGGTAGGTGATCTGCGCGGCGGCCAGCGCGGCGCCCTGCGGCGTGTGCGCGTACCCGACCGCCAGACCGTCCTCGATCCGGGTGGGCCCGTCCGAGGTGGAGAACGGCACCGACGCGCCGTAGACCCGCTGCCACCCGTGCGGCTGCGTGGTCCCGGCCGGCGCGGCGGTCAGCCAGTCCGGATCGGCGGGCTTGCGCTGCCGCCCCGGATCCTGCGGAAGCGGTTGTCCCGCGGAGTTGTTCGGGACATCCACGCGCCGCCCGAAGAGATCCACCTCCGGATCGGTGAAACCCTGTCCGGTACCGGCGGTGCTCGCGGCCGGATCCTCGATCGGTCCGCTCTGATCCCGGGTGAAGAACATGACCGCGCCGACGATCACGATCAGCGCCAGCACCGCGGCGGACGCGATCGCGCCGAAGGAGACCCGGTCGCGCGGATACGCCGGCTCCTTCTCCTTCGCGTTCATGGCTCCACCTCGCTGTCGCTCGGCCCCGCCATGCCCGCGACACGCTGCGACATGATTCGGTCGCGGTGCTCCCTCATGGTTTCGGTGCCTCCAACTTGACTATGTCGCTGGGTAATTCGGTGATCGCGTCGATGGGCCGGGTGGTCGAGCCGGGGTCGGGCAGGCGCAGCCGCCAGTCGTCGAGGAACCATTCGACGGTGGTGTGGTTCACCGCCTTGGAGCCGTCGGAGTATTCGCTGTAGATGTCCACTGCCGTCTTCTGTGGGGTGTAGCCGATGATCTTGTAACCGAGCAGGCGGGGCGCGTATTCGGGTGCGGCCGGGCCGGTGATGGACAGCTGGACGCGGTTCACCGACCATTCGTCGCGGGCCGGCCCGGGAACGACTTCCTGGGCGATGACTTTCGCCCACTGATTGTCCGGGGCGACCGACATCCGCACGGTGTGGGTGATCGCGGCGACCGCGGCACCGGCCGGCGATCGCGCGAACCCCGTGGCGGCGCCGTCGGCGGTCGACTTCGGCCCCTGGTCGGTCTGCGGCAGCGCGACACCGTGGTAGCCCTGCCAGCGGACGCCGCTGGGGCCGGTGGTGATATCGGGCGCGGGCTCCTGATCGGAGCCGCAGCCGGTCACCAGCGCCAGCACCGCGAGCCCGACCAGCCCGGCCGCGGGCCGGTGGCGGGCCCGCCGCCGAACGGCGCTGTCACCCACGGTCTTTGTCATGTCGGTAGGAACGCCAATGCGATCCCCGAGGCCGTACTCGCGACCGTCGCTCCGATCAGGCTCATCAGCACCCCGTGGGTGGCGTCGTTGACGGCCATATCGCTGCGGAAGGCGATCCAGAGCCGGCCGGCGGAGAAGATCATCCAGGCCAGGCAGATCAGGAGCACAAACCACAGCAACCAGTTCAGCAGCTGCATCAGCGGTTCCAGGACCTCCGAGGGCAGCTGCTTGTATGCCAGCAGCACAGGGGAATGGCAGCCGACGGAGTCCGCGCAGTCGGCGGGATGGGTGAGCACAGTATTGGTCATCAGGTACCTATGAGTGCGTTCATGATGGTGCCGGCACTGGTGGCGATCACGCCACCGATCATGGCCCCTGCCACCATCTTCGGCGATTCCAGACCGCCGCCGGTCCACTTCTCCCACGCGAACTTGCCGCCCGCGTACACGATTCCGCAGATGCCCGAGAGCAGCACGAACCAGGTGAGGTAGCTGACCAGCTGCAGGAACTTCTCCGACCCCGGGGGCGCCTCTGGTGTCGGGTTACCGACCTGCGCCAGCACGGTGCCATACGTGTCCTGCACGGCGAAGAGTAATGAGCTCATCGGGTGCCTTTCTCGAAATCCGAAGGTTCGGCGACCTGCCTCACGGCTCCTCCCCCTCCTCGAAAGCTGTACGGGCGTCGATCTTTTCGCGAACGGTGGCGACAATATCGGCACCGATCTCGCGGACCTCCAGCGGTACCTCCGCGAGCGGGTCGATCTTGCGTTTACGTTCCGGCAACGGGTCGCCCGGTGACCATACGGGCAGCGCGTCGGCCTCGACCAGAGTCCATTCCTCGTACCACGGGACCTGCCACATCGGCCCGGCCAGCGAGCCGACCACGTCGCGGTAGCGCCGGATCTCCACCGGCATCCGGCCGGGTCTCGCGGCGACGGTGATCAAACCGAGCACCTCCGAGGGACCGCCGAAGCCGAAGTGATGCTGGCGCAACAGATCATGGGCGCGCGTCAGCCCGGCGATGGTTTCGCGGGCGACCAGCACGACGTAGGGAGATTCCCGCTCGAACACGCCGGGCCAGCGACGGCTCGAATCCGCCGCGGGCGCCAGCACATGCGCTAGCGTGGTCGCTCCGGCACCACCGTGCACCCCCAGCAGCCATACCAGCGGGGCACGGCCGATACCGGGTACCGGGCGATCCCAGACGGGGGCACGGCGGGATTCCGGCGGGGCGATGACACCCGCCGGCTGCGGAGTTTGCTTGCGCTGACCTAGTTTCGACATGGCGGCGGTCATGATGCCACCCCCGCCAGTAGGCGCCCATAGGCTCGTCGAGTCTCCGGAGCCAGAGCGGAGTGCCGGACCAGCTCACCGCGCGCCAGATGCGGATCGTAGGGAATCTCGCGGATATCGCGGACCCAGCCCGACAGGTGTTCGCGCAAATGGTCGGCAATGCGGGAGTCCGCGCCCGGTAGTTGATGTGAGATCACGATGGTGGTGTCACCCACGATGCCGCCCCCTTGACCTTCGGTAGCGTCCCCGTACTGGTCGTCCAGCCATTCCAGGGCGACGCGCAATCGGTTCGCGGCGTCGGCGCGGGCCGGGATGGCTAGCACCAGAGCCACATCCGAGTCATCTAGGAGCGGACGTAGTTGCCGCCCGGCTATCGCGCTGCCGCCGTCGTACACACCGGTGAACCCGGCGTCGTCGATGGCTCGCGCCACCGTGAGGTATGTCGCACGGCGGCGCAGCGGAGCCGCGTCCCGCCAGAGCAGGCCGATGCCCGAGGTCGCCAGCGACAGACATTCCTTCACCGGCGCCGGCTCGTCGTTGCCGCGTCCGTACAGCCACGACTGCAGGCTGATCGGATGCAGGTGCTCGTCGGCGCCGCGCAAGGCCAGATCGCTACCCGCGGCGGTCGCGTCCACCGCCACCGTCGGCGTACCGGCCATGCCCAGCTCACCCGCGATACCGAGCGCCGTCGTGGTGACCCCCGCACCACCGCAGCCGCCTACCACCAGAATCGGGCGTTGCGCGCCTTGCGTCTCGTGCTGTTCCTCGGTGCCTGTAGCGCCCCCGCCCTGCTTGTTCCGCCGTAACCGCACCACCGGAGCCTTCGACCGCGCGGGCTTGTCCGGCGCCACACCCGCCTCGGGTGTGTCGTCGAGCCAGCGGCTCCAGTCGTCTCCCATCGCTCTCAGCTCTCCTTCATCCGGCCGCGATACCCGTGATCAGGGTGCGGCCGCCGATCACCGCGGTGGTGACCGTCTGCTTGTTGTACGTCGCCGGTACGCCGCCCGGCCGCTGCTCGGTGATCTCCACCGAATACTTGTTGTCGCCGAGCGCCACGATGCGCACGCAATGTGTGGTGCCCGCCGGAATCGTCTCGATGCCTTTCTGAATCACCTCGGCGGGAGAAACGGAGGCGCCCGGCGCGACGACCTGGACCGCGCGTTCGGCGTCCCGTTCCACGTAGTAGGCGTACTGGAAGGACAGGATGGCGTCAGGGCCGGAGCCGGTGCCGCCGGGTTGGGAGCTGCGTACTTCACGATCGGTGCGCTCCACCGGGCACGTGGCCGCCGGATCGGACTGCGCGCTGCCCGCCGTGAATTGCAGGGAATCGCGCGGCGAGCCCGCGCTGTCGTTGCCGCCGGACGATTTCAGCAGCCACACCGCGCCCGCACCCGCGAGCACGAGCAGCAGCACCGCGACGACGAGGACCGCGAGCACCCGGCCGCGGCCCGCCCGCGATCGCCGGGCGCGGAGCCCGACGGGCTCTTCGTCATCGTCGTCGTAGTCGTCGTCCGGCCAGGGGAAGCGGACCAGATCGGCGTCGCGGTCGTAGTCGTCGGCCGCGCTCGGCGCGTGCCCGCCGACCCAATCCGACCAGCCGCCGGTGAATTCGCTGCGCCGCGAGGCCAGGTCCGGGGGGACCTCGGCGCGGGCGCGGGCCACCTCCGGGTCGTCCGGGTCGGGTTCGCGGATGTAATGCGGGTATTGGGCCGGGCCGTCGTCGTCGGTGCGGAACTCGTCCTCGCGTACCGACGCGGGGGCTTGCGTGCCTGTCTCCGGTTCCAGGGCGGGGAACCACCGTGACAGCTCTTTGTACGACTTCAACATTCCCCCCTTCCCGCGGAGCCGGGCAACTGGTGTCGCATCGGTTCGGACCTCTCGGCGCTCAGTTCGTCAAGGACGGGTTACTAGATCTGGGGGTGCCGGGTACCGCGGTGGGCGAAACCGAATCGCCACTGGATGGGGCGCGATCGGCTCCGTTCCCGAACGGAAATTGTCCCGTACCGGAAGGGTTCGGCGTAGTCGACGCGCCGTTAGCGGGTACCGATAATCGGGGCGTCGGCGTGGTACTCACGGTCTGCGGCGCAGCGCCGCTACCGAGCGTTTCGTCCAGATCCCGGGCCAGCGCGGCGAACCAGTCGGCCACGAAACGCACCGGCGCGTCGCCGCCGGCGGTGACCGCCGCGGAGTCGTAGGCGCCGTGCCGCTGGACGGTCTCCCAGTACTTCACCCAGGTGGTGACATTGAGCAGTTCGCTGTTGTCGGTGATGTTCTGGACGACGGCGGTGAACGCCTGGGTGACCAGGCGCGAGATGGTGGTCGGCGGAATCAGTTGCGGGATCGCGCCGAGCAGTTTGGCGCCCAGCAAGGCCAGCCCCGCGACCGGGTTGGCCAGGCCCGCGGTGGCGAGTTCGGCGATGGTGGCGGGGTTGATGACCGCCTTCACCACCGTGACGACCGCGTTCAGGCCGATCATGCCGACCTTCAGCAGGGCCTGGAAGGCGCCGTTGATGTCGAGCGGGGAGCGGGGGTCGGACGCGTCCGCCAGACGCTCGGAGATCGACTTCTTCGGCGAGATCGACAGATTCGACAGCGAGCTGCCGGAGATGTCCTCGTTGACCACCTTGGCGACGGTCTTGATCGAGGTGTAGGCCAGCGCCTGCGCCACCGAGACCAGGGAGGCGATCGGGTCGCCACCGCTGACCTGGGCCTGGCCCGCGATATTGGCCACCGCCCGCAGGATCGGCGCGCCCTCCGGGGCGTCGCACGAAAGATCGCCCGCCGTACAGAAACTCGCGACGCGCCCGGTAAGAGCCGCGAAGTTCTCGGCCGTGTCCCGTTCCGGGGCGATGCCGCCGCCGGCGGCCGGGGTCTGGTTCAGGGCGGCGATCGAGGCGATCTCGTCGCCATCGGTGCCCGGAGCGGCGTCGGGGTTCGTCTTGCCCGGCGAGCCCGGGAACAGCGGAGCGCCCGTATTGCGGGTGGGATCGCCGAAAAGCGCTACGGCGGCGACCTTGTCGGCCGGGACCACGCCCTTGCTCTGCCCGACCTCCTGGGCGAACAGCGAAGCCACGTGCGCGCCCTGGGAGTAGCCGACGATCGCCAATCTGGTTCGCGGGCAACGGTCCACGACCGACTGGGCCATCGAGCGGAGCCTGGTCAGGCCATCGGACACCGACTGCGCGTAGGGCGTGGTGCCGCCGTTGGTGAAACCGCCGAAGCTGGATTCGTAAGGCACGTAGGCCCGATCGACCAGGCCGGTGTCGCCGGCCTGGGCCAGCAGCGGACGGAAGACGGTGGACAGCATCCCGGTGTCGGTGCTCGGCGCGGCGTCCGGGGAGGACTCGCCCGTGCCCTGAATTCCCAACGCGTACAAGGCCGGACAGCTATCTATCGCCAGACTCGTGGAAGGAGCCGGAGCAGGGGGCTGAGCGGTGGCCGGACCGGTACCGGCGAATGCCACAGCAACGGCGAGTGCACTGAGCACCCCCGCGATTCTTGCCGGGTAATTGGCCATAGCGATTCGCAATCAATCCGTATTGCCACAGGTGAATCTTGACGCCCTCAAACGCATTCGACGGTAACAGATTCCGGCTATGACTGCCGCCATCGCGGAAAGTTTCCACCTATACACCGGAGATGCTGAACACAGGACGGCGCGGCGCCGGAATGTATCTGACGGATTTCCGATCACAGGATCGCTGCCGCAACTCCCCGGCGAAGTGTGCGCGGACTCGGAATCCGGTGTGGTACCGGACAACTGGGCCAGCCATGGTTCGCTTGTGGGAGGAAATGTACCCACAACGCAACGAATTCATACGCGCGACACGCGCCCGTTACCCAGCGTTAAGTTGCGGAAGTAACTCGGTAGACGTCGTAGACGCCTTCCACATTGCGCACCACATTGAGCAAATGGCCCAAATGTTTCGGGTCGCCCATCTCGAAGGTGAACTTGCTGATCGCGACCCGGTCGCCGTGCGTGGCGACCGAAGCGGACAGGATGTTGACCTTCTCGTCGGCCAGCACCTTGGTCACATCGGAGAGCAGACGGGTGCGGTCCAGCGCCTCGATCTGGATGGCCACCAGGAACACCGAGGACGGTGACGGCGCCCATTCCACCTCGATGATGCGCTCGGATTGCTCCTGTAGCGAGCCCGCGTTGGTGCAATCGGTGCGGTGCACCGACACCGCGCCGCCCCGAGTCACGAAGCCCATGATCTCGTCACCCGGGACCGGCGTGCAGCATTTGGCCAGCTTCGCCACGGTGCCCGGCGCGCCCGGGATGAGCACGCCCGCGTCACCGGTGACGCGCTGTCTGCTCGGGGTCGTGGAGGGCGTGGAGCGTTCGGCGAGTTCGTTCTCCACATCACCGATGCCGCCGAGCTGGGCCATGAGCCGCTGCACGACGTGGTGCGCGGACACCTGGTGCTCACCGACCGCGGTGTAGAGCATGGAGATGTCGGTGTAGTGCAGTTCGTGGGCGACCGCTGTCATCGCGTCGACACTCATCAAGCGCTGCAACGGAAGTCCGACGCGGCGGACCTCCTTGGAGATCTGCTCCTTACCGGATTCCAGGGCCTCCTCGCGGCGCTCCTTGGCGAACCACTGCCGGATCTTGGCCTTCGCGCGCGGCGAGACGACGAAGTTCTGCCAATCCCGGCTCGGGCCGGCGTTCTGCGCCTTGGACTGGAAAACCTCGACCACTTCACCGTTTTCGAGCTGCCGCTCCAGGGCGACCAGGCGGCCGTTGACGCGCGCGCCGATGCAACGGTGCCCGACCTCGGTGTGCACCGCGTAGGCGAAGTCGACCGGAGTCGACTTCTGCGGCAACGTGATCACATCACCCTTCGGGGTGAACACGAAGATCTCCGGCGACTTCAGGTCGAAACGCAGCGACTCCAGGAACTCCGCCGGATCGGCGGCTTCGCGCTGCCAGTCCAGCAGCTGGCGCATCCAGGCCATATCGTCGACTTCGGTCGAGTCGCTGGAGTGCTTGCCGCGCGTCTCCTTGTAGCGCCAGTGCGCGGCGATACCGAACTCGGCGGTGCGGTGCATGTCCTGGGTACGGATCTGCACCTCCAGGGGCTTGCCGTCCGGACCGACGACGGTGGTGTGCAGCGACTGGTAGACCCCGTAGCGAGGCTGGGCGATGTAGTCCTTGAACCGGCCCGCCATCGGCTGCCACAGCGAATGCACCACGCCGACCGCCGCGTAGCAGTCACGCACCTCGTCGCAGAGGATGCGGATACCGACCAGGTCGTGGATGTCGTCGAAGTCCTTACCCTTGACGATCATCTTCTGATAGATCGACCAGTAGTGCTTGGGCCGGCCCTCGACGATCGCCGTGATCCGTGAGGCCGCAAGGGTATTCACGATTTCGGCGCGGACCTTGGCCAAGTAGGTGTCGCGCGACGGCGCGCGATCGGCGACCAGACGCACGATCTCGTCGTATTTCTTCGGGTGCAGGATCGCGAACGCGAGATCCTCCAGTTCCCACTTCACCGTGGCCATGCCCAGTCGATGCGCAAGCGGCGCAATGACTTCCAGCGTCTCCTTGGCCTTCTTGGCCTGCTTCTCCGGCGGCAGGAAGCGCATGGTGCGCATGTTGTGCAACCGGTCGGCGACCTTGATCACGAGCACGCGCGGATCGCGGGCCATCGCGATGATCATCTTGCGGATGGTCTCGGCCTCCGCGGCGGCGCCCAGGTTGACCTTGTCCAGCTTGGTGACACCGTCGACCAGGTGCGCGACCTCCTGGCCGAAGTCGCTGGTCAGCTGCTCCAGCGAGTAGCCGGTGTCCTCCACGGTGTCGTGCAGCAGCGCCGCGACCAGCGTGGTGGTGTCCATACCGAGTTCGGCCAGGATGTTGGCCACCGCCAACGGATGGGTGATGTACGGGTCACCCGATTTGCGGAACTGATGCGCGTGCCGCTCGTCGGCGACATCGAAGGCGCGCTGCAGCAGCGTCAGGTTCGCCTTCGGGTACAACTCACGGTGCACCGAGGCGAGCGGCTCCAGCACCGGCTTGACCGCGGCGATGCCACGCTGACCGGTCATCCGCCGGGCCAGGCGGGCCCGGACCCGCCGCGAGGCGGAGGTGGGAACGGCCGCGGCGGTACCGGGCTCACGCGCGGGCGGCTTGGCGGCGGGCGGCTTCGGGGCACCGGGCATATCGGCCGGGGTGGGGGCACCGTTCGACTGCGGGGACGATGCCGATTGCCCGACATTCGCCTCGCCCAAGTGTTGAGCCATGCCACCACCTCTCCGCGCCTCGATCGCAACACCCTATCCGACCGTCGCAACCGCCCAGATCACCACTTTAGTCCCGGTGCCGGACCAGCGACCGATAGGTGAATCCCGGGTTGGTACCGAACCCGAATCCTGTTGACACATTTCGCGGATTGTGGCTGGCTGAGGCCGTGACCGTTCGCGTTGCCGCCGTCGCCGACCTGCACATGCGCCCAGCCGTCGCCGGGAAGTTCCGCCCAGAGTTTCTCCGGCTCGCGGAACACGCCGACATACTGCTCCTCGCGGGCGACCTCACCGAGGGCGGGCGAATCGCGGAGGCGGAACTGCTGCGTGCCGAACTGGCCGGCGTCCCGGTCCCCATGGTCGCCGTCCTCGGCAACCATGACCACGATCGCAAACAGGGCTACCGCATCGCGGCCATGCTCGGTGCGCTCGGCGTCCGCATGCTCGAAGGTGAGTCGACAGTCCTCGAGGTGGCGGGCGTCCGGGTGGGCATCGCGGGCGTCATGGGCGGCAGCGGCGGCTTCCCCGGACATCCCGGCGATCCCGAGAACGCCAATCCCGAACATCGGGAACGGATGCGCCGCGGTCCGCTCGACGCCGAGCTCTTGCGGCAGACGCTCGAGACCCTCGACACCGACATCCGCATCGCCCTCATGCACTACTCCCCCGTGGTCGACACCCTCGTCGGCGAACCGATCCGGATCTACCCCGGGCTCGGCTGCCACGAGCTGGCCACCGCCATCGACCGGGGCGCCGCCGACCTCGCTGTCCACGGCCACGCGCACGCCGGCACCGAGTCCGGGCAGACGCCCGGCGGCGTGCCCGTCCGCAACGTCTCCTACCCGGTCCTGCGCCGTCCCTACGCCGTATACATCGTCGAACCCACCGAGACCGTCCCGCCCCCGGCCGGGGCCGCGTTGTAGGTTCGGGCGGTGATCATCGCCCGCTCGCTGCTGTTGTTCGCGCTGGCCGCGCTCGCCGAGATCGGTGGCGCCTGGCTGGTGTGGCAGGGCTGGCGCGAGCAGCGCGGGCTACTGTGGATCGCGGCCGGGGTAGTCGCGCTCGGGGCGTACGGGTTCGTAGCGACCTTCCAGCCCGACCCGAACTTCGGGCGCATCCTCGCCGCCTACGGTGGCGTCTTCGTCGCGGGCTCGCTGGCCTGGGGCATCGTCGTCGACAAATTCCACCCCGACCGCTGGGACTACCTCGGCGCCGCCCTCTGCCTGACCGGCGTCGCGATCATCATGTACGCCCCGCGCCACTGATCCGGTCGGCGCGGCGCTCAGTCCGGAGTGAAAGCCCAGACGGCGGCGGGGCGGCCGGTGGGTTTGGTGCGGCGGCGTTCGCTGGTCCGAGTGAGACCCGGAATGGCGGCGAGGGTGCGGTTGAGATTGGCGGGGTCGGGGCGGGTCCCGAGGAGGGTACTGGCGAGGTCTACGGCGCGAGTGGCGGGAAATTCGGCGCCGGTGAGGGCGCGGGTGAAGGCGGGATCCTTCCAGAGCAGGCGGGCGAGGTGGGTGCGCGCGACTTCGACGATGGCGTTGTGGTCGAAGGCCAGCGGCGGCAGCTCGTCGAACGGCACCCATCGGGCCGGGCCCTCGTGGACGCCGACGACCGCCCACATCGCGATGGAGAGGGTGGGACCGCGGGGGTCGCGGTTGGGTTCGTCGAAGGTGACCAGCTGGCCGACCGCGCCGATCGCCGCCTCCGGCACCCCGAGTTTGGTGTGCACCGCGCGCCTGGCCGCCACGGCGAGGCGTTCGCCGCGGCCCAAAAGCACGCCGGGCAAGGCGAGTTCGCCGGTGAACGGCTCGTGTTCCCGCGGCGCGATCCCGAGCGTGACCGCGCTGTCGGTATCCCAGAAGCGCAGTGTCACCACATCGACCGAAACCACCGATTGCTCCACGGCGCACCATCCTGCCGGACGGCGCCGCGCGCGGACCTGCGGGGCGGGCGGTGATCGCGGGCCAGTACCCGCACTGAGCGGCGCGTGGCGAGAGGGCGAATAGTCAGCTACTTTCGCGGAGGATGCGCACACGGACTCGGCGAGCCGCTGCGGCCCTCGCGGCCTCGATGGTCGCGCTGCTGGTACCCGGGGAGGCACCGGCGGCCGGTGTCCGCACGCTCGGGCCGGACTTCCTGTGGGGAGTATCGATGTCGGGCTTCCAATCGGAAGGGCAGGCGCCGGACAGCAATTGGCTGCGCTACATCCGGCAGCACCCCGAATTCGACGAGTACGGCGACGCCGTCGACTTCTATCACCGCTACGCCGCCGACATCGATCTGGCCGCCGCGCTCGGCGTCGAGGTGTTCCGGATCGGAATCGAATGGGCGCGTCTGCAACCGGAAGGGCGCGACGCCTGGGATCCCGGCGCGTTCGAGTACTACGACGCCGTCATCGACGCCATCATCCAGGCCGGCATGCGGCCGATGCTCACCCTCGACCACTGGGTGTACCCGGGCTGGGCCTACGAGCGCGGCGGCTGGGACCACCCCGACATGGTGCACGACTGGCTCGCCAACATGCGTAAGGTGGTGGATCGCTACGCCGACCGGAATCCGTTGTGGGTCACCATCAACGAGCCCGTCGCCTACATCAGCCACGAGGTCCGGCTGCGCGGCACCGATCGGCGCGTCATGGAGAAGCGCGTCGCCGCGGCGCACAACGCGATCTACGAGCACATCCATCGCCGCCGCCCCGACGCGATGGTGACCAGCAATGTCGGCTACGTCGCCGGCAACGACCTGCAGATCAACGGCTCCCTGCTGGCCGATATCGGCCCTCGCCTCGACTACATCGGGTTCGACTACTACTACGCCTTCGAACCCCCGAAACCCGATCCTTCCGACCTCTGGGATCTACCGGTCCGTCCGGAAGGCATCTACTTCGCACTGCGCCGCTACGCCCGCCTCTTCCCGGGCAAACCGTTGTTCGTCGTCGAGAACGGCATCACCACCCAGGACGACAGACCCCGCCGCGAGGGCTACACCCGTGCCGATCACCTGCGCGACTCCATCTACTGGGTACAGCGCGCCGCCGCCGACGGCATGAACATCATCGGCTACAACTATTGGAGCCTCACCGACAACTACGAATGGGGCAGCTACAGCCCACGTTTCGGCCTCTACACCGTCAACGCCCGCGCCGGCGACCGCACCCGCGTCCCCACCGAAGCCGTCGCCGCCTACGCCGCCATCATCGCGGCGAATGGCGTCGACTTCGATTACCGCCCCACCCGCGAACCCGCCAACTGCGCCCTCGTCGACCCGCCCACCAGCTGCGCCGACCCGGTAGAAGTCCCTTGAGTACGCCGGGGGGCACCTCGACCCCGCGCCCGGCGGCAGTTCGGGCGAACCTACGCGGGCACACTGCTCGCCCGCCAGACACTGCTGTCTGCCCCTTGGGCCGTAGTGGGGGTGCGGTCGGCGCGATTCGGTCCGTCGGAGGTCAGGACGACGGGGGTGCTCAGTTGCCTTGACAGCCAATCGATTCGGTCCGCCGGCAACTCGACGAGCACGGGTTCGGCGCCGGTGAGGAGGGCGGTCAAACGCTGCTGGTGCGGGAGGTTTTGCCACGCGCCGAGCGGGAGGTCGTGGACGTGGCCCGCAGGGGTGTCGTAACCGATTGCGGCATAAGGTGTTCGGCGATCGAGGTGGGTGACCGCGAAGCCGTCGATGCCGTCGCAGGCGGCTATGGCGTAGCGCAAGAGGGTCAGATCGAGGTGGCCGATGCGGAAGTCACCTTGGTAGGGGCCGAACGCGTTGTGCGCCTCGGGGATGTCGAGGGATGGGTCTTCGGTGGGGAAGGGCCCCGCGCCGTGGCGGGTCAGGTAGCTGCGGGTGACGCCCAGGGTGTAGGCGGTCGCTCCGATACCGGCGAGCATGGCACGGGCGTTGCGTGGTTCCACCGTGGACCATGTGGTGTGCGGGTGGAAGCCGCGCCATTCGTCGAGCAAAACTCCTTGCGCGCCTTCGAAGATCAGCCTGCCGCGGCGGGCGAGGCGAGCAAGTTCACCGTCGTCGACGATGCGTACGGCAGCGGCGAATTCGCGATACATCTCGACCAGGTCGCGGATCGGCTCGTACCGGTGCTCGCTCGGCGCGATCAGGGGGCCGTAGTGCGCTGCCAGTAGATCCAGTTTTTGCCGCAGCGCCTTCGGCCGCAGGCAGTCCGCAACGGTCGGTGCGTCGTATTCCAGGGCGTACGAGGCGGTCTCCCCGATGCCGCGCCCGCAGGAACCATGCCGCGAGGAACCCCTCGCGTCCTCGCGGGCACGGTTCGCGGCGATGTGGATCGGGGTGGTCAGCAACGCGCGGCCGTCGACGCGCAACAGCGACAACGGATCCGGGACGCCGAGCGCGGCCAACTGCCGCGCCTCCCCCGCCAGCGCGATCGGCTCGACCAGCATGTGCTGCGACAGCAGCGTCGGTACACCCGAGAACGTCCCGGCGCCGAACTGCGCGAAGGCGTGGTGCTTGCCGTCGGCGATCACATTGTGCGCCGCCTGCGCTCCCCCGTTGAACCGCACCACCGCCGTCACGCCGAGCCCCGCATCAGGCGAACACAGCCAGTCGACCGTAGCGCCCTTCCCGGCGTCCCCGAACCCGAGATCCACCACAATGATGTGCTGCCCGTTCACCTTTCACTACCTCCCGCGCCTATCGCTCACACATATCTCCACACCGTGCGCTGAGTCCGGACCTCCCGCGAGACCGAACCCGGTTCGCGGCCCGCCGTCAGCGGGCGACGGGTGGCAAGGCGCGAGGGTCGTTGGGACGCAAAGCCCCTCGTACCGCGGCCGCTTCGGCGGCGGAGCCGAGATCCGCGAGGTCGGCCAACCCGGTGTCGAGGTCGACTCGGTCTTCCGCCAGGCCGATGGTCAGGGCGATGAGTTCGCACACCGCCGCGGGATCATCGAGCTTCAGGAAATTCTGCCCGAGCAGTGCGCGCCAGTGGTCGGCGATCTCGGGATCGTTGTAGTAGCTCGATTGGTTGGGCAGGATGTAGTGGACATGCCAGCGTTCGGCGAGCCGGCGGTAGATCGATTCGACCGAGATGTCGTGGCGGACATGGTCTCCGATGACGGCGCGGATGTGGCGGGCGGCGAGTTTGCGCTTGTTCAGTTCATCCCCGATGAGGAAGAGGTAGCCGCGTTTACGGCGCTTGTCCCAGGCGTCGGTGGCAATGTGGGTAGCCATGAAATAGGCGGCAAGTTCGTAGCTTTCGGATTTCTGACCGCCGCCGCCACCCTCGAGCAGGATGTTGCGGAGTTGCTCGTCCATCCGGTTGTCGGACTCGAATTGCCCGACCTGCAGGGGAACTCGGTCGGTGTCCGCGTCGCCGACGCCGCCGAAGAGGATCTGCGGGTCGTCGGCGTAGCCCTTGCTCCGCAGCAGCCCGTGCAGTTTGCCGAGCTTGCGCTGCATGATGATCGGCACCTGCCCCATGGAACCGGTCACGTCGAACAGCACCGCGATGGGCAGCGAGTTGCCGTGGTCGGCCGAGTCTCGGCATTCGCGCACGTCGACGCCGAGTGGGTCGAGCGATGGATGCGCCTGCCAGGTGTCGTAGGGGCGGTTGCGCAGTTCGGCGGTGTAGCCGAAGTCGTCGAGCCCCCGGCTGGCGCGATAGGTGCTTGCCGCCCGGTAAGCGGTGTCGTCCCAGTGTCCGTATCCCATTATCGGTCCTCCCGTTCGATATGTTTTAGTCTATGCAACTAAAACTGCGGCGGTCAAGGACTTACACTGCGAGGGTGGACCCGTTGACCCAGATCCGTGCGATCTGCCTGGCGCTTCCGGAGAGCAGTGAGCGCCTCAGCCACGGCTGCCCGGCGTTCTTCGTGCGCGGCAAAACCGTCTTCACCATGTTCACCGAGGACGCCTACGAGGAGACCGGCCACACCATCTGGTGCCCCGCGCCCGACGGCGTCCAGCAGGAACTCATCGACACCGAACCGGACCGCTTCTTCAAACCCCCGTACGTCGGTCACCGTGGCTGGCTCGGCGTCCGCCTCGGTGTCGATCCGGACTGGCCGGAGATCACCGAGATAGTTCGCGACGCCTACCGGCAGGTGGCCCCGAAAAAGCTTGCGGCGCAGCTGGACTGACCGCACGCCCGCCGGCCGCGAACGGGCCGGAGGGCGTGCGGTGTCGCCGGCATCACCGGACCAGCGTCTCGACGAGCCCTTCCGGAGTGAGTTCCACCCGGCGGGTGACACCGATGTCATCGAGAAAGCGCGGGTCGTGGCTGACCACGATGAGCGCGCCCTCGAAGCTGGACAGGGCCTGCGTGAGGTGTTGCAGGCTGGGCAAGTCCAGATTATTGGTCGGCTCGTCCAGCAGGAGCAGCTTCGGGGCCGGGTCGGCCAGCAGAAGCATGGCCAGCGCGGCCCGCAGGCGTTCGCCGCCGGACAACGCGCCGGCCACGACATCGGCGTCGGTACCCCGGAACAGGAAGCGCGCCAACTGCGAACGAATCTGTAGCGGGGTGGCATGCGGCGCCGCCGCCGCGACATTCTCGAAGACGGACAGGTCCTCGTCGAAGATGTCCAGACGCTGGGGCAACATGCGCCACGGCACCTTCGGACCCTGCTCCGCGATGTGCCGCAGCAGTGTGGTTTTACCCGCGCCGTTGCGGCCGGTGAGCGCGATGCGTTCCGGGCCGGAGACGGTCAGCGTGACCGTCGGGCCACACGCCAGCCGCACCTCCTCCAGCTCGATGACATCTTGACCCGGGTAGAGCCGGGTATCCGGCAGATCGACGCGGATCTCCTTGTCGGCACGCAGGAGCTCCTCCGCCTGATCGAGGTGCTGTTTCGCGTCCTCCAACTTCTCGATGTGGCTGTTGCGCAGCTTCCCGGCCGACACCTGGGCCTGCCGTTTGCGCTCGGCCATAATGATTTTCGGTTCCCGCTTCTGGTCCCACATCTTCTGGCCGTAGCGCTTACGGCGGTCCAGTTTGATGCGGGCCTCGACGAGTTCCTGCGCCTGCTTGCGTACATCGCTGCGGGCATCCCGGATGGCGGCGCGCGCCGCCTCCTGCTCCGCCTCGATGATCCGCTCGTACTCGGTGAAATTGCCGCCGAACAACCGCAACTCGCCCTGCCGGAGCTCGGCGATGGTGTTCATCCGGTCCAGCAGCTCGCGGTCGTGACTGACCGTGAGTACCGTGCCCGGGAACTGGCCGATCACCTCGTAGAGGCGTTCCCGCGCAACATGATCCAGGTTGTTGGTCGGCTCGTCGAGCAACAGCACATCGGGTTCGGTGAGCAACTGCGCCACCAGCCCGAGCAGTACCGTCTCACCACCGGACAGGGTGTCCAGGGTGCGATCCAGCTGAGCGGGCGAATCGGCGAGATAACGCAGACCCAGCCGGCCCAGCAGCGCGATCGCACGCTCCTCGACATCCCAGGCCGCGCCCACGGTGTCGAAATCGGACTCGTCCCCGCCACCGGATTCGATGCGGTGCAACGCTTTCCGGATATCGGCGATGCCGAGTACGGCGTCGACCCGCTGCCCTTCGGCGAGACCGAGATCTTGCCGAAGGTACCCGAAATGCCCGGACAGGGCGAGGGAGCCGCTCGCAGGCGTGAGCTCACCGCTGATCAGCCGCAACAGCGTGGATTTCCCCGCGCCGTTGGCGCCGACCAGACCGATGTGCCCGGTTCCGAGAACCGCCGAGAGCCCGTCGAAGACGGGGGTGCCGTCCGGCCAGGTGAAAGTGAGATCGGAAATAGACAGAAAAGACATGCGTCCTCCTGAGGTGCGACGGTATCGCGGCGCGCACTACGCGGGCCGCCCGAAAGCGCTACCTCAGAACTTCAACGGCATGACTCCGATCAACGGGAACAAGACCTGACTAGGTTACGCAGACATCCCAGGTTTGCGCCAGTGCGTTCTGGATCACAAAGTACGGAGACGTCGGGCCGACAGCTGCCGGAGTGGGATCAGACCTTGACGATCGAGGTCAGGGGATAGTCGCCCTGCCGCGCCCGTCCCCCGAGGAACTCCAGCTCCAAAACCACTGCGGCGGCGACGATTTCCGCGCCCGTCTGGGCGAACAACGCCGCGGCCGCGGCGAGCGTGCCACCGGTGGCGAGCACGTCGTCGAGCAGCAGGATGCGCTTACCGGTCAAGTCCAGGCCGTCGGCCGGGATCTCCAGCGCCGCGGAGCCGTATTCCAGGCTGTACTCCCGGTTCAGCACCGGCGGGGGCAGCTTGCCGGCTTTTCGCACGGCGAGCACGCCGGTGCCGAGGGTGGCGGCCACGCCGGCGCCGAGCAGGAATCCACGCGCGTCCACACCCGCCACCAGATCGGCGTCGGGGGCACAGGCGGCGAGGCAGTCGATGACCGTGCGGAAGCCTTCGGCGTCGGCGAAGACCGGGGTCAGATCCGCGAAGCGCACCCCCGGCGTCGGAAAGTCGTCTCGCCACCGGGTGAGGTGCCGCACCAGTTGTCCCGCCTGGGCGGTCCGCTCTGCCACTAGCTCCTCGGATTCGATCGCCGCGTGCTTGCTCATCGAGCCCTCTCCATGGTCACTGTCATCATTCGGCGACATTCGCGAGCCCTTCATGGTTGCGCAGGCTGTCGCCTCCGGGCCCTGAGCTCATGCCGCCGGCACTCACCGCTTCAACACCCAGCGGTCCATATTCCAGCCGGACCCCGCCTGGGTGGGACCCGCCAGACCGTTCTGCAGCCCGTTGGCGAATGCGATCGTGCGCGGAGTGGCGAACAACGGGATGCTCGGCATCTCCGCCCACAGCAGGTTCTCGCCTTCGGTGAGCAGATTCAGTTGCGCCGTCGAATTATCGTCGGCAGCAAGCTGATCGGTGATCGAATCGTAGCGTCCATTACCGAATCGACCGAAATTGAGACCGTTTCCGGTGCGCAGAGCGCTGGTCGCCGCTACGCCGGTCAGCGCTCCGGCGGGGCCGGGAACCGACGCGGTGCTGCCGAGTACGGCGTCGACTTTGCCTTCGCCGAGCTGGTTGGGCGTGAAGTCCGCGGAACCCGCGTCCACCACGGTGATACCCGCCGGTTTGCAGGATTCGGCGATCATGGCGACGGTCCGGCTACGCCGTTCGTCCGGGCCGCGATACCCGATGCGGATGGTTTGCCCGGCCGCCTTGCCGGCGGCCAACGCCGATGTCGCCCCGGGGATGTCGGTGTTCTTGTATTTGGCGGCGGCGCCGGTGACCGCCGGGTAGAACAGCGAATCCTCCTGCACGATACGCGAATTCAGCGGGCCGGACCCGAGCGCAGTGGTCGGCAGATCCTGGGCCTTGCCGAGCTGGTTGTAGAGCTCTTGCCGCGGCACGCACAGCGCCAGACCACGGCGGGCATCGACCGAGCCGAGCACTCCCCCGGTCGCCAGAACCAGTTGTTCGGCTCCCCGGCCGGGCACCGTCCGCGTCGAAAACCCGTCCAAATTCACATCTTTGACCGAGCCACCACCGATATCGACGACACTGACAGCTCCGTCGCCGATCTTCTCGCCGAGATCGGCGGACTTGCCGTAGACCACGATCCGGCCGGTCTCCGGCTTGTTGCCCCACCAGCGCTCATTCGCGACCAGGACCAAACCATCGGCCGCACCGAAGGATTCGATGCGGTAGGGCCCCGACGACGGGAACTTGGTGACATCCAGGCCGCTGGACAGGTTCCACCCGGTGTTCCAGAACTCGGCGATCCGTCCGATCGCCGCGGCATCACCGGACTGCAAGGGCGCCACCACATTCGGCACGTTCGCCGCCCGCGCGGCCACGTGCGCGGGCATCAGCTCACCGGCGGTGAACAGGTTCCGCCAGTACTGATAGTGCCGGTCCGGCCGGAACACCACGGTGGCGTCCTTGGATCCGGTCTGGCATTCGACCCGCTCGATCGCGGCGTAGCCCGCCGTGCTCGCGGCGTCGAACAGCGACCCTCCGCCGGGTGCGGTGAACCGGCCGCTGCGCGCCGCCCAGGTCAAATACAGGTCATCGCAGGAGGTCGGCACTCCGTCGGAGTACACCCCGTCCGGGTTGAGCCGGTACTGGATGGTCTGCGCCTCACCCGGCACCTCCTTGGCGGTGCCGACATCGGTGTCGGCGACCTGCTGCCCGTCCGGCCCGGTGTAGTAGAACCCGGTCAGCACCCGGCCGAACACCGCGGGCGAACCGCTGCTCGCGCCCAGGGTGCTACCGCCGTTGTAGCTGGTGACCGTGGCGTCGACGGCGTAGCCGATGGACGGCACCTGGTTCTCGCCCGAACACCCGGCTGCCAGCGCGACGACCGACGCGCCCGCGGCCGCCATACCGATCAACCGCGCCGTGCCGCGTGATCGCTGCATATGAACGAAACCCCCTGGGGTACTAGTTCCTTCGCTTGTGCCGTTTCCCGCTCGGGCGCGCACCGGGCTCCGGAGGCTGTCCGGCGTAGCGGCGCACCGGGGCATCCGTCGACGGCCGCCCGGTGGCGGCAACGGCCCGCTGCTCGGCGGCGGCCAGGGCTCGGGCACTCGCGACGCCCGACCGCTTGGCCAGCACCTTCTTGGTGTGCGCGGCCACCGGACCGAAGCGCTCCTTGAGCGATACGAGCAGCGGCGTGGCGAAGAAGATTGAGGAGTAGGTGCCCACCAGCAGACCCACCAGCTGCACCAGCGCGAGATCCTTCAGCGTGCCCACGCCGAGCAGCCACACCGCGATCACCAGCAGTCCGACGATCGGCAGGATGCCGATGAGCGCGGTGTTGATCGAGCGCATCAGGGTCTGGTTGACCGCCAGGTTGGCCTGCTCACCGTAGGTGCGCCGGTTCACGTGCAGCACGCCGCGGGTGTTCTCCTCCACCTTGTCGAACACGATCACCGAGTCGTACAGCGAGAAGCCGAGGATGGTGAGGATGCCGATCACGGTCGCGGGCGACACCTCCAGACCGACCAGCGAATAGATGCCCGCGGTGACGGCGACGTCGAAGACCATCGCCGCCAGCGCCGCGATCGCCATGTCCCGCTCGAAGCGGATCGTGATGTAGACCGCGACGATCGCCAGGAACACCGCGAGCGCGATCAGCGCCTTCTTGGTGATCTGGCCGCCCCAGGTCTCGCTCACATCCGAGACGCTGATCGCCGCCAGACTCGGCTTACCGCTGGAATCCTTGGGCTGGAACTCGGAGTACAGCGCCGCCTGCAGCTTCTCGACCTGGCCTTGATCGAGGGCCTCGGAGCGGATCAGCATATTGCTGGTCGCGCCGGCGCCGACCTTCTGCACCGACTCCGGGTCGGTGCCGATGGCGGCGCGGTAGACGTCCTCGACCTGACTCTGTTCGGCCGAACCCGGGAACTGGATCCGGGTGCCGCCCTCGAAGTCGATGCCGAAGTTGAAACCGCGGAACAGGATGCTGCCCAACGAGATCAGCAGGATGACGGCGGTGATGAGGTACCACATCCGGCGGCGGCCGATCACGTCGATCGCGCCGGTGCCGGTGTAGAGCCGGCTGAAGAAGCCGTGCTGGGACTTCGTATCGAAGTTGGCGTCGTAGTCCACGGCGTCCTCGGCGTCCCGCTTGCGCAGCGACGGGCTGGTCTGGTTGCTCATCGAGTCCTCACACCTTCGGAGAGTGCGGCGCCGGAGGCCCGGCGTTCGCGCGCCACCTCTTGGATCGCGCCCAGGCCGTTCACCCCGGGCTTCGCCCAGAACTGGGTGCGCGAAGCCAGCATGACCAGCGGCATCGTCACCAGGAACACCACGATGACATCGAGGACCGTGGTGAGTCCGAGGGTGAACGCGAAGCCCTTCACCTGACCGACCGCGAGGATGTAGAGCACCGCGGACGCGATCAGGCTGACCGCGTTACCGGACAGGATGGTGCGCCGGGCGCGGGCCCAGCCGCGCGGGACGGCGGACCGGAAACTGCGGCCCTCCCGCATCTCGTCCTTGATGCGTTCGAAGAACACCACGAAGGAGTCGGCGGTCATACCGATACCGATGATCAGACCGGCGATGCCGGCCAGGTCCAGCGTGAAGTTGATCCAGCGGCCGAGCAGCACCATGATGCCGTAGACCGCGAGCCCCGAGGCGAAAAGCGAAAGGGCGGTGAGGAATCCGAGCATCCGGTAGTACGCCAGGCAGTACAGCAGCACGACCGCGAGACCGATCGCGCCGGCCAGCAGACCGGCCCGCAGCGAGGACAGGCCCAGCGTCGCGGAGACGGTTTCGGCCTCGGAGGTCTGGAACGACAGCGGCAGCGAACCGTACTTCAGGGTGTTGGCCAGTTCCTTGGAGCTGGCGGCGTTGAAGTTGCCGGAGATGGTGGTGCGGCCACCCAGCTGCGGGCCCTGCTGCACGACCGGGGCGGACACCACGCGCGAGTCGAGCACGAACGCGACCCGGTTCTGCGGCGACTGCTGCTTGATCGCGTCACCGGTGATGGCGGCCCAGGCGTCACTACCGCCGGACTTGAATTCCAGGTTCACCTCGTGCCGGGCCTGCTGGGAGTTGAGGCCCGCGGTGGCGTCCTTGATCTCCTGGCCGTCAATCTTGCTCGGACCGAGCAGGTACACCTCGGGGTTCGGCGAGCCGGGAACCGCGCAGGTGATCAACGGCAGCGCCGGATCGTCGTTACCGGCCAGCGGGTCCGGCTTGGAGCAGTCCATCGCCAGCACGGCCGCCTGTTGCACCGCGGGATCGGCGCTCTGCCGAGTCGCCTTCGCTTCGGCGATCTCCTTCTGCGCGATCTCCTGCGGCGTGAGAGCGCCCGGGTCGGCGGGCGGCGTCGGCGCCTGCGCCGGGAACACGCGGGGCTGCGGGACCGGAACCTCGGCGGGCGGGACCTCCGCGGGCGGGACCTCCGCGGGGGGAACCTCGGCCGGCGGCGCGGTCTCGGCGGGCGGGGCCGGGGTGGGCTGGGTCGCGCCCTGGGTGGGCACCTTGCCGTCGGGGCCGACCGGGACGGCCGCCAGCACCGGACGAATGTAGAGCTTGGCCGTGGTGGCCAGCGCCCGCGCCTGCTGCCCGTCGTCACCGGGGACGGTGATGACGATGTTGTCGCCGTCGACGACGACTTCGGAGCCACCGACACCGAGACCGTTGACACGGTTCTCGATGATCTCCTGGGCCTTCTTCAGGCTGTCCTGGCTCGGCTTGCTGCCGTCGGGAGTGCGTGCGGTCAGCGTGACCCGGGTACCACCCTGCAGGTCGATGCCGAGTTTGGGCGTCGGGGTTTTGTCCCCGGTGAAGAACACCAGCGCATAGATCACGGCCAGCAGCGCGGCGTAGACGCCGAGCAGCCGGAGCGGATGTTGCGCCGATCCCTGAGAAGGTGGCACAGCAGGTATCTCCTAGGCGGAAGTCGAGTTGGATCCAAAACACAAGCGCGCACGCGCCCGCGACACTACGACTCGCGGGCGGTGCGGCGAAAGGTCAGTCCTTGGTCAGCCGGGTTTCGGTCTGCGCGGGGGACTCTTCGACGACGACCGGTTCGGCATCATCGGTAACAGCCTCGTCGGCGACGGTCTCGCCGGTGCTCGACACATCATCGGTGCGGAGCTCGCGGATCGCCTGACGCAGCCAGGTGGTGACGACGTCCTCGGCGATCTCCAGATCGACGGTGGCGTCGTCGACGTCGACCACGGTGCCGTAGAGGCCCGACGTGGTGACGACAGAGTCACCGACCTTCAGGCTGCTCTGCATGTCGGCGACCTTCTCGGCCTCCTTCTTCTGGCGGCGAATGCCCATGTACATGAACACGAGCATGCCTGCCAGCAGGAGCGGAAACAGGAATTCCATCGTCGAAGTCAGTCCCTAGTCTTGTGGATGAATGGACAGGTACGCCCATAGTCTGCCAGTTCCTGTATCCGCCGCCACACCGGCACACCTGATATGCGCGGGGACCCGCTCAGGCAGAGGCCTTTACACCCGCCGCACCGAACGAATAATCGTCGAGCGGGAAACTCACCGCCTGCTTGTGCGTGCTGACGGTGCTGTTCGGGCGCAGCAGCGCGGCTTCGCCGTGCTGGTTGAAGTAGTAGCTGCGCGCGCCCGCGCAGTCGCCGCCGTAGAACACCGAATCGCCGAGTTTGTCCGTGACCTGATCCAGGAACCGCTCATTCGCCTGCTGGGTCACCTCGAAGGTGTGCTCGCCGCGCCGGAACATCTCCCCGAAGAGGCGGGCCATGTGTTTCATCTGCCCCTCGATGGTGGTGAAGTAGGACAGGCCGCTGTAGGAGTAGGGGCTGTTCAAGCTCAGGAAGTTCGGGAACTTCGGCACCGTGATGCCCTCGTAGGCCTGGAAGCGGTTGTCGCGCCACCACTTTCCGAGATTCACGCCGTCGCGGCCGATGATCTCGATGGCCGGGAAGTTCACGTCCCACAGATCGAACCCGGTGGCCAGGATCAACGTGTCGATCTCGGTCTTGCGGCCGTCGGCGGTGACGATGCCGTCGACTTCGATGCGCTCGATCGAGTTGGTCTCCAGGTGCACGTGCGGCTGGTTGAAGACCTTGAAGTAGTGGTTGGAGAAGGTGGGGCGCTTACAACCGAAGTCGTACTTCGGGGTCAGTCGCTCGCGCGTCCGCTTGTCCCGGACCTGGGCGAACAGGTGCGCCTTGGCGAGCAGCGCGGCGGCCTTGTTCAGTGGCTTGGCCTGCTTGTAGTGCAGCACACCGACCACCATCAGCGCTTCGAGCATGGCGGTGTTGACCACACGCGCGGCCTTCTGCGTGGCCGGGACCTCGGCGAAGAGCCGCTGTACCGGGGCCGGGATCGCGGTGTCGACCTTGGGCACCACCCAGATCGGGGTGCGCTGGAAGACGGTCAGCTCGGCGACCTTCTTCGCCGCCTCCGGCACCAGCTGCACCGCGGTGGCGCCGGTGCCGATGATCGCGGCCTTGCGGCCGGTGAGGTCGAAATCGTCCTCCCACGCGGTGGTGTGGATGATCTTGCCGCCGAAGGTGTCGATGCCGGGGAACGGCGGGGTGTAGGGCTGGGAGAGGAAGCCCGTCGCCGTGAGCAGGTAACGGCCGGTGAGGGTTTCACCACCCTCGATCGAGACCGTCCACTGCTGCCGCTCCTCGTCCCAGCGTGCGCCGTCCACCACGGTGGAGAACCGCATCCGGCGGCGCAGGCCGTATCTACCGGCGACGTGTTCGGCGTAGCGCTTGAGCTCCTTGCCCGGGGCGAACAGGCGCGTCCAGTACGGGTTGGGCTCGAAAGAATAGGAGTAGGTGACCGAGGCGATATCGACGGCCAGACCCGGGTAGTGGTTGACGTGCCAGGTGCCGCCGAGATCGGCTTCCCGCTCCAGGATCACGTAATTGCTCAGGCCGAGCCGGTCGAGCTCGATGCCCGCACCCATTCCGCCGAATCCCGCACCGACCACGATGGCATCGAATTGAGGCGCCACGTCGAACCTCCAGATTGTGAACCAAGCGTCTTCGAATGAGACGCCAAGCGGAATGACACATCATTCCGTTTGTGACGACTGTATCATCGCACCCGTGACCCAGCCACCGACCCGAGCCCCCCGAGCGGTGGCCGGCGGCGCCGTAGCGCGCCGCAAAGCCGAACTGCGCCAGAGCATCATCGATACCGCGTTCGTCTGCTTCGCCGAGAAGGGCTATCACGCCACCGGCATCGCCGATATCGCGGGCCAGCTCGGCATCGGGCACGGCACGTTCTACCGGTACTTCAGCAATAAGCGCGACATCATCGACCACGTCATCGACGATCTGGCCGGGCGCATCGTGGAAACGCTGGGTACCGAGAACGCACCCGACGCGGCCACCAGCCTCGACGAGTACCGGGCGCAGCTCGATCGGATCGGTACCGCCCTCACCCGGATCCTGATCCAGGACCGCCGGATCGCGCAGTTGCTGCTGTTCCACGCCACCGGAATCGACGACGAACTCACCGCCCGGCTCTACGGACTGCTCGACACCGCCGACGCGCTGACCGCGGGATACCTCGAGCACGGTGTCGAATTGGGTTATCTGCGTGCGGATCTCGACACCCTGAATACCGCCAAGGCCGTGACCGGCATGCTGCTCGCCGGCATCGTGCACGGGCTGCGCGATCCCGACGAAGCCGCCATCGCCGCGCTGACCGAGGCGATCCGCCGTCTACTCGTCGACGGCGTACGCAAGGAATGAGACCGCTCGGATGCGTTCAGCAAAGACTGAGCAGCACCTGTTCGACCCTGCCACAATAATCCGGGTGATGACCCCCGAGGACGTGAGCCGGATCCATTTCGCCATGCCACCGGTCGGGCATCGCGGCTACCACGCGGACGAAGTCGACGCGTTCATGGAACTGGTCGCCTCGACGTTGGCCGGCACCGGCGTACTCACCGCCGACGATGTCCGGCACGTGCACTTCGACGCGCCGCGCTTCGGCGGCCGCGGATATCAGGCCGAGCAGGTCGACGAGTTCCTCGACCGGGTACGGATCGAGTTGGAGATCCGGCAGCGCGGGTCGCGCCCGGTGCCCGCGGGCGCCAACGGTTCCGAGCCCGCCGCCCTGCTGACCCCCGACGACGTACACCGGATGCGGTTCACCTCCGCGCCGGTCGGGCGGCGCGGATATCACGAGGAGGAAGTCGACGCCTTCATGGATTTAGTCGCCGCCACGCTGGCGCACGGCGGTCCGGGCAGCCTCACCATCGCGGATGTGCGCGGGGTGCATTTCACCGAAGCGCGGCTCGGGACCCGGGGTTACGCGCGCGACGAAGTCGACGCTTTCATGGATCTGGTCGTCACGGCGCTCGAAAAGAGCCCGCACCACTGATTTCAGCCCTGAATGGTGTGGAGTTCGGCTTCGCGCAGGTCATCCGGGAAGACGAAGCGGCGGAACGCCCAGAAGCGGAAGCCCATCGCGAGCAGGACGCCGAGGATCTGGCCGGTGACGAAGTTGGCCACCGCCTGGGTGAGCGGGCCGACATGCGGTACCCGCAGATTCAGGACATAGAGCGAGATCGCCTGGGGCACCAGCGTGACGGCGATGCCCAGCGCGCTGACGGCGAAGAACAGGGCCGCCTCATGGTGACGCTGGCGGCCGCCCCGGGTGCGGAACGACCACTCGCGGTTCAGGATGTAGGACGCGATGATCGCGATCAGCACACCCAGCAGCCGCGCGGTCAGCGGCTTCTCACCGAGCACCGTCAGCTTCGCGGCGTACACGACACCGGTGTCGATGAACCAGGTGACCGCGCCGACCACCGCGAATTTCATCAGCTCGCGGTGCTGAATCGCCTTGGAGCGATAGGGCTCCGGCAAACGATCGACAACAGACTGCACCACGGTCATGCGACCGACTGTAGCGGGGAGATCGGCGGCGCGCCCGTCCGGGGAAGCCGCCGTCTGCTAGGGGCGGTCGAAAAGATCCAGCGTCGGCTGGGGTTCGCGGGCACGGACGTCGATGGAACCGAAAGCGAGATCGGCGGGTGGCAGCAGACCGAGATGTTCCCAGGCCGCGGCGGTGGCGACACGACCGCGCGGAGTGCGCGCCACCATCCCGGCGCGGACCAGGAACGGCTCACACACTTCCTCGACGGTGGCCGCTTCCTCGCCCACCGCGACCGCGAGGGTGGAGACGCCGACGGGGCCGCCGTTGAAACCGCGGACCAGCGCGGACAAGACAGCCCGGTCCAAACGGTCCAAGCCCAGTGCGTCGACGTCGTAGACCTCGAGAGCCGCTTGCGCGATCGGGCGGGTGATGTGCCCGTCGGCGCGGACCTCGGCGTAGTCGCGGACGCGACGCAGCAGGCGGTTCGCGATACGCGGCGTGCCACGGGAGCGACCAGCGATCTCCGCGGCGGCGTCGCGTTCCACTTCGACACCGAGGATCTGGGCCGACCGCAGCAGAATGCGCAGCAGCTCGTCGGGTTCGTAGAAATCCATGTGGCCGGTGAACCCGAACCGGTCCCGCAGCGGACCGGTCAGCGCGCCGGAGCGAGTTGTCGCGCCGACCAGGGTGAAGGGGGCGATGTCCAGCGGGATCGAGGTGGCGCCGGGACCTTTGCCGACCACCACGTCGACGCGGAAATCCTCCATGGCCAGGTAGAGCATCTCCTCGGCGGGCCGGGCGATGCGGTGGATTTCGTCGATGAACAGCACGTCGCCGTCGACCAAATTGCTGAGCATGGCCGCGAGATCTCCCGCGCGTTCCAGCGCGGGGCCGGAGGTGATGCGCAGTGCCGTGCCGAGTTCGCCCGCGATGATCATGGCCATGGAGGTCTTGCCGAGCCCGGGCGGGCCGGACAGCAGCACGTGATCAGGGGTACCGCCACGCTGCTTGGCACCCCGCAGCACCAGCGCCAGCTGTTCGCGCACGCGCGGCTGGCCGATGAAATCGTCCAGGGATTTCGGGCGCAGACTGGCCTCGATGTCCCCGTCGGACTTCAAATAGCTTGCGCTGACCTGAGATTCCGCGTCGGACGCGGGTTCGTCGGGCACAGTCTCTTCGTAATCCATGGCGGCCTATCGGTTCTTGCCGAGCAGGCTCAGTGCGGCGCGCAAGGCGGCAGCGGTGTCGGCGGCGGGCTGCTCGGCCAGCACCGAATCCACCGCCTGCTCGGCCTGTTTGAGCGGGAAGCTCAGACCCGTCAGCGCCTCCACCACCTGATCACGCACCGGCGTCACCGCGACCGCGGGGGCACTGCCCGGCGGGCCCGCCTGCACGGGAATGAGATTCACCTTGTCGCGCAGTTCGACGACCATGCGCTCGGCGCCGCGCTTGCCGATGCCCGGCACCCTGGTCAGCGCCGCCACGTTGCTTTCCGCGAGTGCCTTGCGCAGGGCTTCGGGCTCCAGCACCGCGAGCACCGCCATCGCCAGGCGGGGGCCGACACCGGACACGGTTTGCAGCAGACCGAACAGGTCGCGCGATTCGGTGTCGGCGAACCCGAACAAGGTCTGGGAATCCTCGCGCACGATCATCGCGGTGTAGAGCCGGATCTCCTCGCCGCGGGTGAGCATGGCCAATGTCGACGGGGTGGCGTTCAGCCGGTACCCGATACCACCGGCCTCGATCACCGTGTGATCGAGCGCGATTTCGAGCACCTCACCGCGTACCGACGCGATCACCCGCGTACCGCCTTCCGTTGTTCAGCGAGCTTTTCGGTGTAGCGCCGGCGCACCTCGGCCGCCTGCGCTTCGGCTTTGGCCATGCGTTCCAGCAACGGCGCCCGCCAACAATGACAGATGGCCAGAGCCAGCGCATCGGCCGCGTCCGCCGGTTTCGGCGCCACCGTCAAGCCGAGGATCCGCGTCACCATCGTGGTCACCTGCGCCTTGCCGGCGGTGCCGCTGCCCGTCACCGCCGCCTTGACCTCGCTGGGTGTGTGGAAATGCACCGGTATGCCGCGCCGCGCCGCCGCGAGCGCGATCACCCCGCCGGCCTGCGCCGTGCCCATGGCGGTACGCACATTGTGCTGCGCGAACACCCGCTCGATCGCGACCGCCTCGGGCCGGTGGGTGTCCATCCAGGATTCGGCCGCGTCGGCCACCAGCATCAGCCGCTGCGCGAGGTCCAACTCGGGAGGCGTCCGCACCACGTCCACGGCGAGCGCGGTGACCTTGCGGCCCAACCCGCCCTCGACCATGCTGATGCCGCACCGGGTGAGCCCGGGGTCGACGCCCATCACCCGCACGAAAACCCCTCTCGCAGACACGAACAACTGTTCGAGAGTCTAGTGGAATCTCGTCCGACTCTCCGCAAGGACACTCCAGCGGACGGCACGTCCGCTAGTTCACCTGAGCGGCGAAGGCAGAGTACGCATTTTCGTCGAAGAGGACGAACCGCACCTCCGAGACCCGAGTCACGGTGGCGCGCACGCTTTCCACGGCGATGCGCGCGCCGTCGTCCAGCGGCCAGCGGTAGATGCCGGTGGAGATGGCGGGAAAGGCGACGGTGCGGGCGCCGAGTTCGTCTGCGACACGCAATGATTCGCGATAACAGGAGGCCAGCAGGTCGGAGCGGTCCTCGGTGGCGGACCAGACCGGGCCGACGGTGTGGATGACCCAGCGGGCATCCAGTTCGCCCGCGGTGGTCGCGACGGCCTGACCGGTCTTCAATCCCTTGCCGTACCGCGAGGCACGCAGTGCGCGGCACTCGGCCAAAATTTCCGGACCACCGCGACGGTGGATCGCACCGTCCACTCCCCCGCCGCCGAGCAGCGAGGAGTTGGCCGCGTTGACGATCGCGTCCACCGATTGTCCGGTGATGTCGCCGCGTACCAGCACCAGGGAAACCATGCGCGCATTCTCCCACCCTCGGCGAGATACCGGCCCCGGCTAGGAGCTGCCCGATAGCGGGTCGCTGCTCCGGACGCGCCGAACAGTGCTTCCATCAGCAATATTGTTCGGTCGCTTAACGTTGGCTACATGGCCTGGATCCTGCTTGTCGTCTCCGGAATGATGGAAACCGCATGGGCCGTCGCGCTGGACCGATCCGAGGGCTTCTCCAAGCCGATACCCAGCGTGATCTTCGCGATCGCACTGCTGCTCAGCATGGCGGGGCTGGGCATCGCATTGCGCGACATCCCCGTCGGCACCGGCTACGCCGTATGGGTCGGCATCGGCGCTATCGGGACCGCGCTCGTCGGGATGGTCTTCCTCGGCGAGTCACATGCCGTGTCGCGCATTCTCTGCCTGGTCCTGATCGTCTGCGGCGTGGTCGGCCTGAAGCTTTTCCACTGAAGCGCCGAAGTACGGCGGCTCCTGCCGCACAACCGCTCGACAAAGCGTAACCAACTGGTTACGCTTTGGGTGTGGACGAAGTGGCAGCGGCGATCGCCGATCCCATTCGGCGGGCGATTCTGGAAATGCTGGACGGGCAGCGACTCACCGCGGGCGACATCGCGCAGCGGTTCGATATCAGCAGGCCCGCGATCAGCCGGCACCTGCGGGTACTGCGCGAAAGCGGCCTGGTCCGAGCCGAAATCGTGGGGCGTGAGCGCTACTACGCGCTGCACGCCGAACCGCTCACCCAAATCACCGACTGGATATCGAGATTCGGCCGCGCCGGCTGGGAACGCCGCTTCGACGCATTGGAAACCGAGGTCTACCGGACGCGGCGCGAGCACCGGGCCCCGGCCGACCCGAAAACCGCAAGGGAGAACACCGCATGACCAAACAACCGACCGGACTTCTGCTCGCCACCGACGCCGGGCACGACCTGATATTGACTCGCACTTACCGCGCCCCGATCGGCGACGTGTGGGCGAGCCTGACCGAACCCGATCGCACCGCCCGCTGGTACGGACCGTGGACGGGGGAAGCCGCACCGGGCCGGAACATCAAGGTGCAGTTGAGTTTCGAAGAGGGCCGGCCCTGGACCGAAATGCGCGTCGAAGCTTGCGAACCGCCGCACCGCTTGGCCGTCTCCGCGACCGACGAGGCCGGTTCCTGGCTACTCGAAGTGCTGCTGACCGAGCAGAACGGGACCACCGAATTCCGCTTCATCCAGCACCTCGCCGACGACAAGCTGGACATGGCCCCCCAGGTGGGGCCCGGCTGGGAGTACTACCTGGACATGTTCGAGGCGGCCCACACCGGTAGTGCGAGCCGTCCCGATTTCGGTGACTACTACCCCGCCATGGCCCAGTACTACGAGGACCTCGTGCGGGGTCAGTCCTCCAACTGAGCCAGTACCTCGTCGGGGATATCGACGTTGGTGTAGACGTTCTGCACGTCGTCGCTGTCCTCCAGCGCGTCGACGAGCTTGATCACCTTGCGGGCGCCGTCGGCGTCGACCGCGACCGACACCGACGGCTGGAAGCCGGATTCGGCCGAGTCGTAGTCGATTCCGGCGGCCTGCAGCGCTTCGCGCACCGGGATCAGGTCGCTGGGCTCGGTGATGATCTCGAACGAATCACCCAGGTCGTTGACCTCTTCGGCGCCGGCGTCGAGCACCGCCATCAGCACGTCGTCCTCGGACAGGCCGTTCTTCTCCAGGGTGACCACACCCTTACGGCCGAACAGGTACGACACCGAGCCCGGATCGGCCATGTTGCCGCCGTTGCGGGTCATCGCGACCCGGACCTCGCCCGCCGCGCGATTGCGGTTGTCGGTGAGGCACTCGATCAGCACGGCGACACCATTGGGGCCGTAGCCCTCGTACATGATGGTCTGCCAGTCCGCGCCGCCGGCCTCTTCGCCACCGCCGCGCTTGCGGGCGCGCTCGATGTTGTCATTGGGAACCGACGACTTCTTCGCCTTCTGGATGGCGTCGTACAGCGTCGGGTTGCCCGCGGGGTCACTGCCACCCGTGCGCGCCGCCACCTCGATGTTCTTGATCAATTTGGCGAAGAGCTTGCCGCGCTTGGCGTCGATCCCCGCCTTCTTGTGCTTGGTGGTGGCCCATTTGGAATGGCCGCTCATGCCCTACTTCCTTCAGGTCGAATTGCACGTGTGGACGTGTGTCCGGCCGAGCGGACAACTTCCCAAGCCTACTCGGCCGGTCACGCTGACCTTCTCAGGGCTTGATCAGAGAGTGACTCCGTAGGACTCGTCGAAGAACGCGCCGGCGATGTAGGCGGGGCTCGCGTAGGCGAAGCCGTTGTCACCCCAGGCGCTGCCCCAGCTGTTGCGCAGAATGAAACGACCGTTGGCCTGGTAGCCGACGACCGCGACCGCGTGCCCGCCACGGACCGTGCCGGGACTGAACTCGTCCAGGACGCCGCCATTCGCAGTGGCGTTGTCCCACGTCTTGTCCACGCCGAAGCCCGCCAGAATAGGACCGTGGTTGGCGAGCCACGCCTTCCAGTTGGCCAAATCCTTGCGCAGATTGAAGTAGGAGGCCACCCGATGTTGCGCGGCATGCGCCCAGAACACGTTCTCCGCTCCGGTGTACATCTTGGTGACGATGTGGAACGGCAGCATCTCCTCCCGCACCGCTCCGTATTTCCGGCACACCTCGACCGCCGCCTTCAACGAGGTGCCGCCGCCTTCGATGAATGTCTCGGGCCGCTGATCGAATTCATCGGTCTCCTTCGAGCTCATCCAGATGAAGCGCGGCGAGACCCGGTCGGTCTTGTCCAGCGTGTTCGCGGTGACCAGGTGATAGCGCATCAGCCCATCCCCGGTCGCCCACCCGACGCAGGACCATCGGTGTCCTCCTGGTCACCGATGGTCCACCAGGCGCGGCGCAGATCCACCGCCTGTGGTAGCGCGGCCACCGCGCCGAGCGTGCCGACGGCAACCGCGTCGCCGAAAGTCCAGTCCCGCTCGGTCTCGCGGGAAGGAACCAGATTGCAGACCCGAGCCTCAGCCGGGACAGACTCCGTGGACTCGGAGCCCCTTGGGTATTGGTGATCGGGGGGGGCGATTTGCTGCCCGGATAGCACAATCGTCGTCGTTCGTACGTGCTGGATCGCGAGTACCGCATACCCGATTCCGCGGCGTTGATCAGCGCTTTCGCTACGCGGACCGGTGCCGGCTACGCGGCAGCGCGGACCATCTCGACGAACAGGTCGTGCACGCGCAGATCGCCGGTGACCTCGGGATGGAACGAGGTGGCCAGGACATTGCCCTCGCGCGCCGCCACGATGCGACCGGCGAACGGGCCGCTGGGGACGGTGGCGAGCACCTCGACACCCGCGCCCGCGCGCTCCACCCAGGGGGCGCGGATGAAGACGGCGCGGATCGGAGTGTCGAGTCCGGTGAAGTCCAGGTCGGTTTCGAACGAGTCGACCTGGCGACCGAAGGCGTTGCGGCGCACCGTCATATCGATGCCGGACAGATGCTGGGCGTCGGGGCGGGTGTCCAGCACCTCGGAAGCGAGCAGAATCATGCCGGCACAGGAGCCGAAGGCGGGCATACCGGCACGGAGCCGGGCGCGCAGCGGCTCCAGCAGTTCGAAGGCCTCGAGCAGTTTGCTGATCGCCGTGGATTCGCCACCGGGCAGCACGAGCGCGTCCACCGATTCGAGTTCGGCCAAGCGGCGGACGCTGACCGGTTCGGCGCCGGCGTGCATCAGGGCGGCGAAGTGCTCACGTACGTCACCCTGCAAGGCGAGTACGCCGATCCGGGGCGCGCTCGTTGTCCGCTGCGACACCCGCGCGGTAGTCACCGACTGCTCAACCATGCCTCGAAGAATACGGCGACCCGCATTGTGGGCGCGCTCACGCCGGGCTCGGTCAGCCCTCGCGCAGCGTGCGGATCAAACCCTCCTGCACGACCGCGGCGACGAGTTCACCCTGACGGTTGAAGATCTTGCCGCCGGTGAGGGCCCGGCCGAATCCCGCGGAGGGCGAGGACTGGTCGTAGAGCAGCCAGTCGTCGGCACGGAACGGGCGCAGGAACCACATGGCGTGGTCGAGCGAGGCGTTCTGCGTCTCCTCGTCGGGGTGGATGACCTTGGAGGAGCCGAGCAACGTCATATCGCTCATGTAGGCGAGAGTGCAGACGTGGAACAGCGGGTCGTCGGGCAGCGGGTGCCGGTAGCGGAACCAGACCTGCTGCTGGGAAACGACACCGTCGCGGCGCGACACCTCCTCGGGCGGGACCGGCCGGATGTCCCAGTGCTCCCATTCGCGCATGGCCCACAGGCGTTCCGGGCTCATGGTGGTGTGCGCGTCGGGCAGGCCCTCGGGCTCGGACACCTGCGGCATCACGTCCTGATGCTCGGGGCCCTGATCGCCGGAGTGGAAGGAGGCGGACATGGTGAAGATCGCTTTGCCGTCCTGTACGCCGGTGACTCGCCGCGTGCAGAACGAGCGCCCGTCGCGGATCCGGTCCACCAGATACACGGTCCGTTCCGCGGGGTTGCCGGGACGCAGGAAATAGCCGTGCAGGGAATGCACCTGAAACTGCGGCTCGACCGTCCGCACCGCCGACACCAGCGCCTGGCCGGCCACCTGTCCGCCGAACGTGCGCGGCAACTGAGTCTTGGTGGATGCCCCGCGGAAAATGTCGCGTTCGAGCCGCTCGATTTCCAGCGCCTCTTCGATCGTCGCCATGCGCGCCACATTATCCGGCCGGGTTACGTCACATTTGCCCGACTGCCCGCTGCCGCCGCGCCGACACGCGCACACCGTTTTCGGACAAGCCGGGCAAACAGCCGACACCTGTCACGGGTCGGCGAGTCGCTTTACGATGTGCGACCGCCGGAAGTCGGCGTAGAACTGGAGCATGGCCGAGCCCGAGTCCATACCGTCGTTCCGCTCCGATCAGCCAAGTGACGCCGAACAGCACGCGCTGCTCGTCAGCATCCTGGACGCGCAATCGGAATTGCCGGGTGTGCGCCGGCTTCGGCGCTGGGCGTTGGACGCGTTGGGCGTGCGGCCAGGCGATCGGGCGTTGGACATCGGCTCCGGAACCGGCTCGGAGGTGGTGGCGCTGGCCGCCGCGGCCGGGCCGAGCGGTGCCGCTACCGGTGTGGACCCCAACCCGGCCATGGTGGCCGAGGCCACTGCGCGAGCGGCGGCGCTCGGCGTCGCGGCCGAGTTCGTGCAAGGCGACGCCTACGACCTGCCCTTCCCCGACGCCAGTTTCGACGTGGTGCGCTGCGAGCGGGTCTACCAGCATCTCGACGAACCCGCCCGCGCGACCGCCGAGATCGCCCGCATCCTGCGCCCGGGTGGCCGTGTCGTCCTCATCGACAGCGACTGGTCCACCAGCATCATCCATCCGGGCGACCCCGAAGTGGTTCGGGCACTACACGATGCGTGGCTCAGCAACACCACCAATCGCCATTCCGGACGCCACCTCCGCGGACTGCTCACCGCAGCGGGCCTGATCGTCGACGACATCGGCGCCGATGCGGTGATCTGGGATCCCGGCGTCATCGACACCTTGTTCCACGCCAGCACCGCTGCAGCCGTGGCCGGTGGTGTCATCACCGCCACGCAGCGGGACGAACTGATCGCCGACCTGCGTCACGGCGTCGATATCGGCGACTTCCACTTCTCGGTGACCATGTTCGCGGTCCTCGCGCACCGGCCGTAGCGGTGAGTTACGGGCGGGTGCGGAGCATGTGGGCTCGATGAAGTAATCGGGGTCGGATCGATCAGGGGCGCTAGTCGGGCGGAGTAGCTGAGGCCTCAGACCGCTGGTCGGGCGGATTAGGCGAGGCCTCAGACCGCTGGTAACGCGATCAAGCGGACAGACTGAGCGGCGGCAGCGACCAAACCGGGCAGTCAGATCGGGCGGCGCGCGATCAGGCCGGGATTCAGATCGCCGGTCGCGCCACCAAGCGGAACAACCTCATCAGCGGCCGCGCTACCAAACCAGCAATTAATCGCTGATCGCGCAACCAAACCGGGCAATCAGATCACCCGTCACGCCACCAAGCTGAGGACAGATCACCGGTCGCGCCGCCAAAAGGGGCAGGTGATCGCTGGTCGCGCGCAGGCCGGACCTCAGGTCGCCCGGTCGCGCGAACAGTCAGATCGCTGGTCGCGCGATCGAGCGGAACAGTCAGATCGCTGGTTGCGATCAGGCGGGGCAGGCGGCCGAGGGCTGGTTGGCCAGTTGGAGCATCTGGCAGACCCAGGTTTTCTGGACCTTCCACTGGCCGTTTTCGGCGACGAAGGGGACGTCGGCGATGTTCTCCTGGCCGTTGAATACCAGTTTCGCCTTCGCGTTCACCGTGTCGCCGAAGGCGGTGACGTCGGTGACTTCGATGCTGGCGTTGGTGCTCTTGTAGGCCTCGGCGAGGCGGTTCGGGAGTTCCGGGTCCGCTTCCGCGCCCTGGATCCACTCGAGTTTGTCAGCGTTGGGCACGTTCGGATCGAGTGCCTTCTGGAGTTGAGCGTTGAGCTCGGCGGCGGTCGGAACAGCGGGCAGGTTCGCGGCGCTCGTGGCCGGGGCGCTGGTCGTGGTGCGCGTCGGCTTCGAGTCCGGCTTGTCGTCACTGCCGCAGGCGGTCAGGCCGAGCGCGGCCACCATGGCCAGGCCGGCGATGGCGATACGTCCGGTGTTGCGAAGCTTCAACTGCTCGTCCTTTGTTCGGTCAGAGTCGAATCCTGAAGCTATCCAGCGGGTCTGTGGGAAGAGTAAGACAGCTGTGAGCCCGGTCGAAGAGTTCGAGCATGATGGTCCGGTGCCCGAGTTCACCGCTATCACGCCGCCCGCCCTGGCCGATCTGATCGCCGCGCGCGCGGCCGAACTGCCGGGGCATGCGGTGATCGCGATCGACGGGGCCGACGCCGCCGACCCGATCACCCTGGCGCGGCAGGTGGCCGAGCGGCTGCGGACCGGCGGCCGGCCCGCCGAGGTGGTGGCGCTGCACGATTTCGTGCGCCCGGCTTCCCTGCGCTTGGAATACGATCCGACCGACGAATTCACCTACCGCACGGCTTGGTTCGACTTCGACTCGCTGAATCGCGAAGTGCTGGTGGCACTTCGGCAGTACGGCCGCTGGCTGCCCGCCCTGTGGGACGAGCGCGCCGATCGGTCGGCGCGGGCCCGGATCCGAGCCGCCGCGCCGAACACTGTGCTGCTGGTGGCGGGTCCGATGTTGCTCGGACGGAATCTCGCCTTCGAACTCGCCGTGTCGCTGCGTATGTCGGAAGGGGCGTTGCGCCGCCGCACCGCACCCGCCGACCTGTTCACCATCAAGGCGATACTCGAGCACGAGAAGACGCACGACGCCGAGCCCGACATCCTCGTCGCCTGGGACCACCCAGATCGTCCGGCAGTGCGTGTCCAGGCTTAGCCACCTGGCGGGAACTCGCTGATGCGCGTGTTCTGGAAGGTGGTGAACAACCAGGTTCCCTTGGTGCGCACCGCCACCCGGGTCTGCACCGATCGAGCCCCGGGCGGGGCCGGTTCGCCGGGCGGCATCGGACGGTCGCCAACCGTGACCAGAACCGCGGTGTCGGGCGTCGGGAAGCGGATCGTGCAGCTATCCGGTTCGGCCATGCGGGTGCCTTTCATGAACCCGTCGAAGCCCGCCTGCATGACGGTGGCGAGTTCGGTCCGGCCGCGGACGAATTCACCGATGACCGAGACGAAGTCGGCATCCGGTGTGAACGTAGCGGCGAAGGCAGCGCCGTCACCGGCGGCCCAGGCGTCCATCTGGGCGCGAAGCAGTGCGAGGACAGAGGTTTCGTCGGACATCACGTCACCGATCCCCGCGGCGCAGGCCCGCGTACTCGAGGGCGGCGAAAGCGGCGACGAACACCGCGCCCACCACCAGGAAAGCACGGCCCCAGCCCGTCAGTGGCATCAGATCGGTGCAGGCCAGCTCGACCATCACCACCGCGGCAGCGGCATTGACCGCCACGACGGCCCCCGCCAACCGCGCCGGAATCTCCCGATATCCCGCGATGAGCAACAGTGCCGCCGCGCCGCCCAGCATCGCCACACCGAACGGGACCGACCAGGAGGTGGGCAAGCCGAGTGGTTCGCTCAGGGCCGGAGCGGTGGCCAGTAGGAAGAGTCCGAACGCGCCGGTGCTCCAACCATCCACGCGCAGGGCGGTTCGTAAACCGGGGCCGGTATCGAGGTTCGTCGAGGTCGTCATGGAAGCGACGGTGCCAGCCATCGGTCATGGTCTCAATGACCTCAGAGGTCATGGAGGTGCCGACCCGCAGGCCGATAGCCTGTCGGAATGACGCGTTCGGTGCAGGAATCTCCGGTCGGCGCGCTGCTACGAGAGTGGCGGCAGCGGCGGCGGCTGAGTCAGCTCGAGCTGGCCTTGGCCGCCGACAGTTCCGCGCGGCATCTGTCCTGTGTCGAGACCGGCAAGGCGCAGCCGAGCCGCGCCATGGTGTTGAAGTTGTGCGAAGTATTGGAGGTGCCGCTGCGCGAACGCAATACGGTGCTGCTGGCGGGTGGCTTCGCCCCGGAGTACCGCGAGAGCAGCCTCGACGACGAGGAGCTCTCCTCGGCCCGAACGGCGCTGGAAGCCATGCTGAGCGCACACGAGCCGTACCCGGCCGTGGTGGTCGACCGCTACTGGAACGTAGTCACCACCAACCGCGCGATGGCCCTGTTCGAAGGCGAGGTCGACGACCGGCTCATGGAGTGTCCCAACATGTATCGCCTCGCCCTGCACCCGGGCAGCCCGGATGCCACCACGTACATGGTCAATCACGGCCAGGTCCGAGAGTTCTTGCTGGACAGGCTGTTACGCCAGGTCCAAGCCACCGGAGATCCGATCCTGCGCGAACTGTACGACGAGGTCTCCGGGTATCCGGTGCCGCCCGGCACGGAATCCGATCTGCGGGCCCCGACGCCCTTCGCGGTCCCGCTGCGCATCGCCACCCCGATGGGAGAGCTCCAGATGTTCAGCACCATGGTCACCTTCGGCGCACCCGCCGATGTCACGCTGTCGGAGTTGGCGATCGAATTGTTCTATCCCCTGGACGATTTCACCGCGATCACGCTGGCCCGGCTCTTCGACCTCACCACCGCCGATGCCGATGCCGGAATGTCCCCTTAGCGTTCCCATCCGGGTGCCCGGCGTCGCCGTTCTCATGACTCGGCCAGTACCGGCTCGCGCGCTGTCCCGCGATCCGGCTCAGGTCCGGTTCGTCGATATCACTGAGTCCGACCTGCAGCAGCGTCACCATCGTCACCATGCTCACCGCCACGATCAGGGGAGTGAGCAGTTGCCCGGCCTGCGCGCCGGTGGGCGCGTGCATGTGCTCGGCCACGTGCGCTCGCATGGAAAACATGCCGGTGTAATGCATTCCGCACACCGCGATCCCCATGATCAGCGCCGCACCGACGGTGGCGGCAAGGCCCCGCACATGGAGGGTGAACCACAGCGCGGCCGTCGCGGCCACCACCGCGATCACCAGCGAGAGCAGCACGATCCACGGGTCGTACCGAACTGCCGCATCGGTTTTCATCGCGTACATCCCGGAGTAGTGCATGGCGCCGACACCGAGCCCGGTGATCGTGCCACCGGTCAACAGCGCCGTCAGATCCCCGTGCCGTCGCCCGACGATCGACAAACCGACCCACACCACGCCCATCGCGATCGCGGCGCTGAACAGAGTGACCGGAATGTCATAGCGAATGGTGGCGTTGCGCACCGAAAAGCCAAGCATCGCAATGAAATGCATGACCCAGATGCCGGTGCCGCCCAAGGCGACCGCCCCGGTCGCCACCCAGCCACCGTGCCCGTCGCCGTGGCGCGCCCGGACCATGCAGCGTAGCGCCAGCAACGAGCCGGTGACCGACATGACATAGGCGAGAACGGGAGTAAGCCAGCCATAGGCGAACTGGTCGATTTCCAGCATGCGGACTCCTTGCCAGAAGCAGGTATTCGACTGTGCTCACCGGTGATTCAGTGCCAACACTAGCGACGAACCAGCAGGTAGTAAATTTGCCGCACCCACCTCCTGGAAAAGTAGCTGGCGTTTGCTGCGGGGTATGCGCGCTGGTAGCGGGCGCGTGGCTCAGCCATCACGACGCTCTGGATCCATGTATGCGGCCCTTGACATTTCGCATCCACCCAGCAATCACCGCGGGTTGCAGCGATCAAAGTGGCCCACGGTTGGTTCAACTCCCTGGTGATGACACTGCCTGCGCGGTGTTGACGAGCATCCGACTCCTCTTCGCTGGACCTGATCACCATCAGAGTGTTTCCACACGCCAAAGACCAACGAATAGTGCAGAAATTCCTGCCTCGCGGTGTGGAATTGGAGCGAGGGAATCCACCGGTTCCGGAGTGGATGACAGGAACCGGACCGAGCACCGCAATGCCCGACCCGACCTGACTTCCAGGGGCACAATCCAGCGAACCACCTCGGCGCGCCCGCATGACGGGCGCGCCAGGGAACATCGCAGTCAGCGTCCGCAAATCCTTCATATGCAGGACGCGAGCGCAGAGCCCACATGGACGACGCGCGGGAGCCTCAAGGTTCGGCGGGGGCGCCGCGAGTAGATGATTATGACGCTGCAGTGGGCCTTGGATGCATGGCAGAGCGTGACCAGCCATGGAGCATGGATTGTGCTGGCGCCGGTTTGCACCCTAATCAGCTACGAGGTCGCTGCTTGCGTGCGAAACTTTCAGCAGCACCGGACAACTCGGATGCTTGTGCAGAAAGCACCGGCAGGCACCACTGTCACGAGCACAATCCGGCGCGCCGGAGGCGTGGTGTCAGAACTCGTGGTCGAGGTAGGCGAGCGGGCCACAGCGCAACCGTCAGATGCTGACAGCCCGAACGAGACAGGTACATGAGATGGGCCCAGGCGCGGTGGTCGAGATCGAGAGGCTGTTCCGGTTGCACTCCGCTGCGGTGTATCGCTACGCACACAAGGCATTACGGGGCGACACAGTCCAGGCGGAAGACATCGTGCAACAGGTCTTCGTTGCTGTCACCGAGCAGTACGGTCGGGATTTCTTTGGAATATCCGACCAACACGCCCAGCAGCTGATCATGAAAATCGCAGCCAGACGTGTGATCGACGTGCGACGCAAGCAAGCCGCCTCTCGGAGCAACGGGATGACCCCGCTCGACGACGCTGTTTTGCCGGCGGTGGACAAAACTGGGTCTGCCCTATCAGATCCGGCGGATCGAGTGGCTAGCCACGACGCGATCAGACGGTTCTGGTTCGCGGTGTCGCGTGAGCTGACCGACACCGAATACCAGGTGGCGCTGCTGGCGTGGGCGCTGCAACGCCCCGACGAGGAAATCGCAGCCGCCCTTGCGGTGACCGTGTCCACGGTGTACTCGCATAAGAGCAGAGCACGGCGGAAAATCAGACACATTATGGAGGGTGCAGGAATTCAGATCTTGTTCCCGTCCGAGGAAAGATTCATCGCGCCGGGATACCGCGTGCTCGGTGCAAGGGCCGAAGGCGAGGTGCAGGCATGACCGACGACAAGTCGCGCGAGCAGGCCGCAACCCCCATTCCTGTCGAGCAGATGTTCGGTGCACTGGACGATCTCCTGACCCAAAACCTTCCCGAACACCATTACAACGTTGAGGCTGGTCTAGCTCGTCTGAAGGCCACCCTCGAACTCGACTCACCAAGTATCACAGCGTCGGCGGGTTCTGGAACGTTGCGCGAGGGCAGTTCGTCCATAACCAGCAGCATCACCCCCGAATCGGCATGGCGCGATGCAGAAACGGGCACTTGGCATCTGAGCTGGCTGCCCGACCGACCGCTGACCCGCGAACAAGCACGGGCCGGAATGGAACTCGACGAACTCCTGAGCGATACCGATTCAGTCCACAACCGCACTGTTCACGACCGCATAGCGGCACTCGCCGGACAGCTGGACATGCTCTGGCAGCAAGCTGTCATCCTGCTCTCCAAACGCTATATTGAACGCCACGAAGACGAGTCCCCCGCAGCTGGACCTGGCGGTATCCCCCGCAAGGAACGGCTCGATCAGTGGCACGGCTGAGCCGCTACTCGGGATCGAACTTGAAGCTGGTCTGCGGCATCGAGCAGAATCGGGTCGATGTCCGCGAACGTGAGCGCTGCTGACGCACAGGCATAAAGGCGAATCGCCGCCCTTTCGTGCGCACTGAGCAAGGACTCCGCGCGGCCTTCGGTCGCCGCGCGGGACGGGTCGGGCTTTTCGCGGCCATTCATTCCCCACCCCGTAGACAAACGCCGTTTCGGACCACGATAGCGACGTGCTCGACTAGGTCTTCTTCGACAACCGAGGAACACCAGATTCCTGACCTCGCAGCCGCAAGTCGCCAAAGGGAGCATCGGCCCCAAACTCGCTCGCAAGTCACCCCAGCCGGTTGCGGTAAGCATTCGCGGTTGACACCCACACAAAAAGAACCGCCGGACAGTCCGAGAGACCATCCGGCGGTTCGTAATACTCGGCGCTGAATTACCCAGCGCCCCAGCTGATTACCAGCCGCGCTCGGCGAGGCGGTGCGGCTGCGGGATCTCGTCGACGTTGATGCCGACCATGGCTTCACCCAGGCCGCGCGAGACCTTGGCGAGGACGTCCGGGTCGTCGTAGAAGGTGGTGGCCTTCACGATGGCGGCGGCGCGCTCGGCGGGGTTGCCGGACTTGAAGATGCCGGAGCCGACGAAGACGCCCTCGGCGCCGAGTTGCATCATCATCGCGGCGTCGGCCGGGGTGGCGATGCCGCCGGCGGTGAAGAGGACCACCGGCAGCTTGCCGGTCTCGGCGACCTCGCACACCAGCTCGTACGGCGCCTGCAGTTCCTTGGCCGCGACGAACAGCTCGTCCTTGGGCAGCGACTGCAGCTTGCGCAGCTCGGCGCGGATCTGGCGCATGTGGGTGGTGGCGTTGGAGACGTCGCCGGTGCCGGCCTCTCCCTTGGAACGGATCATGGCCGCGCCCTCGGTGATGCGGCGCAGCGCCTCACCCAGGTTGGTGGCGCCACAGACGAAAGGCACGGTGAATTGCCACTTGTCGATGTGGTTGGCGTAGTCGGCCGGGGTGAGCACCTCGGACTCGTCGATGTAGTCGACGCCGAGGGACTGCAGGATCTGCGCCTCGACGAAGTGGCCGATGCGCGCCTTGGCCATCACCGGGATGGAGACGGCGGAGATGATGCCCTCGATCATGTCCGGGTCGCTCATCCGGGAAACGCCGCCCTGGGCGCGGATGTCGGCGGGGACGCGCTCCAGCGCCATCACGGCGACTGCGCCCGCGTCCTCGGCGATCTTGGCCTGCTCGGGGGTAACCACATCCATGATCACCCCGCCCTTGAGCATCTCGGCCATGCCGCGCTTCACGCGCGCGGTGCCGACAGTGTTGGTGGTCTCGGGCGTGGTCACGGCTGTCTCCTGAGTCATGTGTGCCAATCGGATCGCTGAAGAACTATCGACCCAATTCTAGGCCCGCCCGAAAAGCCACTAGATAGCCAGTTGCACACCACTGGCCTGGTACCCGAGGGCCTGCCTAGAGCGGCGCGACCACCAGCAGCGTCGCCCAGTACTGCGCGGCCGCCGGGCCCATGAGCGGCAACAGGAAATCGTAGAGCAGGTACGACATGAGTTAGTTACCTCCACAGACCGAACAGGGGACCGCCCCAAGACATTTGGAGCGCCGACGCCGAATTTTGAACACGTCCGCAATGGTTTACCCGCCGGGGGCCGATCCAGTCCGAAGCTAGCACGATCGTGAACCAGATCACAGCGCGCTGGGTCACACCCCGCGGAATCGTTTCGACGGCGGAACTCCGGAAATCCAGTGCCCAGGGCTGCGGACACGTCGCAGAAAGCGAGTCTGCTCACGCGGGCGTTCACGACGGGGCCAGGTCCTCGACGCGCACGCCACTCACGAAACCCACGTCGCGCCGACGAGAGGGACGGAGGGTCTCGTGGCCGATCGAGGCCAGCACCGACCGACCGGAATTGCCTGCTAACTCACCGAATGGAGGTGACTTCCAGTTCGGATTCACTGGCCGCGGCGGCGATGGCGGCGGGGAGCAGTTCGTCGAGGTGGTAGGGGTAGACGGTTTCGCCGGAGCGGTCGAGGGCGGCGATGTCGGCGGGGGTGCACCATTTGTTGCCGGTAATGGAGCGGCGTTCGATGGTGGTGAAGTTGCCGGGTTTCGGGTCGAAGGCGGTGACGCGCAGGACGAAGAAGAGTTCTTCGGCGCGGATGAGTTCGCGGTTGAACGGGAAGACGGCGACGCGACGCCAGATCGGGCCGCGCAAGGTGGCGGGGTTGGCTTCGTAGCCGGTTTCCTCCCACAGTTCGCGGACGGCGGCGGCACGCAGCGACTCTCCTGGTTCGACGCCGCCACCGATGGTGAACCAGAAGGAGATGTCGGGGGTGGCGGGGTCGTGGCCGCGCATCAGCAGGACGCGGTCGTCCGCGTCGAGCAGGACGATCCGGGCGGAGGTGCGCACGGTGTCGACCTCGAGGCCGGTGGACGCCGCCGGGGTGACGCGCTCGGTGATCTCGAAATAGGTGGGCAGCGGTGCGGTGCCGGCGATGTGCAGCAGGCGCACCGAGCGGCGGGTGCGCAGCGCCAGGGTGTCGCGGACGGCGTCGTTGTGGAAGCGACGGGCGATGAGGACGCGGGCTTCGGCGTCGGCGAGTTCGGCGACCAGCTGCGGGGCCAGGGTGCCGATGTCGACCGTGGAAAGGGCTGCCGACAGCTGGTTCTCGACGGTTTCGCGGTCGGTGCGGCAGGCGCGTTCGGCTTGCGCCGCCAAGGTGGACAGACGTTTGGCCAGGTCCGCGTCGGCGATGGTGAGCGCCACCGAACGGGCGACGACCGCGCGCCGGGCCAGGGCGCTGTCGAGGGCGTGCCAGGACTGGTCGGAACGCACATGCAGGCGGTCCAGCCGGTTGGCGGTGGAGTAGGCCCACACACCGATGGAGAGAACGACCGCCGCGATGAGCGCGAGAACGAGGACCGTGGTGGCGGAGAAGGTGATCATCCGGCGGCCCGCACCCGGGTGTGGCCGACGGTGACGGTCTCGTAGACCCGCAGGATCTGTTCGGCGACCACCGGCCAGTCGTATTCGCCGACCACTTGATTCGCTGTGTGCACCAGCGCCTCCCGGCGTGCACCGTCGGTGAGCAAAGTGTCCAGGGCTTCGGCGACGCGAGCCGAATCACCCACGGGGACAAGCATTCCCGCGGCGCCGTCACGCAGCACCCGGCGGAACGCGTCCAATTCACTGGCCACCACGGCGGTTCCGGCGGCCATGGCCTCGATCAGGATGATGCCGAAGCTCTCACCCCCGAGATTGGGTGCCACGTAGACATCGGCGCTGCGCATCGCCGAGGCTTTCTCGCCGTCGGACACCTGCCCCAGGAACCGCAGATGTTTCGCCAGCGGCCCGGCTTCGCGGCGCAGTCTGTCCTCGTCGCCGCGGCCGACGATGAGGACCTGCACGTCCGGATGCCGCCGCACCAGCTCGGGCAGCGCCCCGAGCAGCACCGACATCCCTTTGCGCGGTTCGTCGTAGCGACCCAGGAACAGCACTGTCCCACCGGCTCTCGGATAGCCCGGCAGCATCGGCGCGCGCGCGAACGCGGGCACATCCACTCCGTTGGGAATCTCGACGGCATCGGATCCGAGTGCCTCGACCTGCCAGCGCCGCGCCAGCTCCGACACCGCGATCCGGCCGCTGATCTTCTCGTGGTAGGGCCGCAACACACCCTGAAACGTGCTGAGCACCAACGACTTCGTGGTGGAGGTATGGAATGTCGCGACGATCGGCCCCTCGGCGATCTTCAACGCGAGCATGGACAGCGATGGCGCGTTCGGCTCGTGGATGTGCAGCACATCGAAGTCGTTGCCGTCGATCCAGCGCCGAATCCTGGTGTAGGCCATGGGTCCGAACGACAGCCGCGCCACCGACCCGTTGTAGGGAATCGCCACCGCGCGCCCCGCCGACACCACGAAGTCCGGTAGTGGAGTCTCCTCGGAGGCGGGCGCGAGCACGCTGACCTTGTGCCCGCGTTCGATGAACACCCGGGCCAGCTCGACCACATGAGCTTGCACGCCGCCCGGCACGTCGAACGAATACGGGCAGACCATGCCGATTTTCATCGAGTCCGCCCGGGGCCGGCCGGCGGGGTGGACGAGCTGCGCACCGCGGCGATCCGCGCCAGCCGTTCGGCTGATAGATCGCCTTCCCATAGCGGTTGCAGCATGTGCCAATCCGCCGGGTGCGCACCGATATTCGCGGCGAAGCGATCCGCCAGCGCCTGGGTCGCGGACTCGACACCGGCCGAAACATCGAGCGGCGCTTCGGTCTTCATGCCCCAGCCTTCGCGGCCGTCGGCGGAAGCCGTGAACCAGGTGTGCACCGGGATCAGCGCCGCTCCCGTTTCGATCGCCAGCTTCGCCGCACCGGCGGGCATCCAGGTGCGTTCACCGAAGAAGTCCACGGGCACGCCCCGGCCGGTGAGGTCTCGCTCCCCCAGCAAGCACACGACCTTGTTCTCGCGTAGCCGTTCGGCGAGGGCCGCGAACGGCGGCTGCTCTCCGCCGGTGAGGGGAAATACCTCGAATCCGAGGCTTTCCCGGTACGCGACGAATCGCTCGAACAATGATTCCGGCTGCAACCGTTCCGCGACGGTGGCGAAGGTGCCGTGGTTCTGCACCAGCCACACCCCCGCCATATCCCAGTTTCCGGAGTGCGGCAGCACGCAGACCGCACCGCGCCCGGCGGCCAGCGCTTCCTCGAGGTGATGGATGTCCTGCACCGAAAGCTCACGCCCCAGCGCGGCATGGTCCATCCCCGGCAGCCGGAACGCTTCCCGCCAGTACCGGGCGTAGGACCGGATACTGGCCTGGACGAGTTCGTCCGGTACGTGCTCCGGCGTGACGCCCAGCACCCGGGCCAGGTTGCGCCGCAACTGTTTCGGCCCGCCGCGGGCGGCGAACCGGTCCGCGCCCGCGTTGAAGAGTTTGCGCGCGGTCGTCTCCGGCAGCGCCCGCACCAACCGCCAGCCGGCCGCGTAGGCGCGATCGGTCAGCATGGCCTGGAACTTACTCACTGTGCCTCCGGGGCCTGCGGCCGCGCGGGCGCGATCACATCGCGCGCGCCCGGCGAATTGCGAACGGCGAGCACGCGCTGGAACACCGTCACGATGCTCAGCACCGCGAGGATCCACATCGCGACATGCACTGCCCAGGTGAGCCATTCGATACCCCAGTGCCCGCCGATGCCGGTGAGCCCGGCCCCCACGAGCACGATGACCAGCCGATCCGGCCGCTCGATCCAGCCGCCGTCGGCGGACAGCCCGCTGGCCTCGGCACGTGCCTTCGCGTACGAGATCACCTGGGAGGTAACCAGAACCACGAGGGTCGCGAAGAACAACCACCTGTTGTGCTCGTGATACACCGCCCACCAGGCGAGTCCGCCGAAGATCGCGCCGTCGGCCACCCGGTCGCAGGTGGCGTCCAGCACCGCCCCGTATTTGGTGCCGCCGCCGCGTGCTCGGGCCATCGCGCCGTCGAGCATGTCGAACATGACGAACAGCCAGATCACCATGGTCCCCCAGAACAGGTGTCCGCTGGGGAACAGTGTGAGGGCCGCGGCGATCGAGGCGGTGGTTCCGATGACGGTCACGGCGTCCGGAGTGAGCCCGGTCCGCACCAGCGCCCGGCCCAGCGGCGCAGTCGCTTTCGCGAACGTCTCGCGACCGAAGAAGCTGAGCACCCCTGTTAGTCCGTCTCTTTCCAGGCGGCAGCCAGGAGCGCCCTGGTCTCCCGCAGCAGCTGCGGCATCACTTTCACGCCACCGACGACGGTGATGAAGTTCGCGTCGCCGCCCCAGCGCGGCACGATGTGCTGGTGCAGATGGTCGGCGAGCGAACCGCCCGCCACCCCGCCGAGGTTCAGTCCGACGTTGAAGCCGTGCGGACGCGACACACTCTTCATCACCCGGATGGCCCGCTGCGTGAACGCCATCAGTTCGAGGCTTTCCGCGTCGGTGAGCTCTTCGAGGTCGGCGACCCGGCGATAGGGCACCACCATCATGTGGCCCGGGTTGTACGGGTACAGGTTGAGCACCGCGTACACCAGTTCGCCGCGGGCGATGATGAGTCCGTCTTCGTCCGACATCTTGGGGATGTCGGTGAACGGGTGTCCGGAGGCGTCCGCGGGGCGCGGCGCGGCGGCCGCCTCGGCGATGTAGGACATCCGGTACGGCGTCCACAGTCGTTGCAGCCGATCGGGTTCGCCGGCACCCCGGTCGACGATGCGGTCCGCGCCCGCCTCGCCGTCCGCCATCCCCCAGTCCTCGAAGTCGCTACCGGTCATTGCCCGGCCTGAACGATTTCGAAGCCCTCGGCGGTCGGCGAATCGTTGACCCGGTTGCGCACCCATGCCTCGATGGTGGCCACCGCGTCGGCGGTCGGCACCCCGTTGACCTGGGTGCCGTCCCGGAATCGGAAGCTCACAGCGCCCGCGTTCACGTCGCGCTCGCCGGCGAGCAGCATGAACGGGATCTTCTGCGCGGTGTTGTTGAAGATCTTCTTCTGCATCCGGTCGTCGCTGCGGTCGACCTGGGCGCGGATACCGCGGTCCCGCAACTGCTCGATGACCGAGTCCAGGTGCGGGGCAAAGGCTTCCGCGACCGGGATGCCGACGGCCTGAACCGGCGACAGCCAGGCCGGGAAGGCGCCCGCGTAATGCTCGGTGAGCACGCCGAAGAACCGTTCGATGGAGCCGAACAGCGCGCGGTGGATCATGACCGGGCGATGCTTACCGCCGTCGGGACCGGTGTACTCCAGTTCGAAACGCTCGGGCAGGTTGAAGTCGAGCTGAATCGTCGACATCTGCCAGGTGCGGCCCAGCGCGTCCTTGCACTGCACGGAGATCTTCGGACCGTAGAACGCGGCGCCGCCCGGATCCGGGACCAGCTCCAGACCGGAGGCCGAAGCGACCTTCGACAGAGTCTCGGTGGCCTCTTCCCACAGCTCGTCCGAGCCGACGAACTTCTTCGGGTCCTTGGTGGAGAGCTCCAGGTAGAAATCGTCCAGGCCGTAGTCCTTGAGCAGACCGAGCACGAATTCCAGCGTGCTGGTGAGCTCCGCGTGCATCTGCTCCTTGGTGCAGTAGATATGCGCGTCGTCCTGGGTCATACCGCGCACCCGGGTGAGGCCGTGGATGACGCCGGACTTCTCGTAGCGGTACACCGAGCCGAACTCGAACATCCGCAGCGGCAATTCCCGGTAGGACCGGCCGCGCGCCCGGAAGATCAGATTGTGCATCGGGCAGTTCATCGGCTTGACGTAGTAGTCCTGGCCGGGCTTGCGGACGGTGCCGTCCTCGTTCAGTTCGGCATCGAGGTGCATGGCCGGGAACATGCCGTCCCGGTACCAATCGAGGTGGCCCGAGACCTCGAACAGGTGGCCCTTGGTGATGTGCGGGGTGTTGACAAACTCGTAGCCCGCGGCCACGTGCCGGCGGCGCGAGTATTCCTCCATCTCCTTGCGGATGATGCCGCCCTTGGGGTGGAACACCGGCAGGCCGGAGCCGAGCTCGTCGGGGAAGCTGAACAGATCCAGCTCCAAACCGAGCTTGCGGTGGTCGCGGCGTTCGGCCTCTTCGAGCAGGCGCAGGTACTCGTCCTGGGCCTCGGTCGATTCCCAGGCGGTGCCGTAGATGCGCTGCAGATCCTCGCGGTCCTGGTCGCCGCGCCAATACGCGGCCGAGGAACGAGTCAGTTTGAACGCGGGAATGAACTTGGTGGTGGGGATGTGCGGGCCCCGGCACAGATCGCCCCACACGCGTTCGCCGGTGCGCGGATCCAGGTTGTCGTAGATGGTCAGCTCGTTGCCGCCGACCTCCATCACCTCGGGATCGTCGATACCGGACTTGTCGCTGATCAGCTCCAGCTTGAACGGCTCCTTGGCCAATTCGACCCGGGCGTCCTCGATCTCGATCACCCGGCGCGAAAAGCGCTGCGCGCCTTTGATGATCTTCTTCATCCGGGATTCGAGCTTGGTCAGATCCTCCGGGGTGAACGGGCGCTCGACCTGGAAGTCGTAGTAGAAGCCGTCCTTGATGGGCGGCCCGATGCCGAGTTTGGCTTCCGGGAATTCCTGCTGCACCGCCTGGGCGAGCACGTGCGCGGCGGAGTGCCGGATCACGCTGCGGCCGTCCTCGGTGTCGGCGGCGACCGGTTCCACCTCGGTGTCGGTCTCGGGGATCCAGGACAGATCCTTGAGCGCACCCTCGGCATCCCGGACCACCACGATGGTGTCCGGGCCCTTGGTGGGAAGACCCGCCTCCCGCACCGCAGCGCCGGCCGTAGTCCCGGCCGGCACCAGGATGCGCACGGCGAGGGTCTGGGGGGCTGAGGCGTTCACGGCGGCCTTCTCCTTGGCGTTGTTTTCTTGTGCGGGTCTTTCCCGCACGCGTCATCACCGGCGGCGTAGAGCTCCGGCGCGACCATGCTATCGGCACCGCACCGGCGGCGCGTCGCCGCGTCAGGCAGGCCGCGCGTCGGGTCGGGCCGGGTCAGCTCTCGGCCGCCAGCTTCGCCAGCAGCGTCTTCCGCTCCGCGGCAGACCGTTTCGGGCAGCTGGTGCACATGTCACAGCCGGGGACCTCGTAGACGAGGCAGCAGGAGATACGCCGAACGTAGGTGCGGCCGCCGATGTCGACGAAGCGCGGGACCGGGAGTTTGCCGCCGACCTCTTTCGCGAGCCGTGCGCCCGCGTCCGGGCCGCCCGCGTCGAGCGCGCGGTTGCCGACGGCGTCGGCCACGATCGCCCATAGTGCGGGTACGCCCGCACCGGATACCGCGGCGACCGCCGGGATCACCGCCGACAAGGTTTCGCGCAGCGCGCCCGCCGGGTCCGCGCTGTCGCTGGAAAGGATATGGACCCGTTCGATGCCGCCATCGGGCCGGACCTCACAGTCGAGCCGGTCCAGCGTGGGTTCCGGCGCCGGCCGGCCCTGCGCATAAGCCCGCGCCGGCTGCTCGACCAGTGCCGAGGCCACCATGCACCACCACAGCGTGCCCGCGATCCGCGGTGTGCCCGTGCCCCAGGATTCGCCCATCTCCGCGATTCGCGCGGCCAGCCATTCCGGCTGGGTGAGTGTGCTCCCGGGAACCGTCACCATGTCAGGGGACTGTGTAACCACTTCGATTCGACTCCGATCCAGCCGCCGATCATCCCGAATGTGCCGAGCAACCACAGCGTCGCGACGACCAGCAAGCCGGTGAGTACCGCCGCCGACACCCGCATGACCAGACCCCGACTGGAGTACCAGGCCATACCCTGCCGGTACTTGGCCCGCAGCCAGCCGAGAGCCTCTCTGGCCCAGGAGAATTCGGTGGCGAGGATGCCGAGTCCGGCGAACACGATAGCCCAGCCGGGTCCGGGATATGGGATAGCCAGGACGCCGAGAACCAGCACCGCGGCACCGACCACCGCGACCCCGATCCGGTAGGCGAGGTTCAGCGTAGGGCGCTCGGTGATCGCGTCGCGGAAGGCGCGCCAGCGGCCGGCTTCGGTGGACTGTTCCAACTCGGTACTCACACAGCCAGCGTACGAGACAACGGACAGCGCCCGAACCCGCTCGAATCCGAAGGGTTCGAGCGGGTTCGGGTTCGGCTTACACCAGTTCCGGTGTCGGGTGCTCATCCGCGATGTGCGCGAGCCCGTCGACGGTGACCTCGATGACGCGCGCGGTCGCGATATCGAAGAACAGACCCGAGACCGTCACGCCGCGCTCGGCGATCGCGGCCCGCACCGACGGATGCCGGTGCAGCGTCTCCAACTGGACGGCCACGTTCACCATGCCCAGCTGATCCACCTCGCCGAAACCGGCCGCGGCAGCGGCCCGCGCGACGGGATGGCCGAGGTGGAACCGGTCCAGGCTGGGCTGCGCGTGCGCCAGCCAGGTGCCGATACCGGTCTGGCCCATCTGTTCGTGATCGCCACGGTGCAATGCCGCCATGGCACCGCAGGAGGAGTGCCCGCACACCACGACCGAGCGCACGTTGAGCTTCTCCAGTGCGAAGGTGAGCGCCGCCTCGACCGAGACATCGCCCTGCTCGGGCACCAGGTTGCCGACATTGCGGACGGTGAACAAGTCGCCGGGGCCGCTGTTGGTGATCACGTTCGGCACCACCCGCGAATCGGCGCAGGTGAGGAAGAACGAATCCGGATCCTGGTGGTCGCGCAACTCGTCCAGGTGCGGGCGCACCACATGGGCATGGCTGCGGTGATAGGCGGCGACGCCGGCGGTGATCGGATCCCGCCGCTCCCGCCCGTCCCGCTGCCACGGGCCGAGCACCTCGTCGAACATGGCGCGGCCGAAACCACGCGCCGGCGGGCCGCTGGACGCGTCCGCCATGCGCGCACTGCCGATTTCGACGAATTCCACACTGCCGCCGTGGTTTTCCTGCTGCCGCACCCATTCCGAGAGCGCTTCGAAGGCCGCGTGATCGAGGAAGTCGACGGTCATCTCGACCGTCACGTCGGCATCGACGGGCACCTTCGCCAGCTCACCGGACAGCTTCGGCAGCGCGAGGAAGGTGCAGGACCCGTCGATGGTGACCAGCCAGCGTCGCGAAGCCGGAATCGGCCGGGCCACGATCGCGACCCGCACCACGCGCCACAGCAGCAGCGCGAAGGCCAGGACCAGACCGATGACCACGCCTTCGAGCAGGTTCAAGAACACCACGCCGCCGATGGTCACGGCGTAGACCATCAGGTCACCGGTGCGCCGGGCCAGCCGGATGTGTGCCAGCTTCACCAACTGGATGCCGATCACGATCAGCAGACCGGCCAGCGCGGCGAGCGGAATCTGCTGCACCAGTCCGGCCAGCGCCACCGAGAACAGCAGGATCCACACGCCGTGCAGCACCGCCGAGGTCCGCGACCGCGCCCCCGCCTGCACGTTGGTGGCGCTGCGCACGATCACGCCGGTGACCGGCAGGCCGCCGACCAGACCCGACAACACGTTGGCCGAACCCTGCCCGACGAGTTCGCGGTCGAAATTGGTGCGCGGGCCGTTGTGCATCTTGTCCACCGCGACCGCCGAGAGCAGGCTCTCCACGCTGGCGATCAGCGCGATGGTCAGCACCATGAGCGCGACCGCCGACCAGCCGCCGTCCGGAATCTCGGGCAGGCCGATGGCGTCGAACAGCGAACCGTCCAGCACGATGCGCTCCGCACCGGTGGGCAGCAGCAGCGACAGCACAGTGGCCGCGACCACGGCGACCAGCGGGCCGGGGACGACGCGGATCTGCGCGGGGACGTAGCGCCAGCCGAGCATGATCGCGATGACCACACCGCCGACGAACACGCCACCGCCGTGCAGATCGAGCAGCTGGCCGGGCAGTTCGATGATGTTGTTCCAGGCCGAGCTGTGCGAGGAACCGCCGAGCAGCACATGCATCTGCTGCAGCGCGATGGTGACACCGATGCCGGCCAGCATCGCGTGCACCACGACCGGCGCGACCGCCAGCGCCGCGCGGGCGATTCTGCTCAGCCCGAACAGGATTTGCAGCACACCGGCCGCGACAACGATGAAACAGGTGGTGCGCCAGCCGAATTGGCTGATGGATTCGGCGACGACCACGGTCAGGCCGGCGGCCGGGCCGCTCACCTGCAGAGTGGATCCGCCGATGAGACCGACGACGATGCCGCCGATGACGGCGGCGATCAGGCCCGCGGCCACCGGCGCACCGGAGGCGACGGCGATACCGAGTGACAACGGCAGCGCGACCAGGAAGACCACGATCGACGCGGGAAAGTCGTGGCGCGCAATGGAATTCAGACGATCAGTCAGTGATCGGGTACCCGTTCCGGGTCCGGGCACAGGTGGGGCTGGGTCAATTTCGACAGCCATGGCTCCTCCAGGTCCAGCGATGATGAGGCGATCGCCGACGCGCCGTTGGGTCGGCAGGTAAATCCGCTCGAGAATATTGGTAAAGACTTAGCAAAGGTTAAGAAGTTGCCTCGAAGTGGCTGGAGCCATAGCGCTGCAATGGTGTGAGCCTGACCACAGTTGACGTTCAAACGGACTCTGCCGCAATAGGACTGGGCGTCTCATCGAAGTGAGCGAGGCCGTCGACGGTCACCTCGATGACCCGCGCGGTAGCGATATCGAAGAACAATCCGCGGACCTCGACACCGCGTTCCCGCATCCCCCGATGCACCGCCGGATGCGCGTGCAAGGTCTCCAACTGCAGCGCCACGTTCACCATCGCCAGCTGATCCACCTCGCCGAACCCGGCCGCGGCCGCGGCGCGCGCGACCGGATGCCCGACCCGGAACTGCGCCAGGCTCGGGCGCGCATGCGCCAGCCACTCCCCCAGCGCCTGGCCGGTCTGCACCGCGCGAAGCAGCGCATCCATTGCGCCACAACCGGAATGGCCACACACCACCACGGTGCGGACGTCCAGCTTTTCCAGCGCGTAGACCAGCGCGGCCTCGACCGAGGAGTCGCCGTTGCCGATGGGCACCAGGTTGCCGACATTGCGCACCGTGAACAGGTCGCCGGGGTCGCTGTTGGTGATGACGTTGGGCACGATCCGAGCGTCGGAGCAGGTGAGGAACAGGGTTTCGGCTTCGTGATGGTCACGCGGGCCGTCCACGTGCGGACGCGTCGGGTGCGCGTGCGCGCGGTGATACGCCGAGATCCCGGCGACCACCGGATCGTCTCGGTGGCCGGTGCGCCGGGCCGGCCCGGTCCCCTCGTCGTTGCGGGCGTGCCCGCGTGTGGGTGGACCCGCCGTCGCCGTGGCCATGCGCACCGGGCCGAGCTCCACGAATTCCACTACGCCGCCGCTGTTTCGGTGCCGGCCGACCCATTCCTCGATCATCTCGTAGGCCGCGTGGTCGAGAAAGTCGACACTCATCTCCAGCCGGACTACCGCACCCGCGGGCACCTTCGCCAGCTCCGAGGTCAGCTTCGGCAGTGCCAAGAAGGTGCAGCTGCCCTCGATCGTCACCAGCCACTGGTCGCCGAATTCACCGTCGGGCCAGGGCTTCGCCACGATGTGCGCCCGGACCACGCGCCACAGCAGCAGCCCGAAGGCCAGCGCCAGGCCGATCAGCACGCCCTGCAGCAGGTTCAGGAAGACCACGCCCGCGACGGTGACGGTGTAGACCACCAGGTCACGGGTCCGATGGGCGAGCCGGATATGGGCCAGCTTCACCAGCTGGATGCCGATCACGATGAGCAAACCGGCCAGGGCGGCGGTCGGGATCTGACGCACCACCCCGACCAGGGCCACCGAGAACACCAGGATCCAGATCCCGTGCAGCACCGCGGAAGCCCGGCTGCGCGCTCCCGCGTCGACATTCGCGGAGCTGCGCACGATCACACCCGCCACCGGCAGGCCACCGAACAACCCCGAGATCACGTTCGCGGTCCCCTGCCCGAGTAGTTCGCGATCGAAATCGGTGCGCTCGCCGCCGTGCATCTTGTCCACGGCCACCGCCGAGAGCAGACTCTGCACGCTGGCGATCAGTGCCACCGTCAGCACCGTCACCGACACCGCGAACCAATCGCCCTCCGGGAGGCGCGGCAGCGCGATTTCATCGAAAAGGCTGCCGTTCAGGGGTATTCGACCCACATCGACCGGCAGCACCAGTGACAGCACGGTGCCGACGGTCACCGCGACCAGCGGACCGGGCACGACGCGTACCCGGGCGGGCAGGTAGCGCCAGCCGAGCAGGATCGCGATGACCACACCGCCGATCAGGACCGCCGGACCGTGCGAGTGCACCAGCTGACCCGGCAATTCGAGGACGTTGTGCCAGGCCGAACTGCGCGCGGAACCGCCGAGCAGTACATGAATCTGCTGGAGCGCGATGGTGATACCGATACCCGCCAGCATCGCGTGCACCACCACCGGCGCGATTCCCAGTGCCGCGCGCGCAATGCGGCTGAAGCCGAACAGCACCTGCAGCACACCGGCCGCTACGGTGATGAAACAGGTCGTGGCCCAACCGAATTGGGCAATCGTCGAGGCGACCACCACGGTGAGCCCGGCGGCGGGCCCGCTCACCTGGAGCACCGAGCCACCCAGTGCTCCGCCCACGATGCCGCCGACCACCGCGGCGACCAATCCGGAGGCGACCGGCGCGCCGCTGGCGACCGCGATGCCGAGCGAAAGCGGAAGGGCGACAAGGAAGACCACGAGTGAGGCGGGAAGATCGTGTCGGAGCACCGGCCGTAGCAGGTCGAAGAACCATTGCGCGGTGTAACGCGGCGACGTCCGTGGTGCGGAATCGGTGTCGGTGAACATATTTCTCCTTCGCCGAACCGGCAGCGCCGGATTCGGTTCATCGGTCGAACATGTACAGGCATCGAAAACGAGCGGCGGGCGAAGCGAGGACTTCGAAACGCTGGTTTGGAGCAACCACCCGGTTACGCAGAGAACTGGGTGATAGTAAAGACTTCGCAAAGCTGTTGGAAAGGGCTTACGTGGCCCTGACCGGAAATCGCTATCAAAATGTGATCGCAGTCACACCAGAATAGCCGCGTCTGGTCCGGCGGACTGGGCCCCGGCCAGTCATAGCGGCCGCGACGGACGCGGGCGGTTCCCACCGCCGTAAAACGCGGCACAGCCGGTGCCCATCAGGATCGCGCAGCCGCAATGCAGACCGCAACCGTGATTGGGCAAGCCTGGATTTCAGCGCGACTTACCGACCGACACGCCGAGTTCTGGCCAACCGGAGCTGCGAAGCGCCCCGGCGGCGCCGGGTACCGGGGACGCTGGGCAGGTGAAGATTTACGCCGACCGCGGGACGGTTGCCGTTCGTCAGCTGCTTACGGATCTGCTTGTGCTGGTGTGGGTTTACCTCGCCGTCCGAGGCGCGTGGTGGGTGCACGATCTGGTGCGCAAACTCGCCGTGCCCGGCCAGAAACTGGAGGGCGCGGGCAACGGCATGGCCGACAATCTCGGGGATGTCGGGGACAAAGTCGGACGAGTACCCGTCGTCGGTGACGAACTGACGACACCCTTCGACAAGGCCGCCGCCGCAGCCCGATCGATCGCCGAAGCCGGACACGACCAGCAGGGGCTTGTCGACGATCTCGCCGTGGCTCTCGCCATCGGATTGCTGATCTTCCCGATCGGCCTGGTGCTGTTCGTCTGGCTACCGCGCCGGTTGCGCTGGATGCGGCGGGCGGCAGCGGCGCAGGCCCTGCGCGCCGCGCCCAGCGGACGGGATCTGCTCGCGCTGCGCGCCCTCACCAATCAGCCGCTGCGCCGGCTGCACCGCATCGACCCGGAGGTGGTGGACGCCTGGCGGCGCGGCGACGAGGACACGGTGCGCCGATTGGCGGCCTTGGAACTTCGTGCCCTGGGCCTGCGCGGCAAGTGACGCGCCGGTCAGTATTCGTCGCGTTTACGCGGCCAGTCGTCGAACCCGGTGCCGCGGCCCAGCGGGGCGCGGTCGAGTAGCTGCCAGGTCGCGTTGAGCACTTCGGTGCCGCGGTCGTAGGTGGAGTAGGTGTGGAAGACCGAGTCGCCGACCCGGGCGAAACTGCTGAGGGCCATCAGTTCCATGACGTCGAGCATGTTGCCGGGGCGACGCTCCGTCGGGACGTGCATCAGCTCGTAGAAGTCCTCGTTGAAGCCGTTGTCGCCCAGCGACACCCATTCGATGTCCCAGCCGAAGCGCCGCTTGTAGTCGTTGAGGACGGGCAGCGGGGACCGCGAGGCGAGGATGAAAGTCACGTCCCGATGGGCCAGGTGGGGTACCGCGCCGACCAAGTTGTCGGTTTCGAAGGTGCAGCCCGAGCAGCCCTCCGGCGTTTTCGGGCCGTGCATGAAGTGCCGGATGATCAGCTGGGAGCGGCCGTCGAACAGTTCGGCCAGCGTCTTCTCCCCCGTGTTGGTGTGGAACCGGTACTCCTTGGTGACCGGGACCCAGGGCAGCGCCTGGCGTTGCCGGGTCACTTCGTCGCCACGGCGGGTCAGTTCCTTTTCCGCCGCGCGCAGTTTCTCGTAAGCTGCCCGCCACTGCTCGCGAGTGCCGGCATCGTGCATGGGCATGACTCATCCTTCCGCTGTGTGGACCTCACCTATATGGACGAGTCGAGCGCGGCGAATTCATCGCGGCTCAGCCGAGCAGGCGCTGTTCCGTCGCGACCGCGACCGCCGCCGCGCGGGTGTCGACACCGAGCTTTTCGTAGATCCGGCCCAGGTGGGTCTTCACCGTGGACTCGCTGATGTGCAGGGCACGGGCGATCTCCCGGTTGCCGAGCCCGTGGGCGAGTTGGCCGAGGATGTCCAGTTCGCGAGCGGTCAAAGTAGGCACCGGGTTTCGCATCCGGGCCATGACCCGCTGGGCGACTGGTGCAGACAGTGCGGGGCGGCCCGCGGCGGCGGCGTGGATTGCCGCGAAGAGTTCTTCGGGGCGCTCGGCTTTGAGGAGATAACCGGTCGCACCGGCCGCGATGGCGCGGGAGATGTCGGCGTCGGTGTCGTAGGTGGTCAGTACAAGAACATGAGCGTTGTTGCCGGACAACACGATCCGCCGGGTGGCTTCGATTCCGTCGATGCCGGTGCCGAGTTGCAGGTCCATGAGCACGACGTCCGGAGCGAGCCGGGCGGTCAGGGCGACAGCTTCGGCACCGGTGCCCGCTTCGCCGACCACTTCGATGCCGGGAGCGCTGGCCAGCAGGGCTAGCAGACCGGCGCGCACAACGGCGTGGTCATCGCAAACAAGCACGCGCACAGGGCTATTCATGCGGGTCCCCACGGGATCGCGGCGGAGAGCACCGTCCCTTCGCCCGGCGTGGACTCGATCGTCAAAGTGCCGCCGAACTGATGCAACCGGGCGCGGATTGCCGCAAGTCCGTAGCCGCGGTCACCGTTTCCGGAGACGGACGCCGCGGCATCGAAACCCATACCGTCGTCGGCGATATCGAGTACCACCTGATCATCGAGGGTGGTGAGGGTAAGTGTGGCCGTGCTCGCCCGGGCATGTTCACGGACATTCGCCAGCGCACCTTGCGCGATCCGCAGCAGAGTCGCCTCGACCCGGTCCGGCAACCGTGGCGGATTCCCCTCCGCGCGGAAACGGACCGTGAGCGCCTCGGAGCTCTCGCGTTGCGCCAGCGCGTCCAGCGCCGCGCCGAGCGACCCGCTGGCCGCCAAGTCCGCCGGGGCCAGATCACGCACGAATTGCCTTGCCTCGGTGAGGTTCTGCTCGGCTATGGATTCGGCGGAACGAACGTGCGCGAGCGCGCGTCGCGGATCGGTGGCCCAGATGCGGTCGGCGGCTTGCAGGAGCATTCGCTGGCTGGACAGCCCCTGCGCGAGCGTGTCATGGATCTCCATGGCCAGACGTTCCCGCTCGGCGAGAGTACCTTCGCGGCGTTCGGTCTCGGCGAGTTCGCGGCGGGTCCGGATCAGATCGTCGATGAGCATCCGCCGGCGCTCGGATTGCCGTCGCATATAGACGAAAACAGCGGTGGCGAGTACGACCACGGTCGGCAGCGTGACCAGCACAGCCGGATCGGCCCACCCGGCCAGCCGGATCTGCGCGCCGGCGACGAACGCGGTGAGCACCGCGACCAGGAACAACGCCGTGCGCAACGGCAGGATTCGCAACCCGGTGTACAGCAGCGGCACCGCGCACCAGGCGAAACTCGGCGCGAGCGCGACCAGCACGATCCAGAGCGCGACCACCAGCGCCAGCCACCCGACCCGGCCCCGGCGCGCACCGAGCGCGTAGAGCCCGGCCATCGCCACCGACAGGACGGCAATCGCCGGTGTCCGCGCCGAGTCGGGGTGCCGGAGCAGGAACCTGGTAAGCGAAGCAGCGACCAGCAACAGGAAAGCGACGTGCATGATCACGCCGACGATCCGGTCGCCGTCGGCCTCCGCGCTCTCGGTCACCGCCCCATTCTGCCCCGCACCAGCGGGCCCCGTATCAGCCATTCGGACGACCCCCGCATCCACCGGGCTACCACCGATCCCCGACCTGCTCACCGATTCGGCCGGCCCGGGTCCTGCCGCAGGATCGAACCAGCACCGAACCACCCTCCGAAAGGACACCCACTGTGCCCACCTCTCGTCGCACCCGCACCGGCCTGCTCGCCGGGGCCGCCGTCCTCGCCGCCCTCGGCGCGGGCGCCGTCGCCGTCGACCTGACCGGCTCCGATTCCCCCGCCACCGCCCAGGTCGCGCTGGCCGCCGACGCCACACCTGCCAACCTGCGGCAAACCACCCACCTCTCCCTCGATGCCGCCACCCGCGCCGCCGAAGCCGCCCTCGACGCCGCCGCACAGAAGAACCAGCGCGTCAGCGTCGCCGTCGTGGACCGCGACGGCAACACCTTGGTCACCCTGCGCGGCGACGGGGCCGGACCCCAGTCCTACGAGTCCGCCACCCGCAAAGCCTTCACCGCCGTCTCCTGGAACGCCGCCACCTCCGACCTCGGCAACCGGCTCGCGTCCACTCCCCGGCTCGCCGACATTCCCGGCACCCTGTTCCTCGGCGGCGGCGTCCCCGTCACCGCCGGCAACGCCCCGATCGCGGGCATCGGGGTCGCGGGCGCCCCGAGCGGTGACCTCGACGAGGAATTCGCCCGCGCGGGCGCCGCGGAACTCGCCCGCTGACGGTCAGGACGGCCAGTCGTCCAGGTTCGCCCGGCGCACCCGCTGGAGGAAATACTCGAGCGGCGCCTCGTCCGGGCGTTCCGGCAGGGCCGTCGTCGCGGTGTCGAATTTCCGCTCGTACTCCGCGATCAGCGCCTTCGCCGCGGCGTCTCCGGAGTCCGTCGTCAGCTGGCGGCCGAACTCGAAGTACGGTTCGGGGTCGGGCAGCCGGACCGGCAGTTCTCCGGTCGTGTAGAGCTCATATCCCTGCCACAGCAACCGCATGGTGTGCCGGGCATGCTTGGCCAGGCGGGGATCGTGCAGGCCCTGGGTTTCGCGGCGATGCAGCATCCGGCGGAATTGCGCCATCGCGTAGCCGAAATAGGAATGCCGGACCCGCTGCGCCGAAAGGAAACTCGACCGCAGGCCCACCAGTTCCGAGCCGAAATCGGTGACCACGGTGTACTCGTCCAGCCACAGGATCTCGGTCACCGTCGGATTGCAGGACAGAATCAGCCCCATCGCCTTGCCGACCTCGTGATAGGTGGCGTCGGCGCCGTCACGGCCGTGGCGGGTGCCTTTGTCCCGAGTAGGCGGCTTCAATCCCAGGAAGGAGCGGGTGGGCTCCACGTACACACCGAGATAGTCGACATCGCTGGCGGGCGTATCGAGCCCGTAGGCGAACGACCCGACCACACCCTCCAAAAGCAGGTCACCCATGCTTCCCCCTCCGCTACCGTCGCGACAACCATCGCAAGACCGGCGCGCCCGCGGCAAGCCATTTTCCGGTCCGCGAGCGGCACCCCGACGCCGCTCGCGGGCCAGGACTCAGTAAGCGATGAAGAGGATTTCGTCGCGGGAGTAGTCGTGTCCGGGGTGGTTGTCGGCGAGGTGCTTGCGCGTCTTCGTGACCAGGTCGTCCTCGTCAGTCCCGACGATGGTCTCGCCGCAGGGGCAGTTCAGGTTTCGTTTCACCAGCGGGCCCTCCTTTCCCTCGAAAGTCTAGGCGGGGACGCCGGACCGCGCCGACCCGGTTCCCTAGCCGACGAGCATGGCGAAGATCGCCTTGGGTGCGGCGAACCATTCCCGGAGGTTGTTGCGCAGCACCGTGATTCGACGGCATTCGCAATACGCCGTGACGCCGTGGGCGTCGATCCCGGCGGACCGGCACAGGGCGACCGCGCGCGGCAGGTGCTCGTACTGGGTGACGATGAGAGCGCGGTCGACGCCGAACAGCTGCTGGGCCCGCTCACACGTCGCACGCGTGGAAAGGCCCTCCGGATCGGAACGGACCAACCCCGGTTCGATGCCCTGCCGCGCGAGATAGCTTGTCATCGAGGCGATTTCGTCACCGGAGACGCCGCCCGCGTCACCGGAGACCAGAATGCCCGCGGCCTTACCCGTGCGCACCAGATCGATCGCGGCATCCAGCCGGCCCCGCAGATACGACATCGGCGTGCCGTCCTCGGCGACCTTGGCCCCCGGCACGATCACCACGGGCGCGGCCGGCGCGTCCGCCACCTCCGACCGGTGCCCGGACGACACCAGCCACAGCCACGCGTTCGCCCCGACGACCAGCACCAGCAATCCGGCGACCGCCGAACCGCCCCACCACAACACCGGGCGACGCCGCACCCTCAACTGACTTTTGATTCCCATAGATCCGCCACGATACGGTCCAGAGTCCGGCGACCCATCCGGCTCATCGCCGGGTTGCTGTCGATGTAGTACCAGACCAGCCCCATCGCTTGGGCGAAAGCCCAGGCGCGGCCCCGGTCCCACTCCGGGTCGTCGCAGCCGAGCTCGGTGCGGAGCACCCGGCGCGGGCCTGCCTCGAGCAGATGCCACGCGCCGACCAGATCCACCGCCGGATCCGCCGGGCCGAATCCACCGACATCCAGCACGCCGGTCAGCCGTCCCCCGGAGACGAGCACATTGCCGGGGATCAGGTCACGGTGGCTCATCACGTCGGCGTCCGTCCCGCGCGGCAGTTCACTCATGTCGCGCCAGAGCCGTCGCAACACACCGACATCCAGCAGCCGCTCGCTGTTGCGCAAACAGGTTCGCAGCCAGTCGTCGTGCGCGCGCAATTCACCGCCCCGGCCGTTGCCCGTGAACCTCCGCCCAGCAGTAGGAATCGCCCGCACCGCACGCACGAACTCGGCCAGATCTCTTGCGAAATCCGCGGATTCACCGGGGTCTTCGTCGATGGCCGCCTGCCCGCGCAGCCAGGTCTGCACCGACCAGGGCAGCGGATAGTCTTCGCCTGGTTCACCCATCGCGATCGGCTCCGGTGTCGGGAATGGCGTGCGGCCGAACAGCTCCCGCGCTGCCGCCGCTTCCGCCGACAACGTCCGCCGCACCTGGTCAGCGTCACCTGGCTTCAGCGGGAACCGGGCCGCCAGGTGATCGCCGATCCGGAATATGGCATGGTCCGTCCCGGCCCCTTCGACGCGCCTGACCCGCAGCCCCCGCCATTCGGGAAACTGCCGATCAACCAGTCCGCGCACCGTCGCGGTCGACACCGTCAGCTGTCCTGGATGCATCCTCACCCACCCGAAATCGGTGTGAATCCTCGGAACCGGGCTCAAGCGTCGTCGAGCACCGTGCGCAGCCGCTGCAAGGTCGATTTCCAGCCGCGCTCCATGGCGTTGCGGACCATCTTCTGCCGACGGTCGCTGATGTCGAAACCCGTTTGGGTCAGCAGGAGCCGGGTGCCGCGGCCCTCAGGTTGGATCGTCCAGTCGAGGACCCAGCGGGCCGGGTGATCGGCGCGCAGGTCGAACCAGGTGTGGGTCAATTGTTCCGCGGGCCGGGCGGTCAGGATTTCGCAGGCGATCTCGCTGGAACCGGGGTTGGTGGGCAGAATGAAAATGAAATGCGTTCCGGTGGCGGGGGCGAAGCCGATCGACCGCATCAACCAGCGTTCGATCAGATCCGGCTCGGTCAACGCCCGCCAGACAGCCTGCGGCGGCTGCGGGAAGAAGCTGCCGATCTCGACCGCGGCAGGATCCAACTCCGAATCGGAAACCACGCACACCTCCTCGACGAGTCCAGGCCACCAGCATTCCATTTCGCCGCGCCCGCGGACACGAAGACGCGGGGTTCGGTTATCGAAGGCGCGGTCACGATCCAACTGGCGAGCAACCCTAGCGCGGTCTCCGACGCCGATCGGCCTCGGCAGGGCGGAATCACAGCGTCTGATCGGGGATCGGCTGGGAGCGAGTAGATTTCGTGCCCACTCGTGCGGAGATGCCCGGATACCCGATGTGAACAACGGTGACGTCAGTGCCGAGCATTCTGTTCTCGACCGTCAGAGGCCGGTTCGGTCACCGCGGCTGTGCTCGCCGACCAATTGGCGAGCAACTGGAGTGCGGTCTCCGATGACGACCCCGCTTCGGCGGTGTAGATGCACAGGGTTTGATCGGGATCGCCTGGCAGCGTGACACTTTCGTAGTCGATAGTGAGATCACCGACCAGTGGATGGTGGTAGCGCTTGGTGCCGAAGCTGCGCTCACGGACGTTGTGGTCAGCCCACCAGCGGCGGAATTCCGGGCTTTTGATCGATAGCTCGCCGACGAGTTCGGCCAGCAACGGGTCATCGGGATGGCGGCCCGCGTCCAGACGCAGGACGCCGACATTGTCGCGGGCGACCTCCTCCCAATCCACATAGAGTTCCCGGGCGGATTCATCGAGGAAGCAGTAGCGCAACATATTTCGGTCGCGCGGCGCGAGGGCCTCGAAATCGGTCATCAGGGCGCGGGCCAGATGGTTGGTGGCGAGGATGTCCATACGCCGTCCGAAGACGAACGCGGGTGTCACGTCATCGAGTGTCTCCAGGATGCGGCGCACGCCCGGCCGGACCCGCTGCACGCGCGCTGGAGGGCGGCGGCGAGTACGCCGCGTACCGGTACGCGCGATCCGGAACAGGTGGGAGCGTTCGGTGTCGTCGAGACGCAAGGCGCGGGCCACCGCGTCGAGCACCTCGTCGGACACATTGAGGTTGCGGCCTTGTTCGAGCCGGCTGTAGTAGTCGACACTCACCCCCGCCAGCTGCGCGACTTCCTCGCGACGCAAGCCCGGGACCCGGCGCACGCCACCGGTCCCGCCGATCCGCATGTCATCGATGTTCAGGCGCGCGCGACGGCTGCGCAGGAATTCCTTCAGCTCGGCGTTGTGCTCCACGGTTCCAGTGTGCCGGGCACGGGGGGGCGACGGGGGCGACCAAGGTGGGTCTGCTGGACCGAGGTTCGACGGACCGAGGTCGAGCAGGGCTCGTTTAGACCCACCGAAGGCCCGCTCCACGTTGTTGTCTCGAATGTGCGGCCGATCCGCCGCGAACGACACCGAGGAGAACCCAGATGACCCAGAATGCCTCCGCCCTGACCGGACGTGTCGCCGTTGTGACCGGCGCCTCCAGCGGCATCGGCGAAGCAACCGCCAAGCGGCTGGCCGCGTCGGGCGCGAAAGTGGCGGTGCTGGCCCGCCGCGCCGACCGCTTGGAGCGGCTCGTCGCAGAGATCGAGCAGTCCGGCGGGACCGCCCTGGCGCTGCCGGTGGACGTCACCGACGCCGCGGCCCTCACCGCCGCGGCCGACCGTGTCGCCGCCGAACTCGGCACCGCCGACCTGCTGTTCAACAACGCCGGCGTGATGTTGCCCGCACCGGCCGAGGAACTGGCGGTCCAGCAGTGGCAGCAGCAGATCGACTTGAACGTGTCCGGGTTGATGAACGTTATCGCCGCGTTCCTGCCGCAGCTGATCTCGTCGGCCGCGGCGAAGGGAGTCGCCGATCTGGTCAACACGTCTTCGATCGCGGCGCAGAATATCTTCCCGAGCTTCGCGGTCTACTCGGGCACCAAGGCCTATGTGACACATCTGTCGCGCACCCTGCGCGCGGAGCTCGGGGCCAAGGATGTCCGGGTCTGCGTGGTCGAACCGGGCATTGTCAGCACCGAATTGCAGGAGCACGTCACCGATCCGGGTGCGCTGGAGTGGCTGGCCGGTGTCAAGGAGACGATTACCTGGCTGAATCCGGAGGACGTCGCCGCGGCGGTCGAGTTCCTGGTGACGCAGCCCGCGCACGTCAACCTGCAACAGGTCACGATCATGCCGACCCGGCAGGCGTCGTAAACCGGACGGCTGGGCCCCACCGGTGGGGCCCAGCCGTGCTCGTCAGCCGAACATGCCGACCTCGTAGGAGCCGCCCTTCTGGTGCAAAATCACCCCGAGCCGGTTGGCCGCGTTGATCATGGCGACCACGCCGACCAGCACGACCACCTGCTCTTCGTCGTAGTGCTCGCGCACCAGTTGCCAGGTCTCCGCGGCGACGCCGAGGTAGGCGTCGGCGAGTCGGGTGCCTTCCTCCGCGAAAGCCAGCGCGGCCTGTTCGGCGGCGGTGAACACTGTCGCCTCACGCCAGGCGGCGACGAGGTTGATCCGCACGGCGGATTCGCCGGCGGCGGCGAGTTCCTTAGTGTGTACGTCGCAGCACCAGCCGCAGCCGTTGATCTGACTGGCGCGCAGCGCGACCAGTTCCTGGACGGTTTTGGACAGCGAGGACTGTGCGAGTACCAGGCTGGCATTACCGAAGCGTTTGGCGAACTTCGCGCCGATCTCGTTGTCTACCAAGTTCATACGGGGTTCCATGACATCGTCCCAACTCGTTGCGTTGTGGTGAACGACCATGAGATGCCGGACATCCGAACCCTGTGACGACACCGAACTGTGACCTATGCCACCGCGCCGGGGTGTCACAGGACGAGGGTGGGCGGCATCTTGGGTACGTGCCAGAGTTCAGAGATCGCGCCACCGAGGCGTTCGTCAACCACCGCAATCTGCTGTTCACCGTCGCCTACGAAATGCTCGGTTCGGCCGCCGACGCGGAGGACGTGCTGCAGGAGACCTGGTTGCGCTGGGCCGGGGTCGACCTCGATTCCGTCCGGGAGCATCGGGCGTATCTGGTCGGAATCACCACCCGTCAGGCGCTCGGGCGGCTGCGCACGCTCGGCCGGCGCAAGGAGTCCTATGTCGGTCCGTGGCTACCCGAACCGCTGCTGACCGCGCCGGACGTGGCCGAGGACATCGAACTGGCCGAAAGCTTGTCGATGGCGATGCTGCTGGTGCTCGAGACCTTGACCCCGACCCAGCGGGCGGTGTTCGTGCTGCGTGAGGTGTTCGATCTGGACTATGAGGAGATCGCCGAAGCCGTCGAGAAATCTCCGGCGGCGGTGCGCCAGATCGCCCACCGGGCGAGGTCGCATGTGGCGGCCCGGCGACCGCGCGATGTCGCTTCGCCCGCGCAGACCGCCGACGCGCTGGACGCGTTCCAGCGCGCGGTGCGCACCGGCGACCTCCAGGGCCTGCTCGACATCCTCGCGCCCGAGGTCGTCTTCCTGGGTGACGGCGGCGGCGTGAAACAGGCTGCGCCGCACCCGATTGTGGGCGCGGAGCGGGTAGCGCCGATCCTCGTTCGGATCGACCCCGAGACGGTGGTGACGCGCGCGCAGGTCAACGGTTATCCGGCGCTGGTACTGCGGCTCGACGGCGAAATCGACACCGTGGTGGCGGTGCGCATCGAGGGCGGGCGGATCTCCGGGCTGTACGCGGTGCGCAACCCGGAGAAACTGTCGCGGATGGCAGCGGAGACGCTGTTGCGTCGATGAACCTGTCCCCCAGCGTAATTCGGGTGGTCGCGGTGGCGGAACCACGACCACCCGAATTGTGCGGGTGTCACCCTCAGACGGTTTCGGGCACCGACTCCGCCGGAACCGGGCTGCGCATGGTGACCGCCGCGATGCCCGCACCGGCCAGCGCGATGACCGCGGCGCCGAGGAAGGCGGCCGCGAAACCATCGGTGAGCCGAGGTAGGTCACCGAGCCGGTCGGCGCCGAAAGCCGTTGCCACCGCGGTCATCGCGGCCAGCCCGATCGCGGAACCGACCTGGTAGCTGACGTTGACGAGGCCCGAGGCGAGGCCGCCTTCCTCCGGCCGGGCCGCGGCGATAGCGGTACCGAGGGAGGGTATGAAGGCCAGGGCCATGCCGCCCGCGGCGACCAGCGACGCCGGGAGCACGTCGACCCAGAAGTTGCCCGTCGGCCGGACCAGCGACAGGAGTCCCAGCCCGATAGCCAGCACGACCAGGCCGGTGACGATCATCGGCTTGGCGCCGAATCGACGCATGGCCCGCGGGGCGAAGACGATCATGCCGAGCATGATCAAGGTGGTCATCGGCAGCAGCGCCGCGCCCGACGGGAAGGCGCTGTAGCCGAGTACCTGTTGCAGATACAGGTTCAGGAAGAACCACATCGGCACCCAGGCCGCGCCGAGCAGAAGCTGAGCGATATTCGCGGCGGCCAGATTCGGGGCACGGAGGATGTTCAGCGGCATCAGCGGTGCGCGGTGCCGGGTCTGCACCACCACGAACGCGGTGAGCAGTGCGGCCGCGGCGGCGAGGACGCCCCAGGTCTGACCGGATCCCCAGCCCACCTCCGGAGCCCGGACGATGCCGTAGACGGCGGCGGCCAGGCCGGCGGTGACGGTGATCGCGCCGAGCAGATCGATCGAACCCGGCCGTGCCGGTGCGCTGGGCATCAGCGCCGGGATGGCGATGAGCGCGAGGATCGCGATCGGGACGTTGATGTAGAAAACCCATGGCCAACTGAGGTATTCGGTGATGACGCCGCCGAGGAACACACCGGCCGTACCACCGGCGGGGGCCGCGGCGCCGTACACGGCCAGGGCTGTGGTCAGTTCTTTCGGCGAGGCGCCGAACAGCATCATCAGCAAGGTCAGTGCCGCGGGCGCGATCAATGCCGCGCCCGCGCCTTGGATTACGCGACCGGTCAGCTCGACCGCGACATTGCCCGCGGCGCCGGCGATCACCGAACCGGCAAGCAGGACAAGCCAACCCGCGCCGAACACGCGGCGCGCGCCGAGCAGGTCGGAGAGCCGGCCGCCGAGCAGGAGCAGGCCGCCGAAAGCGATGACGTAGGCGTTGAAGACCCAGGTCAGGTTCTCCTGGGAGAAGCCGAGGTCGGCCTGCATCTTCGGTAGTGCGATGCCGATGATCGACGTGTCCATGATGACCATGAACTGCGCGGCGGCGATTACCGCCAGCGCCAACCACTTTCGCGTGGCCGGTGGGGTCTGGGTTGACATTTCGGTTCCGTCCTTCCGGATGTGTTCGAGCTGAGGGCTGGAACCATACCCCCCTATGGTATGTGATTGTCAATGCTGCACGGCGGTAGTTTGCGTCGCGGTGGGCTGCGTCACATCCGGTTGATAGATACCCCCAGGGGGTATAAATTTCAGGTCGTCGGACAAACATGATCGAAAGGCCAGGACAATGACCACCACCGGAAACCACATCAGCCACGGCGCGCATGCAGACCACACCGCTCACGTCCGAAATGCTGAGCACGGCGGGGCAGCCGTAGACGCCGCATACGAAGCGCACGCCGGACACGGCGGTTCAGCGGCACACGCCGCGCACGGAGTACCTGCCGAACACGATCCGCACGCCGGACACGGCCATGCAGCAACCCACGCCGCACATGAAGCGCACGCTGGGCACGACGCGCACGCCGGGCACGGTGGCGGGCTTCCGGGTGGGCTCCAAATCACCCAGGACGGTTACACATTGGAGCTGGCGGAGCCGATCGGCGCGCCCGGCGAGATCGACTTCCGGTTCCGGATCCTCGGTCCGGATGGCGCGCCGGTCACCGAGTACGACGATATTCATGACCGTCGGCTGCATTTGATCGTGGTGCGGCGCGAGTTGACCGGTTTCTGGCATGTGCATCCCGAACTCACCGCGGACGGGACTTGGGTTGTGCGCCTGAATCTTCCGGATGCCGGTGCGTATCGCGTCTTCACCGATATCGCGCCGCGAGCCCTCGGCAAGACCATCACGCTCGGCGCGGATCTCGCGCTGGCGGGCGCCTACCTGCCGCAGCCCACCCCGCAGGCCGTGCGCACCGCCGCCGTCGACGGTTACGAGGTCACCCTCGATGGTGATCTGGTTGCCGGCGAGGGCCGGTTGCTCACGCTCACTGTGCACAAGGATGGGCAGCCGGTTACCGACCTCCAGCCCTATCTGGCCGCCTTCGGACATCTGGTCGTCATCCGCGCGGGTGACCTGGCCTATGTCCACGTGCACCCGAACGGTGCGCCCGGCGACGGCGTCACCGCGCCCGGCCCGCAAATCACCTTCCACACCGCTGTCCCCGGCCCCGGCACCTATCGCCTGTTCCTGGATTTCAAGCACGGTGAGGTTGTCCGCACTGCCGCCTTCACGCTCCGCGCCTGACTGTCAGAGGAGAAAACACCGTGTGCGAATGCCACTGTCCCCGACCGCGAGATCCGCCACTGTCCAGCCTATTTCGAGGAAACACCACCGATGTCCACGCCCATGTTTACCTCGCTGTTCCGCCACCGTGACTATCTGCGACTGTTCACCGCCCAGGTGTCGGCGCTGTTCGGCACCGGATTGACCACCGTCGCGCTGGGTTTGCTCGCCTACGAGCTGGCCGGCGCGGACGCCGCCGCCGTGCTCGGCACCGCACTGACCATCAAGATGCTCGTCTACGTCACGGTCGCCCCGATTGTGGCGGGCTTCGCGCACCGGTTACCGCGCCGCCCATTCCTGGTGGGACTCAACGGCATCCGCGCCACCGTGGTGCTCGCCCTGCCCTTCATCGATCAGGTGTGGCAGATCTACCTGCTGATCGCCGTCCTGCAAACCGCTTCCGCCGCTTTCACTCCCACCTACCAGGCGATCATTCCGGACATCCTGCCGGACGAACGCGAGTACACCCGGGCTCTGTCGGCTGCCCAGCTGGCGGCCACCATGGAAACCCTGCTGAGTCCGATGCTCGCCGCGGCCGCCCTGATGCTGATCAGCTTCCACTGGTTGTTCATCGGCACGGCAATCGGATTCGCCGTCTCGGCCGTGCTGGTGCTGACCACCCATATCCCCGAGGCGGGCACCGTCGCCGCGGGTACTTTCCGGGAGCGCAGCACCGTCGGCATGCGTATCTTCGCCGCGACGCCTCGCCTGCGCGGTCTGCTCGGCCTGAACCTGGTGGTCGCCGCCGCCGGTTCGGTGATCATGGTCAACACTGTGAACTACGTGCGCGACACCCTGGGCGGCACGCAATCCGGGGTGGCGATACTGCTCGCCGCCAATGGTTTCGGCACCATGCTGGTCGCTCTCGCCCTGCCGCGCATTCTCGATCGCACCGGCGCGCGTCCCGTAATGCTCACGGGCGCAACGATGCTCATTCTCGGTCTGGCCGCGGCGATCGCGCTTTCCACCGCACCGTCCGGCGACTGGCGCCGGCCCGCCGCGATCGCGATCTGGGCCCTCATCGGCGCGGGCACCGCCGCCATCCTGACCCCGACCGGCCAGGTCCTGCGCCGCTCGGCCCACGCCGCCGACCGCCCCGCCCTCTTCGCCACCCAGTTCTCACTCTCCCACCTGGCCTGGCTGCTCACCTATCCCATCGCCGGATGGCTCACCACCACAGCGGGTTTCACGACCACGTGGCTCACCCTCATCGTCCTCGCGACCGCCGGCCTCGCCGTGACGCTGCGGACCTGGCCCCGCCACGACCCCGAATTACTGACCCATCTGCACGAAGCCGGCACCATCGACCCGGCCCGCCTGACCGATGCCGAGCGCGTCGACGCCACCCACTACCGGCACACCCACCCCTACGTCATCGACACCGACCACCCGCGCTGGCCGGACCGACAGCACATCCTCGCCGCGGCCTGACCCCGCAATCGCGCTCCCGCACCGGCAGTTCCGGTGCGGGAGCGCGATTGAACGAACCGTCAAGCCGGGGCGGAGCCCGCCACCCACTCGCTCCACGGAACGCCCCAGTCGCCGCCCTGCCAAATGCTGAGGGGTTCGCCCCCGGTGTTGCGGACCTCGACGACATCGCCTTGACCGATGAACTCGTAGAACCACTGCGCGTCACCGGGTCCGAGGTTGAGGCAACCGTGCGAGACGTTCGTGTTGCCCTGCGCCCAGACGCTGGATGCGAGTTCGTGCAGGAAGATGCCGTCGTGGCTGATGCGGACGCCGTAGTTGATCGTCACCTTGTAACCACCGGAACCGGTGAGGCCGTAGCTGGCGGAATCCATGACCACGGGATGCTGGCGTTGCAGAACGGTGTAGACGCCGGGCGGGGTCCAGAAGGACAGGAACTTGTTCCCGGCGTAGGCGGTGCCGCCCTTGCCCATGGAAGTCGGCATCGAGCGCACCAGCTGCCCGTTCTCGAAGACGTCGACATGTTTGGTGTTGTCGTCCGCGATCGCGATGCGCTCGGGTCCGATGGTGACCGACACTCGCTGGTTACGCGCACCATATAGACCGTCGCCGAGGCGGGCGCCGTAGAGGTCGGCGGCGACGGTCACCGTGGTACCGGCCCGGTGGTATCGCTCCGGGCGCCAGTGCGCGTTGCGGTCACTGACCCAATACCAGGCGCCCGACACCGGCGGGTCGGTGCTGACCTTCAAATTCTGTTCTGCCGCAACGCGGTCGACGGGTTCGTCGAAGACGGCGACGACGATCAGACCGACGCCGTGGGTGTCGCCGTCCACCAGATCCTCGAGGCTGGCCGAACGCAGCGACACGTCGGTCAGCCGGCCGGGCAGCACCGTGGCGCAGGTGGCGGTCGCGGCGACCTCGCCGGTTTCCCCGGCCGCCGCCGCCTTCGCCGTGTAGGTATGGCCGTAGCCGAGCGGTTCGGTACTGCGCCAGCTCCGTTTGTCGGCGGCCAGGACGCCCGGAAGGACGCGGCCGGTCTCGTCGATCCACTCCACGGCGTTCAGCGTTCCACTGGCAACCGCCACCGCGGCGAACGCGCGCGGGTCCACCTCCACACTGCCCGGCACGGGGTCGAAGGCGACGACCGCCGGCACGGGCCGCGGCGGCGGATCCTTCCGCGCCGTCCCGCAACCGGTCAGGATCGTCGCACCGGCCAATCCGGCCAGCACCTGTCTGCGCCGCATCGCCACCGCCAACTCCCTTCGCCGAACAGCAAACGGATCGAGCATCGAATGCTGTATAGCAAAACTTCGGCAATACAACGGCGCGGGTACGCGGCCCGCGACCGTTCCGACGCGCAACCGACACCATCCGTCCACCGGAGCAGCGGTCCGCGATTCCCGGAAGGCTGGAGCTGAAGCGTGAAATCGCAGGGCCTACAGCCGATTTCCGGCCTGGGCGGTCGGCCCGACAGCCGCGAGCCCGGTCAGGGCCTGCGGGAGCGGGCCCTGATGGAGCACTCCGAGACGCTGCGTTGCTCGAGTCAGGGCGACGTAGAGTTCGGCCGCGCCGCGCGGTCCGTCGGCGAGGATCCGCTCCGGTTCCACGACCAGAACGGCGTCGAACTCCAGTCCCTTCGTCTCCGACGCCGGTACCGTCCCCGGCACGCCGGGCGGTCCGATCACGATGCTGGTGCCCTCGCGGTCGGCTTCGGCACGCACGAATTCCTCGATGGCAGCGGGTAATTCGTCGGCCGTGAGCTCCCTGGACCAGGGCTGGACGCCGCACGAGCGGACCGATTCCGGCGCCTGGACCTCGGGCGCGAACTCGGCGAGCACCTTGGCCGCGACCGACATGATCTCCGCCGGGGTGCGATAGTTCACCGTCAGTGACCGGTACACCCAGCGACCAGGCACGTACCGCTCGAACATCGCGTCCCACGAGGTCGCACCGGCCGCCGACCGGCGCTGCGCGAGATCGCCGACGATCGTGAAGGACTTACCGGGGCAACGGCGCATCAGCACCCGCCAGTCCATCTCGGAGAGCTCCTGCGCCTCGTCGACGACGATGTGCCGGTAGGTCCAATCCCGGTCCGCCGCAGCGCGTTCGGCCAATTCGCGGGTATCGCGTTCGATGAACCGCTCCGCGAGATCCGCGCCGAAGAGCATGTCGGAGGCGAACAGGTGATCCTCGTCGTCCATGTGGTCCTCGCGGCTGACCAGCAGCTCCTCCAGCACTCCGGCGGCGTACGCGGCCTCCTTCCGCCGTTCCCGCTCGGCGGTGTCGTCGACCGGCTTGTCGGGGCCGAGCAGCTCGAACAGTTCGTCCAGCAGCGGGACGTCCGACACGGTCCAGGCGGCGCCGTCGGCCCGGTACAGCGCGACGTCGGCGCCCGCCGCGTTCAGTCGTTCGGGCGACGAATAGAGCTCCGCCAGAAACGTTTTCGGGGTCAGCGTGGGCCACAGCTGGTCGAGCGCGGCGGCGAAGACCGTGTGCTCGGCGAGTTCGGTGAGCAGGTCCTCGCGTAGCTGCTCCCACGCCTCCTTGTCCGACCGGGTCAGCCAGCCCTTGCCGATCCGGGCGATCGCCCGCTCGGTGAGCACGTAGGTGATGATCTCGGTGAACTTCGCGCGCGCCGCGTTGTGCGGCAGGCCCGTCGCGCGCGCCTCGTCCCTGGCCCACTCCGCGGTCTCGGCGTCGATCCGCACCGTGGTGTCCGCGAGTTCGATCGAGATCGGCTCCGCGGGCAGCCGCTGCCGGTCGGCGACGGCCGCTCGCAGTACCTCCAGGATCCGCAGCGAGCCCTTGATCCGCGCGGCATCCGGCGCGTCCTCGGCGGTGGCGCGCAGACCGGGCAGCAGATCGCCGGCGGTCATGAACACCACATTGGTCTCGCCCAGCGACGGCAGCACATGCGCGATGTGGTTCAGGAACGCCGGGTTCGGTCCGACGACGAGCACGCCCTGCCGTTCCATCCGCTCGCGCTGGGTGTAGAGCAGGTATGCGACGCGGTGCAGCGCCACCACCGTCTTGCCGGTGCCGGGACCGCCTTCGATCACCAGCACGCCCGGATGATCCAGCCGGATGATCTCGTCCTGCTCGGCCTGGATCGTCGCGACGATGTCGCGCATCCCCTGCCCGCGCGGCGCGTTGACCGCGGCGAGCAGCGCCGCGTCGGCCCCGTGCTCGTCACCGCTGGGACGACCGAGCACCTCGTCGGTGAAATCGACCACGGTGCGCCCGCGGGTGTGGAACTGACGGCGCCGGCTCATGTTCTCCGGACTCGCGGCCGTCGCCACATAGAACGGGCGCGCGGCCGGCGCGCGCCAGTCCAGCAGCAGCGGTTCGAACTCGTTCGCCTGGTCGAAGATCCCGATCCGGCCGATGTAGGAACGCTCACCCGTCACGGTGTCCAACCGGCCGAAACACAGCCCGTTGTCGGCCACGTCCAGGCGCTTGACCTCTTTGGCCAGCGCGCGCACCTCGAAGTCCCGTTCCATCGCCGACACCCCGGTCCCCCGCAGCGCCTCGCTGTGGCGACCCCGAACCCGCGCGCGTTCGGCATCCAGCCACTCGTACAGCCCGGCCACATAATCCTGCTCGGACCGCAATTCGTCTTCGTACCCCTGAGTTGACACAGGCATTCGCAACTCCCATTTCCGCAGGTCCAAGCTTCGGCCAGCGATTATGCGCCCTCACCCCGCCCTTGCCGCAAGCCCCGGGGTGCGCTATACAGTGAGAAGGGACAAGGAGAAACACACTCCTTGCCCTTTCTTTTTGCCCGCTCCACGCGACGACCAGCACCCAGCGCCCAGGCCGTTTGCTACTCGGAGTAGTAAACTCGGGTCATGAGTGCACTACCTGCGGACTTCCCGCCGGGAGAGGGGCCGGCGGCCAAGGTGAGCGTCTCCCTGCGAGCCGGAAACATCCGCGCGATCAAAGACCGCGTCGGCGCGCGTGGATTCTCCGCCTACGTGGACGCCGCCGTCGAGCGCCAGATCGAACGAGACCTGCTCGAAGAGGCGTTGCTCGCCAACGAGGCACAAGCCGCGCCGATACCACCGGACTTCAAAGACGAAGCGGCAGCGCTGTTCCGCGAGGTGCGGTCCGCGCCCGAGTTGCAGGGGGAATGAGGGGTGGCGCGAACGCGAAGCCGGCTGTCTGCGGGGACGTTGATTCTCGACAGCGAAGGGTTGTCGAAGTGGTGTGCCGCGGACCAGCGAGTCACCGCGTACGTCCGCGAAGCGCAGGACAATGATTTCCGGGTCGCGATCAGCGCTCTCACTCCTGTCGAGGGGTACAACATGCGGGCGAAGAACGACCGCTTTCGCTGGTACCTGTCCCGTTTGCGCATCGAGCCTGTCACCGACGAGATCGCGTTTCATGCCATCGATCTGCTGCGTGCCGCAGGCCTGCACGGGCACAAGTACGCGATCGACGCCGTGGTGGCGGCGACCGCTCTCCGTGCCTCGAAACCAGCCGTCATCCTGACCTCCGATGCCGACGACATGGCAATGCTCTGTGGCAAGCAGGTACGTGTGGTTGCCGTGTAGCACTCGAAGTGCTGACCGCCCACGGCTCAGTCGTCGACGCCGCGGGCGGCGAGGGCCTCGCCCATGGCGTCGGCCGTGCGCAGGGCGCGGACCAGGACCGGGGTTGCCAGGGCGGTCATGGACCATTGCAGGCCGCGGGCGCGGCGGGCTTCGGATACCTCCTGCACGATGGCGGTGAGGAGGGGGACGCAGCGGATGGCGAGGGCCAGGAGGAGGGCGATGCGGTCGGGGTCGACGCCGAAGCGGCGCAGGGGGCCGAGGGCGCGGGTGACGGTGTCGAGCATGTCGGTCACCCGGGTGGTGAGAGTGACCAGGGCGGCGAGGGCGACCGAGATCAGGAGCAGGCCGCACACGACGAAAGCCTGGGCGGGTGAGGTGAGGAGTACCTGGAACGCCGCGATGATCAGGAGCATCCAGGTCAACGGACGTAGTTGAGCCGCAGCGACTCCGACCGGAATGCGGGCGGTCGCGAACAAACCCGCGACGATCAGGGCCGCGACGGCGACGCGTAGCGGGGTGCGCGCGAACACTGTCGCGGCGACGACGGCCGCGAGCAGCAGCAGGAGTTTCGGGCCGGGCGAAAGCCGGTGCACCGGCGAGGTTCCCGGCCGGTACAGGCCGATCATCCGACCAGGGCCCGGTAGGTGTGGACGGCGTCGGCCGGAGCCCCGTCGAAGGCGACCGCGCCGTTGTCGACGAGGATGACCCGGTCGAAGCCGTCCAGCAGGGCCAGCTGATGAGTGACGACGATGACCTGCTGGTCCATCGTGTCGAGGGCGTGGGCGACGACGCGGGCGTTGCGGAGATCCAGCAGGGTGGTCGGTTCGTCGGCGATGATCAGTTCCGGCTTGCGGATGAGGACCGCGCCGATGGCCAGCAGTTGTTTCTGCCCACCGGAGAGCAGATGGGACGGGTGGTCGGCGTGGTCGGCGAGCTGGAACCGCACCAGCATCTCCTCGACGCGGGCGGCGATCTCCGGTTTGCTCAGGCCGGACCGGCGCAGGGAGAAGGCCAGGTCCTCGGCGACGGTGGGCATGACGATCTGAGTGTCGGGGTCGGTGAAGACGAACCCGACCTTGCGACGCACCTGGCCGCCTTTGCGGGCGGTGTCGAGACCGTCGACCGTGACGCGTCCCGCCGCGGGGATCAGCAAGCCGTTGATCATGCGTGCCAGCGTGGATTTGCCGGACCCGTTCGCGCCGATGATCCCGACGCGTCGTTCGGTGATGCGCAGGTCGATACCGGCGAGGACGGTGCGGTCCCCGAAGGCGTGGCGCACCGAGTCGAAGACGATCTCAGGCACGGATCAAACCCGGGTACGCCCGGTGCACACCCTTGGCGACGACCGTCGCGACGACAACTTTCGCCAGATCACCGGGGATGAACGCGAAGTTCGTGGAGATGGCGTGCGCGAGGTCCAGGTCGGTGCGCAGCAGCAGGCCCAGGGATCCGCAGAGATAGATGACGACCAGACCACCGAACGCGTTGATCAGCAGGCCGAGCGCGATCGGGTACTTCGGCAGGATCCGGGCGGTCAGCAGGCCGATGACGAGGGTGGCCGGGATCCAGCCGAGCAGGTAACCGGCGGTCGGGCTGGCCAGCGCGGTCAGCCCGGTGCGGCCCCCGGAGAGCAACGGCAAACCGATCAGCGTCAATGCGATGAATACCAGCACCGCAGCCGTGCCTTTGCGTGCACCGAGCACCGCGCCGGCCAGGATCACACCGAGCGTCTGAACCGTGATCGGCACCCCGCTGAAACCGACGGTGATCGTGCCCGGCAGACCCAGCGCGGCGATCAGCGCCGCGAAGACGGCGATTTGTGCCAAGTCCCGGGCGGCGAAGCCGACCTTCGACGCACGGGTGTTCTCGACACGATCCACGACGCTTTCCTCCACTGCCTGGTTGAACGACGTTCAAGATAGCAAACGACCAGTACCGGGCCGCCGACGAACCTTGGCGCGTTTGCCCGACGTTGACATGTTCCGCGCTGGCCGATTGCCGATCGCCGAGGCGACACTGAGGATCCGCACCCCCGTGGCCCTGCCCTCCGAGCCGGAAGGCAGGCGGCAGTGTCGTGCGGGGCCGGGGTGCTCCGCAACGGATTCCGTTGCACGCCAACCTGATGCACGTTTCGCGTAGCTCGTCGGATGCCGGATTGGAGATGTTGTGCCCCACTCGCACGAAAGCGCCATCGCCTACGTGATCACAGCCTTGGAGGCCAAAGGTACGGCGACGCGCGAGGATTTCGACGTACCGGGCATCGTCGCCACCTCACGCGCGATCGTCGAAACCTGGGATCTCGGGGCCATGGACCGCGCGATGTTCTGGAATATCGCCGCCAGCCATCTGAAGGTCTAGCCCCGGCTGTCCGAACGCTGCGCGTGACTGGCCACCGACCAGCGCAACGCCGCCCGGCGCATCGAAGTCGCGTCGGCATACCCCAATAGTTCGGCCTGCCGGCCCCGGCTCAGCGGGCCCCGGGCCGTCGCGCTCGCGAGCCGGGCGTGCCGGGCCCGGTCCAATTCGCGCCGCCAGGTCGTGCCCGCCTCCGCCAGCCGGCGCTGCAAAGTGCGCGGACTCGTCGCCAGCCGGCGCGCCACCTGTTCCAGTGACACCTCGCCCTCGCCGAGCACCTCGCCGATCGCCACGGCGACGCGCTCGGGCCACGCGCTCGTCAGCGGCGGAGGCGGCGGCAGCGCCGCGGCCAGCGGTCGCAGCACCTCGGCCAAATCCGGGTCGGCCGTCGTGAGCGGCAGCCGCATATCGGATTCACGGAAGGTCATCGCGTCCAGGTCGGCATCGAAGTCGAAGGTGGTGTCGCCGAAGACCTCCCGATAGACGTCGAGCCGACGTGGCGCGCGCTGGCGGAACGAGACCTTGGCCGGGATCAACGGTGCGTCGACCACGCGGCGCGCTCGGGACAGCACGGCCGCCAATCCCCACTGATGGGTTTGATCTCGGGCCCGGCCCGCCCCGTCGACCATGTCGACCCGCAGCGTCGGACCGCTATCGGTGTCGAACAGATCGAACCGATGATTGGTGGTGACCGCGGCGATGTACGGGCCACAGGTCGCTAACCCGGCTCCGACCGTCGGCGCGCTGATGAAGAGATAGTCGTAGAGCCGAAGCACTTTGGGTTGGTAGCGGCTGGCCACGCGCAATGCCACATCGGGATCGTCGAGCCAGCGCGCCCCGATTTCCCAGACGCGCCAGAAGGTTTCGCTCGGTAGGTGCACGCCGTCGCCGGTCAGCGTCCATTCGGGAATGCCGCATTCGCGGATCAGCCGGTTCCGATCGATGCCCGCGGCCGTCAGCTGGGCGATCGCGAACCGATGCAGCAGTGTCTGATCTGTTCCCAAGAACCCTCCTCACACCGTCGCCAACCGTGATCGTGCGGAAACGCTATACCGCACACAGTGTTCCAGAGCGCGAATTCGGCGGACTTTCTACCCTGAAATCAGGTTAGGCTATCTTCGGTGCATGATGGACCGCAGCGCCTACGCCGAACGCATCCGGGAAGTCCTGGCGGGAACGCACGGGGCCAAAGTCGGCTACCCGATCGGACTGTGCGAAGTCGAGGTGCGGCGCAGCGTTGCCGTGGGCTCGGGACTGCTGCGGATCACCTTCGGCGGTCCGGAGCTGGACGGTTTCCACAGCTACGTGCCGGATGAGCATGTGCGCCTGATCTTTCCGTGCGACGACGGTGTCCTCCGGCTACCGCGGCGCGACGGGATGTCGCTGGAATGGGGTGCGCCCCGGCCGGTTTCGCGCGAATACACGGTGCGCCGGTACGGCGACGGCGAACTCGACATCGACTTCGCGATCCATCCCGGCGGCCTCGCCTCGGAGTGGGCACTGACCGCCACTCCGGGCACCCGCGTACACATCGCGGGCCCGCCGGGCGGCGTGGTGGTGCCGCGCACCTACGACAGGTATCTGCTCGCCGGTGACCTGACCGCGCTGCCCGCTATCGCCCGCTGGCTGGAGTGGTTGCCCCGCGAGGCCGCCGGCTGGGCGTTCATCGAGGTGGGCGCCGAGAGCGAGCAGATCGAGCTGAACCCGCCGCCGGGTGTCCAGGTGCGCTGGGTGCCGCGCGGCGCCGCGGAACCGGGCAGCGGTGACGCCTTGGCGCAGGCGCTGCGCGACGTGCGAGCGCCCGCCGGCGAACGGATCTATGTGTGGATCGCCGGGGAGGCCGGCGCGCTGCGCCCGTTACGCCGCTGGGTCCGCACCGACCTGGGTGTGGGCCCGAAGGATTGCTTGATCGCCGGATACTGGAAGCGCGGCATCGCCGACTACGACCGGGACGAATGACTCTGCCGGCGCATGCGCGCCGCCAGCCAGGGCACCACGCCGTAGCCGAAGGCCGCGTCCGCGTTGGAGACCAGGGCCGAGCTCGGAAAGACGATCGCGTGCCGTAAGCCCGCGTCGGCTTGCGCGCGCAGACGGATCAGAACTTCGGCGGGAGTACCGATCACGAGCCACTCGTGCAGCACCTCCTCGGGGACCTCGGCGATCGCGTCCAGCACCTCGGCTCTGGTCAACCGGTGCGGCATCATCTCGACGAGTCCCCGATAGTCCGCGCCGAACGGGTGTTTCGCACCGCAGCGAGCCCATACGGCGGCCGGTGCCATCAGCCCCAGATAGCGGACCGCGGGCGCGCGCAGCTGACGCTTGATCTCGTCCCGGGTGCGCGCGGTGATCATCGCGATCATCTGCGCCGGGACGATGGCCAGCGGATCGCGCCCGGCGGCCGCAGCCGCGGCGCGGACCACCTCGAGTTTGCCCGCGTACTCCTGCGGGGTGAGCGCCTCCCAGGGGTACCAACCGTCGGCGTAGCGCCCGGTTAGCTCCAGCATCCGCGGGCCGTGCGCGCCGATCCAGATCCGCGGCAGCCGATCCGGCGGCACGGTCAGATCCATGGGGGCCTGCTCGATGCGGTAGTACTTGCCGTCGAAGTCGATCGGACCCTTGGCGTCGAAACAGGCACGCAGCACCTGCAATGCCTCTTCGAGCCTGCTCACCGGGCGATCCCAGGTGAATCCGTACGGGTCCAGGTTCTCCTTCTCACCGGAGCCGATACCCAGGATGGGCGGCGCCTTGGTCATGTGGGCCAAGGTCAGGAAGGTCTGCGCCAGCAGCACCGGATGCCGGCGGTGCGGATCGGTCACCCCGACACCCAGCTGTACCCCGCCCGCTCCCCCGGCCAGATGCGCCAGCAACGGCGCGAAATCGAACTGGGCGTCCGGGCTGGGCACGGTCTTCGCCTGCGGCGTGAAGTCGCTGTCCCACACCGCTTTCGGGAACACGCTGATCAGATGATCCGGCGCCAGCACCGAATCCAGCCGCCCCAGCCGGGCCAGCCGCACCAGGAACCGCGCCGCGCCCAGGGGCGGATTGACGCCCGCCATGGTGCCCACCGAGAACGATCGCGACTCCGACACCGTGGTCTCCTCTCGACCGGGAAATCCCCGAAGATCCGATTATCCCGGCGGTCCGGTCGCACGTCCGGCGAATCCGAACGCCGGCGGTAAAACCCGACTTCCGGTATCGAATCCGAATTCGCATCGGCTGCGGAAACAAGGCGGTAATCTTTCATCAAAGCCGTTGTGTTCGAACTCATTTCGATCATCACGAGCGCCGCCACCGCATTCGCCGGCGTGATTCACCCTTGCCGTTTTGACGGAATCCCCTCCGCGCCAACGTTGTTCGCGGATTCACTGCTCGCCGCAGAGACCGAAGCCGGTCTCGAAAGGATACGAACATGTCCCCTGCGCGTTCGAATCAAGTGCGTTTGCTGGCCCCCGATCAGGAAGCCCTCGTCGAGGCCGTGGCGAACGGGTTGCTGACCGGCACGGCCACCGGTGTTCCCGACTATGTCGCCGAGGACGTCGCCGCCGTGCGGGCGCACAGCGTCCTGGGCAAAGCGCTGATCCCCGGTGACGGCGTCCTGCTCGACGGCATTGCCGCGTGGCCGCGCACCGGCGGCCCGCATCCGCTGATCGTCCTGCCGGCCGGCCTGGATCCGGCCGGATGGAAGATGTACTCCGGGGCGATCATTCGGCTGTTGATGCGCGGTTACGCGGTGGTGGCATACACCGAACGCGGCCTGCCCGGTTCCGAGGGGAAGCTGACCGTCGCCGGGGAAGAAGACGTCCGGGACGGCAGCTGCGTTATCGACTGGGCGCTGGAGCACGAGCAATTGAACGCGGACTCGCAGCGGATCGGCATGGCGGGCATCTCCTACGGTTCCGGCATCAGCCAGCTCGTCGCGCACGCCGATGAGCGCGTGAAAGCTGTTGTCGCACTGAGCACCTGGGCCGACCTGGGCGAGGCGCTCTATGACAACGGCACCCGCCATACGGCGGCCGCGGAAGCACTGGCCGCGATCAGCGACCGTCCCAGCGTCGGGCTGGAAAAGGTGCTCGAGGAATTCCGGGCGAACAATATCGAGCCGGTCCTGGAGTACGCGAGCCACCGCTCCCCCGCCCTGCTGCCCGAACTGCGCCCCGTGCCCACCTTCTTCACCAGCTTCTGGCACGAAACGATCTTCCCGCAGAACCAGTTGCTGGAATTCTTCGAGCGGTATCCCGGACCGAAACGCCTGGACCTCGCCATAGGCGACCATGGGGCGGTGGAGGTGCCGGGCCTGTTGCTCGGGGTGCACACTCGCACCACCGAAGCCGCCTACGACTGGTTCGACCGCTACTTGCTCGGCGTAGACAACGGCATCGACCGGGACGGCGTCGTGCACACCGAGACCATGCACAGCTTCGGCAACGCCGCCGCCGCGGATTTGAGTTCCTGGTCACGCGCCGTGCGACGCTTCTACCTGACGGCGCCGACGGGTCAATCGTCCGACGGCACCTTGACTTCGGAAGCCCCGTCCGAATTCAGCCAGCAGTTCGACGCCGCCGGCGCACAGGTCCAGGCCGTGACCGCGCTGGTCATGGACGGATTCCGGGAACGACTGCTGATGCCCGTTCGGCAGCAACTCCCCGAGGTCGACCGCACGGCCGCCGCCGTCTGGAACACCGCGCGATTCGCGCGGCCGCAGCATATCGCCGGCACGCCCGAAATCGGGCTGACGGTCACACCCTCCGGCCGCGAAGTCACCGTCATCGCCTACCTCTTCGACCTGAACGCCTTCACCGGCGCCATGCGGATCATCACCCACGCCGCCGGCACCGTCCACAACCAGGAGGCGGGTCAACCGGCCGAGGTCCGAATGCGCCTGCAAGCCACCGATTATCACATTCCGATCGGCCACAAACTGGTCCTCGTCGTCGACGCCCGGGACCTGCTCTACTTCTATCCCGACCAACCCGACACGGGCGGCACCGTCACGCTCTCGGACAAGCACGGTCCGGCCTATGTGGACGTCCCGATGGACGCCTAGCCGTCGGTGCGGCCGCGGGCTCGAGCCCGCGGCCGCTGCCCGGATCACGCCCCCAGCAAGCCCTTGGCGATATGGGTGACCTGGATTTCGTTGCTGCCCGCGTAGATCATCAGCGACTTCGCGTCGCGCGCGAGCTGTTCCACTTTGTACTCGCGCATGTAGCCGTTGCCGCCGAACAGCTGCACGGCTTCCATGGCCACCTCGGTGGCGGCGCGCGAGGAGTACAGCTTCATGGCCGAAGCCTCGGCCAGGGAGACCTGCTCGCCGGCCGCGGTGCGTTCGATGGCGTTGAAGACCATGTTCTGCACATTGATTCGGGCGATCTCCATCTCGGCGAGCTTGAGCTGGATGAGCTGGAACTGGGCGATTTCCCGGCCCCACAGCTTGCGCGATTTGGCGTACTCGACGCAGAGGCGGTGGCATTCGTTGATGATGCCCAGCGCCAGCGAGGCGATGCCGATGCGCTCGGCGGCGAAAGATTCTTTCGCACTGTCCTTTCCGTCGCCTTTGGCCGGGTTCTCGGTTTCGCCGAGCAGCCGGTCCTTGCCGATGCGGACGTTGTCGAAGAACAGTTCGCCGGTCGGCGAGGAATTCATGCCCATCTTCTTGAACGGCTTACCCTGAGTGAAGCCGGGCATCCCGCGGTCCAGGACGAAACTGAGCACCTTCCGATCGCGGCGGTCGACGGCGGCGTCGCCCTCGTCCAGCTTGGCGTAGACGACGGTGACATCGGCGTAGGGTCCGTTGGTGATGAAGGTCTTCTGCCCGTTGAGAATGTAGTCTTCGCCGTCGCGGCGCACGTAGGACTTCATACCGCCGAACGCGTCCGAGCCGGAGTCGGGTTCGGTGATCGCCCAGGCGCCGACCTTCTCGAAGGTGACCAGTTCCGGCAGCCAGCGCTTGCGCTGCGCCAGCGTGCCGCGACTGCGGATGGTGCCGACCGTCAAGCCCAGCGAAACACCCATCGACGCGACGAGTCCGAGGCTGACGCCGGCGAGCTCACTGTTGAGGATCACGCCCATACTGCCCGCCCCGCTGAAGCCGGACTTCGCCGCGGCCACGGGCGTTTCGCCGCGCTCCTCCGCTTCCGCGCGCGCGATCGCTTTCGCCAGGCTCTCGCGGGCCATCTCGTCCATGCCGAAGGCGGCGTAGAGCTTGCGGATGATGTCGAACGGCGGCAGCTCACCGCTCTCCAGCTGCTCGACGTGCGGCTTGACCTCTTTGTCGATGAACCCGCGCAGGGCGTCGCGGAACATCAGGTCGGTGTCGGACCACTGGTACATCGTGCAAACTCCCACGGGATCGCCGGAACGGTGCCCTCGATTAGAACACGTTCTAGCCGGTGTCCGCGCCGCGGCGGTGTGCGTAGACCGCCAGGCGGACCCGGTTGTCACAGCCGGTTTTGTCCATCAGGTTGGCCACGTGGGTCTTCACGGTGGTGACGCCCAGGTGCAGGCGGTCGGCGATCTCCTGATTGCTCGCGCCCGTGCCGACCAGGGCGAGCACCTCCCGCTCGCGGGGAGTGATCGCGACAGTGTCGGGTGCGGCTTCCGGCGTGCCGGCCAGGGCGCGGCCGACGAGTCTGGGCACCAGCGCGGGCGAGAAGGGCATGTCGCCGTCGATGGTGCGCCGGATGGCGCTGAGCAGGTCGGCGGCGGCGGTGTCCTTGACCAGGAAGCCCGCCGCGCCCGCGGCCAGCGCGGGATAGAGGTGCTCGTCGTCGTCGAAGGTGGTCAGCACCAATACCTTTGCCGCGGAACCTGATCCGACTATCTGGCGAGTCGCCGCCACGCCGTCCATACCGGGCATCCGCAGATCCATCAGGATCAGAGCGGGAGCCGATTCCGCGCACAGCCGCACCGCCTCGACACCGTCGGCGGCCTCCCCGACGACCCGCATATCGGCGGTGGATTCGAGCAGCATCCGCAGGCCGGTGCGGATCAGGCGTTGATCGTCGACCAGCAGCACCGTGATCATCGCGGCGTCAACTCCCGGGTGGCGGTCGCGGGCAACCAGGCTTCGACGATCCAGCCGTCCGGCGCCGGGCCCGCTTGGACCAGACCGCCCGCGATATCGACGCGCTCGCGAATCCCGATGATGCCGTGCCCCAAGGGGTTCGGCGGCACGCCGCGACCGCCGCTGCCGATCCGCACCGTGATGCCGCCGTCGCCGCGCGCCACCGTCACCGCGACCGGTAGCGCACGGTCGGCGTGCTTCATCACGTTGGTGAGTGACTCCTGCACGATCCGCAGCAGCGTCAGCCGCCCGACCGCGTCGAGCCCGGACGGGTCGGCGAGGAGGTCCGCGTCGATGACGAACCCCGCGGCCCGTGCCCGCTCCACCGCCGCGGCGACCTCACGACCCAGCGTCTCGGACTCCACCAGCGCGACCGCGCCGAGGTCGGGATCGCGCAACGCCACCAGCAGCCGCCGGATGTCGGCCAGCGAATCCGCGGCCGCCCCGTGGACATCGTCGAGCACCGAGCTCACGCGGGGATCGGGATCGGCCAGCACGTGCCGGGCCACCTCCACCCGCAACACGATCGAGGCCATGTGGTGCGCCACCAGATCGTGCAGCTCCCGGGCCAGCGCGCTGCGTTCGGCGGCGCGGGTGTGCGATTCCGCCTCCGCCCGGCGCGCTTCGGCGGCAAGGGCCTCCAGGCGAAACTTCTCGGCCAGATCGCGCTGGGCGCGCAGATACAACCCCAGCAGCAGCGGCAGTCCGGCATAGGCGACGGTCTCGACGGCGGTCGCCGCGCGCCAGAACGGCATGTGGTCGAACCAGAGTCCGATCAGCAGCGAAGCGGCCCAGCACGCCGCGGCCAGCGCCACCGCGCCGCGATGGTGGGTGCGCATCACCGCGTCGGTGAGCGCGACGGCACCGAGGTAGGGCACCAGACCCGACAATCCCCACGCGTCGGCCAGGAACATCGGTATCGCCAGCGCGGACAGCGCCACCGAGACCGCGAGCGGCCACCGGACGCCGAGCACGAGCAGCGCCGCCGCCGTCATCGAGAGCAGCCAGTAACTCATCGGCACCCGGTATTGGCCGGGGAAGGTGCTCGCGAGCAGGAGCAGCGGGACCAACGCCAGGGGGACGCAGCGCAGCAGCAGCCACTGGTCACGGCGCGGGACGGTTTCGGTCACCGATCCACGGTAGGGGACGTTATCGGTCCGCCGCCTCCTCCCCCGGCAGGAGACGGCGAGCTATCGGTTACCACACAGCAAGCATCGCGGCAAGGGCCGGTGGCAGGACCGTCTCGCCGCGAAACAGCGGCCCGCGGGCGGAGGAGACGCAGACCGCCGCCGACCAGGATTTCGATATGACTTTTTCGCGAAGGGGGTTTCTGGCCGGGCTCGCGGCCACGCCGATCGTCCTCGGCACCGGCTGCGCCCTCGGCCGCTCGGACGCTCCCGTGCCGGGACCGCGGCCGCTACCGATCCCACCGCTGGCCGACTCGACCGTCGACGCGGACGGTGTGCGCCGGTTCCGGCTCACGATGGCACCGGGCGCGGCCGAAATCCTGCCCGGCAAGCACACGCCCACATGGGGCGTGAACGGGCCGCACCTCGGCCCGACGCTCCGCGCCCGGCGCGGCGAGGCGGTCGCGATCGAGGTGCGCAACGACCTGCCCGAACCGAGCACGCTGCACTGGCACGGTATGCGGGTGCCCGCCCGGATGGACGGCGGGCCGCATCAGACGATCGCCCCCGGCGGCACCTGGGCCCCCTCGTGGACCATCGATCAACCGGCGGCCAGCCTGTGGTACCACCCGCATCCACACGGCGGCACCGAGAAACACGTCTATCGCGGCTTGTCCGGATTCTTCCTGGTCGACGACGACGCCGCGGACCGACTCGATCTGCCGAAAGACTATGGGGTGGACGATATCCCGCTGGTCATCCAGGACCGGCGATTCACCGCGGACGGTGCCCTCGACGAAGCCGCCCCGACCGATATCGGCCTGCTCGGCGACACCGTCATCACGAACGGCATTGCGGGGGCTTATCTTCGGGCACGCACGTCCCGAATCCGGTTGCGCCTGCTCAATGGATTCTCGGGACGGCTCTACCACCTAGGCTTCGCCGACAACCGGCAATTCCAGGTCATCGGCACCGATGGAGGATTGCTACCGAAGCCGTTATCGCTCAACCGGATTCAGCTCAGCCCGGGTGAGCGAGCCGAGATCGTGGTGCCGATCCGGGCCGGTGACACAGTCATGCTGCGGGCGCTGCCGATCGAGAATCGTGGCGACATCGACGTCGCCGAAGCTCGCGAGTTCGGCTTCGACGACAGCTTCGACATTCTGGAGTTACGCGGCACTACGTCGGTCGCCGACGCCGCCGCCGTGCCGGACGCGCTGATCCCCGGTGCGGCGATTCCGACCGCGGCCGCGGTCGCCCACCGACGCTTCGACCTGCAATGGTTCCAGATCAACCACGCCCGGATGGACATGAACCGCATCGACTTCACCGTCGCGGCCGGCAGCACGGAGGTATGGACCGTACGCAATGCCGACAACTGGCCGCACAACTTCCACGTGCACGACGTCCAGTTCCGGATCACCGACATCGACGGCGCGGCACCGCCACCGGTACTCGCCGGTTGGAAGGACACCGTCTACACCAGACCCGGCTCCACCTACACCCTGGTCATGCGGTTCTCCGAGCACACCGACCCGACCTATCCCTACATGTATCACTGCCACCTGCTGCTGCACGAAGATCGCGGCATGATGGGCCAGTTCCTCGTGCTCGGGCCTGGTCAGCAACCCGTTCCGATGCCGATGTCCCACGGCGGGCACGGATGATCAGTGCCGTGCCTGCTGCCACGCGGCCACCGCGCGCCCGATCTCGGTGGACGGCGGTTCCCGGTACAGCCATTCGCGGGCGATGCGGTGCCAGTTGTTGGTGGTGTGCAGCTGGCCGAGGGCGGCGAAGGTGAACAGGTCCGTGCGGCGCGAGAAGACGTGCTCGGGTGGAAGGCGTTGGGTGCGCATGCCTTTGAACTCGGCCGCCCGCGGATCCACGGCCATGATCACCGCTCCGGTGGCGAGTTCGGGGGTGATGGTGATCTCCTCGTCGAGCAGGTGCCAGCCCGCCGCGGCCCACACGTAGTCCAGGACTTCCTGTTCGGAGACCTCGGATTCCGGGTCGAGGATGCCGCGCCCGACCCAGGCGTCGTACAGGTCCTGGGCGCGGTATTCGCCTGCGGCGAGCAGACATTCACGCTCGAGTTCGACGTGCTCGGGTTCCATGTGGCTGTAGAGCCCGAAATCCACGAAGCCGACCCGGCCGTCATCGGCGAACAGGATATTGCCGGGATGCGGGTCGCCACAGAATTCGTAGTCGGAGAACATCGACCCGACATAGAAGCGGTACACCAGTTCCCCGATCCGGTCCCGGTCAGCGGCCGGTAGCTTCCGGATCTCCTTGAAAGACTGTCCCGCGATGTATTCCGTCACCAGCACGTGCGGACGGCACAGTTCCTCGATCGCGTCCGGGACCGTGCTGAACGGATGGCCGCGGTAGCGCTCGGCGATGCGATGCTGGGTCCGGGCTTCGCGCTCGTAGTCGAGTTCGCTGCCGATACTGCGGGAGATCTCGTCGAGCACCTCGTTGTCGGCCGCGCTGGGCAGCACCGACTTCCATAATCGGCTGAACATCGCCAGATTGCGCATGTCCGCCTCGACGGCGTCGTCGACGCCCGGATACTTCACCTTCACCGCGACCTCGCGGCCGTCGCGCAGCCGCGCCCGATAGACCTGGCCGATCGAGGCCGCGGCGATCGCGGTCTCGTCGAAATCCGCGAACACCCGTGTCAAGGGGCCCAGATCATCCTCGATCACCTTGCGCATCCCCGCGAACGGCACCTCCGGCGCTTGGTCCCGGAGCTCGGCGAGCTTGACCCGGAACATCTCCCGGTGCGATTCCGGCATCAGGTCGACGTCGAGCACCGACAGCATCTGCCCGACTTTCATCGCCGCGCCCTTGAGGCCGCCGAGTACGGTGACCAGCTGTTGTGCGGCCTGCAACGTGGATCGCTCGGCCAGCAGCTCGCGCGCCTGCTCCGGGCGTCCGATCATCGACAGGCGTGTTCCGACGCCGCGAATCGCCTGGCCCGCCACCATCGCGCCGATCCTGCCGCCGCGCGCCAGCCTGCTCTTCGGTACTCGCCCGGTCATCACACCTCCGTTGATCCACCACATTTCACCCTATGAGGGCGGCTCATGATCAGGAATTCGCCCACGCGGCGGCGCGGACCATGCCTAAGCTGAGCGCCGCTCATTTTTCTCGAGTCGGCAGGAGGATTCGATGCCGTCGAAAGCTTCGGGTCAGCGGCGTCGTCCCGCCCAGGAACGCGCGAAGGCAACCCGGGAGCACATTCTGGATACCGCGGCGGCGCTGTTCGGCGAACGCGGTATCGCCAACACCTCGACCAACCGCATCGCGGCCGAAGCCGGGGTCAGCATCGGCACCGTCTACCGCTACTTTTCCGACCGCGGCGTCATCGTCGAGGAGTTGCTGCGGCGGCTGCTGGAAAACATCGAACAACGGTTCACCCAGCAGATTTTCGGCCTTTCGGATCGGTCGACGCTGGAGATGGTGACCGGCATTCTCGAAGTGCTCGCCGAGGAACTGGCGGCCCAGGCCCGGCTGGTGCGCGCGCTGGTCGAGGGCGTGCAGTTCTACAGCAGCGGCATCCCCGAATTCGAGCCGCGGCTACGGCTGCTGGTCAAGGTGATGGTGATCCAGTTGCTCGGTCCAGGCGACGATCACGAGTACGACGTAATGACCTTTGTCCTGATCAACACCTGTTTCGCGGCGGTGCTGCGGTCCGCGGCACTGGAGGTCGACGCCCAGGCGCGCCAGGAGGCCATCCGGATGACGGCGCGCATGATCGCGGCCTGGACCGACGCGGAGCGCGCGCAAGCCGCGTGAAAAGTGAGCGGCACCCCAGTAATTGGTCTTGCGGGCACTCCGCAGTCCACTGCGGCGACCGGCATCCACCCAGGTAGATCGGCATCTTTCGCGGTAAACACCGAGATTCCGAAGAGGAGTAGAAGGTGAGTTCGTTTGCAGTTTACGGTTTCTGAGAGAGCGGGTTACATCAACCGCTCCTAGCAGGTCGGGAGAGAGGTCACCGATGACCGTGGACACATCGCATAATCCGGGCCGGACGCGCACCGGAACATCGCTGGCCGAGCCGCTCCGGAACGTCCGCGCCCTGTCCCGGGAGATGGTCAACCATTTCCTGGAGACGGTGGTCGCGTGCCGCACCCTGCCCGGAGAATCGCTCGACGGCGACGTCACCTCCGTCACCCGCGTGTGCCTGGAGTTGGCGGTCAGCATGCTCGACGGCACCAACGCGCCGGAGAAGATCCGCCGGCTCGAGCACACCGCGGCACAGTGGGCGCGTGAAGGCGTGCCGATCGACACCGTGCACCGCGCCATGCACGAAGGGTTCCGCCTCGGACTCGATCTCGTCGTCACGAACGCGGCCACCGGCTACACCGAGGACGGCGACCAGGATCTGCTGGTGCTGCGCCGCGGCGACTACGACGATCTCGTCGGCGGGGCGCGCATCGTCGTCGACATCCTCGACACCATGACCACCGCCGTCTCGAAAGCCTATGTGCGGGAACTTCGTTCGGTCATCCGGGAACACCACCACGGTGTGCACACCATGACTTCCGCCCTGCTGGCCGGGCATCCCACCTCCACCATGGCCCGCGAATCCGGCATCGAGATCGCTGCCCGGTACCACGTACTCGCGCTGTCCATCCCCCCGCATCCGGAGGAGGCCAACCCCGCGGTGGACCGCACGGTGGTCGCCCGCCGCAAACTGCGGCGCGTCCAGGCCGCGCTCGCCGCCGTCGGCGACACCGTGTTGTCGCTGCTCAGCGTCGACGGCGGGACCCTGCTCATTCCCGACACCGCCGACTTGGTGGACCTGGACCGGCTCGTGGCTACGTTGTCCCAGGCCGGGCAGGTGCCGATCACCGCGGCCGTGGTCGCCGCGGCGGCGGCCGACATCCCCACCGCCTCCGACCAAGCCCACCAACTGCTCGACATGGTGCAGCGGTTGCGGCTCGAACGGGGCCTGTACCGATTCGACGACCTCGCCCTGGAATATCAACTGACCCGGCCCGGTCCGGGCCGGGAACAGCTGTGCACGCTGCTCGACCCGCTGGACGCGCACCCCGAACTGCTCGGCACCCTGCACCTGCACATCAGCAACAACCTCAATCGCCAGCGCACCGCCCACGCGCTGCATGTGCACACCAACACCGTCGACTACCGGCTCAAACGCATTGCCGCGATCACCGGATTCGATCCGAGTCAGGCCAGCGGATTGTGGTATCTGCGCTCCGCGCTCGTCGCACGCAGCTATCGCGACCAGCCGGATACCGCGAAACCGGTCCCGCACCGCTAGCCGGACAGGTGGCACCGAACAGCACATCGGGGCATGCCGTTCGGCGACCGCGGCGTGACATCGGCGGCACCGGCGACGCAGACTGGGCGGCGTGAAGGTAGTGATCGCCAATCGGGGCGAAGTCGCGGTCCGGGTGCTGCGCACCGCCCGGGAGCGTGGATACACGACGTATGCGCTGTGCACCGCGGCCGAAAGCTCGGCGCTGCCGGCCCGGCTCGCCGACGAGGTGGTGCTGCTACCCGGTACGGGAGCAGCGGCGTATTCGGACGTGGCGGCGGTGGTCGAGGCGGCCGCCGCGGCCGGGCCGGGTGCGGTGGTCCACCCGGGATACGGATTCCTCAGCGAGAACGCTGATTTCGCGGCGGCCTGCGCGGCCGCGGGACTGGTGTTCGCCGGGCCGGATCCGGCGGCGCTGCGGATCTTCGCGGACAAACTCACGGCCCGGCAGGCGGCGCTGGAGGCAGGTCTGCCGGTCTTGGCCGCGACGGCCGCCGACCCCGGCCTGCCCGCGATCCAAGCGCTGCTCGCCGAGCACCCGCACGGCGTGATGATCAAAGCGACGCACGGTGGCGGCGGGCGTGGTCAGCGCGTCGTCCGCGCCGCCGGCGAAGTGGCGGACGCCTACGAGCGCTGTCGATCCGAGGCGCTCGCCAGTTCCGGCAACGGCACCCTCTACGCGGAGGCGCTCGCGCCCGGCGCCCGGCACATCGAGGTTCAGGTCATCGGGGACGGAACCCGCGCGGCGGCGCTGGGTGATCGCGATTGCAGTGTGCAGCGCCGCCGACAGAAGCTCATCGAGATCGCACCCGCGCCGAATCTCGCTGCCGCGCCGCGGAACCAGTTGCACGCGGATGCCGTCCGGCTCGCCGAGTCGGTCGGCCTTCGTGGACTGGCCACCGTCGAATTCCTGGTCCGCGACGACGAGGCATGGTTCCTGGAAGTCAATCCGCGCCTGCAAGTCGAGCACACGGTCACCGAGGAGACCATCGGGCTCGATCTGGTCGCGGCGCAATTGGATCTCGCGCAGGGCGGCACGCTCGACGAACTCCAGCTGCCGGATACCGCACCGCGCGGCTTCGCGATTCAGGCCCGGGTGAACGCCGAGCTCGTCACGCCCGGCGGCGACCTGCTGCCGAGCACCGGGACGCTCACCCATTTCACCGCGCCGACCGGTGCGGGCGTCCGAGTCGACACCGCGGCCCAGCCGGGCCTGCGCGTAGGAGCGCACTTCGATTCGCTGCTGGCGAAGGTGATCGCTCGCGGGACGTCGTATCCCGCCGCGCTGCGACGATGTGCGGACGCGCTGGCGGAGACCGTGATCGCCGGAGTGGATACGAACGCGCCTCTGCTTCAGGCGGTCCTGGATCAGCTCGGGGAAGCCGGACCGGTATCCACCTCCTGGTTCGAGCAGAACGCGGAGAAGTTGATCGCCGACGCCGCGAGCTATGCGCCCATCCCGGTCGATGCGTCTTCGCAGCCCGAAAACCGTTCCACCCCAGACCTTTTAGATGGCGAGCAGGCCCTCCGCTCCCCGATGGGCGGCACGATCGTCAGCATCGCCGCACCGGGCACACTCGTCGCGGCCGGCGGCGAGGTCGCAGTGCTGGAAGCGATGAAAATGGAGCACGTGCTGCGCGCCGAGACGCCGCTGCTGGTGCGGCGCGCCTTCGCCGCCGCCGGAGCGATCGTCGACCCGCATGCGCTGCTCGTCAGCTGGACCGCCGCCGAGCATGACGGAACCGGCTCCGCGACAACCGAAATCGACCTCGACGCGATCCGCCCCGACCTGGCCGAGGTGCGCGAACGGCACCGCGCCGGCCACGACGACGCGCGACCGGAGGCGGTCGCCAAACGCCATCGACTGGGCCGGCGCACCGCCCGGGAGAACATCGCCGACCTTGTCGACGAGGGCAGCTTCCGGGAATACGGCGCGCTCGCGATCGCCGCGCAACGGCAGCGCCGCAACGACGCCGACCTCATCGCGAATACCCCCGCGGACGGCTTGATCGCCGGTGTCGCCACCATCGACTCCGCGCGTGCGGTCGTGCTGTCCTACGACTACACCGTCCTCGCCGGGACCCAGGGGATGCGCAACCACGGCAAGGCCGACCGGATGCTGGAACAGGCGCACCAGCAACAACTCCCGGTGGTGTTCTTCACCGAGGGCGGCGGCGGACGGCCCGGCGACACCGACTACACCGGCGTCTCGGGTCTGGAGGTCACCACCTTCCGCGCCATGGGCGCGCTGTCCGGGCGAGTGCCGTTGATCGGCATCGTGTCCGGTCGCTGTTTCGCCGGGAACGCCGCGCTGCTGGGCATGTGCGACGTCGTGATCGCCACTCCGGACGCCAATATCGGGATGGGCGGCCCCGCGATGATCGAGGGCGGCGGGCTGGGGGTGTACGCGCCCGAGGACATCGGGCCGATCGAGGTGCAGCGGCGCAACGGCGTGGTGCACGTGGTGGCCCGGGACGAGGCGCACGCCGTCGAAGTCGCGCGACGCTACCTGGCCTACTTCCGCGGCGGCGTGGCCGACTGGACCGCACCGGACCCGCGACTGGCCCGGCATGTGGTGCCGGAGAACCGGTTACGCGCCTACGACGTGCGGGCCGCGATCGAGGCCGTCGTCGATGTGGATTCGGTGCTGGAACTGCGGGCGGACTGGGGAATCGGTGTCGTCACCGCCCTGGCCCGGGTCGAAGGACGGCCGCTCGGATTGATCGCGAACAACGGCCACCATCTCGGCGGAGCCATCGACGCACCGGCCGCCGAGAAGCTCAGCGCGTTTCTGCGGCTGTGCGACGCGCACGGCCTGCCGATCGTCTCGCTCTGTGACACACCGGGTTTCATGGTCGGGCCGGAGGCCGAACGGGAAGCGACCGTCACCAAGTTCGCCCGGCTGTTCATCGACAGCGCCGCCCTGTCGGTCCCCTTCGGCACCGTCGTCCTGCGTAAGGGGTACGGGCTGGGCGCCCAGGCGATGGCGGCGGGCTCCTTCCGCAGTCCACGCTTCGTCATCGCCTGGCCCACCGGCGAAATCGGCGGCATGGGCCTGGAAGGCGCGGTGCGGCTGGGCTTCCGCCGACAACTCGAAGCGATCGAAGACCTCGCCGAACGCCAGCGCACCTTCGACGCCATGGTGCAATTCGCCTACGCCAACAGCAAGGCGCTCAACGCCGCGGCCGTCCTCGAACTCGACGACGTCATCGACCCGGCCGACACCCGGCGCTGGATCACGACCTTGTACTGACACCGCTGATCAACGGAACCAGTTGCTCGTCGGCGGTCCAGGCGCCGTGGTGGCCGATCAGCGTCGATTCCAGCGGTTCGCGGGCCGGGCAGACCAGCACGCTGCGGCCCTCGGCCACGGCGAGCAGGTCGCCGATGCGGTCGGCGATGACGGGTTGGGGCGGGGTCGGACCGAACCAGTGTTCGTCGAGCGCCTGCTCGCGTGTGACAACCCGTGCGTGCGTGGCCAATTCGTCGCTCCACGCCGCCAGCACATCGGGTAGTGCCGCGGGCCGGTCCAGGTAGGCGTGCCGCACCCTGGCCTCACCCGCGATCAGGTGCACGCCGTCGTGCAGCCGGCTCCGCGCGTCGAGGTCGATCACGTTGTCCGCGTGGATCATTCCGTGATCGCCGGTGATGAGCAGTGTGCACGTGGGCGGCAGATCGGACAGCAGACCGGCGACGAAGGCGTCGACATCGCGCAGGACCGTCAGCCACTGCTCGGATTCCGGCCCGCACAGGTGGCCGGTGGCGTCGAGCTCCGAGAAATACGCGTAGGCGAATCGCGGCCGTGCATCGGAATGCGTTGCCACATCCAGGATTCCGTCCCGCACCTCCTCCAGCGTCGCGGCCGGATGCATTGTGCCCGCGGCGCGGAAGACGGCGCGGGTCAGGCCCGAGGTGCGCTGGAAGACCGGGATCACATAGTGCACCTCCACCCCGTGCGCGGCGAGATCCTGTAGACGGCTGGTCCGCTGCTGCACCCGCTCCGGCGGAAACTCTTCGCGAGCATCGGCTCCCGTGGCGGCGTCCAGTCGCCAGGTCAGCGAGTTGAACAGTCGGCGGCCACCGGTGTCGGGCAGAGCGAAGGAGTACCCGATGATGCCGTGCGTGGCACACGGCGCGCCCAGCGCGAGACTGGCCAGACTGGTCGCGGTGGTCGCCGGGAACCCGGCGGTCAGCGTGTGGGTGACACGCGCCGCCAGCGTGGGGGCGATATCGGTGTGCCGCGCGAGCAGTTCGGCCCCCAATCCGTCGATCAGCAGCAGTACGACATCTCGATTCGGTTCGAGCCCAAGGCGGTTGGGATCGGCCAACCCGAAGGACGCGGCGACGGACGGCAGGACATCGGCGAGCGTGTAGGACACCGCTCGAATAGTGCCGTGTGCGTTCCGATTCCGCGAGCCCATTGATCACCCGTGTCGGGGTCACTGGTCGAGGGCGTGTTCGGGCTGACAGACCTCCATGGGCGAGGGCAGGTAGCGGACGACGGCGTCCAGCAGCGGCGCGAGGTCATCGACCCCGGGCGCCGCACAGCAGAGGATGGGCACGACCTCGCCGAGCCGGGTCAGCCGGGCGATGCCATGGCGCAGTCGTCCGGGTGACATAGCCCTCGCCTGCCCGCTCACCGTGTGCACCAGTTCACGATGCCGCTGCGCGGCGATTCGCCCAGGGCCGCCCGGGTTTTCGGCGACCGGCTGGACCAGGTCGAGCACACCCCGGAACCCGGCGCCCACACCGAGCGGGAGATGCACCGGCAGCGGGACCGCGCCGCGAATATCGGCGATCGCGCGGACACAGCCGTCGAAATCGGCGCCGGGCCGGTCGAGGCCGGTGACCAGGCACAACCGGGCCACCTGGTAGTCGTCGGCGGCGCGCAACATCGCCTCGAGTCGCGGGGTGCTGCCCACGGTCGCGTCGACGACCGCGATCACGCCCTCGGCTACCCGGATGGACCGTTCCGGGGACCGGCTCGACACCTCGGCGACCCGGAGCGTGTGCTCCACCCGGTCGGTGACCCAGCGGATCGAAGTCCCGGGGCTGCCGGACAATCTGCGCAGCCGGTGCGCCAGCCCGGCCACCCCGTCCTCATCCCCGATCAGGATGACGTTGCGGATCGCCAGTGGTTCGACAGCTTCGGTGCCCATCGCGTCAGGTACTCCAGTTCGGCTCGGGCCTGCGGCACATCCCCGATGCGCCCTCACCGTACCGCCGCCCGCACGGCATCGGAGCCGATTCCGGCCCCAAAATAGAACGTGTTCCTATACCGTCGGCGTGTGCAGAAAGAACAACGCCCCGCCGTGGCGGACTGGTTCACCACGGCAGACGGCGCGATACGTCTCCAGGGGACACGCTGCAACGAGTGCGGCACACCGTATTTCCCGCGGAACACCCTCGCCTGTCGCAACCCGTACTGTGCGGCCCCCAAGGACGGCTCCGAGCTTGCCGAGTACCTGTTCTCCACCCGGGGCCGGATCTGGTCGTACGCGGACGCTCGCTACAAACCACCCGCGCCCTACGTCTCCGCCGAGCCGTTCCAGCCGTATGTCGTCGCGGCGGTGCAATTCGAGGTCGAGCAGATGGTGATCCTCGGACAGGTCGTTCCCGGCTTCACGGTGGACGACCTGGCCGTCGACATGCCGGTCGAATTGGCCCTCGGCACGCTGTACACCGACGAGGAAGCGGAACACACGGTGTGGATGTGGAGGCCGGTCAATGACTGACACGAATGATCGCGACATCGCCGTCCTCGGTGCGGGCATGCACCAGTGGGGCAAGTGGGGACGCAATTTCGTCGAATACGGCCTGGTCGCCGCCCGCGCGGCATTGGCCGACGCCGGAGTGGAGCACCGCGATGTCGGCTATATCGCGGGTGCGGACACCATCCGCAACGGATACCCCGGTTTCGTCTCGGGAGCGACCTTCGCCCAGGCCCTGGGCTGGTCCGGCGCGCGGATCTCGAGCAGCTACGCCGCCTGCGCCTCGGGCGCGCAGGCCATCGCCAACGCTCGCGCCCAGATCCTCGCCGGATTGACCGACGTGGCACTGGTGATCGGCGCGGACGCCGCCCCCAAAGGCTTCTTCCAGCCGGTCGGCGGCGAACGGCGCGACGATCCGGACTGGCTGCGCTTCCACCTGCTCGGCGCCACCAACCCGATCTACTTCGCGCTCTACGCGCGCCGCCGGATGGCGATACACGGCGCCACGCTCGACGATTTCGCCGCCGTGAAGGTGAAGAACGCCAAGCACGGACTGAACAACCCGTATGCCCGCTACCGCAAAGAGGTTTCGGCGGCGGAGGTCGCCGCCTCGGCGGTCGTCTCCGACCCGCTGCGGCTGCTCGACATCTGCGCGACCAGCGACGGTGGGGCCGCCCTGGTGCTGACCTCGATGGACTACGCACGGCGGCACGGCATCACCGACCCGGTGCGCATCCGCGCACTGTCGACGGTCACCCCGACCTTCCCGAAAACCGTGCTCGATCTGCCGGATTTCGCGACCGACTCCGCGGTGGCGGTCGCCGCCACACCCGGGACATTCCGATCCGCCATCGCCCACGCCGCCTACGAAGAGGCCGGGATCGAACCCGCGGATCTGTCCTTCGCGGAAGTCTACGACCTGTCCACGGCGCTGGAACTGGACTGGTACGAGGACATCGGACTCTGCGAAACAGGCGCGGCGGAACAGCTACTGCGCAGTGGCGCAACCACATTGGGCGGCCGGGTGCCGGTGAATCCCAGTGGCGGCCTGGCCAGTTTCGGTGAGGCGATACCGGCACAGGCGATCGCTCAGGTCTGCGAGCTCACCTGGCAGTTGCGCGGCCAGGCCGACGGGCGGCAGGTCGAGGACGCGCGCGCCGGAATCGCTGTGAACCAGGGCCTTTTCGGCCACGGATCGGCGATCATCGCCACTCGCTGAGCATCCCGCTCCACGTCGGCGGCCCCGGCCGAAGCCTGGGCCGCCGTTCGCCGTTCGCCGTTCGCGCGGGCGGCTACCGGCGCGGCGAGCTCGGCGACGCCTCCTTACGGCTTCGGCGGCAGAGTCTGTGGTTAGATCAATCGCCGACGCCGGACCGCGCGCACATCTCCCGCGATATCTCCACGGCTGTCACGGCGCTCCAGGCTTTACCTCAGTGAATGTTGGCGCAGCGCGGTCACACTCCGGTTCGGTCGGGTGCGGCCTCGCGACAATGAGCGAGGGGTGAATGAGCAGGAATCGAATCGGCAAGTGGGCGGTGCCGGTCATCGCCGTCTGCGTCGGACTCGGCACGCCGTCGGCCGCCGTATCCGCCGACGTCGTGGTGCCGTTGCCGGACGGGCACATCGAGGGCCCCGGCGTGAAAATCACGAGTCGCGGTGAGCGCGCCGTCATTTCGCCGTCCATGGCCGCCAATGGCGCGGGCCGCACCTCGTGGGTTTCCGGCGATGTGACGACCGAGGTGGAGACACCCGACGGTGTCGTCGGACCGAACAACGGACCCAAGAACTTCCCGGGTACCAACAACTCGGGGACGCACGGCGCGTCCAACCTCACCGTCGGATATATCGTCGGCTGTCAGGTGGCGTTGAGCACCTTGAGTGCGAACACGGCGTTCACCATCAGCGCCACCCCCAGTCTCACCGGCGGTTTCAGCTTTCCGCTGTCCCCCGGCCAGGTGCTGTGGGTCGCGATCAACAACATCGAGCTGGTCAAGAGCGGCAGCTACACCATCAACTATCAGGACGTCCCGATGGAGATCCAGGGGTGCGCCGGTCAGGCGCAAGCGCGCCAGGCCTCGGTGGTGGAGATCATCGGCGGCGAATACGTGAAGGCCACGCTCTACGGTCAGCCGTTCAGCCTCGGCTGACGGTCCGTTCCGACAGAAGGGATCGCATGTTCGGCAAGATTCTCGGAGCGGCGCTGGCCGCGACGGTATTCGGGATCGGTCAGACGGCAGTCGCCGGCGCCGACACCTTCATCCCGCTGCCCGGCGGCACGATCACGCGTGAACTGGCCGACGGAACCACGGTCACCGTCCGCATCGACGGCGAGTCGGCCAAGATCAGCCCCTCGATGGGCGCGACGCCGGTGCACCGCAATGTCTGGGTAACCGGCCGCGCGAGCGTGGAACTCGCCGGCCCGAGCGCCTCGACCGCGACGATCAAGATCAGTCCCGGTTATCTCGTCGGCTGTCAGCTGGATATCAGCGGAGTTACCGGCACCAACAACGAGACCGCGACGGCGTCCGCGAACACGGTGCCGATCGCGCCGACCGAATCGTTCGGCGCCGGAATCACTCTCGGACCCGGTCAAGCCGTCGCCCGCCTGATGCTGGATCTGGAGCGACCCGACGACTACGGCCAGGAATCGCACAAGCGCTACAACAAGGTTCCAGGACCCCGTACCAGCGTGACCTGGATCGACGAGACCTTCTCGGTGGACGGCTGCGGCGGATACGCGCAAGCCCGCGCTTTCGTGGCCGCCGAGATCGACAGCTCCAATTACATCGGGAACGTGCTGCTGTGGGGTCAGCCCTTCAGCATGGGCTGAGCGGGGTCCGGTGTCCGGATCCGGGGTTTTCGCGGCCTGTGTGGAGGGGCGACCGGTCGATTGCCCGGCGGAAACTGAGTGCGGCTCAACCGCCATCGATCCGAGCGATCCGAAGGGACACCCATGTCTTCCCCGACCACCATTGTTCTCGTGCACGGCGCCTTCGCCGATGCCGCCAGCTGGGCACCGGTCACCGAGCGACTCCTCGCGCAAGGTCACAAGGTGGCGGCGCCGCCCGTGTTCAACCGCAGCCTGGCCGAGGACGCGGCCTACATCAGGTCTTTCGTCGAGCAGATCGACGGCCCGGTGCTGCTGGCCGGTCATTCCTACGGCGGTGCCGTGATCACCGTCGCCGGGGTGGCCGCCAATGTCGTCGGACTGGTCTTCGTCTCGGGCTACGTCCTGGAGGTCGGCGAGAGCCTGGGGCAGTTGCAGGGTGGTTTCCCGGACTCCGATCTGGCCGCCAACCTCGTCTACGCGCCGTATCCGACCAGTGGCGAGCCGGGCACCGACGTGTCGGTCGACGTCGCGGCCTTTCCCGAGGTCTTCGCCGCGGGCCTCGACCAGGCGCGGGCACGAGTGCTCGCGGTCTCGCAGCGGCCGTTGTCGGCGATCGCGTTCAGTGAGCCGGCCACCGCGGCGGCCTGGCAGACCAAGCCCGGCTGGGGAATCGTGTCGAGCGCGGACCGCACCATCAATCCCGAGGTCGAACGGTTCGGTTACCAGCGGGCCGGACTGCGCTCGGTGGTCGAGATCGACGCACCGCACCTGGTGATGCAGACGCACCCCGACGAGGTCACCGCCGTCATCACCGATGCCCTCGCCGAGCTGGCCGGTCGAGAGTGACCCACATCACTGGATGACGCTGTCAGGGAATCGGGTCCTGTCTCGTTCAAGGAACACGCGAACCAGACAGGAGCGAATCATGAAGCACCGCATCGTCGTTCTCGGGGCCGGATACGCCGGAGCCTTTTCCGCCGGATACCTGGCCCGGCAGTTGCATTCCGACGACTTCGAGATCACCGTGGTCAACGCCGAGCCCGATTTCGTGGAGCGCTTGCGCCTGCATCAGCTCGCCGCCGGGCAGGTTCTGCGGCACCGCCCGCTGGCCGAGGTGTTCGCGGGCACCGGCATCCGGCTGCGCCTGGCGCGGGTGACCGATATCGACCCCGAGCGCCGGACCGTCACTCTCGCCGACGACGCGGGCGTCGACCGGCTCGAATACGACACCCTGCTCTACGCGCTCGGCAGCACCGTCGCCGAACACGGCGTGCCGGGCGTCGCCGAACACGCCTTCCACGTGGCAGCACGACCGGCGGCGCTGCGCCTGCGCGCACGGCTGGACGAACTGGGTGACAACGGTCAAGTGCTGGTGGTCGGCGGCAACCTGACCGCGATCGAGGCCGCCACCGAAATTGCCGAATCCCGTCCAGGACTCCGGGTCCGCCTCGTCACCAGCGGCGAACTCGGCGGCTGGCTCGGCGCGAAGGCCCGCCGGCATCTGCTGCGGACCTTCGACCGGCTCGGCATCACCCTGCACGAGCACACCACTGTCGAGCGCGTCGAGCAGGCGGCGGCGGTCGCCGCCGACGGCACCGTCTTCGCCGCCGACGCGACCGTGTGGGCCGCGGGCTTCGCGGTGCACCCGATCGCCGCCGCCAGCGGACTCGAGGTGCGACCCAACGGCCAGATCAGCGTCGACCGGCAGATGCGATCGATCTCGCATCCGGATGTCTATGTCGCCGGTGACAGTGCGTTCGTCATCGGCGACAACGGGCGGCCGCTGCCGATGTCGTGCGCGTCCGCTGGCTACACCAGCATGCAGGCGACGGCGGCGATCATCGGTGACCGGACCGGACGTGAGATCGCCACGACCGCGCTGTCGTATGTCGGCAACCACATCAGTCTCGGTCGCAAGGACGGGCTCTTCCAACTGGTCGACGGCGACGCGCGAGCGAAGTCGTGGGCGCTGCGCGGCCGGCCGGCGGCGCGGATCAAGTCCGCGATCCTCAGCATGGCCGCCTGGAGCCTGGCGCATCCGACCTTCGGAAAACCGGGTCACCGGTACCGCTCGACTGCCGGGCGCGCACCCTCGACCACGGCGGCCGCCGCCTAGAGTCGTGCGCATGGACACTGCCACCGTGGCGCGTTTCGAGGCCAGCCGGAATCGGCTGGCCGCACTCGCCTATCGCCTGCTCGGCTCGGCGGCCGACGCCGAGGACACGGTGCAGGACGCGTTCCTGCGGTGGCAGTCCGCCGACCGGGACTATGTGGAGGTGCCCGAGGCCTGGCTGACGAAAGTCGTCACGAATCTGGCACTCGATCGGCTCCGTTCGGCGAGCGTGCGGCGGGAACGGGCGGTCGGCGCCTGGCTGCCCGAGCCGTTGCTCGACGGCGATCCGATGCTCGGTCCGGCCGATACCGTCGAGCAGCGCGAATCGGTGTCCATGGCGGTACTCACGCTCATGGAACGGCTGTCACCGATCGAGCGCGCGGTTTACGTTCTGCGCGAGGCCTTTTCGTACGGCCACGCCGAGATCGCCGACATCCTCGACATCACCGAATCCGCGAGTCAGCAGCACCTGCACCGAGCCCGTCGTCGAATCAACGCCGCCGGCAACGGCGCTGACGCCGACCCGGCCGCCGCCCGCCGCATCGTCGCGGCCTTCGTCGAGGCCGCCTCCTCGGGACAGACCGAACAGCTGATCGCGCTGCTCACCGCCGACGCGACCGGCCTGTCCGACGGCGCCGGGCTGGGCCTGGCAACGAAGTTGATTCGCTACCCCACTCCGGAGCGGCTCGCGCACGCGCTGCGGAACGGGTTCAAACCGTCAGCGGCCAAGCGCAAGCTCGCCGGCGGGACGCCCTCGATGCATGCCGTGGTGGTCAATCGCGCCCCGGCCCTGCTCGTCACGCTCGGCGACCGAATCCTGGGCGTCGCGATCCTGGAGATCCGGGACGACAAGATCGCGAGCATGCACAGCATCGCCACGCCGGAGCGGCTCGTTCGCCTCACCGAGTACTGGCGGCGGCGCGCACATGATGCCCCGCTGGTCGAATCGTGGTAGCTCTGAGGTGACGCGATAACCGAATGCGGCGGCCTCGAGGGAGAATAAGGACGTGAGCGAGACAACTATCAGCAATAAGCCCAGATATCGGCCCGATTTACCGGCCGCGGTCGCGCCGACGGGTGCGATGGCACTCGTCGGCGGCTAGTTCGATGTCGGACCGGGAAGCGCCAGAACCGGGATCCCTGCCAGGACCTGGCGAGAAGAAGTTCGACGCGCTGGAACGGTTGCGCAGAAAACTGGACGGGACGAAGGCCGCCGACCCGGATGCCGGCGAGCCGACCGAGGGCATGTCGAAAGTCACCCGGCTGCCGCGCCGCCCGCGGCGGATCACCGGGCAAGCGGACGAACGTCCGCACAAGACGTGGCTCTCCGACGGCGGCTCGGTCTACGATCCCGCGCCCACCAGGCCCGTGCTGCGCTCGGAACTCCAGCGTGAAACCGGCTGGTGGCCGCTCGACCCGGGCGCGACGCGGCACCACGTGCCGGAGGGCGATCCGGGCGGTGCCGTGAATGACGGGACGGTCGTCGATCTCGACGCATTGCGGCGGCGGCGCGCGGGTGAGGGCGGCCCGGCCGGTGGCATCCGGCGCATGGCCAAACCCCGCCGCATCAGCAAGAACCCCGGTGAAAAATCCGGCACCGACACCACACCTGCCGAGGGACCTGCTGAGCAGGACTGACGTCCGGCGGTCGGGTGACGATGACTTTCGAAGGGTGCGGACGTCTCTATGGACGAGGTCTGTCACCAACCGGAAGGACACCCATGAACTGGACGCTCGAGGTCGTCATCGTTCCCGTCTCGGACATCGACCGCGCCAAGGAGTTCTACAGTGCGCAACTGGGTTTCACAGTCGACCACGATACGAAGATCAGCGACGGTATGCGCATCGTGCAGCTGACGCCGCCGGGTTCCGGCTGCTCCATTGTGATCGGTGAAGGCGCGGTTCCGGCGATGGAACCCGGCTCCGTGAAGGGCCTCCAGTTGGTCGTGCCCGACATCGAGCAGGCGCACCGGGAACTGGTGGCACGCGGCGTCGCAGTCACCGATATTCAGGTGCTGGGCCAAAACCCTTCGCCCACACCGGATCCCCTCGACAATGTCGGCTTCGTCTTCTTCGAGGACCCGGACGGCAACAGCTGGGGCGTACAGCAGATCTCCTCGCGCGGGTAGCGCTCAGTCGACCTGGACGGTGACCTTCCACATTCGGACGCCGCCGGGACACTGACCGGACCCACGGCAACTGCTCACGGCGGTGATCTCGGCGGTCCGCGATGCGGCGACCGCGAAACGCGCCGACGCGTCGCCGGAGGGCGGCGGGCTGCTGCGCACCTGATTGAGCACCGACAGGTCGGAACTTTTCGGCGCACTCCATTCCCAGCGCCGGCCGGGCTCGTCATAGGCCAGCAGGCGCACCGTGATCTCGTCGCCCACAGCGGCTTCGATCGTCTTCCCGTTGTCGGCGTCGGTCAGCGTGATGGTGTTCTTCGCGACGAGGTCGTGTGGTGCGGGCACTGGGAATCCGGCGACCGCGCAGACGACCGTCAGCGCCGAGCCGAGGACGACGGGCACACCCGCGAACTTGACTGCTTGCAACAGCAACTCCTTCGACCGATCGGAGGGACGCAACGCGGCACATGGTCGCACGCGGCACCGCCGATACGCGGCGGGGACATGCGACAAACACGGCACACCCCGCAACATCCCTATCGCCTGCACCTGGAACGGTGGCGCGGCCGTTGTCGAAGCGGCCGGCCTCGGGCGTAGCGGACGATATGGGTGGCGGCTCGATGGGATCGGCCGTCTCTCCTGGTGGGACGAATGTTTGGCGACTTCGCCCGCCGCGGGCAACAATCGTCCGACACGGCGAGGTGGAGGTGTCCGGTGACCGATGCGTGGCGCGAAGTCGCTGAGCGAGTGCGCAATTGGGGTCGATGGGGTGCGGCGGACCAACTCGGGACGCTGAACCTGATCACTCCCGCGCGGCTCGCCGCGGCGGCCGCGTGCGCCCGGCAGGGGCGGGCCATTTCCCTCGGTGTTCCGTTCGACGCCTATGGGCCGCAGGGGTCGAGTGGGTTCCGGCGCAACCCGATTCACCTGATGGCTGTCGACGGTGGAGACGCGAACTTCGCGGAGGTGCTCGGTGGCTGGGGCGGGCGCAGCGAAGCCCAGGTAGCCGGCATGTACGCGAACGGTCCGATGCGGTTCAACGACGACTACATCATGATGCCGCTGCAGGCGGCGACCCAGTGGGACGCACTCTCCCACGTCTACTACGACGGACTGCTCTACAACGGTGTCCCGGCCGCCACCGTGACCAGTTTCGGAGCGACCCAGCTCGGGATCGAGCGGGTCGCCGAGCGTGGCGGAGTGGTCGGACGCGGGGTGCTGCTCGATATCGCCCGGCATCGCAATGTGGCTCGGCTCGAGCCGGGCAGCGTCATCACGCCGCACGAGTTGCAGGCAGTCGCCGATGCGCAGGGGGTCGGCTTCGCCGGCGGCGATATCGTGCTGGTGCGGACCGGTTGGTGGACAAGGTTTCTGGAAACCCGTAAGCAGTCCGAATGGTTCGGTGGCAGTCCCGGCCTGAGCTGGCGATGCGCGGAGTGGTTGCACGAGAACGAGATAGCCGCCGTGGCCGTCGACAACCCGGCCGTCGAGGTGCTGATTCCCGAGGACGGCGTCCTGATGCCGCTGCACATGCTCGCCCTGCGCGATATGGGCATGCCGCTCGGCGAGATCTGGGATCTCGAGGCGCTGGGTCGCGACTGTGCCGAGGACGGAATTCACGAATTCCTGCTGTGCGCACCAGCTTTGCGCATTCCCGGCGCGGTGGGCACCCCGATCAGTCCCGTCGCGATCAAGTAGCGAAGCAACTCGACCGCGCCGGGGCACCCGGTCAGTCGCGGTAGATCACTACCCGAGCGCCGGTGGCGGTGCCGACACTGTAGGGACCCAAGCAGGAGGCCGAGCCCTGGCCCGATGGGCTGAACGAACCGCTCCACGAGCCGCTGTAAGGACCGATGGCCAGCAACGGAAACGCGTTCGGTATGCCGTGCAGGCCGAAGCAGTCCACGATCAGCGCGTACTCCCGGCCCGCGGGAGCATCGTGGTCTCGGCACGTCGCGGTCGCACTGACCAGATCCCGTGTGATGGCGCAGTCCTGCGGCGCGGCCTGAGCCGTACCGGAGCCGATCACCGCCGCAACGCCCAGACCCAGCACCGCGGCTACCGTGACTCGTGCGGTGGCGACAATCGGCTTACTCATTCGAGTCCCTCTCATGGGAAATCGTTCCACAACGCGGTCCGGTGAATGTCGGCTTATCGCCCCTATTTGTTACGAGTGCCTTTTCGGTGATCAGGAAATTGTCGAGTGCCCGGCCCTCGCTGGACGAAGCTTCGAACGTCGCGTCACTATTCGAGTCAGCAATCCCGAAGCCCCACTAGGCGAAGCGATCTCAGCGTCGCGAGATCGCCGACGCGCCCGCACGTACAGCGGTCGCGGCCAAGGTGGTGTAGTCCATGGTGAAGGTGCCGCCGAGGGAATCGATGGCGTGGCCGACGGCGTCCAGTATCTCGGCCAGTTGCTCGGGACGAAGTCGGGTGAGGCCGCCGGTGGTGGGCAGCAATTCGAGCCATTGCTCGCGGGTGTAGGACCGCTGCCAGTCGAATTGCCATTGTTCGGGATCGGCGAATTGTTCGGTCGCGCGGATCTGGTCGGCGAATTGCGCGTATCCCGCTCGATAGAGCTCGAGCGGACGGCGAGCCGGTCGGCCATCGAACGGGGAGTCCGGCACCACTCGCCCGTAGGCGGCCGCGAACGGTTCCGCCAGTTCGGCGGGCGGTTCGTAGACGTGACCGAAGATCGCCAGCCGTCCTCCGGGACGCAGCACCGCAGCGGCCTTCGCGGCGCCCGCGACCGGATCCACCCAATGCCAGGACTGCGCGGCCACGACCGCATCGAACTTCCGGTCGCCGGGTTGCCACGCTTCGAAGGTCGCCACCTCGACCGGCAGGCCGCGCGCTCGCGCGAAGTCGGCCATCCGCGCATCGGGTTCGATGCCGAGCACCGCGCACCCCGCGGCCTGGAATTGACGGGCCGCTATGCCGGTCCCGCAGCCGACATCGAGCACCTCGGTCCCCGGAATCCCGGCCAGAATCCGCGCCACCAGGTCGTCGGGATAACTCGGTCTGGCCTGGTCGTAGCGCTGCGCGTGCGCGCCGAACGACTGGGCGATCCGCTGGGCCTCCTCCGGTCGAGCCGACGTGGGTGCTGAATGCCGAGGCGGTGTCGTGGGCATGCGCCCACCTTAGTGGGCATGTGCCCACTAAGCAATAATCGATCGACTCACGAAAGGATTTCCGTGCCGACTGGGGTGCATATTCGCGACGTACGACAGCAATTGTTCGACGCCGCCGAGCGCGTGCTACTACGCGACGGGCCGAACGGACTGACCAGCCGCGCCGTCACCGACGAAGCGGGCTGCGCAAAAGGTGTGCTGCACCGCCACTTCACCGACTTCGACGCCTTCCTCACCGACCTCGTCCTCGACCGCGCCACACGGCTCGAGGCAGAGGCGAGCGCGCTGCGCACGGCCGCCGGCACCGGCACCGTGGCCGCCAATCTGACCGGCGCGCTGACCGTCCTGTTCGGACCGGTGCCGGTGGCGATCATCCCGCTCATCACCTTTCGTGACGGACTGCGCGCACGGCTCCGTCAAGCCAGGCCCGGCGGCGGCATGGCGATCCTCGCGGAGGCGACGACCGCCATCTCCACCTACCTGAGCGATGAGCGGGAGCTGGGCCGCCTGGCCGCCGATGCCGACATCGAGTCCCTCACCCTCTCGCTGGTCGGTGGCGCGCATCTATTGTTCGCCGACCGCGACCCCGGTCCCCCGACCGCAGCCGCCGTCGACAAGTTCGTGACAGCGGCCATCTCGGGTGTCGTGCGCTGACCGGACGCGGCGGGGCTACCGCGTCCGCCGAAGGTGGCGTCCGCGCGCTCTGCGTGGCGTAGCGATTCTTCGGCCGTTCTCGCTCAGACTCGAGGCGTGCCCCTACCACCGCCGAGCTTGGATGATCTGGATATCCAGCCAGTCGACCCACCCGCTGACCAACCGGTGAAGTGGGACTGGGGGTGGGTGGTGATCGACCGCCGGGACTCGAAAGCCATCGGTGTTCTCACCACCGAACGGATTCACCCAGTCACACCCGACTCGCGTCGCCCTTTCGCGGTGGTTCGCATCATTCATGCTCGGCGGGGCCCGGTCGGTGACTGGTTGCTGGCACACGCCCGGCAGGACCTCGGCAGGCTGAGTCCACCGGTCACGCTGTATCGCAGCGGCATCGCCACCCCGGGCGGAGAGCGGGTCTGCGGGGTGCTGGAGCTCGATCCGCGACAGGTCCGAGAAATCCAGAAGGGGGTTCCGCTGCCGGACTATCCCACCGATATCGCGGACCAGAAGGCGCGAGAGCATCTCGAGGCGGCCGCGAAATCCGCTGGGGTAGAGCCTATTCCCGCCAAACAGCGCTGAATCCGACTATCGCGGCAGCGTGACGCGCGAAGTATGCGCTGCCGCACCCGCCCGGCTCGAACCCAGCAGCCCGTAAGTCGGCTACACGGATGCCTCCGCTGCCTTAGGATCAGGACGAGCCGGGCTTGTTCAGACGGGAGCCGTACACATGATCAAACCGCTTCTCATCATCGCCGCCAGCTATCTGCTCGCCATCGGGCTCGCACTGCTGATCGTCCCCGTGCGGTTCGGGATAGACGCCGTGCCCGAGAACCCGCCTTCGGAGCTCGTCGCACTACTTCGTCTGCTCGGCGGTCCGTTCCTGGGGATCGCGGCACTGAACTGGTTGTGCCGCAACGCGACACCGTCACCGGTCCGCGACGCCGTACTGGCGGCCAACCTGATCGGCTTCGGGGTAGTCGCCGCCAACGACGTCGTCGGTGTGGCGACCGGTCACGCACGCGACCTCGCACGGGTATTCCTGGTCATCCACGCGGCCTTCGCGGTGGCCTTCCTCCTCGCGTTCGTCCGGACCCGCACATCGCGCGACCCGTCGGAGCCTCACCCAGCGGAGTAGTCCCCGCCAAATCGGTCCGTCTCCCCACCGACCCGGTCCGGCTCCTGGTACCGAGCGGCGATCACAGCGGCCCGGTCCCGCATGGCGGCGCGCAACCATTGCGGGGCAAGGGCTTCCGCATCCGCGGCGAGCTGCCACAGCGCCCATTCCGCGTGCGCCGGATCTTGGAAGGTCACCTCGAGTCGCAGCCGGCCCTCCGGATCGGTTTCTTCGGTACGGACCGACAGCGCGGTGCCCACGAGTTGTTCCCGGCGCGCCGGGTTCATCCGCACCAGCACGGTGACCTGGTCCCCGCCGGTCCGGAACCGTGTGCTGCGTTCCTGCCAGATCCGGTCCAGGTCGACTCGATCGGGTCGCTGTGCCGGCTCGGCGAGTTCCTCGGCGGCCGCGATCCGGGACAACCGGTAGGTGCGGTCCGCGCCCGACCTGGTGGCCAGCAGGTAGCCCCGGCCGCGCACGGTGACCAGGCCGATCGGGTCCACCGTGCGCCACCGCGGGCTCTCGTTCACAGCGGCGTAGTGGATGCGCAGCTTGTGTCCGGCGAAGACGGCGCGGCGGATCTCGGTCATGGTGCCGGGCACCTCCTCGGCGTCCAGCCGTCGCGAGAGCAGGTCGATCTCGGGGTCGATGAGCAGCCGCCGAGCGGCGTCGTTCGCGGTGTCCCGATAGCTTTCCGGCAGCGCGTCGACCACTTTGCGCATGGCGGAGGCGAGCGCCGAGCCGAGGCCGAATGCCTGTGCGCCACGCCGGGATCCGGCGACCAGCAAGGCGAGCGCTTCCTCGTGGTTGAGTCCGGTGAGCTCGGTCCGGAAGCCCGGCAGCAAAGCGAAACCGCCGTGCCGGCCGCGTTCGGCGTAGACCGGGACCCCGGCCGCGGACAGCGCCTCGATATCACGCAACACGGTGCGCGTGGACACTTCCAGTTCGCGGGCCAGCTCGGTCGCCGACAGCCGATCGTGCCGGCGCAGCAACAGCACCAGCGAAACCAACCGATCGGCGCGCATACGAAAAACTATGCCAGCAATACCCGACAGAGGATGTCGTGATTCGCTGCGAGGCTGTTCCGCATGACAGAGACCCCGTCGAGGGCGGCGCGGCGGCACCTCGTGACGATCGGCGTCTACGGCTTCACGGCCGCGGGCTTCCTCGATCAACTCACCGGCGCGGGCGTGGGTGTGCTGCTCGACCTGCGCCAGCGTCGCGGCGTCCGAGGCCCCGACTATTCCTGGGCCAACTCGGCCCGGCTCCAGCGCGCACTCGCCGCGTCGGCCATCGACTACCGGCACGTAAAGGACTTGGCCCCGACGACCGAGCTACGCCTGCTGCAGTACCGCGAAGACGACCGCCGGGGTGTCGGCAAGCGCAACCGTGTCGAGCTGGCGGCCGACTACACCGAGCGCTACACCCGCGAGATCCTCGACCAGTTCGATCTCGGCCGACTCGTGGCCGGCCTGCCGGCAGATACGGTGACCGCCCTGCTCTGTGTCGAACGCGATCCGGCGGCGTGCCACCGCTCGCTGGTGGCCGAGCGCCTGCGCGCCCGGCACGGCCTGCCGATCACGCACCTCTGCCCGGACTGAACCGGCGAACCAGTACCAGCGGCGTCGCGGGTCCCTCGCGATCGACACACGGCAGACGGATCTCGGTATACGAGACCCGCTGGGCAACAGCAGGTTTCGCGAGCGACAGCGAACTTGCCGGTGCCGCGGGCGACGGCAACCCGCGGATCCAACCCGCCGAGCCGTCTGTGGAGGAGGTTTGCACGGAAGCCGGTGGGTTATCGTCGATCCAAGGGGCGGAATCAAGGGAGGAATTGGTGGATATAACCGAGCTGATCCTTGACGACCATCGCGAACAGCGGCGGCTGTTCGCGATGCTGGAGCAGATCGATCGGTCCGAGACCGCTGTGCTCGCCGCGATCTGGGACAGGCTGGCGGCGTTCCTGGAGCTGCACGCGCTGGCAGAGGAGGAGATCTTCTACCCGGCGCTGCTGGAGGTCGGTATCGCGGCCCGGAAGGCGAGTGGGGTGAAGGACGAGACGCTCGACGCCATCCACGACCATAACGAGATCCGGGACGCGGTCGCCGAGGTGGCGCGTCATCAGGTCGGCACCGACAACTGGTACGCGGCTGTCGCGGCGGCGAACCTGGCGAACAGCGATCATATGGCCGAGGAAGAACGCGAGGGTCTCACCGACTTCCGGCGCCTGGCCGGTTTGTCGCGACGCCACCAGCTGGCTGTCACCTTCGCGGCTTACGAGGCGCGCAACTTCGCCGGTGTCACGCCCGTCGACAAGGATCCCGAAACCTACGTCCGAGAGGTGACCAAGGAGGTGCGTCCGGCGGCGCCCGGATCACTGAGTGTCGGCAGCTTGAAACGGAACTGATCGAATCACTCGATGATGGTGAGCGCGCCGGACGGACACGCCTCCACCGCCTCCCGTACCGCCGAGTCGCTGCCCTGCGGTCGGGCGCCGGACACCCGGACCCGGCCGTCGTCCTCGTCCTGATCGAAGACATCCGGTGCGAGCAGCGCGCACATGCCCGCCCCGATGCAGCGTTCGTAGTTCGCGGAGATTCGCATCATCCCCCTCCTTCCGTACTCGACCGGGCTACCAGGTAACCGGAAGTTCGTGGACGCCATAGATGTTCATGTCCGTCCGGAGTGGCACCTCGGCGGCGGGGACGGCAAGCGCCAGGGTCGGGAAGCGGCGCAGCAATCCCTCGAAACCGGCACGCATCTCGATGCGCGCCAGCTGCTGACCGAGGCAACTGTGCACACCGTGACCGAAGGCCAGACGACCTCGGGTGTCGCGGCGGAGGTCCAGGGCGTCGGCGTTGTCGAAACGCTGGGGATCGCGGTTGGCGGCCAGCAGGGACACGACGACGGTCGAGCCCTTGCCGATCAGTTCGCCGCCGAGTTCGAGATCCTCGGTGGCGTAGCGGTAGAAGATGTCGGCGACCGACAGGTAGCGCAGCAGTTCCTCGACAGCGCCGGGAAACAGCTGGGGGTCGGCGCGCAGTTCGGCCAGCTGGTCGGGATGCTCGAGCAGCGCGAAAGTGCCCAGCGCCAGCATGTTCGCGGTGGTCTCGTGGCCCGCTAGCAGCAGCAGGAAGGCGATGCCGACCAGCTCCTCGATCGTGAGGTCGTCATCGGCGGCCAGATCGGAGAGCAGGTCGTCGCCGGGTTCGGCGCGCTTGCGGGTGACCAGCCCGGCCAGATAGGTGTTGATCGCGATGAGCGCGCCCATCTTCTCCTCGAGGGTCTGGTCCTTGACCAGGAACTGGGCGGAGTTGACCTGGAAGGTCTCCCGGTCTTCGTAAGGGACGCCGAGCATTTCGCAGATCACCAGCGAGGGCACCGGCAGCGCGAACGCCGACACCAGGTCGACCGGCGGGGTCATCCGCGCCATCTCGTCCAACTGCCGCTCGGTGATCTCGACGATGTGGTCTTCGAGCTGCTTCATGCGTTTGACGGTGAACGCGCCGGTGAGCTTGCGGCGCAACCGCGTATGGTCCGGCGGGTCCATGGCGATGAACAGACCCGGCATCTGCGGGGACGGCTCGGTCTGGACGGGCATGCCCGGAACCTCGTACGGCACATGGACGATGCCGATGTCCTGGCGGGAGCTGAACCGGGTGTCGGCCATGAGTTCGCGGGCCGCGTCGTATCCGGTGACGAGCCAGCCCTGGTGGCCGTCGGGGAAAGCCAGCGGACTGACCGGTCGCACCGCGCGCAACTCGGTGATCTCGCGGGGCGGGTCGAAGGGGCCCGCGTTGCGCTCCATGGGCAGTCCGTTCGGGAGGGAAACCGGCTGAGTCATCGGATGTCCTTTCGTCGTTGGGACAACACTCGCCGCCGGGCCTGACACCGGACTGTCACGGCCCTGACACCAGCTCCGGTCGGCGATCGGAGGCGTCCGACCGCCCGTGGCAAGATCGGCTGGTGCAGATCGGGATTCTGGGACCTTTCGAAGTCCGCACGGACGACGGCGGTTTCGCCGACGTGCCGGGCGCGCGGCTACGTGGGCTGTTGGTGGCGCTCGCCCTCGAACCGGGTCACGCGGTCGCCAAAGCCACCCTGATCGATTGGGTCTGGGGCGAGCAGCCACCGGCCGACGCGGCGAATTCCCTGCACCGGTTGGTATCCCGGCTGCGTAAGGCCCTCCCCGACGGCGTGGTCGAGGGCCAGACCGACGGCTACCGGCTACGGGTGCGCCCCGACGCCGTCGACGCCGTCCGTTTCGAACAACTCGTCGCCCAGGCTCGCGGTGCGGAGCAGCCGCGGCGACTACGCGAAGCGCTCGCCCTGTGGCGCGGTCCGGCCATGCAGGACGTCGGTCTGGCGGAAAGCGCGGCGTTCGACGCGGCCGTCACCCGGCTCGAGGCCCTGCGCCTGACCGCCATGGAGGACCGGTTCGATGCCGAGATCGAGCTCGGCCACGGCGCGGAGCTGGTCACCGAACTGACCGATCTGGTAGCCGCGCACCCGATGCGGGAACGGCTGATCGCCGCATTGATGCGGGCGCTGATCGCGACCGGTCGCGACACCGACGCGCTCCAGGTCTACGAGCGGGCCCGGGAGACACTGGCCGACGAACTCGGCGTCGACCCCTCCCCGGAGCTGTCCGCGCTGCACGTCGCACTCCTGCGCGGCGAGCTCGGGCGGCGGGAGGTGCAGCGGCAGCACAACTTACGCGCCGAGCTGACCGGTTTCATCGGCAAGGACGCCGATCTGGCCGCGGTCCGCGAGCTCATCGGCAGCCATCGGCTCACCACCCTGGTCGGGCCGGGCGGCTCGGGCAAAACCAGATTGGCCACCGAGACCGCGCACACGATGCTCGGCGAACTCCCGCAGGGCGCCTGGATGGTCGAACTCGCGGCGATCGGCGCCGACGGTGACGTGGCGCAAGCGGCGCTGGGCGCGCTCAAGCTCCGGGACGCGCTGCTCGGCGAGGCGCCCGACGCGGAGCCGGTGGAACGGTTCATCGCCGCGGTCCGCGAACGGTCGATGCTGCTGATACTGGACAACTGCGAGCATGTCATCGAATCCGCGGCGACCTTCGCCCATCGTGTGCTCGGCGAGTGCCCGCGGCTGCGAATCCTGGCGACGAGCCGCGAACCGCTCGGCATCACCGGTGAGGCGCTGTGGCCGGTGGCGCCGCTGGACCTGCCCGCCGCGGACGCCGACCCCGGTGCGATCCTGTCCGCTCCCGCCACCCAGCTACTGCTCGCCCGAGCCGCCGCGGTGCGCAAAGATCTCACGACCGATCCGCACACGCTGTCGACCTTGGCGCGCGTGTGCCGGGCACTGGACGGCATGCCGCTGGCGATCGAACTCGCCGCGGCCCGGTTGCGCGGCATGTCCCTGGATCAGCTCGCGCACCGGCTCGACGACCGATTTCGCCTGCTGACCGGCGGCAGCCGGGCCGCGCTGCCGCGGCATCGGACTTTACGCGCGGTGGTCGACTGGAGCTGGGAGCTGCTTTCCGAGGCCGAACGCGTTGTGCTGCGCAGACTTTCGGTGTTCTCCGGCGGCGCGAGCCCGGAGGCGGCCGAACGAGTCTGCGCGGACGGCACGGGTGACGTGCTCGACCTGCTGACCGCCCTGACCGAGAAATCGCTGATTCTCACCGTCGACGATCCGACGCCGCGCTACCGAATGCTCGGCACCATCAAGGAGTACGCCGCACAGCGTTTGGTGGAGGCGGGCGAAGCGGAACTCACCCGCCGCGCACACCTCGCCTTCTTCACCGAGCTCGCCGAAACAGCGGAACCGCGTTTACGCCGGGCCGAGCAACTGGAATGGCTCGCCGTCCTCGAGGCCGAGCACGACAATATCGGCGCGGCGATGCGGGGCGCGCTCGCGGCCGGTGCGGCCGAGGAGGCGATGCGGCTCGCCGCGGCCGCCGGCTGGTATTGGTGGCTCGGCGGGCACAAGACAGAGGGCAGCGAGCTGATCATGGCCGCCGTCGCACTGCCCGGCGAGGTGCCCGAGGAGACCCGGGGCGTGGTGTACGGGCTGGTCGTCCAATTCCTGTCCGCCGGGCGGCAGGCAGACCAGTTCTACGCGGCGGAATGGATTCGTAAGGCCTACGACATCAGCCGCCGGGTGCCGGGCTGGCACCCGGCGGTGAGCTTCGCGGCTCCGCTGGAACGCATGCTGCGCTCGCCGGAGGAGTTTCTGCCCGCATGGGAGGTGCTGCTGGAGGACGCGGACCCCTGGGTGCGGGCCATGGGACGGCTACATCTCGGCAAGATCCGGACCCAGCTCGGCGACGGCGGCACGGACGCCGACGGCTATCTGGCGACGGCGCTGGCCGAGTTCCGGGTGATCGGTGACCGCTGGGGGATCTCGTTCGCCCAGACCGAACTGGCCAACCGAATCGCCATGCGCGGCGAATTCGCGGCCGCGTGCGAACACTACGAGCAGGCGATCGCGGTCGTCGTCGAACTCGGCGCCACCGAGGATGTGGTGCCGATGCGGTCGCGGCAGGCCCAATTGTATTGGCTGCTGGGCGATTCGGCGTCCAGCGCCGCCGCCATGGCCGAGGCGCAGCGGTCCGCGGAACGGGTCGCGTGGCCGAACGCGCTGGCGGAGTTGGCCCTGACGAAAGCCGAACTCGCCCGCTGGAGTGGCGACTCCGAGCAGACACATCGGCAAATCGCCACCGCCACAACCCTGCTGGGCGATGACGTCGAGCAACCGAACGTTCGCGGCATACTGCGAGACCTGCTCGGCTACGTGACCGAGGATCTCGACACCGCCCGCGCGCACCGCGCCGCGGCGTTGCAGGCGGCCACCGAGGCAGGTCATCCGGTGCTGCTCGCCCGCGCGCTGCTCGGGCTCGCGGACCTGGCACTGCGCGAGGACCGGCACGAGCAGGCCGCGCGGCTGCTGGCGGCGAGCACCGGCGTGCTCGGTCTCCCGGATCGTTCCCAGCCCGACGTGACGCGGATCGAGCAGACCACGCGCGACCGGCTCGGGGCCGACAGGTTCGCCGAGGTGAGCGCCGGAGGCGCGCAGGCGAATTGGAGGGAACTGGCCGCGGCCACGCTCGGATCGTCGGTCGCGCAGGTCCCCGACGGCCGCGGCTGATACGGGAGGCACACCGGCCCCGCCCGCCGAAAACCTGTCGCCTCGCACCGCCTCGCCCGCTAATGTCGCGCGCATGTCTTGCAGGATCACCGAACTGGTCATCGACTGTGCCGATCCCCAACGGCTGGCGGACTTCTGGTGCGAAGTCCTCGGCTACGTCGAGCTGGGCTGGGAGGGCGACACCCACCTGGAGATCGGCCCGCCCGAAGCCGGTTTCGGCGGACCGCAGCCCACCCTCGTCTTCGCGGGCGGCAGCGCGCCGGGGGGCGGCAAACTGCCGTTGCACTTCGACGTGAACCCCACCGACCGCGATCAGGACGCCGAGCTGGAACGACTGCTCGCCCTGGGTGCGCGGAGGGTCGACATCGGCCAGCCCGGCGCGGCCTCGTGGCATGTCCTCGCCGACCCGGAGGGCAACGAATTTTGCCTGCTCCGGCGCCGGGTCGAGCCGGTCGAGTAGCGTTCAGGCCTCGCCCGCGGTGACCAACCGCCGGTCCGGGGTGGCCGAGCGGTCCGCCGCGCGATGCTCCAATTGTCCTGACACCACGGCCAATACGAGGGCGGCGACCACCAGGGCGACGCCGACCCAGTTGGGGGCGGTGTAGCCGAAGCCCGCCGCGATGACCACACCGCCGAGCCAGGCCGCGATGGCGTTGCCGAGATTGAACGCGCCGATATTGACGGCGGAGGCGAGCGTCGGCGCCCCGGCGGCGTGGTCCAGCACCCGCTTCTGCAACGGCGGCACCGTCGCGAAGCCGAGTGCGCCGATCAGCACCACAGTGACGGCGGCGGCGATCTTGTTGTGCGCCGTCACCGTGAACAGGGCCAATACGATCGCGAGCCCGCCGAGGGTGCTGTAGAGCATCGGCATCAGATGCCGGTCGGCGTATTTTCCGCCGATGAGGTTGCCCAGGAAGAAACCCAGACCGAACAACACCAGCAGCCAGGTGACCGAACTCTCGGCGTAGCCGGTGACCTCGGTCATCATCGGCGCGAGATAGGTGATGGCGGCGAAGACTCCGCCGAACCCGAGCACGGTCATGGCCATCGCCAGCAGCACCTGCGGATTGCGGAAGACGGCGAGTTCGCTGCGCAGTCTCGCGTCCCGGGGAGCGGGCTGCTCGGGCACCAGCGCGGCGACGCCCACCAGGCCGATCAGTCCGATCGACGCGACGAACAGGAACGTCAGCCGCCAACCGAAGCTGTGCCCGAGCAGCGTGCCCAGCGGCACGCCGACCATGGTGGCGACGGTCAGGCCGGTGAACATGATCGCGATCGCGCCGGCTCGGCGATCGGGGCTCACCAGGGTGCCCGCCACGACCGCACCGATACCGAAGAACGCGCCGTGTGCCAGCGAGGCGACGACACGGCCGGTCAGCAGCACCGCGAAAGTCGGTGCCACCGCGGACAGCACGTTGCCCGCGATGAGCAGCAGCAGCATGCCCAGGAGCATGCGCTTGCGGGAGACGCGGGTGCCGAGACCGGTCATCAGCGGCGCTCCGGCGACGACACCGAGGGCGTACCCGGTGACCAGCAGCCCGGCGGTCGGAATGGACACCGCGTAGGTGTCGGCGATGTCGGGCAGCAACCCGACGACCACGAATTCGGTGGTCCCGATCCCGAAGGCCCCGAGGGTCAGGGCGAGCAGGGCGAGTGGCATGAGCGAAGCCTCCACAGGATTGTTGCGCGAACCTTTAACAAGCGCACACAATAATTGCATGCGCATTTAGTTGCAAGCGCGTGCTATTGCAGACGTCGTCTATCCTGGGAAGATGACCGCAGATGCCGCGCTGACCGGCCTGGCCGACGGCTGGTACGCCCTGTCCCTGCTGCACGACCGGATCGAGGCGCAAATCGAGCGCGCATTGCAAACCGGACATCAGCTGAGCGTGCGCGAGTACTCACTGCTGGTCGTGCTCAGCCGCCAGCACGACGGACCGGGCGGGCACCTGCGCATGAACCAGGTCGCCGAGGCCGTCGTACTCAGCCAGAGCGCCGCCACCAGGCTCGTCACCCGGCTGGAAGATCGCGGCCTGCTCCAGCGCTACCTGTGCCCCGACGATCGCCGCGGCATCTACACCGACGTCACCCCCGCCGGCCTGGACCTGCTGGAAGAGGCCCGCCCCACCCACGACGCCGCCCTCTCCGGCGCGCTGCGCCGAGCCGCCGCCGACCCCGAGCTGGCGCCCCTGGTCACCGCGGTCGAAGCCCTGAACACCCGCGGCAGCGCCCGGGTTTGACCCGCTGGTTTCCTCACTGCGGAATCCCTTGCCGCACAACAATGCCCACGAGCCAGGCGCGGACCGGCCGATAGGCTTGCGACCATGAAACGGCCGGACCCGGACAAGCCGCTGACTTACGACGAAGCGCTGCGAGTCGCGCGCGAACTGGCGCAGAATGCCGAAGCCTCATTCCCTACACCCACCCGGAGCTCGAAAACGCCCGCTACGGCGGTGGATTCGCTTTCCTGGAGACCCTCGCCACCGACCGCGGCGAACGGGACGGCTACGTCCTGGTGACCACGACCAGCTACGGCAGCGGTCTACTGTCCGCACCCGAACGCACCATCGACACCGTGATCGCCGATCACCTGGCCCGAGCCGAACACGCCAACCGGAACATCCCGGACAGCGAACTCGGTGCGGCCCAACGGCTGGCACTGCAGGCCTACGATGCCGACGCCCCACGCGTCGAGGAGAGAACCGGCCGCGTGCCGCTCGACGCCGAAACAGTCGACTACGCCAACTTCGTCCTGCTCGCCCTACGACGTTCCGGCAATCGAGCGGATTCCGGCCGCAAAGCCCTCGCGCGCAACGACTCGCTGCTCCAGCCGCCAACTCCCGGCCGCCGCTACACCCAGCCCTGCCCGCACTGCGACCAGCTCACCTTCTACACCGGCCGCTACCCCCGCGCGGTCTGCGACGACTGCGCGAACCGCACCACCGACCACACCGGCCGCCGAGTCACCGGGTTCAACACCCACCTCAGCGGCGGCATGATCGCCTACTACACCGACACCCTCGCCCCCGACTCGAGCCGGCGAAACGAAGAATGCGCCGAAGTCACCCGCACCGGCACCTGCTACCTCGACGGCCGCCCCGCCACCATGAGCGAAGCACGCTTCGGCGGCATCGTCGTTCAACTGGTGTAACCCGAGGCCCGTAACGCGGTCAGGCGGGGTTCTCCCGCAGCGCTTCGATTCGGTGCCGGAGGTGGTCCAGTAGTTTGTCCGGGTCATCGAAGTCGGTGGGATCGATGGCGCGGCCGAAGTGAACGGTCACCGGGTGGCGGCGGTCGAAGGCGGGTCCGTCGCCGCGCGTCCGCCGCATGGGGAGGACCCGGTCGGTGCCGGTGGTGGCGACCGGGATGATCGGGACGCCGGTGGTCATAGCGAGGTGGGCGACACCGGGTTTGTATGGTTCGTATTCGCCGGGGCCGACCAGCCGGCCTTCCGGGTAGATGATCAACACGCCGCCGTGCCGCAGGATCTGCTCGGCCTGTGCCATGGCGGATCGGCCTGATGCGCTGTCACGGCGGACCACCGGGATCTGGCCGAGTCGCCGGACCAGCCATCCGACCAGCGGCCACGACCACAGTTCGGCCATGGCGATGGCAACGGCGCGCCGGCGCAGGGCACCCCACAGGAAGACGGCGTCGAGCATCGAGAGGTGGTTGCTCGCCACGATCACCGGACCGGTCTCCGGGACCAGCTCGCGGCCGAGCACGGTGACCCGCACGATGTTCGACCAGGCCAGCGCCCGCAGGATGCGGCGCACGAACTGGGTGATCACCCAGGCTCGCTTTCCCAAGCCCCTGGGCCGACGCGGTGCCTTCTTATGCATGAGGTCCAGTTTGGCGGTCGCGCACCCCGCGATGGCACGGGGAAACTACTCGAGGAGGCACCGGGAACACACTCGTCGGCGCCAGCTCTTTAGGATGCCGACGGTGGGATTGCTGTTCGAAACTCGTGCGTCGGATTCGCGGTGGATCGACTCGGTCTGGACTTGCCGCAGCGAGCAGGTCTCGGAGATGACCAGCGTGGCGACCGAGACCTGGGGCCTGGTCTTCTGGGCACAGCGGGGCGTGGCGTGCGCGGCCATCACCGGGCCCGAAAGCCGTTGCGGCACCGCGCCGGTGCCCGAGGACGCGAAGTTCGTCGGGATCCAGTTCGCGGTCGGCACGTCACTGCGCGCGGTAGCGGCACCGGCCCTGGTCGACAGTGGGATTCTGTTGCCGGACGTGACCAGCCGGTCTTTCTGGCTGACGGGCGCGCGCTGGGAAACGCCGCACCCGGACGACGCCGAAGCATTGGTAGACCGGCTTGTGCGAGCGGGCGTGGTGGTTCGCGATCCCTTGATCGAGGGCGTCTTGCGCGGAGAATGCCCGGCGATCACCGATCGCACGCTCGAACGTCGCTTCCGGTCGGCGACGGGCCTCACCCAGGGCGCCGTCCGGCAGATCGGACGCGCCCGAGCCGCCGCGTTGTCGCTGAGCGCGGGCGAGTACCCGAGCGATGTCGTGGACAAGCTCGGGTACTACGACGAACCCCATCTGGCTCGCGCACTGCGCCGCTACGTCGGACGTACCGCCCGGCAATTACGTGCGGGCACCGGTGGCGTGCTCGCGCTGGACCCCGGTCAGCGCGTGACGTCGTAGACGAGCTTGGCCACACCGTTGGCATAGGTCGCGGACTCGCGGAGACGCAGTTGTTGCTTGTCCCGGTCCGCCCGGCTGAACAGGCTCTTGCCCGCACCCAGCAGCACCGGGAACACGAGCAGGTTGTATCGGTCGATCAGGTCCGCGTCGGCCAATCGCCGGGCCAGCTCGGCGCTGCCGTGCATGAAGATCGCGCCGCCGTCGCCCTGTTTCAGCGCCGCGACGTCCTCGGCCGACCGCAGGATCGTGATCGGACCCCAGCCCTCGATCAGGTCGTCCTCGGCCAGCGAGGTCGAGACCACGTACTTAGGCAATTCCTTGTACCCGGCGTGATCCGCGGAGTCGCGCCAGGTCGGGGCGAACGCCTCGTAGCTGCGCCGCCCGAACATCAGCGCGGTCGTGTCGGCGAGTTCTTCGCCCTTGAGCGCGAACGCCTCGGGCACGAACTCGGTTTCCATCACCCAGCCGCCGCTCCGGTGTCCCTCCACCTGCCCGCCCGGCGAGTCCACAACACCGTCGAGCGACATGAAGCCCGTGTACACCAGTTCACGTGTCAAAGTTCCTCCTCAGATCCGACGACAGCCTATCGACGGCACCCTCGGTGGTCTTGGACAGAACCGACACCGGCCGACCTCGACACCGGCGTCCGGCATGACGAGCCCGCCCAACGCACCGGTCGATCTCGGCCCAGCCCGCGCCTGGAGCGGCGCGTCTTTGCCGAGATCGACCGATGTGTTGGTGGAGCTACTTGTTCGCCACGACCGACAGGTCGCGGTCGAGCACGCGGCCGGTCGCCGCGGTGACGCGGGAGCCGGACGAAATGCGCGGCAGTTCGGCGCGTTCCATCGCGGCGTAGTAGGACGCCTCGTAGCCGGCGCCGAGCCGGTCGACCGAGAAGTGCTCGATCACCCGGCGGCGGCAGGCGACTGGGTCCAGTTCGGCCGCCGCGGCCATCGCCGCGGGAAGTTCGGCCGGGTCGTCACAGATGAAACCGGTGACTCCGTGCTCGACGACCTCCGACACCGCGCCGCCGCGCAGCGCGACGACCGGGGTACCGCAGGCCATGGCCTCGATCATTACGATGCCGAATGGCTCTTCCCAGCGGATCGGGAAAAGCAAGCATCGCGCTTGCGATAACAGTAATCGCTTAGCAATCGCGTCTGCCTCGCCGAACACAAAGTCCTTTTCACTCAACAACGGCCGGACAGAACGCTGGAAATACGCTTTTTCCGCAGGCTCGTTCATTTTCGCCGCCAAAACCAGCGGAATGCCCGCGATATGCGCTGCCTCCAATGCCAGGTCCGGGCCCTTGTAGGGCGCGTAACGGCCTAGGAACAGGGCATAGTCCTGTTTTTCCTTCTGGAAAGGCCAGGCACTCGGCAGGACCGCATTGTAAACGCGTCCCAGCCAATTCAACCGAGGCGCCAAACTGCGCTGCCGGTCACTGATCGCGATCAGCTGCGCGGCATCGCCGAGCGCGCCGTAGTATTCCTGCTCCTCACCGTCGACCGGACCGTGCACGGTCACGACCGTCGGGATACCCAGCGACCGATACACCGGCGCGTTCAGCGGGCCGGCGAACGTGTGATCGTGGATCACGTCGATGTGCTCGGTGCGGGCCAGCTCCATAATGGTTTCGCGCACCTTCAGCGCGTTGACCACCTCGGGGAACGGATCGCCGAGCCGGTCGGCGAGAATCTTGTCCCACACCGGGATGAAGCGGGTGGCAGTGGTTCCGGGCCGGCCCGCGCCGAGCAGGGTGACCCGGTGCCCGCGCGCGACCAGTGCGTCGACCAACTGTGCCACCACTGCTTCGACGCCGCCGTATCCAGCGGGTGGAATCTCGAAATAGGGCGGAGCCACCATAACGATATTTAGTGGCGCACCGGATTCCCGGATGTTGTAAATCAACGAACCGGAACCGGACGGCGTGCTGATCATGGACTGCCTCCTCAACGGTGTGAAGCTGCGACCAAAAAGGAACGCGACGGATTTGTCGCATTTGTGCGACTCCGGCAGCTTCATCAGGGGGCAGTTACCCGCAAGTGTGATACCCAGCACAGAGTCGGCTAACCATCGCTGTCCGATTCTGATCCGTGAATACCGCCGTGGCCGGGATGTTTCCGCCTACGGTGGTAAGTATGGCCGACCAACTGAATATCGCCGTGAGGGTGAAGTAACACCAAGCAGTGTCCGGCGCGGAGCGCGCCTGCGGACTTGGTAGAGCACCACTACCCGGACACGTTCGTACCGCCCGGCGCCACACCGGATCTGGCAACGCTGCTCGATGCCGCCGAACGCGGCCCGCGACCGGCCTTCTGACATCCGCTATGCGATGGCGGAGGGGGCGAGCATGCGGCCCCGAATCGAATCGAATAGCAAGGCTTTTCAGCTGCCGGCGGCAGGACCGGCCGGCCACGCAATCCCCTTCCCTTTTCAACATATATCGCACCCCGGGGCTTGCGGCAAGACCCCGGGAATGGCGCACAATCGTCCGCCGAAGCCGATAACCTGCGAAAACGTGGGTCCGCTAGGGATAGGGGTTTCATGTTCGACGTGATCATCGCCGGTGGCGGTCCGACCGGGACGATGCTGGCGGCCGAGTTGCGGCTGCACGGTGTGCGAGTGGTGGTGCTGGAGAAGGAGGCCGAGCCCACGAAGATCGTGCGGGGCCTCGGACTGCACGCGCGCAGTATCGAGGTGCTGGATCAGCGTGGTCTGCTCGAGCGGTTCCTGGCGGCGGGTCAGCGTTATCCGCTGCGCGCCGCCTTCGCCGGGATCACCGGAGCGGCGCCGGAGCGGCTCGATACCGCGCACGAATACCTCTTGGGTATCCCGCAGAACATCACCGACCGGCTGCTGTACGAGCATGCCGCCGAAGTCGGGGCCGAGATCCGGCACGGCGCGGAACTGACGGGACTGGCGCAGGACGACAGCGGCGTGACCGTCGAACTGGCCGACGGCACCCGCATGCGTTCGCGCTACCTGGTCGGCTGCGACGGCGGCCACAGCGCGGTGCGCAAGCTGCTCGGCGTCGAGTTCCCCGGCGAGTCGAGCACGGTCGACACCTTGCTGGGCGAGCTGGAATTGACCGCGGACCCGGAGACCGTCGCCGCCGTCAACGCCGAGGTGCGCAAGACCCAGTTGCGTTTCGGCGCGGGGCCGCTCCCGGGCGGCGGCTACCGCATCGTGGTGCCCGCCGCGACCGTGGCCGAGGATCGTTCGGTCGCACCGGATTTCGAGGAGTTCACCCGGCAGCTGCGGGCCACGGCCGGCGTCGACCTCGGCCCGCACTCGCCGCGCTGGCTGTCCCGTTTCGGCGACGCCACCCGCCAGGCCGAACGTTATCGGGTCGGCCGGGTGCTGCTGGCCGGTGACGCCGCGCACGTCCACCCGCCGCTGGGCGGGCAGGGCCTGAACCTGGGCATCCAGGACGCGTTCAACCTCGGCTGGAAACTGGCGGCCGAGATCGCGGGCTGGGCGCCGCCGGACCTGCTGGACAGCTATCACACCGAACGGCACCCGGTGGCCGCCGACGTGCTGGACAACACGCGCGCGCAGGTGCAGCTGATGTTGCTCGAGCCGGGCCCGCGGGCAGTGCGGCGGTTGTTCGCGCAGCTGATGGAGTTCGAGGAGGTCAACCGGTTTCTGATCGAGAAGATCACCGCGATCGGCATCCGGTACGACTTCGGCGACGACAATCCACTGGTGGGCCGCCGACTGCGTGACCTGCCGTTGAAACGCGGCCGTCTCTACGAGCGGATGCACCACGGGCGCGGTCTGCTGCTCGACCAGACCGGCGCGCTGTCGGTGGCGGACTGGGCGGACCGGATCGACCACGTCGTCGAGGTCAGCGAGGAGCTGACGGCCCCGGCCGTGCTGCTGCGTCCGGACGGCCATATCGCGTGGGCGGGCTCCGAACAACAGGATCTGCTCGCACACCTGCCGCGCTGGTTCGGCGCCGCCGGACACCGGTAAACCGGGGTTTCGGCGGCGCTGTATAGGGTCGGAAGAGTGTCACCCGCTCCCGCCGATGTCGAGTACACGCTGCCGATCCAGCGCGTGCAGGGCCTGATCGAGGTCGCCACGAGCAAGGGCTGGGATATCGCCGCCGCGCTCGCCGACGCCGGTGTCGCGCCGGAGTTGCTGGCGCACGGCGGTTCCCGGGTCACCCTCGATCAGGCCGTGCGGATCGTGCAGTGGCTGTGGCGCGAGACCGGTGACGAACTGCTCGGGCTGGGGCTGCGTCCGGTCCCGCTCGGCACTTTCCGGCTGGTGTGCTTCGGCCTGCTCGGCGCGCCGACCGCGCGGGCGGCGGTGGTGCGCTACACCAATTTCCAGCGTTCGCTGCCCGGCGTCCCGCCGGTGTCGGTGCGCGAGGTCGGCGACGAGGTCCGGGTGTCGTTCGACATCAGCGAAGTCGTCGCGCCCGTCGCGCTGCCCATCGACACCATGCTGGCCGCCTGCCACCGCTTCGTGTCCTGGGCGGCGGCCAAGTGGCTGCCGCTGCGCCGGGTCGAGGTGCCCTACTCGCCTATTCCCGGCCTCGACGATTACGACCAGATGTTCGGGGCGCCAGTCGTTTTCGACGCGCCCGCACCCGCGCTGGTCTTCGCGACCGAGGACTTCGAGGCACCGCTGGTACGCGATGAGAAGGACTTGCTGGAATTCCTGAGCAACGCGCCCTCCGGTGTGATGGGCCGGCGCGACTACGCACTGTCGGTGGCCGCGCAGGTCCGCCAGATTCTCGAACGCGGACTCACCGGTACCTGGCCCGGCGTGGAGGACATCGCCGCCGAGCTGGCCATGAGTCCGCAGACGCTGCGCCGCAAACTCGGCGAGGAAGGCGCCGCATTGCGGCAGATTCGCGAGCAGATACTGCGTGACGCGGCCATCGCCGGCCTGGTGCGCGGCGAGGAGACCGTGGCGGCCCTGTCCCGGCGGCTCGGCTTCTCCGAACCCAGCGCCTTCTCCCGCGCCTTCCGGCGCTGGACCGGCAGTCCGCCCGGGTCCTACCAGCGCTGAACTCGAGCGGTCCGGTCAAGGATCTGATCGGCACGGTCATCGGCGGGGCGGCGCGCGCCCCCTACCGTCAAAAGGCCAGCCGTTTTCGAACAAAGGAGTTCCCGTGGCCCACCGCTCGTCCTGGATGAACGACGACCTGGACGCATTGGCCGATCTCGCGCGCCGGTTCTTCGACAAGGAGTGCGCGCCGAACGAAGAACGCTGGGGACGGCAGCAGCATGTCGATCGCGAAGTCTGGAACCGGGCCGGGGAACTCGGCCTGCTCTGCCTGAGCATCCCCGAGGAATACGGCGGCGGCGGTGGCGATTTCCGGCACGAGGCCGTAGTGGCGATCGAGCAGGTCCGCGCCCTGGCCCCCAGCCTCGGAAACCCCGTGCACAGCACGATCATCGCGCACTACGTCAACAGCTACGGCACCGAGGAGCAGAAGCGCGCCTGGCTGCCGAAGATGGCCTCGGGCGAGATCGTGGGCGCCATCGGCATGACCGAACCCGGCACCGGTTCGGACCTGCAGAACATCAAGACCAAGGCGGTAGCCGACGGCGATGACTACCTGATCAGCGGCGCCAAGACCTTCATCTCCAACGGTCTGCTCGCCGACCTGGTCATCGTGGCCGCGAAGACCTCCGAAGGCAAAGGCGCGGACACGGTCTCGCTGATCGCCGTGGAGACCGATCGCGCGGGCTTCCGCCGCGGGCGCAATCTGCGCAAGATCGGCCAGCACGGCCAGGACACCTGTGAGCTGTTCTTCGACGAGGTGCGGGTGCCGAAGACGAACCTGCTCGGCGGCGCCGAGGGCCTGGGCTTCATTCAGCTCATGCAGCAGCTGCCGCAGGAACGACTGATCCTGGCGGTCGCGGCCGCCGCCACCATCGAGACGGCCGTCGATCTGACCCTGGCCTACACCAAGGAGCGGGAGGCGTTCGGCAAGCCGATCCTGAACTTCCAGAACACCCAGTTCACCCTCGCCGAGGCGGACACCGTCAAAACCGTCGGCTGGGCTTTCCTCGACGACTGTCTCGCCAAACACGTGCGCGGCGAACTGGATATCCCCACCGCGGCCAAGGCGAAGTGGTGGCTGACCGAGCAGCAGTGCAAGGTCGTCGACGAATGCCTGCAGCTGTTCGGCGGCTACGGGTACATGGAGGAGTATCCGATCTCGCGGCTCTACACCGATTCCCGGATCCAGAAGATCTACGGCGGCACCAACGAGATCATGAAACTGATCATCGGCCGGGGACTGTAGACCCGGTCAGCGTCCGGTACGCCGCCGCCACCTGCTCGATCCGCGCGTCCTCCAGCTCGGGCCGCGGATAGGTGGTGCGCAGGATCGCCTCGCCGTCGAACATGTGAATCAGCGAGGTGACCAGCAGCCGTGCCGTCTCCGGCGGGAGGTCTGGCGCCAGGGTGCTGACGGCGACCTCCTCCACCTGGGTGTACAGCTCCCGCAGGACCGGCTCGATCCGCACCCGTAGTTCGGGTTCGGTGCGCGCCGCGATGAGCAGTTCGAGCCAGACCGTATTGATGTCGCTGCGGATCTGGCCGCGCATCAGGTGCAGCAGCGCGGCCAGATCGATCGGTCGGGTGGTGTTTTCGGGCAGTCGCAGGTCGGCGACGGCTGCCATGTGGCGGCGGCGGACCTCGTCCGCCGCCGCCACCACCAGATCCATGCGCGAATCGAAGTGCCGGAAGATCGCGGCCTTGGAAACGCCCGCGCGGCTGCTGATCTCGCCGAGTGAGGTGCTGTGGTAGCCCACCTGCTCGATCGCCTCGATGGTGGCGTCGACCAGTTTGGCGATGGTGGTGGCACTGCGCTCGGCTTGCGTTCGTCGCGCGGTTGTCAATTACCCTCCGGCTCGCAGGAAGCGGCCGGTGCGCCGGGTGCCCAGGACCTCGGCGGGCTTCCCGTCGCCGAATACGTACTGGCCACCGACGAACACGGCCGAGACGGCTTTGTCGTTCCGGTTGACCATACGAGGCAGGTTGCCGTACATGGCGACCGGGGATTCGGCGTACGCGTCGAGGGAGTCGTCGAGGCCCGCGGGATCGACCACGACCAGGTCGGCGCGGTCGCCTTCGCGAAGGTGTCCGGCGTCGATGCCGTACCAGTCGCCGAGTTCGCCGGTCAGCCGGTGCACCGCGTGTTCCAGTGTCATGAACGGGGTTCCGGCTTGTTCGGCGTGCAGCACCCGGCGCAGGAAGCGCAGGCCGAAGTTGTAGAACGCCATGTTCCGCAGGTGCGCCCCCGCGTCCGAGAACCCCAACTGCACGCCGGGATGCACGCTCAGCTTGTTCAAGATCTCCGGGCGATGATTGGAAATCGTTGTACGCCAGCGCATTTTGGTACCGTGCTCGACCACGAGGTCGAGGAACGCGTCGACCGGATGCATGCCGCCCCGGTCCACGCCGACCTGGCCGAAGGTCTTACCGAGGACGCTGCCGTCCGGGCACTCGACGATCTCGGCGTCGAAGAAGTCCCGGTGCCAGACCCGGATCCCGAACTTGGCGTCGTAGTCCTTGCGGAAGCGCCGGCGGTAGGACTCGTCTCGCATCAGCGCGTTCCGCTCCACCTGATCCGCCAGATGCAAAGCCGCCGCGCCGGAGCCGAATTCCTCGAAGATGACCAGATCGATGCCGTCGGCGTAGACCTCGAACGGCACCGGGAGGTGCTGCCAGCGGAAATCGCCGTTGAGGGCGTTGGCGGTGCGCGCCAGCGCGCCCATCAGGTACACGATCCACGGGCTCGCTTTGAGGTCGGCGGCCGAGATCAGCGTCGTCTTGAGCCGCTTGCGGAACAGGCCCGCGCTGGCGAAGATCATCGCGGCCAGCCGGGGCGGGTTGCCGATGTCGGGTCCGCCCTGCAACAGCCGGCCTCGTTGCCGCAGAATCGCGTTGAGCCGCCGCCGTTCCCGCCAGCGGGCGTAGGTCGAGGGCAGTGTCCGGGAACGCGCCACCGCACCGTCGAGCTTGTCGAAGAGCAACTGCTGCGCCGACATTCCGACGAACCCGGCGTCGAGTGCCTCGGTGAGCGCGGCTTCCATGCGCGCCTGCTCGTCCGCCGTGGGCCGCACGTCGTCGCGGGTCGCGCGATCCAGGCCCATGGTCGCGGTACGGATATCCGAATGCCCGATCATCGCCGCGAGATTCGGGCCCAGCGGCAGCCGCTCCAGGGCTTCGGCGTACTCCCGCGCCGAGTTCCAGGTCTTCTTCCGCTCGACCGTCTCGATCACATAGGGCCGCGGGATCGCCTCGACCCGGCCGAACAGGTCGCCGGCGTCGGTCGGGGCGGCATGCACGGTCGACAGCGAACACGACCCCAGCACGATGGTCGTCATGCCGTGCCGCACCGACTCGACGAGTTCGGGCTCCCGCAGCACCTCCACGTCGTAGTGGGTGTGAATGTCGATCATGCCCGGCAGCACCCATTTGCCCTGGGCTTCAATGACATTGGGGCAACCAGCTTCGTCCAGCGGGGTCGCCGAGACCGTGACGACACGATCTCCCCGCAAGCCCAGGTGCCGAACGGCGGACGGGGAACCGGCGCCGTCGAACCACCGGCCGCCTTTGATGATCGTGTCGTAGCTCACAGTCCATACTGTGACCGATCGGTCACTAAGTGTCAAGGGTGGCCCGCTCTCGCATCCATCCCGCAGTGCACCGATTATTGGAAAGGTCCCTGGACATCTCTATTACTTTTGCGCCGTAAAGTGATAATTTGCTCTGTAGCCGACCAGGCCGAATATCCGCTCGATCGAGGGAGATTCCGGTGTCCAGGGCCGTTCGGGGTACCGTCGCACACGTTTGCGGAACAATTCTCGGGATTGTCGCGTGCGGATACGGAGTGGGCGGCGCGCACGCCGCGGAACCCACCGGCCCCGCGCGGGTCGGCGACATCGTGTATTTCGCCCTCGGCGAATGGAACTGCTCGATCGCGGGCAACGGGACCGTGGGGTGCGACCTGGCCGTCCCGGCCCCATCCATGAATGTGCTGTACGCCGGAATGCAGGTTTCGATACCGAACGTGCCCGCCATCATTATCGATTCCGTGGCCCTACCTGCCCGCCCGCACTGGAACTCCCGCGGCAGCCACACACTACCGGGCGGAAATCCCCCCTTACCGCGGATCGACGCCGTGGGTCCGCACGATCCGCAGTACTCGGTCACCCATGCCGGAGCCACCTGCCAAATCACTTTCAAAGGCGTGGCGGTGTGTACCTCGATGGGGCATGGATTCAGCCAATGGGGACCAGTGCCGCACGGCTACTGATCCCCATCGCCGCGGCGATTACCGATACCAGACGCCGGAATCCCAAGCGCCGTAATTCCATACGTTGAAATCGTAGCGACTGTGCGCGCCGCCGAAGAGGTAGCCCCACCAGCCTGCGGAAGTATCGCAGATCTGGTCGTCACGGTTGCACACGCTCAACGTCGGAAACGGTCCGAACCAATCGTCCACGCCGGCAAGTGGATAGCCGACGATCCCGCTGCCGGGGGTCGAGGCCAATCCACCCCAACCGGGCCCTGGAGCGCGCTTGGGATCGGTCAGCAGAATGGCGTTCGCATTGCCGACGTGCTGGTTCGCGGTAACCCAGGCGTGCACGATGGCGGCGCCCTGGCTGTGCCCGATCAGCCGGATATGATCGCCCGGACAGTGGTTACGATGCCACCAGAACAGCCGGTTCAGTTCGTGCAGCCCCGACAGTGCGTCGGCCGAGTTGTAGCCGACAGGTTGATGCACGAAGGGGACGAACACCGACGACGTGTTGTCGCCCAGACCGCCGATGCCGATCGCCCACTCCCCCGGACAGGGGTCGGCGTTCGCGGTGGGCACGGCGACGTGCGAGATGGAAAAGAGGATGGCCAACAGTAATGCGGCGAAGAGCGCCGTTGCTCTACGCATAATAGAACTTCTTAATTTTCGTGCCTCCGGGGCGCGCCCGGCTTGAACACGGTGTTCCCGAGAATTGCTGGTGTTCTTGATTCTCGATGAAACGGTTACCTCGGCCAGAGTTGTTTTGCCATAACGGAATGTTCGCTCGCCGGGAAGACGGCTCCGGCGGCGGGCGGGCCGGGTGGCGGCCGGACCGGATCGCACCGGCGGCACAGCGAAGAGAATGTTAGGTGAAGCTGAAATCCGCACCGCATCAACACTGTTGGGCGGTGCGAGGCGTTAGGTTGTCAGCATGCAGTCAGCGTGCACAGCCTCCGCCGGCGTCCACACCAACCCGCTCCCCGACGGCCGCGCCAGCTATCACCTCCTGGCCGAGCGGGTCGCGGGGGCGCAGCGGTTCCTCGATCTGGGCTGCGGTGACGGCTCACTGCTCGCGTTACTGGCCGGGCAAGGCGCGAAACACCTTGCGGGCGTCAACTTGTCGGAAGGCGAGTTGTCCTCGGCGCACGCCCGCCCCGAACTGGCCTCGGCCGCACTGTATCTGGGCAGCGCCGAGGAACTACCCTTCGCCGACAACACCTTCGACGCCGTCGTATCGCACATGACGTTGCTGCGGATGCCGGATGTCGAGCAGGTCATCGCCGAGGCCGCCCGGGTGCTGACCCCGAACGGTCGCTTCGTGACATCGCTGGCCGCGCGACCCGAGCCCGCGAGCGGGTACGACCTGTTTCTCACGCTGACCCGATCACACTTCGCCGCCTGCCGGGCCGAGCATCCCCTGCACCGGCTCGGCGACCCGTGCACCCGCGAAGATTTGAACGAGCTGCTGACACCGGCGGGCCTGGCAGTCGTGCACTGGGAACAGATCACCCTGGGCACGGCGGTCCCGGTGGAACAGGTATGGCAGGCGGCGGTCGAAACGTATTGCGATACAGCGCTGCTCGAAGCCGGTGAACTCGATCAACTCCGAGCGGAGTTCATCGCCCGCGCGCCCCGGCTCGCACCGGACGGCCGGCTCGCGCCCGGCGAACGCATATCGATCGCCGTCACCGAACTCTCCGAGGCGGAGCCGGGTCCGGCGGAGCCGCGCGGGTGGCGCTGAGCGCGCCGCGAGAGACGAAAGCCCCCTGCCGAAAAGACAGGGGGCCTCGATATTCCACCGGACGGTTACGTCCCGGCCCCGGTCAGCACCCGAGCGTCAAGCTGCGGGTAGGTCGGGTACTCGATGCCCGAGATGTACTGCACCGTCCGCACCACCTGGCACGAGTAGCCGAATTCGTTGTCGTACCAGACATAGAGGATCGCGGTGTCACCCTCGACGATCGTGGCATTGGCATCGATGATCGACGCCGCGCGCGAGCCGATGAAATCGCTGGAGACCACGTCCGTGGCGGCGGTGTAGTCGAGGTTGCGGCTCAACGGCCCCGACAGCGATACCTGACGCAGGTAGGCCAGCACCTCGGCCCGCGTCGTCTCCTGCTTCAGCTGCAAATTGAGGATGGCGACCGAAACGTCCGGTGTGGGAACGCGAATCGAGTTTCCGGTGATCTTGGCCTTGAAGTCCGGCATCGCCTTGGCGACCGCGGACGCGGCGCCGGTCTCGGTGAGCACCAGGTTGAACGGCGCGGACCGGCCGCGGCGATCGGCCTTGTGGTAATTGTCCAGCAGGTTCTGGTCGTTGGTGAACGAGTGCACCGTCTCCACGTGGCCGCGGGTGATGCCGAACTCGTCATCCATCGCCTTGAGCGGCGGCACGATCGCGTTGGTCGTGCAGGACGCACAAGAGAAGATCTGCTGCGACAGATCCAGATCGCGGTGGTTGACGCCGTGCACGATGTTCGGCACGTCGCCCTTGCCGGGCGCGGTCAGCACGACTTTCGCGATACCGGGGCGCAGGTGCTGCTCCAGGCCCGCCCGGTCACGCCAGCGGCCGGTGTTGTCGACCAGGATCGCGTCCTTGATCCCGTACGCGGTGTAGTCGATCGCGGTCGGGTCGTTGCTGTAGATGAACTTGATCACGTTGCCGTTGGCGGTGATCGTCTCGTTCTCGACGTCGACCTTGATGGTCCCGTCGAACTTGCCGTGCACCGAATCCCGGCGCAGCAGCGACGCACGCTTGATCAGGTCGTCCTCGCCGCCCTTGCGCACCACCACGGCCCGCAGGTTCAGCCCGTTGCCGGAACCGGCCTTCTCGATCAGCAGGCGGGTGACCAGGCGGCCGATGCGGCCGAAGCCGTAGAGCACGACGTCGCGCGGGCCCGCCGACCGCGCCTTATTGCCGTTGGTGACATCGGCCAGCACCGTCTCGGCGTACTCCCGGACCGACAGGCCGCGGTCGTCGGCGCGGTAGCCCACGGCCAGATGACCGAGATCGACCTTGCACGGACCCAGATCCAATTCGCTGAGCACCTGCAGGAACGGCAGCGTCTCGTCGACCGACAGCTCCTCGCCTTCGATCTGCCGCGCGAAACGGTGCGTGCGCAGGATGCTGATCACCGACTTGTTCACCAGTGGACGGCTGTGCAGCAGGGTGGTCACACCCTTCCCCCGATACAACGTGCCGATGAGGGGAATCATCGCCTCCGCGGCGGCTTCCTGAGCGTTCCAGCGGTCAAGTTGTTCGGTTGTCAACACAGATCCTCGGGTTCGTCGATATGTTCGCCGCATCGATGCTAATGAGCGCCGGAAATTCACCGACGCCGGATCCCCGCCGGTGAGATCTTCGCAACCCTGGTGACCCCGGCGTCAATTCGTTGCACAGGTGACGTCGCGGTCCGGTAGGACGCCGGCGCCGAGGTAGGCGTTCACGGCCGCGGTCGCGCACGGGGCCTTCCCGAACACGCCGTGCACGCGCAGTTCCGGCACGGTGATCAGCCGGGATCCGGTCAGCTCCCGGTGCAGCGCGACGCCGGATTCGTAGACCGTGCGAGTGTCGCCGGTGGCCTGCAGGATCAGTGCGGGCGACGCGTTGCGCACCTCGGTGGGGGTTTCTATCGGGTCGGCCCAGAACGCGCACGGCCGGATGTTGTGCACGAGCGGGCCGAAAACCGGCAGTGTCGATCGACTGGCCTGGATGGCGTGCCAGTACTCGAGCGGGTCCCGCGGGGCGGGCACGTCGTTACAGATGATGGCCCAGGTCTGCGCGTCGTCCGGCTGACCCGCGACCAGGTGGTTGAGCTTTTCGTCCAATGTGGGACTCGGCCGCACCGGCAGGCCGTCAGCGGCGTCCGTGAGCTGACGCAGCTGGGCCGCCAGCTCGCCGTATGTCTTCGGGTTCGCCAGCGGATCGAACAGCAGCGCGGGCAACACCGCGTCGTCGACCTGGTGCGCGCCGATCCGGATCGGCTGCCGGTGGGCCCGGTCGATCAGCGTCGTGACGGCGGCGCGTACCTGATCGCGGTCCGTACCGAGGTGGTATTCGCCGTCCCGCGCGGCGGTCCAGCCGGCCCAGGCGTCCAGCGCCGCCTCGTTGGCCGGGCCCATATCTCGCAGCATGGTGACGCCGTACCGCCGCGGATCGACCGCGCTGTCGAACACCATGCGGTCGGCGCGTTCGGGGAACATCTGCGTGAACACCGCGCCGAGGTAGGTGCCGTAGGAGCCGCCGAAGTAGTTGATCCGCTGTTCGCCGAGCGCGGCGCGGATCACGTCCATGTCGCGGGCGGTATTGCGGGTGGTGAAATGCGGCAGCGCGTCACCGGTGGCGCTTCGGCAGCGCTGTGCCAGGTCGGCTTGTAAGGCAACGGATTCCGCGTAGTCTGCGGCATCGGCGCCCGCGGCGCGCAGCCCCGCGACGGGCCAGCGGCAGGTGATCGGGGTCGACCGGCCGACGCCGCGGGGATCCATACCGATCAGGTCGTACTGAGCGAGCACGTCCGGGGTGTAGTCCGGGCGGAGGAACAACTGCATGTCGAGGCCCGCGCCGCCCGGCCCGCCCGGATTGGACAGCATGACTCCCCGGCGGCGGGCCGGGTCGGTGGCGGCGAGCCGGGAGATCGTCACGGTGATGGTGCGCCCCTCGGGCTCGGCGTAGTCCAGGGGCACCGTGACATCGGCGCAGTGCGCGCCCGCGTCGTCCAGATCGGCTGTGCCACAAGGCTTCCAGTCCAACACCTGGTCATAGAACCGATCCAACGCGGAGCCGGTCGCCGTCGCCGGAACAGGGACCAGGATCGACATGGCCAGGGCTGCGCTCAGCACGGTACGTCGCATCATCGACGATCCCCTTTCGTAATCTGATTATTTTAGTAATAGGATTATCGAAGTCGGGGCGTACCCGGCCATCGAATGAGCGGAGGAATGGATGCGCCGAGACCAGTCGCGCCAACGCAATCGGGAGTCGCTCATGGACGCCGCGGTCGCCGAGATCGCCGCGAAGGGGTATCAGGCCGCCCGCCTGGAAGACATCGCCGCCCGCGCCGATCTCACCACCGGCGCGATCTACTCGATCTTCGGCAGCAAGCGCGGCCTGCTGCTCGCCGCCAGCCGGCGGTTGCTCGACGGACAGGTGGAAGCCCTCGCGGCACTGTCGGACCCCGAACTCTCGTTGACCGAGGTCCTCGACGGGCTGGCCGGGTACGCCCACCGGATGGCCACCGCGGAACTGCGCGGCATGCAGATGGCATTCCAACTGGAGGCGATGGCGGTCGCGTTCCGGGAGCCGGAACTGATGGCCACGATCACGCAGTCCCAGGACATCACCGACGCGATGACAGACCTGCTGACCGGCCGCCGCATCGACACCTCCGGCGCCACCACGACACCGGAACAGGCCCAGCGCCTGCAACCAGCGGTGGAGGGGCTGATTACCGGCCTGGCCCAGCTGGTCGCACTCGGCATCACCGAGGTCAGCGCGGAATACTTCACCGAATCGATGCGTGCGCTGATCGCGCTGATCGTCTGATGGGCGCGAATCGCACGGGGAGTGCGGGGTTGCGGGTCGTGATCACCGCCGAGGACGCACTGCTGCGGGAAGGGCTCGCCGCGCTGCTGTTCGCGCGCGGGTTCGAGGTCGCCGCGGTCGGCGACGACGCCGGTTTCCTCGCCGCCGTCGAGCGGAACCGGCCGGACGTGGTGATCACCGATGACCGGACGTGCGCGGCGCGGCACGCCAGACAGCGACATCCCGGGCTGCCCGTGCTGGTGCTGTCGTCCGGAATCGAGAACGTGGCCGCGGTCGGCGAGTTGCTCGCCGACCGCGCCGGCGGCGTCGGCTGCCTGCGCCGGGAACGAGTGGGCGCGGTCGCGGAATTCGTCGACACGCTGCGCTGGGTGGCGGGCGGTGCGACGGTCTTCGATCCCGAGGTGATCGCCGTCATCCTCGGCAACCGCCGCGATCCACTCGTCGGCTTGACCGCCCGGGAACGAGAAGTCTTGGGGCACATGGCCGAAGGACACAACAACGCCGCCATCGCCGAACGGCTGGTGGTCAGCGAGGCGGCCGTGCACAAACACATTCGCGCCATCTTCGCCAAGCTCGACCTGACCGGCGCCGATCGCGGTCACCGCCGGGTGCAGGCGGTACTGGCCTATTTGAACGCCTGACATCGCGGTCACCGCGCGCAGAACGCGGCGTCGCGCGCGGCACCGAGAGCGGTCAGCGCCTGCTCCGTGGACGGCATGAAGTTGGCGGTCAGGGTCACCGCGCGACCGCCCGGGGTCGCACCGCCCAGCGTCCCGAAACCCGGAGCGCCGCCACCATGTCCCCAGAACTCCGTGCCACACGAGGTCTCGTAGCGGAACAATCCCAGACCCGCCCCGCGCAGACCCGGTAGCGGCAGCTCAGTCGGCACGGTGCGCTGCATTTCCGCGAGCAGCCCCGCCGGCAGCAGCCGCCCGCCCAGCAGCGCGAGAAAGAAACGGTTCAGGTCCGCTCCGGTGGAGACCAGTGCGCCGTCGGCACCCCCGATTCCGTAGTCGTCCAACTCGGTGACGTCCGTGAGCTTGCCCTCGACCATGTCGTAGCCGTGGATAGCCGGCACCCGCAGCATCGATTCACCCGGCTCGGGATAATAGGTCGAGGCCAAGCCCAGCGGTTCGATGATCCGCTTGCCGAGTTCGGCCCCGATCGACCGGCCGGTGACCCGCTCGATGACCAAACCCGCCACCAGGTAGCCGGTGTTCGAGTACTCCATCAGCGCACCGGGTTCGGCGAGCGGAGCCTTTGTCCGTAAGGTCTCGCGGACCACCTCTTCCGCGTCGAACGGCTGGCGAGAATGGTTGCCGATACTCTTCGCCATCTTGGCCGGGTCGATGTAATTGGGTAGTCCGGCGGTGTGCTGCAAAAGGTTTCGCACGGTGATCCGAGTGCCGTCGTACCCGTTGCCCGCCACGATCCCGGGCAGGTAATGCTCGACCGGGGTGTCGAGTCCGACCTTGCCCTCGTCGACGAGTTGCAGCATCACGGTGGCGACAAAAGCCTTGGTATTGCTCGCGATACGCACACGCGCGTCATCGGGAATCGGCGCGGCGGTCGCGACGTCGCCGACCCCGGCGCTGTGGACGGTGTCCGTGCCGTCCTCGGTCACCACGATCTGAACGCCGGGAATCTCTTCCCGCAGCACGCGATCCAGCGCCTGGGCGAGTTCGGCCGGGGGCGGAGCCGGTGGTTCGTCGGCACGACCGCACGCCACCGCCGTCGTGATCAATGCCGCCACCAGGGCGGTGCGAAGTACGAACTGTCCAGGGTTCACCTGGAAAACGCTAGTGACGACGAACGCGGCAAACGATCATGCGCGCACCCGAATATCCGGTAGCGCTGGCGTTACCGCCGGTCCTCGCCGCCGATCCGGTGATCGATCTCGCGCCATTCCCGCTCCCAGTGCGCGGCCCGGCGCGAGCTGAGCAGCCACGCGGTGGCACAGACCGCCGCCAGCGCCGCGGCCCAGATGGCGCACAGCACGGTCAATGCCGAACCGATCCCTTCGGTGGCGGCGGCGCTCGTGGGCAGCGGTTCCGCGTCCGGATTCCCGTCCGGGCCGAGCCAGATTCGTATCTCGTCGCCGAGGGCCGCGTCGCCGGGCACGCCGACCGTCGCGGTGCCCGTCCGGTCCTGCCAGGTCCACCGCACCGGTGCGGTGTAGACATCCAAGGTTGCCGTATTGCGGTTCATCGGGGCCGCCATCTGCCGCGGCGCCTGGGTGATGGTGGCTGTCACAGCGACTTTCGTCGCGTTCTCCGCGCTGATCCGGGCCGTGGCGGAGGTATAGCTCGCGGTGCCGACAGCGCCGGCCAGCGGGACGGCGGCCAGGACCGCGATGATCGCCACGACCCAGACCAGGGCCTCCCAGCGGTCCGACGCTCGCATCAGCGGGTTGGTATTCCACGGACGCAGCTGCCACATGCGCGCCATCGATCGGCTCTGCTCCGGCACCACGATCACCTCACTTCACCACCCGGCACCCTGATCGCCCGGTACTACTGTGATCGTTATTACCCTTCGCCGCGTTCCTTATCGGCTGATTTCGCTATTTCGGGTCCGATCCGGAGGTGATGGAGGCTCCGGTAGCCGCGGGATTCGTGGTGGATTCGATTTCCGTTGCGGCGTCGGCGGTGCGGGGATCCTTGGGACCGGACCGGGTGATCGCGACACCCGCGAGGCAGAGCAAGCCACCCGCTACGGCCAGCAGAGTCGGGACTTCACCCAGGGCGAGCCAGGCCATCAGGATCACCAGGGTGGGCACCGCGTAGGTGGTGACACCCGCTTTTCCGGCCGTGGTGCGGGCCAGGGCGTACGCCCAGGTGGTGAAGGCCAGCGCCGTCGGGAAGACACCGAGGTAGATGAGACTGAGAGTGGCGGGCAGCGGTGCGGCGGCCGCCTCGGTGATCAACTGGCCCGTGAACGGCAGGCAGAGAAGCGTGCCGATCAGGCAACCGAAGGTGGTGACCTGCAGGGCCGAGGCGTGCGCGAGCGCGGGCTTCTGCGCGATCGCCGAGATCGCCCAGCTGGTCGCCGCCAGCACACACAGCAGCACCCCGAGCGCACCGGAACTGCCGCCCCCGGAGTTCGACAGTCCGATCACGATCGCGCCGGTGCAGGACACGGCGATCCCCGCCATCAGGCGAACCGGAAATCCCTCGCGGAGAATGAATCCGCCCAGCAGCGCCATCAGCACCGGGCCGACATTGATCACCATGGCGGCGGTACCGGCGTCGATATGCTGCTCGGCCCAGTTGAGCGCGACCATATACACCCCGAACCAGAGCACACCGGAGATCAGGATGCCGCGCCAGGCGGCCCGTGGCGGCAGACCGCCGCCGGTGCTGACCAAGATCACCACCAGCACGATGGACGCGCTCAGCAACCGGCCCAATGCCAGTGCGCCCGGCGAGAATTCCGCGCCCGCCGACCGTATGAAGACGAAGGCCGAAGCCCACAGCACCACCGTCACCACGGCGGCGACCACGGCCCACCGACCGCTCGACCGAACGCTCTGCACCATTTGTCGAAAGTAGAGCGAACCCCTGTACGCGGCAAGAGGTTTTCGGCCATCAAAATCCTGCCAGCCGAAGCGCCGTTATTTGGCGTCGCCGTAGCACTCCACCACGGCCGTCGTGAACGGAAACCGGACCGGTATCTCACCGAAGGCGATACGGCCCGCCGCTGCCGCCGCGGCGGTGATCGCTTCGGCGACCGTATCGGCCTCGTCGGCGGGGCAGTGCACGATGACCTCGTCGTGCTGAAAGAAGACGAGTTCGGCCCGAAGTCCGGCTCGAATCATCGCGTGCCGCAGGCCCGCCAGGAGCAGCAGCGCCCAGTCGGCGGCGCTGCCCTGTACGACGAAGTTACGGGTGAAGCGACCACGAGCCCGTGCCCTGGGCGTGCTGCCGTATCCGCTGGGAGTGCCGCCCTCCTCGGCGTCCGCCTGGTCGGCGGACGCGGACAGCGGAGGGCAGGTGCGGCCCAACCAGGTTCGCACCAGGCGGCCCTCCTCGCCGGCGCGGGCCGCGTCGTCGACATAGGCCACCGCGGCCGGATAGCGGCGGCGCAGTTCGGCCATGTGGGTGAGCGCGTCACCCGAGGTCTGGCCGTAAATCGCGCCCAGCAGCGCGATCTTGGCCTGGGCCCGATCACCGCCGAAGGCGCGGGCCGCCAGATCCGCGTACAAATCCTCGCCCCGGCCCGCCACCTCCATCAGCCCCGGATCCCGGGAAATCGCGGCGAGCACGCGCGGTTCCATCTGGTCGGCATCGGCGACCACCAGCCGCCAGCCCGGATCCGCGCGGATCGCCTGCCGGACTACCTTCGGAATCTGCAGCGCGCCACCACCATTGGTGGTCCACCGCCCGGTGACCGTGCCGCCCGGTTGATATTCGGGCCGGAAGCGGCCGTCGTGCACCCACTGTTCCAGCCAGGACCAGCCGTTCGCGGTGTACAGCCGATACAGCGACTTGTAGGCCAGCAGCGGCGCGACCGCGGGATGGTCGATCTCCCGCAGCTCCCATTTCCGGGTGGAGGTCAGCGAAATCCCTGCTCGGGCAAAGGCTTTGATGATGTCACTGGGCAGATCGGGCCGGACCCGCGCGCCGAAGGCCCGCGACACTTCGTCGGCCAGCTGCACCATCCGGCGTGGCTCCCCGCCCGCGATACGTTCCCCCAGCAGCCGTTCCAGCAATTCCCGGTGCACGTCCACGCGCCACGGAATTCCGGCTCGGGACATCTCCGTGGCCACCAGCATGCCCGCCGACTCCGCCGCCAGGAGCAGTCGCATGCGCTCGGGATATTCCGTCTCGGTGGTGCGCGCCACCTGATCGGCGTAGACCTCCAGCAGTGCGGTGAACTCGTCGGCGCCGGTCGGCAACGGCACCGGACCCGACTCGAACAGCGAGGGCTGCGTCTCCGCGGCCCGCGCGGGCGCGTCCGGCGGGACCGGCAGGTTGTGCAGCCGCGCCCACGCCGCCGCGAGCGACCGCGCCTGCCCCGACTGCCCCTGCTCGTGGCCGATCAGCAGCGATTCCGCCGCCTCCACGTCATAGCATCGCTCGACCCGCACGCCGGCCGCCAGCAGATGCCGGTAGATCTCCGCCGTCGAGCGCCACACCCAGCGCTCGACCTCGGGCCGGGAGCGGATCGCCTCGGCCGGCGACGCCTCCCGCAGCACCGGCCCCGCGGGCCGGCCCTTCTGATCCAGCGGACACAGAGACGCACCCCCGTCCCCCGTCTCCGCGATCGCCCACCTCATGTCCGAGAGTTTCGCACCCGCCACCGACATACTTCGCCACCGCACCGCAGGACTGCGACCAGCCGGTATAGCACCGCACTCAGGGCGTGCACATAGCTGTTTCGACGAACCGATCCAAGGCCGCGCTGAAGTCACTGCTGGCGTCGGTGACCGACAGCGTGACGGCATAGCGGCCGTCGGGGCTGCGCAACGCGAGGGAGCTGAAACCATTGACGTAACCGTTGTGCCCATGAGCCAGACACCCGTGGTCGTCCATGCGGAACTCGTAGAGACCGAGACCGTAACCGTAGGAATCGTTCACGTGCCGGAAGGCGCGCATCTCGGCCAGCAGGTGCGGCGGCAGCAGGCGGCCGTCCAGCAGACCGGCGAGGAAGGTGTGCAAGTCCCGGGTGGAGGAGACGATGCCACCCGCCGCCCACACGTACGACGGATTCTGATCGGTGACATCGATCAGACCGTCGCCGTAGTCGTAATAACCGTGCGCGTGCGGACCGAGAATATGATCGAAAGTGTGCGGAACACCCGTGCTGAACATCAACAGCGGCACGGTGATCCGGGCATAGACATTGAGATGATAAGGCAACCCCGAGACCCGCTCGATCAGCATTCCGGCGACGATGTAATTGGTATTCGAATAGCCCCAGCCGGTACCCGGCGCGAAATTCAACGGCTTCTCCGTCGCCCATCGCACGAAATCAGGCGGCCGCCAGGTGCGGCGGATATCGGCGTACGTATCCCCCACCATCGGCGCGAAACCCGCCCCGCCATTGAGGTAGTCGAGCAGACCACTGGTCTGCCCCAGAATCATGCGTACCGTAATCCGCGGGTCGATACCGTACTCGGGCAGCCAGCCCGCCACGGCATCGTCCAATCCGATACGCCCGTCCCCGACGAGCTGCAACAACGCGGTCGCGGTGATGGTCTTGGTGATACTGCCGATGCGGAAGCGACCACCGGCCGGAATCGCTTCCGGCCGACCCAATCGCACCACCCCGGCCGAACCGTCCCACACTCCCGCGGGCGTTCGCACATGGGCCTGCACACCCGCCGCCCCCGAGGCGACAATGTCGTCCAACGCCCGCTGCCAATCACCCGCCTCGGCCACGGCAGGGGTCTGAGCAGAACCCGCCAACAACACCGCGGCAGACAGGACGAGCAGCACTCGACGCATTTCGCGGACAGTACTGGGCCCGATCCGCCCGGTATCGGCGACACGCGGGCTCTGTTCTCAATAGCCGCGCAATCAACGGAAGGCGTCGGCGTGCGCCGTCACCCATTGTTCGAATGTGCGTGGTGCGCGGCCCAGAATTTCCCGCACCGCCGGACGAACGACGGATTCGTCGATCGCTCCGTGCACATAGAAATCGAAGAACGCGTCGACATATTCGACCGGAGTGGTTTCGAGCATGTCCGCACGAGCTTCCGCGTCGGTGAGACCGTGGCAGGTCAGCTCACGACCGAGCACCGACGCCAGGATCGCCACCTGCTCGGCGGGCGTCAGCGGTTCCGGGCCGGTGGGCCAGAGGGTTTCGCCGTGCCGGCTGTTGCCGCGCAGCACGACGGCAGCCATTTCCCCTAGATCCCGCGGGTCCAAGACCGCCGTACGCACCTCGGGGAACGGCACCCGAATCACGTCCCCGTCGCGCAGTTGCGGCAGCCAGCGCAACGCGTTGGACGCGAAGGCGGAGGGCCGCAAGATGGTCCACGCCGCACCGCACCCGATGACTTCCGCTTCGGAGGCCATCATGTACCGCGTGACGGCATTGGAGGTGTCACCGGTCTGCGCGGAGACACCCGAGAGTTGCACGATGTGCTCGACGCCCGCCTTCCCCGCCGCCTCGGCAACACCCGGATACCCCGGCAGCAAGAACAGCGCGCGCACCCCGTCGAAGCTCAACGCGTCCGGTGCGCCGAGATCGCCCGCCACGGCTTCGACTCCTTCCGGCACCGCGATGCGCCGTGGATCACGCGCCAGCGCGCGCACCGGTTCGTCACCCCCGGCCAGCGCCCGCACCACTTCCGCACCGACATTGCCGCTGGCTCCAGTTACAAGAATCATTTCGCCGATTCTGGCACCAGTCGGTTGATTTCGCCGCCGGCGGCGGGCTCACCGCACCGCGACCAGCACCGCATCGGTAATCGAACGCCACGCCACACCGGCCTCCGGGAACCCGGCCGCGACCAACTCGTCCATGTGCCATCCGACCGGATGCGTCACACCCTGCGTGTGCTCGTCCAAAATCCTACGGCTGGAGGCATATTCGTCGGACAACCGCGGCTCGCGGGCAACCAGCGCCCACCATTCGTCCCAGTCCACCGCTCCCGCGGCCCGCGCCCGTGCCTGATATCCGCGCTGCATGGTCTCGTCGATCGCATTGAGCATCGGCGTACCGGGATCCGGCATGTGATCGGCATTGACGAACACCCCACCGGGCCGCACCAGCTTCGCCAGGTCCGCGTACAACCGCACCAGCGGTTCCGGCTGCATCCAGTGCAGCGCCGTGGCGGTGAGCACCGCATCGAACGGCTCGGCGGGCAACTCCTCCAGCCATCCCGGCTCCGCCAGATCAGCGGTCACGAACATGATCCGCCGATCACCCGCGAACGATCCCTTCGCGATCGCCATCAACGTCGGATCCATATCCACCGCAACCGAATTCGCCCGCGGCAGCCGCGCGAACAACCGCCTGCTGATGCTTCCGGTCCCACACGCCAAATCCAGCACACGCGGACACGGCCCCACCGCGGCCTCCACCACATCCAGCATCACCCGGAACCGATCCTCGCGATCGGGCATATACAACTCCTGCTGCCGATCCCAGCTTCCCTGCCACGACTCCCAATCCATGCATCCCTCTCCGCCGGTCCGCCCGGCCCTGGCACAAGCCGGACCAGGGCAAAGGACTTTATCCCGGGTGTGGAGAGGGGGAACCGATCCGATCCGGCGAGCCGTCGGGTGATGATGCGTCGGGCTGCCCCGGGGCCGAATCGCGGCACGGAAGGCTGAGCCGCCAGGACGGCAGGCCGCTCCCCACCCCGTCTGGGTGATGCGCGCCGCCGACACCTGGCAGGTCACGACGACCGAGTTGTTCGACCTGGTGGCGTACCCGGACCAATCGACGTGTCGATTCACTGCACGACGTCGGCTCCGGCATCGAAGCGCACCGGTTCGGGCTGTTTCGGAGCCGCAACCACCCATCCCCGCAGCGGTTGCACCACCGAACCGTAGAAGCTGTCGGTCGCCGAGGTCACGCTGGCGATGAAGCTGGCCGCCGTCCCGGATCGCCGATTACCCATGGGGAACGCCTTTTCCACAGTGAACGACACGACCGCACCCGCCCGATTCGCCGTCAACGCCTTCGGATTCGCGCGCAGCGTGCTGAGGTGCTCGCATGCCTCGTTGCCCGGCTCGGCGAAAACGGCCTCCACCTGGACGTCGCCCGGCGCGTCCGGAAGTTGTCTCAGCAGCCAGGAAACCCGCCGACCGGCCGGCCCTTCATCCGGCGCCGGCAAAGTCGTCCGGCAGCGAACCCGGTTCGTGCGCATATCGGCCATGACGACGAGATCGCCTGCAGTATCCGGGATTTGAAGGACAGCCTCGAACACCCCTTCGGCGGCAAGACGCTCCGCGACCGCGGCATTGCGGGCAGCTGGATCGGCCCGGTGCTTGCGCGGCAGGAGGTGCTTCACCGTCACCCCGAGCTCCGCCGTCAGCCGCAGAGCCAAGTGCCGAGACAACGAAACCCAGGTCTCAGCGACCGCCAGCGCTTTCGCGTCACCCGCCCGCAGGGTGCCCGCGGTGACCGCGTCCCGGACCGCCACCCAGTGCCGGCCCATGTCGTCGAACTCCGTCGCGCCGGAGCGTGGGTGATCGAGATAGCGCAGGAATTCCCCCAGCATCCATACCTGCAATTCGCTCTCCACCCCGCCGTGCGAGAGCAGCATCCGCGCCTCGTGCGCCACCTCCGCCCACGACAGATGCCGCAGAGCCACTTTCGTGAGTTTGCGCCGATCGACCTCGACCGGAAGTTCGCCGGGCGCGGCCGGAATATCGTTGGACAGACTGACCACCGCGTCGTACTTCTTCTTGCGCGCCACGTCGAGATAACTCTCCAGTTGCTCGCGCTTGAGCCTGCCATTTCCGGTTTTGACCTCGAGCAGTCCCGTCCAAACGCGGCTGCCGCGAATCACCTTCAGCACAGCATCCGGAATGACTTTCGATTCACCCCGCTCGTACTGCACCTCCACATATCCCTCGAAAACGCCTGCCGGAGCCCCCATCCGGGCACACAGCGCCCGCGCGAACGGACGGACCGCCTGCATCGTCGCGATCAGTGCGGACGTCGCCCGCCGCTCCTGCTCTTCACCGGTACCCACCCCGACGACAGAGAACAGACGCGCCGTCTGCCAAGTGTCCTGTTCCGCGAGTTTGAACTCCATCGGCTTCGTCTTCCGCACCACCTGTTTGGTGGTGCGCACGCCACGCCGCCGAGGTGCCGTCCGCGCCTTCGGCGCCTCTGATTGCGCGGGCTCCTCGACCGCGATCTCGGCCACCGAGACCGGACCCGACGGCACCACTTCCAACGTCCCGTCGGCAGTCCCGTCCTCGACCTCATCATCGATGTCTACACCGAAATCCGTTGCGAGCCCCGACAAGCCGGAATCCCAGCCCTGCCCTACCGCCCTGACTTTCCATACTCCGGCACGGCGATAGACCTCACCGAACAGAAACGCCGACTCGGTCCCCACATCCGCCGTCACATATTCAGCCAACGACTGCCCCGCGCCGTCCACGACACAGAACGCGATCTTGCCCAACTGCCCGAACGTCCCGGTGCCGACACTGCCCGCGAACGCTATGACATGGACATCCTCGGGAACGGCCGCCAGATCGATGGCAATCCTCGCCTGTGCACCCTCCTCGATAGCGCTCGCGCCCAGAAACCGCACCGCCCCATCCGCTGATTCCGGCTGGTTGTAGAACACAAAATCGCTGTCGGAACGCACCTTTCGCTCTTCCCCGAGCAGCAGCGCCGACGCATCGACATCGATCTCCGGCTCAGTCCAGCCGACTACGACATCGATACGTTCGACGTCATCCGGCAACGGAATATTCTGGCCTTTGGAAAGTATCGATGACGTCAAAGCGTCGCCCTTCTGGATTCAGCACGCGATTGGCAATAGAGATTCCGACGGTCGGGCTTGCGTCCGCCGATGAAACGGCAGCTCACATCGGCCGTGACACATGGGATTCGGGGAAAGTGAGGTGCTTGTTACAGGTTCAGAATGAGCCCCAAATCCAACCGACCACTACGAATGTTTCTGATTGCGACCGCCCATGGGCCGCGTACGCCAATTATCGAAATCGGCGCCACGCATGGGCTTTTCGTACCACCCAGCGCGTGAATCAGAGGTGGCCGCCTGCGCATCGGCGTAGGCGCTGGCAGCGTGCCGCAACGACCACCCGGGATGCGTCCGCCGCGGATACCACAGCGCGGAAGACAGCGAGGCCGACAAACTAGCGCGGGTCACCTCGGCGATCGAACCGCAGCCAACCATCACCACGTTGTTCGCCGCTCATACGTCGGGCGCACACTCGCCAAAGCTGCGCAGAGTCGGTCATCCGCCGCAGTAGCCGAACGACTCCGAGATGTCGCGAGCACCCACGCAGTGGGTTCCTCGCAGACCTACGTCTCAATCGATGCAGGCAACGGCAAATAAAAAAACCGCCGACACTAGAGTGCTCGGCGGTTCTAAGGGATATGGAGGTGGTCCTAGCTGGTTTCGAACCAGCGACCTCTCGCGTGTGAGGCGAGCGCTCTCCCGCTGAGCTATAGGACCTGACGGGCGTTCGGGCGGCGTTTACGGTCGTTCCGAACGAGATGGAACTTTAGCACGCACCTCTGGGGAGTCACCAAATCGCCATCCGGACGTGGCGAAACGCTGTGCGGTGCAAGCGAGCGCGTGGGATCCCGGGCGACCAAAGGAGGCGACACAGCGTCGCGGCGGCAGCCAGCCGACGTAGTGCCAGTACTGCGCGCAGGTCGACACTGCGCGCAGGTCGACCTCGGTCACCGTGGCGACGACCGCTAGCGATGCAAGGGATGACGGTTCGACGGCTGGGACGGCGAGTGCTTGCACGGCCGGCGCGGGCCGTTTCCAGCGACGCAGAGCAGTCGCAATACGAACTACAAAGGTGTAATTCACCCCGGCTGACCAGGCGATTTGTCGCTCGAGGCGATGGTCGGCTAATGTTCTCTCTCGTCGGAGGGACAGCCGAAAGGCACCCGAGGCGAAATGCGGATGTAGCGCAGTGGTAGCGCATCACCTTGCCAAGGTGAGGGTCGCGGGTTCAAATCCCGTCATCCGCTCGAGAGGTAGGGCAGTACGCCTTCCCCCTTTATGTACGGTGGAGTGGCCGAGTGGTGAGGCAACGGCCTGCAAAGCCGTGCACACGGGTTCGATTCCCGTCTCCACCTCGCGCGATTAGCTCAGCGGGAGAGCGCTTCCCTGACACGGAAGAGGTCACTGGTTCAATCCCAGTATCGCGCACCACCGTATTACTTGATCAGCCCCGGTTTTCACCGGGGCTGATTTTGTTTGTGCCCAACGTGTGCCCAATCAGATGCAACTCAGCATGTGACGACCCCCTCGAAGGTCACTCGTCCCACTGGATCCAACGTGGTGGACGGCGAGAGCTACCTCTCCCCCGACGGCCCGAGTATGCGTTCCGGACGCCGTTGATGTGCGTTAAAGCGACATGTCGGTGGGTGAGGTCATACTGTCCCGGACGTCGGTGGATGTGGTGGTCGGGAAGTGCAGAGAGCGATGATCGATAGCGATGGTTCCGGTCTGTCGGTGACGGGAGAGGGGTAGAGGGCGTGGTTGGTGCTCTCGAAGGCTGTGTATTCGAGACTGGGTCGAGGCTTGAAATATGACGACCACCCCTCACGGCACTATTACTGGGACAACTACGTTCCGAACTTCCGCCAGATCCGCGTCGGGGACGCGATCGCGGTGTGGGACAACGAAGAGCTGGTCGGCGCGTCGGTGATCGAGACGATCGACTCGTGGGAGGGCACCAAACCCCGTGGTCGCTGTCCGGGCTGACGACACGGGTTCTAAACGACGCGTCCAGGCAAAGCCGACGTTTCGATGCGATTGCGGAGCGATCTTCGAGGACCCGGTGATCGAGGAAGTCCCTGCGACGCATTTCCGATCCAGCCATGAGCAAGGCTGGGTCGACCTGGACGGAATGCTCGGCGGCAGTGAGTTCGAGCGTTGTGCAGGCAGCCCAAGTCGCAACTTAGTATCCGTGAGATCGATTGGGCGGGTTTCCGAGCCGCAGTCGCTGCCAAGTCGGGCGGTGCCCAGCTGGCGCCGTTGGATGCAACCCAAATACAGATCCAGGGCGGGCATACACAGCAGACGGTGCGAGCACGGTTGGGACAAACGAAGTTCCGGAAGCTCCTGTTGGCCAAGTATCAGGAACGGTGTGCCTTCTCCGGCGACCTGCATCCCTCGGTACTCGACGCCTGTCACCTCTATAGCTACGCCAAGGTCGGTCAACATCACGACCACGGAGGCATCTTGCTGCGTCGCGACCTGCATACCTTGTTCGACAGCGGCGACCTGGCCGTGGATCCCGACGACCCTATCAATGTGCGCCAACCGTTCCGGGACATTCCGCTCTACGGCGACCTGCACGGCAAACCACTGACCATCGCCATGGAACCAGCGCAGCGAGAATGGTTCCGGATGCACTGGGCACTGCACCGCACCGCTGACTAGCTGTGCCATCTCATAGGGTTGGTGCCACCGGACCACTTGATAACTCGGCGGTCTCGTGGACGAGCCAGCGCATGGGTGCGGATCACCCAGTACCGTAACGAAACCCTGCGCCGCACTGGCTGGCGCTACTACGTCGAACCGAACGGATCGAATGTCTCCATGCCGGGTTACCTCGCCGCCTACCTCGGCCGCATGCTGCCCGCCGCCGAACGACTGCCGCGGTCTCCTGGAATCGCGGCCGGTATTGAACTGATCACCGCATACGGTCGTCACCGCAGCGCGCTGCTGTAGTGGATCCGCCCCCACCTGGCCAGCATCCGTGACCGCAACTACCGCCACGCGAGACCGAGCACCGGGAGCTGGCTGCCCGCGCTACACGCCCGCCAGGCCACCGTGGTGCTGTCCGGCTGCGCCAAGACAACGACCTTATGCGCCTGGCAGGCTGGCACTTACGGCAAATGGTCGGCCGGTACGGATCCTCGGTCGCTGATGAGCGCACTCGATGCGCACCGCCCAGCCAAGCTCGGCGATCAGCTATAGAGCTGGTCGGCTCAAAGCAGCCCGCAGACTAAATCGTGGCGGCTCCCGGATCGGCGGTAACTGGTTGCAGAATGCGCTCGACGAAGTCTTCCAACGGTTTTCCTGCCTGCTTCGCGTAAATTATTTCAAGGGCGGGTTCGACCCACCGGCCTTTGCTCCTCCCGAGCTCTATCCAACTTTCCAGTTCACCGACTGGCACAATGTCGATACCCCTTTTTGTTAATTTGTTCAGCAGTTCCTGAAATTCTTCTTTAGCTGGCCCGGATAGCGTCGCAATCCCGCACTTCTTAAGTGCGGACCATTTACTTAATCCAAGGATTTCATCCACCTTTGATCGTAGCTGACCCTTGCTTAGGGTTGCGGATTCTTCCGCCAGCTTACGAAATGCTTCCGTTCTACTTTGAAATATTTCCCCTTCCGAGATTGAATCCTCAATTTCCGCTGCGATCCTGCTGCGCAATTCGAGTATCTCAGCCTGCGCCGGATCATCTACTCCATAAGCTTCCATGAGCTTCTTGAGGTCCACAGCATCGCGAAGTATATCAATATCCACAACCGTTCGAGGTACTACGCCTGCTTCGATCAGCACCGATGCTATGCGACCGCATGTTTGTTTATTTTGAGCATTTACAAAAAGAGTGTCAGTGACATTGAATATCTTCGCTGCGACTGCCTGGTATATTATCCTATCGCTATCCGCCTCACAAATTACCGTGTGATTGTGAAAGATAGCTTCAATTACCCGCTGGCTTGAAAGGAGCGGATCCCTGGCGAGTTGGCTAACAGTTTTCCCACTGATCGGCGAGAACCGTATCGGGCCAACGCCATCTCTGCGAAGTCGAATAATCTTCACAGCCGCGTTTTCGGAAATCAACCCTTGCAGAAAGTGTGCGTTATGAGTAGCCAACATGATCTGTTGACCGGGCCGCTTGCCGGAATTGCGCGCGATCCATAAGCCCAGTCGCCTAGCCTGTTCAGGATGCAGGAAAGCTTCCGGTTCGTCGATCAAAATCAGACGATCGCCTGCGAGCAGTAGGCCGAGCACAATGCCCACAAAGCTCCTCATCCCGTCGCCCTGCTCCTCGAGTTCAGGAAACATCCGATAATACTGCGCCGCCTCATCGACCTGTATAGGAGCCGCATGGAAGCTTTCAGAAACTCGCAGTCGAACCTTCGCCAACCCGTAGGGGTCAAATTCGAGATCCAACCCGAAGGTTTCCTTGAATGCAGCAGCGAGCTCAGCCCGCACCTCCCTCCGAGGAAGAAGCCACTGGAGGAGCTTTGCTGGCGATGCCGCATCGTCTTGAATATCTACTGACGGGCAAGAATTCGCGAGGTCGAGCCTACTTCCCGCTGTAAGGTGCGCAACGTGAAGCTGCCCGAAGTTTTGGCTATAAGTAGTTTGTTCCCGAGAAGCACTCGATTTACCGAGTATAGAGTTCGCTGCCCATATATGCGCGGAGCCGTCGTCGACCGTAAATTCAGCCCGAGAATTCAAGTCAACCCCGAGACCGACATAGTTCAAACCGTTTCCACTGAAACGAGCCTTGTCATTTTGTATAGAATCGTAAAGGGATGATCCAGGGGAAAACTCCGTACTCAACTCTTGGACCGCGTGAAATATGTTTTCGAGTTTTCCAGTGATGATATGGCGAATATCTCGGAGCGTAGTCGACTTTCCGCAATTGTTTGGCCCGACTAGAACAGTAAGACCGTCAAGCTCGATCGCATCACCGCTGGTCGTGATTGCCTGCGAATACCTCATTTAACCGCCTTCTTCCGAGTGACCCATTTCGAGCAAGGTGTCGACGAGCATCCTGTCTAATAGCATTCGTACGAACGGGACCTTTTGCTACGGCGCATCCGAAGGGACGCTCGATATCGAACACGCGTTCGACTCAAGTTATATTCTGTAGGTGCGAATGATGGTGCTTGTGGGGGCATCATCGACACAGTTCGCGCGCCAGAGGCTCAATCGGTCTAGTTATGCGAGCTGACCACCGCGCTACCCCTCCTCGATCACCTGCGCCCCGAGGACATGGGCAGCCTCTCGAAGCGCTTCCCGGCCATCATGGTCCGCCCTCTCCTGCCTGACCGGGTCGCAGGGTAGCCGACCATCGTATTGCGCGCGGAGCGCCGCGAACGCTAGAAGATTATCGTCGTTAGGCTTTGTAGCAAGCTTTTTATCGAGCCGCGCACCCAACTCTGCGGACTCCTCGTCACCGATACTGAATCCAAACGACGCGGCTATCCGATAACCGTCCGGCGTTGCTTTACCGCTCCAGCGCAGAGCCATCGAGGGGTCCTCGGCAGCGAGGTCCCTGCGTGCTTGAGATACCAGATCCCGGGCCAGCTTCAGTCCTCGTCGCGACGGAGTGGTGTACAGGGCGCAATCCACCATCGCCAGCTTGCCGGCCTGGATCGCAACAAAGACCGATAGGGCATTGTTTTGATCATCCACGGCGACCCAAGCATGTTTCTGCCGCAGCCCTTCAGGTTTCAGGAGGCACCGCCGAATCTCACAACCATGGTTCGGTTCGCTCATCGGTCCAGTATCGGCACGGCCTGCTCGATAACCGAGGTTCGACAGTCGGCGGCGCGTTTCGGACCGGGCGGAACCGAGCACCTGAGACATCGCCTTTTCGGGCGAACCGTCCCGACCAATTCAGCCACCGGCGAGCCTCCTCTCGACCGCGGCCGTCGGCTATCTAGGTGATCGAAGACACCACGCGAGCCCCCGGTCACTGGCGCGAACCCACGTACACAGCAGCCCTGGGACTGCCCGGACAATGAGCCCGCCGGCCTTCATCCGCAGCGGCAGACCGTCCTGGCGCGCCTACGCCCGGGTAGCGAAGGCCAGGGTGGACGCTCTCGATCGCACATCCAGGACGCGTTAGCCAGTCCGGACTTCTGTCTGCGAGGGTTCGTGACCGCGGTCCGCTTGCCATATGGCAACAAATCAGTCCATATGGAACATGCCGACTGTAGAGTGCGGAGTCGTGCTGGACATCGTTCCGCACGCCACTCAGGTGAAGCCTGAGCGTGATAGGAGGCCGGAACCGGCTGTTGCGCAGCACGATCCAAGCCTCCTACCACGAAACAGCTGACACGGTTGATCTTTCAGGGACCTACGTGCGCAGCAACCAAGCCGCCAGCTCTTTGGTCGTCATGACCAGCGAGCTGGCGGCTTCTTTCATATGCGGAATTACCCGCACCGCCAGGTCTGTCCCGGTCACTCCGGCTCGCAGCCACAGAAGCCACTCCAGCCAGCGTTTCTTCCCGCCCCACCGGTCAAGCTGCCGGGACGCGTCCGGTTCACGTGATTGCACCAATACCTCGCTCTTCACTTGTAGGACCCGCCGATTGGTTGCGGCGGCCGAAGCAGCCCCACATAGCGTGGAGCGGCTTCGGCCACCACAACCCTGACGAACCCCGCCGTCCCCCGAGAGCGAGGACGACGAAAGTGGAGGTGCCACAGCAGGTTCGGAGCAACTGTGATCGAACGGTGATGAGTGTACTCATCAAGCGCCGCCGTGGAGTGAATTCGCAACAGTGCGTTTCGGCCGAAAGATTCCATGGGACACAATGGATTCGCTGCCCCCGATCCCCTGACCGTTACGAATCAACTTACCCTCATTACAGACATTGCATTCGCAATATTGCGTTCAAACCACTACAGACTGAGTATGTAGAGGTTACAGTGCGTCGTTACTGCTCGACAGTGACCATAGCTTCGTTATCGACGGGTTCGCCTTTTCGCGTTTCACGGACATAGCCACAGCGAATTCCGGCACGGTTGTACAGCTTTATACCCGACAATTCTGAACAACCTCGTGCGCATCGTTGGTCTCGAAAGATACTGGCCGGATGTCCGGTTACTGCAACGGGCCAACGTACGCCCGTAGGCTGCTCGAAAAAGGAGTGCCGATCGATGAGGTCTCCCAGCTCCTCGGTCAGGCCTTGGTCAAACCGCCGAGCGGTACTCACACCGCGGCAAGAATCGCTGGAACCAGGTCTGGCTCTCCTCGACTAGCTGTGCCATCCCATGAGGCTGGTGCCACTTGTCGCGAGGTTGATCGCGTCATCGGTAGTGATGCCGCAGGCATGCACCACAACCGCATCCCCGTCATCCTCGATCAGATACACCAGCCGATGTTTGGCTACAGAATCCTGTACGGATTGCGGCGGAGTGACCAACCGGATAGCTGATTCCAGGCGGTTATGGGTTCAGCTAGATGAACTAGCGGTGGCACGGTTACCGGTCGCACGCCAGCGCGGGACTTGGTGGTCTCGACCTTCCGTCCGTCTTCCTTCGTCCTCACGACGCCAAGACGGATCTTGAGCGTTATTCGATCCTTCGCCACTACGACGTTTCCCGCCGCAGTTCGGTCAGCTCGCCAAACAGAAGCGCGCGCACCAAGCCGCGAGTTCGACCATAAGCTATAGTCGCGCAGGCATTTTCGACACGATGATCGCGAGCTCCTGGACCGTAGCCGGGGGGACTTCATGAGTGGGTTCAACCGATCCCGCACCGTGAATCCGTACCGAGTTCACCGGAATTGCTCCTCGCTCTCACTGGGGGCTGATTTTTGTGCCCACCGCTGCCCGACCAAAGAGTCACCCTGACGCGGCCCAGCTGGCCCATCGGCGAGCAAGACCTGACGACAGTTCCAGTAACCGATCCCTCGTGCCGCCCCAAGCATGTTCTATATCGCGGTACCGGAGTGGATGGCGGTTTAGCCTTGTCACATACGGGATTCGCGCGTGGCGGAAGTGCTCAGGAAGGATTCGAGGTGGCTTCCACGGGGGCAGTGCTGGTTCGGGTAGCAGCGCCGACGGCGCTGGTGGCGGTCGTCGCGACTGCTTCGGCTATCGCGGTGAATATGGCCACAGGTGCTGAGGCACAGTGGTGGTGGTGGCTGTTTGTCGGCGCGTTGACGGTGCTCGGGTTCGTGGCGTCATTGTGGCAGTTCGTGCGCCAAAACAGCACTAGGGCAACGACATCGGCGGTTGTCGCATCGGGCGAACGGAGTGTGGCTGTACGGGGCGATACCGCTGGCTCTATCAGTACTGGAAATATCAACGGCACGAGTACGGCTTCGCCGGGTGGTTCCGGGACAACGGCGCAGGCAAGCGTGACAGCGTCAGGTAGTCGGTCCGTGGCTGTGGAAGGCGCCACGGGCGGGGACATCTCAACCGGCGACCGCAGCTGATAAGGCGGGACGGATGCCCCGCTGGCGCTGGGAAGGCCGGTCCGCGAAGACCACGGACTCGGTGACCGACACGCACGCTTCCGGTGAGCGGTCGATCGCGATCGGCGAGCATTCGTTTGTCGGTGCCGCCTTTACCGGGGACAACGCCCGCGCCATACAGCTGCCCGTAGAGGCGTTCCGGCCGATCGCACAGGTTCAGGCACCGCCGGGCATCGATAATGTGCCCGCGCGCTCGGCTCATTTCGTGGGACGTGAGCGGGAGCTGGCTCGCTTGGATTCGGCATTGTCCGGGGCGGGGCCAGTGGTGCTGGCGGTCCATGGTTTGGGTGGGATCGGCAAGACGACGTTGGTGGCGGAGTGGGCTGCGAGGGGTGGGCGTGCTCCGGTCCGGTGGGTTACCGCGGATACGTCCGCGGGCGTCGAGCGGGGGCTGGCGGAGTTTGCCGGTGCTCTGCAACCGGCGTTGGCGCAAGTCTTGACCGTGGAGCAACTCGCCGAACGGACTCTGCAATGGCTGGCCACCCACAGCGGGTGGTTGCTGGTGCTGGACAACGTCAACAACCCGGCCGATATCGCGGACGTGCTCGCTCGCGCTCACGGCGGTGGCAGGATCGTGATCACCAGTCGCCTCGGCACGGGATGGCAAAGCGTCGGGGCCGCCATTGTTCGGGTCGATGTCCTGGAGTCCTCCGACTCGGAGGCTTTGCTCACCGGCCTCGTCACCGCGGACGGGCCGCGCTCGCTCGACGGAGTCGTCGAATTGTGCGCGGTCCTAGGGCATTTGCCGCTGGCCGTCGAGCAGGCGGGCGCGTATCTCGCGCAGAACCCGTTCATCACTCCACGTGGCTATCTCGACCTGTTGTCGCAGTATCCCGGGGATATGTATCGGCAGACCGGGGAGGCCGCTGATCCGGATCGCACGATCGCCCGGATCTGGCGCGTCACGCTGGACCGGATCATCACGGACCATCCATTAGCCGCGGACGTGCTGCGGATACTGGCTTGGTATGCCCCCGACACCATCCCGGTCACGCTGCTCGAAGGTTTGGCAGACCCGCCCGCGTTGCACTCCGCACTCGGTGCCCTGGTGGCGTACAACATGATCACCCCGAACCCCGAAAGGGGCACCCTGGCCATCCATCGGCTGGTGCAGGCCGTGGCTCGGACGCCGGATCTCGACGATGGGGAACGGATGCCGGCGGTGATCGAGCACGCACACGCTCGCGCTGCCGTCATGCTGCGGAAAGCGTTGCCGGACTGGGGAGATCCGGCGACCTGGCCGACGTGGCGCCTTCTGCTGCCGCATGTCGATGTGCTGCTCGCCCGCTCCGGCGACGACACGGTCGTCACAGCGGAGATCCTCAGCCGGGCGGGCAAGTTTCTCGAGGGTCAGGGCGGACATGATCGGGCCATCGCGTACGCGCACCGCGCCTTTGCCGCCCGTGCGCGAATCCTGGGCAACGACCACCCGGACACGCTCGGCTCCCGCCACGATCTCGCCAGCGCTTACGGCTCAGCGGGCGAAACGACCGAAGCCATCTCACGCTACGAACGCAATCTCGCCGACCGCGAACGGGTCCTGGGCACCGACCATCCCGACACGCTCACCTCCCAGAACAACCTCGCCGAGGCTTACAGCAAAGCGGGACGAATTGCCGAAGCCATCCCCCTGCTGGAGCGCACCCTCACCGACCGCGAACAAATCCTGAGCTCCGACCACCCAGACACGCTCGCCTCCCGCAACAATCTGGCCAGCGTCTACGGCTCGGCGGGGCGAACCCTCGAGGCCATCCCGGTCCTGGAACGCACTGTCACCGATATCGAACGGGTCTTGGGCCCTGGCCACCCGAGTGCTCTCACCTCCCGCAACAACCTCGCCGGCGCCTACGAATCAGCGGGGCGCTTCACCGAAGCCATCGACTTGCTCGAGCGGAACCTCGCCGACCGCGCACGCATTCTGGGCAGCGACCACCCCGACACCCTCACCGCTCGCAACAACCTGGCCAGCGCCTACCGCAGAACCGGACGAAACACCGAAGCCATTGCCTTGCTAGAGCGCAATCTCGCCGATACCGCACGGATCTTGGGCCCGGACCACACGACCAGCCTTACTTCCCGCAACAACCTCGCCAGCCTCTACGGCGCGGCGGGACGAGTCATCGAGGCCATCCCGCTCTACGAACGCAATCTCGCGGACCGGGAACGGATCCTGGGCCCCGACCACCCGGACACCCTCACCTCCCGCAACAACCTCGCCGATGCCTACAGCAGGGCCGGACGGTCCACAGAAGCCATTGCCTTGCACGAGCGGAACCTGGCCGACCGCGAACGGATCTTGGGCGACGACCACCCGCACACGCTGTCCTCGCTCAACAACCTCGCCAGCGCCTACAGCAAAGCGGGCCGGGCCACCGACGCCATCCCCCTCTACGACCGGACTATCGCCGATAGCGAACGAATCCTTGGTCCCGACCACCCCGACACGCTCACCTGCCGCAACAACCTCGCCAGCGCTTACCACAAAACGGGGCGAACGGCCGAAGCCATTGTCCTGCACGAGCGCAACCTCACCGACCGCACCCGAATTCTGGGCACTGACCATCCGGACACCGTCAGCTCGCGCAACGCAATCGACCGGCTGCGTAGTCAGCGATCCCCCGACTGAGAACGACGTCGCCATTCCGGCACCGTCACATACCGATTGCGGCGTCGTTCGGAAGTGGTGTCACGGGCGTAGCCGATCCGCCCGCGGGTGAGAACGAGGACGAGCAGGCCGGAACCGGCCATGACGGCCACGTTGATCCACTGGTAGACCGGGTCGATGGCGGCGGATTGGAGGCCGTAGGCGAGATTGGAGCAGGTGTGGGCGGTGACGATGAGCATGACGTTGCCGCCCGAGGTGTTGTACAGCCAGCCGAGGACGAGGCTGAAGCCGGTCGTCGACAGCAGGTACAGGGGGAAGTTCAGGTTCGATTGTGCGACAGCGGGATTCCACCAGAGGGGTAGATGCCACAGTGACCAGGCGACGCCGAGGAGGAGGTTGGCCGACCAGGGTGGGAGTTCGGCTTGCAGGCGCGGGAGGGCGTAGCCACGCCAGCCGAATTCTTCGTCGATGCCGCCGCCCAGGATGAAGGTGAACACGAACATCGGGGCGAGGGCGATCAGCCCGGCGAGGGCGCCGGAGGAGTCCCAGGTCGCTCCGGCGATCAAATGGACGGGGACGGTGCCCAGCACCATCGCGGCCATACCGAAGGTGGCCAGGACGTAAAACCCTGGGGCGGAACGCCATTGGAAGGCGTGCCGCAGGAACGGCCGGACGCCGGGACCGCCGGAGGCTGTGCTGGAACAGATCAGAGCCGCGAGCAGCGGGCCGAGGCCGCCGGGGATCATCAGGACGATCCAGGGCAGGTCCAGGGGCAGGGTGCCGCGCTCGATCAAGGCGGCCGGTATCCACCACATCCAGGTGAGCACGAAGGCCAGCGCGAAGAAGACGAGGACGGGGCGGAGCCCCTTGTCGTGTTGCGACTGTCGCTCGATGTGTTGCCATGCTGGCACCGTATGCAGCGCGGCCTCGTCGCAACTCAGACCGCAGTATCGAATTCGCCTCATACGCAGCGGTGACAATCCGCGCGATGACCGTCAGGCCAGTGTTGCCGCGACGTACTCGGCAGCCTCGGCGAGCAGGGCTTGGTCGTAGGGTGCGTCTTTGGCGGACTTGCTGGACATGAGCGCCAGGACGATGGGTGGTGTGCTCGGGGGCCAGAGAACCGCGATGTCGTTCAGGGTGCCGTAGTCGCCGGTGCCGGTCTTGTCGGCGACACGCCACTCCGGGGGGATGCCGGCTCGGATGCGTTGGTCACCGGTGCGATTGCGTTCGAGGAGGTCGAGCAGGAAGGCGCGTTTGTCGATGGGCAGGATGTCGCCGAGGAGCAGGGTGTGGAAATCGGCGGCGAGGGCGCGGGGGGTGGAAGTGTCGCGGGGGTCGCCGGGCGTGGCCTCGGTGAGGAAGGGTTCGGTGCGGTCCATCCGGGTGACGGTGTCGCCGAGAGTGCGCGCGAACGCGGTGAGTTCGGCGGGGCCGCCGAGTTCGCGGAGCAAGAGGTTGCCGGCGGTGCCGTCGCTGTAGCGGACGGCGGCGTCGCACAGGGCACGGAGGGTCATGCCGGTACCGACGTGGTCGCGGGTGATGATGGAGCTTTTCATCAGGTCGGCGGGGGTGTATGCGCGGACGGTGTCCAAGTGGGACAGCGGGTTTCGGTGCAGGATCGCGGCCGCGGCGAGGGCTTTGAAGGTCGAGCAGAATGCGAAGGGTTCGTCGGCGCGGTGGGTGATGGTGCGACCGGTCGCGGTGGACAGGGCGTAGACGCCGAGGCGGGCGTCGAATTTCTGTTCCAGGGCGACGAGGTCGTCGTGCGGCACCTCTGCGGGGCTGTCGTGGCGCACCTCGGTGGGCGCGGTCTCGGTCGCGCATGCCGCCAGCGATAGCAGTGCCGCGCTGAGCAGGGTCCGGCGGTTGATGCACGGCTGCGGCATGATTCCCTCTCCCGTCATGCTGTCGATCGTCCCGATGGGCACCGGACGCACTCTCCCAGCCACCCGCTACGCACGCAACGCGGCGCGGGACGATATCGGTACGACAGCTTGTTGACGTTGCTATGACCAGCGAGGACACGGCCCACCGCCGCGAACGGCTCCGAGAGTTCCTGCGTGCTCGCCGGGCACGGATCTCTCCGGCCGAGGTCGGATTGCCGGTGGCGGGGCGGCGGCGGACGCCGGGGCTGCGGAGGGAAGAAGTCGCGATGCGGGCCGGGGTGGGGGTGTCCTGGTACACGTGGTTGGAACAGGGGCGCGAGATCTCGGTCTCGGGCGAGGTGCTGGACGCTGTGGCGAGCGCACTGCTGTTGAGCGAGGCGGAGCGAGCGCATCTGTATCTGCTGGCGGGGCTGAATCCGCCTGTCGCGGTATCTCATTCGCGGCAGGAGGTGAGCTCGGAGGTACTGCGCCTGCTCGAGGCGTGGGGGCAGCGACCGGCCGTGTTGCGCGACCGTTCCTGGAATATCTTGGCGTTCAACGACTCCGCGCGTGCGGTGTTCGGATTCGATGGCGGACAGCACAATTGCCTCGAGACCTTCTTCACCAATCCGCGCTATCGCGCGATGCCCGAGGTGTGGGCCGCGGCCGCACCCGCGGTGGCGGGGGCCTATCGAGCGGATGCGGCACATTTCTCGGGTGACAGCGATTTCGCCAGAGTGGTAGCGAAACTCAAAGCGGCGAGCCCTGAATTCGAGGAGTTGTGGGAGCGGCACGAGGTGGCCGCGCCGGAGCAGGCGGTGAATGCGCTGCGACATCCCGAGGTCGGCGAGCTGTATTTCGAGACGACCACCCTGACGGTCGCCCACCATCCGGAATGGTCGCTGATTCTCTACAACCCGCAGGCGGGCACCGACACCGCCGGGCGTTTGGAACGACTGCATCGGCTTCGGCTGTCGGCCTAGCCTGGTGCTGGCGGACCTACGATAAGCGAGCTCTGGTTGCCGTGAACCGGGCTCGGCACGCTGAAGCCATGACGCACAACAGATTCCACGACAAGATCGCCCTCGTCACCGGCGGGTCCAGCGGCATGGGATCGGCCGCGGCGCGGCGACTCGTTGCCGAGGGCGCGCACGTGGTGGTCACCGGGCGGGACAAGGCCCGGCTCGACGCGATCGTGGCCGAACTCGGCGACCGGGTGCTGGGCGTGCCCGGAGACGTGACGAACCTTACCGATCTCGACAACCTCGTCGCGGCGGTGCGCGATCGGTTCGGGCGACTGGACGTCGTCTTCGCCAACGCGGGGATCGGCGCGTTCCAACCCCTCGACGCGGTCACCGAGGACGAGTTCTACCGGGTGGTCGACAGCAACTTCAAGGGAGCGTTCTTCACTATTCAGAAGTCGCTGCCGCTGCTGTCCGACGGCGGAGCCATCGTCATCAACGCGTCGTTCGCCCTTCATCGGGGATCGCCCGGCGCGGCTCTGTATTCCGCCAGTAAAGCCGCGGTGCAGAACCTCACACGCACCCTCGCCGCCGAATTGGCGCCCCGCGGCATCCGGGTCAACTCGATCAGCCCGGGCTATATCGACACCCCGGCGTTCCGCGCCGAAGCCTCGCCCGAAATCCGGGCGGCGGCGGGTTCCAGCGTCGCTACCGGGCGAGTCGGGACGCCCGAGGAGGTCGCCGCCGCGGTCGCCTTCCTCGCGTCCGGCGAGGCCTCCTACATCAATGGGCACGAATTGCTCGTCGACGGCGGTCTGACCACGGTGATTCCGTCCGCGATGGTGTAGCGGCCCGACTCGGAGCGCGCGGGGAATCAAGTCGGTGCTGTCGCCGGGTGCTGGGCATCGAACCGGTCGAGGAGACGCGTACAACCGGGAGTTGTCGGTGTCCGCGACTAGGCTTTGCCGGACAGAGGCGAAGTCGAGGGAAGGGGCACCGGTGACGGCTGATGCGCAGGCAGCGCCCGAGGCGAGTGCGGACCCCGAATTCGCCGACGATCTCGAAACCGACGTGTCCTTCGGGCTGGAAGAGATCAACGAGGTGCTGGCCGAATTGATCGACGGACAAGCCGAGCGCAGTAGACGCGACGCCGACATCCTCAGGTTGCGGCTAGGGGTGAGCGGGGCCCGGCCGGAGACACTCGCTCGAATCGGAGCACGGTACGACCTGGCGCGAGACCGGGTGCGGCAGTTGCACACCCGGTCCGTCGGGCAGATGCTGCGGGAAACGCAGCTCAGCGGATCGCGGCTGGCGGCATTCACGCGACGGTATCCGCTGCGGGCGCGAGATCCGGCGCTGACCCGGGCGCTGCTGGTGGAAACGTATGCGACCGAGACCGACCTCGTCGGCAACGAGCTGGCGTATTTGAAACTCCGGCTCGCCGGGCATCCGCCCGAGGACGCGAAGCGGGTCGCGGGCTACGTCATGCAGCGGATCATGGCGTGGCAGAAGAAGACGAATCGGCGGCTGGCGAAGCTGCACGACGCCGGGGCACTGGCGACGAGTCAGGTGAACTCCTGGCTCGGGCACGTCGATTGGCCCGGCGGGAAAGCCGCGGCGTTGCCGATACGGTCGGCACGCACCATCGACGGGGACGACGACGGACGCGGCCGGTTCTACCTGGACAAGGTGGGGCGGGACGTGCGGTTCGATTCGGCATTGCAGGCGCGGTTGTTGCAGACGCTCAACGCCAGCGCGCTCGTCGACACCTTCCAGGAGCATCCCAGCGCGATCACGTTCGACCTCGATGGGGCCGAACAGGTTACCTATCCGACGATCGCCGCGCGGTTCACCGACGGACGGGTAGCGCTGATCGATGTGCAGCCGCTGGGGCACGTCGGATTCCACGTCAACCGTGCTGCGTCGGCGGCGGCCCGAGCGCACGCGCACGGCAACGGGTGGGGCTGGCTCGTGTGGACAGGTAGCCATATCGGCATACCGGAACTGCTGCACCGCAAGGTAGACGCACACCTCGGGGCGCGACTACAGGAGCTGCTGGACCGCGGACCGGTGTTCTGGCCCGCGGTCCGTCAACTCCGTGACGAAACCGACCTCGATCTGCTGGATTTCACCGCTCTGGTGCTCCGCAACGAATGGCGCTGGGACCGCGCGCCGTTCCTGCTCCGCCCCGGCGACAGCGCGACGACAACCGCCGCCCTCAGCGCACCACCATCGCCCCGGCGACAAAGGTGACGATCAGCATCATCGAGCAATAGGTGACCAGTTGCCAGTGGCTGATGGTGTCCTGGAGGCCCTTGATGGTGGCACGCAGCGAGGCGTCGACGCGGTGATGGTCGGCCAGTTTGCGGTTCGCTTCGGCCAGGGAGTCGGCTCGCTCCTCGGTGTCGAGTTCGGCGCGCTCCAACCGCGAGGTGAGCTTCATGATCTGTTTCTGCTTGTCCCGCACGGATTTCCGGGAAAGGGCTAGCGAGGTGCGCTGGTTTACCAGCTCCTGCCGCTGACGGGCGATCACCATCGCTTGCGCGTGCGTATGGTGCGTCCAGTCGGTCACGGTGCCCCAGCCTCCGGTCAGTTCGTCGCGGTATCCCCAGACGATCGTGCCCGACAGAAAACCGGCCAAGAAATCGCGTAGCTCGAACGGGGTGGAGCGCGGCGCGGCCAGGGCGCGGCCATCCGAGGTGAGCATGCCGGATTCGATCAGATAATCGCAGGCCGGTGGCGCGAAATTGGCGATGCCGAGTGCGGGCAGGTGCGCGACCCAGTAGCCGGGCTGGCACAGCCACAGCACGCTTTCGCAGCCCGCCGCACGCAACCGCTGCATGTGCTCCACCGCGCCGGCGCGATCCAGCGGCCCGGAACGCACCTCGATGGCGAACTGACGTTCGCCGATCCGGTAGTAGATGTCGACCGGGAGGTCGCCGATGCGGCGATCTACTTCGGCCTCGTCGACGCCCAACGCGAGCAGGCGGGCGCAGAGCCAGTATTTGAGGCGCTGGATATCCCACTGGGCGTCAGCGCATTCCACGCATCGGCAGCTGTACCGGGAAATACCCACGGAAGTTCCACCGGTGTCCTCGGGGGCGTCGCCGATCCCGAGTTCGGCGAGCACCGCTCGACGCCCACAAGCCTTGTCCGCACGCTGCTTGGTTCGCACGCGATCACTCCCCTGCCCAATAAACACCTTGGTCTTGCGACCTAATCCATAGATCAAGAGTGCGTCAGATGCGCGCCGCTCGCCAGCCCCCTATACCCCGCGCCCGGGTGCGCCACAACTGCTGAAAACCGTTCGACCAGCCGATGTGTGGTGCATCACAAGGGTTTTCGCAGCGACATGCGAGATCATCGCCACAGAAATTCCGCCGGATTGACAATTCCAGCCAATCGCAGGAAACGGCACAGTGATGATTTCGAGACCAAACCGCCCCCGACCGGCGCTCTTCGCGGGCGAACGCCCAGTCCAGCCCGGGTAAGCGCGCCAGCCAATTCCGGGCAACCCCGGCATGGCCCGGCCGACATCGCCGACAGGATCATTGGCGCGCGAATCCGGACAATCCGGCCAGACGGGCAAGTAACTGGAGAACTTGCGCCCGCGCGAAAGGCCCAGGGGGCACGTGAGGTTGGGCTCTCGCCCCGCACACCCCTGGGTTCGCGGATAGAATCGCCCGGGCCACGGGCGTGATCGCGCACTCGACGGGGAAGAAGGTACGGATGGAGCACGGCCAGCAGGGCGGCGAGTCGATCGGCGAGATCATATCGGGCATCGCGGAGATTTTGCGTGAAGTCAGCGACAAGCTGGACGCGGTGGCGGCCCGGGTCGACGAAGCTCGCGACGAGAGTTCGGTGGCCGCGCGGTTGGCGAAGCTGGAAGCCTGGGCTTTCCGTACCGACCAAGACATTTCGAAGCTGGGGTCGCGAATCGACGGCGTGGAGAGCGGCACGCGTGCCGAATCGGTCACGCGCACCGAATCCGCTCCGACGGAACCCGCACCGCACGCCCAACCGGTCAACCGGCCCGAACCCGCTCGTGAGGAACCCGCGACCCGGGCCGAACGCCGGGAGCGGGCCCGCGCCGAGAATCCCGCGCCGGCACCCGCCCAGAACGACCTCCCCCAACGCACCGCCATGCCGCAGCGCGGGGCCACACCCGCGCGCGCCGAAGGAGAATCCGCCGAGCGTCCGCTACCGCGAGCCGTGGCCAACCGCTCGCAGCCCCCGGCCCGCGCCGACCAGCCCGAGCCGGTCGGTGGGCGCGGTACCGCGCCCGTCGCCGACACCGCTTTCAGCAGCGAACGGCGGCTGCCGACAGTGCCCGCAGCCCTGAACGACTGGGTCGAGCCCACACCCGAGCCCACCCCGCGCTCCGAATCCGCCGCGCCCGCAGGCCATTCCGAACGCCTCGAGCCGGTCGGAATCACCCCGCGCGACGAACGCTTCACCCCCTCCGGCATCACCGAGGCCGCGCCGAACACCACTCCGCAGGGCATCGACTACGCCGCGTTGCGCGCCCGCAACGAAAACCAGGAAACAGCACGCCCGCCAGGTCTCACCGATCTTCCGACGCGCACACCGCAGTCGCCCGCGAACCTCAACGGACGCGGCGGGGAAATCAACGGGCGCACGGAGATCACCGGACGCTCCGAAACCTTTACCTCCACCGGCTTGAACGGCCGATTGGAAAACCTCACCAACTCCGCCGACCGACCCGAAAACTCCCATTTCACCGGCCGCGCGGACACCTCCACCCACATCACCGGTAGCGGCCGTCTCGAACCCCCACCCAGCATCAGCTTCGACTCGCCCAACCCAACTACCAACGGCCGCAACGAATCAAGCCTCACCTCGCCCCGCCCGGACCCCGACATCTCGACCACCGCCCCGCAACGGCCGACCATCGACGACAACGCCCACGTCGACAAACTCCAAGCCATGCTCGACGAACTCAAGCGAAACCCCCACGGCCCCTTCGGCCGCCCCCTGAGCAACCCGCCCGGCGACCTACCCTGACCGGAGGCCCGGCGGAACCCGGAAAGTCGAGTTCACCGACCTTGCAGCGGTTCCGATCAGAGCCACTACTCGCACAGCGGCGCAAGGGAACTGGAGCCGCGTCCTGCGGGCAGCAGCTATTCCGGACGGGCGGGGTTCGAGGACTTCGCGTCGACCACACTCGTCCAGTGGCGTAGCCAGTTCCGGCAGGGTGATGGCACATCGCGCCGACCGGTTCCAGCGAAGCCACGGTTCCAGCGCGACGACCGGCCCTCAGCCAGGCAATGCGGTTTCAGTGACGCGACCGGCTCCAGCGAGCGACCCGTTCGAGTCGGACGACGATTCCGGCAAGACCACCGGTCCTGCCGAGAGACCTGCCCCGCCAGACGACCAGTCGTAGCGAGACCCGTCTCAGCCCCGCGCCGGGGTTCTCCGAACGGAGATTCGCCCGGCTCGGTCAGCGGTGGTCGGCGTGGGGGCGCTGGGGTTGGGGGTAGAGGGGTTCGGTGGGTGGGGTTCGCTTTTCGGTGCTGGAGTGGCGGCGTTCGCCCAGGCCGCGGTAGGACGAGGGCTTGACGGGGCGGAACCATTGGACGAGGCGGGTTCGCAACGGTAGTCGGAAACGCAGGTCGGACAGCATTTCGTCGATGTTGTGCAGGGAGAAGGGGGTGATGGCGGTGCCGTGGGCGTGGTGGCCCGCGGTACCGGCGTCCATCCAGCGCAGGCGGTCGTCGACCTTGGCGGCCATGTCCTCGGGGGCGGGCAGTTGGATGCGGCCCTGCAGGAAAGCGGCGGTCCAGTGGGCGCCGACTTCGGCGTTGAGCGTGGCGACGGTGGAGGCGTTGTAGCCGGCGAAGGTCAGGTTGGGGACGGTGACGGGGAGGATGTGGCGGTAGAGGCGGAAATTGCCGTCGTCGTCGGTGAGCTGGCGCTGGATGTAGGGGGTGAGGAAGGGGACGCGCTGCTGGAAACCGGTGGCGCACACCACGATGTCGGCGGGCAGCTGCTCGCCGGTGTCGAGCTGGACCGCGGGACCCTGTGGCGTGCCGAACATTTCGGTGATCGAGGTGTCCCGGGCGACGAAGATGCGACCGTCGCGGACCTGTTCGTAGAAGCCCTCGGTGGCCAGGGAGAAGGTGCTCTGCGCGATTTCCTCGAAACGGGTGTCCGGCATCAGGTCGAGCTCGCGTAGCCGGGTCTGCTTGGTGGCGAGTTCGCGCAGCAGATCGAAGTTGCTGTCGCGGAAGGAGACGCCGCCGCCGTGCAGGAAACGTTCGAACCAGCCGAGCCGCTGGTAGCGGAAGTGCGCCTCGCCCATGCGGGTCAGCATCAGACGTTCGTAGTCGAAACCGGGCGCGACCTTGCGCGGCAGCTTCCACAGCAGCCGGCGCGCCACCACCGTCGTCGACGCCGCGACATGACTGACGGCTTCGGCGATATCGCAGGCGGACTGGCCGTAGCCGACGACCACGACGTTGCGGCCGCGGGCCCATTCGGCGTCGTGGAAATCGGTCGAGTGACACAGGTAGCCGCCGGCCGACTGGAACTTGTCGGCGCCCGGGTAGTCGGGCATGGCGGGTTCGTTGAAGACGCCGTTGGCGATCACCAGGTGATCGCAGGAGGTGCGGTGGATCCCGGTGTCGTCGCGAATCTCGAGCAGCCAGCCGCTGTCGACCGGGTCCGCGGCGACCACCTCGGTGCCCAACCGCAGATTCTCGCGCAGACCGAACTGCTGGACATATCGTTCGAGGTAGGCCTGCATCTGCGCCCCGTCGGGGACGCGCGGGTAGTCCTCGGGCATGGGGAAGTCGGAGAAGTGGTAGGTGTTGCGGCTGTTCTGCGTACGCAACCCCGGGTAGCGCCGGGTGGCGCTCCACACACCCCCCACGTCCGGGGCCCGGTCGAACACCTCGACCGGGAACCCTTCCCTGCTCAAAACCTTCGCGCTGGCCAGGCCTGCAACACCCGCACCAACGATCGCGATGCGGTTCCCGCTCGTCATGGGCACCGAGATTACCCGTATGCGGGCACCCGTAATGCCCGCGCGCCCGATTTCGGCGGATACCAACAGGTTAGAACGGCGTTTACCGCGCGGTCACAACGATTCGAGCCTTGCCGCGCGGCACCGTGGTGATGTTGCGCACCCGAGCGCGTTCCGGCTTCCCGGTGGCCGGGGTGAGCGCGTAGCGGGTGAGAATTTCGCGCAGCACCACCGTCCCCTCCATCATCGAGAAGCCCGCGCCGATGCACCGGCGCACGCCGCCACCGAACGGCAGCCAGGTGTGCGGCTCGACCTCCCCTTCGAGGAACCGCGCCGGGCGGAAGACCTCGACATCGGTGTAATTCTCCGGACTGCGGTGCGCCAGGGTGATGGAACAGCTGACGGTCGTGCCCGCGGACAGCGTCCACCCGGCGACAGTGGTCTCGGTGGTGAGGCGGCGGACCGCGCCGGGGATCACCGGATGCAGGCGCATCGCCTCCTTCAGCACGGCCTCCAGCGCTTTGTCGTCCTCGTCGCGCGCCGCCTCGAACGCCGCCCGCTGGACCGCCGGGTGCGTGGCGAGTTCGTGCAGCGCCCAGGACAATGCCGCGGCCGTCGTCTCGTGTCCGGCCAGCAGCAAGGTGATGAGTTGATCGCGCAGCTCCGCGTCCGTCAGCGGTGGGTCGGCGCCCGCGGAACCGACCTGCAGCAGACGCGAGAGCACATCGGCGCGGTCGGCGAGATCGGGTGCGGCCCGGCGCGTGGCGATCTCTCGATACAGCAGATCGTCGACGGCCGTCAGGTTGGCGTGGAACGCCTTCCACGGCTGATAGCGCCGCAGCGCGGGCGTACGCAGCCCGGCGTACTGTAGCGCTCCGACATCGACGATGCGACGCAGGCGCGGCACCAGTTCGGCGCGGACGGCCGCGTCGGTGACGCCGAACACCACACGCATGATGACTTCGAGGGTGAGCGCGTTCATCCGGTCCAGCGTGGTCACCGTGGAATTCGGTTGCCACGCGGCGACTTCCGCCGCGGCGATCTCGGCGACCAGTTCTCGATAGCCGCGCAGGGACGCGTTGTTGAACGCGGGCAGCAGCAACTTCCGGGTGCGTGCGTGCTCGGCCTCGTCGGTGAGCAGCACCGAGTGCGCGCCCATGACGGGCCCGAGAATGTTGTTGGCCTCCCCCGCGTGCATGGTGCGCGGGTCGCCGCCGAAGACCTCCCTGATGTGTTCGGGACGGGAGAACACCACCACGTTGTCGTTGAACGGCGGCACCCGCACCGCGAAGACATCGCCGTAGCGCCGCCGCAACGCACCGAGGAACAGCGGGCGACGACGCAGATAAAGAGCGGTCTGGACGAACGGGGGCAGTGGCGGTCCGGGCGGATAGGTCACGGTCATCGAGCCTCCCTGCTGTCCGACGACTGTCGGCACTCCTCGGCCGCTCCGTAGCCGGATCGGGCCGTGCCCCTTCGATACTGGCATGCGCTGGGAAGCGCGGCCAGCCCCGGCGACGTAGTCCACGCCGCGCACAGGGAGAGGTCTGCCGATTCCGCGGCAGTGCGTGGTATCGGCCGCTACCCTCCGGAAATGAGCTCCATCGCCCCGATCCTGCGGGGTGCCAGAATCGCGAATTCGTTCGCGTTCGCGCTGCAGGGTTTCTTCTTCGCCGTCGTGCTCACCGAATTGCCGCAGCAGAAGGACAAATTCGGCCTGTCGGACGGGTTGATCGTCGGATCGGTGGTGGTGGTCTCGTTGCTCGCGGGCGCGGGCAGCGTGGCGGCCGAGCAGTTGGCCCTGCGGTGGTCGAGCCGGACCACGCTGCGCATCGGCCTGTTGCTGATCGCCGGCACCGGCACCGCGATCGCCCTGGCGCCCAATACACCAGGACTGCTGGTGGCGCTGTGCTGTTACGGGATCGCACTCGGCATGGTCGACGCGAGCACGAACATGCAGGCGGTCTTCATCCAGCACGGATATGGGCGCTTCATTCTGGCGTCGTTCTACGCGGCCTGGAGTGCGGGGTCGATCGCCGGTGCGCTGTTCGTTTCCAGCTTCGAGACACTCGAGGTGGGACTGCGGACGTCACTGCTGAGCGCGGTGGGCGTGGTGCTGGTACTGGGACTCGCGCTCGGCCCGCGCCTGCTCGACGCCGATCGGGCCGAGACAGGCCCGCAAGAGTCCGCAGCCGGTGTGCGCGCCGCGGCCGAATCCGTCGCGCTGCGGGCCTATCTGGCCATCGGCATCGTGATGGCGCTGGTGTTCGCCATCGACTTCTCCGTCGGCAACTGGTCGGCGCTGTATCTGGAGGGCGACGACCTGAAGTCCAGCTCCGCGACCGCGGCGCTGGCTTTGGCCGCCTATCAGGGCGCGTCGCTGCTGGCCCGGCTCACCGGTGACATCTGGGTGCGCCGCTTCGGACCACGCAGTGTCGTGCGGGTCGCGGCGTGCGTCGGCGTCGTGGGGCTCGCCGTCGCGGTTGTCGCACCCAACCCCGCCACCGCGATCGGTGGATTCTTCGTGGCCGGCCTCGGATTGCCGGTGCTCGCGCCGCTGTGCTTCAGCGAGGCCGGACGGCTGACCAGCGGGCGCGCGCTGGATTCCCTCATCGCGCGGCTCAACCTGTTCAACTACGCGGGCACACTGGTCGGCGGCGGCGTCATCGGAGCGGTCGCGGCCGGGTTCGGGCACCGCGCCGGATTCGTCATCCCGACGGTGTTCGCCGCGATCCTGATCGTGCTGGCGAGTGTGTTCCATTCTCGTCCGGAAGGGACCGAGCGTCTCGATGACGATCACGGACGTGCTGTACTGGAGGAATGAGTCACTCACCGGTCATCGTGGACCGGGCCGGACTGTGGGACGCGGAAGCCCTCAGTGACGTTGCGGCCGCGACCTTTCCGCTCGCGTGCCCGCCCGACGCCACCGCCGACGATATCGACATCTTCATCACCGAAGTGCTTTCCGGGGAACGGTTCGGCGAATACCTCACCGATCCCGCCCACACCGTGCTCAAAGCCTGCGCGGACGGGAACATCGTCGGTTACGCCATGCTGCACGCGGGCGTCCCGGCCGACCCGGAGGTCGCGGCCGCGGTGAACCTGAGCCCGGTGGTGGAAATCAGCAAAATGTATGTGCTGCCCGGACACCACGGCAGCGGCATCTCCACGGCGCTGATGCGCGCGTCGCTGGAGCGGGCCCGGGAAGAGGGCGCGGCCGGGGTCTGGCTCGGGGTTAACCAGAGCAACGAACGCGCCCAGCGGTTCTACACCAAGCACGGGTTCCAGCGTGTCGGCACGAAGACGTTCATGGTCGGGCGGCAGGTGCACCACGATTTCGTGCTGCGGCTCGTTTTCTGACAGCGGCGCTAGTTCTTCAGGAAGTCGACCAGCGCCGCGGAGAAGCCCGGATCCGCTACGGCCATCAGGTGATCGCCCGGCACGACGACGGCGCGACCGTCGGGTAAGGCCGCGGCGAGACGTTCGGGTTCGGCGGCGAACGGGTCGGCGTCACCGGCGAGAACCAGCGTGGGGACGGTGATGTCGTCCAGTGTTTTGATCGGCTCCTCGTCGAGTCCCCGCGCGACCGCTTTGATCGCGTCGACATCGGCGTGCACCGCGTCGGCGAGCACTCGGAACATCCGGGCGACGGGCGGCGCCCCGGCTCCGTCCCCGGTCATCGCTTCCTGCAGGTCCGCGACATCGACGACGCGCCGGTCGACGCCACCGCAATCGATGACACCCGACCCGATACCGCCCACGACCAGCTTCCGTACCCGCGCGTCCGAGGCGGCGACCAGCAGCGAGATCACCCCGCCCATCGAATAGCCCACCTGCGCAACCTGATCCAGTCCCAGCTCGTCATAGAGCGCGCGCACGTCCTTGGCCATGGCCGCCCAGGAGTAGCGGCTCGCGTCGTGCGGTTTCGCGGAACGGCCGTGCCCGCGTGCGTCCAGGGAGACCACGGTGTGTCCAGCCGCCCGCAATGCGCGGACCACGCCCATCCCGATCCAGTTGGCGCCGGTATCGGCGACTATGCCGTGCTGCAACACAACCGGGGTGCCGTCGCCGTCCCACACGCGATAGCTGAGCTCCAGCCCGTCCCAGGTTTCGAACTTCGTCATGTCCGCAGCATAGTGACGGCGATCTCGTCGCGTTCCGCACCGAGTGCTACCGCGAAACCGCCACTCAGACGAGCAACTTCGCTTTCAGCGCCGCCACGTCGGCGTCGCTGAGCCGCAGGCCCTCGCGCACATAGTTGTCGAAGCTGCCGTAGGACTGGTCGACCTGATCGAACGCGCCGTCCAGCCAAGCCTGCTGCACGCCGTTGAGTCCGTCGCCTTCGGCGGCGCCGCGATACACGTTGGACAACAGGTAATCCTGGGTGACGGTCTCGCGGTCCACGCCGAGGATGGTCAGCAGCACCGCGGCGGCCCAGCCGGTGCGGTCCTTGCCCGCGGTGCAGTGGAACAGCACCGCGCCGTCGGCGGTGTCGATGATGTCGCGCAGCACCGTGGCGAAGGCGGTGTTCGCCCCCGGGGCCGTGATGAACGCGCGGTACAGGTCGTCACCGCCGGTGAGGGTGCTCATCATGGTCTGCGGCGGAGCCTGGCCGATGACGTCGACCCAGCGTTCGGTCGCGCCCGCGGGCACCCGGTCCGGCGCCAGGGCCCGCTCGTAGACCGTGCGCAGGTCCTCGACGACGCGCACCGTGCCCAGCGCGGCCAGATCCGCCGGGGTGGCGTTGTTCAGCTGCCCCGTGCGAAACACCGAGCCGGTGCGCACCAGACGCCCGTCGACGGTGCGGTAGCCGCCCACGTCGCGACCGTTCTGGACACCGGTCAGGTGCAGCGAGCGGTCGAACTCGGTGGCCGCGGCCGGCGCCGCCAGCGTAGTTCCGGCGACCGGCCCGAAGGCGATGGCGAGGCCGGTGGCTGCGGCGACACAGCCGCGGAGAACACGATCTCGAGACACGCGGGAGTCCTTACGTCGAGTCGGGCAGGGGCAGCCGCTGATTCACGCCTTCGCGGCTTCGAACCGGGACAGCGCGAGCAGCCGGGAGATCGCGCGCAGATACTTCTTACGGTAACCGCCGTCCAGCATCTCCTGGGAGAAGATCTCGTCCAACTTGGCGCCGGACACGGTGACCGGAATGCTCGCGTCGTAGAGCCGGTCGGCGAGCACGACGATGCGCAGTGCGACGGCCTGGTCGGTGACCGGATGCACGCCGTTGATGTAGACCGCCGAGATACCGGAGATCAGCGCGCCGTACTTCGACGGATGCAGCGTACTCAAGTGCTTCAGCAGTTCGTCGTAATCATCGAGCGTGGAATGCGGTGTGGCGCCGGCGCGTTCGGCCAGCGTCTCGGGCGAGGTCGGCTCCGGGGCGGGCGGCAGATCGCGGTGCCGGTAGTCGGGCCCGTCGACCCGCACGGACTCGAAGATCGCGCCCAGCTTCTTGATCTCGCGCAGGAAATCCTGTGCGGCGAAACGACCTTCCCCGAGCTGGCCGGGCAACGTGTTGGAGGTCGCGACGATGGAGACGCCGCGCGCCGACAGTTCGGTCAGCAGACGCGAGACCAGCATGGTGTCGCCCGGATCGTCGAGCTCGAATTCGTCGATGCACAGCACGCTGTTGGCGGACAGGCGTTCGACCGCGTTGTTGAAGCCGAGCGCGCCTACCAGGTTGGTGACCTCGCCGAAGGTGCCGAAGGACTTGGGCGCGGGTGCGCTGTGGAAGATCGACGCGAGCAGGTGGGTCTTGCCGACGCCGAACCCGCCGTCGAGATACAGTCCCGCGCCGCTGACCTGTTTCTTCTTCCCGAACAGGCTCTTCTTGTTGGCCGCCTTGTGAATCGCGGCCACCTGACCGGCGAACTGCTCGGCCTTGGCAACCGCGGCGGCCTGGCTGGGCTCGTTCGGGTCGGGAATGTAGGAGGCGAAACTGACCTCATCGAACATCGGGGGCGGGACCATCTGGGCGACGAGTTGGTCCGCCGGCACCTCAGGGTGACGGTCGACGAGGCGTTCCTGCATGGACAAAGCGTACGGACGTGGTGTGATCGGTAGTCATGCAGCGTATCCCCAATGCGATCCAGCTCACAGAACTCGACCCCGACGGCTTAGCGGAGCTCTACGCCTACCCGACCAGCCTCGATGAGCCCTGGGTGCGGGCGAACTTCGTCGCCAGCATCGACGGCGCCGCCACGGCGGGCGACAAGTCCGCGGGCTTGGGCACCCCGGCCGACAAACAGGTGTTCCTGCTGCTGCGCGAGCTGGCCGACGTGATCCTGGTCGGCGCGGGCACGGTGCGCGCCGAGAACTACGGCGGCGCGCGCACCGACGCGCGACGCCGGCGCGCGCTCCACGGTCGAAGCTTCGGCGGGCACCGGGACGGGTCGCCGCCGCCGATCGCCGTGGTCACCGCGAGCGCCGCGCTGGAACCCGGCTGCCGGCTGTTCACCGACACCGAGGTACCGCCGTTGATCATCACCACCGCCACCGCGCCCGCCGACCGCAAACGCGCGCTCGCCGACGCGGGCGCGGAGGTGATCGAAGCGGGGGGTGTGGCCATCACTCCGAAGGCGCTGCTGAACGTGCTGGCCGAGCGCGGACTGCATCGGGTGCTGTGCGAGGGCGGGCCGCATCTGTTCGGTCAACTCCTGGAAGCCGACCTGGTCGACGAGCTCGCCCTGACCACCGCGCCGTTGCTGATCGGCGGCACCGCGCGGCGAATAGCGTTGTCCGCGCACGAGTTCCAGTGCGCGATGAGCCGCCGCCATCTCCTGCTCGACGAGGACGGCACCATTCTCACCCGGTGGGTCCGGCGCTGACCCGCGGTGCGCGCTCAGGCCGTAGCGCACACCGCCACCGGATACCGCCTGTGGCAGGCTGTATCGCATGCGCTGGACTCGAGCCGCCGTAGTGGCCTCGACACTGTCGATCGTTCTGACCGGGTGCGGGGCGGGCCCCTCCGACCGCCCCGGTGTCGCCGTCGAGCGTCCGGCCGTCGGCGATGCGGCGACCACCTCGAAAGCTCCGGTCGCACCGCCGAAACAGGCCACGGTGCCCAAAACCGATCTGAGCTGGCGCGAATGCACCACCCCGACGCTGAACCTGCTCGGCCTCGGTCCGGCTCCCGCGGGCTTGGTGCTGGAGTGCGCCGAGTACTCCACCCCGATCGACACCCAGGGCACCGTGATCGGCAGTTTCCGCACCGGCGCCATGCGCGCGCGGGTGCCGCAGACCCCGCCCGACGCGGCGCCGCTGGTCCTCACCTCGGGCACCGACCGCTCCTCCACCGCGACCCTGGCCGGGCTGGCGGTCGGCAGCGGCGGCGCCGGTCTGCTCACCACGCGGCCCATCGTCGCGGTGGACCGGCGCGGCCTGGGCACCTCGCAGCCGGTCGATTGCCTGCCCGCCGAAATCCGCCGCGGACTCGCCGACAACGGCCAATTCGACGCGGGCGCGGGCAATCCCGCCGAGGCGATTTCGGCGCTCAGTCAAGAAGCCACCATTTCGTGCCGCGACTTCCTGCAGCCCTACGAAGGCCTGTTCGACGCACCGCACGCGGCCGACGACATCGAGCAGTTGCGCAAACAGTGGCAGGTCGACAACATCGATCTGCTCGGCACCGGCAACGGCGCCAAGGTCGCGCTCAGTTACGCGCGCAAATTCGGTGATCACCTGTCCCGGCTGGTGCTGGACTCCCCCGAAGCCGTCAACACCGACTCCGTCACCCGCGAGGAACAGCGGCTGCAAGGCGCCGAAGCGGCGCTGACCGCGTTCGCGCAACGCTGCAAGGCGATGAACTGCTCGCTCGGCGCGGACCCGCGCGCCGCCATCGCCGACCTGGTGAACAAGGCGAGCACGGGCGGGCTCGGCGATGTGTCCGCTAAAGCGCTGCTCACCGCGATCACCGGTTTCCTGGGCAGTCCGCGCGCCGATCAGTCCAACCGCGTCACCGAACTCGCCGACGCGCTGTCGGCCGCCGGCCGCGGTGACGGCGCCGCGCTCGGCAATCTGATCCTGCGGGAATCCGCGGCCACCGCGAGCGACGGGCAATTCGTCAACCGCTGCACCGACACCCAGCAGCCGCCGACACCCGGCAAGGCCACCGAGCTCGCCATGTTGTGGGCGCAGAAGTACCCGGTGTTCGGCAAGACCGCGGCCCTGAGTCTGCTGGATTGCTCGGCATGGCCGGTGCCCTCGCCCGCGCCCATGCCGGAGAAGCTGGATCTGTCGGTGCTGGTGCTGAATTCGGTCGCCGATCCGGTGAAAGGCAACGGCGGCACGGCCTCGGTCACCGGCGCGCTCGGCGCGGCGGGCGCGCGGCACGCCACCGTGAACTGGCAGGGCTGGGGGCACCCGGTGTTCACCCACTCCGGTTGCGCGCAGCGGTCGCTGCTGGAATACCTGGCCGAGGCCAAGCTGCCCGCGGACGGTACCGCCTGCCCGGCTTGATCTTCGGGCAGACTCGAACAGCCGCCCGGCAATTGCTCGCCGCCGAATCCGGTGTACGGTGCGCCAGTGTTACTTCGACAGATCGAGCCACGCACCGCTCGTACTACCGCCGAGGTGATCAAGTTCGCATTGTGGCCGATTGCGGTCATGACCGTGCTGAACCGGGTCTTCATCAAGGCTGTCAACGGATTCGTCACCGATGATTTCCGGCCCGTGTACGACGCTTCCTTCGCGTTCCTCAACGGCCGCCCGGTCTACACCGCGAACTTCGACTCTGTCGACCCGCACTACCTGTACTACCCGAGCGGTACGTTGCTGTTCGCGCCGGTCGCGATCATCGACTACGAGAAGGCGCGCTGGCTGTTCATCCTGTTGAACGTCATCGCCATCCTGCTCGCCTGGTATCTGCTGTTGCGGCTGTTCAAGTACAGCGTGAAATCCGTTGCCGCGCCGGTGTTGCTGCTGGCGATGTTCATGTCCGAGACGGTCACCAACACGCTGGTCTTCACGAACGTCAACGGCTGTCTGCTGCTGTGCGAGTTGCTGTTCATCCATTTGCTGCTGGCACGCCGCGATCTGTGGGCCGGCGTCATCATGGGTTTGAGCATCGCGGTGAAACCGACGCTCGCCCCGATGTTGCTGATCGCACTGGTGCGCGGTCAGTGGAAAGTGTTCCTCACCGCGATCGGCGTGCCACTGGTGTTGAACGCGATCGCCTGGCCGCTGATCAAAGACCCGATGGACTTCGTCCGGCGCACCCTGCCCTATATCGGGCACACCCGGGACTATTTCAACAGCGCCATCGAGGGCAACGCGGCCTACTATGGCCTGCCCGTCTGGCTGACCTGGAGTATCCGGCTGGCCATGGGCGTCGTCGTCGCGCTCACCTTGTGGATCCTGTACCGGTACTACCGCGAGGACGAGCTGTTCTTCATCACCACGTCCTCCGGCGTGCTGTTGATCGCGTCGTGGCTGCTGCCCTCGCTGGGCCAGATGTACTACTCGATGATGGTGTTCCCGTTCATGATGTCGGTGGTCTTGCGCAATTCAGTGCTGCGGAACTGGCCGGCCTGGCTGGCGGCCTTCGGGTTCCTGTCCTACGACAAATGGCTGTCGGACCGCTGGCAGAGCATCGGACGCGATCTCGAATACCTGCGCATCACCTTCGGCTGGGGGCTGATGCTGCTCGTGGTGTTCTGCGTACTGGGTGACCGATACCTCAACGCACGCCGTGAAGGGCGGTTGGTCGTCGGGCAGAGCCTGGATCCGGCCTGGATGAAGCACGCTCCGGACTCCCGGGACCAAGCCGAGGATTCCGAGTCTGTTCGGGGTGCCGCTAACGGGTCAACCGCCTCTAGCGAGAAACGTATTAGCGTGGAGCCATGAGTTCCGATCTTCCTGAGCCGCGGATTCAGCTGACGCCCCAGGAGTGGAAGGCGAAGCTGAACCCCGATGAGTACCGGGTCCTGCGTGAGGCGGGGACCGAACGACCCTTCGTCGGCGAGTACACCGACACCAAGACCGAGGGCGTCTACACCTGCCGGGCGTGTGACGCCGAACTGTTCCGCAGCAGCGAGAAGTTCGATTCGCACTGCGGCTGGCCGTCGTTCTTCGATCCGGCCAAGTCCGACGCGGTGATCCTGCGTCCGGACGATTCGCTGGGCATGCACCGGGTCGAGGTGCTGTGCGCGAACTGCCACAGCCACCTCGGACACGTTTTCGAGGGCGAGGGCTACAACACGCCCACCGACCAGCGCTACTGCATCAACTCGATCTCGCTGCGGCTGCACCCCTCGGACACCGCAGCCGACTGAACCGGCCGTCCGCGCTGCGTGCAGCGTACGGCTAGCGACACGAAACAGGCATGCCCCGGGATTTCGGGGCATGCCTGATTTCGCGACCGACGGTCAGGGCAGGGCTTCGATGAGCTTGGCCACCTCGACCCGCGGCCCGGTGTAGAACGGGACCTCTTCACGCACGTGCAGCCGCGCCTCGGTGGCGCGCAGGTCGCGCATCAGATCGACGATGCGGTGCAGTTCCGGAGCCTCGAAGGCCAGGATCCACTCGTAGTCGCCGAGGGCGAACGAGCTCACGGTGTTGGCGCGCACATCGGGGTAGCCGCGCGCGGCCTTGCCGTGATCGGCGAGCATCTTGCGGCGCTCGTCATCGGGCAGCAGGTACCACTCGTAGGAGCGCACGAACGGGTACACGCAGATGTAGTTACCCGCGTCCTCGCCCGCGAGGAACGCCGGAATGTGGCTCTTGTTGAACTCGGCCGGGCGATGCAGCGCCACATTGCTCCACACCGGGTTACTGGCCCGCCCGAGTTCGGTGGTGCGCCGGAAATCGGCATAGGCGGCCTGCAGGTCCTCGACGCGCTCGGCGTGCGTCCAGATCATGAAGTCGGCGTCGGCTCGCATCCCGGCCACGTCGTAGAGCCCGCGCACCACGACGCCCTTGTCCTCGAGCCCGTCGAAGAACGCCTGCGCGTCGGCGATCGCCTTGGCCCGATCCTCCCCGAGCACACCCGGTTTCACCTGGAACACCGAGAACATCAGATACCGGATGCTGGAATTGAGGGCCTGGAAATCGAGTCGCGCCATACCCCCATCGTGCCACTGCGCCACCTGGCGACAGTTCCCGGCTCCCCGGGTTTCCCAGGCGGCGTATCCAGTCCGCCGAGTGCTCGCACGCGAGCGGTCCCCGCGGAAGCACCTCTGGTCCGGGCGGCCGACGTCGGTCCTGCTGGCCACCCGAGGCTGACGCGCGCGGCTAGGACAATCGCGCGGCGATCCGGCGGGCGGCGGCGTCGCCGGACGCGACGCAGGCGGGCACGCCGACGCCGCGCAGGTAGGCGCCGGCCACGGCGAAATTCGGGAGTTCGGCGGTGGCGGCTTCGATTTCGGCGACGCGGTCGGTGTGGCCCGGAGCGTATTGGGCCAGGCCGCCGGGCCAGCGCTGGACGGTCGCGCCGAGCGGCTCGATCGGGATACCGGTGACCTGGGCGAGATCCTCGGCGGCGACGGTGGCGAGTTTGTCGTCGGGCCAGGACAGCGTGGCGTCGTCGCCGAACTTGCCGAACGAGACCCGGACCAGCGCGGAGGCACGCGCGGCCAGATGCGGCCACTTGCGGCTGGAGAGCGTGAAAGCCTTGGCGCGCAAGGACTCTCCGGTGGCGACGAGAATGCCGGAATTGTCGGGAAGCGGGGTGTCGCGGGGTAGCGCCAGGGCGACGACCACCGAGGACGACAGTTCGATACCCCCCGCGGCCGCCGCGGCGGCGGGGGCGAGAGTGCGCAACAGCCGGGCGGTCACCGGGGCGGGTGTCGCGAGCACGACCGCGTCGACCGTGCCGAACGGATCGAGCACCCAGCCGTAGCTCGACCGCGCCAAGCGGGTGGCCGGTGTTCCCGTGACGACGCGCGCGCCGGACTTGGCGATCAACGCGTCGATCAGCACCCGGTAGCCGTCCCGGATGCCGCCGAACACCGGCGCGTTCGACGGCGGCGGTGTCGCGGCGGCCACCGCGTGGGTGAGACTGGGCGCGCCCGCGTCCAGGGCGGCGGCCAGCGTCGGCAGCGCCGCACGGACACCGATGGAACGCGAGCTGCCCGCGTAGACCCCGCCCAGCAGCGGGTCGACGCTGCGTTTGGCGACCTGGGCCCCGAAGCGGTCGGCGATCAGGCTGTAGACGTCGATATCGGAGTCGGCGTACCAGGCGAACGGGCGCTTGGTCTCACCGTCGATCCACGCGAGGGTGTCCTCGTCGACGAGTCCGCGCATCTGCTCGGCCCGAGTCGGAATGCCCATCAGCGTGCGCTCGGGCAGCGAATGCGCGACACCGCCCGACCAGAGCAGCGGGCGCTTACCCGCGGGCAGCACCAGCTGGGTTTCCAGTCCGAGTTCGCGCAGCAGCTGCGGCACCTCCGGGCGACGGCCGACGAAGGCCTCGGCACCCAGATCCAAAGGCTCCCCGGCTACTTCACCGGTGTGCAGCACCCCACCGACCCGGTCGGCCCGGTCGGTCACCACGATGTCGGGTCCGGGACCGAGCGACGCCCGTAGCCGGTACGCGGCCACCAGCCCCGTGATTCCCCCGCCGACGACCGCGATTCTCATGGTTGCGACGGTATCCCTCGCCCGGCCGGGCGCCGCCGTCCGGTCCGCATCAGCGTTGTCCGGCTCACATCACGCGGTCGGCGCGGGCAGGCTGTGGATCAGTTCGACGGTCGCGGTGATGACGCCCGGGTCGGTCTCCGGCATGACGCCGTGACCCAGATTGAAGATGTGCCCCGTCGCGCCCAGGGTGACCGCTTCGTCGGCTTCGCGGCAGATGCGGCGCACCTCGGACTCGATCGCCGCGGCACCCGCGAACAGGACGGCCGGATCGAGGTTGCCCTGCAACGCCTTTCCGGGACCGACCCGGCGCACGGCCTCGTTCAGCGGCACCCGCCAGTCGACGCCGACGACATCCGCGCCCGCCTCGCCCATCGCACCCAGCAGTTCGCCGGTGCCGACACCGAAGTGGATCCGCGGGACGCCCGCGTCGGCGAGCTCGGCGAAGACACGCTCGGAATGCGGCAGCACGAAGGTGCGGTAGTCGGCCAGCGACAGCGCACCGGCCCAGGAATCGAACAGTTGCATCGCGTCGACACCGGCGGCCAGCTGCGCTTGCAGGAACGCGATGGTGATGTCGGTGAGCGCGCCGAGCAGTTCATGCCACGTCTGGGGGTCGGCGTGCATCATCGCCTTGGTCCGCTCGTGATGCTTGCTCGGCCCGCCCTCGACCAGATACGACGCGAGGGTGAAGGGAGCGCCCGCGAATCCGATCAGCGGGGTGTCGCCGAGCGCGGCGGTGAGCAACCGGACGCCCTCGGTGACCGCGCCGACATCCTCGGGGCGCAACCGGGGCAGCGCTCGGACATCCGCGGACGTGCGGACCGGTGCGGCGACGACCGGGCCCACGCCGGGCACGATGTCCAGATCGATCCCCGCGGCCTTCAACGGCACCACGATGTCGGAGAACAGGATCGCCGCGTCCACGTCGTGCCGGCGAATCGGCTGCATGGTGATCTCGCAGACCAGTTCCGGATCGAAGCAGGACTGCAGCATCCCGATGCCCTTGCGCAGCTCGCGGTACTCGGGCAGGGAACGACCGGCCTGGCGCATGAACCACACCGGCCGCCGGCTGGGCGTGGCGCCGGTGGCGGCGGCCAAGAACGGGGCATCGGTCAATCGGCGGCGGGTGTAGGTAGTCATCACCGCGAATGATATCCATCCGGCCGAACACTCACACCACGCGAACGCCCTATCGCGAACCGCTTCCTGTGCGGCGCGCCTCCCTCGGGGTTGGGGGCACACGGTCTACCGTCGCTTCCGTGACACCGCTCGACTTCCGCGACGGCGCCGCATCGACCGAGGGCTCCCCCGCCGAACCAGCTGGATTTCGAGCCGCGGTCGCTGCGATGGGCACCGCATCCGTGCACCCCCGAATCGAGCTCGCGCCGATCCGGCCGCCGCAGCGGCTCGCCCCGTACTCCTATGCCGTCGGCGCCGAAGTCAAACACGCCGAAACCCCCAATGTGCCGGTCGATTCCGAGGGCGACGCGTTCGGCAGGCTGATCCTGCTGCACGATCCCGACGGTGACGACGCCTGGCACGGCGTCTTCCGGCTGGTGGCCTACATCCAGGCCGACATCGACGCTTCCCTGGCCGGCGACCCCTTGCTGCCGGAGGTGGCGTGGAGCTGGCTGGTGGACGCGCTCGAGTCCCGATCCGAGCCGTTCACGGCGCTCGGCGGCACCGTCACCTCGACCAGTTCGGTCCGCTACGGCGATATCGCGGGCCCGCCGCGCGCGCACCAACTGGAGTTGCGCGCGTCGTGGACCGCGACCTCCACCGAGATGGCTCCGCATGTCGAGGCGTTCTGCGAAGTTCTGGCCTACTCGGCGGGTCTGCCCCCGGCCGGAATCACAGATCTTCGACCGGACTCGCACACCAGCGACGAACAGAGCTGACAGCAACGTAAAGTGCACGTCTATGCCGGTTGTTGACGAGCCCATCGAGGGGCGCAGTGTGGAAGAAGATACAGCGGAACCACTGCTCGCTCCCACCGATGGTGTGCCGCCGGTTCTCGTGACTCCCGAGCAGGTGGCCGAGGCCGCGGCGTCGCTCGCCGCGGGCACCGGCCCGCTGGCGGTGGACGCCGAACGCGCTTCCGGCTTCCGTTATTCGGCTCGGGCCTATCTGATCCAGTTGCGCAGGGCCGGTGCGGGCAGCTTCCTCATCGATCCGATTCCGGTGACCGACGCGCTCGGCCCGCTCGCCGCGGTGATCAACGACCTCGAATGGGTGCTGCATTCCGCCGACCAGGACCTACCCGGCCTGGCCGAGCTGGGTTTGCGCCCGGCCCGCTTGTTCGACACCGAATTGGGCGGCAGACTCGCCGGATTCGAGCGAGTCGGGCTGGCCGCGATGGTGGAGAAGCTACTCGGACGAGCGCTACGCAAGGGTCACGGCGCCGCCGACTGGTCCACCCGCCCACTACCCGACGAGTGGCTGAACTACGCGGCTCTCGATGTGGAACTGCTGCTGGAACTGCGCGACGAGGTCGCCGCCTCGCTCGAAGCGCAGGGCAAGACCGATTGGGCGGCACAGGAGTTCGAGCACATCCGGACCAGTGAACCGGCCGCCCCCAAGGCCGATCGATGGCGGCGCACCTCCGGCATCCACACCCTGCGCAAGGCTCGGCAACTCGCCGTGGTGCGGGAGCTATGGATCGCGCGGGACACTCTGGCCCGCGCCCGCGACGTCGCCCCGGCCCGCATCCTGCCGGACGCGGCCATCGTGTCCGCCGCGACGGCCGACCCGCGCACCATCGCGCAACTACGCACCCTGCCGGTGTTCGGCGGCCCGCGCCAGCGCCGCTACTCCCGCGAATGGCTGGCCGCCATCGACCGCGCCCGCGCGCTCCCCGATGACGAGCTACCCTCGCTCACCCAAGCATTCGAGGGCCCGCCCCCGGTGAACCGCTGGGAGCGACGCGACCCGATCGCCGCCGCCCGGCTGACTCGGGCGCGCGCGGCGATGGGTGAACTCTCCACCGAGCACGCCATTCCGGTGGAGAACCTGCTGTCCCCCGACCTGGTGCGGCGGCTGTGCTGGGACGGGCTGCCGTCCTACGACCGGGTCGGCACCCCCGACGACCTGGCCGCCGCGATCGACGGCTTCCTCAAGTCCGGTGGGGCGCGGCCGTGGCAGCGCGAGCTGTCGGTGCCCGTGCTGACCGTCGCGTTGACGCCGCAGCAGGCCGACTAGCCTTCCACCGTCTGCTTGAACAGCGCGATCCCGCGCTCCATGATGGGGGCGAAGGCAGCGGCGAGCTCGGCGGGCAGCACATCGTGCATCCATACGAACCGGCTGTGCCCGTTGTCCAGCGGGAAGACCTGCATGCTCGCGGTGTCGTGCGCCGGGGTGACGCTGTCACCGATCACCGAGAAGGCGAACCGATACTCAGCGGCGTCGTAGGAGATGAGCCGCTCGCGCACCACCGCGCCGGTGGCGAAAGTGACTACGCGGACGTCGGGTTCGGCGAGCCTGCTGTCGGTCACGAAACCCGGTCCCATCAGCACCGGCCCCTTCTCGAAGTCCGCGATGACCGCCCACACTTCCTCGGCCGGTGCTTCGATGACGATTTCCTTCTTGACCCAAGCCATGCCCGTTTCTCCTCCACTAGGTAGCAGAAACGGTACGGCGTCGAGACGCCACGCGCAGCGTTTCCGAACGATCGTTCGGACTATTATGCCATCGCATCGCCGTTTATGCCCCAGAATCCTGGGGGTCGCCCGCGAGTCCGGTCCGCGTTAATTTCGAGCCCATGATACGAATCCCACGATTCACCGGAATCGCCGCCGCCACAATCGGATTGACCATAGCCCTGGGCAACCCCGGCATCGCGCAAGCCGGTGACTTCGGCCTGGATGGCGTCGCCCCGGCCTGGTTGAATTGCTCCCTGGTGTGGCACGACCAGAACACCGCCGGTATCCGGTGCGACGGCGGATCGTTCCTGCCGACAGCCCATTGCGCGAACGGCCAATTGCTCAGCGGCGCGCCGGCGGCAGCCGGCGCCACCTCCTATGTCTACTGCACCTCGGTCAATTCCATGCTGCGGCAACCGGTGCTCTGGGACGCCATACCGGCCGTGGCCTGATCAGCTCGCGTCGAGCCAGCCGCTGATCCGCCGTGCGATATCGGGAGCGGTCAGGCCGAGCTCCTGGTGCACCGAATCCCTGGACGCGTGGTCGAGGAACTGCTGCGGCACACCGAGATCCCGCGTCGGCACGTCCATTCCGGCGGCGCGGATGCGGGCGGACACGGTCGAACCGATACCGCCGTGCAGGCCACCGTCTTCGAGGGTGACCACCAGCCGGTAGTTCTCGGCGAGCTTGACGATGGTGTCCGACACCGGCAGCACCCAGCGCGGATCGATGACTGTCACCGAAATGCCCTCCGGCTCCAGCACTTCCGCGACGCGCATCGCCGTCTCCGCGAACGGACCGACCGCTACCAGCAGCACGTCACCGCGCGCGGTCTGCGCGGAACCGCCGTCGGTGGCGGCCAGGCGCAGCACATCGACGCCGTCGAGCCGTTCGATCGCCGAGATGTCCTCGGCGACACTGCCCTTCGGGAACCGGATGACGGTGGGCCCATCATTGACGGCGAGCGCCTCGGACAGTTCCGCACGCAGGGTGGCGGCATCGCGCGGGGCGGCCACCCGGATACCCGGCACGATGCCGAGCAGCGAGAAATCCCACATGCCGTTGTGACTGGCGCCGTCCGGGCCGGTGATGCCCGCCCGGTCCAGCACCACGGTGACCGGCTGCTTCAACAACGCCACGTCCATCAGCAGCTGATCGAAGGCGCGGTTGAGGAAGGTCGAGTAGATGGCGACCACCGGGTGCAAGCCACCCAGCGCCAGGCCGGCGGCCGAGGTCATGGCGTGCTGCTCGGCGATACCGACGTCGAACATGCGCTCCGGGAAACGCTCCCCGAACGGCGCGAGACCTGTCGGGCCGGGCATGGCGGCGGTGATCGCCACGATGTCGTCGCGGCGTTCGGCATGGGCGATCAGCTCGTCGGAGAACACCGCGGTCCAGCCCAGCTTCTTCTTCCCGGCGAGCGGCCGGCCGGTGAGCGGGTCGATCGGGTCGCAAGCGTGCATCTGGTCGGCCACGTGATTCTCGGCATGCTCGTAGCCGCGGCCCTTCTGCGTGACCGCGTGCACCACCACCGGGCCGCCGAAATCCTTGGCGCGCCGCAGCGCGGCCTCTACCGCGACGATGTCGTGGCCGTCGACCGGGCCGACGTATTTGAGCCCGAGATCACTGAACAGCTCTTGCGGGCTGACCGCATCTTTGATCCCGGCCTTGACCGCGTGCACCATCGAGTACGCCGACTCTCCCACCCGCGGGATGCTCTTGATGAAGCGCTTGCCCGCGTCCAGGGCGTGCTCGTAGGCGGGCTGGGTGCGCAGGGCGGTGAGCCGGTCGGCCAGGCCGCCGATGGTCGGGGCGTAGGAGCGCCCGTTGTCGTTGACCACGACGACCACCGGACGATCCGTCCCGGCGGCGATATTGTTCAGCGCCTCCCAGCACATTCCGCCGGTCAGCGCGCCGTCACCGACCACCGCGACCACGTGGCGGTCCTGCTCGGTCAGCGCGAAGGCCTTGGCCAGCCCGTCGGCGTAGGACAGCGCGGCCGAGGCGTGCGAGGACTCCACCCAGTCGTGCGCGCTCTCGGCGCGGCTCGGGTAACCCGAGAGCCCGCCCTCTTTGCGCAGCGAATCGAACTGGTCCTTGCGGCCGGTGAGGATCTTGTGCACGTAGGCCTGATGCCCGGTGTCGAAGATCAGCGGGTCGGCCGGCGAGTCGAAGACCCGGTGCAGCGCGATGGACAGTTCCACCACACCGAGATTCGGCCCGAGATGACCACCGGTGGCCGCGACCTTCTGGACGAGGAACTCACGGATCTCCGCCGCCAGTTCGCGTAGCTGCGGCACGGTCAGCTCACGCAGATCTTCGGGCGTATCGACCCGGGAAAGCACTCCCACCTGAACTCGCTCCCTCCGGATAGCGCATCTGATCCGATCAGTCTACGGAGCAGTAGCGGTGCCCTCGCTCCACATCAGCCTGTCACCAGCGGTCACGGCCGCGAAATGTGAGTCTCCACACGAATCTACGCGCTGCGGCCCGGCCCACACGGTACTCGCTTCGCTCGGGGACGATCACGCGATCTCATCCGTTGAGCGAGAGAACCGTGATCCTCGACGGTAAGGAGAGCGCTGTGAGCAAAGCCAAGAAGAAGGACAAGCAGAGGGACGACAAGCAGAAGGACATAGCCATCGCGGATTGCGGCGCCGGATGCTGCGGCTTCGCGGAACCGGACGCCGTGGCGGGCACCATCACCACCTTCGGCGTGGGCACCGCGAGCGCCGCGCCCGACCTGATGCGGGTCACCATCACCGTGGAGGCCAAGGCCGGCAAGGTCGCCTCGGCCTATGCCGAGGCCGGTGCGCGCGTCACCGCGATCACGGGAGCGCTGCGCGGGGACGGGGTGCCCGGCGCCGATATCGCGACCACGGGTTTGTCGGTGCGCACCGAGACCGAATGGACCGAGGGCAAGGGCCAGCGGATCACCGGTTACGTCGCCGGCACCGACCTCACGGTGGCGCTGCGCGACATCGGCGAGAACGCCGACCCCAGCCCCGCCGACATCATCGCGCACTGCGTGGAGGCGGGCGGGGACGTAGTCCGGCTCAACGGACTCACCCTCGGTTTCGCCGACGAGGAGAGCCTGCTCGGTCAGGCTCGCGACGCCGCCTGGGACAACGCGCTGGCCAAGGCCGAGCAGTACGCGGCCCGCGCCGGCGGCGCTGTCGGGCCGGTGCTGACGATCTCCGAGGAAACGGGCGCACGTCCACGATCCGGCGGCCGCGCCAAGGGCGCGGTCGGCATGATCGCCGAAATGGCGTCGATGCCGGTGGAACTCGGAGAGAGCGAGATCTCGGCCTGCGTGCGCGTCACCTGGCAGCTGAACGAGCGCTAACGCCGCAACAGCGCCACACATTCGACGTGGTGTGTGCCGGGAAAGGCGTCGAAGGCGCGCAGGTCGGTGAGGGTGTAACCGGCGTTCTGGTAGAGGCCGAGGTCGCGGGCGAAAGCGGCCGGGTCGCAACCGATGTGGACGATGCGCGCCGGGCCGGCCTCGGTCAGGGTCGCGATGACCTCTTTGCCCGCACCCGCACGCGGCGGGTCCAGGACGACGGCGGCCGGCGCCGCACCCGAGGCGTGTTCGACGATCCAGCGTTCGGTCCGGTCGGCGCGCAGATCCACCCAGGGCAGATCGTGCAGCGCCGCGGTGCCGTCCGCGACCGCGGACCGCGCGGATTCCACCGCACGCACCGCACCGTCCGCGCCGACCTGCTCGGCGAGCCGCGCCGCGAAAACCCCGGCGCCGCTGTACAGATCCCAGGCCAGGTCACCCGGCTCCAGCCCGGACCACTCCGCGATGAGATCGGAATAGCATTGCGCCGCACCGCGATGCGCTTGCCAGAAACCGGTCGCCGCGATTTCCCAGCGTCGGCCGGACACGTATTCGACCGCGCGACCGCTGCCCGCCAGCACCCATTCCTCGCGCGGCGCGTGCGTGGCGGCCCGGCGCGCGGCGGCGTTGCGACGTTCGGTCCCCGCACTCGCCAGGCCTTGCGTGCCGGACAGCTCGGCGGCCGACGCGCGCGGCCCGCGGCCCGGTCGGCCGCCGCGGCCACGAGCGTCACGGCCGCGCGCGCGTCCGTCGGAATCGGCGCGGCCCCGGCCGCGGCGCGACCCCTCGCGCGGCTCCACGTCCACGGGGGCCAGTTCGACGATGTGACGCACGCCGTCACCGTCGACGGCGATCACCAATTCCGCGCCGGGCGTCCAGTCGCGTTCGCCGATACCGTCCACCGCGCCCGGAACCGGTTGCGGGCAGCGCAGATCCGTGATCACGCCGGTGCTGCGATGACGGTGCACGCCGGCCCGCCCCCGCGCGTCGACCGCCAGGCGCACCCGGGTGCGCCATCCGGCGGTGGAATCCGCCGGATATCCGGCGATCGGCTCGACGACGATGTCCCGTTCGACTCCGGCCAGTCTGCGCAGCTGCTCCGCGACCACCGTCGCCTTCAGCGCCCGCTGCGCGCGCGGCGTGGCGAAAGAGAAGTCGCAGCAGCCCGCGCCGCCCGGCCCCGATACCGGGCAGGTCGCGGGTATCCGGTCGGGCGCGGCCTCGAGGATCTCGATCGCGTCGGCCCGGCAGAACGAACCGCCGCGGTCCTCGGTGACCACGGCCCGCACCAGCTCGCCGGGTAGCCCGTGCCGCACGAACACCACCCGGCCCTCGTGCCGGCCGACACAGAACCCGCCGTGCCCCGGCGCGCCGAGCCGGATCTCGAAAGTATCGCCGCGCCAGTCACTCATCGCGGGCCCCGGAGCGCATCGACCGATCCTCGTATCCGCGGCGCACCGCGCCCGGCGCGTTGATGTCACCCGGCTGACGCGCGCGCGTCGACGAACTCAACTGCCACGGCACACTGGTCACCATCACTCCCGGCTCGAACAACAGTCGGCCCTTCAGCCGCAGCGCGCTCTGGTTGTGCAGCACCTGCTCCCACCAGTGGCCCACCACGTACTCCGGGATGAACACCGTCACCACATCGCGGGGCGCGTCCTTGCGGACCCGCTTCACGTAGTCCAGGACCGGCTTGGTGATTTCCCGGTACGGCGATTCGATCACCTTGAGCGGCACCGTGATATCGCTGCGCTCCCATTCGCGCACCAGTGCCCGGGTGTCGGCCTCGTCGACGTTCACGGTCACCGCTTCGAGGGTGTCCGGCCGGGTGGCGCGGGCGTAGGAGAGGGCGCGCCGAGTCGGCAGGTGCAGCTTGGAGACCAGCACGATGGAATGCGAACGGCTCGGCAGCACTCCGTCCCACTCTTGCGAGTCCAACTCGCGTGACACCGAATCATAATGGCGGCGAATGGATTTCATCACGATGAAGATCGCCACCATGGTCACGATAGCGATCCACGCCCCGGCCAGGAACTTGGTGATGAGCACGATTACCAGCACCGTCGCGGTCATGGTGAGCCCGATCCCGTTGATCACCCGCGAACGCTTCATCCGCGCCCGGTGCGCCGGATCGGTTTCGGTGCGCAACAGCCGCGTCCAATGCCGCAGCATGCCGGTCTGGCTCAGCACGAACGAGACGAACACGCCCACGATGTAGAGCTGGATGAGCTTGGTCACCTCCGCGCCGAAGACCACCACGAACGCCATCGCCGCACCCGACAAGAACAAGATCCCGTTGCTGAACGCCAGCCGGTCGCCGCGGGTGTGCAACTGCCGCGGCAGGTAACGGTCCTGCGCCAGGATCGAACCCAGCACCGGGAACCCGTTGAACGCGGTATTCGCCGCGAGCACCAGGATCAACGCGGTCACGATGAGGATGAAGAAGAACCCGATCGGAAAGCCCTGGAAAACGGCCTCGGCGATCTGGGCGATCAGCGTCTTCTGGTGATAGTCCGCGGGCGCGCCGATCAGATGGGAGGTGTCGTGCGCGAAGACGATGCCGATCTTCTGCGCCAGGATGATGATGCCCATCAGCAGCACGACCGCGATGACGCCCAGCATCAGCAGGGTGGTCGCGGCGTTGCGGGACTTGGGTTTCCGGAACGCGGGCACCCCGTTGCTGATCGCCTCGACGCCGGTCAGCGCGGCACAGCCGGACGAGAAGGTGCGCGCGATCAAGAACGCGAAGGCCAGCCCGTAGAGGTGCTCGTCCTCGGCTTCGATGCCGAAACCCGCCGACTCGGCGTGCAGCGTCTCGCCGAGGACATAGACCTGGATCAACCCCCAGCCGAGCATGCCGATCATGCCGAAGATGAACGCGTACACCGGAATCGCGAACGCCGTGCCCGATTCCCGCACACCGCGCAGGTTGACCGCGGTCAGCAGCGCGATCGCCACCACCGCGAAAAGCACCTTGTGCGTGGCCACGAACGGGATCGCCGAGCCGATGTTGGACGCGGCCGAGGAGATCGACACCGCCACCGTCAGCACGTAGTCGACCAGGAGCGCGGACCCGACGGTCAAGCCCGCGGTCGGGCCCAGATTGGTGGTCGCGACCTCGTAGTCGCCGCCGCCGGACGGGTAGGCGTGCACGTTCTGCCGGTAGCTGGCCACCACCACCATCATCACGGCGACCACCGCGAGCCCCACCCACGGCGCGTACATGTAGGCCGAGATACCGGCCACCGCCAGGGTCAGGAAGATTTCCTCCGGCGCGTACGCGACCGACGACATGGCGTCGGAGGCGAAGACCGGCAGGGCGATGCGCTTCGGCAGCAGGGTATGCCCCAGTGAATCACTACGGAAGGGCCTGCCCAGCAGCATGCGTTTGGCTGCCGTCGTCAACTTGGACACTGGAGCGAGCATAGATCCCCGCAGGCCGGATTACGCGCCGGGTTCGGATACGCGCCACGCGGCGGACCAGGTTTGACATCGAGCCGGACGGGGAACGTGGGGCTTGGGCCATCCCTAGGGCACAGGCCGCCACGAATCGGCGGTACGGTTTGCCGACAGCAGCAGGCAGACCGAACACCAGGGTTCCGAGAATGGGGTTGCACGGTGTACGTAGTGATCATGGGGTGTGGCCGCGTCGGATCGTCGCTGGCCCGCGCCCTGGTCCGAGTGGGGCACGAGGTCACCGTGATCGACCGTGATCCCAGCGCGTTTCTGCGACTCGGCCAGGACTTCCCGGGCCAGCGCGTCATCGGCGTCGGGTTCGACCGGGATGTGCTGACGCGCGCGGGCATCGAGCGCGCCGACGCGTTCGCCGCGGTCTCCTCCGGCGACAACTCCAACATCATCTCCGCGCGGGTCGCGCGGGAGAACTTCGGCATCGAGCGTGTGGTGGCCCGCATCTACGACGCCAAACGCGCCGCGGTCTACGAACGCCTGGGCATCCCCACCATCGCCACCGTGCCGTGGACCACCGATCGGTTCATGCGCACCCTGATCGGCGATTCCAGCACCACGAACTGGCGCGACCCCACGGGCGCGGTGGCGGTGACCCAGCTGAATCTGCACGAGGACTGGTACGGCCGGACCGTGCGTGATCTGGAACGCGGCCTCGGTGTCCGGGTGGCGTTCATCCTGCGGTTCGGCAACGGCCTGCTGCCCGACAGCAAATCCATCATTCAGGCCGACGACATCGTCTACGTGGCCGCGACCTCCGGCAGTGTCGGCGAGGCCGTCGCGCTGGCCGGCAAGCCCCCCGCGAGCGAGGACTGATCATGAAGGTGGCCATCGCCGGAGCCGGCGCCGTCGGCCGATCCATCGCCCGGGAACTGCTACGCAGCGGGCATCGGGTGATGCTGCTGGAACGCAAGCTCGATCACATCGACCCGGCCGCCATCCCGGACGCCGTCTGGGTGCACGCGGACGCCTGTGAACTCGCACTGCTCGAGGACGCGGGACTGGAGAGCTACGAGGTCGTCATCGCCGCCACCGGCGACGACAAGGCCAACCTGGTGCACAGTCTGCTCGCCAAAACCGAGTTCGGGGTGCGGCGGGTGGTCGCGCGCGTCAACGATCCGCGCAACGAATGGCTGTTCGACGAGTCCTGGGGCGTGGACGTCGCGGTGTCCACGCCGCGGCTGCTGGCCTCCCTCGTCGAGGAGGCGGTATCGGTCGGTGACCTGGTGCGCCTGATGACGCTGCGCCAGGGTCAGGCCAACCTGGTCGAGATCACGCTGCCCACGGACACGGGGCTGGCGGGCAAACCGGTGCGCGCGCTCACGCTGCCCCGCAACGCCGCGCTGGTGACGATCCTGCGCGGCGGCCGGGTCATCGTCCCGCAGGCCGACGATCCGTTCGAGGGTGAGGACGAACTGCTGTTCGTCACCTCGCTCGAGGCCGAGGAGGATCTGCGGATCGCGCTGGCCCAGCACGGCGTCAAGCCCTGACCACATGCCCGCCTCGTCGCCCGACCACCACCCCTCACTGAATCGCCGCGCGATGCTCGTGCACTCTCGCGCGTAGCTTGTTCAGCGCGCGGTGCTGCATCACGCGCACCACACCGGGGCTGGTGCCGATGGCTTCGGCGGTCTGCGCGGCGCTCCAGCCCAGCACGATCCGCATGACCAGCACCTCGCGGTGCGCGGGCGCCAGGATCTTCATCAGTTCCCGGGTGGCGGCGCGGCGTTCGTAGGCCAGCGCCCACTCCTCGGGTCCGGCTTCGGTGCAGGCCTCGTCCGGCATGTCCGCGGTCGGGTACGCCGGGTGCAGCTGAGAGCGGCGGAACGCGTCGGCGACCTTGTTCGCCGAGATCCCGTACACGAACGCCAGGAACGACTTGCCCTGATCCTGGTAGCGCGGAACGGATTTCACGGTCGCGATGAGAACTTCCTGCACCACGTCGTCGACGGTGACGTGCAGATGCGAGGTATTGCCCAGGCGCGCACCGCAATAGCGGCGGACCAGCGGGCTGACCAGTCGCACGATCTCCGACATGGCCCGCTGGTCGCCTGCCGCGGCGGCGCCGATCAGCTTGTCCAGCTCGGCGGCGACCCGCTTGCTCTCCGAAAGCGCGGGACTGGGGTGGGCGGGCGACTTCGTTGCCGAAATCTTGTGCTCGGTAGGCAACTTCGGGCCTTTCGATCGTTGCGATTTTTCGTTCTGCAACGATCGTCGGCGGAAAACGCCGCACCAACCAGACACCCCAGGGGTGGGTGCTACCCCACCTGCCTGGTGAATATCACCCCTTGACGGGCATATGTCCCGCGCGGCGCACCGCCCACACGGTGACCCCGAAGGCGACGGCGGTCAGCGGCCAGCCCATCGCGATGCGCGCGAAAGCGAGCCAGCCGGTGTGATCGGTGTCGTAGAGCGAGGACTGCACCAGGTAGCGCGCACCGAAGACGAGCACCCAGGTCGCGGTGGCGATGTCGTAGAGCCGGATCACGCGGCGATCGCCGCGCCATTCCTTGCCGTGCCCGTTGAGGAAACCCCAGATGATGCCGACCAGCGGCCAGCGCACCAGGATCGAGATCAAGAAAGCGCCGGCGTAGACCAGGCTGGTGTAGATGCCGAACAGGAAGAAGCCCTTGGCCTCGCCCATCCGGTAGGCGATGAACGCGCAGATTCCGACGCCGAGGAAACCGGAGATGGCGGGCTGCACGGGGCTGCGCCGGAACAGCCGCCACGCCAGGATGGCCGCGGCGACGCCCAGCGCGGACCAGATCGCCGCGGTGAGACCCCAGATGGTGTTGATGGGCACGAACACCAGAACCGGCAGCGTGGAGTAGATGAGGCCGCTGAAACCGCCCATCTGCTCGAGCATGGTCTGCTCACGAGGCTCGTCGGTGACGGCGGCGCCTACACCCGCGTGTGGCGTGCGCAGATCGTTTTCGATCTCGCGCAGCTCCGCGCCGAGCGCGTGACGGGGGTCGGATTCCCGGGGTTGATCAGCATCGAGCGGCGCACGGCGCCCGATCTCGGTCGGCTTGCCCAATTCGGCGCCGTTGTCGTTGCTCGGCATAAAGTCAGCTGTTCCCGCGCAATTCGTAGTAGGGGTTGAAGATCACCTTACGGCCGTCCCGGTCGCCGACGCGGCCGCGCACGAGGATCCGGCGGCCGGGTTCGATACCGGGGATCCGGCGGCGCCCGATCCACACCAGGGTGATGGCGTCGGTGCCGTCGAAGAATTCCGCTTGAACACTAGCGCCCGACGATTTCGGGCACGCTTCGACACTGCGCAAACGGCCCAGCATGGTGGCTTCGTCGCCGCGGCGACACTCCGAGGCCCGGCAAGCTCCCGATGCCTCTGCGGTCTCGGCCAGTTCCTCGGCGTCCAACTGATCGAGATCCTCGGTCAGTCTGCGGCCCAGTCGGCGAAAATATCCTGAGGCTGCGGATGGCATTACACGCTCTCCTGCTACAGCACGTGGCGTGGGTCCCACGCCAGCGTGTTTTCCAACGAACGACCGGCTGTTGGCCGCACACCGCCACTGTAGGCCTCCGCACCCGGCCCCGCTACGCTCGGCCCGGTGTTCGACTCCCCACATGCGGTGGTGACTGCTCGCCGATCCGCCCACCCGTCGCCCGACCACCACCCCCCACGGAGTCGCTGCGCGATGCTGCCCATTATTTGGAAATCCCCAGAACCCGCCGGCTTGAAACCTTTCACCCCGCCACGGGTTGCTGTGGCGTTGCCGGGGACGGGTTCGGATGCCGATTTCGCACGGCGCGGTTTCGAACCCGCCTGCCAGGAACGTGATCTCGAACTCATCGCCGTAGAACCGGACCCGCTGGCGGTGGTTGCCAGTTATCGCGCCGCGCTGGACGAAGCAGCCGCGCGCGGACCCGTGCTGGCGGCCGGCATCTCACTGGGGGCGGCGGTCGCCCTGGAATGGGCGGCCGAGCATCCAGACGACGTGACCGGCGTCATCGCGGCGCTGCCCGCGTGGACCGGAGCCGACACCGCGGACTGCCCGGCGGCGCAGAGCGCGGCCTACACCGCCGAACAGCTCCGAACCCACGGCCTGTCGGCGGTCATCGAGCAAATGCGCGGTGGCAGCCCGGAATGGCTCGCCACCGCGCTCACCCAGTCCTGGCGGTCCCAGTGGCCGGACCTGCCCCGGGCACTGCGGGAGGCGGCCGAGTACAAGTGGCCGGATCCCGAGCGCCTGGCCACCGTCGAGGTTCCCGTGGTGGTCATCACCGCCGTCGACGACCCGGTGCATCCGACCGCGGTCGCCGAGGAGTGGGCCGCGCTGATTCCCCGATCCGGCCTGGGCCGGATCACGCTCGGCGAACTCGGCGCGGACCCCGCTGTCCTGGGCCACCTCGGGCTGGCCGCGTTCGACCGAATCCCTTGAGGCACACCGGGTTCCGGCTACGCGACCGACCCGGTGTCAGTTCAAGCCGAGTTGCTGCATAGCGGAACCGCCTGCGTTACGACGCGGCTCATCCGGCATCCGGGGCGGAATGACGCCGGGGTGAATCCCCTGCGCCGCCGCGGCCTGCGCGGCTTGGGCGGCGAGCATCTGCTGCTGTTGCGCCTCGACCTGAGCCTGGTGCGCCGCGGCCAGCTGATCGGCCAGTTCCTGCGGCAACACCACCGGCAGCGGATCGCGCACCGGCAGCGGATCGGAGCCGCGCCGGACCACGGTCTCGCTCATGATCGCGCGAGCCGCCGCGACCAGCGGGGCGCCGTCGGTGGCCGCGCCCTGCGGACCGGCCGCGACCAAACGCACCATCCAGCGCGGACCGTCGACACCGATGAACCGGAGATCCGCGCTCTCAGTGAGTGCCACCACCTCACGGCCCCACGGACCCTGCTCGATCGAGACCCGGGCGCCGTCGGTGCGCAGCGAGTCCGCCAGATCGGCGGCCACCTCGCGCCACTGCCCCTTCGACTTGGGCGCGGCGTAGGCGGCCACAGTGATCCGGCCGTGCTCGGTGGCCAGGTGCACCGCCTGCGGGGTGCCCTCCGGGGTCATCTCGACCTGTAACTGACCGCCCGGCGGCACCGGCACGATCACCGAACCGAGGTCGAGCCGCTGATCGGCCACCCCGGCCAGCAGATCGGCCACGGCGTCGTAGTCGTAGGGGCCGCTCTGCGGGACGTCCGTGTCGTAGTCGTCCGCGGCGTCGTCGTATTCGTCGACGGGCTCGTCATAGTCGAGCTCGTCGTAGCCGGCGTCCGCGTAGTCGTCGGACGCGTAGCGGTCCGAGTTTTTCTTTCTGCCGAAAATAGCCATCTGTCACGCCTCCTTGCCAGCGTCGGCCAGGATCGCGTGGCCTCCGCTCGACCCGTACCCGCCCGCACCACGCGCCGTCTCGTCGAGCGTGTCCACCTCGACGAAATCGACCAGTTCCACCCGCTGCACCAGCAGCTGCGCGATCCGGTCGCCGCGGCGCAGTTCGATGGGTGTGCGCGGGTCATGATTGATCAGGCACACCTTGATCTCACCCCGGTACCCCGCGTCGACGGTGCCGGGAGTGTTGACCACCGAGAGCCCGGCTTTGGCAGCCAATCCCGATCGCGGATGGATCAGGCCGACGGTGCCGACCGGCAGTGCGACGGCGATGCCGGTACCGACCAGCGCTCGCTCCCCCGGCTCCAAAATGACGTCCTGGGTAGTGCACAAATCCACGCCGGCGTCACCATGATGGGCGCGCACGGGCATGGGGATGCCGGAATCGAGCCGCAGCAACGGGATAGGTGAAAGTGCGCTCATGCCTGCGCCTCACTGCCGCTCAGCTCCGCCATGACCGCACGGGCGGCTGCGTCAACCTGCGCCTCGCTGCCGCTCGGCTCCGCCGTGACCGCACGGGCGGCTGCGTAATTGGTTCGCTCGCGATGCTCCCTCACAATGCGAGAGCCTACGCGCAGCCGCTTTGCGCTCGTGACTTAGTGTTGAGTCGTGTCGGACCAGCCCAGCCCCGTGACGGAACACGAAAACCAGACCACCCGGATCTATTCCGAGCGCCTGTGGGTGCCGCTGTGGTGGTGGCCGGTCGCACTGGGTATCGCCGGCTTGCTGGCGGCCGAAATTCATATGGGCGCACCGGGTCTGCGGGCCTGGCTGCCGTACGCGCTGATGCTGCCGGTCCCGGTGTGGGTGCTGCTGTGGCTGAGCCGCCATCGGGTCGAAGTGACTGTGGCGTCCGGTAGTTCGACACCGGAACTGCGGGCCGACCGCGCGCACTTGCCGGTGAATTTCGTGGCCCGCGCGGCGATAGTGCCGAAGACCGCGAAGAGCGCGGCGCTGGGGCGCCAGCTCGACCCCGCCGCCTATGTCCAACATCGCGCCTGGATCGGGGCGATGGTGCTGCTGGTTCTGGATGATCCGGATGACCCCACGCCGTACTGGCTGGTGAGCACCCGGCGACCAGAGAAGGTTCTAGCCGCGCTCGGGCCGACTGTTTCGAGCGACCTGCCGAGCGGTCGCCAGCAGCCGAGCGCGGGCTGACAGAAGTCGCCTCGGCCGGACCGTAGTGTCCGGCCGCCGCAGGGATTTGTTCAGGCGGCGCAATCCATGCAGATCAACTGCCCGCCACTCTCCTCCGCCAGCCTGCTCCGGTGGTGTACCAGGAAACAGCTGGAACAGGTGAACTCGTCCGCCTGCTTCGGAATGACCCGAACGGTCAGGACTTCCTCGGACAGGTCCGCGCCGGGAAGCTCGAACGACTCCGCGGTATCGGATTCGTCGATATCCACGACGGCGGACTGTGCCTCGTTGCGACGAGCCTTCAGCTCCTCCAGCGAATCTTCCGACACATCGTCGGTTTCGGTACGCCTCGGTGCGTCATAGTCGGTTGCCATGTCGTCTTCCCCTCGTCCTTACTCCGTATATCCCGGACCGGCTCGCGCTACACCGATTCCTGGGGAGGAACCGAGGTGGCATGCACCGCCCCGCCGGTGGTGCACATCACACGTGCACCGGTGCTCTATCAGGGCGGATCGTGGTAGATCCACTTGGGATAGCGCTCGGTAAACGCAGGACATGCCCTACTTGTTCCCGCGACCGACCACCGTTTTTCGCCGCTGGTGATTCGATCTGGGCCGCCAGACAATAGCGGACCACGGGGGAAAAGTCGCAATCAAAACCCAGACGATTCGAAATCGAGGGCGAATCGACACCTCCCGTCGAACTCGCCGAGACCTTACCCACGATATTCGGCCCTCTCCGGCCCGCTCCGTCGGCCTGCCGTCCCCGATAGCCGGGACATTTTCGTAGAGTGTGCTGGTGGTTTCACTGATCACCGAAGGCAGCCCCACCGATCCCCAGGGTCGGCCCTGGGTCCGACGGCGCCCCCGGCCCTGGCTCATCCTGCTCGGCGTCATGACGCTGATCTGCGCGATTGTGTGGATCAAGGCGTTGACGACGGCAGACAACAGCGGCAGCGCGATGGCGTGCAACTCGCCGAGCCCCGCCACCGGCAACAGCACGGCTCCCGCCGCGCCGCTGGGGCAGCGCGTCGCGGCGTCCAGACTGCAGGACGTGGAACCGGCGGGCTTGGCGGCCAGCAAGGTGCGGGTGCTGAACGCGAGCAGCCAGCGTGGCCAGGCCAACCACATCGCCTCCCAGCTCGGAGACCTCGGTTTCGCGAGCGCGCCGGGGACCCAGGCCGGCAACGATCCGGTCTATGTGAACGGTGACCTGGAATGCACCGGTCAGATCCGCTTCGGCGTGAAGGGCCGCCCGGCGGCCGCGTCGGTGCAGCTGGTCGCGCCCTGCGCCGAGCTGATCGAGGACCAGCGCACCGACGACACCGTCGACCTGGTACTCGGCTCGCTGTTCGGCAGCGATCTGCAGCCGGGCACCGACGCCGAGGAGGTGTTGCGGTCACTGAAGAACCCGGTGCCGGGCAGCTCCATCGACCCGAAGCTGCTCAACGCCGCGCGCTCGGCCAGGTGCTGAGCTCCTACTGATCCGGCAGCGAGTCCGTCGCACCGATATCCGTGAGCAGCTTCCCGAGTTCCTCCGCGATCCCGGGTGCGGCGGCGACCACCAGGTCGCCCGCCGACCCGGGCACGGTCGCGGGCGGAAGCGCCAGCAGCGCACCGGCTTCCGACGCGATCAGCGCACCGGCCGCGAAATCCCAGGCGTTCAAACCGTGTTCGTAGTACGCGTCGACCTGTCCCGCGGCGACATGGCACAGGTCCAGGGCGGCCGCGCCCAACCGTCGGATGTCGCGGACCCGCGGCAGCAGCTGGGCGACCAGCTGGGCCTGCCGGGCCCGCCGATGCGCGCCGTAGGCGAACCCGGTGGCCACCAACGACATCGACAGCGTGTCCACCGGGTTGCAGCGCAGGTGTTCCACGACGCCGTCGCCGTCCACCCGCATCGCGCCGAGCCCGACGCCGGCGCTGTAGGTCGCCGCCCGCGCGACATCGACGACCGCGCCCGCGATGGAGCGGCCGCCGCGCATCGCGGCCACCGACACCGCGTAACCGGGCAGGCCGTAGAGGAAGTTGACGGTGCCGTCGATCGGGTCGACCACCCAGGTCACCACGTCGTCGGCGGCGGCCAGGGCGCCACCGCCCTCCTCGCCGAGGATCGGGTCGCCGGGGCGCTGTTCGGCCAGCAGCGTGCGGATCAGGTCCTCGGTTTCGGTGTCGACCACCGTCACCGGGTCGGTGGGATGCCCCTTGGCCTGGACGGCGTCGTCGGCCTGGGCGCCGGCCGGGCCGAACACCTCCGGACGGCGAGTGCGTACATGGGCGGCGGCGGTCTCGGCGAGATCGACCGCGATGCGGCGCAGCTCGGCTACTTCTTCGGGTGGCAGGGTGGCGGAGCGGGCAGAGGAGCTCGTGGTTTCGGGCACGTCGTCCATCGCATCACAGATACTCTCCGGAGCGCGGAACGGGCTGCCTTTACTCTTGTCGGGCACTGTCGTCATCTGGCCAGCACATCGCATATCACACACGGAACGAGGGAAAGTCATGTCCGTTCGGGGGCACGCGTTCGGAATCGATATCGGGGGCAGCGGTGTCAAGGGCGCCGCGGTGGATCTGGCCACAGGCGAGTTGGTGCACGAACGGATCAAGATCGCGACACCTAATCCCTCGACACCGCAGGCGGTGGCCGCGGCCGCGGCCGAGGTGGTCGCCGAGGCGAACTGGGACGGGCCGGTCGGGATCACGCTCCCGGCGGTCGTCCTGGACGGCGTCACCCGCACGGCGGCGAACATCGACAAGGCCTGGATCGGCACCGACGCCCGCGCGCTGTTCTCCGCGGCACTCGGCGGCCGCCCGGTGACCGTGCTGAACGACGCCGACGCCGCGGGCATGGCCGAGGACACCTACGGCGCGGCAAAGGATTACGCGGGCATGGTGCTGCTGCTGACCTTCGGCACCGGCATCGGCTCGGCCCTGATCCATCAGGGCGCGCTGGTGCCCAACACCGAGCTCGGGCACCTCGAGATCGGCGGTATGGAAACCGAGCACCGGGCCGCCGCGTCGGTGAAGGACCGGCTGGGGCTGAGTTTCGAACAGTGGGCGGCGGAGGTCTCCACCGTGCTGATCGGGCTGGAGAATCTTTTCTGGCCGAATGTCATCGTCGCCGGCGGCGGTATCAGCCGGGACGCCGATCTCTGGATTCCCTTGCTCACCAACCGAACTCAGGTCGTACCCGCGCATCTGAGAAACACCGCGGGGATCGTCGGCGCGGCCATGGCGATCGAAGCGGGGTTGGTGCCCTGACAGAATCTGCGCGTCGTGCGTCCAAGCCAAGGCGGGCATGAGTACCCTGGCAGGATCGTTACAATGGAACGTGGCCGGCCCGTTCAGGAGCGCAGCGAGTGAACAGCAGGCACAGCGCCACCGGCGAGCGACACAGTCGTGAGCCGGAGAAACCCGACCGGCTCTTCGCCGGTGCAACCCGACAGACCGCTCCGCCGGAACACCACTCTGGCGTGACGCCGCACGAGACCGTCACGAAAGGGCGTACGTGGTAGCCACGACCCGTCAGACCGCCGACTCGGCCGAGGCCGACTCCGCAGATGTAACCGAAGCACGGCCGGTCAAGAAGGCTGCCGCCAAGAAGGCTCCGGCCAAGAAGGCTGCGGCGAAGAAGGCCCCCGCCAAGAAGGCCGCCGCCAAGAAGGCTCCGGCGAAGAAGGGGGCCAAGAAGGCCACCGGGGCCGAGGGTGAACCCGGCACCGACGAGGCCGTCGAAGACGAGTCGCTCGATATCGAAGACCTCGAGGATCTCGAAGTCTCCGAGGACGACCTCACCGAGGACGCCGAGGAACTGGTCGCCGACGCCGCCGAGGAAACCACCGAGGCCGAGGAGCCCACCGCGGCCGACAAGGCCTCCGGCGATTTCGTCTGGGACGAAGAGGAATCCGAGGCGCTGCGCCAGGCCCGCAAGGATGCCGAGCTCACCGCCTCCGCCGACTCGGTGCGCGCCTACCTCAAGCAGATCGGCAAGGTCGCGCTGCTCAACGCCGAGGAGGAGGTCGAGCTCGCCAAGCGGATCGAGGCCGGTCTGTACGCGGCGGAGAAGATGCGCGAGTGGGCCGAGGCGGGCGAGAAGCTGCCCGTGGCCACCCGCCGCGACTTCAACTGGATCATCCGCGACGGCAACCGCGCCAAGAACCACCTGCTCGAGGCCAACCTCCGACTGGTCGTCTCGCTGGCCAAGCGCTACACCGGCCGCGGTATGGCGTTCCTGGACTTGATCCAGGAGGGCAACCTCGGTCTGATCCGCGCGGTCGAGAAGTTCGATTACACCAAGGGCTACAAGTTCTCCACGTATGCCACCTGGTGGATCCGGCAGGCCATCACCCGCGCCATGGCCGACCAGGCTCGCACCATCCGTATCCCGGTGCACATGGTCGAGGTCATCAACAAGCTCGGTCGCATCCAGCGCGAGCTGCTCCAGGATCTGGGCCGTGAGCCCACGCCGGAGGAGCTGGCCAAGGAAATGGACATCACGCCGGAGAAGGTGCTGGAGATCCAGCAGTACGCGCGTGAGCCCATCTCGCTGGACCAGACCATCGGCGACGAGGGCGACAGCCAGCTCGGCGACTTCATCGAGGATTCCGAAGCCGTCGTCGCGGTGGACGCGGTGAGCTTCACCCTGCTGCAGGATCAGCTGCAGTCGGTGCTGGAGACGCTGTCCGAGCGTGAGGCGGGCGTGGTCCGGTTGCGCTTCGGCCTCACCGACGGTCAGCCGCGCACCCTGGACGAGATCGGTCAGGTCTACGGCGTCACTCGTGAGCGCATCCGCCAGATCGAGTCCAAGACCATGAGCAAGTTGCGCCATCCCAGCCGGTCGCAGGTGCTGCGCGACTACCTGGATTAGGCACGGCACTTCGACGATGGGCACGCGAGCTCCGGCTCGCGTGCCCATCGTCGTTGTGGGGCAATCCCCTTCGGCACTGCGGCCGGTGACTAAACAAATAGTGATCGAGCCCACTTCGCCGACGAGTTCTTTCACCGTATAAATCAGCTGGCGCTGCCGTATCGTTCGACCCACTTGTTCAATCACGAGGCGAATCGGCCTCGGTGGGTGGGGTGCTCGTGCTCGATATTTACCACTTCAGCTACGGGTGGATCACTCCCCTCATGGCTTACGTCATGTCTGTCATCGGGTCACTGCTCGGCCTGCAGTGCGCGGTTCGCGCGCGCCGGCAAGGACAGGCCGGCGCCGGATGGCTGTTCGCCGCCGCGCTCGCCATCGGCGGCACCGGCATCTGGGTCATGCACTTCATCGCCATGCTGGGCTTTTCGATCGAGGGCGCGGAGATCCGCTACGACGTCCTGCTCACCCTGTTCAGCGCGCTGACCGCCGTCGTGGTGGTGGGGATCGGGTTGTTCATCGTCATCCGGCCGCAACCGACGGTGTTCGCGCTGCTCTCCGGCGGCGCGATCACCGGCATCGGCGTCGGCACCATGCATTACACGGGGATGTACGCGATGAAGTCGAACGCGCACATTCGCTACGAGTTGCCGATCGTCGGGGTGTCGATGCTGATCGCGGTGGTCGCGGCGACCGTGGCGCTGTGGTTCACCTTGCGCGTCAAAGGCGTCGGCGCGACGGTAGCCGCGGCGATGATCATGGGTGTGGCGGTATGCGGGATGCACTACACCGGCATGGCCTCGATGCGCGCGCACCACACCGGCCACACCGCGACACCGGCCGGCGCGGAGCCCGGGCAACTGCTGGCTCCGCTGCTGGTGGTGATCAGCATCGCCACCATGCTGCTGCTGATCAGCGTCAGCTTGACCACGGTCGAGGACAGCATCGTCGACCTGCCGCGGCTGCGACGGGCCGCGCGCCGGCTCGAGACGCGCGCGGCGATCACGCCCATCGAGCCGGCTCCGGTCGGCCTGAAACCCCAACGGCCACAACCGAACCGCAAACCCTACGAGCCTTCGCCCGCGGAAATCACCAACTCCTACTGGCCGCCACAGCCCGGCACCACGACCGGCCAGTGGCCCGCGCTCGCGCGCGACGAGACGGACCGCCCCCGCATCACCGAGTCACACAACACCCGCAAGGCCCTGGCCCGAGCCGACCGGCAACGCCTGCTGGCCAACGCCGCCGGCATCGAGGACGAGCCGGTCGAGCACGAGTCGTCCGAGGTGGGCTACGAACTCCCCCGCGAGCCGGGCGACCGATGGCTGCGGTGGCAGAACCTGTCGTAGACGGCGCGTCAGCCCTGGCGGCAGTGCCGCACCCGGCACACTTGCCCTGTGGTTACCTCCACCGCGGACGACGGTCGCTACCACGCACCGTGGACCCGGACCGTCGATCCGCGTGCCGAACTCCGCGCGGCGTGGACGTGGTTGCGGAGTCCGCGTCTGCTGTACCGGATCTATCCGGCCCTGCGTGCGCATCCGGCCCACGCCCCGGCCAGCACCGCGTACGCCTTCACGCTGTTCGTCACGTGGTGGACGCTGCGTGGGCTCGGCCCCGTCGAGGAGCGCCGGCTGATCCTGTCCGCCTCCACCAATCTATACAACATGCAGCACAATCCGGTGCAGGTGCTGGTCGCCTCGGCGTTCTGGACCGAGGGCGGATTTCCGTGGCTGATCATCGCTCAATTCCTGATCGTGATGGCCTACGCCGAACGCTGGCTGGGCTCCGGACGCTGGATCCTGTTGTTCGCCACCGGTCACATCGGGGCGACATTGCTCACCGTCTACGGCATCTCACGCGCCATCGATGACAAGTTGATTCCGTTGCGGGTCGCGATCGCTCCCGATGTCGGTACCAGCTATGGGTTCTTCGCGGTGCTTGCCGCGATGGCGTTCCGGTTTCGCGGCGTCGTGCGACCGGCGTGGGCGGCGCTGGTGCTCGGGAGCCTCGTCGCCGCCTGCGTCACGCATCGGAGCTTCACCGCCTACGGCCACCTCTGCGCGGGCCTGATCGGGTTGCTCGCCGGCGCGGCCGCGACCATGTTCTGGGGACGGATCGAACAGCGGCGAGCCAGGACGGGTTAACCCGGCGCTGGATATATCCGCTGCGTCGCGAACGTGACGACAGGTTCGACCACCCGCGCCGCCACCGGACCGAGCACCGCCATCAGCAGCACATAGGCCGAGGCGAGCGCGGCCAGCTCCTTGTCGACGGCGGCCATCCCGACCGCCAAACCCGCGATCACAATGGAGAATTCACCGCGCGCGACCAGCGCGGCCCCCGCGCGGGCCCGGCCCATCCGGGCGATACCCTGCCGGCTCGCCGCCCACCAGCCCGTGGCCACCTTCGTCGCCGTGGTGGTCAACGCCAGCGCGATCGCCCAGCCCAGCACGGGCGGTATCGCGGTGGGGTCGGTGCTCAATCCGAAGGCGACGAAGAACATGGCGGCGAACAGATCCCGCAGCGGCTCCAGGAGTTTCGCGGCGTCCTGCGCGGTGGATCCGGAGATCGCGATGCCCAGCAGAAACGCGCCGACCGCCGCGGAGACATTCAGCGAGGAAGCGGCACCCGCTACCAACAGCGCAGCGCCGAGCAACTTCAACAGGAAGATCTCGTTGTCGGGGCTTTCCACCAGGGCCGAGACGTGGCGCCCGTAGCGCAGCGCGACCACGAGCACCACCGTCACCGTCACCAGAGCGACGGCGAGCGCTTTCATCCCGGCGAACAGGCTCAGGCCCGCGAGCATGGTGGTGAGGATCGGCAGATAGACCGCCATCGCCAGATCCTCGAACACCAGGATCGACAAAATCACCGGCGTCTCCCGGTTACCGAGGCGACCGAGGTCGTCGAGCACCTTCGCGATGATGCCGGAGGAGGAGATGTAGGTGACGCCGCCCAGGGTGACCGCGCCGATCGCACCCCAGCCGAGCAGCAACGCGACCAGCACGCCGGGCGTGGCGTTGGCGACGAGGTCGACCAGGCCCGCGGCCCAGGATCGGCGCATCCCGGTCACCAGTTCGGCGGCGGTGTACTCCAGACCGAGCAGCAGCAACAGCAGTACCACACCGATTTCGCCTGCTACATGGCCGAATTCGACGGCGGTCTCCAGTTCGATGACACCACCGTGCCCGAACACCAGTCCGCCGAGCAGATACAGCGGGATCGGTGACATTCCGAAGTGCACCGCGACCCGCCCCAGCATGCCCAGGGCGAACAGCACCGCTCCGAGTTCTACCAGCGCGAGCGCGGTAGTGGTCACGGGCTCACCCGTGGACGAGAATCTTCGCGGCCGCGTCCAGGCCTTCGGGGGTGCCGACGACCACGAGCACATCGCCGGGCGTGAACGGGAAATCCGGCCCCGGCGAGGGATGGAGCTGCCCGCCGCGCATCACCGCCACGATGGACACCTTGGTGCGGGTGCGCATTCCGGTCTCGCCCAGGGTGCGGCCCGCGTACGGCGACTCCGCTTCCAGCGGAATCTGCCGGGTGGTGATGCCGGGCAGGTCTCGATGATCTTCCTGCAACTGCGCCACCAGTTGCGGGGCACCGAGCAGATTGGCCAGGACGGCGGCCTCGTCGGTGCTCAGCGGGACCTGCGCCGCGCACGCGTCCGGGTCGGACAGTTTGGAGACGATCAGATCGATGCCGCCGTCCCGGTGGTCGACCACCCCGATGCGGCGGCCGGAGCGCGCCTGAAAATCCTTGCGTACCCCGATACCCGGGAGGGCGGTGACATCGATGTTCACCGGTCCACACTAGCGCCAACCGCGCCGCGCTCCCCCGTATCCGAGCACCCCGGATCGCGTCGACTCGAACTCAATTTCCGAACAGCCCGGGAACGGCGCCGCGCACCAGCAGGATGCCCGCGATCGCCAGTGCCCAGCCGGTCGCGCTGTCGGCGTGCCGGGACAGGAACGCGTCGATGCGCGCCAGCAGCGGTTCTATCCGCGCGTGCAACAGCTTTCGCGCGCCCATCAACGCCAGCGCTGGGGTGACCATGATCAGGCAGTAGCCGGCGAGCAGCCCGATCGAGGTGACCGTGGGCAGGTCGCTGGAGATCAGCAGGCCGATCGCGGCCAGGTACGGCAGCATCGAAAACAGTTCCAGCGTGCCCGCGCTGACCGCGAGGACCGCCAAACCGGTCCCCGACGACTGCGAGTTCAGCGCCCGGGTGCGCCAGGCGGCGGTGCGGTCCGGTTCGCCGCGTTCCCGCCGTTTCTTGGAGTCGAAGCGCCAGGACACCGCGAACAAAGCGATGCCGAGAATCAGTTGCGGCACCAGCACTATCGGGCTGCGAGCCAGGTCGGCGAACCGGTCGAGGGCGGAGCCGACCACGGTCAGCAGCGCCACGCCGACGGCGAAGTAGAACACGGTGATGGCCGCCAGGTAGGTCAGCAGCCGGCGTGCCGGCGGCCGCTCCGGGGACATCAGTAGCCAGATCGGCAGAACCAGGGTGCCTATGCTGGTGGAGTCCACCAGCGCCAATCCGATCAGGGCCGGTATCAGTATCACCCGCCGAGCGTCGCGTAACCGGGGCTCCGGCGGCGTCGGCCATCGGATCGACCGGGTGTCATCACTTCGACGGACCCCGGCCCGGCGAGCGTGTGCTGTGATGGACCGGTGAGACAGTGGCACGCGTTGTCCTCGACGACTCAGGACGTGCTGATCGCGCTGTTCCTGTTCACCATCAGCGTGGTGCTGTACCTGTCCGGGTTGTATCCGATGGCCGGGGCCAGCACCCAGGTCGCACTCCCCCTGCGGTTCGCCATTCTCGCGGTGCTGTGCTGCGCGTCGCTGTTCCGGCGGCGACTTCCCGGCACCGCGCTCGCGGTCGGTGTCCTCCCCCTGGTGGCCGACACATTGCTGGGCTCGACCCTGCCGGTCTGGCTGGTGTATTCCGACCTGATCTACGCCGCGGTGCTGTACGGCTCCCGCGCGGTGTCCCGCGGTACCGCCGCGGTCAGTGCGGCCGGGACGCTGGTGATCGGGGTGGCGGTGTGGATCGGCGTCGGCGACTGGCGAGCTTTCGCTGTCGCCATCGCCGCGTCGTTCGCCTTCGTCGGGACGCCCGTGTGGTGGGCGTTCCAGGTACGCCAGCACAAGGAGATAGCGGCCGCCGAGCACACCCGCGCCCAAGCCATGGCGCTGGTCGCCGAACTGGACCGGCGTGCCGCGATCGCCGACGAACGCAAAACCATGGCCCGCGATCTGCACGACGTCATCGCCGGGCACCTCTCGGCCATCGCCATCCAGTCCGAAGCCGCCCTGGGCGTCCTCGGCAAGAGCGACCGCGATCCGAAGGTCGCCGGGATCATCGCCTCGATCCGCTCCAACAGCGTCAGCGCGCTCCAGGAAATGCGGACCATGATCGGCCTGCTGCGCGACGACGGCGCCGACGAGGACGTCGCCGCGCCCCGTAAACTCGCTCAGCTGCCCATCCTGATCGACGCCGCCCGCGCCGCCGGAATCAGTGTGCGCGTTCAGGATTCGCTGAACGGGACGCCGCTGCCCAGCGCGGTCGACCAGGCCGCCTACCGCATCGTCCAGGAGGCGCTGACCAACGCGATGAAACACGCTCCCGGCCAGCCCGTCGACATCGACGTGCGTGCCCAGGAAGCGAGTCTCGTTGTCACCGTGCGCAATCCGACCTCGGTCCGCCGGGCCGGGGAACCGGTCGACACCACGGCGCGGCGCGGCCTGATGAACATGCGCGAACGCGCGGCCGCCCTGGGCGGCAGCTTCACCGCCGAGCCGTCGGACGGCCACTGGGAAGTCCGTGCGCTACTGCCGCTTTCGGTGATCTGACCGCCGGGAACCGGTATGCCCGGCCGGATCAGAAAGCGGGCACGTCGCTGGTGCTGGCGTTGCCGGCGATCGACGGCTTCAGGGTGACTTCCCAATCGCTCGCCGCGTCGAAGGGGTCGTCGAACTTCTGGAACTGGCGGTCGCGCGTGAACATGAGCGTGGTCTCGTCCCAATCGACGCCGAACTTCAGGTACACGAAGTAGGTGCCGGCGATGCCGTCGAGTGTGGCTCTGGAGTGGGCCTGGACATAGATCGTCGCCTGCGGATTCTTAGGATCGCCGTTGGTCACCACCACCGCGACGTCGGACTTGTCGTCGTTGATGATGGTCAGGCTGCCCGCGCCCACCAAGCCGTCCTGCTGCACGACCTGCCCGTTCTCGGCGCGACGATTCAGCAGCGGAGCGGGCGGGGTCGTTGTGGTCGAGCTCGTGGCGGCTGTCACCCGGCTCGTTTGCGGACTCGTTGTCGCGCCAGCGGTCGAGTCGTCCGGTGACCCGCACCCGCCGACCACCATCGCCGCCGCCACTGCCGCCACACATAGCCATCGTCTCGACATGATTCCCCCCGTATTCTGGCGTGAGCGTTAACCTTTCAGTATTACCGGGTGCGGTCGCCGCGCGCCACCCACCGGTTGCTTTCGCGCTGGTGCGGAGGGCGATCCACGTCTCCTCCACCCTGGACGCTGCCGATTCGCTGGAATCATGGAAGTCATGATGCGACTGCTGACCCGACACTGGACGACCTTTGTTCCGCTGATCGCCCTCGTGGTCCTGGCAATCGCGTGGTTCACTCATCCCTCCGGTCCGGTGGTGATCGTGCTGGTCTTGGCGCTGGCGGGGGCGACCCTCGCGGCCGTGCAGCATGCCGAGGTGGTGGCACACCGGGTCGGCGAGCCGTTCGGGTCGCTGGTGCTGGCGGTCGCCGTCACCGTGATCGAGGTCGGGCTGATCTTGACGCTGATGGCCTCCGGCGGTCCCGAGGCGTCGTCGTTGGCCCGGGACACCGTCTTCGCGGCGGTGATGATCACCTGCAACGGCATCTTCGGGCTATCGCTGCTGGTGGGGGCGTTGCGGCGGCGAGTGGCGGTGTTCAATGCCGAAGGTACGGGTGCCGCGCTGGCGACGGTGGCGACCCTGGCCACGCTGAGCCTGGTACTGCCGACGTTCACCACGAGCAAGCCGGGCCCAGAGTTCTCGGGGTCGCAGCTGGCTTTCGCGGCTGTGGCCTCGCTGCTGCTCTACGGCCTGTTCGTGACCGTGCAGACCATCCGGCACCCCGACGACTTCCGCCCGGTGGAGCAGGCCGAGGACGACGACGAACACCACGAACCGCCCTCCCTGCGCTCCACCGTGCTGAGCTTGGTCCTGCTCGTCGTCGCGCTGGTCGGTGTGGTCGGGCTGGCGAAGATGGTCTCCCCCGCCATCGAGAACGGCGTGCACGCGGCCGGTCTGCCCCGCTCGGCGGTGGGCGTGGTCATCGCGCTGCTGGTGCTGCTTCCCGAGACCTTGGCGGCGGTGCGCTCGGCGCGCCGTGATCGCGTCCAGATCAGCCTGAACCTGGCGCTGGGTTCGGCGATGGCCAGCATCGGCCTGACCATCCCCGCCATCGCGATCGCCACACTCTGGATTTCCGGGCCGCTGACCCTGGGTCTGGGCGCGACCCAGATGGTGCTGCTGGCGCTCACGGTCGTGGTGGGTGCGCTCACCGTCGTCCCCGGACGGGCGACGCTGCTGCAGGGCGGGGTGCACCTGGTGCTGTTCGCCGCCTTCGTGTTCCTCGCGGTGAGCCCGTAGCCGCGCGGTCATTCCTTCGGCGGATCCACCCGCGGGCCGGCCTGTGATCTGATGATTCGGTGACGATTCGCGTGCTCATCGCCGACGACCACGGCGCCATCCGGGCTGGGCTGCGGATGATCCTGGACAGCGCCGAGGACATCGAAGTGGTCGGCGAGGCGGCCGACGGGGACGTCGCGGTCGCGCAGACGAAGGCGCTGCGCCCGGACGTGGTGCTGATGGACGTGCGCATGCCCGGCGTCGACGGCATCACCGCGACCGAGCGCATCACCGCCGGCAACCTGGCCCGGGTACTGATTCTCACCACGTTCGATCTGGACGAGTACGTCTTCCGGACGTTGCGGGCGGGCGCGGCCGGTTTCGTACTCAAGTCGACCTCGGGTGCGGCGCTGGTCGATTCGGTGCGCGCGGTCGCCGCCGGCGACGGCGTGCTCGCGCCGGAGGTGACCAAGGCGGTGATCACCGCGTTCGCCTCCTCGGCCGCCGATACTCAGGCACCGGCCCCCGCCGGTCTCGCCGACCTCACCGATCGGGAACGGGAAGTGCTGGACTGCCTGGGCGACGGCCTGTCCAACGCGCAGATCGCCGAGCGGTTGTTCATCGGTGAGACGACCGTGAAAACCCATGTCTCGCGGGTACTTACCAAGCTCGGGGTGCGTTCCCGGGTGCAGGCCGCGATCGTGGCCCGCGAATCCCGCGAGCAGTGATCCAGGCGTAGGTGGTGCTCGAGGCGTGGGTGGTGATCACTGCGCCAGCGGCGCGAACGAGCCGTCCGGGCCGGGCCGGAACTCCTCGACCGCGGTGACCGCGGTCACCGGCAACGGGCCGTACAGGTGCGGGAACAGCATGGACGCGGGATCGGTCGGTACCCCCGGCTCCCACTTCACCTCGGCCTCGACCAGGGCCGGGTCGATCCGCAGCAGCACCAGATCCCGCTTCCCCCGGAACAGCCGGTTCGCGGGCAGATGCGCCTGCTGCGGGGTGGACAGATGGATGAAGCCCGCCTCGGTCAGCGACGCCGGGCGGTACTCCCCGATTTGCCGGGCGTTCGTCCATTCCGTCAGGTCACAAATGTGAACGAGTGTGTGAGTGTCGTGGATCACGGGTAATCTCCCGGTAGACAACTGGATAGGTGAGTTCGAGAAGTGAGCGAAGACGTGTGCGGCACCTGAGCAGAGCTGTTCGCCGTTAGCGAAATACCAGGTCATGTTAGGGAAAACACACTGAATCGTTTACGGGAACAAAGCCCCCGTCCCGAACGTCTGACAGAGTAGTCATACCACTGCTGGGAAGTAGCGGTAGCGAGCCCGCGGAGTGACCACGGGCCCCACACCAGGTGAACGGACTGTAGTGCCGGGAGCCAGGACGGAGGAGTCATGCCAGGAACCCTGACAAGCACCCCACTGACCGCGGTCGATCGTTGCGACCGTTGCGGGGCGGCAGCGCGCGTGCGCGCCACCCTTCCCGCAGGTGGAGAGTTGCTCTTCTGCCAGCACCACGCGAACGAGCACATGGATCGCTTGCGTGAGTTGGAAGCCGTGATCGACACGGAGTCCGCTCCCGCGTTGTAAGCACCAGTTCAGACCTCGCGTCCCGACACAACAGCATCGAACAACAGAACACAGTCTTCACCGGCAGCGGGCGACACCAGTCGCCCGCTGTCGGCGTCCCTGGACAATTTTTGTGCCGCACAACACATTGCACGTGAGGGGATCGATCTGTCTTCCACCCAGGCCACCTACCTGCCCGACCGGCACATGTTCGCGCTGTGGACATGGAGCGGGCGGACCACGGGGCGGGCGCCCACCGGAGTCGGCGAACGGGAAACGCTGCCGATCGCGGTGCCGACGAGCACGCTGGACGCGATCGAGATCGTCGACGTCGACTGCGCGCTGGTGACCCCCGACGAACTCGGGGACCTGCCCGGTTCGACCAGTGAGACAGCGCCCGCGGGCGCCTCACTGCGCACCTGGCAGGCCGTCATGCGCGAGGGCGACGTAGTCCACGAGCTACCCATCGCCGCCCATGCCGTCCCCGACGCGGTCGGCACGTCGGTTGTCTCGGCCGAGCGCGCGGTGCGAGTGCTGCGCGAAACCCGGGCAGTCGCTACGGAGTTGGCCTCGTCGCTGCACGCGGAGTTGCGGCCGTACCAGGCGCGCGGCGTCAGCTGGCTGCGGGAGACCACCGACGCGTTCGGCGGGGCGGTGCTGGCCGATGAGATGGGCCTCGGCAAAACGGTGCAGACCATCGGCTTCCTGGTCGGTCGCGCGACGCAAGGGCCACAGCTCGTGGTCTGCCCGACCTCGCTGGTCGGCAACTGGGCGCACGAGATCACCCGGTTCGCGCCGGAACTGCGGCCGGTCGTGTGGCGTGGCGGCGCGGTGAGCGCGGAGCCGGGCACGGTGATCGTGGCCGGGTATCCGACCTTGCGCCTGCACGGGCAGCACCTGACCGGGTCCTCTTGGGCGACGGTCGTTTTCGATGAGGCACAGGCCTTGAAGAACCCACGCACCCAGGTGTCGAAGGCGGCGCGCGGCTTGACCGCGTCGGCCAAGATCGCGCTCACCGGCACGCCGGTGGAGAACCACCTCGAGGAGCTGTTCGCGCTGCTCAACCTGGTCGCCCCGCGTTTGTTCGCGCACCGCACCCAATTCCGCCGCCGATTCGTCCGGCCGATCCAGGAGGGTTCGGCCGCCGCCGCGGCCCGCCTGCGCGATTCCATCGAACCGGTCGTGCTGGCCCGCAAGAAGATTCAGGTGGCCGCGTCGCTGCCCGCGAAGATTCACACCGACCTGCTGTGCGACCTCACCCCCGAGCAGGAGAAGCTCTACGACCAACTGCTCGACCGCGCGATCGACGACGGCTTCGGCTCCGGCATGCAGCGGCAGGGCCGGGTGCTGGCCGCGCTGACCTCGCTCAAGCAGGTCTGCAACCATCCCGGGTTGATCACCGGCGATCTGGGTGAACTCGCCGGGCGCTCCGGCAAACTGGACCTGTGCACCGACATCGTCGGCACCAACCTCGAAAACGACGCTCCCACCCTGATATTCACCCAGTACCGGCAGACGGGCGAGCTGCTGGTCCGGCATCTGGCCGAACAGTTCGGCGTCACCGCCCCGTTCTTTCACGGCGGGCTGAACCAGGACGAACGCGGCAGGATCGTCACCGATTTCCAATCCGCCGACGGCCCGCCGGTGCTGATACTGAGTCTGCGCGCCGCGGGGACCGGTCTCACCCTCACCCGGGCCGCGGATGTCATCCACTTCGACCGCTGGTGGAATCCGGCGGTGGAGGCGCAGGCCTCCGATCGCGCCCACCGCATCGGCCAGACCCGCACCGTGACCGTCACCACCCTCACCTCCGGCACCACCGTGGAGGAGCACATCGCGGGCATGCACGACCGCAAATCCGCCCTCACCGACCTGTCCGACACCGCGGGCATCGCCGCCCTGGCCCGCCTCGACGATGACCAGCTCGTGGAAATCCTGCGCCGGAAGCGAGAGAACTGATGCCGGACAACGACTTTGGATACACCGCCTGGGGCAAGGATTGGCTCCGCCTGGCCGAACCCCTCCGCCAGACCCGCCCGGACCCGCTGCTCCCCCGCGCCCGCAGCATCGCGCGCAACAACGGCGTGCAAACCACCATCCAGGGCCGCGACGTCCGCGCCGCCATCCATCGCGGCGGCCAGGCCTCGGTCACCCACGTCGAGGTAGCACCGCTGACCCGCCCCGCGGTCACCGCCATCGCCGCGATAATCCCGGACGCCACCGTCCTGACCGACGAAATGCACCGCGCTCTGGCCGACGCGGGCCTGACCCCGACCCCGGTGCTCGCGGCCACCGATTGCTCCTGCTCGGCCCGCAACCCCCGCTGTGTCCATCTGCTGGCAGTGCTCTACGACCTGACCCGCCGCGTCGACGAGAACCCCCGCGTCGCCCTCGAACTCCAGGGCTATTTCGAAGCGGCCCACCAGGATCCGGCGGCCCCGGCCGAAATCCCGCGCTGGACACCGATCAACACATTGGACCCGGCCGCCTATTTCGAACCGGCCTGACCAGGCCCAGTTCGTCCCGAGAAACACCGCTACCGAATGAGCCGAGTCCGGCAGGGAAGCAACCTAGTTCGCGTCAGTGAAGGTGACCCGCACCGTGACGGGTGATGTCTCCAGGGCGGCGAACATCGATCGGGCCAGGGGCGCGAGCGTGGGGTGGGGTGCGAAGGTGGCGGCGCGGGCGGCCACATTGTCGTCCGGAAGGAATTCGGCGGTACCACTGCGCCACCGGTCGCCCTGGCGCACCGCGATCGTCGGGTTGGCGGCGATGTTCAGTCCCCATCCCGAGCGCATACCGTGCTGGCAGATGATCCACGCGCCGTCCTCGTCGAACAGTACCGACACCGGGACCCGGCGCGGCTGCCCTGATTTGCGGCCGATGGTTTCGATCTCGGTGGCGAGAGTGGTGCGCACACCTACTCGGTTCAGTACGCGCACAGTGGGATTCATGAGGTACCGGCCCACGGCGCGCTCGCGGCGGAACTTCCGCGCGGCCTTGTCGGCGGTGACCGGTGCCGCGGTTCGCTTGCCGCGCAAGGCGTCCAGCCCGTGGTGCCGGACCATCCGGACCGCGGTGCGCCATGGCGACCGCGCGGGATCGGGTTCCGCGCCGGCGCCGATCAGATGCAATTGGTCGGTGTGCCATTGCAAGTCGAGCGCGCCGTCGACAGCTTTCAGGTTGCCGTTGGCGGCCAGCCGGGGCGGCAGGCCGAGCGTGATGTGCGGTGGCCGCAGCACTTGGGTGCGCCCGGTGAGCAGATCGGCTGCCGCCGTGGGGAATACAGCGGTCGGGCGGCCCAGCCCGACGACATCGCAGCGACCGGCGCCGATGGCTTCGGCCATGCCCGCCTCGGTCCGGAACCCGCCCGTCACCGCGAGCGGGGTGGAGCCTGCCACGCGGCGCGCGGTTTCGGCATAGTCCAGGAAGTACGCCTCGCGCGCCCGCGTGCTCGCCGCGGCCGTCCGGGGGCGGCCCATCATGGCGGGCGATTCGTAACTGCCGCCGCTGATCTCGATCAGATCCACGGATGCGGCAGCCAGCTGGGCGATGACCTGCCGTGATTCGTCCTCGGTGAAACCGCCGCGCTGGAAATCGGCCGAGTTCAGCTTGATCCCGAGCGCGAATCCCGGACCGACCTGCGCCCGAACTGATTCGACGACCTCCAGGACGAAGCGCGCCCGACGCTGTGCGTCGCCGCCCCACGCGTCGGTGCGTTGATTCGAGTGCGGCGACAGGAACTGCGACACCAGATATCCATGCGCACCGTGGATCTGCACGCCGTCGAAGCCCGCGGCCTGCGCCACCCGGGCCGCGGCGCCGAAGCGCCGGATGATCTCGTGGATCTCGTCCTCGGTGAGCGCGCGGGGCGCGGGCAGACCCGGAATGGTCAGCGCGACCGCCGAGGGCGCGACGGGGCGATGCCGGGTGACGATCGGATTGGCTTGGCGGCCAGGGTGATTGAGTTGTACCCAGACCGGAGTACCGCCCTCTTTACCGGCCTTCGCCCAACGCGTGAGCGCTTCGAGGTGTCGTTCGTCTTCGATGGCGACATTGCCGGGCTCGCTGAGGTGACGGCGGTCCACCATCACGTTGCCGGTGACGATGAGCCCATAACCGCCCCCGCCCCACCGGCGGTAGAGCCGTTCCAGGCGTTCGTCGGGAGCGAGGCCGGAATTGGCGAGCCCCTCGCTCAGGGCCGATTTCATGATCCGGTTGGGCAGCGCCTGACCGCAGGCGAGCGGTAGCGGGTCGGACAGGGTTGTCATCACTGAGCCCTTCGTCGAAGTCGAGGGAAGTAAACCGATCGGTGTACCGCGACGGTAGTACACCGAACGGTCTACAACAAGCCGTAGACTGATCCGGACCAGCGAAGCGGGAAGGGGTTATCGATGGGAGCCAAGGACAAACTGGTGGCCAGCACTATCGACCTCATGCGCCGCTACGGCATCGCCGGCACCGGCATCGCGCAACTGCTCGACCACAGCGGCATCTCCCGCCGCTCGGTGTACCTGAACTTCCCCGGCGGCAAAGCGGAACTCGTCGCGGAGGCCACCCGGGTGGCGGGCGAAGCGTCCAGTGCCCTCATGCGCACCTTCACCGCCGGCGCCGATGTGGCGTCGTGTATCGCGGCCTATCCGGCCATGTGGCGAGAAGCCGTGCTCGCCAATGATTTCAGCGCGGGCTGCCCCATCGTGGCCGCCGCCCTGGGCCGCGCCGAATCCCCCGCCGCCGCGGACATGGCAGGACGGACCTTCGCGGAATGGGAAGAGATCCTCGCCGAACGGCTACGCGCCGAGCAGGTCGAACCCGAAACCGCCCGCTCCCTCGCGACGACCATCGTCGCCGCGGTAGAGGGCGCGGTCGTGCTGTCGCTCGCGGAACGCTCCGCCGCCCCGCTCGAACGCACCGGCAAGCACTTGGTGGAACTCGTCAACCAGCACACCGGCCGGACGATGCGAACGAGCTGACCGTCAGCGGCGTGCGGCTGCCCTCGCCGTTTGCGCACAGCGCGCCCGTCCGCCGAGCGGACACGAACGAAGCTACCGGCGGCGCAGGGCGGTGATGCGCTCGGCGAGTTGGTCGGCGGTCGCGAGGGCGGTGGGAGGACCGCCGCATTCGCGGCGGAGTTCGCCGTGGATGACGCCGTGCGGTTTGCCGGTGCGATGGTGGTGCATGGCGACGAGACTGTTCAGTTCTCTCCGTAGCTCGCCGAGTCTGTCCGCCGTGGCGACGCGTTCGGTGGCGGTCGCGACATGGGCGGAGGGTTCGGCGGCGGCGGCACTGCGTTCGGAGACCTGCTTGGATTGGCGTTCGCGCAGCAGGGCACGCATCTGGTCGGCGTCGAGCAAGCCGGGGATGCCGAGATAGTCGGCTTCCTCGTCGCTGCCGGCGATGGTCGCGGTGCCGAAGGAGTTGCCGTCGTAGATCAGCTGGTCGAGTTCGGCGTCGGCGGCCAAGGCGACGAACGCGCGCTCCTCTTCGCCGGGTTCGTCCTTCTGTTTGTTCGCGTCGATGAGCAATTCATCGTCCAGCGCGTTCTTTTCGCGATGCGGCTTGCCGATGATGTGGTCACGCTGTAGTTCCAGCTGCGCGGCCAAGTCGAGCAGCACCGGCACCGAGGGCAGGAACACACTCGCCGTCTCACCGGGCTTGCGAGCACGCACGAAGCGGCCGATGGCCTGCGCGAAATACAGCGGGGTGGAGGCGCTGGTGGCGTAGACGCCGACCGCCAGACGCGGGACGTCGACACCTTCGGACACCATGCGGACGGCGACCATCCACGGCTGAGTGCTGTTGGCGAACTCCCCGATCCGGTCCGAGGACGACGGATCGTCGGAGAGCACCACCGCGGGCCGCTCGCCCGAAATATGTTCGAGCAGTTCGGCGTAATCGCGGGCCCGTTCCTGATCGGTGGCGATGACCAGACCGCCCGCGTCGGGCATACCGGTGCTACGTAGCTGGCGCAGGCGAGTGTCGGCGGCGCGCAGCACCGCCGAGATCCAGTCCCCGGCCGGGTCGAGCGCGGTGCGCCACGCGCGCGCGGTGTGCTCGGCGCTCAGCGGCTCACCCAGGCGCGCGGTGTATTCCTCGCCCGCGCTGTCGCGCCAGTGCGCCTCACCGGAGTAGGCCAGGAAGACGACCGGCCGGACGACGCCGTCGGCAAGCGCTTCGGAGTAGCCGTAGGTGTGGTCGGCGCGCGACTGCGGCAGGCCGCCCTCGCCGGGTTCATAGGTGACGAACGGGATCTGGCTGTCGTCGGAACGGAACGGCGTACCGGTCAACGCCAGCCGCCGGGTCGCGTCACCGAACGCCTCGGCGGTCGCGTCGCCCCAGCTCTTCGCATCGCCCGCGTGATGGATCTCGTCCAGAATTACCAGCGTGCGCCGGTTTTCGGTGCGTACCCGATGCCGGGACGGATGGGAAGCCACCTGCGCGTAGGTGACGACGACGCCGTGATAATCGCCGGAGGTGCCACCGGTGGCGTTGGAAAAGCGCGAGTCCAGCGCGATCCCGGCCCGCGCCGCGGACTGCGCCCACTGATGCTTCAGGTGCTCGGTCGGCGCGACCACGGTGATCTGGTCCACCGTGCGATCGGCCAGCAGTTCTGCCGCGACGCGCAGCGCGAAAGTGGTCTTACCGGCACCCGGGGTCGCGACGGCGAGAAAGTCACGCGGCTTGGTCGCCAGATATTTCGTCAGCGCCCGCCGCTGCCAGGCGCGGAGTGGTGCGCCACCTCTACCCGATGCTCCCGAATCGCCCGGCGAAGCTTCAGTTCCCGCCGCAGCGCCACCCGACCCAGTCACGCAGAAGACCCTAGCGGGCGTACTCGGCGTGTTGCCAAACCGACGCGGTGGGGGCGATAGGCATCACATGCCGACCAGCCACAACATCTCCGTTCCGCCGGTCGGCACGGCGTGTCTGCCCTCAGCGCGTCCGCGTCGCCTGCCCGACAAAGCAGTGCTGCGGCGGCTCATGCGCGATGCTGTAGGCAGCATGAACGACGTCCCCCTTGCCGAGACCGATCCACCACCGATCCACAGCGGTGGCGCCGGCGCGCGTCCGTCCCGCTCGAAAGCGCTCTCGCGGCCGGTGATCCGCTATGGCCGCCTGAGCTGGCGGGTGCTCCGGCGCGTCGCGGACAAGGCCTGGGACAGCTCGATTTTCGCCAAGTCCGCCGCCGCCGCGTTCTGGCAGACGCTGTCGATGGCCCCGCTGCTGCTCGGAGTGCTCGGCAGCCTCGGCTATGTCGGCGGCCTGTTCGGGCCCGACACCGTCGCCATCGTCGAAGCCAAGATTCTGAGCTTCAGCCGGGAACTGTTCAGTCCCACCGTGGTCAGCGATTTGATCGAACCGACGGTCAACGACGTACTCGGGCAGGGGCGCGGCGCGGTCGTCTCCTTCGGTTTCCTGCTCTCGTTGTGGGCCGGGTCCTCGGCGATGGCGACCTTTGTCGACGCGATCGTCGAGGCGCACGGTCAGCAGGACGCGCGACATCCGGTATGGCAGCGCATCTTCGCGCTACTGCTGTACGTGGCATTCCTCATCGCGTCGGTGTTTCTGCTGCCACTGGTGGCGCTGGGTCCGCGGCTGGCCGGACGGGTGCTGCCCGACGCCTGGACCGAGCCGGGTATGCGACTGCTCGACGGCTTCTACTACCCCGGCGTCGGATTGCTGCTGATCATCGCGCTGGCCACGCTCTACAAGCTCGCGCTGCACCGGACGCTGCCCTGGCACCGGCTGTTCTGGGGCGCGGTGGTCGCGGGCGTGTTCTTCATGGCCGCCAGCGAAGCGCTGCGCCGGTACCTGTCCTGGATCAACGAAACCGGCGTCACCTACGGCGCGCTCGCGACGCCGATCGCGTTCCTGCTGTTCACGTACTTCCTCGGGTTCGCGGTGATCCTCGGCGCCGAATTCAATGCCACGGTGCAAGAATTCTGGCCCGCGCGCGCGACCCGGCTCGAGCAGATGAAGGAATGGCTCGCCAATCAGGTGCGCGGCGACGACTCCGAGAACCCCGACTCGGAAACCGTCGAGGAGGACGCACCGGCCACCGGCAACCGTGAAGCGCGCATGCCGGACAAACCGGCGCCGCAGTGGAGCACCTCGTGAGAAACCCCACACAGCACTGAGCACGACCGCGCCGAACGGCGGGGCCGTGCTCTAGGTTCGACGGCGCTCAGTCGCCCTTGCGGAGGCCCTTGTAGATCTCCTCGCACGCGGGGCACACCGGCGAACCGGGCTTGGCCGAGCGCGTCACCGGGAAGACCTCGCCGCACAGGGCGACCACGTGGGTGCCCATGACGGCGCTTTCCGCGATCTTGTTCTTCTTCACGTAGTGGAAGAACTTCGGGGTGTCGTCATCCGTCGTCTCGTCGGTCGTCGTATCCGGACGAACCAGGGTGTCGGTACTCACGCATTCCATGATGCCGCATCCGGTTGGGGTCGGCTCAGCGCGGCCGCCGATTGTGGAAGACTCGAGGTATGCAGCAGTACGGCGACACTTCGGACGCCGACGACATCGGTAGCCATGGGGGATCGACGGAGTCGACGGGGCGGGCAAGCTCAGCTCGCCCAGATGTCTCCATGCCCGATTCGAAAGCTTCGCGGGGCTTCTTCCCCGGCAACGACGAGAAACATCCGGTGCTGATCACCGAGGCCGCGGTCTCCCTGGAAGACCAGCATCGCGCGCGGGTTCGCCGCTACACGATCATCATGGCCTTCCGCATCCCCTGCCTGGTACTGGCCGCGGTCGCCTACAGCCTGTGGGAGAACTGGGTCATCGCGCTGCTCATCATCGGCGTCTCCGTACCGCTGCCCTGGATCGCGGTGCTCATCGCCAACGACCGTCCCCCGCGCAGCAAGGACGAACCCAGCCGCTGGGACGGTCGTAAACAGACAGCGTTGGAATCCCGGCCGCACAAAGCGATCGACGGTTAGGCGGCCGGCACTTTCGGGCGCCGGATGACGAAGGACATCAGCGCCGCGATTCCGCACAGGCCGCCCGCGATGTACCAGGCCATATCGTAGGTGCCCTGCAGGTCGCGGATGACGCCCGCGCCGGTGGCCGCGATGGCGGCGCCCACCTGATGCGAGGCGAAGACCCAGCCGAAGGCGATCGGTCCGTCGTCACCAAACAGTTCCCGGCACAGCATCACCGTCGGCGGGACGGTGGCGATCCAGTCCAGACCGTAGAAGATGATGAACACCCACATGCTGGGCTCGGTCTCGGGCGCGAACAGCGACGGCAGGATCAGCAGCGACAGCCCGCGTAGCGAGTAGTAACCCAGCAGCAGGTAGCGCGGGTCGACCCGGTCGGTGAGCCAGCCGGAGAAGACGGTGCCCGCCACATCGAAGATGCCGATGAGCGCGAGCAGGCCCGCCGCCATCGTCTGCGGCATGCCGTGATCATGCGCGGCGCTGACGAAATGCGTGCCGACCAATCCGTTCGTCGACATGCCGCACACCGCGAAACCGCCTGCCAGCAGCCAGAATCCCGGCGTGCGCGCGACCTGGCCCAGCACCGTCAGCGCCCGGAACGCCCCGCCCACCGGCGGGGTCCGCACGCCGACCTTGCTGCCCGGTTCCGCACCATAGGCCGTGACGCCCGCGTCGCTCGGGTAGTCGCGCAGGAACAGCAACACCAGCGGCACCACCGTCAGCGCCGTCCCGGCCACGATCAGCGACGGCAGCCGCCAGCCGTGATCATGGGCGACGGCGGCGACCAGCGGCAGGAAGATCAACTGACCGGTCGCCCCCGCGGCGGTGAGCACACCGGTGACCAGGCCGCGCTGGCGCACGAACCAGCGCCCGGTCACCGTCGCCACCAACGCCATCGACATCGAGCCGGTGCCGACACCGACCATCAAGCCCCAGGTCGCCACCAACTGCCAGGCCTGGGTCATGAAGACGGTCAAGCCGCTGCCCGCGGCGACCAGCACCAGCGCGGAAGCGACCACCTTCCGGATGCCCAGCCGATCCATCAGTGCGGCCGCGAACGGTGAGATAAGGCCGAAGAGCAGCAGATTCAGCGAGACGGCGGTGCCGATCGTGCCGTGCGACCAGCCGAACTCCTCGTGCAGCGGGGTCATCAACACGCTGGGAACGGATCGGAAGGCGGCCGCGCCGATCAGCGTGCAGAACGTCACCCCGGCGACGAGCCAGGCCGGGTGCAGCCTGCGGCGGGGCGGAATCTCGGTGGAAGCCAGGGAGTCTCGCAATTCGGTCACCGGAACAGAGTGCGGGAATCGCGGGTTCCGAACGAGTGGCCTGAATGCCACAATACGTAAAGATCTAGCCAATGCCCGGAAAGGCAGTCATGACAGCACCGCATCTGGTCGCCGTACTCGCACTCGAACCCGTCGTCGGATTCGACATGTGCATCCCGACAATGGTGCTGGGCGCGGCGAAAACGGCGGACGGCACAAAGCTCTACGACGTGCGGGTCTGCGGTCTGTCCACCGATCCGGTCCAGTCGACCGGCGGATTCGCCATCACCCCGGCACACGGCCCGGACTTCCTGGCGATCGCCGACACCGTGATCATCCCCGGCACGCAAATCCCCGGTCCGCGCTTCGAAGGCACCCTGCCCGCCGATCTCGCCGCCGCACTCGCGCTGATCCGCCCGGACGCCCGGATCGTCTCCATCTGCACCGGCGCGTTCGTCCTCGCCGCCGCCGGCTATCTCGACGGCCGCCGCGCCACCACGCACTGGCACTTCGCCGAGAACTTCCGCGCCCTCTATCCCCGAGTCGACCTCGACGACAATCAGCTGTTCATCGCCGACGACGAAAAACTTTGCACCGCAGCCGGTCTCGCGTCGGGCATCGATCTCTGCCTGCATATCCTGCGCAGCGACCACGGCAGCGAAATCGCCAACCGCGCGGCCCGCTACTGCGTGGTCCCGCCATGGCGCGAGGGTGGTCAATCCCAATTCATCGACCGCCAAGTCCCCGACCCCGGCTCCGACGGCACCGCCCCCACCCGCGCATGGGCGCTGCGCAACCTCGACGCGGAACTGGATCTCGCGACGCTGGCCGCCCACGCGCGAATGAGCGTGCGCACCTTCACGCGCCGCTTCAAAGCCGAAACCGGTCTCGCCCCCGGCACCTGGATTCTGCAGCAGCGCCTACGTCACGCCCGCCACCTGCTGGAAACCACCGACCTCCCGATCGACGCCGTCGCGCACGCCTCCGGGCTGGGCACCGCACACGCGTTACGTCATCACATGCGCGGCGAACTCGGCATCGCACCGATGGCCTACCGTCGCACCTTCCGCGCCCGCCCCACCGAACCGAGCACGCTCGCAACCACTTCCGCACACTGACGCGAACGGCGCTGCGGCCCGGCCGGACCTCCTCCGGGCCGACCCCAATATGCTCGACAGCCACACCGGCGCCCCCTACTGTGTGCCGGGAAACCGACATGCGCAGCCGGGGACGGTCCTCTCGCCTCGAGCGTCGCGCCGGGATGCGGGCCCGCTTCCCGCAGTACTCAGGAGACAACATGATCAGGTGGGTCTGGGCGTTTCTCGACCGTCCCGCGGCGCGTTTCGACGAGTGTGTGACCTTCTGGTCCACCATCACCGGCACGGAGCCCTCCGAACGCCGCGGTGAAAACGGCGAATTCCTCACCCTGCTCCCGGATCCCGCCCTGTTCGCCGCGGCCGGTATCAAGATGCAGGCGGTCACCGGCCGTAGCGGCGTGCACCTGGACTTCGACGTCGACGACATTCCGTCCGCCGTGCGCTACGCGCTCGGCCTCGGGGCCGAACTCGTCGCGAACCATCCCGGTTACGCGGTCCTGCGCTCCCCCTCCGGCCAGCTGTTCTGCTTCACCCCCGCCGGCCCGGCCAAGAGTCGTCCGGCCCCGGCCGTCGCCGCGCCCGACGGCACCCTCTCGCGTCTCGACCAGGTCTGTCTCGATATCGGCGGCTCCCACTACGATGCCGAATCCCGCTTCTGGACCGCCCTCACCGGTTGGGACCATTCCGCGGCCCGGCTGCCGGAGTTCTCCCGTCTGCGCCCCAAAGAGCTTCTGCCCGTGCATTTTCTGCTCCAGCGGCTCGGCGAGGACCGACCCGGCAGCGCCCACATCGACCTCGCATCGAGCAACATCGAAGCCACCGCCACCTGGCACGAAACCCTCGGCGCGACCGTCGTCGACCGCAACTCCTTCTGGATCGTGATGAACGACCCGGGCGGCGCCTACTACTGCGTCACCTCCCGCGACCCCAACAACGGCCTCCCCGCCTAGATCTCGGTGCGGTAGGCCAACCCGGGGCGCTTCAGGGCGGTGCGCCCGGCCCCGAGAACTTCGATGCAGTGCGCCCGGCCCAGGGCGTGTCAGCACGGTGCACCCGGCCTCGGGGCACTTCACTTGGTGCGCCCCGGGCGCTGCCGTGCGGTGCGCCCGGCCTCTGAGAACTTCGATGCAGTGCGCCCGGCCCAGGTCGCTGTCAGTACGGTGCGCCCGACCCAAAGGAATTTTCAGTGCGGTGCGCCCGGCCTCGTGTCACTTCACTGCGGTGCGCCCCGGGACACTTCAGTGCGGTGCGCCGCCCCCAGGACACTTCAGTGCGGTAGGCCCGGGCACTGCCGTGCGGTGCGCGCGGCCTCCGAGAACTTCGATGCAGCGCGCCCGGCCCAAGGTGCTGTCAGTACGGACGCCCAGCCTCGGGGCACCTCACTGTGGTGCTCCCTGGGCGCTGCCGTGCGGTAGGCCCAGTCTTAGGCACCTCAGCGCGGTAAGTCCGGCCCTGGGCACCTCAGCGCGGTAAGTCCGACCCCGGGCGCTTCAAGCAGCCCCGGCCCCGGCTCCCGCCCCAGGGCGCTTCGCAGCGGTAGACCACCCGGGGCGCTTCGGAGCGGGTGCGGACGTTCCGGGGTCGCGGTGGCAGAGTATCCGCGTGCCTACGAACCCGACGAGGACCGAATCGCTGTTGACCGCGCTGTGCTTTGATCTGCGGGCGGCGCTGAGCAGGGTCGGCTATGACGCCGACACGCTGGTGGAGGCGCTGGGCATGGATGTGCATGCGGCGCTGGGGCGTTCGGAGCCGGTGCCGGTGCGCCGAGCCGCCCGGGAGTTGGGTGAGTTGGGGACGCTGGTGCGGCTGCTGCTGCTCGGTGACGCGATGCCCGAACGGGAGGTGGCGGCGGCGTTGGCGCCGGTGCGGATCGATCAGGCGATCGCGGCAGGTCTGCTCGCCCGGGCCGGGGACGACATTCGCGCGGCGCTGGATCTGCGGCCGCTGGACGCGGGTGCGGGTACGCGATGGATACTGTCGGATCTCGACGATTCGATGCAGCGGCGGACGCTGACCGAGGAGCACGTGCTCGGTGTCGGCCACGCGTCGCTGTCGCTGCTGCGTGCCACGCCGACCCGCCCGGTGGGCACGGTGCTCGATCTCGGTACCGGCTGCGGCGTGCAGGCCGTGCACGCGGCGTCCTACGCGCGCGCCGTGACCGCCACCGATGTGAATCCACGCGCGCTGTGGCTGGCCGAGGCCACGGCGGCATTGAACGGGCTCGACATCGAGTTGCTGGAGGGCTCCTGGTTCGAGCCGGTCGCCGGGCGGCGCTTCGATCAGGTCGTCGCGAATCCGCCGTTCGTGGTCGGGCCCGCGCGCATCGAACACACCTACCGGGATTCCGGTCTGGCGCTGGACGGCGCGAGCGAACTGGTCATCTCGCAGGCGAGCGATCTGCTCGCGCCCGGCGGCACCGCGGCCATGCTCGCCGCCTGGGTGCACACCGCGGACGGCGACTGGCGGCAACGGGTGTCCTCCTGGCTCCCGGCGCACGGCGTCGACGCCTGGGTGGTGCAGCGCGACGTCGCCGACCCCGCCCTCTATGTCGGAACCTGGCTGCGCGATGCCGGCTTGGATCCGCGTGATCCCGCCGCCCAGGCCCGTGCCGAGCAGTGGCTCGACGCGTTCGAGGCCGCCGAGGTGGCGGGCATCGGGTTTGGTTTCGTCTATCTGCGCGCCATCGACGGCCCCACCGAACTGCTCGCCGAGGACCTCACCCACGGATTCGACGACCCGCTCGGCGACGAGGCCACCGCATACTTCGAACGCTCGGCCTGGTTGCGCGCCGCCGCGGCGGACAATGACCTGGCCTGGAACGCCCGGTTCACCGTCGGCCCGTCGACCGCGCTGGAACGGGTGTATCTCCCCGGTGCCGAGGGCTGGGATCAGCGGGTTGCGCGGCTGCATCGCGGCGACGGTCCGCGCTGGCAGCACGAGGTGGATGAGTCGACGATCTCCCTGGTCGCGGGAATGCGCGCCGACGGTTTGCCGTTGTACGAACTGATCGAACTGCTGGCGCTCGCCCACGGTTCCGAAGCGGTTTCACCGGAGTTCGCGGCCGACGCGTTGTCCGTGGTGGCCGACCTGGTCCGGCACGGATTGGTGCGGCCCGTATAGACATTGAGCTACGGGTGGGCGTCGGCGACCGGATCAGGACACCGGTGTTCCGACCACGGATGCTTCTCAGGAACTTCTCAGCCGTAAGTCGGTAAACGCGCAGCTCAGGGCGGTTTACCGCAGGCCGAAACGGGAACTTTCTCTATGTCGGGTCCGTTGTTCGGGATGAGACACCACCGACAGGAGGCAAGTCATGACCAGCCCCGCCACCACTCGTGTGCGCCCCAGCGATTCCGACCTCGACGCCCAGAGCCCCGCCGCCGACTTGGTACGCGTGTACCTCAATGGGATCGGCCGGACCGCTTTGCTCACGGCCGCCGACGAGGTCGAGCTGGCCAAGCGCATCGAGGCGGGCCTCTATGCGCAGCATCTGCTGGAGACCGGCAAACGCCTGTCGGCCACCCGTAAGCGCGATCTGGCCATCGTTGTTCGCGAAGGCCAGGCTGCCCGCTCGCATCTGCTCGAAGCCAATCTCCGCCTCGTGGTCTCGCTCGCCAAGCGCTACACCGGCCGCGGCATGCCGCTGCTGGACCTGATCCAGGAAGGCAATCTCGGACTCATCCGCGCGATGGAGAAGTTCGACTACGCCAAGGGATTCAAGTTCTCCACCTACGCCACCTGGTGGATCCGGCAAGCCATCACCCGTGGCATGGCAGATCAGAGTCGCACGATCCGCCTACCAGTGCATCTGGTCGAGCAGGTCAACAAGCTGGCCCGGATCAAGCGTGAATTGCACCAGCAGCTGGGCCGCGAAGCCACCGACGAAGAGCTCGCCAACGAGTCCGGCATCCCGGTCGACAAGATCTCCGATCTGCTCGACCACAGCCGCGACCCGGTGAGCTTGGATATGCCGGTCGGCAACGACGAAGAGGCCCCGCTCGGCGACTTCATCGAGGATTCCGAGGCCACCTCCGCCGAATCCGCGGTGATCGCCGGCCTGCTGCACCACGACGTGCGCAGCGTGCTCGCCACCCTGGACGAACGCGAACAGCAGGTCATCCGCCTGCGCTTCGGCCTGGACGACGGCCAGCCGCGCACCCTGGACCAGATCGGCAAGCTCTTCGGCCTGTCCCGTGAGCGCGTTCGGCAGATAGAACGCGAAGTCATGTCCAAGCTCCGCAAGGGCGAGCGGGCCGACCGCTTGCGCGCCTACGCCAGCTGACCTGACCCCACCTCCCAGCTGTCTCGGCAGCACGAACTCGGGTACCCCACTCACCGGGGCACCTGCACACGCCGACCGGTGCCCGCGCGTCCTGTCCCCTCCGGGCTCGCGCGAACCGGTCGGCCTGCTTGTATCTGAACCCTTTCACTGTGAACCGCTCCGAACCGGTGTGGCCTGAACCGCTCCGAACCGTGTGGCGCTCGAGCCGCTCGGCATCTACCGCTCAAGCCAATCGGCGTGGGCCGATGTCGAAGCGGCTGGGTTCGGGGCCGATTCGGGCGCGCGCGTAGAGGATGGCGGCCGAGGTCGGCGAGGCGAGGACCGGGTCGCAGGTCAATTCGCGGATTTCCGGGTGGTCGTCGAACATGGCCGAAACGCGTTGCGCGAGCTCGGCGAGGGCGGCCTTGTCCACCCGGGGGCTGGCGGGGGTGCCGGAAAGAAGGGGGGCCGCGCGGGGTGCGTCGATGAGGGCGGTGGCTTCGGCGCTGGTCAGCGGGAGGGCGCGGTAGGCACGGTCACCGAGCAGTTCGATGATCATGCCGGAGAGCCCGAATTCGATGACCGAGCCAAAGGACGGGTCGTCCTGTACGCGCAGCACGCAGCCGACGCCGGGGGTGGCCATCTTCTGGATGTGCACGGCAGGGTCGCCGCACAGGTCGACCAGGTGGGTGTAGGCCTGGCGAACGGCCTCCGGACGCCACAGGTCCAACCGCACCCCGCTTAGATCGGGGCGGCGACGCCACATCTCGCCGGTGGCCTTGGCCGCGACCGGATAACCGAGTTCCTCCGCGGCGGCCACTGCTTCATCCGCACTGCGAACCTCACGGAATTCGACGACCCGAATGCCGTAGCAGTCCAGCAGTTCCACGGCTTCCAGATCGGTCAGCCAGCGGCCCTCATCGGCCCGCGTCCAGTCGGCGATCAACCGTTGCGCGCGTTCGGTGTCGATGCCCTCCGGGCGGACCACCGTCGACACCGGCGTGGTGCGCCATTGCGCGTACCGCTGCACCCGAGCCAGTGCCCGCGCGGCGCGTTCGGGATCCGGATAGGACGGGATCGAACCGCGCGCCGCGGTGCCGCCCACGCCACGCACCGCCAGCAGGTTCGGAATTCCCTGTTCGGCGATGAATGTGGTGAGGATGGGTTTGCCGGAGTCGGGCACCGCCAGCTCCGCTTCGCGGATGGCGTCGGCGAAGCCGGCCATGGGCAGCGGCACCGGCGGGGCGAAAATCACGATGACCGCATCGATTTCGTCCGAGCGCAGGGCGGCGACGACGGCGTCCAGGTACACCCCCGGCGTCGCGTCCGGCCCGAGATCCACCGGTTCGCCGACCGGCGCGTCGTCCACCGCCCGCTCGGTGGGGCGCGGTTGCCGCACTCCCGGGATCGGTATCGCCGCGGGCCGGCGCACTTCCAGGCCCTCACCGTGTGACGCGTCGACGGCCAGCCAGTTCAGCGCCGCGCTGTTGCCGATCACCGCGACCCGCCGGCCCGCGGGCAGCGGCTGATAGCCCAGCAGGGCGGCGCAGTCGAACAGCTCCGAAATCGAATCGACTTGAACAATTCCCGCCTGGGCGAACAGATCCCGCACGATGGAGCGATCCATATCGCCGCTCGGCTGCGTGCGCGCGGCCAACCGGCCGCTGCTCACCGCGACAATCGGCTTGGTGCGCGCCACCCGCCGCGCGATCCGGGAGAATTTACGCGGGTTACCGAAGCTCTCCAGATACAGCAGGACTACGTCGGTCGCGGGATCGGTATCCCAGTACTGCAACAGGTCGTTACCCGACACATCGGCACGATTACCGGCCGACACGAACGTGGACAGACCCAGGTTGCGGCCCGCCGCCTCACCGAGGATCGCCGCGCCCAAAGGCCCGGACTGACAGAAGAATCCGATGCGCCCACGCCCCGGCAGCACCGAGGCCAGGGTGGCGTTCATCGACACCGCCGGATCGGTATTGGCGATACCGAGCGCGCTCGGCCCGACCACCCGCATACCGTGCCCGCGGGCGGCCGCGACCAGCGCGCGTTCGGCGGCCACACCGTCGGCGCCGGTCTCGGCGAATCCGGCGGTCAGCACGACCAAGCCTTTGACGCCCTTGGCCATACAGTCGTCGAGCACCGAATCGATCGACGCGGCGGGCACCGCGACCACCGCGAGATCGACCTCGTCCGGGATATCGCGCACCGTCGCATAGGCCCGCACTCCGCGCACCGACTGCCGGTTCGGATTCACCGGGAACACCGGGCCCTGGAATCCACCGGAGAGCAGATTCGCGAGCGCGACACCACCGACCCGCGCGCCGGGAGTCGCGCCGATGACGGCCACCGAGCGCGGTGCGAGCAGATTGCCGACGCTGCGCGCCTCGGAGGCGCGCTCGCGGGAATCACGCACCGAGACAAGCGCTTCGGTCGGGTCGATGTCGAATTCCAGATGCAGCACCGAACCGTCACGGCTGCGTTCGACCTGGTAGCCGGCGTCGCGGAACACCGTGACCATCGCGGAGTTCTCGGCGAGTACCTCGGCGACGAAGGTTTCGATCTTGTTCTCCGCGGCGGCCCCGGCCAGATGCTCCAGCAGGATCGAGCCGAGACCACGCCCCTGATGGTGGTCGGAGACGACGAACGCGACCTCGGCCGCCCGCGGACCGGTCCGATCGAGCAGCTCGTAGCGGCCGACCCCGATGATCGCCTCCCCCAGCTCGACCACCAGACCGACCCGGTCGTGGTAGTCGACATGGGTGGTGCGATACAGATCCTTGGGCGAAATGCGCGGGTAGGGGCCGAAATAGCGCAGGTACCGAGTACGGTCGGACAGCTCGGCGTGGAATTGCTGCATCCGCTCGGCGTCGTCGGGGGTGACCGGCCGCAGCCGCACCACGCCGCCGTCGGCGGCGAGCACGTCGGCGAACCAGTGCTGCGGCGGAGGCGGCGGCACCGCGGGAGTGTCGGGGGTATCCGGCAGGGGGGTCGGCTCAGTCACGGGGGTCCTCCGGATCCAGGCCGAGCAGCCCGAAAGTGGCTCGGCGCGTGGCCAATACGGCCGTATCGACGGCGCGCTGGGCGCGGTCGAAGTGTGCGTCTCCAGTCTCCACCGTGCCGCCCGGCCCGTCCCAGGGGCGGAATGTGACATCGCCCCCATCACCCATGGTCTCGGGCGGCGCGACGGCGGGCGCCTCGGTCCGGATCTTCTCGATCCAATCCCGCGGAATCGCCGTCTCCGGGGCTATCTCCCGATCCAGCGCGGCGGCCAGCAGATGTGTCCAGGCCCGCGGCACGACGCGGACCAGGCCGTATCCGCCACCGCCGACCGCCAGCCAACGGCCCTCGGCGTAGCGATCGGCCAGCTCGCGCATGGCGAGGAAGGCCGCCCGCTGCCCGTCCACGGTGAGCTCCAGATCCGCCAGCGGATCTTCGCGATGGGTGTCCACGCCGCACTGACTCACCACGATCTGCGGCCGGAACGCCGCGAGCGCACCGGGCGCCACCGCGTGGAATCCGCGCAGCCACTGGGCATCCCGGGTGCCGGGCAGCATCGCGAGATTGAGTGAAGTGCCCTCGGCGGCACCCATCCCGGTCTCCTCCGGCCAACCGGTGTTCGGCCACAGCGTCGCCGGATGCTGATGGATGGAGAAGGTGAGCACGCGCGGGTCGCCGTAGAAGGCGCGCTGCACGCCGTCGCCATGATGTACGTCCACGTCGAGGTAGGCGATGCGGTCGAAACCGTGGTCGAGCAACCACGAGATGGCGATCGCCGCGTCGTTGTAGATACAGAAGCCCGAAGCCGCGTCCGGCATCGCGTGGTGCATGCCGCCACCGATGCTCACCGCGCGCCTGGTCCGGCCCTCGGCGATCGCCTGGGCCGCGGCCAGTGTGCCGCCGACGATGACCGACGCCGCCTGATGCATCCGGGGGAAGACCGGATTGTCCGGCGATCCGAGCCCGTGCGGTGGCGCCAGTGGCGCGCCCGGCGGCTGCACCGCGTGTTCCACCGCTTCGATATAGGCCGCGGTGTGCACGCGCAGCAGATCTCCGGGCGCGGCGGGCGGCGGGCGCACCGGCTCGACACCTTCGAGCAATCCCAGGCTTTCGGCCAATGCCATGGTGAACTTCAGGCGCGCCGGCTTCATGGGGTGCTCCGGCGTCCAGGCGTAATCCAGGAACTTCTCGGTCCAGACAACGGTTCCCGAAGCCCGAGTGACGGGTGTGGCCATATTTGCCACGGTACTTGGGAAGCTGTGGCACCCGTGCGACGTTCCTATGCAGTAGAAAGAGAGCACGTGCGAACACGGCCAGACGCCGTGCGCCGAAGTCGATTCCCACAAGTCCGGCATCGCATCGTGGACGCGCCACACCAGGTGACGCGGCCACGGTGCGGCTGCCGTGCGTGGGTAGAATTCGTGCCGACGAAGGGGTAACAGGTGAAGGATCTTGTCGACACCACGGAGATGTACCTCCGTACCATTTACGACCTCGAGGAGGAGGGCGTGGTGCCCCTGCGCGCCCGCATCGCCGAGCGCCTCGAGCAGAGCGGTCCGACGGTGAGCCAGACTGTCGCGCGGATGGAGCGCGACGGTTTGCTGCTGGTCGCCGGTGACCGCCATCTCGAACTGACCGACAAGGGCCGCAGTATGGCCATCGCGGTGATGCGCAAGCATCGCCTGGCCGAACGTCTGCTCGTCGACATCATCGGCCTGGACTGGCAGAACGTGCATGCCGAAGCGTGTCGCTGGGAGCACGTGATGAGCGAGGAGGTGGAGCGGCGCCTGGTCGAGGTGCTCAACCACCCGACCACCTCGCCCTACGGCAACCCGATCCCCGGCCTGGACGAATTGGGCATCACCGCGCCCCCGGCCTCGGAGGAGACGCTGGTGCGGCTGTCGGATCTGCCGCACGGCCAGGGCCACGCGGTCGTGGTGCGCCGGCTCGCCGAGCACATCCAGACCGACCCCGAGGTGATCAGCCAGCTCCGCGAGGCGGGTGTGGTGCCGGACGCGCGCGTCACGGTCGAGACCAAGCCCGGCTCGGTGGTCATCACCGTGCCCGGCCACGCCGGTTTCGAGCTGTCGGACGAGATGGCCCACGCCGTCCAGGTAAAGCTGGTCTGAGGCGTGCCGAAATTCTTGGTGACCGGCGGAGCCGGATACGTGGGCGGCGTCTGCGCGCAGGTGCTGCTCGAAGCGGGCCATGACGTTGTCGTCGTCGACGACCTGAGCACCGGCAACGCCGACGGCGTGCCGTCGGCGGCCCGGTTCGTCGAGGGTGACATCGCCGAGGCCGGCACCCGGCTGCTGCGCTCCGAATCCTTCGACGGCGTCCTGCATTTCGCGGCGCAGTCGCTGGTGGGCGAATCGGTGCAGAAGCCGGAGAAGTACTGGCAGGGCAATGTCGTGAAGACGCTGCAGTTGCTGGAGGCGATGCGCGAGACCGGTACCGCCCGGCTGGTGTTCTCCTCCACCGCCGCGGTGTACGGCGAGCCCGAGCAGGTGCCGATCACCGAGGACGCGCCGACCAAACCGACGAACCCCTACGGCGCGTCCAAGCTGGCCATCGACCACGCCATCACTTCCTACGCCATCGCGCACGGCCTGGCCGCGACCAGTCTGCGGTACTTCAATGTGGCCGGCGCCTACGGCGGGCTGGGCGAAAACCGTGTGGTGGAAACCCATCTGATCCCGCTGGTGCTGCAAGTCGCGCTCGGCCACCGGGCGTCCATCGCGGTGTTCGGCACCGACTGGCCCACCCACGACGGCACCGCGGTCCGCGATTACATCCACATCCGCGATCTCGCGCAGGCGCACGTGCTGGCGCTGGCCGCTTCCGAACCTGGTGCGCACCGCATCTACAACCTGGGCAGCGGCACCGGATTCTCGGTGCGCGAGGTGATCTCGGCCTGCGAGCGCGTCACCGGGCTGCCGATCGCCGCGGTGGACGCGCCCCGCCGGGCCGGCGACCCGGCGGTGCTCATCGCCTCCAGCGAGCGGGCCGTCGCGGAACTGGGCTGGCGCCCGGAGCACAACGATCTCGAGGAGATCGTCAGCGACGCCTGGAAGTTCACCCAATCGCTGGGCGCGCGGGCGCACAGCGCGAAGTAGCGGCCTCATCGGACCAGCGGTCCGAGATCGATACCGAGGTCCGCGGCAATGGCGTGGCCACTGCGCCCCACCCGGCGCAGTGGCTCCGGCCGCATTCCGGACCGCAGCCCCGATTCCAGCAATCCCGCCATGTTGTGGGCCGGATCCGCGGCCAGCGCGACGTCCAGGGCCACACCCGCGAACGGGCCGTCCCCGCGCACGTAGGCGCCATACCCCAGCAGCGTCGCGGCATCGGCGCGGTCCGGGCCCGGCAGCGCCCGGACCATCCGGACCCACAGGCGCTCGGCCGCCGCGTCGTGGTCGGTGTAGGCCAAGGCGTACAGCGCGCCGCGCACCACCGGCTCCCGCAGGGCGCCAACCAGTTCCGCGATCTCCGGCGCCTCCGGCAACGTGCCGGACGCGGTGTGCGCGATCTGCCAGAGCACGTGCTCCAGCAGCCCGCGATGGTAGGTGTCCAGTTCCCCGTGCCGCACGGCCCGGACGTATCGATCCCGGACGCGTTCGGACGCGCCGTCGAGGTGGGCCGCCACTCGCCGGCACAGTTCCGGCTCCGGCGCGAGCACGGCGGTCAACTCGGTGCGGGAGGGATGAATGGGCCGTCCATCGAGCACACTCGCCAGCGCCACCGGCGAGTTCGCCGGATCGGGCAGCACGCCCCCGTCGGGGCCGCCCAGCAGCGGCCACCAGTGTTCGCCGGTGTCGATCGCGGGCACCGCCCACGCGCCCGCCAGCATCACCTCGTGGGTGGCCAGGCGTTTGTCGAGCGCGGCGACCAACGCGGTGTGCGACTTCGCCCGCGCGACCTGTCGGGGATGCGCTTCCCGTGGCCCTGGCTCGGCCATGCGGTCATCGACGACGACCACCAGGACTTCCTCGGCATGTTCGGCGGCACAGATCCGGGACAGGCACTCGGCGACCCGCGCGGCCATCCCGCGCCTGCCGCCCGGCGGTTCCAGATCGAACCGTACGACCGCATCGATCACCGGGCTGATGCCAGGTGCCAGACCGGCCCGCAGGACCGCGACGACCAGCGACCGTTCGGGAACGAACCCGAGCATGGGCGGCAACGCCACGATCAGTTCACCCGGGTCGTCGATCCGCAGCGGCGATCGCGCCCAATCTCCGCCTCGATAGAACGGACTCGGATCAGAGCAGTTCGCCAACGGTGTGCGGGCCCGGCGGCGTGGCAGCCCGGTGGCGCAGTAGGGGTTCGGGGCACTGTGCCCGAGGGTGCTGGGAAGTTCGGCTGAAGTGGTCATGGGCCGAGCATGCGCCCGAGGGGCACGGCGACCGTCCCGGCGACCTGGGCTTCGAGCTGACCTGGGGATAGGCCGGAACCTGGGGATAGACCGACCGGGGACCGACGTGCCCGCCCCGCACTTGTCAGTAGCCGCTGATATAACCGTGGTGCGCCCTCTACGCCGTAAACCTCGTCCTGCGGCGCTCACGACTCCCGCACGACAAAGCTGCCCGAATTCGGTTGCGCCGCATGCGTTCCTCGCAGGCTCGCCGCCACGAATCGGCGCACGAATTGAGTTGCTGTTCGCACCGTGACGGCGCGTGCCATGCGCTGCGAATCGCCCGCCGCCGGGATCATTCCACGCCATCGATCCCCGGCGGATCAGCCTTTCCGCACCTGTCGCACCGTCGTTGTGAAGAGTTGGTCCAGCGCCGCGGTATCCGGCTTCGACGCCCCAAATGTCATGTACGTGACCGTGATTCGCACATCGCCGATCTGCCCGAGCAGCGTCCGCATCGACTGGTTCGATCCGAGGCCGCCCAGATCGGGGATCACGGTGCGCCGCAAGGCGATCGAATCGTCCGCGTCGACCGGCGGCGCCGGGTCCAGATGGGTCGCCACCGTAGTGATCGCCCCGCCTTGACTGACCCGGATTCGCGAGCAACCACTGAGCTGTTCGCGCAGAGCGGACAGCGCTTGCCGAGTGCGGGCCAGTTCGACGGTGACCGTGGCGCGGGCATCGCCATCCGTTCCGACGGCGACCGCGGTCTGATCGGGGCCGAATCGCTGCTCGGGCGGCTCACAACCAGTCGGCGTGACCGTCGCGCCGCGCGCGATTCCGGTCAGGTCACCCGCGGCCTGCGCGGCGGCTTCCGGCGGCAATACGACGACCGAGTATCCAGCGGGAAACTGCTCCTGCGTGGGCAGCAGATCCTCGAGACCGGCGGCCACCTGCGTTTGTACGGTGGTGGCCTCGCCGGCGACCGGATGCCCGGCCACGGTGTCGCCACATGCCGTGAGCACCAGCGCACAGCCCACCGACGCGGCTCCGAACCACCCCGTGCGTGACGACTCCGGCACACTCACCCGGCCCACTGTGCCAAACCGGCCCGCTCGCGCATCGTCGCCACGCCGACCGTCGCGGGCGCGAGCAGGCCGCCGGGATGCGTCTCTCGCGGCCGGATCGCCGATGCACGCATGAATCGGTGCCCGATCGGGAACCCCTTCATTCAAAGATCCGAATTCCCCGCTCAGGGAACGCTGTGGCGCACCTTGCACACCGCCGATCGCGTGACGCGGGAATGCCGCAGGTGAATTCGCTGTTGCCTCGACGTAGGGATCGGTGTCCACTACCGTGCGCGGTGCTTGTCACCGGCATGGGGGACAATGGACATGGTTGACGCACCGCGCAGTGCAACAACGGGTAACGCCAGGACACCGATGTCCGAGCTACTCGGAAAGCCGGAAAGCGGACCGCGCAGGAAGGAGTACGCGATGGAGCACGAGTCGCGAATGTACGAACTGGAGTTCCCCGCTCCGCAGCTGTCGTCCGACGACGGCTCCGGTCCGGTTCTGGTGCACGGGCTGGAGGGTTTCACCGACGCAGGGCACGCGGTGCGGCTGGCCACCACGCATCTGCGCGAAAGCCTGGAGAGTGAACTGGTCGCCTCGTTCGATGTCGACGAGTTGCTCGATTACCGCTCACGTCGTCCGCTGATGACGTTCAAGACCGATCATTTCAGTGATTACGCCGAGCCCGAGCTCAACCTGTGGGCGGTCAAGGACACCGACGGCACGCCGTTCCTGTTGCTGGCCGGTATCGAACCGGATCTGCGCTGGGAGAAGTTCACCACCGCGGTACGCCTGCTCGCCGAACAGCTCGGCGTGCGCCGCAGCATCGGCTTGTCGGCGATCCCGATGGCGATTCCGCACACCCGTCCGTTGGGTATCACGGCGCATTCCTCGGATCGTTCGCTGATCGGCGACCATCAGCGCTGGCCGGGCGAGCTGCAGGTGCCGGGCAGCGCGTCGTCGCTGCTGGAGTACCGGATGGCCCAGCACGGGCACGAGTCGGTCGGGTTCTCGGTGCATGTGCCGCATTACCTGGCACAGACCGCCTACCCCGAGGCCGCGCAGACGCTGCTGGAGAGCGTCGCCGACAACGCCGGCCTGTCGATTCCGCTGGCCGCGCTCGGCGAGGCGGCGGCGCGGGTCCGCGAGCAGGTCAACGAGCATGTCTCCGGCAACGTCGAAGTCGAGACCGTGGTGCACGCCCTGGAGCGTCAGTACGACAGTTTCGTCTCGGCGCAGGAGCAGCAGACTTCCCTGCTGGCCAGCGACGAGGAGTTGCCCAGCGGTGACGAGCTGGGCGCCGAGTTCGAGAAGTTCCTCGCCGAGCAGGGCGGCTACGACGGAGACGGCTCCAAGTAGCGTCCATCCGTCCCTGATCGGGCCACCCGCCGGGTGGCCCGTAGGGTGGAACGAGTGGATCTGACCGAACTGCTCGAGATACCGGGGACCGACGCCGACGCGCTCTATGAATCGTTCGCCCTCTGGGCGGCCGAGCAGGGCACCCCGCTGTATCCCGCTCAGGACGAGGCGATCATGGAGCTGGCCTCGGGCTCCAATGTCATTTTGGCCACTCCCACCGGGTCCGGTAAGTCGCTCGTCGCGGTCGGCGCGCACTTGTTCGCGCTGACCCGCGGACTGCGCACCTACTACACCGCTCCGATCAAAGCTCTGGTCAGCGAGAAGTTCTTCGCGCTGTGCGAGGTGTTCGGCGCCGACAAAGTCGGCATGGTCACCGGCGACGCCGCGGTCAACCCCGACGCGCCGATCATCTGCGCCACGGCCGAGATCCTGGCGAATCTGGCGCTGCGCGAAGGCGCGGCAGCCGACGTCGGTCAGGTCGTGATGGACGAGTTCCACTTCTATGCCGACCCCGATCGCGGCTGGGCTTGGCAGGTTCCGCTGATCGAGCTGCCGAATGCCCAATTCCTGCTCATGTCGGCCACTTTGGGCGAGGTCGACTTCTTCGCCGAGGATCTCGAGCGTCGCACCGGCAATCCGACCGCGATCGTCGCGGGCACCGAACGTCCGGTGCCCCTGAGTTTTTCCTACGCCCGCACCCCGATCACCGAGACGCTGGAAGACCTGGTCACCACCAACCAGTCGCCGGTGTATGTCGTGCATTTCACCCAGGCCGCCGCCCTGGAACGCGCTCAGGCGCTGACCAGTGTGAATTTCTCCTCGCGCGCCGAAAAGGACGCGATCGCGGTGGCTTTGGGCGATTTCCGCTTCGCCTCCGGCTTCGGCAAGACGCTCTCGCGGCTGATCCGCCACGGTATCGGCGTGCATCACGCGGGCATGCTGCCCAAGTACCGCCGCCTGGTGGAACGCCTGGCCCAGGAGGGTCTGCTCAAAGTCGTCTGCGGTACGGACACGCTCGGTGTCGGCATCAACGTGCCGATCCGCACCGTACTGCTCACGGGCCTCACCAAATACGACGGCGTGCGCACCCGCCGGCTCAAGGCCCGCGAGTTCCACCAGATCGCCGGCCGTGCGGGCCGGGCCGGCTACGACACCATGGGCACGGTGGTGGTGCAGGCTCCAGAGTACGAGGTGGAGAACACCAAGCGGATGGCGAAGGCGGGCAACGACCCGGTCAAGCAGAAGCGGGTGCAGCGCCAGAAGCCGCCGGCCGGTTTCGTGTCCTGGAGCGAGGAAACCTTCGACCGTCTCGTGACGGCCCAGCCGGAGCCGATGGTGTCGCGGTTCCATGTCACCAACTCGATGCTGCTCAACGTGATCGCCCGTCCCGGCAATGGTTTCGACGCCATGCGCCATCTGCTGGAAGACAATCACGAGCCCCGCCCGGCCCAGCGCAAACACATCCTGCGCGCCATCCGGCTCTACCGCGCGCTGCGCGATGCCGGTGTGGTGCAACAGCTTCCGGAGCCCGACGCGCAGGGCCGCCGTGCCCGGCTCACCGTCGACCTGCAACGTGATTTCGCCCTCGACCAGCCGCTGTCGCCGTTCGCGCTGGCCGCCCTGGAACTGCTGGACAAGGAGTCCCAGAGCTACACCCTGGACGTGATCTCGCTCATCGAGTCCACCCTGGAGGATCCGCGTCAGCTGCTGATGGCCCAGCAGCACAAGGCGCGTGGTGTGGCGATCAACGAGATGAAGGCCGACGGCATCGAGTACGACGAGCGCATGGAACTGCTCGAGGATGTCACCTGGCCCAAGCCGCTGGCCGAGCTGATCGAACCGGCGTATGAGACCTATCGCGTGGGTCATCCGTGGATCTCGGAGTACGCGCCGTCCCCGAAGTCGGTGGTGCGCGACATGATCGAACGCTCCATGACCTTCGCCGAACTCATCTCGCACTACGAGCTGGCTCGTTCCGAGGGCGTCGTGCTGCGCTACCTCGCCGACGCCTACCGCGCGCTGCGCCGCACGGTCCCGGATTCCGCGCGCACCGAGGAACTCGACGACATCACCGAGTGGCTGGGTGAGCTTGTCCGGCAGGTAGATTCGAGCCTGCTCGACGAGTGGGAGCAGCTCACCGGCCCCGGTGCGGAGACCGACGCGAACCAGGTGGCCTTCGGCGCGGAATCGATCCGTCCGATCACCGCCAACGAACGCGCCTTCCGCGTGATGGTGCGCAACTCGATGTTCCGCCGGGTCGAGCTGGCCGCGCTGCGCCGCTGGCACGACCTGGAGGCATTGGGCACCGGTCCGGACTGGGAAGCCGATCTCGAGCCGTACTTCCGCGAGTACGAACGCATCGGGACCGGGCCGGACGCGCGCGGCCCGCAACTGTTCCGGATAGAAGCACGCCCGGGGTTCTGGCACGTCCGGCAAACCCTCGACGACCCGGCCGGAGATCACGGCTGGGCACTGGAGGCGGTGGTCGATCTGGCCGAGTCCGACGCCGCCGGTGAAGTGGTATTCGACGAGGTCACGGTCGCGGCAGGCTGAGCGCCGGCCGTCGCGGACCGGCCCGCCGGTATACCCGTCGGCACAGTGACGCAGACGACCGGCGTCCGGTTAGTTTTTCCAGGCCAACCTTGTGTAGTGTCGCGGACTGTTGCCTTCTCCCCGCCCTGCGCCCGATCGAAAAGAGTTCCCTTAGATTGACCGATCGAAACGTGCTCGAATCGCCCCGTCTGGTCATCGAGCTGAACCGGGTCCGCGCGAACTATCGCGCACTGCGAGCCGCGCTACCCGCGGCGCGAATTCGCTTCGCCGTCAAGGCGAGTCCGGTGCCGGAGATCATCCGGCTCCTGAACGACGAGGGCGCCGAGTTCGACGTCGCCAGCATCGGTGAGATCGAGCTCTGCCTCGTGCACGGCGTCGATCCGGCCGTCCTGTGCTACGGCAACCCGATCAAGAAGGCCGCCGACATCGCCCGCGCCTACGCGCTCGGTGTGCGCCGCTACGCCTTCGACACCGAAGATGATCTGCTGCGCATCGTCGAGCACGCGCCGGGCGTCGAGGTCGAGTGCCGTTTCCTGGCCTCGACCCCGGCTTCGATCACTCCGTTCGGCACCAAGTTCGGGTGCACGCCGGGTGAGGCGTTCCGCCTGCTGGTGCGCGCCCGGGATCTGGGGCTGATCGTCGCGGGCCCGTACTTCCATGTCGGCTCCCAGCAAACCGACCCCACCGCGTGGCGGATCGGCATCGAGCAGGCCGCGGAGATCTCGAAAGCCTTGGTGGACAAGGATATCGAGGTTCGCTCGGTGAACATCGGTGGCGGGCTGCCGATTTCGTACGCCACCGCCGCTCCCGAACTGGGCGAGATCGCCACCGTGGTGAACACCGCGGTCGCCGAGTTCCTGCCCGCCGGGGCCGGCGTCGTGGTCGAACCGGGCCGCGCCCTGGTCGGCAACGCGGGCACCATCCATGCCGAGGTCATCGGCATTCGCAACGCGCCGGATGGCCGGCGCTGGGTGTATCTCGACATCGGCCGCTACAACGGCATGGCCGAGACAGAGAACGAGTACATCGCCTACCGCTTCGTCACCGAACGCGACGGAGATCCCGTCGACGAGGCGGTAGTCGCCGGTCCGACCTGCGACGGCGACGATGTGCTGTATCAACGCACGAAGGTCCTACTCCCGACCTCGTTGCGTGCCGGTGATCGTATCCAGATCCTCGATACCGGCGCCTATACCGCGAGTTACTCGTCGGTGTCCTTCAATGGTTTTCCGCCCTTGACCGTTCACGTCTCGGGCGCTGAGCGAGAGTGAGTTTGCCAAATATGACGGCGGATTTCACCGGCTGGCATGTGCTGGCCGAGTTCGGTGGTGTCGACACAGCACTGTGCGACGATCTCGAACGACTCGAATCGGCGTTGACCGAGTCTCTGATCGCGGCGGGCGTCACCATCTGCGAAGTCGTACACAAGAAGTTCGATCCGCAGGGGGTGACCGTCCTCGCGCTGTTGTCGGAGTCTCACGCCTCGATTCACACTTATCCGGAGTCCGGCGACATTTTCGTCGACGTCTTCACCTGCGGCAGCATCGGTGCGGGCGCGACGAAGGCCGTCGAACTACTACGAGACAAACTCGAGCCCGAAGATGTGCGGATGCAGGTCATCCAGCGCGGGCACGGCGCCGAGAAGATCCACGAGCCGGTCGGCGAGGGGCTGACCCGGATCTGGGATCTCAAAAAGGTCATCGTCGACACGCACACGCCCTACCAGCACATGGTGATCGCCGAAACCGATCAGGGCGTCAGCCTGTTCTCCGACGAGGATCGCCAGTCCACCGAGTTCTCCCAGCTCACCTACCACGAGGCGATGCTCGTGCCGGGGTATGTGCTGGCCGAGAAGTTGGACAAGGTGCTGATCATCGGTTCCGGTGAAGGTGTCGCCTCGCAGATGTCGGCGGCGGCGGGCGCCTCGCTCGTCGATCATGTCGACATCGATCAGCTCGAGGTCGAGTTGTGCGCCGAGCACCTGCCCTACGGCTACACCGAGGCCGACCTGGCCGCGGCCGTCGCCCACGAGGGCCCGATCAAGATGCATTACGCCGACGGCTGGGACTTCCTGGCGAAGGCGGAGGCGGCGGGCACCCGGTACGACATGATCATCATCGATCTGCCGGACGAGCGGGTCGAGGACGCTCAGCACAACCGCCTCTACGAGGACGAGTTCTTGCGGCGCTGTAAGTCGCTGCTGGCCGAGGGCGGCGTGCTCGCCGCGCAGGCCGGCTGCCAGACCATGTGGCGCAACGAAACTCTGAAGCGTTCCTGGGACCGCTTCCACGCCCTGTTCGACACGGTGGTGCCCTACGCCAGCGACGAGCACGAGTGGACGTTCCTGTTCGGTGTCGCCAAGCCGATCGCGGATCCGGTCGCGCAGATGACCGAGCGCCTGGCGACATTGCCGTACCGTCCGGAAACCCTGGACGCGCGGGCGCTGCTGCGCGGCTCGATCGAACCGTACGCACTGCGCAAGTAAGCCCGGCTCGAGGCCCGCACCGATTCGGTGCGGGCCTTTCGCTTTTCCCACCGCCCGGGGGTCAACGGGCAGATCAGGACCTGCGCCGGCGCCACTCCTCGACATCGACGCCGCCGACTCCCCAGTCACTCAAGGCGACTTCGTCGATCACGACGTAGGTGGTGTCGGGGTCTTTCCCGAGCACATCCTGAAGCAGGTCGGTGACACCTTTGATCAGCTGAGCCTTCTGCTCGCGGGTGACGCCCTCGTCGGTGACTTTGATGTTGACGTACGGCATTACGCGGCCCTTCCGGAGATGTATCCGCCGTCTACCGGAAGAATATGACCGGTGACGAATTCGGCGTCGGCGAGATAGAGGACGGCCGAGGTGGTTTCCGATACCTCGCCGATGCGGTTCAGCAATGCCATTCGGCCGGAAGACTTTTCGTCGCCGTCCCCGAACAAGGGTGTGCGGATGATGCCCGGGGCGACGGCGTTCACCCGGATCCGCTCGGCGGCCAGTTCGGCGGCGAGGCTGGTGGTGAGGGCGTGTACCCCGCCCTTGCTGACCAGGGCCGCGGAGGCGGGCAGGGTGGCGAGCGCGTGATCGATCAGGACGGTGCCGATGTTGACGATGCTGCCGCCGTCACCTTGGCGCAGGAATTGGCGGACGACCGCCTGGGTGGTGCGATAGGTGCCTTTCAGGTTGCTGTCGAGGTAGCGATCGAGTTCGGCCTCGGTAACATCGACGAAGGGTTTGGCGCCGAAGATTCCGGCGTTGTTGACCAGGACGTCGACGCGTCCGAACCGTTCGACGGCGGTGCGCACCAGCTCCGATGCGGTTGTCGCGGAACCGATATCGCCGATCACCTGAGCAAGTTGATCCGGCGCGTCCAGGGCTTCGGCGACGGCGGCGAGCTTTGCGGGATCTCGACCGTTGAGCACGACGTTGTCGCCGCGGGCGACGAACCCGCGGGCGATATCGCGCCCGATTCCGCTCGAGGACCCGGTCACGATGACCGTTTTGATTGACATGGCGCTCTCCCTAGTTGTATACGACCGGTCGTCTTGGAATGAGGTGGTCTACCCCGCCCGATGGGCCGGGAATTTTCAGGGCCGGAAGTAGTCGTCCAGTAATCGCCGCAGGCACTTGTGCAGCGGCTCGAGGGTGCGATCGATCTTCATCCGGATCACCGCGCCCTCCCAGGATTCGATCAGCAGGTCGGCCAGTTCGGCGGCATCGATATCCGCGCGAACGGTGCCGAGTTCCTGCGCCTGACGCAACGCCTCGGCCATCCCGTCGCGCCAGATTCCGAACGCGGCCGACAGCGACTCACGCAGGACCTCGCTGCCCTCCAGTTCCGCGCCGAGGTTGGCGATCAAACATCCACCGGTGTAACCGGATTCGACGAACTCGTCCATCTGCCGGGTGAAGAAGGTCTTCAAACCGGTCATCGGATCCGGCGCGGGACCCAGGGCGGCGGCCAGATTGCGCTGGATGCACAGCGAGTGATGGTCGATCACAGCTCGGCCGAAGGTTTCTTTGCTGTCGAAATAGTTGTAGAACGACCCCTTCGGGACACCGACCGCATCCAGCACCTGCTTGATGCCGGTGCCGTGATAGCCGTTGGCCAGGAACTCCGCCGCGCCCTCTTCCACCAGGAGTTGGCGGGTGTCGTCGCTACGTCGAGGGCGGGCCATCCTTGAAATATACGACCGGTCGTCTCAAAACTCAACCCCCCGCGATCACTCGACTCGACGCCACTGCGCGCAGCGCGGAAGGAATGCGGCCAGGTGCGTGGCAGCGAAGTCGGCCGCGTACCACTCCTCCGGCAACGCCGCAGCGGTCCAGACGTATGTCCAGGCAGTCCCGGCATCGAGAATCACTGGGCACAAGTCGTATTCATCGTCTTCGAACCTGTCGAGGACCAGCCATTCCGCTGGATCGAGCCCGTAGAGCAGCATCCCACGCGCCAGCCCGCCCGCTTCGCGAACCAGACCCGGATACACCCGATCCGGCAGCGCCGCCACCCGCCAGCCCGGCAGTCCGGCGGGCACCAACTCGGGACAGCGACCGAGCAACGCCGTCAGGACCTCCGGAAATCGCAGCGTCCCATAGACGAACAGCACGTCACCGTCGCCGCGCAACCGATCCAATCGTCGGCCCATTTCCACCGCCTGTCCACCGTTGCGCGGAATCCCCGAGGCATCAGGGGCGTTGGTCGCGAATGATTTCCGCGAGTTGCGCATAGTCCTCGGTGCGCGCGGTCGACGCGCGGAATGCGAGACCGAGGGTGCGGCCGGGGGCGGGGTCGGCGAAGCGCGCGGTGTCCAGGGTGCCGCGAGCCGTCTCCGCGGGGACGGCCATTTCCGGAATCAGTGTTACCCCCAATCCCCCTGCGACACACTGGACTACGGTCGTCAGCGAGGCCGCGCGGGTATCGCCGACCGAGCCCGGGTGTGTGTCGCTCGAACGGCAGAACTCCAGCGTCTGGTCACGCAGGCAGTGGCCCTCGTCGAGGAGCAACAGCGGCAGCGTGTCCAGTGTCGACGCGGCGATGTCCTCGCGTCCCGCCAATTCATGTCCGCGAGCTGTCACCAGAACGAATTCCTCGGTGTACAAAGGGATTTCGATGAGGCCGGGAGCGCCGGTGGGCAGCGCGAGCAACGCGACGTCCAGCACTCCGGTGCGCAATCCGTCCAGCAGCCGGGCGGTTTGGTCCTCGATGACCTGCGGCGCCAGGGTCGGCACCCGCCGCCGCAACTCCGGCAGCAATGTCGGCAGCACGTAGGGTGCGACAGTCGGAATGATGCCCATGCGCAGGGTCCCGCCGAGCCCATCTCCGGTGGCGGAGGCGACAAATCGGTCCGCGGCCTCCAGTGTCGCCATCGCTTGCGGCAGCAGACGGGTGCCGTCCGCGGTGACGAGCACGCGGCGGGTGCTGCGCTCGATCAGCTGCAGGCCCAGTCCGTTTTCGAGCGCGGCCAATGCCTGCGATAACGTGGGTTGGCTCACACCGAGCCGGGCGGCCGCGGTGCCGAAATGGCGATACTCCGCGACAGCTACGAACGCACGCAGCTGTGACAGTGTGGGCTGATAAGTCTGATCAGTCACGCCTATCAGTGTAGTGCGACTGATCACCTTTACCTTTCGCAGGCCCGTAGGCAAGATCGCTGGAGCACACGCTTCTGAAACATCTTTGTTCAACCCACCCCACAAAGGACGAGGAGACAAGCATGGCTTTGCTGACCATTGGCGACCAGTTCCCGGCATACAACCTCACCGCGGTTATCGGCGGTGACCTGTCGAAGGTCGACGCTCAGCAGCCTGACGACTACTTCACCCAGATCACCTCCGACGACCACGCCGGTAAGTGGCGCATCGTCTTCTTCTGGCCGAAGGACTTCACCTTCGTGTGCCCCACCGAGATCGCCGCGTTCGGCAAGCTGAACGAGGAGTTCGAGGACCGCGACGCGCAGGTTTTGGGCGCCTCGGTGGACAACGAGTTCGTGCACTTCCAGTGGCGCGCCCAGCACGAGGATCTCAAGACGCTGCCCTTCCCGATGCTCTCGGATCTCAAGCGGGAACTCGCCGCCGCCTGTGGCGTGCTGAACAGCGACGGTGTCGCCGACCGCGCCACCTTCATCATCGACCCGGACAACGAGATCCAGTTCGTCTCGGTGACCGCCGGTTCGGTCGGCCGCAACGTCGACGAGGTGCTGCGGGTGCTCGACGCGCTGCAGTCCGACGAGCTGTGCGCCTGCAACTGGAAGAAGGGCGACCCGACGATCAACGCCGGTGAGCTCATGACGGCCGGCGTCTGAGTCCGTCCGCACAACCTGATCCGAAGTCTGTGAACCGCAAAGGAATGAACTACGAATGAGCATTGAGAACCTGAAGAACTCCCTCCCCGAGTACGCCAAGGACCTCAAGCTCAATCTGTCCTCGATCAGCCGCACCACCGTGCTGAACGAGCAGCAGCTGTGGGGCACCCTGCTCGCTTCGGCGGCCGCGACCCGGTCGGCGAGCACGCTGCGTGAGATCGCCGAGGAAGCCGCCGACACCCTGTCGGCGGAGGCGTACAACGCCGCGCTCGGCGCTGCCTCGATCATGGGCATGAACAATGTCTTCTACCGCGGCAAGGCATTTCTGGACGGCCGCTACGACGACCTGCGCGCGGGCCTGCGGATGAACATCATCGGCAACCCGGGCGTCGACAAGGCCGATTTCGAATTGTGGTCGTTCGCCGTGTCCTCGATCAACGGGTGCGCGCACTGCCTGGAGGCGCACGAGAAGACGCTGCGCGAGGCGGGCGTCGCACGCGAGGTGATCTTCGAATCGCTGCGCGTGGCCGCGATCGTCGCCGGTGTCGGTCAGGCGGTGGAGTCCACCGAGACCCTGGCCGTGGCGACGGTGTAGTCGCTCCGGTGTCCGGCCTCGTTCCGAAAGGGACGGGGCCGGAGTCGTTTTCGCGGTCGGCGCTTGTCGTCCCGCCTGGCTGGAGCCACACAGGCGAACCGGACAGCAACGCCACCGACATCCTGTCCGATCTCACGGCTGGGCGGGCCGCGCTATCCACCACGGGCCCGGGACCTCCTCGAGTGGTTCCGCGCAGCCCGGTAGGCTCCGAATGAGTAGTGCACCGGGAGGAGTTAGGGCTATGGGCGTGCGGGTCGAGGTCGTGCGGGTGTTCACCGATTCGACGGGACGATTCGGCAACGAGCTCGGTCTGGCCCGAGCGGCCGAGGTCGCCGACGCGGACCGGCAGGCGCTGGCGGCCAAGGCCGGCTACAGCGAGACCGTATTCCTCGAGGACCCGGTCGACGAGGTCGCCACGGTGCGAATCTTCACCCCCGCTGTCGAACTTCCGTTCGCGGGCCATCCGTCGGTGGGCACCGCGTGGTGGTTCGCCCAGCAGGGGACACCGGTGCGGGCGTTGGACGTGCCCGCCGGAGCCGTCGCGGTCGACTATGCCGACACGCTGACCTGGGTCACTGCCCGAGGCGAATGGGCGCCCGATTTCACCTTCCATGAGGTCGGTGACGCCGACGAGCTGGCGGCGCTGCGCCCCGAGGACTATGCCGTCGGCCAGCATTACTTCTGGACCTGGACCAACGAGCACCGCGGCCATCTGCGATCGCGGATGTTCGCACCCGCTATGGGCATCGCGGAGGACGAGGCCACCGGCGCGGCCGCGGTCGCGATCACCGCTCGGCTGCGCCGGGGCCTCGCCATCACTCAGGGTGCTGGTTCACACATCTTCACCGAGTGGGACTCCGACGGCTGGGTTCGCCTGGGCGGGCGCGTCGTCTCCGAAACCGTCGTCGACCTCTAGTCAGCGCCGTCGACCTCTAGTCAGCGCTGCTGCTTGCGGCGCAGGATCAGCCAGACGATAAGGGCGGTCAGGATGGCGGCCGCGGTAACCGGGGCCGCCGGCCGGCGGCGGGCAAAGTCGGCGGCCTGCTTGCCGCGTTCCACGACCGGTTCCGGTGCGGCGGCTTCGGCCTTCTCGGTGAGCTGACGCACCTGAGCCTTGGCCTGTTCGGTCTTCTCCTCCACCGCGACCCGCGCCTGGGCGGCTTGCTGGCGCGCGGCCTCCTTGGCCTCAGCTGCCTTCGCGCGTGTCGCTTCGGCGGCCTCGGCCGCCTTCTGGGCGGCCACGTCCTTGGTTTCGGCGGCTTTCACCTGGGCGGTGGTCTTCGCCTCGGCGGCCTTCACCTGTGCCGTGGTCTTCGCCTCGGCGGCCTTGGCGCGCGCGGCCTCCTTGGTTTCGACGGCCTTGTCGCGCGCGTTGTCCTTCACCTCGGCGGCCTTGCGCTGGGCGTTGGCCTTCACGTCGAGTTTGTCGGTGAGCTCGGAAACGGTCTGGCCCAGCTCCTCGCGCGCCTGGTCACGGTCGGCACGGACCGTTTCGGCGTCCGCGGGGACGCTGACGACCGGCTGCGCCGGGGTGGTCTCGGCTTCGCTGGGGTGCGGCCGTTTGTCGTTCATCGCTTGCTCCCGTCCTTGATACTTTCGATATCGCGTTTCACGCCCGCCACCGCTTCCTCGGGCACCGGCGGCACCGCCTGCTGGACGTCCTTCTTGCCCAGCAAGGCGAGCACGGCGCCGGCGATCAGCAGCACCGCGCCGACGATCAACGCGGCAGCCCATGCGTCCAACGGGATCGCCAGCGCGCAGATGATCGCCGCGATCAGCGCGGCGCCACCGTAGAAGGCGAGCACGGCTCCGGCCCCCGCCAGTCCCGCGCCCCGCCCGACGCGTTTCCCTTTGCTTTGCAGCTCGAGCTTGGCCAGCTGGATTTCGTCGCGGATCAACCGGCTCAGCTGTTCGGTGGCATCGTTGACCAGTTCGGCAACCGACCGCCGTTCGGTCGGTGGCACACTTTGTGTCTCCGTCATGGTGGTACCTCCCAATCGTCGGCCGGTTACCCGGCGTCGGGCCAGGTAAACGCCGCCCGGTCTCACGTGATCACCGCGGCGGCCAACATATAGGCGGTACCCAGGTCCATCACCACATGCGGCACCAGCGCCGCGGACAGCACCGGCCCGCCGGGATGGCCGAGCCATTGCCGGCCGCCGGTAGCGACCACCGCGAGAGCATCGATCAGGAACAACGCCGCGAGCCCGGACGCCACCGCCGGCACCGGCCCGGTATGCCCGGCCGCGGAATGACCGGACATCGCGTACCACATGGCCGCGGCGGCAAACAGGTGATATCCGAGCGCCACCCGCTGAGCACGGGAACCGCGGCGCCCCTCTGTCATCCGGCTCACGAGCAATGCCGCGAACACGACGGTCATGGCGATCAGCACGCCGCGCAACGCCTCCGGATTCGCACTCGACGGAAATACCAGCATCGTCAGCATCACCAGGCACATGAGCAGGTGCGCCGCATCGGATTCGTGCTGCGCCGCGCCCGCCCAGCCGTCCGAACCGAACACGGAGGCCGCATCCCAATCCCGTTGCGCGGACCCACAATCGGCACCACCGTGCCGCCCGCCCGAGTGGGACCCCATTTCAGCCGGCGAGCCCGACCCGCCCCGCACTACGACGCGCTCATTTCCGAATCCCCTGTCATCCAGGAGATCTCCCGCCGATCGCGCACTCGCCGGATGCCGGAGGGGAGCCGCCAATCGCCCGACCACGATCACCGCGGCTGCCAGGAACGCCGCGACAACCGACCACCGCAACACGGCGTAGTCCTGCACGAATCGAGTCACGCCCACCACCTCTCATCGCAACGATCGAGGTCCCCTCACCATGCTCGCACCCCAGGTACGCATCGGCCGACCTTTCCTCGTAACCCGCTCCCGCGCTTGCCTTTCTGTCGCCCTTGGCAGGACTGCCTCCCTCAGCGGAGGCGGAAGACCGGCCCGCGCGGGTGGAACGGGAGTGAGGCTCCGGCGGGGATGAGATAGGCGTGTTCGCGGCGAACACGCAGGACGTCGCACTCGGCGTCGGTGATGATCAGGATGGGCCCGTCGGCCGGGAAGTCGTCGGCACGTTCGAGCAGGCGGATACCGGGTTGGAGCACCGTCCCGCCGCGGCCACGGATGCGCGCGCCTCGGGCGATATCGTCCACCGGAAGGTATCCGGCGTCGTAGGCGGCGGCGTCGCAATAGACCACACGAGCGCGCGGGACGTCACGGGCGGTGGCGTAGGACGCGATGGCCCCCAGAGCCTTTCCGAGGAGCTGGGTATCCATCGAACCGGAGGTGTCGAGCACGACACCGAAGGTGGGCAGCCGCACGTTCTCCTCCGGGCGCACCCAGGCCGGGCGCGGAATGTCCGGGGTGGCGGCTTGGCGGCGGGAGGCGCGGGCATAGCTGCGTTTCTTGTCGACGGCGGGGATGTGTTCGTCGAACCAGCGGGCCAGCGCGGCGTCCCAGGGCAGCGGCGGATGATCGAGGGCCCGGATCGCCTGCTCCAAGCCGGCCGGCACGTAGCCGCGGCCGCTGGTCTGGTGGTAGGCGAGTCCGGTGACGAGGGCGTTGCGGTAGTACTCGTCGAGATCGAGGTAGCGGCCGACGCTGCCGCGGTGCGGCAAGGGTTCGCCGAGCACGTCCCCGAGGCCACGGCCACGCAGCGTCGCGAGTTTGCGCAAGCGCCGCATATCGGTGGCGATCCGGTCGTAGACCTCTTCGGCCGAGCAGCCTTTCAGGGCTGGGTCGTAGAGCAGGCCCTCGGGCATCACACCGACATTCATCTCCACCAGCCACCCGTTGACCACGTAGTCGCAAGCGATATTGAACAGATAGGGATCACGCCAATTCGTCCGCTCGCCGTGTCGCAGTGCGGCATGCAACATTTCGTGGGCGAGGATGAACCGCCATTGCTCGGTGTCGAAACCGGCGAGCGGATTGATATAGATCTCCCCCGCTTCGGCGTTGACGGCGGCGATCGAGATATTCCAGCCCCGAGCCACATCCACCTCGGCGACGACCCGCATCCCGGCGGCCAGTGCACCGAGGAGCGGGAACGAGGACACGAACCAGCCCAGTGCCTTGTCCCACGGATCCTTCGGGCGCAGACCAGCTTTCGTGTGCTGACCGCCCGCGGTGTCCAGGGCGGCGCGGGCCGCGTCACCGAGGCCGGCGGCGAACCGGGCCGGATAGTCGGCCCGCTTGGCGGCTTCGGCGCCGCTGAGGAGGAAGTCCGGCCGATCGCCGCGCTGATAGGCGGCGGGCACGGCGGATTCGCGCCAGCGGACCGCTGTCTCGTGCTCGTCGGAAACGGGCGGTCCCGCAGGGTAATCCAGTGGTCTGCGACCGATTTTCATCGTGGCGAGATACTGGTCGACCACAGCACAGCAGGCCGCCCGGTAAGCCGGATGCGGTTCGGCCGGGCTGCCCGTACGGCGCGCAGCATCCTGCGCGCCGATGATGTTGGCGGGCACAGTGGTGCGCGGATCCAGATGACCGAACCCGGCGTGCAGCAGACAGTGTGCGAACACCCACGCCCATTCCGCCGCTTCCGCGCGTCGTTTCGGATGGTAGGCCACGCTGCCGTCCGCTATCCGTGCCCACACCTCGTGCGGCGTGTGTTCATCGAGCACGAACAGCGACGCCGGCAGGTGCCGGAACGCCAGGTGCGCATGTGCTTCCGCCCAACCCGCGCGCACTGCCTCCTGCCACGGATCGATCTTGCCGGGCTTCTTTCCGCGCTGCGCCATCAGTACCGCTCGCCCGGCCGCGGCCGGGTCGCTCGGGCGCGATTCCCACCGAGCAGCATCAGCGCCGAGCCGCCAAGCGAGGCAGGTCGCGGCTGACTTCGATGAGAAACCACGCGGGCAGAACCGGCCGGCCGTCGTCATCGGAGGCGATCACCAACTGCGCGCATTCCACCGAGATCTCGGCGAGTTCGACGAGCATGGTCTTGGCACGCAACACGAATCGATGCACCGCGGGCGAAACATGTTCGCGCGCACCAGGAATCTCTTTGCGCAACCGCGCACGGAAGGCTTCGGACAGGAAGTACAGCAGATCCCGGTCACCGGGCTCACGCGGCCACTGCGCGTCCCCCTTCAGCACGGCATCCAGATCGTAGGCGTGCCGGATCGTCTTCACGAACGCACGAAAACCGGACGCGTGCCCGGCGGTGAGCGTCCCCGAGGACAGCACCTCGAGCATGGTGTCGTCGAGGTCGTCGCCGCACGAGTGCAGAGCGTCAGAGAGCATGTGCCATCCGCGCGGGGTCGAGAACGGCGCCTCGGTCTTGGGCGGCTTGGACCACAGATGGTCGGGGCGCTGCGTCAGGTAGCGCACGATCCAGGGGTGCATGTCGTTGAGCGCAGCCCATTTCAGCCAGTCGTCGACATCGGCGCGCAGGTGCAAATGAACCAGGCGGTTCACTAGGGCCGAAGCCATCGGCCGGGCGAGCGCGTTGTCGGTGGCCCGGTTGCCGGCGCCGATCACCACCGAGCCGGCGGGCAGCTCGTAGGTACCGATGCGGCGATCCAGGATCAGGGAATAGAAGGACTTCTGCACTTCCGGTGACGCGGCATTCAACTCGTCCAGGAACAGGCAGTACGGTTCGGGTCGCGCGATCAGCTCGGGCGGCGCGAAACGGCTGCGATTCCCGATGATCTGCGGTACACCGATCAGGTCTTCGGGTGCCAGCTGCGTCCCCAGCAGCGTGACACATTCCAGCCCCAGCGATTCGGCGAAGGCCCGCACCAGCGAGCTCTTGCCGATACCCGGTGCGCCCCACAGGAATACCGGGCGCACCACGGCAACGTGCAGCAGCAATTCCGGCAGCTGGTCCGGTGTTACCGAGACCGTTGCCTCCATCCTTGTCCTCCCCGTTCGACATCCGGGAGGACGGTACCCGCGGCGGCCACGGCCTGGACAGCGATTTTCTACCGGAGGGTGCCGGACCGGTGACTCTGCGCGGCCACCTCGCGGGCGAACCGGCCCGGCGAGATGCCCCGCCACTGCTTGAAGGCGGTCGAGAACGCCGGTGCGCCCGAGTAGCCCATGCGGTGGGCGACGTCCTCGACGGTGAGTCCGGCGGACAGCAGGTCCTCGGCCAGACTGCCGTAGGTCTCGCTGCACAGTTGCCGATAGGAGGTACCTTCCTCGGCCAGGCGGCGACGCATGGTGCGCAGACTGACATTCAACTGTGCCGCCACCTCCTCCTGGCTGACCCGGCCGTTCATCTGGCGCATCAGGACCTCGCGCACCGAGCCCGCCACGCCTTTGTGTAAACCCCTGCGCTGCAGCAGTTCCGCGCATTCCCTGTCGAACTGCGCCGCGGTCAGCGGGCTCGCCAACGGCATCGGCACACCGAGCTCGGCGAGATTGAGTACCAGCTGATGCGGATCGGCACGGTCGAGCAGGGGCACGTCGATGCTTTCGAAGACGGGAGCCATCCGGGCGCTGAGCCCGCCCGCGAAGGCGACCCGCAGCAGCGGCGGCTTGGCGCCCATCACCAACAGCCAATTGGTGAGTGCCGCAGCCATATCCCGCTCCAGCAGAAACGCTCGCAAGTCCCGGGGCGACTCGGTGTCATCGAGGAACAGCGAGTACTCCGCACCTTCGATCTCGTGCCATACCCGCCCGAACGAGGTGGTCAAGGCGGAGTACCGAGTGAGCACTCCGAGCGCCTCGAGCAAGGTCGGGCTGCTCATCAAAGCCAGGCTGTATACGCCGTGCATGGTGAGGCGGGTACGTAGCCCCGCCTCGATCCCGAGCCCCGGCCGATCATCGAAGCGGGTGACCAGATTCCGGACCAGCGCGAGTTCCTGTGCGGCGGTGACCTCCCCGTCCGGTTCGGCGAACAGCGCGGGGTCGATTCCGGTGCCACGCAGGATCTCGTCTCGGCCGACGCCGTGCTCCTGAGCGACCTCGGTGAGAACGATCGAGTTCGTCACCGTGCGCCGCCACTCCCATGAGGCCACGTGACGATACTTCTCGCCTGTGGCCGATATTCGCAAGGCTTTGGCCGAAGTTCGTAGGCGCCGGGATCAGTGGTGCACGGCCGGCCGCTGCCGATCGCTGAACGTGCGTGCGTACCGTCCGGGCGGTACACCGCGCCACTGCTTGAACGCGTTCGAGAAGGACGGCGCCCCGGAGTAGCCCATCCGATAGGCGACATCCTCGACGGTGAGCCCGGTGGCCAGCAGTTCCTCGGCCAGAGCGCCGTAGGTTTCCACGCACAGCCGCCGATAGGACGTGCCCTCCTCGGACAAACGGCGGCGCATCGTGCGCAGGCTCATGTGCAACCGGTCGGCTACGTCCTCCTGGGTGATGCGGCCGTTCATCTGACGCAGCAGCACTTCCCGCACCGACCCCGCCACGCCCTCGCACAGGCCCCGGCGTTGCAGCATTTCGGCGCACTGCTCCTCGAACAGCAGCGCGCTCATCGGGCTCGCGTGCGGCATCGGCTTGTCGACATCGCTGGTGTCGATCACCGCCATCGTCACCTCTTCGGCTGTGCTGCACGGGATTCCGAAGTCGTCGAGCAGTGGCTTGATCCGGGGTAACAGTTCGGGCGTGAGTTCGGCGCGGGTGATCTGGGGCGGTTCGCCGTGCAGCAGATACCAGTTCGTGAGCACCGCGGAGACATCCCGTTCGGCGAGAAAGTCGCGGAGGTCGGCCGGTACGTCGGTATCGTCGAAATAGAGCCAGATCTCGTCACCGCGATCGATATGCCACAACCGGGCGAAGGACGTCATCAAACTGATGTAGCGCAGGCCGATGTCCAGGGCGGAGCGAATGGTCGGACTGCTCAGGATCGCCATGCCCAGCACACCATGCGTTGTCACTCGGGTGCGCGTGCCCGCCGCGCAACCCAGCCCGACCGGATCGCCGAGCAGCGTCACGAGATTGCGCACCAGCGCGAGTTCCTGGGCGGCGGTGATCTCCGCGCCCGGTGTCTTCAGCACCACCGGATCGATGCCGGTGTCACGCAGCAGATCGGCGCGGGTCACCTGATGGTCGTCAGCGACGTCGACGAGGATCGCCGCGTGCGCGACGGAACGCTGCCATTCCCATAGGGCCACACCTCATGATTTCGCGCGGTTGGCCGGGACACGCAAGTTTCTGGCCGGACATAGTAAGGACACGGTGTCGTCCTCCTTGTCCGCCTACAGTTGATCACGCACCGCGGCAAGGCTTTCCGAACCGTCAGCGCCACGCCGCATGCGAGCGCGCACTGACCGCGTCGCGCGCGAAACGCCCTGGTGAGATACCACGCCACTGCTTGAACGCGTTCGAAAAGCTCGGCGCCCCCGCATAACCCATCCGATAGGCGACATCCTCGACCGTGAGCCCCGTCGACAGCAGATCCTCGGCCAAGCTGCCATAGGTCTCGACACACAGCCGCCGATAGGAGGTGCCCTCCTCGGCGAGTCGCCGGCGCATGGTGCGCAGGCTCAGGTTCAAGACCGCGGCCACCTCCTCCTGGGTGACGCGGCCATTGATGCGGCGCATCAGCACCTCACGCACCGATCCGGCGAATCCTTGCCGCAGGCCCCGCCGTTCCAGCAGCTCCGCGCACTGCTCCTCGACCAGGATCGCGGTCATCGGATTGGCGAACGGCATCGGCTGGTCGAAGTCGGTGGCGTCGATGACGGCGGTGTGCGGGCCCGCGCCGTCCACCACGGGAATCTCGAATTGGTCGGACAGCAACGGCCCGAGCCGGGCACGCAGCCCGCCCGACAGCTCGATGCGCAAGATCTGCGGCGGCGTACCCAGCGCGATCATCCAGTTCATCAGGATCGCCGAAATCTCCCACTCGACCAGGAATCCGCGCAGGTCCTCGGGCACGTCGCTGTCGTCCAGGCAGACGACCACCTCGGTGCCGCGGTAGGTGTGCCAGTAATGCATATAGGACGACAACCGGTGGTAGCGCACCGCGATATCGAGCGCCGCCCGCACCGTCGGGCTGCTCACCATCGCCAGCCCGAAGGCGCCGTGGGCGGTGGCCGGACTGCGCAAGCCCGCCTCCAGGCCGAGTCCCGGCGGGTCGCCGAGCCTGGTCACGACATTGCGGATCACCGCGAGCTCTCGAGCGGCATCGATTTCCGCGCCCGGGGTACGGATCGCCTCCGGCGGAATGCCGGTGCCGCGCAGGCAATCGCTCGCGGTGAGGCCGTGCAGGTGGGCGACGTCCGCAAGGATCGCCACATTCGCCACGGACCGCCGCCGCTCCCCTGTCACGCCTACATCGTGGTCGCGGATGGCCGCTTTCCGCAAGCCATTGGCCGAACATCGCATGCGTCGAGAGCTGGGCAGGTCGGCAACCTTTCGCGAACCCGGGGCGGCGGGTGGCCGAAGTTCGAAAATGTGGCCGGAAAGGTGTGGCCGAATATCGTATCTTCCTGGCCTAAACCCCTGATTGCCAAGCTATTTCGTTCGAAAGCGCGCTTTGTGACCGCTTTGCGCAAGGTCATGACCTGTAATCGCATGGCCACCGCGCACCCGCGCGCCTAACGTTGTAGCTATCGTCGAGCAGACCAAGGTAGGCGAAACAACATGCCGAAAAAGACGCTTGCTGGAACACGAGTCGCGATCACCGGCGGCACCTACGGGATCGGCAAGGAGGCCGCACTGGCCTTCTTGGCCGCGGGCGCCGAAGTTGCCATCGGCGATCCGGACCCGGGCAAGGTACGCGCGATCACCGCGCAGCTGAATCGGATCCACGGCGCCGACGTGGTCGGGTTGCCGGTGGATGTCACCGACAGCGGCCGGTTCGCGGAATTCCTGGAGCACGCCGAACGCAGATTGGGTGGACTCGATGTGGTGGTGAACGCCGCCGACGTCGGGCCGGCCGGAACCTTCCTCACCGAATCGCAGGACGAGTCCGATCGGCAGATCGATTGCAATCTGCGCGCGGTGATCACCGGATCTCGCTTGGCGGGAATACGATTCGTCGAGCAGGGGCACGGTCACATCGTCAATATCGGGTCGGCCATCGGGGTCACCGCATCCCTGGGCGCGGCGGTGTATTCGGCGACCAAGCACGCGGTGGTCGGCCTCGGCACGGCCCTGCACCGTGGCCTGGCCGAAGAAGGCGTCATCGTCAGCACCATCGCGCCCGGATACGCGCCCGACCCGGAGGCGGTGGCCGATGCCATCGTCGACTGTGTCGAGCATCAGCGGGCCGGGCTGGTCGTCGTGCCGCCCACCGGATGGTTTCGTACGGCAGTTCCGGACCCGGTTCAGCTGAGGCACACCATGCGACGGATGCTCGGCATGGTGTGAGGCAGCGCTTCACAGATCGCGCAGGACGCGTTTGAGCACCTTCCCGGTCGGGTTGCGCGGCAGTTCATCGACGAACAGCACATCGCGCGGCACCTTGAACCGGGCCAGGTTCTGCTGCACGTAGTCGCGCACCTCGTCCTCGGTGAGCGAATGGCCCTCCCGCACAACCACAACCGTGCGCAGCCGCTGTCCGTGCCGGGCGTCCTCGACGCCGAAGGCGGTGACCTCCTCGACGGCCGGATGTGCCGCGAGCAGTTCCTCCACCTCGCCCGGGAAGACGTTCTCGCCGCCGGAGACGATCATGTCGTCGTCCCGGCCGTCGACGAAAAGCCTTCCGGCGCGGTCGAAGTGGCCGACATCGCCGGTCGACATGAGATTGCCGACGCGATCCTTGTCACCGCCGCCGGTATAGCCCTCGAACTGGTAGGTGTTGCCGACGAAGATGCGCCCGGTCCGGCCCGGAGGCAGCTCGAAACCGTTCTCGTCCAGGATCTTCACGGTGGTGCTCGGCGCGGGCGTGCCGACGCAGCCGGGTTCCGCCGCGAGATCGGCGGGGGTGGCGATAGTCGCGTAGGCCACCTCGGTGGAGCCGTACACGTTGTAGACCACCGGGCCGAACACCTCGGTGACGCGCTGACACAGATCCGCGCCCAGTTGCGAGCCCGCGACGAAGATGATGCGCAGGCGCGAAAGATCCTTTTCCGACCGGGATTCCGGGGGCAGGTCGACCAGTCGCCGCAACATCACCGGGACCGCGATCAGGGCCGTCGCACCGTGCTTGTCGAGGCTGTCGAGGACGGTCTGCGGGTCGAAGCGGCGGCGGATGATGAGCGTGGAACCGAATCCGACGGCCATCATGAGGTGCGCGAAACCGAGCGTATGGAACAGGGGCGCGGGGCATTCGGTGGTTTCCCGCGCGCGGAAGGGAACTCGGCCGAGGATCGCGCCCAGCGGGGCAAGGGAACTCGGCTCACTACGCGGCGCGCCCTTTGGGGTGCCGGTCGTGCCGCTGGTCAGCAGAATGATGCGCGCAGAGGTGGTGGCGCGCCGGGGTGGGGTGCGCGCCCCGCTCGCGATCAGGTTGTCCAGGGTGTCGACGCCCGGCTTGTCGGTCCAGGCCCGGTAACGGCCCCGCAGGGGTGTGAGATCGCCCAGGATTCCGGCGTATTCGTCGTCGTAGACCAGCAGATCGGCGCCCTCGCGGGTGACCACCTCGCGCAGCTGCGGGCCCGCGAAATCGGTGTTCAGCAAGACGATTCGGGCACCGCATTTGGCGGCGGCGAATACCGCGTAGTGGAATCCCCGATGATTGCGCGCCAGGATCGCGACACCTTCACCGTCACGCAGGCCGCGAGCCCGCCATGCGTTCGCCAAAGCCGTTGTGCGCTCGTCGAGTTCGCGGAAGGTGACGGCGCCGAGTTCGTCGATGACGGCGGCGCGATCGCGGTAGCGCTGCGCGGCGACGGTGACCAGACCGCCCATCATGCCCGAACGCAGTACCGCCACACCCATTTTCGCGAGCCGGTCCGGTCGCTCCGGCGTCACCAGCCCCGCCCGCACCGCCAACGCCGCGTAATATGCTTCGTCGGCCACCCGGCGCGCGGCACCCACCGCGGCACCGATCGGGTTGGCGAGTTGCATGACCCGGCCTCCTCTGCTGTCCACGGCCACCCTGCGGGCATGTGCCCTCAGAGTATGGTCTGTCACATCGATTCGTCGACCGGATGCCCCGGCGCGACCGGTCCCCCGGATTCGGCGATGATGGACCGATGTCCAGCCATTCACCTCTGCGCATCTCCGTCGACGACCTCAGCGGACCGGACATCGCCGCCCTGCTCACCCAGCATCTCGCGGATATGTACGCCAACTCCCCCGAAGACAGCGTGCACGCGCTCGACCTGGATGAACTCCGCAAACCGGAGATCACCTTCTGGGCCGCCCGCGCGGGCGACACCCTGGTCGGCTGCACCGCCCTCAAGGAGCTCGACCCCACCCACGGTGAGATCAAGTCCATGCGCACCGCCACCGGCCACACCGGCCGAGGCATCGCCGCCGCCCTGCTCACCCACCTCATCGCCGAGGCGCGCACCCGCGGCTACACCCGCCTCAGTCTGGAAACCGGCACCGCCGACTTCTTCGCCCCCCGCCCTGCGCCTCTACCAGCGCCACGGCTTCGAACCGTGCGGTCCCTTCGCCGACTACACCGACGACCCCCACAGCATCTTCCTGACCCGCACCCTCTGAACTGCGCGAATCCCGTTGCGGCGCAGGCCGACCTATAGTCCGGCGCATGACGTGGCACACCTGCATCCCCGGTGAATCGACATGGGCGAACTGATGCGGGGCCCGGAGATCTTCCGGCGACTCGACGGATGCGCCTCGGTCCTGATCGCCGGGGCAGGCGGTGGGTTCGACGTATATGCCGGGCTCCCGGTGGCTTTCGCGCTGCTCGACGCGGGCGTCACGGTGCATCTGGCGAACCTGTCGTTCACCGAGCTGGGTGACGTCGATCCCTACGGATGGATCGACGAGCACGTCGTCGCGGTGACACCGCACCTCGACGGACCGGAGTGCTACTTTCCGGAACGAGCGCTGTCGATCTGGCTGGACGAGCACGACCTGCCCTCGACCGTCTACGCCTTCCCGCGCACCGGGGTACGCGGACTGCGAGCCGGCTATCGCACGCTGCTGACGACCCTGGGCATCGACGCCATCGTGCTGGTCGACGGCGGCACCGACATCCTGCTGCGCGGTGACGAGAAGACGCTCGGCACACCGGAGGAAGACGCGACGAGCCTGGCCGCGGTGGCCGGTCTGGACGAGGTGCCGGTCCGCCTGGTCGCCGGCATCGGGTTCGGGATCGACGCGTTCCATGGCGTGAACCACGTGCATGTCCTGGAGAACATCGCCGAATTGGATGCCGCCGGAGCCTATTTGGGCGCGTTCTCGATACCGGGCTCGTCGTCGGAGGCCCGGCGCTATCGCGATGCCGTCGAACACGCCGCCGCGCTCACCCCGCTGCGCCCGAGCCTGGTCAACGGGCAGATCGCCGCCGCGACGCTCGGCCGGCACGGCCACGTCCGGGTCGGCGGCCGACGCGTCGACAACCTTTTCGTCAACCCGCTGATGGCGATGTACTTCACCTTCGACCTACCCGGCCTGGCCGCCCACAACGCCTATCTGCCGATGCTCGAGGACACCCTCGGCATGATCGACGTCCAGCACCGGATCGGCCGCTACCGCGCCGGGATCCAGCTTCGCGAGCCGCGGGTGTTTCCGCACTGAACCGCCGCTAGCCGAGGGCTTTGGTGAAGCCTTCGACGAGTTCGTCGACCTGGTCGTCGGTCATGACGAAGGACGGGGAGATCTGCATGGCGCCCTGGCCGGCGGCGCGGCTCGAGATGCCGTGGGCGCGGAGGGTTTTCACGAAGGGAAGCCCTTCGGCGGGGTCGGCGAGCTGGACGGCGGCGACCGCGCCCAGGCCGCTACGGATTTCGGCGACACGGGGATGCTCGGCCAACGGGGCGAGCTTGCGGTGCAGGGTCGACTCGAGACGCCGGGACTCTTCCAGCAAATTCTCGCGTTCGATGATCTCGAGGTTGGCCAGGGCAGCCGCGGCGGCCGCGGCGTGGCCGCCGTAGGTGTAGCCGTGCCGCCACCAGACGCCGCCGCTGAAGAACGGTTCGGCGAGGTGTGGGGCGACGAAGACGGCGCCCATCGGGAGATAGCCGGAGGTCAGGCCCTTGGCGGTGGTCATCAGATCCGGCTGGAGGTCGAAACGTGAGGAGGCGAACCATGATCCGCCGATGCGGCCGAAACCGGTGACGACCTCGTCGGCGACGAAGAGGATGTCGTTGTCGCGGCAGATGCGGCGAACCTCGGCGAGGTAACCCTCCGGCGGCGGATAGACGCCGCCCGCGCCGATGATGGGTTCGCAGAAGAAGGCGGCGATGTTGTCGGCGCCGAGGTCGTCGATCTGCGCGCGCAGCGCCGCGGCGTCGTCCCAGGCGATGACGCGAGTGTCGGCCATGAGCTCGCCGTAGCCCTCGGCGTTGACCGGAATACCGGCGAGCGCGGTGCCGCCGACATGCATGCCGTGGTAGGCCTTCTGCCGGCTGAGGAGGATCTTCTTGGACGGTTTGCCCATTTCCTGCCAGTAGCGGCGGGCCAGTTTGGCGGCGGTGTCGACCGAATCGGAGCCGCCGGAGGTGAAGAAGATCTTGCTGCCCGGGACGGGCGCGATGGTGGCCAGCTTCTCCGCCAGTTGCTGCGTGGCGGGCGCGGTGAAGTCACCGAAGTTGGAGTAGTGCGCGATCTGGCGCAGCTGCGCGGCGACGGCGTCGGCGATTTCGCCGCGGCCGTGCCCGATGTTGGTGAACCAGAGACCGGCGGTGGCGTCGAGATAACGGGTGCCCGCCTCGTCGTAGACGTAGGCGCCCTCGCCGCGCGCCACCACGAACGCACCGTCCCGCTCGACGGCGCCCATATCCGCGAACCCGTGCCACAACGCTGTCATTCCAACCACCTCTGCTTGTCGGACTCCGCCGCGCCGCACCACCGGCCGGCCAACTCGCCCAGGGCGAGGACGGCGACGGCGAGCAGCGCGAACGCCACACCCAAAACCACCAGACCGATCGTCAAGGAGACGTATCCCTGGCCGCGCGGGTCGAGGAACGGATACGGATACCAGTTCACGATCGGCCCGCGGAACAGGGTATACGCGCCGTACGCGGCCGGGTACGCCAGCCACGTCCCGACCAGTCTCGCGCTGAGACCCAGGGCATACGGCGCCACCGTCCAGTCCGCGACCATGACAATCGGCAACACCCGATGCAGTACATCGTCGACCCACGGATCTTGCGCGCGGGGCGTCATATGCGACAGCAGCACCGCGTACACGATCCCGGTGAGCACGAGATAGAGGGTCGCGGCGCCGCGCCACAGCTGCCAGCGTCGCCCACTCGGATCACGCAGGCCGCCGAGCAGCAGAATCACCATGGCCAGGATGTTGGCCTGGATGGTGAAGTAGCTGAAATAGTTCGCCGTGGTGTAGCCATATGTCCCGGCCTGCTGCACGGACCCCGCGATCAGCGCCAGCAGACCCAGTCCGGCGAAGGCGATCCGCAGCGCCCGTAGCCAGTGCGGCGAGCGCACCGAACTGGGTGACACCTCGACGGCGTGCATCCGGCGATTCTTCCACGGACATTGCCGACGGGTAACCCGTCGCCGGATTCGCTCAGCGATTGCTCAGACTGGGAACGCGGTCGGCTCATGACAACGAAGCGCCCACCCCCGCCCACTCCGACGACCGCCGCCGCCGGCGGCGCAAACACCACCGCGAGGACGACCAGCCCCACCCTCGACTGCCCATGCACCCGCTGACGACCGGGACGTATGCGGGGTTCGCTACGCTTGACGATGCCATGACCAGGACAGCCGACCCCGCAACGCGCGAGCTCCGCACCCGACTGGCGAACCTCTCCCTCCGCGACGAATATCGGCTGCGCCGAAAGCTGGACCGCGCCCGCGGCAAGGAACTCGCGAGCGTGACGGCGGAAATCGAGTCCGCCGAGCTACGGGTCGAGGCGCGCCGGGCGGCGGTGCCGCCGATCCGATACCCCGAGCAACTACCGGTCACCCAGCGCCGCGACGATATCGCCGCGGCGATCGCCGAACACCAGGTGGTGATCGTGGCGGGTGAGACCGGCTCCGGCAAGACCACTCAGATTCCCAAGATCTGCCTGGAACTCGGGCGCGGTATTCGCGGCACCATCGGCCACACGCAGCCGCGCCGGCTGGCGGCCCGCACCGTGGCCGAGCGGATAGCCGAGGAACTGGGCACCGAGTTGGGCGATGTCGTCGGTTACACGGTGCGGTTCACCGATCACGCCTCCGATCGCACCCTGGTCAAATTGATGACCGACGGCATCCTGCTGGCCGAGATTCAGCGCGACCGCCTGCTGCGCCGCTACGACACGATCATCATCGACGAGGCGCACGAGCGCAGTCTCAATATCGACTTCCTGCTCGGCTACCTCAAGCAGCTGCTGCCGCGCCGGCCGGATCTCAAGGTGATCATCACCTCCGCGACCATCGACCCGGAGCTGTTCGCCCGGCATTTCGCTGATGCGAAGGGCACGCCCGCACCGATTGTCGAGGTGTCGGGGCGGTCCTATCCGGTGGAGATCCGCTACCGGCCGCTGTCGCTCGAACTGCCCGCCGCCTCGGCGGACGACGACGAAGACACCCGTGTGGTGGATCGCGACCCGGTCGACGCCATCGGCGACGCGGTGCGCGAATTGTTCGACGAGGGCGACGGCGATGTGCTGGTGTTCCTGTCCGGTGAACGCGAAATCCGGGACACCGCCGATGCTTTGCGTGACCTGAATCTGGCGCGCACGGAGATCGTGCCGCTGTACGCGCGGCTGTCGGCGGCCGAACAGCACCGAGTGTTCCAGCCGCACACCGGACGACGTGTCGTGCTGGCCACCAATGTGGCCGAGACTTCGCTCACCGTGCCCGGCATCCGGTATGTCGTCGATCCCGGCACCGCTCGCATTTCCCGGTATTCGATGCGCACCAAGGTGCAGCGGCTGCCGATCGAGGAGGTGTCGCAGGCTTCGGCGCGGCAGCGTTCCGGTCGATGCGGTCGAGTGGCCGACGGTATCGCCATCCGGCTGTACTCGGAGGAGGACTTCGAATCCCGGCCCGCCTTCACCGAACCGGAGATCCTGCGCACCAACCTGGCCGCGGTCATCTTGCAGATGACGGCGCTCGGGCTGGGCGATATCGAGAACTTCCCGTTCGTGGAGGCGCCGGACAAGCGCGCGATCCGCGACGGTATCGCGCTGCTCGAGGAACTGGGCGCGCTCGGCAGGCACACGACGCGCACTGTGCGACAAGAAGATTCCGCACCGGAGGGTGAGTCCGGCAGTGCCGCGGCCGATGCGTCGCTGACGCTCACGCCCATCGGCCGCGAGATGGCACAGCTGCCGGTCGACCCGCGGATGGCGCGCATGCTGGTGCAGGCGCAGCGCAATGGCTGCCTGGCCGAGGTGCTGATCATCGTCGCGGCACTGTCGATTCAGGATGTGCGCGAGCGCCCGGCCGAGCATCAGCAGGCTTCCGATGCCAAACATGCCAGGTTCGTGGTGGAGGGCTCGGATTTCCTGGCATACCTGCGGCTGTGGGACTATCTGACCGAGCAGCGTAAGTCCTTGTCGTCCAACCAATTCCGCCGGATGTGCCGGGACGAATTCCTGCACTACCTGCGCATCCGGGAATGGCAGGATCTGCACGGCCAGTTGCGGACGATCACCCGGGGACTCGGCTGGTCGGCGGAGAGCACGTCGAGTGACAGCGGGCGGCCGGCGCGGATATCCGACTCCGGCCAAGGCAAATCGGCCGACCGGCGCAAGAATCCCCCGCGCACCACTGAATCCGACGGGTTGCCGTGGGATTCCACCGCGATCCATCAATCGCTGCTGGCGGGCATGCTCTCGCATATCGGTGTGCGGGAAGCGGAATCGCGGGAGTTCCTCGGGGCGCGCAACGCCAAGTTCATGATCTTTCCCGGCTCCTCGCTGGCGAAGAAGCCGCCGCGCTGGGTGATGGCGGCGGAGCTGGTGGAGACCTCGCGATTATGGGGTCGCATGGCCGCGCGCGTGGAACCGGAGTGGGCCGAGCAGCTCGCCGGCGATCTGGTGAAACGCACCTACTCTGAGCCGCACTGGTCCAGCAAGCGCGGCGCGGCGCGCGCCTACGAACGCGTGACGCTGTACGGGATCCCGCTGGTGGTGAGCCGACCGGTGGATTACGGCCGCATCGACCCCGAACTCTCGCGTGAGCTGTTCATCCGGCACGCCCTCGTCCAGGGCGAGTGGCAGACGAAACACGAGTTCTTCCACCGCAATCGGGAGCTGCTCGACGATGTCGCCGACCTGGAGCATCGGGCCCGCCGCCGCGACATCCTGGTCGATGACGAGGTGCTGTTCGAATTCTATGATCAGCGCATCCCCGCTGACATCGTCTCGGTCCGCCATTTCGACAGCTGGTGGAAGACGGCGAAGCGCAAAGACCCAGCGCTGCTGGAGTTCTCGAAGTCCACGATCGTCAACGACGGCGCCGCGCCGCTGGACCCGACCGCTTTCCCCGATGCCTGGCGGCAAGGCGAATTGAGCTTCCCGCTCACCTATCAGTTCGAGCCGGGCCAGGACGACGACGGCGTCACCGTCCGCATTCCGGTCGAGCAGCTCGCGCACGTACGCCCCGTCGGTTTCGACTGGCTGGTTCCCGGCATGCGCGAAGAGCTCGCCACCGCGCTGATCAAGACGCTGCCGAAAACCCAGCGCCGCCTGGTGGTTCCAGCTCCCGACTTCGCCGCCGCCGCGCTGTCCGCGCTCACTCCCCGGGCCGAGCCGCTGCGCACCGGCCTGGCCCGGGAATTGTCGCGCCTCGGTTCGGTCACCATCTCCCCGGCCGATCTCGACCCCGGCGCGCTGCCCGACCATCTGCGCATGACTTTCGCCGCCGTCGACACCTCCGGCAAGGTACTGGCCAAGAGTAAGAGCCTCGCCCAGTTGAAAGCCCAACTGGCCGAGAAGGTTTCCGAATCCGTCGCGCGCGCGACGGCGGGCGCGGAACGTGCGGCGACGACAGTGTGGACTTCGGAATCCCTGGGCACCGTCGAACCGACGGTGCGCCGCGAGGTGGCCGGCCAAACCGTGACCGGCTATCCCGCGCTGGTCCCGGAAGGCGACGGCGTGGCCGTGCGCGTCCTCAGCTCCCCCGCCGAGCAGGCCGCCGCGATGCGCGCCGGCACCAGGGCCCTTGTCCTGCATGCCATCCCGACCTCACCGCGCACCGTCACGGCCGGTCTACCGCCCGCCGACCGCCTCGCCCTGAGCCAGAACCCCTACGGTTCCCTCGACGCGCTGGTCGAGGATTGCCGCGCCGCGGCCGCCGACGAATTGATCACCGCCGCGGGCGGTCCCGTCAACGACCCCGAGCGGTTCAACGCCCTGGTCGCCGCCGTCCGCCCGCAACTGTCCAGCGCCGTGGCCCGCCTGGTCCGCCTCGTGGTGCCGATTCTGGGTGCGGCACATCGTGTTTCCTCGGCCCTTGCCGAAACTCGCGAAGCCGATATCGCCGACGACGTCCGCCACCAGCTCGACGAACTCGTCTTTCCCGGCTTCATTTCCGAATTCGGCACCACCCGCCTGCGCGAGATCCCCCGCTACCTGCAAGCGGCCGCCACCCGGCTGGCAGCCCTGCCCGCCTCCGCCACCCGCGACCGCCAGGGGATGGTCGAGGTCGACCGCGCGCTCGCCGCCTACGACCGCCTGGTCAACGCCCTGCCCGAGCATCGCAAACACGCCCCGGACGTGGCCGAGATCTGGTGGATGATCGAAGAACTCCGCGTCAGCCTCTTCGCGCAGAGACTCGGCACCCCGTATCCCATCTCGGTGAAGCGCATCGAAAAGGCCATCGCCGCCATCCGCCGTTGAGCGCGCCGGCCCGTGCACACGCGAACCGCCGAGAGCCGTAGCGCTCGGCGGTTCGGCGGGGTGGATCTACTCGGCGCGGGTCGCTTCGGCGCGAGCCGCGCGCATATCGATGATTTCGCGTTCGAAGTCGGCGGCGGAGGTGAAGGAGCGGTAGACGGAGGCGAAGCGGAGATAGGCGACCTCGTCGAGGTCGCGGAGCGGACCGAGAATGGCCAGGCCGACCTCGTGGCTGGGCACCTCGGGGGAACCCTTGGCGCGGACCGCGTCTTCTACCTTCTGGGCCAGCAGGTTCAGCGCGTCGTCGTCGACTTCGCGGCCCTGACAGGCGCGCCGCACACCGCGAATGACCTTCTCGCGGCTGAACGGCTCGGTCACCCCGCTGCGCTTGACCACGGATAGGATCGCGGTCTCGACGGTGGTGAACCGGCGGCCGCAGTTGGGGCAGGAGCGCCGACGGCGGATGGCCGCACCCTCCTCGGCCTCGCGCGAGTCGACCACCCGCGAGTCAGGGTGTCGGCAGTACGGGCAATGCATCCGAGAGATCCTTCGTCGATGCCATAGTTCTTCGAGGATACTCGGCGCCTACCACCGATTTCGTCCGGCGGCTATTACACCACTGCCCACTGTCGAGTCATATCGGAGATCAACTCCGGGATGCGGGCGACGGCGCGCCCGCGGGTGAGCTTGTTCCAGAACGATTCACCGAGTACCGAAGCGGCCAGCGCGGGGTTGGACTCGAGGTCGATGTGGCGCGGGTTCAGGTCGCCCATGATGTAGGCCCAGCGGTCCTCGCGGTCGGCCCAATTGAAGGCGGGCAGCGGGGTGCGCAAGCTCAGGGTGCGGCCTGCCACGTCGGCGCTGACGACGGCCGGGCGGAAGTTGCCGGGTGCGCGGACGCCGGGTACGGCGGGCTTGCCGGCCAAGGTGCTGACATAGGTGAGGACACGGCCGATGGCGCCGCGCCCGCCGGCGGTGGCATCCCACTGATCGGCGACGACGTAGTTCTGTTCGCGGTCGGTCATCCGGACGAGCGCGTCGATGTAGCCCTCCCGGGTGCCCGAGGCGATGGATTGCCAGGCGGTGTGGGCGCTGTCGTCGATCACCCCGGCGGCGAGCATCTCCTCGATAGCGGCCATGCCCTCGGCAAGGTAGGCCTCGTGCATCGGGACCAGGTCGGTGAAGATGTGTTTCTGCATGATCATCAGCCGGGTCTGGTACCAGGTGATGTCGGCGGGGTCGAGGCGAGGGCCCTCGGTGGCCAGCAGTGCGAGGTCGGCGGGCAGCCCGGCCACCAATTCCGCTGGGGTACCGCGCAACAGGTCGGCCACCGCGTTGCCGAGTTGCTGGATGCCGGGCACGTCCAGGACGACGCCTACGTCACCCATATCGAAGAAACCGGAGGCGAAGGATCCGCCCGCGATGCCGGCCAACCCGGCCCACCACAGTTCCGGATGCTGAACGGTCAGGCGCAGATAGTTGACATACACCTGATTGAACGTGCGTTCGTTGGCCGCGACGCCGCTAGTGGGATCCCAGGCGGCAAGGTCGATTCCGGCGTTGCGGCTGGCCACGACGAGCCAGTACTGCTGGAGCAGCGTGCCGTAGCGCCGCGGGGCGACACCGTCGGCGCGCGCCTGGTCGAGCGCCGCGCGCAGCACCGATTCGTCCAGCGGCAGTGCGGGATTCAGGCCACCGCCGTTCGTTCCGTCAGCAGTGACGGCGGGCATGCCGAGGTAGGCGGCGTAGGCGGGCTCGGCGTGTGCCGAGGGCATGGCGCCGAGCCCGAGGAGCAGACAGGTCAGCAGCACGACGAGCCGGGCGGACCGTGTTCGGCGCGCTGTCGGATAGTCGCCGGTGGTCGCGCGGATCGAACGTCCGGCAAAGTGGTGCGTCATCGCGTGAAATCCCGACATCGATCGTGGCAGTAACTGCCTGAGACACTTCGCTCAGCACCGTAGCAACTTGTTCTAATTCTCGATCGGTAATTTCGGCCACCACTCCGCGACCGCCTTCGGCCGCAAGAAATCCCCTATCGGAATGGGGCGGGCTCCGGCGCGGGAAGCTGTTCTACCACCACCGGCGTGGTCGCCGGCTGCACGCCGAAAGTGCCGGCGCGCCACTGCGCGAGCAGGATCAGGGCGGTGACGACCAGCGCACTGAGCAGCGCCGCCACGGCGAGCACGGCGAAGCCGACCTGAGCCTCCGCCACTCGCGTGTCCATCGGATGCGCGCCGTGCGGCGGGCGCATGCCGGCGGTGCGCACCGGACCGCCGCGGTACAGCTGCGCCGCGCCCGACGGGCGACTGTCGCGCGGACGGCGATCCGCGAGCGGACGCGGCGCCGAATCGGTTGTGCGCAGGCCGGTTCGGTGCGGGCGGCGCACCAGCGATACGGCGGCGGCACCGGGGGCCACATCGAGGCCGACCGGCACGAGGGCGATGTCGTCGAAGGAGGGGGATGTGGTCTCGCGGATCGCTGTGCTCATCGGACGAACCTCCGTGGTAGGTGCTGAGGAGAGACGCGCTACTCGATCATGTGTTCGAAGAACTTGTGTTCGATTTCTACCACGCGGCACCGACAAAGTCAGCAGAAAACACGACTTAGGTCGAACAGGTGTTTGAAACATCGGCGTGACCGGACTAAATTCGAAAGGCACATCATCTACGCAGGGAAGGCAGGTTCCGGTGAGCCACACAGACGACACGGGCGACGAGAGCGGAGTCGGCACCGACCAGCCCCTGACCGGGGCAGATCTCACCGTGCGTCAGCGCAAGGTCCTAGAGGTCATTCGCACCTCGGTGGCCGAGCGTGGCTACCCGCCGAGCATCCGGGAGATCGGCGACGCGGTCGGGCTGACCTCCACCTCCTCGGTTGCCCATCAGTTACGGGCGCTCGAGCGTAAGGGCTATTTACGACGCGACCCGAATCGTCCACGCGCGGTGGACGTTCGCGGCCTCGACGACACGGTGCGTTCGGTGACGAGCCTGCACGGCGCCGACCACGATGCCGACAACGGCGATGCCGCCCGCCCCACCCCGACTTTCGTTCCGGTCCTGGGCCGGATCGCCGCCGGTGGCCCCATCCTGGCCGAGCAGGCGGTGGAGGATGTCTTCCCGCTGCCGCGCGAATTGGTCGGTGACGGTTCACTGTTCCTGCTGAAGGTCGTCGGCCAGTCGATGATCGACGCGGCGATCTGCGACGGCGACTGGGTGGTCGTGCGCCAGCAGAACGTCGCCGACAATGGGGAGATCGTGGCCGCCATGATCGACGGCGAAGCCACGGTGAAGACGTTCAAGCGCACCGGAAGTGATGTCTGGCTGCTGCCGCACAATCCGCTGTTCGAACCGATTCCCGGTAACGACGCCCGGATTCTCGGCAAGGTCGTCACCGTCATTCGCAAGGTATGAGCGCGTCCGGGGGCGGTGCGTTTCGCCGCCCCCGGCGCGGTTCCGCGGCCATCCGGCGATCAACCTGTCCGGCAACGAATTACGATTCCTGAATCATGACGCTCGATCACGACCTGCCCGGTTCGTCCACCCCTGTCCCCGATGCGATCACGCAGCTCATCGCCCAGTGGGTGGAGCTGTTCAACGCGGGCGACCTCGCCGCCCTGGATCTCCTGTACGAACCGGACGCGGTGGTGGTACCGACGCCCGGACACGCGGTCAGCGAGGCGGGCCGTTCGGCCGCGCTCGCCCATCTGGTGAGCTTCGGCGTGCCGATGACCGCGCATATCCGGCAGTGCTACACCGTCGTCAATATCGCCCTGCTGCTGGTCGATTGGACGATGCGGGGCACCGCCGCCGACGGCCGGCCCGTCGACATGTCCGGCACCGCCACCGATGTGGTGCGGCGCGGCTTCGACGGGCAGTGGCGGTATGTGATCGACAACCCGTCGGGCAACTAGCGCTACGCCGCGGCGGTGCGGACATGCGCGATGGCGGGCGGGATGTCGCGCATGATCGGCAGCGCCGCGAACAGCGGCGCGGTGGTCGCGAGGATGCCGTGCGAGGGCGCGAACCCCGACATCCGCACCTCGGTGACGCGGGGACTCCATCCGCGCACCAGAACCGGCACCTTGCTGCCTTCGATGCCCCAGGGCATCGGCGGCGCCTGGTAATGCGGCGTCTTCCAGAAGCCGCGCACGGTTTTCCGGGAGAACCACGGCGGGATGGTGTCGAACATCAGCTCCACCCCGGGAAAACGGTCCAGGATCGCCACGCAGAGTTCGCGCACCTGCTCGGGCTGGAAATACATGAAAAGCCCTTGGGCGGTGACGAATACGCCGCGCGCCGGATCGACCTGGTCCATCCAGGCGGGATCGAGGGCGCTGATCGGCAGATAGCGGCAGCGCTCGGTGGCGGGCAGGAATCGTTCGCGCACGGCGATGGACTCGGGCACGTCGACACAGAGCCAGCGCACCGAACCGTCGTCGCAACGCTGGAATTGCGTTTCCAGACCGGCGGCGAGTTCCACGACGGTCCCGCCGGGATGCGCGGCGAGCCAGGGTTCGAGGACCTCGTCGAATTTCTTGGACCGCACGGCATGTGTGCCGTCCGGAGGTCCGAATGTGCCTTTGTAGTCGAAGGCCAGCGCGTCATAGATTCGCTCGCAATCGGGGTCGTGTAGCACCCCGCCCGCGCGTTTGGATTCCGACGCGCGATTGTGCAGCGTCCACAGCATCGTCAGCGGGACGCCATCCAGTTCTACCTCGGAGCTCATGTGTTCGCCCTTTCCGCCGACCGAGATCCGGCATATCGGCATAATTAGGCAAACCTAACTCGCGCACGTGGGCGGGACAATGCCTATGCGCCGACACGAATGCGATGGGGGCAACGTGGAATCGGCTGTGCCCGGAACGGCGCCTGAACCCCGTTCCGGGCCGCGAACTACGGCATCAACAGTGCCTGGAGAAAACCATTGACGGTGCCGACGGTGCTGCCAACGAAGCCATGGACTGCGCCGAGGATGCTGCCGATGAGTTGGGGAATCATCGTGGACCTCCATAGTTTTACAGTGCGGTTTACCCGATCCGTACGAACCGTCGCCGCCGTCGAAGAAGGACGTCGACGGATTCGACTGTGATTCGTCGCCGCGGGGTCGGAGGATGGGCACGATCTCAGGTCAGCAACGCCGCGACCGATTCCGGGGTCCAGCGCAGATCCGCGCCCGCGCGCGAGCTGAGATAACCGGCGATGGACTCGGTCGTCCAGCCGTGCGTACTGCGCAGGCCGGCGGCGAGGTGCCGAAGATAGGCGGGTGCGGGCGGGTTGCCCGGGAGGTCGCGATAGCGCCAGGGCGCGGTGCAGGTCAGCACCGGATGACCGGCGTAGGCACCCGCGCACACGAGCGTCTCGTACCGGCCGGGGCCGAGTGTCATCCGGCCGGTGTCGAGCACCTCGGTCAGATCGAGATCGGCACCGGGCGGCCGATACATCTCCTGCGCGCAGATATCGCTGAATTGCGCACCGGTGAGCAGATGCGCGGCGACCGCGGTCTCCCCAGGCACCAGCGGGTCGTAGAAGGCTCGCCCGCCGGTCCAAGTGAGCGACTCGGTGGCGAAATACAGCACGCCGGGCAGCAGCAACGGGACCGAGCGGGCCGGATCGGCGGGGTCACGGCAGCCGGGCAGGGTGAGCGCGCCGCCGTCGGGGCGCCCGCCACGCAGATAACAGCGCAGACGGTGCCGATGCATGTTCGACCCGTAGGACGCGTACCAAACCCGCACTCAGCCATGGTGCGTCAGTTCACCCGTGGTTCGCCACCACCGGCCGCACCGCGGGATCGCGTGCGACCGAGCGCACGATTTCCCCGGACCGCACCGCGACATTCGACAGCAGCGACGAGGAGATGCCGTGCGTGTGCTCGGTCCCGCCCTGCAGGTAGATACCGCCGGGCAGCGGTGTCGTGGTGACCAGCCGGTAGTCGCGGGCTACCCGAGGTCCCTCGGCGTCGGTGACCACGGCGGCGGCCAGCTCGCCCAGCACCGCACGCAGATCCATCGGACGGAAACCGGTCGCGCAGATGACCGCGTCACACCGCAATTCCTCGGTCAGTCCGGTCGGCTCGTGTTCGACGGTGACCGTGACGCCGTCACCGGTGTCGGTGACATCGACCGCACGGGAGGCGCCGTGCATGAACAGTCGCCGCACACCGCTGACCCGTTCGGCGTATTCGCGGGCGTAGAGCTCCTCGATCAACGGCAGGTCCACCGCCGAGTAATTGGTGCCGCGATGGTAATTCATCAGGCGGCGGCGGAATTCCGGTGTGGCGGAATGGAAGTCGTCGACCGCCGCCGGGTCGAAGATCCGGTTGGCGTACGGGCTGTCGTCGGAGGGACTGAACCCGTACTTCGCGAATACCGCGTGCACGGCGGCGCCCGGATAGGTGGTGTGCAGGTACTGCACCACTTCGGCGGCGCTCTGCCCCGCGCCGAGTACCACGAAACGCTGGTGCGTGCGTTCCGGCAGCGCGGCCAGTCCGGGCAGCAACTGATGGTTGTGGAACACCCGCGTACCGGCGGTGACGTTGTCCGGCAACTTCGCCGAGAGCCCACCCGCCACAACGATATTGCGTGCCCGCAACACCCCGGCGTCGCGGCCGCTCAGCTGGATCTCGAAGCAGTCGCCGGTCTGGGTGATCGCCTCCGCGGCGGTGCCGTAGCTGACATCGGCGCCGACCGTGCTCGCCGCCCACTCCAGGTAGTCGTGGAACTCCACCCGGGTCGGGAAGAACGTCTGGTAGTTGATGAAGTCGTTGAGCCGGCCACGTTCGGCCAGGTAGCTCAGAAAGGTGTAGCGGCTGTGCACATTCCGCTGCGTCACCAGGTCCTTGAGGAAGGAGATCTGCATCGTCGCGCCAGGTAGCAGCATGCCGGGATGCCAGCCGAACTGTTCTTTGCGTTCGACGAAGCGCGCGGTCAACTCCGTTCCCGCGCTGCGGTTCTCGTTGAATTCCTCGAGCGCGATGGCAAGCGCCAGATTCGACGGGCCGAATCCGATCCCGGCGATATCGACTATGTCGTCGGACTCCAGCATCACGCGGCCTCGGGGGTGACCACATCCAGCCACACGCCGAGCACGGGCTCCGCGGCCAGCGTCACGAAGTCGGTGTGCGCCGCGCCCGCGGCGCGCCACTTCTCCACCAGCGACATCAGGCGCACCGAATCCAGACCCGCGTCGAGCAGGTTGGTGTCGTCGGTCAATTCCTCTGGTCGCAGGTCGAGTGCGGCGGCGATATCGGCGAGCACCTGCTGCCGGTCCAGCCCGGTCAAAGCCTCGTTCATGCGACTCCTCGGTCCGTGCGGCTGGAACACTTGCCCAGCCCGTCCAACATTTGTTTAGGCTACACTAACTTCTACCATATTGGTCAGTAGCCGGGATAGGCTGTCAAATGCCTCGGGGAGCCGGCCGCGCACGGAAAGGCAACGCCATCAACATCTTCAGCCCGGCACGCAGCGAGGCCACGGCAGCCCTCTCCCCTTCCGCGACAGCGTTCGTCCTGTCCCGTCCGCATGCCACCGTGCAAGCCGACGGTCAGACCGCGACGTACCAGGACGCCGGGAAAGCCGCCTCCGCACTGCGTTCCGGCACGGTCACGCACATCGTCGGCGCGCTGCCGTTCGACCCGGCCGCACCGGCCGCGCTGTGGGCGCCGACGTCGGTCACGATCACGGAGGGCCCGCTGCGCGCCACCGGCGCACCGCTGCCCCGGATCACCGTCGAGGCCGCGATTCCCGAAGCGGCGCAGCATCTTCAGCGGCTGAAGTCATTGATCGCCACGCTGTCGGATGCGGACACGGCGCTGGAGAAGGTGGTACTGGCCCGCGCGCTGCGCCTCGCCGCCGCGTCGCCGGTGACCGCCGCACAGATCCTGGACCGGCTCGTCGCCGGTGACGCGTTCGGCAACGGCTTCAGCGTCGACCTGACCGCGGCCGGCCCCGCCTACACCGGCAAGTCGCTCGTCGGCGCCACGCCGGAAGTCCTGGTGCGGCGCACCGGCGACGTGGTCACCTGCCACCCGCTGGCCGGTAGCGCACCGAGGCACCCGGATCCGGCCGTCGACCGGGAAACCGCCGCGGCCCTGCTGGATTCGCCGAAAAACCTGCGTGAGCACGCGTTCGTGATCGACCAGGTGCGCGCCGCCCTGACGCCGCTGTGCCGCGAGGTCAATATCCCCGACATGCCCGAACTCACCAGCACCCCGAAGCTGTGGCACCTGGGCACTCCGATCACGGCCGTCGTGCGCGACCCGGCCGTCACCGCCTTGGATCTGGCTCTGGCCATGCATCCGACGCCCGCGATTTGCGGTACCCCCACCGCCGCGGCCCGCGACCTCATCGCCGACCTCGAAGGCGACCGCGGCTTCTACGCCGGTGCGGTGGGCTGGGCGGCGGCCGACGGTGACGGCGAATGGATGGTGAGTATCCGCTGCGCGGAATTGTCCGCCGATGGCCGTTCGATTCTGGCCTACGCGGGCGGCGGGATTGTCGCCGAATCCGATCCCGAGGCCGAGCTCGCCGAGACCACAACAAAATTCGGGACAATGCTCGCCGCGCTGGGCGCGACCGAACACTGAATTCCGGACCGCCCGGTTTCTGACACGCCGAATCCGTCCGTGACCACCGCACGGACGAAGTGAATTCGGCGAGTGCGCCTATGATCGACCCTGTTCAGCACCGCCGGGCAGAGCGAGGGAGAAACAGTCGGTGAGAGGGTCACCGGGCGCCGCCGAAAAGGTGACCACCCAACCGCGCGCGGCCATGGGACGAACCTGGCTGGAGGTCCTGCCGTGGCTCGAGGCGCATCGCGCCGGTCCCTCGCTGCTCGGGGACAACGAGCTCATTCCGAACGCGTGGATGTCGACACCGGCCGGCGCGGGGGTGCCCCCGGAATTCCTCGACGAGGTGTGCCGGCGGATCGCGGGAGTTTTTCTGGAGCAGCACCGGGATATGGGGTTGGCTGCCGCATTCCCGGTCGCGTTCGCGTCCGCCGATTTCGATGATTTGGGATTGAGCGCGAAAGTGCGCCTCGCGCTGGCCGGCCACGCCGACCTGCCCGCGCTCGGCACTCGCACCATGCGGCAGCTGGCCGCCCTCCCCGGCATCGGGCCGGCCGCACGCGCCGAAATCGGTGCGGCACTGGTGCGTTGCAGCATTCCGGCGCGGTTTGCCGGGCCCGCCGTCGCGGAATTCGAGTCCTTCGTCGCCGGGCTGAGCGACCGGGACCGGTTTCTGCTCACCGCCCGGATTCTCGCGGCGAAACCCAAGACCCTGATCAGCTGCGGCACGGAGCTCGGCATCTCGCGGGAGCGGGTCAATCAACTCGACAGCCGGTTGCGCACTCAGGTCCGGACGATGTTCCAGGCGTCGGGGGTATTGCGCCGCGCCGCCGACGTGCTGGCCGGGGCCGCGCGGCCGATGGCGGCGCTTGCCCGGGTGTGCGACAGCGCGCCGGAGCTCGCCGCCCCGGTGCCGGGGCTCGGGATGCGGCTGTGGCAGGTGCTGATTCGGCTCGACGAGCGGATCGATGTGATCGACGGCTGGATCGTCGGCACTTCGATCGAGTCGGCCCGCCAGCGCGTGCGAAAGACCCTGGCCGCATCCGCATCCGCCGAGGGCCTGGTCGAAATCGTCGTCGCGGCGGCCGAATTCGGGCTGCCGGCCGAGGAGACCGAGCAGATGCTGAACTATCTCGGTTATCGGGTGCTCGACCGGCATGTACTGCTGCGTTCCACCTCGGTGCACGATGCGATCGCCGCGGTGCTGGCGCTCTCGGGCGAGCCGATGACGGTCGCCGAGATCCAGGCGGCGGTCGTCCCGCGCCGGTCGGTATCGAGCATCCGGAACGCGATGGTGGCCGACGACCGATTCGGTAAGGCCGATCGCACCCGCTGGGGCTTGACCCGGTGGGGCACCCGCTATGTGCCGATTCATCGGCAGATCGGTGAGATCCTGGATGCCCACGGCGGCCGGATCGAGCTCGAGGAACTGGTGCGGCAGGTGACCCGCAGCTTCGACGTGCGCCCGGTCAGCGTCCGAACCTACGCCGCGACCGGCGAATACGTCACCACCGCGGGTGTGGTGACCAGGCGGGAACGCAGCTACACGCCGCGCAAGTCGCCCACCAAGACGCGTGGGCTGTATCGCGAGGGCGAGGTATTCCGCTGGCGGACCACTATCGCCGCCGCTCATATCAAGGGCTCGGCGTTCAATCTGCCCTCGGCGCTGGCGGGGCTGATCGGCGTCGGACCCAACCACCCCGTGGAGCTGGCGAGCCGGCTCGGACCGCAGGCCGTGCTGTGGGTGTCGGTGCAGGCGCGCTGCGGCACCATCAAGCGGTTCGTCGATGATCTGGGGTTGTCGGCCGGAGACGAGGTCTTCCTCGAATTCACACCCGGGGCAACGGGATTGCGGTTCGATGTGGTTCCGGTGATAGCGGCCACCGGCGGTGACAAGTTGCGCCGGGCCCTGGCCGCGACGGGCCATTCCGGGGCGACGCGGCTGCCGAAGAGCGAACTGCCGGCCGCACTCGCGGAAGCGGTGTGGTTACCCGCAGCGACGGATCTGCCCGCTGTCGGCGAAGTTTTGCGGGCGCGCGGCGAAACGGAGCTGGCGCAACTCGTGGCCGGCTGACTCCGGCGCCGCGGCGGACCAGTGACCGGACAGTGCCGCGCCCGGCGCGTCCGCCGATCGCTCGGCCGCGGTGGGGCCGTGTACGAGCATCGTCGCCAGGCCCGCGTGCCGGCCGTGCTCCGCTCGACGTGTCAGGCACAGTGTCGCGCCCGAGATCAGCGTCGCGGTGGCGGCCAGAAAGGCTTCGAACTCACCGAGTTCGGTGTCCAGCGCGACGGTGTCGTCCGCGCTGATATTCCATTGCCGGGCCACGGTCCGCGCGGTATCTGTCAGAACCGCCGCGTCCACGACGTGACACCGGGAACCGTCCGGGGTGCAGAAGGCGAAACCGGCGGCCGGCTCCGAGCACGCGGCGGGGCTCGGCATCGCCACCAGCGTGTAGTCCTCGGCGACAGTGGTCATCGGCGAGTCATCCACTCCCACGACGTCTTCCACGATGTGGCCGTCGCCGGTGTGGCCGAGCACCCAGTGCGCGCCGGCGACCCGCAGCTTCTGTTCGGTGCGGGCGCACTCTTCCCGAATGTCGAGTGGGACGGCCACGGCGCCCGCGTAGTCCACCGCGAGCGCCGCTAGTAGCGCCGGATAGCCGAAATGGATGTAGACGGCGACCCGGTCGCCGGAGCGCACGCCCGCGGCCCGCAGTTCGGCGGCGAGCAGGTCCACGGCCTCGGCCAGCAGGTCGTAAGTGTGCAGGCAGGGTTCCCCGGCCACGCCGGGGCGGTCGGTTGCCGTCCGCCGGCCGTCGTCGAGAATCGCGGGGCGGTCGAAGGAGTGTCCGATCCCTTCGACCGCGTCCGCGATTCGCGTCATCATCGGCACTGCTGCGTCACCTCGTGTTCCCGGACCGGCACCCTTCCGGCCGGAAAAGGTAAGGAAACCCTAACCATACTTTGGCCAATTCGGTAAAAAGTGACCCGCGTCACCTTCCCGGTCAGGCCGCTTTCACTTGGCGCAGGCTCATTTCGAGCTCGTCGGTCGTCGCCACCACACCGCAGCGCCGGGCCACGTAGTTCAGCGCCATCAGATGGTCCTCGCGGCTGAAATCGGCGGTCGCGTCCAAAGCGAAGAACGGCCGCACATCGCTCATGAACGCCTCGGCGGCACTGAGCATGCAGCCCATATGCGCGTAGACACCGGTGATGATCAGCTGGTCACGCTGATAGTGGTTGAGCAGTTCCCGTAAATCGGTGCGCTGGAAGGCGGAGTACCGCCACTTGGTGACCTGGATGTCGGACGGGGCGGGCTCCAGTTCGGGCACCACCTCGGCCTGCGGGCCGCTCTCCAGGCCGGTACCCCAGAAGTCGGCCAGGATGCCGCGGCGCGAAGGGTGCTGGTCCCCGGGCTGCATGGTGTAGATCACGGGAATGCCCGCCGCGGAACAGAATTGGCGCAGCCGGCGGATGTTCGCCAGCGCCGTGGCCATCGGCTCCTGATCGGTACGGTAGGCATCGATGAAGTAGCGCTGCATATCGTGGATCAGCAGCGCGGCGCGGGACGGATCCAGCGACCACGACACCCGGTTGTCGTCCACCTCATCGGGTGTGGGCAGCGAATACGGGGCGATCGGCGGGATGGCCAAGACAGAATCCTCCTACGGCAGAACGGTTTTCGGGGTAGTCACATGTCGAGGGTGGCGCCGCCGTCGACCCGCAGGTCGTGCAGCGTGATGTGCCGGGCGGCCGGCGAGGCCAGGAAGTAGGCGGCCTCGGCGACGTCCTCGGGAAGCCCGATGCGCCGCAACGGGATTCCGGCGCGATAGCGGTCGGGATCGCCCGCGATGATGCGTTCCCGGGCGATGTCGGCGAGTTCGGCGTCGGCGCCGTGCATTCCGCGCAGCATGGGGGTATCGGTGGAACCCGGCGACACCAGGTTCACCCGGACGCCCCGCGCGGCGACCTCCAACCCGAGCGAGCGGGCGAAGGCGGCCGCGGCGGCCTTGGAGGCACCGTAGGCCGCCATCCCCGCGCGCGGGGTGCTGGCGGCGTTGGAGGTGACCACGACGATCGAGCCGCCGCCGTTGGCGGCCATGGCGGTGGCCGCCTGCCGGGTGACGTTCATCGTCCCGGTGGCGTTCACACTCATGCATCGATGCCACTGGGCCGCCGTGAGATCCGCCGCGTCACCGGTTTCCAGCACGCCCGCGGCGTGCACCAGCACCGACACCGGCCCGAGGGCCCGGTTCGCGTCGGCGAAGGCTTCGGCGACCGAATCGGCGTCGGCGACATCGACACGGGCCGCATGACCGACGAAATCACCTTCGGCAGCACGGATCTCGGTGCGCACGCGGAAAACCGCGGGATCGGTGTCCCACAGTGATACCGGAGCCGAACGCGCCGCGAACAATTCCGCGACCGCACGCCCGATCCCTGCCGCCGCTCCGGTGACGATGACCGGACCACACGCTTCCCAGCTCTGCGACATAAGGTTAGCCTATACTGACTTTCTTGCGAATGACAATGCTCGATGGAAGGGCTCGATGTTGGACTCCCCACTCCCCGGCTTCACTCCGTGGCCGCCCGCCGAAGCCGAGCTCTACCGGTCGCTCGGCTACTGGACCGGCGAAACCTTCACCGGCATGCTGGCCGCGCGCGCCGCGGACCAGCCGCACGCGGTGGCCGTGGTCGACGACGCCAACCGCTGGTCATACGCCGAACTGCATTCCCGCGCACGGGAACTGGCGGCCGGCTTCGCCGAGCTCGGGATTCGGCCGCGGGACCGGGTGCTGGTGCAACTGCCGAATATCGCCGAGTTCGTCGAGGTGATCTTCGGGCTGTTCCAGGCCGGGGCACTGCCGGTGTTCTGCCTGCCCGCGCACCGGCAGGCCGAACTGGTGCCGATCGCGCGAGCCAGTGGCGCGGTGGCGATGGTGACCTGTCACCACCACCAGCTCTTCGACCACGCGGCGCTGGCCGCGACCGTGCGCGCGGAGGCGGCGGAGCTCGAGCATGTGATCGTGGTGCCCGATCGCGGTGCGGCCGCGCCCGAGGGCTGCCGCACGCTCGACGAACTGCGCAGGCCCGCTGGGGAATTCCCGGCCCTCGACGCCGCCGATGTCGCATTCCTGCAGCTCTCCGGCGGCAGCACCGGCATCCCGAAGCTCATCCCCCGCACCCATGACGACTATCTCTACAGCGTGCGCCGCAGTGCCGAGATCTGCGCACTCGATGCCGGCAGTGTGTATCTCGCGGCCCTGCCGGTGGCGCACAACTTCCCGATGAGCTCGCCGGGCATCCTGGGCGCACTGTGGGCCGGCGGCACCGTCGCCCTGGCGGCCGACCCGACCCCGAGCACCGCGTTCGCGGCCATCGAGCGGTTCGGTGTGACCATCACCGGCCTGGTCCCGCCGCTGGCCCGGGTCTGGGCCGAGCGCGCCGAAGCCGGTACCCCGCATGATCTTTCGAGTCTGCGCGTACTGCTGGTCGGGGGCGCGCGCTGCCCGGACGAGCTGGCCCGGCGAATCAGCCCGGCGCTCGGCGTCACCCTGCAACAGGTCTTCGGCATGGCCGAGGGACTGGTGTGCTACACGCGGCTCGACGATTCCGAGGAGGTGATCGTCGGCACCCAGGGCCGGCCGATGTCGGACCTCGACGAGGTCGCCGTGGTGGACGAGACCGGGCAGCCGGTCGCGCCGGGTACCGACGGCATGCTGATCACCAAGGGCCCGTACACGATTCGCGGATACTACGACAATCCCGAGGCGAACGCGGCGGCCTTCACCCCGGACGGCTGGTACCGGACCGGCGACGTGGTCGCCCTGCGCGCCGACGGCAACCTCGTGGTCAAGGGCCGCAACGGCGACCACGTCAACCGGGGCGGCGAGAAGGTGTCGGCCGAGGAATTGGAGGAGCATCTGCTCGAGCACCCGGCCGTGCGCGACGCCGCCATCGTTTCGGTACCCGATCCGGCGCTCGGCGAGCGGACCTGCGCGTTCATCCTGGCCGTCGAACCGGATGCCGCCCCGACACTGTCGGAGTTGCGGCGCTTCGTCCGGGAGCGCGGGGTGGCGGCGTGGAAACTGCCGGATCTGATCAAGGTCGTCGACAGCTTCCCGGAGACGGGGGTCGGCAAGACCAGCCGGCGGGCGCTGCGCGCCGCCCTGTCGGAGCACGCCGACCGCTGATTCGGTTGTCCCAGTCCGGTTGTGGCCGGGATCCGGGCTGATGCCCGGGTCCCGGCCACACGTTTCGGTCAGACCTCGACGGGTTCCGGTGCGGTGGCGGAGCGGACCGCGGTGAGTGTCGCGAACAGTACGGCGCTGATGACCACGACCCCGAGCCCGTAGACCAGCAGGGCGGTATCCGGCGCGAAGTACTGGCCGAGCACGCCCGCCGTCATCGAGCCGAGCGCGGTGCCGGTGACCGCCTGGATCAGCCACAGGCTCGACACCCGGCCACGCAGTTCGTCGGGTGTGCTGTGTTGCAGCACGGCGAAACGGAAGATGTCGTTGACCGCGCGGGCCAGGCCGAATCCGGCCAGACCGAGGAAAGCCACCGCGGCGGCGCCGGTCGCCGCGCTGCCCGCGCCGCCGAGGATCAGATAACCGATCGGCAGCAGCAACATCGAGGCGAGCAGGGCGCGCCCGCTGCGGCGTACGTTGCCGGTCCAGCCACTGGTCAGCGTGCCCACGACGGCCCCGACCGCGGGCGCGCCGTAGAGCAGGCCCAGCGTCGCCGGGCCCGCGTGCAGCACCTGGTCGACGAACGCCGGCAGCAGCACCGTCGGACCACTGGCCAGCATGACCACCAGGCCGACGATCAGCACGCCGCGAATCGTCCGCTCGCCCATGGCGAATCGCAGGCCGGTGAGCAAGGCGCGCAAGGGCGTCTCGCGGGCCATCTCCGGGGGTGCGGACGGACCGACTTCCTGGAACAGCGTGACGGTGATCGCGGTCGTGGCGGCGGCGACGAAATAGGTCACCGAGACGCCGCCCGCGGCGATGATGACGCCCGCCAGCGCGGGGGTGACCATCGTGCCGAGATCGGTGGTGAGGGTGACCAGCGCGCCCGCGGCGGCCATCTTGTCGCGGCCCACCAGCGCCGGGGTGAGCGCCATCAGAGCGGTACTGCTCACTCCGCCCGCCAGGCCGTCGATCGCGGCGGCCACGTAGATGACCCATACCGCCGGATGGTCGAGCGTCGCGTTGACGCCCAGCACGAGGAACCCCAATCCCGCCGCGGTACGCGAGAATTGGATGGTGCGCCGCCGATCGAAGCGATCGGCGAGTACGCCACCGGCCAGGCTGCCGGCGAACATCGCCGCCGCCAGCACCACCGAGGCGCCGGCGACATGCAGGTTCGACCGGGTGAGCTGATACATCTGGGCCGGTACCGCGACGATCAGCAGTCCGATGCCGAGCAGCGAGATCAACCGCGCCGCGAAGGCATACCGGAACGCGCGGCTGGTTCGCAGCGGCGCGATATCGATGACCAGCCCACCCAGCCTTCTCATGCGAAGCGCTTCGCGATGACGTCGAGGGTGGCCATGGCGCCGTCGTAATCCGGGCGGTAGCTGGTCGCCGGGAGCTCATAGAGCGTGTTGCTCTTGAACGACGGCAGGTTGGCGTACACCTGATCCTGCTTCAGCTGCTCCACCGAGCGGCCGCCCACCGGCAGGACGAAGGCCTGCGGGGCGTCGGCCGCTTTGCCCAGCAGTTCCGGGCTGACGGCGAAGGAGTCACCGGAACCGAACAGCTTCGGGTTACCGGCCTTGGCCAGCACGTCGTCCGGGGTGAAACCGAGCTCCTTCAGCAGTGCGGGCAGCGCCGCGGTCGGCGGGATCAGGTACGGCTCGTTGTTGGGCAGCGACAGCAGCACGGCGAAGTTCCCGGCCGGCACCTTGATCGCGGACTTCACCTGGGCGACCTTGTCGCGGTAGGCGGTCATCATGGCTTCGACCCGGTCCCCGCGCCCGGCGGCGTCGGCGACCTGGCGCAGCTGATCCTGCCAAGCGGCAACGGTTTTCGGGACCAGGATGGTCGGCGCGATGACCGTCAGCTTGTCGTACAGCTTTTCGGCCTGCACGGCGGTGATGCCCTGTCCGCCACCGATGATCAGGTCCGGCGCGGCCGCGGCGACGGCCTCGATGTTGAGTTCCTCACCGGCGGGCAGCTGAGTGGTGCCCTGCGCCTTGGCTTTCGCCGCCCAGGACGGGGGGAAGCCGCCGTCGAAGTTGGTCACGCCGAGCACCCGGGTGTCGGTGGCGACCACCGGGGCGTCGAGCGCGTACAGGTAGCCGGCCAGGCCACCGCTGAGCACAACGATGCGCTTGGCCTGCGCGGGCACGGTGACCGGGCCGCGTTCAGTCTGGATGACCCGGGTCGCGCCCTCGGTGGACGCCTTGTCGGTGTCCGAACCGCAACCGATCAACGCCGTCAGTGCAACGAGCAGCAGGGCCACCAGGGCGGCTACCCGCCGCGGGCGCCTGCCGGACGGCATGGTCGATGACTTCATTTCTCTCCTAGTTGTGCTCGGCCGTGCCGGCCGATGGGTAAGCCCCTTGCTGGGGCTCAAACTCGGGTGGACTCCAGGACTGCGGCGAGGTCGGCGACGGTCGGCTGGGCCAGCACCGTGCCGACCGCGAGAGTGACGCCGAACTCCCGCTCCAGTTCGCCGACCAGGCGCATGACCCGCAGGGAATCGCCGCCGAGGTCGAAGAAGCTGTCCTCGACATCGGCGATCTCGGCGACGCCGAGGACCCGGGCGAAGACCGCGCAGAGCGCTCGTTCGGTGTCGGTACGCGGTCCGCCGCCGGTGCTGCGCGCCGGGGGTTCGGGCAGGGCGGCGCGGTCGAGTTTCCCGTTGGGGGTCAACGGGATCGACGCGATGACCACGATGTCCGAGGGCACCAGCTGGGCGGGTAGCCGCTTGCGCAATTCGGGTCGCAGGTCCTCGAGAACCCGGCCCGGCTCGGGGACGACGTAGCCGATCAGGCGGGTCGTGCCGGCCGCGTCGCGGCGGACGTGGGCCGCGGCCCGGCGTACCCCGGCACAGGCGGCCAGCGCGGCTTCGACTTCGCCGAGTTCGATGCGCACGCCCCGGATCTTCACCTGGTGGTCGCCGCGGCCCAGGTACTGGAGTTGGCCGTCGCGCCTGCGCCGCACCAGATCTCCGGTGCGATACATGCGCGCACCGGCGGACCACGGGTCGGGGACGAAGGCGGTCGCGGTGAGGCCGGGCCGGTCCAGGTAGCCCAGGGCGACACCGTCTCCGGACATGTACAGCTCACCCACCGCGCCGACCGGGACTTCGCGCAGACCCGAATCCAGCACGCGCGCACGCGCATTGCGGACCGGTCGACCCAAACACGGTGTGCTGGAGCCTTGTACGGGCGAGCCCATCGCGTTGATGGTGAACTCCGTCGGCCCGTAGAGGTCGTAGCCGTCGACGCCGGGCTGTTCGCGCAACCGCGTCCACAGGTCGGCGGGTACCGCTTCACCACCGAGGATCACCAGGGCCGGGATGTGCTCACCGTCGAGCAGGCCGCCCGCGATGAGTTCCCGCGCGTAGGACGGCGTCACGTTGATGACGTCGATGCCGACCGCGCGGTAGTGCCGCACCAGTGCGGTGGGTTCCAGGCGAGCTCGTTCGTCGATGACGTGTACCTCGTGACCGGCGAGCAGCCAGAACAATTCCTCCCAGGACATGTCGAAGGAGAAGGACACTGTGTGCGCGATCCGTAACCGGCCCCGGTTCGCGGATTGTTCGGTAGGCCGGAAGATTTCGTCGACGTGGTTGTGGTACATCGCGGTCAGCCCGCGATGGCCGACCACGACGCCCTTGGGCTTACCGGTCGATCCCGAGGTGTAGATGACGTAGGCGGGCTGGTCCGCGGTGACCGGGCCGCCTACGGCGATGTCCGGCACGGCCGGTGCGGCGCTGCGGCCGTCGAGCACGTCGGCGACCGCGGGGTCGTCGAGCAGCACCGCGCGATGGTTCTCGTCGAGCAACGCGCTCGCCTCGGCGGTCGTCGAGATCACCGCCGCGGCGGCGCTGTCGGCGATCAGGTCCCGCAGGCGGGCGGGCGGGTGCGCGAGATCGAGCGGGAGGTAGGCCGCACCGGTGCGCATGACCGCGAAGATCGCGACCACGTGATCAGCCGTGCGGGGCAGCGCCAGCGCGACGGTGTCACCGGAGCCGACGCCGCCGCCCGCGAGAACGCGAGCCAGCCGGTCCACCCGGGTGTCGAGTTCCCGGGCGGTGAGCGAGACCGGGCCGCACACCAGTGCTGTCACCTCCGGTGTCGCCTGTGCGCGCTCGCGCAGCAGCGCGTCGACACTGCCGCCCGGTTGACCGGGCTCGGGTACCGCGACGCGTTCCGGAGCGAACTCCAGGGGGGTGCTCGCCGCGGGCACGACCGTATCGGCCACGTGCGCAGCGGCTTCGGTGGCGAACAGGCCCAGCACCGCCACCAGACGTTCCAGGAGCGCGGCGGCTTCGCCGTCGGTGACCAGGTCGGGGCGATGCTCGCAGGTGATCGCCATCGGCGTGGCCGGTGATCCCGGGTCGATGTCGAGAGTGATCGCGTAGTGCGTGCCGTCGATCGCGTCGAAACCGGTGATTCCGTTGCGCTGGAACATCTCCGACTGTGCCTCGTGATCACGGGGCACATTGCGGAAGACGGTGAGGGTGTCGAACAGTGCCGGGACGCCCGCCGCCCGCTGGATCCGGCCGAGGCCGAGCTGGTGGTGTTCGGTGAGACGGCCCTGTTCCCGGAATACCCGGCGCACCAGGTCGGTGAGGCGTTCGCCGGGACGCGTGCGGACCCGCACGGGCACGGTATTGAGCGCCAGGCCCACCATCCGGTCGGCGTCGGGCACCTCGGGCGAACGGCCGGACACGGTCGCGCCGAAGACCACGTCATCGGTACCGGTGCCGGCGCGCAGCGCCAAGCCCCAGGCGGTGGAGACCACCGTGGACAAGGTGACTCCGGCGCCGCGCGCGAAACCGTGCAACGCCCGGGTCGTGCTGTCGGACAGGCCGGTCCGGGTGAAGACCGGTAGCTCCGCCTTCTCGGCGGCCTGCTTCGAGGCGACCAGTGTGGGCTGGCGCAGGTCCGCGAGATAGGCCGACCAGGCGGATTCGGCGGCGGCGCTGTCGGTTTCGGCGAGCCAGCGCAGATGGTCGCGGAAATCGGCGGGCGCGGGCAGTACCGCGTCCAGCGCGGTGACGCCGGCGCGGGCCTGCTCATACAGCGCGAACAGTTCGCGGTACATCAAGGTCTGCGACCAGCCGTCGGTGAGCAGGTGGTGCTGGGTGCACACCAGGTACGCGCCACCGCCGGGCAACCACGCCAGGGTCATCCGGATCAGCGGCGGCGCGGTGTAGTCGAACGGCGTCGCGAACTCGGTCTGGTCGAGTTCGCGCAGCGCCGCGGCGACGTCGGCTTCCGGCAGCGCGGTGAGATCGACCTCGCGGAACGGCATGGTCGCGGCGGCCGGGATGAACTGGACCGGCTGGGCGAAACCGGCGTGGGTGAATCCCGCCCGCAGGTTCGGGTATCGGCGCAGCAGCGCGTCGGCGGCGGCGCGCAGCGCGGGCACGTCGACCGCGGCCGCGCCGGAATCCGTTGCGGCGAAGGAGAATCGAGGCTGCATATGGTAGGCATCGCTACCGGCGGCACTGTCCAGCAATGATTGGAAGTACATGCCCTCCTGCAGCGGGCCCAACGGCAACGCTTCGACCCACCCGGGGCTCAGGACATCCAGGCGCGCGCGGTCCTCGGCCGCCAACTCCAGCAGCGGCGGCGGAGACGCGGTCGCGCCGGCCGACGTCGCGCCCGGCAGCGCCTTTCGGTCGAGTTTGCCGTTCAGGGTCAACGGCAGCGCCGGAACCGTCGTGATCGACTGCGGCACCATGTATTCCGGTACCAGCGCGGCGACTCCCGCACGCACCGCCACGGGATCGAGCACCGCACCGTCCGCACTGACCACGTAGCCGAAAAGCCTTCCGGTACCAGCCGAATCGGCGCGCACGCACGCGGCGGCGGCACGCACCCCCGGCACCCGGCGCAACGCGGACTCGACCTCGCCGAGTTCGATGCGGAAGCCGCGCACCTTCACCTGGTCGTCGGCGCGGCCGAGGAACAGCAGTCCATCGCCGGTGCGGCGCACCAGATCACCGGTGCGGTACAACCGCCGTCCCGGGTGCGCCGGATCGGCGACGAAACGGCCGGCGGTCATGGCGGGCCGGTTCAGGTAGCCCCGGACGACCTGGGCGCCACCGAGATACAACGCACCCTCGGGCGCGTCCCGGAGGTCGTCGCCGAGTACCCGGACGTGCACGTCGGTCCACGGCGCGCCGATGGTGACCGGGTCGCCAGCGGCCAATTCGGCACAGGTCGCCCACACCGTCACCTCGGTGGGTCCGTACACATTTCGCACGGCGGCGCAGTGCGCGACCATCTCCTCGGCGAGGTCGGCGGGCAGCGCCTCCCCGCCCACCAGCGCACGCACCGAACCGAGCCGCCCGGCGTCCTCGTGCTCGACCAGCACTCGCCACAGCGACGGCGTCGCCTGCACCACGGTCGCGCCGGTCTCGGAGATCAAGGCGTGCAACGCGTCCGGGTCGAGCACCGTCGGACGGTCGGCGACCACCACGGTGGCGCCGGCGGTCAGCGGGCACAGCAACTCCAGCACCGCGATGTCGAAGGACACCGTGGTGACCGCGACGAACCGGTCGTCGGGACGGATCCAGCCGTCGGCGACCACGGTCTCGGCGAACGCCGCGAGGTTCGCGCTGGTGATCAGCACGCCCTTCGGGTTACCGGTCGACCCGGAGGTGTGGATGACGTAGGCCAGGTGCGCACCGGCGCGCGGCGGCTCGGGCAGGGTGACCGAGGCGTCGACGGCCTCCGTGTTGTCGACCAGCAGCGTCCGAGGAGCCCCGGCAGGCAACCGATCAGCCACCACCGAGCTGGTCAGCACACAGAGCGGGTTCGCGTCCTCGAGCATGTACTCCAGCCGCTGCGCCGGATAGTCGACATCGAGCGGCAGGTAGGCGGCACCGACGCGCAGCACCGCGAGCAGACCGACGACGAGGTCGGCCGAACGCGGAAGCGCCACGGCCACAACCCGTTCGGGCCCCGCACCGGCCGCGTACAACCGCCGCGCCAGATCGTCCACCCTGGCCCCGAGCTGGCCATAGGTCAGGGACTGTCCCGCATCGATCAGGGCTACGGAATCCGGGGTACGCCGCACCTGTGCCGCGAAGCCGACCGCGACACCGGGCGGGACTTCCGTGCGCCGCTCCGGGTCCGGCTCGACGGGAACGACCGAGTGCCGAGACGAGGGGCTTGCAGGCTGCGAGCTCGGGGCAGCGTTCGTCGGATCGGCAACCACACCGGGTGAGAACTCCGCCGCAAGGGATTCATCGCGCGAGGTGCGCCGATCCGGGCGGGCCTGTGCCCAGCGCACCGGATCGATCACGGCGCAAGCCGCCAGGCCCCGGGCGGTCGGGGCGTCGAAGATATCGGCGACGACGATGCGCAGGCCGAGTTTGCGGAGGGCGCCGACCAGGCGCATGGCGGTCAGCGAATGACCGCCGAGGCCGAAGAAGTCGTCGTCGGGGCCGACCTCCGGCACTTCGAGAACCTTTGCCGCGCAAGCACGGACGGCTTCGAGGACACCGGCGGAACCACCGCCGGCCGGATCAGCTCCCTCGGGCACAGCGCCGTCCGGCAGCTGTGCGGCGGGCGCGGCTTCTGATACCCGCGACACCGTGGTGACCGCACGGCGGGGACGGCTGAGCACCGACGGATCCGGCGCCTCCGTCAACAAGGCGGCGGCGGTCTGCTCCGGAGCGGCGATCAATCCGGTGAGGATGTCGACCAAGCGGGTGGCCGTCCGCTGTGCCAATTCCGCCGGGACGGCGGCGGTGTCGTGATCCAGGATCAGATCCAGCCCGGCGCTGGGCGGCGCGAGCAGAGTGATCGGATAGTGCGTGACACCGCGATTGGTGAAGCCCGCGACGCGCAGATCATGCGATTCCGGTTGCCCCGGACCGGAATTCGGGAAATTCTCGAACAACACCAGAGTGTCGAAGAGCTGACCGAGGCCGGCGATCCGCTCGACCTCGGCCAGACCGGTGTGCTCGACCTCCTGGATGGCGAATTGCGCCTCCTGCAGCCGGGTGAACTGGTCGAGCAGCGGTTGCGCCGGATCGATGGTCAGGCGCACCGGGATGGTGTTGCTGAACAGGCCCACCATGGATTCGACGCCGGGCAGGTCCGCGGGCCGTCCGGAGACGGTCGCGCCGAAGACCACGTCGTGGCGGCCGGTGAGTTCGGCGAGCACGGCCGCCCAGGCACCCTGCACGAGGGTGTTCAAGGTGAGCGCGCGGGCGCGGCCGAGCGCGGACAGCGCGGCGGCGGCCGCTTCGGGAAGCGGCACGCGCAGCGCGGAGCGGGTGCCGCGAGCACCGGGTGCGCCGACCAGCGTCGGGTCGGTCAGCCCGGCAAGGCGTTCGCCCCAAATCCGTTGCGCCACCGCGTGATCGCGGTCGGCGATCCACCGCAGGTAGTCGCGGTAGTGCGCCGGTGCGGGCAGTTCGTGGTCGTCGGCGGCGTGATACAGCGCGAGTAGTTCTCGCACCATGATCGGCGTGGACCAGCCGTCGGTGAGCAGATGGTGCGCGTTGAGCACGAGCCGGTGCGCGTCGCCGGGCAGGCGAATCAGCAACGCGCGCAGCAGCGGAGCGGTGCTCACGTCGAACAGCTGTGCCGCCACTTCGTCTTCCAGCCGGTCCGCCGAGCGCAGCGCGGCGCGGGCGGGCAGCGCGGACAGGTCGACGTGCCGCCACGGCACCCGCACCGCACGCGGAATCGCCTGCACCGGCCGCTCGAACTGCTCATAGTGGAACGCCGCGCCGAGATTCGAGTGCCGGGCGACGACCCGATCGAAGGCCCGGACGAGCCGGTCGGCGTCGAGCGGACCGGTGAGGTCGAATCGCGCTGTCAGCGTGTAGACATCGTTCTCGCCGTCGCGGACCGCGTGGAACAGCAGCCCTTCCTGCAGGGGCGACAACGGCAGTAGATCCGCGAGCGGGCCGTGCACGGCTTCGAGTTCGTCGATGCCGTCCTGGTCCACCTCGACCTCGGGACAATCCGACGGTGTCAGACCACCCGGAGCCAGCACCGCGTGTGCCGCGAGCGCCTCCAGGGCCAGTTCCCAATGTTCCTGCAACGCGGCCACATCGGCCGCGTCCAGCACGTTCGAGGCGGCCGTCCACTCGACGGCCAGCCGCTCCTCGGCCGGCGATTCGTGCACGAAGACGTTGAGCGCCAGCACTTCCGACAGCGCCTTGGCCGACGGTTCGAAGACCGCGAACGGATCCCGCTCGGGCAGCCGCCATCCGGTTCCGGGCAGGGCGGGGAATCGACCGAGGTAGTTGAGCAGCAGTTCGGGAGCGCCGAGCCGGGCCAGGACGGGCGCGGTGTCGGGATCGAGATAGCGCAGCACACCGAAGCCGACGCCACCGTCCGGGACCGCGCGCTTGGCTTCCTTCACCGCGCGCAACAACCGTCCGGCGGCGTCACCGCCGTCCAAGGCGTCGGACAGGTCGTCGGCCGCGGCGATCGCCGCTGTCGGCACCCGCACCGGGTACTCACTGGTGAACCAGCCGATGGTGCGCGCGAAATCGGTGTCGGCGGTGAGCGCGTCGCGGCCATGGCTCTCCACGGCCACGAGCTGACCGGCGGCGCCGGCCTCGCCGCGGGACTGCCGCCACGAGCGCAGCGCGAGCATCAGCGCCGCGAGCAACACCTCGTCGACCCGGGCGCGATAGGCGTTCGGCAGCGTCGTCAGCAGTGCGTGCGTGAGGTCCGCGGAGGCGAAAGTGTGTGTGCGCACGGCGGTTTCGACCGGGTCCAGGGACGGATCCAGGGCACGAGCACCCAACGGGACAGCCGCGTCGAGTGCCGACTGCCAGTAGGCCAGTTCGGCGCGTCGCGCGCCGCTCGCGCCTTGCTCGGCCAGCACGGTCGCATGCCGTCGCCACGACGTGCCGGCCGGGAACGGGGGCAATGCTCGCCGTTCGCGTGCCGCCCGAGCCGCTTCGTGCAGGTCGGGAAGCAGGATGCGCCAGGACACCCCATCGACGATCAGGTGGTGCGCTACGACGATCAATCGATCCGGACCGGTCTCGGTGCGCAGCAGCACAACGCGAAGCAGGTCTCCGGCGTGCGGGTCGAGCCGGGCCGCGGTCTGTTCCGCCAGATTCCGGACCGCCTCGTCGAGGGCTTCGGCCGAATCCGTGCCGGCGGGTTCCGGCACTTCGGTGACGACGTCGGGGGCGGACACCGCACCGACATCGCGGATGATCAAATCGGGGGCACCGCTGGCGGAATCCCGGCGCAGCAGCAGGCGCAGCGCGTCGTGGCGGTCGAGGATGGTCTGCACGGCGGTGATGAGGTCGGCCAGCGACAGGGCCTCCGCCACCAGAACCGTTGTCCACTGGGCATATCCGGCCACGGCGGACAGGTCGGGGTTGCGCTCGAACAGCGCACGCACGATCGGCGGGATCGGCACGGTGCCGGTCGCGACGTCCGGGATGCGGGGCGCCCGGTCGGCTTCGACGGCCGCGGCTTGCGTGGCCAGCGTCGCCAGATCGCGTTGCGCGAGCAGCTCTTTCGGTTGCAGGATCAGGCCGCGGGCACGCAAGCGACTGCTCACGCTGATGGCGGTGATGCTGTCACCGCCGAGGCCGAAGAAGTCGTCGTCGACGGCGACGCGGGGGCGACCGAGGACGTCGGCAATCACCTCACACAGCACGGTTTCGCGTTCCGTGCGGGGTGCGCGGCCGTGCGAATCCAGCTGCGGCGCAGGCAAAGCCGCACGGTCGAGTTTGCCGTTGACCGTCACCGGCAGTTCGTCGAGGAGCACGATCGCCGCGGGCACGAGGTGGTCGGGGACATCGGCGGCCAGGGTGCGCCGCAGCTCGTCGGGGGTCGGCAGCGTGCTTCCGGCCGTCGCGACGACATAACCGATGAGCTGGGCGGGGGTGGTCGTGGTGATCACGGCCGCGGAGGCGGCGACGCCCGGCAGCGCGCCCAGAACCGCTTCCACTTCGCTCAATTCCACGCGGTGACCGCGGATCTTGACCTGCTTGTCGTTGCGTCCGAGGAATTCGTAGCCCAGACCCGGCACCCAGCGGGCGCGGTCACCGGTGCGATACATGCGCTCGCCGGGTGCGCCGAACGGGTCGGCGACGAAGCGGTCGGCGGTAGCCGCCGGACGGCCGAGGTAGCCGCGCGCCAATTGTGGCCCGGCCAAATAAAGTTCGCCGCGTTCACCATCCGCCACCGGGAGCAGCGCGCTGTCGAGCAGGTAGGTCCGGGTACCCGCGAGCGGGTGGCCGATGCGGGGCGTGCCCTCCGCGATGGGGGTGCCGATGGCGTCGACGGTGGCCTCGGTCGGTCCGTAGAGATTGTGGCCGGCGATTCCGGCATCGAGGATGGTGTCCCACAGCGCCGGTGGGGCCGCCTCGCCGCCGATCACCAGCAGCTGCGGCCGGGCGGCGGTCAGCAGACCGTTGTCGACCAGGGCCGCGCCCATCGACGGGGTGGTGTCGACGACATCGATCCCGTCCCGGGCGAAGGCCGCGACCAGAGCCGCCGCGTCCCGCTGCAATTCGGCGTCGTAGACGTGCACGCGGTGCCCGCTCAACAGCCACAGCAGCTGATCGAGGGAGGCGTCGAAGGCGAACGACGCGGTGTGCGCGGTGTGCAGTTGCCGGTCGCCGGCACGTGCGGCGGCGTCGGCGTAGATCGTGTTCCGATGGTGGTGCAGCAGGTGGGCCAGGCCGCCGGTGCGCACCAGCACGCCCTTCGGTGTGCCGGTGGAGCCGGAGGTGTAGATGACGTAGGCCAGATGCTCGCGGTCGCGTGCGGCGGCGAGTTCCCCGGCGCTCAGCGGGCCCGCCGCTCGGGCGGCGAGTTCGGCGGTGAACGAATCCGATTCGAACAGAATCGGTTCCGGACGACCGTCGCCGGTGAGCGAGTCGGCGATTCCCGCGCAGCTCAGCACCAGAGCCGGTCGTGCGTCGTCGATGATGGCGCGCAATCGCTGTGCGGGATGCTCCGGATCCAGCGCCACGTACGCCGCCCCCGCGTCGAGCACCGCCAGCAGCGCAACCACCAGGCCCGCCGTGCGGGGCAGGGCGACGGCGACCAGGTCTTCCGGGCCGATCCCCCGGGCACGCAACGACCGCGCCAGCCGATGCACCCGGCTCGCGAGCTCAGCGGCGGTGAGCCGTTCTTCCCCGCACACCAGAACAACCGCGTCGGGTGACTGTTCGGCGAGCCGATTCAGCGCGGTGGGAACGTCTTCGGGGACGCCGGGCAGCGCGGGCGCGGCCCGCTCCGCCAGCAGGCGCTCGCTCTCGCCCGCCGCGGACAGCCGCACGCGGCCGATCGACGGATCACCGGAAGCGCTGAGCCCCTGGATGATTCGCACCAGACCCGACAAACGCCGCTGCACCGTCTCGCGACTGTTGGTGCGGGCGTCCACCTCGAAACCCAGCTGGACCGCGCCGTCCGCGATCGGAGTCACGGTGAGCCCCAGATCTTCCGGCGGACCACCCGCGACGTTCCGCAGCACACCCACCGCCCCCGCGAAATCCAGGGCGAAGTCGAATGCTTTGAGGTTGATGCCGATTCCGTGCAGCAGCGCGCCGGTGCCGGCCGCGCCGAGGTCGCGGGCCAGATTCTCGCCGCGGTAACGCTGGTGCGCGCGCAGGCCGCGCATCGCGTCGGCCACCTGCTTGCTCAACGCCGCCAGCGTGTCGTGGCTGCGCACGGTCAGCCGCAGCGGCAGCACGTTCACCGCCATCGCCGGGGTGGTCAGCGCGGTACGGCCGACTCGCGCCATCAGCGGCATGGCGATCACCACGTCGGACTCGCCGAGCAGGCGGTGCACGAAGCTCGCGTAGCAGGCGATCAGTACTTCGGCCCAGGTGGTGCCGGTGGCCTGCGCGACCGCGCGGACCTGCTCCAGATCAGCGGCCGAGAGCACCGCGCGCGCCTGGATGGTGCGTTCCGCCGGGCCGTCGACCTGCTGACCGCGGCCGTCCAGGGCGGGCAGCGGGGTGAGCAGGTCCCGCCAGTAGGCGCGGTCACCCTCGAATTGCGCACCGGCGCGGTAATGCTCGTCCTCGGCCACGAGGGTCTCGATCGAGCCGAATCCGGCTGCGGCAACCTCGGTGTCGCGGACCAGACCGGTGTAGTGGGCGGCCACCCGGCGCGACAGCATGGCCGCGCTGTATCCGTCGACGATCAGGTGGTGGTAGAGCTGCACGCACCAGACTTCGCGGTCGGTGAGCCGGATCAGCTGATAGGTGTAGAGCTGGCGCTCCACCATGTGCCGGCAGTATTCCGAGGCCCGGCCGCGCTCCGCGTCGACCAGCGCGTGCGCGACGGTGACCGGGTCGGCTTCGGTGCGCAGATCCGCGATCGGCCGTAGTTCCGGCTCCGCCGGGCTGACGAATTGCCGTGGTCCATCCGGGGTTTCGATCATCCGCAGCCGCATAGTCTCGGCCTCGCCGATGGTCCGCCGGATCGCTTCGGTGAGCAGTTCGATATCGATCGGCTCCTGGCCGGTGATCTCCAGCACCTCACCGACGAGGTAGCTGCGCGACTCGGGATCCAGCCGCTGCGCGTTCCAGATGCCGAGCTGCGCACCCGTCAGCGAAAGCAACCGCGTGCCACCGGCTTCGGAATCCACAACTGGCAGCGCACCCACACCGAACTCCTCATCCTTCGAACCGCTCGCCAAAGATAGGCAAACCTAACTTCAATGAGCCTAAACCATCGCGCCCCGAAACTGGAACCTAGATTGCCGCGGCGCGCGCAACATCACTAGTGCTCGTGCGCCTCTTCGAAATCCGCGACGCCGCGCTTCCAATACCCGGTGACCAGGTGATCCGCCGGAGCCGACCCGAAGTCCTCGCGCAGCCACCGGCGCAGCGGACGCACGGTCACGGCTTCACCGGCGACCCAGGCATAGACGCGCTCCCCCACCGGAACCGGAACCGCTCGCACCGCTTGGACCAGCACCTCGGAATGCCCGGCGGCGACGCCGTCCCGGAACAGCCAGGTGACCTGAACCCCCTGCGGCGCGGTCAGTTCGATGACCTCCGAAGCGTCCGCCACTTCGATGAATGCCCAACCCGACGCGGTAGGCGGCAGTGTCTCCAGCCACCTCGCCATAGCGGGCAAGGCGGTGATGTCACCGGCGAGCAGATAACGGTCGTAGGTATCGGGAACAACGAGCCCACCCGGCGGACCCGCGATGTAGACCCGGGTCCCGGGCGTGGCCCGCGCGGCCCACGTCGCCGCGAAACCACCCGGGTGCAAAGCGAAGTCGATATCCAGCTCGCCCGCGACGGCATCGTAGCGCCGCACCGTGTATTCGCGGGAAACAGGAAGCGGGCGCGGCCATTTCAAACTCTGGCCGACCTTCTCCGGCAACCGCAGAGTCCCATCCGCATCCGGGAAGACCAAACGCACATGCTCGGTGGGCGCGTGACTTTCGAAGCCCTCGAGCTCCGGACCACCGAACGTCAAGCGCAGCAATGCCGAACCGAACATCTCCGTGCGCAGCACCTCCAATTCCCGCAGACCGATCGGATAGGGCACCTTCTCGCCCCCGGCTCCGGCCCGGACCTCGGCGATCCGCTCCACATGCGCACGCGTTGTCATCGGCGACTTCCTTTCCATCGAATTCGTTTCACCGTCGGGCCTCGCGGGCGAGCAGCCACACGAAGTACGCGCCGCCCACCGACACGGTCACCACACCGACCGGCAGCTGAGTGGGCGCGAAAGCGCGCTGAGCGATCCAATCGCTCAGCAGCAGTAGCAAGGCACCCAGCGCGGCGGCGGGCGCCGGTGCGACCGTGGCCGAGCGCGTCAAACGGCGCGCCAACTGCGGTGCGGCCAAAGACAAGAACGCGATGGGTCCGGCGGCCGCTGTCGCGACCGCGGTCAGCGCGACACCCACCAGTACCGCGGCCAGCCGGGTCGGCTCCAACCGCAGACCCAGCGCCTGTGCGGTGTCATCACCGAGTTCGAGTAGCGGCATCCGATACGCCAGCCACAGCACGCCCGGCAGCAGCGCCACGAGCGCGATGGCGACCGGCGTCACCTGGCTCCAATCCAGGCCGGTCAGCGAACCCGAACCCCACACCGCCGCCGCCATGGCGGTATTCACGTCGACCTTCAGCAACAGCCACACATTCACCGACTGCAACATGGTGCTGATCGCGATGCCCGCGATGATCAACCGGAAGCCCTGCATGCCGCCTTTCAGCGACAGCGCGTAAATGATTGCGGCGGTGACTATTCCGCCGATCAGCGCACCGACAGCGGTCTGCCGGTAGCCGCCGCCGAAGATCAACATGACCACCAGCGCGCCGGTATAGGCGCCGGTATTGAATCCGATCACGTCGGGGCTGCCGAGCGGGTTGCGGGTCAGCGATTGGAAGATCGCACCGCTGGCGCCCAGCGCCGCGCCGAGCAGTAACGCCAGCAGCACCCGCGGCATCCGCAGGTCCATCACCACGAATTCGGCCAGCCGCGTCGAATCCCCGAATACCGCCCGCAGCACCGTCGCCGGCGACAACGCGTACTCGCCCGTGCCCAACGCCAGCACCGCGACCACGGCACTGAGCATCAACAGCACCGCGATCACCGCGGGTGTCCGCAGTCCGATCCGCACCGACATCCGGTCCCCGGCGCGCAGTACCACCATCCGGCGGCCGAACTCGATTCGCGAAGAGGTCTTCACCACTGGGCCACCTCGGGCGCCGACAGGACAGGCAGACGCACCGTCATAGGGAGCTCACTTTCTTGCGGCGAATCAATGCGATCAGGACGGGCGCGCCGACGAAAGCGGTCACGATGCCGACGGCCAGTTCGTCGGGACGAATCACCACGCGGCCGATGATGTCGGCGACCAGCAGCAGAATCGGTGCACCGACCATGGAGTAGGGCAGGATCCAGCGTTGATCCGGCCCCACGATCCAGCGCGCCACATGCGGAATCATCAACCCCACGAAGCCAATCGGGCCGGCCGCGGCGGTGGCCGCACCACACAGCAGGGTGACGGCGGCGACGGCGGCGACCCGGGTCCGGACGATATCGGTACCGAGCGCGCGGGCCAGATCCTCGCCGAGCGCCAGCGCGTTCAACGGACGGGCCACCGCCATCGCCAGGGTCAGGCCCACAGCGATGAACAGCGACACCGGCCACACGATATCCATTCCGCGACCGGAGACCGTGCCCGCGTTCCAGAAGCGCATCTGGTCGAAAGTCTTGGGGTCCAACAGCATCAAACCCATGGTGATACCGCTGAGCACCGCGCCGAGCGCGACACCGGCCAGCGTCAGCCGAATCGGCGTCGCCCCGCCCCGGCCCAGCGAGCCCAGCGCGTAGACCGCGACAGTCACCACGGCCGCGCCCAGGAAGGCGAACCACACATAGGACCAGACACTGGTGAGGCCGAAGGCCGCGACACCCAGCGCGACAAAGAATCCCGCGCCCGCGTTGACACCCAGGATTCCCGGGTCCGCGAGCGGGTTGCGCGTCATCGCCTGGATCAACGCGCCCGAAACGCCCAGCGCCGCACCCACGATCACCGCGAGCACGGTCCGCGGGACCCGCAGCGTGCGCACCACCACATGCTCGTCGGAGCCGTCGAAGTGCCACAGCGCATCCCACGCGGTGCCCATCGGGATATCCCGGGCCCCGATCATCAGGCTGAGCACACACACCGCGGCGAGCAACCCGACCCCCACCAGCAGCCATAGCGTCCGCCGTGCCGCCACCGCGGTCGTTACCGTTGTGACCGTGGGTGTTTCGACCACTGATCTCTCCTACTCCGACACCAAACGGCTGCGGCCGGTACGCCCCCGAACAGGGGACGTACCGGCCGAAACCACGTACAAGCGACGCGTTACTTAGCGGGCTCCGCGGGCGGCAGCGGCGCGTTCACGGTGCTGAAGTACTCGATCGCCGCCGCGATGGCGACCGGGGCGCCTACCACGATGGTGCCAGCCATGGCGCCGAGCGGGCCAAGGGTCATGGCGCCGGCGAGGCAACCCGCGATGGGGCCGCCGCCGAGCAGCAGCGCGACCGGCAGAGTCAGGCCGAGGCCGAGCACACCACCAGCAACACAGCCGACAACCGCAGCGCCGATCGCGCCGACGATCGCGCCCACCGCGGCGCCCACCGACAGGCGGCTACCGAACTTAGACCAGGCGGCTTGTTCACGCTGCTCGGCGGCCTTGTTGGAGACCTCCTTGGGCGCGAACGCGGCCGGGCGGTAGTAGGCGCCTTCCAGCACCGGCTGCAAGGTCGCCTTGTTGCCGTCGATGGTGGCGCTGATCGGGTAGACGATGTCGTCCACGTTCACCTCGAGCGGCACGCCACCGACGATATCGCCTGCGGGGGAAAGGATTTGGAACTGTCCGTCCTTGACCACCAGGCTGCCCGCGTCGGTGGTGACGACGGCGGAATTACCGTCGTTGTTGGTGGTGTAGTTGATCACGCCGGGCACGATCGGAACGGTGAACCCGCCCTGCGGTGCAACCGGGGCCGGGGCGGCGCCGGCGGTACCGCCCGCAACCGTCAGGGCGGCCACCGTAATCATCGACGCCGCAGCGAATTCCCTCATCCTCATCGTGCTGTACCCATTCCTAACTCTGTTTCGACAGTCCGCGCTTGCCTGGGCTAACACCCGGCATGCGTCGGTAAAGTTAGCCTAACCTGAGTGGGAGCGCAATGGGCAGGTTCCTTCCAGGCCTCGGTCGGAGACGCGTCATCGATCACGCGACCCCTCCCGACGACATCAATGCGATTCGGGGACAACATGTTCACGACGTGCAGCGGCATCGCGATGACCGGTCACGACCCCACGATTCGCGACCGCGATCAGACCAGGTGGGGCGGCGAAATGTGCGTGCCCAGTAGCGACGATCAAGTAGCAGGCGCGCCGACCACCAAAGCTAGGCGTCCGCCCAAACCACCCGCCAGCACCGACGCACTGCCGGCACAGCCACCGCCGCAACGCGTCTAGCGGAGCAGGAAGCCTCATCACATTCGGCACCGATGCTTCTTTGCCCTGAGGCCCCCTTGCTGGTCGTGGCGACTCGACGAACACATACCACGATGCGCATATGACAATTTAGGCATCTCGTGAGCGCGCAGTCTGCGGCCCCGCGACCTCCAGACCAGTTGCCGGATTACCACCCCGGCGCAGGACCGGTTGCCGGATTGCCTTTTCGCAGTCGGACACTTGGGCACTCGGCCAGTCAGCCAGTCAGCCACTCGGCCAGTCAGCCACTCGGGCACTCGGGCACTCGGGCACTCGAGCACTCGAGCACTCGAGCACTCGAGCACTTGAGCACTCGAGGCGACGCTAACCGCACCACACACCAGCAGCACGTAGGTCGTCGCCATCGCCGCGAGCGCGCCACCGAGCACGCCCTCGCGCGCCGCGCTCGCCGCGACACGCTGAACGGATCTCGTACCACCGCGCGGAATTGAGTTGCCGACGGCCGCTCGCACGCCAGCATGTGTGACGCAGTGAAATAAGAGCAATCATCTCGAAGCAGATCGACTCCCCCTCGAGGCATCCGAGCTGGGCTGGGCATATCGATCCCATCGTCGGTCGCGCATCGTGAGCGCTGCACTCCATGTGCGCTACTCAGCTTTCATTCAGCTAATATCGCCTCGCGAGCGGCTGGCTGACCTGGCCGACCTGAGTCAACTATCAATCCTGGTGAGGTTTTTCGACGTGAGTCGGCAACGAGAAGTTCAGTCCGGCGCGTCGCGGCGTGCCCTCCGTCCCCTGATCGCCGGCGCGCTACCCCTGGCTCTGGCCGTCGCCTGTTCCGACGCCTCCGGTCCGCAGCAGGTTGCGTCCACACCCATCCCGGGCTCCGCGATTACTCAGCCGGCCATCCCGCAGTCGCCCACCACGCAGGCCTCTGTTCCGCCGGCCCCGGGCCCCCACACTGCGCCCTCGGCCGGTGACCGTCGGGTCCCCCGCTACTCCGCACTTCAGCCCGGCGTGAGTACCGCGATTCCCGGCCCCGCGGTTTCTCGCCCCGCACCTGTGCAACCGGGCATCGTCACCGAACCGCCCCGCCCACCGGTCGACTACCTCGTGCCGGAGAACCGTCGACCGATCCCGGCCCCCACGCAGGCCCCGCCGATCGTCGTACAAGAACTTCACCTCCCCACCCCGGTTGCCCCCGTGGTCCCGATCGCTCCGCCGCCGCGCACGCTCCGCCTCGGCGACTACACCCGGCCGGTCCCGGACACCGTCCCCGACCGCCTCCTCGATCCGGTGAACACCACCGCCGCGAACATCGAAGCCGCGATCTCCACCGGCGGCCGCTCCATCGGCATCGACCCGGGCCGCGCCGACAAGATCGCGGCCGGGATCGTCGCCGGAGCCGCCCTCGGCGCTGTCGGCGCAGGCGTCCCGGCCGCCATCGTCGGCGGCGTGGCCGGTGCGGCGGTCGGCACCTTCATCGGCACGGTCGTCTCGACCCCGGTCTGGATCGCGAATCCGGTCATCGCCATCACCGTGGGCGGCACTGTCGGCGGAGTCATCGGCGGCGTCGCCGGTGCCGCCGCGGTCGGCATCCCCTTCGCCCTCGGTGGAGCCGTCGCGGGCGGAGTGGCCGGCGGACTGCTGGGCGCCAGCCTCTGAATCACCGCATTGCGGGCCTGCCGGCCGGAACTACAAAGTGCGGGCCGAAACCGGCAGGCGCAGGCCCGGACCGCCAGACGCGGACCGAACCACCAGACGCAGGCCGATCCACCAACGGCCGCACGGTAATCCGTGCGGCCGTTGGTGAAAGCTCTACCCTCAGCTCAACTTCAGCGAGCGCCCGATGATCTCCTTCATGATCTCGGTGGTGCCGCCGTAGATGGTCTGCACGCGGGCATCCATGTACGCCTTGGCGATCGGGTATTCCTTCATATAGCCGTAGCCGCCGTGGAGTTGGAGGCAGCGGTCGATGAGGTCGACCTGCTCCTCGGTGCTCCACCACTTGGCCATGGCGGCGTCTTCGACGGAGAGCTTGCCGGCGTTCAGGTCCTCGATGAAGCGGTCGACCATGAGGCGGACCGCGGTGGTCTTGGTGGCGAGTTCGGCGAGGACGAAGCGTGTGTTCTGCAGGGCGCCAATGGGTTTGCCGAAGGCTTTGCGGTCGCGCACGTACTGGATGGTCATGTCCAGGCAGGCTTCCATGGCGCCGGCGGCCATGACGGCGATGGACAGACGCTCCTGGGGCAGGTTCTGCATGAGGTGGATGAAACCCATGCCTTCGGTGCCGAGCAGGTTCTTACCGGGAACGCGGACGTCGGTGAACGAAAGTTCCGCGGTGTCTTGGGCTTTGAGGCCGAGCTTGTCGAGGTTGGCGCCACGTTCGAAACCGGGCATGCCGCGCTCGACGACGAGCAGGCTGAAGCCCATCGCACCCTTGTCGGGGTCAGTCTGGGCGACCACGATGACGATGTCGGAATTGATGCCGTTGGTGATGAAAGTCTTGGCGCCGTTGAGGATCCAGTCGTCGCCGTCCTTGACCGCGCGGGTTTTGATGCCTTGCAGGTCCGAGCCGGTGCCGGGTTCGGTCATGGCGATGGCGGTGATGATCTCGCCGGAACAGAAGCCGGGCAGCCAGCGCTGCTTCTGCTCGTCGTTGGCCAATTCCAGCAGGTACGGCGCGATGACGTCGTTGTGCAGGGTGAACCCGAGCCCCGAGTACTGACCGCGCACGGTCTCCTCGGTGATGATGGCGTTGTAGCGGAAGTCCTTGACGCCGCCGCCGCCGAACTCCTCCGGCACGGCCATGCCGAGGAAGCCCTGCTTGCCCGCTTCGAGCCAGACGTCGCGATCGACGATCCCCTGCTCTTCCCACTTCGCGTGGTTCGGGGCGACATGCTGATCGAGAAACTTGCGGAACGACTCCCGGAACAAATCGTGTTCGGGCTCGAACAGTGTGCGCTCCACACCAACCTCCTAGTGACCACACCCGGGCGGTCCACACCGACCCGTCGTTGCCACCACGGTACCCCGAACGAGAACCACAGTTCACTTCTGGGGCTTGAACAATTGCCTCACCTGGTAATCAGGTGACATTCTCAGGCAACTGGATTGGGAAGACCGAATCAGGCGGGCAGTCCCATGCCGCGAGCCAGGACGGGCCAGGATCGCAGGAACGCGTCCTGCCAGTAGCCCCAGGAATGGGTGCCGACGGGGGTGAAGTCGTAGGTGGCGGGGATACCGAGTTCGTTCAGCCGGTTTTGCAGGTTGTGCGAACCCCAGTTGGTCGCGCCTTCTAGCGCGCCACCCAGTGCGACCTGGTTGGCCAGCCCGCCCGGACCCGGCAGCGCGTGCGTCCCGTCGAGGGTGTCCCACTGTCCGGGCAGACCGGAACCGCTGGAGATGAACAGATCGGTGCCGCGCAGCCGGTCGGCGTGGATCAGCGGATCGTTCTGCGCCCATCTCGGGTCGCCCTTGGGGCCGTACATATTGTCGGGATTGCCGCCGCCCGCGCGCACCACGGTGCTGACGAAGTCGTAGCCGACCGGGTCGCTGATCTGCGCGGCGCCGCTGTAGGCCGCGACCGACGCGAACAGCCCCGGTTTCGCTTCGGCCAGCTGCAGCACCGATGTGCCCGACATCGACAGGCCCGCAATGGCATTGGCGCCGTTCGTGCCGAGGGCCGCGTCGATCAGCGGGGGCAGTTCTTCGGTGAAGAAGGTCTTCCATTTGTTGACACCGAGTTCCGGGTCGGCCTCGACCCAGTCGGTGTAGTAGCTGAACTTGCCGCCGACAGGTTGGATGACGTTCACGTCTTTGCCCGCGAGGAATTGCGGAACGTCGGTCTGCGCCGCCCAGGTCGCCTTGTCCTCGCCGCCGCCTGCTCCGGGGAGCAGATACAGCGATGGGCGCGGGACCGAAGCGTCGTTCGGGCGTTGCACATCGATCTCGATGTTCTTGTCCATCGCGGCGGAATAGACCTGGAGCTCGATGGTGCGGTCGTCGACGATGTCATAGCTCGCGATGCGTGAGCCGTCGGCGGACTGCGGTGACGCCAGCAGGTGACCGGCGGCAATGATCGGATCCACCGGGGTCGCGGCGGTCGCGGGGCCGGTTGAGGCGACGCCTAGGCCGCACACCATTGCCACCACACCCGCGAGTACCGCCGATTGCTTGCTCATCCACACCATGGCGCAACCGTACGGAACAGTTGCTGAGAGATTGCCTACCTGATTATCAGCGGACCATCAGGCAGTTGGCGTATCACTCAACGCAATCCCAGCTCAGGCCGAGCCGCACCGCACGGGACAGACCCACGCGACACACAGGTTTGCCGGGACAGTGCGACAGGACTCACGTCCGGAGCGACCGTTGCGGTGACATTCGCGACTCTCGGCCCGTGTCGATTCCCAGTCCGGCCCGGGTGTTCGGAAGCCGAACATGCCACTCCCACCGCCGAGGATCGGCGGTTGCGCTTGGCGATGCTGGCAGCCGAACGCGAAACGGTGCTCGCTGCCCGGAGTTAGGCATCGCGGGATCCAGGTCATTGCGTTCGATCAGCGCGGCCGGCACTCTCGACCTGACCGCGGACCCGTCCGACCTAAACGCGAACCCGCCCGACCTGAACGCGAACCCCCGAGCTGAACGCGGACCCGTCCGAGCTGACCGCGGACCCGCCCGAGCTGAACGCGGACCCGTCCGAGCCGACCAGGAACCCGCCCGACCTGAACGCAGACCCGTCCGAGCCGAACGCGAACCCGCCCGAGCCGAACGCGCGCAGTGGCGCCCATCGCCCTCGCCGCCGCTCGCTGAACGTCCATTGGAGCGGCGGTGCGGGCGTTATGGCCGTGCGGACTATAGGGGCAGCAGCCCGCGCAGACGTCCGGTGAGCGTCCGACCGGGGTCCCGGTCCCGCTCGGCGAGCAGGAACTTGATCTCCTCCTCCAGCGCCTTGCGCACCACGTCCCGCAATTCGGCCGCGGCGGCCTCGACATTGTGCTCGTCGCGCCACGGTTCCGGATCGATCGGCGCTCCCGCCGAGAAGTAGAACCGCTCCGGACGCGGAATCAGCGTCGGGCCCAGACCGCGGATCAGCGGTGGCGTCAGGTTCGACTTCAATCCGACCGCCTCGACCACCTTCCGCAGCGGGCTCATCGCGGGATGCTGCCCGTCGAAGACGATGTCGTATACGTCGTCGCCGCCGATCATCGCGATCGGCACGATCGTCGCGCCCGCCTCGATCGCCATTCGCGCGAAACCGGTGCGCCCGGACCAATCCAGGACATACTTCTGGCCCCCCTTGCGGCCGACCGCCTCGCGGCCGCCGCCCGGAAAGACGATCAGCGCCTCGCCCCGCCGCAGCAGCGCCATGCAATTGTGGCGGTTGCCGCGCACGATCCCGAAGTGCTGCAGGAAATCTCGCAGACCCGGCACCCCGATCAGCACGTCTTCGGCGAGCCCGCGCAGCAGCCGGCCGCGGCGGCGCAGCACTTCCGGCAACAGCAGCGGCGCGTCCAGGCCGCCCACCAGCGTGTGGTTACCGACCAGCAGCACCGGGCCGTCGGCAGGAATGTTGTCCAAGCCGTAGAAACGTGGACTGGTCCAGGCGCGCGTCGGCGCGGTGATCGCGTCGATCAAGAGTTTGTCGGTCTCGCTCAACCGCACGTCGAGCGGAGCTCCATCGGACAGAACTGCCTCAACAGGCAAGGATTCAGGCATCGGTGTCCCCATCGAATGTCGGATCCCAGCACATCGTCGTATTGGAATAATTCCCCTGCGCCGCAGATAGATACGGCCGTGTGCGCCACAGATTACCGTATGCGACTGCAACAAGTTATAGGTGTCGGGTACCCCTCAGCAGCGCCTGAAACCTCGCACGGCCGTGACGCCGACAGGCGCCTACCGTCCATGCCGATGCTGTCTCCCCTGAAAGATCGCTGTCGGCCACCGGCTTCCGCTGAGCCGGAACGACTCGACCCACCCGCGTCGAAGCGCGGTAACCAAATCCATCAGCGATAGCCCACCGCTAACCATCACGCCGCAAACACGGCGACCGCGCAGACGCTAGCGGCGATTGCCTGACGCCCGCTCATTTCTTCGGCACCCACCTAGAGACGCAGGACCCACAACCAACCATGTGCGACATCCCGCGACTAACAGATGGGCCGGTGAGTTCACAACGCGATCGCGCGGCTGAGGTCACCCAGCAGCGTGTAGTGCGCACCGACCAGCGTGTTCATACGGCTGGAGGGCGCGGAACACCATGTTCGTGCGGCCGACTGGAGGGCGCGGAACGCGAAATTCCACCCGAGGTTCCATGACGCCGGTGCCATCTCGTGCATTCTTCGGCTGTAGGGCCCGCGATCACGCGACTCCAGCTGAGGGCACAGACCAGCGTGTCATGCGGCTGCTAGGCGCAGAAAGCGAGATGCCACCTGGGGGTTCTATGACGCGGATGGCATCTCGTGCATTGCTCGGCTGTTGGGCTCGCGATCACGCGACTCCAGCTGGGATTTCCGACCAGCGTGTTCACGCGGCTGCAAGGCGCAAAAGCGAGATGCCACCTGCGGTTCTATGACGCAGGTGGCATCTCATCCATTCTCCGGCCGTCGGGCCGCGATCACGCGACTCCAGCGGGTAACGCCGCTCGCCGCGTATTACTCCGGCTCGGGCCCGGCCCCGTTGGTGGAGGCGTGGGCATACTCCGACAGCGCCGCGGCCAAGGAGTGCGGCACGCGGGCGTGGACCCGGGTTCCGCCCTCTTCGTGGGTGGAGTCGATGATCCGGCCGTCGGCGTGGATGCGGGCGAGGAGATCGCCTCGGGTGTAGGGCAGCAGAACGCTGATCTCCACATCGAGACCGCCGAGGACCTCGGCGAGCCGATCCCGCAATTCCGGCAGGCCCGCGCCGGTGTGCGCGGAGACGAACACCGCGTCCGGGAGCATGGCGTGCAGGCGGGTCAACTCCATCGGATCCACATTGTCGATCTTGTTGACCACCAGCAGTTCCGGTGGCGCGACGGTGCCCTGCTCCTTGATCACGTCGGTGATCACCTCACGGACCGCCTTGATCTGGCCGGCCGGCATCGGGTCGGAGCCGTCGACGACGTGCAGCAGCAGGTCGGCGCCGGTCACCTCCTCCAGGGTGGAGCGGAAGGCCTCGACCAGCTGCGTCGGCAGGTGCCGCACGAAACCGACGGTGTCGGTGAAGACGACCTCGCGGCCGTCGTCGAGCGCGGCCCGGCGAGTAGTCGGGTCCAGGGTGGCGAACAGCGCGTCCTGCACCAGGAGTCCGGCACCGGTCAGGCTGTTCATCAGGCTCGACTTGCCCGCGTTGGTGTAGCCGACGATCGCGACCGACGGGATACCGCTGCCGGTGCGGCGGGCCCGTTTGGTGTCGCGCGCGGTCTTCATCTCGCGAATTTCGCGGCGCAGCTTGGCCATTCGCTCCCGGATGCGGCGACGATCGGTTTCGATCTTGGTCTCACCGGGACCGCGCAGACCCACACCGCCGCCGTTGCCGCCCGCGCGACCACCGGCCTGCCGGGACATGGACTCACCCCAACCGCGCAGCCGCGGCAGCATGTATTCCATCTGAGCGAGCGCGACCTGCGCTTTGCCCTCGCTGGAGGTGGCGTGCTGGGCGAAGATGTCCAGGATCAGGGCGGTCCGGTCGATCACCTTGACCTTGACGACCTTCTCCAGCGCCGTCAGCTGGGCCGGGGTCAGTTCACCGTCACAGATGACCGTGTCGGCGCCGGAGTCGAGGACCACGGCGCGCAGTTCCTCGGCCTTGCCGGAACCGATGTAGGTGGCCGGGTCCGGCTTGTCGCGCCGCTGGATCAGCGCCTCCAGCACCTCCGAACCGGCGGTTTCGGCGAGCAGCGCCAGTTCGGCCATGCTCGCTTCGGCCTGCGCGACGCTACCGGTGGTCCACACACCGACCAGCACCACGCGTTCCAGGCGCAGCTGCCGGTACTCGACCTCGGTGATGTCGGTGAGTTCGGTGGACAACCCGGCGACGCGGCGCAGCGAACTACGCTCCTCGACCTGCATCTCACCGACGGTGGGGTCGGGCCCGTCCGGATCGGCGGCCCACCCGGAATGGGCGGTGCCTTTCAGTCGCTCCTCGCGCGCTGCCATGCGGGCGGCGTGTTCGGCGACCACATCGCGGGCATCCGCGGTGCTTCCGGCCGTCTCGGTGCCGTCCGCACCGTCGGCCGGAGTCATGTCAAAAGTCTCTGGGTTCGTCATACGCCCTCCATGCTGCCACGTTGCCACGCCGTGACGCATATCGAATATCGCGGCGCGTCCTGTGACGAGCCGCTGAGTGTCAGGTTTGCAAGATCATCGGAACCGGGGCGGCATCGTGCGGGTGGCGCCCGCCGTCCGGGCCGGAGGATCTCGGGAGAATGTCGGCAGCGCGGCTCGCCGCGATGATCGCAGTGCGGAAGTCCGGTCCCAGCGGTGGAACTGGGGCGGGAGCCATGCAGCGGTATCGATGCGACGCGACCGGCCGGGGCCGGCGTCGGATGAGCGGACGGCGGGCAGCGGTGATCGGAATCGCCTTGCCCCCGTGCGCGTTTCATCGAACGCGACAGCGAGTGCCGACTAGGTGAGTGCTGCGAATTTCCCGTACATGAAGCTCACCGTACCGCCCGCGCCACCGCCCCGCGACTCATTTTCGCCGTCGCGGGCTCGGTGCGATGTGGATCAGTGCAAGACGCTGTAGACAGCGGACAGCACGAAGCCGTGATCGACGACTTCGCAGTTCACGGTGCCCTGGTAACCGATGCCGCAGGTGGTCTGATCATGGGTGATCTTGTGTCCCTCGGGCAGCACCTTGGCCTCGGGGTGCGTGAACGTTTGCTCGGGCGAGTTCAGGAAATTGGCGGCTTCCCACCGAGCTACGCGCAGCTGGTTCGTGCCGGCGGGGGCGTCGAGGGAGACGGCGTCGCAGCCGGTGTAGCCGTTGTTCCAATAGATGGCGCAGTGCCGGCCGTCCGGGGTGGTGAAGAACACGGTGCCCTTGTAGGCAGGGTCCGCGACCAGATAGTCGGCGGGGTTGACGGGGACATAGTTGTCGAGATCCCCGTCGGCGGCGGCCGGTGCCGCGGTGGCACAGAGACCGGTGGCGAGTGCGGCGACAGAACAAGCGATAAATGCGGATCGGCTGGACATAGCGTGTTCCTTCCCAGATGGTGTGGTGCACGTACGGTTCGAGCCCCGGCATCTACTGCCGCCCCACTCCGTTCGTCGTTCAGCACACCCGATCCGTTAACCCCCGCACCCCTCCGAGTACGAGTTCAACAGAATCGCACGGCGCGAAACGAAGATCAGGCGGTCTGCCACCACTGTTCGGCCAGCCGACCGCTCGCGACCAGGACCGAGGGGCCGCGCAGGGTCGCCGCACCGGCGGTGAGGGTGACGGTGACCTGACCGCCGGGGATCCGGACGATCACCTGACCGGTGTCCTGCTGAATGTCGAAGCCCTGGTGCGCCAGCGCGGCGGCGGCCGTCGCGACGGTTCCGGTTCCGCAGGAACGGGTCTCGCCGACACCGCGCTCGTAGACGCGCATGTCCACCGCGCCGCCGGAGTCCAAGGGGGTGAGGATTTCCACGTTGACGCCACGGGGGAAGAGTTCGGGGTCGAAGCCCGGTGAGGCCGACAGATCGAGTTTGCTCAGCGATTCGGCGGTGAGGCCGGGGTCGACGCAGGCCAGGTGGGGATTGCCGACATCGATACCGATACCCGGGTACGCGCCGCCCGCGATGGTGGCGGTCGATGGACCGAGTTCCCGGACATGGCCCATGGCGACGGTGACCTCGCCATTGACCGCGTCGGCCGTGTGCACGGTGACCGGGCGGGGTCCACCGCGGCTGCCCACCACGTAACGGTCTCGGGTCTCCAAACCTTTGGCCGCGAGGTAGTGCGCGAATACGCGGACACCGTTGCCGCACATTTCGGCGATCGAACCGTCCGCGTTGCGGTAGTCCATGAACCAATCGTCGGCGGCGATACCGGCGGGAATCTCGGTGAGCACGCCCGCGTCGAGCAGGGCGCCGGCGCGCGCCACCCGCAGCACACCGTCGGCGCCGATGCCGCGCTGCCGGTCGCAGAGGGCGGACACCCGGTCGACGGAGAGCTCGAGACGGACATCGAGGTCCGGCAGCACCACGAAATCGTTCTGGGTGCCGTGCCCCTTGGTGAACTCGATGTCGGTCACGTTGCTCGTCTCCTCGCTTCTCATCGGGCAAACGTCCGGCGCTGCCGGGAAATTTCGTACAGGGCGACCGCGCCCGCCGAGGGCGCGCCCAGCGAACTGGCCGTGCCGCCCATCGGGATGGATACCAGATCGTCGCAGGCCGACAGCCATGCCTGGCTCATTCCACTGGTTTCGTTGCCGACTACCAGGATGGTGGCCTCGGTGAAATCCTGGTCGAAGATCGCGTGCGTGCCGTGTTCGTCGGTGCCGACGATGCGAGTGGGGATGCCGCGCTGGATCTGCCGATCCCGGAAGGCGACCACCTGGGCCGCGCCCGAGGCACGGAGCACCGGCATCGCGAACAGCGAACCGGTGGAGGCGCGCACTGCCTGCGGATCGTACTGGTCGGCGCCGTGACCGGTGACGATGACGCCACTGGCGCCGAACGCGTCGGCCGAGCGGATCAGGGTGCCGAGGTTGCCGGGCGAGTTGGGGCGGTCGAAGACCACGATGATCGGGAAATCTCCCGGCTCTCCCGGCTCGAAGGTGTCCAGGCTGTCCTGCCGGGACTCCGCGACGGCCACCACTTCCGGTATGCCGGTGGACTTCTCGCCGAGCTCGGCCATCAACTCCGGGACCAGTCCGATGCACGGCACGTCGGTGGTGTCCAGCAATTCTCTTGCCCAGCTGGACAAGTCGGGCGCGCCGAGGCGGTAGAGCAGTGTCTCCAGCGGCCAATCGTTGGCGATCGCCTGTGTGATCGGGCGCACGCCCTGGATCAGGAACCGGGAGTCACGGTTGCGGGTGGCGCGGTTGGTCAGATATGCCTGCCAGACCTGGACCGAGGCATTGCGGGTGCTCACCCGGCGAGCGCCGCCGTCCTCGGTGCGGCCCGGCCGGTGCCGAGAGTTCTGGTTCACTGCGTTGTCCGTTTCGTCGAGTCGAACCGGTCGGCGATGCGCGGTTCGGGTGCGCCGGGTCCGGAGGTGAGAGTTGCTGGGGCGCTGGGTAATTCCGCGAGGGCGGTCGCGACGATATCCGGATCGGCGCCGTCCACCCAGCGCACACGCGGGTCCCGGCGGAACCAGGACCGTTGCCGCCGAACATAGCGCCGAGTGCCGATCAGGGTGCGCTCCCGGGCCTGAGCCAGGTCGTACTCGCCATCCAGGTAGGCCAGGACCTGTGCGTAGCCGATGGCACGGCGGGCGGTGACACCGTCGCGCAAGCCCTGACCGATCAGGCCGCGGACCTCGTCGACGAGACCCGTCTCGAACATCAGCGCGGTACGCAGCTCGATCCGGGCGTCGAGTTCGGCCGTGTCCCGGTCGACGCCGATAATGGTTGTGCCCCAACGAGGTTCGCCGATGGTGGGTGCGGAGGCCGCGAAGGGCCGGCCGGTGAGTTCGACGACCTCGAGCGCACGCACCATGCGGCGGCCGTCGGTCGGCAGGATCGTCGAGGCCGCCGCGGGATCGGCCCGCTTCAATTCCTTGTGCAACGCGGCGACGCCATGGTCGGCCAGGAACTCCTCCCAGCGCGCGCGGACCGCCGGGTCGGTCGCCGGGAACTCCCAATTGTCCAGTAAGGCTTGCACATACATCATCGAACCGCCGACGATCACCGGCACATGGCCGCGCGCCATGATCGCCTCGACGTCCGCGATGGCGGCGGACTGGTACGCGGCGACCGTGGCGTACTCGGTGACCTCCAGCACGTCCAGTTGGTGGTGCGGAATCCCGCGCCGTTGCGCGACAGGCAGTTTCGCGGTGCCGATGTCCATGCCGCGATAGAGCTGCATCGCGTCGATATTGACGATCTCCCCGCCGAGCCGCTGCGCGAGCTCCAGGCCCAGATCGGATTTACCGGTGGCGGTGGGCCCGACCACGGCGATCGGTGTGATCTTCTTCGTCACCACCCACCACCCGCTACGTCGTGGTGTGGCGCGACGGACCGGGTCATGCGGAGCCACCCGGTCGCCACAGACCGACGTGGTAGCCGACGCCGAAAGGAGCGCCCTGATATAGGGTTTCAGCCTTCGGCGCGATACAGTCCTCGGCGAACAAGCCCGCCAGCACCTGGTAGGCGGCGCGGCCGGAGATGCCGACCTCCGCGCAGAGTTCCGGGTCCAGCGCGAGCACGCCGGCCACGTCCCCGGTGGCCAGGGCTCGATCGAGCTCCGCCTGCACGCCGGCGGCCCGGGGATGCAGGTAGCCGGGCGATGTGGTGGTCAGCTTGCACGAACCATCCGCGATCACCAACGCGCCGACGGCCGTCCGGCTGGCACCGAAGCTCGCGCGCAGCGCTGTCCCGAGGCGCACGCACTCCGCGCTGGGCTCGTCGGCGTCGGCGAAGTACACCGACACGCGCGTATCGGGTGCGGCCTGCCCGCGCAGCCACCCAGCGATCAAAGCGGACAGCGGCCACGGCGCGGTAGCGTCCTGGTCGCCCGCTCCCCGCAGAGCGGGTCCGGACAGTGCCACCCGGACGTCGGCACCGAAGCCGCGGAAGGTTCCGGTGCCATGATCCGGCTCCAGGGTCCGCCGCGTGGAGTCGCCGATCCCGACCACGACCCACTCCCCCGCCGCGTCCAGCGCCCGCACCGCCTCCAACGCCGCCGCACGCAACGGCGCCACCGGGTCCGCCGCGGTGCGCGCGACAGCGCCGCCGAGCTCGGGGACCAGGATCGGCGGCGACGGGACCAGGGCCGCTAGGGAGAACACTTCGTAAACGGTAGTCGTTGCCGTCTACCGGCTCACGCACCACCGTGCGCGGCGACGCGGGGAACACGACGGCCCCGGCGCGCCGCCGGCTCGAGTGTCTCTGCGCCGATCCGAGCCGGGGATTGATACTGTCGAGGTGCTACAACCCAGGTCATCATGGGTTGACATCCGCCGGAATCCACCGGGGGAGAGCGTGGATCGATGGTCTCGAAGAGCTCGGACCGGGTTCAATGGAATGAGCTAGGGCGTAACCAGGCAGCCGTGACGCGCGGCAAGGACGGAGAGCAATGAGCGACAGCAACGGGACCGCGAAGGACACGCAGGACTCCGGTGCCCCGAAGCCCGGACCCACCCCCCATCCCAAGCCCCATGCGATGAAGCCTGTTCCGGGCCCGTCCCAGCCGCATCCGCATCCCGTCGTCGTGCCCGCCGTCTCCGATCCCAGCGCCTGGGGGCGAGTCGACGAAGACGGCACCGCCTGGGTGAAAACCGCTGAGGGCGAACGGGTCATCGGTTCCTGGCAGGCCGGTGACGCCGCCGAGGGGCTGGCGCATTTCGGCCGCCGCTTCGATGATCTGGCCACCGAGGTGGCATTGCTCGAAGCGCGCCTGGCCGCGGGCGCGGATGCCCGCAAGACCAAAGCCGCCGCCGTCGCACTGGCCGAATCCTTGCCCACCGCCGCTGTGATCGGCGATATCGAAAGTCTCGCCCGGCGCCTGCGGGCAATCGCCGAGCATTCCGAGGAAGCGGCCGCGCAGGCCAAAGAGGAGAAGGAACGCGCCAAGCACGAGCACACCGAGCGCAAGGAAGCGCTGTGCTTGGAGGCCGAGAAGATCGCCGCCGAATCCACCCAGTGGAAGGCGGCCGGTGATCGGCTGCGCGAGATCCTCGACGAGTGGAAGTCGATCCGCGGGGTGGATCGCAAAGTCGACGACGCGCTGTGGAAGCGGTACTCGAAGGCCCGCGAAGCGTTCAACCGGCGGCGCGGCGCGCATTTCGCCGAACTCGATCGGGAACGCGCGGCCGCGAAGACCCGCAAGGAAGAGCTGTGTGTGCGGGCCGAGGAATTGTCCGGCTCCACCGATTGGGCCGGCACCGCCGCCGTCTTCCGCGATCTGCTGACCGAATGGAAGGCCGCCGGCCGCGCACCCCGCGAAGCCGACGAGGCACTGTGGCGGCGGTTCAAGAGCGCCCAGGATGTCTTCTTCGCCGCCCGCAACGCGGCCGTCACCGAACGCGATGCCGAGTTCGAGCACAACGCCACCGCCAAGGAGGAGTTGCTGCGCGCCTACGAGCACATCGACCCGGCCACTGGACTGGACGCCGCCCGTGCCGCCCTGCGTGAACTCCAGGACAAGTGGGACGCCATCGGCAAGGTCCCGCGCGAACGCATCCAGGAACTCGAAGGCAAACTCCGCACCATCGAAAAGCGAGTCCGCGAAGCCGCCGACGCCCAATGGCGCCGCAGCGACCCCGAAGCCGTGGCCCGCGCCGCCCAATTCCGCGAGCGCGTCGCCCAATTCGAAGAACAAGCCGCGAAAGCCCAGGCCGCGGGCAACACTCGCGACGCGGAAAAAGCCCTCGCCCAAGCCCAGCAGTGGCGCGAGTGGGCCGAAGCCGCGGAAGGCGCCGTCAGCAACCTCTGACGGCGCGGCCGGGTCAAGCCCGGCTGGTGAACCCCTTCGAAAGACGCAGGCGGCCATGGAGGCGGGAATCGAACCCGCGACTCCCCCCATGCAGTGAGGGAACTCTACCGACTGAGTTACTCCATGGCCGCGGCCAACCGTATGCGAGCCGATGGCGTTGGCGCGAGCCGTTTTTCGGCGCACGTACGGATCCGATTCGCATGAATGGTCGATCGGCGCACGCATGTGCGGAGGGTGTGGAGGGTTGGGGCGGGTCTTGTCGCGGCGGCAATAGGGGTGGTGATCCGGCGATAGCGTCAGCATGGTGCGGCAGGTGTGGGAGTCATGGGGCGATGTGCTGATCGTGTGGGCGTTGGCGGTGCCGGTGCTGATTGCCGGGGCGGGGTTGGGGTTTCGGCTGCGGGTGCGGTGCGGGCAGGAGCCGGTTCGGGCGTTTCGGCATACGGCGGCCGAGGCCGGGGTGGTCGGCGGGACGCTGCCATGGGTATGGATGATCCTGACGCCCACGGGAGGTGCGGGGCAGGTGATCTTGGTTCCGTTGGTCGATCTGTTCGAGACGCTCACCGAGGCGTCGACCAACACTGTGGTTCAGGTGACCGCGAACCTGGTGCTGTTCATCCCGCTGGGTTTCCTACTGCCGCTGCGGTTTCCGCAGCTGACGGGCGTCCTGCGGATGACGCTGATCGGCGCGGTCTTGTCGACGGTGCTGGAGATCGCCCAGTATGTGCTGGATCTGGGCCGCTACACGTCGGTCGACGACGTGCTCATGAACGCGGCCGGAGCGGGCATCGGCGCATATCTCTGCCGGTGGCACAGCGAACGGCAGCGCTCCTACAGCGCCCGAATCCTCGCCAGAATGAACTGAGGTCATTCGCCGGTGAGACGGCGACGATCGCGCTCCTCCGCCTCGGCGGCGGCGATGCGGCGCTGTTCTTCCGCGGCCAATTGCAAGGTGGTACGGCTCCAGACGACCCGGACCCAGTGGAAGGTGAGCACCATGATGGCGAGGGTGCCGAGGATCAATCCGATGCCGGGGCCGGAGCCATAGATATTGCCGACGCCGGGCGTCTGCCGGTGCCAGATGGAGAAGACGCCGAACGCGCAGCCGATGGCGGAGCCGGCGACAGCGATCCAGGCCAGCACCCAGCGACGGGTCATCAACGCGAGCAGCGAGAAGCCGACGCCGAAGACGACCGCGAACCAGACGAAGATGCGCGAGGGCAGTCCGATGTGCTCGAGCCGGGTGACGTCGGTGCCGAGCAGCACGTCGAAGCCGCGCGCGGCGCCGGCATGCGGCAGCACCAATGACAGCAGCAGCGCGAATACCGCACCGGCCACCACCATCGCGCGCATCCCCGGGTCGATCTCCCCCGCGATGCGTCGCTCGACGGCGTCGAGTTCCGCGCGGAACTGCTCGAAGTCCTTGCTGCTCTCGACCGAGTTCACAGAGTCTCCTTCGGCTGAATCGGCGGCGCCTGGCGTGTCTACTGTGCCATCCCCGCTCGCCGCCGGATCAGTCGGCCCACTACGTCCGGTAGTAGCGTCGTCTCGATCATCCGGTTCGCCATGCGCCGAGCCCGCGTTGCCGCCGTCCATGCCACCTCCTGCGTTGTCCCGGTAGTACCACACCCCGCCGATCGAACACCGAGGTTTCCGGACCGGTACGGCGGGAGTGTCAGTTGGCGCACCCCGTAGCGCACCCGGCCGCGGCGACCGGTTCGAGGACCGGAGCGCCGATCCGCGGCAGCCCCAGCCCGACGCCGATCGGTTCCGTCTTCGGCGTGATACCGCGCTCGTGCGCGTCACCGGCGCGGGTGCGGCGGTGCGACTTGATCGGCGCGTCGGCGATCAAGAAGTGCGGGGCCGCCTCGGTGACGTCCACGACGACGATGTCGCCGGGACGGATCGTCTCGTCCGTGCCGCCCGGCCGGAAGTGCACCAGCCGGCCGTCGCGGGCACGGCCGCTCATCCGGGCGGTGGCGGCGTTCTTCTTGCCCGCGCCCTCGGCGACGAGCAGTTCCACCTCGGTGCCGATCAGTTCGCGGTTCGCTTCCAGGCAGACTTCCTCCTGCAGCGCGATCAACCGGTCATAGCGTTCCTGCACAACGGCTTTCGGCACCTGGTCGGCCATGTCCGCGGCGGGCGTGCCGGGACGGATCGAGTACTGGAAGGTGAAGGCACTGGTGAAGCGCGCCTGGCGGACCACGTCCAGGGTTTCCTGGAAATCCTCCTCGGTTTCGCCGGGGAAACCGACGATGATGTCGGTGGTGATCGCGGCGTGCGGCATGGCCGCCCGCACCTTCTCGATGATCCCGAGATAGCGCGACTTGCGGTAGGACCGGCGCATCGCCTTGAGCACCCGATCGGAACCGGACTGCAACGGCATGTGCAGCTGCGGGCAGATATTCGGCGTCTCGGCCATGGCTTCGATGACGTCGTCGGTGAATTCGGCCGGATGCGGCGAGGTGAACCGGACGCGTTCGAGCCCCTCGATGGCGCCGCAGGCGCGCAGCAGTTTCGCGAAGGCGGACCGGTCGCGCGGCTCGGATTCGTCGACGAAGTTCACGCCGTAGGAGTTCACGTTCTGGCCGAGCAGCGTCACCTCGAGCACGCCCTGGTCGACGAGCGCCCGCACCTCGGCGAGCACGTCACCGGGACGCCGGTCGACTTCCTTGCCGCGCAGCGCGGGCACGATGCAGAACGTGCAGGTGTTGTTGCAGCCCACCGAGATCGACACCCAGCCCGCGTAGGCGGACTCGCGCTTGGCGGGCAGCGTGGAGGGAAAGGCTTCCAGCGATTCGAGGATCTCGACCTGGGCTTCGGCATTGTGGCGGGCGCGTTCCAGCAGCACCGGCAGCGAACCGATGTTGTGCGTGCCGAACACCACATCCACCCACGGCGCCTTGCGGACGACGACGTCACGATCCTTCTGCGCGAGGCAGCCGCCGACGGCGATCTGCATGCCCGGCCGACCGGCCTTGATCGGCGCGAGGTGGCCCAGGGTGCCGTACAGCTTGTTGTCGGCGTTCTCCCGGACCGCGCAGGTGTTGAAGACGACGAGGTCGGCCGTCGCGCCGGGCGCGGCCTTCACATATCCCGCGTCTTCGAGCAGGCCGGACAAGCGCTCGGAATCGTGCACGTTCATCTGGCAACCGAAGGTGCGGACCTCGTAACTGCGTGCGTCTACCACTACCTGTCCGTTCCAATCCACCCATCCAGGGTACGGGGGTAGGCAAACTGGGCTTTCCGCGCGTCACCCCCTGCGGTTGATCACATGGAACTGTTACATCTATGTGACACATCGGCGTGTCGGCGCGGCGTGTTCTCAAAATCGGGGCGAATGCACGTTTTCCCCTTAAGGTCTTGGACCATGACCGACGCCGCTGCCGCGCCCGACACAACCGGGAACGCTTCAACCGGGGACGAAGGCGCTACCACCTCCGCGCCGCCGACGCTGACCAAGGACGCCCCGACCACAGATCCGGGGCCCGCCGCCAGCGGTCCGCCGATGATCTCGATGAAAAAGGTGGACAAGCACTTCGGCGACCTGCATGTGCTGCGCGATATCAACCTCGAAGTGCCCAAGGGGCAGGTCGTGATCGTGCTCGGCCCGTCGGGTTCGGGTAAGTCGACGCTGTGCCGCACCATCAACCGGCTCGAGCCCATCGACTCGGGTGATATCGCCATCGACGGCGTGCCGCTGCCCGCCGAGGGCAAGGCACTGGCCGCGCTGCGCGCCGACGTGGGCATGGTGTTCCAGTCGTTCAACCTCTTCGCGCACAAGACCATCCTCGAGAACGTGATGCTCGCGCCGATGAAGGTGCGCAAGATCAAGAAGGAAGACGCCCGCACCCGCGCCATGGAGCTGCTGGAGCGGGTGGGCATCGCCAATCAGGCCGACAAATACCCGGCGCAGCTGTCGGGCGGCCAGCAGCAGCGGGTGGCGATCGCCCGCGCCCTGGCGATGAATCCGAAGGTGATGCTGTTCGATGAGCCGACCTCGGCCCTGGACCCGGAAATGGTCAACGAGGTGCTCGACGTCATGGTGTCGCTGGCCAAGGAGGGGATGACCATGCTGGTCGTCACCCACGAAATGGGCTTCGCGCGCCGGGCCGGCAACCGGGTGCTGTTCATGGCCGACGGCGAGGTCGTCGAGGACGCCACGCCCGATGTCTTCTTCACTGCCCCGAAATCCGAGCGCGCCAAGGATTTCCTCGGCAAGATCTTGAGCCACTGAACGTCTTCGAAAACCCGAGAAGAGTAGTTAGGAACCCGATGAGGATCACCCGTGCACTTCGCTTCGGTGTCGGGGCGCTCGCCCTGGCACTGGCTGCCTCCGCCTGTGGCGGCGGCGACGAGAAGTCAGCTCTGGACAACGTCAAGGACGGAAAGCTGACCGTCGGCATCAAGTACGACCAGCCGGGTCTGGGCCTGCGCAACAAGGACGGCTCGTTCAGCGGCTTCGACGTCGAGGTCGCCAAGTACGTCGCCGACAAGCTCGGTGTGAAGCCGGAGAACATCACCTTCAAGGAATCGCCCACCCCGCAGCGTGAGTCGCTGCTGGAGAACGGCCAGGTCGACTACATCGTCGCCACCTACTCCATCACCGACAAGCGCAAGGAGAAGGTGGACTTCGCGGGCCCGTACTACGTCGCCGGCCAGTCGCTGCTGGTGAAGTCGGAGAACACCGACATCACCGGTCCGGAATCGCTGAACGGCAACAAGAAGCTGTGCTCGGTGAAGGGTTCCACCCCGGCGCAGAACGTCAAGGAGAAGTACGCCAAGGACGTTCAGCTGCAGGAGTTCGACACCTACTCGCTGTGTGTCGAGGCGCTGCTCAACGGCTCGGTCGACGCGCTGACCACCGACGACATCATCCTCGCCGGTTTCGCCGCGCAGTCCCCCGGCAAGCTCAAGGTCGTCGGTAAGAGCTTCACCACCGAGAACTACGGCATCGGTGTGAAGAAGGGCGACAAGGAGCTCCGCGACAAGATCAACGACGCGATCGAGGCGATGATCGCCGACGGCTCGTGGGAGAAGGCCATCGCCGCCACCGTGGGCGCCTCGGGCTTCCAGGCCACCCAGAAGCCGACGGTGAACCGTTACTGAGGTTCCCCCTCCGCGGGTGGTTCGGGCGATCCTCGAACCACCCGCACTCAGTTCCAACCGATTAGCAAATCCACATCCGATCGGAGGGCCGCGCCCACGTGTTCGACCTGATCTCGCGGTATGACACCAAGATCCTGGAAGCCTTCTGGGTGACCATCAAACTGACCGCCTTCTCCGCGGTCGGTGCACTCATCCTGGGCACCGTCATCGCCGCCATGCGCGTGTCCCCCGTTCCGATCGCGCGCGCGGTCGGCACCGCGTACGTCACCGTCTTCCGCAATACGCCGCTGACGCTGATCATCGTCTTCTGCTCGCTGGGCCTGTACTCGACGCTCGGCTGGACGCTCGGCAGTGACCAGCTCACCGACACCAACTACCGCTGGGCCATCATCGGCCTGTCGGTCTACACCGCCGCGTTCGTCTGCGAATCGCTGCGCTCGGGCATCAACACCGTGGCGCTGGGCCAGTCGGAAGCCGGCCGCTCGCTCGGCTTGACCTTCAGCCAGAATCTGCGATTCATCGTGCTGCCGCAGGCCTTCCGCTCCGTCATCGCACCGCTGGGCAGCGTGCTCATCGCCTTGACGAAGAACTCCACCGTCGCCGCGGTGATCGGCGTGTCCGAGGCCGCGCTGCTCATGTCGGAGATGCTGGAGAACGAGGCCGCGCTGCTGGCCATCGGCGCGATCTTCGCGTTCGGCTTCGTGCTGCTGACCCTGCCGATGGGCCTGCTGTTCGGCTGGCTCGCCAAGCGATTCGAGGTGGCCCGATGACCAAACGCGCTTCCGTTCTGTTCGACGCGCCGGGTCCGAAGGCGCGGGTCCGCTATCTCGTCTACTCGATCGTGGTGATCGTGGCCGTGCTCGCGGGCGCGGTGTGGCTGTTCCTGCAGTTCCAGGACAAGGGCCAGTTCACCTCCGACAAGTGGAAGCCGTTCACCGACGCCGAGATCTGGGAGACCTATCTGCTGCCCGGTGTGCGCGGCACGCTGACGGCCGCGGCGCTGGCGATCGTGCTCGCGCTCCTCGTCGGCATGGTCTTCGGCATTCTGCGGCTCTCGGATCATCGGCTGATGCGCGGCTTCGCGGGCACGCTGGTCGAGGTCGCGCGTGCCATCCCGGTGCTCATCCTGATGATCTTCCTCTACGCGATCTTCGCCGAGTACAAGGTCTTCGACTCCGACCAGCGGACGCTGGCGGCCGTGGTGGCGGCGCTGACCATCTACAACGGGTCGGTCATCGCCGAGATCGTGCGCGCGGGCATCCGGTCGCTGCCCAAGGGTCAAAGCGAGGCCGCGGTCGCGCTGGGTATGCGCAAGAACCAGCTCATGCGACTGGTGCTGCTCCCCCAGGCGATCACCGCCATGCTGCCCGCGCTGGTATCGCAAATGGTGGTGGCGCTGAAGGATACGGCGCTGGGCTACCTCATCCTCTACACCGAATTGGTGCGCTCGGGCTTCCAGATGGGCGCCGCGCTGCAGAACACCATTCCGGCGCTGCTGGTGGTGGGCCTGATCATGATCTTCTTCAACAGCACGCTCACGATGCTGGCGACGAAGCTGGAGCAACGGTTGCGGACGCGGACGAAGAAGGGGCGCGCGGTGCTGGCCGCGGACTCCATCCTCACCGATGCCGCGCCCGGCGTGGACATCACCAACAAGTAGTCCGGAATACGCGCAGCAGCCCTCGCCGGACGAATCCGGCGGGGGCTGCCGCCTTTTCGGTTGGTTTCAGCCGCCAGGACGGACCGGTAGCTCACCCAGACCACGAAACAGGATGCTGTGCTGCCATTCCGGGGTGAACGCGCGATCGGCGAAATCCAAGTCCGGGAAATGGCGCAGCAGCGCCGAGAAGGCGATTTCGGCTTCCATGCGAGCCAGCGGCGCGCCGATACAGAAGTGGATGCCGTGTCCGAAGGCCAGGTGCCCGGAGGAATTGGCGGTGACGTCGAGATGGCCGGGATCTTCGAAGCGGGCCGGATCTCGATTGACGGCGGACAGCGCGACGTACACCAGTTCATCCGCCGGGATGGTGATGCCGCCGATGCGCATCGGTTCCGAGGTGTAGCGAACGGTGGACCAGCCGACCGGTCCTTCGTAGCGCAGGAACTCCTCCACCGCGGCCGGGATGCCCGACGGGTCGGCGCGCAGGGCATCCCACTGGTCACGGTCGCGCAGCAACGCGTAGGTCCCGTTGGCGATCAGGTTCACCGTGGTTTCGTGCCCGGCGACCAGCAACAGGAACGACATCGCTATCAGTTCCTGTTCGTCGAGCCGCTCACCGTCCTCGGCGGGTTGCGCCAGGCTGGACAGCAGGTCCGCCTCCGGTTGTGAACGCTTGGCGGCGATCAACTTTCGCAGATATTCGGTCATCGCGAGCGTCGCCGCGGCGGGCTCTTCCTTTTTGTTGCCCACACCGACCAGCACTCTGGTCCAGGCTTGGAAGTTGGCCCGATCGGCGAACGGTACGCCCAGCAGTTCGCAGATCACGGTGACCGGCAACGGATTCGCGAACGCCTGCAGCAGATCGACCTCGTCGCGCCCGGCCATCTCGTCGAGCAGCGCGGCCGTGATCTCCTCGATCCGCGGCCGCAACGCCGCCACCCGCCGGGGCGTGAACGCCTTGGTGACCAGCTTTCGCAAGCGCGTATGGTCGGGCGGATCGCTGTTGAGCATGTGCGAACCCAGCGCCTCGGCACTCTCGTCGGTCAGGATCTCCGCGTTCTTCCGCCGGAACAGCTCATACATCTCCGAGGCGTTCTTGCGCAGCCGCGGATCGGCCAGCGCCGAGCGCCCTTCGGCATAGCCGATGATCACCCAGCAGGCCACGCCGTGCGTGAACTGCACCCGATGCACCGGCCCGTACGCACGCCACCGCTCGTAATATTGGTGCGGATCGGCGTAAAAATCGCCCCCCACCATTTTGATAGGTTCATCGATCCCGATTTCGCCCACGCTGACCTCGCTACCCACACCCGCTCCGCCTGCCCAGACGCTCAGGCGCTGACAGCCGCCACGCTACCGAAGCCCTTGGCCCGCCGCCGTTTTCGCAGCTGGAAGGAAGGGCAGTGTGCCGGGCCGGCGACCGCGGCGAGCGAGCGGAGGACGACCCGGCCACGTCGAATCAGGAGTAGATCGCAGCCATTTTCTCCCGGTACCACTGCCCGGGTGTTGTGGTGGCCGGTCCCGCGGCCGATCGAAGCGCCGACAGCGGCTCGATGCGCGCATCGAAATTGGGCAGATGGAAGAACGGAATCGAGACCCGCGCAGGGGAATCGCCATGCGCGGGATTACCGACACGATGCATCGTGGAAACCCACCGACCGCCGGTCCAGAACGCCATCATGTCACCGATATTGATCACGAAACTGCCCGGAACGAACGGTACCTCGCGCCAGCGGTCGCCGTGGCGGACTTGCAGGCCGCCGATATCGTCCTGATAGAGGATGGTGAGGCTGCCCCAATCGGTGTGCTCTCCTTTGCGCAGCTGACCGGGCAACGGGGCGACGGTCTGCGGGTAGTAATAGTTCGCGACGATGGTCGAGATGTGCTGATCGATCTTGTCCGCGAAGAACTCGTGGTCCAGGCCGAGAGCCACGGCGAACAGTTCCATCAGGTTCGCGGCCAACCGCTCCATCGCATCGGTGTAGTCGAGCCAGGTCTGGCGAAAATCGGTGGGAGTGCGTGGCCAGCGATTGGATCTGGTCCACGGCAGCGGCTCGTCGCCGAACTGTTCCCGGTATTCGGGGCGGCGGTCGCCGAGAACATTGCAGCTGAAGATCTCGCACAGGTCGGTGGGGGCGTCTCGGCCGATGCTCTTGGCGGCGCTGCCCGCCTGATATCGCAGTCCGCCGGTTTCGGCTGTCGCCAGGACGGAGTCCTTCTCCGCGCGGGGCAATTGGAAGAACTCCAGCGTCGTCGCGTACATGCGGTCGATGAGCTCGCGCTTGACGTCATGTCCGACGATGACGAAGAACCCGGAGGTCGCACACGCCGTGCCGATGGCCTGAGCAATCGCCGCGTGGCCGCTGACGGTGTGCATCGAGGACAGGTCGATGACCGGCACATAGCCGTCGACGATGGTGATCGGCGCGGGGCTATCGATATCGGTATTCACTGATTTCTCCTTCTGGAACTGGGGATTGGCGTACCGGTGCGTTCAGACCGGGGTCCGGACCTCGCTTTCCTCGAGTTCAGTTGCGGGCTCGGTCTTCTCTTCATCGATGGCCAGCCAGCCGATCAGCGCGGCGACGAGCAGAACACCGACGGCTACGGTCAGCGCTACCGAAAAACCACGCACCGTCGCGGCATGCAGCGAGCCGCCATCTCGCACCAGCGCCGCCGCCGCGCCCGTGGCGGCGACGGTGTTGAGCAGCGCCGTACCGAGCGCTCCACCGAGCTGTTGCACGGCATTGAAAGCCGCGGCGGCCACACCCGTCGCCGCGGCGGAGATCTGCGCGGTGGCCAGGCTTGTCGCCGGAGTCATGACACAGCCGAGACCGAGCCCGATCAGCAGTTGCGCGGGCAACAGGAACAGCAGGAAGACATGGTCGGCGTCAGCGGACAGTAGAGTCAGAATCGACATTCCAGCCGCGGTGACCAGCAACCCCGAGACGAGCAGCGCTCGCGCTGAGATCCTGGACAACAGCGGTCCCGCGACAACCGTCGCGCCGACAGCGATACCTGCTGCGGTGAGCAGGAATACGACACCCGCCCGCACCCGCGAATACCGCAATATTCCCTGCATGTAATAGGTCATGAAGAGGTAGAAGCCGAACAGGGCGACCTGGGTAAGCCCGATCGTTATCAGCGTGCCGCCCCGGACGCGGTGCGCGACGACAGTCAGCGGCAGCAGCGGGTGCCTCGTACGTGACTCGATCAGTGCGAACAACGCCAGCAGCGCCACGCCACCGACCAATAGCCCCAGAACAACCCGGTCGCCCCAACCACGGCCCTCGGCCAGCGTGCACGCGTACACCAGTGCCACCAGGCCCGCGGCGCTCGCGAGCACTCCCGGTACATCGAGACTCCCCACCCCCGATCGTGGAGCATCGCCGGGCAGTGCAATGGATCCGGCCAGGGCCACCGCCGCGATCGGCACATTCACGTACAAACACCAGCGCCAGTCGGCATGCTCACTGAGTAGCCCTCCGGCGACCATGCCCACCGCGGATCCGCCGGCGCCGACGGCCGCGAAAACCCCGAAAGCCCTGGCTCGTTCGCGTGTCTCGACGAATGTCGTGGTCAGTAACGACAAGGCCGCGGGCGCGAGCAACGCGGCGAAGGCGCCCTGTCCGGCCCGGGCGGCGAACAACAGCACCGCACCACCGGCGGCCCCACCGACTACCGAGGCGACCGCGAACCCAATCAACCCGATGACGAAAGCGCGCCGGTGCCCGATCGATCCGCTGATGCGTCCACCGAAGAGCAGGAGACCACCGAATGCCAGCACGTACGCGGTAATTACCCACTGCCGGTTCGCGTCGGACAAACCCAGTTCGGCCTGCACCGACGGCAGCGCGATATTCACGATCGTCGCGTCCAGCACCACCATCAGTTGCGCTGTCGCGATCACCGCCAGCGACCACCCGCGGCGACCGACCCGTCCTCGATCGCCGGGTTCTGCTCTGGATTTCATAGCCGCCTCTCGAACGTTGATCTATCTCTAGAACGTTGGTCTAGTACCTGATCAACGTACTAGGATGACGGCATGAAAGCGGGTCGAACTGAGACACAGATCACAACCCAGGGGAAGTCGGGCCCGAAAACGGGGGGCCGCAATGTCTGGCTCAAGCCCGCCCGCACTCCACGAGACGAACCGACGCTCAACCGGACCCGGATCGTCGAGGAAGCGCTCGCACTGCTCGACAGCGAAGGCATCGAACGACTGACCATGCGCCGGCTTGCCGAACGCCTAGGACACGGCTCGACAACTCTTTACTGGCATGTCGACACCAAAGACGATGTTCTCGATCTATGCCTCGACGCCATCTACGGGGAAATTGCTCGCCCCGAGGACACCGGCGATTGGCGTCGCGAAATCACCGCCATGCTCACTGGATGGCGCACGGTGATGTTGCGGCACCGATGGTCGGCAACCCTGGTGGGGCGCCCCATGATCGGCCCGAACATCCTGGCGCACATGGAGTTTCTGCAATCCGCACTGCTTCGCGCCGGACTGACCGATTCCCGTCTGGCCGCGGCGACCTGGGGGTTGTACAACCTTGTCATGGGCGCGTCGGTGACGCGTGCCGGGTGGCTCATGCCCGCCGAGGAACAGGCACAGGCGCACCAGCACCTCACCACGCACAGCGACCGCTACCCCACGCTCGCCGCGCACGGCTACATGCTCGACGAGGACTGGGATGGCGCGTTCACCCGAAGTTTGGACTACTTACTCGACGGCATCCAGGCCCAGATAGAGCGCGGCGAATCCTGAGCGGCCCGAGACCAATTCGTCAGCAGCGCGACGGCTGCCGGAGGTGAAATACCGGGCCTGCACCGGAAGCCGAACCCCCAGTACTTCCCTCGAAATCAGTCGGCCGACGCCCAGTCCTCAGGGTCGGAGTCGGGGTTGTCACGCTCGGCCAGTTCGGCTTTGACGACGGTGAAGGCGATGGATTGGGAGTAGCCGCGGCGAGCGAGCATGCCTACCAGGCGGCGGATGGTTTTCTCCCGATCCAAGGTGGCCGGCATGCTGCGGAGCTTGCGGCGGACCAGGTCGATGGCGCGGGAGGTTTCGTCGTCGGAGGTGATGGCTTCCAGCGCGGGGGCGGAGTCGGCCCGGGAGACACCCTTGCGGCGCAGTTCTTGGGCCAGGGCCTGTTTGCCTTTGCCGCTGAAAGTGTGGCGGGCGTGGACCCACTCCTCGGCGAAAGCGGCATCGTCGACGAGGCCGACATCGGTGAGGCGACTGAGGGCCTGCTCGGTAATTTCCGGGGTGTAACCCTTGGCGGCCAGGCGCTGGGCGAGTTCGGCGCGGCTGCGAGCGCGGACGGCGAGCAGGCGAAGACACGCCTCCTTTGCCTGCTCGACCGTCCCGCCCTGCGGGGTGCGGTCCTTGCGGGGCCGACCGGAATCGGTGCCCGGTTCGGGGCCGTTCCCCTCGGATCCGGCCGCCACCGGATCCGCGCTGTGAGGTCCCCGGTTCCGGCGAGGACGCCGGGCGCCGGCGGATTCGCCGTCTCCGAAGAGGGAATCCGAAGAGCGGCGCCTTCGCCCGCCGGACTGCCGGGCCGGGGGCGTGAACCCGGTCGAGCGCGCCCGCTGCGGATCGGGATCGCTCGACCGGGTCCCCGCGGAGTCCGGCTCGGCGCTACCACCTGCGCCCGACCGGACTGGCTTGGGATCCCTTGTGCCGGACAAGGGTTCGATATCAACGCCGAGTGTGGCCAGCCGATGCCTGATCTCCGCGACGGGATCGGCCGGCCGGCTGCGCTTCGCGCCCGACGCCGCCTTCGGCGACATCGGGTCCGATGCTGCTCGCCCCATACTCGGCTCGCTCAACAGCTCAGAAGTCCGCGGGAACTTCGGCCGCGGGCTCGGCTGTCAGGTCGGCGCCGATGCCGAGCTTCTCCTTGATCTTCTTCTCGATCTCGTTGCAGATATCGACGTTCTCCAGCAGGAACTTGCGGGCGTTCTCCTTGCCCTGACCGAGCTGGTCGCCCTCGTAGGTGTACCAGGAGCCGGACTTGCGAACGAAGCCGTGCTCGACGCCCATGTCGATGAGCGAACCCTCACGGGAGATGCCGTGGCCGTAGAGGATATCGAACTCGGCCTGCTTGAACGGGGGCGAGACCTTGTTCTTCACGACCTTGACGCGGGTGCGGTTGCCGACCGCGTCGGTGCCGTCCTTGAGGGTCTCGATGCGGCGCACATCCAGGCGGACCGAGGCGTAGAACTTCAGCGCCTTACCACCGGTGGTGGTCTCGGGCGAGCCGAACATGACGCCGATCTTCTCGCGCAGCTGGTTGATGAAGATGGCGGTGGTGCCGGAGTTGTTCATGGCGCCGGTCATCTTGCGCAGCGCCTGGCTCATCAGGCGAGCCTGCAGACCGACGTGGCTGTCACCCATCTCACCCTCGATTTCGGCACGCGGCACCAGCGCGGCCACCGAGTCGATCACGATGATGTCCAGTGCGCCGGAACGGATCAGCATGTCGGCGATTTCGAGCGCCTGCTCACCGGTGTCGGGCTGGGAGACCAGCAGGGCGTCGGTGTCGACGCCGAGCTTGCGGGCGTAGTCGGGATCCAGCGCGTGCTCGGCGTCGATGAACGCGGCGACGCCGCCGGCGGCCTGGGCGTTGGCCACCGCGTGCAGGGCGACGGTGGTCTTACCCGAGGATTCCGGGCCGTAGATCTCCACGACCCGGCCACGGGGCAGGCCGCCGATGCCCAGCGCCACGTCCAGCGCGATGGAACCGGTGGGGATCACCGAGATCGGCTGGCGGGCTTCCTCGCCCAGCCGCATGACCGCGCCCTTGCCGAAGCTCTTCTCCACCTGCGCCAGCGCCAGATCGAGTGCCTTGTCGCGGTCGTATGCCTGTGGTGCCATGTCTTGATCCCCTTTTCGAATGGGCTAAGTCTGTTACTTGGTTGGCGCCCACATTAGAGGGCGGCACCGACAAGTTCTGGCGACCAGATTAGACGAACACCTGTTCGAGTCAAGCGACGCGCCCCGCGACACGCGCCGCGACTTCCCGACACGCGGCAATCTCCACGCAAAGCCCGGCGGGCTACCGCTGCGGCAGCGGGGCGTCGTCCTCCTCGGCCGGGCGCGGGCCGAAGATGCGACGGTCGGCCTCCTCGATGCGGACGTCGTTGATACTGGCCTCGCGCCGCGACATCAGGCCCTCCGGAGTGAACTCCCACTGCTCATTGCCGTAACTGCGCCACCACTGGCCGGTTTCGTCGTGCCATTCGTATTGGAAGCGCACGGCGATGCGGTCGCCCTCGAAGGCCCACAGATCCTTGCGCAGCGCGTATCCGTTCTCGGTTTTCCATTTGCGGGTGAGAAAGTCGACGATCGCGGCGCGGCCGACGAAGAACTCGTCGCGATTGCGCCACACCGAATCAGCGGTGTAGGCGGCCGCGACTCGTTCGGGATCCCGGGTGTTCCAAGCGTTCTCGGCAGCGCGGACCTTGGCCATGGCGGAGTCCAGGTCGAACGGAGGCAGGGGTGGTCGCATGACAATTCCTTACTTGGGGGGTTTCGGATAGAACAGTGGGCGGCCGCCGCTATTCCACGACGGGATTGACCGGCGAGAGTTCCGCCGGACCCCATCGCAGGGGTCCCCGGGACTCGACGATTTCGGTGATGGTGAAGTCGATCGCACACTGCGATCCGGCCGCGAAGGCGCCGGTTTCCCAGTTCAATTCGGCGGTGCCGGTCAGTTGCAGTGTGCCGCCGGTGCGCCAGTCCGGGATCAGCAATCCACAGCGTGGGTCGACCGCCAGATTGCCCAGCGTCATGAACATGGAGTTGCCCGGATAGTCCGGCCAACGCAGCCGGGTCGGCGAAAGCACTTGCAGGAAACCGGGATTCCCGCCGCGATGCGAGGCGTCGGCATTGCCCTCGGCATCGGCGGAGGCAATGAAGAAGGTGTCGGCAGCGGTGACGGCCGCCTGCTGCGCCGCGTCGAGTGCGATCCCGTGCCGCGGTGGCGTCGGCTCCGGCACGTAGGACTCGAGCTGTCGGCGGGAGATGTACTTCGGGCAGTTCGAATAGATCTGATTGGTGGTGATACGCAGCCCCTCCGCGACGGGTTCGGCACGACCGTTGAGCCGCATCCGCCTGCGTCGCTGCGGTTGCAGGGCGATCATGCCGATCCGGGCGGGGCGGCGCAGTGCCTCGCGCAGCGGGTCACCGAGAGTTGGTTCGGCTGCGACAGCGACTGTTTCGGGATCTACGGCACGCACGAACCCAGGCGGACCGGCCAGCTGACTTGCCCACAGCCGTCCCGCCGCATCCGCCGCGCCGAGGACCACCATCGGCTGTTCGGCGAGGAAATCCGCTGCCACCGCGGGGATCTCGGCCCGGATCATGCGCCCGACACGTTCGGCGATGTGTGCCTGGCCCATCCGCTGTTGCACGGCGAGCTCGCCTGCGTGGAAGGGTGCCATCCCAACTCTCCTGTCCTGCTTCCGGTTCGGGTCGGCAGCGCGGAGAATCGGACTGCGCTGTCCTACTCGCCGCGCTCCTGATCCCGAACCCGCTCATAGCCTTCGGGAGGCTGATTGTCGCGTCGACCGCGATCCTCGTCCGCCACCCAGTCGGCGACCGCGGTGCCCGCGATCATCCCGTCGGTGCCCGGCAGGATGGTGTGCGGCCGGTCGTCCTGGTAGGTGTCGGCCATTTCCTCGGCCTGTTCCTTGTGCTTGTCCTCGACTTCCGGCTCCGGAATCGCCTGCGGCGCATCCTGTGCACGCTGCTGTTCCCGGACCCGCTGTTCCTCTGCGCTCATGAGGCAGATCTGCCCGCCTCAGCGCCCGGCAAACTCGAACGGGTTCAGAAGAATCCGCACGTCGGCGCGGCGCCATGGGGCGCGGGAGCGGATTCGGCCCCGGCGGGAGCATAGATTTCCAGCCGGATCCCATCGGGATCGGTGAAGAAGATGCCCCCGGACGACGCGCCCTCACCGTGCGCCACCACACCGTCGTGCGCGAACGTGACGTTCAGTTCACGCAGTCCCGCTTCGATGGCCCGGACTTGCTCGATGGTGTCGACCTGGAACGAAAGGTGGTGCAGGCCAGGCCTTTCGGCGGAGAAGACGCCCTCGGACTGCTGCCACAGCGTCACCAGCAGTTTGCCGTCGGCGCCGAGGAAGGCCCAGCGCTGCTCCCCGTCGGTGCTGGCCGCGAGTTGCTCGAAACCCAGTACCCGGCGGTAGAACTCGACCGAGCGATCCAGGTCGGAGACGTTGAGGCCGATGTGCCCGGTGACGAGGGGGGTGGTGGTCGCGGTGGTCATGCGGAATCCTCCAGAGTGAGTAACCGTTGTTGCTTGATTGACTGGTTAGAACCTAACCGCAGAGCCGTCCTCTCGTCAACCGGTAAACTCAATTTGAGTAGTTAGCACGCGGTGGCTGTCGCGTCGACCCGAAGGAGATCGCTAATCTCAGGCATGCTCGATCCACGCCCCCACCTCGGTGAACCGCTCGCGCTGGACCTGCTCAACACCCGGTGGATGGATAACGGACCCCAGGACCTGCTCACCGACGTGGCCGGACTGCGGATCTGGCTGGCCACGTCCGGGATCACCGCGCCCGCCGAGGAACGCACGCTGGAGGCGGTGCTCGCCGCTCGCTCGGCGATCTACGACACGGTCCGGCACGCGGACCGGACGGCGCTCAACGAAGTCCTGGAGCACGGACGGATTCGCCGTCTGCTCACCGAATCCGGACCCGCCGGGCTACCCGATGTCCCCGACGCGGCCTGGCTACCCGGCTGGCTTGCCGCGGACAACCTGCTCCAACTACTAGAGCGCGCACCCGACCGGATCCGGCAGTGTGCGCACCCGGACTGCGTGCTGTTCTTCTACGACACGTCCAAGAACGGGACGCGACGCTGGCACTCGATGGCGACATGCGGCAACCGCACCAAGGCGGCACGGCACTACGCCAAGCAGGCCTGAACGAGACTCGACGTCGCCCGGCGGCACACCGGCTACCAGCGGCAACGGCCGAGGACCAGCTGCGAGCACGCCGCGAGCGCGAAGACCGGCCTGGACGAGCTAGAACAGTTCGTCGAGCAGCCGGTAGTAGTCCAGCCGCCGCTGATCGGGAGTGTCCACACCGTAGGCGGCGAAGAACGCGGCCACCTCTTCCTCGCTGTGCTCGCCGCGCAGATCCCGCGCGGCCAGCGCCAGATCCCGGTAGCGGTCCGCGACGCCGAGCGCGCCGACATCGATCAGGATCTCGCCCTCCAGCACATTCGCGGAGGTGAAATCACCATGGGTGACCACGAGATCCGTCTCCGCGGGCCGCTCATCGCTCAGTCGCTCGAGGACCTGCTCGGCTGTCTGCCCCTGGTTGTCGTCGTCGAAGTCCTCGGCGTCGACCAAGCCTTCGACCACTCTCCGGCGGGCACGGGCCAGCAGGCCGTCGAGCCTGCCGTCGAACGGGCACTCGGCGACCGGAATGCTGTGCAACCGGCGAAGCAGCGTTCCCATTATCGTGCCGACCGAAGGCGCGGCGACGTCCGAGGACTGCCCGCCGGAGGGCTCCTCGTCATAGTCATGACCGCGGGCGGCGAGACTGGGCACGCCGGCATCGGCGAGCACCAGCACATCGGACTCGAAGGCGACGATCTCGGGGAGCCGAATCCCACGGTCGCGCAACCATTGGAACCGCGCGTGCTCAGCGACCGCACTCGGTCCGCGTTTCATCCAATAACTGCCGTTGACGAAAGCGACTCCGCCGCTTTGCCCTTCGTGTTCATCGGAGAACGTGGGCGCGGAGCCGACCAGCGCGACCACCGCGGGCGGCAACGGAATCGGCAACTGCTCCAGCGTTTCCAACGCGACCCGCGTCGACTCGATCAACTCGGGATCACCCTCGACAATGCGCAGATGCTGCGCCTCGGTCAGCAAGATCCTGGCCTCGTCCAGCCGCCCCTGCTCGGCCAGTGCCTTGCCCAGGTGCTGCACCGCGAACGACAACAACTCGGAGCCGGGCGCGCACTCCCGCGCCGCGTCCACCGCCCGGCGATACAGTTCCTCGGCGGTGGCCACATCGCCCTGGTACCGATAGACATCGCCGAGATTGATCCACACGGAGATCCGGCGCTGCTGCCCCGAGCTCAACCCGTCGGCGGCGTCGGCGTCCACCAACTCCAGCGCCCGATCCAGGTGGTCCAGCGCCTCCTCGAACCGCCCGAGCAGCATCAACTCGATCCCGGTCTGCCGGAACCCGGCGAAATCGCTCGGCTCGGCCGCGGCAACCCGCGCCGCCAGCCCCTCCGGATCGATCGGAATCATCCGCTGCCGCTCATCGAACCGATACATCGTCGTCACCAGCGCACCTTCGGCACATCGAACTCGGCACACAGCGCACGCCAGACCTCACGCGGATCCACACCCGCCTCGATAGCGTCCGCGCCACTGCGCCCCAGCCCCGGGATCACGTGATCGCGCAACAGCGCATCACCACGCGCCGTCCCGAACTCGGCATGCAACAGTTCCTGGAACTCAGTCAACCGCACCGTGTTCAAGATACTCGCGCCCCCGGCCAACCCACCTCCCCACCCGCTCAGCGCGGGTGACGTGTCCCGCCCCCGCAGCCGTCGCTCGGACGTTTGTCCAGCGCAAAGCCGCCGCTGCGGGCCACACGGTCTCGGGCGAGGATGTCGCGCACCACGCCACCGCGCGTGCACAAGTGCGGGCGCTGATAGTGCCGCCCGCCTGCTGCCCTTCCCCAGCTGTCCGATCCTCTGGGACGATCGAGTGCAATCAAGCGCCGAGGATGCCAGGCGCGCAGCGCCGCACTCACGAATGCCGTGATCACGGTCGTGGCCATCACCCTTCGGTGCACCCTGTCGCACGGCGGGAGGCGTGGCGGATGTGTGACCGCCTGACGCCGAGCTACTTAAACAACGCGTTGTCCAGAACCTGGTGGCACAGCTTGATGGGGTCGGTGACGTCGGCGAGGGTCATGGAGGCGGCTTCGGCGGCGGCGGTGTAGTGCGGACGTTCGAGCATGGATTGGACGGCGGTGCGGATCGCGTCCGCGCTCAGGGGGCGGATGAGGATAGAGCTGCCTTGGCGGGCGGCGCGGTTGGCGAGTTCCCATTGGTCGCCACCGCCGGGGACGGTGACGATGGGGACACCGGCCAGGAGGGATTTGGCGAGAAGGCCGTGGCCGCCGCCGCCGATGCAGACGGCGGCGTGGCCGAGGAGTTCGTCTTGGCGGCCGAGGCCGGCCGTGGCCCAGGACGGGAGGTCGGCGGGCGGCGCGTCCAGCATCGAAATGGCTACGCGGACACCGGTTCCGGCCAACGCTTCCAGCACCACGTCGACCATGCCCGCGACGCCGGTGTGGGCGGTGGAGGGCGCGACCATCACCAGCGGCCCGTCGCCCGGCGGCGGCGTCAGGACTTCCCTGGTGGGTTCCCAGAGCAGCGGGCCGATGACGTGAGCGTTGTCCGGCCAGTCCGGTCGCGGCACCTCGAGCGCGGGCAGGGTGGCGAGCAGGCGCAGCGCGGGACCGGGGTCGGTGGCGGGCAAACCGACACTCTCCCTTGCCTTTTCGCGCTGCCGCAAGCCTTTGGAGACGGCACGGGAAGTGAGGGCGCGCAGCACGTTGTCGCGTAATCTGCCGCGCAGGCCCTCGCCGACCGCGAGCCCACTTCCGATCGGCGGCAACGCTTTCGAGGGCAGGTACAGCGGATGCGGGGACAGTTCCACCCAGGGCACACGCAACCGCTCCGCCGCCATGCCACCGCCCGCGGTGAGCACATCCGACACCACCAGCTCCGGCAGCATCGCACTCAGGTCGGGCATGATTTCGGTCGAAATGTGCGCGGCGCGTTCATGAATGCGCCGCCCGGCGTCACCGTCGTTCTCACCGGCGCGCGGCGCGAGCCCTTTGAGCTTGCGCACCGGGATCCCCGCGTCCTTCGCGGCCCCGAACCACCGTGGCCCGGTGAACAGCACCGGCTCGTCACCCGCGGCCAGGAACCGCTCACACAGCGCCAACGCCGGAAACGCATGTCCGGGATCGGGCCCGGCGACTACGGCTACACGCATGGGCTCAGCCTGCCACACCCGCACAATTAGCGAACGACGCCGTACGTCGAGGCGAACAACGCACCGTTCCCGGCGATGGGCACGCGGCATCCCCGCGATGGGGCACGCGGCGTTCCCAGCGTGGGCACGCGCCGTTCCCGGCGATGGGCCACTCAGCGAGCCGCGCGGCTCAGCCCGCGAAGTAGTACAACTCGAATCCGACCGCATGCTCGGCCGGGAACCCTTCCAGCGGGCCCGTCGCTTGCTCGACGATGAGGCGGACCTGGTCTTCAACCGGTTCATCGCTCAGCACCTCCAGATAACGGCGGTGCTCGACGAGGGAGGCGAAGGCCTGGTCCAGGTGGGCGCTGACATCGACCGCATGGGTGGCTTTCGGCCCAGCGACGGCCGCCCAGCGGACCGACCACGGGGGCTGGTCCGCCAGTTCGGGGAAGATCCACTCGTTGCCCGCGTCGGAGACGGCGTCCAGACCGGCGCGGCCGACGGCGCGGTGGTCGGCGCTGTTGGCGTAGCCGGGCGCCCAGGTATCGCCGAAGTTGAACAGCACCACCATTTCCGGCTGGTGGCGGCGGATCGCGGCGGCGAGGTCGCGGCGCAATTCCAGATTCTCCTGGATGCGGCCGTCAGGGTGGCCGAGGAACTCGACCTGATGCACCCCGACCGCTTTTGCCGCCGCGATCTCCTCGGCTTCCCGCAGCGGCCCCGCCTCGGCGGGCGGCACCCCGGCCATCCCGGCCTCACCGCTGGTGACCAGGACGTAGCGAATGTCCTTGCCCTGGCCGGTCCAGCGCGCTACCGCGGCGGCGGCGCCGTATTCGATGTCGTCGGGGTGCGCGACGATGACGAGCCCGCGCTGCCAGTCCTCGGGAATCTGCTCCACGAGAATCCATTCAAGCAGACCGCCGGCCCGGCGTTCAGACCTTGTTGATGGTGGTCTTCTCGTCCGACCCGACGACCGCCTTGTACAGCAGGTACAGGCCGAACACGATGGCGCTGATCATCAGGATCGGGAACAGACCCTCGAGCAACGCACCGACAATCATGAACGCGATCCAGACGAGCGCGACCACACCGATGATCTTCCACAGCATTACTGCCTCCGTAAGTCTCCGGAACCGTCATCCAACGATCCGCTCCTTCGACTCTGTCAGCTCCGGGCCGGGAAATCACCAGGTCAGCACCGATATCGGGGAAAGTTCAGGGTGCTCCCCCAGTCCAGCGACCCTACTGTCAGGGGCGGATCAGGGGACGGCGGCGGTGCAGTTCACCACCGCGTACAACCCGGTGGCGGTCTGTTCGGCGACAGTGCGCCCGTTGACGGTGATCCGGCAGGTGATGTCACCGATACCGTTGCGCTGAGCGTTGAGTGCCAGCGCCAGAGTCGGGCTGGTGACGCGCTTCTTCCACGGCAGCGGCGTGGAAACCTCGGTGCGCAGCAGATTGTCGCCGCCGACGTAGGCGACGCTGTGCGCCGTGCCGGTGGAAGCGCTGACCTCGTAGCCGACAATTCCCAGCGCGGGCAGCGGCTCCTGATCAACGAGCGCGACCGGCGCGGCTCCGGTTTCGGCGACAACGGCGACAGCCAGCGCCACCAAGCCGAAGGTGACTGTCAGCAGGCAGCCCGCGATCATTCCGGCGCGCACGGTGCCGCGCCGCCGATCCGGGAGCGTTTCCGCCGGTAACTGCCCCGGCCACCGCTGATTCGAACCAACCACGACCGAACGATATGCGCCTGGGCCGGCTGAACCCACCCGCTCGGTGAAACCTTGGAGCTTCGACGAGCGGACACGCCGCGGGGGTATGCGAATTCACAATCAGGACAGGCCCGGTGGGCGCTCCATCCGCACGGTGGGATCGTTCCACTGCTGCTGCCCGGGGAAGATACCGGCGTTCAACGGCTTGTCGGCCACTTCGGTGAGTGCCTGCGCCCACCCGTCGAGCCGGTCGGCGGCATGCCGCAGATCGGCCACGATGGTGTCGAATTGATGTGCCACAACGAGGGTTTCGGGCACCGCGAGCACGCCGCCGGCGGCCGCGACCACCTGTTCGTACTCCGCGACACCGGCCTCCAGACGCGACACCGCGAACTGCACGTTGCCGCGCAGGGCATTCGCGGCCGCCGAGCCGACGGCGAGCAGCGCGCGTTCCATCTGCACGATGTCGACGGCCAGCGCGTGCAAAGCCTCGGCCCCGGAAGCGGCCGTCTCGACCATTTCGGTGAATTCGTCTTGCGGCAAGCGGTGCGAACGGCCGATCGCGGCCGTCAGCCCGTGCATCGCCCGCTCGGCCTGCACCAGGCGCGCGATCGCCGGGCGGGCGGCCGAACCGAGCGGCGGCTGCTTGCGGGGGACGTAGGCGGCCAGCGGCAGCGGGGCGCCGCGCAGCCGCAGGTAACGGCGGGTGGTGTAGGCGGCGCCGGTGACCAGTGCCACCGCGACCCCGCCCAGGAAGACCACGGCGCCGACCGGCGCCGAGAGCACCGCCAGGCCGATGGCTCCCGCGGTGGTCAGCCCGGAGGCCGTACCGAGCTGGAAACTGGCTCTGCGCGCACGACGGCGTTTGCGCAGTTCCCGTTCCCGGGGATCGGCCCACTTACGGACCGCTGTCAGCGCGGTCTCACCGGCCTCACGCAGGGATTCGGGCAGATTCGACGGTGGCGCACCGAAACCCGGCGGCACGACGGGCAGCCGCTGACCGGACTGCTGGTGTGTTTGCTTGCGGCTCATGGTGTCCCCGGCACAACCTTCATCGAAGAATCCCCAACGCGTCGGGCCGATGCCTACGCCTGGCCCTTTTCGAACCGCGCGTCGGTCTGCGCGGGTTGCGGCTGCGCCGGATTGATGGCCTGCTGCTGGCCGCCGGGGGTCAGCGACTCACCGCGCATGGAGGCACGGATCTGCTCCAGCTTGTTGTGGCCCGCCATCTGGACGCTGGCCTGCTGGACCTCCATCATCCGGCCCTGCACCGAGTTCTGCGCGAGCTCGGCCGAACCCAGCGCGTTCGCGTAGCGACGCTCGATCTTGTCGCGGACGGCATCGAGACTGGGAGTGTTGCCGGGCGCGGACAAGGTCGAATCCATCTGCTGCAGCGAGGCGCTGACCTGCTCCTGCATCTTGGCCTGCTCGAGCTGGCTGAGCAGCTTGGTGCGCTCGGCGACCTTCTGCTGCAACATCATCGCGTTCTGCTCGACGGCCTTCTTGGCCTGCGCGGCGGCCTGCAGCGACTGGTCGTGCAGCACCTTCAGATCTTCCACCGACTGCTCGGCGGTCACCAGCTGGGCAGCGAAAGCCTCGGCGGCATTGGTGTATTGGATCGCCTTCTCGGTGTCGCCCGCGTTGGTCGCCTGATCGGCGAGCATGACCGCCTGCCGGGCGTTGGCGTTGAGCTTCTCGACCTCATCCAGCTGCCGATTCAGCTTCATCTCCAGCTGACGCTGGTTGCCGATGACCGACGCGGCCTGCTGCGAGAGGGCCTGATGCTGGCGCTGGGCTTCCTCGATAGCCTGCTGGATCTGCACCTTCGGATCCGCGTGCTCCTCGATCTTCGAATCGAAGAGGGCCATCAGGTATTTCCAGGCCTTTGCGAACGGATTAGCCATCGATTGATCCCGCCTCCATGTGCTCCTACCGCTGCCCGCGGTAGTCGGTGCGCGACCGTCACGCACCCGTCTGTGCCTATCCTCCACCATGCGGCGCTCGGACCGGGCGAACCCGGCCCGAGCGAGCCACCTGTCTCAGTGAAAATCTATCCGTTCCGGACGCCGGGCCCCAGCGCGGCGCCATTGTCCACCAGAACTTCTCAGTTAGTTGCTCTTCACCAGGATCAGCATGTCCGACTTGGGGGCCGGAATGACGATCCGGGTGTCCTCGGCGATGCGCGAACCACGCGCGCCGGCCACGGACATGGTGGCGGTAGCGGGCTCGGCGGCGGTGTCACCCGCCGGTGCGGCGGCGGGCTCGGCCGTCGCGGTGCGCTCCTCGTTCGCGGGCACGGTCTCGGCCGGGACGGGGATACCGTCCGCACCCGCCATGATCGTGCTCACATCCCACAGCACCCGCGACAACGGCACGTCCAGCGCCGCGCAGATGGCGGCGAGCAGCTCACTGGAGGCCTCTTTACGACCCCGCTCGACCTCGGACAGATACCCCAAGCTGACCCGGGCTGAAGTGGACACTTCGCGCAGGGTCCGGTGCTGGGCGAGGCGTGCACGCCGCAGACTGTCCCCGATCGCCTCTCGAAGCAGCGTCATCACGTTCTCCTTCGCTCCCAGTATGCGCGAACCGGGCAATCGCCCGATCCACGCTCCAACGGACCCGCACGGCAACTCCGGCGCCGGACGCGCACCCGTTCTCTCTGGCACAACGTCGGACGCGGCCCGATGAGTTCCCGCCGTGGTGAACCCATCGGTTACCCGGCCGGCTCAGCTCGGACACACCGAAGCAATTCCCGCACCGCGATGTGGGTCGCGGCAATCCTGATAGTCCACCGGTCGCCGGGGAGTTGCAACCGGATCACCTCGGTATGCCAGGGGCTGGACACCCCGAGAAACACCGTGCCGACCGGGTGCCCGTCCTGGGAATCGGGTCCGGCGACGCCGGTGAGACCACAACCCCAGGTCGCATCGCACCTGGTTCGGGCGCCGACCGCGAGTTGCTCCGCGGTGGCGGCCGCGACCGGGCCCACGGTCGACAGGAGGTCCTCGCTCACCCCGGTAAGGCGGTGTTTCAGATCGGTCGCGTAGACGACGAAACCGCCGCGCAGCACCGCGCTCGCTCCCGGAATTCCGGCGATGGCGGCCGAAAGCAAGCCGGCGGTGAGGGATTCGGCGGTGGCGACCGTCTGCCCGCGGGTAGCCAGCGCCCGCACCAGCTCGGCGGTCGGTGCACCGGAGGACAGCGGATCCGAACTCATCTGGTGCCGTGCGCTCCCGCGAACCACAGCCGGGCGGCCTGGCCCACGTAGTCGAGTCCGGTGAGCACCGTCAGGGCGAGCGCCAGATACATCAGAGCCATGCCGGCGGTGACGAATCCGCCCGCCAGCGGCAACAGCAAAACCGCGATCGCCAGGGACTGGACCAGCGTCTTCAACTTGCCGCCGCGGCCCGCCGGGATGACCCCGCGCCGCACGACCACGAGCCGCAGCAGTGTGACGCCGATCTCCCGGCCGCAGATGACCAGGGTGATCCACCACGGGAGATCACCGAGAGCGGACAACCCGATCAGCGCCGAGCCGATCAGCGCCTTGTCCGCGATGGGGTCGGCGAGCTTGCCGAAATCGGTCACCAAGCCGTATTTGCGTGCCAGTTGCCCGTCGAAACGATCGGTGATAGCGGCAATGCCGAACAGCGCGGCCGCGACGATCCGCCAACCGGCCTCGTGACCGTCACCGGCGAACAGGGCCAGCACGAAGACCGGGACGATCGCGATCCGGAACATGGTCAGCACGTTCGCGATGTTCATCAGCGGCACGTTCGGTTCGGCGTGCACCGGCACGAATCCCGACCGGACCGGCTCAGCCAACGACTGTTCGATTTCTTCCGGCTGCACGCTCATACCCCCGCCTCGACAACGAGCAGCGCCACCGACCGCACGCGGGCAGCGCGAGGCGAGCGGAGCGAGGGGATGTGCGGCACACGTTAAGCCTATCGGTAACCGATCCGACTACTGTGCACCCCATGACCTCTCGGGGACCACAGGGTGGTTCGACCAGCGACGCCTATCCGGGCGCATCGATGGATGCGCAGTCTTCCACGCCGGTGGTGCGACGCGCGCGAACCTCCGACGTCCCCGAGATCAAGCGCCTCGTCGATGTGTACGCCGGCAAGATACTGCTGGAAAAGAACCTGGTCACGCTGTACGAAGCGGTGCAGGAGTTCTGGGTCGCCGACCTCGGTGGCCAGGTCGTCGGCTGCGGCGCGCTGCATGTGCTGTGGGCCGATTTGGGCGAGGTGCGCACGGTGGCGGTGCACCCCGACGTCAAGGGGCACGGCGTCGGGAGACTGATCGTGGAACGGCTCATCTCGGTGGCCCGGCAATTGGAACTCCGCCGGCTGTTCGTCCTCACCTTCGAGGTGGATTTCTTCACCCGGCACGGTTTCACCGAGATCGACGGAACTCCGGTGACCGCCGAGGTGTTCGCCGAAATGTGCCGGTCCTACGACACCGGTGTCGCCGAGTTCCTCGACCTCAGCTACGTCAAACCGAACACGCTCGGCAACACTCGCATGTTGCTGACCCTTTGAGAGAAAGAGATTTCGCTGTGCCGACCTTCGCCGTCCACTACACCTACTCCGAGGCCACCGTCCCCGGCCGCGACGAGTACCGGCCGGAGCATCGGGCCTGGCTCGCGGATCAGGCCGATGCGGGCGTGATGCTCAGCAGCGGACCCTACGGTGACGGCTCCGGCGCACTGCTGCTCTTCCGCGCCGAGAGCGAAACCGCGCTGAAGGACCTGCTGGGCCAGGATCCGTTCGCCCGCGAAAACCTGGTCGAGGACATTCGCGTGGTCGAGTGGACGCCCACCATCGGCGAGACTTTCAGCGCCTGACGCGAAAAACCCGCACACCTTTCGGGCTCTCGAAAGGTGTGCGGGTTTTGTGTACTGCTAGTCCTGCTTGACCGTGCCGCGCGTCTTGGCCAGGCTGGCGACGGTCGCCACGGCCAGGATGCCGATGATCACGCTGAGCGAGACCGGGGTGGTGATCTCCGGGACGCTGACGGGCTCGCCGCCGTTGATGAACGACAGGGTGTTCTCGTGCAGCGCGTGCAGCACCAGCTTCACACCGATGAACGCGAGGATCGCGGCCAGACCGTAGGACAAATAAACCAGGCGGTCCAGTAGTCCGCCGATGAGGAAGTACAGCTGACGCAAGCCCATCAGGGCAAACGCGTTGGCCGTGAACACCAGGTACGGCTGCTCGGTCAGACCGTAGATCGCGGGAATCGAGTCCAGCGCGAACAGCAGGTCGGCGAAACCGATGGCCAGCAGAGCAAGGAACAGCGGCGTCACCGCGCGGTGGCCGTCGATGCGAGTGACCAGCTTGTCGCCGTCGTACTCCTGGGTGGTCGGCAGGATCTTCTTGGCGAGGGCGACGATGCGGCTGTCGCGTTTCTCCTCGACCTCCTCCTCGTGCCCGCTTTCCTTCAGCAGTTTCACCGCGGTGTAGATGAGGAACGCGCCGAACAGGTAGAACACCCAGCTCCAGGCGCTGATCGCGGCCGCGCCCACGGCGATGAAGACGCCGCGCATGACCAATGCCAGCACGATGCCGATGAGCAGCACCTTCTGCTGGTACATCCGAGGCACCGCGAAGGTGCTCATGATGATGAGGAAGATGAACAGGTTGTCCACCGAGAGCGCTTTCTCGGTGACGAAGCCCGCGTAGTACTCGCCGGCGTAGGTGCCGCCCCAGCGCCAGGCCACCAGGCCACCGAAAAGCAGGGCGATTCCGATGTACACCGACGACCAGAAGGCGGATTCGCGGAAGGTCGGCTCGTGCGGGGTGCGGACGTGAGCGTAGAAGTCGAAGACGAAGAGCCCGAGGATCACCAGCACGGTGATCGCCCAGGTCAAGGTGGTCACATGCATATGTCGGCCCGATCGGCTGGGAATCTCATGGTGTCCATATTGCCCGATTTGTCCATTTCTGTCCGCTAGCGGGATATTTGCTATCCATAATTCCACATCGCCGCAGGTAGGCGGGACAGCCAGCAAACCTCGCCAGCAAACCCGACCGGACATCTGAGACGGCTCGCCGGAAAATGGCTTCCACGTACCGATTTGGGGTGTTAGCGTCATAGCCGACAACTTCGATGACGGCCAACCCGGAAGGGCGACACCATGATCCGGCAGACCATGCGACAGCGGCAACAGCCGCTCGATGGCGCCTGGCGTGGGTTCGCCGGTCTATCGGCCAGCCGCCAGGCCCGCCTCGCGCGTACCCGGAGCCGCCCCTGAGGTCTAGCAACATCCAGACCTGCGAGGGTCACTCCGGCGCTACCGCCAGGAGTGACCCTTTTTTCGTACCTACCCAGTTTGTTTCCATACGGATGTAGCTCAACGGGAAGAGCGGCAGTCTCCAAAACTGTTCGTTGGGGGTTCGAATCCCTCCATCCGTGCTCCCTCGTAGCCCAATTGGCAGAGGCGCCGGCATTAGGAGCCGGTTGTTGCGAGTTCGAATCTCGTCGAGGGAACAACCCCGTGTCCGCGCGGGTCCGCGTCTGTAGCTCGAGCGGAAGAGCGCCTGTCTACGAAGCAGGGCTCGTTGGAGGTTCGAGTCCCCTCAGGCGCACTGGAGTGTGGTGTAAGCGGCAGCACGGCGGATTTTGGTTCCGTCGGTCCAGGTTCGAGCCCTGGCACTCCAGCCACGACTCCCCCCGAGGTTCGCCAGCTAGGCCCGGCTCGGTCCTTCACCAGTCGGCCTGGAGACCAGATTGTGATCTGTAACACATTCATACTTTTCAGCTATGAAACTGGCATCGGCCCAGCATCCGCTGCTCCGACCTCTTCGAGAATGCCTTTCTCGCTGATTACCAGGGGAATGTTCGATGAGCAGGTCACAGCAACAACCACAACAGCCCTTTCCCGGCCAGCCACCCGCATACGGCCAGTCACCGCCTCCCCCGCCACGTAAGCGACGAATTTGGCCATGGGTGCTGCTCGGCAGCTTCGCGGTCCTCGGCCTCCTGTTCGCCGGTTGTCTCGCACTTGTCGCTAACGAGGTGGCTGATGACACCAAGACACAGAGCAGTACCGCACCGGTCGGATCGGAAGTACGAGACGGCCAATTCGCCTTCGTTGTGACCGCTGTCGATCCACCGGTACCGACGGTCGGCGCCGGTGAATTCTGGGAGAAGAATGCCCAAGGCGAATACCTGCTCGTTCACGTGACCATTCGCAATATCGGGAACGAAGCCCGAAATTTCTCCGGCGTGAACCAAATACTGCTCGACGAGCAGGGCCGTGAGTACACCAACGACACCATGGCCGAGTTGAACCTCAACAAGGATCTCTCCGCGGATATCAACCCGGGCAATCAGGTCGATGCGATAATCGCCTTCGATGTGCCGAAGGGTTCGGTGCCGACCGCCATCGAGTTCCACGACTCGTCGTTCTCCGGCGGCGCGCGGGTCGCCTTGAAGTAGACCTCCCGTTGACGAGAGTTCCGGCCGGAACCGGTTGCTGGCAACCAGTTCCGGCCGGACCGCTAATTGCCGTCGCTCTCCGCGCCCGCGTCGCCGCCGCGGATGGACAGCAGGAGCCCGTCGAGTTCGTCCGGTTTGACCAGGACATCGCGGGCCTTGGAGCCTTCGCTGGGGCCTACTACGCCGCGGGTTTCCATGAGGTCCATGAGGCGGCCGGCTTTGGCGAAGCCGACGCGGAGTTTGCGTTGCAGCATGGAGGTGGAACCGAATTGGGAGGTGACGACGAGTTCCACGGCTTGCAGGAGGATGTCGAGGTCCTCGCCGATGTCGGCGTCTACGTCCTTCTTCTCGCCGGCCTTGGCGGCGGTGATGCCCTCCTGGTAGTCGGGTTCGGCCTGGTTCTTGGCGAAATCGACGACGGCGTGGATTTCTTCGTCGCTGATGAACGCGCCCTGCAGGCGGGTGGGTTTGCCGGCCCCCATGGGCAGGAAGAGGCCGTCGCCCATGCCGATGAGCTTTTCGGCGCCCGGCTGGTCCAGGATGACGCGCGAGTCGGTCAGGGACGAGGTGGCGAAGGCCAGGCGGGACGGGACGTTGGTCTTGATCAGGCCGGTGACCACGTCGACCGAGGGGCGCTGGGTGGCCAGGACCAGGTGAATGCCCGCGGCGCGGGCCTTCTGGGTGATGCGGACGATGGCGTCCTCGACGTCGCGCGGAGCGGTCATCATGAGGTCGGCGAGTTCGTCGACGATGGCGAGGATGTACGGGTACGGGCGGTAGACGCGTTCGCTGCCCAGCGGCGCCGTGATCGCGCCGGACTTCACCTTCTTGTTGAAGTCGTCGATGTGGCGGACCTTGTTGGCCTGCATGTCCTGATAACGCTGCTCCATCTCCTCCACCAGCCAGCCCAGCGCGGCGGCGGCCTTCTTCGGCTGGGTGATGATGGGCGTGATCAGGTGCGGAATGCCCTCGTAGGGTGTGAGTTCCACCATCTTCGGGTCGATCAGGATCATCCGGACCTCGTCGGGTGTGGCGCGCTGCAACAGCGACACCAGCATCGAGTTCACGAAACTCGACTTACCGGAACCGGTGGAACCTGCGACCAGCAGGTGCGGCATCTTCGCCAGATTGGCCGAGACGAAATCGCCCTCGATGTTCTTGCCGAGGCCGATCACCAAGGGGTGGTGGTCGTTTCGGGTGGAGGGAGCCTTGAGGACGTCGGCGAGGCGAACCAGCTCACGATCGGAGTTGGGCACCTCGATGCCGACAGCGGACTTGCCCGGGATCGGCGCGAGCAGCCGGACGTTCTCCGTCGCCACGGCATAGGCGATATTGCGGGCCAGCGCGGTGATCTTCTCGACCTTGACGCCGGGCCCGAGCTCGACCTCGTAACGCGTGACCGTCGGGCCGCGCACGAAGCCGGTGACCGCGGCGTCGATCTTGAACTGCACCAGCACCTCGGTGATCGCCTCGATCATCGATTCATTGGCGGCACTGCGCTTCTTGGGCGGATCGCCGTCGGTGAGCAGGTTGAGCGGCGGCAGCGTGTAGTCGCCCTCGATGACCCGCTCCGGTACGAAATCGGGTTCCTTCGGCGGTGGCGGCGGGGTTTGGTCGGCGACCTTGGGTGCCACCCGCTTGCGCGGCTTCGGCGCCGGAGTGGCTTCCTCGGCACCGAATTCGGCTGCCGTGGCGATGGTTTTGGCGTCTCGCAGCGGCGGCTCGGCCAGCGACTCGGTGACCGCGTCGGGATCGCCGAACTCGTCGGGCGGGTAGTTCTCGGCGGGCGTGCGGCCGCGGCGCCGGGAACGGCCGCGGTGCAGCGGGAATCCGTCGGCGTCGTAGTCGGCGGGATCGAAATCGCCGTGGTCGCCGCGGTAGTCGCCGTATTCGTCGCCACCGCTGCCGGTGCCGAAGTACTCACGCAGTCGTTGCGGCACCTCGCGGACCGTGGTGCCGGTGAGCAGCAGGACACCGAAGATGATGGCCAGCAACAGAATCGGCACCGAGAGCCAGGCGGTCAGGCCGTCGGTCAGCGGGCCGCCGACCACGAAACCGGTGAAACCCGCCGCCCGCGAGCGGCCGTGCGCGTCATCGGGGGCGCCCGCGGCCAGATGCCACAGGCCCAGGAACGGCAGGCCGACCAGCATTCCGCCGAGCACCAGGCGGGGCCGGATCTCCGGATGCGGTTCGGTGCGCATGAGGATGACGGCGAGGCCGGCGCAGGCGAAGGGCAGGCCCGCCGACGCCGAACCGGATACCCAGCGGATGGCCTCCTCGACCCAGCGGCCGACCGGCCCGCCCGCGGACAACCACACCGCGGCGGCGACGATCGCGCTGACCGCGATCAGGGCCAGCGCCATGCCGTCGCGACGATGTCCGTGTTCGATATCGCCGGCGCGACTCAGCGTCCGGGTGGTGGCGCCGAGGCCGTTGGCGAGCATGTTCCAGCCGCCACTCACCACGCGGCTGAAGACCGCGAGCGGCGCGGTGCCGGACCCCGCGCGCGCCGTCCGGGCGGGTGGGCGGCGTGGCGGGTTCGCCCGGGCGCGAGGCGTCGGGCCGGTGCGGCGCTGGGTGGTGCGTGCAGCGGTGGAACGCGCTGTGGTCGAACGAGACCGAGACGTGGTGGTCCTCCCTCTGGCCGCTCCCGGCTGCTGTGGTTCCCGCCCTGTTCCCGCCCGTGACCGAGGCGTCGCGGTGTTGCGGGACTTACCTGCCATTGCTTCAGGCTAACCGCAAAGGCCCCATCGAGACCATCCGCAACACTGGTATCGGCGGTCTCAGCTACCCGCCGAGCGGTTTTTCGCCAGGTCGTCGGCCGATTCAGACCGACCGGTCGAGTTCCAGAACGGAGCGGACCGACTCCGCCGCACCGGTGGTTTCGAGCCGGACCTCGTCGCGACCGAAGGCATGCAGCAGCAATTCGGACGGTTTGCCGGTCAGCGTCACCTCGGCGCCGTCGACGGTTTTCGCGACGGCGTGACGACCGTCCGGCGTGCGCAGGAGCAGAGTGACCGGCGACTTGCGATAGGACATCTTCGCCATCCGCCGCACCAGCGACCACAGTTTCGCCTCATCGGCGTCGGAGAGTTCCCGCGGCTGCCAATCGGGCGCGGCTCGCCGCACATCCTCGTGATGGACGAACATCTCGCTCAGGTTGACCACGGCGTCCACCGGCTTGAGCGGCGACCACCACGGCGGCCCGGTACGCACCGCTTCGAGCAACTCCTCGAACGGGCGGGCCGCGGTCTTGGCCTGCACCGACTCCAGGTGTGCGGCAAAGGGTTTCAGCATGATGCCGGGCGCGGCATCGGGACGGCGCTCCCGGACGACCAAGTGCGCCGCCAATTCTCGGACGGTCCAGGTACCGCACAGCGTCGCCGCTTCCGGCCCGGCCTGCGCCATCGTCACGACGAGTGCTGCACGTTCCCGCTGCGCCATGCTCATAGGCCCGAAGATAGTCGACGGTCCCCGCTTTCGGCAGTACCGACTCAGACACAGCCTTGTCGAATCCTTATGAGAAGCCTTCGATCCGGGCCCGCGGGCTGGCGTCCGAGATGTGGCAAATGTACGTTGTGGACTGGTCCGGTTGGGGGACTCGAACCGCGCCTCGGGGGCAGCCCATCATCCAGGCTTCGAGTCGTGCAACGGCATTCGCGCGCACCCGCATTCGCCAAACCCACAGGTTGGCGTCTCGTATGCCGGAAATGTACGTTGTCAATCGGTCCGCTGGGTCCGGATCGCTAGTCAATGGAGGGCGTTCACACGTGAAGAAGTTCATCACCGCAGCCACGACAATGGTCGCCGTCGGTGCGGCGCTTGCCGTTTCGGCTCCGGCCGCGCAGGCGCAGGGCGGTGGGTACTACGGTGCCATCGCCACGGGCAGCAACGGCCGATGGAGTATCACCAACAATTACAACGGCTTCCAAGAGGCCGAGGGCGCCGCGGTGCGGACCTGCGGCGGGGGCTGCTCGGTCCTGCTGTCCTGGCGCAACGGCTGCGCGGTGCTGGTGGCGCGCAAGAACCCACGCTCGACGACCTGGCAGGCCTCCTCGCGCTCCAACTACGGCGCCGCCCGTGATGCCGCCCTGGCCCGGCTGGCCGGCAGCCACGTGGTGACCTGGCGCTGCACCAACGGCTACAGCTAGAACCGGTATCTTTTGCCGCGGCAAACCCGGTGCGGCGACCACTTTTTCATCGAGGGGAATACGTGAAACTCCGATCCATTCGCGCCGCGGTCGCCATCGTGGCCGCCGCCTCCGCACTCACCCTGGCCGCGTGCGGCTCCGACACCGGTGACTCCGCGTCCACCCCGAGCGCGACGACCACGTCCGCGGGGCAGTACGAGGAGGGCACCAAGCCCGGTGAAGCGGTCGAGGCCGAAGGCGAACTGACCACCACGCCGCCGCCGAACCTGCCGAAGCCGACCGTCGCCGAACTCAACGAGAAGATCAACAAGGCGTTCGACGCCTCGGTCGGCGAGCAGGAGAAGATCAGCTGGGTGCAGGACGCGGAAAAGGATCCGCAACTGGTGGACAAGCTGGTCGACGCCGCGAAGAAGAACAACGTCAAGGTGGAGATCACCGGCGTGCAGGAGCCGCAGGACGGCAAGCTGAAGGCCGACGCGGACGTCACCATCGACGGTGCGCCGGTGGAGAACGCCTTCGTGGAGTTCGTCGCCGAGACCGAGGGCTGGAAGGTCTCGAACCAGTTCACCTGCAATATCGTCAAGGCGGCAAAGCTGGATTCGGCTGCCTGCCAGGCGAAGTAGAGCCACCAGACGCGAAAAGCGCCGGGAAGCGATCGCTTCCCGGCGCTTTTCTGCTGTCTAGACCTCGATGACGGTGGGCACGATCATCGGGCGACGACGGTAGACATCGGCGACCCAGCGGCCCACCACCCGGCGCACGCTCTGCGCGATGCGATGCGCGTCGGTGACGTTCTCCCCCGCCAACCGCAGCAGCTCCGCCTCGACCAGTTCCGCGGCGTCGCTCAGCGCGGTCGGATCGTCGGAGAAGCCGCGTCCGTTCAGCTCCGGCGTGCTCACCGCCTTACCGGTGGTGGAATCGATGGCGACGGTGATCGAGATGAAACCGCCCTCGCCGAGCACCAGACGATCCGACAGCGTCGACTCGCCGACGTCGCCGACCGAGAGTCCGTCGACGTAGACGTGCCCGACCGGGAAGCGGCCCACGATGGTCGCGATGCCGTCGACCAGGTCGACCACCACACCGTCCTCGGCCAGCACCACGCGCTCCTCCGGCACGCCGGTGGCCACCGCCAGCGCGGCGTTGGCGCGCAGGTGCCGCCATTCACCGTGCACCGGCATCGCATTGGTGGGCCGCACCGCGTTGTACAGGTACAGCAGCTCGCCCGCGGACGCGTGACCGGAGACGTGCACCTTCGCGTTCTGCTGGGTGATGACCGTCGCGCCGAGCCGAGCCAGGCCGTTGACCACGGCGAACACCGAGTTCTCATTGCCGGGAATCAGCGAGGACGCCAGCACCACGAGATCGTCCGGGCGGATATGGATCTGGCGGTGCTCGCCACGCGCCATCCGGGACAGCGCCGAGAGCGGCTCACCCTGGGAACCGGTGGAGATCAGCACCAGGCGATTGCCGGGCAACGTGGCCGCGACCTCGAGGTCGACCTCCACACCGTCGGGCACGCGCAGGTAACCGAGATCCTGCGCGATCTGCATATTGCGAACCATCGAGCGGCCGATGAAACACACGCGGCGCCCGTACTTCTGGGCCACGTCCACGACCTGCTGGATGCGGTGCACATGGCTGGCGAAGGAGGCGATGATGACGCGGTTCTTCGCCTTGCCGATGACCGTGTCCAGTACCCCGCCGATCTCGCGTTCCGGGGTGACGAAGCCGGGGACCTCGGCGTTGGTGGAGTCGACCAGGAACAGATCGACGCCCTCGTCGCCCAGGCGGGAGAAGCCGGCCAGGTCGGTGAGGCGGCCGTCCAGCGGCAGCTGATCGAGCTTGATGTCACCGGTGTGCAGCGCGACACCCGCGGGCGTGCGGATGGAGACGGCCAGCGCGTCCGGAATCGAGTGGTTGACCGCGAAGTACTCGCACTCGAACGGACCGTGGATGGTGGTCTCGCCTTCGATGACCTCCACCAGCTTCGGCTGCAGCCGGTGCTCGCGGCACTTGGCGGCGATCAGCGCGAGGGTGAACTTGGCGCCGATGATCGGGATGTCGGAGCGCAGACGCAGCAGGAACGGCACCGCGCCGATGTGGTCCTCGTGACCGTGGGTGAGCACGACGGCGACGATGTCGTCGACGCGGTCCTCGATCGGCCGGAAGTCGGGCAGGATCAAGTCGACGCCGGGCTGCTGGTCCTCGGGGAACAGCACACCGCAGTCGACGATCAGTAGCTTGCCACCGAATTCGAAAACGGTCATATTGCGGCCGATTTCGCCGATGCCGCCGAGCGCGAAGACGCGCAGGCCGTTCTTCGGAGCCTTGGGCGGCAGACCGAGCCGATCCTGGGCGGCCTTGACCGGTGCGGGCGCGGGGGCCTGATCCCGGCGACCACGGCCGCCCTGCTGCCGCCCGCGGTTGCCGCGGCCGGACTGGCCATTGGATTGCTGGCCCGCATCCTGCGCCTGCGCGGACTTCCGCGGCGGGTTGCCCTTCGGGGCATCCTCGGCGTTTCGCGCCTTCTTACGGGCGGGCTGGGCGTCCGGCTCGGCCTGTGTCACCGGCTCGGGACGCGATTCCGGCGCGGCGACCGACGGCACCGATTCGGTAACCGGCGCGGGCTCCGGAGCAGACTTCTCGATCCGCATCGGAGCGTCCGGCTGCACCGGCGCTGGGGCGCCGGCGGCACGGGAGGCGGCGCGGCGGCGGGGACGGGGTGAAATGGGCTCGGTCATGCGGCGACCCCCGCCAGGCGCAGGTCAGCGGCCAGCTGATCGAGTTGCTCGTTGCTCGGCATCAGCTGCGGCAATCGTGGTTCGCCGACTTCTACACCCAGCAGGCGCAGACCGGCCTTGGTCATGGCGACACCGCCCAGGCGCGCCATCGCGGTGTTCAACGGCAGCATGCTCACATTGAGCTCCCGGGCCCGCACCACGTCACCGGCGGTGTACGCCTGGTGCAGTTCGCGCAGGCGCTCCGGCACCAGATGACCGATGACGCTGATGAATCCGGTCGCGCCGACGGACAGCCACGGCAGATTCAGGCAGTCGTCACCGGAGTAGAAGTTCAGACCGGTGCTGGCGATCAGATCCGCGCCGGCGTTCAGATCGCCCTTGGCATCCTTGACCGCGACGATGTTCGGGTGCTCGGCGAGGGTGCGGAGGGTGTCCGAGGCGATCGGCACGACCGAGCGAGGCGGAATGTCGTAGAGCGTGATGGGCAGGTCGGTGGCGTCGGCCACCGCGGTGAAGTGCGCGACCAGACCGTCCTGGGTGGGGCGGGAGTAGTACGGGGTGACCACGAGCAGGCCGTGCGCCCCGGCGCGCTGCGCGTTGCGGGCGAGTTCGATGGAGTGCGCGGTGTCGTAGGTACCCGCACCGGCGATCACGGTGGCCCGGTCGCCGACGGCGTCGACTACGGCGTTCAGCAGATCGAACTTCTCCGACTCGGTGGTGGTCGGCGATTCGCCGGTGGTGCCGGAGATCGCGAGCAGGTCGACGCCGCGGTCGACCAGACGGGCGGCCAGGGCCACGCCGGCGTCGACATTCAGCTTGCCGTCGGCACTGAAAGGGGTCACCATTGCGACACCGACCGTGCCGGACGCGCTCCGCGGTGTTCGCGTCGATTCACCGTTCGTCATGGTCAGAAAGGCTACCCGGTCCGGAGATCAGGAACGACATCCTGACCGCCGATCGACGCGCCCGGCCCGGTGATTCAGCTCCCACTCGCTGCGCTATGGCATCAATGCGCCCCTTGTATGACATCACCGATGACGCCACACTGGTGTCATGGATCTGAACAAGTACACCACGCGACTACGCGAAGACCTGATCGCGGCCGCCGCCCTCGGTGACGAGAAGACGCAGGCCACCGCCGCCGCGCTGGCCGCGGCCACGGAGAGTTCGGCGCGGCTGGCATTGCTGGCGGCGCTGTCGGACCTGGCCGCCGAGGTCAGTGCCGAACTCGGCGACCGGACGGTGCACGTGTCGGTCGACGGCACCGACGCCACCATCGACGTACGGAAGAACCCCGGCACGGACGAACCGCCCACGTTCGAGGAGATGACTGGCGACATCAGCCGGGTGACCCTGCGCATGGTCGAGCAGTTGAAGTCCAAGGCCGAGGAAGCCGCACAGCAGAGCGGGATGTCACTGAACGGGTGGTTGCAGAGCACCGTGAGCGACGCGCTCCGACACCAGATGGGCGGCTACGGCAGCCGGCACAAGCGCGACCGGGACAGCGGTTTCGGCAAAACCGATATCTGAGCAACGCCCTGACTCAGAGGAGGGGCGCGAGATCGCCCTTCACTCCGAGGACTATCTCATCGAGTTCCAGCCAGTCGGCCATTTCACGCAGTGAGTTCTTCAGGGCGACAGCGGTTTCCATTGTGCGGTGACCGGGTTCGGCGAAGGCTCCGGGCACCAGGAGGCGGCCGGTCGCGCGTTCGGCCCGCAGGTCGACGCGGCCGACGAGTTCGCCGTCGAGCAGGAACGGGAAGACGTAATACCCGTGCACCCGTTTGGGTTCAGGGGTGTAGATCTCGATCCGATAGTGGAAGTCGAAAATCCGTTCGGTACGCGGCCGGAAGAAGATCAGCGGGTCGAACGGGCACAGCAGCGCCGCGCCTTCGATCGCGCGCGGTGTCTTCGCGCCGGTGTGCAGGTAGGCGGGTTTGTCCCAGCCCGCGACCTCGACCTGCTCCAGCTCTCCCGCCTCGATCAGCTCCGCGATCGCGGGCTCGGTCTGAGAGCGGTGCATCCGGTAGTAGTCGCGCAGATCGGGTTCGGTCGCGATGCCCAGCGCCGTTGCGGCGCGCCGGATCAGCTCGCGGAACGCGTCACCCTCGGCGACTCGGCGGGCGAGCACTTCGGGCGGGACGACCCGCTCGGTCAGGTCATAGTGCCGGGCGAACCCGACGCGTTTGTCCACCGACAGCTCGCCGGTGGCGAACAACTGCTCGCAAATGATCTTGGTATCACTGAGGTTCCAGCCCCAATGATCCTTGGACCGCGGCTTGTCCAGTTCGAGGTGGCGCTCCACCTCACCGGCGGTCGACGGACCGGCCTCGCGAATGACATCGAGGATGTCCTTGGTCAGGGTGGGGCTGTGTTCGAGCACCCGCTTCGCCGACTGCCAGCGGCCGTGCTCATATTTCGCCATCCGCCAGCGCATCAGCGGCCAATCCTGCACCGGGATCAGCGCGGCCTCGTGCGCCCAGTACTCCACCAGCCGCCGTGGCCGGCGCGCGTTGTGGCTCCACGCGGCTTCGTCGAGCAGCCCACGGTCGTAGGCGCCGATCCGGCTGAAGACCGGGGCGTAGTGCGCGCGCACCACCGCCGATACCGAATCCAATTGCAGCAGCTGGGTTCGGCTCAGCACATCCAGCACGGTTTTGCGGTTGGTCACCGCGGGTTTCCGCTTGCCGAAACCCTGCGCCGCCAATGCCGTCCGGCGCGCGGCCGCCGCACTCATCCTTCGCACCTGTCGAAGGATGCCATGGGGGTACGACACGTTCGCCGCGCCCTACAACTCGCAGGGCTCGGTCATGACGCTGACCGCGCCGGCGGTATCGATCTCGGTGCGGCGAGCGGCGTCGGGGGTATCGGCCAGCACGGTGGCCAGGATGCGACGCCCCATCGGCAGCACCCGCACCGTCACCGAGCCCGCGTTCGCGGTGTCCAATTCCCTTGTCGCCGCGTCGATCACACGTTCGCGCACCCAGCGCGGCACGCCCGCGAAACCGCCGTCGTCGAGCAGGACCACCTCGACACCGCGGGACCGGGCACCGCGGGCCGCGCCGCTCAACTCATCGGTGACCAATTGCGGAGCACGCAGTCCGTCGCGCAGTTCGGCCTCCAGCAACCGGCACTGCTCGCGTTCCTCGGCGGTCAGCGCGACGCCGTCGGCGATGCGTTCCAGGATCGGACGCGCCACCTTGTCCAGGCGGGCCAATTGCCGGTCCCGCTCACTGTTCTCGGCTGCCATGCCGGCTTCGGCGGCGGCGCGCATCGTCGCCTCCTCGCGGAGCAATCGCAGCGAACGCTGCGTCGGGCGCATGAGCGCGGCGCAGACCGAGACGCCGGCGACCGTGGCGATCGGAACGATCGAACCCGCCAGCACCCCGGACCGCAACTCACCCAGGACACCCGCGCCCACGATCACCAGGGCGATACCCGCCACCCCGAGCCACGCCGCGCCGAGCCGTCCGCGCAGGACCAGCACGGCCAGCACGTAGGAGGACGCGAACACCGTCCACACCGGCCGCGACCAGCCGCTGTGCCCGTTCAGGGTGGTGAGCGCCGTCGACACCGGACCCGAGCCGATCACGAAAACCGTTGCCGGCCAAGGCAAAGGATCCACCGGAATGACCAATACCAGCACTCCCGCCGCGACCAGCAGCAGCGCGGCCAGCACAGCCGCGGCCAACGGGACGTGCGACAGATTGCGCACCATGTACAGCACGATCGTCACTTCGAGGATGATCAGGAACAACCAGGCCGAACCGTCTCGGAGGCCGAGCAGGTCACGCAGGCCGAACTCGTTGTCGGTGTCAGCCATCGCTACCCCACACCAAAGTCACCGTCGTGCCCTCGCCCGGCGCCGATTCCACGAAACCGGCGCCGCCGGCCAGCTGACGCATCCGGCCCAGAATGCTCACCGAGACGCCGAGGCGATCCGCGGGCACCCGGCTCAGATCGAAACCGGCGCCGTCATCGCGGAACACCACCCGGATGCCGCCGGCGCTGACCGTCACGGTGACCGTGCGCTGCACCGCACGACCCGGCACGGTGGCATGACGCAGGCTGTTGCGCACCGCCTCGACCAGCGCCGCGGCGATCGCGCCCGCGGCCTGCACCGGCAAGCGCAGATCGTCGAAACCGGACCAGCGGCGCTCGGCGAAGGCGATGCCCGGATTCACGTCGTGCACGGCGGCACGCAGGAAATCGATCGCGTGTTTGGCATCGAGCCGGTCCGGTTCGGTCGCGCTGCCGCGGGCCTCGTCGAGTTGGACCAGGGTGCGTTCGGCCTGACTGCGCAACACGGGTGACTCGACGCCCGCCCGGGACGCGTCCAGCAGCGTCGACAGCACCGCGTCGTGAATGAGCGCGGCGAAACGAGCCCGTTCCCGGTCGCGCGCGGCCGCGCCAGCCGCGACCGCCGCCCGGCTGCTCGCGATCGCCGATTCCCGGTCCACGCGGGCCGCGGCGGCGCGCGCGTAGATCGCGCACCACAGGAACAACACGCACAATCCGGCGGCGCGAACGAAGTCCCCGGCCAGCCCCCACCCCGTGCCGTACGGCGTGACATACATATTCGCCGCCGCCGAAGCTGCGGCGCCGACGACGAGATAGCCGACCGCGATCATCGGCCGCCAGGCCAGCGCCGCGGCGAGCACGCCGAGCGCGAACAGCCGGTACAGCCACACCGCCGTGGCGTCGACATGCGATTCCCGATAGGCGAGCGGGACCACCGCGAACGCCAGCAGATAGCAGATCGCGGCGGCGCCCGAAACCCACTGGATGACACGGGTACTCGAGCCGAACGACACGATCGCGAGCACCGGGAACCACCCGAACGCCAGCACCACCGTCAGCACGGTCCAGGCCGGCGCCGCGGCGCGGCTCTGCTCGGCGATCTCCGGAGTCTCCGCGAGGACAGCGAGCACGCCGGCGATACCGAACACGAGCGCGAGGCGGCGCAGGATCCGATCCGCGGCGGGTTCGGAGGACGTCTCCGTGGCGAACGCCCGACGCCAGCGTCCGGCCCGAGCCTGGTCGGCGGTCGGCGGCGTGCCGGCCGGCGAATTGGTCCGCGGATCTTCGCCGCGCCGGCGTTCGGCACCGGCCGAACGTCCGAAAGGTCTGTGTCTATTGCTGGCTCGCTGGCGCGCGCTCAGCGTCATGCCCTGGGATGACGCTCGGGAACCGGGAGCCATCCGTCCTCCACCGCCCGCTTGTAGAGGTCGGTCTTGGTCGGCGCGGGCCGGCCCGCGTCGGCGTATTTCTGCCGGATTCGGCCGAGGTAGTCGTTGACCGTCTGCTCCGACAGGCCGGTCAGCCGGGCCACCCGGGAGGCTTTCTCACCCGAGGCATACAGGGTGAGCACCTCTTCCTGGCGCGGGCTCAGGCCGACATCGGACAGCTGCGGGTCACCGTCGATGGCCGCGGCCCAGTCGGTGGTGACTACTTGGTTGCCGGAGGCGGCCTGCCGCACCGCGGCTACCACGGTCGAGGCATCCTCGGACTTGCGCACCACACCCAGCACACCGGCGCGAGCGGCGGAGCGCACCAGGAAAGCGTTGTCGGCGCCGGTGAACACCAGCACCTCGATGCCGCGATCGCGCAGGGCACGCACATTGTCTTCCGGAGAGGAACCGTCGGCGAGACGCAGGTCGAGGACCACCAGGTCCAAATCGGCCGCGCCCGCGGTGGCCAGCAGTTCCGGCACGGTGCCCGCGGTCAGCACCAGTTTCAGGTCGGGTTGCGGCGCGAGCATCGCGGCCAGCCCGATCGCGACGGATTCATGGTCTTCGACCAGTCCGATCCGGCGCGTACCGATGTCGCCCCCTTCGGCGCTCATCAAACGACACTCCCATCCCGAGCCGAAACCCGGTTCACCTTTCCCACCGCTACAACGTCAGGTCGAGTATGACGGGCCGGAAGCCGGAAAGGTCAGACACCAAAAATCGGGGGATTGGCCGAATTTTTGCGATCTATGTCAATCCAGCCACTGGTGGCAGCTTATTGCCTAAGCGAAACTTACTGCCATGCAAGCCATTACCGCACTAGTCGCCGCGGGCACGGTTCTGACCACGCTCGCCATGCTCACCGGGACGGCCATGGCGGCCGGCCTCAAAGATCTCGACGACAAGGAGGCGTAACCATGACAACCCATGCTGTGACCACTCGAGGCACCGGCGTACGGCGGGCCGAGTCCGCCACCAGTTCGATGCGGACCCGGTTCGCTCGCCTGCTCGCACTGTTCGGCGCGGCCGGACAGGCCGTCCCGTTCCACCGCGGCTGACGAATTCGTGAGTTGCCTCATAGTGGACACCGAGGCGGCGTGCGCCCCGGCCCACGCGAGACCGCCGGATCCATTGCCGGGCAACAACGCTCGGCCCCTGCCGCTGAGCGCCGCAACTCACGATGACCAGCACTCGAGTTTGCCTGACATTTGCCACTCCTCCTACCGTCGAAGCGACAGCACGTCGATCGATCCGAGGAATAGCTATGCCGCTGCTCGACCTGGGTTCCGCCGCCCTCAACCTGGCGAACGTCGTGACCAACATCGCGGTCAACATCACCTACCTGCTGCACGCCTGGGGCCTCGCATAAGCTCGCGCGCAACGAAATCCGAACGGGGTGGTCCTAAGGGCCACCCCATTCTCGTCTCCGGTCACCCCATGAGATGGGCGGCGACGGTGGCGCCGAGTTCCCAGCAACGCTGAATATCGTCCTTGCCCGGCGCCCCCGACAGGATGACCGCGGCGGCCGCCTTCTCCCACCCGAGACCCGTGGTCGCGGCTTCCACGCCCCGCTCAGCTCCCTCGGTGCCTTCGTTGCCGTGGATGTACAAACCGTACGGACGACCGCGGGTGGAATCGAGACACGGGTAATAGAACGTGTCGAAAGCATGCTTCAACGCGCCGGACATATAGCCGAGGTTCGCCGGGGTCCCGAGAAGGTAGCCGTCGGCGGCGAGCACGTCGCTGGCGGTGACCGCCAGAGCGGCACGACGTTCGACCTCCACCCCCTCGATCTCCGGGTCGGTCGCACCGGAGACCACCGCCTCGAACATGGCCTGCATGTGCGGGGACGGAGTGTGGTGGATGATCAGCAGTCGAGCCACGGTGTCACCCTTCGCGTTCGAGTTTTTCCAAAGCGACTGCGCGGCGCATGGTTTCGCGGGCGCGGGTGCGGTCGCCGGCGTAGTCGTAGGCGCGGGCGAGGCGGTAGGACATGCGCCAGTTGTCGGGGTCGGCTTCCCATTCTTTGCGCACGCGGTCGAACAGGTCGTCGGCCGCGGTGCGTTCGATGCGTCCGGAGGGGCGGCGGGGTAGCTCGGAGGTGTCGAGTTCGAGGCCGTCCTCGCGCATCCGGGCGGCCAGGCGCTGATGGTCGAGGGCGGCGCGCACGGTCGCCACGACGATCCAGACGCCGACCAGCGGCAGGATCAGCACGCCGATGCCGATGGCGAGCGCCGCGATGTCACCGGAGCCGATGAGTTCGAACGCGATGCGCCCCAGCAGCAGGAAATAGAACCCGAGCACCGCGACCAGGACCGCGATGAAGGCGACGACCTTGCGGACGTCGCTGCCGGAGGACCCCTGGACGGTCACAGATCCAGGAACGGGTCGAGCCCGACGGTCAGGCCGGGACGGTTGGCGATCTCCCGCACGCCGAGCAGGACGCCCGGGGCGAAGGAGGAGCGGTCGATGGAGTCGTGGCGGATGGTCAATGTCTCGCCCTGGGTGCCGAACAGCACTTCCTGGTGCGCCACCAATCCGGCCAGCCGCACCGAGTGCACGCGCACCCCGTCGACATCGGCGCCGCGCGCACCGTCCAGGGCGGTGGTGGTCGCGTCGGGACTCTTGCCCACACCCGCGCGTTCGCGCGCCTCGGCGATCAAGCCCGCGGTGCGGTAGGCGGTGCCCGAGGGGGCATCGGCCTTGTTCGGGTGGTGCAGCTCGATGACCTCGACCGATTCGAAGAACCGCGCCGCCTGCTCGGCGAACCGCATCGACAGCACCGCCCCGATGGCGAAGTTCGGCGCGATCAGCACACCGGTCTCCGGCTGTTCCCGCAGCCAGCTCCGCACCTCGTCGAGCCGACCGGCGTCGAAGCCGGTGGTGCCGACGACGGCGTGAATGCCGTGCTCCACCAAGAACTTCAGGTTCCCCATCACCACGTCGGGATGGGTGAAGTCGACGACCACCTGGGTCTTGCTCTCGGTGAACGTCTCCAGCGCGTCGCCCTTGTCGACGGCCGCGGACAGCTCGAGATCAGCCGCCGCCTCCACGGCCGCGCAGATCGCCTGTCCGACTTTGCCGCGTGCTCCGAGCACCCCGACCCGAATGGTCACCGCACCTCCTGTGTCCTGGGGCATTCGCGCACCCCGCGTTCCCGGCCAGCCTAGTAGGCGACACCGGGCGGTCCCGCGCCCGCTCAGCGATAACCCGCGGCGGACCTATTCGGCCCAGGGGCACAGGACCGGAACCCCGGTGGCCAGGAAATCCTTCCGGTTCCGGGTGACGACGACGAGGCCATACGATTCCGCGGTCGCCGCGATGAGGCCGTCCACCGGATCGACGGAGTGGCCGTCCGATTCGGCTCGCGCCCGGATCCTGCCCCAGGCCTGGGCGACAGCCGTGTCGACACACAGCAATCGGTCGCCGAATCGGTCGACGACATCCTCGGCGAGCCACGCGGTCAGACGGGCCTTGCGCGGCCCGTCCCGGAGGCGATCGACGCCGCGCCGGACTTCCCCGATGGTGAGGGCACTCAGATACATCCGATCCTCGTCGGTGGCGTGCGACCACTCCATGAGCCCGGGGTCGGGCAGCGGTTTGATCCACTCCGAGATGGCGTTCGTGTCCAAGAGGAATCCGGGCCGCTCGACGACCCGTTCCGCACTCGCCGTCACAACGCCACGTCACGATGCGAGGGATCGCTCCGTTCCCGTTCCAGTTCCAGCCGCGAACCGCGCAACGGCGAGGCCGCCATGAACTCGGCGAAGCTGCCCTGGCGGCGGCTCTTGCGCCGCCATTCCTCGATGGGCACCACGACGGCGACTTCACGGCCGTGTTTGGTGATCACCTGCGGGCCCTCCCGATCTACGGTGTCGATCAACTCGGAGAACTTCGCCTTCGCGTCGGCTACCGGCCAAGCGATATCCGGTTGTTCCGAAGCCTGCGCCGGCTCCGCCCGCTTACGCGCCATCGAGACCACCCCTCAAGCCCTTATGACTACACTGGTCAATTCAGGCTACTCCCTGCCTGCCCGCCACGCCAGACCCGACAGCGTCCGGCTACGCCGCGGGCTTCCTGATGACCTCGAACAGGGCCGTAATGCTCTGTTCGCCACGGCCTTCCGCGACCGCGCGACGGAGCAGATCGTGCATCGCCGCGTGCCAGGACATGTCGACGCCGGATTCGGCTGCCAGGGCCTCGTCTTCGGCGACGGCCGCGTGGAACAGCGCGATCGAGGAACCCAGTCGGGAGTAGTCGGCCGTGTCGATCTCCGCGGCGAGAATCGGCAGCAGGGACTCGATCATCTGGAGCCACTTGCGCGAGTAGGGCACCATCGCCGCGGCCGGAATGCCACGCGTGGCGAGCACCGCCGCGCCCTCCAGGAATCCGAGCAGCGCCGGAAGCAGCGTCGCGCCGACCGCCGACTCGTAGAGCGCGGCGAGATCCGGCTCCGGTCCCAGGTGCACGATGTCGCCACCCAGTGCGCGCAGTATTTCGGCGTGGTGGTCGAAGACGGCGCGATCGCCGCCGAAGTACAGCAGGGTCTCCGAATCACCCACCGCGGCAGGCACATTCTTGATCGCGCCGGCGAGGAATCGGGCATCCCGCGCGGCGATCCATTCGGCCATCCGGCGGGCACCGGCGGGCGACCCGCTGTTGAGCGTCAGCACGGTTCGACCGGCCAGCGCGTCCGCGACCGGAGCCAGGGTGTCCAGTGTCGCGTCGAATCCGGTGAGTACCGAGACGATCACCGGGCCGGCGGTGATCGCGTCCTGGATCGTGCGCGCGTGGACGGCACCGTGCTCCACCAGTGCCGCCGCGCGCTCCGGGCTGCGGTTCCACACCGCGGTCGGGTGTCCGGCGGCCAGCAGTGCCATGGCCACCGCCCTGCCCATCGAGCCGACTCCGAGCACTGTCACGGGTGTGCGGCTGCTGCCGGTCATGTTGCCTCCCAAGTTGGTTCGCTGCGGGGGCTCCGCGGCCCCGGGCGCTCAGTCTTCGGGTGGCTGCGGCGTGGCGACAAGTACCTACTTTTTGGTCGAATACCCCCGCTGGAGGTAAGCATCCAGGTCAGGCGGACGATGGTCAGTCGAAGACGATGACCTGGCGGAGTGCGTGGCCGGCGGCGAGTTCGTCCATCGCGTGGTTGATCCGGTCGAGGCCGATGTGCGCGGAGACGAGGCGCTCGACGGGAAGCCGGCCCGCACGCCACATGCGCACGTATTCGGGGATGTCGCGGGCGGGGACGGCCGAGCCGAGGTAACTGCCGACGATGGTGCGCCCCTGCGCGACCAACGTGAGCGGGGAAATGCTCGCGCGCGCGTCGGGGGCAGGCAACCCGACGGTGACGGTCGTGCCGCCCGCGGCGGTGGCGGCCACGGCGGTTTCGAAAGCAGGGATGTTGCCTGCGGCCTCGATCACGATCTCGGCCTGGATACCCCGGTCCGCCAGTTCACCAGGCGTGTGGACCGCGGCGGCCCCGAGTTCGGTGGCGAGAGTCAGCTTTTCGGCCACGGTGTCGACGGCGATGACCTCGCGGCCGAGGGAGACGCCGACCAGCACCGCGGCCATGCCGACGCCGCCGAGGCCGACGACCATGATGCGATCGCCGGGGCCGGGCTTCGCCGAATTCAACAGCGCGCCACCACCGGTGAGCACCGCACAGCCGAGGACGGCGGCGACTTCCGGCGGGACATCGTCGTCGACCGGCACGACGGAGCGGCGGTCTACCACGGCATGCGTGGCGAAGGCGGACACACCCAGGTGATGGTGCACCTCCGCGCCGTCGCGGCGCAGCCTGCGCCCGCCGTTGAGGAGCTCACCCGCGTTATTGGCGAGACTGCCGGGCCCGCAAGGGGTTCGACCCTCGCTCGCACACCCGGCACACTCTCCGCAACGCGGTAGAAAGGTCATCACGACCCGCTGTCCGACCGCGATGTCACCGTCGCCGGGACCGACCGCCTCGACTCGCCCGGCGGCCTCGTGCCCGAGCAGCATCGGCACCGGACGCACCCGATTGCCGTCCACCACGGACAGATCGGAATGGCACAACCCGGCGGCCTCGATCCGGACCAGCAGTTCACCGGGGCCGGGTTCGGCGAGGTCGAGCTCGCAGATGGTGATCGGGGCCGACTCGGCGAAAGGCACGGGGGCCGCGATCCGCTCCAGAACCGCACCACGAATCTTCATTCGCCCGACGCTACCGCCGACCATGGCCTGCGTCACTCCGGGGTTGAAAAACACGTGCCGCGCCCACTAATCTCGGGCACCGTGACGGTGCTCCTGTCGGCCGCCTTGTACCGAGCCCAGGGTCGGGACCGTCACGACTGCAAGGAGTAATCCCCTGTCAGTTCAGTTCAATCACACCATTGTCGGTTGTCGCGACAAGCGGGTGTCCGCGGAATTCTGGTCGGACATCCTGGGATTGGAAATCGGCACGGAAGCGGGTCCTTTCATCCCGCTGACCACCGCGAACGGTGTCACCTTCGATATGGCGAATGTTCCGCCGTTCATCGACGAGATCCAACCCCAGCACTACGCCTTTTTGATTTCCGAAGCCGAATTCGACGCGGCCTACGCCAAGATCCAGCGCTACAAGCTGGACCACTGGGCGGATCCGCAGAAGCACGGCGTCAACGAGATCAATCATCACGACGGCGGTCGCGGCGTCTACTTCGAGGATCCGAGCGGCCACTACCTGGAGTTGATCACCGTCCCGTACGGCGGTTGGCCGGCGTAGTGCCGCACGCCTCCGGCGCGGGCACTGCGTCCAGCGCCGGGGGCCACGGACTCGGCAGCACCGAACTCGGTTTGCGAGTTGGGTTTTCGTCCCAGTCGAAGCGCACACCCACCCAGGCTGTCGGAGCGTCGAAGTGGATCTGCCCGGCGGCGAAACGCGCCTCGGCGAAGGAAACATCGCCGAAGAAGTCGCAGGCGGTGAAATCGGCGGCGCGCCCGCCCAGCACGGTGCGCGCGAAGGTGGCGCCGCCGTGGAATTGCGCCTTGGCGAAATCGATCTCACGGGTGCCCTTGTTGCGCCGCCAGGCCTGCCCGCCGAAGCGCGCATCGTCGAATTCGACGGCGGCGGCACAGAAATGGGCGCCACTGAACGCGACCCGGGTACCGCCGAAGACCGCGTGCGCGAACGATACGCGCTCGCCGTCTACGGTCGCGCCCTCGAAGGAGGTCGATTCCGCACCGAATCTGGTGGCCCGGAACGATGTCTCCTCGCCGACGAATCTGGCGCCGGTATATCCGGTGCGGATGCCCGCGAAGACCACGTCGTCGAACGAGGTATAGGGCGATTTGAAGATCGCCTCGTCGAAACTCGTATGGGCGCAGCGGAACTCGGCTCGGTCGAATACCACGGGCGCTTCGCCGAATACCGCGCCGTGGAAGGTGACGTGCCGTCCGGTGAAGCGAGCACGTTCGAAATCCGTGCGTAGATCGCCGACGAACCGGGTACCCGCGAAGACAGTCCAGCGACCGCCGAATTCGACCCCCTGGAAGTCGGCATCGTCGAATACCGCGCCGGTGAAATCGAAGTCGCACTGGGACCAGGAGACCTCGGCATAGCGCCGGGACCAGGAATCCCGCGGCGCGCGGCGCAGGTGTTCGGCGATGACCCGGACGATGGTGCGCCGCACCTCGCGATCGTCGCGCCGGATGTGATAGACCCGCTCCACCCGGCTGCCGGACTCCTCCATCGATTCCGCGCGGGAGACAAGATGATTCGAGCCGTCGCCGGGTTCATACGGTAGCCGGAGATAGCCGCACAGTACGTCGACGCACTGCTGGCGCCGGCGCGGTGTGGCGCATTCGTCGGCGATCACGGCCACGGCGTAGACCCCCGCGATCCGCACGGCCGGGTCTTCGTCGCCCAATTGCCGCACCGCGCCGCCGATGAGTTCGGCGAAGCGCCCGCGTTCCAGGTCCCGCTGGCGGCGGTAGGCCACCGTCACCGCGACCGCCCCGCCGATGCCCGCGAGCACCGCCAGCGCGATCGCGGTGAGTTGCACCTGGTTCGGCCGTTCCGCCTCGACTCCCAGGCCGAGCCGCAGCAGCCACCAGGTCACTCCCCCGATGACCAGGCCGAGGAGTACCACGGTCGACACTGCGAAGAACAGTGCGGCGCGGCGCACCCGATCACCCAGCCTCCCCCATCGCATGATGGGCATGGTAAACGGGATCGGCGTACCGCGCCTACAGGACAAGAGCGGCTATGCCTGTGCCCCAGCCCTTTTCAGGTGTCACCCATCCGGTGGACGGAACGCCGGATTCAGGCCGACCGGTCGGCACGCCGATTGCCGCGGACACCCAGCCCGGCGGCGATCAGGCAGGCGAGGGCCACCACGCCGACGAACCACGGGAAGACATTGTTCAGTCCCCAGGTCGTGGCGGCCCAGCCCGCGAGAATGGTCGGCAACGCCATCGCCGAGTAGGCCAGCAGGTAGTACGCCGACATCGTCTCACCCCGCTTGTGGTGCGGCACGACGTTGGACAGGTGTCGCAGCGACCCGCCGAACCCGAGCCCGAAAGTCACACCCAGCAGCACGCCCGCCGCCAGCACCACGACCCAGTTGTGGGTGGCCAGCGCGGGCACGGTCAGCAGCAGCGCGAAAGCCATCCCGGTGTCGCCGATGATCGCCGCGCGCCGGGCGGGGATACCCGTCGCGAACAGCTGGCTGGTGGCGCCGGACAGCGCGGTCGAGGCGACCACCGCCCCGCCGAAGACCAGATTGTGGATGCCGGTCTGCTGCGCGGCCAGCGACGGGTACAGCGACAGCAACACCCCGAGCACCGACCAGGCCGCCATCACGCCGATCGCGGAGAACCAGAAGTCCGCGGAGATCTCTTGCGGCACAGCTGGTTTTGCGATCCGAATGCGACCGGCAACCCGGGCGCCGTGCGGCTCCCGCAACGCCAGCACCCCGACACCGATGATCAAGCAGACCACGGTGATCACCACGTAGGGGGTGCGCAACGGATACGGCGCGTACTGCGCCAGCAGCGCGGAGCCCAGAATCGCCACGGCCATACCGACATTGAAGGCGACACCGCTGAGCTGTCCGGAGCGCGCGCCACGATGCGGCCGCAGATCCAGCAGCGCCGCCGCGCCAGCCACCACCGTCGACCCGACCGCCAACCCGTGTAAAGCTCTGGCCAGCAACAACATCGGCACCGAATCGGCCAGCATGAACACCACCAGACCGACGATCATGATGGCGAAAGCGCCCAGAAGCACCGGCTTGCGGCCCACCACATCGGAGATCCGGCCCGAGACCAGCACCGCGGCGAGGGCGGCGAAGGCATACACCGCGAAGACCACGGTCGTGGTCAGCGGGGACAGGTGCCATTGCGTTTCGTACAACCCGTACAGCGGAGCGGGAACCCCGGACACCCCGAGCGCCACACCGCTCGCGGCCAGCACCAACGGGTACGCCCAACGCTGTACGGTCTGCTCGCCGGCGGCCACTGTCGCTGCCATCATCGCTCCGATCAGGTAAGTTTGATGTCTATCGAACTCCAGTCGAACCCTACAACCGGTACGACGAACATCGAACCCATCTGTGAGGTAGCTCATGACCGAAGCCAAGGAACCGCTGCCGCCGGTCGCCTCGCTGCCCACCGTCCTGGGCGCGCTGCAGGATCCCATCCGGTTGGAAATGATCCGCCGCCTCAGCAACGCCGGCACCGCCGTCCGGTGCAGCGCCCTCTACGGCGTGATCAACAAATCCACCGCCACCCACCATTTCAAGATCCTGCGCGAAGCCGGGCTCATCGAACGCCTCGTCATCGACGGCCAGATCCACCAGCGCCTGCGCACCGCCGACATCGACCAGGCCCTGCCCGGACTACTCCCCGCGATCGTCAGCGCGGCGAACCAGACCTGATCCGGCTCGCCCGCACACCACTGGCGCAAATCGAGGCGGGAACCCAAAACTGCTGTCGCACACGGGCCGTCATCGCCCACCGGTTGTACGACAGCAGAGGGATCAGGCGTCGACCAGGCGGCGGACCGCCGCGGGAAGTTCCCGGGTGCGACGGTACGGTCCCGCCACGGATGCCGCGAACGGGCGAGACAGCAGGGTGCGGGCGATCGCGGACACTTCCTCGGTGCTGACCGCGTCGATGCGGGCCAGCGTCTCGGAGACGCTGCGATGGTTGCCGTAGCTGAGCTCGCTGCGGCCGATGCGGTTCATCCGGGAGGCGGAGTCTTCCAAGCCGAGGACCAGTCCCCCGCGCAAAGAACCCTTGGCGCGGGCGCATTCGGCGTCGGTGATGCCGTGTTCGGCGACTTCCTCCAGCACGCCGCGCGCCAGAGACGCCACCTGGCCGAGGTTTTCGGGCTGGCAGCCGATGTAGACGGAGAACGCGCCGGTATCGGCGAAGGTGTCGACGCTCGAGTACACCGAGTACGCCAGACCGCGATCCTCCCGGATGCGCTGGAACAGACGGGAACTCAAGCCGCCGCCCACGACGGTGTTGAGCACCGACAGCGGCCAGCGCCGCTCGCCCTCGTGCCGGCCGAAGGCCCGCACACCGAAGGTGAGGTGGGCCTGTTCGCTGTCGCGGTGGCTCCAGTGCAGTTCCGGCTTGCCGGTGGGACGGAACCGGCCTTCGCGCCGGGGTGCCGGCACCGCCGACGGGTCCAGCCGGTGCTCGAAGGCCCGATGCACCAGCTCCACGGTGTGCTCGTGCTCGACATTGCCCGCGACCGCGATGACCATCCGATCCGGGCGATACCGCCGCAGATGGAACGATCGCAGCTGCGCGGCCTGCATCCCCTCGATCGATTCGATGGAACCGATCACCGGGCGTCCGATCGGGTGATCGCCGAACAACGCGGTGAGGAACGCGTCGCCGACCATGTCCTCGGGGTCGTCGTCACGCATGGCGATTTCCTCGAGCACCACCTGGCGTTCCAGGTCGACATCAGCGGACCGGCACAGTCCGTTCAGCACCACGTCGGAGACCAGGTCGACCGCCAGCGGCAGATCCTCATCGATGACATGGGCGTAATAGCAGGTCTGTTCCTTGGCGGTGAACGCGTTGAGCTCGCCGCCCACCCCGTCCATGGCCTGCGCGATATCCAGCGCCGAACGCGTCGGAGTCGCCTTGAACAGCAGGTGCTCGAGGAAATGCGCGGCCCCGGCCACGGTCGGGCCTTCGTCACGCGAACCGACGCCGACCCACACACCGATCGACGCCGAACGCACACCGGGCAGATGCTCGGTGACCACGCGTAGCCCGCCGGGCAGCACGGTGCGCCGCACACCGGAATCAACCGAATGCGAGAGGGATTCGTCGGTTCTCAGGAGTGACGAGCCCCCCTGCTCGCTGGGGAGCAGGGGGGCCGTCTTCTTCTTCGTCACAGAGACAAGTACTACTCGGTCGCGGCCGAAGCATCAACGGCGTCGTCCGCGGCCGGCTCCTCGGTGGTCTCCTCGACGGGGACCAGCGAGATCTTGCCGCGGTTGTCGATGTCGGCGATCTCCACGCGCAGCTTGTCGCCGACGTTCACCACGTCCTCGACCTTGGCGACGCGCTTGCCGTTGCCCAGCTTGGAGATGTGCACCAGGCCGTCGCGGCCGGGCAGCAGCGAGACGAACGCGCCGAAGGCGGTGGTCTTGACGACCGTGCCCAGGAAGCGCTCGCCGACCTTCGGCAGCTGCGGGTTCGCGATGGCGTTGATCTGGTCGATCGCCGCCTGCGCCGCGGGGCCGGTGGTCGCACCGACGTAGACCGTGCCGTCATCCTCGATGGAGATGTTGGCGCCGGTCTCCTCGGTGATCTGGTTGATCACCTTGCCCTTGGGCCCGATCACCTCGCCGATCTTGTCGACCGGGATCTTGATCGCGGTGACGCGCGGCGCGTACGGGCTCATCTCGTCCGGGCTGGTGATGGCCTCGGCCATCACGTCCAGGATGGTGGTGCGGGCGTCGTGCGCCTGGCTCAACGCACCGGCCAGCACCTTGGAGGGGATGCCGTCCAGCTTGGTGTCCAGCTGCAGCGCGGTGACGAACTCGCGGGTGCCGGCGACCTTGAAGTCCATGTCGCCGAAAGCATCCTCGGCGCCGAGGATGTCGGTCAGGGCGACGTAGCGGACTTCGTCTTCACCCTTGTCGTTCTTGATGGTGTCCGAGACCAGGCCCATGGCGATACCGGCGACGGGGGCCTTCAGCGGCACACCGGCGTTCAGCAGCGACAGGGTCGAGGCGCAGACCGAGCCCATCGAGGTGGAACCGTTGGAGGACAACGCTTCCGAGACCTGACGGATGGCGTACGGGAACTCTTCCTGGCTGGGCAGCACGGGGAGCAGCGCCCGCTCGGCCAGCGCGCCGTGGCCGATCTCGCGGCGCTTGGGCGAACCCACGCGGCCGGTCTCACCGGTGGAGTACGGCGGGAAGTTGTAGTGATGCATGTAGCGCTTGGAGGTTTCCGGGCCGAGCGAGTCGACCTGCTGCGCCATCTTCACCATGTCCAGGGTGGTGACGCCCATGATCTGGGTCTCGCCACGCTCGAACAGCGCCGAACCGTGCGCCCGCGGCACCACGGCGACCTCGGCGGACAGGGCGCGGATATCCGCGAGCCCACGGCCGTCGATGCGGAACCCGTCGGTCAGGATGCGCTGGCGGACCAGCTTCTTGGTGACGGAGCGGAAGGCCGCGCCCAGTTCCTTCTCGCGACCGGCGAAGTCCTCGCCGAGCCGGCCGAGCACGTCCAGCTTGATCTCGTCGATCTTCGCCTCGCGGGTCTGCTTGTCGGCGATGCTCATGGCTTCGTTCAGCTCACGCTTCGCGGTGCCCTCGACGGCCTCGAACACATCGGCCTCGTACGGCGGGAACAGCGGGAACTCACCGGTCGGCTTGGCGGCCAGCTCGGCGAGATCGGACTGCGCGCGGCACAGCCGGGCGATGAACGGCTTGGCGGCCTCCAGGCCCTCGGCCACGACGGCCTCGGTCGGCGCCTGCGCGCCGCCGTCGATCAGCTCGATCACCTTGTCGGTGGCTTCGGCCTCGACCATCATGATCGCGACGTCGCCGGATTCGACCACGCGGCCCGCGACGACCATGTCGAACACGGCGCCCTCGAGCTGTTCCACGGTCGGGAACGCGACCCACTGGCCTTCGATCAGGGCGACGCGCACGCCACCGACCGGACCGGAGAACGGCAGGCCCGCGATCTGGGTGGACGCGGAAGCGGCGTTGATCGCCACGACGTCGTAGAGATCCTTCGGATCCAGCGACAGCACGGTGACCACGACCTGGATCTCGTTGCGCAGGCCGTCGACGAACGACGGGCGCAGCGGACGGTCGATCAGGCGGCAGGTCAGGATGGCGTCGGTGGAGGGGCGGCCCTCGCGACGGAAGAACGAGCCCGGGATGCGACCCGCGGCGTACATGCGCTCTTCGACGTCGACCGTCAGCGGGAAGAAGTCGAACTGCTCTTTGGGGGACTTGCCCGCGGTGGTCGCGGACATCAGCATGGTCTCGTCGTCCAGGTAGGCCACGACGGAGCCGGCGGCCTGCCGGGCCAGCCGGCCGGTCTCGAAGCGGATGGTGCGGGTGCCGTAGCTGCCGTTGTCGATCAGCGCGACGGATTCGAACACACCGGGCTCGACCTCGACGGCCGAGGACTTGCGTTCAGTTGTTTCGGTCATTCTCTTCTCTCAACCTCTCGTCTTCGCCGGATCCCTCGCCTCGCTCTCAATGGCAGAACACAGGCGCGATCCGGCTATTCGTCAGCCGTACCTGGCACGGACGCGCGGCAACCATCCTGGCTGCGACGCGCAGACCCGGCCGGTTTCCCCTTGGAAACGGCGACGCGGAGGCGGTCATCGATCGAAGCCCGTCGGCCCGGTGCGTCGAACACCGACCGAGAGGCCACTACCGAAGACCGACGCCACGCGGGCGGGTGCTTACGGCTGTGCAGTGTTGTGCGCCGGGGAGGTGTTCACCCCTGCAACGCAAATAGCCAACGGGGAGATTGTACGTCTCCCCGTTGGCTGTTTTACCGACGACCTATGGAAGCCAGTGTGTCGGGCGTGCTCAGCGACGCAGGCCGAGACGCTCGATCAGCGAACGGTACCGCTCGATGTCCTTGGCCTGCAGGTACTTCGACAGGCGACGACGACGACCGATCAGGGCCAGCAGGCCGTGGCGGGTGTGGTGGTCGTGCTTGTGCTGCTTGAGGTGCTCGGTCAGGTCCGAGATCCGCTTCGACAGCAGGGCGATCTGCGCCTCCGGGGAACCGGTGTCCTTCTCGTGCAGGCCGTATTCCTTGAGGATGGCGGTCTTCTGCTCGGTGGTCAGAGCCATGCGGCGTCCACTCCTATTTTTCAGTTCCGCGCTCGGATGCCCGGGTCTTGCGAAAGCGCCACCCGGAATGGGCGCCACCGCGGACCGCAGCAAACCCGAGGATCTACCTTACCGGAGGTGGTTCCCGGGAGCCGAATCGGGTCTATTCGACGGCCGTGAGAACCTTGCGGGCATTCTCCACGTCACGATTCATCGCTTCGAGCAACTCCTCGAGGGAGTCGAACTTGCGCATACCGCGCAGGTGCTCGACGAAATCCAGGGCGACGCGCCGCCCGTAGAGGTCGGCCTCACCGTCGAGCACGAAGGCTTCCACGGTGCGCGCGACCCCGTCGAACTGCGGGTTGGTGCCGACCGAGATCGCGGCCATCGCCTGCTCGCCCGGTTCGGCCGGGCCGATGGCCGGGCCGTCGGGGTCGAGCACCGTGAACCACCCCGCGTACACCCCGTCGGCGGGGATGGCGGCATACGGTGTCGGCGCGAGATTCGCGGTGGGGAAACCGAGATCCTTACCGCGGCCCTCACCGTGCACCACTTCACCCTCGATCCGGTGCGGCCGGCCCAGCGCCTCCGCGGCGGCGGCCATATCCCCTGCTTCGACGCAGGCGCGGATATAGGTAGAGGAGAAGGTAACCGCGTGTTCCCCGACCAGCTTGACGCCGTCGACCTCGAAGCCGAACCGCTCGCCCAGGCCGCGCATGGTGTCGACGGTGCCCGCGGCCTTCTTGCCGAAGGTGAAGTTGTCGCCGACCACGACCTCGGCCACGTGCAAGCGGTCGACCAGCAGGTCGTGCACGTAGGCCTCGGGGGTGAGCTGCATGAATTCGGTGGTGAACGGCATGACACAGAAGACGTCGACGCCGAGTTCCTCGGCCAGTTCGGCGCGGCGCGGCAGCGTGGTCAGCTGCGCCGGATGTGAACCCGGCCGCACCACCTCCATGGGGTGCGGATCGAAGGTCATCAACACCGCCGGGACACCACGCGCGGCCGCGGACTTCACAGCGCGACTGATCAACTGGGCATGGCCGCGATGTACGCCGTCGAACACGCCGATCGTGAGTACGCAGCGACCCCAGTCCGCGGGCACCTCGTCGAGACTTCGCCATCTCTGCACGGTTGCAGCGTACGCAAATGGCGTCACGAACAGTATTCCGGCGTCCCACAAGTCACACGACGTTATCCACTTGGTGAACAGGCGTTCGTGTCTCTCGCCGAGATGTGTGTATCGGCGAAGGAGTGCATAAGCTCAGGTACGTGCCCGGTAAACGAGACATCGCCACCCGACGCGAGCAGGCCCTGACGCCCGCCGACGACGCCACCTCCGGTGACACCGCGACGATTGCCCCGGAACTGACCTCGGTCGCCCAGGACTACTTGAAGGTGATCTGGACCGCGCAGGAGTGGTCCCAGGAGAAGGTGTCGACCAAACTGCTCGCCGAGCGCATCGGAGTGTCCGCGTCCACCGTCTCCGAAGCCGTGCGCAAACTCGCCGATCAGGGCTTGGTCGAGCACGCCCGCTACGGTTCGATCACCTTGACCGAGCACGGGCGCCGCGCCGCGGTCGCCATGGTGCGCCGGCATCGGTTGATCGAGACGTTCCTGGTCAACGAGCTAGGGTACGGCTGGGACGAGGTACACGACGAAGCCGAGGTGCTCGAGCACGCGGTCTCGGAGCTGCTGATGGCGCGGATCGACGCGAAACTCGGCTATCCCGACCGGGATCCGCACGGCGACCCGATCCCGTCGGTCGACGGTGCCGTGCCGACCCCGCCCGCCCGGCAGCTCAGCGACTTCGCGGCGGGCGAAACCGGACGGGTCGCCAGGATTTCCGACTCCGACCCGGACATGCTGCGTTACTTCGATTCCGTCGGCATCGCCTTGGACACCGCGATCACCGTCGTGGAACGCCGCGACTTCGCCGGCACCATCGCCCTGCGCCTGGGCTCCGCGGAAACTCCCATCGACCTGGGCCGTCCCGCCGCCGAAGCCATCTGGCTCACCGCTTAGGCGAGGACCGATCAGCAGTTGCCGAAGTGCGGCTGGAGGCGTTGGGGAACGCCCGTTGTGACGGCTCGGGACCAGCATTCGTCGTGTGGGAAGCGCACGTAGGTGGTCCAGCTGTGGCCGTTGTACTGAATGATGCGAGCGGTGTCGCCAGGGGTGTTCCAACTGATGAGCGCCCAGCTGCCGGAGCAATCCATGATCTGCAGCAGCGACGGATTCTCTTGTCCCGGATACAGTTCGCCCTGTCTCATCAGATCGCCGACGATGGCATTCGCGGTGCACGCCCGGCTCGTGCAGGCATGGAAGTAGTCCCGCAGACGTTCCGGCACGCCATCGGCGGCCGCGTCGCTCCAGCAGTCGAAGTGCGGAAAGATGACGTAGGTGCTCCAGCGCTCACCGACGCGACGGACGACGCGCTGGGTGTCACCCGGCGTGTTCCAGCTGATCACGCCCCACGCGTCCGCGCAGTCGCGGACCGTGGCCCGGGTCCAATCCTCTTGTTCCGCATAGAGTCGCCCCTCCGCAGCGAGGTCGGACACGATCGACTGGGCGGAGCACTGTCCGGCCGGGTCCTCGAAGCGGAAGGCGCCCTCGACTGTCGAATCGGGCCGGCTGAGGAACAGATGGTGGTAGCCCTCCGGCACGGGGGTGCTGCCCGCGGGCGGCTCGCCCATCCCCATCCGATAGCAGCCCACCGGGACGGTGAAGATCGCGCGCCCCGCGGCATCGGTGGTGGCGTCCCACCGGCGCACCTCCTGGCCGTCGTCGGGGATGTCGCCGTTCGCGGGATCACAGGGTTGGATGAGCCGCAGGGAGACCGGAACGTGCGGCACCGGCTGGTTCGACAACGTCCGGGTGACGATCATCGCGACGCCTGTAGCAAGTTGTGGCGGACCAGGTTTCGGGTCCGATGGCGGAGTGTCGGTCACGCCGGTATCCGTCGATCCCGATCGGATCGGGGTGGCGGGAGCCGATCTCGTCGGCTCCGGCATCCGACTGGTGGGCTCGGAATTGCTTCCGCAGCCCACAGTCAGCACCGTCAACGTAGCGAGAACCACCGTCTTCCGGACGAGTCCATGCCTCATGATCGCCACGGCCTTTCGCTCGAATCCTGCGGATGCCCGAGCTGATGGGCGCGCCGATCGGGCCCGCCACAGGGCACCCGACCGCGGCCCACTATTGGGCCGACACCTCAAAGGTGCGCTCGCGACCTAGGAATTTCCCCCAGGATTACTTGAGCCGGGCCGCCGCCCTCGCATAGCCGCGCGGACTTCGCCGGATCAGGTTCAGCGGCAGAGGAATTCGAGCAGGGAGCGGAATTCCGGAGGCGAGAGGAAGCCGTCGCCGTCGGCGTCGGCGGCATCGAGCAGGACGTCGGCGGGGCCGTCGATCATGCCTTGGCCGACCTGGCGGATGAGCTGTTCGAGTTCTTCGACGGAGATCTTGCCGTCCTGGTTGACGTCGAAGACCTGGAAGGCCGCGTCGGCGTCGGTGACCTCGATCTTGCCCGCGACCAGGGCGGCGTCGAATTCGGCTCGGGAGACCAGGAAGTCGCCGTTGGTGTCGGCGGCGGCGACCATGCGCTCGACCGACGCGTCGTCGACCTCGATGCCCTGGGCGCGGATGCCGATGATGATGTCCTCGACGGATACCTGACCGTCGCCGTCGCGGTCCCACAGATCGAACGAATCCGGATGTGCACTCATCGCATTACCCCTCGTCGGCACGGCCGCCGGTCGCCGCGGCGGACGCCAGCCACTGTACGTGCGCGGACCGGCTTTGGACTTCGGTCGGAGAAACTTCCGAGTTCGACTGGAACGGAATGATTTATTCCGCTAGACTTCGAGTATCGCTACTGCATCACCGGAGGCCACCATGACCAGCAAACTCGACATCCACGAAGGCCAGTTCCCCAATGGGCTGACCTACCTGAGCTTCGGCAGCGGATCGCCGCTCATCGCACTCCCCGGCTCCACGGCCGAGAACGGGAATCTCCGCGGCAGCGCCCGGAAGTTCATGGTGAAGCCGTTTCTCGCCCTGGGCGAGCGGCACACGGTGTATGTGGTGAACCGGCGCCCCGGCCTCGCGGCGGGCACCACCATGTCCGACATCACGACGGATCTGGCCGAGGCGCTCCAGGGCGAATTCGGCGAGCCGGTCGACGCGCTCGGCTACTCCACCGGCGGGTCGGTGGCCCAGCACCTGGCGCTGGAGCACCCGGAAATCGTTCGCCGCCTTGTGGTTACCAGTTCCGCCTACACGTTGAGCCCGAGCGGGCGGGCCGCCATGCGCCGGTTCGCGGAACTGGCCGCGGCCGGGAAGCGGCCCGCCACCGCGTGGGCGTCGATCGCCAGCACGTCCCGGCTCGGACAGCGGCTGATGGCCGGGCTGCTGTGGCTGCTGGACCCGATGATGCGCCCGGCCGACGGCGACTACACCGATGCCATTCGAGTCATCGACGCCGAGGACGAGTGGGATATCCGGGAGCGGCTCGCCGAAATCAAGGCACCCACCATGGTTGTCGGCGGCGACAAAGACCTCGCCTACCCCGCGCAGATGTTCCGCGACACCGCGGACGGCATCCCCGGGGCAACCCTGAAGTTGTACGAGGGCCGCGATCACAACTCCGCGATCGCGGACAGCCGGTTCCCCGACGACGTGGCAGGATTCCTGCGCGGCTGAGCGCCGGTCCGCTCAGCCGGTCGTGCGTCGATTCCTAGGCGAGGGAGCGGGACCGATTGGGAGCCAACGATTCCCGCTCTTCCCGCACTCGCTTCTCGTCCGCGTCGGCCAGCCGGTAGAACAGCGGCGGGAGCACGAATTCGATGACGGTGAGCACGATTTGGAACCAGTGCGGCCAGCCGTGCACGGCCAGCGAGACCACCCGGGCGAACGCGCCGAGCAGGAAGATGCCCGCGAGCCAGCGGATAGCGGGCGCGGGAATCGGGGACCGACGGGCGGCCCAGATCCAGGCGGCGCCGTATCCGGCGAAGATCGCGCCGAAGAAGCGACTCTGGCTGTCGGCGGTGACGCCCGCGTCGGCCATCTCCGGCACCGAGGCGTTGCCGAGGGCGATATGGGCGAATCCGATCGCGACGCAGGCGATGCCCATGGTCAGAGCCAAGATTTTGAGCAGCTTCGGCATGGCGTTCCTCCTGTTGGCGGCGAATCACCCGAGCGGCGAATTCCTTAGTAGACGCGCATCTACTAAGGGCAGCGTACGACCGGTAGTAGACGCACGTCAACTAAGATTCGCGGAGTGAGTACTCGCCGCCGCCTCGCCCCCGACGAACGCCGCCGCCTCCTGGTGGAAGCGGGCGAGCGGCTGTTCGCCGAGCGCCCCTACGACGAGGTGCTGATGGAGGACGTCGCCGCCGCGGCGGGCATCTCGCGTGCCCTGCTGTACCGGCACTTCGCCAGCAAGCGCGAACTTTTCGTCGCCGTATACCAGCGAGCGGCCGAACAGCTCCTGGTGGTCACCGAACTGGACCCCGCGCAGCCACTGCTCGAACAGCTGGTGGCCGGATTGGACGCCCACCTGGACTACTTCGAGGCCAACGCGCACGCGGTGCTGGCCGCCAACAAGGTCCTCGCCACCGACCCGATGGTGCAGTCGATCATCACCGGCGAACTGGACGAACTGCGCCGGCGACTGCTCGATGTCATCGGCGTGCAAGGCAGCGCACGCACTATCACGTCGTCGGTGCTGCGGAGCTGGCTGACCTTCTTCCGGGTACTGACCGTCGACTGGCTGGAGAACCACACGATGAGCCGTAAACAGTTGCGCGACATCGGCGTCGGCGCGCTGCTGGGCGCACTCGGCACGATCCTGCCCGCCGAGCCGGGTCGCGCGCCGGGATCAGAGATTGGACGGGCGGACGACCATGACCGAGGCGGCGCGCCTGCCACTTTCCTGGAGTAGGGCGATGGCCTGACCGGAGGGATCGATGGCGGCGTAGACACCGGGGATGCCGATCGGATCGAGCCAGCGGCCGTTGCGGAGGTCGTGTGCCTGCGATTCGTCGATGTCGCGATGCGGGAAAGCGGTTCGAACGGCCGCGTCCATATCGAGGCTCAGCAAGGACGCCTCGGGATCGGCTTCCGCGGCGGCCGCCAACGCGCCCAGGGTGCGCGCGTTTTCGAGGGTGAACGGGCCGACCCTGGTGCGGCGCAACGCGGTCAGGTGGCCGCCGACGCCGAGTGCGGCACCGAGGTCCCGGGCCAGCGCGCGAATATAGGTGCCGGAGGAACACTCGACCTCGACGTCCAGGTCGACGAACTCGCCGTCCGGAACGTCGTGCCGGGCAAGGACATCGAAACGGGAGACGGTGACCGGACGAGCAGCCAACCGCACATCCTCGCCCGCGCGGGCACGGGCGTAGGCGCGCTCGCCGTCGACCTTGATGGCGCTGACCGTGGCCGGAACCTGCTCGATGGCGCCGGTCAAAGCCTTTACCCGCGTAGCTATTTCGTCGTCGCGCACGTGCAGCGCCGGAGTGGTCGCCAGCACTTCGCCTTCGGCGTCGTCGGTGTCGGTGGACCGGCCGAGACGGATGGTGGCGGTATACGCCTTGGTGGTCAGCGTGAGCAGGCCGAGCAGCTTCGTGGCCCGTTCCACCCCGAGCACCAGCACGCCGGTGGCCATCGGGTCGAGAGTGCCCGCGTGCCCGACCTTCTTCGTACGCAGCAGCCTTCGGCTCTTGGCGACGACATCGTGGCTGGTCCAGCCGCCGTCCTTGTCGACGATCAGCAGGCCGCCGAGTGCGGGTGCGGCGGCCATCAGCCGTGCACGATCGCGGTCAGGATGCGGCCGTCGGCGATCACCCAGCGGCCGTCGAACGAGATCAGCGGCGCGCCACCGTCATTGGCCTGGCCGGGGACCAGGATCGCGCTGTGGAACGTGCCGGCGCCCGCGCCGTCGGAGACGTCGTCGAGGGTGAAGGTGATGTGCGCGTCCTCGAAACCGAGCCAGCGCGCCGTCAGCGGAAACCACGCCTTGTAGGTGGCCTCCTTCGCGCAGAACAGCAAGCGATCGAGGTGCAGACCGGTGGCGCTGTCGCGCAACCATTCCCGCTCCTGCGGCAGGCTCACCGAATCGAGGACACCCTCCGGCAGTTCGGCATGCGGTTCGGCGTCGATACCGACCGAGCGGAAGCGCAACCGATGCGCCAGCGCGGCCGCCCGATACCCCTCGGTGTGCGTCAGGCTGCCGACGATGCCGCGCGGCCACACCGGCGCGCCTCGCTCGCCCTTACCGATCGCCACCGGAGGCTCACCCAACTGCTCCAGCGCCAGGCGGGCACAGTGCCGAGCCCCGATGAAATCTCGCCGACGCTTCTCCACCGACTTCGCGATGAGATGCTCTTCCGCCGGATGCGCCTTCAGATCCGCCGGGTACTCCAGCAGTTCAGCGGACGCGACGCCACTGGGCAAAATGTTCTCGATCATCACCGACGAGCGTAGTCGAGTGGCCGTGCCCGACACCGCACGCCCACCCTCGGCTCACACGCCCCGGCGGCGATCGGCGCGCTCGCGCATGGCGGCGGCCGCCTCCTCCATTTCGGGGGTCAGTTCGAAGTGACCGCCGAATTTGTTCAGCGAGCCCGGCGGGTAGGTCGGCGTGGGCAGGATTTGCCGGAGCAGCGGATCGGGCAGGCCGCGGCGCTGCCATTCGCGCGGGTAGCCGAGGGAGACCTCCTCGAAGCGGACACCGTCGTAGTAGGAGGTGCGCGGGATGTGCAGATGGCCGTAGACCGAGCACACGACGTTGTAGGTGGTGTGCCAGTCGGCGGTGCGGTCGGTGCCGCACCAGAGCGCGAACTCCGGGTAGAACAGGACGTCGGTGGGCTGGCGGACCATCGGGAAATGGTTGATCATGACCAGCGGAGTGTCCGGTGGCAGCGCGTCCAGACGGCGTTTGGTCGCCTGTACCCGGGCATGACACCAGGCATCGCGGGTCAGATACGGGTCGGGCGAGAGCATGAACTCGTCGGTGGCGACGACATTGCGTTCGCGGGCGATGGCCAGGCCCTCGGCCTTGGTGGTTGCGCCCTTCGGCAGGAACGAATAGTCGTAGAGCAGAAACATCGGCACCAGCGTCACCGGCCCGCCGAACTCCTCCGCGCCCGCGCCCGCCCACACCGGGAACGGATCCTCGGGCGTCACCACATCCAGATCCCGGCAGATCGACACCAGATAGTCGTACCGGGCCGCACCATGCATTTGCACCGGATCCTTTGGCGTGGTCCACAATTCGTGGTTCCCCGGCACCCAGATCACCTTCGCGAACCGGCTCCGCAACAACTCCAGTGCCCACCGGATATCGTCGGTCTTCTCCCCCACATCCCCGGCAACGATCAGCCAATCCTCCGGCGAATCCGCCGTGATCTGCTCGACCACCGGCCGATTCCCCTGGTGCCCGACATGAATATCGCTCACCGCCATCAACTTGGGTATCACCACACCCACCTTGGCACACGCGCGCGAGACGAGCACGATCAGCTCCGGGAAACCCCGTGCCGATGTGGGGCTGAACAGGGCGTTAGCACGACCTGAGCGGTCCGGACCGGAGGACTACGCCGCGGGCGACTGCGCCCTCGGAGCCATAACCCCGCGCGATCAAGGACCGCAATGCAGCCGAGCCGTCGCCGCGAAACCGGAGGCGACGACGAGCGTCCCATTGGGCGCGCGCCGACAAGAAGCCACAGCAAGATGACACGGCGTAAGAGTCGGCTGGATCGGAACCCCGCCATCGATTTCGTAGCGAGTGTTGGTGACCTTCCACGAAACGGCCTGCGGGTCGGTCGGCGTGATCGGCGGCGCGTCAGGCCGCGATACCACCATGACCTCGGTGACTCCGGCAGGCCACTCGAAGGTCAACCGCCCATCGCGGAGAGCTAGATTGCCAACGGTGGGGATCCCACTCGGATTCGGTTCATCCGGAAGAGCATCGGCGTCCCGAACCGCGCCCCCAACCGAGTACTCAGCCTGACCCCCAGCCGCCGACTCGGTCCGGGACCCAGAACCCGCCCCGCCGCCACCGAACTCGTCTGAGAGTTCCGGCTCGCCATACCTCGACGGCCGGGACATGGAAATCGGCGGACCCGCCCCGGGATCGTTGGCCGGTTCAGCCTGATACGGCATCCGCGCGGACTGGTTCGCGTCGGCGGTGTGCGCAGCCGGAACGGGCTGACCAGGCCGGACCTCCGAAGCCGTTGGCATCGCCTCCATGGGCTCACTCGATGGCGCGGTGTCAGACGATCTCGATGATGGAGCTGTGAAGACCGGCTGATCAGGCCCGGACTCCGAAGTCGCAGCGCCACCGGATTCACTCGACGGGATGGTCCCAGACAGCCTCGACGGCCGGGACATGGAAATCGGCGGGGTCGACCCGGCACCATTGGCCGGTTCCGGTGAATTCGGTAGCGACTCAGGCTGGTTCGGGGTGGTATGCGTCGCCGGATGCGGCTGGGCTGTTTGGGGTGGTGAGGCTGGTTGGGTGGGGTCGAGGGCTTGGTTCGATGAGGTCGCGGGGGACATCGGCTGGGCCGCGGCGAGCGGCTGGCTCAGTGGCGGCGCGCTGGTGGGTGGGGCGTCGGAGCGGGTTGTGTCGGAGTAGCGGCCGGCGACGGTGGCGGCTACTCCGTAGACCGGGAGGCCGGTGGGTGGGGCGCCGCCGTCTTCGAGTTCGGTGGTGCGGGTGCGGCCGACGACGCGCCAGGAGCCGTCGGGTTGCAGGCGGGTGACTTTGTAGTCGGCGTCGGCGGTGGGTGAAGGGGTCCAGGTGATATGGACCGAGCCGTTGGGTAGGCGGGTGGCGTGGATGCTGCCGGGGGGTTCGATGGGGGTGGCGGCGAGGGCGGCGGCCGCGGCGGCGTGGTCGGCGCAGGCGGATTGGGCGGCGAGCAGGGTGCGGGTGCGGTCTTGGGCCGGGCCGGAGTCGGCTTCGGCGACCAGTCGATCCGCGGTGGCGACGGCTTCTCGGGCTTGGGTCAGCAGCTGATCGAGGGTGGTGCTCTGGCCGGTGGGCGGAGGGACGTCGGCGGCATTGCGCCGCAGGTATTCCAGGTGCTGGGTGGCGGCGACGAAGCGTTTCGCGGCGCAGGCGGCGGTGGCGTCGCGCCAGTGGGCGGCCGCTTCGGCGAGGACTCGTTCGACCTCGTCGGCGACCGGGCGGATGGGGGTGGCGCCGCCGTGCGCGCCCGCGTCGAGCTGTCTGGCCTCCGCGACGTGGCGCGCGGCCTCCTGCGGACGGCCCGCCCGTAGTGCGGCGCGCGCGGCCTTGAGCGGCTCTTCCCACTCGCGCGACGAGCCAGGACTCGCACTCCGATGCGGGGCCGAGCGCGCCGCGCGGGCGTTGACCGGGGGTCGCGTGTCCGATGCGTAGGGCGTTGCGGCCGGGGCGCTTTCGATGCGCGCCCCGAGCGCACCCGCGAGCTCGGCGAGCAAGCGGATCGCGTCAGGACGGGCGAGGCCAAGCTCGATCGCTTCTTCGAGCAGGAATTCGTAGTCTTCGCCGACCAGCTGGTCCTCCACCAGCACCGCGGCGCGGACCTTCGGACGCAGTTCGGCGGCAACGTCTTCGGTGATCGAGCGAACGTAGTCCTCGGCGACCGCGGGACCGGCCTCGAGCAGGTCGTGCACGTGCACCAGCAGTTCGTCGAGCACCACCCGGACCCGGCCGGGCGGCAGTTCGCGGGATCGGGCGCGCAGCGCGTCGGCGCGCAGCCGGATCTCGTTCGGGTGGGTTGCCTTGCTCGGCTCGACTTGCAGCAGCGCGAACAGCGTCGGTGTGGGCGGGCCGTCGAGTAGGCGCTCCCATTCGCTGAGGAGTTGGCGGATCTGTTTGCGCCGCTGGTCGGTGAGTACGCTCGGCGCGGCCTGATCCTCGATGACGCGATGGCGGCGCAGCCGGGCGGCGACCTCGGCGGCGGTGAGGCCGCCCATCGCGCCGATTTCCTCCAGTCCGGCGACCTTACCGGCGGGCACACCCCCGTAGCGCTGCACCAGCCGGGAGATGGCGGTGTCGAGCATTTCGAAACGTTCGGCGTCGCGCTGCTGTCGTTCGTTGCGGACCCGCAGCGCTTCGGCGCGACGAGAACCGCTGTGCAGCAGCAACTCCGAGCGGTGTTCGTGCCCATCGACCAGCAGCCCGACGAGCACTCGATATTTCGGATGGTCGCGCTGTTTCTGCCAGAAGCCCCACACCTCCGCGACTCGCGCGGAAACCTCGGCGTCGCTGAGCGTTTCGGCTTCGTCGAGCGGAATGTCGTAGAGCTCGAACGGATCCGAGAACTCAATCCCGCCGCGGCGTTCTACGTCGGCGAGGACGCGTTTGCGGTAGTCGTTGGGAACGAAGGCTTCCATGGCGGCTCAGCTCGCGCGACGGCGGGAACGCTGCACTTGGTCCAGCTCCCGCGCCACATCCGATTGGGACAGGGTGGCGCCGGTCTGCGCGGACAAGGTCAACGGCATATCGGCGTCGACGTGGTGGGCGGTGACGTGCAGGACGCCGTCGAACCCCATCTCGAAGGTGACGCGCACCTCGCTGCCCGCCGGATAGCCGGGCGGGATCCCCCGAATGCGGCCCTCCACCAGCACTTTCGTGTCCTCTGGCCGGACCGACGCGGCTTGGCCCTGCTGTTCGACGATGGTGAGTTCGATTTGATCCTGATCCTCGCGGATGGTGCCGAAGGATCTGCGCACCCGCACCGGTAGCGTTTGATTGCGGTGCACCAGCCAGGCGGCGGACAGCCCGTAATGCGTGTCCAGCGCCAGCACGCCGAAACCGCGGGAAACCACCGTGTCGACTTGGACTTCCAGCATCCGGCGGACCAGGCTCACCGGCTGGCCGAAGGACGCCGCGACCCGGGCTACGGCTTGGTCGAGGTCCGCCGGGGAGGCTTCGGTCAGGGGCGAACCGTCACGGAGCCGGCCGCGGGTGACCAGATCCGCGATGATCAACCGCTCCATCTCCAGCTTCTCACCGTAGAGCGCCGCGCCGCGGGCCACCGATAGATCGGGGTCGCGTAGCTCTCCGGTCAAACCGAGCTCGGCCTGCAGTTCCCGCGCCACCATCGGCATTCGCGAGGAACCACCGACCAGCAGCAGCCGGTCGACCGAGGCGACCCCGCGTTTACCCGCGGCGGCCAGGCAGTCCCTGGTGAGGTCGAGCGTGCGCCGCATGAGCGAGGAGGTCATCGATTCGACTTCCGCGCGGGTCAGCGAGATCACCGCGCGGGCGCCGTCGTGCGCGACCACCACATCGGTGCGCTCGACCTCGCTCAGCTCGCATTTGGCGCGTTCGGCGGCCAGCACCAGCATCTGCGAACCGGCCGAATCGTCCAGCGGGTCTTCGGCCTCCGGGTTGGCCGCGCAGAACTGCTGGGACAGATACAGCGCGATGCGCTCGTCCCAGTCGGCTCCGCCGAGCTGGTGATCACCCTCGACCGCGAGCACCGAGATGCGGCGGTCGGCCAACTCGATGACGGTGGCGTCGAAGGTACCGCCGCCGAGGTCGTAGACCAGAACCGTTTCCCGGGGGGCCGCGTCTTTGCTGAGTCCGGCGCCGATGTCGGTGCTGCCGTCGAGCCGGCCGAACCCGTAGGAGAGGGCGGCGGCAATGGGCTCGGACAGCACGCCCGCCACATCAAAGCCCGCGTAGTTGCCCGCCTGGATGGTGGCGCGGCGTTCCTCGTCGCCGAAGTAGGCGGGCACTGTGATCACCGCACGCTGCACCGGGCCGCCACCGCCGAACTCGGCGTCAGCGGCGAGGCTCTTCAGGATCAGTGCCGACACCGCGGGCGCGGACCAGCTTTCCCCGTGTGCGGTGAACCGCCAGTCGGCATCACCCATCCGCCGCTTCACCAGCGCGCACACGTGTTCCGGATCGAGCCGGGCCTGCCGCCGGGCGCCCTCCCCGACCAGATGATCGAACGCGGACGCGAACAGCACTACCGACGGCACCGTCGGCTCGCCGTTCATTCCAACCATGACTTCTGGACGACCGTCGGCGTCGATCCGCGCGATTGCCGAGTTCGTTGTGCCCAGGTCGATCCCGTAGACCCCCATGGCAGGCGATGGTAGCAGCCGAATCCGACACCGTCCCAGCAGGCGATCAGCCAATTCGACTGCCGCCCCGCCCCTTCCACGGCGATGCGGGTTATCGTGCGGATATGTCTGAATCAGTCGCGCAGCACGCCGAGGAATTCGACGGACCGACCGGACCGATCCGGCGCGCCCGCCCCGAACCGGAAGCGACCGCGGCGCAATCCGATCCCGTGCAGCAGACCCTCACTCGCCTGGTGGAGCAGGTCGGCGACCTCTCGCGGGTGATCGCCCGCCAGGCCGCCACCATCGAACGCCTCACCGACGACGCGAAAGCCCGCGCGCAGCAGGACCGCGCGGGTGCGGACCTACCCATGATCGTCGAACTGTTCGCCCTGCACAACGATGCCGCGGCATGCGCCTCGACCGCCGAATCCGACCGTGAGCGCGACGGTTTCGCCGCCATCGCCACCCGGGTGGAGCGACTGCTGGCGGGCCGTGGCGCGCTCCTGGTCGCGCCCCGGCCCGACGACGCCTTCGACCCCCGCACCATGGAAGCCAGCGCTGTCGCCCCGACCGCCGATCCGGCGGCGGACCGCACCGTCGACGCTGTGATCCAGCCGGGATTGTCGGTCGCCGATCGCTCGATCCGCCCGGCGAGCGTGGTCGTCCGCCGGCACCGCGACGCGGACTGAATCCGCTTCAGCTGGTCAGCGCACCTTTTCGTAGGGATGTTCCGGCCGTTCGATCGGCTGGTACTCGGCGACGGCGAGGGTCGGCGTGCGGTCCGGATCACGGTGGGCGCTGCCGGGTTCGATCCGGCCGCGGATCTCGAGCCAGGTGTCCTCGGCGAACTCCTCGGGAAGGCCCGCCAGGTGGACGCGGACGTAGCGCGCGTCGGCGACGCAGCAGGTGATGGCGACGCGGGCCAGGTCTATCCCCTCGGTGCGTTCGCCGCGCAGGACGAAACCGCGGATCAGCACGGTCCGCCCGTCCAGCGAATGCAGCGAGTCGAGGGTGGCGCGAGCGACCAGTTCGGAGATCGACAGCGCCGGAACGGGTTCCGCGGGCAGGGGCGGGAACGGCCAGGTCCGCGGTTGCTCACCAGGCGAATCCGGGACGACCCGCACCGGCGCGGTGGTCTCCGCTCCGCCCGCGCCGAGCGCGGGCGGAGCGATCAACAGCAGCGCCGCGACCGGGATCAGCAGCAGCCATTGGGACCGGCCGGTGCCGTGCTCGTGCCCGGGAGTCGCGCGCCCGCCCCAAATGTCGCGGCCGATGGCCACCAGCGCCAATGCCACGATGACCAGGCCGCTGATCAGCAGGAAAGGGAACAGTCCCGGTTTGACGTAGTTGAGGTAGGTGCCGTCGAGGGTGATCATCAGGACCGCCGCGCCGAGGAGTAGCAGCAGCAGGTTCTGCGCCTCGCGGGTCACCGGGCACCGCCGAGGAAGACGTACCCGGCGAGCGTGCCGCAGGTGACCGCGACGAGAAAGGTCAGCGGCGAGAAGCGCAGGGCGAAGAGGCGGCCGAAGCTGCCCGCCTGCATGGCGAACAGCTTCACGTCGACGGCCGGTCCGACCACCAGGAACACCAAGCGCGGCAGCAGCGGCAAGCTGGACATGCTCGCGGCGACGAAAGCGTCGGCTTCCGAGCACAGCGCGAGCACCACGGCGAGCACGGCCAGCACCAGGATCGCGATCAGCATCTGACCGGCGAGCCGCTCGTACCAGGACGGCGGCACCAGCACATGCAATGCCGCGGCCGCGGCCGCGCCCAGCACCAGAAATGCCGCGGCCTGCAGGAAGTCGTGCCGAGCGGCCTCGGAGAAAACCTCCCATCGAGTGCGGCCGGTCGCGCAGTGGTCGTGCCCGCCGCGCGGCAGCATCCAGCCCGGCTGTCCGATGCGCGACCAGATCAGCCCCATCACGATCGCGGTCGCCAGCGAACCGGCGAACCGCGCCCCCACCATCCCCGGCTCCCCCGGAAACGCGACCGCCGTCGCCACCAGCACCACCGGATTGATCGCGGGCGCGGACAGCAGAAACGCCAGCGCCACCGAACTGGGCGCACCCTGATCGATCAGGCGCCGGGCCACCGGGACGACCCCGCACTCGCATCCGGGCAACGCCATTCCCGCCAGGCCGGCCACCCCGATCGCGGCCGACTCGTTGCGCGGCAGCACCTTTCGCAACACCGCAGGCGAAACGAACGCCGCGATGCACCCGCTGACCAGCACGCCCAGCACGAGGAACGGAACCGCCTGCACGAACACCCCGACGAACACCGTCAGCGCCGTCTGCAACCGTGCCGTCGCCCCGACCGCCGATGCCAGCCACGTCTGCACCAGAGCTCCGAGCACCAGCAAGCCGACGAGCACATACGTCGAGGACACTCCGCCCCGCACCGGCTGTTTCTCGAGCATGCCCACATCTTGCCAGTACTGAATATCGTTTCCAGGTATGTCTGCTCCGCGACCGCGTGCGAGGCTGACCGCATGACTGGCACGACAACCGCAGCGGATTACGAATGGCTGGAAGAGCTATACCCGGACCTGATGGAGGCGTACTGCCTCACGCTCATTCGGGATATCACCCCCGAGACGCTGCTCAGTGCGCTGAACGCCGCACCGGCGGCCGCACGGACGGGCGTGGATGCCTTACAGGAGCCGAGCTTCGACGCCTGGGACGACCACGCGGGCGACAAACTGTTCGTCGGCATCACCCCGATCGGCGACTGGTCCTTGCTGGTCGAGTTCAACGGGTACCTGGGCACGACTCCGGCGCTGGCAGCCCTGTCGCGTGGCCGCACCGTCGTGTCGCATTTTCGCAATGTCAACGCGGTGGACCACTTCTATTGGTACGAGGACGGTGAGTTGCGCCTGCATTTCGAACCGCTCTTCGCGCACGACCGTGCGGGCAGCCGGGCCGAGGAGATCAGCACCGTGATGCGCGAATCGGGCTTCGACCTGAGCGAGGAGGACGACCGCGACTACGACGCGCACACCGAAGCCGCCTTCGCCCTGGCGCACCGGCTCACCGGTGTGCACATCACACCGGAACTCTTCGAGACCGCCGAATTCACCTGCGGTCTCGTACCGCTGCCGCGCGCTTAGCCGGACACGATCGGCATCCGGCCTCGCGACCAGCCGCCGGCGTGCATGATCGTGTCCATGCAGCGATTCGAGCTCACCCACGTTCCGGCGGCATACGCCTGCATGCTCGTCCGCAGGCCGGCCGAGGAGGTGTTCCGCGCTTTCACCGACCCGGCCGTAACCTCCCGGTTCTGGTACAGCCGGAGCAGCGGGCCGATGGTCGCCGGAGCCGAATTACGGTGGGAATGGGAGACTTACGGCGCGTCCGCCGACGTCAAGGTGCTCGCGGTCGACCAGGACCGCACAATCCGCTTCGAGTGGGGCAACTACGAGCAGCCGACCACGGTCGAACTGAAATTCACCCCGCAGGCCGCGGAAACCACCTTCGTCGAAGTCACCGAAACCGGGTTCCACGGCACCGGCGACGAACTGGTCCAGTGGCTCAACGACACCGTCGGCGGCTTCTCCACCGCGCTGTGTTCGATGAAAGCCCTGCTCGAGCACGATCTCGAACTGAGCGCCGTCACCGACCACCATCCGGCCTGAGCGCTACGCACTGCCCGCGGGCACATCGGCGCCCACCAGTGCCCAGCGCCCGGACAGCGCCCGCCATACGACCGCGGCCAGCCGCAGCAGCATGAAGGCGACCAGACCGGTCCAGATGCCCGCGATACCCCAGTCGAAGAGCAGCGACAGCCAGATGGCGGGCAGGAAGCCGACCAGGGCCGCACCCAGCGTCGCGGTGCGCAGGAACGCGGCGTCGCCCGCGCCGAGCAGGACGCCGTCCAGAGCGAAGACGACACCCGCCACCGGGATGATCGCGACGAAGAACCACCACGCCACGCCGGTACGGTCCAGCACGGCGGGATCGGTGGTGAACAGCTTCGGGATCGCGCTGTAGCCCGCCGCGAAAGCGGCGGCCAGGACGAGCGCGAACACCGTGGACCACTCGGTGATGCGCCGCGCCAGTCGCTGGGCACCGGCTGCCTGACCGGCGCCCAGTGCCGCCCCCACCAAGGTCTGCGCCGCGATGGCGAGCGAATCCAGTGTCAAGGCCAGGAAAGACCACAGTTGCAGGACCAGTTGGTGCGCCGCCACCGAGGCGGCGCCGAACCGGGCCGCCACCGCCGCCGCCGACACGAAGCAAGCCTGGAAGGCGAGACTGCGGGCGATCAGGTCGCGGCCCAGCACCAGTTGCGCCTTGATCACCGACCAGCGCGGTGCGAGCGAAACCCGTTCGCGCACCAGCGCATACAGGAACAGCACGCCGCTCACCGACTGCCCGGCGAGATTGGCCACCGCCGATCCGGGCAGCCCCAGGTGCGGCGCGCCGAGCAGGCCGTGCACCAGCACCGGGCACAGCACCGCCGAAAGCAGCAGGCCCGCAACGACATACATCAGCGGACGCACAATATCCTGCACACCGCGCAGCCATCCGTTGCCCGCCATCGAGATGAGGATCAACGGCACCCCGAACACCGCGATCCGCAGCCACAGCAACGCCTCCGCCGCGATGTCGCCGCCACCGGCGATCGCGTTCGTCAGCGGCACCGCGAACGCCTGCACCACCACGACTATCAGCGCACCCACCGCCACCGCGATCCAGGTGGCCTGCACTCCTTCGGCCACCGCTCCGCGATCATCGCCCGCGCCGTGCCGCCGCGCCGAGCGGGCCGTGGTGCCGTAGGACAGGAACGTCAGCTGCGAACTCACCTGCGCCAAGATCAATCCGCCGACCGCCAGCCCTGCCAGCGCCAGCGCACCCAGCCGCCCCACGACGGCCATATCGAACAGCAGATACATCGGCTCGGCCACCAGCACTCCGAGCGCAGGCAACGCCAACCCGAGAATCCGCTTCGGCCCGACATCCAGCGCCGGATCGCCGTGCGGCGAACCTTCTCGTCGCCGACTCACTCCGAACCTCCCACCTCGACAACCCGACCTCCCCACCCAACCATCCCGCACCGACAATTCGTCCTACGCCTCCGCGAATTCCGGGCCGTTTATCGATGAGCGGCCAACCGCGCGCGGCGATACAGTCGATCCGATGCTGACCGAGATGAGGACCGAGCGGCTGGTCCTGCGCAAGCCGCGCGAGTCGGACCGCGAGACCGTGGTCGCGCTACAGACCGACCCGGAAGCCGAGCGGCTGAACCCGAAACCACATACCGCCGACGGTGCGCGCGCACTGTTCGACATGTGGCTCCAGCAGTGGACCGAGCACGGTTTCGGATACCTGATCGTGTCCGAGCGAGATCATCCCGACGACATTCTGGGCTTCGGCGGCGTGCGGTATCTCGAATGGCACGGCGAACAGGTATTGAACCTCGCCTACCGTTTCTGGCCGCGGGCCTGGGGAAAGGGCTACGCGACCGAAATGGCCGCGGCGGTCGTCGATTGGGCGCAGCGGCAGTTGCCCGGCGTGCCGATAGCCGCCGACATCACGGTGTCCAATGAGCCGTCGCTCCGAGTCGCCGAGCGCCTCGGGTTCGAGGTCCACACGGCCGAGGAGTTCGGCGGCGAGCGTTCCCTGCATATGCGCCGCTGACGGAATCCGTTGCGCGCGTAGCGATCCGGCGATTCAGCCGAGTGCGGTCAGCAGGGCGGCGACGATCGCGTCGGGACTGCCGTAGGTGGTGTAGCCCGCGGCGTAGCGGTGCCCGCCACCGCCGAGGGCCGTCGCCACTGCGGCGACGTCGATGCCGTCACGCATGCCCGGCCCCGAGTCCCGGGACCGCAGCGACACCGTCCAGCGGTCGTCGACGGTGCGGGATTCCTTGAAGACCGCGGCGATTCCGGCTTCGGTGGTGGTACGGACGATGTCGATGACGCTTTCGACTTCCTCCGAACCGACACCGTCTTCGTCCGCACGGCGAACGAAGACGTAGGCCAGACCGGTGCCATCGCGAACGCCGGGCTCCAGGCGTGCGGTGCCGAGGACGCGCGCCAGCATCGGCAGCCACGCGAACGGGTGGGTGTCGAGCAGCGTCCGAGCGATTTCGGGGCCGTCGATGCCGGTGGCCAGCAGACGCTCGGCCAACGCGTGGGTGCCGGGACGAACCCAGCGGAAGGACCCGGTGTCGGTGACCAGGCCCGCGTAGAGACAATGCGCGACATCCGCGTCGATCGGCTCACCCCAGGCATCGAGCAGGCGCGCGATCACGGCGGTCGTCGATTCGGCATCGGGATCGACCACGCCGATGGTGCCGAACCCGGTATTGGAGCGGTGATGGTCGATCACCAAAGTCGTTGCGGCGCCGGCCAATCGACTGGCGAGCGCGCCGAGCCGACCGGCGCTGCCGCAATCCACGGCGATCAGCAGGTCGGTTTCCGCGGGCACCTCGGCCGGCGGTACCAGATGCCGCAGCCCCGGCAGTGTATGCATGGACAGCGGCAGCTCGGCCGGTTCGGCGAAAGACACCCACACCGGGATGCCGCGTCGCGAGAACACCAGGGCCAGGGCCAGGCCGCTGCCGACGGTGTCGGCGTCCGGCTGCACATGGCAGACGACGGTCACCGACTTCGCCGCCGCCAAGGCCGCGATGGCGGCGTCGAACGGCAGCGCGGCGGGGGCGGCCCCATCATGCTCGGCGGCCCGCTCAGCCGCCCCGACGACCGCGCTCGATCCATGCGACATCGCACCGATCCGATCGCGGCCGTCCCCCGCCGGCTTCCCGCTGAGTGTCATTACGCTCGTTACTCGTCGCCGCGGTCGATCTTGTACGGGTCGGCGTCACCCGCCGGCGTGGCATTGGCCCGCGCCGCCGCGACTGCCTCGTCGGCGGCCCTGGCGCGTGCCAGCAGTTCCTCCATGTCGCGGGCGACCTCGGGAACCTTGTCGAGCACGAAGGCCAACGTGGGCGTGAACTTCACCCCGGTGCCCGCGCCGACCTTGGAACGCAGAACGCCCCTGGCCTTCTCCAAACCGGCGGCCGCCGCGGCGTAATCGGGTTCGGCGTCCACCGTCTCACCCATGACCGTGTAGTACACCGTGGCGTCGCGCAGGTCACCGGTGACCTTGGCGTCGGTCACCGTGACGAAACGCAGCCGCGGGTCTTTCACCTCGTGGTCGATCGCGGTTGCCACGATCTCGGAAATCCGCTTGGCGAGTCGGCGTGCCCTGGCTGGATCTGCCATGGCCATCCCCTCTCTAAATCAGTCTTCAGGTCCGAAGATACGCCGGCGCACTGCCAGCAACTCTAACTCCGGACGTGCCGCCACGGTGCGTTCACACCGATCGAGTACCTGGGTCAGATGGTCCATGCCGGAACTGACCAAGGCCACCCCCAGCAACGAGCGGCGGTAGCGGTCCTGTTCCCCGCCCTCCGCGGCACTGACGCCGAAACGTTGTAACTCCGCCAATATCGGACGGATCACCGAACGCTTTTCTTTCAGCGAATGAACGTCGCCGAGCAGGATGTCGAATTCGAGCGCACCAAGAAACATATAAACCCCCGTTTGCTGTGTGGATGGACGAACGCCGCGCTCCCGGAGACTTGTTGCGCCCGGGAGGCGCGGCGTTCAGGCTCGCGGTGCGAACCACTGTCCAGCGGCGACGGCCCCTTTACCACGGGGGGAGGTCGGAACCGTCGCCGTCTCAACTGCGAGAACTACTAGTCGCGCGGCTTTTCGCGCATCTCGTAGGCCTCGATGATGTCGCCTTCCTTGATGTCGTTGTAGGTCAACGTCAAACCGCATTCGAAGCCCTCGCGGACCTCGGTGGCGTCGTCCTTTTCACGCTTCAAGGAGGAGATCGTCACGGTCTCGGCGATCACGACATTGTCGCGAAGCAAGCGCGCCTTGGCGTTGCGCTTGACCGAACCCGAGGTGACCATGCAGCCGGCGATATTGCCGACCTTCGACGAACGGAAGATCGCGCGGATCTCGGCGCGGCCCAGCGGGACCTCTTCGTAGATCGGCTTGAGCATGCCCTTGAGGGCCTTCTCGATCTCGTCGATGGCCTGGTAGATCACCGAGTAGTACCGGATGTCCACGCCTTCGCGGTTGGCCAGCTCGGTGGCCTTGCCCTCCGCGCGGACGTTGAACCCGATGATGATCGCGTTCGAGGCCGAGGCCAGGTTGACGTTGGTCTCGGTGACGCCACCGACACCGCGGTCGATGACCCGCAAGCGCACCTCGTCGTCGATCTGGATCTGCATGAGGGCTTCTTCCAGCGCCTCCACGGTGCCGGAGTTGTCGCCCTTGAGGATCAGGTTGAGCTCCGAAGTCTCCTTCAGGGCGGCATCCAGATCTTCCAGGCTGATCCGCTTGCGGGAACGCGCGGCCAGTGCGTTGCGCTTACGCGCATTGCGGCGGTCGGCGATCTGGCGAGCGATCCGGTCTTCGTCGACCACGAGCAGGTTGTCACCCGCGCCGGGCACCGACGTGAAGCCGATGACCTGGACGGGCCGCGACGGCAGCGCCGCGTCGACATCCTCGCCGTGTTCGTCGACCATGCGGCGCACACGACCGTAGGCGTCGCCCGCCACGATCGAGTCGCCGACCCGCAGCGTGCCGCGCTGGATCAGCACGGTCGCCACCGGGCCACGGCCACGGTCCAGGTGCGCCTCGATGGCGACACCCTGCGCGTCCATGTCCGGATTGGCCCGCAGGTCCAGCGCCGCGTCCGCGGTGAGCAGGACGGCTTCGAGCAGTGCGTCGATGTTGGTGCCCTGCTTGGCCGAGATGTCGACGAACATGGTGTCGCCACCGTATTCCTCGGCCACCAGGCCGTACTCGGTCAGCTGCTGCCGGATCTTGTCCGGGTTCGCGCCTTCCTTGTCGATCTTGTTGACCGCGACCACGATCGGCACATCGGCCGCCTGGGCGTGGTTGATGGCCTCCACCGTCTGCGGCATGACGCCGTCGTCGGCGGCGACTACCAGGATCGCGAGGTCGGTGGCCTTGGCGCCACGGGCACGCATGGCCGTGAAGGCCTCGTGACCCGGGGTGTCGATGAAGGTGACCAGGCGCTCGTTGCCGTCCAGCGAGGTCAGCACCTGGTAGGCGCCGATGTGCTGGGTGATGCCGCCGGCTTCGCCCTCACGGACGTTGGCCTTACGGATCGTGTCGAGCAGTCGGGTCTTACCGTGGTCGACGTGACCCATGACGGTCACCACCGGCGGACGCTGTTCGAGGTCGGACTCGTCGCCCTCGTCCTCGCCGTAGGTGAGGTCGAACGAGCTGAGCAGCTCGCGGTCCTCGTCCTCCGGGCTGACGACCTGCACGACGTAGTTCATCTCGCCGCCGAGCAGCTCGAGGGTCTCGTCGTTCACCGACTGGGTCGCGGTGACCATTTCGCCGAGGTTGAACAAGGCCTGCACCAAGGCAGCCGGGTTCGCGTCGATCTTCTCCGCGAAATCCGACAGCGAGGCACCGCGAGCGAGGCGGATGACCTCGCCGTTGCCGCGGGGCAGCCGCACGCCGCCGACGGCGGGCGCCTGCATCGACTCGTACTCGGCGCGCTTCGCCCGCTTCGACTTACGGCCACGACGCGGAGCGCCACCGGGACGACCGAACGCACCGGCCGCACCACCACGGCCACCGGGACCACCGGGGCGACCGCCGCCGCCACCGGGACGTCCACGGAAACCACCGGCCGCGGGAGCACCGGCACCGGGAGCACCCGTGCCGCCACCCGCACCGCCGCCGCGGTAGCCACCGCCACCGCCGCCACCGGGACGACCGGCACCGCCACCGGGGCGACCTGCGCCACCACCGGGACGACCCGCACCGGCACCGCCCGGACCCGGACGGGCCGAACGAGCAGGCATGGCACCGGGATTGGGCCGCGGCGGCATCGAGCCGGGGCTCGGCCGCGGGCCGCCGGGACGAGCGCCGCCACCCTGGGCAGCGGCCGGGCGGGGACCGCCCTGACCCTGACCGGGACGCGGACCGCCCTGACCCTGACCCGGGCGGGGACCGCCCTGACCCTGACCGGGACGCGGGCCACCCTGACCCTGACCGGGGCGGGGACCGCCCTGACCGGGAGTCGGACGCGGCGCACGCTCACGCTCGGGAGCCGAGGAGAAGGGATTGTTGCCGACGCGCGGGGCCTTCGGACCCGGCTTCGGGCCACCCGGACGCGGACCCGCGGGGGCCGCGGCAGCGGGACGCTGCTGCTGACCCGGCTGCGGGGCGGCCGCGGGCGTGGCACGGGGACCGGCCGGAGCCGGCGCCGTCTTGGGGGCTTCGGCCGCCGGAGCGGCCGGAGTCTGGGCCGGACCCGGCTTCACGGCCGGACCGGGGCGCGCGCCCTCGGACGGACGCGGAGCGGCCTGGGCCGGCGTCGCGGCAGCCGGAGCCGCGGAGGTTTCGGCGGCGGGAGCCGCCGGAGCGGCGGCGGCCGGAGCCGGTGCCGCGGGCCTGGGACCCGGGCGCGGACCGCCCGGTGCGGGCTTCGCGGCCAGCTTGGCCGACGAAGCGGGGCCGGGCTTGGACCCGGACTTGGATTCGGTGCTGGGGGCGCTCTTCGCCGCCAGCGACTCGCGCAGACGACGTGCGACGGGTGCTTCCACCGTCGAGGACGCCGACTTCACGAACTCGCCCTGCTCCTTGAGCTTCGCGAGTAGTTCTTTGCTTGTGACACCGAGCTCTTTAGCCAACTCGTGCACGCGGGCCTTGCCTGCCACTGCTCTCCTCTACATGAGGTCGAGCAGCCCCGCCGTTTCAGGGGACGGCGGCCCGCACGACCTCGGGTTATCTCCGATGGACGTTCATCGTTGGTACTTCACGGTGTGCTCATGAGTGCTCGTGCCTGTTCTCGAGGTAATGCTCCAGGGCTGAGATATCCAGATGTCCGGACACTCGTAGTGCTCTGCCGAATGCTCGGCGTCGCTCTGCCGTGCTCAGACAAGACGAAAGGGGGTGCAACCAGGCACCCCTCCCGGGAAGTCTGCGCCGCGGATCGGGAACGATCGCGACGATACGGGATCCGTCATCCGATTCCCGATCTTGCGCCACGATCCGCAACAGATCGACGGCCAACTCGCGCTTCCGGCACCCGATACATGTGCGCACCGGAGCCACCCGAAGGGTCTTCTCATTGGTGCGTTCGTGCAAAGGAACCGAAGGCTCGCGCTGAACCTGAGACCACTCTACCGCCGACCCGGTCATAACGACGAACTCCGCCCCCGCGGAAGTTGCCGAGCTGCCATCCCGGCGACCCGATTCCTGGGAAAACACGGCCGGGTTGCCGCCTTCCTCGTGCGCTCCGGTCAACCGCGCTGCGCCTCCGACCGCACGCCTTCGCCCATGTCGGGGGCGGCGTCGCTGCGGATATCGATGCGCCACCCGGTCAAACGCGCCGCGAGGCGGGCGTTCTGGCCTTCCTTGCCGATCGCCAGCGACAGCTGGAAGTCGGGCACCACGACACGGGCGGCGCGCGCCTCCGGGTCGACGATGGTGACCGATACCACCTTCGACGGGGACAGCGCATTACCGACGAAGGTCGCCGGATCTTCGGCCCAGTCGATGATGTCGATCTTCTCCCCGGCCAGTTCGCTCATCACGTTGCGCACGCGCTGGCCCATCGGACCGATGCACGCGCCCTTGGCGTTGACGCCGGGCACGGTGGAGCGCACGGCGATCTTGGAGCGGTGCCCCGCCTCGCGCGCCACCGCGACGATCTCGACCGAACCGTCGGCGATCTCGGGTACCTCGAGGGCAAACAGGCGGCGAACCAAATTCGGGTGTGTCCGGGACAGCGTGATCTGCGGACCGCGCGGACCCCGCGAGACGCCGTAGACATAGGCCTTGATGCGATCGCCGTGTTCGTAGGTCTCCCCCGGCACCTGCTCGGCCGACGGGATCAGCGCCTCGGTGCCGTGCAGTTCGCTGCCGATGCGGACCACCACGGTGCCGCGGGCGTTGGCACGCGCGTCCCGCTGCACCACGCCGCCGACGATGTCGCCCTCGTGCGTGGAGAACTCGCCGAAGGACTTCTCGTTCTCCGCGTCGCGCAGCCGCTGCAGCACGACCTGGCGCGCGGTGGTGGCCGCGATCCGGCCGAAACCCTCAGGGGTGTCGTCCCATTCGGAGATGACGTTGCCGTCGGCGTCGAGCTCGCGCGCCATCACGCGGACGTTGCCGGTCTTCTGGTTGATGTCGATGCGCGCGTTGGGCTGATGCCCCTCGGTGTGCCGGTAGGCGGTGAGCAGCGCGGACTCGATCGCGGAGATCACCGTCTCGATCGAGATCCCCTTGTCGGCGACTATCGCGCGCAGGGCTTCGATTTCGATGTTCATTCCACGATCCCTTCGGATGCTGATTCGGATGAGAGGTCTTCGGGTTCGGAACCGGGCAGCGGCTTGCCGGGTGCGATGCCGCCCGCGAGCTCCAATTCTTCGGCGCCGGGCTGGTTGAACTCGACCTGGACCACGGCCTCGGCGATATCGGCCAGCGGCACCGTCGCCAGGCGCGGTTTGGCTTTGCCTCCGAGCACCAGTGCGATCCGCTCGCCGTCCAGCCGGCCGACGCGGGCTTCGAACTTGGTTGCCCCGGCGGGGTCCGGTGAGGTCGCGTCCGCGCGTAGCTTGACCCGGACCTTGCGGCCCTGCGCGCGCCGCCAGTGCCGGTCCGCGGTGAGCGGACGGTTGATGCCCGGGGTGGTGACTTCCAGCAGGTACGCCGTCTCGCCGAAATCGCCCGCCGCGTCGAGTGCCTCGGAGATCTCGTTGCTCAGTGCGGCGACGGCGTCCAGATCGACCGCCGCGTCACTGTCGACGACGATCTTGACCCGATACTGACCCGGATCGCCCGCCTCGTTTTGCTGTCCGGCAGTGGCGATCTCAACGCCCTCGAGGTCGAGCCCTCGGCGTTCGACGAGCCCAGCTACTAGCTGGCTCACCCTTTCCTCGGTCGGCATCGGCATCTGGGGCGGCTCCTGGTTCAGTTGTGACGAGGGGAGAAAGTTTATGTACCGAAGATCTAGCGTAACGCGCTCGGAGAGTGTAAAGGACCAGCTACCGTAGGCAAGTTTGCTGGGTGCATCACACGCGTGGTCACCCAGTCGGCGCGCCCGCGCCGCCACCGGACCGGAAGATCGAATCTGGCACGATGGTGCCGTGCCCATCCGCCTCCTCGCCCCGCCTGCCGGGTGCTCGCCCGGCCACTCTACTTACCCACCCCACCGGCTTCGTCTCCTGCCGTCCCCGGGCACTGCCTTCACCCGCCGCGCCGCATTCCGGTTGGCCGGTGGCGGCGCCCTCGGGGCGCTCGCGCTCGGCGCGAGCACGGCCTGCGGCGAGGAGCCGCTACAGGCGCCGGATCCACTTGCCGCACAGGTCAGCTCGGCCAAGGCCGATGCCGCCGCCGCGACCGCCGCGATCGCGCTGGCACCGCAGAAACAGAGCGCACTGACCGCCATCGCCGCCGAACGCACCGCGCATGCCGAGGCATTGCAGGCCGAAATCGACCGTGTCATCGGCGTTTACGGTGACGGGACCACTCCGGTGCCCCGGACCCGCGCCGCGGCCACACCCTCCGGAGCGGCGGCCCCCGGCGGGACGACCGGTACGCAGGCGCCGCCGGCGGCGCCGATGAGTCTCGAGCAGCTCGGCGAACAGCTCGGCCGGTCCCGGCAGGCGGCGGCCGAACTGGCGCGGGCACTGTCCGGCTACCGCGCGGGACTGCTCGCGTCCATCAGCGCGTCCTGCGCCACCGAAGTAGGGGTGCTGCTCGCATGACGACCGGCCAGCAGCAGGCGCTGCTCGACGCGCTCGACGCCGAGTACGCCGCGGTGTACGCCTACGGCGTGATCGCGGCCTACGCCAATACCGATCGGTCCCGGCTGGTCGCGGAATACGTTGCCGCGCACCGGGCTCGGCGGGACTCGACGATCGACGCCCTGAAGGTCGCCGGTGTGGCCGTGCCCGCCCCGGACGCCGCGTACACCACCCCGTTCCCGGTGGACGATCCGATTCCGGCGGCGAAGCTCGCGGTCACCGTGGAAAACGACTGCGCCGTCGCGTGGCGGGCCGTGGTCGAGCGCGCCGACGCCGCGGACGTGCGCCGCATCGGGATCGACGCGCTCACCGAATCGGCTGTGCGCCAAGCCACTTGGCAGGCGATCCTGGGCACCCAACCGCCGACGATCGCGTTCCCGGGCAAGTCCTGACGATTCCCCGAACCCGAGCACGGCGGCACGACCGGGACCAGCGCGGCACGGCCGGGGAATAGTGCGGCACGACCAGGACCAGTGCGGCACGACCGGAACCAGCGCGCCACGACCAGGACCAGCGCGCCACGACCAGGGACAGTCGGCAGGACCAGGGACAGCGCGCCACGACCGGGGAACAGTGCGCCACGACCGGAAGCAGCGCGGCACCGGGGAAGCGAAGCGCCCCCGGTGCCACTCGGACACCGGTAGCCGGGACGAAAGCCGAGCGCAGCGAGGTGTCGTCCCGGCTACCCCCGCATCTCGTAGGCGCCGTCGTAGGAAGCCACCTGGTTCCAGACGCGGTCGAAGCGGTCCCGATCGGCCAGCGGGGTGCGCAGTGCGCCGACGGCCCATTCGCGCTGGGCCGCGGTGGTGGAGGGCTTGCCGTAGAGCGTGGTGGCGTAGCCGTTGAAGTCGCGGATCTGGAAGTCGAAGATCTGATCCAGCAGGTCACGGTCCAGGTCGGTGAGCGCGGCCTGCTCCAGGATCAGCTGACCGTAGACCACCAGCGAGAACAGGTGTCCGATGGTCAGCATGAAGTCCAGATCCCGCTGCTGGGCCTCGTCCGGCGCGGCGTGCAGCAGCAGGGCGCGCAGCGCTTGGGCCTGCTCGTAGAAGCGAGCCACGTTCGGAACCTCGGAGTGCTTCTCGTACACCGGAGTCCAGTCCGCGAACTGCACCTTGCCGGCGCCGCGCGCGGGACCCTGCCGCCAGAAGAACGCGTCGTCGGCGGCGTCCTGACGGGTGCCGACCTCCGGGTAGTCCTTCGGGTTGAACAGGTAGTTCGGCATGAACTTGAGGATCTGCCCCACGTTGACGTGCACCGTGCCCTCCAGCCGGGGCAGGCAGCTGATCAGGCGCTGCACCTCGTTGAAGTAGGTGTTCTTCTCGAATCCCTTGGCGGCCAGCACATCCAGCAGCAGGGTCATCACGACCTCGCCCTCGGAGGTCACCTTCGACTTGGTCATCGGGTTGAACAGCAGGTAGCGACGGTCTTCCAGGCTGGCGGTGCGGAAGTAGTCGATGGCGCGGTCGCTGAACAGCTTCATCGCGACCATGCGGCTGTAGGCGTCGACGAAGTTGTTGCGCACGTGTGGGAACGCGGTCACCGGGTTGCCGTAGAGGATCCGGTTGTTGGCGTGCGTGATGGCTTCGTAGAAGGAATGTTCGACCATGCCGACGCCGCCGTGGCAGAGGTTGAACTTGCCCACGTTGACGGTGTTCAGCGCCGCGGAGAAGGCTTCCGGGCCGGTGTGCAGGATGTCCTCGGCGCGCACCGGGTAGTTCTCCAGCCGGAAGGTGGAGACGTACATCTGCTGGTGCACCACGTTGCCGATCAGGTGGTAGTTCTCGTGCCGGCTGTCGGCGGCGAACCAGACGTAGCCGTCGGCGCCTTCGAGGTCGGCGCGGCGGGAGAACACCGAGACCATGCTGGCGACGTTGCCGTTGCCGATGTAGTACTTTTCGCCGTTGGCGCGGAACAGGATTCCGGCTTCGTGGTCGGCGCTGCCCGGCTCGGTGGGAGTGAGCACCAGGTCGGTGTTGTAGATGTCGGCGCCGTGCGTTTGCTCGGACAGCGCGAAGGCCATCACCTGACCGTCGGCCAGGTCGGCGGCCGCCTTGCGCTTCGCGATCTCGTTGTCGCTCTGCCAGATCGGGCCCAGGCCGAGGATGGTGACCTGCTCGGCGTACCAGTACGCGAGGCCGTAGAACCCGAAGATCTCCGAGAGCGCGGCGTTGCGGGCGGCGTCCCAGCGCCGGTTCTCGTCACCGTCGGCGTAGGCGGCCGGGGTGAGGAAGGTCGCGAAGAGCTTCTCTTCCTTGACGAACTCGAGGAAGTCGGAAACCCAGGTGGCCTGCGCGTCGTCGGCGAGCAGCTGCGCCTTGCCCCGCGACTCGAACCACTCGATGGTCGCCTTCAACAGGCGACGGGTCTCGGGATCGAAGTGCGCCGGGTCGTAGGTCGCCGGGTTGAACAACAGCGGGTCGGTGCTCGTCATGCCGGTTAACTTACCAGCGGGTAACAGCAGCGCGGGCGAGGTGTGATCAACCGCTGACCTGCAGATTCCACCTACGGAACCGTAGGTCTGCGGGCGGTGCCGCCGACCAGCGGCGGGCGGGCACCGCCCCCGGAAAGTGCGCCGCCGCGCTACGGAACCAGCGGACCCTTCAGCACGTCGCGGGCGGTGGCGACGTCACCGGACCAGAACAGCCGCGTCGCCGGAACTCGATTCCACAGCGCCAGGAACAGCGTGGCCGCCGGGCCGCTGACGGTGGCGACCGGATCGCCGGGGCCGAGCACCCAGGAGCCGCCGGTGTCGATCGCGGAAAGCCGGACCGCGTGGCTGGGCGCCGCGGCCAGCCCGCGCTTCACCATGCGGGGCACGAACACCTCGATGACCTCGGCGATCCCGTCCGCGGCGTGCGCCGGCTCGATCCGGCTGTCGATGCCGAGGGCGTGCTCGGCGTCGAAACGGTGCACCAGGGTCTCCAGCCAGCGACGACGCCGCCAGAAGCCGACGGTGTGCGGCGGAGCGAAGGTCCAGGCGGGCGTATCCGGGTCGGCGTCGAGGGCGGAAACCAGCGCGTCCGCCGTCTCGGCGTACCAATCCTTCACCGCGGCAGGGTCCTTGGGTCCGTCGGGGGCCTGGTAGTCACGCCGCTGCTCCCGCACCGCGGCCACCACCCACAGATTCCCCACACCCACGTGATTGATCAGGTCATACAGCGTCCAGTCGCCGCAATGCTCGACCGGTGCGTCCAACTCCCCGCTGACGCAGGTGCCGAACGCGTCCAATTCGGCCCGCAACAACGCCAGATACTCGTCAGGTGCCATACCCCGATCTAATCGCATCTCGGCATCGGACGCGCGGGAAACAGCCTCCACCACACCATCTTCGACGCACTCCGGCCCCGGCCGACCGCGCCCGGTGCCGAGGTACAGCCCGGGGCGGCGTCGGTGCCTAGCCGCGGAGTTTGGCGAGAACCGCGTCGACGGCGGAATCCGCCGGGAGTTCTTCGGCTTCGCCGGTGAAGCGGTTGCGCAACTCGACCTTGCCTTCGGCCCAGCCGCGGCCGATGACGAGCACCCACGGCATGCCGAGGAGTTCGGCGTCTTTGAACTTGACGCCCGGCGAGGCGGTGCGGTCGTCGAAGAGAACTTCGAGGCCGTGGGAATCCAGGCCCGCGGCAACCTGTTCCGCGCCGGCGCGGGCGGCGTCGTCCTTGTTCGCGATGACGACGTGGATGTCGAACGGGGCGATCTCCGCGGGCCAGCGCAGGCCCTTCTCGTCGTGCTGCTGTTCGGCGATCACGGCGACCATGCGGGAGACGCCGACACCGTAGGAACCCATGATCAGCCGGACCGGCTTGCCGTTCTCGCCGAGCACGTCGACCTCGAAGGCGTCGGTGTACTTGTAGCCGAGCTGGAAGATGTGGCCGATCTCGATGCCGCGGGCGGCGACCAGGGTGCCGCGGCCGTCGGGCGACGGATCGCCGTCGCGGACCTCGGCGGCCTCGATGGTGCCGTCGGGGGTGAAGTCCCGGCCCGCGACCAGGCCGACCACGTGCTTGCCCTGCGTATCGGCGCCGGTGATCCAGCTGGTGCCGGTGGCCACGCGCGGATCGACCAGGTAGCGAACGCCGTTGTCCTGCAGCGCCTTCGGGCCGATGTAGCCCTTGACCAGGAACGGGTTGGCCTTGAAGTCCTCGTCGGTGAGCAGTTCGACCTCGGCCGGTTCGACGGACGCGCCGAGCCGCTTGTCGTCGACCTCACGGTCGCCGGGGATGCCGATGCCGACGATCTCGGCCTTGCCGTCCGGGTGGCGCAGCTTCACCATGACGTTCTTCAAGGTGTCGGCGGCGGTGACGGGACGACCGTAGATGCCCGCTTCGTTGGCCCAGTCGACCAGGGTCGCGATGGTGGGCGTGTTCGGGGTGTCGTGCACCACCGCGTCGGGCAGCCCGTCGACCGGCTGAGCCGCGGGCGCGGGGGTGATCACGGCCTCGACGTTCGCGGCGTAACCGGATTCGCGGCACACCACATAGGTGTCCTCGCCGACGGGGCTGTCGGCCAGGAACTCCTCGGACGCGCTGCCGCCCATGGCGCCGGAGGTCGCGGCCACGATGACGTACTTGACCCCGAGGCGGTCGAAGATGCGCTGGTAGGCCTCGCGGTGCGCGTTGTAGGAGGCCTTCAGGCCCGCTTCGTCGAGGTCGAAGGAGTAGGAGTCCTTCATGATGAACTCGCGGCCACGCAGGATGCCCGCGCGGGGGCGTTCCTCGTCGCGGTATTTGGTCTGGATCTGGTAGAGCGAGACGGGCAGATCCTTGTACGAGTTGTATTCGCTCTTCACGGTGAGCGCGAACAGTTCCTCGTGGGTGGGACCGAGCAGGTAGTCCGCGCCCTTGCGGTCTTGCAGCCGGAACAGGGCGTCGCCGTATTCGGTCCACCGGTTGGTGGTCTCGTACGGGTCGCGCGGCAGCAGTGCGGGCAGCGAGATCTCCTGCGCGCCCATGGCGTTCATTTCTTCGCGGACCACACGCTCCACTTCCCGCAGCACGCGCAAGCCCAGCGGCAGCCACGAGTACACACCCGGGGCGACGCGGCGCACGTATCCGGCGCGGACGAGCAGTTTGTGGCTGGGCACCTCGGCGTCGGCGGGATCGTCGCGCAGGGTACGCAGGAACAGTTGGGAGAGGCGGGTGATCACGGGTGCTCAGCGTAGTCGCTGGCCGATCGATGCCTCCAACGCATTACCGATTCAGGCGTGCCCGAACCACCGCCGCCGCGCGCGCCGGTACCGTATCCGCTCGTGCTGGTGCTGCTGCCTCCCTCCGAAACCAAGTCCGACGGTGGTGCGGGCGCACCCCTGGATCTCGCCGGGCTCGCGATGCCGCAGCTCACCGCGGTGCGCGACAAGCTGGTCACCGAGCTGATCGAGCTCGCCAAGGACCCCGACGCCACCCGCAAGGCCCTCGCCCTCGGCAAGGGGGCTGACGTCGAGATCGCCCGCAACGCCGCGCTGCGCACCTCCCCCACCCGCCCCGCGCTGGAGCGCTACACAGGGGTTCTCTACGACGCGCTGGACGCGAAAGCGTTCAGCAAAGCACAGCGCGAGAAGGCCTACGCCCGCCTCGGGATCGGCTCGGCGTTGTTCGGCGCGATCCGCGCCGGCGACCCCATCCCGGCCTACCGGCTCTCCGGCGGCTCCAAACTCCCCGGATTGCCCACGCTCTCGGCCCTCTGGCGCGATTGCCTCCCCGAGGCGCTGGTGGCCGAAGCCGCGGGCGAGCTCGTCATCGACTTGCGCTCCGGGACCTACCAGCAACTCGGCCGTGTCCCGGGAGCCGTCACCGCCAACGTGCTGACCGAACATCCCGACGGATCCCGGACGGTGGTGAGTCACTTCAACAAACACCACAAGGGCCTGCTCGCCCGCGCCCTGGTTATGACGCGGGCCGACCCCACCGACATCAAGGGGGTCGCCCGAGTCGCCGAAAAGTCCGGTCTGCGCACCGAAATCGCCTCCCCCACCGAACTGCTCATCCTCACCTGAGGTTTCGCACCCGATGCCGACCGGCCACGAAGCACCGAGCTCGTGCGCGAAAGGCTTTCGAGGTGCCGCTCAGCGGGTGGCTTTTTCGACGGCGGCGCGGATGGCGGCGGTGCCGGCCGGGCTGGCGTCGTGTTCCCAGAAGGGCGTACCGGCGGCGTAGGGCGTGCCGTAGGCGGGGGTGCCGGGGTGCAGCCGCCAGGACTCCGCGAGCGGGCCGATGTCGACGGTGTCGAAGCCGAGGGTGTCGAGGAAGGCGGCGGCGCTGGTCTTGGCGGTGGTGTCGTCGCCCGCGATGGGCAGGGCGGAGCGGTCCGCGGCGCCGGCGGGCCGGGGCAGGGCGGCCAGGTGCGGGAAGAAGATGGTGTTGAACACTTTGACGACCTTCGAGGCGGACAGATGCCGTTGCACCAGTTCGCTGTTGGTGACGGTGCCGTCTTCGATTTCCTGTATCGTGCCGTCGCGCTCGGCGTTGTAGTTGGTGGTGTCGAGCACGACCTTGCCCGACAGCGGAGCGGCCGGCACGTCGCGGTAGACCCGGAACGGCGTGGTGACGACCACGAGGTCGCCGGCTTCGGCGGCTTCTGCCGCGGTGGCGGCGCGGGCCCGGGAACCGAGATCGGCCACCAGGTCGGCGAGGGTTTCGGGACCGCGCGAATTGCTCAGTACCACTTCGAGTCCGGCGTCCACGGCGAGCCGCGCCACCGTGCCGCCGATGCGTCCGCTGCCGATCAAACCAAGCGTTGTCATGTCCGCTCCAACTCCGAGCATCGTGGCTGTGTTCCTTCGGAGATTAATTCCGGCGCGCGGTTCCGTTCGCGGTATGACGGAATCGGAAGTTGGTGCCGCTCAGGCGATTTCCGGGCTATCGCGCGGCCGTGAGCGCCGCCAGTTCGGTAGCCAGATTGGTGCGGGCGGCCGCTTCGAAACGCGCCCTGGCAGTGGGCGTCCGGAAGAGGCGCGGCTGCCGAGCCAAGCCCTGGAGGACGGCGGCGCGCCCGGCACGGAACAGATCGTCGGGGACGTGCTGGTATTCGGCTCGGACGGCGGCCGTGTAAGCGGCATAGCCGGGTGCGTCGGCGGCGAGGATCACCAGGTCGGCGTCGCACAGGACTGCACCGTTCCGGTCCCCGGCCGCCGGGTCGTGTGCGGCGGTGAGGCGGACGATCCTGCCCACCTCGCGCACGAGATCGGGTGCGGCACCGAGCTTTCCGAGCACGTCCTCGGCGAGCTCCGCGCTGCGTTCCTCGTTGTCGGGCCGGTCCACGGCATAGACCGCGTCGTGGAAGAACGCGGCGTAGCGCACCGCGTCCGGGTCCGCCGCGTCGGCGGCGAGCTCGTCGATGACGCCGAGCATCATCGCCAGGTGCTCGACCGTGTGATAACGCCGATGCGGCTCGCGGTAGCGACGCACCAGATCGGCGCCCACCGGCTCGGCCCCCGCACCCGCCAACCGCACCCACCGCGCCAGCACATCCTGATCTACCTGTCCTCCCATCCGCCCAGTCTGGTCCGGCGGCGGAGCGCCGACAATGCCGAATCGCTGTGGATTTCACCACCGGCCGATAATTGGGATGCGGCCCGCGGCGGGGCTGGGTACTGTGGCCGCAGCAACGTGGGGGCATCGAGAACTGGTGCCGCGGAGGACATTTGCGAGCGGCGCGTGGGCGTTGCGGGGAGGTGGAGATGACAAAGCTGAATCAGATCATCGCCGTGGAGAAGGGCGTGAAGAGCTCCTCGCTGCGGGAGCTGGCGGAGAAGCAGAACCTGCTGAACAAGCCGGGTTTGCTGGCCGGTATCACGCGCGCCTACCAGCCCAAGGACGAGGAGGGCGAGCAGCTTCCGCCGGAGTCGACTCGGGTGCAGGTGAAATCGGAGGAAGTGCTGCGGCAAACCGCGAGCACGCTGACCCGGCTGTTCGACGTGACCGCCACCAAGGATTGGGCGAACTGCGCGGCCAAGGCCGACATCACGGTCGACGGCGAGACGCTGCTGACCGATGTCCCGGTGTCCTACCTGCTGTTCCTGGAGAAGCAGCTGGCCGATCTGCAGACCTTCGTGAAGCGGCTGCCGGTGCTCGACGCGGCCGAGGCGTGGTCGTTCGACGATTCCACCGACACCTGGCGCACCGACCCGGTCCGCACCATCCGGACCAAGAAGGTGCCGCGCAACCACGTCAAGGCCGAGGCGACCGAGAAGCACCCGGCGCAGGTGGAGGTGTACTACGAGGACATCGCCGTCGGCTACTGGACCACGGTGAAGTTCAGCGGCGCGCTGCCCGCGCGGCGCATCAACGAGCTCACCGCGCGGATCGAGAAGTTGCAGCAGGCGGTGAAGTTCGCGCGCGAAGAGGCCAACGGCAGCGAGGTCACCGATCAGAAGACCGGCAAGGTGATCTTCGATTATCTGTTCCGCACTGCGCACGTGGGCGAGCGTTGACGCGCCGTCGCTGAGCCGGAGAACTCCCCCGCTGGAGCGCGGGGGTGCGCCGAAAAGGCGCGAAACTCAAACTGAAGTTCAGACTGAATGACACGGTGACCAGACGGGACCCGGTTCTCGCCCGGGAACCCCGGCGGTCGATCAAGCCGTGCGTAAAGTTCAGATTCTCGCTCCAGCTTGAGTATTCGCCACCGAACACCGATCACGAGGAAAGGACGCGGAGCGACGAGGTGCCGGTTCAACCCCGGCTCTCCCAGCCATTTATCGATGGGAGATGGTCCAAACGTAGGACGCGTCGCGGTGAGTGTGATCCGATCCCACCGATCCGGTTGTGCGAATTGGGTGGCATACAGGACCCCAAGGGAAGGCAAGACCCTTGGGGTCTCCCCATTTCCGGTGCGGGCGCCCAGGTGCGCGGGCAGGATTGAGGCGCAATGCCCGGACGCACCGACCGAATCGAGGACGATCATGCAGACAATCGCGCACTGGCTCGACGGTAAGGCATTCGGTGGGACGAGTGCGCGGACCGCGCCGGTGACGAATCCGGCGACCGGGGCGGTCACCGGTCAGGTGGCGCTGGCGAACCAGGCCGACGCGCAAGCCGTGATCGCCTCGGCCGCAGCGGCTTTCGCGGAGTGGCGGGATACCTCGCTGGCCCACCGGACGCAGATCATGTTCCGGTTCCGGGAACTGCTGAACGACCGCAAGGAAGAGTTGGCGGCGCTGATCACCGCCGAGCACGGCAAGGTGCACGCCGATGCGATGGGCGAGGTCAGCCGGGGCCTGGAGGTCGTCGAATTCGCTTGCGGGGTACCGCATTTGCTCAAGGGCGGGTACACGGAGAACGCGTCGACGAAGGTCGACATCTTCTCCGTCCGGCAGCCGCTGGGCCCGGTGGCGGTGATCTCGCCGTTCAATTTCCCGGCGATGGTGCCGATGTGGTTCTTCCCGGTGGCGATCGCCGCGGGCAACACCGTGGTGTTGAAGCCGAGCGAGAAAGACCCGTCGTCGTCGCTGTGGCTGGCCGAGCTGTGGGCCGAAGCGGGTTTGCCCGCCGGGGTTTTCAACGTATTGCAGGGCGACAAGGACGCCGTGGACGAGCTGCTCGACAATCCGGCGATCAAGGCGGTGTCGTTCGTCGGGTCCACGCCGATCGCGCGGTATGTGTACCAGCGCGGCACCTCGAACGGCAAGCGGGTGCAGGCGCTCGGCGGCGCGAAGAACCATATGGTGGTGCTGCCGGACGCCGATCTGGATCTGGCCGCCGACGCCGCGGTGAACGCCGGGTTCGGGTCCGCGGGTGAGCGCTGCATGGCGATCAGCGTGGTGCTGGCGGTCGATCCGGTCGGCGACGAGCTGGTCGGGAAGATCACCCAGCGGGCCGCGACCATCAAGACCGGTGACGGCACCCGCAGCGTCGACATGGGGCCGCTGGTCACCCGCGAGCATCGTGACCGCGTGGCGCGGTACATCGAGGCCGGCGAGACCGCGGGAGCCACCGTCGCGCTCGACGGCCGGAGTATCGAGGCCGACGGTGCCGCGGCCGGATTCTGGCTGGGCCCAACGATTCTCGATCACGTCGAGCCGGAGATGAGCGTCTACACCGATGAGATCTTCGGCCCGGTGCTGTCGGTCGTGCGGGTCGGCACCTACGACGACGCGCTCGCCCTCATCAACGCCAACCCCTATGGCAACGGCACCGCCATCTTCACCAACGACGGCGGCGCCGCCCGCCGCTTCCACTACGAGGTCGAGGTCGGCATGGTCGGCATCAACGTGCCGATCCCGGTTCCCATGGCCTACTACAGTTTCGGTGGCTGGAAGAACTCGCTCTTCGGAGACTCGCACGCGCACGGCACCGACGCGGTCCACTTCTTCACCCGCGGTAAGGCGGTCACCACGCGCTGGCTCGACCCCAGCCACGGCGGCCTGGAACTCGGCTTTCCGCAGAACAAGTGAGCGGCACCCGCCTGGTGGGAGGCGCTGTTCCGCCAGGGGCGAATACAGCGTAACGTTCGGTTTTCATATCGAACCGCACGAAGGAACGCCATGTCGCGACGTCAGTTGTTGTCCGCGGGAGTGCTCGCAGCCGCCCTCCTCAGCCCGGTATCGCTCGCGGCGACCGCGTCGGCGGATCCGGGCTGCACCGACGCGCAGCTGATCATGGCCCGTGGCACCGACTTCGACGACGGACTGTTCTTCGCCGCTCCGGATGCGATTCCCGACTACAACGTCGGCGAACCGCTCTACGCGGCCCTGCGCGAGGCGGCCCCCGAGCGCAGCTGGAGCCAGTACAACGTGGCCTACCCGGCCGACCTGATCGGTGCCCGCGGCGTGCCGATCGGCAATCAGGACCTGGTCGCCCACCTTCGGACCCAGGCCGCGGCCTGTCCGGATCAGGTATTCGTGCTGGCGGGCTACTCCCAGGGCGCCAACGTGGTCGGCAATTCCATCGGCATGGACAGCAGCTCGGCCACGGTCGGCGGACCCGTCGCCGTCACCATTCCCGCCGAACTCAGCGCACGAATCAGCGCCGTGCTGTTCTTCGGCAGCCCGCTGCGCACCCGGGACCAGGCTGTGCCCGAGCCGTATACCGCTCGCTTCCACGACTACTGCGCGCCCGGCGACCCCGTCTGCAATGGAATGACCGCCCCGGGGACGGATTTCGAAGCGCACACCAACTACCAGCACTTCATGCCCGAAGCCGCGCGGTTCGTGGTCGCCCGGCTCTGAGCGGGAATATCCGCCGGCCGACCCGGTGTTCCACCAGGTCATGACGGCTGAGCTCTCACCCGAACTGAAGAAGTACCTCGATGAGTCGAAGGTGTTCGCCACCGCGGCGACCATCAACCCGGATGGGCAACCGCATCTGAGCGTGATCTGGGTCGACCGCGACGGCGACGACATCCTGTTCTCCACCACCGTGGAGCGAAGGCACGCCAAGAACATCGCCCGGGATCCGCGCGTCACCCTGATGATCAACCCGCCGGAGAATCCGTACGTCTACGCGGAGGTGCGGGGCTCGGTCACCGTCACCGACGACCCGGACCGGTCGCTGCCGGACAAGCTGTCGCGCAAGTACACCGGACTCCCCTACGCCGAATTCAACCCGGCCTCGGTGCACGACGGCGCGCGCATCGTCGTGCGGGTCACGCCGACAAAGGTCGTCGGCCGCCTGTAACCAGTTATGCGGGCCGAGAACCACGGCCCGCTCGCGTACATCGCCGAAGGGGTCGCTCCGTGGCGAGCGACCCCTGGTGACGCTGCGCCTACCGCTTCGCGGCGGCCTTCTTCCGCGTGCTCTTGGCGGGCGCTCCGACGTATTCCGCGAGGTGCTGACCGGTGAGGGTGGACCGGTCGGCGATCAATTCCGCGGGCGTGCCCTCGAAGACGATCTTGCCGCCGTCGTGACCCGCACCGGGACCGAGGTCGATGATCCAGTCCGCGTGCGCCATGACCGCCTGATGATGTTCGATCACGATGACCGACTTACCGGATTCGACCAGCCGGTCCAGCAGCGCGAGCAGGTTCTCGACGTCGGCGAGGTGCAGGCCGGTGGTCGGCTCGTCGAGGACGTAGACCCCGCCTTTGTCGCCCATGTGGGTGGCCAGCTTCAGCCGTTGCCGCTCGCCCCCGGACAGCGTGGTGAGCGGCTGGCCGATGGTCAGGTAACCGAGTCCGACATCGACCAGGCGTTCCAGGATCACATGTGCCGCAGGCAGTTTCGCCTCGCCCGCGCGGAAGAACCGCTCCGCCTCGGAGACCGGCATGGCCAGCACCTCGCTGATGTCCCGGCCGCCGAGCTTGTAGTCCAGCACTTCCGCCAGGAACCGCTTACCGTCGCACACCTCGCAGACCGTTTCCATGCCCGCCATGATCCCGAGATCGGTGTAGATGACACCGGCGCCGTTGCAGTTCGGGCAGGCGCCCGCCGAATTGGCGCTGAACAGTGCGGGTTTCACGCCGTTGGCCTTGGCGAAGGCCTTGCGAATCGGTTCCAGCAGACCGGTGTAGGTCGCCGGGTTGCTGCGACGGGAACCGCGGATGGGCGTCTGGTCGACGGCCACCACGCCTTCCGCCGCCGGGATCGAACCGTGGATCAGCGAACTCTTGCCCGACCCCGCCACGCCGGTGACGACACACAGCACGCCCAGCGGAATGTCGACATCGACGTCCTGCAGGTTATGGCTGTTCGCGCCGCGGATGGGCAACTTACCGGTGGGCTCACGCACCGAATCTTTCAGCGTGGCACGGTCATCCAGGTGCTTGCCGGTGACGGTGCCGCTGGCGCGCAGCCCCTCGACGGTGCCCTCGTAGCAGACCGAACCACCGGCCGTGCCGGCACCCGGACCGATGTCCACCACGTGATCGGCGATCGCGATCGCCTCCGGCTTGTGCTCCACCACCAGCACCGTGTTGCCCTTGTCCCGCAATTGCAGCAGCAGGTTGTTCATGCGCTGGATGTCATGCGGATGCAGACCGACCGTCGGCTCGTCGAAGACGTAGGTGACATCGGTGAGCGCGGACCCGAGATGGCGAATCATCTTGACGCGCTGCGCTTCTCCGCCGGACAGCGTGCCCGCCGGGCGATCCAGCGACAGATAGCCGAGACCGATCTCGACGAACGAGTCCAGGGTGTGCGCGAGCTTGTCCAGCAGCGGCGCCACCGACGGTTCGTTCAAGCCGCGAACCCACTCGGCCAGGTCGCTGATCTGCATGGCGCAGGCGTCGGCGATGCTGAGCTTCTTGATCTTCGACGAGCGCGCCGCCTCGGTGAGCCGGGTGCCGCCGCAGTCGGGACAGGTGCCGAAGGTGACCGCACGCTCGACGAAAGCGCGGATATGCGGTTGCAACGAGTCCACGTCCTTGGACAGCATCGACTTGCGCATCTTCGGGATGACGCCCTCGTAGGTCAGGTTGATGCCGTCGACCTTGATCTTGGTCGGCTCCTTGTGCAGCAGATCGTTGAGCTGCTTCTTGGTGAACTTCTTGATCGGCTTGTCCATGTCGAAGAAGCCGGAGCCGCTGAAGATCCGGCCGAACCAGCCGTCCATGCTGTAACCCGGAACAGTGAGCGCGCCCTCGTTCAGCGACTTGTTCTCGTCGTAGATCTGGGTCAGATCGATGTCGTTGATCACGCCGCGCCCCTCGCAGCGCAGGCACATGCCGCCGGTGATGCTGAAGCTGCGGCGCTCCTTGACCTGCTGGCCACCCTTCTCCACGGTGACCGCGCCCGCGCCGCTGATCGAGGCGACATTGAACGAAAACGCCTGCGGCGAACCGATATGCGGCTTGCCGAGCCGGCTGAACAGAATGCGCAGCATGGCGTTGGCGTCGGTGGCGGTGCCGACCGTCGAGCGCGGATCCGAGCCGATCCGCTGCTGGTCGACGCTGATCGCGGTGGTGAGACCGTCGAGCACGTCGACGTCCGGGCGGGCCAGCGTCGGCATGAAACCCTGCACGAAGGTGCTGTAGGTCTCGTTGATCAGCCGCTGCGACTCCGCGGCGATGGTGTCGAACACCAGCGAACTCTTGCCCGAGCCGGAGACACCGGTGAATACGGTCAACCGGCGCTTGGGCAGCTCGATACTGACGTCTTTGAGGTTGTTGACGCGCGCACCGTGTACGCGGATCAGATCGTGGCTGTCGGCGGCGGTGGTCATCGGGGTCTCCATCTGCTGCGGGGTGGTTGTTCGATCTTGCCTGATCAGGGTTGGCCGGCGGGGACGCGGCGCTTGGCCCGGTAGGGCTGGACGTACATGTAGAGGCCGGTGCCCATCAGCACGAACAGCGGCGGCAGCGGCAGGTAGAAGATCCACGGCGCGGCTTCCAGCGCGCCGAAGGGGACGGCGATGAAGCAGAGCAGCACGGTCGCGGTGAAGGTGACCGACATCGCGCGGTGCAGTTTCCGGTTGTTCTTGCTGTAGGACATGATGTTCTCCTTTTCGCTCAGCGCGCGGTGAGCCGGCTGCGTGGTCATTGTCTGCTCCGATGTGCTGAGTGGGGCGAATTGTTCGAGTGGTGCGCGCCAAACCTCATCGTTCGACGAGCACCTCGCCGTCCACGACGCTGTGGTCGGTGGTGAGGGCCGCGGTCGCCGCGGTCAAAGGAAATCCGAGGGCTTCAGCCCTGGCGCCGCGTCGCGCCTCGGCCGATTCCCAACGCCAGATGTCGAGATAGGACCCGTCCTCCTGGCGAATCAGGGTGGCAGCGGTGAACGCGGGATTCGCCGACCGCAGGCCGCGGATCAATCGCGTGCGCTGTTCGAGCAACTGCGCCAGCTTCCCGGTCACCACGGTGTATCGGTGAGTCCGAACGACTGCCATGGTCCTGACCTCTCATCGTCATGCTCCCGTCGTTTCCCTTACGACTCTCAGTTTTCCGTTCGGCAAGGGGGCGAACAATGAGCAATCACGAAACGACAGTTGCGCCGGGGGTTAACGATCGCGGACCATTGCGGGATGGAGTTGCGTGACATCGAGATCTTTCTGACCCTGGCCGAGGAATTGCATTTCGGCCGGACCGCGGAGAGGTTGCACATCTCGACGCCGCGGGTCAGTCAGACCATCGCCAAACAGGAACGCCGCATCGGCGCGCCGCTGTTCGAGCGAACCAGCCGCAAAGTCACCTTGACCCCGCTCGGCGAGCAGTTACGCGACGACTTGCAGGCCGGTTATCGCCGCATTCTCGACGGTGTCGAATCGGCGGCGAGCGCTGCTCGCGGCGGCCCCGAAACGCTGACGCTGGGTGTGCTCGGTCCGATGTGGCAAGACCTCGCGCCGATCACCGCACTGTTCCGAACCCGTTGTCCCCAGGTGCGATTGCGTATGCGCGAGGTGCGCATCGACGACCCGTTCGCCCTGATCCGCGGCGGCGACGTCGACCTCGCCCTGGTGGCCCTGCCCGTGCTCGAACCCGATCTGCGGGTCGGACCGCCGGCCTTCACCGAGCCCATCGTGCTGGTGGTCCGGCACGGGCACGAGCTGGCCGGGCGCACCTCGGTGTCGCTGGCCGAGATCGCCGAGTACGAGATCTTGCCTTCCGGGTTGCCGTTGCCGGACTACTGGGAGAAGTCCTTCTCCCCGCTGCCGCCACGCGAATCCGAGGCACCACCGCCCACCCGTGAGGAAATCCTGTTCGCCGTCAGTACCGGTGACGCGGTGGCCTTCGCCTGCGGGCAGGGCATCAAGTACTACGACCGGGGCGAGGCCGTATACCTGCCGATCGACGAAAAGCCCACGCTGAGTTGGGGTCTCGTACATCGCGCCGGTCAGGTCAGCCGCTGGGCCGAGGAGTTCGAGCGGATCGCGGGTGAACTCGGGCCGATCGAACTCGAGCTGGATCTCGATCAACCCACCCTGCAGCGGCTCCGGTCCGTGAGCTAACTCGCCTGTTTGATGCGGATCATATTGCCCGAGGGGTCGCGGAAGGCGCAGTCGCGCACCCCGTAGGGCTGATCGGTCGGCTCCTGCACCACCTCGGCGCCACCGGCCCGCAGCTTCTCGAAGACACCGTCGAGATCCTTGGCGCCCAGGTTGATGCTGGCGTAGGTGCCCTTGGCCATCATCTCGGTGATGACGCGGCGCTCCTCGTCGGTGATGCCCGGGTCGGCCCCCGGCGGGTAGAGGACGATGCCGATCTCGGGTTGTCCCGGCGGGCCCACGGTCAGCCAGCGCATGCCGTTGTAGCCGACGTCGTTGCGCAGTTCGAAACCGAGGGTGTCACGGTAGAAGGCCAGCGCGGCATCCGGATCGGTCTGCGGGAGATAGCTCTGATAAATGGCGATTTCCATGCTGATCAGGCTAATTGCGGCTAGGTAGCCCGCGCTTCTTTATTCCTGATCGGTCGGGTCACCTGTTTCGCCACGCACGAGGGCATGCCCTCGGTGGCCATCGCCTCCTGCTCCCGGTACGCACTGGGCGGCATGCCGACGAGCTCGGCGAACCGCGTGCTGAAGGTGCCCAGCGACGAACAGCCGACCTCGAAACACACCTCGGTGACGCTCAGGTCACCGCGGCGCAGCAGCGTCATGGCGCGCTCGATCCGGCGGGTCATCAGATAGGAGTAGGGCGATTCGCCGTAGGCGAGCTTGAACTGGCGGCTGAGATGCCCCGCCGACATATGCGCGTCGCGGGCGAGCGCCTCCACATCGAGCGGCTGGGCATACTCCCGGTCGATGCGGTCGCGGACCCGGCGCAGGCGCGTGAGGTCGCTGAGGCGTTCCGCCGGGGTCGGCTTGCTCGTCACCTACGCGATCTTCCCATGTCGGAGCGGGTTTTGTCAGGACTGCTGAGCTTCTTCCTGGGCGTGCTGCGCCTGGGCGACCTGAGCCGCGGAATAGCGGATGGTGAGCGCGATCAGCAGAGTCAGCAGCACACCCACGCCGCAGAGGAACAGCGCGAGGGTGTAACCGCTGCTCAGCGCGTCCAGCTGGGTGGTGTTCATGTCGCTGGGTTTGACGGTGTCGCTGCCGCCCATCGCCAGGCTGCGCGACACCACGACCGGACCGAGGAAACCCAGAGCCAACGCCGGACCGAAAGCCATCAGCATCTGACCCACCGCGCTGAGCGGACCGACCTCGGTCACCTCGACGCCGACGATCAGGCACAGCGGGACGATCACCAGCACCACGCCCACACCGGTGCCGATCACCAGGAACAGCACCAGCAGCGTCGGCAGGTGGGCGGACCGGTCCAGCGTCGAGCCGAACAGCAGGGCCGCGGCCGCGAGACCCGCGCCGAGCGCGATCACCCACCGCGGTGCGACCCGGACGGCCAGCTTCGAGGACAGCCCACCACCGATGCCCATGCCGATGGTGAACGGGATGAAGATCAGACCGGACTGTAAAGCGGTGTAGCCCAGCACATTCTGCACGTATTGCGCGCCGTAGATGGAGATGCCGCCCATCACGCCGGCGGCCAGCAGCACCGCCACGAACGTCGCCACCCGATCCCGGCTGCCGAACAGCGACCACGGCAGCAGCGGGTTGTCCACGGTGCCCTCGGCGACGACGAACGCGACCAGCAGGACCGCACCGCCCAGCAGCGAACCGAGGATGGCCGGATGCGTCCAGCCGAGCACGGGGCCCTCCATACCGCCGAACACCAGAGCCGACACACCGATGGTGGCCAGGACCGCGCCGCGCACGTCGAGGGTGAGCCGATGGTGCTCGGTGTCCTTCAGGCATCTCATCGCACCGACCATGACCAGCAGGCCGATCGGCACATTGATCAGGAAGATGCCCCGCCACCACACGTCGGCCAGCGCACCGCCGACCACCAGCCCGGCGACGGAACCGACGCCGACCATCGAACCGAAGATCGCGATCGCCTGATTACGGGCCTTGCCCGGCGCGAACGTCGTGACCACCAAGGCCATCGCGGTCGGCGAGGCGAAGGCCGCGCCCACACCCTGCAACGCCCGCGCGCCGATCAGCATCCCGCCGTTGATCGCGAGACCGCACAGCAGCGACGCGAACGCGAACAATCCCACACCCACCAGGAACATCCGCTTGCGCCCGAACGCGTCACCGACCCGCCCGCCCAGCAGCATCAGCCCGGCATAGGTGAGCGCGTACGCGGTGATCACCCAGTTCGCACTGGACGCGGACATCCCGAAATCGGCCTGCAGCCGCGGCACCACCAAGATCGTCACCGTGCCGTCGAGCACGGTCATCAACTGCATCCCACTGAGTACGAGAATGGCGAGCCCGAAAGCCCGCTCCTTCACTGGATACTGCATAGGCGCAGCGGGATTCTGAAGCACAGGAAGCCACTGTAGTGGACCTGCCCCCGATCGCCAGCCCCCAGAGGGCGAACGAGCGGCGCGGCAGCGCCTGCCGACCGGGGGATCAACGCCGCCGCAGGGACTCTAGGGGCAGGCCGAGAACGGTCACGAGGTCAACCGGCGAGCGCGCACTTCCGTTTGCTGTGGGTGACCACGGCAGGGAGACGACAACAGCGCTCAACGCGGCGGATGTCAGTTCTGGTCGGCGGAGAAGCCCGCGGTGGGGCCGATGACGACGATGGCTGGGGGGCGGATGCCCTCGTCGCGGACTCGGGCGGCGACGGTGGAGAGGTCGGCGCGCAGGACGCGCTGGGTGCGGAGGGTGCCCTCCTGGATGACCGTGGCCGGGGTGTCGGCGGGGCGGCCGCCTGCCAGGAGCACGGTGGCGAATTTGTCGATCCGCTCGACGGCCATCATCAGGACGAGGGTGCCGCGCAGGCGGGCCAGGGCGGGCCAGTCCACCAGGGAATCCGGGTGGTCCGGGGCGACGTGGCCGCTGACTACGACGAATTCGTGGGTGACGCCGCGATGGGTGACCGGGATACCGGCGGCCGCGGGGACCGAGATGGGGCTGGTGATGCCCGGCACGACCGTGACCGGGATGCCCGCTTCGACGCAGGCCTCGAGTTCTTCGAAGCCGCGGCCGAAGACATAGGGGTCGCCGCCCTTCAAGCGGACGACGAACTTGCCGGCCTTCGCGCCCTCGATCAGGGCGGCATTGATGGCTTCCTGCGCCATGGCGCGGCCGTACGGAATCTTCGCGGCGTCGACGACTTCGACGTCGGGTCCGAGTTCGGCGAGCAGTTCCGGCGGGGCCAGGCGGTCGGCGACGACGAGGTCGGCGCGGGCCAGCAGGCGGCGGCCGCGGACGGTGATCAGGTCGGGGTCGCCGGGGCCGCCGCCGACGAGGGCGACGCCCGCGGCGACGGGAGCCGAATCATCGGTCACCACACCGGATTGCAGCGCCTCCAGCAGCGCGTTCCGGATCGCGGCGGAGCGGCGGTGCTGACCGCCGGCCAGCACGCCGAGGCTGAGGCCGTCGTAGCGGGCGGTGGCGGGGGTGACGGCGGTGCCGAGGCGGGCGGTGTCGGCGCGCACGCAGAAGACGCGGCGGCTGGTGGCTTCGGCGACGATGGCGGCGTTGGTGTCCGGTTCGTCGGTGCAGGCGATGGCGTACCAGGCCCCGTCGAGATCGCCGTCTTCGTAGGCGCGCAGGGTGACGGTGATCTGCCCGGAGGTAACCATGCCCTCGACGGCGGGGGTGACGGTGCGGCTGATGACGTGCACGTCGGCGCCGGAGGCGATCAGCAGGCCGAGACGGCGCTGCGCCACCGAGCCACCGCCGACGACCACCACGCGCCGACCGTTCAGATCGAGGCCGACCAGGTAGTTCGGATCCCCGTCCAGGGTGGTTTCCGCATGCTCATCGGTGTTGGCTGACGTGTTCGACACAAGGTTCGAGCCTACGGGACCCAGCCACCCGCTCTTGCGCGGCAGCCCCGACGTGTGCCTGAACACACCCGCGAGCCGGGATCAATCGCGCGGCAGGGATTCCTGTATCCAATGGAACCCGGGGCCGCGGACGCGGAAATCCGCCAGGTCGTGCCGGATCAGTGACACAGTGACTGGTTGGCCGTCCAGGTCTCCCCGCAGAACCAGTTGCTCGGGAGCCGGTCGGTGATAGGCGAAGGCGGCGACCCCGGTCACTTCGATGACACCCTGACCGGCGTCCACCGCACCCCGCACAGGCACCAGCGTGTCGTTCATGCGTTGATATGCCAAGCCGGAGATATCGACTATCAGCCGCTGCCAACGGATTTCGTCCGTGGTCAACGGCGGCAAGGCGCGTCCGTGCACGCTGAATTCCGTGACATCCCAGATCCCGTACAGCTCCGGCTTCGTTGCGCCGTAACCCCATTCGTGCCAGCACTGCCACGCGTCGCGGACACAGGTGGTGCTCGCCAGCAGACCGAGAACCAGCGGCAGCGCCTTGACAACGCGGCCGGACAGTGGCGGCTGCCCGGCGGGACCGGAAGGACGTTGCAGCACAAAGATATTCGCCAGTGTGCGAGCCTGCGGCGTCAGCACCACCACGGCCAGCAGCAGCAGATGCAACGAGAACAGCTTCACCGGCACGTCGTAGGTCAGGTTCAGCACGAACACCTGAGCCAGTGACATCAGCGCCAGCACACCGCCCAGCGTCGCGGTGCGGGACACCAGAAGCAGCACGGCGGCGAGCACTTCGGCCGCGCCGAGCAGCATCTGATAGGCCGGTGCGATCCCGATCTGATTCCACAGCACCTCCATCCTGGTGAAGTCGCCGAACGGCTCCAGCAGCGTGGTCAGCGGCGGGTACGGCATCTGGTTCGGGACGAGTTTCGCGATCCCGTACCAGAGCAGCTGCGTGCCCAGGCAGATTCGGGCCCCGAACACGAACCACGCGCCGAGCCCGGCGTATTCGGTGCGGCGAGCGAACAGGGTCCAGGCGAGGGCGAAAGCCGCGGCGAGCACCAGCAGACAGCAGACCAGCACCCAGATATAGGCCTGATCACCGCTCTGACTCATCCGCAGCGACACATCCACGCCGAAGACGTTCCGGCCCACCCACTTCGGGCCCGCCGTCAGCCAAGGGAGCTGCCACAGCACCGATTCCTCGGACAGGAAGTCGGTGACAGACCCCGCGAACAGGAACAGGATCTGCGTGAAGACCAGGCCGAAGAGCAGGAAATAGACAAAACAGAACCGGAACCCGAGCCGCACCAGTGGATGCCACGGTGCGGGTCCGCCGGAGTCGATGGGAACGGTCTCCCCCTCGCGCGCCGCAACGCCGACCGGACCCACACGACCACCTCACTTCTCCGAACACCTGCCGCGCAGCAAAACTAGCCGCGCTCAGGCGCTGGAGCCATGCGGAGCGGCCCGCCGCACCGGACAGACAGCGTCCAGGCGACGGGCTCGGATCGATCAGCTGAACGACGGCGTGTTCTGGACCCAGTGGAAACCGGGACCGCGCAGGCGGAAGCCGTCGATATCCTGCTGCTGGAGGGTGATGGTGACCGGGTGGCCGTCGACGGTGCCCTGCAAGGTCAGCCGATCGGGCGCGGTCCGGTCGAAGGTGAGTTCGGCGAACGGAGCGGGCGCGGCGTCGGGCGACTGGGCCGGTGCGGCCAGGGTGATGGTGCGGGCCGCCCCATCCACCTCACCCATGGACTTGACCAGGGTGCCGTCCATTTCCTGACGGGTGATGAAGCCCCGATCGACGACCAGTCGCTGCCAGCGGTTCTCGTCGGTGGTCAGCGGCGGCAGTGGCTGGCCGTCGCGGGTGAACTCGGTGACGTTCCAGATTCCGTACAGCTCGGGTTTCGGTGCGCCGTAGCCCCATTCGTACCAAGCCCGGTGCGCGTCGTACAGGCAGGCCGTCGTCACCCACAGCCCGAGGACCACCTGGAAGGCGGCGGCGATCCGGTTCGCCCGGCGGCTGCCGAACAACGGGCGTTGCGTCGCGGGCTCGGTAACACGCTGCAGCACAAGGAAGTTCAGGATCCGCCGGGTTTGCGGCGCGAGCACGATCAACGACATCAGCACCAGGTGGAACGACAGGATCTTCACGGGCACGTCGTAGGTCATGTTCAGCAGGAAGACCTGCAGCATGCTGACCAGGCCGATCATCCCGCCCAGCGTCGCGGTGCGCGGCAGGAACAGCAGCAATCCCGCCAGCACCTCGGCGGCACCCAGCAGCATTTGGTAGACCGGCGAAACGCCGACCTGGTTCCACAGCACATCGATCTTGGTCAGGTTGCCGTACGGCTGCAACAGCGTGGTCAGCGTGGGATACGACATCTGATTGGGCACGAGTTTCGCCCAGCCGTACCACAGCAGCTGTCCCGCCACGCACAGCCGGATGAAAGTCACGAACCAGGTGCCCAGCGTGCGGTATTCCGTGCGCCGCCGGTCCAGCAGCGTCCAGACCGCGGTGATCACCGCGGCGAGCACCAGCATGCAGAAGACCATCACCCAGATCACCGTCTGGTCGCCGCTGCCGCTCTCGTACAGCAGCGCCTCGACCCCGAAGACGTGCTCGCCGACCCAGTCCGCCAGCGGGGCAACCTTTTTCATCTGCCACTGCACCGCGTCGTCGGGCAGCACGGAGACCGCGATACCGGCGAAGACGAACAGGATCTGCGCGAAGATCGCGCAGAACAGGCCGAAATAGGCGACACAGAACCGGAACCCCAAGCGGGCCAGCGGATGCCACGGCGCCCCCGGAGCGCGTGCGGGCGCCCCGACCTCCGCACTGTCGTCCCGTTCCATCAGCACCGCGCCCACGCGGCCACCTCCCTCTCACCGGCAACATCTGGTGAGGCGAAGTTATCGGCCCCGGCCGGGTGCCCGCCTCCAGGAAATCCCTGGTCTTCCCCTACTTCTTCCGGCCTACGTGCTACCCCTAGCTCCCCGGGGTGACAGCCGTACCCGCCGCCGGGGTGCCAGCGCTACCACCGGCCTCGCTCCGCACCGACCGGGACGCAAGGGAACGCGCCGTGGCCGGATATGTCAACCACCGATTCCGTCCAGTGGACCGGCTCGCCCGCGCAGTGGGCTTGTTCCGCGGCGGACCCGGATTTCGCTGCGGCGCTGCACTACGCGGGTTACATTCGCGCTCGAGTGAAACAGGTTGCAGGAGGACGAAGTATGGCCGACGAGCCCGACCCCACCGCGCGGGTGCGACTCACCGTCAGTGGACGTGATCTGGACAGTCTCGCCGAGGATCTGTCGCGCTGGCTGCGCGGCCGGGTCTCGGCCGACGAGCCGCCGAAGATCTCGGGGCTGTCGCGTCCGGAGGGTGCGGGCATGTCGAGCACCTCGGTGTTCTTCGACGCCGAATGGACGGTCGGCGGCACGCCGGAGGGCGGGTCGTTCGTAGCCCGCCTGGCGCCGCAGGACAGCGACTTTCCGGTCTTCGAGACCTACGACCTGACCATGCAATACCAGGTGATAGCCGGAGTCGCGGCGGCCTCCGCGGTACCGGTGCCGGTGCTGCGCTGGCTGGAGACCGATGAAAGCGTGCTCGGCGCGGCGTTTTTCGTGATGGAGAAGTCCGAAGGCCGGGTGGTGTCGGACAATCCCCCGTACGTCTTCCTCGGCTGGCTGTTCGACGCCACCCCCGAAGAACGCGCGCAGCTGGTCGCCGGGACGGTGGACGTGATCGCCAAGATCCACGAGATACCGGACCCCACAACGAAATTCCCGATGCTGGCCGGACCCGGACAGGCACTGCGCCGCAATGTCGACTGGTACCGGGCGTGGTATCGGTGGGGGCTGGCCGATGACGGCTACGTCATCCCGATCATCGAGCGGGGCTTCGACTGGCTCGACGAGCACTGGTCGGCCGATCCAGGCCCGGATGTGCTGTCCTGGGGCGATTCCCGTCCCGGCAACATCCTCTACCGCGGTTTCGAACCGGCCGCCGTCCTGGACTGGGAGATGGCCACCATCGGCCCCCGCGAACTCGACGTGGCCTGGCTCATCTTCCTGCACCGCTTCTTCCAGGATCTGGCGGTCAAGTTCGGGCAGCCCGGCCTGCCGGACTTCTGCCGCCGCGCGGACGTCGTCGCTAAATACGCGGAGCTGACCGGGTATACGCTGCGCGATCTCGACTTCTACCTCGTCTTCTCCGCGCTCAAGCACGCGATCGTGATGGCCCGGGTCAAGCGCCGGATGATCCACTTCGGCGAGGACACCGACACACCGGATCGCGACGACTACGTGATGCACCGGGCCGGCCTCGAGGCCCTGCTCGACGGAACCTACCAGTGGGATTGAGAACGACCATGGCAGAACGCAATCCGGGCTCCGCGCCCGCACCGTTGGACGAATACCCGATCCACCAGACACCGCTCACCATGGCACGGGTGGCCTCCAGCGACCGCAACTTCTACGACCGCAGCTACTTCAACGGCCACGACCGTGCCGGCGGCACCATGCTGATCACGGGGTTCGGCGTCTACCCGAACCTCGGCGTCACCGACGCGTATGTCTGTGTGCGGCGCGGTGATTCACAGCGTTCGGTGCGGTTCTCCGATGCCCTCGGCGACCGCAGCCTGGACATGGCGGTCGGCGGCTACCGTATCGAGGTCCTCGAAGCGCTCCAGAAGCTTCGCGTGATCTGCGAGCACGACGACCTCAGCATGGATCTGACCTGGGAGGGCGCCTTCCCGGTCGTCCAGGAGCAACCGCATCTCATCCTTAACGGCAACCGGCCCATCATCGACGCCAGCCGTTTCGCCCAGGTGGGCTCCTGGGCAGGCACCCTGACCGTCGACGGCACGGACATCGCCGTCGACCCGGCGGTGTGGACCGGCACCCGCGACCGCTCCTGGGGCATCCGGCCGATCGGCGAGACCGAACCCGCCGGCCGCGCCGCCGCCGAACCCTCCGGCGGCTTCTGGTGGCTCTACGTGCCGCTGCGCTTCGACGACTTCTCCATCATCGTCATCGTGCAGGAAGAACCCGACGGCAGACGCACCCTGAACGACGCCACCCGGATCTGGCCGGACGGCCGCGTCGAACAGCTCGGCTGGCCGCGGATATCCATCCAATACCGTTCCGGCACACGGTTTCCCATCGCCGCGCGGCTGGAATGCACCACCCCCGACGGCAAACCGCTCGACATCGAGGTCACGCCCGGCACCTGCGTACCGCTGCACGTCGGCTGCGGCTACGGCGGCGACCCCGACTGGCTGCACGGGCAATGGAAGGGCCGCGACTGGGTCGATTCCCGCAGCTACGACCTCACCGACCCCGCCATCGCGGGCCGCATCCCCTACGGCGTCATCGATCACGTCGCCCGCGCCCGCTGCGGCGACGCCGAAGGCTGGGGCCTGTTCGAACACGCCAGTCTCGGCCGGCACGACCCCACCGGCTTCGCCGACTGGACCTCGGTCGCGCCGTAAGGCCGCCGATCGGCAGGTGCCCGCGGTCGATCGGGCGCCTGCCGGCCCGGCTCAGACCGAGCCGGGCTGGAAGCGAGCGGCGGCGATGACGATGCCGCCGACGTTCTGTTTGTCGATCAGCAGCGGACCTACACCCGCCAGCAAGGCGGCGGCCTCGGCGACGCTGGCCGTACCGACCGCGTCCCGGGTGCGCCCCGCCGGGTTCGGCACCGCGATCAAATCCAGCTCGGCCGCCGAGTAGCCGCGCACCGGCACACCCAGTTCCGCTGCCACCGTCAGCAGACCGGGTTCGGCGGCGCGCCGGTCGATCGTGGCCAGACAGTGGATTACGTTGTTGCCCAGCACTTCCCGGACCGCACGGCGAATTCCCGCGGCCGAGGCGCCCGGACGTAGGCCGATGCCGACCACCAGATCGGCGACCGGCACTGTCTTGCGCAGGCTGTGCTGCCTTCGTTCACGTGGCGACATGATTCCGGGCGTAGTCGGCGGCGGCGGTCACGAAACGGGTACTGGCTTCCGGGTTTCCGGCCGGGTGGGTGTGCAGGTAGGAGGCGTGGACGTGCTGGACGAGCGCGCCCTCGCGGACTCGTTCACCCTGGCTGCCGTGCCAGGCCCAAGCCGGGGCGGCGGTACCGGCGGCCGTCAGCCGGGTCCGGTGGAACTCGTGGCCGCGCACCCGCTGACCTGCCCGCCACAGCACGGAATCGGACAGCGCCACCGCGTCGCGGTAGCCGAGGGTCAGGCGCGGGCCGAATTCGGCGTCGGCATCCACCACACCGGCCATCGGGTGCCCGTCCAGCGAGCGGGTGAGATACAGCAGCCCCGCGCATTCCGCGTGGATGGGCAACCCGCGGCGGGCCAGGTCTCCCACCGCTCGCAGCAGCACGGTATTCCCAGCGAGTGCGGCGGCATGCTCCTCGGGAAAACCACCGGGCAACACGAGAGCCGCGGTGCCCGTGGGCAATTCGTCGTGCAACGGGTCGAAGACCACCACCTCGGCGCCCGCCGCGACCAGCAACTCCCGATGCTCGGCGTACCCGAAGGTGAACGCGGGCCCGCCCGCCATCGCGATCACGACGCCGCTCGGCGTCCCGGCATCCGCGCGATCGGCGACCGCACCGGGATAACCCGGGCTCGATCGAGCGAACCTGACTTCGTCGGCCGATCCCACGTCCACGATCGGAGCCGGGATTCGCGGCGGCGCATCAGGATTCCGAGCGACAACGTCGGACGTATCGGGGCGCACAGCCTGCCGCGGGTCCCAGGCCGGACCCGCGACCGTCGAACGCGCCAGCCTGGCGATCGCGGCCAGATCGACGTGCGCCGCAACGAGATCCGTCATCGCGGCAACAGCGGTGGTGGCGGCGGTGCCGTGTTCAACGGCGGGAATAAGGCCCAAATGGCGTGAAGGCACTTCCAACTCGGCCATGCGGGGCAACGAACCCAGCACCGGTAGGCCCACACGAGCGCATGCGGCACGCAGCACCTGGTCGTGGCGTTCACTGCCGACGCGGTTGAGAATCACTCCGCCGAGCCGGATTCCGCTGTCGAAGGTCGCGAAGCCGTGCAGCAGGGCGGCGAGGCTCTGGCTGTGCCCGCGCGCGTCCACCACCAGAATGACCGGCGCGCCGAGCAGACTCGCGACCTGCGCGGTCGATCCTTCCGCCACCGGCCCGGCATGGTTGTCGTCGATGCGGCCGTCGAACAGGCCCATCACGCCTTCGACCACGGCGACATCACAGCCTTGCGTCCCGTGCTGGTACAGCGGCACCACCCGCTCGGCTCCGACCAGTACCGGATCCAGGTTGCGACCCGGCCGACCGGCAGCCAAACCGTGATACCCGGGATCGATGTAGTCCGGGCCCACCTTGAACGGCGCGACGCTGTGCCCCGCCCGGCGCAGCGCTCCGATCAAACCCGTTGCGAGCGTGGTCTTCCCACTTCCCGAGGCGGGCGCGGCGATAACTACCGCGGGCACGCTCATCGGACGCCCCGGCTCACCATTCGATACCGCGCTGGCCCTTGCGGCCCGCGTCCATCGGGTGCTTGACCTTGGTCATCTCGGTGACGAGATCGGCGGCGTCCAGCAGCGCCCGCGGGGCGTCGCGGCCGGTGATGACGACATGCTGGTTGCCGGGCCGGTTCACCAGGGTTTCGACGACCTCGTCGACGTCGACCCAGCCCCACTTCAAGGGGTAGGTGAATTCGTCGAGAACATAGAAGCGGTGCTGTTCGGCGGCCAGGCGGCGGGCGATCTCCTGCCAGCCTGCCAGCGCGGCGGCCTGATGGTCTTCCTCGGAGCCCTGTTTGCGGGTCCAGGACCAGCCTTCGCCCATCTTGTGCCATTCCACGGGTCCCCCGGCGCCGGTCTCCTCGTGCAATGTCCCGAGCGTGCGGAAAGCCGCTTCCTCCCCGACCTTCCACTTCGCGCTCTTCACGAACTGGAACACCGCGACGTCGAAGCCCTGGTTCCAGGCCCGCAACGCCATTCCGAACGCCGCCGTCGACTTTCCCTTGCCGGGCCCGGTATGCACCGCCAGCACCGGCTGGTTGCGCCGCTGCCGAGTCGTCAACCCGTCATCCGGAACCGTCTCCGGAACACCCTTAGGCATCGAAACTCCTTGCTGTCACAGGTAATTGGCCACCACGTCGCATCGGCGCGCGCGCGTTCACGCGGCGCGGGCGGCCGGTCGGCCGGAACCGGCGCGGACGACATCGGCGACCGCGTCCCCGGTGAGTTCGGCCAGGCGCAGATAGCCGGCACGCAGATCACGGGCCAGATCCGCGGCGAGACCGAGGCGGACCATGCCGCGCTCACAGTCGACCACCATGGCGGTGACCGACTCGCGGGCGAGCATCTCGGCCGCGGCGCGGGCCCGGATCACCGGGTCGGTGCCACCGGTGGCGCGGCCGTCGGTGAGCAGCACCAGCATCGGCCGGCGGCGCGGATCCCGCACCCGTTCCCGTCCGATCACCTCGCGCGCCTGCAAAAGGCCCGCGGCAAGCGGTGTTTTACCGCCGGTGCGCATACCCGATAGCCGCCGCACCGCGATATCGACCGACGAGGTCGGCGGCAGCACGAGTTCGGCGTCCTGGCCGCGCACCGTGATCACGGCGACCTTGTCCCGGCGCTGATAAGCGTCCCGCAGCAGCGCGACTACCGCCCCGGTGACAGCGGAAAGCCGGTCCCGCGCCGCCATGGAACCCGACGCGTCGACCACGAACACCACCAGATTGCCTTCGCGCCCTTCGCGATACGCGCCGCGCAAATCCTCCGCCTGCAACAGCAGCCGCCTGCCCCTCGCACCGCCATCGATCGCGCCCTGGCCGACCTCGCCGGTCCCCGAGTCACCCAGGCCGCGCCGGGAGTTCACGACATCGAATACCTCGCGTTCGGAACCGTTGCTGTCGTTCGCCTCTCGCCCCTGATAGTCGGTTCCCGCAGTCGTCCCGAGGATTGCGCGGCGGCGGTGCTGGTGGGGAGCCGCGGCGAAAATCGTGCCGAGGAGGTGCAGGCCCGTGGTTGTGTCGGGGGTTGGGCGTACTACTCGTCCCTGCCTGGTCTGGGCGCGCGAGCGGCGGCCCGGTGCGCCCTCACCGATGCCGGGTACTTCCCAGCGTGGTGCGGCGATCTTGCCGGATGCCGGTGCGCCGGAGCTGCTTTCGCGCAGGGGGCCGTTGGGTTTGTCCGAGTCGCCCGAGCTTCTCCGCGGGCCGCGCGGTGGCGGTTTGTGGTCTCCTGGGCCGTCCGGCGGGCTGTCGGGGTTCTCAGGTCCACCGTCCGGATCGTCATCCGGGTCGGTACCGGTGTCTGCACCGGCGTTGTCGGCCGGGTTGCCCGCGTCGGCAAGGTTGCCCGCGTCGTCGGCCTGGTCCGAATCGTCGGCGGTCCGGTCGAGATCGTCGGCGGTCCGATCCGAATCGTCGGCACCGCTGTCATCGAGTTCGCTTGGGCCCGACTCGGATTCGGCACCGTTCTGCTCCCGGGCCGCCTCTTCCGCCGCCTGCCGCATCGCGTCGTCCAACTGCTCCGTGCTGATGCCCGGTTCGTCGAACGGATCCCGGCGGCGGCGATGCGGCAACGCGAGTTCCGCGGCTACACGCACGTCCTCTTCGGTGACCCGATCCGCACCCCGCCACGCGGCATGCGCGGTCGCGGCGCGTGCCACCACCAGGTCCGCGCGCATGCCGTCGACGTCGAAAGAGGCGCACAGTGCGGCGATCCGGCGCAGTTCCACATTGTCGAGACGCACCCGGGCGACGAGGTCGCGGGCGGTCAGGATCTGGTCGGCGACCTCGCGATCGGCCGCGGCGTAGCGGGCGGCGAATCCATTCGGGTCGGCTTCGTAATCGAGACGGCGGCGCACCACGGCCATCCGCACGTCCACGTCGCGCGACGCGGTGACATCGACGGTGAGCCCGAAGCGGTCCAGCAGCTGCGGCCGCAGCTCGCCCTCTTCGGGATTCATCGTGCCGACGAGCACGAACCGGGCCGGGTGGGAATGCGAGACACCGTCTCGCTCGATGTGTACGCGCCCCATGGCGGCCGCGTCGAGCAGCACGTCCACCAGATGGTCGTGCAGCAGGTTGACCTCGTCGACGTAGAGCACGCCGTGATGGGCGGCCGCCAGCAGTCCGGGCCGGAACGCCTGCTCACCGTCGCGCAGCACCCGCTCCAGGTCCAGCGACCCGACCACCCGGTCTTCGGTGGCGCCGACCGGCAATTCCACCAGTCGGGCGGGCCGCGCGCCGGTCTCGTCCACCACCGGCGGCAGCAGCTGCGCAAGCGCGCGCACCACAGTGGATTTCGCGGTCCCCTTCTCGCCGCGCACCAGCACGCCGCCGATGCCGGGGTGCACCGCGCACAGGATCAGCGCCAGCTGTAACCGCTCCTGCCCCACCACAGCGGAGAACGGGAATCCGGCCTCCCCGGTCTGGGACGACAGTGCAACTTCAGCATGGGACAAGGACACGCCCCAACTCTATGCGCGCCGGCCCATCCTGCCCGCACCACCCCGGTGGGCACCCCGCGCGGCGTCCTGACGGCCCGTACAACGGGCGTTCAGGGGCCGACCGGGGTGCCGACCACGATTCAGCCCTTGCGCATGGGGACGTGTGGAATACCGTCCTCGATGAATTCCTCACCGTCCACATGGAAACCGAGCTTGGTGTACATATCCACTAAATAGCTCTGCGCGCTCAAACGGATCGGGTCCGAACCGGCCTCGGCGATCGCGGCTTTGACGAGACGGTTCGCGTAGCCGTGCCCGCGGGCCGACTTCTCGGTGCAGACCCGGCCGATGCGGAACGACTTCACCCCGTCGTCGTGCTCCTCGGAGAGCCGTGCGGTGGCGACGACTTCGCCCTCATCGTCGAGCCAGAAGTGCCTGGTCTCCGGGAGCAGGTCGATACCGTCCAGCTCCGGGTACGCGCACTTCTGCTCCACGACAAAGACTTCGACGCGAAGTTTCAACAGCTGGTAGAGGGTGGCGGTGTCGAGATCCTGTGCCCATGACCGCTTGAGAACAACCGTTGACATCATCGCATCTTGCTACCATGCCGAGCCCGTCGGCGCGAGCGTCCGGGCCTAATTCACGGTGTTCGCCGTGTGCTCCACCGAGGTGAGGTTGAGCGTCTTGGAGGTCCAGTCCCACACCTCGCCGTACAGCGACTTGTTGTCGGAGAGCTTCACGCCCAGCGACGGCACCATGTTCTGCAGCTTCGGCGTCCACTCGGCGTATTCGCGCGGGAAGCAACGCTGCAGCACGTCGAGCATGGCGGTGACACAGGTGGACGCGCCCGGCGAAGCACCGAGCAGGCCGGCGATGGACCCGTCTTCGGCCGCGATCACGGCGGTGCCGAGCTCGAGCACGCCGCCCGCGCCCTTGCGGCGGATGATCTGGACGCGCTGACCGGCGGTGATGATCTCCCAGTCGCGGCCGTCGGCGCGCGGGATGAACTCCTCCATGGTGTAGACCTTGCCCGAGTACGACTTCAGCAGCTCGCTGACCAGGTACTTGACCAGCGACATCTCGGTCAGGCCGACACCGAGCATCGGCGCGAGGTTGCCGGGCCGGATCGACTTGAACAGGTCGCCGTTGGAACCGTCCTTGAGGAACTTGGGGGTCCAGCCGGCGTACGGGCCGAACAGCAGCCCGGCCTCGCCGTTGATGACGCGAGTGTCCAAGTGCGGCACCGACATCGGGGGCGCGCCGACGGCGGCCTTGCCGTACACCTTCGCCTCGTGCTGGGCGATCAGCGCGGGGTTGGTGCAACGCAGGAACTGGCCGGACACCGGGAAACCGGCGAAGCCGCTGATCTCCTTGATGCCCGACTTCTGCAGCAGCGGCAGCGCGCCGCCGCCCGCGCCGACGAAGACGAACTTGGCGTTGAGGGTGCGCGATCTGCCGGTGCGCAGGTTCTCGACCTTCACCAGCCAGCTGCCGTCGGCCTGCTTGGTCAGGTTGCGCACCTCGTGACCGAACGCGATGTCCGCGCCGGACGCGCCGAGGTAGGCGAGCAATTCCTTGGTGAGCGACCCGAAGTCGATGTCGGTGCCGCCGTCGGTCCAGTTCAGCGCTACCGGGTCGGAGTAGTCGCGGCCGCGCGCCATCAGCGGTAGTCGCCGCGCGAACTCGTCGGGACTGTCGATGTACTCCATGCCCTCGAACAGCGGGTGCCCGGCCAGCGCTTCGTAGCGCTTGCGCAGGTACTGCACGTCGTCGGCGCCGTGCACGAAGCTGACGTGCGGGATCGGGTTGATGAAGCGCGACGGGTCGCCGAGGATGCCGTTCTCCACCGCGTAGGCCCAGAACTGGCGCGATACCTGGAAGCGCTCGTTGATGTCGATGGCCTTGGTGACATCGACGGAGCCGTCGGCTGTCTGCGGGCTGTAGTTCAGTTCGCACAGCGCCGAGTGACCGGTGCCCGCGTTGTTCCACGGGTCGCTGCTCTCGGCCGCGGCGGCGTCGAGGCGCTCGAACATGGAGATCGACCAGTTCGGCTGCAGCTGCCGCAGCAGCGCGCCGAGAGTGGCACTCATGATGCCGGCACCGATGAGGACAACATCGGTCTTTTCAGTCATGGCAGCGTTCGGCACGGTTGATCGACTTCCTTGTCACTTCTCGCCGCCCACCGGGCGAAGGGTGGGCCGCGTGGGCACGGGCGCTAGGTGAACAAAAGGTTACCCTCGAGTCACCTCCCCCCGATTGTGCACCTCACCGCAGCGAATACCCGCAACGAACCCGGTGAATGTGACATAGATAAAGTCCTCCCCGCGGGTCTTCGATCCGGGCCCGACCTGGCCTAGATTGAGTCTCGTGACGGATAAAACCTCGGTCAGCGTGTCCGACATCACTACGGCGGACTGGCACCCGGACGTACTCGGCGCCGGCTACGAGCATCGCACGATCCCGCTCGGCCCGGACCCGGATGGCGAAGGCGAGGCGGTAGCGACGCTGGTCCGCTACACCCCCGACAACGGCGCGGCGGCGACCGAGGCCACGGTGCTCTACCTGCACGGTTTCACCGACTATTTCTTCCAGCAGCATCTGGCCGAGCATTTCGCGCAGCGCGGGCACCGTTTCTACGCACTCGACCTGCGCAAGTGCGGCCGCTCGCTGCGGGACGGTCAGACACCGCACTACGTCACCGATTTGGCGCTCTACGACGCGGAACTCGACGAGGCGCTGCGCATCGTCAAGGCGGAGACCGGCGCTCCGGTGCTGCTGGTAGCGCATTCGACCGGCGGGCTGATCATGCCGCTGTGGCTGGACCGGCTGAACAAGTCGGCCGGGGTCGCCGCCTCCGGGATCATCGGGCTCGTCCTGAACAGCCCCTGGTTCGATCTGCAGGGCCCGTCCTATTACCGGACCATCGGCACGCCGATCATCAACGCGGTGGGCCGATTCCGATCGATGTTCGAACTGCCCGCCGCGAAGGTCAGCACCTACGGGGAGAGCCTGCACCGCACCGCCGCCGGTGAATGGGACTACAACCTGGATTGGAAGCCGCTGGCCGGGTTCCCGGTGCGCTTGGGCTGGCTGCGCGCCATTCGCACCGGCCACGCGCAGTTGCAGCGCGGCCTCGACATCGGCGTGCCCTCGCTGATCCTGCGCTCGCGATTGACGAAGTTCGCCCGCGAATACGGCCCCGCCGCCGACGTCGCCGACGTAGTGCTCGACGTGCGCCAGATCCAGCGCTGGGCGGGCTGCCTGGGCGACCGCACCAATATCGTGCCGATCGACGGCGCCCGCCACGACGTATTCCTTTCCGCGGCAGAGCCGTTGGCGCGGGCGTTCACCGAACTCGACAACTGGCTGGATTGGCTGACCGAGTACCAGGCCAAGTCGCCCGGACCGGACGCGTAGTCAGCGGTAGATCGCGGTGGCGGCTGCCGCCATGTCCTGGACGACGGTCTTGTCGCCGTACACGCTGACGCTGGTACGGACTCTGCCGTAGGACTGTTCCGAAGCCCGCAGCGGGGAATTCGCGATGTTGCCGTCGAACGTACCGTCCAGGGCGAAGTCCAGGAAGCAGGTCTCCGGGACCTCCGGTGAGGAGGTCCCGGGGCAGTAGCTCGTCGCTGGGCGGCCGTTCAGATCGACCGTCGTGGTGCGCGAGGAGGCCGGAGCATCCGCCTGGTCCACCTCCAGCCGTACCGCGAAATACTGCTCCACCGCATCCTTGCGGGCGTAGAACGCGCACTCGTAGGGGCTCGACACCGCCGTCAACCGAGCCGCGCTCCAGCCCGCCGGCAGCCGCCCCAGCAGCGCGCACGGATCGTAATCCGCGCCCGGGAGAATTCCCACGGCATAGCGGCGCAGCGGCACCTTCAGATCACGGGCCGCGACAAGTACTTTCGCGGCGACGTCACCGGCGGGCGCGCAGTTGTCGCCGCGGAAGGAATCGGCGGTCACCCGGACGTAGTCGGTGAACATGCTCGCGCTGTCACCGCCCACACCAGCGGCGGGAAGCCGCATCGGGACGATCAGTTCGCATTCCTCATCGGCGACCGGCTCCTTCTCGCGCAACACCGTGCCGCCATCGACCGGATGGTCGGTGGCCGCCGAGGGCGCACGTACGTTCAGCACGATCCGGATGGTTTCCGCGCGAGCCGGTCCGGAGTGGATGCGCACCTGGCAGCTTTCGGGACTCAGATACGGGGCCACCTGCGCTACCTGCCCGTACTCGGCCAGTTGGGCGCGACTGACGAAGCCGCACGGGTCCACCGTGCGGATGACCGCGGCGGCCTGCAGTTCGCCGCGCTGGCGCGGTGTCAGGTCCAATCCGTAGTCGCCGATGGTGACCGGGGCGCGCGCTGCCGCCTCCGGCGCCGGAGTACCCGAGACCAAGTTGGTACAGCCGGTCAACAGTGCTGTGGCGACCCCGATCGCCAACATCCCCCGCATCGATACCTCACCTCGAGTCCGCGCGGCGCAGTGCTTGCCGCAAGCGGTCTACTTCACCACAGACTGGTGCGCAGCACGATCTCCGTGGCCAGTTCGTGGTCGGCCTCGGTGGCCACGTTGTCGACGTCGACCTGCACGACCCGGAACTCGCCGTAGACGTAGCGTCCGGAGGTGTCGGCCACCCCGCGCGGCAATCGTTTGGTCGCGATCACCGTGACGGGCAGCTCCATCGGACGGCATTCCGGATCGGCGATCACGCCGTCCGGCCCGGGAACCGCCGGGTGACCGTGATCGGCGGCCACCAGGCTGATGAACCGCCCGAACGTGCCCGCGCACAATCGCCAGGCCAGCCGCGCTCCGGCGCCGCGCCCGGCGACATGGGTGTAGGGCACGCCGAGTTCGTCGAGGATCGCGTGGATATCCGCCGGCTCCAGCCCCTCGATCGAGGCCACCGAGATGGTCCGAAGATCGGAATTGTGCAATCGGGCACAGACCTGATCGAACACGTCCGCCGGATCGCCGGCGTCCGGCAACAGCAGCACGCTGTGCCGCGACTCCGGGCCGTCGACCCGTACGGTCCATTCCCGGTCCCCCACCGCGATTTGCCGAGATTTCATGCCGCAGAACGCTACACCGCCGACCTTAACGCGCCCGCGCGTCTGGTCTTTCGCGCCAGCCGTCACACCCGGCAGCGACCGAGCCGTCGCACTCGGCCGTGGCCGGTCGCGGCGCGGAACCGAGCCGCTCCAGGGATCGTCCGGTCGTTCGGCTCGGGCCAGCCGATCAACGCGGTTCCGGCTGGTGCAGGGCGGCGGTGATCCGCGGCAGGTCCGCAGGCGCACCCCGGGTGATGAGTTCGGTGATTTGCGCCATGTTCAGGTGCCGCTCGATCAGGTCGGCGAGTAGGTCCAACTGGGCGGTGCGAACGGCGGCAACGGAGACGTCCTCGGCGACCGCGAAACCTGAGCGACCCGCCGCCGCTGCCACCTCGCGCAGCCAGGCGCGCCGGAAGGCGTCGGATTCCAGCAAGCCGTGCAGGTGCGTCCCCCAGACGGACCCGTTGACGCTCCCCTCGGGTGCGCCCTCGACCTGCAGCCACGCCGGGTCGTTGTTGGCGATCACCCGGCCGTGGTGGATTTCGTAGCCCTGCACGGGAATTCCCGCGCCGTGCCCGGTGGCTCGGCGCAGCACCTTGGGGTCGGCGAACTCGATGTCCAGGTCGAGCAGACCCAGGCCCGCGACGGTGCCCGCGCCGGATTCGACCGCGTCGTCGATGCGGTTGCCCAGCATCTGGTAGCCGCCGCAGAGGCCGAGGGTGGGGCGGCCCGCGGCGGCGCGCGCCTGGAGCGCGGCGGCTAATCCATTGCCGCGCAGCCATTCCAGGTCGGCGACGGTGGCCTTGCTGCCGGGCAGCACGACGAGGTCGGCGTCGAGGAGGCGGGAGGGTTCGGTGACCCAGCGCACCGAAACACCCGGCTCACAGGCCAGGGCTTCGATGTCGGTGGAGTTGGAGATGCGAGGCAGGCGGATGGCGGCGACGGTGAGCCATTCGGTACCGCGGGGCGGGCGGGGACGGCCGACGGGGGCATCGGCGACGGTGCTCAGGGAATCCTCGGCATCGATCCAGAGGTCGTCGGCGTAGGGAATGACGCCGAGCGTGCGGCGGCCGGTGAGTTCGGTGAGGCGGTCCAAGCCGGGCTGCAGGAGTTCGACGTCACCACGGAACTTGTTGATGATGAAGGCCGAGATCAGTTGCTGGTCTTCGGGTTCCAGGACCGCGACGGTGCCGAACAGGTGTGCCAGCACACCGCCGCGATCGATATCGCCCACCACGACGACCGGCAGCCGGGCTGCCCTTGCCAGCCCCATGTTCGCCAGATCGGTAGCGCGCAAATTGATCTCGGCGGGCGAGCCCGCGCCCTCGCAGATCACCACATCGAATTCCGCCCGCAGCGAATCCAGTTCGGCGGCAACGATTTCCCGCAGATCTTGCCGATGCTGGAAATAGTCGCGCGCGCCGACGGTGCCGATCGCCTTGCCGCGCACCACGAGCTGGGAGCGGCGGTCGCTGCCCGGCTTGAGCAGCACCGGATTGAACCGCACGCTCGGCTCCAACCCGCACGCCTGCGCCTGCAGCGCCTGAGCGCGACCGATCTCGCCGCCGTCCACGGTGACCACGGAGTTGTTGGACATGTTCTGCGCCTTGAACGGCGCCACCCGCACCCCGCGCCTGGCCAGCATCCGGCAGAGCCCGGCCACCACAACGCTTTTCCCGGCGTCGGAGGTGGTGCCCGCGACCAGCAGCGCGCCCTTCACCAGCCGCGCTCCGCACAGCGCGCCCGCAGGCCCCCGCTCACGGGAGGGTGAGGATTTCCGCGCCCGTTTCGGTGACCACCAGGGTGTGCTCGAACTGGGCGGTCCACTTGCGGTCCTTGGTGACCACGGTCCAGCCGTCGTCCCAGATTTCGTAGTCGATGCCGCCGAGGTTGATCATCGGTTCGATGGTGAAGGTCATGCCCTCTTCGATGACCGAGTCGACGGCGGGCTGGTCGTAATGCAGGATGACCAGGCCGCTGTGGAAGGTGGGGCCGACGCCGTGGCCGGTGAAGTCGCGCACCACGCCGTAGCCGAAGCGGTTGGCGTAGGACTCGATGACGCGGCCGATGACATTCAGCGCCCGGCCGGGCCGCACCGCTTTGATCGCCCGCATGGTGGCCTCTTCGGTGCGTTCCACCAGCAGCCGCACCTCTTCGTCGACGTCGCCGGCGAGGTAGGTCTTGTTGGTGTCGCCGTGCACTCCGTCGAGGTAGGCGGTGACGTCGATGTTGACGATGTCGCCGTCCTCGATCACGGTCGAGTCCGGAATACCGTGGCAGATCACTTCATTGAGCGAGGTGCAGCAGGACTTCGGAAATCCCTTGTAGCCCAGCGTGGACGGGTAGGCCCCGTGGTCACACAGGAATTCGTGGGCGATCCGGTCCAGTTCGTCGGTGGTGACGCCCGGCGCCACCGCCTTGCCGGCCTCTTCCAGCGCCTGCGCCGCGATCTTGCCCGCGATCCGCATCTTCTCGATCGTCTCGGGAGTCTGCACCCAGGGCTCGCTGCCCTCGTTCACGGTCTTCTTCCACGCGTACTCGGGCCGCTCGATGGAACGCGGCACTTCACGGATGGGCGACTGCGTGCCGGGGACTAGGGGTTTGCGGGTGCGAACTGCCATGTAGACAGACTAGCGGCGCGAAGCGCGACGATGAGGGGTGGTGGCGGCTGGACGGATCGACCCGGGGAATAGATCCGGACCAAGGTCCGTTTAAGCCGCTAGACAACGTCCCCACGCACAGACAAGGACCCCGCCGTGGAACTGGGATTGACAACATTCGCCGAGGTCATGCCGGTCGGCGAGCAGCCCGCGCCCAGCGCCGGGCAACGCCTGCGCGAAGTGGTGGAGGAAGCCGTGGCCACCGAGCGCGTCGGCCTCGACGTCTACGGCGTCGGCGAACACCACCGCAAGGACTTCGCCGCCTCCGCACCCGCGGTGGTGCTGGCGGCCATCGCGGCCCGCACCGAGCGGATCCAGCTGACCAGTGCGGTCACCGTGCTCAGCTCCGCCGATCCGGTACGGGCGTACCAAGAATTCGCGACCTTGGACGGCCTGTCCAACGGCCGCGCCGAACTGATGGCCGGGCGCGGCTCCTTCACCGAGTCCTTCCCGCTGTTCGGCTACAACCTGGCCGACTACGACGAACTCTTCGAGGAGAAACTCGCGCTGCTGCTGAAGATCCGCGACGAGGGCCCGGTCACCTGGTCCGGCAAGTTCCGACCCGCGCTGCGCGACGCGATCATCTACCCGCGCACCGAGGACCGTCCGCTGCCGGTCTGGATCGCCGTCGGCGGCAGTCCCGAATCGGTGATCCGCGCCGGCCTGCTCGGTTTGCCGCTGGCCATCGCGATCATCGGCGGCCAGCCCGCTCGCTTCAAGCCCCTGGTCGATCTCTATCACCGGGCGCTGGCCGAGGGCGGCCACGAGCAGCAACCGGTCGCGGTGCACGCGCACGGCTACATCGCGGAGTCCGACGAGCAGGCGATCGCCGACTTCTACCAGCCCTACGCGGCGGCGATGAGCCAGCTCGGCCGGGAACGCGGCTGGGGTCCGATGAGCCGCCCGCAATTCGACGCCCTGCGCTCACAAAGCGGTTCGCTGTTCGTCGGCACGCCGGACTATGTGGCCGAGAAGATCGCCGATATCCGGGACACCCTGGGGCTGGACCGTTTCATGCTGCACACCAGCGTCGGAACGCTGCCGCACGACAAGGTGATCCGCAACATCGAACTGCTCGGCGAGAAGGTCGCACCCCAGGTGCGCTGACCCGCCGGACGGCCTCAGCCCGCGGGCGCCCGCCGAGTCGCGAGCCAAGCCCGGAACCGGCGGATGGACCGCCGAATTCGCTTGGCCAGGACGATCACCAGCAGCACTCCGAGGAACAGCAGGATGCCCGCGATGATGGCGGCGGGCAGCGGGTGGAAGACCGCGAGGGTGATGACGCTCGCGACGCCGAGATCTTCGAGGGTGCTGACGATGATGTTGCTGGCGGGCTCCGGCGAGGTGTTGATGCCCATCCGGAGTCCGGCTTTGACCAGGTGACTGACCAGCGCCGTGGTACCGCCGACCGCCGCGGCGCCGAGTTGCGGCAATGAACCGTCGGAGCCGGCGAGCAGCGCGGCGACGACAGCGCCCGCGGCCGGGCGGATGACGGTGTGGATCGAGTCCCAGAACGAGTCGAAGTACGGGATCTTGTCGGCGACCGCCTCGAGCAGGAACAACACCCCCGCCGCGACCAGAACATCGGTGCGCTGCAAGCCTTCCGGGACATCGTCGACGAGACCGGTGACACCGAACAGTCCGAACAGCAGCACGACGGCGTAGGCGTTGATGCCGCTCGCCCAGCCTGCGGTGAAAATCAACGGGAGCAGGGACACCGAATCGATCCTAATGCCGGTCCCGACCGGCGGGCGCGAGGCGAATCACTACCGCACGGCCGCGCGTCCCCGCAGGCGGCCGAGCAACACCAGGGACACCAGGGTGACCAGCACCAGCAGGCTGGTCCCGGCCGCGGCGGTGAAGATCTCACCGCGGTCGGTCTGGCCGAAGATGGTGACCGGGAGCGTGCGCCAGGTCGCCGGGTAGACCATGATGCTCGCCCCGAGTTCACCCATGGACAGGGCGATCGACAAGCCCGCCGCCGCGCCGAGGGCCGGCAGCAGCAGGGGCAGCGTTACCTGGCAGAGCACGCGAACCGGCCCTGCGCCAAGGGATTCGGCGGCGCGCCGATACTCGGGATCGAGCCGGTCGAGCGCGGCGGACACGGCGCTGAAGGCGTAGGCCAGCACCAGCACCGAATGGGCCAGGATGACAATCCATTTGGTGCCGCCGAGCAGCAGGGGCCGCTCGTTGAAGGCGATCAGCACGCCGAGGCCGATGGCGACCGAGGGAACGGCGACCGGCAGGTGGAACACCGCGTCGGTGCCGCGCCGGCACCAGCCCGGCGCCTCTCGCGCCGCCAGCGCCGCCCAGGTACCGAGGACCAGCGCGAAAGCGCCGGCCAGCACAGCGGTTTGCAGACTGACCGTGAGGCTGGCCGCGTCGTCTCCGGTCAGCGCCTGGCTGAAGTTGGCCAGCCCCAGGTTCGACGGCAGCGGGCCGGTCCAACTGCCCGCCAGCGCCGCGGCGACGACCGTGCCGATCGGGGCGACGAACACGACCGTTAGCACCAGCCCGAAGACGGTGAGCACCAGTGTTCTACCGGCGCGGGTCCACACCAGCATGGTCAGTATCCTTTCCGGGAAACGAAGCGGGAGAACACGGTTCGATAGGCCGCGTACAGGGTGAGCGAGAGCGCCACCTGCACGGTGGCCAGCACGGCCGCGCCGGGCAGATCGAAGGTGACGATGCCGCGGGTGTAGATCATGGCGGGCAGCGTCAGAACGCCCTTCGCGCCGGTGAACAGCACGATGCCGAATTCGTTGAGCGTCAACAGCAACACGAGGCTGCCGCCCGCCGCCAGCGCGGGCCACGCCTCCGGCAGCACGACCTGCCGCAATACCCGCCAGGTCGACGCACCCAAACTCGCCGCGACATCGAGCTGTTCGCGTGGCAGCTGCGCGAAGGCCGCCAGCAACGGCCGGACCACGAACGGCGTGAAGAAGGTGATTTCCGCCGCGATCACGCCCCACGGCGTGGTCAGGAAGTTCAGTAGCGGGGCCTGACGCCCGGTGAGTTGGGTGATCAGCGCGTTCACCGCTCCGGCGGTGCCGTAGAGGAAGGTGAACGCCAGCGTCACCAGGAACGAGGGCAGCGTCAGCACGGTGTCGACGAGCCTGCCGACGACCGTCGCGCCCCGGAACGGCACGAACGCCAGCACGACCGCGAGGAAAGTGCCCAGCACCAGGCAACCGGCCGTCGCGGCGACGGCGATGGAGATGGTGCGCCACAAGGCATTACGGAAGGCTTCCGACGCCAGCACTTCCGTCCACACCGCGGTGCCGCGACCGGTCGGTGTGACGGTCGACTCCGCGAGCACCCGGGTGATCGGATAGACCGCGATGATCAGCACGATCAGTACCGGTGGCGCTGTCCACAGCACCGGCCGCCACTGGCGCCGGGCCGCGGGTGACGGCGCGTCGAGCGACTCGACCGGCTGTTCCAGCAGAGCGGGCGCATTCATGACCGCACCTCCGCTGCAGGCCCGACCAGGAACGAGCGTGCTCCCCGGTCTGCGTGAACCTCTTGCCGCACAAGCGGAACCGCGGGCCCCCTCATGCCCGCGGTCCCGTCACGTCCGCACCGCTGACCGGAGCGGAAGAGTGGGTACCCACCTCGGAGGGGATCAGCACACCCGCCGGGTCGGGAAAACGCACACCGACCACCGAGCCGAGTCCGGCGGCGAGGTGACCGGGGACATCGGTGGCCAGCTCGCCGGGCAGACCGTCGACGGACAGCCGCAGGCGAGTCGAAGCGCCACGCCACACACTGGCGACGACGGTGGCGCGCAGCGCATCCCGGTCCGAGGTGGCGCCGATGGACAGCGTGTGGGGCCGGACGCAGAGCAGCGCGTCGGCGTTCGGAGCCCAATCCGCTTTGCCAACACCCGGTTTCGGAGCTTCCGCGCGTAACGTATGGCTGCCCGCGGTGACCAGCGCGGCGCCGCCGGAGATGTGATTCACGGTGCAGGGCACCAGATTCGCGCCGCCGAGGAAGGCGGCGGTGAAATCGCTGGGCGGCCGCTGCCACAGATTCTCGGCGGTGTCGATATCCACCAGCCGGGCGTCCCGCATCACCGCGATGCGATCCGCCAGGGCGAGGGCTTCGGCCTGGTCGTGCGTGACGTACAGCATGGCCGTGTCCGGCAGCGCGGTGCGCAGTTGCTGCAGTTCACCGAGCATGGATTGGCGCAGTTGCGCGTCCAGCGCCGCGAGCGGTTCGTCCAGCAGCAGCACTGTGGGCCGGATGGCCAGGGCGCGCGCGATCGCCACCCGCTGCTGCTGACCGCCGGACAACTCCCGGGGTAGTCGTGCGGCGTAGGACCCCATGCCCACCATCTCCAGCGCTTCGCTCACCCGTGCGCCGATCTCGTTGCGGGGCACCCGATGTGCCTTCAATCCGAACGCCACATTCCGGTACACCGTCATGTGCGGGAACAGCGCGTAGGACTGCACGACCACACCGATCCCGCGCTTGGCCGGCGACAGGTCGGTGACGTCACGCCCGGCCAGCCGGACCGCGCCCGAGCTGGGCCGGACGAATCCGGCCAGCGCCTTGAGCGCGGTCGACTTGCCGGACCCGCTCGGCCCGAGCAGCGCGACCGTTTCCCCGGCGGCAACGCGCAGGGTGAAGTCGGCCAGCGCCACCGTGGACTTACGGCCGGTGCCATAGCGCACCCCGACCCGATCGAACACGATCGCTGGTTCGGCAGCCGGGGACGTTCGGGTACCGGTGCCGGATTTCGTCAGCGCGTCACCGAGGTTCATCGCGCGGTCTCCTTCTGCGAGGCTGAAAGATCAGCTGCCGGTGGCCTTTTGGTAGGCGGCGAGGTCGGCGCCCAGTTCGCTGAGCACCTTGGACCAGTTCGGGTGCACGATTTCGACACCCTTGATCAGCGACGCCGGGGTCGGCCCGGTGCCGGTCGGGGCGACCTCGGCCAGATCCTTGCGAGCCGAGACGGCGTGGGCGTCGGGGCCGAGAGTGGCCTGCACGTCCTTGCTGAGCAGGTACTCCATCAGTTTCTTGGCGGCGTCACCGTGCGGGGCGCCCTTGGCCAGGCCCATGAAGTAGGGCAGCGAGACGGTGTGCTTCTTGCCGTCGGCCGAGGCCGGGAAGAAGATGCTGAACTTCGAGCCCTTGGACTTGATCGACTCCATGTTCATCTGGACATCGCCGTTGGCGATCAGCAACTCCCCCTTGTCGACCTTGGGCTGGAGCTTGCCGGTCGAGGAGGACGGGCCGACGTTGTTGGCCTGCAACGCCTTCAGGTAGTCCAGTGCGCCGTCCTTGCCGCGCAGCTCCTGCAACAGGATCAGCACCGCGGTGCCGTCACCGGCTTGGCCGGGGGTCGAATATTGCAGCTTGCCTCGGTATTCCGGCTTCAGCAGGTCGTCCCAGGAGAGCCGGGAGGCATCTACCGCGGAGTTGGCGATGAAGTCGAGGTAGTTGCCCGCCAGGCTGACGTACCTGCCGTTCGGGTCCTTCTCGGAGTCGGCGATGGCGGAGGTGTCGACGCCGATCGGCTGCAACAGTCCCGCGGCATCGGCCTTCTGGATGAACGGCGGCAAGGTCACGATGATGTCGGCCTGCGGGTTGGACTGTTCCTTCTCCACCCGGTTGACGACCTCACCGGAGCCCGCGGCCACCACGTCGACCGAAATGCCGGTCTGGGCCTTGAACTTCTCGAACTGGGTTCTGTACCAGCCATCGAGGCCGTCCGCGGAGTAGACGGTCACGATCTGCTCGCCGGAGCCGCCGGAGCCGGTGCCGCCGCAGGCCGCGGTCAGCGAGACGGTACAGACGGCGGCGAGCAACAGAGCGGCCTTGGTGCGCAGGCGCGTTGTGGAAGTACGCACGGTTGAACAACTTTCGCTTCGAAGGAGAGAACAGGTCGTTTCAGGTGGCTTCGGCCAGGATCAAGTCGGCGAACTCGGCGACCGACGGCACCACGTGGGTAGCGCCCGCCGCGCGCAACCGCGCCTCGTCGTGGGCGCCGGTGAGCGTTCCCGCGACGATCCGCGCGCCCGCGGCCAAGCCGGTCGCGATGTCACTGGTGGTATCGCCCAGCACCGCGACGCGATCGACGGCGTCGACGCCCAGCCGCAGCAGGGCGGCCAGCACCAGGTCCGGGTAGGGCCGGCCACGACCGGCCTCGGCGGGGGCGAGGGTGAGGTCGGCGACGTCCTGCCAGCCCAGCGCATGCAGCAGCCTGTCCTGCGTGCCACGACTGAATCCGGTGGTCAGCGCGACCTTGATGCCCGCAGACCGCAGCTTCTCGAACGCTTCGGCCGCGCCGGGAATCGCGGTGACGCCCACCTCTTCGATCAGCGCGTCATAGGCGGCTTCGAACGCGCGATTGGCTTCCTGGGCCGTGCTCTCAGCGCCGAACAGCGCGCGGAACACCACGATCTTGGACTGCCCCATGGTGTCGAGCACGTACTGCCGCGCCTGATCCCGCTGCGGGCCTTCGGTTTCCAGACCGACCGCGGTAGCGGCCACATCGAACGCGCGCACCACGAGCCCGCCGTCGGCGACGGTCGTTCCGGCCATATCGAAGACCGCGAGTTGAATATCCTTGTCCGGCACAGCGTTCCTCACAGGTTCAGTAGATCGGCGGTCTGTTCGCCGAGGGCGGGTCCGAGGGTCATGCCGCGGCCGCCGGGGCCGGTGATCACCCAGACCCGGTCCGAAGCCTGCGCCCGGGTGACGATCGCGGCCGGATCGACCGATTGGCTGTACACACCGGCCCAGCGCCGGACGACCTGCGGGAGTTTGCGTCCCAGCAGTTCCTCGGCGACCTGGGTGAGGTGCTCGTAGGGCGCTTCGTCCACATCGAACGCGAACGGCTCGGTGTACTCGTGGGTGTCGCCGATGGTGAGCCCACCGTGCAGCCGTTGCACGCACAGCAGCTGCATCTTGTGCTCGGCGGCGGTGGCGGACTGGGACTGTTCGGCATTCAGCGCGTCCACCTCCGGCCCGGCGAAACCCGGGTAGTAGCGGAAGCTGTCGCCGTCGGCGACGGCGGTGGTCAGCGGTTCACCCAGCGGCGCGGTCTGCATCATCTGGAGCCGGACCCGGCGCACCGGGATGACGCCGACCAGTTCCCGGGTCAGGCCGGTGTGCGCCGCGCCCGGGCAGTCCAGCACCATATCGGCCTCGAAGGTCCGGCCCTGATCGTCGAGAACCTTGGCGCCGGAGCCGCTGTCGATGATCGAGCGTGCCTCGGTGTGCGCGTGGAACGTGTAGCGACCGGTCCCGGTCAGGTAGGCCCGCAGGGCCGGCAGCGCTTGGCGCGACTCCACCACCGCGTCGGTCCAACAGTGCAGTCCGGCAAGGAATTTGCCGCGCAGCGCGGGATTGACCGTCCGCACCCGATCGGCGTCGAGCAGTTCGAAGCCGCGGGCCGCCGCGCTCGGCGAACCGGCGGCCGCCTCGGCGACGGCCAGCTCCTCCGGGGTGCGCACCAGCGTGAGGGAACCCGCGGGACGGAATCCGACCGCGGGCACCTTCCCGCCGATCTCCTCCCACAGCTCGCGCGAACGCAGGGTCAGCTCGAGTTCCGCGGCCGAGCGCCCGGACACCCAGACCAAGCCGAAATTGCGCACGGTGGCGCCGCGCGCTTCCGGCTCCCGTTCCAGTTGCACGACCTCGTGGCCGCGGCCGATCGCGGCGAGCGCGTGTGCGGTGCCGAGAATCCCGCCTCCGATGATGACCAATCGCATGGGACCCATGGTGACCAATGGTCTAGACCAACGGGTGTTTACCGCGCGAACGCCAGGTTAACAATTGGTATAGACCAATTGCGGGTACGCTGGCGACATGGAAGCAACCGAGGTGACGGGTGCCGCGTCTGCCCAGACGCCGGGCGGGAGTGCGGAATTGAGTCTTCCGGGCCGCCAGCTGAAGTCCTATGTGGTGCGGACCGAGCTGGAGCGCATGCTCGCCGAACTCGAGGAGGGCGATCCCGTCCCCTCCGAGCGGGACCTCGCCGTCCGCTTCGAAGTAGCCCGGGAAACCGTGCGGCAGGCCTTGCGCGACCTCTTGGTGGAAGGCCGGATCCGGCGGCAGGGCCGCGGCACCGTGGTGTCGCGCCCGAAAATGGTGCAGCCCCTGTCCCTGCGCTCCTACACCGAAGGCGCGATCAGCCTCGGCCGGGTCCCCGGCCGCCTCGTGGTGAGTTTCGACGACATCCCCGCCGACGCCGACACCGCGCACGCGCTCGGCCTCGCCCCCGGCGCTGCTGTGATGCATCTGGAACGCGTCCTGCTCGCCGACGGCGAACGCATCGGCCTGGAAAGCACCTACCTCCCCCGCGCCCGGTTCGCGGGCCTGCGCGCCGACTACGACCCCACCACTTCGCTCTACGCGGCCGTCCGCGCGACAGGCGTCGTCTACACCTCCGCCACCGAACGCATCGAAACCGTCCTGGCTTCGCCGCGCGAGGCCGCGCTACTGGAATGCACGACCGCACTGCCCCTGCTTCTGCTGCACCGCCGCAGTCTCGACCAGGACGGCACGCCGATCGAGCGCGTGCGCGCCCTCTACCGCGGCGACCGGATCGCCTTCGAAGCCCAGCTCGGGCAGGGATAAAGCCGGTGTGGTCGACCCCAGCAGCGAACTGGCTATCGCGTTAGCCACGGTCACGCATATTTCCCGTGCCGCAACCATTTCGGGTGGTCGCAACCAGGGACGGAATCGCCGCGACTAATGCACGTGTATAACAAGATCGATATTCGCGCCGCAGCTTCCGCGGAATTCATGGTTGCCGAATAAACGCCGGAATCAGCGGCGGGCGTGCCGCGCCAGTCGACCACGCGGCACGCCGGGCGGGGCGCCCCGTTGCGCGCCCGCCGTCATTGCCGGCGGCGTTTGCATCCTGACGGACTCATTGGTCGGATGAATCCGTCAGGGACGCCGCCAATTCCGGCAGTGACGCTGTTGGAGCAGTGTCACTGTTCGGACAAAGAAGAACTGTCGTGCCGAGTCACTGTTCCGGCAATCGACGTCGGCCTCCGGCCACGTCGGTTACCAAATCAGTGTAGCCGTCCACAAGTTCCGCCAGGTGATACCAATGTTTATGGGTATTGTCGCTGCGCGGGCCGTCGGCATCAATGGCTTGGTTGGCATCGACCCAGCTGCGCGCCATGCGATCGACCACCGCACCGAGGCTTTCGGTATGCAGTGAGGCGCCGTTGCGATGCTGCGGCACCTCCGCCGTCACCCAATCATTGATGTCGTCGACGAGCTCGCCTCGGCGACAGTCGATTTCAGCGATAAGAAACGCATCCCGCACTTGGCTGCGGCGTGCGTGCAGTTCCGCGAGCGCATGCGCCGACCGCAGCAGCTCTCGATCCAGGAAGCGTCGCCCCTGGAATGCGCACAACAATTGTGGCGCCGTCGGCAATGCCCCCACCGTGGGCGCGCTCATGCCGCCACCTCGCCGGCGCTCGATTCCGGCATGACCGTCCAATTGACGGCAGCGCTTGTCGCCCCCTCGCCGCACTCGCCTGAAGACCACACCCGAAAATGACCCGACACCAACGCTCTGTGTACCAACATGATTGGCTCTCGATTCGGTTATCCCGTGTCGCTGATTGGTAGTTCACTACTACGCTAGCTGGATCATGCTCTTACAGATGCAAGAACGCAAGAGTGCGTACTCAGTGCTGCGACAACTGTCTTCACACCGACTTGGCGTGCCCACATCTGCTGCACCCCAACAACTTCGGCGTACTTACTAGTCGGTTTGCCAGCCGGTCCGCTCGCACCGATCTCCGGCCGCAGCACCCTACCAGCAAGTTCTCAGCATCGTCGCGGGAGGCGCTGATGAGTACCGCTGGTGTGCGCCCGCTGGTTCTGCGCTCGGCACCTGTGCCGGGCCGTGCGGTGGCAGTCCGCAACGAGCGCCGAAGAGCGCCAGCACGCCCAGATCGTCGACCTCCTGCGCGCGCCCGAATCTCCTCGCTGCACGGCGCCTTCGGCACGCCGTTCTCAGTAAACGTCAGCGATCCCAGGGCAGCTGAGCTGGCGACTTCGCGGCTTCCAACGCGGCGGATCCCTCGAGCTCTGCGTAGCCGTTGCGTGACACCCGAGGAGCATGGACGTCGACAACGTCGATACCTGGTTGCTGGTGGACTATCCGCCAGTAAGCGACAATGCCGCTGGGCGCGCGGTTCGGGCGGAAATCAACTGCCGTTCTGACGGATCGACCATGCTCCGATCTAGCATCGCGTCGACTTTTCACCGCCGCTGGCACGCGAAGCAACGCATGTTTGATTTATCGCGACGTAGTGGTGTGGCCGCTGCATAAGGCGACGATTGCTTTCGCGGCTCGGCGGCCTTCCGGTGCCGGCACCAAGGGATAGACATGCACAGCGCCATGGCAAACGGTGAGCCGCAGGGTTTCTCGTAGATCCAGCGCGCGGACCCGCAGTGCGTCGGGGTAGAAAAGATCGCGGGTCCCGATGAAGATGTCGATCGGGGCCAGGGCGGCCGTCGAACCGTTGATCGGGCTCAAGCGGGGATCGGACAGTTCTGCGCCGTCCGCCCATGCTTGTGCGGCAGCGGTCAAACCGGTCGTGGTCAGCCATGGGTCGTCGACTTCGGTGATCGCCGGGTTGGACAGCGTCAAATCCATCCAAGGGGAGATCAACACGATCCGGCCGGGTTGGCGGAGGCGTTCTTGAGGCAGGGTTTGCGCGAAACCCAGAGCCAATCCGCCTCCGGCCGAATCTCCGATCAGCGTGATCGTCGATGCGTCTACCTCGTCGGCCAGCTGGCGGTACACCGAATCCAGCAAGGGATATGCCTGACGGAAACTGTGTTGCGGTGCTAGTCCATAGATCGGGACTTCGACCCGTACGCCGGCATCGGCGAGCTGGGAGATCAGTGCCCAGTGCTGCTTCACGATCTCGGAGATATAGGCGCCGCCGTGTAGATAGATCGCCGACTTGGTGACCGCGCGCTCACGCGGTCGCACGGTGTAGGTGATGAACTCGCCGACGCGGCGATGGGTCACGATGTGACGTTTGCACATTGCCCTCGGAGGCCGCGCCAGCGTCTTCGCCGCCCGAATCGATCGATCCGCGCGCTCAGGGGTGGCGGTCTTGGGCTTCTTGGCCAGTCGCAGATACATGGCGATCACTGCCATTCGGATGCTCATGCCGGTCTCTCTACTTGCCGATAGCAGGGGTGTTCCCACTGGTATCGATGGGCGGAACCATCTGACGAACCGTGTCCGTTTGCATCCGCCGCACCGGTTCGGCCGAACGTCGGAGCTCAGCGTGGTCGATGAGACAGGTTCGCGATCCTGCTACCTCGGTTCTCAGTGCGTGCCTTGGACAGCGAGTGGTGGACGACTCCCACGGCCGCGGGCGACCGGACGCGAACCTCCCAGCGAAGAAACTCGACTCGTACCGGGAATCGGACTCTACCCAGGATGGGGCATCGTTATTCATCGCCGGAGTAGGCGAGCCGCATTCGCTGCGGTCAATGCGTGCCAGTCCTCGACGCCGCCGAGCCCGGCGGCTGCACCGATGGATGAGATTTGGGCGCTTACTGCTGGTGCAGGGGTGAAGCAGTAGTCGCTGCCGTAGACGATCTGGTCCGTCCCGGCGATGTCGGCCAGTATCGGCAACTGTCGTGGGAAGGGAGTACCTGCGGTGTCGTACCAGAATCGGCTCAGTGCGTCGACCGCGCCGCTGCCACCGAGTTTGTCGAGGCCGGCTTGTGCTCGGAAGAAGTCGACCCGGTCCGCCACCAGAGGCATCACGCCTCCGCCGTGGCTGAAGATCCACTGAATGCGGGGGAATCGGTCGATACGGCCGAGCATGACCATGTCAATTGCTGTGCGTGCACTATCGAAGAGGTATTCCAGCATCGGTACCGGACGCCCGAGGGTGACACTCGCCGCGTCGGGGGGAGCGGTCGGGTGCACAAAAGCGCGGGCGCCGCGCTCGTCGAGCACTGACAGCAGCGGATCGAGCAGCAGATTGCCCAGATAGGTTCCGTGTGAGTTCGACAGCAATGTGACACCGTCGGCGCCGAGTTCGTCGAGAGCGCGCACCGCCTCGGCCACCGACGCCGCGACATCGGGAAGTGGCAGTGCTGCGAACATGCCGAATCGGCCCGGATGGTCGGCTATAAGCCGGGCGGCGAAGGTCGTTGACTCGCCGAGCCAATGAGACAGCTTGGGCGTCATCACCGAAATGCACTCCGGGTGAGGTTATCGACAGGATCGAGGTGTCGATCCCGTGGGTGTCCATCAACTCGAGGTGCGAACTCACCGACCATTGCGGCCAGGACGGCATGCCGTCGGGGAACACTATTCCAGCGTCGCGTGTGGCCTGCAGATAGAAGTCGGGCAGATAGTGCGAATGAAAGTCGATCACACCTTCAATCGGCTCCGGGCGCGCACCTGCCGCGGCCGCCTGGGTCAACGCCGCGGTCGAGGCGGCGCCTGCGACCGCGAGCATCTGTCGACGACTGAGCATTCGAACACCTTTCGTTGATCGGCGTGCGCCGATTTGAACTTTGCGTGGAACCCTTTGTGGGACAGGTGATTCGAGCATCGATGTACCTGTCGGATGTGGCGGCGATAGCAGGAATGCCGAGTTGGGACGGGCCGGTTCAACTCCGGGCGAGCGCCCGGAGTTTGCCGATCGGCAACTTTTTGCCGTACGCGGCGATTGTCTTCCGGCCGTCCTGGTTCACCCACTCCAGTAGCGCGGAGCCGGCTTCGACGGACCCGTCGAGCACTGTCGGTGCGCCGTGCGGCGGCACCGGTCCGACGATCTTTATCGACATCCCCAGCACTTCGGTCCAGAAGTAGTCATCGACCGGAGGACAGGTCGGTGCGATGGCGAGCGCCGATGCGGCGGCGACCTTGCCCTGAGCGATCGCGTTGGACCAGAACGGGGTTCTCACCGCTGGTAGGTGTCTGTCTCGTCGGTAGGTCACGTCACCGGCCGCGAACACGGTGGGTACGGACGTCGCGCAGTCTCCGTCGATACCGACGCCTTGCGAATCGGCGAGGCCGGTGCCTTCCAACCAGTTGATGTTGGGGGTGTCACCTACACAGGTGACCACCAGTTCGGCGCGATGGTCGGTGCCGTCGATGAAAACTCCGTCGACGGTATCGCCGATCAGGGTGACCGGTGCGGCAGCGTGCTGGATGTGGAGTCCCGCGGTGGCGTCGGCGCGTTCGGTGATCACGCGCGAGAGGTAGCCGCCCAGTAGCCGTCGTAGTGGCGGATCGACGTCGACGACGGTGACCTCGACGCCGTGTGCGATGCAAGCGCTGGCCACCTCCATTCCCAGAAAGCCCGCACCGACGACGATCGCGGATGACGCGGTGCGCAGTGCGGTCCCGAGGCGGCGGGCGTCAGCTTGGGTGCGCAGAACCAGTTCACCGCTCTGGCCTGGCGCGGCCAGTCGTCTGGCTTCGGCGCCGGTGGCGAGGATGAGCGCGTCGTATGGGTGTGTATCGCCGGCTCCCGAGATCACCGTTCGATTCACGATGTCGACGCCGACGGCGCCGGAGGTTGTCGTGGTGAGTGCCAGGTCCGTCAGGTCCCAGCAGTCGACACCGCTGTCCGGGGCATCGCCTGCTCGCGGTGACAGCACCTGCTTCGACAGGGGTGGCCGGGCGTAGGACCCGCCGGGATCGGATCCGATCATGGTGATAGGACCGGTGTGCCCGAGTGCCCGTAGTTCTCGCGCGGCGGTACATCCGGCGATGGAGTCACCGGCGATGACGATCCGCGCGTCGGGCCGGGTCATCTTTTTTCTCGCAGGGCCGCCACGGGGCAGGCGCCTATCGCCGACCTGCCCGCGGATATCTCGGTGTCGGGGACGTCGGTGCCGTCGTAGCCGTGAACGAGGTCGCCGTCATCGTCGATGCGGAAAATTTTGGGGGCCTTATCGGCGCAGATGCCGTGGCCCTCGCAGCGTCCCCAGTCCACCTCGATCCTCATCGGGTCGCCTGCGTCGCGGGGACGAGGGTCAGCGGGAGCCGGTCGAGTCGGTGGATGACGTTGTTCACCGACCACTGTGGTGTTTCGCGCAACTCGATGCGGTCGACGCGGCGAGCGAGTGCGCTCAGGATCGACCGTGTCTCGAGGCGGGCGAGGCCCTGGCCGGCGCACCCGTGGACGCCGGAACCGAATCCCAGCTGCCGGGATGCGTCGCGGGTGATGTCGAACGTGTCCGGGTCGGGCCATTCCCGGGGATCCCGGTTGGCGGAGGCGTAGATCACCAACACGCGTGAGCCGCGTGGCAGGGCAGTTCCGCCGACGTGGACGCCGTCGCGAGCGACGCGGCGAGCGAACGCCCGCAGCGGGGATTCGAACCGGACCACTTCGTTGACGGCGTTGGGGATCAGTTCGAGGTTGCGTCGAAGCAATTGCCACTGGTCCGGATGTTGTGCGAACAAGTACAGGGCGCTGGAGATCGCGCCGATCGTCGTATCCAGTGACGGCGCGAGGTAATCGATCATCAGTGCGGGACATTGTTTATGGTCGATTCGACCCTCGTCGGCGGCGATCAGCACCTCTTGGCCCATGCTCGCGTCGAGTACCGATCTGTCTCGCACGACGCGGCGGGCGAAGGCGAGCATTTCAGCGGAGCCCTTGGTGGCGCGGACGGCATGTCTGTTGAGTGGGCCCAGTGAGTTGAAAGTTGCTCCCGCCCATCGCAACAGGTGCTCTCGATCGTCGCGGGGCCAGCCGACCAAGTCCGGAACCACTGACAGGGGAAGGGCAGCGGCCAGGTCCTCGACGCCGTCGAGTGTGGTCTTGGTCAGCGCGTCTTCCACCACCGTCTCCGCAGCTCGTTCGACGGCCTCGGTCATCGACCGCAAGGCTTTCGGCGTCAGTCGGTGGGCGAGGACAGCTCGTTTGCGAGCATGTTCGTCTCCGTCGCTGCTGAGTGTGGTTCCTTTCCCGAGCCGGTTGGCGAGTGGGTTCAGGGCTACCCCATCGCCGGAGATGAACGTCTCGTCGTCGAGCAACACGACCTTGCAGTCGGCGTAGCGGGAGATCGCGTAAGCCCGATGGCGCGGCAGCCACACCGCCGGTCCCAACGCTCGCAGTGATTCGTAGTGCGGATACGGGTCGAGGATGGCGGCGGTCGAGTAGATGTTCTCGCGGTACTGGGGGACGGAACCTCGACGGATCACGGCAAACTCCGATCTGCGAGCTGTCGAGCCGGTTCAGATAGGGAGGCGGTGTCCGGCCCCGCGGTGTCTAAGCTCGGGCGTGGCGCGATGGTGGTGGGGAGCAGGGTGTAGAGCGACGCCAGCGACCCTGCGGTGGCCATGACCGTGCGATCAGGTCGCACGATGGCAGCCGCCGCGCGCCCGCGCCGCAGCCAGCGGCCGAGAGCCGACGTAGGCGCGACCTCGATGATCACACCGCCTCGGCGCGTGATCTCCCGCCGCTGCCCAGGACTGGCCTCGACGGTGCTCACGATCAAGAACGTGTCGGGAGCGACGTCGTCGAGTCGGCCACCGGTATCGAGAACCGCGTTCGGGCACAGTGTTCCGGCGAGACAACGGGTGGCCAGCGCCGGTCGGCGAACGAATGTGGACCGGCACAGGCGCGGTGTGGCGCTGTCGGTCACTGTCGCGCTGAACCCTGGCATCCGAACCAGTACCGGCACGAGATGCCGACGCAGGGTGTCGCTGGCGGGCCCGCCGCCGGTCATGGCGCGTCCGATCGTCACGGCAAGTCCGATCATCGCCCGCACATGCGGTTTGCGTTCGGTTTCGTATGTGTCGAGGGTGTTCACGTCCAGCACACCCTGAAGGACACCGGCGAGTTTCCAGACCAGGTTCTTGGCATCGCGCAGTCCGGCGCCCAGGCCTTGTCCGATAAACGGCGGGGTCAGGTGCGCGGCGTCACCGAGCAGGAAGACGCGTCGTTCACGCCATCGGTCGACGATCTGGGCACGGAAGGTGTACTCCGCTGTGCGGAGCAGCTGCAAGTCAGGTGTGTCGGCGGCGGGGAGCCATGGGCTCAGGAGCGGACTGAGGGCGTCGAGGGTGGCGAAGTCGGCGGCCGTCTCGTCGTCGTGCAACCGGAACTCCCATCGGTACCGGGTATCGCCGATGCGCATGTAGGTCGCGGCCCGGGCGGAATCACACACCTGGTGGGTGCCCTCCCACTGGTGCAGATCGTCAGCAGTTGCGACGTCGACGACGAGCCAGCGCTGCTCGAACCCGAGTTCCTGCATCGTCGATCCGATGGCGGCGCGCACGGCACTGTTGGCGCCGTCGCAGCCCAGGACGTAGTCGGCGGTGACGGCGCGCCTTAAACCGGTGTCTCGATCGAGGTAGTCGACGCGGACGCGGTCTCGGGTATTCGACACGTCGAGGACATCGCATCCGCCGCGGAATTCCACGCTCGCATACCGCAACATGTGTGCGCGCAGGATCGCTTCGAACTGGGGTTGGTCGAACATGTTGGCCGGTGGGAACCCGTGCGGTTTGACGTTGGGGTCCCGTCTGAACTCGGCGATCGTGCGCAAGGTCTTATCGACCAGTCGCAGACCGGCGCCGGGCCGAGAGATCGCGGAGAACTCGTCGGTCAGTCCCAAATCGGCGACGATGCGGTGGACTTCGTCATCGAGGTGGACAGCGCGCGGTTGGGGAAAGATGTCATCCCATCGGTCGAGGACCAGGCAGTCGATGTCGTGCCTGCCGAGCAGCGACGCGGCCGTCATTCCGGTAGGCCCGGTTCCGACGATCACGACCTGGCGGTGCTCGGTCGTCATGATCGAACCTCGATTCGCCACGCGATGGGGTACTGGTCGAGACGGGAAGAGACATCGGCGTGGTGATCGGGGGCCGCCTCGATGACGGCCACGACAGACCCGTCCTCGATCACCGTGCCGATTCGCTCCGCATCGATGACTGTATGGAGGGCCTCGACAGTCGCGCGGTGAGTGGCGTAGGCCCGCAACGCCAATTTGTACGGCTTTCCGATCGCGGTGAGCGGGATTTCGTCGACGATGGCCACCATTTTGGGCGCTGCGGCCGCCTCGGCCACGTTCTCGCGCGCCCACTGCGACAGCGTGTCGGCGGTAACAACGCTGCCGGCGCGGACGGTGACGTATACGACGGGAACCTCGCCGGAGTGGCGGTCGGGCCGGCCCACCGCCGCGGCACCGGTGACGTCTGGATGCGCGAGCAGGGCGTCCTCGATCTGTGCTGGATCGATGTTGTGCCCGCCGCGGATGATGAGGTCCTTCGCGCGGCCGGTCAGGTACAGGAATCCGTCGGCGTCCACTCGTCCCAGATCACCGGTATCGAGCCACCCGTCGACCAGCTTTCCCCGACTGTCGAGGACAGGGCCGTGCTCGTCGCGGCCGACGACGTAACCGGGAAACACTGTCGGGCCACTGATGACGATGGTGCCGACGTCACCGACGGGCACATCGTGCCAGTTACCGTCGGAATCGACGCGGACCGCCCGGATATATTGGTACGGAAGCCGTTGACCGACCGAGCCGGGCCGCGGCGCAGTGGAGAAACTGCGGACGCTGGCACAGGTCGCTTCGGTGAGGCCATAACCCTCGAGCAGCGGCACGCCGGTGTGCGCCTCGAAACCTGTTCGGACCGCCGCAGGCAGCGTGGACGCCCCGACAATGCACACGCGCAGGCTGGAGATGTCGGCGTCGACCGGGCATTGCGCGAGTACGGAATACACCGTCGGCACCGCGCTCATCGCGGCGATCCGGTAGTGCTCGACAATCTTCCAGAACGCCGCGTACAGCGCCGTGTCGCGGTAGCCCGCCGGTCCCGCCCACACCACGCTCTGCCCGCGCAGCATCGGGGCGAGCACTGTCACCACCAGAGCGTTGACATGGAACAGCGGCAATGCCGCGAACAGAGTAGAGGTGTCGTCGAGCATCGAGTTTGCGGCGATCATCCACCCGTTCACCACTTCGTTGGCGTGGGTGTGGGCGGCGAGCTTCGGTGCCCCGGTGGTGCCACCGGTGTGAAAAAGCGAGGCGATATCCGTCTGCGCCGGCACCTCGCCGGTGAACGACCGCCCCTCATCGGTGTCGTCGCTGAGATAGGCGACGTAGACGCCATCCACCGGTGCGAGCGTGGGTGCGAGATCCGACGCCCCCGTCGGTCGGAGCGCGAACAGCGCCCGAATGCCTCCTGCGGCGGCGAGATCGCGGGCCGTGGCCCAGACCTGTGCGTCCAGTTCCGGGCCGGCGGCGATGAGGACCCGGGCCGCCGACAAGTGCAGCAGGTCCCGGATCTGAGCGGACGCGAGCCCGGAATTGATCGGGGCCGCGATACCGGCGGCCTGCGCGGCAAGGGTGGCGGTAATGAGTTCGGCGCAGTTCGGCGACATCAGTGCGACAGCGTCTTTGCGCCGAATGCCGTTGTCGTGCAATAGCTGAGCGGTCGCGTCGACGGCGTCGCGCAGTTGGCTGTACGTATAGCGGACGGGGTTGTGCCATTGCGCGGCTTCGGGGAGCACGGCGAGTGCAACGCGGTCCGGCCACCGTGCGGCGGCGCGGGTGACCATTTGATAGGTGCTGGTGGGGAGGTTGCGGTCGGTCAATGGCACCGCTTCGACCGTCATGAGATCGTCGGGGTGGCTATAGGCGGGCCACAGGATCTCGGCCGTTACGCGGGCGGTCATCGGGTGTACCGGACCTTGGTTCGCTGCACACCGAGGTCGAGCGCCCCGTCGTCGGTTCGAATAGCCAGTTCGACGACGTCTCCGTCCTGGAGGTAGCGGGGATTCGAGGCCTGTCGCTTGAAGAAGGTCTTCCACTTCACAGCGGGCGGCAGCAGGGATCCGATGATTTCGACAACCTTCGGCGGCGCGGTCAGCGCGGTACCCCCTGGGGTTCCGGTGAGAATCAGATCGCCGGGGTCGAGGCGTTGGAAGCCGCTCAATGTCCGCAGCGCGGCGGCGGGACGATAAATCATGTCCGCGACTGTGCTGTTCTGCCGCACCTCGCCGTTGACACGCAGGGTCAGCCGTAGATCGGTGAAACGGGCGAAGTCGCCGTCCTCCAGCAGGAGCAGGACCGGGCCTACCGGAGTGAAGGTGGGGTACGACTTCGCCTCGTAGAACTGCGTTTTGGGAAGCTGCACGTCACGCGCGGAGACATCGTTGGTGATGACCAGAGCTGCGATGTGGGCGGCTGCGGTGTCCTCATCGATCGTCGTGCCCACGGGCACCGGCGCGCCGACGACAAGTCCGATCTCCACCTCGTAGTCGAGCAGTCGCACGTGCTCGGGTTTGACGATGTCGTCGGTCGGACCGCTGATCGATCCCGAAGCTTTCCGGAAGAACGTCAGTGGAACTGTCTCGGGGTTCATACCCGAGTCGCGTACGTGGGAGACGTAGTTCGTCATCTGTGCGACGACGCGGCACGGCGCGGTGACCGGGGAGAGCAGCTGCAAGGATTCGATCGGTACCAGGTCGGTGCCGCGGACGGCGGCGTCGACCGCAGGCCGGTCTGCGAGCAGTTCGGCGGTGGTCGTTGCGGAGGTGTCGATACGCACAGCGCCGCCCGCACGGCTCACCCACCAGGCGTCGGCGGTGCGGAGGACAGGAACACTCACGAGGTCGCTACTTTCATCAGGCCGCGAAGGCGTTCGGTGTCGAATTCGTTGGAGGAGCGCAGGGCTGACACGATGGAGCGCAGCTCCCGCAGAGACTCCCGACCGGGTGCGATGCCGAGGAAGTCCTTCGTGGCGGGTGGTCCCCACTGGGCAAGGCCGGATGCGGTCATCGGTGCCCAGCCGGGTTCGAGGGTGGCGTCGAAGAGGTCGCCGTCGCTGAAGTGTTCGACGAGGAAGCCGTCGGGATCGCGCCAGTAGTCGAAGATCTGGCTTCCCTGGATGTGGCGACCGATCCCCCAGGAATGCTGATAGCCACGGTCGGTGAGGAACGCACTTCCCATCGCGATGGCGTCGATGTCGGCGACCTGATAGGCGGAATGCACGTAGCGGTCCGCCGGGCCGAGTGCCATGGCGAGGGTGTGGTGGTCGGTGGGCGTGGCACCGCGGTCGCAGCGGATGAAGCTCATCACTGGGCCCCGTTGCCGTTGACCGTCGTAGTAGAGAAAATCGCTGACGATCAACCCGAGATGTTCGAGGTACCAGTCCAGATTTTCCAGATAGCTGCTGCGCTGGAGCACCACGTGCCCCAATCGCTGGACGCGCGCCGGCTCCATCGGTGAGCGTTGCGTCGCGTTGGTTCTCGCATCCGGTCGTTCGAAGTTGTATACGTGTGCGGCTTGGCCCGGTAGCGCGGGGAGCTCGTGGAGGTCGGCGACTACGCGTACCGGCTGTCCGGCTGGATCGGACAATGTCACACCGACACCGCCGATGCTCTCGGGCAATCTCTCGGCGCGGCGCCCGATGACGTTGGCCAACTTCAGCACATCAGCACTGTCGGCGGCTCGAAACGCGGCCCCGACGAACTTACTGCGCGCGCCTTTACGGATGACGACACACATTGAGCCGTGCCCTGTTCCCCGCAGATGCAGCTCACCGTCGGTGCGCAGCGAAACGGCGAAGCCGAACGCTTCGGCGAAGGCTCGAGCCTTGTCCAGATTTGGCTTCTCGAACTCCAGCCACGCGAGGTCGTGCACCTTGATGACCGGGTTCGCTGCTCGACCTGGATGTTCACCGGGCAAAGCGCCCTGGTCGACGTGCATGTTCTTGTGGACGTCGACCACTTGTCCACCGCTGGTGGGTGCTCTGAGCATGCTCACTCCTTATTTCTGACGATATCGTCACCTATGACCAAGACATCAGTCAAGAGTTTCTGACTAAATCGTCAACACTTCGGAGTCTCGCGATTGCAGACTGCCGCGGATACGCTTCGCGCCCGAACCGACTCGAGCACGGAGGTTCGTCTGCGCCGCGCAGTGTGAAGGCATCTGTCGAGGCGACACCGGATAGTCGTGTTCACGGCTTGTCGATCTCGCACTGTCGGCAGGGCGTCACCAGATGTCGGCCGACACAGCCGGGTGTATCGCGACCAGCCGCGATACTGACGATATCCTCAGGATTGACAGCGTCGATACGCTCGCGGCGAGGCGGGCATCCCGGAAAGAGGCGTACAAACGTGACCGAAGCTGGCTCCAATCGGCTGGAACGACGGAAGGCCCGGACTCGGGCCGCGCTCGTAGCGGCGGCTCAGTCGTTCCTCTCGGCTGGCAGGTTGAATGCCCCTATTCTGGAGATCACCCAGGCCGCTGACGTGGGGATGGGTTCGTTCTACAACCATTTCGACAGCCGCGAACACCTGTTCGGGGTGGCTGTAGAGGAGGCGCTCGACCGGCACGGCGCAGCACTGGATTTGCTGACGGTCGGCTTGGACGATCCTGCGCGTGTCTTCACGCAAAGTTTTCGACTCACCGGACGCTTCCATCGACTCGATCCGACTCTCAGCAAGGTGCTGCTCAACAATTGGCAAATGCTGACCACTTCCGACAAGGGTTTGGCACCACGCGCAAGGCGCGATATCGCTGCCGCTGCCGCGGCCGGCAGATTCGAGGTTGACGACCTCGACCTCGCGATGACGGTCGTCGCCGGATCTTCTTTGTGCCTAGGTCAGTTGCTGCATGACCATCCCGATCGCGACGCCGGGGCCGCGACCGATCAAGTCGCGGAGCAGTTGCTGCGAATGTTTGGTTTGCCGACCGTTGAGGCACACGAAGTGGCCCATTGCCCCCTTCCTTCAATGGAACCACTCATACTCGGCGCCACGGCTGCACCACGTACGTGACGTCCGGCGACTTCGAGATAGCACCGCCACTTCGTTCGGCGGTGTCGAAACGGCGGTAGTTCGCTTTTGGCGTTCTCGGCTTTGCTATTCATCAGCGCAAGAGTGCGGCGGTGAGCGCCGTTGGCGGACCATCTTCTGTGTCCCAAAGTTGACAAAGTTCTCTGGATTTATGGTGATTTCGAGGTACAAGTGACAGAAGTGGCAACGATCGAGACCCCAGCGGGTCCGCTACGGATCGAGCGCAACGAGGACTTGATCCACGCACGCGGGGTGCCCTACGCGAGCGCGGAGCGCCTACAGGCCCCGCAACCGCTTGCCCGCCGGCAGGCCGTTCGCGATGCGACTTCGCGCGGTCCGGCGTGTCCGCAGTCGCCCTCGCGACTCGACAACGTCACCGGGCCTATCGTCTACGAGCTCGAACAGAGTGAGGATTGCCTGGTGCTGTCGGTGACCGCGCCCGCCGAGGCCACCGAGCTGCCGGTGATGGTGTGGTTCCACGGTGGCGCCTACGTCTCCGGCGGCGGGGAAGCACCCAAATACGACCCCGACGACCTCGCCCGCGAAGGTGTCGTCGTGGTCAACATCACCTACCGCCTCGGGGCGTTCGGCTACCTCAACCCACCAGGCAGCGGAGCCGACAACCGGGGGCTCTTAGACCAGCTCACCGCTCTGGTCTGGGTGCGCGACAACATCACCGCCTTCGGCGGCAACCCCGCGTCTATCACCATTTTCGGCCAGTCCGCAGGCGGGGACTCGGTGCTGTCGCTGGCGGCTTCACCGGCCGCGCGAGGCCTGTTCCATCGTGTCATCGCGCAAAGCGCACCACTGGGCTTCCGCCTCGACAAAGACATGAAAACCGCTCGCAACCGCATGGTGGCGGCGATGCTCGCAGCGTTCACCGAGCGTACGGGCGGGGACCACGCGACCATCCCCACCGCTGAGGTCTTGGCGGGTCAGCGTGCCGCGCTGGCCAGGGCCGAGGACTTCGGTCACGTTGCCGGGCTCGCGTTCGCGCCGTCGATCGGTCGGGCTCCGATGGTTTGCTCGATCGAGCAAGCATGGCGCGAAGTCGCCCCCGACGTCGAACTGCTGATCGGCTTCACCAAGGACGATGCCGCACCGTTTGTGGCCATGAATCCGCGAGCAGCTCGCCTCGGCAAGCTCGGCGCGCTGGGCCGGGTCATCACACGCGCTATCTCCCGACGTGTCACCGCGAAAATCTTCGGTGATCCAGCCGAGGCCGTAGCTCGACTCTGGCGCGAGGCCGGAGGAAAGGCTGCGACCTACCGCTTCAACTGGGAGCCCGCGGGCGGTGAACCCTTTGGGGCAACGCACTGCATCGATTTGCCGTTCTTGTTCAGCGGAGATTGGAGCGATGCACCGATGCTCGCCGGTCAGATCATCCCGGCTGAGCTCTCAGCACGGATGCGGGCAACCTGGGCAGGTTTCGCCCGTTCTGGCACCGCTTCCCTGCCTACCTCTGTCCTGCGGTTCGATTGAGGCGGTCTTGCCCGATATCCAGACCGCAGCGAGGGGTCGGTCTTCGCCGCCGACCGATTGATACAAGCACCGCATGGCCACGATGCCTTCCATGCCGCCACACCAGACGCACGAGCCAGCGGTTGACCGATCTGTGCGCCGCCATCATCGGCGGCACCGCCGATCTGGATGCGATAGTTCGCAACTGAACGACCAACCTCTGCGCCGGCCCCGGAATCTCGAGAAGCCACGCTTGTCGACGCACACAGTTCGGCAGTTGAGCGCGTTCGCGAACGCACGATCAGCGGTGCGGGCGCCGGACAGACCGCCACAGTGGATGCGATCAGCGGCCCCCGATCGTGTCAAGCACCCGAATTCATGGGCTCGGGCCGCCGTTACCGTGTGGCATGCTTGCACGGTCAATTGTCGCGAAAAGCATTGCGGAAGAAGGTTTTTACTGTGACTGTCACCAACCGGCCAGGTTTCGTGCTCACGGCGCTCGGCGCCGTGTCGTGCGCGGTGGTGCTCTGCGCGCCACAGGCCAGTGCCGCGGTAACCAACCTCGAGATCGTGCCGAACGCCGCGGACTGCTCCTACACCATCACCGCGACCGCGCAGCCGGGTACCGCGGTGTCGTTCTTCGACACCGATGACAAGGGTCTCGGCACCCGGGACACCTTCCAGCCGGATACCCCGGCGGTCGACGCCTCCGGGAAGGCGACCACAACATGGAAGCCGAGCACGAAGGGCCAGCACAAGATCTACGCGCAGGAGTCACCGACTGCCGATGCCACCTTCACCCAGATAGTCAACGTCGATCAGAACCCCACCTGCGGCAAGCCGTCGACCGGTAGCGCGGGTCTCCCGAGCATCCCGGGTATCGGCTGATCCGAAAGGCGCGCACCCGGCAGTGCATACCGCCGGGTGTTCGCCGGCCGGGAAAGTGGCGTGGTTTCGGGGCGGGTCGTCACCACGGCCAAAACGTACGAACCCCACCGAATTGGGACCGGCAACGTCCGCCACACCGCAGATCTGCTGTGCGGGTGGGCTTTTCGGATTTGGCGGCGGCGACCATCTGATTGCCAAATCGAAGCGGTTGAGGATTGGCTCGTGGGAAGTCTCTGTGTTCGGAACTTGTGATCGTGCGTTGTGGATGATCGAGATCGTCTGTGTCGGTTGATCTCCAGGCGCCGCCGTATGGCCAGTAAGACCGCGCGCCACGCGGCAATACAGGATGTTCGCCCTGCGGCACGCCCGTCGACACCACGGGCTGCCAACAATGTCGCCCAAGGTCGATATCGACAAGGATCGGGTTGTTGCTGCTCTGGTTGGCGGGCTGTGCGGTTCAGCTCGGCGTCGCGCCGCCGCATCAGATGCGCATTCCTCGATATCTCACGGCAATCCGATGCGATGATCGAACGTCGTAGCTGTTCATCACCGCCAAGAGAGGGTCAGACAATGAAAAACGTTGCCGAACTGCCCGATTGCACGTGCGGACCAGGCTGCCAGTGTGGCTGCCAGAACGGCGGCCCCTGCCAGTGTGGCGGCTGAGACCTTGAACTAAGTTCCTGGACACGGCCCGGTATAGCTCCGGGCCGTGCAGGACGTTCCGCCTTCGGAACTGCGGACGCCGAATCGTCAGCGTGGACCTAATTTCGCCCAAGCACAGCGGATCTGGCACATGGTCTTTCAGCGGATTCCTGCTGTCGGCGGCCCCACGACCGGCAACGGGTCCACGCCGGCGGCAGACGACATCGGCGGTGCTCGATCATCGAGGAGCCACGCCTTCCGCAACCGAACTACGGACTCACTGGTCAGCCGAACCGAACGTCATCGTAGTCAGGGACAGCGATGGTCTTGGTCGAGCACCGTTGTAGCGCAGAGAGTTCGGACGGTCGGCACAATATCTCGGAACCAAGTGACGGCAACGCTGCGGGCGCACTTGAATGCGATCGAGCAGGGGCCGGCCACCGAGACAGTGCGCTCACCAAACATCCTCAATGGAAGCACCTGAGCAAAGAACTTCCACTCACGCGGGGGCTTTCCCCGTTTCAGGGGCCAATCACCTTCGAAGACCAATTGATGGGCAATGTCTTCGAGCGGTGGGAGATCTTTCCGTTCGAGGAAGGTGTCACCATCCAGAACAAGGGTACGAAGTTCTGGGCTATGCACCCCAAGGACGATGACGATGTCCGGTGCTGCTACGAGTTCGATTCGAGGTTGTCCAAGTGGTGTATCGAGGAGGCCGGCGACGGGCGGTACATCATCCAACTGGCCGATCGAGACCTGGTCTGGACCGCTTTTCGCCAGGAGCCCGACGGCCCGCTGTCGGTGGGTGTGCGACCCGATTCCGCCGAGGGACACCCAACGGTGGACATTCGAGCCTGTCACCGACGGCTGAACCTGGTCCGGCGGCCTAAGCGAGTGCGTAGGTAGGCGAGCTACCTACGCACTCGCTCTGAGCGCTGTTGCACCATTGGTCAACATCCCATGGCTCGACCTCGAATTCGGATGTGTCCATGCAGCAGAAGTGAAACGAGATCGCGCTGCTGATTGGCGAATGCCGTTACCGAACGACCGATAGTCGGCGCTACAGGATGTTTTCAATCGCAGAGAATTTGGACCGCCGGCGAGACCGGCGACACTTCGTTCCCATCTACAACAGGTCGATATCGAGGTCGAGAACTGCTCCTTGCAGCCCCTCAACGCCACCGTCGAGGTCGATGTCTGAGTCCAAGCCGAGCGCGACGATCAGGTCGGCGTTGAGTTCGTTGCCTTTCGCCAGATCGACGTCCGCCTCCAGGTTTGCGTCGATCCCGGCGTCGGTGTCGATGTCGGTGGACAGGTTGGTTCCGAAAGCCTTGTCCACAGCGGCGATGAAACCGGCATCCAGCTTGATGCCCTGGTTGGCGAGTTTCAATGTTGCCTTCGTTGTCTCTCCCGGCAGAACAACCTCGACATTGTCATGAGCTATCACCGCGCCGAAGGCCATCCCGGGTTCGTCGCCGACAGTAGCGGTCAGTGCACCGGACTCGAAGTCGTACTTCATGCTCGAAATCGTCAGCTTCTCTTCACCTTTGGCCAGTTCGATAGCGCCGTCGAGCACGATCGTGCCACCGACGATCCGCTTGTTTTCGTACTGGAGTTTGCTGCCGCCCTCATCAACTGGAAGTTGGATACCGCCGTCCACCTCCTGCGCAGGCTTGCCGGCGTTGGCTGTGATGCCTTGGCTTTCCAAGTCCAGCGCTGCGGCGAGGTCGACGGTGAGCCCCGCACCCGTGAGCGGAGCCGCACTCGCGGATGATTTCTGCGTGTGAGCCAACACCGAGACGGGGATGGCATCGGCCGCGGGCGCAACGCTGGTAAATAGCGCAGTCATGGCACCGGCCATAGCCAGTACGAGGCCACCACCTCGGAACCGGTGACACCGGTCGTGTCGGCCCGCACCGGCGGCAGGCTTGCGGTTAGCGCGTCCCTCCAGCATCAGTGTCATCGTCGCACTCCAGCCGTCGAGACCCGCAGCCCTGCGTCGGTAGCTGCCCCCATAAAGGCGAAGGCGGCAAGCGTGGCTATCGTCCGCATAATCAGTCGTCCCTCCTATCTGAACCAGCAAACCAACGGCTCGTAATTTGTCACAAGATCACCGCCATAGGAGTCCAAACGGTGTCACGACCCGGCAACAGCCGGTACCGGGTCAGTGCCCGGCGAACTCGAATCCCGGAAGCACGCTCGTCGGCAGAAGAGGATGTCCGAGCCGCAGCGGATCTCCTCCGCCGGCCGAGCGCTCAGCGGCAATCCAGTGTGTTGTTCTCCAGTAGACAGGGTCTGTCCGCCGCGCGCCTCGCTCAGGTGTTTTGGACCATAGTGTTGAGCATCGCTCCCGGTATCGACACAGCGTGGATGATCTTGACGGTTATTGGGTGGGCGCGACCCGGATCAGGCGCTGAACATGGAGCTGGGACAAGGTGTGAGTATCGAGCTAGATCTGAGACAGCGTGAGCGCGACCAGTCCAGCAGCGGTGCGAGGCGATCGAGAACGCACCCCGTGTGAGACAGGGCGGCGCTGTAGGTAACAATTGCCGCCGTGCCCGTCATTGTGGTTGACACCAACATCTTTCGTGGCTCCCCGATGCTTCGTGCGCCGGCCTGGCGGTCGCTTGCCGACCACCGCGTTGAGTGGGGAATTAAGCTCATCGTGCCCGAGGTCGTCATCGTCGAGACCGTGCATATGATGCGCAAGCACTGGGAGAACACGCAGACGGCGGTCGATGAGCTGCAGGTCGGACAGTTCGCTGTCGGTCACCTCCAAAAGGAGATGGCCGATACCATCGCGGCTTACTGCGAGAACTACGAGCAGTCGCTACGTGGCCGGCTCGCCGAGCTTGGCGCTGAAATCGTCGCACCGCCACCGATCGATTACATGGACATCGTGCGCCGCGCGGTGTTCGTTGATCCGCCCTACGGCGGCAAGGAAGCAGTCGATGGCTTCCGCGATGCTGTCATCTGGCACACCTTGCTTGCTGTCGCGGCTGAACGCTCAGACCAGCAGGTGTGGTTCGTCTCCAACAACACCGGCGATTTCGGGCCCAGCGATGAGAAGTGGACCAAAGAAACCCGCAACAAGTGTCCGATCCCGTTCCACGAGAAGCTCGCCGCTGAACTGGACGCGCTCGGACTGACCGACCGTGTGCAGTACGTGACGAGCCTGGAGCGCCTCGAACAGAACATCGCTGCCCACTTCGCCCCGATCGAAGGCGAGGCACTGGAAAAGCTCGTGTCCCGCATTGATCAGCGGGCGCTGGATGATCGGCTGAACCAGGCCATTGCTGGCGTGCGGACAAGTGCACGCGACGCCGCTCTGGACCTCAATGCGGTGGGCGCGGTCGCGCACGCGGCCACTGCGTGCGAGGGCGCCGGGAGTTGGGTATTCGAAGAGGCAGCGCGTCGGGGCGCGGACGTCTGGACCGCACAGTTCACCGTGGACGCCGACGTCGACTTGAACGTCTACCGCACCGATGCGTCGACCACCGCGCTCACCAAGACCCTCCAAGTGAGCGGAGATATTACGATCGGATCCGATGATGTCGCAACTCATTTCACGATCACCCGCATCGCGGCGCTGCCGGATGATCCGATGCTGGCGGCGTGGGAGCGTCGCGCGAAGGCGTTGAGGCGAAGTAGGTTCTCGGGATTCCTGACACCAGAGGCCAGTGTGGCGATCCTAAAGTCGATCACGCCGCAGCTTCCAAAATTCGAGATTCCGGGGATCGCAGCAAACTTGGCGGGCGTCGTGCCTCCCAGCATGGCGATGGACTTTATCAGTCCGGAGTTGAGGGCCGGAATTCTGCGCGCGGCGTGGGGTACTCAGGGCAACTTCCATACGCCGTCGCTGATCCAGGCCATTGAGAATGCTCGGCTGGACAGCCTGGAGTCCATCGACGAGGTGGCTCCTTCGTCGTCTGGCCCCGATCAGACATCCTCCGGGGAGGAAACACGCTCCGAGGCGGCGCCGAAGGAAGACACGGCCACGCCGGGCAAACCAGGCGAAAAGGATCGTCGCCCGCACCCTAGCCGACCTGAGCCCGGCGAGGCCTCACTCCCGGCGCAGGATCCGAGCCATAATGATGCGCCCGATCCGCCCGCCGGACTCTCCGGGAAACCCGCGAAGCGCGGGAAGAAGAAGCGCCCCAACGGCAAGGGGCCCCGCGGCGAGAAGTCCGACAGCTGAAAAGCCAATGACACCTTCGAGGGTTCCGTGCCAGGCCCCGGCTCGAAGTACTGCACCATTCTCGGTGCGGCTGCCGGCATTCCCTACGCAGTAGGAAGACCCGGACGACAACCTTTCCGACTGCTGAGATTTCGCGCCACCGAGCATGTGGGCCGGCATCAGCCTGACCACTGAGCCTCAACCAGGCTTCCCTGCCTGTCGCCAGTCATACGAAACATCGTGTAATCGGCAGATGCGGACGTTGTGCAAACCACGCAAGTACCAAGTGCACGAACTCCGCCAGTTGAGCACCGTGAATAAACTCACCGGCGTGCCCGAACAGAACAACGAGAATCTCCTGTCCTCTCCCTACAGCTGGGATCACCTCCGAAATCACCCGGAAGTCTGGGATCGAGTGCGCGCCGACCTTGTTCTCGGGCAACGATTGACCGGAACTGTCGTTCGGGTCCCACGGCCGGGCGCTATCGGCATCTTCATCGATCTGGGCCTGCCCGTTGCCGGGTTCGTCGATGTTTTGCTGCTTCCCCACGACGCAAGCAGATGGCCCATCGAGGGGACCGTCACAGACTTCCTCGTCTGGTGGATGGACCCGGAGAGACCACAAATACGTCTCGTCCCCGCCGTATCCCGCTACCGCCGAAGCGACTTCGACACCTGGCGCCTCACCAACGCCCCTACCGGCGACCCACGAGTCCTCGATCAGTTTCGGTTCGACCCCTGAGGACGAAATCCCATCGCCAGACGGACGGCAAGGGTGGCAGTAGGGCGCTTGCCACCCATCCAGCCTCCGCCGCTGTGCACCCAACTTGCGCGCTCTGCGGCAGAAGCGGACGTTCCAGTCCGAAAGACTGGCTAATCCGAAGGGCGGTTGTTGATGCCCGCATTCGAGCTCGATACCCGTCTGATCGCGCACACTGGCGATGGCGCCAGCCCTCACGATCAGATCGCCTTCGGCCCACGAAACGTCGAAGTGCGCCCCCCACATGGACTCAGAGAACTCGTTCTCGTCGAACTCGATTATGCCCCGGACGCTGAGATCATCAAGTCCCAGCCAGGACTGGGACAGATCCTCGGGGCCCGGGTGCTCGCCGAATTCGGAGACGACCACATCCGCTACGCGAGCGCGAAAGCCCGCAAGAACTACACCGCGAACAGCCCGATCACCCGCGCATCGGGCAAATCGAAGGTCGTGGTGGCCCGGTTCGTGCACCAGGACCGCCTCTTCGACGCATTGCTGACCCAGGCGTTCTGCGCACTGAAAGCCTCTCCTGGCGCCCGCGCCTACTACGACAAGCAACGCGCCCGAGGCCTCAACCACAGTGCCGCGCTACGCCATGTCGCCAACCGTCTCGTCGGCATCCTGCGCGGCTGCCTCAAAACAAGATCGCTCTACGACGAGGACACTGCCTGGGCGGCGCACCAGCAACACACACCGGCCGCAGCTTGACATTCTAAAGCTGGGATGTCTCAGATCCGACCGAAATTCGCCAGTTCTACGGGAACCTCTACTCAGGGAGTCGCACTCTCGGCCTTTGCATATTCAATGTGTGCAGCGATCATCTCACCTGGGTCGGGAGGGAGTTTCTCGTTCGGCTTCGCGCCGAGGATGACCGTACTGGCCGACTCGCTGGCATAGGTTCGCAATGGCGCGATTGCGATTCGAGTCGCTGCGAACCACTGCGAGTCCCCTACTTCGTCTGCGGGCTTGACGATCGCGAAGCCTAGGGTGGCGTCGGGAGCACTCGATCGCTTGCGCAATCGACTACCACGGGCATCCGCCTTATAGAGGATCTCTATCTCGCGATCCATGCTCTGCCCGAGCGTATCGATGACCAACCTCGGTACGTTGATCGAGCCCTCCACAGAGGCAACGTTTTGGCGGGCAACGAGTTCCAGCTCGGCAATGTCGAGCACCCCCGCCGCGCGAACACGTATCAAGAAGCGCCACACCGGCATCAGCTCTCGCAATGCAGACGTACTCACGTGCGCGTCCCGGGCCCGAAGGATCCACTTCATCAGATCGACGACCACTCTCGGGTAGACCCCCGAGTGCGATCCGACGCGAACGCTGTGAGGAACCAATCCCTCGGCTGTATAGAAGGCCAGTTTGCGGGTCGTGAGCCGGTAGCCGGCTTGCCGAACTGCGGCGATCAGCTCGGACTTGGTCACCAGCGACGGATCACCCTCCTGAAGCTGTAGATACTCCATGAAGCCGTTCTCGGTGCCGACCATCTGCACACCACCTTTGCTATCGTCACGCACACTACTACTGTCCGTATGGACACTAATACGCTCCAACCTCCAGGTTAGATGACCACAGGGGCACGAGCGCTGCGATCAGCTCCACCATGGGTGCGACTACTTGTACACTGACTACGCGGCAACCTCGGGGGGTTCTCGCGACGGGCAGTCAGCAGCAACCGGCTCCTGACCCGCATGACGCCGAGGCGAACGGTTTGAGTCAGCTGAGGGCGTCACACTCCTGAGAAGGGCGACATCGTGGTTACATTGCATCGGCTTCGGGTTATGGGCGCTGGAGTGCTCGTGGCGCTAGCTGCCTCGATCGGCGGGGTTCAAGGTACCGGCGAGGCCAAAGCAGACCTAGGAAGCGATCTTGCCGACGCCTCACAATGCTCGGTTCTTTACGGGGCGAACTGCGTGCACGTTCTCGACGCGAAAACCTGGGCCGAGAACGTAACGAAATGGAAGTTCGGACGCAACGGCCGCAATGACATGAGTGATGCCTTCCGGCACTGCGCGTGGATCGGGGCCGTCGCGACAAGGCTCGGTCAGTCCGAGGCTTATACAGTCGGAATGATCCACGAGGAGAACGCGAATGGCCCCGAATCCGAGTACAAGATGGATGATTGGAATAATTTCATCGGCTCCGGGATAGGTGCTGCAGCCGTCAGTTCCGGAACAAGCGATCAGTGGGGATACGTACTAAGCGAGTGCGAAAGTAAGGCTAGGGCTCACGCGCTATACGGTCTCGACGGAATCAAGGGCAACTACTAAACGGGCCCAGAGTGGTCAAGGTCCGCCATGGGTTCGCCCTGCACGGAGGACGGGCAAGCGCACGATCGGCGGGGCGCCCACGTCACCGCGGAGCACCGCGGAAAGCTGCTGGAGCTGGCCGACTGTGCCGCGCTGGCGCGCTGGGCTGGGCAGATTCCGATGCTCGAACTCGATGACGCCAGCTGGTGAGGATCAGCCGCGCTGCGGTGGGGCCGTGAGCACGGTGCGTACCCGCCTCCCCTGTTCGCGATTGCGAGAGCGCCGCCGGATTCGGCACGAGCGAGGTCAGGGCGTGTTTTGAAACGCCGGGGCCGCCAACGGCGAGGGCGGTAGCATCGGCGGGTCCGGGCAGGCGAGTGGAAGGGGCGAGGCCGGCACAAGATCAGCCGGGCGTGCTGGCACGGCCCGCGGTCGAGCGCCGCACCGACCGCTACGGCGAGGTACTGCTGTCCACCGGCCACGACCACGCCGAGCCCGCGGCGCTGGACGTCCTCGCGGTGGCTGGGGAGAGCGGGGCGCCTGGTCGCGGTCGTGGTCGACACTCGCCGCTGGTGCGCCTGGAGTCCGAGGACGGGCGCGAGCGCAACTGGATGGACTCGGTCCCGCTGTACCGCTGCCGCCCACCAGGCCGTGTGCCTGGAACTGCGCACCGACTGACGCATCTGTCGAGGTGTCGAAAACCGAGCAGGGGCCTCCGTCATGGAGGAACCCCTGCTCGGACTCTGCGCTTCGCCAATCCCGGCTTGACTGGATTTCAGCAGGCGCTGGGCAGCGCGGCCGTGAACGTGGCGCTGTACACGGTCGTGACGATGGCGCAGTCGCCGACGTCGATGTCGATGTTCTTGACCACGTTGCCGCCGGCCAGCAGGATCAGACCGGCGGTTACACCGGCGAGGACCGCCTCACCGAAACCGCTGGGGGCTCGCCACGGCCAGCGCGAAGTGCTGCTGGGCCGGTTGTCGTTACGGTCGGTATCGCGAGATTCCTGAGTCATTCCCGTGTCTCCGCGAGATCTGCTGTCTCCCCTTTGGATTCAGCTCCTGATCTCAACAGAACAGCAGCCGGCGGAGAGCGCTCCAGCTTCCCAATCAGATCCAACCAGAGCTGCCTGCAGCGGCCGTCACCCAATCAGAACCAATCAGCGTTTCCGCTGGCACGGCGTTCTCGATGGCTTCCCGCGATCCTACTGGTGGCAGGGTGGCCGGTAGGCGGTTCCGGGCAGATATCGGTTCCATTCTTCTCGGGTGAGCTGTGCGGCTGGGAATCGGCACAGGTCCTCGGCGACGGCGTCGGCGTCGGCGTCGGCGAGCCAGACCTGCAGGACCTCGGCATCTCCGGCGGCGGTGAGGTGATGGCCGCGGGGGCCGTAGACGATGTCGTTGACGCTGTCCCCGTGGGCCGACAACGCTGAGATGGACTTGGGGGCTGCGGGGTTGGTGATGTCCCAGACCCAGATCTGGCCGTCGGCGGTTCCGGCGGCGAGGCGGGCGCTGTCGGGGTCGGTGGCCAAGGCTTGGATCTGGCCGGTGGGCCCGTCCAGGCTGACGAGGTCGTGGATGCCGGTGTCGTCGACACGGTAGAGCTGTACCGCTCCGACTTCGTTGCCGGCCGCGAGCAGGTCGTTACCGGCGAACCGGACGGCTGCGGTGTTTGCGCCGAATCCGGGATGAGTCGCGAGATGCTCGGGATCGTGGGGTCGGTCGGCGATCTTCCACAGCTGGATGCCGCCCGCGGTTCCGGCGACCAGGTATCTGCCGTCGGCGCTGACGGAGAGAAGCTGGATGAGGTTGCCGGCCTGGAAGGTCTTCACGACAGCGGGTTTCGCGGGGTTGCTGCGGTCGATGACCGAGATCTGCTTGGACTCACCGGTGCTGCCGACGAACAGGTACCGGCTGTCGGGGGTGAAGACCATCGCGGCGGGCCCAGTCGAGGTGACCGCGGGCAGAACGGTCGGCGGGAGAGAGGCGGCCGGTTCGCTGATGTCCCAGAGGTAGACCGAGCCTGATGTGGTTCCCGCCGCGGCGAGTCGGCCGTCGGGTGAGATGGTGGAGGCGCCGGAGGGCCTGTCGGATCCGTCGAAGGTCAGTGCAGCGCCGCGTTCGGTGATCAGGCCCTCGGCGGTGACGTTGTATTGGCGCAGCCCGGCCGGATCGCCGGGGTCGCCGAGCAGGCCCGCGACCACGATTGTGCCGTCACTGTTGCCGGTGAGAGTACGGATCCGCGCTCCGGGCGAGGCCGAGACCGGTCCGGGCAGCGGCCAGGTGCGGATGAAGCCGTCCTGGGCTGCCGAGACGAGGTCGGTGCCCCGGAACTGGAGCGAGGTGACGATCGCGCGGCCGGGCAGCACGTGCACGGCCGGGCGGTCCCCGGGGGTGCTGGTGTCGAAGATGCGGATGGTGTTGTCGCCGCTGCCCGCGGCCAGGGTGGTTCCGCCGGGGCCGAAGGCGACGGCGTTGACCAAGGACTCGAACCCGCTCGCGCGCTGCGTGATGACCGGGCGCGCTGGTTCGCTCACATCAGCGATGAGCGCCTCGTTGCCGTAGGTGCCGACGGCGAGTTTCGTCGAGGACGGGTCGAAGGCAAGGTCGAGAGCCTTGGAGGAGTTCAGCGGCACCTGAGACAACGGTGTGGCGCGGTTCGAGCGCCGGTCCCAGAGTTCGACGGTGTTGTCGGCGCCCGAGGTGGCCAGCAGTGCACCGTCGGTGCTGTAGGCCACGGTGATGGCGACTTGCTTTTCGGCAGGCGCGAGCGTCGCGGCGATCGTGGCGGTCTTCCCGTCCGGGGTGACGGCCCAGCGGAAGGTGCCGGCCGCGGCGGCGGCGGCGGCCAGTTCGGTGCCCTCGGGAGACCAGGCCAGGTTCTCGACCTTCTTGCCCTCGACCCCGGGCAGGACGAGCGACTGCCGAGGGTCGGAGGGGTTGGAGACATCCCATACCTGGGCGCCGTTGCGGCCGCCGACGGCGAGCTCGCGTGTGCCCGGCCGGAACGCCACGGTGTAGAGATTGCCTGCGGGTACCGGGAAGTCCGCGATGGGAGGATGCCCCGGTGTGTCGGCGCGGAACAGGCGTACGTGCCCGTCGCTGTTGCACACCGCCAGCAGGGCGCCGTCATCGCTGAGCGCGGTCGATATCGGCCCGCCGATCGTGGGGCTGCGCCGGGGAACCGGGACGGCGGTCGAATCCAGCAGCGCCGATCGCGATTCCCGGGTCGCGGCGACGCGGTAACCGGCCAGCGCGATCGCCTGTGCCAGCGCCGTATCCCGGTCGTTCTGCAGCTCCCATTGCAATGCCGCCTGCCGCGACAGGCCCTCGTCGCGCGCGTCGGTGGCTTCGATGGCTTTGATGTAGGCCACCGCCGCCGCCACCAAGGCCACCACCAGCAGGAAGATCAGCGCGGACACGCGAATCTTGCGCCTGCGGGTCTTCTTGGTGAAGTGGTGTCTACTTGCCGCCAGGTACTGCCGTTCGGTGCTGCCGATTTCGACGGACGGTCTAGCAGCCCGCCACGCCTCGTTCTCCTCGGTTCGTCCGCGGCTGAGCAGGTACGAGTCACCGCGGTCGTGGGTATTCCAGTTGTCGGCCTCCTCCCGCAGTCGGTGGGCACGCCGCAGCGACTCGCGATCGACGTCGATCCATCCCCGCAGCAGCGGCCACGCTCGCAGCAGTGCCTCGTGGCTGATCTGGTATCCGGAGCTGTCCGCGGTCAGGAGCCTCGCGTCGAGGTAGCGTTCCACGACGACTTCGACGTCGTTGTCATCGATGTCGTCCCACTTCAGCTTCTCCGTCTGGATCCGATCGCGGGTCTGCGAGTCGGGGGTGACCACCACCGCGCACAGCATGATCCTGTGCGCGGCCAGCTGCTGGCTCGCGGTGAGGTCCTGGTAGATCGCGTCGGCTTCATGGGCGATCGCCCCTTGGATTCGACCGGTCGACAGGTAATCTTCGACGGTGAGCGCGCGGGAGCCGTTGCGGCGCTCCATCGCCTCCCAGGTCTGCCGCAGGGCGAGGGCCAACTGAGGCAGCGCGCCCTGCTCGGATTTTTCCGCGTCGGCATCGAGCTGGTCGAGCAGGGTCTCGACCAGGGCGTCTTCGATCCCGATACCGGGCGTGTGCTCGAGAGGGCCGCGGATCGCCTCGTTCAGCTCTGGCCGGGTCATGGGGGCGACGTGGATCTGCCGGCTGCGTTCCCCGCCGGGGAACAGCGGGTCGGCTATGGCGTTTCCCAGGTAGGCGGCGGGAAGCCCGATCACCGCAACCCGGTCGCCACCACGGAGCCACTTCGACAGTGCGCGCAGGAAGTCCTCGCGCCGCTGCCTTCCCTCCTCGTCCTGGTCGCCGCGCTGCTGAGTCCAGAGCTCCTCGCACTGGTCGATGATCAGTAGCTGCTCGCCCTCAGGAGCGGACTCGAGGTCGCGGATCGCCGTTTCGAGTCGCACCAGCGGCTGGTTCTCCGGAGTGATCAGCGACGCGTGTGGGCGCTTGACGTGTAGTCCCGCCCGCAGCAGCGACGACTTCCCCGCTCCGGACACGCCGAACACGATCACCACACGGGTGGCGAAGCCGGTGCCAGCGAACTCCTTGTCGACTGCGTTAGAGAGTTTGTCGAGAAGTTCGCGCCGACCGCAGAAGGTCTCGGCCTGATCCTCTTTGAACGGCACCATTCCCGGAAACGGCGGAGCGGGGAAGGGCACGGTGTCGCGAACCCTTTCCAGCGCCTCTCTCCACCAGCGAAGCTGCTCCTCGTCGCTCACGCCGAGAGCGATCAGCAGCAAACGCATCTCGTCGAACTGATGAGGCAGGAACTTCCCCGAGAACCAGCCAGGAATCGTGCCTTCGGGAAGACCGGCTTTTGCGGCGGCCGTTCGATTCGTTAGCGAAGCCCTCGTTTTGAGAGCTTTCAATTCGTCAGCAAACTCTTTGCGTGACTTGAAGTTACGGGGATCGGTGCGACGATCTGGCGTAGACACCGGGGCATCCTCACACGCGCTTCACCCCGGCGTGCTGTCTATGGGGATAACCAGCGATTGGGCTTGGTTGGATCCGTTGGCGTGTCGCCGCTGACCTGGTGAAAGTGGTGGAGTCCGCAGCAATCACCACTTCGACAGGAAAGTCCGAAATGAACCGAGCAGACCGGCTCCGCCACCGGTGGATCCGTCGAATCGTCCATGTACTGACCGCGGTCATCGCGGCCGTCGCCGTCGTCGGGGTCTCGGCGCCGGCCGCGCACGCCGACGTGCAGTACCCCGTGGCCTGGACCAAGATCGGAATTCACCCCCGTACGGCCCCCTCTATGGAGGCCTCCCACGCCGGACCGGCCCTCAACGACGGCACCATGGTGACCTTCGTGTGCGAGCAGCAGGGCCAAGCCGTCTTCAACGGCGACAAGCACATCGACGTCTGGGCCAAGATCAGCACCGGCGGCTGGCTGCCCACCGCCTTCATCAACACCAAGGTCGACGGCTGGACCCCCGGCGTCCCGAGGTGCGGCACCTCCAACCCGGCGCCCGCGCCCCAGAACAAGCCACAGATGGCAACCTGCGGCACCAGTGACTACATCAAGGACATCCAGACCGTCGACATGGCCGGTTCGGACTTCCAGATCGTCGTCACCCCGAAGCAGGCCGCGTTCGACAAGCGGGACAACCGCGACGTGGTGGTGGAAATGTGGCACAGGGTCCAGTCTTGCGTGCCCGGCCTGTACGGCGCGCTCGCCGACAGCATCTGGCAGCAGCTCGAATGCCACCAGATGCACAGCAACAATGGCGGCGGTTCCACCTGGGAGCTGGAGTCGTACCGGACGCCGCTGGCCTTCCCCAACTCCGCGACTTACGCCGCCACGCACTGCCTCAACCGGTTGTGGCCCAACGGTCCTGAGAACGGGGAGCCGGGTACCGACTCCGTCGCCCGGGCACCCCTGAACGTCGCCTGACATCTGCACCTACTCGAAGGAGCCTCCGCCGAATCCCTTGATTCGGCGGAGGCTCCTTCCCGTACAGCTCGCACTTGACGCAAAGACCGAGGCCAAGCGGCGGCTGACCGAGACCGAGGCCCGCATGACCGGGGTGCTCGATGAACTCCGGCCCACCGATCTGGTCACCTCGATCGTCGGGCTATCCGCGGTCGGAGCCGGCTGCGATCCTGGCCGAAACCGGCGACTCCGCTAGGTTTCCCACCGCCCGAGCGGTAGTCAAACACGCAGGCCTAGCGCCCCGTGAGAAGAAATCCGGTGCTTTCACCGGCCGCGCCCGCCTCACCGGTTAAAGGCCGCCCCGGACTGCGGTTGGCGGCCTGGCGCGGAGTCTGGGGCACCCAACGCGCCAACCCCGTTTATGCCGCCCGCTACCGGCATCTGACCACCCGAGAAACCAACCCGCTCACACCTACCGAAGCTCAAGCCGTGATCGCCGCGGCGATCCTGCGTCAACTCCACGCCGTGGTCACCACCCGACAGCCCTGGAACCCGCACATCGCCACCCACGGCACCACCACAACAGGCTCCGCCATGATCTCGACCGCCGCCTGACCAAGCGGCTCATCGAGCGGTCGGTCGGGGCGAGCCCCACGCGGCATCGAGACACACGCTGATCTCGCCTGTCATCCTGGGCAGAGCCCGACCTGTCGTCACACAACCCGATTACACGCTGCCGGGAACGACAAACCACGGGGCACCGACCGAACCGCTTGACACAAAACGTCTTACGCTGATGCCAGTGCGTTGCTACGACTACACCCGGCCGGATTCAGCTCGATACTGGGCCGGATCGGTCCAGGTGTGGGCGATGCCGCAGCCCCCCGCCAGTCCTCGCCCCCGGGCGCGGCGATCGGCATATGGACAAGGGCTGGCTGAGATTGCCTGAACACACCTCAGTTCGGTACCACTCGCCAGCGCTTCGGCTTCGTCCACGTTGCTTTGCAGAAGCCCTCGACGCACTTGCCATCCTCCGGATCTTCGATGACCCGGAACATCCAGGGACCCTCGAATTCGTAGCCATCCTTCACCGCGCGACCGATTGTCAGCTTCAGGTCGAAGATCAGCTCTTGGAGTTTGCACGGTCCAGTCCCGACACCGCCGCGCCATTCCGGCCATTCCAAGTCGGGTCGATAGCCGTGTTCAGTGGTCATTCCGTCTTCTTCGAAGACGACCTGGATACCGTGGGGCGGTCGAACGTGGCCGGACCTGACGATGAATGTCATTCGCCGGGCAGTGTATTCGTTGACCTCGTCAGCGGGATCGAATCCAAGTTCCCACCAGGCGTTTTCAGCAGGAATGCCGGTACCGTCGAGCGCGACTTCGAACATGTGCTCAAGGTCGAGGTGGAGCATCTCAAAACCCTGCGGGACATCGTAGCTCTCTTCGACGCCGCTGCGACTGACAGTGAACTCCTTCTTGACTGGGTACGCAATCAGGACAACATCGCCCTCGGCAGTCTGGGAAGTCGCGGCTCGACGACCAGTTCGAGAAGGTTGGACGCGACTGCTGTCCGCAGCACGCTCTCCGAACTTGGCGTGGGCCCATCGCTCATGCTCGGCCTTCAGCGCTCGGAGGCAATCGACCGTATATGTGTTGGTCTGGTCGTCCACTTGCTTGTGGTGCACCTTGCACAAGAGGATGAGGTTGTCGTACCTGTCCAGGTCCGCGCTGGCGAGTAGCCCTGCCCTCGGTCCGCCGCTCGACCGGGCAACGATATGCGCCTCGTCCCCGACGACAGACTCCCGGTCACCGTGGCTCCCGTCCAGGATCAGGGTTGCCTTGCAGATCGCGCATGAATTGTGGGCACGAGCCCAAAGGATCTTCCGATCTCGATCTTCGATCGTCACATTCGAAGTGTCGCAAAAGATTCAGGTACGTCGTTGAGCCTTGACCAAGCTCGGAACAGCGAGCTGGGAAGGGACATCGTCAACTCGGTGCGGGCTCAGGCGCGCACTGCCGGCGGCGGGGAGCCGCTCGGCCCCGTTGATCTTCCGTGTGCTCACGCAGACGAGTTCTAGGCGCGCGGGTCGCGGCATTACCGGACGATGCCCGGCAGGCGATTGGCCTGCCGGGCAACTGGTCGACCCATCGTCAACCGCTACAGGTGATCCCGAAGCACTAGCGGGTCTGAGGCTCCGGGCCTCCGTACACGAAATTGTGCGAAGCCCGGGCGGACGTGACTGGGCTCGCGGTGTACTGCACCACGGGAGTACCCGAGTCGTCCACAGCTGTGATGATCTCGGGGACAGCGGCTCCGCCGGTGACTACGAGCGTGGGCACTCCCTCCACGTATCGCAGACTCAGCGTTGCCGCGTCATCGGGCCTGATCAGGGTTGCCGGGATCTCGCCCAGGTCCGCGACTTCGGGTGTAGCTTGCTCATCCGACATGGTGTTGCCTCCTCCTGCTCTGCCCGGCGCGTTGCCAGTTCGCGCCCTGTGCGGCGTGCACAACCAGCGCCAATAGCTCAATGTCCGGCGTCCAGTGCCATTAGCGGGGGGATACCGTGCGCGATACAGCGCGCTGTCTGCTGTCGGCGGTAGATGGGACAGGAACACATCCAATTCATGCCACGACAAGCGTTCGGTACCGATATCGGCCAAACGGAAACCGCGGTACAGCAATTCGGCCTCGATAGGCCCCGCGTACTCGGCTAAGAGTCGGCGGAGCCGTCCGATTCCCCCACAGTCGCCGTTGAAGCCTCAGCCCATTGGTTGGACAGGTGGGCAATCTGATCGCCTGCCATCCGCCGAATCTCGTCCTCTGCTTCGGGGCATTCGATGATCAGCAGGCGCCGAGTCATCCGAATCTCATCGACCTTGTCAGCAATAGCCGACTCGATGTAGTCGCTACCGTCGCCGGACAGGTGCTGAAGTTTCGGGACAGAGTAGACCTTGCCGCCATCGCGGCAGCGGAACGCGAACCGATTCGGACGCTTCGAGCCTTCCGATTTCGGGACAATTAGATAGACATGACCGAACCTCATTCGAAGATAGATGACCCGAACCGCTGGAGCCCACCCGGCAGGGAGCTAGGTCCCGCCGTTGTCCAAAGAAATTTGGATTCGAAAACTGTCTCGAACGTTGTTGGCATTAGTGTTCTCCTTAATGTCGATTCGGGTGTCGGCGCTAGCAATTAGCGACCAGTTCGGGGTCACGCAGAGCAGCCAGCAACGCTTGAAACTCGTCCCTGGTCCCGGTGAACAACTTCGGTGGCTGCGATCCCTCCCTCCGGCACCTGCGCCGGAGGATTTGACCCCTGGGATCTACCGATGCCAGCGAATACGGTGCTAGGCTCGGGTGCGTGAGTAAACGGAAATGGGCAGGGTTTACAGCAGCCATCTTCGCGTTCGGCGTGAGTGTCGGGTTCTCGGTGGGGCTGCTGTATCAACAGCATCATTTAACGTTGTTAACGAGCGAAGAGAAGGAATTTTTGTTCGCGCTCGATAGCACCAGCGATAATCTGGCGCGTTTGACGTGGAGGGATCGCGGTAACACAATAGAGCTGGGAAAGAGGACTGCTGAGGAATTCCGGAAACAGAAGCAGGAGACATCAACGAATAGCACCGAGATCAATGGTCGCATTGTCGCGAGGGGTGTAGCGTTTCATTACAATTTGACCGATGATGATGCGTTAAGTTTCGTGTTTGCAGCGGTTAATTCGTTCGCGCCCGAACTGCTGTAAGCAGAATGCCCCCAATCCCTCTTTTGTGGTTTGGGGGCCGGTCAGGTAATCCACTGCCGGGTACGAACATTGCCGGTATCAGCTACCGGTCTTCTTGCCGTCATCGAGGTATTCGCGGACGTGGAAAACGTCCGTACCGTCGACGTACTCATCGCCGACCCAGAAAAGATGATCTCACGGCGAACTGCTCGTAGCGTCCGAAATCGTAAGCGGCAGAAACAGACTGGACAGAAGTGCCGCGCGCCACGCGGCATGAGCGCGTGTGGGGACCTGTGTCGCCCAACGGTCCGGCTCGACTGTGGTCCTGCCTCCCCCAACGCACGCCCCGCGCGGTCTCGACTCCATCCCCGTGGCCGGGACCCGCTGGCTGCCAGCCGATACGATCTACCGACTGGCGGGTCAACTCGTCGCTCATCTGGGCGAAATCGACGCCAGTAGCCGCCTGATCGGCCGCCGCGAAGGACCGGGTCCTGGCCGTCGGGGTGACAGGTGTCTCTGCCTCCTTGGGTTCTGCAGGAGCGGGTTCGATATCGATTGTCGTAGCTTCAGTTTCGGGCGTGGGGTCGGACATGTCTGACTCCTTACGGGTCTGATCCGGCAAGCTGTCGGACCTACACGAATTCTCCCATTACAAAGCCGAGCTCGCGGATGGGTTACCTTCCCCACCGCAGCCGCTCGGCGGCCAAGGGGGGTTGACCTGACCCCATGATTTTGGTCCGACGTGTATGAGAGCCTTGCGGCCCACGAAGTGGGCAGGAAGGCTCGAAGACCATGGCGACACGCAAGAGGCACACCCCGGAGCAGGTCGTGCGCAAACTGAGCGAGGCCGATCGGCTGCTGGGTGAGGGCAAGGACATCGCCGAGGTGTGCCGAACCCTGCAGATCACCGAAGCGACCTTCTACCGCTGGCGCAACCAGTTCGGCGGATTGAAGGCCGACGACGCCAAACGGCTCAAGGACCTCGAACGCGAAAACTCCACCCTGAAAAGGCTTCTCGCCGATGCCGAGCTGGAGAAAGCGGCGTTGAAGGAGATCGCCAAGGGAAACTTCTAGACCCGGAACGCCGGCGGGCGGCCGTGGCGCACCTCATGCGCGTGCTCGAATGCAGCGAACGGTTCGCCTGCCGGGTCACCGGGCAACACCGAAGTACCCAACGCCACCCACTGACCGACCGGACCACAACCGATCCTGATGCAGCGCTGCGTGATTGGTTACGCGACTGGGCCAAAGCCCATCCCCGGCAGGGTTTCCGCCGCGCCTATCACGACGCTCGCGGGAAGGCTGGATGGTCAACCACAAGAAAGTCCAACGCCTCTGACGCGACGAGGGACTTCGAGTGCCGCAGCGGCGCCGACGAAAACGCTTGGGAACCACCACCGCGACACCGGAAGCAAACGCACCGAATCGGGTGTGGGCGGTCGATTTCCAGTTCGACGCCACCAACGACGGCCGCCCGGTCAAGATCGTCTCGATCGTCGACGAACACACCCGCGAATGCCTCGGCGGCCTGGTCGAGCGCTCAATCACCGCCGATCGGCTCATCGACGAACTCGACCGCCTCGCTCTCGACCGCGGCTATCCCGCTGCGCTGCGCTGCGACAACGGACCCGAACTCGCCTGCCAGGCCATGACCGACTGGGCGGGCGAACGAGTCGGTCTGGCGTTCATCCCACCAGGCCAGCCCTGGCGCAACGGCTACATCGAATCCTTCAACGGCCGCCTGCGCGACGAATGCCTCAACATCAACAGCTTCTGGTCCCTGACCCAGGCCAGAGTCGTGATCAGCGACTGGAAGGACGAATACAACCACCACCGAAGACATTCCGCACTGGGCTACAACACCCCAGCCGGATACGCTGCAACCTGCATCCACCGATAACCGGCTCTCACACCCGGTGGACCGAAGCACGGGGTCCCGTCAGGGTCACGATTGAACCGAGCCAGGGGGGTAAGCATCGGCATCTGAACGGACTTGACACCGTTGCACGCCAGACCCAGCCGGATGAACTCAATTCGGCACTACCGTGCGTTCGCCGGCGCGCGCCCCGCGCGGCAAAGTAGTGCGTTCACATCTGTGGGACCGCCGGGCGAGCAGGATGAGCGGTCCTCGCCGACTGTCAGACAGTTGCCCGGTTTGCCGGATATCCTCGCCGAGAGTTCCTGTCCCAGTGTGAATTCAGTCCGAGAAGTCGAACATGGCATGGACATGGCAGTACGAGTCGGCCGATGGCAAGCCGGTGCCTGGGCCCAACGCGGAGTTCCCTACTCAAGAGGAGGCGGAGGCCTGGCTCGGTACGTTTGGGCAGGATCGGTTGACCGACGGGGCAAGCACAGCGGTTCTCCTCGATGACGGCACTGTGGTCTACAAAATGAGCTTGGAATCTTGATCGGAGTTCAAGCCATCTCCCGGTAGGGAGAGTAACGCGCACGATCATCGGCAGATGCGGATGTCCTGAGCACAGCGGCTCTGGCTCGTCGGCCACCCACCCCCGTGACCGCTTAGCCTCAGCGCTCAGCGTCGCATCATCGCGCGTCGCGTCGCGGTCGGCAGTGCTACGTCGATGGGGATCATTATTCGAATCTCTGACTCCTGGCGAGAAAATCCTGAAATCTGGGATTCACAATCACCAAATGCATTGCACCGCTCGCGCTCAGCAGGCCGAACGTAACGGCCGGCTGACGCCACACCATTTCATAGCCTGTTTCAGGACCGCAGCATGCCGCTCCTTCCAGGACCGAAGTGATCCTCTCCGACAGATCGGCGAACTGCCGCGCCCGAACCGAACTCATACGCCGATCAGGCTCGGCCACATAATCAGTGACCTTGATCGAAATCGTGACGATATCCTCGTTCGCCGCACCTATCGAACGAAGGAACCGCCTGCTGAACCGCACCTCCGCCTCTGGGCGATTCACCTGCAAGGATGTTCCGAGGCTGGCACCCAGCGGCGGAAAGTAGTCCAGCACACTCCATCCGGCCAACTCCGCGTACCGGTGGACATCGGTCTTCACCCATCCCCAGTCGAAATCAGTAGCAGTACGACAGATCTCGGAGACACCATCCAAGTCTGCTTGCATCACAAGGTTCACTTTCAATCGAGCGGTTCCCGGATTCAGTCCGGGGTGACAGCACATGCACTCACAACACTCTGGAATCCACCGAGTGCCGATATTTCGGATTGACGATCTCGAGCCGGATACGCAGTGGTTCCACACGCAGCCCGATCGCAGCCGCCGGCACCATCCAGACCAAGCCCTCGTTGATCCCGAACGCTCCTGCCGCCGCAGCGCCTAGTTGCTCGGTGATCCGATCAAACAGATCTGCCCACACCCTGGCCATCGCCGGGTAATCGGCAATTGATGTGTCGGCAACGAATATCGATACGAAGGCGAGATCACCAAGCCCTTTTTGTGCTGATCCGTCCGTCCTGTAGCCGACCTGCGCAATGGGCTCATTGACCTGCAAGTCGGTTTCGAATGAATCGCCGTACCGCCCCTTCACCCGGGTCCACCCCATAGTGCGACCGAACCGGCCCAGATCCGCGACCGACCACGTCCAATCGAAATCCGCAGCACAGCGGGCAGTTTGGACTGCACCCTGCGTATCCACTTGCATCCTTGCAGCGTACTTCCCCCAGCTCGGCGGTCCCCGATTGGTGAATACGCATGACGAGGCGCCCCCATCGCAGCACTGTAACCAGCTCGTACGGTGCGATCTCGGCCCTATCGCGCGTTGCTATCGCTGAGATAACCTCTGCCCGTTGATCTTCTGCACACCCGCGCTGGCAGGTGCGGACCGCACCGGTAGCGACGTGAGCGGGCGTCTATTCGACAACTGCTAGCACCTGATTGCTGCATATGCTCGCAGGATGTCCGGGATCGCTACCGCCCAAGTCGTTCATGGTCTTTCCGCGCTGTCCGAAGAAGACATCCTCTTCGGACAGTGCTGGCCGTCGATCGCGCGAGTCGTCCTAGCTCACGGTTTCTCATGGACGGCGTTGGCCGATCTGGTGGCAATGGATGGTGGTGACGACAGCGCCCTCGACACCAAGCTCACAGAACTCCACAACCAGATCGACCGCTACCTCGAGAAGTCACCGCGCCTTGACCCTTGGGACGTCGTCGCCGGCATCTATGGCCGCGCCTGGCGGATGAAGTTGATCGATCCGATCTCCGCGATGTGGCGCATGGATAATCTTTGGTGGCAGATCCGCGACCTGGACTACGACAACCGTGACGGTCTGCGCATCATCTGGGCAGGAATGGGAGTCAAAGAGCAAGACATCGTGGACCTGCCACGGCAAGCGGTCGAGAGCCTCGGGACCGATGTGCTCACCAAGGCAGACTTGCTGCTACCCCCAGACGCAGTGGACCGCCAGCTTTGCAAAACTATCCGAGATGCCTTGGAAGCCAACGGATACTGACCGGCCCACAGGTGCTCGGCCGACGCCAGAACTCCTCGGCCCCGTCAATCTTCCGAGGCCCGTACTAGCCCGGTGCAGACCGCGCTGGTCGCGGCAATACCGCATACTCTGAGCCGCAGTAGCTTGGGTCGACGGGCCCCGCAGTGTGGCCTCGTCGCTCAGCGCGCTGTCAGTGGCGTAAATACCGATGCCCGGTGTCGAGATGAACCGCACGCATCGACTCACCAGCTACCTCGATCGCGACTGTCCACGCAGCGTCGCCATCGAGCGGGTCTCCGGGTAGCGGTGGGGTGAAGTCCGCGTCTTTCAGTCGCAGTCCGAGCTGTCGTCGGTAGAAGCGTTCGGCCGCGGCGGGGTCGCGGGATTCGTGGACGACCTGGCTGGGAGTCCGCGGTCCCAGGGGGTGAGACCATCCGGTGAATGTCTGCGGTTGCCACAGCGACACGACCGCGCCGAAAGGGTCGACGATGGTAGCGAGGGTTCCTTGATCCGCAATGGGTGTCGGAGCAAGCAGGCTGCTCGCTCCGTGGCTGGTGGCCAGGTGATGAACGGCTGCCGCGTCTTCGACACCGAGGTAGTAACTGATGTGCGGTGGTGTCCCGCGCGGATAGAGCGGGCTGCCGAGATTGCTTACCCCGGCGACCCAGTGGCGGTCGGCTCGCGCCTTGATCGCACCCCGCCAGTCGTTCGGATCTACTCGGCATTCCCAACCGAACTCGTCGGCGAAAACCCGGGCGGCCACATCAACATCCACCGACTTGCAGTCCATCCAACAGAACTCCCCATGCGGCCGTGACGTCGTCATCAGTGGTGTCGTGCTCGGACTGTTCATCTGATCATGGTCCCGGACTGTATGCATCCCCGTCACTCACTTGATCCGGCTTCATACCGGAAAAGTCGATGCGATGCGATCACTATCCGGCCGGTGCGCAACCACGAGGACAAACGCTTCCCCGCATCCGACAACCCCGCGTCGGAATCTGTCACGGGACCACTTTCCACCGACGCGATGACTTTTCCAGGGCAGGCACGTCTGTATTGAGGAAGGGAGACATCGTGCGAAAAGTGATCGTGCAACAGTTCGTGTCGTTGGATGGCGTTGTCCAGGGGCCGGGATCGGCGGATGAAGACCGCGAACACGGTTTCGCGGGTGGCGGCTGGACCGCCCGGCATGCGGGTGACCTGCTCAGCGACACATTCCTCGCATGGACGGCCGACGACGATGCGTTGTTGCTGGGGCGAAAGACCTACGACATCTTCTACGCATACTGGCCCACAACCGGAGACCATCCGATAAATAAGCGCCTGGAGGCGATGGACAAATACGTCACTTCACGCAGCCCCAGGTCCCCTGAGTGGGTGAACACCACCGTGCTCGACGGCGATGTGGCCGGCGCCGTCGAAGCGCTCAAAGAGGGAACGGGGGGACCGATCTGGGTGTCCGGCTCTGGCAACCTGACTCACACTCTCATGCGGCACGGCCTGGTCGACGAGTATCGGCTGCTCATCTTCCCGGTGGTCGTCGGATCCGGCAAGCGTCTCTTCGTGGACGGCGCGATTCCTACCGACTTCGATCTAACTTCGTCACGCACGGTCGGCAACGTCATCATCGCCACCTACCAACGCTGCGACTGATTCCGCCGGTCCAACGTTCCAGTTGCGAGTGCGGCAATATCGAGCGTGCGCGTGGCCTAGCGGACCGCATGCCTCAGGATCACAATTGCACGATCCCGCTGGTCACGCAGATCTGCGTAGCCCACAACTTGCTCCAGCTCGGCATCCCAGCAGGGTAGGTTGCCTGATACTGGCCGGTGCGGGCAGCCTCGGCCGCTGCCGAGATACGCACCAACAACTCGGATTCCGCAGGCGAGGCGGAGGCTTCGGCGCGCATAGCTCCCCTGAAATCGATAACTGCAACCCGCCGGCCCCGCCAGTCGCGGTCGGCTCGCGAACCAGCGCGTCGAAATGTCAGGTGCGACAATATTGGCGCGCCCTTCAAGTCGCCACCCATTTATCCAGCACCTGTCCACCCTCGACTCCGCCGAAACCGCGTTCTTGGTCAACAGCGCCGGCGCCGCGACGCTAGTCCGACCTTTCGTAACTACGAACAAGAGCACAGATACCGAGGCGCGACTCGAGTCCTCATGCCCCTGAGGCCATGTAGACGGCGGGGATGTAGATTCGCCCGATACCTCCACAACTGCTCCTCGGCTGGAGCGTCGTCTCGCAGGTCGACAGCGCACCCGACGGTCGAAAGCCGATCGACTTCGCCGTACGCCTGGACTCGGTGATCATGTCCGCGATTCGCCCTAGTCCGGCCACAAGCGGCAACTTCGACAGTTGGTAGATGAATTCCATAGCTCATATCGCGGTGCCGGACAATACATAATCGGCGTGGGCGCGCATTGGGAAGCCTTGTTGGCCAACCGATTTGGTCAGCCGACTAACGCGCGCCACGCGGCAGATGCGGGCGTTCACAAACGCCTATGCCGTGGCCCATAGAGCCGATGTCAATCAGCGGCGCTCACCTCGGCGGCGAGGCGGAAGCGTTCAAGCACCACCAATGTCGCGTCGTTCACGGTGAACCGATCACCTCCGTCGCGCATGCCCTGGGGTTCGCCGATCAGAGCTACCGTGCTCTGGTTCGGCGCGGCATCGAGTGTGCTTGCCTCGCTGGCCGTTTGGCGCACGCCGAGTACTCGTTTCTGAATCGATCTCGAAAGTGCTGGTCCGCCGCGAACGGGCGACGGACCAGCACAATTCACTCCGCAGTCCTGACTCGCCACCGCCCGACGCGACTCGACTACACAGGATTCCTGTTCCATCGGAATTCGGGCTTGTCGCGACGATCACCGAAGCCGGCGCCACACCCCGCGGCCCGGACGGCATCCGCTGTCGCGTACCAGCAAACGTGCCTCGAGACGATCTTTATCCTGCCCTGAGGGTCCGCGCTGTAATCGGGCGCCGGCGACTCGAGGGTGTAGTTTGTCTCGATCGCCACATTGCCGGAGGTGCTGACGGACTCGACCCAGTCCCTGGCGGTACCCGCACCGCACGGCCGGGTGTTCAGCGCGAAATCGTTTCCGACCGGAGGAAAAGTAACGCATCGCTGGGTGGCGACGCTCTGTATGAGGTTGCTGCCGAATCCTTCCACGGTGGCGTGAAAGTAACGCCACTGCTGGCGTTTCGAGTCGGGCTGGCAGTCAGCGAGACCAAGGCTTTCGTCGCCAACCACGACACACTTCTTCTCGCTGACGCTGGTGATGGTGAACGGCGCGCTCGGCGGGTCGGGTTCGGTCTTCTTCGGCACGATGTTCGACTTGGCGCCGCCGATCTTCTCGATGTCCGGCGTTGCCTCCTTGACGACGTCGCCACCTTCGAAGTGGCAGATCAGGCGGACCGTGATCATGTTCGGTTCTACGCCATCGGGCAGGGCGCCCTGGTCGCGAGCGAATACGTTGGTGTCGCTCCACCCGGCATAAGGTTCGGTACCGTGCGAGGAGAAGCCGTTGCTCTCGGCGACGGGTTGCACTATCAGCGGCTCGCCGGACGTCCTCGAGTAGCTCACCTCCATGAGCGCGCCGGCCGAAGGGTCCTTTTTGCCTTGGCAGATACCCACAGCTTTGAGGTACGGCGGTCGATCTTTCGCTATCGAGAACTTGGCGAAGAGTTGCGCGGAGCCCTGCGGTACCGCCGTGGCCAAACCCGCGGGAGTGACGATCGCTAGTGCGGTAGCGACAAAGATCGTCCATCGCCCGAATTTTCCTCTACGGTGCCGACCAGAATCCGAACGCATATCCACACGACCTCCGATGCACGGCTGATGTGGCTGCTAATTGCAGCCCGCGATGTATTCGTCGCGAACTGGCGCATGGACGGATCAAACTTGCTGCGCGATTGCCGTCGAGTCGACAGCGGACGGGTTACAGCATCGCGCCCCGGGGAATCACTACCTGTCCGCTTAGCGTGACTTTCCTCCCGGATACTCCTCAACCCCCGCGAAATTCTTGTCTTCGCGTCAGGCCCGAGAGCTCATCGACACGACACCGCGACCGATCCGGTCACCACGATCCAGCAGCGACTGGCGATGGAGTGGATCGAGGACCTCGAAACCATAGACCTCAGGATCAAGACCGCGGATAAAGAGCTGCGCCGGCTCGTCCTGGACCGCGGTTCCGCTTTGATGGACCTGCACGGCAACGGACCATCCAGTGCAGCAAGCCTTTTCGCCGACACCAACGATATTCACCGCTTCGCAAACCGGGACCGGTTCGGCTCCTGGAACGGCACCGCACCCTTGGACGCCTCTTCCGGAGAGCAGCAACGCCACCGGCTCTCCCGGGCCGGCAACCGAAAGATCAACCGGGTCTTGCACATCATGGCCGTGGTCCAGCTACGCCACCGGACCGCCGGCCGGGCCTACTACGATGCTCGCAAAGCCGGCGGGAGAATGCAAAAAGGGCGCCAGCACTATAGACGGGCGGTCGGTCTATACGTGCGACGGCGAATGGAAGCTCGTACGGACTTGCCCAGAGGGCAAGCACCCCACTCCGTTCAAGCGCGGCTGGACTTGCAGGCCTGATTGAGCCGCGCAGACTTCAGGGCGCGGTGAGACGGAGATAGTCAGCACTCTGTCGTGGATGGGTGATCTGGCGAGGGGACGGATCATCCACTACCGCTAGATAATCGGCTACTTGATCTCGCGGTAGCGCTTTATCCCGGCCAGGATGGGTCCAGGTGCCCGGTGAGAAGCTCCCTAATCGGCTGCCGCCTGCGACATTGGCGTGGCTCAATAATGGCTTGCCTCTCACCGGTCACTGTGCCGGAAATGGCTGAAGAGAAGTCTGCCCAAAGCTCGAAGAAGCGGTGCCTTCCCGCACGGACCTCACACACCGACACGGGAAGGACAGCCGATCGACTTCAGGTCAGGGGATACACATAGCGGCTGGTGGGAACCAGATCCAGGTTCAGGTGGGCGCCGAAGGAGACGACGCTTTCCATCATGCGCGTGACTCGCTGCTGGAGGTCGGCGTCGTCTGCCGCACCGTAGAAGGCGTGGACGCTGGTCATGGCAGCCATCGGGAACAGTTCCTCGACCAGGGCATCCACCCGCCTGCCCGCGGTGATGGGCTCGCGGACGGTGTTCTGGACGTATCCGAAGGTGTCCTGGGTTTCGATGGCAACCGTGGTGTGCAGATCATGCCAGCGATGCAGCCATTCCTCGCGGGTGAGGTCGACGGGGATGCGCAGGAGCGCGAAGTTCGCGAGCGCGTCGGTACGCACACCACTCTCGACCGGCGGAGGAACGATAGGGGTGCGCTCATCCACAATCCACCCATCGACCTCCTTCGCAACGGAAGACAGTGCCGCAGTAACGGATTCGTGCGCCGCCTCTGTCCACACACTCACAATGGCAGCAATCGGCTCGTCATAGGTCGTATGCCGCACCTGCGCCGCATCGACATCCGCATCGCAAATATTCACCTGCAACTCGGTAGCCCCGGCCGCCGCCAGCTCGCGCCGCAACTCAGCGCTGTGCAACCACTCACCCAAACCGTCGCCCCACAGGGCAAACATCAGCTTCATCCCGAAGTCCTTGCCGCAGATCACCTTCGATCCGCCCACCGTAACCCCGCAAAGGCCCGCTGCAACCGGTTCCAGCTCACCGTCCCACCCAGCGGATTCCGATTCTGGCCCGCATCGGCGCGACCGTTAGCGGCACAAGAGGCGATGAACGCCGAACGGAGGTTCACCCCGTGAAGGTCTTAGCCCAGGTTTGCGCATCAACTCCCGCCAAGCGACGACACATAGGTGGCATGTGTGGATGATCTGCGTGGCGGGCGGCGTCTCCGCTCGGAACACGCTGTCCGACAACCCAATCCGATGGCACGACGAAGGTCCGCGCGTTTGCGCGGACTTTTTGTACAGTGGCCCCCATGTGGTTGCTCAAAGGGCTGTTGTTCGCGTTGCTGGGGGCACTCGTCCTGTCGATATCGGCGACCATCGTGTTCGCCATGAACGACCACCCGGAGTGCGCCGCGATCCCCGGAGACGTCGGGCCCTGCGGATTCTGGCCGCAGGTCGGCTACATAGGCCCCTTCGTCATCCTCTGGGGAACGTTTCTCGGCACCGGGATCGCGGCCGCGTTCCTGCTGGTCGCCGCCGCAATCCGCGGGCTCGTGCTCGCACTGTCGCGGCGGCAGCCCGCGGGCGAGTAGCCGAGAGTAGTCAGTGCCCGGCCCCAACGGTATCGATGTTCAGCCCCGACTCGGCTAGTGCCGCACACCCTTCGGACAGTTCGGCGACCGCACAGCGCAGCTCACCCACCCGCGCCGGCAACTGCCCGCGCCTGCTTTCCAGCTCGGATCCGCCACCATGCGCTCGGGTCTGCACCGGTATGTAACCGCCCTGCCGCCTGACGGGTGCTTCTGGAACGCCCTCAACTAGGCAATTGCGGATGGGTCTGAGCCGCAGCCGATTTCATCCGCCGACCGAGCGCACAGCGGCAGAAGCAGACGCTGTCTGCGGCAGCGCGTCCGAGCCGCTCACATCCCTTCGGCGAAGACCAGGCGCACGGTGACGCCGGACTTCCGGACTTCACGAGCGGCGCGGTATTCCGGTGAGTCGTACCAGGCCCTGACCTGATCGAGATCGGGAAACTCGAGCACAACCACACGCCCCGGCCAGTCGCCCTCCAGAACCTCGGGCATGGCGGCCACGAGATATCGGCCGCCGTACTGGCGAATCGAGGGCTCAGCCAGCTTCCAGTACGCCAAGCCGATCTGCTCGTCGTGAACCTCGGCCTCGACCACGACGTAGGCTGCCATCCGTAACTCCTGTCGCCGCGCAAACGGCTTCGATATATCGATCATGTTCTCGCCGAAGGTACTTCACGCGAGCAAACCGGCCGAGCAGGTGTCCTGGTATCGGCAATGTAGGGCATTGCCGAGGGACGAGATCGTCTGCGCCCGTCGATTTTCCGACGCTGCTGCCTAACCGGTCGAACCGCGCGCCCAGCGGCTGCCCCACGCTCGAACTAGCAATGCCTTCCCGGCACGGATACCACCGGGTTCGCAGACCAGGGTGGCCACGGCGATGACCGTCATCATCGGAACTGATTTACACAAACGTTCTGCCACCATCGAAGCCATCGACCCGACCGGTCGCGTTTTGGCCATCGGCCGCTACACCACCGGAAACTTGGTTGCGCCGAAATGCTGACCGCAGCACGACGATTCACCGACCGGATCTGGGCGGTCGAAGGCTGCAACAGCATCGGCTGCAAGACCGACCCGGTCGACCCGCACTCGGTCGCTCCGACGCCGGCCGCCGCCCGGGCGTCTATGCCCTCTTGGCTCTTGCCCAAGGAGACGCTGCTTCAACGCAGTGTGCTTCGGCGCTATCGGCCCTGGCTCGATGCGCGCGGTCGGCGCTGAGGGGTGGTGATCATGTCGTGCTCCCCGCGGTCACGACGGCGTGGACGGCAAGGCGCAGCGTGTCGGTCTCGGTCGCGACCCGCACGGTGTCCGAGGGCAGAGCGCGTTCGGTCATGAGGCCGGTAACTACGGTCCCGAGGAAACGCGCCCGCTGCTCGATCTCCCCTGGGGGGATCGCACCCTCCTCGACGAGCGCGACCAGCCACCGCTCGATGCGATGCCGCCCCAACCGCTCGAGCGCGAGATAGGTGGCTGCCTCGTCAGCGGACGGAGTGGATGCCACGTACGCCTCGTACAGAGCTCCCCATTGCTCTCGGGCGCGATCACCGACACCTACTTGCGCGAGGATCAGCCGTAAGCACGCGACCAGGCGGTCCGTCGGAGACAGGGCGCGATCGTTGATCGGATCGTCGGGGATATCGAGGTCGTAGATCCCGGCGACAACGGTGTCGATGAGGTCACGCTGCGTCGGAAAGAAATGTCGCAGCGAGCCCGTGCTGACCTGGGCCCGGGCCGCCACCGCCCGAACGCTCAAGCGCGCGGTCGGGTTCTCGCCGAGCATCGTCGCCGCGGCGATGAGGATCTTGTCGCGCGTCCCCGGTTCCTTCGATTCAACGTCCATGTCCGCCCTTCTCGTGACACCTTCTATCACGGTGTGCTAGCTTATCCCCTCGCTGACTATCACACTGTACTAGAGCAGGATCGAGGGTGGACAAGATGGGGATCAGACAGTGGCGCAACCGCCGCGTGCGTGCCGGATCCGGTGAACCACTGCCCCGTTATCGCTGGTGGCAAACGTTCGGCAGATCGCTCCGCTCGATCACGTTGCCCGCACCCGATGGCACGACCTCCACCTACGCGGTCGACGTTCGCCACGCCGGCGACATGACCGACGGCGAGATCCGCGCCCGCCTCTACGTAGACGGGTCGTTGCACTCGTTCGCGAAGATGCCCACCCGCTTCTCCGTGCCGGGCGGCCACATCGAGGTCGCCACCAACGGCTTCGGACTCGAGCGCTGCCACTACGTGCGTGCAGATGGCGCCGAGCAGCAGCTGTCTCCCGATCCCGCATCCGCAGAAGGGCGTCGCGCCCGGCTCCATCACCGGCGTCCCGGTCTGAGCCGAGTCATCGGCGTCGTCTCGATCGCGCTCGTCATCGTCGGCCTGTGCGTCGAGGTGCCGCAGATCATCGAATCGCTCTCCCGGATCCCCTTGATCGCCGACTCGATCGGAACCTTCACCTCGCCCGTGCGACTCCCCCTCCAGATCAACCTGCTCATCGGGCTCGCGGCTGTCATCGGCAGCACGGAAAGAGCCCTGCGGATGCGGTCGAGCTGGATCGACGAACTCGCCAGCTGAACCTCCACCAAAAGGAAACAACCATGCCAAACCGCACCCCGATGCATGGCCGATGGAAAGACGATGGACCAAGCCGGGGTGGGCGGTGGTCGCCGCTACGTCCCTGCTGCTGATCGCTGGGTGCGCCGGCGCGACGCCGGACGAAGGCGAAAGCGCGAACGCGGCAGGACTCGACCAGTTCATGGAGCAGGAACTCGAATTCGGGCCATGCGACTCCACCATCGTGAATTCCCAGGCTCCCGTTCCCGAGGTCATCGAAGCGGCGAAAAAAACCGAGTGCGCCACGCTCGAGGTGCCGATGGACTACGAGAACCTCGACGATGAAACCATCGACATCGCCGTGACGCGCCATGCCGCCACCGGCGACGACCGCATCGGTTCTGTTGTACTGAATCCGGGCGGCCCCGGCAGCCAGGCGACGACGTTCGCCCCGCTGGTCGCCGCGCTGTGGACGGGTGGACCCCTCACGGAGCGCTTCGACATCGTCGGGTTCGACCCGCGCGGAGTCGGAAATGTCCTGAGCCGCAGCAGATCTCATCCACCGACCGAGCGCTCAGCGGAATGTACGTTCGCGAGGTTGTCCGAATCACCATCCGTCTTGTATCGATGCTTGGATGGGCGGATAGGTTGCTCACGACTGGCCGAGCTCGGACAGGCGTAAGGTGGCGGGTTCCTGTCATTCATGCTGTGTCGGTGACGTCGAGTACGTCGCAGCTATCGGTTTCCAGCGTTCAACCACTCGCGCAGTTCGTCTAGCGCGGTACCCGCGCTGTCCTCGTCGATACTGGCGGCGAGATCGGCGATGGTGACGGCGGCGAGTGCGGTGCGCCAGGCGGTGTCGGCGGTGGTCATGGCGCGCATGACCGCGCAGCGGGTTCGGCAGCTTTTCGCCGGCAGGCCGAGTGGCCCGTTTTGCCGAATCTCGGTGCAGCGGAACGCTGGTTCAGCACCGTCCACCGCTTCGACCACCTGCAACATGGTGATGCTCGCGGCGGCACGAGTCAGCACGTAGCCCCCGGCCGGCCCCGGTACCGATCGGACGATGCCGGCACGCGAAAGCCCTTGAAGATGTTTGGCCAGATAGGCCGTGGGGACACCATGCAACTCCGCCAGTCGCGCGGCGGGGACCGGAGCGAGGGCCTGCCCCAGCGAGACGCAGCAGTGCAGGGCCCATTCGACGCCTGTGGACATCTTCATGCCGCCAGCATATCTCGGACAACAAGTGTCCGAGACTGTGTTATAACTTGGACACAAATGTCCGAGATTAAGGTTTGTCATGGCTGCTGTCCGAGACCATCCCGTTCCCACCACGAAAGATCGTGTGGCACTGGCATTTGCGGCACTGGCGCTGTTCGTCGCGGCGGCGAATCTACGCCCGGCGATCGCTTCGGTGTCCCCGCTCGTCGATCGGATTCGCGCAGACCTCGGCTTGTCCTCGACCGGAATCGCCCTGCTCACCACTGTCCCCACCCTCGCGATGGGATTATGCGCACCACTGGCCGCCGCGGTAGGCCGTCGCTGGGGCTTGCAGCGTGGTGTGCTCATCGGCTTGGTTGTTGTCGGAATCGGCACCGCGGCACGCGGTTTCGGTACCGCGACCTGGCTCCAGCTGAGCTGCGCTGCCGTCGTCGGCGGGGGTATAGCGATCGCGCAAACGCTGCTACCCGCGGTGGTGAAGTCTCGGTTCGCCGAACATGCGGGCCTCGTGACCGGCATCTATACGGCGGGATTGGGTTTGGGCGGTGCCATCGCCGCCGGTATCAGCGCGCCGCTGGCCGACGCACTCGAGTCCTGGCCCGGCGCGCTCGCGTCGTGGACCTTACTCGCCATCGGCGGCGCAGCGCTGTGGTCGGCGGCACGGACCGCACTGAGGCTCGGTGCGGCGTCCGGGCCGCAGGGCCCAGCGACGACCGGCCTGCCGTGGCGTAGCCGGACAGCGTGGATGATCACGCTGCTGGCAGCGGGTAACTCAGCGCTGTATTACTGCGAATTGGCCTGGGTCGCACCACTGTTGCACGACAGCGGCTATCCCGCGTCCGATGCGGGCTTCCTGCTCACCGCCCTGATCTCGATCCAAGTCATCGCTATGCTGGCAGTTCCGGCACTACTCGGCGAGCGCAGAGACAAGCGCATCGGCCTCAGCTTGACCGTCACCCTGACCGCCATCGGATTCATGGGATTGGCGTTGAGTCCCGGCACTGCCACCTGGCTGTGGATCCTCGCGCTCGGCATCGGTCACGGTGGCCTGTTTACGCTGGTGCTCACGGTCCCGGTCTCGATGAGCCGTGATGTCACCGAGGCGGGACAATACAGCGCAATGGCCTTTTTCCTTGGCTACGCCGCGGCGGCAACGGCGCCGATCCTCGTCGGCGCCCTTCGCGACGCCGCCGGCGACTTCCGGCTCGCGTTCGTACTACTCGCGGCCGGGGCGCTGCTGCTGCTCTTCCCGGTCGCCGGAATGGTCCGCCACTAGGCGCGGGCCGGCGGGGTACTAAAGGCCGCGACGCGGCAGTCGAGTGCGATCCAGGCCCGCGGGTTTGATCCGACGATGGCTCAACCGATGGCCTTCGCAGTGATGCTCGGCAGTCTCCGCAGACGGTGAAATCCCTGGCACGACGCAATCGGCAATCCCGTGGGTTGGCGAGCCGCGAGATGATCACGGCCCGTTGATCTTTGAGCGTAATGTGTGACTGCGCGTTCAGCACGGACAGCGGCAGTACAGTGCGTTGGCCCCGATCCTGATCCCGTACCGAATCGGCATTACCGGTCGTCGCGGGTCGCTCCAAGGACCGTTCAGCTCGCGGGATCCGGCACGCAGGTTCCACATTTCAGATTGCGTCGGGCTCGGCCAGATCCCAAGCTTCGGCGGGGTCGCGGGAGTACCAGTGCCCGGTCCAGTCGGCCTCGGCGCTCCAGGTGGCGTAGAAGGCGTCGTCGTCGGGCAGGTCGGGGGTGCTGGCAAAGGGGACCCTGCCGGCGTGGAAGCGCCGTGCGCGTTCCACCGAGCGGGCGGCCGATTCCGTCCGGAACGCCCGGTCCCGGGTCCAATACTCGGCAGGCAACACACCGATCGGATAGTGCAGCTGGTAGCAGAATTGCGCGGTGCCCGGGCTGCGCTCGTACAGCCACAGAATCCATGCCGGAATCCGCGGGTGGTCCACGGCGCGATCGGCGAACCCTGTGCGCGCAGTGCGACTTTCGGGGTGCGATCGCGCGGTCTCGGTCACTCGGGCCACTGCTGCGGAATCCAGGCGTTTTGGCCGACGCTGTCCCATGGCCGGTAACTCTAGATCGATCGCCTGCCGCATTCGCGCTGGTGAGAGCGGCTGGCGGCCGTGTCGCACAAGGTCGGTCGACCGATTCGGGGATTCTGATTCGGTTGCGGCACAGTGAGTGGCCTGTTGTGAACGGTTGGCGAAAGGTTGGTCCGACGATCCCACCATCGAGCTGGCGCCGATGCCCGCAGTGTCGGTACCCGCCCCGAGGCGGCGTCACCACCGGCGCGCAGAGCCCTGATACAGCCTGGGGTCTACCACCTCACCGCAGCACGCCCTCGGCACTGTATGCGGCAGTACCGCGCGTATCGGTCCGGCGGAGTGCGCACTCTCGCTGCCCTCGCCCTGATAGCGGCAATCTTGATGGCGCCCGGCGCCGCGACCGCCGAACCATTGCTCCCCTTTACCGGCCTCAACCTGCCCTCCGGCAGCAGCGAGATGACCGACCCTGCTCGAGCAGATGACGAGCCCGTTGAAGAGTCGGGCGAACCGTGTGGCGCGGATGACCCCACCAGTACACCGGGCGATAGTTCCGAAACCGGCGCCGCGGTTGCCGAGGACAAGTCCGAGTGCCCCAGCGGCCGTTCCGTCTGCGCACGCGGCTGGCAATGCACCGAAATCACCGTCCGCGGCCGCGACTTGATGTGGTGTTGCCGCAACCGAAGCTGTTGTCCCCCACCCGGGCCCGGTGCTCCCGGCCGCTGTGTTCGTCTATAGCTCGAGGTGATCAACACATAGTCGGCAACAGCGGAAGTCCTGAGCGGCAGCCGTCTTGGTCCACGGGGCGTCGTGCAGTGACAGCTTTGTTCGGCGCGCACAGCGGCAGTAGCGGTATTGCGTACCTACGAGGTCGTCTTGGACCGCTGAGTCGGTGAAGCCGGTTCGTCGCCGCCCATCCCGCACCCACGCGGCACCGAATTAGTCGGGGGCCAGGTGTTTCACGAGCTGTCAGGCCATGATCGGATAAGGGTGGTGTCATCGAGGAGCGTGACGCGCAGACGGCTCCTCGATGACATCCGGATAGACCGGCCCAGAAGCGAGTTGCCTACCACGCGGACACACCGGACAGGGGACGATATGGAAAGGCAACGCTACGACATCGGGACCCACCGGCTGCTGAGCGAGATCCTCGCCCGCTACGGCAGCATCGATGCCTTCTGCGCCTACCTGCATTACCTGCTCGACGACCCGACCATCGAACTGGCTCCGCTGCCCTACCTCCCGGTACCAGCCACAAGCGACCCGCCACCACCGGCGCGAGGGTGATCAGCTCTGTGCAGCAGCGCGCGTGCGGTGAGTCACCGGCACGGCCCCAGGTCTATCTCGACGACTAGATCAGGAGTTCGGCGGGGAGGAATGTTCCTTGTTTCACGGTGTCGTGGATGAACATGGTGTCGTAGCGACGAATATTGTCGTCTGACTTGAACAGGTGGTTCCCGAGGTCGCGTAGCTCGCGCACCGATGACGCGGCGACCAGAACGGCGTAGTCCCAGCGGCCCGAGAGCAGAAAGCACTGTTGGACCGACGAGTGCGCGCGGAGGGTTTCGGACAGACGCCGATGATGCTCGGGTGACTCGTGCGTCAAGGTGAGCATGACAAGTGCCCGAGTGAGGTGGGGGGCATTCTCGGGATCGACTTGGGCGACAGTGCGTATCAACCCTGCGGTTCGGTATCGTTGGCACCGGCGTTGCACCGCGCTGGGTGACAACCCCACGAGATCACCGAGAGCGCGCAGAGTTCGGCCGGCGTCGACTTGCAACGCGTCGAGCAGTCGAACGTCGATGTCGTCCAAGTTCAGAGTGGATCGAGGCACGCAATATTCTTGCGTTTCCACGCGAATTTTGCAATCGGCTCCACCGCGCTTAGTTTTAGGTTGGGTGACATGAGTATCTCGCCGCCGCAACGCAATTCGCACACTGATGCCCTGTCGCTCGACCGCGCCTATCAAGCGCGCGAGGTGATTCCACGGGAGTTCCTCGACACTCCCCAGTTCGAGGACCAACTGCTGAACTCGGCGCTTGGTGGTCGAGTGATTGTCAAGGTGGAGTCACTCAATCCGCTGCGATCCTTCAAGGGGCGCGGTGTAAGTTTTGCCCTGCGCGACCTCTCCCCGGGCGAAATCGTTGTGTGCTCCTCGAGCGGAAACTTCGGGCAGGCGGTCGCGTATGTCGGCGCCATCCGAAACGCATCGGTTCGAATATTCGTGCCCTCGGGTGTCAATCCCGTGAAGCGGGAACGCATGTGCGGATTCGGCGCGCACGTCATCGACGTCGACGGTGGTCTTCAGGACGCACGGCGGGCCGCACACGAGGAGGCCATCGCCACAGGCGCCCGCTTGGTAGTGGACGGAATCGACCCAGGTATCGCCGAGGGCGCCGCGACGATCGCCGAGGAGCTCGGCCATGCCGGAGCCTTCGACGCGCTCATCGCACCGATCGGTGACGGAAGTTTGATCAGCGGTATAGCACTGTGGGCGCGACACCACTGGCCGAGCACGCGGATCATCGGGGTCAACGCGGCCGCGGCTCGCGCCGTACACGACAGCTGGCGCACCGGCCAGCCCGTCACGATCGAGCCGACGAGCACGTTCGCAGAAGGCATCACCATCCCGCGGCCGCACCGTGAATCCCTGGAACGCATCCACCACGCCGTTGACGACATCGTCCTGGTGAGCGACGAGGACATACGCGCCGGTATGAGACTCATCGAAACCCATCTCTCGTTGATGGTGGAGCCTGCTGGAGCCGCCGCGATCGCTGCGGTTCTTACCGGGCGAGCCAAAGGTGACCGCGTCGCGACCATCCTTACAGGATCCAATCGACATCCTTCGCTGCACTCCAGTGCGAAAGACGGCCGTTCGGAGGCCCGATGACAACGCTGCGAATCGGCATCAGTGGCGCGACCGGCATCTGAATGACCCGACAGCCACCGAATTCGAAGCGCTGATCAACCGATAGAAGCAGTCGGTTGTTGGGCGGGCGAATTCGCGTGACGGCCGCGACGCTGCCCGCATGTTCGTGTCTGCTCCGCCCGAGCAGCCGCGCCCGGATGACCAGCGCGGACCCGCCGCCGATGCGCATGACACACCTATCACCTACCGATGCCCATCCGGGGACGGCGTGCATACGCTGCCGCGTCGGGCAATTCGCACCATATCGGAGCCATAGTTGACAGTGCCACGTTCATCGAACCGTCCTGCCACAGAACCGGTTTCGCACCACGGTTCGCCGGTCCAGCTCGACCGGGAGCGGGTGCCGCTGTACGCACCCGAGTTCGCCACCGACCCGCACGCGGCGTACCGGTCGATGCGCGCCCGGTACGGTTCGCTGGCGCCGATCGAGCTGGCGCCGGGCGTACCGGCCACCCTGGTCATCGGCTACAGCACCGCCATCCGGATCCTGCACGACCCGGAGCATTTCCCCGCCGATCCGCGCGGCTGGGAACGCACCGTCCCGGCCGACTGCCCGGTGCTGCCGGTATTGCAGTGGCGGCCGAATGCCATGCGCAGCACGGGCATCGAGCACGACCGCTACCGCCGTGTCAATACCGACAGCATCGACGCGGTGGATCTGCACGCGCTGCACGCCACGGTCGAGGGGATCGCGAGCGCGCTGATCGCGGAATTCGAGGCCGCCGGGTCGGCGGATCTGGTGGCGCAGTACGCGTTTCCGCTCGCGTTCGCCGTCATCAACGCGATGCTGGGCTGCCCGCCCCAGATCGGTGAGCGGATCGCCGCGGCCACGGTCGCGGTGTTCGACGGTGACGACGCCGAACAGGGCAACAAGCTGCTGGCCACGGCCGTACTGGAACTGGTCGAGCTGAAACGGCGCGAGCCCGGCGACGACATCACCTCGCGGCTGCTGGCGCATCCCGCCGCGCTCGACGACGCGGAGGTGATCCACCAGATCGTCGTGCTGTACGGCGCGGGCATCGAACCACTGCAGAATCTGATCGGGAACGCGCTGCGGCTCATCCTCACCGACGACCGTTTCGCCGGTCACGTGATCGGTGGCAGCCTGTCCACCCGGGACGCGCTGGACGAGGTCCTGTTCGATGATCCGCCGATGGCGAACTTCTCGGTCACCTATCCGCGTCAGCCGATCCTGATCGACGACAACTGGCTGCCCGCGCACCAACCGGTCGTCGTCAGTCTGGCCGGATGCAATAACGACCCGCTCGTCAGCACGGGTGACCACACCGGGAATCGGTCACATCTGGCGTGGGGCGCGGGCCCGCACGCCTGCCCCGCGCGCTCGGCGGCGTATCTGACCGCGCAGGACGCCGTCGACCAACTGCTGGACGCGCTGCCCGACCTCGCGCTCGCCGTCCCGGCCGCCGAATTGACCTGGCGGCCAGGGCCTTTCCACCGGGCCCTGACCGCACTGCCGGTTGTCTTCCCGCCCGCGCGGCCGCCGGGGTAGGTCAGATGCCGACGGCCAGTTCGGTCATGTTCGCCGGGCGGGCGAAGGTGTCGGCGAAGCCGTCGGCCAGCCGTGAATCCTCGGCCGCCGCCAGCATCAACTCCTGCATCGGGCCCGGCGGGTCGAGCACGGTCGCCGTCCATCGCGCGGCCGGGTAGGCGGTATCGGTCAGCCACGGCTCGGCCGCCGCGATCATCCAGTCCCGGTCGAACGGACCGTGCGCGTGCCGCAGGATCGCCTCGCCGTATCGGAATCCGCAGTGCACGGCGCTGTTGGCGCCCTGCGCGCCGCCCGGATCCATGCGGCACACCACGTCACCGCCGCCCAGCACGACGGCGCCCGACGGCAGCGTGCCCACCGGTCGGCGCATTACGGGAGTGACCGCGCCGACCAGCGTGGCACCGGCGTCGGTCAGTTCGGCCTCGCGGTAACGGTCCGCGAGCGCGGGCGGCAGCAACCGATCCAGCAGCCCTCGGGCCAGCCGCAGCCGCTCGCCCGGATCGCCGACACCACCGAACACATCCATCGGGCCGCCGGGCCGAGCCTCGATAAGCACCATCTCACACCGGCGTTCGGTGCCCGGCCGACCGGTCAGGCCGGGATAGGAGATCACCTCGCCCGTTCCGGGCAGCGTCACATACGTACCCAGCTCGTCCGGGTCGGGTACGACGCCGTCGAGATACAGCGCCGCCAGCTGCCGCTGCGGGCGCGGCGGCAGCCCCCAGGCCGAGTCCGCCGGGAAGCAGGCGGCCAGCTCGCGATCCGCGCGGGTGACCACCGTGAGGTCGTAATCGGCGGTGCCGCGGTCGATCTCGGCGACCGTCGGCGTGGCGATCGACAGCTTCCCGCCGGCATCCGCGAACGCCCGCAACCAGCGGCCGAAGACCGTGCGCTGGTCGACACTGCGCGCCGGGCGGGTGAATCGCCCGGACCACTGCATCGCGACCGCGCGATCGACCACCATGGTGAACCGGATGCCGGCGATCTGCGGCGCGGCCGACCGCCAGCAGTCCAGTCCCGCAGCCGATTCCAGGTCCAGTGCCGGCGGGAACTTGACCTGCGTGCTGGTGATCGAACCGGACAGGACCGCCTCGCTGTCGCGGTCGGTGACCACGGTGACCTCCGCGCCACCGGCCAGCAGTCGGTGGGCCAGCGGCAGTCCGCACTCACCGGCGCCCACTATCCGTATTCGTCTCATCTCGGTTCCTCTCGACGTCATCGGGCCGAATGCCGCCGCTCGCTCAGGTCCACAGCCGCCGGCACGGCAGCGGCGGCAGATTGTCACGCAGGTCCGAATCGATCGTCACCCTCGCACCGGCTTTCCGCACGGCGGCGGAGAACCGGGCAGCCACCGCCCGATCGTCCTGATAGTCGAAAACGATGGGCGGGCTGTCGAACCGCACTCGGATGTGACACGAGTCCGGGCTGGTGCCGCCCGGATGCGGCGTTCCGGCAACCACTGCGCGTATCTCACTGTTCGGCTTCGAGTTTCGTGGCCGCCGGGGGTCGGCGACCCATGCATAGTGGCCCGGCGGCGCGCCGCGGACATCGGTAGATCCGGCACGGGCACGTAGGTAGGTATCCGTTCCCCTCCGCGGCTGCCTGTTCCGTCGGCGGCGCCGGGTGGTTGCCGACTAAAGTGGCCGGATATGCCACCGCACCGTCCGCACCGGGTGGGAACTCCGCCGACCGCCGCACCCGAGTTCATCGGCCGCCAGCGTGAACTGGAACAGATCGCGACGCTGTTACTGACTTCCGCGCGGCTGATCACCGTGATCGGTGCTGGGGGCATCGGCAAGACCCGGCTGGTGGTCGAGGCCGCGCAGCGATTCCACAAGGCTCGCAGCACCCCGGTGCACTGGGTCCGCCTGGCCCGGTTGCCGCGCGGCACGGACATCGCGACCGTCGAGGACGAGGTAGCCCGGTCGGTGGTCGAAACCGATTTCTCCGGCCGATCGGCGTGGCAGGCCTTGATCGACACGCTCGATCGCGGCGTCGGCCGCGCCGCCCAGACCGTGCTGATCCTGGACAACTGCGAGCACGTGCTGGCCGAGGCGGGCACTGTGATCACCGAACTGCTCGACACGGTGCCGCGGCTGACGATCGTCGCCACCAGCCGCGAACCCATCGGCTGGGTGGATGAACAACTGGTCGCGATCCCGCCGCTCACCCGACGGCAGGCGGTCACCCTGTTCCGCCGCCGCGCCGCGCTGACCGGCCATATCCTCGACCAGGCGCAGGACGCGGTGGTCGAGGAGATCTGCGCGCACCTGCACAACTATCCGCTGCACATCCGGCTCGCTGCGGCCCGGCTGCGCCGCCAATCGCTGTCGATGATCCTCGGCGACCTCACCGGCGCGGCGAGCGATCGCCGGCTGCGCTGGTCGGCCGTCGCCCGGACCGGCGCGGACGAGCGGCACCACGGGATCGCGGATGTCATCGCGTGGTCGTTCGATCTGTGCGGCCCGAAGGAACGGCTGCTGTTCGAGCGACTATCGGTGTTCGCCGCGGGGTACGACAACAATCCCGACGACGGACCTGGCCTCGACGTGGGCGCCGACCTGGACGCGATCGAAACGATCTGCTCCGGCCCCGACGGCACCGGCGCGGAGCTGGCCCGCGAGGAGATCGAGGGTCTGCTGGAACGCCTCGTCGATCAATCGCTGGTGTCGACGCACCTGGCCGCCGACGCCGTGCGGTATTCGCTGCTGGAAAGCTTCCGGGTATACGCGCAGCAGCGGCTGGCGCACCACGCCACCGACGAGGCGCGCCGGCTGGCGGACCGCCATCGCCGCTACTACCGCGACCGGGTCACCGATGCCGCGCTGAACTGGTTCAGCGACCGCGAGCACACGCTGCTCGCCTGGGCCCGCGCCGCCTGGGACAACCTGCAACTCGCGGTCGAGAGCAGTCTGGCCACGCCCGGCGAGGCGGTGGTCGGTCTGGAGACCGTCGCCGGGATGATCCGCCTGCGCGTGCCCTTCTTCAAAGGGTCGCTGCGGGAGTCGCGCCGATTGGCCGAACGCGCGCTGGCGGCCACCCGCGGCGCCGGACCGGAAGCGGCGAATCTCCAAGTGTCGGTGATGGCGTCGATCGCCTTCCTCAGCCTGTGCCAGGGGCTGACGGGCGAGGCCGGGCAGATGCTCGAGCGATGCGTCGCGGCCTGTGTGCCCGACCCCGGCCGGGCCGCGGCCTGGCGAGCGGATCCGGTGACCGACGTCGGGCTGCCCGCGCCGGTGGAATTCGCCTCCGGATGCGCCCTGATGCTCACGCACCTGGACGTTCGCGCCCTGACCGTGCTCGCGCGGGCACGCGAGAAGTTCACCGCGGCAAACGATTTCGGTAGCGCAACGATGAGTGAGATGTTCGAGGCGCTCGCCGCGGCCTTCCTCGGCACGCCCGCGCAGGCGCTCGAGGTCACCGGTCGTCACCTCGACGCCGCGGCCCGCTCCGGCGCGGAATGGGCGCGGTCCTGGGCCGAACTCGCCTGGGCCATAGCCGAAACCGCGCACGGTGATCCGCACGCGGCACTGACACGCGGGCGTACCACCCTCGCTCGGCAGGTCGAGATGCGCGACTCCTGGGGCACGGTGTGGGCCGTGCACATTCGCGCGTGGACCTTGGCGCGCTTGCTCACCACCGACGGGCGGACCGACTCCGAGCGGGCCACCGACCGGGCGGTCGAGATCGCGAGACTGCTCGGCGGGGCCGCGGCGCTGCGGCACGAACTCGGCGTCGACATCGCGCATCTCGGCCCGTTCGCCACCGAGACCGAGCGCGCCGCCGACCTCACTCGGAAAGTGCTGGGGCAGAAAGACTTCGACACCGCGTGGGACGAGGGCGCCGCGTTGCGGCCGTCGCCGACCGAGGTGCCGCTGCTGGCACTGGGCGACCTGACGCTGCCACGACTCCCGGCCGACCGGCCGGCGCGCCGAGGAAATCCCACGCCCTGGCAGCTGCTCACCGACGCCGAACGCGATGTGGCGGTGCTGGCGGCGGCGGGCTGGTCGAACACCGCGATCGCTACCCGTCGCGGCAGTTCGTATCGCACCGTCGACGCGCAAATATCGGCCGTGCTGCACAAACTGATGATCCGCTCGCGCGACGACATCCTTGCCCTGGTCCCGGCCGAGCAGCGCGACCGAGTCGAACGCGAACGCGAACGCGAACCGCGCGGCACCCGTACCGGCGGGCGTGGCGGCGCATGAACCGCGATGTCACGATTCCCGTTCCCGCAAAGAGGCGGCTCGCCTGCTTTCGCGCGCTGTCGCGCGGCCTTGCGGTTTGTTTGTAGGGTTTTCGACGATCTGGACGGACAATGGTGAATTACAGAGCCAGCCAGCCGATTTCGTTACCTCGGCGCAGCGCCACCCTCTTGCCCCGGCCCTCGGCAAGCCACACCGAAACCCCATGAGACCGGAGGCGACAATGACGACAACCGCACCGCCCCCCACCACCGACCCGGTGTCCCCGGATCCCACACCACCGGAGAACGTCACCCAGGTCGAAGGATGGATCACCGCCGAACTCGAGCAGGTGCTGCAGCGGGCGGTGGACATCGCCAACGCCGCGGGGAACCGGCAATTACGCGTCGAACACGTGGCGCTGGCGATGCTCGAGGATTCCGGCTCCTCGGTCCGCGCCGACTGGCGTGGCGCACTGACCGTGACCCAATGGACGAAGGCACTGTTCGAGGCCTTGCCCGCCCGGCAGGTGGAGCGCGATCAGCCCCGACAGGTGACCGATATCTTCTGCTGGCGATCCTTGCGCGGCTGAGCGCGCAGCGGCTACCCGGTGGGTGGCCGAGTCAGGATCGTCCCGGTGTCCACCGCACCCGAGACCACGCCGGCGGACACATCGGCCAGCCGCAGGTTGTTGCTGCGCGCGTGCTCGCGCAGCCGATGAAATGCCTGATCCATATCGAGTTGCCCGCGCTCGGCGAGCACGCCCTTGGCTTGTTCGATCACGATCCGGCTGTTCAACGCCGAACGTAGTTGGCTGTTCAGGGTTTTGGAGCGCTCGAGCACCCGGGATTGCAGGATGCCGATGCAGGCGACATCGGCCAGCGCCTGCGCCACCCGCAGGTCCGCGTGGCCCAGGGCAGACGCGCTCGTCCCGTAAAGGTCGAGCGCGCCGATGGTTTCGGTGCGGAGCCGCAGCGGCAGGGCATACGCCGAGAGGTAACCGTTGTCCAGACCGCGGCGCGCGAACTCCGGCCAGCGGAACGCGGCCGCGGCGAGGTCGTGGACCGGAACCGGGATGCCGGTGTGGCAGGACTGTATACCCGGGCCGTGGGCGGATTCGAGCTGGAACAGTTCCAGTCGATGTGTTTGCCCGCTGGTCGCGGCCGACACCCGCAACACTCCGCGGTGATCGGACAGCAGCAGCCCGGCCTGAGCGGCGTCGAGCAACCGCACGCAGGCCTCGACCAACTGCTGACAGCGGTCGGCCATGTCGTAGTCGGCGGCCGAGGTGTCGGCGAGCCGCACCAAGGCGTTCAGCAGGGGTCCTTCTCGGGATTCCATGGTCTACGGCTCCCTTTCTCAGATGTTCTCGGGACCGAACCGCAACCGGCGGGCCACGACCCGCTCGGCGACCTCGGTCAGCGAAAGCCCTTGCCCGTAGGCGTATCCCCGCAGCAGGGCGTAAGCGCCCCGAGCCGAGGCACCGGCTTGGGCGATCACTATGCCGGCGGCTTGGTGGACAGCGCGGTTGGCGGCCCCGGCCTGCCACCACCACTCGAACCCGCCACCTGTTTCGGTGGCAGCCTGGTCGGTCAGTAGGAGATCACGGAGCGGCGTAACCTCACAGACGCGTCCCCCGGAATCGCGGGCGGGCCCGCCGCCGCTTCGCGGACTGCTGGAGAGCAGCAGCGTGGTCACCAGGTCGGCGACGTGCAGTCCCGCGGCGAGGGTGTTCCGGTCCAGATCGCGCGGTCGGGCGCAGTAGAGATCGAGCACACCCAACCGCACGACCCCGAGTTGCAACGGCAGCGCGAGCATCGAGCCGTTGATCCTCCGGTCGGCGAGGACACCGAGAAATGCCGGCCACCGCTTGTTGTCGGCGCGCAGGTCCCGGACCAGGACCGGGGAGCTGTCTTCGATCGCGGTCACACCGGGGCCCTCGCCCAGCGCGGCTTGTACTTCTTCGATAGCGGCGGCGGTGCTGTCGGTGGCGCACCACGCTTGCAGACCCGCGTCCAGCTCGTCGATCGCGATCGCGGCTCGCTCGATCGAAAGCACCTCCGCCGCAGCGGTGCACAACTCGCTCATCCGATAGTCCCCCTGCTGAAGAACCGTCAGGAATCGGGTGGTCACCTCGGCGAATGCGGACATCAGAGGCGATCAGGGAAGCTCACGCCACCACGCCTGTCTCGTCCGCTCTCGAGTGGGCCCTGCCTCGGCGCAGTGCAGCTCCCGCGTCGCGGACTCAGACGCGAGAAGTATCGATTTCAATGATAGGCGCCGACGAGATCCTTTGGCGTGCAAGCCATCTAAACACCAACCCGGTCGGTGACCGTACCGAGTTCGATGGACTCGGTTGTCCCACGGCCCGAGCGGCAGGTACAGAATTCACCAGCACGGAGGTGGTTACACCCGATCGTAAGCAGCCAGGAACAGGTCGACCGCCGCATCGGCCGTATCGGTCGGCGTCGCGGTGGGGTCGAGCATCCGAGCGTTCAGCGGTGCGCCGACAACCAGCCAGGTGAGTTGTTCGGCGGCCGCCTCGGGATCAGGGATCCGCAGCATGCCGCGGGCGTCCAGTACCCGGAGCGTCTCGGCGAGATCGGCGATGTTCCTGATCCAACTCTGGTGCAGATAGGTTCTTCCGACCGCGGGCTGACGGGCCGCCTCGGCGGTCACCAGGCGGCGCATTTCGACCACGGTCGACGAGAGAACACCCGCCAGCAGACCTCGCGCCCAGGCCAGTAGTCCCTCGCGGATATCCTCGGCCGCCTCGAGCCGTGCGAGGGCCGGCCGCATCGCATGCCGGCCGGCGGTTGTCCAATCCGCCACAACCGCGGCGAACAGACCTGCCTTCGAGGGGTGTTCGCGATAGAGCGAGGCCTTGGAAATCCCGGCACGCGCGGCGATCTCGTCCATCGACGTTCCCGCGAAACCGAACTCCAGAAATACCTCGCGGGCGACGGCCAGCAGTTCGGCGCCGGATTTGCCGCGCGGTCGGCCCCGGCGTCCCTCGGGAGAGTTCATGCACGACATTTTAGTACTTGACAGTACTGACCCGGCCTCCTACCTTTAGTACTAACCAGTACTAAAGGAGTGGCTCATGAATATCGCAGCGGGAATCGTCATCGCGGCGGTTGTCTCCTTCGTCATCAGTGCCGTGTTGTACGCGGCGCCCCCGGTCGCCGCGCTGGTGGCACGGACGAGTGCGCCACGGCCCGGGCTCGGCCTGCCGGTGCAGATGGCGTCCGTGGTGCTGCGTGGCTTGGTGGCGGCCGCGGTGCTGGCCACCCTGCTGCTCGCCGGAGACCGGCATGGCGCCGGGGCCGGGGCGGCCCTGGGCGCGATCGTCGCGATACTTCCGGTGACCATTCTCAGCGGCGCGATCGTCCACGAGAACGTTCCGATCCCGACCGCCCTGGTGCACATGGCGGACTGGATCCTCAAGCTGGTCGTCAGCGGTGCCGTGCTCGGACTGTTCATCTGAGCTCAGCCGACCGGACCGATCGAGAGCGCTGGTGATGACCGAGGAGCGGCGTTCGTGGCGGAATTTCGCTGGCGCAACTATCTGCTCGCGCTGCTCCTGAGCGTTGCCGGGCTCGCCCTCGGATCACTTGTCGCACTGTCCACGTTGGCGCTCAGGATCCGGAGCCGAACGACCCCTACCCGCAGCTCGCCGCAGGAATCACCCTCAGCGCCTTCGGTACCGTGCTCCAGCGGTGGAGCGCAGGCGACCCGGACCCCGCCGCGTTGACCGAGGCGGCGTTCGCCGTCGTCGCACCAGCTTTGGACGCCCTGGGTTCCTAGCCCACCGGCCGTGACAGCGGCTCAGGCATGCCAGGCCGAATTGTCGAACATACGTTCTATTCTGCGATAGGCTGCCCGCGTGAAAATACATTCGACCGCGCTGGCGCCGGATGCTCGAACGTCAGGCTGGGCCGAACTGGCCGATGTGGACCTGCTGCGTATCCTCGTCGAAACCGAGCGCCGCCGAAGGCAGCTGGATGCCGCCATGCGCGCGGCCGTCGCCGAAGCCGAGCGCCGTGACCTCGCCGCGGACACCGGGTATCGGGACACCGTGGAGCTTTTGACCGATCTGCTGCGGATCAGTGCGCACGAAGCGCGCCGGCGAATCGAATACGCGGCTCCACAGGTCCGCGCGCGTTCCAGAAAAGTGTGGCGGGTGCTGGCGGCAGCGAGTTGAGCCCGGAACCGGGCCTCGAGCGTCAAGGCCGTGCGGCCACCACCTCGGTCGCCACCTCGAGGAAGTTCAGGTCGGTGACGGCCGGAACCAGGATGAACTCGTCGCACCCGGCCCGCTCCGCACCGTCGAGGATCTCGGCGAGCACCTCGGGGCTCGACGCCCGCGCCGAGGCGGCGACCGCCTCGGCCGTCCTGGGTCCGAGAAAGCCGAGGTAGCGAGCGGTGAAGGAGCGCAGCGCAGCGGGTGCGTCGGTGCCGCCCAGGGCGGTGAAGCAGCCGCTGACCTTGCGCGGGGTGGTCGTACGACCGGCCTCGGCCCAGCACCGCTCGGCGAGTTCGTTCACCTCGGCGATCTGCTCGGCGGCGCCGGGGATGCTGAAGCCGGAGATACCGTCGGCCCACCGCGCCGCCCGGCGCATCGCCTTCGGACCCATCGCACCGGCCAGGATGATCGGCCCGCCCGGCCGCACGCACGGCGGCCCGACCGGATCCGCGCCCTCGAACGGCGGCTTGCCCGCCAGCAGTGACTTCAATTCGGCGACCTTGTCGTCGAGTTGCTGGTGCCGTCCCTTGAAGTCGGCTCCGAGAGCGCGATAGTCGTGTTCGCGACCGCCGACGCCTACGGCTACCTCGAGGCGGCCGTTGGCGAGCTGGTCGAGGGTGCCGATCTGCTGGGCGACCATCGCCATCGGGTGCTGCGGCAGCACCCAAAGATTCGCCAGGACCCGCACCCGCTCGGTCACCGCGGCGCAAGCGCCCAGCGTCGCCACCATCTCCGGGTTCGAGAACGTCACCCGCTCGCCCACCGAAACGCTCGAGAACGGGCCCGCGTCGATCCGCCGGGCCCAGTCGAGCGTCGTACCCGGTCCGTAGCCGGGAGCCATCTGCGGAAGCGCGACACCGATCTTCATGTGGCGACCCTCTCAGACCGACCCGGCCCCGGTCAGGCGATCACTGATTCCGATGGCGCACCGGGTGTCGGCCACATCCACGGCACTGGTTGCATACCGGACTGAGCGAACCAACGGTCGCCATGTCCCGAAAGACCGAGGAGCTCAACGCGGTTCGGCCGCAGCAACGCCAGCTGAGCACCCCGCCGAGCAGGGCAGCACGCCTCTTCTGCCAGAGCATGCGGAAAACCTGACAAGGGCTGTCACGGAGCGGTGGCATCCTGCTCCCATGGCGACATGGCAGCAGTTCGCGAGTGAGGCACCGGAGTTGGCCGCACAGGTGAGGTCTCGATTCGAGGCTCACAAGACACATGTACTGGCCACCCTGCGCAGGGACGGCGCGCCGCGGGTGAGCGGATCAGAAGTGGAGTTCATCGGCCCGGACCTGATGTTCGGCTCCATGCCCGCCGCGAGGAAGGCGGATGACCTGCTGCGGGACGGACGGTGCGCTATCCACGCTCATCCCGGCGACGGTGACGCCAAGGTCAGCGGTGTCGCGGTCGAGATCACCGGACCGGCCAAAGCTCCCCTCGGCTCGCCGCCCGGTGTCCTGGACTTCCGGTTGGACCTCACCGAGGCGGTTCTCACCTCTGTCGACGCGGCGGCGGAGTTGCTCATTGTCGAACACTGGCGTCCAGGTCGCGGTGTGACAGTCACCCGCAGGCGCTGATCGGTGGCGACCTACTCGCACGATGTGCGCTCTGGGTCGGCGAGGCGACGCAGACGATCGTTGAGGTACCGCTGTTCGGGGACGCTGGTGGCGAGTTGCGCGGCCCGGCGATAGCTGTCGACGGCGGCGGTCCGGTCGCCGAGCATTTCCAGCAGGTGGGCGCGCACCACGTGGGTGCGATGGTGACGTCGCATCGACGTGTTGTCGAGCAGGGGCGCGATCAGGTCCAAACCGTGTTGTGGGCCGACCGCCATGCCGACCGCGACGGCGCGGTTGAGCGTCACGAACGGGCTGGGTGCGACGCGGTCGAGCATGGCGTAGAGGATGCTGATCTGCGGCCAGTCGGTGCGCTCCCAGTCGGATGCTTCCGCGTGCACCGCGGCGATCGCCGCCTGTAACTGGAACCGGCCGACATGGCCGCGCGGCAGGACCCGCTCCAGGATGCCGACGCCTTCCGCGATCAGTTGCCGGTCCCACCGGGCACGGTTCTGTTCGGCCAGCGGTACCAGGTTGCCGTCCGCGGACCGGGTCGCCGCTCGAGCGTGCGTGAGCAGCATGAGGGCCAGCGCTCCCGCGACCTCGTCGTGCTCCGGTATCGCGGAATGTAATTGGCGGGTCAGGCGAATCGCTTCCTCGGTCAGGCTCCAATCCACCAGTGCGCCGCCGGCGGAACGGGTGTGCCCCTCGGTGAACAGCAGATGGCACACATCGAGGACGGACGTGATGCGCGCGGGTAGCTCCGAGGGGCTCGGTAGCTCGAACATCGCACCGGCCGACCGCAAAGTCGACCGGGCCCGGGTGAGACGTTGCGCCATGGTGCGTGGCGGAACGAGGTAGGCGGCGGCGATCTCACCGGTTCCCAATCCGCCTACCGCGTGCAGGGTCAACGCGACCTGCGAAGAGCGGCTCAGAGCCGGATGACAGCAGAGCACCAGCATCCGCAGCATGTCGTCGCTGTCGTCTGCCGTCTGATCCACCGCCGGCACCGAGTGCGCGTCGCTCGGCTGTGCGGCGGCCACGGCCTCTTCGCGTCCGGCCCGCGCCCGGTCGGCCCGCACCCGATCGATCAAACGCCGTGCCGCCACCGCGATGAGCCAACCGCGCGGATTGGCGGGCACCCCATCGCGAACCCACTGCACCGTCGCCGCCTCGGCCGCTTCCTGGGCGGCATCCTCACAGTCACCGAGGTCGCCGTGCCGGCGCAGCAGGGCGGCCAGGACGTGCGGCGACTCGCGCCGCCACGCGTCCTGCACCACCCGTTGGCTCACTGGTCGTCGCCGCCCGGCCACATCGCGGGCCGCAATTCGACGGTTTCCCCGGGACCGGCGAACTGCGCGGCGATCTGCTCCGCGCGGGCATGATTTTCGACGTCGATCAGGAAGAACCCCGCCAAATGCTCCTTGGCCTCCGAATACGGACCGTCGGTCACCAGTGGTCTGCCGTCGCTCCACCGGTACAGCCGCGAGGACTCCGGCGCTCCGAGTGCCTCCCCCGTCAGCAGCTCACCCTTTTCGTGCATCTCCCCGAGCAACTTCTCGAAATCGGAGTTGACCCGGTCGCGCTCCTCCTGGGACATCGCCTGGTATTCGGGCAGATAGTCGCCGGTGGGATGGCCCCATGGTTGCGGATTGGAGTGAATCAGGATGACGTACTTCATCATGGCTCCTTCGCGATCACGGATGCGCCCCGATGGCCCATCCTTACCCGGAACGTCGGAGCCGACGCCATGATGTCTACATTCCGTCGAACCCATCCGCTACTTCACGCGCACCGCGACTTTCCACGGCAGCATGACGGAGGGGCAGTCGCGGTCCGGATCAGGTCGGCAATTCCGTTCTACGCTGATCACGCTGTCGCCGGGCTTGTCCACCCGGAAAACAGCCGCGGCGCCACCGGCGGGCGTCACACCGGCGGAGACGCGCGGCAGGATCGACGAGTCACTGGAGACCGGGAGCTGCCACGTGTACGTGACCCCGTTCTCCCGATAACTACTGAGCCGGACCTCGATGTCGTGGCCGACCTCGGCGACTATCGACCTGGCGGAGTCCGCGTTGGTGAGCACGACGCTCCCGGCCGCCGACGCCTGGACGGAAACAGCCAGGGGCGTCGATGCCAATGCCAGAATGCCGAGCCGACCACGGGATCGGTTGCGGATACGGTGCATCCCGACATCAAACCGGGAGCCTGCCGTGCCGAGTGCCAGCCCGCCGTCAGATCGGTGTGTCGGCACGACGCGCAATTGCCAACTGGTAGAGCCGAACTCCGGGGAACCGTCCGTTACCAGCGTTGGCCGCGCCGAGCCAGCCGACCATCGCCGGCCTCGGAAGTCCAACCAGCAGTACGCAACTGGATGCCTATCGAGCTCACCCCTTTGTCCGAAATGCCGGGAACGGTACGGGACCGGTTACGTGACATCGTCGCCGACTGGCGCGCCGTCCGCACCGCCGAAGTCGCTGCGGCACAAAAGGTGTCAACCACTGCGGATCGACCCTGCGAGGAGATCGCCACCGTAGTCATCGGCATTTCCATGGCGGTCAACCAGGAAATCCAACTGCTCGCCGACCGACCAACAAGGACGAGCGGCCATGCGGTGCGCAGCCCGGCTGCCGCTGTCCTGACAGCTCCGACTTCGTCGCCGCATGAGAAGAACCAGGCGAGGCAATCCTCCGGCCCGCCCCGCGCATCGTGCTGACCGATTGCTATGGATTGGGAAGTCTGGACGCACCCGCACAGAACCAGCGGCGTCAACCCAGGTGATCCCTGCGCCCAGTTGTTCCAAGTCACTGAAAGCTGACTGTTTGCTGCACACCATGCCGGGTAGACCAGCGGAATCATGCCCCGACGATCTGAGGAGAAACATGTTCGTCCACAACAAAGACCTTCAGTTCGAGGTTCGGGTGGAGCGGCCCGATCCACGCTTCGCGACCCTGCTGCAAGAGCAGTTCGGCGGCGCGAACGGCGAATTGAAGGCGGCGATGCAGTACTTCAGCCAGGCTTTCGTACTGCGGCGCAAACATCCGAAGATGTACGACCTGTTCATGGATATCGCGACCGAGGAATTCAGTCATCTCGAAATCGTCGGTTCGATGATCACCATGCTGCTCGACGGCCTCAACGACGACCTGAAGCAGGCCAACGAGCACTGTGACTGGATGCCGGTGATCGCCTCCGCCGACGGCCGTGAACAGGCGATTCACCAGGTCGCGGTGGACCCGCTGTTCTTCGGGCTGCGTGGCGGCGGTCCCGATGTCGGCAACTCCGCCGGTGTGCCCTGGTCGGGGTCCTACGTGAACTCCAATGGCGAGCCCTCGGTGGACCTGCGCAGCAACCTGGCCGCGGAGTCGCGCGCCAAAATCGTCTACGAATACTTGAAGCAGTTCACCGACGATCCCGGTGTGCAGGACACGTTGTCCTTCCTGATGAGCCGTGAGGTGGCGCATTTCCAGCAGTTCACTGCCGCACTCAACGAGTTGCCGGTGAATTTCCCGCCGGGAGTCTTGCCCGGCGACGACCGCTTCCAGAATCTTGCCTTCAACATGTCCGACGGCGCGGGCAGCGCGCGCGGCCCGTGGAACGAGGGGCAGGGACCGTGGCCCGAGGGCATGGAATGGCACTACATCGACGACCCGTCCGGGGAATGGCTTGCCGGTGACGAACGCGTCAACCGGGGCCCGGAAATGAACCCCGAAGGCGCGCCCGCGGTGCAGGGCAGCAAGCCGTTCACCCACGAACAGCACGGACCACAGTGAGGGGTCTAGCCCGATGGACGCGTTGACATTTTTGCGCGGGGACCACGAAAGCGTGCTGGGAATGCTGGAATCACTCGAGCGCGGCACTCCCCAGAGCCGGCGACAGCAGGATTTGTACTCCGAGATGGTGACGAGTCTGATCATCGCCGAGTCGCAGCACGAGGCGGTGGAGGAGCAGTACTTCTGGCCCGCGGTGCGCCGAGCGTTGCCCGAGGGCGATGAACTCGCCGACACCGCGATCGACCAGGAAGACCGGGCCAAGGTGCTGCTGCAGGAACTCGAGCAGCAGCCAGTCGGCAGTGACTACTTCCAGGCATTGCTGACGCAGTTCATCTCCGCCGCACGTGCGCACATCACCTTCGAGCAGGACGAGGTCTGGCCACGTTTCGCCGCGGCACAGACCCCGCAGGAGCTCGAGAGGCTGGGGCAGAAGATGGCCGCGGCCAAGAAGCTGGCACCGACCAGGCCACATCCGGACACGCCGTCGGATCCCGCCGCATTGAAGACAGCGGGCCTGGTGGCGGCGGCCGCGGACAAGGTGCGCGACATGGTGAGGGGGCGATCGAGGCTCAACCCACCCGATCCGCCCGCGCCCTGAGATCGTGGCCGGCCGAACCCTCAGCGGCCGGCGCCCGCGATCTCCTTCGCGGTCGCCAACAGACCGGCACGCTCCTCCGGTCCGACGAAGTACCCGTCGACCACGACGGCGTGGATTCGCTGGGTGTTGCGGATGTCGGCCGAGGGGTCGGCGTCCAAGATCACCAGATCCGCCACCCGGCCCGCTCGGACAGTGCCGGACCACTGCTCGCGGCCCTGGAACCTGGCAGGTTCCAGGGTCGCGCATTGCAGAGCCCGCAGGGGCGTCAGACCGGCGGCAACGAGCTGCTCGAGTTCGAAATGCAAACTGAAACCCGGAAACAGGCCGGGGCCGACGGAGTCTGTGCCGGCGAGTATCCGTACCCCCGCTTGGTCCATGGCGCCCACGGTCGCGCGCCGCCAATCGAGTAGATCGCGATGCTGTGCGGTTTCCGCGGTCGACCGCCCGCCGCCGCAGTAGATATGCGTTGTCAGAAACTGCCAGGACTCCGGAGTACCGGGTACCAGGTAGTCCATTCGCTCGTCCTCGAGCCGAATCGACTCGGGCCGATCGACGACCGCGTGCACGGCAAGGGTCGGTGTGCACGCGACATCGGCGGCAACGAGCCGTTCGAAAACCGAAGTCGCCGTGGCGCCGTCATACGAGGCGACCGCGTCCCACTCGACAGTGCTGACCTGCTTCAGCCAGCTGCCGAGGTGGAACTCCGGAGCGGTCTCGATGCCGGCCAGCGCCGCTTCGAGCCGGTCGACATCCGATGATGTCGCGGTCCAGACACCGAACATGTGCTCGAAAGAGCGTTGGCCGGAGTCGATCTGCTCCAGGAACGCCACGTTGTCCGATCGATGACCGGCTACGGTGATGTCGCGCCGGTGCGCCTCGGCGAGGACGGCCCGGTAGGCCTCGGGGGCGAGCCGCGAGTACACCTTGATGAAATCCGCGCCGGAGTCGATCGCCTCGGCCACGGCTCGGCGTGCCTGTTCGGGTGAGCTGATCGTCACGATCGGTGCGTCCGGGACGTCGGACCACAGGCCGGGCACACCGTCGAAGAGCGGGCTGGCGATGGTCATCCGTGGACCGAGAATCTCGCCGGACTGGATCTTCCGGCGAATCCGGTGCAGCCCGGGCCGGCCCCACATTTCCCGGACGGCGGTCACGCCGTTGGCGATGTACAAACTGGCGAAGTGTCTCGGGTCGTCCGTCTCCGACTCGCTGTGCACATGCATGTCGGTGAGACCCGGGATCAGGTACTTGCCCCGGAGGTCATGCACCAGCGCCTCGACCGGAATCGGAACCTGCGCCGCGGGTCCCACCGTGGTGATCACACGGTCGATGACGACCACGGTCTGGTCGGGTCGAGGCGGAGCGCCGGTGGCGTCGATCACCGTCGCGCCGACATATGCGTGAATTTCGGAACCGGTCATGAGTACAGCGTATTTGCGCACTAGCGCTCCGCTAGGTCGAACAGTGCACTTGCTTGTCCCGGTGCGGTTTTCGCGCCTATACCCTCAAGGTCATCGCCTGTCCAACCATGGGGTGCACTAGTACGCTCTGTCGGGTGGCCGAATCGAATGACTTGCCATCGCAGCGAATCGCGGCGGCGTTGCGGCAGCGAATCCGCAGCGGACAGCTCAAACCCGGTGATCGAGTTCCGTCCACCCGCCAGCTTGTCCGGGACTGGGGGGTGGCCATGGCGACCGCGAGCCGCGCCCTGTCGATACTTCGAGACGAGGGCTTGGTGACCACTCGGACCGGATCGGGGACGGTGGTCAGCACCGCCCACGGGTCCCACCGCCCGCCCCTGACTCGAAGCCGCGTCCTCGCCGTGGCCGTGCGGATCGCCGATCGCGAAGGACTGGAAGCGGTGTCGATGCGCCAACTCGCCGGTGTGTTGAAAGTGTCTCCGATGTCGCTGTACCGGCATGTCGCGGGGCGCGACGAGTTGGAGGTAATGATGGTTCGCGCCATTTTCAAGTCCAGTCCGCTGCCCGACCCGATGCCCGCGGGATGGCGTGCGCGACTCGAAACGGTCTATCGATTGCAGTGGCGGCTGTACCGAGCCCATCCCTGGCTGGCGGAATTGACCTTGGTGACCCGGCCCCCGCTCGCCCCGGAAGCGATGTTGCACACCGAGTGGACTCTCGAAGCGCTCGCTGAACTGCGACTCGACCTGCCGACACGCGTTCGCACCGCGCTGGCCCTACCGGCCCTGGTCCATGGCCTCGCACTCGCGGCCCTGCACGAGATACGCGCCGAGCGTCAGAGCCGTCTGCGAAATGCGGAGTGGTGGGCCACCATCGAGGCCGATGCCACCGAACTGCTGCACAACGCCAACTTCCCCCGGCTCACCGAACTGGGCGCCTTGCCCACCGAAACGTTCGGCCTCACCGGGTTGGATGAGACCTTCGAACTAGCGCTCCAGCACTACCTGGACGGACTCGCCGCCGGTCAGCACCCGGTGCGGAACTAGCTACTCCAGCCGTCGATGCTGCTACTGGTCCTCGAAACCGCGAAAGACACCATCCTCGCCGACTCCGCCGGCGTAGTCCTCGAAGTCCATGTTGGCCAGAAAGAGGTTGACCTCGACCTCGGCCATGGCGATCGGCGCGATCCGGAACACCGGGGCGTCCTCCCCTCGGGCGTCCTCGTCGCTCGTGTCGACCGCCAGCAGGGGGTGTTCGGGGTCGGTCATCGTGGTGGTGTCGGCCAGGAACAGGTAGGTCTGGCCGTCGACCAACTCACCCAGGTCGGCGAGGGTGAGCCCGTCGAAGTTCACGTCGTCGACCGGTGTCAGCTCGGACATCGCGTCTTCGTCGTAGGAGGCGATGACCGCCGCGAGGGTTTGGGCCCACGCCGCATCGTCGCTGAAATCCGTACGCACCAGAAGCGATTCGCCCTCGGGCAGAGTTCGTGCCATCTGCCCGATTGTGCCCCAAGGCAACCGACCATCGGCATCGTGCTCGTCGCACGATCACATACCGCCGTCGTCGACGCACCATGGCGGAGGCGGTAGCTACGCCATGGCCATACCGATACCTGCGACACCCGCCGCACTGCCCGAGAATTAGCTAACCGGCAGTTACCCTCCATTCGGACATTCACGACACCTTCGTCCGGAGGAGGATTCTCGTGCGCACCCAGTTGCACCGGCTGGCCCTGGCGGGGCTGGCCGTGGTCACGACGATACTGACCGCCACCACCTCCTCCGCGACTCCGCTCGTTCCCGCTACCAGCGTCGACGGCGGTCTCGGTCCGAACTTCTGGTGGGGTGTGGCGGCGTCCGGGTTCCAATCCGAGGGGAACGCGCCGGACTCCAACTGGCTGCGCTACATCGAGGCGAATCCGGACTGGGACCGATACCAGAACGCGGTGGACTTCCGCTCCCGCTACACCGAGGACATCGCGCTCGCCGCCGGGCTGGGCGCGAAGGTGTTCCGCATCGGCATCGAATGGGCCCGGCTACAGCCCACTCCGGAGCGGTGGGACGAGAACGGGTTCGTCTTCTACGAGCAGGTGGTGGACGCGATCGTCGATGCCGGTATGCATCCCATGCTGACGCTCGACCACTGGGTGTATCCCGGCTGGGCCGTCGATCAAGGGGGCTGGCGTAATCCGGGCATGGTCGAGCAATGGCTGGCCAACGCTCGTATGGTCGTGGACCGCTTCGCGGCGCGAAAGCCGGTGTGGGTCACCATCAACGAGCCGGTCGCCTACATCATGCACGAGGTCCGCCAGAACGACACCGACGCCGCGGCGATGCTCGACCGCGTCGCCGAGGCGCACAACACCGTCTACGACTACATCCACCAGGTCCAGCCCGACGCCTTGGTCACCAGCAATGTCGGTTATGTCGCCGGCGCCGAGACCGAGGTCAACGGCCCGCTCATGCAGCGCATCGCGGCCAAACTCGACTTCATCGGCGTCGACTACTACTACGGTCACGAACCGGCCGAGGCCGGCGATCCGCCCAGGGACCTGTGGGAACTGCCGATCCGCCCCGAAGGCATCTACTTTGCCCTGCAACACTATTCGCGCCTGTATCCCGGCAAACCGCTGTGGATCGTCGAGAACGGCATGCCCACCGAGGACGGCAAACCACGCGCCGACGGCTACACCCGGTCCGACCATCTGCGCGACACCGTCTACTGGCTGCAACGCGCCGAGGCCGACGGCATGAACATCCTGGGCTACAACTACTGGTCGATCACCGACAACTACGAGTGGAGCTCCTACACACCGCGTTTCGGCCTCTACACCGTCGACGCCCGCACCGACCTGAACCTCGAGCGCCGCCCCACCGACGCGGTCGACACCTATCGCCGGATCATCACCCACGGCGGCGTCCCCGCCGGCTATGTGCCGGTGCGCACCCCGGCGGACTGCTCCCTGGTGGACCCGCCCGCCAGCTGCGACTCCCCCGTCACGGTGCCGTAACCGCCCCGGTAGCCATCCGCTCGGGCGATACGACTACTTTTCCTGTGCGAATCTGCTGCACTGAGTGGACTCTCACGTTTGCACGGGAAAGGATCTTGGCATGGCAGGCAAGCGCACCGTCCTCACCGCGGGCTTGCGCCGCCTGGCCGCTCTGCTGTTCGAGATGCGGGAAGGTGTCGGGCTCAGCAAGGAAGAGGTCAGCGGCAAGACCGGAATCAATGTCACCACGCTGTATCGCATCGAGGCGGCCCAAGCCCGCCCGCAGCGGCGCACCCTGATGACACTGCTCGATCTGTACGGGGTGGAACAGGAACGACGCAAGTATGCCCTGGATTTGCTGTCGGACGCGCAGAAACCCGGAATGTCCCGCCCGTGGGAGGGCAACCTGACCGAGGTCTACGCCGCGTACATCAACTTCGAGTCCGAAGCGCTCTCGGCGCGGCACTACCAGACCTCTTATATCCCAGGACTTCTGCAAACCGAGCAATACGCCATGGCCGTCATCGACACCACCATGCCGAAGGTCGAAGCCTCCATCATGGAGAGCCGCGCACAAGCCCGGATGGAACGCGCCCGGGTGCTCAGCAAGGACGACCCGCTGGAACTGTGGGTGGTGCTCGACGAAGCCGCGATCCGCCGCGTGGTCGGCGGCCCCGAGGTGATGCACGGCCAACTGCAGAAGCTGCTGCAGGAGAGCAAGCGCAAAAACGTTATCCTGCAAATACTTCCGTTCAATGCGGGTGCGCATCCCGGTATGGCCGGTTCGTTCACCCTGGTGGACTTCCCGAAGCCGGAGGATCCAGAACTGGTCTACGTCGAGGGCATCGCCGGCGACGAGCTCATCGAGGGCCATACCGAGATCCGCCGCTTCGGCGTCATCTTCGACCAGCTGCGCGCGATGGCGCTGAGCCCGCGCGATTCCTCGGCGTTGATCGAGGACATCGCCGAGAGCATGCGGTCATGACACGAAACCGCCTGACCTGCGACTAGTTTCGGCGCGAAACGGGTAGTCTCCTTTGTCCGGATGTCGTACCGAGGAGCACCCCTCATGGCCGATGTGACCGCTGAATCCACCACCCGGGAACAACCGTCGCTCAAACGGGTGATGGGCCCCTGGCTGCTCTTGCTCTTCGTCGTCGGCGACATTCTCGGCAGCGGCGTCTATTCGTTGACCGGCAAGGTCGCCGGCCATGTCGGCGGCGCGGTCTGGGTGCCGTTCGTGGTCGCGTTCCTCATCGCGCTCGTCACCGGCCTCAGCTATCTGGAACTGGTCACCAAGTACCCCCAGGCCGCCGGGGCCGCGCTGTATACGCACAAAGCGTTCGGCATCCACTTCTTCACCTTCATGGTCGCCTTCGCGGTCATGAGCTCCGGCATCACCTCCGCCGCCACCGCGGCCCGCGCCTTCGCCGCCAACTTCGCCGAGGCCTTCGACTTCGATCTCGGCACCGGAATGGGCGTGACGCTGGTGGCGCTGGCATTCATGCTGGTGCTCGCCGCGGTAAACCTGCGCGGCGTCTCCGAAGGCGTCAAGATCAATGTGCTGCTCACCTGCGTGGAGCTGACCGGTCTGCTGATCGTCATCGGAATCGGCTTGTGGGCCTTGGGGTTCGGCAACGGCGATTTCAGCCGCGTCGTCGAATTCGACACCGGCGATCGCTCGGCGATGGGCGGTGTCATCGTGGCGACCACGCTCGCCTTCTACGCGATGGTCGGCTTCGAGGATTCGGTGAACATGGCCGAGGAATGCAAGCAGCCCTCGCGGATCTTTCCGAAAGTGCTGCTGGCCGGGTTGCTGATCACCGTGCTGGTCTATGTGCTGGTCTCGATCACCGCGGTCGCGCTGGTCCCGGTCGAGGACCTCTCCCAAGGCGACACTCCGCTGCTGCAAGTCGTCGAGATCGGCGCACCCGCCTTCCCGACGCATATCTTCGCTGTCATCTCGATGTTCGCGGTCGCCAATACGGCGCTGATCAACATGCTGATGGCCAGCCGGCTCCTGTACGGCCTGGCCAAGCAGGGAGTGATCCCGCGCCCGATCGGCAGCGTCAACCACGCCCGGCGCACGCCACACGTCGCGATCCTGTTCACCACCGCGCTCGCTCTGGGCCTGATCTTCTTCGTCAGCCGGGTCGCCGAACTCGGTGGTACCACCGCCCTGTTGCTGCTCGCGGTGTTCACCGTGGTGAATATCGCGGTGCTGGTGCTGCGCCGAGATCCGGTGCAGCACGAGCACTTCCGCACACCCACCGTGCTGCCCATAGTCGGAGCGCTCACCTGCGGATTCCTGGTGACGCCCTACACCGACCGCAATCCCGATCAGTACGCCATCGCGGGCGTGCTGCTGGCCATCGGCGTCGGGCTGTGGGTGGTCAACCATCTCGTGCTGCGCTTCTCCGGTTCCGCGCCGCCGCCGGACAAACCGCGTGCGGACATCACCCCGGCTCCGGAGCTCTGACGTACGCCCCCGAACGATCACGGACGTGACGCGGGGCTGACGGGTGGGTAATGTGTGCCCCGATGACCAGCATGGAAGCCCGCTTCGGTGACGCTACCCGGACAGTGCCACTACCGAATCCGTGGAGCCTCAACGCATATCTCGCCGATGTGGCGGCCTACCGGGGGCGATCCATCTCGCTGCGTCCGGTCCCGGCGGAGATGCTGAGCGAAAAGGGTTGCCGGGGAAAGGGTTTGTGGGTGGCCCGCAAGCACGACGACATCATCGTCTACGACGAAGCCACCACCGACCGCAACGCGGATCACATCATCCTGCACGAAATCGGGCACATGCTGCTCGGGCACGGCAAGGGCGACATCGAAGCGTCGGCCACCCTGCCGCCCATGCTGGCCGCTCTCCTACCGTCGCTCTCGGTGCAGCATGTGCTGGGTCGCAACGAATTCGGAGCCGAGCGCGAGCAAGAAGCGGAGGTGTTCGCCGATATGACGATGGTGTACGCGACGCTCCCGCGGCGGCGTGGTCGCGGCCTGCGCCTGTTCGGCCGCCGCTAGCGACTGTTCGCCGGTCGCTCGAACGGGTCGGGCGGCAGCCAGTAGCCGCGCAGCGGCGGTCTGCGGGTACCGGCGCACAGTCCGTCCACCAAATCCTGGTAGGTGTCGGCCATTTCCCGAACGCGCAGCCAGGTGTCGTAGAAGACCGGTTCCGGCGCGTGCGCGAGCGGGATGGCCTGCGACGTCAATTCCGCCAGCCGGTCTACCACCTGCCCGACGGATTCGCAGTGGATGTACTCGTTGTCCAGCGGCACCGGCGTGACGAGAGTGACCCACCGATCGATCGAGCGCACCAATTGCGTGCGCCGTCGATCGATTTTCGCCATTTCGCAGACCGGTGTGCGTTCCCGGATGACATGCAGCTGTGCGAGTTCCCCGGCGGCGTCCAACATCGGATGGTCGTCGTGCGGCAGCCCTCGGCAAGCCGCCAGCAGCAGCTCTTTACCGGGCATCATCCAGTTGTCCCTCGCATCGGTCATCGCATCGGCCTCCCACCGACCACCCAGTTCTGACTAGACCCTCCCTGACCAGCGCCGAGAACGGAAGCGGACAACTCCATGGTCCCTCGATTGTCCGCACACCGCGCCGGGATCGCCGAAATCGCAGGGCAAGAGCAGTTTTACGGGCCGTCGCCGACCGGCGGCAACCCTTCAGCATCGAGATAGTCCGCGCCGCCCACATAGTCGGTGTGGCCGGATTCCGCTGTGCCGGTAGCGGCTTCGGCCACCGCGGCGGCGAACTCACCGACGGTCGGCAGGTCGCCGTGGTGTTTGCGGGCCGCGACCGCGCCAGGGTCGCGCCGTTGCAGCAGCAGCACGATGGTGGTGCCGTCGATCATGTCGCCAGAGACGACCCGCAAGGTGATCCCGTGAGCCGAAAGCTCGGGGATCAGCGCCCGCAGCGCGTCCTCCCCGGCGCGCTTGCTCGCGGCGATCGGCACATAGTCGGCGGGCACCGGCTTGCGGCCGTGGAAATGTGCTTGATGACTCGTCACGAAAACGATCCGACCGCCAGCGGGCAGGTGCGGCAGGGCGAGTCGGACCAAGCGCACCTGCGCGTCCCGATTCAGCGCCATCGCGTAGTCCGGCGCGGCGTCGCGCTCCAGCCCACCGGACGCGTTCAGCACCAGCACGTCCAGCCGGCCGAACCGGTCCGCGATGCCGTCGATCAGGGTGCGCGCGGACTCGGCATCGGAGATATCGGCCCCGGCGGTCGAGGCGCTCCCACCTGCCGCCACGATCTCCGCCGCGAGCACGGCGGCCCGTTTGCGTTTCTCCCGGTAGTTCACGATCACGTGATCGCCCCGAGCGGCCAGGACCCGCGCCGTTTCGGCGCCGATCCCCCGCGACGATCCGGTGATGAGAACGACCCGCTGCGTTGGTTGCACTGTCTCTTCCTCGCGCCCCGACCCAATGCTTCTGATTTAGAATCACTATGGTGATTCCCAATGCGAAGTGCAAGCGGAGCCAAACCACCTCGGGGGCAGGACGACCCGGCCCACACTCCGATGCTGGCCGCCATGGACCTGCTCGGACAACGCTGGAATCTGCGGGTGCTGTGGGAGCTGCAACCGGGGAACCTCGGCTTCCTCGAACTGCGCCGCCGGATGGGCCAGTGCTCCTCCAGCATGCTGTCCACCCGGCTGCACCATCTGCAGTCCACCGGACTGATCGCGAAGAACGCCGACAAGACCTATGAACTGACCCCCGCTGGCGTGGAACTCAGCGTCGCCCTGGAACCCGTCTGGTCCTGGTCACAGCGTTGGTCCGGCCACCTCGGCCGCACCGATTCCGACGACCACTGACCGGGCCGATTCGGTGGTACGCGACCACCGCCGGCGAACACGCGCCTAAGCTGTCGGCCGTGGTCGAACCTCAGCCGTCTGTCGCCCTGCATCCCGATATCGCGCCGCTCGCGCCACTGCTCGGCACCTGGCGTGGTCCCGGGCACGGCGAGTACCCCACGATCCAGCCCTTCGACTACCTGGAGGAGATCACCTTCGGCCATCTCGGCCGGCCGTTTCTCACCTACCGGCAGCGCACCCGCGCCGCCGACGGCAGCCGGCCCATGCACGCCGAAACCGGCTATCTCCGCTGTCCCCGGCCCGACCACCTGGAACTCATCCTGGCCCACCCCACCGGCATCACCGAGATCTGCGAGGGCGGACTCACCGTCGCCGACGGGGAACTGCGCATGGAATTCGACTCCACCAGCATCGGCCGCTCCAGCACCGCGAAAGCCGTGACGGCGCTGGGTCGTTCGCTGCGGGTCTGCGGCGACACCATCGACTACACGCTGCGGATGGCCGCGGTCGGCGAACCGCTGCAACACCATCTCGCGGCGACGCTGCGCCGCGACCCCAGCGCATAGGCACAGCCGCACCGCGATCCCCAGGCGTAGACACGCCTCCTGAACGAACTTCGCCGCCCCGGCATGGCCGGGGCGGCGAAGACTATGTCCGAATACGAACTAGCGCGGCTTGTTCCGGGTGAACGCGTCGCGAAGCAGGATCACACCGAGCAGCGCGGCGAAACCGACGAGGAACATGTAGCCGATATTGCCGGAGCCGGAGGAGCTGCCCTGCGGGCCCTCGAACAGCATGCCGAGCAGGATCAGCGCGACGACCAGGCCCGCGATCCGAAAGGTGCGGGGCGATTCGCCGCTCCACCCCCAGGCGGCCGAGGGGACCTCGGCGGTGTCCACGTGGGTGACGATCCGGCGCTCGGTGGTGGTGGTTTCGAGTTCCGTGGCGGCCACGATCGCTCCTCAGCTGGTTCGGGTACCTCGCGGGTACACATCGATTGGGGCTATTGCCCGTAATCGTGACATACGACGGTGTGTCGTTGGAAGTCGGCCGGGCCGGTCGCCCCGGTCTCGAGTACGCCACAATGAGCGTCGTGTCCGACATCGTGAGAGTCCTGCTGCTCGGCAGCACCGGATCCATTGGTACCCAAGCCCTCGAGGTGATCGCCGCCAACCCCGAAAAGTTCGAGGTGGTCGGACTGGCCGCGCGCGGCGGGAACACCGCGCTGCTCGCCGAGCAGATGGCGGCCACGGGCACTCGCAATGTCGCGGTCGCCGATCCGGCCGCCGCGCGGGACCTCGACCTGACGCTCGGGGGTGACGGCGCGGTGACCGAGCTGGTCCGGCGCACCGAAGCCGATGTCGTGCTCAACGCGCTGGTCGGCTCGCTCGGCCTGGAACCCACCCTGGCCACCCTGGAGTCGGGCACCCGTCTGGCGCTGGCCAACAAGGAATCCCTCGTCGCGGGCGGTTCGCTGGTCACCCGCGCTGCCGCGCCCGGTCAGATCGTTCCGGTCGATTCCGAGCATTCGGCGCTGGCCCAGTGTCTGCGCGGGGGCCGCGCCGAGGAAGTCGACCGGCTGGTGCTCACCGCTTCGGGCGGCCCGTTCCGCGGCTGGACGACCGAGATGCTGGAATCGGTGAATCCGGCCGAGGCCAAAGCACATCCGACCTGGTCTATGGGTCTGATGAACACGCTGAATTCCGCGTCGCTGGTCAACAAGGGCCTGGAGCTGATCGAAACGCACCTGCTGTTCGGAGTTCCCTACGACCGCATCGATGTCACGGTGCACCCGCAGTCGATCGTGCACTCCATGGTCACCTTCACCGACGGCTCCACCCTGGCCCAGGCCAGCCCGCCGGATATGAAACTGCCCATCGCGCTGGCGCTCGGCTGGCCCGACCGCGTCCCCGGCGCGGCCGCCGCCTGCGATTTCGGCACCGCCTCGACCTGGACCTTCGAACCGGTCGACCACACCGTCTTCCCGGCGATCGAGCTGGCCCGGCAGGCCGGTGCGGCGGGCGGCAGCGTCACCGCGGTGTACAACGCCGCCAACGAGATCGCGGTGCAGGCCTTCCTGGACGGCCACCTGCGCTTCCCGGGCATCGTCCGCACCGTCCAGCGCACGGTCGACGCCGCCGGCCGATGGCAGGCCGAGCCGGAGAATCTGGCCGACGTGCTCGCCGCCGACAGCTGGGCGCGCGACTATGCAAGGGCCCTGATCACCAGCGGATAATCCCGGCCACAGGGTCATCCCGACGCACGCCGGGAACGGAGCCTGGCAGACTGTGGCGTGAGGGTTGCCCGGCTGCGGTTAGTGTGGTCGGGCGTGGTCCGGCTTTCCTGGGCCGTTGTCATCGAGGTCTGCGTCACGCAGGAGGGCTGTCAAACACATGGTGTTCGCGTTGGGGTTCGCGCTGTTCGCCCTCGGCATCACGATTTCGGTCGCGTTGCACGAGTGCGGGCACATGTGGGCCGCCCAGGCCACCGGCATGAAGGTTCGCCGCTACTTCGTCGGCTTCGGGCCCAAGGTGTTCTCCTTCCGCCGCGGTGAGACCGAGTACGGCCTGAAAGCGTTGCCGCTCGGCGGTTTCTGCGATATCGCGGGCATGACGGCGCTGGACGAACTGGCGCCCGAGGACCTGGACCGCGCCATGTACCGCCAGGCCACCTGGAAGCGGCTGCTGGTGATGTCCGGTGGTATCGCGATGAACTTCCTGCTCGGTTTCCTGTTGATCGTGGTGCTGGCGATCGGCTGGGGCCTGCCTCGTTTCGATCAGCCGCCGGCCACCGCGCTCGGCTCGATGGGCTGTGTCGCGGCCATGAACCCGGACCGGACCATGCAGCCGTGCGCAGGCCAGGGCCCGGCCCAGCAGGCCGGACTGCGGCGCGGTGACGTGGTGAAAGCCGTCAACGGCGTCCCCGTCACGACCTGGAAGCAGTTCCAGGAGGAAACCCAGAAGCAGACCCAGCCTTTCACCTACACCATCGACCGGGACGGGCAGACGCTCACCGTGCCGGTCACCCCGCAGCGCACCGTGCGATACGCGCAGGAGGGCGCGGAACCCAAGGAGGTCAGCGCCGTCGGCGTCGGCCAGGATTTCTACGAACCCGTGCAGTACGGCGTCCTGTCCTCGATTCCGGCCTCGCTCGTCTTCACCGGCGATATGTTCGTGCGCACCTTCCAGTCCCTGATGCAGATGCCGGAGAAGGTGACGGCGCTGTGGACCGCGGTCACCGGCGGCCCGCGCGACCCGGAGGCCCCGGTCAGCGTGTACGGCGCCAGCCGGATCGGCGGCGAGACCGCCGAGCGCGGCCTGTGGAGCGTCTTCATCCTGATGCTGGCGAGCCTGAACTTCTTCCTGGGCGCGTTCAACATCCTGCCGCTGCTGCCGTTGGACGGCGGCCATATCGCGGTGGTGATCTACGAGAAGATCCGCAATACGCTGCGCGGCTGGAAGGGTCTGGCCCCGGGCGCGCCCGTGGACTACTTGAAGCTGCTACCGCTGACCTATGTCGCGGTGGTCATCGGCGGCGCGTACATGCTGCTCACCCTGGCCGCCGACATCGTGAATCCGGTGAAGCTGTTCCCCTGAGCCGGTACCCTCACCAGAGGTTGTCTCCACCACCATGTCACCGTCGTCACACAGTTCTCGCACGCCTGCCCGACTAAGCTCGGGAGGCGAACGGCCCGCACGTCAACGCAGGAAAGTAGGCAGCCGAAAGTGACCACCACAATCGGATTAGGCATGCCCGCCGCACCGGTCGCCGTTCTCGCGCCCCGACGCAAGACCCGTCAGCTGATGGTCGGCAATGTCGGCGTCGGCAGCGACCACCCGATCTCTGTGCAGTCGATGACCACCACCAAAACCCACGACGTCAACGCGACGCTGCAGCAGATCGCCGAGCTCACCGCCTCCGGTTGCGACATCGTGCGCGTCGCGTGCCCGCGTCAGGAAGACGCCGACGCGCTGGCCACCATCGCGCGCAAGTCGCAGATCCCGGTGATCGCCGACATCCACTTCCAGCCCAAGTACATCTTCGCCGCGATCGACGCCGGTTGCGCTGCCGTGCGCGTGAATCCCGGCAACATCAAGGAATTCGACGGCCGCGTCAAGGAAGTCGCCAAAGCTGCTGGGGCGGCGGGCATTCCGATCCGCATCGGCGTCAACGCCGGTTCGCTGGACAAGCGGATGATGGAGAAGTACGGCAAAGCCACACCCGAGGCGCTGGTCGAGTCCGCGCTGTGGGAGGCCTCGCTGTTCGAGGAGCACGGCTTCGGCGACATCAAGATCTCGGTCAAGCACAACGACCCGGTGATCATGGTCGAGGCCTACCGGCAGCTGGCCGCTCAGTGCGACTACCCGCTGCATCTGGGCGTGACCGAGGCCGGTCCGGCGTTCCAGGGCACGATCAAGTCCGCGGTCGCGTTCGGCGCGCTGCTCAGCGAGGGCATCGGCGACACCATCCGGGTCTCGCTCTCGGCCCCGCCCGCCGAGGAGATCAAGGTCGGCGGTCAGATCCTGCAATCGCTGAACCTGCGGCCCCGCAAGCTCGAGATCGTGTCCTGCCCGTCCTGCGGGCGCGCCCAGGTCGATGTCTACACCCTGGCCAACGCGGTTTCTGCCGGTCTGGAAGGCATGGAGGTGCCGTTGCGCGTGGCCGTCATGGGGTGTGTGGTCAACGGTCCGGGCGAAGCCCGCGAAGCCGATCTGGGTGTGGCCTCCGGCAATGGCAAGGGCCAGATCTTCGTCAAGGGTGAGGTCATCAAGACCGTGCCCGAGCACCTCATCGTCGAAACGCTCATCGAAGAGGCCATGCGTATCGCCGAGGAGATGGAAGGCGTCCCTTCCGGCGAGCCCACTGTGACGATCAGCTAAGTCACGTTTTCACATAGCCGTACCAGATGGGCCGGTCACGTGGCAGGCTGTCGATGTGCGGAGTCTGCTGGAGCCGGCGCGTCGGGCGAGATATCTGCCCGCGCGTCAGCTCGCGAACCGTGACCTGGCTCAGGTCTTGCGCGTGCTCGATGCCGATCCGGTGGCATCGTGCATGGTCGCCGCGCGATTACAGGAATTCGGCATCGACACCCGCTCCGGGCAGGGTGAGCTGTGGAGTCGCGGCACGCCCGCGGAGTCGCTCTGCTTCTCCGGCGCCAATCTGGTGCCGCTGCGCGGCGATCAGGACGCGTTGCGCGCCTTCGCCGACCGTGCCGCCCGCTGGCCGCGCATCGCCTCCTCGGTGGTCGGCCGGCAGGAGCTGGCGCTGCCGCTGTGGGAAATGCTGGCCGTGCGCTGGGGCCCGGAACGTGAAGTGCGCGGGGAACAACCGTTGCTCGCGCTCAGCCAGCCGCCCCTGGCCACTCCCGACCCACTGGTCCGCCGGGCCCGGCCGGACGAGCTGGACCGCTACCTCGAAGCGGCGATCGCCATGTTCATCGAGGAGGTCGGCGTCGATCCCCGGGCCGGCGACGGCGGCCGCGGCTATCGCCGCCGCATCCAGAACCTGATCGAATCCGGTAGGGCCTGGGCCCGTTTCGAAGACGGTGCGGTCGTATTCAAGGCCGAGGTCGGATCGCTGTCCCGGCGCACCGGCCAGATCCAGGGCGTGTGGGTGCGCCCGGATCGCCGCGGCCACGGACTCGGCACCGCGGGCACCGCCACCATCGCCAACGCCGTGGTCGCCTCGGGGCGCACCGCCAGCCTGTACGTGAACGACTACAACACCGTTGCCCGGCGAGCCTACGGGCGCATCGGATTCCGGCAGATCGCCACCTTCGCCACAGTGTTGCTCGACTGACCGACAAGCGGTTCACGGTGCGCCACCTTCGTTTGCTGTAGCAGGGCGCTACCATTCGAGCCGATGTCATCGACACGACTTCTGATCCCCTGGGTGATCGTGGCGATCGCCCTGGCGGCCGGCGGCTGCTCGACGAGCCGGCAGGGACCGGTCGCGACCGCCGAGGCCTTCGTCACCGCCTTCGCCGAACGTGACCTGACCCGGGCGGCGAAGCTCACCAGTCTGCCCGAGAAGGCCGCGGCCGCAATGGATTCCGCCTGGACTCACCTGCAGGCCGAGGAACTCACCGCGCATACCGGCGCGGTCCGGATCAACGGTGACGCCGGGACCGTCGACTACACCTACCGCTGGCGCCTGCCCAAGGACCGGGTCTGGACCTACACCGGCCAGCTCCAGATGGGCCGCACCGAGGGCACTTGGCGAGTGCGCTGGAGCGCCTCGGATATCCATCCCAAGCTCGGCGACACCCAGACCATGCAGTGGCGCGACAACCCGGCGCCGCGGGCGCGGGTCAACGAGCAGTCCGGCACCGATGTGCTGGTGCCCGGCAAGGTTTCCCGGGTCACCTTCACCGCCGCCGAAGCTCCCGATCCGGGCTGGGTGGCCATCGTGCTGTCCTCGGCGCTGCGCCGCTTCGACCCGAAGCTCACCGCCGAGACCATCCGGGACGCCGCGCTGGCCACCGAAGGCCCGTACCCGGTGGCCGAACTCAGCGACACCGAATTCGACCGGGTGCGCGCTGATCTCACCGGACTGCCCGGCGTCCACATCACCGAGCAGTGGGATCTGCTGCCCACCGACCGCTGGTTCGCTCCGGACCTGATGGCCCAGATCCGCAAGACGGTGATCGCGGAGGTGGACGGCAAGGCGGGCTGGAGTGTGGTCACTCGCAACGCCAACGGCCTGGAGACCGACGTGCTCGCCGAAGTACCGGCGCAGCCCGCGCCGTCGTTCGCGCTGAGCATCGACCGCAATGTGCAGAGTTCCGCCCAGCGCGCCGTGGACGCGCGCACCGAGCAGGCCATGATGGTGGTGCTGCAACCCTCCACCGGCGCGATTCTCGCGGTCGCGCAGAACCCCGCGGCCGACCGGGACGGTCCGGTCGCCACCATCGGCGCCTATCCCCCCGGTTCGGTGTTCAAGACCGTCACCGCCGCCGCCGCCATGGCCGCCGGTGCCGCCACGCCCGACACCGTGCTGCCGTGCCCGAGCCGAATCACCATCGGTGAGCGCATGATTCCCAACTACAACCTGTTCACGATCGGCGACGCACCGATGAGCGCGGCCTACGAGCGGTCCTGCAATACCGCCTTCGCGAAGCTGGCCAGCACGCTGCCCGCCGACGCGCTGCATGTCGCGGCCGCCACCCTCGGTGTGGGCCCGGACTATACGGTGCTGGGCATCCCGACGATCACCGGAAGCGTGCCCCCCGCAACGGGGTTGGTGCAGCGCACCGAGGACGGCATCGGCCAGGGCCGGGTGCTGGTGAGCCCGTTCGGCATGGCGCTGATGGCCGCGACCGTCGCGCGCGGATCGGTGCCGGTGCCGTACCTGATCGCCGGACGGGAGACCGTGGTCGAGAACGCGCCGCCGGCGATCGAAGCGAAGGTGGTGCAGGGATTGCGGACCATGATGCGCAAAGTGGTTCTCCATGGCACCGCGGAGCGGATCGCGGATCAGGGCGAGGTCTACGGCAAGACCGGGGAGGCCGAAGCGGGCGGCGGATCGCACTCGTGGTTCGTCGGCTACCGAGGCGACATGGCGTTCGCGACGCTGCTGGTGCGGGGCGGGAGTTCGGACAACGCGGTCGCGGTCACCCGGGACATGCTCGCCGCACTACCGGCCGGGTATTAGTCAGCGGTAGAGCAGGCCCCACGCATCCGGTAGCGGGTTGTCGGCCTGATCGCTGTGCGACATCTCGACGCGACTGTTCGGCGCCTCCAGGATCAAGGGCAATCGTCCACCGTCCTCACCACCCCCGAGGAGTTGGACGGCGATGGTGCCACCGGCGAGCAGGCCGGCCGTGGCGAGCAGAGTGGTGTACCGCTTCATGATCGGTCTCCCTAGATTCGGGAGTCGGGAAGATGACTCCGGAGCGAACGCGCGAAAGCAGCTTGGACGAAGATTGCCAGACGTTTGCTGTTGCTGCCAAGACCTGTGCTCGATCCGTGACCGCGCCATGCCCAAGCCGATGCTCATGGTCGGCAGATACCCCGCGCGTGGATCGCGAAACGGGAAGCGGCGCCGATCTCAGTGGCGCGAGCCGTAGCTGTCCCACTGCGGCGCGACCGGCCGCTCGACATGCAGCTCGAAACGCAGCGTGGTGGAACCGAGCCGGATGACATCGCCGTCGGCCAGTGCCGTATCCGCTCCGATCGGCGCGCCGTTGACGTACACGCCGTTGGCGGAATCACGGTCACGGATGAACACGCCGCCTTCGCGGTGCAGAATCCGGGCGTGTTTGCGACTGACCCGGTTGTCGTCGAGGACCACGTCGTTGTCCGGTGCGCGGCCGATCCGCAAACCGGCGGGCGGGATCGGCACCGGCTCGTTCCCGTCGACTCGCAGCCAGGCCCGGCGGCGGATCTCGGGCACCTCCCGGGTCGTCGCGCCCGGACGTTGCCCTTCGGTGTGCAACTGCTGCTGGCCGCGCACCGCCTCCTCGAGCGCGACCGTGCGCGGATCGGGATCGATGCCCTGCTCGTCGGCGAGGTTGCGGCGAATGCGCAGACAGGCCGCGAGCGCGTCGGCTTGGCGGCCCGCGCGGTACAGCGCGGTGATCAGCGAACGCCACAGCCGCTCGTCCACCGGGTGCTCGGCGGTCAGTGCGGTGAGTTCGCCGATGACCGCCCCGGCGCGTCCGCACCCGATATCGGCTTCCAACCGATCGGCGAGCGCGTTCAAACGGCGTTCGGCCATATCGGTGGCGAAGTTTCCCGCGAACCGCAACTCGTGCAGTCCGGCGACCGGCTCCCCACTCCACTGCGCCAGCGCGGCGGCGAAATGCCTTGCCGCGGTGGTGGAGTCGCCGGCCGAGGCGGCCATCGCGCCCTGCGTACGTGCCTGCTCGAACCGCCCGACATCGCATTCCTCGTCGCGGATCTCGAGCAGGTACCCGGCGGGGACCGTGCGTAGCACGGCTCGATCGTCGACGCCCGCCCCGCGGAGTACCGTGCGCAGATTCGACACGTACGCGTACAGTCCGTCGACCGAGCGCGCCGGTTGATCCTCTTCCCAGAGTGCTTGCACCAGAGCGGTTTTCGGGACGGCGCGGCGGCGGTTGATGACCAGGATCGCGAGCAGGGCGCGCAGCTTCACCCCGGGCACCGGAATTTCCTTGCCGCCGAACAACAGCCGCACCGGCCCCAGGACCCGGACATCCAGCATCGTCTCATCGTGGATGGTCGACTCCACCGGAGCTCCCTCCCAACCGCGCTACCGTGGCCGATCCGCCCGAGGCGGGGGCGAATCTTTCTCGCGGCCTGCCCTTTCCGCGAGTGCGTCCAGCATACGCAGCCCAGCCGACAAACGCCCTCGCGTTATCAGCGCCCGCGCCGCTTGACCGGCTTCTTCTTGGCGGTAGCAGGTTTGCCGCCCGCACCGGATTTCCGCGCCGCGGCGGGCTTTCCGGCGGAGCCGGATTTCCGCGCCGGGGCAGGCTTTCCGGCGGAACCGGGTTCCTTCGCGGTGCTCGCCCGGCCATTGGCGGCTTTGCTCTGTCCGGATGGTGACCGCGAGCTGCGTTCGGAGCGGCCACGCACCACACCGACGAATTCCTCGGTCAATTCGTTCGTACCGTCGCTCGGCCAGGCCAGGGCGATTTCGGTGTCGGGGGCGTCGGTGACGGTCCGGTAGACCAAATCGCGCCGGGCATGCAGGCGAGCGATCGAATGCGGGACGACAGCCTGGCCGACGCCGGCGGCCACCATTTCCAGGATGACGGCCGCGTCATCGATATCGCTCGCGTCCTGCATCTTCTCGTCGGCCAGGTCGGCCATGGTGACCTCGTCGAACAGCGAGATCGGATGCTCCTTGGGCACCACGACCACCGGAAGCTCGTGATACAGCGGGATCGCGCTGAAGTGGTCCCGATCGATCGGCAGTCGCACGAAGCACATGTCGACGCGATCCTCGCGCAACGCCGTCACCTGATCGGCGGCCGCCAGCGCGACCACCCGCAGCGGAATGTCCGGGAATCGTTCGCTCCAGATCCGGGTCCACTTCGACACCGTGACCCCTGGTACGAACCCGATCCGCAGTGCCGCCGGAGCATCCGAGGTCTGTTCCTGGCTTGCCGCTTCGGCCCGCACGATCAGCTCGCGCGCCGCGCGCAGCAGTTCCCGGCCGTCATCGGTCAACTGGGTCGGAGAAGCTCCCGGCACAAAGAGTTTCGTGCCCAGTTCCGCTTCCAATTCGATGACCGTCTGACTCAACCGCTGCCGCGCGATGTGCAGCGCCTTGGCCGCCCGCGCGAAATGCAGTTCCTCGGCGACCGCGACAAACCAGCGCAGCCGCTCTACATCGATCGAGGAAAACCGGTTCATTCGGTTCAGCGTATTGCACCCCTACCGGGTCACCTGCGAACCACCCCCGGTAGCTCCGACTATGCTGGTCCGGTGAGCCAGGAGAAGAATTCGCAGACGATGAAGCCGCTGACGGCGGCGAACAAGCTCGGCATCTACCTTCCGGCGACCCCGGAGGAATTCCGGAATTCCTCGTTCACCCGCGCACAGCTCGAGGCCCTGCGCGCCGATCCCCCGGAATGGCTGACCGAACTGCGCCGCACCGGCCCGTTCCCGCGCGATATCAGCGCCCGCAAACTCGGCATCTCCAACAGCGGCCTGCAGCGCGCCGAGGTCTCCGATGCCCTCACCGCCGACGAGATCGAGTCGCTGCTCGCCGACCCGCCGGAATGGCTGGTCCGCGAGCGCGCCAATTTCGTCGCCGTCCGCGAAGAGGCGAAGCGCCTCGAAGCCAAGGAAGCCGAGCGGCGCGCCGCCTCCAACCGTCCGGCCAAGAACCGCGGCTGACCGCGCTCAGGCGGCCATGGCCCAGATCAGGGCGATAATGGTCAGGAAGACCACCACGCCGAGAATGCTCAGCAGAATCTTCATGTTCGAGGCCATGCCCTGGGGCGGTGGCTGCTGTGGGCGGTAGCCGCCGGGCTGATATCCGGGGCCGGACTGATAGCCGGGCTGCGGGCCGTAACCGGTTGCGGGGAGCTGGTTTCCGGTCGGCTGGGGCCGTGCCTGCTGATAGGGCAACGGCTGGGGAGTGGGCATGTGATGCGGCTGCGACTGCTGGCCGGTGATCGGCGCCGCGGTCGGCATCGGGTGCGGTGTGTGCGCGGCGACCTGCATCGGCATGGGTGTGGGCCCGGTCGAGGGACGGTGTCCGGCGCCGGCGCCGGACAGCACCCGCTGTACCGCCGCCGCGAATTCGACGCACGAGTCGTAGCGGTCGGTGGGGCGTTTGGCCAGGGCGCGGCCCATCACCTGATCGAGCGCGGGCGGCAGATCCGGTCGCAGGCCGCTCACCGGCGGCGGCGGTTGCTGCAGATGCCCCTGAATGACGGCGGCCGCGTGCGGTGATTCGAACGGCACCGAACCGCTGAGTAGCCAATACAGGCTGCAGGCCAGCGAATACTGGTCGGTGCGGTCGTCCAGCTTCGCGCCGGTGAGCTGCTCGGGGGCGGCGTAAGCCAGTGTGGCGGTGAAGGTTCCGGTCTGGGTGAGCTGTTTGGTGTCCTCGCGCGGGCGGGCGATGCCGAAGTCGGTGAGCAGCACGCGTTCCCGGCCGACGCCCTTGGCCAGCAGGATGTTCGCCGGTTTGACGTCGCGGTGCAGCACGTTCATCCGGTGCGCGTAATCCAGTGCCGTAGCGGTTTCCGCGACGATCTGCGCCGCGCGCTGCGGCGGCAGCTTGCGCGGATCCACCGAGGACGCGTCGATTCCGTCGATGTACTGCATGGAGATCCACAGCTGCTCGTCTTCCAGGCCGCGGTCGAACACCGTCACGATGTTCGGATGATCCAGTTGCGCAACGAGATCCGCCTCCCGCTCGAACCGGGCCCGGATCTCCTCGTCCTCGTACAGCTCCCGGCTCAGCAGTTTCAGCGCCGTCTGCCGGGGCAGGCGCGGATGCCGCGCCAGATACACCGACCCCATGCCACCCCGGCCGAGTAGTCGTTCGATGGTGTAACCGGCGAAGACATCACCAGGCTCCAGCACGTAATTCTCCTTCCCCATCGAGCGCAGGCGGAGATCCGTGCAACTCTTCGAGCTTCCGGGCGGTTCGCTCGGATGCTACCCGGTCGGCTCGGGCTCCGGCGCACCCTTCGCACGCTACCTACCCGGCGGCGGCGCGCACCAGATCCGCGAACGCGCGGCCGAAGAACGCGGTGTGCACGAGCGCCAAATGCAGCTGGTGCAGCCCGATCCGGTCCATCCAGCCCGCCGCGAGCGGATAGTGCTCCTGGTACGCGGACAGGATTCGGTCCGAATACGGTGCGCCGCCGAACATGCGCAGCGTCGCCAGGTCGGTCTCCCGGTGTCCGCCGTGCGCGGCGGGGTCGACCAGCCACGCCTGATCGCGGCCCCACAACAGATTGCCGGGGTGCAGATCGCCGTGGATCCGGGCGGGCGGCTCCACGGGCGCCTCGGCCCGGTCGAGGGCCGCCTCGACGGCCGCGACCGCCCCGCCGGTGAGCGCGCCGTTATCTCTGGACCGGCGCAGATACGGCTCGATCCGCCGGGAGCGATACCACTCCAGCCAGCCGGTACCCGCATCGGGCGGTGTGTTGTCCAGGGGCTCGGTGCCGATGTACCCAGGCCATTCCGCACCGAAAGCCGGACACGGGGCTTTGTGCAGTGCCGCCAGCCGGCGACCGAAGTCCTCGGCCGCTGCCGCGCTGGGCGAGCCATGGGCGATCCACGTCATGGCGATGACGCGCTGATCCACCGCGATCACCTCCGGCAACGCCGGCCCGCCCGGCACCCTGAGCCACCGCAGGCCCGCGGCTTCCGCGGCGAAGAAATCGTCCGGCGGCGGCGACGATCGCCGTTTCGCGAACAGTTCGTGTCCATCGTCGAGGGTCAGCCGTTCGGCGACACAAATATCGCCGCCGGGAACGGGTGTCACCCGAATACGCTGATGTTCCAGCATCATTCCCAGCTGCCGCGGGTTGGCGCGAAGCCACGCGATATCCATGCGCAGAGACTACGAGCAGAAGGACCCGGCGGTCATGGTGCGGTCGCGGCGCCACCGGTGAGTGTCCGGTACGCCCAGGCCGAGGCGATCACCGACAGCGGAATGGTGACGAGCAGACCCAGCCCGCAGGGGATCGCGCCGAGCACGTTGAGCGCGGCCAGCGTGATGGTCAGCAGCAGTATCGGCCCGAGATCGGCGCGGATCGCGGCGGCACTGGCCCGAATCGCGTCAGCCGCCCGCAGATTCCGGTCGATGATGAACATATAGGTCCACTGCAGCAGGAACGCGACCACGATCGAGGCGATCCCGCAGAGGACACCGAGGATCGCGAACACCACACCGCCGATGCCGAAGAACACCTGCGCGAGGACCCCGAGGATGCCGATCACGACAGCAGCGAGGAAGAACTGCCCGAAGTTCTTCAGCGTGGTGAACCGGACGAGACCGGGTCGCTCCCCCGCCACCTCGGCCAGCGCCGCCTGCGTGAAGACATTCCAGAACAGCGTCGTCAGCAACCAGGCCAGCACGGCGCTCACCGTCAGCACACCGGCCGTCTCGACATCGCTGTCGAATCCCCCGGTCGTCCCGGTGGCCACTCCGAGCAGAATCCCGAACAGCACCGTCACACCCACCCACGGCACCGGATTCGCCTTGAACCGCCGCCAAGCGAACGAGACCGCGTTGCTCGCCGAGAACCGCACCGGCTCGCCGTATCCCATCCCCGCGCCCGGTCCTTGCGCGTACTCCTGCCCACCTTGCGCGGGGTACTCCTCGTACCGCCGCTCATTCGGGTCGTGCGGCTGCTGGGGATCGAAACCGGACGAAGTCATACGGTGCTCCTCTGCGCGGGCGACACTGAGATCGAGACACACTTCTCATGGACAGTACCGCCAGCCGCACCCAGCCGAGCCCCGCTCATATTGCGACTGAGAAACGATCACGCCCTGCGACGTCACCGGCTATTCGGATGGCGGGCGCACACCGGATATGCGCCGCCGACACAGCACGAGCGTCAATTTTCGGCGGCGAGCTGACCGCAGGCAGCCGCGATCTCCTGGCCGCGGGTGTCGCGGACGGTGCAGGGCACGCCCTGTTCGTTGACGCGGCGGACGAATTCGCGTTCGACAGGTTTGGGTGCGGCGTCCCATTTGCTGCCCGGCGTGGGGTTGAGCGGGATGACGTTGACGTGCACTCGGGAGCCCAGGGCTTTGTGCAGCTTCTTGCCGAGCATGTCCGCACGCCACGGCTGATCGTTGATATCGCGGATCAGGGCGTATTCGATGGAGACGCGGCGGCCGGACTTGTCCGCGTAATACCGTGCGGCGTCGAGGACTTCGGCGACCGGCCAGCGATTGTTGACCGGTACCAACGTGTCTCGGAGTTCGTCGTCCGGAGTGTGCAGGGAGACAGCCAAAGTCACCGACAGGTCCTCGTCGGCGAGTTTGCGGATAGCGGGGGCAAGGCCGACGGTGGAGACGACCACGTTGCGCTGGGAGATACCGAAACCGTCCGGGGCCGGCGAGGTGATGCGGCGGACGGCCGCGACCACGCGCTTGTAGTTGGCGAGGGGTTCGCCCATGCCCATGAAGACGATGTTGGAGAGCCGCCCCGGGCCACCGGCGACGTCGCCGTCGCGCAGAGCGGCCGCGGCCGAGCGCACCTGATCGACGATTTCGGCGGTGGACAGGTTGCGCGTCAAGCCCGCCTGGCCGGTCGCGCAGAACGGGCAGGCCATGCCGCAACCCGCCTGGCTGGAGATGCACAGCGTATTGCGGTCGGCGTAGCGCATGAGCACGCTCTCCAGCAGGGTGCCGTCGCCGGCTTTCCACAGCGTCTTGCGGGTCTCCCCGGCATCGCAGGTGATGTGTTTCACCACATTGAGCAACGGCGGGAACAGCGCAGCGCCAATTTTCTCCCGCACCGGTGCGGGGAGATCGGTCATCTGCTCCGGATCGGCCTGCAACCGTCCGTAGTATTGCCGCGCGATCTGGTCGGCCCGGAATTTGGGCAGCCCCAACTCCTCGACCGCCTTCTTACGCCCGTCCGCGTCGAGATCGGCTAGATGGGTGGGCGGCATGCCCCGGCGCGGGGCATCGAAAACGAGGGGTACGGGGACGGCGGTCATAGTGCCTCCAGTGTCCCATACCGAGATCTTGGCCCATCCGGGCCGTTCGAGCCCTGGGACCGTCGGCCTGCGTCACGGCAGCGGACCAGCCTGCGTCACGCGGCGGAACGATTTTCGTCAGCGCAGCGGGAGCCTGCGCCGGCGCCACGGCCCCACCCACACTGAGCGCTGCGGGCCAATCTCCACCAGGGTGCCAGTGGCCCAACCCGCCAGAGCAGCGGAACGGCCTGCGTCACGGCAGCGCAGCCAGCCCCTGCGCCACGGATCCGCGCGGCAACGGCCACTAGATATCGAGGATCTGCGCACCGATCGCCGCGGACACCGCTTCGATGTCCGGCAGTGCCCGCAGGTGCGGGGTCAACGCGGTGTCGTTGATCATCATTTGCACGGCCTGCACCCGGATGCGGGCGGCCACCGGATCCCAGGCGGGATGGATTTTGCCCAGCAGATGCACCCATTCCGCGATGTAGGCGAGTTGGCCGGTGCGGGCGCGATCGAACTGCGCTGGCGGGAGGTGTCGCGTCTCCGAGACCAGGGTCCGCATCAGATGCGGGTTCTCGAAGACCACGGCGCTGTAGCTGTCCAGGATTCGGGTGAGCGCGTCGGCGGGGTCGACGGCGTGGGCGAGCGCGCGGTGCACGCCCATGCGCAGCCACTCCTCGCCGCGGACGATGGCGGCCAGCAGGATGTCGGCCTTGCTCGCGAAGTGGTTGTAGACGCTCGCGCCCGCGATACCGACGCTGTCCCCGATGTCTTCGACGCTGACAGTTGTAAAGCCTTGCTCGGCAAAGAGTTTGGTCGCCTCGGTGAGAATCGCCTCGCGCCGGGACAACGCCGCCAGCGGCCCCGGCGGCGTGGGTGGGCGGCGTGGGCCCAGTCGAGGTATCCGAGCCTCGAGTGTGCGCGCGATGAGTTCGCTGAGCAGTCGAGTGAATTCGGTTTCGGGCAGCGACAAGCCGTGGAAGGACACGCTGTTGGCCACCGACAGCGCCGCCCAAGCCAGCAGATCCCGCTGCGCGGCGTCCAGCTCGGGACGGGTCGCGCCGACGAGTTCGGCCATCCGGGCGCCGATCCGCCGGGCCAGTTCCCGGAACGCGGCGCGTTCATCCTCGTCCACCAGGTACCGGCCCTCGCGGCGCCACAGCACCCCCGCGCCGCGGTTGGCCAGTACACCGGCCGCCAGCGTCGAGGCGGCTTGCTCCGGCCGGTCCGCGGAGGCCGCGAGCGCGTCGTCCAGGGATTGCAACGCGCCCGCGACGACGGTGGCCAGCAGATTGTGTTTGCCGCGGAAGTGCCGGTACAGCGCGGACGGGCCGATCGCCACCGCTTCGGCGACCTCGCCCATGCCGACGGCGGCATACCCCTTGCGGTAGAACAGGTCGCTGGCCGCGGCGACGATCAGTTCGCGCCGGTTCGCCGGGCGGGTGCCGCGGGCCGGCCGGATTACGCCCGGCCCGTTCACCCTTGCCATCAGATGTTGAAACCGCCGCCGCACACCACGGTCTGGCCGCTGATGTAGTTCGACTCTTCGGTGCAGAACAGGTACACCGCGCCCGCGGCCTCGGCCGGGGTACCTGCGCGGCCCAGCGGAATCATCTGCTCCATGGCGGCCGCCAGCTGCGGATTGACACCCACCCTGATCTCCTTGCCCTGCACCTCGATGGTGCCGCCGCTGTCGGAGGGTGCCTCGGTGAGCCGGGTCTTGATCATGCCGAACGCGACGGCGTTGACGGTGACGTTGTAGCGGCCCCACTCCTTGGCCATGGTCTTGGTCAGACCGAGCAGACCGGCCTTGGCCGCGGAGTAATTCGCCTGTCCCGCATTGCCACCCGTGCCCGCCATCGAGGAGATGTTCACGACCTTGCGGCACGGCACCGCCTCGCCGTTGGCCCTGGCTTGTTTCACCAGCCCGCTGATCACCGGTTGCGCGGCGCGCAAGATCCGGAACGGCGCCTTCAGATGTACGTCGAGGATGGCGTCCCACTGCTCGTCGGTCATCTTCTGGATCACCGAATCCCAGGTGTAGCCGGCGTTGTTGACGATGATGTCCAGCCCGCCGAAGTGCTGCACCGCGGTCTGTACGAACCGTTCGCCGAAATCCGCGTCGGTGACATTGCCGATACACGACACCGCCTGTCCCCCAGCGGCTTCGACGGCGGCGAGGGTTGCCTTCGCCGGTTCGGCGTCGAGGTCGTTCACCACCACTTTCGCGCCTTCGGAAGCGAGTTTCAGCGCGACCTCACGGCCGATGCCGCGGCCGGAGCCGGAGACGAGGGCGACCTTGCCTGCCAGAGTTCCCATGTGTGTCAAGACCTTTCAGCTCACCTTCTCGTACAGGGTCACCACGGCCGCGCCGCCGAGCCCGATGTTGTGCTGCAGAGCGACTTTCAGCTCACCCTCGACCTGACGTGCTTCCGCCCGGCCGCGCAACTGCCAGACCAGTTCGGCGCACTGCGCCAGACCGGACGCCCCGAGCGGATGCCCCTTGGACAACAGGCCGCCGGACGGGTTCGTGACGACCCGGCCACCATAGGTGTTGTCGCCGTCGTTGACGAACTTCTCCGCGGTGCCCTCGGGGGTCAGTCCGATGGCCTCGTAGGTGAGCAGTTCGTTGGCGGTGAAGCAGTCGTGCAACTCGACCACGCGGATATCGGCCGGCGCGATACCGGAGGCCTCGTAAACCTGCTGTGCCGCTGCCTTGGACATGTCGTAGCCGACGATCTTCGCCATGTCCTTTGCCTCGAAGGTGGACGGGAGGTCGGTGGTCATCGCCTGCGCTCTGATCACCACCGAGGCGTCGATGCCGTTGGCCTTGGCGAATTTCTCGCTGACCAGCACCGCGGCGGCCGCGCCGCAGGTGGGCGGGCAGCACTGCAGCCGGGTCAGCGGACCGTAGATGTGCGGGGAGGCCAAGACTTCCTCGACGGTGAGCGGATCGCGGAATACCGCGTAGGGATTGTTGGCGGCATGCTTGCGCGACTTCACCGAAATCTTGGCGAAGGTTTCCGGTGCGGTGCCGTACTTTTCGGCGTACTGCCGCCCCGCCCCACCGAACATCTGCGCCGCGAACGGCGCGGCGGTGCGCTCCTGGATCTGGTCCATGACCACGTTGAAGCGGTCGAACGGCGTGGGCCGGTCGGTGTAGCCCAGGGCGAGCGCGCCGCGTTGCATCTGCTCGAACCCGACCGCCAGCGCTACGTCGACGACACCGGCTTCGACCGCTTGGCGCGCGAGGAAAAGCGCCGACGAGCCGGTGGAACAGTTGTTGTTGACATTGATGACCGGGATGCCGGTCTGCCCCAAGCCGTAGAGCACGGCCTGCCCGCAGGTCGAGTCACCGTAGACGTAACCGGCGTAGGCCTGCTGGATCCTCGAATACTCGATTCCCGCGTCGGACAAGGCTTTTCGCGCCGCCTCGGTGCCCATGACGTCGTAGGTCTCGGTGCGGCTCGGCGTCGTGAACGGGATCATCCCGACACCCGCCACCACCACGCGATTATTCATGGCAATCCTAAGAAGTGAGACTATCGAAAATTCACTTAATTAAGCGCCACAGTCCCATCCGGGGTCAAGGGCGACACCTAAACATGCTGGTAATAGCGGATTTTGAAGCCAATTCACCAGAATCACCCTTAACTTGATGAGCTCTGTTACCTTGCTATCGATTCACATCGCAAGCACGGAGGTAGACGCCGATGTATCTCACCCAAGGTCTGCATCGTGCGGTCCAGCAGAACCCCGACGGCATCATGACGATCTGTGGTGATCGCACCCGAACGTTCGCGGAGGTCGCCGAGCGCGTGGCCCGGCTGGCGGGGGCACTGCGCGGACTCGGTGTCGCCGACGGCGACCGGGTGGCGATGCTGTCGCTGAACTCCGACCGCTACAGCGAATATCTGCTGGCCGTCCCGTGGGCGAACGCCGTGCTCAATCCGGTCAACATTCGCTGGAGCCCCGCCGAAATCGTCTACAGCTTCGCCGATTCCGGCACCACGGTGCTTTTCGTCGATGACGCGTTCGCCGCGATGCTCCCGGTGATCCGGCAGGGCTACGACGGTTTGGTCGCGGTGATCCACTGCGGTGACGGGCCCACCCCCGAGGGTGCGCTGTCGTTCGAAGACCTCGTCGCCCGCAGCGAGCCCATCCCGGATGCCCGGCGCGGCGGAAGCGAACTGGCCGGCGTCTTCTACACCGGCGGCACCACGGGCTTCCCCAAGGGCGTCATGCTCAGCCACGACAATTTGTTCTCCTCGGCGCTGGGCTCGGTCGCCACGGGCTACCTGTTCGCGCCCGGCGCCACCTATCTGCACGCAGCGCCGATGTTCCACCTCGCCGACCTCTCCGGCTGGGCGGTCGTGGTGTTCCTCGGCGGTACGCATGTGATCATCCCGATGTTCGAGCCGGTGGCCACCATGCGCGCGATCGCCCAGCACAAGGTGACCGACGCCCTGCTCGTACCGGTGATGCTGCAGATGCTGGTCGACCATCCAGAGATTCACGACCACGACCTCTCCAGCCTCGAGCGCGCCCTCTACGGCGCCTCGCCGATCTCGCAGGCGGTCCTGGCGCGGGTGATGAAGGCGTTCCCCAACGCGCGAATGACCCAGGCCTACGGCATGACCGAGCTGTCCCCGGTCGCCACCCTCCTCGGCCCCGAAGACCACACCGGTGACCGGATGCGCTCGGCCGGCCGCGCCGCGCCGCACGCCGAGGTCCGCATCGCCGACCTGGACGACAACGAGGTCCCGCGCGGCACCGTCGGCGAAATCCAGGTGCGCGGCGACCACGTCATGCTCGGCTATTGGAACAAACCCGAGGAAACCGCAGCCGCGCTGCGCGGCGGCTGGATGCACACCGGCGACGGCGGCTACATGGACGAGCAGGGCTATGTCTTCGTGGTCGACCGGATCAAGGACATGATCGTCACCGGCGGCGAGAACGTGTACTCCGTCGAGGTGGAGAACGCCGTCGCCGCCCACCCGAACGTCGCCGCCTGCGCCGTCATCGGCGTCCCGGACGAGGAATGGGGCGAACGGGTGCACGCCGTCATCGTCTGCCTGCCCGGCACCACCGTCACCACCGAGGACATCCGCGAGCACGTCAAATCGCTCATCGCGGGCTACAAAGCTCCGCGCAGCATCGAGCTCACCGACGCGCTCCCGGTGTCGGGCGCGGGCAAGATCCTGAAGCGCGAACTCCGCCGGAAATACTGGGACGACACCGGCCGCCAAGTGCACTGACGAAACAGCACACCTTCATCTGGGTCTGACCGAAAATACGCTCGGCCCCAAGGGATCCGACTGTTCCGATCCGCCGCAGCCGCTCGACCTGGCGACTACAGTCTCACTCCAGCGCTAGCCGAGCGCATTGTCACCGGGGGGCTTTGCATGTGGGGTTTACGAGTCGGCGCGACGCTGGCCGCTGTCGTGGGAATCGTGGTCGGCGGCAATGCGCTGACAGTGCTGTCGCCCGAGTGGCATCCAGCCACTCCGGCGCGGGCCGAAGCCGGAGCGGTTCCGCTGCCCGACGAGGACGCCTTCTACACGGTGCCGGAGGCCAGCTCCGGCGTGCCGAACGCGACGGTGCTCGGTTCCCGCTCGATCGACGCACAGGCACTGTTGCTGCCGATGCCGGCCAACGCATGGCAGATCCAGTACAAGACGATCGACAATCACGAGCGCCCGAGTGCGTATATCGCCACAGTGCTTGTCCCGCGCCAGGAATGGCGCGCTCCTGGTCCGCGTCCGCTGCTCTCCTACCAGGTCGCCGAGGACAGTGTCGGCTCGCAATGCGCTCCCTCCTACGCGCTGCGCGGCGGGCTCGGCGGCGGACCGACCATGGCGCTCAGCGAGACCGGCATCATTCGCACCGCGCTGCAACAGGGTTGGGCAGTGGTCGTGCCCGACTACCAGGGACCGAATTCCGATTTCTCCGGAGCCGGCGGTTACGCCCGCGGCGTGCTCGACGGCATTCGCGCCGCCAAGTCGTTCGCACCGGCCGAAATCGACCCGGCCGCGCCCACGGCGCTCTGGGGATACTCCGGTGGCGCGCTGGCTACCGCCGTCGCGGCCCAGGAGCACCGGGTCTACGCCCCGGACCTGCGGTTGACCGCGATAGCCCTCGGCGGGGTGGTCGCCGACCACGAAGCCACCTTGCGATCCTTCAGTGGCAGTATCGCCGGCGGTGCGCTCGCGATCGGACTCGTCGGCCTGCTGCGCTCCTACCCGCAGCTGGATCTGCCGCGGTACGTCAACGATTTCGGCCGCCGAGTCCTCGCGGCGAGCCAGACGTACTGCTTGCACGATGCGGTGCTCGCGTATCCGTTCCTGAAAGCGGCGGACTTGGAGGCGTGGCCCGGTTCGATCACGAACAACGCCGAGATCAGTACGGTCGCGCGCCAGGCCAGCCCGCTCTTCCGAGCCGGGGTCCCGACCGCGCCGGTCCTGTTCCATCATGCGACCAACGACGAATTCGCCCCGATCGCCGCGGCCCGCGCACTCGCCGCACAGTACTGCGACGGCGGCGCCACAGTCGCGCTGGCGGAGAACCCGGTCGGTGAACACGGCACCGAAACCATTACGGGGCTGCCCATGGTCCTCGCCTACTTGGCGGACCGCTTCGCCGGCAAACCCGCACCGACCAACTGCTGAGCGGGGATTTCGCGCCCGGAGCCGGTGATCGAATGACGGTCGGCGCGATGCGTAACCTGGTCGGTTCCGGGAATGCCCGGAACATGTCGCTGAATCCCGAATACTCGCCCGACCCGCGGCGGCCGGAGTCCCCGCCGCAACGCATCCCGCCCGAGCCCTATCAGCCCGGACCGGAGCCCTACCACACCGAGACCGAAAAACATGGTCCGGACTTCGCTCCGGAGCCCGCCCCCGAGACCACACCACCCACAGCACCGGCCACGTCCACTGTCACCGCCAAGAAATCACTCGGCACCCGCACCGGATGGACGTGGGTCGGACTGATCGTCAGTGCGTTCATCTTGATCGTGCTGCTGGTATTCATTCTGCAGAACCTGAACAGCGTGCGAGTGGGCCTGCTGTTCTGGGAGTTCAATCTCCCGGTCGGCATTGCCGTGCTGCTGTCCGCGATCGGCGGCGCATTGCTGATGGCCACCGTCGGCGGGCTGCGCATCCTGCAGTTGCGGCGCGCCGTCAAACACTAGATCAGGGTGCTGAGCACCAGCCAGGAGACGAAGGCCGACGGCAGCATGGAGTCCAGACGATCCATGATGCCGCCGTGGCCGGGCAGCAATGTGCCCATGTCCTTGATGCCGAGTTCCCGCTTGACCTGAGATTCGATCAGGTCACCCAGGGTGGCCACGACCACCAGGCCGACGCCGAGCACGACGCCGATCATCGAATTGGCCTGCAGCAACAGGGTTACCGTGAGCAGGCCACCGATGACGGCGAAGACCAGGGAACCGCAGAAGCCTTCCCAGGACTTCTTCGGGCTGATCGACGGGACCATGGGGTGTTTGCCGAACAGGACACCCGCGACATAGCCGCCGACATCCGAACAGACCACCAGGATCATGAAGGTCAGGACCCGCAGATTGCCGTCGGGTTCGAGCAGCAGCAGCGTCGCGAAGGACGCCAGCAGCGGGATCCAGGCCAGCGTGAAGACGGTGATCGCGGTGTCCCGCAAGAAGTTTCGCGGCGCCTGCTGCAAACCGTGATCGAACAGGCGCCACACCATGCAGATCAGGGTGGTCGCCGCGAACGCGCCCGCGACGCCACTGGCGCCGAACGGCCAGCCCAACCAGAACACCGCCTGACCGCCGACTATCAACGGCACGCGCGGCACCAGCACGTCGGCCTCGCGCAAGCGCTTGGCCACCTCCCAGGTGGCGACGCCGACACCGGCGCCCGCGACCGCGATGAAGACCTTGGGCACGAAAAGCAGGATGGCGATCAGCGATAAGCCGAGGCCTAGGCCGACGGCCAGGGCCGCGGGCAGGTTACGGCCTGCCCGCGACTTGGGTGCCGCGGGAGCGGCGGCGGGTGTGGCGTATTCAGATTCAGGTGTGCCGCTGGCCGGTCTCGGCTCCTCGGCCGCACCGGTCGCGGCGGCGTTCTCGGCCACGATTGTCCCGTCGCTCAACTCGTCTAGTTCCGTTCATCCCCCGCCAAGAACCGCCGTCCGAGGAAACTCAGACCTCGAGCAGTTCGGCTTCCTTGTGCTTGACCAACTCGTCGATCTGGCCGACGTATTTGGCGGTGGTCTTGTCGAGGTCTTTCTCGGCGCGGCCGACCTCGTCCTCGCCCGCCTCGCCATCCTTCTGGATGCGACCCAGTTCCTCCATGGCCTTGCGCCGGACGTTGCGGATGGAGACCTTCGCGTCCTCACCCTTGCCCTTGGCCTGCTTCACCAGTTCCCGGCGCCGCTCCTCGGTGAGCTGCGGGACCGAGATCCGAATGATGTCACCGTTGTTGGTGGGGTTCACACCGAGATCGGAGTTGCGGATCGCGGTTTCGATCGCGCCCAGCGTGGACTGCTCGTACGGCTTGATCACCACCATCCGCGGCTCGGGCACGGTGATGCTGGAGACCTGGGTGATAGGGGTCGCCGAACCGTAGTAGTCGATGACGATTCGGTTGAACATGCCGGGGTTCGCCCGACCGGTCCGGATGCTCCCGAGATCGTCCTTCGCCACCGAGACGGCTTTCTCCATCTTTTCCTCGGCGTCGAAGAGCGCTTCTTCAATCACGACCATGTCCTTCCTTGACACCGGCTCCACAGCGTCGTCATCGTCCTGACCCCTGGCTTGGGTTTTCCCTAGACCTCGGGGTCGGTCCGAACCAATGTGCCGATTTTCTCACCGGCGACCGCCCGGGCGATATTGCCCTTCGTCAACAGATTGAACACCAGAATGGGCATCTGGTTGTCCATACACAGGCTGAAGGCGGTTGCGTCGGCGACCTTCAAGCCCTGTTCGATCACTTCCCGATGGCTGATCTCGGTGAACATGGTGGCGCTCTCCACCACCCGCGGGTCCGCGTCGAACACCCCGTCCACGGCTTTGGCCATCAGCACCACGTCGGCCTCGATCTCAAGGGCACGCTGGGCGGCGGTGGTGTCGGTGGAGAAGTAGGGCATGCCCATGCCCGCGCCGAAGATGACCACGCGGCCCTTCTCCAGGTGCCGCTTGGCGCGCAGCGGCAGATACGGTTCGGCGACCTGGCCCATGGTGATGGCGGTCTGCACGCGGGTGTCGATGCCCTGCTTCTGCAGAAAGTCTTGCAGCGCAAGGGAGTTCATCACGGTGCCGAGCATGCCCATGTAATCCGAGCGGGCGCGGTCCATGCCGCGCTCCTCCAACTCGGCGCCGCGGAAGAAATTGCCGCCACCGATGACCACGGCCACCTGAATACCGTCGGAGACCACCTCGGCGATCTGCTCGGCCACCGTCTGCACCACATCGGGGTCCAGGCCGACCTTGCCGCCGCCGAACATCTCGCCCCCCAATTTGAGAAGCACCCGGCGATATCCTGGGCGGTCGGTCCCCGGGTCCGTCATCGGTGCTCGTCTCCTTCGGCGATTGATCATCAACTGGCGCGAGTGCGCAACACAAAGCGTTCTCATCCTGCCCTATCCGGAAAGCAGCACGGCACAAGCCCCCGTACAAGGCGCGTCCGGACGAACAGAAAAAGACCCCTCACACATTGAATCACAATGTGTGAGGGGTCTTTTCACTGGATTGGACCCAGCGGCGGCGGTCAGGCCTGTCCGACCTCGAAGCGAGCGAAGCGAGTCACGGTGACACCGGCCTCGTCCAGCAGCGCCTTGACGGTCTTCTTGGAGTCGGTGACCGAAGCCTGCTCCAGCAGCACGACATCCTTGTAGAAGCCGTTGACGCGACCTTCGACGATCTTCGGGAGGGCGGCTTCGGGCTTGCCCTCTTCCTTGGCCGTGGCCTCGGCGATCTCGCGCTCCTTGGCGACGAGTTCGGCCGGCACGTCCTCACGGGTCAGGTACTTGGCCTTGAGGGCCGCGACCTGCATACCGGCGGCACGGGCAGCGGCCTCGGCGGCCTCGCCCTCGCCCTTGTACTCGACCAGCACGCCGACGGCGGGCGGCAGGTCGGTGGCACGCTTGTGCAGGTAGACGGCGACGGGGCCGTCGAAGGACGCGACGCGACGCAGCTCGAGCTTCTCACCGATCTTGGCGGCGAGCTCCTGCACGGCCTGATCGGCGGTCTTGCCGCCCAGGTCGACAGCCTTGAGCGCGTCCAGGTCGGCCGGGCGGGCCTTCGCGGCGGCGGCCACGATGCTGTTGGCCAGCTCCTGGAACTCCGCGTTCTTGGCGACGAAGTCGGTCTCGGAGTTGATCTCGATCAGGACGCCATCCTTGGCGGCGACCAGACCCTCGGCGGTGGAGCGCTCGGCGCGCTTGCCGACATCCTTGGCGCCCTTGATGCGCAGGAACTCGACGGCCTTGTCGAAATCGCCGCCGTTCTCCTCGAGCGCCTTCTTGCAGTCCATCATTCCGGAGCCGGTCAGGTCCCGGAGCCGCTTCACATCGGCAGCGGTGTAGTTCGCCATCTCGGGCGAGCCTCCCTTTTCAAGTCGGATACTGGGCAGCGGTGATCACGCTGACAGGTCAACATGATCACCGCTGAAACAGAGTTTTAAGAGACTCAGGCCTCGGCCGGGGTCTCAGCCGGGGCCTCGGCCGGAGCCTCAGCAGCGGCTTCAGCGGCCGGGGCGTCGGCGGCGGCGGGGGCAGCCTGCGCCAGCAGCTCCTGCTCCCACTCGGCGAGGGGCTCGCCCGCGCCGGCTTCCGGCTTGTCGTCGGAGGAGGACTGGCCCGCGCGGGCCTGCACGCCCTCGGCCACCGCGGAGGCGACGACCTTGGTCAGCAGGGCGGCGGAACGGATCGCGTCGTCGTTACCCGGAATCGGGTAGTCGACCAGGTCGGGATCGCAGTTGGTATCCAGGATCGCGATGACCGGGATGTTCAGCTTGCGCGCCTCGCCGACGGCGATGTGCTCCTTGTTGGTGTCGACGACCCAGATGGCCGACGGAACCTTGGCCATGTCCCGGATACCACCGAGGGTGCGCTCGAGCTTGTTCATCTCACGCGTCAGCATGAGGATTTCCTTCTTGGTGCGACCCTCGAAGCCACCGGTCTGCTCCATGGCCTCGAGCTCCTTGAGGCGCTGCAGGCGCTTGTGCACGGTGGAGAAGTTGGTGAGCATGCCACCCAGCCAGCGCTGGTTGACATACGGCATACCGACCCGAGTGGCCTCGGCCGCGATCGACTCCTGGGCCTGCTTCTTGGTGCCGACGAAGAGAACGGTGCCACCGTGGGCGACGGTCTCCTTGACGAACTCGTAGGCCTTGTCGATGTAGGTCAGCGTCTGCTGCAGGTCGATGATGTAGATGCCATTGCGGTCGGTGAAGATGAACCGCTTCATCTTCGGATTCCACCGACGAGTCTGGTGTCCGAAGTGCGCGCCGCTGTCGAGCAGCTGCTTCATAGTTACGACAGCCATTGCTCTCGTATCTCTCTTTCTTTGCCGGTTGACGCTACGGATCGGTGATCCGAAGCCCTGGCGCCTCCGAACCGTCGGACCCGGGCCGTTGAGCTCGGGACCAGCCGACGATTCCCTGTTTCGCGATTACGCTGCCGCGACCGAACCCGCAGAATGACTGGAGTTCTGGTTCGAACAGCGCCGTTACGAACAAGCACGGATGGCGCGCGAAGTCGGTCCATAGCAAGCACAGACCGCTCAACCAGTCTACGGCGTGCGGGCTCCTGCTCTAAATCGGCCTGCACCCGGACCGCTGACCAGGAGAAATGCGAGATATCCACAGTCCGCGAAGTTGTCCCCACTCGCCGGAACGCGGGTTACGACACGCAACCGGCGAGACGAGTCTCGACCGCATGACCCGAATCTCGATCACCACGACCATGCTCGTTCCGCTGGCCTTCGCGGGGGCGATGTTCACCGCCGCACCCGCGCGAGCCGTCCCCGATCCGGTAGCCGGGCAGTGCACCGGCTCCGTGTGCAGCACGCCGCGGCGGATCGACCACGTCCCTCCCGCGCCCGGAATTTCCGCCGCCGAGATAGAACGACTCGTCACGCAATTCGGTCCACCGCTGCTGCGGTTGGCGCCGCTGACGGCGGAATTCGTACCCCGCCTCGCGGCGGCGCTCGGTGTCCCGGCGGGCGAGGTCGACCGCCTCGTCACCGAATTCGGCCCGCCCCTGGCACAGTTGGTACCGCTCGCGGCCGAGGCGGTGCCGCGCATCGCCGAGGCGCTGGGGCAGTCGGCTACCGATATCGAGCGTTTGATCGCGGAATTCGGTCCGCCACTCGCGCGGCTGGTGCCGTTGACCGCGGAGTTGATGAGCGGCCTGATCGGGCAAGCGGCAGCGCCGCCGGCGGCAAGCCAATCGCCGACCGACCCGGAGGAGGCTTCTCCCCCACCGCCTACTCGGACACGCACCCCGAAGCCGCGATCGACGCCCGGCGATCCGTCACCACGAGCGCGGCAGTCTCCGCCGCTGGTGCTGCGGTTGTCCGGCACCGATCCGAAATCGTCCGGTTCGGATCCCAATAAGGATGACCTCGACACCCGCTGTCCGTCTGAGGAGTCGTGCGCGCCGGAGGTCACCGTGCTGGTCACGCTGCAGTGGGGCACGAGCTGAGGGTGGCCGGACGCACTGCACTGAGGATCGGCCAGGGCCGCCTGCGTATGCGCTGGTTCGGTGTGCTCCTGGCCGGTCTGACAGTGGCTGGCGCGGGCCTGGTCGAGCAAGCGGTGGCAGCTCCGGTGGCCGGTGAGTTCGGCTGGCCCTTGCGACCGCGACCCGCGATCGAGCGGCGTTTCGACAAACCGGCGCGGAACTGGTTACCCGGGCATCGCGGCGTCGACTTGGCGGGGATGCCGGGGCAGGCAGTGCTGGCGGCCGGTGCCGGGATCGTGGTGTTCGCCGGGGAGGTGGCTGGAAAGCCGGTGGTGTCGATCGATCACCCCGGCGGTTTGCGCACGACCTACGAGCCGGTCGAGGCGGATGTGGCGGTAGGCCGCCGAGTTGTCCGAGGCGCGCCCATCGGCACCCTGCAAGCCGGGCACGAAGGCTGCGCGGTCGCCTGCCTGCACTGGGGCGCGCGTCGAGATTCGAGCAGACCCGGCGCGTACGAATACCTGGATCCGCTAGCACTGCTGCGTATTTCGCCGGTTCGATTGAAACCGGTGACTCCGACGCGGATCAGTTCACGATGACTCGAAAGGACAACGACTCGAAAGGACAACCCGAAGAGTCGGCTTCCGTCTCGCCGGGTGGCGGGTAAAGAATCAGTGCATGCAGAACGCTGGCGATCCACCATTCACCTATGCCGAGGTCGGCGCGACGCTGACGACGATGCCGGAGGGGTATCACCAGTTTCGGTTGCGACGGCGCATCGGGCGCGGGCGGGAGCTGTTCGAACGGGCCGGGGCCGCGATTCTGGCGTATCGAATGCAGAAGGGCATCAGGATCTTTCGCGAGGCGAGTACGCCGACAGCGGAGCCTGGCACGGTGCTGACGGTGCGGCTCGGAGTAGGGCCGGTCGGGATAGTCGCGCCATGCCGGGTGGTGCAGGTACTGGCGGAAGAGAATCGGCGCGGATTCGCCTATGGGACGCTGCCCGGGCATCCCCAGTCGGGCGAGGAATTGTTCGCGGTGGAGTACGACCCCGCAGACGAGAGTGTCTACGGGTTGGTGGTCGCGTTCTCGCGTCCCGGGACTTGGTACACCAGACTCGGCGGGCCGGTGGTGCGGGTCGTTCAGCGGTTTGTCGCCGGTCGATACATCGGCACGCTGCCGACGAACTGACATCGTGCACACCTGGCGTGGCACGGATGGATCAGGGCGTGCGGATCCAGTCGGCGCGGGAGACGCGTTGAGCATCGGCTCGCATGCCTGGGAGATACGTTGAGCATCGGCTCGTATGGCGTGGGAGATGCGTTGAGCATCGGCTCGCATGCGTGTCAGATGCGCAGCCGCAGCTCGACGATGCCGGTGGCGACCGCCTGCACGCTGATGCGGTTGCGGCGGGCGTGCGTCCGGATCAGTTTGTAGGCGGCGTCGGGGGTGATGTTGCGGGCGTTGGCGATCACGCCTTTGGCCTGTTCGATGACGATGCGTGCGTCCAGGGCGTGCTGTAACTGGTCGGCGAGTTGCTGTTTTTCGCGCAGCCGGTCCACGGTGACGAGGTGCCCGGCCGTCAACTCAGCCAATAGTTCACCCACCGATAGGTCCGGCGGGGCCCAGTCCCGGCGCTCCGCGGAATAGATGCAGAGCGCTCCGAAGCTGAGATCGTCGTGCCGCAGCGGAGTGCTGGCCACCGAGGACATGCCGTGCCGCTCGGCCGCACTCGCATATTCGGGCCAGACGTCGAGGTATTTGCCGATCTCGGTCACAGTGACGGCTTCGCCGTGCCGCATGGCTTCCAGCGCCGGGCCCCGAGCCGCGTCTAGCTGGCTACGTGCCAGCTCCGCCAGCGACTCCGTCGACGCGCTGATCGATGCCGGATGGCCCTCGGACTGCCCCGCTTCGTCCCATACTCGCAGCACGGTGGCGCCGGACAGGTGCAAAAGGTCGGTGGCACTGACGAGCACGTGCTCCAGCACCGCGGCGACGTCATCGGCGGCCATGAGACGCGCGAGCCTCGCCAGCGCTGTTACCAGCAGCTCGCTGTCAGACATCCGAACCACTCCTGTACCCGCCGACCTCTAATAGTCCGCCACGGAGATCCTGCGCCACACCCGGCCCAAGTCACCATGGTATGGACCGATCGGCCTCCAGCGAAACCTTCAGTTGCGGCGGGTATTCGACGGAGGTACGTCGAGCGCCGCCGCGATCGGCAGCCGCCGCTCGATTATGCGCTCGGCGACCTCGGATAGCGAAAGGCCTTGCCGGGCAGCCAGAGACCGTAACCACGCGTAGGCATCGGGGGCGCCGACATGCAGATGATCTATCACCATGCCCGCCGCCTGGTGGATCAGGACGCTCTCGCGCGGCGGCGTCAGCCAGCCGGCTGACCCTGCCGAGTGGGCCGAAATGAGCTGCGCGGTGAGCAGATCCGCCAACCGCCGGGCCGCGGAAACAGTCGGCGGTGCGGCCATGCCGGGGTCCGGGTCGAACAGGTCGAGGGTGCCGATCCGCGCCATGCCCAGCCGGAGCGGCACCGAGATCATGGCACCGGCGATCTTCTCCCGTGTCATAGCGGCGACGAACTCGGGCCACCGCGGGCAAGGGGTGGTGAGATCCGGCAACGGTACCGACACTCCGGTGGCAAATGCGTAGACAGCGGGACCGGCGGCGACCACCGCCTGCAAACTCTCGATCCGGGCGGCGTCCTCGCCGACGACCGACCACGGCCACAGACCGAGATGTCGTTCGCCGATCAGGATCGCCGCACCGCGCACCGGAAGGACGTGCAGACACGCCTGACACGCGGCGGAGATATCGCCCCCACCGAGTCGCAGTGCCGAGCTGAACCGCTCAGTCAATTGATCGATATCTGCCACGCCACCCTACAACCGCTTGCGCTCGACCGGCAGCGTCAGGATAGCTGAAATTAACCGACTTCTGTCCTACAAAAGGACTGCCAGCAAATTTACGTCGGCCCCCGACCTGTTCACATGCCCCAACCGATCGCAGTCGCCGTATTGCGCTGCGGCGCAGCCGTGCTCAGCTCAGTGCTCACCGGTCTCCGGTCTCCGGTCTCCGGTCTCCGGTCTCCGGTCTCCGGTCTCCGGTCAGGTTCGTCGATCCCCGGTCTCCGGTCTGGGTCTTCGATCCCCGGTCTTCGATGCTCGATCTCGATGCTCGGTCCCCGGTCCCCGAACCTGTGGCCTGCGGTCCGTGGTCCGTGGTCCGTGGTCCGTGGTCCGTGGTCCGTGGTCCGTGGTCCGTGGTCCGTGGTCCGTGGTCCGTGGTCCGTGGTCCGTGGTCCGTGGTCCGTGAGCGGATGATGGCAGCGATGTCCGCCTCGGTGATTTCCAGCGAGTCACCTCCGCGGAGCACCCCGACCGTCGATTCAGCGATCTCCCGGCCCGCTCAGCCGGGAGTCGCGCCGGGATATTGACGGACGCCTCACGGCGTGACGATGGCGAAATCGGGGTCCGGCTCGTCGAAGACGCCGACCAGTTTGGTGAGGCCGGTTGGATCCCCGTCGATGGTGATATCGCCCGCGGCGACCGCTACGCCGAAGTCCGCTCCGGTCAGCAGGACTCGGATGAGGGTGGGGCGGGTCAGCGTGAAGGTCGCGTCCGGGGCGGGTAGGGCGGTGCCGTCGGGGCGGTTGTAGTGCGTCAGCACACCGTTGCTCAATTCGACTCGGTGTGTGCGGTTTTCGTCGGAGATCCGCCACTCCGTGACGACGCGCAGATTCCAGGCCCTGGGGCCGTCGACCCGCAACGACAGGGCGTCGAAGATTTGGTCGACGGTGAGCGCGGCCAGCATGGTCGGCGCGTTGGTAGTGGTGGGGGTGCCGAAGGAGCCATAGCGGAGTTCGTAGGCGCCGCTGAGGTAGAAATTGCGCCAGGTGGCGTTCTCCGCGCCGTAGCCGAGCTGCTCGAAAGTAGTTGCCTGCAGGTCCCGGGCGGCGCGGTTGTCCGGGTCCGCGAAGATCACATAGTTGAGTACCTGTGCCACCCACCGATAGTCGCCCGCGTCGTAAGACTCCCGTGCCTTGCGCAGCACCTGGTTCGCCCCGCCCATGAATTCGACGTGCCGGCGCGCGCTCTCGACCGGCGGATGCTCCCACAGGTGGGCCGGATTTCCGTCGAACCAGCCCATGTAGCGCTGATAGATGGCCTTCACATTGTGGCTCACCGAGCCGTAGTAACCCTTTGTGTGCCAGGTCTTTTCGATGGCGGGCGGCAGTTGGATGCGCTCGGCGATCTCGGCGCCCACATAACCCTGGTTCAGCATCCGCAATGTCTGATCGTGCAGGTAGGCGTACAGGTCCCGTTGCAGCGCAAGGTATTCCATCAGACGATCGGTGCCCCAGGTGGGCCAGTGATGGGAGGCGAACAGGACATCGGAGTCCCGGCCGAACAGGGTGATCGCCTCGGTCAGATACTTGGCCCAAATATGCGGGTCGCGGACGAGCGCGCCCCGCAACGTCAGCAGGTTGTGCAGGGTGTGCGTCGCGTTCTCGGCCATGCAGAGGGCCCGATGGTGCGGGAAGTAGAAGTTCATCTCGGCCGGCGCCTCGGTGCCGGGGGTGATCTGAAAGACCATCTCGACGCCGTCGATGGTCTCGGTCTGACCGGTGGCGGTGATGTCGAGGGTGGGGGCGATCAGCGTCACCGTGCCCAGCGAGGTGGTCTGGCCCAGACCCGCGCCCACCTGGCCGAGCGGCCCGCGCGGCAGCACCGCGCCGTACATGTACGCCGCGCGCCGAGTCATCGCGGTACCGGCGTAAATATTCTCCGCGACAGCGTGTTCCAGGAAACCCGCCGGTGCCAGCACCGGGCACCGACCGGCCGCGACCTGGTCAGCGGTGATGACGCCCATCGCTCCGCCGAAATGGTCGACGTGGGAATGGGTATAGACGAGCCCTGTCACCGGGCGATCACCACGGTGCGCACGGTATAGCGCCAAGCCCGCCGCCGCGGTCTCGGCCGAGATGAGTGGATCGATGACGACGACCCCCGTATCGCCTTCCACCAGAGTCATATTCGACAGGTCCAAGCCGCGGACCTGATAGATGCCCGCGGTTACTTCGTAGAGCCCCTGCTCGATCACCAACCCGGACTGTCGCCACAGACTGGGATGCACCGAGGCGGGGCAGGGTTCACGCAAGAAGGCGTAGGAGTCGTTGTCCCACACCACGGTTCCGTCCGCCGTGGTCACCACCCCGGGTTCCAGTGCCGCGATGAATCCGCGCCGGGCATCGGCGCGATCGGCGTCATCGGAGAACGGGAGTTCGGCCGCCGCCCGCTGGTGCTGCGCGACGATGAAGCTGCTCGGCTCATTTCCACTCATCTGCATCCTCCTGTGGTGATCAGGGACGTGGCATGGTGAGACCCAACGCGAACGCGACACCGGCGACCGTGACCACCGCGAGCGCGGTAACGGCGACTGCGGCGCGCCCGTTGCCGTGGCGACCTTCCTGCAAGGTGCGATTGCGTACGTAACACAGGACAGCCAGCGCGCCCATGGTGACGGCCGCGCCCAGTGGCGCCAATTGGGCCGGTCGCCAGCTGCTGCCCACCGCGTGGTTGAGAAAGAGCGCGGCGCAGACCATCGCCGAGACCGCCGTGCGACGCCATGCCAGCGCAGTGCGTTCCGCCGCCAGTCCCGGATCGCGCGCCATCACTTCAGCAGCACCGCGATACCGGCCAGTACGGAGATGATGGCGATACCGCCGGACAGAATCGGCACCATCACGGTGCGCGGCAGCGGGTCCCCGCGCCGCATCGCGATACCGACACGACGCCAATAGCCGTATGCGCCGACCGCCACGATGACCGCGAGCAGGATGCAACTCACCGCGAGCGCCCGGCGGAGCCCCGCGGTCTTGAACGGTTGTACCAGTGTGTGCACCGCGACGCCGCCGGCGAGCAAACCGAGCGAGGTGCGCATCCAAGCCAGGAAGGTCCGCTCGTTGGCGAGGTCGAAGCGGTAATCGAGTTGCGTTTCGCCCGCTGCTGCCTGCGACTCGGGGTTCACCTCACCTCTCCAATCCGGCCGGGGATTTCACCCTAACGTCCGGATGGGGCAAAGCCGGTGACCCCGCGCTTCACACCGGAGTGGCGTCCTGGAAGGTCATCTGGAGCCGGGCGATGGTCGAGGTCATCGAGGCGCGCTTGGGCAGCCCGAGGCCGGCCAGTTCCCGGGCCCACGGGTGATCACCGAGGACGAGGTCGGCGCCGCCCGGACGGGCGTGCATGCCCGCGGGTTCCATGTCCCACTGGGTGCAGCGAGTGATGCCGTCGATGTGGGAGTAGGCGTCGAAGGAGGTGCCCGCGCCGCGCTTGGCCGGGGTGGCGAAGCCGGGGCGGACGGTCAGGTCGACTACCAGTTCACCGTTGTGATGCAGGACGCCGTGCCGATGCGCGCCCTCGTAGTCGACGCGGAAGTCGGCGATTTCCTTGGGAAAGCCCCAGATGCCGCGCCCGGCCGCCAGGGTGAATTCGCCGTCGACGGGCAAGCGATGGATGAACACGCCCGCCTTGCCACTCGCGAGTGCCCGCACGTCGGCGAGGCCGCCGGTGGCCGTGGCGGTGTGGTGGCCGACCGAGAACGACACACCGAATTCGTGGTAGGGGCCGAGGTCCCCATCGATGTACTGGACGAAGACCAGGGTGCACAGCGCTCGATTGCCCGGCACGCGGATGACCCGCAGCCCCGAGTAGTCGATGACACGCTGCGCGGCGTCGTCGGCGACCAGGTAAGACGCCATGAAGGCACGGGCCTGCCGGATCCGGACCGGCATCCTGATCTCTTTGCCGAGCACGTTGTGCACGGCGCCTGCGTCGTTCACGAAGCCTCCCAAACTAGAACTTGTTTCAGAATAGGGTGCGTCGCCACATCGGCAAAGGCTTTCGCGCCGACCGTGTTCAGGCGCGCGGATGCGCCTGGTCGTGCACCTTCTTCAGGCGTTCGATCGACACGTGGGTGTAGAGCTGAGTGGTCGCCATGCTGGCGTGACCCAGCAACTCCTGGACCACACGCAGGTCGGCGCCGCCTTCGAGCAGGTGCGTGGCGGCGCTGTGCCGCAGCCCGTGCGGTCCCATGTCCGGCGCACCAGGGATTGCCGAGACCACCTCGTGCACAACGTCTCTGGCCTGGCGCTGGTCCAGCCTGCGTCCGCGCCGGCCGAGCAACAGCGCCCGACCGGATTCAGCGTTGACCACGGCGGGCCGGCCATAACGCAACCACCCTTCGATCGCCTGGTCGGCGGGACCGCCGAACGGGACCGACCGCTCCTTGTTGCCCTTGCCGAGCACCCGGATCAGATGCCGTTCCCGGTCGATGTCGTCGAGATCCAAACCGCACAACTCGCTCACCCGGATGCCGGTCGCATACAGCAACTCCACGATCAATCGATCGCGCAATGCGATCGGATCTCGTTGTGCAGCACCCGATTCCGCCGCTTCCATAGCCTCCACCGCCTGCTGTCTGCCCAGTACGGCGGGTAGCGTGCGATGCGCCTTGGGCGAACCGAGTCGCAACCCCGGATCGACAGTCAGGTGCCCGTTCTTGGTCAGCCACGCCGTGAACGTCCGCGCCGACGAGGCCCGCCGCGCCATCGTGCTCCGCGCCGCCCCCTTCCCCGCCTGCACCGACAACCACGACCGCAGCAACGCCAAATCCAGTTCGCGCACAGCCGAATCCGCCGCCCGCTCACACAGATGCGCCAGCAACGACCGCGCATCCCCGAGGTATGCCCGCACCGTATGCGCCGACCGATTCTGCCCGAGCCGCAGATGCCGCTGATACTCCGCCAACAGCGCTTCCAGATCCTCAGGCAGTTCCTCCATACGGACTACCGTGGCCCGCACCCCCTTTCATTGGCAAGCTCCCGCGCCGCACATGGGGTTTCACAGATACCGGCGGCGTCGCACCTTGGCGAAGATCAAAGGTGATCCGACCCCCTACGCCTGGCGGCCAGGCGATACCAACCGCTCTCGCCTACGCCGACCAATTCCGCCAGCTCGAGGGCGGCCAATGTGGCGCGCACCGTAGGCAGCGGAAGGTTGGTGTGGCCGGCTAGTTCGACAGGCATGCGGAAGCCGGATTTCGGGAGCGCCGCGAAGACTGTCGCCTCGTCGCCGGTCAGTGCGTCTTCGGGAGTGACAGTCGGGGTCGCCGCACCGGGTAAGGGCAGTTGGAGCGGTCCGGCTTCGTTGATCACTTCCTCCGATCGGGTGACGAGCAGCGCTTCGCCGTCGCGGATCATGTGGTGGCAGCCCACCGACGAGGCCGAGTTGACCGAGCCGGGTACCGCCATGGCCGGACGACCCAGGCGGCGGGCCCATTTCACGGTGTTGCGGGCACCGCTGCGCAAGCCTGCCTCGACCACCAGGACGCCGTCGGCCAGTGCGGCGATCAGCCGGTTGCGGGCGAGGAATTGGTGCTTTCGGGCGACGGTGCCGGGCGGGTATTCGCTGACGATCAGGCCGAAATCGGCGATCTCGGCCAGTAGCCGGTCGTGCTCGGCCGGGTAGGGGCGGTCCACGCCGCACGCGAGTACGGCGATCGTGGGGGCGCCACAGGCCAGCGCCGCTCGATGGGCCATCGCATCGATGCCGTAGGCGGCTCCGGAAACAATCGTCCATCCCGCTGCCGCGACGTCACTCACCATCTCCCCGGTCAGCTGATCGCCGTACGGCGTACTGCTGCGCGCACCGACCACCGCCAACGCCCGCTCACTGGTCTCGAGCAACGACCGCGACCCCCGCACCCACAACACGAGCGGAACCGCCCCATCCTGATCCCGCCCCGCCGTGAGCTGACGGAGCCCGAGCAACCGCCAGGTTGGCCACTCCGCGTCATCCGGAGTAACAACCCGTCCACCGAGGCGCTCGACTAACTCCAGATCCCGCTCAGCACAAGCACTCTCACGCCGCTTCGCGGTCGGCCCACGCAACGCCTCCGGCAGCTCACACTCCCGCACCGCCCGCGCCGCCTCGATCACCCCGATGGAATCGATCAGCGCCGACAACGCCGCACACGGCCCTTCAACCACCCGCGACAGATACACCCAAGCCACCCGCCGCTCATCTGCCTCCGCCGAAGCCCAACCCGAACTCGCCCCAGGCACCGCCGCAGCGCAACCCGCCGCGCTGCCCAGAGACCGGACCCGCCCAGACCGCTCGGAGTCGAGTTCGACCACACGATCCACCACCCCGGCCATGTCTCCAACCCATGCTCCGCGCACACACTCCCCCACCGGAGCCACAACAGCAGGACCGACACGCTTCGCCTCATTCATCCCCGCACCTCGTCAACTCGCCCTTGGCAACCCCGCCCACGCGAACACAAGATCCACTGCTCGCAACCTCGTCGCGCGCGACCCGACAACCCGCATAGGCCCACGAACCGCTCACCGGAGGACCGCCTTACGCGTCCCAGCCACCCACACCGGCCAAGGATCCACTCACCAAGGGCGCGCTTCGCTCCCCTCGCCCCGCGGCGGGAGTCAGTTCGTTCACTGCGGCGGCTCACTGTGCACCCCGCTGGCGAAAGTTCAAGGCCAGCATTACGTCCTGGGCGCTGGGGATGGGCGCGCCACGTAGGTCGGAGATTGTCCAGGCGACTCGGATGGCGCGGTCGGCGCCTCGGGCGGACATTCGGCCCATGCGGAGGGCGGCTTCTATGGGGGCGATGGAGTCGTGCGGTAGGCGGAACTGTTGGCGCAGGACGTGGCCGGGGACTTCGGCGTTGGTGGTCCAGCCGTCGTCTTTCCAGCGGGCGGCGGCGGCTCGGCGGGCGGCGGCCACGCGGGTTCGTACCACGGCGCTGGGCTCAGCTTTTTCCGAGCTGAAGCCGGCTCCGGAATGGCCGCGCATCTGTACCCAGATGTCGATGCGGTCGATGAGGGGGCCGGAGAGCTTGCCGAGGTAGCGGCGACGCGCCATCGGGGCGCAGATGCAGTCGACATCCCGGGCGGGGGCGCAGGGGCAAGGGTTGGCGGCGAGGATCAATTGGAATCGGGCCGGGTAGCGGGCCACACCGTCGCGGCGCGCGATACGGATCTCACCTTCTTCCAAAGGGGTTCGTAGCGCCTCGAGGACCTTGGTGCCTATCTCGGCGCATTCGTCGAGGAAGAGCACGCCGCGGTGCGCACAGCTGACCGCGCCCGGCCGGGCCGAACCGGAACCACCGCCGACCATGGCCGCGGCGGAGGTGGAATGGTGCGGGGCGACGAAGGGCGGCATGGTGATCAGCGGGTGGTTGTCGGAGAGCAGGCCCGCCATCGAATGGATCGCCGTCACCTCCAGCGCCTCGGATTCCGAGAGCGGCGGCAACAGACCCGGGAGTCGTTGGGCCAGCATGGTTTTCCCGATGCCCGGCGGGCCGGTGAGCAACAGATGGTGGCCACCGGCGGCGGCGACTTCCAGTGCCCAGCGCGCTTCGTCCTGGCCGACGACCTCGCTCAGGTCACCGCCGGTGTGCAGGGCGGGCGGTAGCGCGCCGGCGGGTTCGATCAGTGTGCCCTCGCCGCGCAACCAGGCGACCATCGCGCGCAGACTGGGTGCTCCGAGCACTTCGATGCCGTCGACCAGGCCCGCCTCGGCCAGTGCGGGTTCGGGCACCACGACCGTCGGCCAGCCCGCGTTGCGGGCGGCGATCACCGCGGGCAGGATGCCGCGCACCCGCCGCAACCGGCCGTCCAGGGCGAGCTCGCCGAGTACCACGGTCTTGGCCAGCCGTTCGGCGGGCACCGCGCCCGCCGCGTCCAGGACCGAGACCGCCAGCGCGAGGTCGTACACGCTGCCCACCTTGGGCAGCGTGGCCGGTGACAACGCCAGGATCACCCGGCCGTCGGGCCACTTCTCGCCCGAGTTCGCGACCGCCGAGCGCACCCGGTTCCGCGATTCCTGCAAAGCCGTGTCGGGCAAGCCGACGAGGTGCACCGAGGGCAGGCCCTGGCCGATATCGGCCTCGATCTCCACGATCTGCCCATCCACGCCGGTGACCGCGACCGAGTGCGCGCGTCCGAGGGGCATCAGAACACCGCCTCGAGATGTTCGATGGCGGGTTGCTCACCCGGCAGCAGCAGCACCGAGATCACGTCGAACCGGACCCAGCGGAACGGCCCGTCCTGTTCGTGTAACCACAGCAGCGCGAGCTGCCGGATACGCCGTCGCTTCTGGTAGGTGACCGACTCTTCGGGGCGGCCGAAACCGAGGCCGCGTCTGGTCTTCACCTCGATGAACGCGGTGACCTTCGAATCGTGGGCGATGAGATCCAGTTCCCCGAAGCGGCACCGCCAGTTCCGGCCGACGATCTCCCAGCCGGTCGCCAGCAGGTACCGCGCCGCCAGCTCTTCGCCTCGCGCGCCGAGCGCCTTGTTATCCGTCACCCGCCCAGCGTGCGGGCCGGCCGTGGTAGCGCTGCCCAGCCGACCTGGGGAAACGGAAGGGCTGTGGATAACCGTTCAGCTGTGGACAACCCGCGGTCGCGGCGCCCGGCGCGGACAGATCCCGCCGCTGGACCGTGCTAGCCGGGAACTATTCGGGAAGCCGCAGGTCCGGCTTCTCCAGCTCTTCGATATTCACGTCCTTGAAGGTGATCACCCGGACGTGTTTGACGAAACGCGCCGGGCGGTACATATCCCACACCCAGGCATCGCTCATACGCACTTCGAAGTACACCTCGCCGTCGGCGTTCTGCGGCCGTAGCTCGACGGAATTGGCGAGGTAGAAGCGGCGTTCGGTCTCCACCACGTACGAGAACTGACCGACGATGTCTTTGTACTCGCGATACAGCGAGAGTTCCATCTCGGTTTCGTACTTCTCGAGGTCCTCGGCACTCATCGGGTGGAAGTCCTCCTAATTCGCGGTCCTTGATGAGACACAGCACTGGCGGCGTCGGTAGAGCACATCATCTCGCATGCACCGCGTCGCTAGCCACCCGGCCTTGTTGCGCATCCTCGGCCAGCACCGCGTCGGCGTATTCCAGGGCCGGATCGACGGGCACGAGGCCCGCCGTTTCCCGCACATTGCGCCAGGAACGCCGATGCTCGCTGCTGGGCCCCAGCCGCTGCAACGCCTCGGTGTGCTCGGGCGTGTTGTAGCCCTTGTGCGCGGCGAAGCCGTAGCCGGGCAGGCGCTGGTCCAGCTCGACCATGATCCGGTCGCGGGTGACCTTGGCCAGGATGCTGGCGGCCGCGATGCAGGCGGCCGCCGCGTCGCCGCCGATCACCGGCAGTGACGGCGCGGGGATGCCGGGCACCCGGAAACCGTCGGTGAGCACGTAGCCCGGCGTCTGCCCGAGGCCGGCGACCGCGCGGCGCATACCTTCGATATTGGCGACGTGGATGCCGATGGCATCGATCTCCCAGGCCGGGACGACCACGACCTGATAGGCCAGGGCCAGCCGCTGGATGATCGGAAACAGCTCCTCGCGGGTGGCTTCGCTGAGCTTCTTGGAGTCGTCGAGCCCGCCGAGCCGGTCGTAGGCCTTGGGAGCGAGCAAGCAGGCGGCGACCACCAGCGGACCCGCACAGGGACCGCGCCCGGCTTCGTCGACGCCCGCGACCGGGCCCAGCCCGCTGCGGATCAGCGCCGCCTCCAGGGTGCGCAAACCGCCCGCCTTGCGCATGACGACGCGTGGCGGCCAACAAGTGGTGCTCCGGGTGTACCCCACGATCCAATTATCCTGCCGCCGCGCGCTTTCAGTTCGTCAGGGTGTCAGTTCACCTGTGGATCGATCGAACTGACCGATCCGATCCGGCTCGGCGGCCAGATCTTGAACACCGCCTTGCCGCGGACGTTGTCGACCGGGACGGTGCCCTGCAGCGAGTCGGAGACGTGCGCGCGGGAGTCGGCGGACTGGTCGCGGTTGTCACCCATCACCCACAGGTTGCCCTCGGGCACCTTCACCGGGCCGAACACGCGTCCGGCCGGGTAGCTGGCGTTCTGCTTGCCGGGGAACCACGGGTAGTCGTTCTGCACGTAGGGCTCGTCGAGCGGCTTGCCGTCGACCAGGATGCGGCCCTCGGCGTCACAGCACTGCACGGTCTGGCCGCCGATCGCGATGACGCGCTTGACGAGGTCGTTCTCGTCCGGCGGCACCAGGCCGAAGAAGGAGAAGAAGTTCTGCACGCCGCGGACCATGGTGTTGTCCGAGCGGATCGACTGATAGCGGGTGTTCCAGGACGGCGGGCCGACGAACACCACGACATCGCCCGGCTTCGGATCACCGAAGTAATAGCTGAGCTTCTCCACATAGATGCGGTCGCCGACACAGCCGGGGCAGCCGTGCAGCGTCGGTTCCATCGACTGGGAGGGAATCACGTACGGGCGGCCGACGAAGGTGACCATCAGCGCGGCGATGACGGCCGCGATCACGATGAGGATGGGCAGTTCCTGCCAGAACGGCCGCTGCTTCTTGGTCTTCTTGGCGCGCCGCGCCCTGGAGGTCTTCCGCTGTGCCCCTTCGTCGTCCGCACCCGACACCGACACCGACCCACTTTCGTCTGCCACGCCGAACAGAGTAGCCCGGTACCCTGCCGGACGGCGGGTACCGGGCTACGAAGCAGCTGTCGTGCCGGGAAGGGCGCTACCGATTCAGCGCTTTTCCTTGATCTTGGCGGCCTTGCCGCGCAGGTCGCGCAGGTAGTACAGCTTGGCGCGACGGACGTCACCGCGGGTCACGACGTCGATGTGGTCGATGTTGGGGCTGTGCACCGGGAAGGTGCGCTCGACGCCGACACCGAAGGAGACCTTGCGGACGGTGAAGGTCTCGCGGATGCCACCACCCTGGCGGCGGATCACGACGCCCTTGAAGACCTGGATGCGCTCCTTCGAGCCTTCGATGACCTTCACGTGCACGTTCAGCGTGTCACCGGGGCGGAAGTCCGGCACGTCGCTGCGCAGCGACTTTTCGTCGACGAAGTCAAGGGTGTTCATTTTCATCCTTTGTGATGTTTGCGCGAACAGAGGACCCTGGCGGCATTCCCTCGTGCTACAGCTGAGGGCGCGCGACCGGTTCATGCTCCGAATTAGGGGGTGCTCCCGGGACAGAGATCTCCCCAGGGCAACCCGATTATTGTGCCAGACCTCGGGTCGCCTGGAGAAATCGGCCCTGATGAGCACCACCGATCACGGTTCTGACCAGCGGACGCGCACGTGCGGTGTGCGACCGCCCCGGGTCACCGGTCGGCACTGGACGGGTGTGCCGTCAGTCGGCGAAGAGAGCATAGACCTGGTCGACGGCTTCGGTGCCGTACGCCACAGCGCCGACCGGCACGGCTCCCCCGATCGCCTCGATCACCCGGGCCGTCCACACCGGGCCGAAACCGCCGCACAACTCGATCAACTGCACACCGCTGTCCACGAGACGGCGCGCCACGTCGAGCACCTGCTGGGGATCGTCCACCCCGACGAATATCGAGCGGCAGCGGGGTGTGTCGACGATCGTTTCGGCGGCCGGATCGCTGCCGGCGGCGGTGTAGATGAATCCCCAGGCGGTGAGCGCCATGTCGGTACCTCTCGGAGTGCGGTTCGGTCACCCCTGGCGGGTGACCGGATCGCGTTCCAGCTCAACCGATTACGAGCCGGACTGTCCACGAGGTAGCGCCGCACGGACCTGCGGCGGAACCGTAGACGCCAGGTCAGCGGCTATCTCGCGGTAGCGGACGGCGGCGGAATCGGCGGCGTTCCAGACCAGGGCGTAGCGGATGCGGGGCGCCTCGGCGGCAAACGGTATCCAGGTCAAGCCGTCACCGGGCCGGACCTCCCAGGCCGGGCGGAGCGCGACGACATCACCGCCGAAGCACAGTTCGGCGGTGAACAGTGTTCGGCGCGGCGAACTCGCGCGAACGGCAGTGGGATGCCAGCCGGCCCGGGTCCAGGAAGCACGGACGGCGTCGTGGTAGCCCGGTGCTGACGACCGCGCGAACCACAGCAGAGCGCTGCCGTCGAGGTCGGTCCAGTCGACGGTCTGGTGCCCGGCCAGTCGATGCTCGGTCGCGACCACCACACCCAGCTCGGCGTCCGCGACGACCACGTGGTCCAGCCCGGCCAGATCGGCCGGGAGGAGCAGGACACCGGCGTCGAGAGATCCAGCCCGCAGGCGCGAAAGCTGTTCCGCTGTTTGGCAATCGACGACTTCCGCGGCCATGTCACCGGCGGCCTGCCAGATGGTCGCGGCGAACCGCGGCGGCGCTCCGGGCGTGACAGCCAGCCGCAGTGCCCGGCTTTCGCGCACCGATCGCTGGGCACGGCACGCCGAATCGACCGCGGCCCGCGCGTGCGGGATCAGCCGCAGGGCAGCGGGAGTGGGTGACATTCCGGCGGATGTGCGGACGAACAACGCCGCATCGAGCTCTCGTTCCAGCGCGATGATCTGCTGACTCAGCGACGTCGGCCGGATGCCGACCAGCTCGGCGGCGCGGGTGAGATTGCGTTCCTCGGCCACCGCGAGGAAGTACCGCAACTGTCGCAACTCCACTGCACGACGCTAACGCACTTCAGCGCTCGGGCTTGTGCTCCGGCGTGAACAGCGAATGCTCCGGTGAGAACAGGGGATGCGGATGCGGGGCCGGTGGGGCCGGGACCACCTTGCGGGCCAACTCCGCCTCGGCGGCGGAACGGATGTGCTCGACGTCCGGCTTGCCGGCGATCAGATCCTGGATGAAGATCTTGGCGCGGATGACCGGTCGTCGATATCGGCGTTCGCGGACGATCGCGCGGTACATCAGGCGGCGGCGTTCGGCGTAGCGCCAGCGGGCCCACGGCGCGCCTGGGCGGCTCAGACGCAGCGCACCGATCCACAGCAGCGGCGGGAAGAACATGCCGAACAGGCCGGTCCAGATTTTGCCCTTGGCGATGACGACCGCCGCCAGCATCATGTTCGACAGGGCGATCACCGTGGCGACGGCTTTGGCGTCGGTGCCGATGGAGCTGCGCACGTCACCGATCTCGAGAATCGAGAGCGGATGGAAGCCGAGCAGGAGCAGTCCGGTCACCGCCAGCGCGACGAACACGGCGTCGACCGACGTGCGGCCCTGTTCTTCCCAGTAGACATCGCGCAGGTAGTAGATGAGCGCGAATTCGTCGAGGACCAGGGCGGCGCCGACGCCGAACGCGGCGGCGAAGGCCGCCACGACCGGTTCGGAACCGCTGTCGTACACCGCGATCAGGCCGAGGCCGGAGCCGAGGACCAGCACCACCCCGATGACCATGTGATGGATGTGGGTGTCCCCCGCGCGGAGATTGCCGGGCCACCAGCGCACCTGTTTACGGATCAGCCGGACGCTGATCCGAATGAACAGGAAGCCGACGATGAACCCGAGCAGGAAGCACAGCAGCGGTAAGCGGCCCTGCGCGATCACATCGTTCTCGAGCCATCTGCGCATGGCCGCCCGCCAACCTCCCGCGTGTCGAAAGCCCTACTTACCGAAACCCGCCCGGCGCAGTGCGTCGGCCATGGAGCCGCTCGGCGCGGGCGCGCTGCCGCGCCGTTGACCGCCCTGATTGCGGGCCTGCGGCTTGTGCTGTCCATTCTGCCGCTGGCGGTTGTCCTGGCCGGACTGGCCACGCGGGCCGCCGCCACGACTTCCGCTGCCGCGTTCGGGTTTCGCCGCGCCGCCCGGTTCGTCGTCCAGCCGCAGCGACAGTCCGATTCGCTGCCGCGCCACGTCGACCTCGAGCACCTTCACCTTCACCACGTCACCGGATTTCACGACCTCGCGCGGATCCTTGACGAAGTTGTGCGACATGGCCGACACGTGCACCAAACCGTCCTGGTGGACGCCGACGTCGACGAACGCGCCGAACGCGGCCACATTGGTGACGACACCCTCGAGCACCATGCCGGGCTCCAGATCGGCGACCTTCTCCACGCCGGCGGCGAATTCTGCGGTCTTGAACTCCGGGCGCGGGTCGCGGCCGGGCTTCTCCAGCTCGGAGATGATGTCGGTGACCGTGGGCACGCCGAAGGTCTCGTCGGTGAACTCGTCGGGCCGCAGCGAGCGCAGCACGCCGGTGTTGCCGATCAGTTCGGTGACGCCGCTGCCGGTCTTCTCCAGGATGCGCCGCACCACCGGGTAGGCCTCGGGGTGCACCGCGGAGGAGTCCAGCGGGTCGTCGCCGCCACGAATGCGCAGGAAGCCCGCGCACTGCTCGAAGGCCTTCGGGCCCAGTCGCGGCACCTCCAGCAGCGCCTTGCGGCTGCGATACGAACCGTGCTGATCCCGGTGGGCCACAATGGATTCCGCCACCGAACCGGTGATGCCGGAGACCCGGGACAGCAGCGGCACCGAGGCGGTATTCACATCGACGCCGACCGCGTTCACCGCGTCCTCGACCACCGCGCCCAGCGAGCGGGCCAGCAGAGTCTCCGACACATCGTGCTGATACTGGCCGACACCGATCGACTTCGGATCGATCTTCACCAGCTCGGCGAGCGGATCCTGCAGGCGGCGCGCGATGGACACCGCGCCGCGCAGCGACACGTCCATATCGGGCAGTTCCTGCGAGGCGTAGGCCGACGCGGAATACACCGAGGCGCCCGCTTCGGAGACCACGATCTTGGTGGGCTTGTTCGCTCCGTTCGGCGACGATGCCGCGATACGCGAGATCAGTTCGGTGGCAAGCGCGTCGGTCTCGCGCGAGGCGGTGCCGTTGCCGATGGCGATCAGCTCCACATTGAACCGGGCGACCAGCGCGCCGAGCACGGCGAGCGACTTCTCGGTCTGGTTCTGCGGCTTGTGCGGATAGATGACCTCGGTGGCGACGGCCTTACCGGTGGCGTCCACGACCGCGACCTTCACGCCGGTGCGGTAGCCCGGGTCCAGGCCCATCGTGGTGCGAGTGCCCGCGGGGGCGGCCAGCAGCAGGTCGCGCAGGTTCGCGGCGAACACGTCGACCGCGTCCTTCTCGGCGGACTGACGCAAACGCATGCGGGTATCGATGCCCAGGCTCACCTGGAGTTTGGTGCGCCAGGCCCAGCGGACCGTATCGAGCAGCCAGGAATCGGCGGGGCGGCCCTTGTCGGCGATGCCGAACTTGACCGCGATGCGGCCCTCGTAGACGGAGCGCTCGCCCGGCTCCAATTCCGTTGTCTCGGTGTCCAGCTGGAGGCTGAGAACATCTTCCTTCTCACCGCGCAGCAGCGCCAGGATGCGGTGCGAGGGGAGCTTGGCGAACGGCTCGCTGAACTCGAAGTAGTCGGCGAACTTCGCGCCCGCCTCCTCCTTGCCCGGACGCACCGTGGACTTGATCTGCCCGCGGTTCCACATCAATTCGCGCAGCTCGCCGACCAGGTCGGCGTCCTCGGCGAAACGCTCCACCAGGATCGCGCGGGCGCCGTCGAGCTGCTCGGCGTTGTACTGGGCCGGATCGGTGCCGGGGTCGTTGATCAGCGCGTCGGCGACCGGTTCGTGGCCCGCCTCGCGCGCGATCTGCGCCTTGGTGCGGCGCTTGGGCTTGAACGGCAGGTAGATGTCCTCGAGCCGGGCCTTGGTCTCGGCCAGCATCAGCTGCCCGAGCAGCGCGTTGTCGAGTTTGCCCTGGCCCCTGATGGATTCGATGATCGCGCCGCGGCGCTCGTCGAGTTCGCGCAGGTAGCTCAGGCGTTCGTCGAGCTGACGGAGCTGCGCGTCGTCGAGACCGCCGGTGACCTCCTTGCGATAGCGCGCGATGAACGGCACCGTCGAACCGGCGTCGAGCAACTCCACGGCGGCGCGAACCTGGGACTCGCGCACCCCTAGCTCGTCGGCGATCCGCCGCCCCACGCTGGCCAGGGGTGTGGGCACGGCGGCGGACGTGTCGGTGCTGTTCGGCTCTGAACTGGCGATCTCGGGCGCTGTCGTCACGGCCGCCAACACTACCGCCGCCGCCTGACAAACGACCTACCCCCGGGTGAACCCTTCGCCCGCCGCATCTTTCCCCGGAGCCGGGACCAGCGCTTTCGCCATTTCCCGCATCTCGGCCTTGCGCACTTTCCCGGTGACGGTCATCGGAAATTCGTCCACGATGTGGACATAGCGCGGAATCTTGAAGTGCGCCAGTTTGCCCGCGCAGAATGCCCGGATCGCGTCGGCGTCCAGTGTGGGCGCGCCCTCGCGCATCCGGACCCAAGCCATCAGTTCCTCACCGTATTTCGGGTCGGGTACGCCGATCACCTGCGCGTCCAGGATGTCGGGATGGGTGTAGAGGAATTCTTCGATCTCGCGCGGGTAGATGTTCTCGCCGCCGCGGATGACCATGTCCTTGATCCGGCCGGTGACCGCCAGATAGCCGTCGGCGTCCATCACGCCGATGTCGCCGGTGTGCATCCAGCGGGCCGTGTCGATCGCCTCGGCGGTCTTCTCCGGCTGGTCCCAGTAGCCGAGCATGACCGAGTAGCCGCGGGTGCACAGTTCCCCCGGCTCACCGCGCGGCACCGTCAAACCCGTTGCGGGATCGACGATCTTGACTTCGAGATGCGGCAGCACCCGGCCCACGGTGGCGGTGCGGCGGTCCAGGCTGTCGTCGCGGCGGGTCTGGGTGGACACCGGCGAGGTCTCGGTCATGCCGTAGCAGATGCAGACCTCGGACATGCCCATGCGATCGATGACCCGTTTCATCACCTCGACCGGGCAGGGCGAACCCGCCATGATGCCGGTGCGCAGGCTCGAAAGATCCGGCGCCGCACCCTTGTCGAGCTCGCCGAGCATGGCGATGAACATGGTGGGGACGCCGTAGAGGGAGGTGCAGCGTTCCGCCGCGACCGCCGCCAGCGTTGCCGCCGGATCGAAGGCGGGAGCCGGAATCACCACTGCCGCACCGTGACTGGTGGCGGCGAGGTTGCCCATGACCATCCCGAAACAGTGATAGAAGGGCACCGGGAGGCAGATCCGGTCCTGTTCGGTATATCCGCACAACTCACCGACGAAATGGCCGTTGTTCAGGATGTTGTGATGGCTGAGGGTAGCGCCCTTGGGGAAACCCGTTGTGCCCGAGGTGTATTGGATGTTGATCGGATCGTCCATGGACAGCGTGCCCGCGATCTCCACCAATCGCGGGGCGTCGATCTCGTAGCTCGCCAGCACATCCCAGGCCACCGTGCCGAGGATCAGCACCTGCTCCAGCCCTGGACAGTTCGGCCGGACCTCATCGATCATCGCGACACAGTTCGAGGTCTTGAATTCCGGCGCGGCGATCAGCAGCCGCACGCCGGCCTGGCGCAGCACATATTCCAGTTCGCTGGTGCGGTAGGCGGGATTGATATTCACCAGCACCGCACCGATTTTCGCGGTCGCGTACTGCACGAGGAACCATTCGGCGCAGTTCGGCGCCCAGATGCCGACCCGGTCGCCCTTGTCGATGCCCAGCGCCGTCAGTCCGGTGGCGAGCGAATCGATGGCGGAGGCGAGTTCGCGGTAGGTCCAGCGCCGGCCGGACGGCACGTCGACCAGCGCCTCTCGCCCCGGGAAGGCGGCGACGGCACGATCGAAGTCGGCGCCGATCGTGTCCCCGAGCAAGGGGGCTTCCGACGCACCGGACGCGTAACTGGGCTGCCCAGGAACCACTGGCATGGCTTGATCTCCTCCGCGGACTGTCGCACTGTCTCCAACATGATGTGGCTCACATCGGTTCAGCACCACCCCTGAAAGGAGGTGGCCGGTCCGCGGACCGGGTCAGTCGGGCGGGAGAAGATCCGGGCGGCGTTCCCGGGTGCGCTCCAGCGACTGCTCACGCCGCCACGCGGCGACCTTGGCGTGGTCACCCGACAGCAGGATCGGCGGGACGTCGAGTCCGCGCCAGGAAACCGGACGGGTGTAGCTGGGCCCTTCCAGCAGTCCGAGTCCCTCCCGCCCCGCCGCCCCGACCGAGAACGAATCCTCCTGGTGCGATTGCTGGTTGCCCAGAACCCCGGGGATGAGGCGGACAAAAGCCTCGGTCATCACCAGAACGGCGGCCTCGCCCCCGATCAGCACGTAGTCACCGATACTGACCTCTTCGACGCGGACGCGCCGGGCGGCGTCGTCGAAGACGCGTTGATCGATGCCCTCGTAGCGCCCGCAGGCGAAGACGATGTGCTCTTCGGTGGCCCAGCGCTCGGCGGTGCGCTGGGTGAACGGGACACCGGCCGGGGTCGGTACGACGAGCAGCGCCTCGTCGGGGCAGACCTCGTCGAGGGCGTCGCCCCAGACGGTCGGCTTCATCACCATGCCGGGACCACCGCCGTAGGGCGCGTCATCGACGGACTTGTGCACGTCGTGCGTCCAACGACGCAGGTCGTGCACGTCGACGGAGATCAAGCCCTTCTCGATGGCTTTGCCCAGCAACGCGGTCCGCAGGGGTTCGAGGTACTCCGGGAAGATCGTGACCACGTCGAGCTTCATCGGATCTCCTGTTTCACTCGGCCCGGATACCACTCGACCGGGAGAACTCTTGTCCCCCGGTCGAATTCGGTCTCGTCCACGCTATTCGGGATCGAGCAGACCCTCGGGCGGATCGATGACGACAAGTTTGTCGGCGATCGACACCGTCGGCACGATGGCGGTGACGAACGGGATCAGAATCTCCCGCTTGTCCTCGGCCGACTCGACCGACAGCAGTTCGCCCGCGGCCGAATGCAGCACCTCGGTGACCGTGCCGACGACGGTGCCGTCGGTGAGCTGGACGGTCAAGCCCTCCAGCTCGTGGTCGTAGTACTCGTCCGGGTCGTCCGAGGGCGGCAGGTCCGCGCTGTCGACGACGAACAGGGTGCCGCGCAGCGCGTCGGCGGCGGTGCGGTCGGCGACGCCGCGGACGAACACCAGAAGCCGGCCCGAGTGTTCCCGGACCGACTCGATGGTGAACTCACGAACCTCCGTGGACCGCGGCAACTTTCCCCGCAAGGTAGTGCCGGGGGCGAACCGGGATTCCGGATCGTCGGTACGAATCTCGACGACGAGTTCGCCGCGCACACCGTGCGACTTGGCGACCCGGCCTACGACGAGTTCCATCTAGGCGTCGGTGTCGACCACGTCGACGCGGATACCCCGGCCGCCGATACCGGCGACGAGCGTACGCAGCGCGGTCGCCGTGCGACCGCCGCGGCCGATGACCTTGCCCAGATCCTCGGGGTGCACATGCACCTCGACGGTGCGCCCGCGACGGCCGGTGATCAGCTCGACGCGGACGTCATCGGGATTGGCGACGATGCCGCGAACCAAATGTTCGACGGCATCGGCCACGACGGCCGACATTACTCGGCGGCTTCGGTCTCGGCGGGCGCCTCAGCGGCGGCCTCGTCCTTCTTGGCGGCCTTCGACTTCTTGGGGGTGACGGCGTCGGCGACCGGCGCGTTGTCGGCAGCGGCCAGCGCGGCGTTGAACAGATCCAGCTTGGACGGCTTCGGGGCCTTCACCTTGAGGGTGCCCTCGGTGCCCGGCAGGCCCTTGAACTTCTGCCAGTCACCGGTGATCTCCAGCAGACGCTGGACCGACTCGGTCGGCTGCGCGCCGACACCCAGCCAGTACTGCGCGCGCTCGGAATCGATCTCGATGAACGACGGCTCTTCCTTCGGGTGGTACTTGCCGATGGACTCGATGGCCCGGCCGTCACGACGGGTGCGGGCGTCGGCGACGACGACGCGGTACTGCGGGTTGCGAATCTTGCCCATACGGGTGAGCTTGATCTTCACAGCCATGCTGATCTGCCTCTTTCAGTAGGTTGGTCACGGCGCAATTCAGCGACCCGCATGGCCTGCGAGCCCGGTTTCACGCTTGGAGTGTGTGACCGCCGCGCGGTACGTAACCGGAGACGGGCTGACACTGTCCTTCGAAGGACGAGGGTTCATTCTGCCAGACGGGCCGACGGAGCCTGAAATCGGTGGTCGACCGGGCCTGCGCCGAGCCACGGTGTGATCCATGCCACCACGACCGCGGGAACCGGACAGCGGTGGCGAACGTCGAAGTAGGCATGGGGATCTTCCGCCGTAAGCGCAAGCGCCGCAAAGGCCGCGAGTCCGGGGTCGACGATACCGTCGCCGAAGCCGCGGTGGCCGGTGGTGAGTTCGCGCTGCCCGCGCTGTTCCGCGTCGTCGGCGGCGCGCTGCGCGGCCTGCTCAACGCTGTGACCTGAGCGATTACGCGGGGCGATAACGCAGGAGCACCACACCGGACTTGAACGGCTTGGTTTCCACGAGCCGCAACCCGGGCGCTTTCAGCCCCTCTTGGAACAATCGCGCGCCGCGACCGAGCACCACCGGGTAGACGAACAACCGGTACTCGTCCACCAGGCCCGCCGCCATCAGGTCATGCACCAGGGCGATGCTGCCGGTGCTGACGATGTCTTTCCCCGGCTGCTCCTTCAACGCCCGGACCGCCTCCAGGTCGCGCAGCACTACGGAGTTCTGCCATCTCGGATCATCCATGGTGCGCGACACCACATACTTCGCGATCTGATTCAGATCGTCGGTGATCCCGGTCTGATCATCGTCCTGCTCCGGCCAATATCCGCGCATCTCCTCGAACGTCCGCCGTCCGAACAGCACGGCGTCGCAGGCGGCGGTATGCGCCGCGAGCTCCGCCAGGATGTCGGACTGATCGTCGACAGCGTCATTGCCGACCGTGAACCAGCCCGCGCTCGCATCGATCACCCCATCGAGGGTGATGTTCTCGGTAACCACCAAGTCGCGCATGATTCGGCCCTTCCGCTGGAGACAGATCCGTCAGTACAGACGATCCGGTCGCCCGGAATTCACCGGTGCGTCGAATGGGCGCAGGGGCAGCGCGATCACCGGTGACCCGACTCAGCGCAGGAGCGGAGCGAGGGTGCGTCCCGCGAGGTCGACGGCTCCTGGTTCGTGGCCGTTGGTGACCATGTTGACGATCAAGCCCTGCACACCGTGCGCCAAGACCCGGGACCGCAATTGCTCGACGACCTCATCGGGCGCACCGGCGAATTGGCGGTCGGCGGGGGTCTGCCGACGCTGCTCCTCGGACAAGGTGGACAGGTCGACCCCGTTGGCGCTGAACAGATCCTGCTGTTGCTTGCGTGCCCGGTCACCGTCTTCGTCGATGATCAGGAACGCGAGGTAGCTGACCTCCAGCGTCTCCGGGTCGCGTCCGATCTCGGCGCAGCGCTGGTGCAGCGCGTCCATCTTGCGGGGCAGATCGGAGGCGTTGCAGATGATGTTGAGGTGGTCGGCGTAGCGGGCCGCGAGCGCGAAGGTCTTCTTCTCCCCGCCACCGCCGAGCAGGATGGGCAGATCCTCGCGGATGCGCGGCTCGTTCATGGCCTCGTCGGTGTGGTACCACTCGCCCGTGAAGGTGGGGCGTTCGCCGCGCAGCATCGGATGAATGATCTGCAATGCTTCGTCCAGCCGGCGGAAACGATCGCTGAACGTGCCGAATTCGAAGCCGTAGGACTTGTGCTCCAGCTCGAACCAGCCCGCGCCGATACCGAGCACCGCGCGGCCACCGCTGACCACATCCAGGGTGGTGACGGTCTTGGCGAGCAGCGCCGGATTGCGGTAGGTGTTGCCGGTCACCAACGCGGACAACTGGATTCGGTCGGTCGAGGCCGCCAGAGCACCGAGCGTCGTATAGCTCTCCAGCATCGGCTGGTCGGGCGAACCGATCCCCGGCAGCTGGTAGAAGTGGTCCATCACGAACACGGTGTCGAAGCCCGCGGCTTCGGCTTCCCGGGCCTGCGCCACCACAGTCGGGAACAGCTCACGCACTGGCTGCCCATAGCTGAAGTTGGGCATCTGATAACCGAGGCGAATGGTCACAGCACCCGACGATACGCCGCCCGGTGGGCACCGCTCGGTGAAAATCCGGTGGCGGGCGGCGAAACTCCGGGTGTCACGGGGCGGCCGGGTGCCGGACGGTGTGGGTTCACCGGTGTCCGGTGACCGGGTTGGGCGTCTTCACGACGCGACCGCGCAGCACCACCCACTGCGGATCGGTCAGCATGGCCGAGTTGCCGCGCGGATCTTCCTGGTAGACAACGAAATCCGCGGGCGCGCCGTGTTCGATGCCGGGGCGGCCGAGCCAAGTCCGGGCGTGCCAGGACGCCGCGCCCAGTGCCTCGTGCTTCGAGAGTCCGGCCCCGGCGAGCGCGCTGATCTCGTCGGCGATGCGGCCGTGCCGGATGGAGCCGCCCGCGTCGGTGCCCGCGAAGATCGGGACACCCGCGTCGTGCGCGTTGCCGACGGTATCGCGGACGCGGCGGTGCAGATCGCGCATATGGGCGGCGTAGGTGGGGAATTTGCCCGCGCTGTCGGCGATCTCGGGAAAGGTGTCGATATTGATCAGGGTCGGAACCAGCGCCGTGCCGTGTTCGACCATCAGCTCGATGGTGTCGTCGGTGAGGCCGGTGCCGTGTTCGAGGCAATCGATGCCGGCGTTGATCAGTCCGGGCAGCGCGTCCTCACCGAAGACGTGCGCGGTGACCCGCGCGCCGTTGGCGTGGGCGGCGTCGATGGCCTTCTGCAAGATCGCGTCGCTCCAGAGCGGCCGCAGGTCGCCGACCGAGCGGTCGATCCAATCGCCGACGATCTTCACCCAGCCGTCGCCGAAACGTGCCTGCTCCGCGACGATTTCGGGCAGATCGCGTTCGTCGTCCAGTTCGATCCCGAGTTCCCGGATATAGCGTTTGGGCCGGGCGATGTGCCGCCCCGCGCGAATGATCTTCGGCAGTTCCTCGTGCTCGTCGATGAACCGCGTATCGATCGGCGAACCGGCGTCACGCAGCAGCAGCGCACCGGCATCCCGCTCGGTCTCGGCCTGCGCGATCGCACCGGCGCGGTCCTCGTCGCCGCCGCCGTACCGGATGCCGACATGGCAGTGCGCGTCGACCAGGCCCGGCACGATCCAGCCTGCGCCACACAGTGTTTCCGCGCCGGGAACCGGCTCGAAGGACACCACGCCGTCGCGCACCCACAGGTCGCGCACCTCGTCATCGGGGAGAACCACACCACGCAGATGCACAACTACCTCCTGGACGTCGCCGGCGAATCCAAACTACCGCCCGGCACCCCGCGCTTCTAGATCACTACCGCTGTGATGTCGGTGCGTTCGCGGCAGATCGCGCGGACGGCGGCCAGGCCCGCGGCGATCGAGGGGTGCGTGCTGCTGCCGCGGCGAACGAAGGCGACATGGCGGCGGCTCGGGGCGGACGGGCCGTGCAGGCGCACCCGGACCACGTCGTGTTCGGCGGGCAGATACGCCAGGCGCGGGATCAGGCTGACGCCGAAACCGCGGGTGACGAGCGCCGAGATACCGATCCAATCCATCCCGCGGTGTACTACGCGCGGTGTGAAACCCGCTGCGGCACAAGCGCTCAGCTGGAGCTGACAGTGCGCGACACGCTCCGGCGCGCCGATCCAGTCCTCCGCGGCGGCCGCGGCGAGTTCGACGCTCGCGCAGTCCGCCAGCCGATGCCCCACCGGCACGAGCAGATCTTGCGGTTCGTCGGCGAGGGGATGCTGCTCGAAGCGCGGGTCAGCCGGGGACGGGCCGTCCGCGGCGGGAATGACGACGCCGATGTCGGTCTCACCGGACAGCAGCAGGTCGAAGCAATGGCGGCTCTCGTCCTCGTTGATCTCCAACGCCAGCCGGGGATGCTCGGCGCGCAATCGAGCCGCCGCCGGAGCCACCAGGGCGACCATCGCCGTCGGCATCGCGCTGATTCGCAGCACACCCGCCAGGTCGTCGCGGTGCGCGGCCACGTCCGCGCGAGCCAGTTCGGCTCGGGCGAAGAGATCGTCCGCGTGCCGTAGCAAAGTGTGCGCGGCGGCCGTCAGCTGCACCCGCCGACCGACCTGCTCCAGCAGGACCACGTCCAGGTCATGGGCCAGCTGACGCAATTGCTGCGACACCGTCGAAGGGGTGAGGTGCAGCGCCGCCGCGGCAGCGGTGACCGTGCCATGTTCGCGCAGCATCCGCAGAGTCTGCAAACGCGGGTCGATCATGTGGCAATTCAACACGATTCAATGCGGAATCTTTTGCTGGATTCACATATCGGCGCGACGAATACTTCGTACATGCCTCCTTCTCCCCTGGCGCCGAGCTCCGGCGATTCCGCGATCCGTTGCCGCAGTTGTGGAAGCGTCGTCGAACAACCGCATCCCTCGGTCTCGTGCCACCGCACCTCCGAAGGCACGGTGCGCTACACACGCTGCTCCTGTGGCGCGCCCCAGATCTGGCTCCGGCAAGCGACCTACGGCTACAGCGAAGTTCTGCACGGCTGAAACGCCGCGCGCCCGGCCGATGGGCCGGGCGCGCGGTCGTGCCGTGCGGTGTCGACTACTTCTTGGGGAACTTCAGCTTCGACAGGTCGAAGCCCTCCAGACCCGGCGGCAGCTGATCGAGGCCGGGCGGCATGTCGGAGATGTCGGGCATCCCCGCGGGCATTCCGCCGGGCAGGCCGGGCATGCCCGGGAAACCACCGCGCACCTTCGGCGGGGTCGGGCCGCGGCCGCCCTTCTTGCCCTTCTTGCCGCCCTTTTTGTTGTTGCGCCGGTTGCCGCCGGGCAGACCCATCTGACGGCCCATCATCGTCATCATCTTCTTCGCCTCGAAGAAGCGGTCGACGAGCTGATTGACCTCCGAGACCTGAACGCCCGAGCCGTTGGCGATGCGCAGACGACGGGAGGCGTTGATGATCTTCGGGTTCTCCCGCTCGGCCGGGGTCATGCCGCGGATGATGGCCTGCACGCGGTCGAGCTGCTTGTCGTCGACCTGGGCGAGCATGTCTTTCATCTGGCCCGCGCCGGGGAGCATGCCGAGCAGGTTGCCGATGGGGCCCATCTTGCGGATGGCCAGCATTTGATCGAGGAAGTCCTCGAGGGTGAGTTCGCCGCTGCCGATCTTGCGGGCGGCTTCCTCGGCCTGCTGCGCGTCGTAGACCTGTTCGGCCTGCTCGATCAGCGACAGCACGTCGCCCATGCCGAGGATGCGCGAAGCCATCCGGTCGGGATGGAAGACGTCGAAGTCCTCCAGCTTCTCACCGGAGGAGGCGAACATGATCGGCGCGCCGGTGATCTCGCGCACCGACAGCGCCGCACCACCGCGCGCGTCACCGTCGAGCTTGGTGAGCACCACACCGGTGAACCCGACTCCGTCACGGAAGGATTCGGCGGTGTGCACCGCGTCCTGACCGATCATGGCGTCGAGCACGAACAGGGTTTCGTCCGGCCGCACGGCGTCACGGATGCCCGCGGCCTGCGCCATGAGCTCGGCGTCGATGCCGAGACGGCCGGCGGTGTCGACGATCACGACGTCGTACTGCTTGGCCTTCGCCTCTTCGACACCGGCGCGCGCGACCTCGACCGGGTCGGCCGCGGTGATGCCGAGCGGATTCTCGCCACCGCCGATCGAGGTGCCGGGGTGCGGCGCGAACACGGCCGCACCGGCACGCTCACCGACCACTTGCAGCTGGGTGACGGCGCCGGGGCGCTGCAGGTCACAGGCCACGAGTAGCGGCGTATGCCCTTGTCCCTTCAGCCATTTCGCGAGCTTGCCGGCCAGGGTGGTCTTACCGGAACCCTGCAGACCGGCGAGCATGACCACCGTCGGCGGCGTCTTGGCGAAGGTGATGCGACGGGTCTCGCCACCGAGGATGCCGACGAGCTCCTCGTTGACGATCTTGACAACCTGCTGCGCCGGATTCAGCGCCGCGGAAACCTCGGCGCCCTTGGCGCGCTCCTTGATCTTGGCGATGAAGCCGCGCACCACGGGCAGCGCGACATCGGCTTCGAGCAGTGCGAGCCGGATCTCGCGACAGGTGGCGTCGATGTCGGCCGGTGACAGACGCCCCTTGCCGCGCAGATCCTTGAGGGCACCGGTTAGCCGGTCGGACAGTGATTCGAACACCGATCGCGCTCCTGAATCTCTACGGGGATGGCAGCCGGCGGAGCCGGCGGGGCGGGTAGGCCCCATGGGAGGTCAACCACCCCAGAGTAATCGGAGAACACCGGTGATCGCGCACGGGGCGGGGATCAGTCGAGCGAGCGGCGGCGCGGTTTGACCGTCTTGCGGTAGTCGTGATTTTCGGCGCCGACCATGAACATCGCTTCGCGGCCGGTGAGGCCGAGCTTGAGGGCGAGGTCGTCGAGCAGGGCGTAGTCGGCGTCGGTCGGGGTGTCGGTGGAGGCGGCGGTCACAGCGATGGTCATGGCGGTCACGGCCTGCTGACCGGTGAGGGTCCGGCCCGGTAGCCACGAGACGACCCAGCGGTCACCGCCGACACAGCGCGCCATATGCGTTGTCTCGTTGCTCGTCATCATCGACGCCGACACGACTTCAATTGCCACCGACTTGCTCCCCTCATGCTCGCGATAGCCAGACGCTCTGATACTAGGGTGCGGACATGCCTCTGCCTATGGGTTCCAGCAAATAGCGTGCAACGGTTTGATAGCGTGGGCCGTTTTATGTGGCGGCAGTCTCCTCCGGCTTCTTCGGCGCCGGTCGCGGGACCACTTCCATGACAGCCTTTTCGACGGTTTCGCGGCGTCCCGGGCTGTCGTCGGACCCGAGGTCCAGGCAGAACGAGTCCACCACGGCCGAGCCCATGGTCACGACTTTCGCCCACCGGACATTGGCGCCACCGGCCGCGAACGCGGCCGCCAGCCGGCTCAGCAATCCGATCCGGTCCTCGGCGCGCAACTCCAGCAGCACCTGGCCGGGCGGGCCCGCGGGCAACCAGATCAGGCGCGGCTCGGCCTGCGCGTAGGGACTCGGAATGATCCCCGCGTCGCGTTCGCGCTTCGCCAGCAGCGCGGACAGATCGAGATCACCCGCGATGGCGCGAATCAGTTCCTGGCGCAGCAAACCGGCGTCCGGCGGATCACCGAACTTCGGCGAGACCACGAAGGTGTTGATCGCCGACTCCCCCGCCCCGCCGACCGCCGCGGACAGCACACGCAGCGAATGCAGGGCGAGCACACCCGCCGAATCGGAAAGCAGACCCGGATTGTCCGGCGCGATGATGGTGACGGTGTAGGTGTATTTGCCTTCGGCAGGCCGCAAGTCGATGTGCACGCCCCCCGACTCGGCCTTGGCGATGAGTTCCGGCGCGATGGGTTCCGGCGTCGGCAGCGGATCGCCGCGCAGCACCAGACGGCACCGGCGCACCAGATCACCGATGAGCGACGCCTTCCAGTCACCCCAGACACCGGGCCCGGTGGCCAGCGAATCGGCTTCCGCCAGCGCGTGCAGCAGTTCCAGCAATTGGCTGTCGCCGTCGAGGGCGTCGACAACGTACTGCACGGTGTCCGGGTCGGCGAGGTCGCGGCGGGTCGCGGTGTCCGGCAACAGCAGATGGTGCCGCACCATCGCGGACAACGTCCGCACGTCCTGCGGCCACAGACCCAGCCGGCGGCCGATGTGGGTGGCCAGTTCCGCGCCGACGACGCTGTGGTCCCCCGCGCGGCCCTTGCCGATGTCGTGCAGCAGCGCGCCGAGCGCGAGCAGGTCCGGGCGCGCGACCCGGGTGCTCAAAGCGCTTGCGTAAGCGACGGTTTCCATCAGATGGCGGTCGACGGTCCAGGTGTGCATCGCGTCGCGCGGCGGAAGATCGCGCACCGCACCCCATTCCGGTAGCAGACGACCCCACAGTCCGGTGCGGTCGAGTGCCTCGATCGCGTCGATGATGCCGCGACCGGAGCCGAGCAGCACGAGCAGGTCGTTCAGCGCGTCCTTGGGCCACGGCTCGCGCAACTCGGGCGCGTCCTCGGAGAGCCGGTTCAACGTGGTCGCCGACATCGGCAGCCCGGTCTGCGCCGATGCCGCCGCGACCCGCAGGATCAGCCCCGGATCGCGCTGCGGCCGCGCGTCCCGGGCCAGCACCACCTCGCCCGCGTGCTCGACCACCCCCTCATCGAGTGGTCGGCGCACCGGCGGTCTACGCAGCCGGGCCAGGCCGCGGCGGGGCAGCGCGTTGGCCGCTGTCCGCAAGCCGACATCGACCGAGTAGCTGACCGTGCGCGCCGAATCGCTCAATGTCCGTGCGAGATCGAAGCGGTCACCGATCCGCAGGGCGCTGCCGATCTCGTCGGCGTCCTGGGCGCGCAATTGGTCGCGCGCGCGACCGGCCACCCGGTGCAGCTCCGTCCGGACATCCAGCAAACGACGATGGGCCGTCTTCAAGCCGCCACCCGGCACCTCCGGACCGAGCCCCGGCATGGCGTCGGTCAACTGGGCGATAGCCAGCGCGTCCAGCAGTTGGATGTCGCGCAGCCCACCGCGCCCGTTCTTCAAGTCCGGTTCGGCGCGGTGCGCGATTTCGCCGCTACGCTGCCAGCGGGTTTCGGCCTGCGCGATGATCTCGTCGAATCGCCCGCGGATCCCGGTCCGCCATTCCCGGCGCACCCCGCCGATCAGCAGATGGCTCAGATCCGCGTCACCGACGATGTGCCGGGCCTCGAGCATGCCCATGGCGGCGATCAGGTCGTCGGAGGCCACCCGTAGCGCCTGCGGCACGGTCCGCACGCTGTGATCGAGCTTGATATGGGCGTCCCACAGCGGATACCAGAGCTGATCGGCCACCTCGGCGACCCGGGCCGGATCGACATCGTCGTGCAGCAGCACCAGGTCCAGGTCCGAGTACGGCAGCATCTCCTTGCGCCCGAGTCCGCCGACGGCCACCACGGCCAACCCGCTGTCGGCGGTGATGCCGAGTTCGGCGCCCTTGGTGGTCAGCCACAGTTCATAGAGATCGACCAGTGCCGCCCGCACCGACTCGGAGTCCAGGCGCGGATTCCTGGGCACGCCTCCGTCGAGCAGTTGTTTCCGTGCCGCGACCAGTTCGGCCGCTCCATTCGACTGACTCACAACCCACCACCTGTATCCGATTCGCGGCGCTGACTACGTCCTGCGTGGTTCCGCTTCGCTACGGCCCCCGGGCGCCGAGTTCACCCGCGCCCAATGCGGGCGGCCCCGCCCCTGACCGGGGAAACCGGTAGGAGCGAGGCCGCCGCTCGATTGTCGTTCGGTATTACAGAGCGTCGGTACCGCGTTCGCCGGTCCGGACCCGGATGATCGACTCGACCGGGGTGACCCAGACCTTGCCGTCACCGATCTTGCCGGTGCGCGACGCTTCGACGATCACCTCGACGACCTTGTCGACCGAGGCGTCGTCCACGACGACCTCCACGCGAACCTTCGGCACGAAGTCGACGGAGTACTCAGCACCGCGGTAGACCTCGGTGTGTCCCTTCTGCCGCCCGTAACCCTGGACCTCACTGACCGTCATGCCGAGGACGCCCGCCTGCTCGAGCGCGGATTTGACGTCTTCGAGCGTGAACGGTTTGACGATTGCGGTGATCAACTTCATGGACGTCATGCCTCCTTGACGAGCGAGCTCGGGACCGAGCCGGCCGAGCGTGCCGTGCCACCCACAGCAGCGAAATCGTATGCGGTTTCCGCGTGCTCGGACTCGTCCAGGCCCACCGACTCGCCTTCTTCGTCAGCGCGCAGACCGATCGTGAACTTGATGATGTAGGCGATAACGGTCGTCGCGACCAGCGAGTATGCGAGGACGGCGAACGCTCCGACGGCCTGCAGCTTCAACTGCTCGATCCCACCACCGTAGAACAAGCCCTTGACTGCCGCCGGAGCTTCTTCCGTCGCGACCAGGCCGACCATCAGGGTGCCGACCAGACCTCCCACCAGGTGCACGCCGACCACGTCGAGCGAGTCGTCGAAACCGAAGCGGAACTTCAGGCCGACCGCGAGGGCGCACAGAGCACCGGCGACCGCGCCGATGGCGATGGCGCCGACCGCGTTCACCGAGGAACAGGCGGGGGTGATGGCGACCAGACCGGCCACGATGCCCGAGGCCGCACCGAGGGAGGTGGGGTGGCCGTCGCGGAACTTCTCCACCAGCAACCAGGCCAGCATCGCGGTGGCCGTGGCGATCGTGGTGGTGAGGAAGGTTGCACCCGCGGTGGCGGTGGCGCCGACGGCGGAACCGGCGTTGAAGCCGTACCAGCCGAACCACAGCAGACCCGCGCCGAGCATGACGAAGGGCAGGTTGTGCGGACGGAACGGCGTCTTCGGCCAGCCCTTGCGCTTGCCCAGGACGACGGCCAGCACCAGGCCCGCGACACCGGCGTTGATGTGCACCGCGGTACCACCGGCGAAGTCGATGGCCTTGAGGTTGTTCGCGATCCAGCCGCCCTGCTCGGCGGTGATGCCGTCGAAGGCGAAGACCCAGTGCGCGACCGGGAAGTACACGACCGTCGCCCAGATGCCGGCGAACAGCAGCCAGGAGCCGAACTTGAGGCGGTCGGCGACCGCGCCCGAGATGAGTGCCACGGTGATGATGGCGAACATGAGCTGGAACGCGACGAACACCGGCAGCGGGATGGTGCCCGCCAGCGGTACCGCGGTCTCCACGTCGGCCAGCACGTTGGACTGGTCGGCGCCGCCGAAGATCTGCTTCAGACCGAAGTACTGACCGGGATCACCGAAGAGATTGCCCTTGTCGTTACCGAAGGTCATCGAGAAGCCGTACAGCGCCCAGAGGATGGAAACCAACCCCATGGCGCTGATGCTCATCATGATCATGTTCAGCACGTTCTTACTGCGGACCATGCCGCCGTAGAAGAACGCGAGTCCGGGTGTCATCAACAGCACGAGTGCTGAGCTCGTCAGCATCCATGCGGTATCGCCGGCGTCCGGCGCGCCGATTACGGGAAATGCCACCTTGAAGTCCTCCTCATCTCGGGCCCAGCCGACCAACGGCGATATGGACCTGAACAGAAAGGTTCCTCACTCGGTGTTTCATCTGGCGTGCCGTGAGGTTTCGCGTGCGTGAACGGATGAGCCAGTTGTGTTGCGTCTACGTTTCGTAGCGCCGACTATCCGCAAAAGCGCTGGTGTGAGGCTCGGCGCGTGGCAAACGTCCGGTGAATACGACGACGGCCGGGCGGGTGCTCCCGCCCGGCCGTCGTATGACGTGTCAGCCCAGCAGCGCGTCGACGAACGCGCCCGGCTCGAACGGCGCGAGATCGTCCGCGCCTTCGCCGAGCCCGACGAGCTTCACCGGGACACCGAGTTCGTGCTGCACCTGGAAGACGATGCCGCCCTTGGCCGTTCCGTCCAGTTTGGTCAGCACGACGCCGGTGATGTCGACCACCTCGGCGAAGACCCGGGCCTGCATGAGGCCGTTCTGGCCGATGGTGGCGTCGAGTACGAGCAGCACCTCGTCGACCGCGGCCTTCTTCTCGATGACGCGCTTGACCTTGCCGAGTTCGTCCATCAGACCGGTCTTGGTGTGCAGCCGGCCCGCGGTGTCGATGAGCACGACGTCGACGCCGCGGTCGATGCCGGCGCTGACCGCGTCGAATGCCACGGCGGCCGGGTCGGCGGCTTCCTTACCGCGCACGGTTTCGGCGCCGACGCGCTCACCCCAGGTCTGCAGCTGATCGGCGGCGGCGGCACGGAAGGTGTCGGCCGCGCCGAGCAGCACGCGACGACCGTCGGCGACCAGGACGCGGGCCAGTTTCCCGGTGGTGGTGGTCTTGCCGGTGCCGTTGACGCCGACGACCAGCAGGATCGACGGATGATCGTCGTGCGGCAGGGCGCGCACCGACCGATCCAGGTCGGGGCGCAGCGCCTCGATCAGCACCTTGCGCAGGATGGCTCGGGCCTCCTCGGCGCTGCGCACGCTGTGGGCGGCGATCTCCTCGCGCAGGCGGCCGACCACGGCGGCGGTGCTGGCGGTGCCGAGGTCGGCGAGGACTAGGGTGTCCTCGATCTCCTCCCACGAATCCTCGTCGAGGTCGCCGGCGCCGAGCAGGCCGAGCAGGCTCTTGCCGACCGCGTTCTGGGAACGGGCCAGGCGGCCGCGCAAGCGGAACAGGCGGCCTTCGGCGGGCTCGATCTCGTCGAGGGGGATTTCGGGCGCTTCCGGCACCTCGACGGTCTGCACCGTCTCGACAACTTCGACCGTCTCGACAGCTTCGGCCGTCTCGACAGCCTCGACGGTCTCGACAACTTCGACTGTCTCCACCGCTTCGACATCGCCGTCCGGCAGGGTGACGTTGGTGATGCCACGCTTCGGCGCGTCCCGCGGGATCGCCGCGTCGTCGCCGATGTGCGGCTGTCCTTCGTCATCGGTCCGCTCCAGCGGCACGGGTTCGCGAGTGGCGGTGTCGGTGCCACCCTGGCTGAAGCTGAATCCACCCTGGGCCGTATAACCGCCGGACCGGTCGGTCACCTCCTTGTCCGTGGTCGGCGGCGTCAGCGACACCCGGCGTCGCTTGTACCGGATGGAACCGGCAACAAGCGCCACCAGCAGCAGCGCGGCAACCGCGGCGATCAGAATCCAAGTTTGGGTACTCACGCTGCGGCCTCACTGACGCTCGGCTCCAGCATGCGTGCCAGACGCAGACACATGGTTCGCTCGCTTCGCTCTCTCACGGGCACCATCCTTGCAGAACACCGACACGCCGCCGACTAGGCACAACTGGACGAGTCCGGCAGCGGCGGCGGGTGTACCAGGCAGAAGCCGGCCGCGCCCTGGCTACCACCAGCGAGATTTCTTGTCCTGCGGAACTTCTCGCGAACTGACAATAGGATCGGCAGCGTGAGCGAGCGGAGCGAGGGAACCGAGAACACAGCACCTGTGGGTGCGGTGCAGCCGGGCGTCAGCGAGGTGGGGCCGTGACCGACCGAAACGTGCTGGGAGGGCCGCTCGAAGAGTGCGGCGCCGATCCTGTCACCGGCTTCTACCGGGATGGCTGCTGTAGCACCGGACCGGAGGATCTCGGCAGCCACACCGTGTGCACCGTCGTCACGGCCGAATTCCTGGAACATCAGGCCTCCATCGGCAACGATCTGTCCACCCCTCGCCCGGACAACAATTTCCCCGGCTTACAACCCGGGGACAGATGGTGTGTTGTCGCGGTGCGCTGGCTGCACGCCCACGAGGACGGCGTCGCCGCGCCGGTTGTGCTCGCTGCCACACACGAGAACGCCTTGGAGGTCATCTCCATGGACATCCTGCGCAAGTACGCCGTCGACGTGCCGGACGACGTGAGCGACCTGCTCTAACCCGTCGAGGCCGGTTCCGCGGCACGCACGTTCGGTCCTCAGGACATCGCGTTCGCGGACGGCCACTGCGCACGGAGCCGGCGGCGGTGAGCCTTCTGGCGACAGGCCGCGGAGCAGTAGCGCGCGGGGCGGCCGGTACTCGAGCGGGGGACGGACGAAGCGCAGACCGGGCAGCGAGTGGGCGCACCGGTTTCGTTACGGACCGAAGTTTCGTCGCGTGAATTGCCGGATGGTCCGGGTTTCGTTACGCCGTCGGCCGCGGGGGCCGCGCGCAGGGACTCCAGAACCAGGGCCGCGCCCCGGACCAGGCTGCGGTCCGGTCGTTGATGTCGTTGGATGGCAACGCATCCGGTGAAGATGTCGAGGACGTCGGCCAGGGTGATGTCGGCGCGGACCGAGCCCTGCCGCTGGGCGGCGTCGAGCAATGCTTCGAGGGTGCGGTGCAAGCGCGCGCCCGCGCTCTGGATCAGCGCGCGCGGCCAGCCGTCGTCGGATTGCACTATGTCGCATAGGGCCTGGTTGCCGGGGGTGGAGGCGATCACCTCGGTGCACACGGCGAAGAACGCCGCGCCCGGGTCCGGTGCGTTCAGGCGCTCGGCGGCGAAACGGGCCAGCCGATCGATGCGCTGCTGCATAACCGCTTCCAGCAGATCGGCTTTCGTGGGGAAATGCCGGTAGACGGTGCCCGCGCCGACACCGGCGCGCCGGGCGATCTCGGCCAGCGACACCGAGATTCCCTGTGCCGCGAAGGCCTGCTGCGCGGCGGCCAGCACCAGGGCGCGGTTGCGCCGGGCGTCGGTACGGGAAACGGGGCCGGGAGCGCGAGGCGGAGCGGACATTTCGTTACGGCCTTCCGTTTTCGTGCCTGGTCGAGCGGGGCGGATCACCCGTATGGTCCGAAAGCGGGTCGTCCGACCCGATTGAATCTAGCAGTCGCACAGAAGCAGGTAACGAATGTCCTTCCCGCAGAATCCGATCCTCGTCACCGGCGCCACCGGCAAGCAGGGCCGCGCCACCGCCCATCGGCTGCTCGCCGACGGTGTCGCGGTCCGCGCGCTGGTCCGAGACCAGAACGCCCCGGCAGCACAGGCTTTGGCCGCGGCCGGAGCCGAGCTGGTGATCGGCGATTTCGACGCGCCCGACACCCTCGAGGGCGCGCTCACCGGCGCCGGCGGCGTGTTCGTCGTGCCGCCCGCCACGTATGAAGCGGGTGGCTGGGATGCCGAGCTGGAAGCCCGGCGCGGGGAGGCCCTGGTGGACTCGGCCCGCAAGGCCGGAGTCGACCACCTGGTCTTTACCGGCATCGCGTCCATGAGCGACGACGAGCACTGGGGCACCGGCGGTAAGCGCCGCATCGAACAGGCCGTCATCGCCAGCGGTCTGCGCTACACCATCCTGCGCCCGGTGCGGTTCATGGAAAACTATCTGATGCAAGGTTTTCCGGTGGACGGCATCCATGCGGGCGTGCATCAGCACCTGTTCCCGGCCGATCGCCCGTTGCAGATGATCGCGGTCGCCGATGTCGCCGAATTCGCCGCACTGGCCTTCGCCGATCCCGACCGCTTCCACGGACTGACTCTCGAAATCGCGGGTGACGCGATCACCCCCACGGACGCGGCCGCGCTGATCAGCGCGCACATCGGACAGCCCGTCCGCTACCGGGAACTCACCGAATCCGATGCGGTGGCCATCGGTCCGGAGATCGCCGATGTCTGGCGGGAGAGCCGCAACACCGGTGGCTGGCACGCCGATATCCACCCGCTGCGCGCGATCCACCCCGGCCTGATGACCCTCGAATCCTGGCTCACCGCTACCGGTTCCGACCAGTTGAAGGCCATTCTCGCGAACTGAACACCGAAGTCTGTCGCGGCGCGCAGGCGTAGATTCGAACGGATAAGCCGTCCGGCAGGTGAGGGGTTCAGCAGTGGATGATTTCCTGGCTCAGTATTGCGCCGCTTCCGTGGCACGCGATTTCGACACGATGATGAAAGCGGTCGCGCCGGACGCTGTCCTGATCTCTCCGCTGTCCGGGCGGTCGGTCTTCCGCGGCCACGACGACCTCCGGGTATTGCTCACCACGGTGTACTCGGCGCTGTCCGACAGCAGTTGGGAGCCGCCGATCGGCACCGGGGACCGGCGAGTCATCCTGGGGCACGCCAAGATCGGGCCGGTGCGATTGACCGACGCGATGATCGTCGACCTGGACGCCGACGGTCGAATCCGCCGCTTCGCCCCGCACCTGCGCCCCTGGCTCGCGCTCACCCTCGTGGCGATCCGGCTGGTCCCGGCCATGCTCCGCCATCCGGCGGTCATGCGCCGCTCGATGCAGCGTCGGCGGTAGGCCGCCGCCGACCTGCCGGGGAATTCAGTTCGCCGCCGCGCCCACCAGGTTCTGCCCGCGCATGCGCTGGGAGATCACCTGGGTGATGCCGTCGCCGCGCATGCTCACGCCGTAGAGGGCGTCGGCGATCTCCATGGTGGGCTTCTGGTGGGTGATGACGATGAGCTGGCTCTTTTCCCGGAGCTGCTCGAACAGGCCGATGAGGCGGCGCAGGTTGGTGTCGTCCAGGGCCGCTTCCACCTCGTCCATGACGTAGAACGGGGAAGGGCGGGCGCGGAAGATGGCGACCAGCAAAGCGACCGCGGTCAACGACTTTTCGCCCCCGGAGAGCAGCGAGAGACGCTTGACCTTCTTGCCGGGCGGGCGAGCCTCCACCTCGATACCGGTGGTGAGCATGTCGGTGGGGTCGGTGAGGACCAGCCGCCCCTCGCCGCCCGGAAACAGCTTCGCGAAGACGCCGACGAATTCGCGTTCCACATCCTCGTAGGCCTCGGTGAACACCTGCAGGATGCGGGCGTCCACCTCGGCGACCACGTCCAGCAGATCCTTCCGGGCGCTCTTGACATCCTCGAGCTGCGTGGACAGGAAGTTGTAGCGCTCTTCCAGCGCTGCGAACTCTTCCAGCGCAAGCGGATTCACCTTGCCGAGAGTGGCCAGATCCTTCTCGGCGCGTTTGGCGCGGCGCTCCTGGGTGGCGCGGTCGTAGGGCATGGCGGTGGGCGGGGTGACCTGTTCACCGCGTTCCCGGGCCTGATCGTATTCCTGCCATTCCAGGTCGCTGGCGGGCAGCGGCACGTCGGGGCCGTATTCCTCGATCAGGTCGTTGAGCGCGATGCCGAACTGCTCGGAGATATTGGCTTCGAGCTGTTCGATGCGCAGTGCCGCTTGGGCTTTGGCGACCTCGTCGCGGTGCACGGCGTCGGTGAGTTGAGCCAGCTGCGTGCCGAGTACGCGCACCCGTTCCTTGATCTGCTCGACCTGCGCGGCGGCCTCGGTCCGACGGCGCACCAGTTCGTCGCGCCGGGCACTCGCCTCGGCGACGACTTTCTCCAGCTCGGCGGCGATGCGCGCACCGGATTCGGCGACGGCCGCCGCCACTTCGGCGGCCTGCCTGCGGGCGGCGTGCGCGCGTTCGGCGCGGGCCCGAGCCTCGCGTTCGGCGCGGGCGGCACGGCGCAGCGAATCCGCTTTGCCGCGCACCGATTCCGCGCGTTCCTCGGCGGTGCGCACCGCCAGGCGCGCCTCCACCTCCATCGAGCGTGCCTCGGCCAGCGCGGCGGCCGCCTCTTCGCGCTCGCGACCCGCGGATTCGGTTCCGGCCGAGGCCATTTCGGAATCGTCCTGCTCGACTTCGACCGCGCGCAGGCGGTCTTCCAATTCGGCCAGCGCGGTGAGCGATTCCGCGCGGCCCGCTTCAGCCGCGCTGCGCTGCCGCAGGAGCCGCTCACTGTCCCCGGCTGCGGCGCGTGCGGCCTGGCCGAGGCGGCCGAGGCGGTCGTAGATCGTCATCAGCGCCTGGTCGGACTCGTGCAGGGCCAGCAGCGCCTGGTCGACGGCGTCCTTGCGGTCGGATTGCTCGTCCAGCGCACCGGACAGCGCGGCTTCCAATTCCTCGGCGTGGCGCTGTGCGCCAATCAGGTCGGCTTTGGCGGCGTCGATATCGGCTTGGATCTCCAGTTGGCTGGGCGCGCGATCGGAGCCACCGAGGATCCAGCCGGTGCCGGTGAGGTCGCCCTCGCGGGTGACGACACGCAACTCCGGACGGACCCGAAGCAGTTCGGTTGCGGCGGAAAGGTCTTCGACCACGACCACGCCCGCGGTCAACGCCGCGATGGCGCCGCGCACCGAATCCGGGCAGTCCACGACCTCGGCCAGCCAGCGCGCCGACCCCGGCAGCGCGCCCTCAGGCGTCGCTCCGGCTTCGTCCGCACCGAAGACCAGCGCGACCCGGCCGCCGTCGGCTTCCTTCAACGAGCGCACCGCGGCATGCGCGTGGTCGGCGCTGTCGGCGGCGACCGCGTCCGCCAGCGGGCCGAGCGTCGCGGCCACGGCCGCTTCGAATCCGCTGTGCACCCGCAGCAGACCGGAGAGCGGACCCAACAAACCCTGGGTCTGGTTCTCCACCAGCCAGGCCGCACCGTCCCGGCGCGCCAGCCCCATGCTCAACGCTTCGATCCGCGCACTCAGCGAGGCGACCAGCCGACCGGCGTCACGATCCTGCTCGCGCAGTTCCCGCACGCGCTGATCGGCCAACTCCAGCGCCTGCACCGCGTGTTCGTGCTGCGCGTCGAGGCCTGCCTCGCCGGCGTCGAGTTCGTCGAGTTCACCCTGCACCGAGTCGAATTCGGCCTGCGCCGCCTCCCCGCGCTGCCGCGCCTCGGTGATCGCCACCGTCAGCCGCGCGATGTCCGCGTCCATCGACTGCGCTTTGGTACGCAAGGTATCGACCTGACCCGACAGCCGCGCCAAGCCCTCACGACGGTCGGCGATGGCCCGCACCGCGGCCAGATGCGCCTGCTCGGCGGCCTTCGCGGCGTACTCACGCTCGGCCAGCGCCTCGCGCGCGGCCTCCAGCGTTTCGGTCGCCATCTCCACGGCCTCCCGCAGTTCGGCTTCCTCGGCTTCCACCCGCGCGGCCTCGGCTTCGAGCTGCTCCGGATCGCGCCCGGTGCCGACCTGCACCTCGGTATCCAGATGACGCGCCCGGTCACCGGCGATCCGGATGGTGGCGTTCACCCGTTCGGCCAGCGCCGACAATTGGAACCAGGTCTGGGCCGCCGCCTCCGCGCTCGGCGTCAACCGCGACAGCTGGAATTCTTGTTGCGCCAGCACGGCATTGGCGGCATCCAGCTCGGACTGCACCGTGATGTGCTGCTCCCGCGCGTAGGCCTCTTTACTCTGCTGGCTCTCCAGCTCCCGGCGCCGCGTCACCAGATCGTCGGCGGCCAGCCGCAATCGGGCGTCGCGCAGGTCGGCCTGCACGGTCTGCGCCCGGCGCGCCACCTCGGCCTGCCGGCCCAGCGGCTTGAGCTGACGGCGCAATTCGGTGGTGAGATCGGTCAGGCGGGCCAGATTGGCCTGCATCGCCTCGAGTTTGCGCACCGCCTTTTCTTTGCGCTTGCGGTGCTTGAGCACGCCGGCGGCTTCCTCGACGAACGCGCGCCGGTCCTCCGGCCGCGATTCCAGAATCGCCGAGAGCTGACCCTGACCCACGATGACGTGCATCTCCCGGCCGATTCCGGAGTCGCTGAGCAGTTCCTGCACGTCCATCAAACGGCAGCTGCTGCCGTTGATTTCGTACTCACCCGCGCCGTCGCGGAACATCCGCCGGGTGATCGATACTTCCGCGTAGTCGATGGGCAGCGCGCCGTCGGAGTTGTCGATGGTCAGCGTCACCTCGGCGCGTCCCAGCGCGGCCCGGCCGGAGGTGCCCGCGAAGATGACGTCTTGCATCTTGCCGCCGCGCAGCGCTTTCGCCCCCTGCTCGCCCATCACCCAGGTGAGCGCGTCGACGACATTCGATTTGCCGGAGCCGTTGGGACCGACCACGCAGGTGATGCCGGGTTCGAACCGCAGGGTCGTCGCGGACGCGAAGGACTTGAATCCCTTCAACGTCAGACTCTTCAAATGCAATTCGACGACCTTTCGGGAGCCGGCATGATCGGGGCGGGCGACCAGCCATGATATCCACCCGGCGCCGTCCGGCCGGTACGCGGGGAGCGCATTACCCGCCCACCCGAATTCGATGCCAACCCGTAATCACCAAATCCGAGTACCGGACACCTCGGGCACATACCATCCACCCTGATTTGCCAGCGCACCGTTATTCGGGAGTATCCGCCGATGCCACCCCTCTTCGGGACCAGCACCAGCTACCGGCTCGCTCGGATCGCCGCGCTCATCGTCGGCAGCCTGCTGTTTCTCTACGCCTGTGAGCGCAGCAAAAGCTCGATGTTCTCCGACGTGTGGGTCGAGATCCTGCTCGCGGCCGCTTTCGGCATGGCCGGAATCGGCGCGGCGTGGTTCGAGATCATGATGGACGAGCGCTCGGCACGAAATGGCAATACCGGCACCGAAGATCTGCGTTACGAAACCGGCGACCGCGTCATCCGCGGCCGCATCGCCCGCTCGGGCAATCTGGTACTGCACGGCCGCGACCTGGAATCCGACTACGAATGGTCGTGGACCTTTCGCCCCGCCGCCTTCCCCGCCATCCGCGCCGCCCTCGGCGACGACGCCAGTGACCTGCTCCGGCTGCTGGAAAAGATGATCCCGCAACTGGATCGGCACGGCCGCGCGGACCCCGGCGCGTGGTTGCGCGCCCAGCAGGTGCCGGGAACCTATCGGGAGAAGGGCGACAATCCCACGGAGGTCACCCGGGAGCTGCCGGTGCTGAAGGCCGGACTGCCCAGGGCCGCATCGACTCGGAGCCGGACCATGAGCTCGGAAACCTCGCGGCAGTCCACCGGTTCCGCAGAGCGACCGGACAGCGCAGCCGCGGAACGACCACGCAGCAGAACCACAGAACGACAGCCCACCGGGACGGCAAAACGCCGACGCACCGGGGTAGCGGAACACCAGCCCACCGGGACCACAGAACGCCGACGCACCGAAGACGAAGAACCGCAACGTAATTCGCGACCGTCCAGTGCGCGTGGGCGTCGCCTGCCGCCGTTCGAACCGGAGGCGGAACCGGAGATTCCACCGCGGCGCTCGCGTGCGGTCCCCGATCAGCAGGTCGCGCAGGCCGCGCGCAAACGCCCGTCACTCGATTACCCCGCTCCCGCACGGCGCACCGAACAGCCCCTCAGGGCTGACGCGGATGACCGACGCGAGCAAAACATTCCGGACGCGCGCGACGATTCGACGCGGCGCGGGCGGCGTTCGCAGCCAGACCTGCCCCCGCCGCGCACGCCTGGCCGCGCCGCCTCCGCACGACGAGATCGCCTGGCCGACAACGATTCCGATCGCAACGCCCGGCGCGGGCAAGCCGTCACCGATCGACCCGTTCAGGTCCCGCTGAACCGTCTCGACGCGGACGCGGACTACGACCCTCCGCGCGCGACCCCGTCGCGAGCGCGTCGCAATCGCTGATCGGCCATTGGGCGCGCTCCCCCACCAGCTCGCGTCGCCACAGCTCGATCAGTGGCGTGCCGACGACCGTGGGGCCGAGCCAGGCGATGAGCTGGTTCGCGCCGGTCAGCGGTCCGTCGATGGCGAAGCTGACCACGATCGTCGCGGTGACGAGGGCGATGTAGGAGCCGCCCTGGCCGTGGACATAGGCGTGGCTCCAGCCGATGCCGTTTCGGGAAAGAGCTCGGCGGGCAAGCAGAGCCAAGGCGAGCGTGAGCGCGGACACGGGAATCAGCCACCACAGATCGTGCCTGCGGGTGAGCACCAGCACCACCGCCGAGGCGCAGATGACGAGGACGGTCCAGAGGTAGGCGTAGCCCGCGCGGCGGCCGCGCGACCTGCCGTCCAGCCACATGACGACGGGGCCGAGCAGCAGGCCGAGGCTTCCGGACACTATGTGGATTGTGAGCATGGCGGCTCACCACCGATCTGTGGTCAGCAGTGTCGTTTGCCGGATTCGAAGCCGGTGAGCACCCGGAAGGCCAGGACCGCGCCCCACGGGCCGATGACCCACACCGGCCAGAAATAGGTGAGTTCGCCGACGCCGATCGAGATGGCGGCCCAGATCACCAGCACCAGGATGCTGACGCCGAGCCAGGAGCTCGCCTCGATCCGCTGCCAGATCGGGAATCGGCGCGCAGCAGCGGCTTTGGTGAAGCCGCCGGGGGTTTCCTTGGACAGTTTCGGCAGGTCGGTGAGCACCGCACCGAGGTCTTCGCGCGTGGTGGTCGCGTAGACCTGGGCAACTCGCTTGTCGTATTCGGCCAGATCGAGGCGGCCGTCGGCCAGATGCCGGCCGAGCAGGCGCACCACATCGTCGCGTTCGGCGTCTGAGGCGCGGGTGCCGGTGGTGATGTCCATGTCAGGTGTCCTTCGGTTCTATATTCCACATTGGAAGGTATTCTCAGGATGAACCCTCCACTATGGAATGTCAAGAGTTCTGTCTCGGCCGGGCGATCCGCGTCGGCGAGGCGTCCCCTTTCGGATGACGTGCAGGCATGCGCACGGCAATATGGGACCGGTGCCGCCGTTGGCACACTGATCGAGGAGGTTGTTCCGTGTCCGAGACCGTGCGCGGTGTCATTGCCCGCGGCAAAGGCGCCCCCGTCGAACTCGTCGATATCGTCATCCCCGATCCCGGGCCGCACGATGTCGTGGTGCGGGTCCAGGCCTGCGGTGTTTGCCACACCGACCTGCACTACCGCGAGGGCGGCATCAACGACGAGTTCCCGTTCCTGCTCGGGCACGAGGCGGCGGGCGTCGTGGAGACCGTGGGCAGCGCGGTCACCCACGTCGCCGCCGGCGATTTCGTGGTGCTGAACTGGCGCGCGATCTGCGGCGAGTGCCGGGCCTGTCAGCGCGGCCGTCCCTGGTACTGCTTCGACTCCAGCAACGCCAGCCGGAAGATGACCCTCACCGACGGCACCGAGCTCAGCCCGGCCCTCGGTATCGGCGCGTTCGCCGACAAGACCCTCGTGCACGAAAGGCAGTGCACCAAAGTAGCTCCCGGCACCGACCCGGCGGTGGCCGGACTGCTCGGGTGTGGCGTGATGGCCGGTATCGGCGCGGCCATGAACACCGGAAATGTCTCGCGCGGCGACACTGTGGCGGTCATCGGCTGCGGCGGTGTCGGCGACGCGGCCATCGTCGGCGCTCGCCTCGCCGGCGCCCGCACCATCATCGCCATCGACCGCGATGCCCGGAAACTGGAGTGGGCCAAGGATTTCGGCGCCACCGACACCATCGACGCGAGTACCGAGGATGTGGTCGAGCGCATCCAGGAGCTCACCGGCGGCTTCGGCGCGGATGTCGTCATCGAAGCGGTGGGCCGCCCGGAAACCTGGAAACAGGCCTTCTACGGCCGCGACCTCGCCGGGACCGTGGTCCTGGTCGGCGTCCCGACCCCCGACATGACCCTGGAGATGCCGCTGATCGATCTGTTCTCCCGGGGCGGCGCCCTGAAGTCCTCCTGGTACGGCGACTGCCTCCCCGAACGCGACTTCCCCATGCTCATCGACCTGTACCGCCAGGGTCGTCTTCCGCTGGAGCGCTTCGTCTCCGAGCGCATCGCACTGGACGAGGTGGAAAAAGCCTTCCACGCCATGCACACCGGCGATGTGCTGCGCTCGGTGGTGGTCTGGTGACCGCCCGGGTCGACCGCGTCGTCACCTCCGGCACCTTCTCCCTCGACGGCGGCACCTGGGATGTCGACAACAACATCTGGCTGATCGGCGACGACACCGAAGTTCTCATCGTCGACGCCGCGCACGACACCGAACCCATCGTCGACGCCGTCGGCGATCGGCAGGTGCTCGGCATCCTGTGCACCCATGCCCACAACGACCACATCACCGTCGCCCCGCACCTGTCCCGCCACTTCGACGCGCCCGTCTTCCTGCACCCGGCGGACGACGTGCTCTGGCGCATGACCCACCCCGACGTCGACTACCGATCACTGGCGGACACACAACGAATCACCCTGGCGGGCATCGACATCGACATCCTGCACACCCCCGGGCACTCGCCCGGCTCGGTCTCGCTGCACGCCCCCGACCTCGCCGCGCTGTTCACCGGCGACACCTTGTTCTCCGGCGGCCCGGGCGCCACCGGCCGCTCCTACTCCGACTTCGACACCATCATCGACTCGATCCGCGACCGGCTGCTCACGCTGCCGGTGGAAACAACGGTCCATACCGGCCACGGTGACACCACCACCATTGCCGCCGAAAAGCCTTCCCTGTCCGACTGGATAGCCCGCGGTCACTGATCACTCGGGGACCCACGCGCTGGTGCGGCGGTGGCGGCCCAGTCCGACGATGTCGAATTCGTCGCGACGGTCGCTGCCGCCGGCCGCGCCGAGGCGTCGCAGCGCGAGGGAGATCGGGCCGCGTCCGGGATATCCGGTCTCGTGGTAGGTGACAACGCCGTTTTCCCAGATGGTGGCTGCTTGGACGCCGAGGCCCGCGTGCATTTCAGACCAGGCGTAGATGACCGGACCGCGAGTCGACCACTCGCGCAGCACTTCTTCGAAGCGACGGTTCGGCGCCAACAGCACGGTCACGATCTCCTCGGTGAGCGGGATCAAGCCGAATCCCTCCGCGAGCAGCACGACCGGCACGTCGTATGCACTGCCGATCGCTTCGAGTAAAGCCGATTCGCCGATCACCGCGCTGAGTTCGTAGGCCACCGCAACTCCCGAGTCGCACACCCGTGGAGTACCAGGCTACGAGGTAGCGGGCCGGCTCGTCCGGCCTTTCAGCGCGAGAGCGTCATTGCCGGGGCTGGACAGCGGAAGCCAGACGGAGGTCCGCGACCAAGGCGCGATGGTCGGCACCCGGCAGGGCGACGGTCGCCACCCTGGTGGCGTGCGCGCCGGCGAGCAGGATGTGGTCGATGCCGATCAGGGGCGGAAAGGCCTTGTCGGTGGGGTAGGTGACCAGGTGGCCGGCGCCGGACTGTTCGGCGGCGTCGTGGAAACGGCCGGAAAGCATGGCCCGGAACTGGGAGTGGTCGAAGGTGGCGTTGAAGTCGCCGCCCGCGATGGCCGGGCGGTCGCCCGGAGCGCGGTCGAGGATCGCGCGCAGGCGGGACAGTTCGTCGGACCAAACGTCGGTGCCGTAGATCGGCGGGACCGGGTGGAAAGCGTATACGGTGACCGGACCCGCGCCCGGAACGGTCGCGGTGGCGGAGAGCTGGTTCAGGACGTAGCCGTCGTATTCGACCGTGTCGGTGAGCGGATAGGCGCTGTAGATGCCGGTGCCGGTCGCGGTTCTGCCCGGGGAGACATAGCGGTGCGGCAGCAGGTGATCCAGGCCCGCCAGGGTGAGTTCGCCGAGGGCCGCGGGGGTGAGCTCGTTGACGGTCAGGATGGTGACGCGCCGGGCGCGGACCTCCTCGACCAGCGCCCGCGGGTCGGCGCCCTCGAACAGCAGGTTGGCCTGCATGACGGTCAACTCGGGACCGCTGCCCGCGCCCGAGTCACCGGCGTACAGCGGTACTTGAGTCCACACCCCCAGCGCCGCAACGATAACCGCCGCCGCCGCACCCGACCGGCGCCGCAGAACCGTAAAGGTCACGGCCGCAACAACTGCCGAGCACATCAGATAGGGCGCGACGGACGCCGCCAAGACCAGCAGGCGCGCCGATGACCGGCTGAAGTGCAGCGCGATCCCGGTCGCACCCGCGACCGTCGCGATCCAGGCGAGCAGTTCGGTGCCGGCGCGCACCGGCCGCGAACGCACGCGCGCCCAGCGCGCGGACTCAGAAGACCGCGAAGGCAACTACCAGACCCAGAGCGAAATGGGCCGCCGCGACGACGAGGGAAGCGGGGGTGAAAGTATCCGCGTGCAGCGCGTTGCCGATATGGATGCCGACGGCACGCTCCAGCACCCGCACCGAAATGACCTGGGCGGCAATGCCGATGAGGCCGAAGACGGTCGAGGCGATGAGCCCCTCCAGCAGGTCGCCGCCGGAGGTGTAGATGGCGACCACGACGATGAACGCCATGCTGATCAGGCCCGCGGCGGTGACGACGATGGCGTTGGGCTTGCCCTCGGCGACCAGGCCGCGCAGCCGGCCCGGCGTGGTGAGATCGATGGCATAGAAACCGATCAGCATCAGCACCAGGCCGATGATGGCGTACAGGATGATGGCCCCGACGCCTTCGCCGAGCAGGCGCCAGTAATCCTGCTCGAGGGCAAGTATGGTCATCGAGTGTCCTTCCAGGAACGGTGTCAGGTGGTGGGGATACGGTGCGGGACGAAGGCGGCGCCGTCGTCGGTGATCAGGCCCGCGGTTTCCCGGATACCGAGGCCCGCGGAGCTGTCCCCGACCATCCAGGCGCCGAGGACCGGTCGCATATCGTCGAATTCCGGTAGCGGATCGAGCAACTGGTAGACGAACCCTTCGGCGCCGTACACGCCGCCGGTCGCGGTCTCCATGCCCGCGCCGACGATGGTCATATTGGCGCCCTCGCGACCGAGTTTCGGTTTGCGGATGTACTCGGTGAGCTCGTTGGGCTGATCGAGGTAGGCGGGCAACAGGTTCGGGTGCCCGGGGTACATCTCCCACAGCACCGCCAGGATCGCCTTGTTGCTCAGCAGCGTCTTCCACAGCGGCTCGACCCACATGGTCGCGGGCAGACTCGCGATCACCCGTTTACCGAAGTCGTCGTCGAGCACCCACTCCCACGGGTACAGCTTGAAGATCGCTTCGATCGGCGCCTCCGCCAGATCCACGAAACGCTCCAGCTCGAGGTCGAAGCCGACCTCCTCGATGGGCAGCGCGATGGTGTCGAACCCGGCCTCGGCCGCGGTCTCCTGCATATAGGCCGTGGTGACGTTGTCCTCGCCGGACCCGTCCGCGGCGGACCAGGCGAAATGCAGATGCGCGGACGGCAGCGTGTCCCGCAGCGAAGACCACCGCTCGACCAGCTTCTCGTGCAACGAATTCCATTGATCGTCACCGGGATATCGCGCAGTCAGCCAGTGCCACTGGATGATCGCGGCTTCCAGCAGTGACGTCGGCGTATCCGCGTTGTACTCCAGCAGTTTCGCGGGCCGGCGCGCGTCGTAGCGCAGATCGAACCGTCCGTACACGTAAGGATCGTTGCGCCGCCAGGATTCGGTGATCGGCTCCCAAGTCCATTCGGGCAGACCGAAATCCCGGAACCGTTCGGTGAGGATCACCTGCTCGACGGCATGCAGGCACATGGAGTGCAGCAGTTCGACATCCGCTTCCAGCGCGAGGATTTCGTCCATGTCGAACTCGTAGTGCACCGACTCGTCCCAATACGGACGGGGCTGCCCGCTGGCATCCCGGCCGGGCGCACCGTAGACGAGACCCTGTTCCTCGATGATCTGCTGCCAGCCGGGCCGGGGCGTACCACGGACGCGCCGCATCAGGACCCCCCGCCCGAGCTCTTGCTGCCGAGCCCGCCGCGCTGCACGGTGGTGCCGCTCTTGGTCTTGATCTCCGCGCCCTTGGGCTTCACGGTGCTGCCGCCGACCGGCGCCTGCCCGATGGTGGGGTTGCCGCCGTAGTAGTAGCGATACTGCGGCCAGCCACCGAGGATGATGAGCCCGCCGCCGCCGTGCCAGCGGTCGTCGTCGCTGAAGCCCTGCTTGCCGGGCCCGCACTTGTCATCGGGGACAACGACTTCCTTGCCGTTCTGGTCGATCTGCACGCAGTGCGCGGTCACCTGGTCCGGTTTGTTGACCGCCTTGTAGACCAGGTATCCGCCGCCGACGAGCCCGGCGACGCCGACGACGGCGACGCTACCCATCAGCACGCGCTTGCGGGTCTTCTTCTTGGCGGCCTCGGCGGCTTCCGCGGCCCGGCGCTCTTGGTCGGCGCGTTGGCGGGCCTTGTCCCGGGCGCGTGCCTCGGCCACGGTCGGCGGGCGCGGCTGGGTGCGGCCGGGTTCCTGTCGCTGGATGCTGCCGTACCGGGGTTCCTCGGGCGGCAGGGCCAGTTCCGGCCGCTGCGGTTCCGTCTGGCCCTGATCGGACACCGGCCAACCCGGATGCGCTTCGCCCGGCTCACCGGTCGGCGGGGTGGCGTCAGGGAACTTCTCGCCGTCGCCCGGATGCTGCGTGCTCACCGATTCGCCCTCACTACCGCTCCTCGAACCCGGACATATCACCCCGCGCGGGCTCCCAGCTTTCCACAACCAAGCTGACCCGGCCAGGAGTTTGACCGGAACGCAACAGCCCGAGCAACTTCTCCCCGGCCGCGCGCGGACCCTCGGCGATCACGTGCACCCGTCCGTCACGCGCGTTGCGGGCGTACCCGGTCAGGCCGAGTTCCAGTGCGCGGGAGCGGGTCCACCAGCGGAACCCGACGCCCTGCACCGTGCCGTGCACCCACGCGCTCAGCCGAACCGCGTCCATCTACGCGTCGACGTCGAAGTTCAAGTTGACCTTGGTGCCGGCCTTCAGCGTCCGCCCGACCGTGCAGGCCTTGTCGATGGCGCGCTGCACCGCGACCAGGAGACGATCCCGGGTGGCGTCGTCGAGTTCGCTGAGGTCGAGTTCGAACTGCTCGTCCAGCTGCGGATACACCTCGTTCTCCCGGTCGGCGTCTCCGGAGACGCGGATGGTCGCGTCGAAGTTGTCACCGAGCCGGCGCGAGAGCGTGAAGTCGGCGCTCAGGCCGGAGCAGCCGGCCAGCGCGATCTTCAGCAACTCACCCGGGGTGAAGGCACCGGGCACGCCCTGGCTCGCGATCAGCACTTCCGCGCCGCGCGAGCTGCGGCCGGTGTAGGCCCGGGTACCTGTGCGCTCGACCCACAGGGTGGTCGGGTTTTCGTCAACCATGGTCACGATCCTGCCATCTCGATCAGATCTTGCAGTGCATGCCTGGCAACGTCGGGCAAAACTGACACATTCCTATTCCTGAAACCGGTACCCCATGCCCGCCTCGGTCAGCAAATGCTTGGGCCGCGCGGGATCGTCCTCGAGTTTGCGCCGCAGCTGCGCCAGATACACCCGCAGATAATGGGTTTCGGTGGCATACGCCGGACCCCACACCTCGCGCAGCAACTCCTTGCGCCCGACCAGCTTGCCGCGATTGCGGACCAGCATCTCGAGCATGCCCCACTCCGTCGGCGTCAGATGCACGGCCGCACCGTTCTTGGTGACCTTCTTCATAGCCAGGTCGACGGTGAACGACGCGGTCTCGACCACGGGTTCGTGTGTACCCGGATCGCCGGCGCCGCGCCGCACCGCCGCCCGGAGCCGGGCGAGCAGTTCGTCCATGCCGAAGGGTTTGGTCACGTAGTCGTCGGCGCCCGCGTCCAGCGCCTCCACCTTGTCGGCCGAGTCGGTGCGGGCCGACAACACGATCACCGGAGTCGAGGTCCAGCCACGTAGTCCGGCGAGCACCTCGATCCCGTCGAGGTCGGGCAGTCCGAGATCGAGAATGACCACGTCGGGGTGTTTGTCGGCGGCTATCCGCAAGGCCGCCGCACCGGTGCCCGCGGTCAGCACCTCATAACCGCGCACCGACAGGTTGATCCGCAGCGCACGGACGATCTGCGGTTCGTCGTCGACGACGAGCACCTTGGTCGCCGGCATCTTGTCTGTCATGGTGAATTCCTGTGCCTCCGTGGTCACTGCCGGTTGCCGGTCGCACGATCGTCGGGGCCGGGCACCGGAATCGGGCCGGTCTCACCGGTCCGCAGCGGGGTCAGCGCCGCGCGGACCGCGTCTTCGCGAAAACCCACCGCCGCACCGGTACCGCCCGCCGCGGCGCGCTCGTCCGCGGCCAGGTCCACCAGCATGGTCAGGCCGCCGCCCGGCGTCGGTTCGGCGTGCACGGTCCCGCCCATCGCCTCGACGAAACCGCGGACCACCGCCAAACCGAGGCCGACGCCGGTGGTGTTGTCGCGATCGCCGAGCCGCTGGAACGGTTCGAACAGCTGCTCCTCACTACCCGGCGCGATACCCGGTCCGGTGTCGACGACGGCGATCGACACCCGGTCGCCGGTGACTTCCGCGGTCACCCGGACCGAAGAGTCGCGCGGGGCGTGCCGCACGGCGTTATCGATCAGGTTGGCCAGCACACGTTCCAGCAGACCCGCGTCGGCGCGGACCGCCACTTCCCCGACCTCTACCCGCACCCGGTCCATCGCGGCGCGGCGCAGACCACGCGCGCCCATCCCGACGCTCACCAGGGCCCGGTGCACCACCTCGTCCAGGTACACCTGGCGCAGCCGCGGCGTCACCACCCCGACCGCCAGCCGGGAGGAATCGAGCAGATTGCCGACCAGCGCGGTCAACTGGTCCACGGATTCCTCGATGGTCTCCAGCAATTCGGCGGTGTCCTCGGTGGAGAACTCGATGTCGTCGCTGCGCAGACTCGACACCGCGGCTTTGGCCCCGGCCAGCGGCGTGCGCAGGTCGTGGCTGACGGCGGAGAGCAACGCGCGCCGCAGCCGATCGGCCGCCAACAGTGCCGCCGCCGCGCCCGCTTCCTCGGCCAGCCGCGACTGGCGCACCAGCCCCGCGGCCTGATTGGCCACCGCGTTGAGCACCGGCCGGTCGCCGGATTCGATCGAACGGCCGGACAGCAACAACAGGCTGGAGCCATCCCCGGCCTCGATCGCGGTATCCGCGTCGGCGACCTCGAGCGGCGGCTGCTCCCCGACCCGGGCCAGTACCTGGTCGCCGTCGCGCAGACTCACCGCACGCTGGCCGAAGCTTTCCCGGACCTGTTCCAGCAGCTTCGGCAGATCCGCACCGTGCAGCACCGCGCCGGCGAACATGGTGAGCAGTTCCGCCTGCCGGGAAGCCTTGCGCGCCTGCAACGTTCGCTTCGCGCCCAGATCCACCAGGGCGGCGACCGCGACCGCCACCATCAGCAGTACGACCACCGTGACGAAGTTGTCCGGTTCGGAGATGGCCAGGCTGTACCGCGGTGTCGTGAAGAACCAGTTCAGCAGCAGACCGGACAGCAGCGCCGACAACACCGCGGGCACCACGCCACCGAGCAGCGCGACCGCGAGCACACCGACGAAGAACAGGGCGCTGATACCGCCGAGTTCCAGGTGCCGATCGAGCAGTGTCAGACCGAGAGCACAGACCGACCCGGGTATCAGCAGCGCCCCGGCCCACGCGAGCACCGGCAGCCGCGGCCGCAGCGAAGACCGTCGGACGCCGGAATTCGCCTGCTCGTGGGTGACCATGTGCACGTCGATCTTGCCGGACCGCTGGACCACCGCGGAGCCGATGCCCTCGTCGAAGATCCGGGCCCAGCGGGAGCGCCGGGAGGTCCCGAGCACCAGCTGGGTGGCGTTCACCTCGCGCGCGAATTCCAGCAGTGCGGTCGGCACATCGGTGCCGGTGACGGTGTGCAGACTGGCGTTCAAGCTCCGGGCGAGCTCGCGCAGCCGGTTCAGCCGTTCGGTCGACACTCCGGCCAAGCCGTCGCCGCGCACCACATGCACGAGCACGAGATCGGCACTGGACTTGGTGGCGATCCGACCGGCGCGGCGTACCACCGTCTCCGATTCCACACCGCCGGTGACCGCGACGACCACCCGTTCGCGCGCCTCCCAGAGCTCGGTGATCTTGTGGTCGGCCCGGTATTTCGCGAGCGCCGCGTCGACCTGATCGGCCAGCCACAGCAGTGCCAGTTCCCGCAGCGCGGTGAGGTTGCCGGGCCGGAAATAGTTGCGCAGCGCCGCGTCGATCTTGTCGGCCCGGTACACGTTCCCGTGCGAAAGTCTGCGCCGCAAGGCTTCCGGGGTGATGTCGACCAGTTCCACCTGGTCCGCGCCGCGCACCACCGAATCCGGCACGGTCTCGCGCTGCTGGATACCGGTGATCTGTTCGACCACGTCGTTGAGGCTTTCCAAATGCTGCACATTGACGGTGGAGATCACGTCGATGCCCGCGGCGAGCAGATCCTCGACGTCCTGCCAGCGCTTGTCGTGGGCGCTGCCCGGCGCGTTGGTATGCGCCAGCTCATCGACCAGGACCACGCCGGGCCGGCGCGCCAGGACCGCCTCGACATCGAGTTCGGGCAGTTCGGTACCGCGATAGGTCACCAGTTTCGGCGGAATCCGCTCGAGCCCCTCGAGCAGCGCGGCTGTCTTGCACCGCCCGTGCGTCTCCACGATCGCCGCCACCACGTCGGCTCCGCGCTCGAGGCGGCGATGGGCCTCGCCGAGCATGGCGAAGGTCTTGCCGACACCGGGGGCCGCGCCGAGGTAGATGCGAAGTTGGCCGCGTTTCACTGATCCATCATCGCGCGCCGTGCACCCACGCTCGAACGCCGCCGCGCGAACCGCGCCGGCGGTACAGCAAATGCCGAGCGATCCACTGGGGCGGACCGGGCGCCCAGCGCGCGAATGAGCAGCGCGCAACACAGGAAGCCGCCGATGAGCGCGATGGCGACACTTGACATGGCCGATCCTCTCCACCCTGATGCTCCGGCTCCTGGGATTGTCTTCGGCCGGTACTCGAGTTCTACCGGCGTCCTGCTCCTCGAGCGGGATCTTTACGGTGTGTTGACGCTTCCGGAGCGCAATTTGACGGCACCTTTCCAGCAATCCACAGCCGGGCGTAAACGAACCGTCAATGCGCGCGTTCACGACGCTAAGGAGCCGTAAGGAACGTCGGCCGAGCCTCGAACAGCGACTTGACTCGCCCTGGCGCGTTCTCGTCCGGAACGCGGATGGAGGTTGTGGAATTCATGTCTGTCGTGGTGTTCACGGTGCTCACCGTGGCGGTTTTCGCCTTGCTCGGCCTGATCCAGCGCGGGGTGGAGCGGCTGTGATCGCGAATCTGATCGGCCTGATCCTGGCCATCGGCGTCGCGCTCTACATGGTCGCGGCGCTGCTCTTCCCGGAAAGGTTCTAGGTGAACACGACTACCGCCGGGATCGTCTTCCTCGCGTCCCTGGTTCTCGCGCTGGCCCTGGTACACAGGCCGCTCGGCGACTACATGTACCGGGTGTACAACGGCGACAAGCACTCTCGGTTCGAACGGGTCATCTTTCGGATGATCGGTGTGCAACCCGAAGTCGAGCAGACCTGGCCGGTGTACGCGCGCAGCGTGCTGGCCTTCTCCGCGATCAGCGTCTTCTTCCTGTACTTCTTCCTGCTGTTGCAGGGCCACCTACCCTGGCATCTGGACGATCCCGGCACGCCGATGACCGCCGCGCTGGCCTGGAACACCGCGGTCAGTTTCGTGACGAACACCAACTGGCAGAACTACGCGGGCGAGTCCACCCTGGGGCACCTGGTGCAGATGGCGGGGCTGGCGGTACAGAATTTCGTGTCCGCGGCGGTCGGCATGTCGGTAGCGATGGCACTGGTGCGCGGATTCGCCCGTCACCGCACCGGAGACCTGGGCAACTTCTGGGTCGATCTGGTGCGCGGCACGCTCCGCATCCTGCTGCCGATCGCGTTCGTCTCGGCGCTCGTGCTGGTCGCGGGCGGTGTCGTGCAGAACTTCCAGTTACACGACCAGGTAGCCCAAACCCTCGGTGGCGCAACGCAAACCATCCCCGGTGGGCCGGTGGCCAGCCAGGAGGTGATCAAGGAACTCGGTACCAACGGCGGCGGTTTCTACAACACCAACTCCGCGCACCCGTTCGAGAACCCGAACACCTGGACCAACTGGCTGGAGATCTTCCTGCTGCTGGTGATCAGCTTCTCGCTGCCACGCACCTTCGGGCGCATGGTGGGTAGTCCCAAGCAGGGTTACGCCATCGTGGCGGTGATGGGCACGCTCGCGTTGCTGAGTGTGACGCTGCTGAGCGTCTTCCAATCGCAGCACCACGGCACGGTGCCGACCGCGATCGGCGCGTCCATGGAAGGCGTGGAACAGCGTTTCGGCGTAGCGAATTCGGCCGCTTTCGCTTCCGCGACCACGCTCACCTCGACGGGTGCGGTGAACTCCTTCCACGACTCCTACACCAGCCTCGGCGGCATGATGACGATGTTCAACATGCAACTCGGCGAAATCGCGCCCGGCGGTGTGGGTTCGGGGCTCTACGGCATGCTGATCCTGGCGGTGATCACAGTCTTCCTCGCCGGGCTCATGGTCGGCCGGACGCCGGAATTCCTGGGCAAGAAGATCACGCCGCGCGAAATCAAGCTCGCGGCTTCCTATTTCCTGATCAGCCCGCTGATCGTGCTGGTGGGCACGGCTATCGCGATGGCCATGCCCGGTCAGCGGGCGGCGATGCTGAACTCCGGGCCGCACGGACTCTCGGAAGTGCTGTACGCCTTCACCTCCGCCGCGAACAACAACGGTTCGGCGTTCGCGGGTCTGTCCGGCAACACCGACTGGTACAACACCGCGCTCGGGCTGGCCATGGCGTTCGGCCGGTTCCTGCCCGTCCTGTTCGTGCTCGCCCTGGCCGGTTCGCTTGCCCGGCAAGGTCATACCCCCGCGTCGATCGGCACGCTGCCCACCCACCGGCCACAGTTCGTCGGCCTGGTCGTCGGAGTCACGTTCATCCTGGTCGCGCTCACCTTCCTGCCCGCGCTCGCGCTCGGGCCGCTCGCCGAGGGAATCCACTGAAATGCCAAGTACCGCAGTAGCAGAACTCGACACTGTCGTTGCCGTGCGGCGACCGCGGAACGTGCGCAGCGGGCTGCTCGACCCCGAGATGATGCGCAAGTCGCTGCCCGGCGCGATCCGCAAGCTGGACCCGCGCACGCTGTGGCGCAATCCGGTGCTGCTCGTCGTCGAACTCGGCGCGCTCTGGGCCACCGTGCTGGCGATCGCGACACCGTCCTTCTTCGCCTGGGCCATCGTCGTATGGCTTTGGCTCACCGTCGTTTTCGCCAATCTCGCCGAAGCGGTGGCCGAGGGCAGGGGTAAGGCGCAGGCCGACTCGTTGCGCAAGGCCAAGACCGACACCGTCGCGCGCCGCCTGGTGCACTGGGCGCCCGGCGCCGCCGGGCCGGAGGAAACCGTGGCGGCCCCCGAATTACGGCGCGGTGACTACGTGGTGGTCGAGGCGGGCGGGGTCATTCCCGGTGACGGTGACGTGGTCGAAGGCATCGCGTCGGTGGACGAATCGGCCATCACCGGCGAATCCGCGCCCGTCATCCGGGAATCCGGCGGTGACCGGTCCGCGGTCACCGGCGGCACCACGGTGCTGTCGGACCGGATCGTCGTCAAGATCACCCAGGAGCCCGGGGCCAGCTTCATCGACAAGATGATCGCTCTGGTCGAGGGCGCGTCACGGCAGAAGACGCCGAACGAGATCGCGCTGAACATCCTGCTCGCCGCACTGACGCTGATCTTCGTCTTCGCGGTGGTGACCCTGCAACCGCTGGCGATCTACGCCAAGCAGAACAGTCCCGGCGTCGCCGACACCGCCGCCCTGGACGGTCATGGCATCACCGGCATCGTGCTGGTCTCCCTGCTGGTCTGCCTGATCCCCACCACCATCGGCGCGCTGTTGTCCGCGATCGGCATCGCGGGCATGGACCGGCTGGTGCAGCGCAATGTGCTGGCCATGTCGGGTCGCGCGGTCGAAGCCGCCGGTGACGTGAACACGTTGTTGCTGGACAAGACCGGCACCATCACCCTCGGCAACCGCCAGGCCTCCGGCTTCGCTGCGGTGCCCGGGGTGACAGCGGCCGAATTGGCCGATGCCGCACAGCTTTCCAGCCTCGCCGACGAGACGCCGGAGGGCCGGTCCATCGTCGTCTACGCCAAGCAAGCCCACGGCCTGCGGGAGCGCTCCCCCGGCGAGCTGACCCACGCGCACTGGGTGGAATTCACCGCCCAGACCCGGATGTCGGGTGTGGACATCGACCACCGTCAGCTGCGCAAGGGCGCGGCGAGTGCGGTCACCGAGTGGGTGCGCGCCCAAGGCGGCTCCGTCCCAACCGAACTCGGAGCCCTGGTGGACGGGATCTCCGCGTCCGGCGGCACCCCCCTGGTCGTCGGCGAAACCGCGAACGGCTCCGCGCGCGTGCTCGGCGTGATCCACCTGAAGGATGTCGTCAAACAAGGCATGCGCGAGCGTTTCGACGAAATGCGCCGCATGGGGATTCGCACCGTGATGATCACCGGGGACAACCCGTTGACCGCCAAGGCGATCGCCGAGGAGGCCGGTGTCGACGACTTTCTCGCCGAAGCCACCCCCGAGGACAAGCTGGCGCTGATCAAGTCCGAACAGGACGGCGGACGCCTGGTCGCCATGACCGGTGACGGCACCAACGACGCGCCCGCCCTCGCCCAGGCCGACGTCGGCGTCGCCATGAACACCGGCACCTCGGCCGCCAAAGAGGCGGGCAACATGGTGGATCTGGATTCGGATCCGACCAAGCTGATCGAGATCGTGGAAATCGGCAAACAGCTGCTCATCACCCGCGGCGCGCTCACCACGTTCTCCATCGCCAACGACATCGCCAAGTACTTCGCGATCATTCCCGCGCTGTTCGTGGCGCTGTTCCCCGGCTTGGACCTGCTCAACATCATGCGGCTGCACAGCCCGCAGACGGCGATCCTGTCCGCGGTCGTGTTCAACGCCCTGGTGATCATCGCGCTGATTCCGCTGGCGCTGCGCGGCGTGCGCTACCAGCCGTCCCATGCCTCGAAGCTGTTGAGCCGCAACCTGTTGGTCTACGGGCTCGGCGGCATCATCGCGCCCTTCCTCGGCATCAAACTCATCGACCTCATCGTCCAACACCTCCCTGGGATGGCCTGATATGCGACTGTCGACCTGGATCCGGCAACACCTCGCCGCGTTACGCGCGCTCCTGATCCTGACCGTGTGCACCGGAATCGTTTATCCCCTGGCGGTTTACGCCGCCGCGCAGCTTCCAGGGCTGCGCGACGGAGCCGAGGGCTCGCTGCAGCGGGCCGGCGGAAAGGTGGTGGGCTCCAGTCTGATCGGTCAGTCCTTCACCGATGCCGAGGGCAACGCGCTGCCGTACTTCCAGAGCAGGCCGTCGGCGGCGGGCGACGGATACGACCCGATGTCGAGTGCGGCGAGCAACCTCGGACCGGAGGACATCGTCGACACCGACGCGCGCGCAAGCCTTTTGACGCAGGTGTGCGCGCGAAGCAGGGCGATAGGCGACCGGGAGCGCGTCGATGGATCCCGGCCATTCTGCACCGAGGATGGAGTCGGAGCGGTGCTGTCCGTGCTCGGAACGCGGGGCACGGACGGCGATGTCGCGCACCCGACCCGCGTGGTCAGCGTCAATCAGCTCTGTCCCGCAACGCCTTTCCTCGGTTCCTATCGCGGCGTCACTGTCGAATGCGCGCAGCCGGGCGAGGACTACGCCGCCGGGCTGATTGTGCCGATTCGGGGAAATGCCTCCGCCGAGCCCGCTGTCCCCGCCGACGCCGTGACCGCGAGCGGCAGCGGACTGGACCCGGACATCTCCCCCGAGTACGCGGCTATCCAGGTGGCGCGAGTCGCCGACGTGCGCGGGGCCACCGTCGAGCAAGTGCGGGAGGTGGTCGCGGCGCATACCAAGGGCCGCGCCCTCGGATTCCTCGGTGAACAGCGCGTCAACGTGTTGCGGCTGAACCTGGATCTGGACCAGCGGTACCCCATCCGGGGGTGATCGGTCAGTGCGGATCCGGTCTCGGGATGTAGATGCCCGCGGCACGCAACTTGGCCTCGATCAGCGCCGCCACCTGCGCCGCCGCCGACTCCTGTGTTTCGCCGTGGTGGGCGATGATCCGGTAGCGCGTCGCGGCCTCGGTGCGCGCCTGCATCCCGGTCAGGATCTTCAGCTGTTCGGGGTTGGCGAGATAGTGCTCGACCATGTCGGTGGCGAGTTCCTCGATGCGGGGATCATCCGGCGCCCAGCTCGTCACCTCCGAACCGCGCAGGCTGATGGCGACGAACCGGGGGTCGTCGAGGGCGCGCTCGAGGTGGGTGAGGTACTCGTCGAAACCTTCCGGCGCCAGCGCCTTGGCCAGCACCCAGCCTTCCCGGGCGGTCTCCACCTCCGCCGGCGGAAAGCCCAGGCCGGGCATCCGCTCCAGCAGCGCGACCGCGCGGTCAGGCAGGAGCGTGCGGTTGCCGTCGGCGAGCCGGTGCAGCGTGTCGCGGCGGGCGGACAATTCCGCGATCCGGGCGGTGAGTTCCCGTTCGACGTCGGCGAGGGCGGCGGCGAACTGGTCCGCGTCGGCGTCGAGCAACGGGCCGATCTCGGCCAGCGGCACCCCCGCGGCGGCCAGCGTGCGGACCTGGACCAGGCGCAATAGGTCAGCCGAACCGTATCGGCGATAGCCGGAGCTGTCGCGTTCGGGTTCAGCGACCAAACCCTGCTTGTGGTAGTGCCGCACGGTCTTGATCGTGACGCCGACGAACGCGGCGGCCTGGCCGATCGTCACTCCGCCGCCGCTCACGTGTGCTCGCCACCCGCACCGTGCGCAAGGCCGTCCGACCCAGCGGGACAGCCTTTCTCAGCCGACCGCGGCGAGAATGCCGCACAGGCAGTGCAATCCGTACCGGCCATCGACACCGAATTCATGCGCCGAGCTTAATGGCCCGTAACCTTCGCGCCGCCTACCCCGATCGATTTCGTGAGGGGTACAGGTGGGAGTTGTTATGCGGCACGACAGGCAATCCGATGGTCCCACCCGATGGCACAGCAATTCGGTCCTGCGTTTCGCGCTCGGCGCGGTGACAACCGCAACTCTAATGCTCGGCGGGGTACTGGCTTTCGAATCCACCCTCGAAGAAGTCCCCCTCAACCAGCAGCGACCCTTCACCTACCCGGTGATCACTGAACCGTTCACCTCCACGGCGACACCTCCGCCGGGGGGCGCTCCGCCGCTGACCCCCACAACGACACCCGCGCCGGGGACCCCCGCACCGCTGATTCCGACAACCGCGCCGGGGACCCCCGCACCGCTGACCCCCACGACCCCCACCAGCGACCCCCACACCGCTGATTCCGACAACCCCCACCGGCGGTCAGTACACCGCTACACCCACGACACTCCCACCGGTGTTCCCCGCTCACCGCCCACCACAAATCACCCGGTCGACGCCGCGTTAGCGACCCTGCGCGTCCTTTCGCAAACCGTAGAGCGCGAGCACCGGTTTCAGCGGCATCCACTCACCGAACCGGTACTCCGCGCCGGGGACCAGACGCGACGCCAGGTCGGGACGTTGACGAGCGAGATAACGCCGGGCCTTCTCCGCGTGCAGGGGCAGCGAAACGATCTTGATACGGTCCACGTCGTCGAGCAGCGGAATCGCGAAAGCGATGTTCTCCCAAGTACTCCGGCTCTGCTCCTCGAGCACGAGCGTTCCGCGATACCCACACCTGTCTCTGGCGTACTCGGCCATCAGCGCCGCTTCGCTGCGCGGGCCCCCGCACGCGCCGCCGCACAGCACGAGCCGACTCTCGTCCGCCTCGGAGTCGATCGACCTCAGACCAGCACGCACCCGCCACTTGTTCATCGCGTTGGCGCGCGCCCCCGCGTTGCGGTACCCGAGCACCACGACGGCCTCGGAGCCGCCCTGCGCGGACCCTACTTCCCGGCGGGAGGCCCGCCAGTTCTCCCACTCACCCCACAACAGCGTCAGCACGACACCGCCAACTGTCAGCCAGGTCCGTTTCCGCATCAGGTCAGCCAAGCACATCAGTGATCAGGAATCGAGAAGCCCCGGCACCCTGCGCACACCTACCGTAATTCTCATGTGCAACACACCGTTCCAGCCGCCCCGCCCCACCGCCCCGGCCCTGCAGTACCTCCAGGTGACCGTCACCGATATCGACGAATCCCTGGCCTTCTACCGCGACGCCCTCGGCCTGGAACTCGTCAACGACCTCGGCTCCGGCGACAAACGCTGGGTCACCCTCAGCAGCCCGGCCCAGCCCGGCCTCGAGTACGTCCTCTCCCGACCGCACGCCGGCCGCACCCAGGAAGACGGCGACGCCCTCCAGACCCTGCTAACCAAGGGCATCCTCCCCATGCTCGTCTTCACCACCGACGACCTCGACGCCACCTTCGAACGTGTCAGAGCCGCCGGTGCCGAAGTCCTCCAGGAACCCGTCGATCGCCCTTGGGGGCCAAGGGATTCCGCATTCCGCGACCCCTCCGGTACCACCGTGCGCATCCAGCAGGGCGAAGTCGTCCTGCGCAGCCGCGTCAAGGCACCCGCCACGACAGCGTGAGCCGGCGCCGCCTACCCCTCGATGACGACCTTCCCCTCCGCGCCCGGCGCGATGAACGGCAGCAGCGCTTCGGCCTCGGCGCGTACGGCGGCCTCGTCGGCGCTGGACAGCGGATACCAGGGCGTGATGCGGATGGTGGCGTCGTCGAGTGCCCAGCGGCCGTGGACGAAGCCGTCTACCAGGTACATGGGGACACCGGCGGAGGCCTCCTTGGCGATGCGCAGGCGATCTTCCTCGGCGATGATGCGGCGGCGGTCTTTGTGACCGAGGACGGCGTTGTCGAAGGCGGGCAGGAAGCGGACCGGGACCTCCAGGTCGGGATCGGCCAGCGGAGCGTCGGGCAGATCGAAGAGGACCTTGTGCTGGTCGTCGGTGAAAACCGCCAGCTCCGAACGCATATCGTCGATCACCTCGGCGAGCTTGGTGGTGCCGGACCATGCCTGCATGTCGGCTACGGTGGCCGGGCCGAAGGCGGCGAGATAGCGGCGGATCAGCTGCTGCGGGTCGGCGGCGGCGAGGGGCGTGCCGATCCACTCGTCGGCGAGGCCGACGGTGACGTAACGGTTGCGCCAGCGCCCCCAGGCGCCGGTTTCGGGGCTGTGTGCGAGCGGGACCATGACTTCGACGGATTCGGCGAGGCGGCGAACATGGCGGTCCGGGAAGTGCTCGGCGAGGAGTTTGCCGAAATCACTGCGGGACAATGCCTTACCGGACAACAGCGCGCGGCCGGTGGCGGCCAAGCGCTCCAGGTCGACGCCCTCGATCTCCTCGCGGTAATAGGCCGCTTTCAGCATCGCGTCGATCCAGGGCTGCATCGTGGGCCGCAGCCAGGCGAAATCCTCGGCGGCGGCGAGGTGCACAGTGCGGCGAATCATGGTGGAGCGCACCAATTTCCGGTCGTGCAGCAGAGCTTCGAGCTCGGCGTGGGTGAAATCGACCAGCCGCGTCCACAATCCGACGTAGGGCCAGTTCGGTTCCTGGCCCTGTACCGCCACCAGATGCCGGACCAGCTCCAGCGGCGTGAGCTCGACCCGCTCGGCCAGCATCTGGCGCACCAGCAGCGTCCGGTTCAGTTCCCGCAGCGATAGTTCCGTCATACCCTCCATCCTGGCTCAGACCACTGACAAGTCGGCGGTGGCCTACCCTGGAAGCATGTTCGATCCCCTCAGTCTCGCCGTCGGAGCCGGGCTCCTCGGAGCCGGCTGGGTCGTGGGCCGATACGCCCGCCGCCCCGCCCGCGCCACCGCGGTGGTCGCCCGCTGCGGCTGCGGCCACGACCTGTCGATGCACGACCCGGAAAAAGGTCTGTGCCACAGTGAGATTCGCCGCCGCAATATGGGCGGTCTGTACGAGTGGATCCAGTGCGGCTGCCGGCGCTACACCGGCCCGCAGCCGATCGAGGAACTGTTCAGCCGCCCGATCCTGCCGCCGACCGATTGAGTGCCCTGCTCACGGCGCGGCCGGCTCCATTCGCAGCGGTACGCCGATCCGGTTCCACAGGTTGATCATGGCCGTCACCGCCACCAGACCCGCGCGGGCGCCTTCCTCGAAATGCTTCTCGACCTCGGCCCAAACCGCATCGGTCACGCCGTGCGGACCCAGTGTGGTCACCTCCTCGGCGTACGCGAGCGCGGCCTTCTCCGCATCGGTGAACTTCACCGACTCCCGCCAGGCGTTCAGGTAGTAGATACGCTGCTCGGTTTCGCCGTGCAGCCGGGCGTCGGTGGTATGCATGTCGATGCAGAACAGGCAGCCGTTGATCTGGGAGACCCGGATCTTGACCAGCTCCCGGACCGTCGCGTCGAGCGGCCCGCGGCGGATCGCCATCTCGGCGTCGTACCAGCCTTTATAGACCTCGGGCGCGAGTTCGGGCAGGTTCAGGCGAGGCATTCGATGTCCTTTCGTCGGTCTTCACCAACTAGACGAGACAGCCCCGGCAAATGTGACACGAAGCCGGGCTAGCGGGTCCGCCAAGCGAGCAACTCGTCCAGTGGCCAAGTATTGATGACGCGCTCCGCGGGGACCTCGTTCGCGACCGCGCGTTCGCAGCCGTACCCTTGCCAGTCCAGCTGGCCGGGCGCGTGCGCGTCGGTGTCGATGGCGAAATAGCAGCCGGTCTCCACGGCGAGTTTCATCAACCGCGAGGGCGGATCCTGGCGTTCCGGGCGGCAGTTGATCTCCACGGCCGTGCCGTACTGCTTACAGGCCTCGAACACCACCTCGGCGTCGAAGGACGATTCGGGGCGGGTGCCGCGCCCGCCGGTCAACAGGCGGCCGGTGCAGTGTCCGAGCACGTCCACATTCGGATTCGCTACGGCATACACCATTCGCTTGGTCATCACCTCGCTGTCGGCACGCAGATGCGAATGCACGCTCGCCACAACGATATCCAGTTGAGCGAGCAGATCCGCCTCTTGATCGAGGGTGCCGTCGTCGAGGATGTCGACCTCGATACCGGTGAGGATCCGGAACGGCGCGAGCTGCTCGTTCAGTTCGGCCACGATCTCCAGTTGCCGCCGCAAACGGTCCGCGGACAACCCGTTGGCGACGGTCAGCCGCGGCGAATGATCGGTCAGCGCGCAGTACTCGTGCCCCAATGCCGCGGCGACGCTCATCATTTCGTTGATCGGACTGCCGCCGTCGGACCAGTTGGAGTGCGTGTGCAGATCGCCGCGCAACCGCGAGCGCAACGGTTTACCCGGCGCGCCGATAGGTTTCGCGTCGGACCTCAGATCGGCCAAGTAGTCCGGGACCGCACCGGCGCACGCCTGCTCGATGACGGCGGCGGTCTTCGGCCCGATCCCGGACAGTTCCTGCCAGCTGTGCGCCCGTTCGTGCTGCGCGCGCTCGGCGGGGGACAGCTCGGCGACCACATCGGCCGCACGCCGGTACGCCTTCACCCGATGGGTCTCGGCGCGAGCGCGTTCCAACCAGAACCCGATCTCGCGCAGCGCTTCCACCGGGCCCGGTGTGGGGCCCGGCACGGTCGGATCCTGGTCGGCCATCGCGGCTATCGAATCCGGCTGTACTTCACGAAGGCGACTCCATCCTCGAAGACGCGGCTGGTGATCACCCGGAACCGGGCCGGATCGGGCAGCCGCGGGCCGGAACCGAACAGCGACTTGCCGCGCCCCAGCACGATCGGATACAGCTTCAGAAAGATCTGATCGATCTCCGGCAGCAGCACCTGTGCGAGTTCCCCGCCGCCGCAGAGCCAGATGCCCAAGCCCTTCTCACGTTTGAGCTCCCGCACCTTGGACACCGGGTCGGCCGCGATCAATTCCACTGCGGGGTCCGGGTTTTCGGGCAGCGTGGTGGACACCACGAATTGGCGTAGATGCGCGTAAGGACTCGACGTGCCGGTCCGCACCCCGAAGTCGTGCGTCTTACGTCCCATCAGCACCGTGTCGAAATAAGCGGCCTTCTTGGTGATGCCTCTGGCCTCGCGCACCTTCGCCGGCAGCGTCTCCGGGTATTGCGCGGTGATCGCCGGCCCGTGGTCGCCCCCCACCGGGAAGAAATCGACCGAACCCTCCTCGGTGGCGATGAAACCGTCGATCGTCGACGCGACGTAATACGTGAGCTTGCGCATATGGTCCTTCCTGCCCAGCGGCCGGACTCCTGCCCGGCCCCCTGACAGAAACGGTAGCTCGGTCAGCCGACACCCGGCGAGGCTTTACCGCGCCATCCGGCGGATGCCGACTGGGCCACACAGCACGCACCTCCAGACCTGTACAGCTTTCTGTACAGCTTTCTGTACAGTAGCGGTATGAAGCCGATGACCTACACCGACGCACGAGCCAACCTCGCCTCGGTACTAGACGCCGCTACCGAGGACCTCGAAGAGGTGGTGATCACCCGCGCCGGCCACGAGCCGGCTGTCGTCGTGTCGCTGCGCGAATACGAGGCCCTGAAGGAGACCGCATACTTGCTCGGCACCCCCGCCAACGCGCGCCACCTCGAGCGGTCCATCGCCCAGCACCGTGCCGGACAGGCCATCCCCCGCGAACTCGTCGAAATCGATGACGAGCCCGAACAGGCGATCGACCGCGTAGATGCCGCGAACACCCTCGCCGTCAAGCGGACGAAAGCGGCCGAGCGGCCCAAGCGCAAGGCGGCGAAGGCCAAGTGACCGACGTCAACAAACTCACGTTCACCGATGAAGCCTGGGACGACTATCAATGGTTCGTCGCCAACGACCGCCAGAACGTGAAGCGGATCAACAAGCTGATCGCCGATATCAAACGCAACGGCTACACCGGCATCGGCAAGCCGGAACCATTGCAACACAACTTGTCCGGATACTGGTCGCGGCGGATCACTTCCGAGCATCGCATCGTCTACGTGATCGAAGACGACACCGCCGTGATCCTCTCCTGTCGCCACCACTACGGCGAATAACCGAAAAAGAGTGGATCGAACCGTTCAGTGCCGGGGCCGCGGCTGGCAACGCGGGCAGGAGAAGGAGGAACGGTTCATGAACTTCTCCCGCACCAGCGCCGCGCCGCACCGACGGCAGGGCTCGTCTTCGCGCCCGTACACCGCCAGCGAACGCTCGAAGTAGCCGGACTGACCGTTGACGTTCACATACAGCGCGTCGAACGAGGTGCCACCGGCCGCGAGCGCCTCCTCCATCACAGTGCCGACCTCGGTGAGCAAGGTCCGCACCGCCGGACGGGTCAAGCCGGAGGCCGGCCGGTTGCCGTGAATCTTCGCCCGCCACAGGGATTCGTCGGCATAGATATTTCCGACGCCGGAGATCACCGTCTGATCGAGCAGCACCCGTTTGATCTCGGTCCGCTTGGCGCGCACGGCCGCCACCGCCGCGTCGAGATCGAACAGTGGATCCAGGGGATCGCGGGCGATGTGTGCGACGGGTTCGGGGACCGGGGTGCCGTCGACCTCAACGAGGGGCGCGAGCGCCCAGCCGCCGAAGGTGCGCTGGTCGACGAAGCGCAGCTGGGTTCCGTCATCGAGGGTGGCGCGAATATGCGCGTGCTTCTCGACGGGAGCGTCCGCCGCTTGCACCAGCATCTGCCCGCTCATGCCGAGATGGACGACCAATGCCGTATCGGGCTCGTCGAAGGTGAGCCACAAGAATTTCCCGCGCCGCCGCGCGGAATCGACCCGCAGCCCTTGCAAACGGGCGGCGAGATCGGCGGCGCCTTCGAGATGGCGTCGCACCGACCTGGGATGGGTGACCGAGACCGACTCGATGGACCGGCCGACGACATGCTCGGCCAGACCGCGCCGAACCACCTCGACCTCGGGAAGTTCCGGCACGCCTCAGGCTCCAGCGCTCACGATTCGGCGGTCAGGGCCTGATAGGCGGCGCCCGCCGCCTTCTGCTCTGCTTCCTTCTTGGAGCGACCGATGCCCTGACCGTAGGAACGGCCGCCGATCACCGTGGTCGCGGTGAATTCCTTGTCGTGGTCGGGGCCCGTCGAGGTGATCTCGTAACTGGGCACGCCGATACCACGTTCGGCGGTGAGTTCCTGCAGGCTGGTCTTCCAGTCCAGACCCGCGCCCATGCGGGGCCCGCGTTCGAGCAGATCGGCGAACAGCCGCAGTACGACGTCGCGGGCCACCTCGATGCCGTGCTCGAGATGCACGGCGCCCAGCAGCGACTCCATGCCGTCGGCGAGAATGCTCGGCTTGTCCCGGCCGCCGGTGAGCTCTTCGCCCTTACCGAGCAGCAGGTGCGGTCCGAGACCGCCCTCGCCGAGCCCGCGCGCCACCTCGGCGAGCGCGTGCATATTCACCACACTCGCACGCAGCTTCGCCAGCTCGCCCTCGGACTTCTCCGGGTGCTCGTGGTAAAGGCGCTCGGTGATGCTCAAGCCGAGGACGGAGTCGCCCAGGAATTCCAGGCGCTCATTGGTCGGCAGCCCGCCGTTCTCGTAGGCGTACGACCGGTGCGTCAGCGCGAGGCGTAGCAGATCCGGTCGTACGTCGACTCCGAGTGCGGCGAGCAGGCTCGCGTGATCGCCGGTTGCTCCGGTGGCGTCCTTGCTGGCGGTCACGGCCGTGCCTCGCTGGCGCTCGGCTCCGCCGCGACCAGCGGTGCGGTACTGATGGTTCCCTCGCTGCGCTCGGTCACGTCGGTACGGGTGGAAATCGACCGTCAGACGGCTGCGGTGACCTGGCGGCCCTTGTACGTGCCGCAGGAGGGGCACGCGATGTGCGGCAGGGTCTTCTCGCCGCAGGCGCGGTTCGGGCAGGTGATCAGGGTCGGCGCGGTGGCCTTCCACTGGCTGCGCCGCGACCTGGTGTTGGAACGGGACATCCGGCGCTTGGGAACGGCCACGACTGACTCTCCTAGTTCTTAACGGGGGGTTTCGTTACTTCTGGTCTTGGTCTTGCTGGGGCGATTCAGCGGCAAATGACGCGAGCTTGGCCCAGCGAGGGTCAAGTATCTCATGCGAGTGATCAGATCCCGCAATCGCCATCCGCACACCGCACTGCGCGCACAATCCCGGGCAATCCGGGGTGCACGTCGGCTGGAGCGGCAACTCCAGACCGATGGCGTCGATGATCACCGGCTCCAGGTCGATCGTGTCGTCGACCAGGCGCTGCACTTCGTCTTCCTCGGTGGTCTGCTCGGTGGCGCTGTTCGGGTAGGCGTACAGCTCGGTGAGGTACAGCCGCACCTCACCGGTGAACGGCTCCAAGCAGCGCGAGCACTCCCCCTCGGTCGGGGCGGTCACCGTGCCGGTGACCAGCACACCCTCGGATACCGACTGCAGCATCAGATCGAGCCGCATCTCGGCGCCCTTGGGGACGGCGATCAACTCCAGCCCCATCCGGTCGGTGAGGGTGACGGTGCGCCGCAACTCCTGCATGTCGCCGGGGCGGCGCCCCAGGCTGCGGGTATCGATGACGAAGACGCCATCGGGTTCGCGGCGCGAGGCCGCACGCGAACGCGATTCACGACCGCTGTCAGCGGACATCACGAACTCACCTCACGATCGAAAAGAGAATGGGCAACCACTCCACAGTACTGGAATGGACGGCTCAGTCCCAAATGGAGGCGCTGCCCACCGGCGTCCGCCGACCCGGAAAACTAGCGGTCAGCGGCGGTATTCCGACACGTAGTCGGGAGCGCCCGCGCCGCTGCGCAATTGGTGCCGGCCGCGACCGACGGTGCGCAGCGTGGCGTTCAGCGTCTCCTCGAAGTCGGCGAGGGTGGAGTCGACATAGTGGTCGCACTCGTCGCGCATCCGGTCCGCCTCGGCCTGGGCGGAGTCGATGAGCCGCGCGGATTCCGCGTGCGCGGCGCGCACCACCTCGGTCTGCTGCACCAGGCGGGACTGCTCGGCCTGACCTTCGGCGACCGAGCGGTCGTAGGAGGCCTGACCCGCCTCGATCATGCGCTCGGATTCGATCCTGGCCCGGCCGGTGACGGCCTCGTACTCGGCATTGCCATCGGCCACCACGCGGTCGGCCTCGGCTTGAGCGCTGGCGACCAGGCGGTCGGCGTGCGCGCCCGCCTCGGCGACCATCCGGTCGGCGTGCGCCTTGGCGTCGGCGAGGATGCGATCGGCTTCGGCGCGGGCCGCGCCGACGGTCTCTTCGGCCTGTTCATTGGCCGTGGTCACGGTGGTCTCGGCCGCGGATCTGGCGTCATTGACGAGTTTGTCGCGGTGGTCGAGGACATCCTGGGCGTCATCGAGTTCGCCCGGCAGCGCGTCGCGCACGTCGTCGAGCAGCTCGAGCACGTCACCGCGCGGCACGATGCAGTTGCGGGTCGGCGGGATGCCGCGCGCCTCTTCGACGATGGCCACCAACTCGTCGAGTGCTTCGAATACGCGATACATGGATCACTCCCGCTTCTCTGCCGTGTCTACCTGAGCCAGTGTGCCTGCGATCACGGCCCAGGCCGAGACCTCTACCGGTGTGTCGCCCCAGTGTCTCGCACGCCACACAAAAGAAGTGGAGAGACACCCTCCGCTTGGTGTTACATTCTTAATGAAGACCTGAGAAAGATCTTCATAAGCTCAGTTCGATCGGATATGACCATGACGGTTCTCGAAGCTCCACGGCAGGTGGTTCTGCCGGCGAGTATGTACACCCCGTGGGCTGTCGCATACCCGGCCATGGGCGATCTGACGGGCCTGCGATTCGCGCGGTTGATGCGATTCCTGCGCGGCGATCGGGCCTTCGCCCAGTTGATCCGGTTCGCGCTGGTCGGTGGATCCAGCAACGTCGCCTACGTGCTGCTGTTCTTCGCGATGCACGGCGTCGGACCGCTGGTCGCGAATGTCGCGGGTTCGGTGGTCAGCACGGTCATCGCCAATGAACTGCACCGTCAGCTCACCTTCCACGCGGCCGGCCGGGTCGGCTGGTTCACCGCCCAATGGGAAGGCGGCGGGCTTGCGCTGATCGGGCTCGGCATCAGCACGGCCGGATTGGCGGCCCTGGAGATCTGGGCCCCCGGACTCGGCGGGGCGGCGCAGGCCGGCGCGGTCCTGGCCCTGACCGCCGCGGTCGGCGGCTTGCGCTTCCTCGCGCTGCGCGGTCTCGTCTTCTGACACAACGCGAAAGCCCCGGTTCCGACGCGGAACCGGGGCTTGTTTTCGTCTCAGCCGCGCCGTTCGGCGAGGCGGGCGAGCAGGCGTTTGTGCACCAGCGGCGGCAGCATGTCGGCGACGTCGCCGCCGTAAGCCGCCACCTCTTTGACCAGCGAGCTGGACAGGTAGCTGAAGACCGGGTTGGTGGCGATGAAGAAGGTGTCCACGCCGGTGAGCTTCTTGTTCATCTGCGCCATCTGCAACTCGTAACCGAAGTCGTTGCCGTCGCGCAGGCCCTTCACGATCGCGCCGATGCCCTCCTGCTTGGCGAAATCCACGGTCAGGCCCTGCCAGGAGGCGACCCGCACATTGGGCAGGTGCGCGGTGGCCTCGCGCAACATCTCCATCCGCTCCTCGACGGTGAACATGCCCTGCTTCTTCGGGTTGATCGAGACGGTCACCACGACCTCGTCGAATTGCGCCGCCGCCCGGTTGAATACGTCGAGATGCCCATTGGTGACCGGGTCGAAGGACCCGGGGCACAGTGCTCCAGCCATGAGTGGACGCTATCAGGCCGCTCAGCCGGTGAACTCGGCCAGTTCGATCCGCGTTTCGCCGTACTTGCGGGACTTGGCCGCCGTGTAGCCGGCCGGCCAGACGATCTCGGGTGATCGGATGGAGCGTTCCACGACGACGAGCGCGTCGTGGGCCAGCCAGTGGTGGTCGGCCAGCAGTCGAAGGTCGGCGATGACCGTTTCGGTGTCGACGTCATAGGGCGGGTCGGAGAAGACGAGATCGAATTCACCCGAGCCGCCCCGTTGCAGCACCGAGGCGACCGATCCCAGGCGCAGTTCCGCGCCCGGCAGGCCCAGGGTCCCGATGTTGCCCTGCACGATGGCCGCGGCTTTGCGGTCGGATTCGACCAGCAGGGCGTGGGCGGCGCCACGGGAGATGGCTTCCAGGCCGAGCGCGCCGGAACCGGCGTACAGATCGAGCACCCGGACACCGTCGAGGTCCAGGCGCGCGTCGATGGCGCTGAACAGCGCTTCGCGCACCCGGTCCGAGGTGGGCCGGGTGCCGGCGGGCGGCACCCGCAGGCGCCGCCCGCCGGCCGCTCCCGCGACAATGCGCGTCATTCGGCGGCGGCCTCCGTGAGCGCCAGCTCGACCAGCAGGTCGCCGCCCTCGACCTGCTGCACCGTCGCGATGGCGACGCGCGCGACGGTGCCGGCGCGCGGCGCGGTGATCGCGGCTTCCATCTTCATCGCCTCGATGGTGCCGATGGTGTCGCCCGCCGAGACCGAATCCCCTTCGGACACAGCCAGAGTCACGACACCGGCGAACGGGGCGGCGAGGTGGCCGGCGTTGGACTTGTCGGCCTTCTCGGCGACCGGGACGTCGCTGGCGATGGACCGGTCCCGCACCGCGACCGGACGCAATTGGCCGTTGAGGATGCACATGACGGTGCGCATGCCGCGGTCGTCGGGTTCGGAGATGGCTTCGAGGCCGATGAGCAGGGTGACGCCCTTCTCCAGCTGGACGCGGTGCTCCTCACCGTGGCGCAGGCCGTAGAAGAATTGGTTGGCCGACAGCCCCGAGGTGTCGCCGTACTTCTCCCGGTGTGCCTCGAATTCGGCGGCGGGGCCGGGGAACAGGAGCCGGTTCAGGGTGGTGCGGCGCTCCAGCGACGTGCCCGCCAGACCGGCTTCGTCCGCCGGGGTGAGTTCGGTTTCCGGTTTCGCGGGCCCGCGACCGGCCAGGGCCTTGGTGCGGAAGGGTTCCGGCCAGCCGCCCGCCGGGGTGCCGAGTTCGCCACGGAGGAAACCGATTACGGAGTCCGGAATGTCGTAGCGGCCGGGGTCGGCGGCGAATTCCTCCACGCTGACGCCGGTGCCGACCAGCGCCAAGGCGAGGTCGCCGACCACCTTCGAGGACGGCGTCACCTTGACCAGGCGGCCCAGGAGCCGGTCGGCCGCAGCGTATTTCGCCTCGACCTCTTCGAACTGGTCCCCGAGTCCGAGCGCGATGGCCTGCTGCCGCAGATTCGACAGCTGACCGCCGGGGATCTCGTGGGTGTACACCCGGCCGGTGGGAGCGGGAAGCCCGGATTCGAAGGGGGCGTAGACCTTTCGCAGCGCCTCCCAGTACGGCTCCAGGTCGCAGACATTCTGCAGGTTCAGGCCGGTATCGAATTCGCTGTGCGCGGCGGCGGCCACGATCGCGGACAACGCGGGCTGGCTGGTGGTTCCGGCCATCGCCGCGCTCGCGCCGTCGACCGCGTCGGCACCCGCCTGCCAGGCGGCGAGGTAGGTGGCCAGCTGCCCGCCAGGAGTGTCGTGCGTGTGCACGTGCACCGGCAGATCGAAGTTACTGCGCAGGGCGGTAACGAGTTTCGTGGCCGCCGGTGCGCGCAACAGGCCCGCCATGTCCTTGATCGCGAGCACGTGCGCGCCCGCGTCGACGATCTGCTCGGCCAGCTTCAGGTAGTAGTCGAGGGTGTAGAGGGTCTCGTTCGGGTTCGACAGGTCACCGGTGTAGCTCATCGCGACTTCGGCCAGGGTGCTGCCGGTTTCGCGGACCGCGTCGATGGCCGGGCGCATCTGGTCGACGTTGTTCAGCGCGTCGAAGATCCGGAAGATATCGATACCGGTCGCGGCCGCCTCGGAAACGAAAGCGCGCGTGACCTTTTCGGGGTAAGGGGTGTACCCAACGGTGTTGCGGCCGCGCAGCAGCATCTGCAGGTTGATGTTCGGCACGGCTTCGCGCAGGGCGGCCAGGCGCTCCCACGGGTCCTCGTACAGGAAGCGCAGCGCCACGTCGTAGGTCGCGCCGCCCCAGCATTCGATGGACAGCAGTTCCGGCGTCATCCGGGCGACGTGCCCGGCCACGGCCAGGAGGCCGCTGGTGCGGACGCGGGTGGCCAGCAGCGACTGGTGCGCGTCGCGGAAGGTGGTGTCGGTGACGCCGACCGCCTTCTGCTCCCGCAGCGCCTGGGCGAAACCTTCCGGGCCGAGGCGCAGCAGCTTCTGCCGGGAACCGTCCGGCGGCGGCGCGCTCGAGTCGATGGCGGGCAGTTTGTCGTGCGGGTAGACGGCGCTGCGGCGTTCCCCGTGCGGCTTGTTGACGGTGATGTCGGCCAGATAGTTGAGGATCTTGGTGCCGCGGTCGGCCGAGCCGCGCGACGTCAACAGCTGCGGACGCTCGTCGATGAACGAGGTGGTGACCCGGCCGGCGTTGAAGTCGGCATCGTCGAGCACCGCGAGCAGGAACGGGATGTTGGTCGTGACGCCGCGGATCCGGAACTCGGCGAGGGCGCGCCTGGCTCTGGCGGCCGCGGCGGGCAGGTCGCGACCGCGGCAGGTCAGCTTCACCAGCATCGAGTCGAAGTAGGCGCCGATCTCCGCGCCCAGGTTCGCCCCGCCGTCCAGGCGGATGCCCGCGCCGCCCGGAGTGCGGTACGCGGTGATGCGGCCGGTGTCGGGGCGGAACCCGTTGGCCGGGTCTTCGGTGGTGATCCGGCACTGCAACGCCGTGCCCCGGATGGATACCGAATCCTGGCTCAGGCCAAGGTCTTCCAGGCTCTCCCCGGCGGCGATGCGCAGCTGTGACTGCACCAGATCGACATCGGTGATCTCCTCGGTCACCGTGTGCTCGACCTGGATGCGCGGGTTCATCTCGATGAAGACGTGGTTGCCGCGCTCGTCGAGCAGGAACTCCACGGTGCCCGCGTTGCTGTAGCCGATCTGCCGCGCGAAGGCCACGGCGTCGTTGCAGATGCGTTCGCGCAGCGCCGGGTCCAGGTTGGGCGCGGGCGCGAGTTCGATGACCTTCTGGTGGCGGCGCTGCACCGAGCAGTCGCGCTCGAACAGATGCATCACATTGCCGTGCTGGTCGGCCAGGATCTGCACCTCGATGTGGCGCGGATTGACCACGGCCTGCTCGAGAAACACGGTCGGGTCACCGAAGGCCGACTCGGCCTCGCGGGACGCGGCCTCGATCGATTCGCGCAGCTGCTCGGGTTCGGCGACGCGGCGCATACCGCGCCCGCCGCCGCCCGCGACGGCCTTCACGAAGATCGGGTATTCCAGTTGCCGCGCGGCGGCCAGCAGTTCGTCGATATCGGCCGAAGGCGCGCTGGACTTCAGCACCGGCAGCCCGGCGGCTCTGGCGGCCTCGATGGCCGTGGCCTTGTTGCCCGCCATCTCCAGCACCTCGGCCGACGGGCCGATGAAGGTGATGCCTTCCCGGGCACACGCCGCCGCCAGGTCGGGGTTCTCGGAGAGGAAGCCGTAGCCCGGATAGATCGCGTCCGCGCCGGCGGACTTGGCCGCGTCGATGATCGCGTCGATGGACAGGTACGCCCGCACCGGGTGCCCCTGCTCGCCGATCTGGTAGGACTCGGCGGCCTTCAGACGATGGACCGAGTTGCGGTCCTCGTAGGGAAAGACGGCGACCGTCCCGATGCCCAGTTCGTAGGCCGCGCGGAAGGCGCGGATGGCGATTTCGCCGCGATTGGCAACCAAGACTTTCGAGAACATTGACCCAAGGTACCTGGCGCAGAGCACAGCTCCGACACGGATGCGGGCTTCGCGGTCATCTTCACAACCGGGCCTAGCAGGGTTGCGAAGTTGTGGAAATCGCGGCGTCACATCTCACCGTCCGACCTGGGCGGCGGTGCGCGGGAACGATGGACGCGCGGCACAGCGACATCCTCGAGATCGCGCGGAATATTCGCGGCTCGGCTTATGCTGGACAACGCAGCTGGTTTCTCCGGTGCGCGACGAGTTGGAGCCCCGACGTCACGCATCGGAGTCGAGATCCCTCCGCTGAATCGGGGATCGAGAGGGAACCCGGTGAGAATCCGGGACTGTCCCGCAGCGGTATGCAGGAACGACCGCCGTCATCGAGCACTGGACCGGCCCGTCGCCCGACCGCCACCCTGGTGGGGTCGTCAGCGGAGTCGGGTTGGTCTGGGAAGCGACGGCCAGTAGGTGAGCCCCCGCCCGGGGGTCGGCCAGAAGGCCCGTGCCCGCAAGTCCGAAGACCTGCCAGCTGTGCCGGATACGCCGTATCCGGCGGCCACCGCCTCGTGGAATGGGCGCGCGGACCACCAGTGCTGACGTTTCGGGCTCCGTTCTTCGCGGTTGCCGAAGTGTCCGCTCGGTGCTGCCCGCCCGAACGGCGATGGTTCACGACCCACACAGCACTGGAGAACATCGTGACTGTTACTTCTTCTCCGTTCACCGCAACGGTTCTCGGGCTCCCGCGAGTCGGACCTCGTCGGGAACTCAAGCGAGCCACCGAGTCCTACTGGGCCGGGCGGCTGGACGCGGCCGGGCTGCACGACGTCGCCGCCGCGCTACGTCGCCGGCAATACGACGAATTGGCCGCCGCCGGAATCGATTCGGTGCCGGTCGGCACCTTCTCCTACTACGACCAGATGCTCGATACCGCCGTGTTGCTCGGCGCGCTGCCGCCGCGGGTGGCCGGGATCGAGGACCCGCTGGATCGCTATTTCGCCGCGGCGCGCGGCACCGACACCATCGAACCGCTCGAGATGACCAAGTGGTTCGACACCAATTACCACTACCTGGTGCCCGAAATCGGTGCGGACACAGTCTTTTCGCTGCACGCCGACAAGCTGCTGGCGGAACTGGCCGAGGCGATCGCGCTCGGCGTCCCCGCTCGTCCGGTGGTGATCGGGCCGATCACGTTCCTGAAACTGGCGAAAGCGACCGGCGGCGCGGCACTGAACCGTCTCGATGAACTGGTGCCGCTGTACCGGGAGTTGTTGCGGCAGTTGGCCGCGGCCGGGGCGCAGTGGACGCAGATCGACGAACCGGTGCTGGTCACCGATCTCAGCGCCGCCGAAATCGAGCTGGTGCGAAGCACTTACGCCGAACTGTCGGCCGAGTCCGAGCGTCCGGCGATCCTGGTCGCCACCTATTTCGGTCGACCCGGCTCGACGCTGGACGCTCTGCTGGAAACCGGAATCGAGGGCGTCGCCGTCGATTTCACCGCGATGGCGGCGGCCGATGTTCCCGCGGTGGACAACAAGCTGCTGGTGGCCGGTGTGGTCGACGGCCGCAATGTGTGGCGCACCGACCTCGATCAGGCGCTGGCCACAGTGAGTGGCGTGCGCGCGTCGGCGGTGGCGGTTTCGACCTCCTGCTCACTCCTGCATGTCCCCTACACGCTGGCGGCCGAAACCGGGCTGGACGACCAGCTGCGATCCTGGCTGGCCTTCGGTGCCGAGAAGATCGCCGAGGTGCGGCTGCTGGCCACCGCGCTGCGGTCGGGCCCGGAGTCGGTAGCCGCCGAATTGGCCACGGTCCGTGCCGCTCTGGACTCGCGCCGGAACGACCCGCGGCTAGCCGACCCGCAGGTGCAGGCCCGCCTGGGTGCGCTCGGCGCGGACGCCGACCGGCGCACACCCGCCGCCGAACGCCGCGCCGGCCAGGCCGAGCACCTGCACTTGCCCGTCCTGCCGACCACCACGATCGGGTCCTATCCCCAGACCTCGGCGATCCGGCTGGCCCGCGCGGCCCTGCGCAAAGGCGAGATCGATCAGGCCGAATACGTCCGGCGGATGCGCGCCGAGATCGCGGAGGTGATCGCGCTCCAGGAGAAACTGGGCCTGGACGTGCTGGTGCACGGCGAGCCCGAACGCAACGACATGGTGCAGTACTTCGCCGAACAACTCGACGGGTTCGCCACCACCGAATCGGGCTGGGTGCAGTCCTACGGCACCCGCTGCGTGCGGCCGCCGATCCTGTACGGCGATGTGTCGCGGCGGGCACCGATGACCGTCGACTGGATCAGCTACGCGCAATCGCTCACCGACAAGCCGGTCAAGGGCATGCTCACCGGTCCGGTGACCATTCTCGCCTGGTCGTTCGTGCGCGACGACCAGCCGCTCGCCGACTCCGCCGCCCAGGTGGCACTGGCGATCCGCGACGAAACGGTCGACCTCGAGGCAGCGGGCATCCGCATCATCCAGGTCGACGAACCCGCACTGCGCGAGCTGCTTCCACTGCGTACCGCCGACCAGCCCGGCTATCTGGATTGGTCGGTGCGGGCCTTCCGGCTCGCCACCTCGGGCGTCGCGGACACCACCCAAATCCACACGCACCTCTGCTATTCGGAATTCGGTGAGGTCATCGACGCCATCGCGGGATTGGACGCCGACGTAACATCGATCGAGGCGGCACGCTCCCACATGGAGGTGCTCGACGACCTCAACGCCGCAGGCTTCGACCTCGGCGTCGGCCCGGGCGTCTACGACATCCACTCCCCCCGGGTACCGAGCGTGGACGAAATCACCGCCGCTTTGCGATCCGCGCTGAAAGCCGTTCCCGCTGAACGCCTCTGGGTGAATCCCGACTGCGGGTTGAAGACCCGCGGCGCGGTCGAAGTGGAAGCCTCGCTGCGCAACATGGTGGCTGCCGCACACGCGGTTCGCTAGACGAAGGACCGGCCGCAGGTTCGCCTGCGGCCGGTCGGCACCAGCTCGGTATCCATGCCTGCCGCCTCGATTCGGCGGCTCCAGGCGAGCCAGGGCGCTGAGTCGGGCTTGTTTATGACTGACCGGTCATTCATAATTGAGGGCATGCCGAAGATTGTCGATAAGGTCGCGCGGCGCGAGGAGATTCTCGATGCCGCGGTGAAGGTGTTCGCGCGCAAGGGGTTTGCGGCCTCGCGTATCGAGGATGTGGCGGTGCAGGCGGGGATCGCCAAAGGCAGCGTATATCTGTATTTCGACAGCCGGAGTGCGTTGCTGTCTGGGGTTTTCGAAAGTTACGCCACGAAGTCGGCGCGCGTATTGGCGGAGCTGGGGGGCGGTGCGCCGCTGGAGCGGCTGACCCGGCTGGTCCGGGCGGCCATCGAGATGCTGGCCGCGCATCCGGACCACGCGCGGGTGCTGCTGGACGTGTGGGCATCGAATCCGCCCATCGACATGGCCGCGATGTATCGCGAATATCGGGGCGCGATAGCGGGTTTGCTGGCCGAGGCGGCCGCCGAGGGTGCGCTGCGGCCGGGGATCGGCGCCGAGCACGCCGTGGTGATCGTCGGGGCGATCGAGGGCTGCCTGGTACAGGCCCTGGTCGATCGCGAACTACCGCTGCGGGAGCTGGCCGAACCGGTCATCCAGATCTGCGTGGAAGGGATACGGCGGTGACGCTCACCGATCGCTTGATCGCGCCGAACGCGAGCCGGGGCGAGGTGGTGTGCGGGTTCGGAGCCGCGTTCCTCGGCGCGGCAGTGGTTTTCGGCCTCGGAGTCCATGCCGAACTGGCGCTCTGGCGGGTCGCCGTGCTCGCGGTGATCGCATTCGACCTGTTCGGTGGTGCGGTCGTCAATTCCACTGCCGCCGCGAAACTCTGGTACCACCGGCCGGGGCGCACCGCCCGGCATCATCTCGGCTTCGTCGCCGTGCACATCCAACCGTTCCTGCTCGCCCTGGCGCTGCCCGGCTTCACCTGGCTCGCCGCCGCCACGATCTACGCGGTGGCCCTGCTCGGCGCGCTGATCGTGACCATCTCCGCCCAACCCCTGCGCCGTCCGATCGCCTTCGCCGCCACCGCCTTCGGCATCGCGATCACCTCCGGCCTCCTCACCGTGCCGCACGTCGCAGCCTGGTTCGCACCGGTTCTGCTCATCAAACTGCTGCTGGCACACCTGCTCCCGGAGGAAGCCGCCCGCTGATCATGTCCCGCAATCGGTTTCCGGCTTCGGCTTCGGATGTTGCCTGCGCCGGGAGGTGAAACTCTCACACGCCTCCCCCGCCCGGACCACCGGACGCATCCGCGCTTTCCCGCTGACTCCCAGCCGCCATGACTTCGGATTTTCCGGACAACACACCATGCCGCGCTCCTCGGTCACCCGGGGACCCTGTTGTCCCCTGCTGTAATCCTTCGACGCGGGATTCGGTGATTCGGTTCCGCTATTTCCGCAGAAAGTTGCGGTGGGCGGTACCGTCAGCCGCCGAAGGCGCGGGTGATGGCGGCCATGTCGAAGTAATCGCGCCACGCTGTGATCAGACCGTCGTGGACTTCGAAGACGCCGACGACCGGCAGCGGGGTGTCGCGGCCGTCTCTGCCGCGCAGGGTGTCGGTGCGCTCGTTCATGACGGTGGCGCCGTTGCTCACCTGCAGGTGGATATCGAAATCGATGCCGGTGAAGGGCACGAGCATGCTGGTGACGAACTCGGTGATCGCGGCCCGGCCCACCACGGGCTCCATCGGAATGTTGTGGTACACGGCGTCTTCGGCGAAGTATTCGGCGATCGCGGCAGGGTCGGGGTCCGACCAGGCCTGGCACATGGCGCGGACGAGGTCGTCAGGGCTGGTCATCGGGGCGACTCACTTTCCTTCGGGCTGAGCCTCCGATTCAACCAAACAATCGCTTGGTTGAACATGGATTGCCGGGATCGCCTTCAGCCGCGCGCACCCGCCGAACGCAGATCACGCTGTGGCACACCGGTGTATTCGGACAGTGGGCGGATCAGAGCGTTGGAGGCGGTTTGCTCGGCGATGTGCGCGGTCCACCCGACGATGCGGCTCATGACGAAGATCGGCGTGAACATGTCGATGTCGAAACCCATCAGGTAGTAGGTGGGACCGGCCGGAAAGTCGAGATTCGGTTCGATGCCGGTGGCCTCGGCCATGGCTCGCTCGAGTTCGGTGTACAGGCGCAGCCAGCGTTCACCGCCGGTTACCTCGGCGACCTCCGCGAACGCCGCTCGCATGGTCGGGACGCGGGAGTCACCGTGCTTGTAGACGCGGTGACCGAAACCCATCACCTTCTGTTTCGCGGCGAGCTTGGCGCGCAACCACTCTCGCGCGTTGCCGGGCTCGCCGATCTCCAGCATGGCGCGCATGACGGCCTCGTTCGCACCGCCGTGCAGCGGACCCTTGAGCGCACCGATGGCGGCGGTCACCGCGCTGTACAGGTCCGAACAGGTGGAGGTCACCACGCGGGCGGTGAAGGTGGAGGCATTGAAACTGTGCTCCGCGTAGAGAATCAACGATATTTCGAAAGCGCGGACCAGCCGGGCGTCGGGGAACTCGCCGAAGCACATGTACAGAAAGTTCTCGGCGAAGCCCAGCTGCGAATGCGGCGCGACCGGGTCCAGGCCGCGGCGCCGCCGCATGTCGGCCGCGATCACGGTGGGCAGCACCGCGGTCAGCCGTAATGCCTTGTCCGACAGCGATCGCGGTTCGGCCGACTCGGCCTCGGGGTCCTCGGTGCCGAGATAACTCACCACCGTGCGGACCACATCCATCGGATGGCAGGAATCCGGCATCTTCCCGATCAGGGACAGAATGGACCGGTCGACCCGCCGCCAGGCCCGCTCGCGCCGGCACAGCAGCTCCAGCTCGGCGACTCGCGGAAGTTCCCCGTACCACAGCAGATACGCCACCTCCTCGAAGGAGCAGTGCCGCGCCAGCTCCTGCACCGCGTAGCCGCGGTAGGTCAGCGAATTGGTCTCCGGCACCACCTTGGAGATGGCCGTGGTGTCGACGACCACCCCCGCCAGGCCCTTCTTGATCTCGCTCATGCTTCACCCGTCGTCGTGAAATCGAAGATTCCGGCATCGAATTCGTTGTAGCGCTGGTAATTCAGCAGTTCGTAGAGCCGGGATCGGTGCTGCATGCGCTCCAGCAGACCGGATTGCGTTCCGGTCGCGGCGATGTCGCGCAGTCCGCGCTCCACCGCGTACATCGCCAACCGCAGCGTGGTGACCGGATAGATGACCGCGTTTTAGCCCAGACTCTCCAGCTCGGCCGCCGGGAGCAGCGCGGACTTGCCGAACTCGGTCATGTTCGCCAGCAGCGGGATATCCACCGAGGCACGGAATTTCGCGAACTCGGCCGCATCCGCCAGCGCCTCGGTGAAGATCAGGTCGGCGCCGGCGTCGGCGTAGGCCTTTGCCCGGTCGATGGCGGCCGCCAACCCCTCGGTCCCGCGGGCGTCGGTCCGCGCGCAGACGACGAAGTTCGGGTCACGCCGCGCCGAGACCGCGGCTCGCACCCGCCGCACCATCTCCGCGACGGGCACCACCGCCTTGCCGTCGAGATGCCCGCACCGCTTCGGATTCACCTGATCCTCGAGGTGGCACCCCGCCAGCCCGGCATCCTCGAGCAGGCTCACCGTGCGCGCCGCGTTCATCGGCTCGCCGAAACCGGTGTCGGCATCGATCAGCACCGGCAGATCGGTGACCCGCGCGATCTGCCGACCCCGCTCGGTCACTTCGGTCAGCGTGGTCAGTCCGATATCGGGCAACGCGAGTTCGGCGGAGAGCACCGCACCCGAGACGTACACTCCCTCGAATCCCAGCTCCTGGATCAGCGCGGCGACGAGCGGGTTGAACGCGCCGGGCAGCCGCTGGATCCGTCCGGACGCCAGCCCGGCCCGGAATGCGGCCCGTTTGCCCGCCGCGCCGGTCGCGGCCGTGGCGACCGGGTTCACCGCCCCCACCGTCCTAGGCTGATCCCATGTCCGCCGACCAACCGCTGCGCTACCGGCTGATCACCGGAGTGGATGACGCCGTGTTCTGCAAACGAATCAGCGATCTGCTCGATGAGGGTTACCGCCTGCACGGGCCACCCGCGGTGACCTTCAACGGCACCGCTGTCATCGCCGCCCAGGCCCTGGTCTGGGGCGGGTTCATGGAGTAGGCCGGGCATCAGAAGATCCCCTCGCGGATCGCGGCCGCCCGGCCGAGCACCTCGGGTGCGACAGCGAAGGTCAATTGATCGAGCTCGCCCGCGGCCAGCTCCGGCGTACGCTCCGCGGCGTCGAGAAAGCGGTCCTGCTCTCCGGGATCGATGACTCCGTCCGCGAGCGTGCGGAACTTGTCGATGTACTGTGCCCGGCCGAACGGGCGCGCCCCGAGCGGATGCGCGTCGGCCACGGCGAGTTCGTCGGCGATGGTTTCCCCGCTGCGCAGCGTGACCACGGCCCGAGCACCGAAGGCCTTCCGCGCCGGATCATTCGAGTGGTAGCGCCGCGTCCACTCCGGGTCCTCGACCGTCGAGATCTTGTGCCACAGCGCGACGGTGTCCGGGCGCTGCGCGCGTGCGGGCGCGTAGGAGTGTTCGTGATGCCAGGCGCCGTCTTGCAACGCGACCGCGAAGATGTACATGACCGAGTGGTCCAGGGTCTCGCGACTGGCGCGCGGATCGAACTTCTGCGGGTCGCCGGAGCCGGTGCCGATCACGACGTGGGTGTGGTGACTGGTGTGCAGCACGATCGAGTCGATTCGATCGAGATCGCCGATCGCCGAACGCATCCGGCGGGCCAGGTCGATCAGCGCCTGGCTCTGGTATTCGGCGGAGTGCTCCTTGGTGTAGCTGTCCAGGATGGCGCGCTTGGCCTCGCCCGGACCGGGCAGCGGTACGTGGTATTCCGCGTCCGGACCGCCCAGCAGCCACGCGATGACACCGTCCGCGCCCTCCCAGATCGGTGCGGGCGCGCCCTCCCCGCGCATCGCTCGATCGACCGCTTCCACGGCCATCTTCCCCGCGAACGCGGGCGCGAAGGCCTTCCAGCTGGAGATCTCGCCCTTGCGGGATTGCCGCGTCGCCGTCGTCGTGTGCAGTGCCTGCCCGACGGCCTGATAGATCGTCTCGGTGTCGAGTCCGAGCAGCGTGCCGATGCCCGCGGCCGCGGACGGACCGAGATGCGCGACGTGGTCGATCTTGTGCTCGTGCAGGCAGATTCCGCGCACCAGATCGATCTGGATCTCGTACCCGGTGGCCAGGCCCCGGATCAGGTCCGCGCCGCCGCGCCCGGTGTGCTGGGCGACAGCGAGAATCGGCGGGATGTTGTCGCCGGGGTGGGAGTAATCGGCGGCCAAGAACGTGTCGTGGAAGTCGAGTTCCCGCACCGCGACGCCGTTGGCCCAGGCCGCCCACTCCGGCGAGATACGTTCGGGGCGGCCGAATACCGTTGCGCCGAAACGGCCCTCGCGCACCCGGTACGGCTGCGCCAGCGCTTGCGCCCGGGCGCTCGCCACCGGTCGGCGTACCAGCGCGGCCGCCGCTACCGCCGCGTTGTCGATGATCCGGTTCACGATCATCTCGCAGACCTGCGGGGATACCGCGACCGGATCCGTAGCAACTTCCGCGATCTTGGTTGCCAGATGTTCCGCGCGCGGCAGCTGTTCCGCCGCAGGGCGGGCGCGTACGATATGAGTCTTCATCCGTCCTCCGAAGTCACCGGCGGCGTCCTCCGCCGTACTTCGCACGCTACGCATGGGCGTTTATTCGCAAAACACCTTGCACCAGTAGATTTTTGCGGGCGATAACCCCGCATTCTGCGATGTTTGCGAAGCCTGAGGGCTACCATCCCTTTCGTGCGCAAGATGTACGCGGGAGCCCGGTTGCGGCGATTGCGCGAGGAACGGCGGATGACCCAGGCGGCACTGGCCAAGTCGCTGGATCTCTCGCCCAGCTATCTCAATCAGCTCGAACGCGATCAGCGTCCGCTCACCATTCCGGTGCTGCTGAAACTGAATTCGACGTTCGATCTCGACGTGCAGTTCTTCGCCGCCGACTCCGACGCCCGGCTGGTCTCGGACCTGCACGAGGTGCTGGTCGACGCGGCCGGCGGCGACAGCGCACCGCTGACCGAGGTGGAGGAACTGGCCACCCGGCAGCCGGAGGTCGCGCGCATCCTGGTCGCCATGCACCGGCGGTTACGCGCCGCCACAGACCAACTCGACCTGCTGTCCTCCCGGGTCACCGCCCCGATGGGCGTACCGGGCGTGCCGATGCCCTACGAAGACGTCCGGGACTTCTTCTACGACCACCACAATCACATCCCGCACCTCGACCTGCTCGCCGAGCACCTGTTCGAGGAGTCCGGGCTGACCATCGGCTCGCTGGACCGGCAGCTGGCCCGGATCGCGGACGAACGCGCGGGCGTCACCGTCCTGGTGCGCGGCGACGGCGCGGATCCGTCCATCCCCAAACGCCACTACGATCCGGACAGCCGAACCCTCACCCTGGCCCGGCGCTTGCGCCCCGGGCAGCGCGCCTTCCAGATCGCCACCACCCTCGGATTCCTGCTCTACGGCAACGATCTGAACGCGGTACTCGACGAAACCCCCTCGCTGTCCGGAGAATCGCGCGCGCTCGCCCGGATCGGCCTGGCCAACTATTTCGCGGGGGCGCTGGTCCTGCCCTACGGCCGGTTCCTGCGCTCGGCCGAGGAACTGCGCTACGACATCGACCTGCTCAGCCTGCGTTTCGAGGTCGGCTTCGAAACCATCTGCCACCGGCTGAGCACCCTGCAGCGGCAAGGGCAGCGCGGAGTGCCGTTCTTCCTGGTCCGCACCGACCGGGCGGGCAATATCTCTAAACGCCAGTCCGCCACCGCGTTTCACTTCTCCCGGGTCGGCGGAAGCTGCCCGCTGTGGGTGGTGCACGAGGCGTTCGCGCATCCGGGCCGGGTACTCACCCAGATCGCGGCCATGCCGGACGGGCGGCGTTACCTGTGGATCGCGCGCACCACCGCGACCGCGCCGCACGGATATGGCACGGCGACAAAGAATTTCGCGATCGGCCTGGGCTGCGATATCGAATACGCCGACCGGCTGGTGTATTCCACCGGGCTGCAACTCGACGAACCGGCCGCGGCGGTGCCGATCGGCGCGGGCTGCAAGGTGTGCGATCGACCCGCCTGCCCGCAGCGCGCCTTCCCGCAGATCGGCGCGCCGCTCTCGGTCGCCGAGCACACCAGCACCGATCTGCCCTATCCCCGGGTGGGCGGGTGAGTTACGCGTCGATGTGCGTCAGCTTCTCCGGATTCCGGACCGCGTAGATGCCGCGGACCTTCTCGGTGTCCGGATCGATGTCGAGCACCACGACCGCGAAAAGCGAACGGCCGGAAAGGATCACCGCCGAGGGATCGCCGCCGACCCAGCGGTGCTCGATGCCCAGCTCGGGCACCCCGGTGACCACCGGGCTGGTGATCAGGCGCGCGATCTTGTCCGCGCCCTGAATCGGGCGCAGCGCGGCCCGCGACTTGCCGCCGCCGTCGGACCAGAAGGTCACATCCGGGGCCAGCAGTTCCAGCAGCGCGTTCACGTCGCCGCCGACCTGCGCGGCCAGGAACCGCTCGGTCACCGCGCGCTGCGTCCGCGGGTCGGCCTGGTAGCGGGGACGCCGGGCGTGCACGTGGGCACGTGCCCGGTGTGCGAGCTGGCGGATCGCGGTGGTCTCCCGGCCCAGGATCTCGCCGATCTCGGCGTGCGGATAACCGAAGACGTCGTGCAGGACGAAGACCGCGCGTTCCAGCGGCGACAGCGTTTCCAAGACCACCAGCATCGCCATGGACACCGATTCCGCCCGCAGTGCGGGGTCGGCCGGGTCGGCACTGTCGCGGACCTCCGGAGTATCGGAGACCAGCGGCTCGGGCAGCCAAGGGCCGACATAGGTTTCGCGCCGTCGCGCCAGGACCGCGCGCCGGGCGAGCGCGTTGTTGACCGCGATCCGCACCAGGTACGCGCGCGGGCTGGTGATCGCCGCGGCGCCGGGCCGATTGCGCGGCACCCAGGCCAGCCAGGTGTCCTGGAGCACGTCCTCGGTGTCGGCGACGGTGCCCAGCAGGTTGTACACGATGGAGAACAGCAGTTCCCGATGCTCGGCGAAGATCCGGGTCGCCTCGTCGCCGACGCTGTCGCTCATCTGGCCTCCTCTGTTCCGGTGTCGCTCCTTAGAGGGAACTCGCCGCCCGGAACGTGACATCTTCGGCCCCGTGTGATCCGACTCTCACGATGTCACGCCCACCCGGTCCGGCCCGCTCTGGGTTCGGGAACGGACGAAAACGCGTCCGGACCCCGGGAGAGGACATCGCAGTGCAGTCATCCACCGAATCACCCTCGTATCTGGCGACCCGTCGCGGCAAGCTGACGCTGGCCTTGCTGTGCACCGTCGCCTTCCTCGACTTCGTCGACGGCTCCATCGTCAATGTCGCCTTGCCGGCCATTCAGCGTGAACTCGGCTTGCCGGTGTCCACGCTGCAATGGGTGACCAGCGGCTACCTGCTCACCTACGGCGGTCTCATGCTGCTGGGCGGGCGGCTGGCCGACCTGCTCGGCCGCCGTCGCGTGCTCATCGCGGGCACCGTGCTCGTGGCGGTCGCCTCCGCGGTCGGCGGGCTCTCCGACAGCGCCGGACCGCTGATCGGCGCACGGCTGATGCAGGGCGTAGGTGCGGCGCTGATGCTGCCCGCGGCGCTGTCGATCCTGACCACCAGCTTCCGCGAGGGTTCGGACCGGCACACCGCGCTCAGCGTGTGGGGTGGTGCCGCCGGATTGGCCTCGGCCGCTGGAGTTTTCCTCGGCGGGCTGCTCAGCGAGGGTCCGGGCTGGCGCTGGGTGTTCTACGTCAACACCCCGGTCTGTCTGCTGGTGCTGGCGGTCGTTCCGGCGCTGATTCCCGACGACAAGCGCAACGAAATCCGCGGCGGCTTCGACGTTCTCGGCACGGCGCTGGGTACCGGCGGGCTGATGCTGCTGGTGTACGGCCTGGTCGAGGCGCCCGAGCACGGCTGGGGCGCGGCCCGCACGATCGCGCTGCTCGGCGCGGCCGCGGCTCTGCTGATCGGTTTCCTGATCAACGAACGCCGCACCGCCGATCCCCTGGTTCCGCTGTCGATTTTCCGCGTCCGCGGCCTGGCCGCCGCCAACCTGACGCATCTGACGCTCGCGGCGGGCATGCTGGCGATGTTCTTCTTCGTCACGCTGTACATGCAGTCGGTGCTCGGGTATAGCGAACTCCAAGCCGGTAACGCCTATCTGCCGATCAGCCTGACCATCGGCATCGCCGCCGGACTGGCCGCGAAACTCTTCCCGCGCATCGGAACTCGTCCGGTCATCGTCGCGGGCGCGGCGATCTGCGGGCTCGGCCTGATCCTGCTGTCGAGGATTCCGACCGACGGCTCCTACCTGACCGACGTGCTGCCCGGCATGATGATCATGGCGGTCGGCGCGGGCGCGGTCTTCGTCGCCAACACCACCGCCGCCAATGCCGGTGTGCCCGCCGAACAGGCCGGACTGGCCGCGGCACTGCTGAATACGGCCCAGCAGATCGGCGGCGCGCTCGGTATCGCCGTCCTCACCGCCGTCGCGACCTCCCGTACCGCCGCGCAGGCGGCCGCCGGGCATCCGCCGCTGGACGCGATGACCTCCGGGTTCCAGCGGGCGCTGCTGATCGGCGGCCTCATCTCGATAGCCGCCGCGGTCATCGGAATGTGGACGGCGGATTCGCGCGGCGAGCAGGGAGACGCCGCCGCTCCGCGTACGGACGCCGTTGCCGTGTAGGCGAACAGCACCGGGCGGATATCGAGGGCGATATCCGCCCGAGGCGATGTCAGGACTTCGCCAAGTACTCCAGGCGCTCGGCGTCGACCGCGGCGCTCATCATGCCCGCCAACCCTGGATGGTTCTTCAGTCCCGGATCGGCTTCGACCAGCTCACGCGCCAAATCCTGTGCCGCCGTGATGACTTCGAGGTCGTCGAGTAGCGAGAGCAGGCGCAGTGAGCGGGCCGTGCCGGACTGGGCGGCGCCGAGCACGTCACCCTCGCGGCGCTGCCGCAGATCGAGCACGGACAGTTCGAAGCCGTCGGTGGTCCCGGCCACCGCTTCCAGGCGCGTCATCGCCGAACCGCCGGGCGAAGCATCGGTGATGAGCAGACAGAGCCCGGCGTGTTTGCCGCGGCCGATGCGCCCGCGCAGCTGATGCAGCTGGCTGACGCCGAAGCGGTCGGCGTCCACGATGACCATGACCGTCGCGTTAGGCACGTCGACGCCGACCTCGACCACGGTGGTGCACACCAGCACGTCGATGTCACCCGCGTTGAAATCGCGCATCACCTGGTCTTTTTCGTCCGACGGCAGGCGGCCGTGCAGCAAGCCGACACGAACTTTCGACAGCGGGCCGGTGCGCAGACTGTCGAAGACGTCGAGCGCGGCCGCCGTGGTCGGCGCCTCCTTCTCCTCGTCCTTCTTGCCCTTCTTGCCTTTGCCCGAACCACTTTCCTCGTCGTCGCCGATGCGCGAACACACCACATAGGCTTGCCGACCGGCCTCGACTTCCTCCAGGATGCGTTCCCACGCCCGGTCCACCCAGGCCGGATGCTGTTTGCGCGGAACGACTTTCGAGGTGATCGGCGACCGGCCGCGCGGCAGTTCGGTGAGCGTGGAGGTTTCCAGATCACCCAGCGTCGTCATCGCGATGGTGCGCGGAATCGGGGTCGCGGTCATCACCAGCAGATGCGGGCTGACGCCCTTTTTCGCCTTGGCGCGCAACGCGTCTCGCTGTTCGACACCGAACCGGTGCTGTTCGTCGACGATCACCATGCCGAGATCGAAGAACTCCACCGCGTCCTGAATCAGCGCGTGCGTGCCGATGACGATGCCCGCCTCGCCGGTCACCGCGTCCAGCAGCGCCGCCTTCTTCGCCGGCGCGGACATCGATCCGGTCACCAGCACGACCTTCGTCGCCTGCTCGGCCGCGCCCAGCTCCCCCGCCGTCCCGAGCTCGCCGAGCATATTCCGCAGCGACCGATAGTGCTGGGCGGCAAGCACTTCCGTCGGCGCGAGCAGAGCGCACTGCTGACCGGCGTCGACCACCTGGAGCATGGCGTGCAGCGCCACGATGGTCTTACCCGAACCCACCTCGCCTTGGAGCAGCCGGTGCATCGGCTGTACCCGCGACAGATCGTCGGAGATTTCCGCGATCACCTGCCGCTGACCCGCCGTCAACTCGAACGGCAACTTCTTCTCGAACGCGGCGGCGATACCGTCGGCCCGCGGCGGGCAGGGTCGCGCCGTGCGGCCCGAGATCTCGTGCCGGCGTTCGGCCAGCACCAGCTGCAACGCCAGCGCCTCGTCGAAACGCAACCGCTCCTTGGCCTGGTCGATATCGGTCTTGCGCTCCGGCAGATGGATCAGCCGCAGCGCGTCGGACACCGCCATCAGCGCGCGGTCCCGGCGAACCTCTTCCGGCAGTGGATCATCGATCGGGTCGAGCTGTTCGAGCACCTGCCGCACACAGGCCAGCAGATCCCAGCTCTGCACCTTCGCCGTCGCCGGGTAGACCGGGATGAACTCCCGTTCCATGAACGAGACGTCCACGCCCCCGGCGCCTTTCGCGCTCTCGGCGAGCCCGCGCAGGTCACCGCCGCCGCGCACCTTGGTGAAGGTGCCGACCGAATCGTCCTCCGCCTCGGGCAGGATCAGATAGCCGGGATGGCTGAGGTTCCAGCTGCCGGGCCGCCAGTAGCTGACGGTGCCCGACATCATCGCCCGAAGACCTTCTTTGACAACGTATTTCACCTTGTCACCGTTGAAGAAGGTGACCTCGACCGGCTTTCCCGCACCGGTGTCCAGCTGCACCTTGAGCAGCGAACCGCGCCGGTTGCGCATCGGCTTCAACTCGGTCTTGGCGATCCGCCCGACCACGGTGATGTGCGCGCCGTCCTCGGGCTCGTTCTCGGTGAGCGGCTGCCCCTGGGTGGCGTACCGCAGCGGATAGTGGCGCAGCAGATCCTCGACGGTGTTCATATCGAAGGCCTCACCCAGTTTCTCGGCCGCTTTCACACCGAGGACGTGGTCCAGCCGGTCACCAAGTGTCGCCATGCCTCATTCCTGTCTGTGCCTGAGTCGCGATGTTCACGACGCGAGGTTCATTCCACGCCGATCTGCACCAGATCACCGTGCTGCCCACCGGAATACACCATCACCTCGACACCGGGGAAACCTTGCCCGATGTGCTCGGCCAGGTCGTCGGCCAGCCCGTCCGGCGCGTCCGCGCCCAGCAGCAGCGTGACCAATTCACCGCCCAGCCCGAGCATGCGGTCCAGCAGCGTCCGGCCCGCCGCGCGCACGTCGTGGTCGATCACCACGACGTCGTGGCCGACCAGGCCGAGCCCGTCACCCGCCTCGCACGTGCCGACCATGGTCAGCGCGCGCTCCCGCGCGGCGCGCAGCGAACCCCACCGGGTCGCCGCGGCGGCTTCGGACATGGCGAACGCGTCGTCGACCGCGATCCGGCCGCGATCGTGGACGGCGGCGGCCGCCAAGCCCTGGACCATCGATCCACTCGGCAGGAGCAGTACGTCGCGGTGCGCGTCACGGGCCGCGACACCGACGGCGACGAGCTCGTGGGCGGGCAGCGCGCCGTTGGGCAGGACCATGACTTCCCGGTTCGGCATGGCCCGGATCGCGGCGAGCAACGCCTGCGCGGTAACCGGTTCGTCCTCGAGCACGACCGCCCCGGCCGCTTCGAACAACGCGGCGGCGCCCGCACCCGTGGCGACCGCGAGGATCCCGCGCGCGTTCGGCCCACTCGTTTCCGTGGGGGCCGCCGCACAGTCCCCCGCGCCGGCCTGGACGGGAGCGGTGACCGCGAAACTCTCGATACGGATGCGACTCACGGTGCCCGCGGCCAAACCCGCCTCCACCGCGGCTCCCGCGTCGACACAGTGCACATGCGATGACCACACACCCGCGCCGTCGCCGACCACGACCACCGAATCCCCCAGTTCGGACAAGCGGTCGCGCAACCGCGCGATGCGTGCCTCGTCGGTGTCGGTGAGCAGATACATCACCTCGAAATGCGGGTCGTCCGCGGCACTTTCCGGGGCCGTGGTGGGCGCACCGGCCAGTCCGGCGGCGCTGTCGTGAGCGCCGGGCAGATATTCGGGCCGGGCCGGTGCTTCGCCGGTGGCCACGGTGACCAGCCCGTCCAACAGGACAAGTAGCCCGCGCGCCCCCGCGTCGACGACTCCGGCCGCGCGCAGCACTCCGAGTTGGGCGGGCGTGTCGTTCAGCGCCTTCGCCGCGCCGTCGGCGGCGGCCACCGCCACCCCGGCCAACGTGCTGTCGGGGCACTCGGCGGCGCAACCGGCGGCGTAGTCCAAGACGGTGAGCATGGTGCCCTCGACCGGCACGCTCAGTGATTCGCGCACCAGCACCGCGCCCCGGCGCAGCGCCAGCCGCAACGTGTCCGCGGTGAGCGGGCCTTCGCGCACGGCTTCGGCGATGCCGCGCAGCACCTGGGTGAGGATGATGCCCGAATTGCCGCGCGCGCCCGAGGTGGCGCCCCGGGCCATGGCCGCCGCGACCTCGGCGGCGGCGATCTCCGTCACACCCTGGGCGGCGGTTTCGGCCGTGCCCTGCGCCGCGCGCATCGTGGCCAGCAGATTGGTCCCGGTGTCGGAATCGGCGATCGGGAAGACATTGAGGGCATTGATCTCGGCGCGCCGCAGCTCCAGACCTTCGACGCAGATCCGGCCCCAACGCAGTAGAACCGCACCATCGATCACCTCCCGCGCTCCGGGCACCGGCACCTCGCTTTCCCGTCTCGACGCGTGTTCCCCGCCAGGTTAGCGGGCGTTACCGACAGCACAGGGCCTGGACCGGAGGAGGTGGGTGCCCGGCACGTGCCTCCCGCCCGCTAGACTGGATCCCGCATATCGGCCACTTCGGCCCACCTCCCCGAACCATCGGTTTGGTGGAACCGGGCTGCGTTAGCTACCCTTGCAGGGTTGCCTCGCGCGGCCTTGGCCGGTTCGCGCTGGCCGGCGTCAGTCGGCAAGGCAGAAGACATTGTTTCCAGGACATGCTGCGTCGGTCGTAGCGGTCCCCCACTAGACATGAAGGAGTTCGCGACTATGGCTGCCGTCTGCGACGTCTGCGCCAAGGGCCCCGGCTTCGGGAAGTCGGTCTCGCACTCGCACCGGCGTACCAACCGTCGCTGGAACCCGAACATCCAGACCGTGCGCGCGCAGGTTGCCCCCGGCAACACCCGCCGCATGAACGTGTGCACCTCCTGCCTGAAGGCCGGCAAGGTCACCCGCTGAGCGTTTGCGAGCAACGCCCCGGTTCATCCGTCCTGGATGACCGGGGCGTTTCTTTTTGTGGGACCAGCGTTGTGTGACTAGCGGCGTCGTCGAGCCAGCAACAGGACGCTGGTCAGGGAAACGAGCCCGAGCAGGACGATCACCGTCACCCGGAAGGCCGTGACGAAGACCGTGCCCGAGAGACTGCGTGCGGTGGCCTGCACGACCGGGGTCACCTGCTCGGCGGTCTTGGCCGCCCCCGGCTGCCGCGCCGCGGCATTGGAGTGGTCGCAGCCGTCGGGCGTTCGTTCCGGGGTGGGCGATTGCAGTTGCAAGATCGCGCACCGGGCGAATTCGTCGGTGATGCCCGAGGCGAAAGGTGTCACCGTCGTGAGTTGCCGCTGCAACCGCGGTCGTTCCTGACTCACCGCCCCCGGCGCGGCGACCGCGATGGCGTGGAAGAACAAAACCCCGATCAGCGCCACGCCGAGCGAGTTTCCGACCTGCTGCGCGGTCGGCACGAGGCCGGAGGCGGAGTCGATGAACCGGCGCGGCGCGGCCGCGACGACCGCGATCTGTAAGCGCGCGGCCGCCGCGCCCACACCCAACCCGCCCAGGATCAACGGGATCAGCAGCACCGGCCACGAGAGTGTGGCGGGTGCCGGCCGCAGCGCCGGCAGCCAGCCGATCAGCAATACACCGAACAGCGCACAGCCGATACCGATCAGCCGATTGCCGAACCGGCCCGCCAACCGGGGCGCGGACAGTGCCCCCAGGACAGCACCCGCCGAGAACGGCAACGTCGCCACGCCCGTACGCAGTGCGCTGTAGCCGAGCCCGAACTGCAGCGTCACCGACATGGTGAACAGATACGCGCCGAAGACGCCGTACACCACCACACATGCCAGGATCCAGCCGAAAAACCCTGGCGCCGCGAGCAATCCGGGATCGATAAGCGGAGTTCCGCCGCGTGCGGCCTCCCGCCGTTCGTGGACGACGAAGACCACGAAGATCAGCAGCGCGGCCGTCAGCATCGCCAGAATCGGTAGCGACCATCGGTGTTCGCGGCCGATCGAAAGCCCGTAGACGAGCAGGAACAGACCCGCCGTGGCCAGTACCGCGCCGGTCGCGTCCACTGCGCATCGCTCCCGCACCACCGTTCCGCACAGGTGCCGCACCGCCAGCGCCAGCGCCAACGCGCCGGGGATCACATTCACCAGGAAGATCGAACGCCAGGACAGGCCGAGGGGATCCGCGCCGAGCAGCACGCCGCCGAGCAACGGACCCAGCATGGCCGCGGTGCCCGCCGTCGCGCCGTAGAGCGCGAACGCCAGGTTGCGGCGCGCGGGGTCGGCGAACCGCGCGCTGATGATCGCGATCGGTTGCGCCGAGACGGCCCCGGCCGCGGCCCCCTGTAGGACGCGCGCGGCGATGAGCGCGAGCGGAGTCGGCGCCGAGCCGCACAGCACCGAGGCCGCGACGAAGACGCCGAGCGCGACGGTGAAGAAGCCGCCGCGCCCCCAGCGCATCCCCAGGCGCGCGCTCGGCAACAGCGCACACGCCAGCGCGACGGTGTATCCGGTGAGCATGAGCGAGGATTCGGCCGAACTCGCCCCCAGGTCGCGGACGATATCCGGAATCGCGACGGTCACGATCGTCGCATCGACCATTTGCATGAAGACGGCGATGAACACCGCCACCACCCCGGCCCACACGGCGGAGGTCCGGGTGGGACGCGGGGTCTCGAGGGAGACGTCGAGGGCGCTCACGGGTTGCCCACTACGCGACATCCCGCACGAGCGGACCGGTCCCGGCGTGCGCGACCGATTCCATGACCCGGGTGAGCGCGTCGCAATAGCGCGTCATCGATGCGGCGGCGATCGGGGTGTCCGGGAAAAGCGAAGCCGCCCAGATCATGTCGTCGGTGCGCTGCACCCAGGTGTATACCTCCTCGGAGGTGCCCCGGCTGCCGAAGAAGGAGAAATCGAGCGCGGAGAACAACTCCGCGCCGGGCAGCTTCCGCAGGTCCAGGAACGACAGCATCGGGGCGACCCAGCCACGCCGGACGTGGAATCCCTCCCGCTCCTGCCACAACTCCACCACCCGGTGCAGTGAGACGTTCGACAGCCATTTCCCGGCGGCGAAGGCGGCATCGGCGCGCCGCGCGGTCGCGGCGAAGCCTTCGGCGGGATCGAATTCGAAGGCGATCGGGATCAGGCTGGCGTACCAGCCGACGGTGCGTTGCTCGGCCGGACCGCTGCGGGTGTTCTTCGGCGACAGGTTGAAATACTGTGTGCGCCCGGACAATTGATAATCGGTGTGGGCGGCCGCGGCGAAAATACCGGCCACCAAGCGCACCCCGGCCCGAGCGCATTCCGCCTCGAACGCGTCGGCCGACGGTCCCGACAACAGCACCCGCCGATCCGAGGCGGCCGGCACGGTCACCCTGGCCTCGGAATCCCGCAGCGGCAGCGGGAAATCGGGCAACTTGCCGCCATTGGCCAGGATGCGATCCGCCCACTGGGTGATCTGCGGCGACTCGGCCGACAGCTCGGCCGCCTGCGCCCGCTCCCGCCCGCAGTACTCCCGATAGCTGGCCACCGGGGCCTCCGCCAACCGCGTCGCGGCGGCGGGGTCGAAATACAGCTGGACGACTTCAGCGGCGATGATGCCACCGGAAACGGCATCGGTATTGAGGTGATCGCAGGCCACCACCACGGTGAACGAGCCACCGTGATCGATGATCGCGAAGCTGAAGCAGTCCCAGCTGGTCGGACCCGGCGTGACGCGCTGCACGATCCGGCTGATCAGCAAGCCGTCGATCTCGCCCCAGGAATCGGCGACGAGATCGATCTCCGTCGCAGCCAGCACGCGCCGCTGGATCCGGAAGTCGCTGTCGATCTCGAACCAGCTGTGGAAGGCGTCGTGCCGGCGCACCACCGTGGTGGTCGCCCGGACCAGCGCCGCGATATCCGGTGCACCCGCGAGGGTGAACGCGCACAGGATCAGCCGATCGAAACGGCGGCCCGACTTCTTGGCGGTCCGCGCCATTTCCAGGTAGGCGTCCTGCTGGAACGACGGCGGAGTGCCGTCGGCGCGTGCCCGGATGGCCGCCGCCCGCGCGTTCTCGCTGGGACGGATGATCGTCAACCGGCCGCCCCTGGGCCGCCAGTCCTCGATGAGCCCGCTCTGCATCATGAGTTGAGTTCTCCTCTCCCGTAGCGGCGTTCAGGACGCGATCGGTAGCAGCGAATGCATCGGCGGCCGGTGCGCGGTGTGCAGGGTGGCTTCCCGGGGCTCGAAACCCGCTGCCCCGAGCGGGAACTGGACGATGCCCGCCCCCGAGTCGGGCAGTCCGCAGCGTTCCAGCGCGGTCGCCATGATCTGCCGGCTCATGACGCCCAATTCGTGCAGCGGCCGATTGCGGTGCTTGCGCACACCGAGGTCGACCTGCCCGATGGCCGACGGCCCGTACGTGTCGTACACATCGATCAGCAGACCGATCTCGACGCCGTAATGCGGTGCGAAGTAGAGCCGTTCGAGCGCAGCACGGGTCGCGGCGTATTCGCCGCCGAGCGGTTGCACCACATGACGCAAGCCGGGTCGCAATGCCGCAAGCAGCGGTCGTGCCACCAGCTCGGTCACCCGCCCGCCGCCGGATTCGTCGAAAGTCTCACCGACGAGCAACGGCCGGCGGTAATAGGCCTTGCTGAATACCAGGGATTCATCGAACAACAGCGGCCCGATGAGTTTCGGCACGAATTGCGGATCCGGATCGAGGAGATCGGAATCCATGAACATCACGATGTCGCCGGAGGCCACCGCCAGGGACCGCCACAGCACCTCGCCCTTTCCGGGCACCGGCGGATGCTCTGGCAGTACCGCCTCCCGGTGCACCACGGTGGCGCCCGCGTCGGCGGCGACGCGCATGGTGGCGTCCGAGGAGCCGGAATCCATCACGATCAGTTCGTCGACCAGCCCTTCGGGCAGGCAGCGGACCGCACGAACGACATCGCCCACGGTGGCTTCCTCGTTCAGCGCGGGCAGGACGACCGATACCGTTCGCCCGCGTTTCGCCGCGATCAGGTCGTGCGCGCTCCACTGCGGCGCGGACCAGGTGCGAATTTCGCCGTGGAATTCATTCATCAACAGATCGGCCATTTCGACCACCTATCAAAAGAGATGTGCTTTTGTGGGGGTACCGGGCGGGCCGCAGACTCGCACTCATTGCGAACGACGACAAGAGTTTTCGGAAGTGGTCCTGATCACTTCGCCGCTCCGGTGAAATTGGAGATCGATAATCGCTGCGCTGCGATGATCGGACAGTACAACTCGTTTGCAAGGCTGAATATCTGCGAGAGTGATCTTTCAGGTGGAAGTAACCTTCCATTAACCAATTTCGTTATAGTTCCGGCAATTCGGGCACATCCGGCCGCGCGCGGGAGTGACGACAATCGCATCGTGCGGGATACTGGCAGCGATGACCCCCTGGCACATCCGCCCGCTCACCGCCGGGTACACGCGTGGACTGGCGGAATGCCACATCGCGTGCTGGCGCGAGGCCTATCAGGGGCTGGTGCCCGAGCACGTCCTCGCCGCGTTCGACGTCGAGCGGTTGGCCAAGCGGTGGGAGCGCGATCGGATCAGGAATCCCGGCTGTCTGCATGTCGCGGTGACCGAGGGCACCGTCGTCGGATTCGCCGTCGCGGCGCCCGATCGCGCGGAAGACGCCGTGGCCGCGTTCGAGCTCAACGCCCTCTATGTGCGCGCCCCCTGGTACGGCACCGGGCTCGCGAGCGAGCTCCTGCGGGCCGCGCTCGACCCGGCCGTGTCCTGCGCACTGTGGGTCTTCGAGGAAAACCCACGGGCGCGAGCCTTCTACCGCAAACACGGTTTCGAACTCGACGGCGCCCGCAAGGTGGAGGAATTCAGCCCGGCGATGCAGGTCCGGATGGTGCGGCCCGGCCGCTAGAACATGTCCCAGCCCAGGCCCGTTAGGGTGCAGGACATGAGCACCGATTACGTCTCGATCGCCGAGGGCGTCCTGCAGATCACCATCGCCACCTCCGCCGCGGGCACGTCCATGGACTTCGACGGCATCGAAGCCGGCACGGCCGCGCTCAAAGGGCTCGCGCCCGAGGTGGGTGCGGTGCTGCTCACCGGAACCGGCGCGAACTTCTGCGCGGGCGGCAATGTCCGCGGTTTCGCGGCGGCCGACGACCGGTCCGCGCATATCCACGCGCTCGCGACCACGCTGCACGACTTCGTGCGCGCTCTCGACGCCACCCCGGTCCCGGTGGTGGCCGGCGTCCAAGGCTGGGCGGCCGGCGCCGGCATGAGCCTGGTCTGCGCCGCGGACATCGCGATCGGCGGCCCCTCGACCAAGTTGCGCCCCGCCTACCCGGGTATCGGCCTGAGCCCCGACGGCGGCATGTCGTGGACTCTCCCGCGCATCGTGGGCCTCGGCCGAGCTCGCGAAATCCTGCTCACCGACGCGGTTCTGGACGCCGACGCGGCCGTGCGCCTGGGTCTGCTCAGCCGCTTGGCCGCCGACGACGACGTCCGCAGCGAGGCACTGAGCCTGGCGCAAACACTCGCGGGCGGACCACGCTCCACTTACGCGACCATGAAAACCCTTCTGTCGCAGTCGGTTTCCGCCAGCCTGAGCGATCAGCTCGACGCCGAGCGGGACGCCATCGCCGCCGCGGCGAGCACTCCCGCGGGTCAGGAAGGTATTGACGCGTTCGTCGAGAAACGTCAGCCGGACTACACGAAGGCTCACTGAGACAACAGGATTCGCCCCTGTCCAGCGCTGGACCGCGGCCGAGTGTCGCGGTCCAGCGCGGACTGCGGTGAGTGCCGCGAGTTCGGGGCCGCCGGATCTGTCGCCGCCCGTGCGGTCATCACAGGCGATGTCCGCGAATCCCGGTCTCAGCGGCCCCGGTCTAAGTCGAGGTCTCGAGGACGAACTGGGCGACGGCGTCGGTGAACGCGTCGTTGTCGTCGCCCGCGGCTGTGTGTGCGGCGCCGCCTATTTCGGCGATCCGGACGTGCGGCACGAGTTCCTGGAACTGGGCCGCGCCCTCGGCGCTGACCACGTCCGAGCGCAGACCGCGCACCAGCAGCACCGGCATGGTGAGCTGACGGGCGGCGGCTTCCATATCGCCGATCATCGCGGTCGGGTCTTCGACGCGATCGCGCAGCATGTCCGGATCCCAGTGCCAGTAGAAGCGGCCGTCCCGCTCCCGCAGATTGCGCATCAGGCCCTCGCTGCTCTTCGGGCGCGGCCGGTGCGGCAGATACTCCGCGACCGCGTCCGCGGCCTGGTCCAGGGTGTCGAAGCCGTCGCGGTGCTTGCCGAGGAAATCGAGCACGCGCGAAACGCCTTCTTGCTCCGGGCGAGTCACGATGTCGACGAGGACGAGCGCGCGAATCGGAGCGGCGGGCGCCCCGCTGGCGATCAGGCCGGTAATGCCGCCCATGCTCGCGCCGACGACCACCGCACCGCGCTCCGGGGTCGCGCCGAGCTGCTCGAGCACCGCGAGGAGATCGGCGACCATCGTGGTGCGCGTGTAGTCGCGGTCGGGCGCCCATTGGCTGTCACCGTGCCCACGGGCGTCGAGGGTGACCACGCGCATTCCGGCCGCACCGAGCTTCGCGCCGGTCTGCTTCCAGGAATGCCGGGTCTGCCCGCCGCCGTGCAGGAAGACGACGAGCGGGCCGGCCGCCGGTCCGAATCGGTCGGCGGCCAGCTCGATTCCGCCCGAACCGGTCAGCGACAACCGAACCGGTCCGAGCAGATTGTTCGCGTTACTCACGATCTGAGGATCGCACAGTAAGAATCAAGGCTCACATGAGCCTCCGCGAATCGGGTCAGCAGTCGAGCTTGTGGCCGCTCAACGTGTTCTGGAAGACGCAGGCGACCTTGGCGTTCACCGAGGCCGAGATGGTGGAGGAACCGGTGGAGGTCATCTGCTCCGAGACCGAAACCGTGGTTTCGGGTGCGGCGGGTTCGAGCTTCAGCGGCTCGGCGCTCGCGGCGGCGGTGCCGCCGGCCAGGGCCGCGCATAGGGCGAAGGCGGCGGTGGCGCCGCGGAGAGTGGTTCGGGTCTGCATCAAGGAGCTCCTCGTTCGGTTAGCGGTGGTGCGGTCCCCCGACCGGAGACCCGAGGCGCAAAGCGCCGCGGCGATCGGGGGCGCGGGGGTGACCCCCGCTGATTCAGTTGGTCAGGGCAGTCGCCAGTCGACGGGTTCGGCGCCCAGTTCGTCGAGCAATTCGTTCACTCGCGAGAACGGCCGGGAGCCGAAGAACCCGCGCGAAGCGGACAGCGGTGAGGGGTGCGCGGATTCGATGAACGGCACCTCGGCCGCGGTCAGGGTCGGCTTCAAAGTAGAAGCGTCCCGGCCCCAGAGGATAGCCACGAGCGGCTCATCGCGCGCGACGAGCGCGCGAATGGCCTGCTCGGTCACCGCTTCCCAGCCCTTGCCGCGGTGCGAGGCGGGCGCGCCGGGACGCACGGTCAGCACTCGGTTCAGCAGCAGCACGCCCTGATCCGACCACGGGCTCAGGTCGCCGCAGGACGGGGCGGGATGCCCGAGATCCTTGGCCAACTCGGCGAAGATGTTCGACAGGCTGCGTGGAATAGGCGAAACATCCGGCGCCACAGAGAAACTCAGGCCCATCGCATGACCGGGCGTCGGATACGGGTCCTGGCCGACGATGAGCACGCGCACATTGTCGAAGGGCCGCTGGAACGCCCGCAGTACGTTTTCCCCGGCGGGCAGATAGCCGTGCCCCTCGGCATTCTCCAGGCGCAGGAACTCACCCATGGCCCGGATCTGATCCGCGACCGGTTCCAGCGCCCGCGCCCAGCCCGGATCCATGATTTCCGCCAAAGGTTTCTGCGCGCCCATGACCGCACAACCTAATCGGCGCGGCAGGCCGAAGTCCAACCGAGGTCGGGCCCGATTCGGCGCCGGGTTTACCGGCGATCGGGCTCCGCCCCGCGGAACGATTCCCAGCCGCCGTTGCCCGGCTGCCGCAGACCGTCCACGGTGACGCCCTGACCAGCCAGCACCCGCCCGATCCGGCGCCAGCCCAGCGGCAGCTCGGACCCCGAGGACCAGGCCGCGACGAACGCGTGGTCCTCGCCGCCGGCCAAAACCCATTGTGCCGCATCGACATCCAGCGCGACCTCGACCGCGAGGCGTTCGGCCAGCGCCTCCAGGGCCGGATCCCACAGCGCCGCCGAATCCAGATCGATGGCCACACCGGAGGCATCGGCGATATGCCCGAGATCGGCCAGCAGACCGTCGGAGACGTCGGTCAGCGCGTTCGGCCGGGTCGGCTCGTCCAGCACGACGCCGTAGGGCGGGCGCGGAGCCCGATGCGCGGCAACGAGATCCGCGGCCGGAGCGATCTCGGCCCCGGAGGCCAGCACCGCGAGACCCGCACCGGACCAGCCCAGCCGGCCCGCCACCGCGATCACATCGCCCACGCGCGCACCGGATCTGGTGATCGGGGCGTTGCCGCGCAGGTCACCGAAGGCGGTCACCGAGATCACCATCCGGGGGCTGCGCACCAGGTCGCCGCCCGCGATGGAGCCGCCGGCGCGACCGGCCTCGGACCACATTCCCTCGGTCAGCCCGTCGACCACCTCGACCGGCGTGTCCGCGGCACAACCCAGCGCCACCACGAACGCGGTCGGCGCCGCACCCATCGCGACCACGTCGGCGGCGTTCTGCGCGATCGCCTTGCGGCCGATGTCGTGCGGACTCGACCAGTCCAGCCGAAAGTGCCGTCCCTCGACCAGCATGTCGGTGCTGACCACGAACCGGCCGTCCGGGGCGGATATTAGCGCGGCGTCGTCGCCCGGACCGAGCAGCACCGCCGGCGCCTGCACGCGGCCCGCGTTGATGCGGTCGATGAGCGCGAACTCCCCGAGCTCCCGCACCGTCTGCGGGCGCACCCGCCCCAGCGGTTCGGTCGGTTCCACGGCTTGCGGTCCTGCACTGCTGTCGCTGATGACCCCGCCCCTTCTGGCGTCGTACTGGCTGAAATCCGGACGACGGTACATTGTCCAGGGCAATCGAGACTACCGAGCAAGGAAGGACCGGCACACATGGCGGCGCAGGAGCGCGACAAGACCGTCGACGACACGGAGTCGGCTCCGGATCCGGCCGAGCCGGTGGACACCGAGGACCGCCGGGCCGCCCCGTATCCGCCCGCGCTGGTCGCCACCGCCGTGGCGCTGCCGGTCGTGCTCGTCGTGGGTGTGCTCGTGGCGGCGGTCATGGCCAGCCGCGGCCCGGTCGACCGCGAGCCGCTGGTGCTCGGCCCCGTCCCCGCGCCCGCCGCCGAGGGCCCCGCGTGCACTGCGCTGCTGCCCGCGCTCCCGTCGAACCTCGGCGACTACACCCACGCTCAACTGGTCGACCCGCAGCCGCCGGGCACCCGGGCCTGGCAGCTACCCGACGGTGGCAGCCCGATCGTGCTGCGCTGCGGCCTGGACCGCCCGCTGGACTTCAACCGCGCCTCCGGACTGCAGATCGTCAACGGGGTGCAATGGTTCGAAGCCCGCGATCAAGTCGCCGCGACCAGCACCTGGTTCGCCGTCGACCGCGAAACCTATGTGGCGCTGACGGTTCCGGACGGCTCCGGGCCCACGCCGCTGCAGGAGGTCTCCGACGCGATCAAGGCGACGCTGCCCGAGCAGCCGATCGATCCGGGCCCGCTGCCGAACTAGCGCAGTCCGGTGCCGCGCGCGATCGCGGTATCGATCAGGGTGGAGATCAGCGTGGTGTAGTCGATTCCGGTCGCCTCCCACATGCGCGGGTACAGCGAGATCGAGGTGAAGCCGGGCATTGTGTTGATCTCGTTGAGCACCGGGCCGTCTGCGGTGACGAAGAAGTCGACCCGCGCCAGCCCCTGGCAGTCCAGCGCGCGGAACGCCTGCACGGCGAGTTCCCGGATTCGATCGGACACGTCGTCGTCCAGCTTGGCCGGCACGTCGAATTCACAGACGTCATCGATGTATTTGGTGTCGAAGTCGTAGAACTGCGGGGCGGTGGTGACGTCGGCTTCGGGCATCAGGATTTCGGCGACCACGCTGGCCTCGACGCGGCCGTCCGGGAATTCCAGCACCGCGCACTCGACCTCGCGCCCGACGATGCCGGCTTCGACGATCACCTTCGGATCATGCTCGCGCGCAAGGGCGATCGCGGCCTCCAGATCGTCCCAGTCCGTCACTTTGGTGATCCCGATGGAGGATCCCGCCCGCGCGGGCTTGACGAAAACCGGCAGCCCGAGGTGTTCGCGTTCGGTGTCGGTCAGCGTCTTGGTCCCGGGCCGCAGCACCACCTGCACACCGATGGGCAGGCCCTCGGCGGCGAACAGCTTCTTGGTGAATTCCTTGTCCATGCCCGCCGCGCTGGCCAGCACGCCCGGCCCCACGTACGGTACGCCCGCCAATTCGAGCATGCCCTGCAACGTCCCGTCCTCACCGAACGGGCCGTGCAGAATCGGGAAAACGACGTCGACCGAACCGAGTTCGGCGATCGGCGCGTCGTCCAGCGCGACCAGCTGACCCGCCCGCTGGGGGTCGGTGGTCAGCGTGAGCGCGGCGCCCGTGGCGTCCACCGACGGCAGCGCGGCCTTACCGCTCGCGTCCGGCAGACCCATCGCGGCGACCTCGGAACCGCCCAGCACCCAACTGCCTTCGCGGGTGATGCCGATCGGTACCGCCTCGTACTTCTCCGGATCCAAATTGCGCAGCACACTGCCGGCCGAGCGGCAGGACACTTCGTGCTCGTTGCTCCGTCCGCCGAACACCACAGCAACCCTGATCCGGTTCGTCATGGCTGGAACCGTACCCGGTCAGGACCGCCGTTACCCTCCTGACCCAGACGATCAGCGCTCCGGTTTGATCTGCCTGCCGAGCAGGATCCCGACCGCCTCGGCCACCGACACACCCGCGTGGCAGACCTGGTGCACGGCATTCGTCAGCGGCATCTCGACCTGGTGCACCTCGGCCAGCGCGCGCACCGATGTGCAGGACTTCACACCCTCGGCGACCTGGCCATGAGTGGCTTCCTGCGCGGCGTCCATCGTCTTGCCCTGGCCGAGTACGTACCCGAAGGAGTAGTTGCGCGAGTCCGCCGAGGTGCAGGTGGCGACCAGGTCGCCCACCCCGGCCAGTCCGGCCAGCGTCACCGGGTCGGCGCCGACCGCCACGCCGAGCCGCATGACCTCGGCGAGGCCGCGGGTGATCAGGCTGGCTCTGGTGTTGTAACCCAGGCCCATGCCGGAGGCGATGCCGGTCGCTATCGCGATGACGTTCTTGCAGGCGCCGCCGATTTCCGCGCCGATCACGTCGGTGTTGGTATAGGGCCGGAAATATCCGGTGGCACAGGCATGTTGCACGGCGGCCGCGCGGGCCGCGTCGGAACAGGCGACCACCGCGGCCGCGGGCTGTCCGGCCGCGATCTCACCGGCCAGGTTCGGACCCGAGAGCACCGCGATCCGGCTCGGGTCGTTACCGGTGACCTGCTCGATCACCTGGCTCATCCGGAGCAGCGAACCGGTTTCGATGCCTTTGGCCAGGCTCAGCAGCGTGGCGTCCTGCTCGCGCACCGCCCGCTCCAGCGCACCGTTCCACTTCTCGAGATTTGCCCGCAAAGTCTGAGATGGAACCGCGAGTACCACGATCTGCGCACCCGCCAGCGCCTCCTCGTGATCGGAGGTCGCCGAGACCGCGGGCAGCTGCACATCGGTGAGATAGGACGGATTGCGATGCTCGGTGGCCAGTGCGTGCGCCACCTCCGGCCGGCGTGCCCAGATGGTCACCTCCGTGCCCGCGTCTGCCAACACCTTCGCGAACGCGGTCCCCCACGACCCCGCACCCATTACTGCCGCCCTTGTCATCTGCCCAATATGCCACGGCGGTCGCCGAGGGCGGTGTCCGCTCCGGCCGACCCGCTCACGCCGCGCGACCGCCTTCGGCCGCTGCGCTCACATCGCGGGCGCATGGAAGGATTGGCCTCATGCGTCCGCACTCCGTGCACGCCGTGATCGCCGTGAAGAACCTCGATCTGGCCAAGAGCCGCCTGGCCGACCGCCTGCGCCCCGAACATCGGGCGCGGCTGGTGCTGGCCATGCTGGCCGACACCGTGACCGCCGCGCTGGCGGTGCCGCGGATCGGCTCGGTCACGGTGGTCACGCCCGATCCGGCGGTCTCGGGTCTGGCGCGCGCACTCGGGGCGGTGGTGCATCCCGAGCCCCGATCGGCCGATCTGAACGGCGCGCTCGCCGACGCCGCCCGCGCCCTGCGGCACCGGCACGGACCGGTCGAACTGCTTGCCCTGCAAGCCGATCTCCCCGCTCTGTGCCCGGACGAACTCGCCGACATGCTGACCGTCGCGCCTGCGGGTAAGCGATCGGTCGTCGTCGACCACGCGGGCACCGGTACCGCGGCGCTGTTCGTCGGTGACGGCACCCTCGCCTTGGAGCCGCGATTCGGTCCCGGCTCGGCGCAAGCCCACCGCGCCGCCGGCGCCGTCGATTTGGACGGTGACTGGCCAGGGCTACGTCTGGATGTCGATACCGCGGCCGATCTCGACGCCGCCGTCGCGCTCGGCGCCGGTGCCGCCACTCGCGCTCTCCTGCGCGAAATCAGCTGGTCGCCCGAGGTTCACGAGGCTGTTCGCCGCGTGTGCTAGCTGATCGCCAACGGACGTGAGACTCGCTGCATTGGCGGGTGTCGACCTGCGCGCAGCGCCCTGGGTAAGGGATGATCGTAGGTGTGAGTGATACGGAAATCGTCAAGCAGCAGTTGCTGCCGACGCCACCGCCCGCCGCGACACGACTGTCGGCCGACCCCGAGGCGCAGCGGTTGCCCCGTGATCGCTACCTCAATCGCGAAATGAGCTGGCTGGACTTCAACGCCAGGGTGCTCGCCCTCGCCGAGGACGCCTCGCTGCCGCTGTTGGAGCGCGCGAAGTTCCTCGCGATCTTCGCCTCCAACCTGGACGAGTTCTACATGGTCCGCGTCGCGGGCCTCAAACGCCGCGCCGAGACCGGCCTGACGGTGCGTTCGGCCGACGGCCGCTCACCCAGCGAACAGCTGGAGCTGATCGCGAGCCGCGCCCAGGAGATCGCCGACCGGCACGCCCGGGTCTTCATGAATTCGGTGCGGCCGGCGCTGACCGACGAGGGCATCGCGATCATCGACTGGTCCGATCTCGACGATGACGAGCGCCGCCGGCTGTCCGGGTACTTCCAGGATCAGGTCTTCCCCGTGCTCACCCCGCTGGCGGTCGATCCGGCGCACCCGTTCCCCTACATCAGCGGCCTGAGCCTCAATCTCGCCGTGACGGTGAAGGATTCGGCGACCGGCGGCGAGCACTTCGCCCGGGTCAAGGTCCCCGACAACGTGGACCGCTTCGTCCGTGTGCGCCGCACCGAATCCGGCTCGCCCATCGCGGCTTTCCTGCCGATGGAAGCGCTCATCGCCGCACACCTCACGCTGCTGTTCCCCGGAATGGAAGTGGTGGAACACCATTCGTTCCGGATCACCCGCAACGCCGACTTCGAGGTCGACGAAGACCGGGACGAGGATCTGCTGCAGGCGCTGGAGCGCGAACTGGCCCGCAGACGCTTCGGATCGCCTGTCCGACTAGAGGTTTCCGACGACATGACCGAGCACATGCTCGATCTGCTGCTCAGAGAACTCGACGTCGACCCCGGCGATGTCATCCAGGTGCCCGGCCTGCTCGACCTGTCCTGCCTCTGGCAGGTGTACGGCGTCGATCGGCCCAATCTCAAGGATTTCCCGTACGTTCCGGCCACCCCGCCCGCATTCGGCGAACGCGAGACCCCGCGCAATGTGTTCGCGGCGCTGCGTGAAGGCGATGTGCTGGTGCATCACCCCTACGATTCCTTCTCCACCAGCGTGCAGCGCTTCATCGAGCAGGCCGCGGCCGATCCGCAGGTGCTGGCCATCAAGCAGACGCTGTACCGCACCTCCGGTGACTCCCCCATCGTCAACGCGCTCATCGACGCCGCCGAGGCCGGCAAGCAGGTGGTGGCGCTGGTCGAGATCAAGGCCCGCTTCGACGAGCAGGCCAACATCAAATGGGCCCGCGCCCTGGAGCAGGCGGGCGTGCACGTGGTCTACGGCCTGATCGGTCTCAAGACGCACTGCAAGACCTGCCTGGTGGTCCGGCGCGAGGGCGCGACCATCCGCCGCTACTGCCACATCGGCACCGGCAACTACAACCCGAAGACCGCGCGGCTCTACGAGGACGTCGGATTGCTTACCGCCGCACCGGAAATCGGCGCCGATCTGACCGACCTGTTCAATTCGCTGACCGGTTACTCACGCAAGGCGAACTATCGGAATCTGCTCGTCGCACCGCAGGGCGTCCGCCAGGGCATCATCGAACGAATCGAACGTGAGACCGAATTGGCGCGCGAGGGCGTGCCGGCGCGGATCCGCATGAAGGCCAACGCGATCGTCGACGAACAGGTGATCGACGCGCTGTACCGGGCCTCGCAGGCCGGTGTCCCGGTGCAGATCGTGGTGCGCGGTATCTGCGGGTTGCGCCCCGGCGTGCCTGGCGTGAGCGACAACATCGAGGTGCGCTCGATCCTCGGCCGCTACCTGGAGCATTCCCGGATCATGCATTTCCAGGCGCAGGACCAGTACTGGATCGGCAGCGCCGACATGATGCACCGCAATCTGGACCGGCGGGTGGAAGTCATGGCCCAGGTGAAGGATCCGCGGCTGTCCGAACAACTCGCGGGAGTGTTCGATTCGGCCCTGGATCCCGCCACCCGCTGCTGGGTACTCCATTCCGACGGCAGTTGGCATGCCTGGCCGGACGGAGTCGCCGAAGCCAACGGCGCCCAAGTGCGCGACCACCAAGAGTTCCTGATGCGATTGCGGAGACCTGATCAGCGGTGAAAGGCAAGACCGGCTACGAAGAGAACGGCCAGCCGTTCTGGGATCCCCGAGTACGGGCCAACATTCACGCCGCCGGTGCGGTGTTGTGGCGGTACGGGGATTCCGGCGCGGTGGAGATCGCCGTGGTGCACCGTCCCAAATACCTGGACTGGTCGCTGCCCAAGGGCAAGCTCGATCCCGGTGAGACCCCGGTGATCGCGGCGGTGCGCGAGGTCGGCGAGGAGACGGGGCTGGACTGCCGCCTCGGGCGCTATCTCGGGCACGTCACCTATCCGATCCCCGGCCATCGCAAACTGAAGCGGGTGGACTACTGGTCCGCCGAGGTGGCGGGCGGCGCCTTCACCGCCAATTCCGAAGTGGACCAACTCGGTTGGTACACCTTGGACAAGGTCCAGGACCAGCTGTCCTATCCGATGGACCGGCAGGTGCTGCGCTCGTTCACCCGGCTGCCCGCGCGCACCAGCACGCTGCTGCTGGTGCGGCACGCGAAGGCCGGGCGCCGGGACCGCTTCGACGGTCCCGACGCCGAACGTCCGTTGGAGCGGGCCGGTCAGGCCCAGGCGCAGGGCTTGGTCCCGAATCTGTTGGCGTTCGGCGCATCCGAGGTTTTTTCCGCGGATCCGGTGCGATGTGTGCAGACTGTGCAGCCATTGGCCGAAAAACTAGGCGTACCAATAACTCTGGAACCCCTGCTTTCCGAAACAGGTTATGCCGCAGCGAAAGACGAAGCCCGGGCGCGCATGGTCGATCTTGTTTCGGATTCCGCGGTGCGCGTTGTGTGCAGTCAGGGCAAGGTAATTCCCGATCTGCTGGCCTGGTGGGCCGAACGCGACGGTGTCACGCTGCCCTCGGCGCGCAACCGCAAGGGCAGCGCCTGGGTGCTGTCGTTCGTGGACGGAAAGCTGGTGGCCGCCGACCATCTGGACCGTTCACTGTCCACCGATGTCGTGAAGTCGGACGCGGCAAGCTGATTCAGCGTCAAACTTACAAAACGAAAGTGGCCCCGAGGATGAACCTCGGGGCCACTTCCGGGCGACGTATCGGGTGATTCAACTGCCATGGCAGTGAATTACCCAGCGGCGCAGTAGGAACCGTGCCGCTTATATCGAACAGTGTTGCGAGACGACGCCGACCCTTTCGAGCGACCGGCAAGCAGTCGCCGGCGGGGATCAGCGAGCGCGACGAGCGGTGACCTTCTTGGCAGTGGTCTTCTTCGCGGGCGCCTTCTTCGCGGCGGTCTTCTTGGCGACCGTCTTCTTGGCAGCGGTGGCCTTCTTGGCCGGAGTCGCCTTCTTGACCGCGGCCTTGGTGGCCGTCTTCTTGGCCGGGGCCTTCTTCGCCGCCGTCTTGGTGGCAGTCGCCTTGCGAGCGGCCGTCTTTGCGGGCGCCTTCTTGGCGGCGGTCTTCTTGGCCGGTCCGGTGGTCTTCTTGGCGGTGGTCTTCTTCGCCGCCGTCTTCTTGGCCGCCTTCTTGGCCGCCACCGGCGCGTTCACGCCGCGCTTGACCGCAGGACCGCTCGCGGCGAGCTTCTGCTTACCCGCGATGACGGCCTTGAACTGGGCGCCGGGGCGGAAAGCGGGCACCGAAGTCGGCTTGACCTTGACGGTTTCGCCGGTGCGCGGGTTCCGGGCCACACGGGCCGCACGCTTGCGCTGTTCGAAGACACCGAAGCCGGTGATGGTGACGCTCTGGCCTTTGTGAACCGCGCGAACGATGGTGTCGACAACATGCTCGACTGCCGCGGTAGCCGTGCGCCTGTCCGTACCCAACTTTTCGGTCAGAACGTCGATCAGTTCCGCCTTGTTCATTGAATCCTCCGCAGACTAATGGCCCGTCGTCGGACCGACTAGGTACCACGGTAAACCCACATTGGGCAAGAGTCTATGTGCCACGCCAAAATTCATCGTGGTTTAGCACACGTCTAGCTACCCTCTCCCGTGGTACCCAGCTATCGGTCCGGTGTGATTACGCCTGCGAAATACGTGCCGGGAGCGTGACGGGCTTCCAAGCCGGCCTTGCCTTTTCGAACTCGGTGATGACGTCGCTACGCCGTAGCGTCAGCCCGATGTCGTCCAACCCTTCGAGCAGACGCCACCGCGTGTAGTCATCAATATCGAACGGCAACACGACCGTTCCAGCCGTTACGGTGCGGGATTGGAGGTCTACAACCAATTCCAGGCCGGGCTGTTCCTCGATCAACTTCCAGAGCATTTCGACATCATTCTGTGACATCTGCGCGGCCAGTAGCCCGCCCTTACCGGCATTGCCGCGGAAGATGTCCGCGAAGCGCGACGAGATCACGACTCGAAAGCCGTAGTCCGACAGCGCCCACACGGCGTGCTCACGCGAGGAACCGGTGCCGAAATCCGGACCGGCGACCAGCACACTGCCGTGTTTGTAAGGCTCGGCGTTGAGAATGAAGTCCGGATCCGATCGCCATGCCGCGAACAGCCCGTCCTCGAATCCGGTGCGAGTCACGCGCTTCAGGTAGACGGCCGGGATGATCTGATCGGTATCGACATTCGACCGGCGCAGCGGCACCCCGGTGCCCTTGTGGACGGTGAAGGCTTCCATTTGAGAATCTCCTGATTGAGTAGGGTTTCGCGCCCGCGGCGTCAGCTCAGGCCCGGAGGCGGCAGCTGAGCGCTACCAGGGAGGGCTTGTGGACGCCGCGAATTCGACGCTGTCAGCTCAGATCGGCAGGCGAGGACAGCGTCCCGCGGACCGCCGTCGCGGCCGCCACGAGCGGGGAAACCAGGTGCGTACGGCCACCTTTGCCCTGTCGGCCCTCGAAGTTGCGATTGGACGTGGAAGCACAGCGCTGACCCGGATCCAGCTGATCAGGGTTCATTCCCAAGCACATCGAGCAGCCCGCCTGCCGCCATTCCGCTCCCGCGGCGGTGAAAATCTCGCCCAATCCTTCTTTTTCCGCCTGCGCGCGCACCCGCATAGACCCCGGTACGACAAGCATTCGGACACCGTCGGCGACCTTGCGGCCCGCCAAAATGCTGGCGACCGCCCGCAAATCCTCGATCCGCCCGTTGGTGCACGAACCCACGAATACGGTGTCGACCGAGACATCCCGAAGCGGAGTACCCGGCTCCAAATCCATGTACCGCAGAGCTTTCTCCGCCGCGTCACGCGCGGATTCGTCGGCGAAGTCGGCCGGATTCGGCACCGCGGCGCCCAGCGGCGCACCCTGACCCGGGTTGGTGCCCCAGGTGACGAACGGGGTCAAGGCGTTCGCGTCGATGTGCACCTCATGATCGAAAACGGCGCCCTCGTCGGTCTTCAGCGACTCCCAGGCGGCCACGGCGGCATCCCAGTCGGCACCCTGCGGCGCGTGCGGGCGACCCTTCAGGAATTCATAGGTGATTTCGTCCGGCGCGATCATGCCCGCCCGCGCACCCGCTTCGATCGACATGTTGCAGATCGTCATTCGGGCTTCCATCGACATGGCGCGAATGGCCTCGCCGCGATACTCCAGCACATAGCCCTGCCCGCCGCCGGTGCCGATTTCGGCGATGACGGCCAGGATCAGGTCTTTGCTGGTGACGCCGGGCTGCAACCGGCCGTCCACGGTGATGGCCATGGTCTTGAACGGGCGCAGCGAGAGCGTCTGGGTGGCAAGCACATGCTCCACCTCGGAGGTGCCGATACCCATGGCCAGCGCGCCGAACGCGCCGTGCGTGGAGGTGTGGCTGTCACCGCAGACCACGGTCATCCCCGGCTGGGTCAGGCCCAACTGCGGGCCGACCACGTGCACGATGCCCTGATCGAGATCGCCCATCGGGTGCAACCGCACACCGAATTCCGCGCAATTGCGGCGCAGCGTTTCCACCTGGATGCGCGAAATCGGATCCGTGATCGGCTTGTCGATATCGATGGTGGGGACGTTGTGGTCCTCGGTGGCGATGGTGAGGTCGGGGCGGCGCACCGGGCGTCCCGCGGCGCGCAGGCCGTCGAAGGCCTGCGGGCTGGTCACCTCGTGCACCAGATGCAGATCGATATAGATCAAATCGGGCTCGCGGGCGGCGCCTTCGCCTTCACCGTGGGCAACGACGTGCTGTTCCCACACCTTTTCGGCCAGTGTGCGTGGGCGGTCGGCCATGTTCGATCACCTTTCCGACGAGCGACCGGTCATCCCGCGATCTGGGCTGAGTGCGCGAGCTGGCGGCCGCCAAAAGTTTGGATAACCGCGACATCGGAGCCGTGCGATCACCCCCAGGGTTGACCATCCCAACATCCGAGACGCTAATATCGTTCTATGAGACAGCATAGCGGTATCGGCGTTCTCGACAAAGCAGTGGCGGTGCTCTACGCCGTCGCCGAACACCCGTGCGGTCTGAACGAACTCTGCACCCGCACCGGCCTGCCCCGCGCCACCGCGCACCGGCTGGCCGTCGGGCTCGAGGTACACCGTTTGCTGGCCCGTGACAGCAACGGACTCTGGCGTCCCGGCCCCGCCCTGGCCGAGTTGGCCGCGGGCGCCTCCGACCCGCTCCAGGAGGCAGCGGCGGCCATTCTGCCGCGCCTGCGCGAGATCACCGGCGAGAGCGTGCAGATCTATGTGCGCGACGGCCACTCCCGGGTCTGCATCGCCTCGATGGAGCCGCCGGTCGGCCTGCGGGACACGGTGCCCGTCGGCGCCCGGCTACCGCTGACCGCCGGTTCCGCCGCCAAGGTGTTGCTCGCCTGGGCCGACCCGGAGCTGCAGCGCACCATCCTGGCCGATTCCGTCTTCGGCGAACGCGCCTTGTCCGAAGTACGCAAGCGGGGCTGGGCGCAGAGCGCCGCCGAACGCGCCGCCGGCGTGGCCAGCGTCTCCGCCCCGGTCCGCGACAGCGCCGGCACCATCGTCGCGGCCGTCTCGGTATCCGGACCCATCGACCGCATGGGCCGCCGCCCCGGCGCCCGCTGGGCCGCCGATCTGGTGGCCGCCGCCGAGGCTTTGCACAAACGTCTGTAACACGTTCTAGGCTCCCGGCTCTAGAGTTGACCCATGGGAGTGAACCAACGGGCACAGATCACCATGTCCGAGACCGAGATCGTCGAGTTCCTGCAGCGCAGCCGGGTCGCCACCCTGGCCACCCTCAGCGCGCACGGCACGCCACACCTCACCGCCATGTGGTACGCCCTGATCGACGGCGAAATCTGGTTCGAGACGAAGGCCAAATCGCAAAAAGCCGTGAATCTACGCCGCGACCCGCGCGTCACCGTGATGATCGAAGCCGGCGACACCTACGACCAGCTGCGCGGAGTGTCCTTCGAAGGCACCGCCGAGATCATCGACGACGCGGATCAGCTGTTCGCCGTCGGCGTCAGCGTCTGGGAGCGCTACACCGGCCCCTATTCCGAGGACATGCGCCCCTTCGTCGAGCAAATGCTGCACAAGCGCATAGCCGTTCGTATCGTCCCCGGCCGCACCCGCTCCTGGGACCACCGCAAACTCGGTCTCCCCGCCCTCCCCCGCGGCGGCACCACCGCCGACCCCCTCGACTGACCCAGCACGCCCCACCGCCGAACTGGAATGACAGCCGCCGCGAGACCGGTATAGCGTTCGGTAGTTCGATAGAGGTCGACGAGGAGGAGCAGGCGATGACGGATGCGGATAATTCGGGTACCAGTGCCGAAGAGGTGAAGCGCAAGTTCCGCGAGGCCCTGGAGCGCAAGAAGTCCCAGCACGCGCAGTCCAACGACCACCTGGACGGCCGCTCCAAGGCCTCCGGCGCACACAGCAACGCCAGCCACAAGCGCGAATTCCGCCGCAAGAGCGGATAGCAACCCCCAAAAAGGCCCCCCAGCCCAGGCTGGAGGGCCTTTTTCCGGCCCTCAGCAAGGCCACCTAGTCACCCCAACTCAAACCACTCGATACTCCCCGCACCGAATTACATGACCCAACATGCAACACCCACCACCCACAACCCTCACGAACCAGCAATGAGCAAAACCCAAGACCGATTTACGTGATCCGACATGGAACACCCCCTCCAACCTCCCCCTCCTCGCAACAACCCCCTAGCCAGCAATGGGCGAAGCCCGAGCGGGGGTCCGGGGGGCGAAGCCCCGCCGGCTGGGGCCTGGGGGCTCGGCCCCCAGAAAAAATGCGAAACAAGAAAAGGCCCATGCTCTCGATGAGCATGAGCCTTCTATCTTGTGTAGCCCCGACGGGATTCGAACCCGCGCTACCGCCTTGAGAGGGCGGCGTCCTAGGCCGCTAGACGACGGGGCCAGGACTGATCTCCTGAGGTTTTCACCTCGTGGATCATCCGCTGTGAGCTTTCGCTCGGAGGAAGCTCGGTTAGCTTAGCTGACCGATGCTCGGCGACCAAATCGCCGGATGCTGAACCACTTTCGGTCGCGAACCGAGAGACGAACAACATTCTCCAGCTGGGGTACCAGGACTCGAACCTAGAATGGCTGAACCAGAATCAGCTGTGTTGCCAATTACACCATACCCCAATGACCAGAACGTTTGACCCCACCGTCTGGGTGACTGTGAGGCCGTGTTCCGAACGAGAAGAAGAGTACCAAACCTCTGCCGGTAAACTACAAATCGCCTGGTCAAAGCCGTATTTTCGGACGAATTACGCCGTTGCGGTCCAGTCGCGGGCCGCGCGCAGCCGGTCCAGCGTGGTGTCCCGGCCCAGCAACTCCATCGACTCGTACAGCGGCGGGCTGATGTGCGAGCCCGTCACTCCCACCCGCACCGGCGCGAACGCCTTGCGTGGTTTCAGGCCCAATTCCTCGATAAGCGCGGTTTTGAGGGCTTCCTCGATAGCCGGCGTGGTCCACGCGTTCAGTGCCTCCAGCGCGGCAATGGCGGCGTCCAATACCGGCACCGCGTCGGCGCCGAGATTCTTCGCGCCCGCCGCCGGATCAATTGCGAATTCGGCCGGCGAAACGAACAGGAATCGCAGCAGTTCCCAGGCATCGCTCAGCACGACGATGCGGGTTTGCACCAGTTCGGCGGCCGCGGCGAACATCTTCTCATCGACATCCGCCCCGATATGACCCGCTCCGGTGAGGAACTCGCGGAGTCGGCGCGCGAAATCACCCGGCTCCAGCAATCGGATGTGCTCAGCGTTGAGGGCGTCTGCCTTCTTCTGGTCGAAACGCGCCGGATTGGAATTGACCTTCGAAATATCGAATGCCGCGACCATCTCCGCCATAGAGAACACGTCGTGATCATCGGAGATGCCCCAGCCGAGGAGCGCCAGGTAATTCAGCAAACCTTCGGGGATGAATCCGCGATCGCGATGGGCGAACAGATTCGACTCCGGATCGCGCTTGGAAAGCTTCTTGTTCCCGGCGCCCATCACGAACGGCAGGTGACCGAACTCGGGGGTGAACTCGGCTACGCCGATCCGCCGCAGCGCCCCGTACAGCGCGAGCTGCCGTGGGGTGGAGGACAGCAAATCCTCACCGCGCAGGACATGCGTGATCTTCATCAGCGCGTCGTCGACGGGGTTGACCAAGGTGTAGAGCGGATCGCCGTTTCCGCGCGTCAGGGCGAAGTCCGGGACGGTGCCCGCTTTGAAGGTGGTCTCGCCGCGCACGAGGTCGTGCCAGGTCAGATCGGCGTCGGGCATGCGCAGCCGAATCACGGCCGGACGTCCGGCATCTCGGAACGCCTGGATCTCCGCGGGCGTCAGGAACCGGTCGGCGTTGTCGTAACCGAGCTTGGGGTCGCGGCCGGCGGCGCGGTGGCGCGCCTCGACTTCTTCTGGCGTGGAGAAGGATTCGTAGGCTTCGCCCGCCTCCACCAGCTTGCGCACCACCTCGAGATGCAGCTCACGCCGCTGCGACTGCCGATACGGGCCGTACGGGCCGCCCACCTCGGGGCCCTCGTCCCAGGTGAGGCCGAGCCAGCGCAGCGCGTCCAGCAACGCCTGGTAGGACTCCTCGGAATCGCGTGCGGCGTCGGTGTCTTCGATGCGGAAGACGAACTTGCCGCCGTGGTGGCGGGCGTAGGCCCAGTTGAACAGCGCCGTGCGGATCAGGCCGACGTGCGGCGTTCCGGTCGGCGACGGGCAGAAGCGGACCCGGACGCCGGGGGGACGGCTATCGGCGGCGGGGTCGGTGGGCTCGGTCATTTCTCTCTTTCGCGATCAGCGCTTGGTGGCAACAGGATTGGTGAGGGTGCCGATACCCTCGACGGTGATGGACACTTGCTGTCCATCCTTCATGGGCCCGACGCCTTCCGGAGTGCCGGTCAGGATGAGATCACCCGGCAGCAGGGTCATCACCGTGGATACCCATTCGACGAGCTTCGGAATGTCGTGCAGCAGAAGCGAAGTGCGACTGCGCTGTTTCACTTCACCGTCCAGTTCGGTGACGATTTCGACATCCGTTGCGTCCAAGGACGTTTCGATCCACGGACCGATCGGGCAGAAGGTGTCGTAGCCCTTGCCGCGGGTCCACTGGCCGTCCTTGCGCTGCTGATCGCGGGCGGTGACGTCATTGGCCACGGTGTAGCCGAGGATCACGTCCTTGGCGCGGGCGGCGGGCACGTCCTTGCACGGGCGGCCGATGACGACGGCCAGTTCGCCCTCGTAGTCGACCTGAGAAGAGCTGGGCGGCAGGATGATCGGGGCGTTCGGGCCGATGATGGCGGTGCTCGGCTTCATGAAGATGACCGGCTCTTCGGGGGCCGGGCCACCCATTTCCGCGGCGTGCGCGGCGTAGTTCTTACCGACGCAGATGACTTTACTGGCCAGGATCGGCGCCAGCAGGCGGACGTCGGCCAGCGGCCAGCTCCGTCCGGTGAAGGTGGGGGTACCGAACGGGTGTTCCGCGATTTCCTTCGCGATGGCGTCGCTTCCCTGCCCGTCGATGCTGACGAACGCGACCCCATCCGGACTTGCAACTCGACCTAGGCGCATGCCCCGCAGTCTATCGACCAGCCTCGACCTGGCCGAATGTGGCCGAGACCGGACCCCCGTCGGCGTGTCCGGGCGAGGGTGAAAGGGGGTGCCGCCGAACCCCTTCCCGCTCCGACCGGCGCGGGCAGGAGGTCGGCGGGCAACTGCGGGCGGTGTGAGAAGTACGACAGACGGGCCGGGGAACGTGTGCCGTGCCGCAGGTGTAGCGTGTGAAAGCGGTTGTTCATACAGTGGGAACTGTATCCCATATAGTGAGATTCAGAGGTGGAGCCGATGGCTACCGTGACCGAGATCCGCACGGTTCGACGGTGGTCGATGCTCGGCCTCGGCGTCTTCGCGCAGGCCTCGAGTTCGGTCTTCGTCCACGGCGTGCCCTTCCTGCTGCCCGCGTTGACCGCGCGGGGCATGTCGCTGCCGACCGCCGGGCTGCTGGTGGCGATGCCGACCGTCGGCCTGGTGTGCACCCTGATCGCGTGGGGCTATGTGGTCGACCGGATCGGCGAGCGCAAAGTTCTGGTCGGCGGACCACTGCTGATGTTCGTCGCGGGCTGCGCCGCCGCCGCGACACACGACGACATCGCCTTGGGCGCATTGCTGTTCGCCGGCGGCGTGGGCGCCGCGAGCACCAACGGGGCGAGCGGGCGCGTGATCGTCGGCTGGTTCCCGCCGCGGCGACGCGGGCTGGCCATGGGCATCCGGCAGACCGCGCAGCCGCTGGGCGTGGGCATCGGCGCGCTGACGATCCCGTGGGTGGCCGCCGAATACGGGGTGGCCGCCGCCGTTCTGGTGCCCGCGGCGATGGCCGGACTGGCGGCCATCGGCTGCCTGGCGGGCATCGTCGACCCGCCCCGGCCGAAGATCTCCGAGGCCGATCCGACGTTGCGCGCCAACCCTTATCAAGGCGCATCGACGCTGTGGCGGATACACGCGGTCTCCGTGCTGCTGGTTGTTCCGCAGGCGACGGTGTGGACGTTCGCGCTGCTGTGGCTGCACCGCGATCTGGGTTGGTCGCTGGCCGCGGCCGGACTGCTGGTGACGTTCACCCAGATCCTCGGGGCCTTCGGCCGGATCGGCGCGGGCGCGTGGTCGGATCGGGTCGGCAGCCGAATGGGTCCGCTGCGCACGGTGGCGATCGCGGCCGCGATCGCCATGGCGGCACTGGGATTCACCGCGTGGACGCAATGGTGGTGGGCCGCGATCCCACTCCTGGTCGCCGCTTCGGTGATCACGGTGTCCGACAACGGTCTGGCCTTCACGGCCGTCGCCGAAATCGCGGGGCCCTACTGGAGCGGACGCGGCCTGGGCGTGCAGAACACCGGACAGAATCTGATCATCGCCGCCGTTCCGCCAGCGTTCGGCGCACTGATCACCGCCACCGGATTCCCCGCGGCCTACCTCGTCGCCGCGGCCCTGGCCGCCGCCGCGGTCCCGCTGGTGCCGAGAGAGCCCGCTCGCCGATGATGTAAAGCCGTCCTTGACAGCCTGACGGTGTCAAGGCACGCTTTACACATGACCGAAGAACAGCGCCCCGACCCACAGGACGAACGGGCAACTCTCGGAATGTTGTTGTCCGCCAACGCGGAACTGGTCGTCGAAGTCCTGCGTCCGGCCGAAGGCGACCCGAAGGTCCCGGTTCTGGCCGCGCTCACCGCGACCCGCAATCTGAGCCGCCTCGTCGACGACATCCTGCACACCCTCGCCCGGCAGGCCCGCGAGGAAGGCCACACCTGGGCCGAACTCGGCGACCTCCTCGGCACCTCCCGGCAAGCCGCCTTCCAGCGGTTCAGCGGCCCGATGCCACCCCTCGGCCCGCTACCACCCCCACCGATGCCCCCATTCCCGCCCGGCCCGCCGGCCCCACCGAATTTCATCACCCCGCCGCCACCACCGACTCAGGGCCGCCCACGCGGCCCAGTTCGCCCACCAGGCCCAGGACACCCACCGGGCCCAGGCCGTCCGTACTGAATCCCGCTCGGCCCCAAGGAGATAACCATGCCCACCGAACCGACCGATCCCACCGGAACCCCACCCCCAACCCGTGGCCCCTCCGACACCCAAGCCGTCCCCCAACCCCCGATCAGCCCGTCCCACCCCTTCCCGCCGCCCCATCCAGCCGCGAATCGCGATGCGCAGCACAATGTTCAGACGCCACCACACCCCGCCGCCGACTCTGCGGGACCGGCTCACCATCGGGATCAGCTACCACATCCGGACGCCGCCTTCGGAGGGCGGCAACCCTACCTGGAACCGCCACCCCACCCGAACCCTCCCTCCGCACCGCCGCCGCCCTATTCGGACACTCCCTCCGCACCGCCGCCACCCCACCCGGACCATCCCTCCGCACCGCCGCCCTATTCGGAAACGCCACCCCACCCCGACACGGACTACCCAGGGCAGCAACGGTATTCGGAACCACTACCGCACCCCAGCTCAGATGCGCCTCCGCCACAACCGCATTGGGGGCCACCGCCCGGAGCTCCGTGGCCACCCCCGCCGCCACCCGGAGCTCCGTGGCCACCCCCGTCCGGCACCGGCTGGCCGCCACCGGCGGACGGTCCACGCTTCGATAGCCCCGGCGGCCACGACTGGCCCGCTCCCCCAGCACATCCCGGCCCGAGGGACGAACACCCCGATACCTCCTGGCGGACGCCGCCGCATCCACAAAGAAACCCGCCCGCCCCACCGCCGCCCTCGAACCGCCCACACCCGCCGAACGCCCCGAACCCGCCCGAGGCGCGATAACCGCCGAGTCCGGCAGGCCTCGGTTCGAATCCCTCTGCGCAGCAGCCGCATTGGGCCACCACCCATAACCCCGGGGCCGCCACCTGGCGCTCCATGGCAACCCCGCCCAGCGTGGGTGGACCCCACCAGCGGCAGCCCACGCTGACCCGCCCGGCGCGCGGAAACCGCCGAGTCCACGGTTCGGGAGTTCAGATCTCCAGTAGGGCGGCCGGGTCGAAGCGGACACGAAAGTCTTCGTCCGCGACCACGTCTGCACTGAACACCGTGCCGGGGCCGGCGACCGGGTCCGCGTGGTAGCCGCCCGCGCCGAGCAGCAGACGGTGGACAAGGGGCTGCGGGTGGTGCTCGACGATCCAGTACTGCGGGATTCCGATGGCCGCGTACTCGCGGACCTTGCGGACCCGGTCGGTGCGTTCGCTGTTGGTTCCCGGTGCGACCACTTCGGCGACGAGCAGAGCTTCCGCGGCGGGGATCACATCGGTGTCGGCGACCACGGCGGTCCGTACGACATCTCTGGGCAGGACGATGATGTCGGGTTTGCGTACGCCGCTGGGTGTGGCGATCTCCCAGCCTCCGCAGAGGCAGACGTGCAGTGCGCGGCCGCCGACCGCGATATCGATGAAGCGCGAAAGTCGCTGCGCGACATAGTTGTGGCGGGCGCCGTGGGCGACTTCGATCAGCCAGCCGTCTTCGAGTTCGAAGCCTTTGCCGCCTTCGAAGAGGCCGTGCAAGTCGTCAATGGTGTACGGGCCGGCTTCGGCCTTGCGTGCCGCCATCATGCCTCCCATGAAGTGTCTCGCAGCAGCTGATTGTCCTGACTCGGTGCCCAAAGTAGACCTGTACCCAGCACCGGGCGGAGCAATCTCCGGCCAGCGAAAAGGCCCCGACCGATGGTCGGGGCCTTGCCGGAGAACCTGAGGTCAGAGCGCGGCGGCGATGCGATCGCCGATTTCCACGGTGGACGCGACACCGGCGCGGGAGGCGAGGTCCTTGGCGACAGCGGCTTCGATGCGGGCCGCGGCCTCGGCGTGACCGAGGTGGTTGAGCAGCAGGGAGACCGAGAGGATGGCGGCGGTCGGATCGGCCTTGGACTGGCCCGCGATGTCGGGGGCGCTGCCGTGGACCGGCTCGAACATCGAGGGGTTGGTGCCGGAGGCGTCGATGTTGCCGGAGGCGGCCAGGCCGATACCCCCGGACACGGCGGCGGCGAGGTCGGTGATGATGTCGCCGAACAGGTTGTCGGTGACGATCACGTCGAAGCGGCCCGGATCGTTCACCATGTGGATGGTGGCGGCGTCGATGTGCTGGTAAGCCGTTGTCACGTCGGGGAATTCGGTCGCGACCTCGTCGACGGTGCGCTGCCACAGCGACCCGGCGAAGGTCAGCACGTTGTTCTTGTGCACCAGGGTGAGGTGCTTGCGGCGAGACCGCGCCACATCGAACGCGTAGCGGACGACGCGTTCGATGCCGAAGCGGGTGTTGGTGCTGACCTCGGTGGCCACCTCGTGCGGCGTTTCCACCCGGATGGCGCCGCCGGTGCCGGTGTACGGCCCCTCGGTGCCTTCGCGGACGACGACGAAATCGATGTCGGGGTTGCCGGCCAGCGGGCTGGTGACGCCGGCGAACAGCTTGGAGGGGCGCAGGTTCACGTGGTGGTCCAGCGCGAAACGGGTGCGCAGCAGCAGGCCGCGTTCCAGCACGCCGCTGGGCACCGACGGGTCGCCGATCGCGCCGAGCAGGATGGCGTCGTGCTGCTTCAACTCGGGGAGCACGTTCTCGGGCAGGATCTCACCCGTCGCGTGGTAGCGCTTGGCACCCAGGTCGTATTCGGTCTTCTCGACACCGGGCAGCACCGCGTCGAGCACTTTGAGCGCCTCGGCGATGACCTCGGGACCGATTCCGTCACCAGGGATGACAGCAAGCTTCATGAAAGTAGTGCTCCTGTTCGGATGTAGCGCCCGTCGACACGGCCACGATAGCCGGGACCGTCGACAGCCCTGCCACCAGGGCAAACCTCTCTCACACAGTGAGATCGGCGGGCTTTGGTAAGGATGGACAGATGTTCGGCAACTACAGACTCGAGCGGAAGATCGACCGGCTCGAACGCAAGCTCGACCTCGTCCTGGAGCATCTGGGCATTTCGGATCCGGGCCTGGCGCTCGACTACACCGAGATCGACGAACTGCTGCGCCAAGGCAAAACGATCCAAGCGATCCGCGTGTACCGCAAACTCGACCCCGCGGCGGACCTGGTGGAAGCGAAAGAAGCGGTCGAAGCGCGAGAACCCCACATACGCTGACCGATACGCCGAGTCCCTCCCACACATGTGGAAGGGACTCGGCGGCAAGGATTTCGGCCAGGTCAGCCCAGGTCGACCAGCACGACCTTGGCCGCGCCGACGGATTCGGCGATGGCGGCCTGCACGTCGGCGGCCACATCCTGGTTGACGCGCAGGATGACCGTCGCGCCTTCCTGGTCCACGTCCTGGCTCAGCTGCGCGGCCAGGATGTCGACGCCGGCCGCACCGAGCTTGGTGCCGATCTTGCCCAGCGCGCCCGGCTTGTCCTCGTAGTTGAGCACGGCCAGGTTCAGGCCCTCGGCGCGCATGTCGTAGTTGCGGCCGTTGATGTTGACGATCTTCTGCACCTGCTGCGGCTCGGTCAGGGTGCCGGCCACGTTCAGGGTGCGGCCGTCGCCGAACACGGCGCGCAGGTCGACCAGGCTGCGGTGGGTCGGGCTCTCGGTGTGCGTGGTGACCGTGGCCTCGAGGCCGCGATCCTTCGCCAGCGACGGCGCGTTGACGAAGGTGACCGCGTCCTCGATGAGCGCGGAGAAGACACCGCGCAGGGCCGAAAGCTCCAGCACGGCAACATCATTGGCGGACAACTCGCCGCGCACCTGGACCTCCAGGCTGACCGGCAGCTCCGAGGCCAGCGCACCGAGCAGGGCGCCCTGCTTACGCACGATCTCCAGCCACGGCGCGACCTCGTCGGTCACCGAACCGCCGGTCACGTTGACCGCGCCGGGCACGAACTCGCCCGCGAGGGCGAGCTGGACGGACTTGGCGACATCGGTACCGGCGCGGTCCTGCGCCTCGGCGGTGGAGGCGCCCAGATGCGGGGTCACCACGACCTGGGACAGGCCGAACAGCGGGCTGTCGGTGCAGGGCTCGGTCTCGAACACGTCGATGCCGGCGGCGCGCACGTGACCGGAGGTGATGGCGTCGGCCAGCGCCTGCTCGTCGATCAGGCCGCCGCGGGCGGCGTTGACGATGATGACGCCCTTCTTGGTCTTGGCGATCGTCTCGGCGTTGATCATGCCCTTGGTCTCGGGCGTCTTCGGCAGGTGGATGGAGATGAAGTCGGCGCGCTCGAGCACCTCGTCCAGGCTCACCAGTTCGATGCCGAGTTGCGCGGCGCGGGCCGGGGAGGTGTAGGGATCGTAGGCGATGATCTTGGTCTCGAAAGCGGCGAGACGCTGGGCGAACAGCTGACCGATGCGGCCCAGGCCGATGACGCCGACGGTCTTGCCGAAGATCTCGACGCCGTTGAACTTGCTGCGCTGCCAGGTGTGCTCACGCAGGGTGGCATCGGCGGCGGGGATCTGCCGGGCAGCGGCGAGCAGCAGGGTGACCGCGTGTTCGGCGGCGGTGTGGATGTTGGAGGTCGGGGCGTTCACGACCATGACGCCGCGCTCGGTGGCCGCGGGCACATCGACATTGTCGAGGCCGACACCGGCCCGCGCGACGATCTTCAGGTTCTTGCCGGCTTCGAGGACTTCGGCGTCGACGGTGGTCGCCGAACGGACGAGTAGGGCGTCGGCGTCCGGGACGGCCGCGAGTAGCGCCGGGCGGTCGGGGCCGTCGACCCACCGGACCTCGACTCCATCACCGAGCGCGTCGACGGTCGACTGGGCGAGCTTGTCGGCGATCAGGACAACGGGACGGCCTGCTTGGCTCACGATGGAGTACTCCTGGGGAATGGGGTCGGCATTTACCGCCGCCCAGCTTAGTGGGATCGATTGTGGGTCCCCTTACCCCCCGGTGGGCACCCGCCGTCAGTGCGGCCCACGCGGACAGGCCCGGACACGGCGGAAGGCCCCGCGCCGCAGGCGAGAGGCCTTCCCACATTTCGCGCCGACGAGGCGGCGCGGGTTCGATCGAATCAGTCGATCGAATATTCGACTCAGCCGCCGAAGGAGCCGGTCCACAGGGTGTCGACAATGCCGGCGAAGGCAGCGCCGAGGGTGCTGAACAGGCCGTTGAGGGCAGCGGAACCGGTGTCGATGATAACGGGGATCATGTGAATACCTCTTCGGTCGTGATGTTTCCAGCGAACTGGCTTGCATATGGCACATCGAGGGCCGCGCTAATGCGGTTACGGAATTCCGATAATTAGTGATACAGGCCACAGAATTCCCCTGATGGTGACCCGCGACACTACGAAAGACGCGCGTCGCCCCTGGAAATATGGGCTTTACCTGGGGAAATAGCGCTACTACAGTCTGGACGATCGACCAGTTCAGCCCTGGCTCGCCGCTCCTTATGAGAACTCTGGCAGCCGTCTAAGAATTGCAGGTAGGCGGATCGAAAAATGAATCCGCGCTCGCTTCCGGACAGACATGGATGCGCGAACGTGCCACGAGTAATTCCGAATGATCCTTCCGTGATTGCCCTGTAATCGGGTATCGGCGCAATCAGTCACCAGACCGCGGCGAATGCGGTCGAACCCTCCTCAGCAGGCGTCGCATTCGGGCGAACCGCCATATTCGGGCACACCGGGCGTCCCCCGCTACGGGCATATCCGCGCAGCAGAGGGGCACCCTTGCCGCCGCAGAGCCGCTGACCGGCGACCCCCCGAAAAGATGTGGCCGAACAAACATCCGCGCAGCTAGCATCACCGGCCATGACCCTGCGCGTGATCCCCACCTCGATGGACCCGGCTGTCGTCGGGCACATCGACGCCGAGCTGGATCGGGTGCAGCGCGAGCACCGGGTATCGGTGCGCCTCGCCGTCGAAAGCGGAAGCCGCGCCTGGGGCTTCCCCTCGCCCGACTCCGACTACGACTGCCGGTTCGTCTACGTCGGCGCCCTGGACAACTACCTGACACCCTGGCCCGCCCGCGATGTCATCGAGACGCCGCTGGTCGGTCTGCTGGACGTGAACGGCTGGGACCTCGCCAAGGCACTGCGCCTGCTGGTCGCGGGGAACGCGGTTCTGATCGAATGGCTGATGTCGCCGATCTCACCGAGCTGAAGTCCCGGACCCGCGAGATGGGCAGCGGCGCGGTCCCCGGACCCATCGCCGAGTTCATCGCATCCGAGTTCGACTGCGCGGCACCGGCTTTCCCGAAAAACCCTTACCAGGATCCGACTCGGGTCAAGGAACTGACAACGGAGTTCTTCCGGAACGCGGCACGGTCTGCCTAGCATGGCCACCGCCCCGGAGCGGCGCGGCTTCAGTCGACGATGCGGACGCCGACGGCCTCCGGGCCCGCCTTGACGTGCCGGATCTCGAACTCGACGCGCTGGCCCTCGGTGAGATGCCGGAATCCGGAACCCTGGAGTTCCAAGTAGTCGACGAAGACGTCGGGGCCGCCGCCGTCCTCGACGATGAACCCGAAACCCTTCTTCGAGTCGAACCATTTCACGGTGCCCTGGGTCACCCGATCATCCTAGAACGGGCCGACATCGGCCTGAACGTGAGACAGCCCCCGTACCGGCACGGTACGGGGGCTGTCGAAGCTTAGATCGCGAGATCAGAGAACGCGGACGTCCTGCGCCTGCGGGCCCTTCTGGCCCTGGCCGATCTCGAACTCCACGCGCTGCCCCTCGTCGAGGGACCGGAAACCCGCGCCGCTAACGGCCGAGTAATGCACGAAGACGTCGGGGCCTCCGCCGTCTTGCGCGATGAAGCCGAAGCCCTTCTCGCTGTTGAACCACTTAACTACACCCTGAGCCATTTCATACCTTCTTGTTGACGAGCCAGATTCTGGCAAACGGAATGCCCTGGTCTCGTAGATCAACGATGCCATGATCCGACGAATTCGGCCACAAAAAAGTCCGCCCACTGTGAGGCAACCAACGCCCGCGCAGGCGTGTGGCGAGCACCTCTCGGGAAGTATTTTCCCCGCTCAGCGCCCATTTCCATCCGGAAGTTCCGCGCGCGGCGGCCGGTGCCGCGGCTGAGAAAAGTTCGGGTCGGCCGGTGCGAGATAGCGGAGCTGGCCCCGCTTGCCCGGCTCGAACTCCTCGTGGCCGGAAAGATGTTGCGGCACACCGACTTCCCACCAGGCCCCGGCCTCGATCCAGGTTGCGGGCTGGGTGCGGACCACGACGACGGCGGGCCGGGAATGCGCTGCGGCCGCCTCGCGCGCCTGGGTATAGGCGGCCCGGAATTCGGCCAGGTCAGTGGCGGTATAGACCTCGCAACCGAGGGCTCGGGCGTGCGCGGCGAAATTCACCCGGGGCGGGTCCGGCAGGGTGCTGCGGCAATCGGCGTAGAAATTATTGAACGAAACTCCACCCTGCCCCTCTTGCAGGCGCGCGATGACCGCGTAGCCGTCGTTATCGCACACGACGGCGACGAACGGATGGCCGGCGAAGGCGGCGGAGAACAGGTCGGAATTCGCCATCAGGTAGGAGCCGTCGCCGAGCAATGTGGTGACCAGACCGGTGGTGTGGGCCATCGCCGCGCCCCACGCGCCCGCCAGTTCGTAACCCATGCAGGAGAAGCCGTACTCGACGTCCATGGCCGGAGCGCCACCGTGGGCGCGCCAGCCGCCGATCAGCTCACCGGGCAGACCCCCGGATGCGGTCATGACGTAGTCGGTGGGTGCGCTGAGTTCGTTGACGACGCCGACGACCTGGGCGTAACTGGGCGAGCCCGCGGTGGGGGCGCGAAGCTTGTCGATGCGGGCGTCCCAGGCGCTGCGCAAGGCGGCCGCGCGGGCGGTCCAGGACGCCTCGACCCGCCAATCCTGCCGCACGTGCTCGGCCAGATCGTCGACAGCGGCGCGGGCGTCGCCGACGATCGCCACGGCACCGTGCTTGACCGCGTCGAAGCGGGCGGTGTTGATGGTGAGCAGACGGACGTCCGGGGCGAAGACGGTCCAGGAGGCGGTGGTGAAGTCCTGTAGGCGGGTGCCGATCGCCAGGACCAGATCCGCTTCGGCGGCAAGGGTATTCGCCGATTCCGACCCGGTGATGCCCAGCGGGCCCGCGTGCAGCGGGTGGTCGTGGGCGACGAGGGTGCGTCCCGCGGTGGTTTCGGTGACCGGAATGCCTTGCCGCTCCGCGAATTCCAGTATCCGGGCGGCCGCGCCCGAATAGCGGACACCACCGCCGAGCACGAGCAGCGGCCGCCGGGCGCCGCGCAGGAGGGCCGCGGCTTCGGTGACGACGCGACTGTCGGGGCGCGAGCGCGGGATTCGGTGCAGCACCGGTTCGAACAGCGCGTCCGGAAAATCGAAGGTCTCGGCTTGGACGTCCTGCGGCAGAGCCAGCGTCACCGGTCCGGCGTCGGCCGGATCGGTGAGCACGCGGGCCACCTGAGGCAGGGTGGCGAGGAGTTGTTCGGGACGGGTGATGCGATCGAAGTAGCGGCTGACGGCGCGGAAGGCATCGTTGACGGTGGCGGTGGCATCGTGGAAGTGCTCGACCTGTTGCAGCACCGGGTCGGGCGCGCGGCCGGTGAAGGTGTCGCCCGGAAGCAGCAGCAGCGGTAGACGATTCGCGTGTGCCACGCCCGCGGCGGTGACCATGTTCAACGCGCCGGGACCGATGGAGGAGGTGGCGACACCCACCTGGCGACGATGCGTGGCCTTCGCGTAGCCGACGGCGGCGAGTGCCATACCCTGTTCGGTCTGGCCGCGCCAGGTGGGTATCTCGTCGCGGCGCTCCTGCAGAGCGGTACCCAGCCCGAGCACGTTGCCGTGCCCGAAGATCGCGAACACCGCGGGGAACAGCGGTACTTCGCGGCCGTCGAGGGTTTCCGAGCGCTGTGCGATCAGCCAGGAGACGAGAGCTTGTGCGGTGGTCGACTTCATCGGAACCGTCCTCTACAGGCGTCCCTGGTGGTTGGTGACAGGGCAGCGGGGGTCGGGGGCTTGGGTGTTCCAGGTGTCGCGCACCCAGCTGTGCGCGGGGTCGTCGCAGAAGGCCATCGAACGCTGCTCGGCGGGACCCGCCAGCACGTTCAGGTAATACATCGGGTAGCCAGGGGCGGCGACGCACGGACCGTGATAGCCACGCGGGATGAGGAAGACATCACCGTCGCGGACCGCGACGTTCTCGTCCCGGGCGCCGTCGTAGGTGCGGTGCATGCCGAATCCGGTACGGGACGGAGTGATGCCATCCCGATCGGCGATGCGGAAGTAGTAGATCTCCTCGTTGACGACCTCGCAGGCGCTGACCGCGTCGTGTTTGTGCGGCGGATAGGAGGACCAATTGCCGTCCGGTGTGAGCAGTTCGCAGGCGTTGAGCTTGTCGGCATGGTCCCAGACGCCGGGGACGCCGAAGTTGGTGACCTGGCGGGTCGCCTGTCCCGCCCCGCGGACTTCCACCGGAACATCCTCGGCCGGACCGTATTTCGGCGACAGACGACGCGTGCAACGGGCCATCGGCAGCGCGACCTCGAGTCCGTCGGCGCTGGCGAGTTCGACCTCGGCGTCGCGCGGAACGTACACGAAATCCGTGACCCGGGTGAACACCGATTCGCGCCCGTGCAGTTCGAACGTCAGTCCGTCGACCCGCACAACACCCGAGCCCGCCAAGGGCAGGACGAACGCTTCGAATTCCGCGGTGAGCAGTGTGCGCCGGGTACCGGCCGAAATCCGCAGAACGCGCAATCCGGCGTAACTCCACCGCGCGCGCTCCGGTGTCAGCACTACCGGATCCGCGCCATCGGCAAGCGCCCCGGCGGGGTGATGCAATGTCATCGCGCTCCTTCCAGAGGGTTCGCCGGCGCTCATCGGGCTTCCTTCAGCACGCGCGCCGCGGCATCGACGGCCGCGGCCACATCACCGTCCGGCGGGTAGAGCAGCGAGCGACCGACGACCAGGCCGCGGACGACATCGTGGGTCAGGGCGCCGCCCCAGGCGGTGACGTCGGCGGCCGGGTCTCCCGAGGGGATGCCGCCCAGGACCACCACCGGCAGCGTCGTGGCATCGAGCACCGAATTGTCTTCGGGTGCGGGGATTTTCAACCAGGTGTAGGCGGAGGTCACGCCGAGTCCGGAGGCGACGGTGATGGCGCGAGACAGTGCCGGGGCGTCCTTGCTCATGACCAGAACGCCGGATTCGTCGCGGTGGTACGGCAGCGGTTCGACCATGGCCATCAGGCCGTGCGCGGCGAGTTCGGAGACCGCTCGGGCGCAGGCGTGCAGGGTGGGCACGGTGCCGGGATCCGAATCGACCAGGCGCAGCAGCATTTTGCCGCCGTCGAGACGGTATTTCACCAGCGATTCGGCGTCGTAGCCGGTGAAGCGGTCGTCGATTTCCCATTCCGCGCCGGCCAAGCCGCCGCGATTCATCGAGCCGATGACGACCTTGTCGTTCAGGGCACCGAGGAGCAGCAGTTCCTCGACGACGTCCGGGGACCCCAGGACGCCGTCCACCGCGGGATTGGACAGCGCGATGAGCAGGCGCTCCAGAAGGGTGCGGCGACCGGCCATGGCGGTGCGGTCCGCGCCGACTTCCAGTGCGCCCCGAGCGGGATGGTCGGCGGCGACGAGGAACAGAGTGCGCTTGTCCGGCAACAGAGCTGGACGGCGGGCGCGCCGGGCATAGGCTCGGGCGACAGCGCCGGGATCGGTGGCGCGGATGCGCAGCAGTTCCCGCCAGCGGGCATCGGTCAGATACATCACGCCTCCTTCGAACCGGAACCTGCGCGGTCACCGGGGTGCTGGCCGACGATGTCCGCTCGCCAGCGCTTCGATCTCCTCGTGCGTGGGCATCGTGTCCGCGCATGCCAGCCGCCCGGCGACCAGGGCCCCGGCGGCATTGGCGTAGACGGCGATGCGTTCCGGACCCCAGCCCGCGAGCAGGCCATGGATCAGCGCGCCGCCGAAGCCGTCACCCGCGCCGAGCCCGCAGACGACCTCCACGGGGCACGGCGGCACCGTCCAGCGATCGGCTTCGGTAGCGATCAGTACCCCTTCGGCTCCGCGTTTGACGACCGCGAGGCGCACGCCCCGGGCGAGTATCCGGTCCGCCGCCTCGTCCGGATCGGCCGTCCCCAGCGCGACTTCGGTTTCGGTGCGGTTGCCCACCACGACGCTGACGTGGTCGAGCATCCAGGCGATCTCCGGGCGAGCCAGCGCCGGGTCCGGCCAGAACATGGGGCGATAGTCGAGATCGAGCACGGTGTGACCGCGACGGGCACGGCGGCGCAGGATCGCGCGCTGGGTACTGCGGCTGGCTTCGGCACTGACCCCGGTGCCCGTGACCCAGAGCAGCGGCACCTGTTCCACCAGATCCCAGGGGACATCCCGGGTTTCGATGGTCAGGTCGGGCGCGATCGGCGCGCGATAGAAGAGCAGCGGCGGGTCGTCGGGCGGGTCCAGCGCGCAGAAGACCACGGGGGTCTGCAGATTCGGCGAGGTCCCGACGTAACGTGCGGTCACGCCGAAGCTTTCGAGCGCGGACCGCACGTAGTCACCGAAACCGTCGGGCCCGACCTTGGTGAGCACCGCGCTGCGCCTGCCGAGGCGAGCGGCGGCGACCGCCACGTTGGTCGCGGTGCCGCCCAACGACTTCGCGAATGTCTCGACCTCCGCGAGGGGTACCCCGCTCTGCTGCGGGTAGAGGTCGACGCCGACCCGGCCGATGGTCAAGACCTCGAGCTCGGTCACGAGGGATTCACCACCCGCTGGAGTTCGTGTTCGAGTACGTCCAGTTCCGCGCCGCCCGCCATCTGGCGCGTCAGATCGGAGACATCGATCTCGGACTTGGCGTAGGAGCCCAGGACGGCACCACGTTTGAGGAGCAGGAAATGGTCGCCGACCGGATAGGCGTGGTGCGGATTATGGGTGATGAGGACGACGCCGAGCCCACGGTCGCGCGCTTGCACGACGTAACGCAGGACCACGCCCGCCTGCTTGACGCCGAGCGCGGCGGTGGGCTCGTCGAGAATGAGGACCCGCGCTCCGTAGTGCACCGCACGCGCGATGGCGACGCATTGGCGCTGGCCACCGGAGAGCGTGCCGACCGGCTGCTCCATATCGCGGATCTCGATGCCCATGTCGGACAGACCCTTTCGGGCTATCTCCCGTCCCTTGCGACTGTCCAGCATGCGGAACGGCCCGGCTCCGATGGTGGGTTCGGAACCGAGAACGAAGTTGCGCCACACGCTCATCAGCGGGACGACCGCCAGATCCTGGTATACGGTCGCGATGCCTTGATCCAGAGCCGCACGGGGAGAGGACAATCGGGTGGTCTCGCCGTCGATCCGCAGCTTGCCCCGATCGTGCTGGTGCACACCGGCGAGAATCTTGATCAGCGTCGACTTACCCGCGCCGTTGTCGCCGAGCACGCAGACCACCTCACCCGCGCGCACCGCCATCGAAACATCTTCCAGGGCAACGACGCCGCCATAGCTCTTGCCGATATCGATGGTTTCGATGAGTGGCGCGTTCATCGCCGTACCCTTTCGGCTCGCTTCTGAAAACGGTTGTTCACCAGCACCGCTGCCAGCAGGAGCACGCCGAGGAAGAGCATGAACCAATCGCTGTCCCAGCGTGCGAACACGATGCCCTGGCGTGCCATACCGAAGATCAGCGCGCCGATCGCGGCGCCCACCGCGGAACCGAAGCCGCCGGTGAGCAGGCAACCGCCCACCACCGCCGCGATGATGTAATGCAGCTCCAGGCCGATGCCCTGATTCGCTTGGACACTGGTGAAGCGCAGGATCATGCAGGAGCCGACGACCCAGCCCGCGAAGGCGGTGGTCATGAACAAAATGATCTTGGTCCGGTCGGCGGGTACACCGACCGCCCGCGCGCTGGGCAGCGATCCGCCGACGGCGAAGATCCAGTTGCCGAACTTGGTGCGGGTCAACACGAATGCCGCGATCGCGGTCAGCACGATCCACCAGAGCACCGACGCCTGCACACTGGTGCCGCCGATCCGCAAGGTCGAGGCGAAGACCGATCCCGCGGACTCATAGCCCGGCGCGCTGCGGATCCCCGCCACCTGCACGGTTCCCGTGACGAGCCTGGTCACACCGAGATTGAGGCCTTGCAGCGCCAGGAACGTGCCGAGCGTCACGATGAAACTCGGCATCCCCGTGCGCATGACGAGCCAGCCGTTGAATGCTCCGACCGTCAAAGCGAGCAACAGCGAAACCAGCAGCGCGAGCCAGACATTCCAGCCGGCGTGCACCGCCAGCAGCGCGGTGACCAACGCTGTCGACGCGGTCATCACACCCGCCGACAGATCGAATTCACCGCCGATCATCAGCAGGGCCACCGCGACCGCCATGATGCCGAGGGTGGACGCGTCGTCGAGCCAGTTCGCAATGCCCATCGGGCTGAGGAAACGCTCGGTGATGAGGGAGAAGAACACGAACACCAGCAGGGCGCCGAGGGCGGCGCCCACCTCCGGCCGCACGAGCATCCGGTGCAGCAGCGAGGGACCGGCCGCCACCTCGCTCGACTGCTCCGAAACCGGGGTGGCAACGGTCATGTCATCGCCTCCTGCTCAGCGGGTGCCGCGCGATACCAGGGCGGCGACGGCTTCCACATTGTTCTTGTCCACGAACGCCGGGCCGGTCTGCACGGGCGCGCCGCCGCCGAGCGTGTTGCGGTTGGTCTGGTACAGCTTCAACAGCACGATCGGCAGGTAGCCCTGCTCGTACTGCTGCTGGTCGACCGCGAACAACAACTTGTCCGCCTTGATCGCCGCCACCACATCGGCATTCAGGTCGAAGGTGGCGATGGCCGCGGCGGAGTTCGCTTCTTTGACCGCGTCGACGGCGCGGGCCGCGACCTGGGAGTTCAGGGTCAGCACCGCGTCGATGGAGCGATCGGCCTCCACCGCGCCTTTGATCCGGGCCTGGGCGTCGGTGGGGTTGTTGATGTCGACCTGCAGTGTGGTGCCGGTGCCGAACGCTTTGGTGGCCCCCTCGCACCGCTGATTCGCGCCGATGTTTCCGGCTTCGTGAATCACGCAGAGCAGCTTCTTCTTTCCGGCGTCCGCCAGCCGCTTGCCCGCGTTCGACCCGGCCAGGGTTTCGCTCTGGCCGACGTGGGTGATGGCGCCGAAGGCCGCGCTCTCGTTCTCGCCGGAGTTGACGGTGACCACCGGAATACCCGCCGCCACCGCCTTTTCGATCGAGGTGCGCAACGCGTCGGGATTGGCCATGGAGACGACCAGACCGCCGACACCCTGCGCGACGGCGTTGTCGATGAGCTTGGCCTGCTGGCCCGGATCACCGGAGGAGTTGTAGTCGACGCGGACGCCCAGATCCTTGCCCGCCTGCTCGGCGCCGTTCTTCACGACGTTCCAGAACGCGTCACCCGCGCTGCCGTGGGTGACGACCGCGACCGACTCCAAAGTGCCCTGGGCGCCCGGGGATTCGGTCTTGGCGGGCTCGTCCGATCCGGGCCCGCTACAGGCCGCCAGAACCGCCGCCGCCGCTATCCACGGCACCAACCGACGTACGCGCTGTCTCGACATCGTTGTCATCACTTCCCAACTAGATTTCCACCCGACGGCGGTTGAAATTGCGGTGTTCACTACGCCCTGCGTGGTCACGCTTCGCTACCGCCTTCGGGCGCTGAGCTCACACCGCGCCGCGGTGCTGATCCCCGCGAGGCTGCGCAAGCTGTGTTCGGTGTCCCGGCGTGGCTGATCGGCCGGGCCGGCGGGCGCCAGCGCGGTGTCCTGTTCGATGACATACCAACCGCGGTATCCGGTTTCGTGCATGCCGCGCACCAGCGCTGCGATATCGACATCGCCCTCACCCAGCGGAACATACAGTCCCTGACGCACCGCTTGGCTGTATTCGAGTTTGCCGCCGCGGATTTCGCCGGCGAGTTCGCTTCGCACGTCCTTGAGATGGACGTGCCCGATCCGGTCGGGATGGCGGCGGGCCAGCTGCAGCGGGTCGGTGCCGCCGATGAGTAGATGCCCGGTGTCCAGGCACAGGTCCAGGTCCGAGTCGGCCAGGAAACGCTCGACCTCGGCCTGGGTTTCGATCTGGGTGCCGACGTGCGGGTGCAGGACGGCACGCAAGCCGTGCTCGGCGGCGATATCGCGCGCCGCGGCGGCGGTTTCGATGAGGGTGCGCCACTCGGCGGCGCTCAGGGGCGGGCGGCTGTCGTAGCCCGCGAGACCGGTGGCGGCCGCCAGGACCAGTATCTCGGCACCGGTCGCGGCGAACAGCGTGGCCGTGCGGCGGACGGTGGCGAGGGCGTGTTCGGGTCGGCAGTGCAGGGGGACGGCGAGGAATCCGCCGATCGCGCGCATGCCGAACTCCGTCAGCAGCGCGCGCAGCTCCCCCGGATCGGCCGGCAGATAGCCGGGCGGTCCGAGCTCGGTCGCGGTGATGCCCAGCGCGGCCATCTCCGCGAGCACGGTGCGGGCGTCGAGGACGTGCCCCCAACCGGGCACCTCGCAGACACCCCAGGAGATCGGCGCGCCCGCGATACGCGGCGGGTGGAACGGTTCGGCCATCAGGACTCTCCGACCTGTGCACGAGCGCTCGCGGATTGGAGCGCTCCAACTATGTAACGCACGCCACAGTGTGTCAAGAGGTGTGCGGTCACGCCGGAAAGCCGGGTTACCTCGAAAGACAGCGATATTCAGCCGAAGCGGCGGCGGTCGCGCGGGCAGTTAGAGCGCTCTATTGCCTCCTCGATACGGACCTTGTAACGTGCGAGCGGCACGGGCACCGGAGCGGGCGCATCGCCTGCCGGGTCCGGCGGACCGGAGGCGAGATGGGGCGACCGACCATGGAGGATGTCGCCCACCGCGCCGGTGTCTCCCGCGCTCTGGTCTCGCTGGTCATGCGCAACTCGCCGAAGGTCAGTGAGCACCGCCGCCGCGCCGTGCTGGAAGCCGCGAAGGATCTCGGCTATCAGCCGCACATCATGGCGCGCTCGCTGGCGAGCCGGACCTCGAACATCGTCGGTGTGCTCGTCTCCGATCTGCGCAACGCGTTCTTCGCCGATGTGGTCGAGGGAATGGACAGCGCGGCACAGGAACTCGGCTTCGAACTCATCCTCAACACCGGACGCCGCAGCGCCGCCCGGGAGCGCACCGCGTTGGACAGCCTGCTCGCCTTCCGTCCTGGCGGCATCATCCTACTTTCCCCCGTACTGCCCGCCGCCGCCATTCGTGTTGCGGCGCAACAGGGTCCGGTCGTGCTGGTGTCGCGAGGCTCGACCGTGCCGGAGGTCGACACCGTCAACGACGACGGCGAAGCCGGTTCCGCGTTGGCCGTCGATCATCTGGTGTCTCTCGGGCACCGCCGCATCGTCCACATCGACGGCGGCGCGGCCTTCTCCGCCGCCGCCCGCCGCCGCGGCTACCGCGCCGCCATGCAGCGCCACGGCCTGGAGCCGATGGTCGTGCCGAGTGAGCACACCGATTCCGCCGGTCTGGCCGCCGTCCAGCAGCTACGGAACCTCTTCTCTCCCAGCGACTTTCCCACGGGGCTGGTGTGCGGCAACGACTTCAACGCCGTGGGCGCGATGTCCGGGCTGGAGGAGGCCGGCTTGCGGGTGCCCGAGGATGTGTCGATCGTCGGCTATGACAACACCTCGCTGGCCGCACTCCGTCACGTCTCGCTCACCACCATCGATCAACCGCGTATCCGAATGGGCCGTCTCGCCCTCGAGGCGCTCGCCGAACGCCTACGCGACGGACGCACCGCCCCGGTCCGCCGCCGGGTCGAACCGTCCCTCGTCGTTCGCGCCACCACCGCCGCCCTCACCTGAGCGGCGCCACCGACAGCGCACGCAACCAAGGAGTTTCGATGACCACGACCGACCTCCGCATCGGCCTCGCCGGCACCGGCCGCATCGGCGCCGCCCACGCCGAGACACTCAAAGCACTGCCCGGCGTCGGCTCCGTGATCGTCGCCGACGCGGACGCGCCCCGCGCCCAGGCGATCGCCAGCAAACTCGGCCTGGAGTTCGCCCCCGACGTCGAAACCCTGCTGGGCTCCGGCCTTTCCGGTCTGATCGTCGCCACGGCCACCGACTCGCACCCCGAACTCATCACCCGCGCGGTCGATCGCGGTATTCCGGTGTTCTGCGAGAAACCCGTCGCGGCCGATATCCGCGGCACCCTCGCGGTCCTCGAGCACCTCGAAACCTCTGATGTCCCGGTACAAATCGGCTTTCAGCGCCGCTTCGACGCCGGATATCGCGCGGCCCGCGCGGCCATCGCCTCCGGTGAACTCGGCTGGCTGCACACCCTGCGCGCCACCACCCTCGACCCGGCGCCACCGCCCGCCGAGTATGTCGCCCGCTCAGGAGGATTGTTCCGCGACTGCGGCGTCCACGATTTCGACATCATCCGCTGGGTGACCGGCCGGGAGGTGGTCGAGGTCTACGCCACGGGCGGCAACCGCGGTGCCGAATTCTTCCGCGCCGCGGCCGATGTCGACACCGCCGCCGTCCTGCTCACCCTGGACGACGGCACCCTCGCCACGGTCTCGCTGTCCCGCTACAACGGGGCCGGTTACGACGTCCGTCTAGAGGTCCTGGGCTCGCGCGGCAACGCCATCGTCGGTCTGGACGCCCGTGCTCCGCTGCATTCCGTCGAATCCGGCTATCCCCCGGCCACCTCCCCCGCCTACCCCAACTTCATGGAGCGCTTCCACCCGGCTTACACCGCCGAACTGCGCGCATTCCTCTCGGTCGCCACCGGCGCGATCCCCACCCCCTGCCACCCCACCGACGCCCTGGAAGCCTTCTACATCGCCGAAGCCTGCGATCTCTCCCGCCGTGAGGGCCGCCCGGTCGCCCAGCACGAGGTGCGGCAGCGGTAGTCCGAACAGGCCGCGGTGGATTGTCATACCCCGGTGCGACACTGGAGGTAGACAGCGTGCCCGCGCTGATCGAAGCCGAAATACCTTGGGGGGGTTCCCATGTCGCATGTCCTGCCCACCGCTGTGTCGATCGTGTGCGTCGCCACCGCCGTCACCGCCTTGCTCGCCTCCGCGTTCACCGACGCGTGTGCCGACCGCGCCGCCCGGGCGGCCGAATCCTGCTTCATCAACGGCGATCTGCCCACCGACGCCTACTTCACGAACCGATCCCGCTCCAGCTTGTACCAGCGTCTCACCCTGCGATTTCTCGCCTCGGGCGTGGTCTTGATGCTGGTGGGCACCGCCGTATCGGGATGGGCCACCTGGCAATACATCCACAGCGCACATTGACGCCGAAATTCGGGTGCGATCCGGCCACGGCCGTCCTACCGTGGCCTGGTGCGAAAGACACCTCAGGAGAAGAAGCAGCTCAGCGACCCACCCGCGGGTGCGTACGGCACGTGGAAACCGGCACAGCGGGCAGCGAACACCGGGAGCCCAGCATGACAGCCTCCCTGCCCGACGGGTACGAAATCTCCACCGACCCCACCCGTCTCGATGGCGACCGCATCCATCAGTGGCTGTCCACCGATTCGTACTGGGCCATGGGGCGCACACGAGAAGCGCAGGACGCGGCCGTCACCGGATCGCTGAACTTCGGTGTCTACGAGACTGTTTCCGGCGTGCAGGTCGGGTACGCGCGAGTAGTGAGCGACCTGGCGACCTTCGCGTGGCTCTGCGATGTCTACATCGATCGGTCGGTTCGCGGGAAGGGATTCGGCATCGCGCTGGCGACCGCCATCCGCGACCATTTCGCATCGACGAGCGTGCGGCGCATTCTGCTCGCCACCGGCGACGCCCACGGCGTATACGAGAAGGTCGGGTTCCACCCGCTGGAGACCCCGGAGGAATGGATGATCCTGCGCTTCTCAGCTGGGGAGTAGCCGGGAGACCACCTCGGCGAGCTGCCGCACGTTGCGGCATTCGTGCATGGTCACCTGTTCGGCGTAGCGGTGGGCGGCGGAGTCGCCGGTCGGCCAGGACCGCGCCGGTTCCGGGTTGAGCCAGTAGACATGTTTGGCACGTTCGCACATCTGTTGCAGCGCGGCGAGATTCGGGTCGGTACGGTTGGTGCGGGCGTCACCGAGGATGAGCAGGGAGGTGCGGGGCCCGAGCGCGTCGAGGTAGTGCTCGGTGAAGCCCTGGAAGGCCTCACCGTAATTGCTGCTGCCGAATCGAGCCACCCGGGATTCGCGCACAATCCGGGCCGACAAGCCGGGCTCCGGCGGTTCGCCGGGCGTGAAGAAGCCGGTGATCTCGTCGCAGGTGTCGACGAACCCGAAGCTGCGGACCCGGCTGAACTGGTCCTGCAAGGCCTGCACCAGTTGCAGGGTGAATTCGGCGAAACCGGTGACCGAGCCGGAGAGGTCGGCGAGTACCACGAGGTCGGGGCGGCCGTGTTTACGCGCGCGCAGCACCGGATCGACCGGGACGCCGCCGGTCGCCATGGAGCGGCGCAAGGTGCGGCGCATGTCGATCTGGCCGCGGACCGCCTTCTTGCGCCGGGCGGCCAGACGGGTGGCGAGCTTACGCGCCAAAGGACTTACCAGGCGGCGCATTTCGGCGAGGTCCTGTTCCCGCGCGCCGAGGAAATCGATCTGGTCGGTGGCCGATTCGATGCCGCGGCGCGCGATGTAGTCGGTGCCGCGCAGCTCGGCGGAACGCAGGCGCGCCTCGGTTTGGACCTGGGTGCGGAAATCGGCCAGCCGGCGCTGGGCCTCGATCGTGTGCACCGCGGTGTCGAGTTGACCGGAGCCGCCCATCGACTCCACGATGCGATCCCGAAGCTCTTCCGGGCGAAGGTTTTTCATGGTGAGGTAGGAGGACCAGCCCGCGCCGGAGGCGGTGGTGACGGGCTGATCGGATTGTCCGGCGCCGACACCGCCGTACCCGCCGAGCATGGTGAGCGCCTGCCGCGCGAGTTCGGTGACGGCGGCGGGATCGTCCTGGGCGAGCGCGTCCACCAGGCGGTCACGGAGCGCGTCGACGGAGATCTCCGGAACCTGCTGCGGCAGTTCGGAACCGAGGAAGTACAGGTCGAAAAGCTGATCGAAGATCGTCCGCTGCCCGTTGCGGCGCAACAGCGTCGCGGCCAGTCCGGACCTCAGCCTGTTCGGGTCCGATAGACCCAGGGCGAGAATCGCCTCGGCCGCGTCGACGGTTTCACTGGGACCCGCATTGATGCCGTGCTCACGCAGGATTCCCACGAAGTCCACCAGCCGATCGGTCATCGTCCGGCTGTCCGACACGCTCACCACCGCCGCTCCCGCCGGTCGGAGTCCGGGTCGAGCAGCGCCAGCCGTTCGATCGCGGTGCGATGGTCGGACTGATACTTCAGGAGCACGCCGAGGGTCGAGCGCACCACGCCGCTGGACAGATTCTGGGCCCCGAGCGTCACCAATGTCCTTGCCCAGTCGACGGTTTCGGCGATGGACGGAGACTTGCGGAGCGGAAGTTGACGGAGAGCGCCCACCACCTCCACCGCGGATGCGGCGACGACCTCGTCCAGTTCGGGCACTCGCAACCGGACGATCGCGCGTTCCAATTCCGCTGTCGGATAGTCGATGTGGAGATAAAGGCAGCGCCGCTTCAACGCTTCGGACAGATCGCGGTTGGCGTTCGAGGTGAGGACGACGAACGGCTTCCGGACGGCGGTGATGGTGCCGAGTTCGGGGATGCTGACCTGGAAGTCGCCCAGCACCTCCAGCAGCAGCCCTTCGAGTTCGACGTCGGCTTTGTCGAGTTCATCGATGAGCAGGACGGTCGAGTGCGGGTTGCGGATCGCCGCGAGTAGCGGCCGTTCGAGCAGGAACTCCTCGGTGAAGACGTGACCGCGGGTGCTGTCCCAGTTCTCCCGCTCCGCCGTGATCCGCAGCAATTGTTTCGCGTGGTTCCACTCGTAGAGCGCGCGGGCCTCATCGATGCCCTCGTAGCACTGCAACCGCACCAGGTCCGAGATGGTGGCCGCCGCCACCGCCTTGGCGAGTTCGGTCTTGCCGACACCGGCGGGTCCCTCGATCAGCAGCGGCTTGCCCAGGTGCCCGGCGAGGAACACGGCGGTGGCGATGTCGGTGGACGGAAGATAACCCGCCGCGGACAGCCGCGCGGTCACCTCGTCTACCGACGCAAAGAACTTACTCATCGGTAACCAGTGTAGGGATGGCTCAGTACGCCTCGGGCGCGGCCTGGATACGGCCGGATTCGATCGCCTCCAGCATGACCTGACGGTCGGCGACGGTCTGGTCGGCGTACGCGTGCGCGAAGTCCGCGATCGCTGTGTCGAAGACGTCGCTGGTGCCGAGGTAGGCGGCGATCGCGACGCGATCACCAGAGCGCGCGTGTGCTCGTGCCAAAGTCGCCCCGCAGAGTTCAGCGTAGGCCGCCAGCACCGGAGCGGGCATTTCCTCCAGCACGACCGATCCCTTCATGTCACGCAACTGACGCACGTAGTAGTAGCGGTGCTCCAGACCGGTCGCCCAGCCCAGCAGGATGTCACTGGTCGCCTGCATCAGCCGCTGGCCGGCCACCACCCGATGGCCCTGGTGCCGGAATCTGCTCGGTTTCAAATAGGGCGCGAGGATCGACGCCTCCGCCTGCTTCGCCTGAAGAAACAGCGGATCGCCCGTATACAGATCGGCGAGCAGCAGGATGAAGCAGCGGGTGCCGACGCTGCCGACGCCGACCACCTTGCGCGCGGTGTCGACCAAGCGGTACCGATCCACCAGCGGCCGGCGCTCCTCGGCGATGGTGCGGCGATAGTCGCCGAAAGCGGCACCGACCACCCCGTTCTCCGCCTCGGTCGCCACCACGACGAACGGCGGCCGCTCGCGGATGCACGGGGTGCCGTCCGGCCCCGGCCTGGTCAGCTTGTGCAAGGCCTGGGCGCTGGTGCGGGCCCGCGCGTCGGCGATGATCTTCGCCGCGCCTTTGCGAAACCGCACCTTGTGCATCAGTTCCTCGACCGCCTGGGCGTTGGTGCGTTCGTACCAGACCGTCATCGCGTCCATCCTCGCCAGCCGATGCATGGCCTCCCGGTACCCGCGCACCCCCGCCAGCGCCGCCTGCTGCGCCTGCGCGTCGGTCCCGCCGTTGGCACGGGTCGCCACCACAACGCTGGCGGTCAGGCGTTTGACATCCCATTCGAAGGGGCCGGGCAGGGTTTCGTCGAAGTCGTTGAGATCGAAGACAAGATCCCGTTCCGGGGACGCGAACAGCCCGAAGTTTGACAGATGGGCGTCGCCACAGAGCTGGACGGTGAGGTCGGTGTGCGGCACGGTCGCGAGGTCGGCGGCCATGATCGCGGGCGCGCCGCGATAGAACGGGAACGGGCCGGTCGCCATGCGCGCATACCGGATGGGCACCAGGTCCGGGACGCGAGTCCGCGCCTGCCGCTCCAGAATGCTGACCGGATCGGCGCGATGCTTCGCGGGCCGCCATCGCGCGTGCGCGCTGCGCGGCACCTGTTTGCGGACCGCCCGGCCCGCCGCGGCCGCTGGGCGCTGGTCCTGGGCAATCGTCGCGCGCGTCATCTGCCCAGTCTGGTGCCGAAAGCCCGAGGTCGGCAAGCAACTGGCAAACACTCGGGAGTCGCGCGTCGCATTGGGGCGGGCTGCCGAAAGGAGGGTTAACCCCACCGGGACCTCAGGGTGCACCCCGACGACGTCTCATACCCGAGAATGAGATCTCCTTCGAATGTGTTCCCACCAGTGACCATTCCGCCCGAGTACGGCACAGTGTCAGGTGTGCGAACACCGCGAACGCGGACGTTCGCCGTAGAGTCGAAAGGATTTACGTTGCATACGACGAGAAAGTCCGCCGCCCGACGCACCTTGGCCCGCGTCGCCATCGCCGGCGTCCTCACCGCGATCCCGTTGACCGCCTTGGCCGTTCCCGCCTCGGCCACCCCGGCCGTCCCCAACGTCACCGAGGTCCGCCACGGCGACGACTGCCACCGCCACCGCCCGTGGGACCACAACAGCTGGGACGACCGGCGACATGACCGCTGGGATGACGACTGGGACAACTGCGAACGCCGCCGCAAGCCGCACGACCCGTTCAACGGCTTCGGCCACCACCGGCCCCCGGGGCTCTTCTTCGGCAGCAGCTAGTTAGCATTCTGGTCAGCACCCCGCTGGGAATCCGGTGGGGTGCTCAGTGTTTCCGGACCCGGTAGCGCTGCACCTCGGCCGCGAAATCTGGATGCGCGGACACGATGGGCTTCCACCGTGCCGTTCATCCATACATCCGCGGAAAACCGTGAGCGACTCCAGGCCAGCATCGCTACCAGCAACGGGATCGGCAGGCATCCGGGCACCAACCGCGAAAGCCAAAGGCAGGTAGAGCTGTTCGAGCTCGAATGATCGCGCCGCGAGGACGCCTGCGATCGTCAGCGGTATCGCCAGCAGTGCGAGCACCGCGATCCGCCGGAAACGACGCACGTCGCGCACGCGGAATTCGCAGGCACGACAATCGAATCTGACGCGCGCCACGGCAGGTTCCTCGTCGCCGCATCGAGCGCAACATTGCCCCCGCGGTCCGCAGCTCCGACAGCCGTCCACTCGAATTGACTGTGCAGGTATGGGTTTCAAAGGCCAGCGAGCCGAGTTTGCTGGACAGCTCCGGCATCGGTTTACTCAGCACCAGCTCCGTCGGGCCGGTCGCGAGCGTCGGCGTCCACTCCGGGTTGATCTCCTGTCGTAGACGATCTGCTGTCGGACCCTGTCATTCCACAGCCAGCCCCGCTGCTGCCAGTCGCGAAAATACGCTTCCGGATCGATCTGGAATGACCATTGCGATCCCCTTCCTGCCAGCACCTCGGCAACCGATTCGCATCGCAGCGCCTTCACACCAAATGCCTCATCAGCGCAACCGCGGCCCCAGAGGGTGTGATTACCAGTCCCCACAGACGGGAGCGCGAGGCATCCCTCCCGGGTTTAGGGGACAACCCCTAGTACCGAGGAGCTGCGAGATCGTTCTCGAGGATGAAAGTTCCCTGGGAACTTGCTGGTAACAGCGCTTTTCGCGATTTCTTAGGTCAGAGTTGAGATGTGCGAAAAGCCTTCGGCAACACCGAACGCGGCCCCGCACAACCGAACTGACAGAAAGGTCCCGTGGTGTTCTCTACCTCGAAGCCCCGCACGCTCACCCGCATCACCATTGCCGGCGCATTCGCCACCATCGCGTTGTCCGCCTTGGCAATTCCCGCCTCGGCCGAGCCGGCCGCACCGAACGCCACCGCCATCGGTCAATACGACGACTGCGAACCCACCGCCCCCTGCTGGGCCGACAGCTTGAACAACCCCGCCAACCCCCTCAGCCCCCTCAACCTCAACCACCCGGCGAACCCGGCGAGCGCCCTCAGCCCGCTCAACCCCTACAACCCCGCCAACCCGAACCACCCATACCAGCAGCCGACCACCTAGTCCGCCACCACCGAACCCGTTGTCGCGAAACAGCTTCACTGCTAGCCTCAGTCCGCTTGCCTAACGCAATACGGGGGTGGAGATGCCTGGCGCATCCGCGGAAAAACGGCCACACGAGCGCACTCTGAAATCCCGCCGAGTCTCCTACACATTGCCCGCCGCCGTCGCCGTCTCCCTGCTCTCCGCAGCCTGCGGCACCCCAGACCGCCCTGCCACCCCCACCCCCGTCGCGACAACCAGCGCAGACGACCCCACCAACGTGGCGGTATGCGTCGACCCGCAAACCTCGATCCGAGTCGCCGACGATCGATGCAAAGCGGACACCACCAAATACCGCCACTTCTGGTACCCCCACACCCCGGATCTGCTGTACCCGGCTATTGGTGCGGCGATCATTGTCGGGGCGGGGACGTTCGTGCGGCCGGTGAGCGGGCGGCTGCGGGAGAGTGGGGTGCCGACTGGTGGGGGGAAGGTTGTGCGTGGTGGATTCGGGAAGTCGAGTAGCGAGAGCAGTGGAAGTTGAACCGCCGGTAAGTATCGACGACTTCATCGGATTAGTTGCCGAAAGTCCTGGCTGCTATGCGGCCAATGGCAGAGCTACGTCGCTGACATCTCTGGCTCCGATTTGAGGTGCCGAAGGAGCGCGCGGACATCGGCTGCATCCATACCCGCCCCGGCGGCAGGTTCTTCTTGGAGGTCAGCGAGCCGCTGCACACCAGGATCATCGAGGATTCTGCCCATGAATTCCAGCTTGTCCTCGAGGCGCTCGGCTACCTGCTCGTCGACAGTCCTGCGAGCCACCAGAACTGTAACTCTCGTCTCGGTGCCGGGAGCCAAACCGAGGCGATGGATACGGTCGAGACTCTGCAAGAACCGTCCGGCCATGAAGTCGCGGTCCACGTACACGGCATCATGACAAACCTGGTGGAGACTGATTCCCTCGCCCAGTGTCGCCGGATTGGATATCAGAACATGGCAGTCAGCATCCTGCCGGAAGCGTCGCAGCTGCTCTTCACGGTCTGGTGTGCCGCCGTGGACCACCGCCGGGTTATAGCTCCCTAACAGGTTCTCCAGAGTCGTGATACTGCGCACAAAGGTAGTCCACACCAAGGTCTTTCGGCCCTGAGCAGCGTTACTGCCAACAATCGCCAAAGTCTCTTGATACTTCGGAGAAAGCTCGATACTCGGAAGATTCTGCAGAAGTTCATACAAGGAGTCGCCGGGGTCTGGCTCGATCGGAGGCAGTTGGTACTCCAACGGTTCGTAGCGACTCGCACCTTCCAGGAGCAGAGCCGGACATGTTGCCGCCATCAGCAGTCTCAGCATCGCCCGGCCCAGCGCCTCGATGTTCTGTCGAGAGCCTTCAGCACGGGCCGAGAAATTCCCCTTCAAGGCTTCGTAGATTTCCGAATGCCACCTCGGCATATTCAGGTACCGAATCTTTGGTTCAAAGGGCGGCAGCCCCAGTTCATGCTTTGTTGTCCGAGTGAATAGCGGGCGCAAAACGGAACTGGCGTAGGCCAAGTCACCACCAGCGACGGCTTCGGTCACCACTCTTTTGCCGTGGCCAGGCCAGACGAACGACAAGAGATTCTCCAAGTCCTTCGCGCCATTGGGGGCGGGCGTGCCGGTGAGGATCAGACGCCTGTCTGCCAGAGGGCCCAACGCCAAGCAAGCAGCACCGTACGTGCCGCTCGCTCCCAGTTTCATTCGATGGGCCTCATCCAGTACGACCATCGAAGGGCCCGACCGCAGCCAGGAAGTAAGGTCTGCCAGCCTACGGTCGAGCCGCTCGTAATTCACGATGCGGAGTTCCGCCAGCGGATCCTCGGATCGCCCGGCCACAGCGGTTCGCAAGGGCTCTTTGAAGCAGGCGGAGTTCTCGAACTCCCATGCCTCGTGAGCGGACTTCGGTCCGACAATCAGTAGCCGCCCAGCTTCCCCGCGCTCGCGCATCGCGGCATATACCGCGAATGCAACGCGTGTCTTGCCGGCACCCGGGACACTGAAATTGGCTCCGTGGCGCAACGAAAGCAAATGCGCTATGTCCCGCCGCTGAAAAGATGTCAGGTCGGCAGTCCAATCGGTACCAAGCAGATCGACTACGTCTTCCGGATGGACAGTTCCGCGATCGCCCTCGGTCCGCCCTCCTGTCAGGCTGCGCTCAACCGCCTCGGTGTCGTCGAGAACGCCATTGACCAACGCCCCCAACTCGGAGTCCCACTCGACATCAGGATGAGCCCACATGGCCAGCTCGCCGATATTGACGAGTAGGTCATCGAGGTCCATTTCCGCGGAGAGCGGGCCCAATTGACCACTCGCAGCCATACGTGCCACCAACTGAGCGAAGTCGGCCTGGTATGCCGGCGATGTGCGCAGTTCGACCCTGGTTCGAGTGACATCGAAACGCAGCAACAGTGAGGGCGCTGGGTCACCCATGATCCGGCCGCTTCACATTCACAGCGGCGACCAGCCAGTCCAAACCGGCTCCTGGCAGATCAACGGTCCGCTTCGCTTCGAAAGCTAGCCTTCCAAGAACGGTGCGGAGCTGGTCGAGCGCGTCATCGAACGCTCCTTCATCAAGGCTTGAGCTTCCCCTGGACGTGACGAGATCGGTGATGGACAGCTCGATATCTTTGCACGCGTCACCGATTCGGTCTGGGGCAGCCAGCCGCTTCTTCCGCAGCCGAAAGTCGCGTCCCGCACCGTCGAGTGCTTCGTTGAAGGCTTCGCGGTAAGACCGTATGACTAGCGCAGAGGCTGCACGATCCTCAGGAGTTGAACCAGTCACCTCAACAGCTTTGGTCTGGAGCAGTGCATCGGTCAAAGCGCGGGCCTCCATGACTTCTGGTCCTTCTGCCTTTACGCTCCTGCCTAAGCCTGGAATAGCTTTTGGCGCCGTAACGACCTTCGCCGGCTTCAGATTCTCGGGCAATTTCTTCTCAAGATATTTCTTCGGAAATTCGGGGTCGATGTAGCGAACATCAGTCTTCGAGAATTCCAAGATAATCGCCGCGAAACGCGTTTCCTTCAGAATATCTGCGCGCTCTTTATTTTTTGCGTGCTCGTCACGGTATGCACGATACAGCTCGAAAAGCCTCTCTTTAGCACCTTCCAGGTCCATCAAACGCAGCGATGGACCTCCACCCTTCTTACTGCGTGCAATCAAATCCTTGAGCTGCGCGAGAACCCACAAGTCGCGTTCAACCGATTTACTGTCCGTATGAAAAGCCCTGGCAATTACCGACAAATCGCGATTTAGAGTTACTCTTTGCTCCTCGATCGCGAGTAGACGATTGATATAGGAGTAGTCGCGTCGCTCGTCAAAGCGTAGCTGCAGCGACAACTCGACATCGTTGATATCGTCCCAGGTGCAGGATGAAGGCAGCACTCCTACACGCATGCTGACAACTGAGAGTTCCCGCAAGGCAGCACACCGCGTGTTGCCGTTGACGAGGATCCCATCCCGGGTGATAAGACCGGGCTCGAGCTGCTTATGTTGTTCGAGATGGCCCTTCAGGTCTTCGAAATCCGGGTCACGGTGTTCGGGCGCCGACGGCCTTCGCGTCAGTAGATGCCTCAGATAGTCTTGGCTCTCCGCGCTCCAGGGATCTTTCGTAAGCGCCGCGTCACGACTCGGATCGAGTTCGCGCTGGGCTCGTATACGATGAGTGCTCGGATTGTAATAAAGATCCACCAATGGCATATCGATAACCTCGAGATGCAACGGCGCACCCCGCCACTCTACCGTCAGAGTCTCTGCGACTCCACGCCTTTCATGAATTTCACTAATGCGCTGCTCCACCTTCAACCGGGTGGACGCAGCAGTCGCGGGCAATCCAAAGTCTTGGAACAAGACGACAATTCCTATCTTAGCGGTAGAGCAGGCCGGAGTTGACTACGGTTGACGTCGCATCCTAGTCGGGTGCACAGCGGTCAACCCATCACGCATCATCACTCAATGCCACACGAACCTTATCCCGGGAATCCGCCGGCAACGTACGGTAAGCCGCCCACAAATCTTCTGTCTCGCTGAACTTCCGGGCATCCTGGGCAACCCAGGAAGCCAGCATCTTTTTCTCGTAAAGAGGCAGACGGCCGATGCGAGAAAGGACCTCCGCCAAGTCTGCAGTCAGCTCGCGACCACCAATACGGCAGCGGCTGCACTCGATCATCAGCTGCATGCTCTCCGTACCATCTGGAAGGCGAACCAGACGACGGGCAACATCGAGTTGCGACGTGACATACGTGCCGGCGTACTGCTCCCCAGGTCCGATGCCACACGAGCGACACTTGTGACCGTCTCGCATCATCAGAGCATGTCTCTCGGCGGCGGTGATCGTTACCCCTGTCTTTCGTGTTCCTTTCCCGGGCTCCCAGACTGCAACACCTTGTTTGACGAATCGCTGCTCGTGCGCGCCCAGAGCCGGATCTTCGCGGTTCGTGTCGATCCGCCAGTCGAAGTCACGGAGATCGCGCATCCTGCGGTCGATCTGAGATGTCTCCGGAAAGGCTTCGCGGAGCTGAGTCTTCGTGAACAACTCTCCGGCACCGACCTCTTGCACCAGCCACAAGGCCGCACGCTTCATGGTGCCGAGTTTGGGGTCTCTCCAGGACGGCATGGTCAACGGGTCCACCCTTTCGGTAAGGCGATAAACCGACAAGCTAACTACAACAACACTCGACAACTAACCAGCGTCGATAGTGGCCCCGTCACTGAACCCCATCTGCGGCCAGCTTGTAAAGCCCTGCACTGTCCGGAATTTCAATCGAAGTCCGGACAACGATGTCACTCCGAAACACTCAAAACGAACCAGTCAGAGTGAGATTCAGCAGAAGTGGCGATGGCCATATCAAAGATACTGGCAATAGCCGCAGCTCGCGGCGTAAGTGAATATGGAATCGCACTAGCGGAATTTCCCTCGAGAGTGCAGACTTGGCCGCGCGAATATTGTCCGAACCACTGTGGCGGAGAGCCCATTTGCCAACCACCAGCAAGCAACGATCACAGGAACCCGAAGGCGATAGCCCTGGCACGTCACGGGAGTGGCAGGCGTTCGGAACAGCTGTACGCACCATGGTCCGGAATACAGGTCTCTCGGTCCGAGCAGCCGCAGATCAGACCTACCTGAGCAAGTCAGCCCTGTGGGAGCTCGCAAACGGAAAGCGTAAGCGCGCGCCCTCGCTGGACATCGTTAAGCGGCTGCACACACTGGCCCTTTCGCACACTGACGCGGACAACGTCATCGGGTGGGACGAGCTCTTCGATCTCTGGAGTGCCCTGGCGCCCGTTCCTGATGTTCCTACTGCGGCATGCGCTTCATGCGGCACGGCCGCCGCTACGGCTGTCCCGGCGGCGACGGTGGAAAAGCCGGCCAGCAGGCATCCTTCCGAGACTGTGCCGGTCCCCCCGCAGAGAGGGGACCGGCACAGTCGCAAAACTCCGAGCCCGGCATGGCCGGCTGTTCATGACCTTGCCCGATACATCACTTCGGACGATTGGGAACGCGTCAACGGCCTGATGCGCCATGTAGGTCTCGAGACTTCGCCGGACGAAACGGCGGATGCAATCGCATCATCCCGGGAGCTGAATCTGCATGATGCCGCCGAAACGATAATCAGCTACGCAGGCCGACGAGCCGAAGGCGAGGTACTGCGGATCCTGCACGCACTCAACAGACAAGGCCTACGCGACGACGCCGACACTCTGCTGGAGTCCACCCTGGTCAACTCGAGGCCTTCGGTTCGGAGGATCGCTGACGGCTGACTCCATCGCGCATCGCGGCCACTTCAGGGACGAAGGGCAGCTAGCAGGCCCGACACTTGCTGGTCCACATCGTGAGACACCACCGCCAGGCCTGGTCGCTCACGCGTCGTAGTTCTGCTCCCAACCTCAGAGCCTCCGCGTCATCGCTGAAGCGCGCGTGGCCAACTATTTAGAGACTTGAAACTCGCCAATGCGAGCAGGCACCGATGTGCCCTCCTCTGCGCGAGTTCTCAGATCCGAACCGGCCCACAGTTCGGTACGGATCGAACGCACCCGAGAGGAAACTTGTGTCCGAGCTCACCGCAAGGGCTTTGCTGATCACCATCGCAATTCTGAGCGGCATCATCGTAGGAATCGTCGCCTGGCTGCTGGCAGTCGCCCGCGGCGAGCATCAGGCCGCGGCAATCCGCGAAGGTGGCATTGGGTTCGCCGGCGGTACCGGCTTTGTTCTCGTTCTCCTGAACTACCTCGGAGTTCCGTGAGATGGACAGTTAGCCAGACCTTGGAAAGCAACTAGCCCGAACGGAATCACTGCCCTAGCACCGCCGGCGCGGGGGTGCTAGGGCAGTGCACTTCGCTACCACCAGATCACCTACTACCAGTCAGCCAACGCCTTCGCGAGATCGCGGTAGTCGAGCAGCCGACCCTGCTTGGTCACCTCGTCCCACGCCTCTCGTTGTTCCAGACTGCCGTGCGTAGCAACAGAATTGTGCAGTTCTTGGTATGCGATGTGGTAGGTCGCGTCGACTTCCCCGGTTCCGCGCGCGATAGATGCGAGCCGCGTTGGCAACGGCTCGGCTGTCACGGTCACGAGGTGGGGCAGACGTCCGCGCCTGTGCCTGATCATGTTGCTGTTCTCGTGGCGAATGTTCTGAACGCGATCAGATCTGATCGTCCACTTGCAGGCAACGGCAGCATGCAGCCACAGGTGGTCGGTTCTCGTAGGTGTTCCACGCAAGGCGACCAGCACATCTGGCTTGATCAGGTAGTCGGTGCCGAGTGTCACCCGGAGGTTCGGATCATGTTTTATCGCGGCGTCGATCCCGGCCAGATGCTGATACTGCGCGAACCTGACGATGCTTTGGCCTCGGAAGAAGTCCCAGTCTCGGCGTGGGTCCAAGGCCGGCAGTTGATGGGCTAGGTCCGACATGACCTGGGTCTCCAGCAAGGAACCGGGATTGTCCGGAGCCACAACCGGTTCAGCCCCCGTCACGTTCGGGTTCGGCATACCCAGTTGGTCGAGAACATCCCCGGCTAACCGCAAACTCGTCACATTGTCAGTGTCAGCGGAGTTGGGGACCCAATCCCACTTCAGCTTGTTCTTTTTGCTCGGCTTCCAGCCCAGCAACACAGTCCTGAACGGCGCGCCCATAGCCAGCGAATCTACCGGCTTCGAAGCGTTACCTGATCACTTCCCATATGATCGCTCACATGTTCGGTTCCGCCAAGCGCGACGGTGACCGCGGCCACAGCAGTCGCCAGCGTCTCGTGCTCCCACAAGCGGACCACCTGCCAACCAGCCTGTGCGAGAGCGGCATCCGCGGCACGATCCCGTTCGATGTTCCGGCGCAGCTTCGGCGTCCAGTACCACTCATTCGTCGTCGGCTGGCGGCCGTGCTGGGGGCAAACATGCCAGAAGCAGCCGTCTACGAAGACCGCTACTTTGCGGGCCGTGAAGACGATGTCGGGCCGGACCTTCATAGAGCCGAGATCGAGCCTGAAGTCCTTGCGGTACCGATAGCCCAACCGGTGCAGGGCACTTCGCAACACCACTTCCGGCTTCGTTCCGGCCCGACGGTTAGCTCGCATATTGCGGGAGCGGCCCTCGTTCAGCGGAGCGGGGTAGATCCCGCGTTCGTGGGCCTCCCGCCTCGCCACTTCCGCTCGGCGTTCAGTCATGTATGTCCCAGTTCAAGGCAGCTAGGTGTCATCAGGAAAGATACTCCCGCGTACCTGACAACACGACCACGGCCCCCGCACCGAAAGGTATCAGCGTGACCGACCTTCTCGTTGACGAGACCTGCGCCAGCGATGATGCCGTAGCGCTCACAGCTGAATCTGAATCCGACGTGGCGCCAACGAAATTCACATCGATTGAGATTTGTGCCGGGGCTGGAGGACAGGCAGTAGGACTGCACCAGGCAGGTTTCGGACATTTGGCTCTCGTTGAGATCGACGGCAATGCCGCCGATACCTTGCGGCTCAACATCGAGGATCACGAGGTGTGGTCCTGGGAACGAGAAAACTGCGACATCCTCGCAACTGACGTCAAAGAATTCGATCCCTTCCGCGATCTGGTGAAGAGCGGTCCCCTGCTCAAGCAACGGGGCTTGGATCTGCTCGCCGGCGGAGTACCGTGCCCGCCGTTCTCGCATGCAGGCAAACAACTGGGCAAGGATGATGAACGAGACCTGTTCCCTCGCATGCTGGAACTAGTCGAGATTCTCAAGCCTCGTGCAGTCATGATCGAGAACGTCCGCGGCATCATGGATCCCAAGTTCTCCACCTATCGAGACTGGATCCAGGCAAAGCTGCAGGGTGGAACATATTTCGGTGACGACGGTCAGTTCACCGAAGACGAGGGTCTCGGCTACACAGTGTGTAAGTGGGGCGTCTTGGAAGCCAGCGACTTCGGGGTGCCGCAACTCCGGCCCCGAGCGATCCTTGTCGCGTTCCGCGATGACGTTCTTCGAGACCTCAAGTACGAATGGCCCACGGCAACACACGAGGATCCGGTCAGCGTCGTTGACAGCCTTCAGGCTTCAATGGAGCAGCGATTCGAGCCCTACTTCAAAGGCGCCCATGCGAAGGAAGCTCGTGCGGCCTATAAGCGGTGGCTGGAGCGGGCGCGTAGTCGTGATAGCGAACTGAGGGCCAAGAGCGGCGGTATCGCGCCCACTCTCGTCGGAGGATCCAAGAAACACGGCGGCGCTGACCTCGGCCCCAGCCGGGCGAAAGCCGCGTGGAAACAGCTGGGGATCTCGGGCATGGGCGTCGCCAATGACCCCGAGACATGCGCGCTGAAAAAGACCGAGACTCGCGATCTTTTCGGCCCAGATGGACCGATGCTAACCGTGCGGCAGGCAGCCATCATTCAGGGGTTCCCACCCGAATGGGACTTTTCAGGGGGGAAGACTGCCCAGTATCGACAAGTCGGCAACGCATTCCCCCCTCCAGTGGCCCGTGCAGTAGGCAAGTCCATCATCGACGTGCTCAAGGCTGCCCAAGAGCGTGATCTGGGGAACCGCTGACCGCCGCTAGGTGTACCACGAAGGTTTGAACCCACAGCTATCCAACGGTGATGTATGCGCGAGGGCGTCGTGGAGTTCTTCGCTACCGCGACTTCAGCGACGCAAAGATTGTCCCGCCGTGGCTCGATAATGTCCTTCCGATGCCGCGACGACCTGCAACGATGATCCCTCAAGAGCATCCACGAGCAACTGGTTCACCCAGAAACCCGCAGGGCCTCCAAAATTGAGACGCCCACTCTCCTTAACGGGCCGACGGCACGCAGTTCATAGTTGCGGCTCGCTTCGCAGATGTGGGTACGTCAAGAGTTTCCGAACCCGATCCGACACCAACCGTGAGCGGGTATGGTTCGCGACACATCCTCCGAAAATTCATCCCACTCTATAGAGGTTTCAGATGAAGTCGGTTAGAAGAACTCTCACGCTCCCCGCCGCCGGCGCCATTGCCACGGCTGCCGTGCTCACCCTCACCGCAGCCCCCGCTTCGGCAGCCAACGGTGGCAAGTTTCAGACGATCTACTCGCTCACCAACGGCCTGTGTTTTGCCGTGGTCGACTCATCGGTGCACGGCCCCGGGTACCCGAGCAGCGCGACGTTCACAGTCAGCACCAATATGACCGGCGTCGGGTCGTGCAGCCTGGATGTCACGCTGCACTGGCGGAATGTGGATACCGGGGAGACCGGGACGCGGACTGCAAAGGCTACGGGGCCGGGGTTCTGGATCAGTGATCCGAAGTCGACGGTGTTCCAGCCCGGGTTCGGGAAGTTCGTCGGGACTGTCACCGTGAATGCGTTGAGTGTGCCGCCGTCGGGGCAGGTGGAGTTCACGGTGGAGCCTTATCAGGGCTGAGTACACACCGATCAGGAATCAAGAAGCGCTGGTCAGAGGGCCGGGCATAGCGTTGGTGGCATGGAACTCACACTCTCACAATGTTTTGTCGCGGCGAACGATCATGACGAGGCGCTGGCCTTCTATCGGGACACGCTCGGGCTCGAAGTGCGCAACGATGTGCAGGCGCAAGGGCTGTTCTGGATATCGGTGGGACCGAAGAACCAGCCGGACGTGACGATCGTGCTGGAGCCCGCGGTGGCTGACCCGAATGCGTCGGAGGCCGATAAGGCGGCGGCCGCGGAGTTGCTCGGGAAGGGGCTGTTGCGTGGGGTCATCTTCAATACTGAGGATTGTGACGCCACCTTCGAGCAGATCAGTGCGGCGGGAGCCGAGGTGATTCAGGAGCCGACGGATCAGTTCTACGGTGTACGGGATTGCGCGTTCCGGGATCCGTCGGGGAATGTGTTGCGGTTCAGTCAGCCGTTGCAGCAGAACCAGTAGGACGAATACGTCGCCCGAGCCGGATGCTCGGGCGACGTTTTCGTCTGTCAGAGGCACGGAGATGGTGAAGGCGCGCAAGGGATTTCGGAGACGGCGCCCGGGGCGAAGGCGTTGAGCATCAGGGCCCGTTAGCGGCCGGGAACGCGGATCGATCGCGAGAAACACCCGCAGGACAGCGAAAAGCCCGGCACCGCGTGGATGCCGGGCCTTTCATGCGCGGAGAATTACGCGGTTTCGGTGATCGGGCGATCGACCCAGCTCATCAGCCCACGCAGCTTGGCGCCGGTGACCTCGATCGGGTGCTCGGCGTTGGCCTTGCGCAGACCCTCGAGCTCCTTGTTGCCGCCCTCGACGTTGGCGACGAGGCGCTTGACGAAGGTGCCGTCCTGGATGTCGGCGAGGATCGCCTTCATGCGGTCCTTGGTGCCGGCGTCGATGACGCGCGGGCCGGACAGGTAGCCACCGAATTCGGCGGTGTCGGAGACCGAGTAGTTCATGCGGGCGATGCCGCCCTCGTACATGAGGTCGACGATCAGCTTGAGCTCGTGCAGCACCTCGAAGTAGGCCATCTCGGGGGCGTAGCCGGCCTCGACCATGACCTCGAAACCGGTCTTGACCAGTTCTTCGGTGCCGCCGCAGAGCACGGCCTGCTCGCCGAAGAGGTCGGTCTCGGTCTCTTCCTTGAAGGTGGTCTTGATGACGCCGGCGCGCGCGCCACCGATGGCGGCGGCGTAGGACAGCGCCAGGGCCTGGCCCTCGCCCTTCGGGTCCTGGTCGACGGCGATCAGGGCCGGAACGCCCTTGCCGTCGACGAACTGGCGGCGCACCAGGTGGCCGGGGCCCTTGGGGGCGACCATGGCGACGGTGACGTTGGCCGGCGCCTTGATCAGACCGAAGTGGATGTTGAGGCCGTGGCCGAAGAACAGCGCGTCGCCGTCCTGCAGGTTGGGCTCGATGTCGTTGGTGAAGATGGCGGCCTGCGCGGTGTCGGGCGCGAGGACCATGATCACGTCGGCCCAGGCGGAGACCTCGGCGGGGGTGCCGACGGTCAGGCCGGCCTCTTCGGCCTTGGGGCGGGACTTGGAGCCCTCGGCGAGACCGACGCGGACGTCGACGCCGGAGTCGCGCAGGCTCAGCGAATGCGCGTGGCCCTGGCTGCCGTAGCCGATGACCGCGACCTTGCGGCCCTGGATGATCGACAGATCGGCATCGTCGTCGTAGAACATCTCGACTGCCACTTGGGGTATCTCCTTCTTGGATTCGGTAATACTAAGAGAGTTGCGTTAAACACGGGCGGGGGTGTGGGGGCGGAGCCCCCACGGAATAAGCACAGCGCTGTTCACAGCGGCGAGCGCTAGCGAGTCGCTGTGATCGACTTGGGTCCGCGGCCGACGGCGACGACACCGGACTGCACGATCTCGCGGATGCCATACGGTTCCAGCATCCGCAGCAGTGCGTCGAGCTTGGACCGGGTTCCGGTCGCCTCGACGGTCAGCGCGTCCGGGGACACGTCGATGACCTTCGCCCGGAACAGGGTGACGGCCTCGATGACCTGGGTGCGCACGCTGGCGTCGGCGCGCACCTTCACCAGGATCAGTTCGCGAGCGACCGAGCTGTCGGCGTCCTGCTCGACGATCTTGATGACGTTCACCAGCTTGTTGAGCTGCTTGGTGACCTGCTCGAGCGGCAGATCCTCGACGGTGACGACGATGGTCATGCGCGAGATGTCCGGGATCTCGGTGCCGCCGACCGCCAGCGACTCGATATTGAAGCCACGGCGGGAGAACAGGGCCGCGACGCGCGCGAGCACGCCGGGCTTGTCCTCGACCAGGACGGACAGGGTGTGGGTGGTGCTCATTTCTGTCCCTCGCTATGCGTCATGGCCTCGTGGATGACGGCGGGTTCGGCGGCGGCCTCGTCCTCGTCGAACAGCGGGCGGATGCCGCGGGCGGCCATGATCTCGTCGTTGCCGGTGCCGGCGGCGACCATCGGCCACACCTGGGCGTCCTTGCCGACGATGAAGTCGATCACCACGGGGCGGTCGTTGATGGACTGCGCCTCCCGGATCGCGGCCTCCACGTCCTCGGCCCGCTCGACCCGGATGCCGACGCAGCCCAGCGCTTCCGCCAGCTTGACGAAATCGGGGATGCGCAGGGTGTGCGTGCCGAGATCGGTGTTGGAGTAGCGCTCCTCGTAGAACAGGGTCTGCCACTGGCGGACCATGCCCAGGTTGCCGTTGTTGATCAGCGCGACCTTGATCGGCACGCCCTCGACGGCACAGGTCGCCAGCTCCTGGTTGGTCATCTGAAAGCAGCCGTCACCGTCGACCGCCCAGACCTCCTTGTCCGGGGCGCCCATCTTGGCGCCCATGGCGGCCGGGACGGCGTAGCCCATGGTGCCGAGGCCACCGGAATTCAGCCAGGTGCGCGGCTTCTCGTACTTGATGAACTGGGCGGCCCACATCTGGTGCTGGCCGACGCCGGCACAGTAGATGGCGTCGGGTCCGGCGAGCTCGCCCAGCTTCTCGATGACGAACTCGGGCGAGAGCGAACCGTCTTCCTGCGGGGCGTAGCCGAGCGGGTACGACTTGCGCACACCCTCCAGGTACTTCCACCAGTCGGTCAGGTTCAGCAGCGGGGCCCCGGCGGAGGCGGACGGGTCGGCCTTGAGGGTCTCGGTCAGTTCCGCGATCACCTCGCGGCAGTCGCCGACGATCGGGACGTCGGCGTGCCGGTTCTTGCCGATCTCGGCCGGGTCGATGTCGGCGTGGATCACCCGGGCGTTGGGCGCGAACGAGTCGAGCTGGCCGGTGACCCGGTCGTCGAAACGGGCGCCGAGGGTGATCAGCAGATCGGAACGCTGCAGGGCGGCGACCGCGCCGACGGTGCCGTGCATGCCGGGCATGCCCATGTTCAGGTCATGCGAGTCCGGGAACGCGCCGCGCGCCATCAGGGTGGTGACCACGGGGATGCCCGTGAGTTCGGCCAGCTCCAGCAGCTCGGCCGACGCGTCGGCCTTGATGACGCCGCCGCCGACGTAGAGCACGGGCGCCTTGGCTTCCATGATCATCCGGGCGGCCTCGCGCACCTGCTTGCCGTGCGGCTTGGTGACCGGGCGGTAGCCGGGCAGTCGCATCTCCGGCGGCCAGCTGAAGGTGGTCTGGTTGACCAGCACGTCCTTCGGGATGTCGACCAGCACCGCGCCCGGACGGCCGGAGGACGCCAGGTAGAACGCCTCGGCCATGATGCGCGGGATGTCGACGCCCTCGGTGATGAGGAAGTTGTGCTTGGTGCACGCCATGGTGATGCCGGAGATGTCGGCTTCCTGGAAGGCGTCGGTGCCGATCAGGCTGCGGCCGACCTGGCCGGTGATCGCGACCAGCGGCACGGAGTCCATCTGGGCATCCGCGATCGGAGTGACCAGGTTGGTCGCGCCGGGACCGGAGGTGGCCATGCAGACGCCGACCTTGCCGGTGGCCTGGGCATAGCCGGTGGCCGCGTGACCCGCGCCCTGCTCGTGGCGCACCAGCACGTGGCGCACCTTGGTGGAGTCGAACAGCGGGTCGTAGACCGGGAGGATCGCGCCGCCGGGAATGCCGAATACGGTGTCGACGCCGAGCTCTTCGAGCGAGCGGACGACCGACTGCGCGCCGGTGACCCGCTCGGGCGGGACCTGGCGGCGGTTGGCCGCGGTCGTCGGATTGGCAGCGGTCCCCTGCTGATTCGCCGAAGGCGCCGGCCTGCGGGCCGAGGGCCCGGGCCGTGCGGTTGGTGCACTCACCGTCTTCGTTCCTAACTACTTCGTTCTAGACCCCGGACAAACTGTGTGTGATGACGGCAGGATCGGGGCCCTGCGTGGTTACGCAAGCTTCCTCCTCCGGGCCTGACCTCTCATGCCGTGCTTGTGCTTGACACGTGGTGCCTTGCGAGCGCCCCGCGCCGGACATTAGTCCTGAACACAAAAAAACCCTCGACAGCCAGGGCTGTTCGAGGGTGGCGCGTCGCAACGCGAGCTTCGTAGTCGACTCAGAGAGCCAAGCTCAACGCTGGACGCGCCAGCTGATTACGAGAAGCTCGATTGGTTTCACGCGCACGACGTTATGCGGGCGTGAACCGGTGAGTCAAACTTCTGACTCCTGCGTCTCATTATGTGAGACAGTGCGGTTGCTTGTGTCCGTTCACCAGGATGCGAGGATGGTGGTGTGTCATCACCGCATCAGTCCGTGCCACCGGCTAAATCGTCCCACACCTCCGACGAAGGATCCGCCACGGGTGGGTCCGAACCGAAGGTCATTCGGATTCCGCAGACGTCCTATATCGGCGTGGTCGTGCTGTTCTTCTGCGTGTTCTTCTTCTTCGCGGGCTGGCCGATCGGACTGTGGTGGCTACTCCTGATTCCGCTGGCAGCGGCGCTGTGGATCGCGCGCACGCAGACGCGGGTGTCCGACGCGGGCCTGGACCTGCGCACCGTTTTCAAGCAGCGGCACATCGATTGGGATCAGCTGAAAGGCGTTTCGATCCCCAAACGCGGATACGTCCGGGCGCATCTCACCGACGGCTCCGAAGTGAAGCTTCCGGCCGTCGGTTACGACCGGCTGCGCGAGCTGATCTCCGCCGCCGAGGGCCGGATCCCCGATCTCTTCGCCGCGGCCGAAGAAGCCGAGCAGCGCGCCTACGAAGAGCGCAAAGCCGCCGAAGCGGCGGAAAAAGCCCAGGACAGCACCGACTGATCGCGTCTCACATGATGAGACGGTGAATCCCGGGGAGCAGCACGCCTCGATGACGCGAAAATCACACCTCTAGACTGGCCTCGGCTCGGTGACCACCGGGCCTCAGCCGAGCCGGTCCGGACACTCCCCGATGACACCGCAGGCACCCGCGACACCCTCGCGGCGAACACACAGCGCGACACCTGAGCGGTCCGCCCACCCCGAAAGCCCCGCTGAACCCGGGAGTACCGTGGACAGGCCGTAGATCCGCTCTGCGCCGTCGCACATCAGCCCCCGCGACCATCGAGGACCCAGCCCATGCCACCGCTTCGCTCACGCACCACCACCATCGGCCGCAATGCCGCGGGCGCCCGCTCGCTCTGGCGCGCCACCGGTATGACCGACTCCGATTTCGGCAAGCCGATCATCGCCATCGCGAACTCCTACACGCAGTTCGTCCCCGGCCACGTGCATCTCAAGGATGTCGGCGAGATCGTGGCCGAGGCCGTGCGCGCCGCGGGCGGCGTGCCGCGCGAGTTCCACACCATCGCGGTCGACGACGGCATCGCCATGGGGCACGGCGGCATGCTGTACTCGCTGCCGTCGCGCGAGATCATCGCCGACTCCGTCGAATACATGGCGAACGCGCACACCGCCGACGCGCTGGTGTGCATCTCCAACTGCGACAAGATCACCCCCGGCATGCTGAATGCCGCTATGCGACTGAACATTCCGGCCGTGTTCGTCTCCGGCGGCCCGATGGAGGCCGGTAAGGCCGTGGTGGTCGACGGTGTCGCGCAGGCGCCGACCGACCTGGTCGTGGCGATCTCGGCGAGCGCGAATCAGGCTGTCTCGGATGAAGGCCTGGACGAGGTCGAGCGCAGCGCCTGCCCGACCTGCGGTTCCTGTTCGGGCATGTTCACCGCGAATTCGATGAACTGCCTCACCGAGGCGCTGGGTCTGGCGCTGCCGGGCAACGGCTCCACGCTGGCCACCCACGCCGCCCGCCGGGCGCTGTTCGAGGGGGCCGGCTCGGTGATCGTGGATATCGCCAACCGCTGGTACCGCGAGGACGACGCCTCCGTGCTGCCGCGAAATGTGGCCAACGAGAAGGCTTTCCGCAACGCCATGGCCTTGGACGTGGCGATGGGCGGATCCACCAACACGGTGCTGCACACGCTGGCCGCCGCGCAGGAAGGTGAGATCGACTTCGATCTGACCACCATCGACGAGATCAGTCGCCGCGTGCCGTGCCTGTCGAAGGTGTCGCCGAACTCGGATTACCACATGGAAGACGTGCATCGCGCCGGCGGCATCCCCGCCATCCTGGGCGAACTGCGGCGCGCCGGGCTGCTGCACGAGGACGTGTCCACCGTGCACACCAAGAGTTTCGACCAGTGGCTCGACACCTGGGATATCCGCTCCGGCAAGGCTTCCCAGGAAGCCATCGAGCTGTTCCACGCCGCGCCCGGCGGCGTGCGCACCACCGAACCGTTCTCCACCGACAACCGCTGGTCCTCGCTGGACACCGACGCGGCCGGGGGCTGCATCCGCGACAAGGAGCACGCCTACACCGTCGAGGGCGGTTTGGTCGTGCTGCGCGGCAACATCGCTCCCGACGGCGCGATCCTCAAGACCGCGGGCATCGACGAGGACCTGTTCTCCTTCCAGGGCCCGGCCGTCGTGGTCGAATCCCAGGAAGAGGCCGTCTCGGCGATCCTGGGCAAGAAGATCAAGCCGGGTGACGTGATCGTGGTCCGGTACGAGGGCCCCAAGGGCGGACCGGGCATGCAGGAGATGCTGCACCCCACCGCTTTCCTCAAGGGTTCTGGCCTGGGCAAGCAGTGCGCGCTGATCACCGACGGGCGCTTCTCCGGCGGCACCTCGGGCCTGTCGATCGGCCACATGTCCCCCGAGGCCGGCGCCGGTGGTGCGATCGGCCTGATCGAGAACGGCGACCAGATCCGCATCGACGTCGCGTCCCGCACGCTCGAGGTGCTGGTCGAGGACGCGGTGCTGGCCGAGCGGCGCGCGAAGATGGAGGCCTCCGAGCGACCCTGGCAGCCGGTCAACCGGGACCGCCCGGTCACCACGGCGTTGCGCGCCTACGCGGCGCTGGCCACCTCGGCCGATAAGGGCGCGGTCCGCTACGTGCCGTAACTCCCAGCGGCACAACAGGTTACGAAAAACGCCCCCTTCGCCTCTAATCCAAGCGCGAAGGGGGCGTTTCCGGTTCGGACGATCAGTCGAACGGACCGATGCCGGTCAGCGGGTTGCCGCCGTGCAGGAACCAGAAGGTGAGAATCGCGACCGCGACGGCCAGCAGCAGGACCACGAACGAACCCCACGCCGGGCGGATGGCCCAACCGCGGTTGCGGTCCAGAGACCAGCGACCCGGACCGGTAAGTATGATCGCGGCGGCCGCGCCGACCAGGATGCTGTCCATTTCGACGCCGCTGCGGACGCCGGCGTTGTACTGGAAGCCGGGATTCATCCCCTGCTTCCACAGCCAGGCGTTGATGATCACGGCGAGCACCGCGCCCGCGGCGAGCGGCGTGGCCAGACCGAGCACCAGCAGGATGCCGCCGAGCAGTTCACCGGTGGTGAGCAGGATCGCGGACACGGTGGCGTGATCCCAGCCGCCATTGGTCATCATGTCGCGGGTGCCGTCCAGGCCCGGTCCGTGGAACCAGCCCGTCAACTTCTGCAAGCCGTGATAGATGAAGGTGCCGCCGACGACCAACCGCAGCAGGAACAGACCGAAATCCAATGTGCCGCGCCGGTTTTCGGCGGCGCGGCGGCGCATCGCGGAACTCGGCTCGCCCGGGGTGTTCGCGGCGGGCGGGATGCTGGCGTAGGAGTAGGGCGCGGTGGGGGCCGCCTGCTCCCCCACCGTCGGAACGTCGGGTTCGATACCCAGTTCCTCCTCGGTGCGGGGCACGTCCTTGCGTAACTCGGGGCCACCGCCGACCCGGGGAAACTGCCCGGTCGGCGAATCGTACGGGCTGGTCACACCACGACCGGTGGCCGAACCCGCGTCGGGGTCACCGGAGGGGTCCTTCGGCTTGTCCGTCACAACCGCACCTCGCTCCTGATCGGCTCCGCGGTTACCGGCGGGGCTGTGTCCATGGTTAGCTCACGCTCACTCACGGCAATACCCTATGCCGCACGATCGTTCGGCGGGAGACTTACACTCCACGGCGTGTCAATCCCGGCGTGGCGCGGGCGCCGCTGTTAACGCGCGCGAATCGCGGCAACACCTACCCGGAAGCAGCGAGCGCGCCGGTATTTCCGTAACGTCTCTACCATGAGTTTGGTTGTCGCGGGCCGCGTCGCCCTGAGTCTGGCGCTCGGCTCGGTCCTACTGGTCGGCTGTGCGCGTTTCGATGATTCCGCCGCCAGCCCGTTCACACCCGAACCCACTTTCGCGCCGGCGAATCCCAAGGCGCCCAAGTCCACGCAGAAACCGCCGCCGCGGCCGGAGGGCCCGTGCATCGATCCGGATCCGGCGGTCGTGTCCACCTGCCTGGATTCCACCGGCGGCATCGTGGCGCTGGGCGATACCGCGCTGGTTGCCGAGCGGCGCACCGGGCGCATCCTCAAGAGCGTGCCGGTCGGCGAGAGCGACCCGCAGGTGCCGCCGGTCGAGATCGCCAAGCTGGCCGTGGACGCCACCGGCGACGGCGGTATCACCGATCTCGTGCTCTCGCCGACCTACCACGAGGACGGCCTGATCTACGCCTACATCACCACCCCGTCCGACAATCGGGTGGTGCGCATCGCGCAGGACGGGCAGCCCAAGGACATCGTGACCGGAATCCCGAAGGGCGCCACCGGCAATCACGGCGCGCTGGAGTTCGTCTCGGATACCGAACTGCTGGTGCTGACCGGTGACGCCGGAAATCCCGGGCTGGCCTCGACACCGTCGTCACTGGCCGGGAAGGTGCTGCGGGTGAAATCGCCCGCACCGGGGGCCGGTACGGAGGTCGTGCTGTCCGGGCTGGGGTCCGGCGGCGACCTGTGCTGGGACGGCGCGGACAGCACCTGGGTCACCGATCGCACGGCGACCGAGGATCGGTTGCAGCGCGTCGGCAAAGACGGCTCGGTCAGCGTCGGCTGGACCTGGCCCGAACATCCCGGCGTCGCGGGATGCGCGGCCGGACCGGAGATGGTGGCGATCTCGATGACCGGGGCCAAAGCCCTGGCGATCGCGGAGGTCGATCCGAAATCGTTCGCGATCACCACTCAACCGGCGCTCACTAACCAGGACAAGTACGGGCGGCTCGGCGGAGCCGCGGCGGCCAACGACGGGGCGATCTGGGTCGCCACCGTCAACAACGACGACAACCACGGCCCGTTCGACGACCGCGTGGTGAAGATCCCGCCGCCGTCGGGTGGCGGCGGCACGCCGGACTAGCAGACGCGAATGGCGTCCCGCGCGAGCGGGACGCCATTCGTTCGAGACGGTTAACTCGCGCCGCAGGCGGCGAGAACCAGTTCGCGGACGCGGGCCGCGTCGGCCTGGCCGCGGGTGGCCTTCATGACATCACCGACGATCTTGCCCGCGGCCTGCACCTTGCCGGAGCGGATCTTGTCCGCGATATCAGGGTTCGCGGCGAGGGCCTTCTCCACCTCGGTCTGCAACGCCGAATCGTCGGACACCATGCCCAAGCCCTTGGCTTCGACGATCTGGGCGGGCGCACCCTCGCCCGCGAGGACGAGGTCGACGACCTGTTTGGCGACCTTGCTGTTGATCGTCTTCGCTTCGACCAGCTTGATCACTTCGGCGACCTGGCCCGGCGTGATCGGCAGTTCCGCCAGGGAGACCTCGCGCTCCTTGGCGGTGGCGGCCAGCGAGTTGCCCCACCAGGCGCGGGCGGCGTCCACCGAGGCGCCCTCGTCGACGGTGGCGATGATCAGGTCCAGCGCACCGACATTGACCAGGTCACGGAACACCTCGGGAGAAAGGCCCCACTCGGCCTGCAGGCGAGCGCGGCGCAGCCACGGGTACTCGGGGATGGTGCCGCGCAGCGACTCGATCCACTCGGCATCGGGCGCAACGGGTTCCAGATCCGGCTCGGGGAAGTACCGGTAATCCTCGGAGGTCTCCTTCACGCGACCCGGCGAGGTGGAGCCGTCCGTCTCGTGGAAGTGGCGAGTCTCCTGCAGGATGGTGCCGCCGTTGGCGAGTACCGCGGCCTGACGGCGCATCTCGTAGCGCACCGCGACCTCGACGCTGCGCAGCGAGTTGACGTTCTTGGTTTCGGTGCGGGTGCCGAATTCCTTGGCGCCGATCGGCATCAGCGAGACATTCGCGTCGCAGCGCAGCGAACCCTGCTCCATCTTCACGTCGGAGACACCGAGTGATTTCAGCACCTCACGCAGCGCGGTGACGTAGGCGCGGGCCACCTCGGGCGCGCGGTCGCCGGCACCGGTGATCGGCTTGGTGACGATCTCGATCAACGGCACACCCGCGCGGTTGTAGTCCAGCAGCGAGTGGCTGGCGCCGTGAATCCGGCCGGTCGCCCCGCCCACGTGCAGCGACTTGCCGGTGTCCTCTTCCATGTGCGCGCGCTCGATCTCGACGCGGAAGGTGGAGCCGTCGTCGAGCAGCACATCGAGATGGCCGTTGCCGCAGATCGGCTCGTCGTACTGGCTGATCTGGTAGTTCTTCGGCTGATCCGGGTAGAAGTAGTTCTTGCGCGCGAAGCGGCCCCACGGAGTGATGGAACAGTTCAGCGCGAGACCGATCCGGATGGCGGACTCGACGGCCTTCTCGTTCACCACCGGCAGCGAACCCGGCAGGCCCAGGCACACCGGGCAGACCTGGGTGTTGGGTTCGGCGCCGAATTCGGTGGGGCAACCGCAGAACATCTTGGTCGCGGTGGACAGCTCGACGTGGACCTCCATGCCCAGCACCGGCTCGAAGCGGGCGATGACATCGGCGTAATCCATCAACTCGACCGTGGCTGCACTCATGCCCGCGCCTCGCTATCGCCCGACTCCGGCATGACCGCAGCCAAGCAGCTGGCTGTGCTTATTTTTCGCTCGCTGCGCTCGCTCATGGCGACCATCCTATGTAAAGGCGTCGCCGTGCTCTTCGCCGGATCAGGGCGTTACTTCGGCGGGAAGCGTTGGGTGAGCCAGTTGGTGACGGAGGTGAGCACTTCGGGCGCGATGGTCGTTTCGATGGTGGTGTATTCGCTGGGCTGACCGGTCTGTGCGGGTTGCATCAGGTGGTTCAGTCCCGGGAAGGTCTGCACGGTCGCATCCGGATTGGCGGCCAGGCGATCGCGCATCGGCTGTTCGCTCTGACTCGGCGGGACCTGCAGATCCTTCGACCCGAAGAAGGCGAAGACCGGGACGCGCAACGCGGACAGCGCCGGGGCCGGGTCGTAACCCAGGAACGAACCCATGTAGCGGGTGTTGAGCGCGTCCAGGGCCGCCTCGGGCTGCCGCTGCTCCGGCGGAACCGTCTCGTTGTGCCTGCGCTGGACGGCTTTGGCTCCGGCCACGTCGCCGCTGCTCAGCAACTGCGACCATTCGGCGACGAACCGCACCTGTTTCTCGATCGACTCCGGCGATTCACCGGCCGCGCCGAGCAGGACACGGTTCTGTTCGATCAGCACATCCCGGCCCGAGACCGACGGACCCGCCATCAGGATGACGAACGCGACTCCGCTGTCCGGCCGCGCCGCCACCTGGGGTGCGAGATAACCGCCTTCACTGTGACCGAGCAGACCGATGCGCGTCTTGTCGATCTCCGCACGCCCGCGCAGGAAGTTCACGCCCGCCGCCGCGTCCGCGGTCAGGTCGTCGTAGTTCGCGTCGTCGAGTTTGCCGCCGGTGCCGCCGACGCCTCGATCGTCGGCGCGCAGCACGGCGTAACCGGCCCGCGTCAGCGTGTCGGCCAGCAGCAGGAAAGGCTTGTGCCCCATGAGTTCTTCGTTGCGGTCCTGCGGTCCGCTGCCGGTGATCAGCAACACGGCCGGAAACGGACCGTCGCCCTGCGGTTTGGTGAGGGTGCCCGCGATGGTGAGCTCACCGTTGCGGTAGCTCACGTCCTCGGACTGATACGGAAAGGGCGGCTTCGGTTCCTGCGGACGCGGCAGCGGCGCGACCTTCCCGCGTTGCAGGCTCAGCGGGAACGACTGCCCCGACTGCGTGAAGTCTCCGGCGATCTTGTCGGCTCCGGAGTCGTACCGCCCCTTGAACTTCGGATCACCCGGGATATCCGCGATCGCCCACTCCACGCCGTCCCGGTCGGACTTCACGTCCTTCAACTGAGCGGCCGAAATCCCCTGCACCGGAATGTCGATGGTGGCGGTGCCGTCATCCTTGAACGTCACCCCCAGCTCGAGCGGGCTCCCCGGTATCTCGATCTTGCCGTGCCAGTCCCCCGTGGTCGGCTCCGGCGGGTTCGACTCCTCCGAACACCCCGCCACCAACACGGCAACAACGAACAGCACCAACGCGATCAGTCGCCCGCTCCGCATAGGACCCACCCTACCGACGCGACACCGCATGGTGCCGAAACCTATCTGCGCCGCGGCAGACGGCTCTGGAGGTCGGCGAAAGTGACTGCCAGGGTAACGGGATCGGTAAGGACCAGCACTCTGCTGTGGTTGACCCGAGTCACATAGCGGCGTCCCGACCAGTCGAGGCGGCACTCCTCGATCTCGGAGATTTGCTGCCAGTCCTTATCGAAATGCACGATCAGGTAGACCGGGATGCCGTGGCGCGCATACAACTCGCGCTTGATTCCGATATCGGCGTCAACCGACTCAGCCGACGTGACCTCTGCCACGAGCACGGTCTCGCAGGCGTTCATTTCCACGCCATACAGCTCAGTGGCGCGGTCCCGCATAACCACGTCCGGATCGCGAAGATCGGACCGCCCACCGAATTCGGCGCGCGCACTATCGGCGAGCAGAATCGGGATGTTGACGTGGATGGCTCGGCAGGGACCGCTCGGGTCGATGGCGTTTTCCAGCCGGCGGACCACGCGATCATGCTGCGGGGATTGCCCGCATCTTCTGATCAGGACGCCGTCATGGATCTCGCCGAACGCGTCCGGATCACCCGCTGAAAACTCCTCCACCGTGACAAGTCGCTCTGGGCCCTCTGGTGAGGTCGACATGGCCTACCTGACCGCCGAGCGCTCAGTCGAGCTGGTTCTCGACCGTCGCGGGCGATGAACACCCGCGACGGGAATGGCATCGGCGTGGTGGATATTTTTGGTCACAGGCTAGGTTAGAGCGATGTGCTATAGCCCGTCACGTTTTCGCGGGCGATCAGCCGAAGAAGGCTTCGGCCTCGCGGTAGCGGTCCTGGGGAACGCGCTTGAGTTGTTTGGTGGCTTCGGCGAGGGGGACCATGTCGATGTCGGTGCCGCGCAGGGCGACCATCTGACCGAAGTGGCCGGCGTGGACGGCCTCGGCGGCGTGCAGGCCGAAGCGGGTGGCGAGGACGCGGTCGTAGGGGGTGGGGCTGCCGCCGCGCTGGATGTGGCCGAGCACGGTGGTGCGGACTTCCTTGCCGATGCGGCGTTCGATCTCGGTGCCGAGTTGCTGGGCGACGCCGGTGAAGCGTTCGTGGCCGAATTCGTCGATGCCGCCCTGGCGCAGGGTGAAGCCGGAATCCGGCGCGGGTGCGGAGCCCTCGGCGACAACACAGATGAAGTGCTTGTCGCCGCGCTGGAAGCGGCGCTTGATCATCGCGCAGACCTCGTCGATGTCGAACGGCACCTCGGGGACCAAAGTGAGGTGCGCGCCCGCTGCCATGCCCGCGTGCATCGCGATCCACCCGGCGTGGCGGCCCATCACCTCGACCAGCATGACGCGCTGGTGTGACTCCGCGGTGGTGTGCAGGCGGTCGATGGCGTCGGTGGCGATGCTCAGCGCGGTGTCGTGGCCGAAAGTGACGTCGGTGCAGTCGATGTCGTTGTCGATGGTCTTGGGCACGCCGACTACCGGCACGCCCTCGTCGGACAGCCAGCTGGCGGCGGTGAGGGTGCCTTCGCCGCCGATCGGGATGAGCGCTTCGATGCCGTTGTCGTCGAGGGTGCGCTTGATCCGGCCCAGCCCGGCGCGCAGCATGTCGGGGTTGGTGCGGGCGGTGCCCAGCATGGTGCCGCCCTTGGTGAGCAGGCGGTCGGTGCGGTCGTCGTTGGCGATGATGATCTTGCGGTCTTCCAATAGACCCCGCCAGCCGTCTTGAAAGCCGACGATCGCGTCACCGTAGCGGCCGTTCGCGGTGCGAACGACCGCGCGGATAACCGCGTTCAGTCCTGGACAGTCTCCGCCTCCGGTCAAGACTCCGATGCGCATGGCCGCCATCATGCCACTCAGGCGGCGCACTTACCTCCGGCAAGCTCGTCCAAGTGCTGGGTAAGCAGCGCCGCCATCTTGTCCAGAGCGGTCATACCGTCGTTGAACGTGCCCGAATCCGGTTGCGCGGCAAAGGCGACCGCGATCTGGCCGCCGGCCGTGTCGATCAGCCCGAACTGCCGGACCAGGTAGGCGCCGGAGGTATCCGGCCCCCATCCACCCTTGAATTCGGCGCCGGTGAACGTACCCAGGCCCCACCGGTGGTTCGGGATGATCTGCGCCATCATGCTCAGCACGGTCGAGGCCTGCGGCAGACACGGTAGCTTGGCCGCGAATCGGACCTGCTCGGTCAGCGACCACTCCGCCTGACCGAACGACGAATGTTCGGCGCGGGTGCGGGTCGGGGGCACCACGGTCTTTGTGTCGCCGCCTTCGCGCAGCACCGCCTCCACCGCTTTCGCCGCCTCCTGCGCGCCGCCGAGCGACTGCCACAGCGTGTCGGCGGCGGTGTTGTCGGACTGGGTGATCGCGGTGGTGGCGGTGTAGCCGGCGTTGGCCGGAGAGCGCCGCACGGCGGCGAGAGTCAGCGGGACCTTCATGGTCGACCAGGCCGGACCGGTGGACCAGTCGCCGAAGGAGACGATCTTGGTGCCGCCGACCGGCAAGACGGCCATGCCGAGATGACCGCGCCAGCTGCCCTGCAACTGCTGGAAACTGTGCGCCAGAGTGCCGGGGAGGGTCAGCTGCAGGTTCTGCTGTTCGGAACGGGCCGCCGCCTGGGTGATCGTGGTCGGTTCGGCGGCGGCGTCGTTGCCGGGATCCTGCGCGCAAGAAGTCAGCAGAAGCAGTGCGAAGGCACTGCCGCCCAGTGCTTTTCGCAGACTACGAATAGACATAAACCACCGCGTTCTCACCGCCGCTGCAGGTCACCAGCTGACCCTGGGCGACGCAATTCATTGTGTACGTCCGGCCGGTGACCGGGCTGGTCGCTACCACCGAGCTCGGTGCGCGGGTGGCGGAGGCGGATTCGGCATAGGCCTTGCGCACGGCTTCGGCGAACTGGCAACTGGTGACCTCGCTGCCGGTGGCGGACTTACCGTAGTTGCCGGTCGACGAACCCGTCGAGCACGGCTTCGCACCGTCGGGCAGCTTCACCGCGGTACCCGTGGTCGTCGGGGCTGCCGAACTCGATTGCGGCGCGGAGGTTCCCGGCGAGACGGCTTGCGTGGTCGAAACCACGGAGCTACCGGCCGGGGCGTCCGCGGCGGGCTGCGAGTTGCCGCCGCCGAACATCTGCCAGCCCACCGCACCGGCCACGGCCACCACGACCACGCTGAGCACACCGACCAGCATCGGCAGCAGGATCGAGCGGCGCGAGGACGCGGGATGGTACGGATCGTCCGAATCGTCGGCCGGTCCGTAGCCGCCGCGTGGCGAGTAGCGGTCGTCGTCGTAGTCCGGCGCGGATGAGTACGCCGAATATGCTTGGGCCGCCGGGCGATACACGTCCTCGGAACCGTGCTGCGGCTCATATCCCGGCTGCGGCTCCGCCGAGTACTGCGAGTACCGCTGGGTTTCCGGCGCGTACGGCTCGTCCGGATACCGTTCGTCATACGGTTCGACCGGGTAAGCCCGCGCGGCGGCAGTGAGGTCCTGGGCCGCGCCCCGTCCTACCCCAGGCGCGTACGGCGAATCCGAATATGCCTGCCGTTCCGGATGATTCGGAGCCGCATAGCCCTCCGATTCCGAATACGCCTGCGGCTCCCGATAGTCCGGATCGCCGAAACCCGGTGGATTCGAGTAGTCCGGAGACGCCGAATAGGCTTGCTGCTGCGCAAAACCACGGGGCGCGGAGTTGCTCTCGCCATCCGGATAGGGCTGAGCACCGAAACCGCGCGATTCCGAATCCGCGTAGGGCGGCCGCACCTCGGAACCCCGCGACTCCGGATAGCCCTCGGCTTCCGGGTAGGGCTTCTCGAAGCCACGCGGCGCGGAGTGCGCCTCGGGGGCTGAGTACGGCTCCTTTTCCCCCGAACCCGCCGAGGGCGAGAAGGCTGCGGACCGCGGCACCGCGAAACCACGCGGCGCTGAATGATTCTCGGGACCGGAGTACGCTTCCCGCTCCCCCGAACCCGCCGACGGCGAAAAGCCCGCAGATTCCGAACGGGACTGCGGCACCGCGAAACCACGCGGCACGGAGTGCGCCTCACCATCCGGATCAGGCTCTGGTTCCGCGAGCGCACGTCGCTCGGACTGCGGCTCGAACGCCCGGAAGGGCTGCTGCGCCGTGAAGTCACGCGGTGCCGAATGGTCATCGGTGCCCGGGTATCGCGGCCGCTCGCCCGAACTGCTCGGCTCGGCGGGGCCGTGTGGCTCTGGAAGTGGCTGTTGGCTGGTGAAACCGTTTTGCGCCGAATGGCTTTCGGGGGCCGGATAGCGCTTCGGCTCCGAGTACGCCTGCTGGTGCGGGTAGTCGGGTCGGTCGTAACCATTAGTGTCGGAGCGGTCGTCGTGTGGCGCCGAGTACGCGTGCGGGTCCGCGAAACGCTCTGGTGCGGTGTAGTTCTCCGGCGGCGTGTACGGGTGGGGCTCAGAGCCGTAGGGCGCCGTGTATTTCTGGGTCACCGGCGCTTCGGGGACCGCGGCGAACTGGCCGCTGGGGTACTGCTCGGTCTCGCCGTAGAGGTGGGCGTCGGGGAACGGGCGGACGGGCACCGGTCCGGATGCGGGCTCAGCTGGCTCCGGGGCGGGCAGCGGCGTGAAATGGAAGTCGGTGAGACTGACCTCGGTCGCGCCGGGCGGTTGGATGACCGAGAACTCGCCGGTCTCGGGCGGCACCACCACGTTGCGGGTCGCCGTCGCGTCGGGGTGCCCGAAGCGGGACGGATCCGGGGCGTGCACAACGAATTTCGGCGCGGGCGCGGGGGGTGCCCCGGCGGCGGCGCGTGCGGCCTGCGCGAATGCCGCGGCGGTCGGATACCGGTCGGCCGGGTCCTTGGCCATGCCGCGGGCGATGACCTCATCCAATGCGGGCGGTACCCCGGGCCGGGCCACGCTCGGCCGCGGCGGCGCCTCGGTCAGATGGGAGCGGATCAGCACGCTCATGCTGGCCTGCGGGAACGGTGTTGCGCCGGTAAGGCATTCGTGCAGTACACAGGCCAGCGAGTAGATGTCCGCGCGGCCGGTGACCTGCCCGACGTCGAACCGCTCGGGCGCCATGTACACATAGGACCCGACCGCCATCCCCACCTGGGTGACAGCGGCGTCGCCTTCGGTATGCGCGATGCCGAAATCGGCGAGATAGGCGAAATCGGCTTCGGTGACGAGAATGTTCGCCGGTTTCACGTCGCGATGCACGAGCCCGTCGGCGTGCGCGGCGTCCAGCGCGGCGGCGATCTGCTCGATGATGGCGATCGCCCGGTGCGGCGCCATCGGCCCTTGCTCGCGCAGCAGGGTGCGCAGATCGGTGCCCGGCACCAGACGCATGTCGATGAACAGGACGCCGTCGATCACGCCCCAGTCGTGGATCGGGATGATGTGCGGTTCGGCCAGCCGGGCCGCCGCCTGCGATTCACGCCGGAACCGCACCTGATACACGGGATCCGCGGCGAGTTCCTCGGGCAGCAGCTTGACCGCCACCACGCGCTCTTTGACGGTGTCGTAGGCCTCGTAGACCTCGCCCATCCCGCCTTTGCCCAGCAGCGCACGCAACTCGTACGGCCCGAATCGACTGCCGACCCTCCAGCCAGGTCCGTCCACGCCGTACAACCTCCACATCCCGGACGCCCGCCTGGACCCGCGATCATCGTAGCCAAGCGGGGCGCTCCGTCAAGGAGAGGATTCTCCTGGGGTGACCACCCCGTGGTCAAACGCAAAGACGATCGCGGCGGCCCGATCTCGTAGGTCGAGTTTGCCGAATATGTGTCCGACATGGCTTTTCACCGTCACTTCGGAGATGCCAAGCTCCCTGGCAATTTCTCCGTTCACTCGTCCGCGGCCGATCAATTCGAGCACTTCGTACTCGCGGGCGGTCAATTCCGAGAGCCTGCTATGCGCTGTGGCTACTACCGGCCGGACGGTGCGGTAGGCCGAGAGCACGCGTCCGGTGACCGAGGGATCGAGCCAGGCCCCACCGGTCGCGACGGTGCGGACCGCGCGGATCAGGTCCTCCGCTGGCGAGTCTTTCAAAATGAACCCGGCAGCTCCGGCTCGTAAAGCGCCCGACAGCAATTGATCATCATCGAAAGTGGTCAATACCAGAACCGGCGGCGTACTGGCTCTGGCGCGTAGCAATCGCGTGGCATCGATACCGCCGACGCGTTTCATGCGCAGGTCCATCAGGACCACGTCGGGCTGTTCCGCGGCGACCGCCGCGACTACCTCATCGCCGTCCGCGCACTCGGCCACCACGAATCCGTCCCGGCGGCGCAGGATTCGGCGCAGGCCACCGCGCACCAGCTCCTGATCGTCGACCACCAGAACGGTGATGGAGTCGGCATTGGCGTTCATCATGTCCCCTCCCGGGCAACTGTGGCCGGATCGGAGGCGCCCAGCCCCAGCATGCCGATGCCCGCGCGCACGGCGGTCTTGGTATCGGAGAGGGCATCGGGCAGCCAGCAGTTCCGCATCGCGGTGAGCGGGAATTCGACGTGCACCGACCAGCGGTCCCCGACCCGTCCGGCTGCCATCCGGCCGCCGAGCAGTTCGGTACGCTGCCGCATTCCGGTCAAACCCATGCCCTTTCCGTGCCGCGGGGTGGATCCCCCGGGCAGCGTGTTGTCCACGGTAAGTGTCGCCGCGGCCGAATCGACCTGAAGCCGCACAGTGGTTTCGGCGCCGGGCGCGTGCTTCACGACATTCGCCAGCGACTCCTGGCTGATCCGGTACAGCGCGAGCCCGACGGCGGCGGAGACCGCGCTGAGATCTTCAGCGCCGGTGTAGCGGATATCGAGACCGGCACGCACGAAATCGCCGATCAAACTCTCGATATCCGTGACACCTGGTTCCGGCGCGGAGTTCGACGGACGAGCGTCCAAAAGCCCTACCGTGCGGCGGATATCGGCCATCGCCTGTCTGCCCAGCCGCTCGGCGTCGACCAGCGCCTCGACCGCATCGTCGACATCGCGGTCGGTTTGCAGTGCGTGCCGGGCCCCGGTGAGATGCAGCAAGGTGATGCTCAGCGAATGGGCGATCACGTCGTGCACCTCGCGGGCGATCCGGCGGCGTTCCTCGTCGGCGGCCTGGATCGTGCGGATCTGCTGACTCTCGCGCTCCTGGTAGAGGAATTTGCGCTGGTAGTGCAGCATCATGCCGCACATCAGGCCGAGCCCGATGCCCAGGCTGTACATTTGGATGCCCGCCAGCCGCGCACCCGAGGAGCCCCAGACGATGTGCCCGGCGGCATCGAAGGCGATCAACTCCGCGACCGCCACCACCGCGTACAGCGCACTCCACCGTTTCGGCATGATGGCCGCGTACTCGCCCACCGCCAGGATCAGGATGAACGGCGCGAAGTCGGCCGGCACCGGCTTGACCAGAAATACCGCCGCCCCGATCAGCGCGGTGGGCGCCAGCAGCAGCGGGCTGGGGGCCCGGCCGACCAAGTACAGCGTGGGCAGTGTCAGCAACGCCCACAGCGCGACCGCTATCCACAGCACCAGCCAGGGCATCGCCGGCCCGAAAGCCATGTACCGCTGGACTATTGCCCCCACGCAGAGCAGTAAACACACCGCCTCCGCCCACATCATGACGGTCGGCGGGTAGTCGAAGGACAGCTCCGCCATATTGGCGCGCAAGACCGCTATCGGGTGCCGGCGCAAGGCCGCGAGCCGATCCCGGATGCGCCCGGCGGTCGGAAGCATCCGCGCCGGCCGAGCGGACACCGGCGATCCGCCGGCTTGCGTCACATCCATCTCGCCAGGCTAGCGGCCTGTGCCCGCCGACACATCGTCCTGGAAATGGTCGGCTTCTCCTACCAGGGTAGGAAGCGAATCCGCTGCTCCGGCACGACGACACCGGGTAGCCGGTCTCCGTAACGTCGATTCCACCGAATTACGGAAGGCCGAGCCCATGTCCTGGGAAGATCAGACCGAGATTGTGCGCACCGTGCTCACCCGCGCCGACCTGGCCAGTCCCCAATTGTACGAGGTGACCCCGGAACTGGACCGGTTGTTCGGCGGCCCGTCGAGACTGCCGCGAGCGCTGTACTACCGCTGGAAGATCCACCTCGATGTGAAGCCGGAACACGCACTACACCGGGGTAGGTCCACCGTGGACGCGTATCTCGAGCTCGCCATCGAAGCTGTGGCGCGGTAGCCACCGAAACGAAAGAGGGGGACGACAATGCCGGAGCCGGCCATGTTGGAACTGACCGACGTCATCAAGGAGTACCGGGTGGGCGGGCAGTCCGTGCGCGCGCTGGACGGGGTGAGTCTGCGCATCGAACCGGGCGAATTCACCTCGATCATCGGACCTTCCGGCTCCGGGAAGAGCACGCTGCTCCATCTGCTCGGAGCGCTGGACAGCCCGACATCGGGGTCGATCCGGTTCCGGGGTGCGGAGATCGGCTCACTCGACGACGAGCGCCAATCCGAATTCCGCAGGCACCAGGTCGGATTCATCTTCCAGTTCTTCAACCTGCTGCCGACACTGACCGCGTGGGAGAACGTGGCCATCCCGAAGCTGCTGGACGGCACCGGGTTACGCAAGGCCGAGCCACGGGCGCTGGAACTGCTGGAGCGGGTCGGTCTGAGTGACCGAGCCGGGCATCGGCCCTCGGAACTGTCCGGCGGCCAGATGCAGCGGGTGGCGGTGGCGCGCGCGCTGATCATGGACCCACCGCTGATCCTGGCCGACGAGCCCACCGGCAACCTCGATTCCAAGACCGGCGCGTCGATCCTGAAGTTGCTCGGCGATATCGCGGGTGAGGGCAATTCGGTGGTGATGGTGACCCACGACATGGGTGCGGTGGAATACTGCGACCGGGTGATCACGCTGCGGGACGGGCAGATCGGGTCCACCGACGCCGTGGTCCGCGAGGTCCGGGACAGCGGCGCGGTGCGCGCGTAATGGGCGCGAACTGGGATCGGTTGCGGCTGTTCAATATCGGCGAATTGCTGGCGCACCGCGGCCGCACCGTCATGTCGCTGGCGGTCATGAGCATTTCGGCGGCGCTGCTGGTGGCGGTGCTGAGTATCTCCGGCTCGGTGACAGGGTCGGTGGACAAGCTCACCCGCGCGCTGGGCGGTTCGGCCGTGCTGGAGGTCAGCGGCATCACCGACGCGGGCTTCGAACAGCAATTGCTACCGCAGATCTCGGCCACCCCCGGGGTACGGACGGCCGTGCCGATGCTGCGGGCGCAAATGGGCGCGGGCGATGACCGCTTGATGCTGATCGGCGCCGATACCTCCAGCGCCGCACTCGGCAGCCGGTTGACCGGCGCGATGTCCGGTCAGGCGCGCAAACTCCTCAGTGTGCGCAACGGCGTGCTCGTCGGCGCGGCCCTCGGCCGGCAAGAAGGCGATACCTTCCGGCTCGGCACCGAGACCGTCACGGTGGCGGGCGTGCTGGATCGCGCGTCCTCCGAGCAGCTGAACGGCGGCCATATCGTCGCTACGCAGCTGGGTTTGGCGCAAAAGCTGATCGGTCGCCCCGGGCGGCTCGACTCGGTGCAGATCATCGCGGAGCCCGGCACCGATATCGCCGCGCTCCGAGGCGCTTTGACCGAGGCGGTCGGTGGCCGTGCGGTCGTCGCCGACCCGAGCTTGCGCACGGCTCAAGCCGGGGGCGCGATTCAGATCGTGCGGTACTCCACGCTCATGTCCGCGTTCGCGGCGCTGATCGTGTCCGCGTTCCTGATCTACAACGCGATGAGTATGGCTGTGGCGCAACGGCGTCCGATGCTGTCACTGCTGCGCGCGATCGGCGGTAAACGCGGGCCGATGGTGCGCGACCTGCTGGCCGAAGCCGGGTTGCTCGGCCTGCTCGGCGGCGCGATCGGCGCGGGCATCGGAATCCTGATGGGCCGCGTCAGTATCGATCGCCTCCCGGTCGGCATCGTGCAGTCGGTCGAGGCGCGCACCGAATACCTGGTGCCCTGGTACGCGATTCCGGCGGCCGTCGTGGCGTGCGTGCTGGCCAGCGTCATCGCGGCCGCCATCGCCGCACGCCAGGTATACAAAGTAGAGCCGATCGAGGCGCTGGTCCCGGTCGGCGTGGCGCACACCGACACGACGAGCCGGGCCTTGCGGATCGCCGCCATCGTGCTGGGGCTCGGACTCGCCGGCGGCGCGATCGTCATCGCGAACGCCGATCTGGGCCGGATGTCGCTGGTCGCCATCTCGATGTCCTATGCCGCGGCCGTCGTGCTCTGCTTCGCCGCCACCGGACTGATCGTGCGGGCCACCGCCGCCATCGCCCGCCGATTCGGCCCGCCCGGCGCACTCGGCGCCACCACGCTGGAACGCGCGCCGCGCCGGGTCTGGGCGACCGCGATGACGGTGATGATCGGGGTGGCCGCCACCGTCGCGATGGGTGGCGCGTCGCGCAATATGGTCGATTCGGCGGGCAAAACCTTCGAGGAACTGAGTCACATCGATCTGAATGTCAGTCTCACCCCGGCCGAGCAGTTTCCGACCGGACCGCTGCTGCCCGCCGACATCAAGGACAAGGCCGCCCAGGTTCCCGGTGTCGCCGGGGTCAGCCCGGCACAGATGGCGTTCGCGACGCTCGGCAGCGGACGAGTCATGTTGCAGGGCTTCGAGACCGAGAAGGGCGCGGTCCGGATCGCGGCGGTGGACAAGACCCTGTTGCCGCGCCTCGCCAGCGGCGAGGGCGTGATCATCTCCCGCGATGTCGCGCGGGAACTCGGCGTCGCCGCGGGTTCGCAGGTGACACTGCCGACCCCGACCGGTGCGCACACCGCGCGAGTGTTGCAGGTCATTCCGTACTTCAGCGCCGTCGCGGGCGCGGTGATCATGGATATCGACCACATGCGCGCCTGGTACGAACGGCCCGGCGAGACGATCCTCGCGGTCGATATCGCCGAGGGCGCCGATCCGGCCGCCGTGCAGGCCGGCCTGCGCGCCGCCCTACCGCCCGACATCCGGATCGCCACCGGTCAGCAGCAGGTCGAAGCCATCTCCGGCAGTCTGCGCCAAGGCACGGCCTTGAGCGCCGCCATCCTCTGGATCGTGGTTCTGGTCGCCACCGTCGCGCTGCTGAACACCCTGATGCTGTCGGTCTTGGAACGCCGCCGCGAACTCGGCGTGCTGCGCGCCATGGGCACGAATCGCAAATTCCTGCTCCGCTCGGTGCTGGCCGAAGCGGCGGGCATCGGATTCGTCGGGGCGGCAATAGGTCTCGTCGTCGGCGCAGGCATCCAATACCTGGCCCTCATCGCGATCGGGCAGGCCATGACCATCGACCCGATCTACGACCCGAGCCTCCGCATTCTGGTCTACGGGGCCGTCGCCCTCGGGCTGGCGCTGCTGGGTTCGATCCCACCGGCGTTGCGGGCGGCGCGGCTGCCGATCGTGGCGGCGCTGGCGGTCGACTGAGTCCGGACCGCGCGGGTCAGGCTAGCGGTCCGTAGGACGCCACAACGATCAACAAGACCAGCAGCAGCGCCAGCACGAACAGCGCGAGCGCGATCCAGCCGAGCGCGCTGCCGGGCTTGCGCGGCGGGCGGAACATCGGGTGCGGGACAGGGTAATTGGGCGGGCCTAGGCCGGCCTGCGGCGCTGCGGACCTGGGCTGGGCCGACATGGGCTGGGCTGGCATGGGTTGGGCAGGCATGGGCTGAGCTGGCATGGGCTGGGCAGGCATGGGCTGGGCAGGCATGGGCTGAGCTGGCATGGGTTGAGCCGGCATGGGCTGAGCAGGCGGCATCTGCTGAGCAGGCGCAGGTTTCGGGGCGGCCTGGTACGCCGGAAAACCAGCGGTGAAAGGCGGAGTGAGCGGCCCGGTGACGGTGGGCGGCACCAGCTGAACCGGAGCGCTGAGCGCTTTCTTCGCCGCGGCGGCGAATTCGGCGCACGACCCGAACCGCTGGTCGGGCAGCTTGGCCATCGCGACCGCCAGCACCTGATCCAGCGCCGGATTCAGGCCGGGTCTGCGCACGCACACCGGGACCGGGGCCATCTGCAGGTGGCCGCGGATGATGTCGGCCGGATTGTCGGCGTCGAACGGGCCGATCCCGGTGAGCAGCCAATACAGGGCGCAGCCAAGGGAATACTGATCCGAACGGTGGTCCAGGGGGCGGCCGGTCATCTGTTCCGGAGAGGCGTAGGCGAGGGTGGCGGTGAACATGCCCGCCTGGGTCAGATGCGTGGAATCCTCACGCAGCCGGGCGATTCCGAAGTCGGTGAGGAAAACCCGCTCCCCGTGCCCGCCGCCTGCCTTCGCCAGCATGATGTTGGCCGGTTTCACGTCCCGGTGCAGCACGCCCATGCCGTGCGCGTAATCTAGTGCGCCCGCCACGCCTTCGATGATCTGCACGGCCCGATCCGGCGGCAGCGTCATCGGGTTGACCGTCGCGGCGTCCACCCCGTCGATGTACTGCATGGCGATCCAGAGTTGCTCGTTCTCGGAGCCGCGGTCATAGACGGCGACGATGTTCGGGTGGTCCAGGTGCGCCGCCAGGTCGGCCTCACGTTCGAAGCGGGCCCGAACTTCCGCGTCGGTGAACAACTCTCGGTTCAGCAGTTTCAGGGCGGTCTGCCGGAGCAGGCGCGGATGCCTGGCCAGATACACCGAGCCCATGCCGCCCTGTCCGAGCAGGCGTTCCACGGTGTAGCCGGCGAACACGTCACCGATGTTCAGCAACGCGACCCCCTTCCGGTAAAGACAGGAAGTCAGCCTACAAGGCGACCGCTCAGCTCCTGATTTCGAATTCCGCTCCGATATCAGGGAAACTGAGAGCGGGACGTCGATCCCAGTTGACTGGGATGATGTTCTCACCGGCCGGTGGCAACCGGGCGGGGTGCGGAGTAGTTGTGCACCACCAGGCAATTGATCATGCCGCGGTGGTGGGGAGGACACGGTAGTGAAGTCTGCTCGAACGGTTCCCGCGAGCCGGGTGGCCTGGCGTGGTCTGGCCGTCGCCGTCGCGGCGCTCGCCCTGACCTCCTGCGGCCTGGTCCCCGAACACAAGCTGCAAGCGGCGACGCCCAAGGTCGTGCTGCCCACCGACGGCATGTGGCGATCGGCCTGGTCGGCCGCTCGCTCGGAGTCGCTGGCCGCCGACTTCGCGCTGCTGCAACCAGCTTTGGGCGGCCGGGTCGGGTTGGCGATCATGCCGGTCGGCGGCGGCAAGATGACCGTGCTCGGTGACTGGACCACCGGCATCGCCTGGTCCACCATCAAGGTTCCGCTCGCCATCGCCGCGCTGCGCCACGATCCCGAAGGTGTGCTCAGCGAGGTCGAAGCCGCCATCACCTGGTCGGATAACGGTGCGGCGGACGCGCTTTGGGCTTCGCTCGGCGCCGGCGAGGAAGCGGCGAAGGCCGTCCAGCAGGTGCTCGACGAAGCCGGTGCCGACGACAGCGATACCGGCGCGCCGCACACCCGGCTGGAGCGGTCCGCCTTCGGCGCCACCGAATGGACGCTCACCGACCAGGTCAAGTTCGCTTCGAAACTGCCTTGCCTGGACCAGACCGACACCGTCACCAAGTTGATGGGCGAGATCACCCCCGAACAAGGATGGGGGCTGGGCAAACTCGACGACGTCGAGTTCAAGGGCGGCTGGGGCCCGGACGACGAAACCGGCATCTACACCGTCCGCCAGTTCGGGCTGGTGCCGACCAAGTCCGGCCGGGTGGCCATCGCCGTTGCCGCGCAAGCCGATTCGGGCACCTACGAGGACGCGACCGCCCTGCTGGACAGCCTCGCCGAGCTACTGGGCCGGCACCTCACCGAACTACGCGGCGGCAAGTGCCCGAAATAACGGTGCCGCGGTAAACCTGCCTAACCCGGCGTGACCAGGCCCGACTCGTAGGCGAGCACCACCGCCTGTGCCCGATCCCGCAGGTCGAGCTTCGAGAACACCTTGGAGACATGGGTTTTCACCGTCTGCTCGGCGACGAACAGGGCCTCGGCGATCTCGGTGTTGGACATGCCCTTGGCGATCAACTCCAGCACTTCCCGTTCCCGTGGCGTCAAAGAGGCAAGGGCCGGAGTGGGTTTCGCGCGTGTGTGGTTGCGGCGGCTGGTGACATCGGCGATCAGGCGGCGCGTGACGGTCGGCGCCAGTAACGCCTGCCCCTCGGCGACCACCCGCACCGCGCGCACCAGTTCTTCGGCGGGCGCGTCTTTGAGCAGGAACCCGCTCGCGCCCAAACTCAACGCCTCATAGACATAGTCGTCGATATCGAAGGTCGTGAGCATCAGCACGCGCACCGGCGGATCGAACCCGGCGGCCAGAATCGCGCGCGCGGCGTCCAAGCCGTTCATCTCGGGCATCCGCACGTCCATCAGCACTACGTCCGGGCGCAGCCGCTTTGCCTCCGCCACCGCGGCCTTCCCGTCCGGCGCGTCCCCGATCACACTGATGTCGGGTTGCGCGGCGAGCAGGGCGCCGAAACCCTGGCGAACCATCGCCTGGTCGTCGGCGATCAAAACCGTTATAGCCACCCGCTCACCTTAGCCGCGCGCACCCACTCACAACGCCCGTCCCCGCCCCGCGAACTATCGCGCGGAGCTGGCGCCTCGCGCCACGCTCAGGTGGACAACGGCGGCGCGCCCACCGCGAAGTCCGGGGTGGACAGCAGCGGTGGTCCCAGCGGCAGCCGGGCCTCGACTTCGTAACCGCCGTCCGGCCGCGGCGCCGCGGTCAGTTCGCCACCGGCCGCCAATGCGCGGGCCTGCATACCCGCGATGCCGTGCCCGCCATTGGCCGACGGGCGCGCCGGAGTCGTACCGGGGCCATTGCTGACCCGCAGCGCCAGGTCGACGCCGCTGACGAGCTCGACCCGGACCGGCGCACCCGGGGCATGCCTGGACGCGTTGGACAGCGACTCCTGAGCAATCCGGTAGAGCGCCAGTCCGGTGGTTTCCGGAACCGAGCCGAGGTCACCCTCGACCGTCCAGTCGATGTCGACGCCCGCCCGGCGCGCGCCCTCGAACAAGCCGAGCAGATCGGCGGCCTTGGGCTGCGGGGCGGTTTCCGGCAGCTGACCGTCGCTGCGCAGTACCCCGAGCATGCCGCGGATCTCGTTCAATGCCTCTCGTGCGGTCGCGCCGATGGAGTCGAACTCCTCGCGTGCGGCCTGCGTCACACCCTCCACCCGATACGGCGCGGTCTGCGCCTGCACCACCACCAGCGACATGTGGTGGGCCACCACGTCGTGCAGGTCGCGGGCGATGCGCGCCTTCTCCTCGAGGATCGCCCGGCGCGCACGCTCGAGTTCGTTCGCCTCCTCCTGCTGCAGCAGCTGCACCCGGGAGGCCACCAGCCAGCGGACCAGCAGCGCGACCAGCACCACCGCCGCCAGCCCGATCGGCCAGCCCCAGGCCGCGCCCGCACCCGGCCCCGGCATGGTCGTGGCGAACAGCAACGCGGTGCCCACCCACGCCACCGCGACCACCTGCATCGGCGCCCGCAAACCGACGGCGAACAGCAGGATCAGCAGGGCCAGCACGTGAATCACCTGGAACGGCATGTCATTACCGGGCTGATGCGGAATCGCCAGCGCGATGAGCAGCGCCGAACCCGCCGATATCGCCCAGCCCAGCGCCGCGTTCACGCGCACGAACAGCACCGGGAACGCGGCCAGCGCGGCCACACCCGGCTGCGCCGCGACCGGCACCACATGGGTGATGTGCAGCGTCGGCCACGCGATGACGAAGAAGACAAGAGCCACCGCCACGCTGCCGATATCGAACAACAGGCGCGGCGGCATGGACTTCGTCCGGGCACGGATTTGCTGCTTCATACCTATGACAGTAGAAACCCGCGGCGCGGACTGCGTCATACCGTCGGGTGAACCGCGACCCCATACCCGGGAGGGAGACCGCACACCCGCTCCCCCGCAGGCACGGGGCCCGAAACCGCACTTCGGCGTGAGGTGGGCGGGCGGAGCCGATTCCTAGCGTTACCGATCATGAGCTTCCCGACCACCGCACGGCAGGCCGGCGCTGAAACAGCGGCCGATGAGATGTCCCCCGCGAGCCCGTACCGCACCCTGCTGGAGCGGTGCGCCGCGGTGACCGCGGTCGCACTCACCACCATGGCGGCCACCGTCGCATTGGCGCCGGTCACCCATGCCGTGGTCGCGGCCGAACCGCGGAGCGAGAACGCCGCGGCAGCGGCGGCGGTCGTCGATCTCACCGCGGGCGGACCCGGCTCGGCCGACCGACTGCCCGCGGATTTCGCGGCGGTCATCGGGTACCGGCCGGGCATCGAGCGCGGCCTGCTGGTCAACCCGAGCGGCGACTGCTCGTCGCCGGTACCGCTGCCCGCGGAGTTCGAACTCGCTTGCAGAGCACACGATCTCGGGTACGACCTGCTCCGCTACGCCGACCGCAGCGGCGCGCCCCTGGGGCCTTGGGCACGGCAAGCGGTCGACGCCACCCTCGACCGTCGCATGCAGGAGTCCTGCACCTCCCGCGGCACCGCGATCAGCCGCGCCGAATGCTTCACCATGGCCGATGTCGCGGACGCCTTCGTCGACCTGAACTCGCGCCGGCAGGACTACGGCGCACCGGTCGCCGAATCCGGGCTCAACAGTTGGCATTTCGGAATTTTCGCGCTCGCCGGTCTCGGACTCACCGCCCTCCTCGCGCTCGCCCGGACGCTGTTCGGTGGCCGACTGCCCGCGTTGCGACGACCCCGCCTCGCACCCGTCGCCGCTGGTGCGACCGCATGAGCGGGACATCGCTGCCCGCTCGGACACACTGCCCGAGCCATGGTGCGCGAGCCGTCGCTCGGACAGCCCGGCTGAATCCACCGGCGGAAGTACCGGGACGGTCGATTCCCTGCCGGTAGCCGGTCCCTCGAACTCATTGCCTGCAGACACTTTTCAGGAGAATTCACGATGACGACCACCCTCGAAAGGCCCGATGCCGTCGGCGAAGTCACCGCCGGCCCCACGGCGCCCATGGGCAGGAACGAGCAACCGCCACACCGGGTAGCGGCAACAGCACGGAGGGTGCTGTCTGCCTCGCCCCGGATCGGTACGACCTCTGCCATCGGCATCGGAACGCTGGTTTCGCTGTCGCCGGGTCTGCTGCCGAGAACTCCCGGCGCACAAGCCATCTTGACCGCACTGCTGATCGCGATCGTGCTCGCGGTGGCAGGATTGTCCCGAATGATCCTCCGACGCCGCGATATCGATCTCAACCTGCGCTTTCCCGCCGCCCGCCGACCGCTGTTCGTGATCAACGCCCTACTGATCGTGGGCGCGGCCGCCCAGGCGGGACATTGGCAGAACGCACTGCGGGCCGCGATGGGGACGCCGCCGATCGGACCGGACTACTGGTTGCGGTGTGCCCTCGGCGCGGCAGCGCTCGTCGGTATCTGTACCGGGCTCGCGCGGGGATTCCGCTGGGTGCTGCGACGATTGGGGTTCGCGCGCAGTGTCGCGATGACTCTGGTGGCCGGGGTGGCCGGGTACGCGTTGCTGATGCCGAGTTTCGTCGGATGGCGGCAGAGCACGTATGTGGCGGCGAACGATCGCGTGGATCCCGCACTGGTGCAGCCGGTTTCCTTCACGAGGTCCGGCAGCGCCGATTCGGCGGTCAGCTGGGGCTCACTCGGAGCCGAGGGGCGCAAGTTCGTCTCCGGTCAGGCCGCGGGACCGGTCCGGGTCTATGTCGGAATGGAGTCGGCGCCCGACCTGGATTCCCGTGTGGCACTGGCGGTCCGGGAGTTGGAGCGGTCCGGCGGTTTCACCAGGTCCGATATCGTCGTCGCGGTCCCGACCGGCTCGGGCTGGATCGACGCCAACGCGATGAAGGGTCTCGAGCAGCGGTTCGGCGATGACGCCGCCGTGGTCGGTCTTCAGTACTCCTACGCGCCGAGCTGGGTGACCTTCGTCTTCGGCCGCGACGATGCCATCGCCGCCGCCCGCGCCCTGTTCACCGCCGTGGAGCAGCGCGTCGCCGAACTCGGCGGGAAGAACCGGCTGTTCGTCTACGGCCAGAGCCTCGGCGCGTACGGCGGCAGCTCGGTTTTCGCCGATGACGCCGACCAGGATCGGCGCACCTGCGCGGTCCTGTGGGCGGGACCACCCGCTGGTCACGTCCACCGATCGGGTGCGACCGTGCTGGCCAACAGCTCCGACCCGGTCGTGCACTGGTCGCCGACGCTGCTGTGGCGCGCGCCCGATCTCTCCGGAACTCGCGTGGACGCCCCTGTCCCGCAGTGGCTTCCACTCGCGAGCTTCGTCCAGACCACCGCCGACCTGCTCGCCGCGCTCGACGCACCCGCCGGGCACGGACACCGCTACGGCACCGATCAGGGCACCGCCCTCGGGACCTGCTGACCGTTGACGCAGCCTGAAACGTGTTCTAGTTTTCTCGCATGGGACTGACCATCGACGCCACTGTCTACATCGACGCCCCCGCCGACGTGGTCTGGCGGGTGCTCACCGACTTCGACCACTACGGCGACTGGAACCCCTTCTGCCTCGAGGCGAAGACAAGCCTGATCCCCGGCGAACCGATCGACATGCTGGTACAACTCGGCCCCAAACGTCTGCGACAGCGGGAATACGTGCGCAGCCACACCGCCGGCCGCGAATTCAGTTACACCATGAAGCCGGTCCCACCGAACGCCCTGCACAGCCTGCGCTCGCACACCGTCACCGCCGTGACACCCGACCGCACCCGCTACGAATCCCACTTCGAACTCAACGGCTGGCTCAACCCGGTGGTCCGCGCGGTCCTCGGCAAGCACCTCCGCAACGGGTTCGAAGGCATGACCGCCGCCGTCCAACGCCGAGCCGAATCCCTGCACGCCCACTGACCCGTCCCGCCCGTGGAGCACCGTGTGACACGTGCCACATCGGGAATCGAAGGTCCGATTTCGGAGGTTGTGCGGGCGTGTCCGGCCGACGCCGGACGGGCTTCCGACAGAATGGATTTCGCCGTGCGTACTGTTCGCGCCCTCGTGGCATCGCTGCTCGTAGTACTGCCGATCGCCGTGGGCACGGCGGAAGCGAAGCCGCCCGAGCCGCCCGGCTGGAGCAGTGCGTGGACGACCGCTCCGCACCGGCCGAGCAAAGCCTTCCTGCCCACCTGGTCCGAGGCGGGATTCTCGAATCAGACGCTGCGCCAAGTGGTCCGGGTGACCGAGGGCGGGGCCGCGACCCGCGTGCAGTTGACCAATCGGTACGGCACGGCACCGCTCGCGGTGGCGGGTGCGACCATCGCTCGTACCGCGCCGGACGGTGGCATCCGGCCGGAGTCCGTGCTCGATTTGACCATGGGTCTGGCGCGGTCGTTCCGCATTCCGGCGGGCGCGGACGTGGACACCGACCCGGCACCGCTGGCATTGGCGCCGATGGAATCGGTGACGATCACCCTCTACCTCGCCGAACCCACCGGACCGGCGACCATGCACGCCCAGGCCGCCGCCACGAGCTATCGCGCGGCCGGTGATCACCGCGCCGATCCGTCCGGCGCCGCGTTCACCGAGACCACCCACTCCTGGTATTACCTGGCCGGAGTGGAAGTGCTGAACCTGGCACCGCGCCGCGCCGGTGTGGTCGTGTTCGGCGACTCCATCACCGATGGCGTCGGCTCGACCATCAACGCGGACAACCGTTTTCCCGACGAACTGGCCGAGCGCTCGGCCGCGGCGGGCAACGCACGGGCGGTGCTGAACCAGGGCATCGGCGGCAACCGGGTGACGGTGGACTCGTCCTGGCTGGGCGACAGTGCCCGCACTCGATTCCAGCGTGATGTGCTCGACCAGCCGGGCGTGGGCACCGTCATCATCCTGGAGGGCACCAACGACATCGGCCTGAGCAGCGCGGAGCCCGCCTTCGATCCGGTGCCGGTGTCGGCCGAACAGCTCATCGCCGCTCACCGCGAGCTGATCCGCCGCGCCCACGCCGCCGGACTGCGCGTCATCGGAGCGACCCTGCTGCCCTTCGGCGATTCCCCGTATTTCTCCGCCGAGGCGGAGGCCAAACGCCAAGCCCTCAACGAATGGATCCGCACCGCGGGCGAATACGACGCGGTAGCCGACCTCGACACCGCCCTCGCCGACCCCACCGCCCCGCATCGCCTCAATCCGCCCTACGACAGCGGCGACCACCTCCACCCGAACGACGCGGGCTACCGCGCGATGGCGGACGCGATCGACCTCTCCGAGCTCCGCTAGCCCACCGAGTGCCCTGCTGAGGTTCAGGCGCGAAAAGCAGTGAGCGCTGCGGCCAGGACGACGTCGGCGTAGGCCTCGTCCAGGCCGCGCGCATGTGCGCTCCGCGTGCTGCGCTGGGTGCTATCGGCATGTGGCGACTGCGGCAATTACGAGACGTAACGTCTCGTCTTGACAAGTAGGGTTCTGCTTGGCATTGTTGGTTCAAGCGAGACGAACCGTCTCGTAACGAGAGGAGTAACCATGACCCGCACCTGGTTCATCACCGGCGCCAACCGCGGTCTCGGCCGCGCGTTCACCACCGCCGCCCTCGCTCAGGGTGACCGGGTCGTGGCGACCGCTCGCGATCCGCGGACCATGAGCGATCTACCCGACGAGCGACTCACCGTGCTGCCGTTGGACGTACGCGACCGCGAGCAGGTATTCGCCACGGTCGGAGTTGCTTTCGCGAAGATGGGCACCATCGATGTCATCGTCAACAACGCCGGCTACGGGTTGGTGGGGGCCGTCGAGGAGCTGAGCGAAGCACAGATCCGGGACCAGATGGACACCAATTTCTATGGCGCGCTCTGGGTTTCCCAGGCCGCGGTGCCGCATCTGCGCGAACAGGGCTCCGGTCATATCGTGCAGATCTCGACGGTCGGCGCGGTCGGCAGCCTCCCGCTGTTCGGCTTGTACAACGCGAGCAAGTGGGCCCTGGAAGGCTTCAGCGCCTCCTTGGCCGACGAACTGCGGCCGCTCGGCATCCACGTAACCCTTGCGCAGCTGGGCGGTTTCGACACCGACTGGGCGAAATCGAGCATGAAGTTCGCCACCGGACTTCCGGCCTACCGAGATCTGCGCACCGGCATCCTCGGCATGACGGACTACCCGGACCCGGCCGCGATGACCGCCGTGGCCGACGATACCGAGCCCGCAGCAGGCGAATGGGTCGAAGCCGCACCGGAAGTCGCGGCGGAGGGCCTGCTGGCGCTGGTGAACACGGCCAATCCACCGGTACGGAAGGTGATCGGCCCCGGCGCACATCAGATGGTCGCCATGGCCTTGGATCAGCGCCGCCAGGACTACCTGACAGACCCCGAATTCATCTGGCCCGCATAGGTTTTCCTACGACGAAGCGGACCGGCGAAGTCGTTCGACTGCACCGGTCCGCTCACGATCTCGCGGTCAGGCGATCGCGCCGCGCGCCGCCTCGTACGCCGTGCCGACCCGGTACAACCGATCGTCGGCCAACGCGGGGGCCATGATCTGGAATCCGACCGGCATTCCGTCGTCCTTGCTCAGCCCCGACGGCACCGACATCGCCGGATGCCCGGCCAGGTTGGTGGGCAGGGTGCACAGGTCCGAGAGGTACATGGCCAGCGGGTCGTCGACCTTCTCGCCCAGTTTCCACGGCGTGAACGGACTGGTCGGCGAGACCAGCACGTCGACCTGCTGGTAGGCCTGGTCGAAATCACGCGTGATCAGCGTGCGCACCTTGAGCGCCTGGCCGTAGTACTCGTCGTAGTATCCGGCCGACAGCGCGTAGGTGCCGATCATGATGCGCCGCTTGACTTCCGGGCCGAAACCGGCGGCGCGGGTAGCGGCCATGACCTGCTCGGCGCTGTGCCTGCCGTCGTCGTCCACGCGCAGGCCGTAGCGCATCGCGTCGAAGCGCGCGAGATTGGAGGACACCTCCGACGGCATCACCAGGTAGTACGCCGACAGCGCGTACTCGAAGTGCGGGCACGACACCTCGATCACCTCGGCGCCGAGCTCCTTCAGCACCGCGACCGCGGCGTCGAAGGATTCGAGCACGCCCGGCTGATAGCTGTCGGAGTGCAGTTCCTTCACCACACCGACTTTCAGCCCGCTGAGATCACCCCTGGCACCTTCGCGTGCCGCGGCGACCACGGCCGGGACCGCCACCTTCCGCGAGGTGGAGTCGCGCGGGTCGTGCCCGGCGATCACCTCGTGCAGCAGCGCGGTGTCGAGCACCGTGCGGCCACACGGGCCACCCTGATCCAGCGAGGACGCGCACGCGACCAGACCGAAGCGCGACACCGTGCCGTAGGTGGGCTTGGTGCCGACGGTCGCGGTGACCGCGGCGGGCTGGCGGATGGAGCCGCCGGTGTCGGTGCCGATGGCCAGCGGGGCCTGGTACGCGGCCAGCGCCGCCGCCGAACCACCGCCGGAACCACCGGGTATGCGGGTGGTGTCCCACGGATTACGGGTCGGGCCGTAGGCCGAGTTCTCGGTGGAGGAGCCCATGGCGAACTCGTCCATATTGGTCTTGCCGAGGATCGGGATACCGGCCGCGCGCAAGCGGGTGGTCACCGTCGCGTCGTACGGCGAGACCCAGCCTTCGAGGATCTTCGAGGCACAGGTGGTGGGCATGTCCGTGGTGGTGAACACGTCCTTGAGCGCCAGCGGGACACCGGCCAACGCGGAGGCGGGCGCCTTACCGGCGGCCAGGTCGGCGTCGACCCGCTCGGCGGCTTCGAGTGCCTTGTCCCCGGCAACGTGCAGGAAGGCGTGGATCTCACCGTCGGATTCGGCGATGCGATCCAGATGCGCCTGCGTGACCTCGACGGAGGTGACCTCGCCGGCATGGATCTGCTCGGCGAGCTCCGCGGCGGTGCGCGTGGTCAGGTCGGCCCCGCCCGTCGCCCGCGATGCTGTACTCATTCGCCCTCCCCCAGGATCTGCGGAACCATGAACCGCTGCTCTTCCACCGCGGGCGCGCCCGACAGCGCTTCCTCGGGGGTCAGGCTCGGCCGGACCTCATCGGGCCGGGTCACGTTCGTGGCCGGATTCGGCGACGAGGTGGGCGGGACGTCGGCGGCGGCGACCTCGTTGATGGTCCGTACGTGACTCAGGATCGAATCCAGCTGACCGGCGAACTGATCCAGTTCGGCCTCGGACAGCGCGAGCCGGGACAGCCGGGCGAGGTGAGCTACCTCGTCGCGGGAGATGGCGGGCACCGCAGGACCCCTTTCGGCATGTTGAGCATGATGAATCGGCCAGACGGTAGCCTACCGACCCGCCGACGCGCCGCGCCCACCGCAGCCCGGGCCGTGGTCTCGCCCGCCTCGGCGGGCTGCGCCGCCCGATCCGACACACCCGCCCGCCTAACGTGACACGCCGCCGCGCCGCCAAAACGCCGGGTGGCGTTGGTCACTGGAGGCTGTTCGACTCGATAACTGTCGTCCCGGGGTGTAAGTATTGCGAGACCCGGGTAACCGATCACCAGGCTCGGCCGGCCCAGAGGGAAAGGAACGCGCGTGTCTTATCTGCTCCGCGTGCAACTTCCGGATCGCCCGGGAAGCCTCGGCGCCCTGGCTCTCGCACTGGGTTCGGTGGGCGCCGACATCCTCTCCCTCGACGTGGTCGAGCGCGGGGCGGGCTTCGCGATCGACGATCTCGTGGTGGAGGTGCCGCCCGGCGCCCTGCCCGACACTCTGATCACCGCCGCCGAATCCATCGGTGACGTGCTCGTGGATTCGATCCGCCCGTATTCGGGCGTGCTCGACACCCATCGGGAACTCGAACTGATCGATCAGGTCGCCAGCGCGCGCGACGACCGGATGCAGGTCCTGGTCGACGGTGCGCCGCGAGTGCTGCGCGTGGGCTGGTCGACGATTCTCGATATGGGCCCGCAAGGCGCCTACCGTGTGGTCGGCAGCCAGAGTGCCCCGCAGACGCAAGCGGCGTCGGCCCCGTGGATGCCGCTGGAGAAGCCCTCGGTGCTCGATGCCGAGGCCGAGTGGGTGCCGCAGATCTGGCGCGACATGGACACCAAATTGGCCGCCGCGCCGCTCGGCAATACCGGGAAGGTGCTGATGCTCGGCCGTCCGGGCGGCCCGGATTTCCGGCCGTCCGAGGTCGCGCGCCTCGGGTACCTCGCCGGGATCGTCGCCACCGTCCTGGGCTGAATCCAGGTGCGGCTCAGCGGAGTTGGAGCCGCAGCACGCGCAGTTCTTCGCCCGAGGGCGTACGCCAGTCACGTTCGGGGACCGAGACGAAACCGAACCGGTCATAGAGCCGGCGGGCGTCGGCCATCGCGGGCATGGTGGTGAGCGCCACCGCCTCGAACGATTCCGCCGCCGCGATATCGAGCACGGCCCGGAGCAACGCCGTACCGGCACCGTGACCGCGCGCCCGTTTGGACACCGCCAGCATCCGGAACTCCAATTCACCCGGGCGGGCGATCTCGGCGTACGGGGTGCCGGGCCGGGCCACGGTGACCGAGCCGACGACTCGATCGCCGTGCATGGCCACCAAGATCTGCGCCGCGGCCGCCCGTCTGGCGGTGTCGGCCAGTTCCTCGACGTACAGGCTGTCCGCTTGGACGTACCCTTCGCCCACGTAGACGTCGACGGTCAGTTCGCCGATCGCGTCGTATTCGTCCGGGCTCGCCGTCCGGATGACGACCGCGGAGTCGTATGCACCCATACCGGGCATATTGCCACCGGTGCCAGTGGCGCTCGACGCGCGCCTACCCCCACAGGGACCGGGCGCCGGGGTGCACGGGCTGCCAGCGGTCCGGTTTTCCGGCCGGGTAGACAACCGGGATGAATTCGCCCACCGTCGGCCACTGGTTCACATCCCACACCCAGCGGCCGTAGACGACCGTCTCCGAGACCGACGGCCCGCTCAGGTTGCCGGTGATGGTGACGAACTCCTCGGTCCCCTCCAGCGGGCGCGGACTGATACCGGTGACATACACCGAGCCGTTTTCCGGCTGCGCGATCCGCGCCGCCCCGCGACCGCGCAGCAACGGCACCACGAGGGCGGCCAGCGCGACCACCATGACCACGAGGAAGACGAACTGCAGCATGCCGTTCATCCTAGTGAGCGCCGCTACAGCACGGCGAGCTCGCTCGCGCCCTGATCGGTGCGGCGCACCTGCCAGACCGCGGTCCGGGTGCGCTGCGAACGGCCGTTGCCGCGATCGATGAGAGCACGGTTGTTGGTGGTGTAGATCAATTGCGCGCCGCGGGAATTGGTTTCCGGGTTCTGGAACAGCTGGATCAGGCGGTCGGCCTGCTCGGCGGGCAGGTGCGCGCCGAGGTCGTCGACGGCGAGGACGCGGCCGGCGTCGAGGGCGTCCAGCATGGCCGGGAGCAGCCGGAGCAGCGACAGCGTGGCGGCGGATTCATCGGTGATATCGAACGGTGTGCCGATGCCCTCGTGCACCAGATTCAGTCCGGCGCCGCGGCGGGCGACCATCCGGGAATACAGTGCGTCGCGGGCGGCACGAAGGTTGGTGAGTTCGCGTTCCAGCAGCAGCGGGGTGAATCCGTTGGCGCGCAACAATTTTTCCGCGTGCCCCGGCGAGGTGGCGCACAGGTCGACCTGTTCGGCGGTAGCGGCGATATCGGCGTCGAGCTCGCGCAGATAGTCCGCGTACATCGGATCATGGTCGGCGACAAGCAGATCCGTGATACCCAGGTCGGCGGTCCGCAACAGCAGGAGCAGCCGGGCCGCGTTCTCCGCGGATCGCGAGACGTGCCCGCCCAGACGATGCGCCACCTCCGACGGCTCCGGCGCACCCAGTTGCACCTCCAGCAGCGAGGAGAACCACCGATAGGCGGGCACCAGAGCCTCGGCGTACATCTGCCCGGCCAGGCTGAGCAGCAACGCGTTCGGGCGCACCAGCGGCACCAGCGCGGCGATCCCGTAGCGCGCCGCCTCGAACATCGGCCCGACCTTGATCTGGTCCCCGTTGCGCTCGAACACGATTCGCTTCCGGTTGCGCGGATGCGTGTGCAGCCACTCCGCCGTCACGTCGGCGTTGTCCAACCGGAAACCGTAGGTATAGGGCACACCCTCGGCGACGAACGCGGCCACGAATTCCGTTGGCCGGTCCGGGAATCCGAGGTGCGGCGACCGCACCGGTCCGGCATACGGATCCCACCCGGTCACCGAGTTCAGCACCGCGTCGCGCATCTGCCCCAGCGCATCGATCAGGCTGGACTTTCCCGCCGCCGGCACACCGTGCACCGCGGTCACCGGCACAGCCACCGGCCCACTCCCCCGGTACAACCGCAGTTCCTGCCGCTCGGCCAGCGACCGATGATTCTCCACCTGAAAACTCCGCAACACGGTGTCATCCTTGCCTGCCCGCGGCGCGTCCGCGACACCGACGCCCTCGGAAGGGGCCGCGCCCGCGCGGCGGCGATAGCCGTAACGCATAACGGAAGTGCGGACAAGGTGGGCACGGCGCACTAGCATGCTGGGCGCAGTAGTTGCCGTGTGCGATGCGGTGCGAAAGTTTCGAGCGAGTAGGTAGCGATGGAAATTTCAGTACGGCGGATAGCACTTCGGAGTGCGGTTATCGCCGCGATGGGTCTCGGATCGGTGGTTTTCGTCCCGGAGGCGGTGGCGGGAGCACCGTGTCCCGACGGTACGGCGCGGATCTTCTTCGAAGGCGGAGACAATCACTGCCAGGCGGGTTCGGCGAGTTTCTCGTCGCCGCGGTGGGTCTCCAAGGTGTGCTCGGTGGGACCGGTGCGGGTCAACGTGCACGTCGAATACGCCGGGCGCAAGGCCAAGCCGATCGACCGGGAACTCGGTCCCGGGCATTGCACCCAGATCCCGCTGCCCGCGCAGACCTCGGCGTCGGTGGTACTCACCCCGGTGTAGGACCCTTCAGCGCAGCAGCAGCGCGCTGTCCCCGAACTCGTGCCAGAGGTAGCCGGTGTCCAGGGCCGCGGCGTAGGCGTCGCGAACCACCCGTTCGCCCGCTACCGCGACGAGCAGGTCGAGGTGTGACGCACCCGGGGCGTGCCAGCCGGTGATCAGTCCGTCGACGATCCGCGCCGGATTGTCCGGGCCGAGGACCAGTTCGGTCCAACCCGCCGCCGGACGAACTCGCCCGGCTGGGTCTGCGGCCGATTCCAGAGCGCGGGTCACCGTAGTACCGACCGCGATGACCTGTCCCCCTGCCGCTTTCGTGTCGTTGACCAGGCGGGCCGTGGCGGCGGGTACCGCAAAACGTTCCGGGCTCGGTGGTTCGCCGGTTTCCGGCGAGGACACCCCCGTGTGCAAGGTGATCGGTGCCACGCCGATTCCCGAGGTGAGCAGATCCACCACCAGCCGGTCGGTGAACGGCCGTGCTGCGCTGGGCATTTCCGCACTGCCCGGGATGCGGCCGAATGCGGTCGTGTAGTAGGACGCGGACCAGCGTTGCGGCACATAGGAATAGGTGATCGGATATCCGTGGGCTCGCATGAGCTGGTGCGGATCCACCGTGAGTTCAGCGATCCACAAGCGCCGTGCCGGTGCGAGCCAGGGTGCGCGCAGGGTGGCCTGTGCGCCACCGGGGAGCCGGACGCGCGCGCCCGCCGCGAGTTCGCGGTGCGGGAACGGGATCCGTTCCGGCGCGCGGAGTTCCACGACCCAGCGGCCGTCATCCAGCCAGGTCGAAAAGTGCAGCGCGACGGCACGGTCGCCGAGAAATCCGTCCACCGCGGCGGGCAGGGTGGCCGAATTGTTCACTATCACAAGGTCCCCCGCCCGCAGATACCGCGGCAGTTCGTGGAACCGGGCGTGGGTCAGCCCGTTCCGCGCCACCAGTAAGCGCACCTCGTCGCGAGCCAGACCGCGTGCCTCCGGTGGTTGCGTCGCGTTGCGCTCCGGCGGCAGCACGAAGGCCCGCTCCGCCATCGACAGCGTCATCGCACGCCTCCGCCCGTGTGCTCCGGTTCGGCAGCGAAGTCGGCGGCGGTGTAGCGCGCACTCTTGGGGCGCTGGGCGATCAGGCGAAGCAGTGCGGGCACCACTGTTTCCGGGGCGGGACGATCGGAGATGTCGTCGCCCGGGAAGGCGGCCTGATGCATCTCGGTGCGCATGTCGCCGGGGTCGAAGGAGTAGATCGACAAATCGGGATGCTCGGTGGCCAGAATCGCGGTGAGGTGGTCCAGCGCCGCTTTGGACGAGCCGTAGCCGCCCCAGCCCGGATACGGTTCGACACCGGCGTCGGAGCTGATGTTCACCGCGACGCCGCCGGGTCGCAGCAGCGGTAGGACGAGCTGCAAAATCGCCAGCGGTGCTGACATATTGGTGCGGTAGACCTGCTCCAGGGCATCGAGCGGATATTCCGCGAGGACCGGCATGGGACTCGGGCCGAGCGCACTGGCGTTGTTCACGACCAGGTCGAGTTGGCCGAGGGCAGTGGCGGATTCGGCCAAACGCGCCCGGTCCGCGGCGTCGGTGACATCTCCGGCTACGGCGATGAACGCGGTACCGAGTTCCGCTCGAACGGTGTCGAGTCGGTGCTCCCGTCGGCCCGTGCCGATCACCCGCCAATTCCGGCGGACGAGTTCCCGGCTGAGCGCCAGCCCGAATCCAGCTGACGCACCGGTGATCAGAGCGTTGCGTTGGTGACTCATGGATACCTCCTGGTAGTCACCAACCATCGTGTGACCTGAACAATGGTTCAGGTCAAGGGAGAGTCACCGGACGTTGCCTACCCGCATCGCCCTTCGCGACGGCCTGCTCGGTTCGGCCGCGCACCCGGCCCCAAGGTTTGACGACACCCAGGACGGTCGCGATGGTAAGCGCGGTCAGTGACACCGCGGGCGGGAAGAACAACTCCGACACCTGCGCCGGATCAGGCGCGCCCGTCAGCAGTTCCCGGCCGTACCGCCCGACCTCAGCCATGCCAGGGCGGAGCGCCACCAGGATCAGCGCGCACAACGCCACATTGAGCACCAGCTTGACCAGCACCCACCAGTAGCGAACCAAACCCCATTTGGTCCCCAACCCGAGCAGCAGACCCGAGGCCAGGCACACCAGCGCGGAAACCAGCATCGGCCACACCACGAACGCCGAAAGCGCTTGATACGCAAGGCTTCTCAGCTCGCGTCCGGAACCGAACCGTCCTACGGTTACCAGCACGGCGACAATAACGTCGATCCCGATCCACGCCCCCGCCGCCACCAGATGAACGATCAACGTGGCCTGCCGCCACCGGCGATTCAACTTCCACATGCCTCCCAGACTCCCGCCCCACCGCGCCCCTCGAATCCGGCTGGCGGCGACAGCCCACATACGCACCGAGGCGTAGCAGCCGAACACCGAACACCGCACTCACACAACCGGGCCGGGGACGATCCGAACAAAGCTGAGCCCGGCGGAGGTCCCGCACAAGGGGACGACGACATCGGCGACCGGCTTTGCGCCGCATCACGTCAGGCCGCCGAGGTCCGCCAGCACAGGCGTCCCGCCGATCAGGCCACCGTCCGACTTGGATTGGAGGCCATTTCGCGCTACGACTGGTTAGCCAAGAGCAGCGACGCCTCCTCCCCCGGCACGGAGCCAGGAAGACCTGAGTCCGCCTCACCAGCCCATAATTCGAGTCCGCATCCGACGCCTGTTCAGCCGCGGTTCGACTAAAGCTATGTCGCCTTGCGGCCAGGCCAATTCTGCACCTGTGCCCCACCGAAGAGCCTCCGGTCCCGTGGGTAAGTCACATCGCCCCCGGGAGAGCTACTCGTCCACCGATGGCGGAGTGACGGCCTCCGGACCTTCGGCCAGGAGGCGGCGGAAACCGTCCTCGTCCAGGATGGGCACGCCCAGTTCCTCGGCTTTGGCGGCCTTGGTGCCGGGTGAATCGCCGATGACCACGAACGCCGTCTTCTTGGACACCGAACTGGCCGCCTTGCCGCCGCGGACGAGGATCGCCTCCTTGGCTCCGTCCCGGGTGAAGTTCTGCAGCGAGCCGGTTACCACGATGGACAAGCCCTCGAGGTTGCGCTCGATCGATTCGTCGCGTTCGTCCGCCATGCGGACGCCGGCGGCGCGCCATTTCTCGACGATCGCGCGATGCCAGTCGACGGTGAACCATTCGGCGGCCGCGTTCGCGATGGTCGGGCCGACACCGTCGGCGGCTCCGAGCTCGTCCGCCGACGCCGCCATGATGCTGTCCATGCTGCCGAATTCGGCGGCGAGGGCGCGGGCCGCGGTGGGGCCGACGTGGCGGATGGACAAGCCGACCAGCACCCGCCACAGCGGGCGATCCTTCGCGGATTCCAAATTTTCCAGCAGCCGTTTGCCGTTGGCGGACAGCGTGCCGCTCTTGTTGACGAACAGCGTGGTGTTCAGCAGCGCGGGTTCGTCGAGGTCGAACAAATCGCCCTCGTCGGAGATCGCGCCGGATTTGAGCAGGTCGACCGCCGCTTCGTAGCCGAGTGCTTCGATGTCGAACGCGCCGCGGCCCGCGACGTGGAAGACCCGCTCCCGCAACTGCGCCGGGCAATACTGCTGGTTGGGGCAGCGGATATCGGCATCGCCCTCTTTGGCGGGTGCGAGTTCGGTGCCGCATTCGGGGCAGTGCGTCGGCATGACGAATTCGCGTTCGGCCCCTGTGCGTGCGTCGACCACCGGGCCGAGCACCTCGGGGATCACATCACCGGCCTTGCGAATGGTGACCGTGTCACCGATCAGCACGCCCTTGCGCTGCACCTCGGACGCGTTGTGCAAGGTGGCCATCGCGACCGTGGAGCCCGCGATCGAGACCGGCTCCATCACCGCGAACGGCGTAACCCGACCGGTACGACCGACATTCACCTGGATGTCGCGGAGCTTGGTGGTCGCTTCCTCCGGCGGATACTTGTAGGCGATGGCCCAGCGCGGCGCCCGCGATGTCGACCCGAGGCGGCGCTGCAGGGCCATCTCGTCGACCTTGATGACCTGGCCGTCGATCTCGTGCTCGATATCGTGACGATGCTCGCCCCAGTAAGCGACTCGTTCGATCACCGCGTCGATGCCCTGCACCAGCCGGGTGTGCTCGGACACCGGCAGCCCCCACGCGGCGAGCGCCCGGTAGGCCTCGTGCTGCGAGGTCGGCGCGTACCCTTCGATGCGGCCGAAGCCGTGGCAGATCATCCGCAACCGACGGCGCGCCGTCACCGACGGATCTTTCTGCCGCAGCGAACCGGCCGCCGTATTGCGCGGATTGGCGTACGGCGGTTTGCCGTCGGCGACGATGGACGCGTTCAGCGTCTCGAAATCCGCCAGCCGCATGTAGGCCTCGCCGCGTACTTCGAGCAGCGCCGGGACGGGGAATTCCGCGCTGGGTGTCAGCTCGCCGGGGATGTCCTCGATGGTGCGCGCGTTCAGCGTCACATCCTCGCCGGTGCGCCCGTCGCCGCGGGTGGCGCCGCGCACCAGCTTGCCGTTCTCGTAGACCAGGTTCAGCGCGACACCATCGATCTTCACCTCGCACAGATAGTGCAGGTCGGATCCGGTCTCGGCCTCGACGCGGGCGGCCCAGGCGCGCAACTCGTCGAAGTCGAAGACATTGTCCAGCGACAGCATTCGCTCCAGATGGTCGACCGCGGTGAAATCGGTCGCGAAGCCGCCGCCGACCATCTGGGTCGGCGAATCCGGCGTCCGGAGATCCGGATGCCGCTCCTCCAGCGCTTGGAGCTCGCGTAGCAGCGTGTCGAATTCGCCGTCGGAGATGATCGGCGCGTCTCGCACGTAGTACCGGAACTGATGCTCGCGCACCTCATCGGCCAACTGCTGCCATTGCACGCGCAGCGCCGCCGACGCCTGCGCGGGCGCACTGTCACCGGCGGGGTTCTGGAGGGATTCGACACTGTCACTCACACCAGGAACCCTAGCCCACCCCACCGACACATTCGGGCACGTCAGACGGCCTTGTCAGCGACTGGACCGGCCGAGCGGCGCCGCTCAGGCGTCGTCGCGGCGGCCGGAATTCCGGTAGTCGTCCGCGTGCTCTTCGAGCGCCTCGGCGCGTTCGCGCTGCCGTTGGTCTCGGTCGTCGAAGCTCAGCGAATCCGGGTCGTCCGCGAACGCGCGCGCGACGTCGTTGGCCAGGTGCAGCGCACGGCGCGCCCAGCTCGCGGACGCCGCGCCGAGGCCGCAAGCCGGGGAAACGAGGATCTGGGTGGACAGGGTGCCGCGCGCGAACCCGAGGCGGTCGATCAGCCGGACCGCGGGTTCGGCGATATCGCGCCAGGTCGGCGGTATCGCCGGAGCCGTGGTGGGCACCAGCCCGAGCACCAATTGCTTTCCGGCGTCGAGGGTTTCACCGATCCGGTCCAGATCGCGGGTCGCGATGGCGGTGATGTCGAAGCCGATGGCGGCGGCCGCGCTGCCCCGCAGGAAGCCGATCGCCGGCGGGCTGGCACAGCTGTGTACCAGGACAGGCGCGGATTGCGCGGCGATCACGGCGTCGAGGACGGCGAGCGCCTCGGGCTCGGGGACCGCGCGCACCGTGTTCAGAACGCTCACACCCCGCAGCGAACCGTTCAGTACGTCGGTCAGCGACGGTTCGTCGAGCTGCACGACAACGTCCGCACCGAGCCGCTTACGCACCTCGGCCACGTGCGTACGCAGGCCCTCGGCGAGGGATTCCGAAAGGTCGCGCACCGCACCGGAATCGGTGAGGATGCGATGCCCGCCTGGCAGCTCCACCTGGGCGGCCAGCGTCAACGGACCGGCGACCTGCACTTTGACCACGCGGCCGGTTCCCGCCGAACCCGTTGTCTCCCAGACCTCTTCGAGCGCATCGAGGTCCGCGCGCAGCAGGTCACGAGCGCGGCGCGATACCGAACCCGGGCGCGGGGCGAGCCGATAGCCTCGGGCGCTGGTGTCGAATCGCATGTCCACCAGCAGCGCGGACACCCGGCCGAGCATGTCCGCGCCCACCCCGCGCTCCGGCAATTCGACCAGATGCGCCAGGTCGGGCAGCTCACCGGCGATGATCGCCGCCGCCTCACGGGGGTCGGTGCCCGGCCAGGACCCCACCGCGGTCGCGATACCGCCGGGCAACAATCTCGATGTGCCCGTTGCGGTTACATCGGTTCCAGTTTCGCTCACTACGCCCTGCCCAAGTCGGTATTCGCTGAACGGAGCGCCGAGTGGCGCACCGCGGCGGGACCACCCGGCGTCTGCCGCAACCGTGTGCCACTCACCTGTCGTACCGAACCAGCCCGGGTGCGCCGATTCGCCGGAATCACTGTGCGGCGGCGCCGGTTTCGCTGCCGACGGCGCTGTGGTCGCGTTCGGTGCCGCTGATGGTGCCGCTGCCGATCACCTCGTCGCCCGCGGTGTCGGGGCGGTACAGCACCACCGCCTGACCCTTGGCGACGCCGGTGAGCGGTTCCCGCAGGCGCACGACCAGACCGTCACCGACCGCCTCGGCGACCGCCGGTGCGGTGCCCCCGTGCGCACGCACCTGCGCGACACACTCGATCGGGCCCTGCGGCGTCACGCCGGAGGTCCAGATCGCGCGGTCGGCCAGCACGGTCCACACCTGCAGGTCCTCGGCGGAACCTACACGGACAGTGCCGGATTCGGGATCGATACCGGTGACATACCGGGGCTTGCCGTCGGCGCCGGGCCCCGGCAGCCCCAGCCCCTTGCGCTGACCGATGGTGAAGCCGTGCACACCTTCGTGTTCGGCGAGCTTCGTACCGTCGGCGTCGATGACCGCGCCGGGCCGGATGCCGATCTTGGCGCCCAGGAACGCGCGGGTGTCCCCGGAGGGGATGAAGCAGATGTCATGGGAGTCGGGCTTGTTCGCGACCGCGAGCCCGCGCTCGGCGGCTTCCTCGCGGATCCGCGGCTTCGGGGTGTCACCCACCGGGAACATGGCCCGCGACAGCTGCGCCGCGGTGAGCACCGCGAGCACATACGACTGGTCCTTGTCCGCGTCGACCGCACGGCGCAGCACGCCGTCTTCGAGCCGCGCGTAGTGGCCGGTGACCACCGCGTCGAATCCGAGCGCCAGCGCGCGATCGGCCAGCGCCGAGAACTTGATCTTCTCGTTGCAGCGCAGGCACGGGTTCGGGGTCTCCCCCGCCGCGTACGCCGCGACGAAGTCGTCGATCACGTCTTCCTTGAAGCGGTCCGCGAAATCCCAGACGTAGAAAGGGATTCCGAGCACGTCGGCGGCGCGGCGGGCATCGCCGGCATCCTCCTTCGAGCAGCAGCCGCGGGAGCCGGTACGCAGCGTCCCGGGGTTCGCCGACAACGCCAAATGCACCCCGACCACCTCGTGCCCGGCATCGACGGCGCGTGCCGCCGCCACGGCCGAATCCACACCACCGCTCATCGCCGCGAGTACCCGCATCACACACCACCTTTCGCACCGGCAAGACCAGCCGCTCTGGCTCGCTCCACTACCTGGGGCAGGACCTGCACCAGGGCATTCACATCGGCACGGGTCGAGGTGTGCCCGAGCGAGAAGCGCAGCGATCCACGCGCCTCCCACGGCTCCACGCCCATGGCGATCAAGACATGACTGGGCTCGGCGACGCCCGCGTTGCACGCCGAGCCGGTCGAGCACTCGATTCCGGCGGCATCCAGCAGCATCAGCAGCGAATCGCCCTCGCAGCCAGGGAACCGGAAGTGCGCGTTGCCGGGCAGCCGAAGCGCGTCGCGTGGTCCGTTGAGGACCGCCTCCGGCACCGCCGCCCGCACCCGTTCGATCAATTCGTCCCGCAACGCGGCCAATTCAGCGGCGCGCGTGGGCAATTCGGTCACAGCCTGATGCAGCGCGGTGGCGAAACCCACCGCCGCCGCGGTATCGGAGGTACCCGAACGCAGATCCCGCTCGTGCCCGCCACCGTGCAGCAGCGGCACGCAGGGCACCTGCCGGCCCAGCAGCAGCACGCCGACCCCGTGCGGACCGCCGATCTTGTGACCGGCGAAACTCGCCGCCGACAACCCGCTCGCCGCGAAATCGATGGGTAGCTGGGCCGCCGCCTGGACCGCGTCGCTGTGCATCGGAACACTGAATTCTTGTGCCACGGAAGCCAATTCGCGGATCGGCTGGATGGCGCCGACCTCGTTGTTGGCCCACATGACGGTCACCAGCGCGACCTCGTCGGCCTGCTCGGCGAGCGCGGCCCGCAGCACCCGCGGGGCCACGACCCCGTCGGCGTCCACCGGCAGCCACGTCACCCGCGCGCCCTCGTGCTGTTCCAGCCACTCGATCGCGTCGATTACCGCGTGATGCTCGATGGCGGAGCTGATGATCCTCGTGCGCCGCGGTTCAGCGTCTCGCCGCGCCCAATAGATGCCCTTGATCGCCAGATTGTCGCTCTCGGTCCCCCCGGAGGTGAAGATGACCTCCGACGGCCGGGCGCCCAGATCGGCGGCGATGGATTCCCGCGCCTCTTCCAGCATGCGGCGGGCCGCCCGGCCCGATCCGTGCAGGGAGGACGCGTTCCCGGGTAGTGCCAGGGCAGCGGTCATCGCCTCGATAGCGGCAGGCAGCATCGGAGTGGTGGCCGCATGATCGAGGTAGACCGTGGTGGGCGCAGCACCGCCCGATAGAGCCGACGTCATGACCGACAAAGCCTATACCACCACTGACCTGGTCATCTTCGGGGTCCACCCCTGCTTTCTACGATTTTTCTACGATTTACCCACGACCCACAACACGTGTATCACCTATATCTATTCCTGAATCGGCTCCGAGATGGGTCGCGAGAGGGTCGAGTCGATGGGTCGAGACAAGGACGCTCAGGCGCGGATACTCGCCTCTAGCTCAGCGGCGTCGGGGCCCGTGATCGTGAATTCGACACTGACCGGCGCCGCTGGTGTGCTTGCCCCGCTGGCGGGACCGGGCACGATCGACTGTGCCAGCTCGCTGACCGCATCGACCTGATCGACCAAGCCTTGCTGGGCTGCGTAGTGCCGCAGCGCGGACTTGTTCTCGTCGAGTAGAACCGCAAGGACGTCTTCGACCCCGAACCACGCGCGGCCGTTGCGCTCGGCTGACTCGGCGGCGTGGCGCAAGGCTCGGATCAGGGCCGGAGCTGCGCCTGTCAGAGTCGCGTGAGTTTCGTTGGTGTCCGTCATGTGTGCTCCCGTCAGAAGTCTACGACGCGCCCCGAAGCCAGAGGGTTCCGTGCGGTAATCCAGCCCTCTTGACTTTCCCGGCTGAAGTGCCGAGGAATCGAAGACGGTCCGTAGGTTCAAACGTCGGTCTCGCATCGAGTTCAAATTTGTGCGAGCCGGGCTACGATGCGGCGCGCAGGTAGGCGTAGACGGTTTCGCGGCTGATACCGAAGTCGTTGGCCAGCTTGGATTTCGCCTCCCCGGAGGCGGCTCGGCCGCGCAGCTGGGTGATCTGCTCGGCGGCCAGCGCGGGTTTGCGGCCTTTGTAGGCGCCGCGGGCCTTGGCCGCTGCGATGCCTTCGCGTTGGCGTTCCAGGATCAAGGACCGTTCGAATTCGGCGAAGGCGCCCATCATGCTCAGCAGTAGGGTGGCCATCGGGGTGTCCTCGCCGGTGAAAGTCAGGCTCTCCTCGACGAACTCAACGCGCACGCCCTTGGCGGTCAAGGTGCGCACGCACGAGGCCGCGGAGGTCGTCGAGGTTGCGGGCGAGGTGATCCATGGAGTGCACCACCACGGTGTCGCCGACGCGGACGAAGCCGAGCATCTCCTCGAGGTCGGGTGGCGTCCTTGCCCGAGGCCTTGTCGGTGAAGGTGCGTTCGACATCGATCCCGTCGAGCTGGCGAATGGTGTTCTGGTCCAGGGTCGAGACCCTGATGTAGCCGACGCGCACCGCGGTGCCCTCGGGGTCATTCGCTATTCCCGAATCCCCGGTCAGCGTGCCCCCGCGACGGGTCGTTCAGGACGATCGATCCAGCGGTCCCAGCGCGAGCTGAAGTTGGCGGGCCCACCAGCGCACGTGTGCGGTCGAATCGTTCGCGGCGGGGCCGGTGAGGCCGGCGCTACGCCGGAAGGCGCTGCCGTACAGGGCTTCTGTCGCCATCGCCTGGTGCAGGGCGGCGACGGCGTGCCGGGTGTCGTCGAGGGAGGTGCCGCGCGGGCGGAGCCTATGCAGTGCGTCGACGACCGGGTCGAGCATGCCGCTGCCCGGGTCGCGCCAGCCCGCGGCGTGCAGCGCCACCGCGAGTTCGCCGTAGCCGCGCCGGTACAGCGCCTCGAGGGCTTCGACGAGTTCGAGTAGATCGGCGCCGTGCTCGAGCCATTCGGTGCAGGCTGTGCGGAGCGCGGCCCGCAGTTCGCGGCCACCGTGCCGGAGGAGCTCGGCGAGCAGCTTGTCGCGATTGCCGAAGTGGTGGGTCACACCGGCGTCGGTCATGCCGACGCGGGCGGCCACCGCGCGCACCTGCACGGCTGCGACGCCGCCTTCGGCGAGGAGCGCCGCCGCGGCGTCCATGATCAGCCGGCGCGCCTCCTCCGGCGACCGCCGCGTTCTGGGTGTGCTCACACTCGAAACCATACCTTGACATCCCAAGGTTGACCGTCGTAGCCTACCTGGGTAGCTCAAGGTAGAGGGGGCGGGGCAATGCCGATCGTCGATATGACGCTGGGCGAAGTCACACTGCGAGCCACGGTGAGCGGCACCGGACCCACGGTGCTGATGCTGCACGCGGGCGGGGAGCGGCGCAGCGTCTGGGAGCCGGTCGCGGCCCGGATGAACACATCCGGGCTGCGGACGGTGGCCTACGATTTGCGCGGTCACGGGGAGAGCTCCGGCCGCGTCGGCACACTTCGGGCAATCGCTGACGACGTGCGTGAGATGGTGCGTCGCGAGCCGGAACCGATCGTGCTGGTGGGCGCGTCCCTCGGCGGGCTCGCCGCGATGGCCGCCCTCGCGGAACCGTCCGTCATGGCCCGGGTCGCCGGACTGGTCCTCGTCGACGTCGTGCCGGACGCCGACCCGGACCGCGTGCGCCGATGGCGGGACGACCACGGACTTCGCGAACAGTTCACCGAGCTCGTGGAGGACATCCTCGGATCGAGCAAAGCCCTGCTCACCATCGCCGCCGAACTGGATCTGCCCATCCTCCTGGTACGCGCGGGTCGGCAAACCCCACTGGGCGATACCGACGTGGATCGCTTCCGTGCCGCCAACCATCGCGTGACCGTCACCTGCGTGCCCGAGGCAGGTCACCTCGTAGCCCGCGATGCTCCGGCGGAACTCGCGCGCCTGGTGGTGGACCACGCTCGGCTGTGGCTCGCCACCGACGATGCCGTAAGTCGCGCCTTCGAACTACAACAGAGACTGGGAGCCGGGCACCTCGACCATCCGGGCGGCACCCTGCACACGCATCTGCACCGGGTGCACGCGCTGACAGTCGAGTGGAACGCCACGCCGCGCACGCGACTGGCCGCCATCTGCCACGCCACCTACGGCACCGACGGCTTCGCGCACGCGCTGCTCCCGATCGCGGATCGCAGCCTGCTCCGGCACGTCATCGGATCCGACGCGGAGGCGCTGGTGTACCTCTACGGCGCGGGCGACCGCACCCGGACCTATCCCGGGCTCGGTCGGCAGCCGTTGCCCATATTCGATCGGTTCACGGGTCGCTCCAGAGCGGTCCAAGGATCGGAGCTGCGTGACTTCGCCGTGCTCACGATCGCCAACGAACTCGATGTCGCTCGCCACGCGCAACTGCCCGCTCCGGTTCGGCACGGAATTCGCAGTCTTGTTGCCGCACTGGCGAGTTACGCGCCGGATGAGGCCGCGTTCGCCCTCGCCGACGAAGCGCTCCGCTAGGTCGAAGCCGACGTCCCCACCTCCACGTCGTTCCCCGGCGCGGGCCCGGAGGCCTGGTTGCGGGTCTTGGAGATGGCCGGAACAGGACTTCAGGCGGCGAGCCAAGCGGCGCAGCGCCGGGTCAGGAACGGCATGATTACCCACACCATCGCGGCCACCGCGACCGGCAGGATGCAAGCTAGGCGAAGCGGGGCCGGCAGCGGCTCGACCAGCGGTGCGGTGAGGGTCACCAGCACGGTCAGCAGCGGATAGAGGCCAGCCAGGGTCAGTAGAAAGAACTTCCATTTCGCCGGGTGCGCAACCGTTTTCGTGGATTCGTGTGCATTCGTCATTACCGCTCCCTCTCGTTTCGATTCCAGTCATCAAGAGGACGAGGTAACCCCCGCGACTGTGACATCGCCCGCTTTACGGCGTGCGGCGAGGGTGACGAGCAGCGAAACCGCCATCAGTGCGACGCCGAGCCAGACAGCACCGGTCACACCGACCCGGTCCGCGAACAGCCCGCCGATCAGCGCACCGAGGGCGATGGAGATGTTGTAGGCCAAGGTGTTGATCGACATGGCGGCTTCGAAGGTGTCCGGCGCGGCGGCAAGAGTCAGATTGATTTGGCACAGGTTCGCCGCGCCGAAGGACACGCCCCACAGGGCGAGGGCGAGGATCGCGCCGGACTTCGACTGCCCGATCGTGAGAAGCAACAGCAAAGCGGCGACGAGGCCGGTGCAGGCGACGACGAAGCTGGCCCGCAGATTCTTGGTCACGGTGTATCCGGCGAGGAAGTTGCCGGCCGCGCCGCCGACGCCGTAGATGATCAGCAGGGTCGCGATGAATGCCGGTGTGGCGGAAGAGTTCTCCTCGAGGAACGGACGGACGAAGGTATAGGCCCCGAAGTGGCCGAGCACATAGCACGTGACGGCGATCAGCACTATCCGCAGCTGGGTGTTCCGCACCGGAAGTCCGAAGACCTCGCGGACCGAGACCGCGTTCTCCGAGGGCAGTGCGGGCACGACGACGGCGACCGCGACCAGCACCGCGGCGCTCAGCGCACTCCAGATCAGGAAGGTGGTGCGCCAGCCGGTAAGGCTTTCCAGGAGCGTGCCCAGCGGTATGCCCACCACCGTGGCGATCGAGATGCCCGACAGCGCGACCGCGGCGGCGCGGCTGGCCTGCCGTTCCGGGACCACGCGCATGGCCATGCTCACACCGATCGCCCAGAACACTCCGTTGGCGAATCCCATGATCAGCCGGACCGTCAGGACCAGCGGATAGTTCGGTGAGAGGGCGGTGATCAGATTGCCGAGCGCCAGGATCGCCAGCAGCGCCGACAACAGGGCGCGCCGGTCGACGCGCTTGGTCCACGCCACGATGAACGGCACGCCCAGACCGGCGGACAGCCCATACAGGGTGACCATCAGACCGGCGACGCCCACCGAAATACTCAGACTCGCGCTGATCGGGGTGAGCAGGCCGATCGGCATCAACTCGGTGGTGACGAAGACGAACAGGCTCGCGGTGATCGCCACGACACTCATCCACGATCTCGTCACCGACCGGGGGTGCGCCACGACATTAGTTTCCATGGAAGACATATTAGTTTCCATGGAAACTATGTCAATGTATGGCTATGAATCGCACCTCCACCGAGCTCGACGACATCGACCGCATCGAACGCCAGTGGCATCGGGAACGGCCGGACCTCGACCCGAGCCCGATGCAGGTGATCGGCCGGATCAGCCGTCTGCACTGGATGTTGGAGGAACAGCTGGCCCGGGTTTTCGATGAATTCGACCTGTCCCGGGGCGAATTCGATGTGCTCGCCACCCTGCGCCGCTCCGGCGCGCCGTTCGAACTCAGCGCCGGCGAACTGCGCGGGTCGACGATGGTGACCTCCGGCGCGGTCACCAAAAGGGTCGACCGGCTCGAACGCGCGGGGCTGGTGCACCGGCGCGCGGCCGAGGGCGACGCGCGCGGCCGGCTGATCCAGCTCACCGACCGGGGCCGGGCGATCATCGACGAGGCCATCGGCCGGCACCTGCGCAATGAGACACGGTTGCTCGCCGGGCTCACCGGCGAGGAGCGCCGCGCCCTGATCACGCTGCTACGCAAGCTGAATCAGACGTTGCCGCGCGCGGTCAGCGGAGATGACCGACATCACCGAGCGTGACCAAACGGCGGTTGTGGAAATAGTCGTCCTCGCTCAGTTCGGTGATGCTGCCCGGCTCGGCCGCGAATCGGGCATACCCGAGCACCTCCAGCGGTAGCGCGAGCCACGCCGCGACCGCGAAAGTTATTACGCCACCGTGGGTCACGATGATCTGGTGCTCGCAGTCACGCCGCAGGACGGCGTCCATCGCCGCGTAGACCCGCTGTCCGAAGTCGATCATCCGCTCCGAACCGGCGATGCCTTCGTCATGGCTCAGCCGCTCCCCCACCGCGGGTGGCGGGACGAAACGTCGTCGCAACCAGTCCTGACTTTTCCCTTCGGCCTCGCCATACGACTTCTCCCGCAATCGCCGATCGAGCTTCGGCTGCACCTGTAGCCGCGCACCGATGATGGCGGCGGCCTCATGTGCTCGGCGCAGGTCAGACGAGAACAATTCGGCCCCAGCCGATTCGGGGATTCTCGCCCGCAATGACTCCGCGATCGCGGCCGCGGCCACCGAACCGGCCGGGGTGAGACGCGAGTCGTACCAGCCGCCGACGAGACCATCGACGTGGTGCGTCGCCTCCGGATGGGCGATGACAAAGAGGGTGCGCATCCGACCACGATCGCATTTGCCCCGGACCGGGGTCCGTGCCAGCCTGGGGTCAGCGACGCTGAATACGCAGGCAGCGTATGGCTGGCCGAGGAGGAACCGTGCGGGATCAGTCCGAACTCGCGGGCCGCCTGCGCGTCACCATCGAAGCCGCCGATCCCGCACACCGATCGCTGATTGTCCGGTGGACCCCCGCCGACGCCGAAACCGCCCGCAGCCGTTTCGAATACGCGCGCCTCTTCGTTGCCGCCGTAGGTGATCCACAGCGGACATACCTCGATATCGTGGACGGGAAGCCCTGGGCGGCAGTGCGATTGCCGGACACGCTGGCCGTCGGCGCGTACGTCATCGAAGTGGACGCCTACGGCAGCGCGAGCTGGGGCGACGGCCGGTTGGAGGCGCGCGGACGCAGCGATCCCTTTCCGATCGGCTCCATCGAGCCGGTCGGTTGAGCGCGTTCAGGGCCGGACGATTCGGTCGACCTCCACCCGCCCCGTAACCACCATCAGGAGGCTCGCGATCGGCGCGGCGATCGTCTGCCCGGCACCGGCCGCCCAGTCGGTGTCGGTGGCGACGAGCCGGTATCCGCGTAACTTCTTGCGCGCGTGGAACGGTGCGCCCGTGGTCCAGAGTCGGTCGAGTGCCACTTGCGCTGAGCTGTGCGGCATTTCATAGGACAGGCCGAGGGGGACGGCGATGTCTTGGCCGTGGACGAGCAGGTCCATCAGGCGATCCGCGGGGGTCGTTCCCAGCGCGGTGGTGCGGTTGGGGATACCGGCATGCAGTTCGGCCAGTAGGCCGGAGGTCGAAGTTCGGCGGGCATGGCGGATGGCGGTGTCGCGGATGGCACGGTCGAGACTGCCGCGGGCGCGGATCAGTTCGCGCAGAATCCAGCCCAGGCCCGCGTCGGCCGACAGGATGACGTGCGCGACCACATCGCGGACTTGCCAGTCGGCGCAGAGGGACGGGTGGTCCCAGGCAGGGCCGGGGAGGCCGGCGAGCAGAGCGTGCAGGTTGCGGCGTTCATCTGCCACGGCATCCCAGATTCGGGTGTCGGTCATCGGATGGTTCTCGGTCATCGGCTTAGGCCTTCCTCGTACGTTGAGCAGTACGGTAGGAACTCCAGCCGGGTGGAGGTTCAAGGCAACGTGACAGAAGACACAGCGGAGCGCGGTGGCGGGTGGATCGGAATCGGGGAACTGTCGCGGCGGACCGGAGTGCCGGTTCGAACCATCCGCTTCTACTGTGACGAAGGCGTTCTGTCGTGCGAACGCACGACCGGCGGGCATCGAATGTTCGAGCAGGCGGCAGTAGAGCAGCTCACCCTGTTGCGGCAGCTCCGTGCCGTCGGCCTCGGATTGCCCACGGCCGCAGGCGTTCTCAGCGGCGGCGTGCGAGTGGCCGACGCGATCGCCGCCGAGCGCGCCGCCCTGGATGACGAACTCGCCGCGCTGGCGTGGCGCCGTTCCGCGCTGCGCGCCATCGAGGACGACCCCGGGCAGCCCCTGCGGCGACTTGAACTCCTTGCGGCCGTGCAGGATCGGAAGGCCGCCGAGGACCGGCTACTGGAATTCTGGCGGCGACTGCTCGGCCCGCTCCCGGCATCGATGTTCGACGCATTCGCTGTCATGAACATCCCCACGCTCCCGGCCGACCCCGCCCCTCGACAACTGCTCACCTTCGCCGAACTCGTGCGACACCTGACCTATCCCACGGCCAAAGCCGCTATGTCCCAGAGCATTTGGCGCTCCAAACCTGCCGATATCAAAGACCGGCGCGGACTGCTGGTCGGTCTCGCGGAAGCCGGTGAACAGGTCGCCGACCTCGTCAGCACCGGCGTAGACCCCCACCCCGGCCCGATACTCGACCACTTCGTCGCCGCCCACGCCGCCGCACGGGGCTCGACCGACACCGCCGCCTTCCGCACCACGCTCTTGCACGCCGCCACCGAAACCGACCCGTGGACCCACCGCTACTGGACGCTGACCGGCGATCTCGTCGGCCCCGCCACCACCGGCGCCGCCCAACTGTGGCTACACCGGGCCCTGGCGCACTCGGTTCAGGCCGCGCGCACAGTGCGCAACTAGGGGGCGAGCGTCGGGCCGTCAATTTCAGCGCCCAGCTGGAACAACGTGCGGATGCTCATCTGGAGATCCTCGCACTGAGCGTGACCGCGCCAGGGATCGCCGCGAAGGCGGCGTTGAGGTCGGCGAGGAGGTCGGCGGTCTCGAAAGTTGTTCGGGTGGTCCAGGTGTCGAGCGCGCGGTGGAAGGCCGCGACCAGGATGTCGAGGGCCAGACGGGGGCGCAGGTCGTCGGGTAGTTCGAGTTGACGGTGGAGGACGAGTAGGGCGCTGCGGGTGGTTTGGTCACAGAACTGCAGATTGTGCGCGGCCATCGAGGGGGTGTCCTGGGCGAGTTGATGGCTGCGGGTCGCGCGCTGGGCCCAGCCGTCGGTCGCTGTCGTTTCGATGGCCGCCACCAGGGCTTCTTGCAGGAATTCCAGCAGGGTGGCGGGGCGGGGCTCGCCGCGCTCGAGCTGGTCGAGGAAGGCTGACCACATGTCCTGCAAGGGAGCCATGGCCACCGCTTCCTTGCTGGCGAAAGTGCGGAAGAAGGTGCGCTTGGAGATTTCCACACCCTGACACAGGTCAGCCAAAGTCGTTCTGTCGAAACCACGTTCGTCGAACAGAGCCAGGGCCGTGTCGATCAGCGCCTGCCGGGTGCGCAACTTCTTTCGTTCACGCAGCGGTAGCTCGGTCGCGACATCAGGCATGGGCAGAGCTTAACGGCCACCATCACCTTTTGCCACTTGACGGCGTTTGCCACTGAGTGGCACATTGAGGCTCGCCAGCAGCCACCTCCGAAAGGCGATGTCCCCCATGCGCGCTCTGCTTGTCGACCATTCCCGGCCCGCCGGACTACGGCTGGGCGAGGCGCCCGATCCCGAACCCGCGCCGAATCAGGCGCTGGTCCGGGTGACGGCCACGTCTTTGAACGACGGGGAATTGCGGTTCGCGGTGAAACACGCACCCGAAGGCGCGGTCCTCGGGTGGGACGCGGCCGGTGTGGTCGAACGCGCCGCGGCCGACGGTTCCGGTCCGGCGGCCGGCGCGCGCGTGGTGACGCTGGGCATCGCCGGCGCTTGGGCCGAATTACGTGCTGTAGATACTGATTTGATCGGCGTGGTACCCGAGGGTGCCGACCTCGGCGCGATCAGCACGATCCCGGTCGCGGGCGCCACCGCGTTGCGCGCGCTGCACCGGCTCGGCCCGATCCTGGGGCGAACGGTCCTGATCACCGGCGCGACCGGCGGCGTCGGCCGCTACACCGTCCAGTTGGCACACCAGGCAGGCGCGCACGTGATCGCCACCACCGCGAACCCTTCGGCGCACAGCGCGGGCCTGCGCGCACTCGGCGCCGATCGCGTCATCGCCACCCCCGCCGAACTGGATACCGGCGTCGACGGTGTCATCGATCTGGTCGGCGGCCCGCAACTCGTCGAAGCCTTCCACTCCCTTACCGAGACAGGCACTTTGATCGCCGTCGGGCACTCAGCCGGTCAAGCCGAGCACTTCGACTTCGGCACTTTCTTCGGTGATCAGGGTCGCCACGACCGCTCGATCGTCACCTTTTTTCTCCTCTCCTGCACCGGCTTGTCCCGCGACTTGTCTTGGCTGGCAACACGAGTCGCCGCCGGTGCGCTGGACCCCGGCATCTCCTGGCGCGGCGACTGGTCGGAGTTCGCCGCTGCCGCGAGCCTGCTGGAAGAACGCCGTTTGCACGGCAAAGCGGTCCTCGAAATCGGGTGAGGCGGTCAGCCGATCAGGTCGTCGACCGTGGGAGCGACGAGCCCGAACAGATCGGCGATGGTGGTCAGAGCGGCCGATTGCAGGGCGGCGGCCGAGAGGGCCGAGTTGCCAGGGGCGGGCAGGGCGCGGGTGGCGGTGGCTTCGGCGACGACGGTGGGCCGGTAGCCGAGGTTGAACGCGCCCTGGGCGGTGAAGGTTACGCACATGTGGGTCATGAAGCCGCAGAGGATGAGATCGGTGCCGGCACCGATGTTTTGCAGGGTTTGCTCCAGTTCGGTGCCGAAAAAGGCGTTGGGGAACTGCTTTACGACGACCGGCTCGGTACTCAGCGGCGCGACTTCGGGGCTGATCGCACCGATCTCGGCATGGATGTCGTAGGGCGTGCCCGCGCCGCCGTCGTTGATGATGTGGATCACCGGACGGCCGAGGTCCCTGGCGGCGGCGAGGAGGCGGGCACCCGCGGCGAGAGCTTCTTCCGGGCCGGTCAGCGCCATGACACCGGTGCGGTAGGTGTTCTGGAAATCGATCATGATGACGGTGGCGTCGGCCAGCCGGGGTAGCTGGTTATCTAGGCCGATGACCTCGCGCAGCGTTGGTGAAGGCGAAACAGTAGACACGACAATTCCTTTCGAGAAGGTACCGAGAGACGACTCGGTGCATCCGCAGCCGGAGTGGCTACGGCACAGGGGTTGGGGATTCAGGCGATGGTGCGGAAGCGGCGGCGGTACGCACCCGGACTGGCGCCGAGCAGTTTGCGGAAGGCACGGTGCAGCGTTTCCACCGAGCCGAGCCCGACGGTGGCGCTGATGGCCGCCAGCGGTTCATCGGTGGTTTCGAGCAGCCGCCGCGCGGCTTCGACCCGGGCCTGCTCCACGTAGGCGGCGACGCCGGTACCGCTCTCCTGCCGGAAGACCCGCGCGAAATGGCGCTCGCTCAAGCACATCCGGGCCGCCAGCGCCGAGACCGACAGGTCGTGGTCGAGGTGTTCGGCGATGTAGAGGCGCAGGTCGTCGATATCGCGCCGGGACGCGGGCGGCCGGCTCAGCGGCACACTGAACTGACTCTGGCCGCCCTGCCGTTTCAGGTACACCACCAGTTGCCGCGCGACCGCGAGCGCCAACTCTTCGCCGTGATCCTCGGTTACCAGGGCCAAGGCGAGGTCCAGGCAGGCACTGATCCCGGCGCCGGTCCACACCCGGCCCGAGCGGACGAAGATCGGGTCCGGGTCGACGACGATCTGCGGATGATCGGCCGCGAGTTGATCGGCGGTCGACCAATGCGTGGTCGCCACCTTCCCGTCCAGCACACCCGCGGCAGCCAGCAGATGCGCGCCGACACACACCGAGGCGATGCGGCTCACCCGCGGCGCGATCCGCTCGATCCACGCCACCACCTCCGGATCGACCAACGCCACGGGGCCGTCCGGGGACAGCTTCACCGCACCCGGCACGATCAGCGTGTCGACACCGCCGTCGACGTCGTCGAACGCCACATCGGTGAGCAACCGCACCCCCGCTGACGTGGTCACCGGTCCACCGTCGGGACTAGCGAGGCGGACCTCGTACCGGACCGCGCCTTCCCGGTTCGCCAACGCGAAGACCTCGGCCGGCCCGGTGACGTCGAGCAGGTCGACCTCCGGGAAGACCGCGATCAGTACGCGATGGATCAGTGGCATGGCTCAATCATCGACGGTCCCGACCATGGCCGCAACGACGGATACCTGTCACATTCGGACACCGGGGTCACTCTCGAGAGTGACTCCAAAAGTTCGCTCGCAGGAGGGATGTGCCTCGCTGCCTGCGTCCATAGGCTCGAAGCATGATCGAAGCGCGTAGCTTGACCAAGCATTACGGCAAGACTCGGGCCATCCAAAACCTCACCTTCACCGTCGAACCCGGCCGCGTCACCGGATTCCTCGGACCGAACGGCTCGGGCAAGTCGACCACGATGCGGTTGATCCTGGGCTTGGATACTCCGACCTCCGGCAACGTCTCGGTGGTCGGCCGCAAATACAGCGACCTCGTCCATCCGCTACACACCGTCGGCGCGCTGCTCGACGCCGGCGACGTGCTGGGATCGCGGTCCGCCGCCCAGCACCTGGCTTTCCTCGCGGCGAGCAACGGCATTCCCCGCGGGCGCGTCGAGCAGGTGCTCGATCGGGTCGGTCTCGCCGAGGTGGCAGGCAAGCGTGTGAAGGGGTTCTCCCTCGGCATGCGGCAGCGGCTCGGTATCGCCGCGGCACTGCTCGGCGACCCGTCGGTACTGATTCTCGACGAACCGGTCAACGGTTTGGACACCGAGGGCATCCGCTGGATCCGGCAGACCCTGCGCGCGATGGCCGACGAGGGCCGCACCGTCCTGCTGTCCAGCCACATGATGAGCGAGACCGAACTGGTCGCCGACCACCTGCTGGTCATGAGTAAAGGCACGCTCATCGCGGACGAGCCGACCGCGTCCTTCGTCGAGCGCGTCGCCGAACCGACGGTTCGGGTCCGCAGCACGGGTCTGGCCGAACTGGCCGAAGCGCTCGGCGACCGTATCTCGATCCGCGGCGACATCGGCACCGTGCGCGGCACCCGGTCTCGCGAGATCGGCCAGATCGCCGCCGCCCGCGGCATCGTGCTCGACGAACTGACCCCGCTGCAAGCCTCGGTCGAGGACGTCTATACCCAATTGGTCACTGGCGAGCACACTTTCGAACCTCATGAAGTAATGCAGGAGTCCGCATGACCAGCACCGCCGCACCCGCCGTCACTCCCGTTCGCTCCTGGTCGCCGCTGCGCTTCCAAGTGCAATCCGAACTCGTCAAAGCGCGGTCCGCACGATCGCTGTGGTTCCTGCCGGTACTGGCGGTGATCATCGGCCCGGCCAGCGCACTATTGGTCGGAATCTCCGACAGCCTCGAAGCCGATGACACGGTGCTCGGCGGATCATTGACCGCACTCACCTTGCCTGTAGCGGTGATCGGAGCGTGGGGCGCGCTGATGATCACCACCGAGTACTCTTCCGGCACCATCCGGCCCGTGCTCGCGGCGACACCGCAACGCGACACCGTGTTCGCCGCCAAGGTGATCACCACGGCGGCGATCTCCGCCATCGTGGGGGTGTTGTCCACCACCTTGGCCTACCTGGTCGGCCTCGCCACCATCGATGCCGCTAAATACGCGGCGGGACAAGCCTTCCCCGGCCTGCTCGGTATCTACCTGGTCTTTCCGGCGGTCGCACTGTTCGGCTTGGCCATCGGCCTGATGCTGCGCAGCTCGGCCGGCGCGGTGGCCGCGGTGAGCGCACACGTGGTGCTGCCGGAAGCGGCCTCCGCCACTGCCTTCGGCGAATTGCACAAACTGATGACGCTGGTGGCCCCGACCGCCGTGGTCGGCAAGTTGTCCCAAAGCGCCGACGCCGCCGACGAACTGATCGGGTCACTGGGCGGCTGGCCACGCTTGGCCCTGGTCGTCCTGCTCACCCTCGGTGTTCTGTTCGGGGGGCGCCGCGCCCTGATCCGCAAAGACGTGTGAGAAATCCGCGCATCAGCATCGGAGTAAACAGATGACGAATACAGCTGAGCGGGCGATCGTTCGCCTCGGATACCAGATGCCCGACTTCAATTTCGGCGGACCGGTCGACAAGCTCTTCCCCACGGTCATCGCGCAGGCCCAGGAGGCCGAGCGCGCCGGTTTCGACACCGTATTCCTGACCGACCACTTCTACCAGCGCTTCGGCCCCCCGCACGGACCGACGCTCGAGGCCTACACCGCCTTGGCCGGCATCGCGACGACAACCGATCGAATTCAGCTGTCCACCTTGGTAACCGGCAATACCTACCGCAACCCCGCGTTACTCGCCAAGATCGTGACCACGCTGGACGTGGTCAGTCAGGGCCGGGCCATGCTCGGCATCGGCGCCGGCTGGTTCGAACTCGAACACAAGTCCTACGGCTACGAATTCGGCTCGTTCACCGAGCGTTTCGAGAAACTCGACGAGGCGTTGCAGATCATCCGATCGATGCTGCGCGGAGCCCGGCCGAGCTTCGAGGGCAAGTGGTATCGCGTCGCCAACGCCATCAACGAACCGCGCATCCGCGACGACCTCCCCATCATGCTCGGCGGCGCCGGTGAGAAGAAGACCTTCGCCCTGGCGGCGCGCTATGCCGACCACCTCAGCATCGGCTGCGACGCCGTCGAACTGCCCGGCAAGCTGGAGGCATTGCAACGCCGTTGCGACGAGATCGGGCGTGACCGCTCGACCCTCGAGGTCAGCTATCTCGCCTTCGTCGCCATGGACGAGTCCTCCGCAAGCGCGCACCGCGCGGTCGACGAGATGTTCGCCCGCCGGGTCGGTGACCCGGACAAGGTCGACCAAGTCCGCGGCGGAATGGCCGGCCGGTTGTTCCTGGGTAGTCCCGACGAGGTGGCCGAGCAGATTCAACAGCAGGTGCTCGATCTCGGAGTCGACGGCCTGATCATCAACATGGTTGCCAACGGCCATCAACCCGGAGTGATCGAACTCGCGGGAAAAACGTTGAGCCCCTTGGTCTCAACCGAGTGACACCGCGAATGTCCCGGCGCCGCAGCGGTGCCGGGACATTCGATCTGAAAAGCATTGCCGTGCATAGCGCGCGACGCCCACACCGGTTGACTCGCCAACAGTCCGAAATGTATAGTCCGGCCCATAGGTTGAGTCCCAGACAGTGGACTATGTGAATTACCAAACGCGCGAATCCACAAACAACCGACAAAGGGTCCGTCGCTTCGATTCGCGGCTAGCCCTCGACACGAGAGGAGTGAGCCGCTTGTCCGACTTCAAACTAAGCCCGACGTCATATTTGGTACTGAGCCTGGTGGCACGCACCGGCCCTTGTACACCATTCGATATCAAAAAACATGTAGACCGCTCAATTGGATTCTTCTGGTCTTTTCCCCATTCTCAAATCTACGCCGAACCCGAGCGCCTGGCCGGCAAGATGCTGCTCTCCGGTTATCAGGAACCGGCAGGCCGCCGTCGGCGAATTTATAGTATCACCGATCTCGGTCGCGCACGACTGGAAGAATGGCTGTCGCACAGCGCGGACGCACCCACACACGAACTGCGGGACAGCGGCTTGCTGAAGCTCTATTTCGGCAGTCTATCCACTCATGCGGATGTCGCGAAAGTCGCCGAAGCCGAGAAGTCCGCACACCAGCAACGCCTGGACCGCTATCGCACCGCGCACACCTCACTTTCCGCAACCCCTAAAAGTGATGTCCACGAATTGCTGGTCCTGGAATTCGGAATTCGCTACGAGTCCCTCGCCGTGGAGTTTTGGGACACTGTCGCGGATCGTCCCAATTAGAGCACGACAGCACGCTATCACCACATGCCCTCAGCTCGACTTATCACCCGCCCGCTCAACTGGACGCAAGACCAGAAACAGTGCTCAGGACGCGCGCAATTCGGCATCCACTTCGGAATCGACGGCCGCGGCAATAGCTTCGATACGCCGCGCATCACCCGCGGAGCAGCAGGCGATTTCGGGATATGCGCGTTTACAGAGACCGGCCAGGACGCGGCCCGGCCCGACTTCGACGAAAGTGTCGACACCGTATCCGAGCACTGCCGTCAGGGTGTCGCTCCACCGGACGGATCCGGTGAGCTGGGAACGCAACACAGCACGCGACTGCTCCCCCGTCCGCACCGGCTGGGCAGTGACGTTCGCGATGATCGGCAGCACCGGATCAGCGAACCGCACCCGGGCCAGATCGGTGGCGAACTCGGCTTCCACCGCCGCCATCATCGAGCTGTGAAACGGCGCACCGACCTTGATGCGCTTGACCTGCACTTCCGCCCGGCCCAGCGCCAGCACCCACGCGCCGAACGCGGCGACGCCTGCCACACTGCCGGATACCACGGTCTGATCAGCGCTGTTGTAGTTCGCGACCTCGACCACCTCGGCGGTCTCGGCCCGCACCGCCGCGCAGATCCGTTCGACTTCGGTGGCGGGCAACCCGAGCGCCGCCGCCATGGCTCCCGGGGTCGACTCGTTCACCTCGGCCATCAATGTTCCGCGCCGCCGCACCAGCGCGAGCGCGTCTGTCCATTCGAGCACTCCGGCGGCAACCAGCGCGGTGTATTCGCCGAGGCTGTGCCCCGCGACGACCGCGGGCGGCGGCAATCTTTCAGCAAGCACTCGGTACGCGGCATAACTGGCGAGGAAGACCGCCGGCTGCGTGATGTCGGTGCGCTGCAGTCGATCCTCGGGACCCTCCCAGCAAAGGCGGGAGAGTTCGAAACCGAGAATCTCATCGGCGGTATCGAATATCGGACCGAGTAGGTCCGGATAGGCAGCGCGCAGATCGCGTCCCATCCCGACCCGCTGGGAACCTTGACCGGGAAACAAGTACGAGGTTTGCATTTCGAAATCTCCATCAAGAAATACGGGTATACCAGCGAAAGCGAAGAATCCGGGCCACGACTGACCGGTTCGTTTTACAGCGGCATCGGGGCCGCCCCCACGGATGCGATTATGCGCGCAGCGGGCACAAATTTATGCCCGAGAGTGGGATGCATCACTCTGATACCCAAAAAGTCACCTGCCCAGTTTGATTTATCCGGCCTCGTGATGGGTGCCGGTGATACGAAATCGTGAACATCAGATGTCGCAATCCCGCGAGGAGGGCGGAAAATCGACGTCCGGCAAACTTCAGCGCCGAACCCGGATATTAACTCCGGCGATGCCGACAGCCTGGGAATACCCCGAAACAGACCGTCTGCGATTCTTCGGGAATTGCTGCCCCGGCGACTTTTCTAGCCGCGACATATATGTGACTAGCGTCACAGTTTAGTCGGTTGCATAGCATTGGTTCGAGCTGGATCATCGGTTTCGGAAAGTGTGGATCCGATCGTTCTATCCGAACGGTCCTGCCTTTCCGAGAGCAGTGCTCAGGGGAGGGCTGTATGTCATCCATTCACACCGGCCGAGCCGCATTGATAACCGGCGGATCGGGCGGGATCGGACAAGCGATATGCCGCCGGCTGGCCGCCGAAGGCGCATTCGTAGCAGTGAACTATTTTCGCGGCGATCAGGCCGCCGAGAAAATCGTCGCGGAGATCGAGAACAACGGCGGCCGGGCCATCGCGGTACAGGGTGACGTGTCACTCCCAGGCGATGCCGAGGCGGTGGTACAGGCAACCCTGGCCCAGGCCGGCCGGCTCGACATACTGGTCAACAACTGCGGTATCACCCGCAACCAGCTGATCATGCAGATGGACGAGGCCGACTGGCTCGACGTGATGAGAGTGAATTTCGGCGGCGTCTTCAACTGCACGCGTGCCGCTTCCGCCGCACTCACCCAGCAGGACGGGGCGGCCATCGTCAACGTCTCCTCGGTCATGGGCCAGCGAGCCTGGCTGGGAGCCTCCGGCTACGCCGCGTCCAAGGCCGCGATCAACTCCTTCACGAAGGCCTCGGCACTCGAGTTCGCCAGGTTCGGTATCCGGGTCAACGCCGTGCTGCCCGGTTTCGTGGAGACCGAGATGATCGCCGACGTGCTCAGCGGCGGCAACAGCGACGGCATCATCGGGCAGGTCCCCGTCCCCGGCGCCACCTCCGTCGAGGAGGTCGCCGAAGTGGTGTCCTTCCTGGCTGCGGCACACACCAGGCACCTCAGCGGCGCGCTCATTCCGATCGACGGAATGGGCGGCGGCACTTTGCTTCTGGGCAAACCACTGAAGAAGACCGCCCGTCGCTGACGGGCCCGTTTCTCGCGCACAACGTCAGTGCGATCGGACCACCACAGATAGAGGGAACAGCCATGTCCGAAACCAGTGTCATCGACGCCGTCCGTGCGATAGTGGCCGAGGCGGTCGCGCTCGACATCGACGAGGTCGGCGCCGACGCAACGCTTTTCGGGGAGGTCGGTGCGGAGTCGATCGACCTGCTCGACATCCTCTTCCGGATCGAGCGCCGGCTCGGCGTCAAGATCACGACCAGCGAACTGAGCGAGCGGATCCAAGGCGGCATCCCGGACGAGCAGTTCGGCACCGACGACGGCGTCGTCTCCGAAGTCGGCCTGGCGCAGCTGGAAAAGGTGATGCCGCAGATCGATCCGGCGGAGCTCAGCGGCAAGCTGCCCGCCGAGGACGTGATGAACCTCTTCACGGTGCGCAACCTCGCTGACCTGGTCTCTCCGCATGTCGGCGCGGCGAGCTGACGCGGTGCGGTCATGAGATTCCATCTGGTCGATCGCATCGACGCCCTGGAACCGTGGACCCGCATCGAGGCGATCAAGCGCACCAGCTCTAGTGAGACATATTGGGCCGCAGATGATTACGGCCGTTACATGCCGCTGCCGATACAGCTCGAAGTGCTCGCGCAGAGCGCGGCGTGGCTGGTCTATCTGAGCACCGAACGCAAGCACCGCGCGGTGCTGCTGTCGGTGGGCGCGGTGCTGGCGCGATCGAAGGTGGGTCCGGGCGACGACGTCGTCGCCGCCGCCGACATCCAGTCGGCCGGAGACACCATCGTGGTCTCGGGCCGGCTCTCGGTCGGCGACCGGACCGTCCTCGAGGTCGAGGACCTGATGTGCGCACTGATCGACGCCGACATGCTCGAGGATGCCGAGTCGGTGCGCGGTCGCGAAGAAATCCTGCGAAGTGGGGACCGCTCATGAACAACAAGGTCGTCATCACCGGCATCGGCGCCGTGACTCCGGTCGGCAACACCGCGCCCGACACCTGGTCCGCGCTGGCGGCGGGCCGCAGCGGGGTGGGCCGGATCGCCACCTTCGATCCCGGCTCGTTCTCGGTGCAGATCGCCGGGATGGTGCGCGATTTCGCACCCGCGCCCGAGCTGCTACACACCCAACGCTGGGAATTGCTCACTCGTGCAGGGGCTTTCGGCGTCGTCGCGGCCGCCGAGGCGATCGCTGACGCGGGCGACCCGGCCGGGCATCATGCCCCGGAGTCACGGGGCGTCTTCGTCGGCGGGCATGTCGGCCGGCCGGAAGCCGCCGAACTGGCCGAGATCGGGCTGACCCGCAAGCGCAGCGACGGAGCCGAGATCTATCGGCGCGACCCGGACAGCACCCTGCGCTGTGATCAAGGGATCGATCTGGCCGCCATCGCCGAAGTGGGCGGCTGCCGCGGGCCCATCAGCGGAATCAGCACCGCCTGCGCCTCGGCCACGCACGCGATCGGCGAAGCTTTCCGGCGCATCCAGGCGGGAGAGATCACCATGGCGATCGCGGGTGGACAGGACGCGCTGACGACGTGGCTGGATGTCTCCGGTTTCTCCTTGCTGGGCGCGCTGACCACCAGGTACAACGACGATCCGACCCGGGCCTCCAAACCGTTCGACGCGAACCGGGACGGGTTCGTGCTCGGCGAGGGCTCGGTGCTGATGGTGCTCGAGGACGAGCGGATCGCACGGGCGCGGGGGACGCGAATCCTCGGGCGGGTCGGCGGCTACGCGGCGACGATGAACGCCTACCGGATCACCGACTCCCCGCCGGACGGCGGCGGTTCCATCACCGCGATGGCCAACGCGATCGCCGATGCCGGCATCGGTCCGGACGCCGTCGATTGCGTTTACGCCCACGGCACCAGCACGCCGGGCAACGACACCTCCGAGACCGCGGCGATCAAGCAGGTCTTCGGCGCGCATGCGCACGAGTTGCTCGTCACCTCGCCCAAGTCGATGACCGGGCATTTGACGGCGGGTGCGGGTGCGCTCAATGTCCTTGCCGCACTGCGCGGATTCGCCGAGGGACTGGTGCCGCCGACGATCAACCACACCGAACCCGATCCCAAGCTCGATCTGGACTACGTCCCGAATCAGGCACGCGCAGCGGAGCTTTCGGTAGCGGTGGTCAACTCCTTCGCCTTCGGCGGCACCAACGCCTCACTGCTGCTGGAGGCACCATGACCATCGACAGCATGCTGTCCGCGCCGCGCTGGGACGGTGAACTGCGGGTCCCGCCCGACGAACTCGCGCGGGCGGGCGGGCTGTGCCTGGATCGGATCGTCGAGTTGCACGTCGGTGCCCGGGCGGTGGCGCTGGCGAACGTGCCGAACACGCTGGCCGTGTTCGATACCCACTTCCAGCGCTTTCCGGTGCTGCCGGGAGTGCTGCTGCTGCACGGAATCTCGAATCTGGCCGACACCCTGCTCGCCGCGACGGTAGGCGGGCAATGGCAGCTGACGGGGGTGCGCCGGGTGCAGTTCCGCCACTACGTGCGCCCGGGCGACCAGCTCCGGCTGGCGGTGGACATCCGCGAACACGACCGCGCGCACGCGGTGCTGTCCGGCCGGATCACCATCGGCGACACCGTGGTCGTGCTCGCCCGGGAACTGGCCATGGTCAACAATTCGGCCCCACCTAAGGAAGTCCCATGAATCGCGTTGTGATCAGCGGCATCGGCGTGGTGTCGCCCCTGGGGATCGGCTTCACCCAGACGTGGAAGGCGCTGCTCGCCGGGCACAGTGCGGTACGCCGCGTGCAGCACTACGATCCGTCCGCGCTGCGCACGCGGCTCGGCGCCGAGATCGCCGACTTCGACGCGAAACCCTATGTGCGCAACCGGAAATCGCTGCGGCTGATGACGCGGGCGAATCAGCTGGCACACACTGCGGTCCGGCTCGCGGCCGATGAGGCGAGGATCGACCCGGCGACACCCGGCAACGACACGGTCGGGGTCTACCTGGCGAGCGAGAACCAGATCGCCGATCCACGCCATGTGCTGGACGCGACGGTCGAGGCCCGTGCCGACGACGGATCGATCGACATGGAGCGGCTCGGCAAGGCGGCGGCGAACATGTACCCGCTGTTCTTCATCGAGGGGCTGCCCTCGGCCGAAATGTTCTTCCTTTCGGACGAGTTCGGGTTCGCCGGGCCGAGCGCCTTCCAGTCCGGGGCGGGCGACGCGGGGATCAGCGCGATCGGCAACGCGTATCGGGCTGTCGCGCGTGGTGATACCGCGGTCGCGGTCGCGGGCGCTTTCGATGACGCCGTCTCTTGGTGGTGCGCCTCGAAATTGGACCGGCTCGAATTACTCACGGCGGCAAGCGACCCCGGCTCGGTGCGGCCCTACGACCAGGCAGCCTCCGGCACCGTGCTGGGCGAAGGGGCCTGCATTCTCGTCCTGGAGAACTACGATGCCGCGCTGCGTCGCGGCATCGAGCCATACGCGGAGATCGTCGGCTTCGGCGGCGGCTGGGAACCGGTTGTGCCCGGCCGAATCTGGGGCGACGGGTCCGGCCTGGCCACCTCCGCCCGGTCCGCGCTGCGCGAAGCCGCCATCGGCGGCGCCGCCGTCGGGTACGTGGCCGCGGACGGCGCCGCCGTACCCCGCGCGGACGCGGCCGAGGCCCGCGGACTCCGGGCCGCGCTCGGCACCGGCGCGGACTCGGTCCTGGCAAGCAGCGTGCAACCCGCGGTCGGCCAATTGCTGTCCGCCGCGGGCGCCATGAATGTCGCACTGGCGGCGGCGGCACTGCGCGAGGGCGCCGTCCCGCCGACCCTCAACCTCGAGCACGCGGCGGCGGACTGTGACCTGGACTGGGTGCCCGGCACCGCGCGCGATCTGAAATCCGACTACAGCCTCGCGATCGGGCGGGGCCTGTCCGGCCAGTCCGCGGCGCTGGCCCTCAAGCGCATTTGAAATCCGAACAGGAGTCCGTCGTGAAGGAACGAGAAGAATTCGACACCACACCGATGCAGACGGTGGTCGTGGTCGCCGTGGGCGCCGTCACCTCCCAGGGTGACACCGCGAAAGCGCTGTGGGACGGCGTCAGCACCGGCCACGTCGCGATCCGCCTGGTCGAGCACCTGCCGATGGCCGAGTACCGGACCCGGATCGGCGGCGAGGTGCGCTCCCCCGTACCGCCCTCGCCGGTCGCGGCCGCGGTCGGCGGATTCCGCGACCGGGCTTTCGATTTCGCGTTCGCCGCCGCCCAGGAGGCGATGGACGCGGCGCACACGCTCGTCTCCGGGGTCGCTCCGGAGCGGCGGGCGGTGGTCCTGGGCACCTGCAACGCCGGACTGCTCAGCACCATGGAGTGGTTGGGCGACGGCACCGGCAACGGCGCCGCCGAGTTGGCGATGTACGGCCCGCCGCAGGCGATCGCCGAGTCGCTGGCCGCCGAATTCCAGTGCAAGGGACCAACCTTGACGGTGAACACGGCGTGCGCGGCGGGCGCGAACGCGATCGGCTATGCCGCCGACCTGATTGCCTTCGGCCGGGCCGACATCGTGCTGGCGGGCGGCACCGACGCCCTCTCCGACGTCGCCTATGCCGGCTTCAATTCGCTGGGCTCGCTGTCCCCGACTCCGGCCGCCCCGTACCAGGACAAGCGAACCGGGCTCTCGCTCGGCGAGGGCAGCGGCATGCTCGTGCTGGCCCGTGCCGACCTGGTGGCGGCGGCCGACATCGAACCACTCTGCGAGATCAAGGGATACGGGCTCTCGGCGGACGGCTATCACCCGACCGCGCCCCGCCCCGACGGCACCGGCGCGGCCCGCGCGATGCGCGCCGCGATGGAGTGGTCGGGCCTGGGCGACGACGAGATCGGCTACATCAACAGCCACGGCACCGGCACGCCGCGCAATGACAGCGCCGAAGCCAAAGCGACCCGCCTGGCCCTGCGGGACGCCGCCGACTCGGTCCCGGTGAGCAGCTCCAAGTCGATGATCGGACATCTGCTGGGCGCGGCGGGCGCGGTGGAGGCCATCATCACGGTCGGCGCACTGCGCCACGGCGTCCTCCCGCCGACCGCGAATCTCCTTGTCCCCGACGCCGAATGCCGGCTCGACCATGTCGCCGTCGAGCCACGCGTCGGCCGGCCGCGCAACGCGATCTCGAACAATTTCGCCTTCGCCGGCGCGAACGCCAGTGTCGCCTTCGCCGACCGCCCGACCGGTGTCGTCCGGCCGGCGGCGCTGCGGACCCGCGTGGTGCTGACCGGGGCGGGGGCCGTCGGAGCCGCCGGAGTCGGCATCGAGGCGGCGTTGCGGGCGCTGACCGAGGGCCGGGATTGCGGCCGGATCGAAGACGGCATGCGGCTCGGGCGGATCGAGGTCGATCCGGCCGGTCATCTGACCCGGCGCGAGGCTCGCCGGATGGACCGGCTCGGCCTGTTGTCGACCTGCGCCGCGACGCAGGCCGTGCAAGCGGCCGGGGCGGACCTGATCGCCGACGATCCGAACCGGGTCGGCGTAGTCTTCGGCACCGGCCTCGGTCCCATGCAGGCGATGGAGCAGTTCGTCCGGCCGCTGCGCGAAGAAGGTGCGGCCGCCGCGAATCCGGCGGTGTTCCCGAACACCGTGTACAACGCGGCGGCGGGCAGCGTGGCCACTTTGCTCGGCGCGCTCGGCCCGACCTCCACGGTCACCGCTGGCCATGCCGCCGGCGCGAACGCGCTCTGCTATGGCTTCGACCTGGTGTCGGTCGGCCGCGCCACCGCGATCCTGGCCACCGCGGCGGACACGCTCACCGATCTGGTCGCCCTCGCCTACCACCGGCTCGGCGTCCCGATGGGTCCGCGGGACGCGTTCACACTCGCCGAGGGTGCCGCCGCCGTCGTCCTGGAAAGCGCCGACAACGCGCGCCGCCGCGGCGCCACCGTGTACGCCGAGGTGCTCGGGCACGCCTCGGCCGCCGACGCGCTGGGAGTCGGCCGGACCGATCCGCGGGGCGCGGGCAGTGAACGCGCCATGCGGGCCGCGATCGAGAGCGCCGGGCTGGCGGTCTCCGACATCGCGCAGGTGTGGATGAACGAGGTCGGCTGGCCGGCTATCGACGCACCGGAGCAGCGCGCGCTGGACCGGATCTTCGGTGCCGCCGGGCCGCACCGTGTTTCGGCGAAACGGTCGCTGGGCGAGCAGATCGGCGTCGGCGGCCTGCTGTCGGCGGCGCTGGCCGCCTGCCGGCCCGATCGGCCCCGCGACGGTGCGGTGCTGGTGAACAGCTCCTCGCTCGGCGGCACCCATTTCAGCATCGTGCTGTCGCCGAGCTGATCGACACATACGAGAGACCGAGGACACCGCATGGCTACGAACGGATTGTCGGTACACCTGGTAGGCACCGGCAGCTACCTGCACGGCGAGCCCATCGACAACAAGCAGGTCGAGGCGCTGGTCGGGCCGGTGCCCGAGGACATTCTCGAGGGCATCCAAGTCCAGCACCGGCATTGGATGATCGACCCGCACACCGGTGAACACCTGATCAGCAACTCGGAGATGGCGGCCCGCGCCGCGGCGCAGGCCATCGAGCGGGCCGGCCTGCGCCCCGCCGACATCGACCTCATCGTGATGTCGACCGCCAGCCCGGAGTACCAGCTGCCGCCCGCGGTCACCTTCGTCCAGCAGCATCTCGGCATCGCCGAGTGCGCCACCCTCGAAATCCGTTCCGGCTGCGCGGGTTTCGTCGAAGCCGCCGACATCGCCTACGGCTACCTGACGCGCGGCGCCTTCCGCAACGCGCTCGTGGTCGGCTGTGAGGCCATCTCGCCGCTGCTGGTGCCGCTGTATCGCGGCATCGACCCCGAGCGGGTGCGGATGCGAGATCGGCTGGTGGCCTACACCTTCGGCGACGGCGCGGGCGCACTCGTGCTGCGCGCAGAGGCGGCCGTGCCGGGTATCCGGTCCGGCGTGCTGGGTTCGGTCCTGGAGACCATGGGCGGCCTGAAGAAGCCGGGTATGCAGGTGATCGGCGGCGCCACCCACGCGCCGCTGCATCAGCAGGCGCTGGCCAAGCGGCTGGTGGCACTCCAGGTCGACGTCGTCGAATCCGGAAAGTTCATTCCGCACATGATCACCCGGTCCTTGAAGGCTCTGTTGCAGGCCAGTGACCTGGCCGCCGAGGACATCGCGCTCTGGGTCGTGCCCGAGGGCAACGCGGGCTACATGACCAGCGAGCTCGAGGCGGCCGGGCTGCTCACCGACGAATGGCTCGCGTTGCGGGACAAGGTTTATGAGAACATCGCCCGCGTCGGCGCGACCGGATCGGCCGCGGTGCCGCTGGCGCTGGACGAGGCCGCGACGACCGGGCGGGTGCGCGCGGGCGACAACGTGATGCTGCTGGCCATCGAGACCAGCAAGTGGAAGTACGCCGGCATGACGCTGGTCTGGGGCAGCGGGCGATGATGCTCATCGAGTCGCGAAGTTTCCGGGCCGGCGGCGCCATGCTCAACTACGCCCACCTCGGCGGCGACGGCCCCGCGCTGTGCCTGCTGCACGGCCTCGGTGCCCGCTGGCAGACGTTCCGGCCGTTCGTACGCAGCCTGGGCCCCGGCTGGAACATCTACGCGCCCGACCTGCGCGGGCACGGCCGATCCGATTGGGCCGGCGGGCACTACGCGCTCACCGATTTCGCGGCCGACATCACCGAGTTCCTCACCGAGGTGATCGCGGAACCGGTGGTGCTGGTCGGGCACTCGCTGGGCGGTTGGGTCGCCGCAATGGTCGCGGCGACCCAGCCCGACTCGGTGCGCGCGGTGGTCATCGTGGACTCGGCGCTGTACCACCTGCGCCAGGAACAGCGTGACGCCATGACCTTCTACGCGAATCCGAGCTTCGCGATGCGCTCGATCGCGGTCTCGCTGCGGCTGGCGGACCCGCAGCTGAAGCAACGCTGGACCGAGGGCCGCAACCAGCGTGAGCAGGATCCCGACGAGATGCTCGCGCGCCTGCGTTGCCCGGTGCTGCTGGTGCAGGGCGACGCAGCCGCGGGCGCACTCATGGCCCCGGAGCATGTGGAGCGAGCGATGTCTTTGCTCGACAACGGAACTCACGTCTACGTCCCAGGCGCCGGGCACGCGGTGCACGCGGACGCCCCGGCCGCCGTCGCCGTCGCGCTGCGGGAATTTCTGGCCGCCCAGGCCGAGAAGACACCGGTGAATGGAGAGATCGGATGACCCCAGTGCTCGCTCAGGAAACCACCTGGGTGAAATGCCCCTCCTGCTCGGAATACCAATACAAGCGCCGACTGGAACGCAACCTCCAAGTCTGCACCGCCTGCGGCCATCACCTGCGCCTCGGCGCCGCCGGTCGACTGACCGGGCTGCTCGACGAAGGCTCTTGGACCCCAGGCGAATACGACGACATCAAGACCCGGGACGTGCTCGCGTTCCGGGACCGCAAGAGTTACCGGAAACGACTCGACGAGGCGCGTGGCCGCACCGGCGCGTCGGACGCCGCGGTCTTCGGCGTCGGCGGTCTCGGCGGACATCGACTGGTGGTGGCGGCCATGGAGTTCGGTTTCATAGGCGGCTCGATGGGCAGCGCGGTCGGCGAGGTGATCACCCGGGCCGCCGAACACGCACTGGCCGAAAGGCTTCCACTGCTGCTGGTGTGCGCCTCGGGCGGCGCGCGGATGCAGGAGGGCGCGCTCTCGCTGATGCAGATGGCCAAAACCGGCCAGGCCATCGCCCGCCTGCACGAGGACGGCCTGCTGGTGCTCTGCCTGCTGACCGATCCCACCTTCGGCGGCGTCACCGCCTCCTACGCCATGCTCGGCGACGTGCTGGTCGCCGAGCCGGGCGCGCTGATCGGTTTCGCCGGGCCCACCGTGATCCGCGAGACCATCAACGAGGATCTGCCGCCGCGGTTCCAGACCGCCGAATTCCTGCTGGAGTGCGGCATGCTGGACGCAGTCGTACCGCGCGCGCAGCTGCGTTCATTTTTCACGAAAGTGCTTGCGGCACATGCTGTCGGCGGGCCGATCCGGGCGACGCCCGACCCTACGACGATCACCGATCCGGAGGCGGTCGCGGTCCGGCCCGCGGCGGCGATCGTCAAACTCGCTCGCGCCCGGGACCGTCCGACGACGCTGAGCTTCGCCGCGGTCGCGTTCGACTCCTTCCTGGAACTGCGCGGCGATCGCATGTTCGGCGACAGCACCGCCCTGGTAGGCGGCCCCGCGGAACTCGCCGGCCGCACGGTCATGCTGATCGGACACGAAAAAGGCAGCGACACAAAGGAATCCATTGCCCGTAACTTCGGAATGCCGGAGCCCGAGGGCTATCGCAAGGCCCTGAGATTGATGCACCACGCGGCCAAGTTCGGCATGCCGATCGTGACGCTGATCGATACGCCCGGCGCGTATCCCGGTGTCGGGGCCGAGCAGCGCGGCCAGGCCGGGGCCATCGCCCGGGCGATCATGGAATCGAGCCGGTTGCCGGTGCCGATCGTCGCGGTGGTCACCGGCGAGGGCGGCAGCGGCGGCGCACTCGCGCTGGGCGTGGCCGACCGGGTGCTGATGTTCGAGCACGCCTACTACTCGGTGATCAGTCCCGAGGGCTGCGCGGCGATCCTGTGGGGCGACCGTAGTGCGGCGGGGGCGGCCGCGCAAGCGCTGAAACTGACCGCTCCCGAACTACTCCGGCTCGGCGTCGTGGACGGCGTCATCCCGGAATCGGTGCCCGCCGATGTCATCGCCGCGGCCGCCGGCCTGCGCGGCGCGGTGGCGCACGCGCTCACCGAACTGTCTGCGCTGCCCGGCCCCGACCTCGTCGAGGCGCGGTATCGCAAGTTTCGCCAATTCGGATCGACCACCCCGATGATCGGAGAACCGTCATGACCGCCTTCCGCCACACCGAGCACAACGCCCATCTCGACCCCTCGCTCACCCACATGATGCGAGAGGTGCGGGCCATCGTCGCCGACCTCGATCGGCAACCCCGCCGATTGCGGGTGCAGGCCGGTGAATACAACGTCGACATCGAGTGGGCCGAGGCCGTCGAGATCGTCACCCGCTCCGAGCAGCTCACCCTGGCCTCCCCACCGGCCGAGGAGGCGGCGGCGGCCTTCGCGATCGAATCGCCGCTGGTCGGGCACTTCTATCGGGCGATCGAGCCCGGGGCCGATCCGTTTGTCTCGCCCGGCGACTACGTCGAGGAAGGCCAGGTGGTCGCGATCGTCGAGGCGATGAAGCTGATGAACCAGATCACCGCGCCCAGCGCGGGCCGGATCGTGGACGTGTTGCCCGCCGACGGTTCGGTGGTCGAATTCGGGCAGCGCCTGATCGTGTTCGAACCCGCCGAGACCGCGATGGAGATAGCGTCGTGACCGAGATCAAGACCGTCCTCGTCGCCAATCGCGGCGAGATCGCGCTCCGGGTGGTACGGGCCTGCCGGGAACTCGGATTACGCAGCGTGGTGGTGTATTCGACCGCCGACGCCGACTCGCTGCCGGTGCGAATGGCCGACGACGCCGTGTGCATCGGACCGCCGGAGCCCGGCCGCAGCTACTTGAACATTCCGAATGTCATCGGCGCGGCACTGCGCACCGGTGCGGACGCGGTTCACCCCGGCTACGGATTCCTGTCGGAGAACCCCGATTTCGCCGCGGTGTGCGCCGAGGAGGGCCTGGTTTTCGTCGGGCCCGCGGCGGAGGTGATGTCGAACCTGGCCGACAAGGCGGTGACCCGTGCGCTGATGAGCGCGGCGGGCTTGCCGTTGCTGCCCGGCACCCAGGCGGCGCTGCGCAACGCGGAGGAGGCCGAGCGGATCGCCGGCGAAGTCGGTTACCCGGTGATCCTCAAGGCGGTCGCCGGCGGTGGCGGCCGCGGCATGCGCGTCGTGCGCCAACCCGCTGAACTCGCCGACGCCTACCGCCGGACCCAGGCCGAGGCTGCCCTGGCCTTCGGTGACGGCGGACTCTATCTGGAGCGCTACCTCGAGGGTGCGCGCCACATCGAGGTGCAGATCCTCGCCGACCGCTTCGGCAATGTGGTGCACCTCGGGGAACGGGACTGCTCGGTCCAGCGCCGGCATCAGAAGCTGCTGGAGGAATCGCCGTCACCGGCGCTGAACGACGAGCAGCGGGCCGCGATCGGCGCGGCCGCGGTGGCCGGGGCCCGTTCGGTCGGCTACGAGGGCGCCGGGACGATGGAGTTTCTGCTCGACCGCGACGGCGAGTTCTGGTTCATGGAGATGAACGCACGGCTGCAGGTCGAGCATCCGGTGACCGAGATGGTGTCGGGAGTCGATCTGGTCGCCGAGCAACTGCGGATCGCGCAGGGCGAGCCGCTGCGAATCCGGCAATCCGGCATCGTGTTACGGGGCCATGCCATCGAATGCCGGATCAATGCCGAGAATCCGGACCGTGATTTCGCACCGTCCACGGGCCGGATCGCGAGCTTCCGGCCGCCCGCGGGTCCGTGGGTGCGGGTCGACAGCCACCTGGAAGAAGGCATGTCGGTCTCGCCGTACTACGACGCACTGCTGGCCAAGGTGATCGTCTGGGCCGACGACCGGCTCGCCGCGATCGATCGCATGCGCCGGGCCCTCGACGAGCTCGTGCTCGAGGGCCCGGGGCTGACCACGTGCGCGGCCTTCCATCGCGACGCGATCCTCGCCCACCCCGAATTTCGTTCGGGGAACTTCGATCTCGACCTCGTGCACACCATCCACTGAGCCACACTTAGTTTCGGGAGTTCCCCATGACGACCTCGAATGGACGCGTCATCATCCTCGGCGGCGGGATCGGCGGGCTGTGTGCCAGCATCGCCTTCCGCAAAGTCGGCATCGACGCCACCGTCTACGAACAAGCACCCGCCTTCGGCACCGTCGGCGCCTCCCTGCAGGTGTGGGTCAAAGGCATGAAGGCCTTCGCCGAACTGGGTCTGGGCGACGAGATTCGCCGGCGCGGCGCGGAAGTGCACCGGCAGCAGTTCTTCAATCACAACGGAACTCCGCTCTACCACGCGCAGCTGGCGGAGTTCGCCCGCAAGCACAACGCGCCGATGCCGGTGATGATCCGGCGCTCGCAGGTGATCGAGACGCTGGCCGGCTCCCCCGACCTCGGACCGGTCGAGTTCGATCATCGGGCGACGAAGGTCGAGCAGGACGCCGCCGGGGCCACGGTGACCTTCGAGAACGGCAGACAGGAGCGGGCCGATCTGGTCGTCGCGGCCGACGGCATCAATTCCCTTACCCGGCAGGCGATCTTTCCCGAAGTCGAAATCCTCACCGCCAATTACCGGATTGTGCACGCGGTGGCCGAACACGAGCCGCCATGCGGGCCGAACAATTTCACGTTGTTCTTCGGGCGCGGCACCCGGGTCGCGGTCAAGGACTGCGGCAGCAACCACATCTTCTGGGCCGCGGCGCTGCGGAATCCGAAGGTCGCCATCGACCAGCCCAACGAACTCGTCAAACACGATCTGCGGGACCGGTTCAGCGTCTTCCCGGAACCGGTGCAGGCACTCATCGCCGCGACGCCGCCGGCGGCGATGCTGCACCACGATGTCCGCGCCCTCGGGCCCATGCCGTCGTGGAGCCAGGGCCGGGTCGTGTTCCTCGGCGATGCCGCGCACGCCGTCACGCCGAACCTCGGCCGGGGCGCAAGCGAGGCCATCGTCGACGCGATCGTGCTCGCCCGCGGGATCGTGTCGATCGATCTGGGTGATCGGGCCGCTCTGGCGGCTGCCCTGGCCGACTACGAAGCCGTCCGACGGCCGGAAAGCACCGCACTGCAGCAGGAGTCGTGGCGTATCGGCACGGTCTCCTCGTGGCGGGGCTACGCCGCGACCAAGGCCCGGGACCTGATGATGAAGACGATCGTCGGGCAGAAGCAGGTCGCGAAGATCGAAGGCGAATTCCGGATCGCGGTCCCGTCGCTCCTGCCCGCGGCCGTGTGATGGCGACCGAGATCGTGCGCACCGACGCACTGACCAAGCGCTACGGCGAGCACCTCGCCGTCGATGACGTAGCCCTTACCGTGCGAGCGGGGGAGATCTACGGTTTCCTCGGCCCGAACGGCGCGGGTAAGACGACGACGCTGCGCATGCTCGTCGGGCTGGTTCGGCCGTCGAGCGGCACGGCGCAGGTATTCGGCTGCCCCCCAGGCGATCCCGGGACGCTTGAACGTCTCGGCGTGCTCATCGAGAGTCCGGGGTTCTATCCGTTCCTGTCCGGCCGCGACAATCTGCGGGTGATGGCCCGCTATCGGCGGTTACCCGATTCGGCCGCCGAGGAAGCGCTCGACCGGGTGGCGCTCACCGCACGCGGCGACGACAGGTTCCGCACCTATTCGCACGGTATGAAACAACGCCTCGGCGTCGCCTGCGCGCTGCTCGGCGATCCGGAGCTGCTGATCCTGGACGAGCCCACCAACGGCTTCGACCCGGCCGGCATGGCCGAAATGCGGGAATTGATCACCGATCTCGCCGGGCACGGCCACACTATCCTGCTCTCCAGCCACCTGCTCGCCGAGGTGCAGGAGATCTGCGACCGGGTCGGGGTGATAAACGGCGGGAAACTGCTCACCGAATCCACCGTGGCCGAACTGCGCGGCAATGCCACACTTTTCGTGCGGGCCGAACCGGCGGCGATCGCGCTGGAGGCGGTGCGGGCAGTGGTCGGCACGGCGGCCCCGGCTCCCGGCGGCTTCCGCGTCGACGCGGGCGCCGAGGTGGCGCCGCTGGTTGCCCGCGCGATCGTGCAGGCGGGCGCCAATCTACACGAATTACGCACCGATGAACGGTCTTTGGAAGAAGTATTCTTCGAGCTGACGGAGGCGGGAAAATGACGGCGAGCATCCGGGCCGAGGCGCTGCGCCTGCGGCGCTGGCCCACACTATGGGTCCTGGTCGGGGTCTGGTTCGCCCTGAATGTGACCTTCATGTACGCGCTCAACTACGTCGGCTATGTCTCCGGCGATGGCGGCAACGCGACCGAAGGCCAGGCGCCCGCGGAACTGCTCGCCCAGATGATGCCCGCGGCGGTGCCGGAGGAGTTCGCCGGCGGCACGGTGATCTTCGGCGGTGCGCTCATGCTGATTCTCGGCGCGCTCGCCACCGGCAGCGGATACGGTTGGGGCACTTGGAAAACCGTGCTGGCCCAAGGTCCTTCGCGCACCTCTGCCCTGGCCGGCACCATGGTGGCCGTATTCGCCGTCGTCGTGGCCGTCGTCCTGGCGGCGTTCGTGGTCGACTTGGTCATCGCCACGACCATCGCCTGGGCCGAGTCACAGCCGATCATGCTGCCCTCGGCCGGCCGCTCGCTGGCCGGGATCGGCAGCGGCATCGCCATTCTCGGGATGTGGTCGATGCTCGGTGTGCTCATCGGGATCGTCGCACGCGGGCCCGCGCTCGCCGTGGGGCTCGGCCTGGTGTGGGTGCTGGTGCTGGAGAACGTGTTGCGTTTCTTCGGGGAGATGCTCGGCAGCGCCGGTGTGGTGATGAACTATCTGCCCGGCACGGCCGCCGGATCACTCGCCGGGTCGCTGCGCACCTTGCAGGGCGAGACCACACCCGGTGTGCTGACCACTATTTCGCGCGCGGAATCGGTTGCCGCCCTGGTCGTTTACCTGAGCGCCTGCGTCGCGGCAGCGCTGTGGCTCGAGCGCCGCCGCGACGTGGTCTAACGCATGCGCAGCATCGCGGCACATGTGCTGGACACCTGGCCCGGCCGGCTCGAGCGGTGGCCGAAGCGGACGGTGCTGGTCGTCGCCGCGATCGTGGCGTTCACGGTGGTCCTGACTACCCTGATCGTCGCCTTCCGGCTGTCCGAGGCACAGGCGATCGGACTCGCGCTGATCTCCGGCGGCGCGGTGCTGCTGGTGCAGCGCCTGCCGTTCGCGGCGTGGGCCGTCTCGCTGGCCGGGGTGGCCGTGGCGTCGCTGTGGGCGAACGCCGAGCTGTGGGTCGATCCCATGCTGAACAGTCATTTCGTCGTGCTCGGCCTGGCCGCGTTCCGGACCAGCGCCCGAGCCGCGGCGGTGTCGTGGGGTGCGACGATCGCTACCGGGGCCGCCCTCGCCCTGTATCTGCGGCCGGTCGACTGGCCGGTCGGACTGATCGCGGCCACCGTGGTTTCCGGACTGCTGTTGACCACCGTGGTGGCCGTGCGGGCACTGATCTCGACCAGTCAGAGCCTGCGCAGTCAGCGCGCGGCCGCCGAAGCACAGCATCAGCGCACGGTGCGGCTGGAGGAGCGGGCCCGCATCGCGCGGGAACTGCACGACGTGGTCGCACACCACATGTCGGTCATCGCGATCCAGGCCGAGGCGGCGCAGTACCGCGACTCCGGGCTCGCGCCACAGACCGCCGCGAGCCTGGACACCATTCGCTCCAGCGCCACCGCCGCGCTCGGCGAAATGCGGCGCATCCTCGACGTGCTGCGCTCCGGGGACACCGGGGTGCTGCCGCAACCGACGCTGGCCGACGTCCCGGATCTCGTCGCGTCGGTGCGCGCGACCGGCGCGCGCGTCGCGCTGGAACTGCTCGGCGATACCTCGGAAGTTCCCGCGAGCGTGGAGCTCTCCGCGTTCCGCATCGTGCAGGAAGCAGTGAGCAACGCCATTCGGCACGCACCCGGCGCACCGGTGCGGATCCAAATCGCCGCCACCCCTGCGGAGATCCGGATCAGCGTCGAGAATCAGCATATGCCGCCGGTGCCGACGACCACGGGCTCCGGCCATGGCATCCTCGGCATGCGCGAACGAGTCGCGATGCTCGGCGGCACCCTCGATATCGGACCCACCGGTGACGGCAAATACCGTGTCGCCGCGGCGCTTCCGACCCAGAACGGAGACCGATGAGCATCAGCGTTTTGATCGCCGACGACCAGGAACTGATCCGCGAGGGTCTAGCCGTCCTGCTGGATACCCAGCCCGATATCGACGTGGTCGGGCAGGTTGCCGACGGCCGCCAGGCCATTCGCGCAGCCGAACGGCTGCAACCCGACGTCATCCTGATGGACGTGCGGATGCCCGTCTGCGACGGTATCGAAGCCACCCGCGAGATCACCGCCGCCGGTCCCGCCAAAGTCATCGTGCTGACCACCTTCGACCTAGACGAATACGTCTATGCCGCGCTGCGTGCCGGTGCCGCCGGCTTCCTGCTGAAGGAATCCTCCGCCCATTCCCTCGGTGAGGCAGTTCGCATCGTCGCCGCCGGCGAAGCCCTGCTCGCCCCCTCGGTCACCAAACGCCTGCTCGCCGAATTCGCCCGCCGCGGCCAACCCCGCGCCGCCGCGAAACCGGCCGACCTCACTGCCCGCGAAACCGAAGTTCTCGTCCTCATCGCGCGCGGGCTGTCCAACGCGGAAATCGCCGGAGAGCTGGTGATCTCCGAGCAGACCGTGAAAACCCACGTCCGCCGAGTGCTGGAGAAGCTGCAGCTGCGCGACCGCACCCAGGCCGCGATCTACGCCTACGAAACCCTGCTCATCAAACCGAGCTGAATTCGGTCGGTAATGCGACCGTGAGCCCCGGGGCCGATCGACAGCTGAGGCGGATCGGCCCCTCGCAGCCGATCCGCCTCAGTACGTGGCTACCCTCCGAGGCCGGCGGCGCAATACCGCGACCGCGCGGCTGCGGAAGCCACTCCGGTCTATTGCGTGGTGGACCGGAGCCTCCGCGACCGCCGGTTCCGTGCGGGGCGGGGCAGGCGCGGGGTCTTGGACCCGGGTGGTGCTCGCCTCGATCCAGTCGGTCGTGCTGCCGTGCCGCGAGAGCTCGGTGCCGCGGACGGCGTGCTCACAGCGGCGGGCCAGGTCGCGGCGATCGAGACCGGGGTATTCCTGGGGCAGCAGAACGACTTCGGCGACCATGCCGCGCGAGCGCAGGACCCGCTTGGCGGAATCGGCGAAGGTGTCGTCGCCGACGAAGCCGGGCACCGTGCATTGACTGCCGTGCTGGTCGAGATAGCGCAACCGCACCGGTTGAACGAAAGTGCCGGTGTCGACGGCGGCTTGGAAGAGCGCCGGGCGCATGCGGCCGTAGGCACGCCCACACCAGGTGGTGCCCTCGGGGAACACCGCGACCCGGTCGCCGGCGGCAAGCCTGGCCCCGAGCTGATCGACCACACCGGGCAACTCGCGCAGCCGTTCGCGTTCGATCGGAATGACCCGCAGTCGCTTGGCGAGCCCGCCCAGCAGGGGCCAATCGAGCATGTCCGCGCGCGCCACGAACCCGAGCGGCTGCACGGCTGCCATAACCACGACATCGGACCAGCTGACGTGGCCCGCGACGATCAGGACGCCGCGCCCCGGTTCGGCATAGCGGGCTGGTTCGGCAGAACGGCCCGGTACGGCGGCGCGAGCCGGTACGGCAGAACGAGCCGGTACGGCAGAACGACCCGGTACGGCAGAACGGCCTGGTTCGGGTACCGAATCGGCAGAACGAGCTGAGTCGGCGGAACGAGCCGGATCGGCGCGATGGGCCGAGTCGACGTAGTGAGCGGAGTCGCCGCGACGGCCCGTATCAACGTAATGAGCCGAGTCGACGCAACCGCTCGAGTCAACGTAATGAGCGGAATGGACGCGATGAGCCATGTCGGCGGAAAATGCCGAGTCGACGTAATGCCCGGAATCGGTCTCGGGCCGCTGGTCCACGACCCGCAGTTCGATCCCGAGGCAGTCGAGGACGGCGTGGGCGTAGCGGCGCTGCAAGGACTCTCGGCGCTTGCGGGGGGTGGCGGCGTTCAGGAGTGGATAGCTGAGGATCAGTCCGGTGACGCCCAGGAGGCGCGCGACGACTCGGGCGGTACCTACTTCAGCGGTGGACTCCACGCAGCTGGGCCCGCAGGGGCTCGACGGCATCCAGGAGTGCACCGCTTGCGCGGGCGGGGCGTCGAAAACCATTGCTGTTCACCGTCCGTCGAGCGAGGCCGCAGCCGTCTGTAACCGGTTCAGGTAGCGGGTGTTGATCGTGTCCAGGCCGAGCAGGGCGACGAAATCGGCGACGGCGAAATCCGGGTCGTGCGCGGGTTCGCCGCAGATCTCCGCGCCCAGGCGCAGGTATCCGCGCAGCAGCGGCGGCAGCTTCGGGCGGGCGGGCGGATCCAGCTCGTCGAGGGATTTGCCGTCGACGAGCACCGGGTTGTGCGGGTGCACCCGCCATTCGGGGTCGGCGGCGTGGCGGCCGAGCAGCACGTCACGCACACCGCGGACGTTCACCCCGACCGGGTCGGCGGGGCTGTCCTGCATCGGCACCGAAACGCAGCCCATCACCCATTCGTAGCCGGTGAGCTGGATGTAGTGCAGGATGCCTGCCCACATCAGGGTGAGCACCGAGCCGTTGCGGTGGTCGGGGACCACGCAGGCCCGGCCCATCTCGACGATCCGGCGGCCGGCGGGATCCAGTTGCGTCACATCGAATTCGGTGGCCGTGTAGTAGCCGCCGGCGGCGTCCACCTTGTCCGGCGGCAGCATGCGGTAGCAGCCGACGAATTCGCCGTTGCGGTCGTCGCGGACCAGCAGGTGGTCGCAGTGGTCGTCGAAGCGGTCCGCGTCCAGGCCGGTCCCGGTGTCCGGGATCTGAAAGCCCGGTTCGTTGGCGAACACCTGATAGCGGAGCCGCTGCGCCGCCGCGCGGTGGTCGGCGTCGGAGGAGACGACGAGCGAGTAGGTAGACTTCTGCGCCCCCGAGTCCGTCGGAGCCGGGGCGGTCAGCACGGACGAAATTGTCATGACTTCGATGAAGCCAGTCCGACACTGCCTCGAAGGAACTCGCAAGTGTCGCGATGATGCCGGTCAGATGAACGAGATGCCGGTCACACCAGATGTTTACCGCGCGGTCGCGGAATAGGACTTGACCTGCACCTATTGCTTGCCGGCCGGTAACTTTGGACACAGTAGAGCGCTCCCGGGTAGCCGGGAGCGCTACCGCTCGATAATTCAGGCCGCTATGCGCGGCAACTCCTGGGTCTCGGCGTTGGCCGCGGGATCCACCTCCGCGAACCCGGGGCGCCCGGTTCCGATGAACGCGACCAGCCACGAGGCCACCGCCGCGAAGCGGTTGCGGAACCCGACCAGGTACATCAAATGCACAGCCAGCCACATCACCCAGGCGACGAACCCACGGAAGGTGATGCGGTCGTTCAACTTCACCACGGCGCTGAACCGGCTGATCACCGCCATGCTGCCCTTGTCCCAGTACTTGAACGGAGTGCCGGGCGCCTTCTTTCGGCGGACGATGTCGGCGGCGTGCCGGCCTTCCTGCATGGCCACCGGCGACTGTCCGGGGTAGCCGTTGAGCGAGGTCATGTCGCCGATGGCGTAGATGTCCGCGTAGCCGGCGACGGTGAGGTCGGGGTTGATCAAAAGCCTTCCGGCACGGTCGGTCTCGACACCGGTGCGTTCGGCGAGGATCTTGGCGAACCCGCCCGCCTGCACACCGGCCGACCACACCACGGTCTCCGCGGCGATCTGGCGTTCCGCGCCCTCGCCGTCCTTCACCGTCACCTTGCCGCCGTCGATGTCGGTGACGAAGGTGCCGAGCAGCACCTCGACGCCGCTGCCGGTCAGTGAGCGCTTCGCGTACTCCGACAGGCCACCGCCGAACGGCGGCAGCACCGCACCCGCACCCTCCACCAGGGTCACCGAAACCTCTTGGTGGTAATGCCTTTTCGCGAGTTCCTTCAGCTGGCCCGCGACCTCGACACCGGTCGCGCCCGCGCCGACCACCACGAAGCTCAATAGTCGCTCACGGGTCTGCGGGTCGGCGTTCTCGGCCTGGGTGAAGACGCGCTCGATCTGCGCGCGCAGCGCCTTCGCGTCGTCGATGGTCTTGAGCGCGAACGTCTTGGCCGCGAAATCGTCACGGCCGAAATAGGACTGGCTCGCACCGGTCGCCGCGATCAGCGAGCCGTAGCGGATCTGGCGCTGCTCCCCCTGCGACTCATAGGTCAGCACCGCGGTGTTCGGATCGAGATCGACGACCTTGCCGAGCCGCACGTCGGCTTCACGGTGCCGGCGCAGCACCGACTTGATCGGCGGCGCAATCTCATCGGAGGCCAGCACACCTGTCGCGACCTGATACAGCAAGGGCTGGAAAAGATGCTCCGGCGTGCTCGAGATGAGCACGAAGTTGATTCCCGACTTCGCCAACTGCTTGGCCGCGGCCAGACCTCCGAATCCCGATCCGACAACGACCACATCTGCGTGTTCCATGACAGCCTCCTTCTCTCATTACCAACCGTCATACGAAGCGCAGATATTTCAGGTGTTAGGGCGCATAATGGAGATGACTCTTATCTAGATCATTCATGAATCGGGAGCTTGTCGTGGAGCTGCGCCAACTGGCATACTTTGTCGCGGTCTGTGAGGAACTGAGCTTCAGCAAGGCCGCGAGCCGCTGCTTCATTTCCCAGTCGGCGATCAGTCACCAGATCGCACGGCTCGAACGCGACCTCGGCGTGTCCCTGTTCGAGCGCACCACCAGGGCCGTTATCCCCACCGACGCGACCACTCGGCTACTTCCCCTGGCTAAGCAGATGCTCAGCCTGGAGTCTGCCATCCGCGCCACCGTGCGCACCACCGGGCCCCGAATCCGGTTGGCGGCCAACATGTCCTTCGCGACCCGCTCACTGTCGGCCATCGCGGGCACCCGTGCCGCGCACCCCGATGCCGAAATCGAATATGTGATCAAGCCGTTCCGCCAACGGATTACCGCCGTCGCGGACGGCGACTGTGATCTCGCTCTCATCCGTGGCAGTGTCGACCAGCCGGGGCTCGCGGTGGAACAACTCTGGGTCGAAGACCTCGTCATCGCGACGTCGAGCGGGCACCCCTTGGCCACCCGCGACACCGTCACCCTGGCCGATCTCAGCCCCTATCCGCTGCTGCTGCCGCCGGAGCAGGAACAGGTGCTGCTGCACAACATCATTCGCGCCGCGTTCGCCGAACTGCCCACCGGCCCCACCTACGGTCCGCCGATTCCGCCCGATCACACCGCGACCATGGAGTTGCTCAACCGTCCCGACGCCTGGACCGTGCTCTACGCCGAAAGCCCCACCGAAGGGCTGGTCGTGCTGAGACTCACCGAACATCGCCTGCGCATCCCGGTTTCGGCGGTCGTCCGCAGCGACGCGCGTCCGTCGTCCATCCTGTCGACGCTGCTCACCAACCTGCACCGCTGAACCAATGGGGTCTGAGAACGCTCAGCTCGCCAGCGCCCGCGCGACAGCGAGGTGCAGGCGCAGATCCGCTGGCTCCTCGTCCTGGACCGCCCAGACGATCTCCTCCATGGCCCGCATGGTCGCCCAGCCCCGGGCGCGCTCGGCATCGACCGCCAGGGCGGCGGCCGTGCGCGCGACGACCGAGCGGGCGTGCTCCGGCATCGGATCGCTCTGCACCTGAATCATGATGAGGAATCCGGCGTCGAAGGCAGCCTCGCCCAGGTAGGCCTTCGGATCGATCAGCAGCCACGGCTCCCGTTCGGCGGCAACGATATTGCCGAGGTGGGTGTCCCGGTTGACGACGAGCAGCGGACCGTCGGGCTCGGCGAGCCGCTCGCACCACTCGGACGCGGCATCTCGCAGCACGGGCGAAAGCACCCGTGCCACTTCCGGTTCCGGGTCGGTGAACATGCCGACCCACTGACGGACCATGTCCGCGGCCGCGGGCAGCGCTGGGTAGTCGGCGGGAATGCCGGTCGGCTCCCGCCGCAGTCGCCGGTACAGCCGGCAGGCCAGCTCGATCTTGCCGGTGTGCTCGGGGCGGCCCTCCAGACTGGGGAACCCGGGCTGTTCCAGCAGCGGAGTCCCCGGTCGCGCCCATTCCAGCAGCAGCGCACCGGTTTCCGGGTCGTACTCGTAGAGCCGCGCCGCCCCATCACCCTGATAACAGAACATTCCGGCGGCCTCGCCGATGTTTTCCTCGTCGACCACCGGAATCTTGAGCACCGCGACGCTGCCGTCGGCCCGTCGCACCGGGGCCACCCAGGAATGCGTGCCACCGCCGAAGGTTTCGCCGATCACCTCCAGACCCCAGGCCTCGCAACGGCTTCGAATCACATCCGGTAGATCGGCCAGCCACCGCTCACCACGCTCGGCGAAGACTTCACGGACGTTCTCGATGACCTCCACGGGCAGGCGCATGCCCCCAGCCTCTCACTATCCGGAAATGCCAACGGCCCCGGGCTCTTTCGAGCCCGGGACCGTTGCGTGCTATCGCGTATCAGCCCTTGTGGGTCTTGACCGCTTCGGTCAGCTGCGGGGCGACATTGAACAGGTCGCCCACGATGCCGTAGTCCGCGATCTCGAAGATCGGGGCTTCTTCGTCCTTGTTGACCGCGACGATGGTCTTCGAGGTCTGCATACCGGCGCGGTGCTGGATGGCGCCGGAGATGCCCAGGGCGATGTAGAGCTGCGGGGAGACCGTCTTACCGGTCTGACCGACCTGGAACTGGCCCGGGTAGTAGCCCGAGTCGACCGCGGCACGCGAGGCGCCGACGGCGGCGCCGAGCGAGTCGGCCAGCGCCTCGACGACCGCGAAGTTGTCGGCGGAACCGACACCGCGACCACCGGAGACGACGATGGTGGCCTCGGTGAGCTCGGGACGGTCGCCGCCCACGATCGGCTCCCGCGCGGTCACCTTGACGACGCCTTCTTCCTGCGCCGGCACCTCGACGGTGACCTTCTCGCCCGCACCGGCGGCCGGCTTCGCCTCGATGGCGCCCGGACGCACCGAGATCACCGGCACGTCGCCGGTGGCTTTGGCGTCGACGGTGAACGCGCCACCGAAGATGGAGTGCACGGCCGAGCCGTCGGCCTTGACGTCGATGACGTCGACCAGCAGACCGGAGCCGAGACGCGCGGCCAGACGACCGGACACCTCCTTGCCCTCGGCGCTGGCGGCCACGATCACGGCGGCCGGGGACACCGACTCGACCAGACCGGCGAGCACGTCGACCTTCGGGGTCACCAGGTAGTTGTCCACATCGTCGGACTCGGCGATGTAGATCTTGGCGGCGCCCGCGGCGGTCAGCGCGTCGGCCAGCTTCTCGCCGGTGCCGGCCGGGCCGGTGACGACGGCGGCCGGCTCACCCAGTGCGGCGGCGGCGGTGAGCAGTTCGGTGCTGACCTTCTTGATCGCACCGTCGGCGTGCTCGACGAGCACAAGTACTTCTGCCATTTGTGTTCTCCTGTGTCTGATTGGCAGTCTCGGGGCGGGCGATCAGATGATCTTCTGGCCGACGAGGTACTGGGCGATCTTGGTGCCGCCATCGCCTTCGTCGGCGATCTTCTCGCCGGCGGTGCGCGGGGGCTTCGGGGTGGCGGCGGTCACCACGGTGCCCGCGTTCGCGACGCCCACGGTCGACGGGTCGACGCCCAGGTCGGCCAGGGTGAGGGTCTGCACTTCCTTCTTCTTGGCGGCCATGATGCCCTTGAAGGAGGGGAAGCGCGGCTCGTTGATCTTCTCGTTGACCGAGACGATGGCCGGGAGCGAGGCCTCGAGCTTGAAGACGCCCTCGTCGGTCTCGCGCTCGCCGGTGATCTTGTCGCCGTCGACGGTCAGCTTGCGCAGGTGGGTCAGCTGCGGCAGGCCGAGGTACTCGGCGATGATCGCGGGGACCGCACCGGCACGGCCGTCGGTGGCCTCGTTACCGGCGATGACCAGCTCCACACCCTCGACCTGGCCCAGCGCGCTGGCCAGCACCCAGGCGGTCTGCACGGCGTCGGAGCCGTGGATCGCCGGATCGTTGATGTGGATGGCCTTGTCGGCGCCCATGGACAGCGCCTTGCGGATGGCCTCGGTGGCGCGATCCGGACCGGCGGCCAGCACGGTGACCTCGCCGCCCTGCGCCTCCTTGATCAGCAGCGCCTCTTCGACAGCGCGCTCGTTGATCTCGTCCAGGACGGCGTCGGCGGCTTCGCGGTCGAGGGTGTAGTCACCATCGGTCAGCTTGCGCTCGGACCAGGTGTCAGGAACCTGCTTGATGAGTACGACGATGTTCGGCATCGGTCTTCGTCGACCTCCTGTTCTGGGGGCGTGTATCCGGTGGCCGCACGAGCTGGGCCGTACGTCCAATTATTGAGCTCGGGCGTGACATTACCCTACGTTAAGTTACCCGTGGGTAACTTAGCCGCCTCACTCTTACAACTGTCCTCCCCGTGCCTGCCACCGCAACCCCCGGCCGCAGGTATCGGCCGTTTTGGGCTCGGCTAACGTCAGGTGGATGAGCGAGGCTGTGATCCCTGCCGCAGTATTTACCCACCCCGACCATCCCTCCCGGGCCGACCACGGCAGCGATGTCCCGGCTGATGCGGCCGTGGAACCACTGCCGCTGACCGGCGAACGCACCGTCCCCGGCATCGCGGAGGAGAACTACTGGTTCCGCAGGCACGAGATCGTCTACGCCCGCCTCCTGGAGCGTTGCACCGGAAAGACCGTGCTGGAAGCCGGATCCGGGGAAGGCTACGGCGCGGACATGATCGCCGGGGTGGCCGCGCAGGTGATCGGACTGGACTATGACAGCAGCGCCGTCGAGCACGTACGCGCGCGCTATCCCCGGGTGGAGATGATCCAGGGCAATCTCGCCGACCTGCCGCTGGAGGACGCCTCGGTCGACGTCGTGGTGAATTTCCAAGTCATCGAACACCTCTGGGACCAGAGCCAGTTCCTGCGCGAGTGCCTGCGAGTGCTGCGGCCCGGCGGCGAACTGCTGATCAGCACGCCGAACCGGATCACCTTCTCCCCCGGCCGGGATACGCCGCTCAATCCGTTCCACACTCGCGAACTCAATGCCGCCGAACTCACCGAACTGCTGGTCGACGCCGGATTCGAGGTCTCGGTGATGACCGGCGTGCACCACGGACCGGGCCTGAAAGCGCTGGACGCCAAGCACGGTGGATCGTTCATCGACGCGCAGATCGAGCGGGCGCTGGCCGGTGAGCCGTGGCCGGCCGAGCTGACCGCCGACGTCGCGGGCGTCACCATCGAGGATTTCGCGATCTTCCCCGAGGACATCGACGCCAGTCTCGACCTGCTCGCGATCGCGGTGAAACCGGCATGAGCGCGGCGCACCGGGCCGCAGCCCGGCCCTGCCCTGCCACAACGGGCGAGGTGGCGTGGTGACCGAGCAAGTGCCCGGTCAGTTCTCGCTGGTTCTGCACTCACATCTGCCGTGGCTGGCCCATCACGGGCGGTGGCCGGTCGGGGAGGAATGGCTGTACCAATCGTGGGCCGCCACTTACCTTCCCGTCGCCGAAGTGCTCAGAACCCTTGCCGCGGAGGGTCGTTCGCATCTGCTGAGCCTCGGCATCACCCCGGTGCTGGCGGCGCAGCTCGATGATCCGCACTGCCTCGCGGGGATGCACCACTGGCTGGGCAACTGGCAGCTGCGCGCCGACGAAGCCGCGATGGCGGGCAACGTCGCCCTCGGCCGCCACGAACACCGGCTTGCCGCAACAGCTTCGGCCGAGTTCGAGCAGCACTGGCGGCACGGGGCGGCGCCGGTGTGGCGGCAGCTCATCGACGCCGAGGCGATCGAACTGCTGGGTGGGCCGCTGGCCCATCCGTTTCAGCCGCTGCTGGATTCCCGGCTGCGCGAGTTCGAGCTCGCCGAGGGCTTGGCCGACGCGCGTCATCGGTGGGGTCACACTCCCGGCGGCATCTGGGCCCCGGAGTGTGGTTTCACGCCGGGCATGGAGGTCGAATACGACGCCGCCGGTGTGACGCATTTCATGGTCGACGGCCCCTCGCTGCGCGGTGACAGCAGCCTCGGGCGGCCGGTGCGGGACTCGGAGGTGGTGGCGTTCGGCCGCGATCTGCATGTCAGCTACCGGGTCTGGTCGCCGAAATCCGGCTATCCGGGGCACGGTGCGTACCGTGATTTCCATCACTATGACCACGCGACCGGACTCAAACCGGCGCGGGTCACCGGCAAAACGGTGGCGGGTCCGGACAAGGCTCCCTACGACCCGGAGCTCGCGGCCGCGGCCGTGGTCCGCGATGTCGACGATTTCGTGCAGACCGTGCGCGAACGGCTGATCGCCGAATCCGCGCGGATCGGCCGTCCGGCGCTGGTAGTGGCCGCTTTCGATACCGAACTGTTCGGGCACTGGTGGCACGAGGGACCGCAATGGCTGGCCCAGGTGCTGCGCAAACTGCCCGAGGCGGGCGTCCGCGTCGGCACCCTCGCCGACGCGCGGGCCGGCGGCTATGTCGGGGAGCCCGTCCAGCTGCCCGACTCGTCGTGGGGATCCGGCAAGGACTGGCGGGTGTGGGCCGGTGATCAAGTCCGTGACCTGGTGGAACTGAACGAAGACATCGTCCGGCTGACCCTCGACACCCTCGACAAGATGCGGGCCGCGGAAACCGGTCCGGCCCTGCGTGACCCGGTCGCCGACCAGTTGTTGCGCGAAGCGGTCCTCACCGTGCAGAGCGACTGGGCGTTCATGGTCTCCAAGGACTCCGCGGCCGGTTATGCCCGCGAACGCGCGCATCAGCACGCGCACGCCGTACGGGAATTGGCGGCCGCCGTGGGCGCGGGCCAACTCGCCAAAGCACACCGGTTGGCGGCAGGATGGGGTGCGGCCGACGGACTCTTCCCCGGACTCGATGCCAGACGACTCGGGAGACATGCGGGCAGCTCTGCGGAACCAGGCTCCGCTGCAGAAGGAATTACATGAAAATCTTGATGGTGTCGTGGGAGTACCCACCGGTTGTTGTCGGTGGGCTCGGCCGCCACGTGCATCACTTGGCTACCGAATTGGCCGCCGGCGGCCACGAAGTGGTCGTGCTCTCCCGCCGGCCCTCCGGCACCGACTCCTCGACCCATCCCACGCACTCCTTCGTCGCCGACGGCGTGCTGGTGGTGGCGGTCGCGGAGGACCCGCCGTCCTTCGACTTCGGCGAAGACATGCTCGCCTGGACGCTGGCCATGGGCCACGCCATGGTGCGCGCCGGGGTGGCGCTGGGCAAACCCGGTATCGGCGAGGGCTGGACCCCCGATGTGGTGCATGCCCACGACTGGCTGGTCGCGCATCCCGGCATCGCGCTGGCCGAGTACTACGACGTGCCGCTGGTCTCGACCATCCACGCCACCGAGGCCGGCCGGCACAGCGGCTGGGTCGCGGGCAAGGTCAACAAGCAGGTGCATTCCGTCGAATGGTGGCTGGCCAACGAATCCGACGCGTTGATCACCTGTTCGACGTCCATGCAGGACGAAGTGGAGCGGCTCTACGGTCCCGAACGCGTCCCCATGACGGTCATCCGCAACGGAATCGACGTGGGCGCCTGGACTTTCCGGCCGCGCGCGCCCCGCAGCGGTCCGCCCCGCCTGCTGTATGTCGGCCGCCTCGAATACGAGAAGGGCGTGCAGGACGCCATTGCCGCGCTGCCCCGCATCCGTCGCGCCCACCCCGGCACCACACTGACCGTCGCCGGTGTCGGCACCCAATTCGACTGGCTGCGGGAACGGGCCCGCGGGCACCGGGTCGCCCGCGCGGTCACCTTCACCGGCCAGCTCGATCATTCCGAACTCCTCGGCTGGCTGCACGGCGCCGACGCCATCGTGCTGCCCAGCCGCTACGAACCGTTCGGCATCGTCGCCCTGGAAGCCGCCGCCGCCGGAACCCCCCTGATCACTTCCACCGCAGGCGGTTTGGGTGAAGCCGTCATCGACGGCGTCACCGGCGCCTCGTTCGAGCCCGCCGACGTCAACGGTCTGGTCGACGCCGTCTGCGCCACCCTGGACGACCCCGCCGCCGCCCAATCTCGGGCCTACGCCGCCCGTGATCGCCTCACCGCGGACTTCGCCTGGGATGTCGTCGCCGCGGAAACCGCCCAGGTCTACCACTCCGCCAAACGCCGCGTCCGCAATCCGCTGGGACGTCCGACGATCGTGGAACGCCCACTGCCGGAACGGGATCCGAACAACCCGATCTGAGCATCCCCCTGCTACACCAGGCTTTCCAGCTTCTTGACGATGCGCTGGACGGTGAGCCAGGTGCGGGTGGTGATGTCTTTGCCGTAGGTCTTGTCCAGCCAGGACATGAAGTCGGGAGTCTTGCCCTGGTCGCTGTTGTCGATGATCCAGAGGAAGACGCGCGCCGCCTCGTCGTACCCGACGATCTGGACCAAGGGATCGGGCTGGTCGGGCAATCGTACGGGGGTGGGTGCGCCTTCTTTGAGGAAAGTGGCGGTGAGGTAGGTGCCGCGGCCGTGGGTGAGACCGGGGAAAGGGTCGCTGTCCAAGAGCTTTCGCAGCTCTTCGTGACTGCGGACGATGGTGCCGCCGCCGATGCCGAGCTCGGCGATCAGGGCCTGCTGGATGCGCTCCTCGAGCGCGGGCACATCGGATTCGTCGCTGTGGAACACGATATTGCCGCTGGCCAGGACGGACGCGACCTTCTCGAAGCCGAGCCGCTCGAAAACCGCGCGCAGTTTGTCGTTGGTCATGTTCGGGTTGCTGGGTGCGATCCCGCGCAGCAGCGCCGCGTATCCGGTCATGCGCCGACCGTACCCAACCCCACCGACGAACTAGGCCTGCTGGGTGACCCCGTTCTTCTTGCGTTCGATGTCCGCCAGCGCGGCAAGATATTTGGCGCGTTCCTCCGCGCCCGCCTCCCACGCGGCCTTCCGGTTCTTGACGACCTTCGCGGGCGCGCCGACCGCGATGCCGTAGTCCGGGATATCCCCCTTGACCACCGCGTGCGCGCCGAGCACACAGCCGCGCCCGACCCGGGTTTCGCGCAGCACCGTCACCTTGGCGGCGATCCAGGTGTCGGGGCCGATCCGGACGGGACTCTTCACGATGCCCTGATCCTTGATCGGCATGGTGATGTCGTCCATCCGGTGGTCGAAGTCGCAGATGTAGCACCAGTCGGCGACCAGGGTGGATTCACCGATCTCGATATCGAGGTAGGTGTTGACGACGTTGTCCTTGCCGAACACCACCTTGTCGCCGATCCGGAGCGAGCCTTCGTGGCAGCGGATGGCGTTGCCGTCACCGATGTGCACCCAGCGGCCGATTTCCATCCGGCCCAGCTCCGGGGTGGCGTGGATTTCCACCCGCTTGCCCAGGAACACCATGCCGCGCAGGACGATATGCGGGTTGGTCAGCTTGAACTTGAACAAGCGGTAGTACCGCACGAGATACCAGGGCGTGTACGCGCGGTTGGCAAGCACCCAGCGCAGCGAGGCCATCGTCAGAAATCGCGCCTGCTGCGGATCCCGGCGGCGTGAGCCCGCCCAGCGCGCGCGCAACGGTGCGCCCCACATGCTCGTCACGAACCGTCTCCTGTCGCGTTCCGCAGGGCAGAGATCCCGGCGCCGGCGACCGCTTGCGGGTCGCTCGAAAAGGTCAGCTTGTCCATCGGCTGACAGCTTAGTGGGGTGCGGGCCGAGGTCCATCGGCTACCGACTACTCTTGCGTGCGGCCATCGACCCGAGGGGAGAAAACCAGGTGCGTACGCGATCCCGGATGCATGCGATGGCCGTGCTCGCGGCCATCGGAGCGGTGACGGTGGCCGGTTGCGGTACCGACATCGACGACATCGAGGTCGGCACCGGAGCGGGCTGGCCCGCCGCGCACCACGACGGCCGCAACGCCGGCGTCACCTCGGTCGCCGGAGCCCGGAAGATGGCGCTGAGCTGGACTCGCCCGGTCGGCGGCCCGATCCAGGAACCCGTCGCGATCGGCCCCAAGGGGCAGATGTTCCTCACCACCCGCACCCCGAACAACTGCGCCCTGCTCTCGCTCCAGATGCCCACCGGCCGCAAGCGTTTCTGTAATCAGCTGGGCCCCAACGCGATCAGCTCCCCCTCGGTGGTCGACGGCGCCGCCAATGTCTATACCGGCGACGACGGCGCGGTGAACTCGCTGAACTACCTCGGTCAGCCGCGGTGGCGCACTCCGGTTTCCGGCGTGCCGGTCTCGGTGCAGTTCACCGGTGACGGGCACCTGCTGACCGTCACCCAGTCCGGGCAGGTCGATGTGCTCAGCCGCCAGACCGGCGCGCGCGTGGTCTCCACCGTGCAGTTGCTCGGCGAACCCGATTTTCTCGCGCATCCGGGGCTGACCCGCCCGGCATCCGGCCAGGGCCTGGAGGATTGCGCCACCGGCGGCCCATACTGCTCGGTCGCCAATATCTCCGCCGTCGACGCGGGCAGCGGCCGCTTCTATCTGACCCTGTGGAAGCCCGGCTCGCCGACCGCCGCGCTGGTCGCGATGCGCTACCACGACAACAAGATTCAGCGGGAGTGGAGCGCGGAGATGCTGTCCGGCGGCAGCGCCACCAGCCCCACCCTGTCCGCGGACGGCAAAACCGTCTACGTCGGCGACAACAGCAACCGGTTGCTCGCGGTCGACACCGCGGACGGCCGCACCAAATGGGTGCACAATCTGGAATGGGCTCCCCGGTACGGCATTTCGGTGTCCGACGAGGGCGTGATCATCCCCGCGGGCGACAACGGCTACCTGGTGGCGCTGCGAGACAAGGGCGAGACCGCCGAAATCGTCTGGGAGCGTAAAGACCTTGTGCTGCGCGGGACGCCGGTGCAGACCGCGGGCGGGATCGGTTACACCACCGCCGCGATCGGCGACGGACTCAACCTCATCACCTTCGACACCACCACCGGCGCGACCGAGGATTCGGATCCGTTGCCGGGGGCCAAGGGCAGCACCACCGGCACCTCGGTCGGAGCCGAGGGCGAGGTCGTCGTAGCGACCCGGATCGGCGAGGTCTTCACCTTCGAGCCGGAGCACTGAGACCGGTTCCGGACGACCGGGGTGGCATCCGGTGCGCGGTGCACAGGAATGCCGTGCCGGTGCGGCCGATCCGAGTGATGACCAGCGTATAAGGTTGTGCGCCACGGAGTTTCAAGCGTTTGCGCAGGGCGTCCGGATCGATGTCGATGCCGCGGACCAGAATCTCCAGCGAGCCGCAATCCCGGCGGGCCAGTTCTCGGCGCAGCGATTTCTCCCGCAGTTCCAGGCGGTCGACAACGCGGAAACCGCGCACTCCGTCGGGGACGCGGTCGCCGGTCAAATAGGCGATCTGCGGATCCAGTTGCCACAGACCGTGTTTCGCGGCGTAGTGGCGGACCAGGCCCGCGCGGACGATCGCGCCGTCCGGGTCGACGATCCATTCGCCGGGTTCGCGTTCGGGGATGTCCTCGGGGTCGGCGTCGGTGAGCACGACAGGTTCGCCGGTGGCCGACAAGACGGTGGCGCGGCGGGTCACCCCTGCTTCGGCCAGTCCGGGCGACCAGAGGCAGGCTTCGCGCACCGCGCCGTCGAGCGAGACCACTTCGATCTCACCCGCCCAGTCCAAGCTGTCGAAATCCAGTCCCGGAGCACACTTCACGGCGAGATCACGGCCGGCATAGGCGGCCAGCAGATCGGGCAGCGGAGGTTGCAGCTTGGCCGAATCGTGAGTTCGGCGACCGTCCGCGCGGCGGGCCGGATCCGCGATGACGACGGTGTCCCGGCTGACCGGTACCAGTGCATCCGCTTTGGCCACCAGTACGCCGGCGGCTCCCGGCCCGGTGCGGGCGTGGCGCACATTGTGGGCGGCCATCGACAGCCGGACGTCGTCGAGGTCGCTGCCGATCACCGCCGGGCAGACCCGCGCCAGCTCGGCCAGCTCCGCACCGATGGAACAGGTCACGTCGTGTACGGCGCGACCAGCCAGCCGCGCGGCCCGCGCCCGCGCCACCAGAGACGGTGTCGCCTGCTGCAACGCGTCATCGGTGAACAGCCACTGCCCCGCACCGAGGAGCTTGGCGGTTGCCTTGCGGCGCAACCGAATCGTGTCGATCAACGCCGCCGCGAAAGACCCGTGGTCGCGGCGCACCCGCTCGATATCACGCAGCTGCGTCGCGGGGGTGAGCTCCAGCCGGTCCACCTCCGCCAGTGCGGCGATACCTGCCGCACCGGTCAGGAAGGCGACGTCGTCGCGGCTGAAGCGATATCCCACTATTCGGCGGCGCCCGGCTTCACGCCGGTGATCATCGCGTTGTAGAAGAACTGGCGCGGCACAACGTGCTTGAGCACCTTCTCGTCCAGCTTGCTCAGCGCCAGCCAAGCCTTGTACTGGGCCATCCGGTAGCGGATGGTCAGCTTCTCGTCGGGCACGGCGGCCTCGAAGGTGCGCACCGGCCAGCCCCACAGGGCGGCGGCGAACTCCTCGGTGGTGGCCTTGACCTCGACCGCGCCGGCCGAGGACGCCATCGCCTCGAGCTCGCGCGGATCGAAGGTGTGCAGGTCGACGACGGCCTCCAGCGCCGCGGCGCGCGAGGACTCGTCGAGTTCGGTCTGCGGCCGCCGCCAGCCGGACAGGAACGGCAGCTTGGTGATCTCGGTGGTGACCTTCCAGGTGGCCTGACCGAGCCGGCGCGCGTAACGGTTGCCGATGGTGGTCGGCTCGCCCGCGAAGACGAAGCGTCCGCCCGGCTTGAGCACCCGCAGGCACTCCTTCAGCGCTAGCTCCACGTCGGGGATGTGGTGCAGCACGGCGTGGCCGCAGACCAGGTCGAAGGTGTCGTCCTCGTACGGAATGGTCTCGGCGTCGGCGACCCGGCCGTCCACATCCAGGCCGAGGTGGTCGGCGTTGCGCAGCGCGACCTTGACCATGCCCGGGGACAGATCGGTGACCGAGCCGGACTTGGCGACGCCACCCTGCATCAGGTTCAGCAGGAAGAAGCCGGTACCGCAACCCAGCTCGAGCGCCTTGTCGTAGGGCAGCGGAGCGGGGCCCACCGCGGCGTCGAACCGGCCGCGGGCGTATTCGATACAGCGCTCGTCATAGGAAATGGACCATTTGTCGTCGTAGGTCTCGGCTTCCCAGTCGTGGTAGAGGACCTGGGCGAGCTTCGTATCCTTGAGCGCTGCTTCGACCTCCGCCTCGGTGGCGTGCGGGTTCGGCGCGGGGTCGTCGGGGCGTACCGTCATGGTCGGGTAGCCTACCCAAATCCCCAGATGAGGCCAGCAATCGGGCCACCGATCGAGATCGATCTGGACATCCGGCCTGATTGAAACGTGTTCCTATCTGCGGGTCTGCGTGCGCGTATCGCGCGCCGGTCGCTCAGCGCCCCACGAATGCGGCCGAACCGGGGCCCTCGGCGAGGTACGACTCCGTCCCGATCCGGCGGTCCTCGGTGGTGAACAAGCCCGCCCATTCGGTCTGGGCTCGATTCAAGCCGTGTGGGCCCGCCTCGAAGACCGCTTTGGCCGCCGCCAGCGCTCGCGTGGGGCCCGCGCTGAACTGCCGCGCCCACCGCATCGCGGCGTTGTAGACCTCGTCCGGAGCGACGACCTCGTCGACGAGACCCAGCGCCATCGCCTCCTCGGGCTCCACGAACCGTCCGGTGTAGACGAGGTCTTTCGCGGGGCCCGGCCCGATGAGCAGCGACAGGCGACGGATGCCGGCCAGCGGGATCAGGCCGGAACGGATCTGCGGCAGACCGAGTTTCACGTTGTCGCCGATGATCCGGCGATCCGCGCCGAGCGCGAGTTCCAGACCCGCGCCCAGACAGTAACCGCTGATCGCGGCGACCGTCGGCTGCGGCACCTCGGCCAGGCAGCCGAGCCCGGCTTGGAGATCGGCGGCCATCGCGGCGGCCTGTTCCGGGCTCAGCTCGGACAGTTCGGCGAGTTCGTCGCCCGCGGCGAACACCCGCTCGTCGCCGTACACGACCAGTGCCGCGACCCGGGGGTCCGCGGCCACCGTAGCCGCGGCCGCGGCCATCTCGCGCACCAGTTGCACGCTGATCCGGTTCATCGGCGGGCGGTTCATCCGCAGCACGGCCACACCGCGCGCAGTGTCGCCGGCGGGCAGCTCGAGGGTCACGAATTCGGCCATGGGACGCACGCTACCGCCCGCCGCCCGCAACCCTGTCATCACAGAGTCCGCGCATCCCGCGACAAGAGCCGTCGCGCGAGGTACAACGGCGTTGATGACGACCACGATTCGGCCCACGCAGCCGCTCCAGCACGACGCCGACGGCGCCACCTCCCGCGCCTACGACGTGTGCGTCAACCGCAGGCGCGTCGGCCTGATCCGGATCGCCACCATGCCCCGCTACGGGCCCGGCGTGGGCACGATCCGCGCGCTGCGCATCGACGCGGACGAGCGCCGCAAAGGGCGCGGAGCCATCGCGGTGCTCGCGGCCGAGGAGGTGCTGCAGGGGTGGGGATGCACGCAGGTGAGCATCACGGTCCCCGCCGACGCCGCCGCCGGACTGCGCCTGAGCACCGCACTCGGTTATCGCGAACGCAGCCGGAACATGGTCAAACACCTTCCGGCCGAGCCACCTACGCTGCCAGCCGAGGTCAGTCCTCGGCCGATGACCGAGGCCGAGTTCGACGTCTGGCAGGGCACCGAACTGGCCGAGTACACCCAGGAGTGGATCGACCGCGGCCTCACCCCCGAGCAGGCCCGCACCAAAGCCGAGGCCGACGACCGGGACAACCTGCCCGACGGCCTCGCCACACCCGATACCTGGTTCCGCGTGCTCGAATGCCAGGGGGCCGCAGTCGGTCACGTGTGGGTGGCACGCACGAACGACACGCACGCTTTCGTCTACGACGTGAAAGTCGCGGAGGCGCACCGCGGGCGCGGCCACGGCCGGTCCCTGATGCTGCTCGCCGAAGGTGTCGCGCTCGCCGCCGGGACGACCAGCCTGGGGTTGCACGTCTTCGCCGGAAACACCCCGGCGCTACGGCTTTACGAGTCCCTTGGCTACGAGGTCACCCGTTTCAGCCGCTACAAGCCTCTGGTCTAGACGCGGGTGCCGCCGTATCAGCCGCAACAAGCTGCTGGTCTAGACACGGGTGCCGCCGATGCCCGGCGCAAGACGGCGTCAGGGCTCTGTCCACCACCGACATCCCACGATCAGCGGACCCGCCTCACTTGCGCAGGGAACCACGCAGTTTGCTCTGGTCCGGTAGGTCGGCGAAGTAGCGCGTGTTGTCGGGGAACGACAGCACGTGCGCGCCGTCGACCTGGGTGAGCACCGGCATGATCGGGTCGATGACGACATCGGCGGCGAAAATGTCGGCGGTGGAACCGAATCGGCTCAGGGCGTCGAGCTGGGCCCAGGTCGGCGGCAGCAGAATGTCCTCGCCCGCGCGCCAGCGGTCCAACGCCTGAGCTGGGGTGCGCCATTGCACCTCGGCCGCTTCGGTAGTGGCGCCATCGGCGAGCTGGCCTGCGGGCAGCACCGCTACGAAGAAGTGGGTGTCGTAGCGGCGCTGCTCGACGACCGGGGTGATCCAATTCGCCCACGGCCGCAGCAGATCCGCGCGGAGCACCAGGTTCGCCTCGGCCAGGAAGGCGGCCAGCGAGAGTTCGCGCCGTTCCAGCTGGCCGCGCGCCGTGCGGTACTCGGTGGTGTCGGAGACGACCGTGCCCGCGATGGGTCCGGCCAGCAGCACGCCGCATTCCTCGAAGGTCTCGCGGACCGCCGCGCACACCAGGGCTTTGGCCCGCTCCTCGGTGGTCCCGAAACGCTCGGCCCACCACGCCGGTTCGGGCCCGGCCCAGGCGATGTCGGCGGTGCCGTCGGACGGATCGACGCCGCCGCCCGGGAACACCGTCATCCCGGCGGCGAATGCCATGGCGCCGACCCGGCGCTGCAAGAACACCTCGGGACCCGCGGCACTGTCACGCACCAGCATCACCGTCGACGCGTCCTTGGTCGGTACCGCCTCAGTCTTGTCACTCACGTCTGCACCCTAACGCGTGCTTGGTTGCGCGGGCTTCAGCGGTGGCGGTGCTTGCCGGCCCGCCTGGCCCGGCGCGCGAAGTAGCGCCCGTCCACCCGATCCAGCGCGATCGACTGACGGAACGCGTCACTCAGGTTCTCCGCGGTGAGCACATCACTCAACAGCCCTTGCGCGACGACCTCGCCCTCGTTCAGCAGCAGCCCGTGGGTGAAGCCCGGCGGAATCTCCTCCACGTGATGGGTCACGAGCACCATGGCGGGCGCGTCCGGGTCGGCGGCGAGGTCGCCGAGCCGTTCCACCAGTTCCTCGCGACCGCCGAGGTCCAAGCCCGCCGCGGGCTCGTCGAGCAGCAGCAGTTCCGGGTCGGTCATCAACGCGCGCGCGATGAGCACCCGTTTGCGCTCCCCCTCGGACAGGGTGCCGTAGGTGCGGTCGGAAAGATGTTCCGCGCCCAGGCTTTCCAGCATGTCGATGGCGCGATCGGTGTCGACGTCGTCATAGCGTTCACGCCAGCGCCCGAGCACCGCGTAACCGGCCGAGACCACCAGATCGCTGACCTTCTCCTCGCGCGGCACGCGGGAGGCGATGGCGGCGGAGGACAGTCCGATGCGTGGACGAAGTTCGGAGACATCGGTTTTGCCGAGTGTCTCGCCGAGCAGATTGGCCTGCCCCGAAGTGGGATGTACTTCGGCGGCGGCCATGCGGAGCAGTGAGGTCTTGCCCGCGCCGTTGGGTCCGAGGACGACCCAGCGTTCGTCGAGCTCGACCTGCCAGGTGACCGGACCGACCAGGGTATGGCCTGAACGTCGGATGGTCACATCGGTGAAATCAATGAGCAGATCGGGATCCGGTTGCGGCACGCGCTCCATCTTGGACCAAATGCGCCGGCGATGTCCGACCGACCCACGCGGCGCGGCCCGAGCGCGGCATCCGGTGGCGAAGTTGGATGATCCGGGCCCGGGTGCTCAGGCGACCCTGACGCGGACGATCGGCGGGCGGCGCGGTCCGGAACATCCGCGCGACGAGCAGCGCCAGCGGAAGTGACAACAGCATCCACCCGGCAAGAATCAGCATCAGCACGCTCATGATGACTTGTCCTCCGAACCAGCATGGGCCACAACCAGCGTTGGTGCCGCCCTGTCCCGTGAAAACTACCCAGATTCGCGCGAGCCACACTCGACGGCGGTGACTACCAAGCCTCCGCCGGAACCGCGATCACCGTCAGCGAACCCGGAGCGACTTCGGTGAATCCGGCATCGCGCACCGCCACCGCCGTACCGGCGCTCACCCTGGCCGACAACTCCCGCCACCGCACACCGTCGGCTTCGCGCACCGCGCAGTGGAATTCGCGCTCGGCCCAGCGTCTGACCAGTTCCTCGGGCAGCGCGCCGGCGAGCAACATACTGGCGTGGCCGACCTGCGCGGCGGCCTTGCCGAGAGTCATCTCCAAGGCCGAATTCACCCACAGCACGGGTAATTCCGGATCGGTGGGTCCCGGGTCGTCGTGCGCCAGATCGGTGCCGCCGATCTGCAAACGCTTGATTCGCGGATCGACCTCACCCACCGCACTCGGCACGAAAGCCCGAGCCTGCGCGCCGCCGACGTCGACGGTGACGCCGTCCACCTCGTTCGCGGCCAGCCACTGCGCCCCGCGAGCGCGGCGGGCAACCTTGCGGATCCGCGACCGCTTCCACCTGAGATAACGCTCGGCCCACGGACCTTCGGGTCCGACCCGCGGGTCCATGCACAACACGACCACCGCGGTCGCCGCCGCCGCCAGCAGGGCACTGCGCGGCGGGGGATCCAGCTTGGGCAGGTGCAAAACCATCTGCATGGCTTGCACCTGATCCGGGTCCGCCGGGTCACCGGCGCCGCCGTAACCGCGCGCCAACTCGGCATGCCGGAGGCCGAAATCAGCCTCCGGCGTAGACGATCGGGTATCCACCGAACCCGTCTCCGGGAAAGTCATCACACCACCACTAGCACCACAGTGAATGTTTCGGCCGGTTCCACACCCTGCTCCCAAGGCCGCTTGTATTCCATCTTCAGCTGCGTGGAACCCGCGGCATCACCCGTGAAGGTCCACACCTCGGTGCCCGGCGTACCAGGCATAACCGGCTGATCGGAGACGTATTCCCGGTCCCCCGCCTGTTTCACCACGTTCTGGTCGAGGCCGGTCACCTGCCAGCCGTAGCCGGTAGACGGATTCGACGGCAGCCGCACCACCAATCGCTGGCCGGTGTTCAGCTTGCGCTCCTGGCCGTTGTCGGCGTTCGTGACGGTCACCGCGCCGCCCTGGGGCACAGGCGTTTCCGACCCCCCGCTGGTCACCGGCGGCGTCGAGGTGTGCCCGGCGTGCTCATCGCCCGAATCGGTACCGCAGGCGGCGACCGCCAGACCGAGCAGCAAGATCACCAACGATTTCCGCATCACGTCTCCGTTCGCCGAAGGACCGATCCGCCCGAGCCTACCGTCGCGACCATCGGCGGTCCGCTGGGCGACAGTCCGGCGGACCGTGTCGGAGGTTCCTCAGGTGCCGACCAGCGGTACCCGGCGGACACCGCCGTCGCGGGCGTCGGCGGCCTCGACTTCGTCCCGGGTGACGCCGAGGATGAACAGCACCGCGTCCAGGTAGGGGTGCGAAAGCGCCGCATCGGCCACCTCGCGCAGCGCGGGCTTGGCGTTGAACGCCACACCCAGCCCCGCGGCGTTGAGCATGTCGATGTCGTTGGCCCCGTCGCCGACCGCGACCGTCTGCTCCATGGGCACGCCCGCTTCGGCCGCGAACTTGCGCAGGGCGGTGGCTTTGAAGGCGCGGTCGACGATCTCGCCGACGACGCGGCCGGTCAGCTTGCCGTCCTTGATCTCCAGGGTGTTGGCCTGGACGAAATCCAGTTCCAGCTCGTGCGCCAGCGGTTCGATGACCTGACGGAACCCGCCGGAGACGACGCCGCAGCGGAACCCGATGCGGCGCAGCGTGCGAATGGTGGTGCGGGCGCCCGGGGTCAGCTCGATCCGGTCGGCGACCTCCTCGATCACCGATTCGTCCAGGCCCGCCAACGTCGCCACGCGCTGCCGCAGCGATTCGGCGAAATCGATCTCGCCGCGCATCGCCGCCTCGGTGACCTGGCGGACCTCCTCCTCGACACCGGCGTGCGCGGCCAGCATCTCGATGACCTCGCCCTGGATCAGCGTCGAGTCGACATCGAACACGATGAGGCGCTTGGCCCGGCGCGCGAGCCCGGCCCGCTCCACCGCCACGTCGACCTGCTCGGCGACGGCCACCTCGGCCAGCGCGGTACGCAACCGGGCATCGCTACCGGCGCCCGTGTCGGTGGCGGTGACAAGCAGTTCCATGCCGGTGACCGGGTAGTCGGCGATGCCGCGGATGGTGTCGATGTTCGCGCCGAGGGTGGCCAGCCGACGCGACACCTCGCTGAACGCGCGCGCGGTGACCGGTGCGCCCAGGATCACCACCGCGTGCGTCGACATCGGCTGCCGGCCGATAGCAGCGCCGACCTCCACGTCGACATGCATGCCGACGGTATTCATCGCCTCTTCGAGTTCGTCCTGCAGCGCCTCGGGATCGCTCGGGCAGGTGACGAGCACGCCCAGGGTGAGCCGACCGCGGATCACCACCTGCTCCACATCGAGCAGACTCACCCGGTGCCGCGACATCGCCGCGAGCAGCACGGACGTCACGCCCGGCCGGTCGGGTCCAGTGACGGTGACGAGAACGGTGGTGACAGCCAAGTCCTGCTCCATTGTGTTTGCCCTCCCTGTGCTGCGTCGCCGTTGCCGCGGACCTAAAAGGGGCGTAACCAGGTCTTCAAACGCGTGTGCACCCGCTGGTGACCAGCAGGTGCACACGTCGTCGTCGTGAATCTTACTTAGTTGCCGCGACTCCCTCGGTGACCGCGTGCGAGTGCTTGCCCGAGCCCCAGCCCACGTGCGCTTCGGCGCGCATGCGCTCGACCATGTGCGGGTAGTGCAGCTCGAACGCGGGACGCTCGGACCGGATGCGCGGCAGTTCGTAGAAGTTGTGCCGCGGCGGCGGGCAGGTGGTGGCCCACTCCAGCGAGTTGCCGTAACCCCAGGGATCGTCCACGGTGACGACCTCGCCGTACCGGTAGCTCTTGAAGACGTTCCAGATGAACGGCAGCATCGAGGCGCCCAGGATGAACGCGCCGATGGTGGAGATGGTGTTCAGCGCGGTGAAGCCGTCGGAGGGCAGGTAGTCGGCGTAACGACGCGGCATGCCCTCGGCGCCCAGCCAGTGCTGCACCAGGAAGGTGGTGTGGAAACCGATGAAGGTGGTCCAGAAGTGCCACTTCGCCAGGCGCTCGTCGAGCATGCGGCCGGTCATCTTCGGGAACCAGAAGTAGATGCCCGCGAAGGTCGCGAACACGATGGTGCCGAAGAGCACGTAGTGGAAGTGCGCGACCACGAAGTAGGAGTCGGTGACGTGGAAGTCCAGCGGCGGCGAGGCCAGGATGACGCCGGACAGACCACCGAAGAGGAAGGTGACGAGGAAGCCGATGGAGAACAGCATCGGTGATTCGAACGTCAATTGACCTCGCCACATGGTGCCGATCCAGTTGAAGAACTTCACCCCGGTCGGAACCGCGATCAAGAAGGTCATGAACGAGAAGTACGGCAGCAGCACGGCGCCGGTCGCGTACATGTGGTGCGCCCACACCGCGATGGACAGGGCGGCGATACCGAGCGTCGCGTAGACCAGCGTGGTGTAACCGAAGATCGGCTTGCGGGAGAAGACCGGGTAGATCTCGGAGACGATGCCGAAGAACGGCAGCGCGATGATGTACACCTCGGGATGGCCGAAGAACCAGAACAGGTGCTGCCAGAGCAGCACGCCGCCGGTGGCCGGGTCGTAGATGTGACCACCCAGGTGGCGGTCCACGGCCAGACCCATCAGCGCGGCGGTCAGCAACGGGAACGCCAGCAGGACGAGCACGCTGGTGACGGCGATGTTCCAGGTGAAGATCGGCATCCGGAACATGGTCATGCCGGGAGCGCGCAGCACCACGACGGTAGTCAGCATGTTGACGCCACCGAGGATGGTGCCCAGGCCGGACAGCGCGAGACCCATGATCCACAGGTCACCACCGACGCCGGGCGAGTGCACGATGTCGGTCAGCGGCGAGTACGCCGTCCAGCCGAAGTCGGCCGCGCCGCCGGGGGTGATGAAGCCCGCCGTGGCCATGGTCGCGCCGAACAGGTACAGCCAGTAGCTGAACGCGTTCAGACGCGGGAAGGCGACATCGGGGGCGCCGATCTGCAGCGGCAGGATGATGTTGGCGAAGCCGAAGACGATCGCGGTCGCGTAGAACAGCAGCATGATCGTGCCGTGCATGGTGAACAGCTGGTTGAACTGTTCGGCCGACAGGAACTGCATGCCGGGACGGGCGAGCTCGGTGCGCATGAGCAGCGCCATGAGACCGCCGATCAAGAAGAACGTCATCGCGGTCACCAGGTACATGGTGCCGAGGACCTTCGGGTCGGTCGTGGTGACCGCCTTGTAGATGAAGGAACCCTTCGGCCCGGTCCGAGCCGGATACGGCCGAGTCGCTTCCAACGACTGGACTGGCTGGGGCTCTACCGCAGTCACTGATCCTCCTGAAGGTGCCTTTAGGTGCGCTCCTGAGATCGTAAACCGTGCTGCGACAGTGATCCGCACGGGTCCTACGTTGTGTCGTATTTCAAGAGCTATAAGAAGCGCGCGCACCTCGTCTGGCGTGCGACGATGATTCGCGGCCGAGTACTCCGTCTCTATTCGCAGAGAGTGTTCCATCACTGGACAGGAGATTGCGCCAATGACTCACCCCAGGCCGTGGACACTCCGTACGGGCGGATCGCCACCGTCTCCGATGTGACCGGGGCCCGCTTCAACCTGGGCGGCGACGCCGCCTGAGCGGCCGCCGGTCGCACACGGGTCTGTGGTGCGCGACCGGCGGTGTCGGACCCCCTGTACCCTCTCCGGCATGCCGGTGAGCGTCTTGGATCGCACCCGAAATCACAGTCGCGCCTTGGTGTTGGGCGCCGTGGCCGTCGTCGCCTTGGTCGCGGGCTGCGGCAAAGCGGACGACGCGAGTTCGATCGTCCGCACCACCACGAATATCGCGGGGGCCGGGGTCGTCGGAGTGGAACGCGACACCGCCAAGGCCTGCCCGCTGCCCAGCACCCCCGATCAGGCGGGCGGCACCCGGGCCGTCACCCACGCGGCCGGAGTCTCACAGGTGCCGGCCGATCCGCAGCGCATCGTGGTGCTGTCGACCGCCGCGCTCGACGCGGCGTGCGCGCTCGGCCTCTGGGAGCGGGTGGTCGGCGCGGTCACCATCGAAGGCCCTCGCCCGCAACCGCAGTACCTCGGCTACGGCGTGGTGCAGATCCCGGCCCTCGGCTCCCCCGCCCAGCCCGACCTCGCCAAGATCGCCGAACTCCGCCCGGACGTGATTCTCGGCGAGTCCGCCACCGGCGCTTCCGGTTTCGGCAACCTGCAGCAGATCGCCCCCACCGTTCTGGTCGGCGCGGACGCTGGCTGGCAGGCCGAATTCCTCGCTTACGCTTCCGGTTTGGGCCGGGTAGCCGCCGCGGAGCAGGCGCTGGCCGATTACCGCGTCGAGGCCGCCGACACCGGCAACGCGATCGCGGCCGGCCAAACCCAGGCCTCCGTCGCGCGTTTCACCGCCGAGGCCATCCAGGTGCAGGGCGGCGACAGCTTCGCCGGGCAGGTGCTCGCCGACGCCGGAGTGCAGCGGCCCACCGCGCAGCGCGGCGCCTCCTACGACGTGCCGCCCGCCGATCTCGAGCCGATCGAGGGTGACCTCATCTATGTCTTGTTCGACGGTGCGGACGGAAAGACCTTCGGCGAGAAGACGCTTCGCTCCGAGGAGTTCAAGGAGCTCAGCGCGTCCACCGACAAGCGGGTGTTCGCGGTAGAAGACTCGGTGTGGCACGGCAACGGGTTGATCGCCGCCCGCGCCCTGCTCACGGATCTGCGGAATACGTTGAACGGGTACGTCACCGACTGACCGCGTCTGTCACCGCACCGTGCGGATCAGCACGGTGCGGGCGTATCGATCCTGCGCCGACGTGCTCGAGCAGTGAGCGGCTCATTCGACTTCGCGTCGCCGCGCCAGCGCCGTGCGTGACACCGCGATCGCGCCGCGCACGGCCAGACCAGCGGCGACGAACGGCGCGAACAGCAGCCAGGGAGAGCGCCGGTGGTAGTCGCAGTAGAAGCGCAGTGCGCTGCGGTGATGGGTGCGCACCTTGCGGAAGGGGGCGTGACGCATGCTGCCGCCCTCGCGGTGCCGAATCTCCACGCCGGGATCGAGCACCACGCGCCAACCGGCGCGGTGCATGTCCAGAGCCATTTTGGTTTCCTCGAAGTAGAGGAAGTAGCGGGTGTCCATGCCGCCGACGGAATCGAAGGCGCCGCGCCGGAAGAGCATGCAGCAGCCGGAGATCCAGTCGACATCGCCCACTGTGGTGCCGGGTTCGCCGAAATATTCGCGCGTCGCGGGGTTACTTGGCCACACCCCGCCGAGCAACGCGTGCGCGGCACCGGTCAGCGGCGACGGGAAGCGCCGGCCGCTCGGGTACGGCGTGCCGTCCAACCGGGCGATGCGCGGACCGATCATGCCGATGCGATAGTCCGTGCGCGCCGTGTCCACCAGTGCCGCAATCGATCCGGGGCTCAGGCGGGTGTCCGGGTTGGCCACCAGCAGCCATTCGGCGTCCGTCTCGGCCGCGCCCTGATTGATCGCCGCCGACAGCCCGACGTTCTCGCTGTTGCGGATCGCACGGCCACCGAATTCCTCGACGATGTCGGCGCTCCCATCGGTCGAGGTGTTGTCCACACAGATCACCTCGAGCGAGTAGGGCTCGACCGCCGCGGGCAGCGACTCCAGAAACGGCGGTAGATCCTCGGCGGACTGGTACGTCACCAGGATCAGGCAGACCGTCTTGTCGTCGCGGCGGGACATGCCGGCGAACCTATCACCGCCGATGCCGCTCCGAACCCCTGACCTGCGAGTGCTCCGGAAGTCCTGCCGGGATCAGGCACCCGGCGCGAGTATGGGGACATGACCGATAGACGAATTGCACTGACAGCATTGACAGTTTTCGCTACCGCCACCGCCGGAGCCGTGCTCACCGCGCCCACCGCCTCGGCATACATCACCGAGGTGAGTGTCGCGCCCGGCATTTCGCTCGGCGCCAACTCCTTCGGCACCGGCTGCAAGTACACCGTCACCATCACCGGTGACCCCGGCGACAAGGTGGTCTGGGTCGAGGACCAGGTGTACAAGAACGGCCAGTGGAGCCACGCCGCCACCGGCGTGTTCGGCGCGGTCAAGGAGATCGCGGGCCAGCCGGGCAAATTCACCGTCGACTGGACCCCGAACGCGACCGGGGAGCACTACATCGGTGCGGGCCACAACCAATATCGCGAAGGGGCCTCGGTCAAGGTGACGGTCGGCAACGGATTGAACGCGGGCACCGCCTGCGTGGCCCTGCCCTGAACACCGGCGGGCCGGGCGCTCGCAACGCTCGGCCCGCACTCTCAAGTGCTGAGGCTGACCTCGCGTTCCGCGGATTCCTCGGCCCGCGGCCGGGACAACGCGCTCGGCCACCAGATCTTGTCGCCGATGTCCAGGGTCAGCGCGGTGACCAGGATCGAGCGGACGATCACGGTGTCGAGCAGGACGCCGACGGCGATCAGGATGCCCATCTCGGCGAAGGTGACCACCGGCAGGGTGGTGAATACCGCGAAGGTGCCCGCGAGCACGAGCCCTGCGGAAGTGATGACGCCGCCGGTGGCGGACAGGCCGATGAGCGCGCCCGCGCGGGTGCGATGTTTCCCGGCCTCCTCGTGGACCCGGGACATCAGGAAGATGTTGTAGTCGATGCCCAGGGCGACCAGGAACACGAAGGCGATCAGCGGGAGGCCCGCGTCGGCGCCACGGAAGCCGAGCAACTCCCAGATCCACCGGCTCAGACCGAGGGCCGCGAAGTACGACAGGACCACGGTGGCGGTCAGCAGAATCGGTGCGAGCAGCGAACGCAGCAACAGCATGAGAATGGCCATCACGATGACCAGCACCAGTGGCCCGATCGCCCGATTGTCCTGTGCCACCGCGCGTTTGATGTCGAGCACGGTGGCGGTCTGCCCGCCGACCTCGGCGTCGGCGTCGGCGGCGTGCACGGCTTCGCGAACGCGGTCGACGGTGGCGTCGGCGGCGGGGCTGTCCGGCGGGTCGGCGAGTGTGGCTTCCAGATAGAGCAGACCGTCCTTGCGCACCGGCTCGGTGGTCGTCGTGATGCCGGGCGTCGATTTCAGCGCGGCAGTGATCGCCTCCGCCCGTGCCGCCTGGCCGATGACGACCACCGGATTGCCGGTGCCGGCTTCGAAATGCCGTTCCAGCACCTCGGTTCCGTCGACGGCGTCCGACGCGCCGACGAAGGAGTCCTTGTTCGCGATGCCGTTGGCTTCCAGCCCGATCGCGCCCGTTGCCAGTGCGCCGAGGGCCAGCGCGGTACCGATCCACACGATGCGCGGGCGCCCGGCGATGAACTGCCCCACCCGCGCCCACAGCCCGGACTCGGTGTGGTCGCGGGTGCCGTAGCGGGGGTGGCGCGGCCAGAAGATCCAGCGGCCCGCGATGACGAGGAGAGCGGGCAACAGCGTCAGCATCGCCAGCAGCGCCACCGTGACGCCGATGGCGCAGACCGGGCCGATGCCGCGGGTCGAATTCATCTCCGCCACAAGCAGAGCCAGCATCGCGACGATCACCGTCGATCCGCTGGCGAGCACGGCCGGACCAGCCCGGCGCAGCGCCACCGCCATCGCCTCGTGCCGGTCCTCGTGGCGGCGTAGCTCTTCCCGATAGCGCGCGATCAGCAGCAACGCGTAGTCGGTACCCGCGCCGAAGACGAGAACCGTGAGAATGCCCTGGCTCTGCGCGTTCATGACCAGGCCGAGTTCGGTCGCGCCGAAGACCGCGGCCTGGGCCACGGCCAACGCGAAACCCGCTGCGAGCAAAGGCAATACCCACAGCATCGGGCCGTAGGTGAGCAGCAGGATGACCACGACCACAGCGGCGGCGGAGTACAGCAGCAGTCCGTCGATGCCTTCGAAGGCCGCACCGAATTCCGCGCCGTAACCGGCCGGGCCGGTGGCGTGGAAGGACAAGCCCGCCGGCCGCTCCCCGGCGGCGGCCTTGATCTCCTCGACGACCGGAGTCAACCTGCTCCAGCCTTCGGTGCCCATATCGATCGGTGCGAGCAGCTCCACGGCTTGGCCGTCGCGCGACTGGATCGGCCCGATCACCTTGTCGGCCACAATGTGTTCGACCTGCTCGAAGCGCGCGGCATCGGCGGCGATCGCCGCACGGTCGGCCTCGGTGATGCCGCTGGTGCGTTCGTAGACGAGCACCACAGGGACGTGTTCGCTGTTGCCGAAGGTCTCGGCGAGCTCGAACGCCTGGGTGGATTCGGCGCTGTCGGGCAGCCAGGTGACGCTGTCGTTCTGCTGGGCGCCGGTGAGTTTGCCCGCGAACGGCGCGAGGGCGAGCAGCGCGATGATCCAGACGCCGAGCACGACCCATTTGGCGCGGCGACCACACGGAATTCGCGCGAGTGTGCCCAGCGGATCGGTCATGTCCGGGTCGGTCGGTGCGGGCATCACAGTCCCCCTCGGTCTGCGTATCGCCTGATCGTACGTGTGAGATCCGACATTCCAGGCCGAACGATGAACGGTCCATCCCGCTTTACCTCCCACGCCGACACCGGCCTCGAGGTCCGGCAAACCGGCAGGCGGCGCACCGACCACCTCCCCACTCCAGGCGACTCGAACCGGCAAACTGCAGGCGATCGATCCGGGCCCTCCGGACCGCCGCATCCACCCCCGAGCCCGTACCGCACAATAGGGAGCCGCACGCGGTGGTCACCGCCATTCACGGCATAGGTGACTTACACCCGCTGCGACACAAGGTGTTGTGCTGCACGGACTTGTCACCCACTAGGAGTAGTGTTCAGTGCGAGGTATACCGAACGGCAGCGTGCTCGGGAAAGGGCGTGGAGGCAGGATGAAACTGATCGATCGGGTATCGGCCATCAACTGGAATCGGGTCCCCGACGAGAAGGATGCCGAGGTGTGGGACCGGTTGACCGGCAACTTCTGGCTGCCCGAGAAGGTCCCGGTGTCCAATGACATTCCCTCGTGGAACACCCTCACGCCGGACGAAAAGCAGCTCACCATGCGGGTTTTCACCGGCCTGACGCTGCTCGACACGATTCAGGGCACCGTCGGCGCGGTCAGCCTGATCCCCGATGCGCTGACTCCGCACGAAGAGGCGGTGCTCACCAATATCGCGTTCATGGAGTCGGTGCACGCCAAGAGCTACAGCAATATCTTCTCCACCCTGTGCTCCACCCGCGAGATCGACGAAGCCTTCCGCTGGTCCGAGGAGAACCGGAACCTGCAGCGCAAAGCCGAAATCGTCCTGTCGTACTACAACGGCGACGACCCGCTCAAGCGCAAGGTGGCCTCCACGCTGCTGGAGTCCTTCCTGTTCTACTCCGGCTTCTATCTGCCGATGCACTGGTCCTCGCGCGCCAAGCTCACCAACACCGCCGACATGATCCGCCTGATCATCCGCGACGAAGCGGTGCACGGCTACTACATCGGCTACAAGTACCAGCGCGGCCTCGAACTGGTCTCCCAGGCCGAGCGCGAAGAGCTCAAGAACTACACCTTCGAGTTGCTCTTCGAGCTCTACGACAACGAAGTCGAGTACACCCAGGACCTCTACGACGGCGTCGGCCTCACCGAAGACGTCAAGAAGTTCCTGCGCTACAACGCCAACAAGGCTTTGATGAACCTCGGCTACGAGGGGCTGTTCCCCAAGGACGAGTGCGAAGTGAATCCGGCCATCCTGTCGGCCCTTTCGCCGAACGCCGACGAGAACCACGACTTCTTCTCAGGGTCCGGCTCCAGCTACGTCATCGGCAAAGCCGTCAACACCGAAGACGAAGACTGGGAATTCTGATCCCTTGATTCCGAGAAGGCCCCGCTCCGGCGGGGCCTTCGTCGTTTTGCGCTGCGCTACAAAGCCAGTCGCCGAGTTGGTGCTGCCGCCGACACAGGCAGCAGCACCGCTCGAACTCAACTATCGTCGCCGCGACTCCGAAGGATCCGCAGGACCTCGACCATGCCCGCTGCCAGCGAGCCGACATCCCCCTTGAGTTCGCCGACATCCCGTTTGAGTTCGCCGACATCCCCCTTGAGTTCGCCGACATCTTTGGTCAGGGTCGCCATATTCGCATCCACCGACTTGAGATGTTCCTCGACGCGGTTCTGGCGACGTGTCAGCAGATCCTGCCGTTTCGCCAAGTTGTCGATGCCGGTATCGATCGACGTCAGTCGCGACAGCACCGATCGACCTTGCAGGGTGCCGTCCAGGTCACCGCCGATACCGGCTCGCACTCCGGCAATACCGGAGTGAACCTTCGAAAACTCCTCATTGATGGCGGTCACGGTATGAGTATCCAGGACGATCACCTCATCCAGCCGGACTTCGAGCTTCTGGATCTTCTCCTCGGCATTGAGCAGCCGTTTCGGTACACCGTCCTGACCGTTGTTCATTCGGTGGCCCGCCCTGGATACAGGCGCATACGGGCGCGGCGTCGGCGGGCGATACCCAGTATGTCCTGCACGTCCGAGCTGATGCTCTCGAGGTCGGGCGGCGGGTCGTGGCGATGCTCCACCTTCATGAACAAGTCGCCGAGACGGTTCTCGATTTCGTCGAACGCCCAGGTGTCGACCTCTCCCCGGAACGTCTGCCATTGCTCGATCTCGGCTAACCGCTCCGACTTCAACTTGCCGTTCTTACCCATGGTCGAGCCCTCCTTCATCCGGTGGAACTTCGAACAGATGCCCGAAACAATAGCCACTTGATCTGGCTTATGCCAGCGATTCAGAAGGGAAACGTGCGGCAAGTTGTCGATGTTCGCTGCGGGTGAACTGGACGCTGAGACAGTTTGCCGGACAGGCTGATTCAGCCCACGGGCGCATCAGACGCGGTTCGTGGACAACCTGACCTGCCGTTCGTACAGGCGCAAGCGTTTGTGCCGGCGGTACATGACGGCTTGGAGGTCCTCGACATCGGAACGGATACTGTCGCGGCTGGCCGGCGGGTCGGACTCGTGCAGTTTCAGCCGCAAGTCGCGAAGGCGCGACTCTATTTCGTCGAACGCCCACGCGTCGACTTCGCTCCGAAACGCTTGCCAATCATCGACTTCGGCCAACCGTTCGGCCTCCGACTTACCTGCGTCCTCCATGGTCGAGCCCTCCTGCATCCGACGGTGCATGCATTGATGCCCGAACCGTAGCCACTGGATATGGCTTAGGCCAGAGGCGATCAGCAGGGCAATAGGCTGCCCGGTCCGCCGTAGGCACTAGCGCAAGCCGGTATGCGAAGCGGTCAGATGCCGAGGACCAGTTTGGCGGTGGTGAAGTAGATGATCAGGCCGGTGGCGTCGACCAGCGTGGTGACCATGGGCGCGGAGACGACGGCGGGGTCGATGCGGAGTTTCTTCGCCACCAGCGGCATGGTGCCGCCGATGGTGGCGGCCCAGCCGCAGATGAGGACCAGGGTGATGGCTACGACGGCGGCCACCCCCGGGCCGACGAACAGGGCGCCGATCACCAAACCCGCACTGGCCAAAAGGGATCCGAGGACCAGGCCGACGCGACATTCCCGCCAGATCACTTTGAACAGGTCGGACACGCGGACCTCGCCCACGGCGAGAGCGCGGACACAGGCGGTGGCCGCTTGGGCCCCCGCGTTGCCGCCCGCGCCGATCAGCAACGGGATGAACAGTGCCAGGTGCGCGGCCTGCTCGAGGGTTCCGGCGAAGAAGTCGGTGACACTGACCGTCAAGGTGGCGGCGAACAGCAGCAGCATCAGCCAGAGGGCGCGGTAGCGGGCCAGCTGGAAGACACCGGCCGCCATGTAGTGGCCCTCCCATGGCGCGGAGCCGGCCTGGCGGGCCACGTCCTCGCTGTCGGCGGCCTCGATGACCTCGACCGCGTCGTCGATGGTGAGCAGGCCGACCAACCGGTCTTCGCTGTCCACGACCGGCAGGTTGATGTCGTTGGTCTCGCGCATCAACCGGGCCGCCTTCTCCGCGGCGTCGGTGGCCCGGGCGAACGCGGGTTCGGTGACGACGAGCTCGGAAACCATGGTGCCGGGTTCCGCCAGCACCAGTTCGCGCAGTTCGACGATGCCGGTGAGCCGGCGGCCGCCGTCCACCACGGGCAGGGTGTAGACGGTTTCCGCGCTCGCGCCCTTGGCGCGGACCATGGCCAGCGCCTCGGCGACCGAGAGGTTGCGCGGCAGCGCGACCACCTCGGGAGTCATGTACTGGCCCGCCGAGCCCTCGGGGTAGCCGAGCAGCGCGGCGGTCATCCGGCGCTCGCGCGGACTCAGCCCGGCGAGCACCTTCTTGGCGACCTTCGCGGGCGCTTCGCGCAGCATGCGGGCCCGATCGTCGGGCGCCATCTCCTCGACGAGTTCACGGAAACTCTGATCGCGCAGTCCCTGCAGGATCTGCTGCTGGTCGACCGGCTCGAGTTCCTCGAACACCGTGAGCGCCGCGTCCTTGTCGAGCAACCGGAACGCCACGACGGCCTGCACGGCGTCCATGCGGGCGAGCTGGTCGGCGATGAGGTGCGGCGGATGGTTGTCGAGCCACTCCTGGGCAACGTCGACGCGGTGGCTGTCGACAATGTCCTGGAGGGATTCCGACAGCGTGAGGCTGTCGATCTGGGGGCGTGCTTCGATCAGATCGGTCGGCGACATGAGTGTTCCTCGCACGGGGAGCGGCGGGCCCGAAGGGCGGGAGCGGAGAAAGCCCTGCGGGAGTGAGATGTGAGGTCGAATACTTCACACCGCGTGGCGCCGGCCCGGATGTCGCGAGAGAACTAGAGATGCGAGGGGGCGGCGCCGCGCGGCCTTCGACTCGGAGGTTCACTGCGCATTGGCGACCCACCTCCTGCTCGTCGTGCCGCGGACCCGGACGGTCTACGCGTCGCTACCCGGAAAACGTTGAACGGATGCGAATGCATCCTCGAGAAGGATACATGTATCCGAGAACACGCTCACCACGTCCGGTGACTCCGCTCAGTCCGGCAGCGTCGCGACGATGGACGATTCGGCATCGTCCCAGGTAGGTACGTGCCGAACCCAGTCGGGAACCGGTTTGCTCTGCGCTCCGAAAAGATAGAGATACGGGACCAGCCCGCGCAGCGCCCGATGCACTTCGATCCGGTCGTCGATCATGTGGGTGATCCCCAACTCGGCACAGTGCCCCGCTTTGTCGGCACGTTCCAGGCAGAAGCGCACGTTGTCTTCCGGCACCCCGGTGCGGGCGTAGAACTCGTGCTGGTCGAGCCACTGCCGCGTCCGCTCCCGCACTCTCGGCCCACACTTGGAAATCACCCAGACCCGCCCCTCGAACCGCGTCACCAGCCGAGTCAGGACTTCAAAGGCATTGGGACTGGGCGGTGTTCGCATCGCCTCGGCAAAACCTCCGTCGAGGAAAACCGTATCGGCGTCCCCCGGTTCCAACAGTGCCCCTTGGATCACTCGCCCGAAATCCACGCCCAGGCGAGGTATTACATCAGTGTTCATACCGCATTCGAACACGCCCCGCGCCCGCGGACACGTCGTCTTTGCGCTGAAAGGCGCTGTCGGTGGTCCGTCGCTCGTACTCCTCGGTGCTGAGCTCGCGGACCTCGAAACCTGGAGTGACCTCACCATTCAGATGACGCTGGGTCCGCGCCCAATGCTCGGCCACATACGCCGGATCTTGGATCCGCCGGTCGAATTCCGCATGCAGCGCCGCGATGGCGGCCGCGCGGTCGGCACCGACAACGAACCAATCATCACCCGGGTAGTAGGCGCGGACCGTCGTCACCGCCGATGCTCACATCGCCCGGTGACGAACCACTAGCATCATTTTCCGATGAGACGACGTGCGACAGCCTTGATCTCGATCCTCGCGGCGACGCTGGTCGCCGCCTGCCAGCTGCCCGACGACACCACCGCGCCCGAGCCTCCACAGACCGTTCTGGCGTGCCAGGGCAAATTTGTGACCGGTCCACAGACGATCGCCGGTTTCGACCTTTCGACATTCATGCAGCGCACCCGCCTCCCATCGGATGTCCGCATAGCCGCGGGAAGATCGGCCGTGTCGCCCGGGCGACCGGGCTTGGTCGACTTGTATCTCGACCTCTGCCTGCCGGGCACGGCGACGATGAACGACCTCCTTCCGGTCGCCACCGGCCTGGCCCACGACCTCAAGGCCGACGAACTCGGTTCCCGCACAGCCACATTGACCATTGCCTGCGTCTGCGCTCACCTCCCGAGCCGGACCGAACTGCGCGACGAGGGCTTCCGGGAGCATCCGTGGAACGGCACACCGTCCCGTGAGGCCGAATACCTGACCTGGACCAGGTCCGACAGCTGAACCGCAAATCGGGCTGTTCAGATGCTCAACGTAGACCTCGGCCGGGCTGCAGTACCCGTGCGGGGCGCTTGTTGGACGTCGACCCAATTAGATGCATCGGGCGTCTAACCCTGTGCAGCGCGGGCCCGAGCGCCGAGGCTCTACCCATGACCAGTACCGATCAGCCTCGTTCGGGGTCACAAGCCGTCGAGCGAGCCATTCATCTGCTCAATTGTTTCGAGGGCGAGGACCCCGAGTTCTCCCTCAGTGAGCTCGCTCACCTGGCCGGGGTGCCGGTGAGCACCGCGCATCGGCTGGCCCAGGCGTTGGTGCGCGGGCGGCTGCTGGAGCAGGATCCGGCTACCGATCGCTATCGCGTGGGCCAGGGCCTGGCGACTCTGGCGCGCCCGGCGCTGACCCGGCTCGGCATCGATTCCGCCGCTCCGCACATGTACGCGCTGGCAGCGGGGATCAAGATCACGGCCAATCTCAGCGTGATCGATGCCGGCGACGCCGTGACGATCCTGCAGGCACGTCCTCCGGTGCTGTTCTGCAACAACCAGCTGCCCCGGCCCCGGCAGCCGCTGCGGTCCAGCGCGGCCGGCCACGCCCTGCTCGCCTACACGCCGGCCGACCAGCGGCGCGTCCCGGACCTGGACCTGGTGCGGCGCAAGGGTTTCGCGCTGCACGAGATCGCCGTGGCGGACCCGCTGCGGGCCGTCGCGGTCCCGGTCTTCGGTCCGGGCCGGCAGGTCTGGGGCGCGCTCAGCGTGCAGGCGCGCTCGGCGCGGCTCACCGACGAACTGGTCCGCGAGATCTTGCCGGCCATGCAGCATTTCGCGGTGCGGATCGGCTCCGTCGTCCAGAACAGCACACCCGAGTAAAACTCACCCTGATTTTCACAATGTGGAATGGCCGTTGTCTGGCACCCGGCGCGCCCACACCATGAAAGCCACGGGCCCCGCCCGCATTCCGATCCAGACCAGGAAGTACCCACCGTGTTGACATCCACAGCGCTGATCCGCCGCCGCGCGATCGACCTCATGCGGGTGCCGCACGGGATCTGTCGACTCTGACGCTTCGCGTCCGGCCGCGGATTCCGTGGACCGGCCCCCTTGTCCAGACCCTCGACACCTCGGCCGCCGCATGCCCTTTTCACGTGCGCGGCAGCATTTTTCATCCTGAAGGAACACCATGCGCTTCACCGCACCACGGCGACGACACCGCGCGATCGCCGCCACTTTGGCCCTGCTCACCAGCGTGTCCGTGCTCACCGCGTGCGGCAGGTCCGACGCGGGCACGACCGCCGACGGCAAGACCGTGCTGCGCTACCAGGGCAGCACCGGCCAGGTCACCCCCTACGAATTGGCCGCGGACCTCGGCTATTTCACCAAGATCTCGCTGCGGTGGGAGGGCGACACCACCAGCGGTCCGGCCAACATCCAGGCGGCGGCCACCAACCAGGTCGAGTTCGGCAGCGCGTTCAACGGCGCGGTGGTGAAGCTGATCGCCGGTGGCGCGAAGGTCACCTCGGTGCTGAGTTCCTACGGTTCGGACGACAAGACCTTCACCGGCTACTACGTCCGCGACGACTCCCCCATCAAGACCGCGCGGGATCTGATCGGCAAGAAGGTGGCGGTCAACACCCTCGGCGCGCACCACGAGTTCATCACTCGGGAATGGCTGCACAAGGAAGGTTTGACCGAGGACGAGATCAAGCAGGTTCAACTGCTTGTCGTCCCGCCGGCCAACACCGAGGACGCGCTGCGCAAGGGCCAGGTCGAGGTCGGGACCCTGGGCCAGGTGTTCCGGGATTCGGCCCTGGAACGCGGCGGCATCCATCCGCTCTACACCGATACCGCGATCTTCGGGCAGGCCAGCTACGGCACCTATGTGTTCCGGAACGAGTTCCTCGCCAAGAACGCCGACGCCGTGCAGGACTTCGTGCAGGGCACCGCTCGCGCCACCCGCTGGCTGCAGGTCACCCCGCGCGAGGAGGTGCTGGCGCGGTTCAGCTCGATCATCGCCGAGCGCGGGCGCAACGAGAACACCGACCTGCTGAAGTATTGGAAGAGCTCCGGTCTGCCGACGCCCGGCGCGGTGGTGCAGGAGAAGGAGATCCAGATCTGGATCGACTGGCTGGTCCGCAACGGCGAGCTGAAGAAGGACCAGCTGAAGAGCACCGACCTGTTCACCAACAAGTTGAACCCGTACGCCAACGGCACCTACCAACCCGCCAGCGGCCCCACCGGAGAGGTGGTGGCGGCGAAATGAGCGACCGCACTCCGAAACTCGCGATCAACCGGGTGAGCAAACGATTCCCGGTTCGCGGCGCGAACGACACCTTCACCGCCATCGAGGAGATCTCGCTGGACGTGCGCGCCGGTGAATTCCTGGTCCTCGTCGGACCCAGCGGCTCGGGCAAGTCCACGCTGCTGGACCTGCTGGGCGGGCTGACCAAGCCGAGTTCGGGCGAGATCCTGCTGGACGGCGTCCCGGTCACCGGCCCCGGACTGGACCGCGGCATCGTCTTCCAGCAGTACGCCCTCTTCCCTTGGCGCACCGCCCGGGCCAACATCGAATTCGGCTTGGAGGCAAAGGGTCTCCGCCGTAGAGAGCGTCGGGCCCGTGCCGAGGAGTACCTGGAACTGGTGGGCCTCACCGGTTTCGGCGACCGCTACCCGCACGAACTCTCCGGCGGCATGAAGCAGCGCGTCGCTATCGCGCGCAGCCTCGCCTTCGATCCGGAGGTTCTGCTGATGGACGAACCATTCGCGGCGCTGGACGCCCAGACCCGGGAGTCGTTGCAGGACGAGCTGTTACGGATCTGGAAGGCCACCGGCAAGACGATCCTGTTCATCACCCACGGCATCGACGAGGCGGTGTATCTGGGGCAACGGGTCGCCGTGCTCACCTCCCGGCCCGGCCGGGTCAAGGCCGTCGTCGAGGTGGACATCGCCCGTGCGGGCGACGAGGACATCCGCTCCACCGAGGCCTTCCGCGCCTACCGGCACCAGATCTGGAGCCTGTTGCGCAGCGAGGTCGAACGCGCGCAGGGCCTGGAGCTCGAATCCGGTACCGAGAACGCCACCTCCGCCGAAGCACGCACCGAAAGGCCGAGTCATGTCTAGCGCAGTGGAACTAGTCGAGCCGCCCGTCCGCAGCAGGGTAGCGACCACCTATCAGCGGGACGAAACACGTTCTCCCGCAATGTCACAGCGTGCGCTGGTGGCCGCCCGGCAACTGACCTGGCGGGTGACCAAACCGTTCCTGGCCATCGCCGCGTTCCTGCTGCTGTGGCAGTTCGCCCCCGCCGCCGGGCTGGTGGACGAGGTATTCCTGCCGCCGTTCACCGTCGTCGCCGAAGCCTTCGTCGACCTGGTGCGCAGCGGTGAGATGTGGAACCACGTGTCCACCAGCCTGGGACGCTCGGTCACCGGTTTCGGTATCGCGCTGGTGATCGCCGTGCCCCTGGGTATCGCGATCGCCTGGTACAAACCGGTTTCGGAGTTGCTGAATCCGATCCTCGAGCTGTTCCGCAACACCGCCGCGCTGGCGCTGCTGCCGGTGTTCGTGCTGATTTTGGGCATCGGCGAGACCTCGAAGGTCGCGCTGGTCGTCTACGCCAGCTCGTTCCCGATTCTGCTGAACACCATCACCGGTGTCCGCACGGTCGATCCACTGCTCGTCAAATCGGCGGTGTCCCTCGGCCTGCGGCCGATCCGGCTGTTCCAGAAGGTGATCCTGCCCGCCGCCATCCCGTCGATCTTCACCGGTCTGCGGATGGCCGCCGCCAGTTCCATCCTGGTGCTGCTGGCCGCCGAAATGGTCGGCGCCCGAGCTGGTCTCGGCTACCTGATCACCGCCGCTCAGCAGAACTTCCAGATCCCGAACATGTACGCGGGCATTCTCGCCATCTCGCTGCTCGGGCTCACCTTCAACGGCGTGCTCGTCACGCTGGAGCGCCGCTTCTCCCGCTGGCGCGTCCAGACCAACTCCTGATCGATAGAGGAACAATCTATGTCTCCCAAGCAGTTCCACATCAACGCCTTCCTGATGGGCGTCGGCCACCACGAGGCCGCCTGGCGGCACCCGCGCACCGAAGCACCCGCCGTGCTCGATGTCGCGCACTTTCAGGAACTCGGCCGCATCGCCGAACGCGGCAAGCTGGACTCGGTGTTCTTCGCCGACGGCCTCGCGGTCGGCCCGCGGATCAAGCGCAACACCCTCGCTGTCTTCGAGCCGGTGACCTTGCTGGCCGCGATCGCGGCCGCCACCTCCAAGGTCGGGCTGATCGCGACCGCGTCCACCACATACAACGAACCCTTCAACCTGGCCCGCAAATTCGCCTCGCTCGATCACATCAGCGGCGGCCGGGCCGGCTGGAACATCGTCACCTCCGGCAGCGAGGAGGAGGCGTTCAACTTCGGCTACGACGCGATCCCCGAGCACGCCCGCCGCTACGAGCGAGCTCAGGAATTCGTCGATCTAGCCGTGCGGCTGTGGGACAGCTGGGAATCCGACGCGATCGTGCTGGACGAGGAAGCGGGCGTCTTCGCCGACCCGGACAAAGTGCACACCCTCGACTACGACGGCCCGCGCTTCAAGGTCCGCGGGCCGCTGAACTCACCGCGCAGCCCGCAGGGCCGCCCGTTGCTGGTGCAGGCCGGATCTTCCGAGGCTGGAAAGGAATTCGCGGCGCAGTACGCCGAGGCCGTGTTCACCGCGCAGCGCACGCTCGAGGAAGGGCAGGCGTTCTACCGCGACCTGAAGTCGCGGCTGCCCAAATACGGGCGCTCGGCCGACGATCTGAAGGTGCTGCCCGGCCTGGTGCCCTACATCGCCGACACCGAGGCGCAGGCCAACGCGCTGGAGCAGGAGTTCACCGACCTGATCTCCCCGGACTACGCCCTGAGCCAGCTCTCCCGCCTGCTCGGCGTCGACCTGACCCAGCACGCCCTGGACGCACCGCTGCCGCCGCTACCCTCGGTCACCGAGATCGAAGGCGGAAAGAGCCGATTCCTGCTGGTCAAAGAACTGGCCGAGACCGAGAATCTGACCGTGCGCCAGCTCATCGGCAAGCTCGGCGGCGGCCGCGGGCACCGCTCGTTCGCGGGGACCCCGGCACAGATCGCCGACGAACTGCAGGCCTGGTTCGAGGGTGGTGCGGCCGACGGCTTCAACATCATGCCGCCGTTCCTGCCGGGCGGTCTGGAGGACTTCGTGGACAAGGTCGTGCCGATCTTGCAGGAGCGCGGCCTGTTCCGCGCCGACTACGAATCCGACACTCTGCGTGGGCATTACGGGCTCGGACCGGTCGAAAGTCAATTCGCGGCGGTGCGCACCGAAGTGAGCGCGTGAGGACGCGAACCATGGTCCGCCCCGCCGCGCGAACCATGTTGCGGTCCGCCGCGCAAACCGTGGTCCGCCCCGCCGCGGGAGCGCGTGCCTGCGAGCCGCGGGCGTGACGGCATGTCTCGAAGCCGCCCCGATCGATTCCCTGCGCCCTCTGGTGCTCACGGTCTACGTGCCCACCTTGGCGCGGGGCATCGGGATGGGCGCTGCCGCGCCGGTGATGACGCTCACCGCCGTCGACCTCGGCGCGTCGGTGGCGGTCGCGGGTCTGGCGGTAGCGCTGGTGGGGCTCGGCCAGGTGCTCGGCGGTATTCCGTCCGGTCAGCTGGTGGCCTGGATGGGCGAGCGCGCCTCGACCATCTGGGGTACCGCCGTGGGCCTGGTGGGCGTGCTGCTGTGCGTGTTCGCGCCGAACGTGCCGGTGCTGTGCGTCGGCCTGCTGATCGTCGGACTGTCCAATGCGGTCTGGGGTTTGGCCCGGATGACGTTCATGGCCGAGGCCATCGCGCTGCCGCTGCGAGCGCGCGCCATGTCGCTGTTCGGCGGCGCGATGCGGCTGGGCTTCTTCGTCGGACCGCTGCTCGGCGCGGCCGCGATTCTCGGGGTGGGGATCCGCGGCGGGTTCGCGGTGCAGTTCCTGGCGTTCCTGGTCGCCGGCTGGATGATGGTGCGGCTGCCGCTGCCGGGCGGCAGCTACACCGAACCGGCGGTGGCCCCGCCCATTTCGCTGCTCGGTGTGGCCCGGCAGCATCGTTCGGTGCTGTGCACGCTGGGCGCAGGGTCGATGCTGATGGGCGCGGCCCGCGCCTCGCGGGAGGTGATCCTGCCGCTGTGGGCCCACCACATCGGAATCGACGCGGCCACCGCGAGTTTGCTTTTCGGCATCGCCGCCGCCCTGGAACTCGTCTTCGCCTATCCGGCCGGGCATCTCATGGACCGCTACGGGCGAGCACCGATCGCGGTCCCGTCGCTCGGCATCCTGTCGGCCTCGTATTTGGCTGTGCCGCTGACTCATTCGACCATCACGCTCGGCGCGGTGGCGGTCGCCCTGGGGGTCGGCAACGGCATCGGCAATGGGCTGATCATGGTGCTCGGCGCCGATGTCGCGCCACCGGGCATGCGCGCGGAGTTCCTGGCCGCCTGGCGGCTCACCCACGATTGCGGCGCTTTCGGCGGCCCATTGCTGCTCGGCATCCTGGCCGGTGCCGCGCCGCTGGCCGCCGCCGCGCTGACCATCGGCGGTGTCGCGGCACTCGGCGCGGTGGTGATGGGCCGATTCATCCCCCGCCACATCCCCTGGCCCCCGGTGGCCCTGTCTCTTCCACAGAAGGTGATCTCATGATCGAAACAGACGTGCTCGTCCTCGGCGGTGGACCCGCCGGAACCTGGGCCGCGCTGAAGGCCGCGGCCACCGGCGCCTCGGTCCTGCTGGCGGACAAGGGTTTCTGCGGCAGCAGCGGCGCTACCGCCGCCGCGGGCACCGGAATCTGGTATGTCCGGCCGGAGCCCGAGCTTCGTGAGCGGGCGATGGCGAGCCGCGAAGGTCTGGGCGGCTATCTGGCCGACCGCGAATGGATGGCGCGGGTGCTCGACGAAACCTACGACCGGGTCGATGAACTCGCGACCGACGGCCGCTACCCGTTCCCGGTCGGACCCGACGGGCAGCAGATCCGCACCGGGGTCCAAGGTCCCGATTACATGAAGCGCCAACGGCTTCGGGTGCAACGCGCCGGTGTGCGCATTCTCGATCACTCCCCCGCGGTGGAACTGCTCGTCGATCCCTACGGCGCGGTCGCGGGCGCCCGGCTGCAACGCCTGGCCGACGGCACCCGGATCGACGTCGCGGCGGCGGCGGTCGTACTCGCCACCGGCGGCTGCGCGTTTCTCTCGAAAACCCTGGGCTGCAACGTGAATACCGGTGACGGCGCGCTCATGGCGGTCGAGGCGGGCGCCGAGCTGTCGGGCATGGAGTTCTCCAACGCCTACGCGATCGCCCCGGAATTCACCTCGGTCACCAAGACCGCCTACTACTCCTTCGCCACCTTCTATCTGGGCAGCGGTGAACCGCTGGCGGGCGCCTCCGGCAAGGCCCGGACCCCGATCGCCAAGGCGCTGCTGACCGAACCGGTGTACTGCACTCTCGATCGCGCCGACGCGGCTCAGCGGCAGGCCATGCGCCGCGGCCAGCCGAATTTCTTCCTCACCTTCGACCGGCTCGGCATCGATCCCTTCACCGACCGCTTCCCGGTCACCCTGCTGCTCGAGGGCACCGTTCGCGGCACCGGCGGCGTCCGGATCACGGGCCCGGACTGCTCGACCAGCGTGCCGGGCCTGTACGTGGCCGGTGATGTCGCCACCCGCGAGCTGATCTGCGGCGGCTTCACCGGCGGCGGTAGCCACAATGCCGCCTGGGCCATGTCCTCGGGCATTTGGGCGGGGACCGGCGCGGGTGGTTACGCACTGCGGCAACGGGATTCGGTGCCGCGCCCCCGCCTCGGCGCCGGTGGCGCTGGTGTGCGCCCGCTGGACCGGCCCGACGCCGAGCTGCGACCGGCGGACCTGGTCGCGGCGGTTCAGGCCGAGGTGCTGCCCTACGACAAGAACTACCTGCGCCACGGTGACCGGCTGCGGCCCGCCCTGGCCACCCTGAACGAGCTGTGGCGGCAGGCCCGATCGGGCCTGTCCGCACCCGACACCTCGAAGGCTCGTTCGGCGGCGGCGATGACCGCGCACGCCCGCTGGATGTACACCGCGGCCTTGGCCCGCACCGAATCCCGCGGCATGGCCCGGCGCCAGGATTTCCCCGATCTCGACCCCGCGCAGCACTACCGGCTGCTCACCGGTGGCCTCGACGATATCTGGACCACTCCCGAACCCGTCTTCCGCGGTCGCCGGGCGCTGGTGCCGGCATGATCGAACTCGTCTCCGCCGACCGCTGCATCGAATGCGACAAGTGCGTCGAGGTCTGCCCCACCCGCGTCTTCGACCGCGGCCCGGACGGAATCCCGGTCCTCGCGCGGCAATCGGACTGCCAGACCTGCTTCCTGTGCGAGGCGTACTGCCCCGTCGACGCCCTGTTCGTCGCGCCGCGCACCACGCCGTTGCCGCCGGACGACCCGCAACGCGACGAGCGGCACCTGATCGAGCACGGCCTGCTCGGCAGCTACCGCAAAGCCCTCGGCTGGGGTGGCGGCCGCCTCACCGCACGCGACGCGATCGGCCCCGAATTGCCCTGACCGGGAACGGCGTGCCGAGCCGATTTCCAGCCGCTAGGTTCGAGTAAAAACACGAAGGAGATATCTGTGCGCTTCGGCATCTTCATCCCGCAGGGTTGGCGGCTCGACCTGGTCGGCATCGAGCCGGCCGCGCAATGGCAGGTGATGCGTGATCTCGCCCGACGGGCGGACGCCGCCGAGGTCTGGGAGTCGCTGTGGGTGTACGACCACTTCCACACCGTGCCGGTGCCGACCGAGGAGGCCACCCATGAGGCCTGGACGCTGATGTCGGCGTTCGCGGCCTCGACCTCCCGGATCCGCCTCGGGCAGATGTGTACCGCGATGGCGTACCGGAATCCGGCCTATCTGGCCAAGGTGGCGGCGACCGTGGATTCGATCTCCGGCGGCCGCACCGAGATGGGGATCGGCGGCGGCTGGTACGAGCACGAATGGCGGGCCTACGGCTACGGCTTCCCCTCCGCCAAGGAGCGGCTGGGCCGCCTCGACGAGGGCGTGCAGATCTTCCGGCAGGCCTGGACCACCGGCGAAGCCACCTTGGACGGCAAGTACTACCAGGTGAACGGCGCCCTGGTGCGGCCACTTCCGTTGCAGGAGGGCGGTATTCCGCTGTGGATCGCCGGCGGCGGCGAGAAGGTGACGCTGAAGATCGCGGCCAAGTACGCCCAGTACACCAACTTCAGCGGCAACCTCGCCGAGTTCGAGGCGAAGTCGGAGATCCTGCGCGGCCATTGCGCCACCGTCGGTACCGATTTCGACGCCATCACCCGCTCCTCGAACTTCAACATCGTCGTCGGCAGCACCGAAGCCGAAGTGGAGGAACGGCTTTCGGGCGTGCAAGCCAAACTGGCCGCCGTCATCGGTGAGGACGAAGCCAAGGGCTTCGTCGACGGCCAGTTCCGCACCTCGCCCGCCGTGGGCACTCCGGAGCAGGTCATCGAAAACCTCACGGCCGTCAAGGATCTCGGCTTGGGCTACGCCATCTTCAACTTCCCCGAGTCGGCCTACGACACCTCCGGCATCGAGCTCTTCGAACGCGAGATCGCCCCGGCGCTCCGCTGATCCGGCTCCGCCACCACGAGAAGGGCGGCCGCCCGGCGGAGGCCGCCCTTCTCCGTGCGACGGCACTGAAATATGGTGCACGAGAAGCGAACGCATCTTCTCGGGGGAATACATGCAAGAAATCATCGATTCCATTGCCGCTTTGTCCTGGCCGGTACTCGCCCTGGTGACCCTGGTGGTCTTCAAGCGCCCCTTGACCAGGGTGATCGCCTCCGCGGAGCGCCGCCAGTTCACCCTGCGCGTCGGCGGTCAAGAACTCGATATGCAGCAGCTCAGCGAACAGCAGGACGACCTGATCGCGGACCTGCAGGCGCAACTGGTGCAGCTCCGGGCAGAAATGGTGCAACTCAATGGGCGCTCCGTGCCGGTACGTGAGTTGGAGCCCGCGCGGACGACCGAAAATCCGGTTCCCGGCGGCCCCACCTTCGGTGGTCCGCCGCCGTGGATGGAACCGGCGGGCGAGGTGCCCGCGCCGGACGCGGGTGCGGTCGCCACGCGGCGAGCCCTGGCCGCCGTCCTCTGGGTGGACGACAATCCCGCCAACAACGCACTGATCTTGGATCGCCTGGAGCGCAGCGGAATTCGGGTCGACTCAGCCCGGACCACGCAGGAGGGCCTGCACCTGCTCGACCGCAACCATTACGGCGCGGTCCTGTCCGATATCGGCCGGAAGGACGATGGCCGCCAAGCCGGTCTGCACCTGATCGAGGAGGTGCGGCGGCGCGGGATAACGCTGCCGGTTGTCATCTTCACCAGCCGGGACGCCGCCGCCCGGTTCCGGGAACCCGCACTGACCGCGGGAGCGAACTTCGTCACCTCCTCGGCCATCGAGCTGATGGAGGAACTGACCACCCTCGGCCTGCTCCGGAACGACTGAAAAGGGCGGCCTCCGTGGGGAGGCCGCCCTTTCACCGTGTGCTGTCTACAGCATGCAGGACACGCAACCCTCGACTTCGGTGCCTTCCAGCGCCATCTGGCGCAGGCGGATGTAGTAGAGAGTCTTGATGCCCTTGCGCCAGGCGTAGATCTGGGCCTTGTTCAGGTCGCGGGTGGTGGCGGTGTCCTTGAAGAACAGCGTCAGCGACAGGCCCTGGTCCACGTGCTGGGTGGCGGCGGCATAGGTGTCGATGATCTTCTCGTAGCCGATTTCGTAGGCGTCCTGGTAGTACTCGAGGTTGTCGTTGGTGAGGTAGGGCGCGGGGTAGTAGACGCGACCGATCTTGCCTTCCTTGCGGATCTCGATCTTCGACGCCACCGGGTGGATGGAGCTGGTGGAGTTGTTGATGTAGGAGATTGAGCCGGTCGGCGGAACGGCCTGCAGGTTCTGGTTGTAGATGCCGTGCTCCATCACCAGGGTCTTGAGCTGACGCCAATCGTCCTGGGTGGGGATGTGCACGCCCGCGTCGGCGAAGAGCTGACGCACCTTCTCGGTCTTGGGCTCCCACACCTGATCGGTGTACTTGTCGAAGTACTCACCCGTGGCGTACTTGGATTCGGGGAACCCGCCGAAGTAGGTGCCGCGTTCCTGCGCGATCAGGTTCGAGGCCCGAATCGCGTGGTAGACAACGGTGTAGAAGTAGATGTTGGTGAAGTCGATGCCCTCTTCGGACCCGTAGTGCACCCGTTCCCGCGCCAGGTACCCGTGCAGGTTCATCTGGCCGAGACCGATGGCGTGGGACTGGTTGTTGCCCTGCTCGATCGAGGGCACCGAGTAGATGTGGGTCTGATCCGAAACGGCGGTCAGCGCCCGGATCGCCACCTCGATGGTCTGCGCGAAGTCCGGCGAGTCCATCGACTTGGCGATGTTCATCGAACCCAGGTTGCAGGAGATGTCCTTGCCGACCTTGGCGTAGGACAGGTCGTCGTTGAACTCCGAGGGCGTGGACACCTGCAGGATCTCCGAGCACAGATTCGAGTGCGTGATCTTGCCGGCGATCGGGTTGGCCCGGTTCACCGTGTCCTCGAATATGATGTACGGGTAGCCCGATTCGAACTGCAGCTCGGCGATGGTCTGGAAGAACTCGCGCGCCTTGATCTTCGACTTGCGGATCCGCTTGTCGTCGACCATCTCGTAGTACTTTTCGGTGACATCGATATCGGCGAACGGCTTGCCGTAGATACGCTCTACGTCGTACGGCGAGAACAGATACATGTCCTCGTTCTTCTTCGCCAGTTCGAAGGTGATGTCCGGGATCACCACACCGAGCGAGAGGGTCTTGATGCGAATCTTCTCGTCCGCGTTCTCGCGCTTGGTGTCGAGGAAGCGGTAGATGTCGGGGTGGTGCGCGTGCAGATACACCGCGCCCGCGCCCTGCCGCGCGCCCAGCTGGTTGGCGTAGGAGAACGAATCCTCCAGCAGCTTCATGATCGGGATGACACCCGAGCTCTGGTTCTCGATCTTCTTGATCGGCGCGCCGTGCTCGCGAATGTTGGTGAGCAGCAACGCGACACCGCCGCCGCGCTTGGACAGCTGCAGCGCCGAGTTGATGGAGCGCCCGATGGACTCCATGTTGTCCTCGATGCGCAGCAGGAAGCAGGACACCGGCTCGCCGCGCTGCTTCTTGCCCGAGTTCAGGAAGGTCGGGGTGGCCGGCTGGAAGCGGCCGTCGATGACCTCGTCGACCAGCTTGCTCGCCAGCACCTCGTCGCCGTCGGCGAGGGTCAGCGCCACCATGCAGACCCGGTCTTCGAAGCGCTCCAGGTAGCGCTTGCCGTCGAAGGTCTTCAGCGTGTACGAGGTGTAGTACTTGAACGCGCCGAGGAAGGTGGGGAACCGGAACTTGTGCGCGTAGGCCTGCTTGAACAGCTTCTTGATGAAGGCGCGGCTGTACTTCTCCAGCACCTCCGGCTCGTAATAGTTCTCCTCGACCAGATAGTCCAGCTTCTCGTCCAGGTTGTGGAAGAAGACGGTGTTCTGGTTGACGTGCTGCAGGAAGTACTGGTGCGCGGCCTCGCGGTCCTTGTCGAACTGGATCTCGCCGTTCGGGCCGTAGAGGTTCAGCATCGCGTTGAGGGCGTGGTAATCCAAGACCTCACCGGCCTCCGCGAGCCGTCCCGACTGCTGCTGCTCTAAACGAGCTGACTTGCCTGCCGGTGCTGTTGTTGCTGTTGCCAAAACAATCCCAATCCCTCGCGGACGCGTGCGACGTCCTCAGCGGTTCCCATGAGTTCGAAGCGATACAGGTACGGCACCCCGCACTTACGCGAGATGACCTCACCGGCAGCGCAGAAGGTATCGCCGAAGTTCGTGTTGCCGGCCGCGACCACCCCGCGCAGCAGGGCACGGTTGTGCGGATCGTTGAGGAACTTGGCGACTTGCCGCGGTACGAATTCCTTGTCGTCCCTGGTACCACCCAAGACGTGCCGACCGCCCCCGTAGGTGGGGGCGATCAGCACGTAGGGTTCGTCGACTCGGAGCGTATCGGCGGTGTGCAGCGGTATGCGAGTGGCCGGGATACCCAGCTTCTCGACGAAACGATGTGTGTTCTCCGAGGCGCTGGAGAAGTACACCAGACCAGACATGGTCGGTCTCCTTCCTCGAAGGAACTACAGACGATCAGGCAGCGACGGTCGCGAGCGACTTGATGCGGTCGGGCCGGAAGCCGGACCAGTGGTCCTCGCCGGCGACGACGACGGGGGCCTGCAGGTAGCCCAGGGCCATCACGTAGTCACGCGCCTCCGCGTTCTCGGAGATGTCGATGACCTCGTAGTCCACCCCGGCCTTGTCGAGCGCCTTGTAGGTGGCATTGCACTGGACGCAAGCGGGCTTGGTGTACACGGTGATCGTCATGGTGTCCCTCTCTCCAAGTCTCGGATTCCACAGCCAGTGATCCGTATGCCGATCTTTGCGAGCGGCCTGGCAAGCAGGCGCAAGCGACGCATGGTCCAACGTGTGCTGCGCAAACTCCTGGATCCGGCTACGAAACCCCTGTTCGCACCGCTTCGAAGTGGTGCTCCCCGAAGGGTGTCTCGCGTCGTCCTCCAGCAGTGAAGACACTACACCTAGTGGCCGACAGATTCATACAACACGACATGTTGCGAGTCACAAGGATGAAATTCTCTTGGGGTAAGTACCTGCACGCTCGATACGCAACCCGACACGACAATGGCGTAGATCACAGTTTTGTACCGCAGCTCTTTCTCAGCAAACTTTTTCCGGCACTTGTGTCACACCCGTCTCGACTGTCCCGCCGCCCCCAGTTCGAGGCAGCGACACGCCACAGCAAGAGGCCGCCCGGCGCATACCGGACGGCCTCTACTACAGGCGGGCGAGGACTCAGGCGGACACAAGTTCACCTCGCGCGGCCGCCACCAGCTCGTGCACCGTCGCGCCCAGCCGAGTCAGCGCCTCGGCGTCCTCACGCGGATGAGCGGACGCGAATCGCTCGCCGATCACACCGAAGTGCGCGTGCGCCGACTCCACGACCACGCCGCCCGCCACGCCGAGCGCCTTGACCGCATCGCCGTGCGACCAGCGTGCCGCGTTGGAGCTGATCGACGCACTCACCACAGCGGTCGGCTTGCCCTTCAGCGAGCCGGCGCCGTACGGCCGGGACGCCCAGTCGATGGCGTTCTTCAGCACAGCGGGAATGGTGCCGTTGTACTCCGGGGTTACCAGCAGAACGCCGTCCGCGGCCGCCACGGCGTCGCGCAGCGCCTGCGCGGCGGCGGGCACCGCGCCTTCCACGTCGATGTCCTCGTTGTAGAAGGGAATATCGCCGAGGCCCTCGAAGAGGGTGATCTCGACATCCTCCGGCGCGGTCTGCACCGCGGCCTCGGCCAGTCGGCGGTTGATCGACGCGGCGCGCAGACTACCGACGAGAGCGAGGATTCGGGTCTCCGACATGATGACTCCTGATGTACTGAGCGAGTGTGTGGGAAGCTTTCACCAGACACTAACCGGACTGTGGTCCGGTTCCATTCCCTCGAGAGTGCGAGAAGTACTGTGACCTACAGCACATCCCTCCCCGGCAACGCGGCCGGCGTCCGGAATCTGCTGCCGTTGAGTTCCGGTCTGCCCGCCGGAGCCGAAGCCCACGAACGCGCCGATGCCGCCCGCAACCGGCAGCTGCTGCTGGACGCGGCCCAGCAGCTGGTCCGGGAACAGGGCGCCGACGGCCTGACCATGGACGCGCTCGCCAAACGAGCCGGTGTCGGCAAAGGTACCGTCTTCCGGCGGTTCGGCAACCGGTCCGGACTCATGCGGGCCCTGCTGGACCACTCCGAACAGAAGTTCCAGGCCGCCTTCATGTTCGGGCCGCCGCCGCTCGGGCCGGGCGCGCCCGCGCTGGACCGGCTCATCGCGTTCGGCCGGGCCCGGCTGCTCGATATCGAGGTGGAGGGCGAACTGCATCGCGCGGCCGAGATCGGCGAAGGCGACGACCGCTACTCCGGCGCGCCCTACGGCCTGCTCAAGGCACACGTGGCGATGTTGCTGCGGGCCGGCGGCGCGCACGGTGAACTGCCGTTGCTCACCGACGGACTGCTCGCCGTACTCGGCGCCCCCTTGGTCATGCATCAGATGAACGTCCTGGGCTACACGCGCGAGCAAATCGGTGACAACTGGGAAGCCTTCGTGCGGCGCATCGTAGAGTAATTTGCCATGGGTAGTCTGCGCGAACAGATCGTCACGGAGCTGGGTGTCCAGCCGAGCATCGAACCGAAGCAAGAGGTACGGCGGCGAGTCGATTTCCTCAAGGACTATCTGCGCGCCACTCCCGCAAAGGGTTTCGTGCTCGGGATCAGTGGCGGGCAGGACAGCGCGCTGGTCGGCCGACTATGTCAGCTGGCCGTGGAGGAGTTGCGGACCGCCGGATACGAGGCGACCTTCGTCGCGGTGCGACTGCCCTACGGGGTGCAGTCCGACGAGGCGGACGCGCGGACCGCGATGCGCTTCATCCAGCCCGACCGGTCGGTAGTGGTCAATATCCGGCCCAGCGCGAACGCGGTGGCCGCCGAGGTGGCCTCCGCCGTGAAGGTGGACAAACTGCGGGATTTCGTCCGCGGCAATATCAAGGCGCGCGAACGCATGGTGGTGCAGTACGCCATCGCCGGTCAGGACAACCTGCTGGTGGTGGGCACCGATCACGCGGCCGAGGCGGTCACCGGCTTCTTCACCAAATACGGTGACGGCGGCGTCGATCTGACCCCGCTGACCGGACTGACCAAACGCCAGGGCGCGGCACTGCTGCAAGAGCTCGGCGCGCCGGCGAGCATCTGGTCCAAGGTACCCACCGCCGATCTGGAAGACGATCGGCCCGCCCTCCCCGACGAGGAAGCGCTCGGGCTGCGCTACAGCGAGATCGACGACTACCTCGAGGGCAAGGACGTCACCGACGAGGTAGCGAAGAAGGTCGAATCCGTCTTCCTGAACACCCGGCACAAGCGCACCGTGCCGGTGTCGCCGCTCGATACCTGGTGGCGCTGAAGGTTATTCGGCGGCTTCGACTTCAGCGAGGCGGCGGATGAGGAATCTTCGCACCTGCTCGTTGCCGGCCGACGCTATCGCCTGGCGGTAGTGCTCGGCCGCCTCGGCGTAGCGGCCCGCCCGGCGGCACAGGTCGGCGCGGGTGGCGGCGACCTGGTGCGAACCGGCCAGGCGCGGGTGGTCGGCGACGGCGTCGAGCGCGGCCGAGCCCGCGTCGAAACCGTCGCGGAAGGCGATCGCGACGGCCCGGTTGACCTGCACCGCCGGCGAACGGGTGTACCGCGCGAGCTCGTCGTAGGCGGAAACGATCGCGCGCCAATCCGTTTGCTCCCAGCTCGGCGCGACCGCGTGCGCGGCGGCGATCCGAGCCTGCGCGAGATAGGGGCCGCTGTGACCGCGCGCCGCGGCCGAGATCAGGCAGCGCAGGCCGGATTCGATGGCCGGACGGTTCCAGCGGGTACGGTCCTGTTCCTCCAACGGCACCAACTCGCCTGTCCCGGAACGGCGTTGGTCGCGGCGGCTGTCGTTGAGCAGCATGAGGGCCAGCAGAGCACGGGCCTCCGGTTCCGCCGGGAGCAGACCGCACAGCAGGCGGCCGAGCCGAATCGCCTCCTCGCACAACTCGTCTCGCACCGCCGAGGATCCGGAGGTGGCGAAGTATCCCTCGCTGAAGACCAGGTACACGCAGGACAGCACGGCGGGCAGGCGTTCGGGAAGCAGGTGCGCGGGCGGCACCCGCAGCGGGATACCGGCCTGCCGGATCTTCGCCTTCGCCCGAGTAAGCCGTTGCGCCACAGTGTGTTCGGGCTGCAGGAAGGCGCGGGCGATCTCCGCGGTGCGCAATCCGCACACCAGCCGCAGCGTCAGGGCGACCTGCGATTCGGCCGACAGCGCGGGATGGCAGCAGGTGAAGATCATGCGCAACTGGTCGTCGGCGACCGGGGACATATCGAGCTCCTCGTCCGGCGCGGGATACCCGTTCCGGTCCAGCCGCACCGCGTCCTGTTCTTTCGCGGCCCTGGATGATTCCCGCCGCAGCCGGTCCAGCGCGCGGTGCCGCGCCGCGGTGGTGATCCAGGCGCCCGGATTCGACGGGAGACCGTGCCCGGGCCAGGACCGCAGCGCGTCGGCGAAAGCCTCGTGCACGGCGTCCTCGGCCAGCCCGATATCGCCCACCAGGCGCACCAGAGTAGCCAGGGCCCGGCCGAATTCGGCGCGGTAGACAGCGTCGACGTCGGCCGGGCCGGTGGTCACCTCAGGCGCCCAGATCCACGACCTGACGCACCTCTACCTGCCCCTTCTCGCCGCACGGGATCTGCGCGGCGATCTCGGCCGCCGCCGCGCGGTCGGGGGCCGCGAACAGGTAGAAGCCGTCGACCACCTCCGCGATCTCGGGGAACGGACCATCAGTGAGCAGCAATTCGCCGTCCCGGACGCGCAGCGTGGTGGCGGTCGACGGCGGCAGCACCGCGCAGCCGCCCCGGATCGCCGCGCTGTGAGCGTCACCGAACCGCGTGTGCTCGGCCACCGCCTTGTCCCACTCGGGGGCCTCCGGCGCGATCACCGCGTCCGGCTGATCCCACAGCAGAGCCATCCACCAGTCCGGCCCCGGGACCTCGTGCGGGTTGTACATGACCGTGGGACGCAGTTCGATGGCGCCGCTCGTGGCGGCCGGAATGTTGCGCGCCAACTGAATCGCCGCGTCCAGATCCGGGCAGTCCAGAACGTAGAACCCGCCTACGACCTCCGCCTGCTCGGTGAAGGGGCCGTCGGTGACCAGCGTCTCGCCCGCACTGTGCCGGACGATCAGAGCGGTCTCGGCCGGATACAGCGCCGCTCCACCCGCGATCGCCGCACCGGCCTGCTTCTCGAAATCCACATACCGCTGGAGTTCCGCCTCGAACTCCGGGGTGCCCGGCTCGGCGCTGTTGTCCTCACGGCCGGCCAATGTCGCCAGGTAGTGCATGTCGTCATCCTCCCTCGAATCACGGGGGTCCGATACCCCACGCTATCCAGACGACGAACACCACGCGGCGATCTCTACACGGACGCGGAAAAAATGTTCAGCCGCCCGCGAAAGGCGGCAAGACGTCGACGCGCGGAGTCAGCGCCGTCGACGGGTCACGGGTGAGTTCGTCGCCGACCAGGTAGGCGCAGACGCCGAGCATCTTGTCCAGGTCGGGGCCGTAGGTGTCGGCGAGGACGGTGCGCAGATCCGCGACGGTGGCCTCGGCGGGCAGGTCCAAGGTCTCACTCGCCTTGCCGACCGCGTCGGCGATGGCGGCGAAGTAGCGGATCTCAACCACCGATAGCTCCCATCGTGCGTTCCGGCGGGACGAAATCCGCGGCATCGATACCGTGGCCGGCCCATTTGTTCCACATCGCGCCACGCCAGATGGTGGCGATCTCGGCGTCGTCGGCGCCGGAGCGCAGGACCGCGCGCAGATCGAATTCCTGGTCGCTGAACAGACAGGAGCGCAGCATGCCGTCGGCGGTGAGGCGGGTGCGGTCGCAGGTGTCGCAGAACTTGCGAGTCACCGAGGCGATGATGCCTACCGTGGCCGGGCCGCCGTCGACGAGCCACTTCTCCGCGGGGGCGGACGGATCGGCGCGACCGGCTTCGACGAGTGCGAAACGGGCGCCGAGGACGTCGAGCAGTTCGGCGGCGGTGACCATGTTGGCCCGCGCCCACTCCTGATCGGCGTCGAGCGGCATCTCCTCGATGAAGCGCAGTTCGCACTGTTCGTCGAGACACCACTGGAGCAGATCGGGGGCTCCGGCGAGGGTTTCGCGCATCAAGACCGCGTTCACCTTCACCGGAGCGAGCCCCGCGTCGCGGGCGGCGCGGATACCGGCGAACACCGATTCGAGGCGATCGCGGCGGGTGAGGCGGGCGAAGCCCAGCCGATCGACGGTGTCGAGGGAGACGTTCACCCGGTGCAGACCGGCTTCGGCCAGACCGCGGGCGCGATGCTTCAGACCGACACCGTTGGTGGTCATCGCCAGCGGAACCTCGGGCACCCGCGCATGGCAGCCCGCGATGATCTGCTCCAGATCGCGGCGCAGCAGCGGTTCACCGCCGGTGAAGCGCACCTCTTCGATGCCCAGTTCACGCACCGACAGCACGACCAGCCGCACGATCTCCTCGACCGTGAGCAGTTCGTCCTTGGGGATGGGCGGCAAGCCCTCTTCCGGCATGCAGTAGGTGCAGCGCAGCGAGCACTTCTCGGTGATGGAGACCCGCAGATCGCGGGCCGCCCGGCCGAATCTGTCCACCAGGAACGGCGTTTCCGGACGCCCGTCGAGCGAAGGGCGCCCTGATCGCACGGCGGGGATGCCCATTTCGACCAACGTCACGCCTTCATTATGTACGTGCCGACCCGGGCTGGGCAGAGGCGCGTGGGATCCGACACAGGTTCGGAGGATCTCACGAGACCGCCGCTCCGACAGTGAGCTCGGCTCGGTGGAACCGCCGAAAGCGCGCGCGAGGTGGGACCGAATTTCTCGAGCACGGCCGTCCTGGCCCTAGGCTTTGCTCATGAGTTCTCGACCAGCCCGGTCCGTCGACGAATACCGCGAAACCATCGAACAGATGCTGCGCCCCTTGGCGGCGCGCGCGGTCGAGTCCGTGCCGGTGCCCGACGCGCTCGGCCGGCAACTGGCCGAGGATGTGCGTTCGCCGGTGGACCTGCCGGTATTCCGTAATTCCGCCATGGACGGTTACGCGGTGCGCGCCGAATCGGTGGCGGCCGCGCCGGTGACACTGCCGCTGGCGGGGGTGGTCGCGGCCGGCAATCCCGGCGAGACTCCCCTGCCGCCCGGCGGTGCGCTCAAAGTGATGACCGGCGCGCCGATCCCGCCCGGGGCCGACTGCGTGGTGCCGGTGGAGGACACACATGCCGCAGGCGACACCGTCACCATCGAACGTGCCCGCGTCGCAGGGGAATTCGTGCGCGAGGCAGGCACCGACGTGCGCACCGGGGACCTGCTGGTTCCCGTCGGCGTCGCGCTGAACCCCCGTCATATCGCGGCGCTCGCGGCGGTGGGCCTGGCCGAGGTGCCGGTTTTCGAGCAGATCCGGGCGGCGGTCATCACCACCGGCGACGAACTGGTTCCGGCCGGAAAGACCTTGCGACCCGGACAGATCTACAACTCCAACGGCATCGCCCTGGCGGCCGCGCTGAGCGCGAACGGCGTCGCGGTGGTGTCGGTCGAACACAGCACCGACGACCCGGCCGAATTCCGCCGGCGACTGGACGCCGCAACCGGTTCCGCCGATCTGGTGTTCACCTCGGGCGGGGTGTCCCAGGGCGATTTCGAGGTGGTCAAGGATGTGCTGACCCCGCTGGGCGGGACGTTCGGCGTGGTAGCGGTGCAGCCCGGCGGGCCGCAGGGCCTGACCGTCGCCGACGGCGTGCCGGTGCTGAGTTTCCCGGGCAATCCGGTCAGCACCATGGTGTCGTTCGAGGTGTTCGCCCGCCCCATCCTGCGGCGGCTCGGCGGCCTGCCCGAGGTAGAGACCCGGGAATTGCCGCTGTCGGAAGCGGTGCGTTCGCCCGCGGGACGACGGCAGTTCCTGCGCGGCCGGATCACGGCCGACGGTGTGGAACCGGTGTCGGGCCCCGGGTCGCACCTGGTGGCGGGAATGGCATGGGCGGATGTGCTGATCGATATCCCGGCCGAGGCGACCGAGGTGCCCGCCGGGACGGCGGTCAGCGTGCGCGCGCTGTGAGGGTGCACCGGATTGTGCGAGGCTGGGAAGTATGAGTGAGTTGTCGCATGTCGATGGTGCCGGCCGGGCCCGCATGGTCGACGTGAGTGCGAAAAGCGAGTCCACCCGGATCGCGGTCGCCGCCGGTGAGCTGCGGACCACCGCCGAGGTGGTGGCGCTGGTGCGGGCCGACGACATGCCCAAGGCCGACGTGCTGCCGACCGCGCGCATCGCCGGGATCATGGCCGCGAAGAAGACCTCCGAACTCATCCCGCTGTGCCATCAGCTGGCGCTGTCGTCGGTGAAAGTGGAGTTCGGGTTCACCGATACCAGCATCACCATCGAAGCCTCGGCCAAGACCAGGGGCCAGACCGGCGTCGAAATGGAGGCGCTGACCGCCGTGGCGGTGGCGGGCCTGACGCTGCACGACATGGTCAAGGCGGTGGATCCGGCGGCGGTGTTGAACGGTGTCCGGTTGCTTACCAAAGAGGGTGGGAAGCATGGGCATTGGGAGCGGCCGGAGGAGAACGGTGGTGGGGCGGTCGCGGTGGGGGAAGTCGAATCGGACGACGCGACAGTCGGATCCCGCCGCTTAGCGGTCGATTCCGGTCACACCGCGATCGATGTTGGTGACGCTGCGGACGAAACTCGCTACGACACAATCGGTTCCGGCGATGCAACGGACGGAGCCCGCAACGCCCCAATCGTATCCGGCGAGGCGACAGGCGAAACCCGCAACGCAACAGTCGGATCCGGCGACGCCACAGCCGAATCCGGCGATCCGCTGGTCCAGCTGCACGAGGCGCATCGGCGCGATCCGGACAGCCCCGAGGCGGGGTCCGCGGTGGTGCTGGTCGCGTCGACCGGCGCGGCGGCCGGGACCCGGGAGGACACCACCGGTCCGGTGCTGGTGGATTGGCTTGCCGGGCTGGGTTTCTCGGTCCGCGGTCCGCTCGTCTACGCGGACGCTGATATCTCCTTCGGCCTGGCCGACGCGCTGCGTTTCGAACCCGACCTGGTCATCTCCACCGGCGGTACCGGAGCCTCCCCCACCGACGGCACCCCGGAAGCCACCCTGAGCCTGCTCGATCGTGAGCTGCCCGGCGTCGCCGAAGCGATCCGCCGGCGCGGGACCGAGAAGTTCCCGCTGGCCGCGCTCAGCCGTGGCGTCGCCGGACTCGCCGGACGCTCGGTCGTGGTGAACCTGCCTGGTTCCCCCGGCGGCGTAAAGGACGGTATCGCGGTGCTCGAACCGCTCCTCGATCATCTGCTCGCGCAAGTAGCCGGAGGCGGCAACCATGAGTGACACAGTGCAAGTCGCCCGGATCAGCGACCAACCGCTCGATCCCGCCGAGGTGGAGCAGGCGGTGACCGGGCCCGAACACGGCGCGGTCGTGGTCTTCACCGGCAAGGTCCGCGATCACGATGGCGGACAGGCGGTTTCGGCACTGGAGTACTCCGCGCATCCGGACGCCGAACGCTTCCTGCGCAAATGCTGCGCCGAAGCGGCCGCCGCATCCGGATTACCCGTCGCCGCCGTACACCGAGTCGGCCCCCTGGGCATCGGCGATCTCGCGATCGTCGTGGCCGTCGCCGCCCCACACCGCGCCGAAGCCTTCAGCACCTGCGCGGACCTGGTGGACCGGATCAAACACGAGGTGCCGATCTGGAAGCGCCAGCTGTTCGCCGACGGACTGTCCGAATGGGTCAACGCCTGCGGCTGACGCGGTCGGCCGGTCATCGACAGCCCCATACACAAAAATCGACGCCCGACGACTGGCCGATTTCGGGCACACGGCCGCAGCACCGGACTGTTTCAGGACGAGGCGCGGGCGGGGTGGAGGCGACGCGAGGCGAAGCGGGCCGGAGACCACGGGAAGTGCAGCGGGGCGGGGTGGAGGCGACGCGAGGCGGGAGCAAAGCTGGGCGAACGCGACCGTGAGGGCGGACGCGACGCGGGAGCGGGGGCGCAGCGAGGAGAGGTGCCGCGGCGACTGTCATCAGGGCGCGCGCACTGCGGCCGCGGCGCGGTTCCGGGGGCCGGGCCTTATCCGGTGGGAGGAACTGGGCCGGGCGCGCGGTAGACGCCTGCGGCAGGCCACCACAGCAGACGGGCGTGCCCTGCCCAGTTACTCGGCTACGGGAGGCGCGACATGCGCCGCGTGTTCTCGTAGCGTCCGTACCGCGCCGAGGTCTGTGCATCGTTGCACAGGCCCCGGCTCGGCAGGTAGAGCTCAATTCTGGTGGTGGGTGGCGGGAGGCGACAGGGATTAACGCGCCAGCGTCCGCGCGAACGCGCCAACTTTCGATCAGTGCGGGGTGTAGCGCCAAACACCCAGCAACGCTTGCGGATCGAGTGGTTCGGCGGCGGTGTGGACGCAGTCCCGCAGGCGTTTGAGCGCGGTGTCGGAGTCCAGGCCGGTGCCGATCAGGACCAGCTGGGTGGTGCGTGGCTCGCCACGGGACCAGGCGCCGGGTTCGAAGACCAGGTGCCGGCCGACCAGGTGGAACAAGAACTTGCGGCGTTCCCCGGCGACGGCGAAAGCGGCGAACCCCTTGGCGCGGAACAGGCCCGTCGGCGGATCGTCCAGGAAGTCGATGAGGCGGCGCGGATCCAATTCCGCTTCGCTGGTGAAGGACACGCTCGTGTAGTCGTCGTGCAGGTGCCGGTGCGCCGGGTCGTCATGATCGTGGTCGTGCTCGGTGAGCAATGCGTCGAAGCTCAATTGCTCTGCCTGCGTGGCGGTTTCCCGCAGCGGCTCGTCGAAGAGCAGCCCGGGCTCGATCCGGCCGTGCGTGGTGGCGTACACCGGCACCTGCCCGACCAGCTCGGTCAGGTCGCCGCGCAATCGCGCCAGGTCCGCGGCCGGGACGCGGTCGCTCTTGTTCAGCACCACCAGATCCGCGAGCCGCAGATGCTTGGCCAGCTCCGGATGCTGGGCGCGGCTGGCCGGGAACTGCTCGGCGTCCACGACCTCCACCAGCCCGCCGTAGCGGATGCGCGGGTTCTCGCTGGCCACCACCATCCGGATCAGATTGCGCGGCTCGGCCAGCCCGCTCGCCTCGACGACGATCACATCGATGCGGGCGCGCGGTTCGGACAGCGCGGTGAACATGTCGTCGAGTTCGGAGACGTCGACCGCACAGCACACGCAGCCGTTGCCCAGCGACACCATGGCGTCGACCTGCCCCGCGACCAGCATGGCGTCGATATTGATCGCACCGAAGTCGTTGACCACCACCCCGATCCGGGTGCCCCGGGTGTTGCGGAGCAAATGGTTGAGCAGCGTCGTCTTCCCGGATCCGAGAAAACCCGCCACGATCAGAACAGGAATCCGCTCAGCCACCCGACAGAGCCTAGTAGAACCGGAAACGCCGGACACCACGGTCGGAGGGCGGGCTCCGACGGGTGTCCGGCGTACCAGGCGGCCGGGACGGGTCGCGAATCTATTCGGCGGGACCGAGCAAGGTGCTCGCCAGGGTGTAGGCGAGGTTGATCAGCTCCGAGGTGATGGCGGAGTTGTCCATGCCGAACGAGCGGATCAGCGGAAGCAACAGCTGCATACCGGCATTGACAAGTGTGCTGCTATCCAGCTTTTCGGTTTCGGGCTTGGTCTGCTGCTGCGTACCCGAATCTGGGCAACCCGGCACCTTCACCGCCCCTGCAGTAGTCGCGCAACCAGGCGTCGACTGCTGATTCGGGCGCAAATTCTGATTTTGAGTCTGCCCGCCCGGCGAAACCGAATTCTGACTCTGACCTTGTGTACCCGGGGTGGCCGCGGTCTGGCCCTGGCCCTGCACATCCGGCCGAGTCAATCCTTGCTCCTGTCCCTGCGTGCCCGGCGAGGTCAAGCCCTGGCCCTGACCCGGCACACTCGGCGACACCAAGCCCTGCCCCTGACCCGGCACACCGGGCGAGGTGGCGTTCTGACCCTGCCCGTGAACGCCCGGCGGAGTCGAGTTTTCCGCCTGCACGCCGACCGAAGGCGAGTTTTGGCTCGGGTTCTGGCCATGCATGGTCGGCGAGGTCGCGTTCCGACTTTGCCCATGCACGCCCGGCGGGGTCGAGTTCTGATCTTGCGCGCCCGGTGAAGCGAAAGCTTGGCCCTGCGTACCCGCCGAAGTCGCGTTCTGGCCCTGTGCGCCCAGGGATGCGGAGCTCTGGTTGTCACTCTGCGTACCCGCGGAAGGCGAGCTCTGGCTCTGGACCGGCGGAGTGGAGCTCTGGGCGTGACCCTGCACTCCCTCTGAAGCCGAGTTCTGGTCCTGCGTACCGGCCGAGGCCGAATTCTGCGTACCCGGCGTAGTCGAATATTGGCCCTGGCCTTGCATATTCGGCGTAGCCGCGTCCTGCCCCTGCACGCCGGGCCTGGTTTGGTTCGGGGTACCGGGCGCGGCGGGGAGTTCGGGTTGCGCCGGCGGCGTGCCCGGGATCGGCGACGGCGAGGCGTCCGGCGCAGTGGCGGCGGGTATCGGTTGGGCCAATACCGCTGCGGCGGGGGCACTTTCGGCCGAGCCTGTGCCGCCCGGCGGCACGCCGAGCAGGTAGCTCGACAGGCCGGTGGTGATCGCGATGGCGTGGCGCAGTTGGCCCGCTTCGCTCTCCAGTAGGGCGGCGTCTTCGGGGTTGGCTCCGTTGCCCATTTCGACGAACACCGTCGGCACGGTGGACAGCGCTGGGCCGGCCACGTCGGCGCGGGTCTGTAGGCCCTCCTGGACACCGGCATAGTCGGCGGGCTGGAAGCCCGCGTGCAGGTAGGCGTCACGCACGAGCTGGGAGGCCGCCCGGCCCGCGGCGGATTGGGCCTGTTCGACGGCTGGGTCCGGGATCGGTAGCTGCGGGACGATGAGATGGAAGCCGCTCGCCTCGGCGGGGGCGCTGTCGGCGTGGATGCTCACCGCGACCGCGGCGCCGGAGGCATTGGCGGCCCGCGCCCGGTCGTCGACGCAGCCGCCCCAGCCACTGTCGTCGGCGCGGCTCAGGACGACCCGCGCGCCGAGGCTCTCCAACGACGACTTGACCAGTTGAGCAACATTCCAGTTGATGGTGTGCTCGGGGATGCCGTTGACGGTGACCATGCCGGTGGTCTGACAGTCCTTGGTGCCGCCGCGGCCATTGTCTACCTGGCGCGACAGGTCCTCACCGTGATGGGGACCCTGATGGCCCGGGTCCAGGAAAATCGTCTTGCCTAGCAGTTTGGTCGCCATCTCGGGCGGTATCGGAGCGGCGTGCGCGGCGGCGGGCAACAATCCGGATATCGTGATCGCGACGGCGGCGGACACACTTGCGCAAAGACCGGTTCTCAGAGTGCTTGGCTTCATGTGCGGTGTCGGTGCCCCGGGACGGAGCACCCCTCCCTTCCCACTAGTAACACCAGACTCAGAAGTTCACTCTGACAACATTCGGCACAGCGTGCAAGCACCTTTACCGAACCGTGATTGCTATCAGCGCTGGTCAGCCGACATAACGCCGCGCGCGCGAACTGCGCTGCGAATCCTCTAGCAGCACCAGACCGGCCTCGATGTGCGGGGGGACGACCGCGCGTTCGCGCAGCACCCAGGGCAACCCCCGCAAGGTGTCGAGGACGGCTCCGGCCGTGGTCCGGTCGGCCGGAGCGGACTTCAGCACCACGGCGGACCGCCGGAGGGCGCTGCGCGCCGGACGTCGTAACCACATGGTCCACAACGTGTTTCGAATACCGAGACGACGGCGATGGGTGGAATCCCGTCGCTGCGACGGCGCGTGATGGATGACCATGTCCTCCACCCAGCACATCCACCAGCCGTGCGCCGCGAGGTCGAGGGCGAGCAACTCCTCCTCACCACCGAACCACAGGCGGTCGGAGAAGCCGCCGACCTGCTGGAACGCATTGACCCGGAAAGCCGACAGACCGGCCATCACTCCGAGCAGCGCGGGCCCGGGGAGCCACTCCGGCCCCGAAATCGGCGACTCGCGAAGCTCGGGCGTGATCGGATCCTCGTGCAGATCCGGCTCGACCAGGCATCGTCCCGTCACCGAAGCCAGCCCGGGATACTCGTCGAGCAGATCGGCCGCGCGCGTCAGAGATCCCGGCTGCCACTGGGTGTCGTCATCGCAGAACGCCACATACGGCGTGGTCGCACGCTCGACGGCGAGATTCCGGGCCACCGCGCCCAGGTTCTCCCGCGAGCGCAGCAACTGGACAGTGGGGAACGCCGCCGCGACCGCGTCCGCGGTGCCGTCGGTGGAGCCGTTGTCCGCGACGATGATCGGCGCGGCATCGGGCAGCCCGGTCATGTGCGCGAGGGTTTCCAGCAGTTGCTCGCGCCGGTCGCGGGTGATGATGACGACCGTCATTCGGTCCGTGGCCATCCGGTCACTTCCTTTCATGGAGAAGTTCGAGCGTCCGCGCCCCGCGTTCTACCTCCGGCGGCAACTGGCGGCGCTGGGCCAGCGCCCGCGGCAGGCGACGGACGAGACCCCCTACCACCAGCAACGTTTCGGGGTCGCGCACGGCCCGGCCGAGCAGCCGGGAGGTTTCCGCGATACATCGCCGCCACGGCCGCCGCATCCAGGTGATCAGCGCGTTGTTGCGCTGTTCGACACGCCTGCGCCACGGTGGCGGGGGCCGCCGCCGCGACGGATGGTGGTGGGCCCGCACGTGCGGGACGTAGCAGAGGTGCCAGCCGTCGGCCGCGAGGTCGAGCGACAGCAAGCGTTCTTCGGCTCCGAAGTGCAGCAGCGAACTGAATCCGGCGGCCCGCTGGTAGGCCTCCTTGCGGACGACCGCGGCACAGGCCAGGAAGCCGAGCACCAGCGGGCCGGGCAGACCCGGCGGATGACCGAGCGGGCTGTGCGCCATCAGCTCGTTGACCGGATCGTCCCGGTGCTCCGCGCCGACCAGGGTGCGTCCCGCGATGAGACCGAGTCGTGGATGCTCGTCCAGCATCCGCTCGGCGGTCGGCAGCGCGTCGTCGGCCCACCAGGAGTCGTCGTCACTGAACGCGACATAGGGCGTCTTGGCCCTGGCGACGCCGATATTGCGCGCCGCCGCGCCGAGGTTGTCCGGCAGCCGGACGATCTCCACACCCTCGAACGCCGCCGCGGCATCGACGGTGTCGTCGGTGGATGCGTTGTCCACCAGCACAATCGGCGGACAGGGACGCAACGCGGTCAACTCGCGCAAGGTGCGCGACAGTTCGGCGGCGCGGTTGCGGGTGGCGATGACGACAGTCGTCTTCGCCGTGGCCGAGGGGCTCACGACGGCTGTCCTGCGCGCAGTTCGTCGAGCAGGTCCGCGGTCAACGCGTCGACGGCCGGAAAGTCGCGGCGGCCGGCCCGCGCCCGCCCGGCCGGGGACAGGCACCACTGCCACCAACGATCGAACGCACCGGGCTCGACAGCGCGTTCGGCGGGAATCAGCGCGGGCCAGTTCAGCGCCTGCGCCTGCGCGCTGACTTTTCCGCCGCCCGCGATCGGATCCACGGCCAGAACCGGGACGCCCGCGCGCAGTCCCAGCACCAAGCCGTGCAGGCGCGTGGTGACCACGGCGTCGAGGCGGGCGAACACCGACGCGAGCTGGTCGGGCGTGCGGCATTGGCGCCAATCATCGGGCGCGAGCCGGGTGTCGAGGGGTAGTCGCGCGCAGTCGAGTTCGGCTAGCCAGCGCGTCAGCGCTTCGTGCACCGTCTCGTGGCGACGGGCGGTTCCGTACTCGGCCTGCCCGGGAGCGAAGACCGCGCCGACCACCGGAACATGCACGGTGCGGGCGGCGACGGCCATGTCCGGCCGGGGCCTCGACAGACCGTCGCGCGGCAGCACGCGATGGAATCCGGTCACGGCGGCGTCGTCTGGATCGAGAATCGACACCCCCACGGCGATGCGCCGGCAATTCGCATATCGCTCGTGCAGGGACCGCACCTGTTCTCCGTGCGCGGGCCCGCAGACGAACACCAGATGCGAATAGCGGCCGGAGTCGGCGTCGGCCAGATGCAAGCCGTCGGAACGGTATACCGGGCTCCACGCCGTGTCGTAGGGCACATCGGCCGCGTGCAGCGCGTCGCACACCCGGCTCATGCTCAACACGTCCCCCGCGGTCGCCTCACCGTGCAGAAAGCTCGGCCAACCGGTGACGAGTACACGCATGTCTCAGCACCTCCCGATGCGGTGACGGCGGGTTCAGGGGGCAGGGCGCAAGTGCACGACTTTGGTCTGGCTCATCTCGTCGAGTAGTTCCGGCCCGTAACCGAATCCGGCGCCGCTGGCCCGGCGTGGATGCGCGGCCCCACCGGGTGCGCCGCCGAACACGGCGTTGATCTTCACCGTGCCGACCGGGAGGTCGCGCCAGGCGTGCTGGGCATGGGCCATCGACGGGGTGAGTACGGTCGCGGCCAGCCCGTATTCGTCGGCGGCGGCCTCCGCGACGGCCTGTTCGAAGCTGTCCACGACCCGGACGGGCGCGACCGGACCGAAGGTTTCGGCACGCATGATCAGCATGCTCGGATCGCAGCCGGTCAGCACCGTCGGCGGATAGTGCGCGCCGTCGCCGGGCGGCACGACGCCGCCGGTCAGCAGTTCGGCCCCGTGCTCGATCGCGTCCCGCACGTGGGAGTGCACGTGGTCACGATGACGGCGGTCCACCAAGGGCGCTCCGTCCCAGGCCTCGGCGGCGGCGACCAGCGCGTCCAGGAAGTCCGCCGCGACGTCGCGGTGCACGAATATCCGTTCGACGGACACGCAGATCTGACCCGCGTTCGCGAACGCGCCCAGGGCGGCTTGTTCGGCGGCCCAGCCGATCGAGACGCCGGAATCCACGATGAGGGCATCATTGCCGCCGTTTTCCAGCAGCGCCTTGGCTCCCGTGGCGGCAACGCTCTTCGCGATCGACCGGCCGGTGGCCGTGCTGCCGACGTGTGCGACCACATCCACGTCCGTCCGCGCGGCGAGGAGGGCACCGACCTGCCCGTCACCGTGCACGGTCTGCAGCACGTCAGCGGGCAGCGGCTGGGCGAGCAGTTCGCCGAGGCGCTGACCGGTCCGCGGTGCGCGTTCGCTCGGCTTGTAGATGACCGTGTTACCGACCGCGAGCGCGGCGCCGAGCAAACCGCAGGACACCGCCACGGGGTCGTTCCAGGGTGTCAGGGCGACGACGACTCCGCGCGGCTCCCAGACCATGAGGTCGGTAGCCTCGAAGTCTCCCATCAGACTTTTTCCCCGATGCACCGGTCCCAATTCGGCGTATTGCTCCAATGTCGCCGCACCGGCCAGTACGCCTTCCCTGGCCTCCGGCTGCGGCCGTCCCGTGTCGGCCTCGTTCAACTCGGCGAGTTCGTCGGCATGATCACGCAGCAAGGCGGCGCCGGCCCGCAGCGCGGCCGCCCGCTCCGCCGCAGGTGTTCGGGCCCATCGGGTTTGGACGCCGTTGGCCGCTCGTACGCACCGGTCGAGGTCGGCGGGATCGGTTCCGGGCACCGTACCGGCGGCGGCCCCGGGTTCGGGGTCGAGGATTTCGAGTGCGCTCATACCGCGGGGGGTTGCCGGACGCTTGCGATTCAAACGGTGTCGCGCCGCGTTGGTAGATAACCGATGGATCGCTGTCCAGTGTGACCGGGTTTGAGTCGGCGGCGAGCGGCAACTGCTTCAGACATGGCCCCGACCATCCGACAGCTCACTGTGTTGCTGTGGCATGTGCACGGGTCTTGGACGACGTCGTTCGTCCAAGGCGGACACCGTTATCTCCTTCCCGTGGTGGACGACGGCGGACCGTGGGGACGCGGCCGATGCGGTCGCGACTGGCCCGCCACCACGGAGGTGCACGCGAACGACCTACGCCGCGCCGAGCCCGATCTGATTGTTCTGCAACGCCCGGAGGAGCTCGAACTCGCCGAGCGCTGGCTCGGCCGCCGGCCCGGCGCCGACATCCCGGCCGTCTATGTCGAGCACAACACCCCGCGCCCCGCCGCGGCCACCACCAGGCATCCGCTGGCCGAGCGCGCCGACATCCCGATCGTGCACGTCACCCATTTCAACGAGCTGATGTGGGACAACGGCCGCGCCCCCACCCGGGTCGTGCCGCACGGCATCGTCGATCCCGGCCCGCTGTACACCGGCGAACTTCCGCACGGCGTCGCGTTGATCAACGAGCCCGTGCGGCGCGGCCGGATCACCGGCAGTGATCTGCTGCCCGCCTTCGCCAGGCACGGACCGGTCGACCTGTACGGCATCGGAGCGGACGAATTCCGGCCGGACACCCCGGCCGAACATCCGATTCGGGGCATCGGCGACTTCGCGCAGTCGGTGCTGCACCGCGAGATGGCGCGGCGACGGGTGTATCTGCATACCGCGCGCTGGACTTCGCTCGGATTGTCACTGCTGGAAGCCATGCACCTGGGCATGCCGGTGGTGGCTTTGGCCACCACCGAGGCTCCCGGTGCGGTGCCGCCGGAAGCCGGCCTGGTTTCCGCCGATGTCACGGCGCTCACGGCGAAATTCCAGGAATTCCTGCACGAACCCGACTTGGCCGTGCTCGCGGGCAAATCCGGTCGGCAGTTCGCGCTGGAGCATTTCGGCCTCGACCTCTTCCTGCGCCGGTGGGACGCCGTACTCGCCGAGCTCACCGATGCAAGCAGCGTCCCCGACCGGAAGGCAGCCTCATGAAGATCGCGATGGTGTCCGAACACGCCAGTCCGCTCGCCGCGCTGGGTGGTGTCGATGCCGGTGGACAGAACGTGCATGTCGCGGAGCTGTCGGCCGCGCTGTGCCGGCAAGGGCACGACGTCACCGTCTACACCAGGCGCGAGGATGCCGCATCGGCGGGAATCACCACCACCGAGCCGGGCTATCGCGTGATCGGCGTGCCCGCCGGTCCCGCGCATCCCCTGCCGAAAGACGAATTGCTGCCGCATATGGGCGAATTCGGCGACTTCCTGCGCGAGCACTGGAGCCAGGACCCACCCGATGTGGTGCACGCGCATTTCTGGATGTCCGGGATCGCCGCCCTCGCGGCAGCACAACCGGTCGAAATCCCGGTAGTCCAAACCTTTCATGCCCTCGGCGTGGTGAAGCGCCGCTATCAGGGGGCCGACGACACCAGCCCCGCCGACCGGATCCAGCTCGAACAAGTGATCGGCGAACAAGCCGACCGCATCATCGCCACCTGCACCGACGAGGTCTTCGAACTCGCCAGGATGGGCGTGCCGCCCGCCCGGACGTCGGTGATTCCGTGCGGTGTCGATCTCCAGCAGTTCACCCTCGACGGCCCGAGCGCGTCGAAAACGGCCCCGCATCGGGTGGTCAGTGTCGGCAGGCTGGTGCCGCGCAAAGGTTTCGACATCGCGATCACCGCGCTCGCCGACCTGCCCGACACCGAGTTGGTGCTGGTCGGTGGCCCGGACGACCGCGACGTCGCCGAAGATCCGGAAGGCAGGCGGCTGCTGGCGCTGGCCGACGAGCTCGGTGTGCGCGATCGGCTGCGCATGGTGGGCCAGGTGCCGCGCAGCGAGGTACCACCATTGCTGCGGTCGGCGGACGTGGTCGTGTGCACGCCGTGGTACGAGCCGTTCGGCATCACCCCGTTGGAAGCGATGGCCTGCGGCGTACCCGTGGTGGCCAGTGCGGTCGGCGGACTGATCGACACCGTTGTCGACGGTGTCACCGGACGACTGGTCACACCGCGCGCACCCGCGGAACTCGCTGCGGCGGTCGGCGATCTGCTGGCCTCGCCGGAAACCCGCCGAGCCTACGGCCGGGCCGGACACGACCGCGTGCACGCTCGCTATTCCTGGGACCGGATCGCCCGGGACACCTTGCGTGAATACCGGCGGGTCGCCGCCGCGGGCGCACGCGCCGCAGGCGAGTTGCGCACCGGGTCCGCGCCGGACGTGGGTGGTGTTCGTGCCAGCGGATTCACGGATCGGAGATGACATTGCCCGAACATTTCGATCGAGCGTTGGTGACCGGCGGTTGCGGCTTCGTCGGATCGCACCTGTGCGAGCAGCTACTCGACGCGGGCGCTGCCGTGGTCGCTCTCGACAACTTCGCCACCTCGGCCCCGGACAACGTGGCGCATCTACTGGACCGCACCGGCTTCGAGCTGGTGCGGCACGACGTCACCGAGCCGCTGCCGGCGTTGGGCTCCGTCGACGTCGTCTTCCATCTCGCCTCCGCCGCGTCCCCGCCGGATTATCTGCGGCTGCCGATCGAGACGTTGCGCGCCGGTTCCCTGGGCACCGCGAACGCCCTCGAGCTGGCCGAACGGCACCGCGCCAGGTTCGTGCTCGCCTCGACCAGTGAGGTGTACGGCGACCCGGCCGTCCACCCGCAGACCGAGCAATATTGGGGCCACGTCAACCCGATCGGGCCGCGCAGCGTCTACGACGAGGCGAAGCGGTATGCCGAGGCGTGGACCATGGCGGTCCGCCGGGAATGCGGCGCGAACACCGGAATCGCCCGCATCTTCAATACTTACGGCCCGCGGATGCGCACGGACGACGGGCGCATGGTGCCCACCTTCATCGCCCAGGCGCTGTCGAACGCGCCGTTGACCATCGCCGGCAGCGGTGCGCAGACCCGGTCACTGTGCTACGTCGAGGACACCGTGCGCGGCCTGATCGCACTGGCGGCGGCCGAACATCCGGGACCGATCAATATCGGCAATCCGCACGAAGTCTCGGTGCGCGAACTCGCGGCGGAAATCCGCGCGGCCACCGGCTCCGAGTCGCCGCTGGTCCAGATCGACGGCGCGATCGACGACCCGCAGCGGCGTTGTCCGGATATTTCGCTGGCCCGGCGGGAGCTGGGCTGGTGGCCCACCATCGACCGGGCAGCCGGGTTGCGCCGGACCATCGACTGGTTCGCCGCGCGCGCGTCCCAACCGCTGGTGCAGGCCCCGCCATGATCAGCGCCCAGCCGTTTGACCGGCGGCCGACCGGGTAGCGCCCTGTACGTCAGCGAAAAGATCGCCAAGGCTTGGTATTCGAGTAGAAAGGCACCTTCGTGCGCATCCTCGGGATCAACGCGGTATTTCATGACCCTGCTGCTGCTCTGATCGTGGACGGCGAAATCGTGGCCGCCGCCGAGGAAGAGCGCTTCACGCGGCGCAAGCACGGCAAACGGCCGGTCCCGTTCTCCGCGTGGGAGTTGCCTGAACAAGCGGCCGCGTGGTGCCTGGAGCGCGGCGGCATCCGGCCGGACCAACTCGACGCCGTGGGCTACTCCTACGACCCACGGCTGGTCGATCATTCGCTGGGCGGCCTGGATCAGCGAAGCGAGGAGACCCGAACGGATTACGCGCGCCGGGCCCCCGCGTTTCTGGCGGCCGCGCTGCCGGGCCTGGACCCCTCGATCGTGCGTTTCGTGCGACATCACGTCGCGCACGCGGCGTCCGCGGCGCTGGCCGCCCCCGGCGGCGACTCCGCGGTCCTGGTGGCCGATGGACGCGGGGAGAGTCAGTCCTATCTCGCCGGTGAATATCGCGACGGCAAGTTTGTCGAGTTGGCGGCCCAGCAGTTGCCGCACTCGCTCGGCTTGATGTACGAGGACCTCACCGAACATCTCGGGTTCGCCCGATCCAGCGACGAATACAAGGTGATGGCCCTCGCCTCCTACGGCACACCGCGATTCCTCGACGAATTCCGGGAACTGATCTACACCACCGGTGACGGCGGCTTCCGCACGGAACCGGTGGACTGGGCGTCCTTCGCGCCCGCCGCGAAGGGTGGCGAACTCGGCCGGGACCACGCCGACCTGACGGCGAGCGTGCAGCGCCGACTGGAAGACGTACTGCTGGAATTGACCTCGTGGCTGCACGAGCAGACCGGACAGCGTCATCTCACCCTGGCCGGCGGCATCGCGCTCAACTGCGTCGCGAACACACGCCTGTACGCCGAAGGGCCGTACGACAAGATCTGGGTCCAGCCCGCGTCGGGTGACGCGGGCACCGCACTCGGCGCCGCCTTGCAGCTGGCCGCCGAATTCGGCGAGCGGACAACGCCGATGCGCGGAGCCGACCTCGGCCGCGAGTGGACCGACGAGGAACTGGAGAACATTCTGCGCACCGCGAAGGTGCGGTACACCAGGGCCGATGACCTCGCCGCCGAGGTGGCGCAAGCGCTCGCGGACGATCAGGTGGTCGCCTGGTTCCAAGGCCGGGCCGAGTTCGGCCCGCGCGCGCTCGGGCATCGTTCGCTGCTCGCGCATCCCGGCCGGGCGGCGAATCTGGAACGCCTCAACGACGTCAAGGGCCGGGAACAGTTCCGGCCGGTGGCGCCGATGGTGCTCGCCGATCGGGCGCCCGAGATCTTCCGGCGCGGACCGTTGCCGAGCCCGTACATGCTGTTCGTACACGACGTCGAACCCGCTTGGCGCGAACGCATTCCGGCCGTCACCCATGTGGACGGGACCGCCCGGGTGCAAACGGTCGACCCCGGCGACAACCCCGTGCTGGCCCGGATGCTGAGCGAATTCGAGCGGCGCACCGGGCTACCCGTGGTCGTCAATACGAGTCTGAACACCGCGGGACGCCCCATGGTGGACTCGCCGCGGGACGCGCTCGAGTGCTTCGGCTCCGCACCCATCGATCTGCTCGCCATCGGCCCGTTCCTGGTGCGGCGCTGATGAACGACAGCCTGGACTACAGCGTCGTCATCCCGACCACCGGCCGGGCGAATCTGATGCTGTTGCTCGAGTCGCTCGACCGGGCGACGGGCCCGAAGCCACGAGAGATCATCGTGGTCGACGATCGCCCGGCGGGTGCGGCGCTCACACTGCCGCCGACGGAGCCGCCGGTGCGGGTCGTCCAGTCCGGCGGCCGGGGACCGGCGGCCGCACGCAACGCCGGCTGGCGGCAGGCCAGCGGCGCCTGGATCGCCTTCCTCGACGACGACGTGGTGATCGCTGCGGATTGGGCCGCCCGTCTCGCCGACGATCTGCGCGACCTGGACGCGGAAACCGCGGCTTCCACCGCGCAGATCGAAGTGCCGCTGCCCGCGCACCGCCGGCCGACCGATGAGGAGCGCGGCGTCGCCGGACTGGCCACCGCACGGTGGATCACCGCCGATATGGCCTATCGCCGCTCCGCGCTCGAAGAGGTCGGCGGATTCGACGAACGGTTCCCGCGAGCCTTTCGGGAGGACGCCGACCTGGCGATGCGCGTCTGCCTGGCCGGTTACCGCATCGCGGCCGGGGAGCGATGTACACGTCATCCGGTCCGCAATTCCGGGGCGTTGGCCAGCGTGCGGGCCCAACGCGGGAACGCCGACAACGCGTTGATGCGACGTAAGTACGGCAACCGATGGCGTCAGCGCATCGGCGAAGGCGCCGGACTCCTGCCCCGCCACGCGCTCACCACCGCCGCGGGCGCGCTGGCCGTGGCGTTCGGTATCGCGGGACGCAAACGCGCCGCCCTCGGGTCGGCGGCGGTCTGGACCGCGTTGACCGGCGACTTCGCCGCACGACGGATCGCGCCGGGTCCTCGGACACCCGATGAGATCGGCCGAATGCTGTTGAGCAGTGCGCTGATTCCGCCGGTCGCGTGCTGGCACCGTCTGCGCGGCGAAGTGCGTCATCGGCACGCCACCCACAGTTCGCCGCTGGCGGTGCTCTTCGACCGGGACGACACCCTCATCGTCGATGTGCCATACAACGCCGATCCGACCAAGGTGCAACCGGTGCCCGGAGCCGCTGCCGCCCTCCGCTCGATCCGGACGGCTGGGCTGCGGCTCGGCATCGTGAGCAACCAATCCGGTGTCGCGCGTGGGCTGATCAGTCCAGATCAGCTCGCCGCGGTGAACTCTCGCGTGGAGGAGTTGCTCGGACCGTTCGGCACCTGGCAGGTCTGTGTGCACGGGGAAGACGATGGCTGCGGCTGCCGTAAACCCGCGCCCGGCTTGGTCCACCGGGCCGCGGCCGAGCTGGGAGTCGATGTCCGCCGATGCGTGCTGATCGGTGACACCGGCGCCGACGTCGATGCCGCGACCGCGGCGGGAGCGCGCGCGATCCTGGTACCCACGGCCCGGACGCTGCCCGAAGAGGTGGAGCGCGCGCACCGCGAGGCGACCGTGGCGCTGGACCTGACCGAAGCCGTCCGATTGGCGATGGCAGGTGTGTCGTGACCGGGCGCGCGCTGGTAGCGCGGCTGGACAACGCCGGTGACGTGCTGTTGGCGGGGCCGTGCGTGCGCGCGGTGGCGGCACACACCGATTCGGTGACCTTGCTGGCGGGTCCGCGCGGTCGCGCGGCGGCCGAACTGCTGCCCGGTGTGGACCGCGTCGTCACCTGGTGCGCGCCGTGGATCGATCTGGAGCCGCCACCGGTGACCTCGGCGGGCATGACGGCGTTCGTCGACGAAATACGTTCGCTGGAACTGGATCTCGCGTTGATCCTCACTTCCTTCCACCAGTCCCCGCTGCCGCTGGCGCTGCTGCTCCGGATGGCGGGCGTGCCGTGGATCGGTGCGATCTCCGACGACTACCCCGGCGCACTGCTGGATCTGCGCCATCGCGTCGACGGTGATCCGCCCGAGGCCGAACGGGCCCTGTCGCTCGCAACGGCGGCCGGTTTCCGGTTGCCGCCCGGCGACGACGGGAAACTCGCTGTCCGCCGGCCGTTGCCGGATGTCTCCGGGGTGACCGGCGAACCCGGCTATGTAGTGGTCCATCCGGCGGCCTCGGTACCGGCGCGGCAGCCGTCCACCGCCAAGGCGGCCGCCATCGTGGCCGCCCTGGCCGAGGCCGGGCATCGAGTGATCGTGACCGGCGGCCGATCCGAGCGCGCGCTCACCGCCGCGGTCGCCGGTGCGCACGGCACCGACCTCGGCGGCGACACCACGCTGGCCGAGCTCGCCGCGGTGCTGCGTGATGCGAGTGTCGTGGTGGCGCCCAACACCGGTCCGGCCCATCTCGCCGCCGCCGTCGGAACGCCGGTGGTTTCCCTGTTCGCGCCGGTGGTGCCCGCCGAACGGTGGGCGCCCTATGGGGTGCCGGTGGCGGTGCTCGGTGATCAGCACGCCGCCTGCCGCGGCACCAGGGCGCGCGAATGTCCGGTCGCGGGGCATCCCTGCCTCGAATCGATCACTCCGGAAGAAGTCGTCCGGGTGACGGAACAACTCAGCGCAGGCAGGTTGGGTCGTCTGCGGGACAGGAGTATGACGTGATCGAGGAGCATTTCGCGGCGTTACGCACAGCGCTGGAACGCAACAGCGGCTTCGCACCGATTATCCGCAGGTGGGGCCGGCATCTGGCCGAAGTGTTCGACGACGACGGCAGGTTGCTCGCCTGTGGCAATGGCGGCAGCGCCGCCGAAGCCCAGCACCTGACCGCGGAACTGGTCGGCCGCTTCCGCAACGAGCGGCGACCGCTGTCGGCGATCGCCCTGCACGCCGACACGTCGGCGGGGACGGCGATCGTCAACGACTACGGCGAAGCGGAGATGTTCGCCCGTCAGGTCCGGGCGCACGGCAGGCCCGGCGACGTTCTTGTGCTGTTGTCCACCAGCGGCACCAGTCAGAACGTCGTCGCGGCGGCGAAAGCCGCGCACGACATCGGCGTCACCACCTGGGCGATCACCGGACCCGCGCCGAATCCCCTGGCGGCGCTGTGCGATGAGGCGCTGGCCGTCGAAGCGCCGAGCACCGCCACCGTCCAGGAGGTGCACCTGGTCTTGGTGCATGCCCTGTGCACAGCGCTCGACGAAGCGTTGGGGGTGCCGACATGAAGCCGCTGGTGGTGCTCGGCGATGCCATCCTCGATGTCGACATCGAGGGGGTGGCCGAACGGTTGTGTCCCGAAGCGCCCGTGCCCGTGGTCGACGTGCAACGGGAATGGCGGCGGCCCGGCGGCGCCGGCTTGGCGGCCGCGCTGGCGGCGCAGTCGGTCGAGGAGGTCTGTCTCATCACCGCGGTCGCCGACGACCCGGACGGCCACACGCTCACCCAACTGCTCCGGCGGCACGTAGAGGTCGTCCCGCTGGCGCTGCGCGGTGAGACGGTCCGCAAAACCCGCGTCCGAGCCGCAGGGCAGTCCGTAGTGCGGCTCGACACCGGCGGCGGCACCGCCGATATCGGTTCGGTGAACGCGGCGGTGCTCGATACGCTGCGCGCCGCCGGTGCCATCCTGGTCGCGGATTACGGTCGAGGCGTCGCCGCGCATCCGCGGATTCGGCAGGTGCTGACCGAACTGGCCCGGACCGTGCCGGTGGTGTGGGATCCACATCCGCGCGGCCCGGCGCCGACGCCCGGTGCGTCGCTGGTCTCGCCGAACCTGAAGGAGGCGCGCCAATTCGCGCCGGGATACGCCGAAGCGGACGAGCTGGCGAAAGTGCTCCGGGACGAGTGGGCCGCCGATTCCGTCGCGGTCACCACCGGCGCCGACGGCGCGGTGCTGGCCAACGGCAAGCGGCTCAGCGTGGTACCGGTGCCCGTCGAGGTTCAGGTCGCGGGCCACATCCGCTCGGACACCTGCGGTGCCGGCGATCGCTTCGCCGCCGCCGCGGCCGCCGCCCTGCTCGGCGGGTCGACGGTGGCGGAAGCGGTGTCGCACGCGGTGGAAGCGGCGGCCACCTTCGTGGCGGCGGGCGGCGCGGCGACCATGTCGACCTGTGACAGCACCTCGGTCGCCGCCACCGCGACGGGCGGCTCGGCCTTCGAGGTGGCGGCCCGAATCCGGTCCCGCGGCGGCAAGCTGGTCGCCACCGGCGGCTGCTTCGACCTGCTGCACCCGGGCCATGTGAGTCTGCTGCGCCAGGCGCGGGCCATGGGTGACGCGCTGGTGGTCTGTCTCAATTCCGATGCGTCCGTGCGGAATCTGAAAGGACCGAGCCGCCCGATCGTGGCCGCACCCGACCGGGCCCGCCTGCTCACCGAACTCGCCTCGGTGGACGCCGTCGTCATATTCGACGAACCGACACCGAGCGCGGTACTGGACCGGCTGCGTCCCGATATCTGGGTCAAAGGCGGTGATTACACCGGCGCGGACCTGCCGGAGGCCGATGTCGTTCGCGGCTACGGCGGCGAAATAGCCCTGATTCCCACGGTTCCCGGCTACTCGACCTCACAACTGGTCGCAGCGGCCCAGTCCGCCGATTGATACGACGAAGGAGCGCGATGCGAACCCTTGGCAATATCTTGATCACCGGCGGAGCCTCCGGGCTCGGCGCGGCGGTGACCGCGGCCGTCCGTGACAACGGCGGCCGGCCCCTCGTGATCGACCGGGTCCAGCCCGAGCACCCCGTCGATTTCGCGCAAGCCGACCTAGCCGATACCGCCGCCACCGAAGCGGCGGTCCGGCAGCTCATCGAACGCGCGGACGGTCGCATCGACGGCGTCTTCACCGCCGCCGGTACCGATGCCTGCGGTCCGCTGGACGCCGTGCCGACCGCGAAGTGGGAGAACGTGGTCCGGGTGAATCTGCTCGGCACCGTGGCCGTCATCCGGGCCGCCCTACCCGCTCTGCGGGAGAGCAACGGAACGGTGGTCACCTGCGCGTCGACACTGGGTATCAAGGCGGTCGGTGACGCCACCGCCTATTGCGCGTCGAAATTCGGCGTCGTCGGGTTCACCCGGGCGCTGGCCGCCGAGACCGCCGGCAGCGTCGGTGTGACCCTGTTGATTCCCGGCGGCATGCACACGGCGTTTTTCGACGACCGCGACGAGCAGTACAAGCCGCCGCCGGACGCCAAGCTCAACCGGCCCGAAGATGTCGCCGACACAGTGGTTTTCGCGTTGCGCCAACCACCGGGATGCGAGGTGCGGGAAATGGTCGTCTGCGCGTCGGTCGAGGGATCGTGGCCTTGAGCCGCTCGATTCTCGTGCTCCGCGCGCTGGGGCTCGGCGACCTGCTGACCGCCGTGCCGGCGTTGCGCGGGCTACGCGCGGCCTACCCGGCGGACCGGGTGGTGCTCGCCGCGCCGGAGGGACTACGCGATCTGGTCGAGCTCATCGACGCCGTCGACGAGTTGCTGCCCACCGCCGGTCTGGGCGCGCTGCCGCAGTTGGAGCCGCCGCGACTGGCGGTCAACCTGCACGGCAGCGGACCGGAAAGCATCCGTGATCTCCGCGCTGTCGGCGCGGACGAGCTGCTGACCCATCGCCACCCGGATTTTCCGGAATTGCCGGGCCCGGAATGGAACCCGGACCTGCACGAAGTGGACCGCTGGTGCCGGCTGTTGGCTTACAGCGGAATCGACGCCGATCCGGCAGCGTTGCGGCTGCCGGAGCCGCCCGGGCCGCCGGTCGAGTCGAATGTCGTCGTCCTCCATCCCGGTGCGGCCTATCCCGCGCGGCGCTGGCCCGTCGATCGCTTCGCGCGCGTCGCCCGGGAACTGACCGCCGAGGGCCACCGCGTGGTGCTCACCGGATCACCGGCGGAAGTGCCGTTGGCTACCGCCGTCGCCGAGCAGGCGGAGCTACCGCCGGACACGGTGTACGCGGGCCGCACCGGTCTCGCGGAACTGGCCGCACTGGTGGCGGCCGCGGCCTTGGTCGTGTGCGGAGACACCGGCGTCGGACATCTCGCCACCGCGTTCGGCACTCCCTCGGTGCTGATCTTCGGTCCTACGCCACCGGCTCGATGGGGACCGCCCGCCGCGGCCCAGCATCGAACGCTGTGGGCCGGGCGCGTCGGGGATCCGCACGGCGACCAGCCAGACCCCGGGTTGCTCATGGTGCGACCCGAACACGTACTGACAGCCGCGTCCGGTCTACTCGGAGAGAAGGTGCGCCATGGGTAATCGTGTCGGCGTGGTGGGTGCCGGTTATGTCGGACTGACCAGCGCCGCCTGCCTCGCGCACCTGGGTCATCACGTGGTGTGTGTCGACAACGACGACACCAAGGTCGACGCGCTGCGCGCGGGTACGGTCTCGATCGTCGAACCAGGTCTGCCCGAACTGGTCCGGGAAAATCTCGCGGAGAACCGGCTCGTCTTCACCACCGACCCCGGGGAACTGCGCGAATGCGAAGTGGTTCTCCTGTGCCTGCCCACCCCGATGGGTGCCGGCGGGACGGCCGACCTCGGCATCCTCGAGAACGCGCTAGACGCTCTCGCTCCCGTTCTCGCGCCCGAGTGCGTGCTGGTCACCAAATCCACCGTTCCGGTAGGGACCGCGGCGCGAATACGCGCGGGTCTCGCCGACCGGCCGATCGTCAGCAATCCCGAATTCCTGCGGGAGGGCCGCGCGGTCGAGGACTTCCTGAGCCCCGATCGGGTGCTGATCGGGGCCGACGAGCCGGACCGGGAGGCCGCCGACCGGGTGGCCGCGCTGTACGCCGGGACGGGCGCGCCGGTGCTGCGCTCCGACTCGGCCAGTGCGGAACTCGCCAAATACGCGAGCAACGCGTTCCTCGCGGTCAAGCTGTCCTTCGTCAATACGCTCGCCGAGCTCTGCGAACAGGTCGGCGCCGATATCACCAAGGTCACCGAGGCGATGGGCCTCGACGATCGGATCGGTCCCGCCTTCCTCGCACCCGGACCAGGCTGGGGCGGTTCCTGCCTGCCCAAGGACACGCGGGCACTGCTGCGCGGCGCGGAGGCGACCGGCGTGGATTTCGCGCTGGTCCGAGACGCGCTGCGCGCCAACGACTATCAGCGCGCGCTGGTGATGCGCAAGGTCCGGCGGGCGGTCACCGGAGCGGTGGACGGGTCGCTGGCGAAAACTCGCATCGGCGTGCTCGGTCTCACCTTCAAAGCCGGGACGGGCGACCTGCGCGAATCCCCCGCCGTGGCGATCGCACGGCAGCTTTCCCGGCACGAGGCCGTGGTCACCGCCTACGACCCGTGCGTGTCCGAGTCGGACCACACCGATCTCGATGGCATTCAGGTGGTCGACGACCCGTATCTGGTCGCCAAGGGCGCCGCGGCGATCGTGATCCTCACCGAATGGCCCGAGTTCCGTGCGCTCGACTGGGGCAAACTCGCCAGTTACGTGGACCAGGCCGTGATCGTCGATACCCGCAACCTGCTCGATGAACGTCAGTTGAGCGAGGCCGGTTTCACGGTGCTGGGCACCGGCAAGGTGGCAGTGGCCGAACGCGCCTGAACTCCTTGTCGAAAACGATGAACGGTGCGGTCGGTAACTTGTCCGACCGCACCGTCTCACACGAGTTCAGTTGCTACGAGACAGCTTCGCTGACCGCGTTGGGTCCGTTGTAGACCCGGTCGGGCATCGACTCGAGCGCTTTGATGATGCCCTGGTCGGCCCCGTTGTCGCGGGCGGCCGAGACAATGCCGTCGCGGTCACACGGGTAGTCGACACCGGACAAGTATTTCTGCACCTGGATCGGATTCTGGCCCATGAATGTGTCTCCTTTCGGACTCGCTTCTCATCGTTGGACCCGAACGCACTACCACCGCGGTGCGAGGCCAAACCGCCTGTGACCGATCAGACCAGATTGCGCGGAATCCGGCGCTGCCAGTTCTGTGAATACACCCGCTTGCGCACAGTGCGCGGGTCTGTCGCCTGATCTTCCAGTTCGAAGGCGTCGAGTCGCGCGTCCAGCACGAAGTCCTCGGCCGTACACCGCAAGACGGTGTTCGTGATCACCTCGGTGCGCCAGTCGTCGCGCTCTAACCGGCGCAGGGTGCGGGTTTCGCCGCGTACCGAGGTGACGTCGTTGTGGCGGAAACTGAACCACTCCGTGGTGGCGCCGCGCACCAGGGTGCCGACATCGTCGAGGACGACGGTCCCCTGGTCGTTCTCGATCTCGAGGGTGGACACGCCGCTGGCCAGGTCGCGCTCGACCTTCCAGTGGTGTTTACCGGGTTCGACGCGGGTAGCGGGCGCTTCGGGTGCGGCCTCCGGTGGATCGAACGGCCGCAGCCGATCGTCCTCGGCGCGCGGCGGGCGGTGCGGCAAGGTCAACGCGCTGCGCCCGGTGGAGATCGTCAGCATCGCCGGCTCCGGGGAGGGCCAGGCCAGCGGCCAATACGACGAGGACACCGACAGCCGGATCCGATGCCCGGCCGGGAAGGAGTGCGCCAAGCCGTTGAGCGGCACGCGCACGCGGTAGGCACGGCCCGGTTCGAGCGGTTCCGGCGTCGCGCTGCCATTCCGGTGAGTGAGGTTGAGCAGGCCGTAGGTCACCCGGGTCGCCTCACCGTTGGGCGCGACATCGGAGAGCCGGGCGGCGACCATCGCGTTGGGCCGATCCGCCGCTATCTCCAGGTCGAGGGCCGGTAGGCCGAGCACTTCGAAGGTCTCGGTCAGCTCGTCCGTTTCGAAGACCAGCGAACCGCCGTCCTCGTCGCGTTGATCGGACGGCAGGTCCGGTGTCGCCGCGTAGGACGCCCATTTACCGGCGAACATGCCGACGCTCAGCGGCGACTGCACGGACAGCTCCCGGGCCTGCACCGCCTCGGGATCTTCGGACATGACGTACCGCCCGAGGACGAATCGGCGCTGATCGATATGCGGTGTGGGCCACTGCGGTTCGCCCACCCAGCGGCCGGGCCGGTCCGCGTAGGACGGATGCGGCGAGATGCTGTCCTGCATCCACGCGCGCAACATCGGCTCGTCCATGATTCCGGTGTCGCGGCCCTTGAGCCAGTGATCCCACCAGCGGACCAGTTCCTGCAGGAATCCGATCGCCGGTCCGGGCACGCCCAGATGCGGGTACTTGTGACCCCACGGCCCGATCAGGCCGCGACGCGGCACGTCCAGATGCTCGAGCAGCCGGAAGATCGCGTTGGTGTAACCGTCGGCCCACCCGCCGACCGCCAGCACCGGGCACCGCACCGCGCTGTAGTCCTCGTTGACGGAGGCCCGTTTCCAGTAGTCGTCGCGATGCTGGTGCTCGAGCCACTGTTCGATCCACAATCCGCTGCCGACGAGACGTTCCTGCCACATCTCGCGCCACCGGTCCCCCACGATCTCGGGGTCGGGCGGCAGGCTGTTGAACGCGAACATGACCGTCGCCTCGGACAGATTGTCCGAGAGCAGGCAGCCACCCATGTAGTGCATGTTGTCGACGTACAGATCCTCGGTGGCGGAGGCGCTGACGATCGCCTTCAGCGCGGGCGGCCGGCGCGCGGCGACCTGCAGGCTGTTGAACCCGCCCCAGGAGATGCCCATCATGCCGACATTGCCGTCACACCAGGGCTGCGCGGCCAGCCATTCGATGACGTCGCAGGCGTCGTCGTGCTCGGCCGCGAGGTACTCGTCGCGCAGCACGCCGTCGGAATCACCGCTGCCGCGCAGGTCGACGCGCACGGCCACATAGCCGTGCCCGGCGAGATACGGGTGGTTGAGGGCATCACGCGCGCGCGTGAGATCGCGTTTGCGGTACGGGATGTACTCGAAGACCGCGGGCAACGGTTCGTCGGTGACCGGTCGCCACAACCGGGCCGCCAGACGCGTGCCGTCGCGCATGGGGATGAAGACGTTTTCGGTGACGCGTACCTCGTAGGGGAACGATTCGACCGTGTGCACTCAGTCGACCTCCTCGAATTCGAATGTCAACGCCTCCAGGCAGTCCTGATAGCGCTGCTCGAGCGCGTCGTGATCGGCCGCGCCGATGTACAGGGTGGCGAGCTTGTAGCGGTAGGAGTCCTGGTCGGCCAGTTCGGACAGGCGATCGCCGGGCGCCACGTCGAGCTGCACCACGGTGCCGGGAAAGCGCCGTCGCAGCGCGTCGATCTGCTCGGGGCCGGGCACGCGGGTGACGACACCGTCCTCGTACCGGGGCACCATGCACTGCGCAGCTACCGCGAATTCGCCCTTCCTCCTGGGCATTTCGGGGCGCCGGCCCAGCGCGACGTCGATCGCGACGGCATGGTTGGAGACACCGTCCACCTTGGCGAACAGGTCGCTGTGCGACTGCGAGATCCGGGTGTTCACCTCGATCAACCAGAGCTTGCCGGTCTCCTCGTCCCACATGAATTCGGAGTTGAAACAGCCGTTGTCGTATCCGGCGTGGCGCAGATAACGCTCGGTGACGTCGATCATCTGCTGCTGCACCGACTCCGGGACGGTGCGCGCCGGATAGTCGAGGTGGGAGAAGCTGTGGCCGTTGGCGTCCTTGCGCATATCGAACACGCCGTGCACGTGGTACTCACCGCGGAACATCGACCCCTCCGGCGCGGCTTGCGTACCGGTGACGATCTGCTCGGCCAGACAGGTCCGGGCTCCGGCGGCGCGGACTTCCTCGGGCACCCGCACGTGGGCGAGGGCCTGGTCGAACGGGTCCGCGATCCGGCCGATCTCGGCTCTGATGCGCTTGGTGGCGGCCGCGAACTCCTCAGGCGTGGACACCTTGAATCCGAGCTGGGAGGAGTGCGATTTGATCGGCTTGACCCAGAACGGGAACGCCACGTCGATGTGGTCCAGCGCGTCGGGGTCGAAGGGGTCGAAGGCACTGAATTCGGGCACGCATTCCGGCACCGACTCCCGCTGCAGTAGCCGGCTCCACAGCTTGTGCTCCGACCGGAGCACACTCTCCAGGCTCGGTGCCGGCAGACCGTGCTCGGCCGCCAGGATCGGGACGATCACGCTGGTCGGGAAGTCCCAGTGCGCGATGATGGCGTCGACCTCGCCGTCGAAGGCGCGCAGTTGGGCGCGGCAGCGGTCGAGCAGGTCCTCGAAGTCGAACTCGTCGGCGCCGACCAGGGTCTCGTAGTCGAGCAGCTGGTGCAACCGCATGCCGCCGGGGATCTCGACCGTGCCGATCTCACCGCGTTGTAGGTCTGTCAGGGCAGGAACGAAAACATTCTTCGGCATTCTTGAGGCCTAGCCGAATCAAGCATTATGAAACACTCGCTGTTCAGGCGGCCATTCGTAGCCTGCGCAAGGTCCGCAGCGCGTAGTGCACCCGCGTCTTCACCGTCCCCACCGGAATGCCGAGTTCAGCGGCCACCTCGCCATAGGCGCGGTCGCGCAGGATCACCTCGATCACGGCCTCCCGCTGCACCCGCGGCAGCCGCGCGAGCAGGTCGTCGAGTACCAGACCGTCGATCAAACCGTCGGCGAAATCCGGGCTGGCATGCCGCAGCTCGAGCAGCTCGCCGTGCTCGGCCCAGTCCGCGGACACCGGCCGGGCGGCGCGGGCGCGGCTCAGATCGATCAGCACATTGCGCTGGATCGCCAGCAGCCAGGTCCGCACGCTGCCCTTTTCCGGGTCGAAGCGGGCGCAGGCGCGCCAGGCCCGCAACAGCGTCTCCTGCACCGCCTGCTCGGCCAGTCCGGAATCGCCGAGTCCGCGCATGGCGCGCCAATGCAGCAGCGCCCGATCCGCTTTCAGCACGGTGGAGATGCCTTGCTCGGTGCACAAGCCGGCGCAGGTGGTGCCACAACCGTTCACGCATCGATATCGCGGCGGCGGACACGAATGACAACCGCGGCGCGGGCGGCTTGTGCGCGTGACCGGAATCTCCCGAATCGCCTGCGGCTATGAATGAACTCTGGTATCTCTGACCGCTGAGGTCGGGCCCGTTTCACAAGGAGAGAAGCAGATCATGCGTGCACGCGCGTTCGTGGTCGCGGGGGCGATGGCGTCCGCTATGACCCTGTCCCTATCCGGAGTCGCGGCGGCCGAGCCCGCCACGATCATGCCCGAAGACGGCCTCTACCTGGTCAACGTCGATATCGTGCCCGGCACCTGGGAGGCCCCCGGGACACCGGACCTCGCCCACGGCTGCGATTTCCGGCGGCTGTGGAAGGTCGAGGGCGACAACACCGACCAACGCAACATCATCGGCAACGACTTCACCCGGGTGCGCCCGCTGCGCACCGTGATCAAACCGACCGACGTGGCGTTCAAGACCACCAATTGCGGGCCCTGGCGGCTGATTCCCACGCCACCCAGCACCGGGTCATTCGGCGGCTGAGACAGTTAGGGTCCTCGGTATGACGAGGACCAAAATTCTGATCACCGGAGCCAGCGCCGGACTCGGCGCGGGCATGGCCCGGGAATTCGCGGCCAAGGGGCGCGATCTGGCCCTGTGCGCCCGGCGATTGGACGCACTGGAAGCTTTGCGCGCGGAATTGATTGCCGCCCATCCGAATATCACCGTCGCCGTGCGGGCGCTAAATGTCGACGATCACGCGGCGGTGCCGCAGGTGTTCGGCGAGCTTCGGGATGAGCTGGGCGGACTGGACCGGGTGATCGTCAACGCGGGCCTGGGCAAGGGCGCACGCGTCGGCGGTGGCCGCGCGGACGCGAATATCGCTACCGCGACAACGAATTTCGTGAGCGCACTGGCCCAGGCCGAGGCCGCGCTGGAGATTTTCCGAGCGCAGCGTGCCGGGCATCTGGTGCTGGTCTCCTCGATGAGCGCCGTGCGCGGGCTGCCCGGGAAGAAAGCCGCCTACGCGGCGAGCAAAGCCGGACTGGCCGCCTTGGGTGCGGGGCTCGCGGTGGAGCTGGCGAAATCCCCCATCGCCGTGACCACCCTGCTGCCCGGGTTCATCGCCACCGACATGGTCACCCAGGCCGGTGACGCGAAATTGGTCGCACCACTGGACAAGGGCGTGGCCTCGATGGTGCGGGCGATCGAGAAAGAGCAGGTCCGGGCCTGTGTGCCCGCCTGGCCGTGGCGGTTGTTCGACCTAGTGCTCCCCCGGCTGCCGGGTTCGGTCATCGCCAAGATGGGGTGATCGCTTCCTTAAGGGTGCTTTAAGGGCCTGTCAAGTACCCCAAGGCATTGTTCTTATCAACCGGCAGGGCCTGCTCCAGGAGGGGGGAGCAGGGCCACCGGGGAACGAAGAGCTCGACGGCATGACCGGTGCCGCCGAGCTTTTCGGTTTTCCGCACCTCAGCCGAACACCACCAGGGCAGTCGCGCCCAGGAAGACGCCCTGCACCAGCGTGCGCACCGGCAACGGCATCGTCTTGATACCCAGGTTCGCCCGCGCCGCACGGATGTTGGCGGGGAACATCGCGATCAGCAACAGCGCCAAGCAGATTGCGGCGAGTTTCGCGGTCGCCGGAATCAGCAGGCCGACGGCCCCCGCGATTTCGAGCACGCCGGTGCCGGTGACCCAGGCCCCCGGATTGGGCAGCCGCGGCGGCACCATCGCGACCAGCGCGCCGCGGCGTGGTTCCGCGAAGTGCGCCGAGGCGGTGAGCAGGAACATGGCGGCCAGGCCGAGCGTCGCGGCGCGCGGCCACGAATCGAGCCAGGCGATATCGCCCAGCCAGCCCGTCAGACGGGCGAGCAGGGTGATGACGGCGAGGACGAGCAGCGGTGCCATCGGGGTTCTCCTGAGCTGTGGCAGCGAATCTTGACAGTGGAAAGATAGGCCCGCGACCCGAAACTTGTCAATGCCTAGATTCCGGGCCATGATGGGCCCATGGGAAAAAGCCGCTACCACCACGGCGATCTGCGGGCCACCATCCTGGGCGCGGCCGCCGAGCAGATCGCGACCGAGGGCGTAGACGCGGTGTCCCTACGCGGCCTCGCCCGGCGGGCCGGGGTGTCCCATGCGGCGCCGACCCATCACTTCGGCGACCGCGCGGGGCTGCTCACCGCGCTGGCGATCGAGGGCTTCGATCTACTAGGCGCCGAATTGACCAGCGCCGGAACGGATTTCCGCGAAGTCGCGGTCGCCTACGTGCGATTCGCGTTGCGCCATCCCGGACACTTCGACGTGATGTATCGCCGAGACCTGCTGCGCGGCGACGATCCGGACCTGGCGGCCGCCCGCGCTCGATCGGGCACCGCACTGCGGGCCGGAGTGGCCGAGCTGTCGCCCACCCGCCCGCAGCATCGTCAACACGCCACTCAGCTGGCGGCATGGTCGCTCGTGCACGGGTTCGCGGCACTGTGGCGCGAAGGGGCACTACAGAACTCGGCACTGGCCACCACCGACGACCCCGAGGCGCTCGCCCGGGAGATGCTGGCCACCGTCCAACTCGATTGAGCCGCAGCCGATTTCTATCTGTGATAGGCAGAACCATGCAAGTCCACGCCTATCCGACCGATGCCACTGTGCCGGTGCAACTCCCCGAAGCCGAGCGGATCGCGGCCACCCACCTGACGGATCCGAGCGATACGGCGACCGGCGTCGAGAATGTGGTCACCGAATTCGAATCGTGCTTCACGGTCGTGGCGGAGATCCGCAGTACCGCCGATCAGACGATCGCGCCGCCCCTGCGGCCGGTGTCGGTCATCGACAAGGCCACCGGCGCTGTCTCATACTGGCCGAGTTACCCGGTCTCGCTGGTCGCCGAACGCTATACGGCCGCCATCGCCGATGACGGCTTGATCATCGAAGACGAGTGGCCGGACGCCGCGCAGGGCTGAACGAGCCCCACCCCCGCCGCGGGAGAGGCCCATGAATTCAGCAGCCGCAGCCGGGGATCCGGCCACCGAAATCACCGACCGGATCGGGCAGACCCTGCGCGCGATCCTGCCGGCCGACGCCGTGCGGATCCGCGCGACCGGCGATGCCGGCGACGGCTGGACCCGCACGGCGATCGAATTCCAGGACAGCACAGGCGTCTTCCGCGGTTTCGCCCTCGACCAGCTCCCCGCCTACGAGGCCGCGGCGATCACCGGCGACATGATCACACTGCGTCAGCTGATGAGCGACACCGACCCCTGGGACAGCTTCGTCATCACGGTGGACCGAACCGGTTCCGTCACAGCCGATTACGCTTCAGCCGAACGATGAACACGAACCCGCCTGCGATCCGGATTCGTGTCGAGCATCCGCAAGCTCTCCATCAACGCCGCCCCGACATCCAACTCCTCGGACCACCATTGAGCTGACCGAATCGGCAGTCCACGCGGCCGATACGTCCGCATGATCCGAACGTGCTCAGGCAAACTCATGAACTCCGCCAACCCTTTGTCATCCGCCCAGATCGACAGCGACCCAACCTGCCGCCGGACAGGCCGGAAATAAGTAAGCATCCCCACCGCTCCGTCAATCAACGCCAACTGATCACCGAGCCGCTCCGAGGCACGCCAGATCGCCGGAATATCGGTGGCGTGCTTCGTCGTGTACTGGGTCAAACTGATCATGAGCGGCCCACCAACCGCATCCCCGCCCCCATGTTTCCATCCGCTGTTGAGCACAAACTCGGCCAGCGGCGAACCAGCCGCCCGCCCCCGCCACCAGGTCTGCCACGGGGGCCGGATATCGAGCAGATTGCGCCAGGGTGTGCGTGTCGATTCCATTGATAGTCGGGGACCTATCCGCCCACAGGGCAGACCTCGCGGCCCCCGTTCTCCTTCCGAGCTCGCGACGCAGATCGTCTGCGTGCGCTTACGATATGCACATGCGTATGGTCTGTCAATGGCGCGCCACCGAGCATTCCGCAGGCAGGACGCCGCTTCCCCTTCTTCGTGATTCAGTTCAGGTAGGCACGGATGCGTTCGTGGTCGTTCCCGCTAGCGGAATCTGAAGCACCAGTCGCAGTTCCGGATTCCCCATGGCCACGAAATCCACGGCTGATCCTGTGATGTACTGCCTTACTGCACAAGTACGTACCCGACAATCTGGACTATTGGTGGCGCAGGCTCCCCGCTTGTTCAAGCAGCGTGGACGTACGCTCGTAGCGTTTCGCGCATATCGCCCGCCACGCGGGAGTCCGGGAAATGCTCTTGCAGGAGCCCGTCGAGTTGGTTGAGGCGTTTCCGTACCCACGAGAAGTGGGCCGAGATGGGGGACTCCAAGACCGGCGTCACTGCCGCGATACTCGCGTCGAGGTCGCCCAGCCGGGCGCTTGCCGTGGACAAGTAGATCTGGCTCAGCATCTCGTCGCCCGGCGAGTGCTGTGCCTGCCATGCCTCAATGGCATCCTCAGACGCCGCAACCGACTTCTCGAGCAACTTCTTCTCATCCGCCCACATCAGCGAAAACCCGTGGTAATAAACCTGTTTCGCAGGCGAGAAAGTGAATAGCCCAGGAACCTCGTCGGGCCGAACTGTCTCTCGGACCCGATCTGCCTGCTCCAACAACTCCAGCGCGCGTGCCGAATCACCGAGGTTGGCGACCGAGGCGGCTAGACCGCACAGGAGGCGTGGTTCGGCGGTCCCTGTGGAGCGGCCAACGTAGTTCAAGCCATCTGTGGCCGCGTCTCTCGCGGCCTCGAAATCCTTGACGAATCGATAGGCCAGCGCTTGTGTCCCGCGAGCCCACGCCCTCAGGTGATCATGGCCCGCCCGATCGCCCAACGAGAATGCAGCCTGCGCGTGCACCCGCGCTGTGTCGGCCTGACCGAGATCGAGTGTCAAGTAGGACAGCACGCCAGAGGTCCGCCCCAGGGCCACGTACAGTTCTCGGATCTCCTCGGGACGATAGGCTCCGGAACGAACGCGTCTCATCAGCTCTGCGCGAATCTCTAGTGCGCGGGTCAATGTCTTCTCATACGGCTCGAATCGGGCGTTCGTTGAGATATGCAGGATTCCGTCCTGAATGGAGTCCAGTTCGGCTCCGTCCGGGGCGACCAGCAGCGCTTCAGAATCGCGCCGCGCTTGGTCCAGCATTCGAACGGTGTCCTCGGCTTGTGCCCGTGCACGCTGGTCCTGATCCCAGGCCGCCACGAGCTGACCTTTGCCGCCCAGCACCAGGTCTACCCGTTCGGCCCAGCCGCGATCCTTCGGCCATCTTCGACCCTCTTGGATGTTGGCCAGCTGTGAATACGAGTCGAAGGTCAGGCCCGCGAGTTCGCGCAAGGTGAGCCCGCGCTCCTCGCGGAGTCGCTTGAGCGTGGCACCAGTCCGGTTTGCGTCCATCCCACCCAATCGTGGCGCTGCGGAGTTCACGTCGCACCCCGTCTGTTGTTTTCAGTTCGGCGAATGGGTCTTGAAAACAGCATAGTCCCGCAGGTCAACGGCGTCTTGTGGTCATCTGAACTTGCACCCGGGAACCGAATGTTCGTAGCAGTTCGGCTCTCTCGGACCGAGGAGTCGGGACACCCCGGGTGCACCTAAGCCACTACGCGAGAGGGGGGTCATGATGACCACGACAGCCATACCCGCCCAGCTCGTGAGCGAGTACAGACACCTCCGCGACTGCGGCCTGCCAGTGGATGTCCTACGCCACCGATTCGTCGCAACGATCAGGGGCGATCTCCAAGTCGTGATCATTCCGACCAACTGCTGGGAGAGGGAGAGGTGAGTCGATGACACGGCGGCCCAACGCAATCGGCTTCCTGAACACCGAACTGTGTGGCAATCAACTGCACCTGCACCAACAGTTGATCCGCGCGGTGGCGAGCGTAGACGGAACGGACTTCTGCGGATTCGTCCTCCACAACCCTGCCGCAGACGAGCAGCCTCGTCCGCTGGAACGACTCCGGACAATGTGGAACAACCTCGGTGAGCCCATCATTTACGTGCCCGGAACAATCCATTTCAGCGGGTTGCCACTGTCGTCTGTCCTACGTGCCAGGCTCCGCGTGGCCGACCCGAGTGTCCTCGATCTCGAATGGGAAAGCGCATCAGCGGATCAACGGAACGTCGATGCCGCCGTCCAAAGATGGAGACACCATCGGTTCGCATCTCACGACAAGTCGAATCCGGCACACTCTGAAGATCGCTCGGAGCGCGAAACGCCCGAAGGAGACGGGAGCCCACCCCTGCGCCGAGCCGTGTCAAACTGGCCGGTGACCGACCACACGAGGGAGGCGGAGTAATGAGCGACACCGACGACCAGATCAGCATGGACCTCGGCGTAGAGGTCGAGCCATCCGCGTGGGCGCGATGGGTCGATACCAGTCGGCAGACGATCCAGGCGCGAAAGTTCATGGACTACGCCGGCATTCTGGAGGTCCCGGCCGAGCTGTGGACCGAAAGCGAGTCTCCCGAATTGATGGCAGAGCGCAAGTCCGCCGACGCCGCAGTGGCGGAGTTGTTTCCTGACATGGCCGCGATGCGTTCGACCGAGCGCGCAGACATGGCAGATGCCTACCTGTGCTTCCTCGGTCAATGTTTCGCGAACTTCGCACGCGCCTCCTGGTACGACAGCCCGGTCGGGCGAGAGCGCTCGTTCTACCCTGACGTGAATCCGGCCCTGCACTACGGGTTCAAGGGGTCGACGGACCAGACGGCCTGGCAGCTCATGGAAGTCATGTTCGAAGAGGCGAAAGAGTACGACTATGGCCTTTTCTCAGTGATGGTCGACTTCATGGGCGAGTACAAAGAGGAATGCAAGTTCGTTCCCGAGTAACAAATAGCAGCCGAACTCTCTGAAGGACTGCGCATTACGCACCGCGAGCGGGGGCCGGTCGAGCCATGCCTGATGACTACGACAAAATCCGAGACAACATCGAACCAAACGATCGTGGTCGTATATTTCAGAATGGCTGCGAATCTCACTTTCGGGATCGCGAGAACGGCTACAGCCAGCATTCCCGTAATTACGGCCCTGGCGACGCACACTTTCAGGTCGATAAAGAACGAGAGATCAACGACAAACTGCATACGATCGAGGAGAAGTCCGGCAGGATCAGCGGGCGCAAAGATCTCAAGCAGCTGAAGGGCGTGCGAGAGGCACTCACGCGGGGTGAAATCGACCAGCACACCCTGAGATCTGTTGCAGGCGAACATGTCGATCCACAGTGCAGGGAAGAAATAGAAGCTCTGAAGAGAGACTTCCCCGACAAGTTCACTCATCAGCTCTTATCACGATCAGAAGCGCGAGAGGCGTTCCAAAAAGGCATTCAGAGAGAGCCCGGCAAGCAGATGGAGTTGCCGGGGGTTGGTGAGAAGGCACGCGAGCAGCGGGACCAGCAACGGTCGAAAGAGAAGGAAGCTCGCCATCAGGAGCGGGTCCGTGCCGACCGCGAGCGTGTTCAGCGAGAGGCCGCTACCCGGGTCGCCGAGGAAGCCCGGGCACGGATGGAGCGGGCAGTCGGCTCACCTCAACCTGCACGTAGCGCCCCGGAGCCCCGGTCGGCACCAGAGCCGACAGGGCGAGACAAGGTCATCCGTGACGCGGCCGAGGCCGTTGCCAAAGAAGCTCGCGCTGCGATGGACAAGGCGATGGAACCACCTGCGGCGCCGTCTCGCACCTCAGGAGATGACCAGGCCAGGGCAGCCCGGGCGGCAGCCGACAGAGAGCGCAACGCAGCGATCGAGTGGGCTCGAGGACGAATGGGACCATTCCAAGTACCTGGCACAACATCGGTTCCGCCTCCTGCTCCCGAGGCGCGTACCGCAGACGAGGTGTGCCGCCACCGTAGAGAAGCTGAGACACGCGCACGAGAGGCCCGGGATCGAGACGATAGGGCGCGAGGCAAGTAGTGCGGGTGCGGTTAACCATCAGCGGGCGTTCCGTTAGCGTCTGCAGGCCGCGGATGATCTCGGACCACTTCTGCAACCTTCATGTGTTCAGATATGTGTCGATGCGTTCGCGGTCATCGTCGGTTGCTGGAAGCTGGACGACGAGTAGCAGTTCCGGGTTCTCGACCAGGCGCAGTTGGAACAGTTCCAGGTTGATCGGCCCCGCCTCGGGGTGGTCGATGCCGATGATGGTGGGTTGGAAGTCCTGCACCGGATACTCCGACCACCATGTGCGAAATTCGCTGCTGACAGCGCACAATTCGGTCACCACCCGGGTCAGGCGCGGGTCGCCGGGGCTGTTGCCGAGCAGCACCCGGAACTGGCTGATGATCGCCCGTGCGGCTGCTTCCCAGCGGCGCATCATGGCGCGGTTACGGTCGTCGGTGTACATCCACCACAGCAGATTCCGGCGCTCGGGTGCCAGCGCGGTCGGGTCGGTACGAATCCGGCTGAATGCACTATTCCAGACGACGAAATCCAGTCGGGCATCGTGCACCACGGCCGGGCTCGGATACATCGCGTCGACCAACCGTTGTAAACGCGCGATCTCATCGCCGGCCTGATACTTCACCACCGGGTCGGCGAGACCGGCGAGCCTGCGCAACTGCCTGTGCTGCACAGGATTCAGACGCAGCGCCCGCGCCAGCGCATCCACCACCTGCGGGCTGGCAGCGATCTTTCGGCCTTGCTCCAACCACGTGTACCAAGTGAGACTCACCCCAGCCAACTCGGCGACCTCTTCGCGACGCAAGCCCGGTGTGCGTCGCCGCCCAGGGATCAGATCCCCGGGCAAACCGACATCAGAAGGCCGTAACCGCGAGCGGTGTGCCTTGAGAAAGTCCGCCAGCTCCGCACGATGGCTCTCACTCATCCCGAGATCCCTTTATGGGTAGCAGTATTGGTGCCAGGACCAGACCGCTACCCGTCTCTAACGTTCCAGTCATCAGGTGATCGAGCACCGATCACCACCGACAAGGAGCATGACATGAGTAGCGACAAGGGACCGGTTCTGGTCATCGGAGCGACCGGGCAGCAGGGCCGGGCAACCACACGGCAGTTGCTCGAACGGGGTTGGGAAGTAAAGGCTTTCGTGCGCGACCCGGAGGCACCCGCGGCGCGGGCGCTGCGCAAGGCGGGGGCGGAGTTGCCCGTCGGCGATCTCGACGACATCGGCTCGGTGCGGGCCGCGATGACCGGTGCGTACGGGGTGTTCATGATGCTGACCATGATGGAGGGCGTGCATATCACCGCGGAAGGTGTTGCGGCAGAAGAACGCCGGGGCAAAACGGTGGTCGATCTCGCCGCGGAGCTCGGTATCCGGCACTTCGTCTACAGCTCGCTCAAAGGTGCGGGCGAGGACTCCGGTGTGGAGTATTACGCGGCGAAAGAAGCCATCGAGAGTTATATCGGGGATTCCGGGTTGCCCGCGACGATTCTGCGGCCGGTGTTCTTCATGGACAATTTCAACACCTTCAATCGGCCGATGCGCACCGAGCGCGGCGATATATTGGTGAATCTCGCTGTCCGGCCGGATATTCCGATGGAGCTGATCTCCGTGCACGACATCGGCGCGTTCGCCGCCGTCGCGTTCGACCACCCCGCGGAGTACCTGGGCCGCACGGTGCCCCTGTCCGGCGACCGCCTTACTCCCCCGCAGATCGCCGAGGTGTTCGGGCGGATCACCGAACTCCCGGCGCACAGCAACCAGATACCGGTCGAGCAGGTCATGGCGTTCGACGAGCAGGTCGGGAAGATGTTCGCCTACTTCAACAAAGGTGCGGGCGAGCCTGTCGATACCGCGGCGCTGCGCGCCCGGCATCCGGGCCTGATGGACCTGGAGACCTGGTTGCGCAGCACCGATTGGAAACCGTGAACACCTCAGGCGAGCAGGTCGAGCAGACGGTGGGCGTCGGTCAGGGCGCTGTCCACCGACGCGGACAAGTAGGTCAGGTCGATGAAGAAGTCGTCGAACCCGGATTGGTCCGCGGTGCGCCGCACCGCTTCCGCGATGTGGTCGAGCCCGGTGCCCGCCTTGACGTTGACCCGGACGATGGTCTCGATCGCGGCAGGGTCACGACCGGCTTGTTCGGCGGCGCGGTCGACCACGTCGCGCAGTTCGCGCAGCCGCACGCCCCACTGCGGCGGCCCGGGCACCGGGACCACCGGCAGCCAGCCGTCGCCGCGGCGGCCGACGCGGTCCAGCGCCGCAGGTGTGAAGGCGGCGAGATGCACTGGAGGACGAGGCTTTTGCACCGTGCTCAACTCGGCGCGATGCCGGGGCACGGACACCAAGGTGCCGGAGTATTCGGCGGGGTCGGTGGTCCAGATCGCTTCCAGCGCATCGAGCGTCTGCTCCAGCCGCGCACCGCGCTGACTGAACGGCACCCCCGCGGCCTCGTATTCCTCCGGCGACCAGCCGATACCGAAGCCGGGGATCAGCCTGCCGCCGCTGGCCACGTCCAGCGTGGTGAGCGCACGAGCGAGGACGGCGGGCGGATACAGCGGCGCGATCAGCACATTCGCGCCCAGGCGGACCCGCTCCGTCGCCGCCGCGGCCAGCGCGAGGGTCAGGAACGGGTCCAGCACCTGATTGAACTCCGCCGGGATGCTGTCGGTCCCGCCGTAACCGACCTTCGGTTCGGTGGCGGCGATGAGGCGATCGCCGACCCAAAGGCTATCCGCCCCTGCGTTTTCCATCGCTGCGGCGAACTCTGGGATCCGAGCCGCCGCCCGCGCGTGGGCACCGAACTGTGGAATCGAGAAACCGATCTTCATGGCACTGTCGTACCAGGTTTCGGTCAGGCGGGTGCTGTGGCGGGGGCGGCCGGACCGGGATCGTCGGTATCCGGGCCGAGGGCGTCGAGCACGGCGGTGTCCACGATCGGATCGAGGACGGCGGTATTCGTCAATGCCGCGGCCGCGACGGGCACCTCGCTGTTCTCCACATCGGGAACCTCGGTGCCGCGCAACGACGTTCCGGCGGTCTCGCGCAGGAACGACCACGCCACCAGGCCGATCAGCGAGGCGCCGATCATGTATGCCGCGGGGAACAGCGCCCAGCCGGTGCTCTCGATGACGGCCTCGTTGACCAGCGGGGCGGTACCACCGAACGCGGCGGTGGACACGTTGTAGCCGAGCGCGAAACCGGCGTAGCGCACATGTGTGGGGAAGATCGCCGGGAAGGTGGAGCTGATGGTGGCCAGCTGCGGCACGTAGAACAACCCGAGTACGACGAAGCCGATGACGGCCCAGACGATGCCCTTGCCCATCAGCCAATACATGGGCAGCGCGAGCACGGACAGACCGATCAGCGAAACCAGCCACATCGGGCGCCGGCCGACTCGGTCGGACAGCGCGCCGAAGAAGGGCAGCACCACCATCATCACCAGCTGACCGATCAGCATCATCGCGGTGGTGGTGGAGTCACTGACGCCGATGGTGTTCTGCAAATACGTCGGCTGGTAGGTCAGCAGGGTGTAGTTCACCACGTTCAACGCCACGACCAGGCCGATCAGCGTGAGGGTTTCGCGCCGGTAGGTGGTCAGCACCTCGCGCAGGCCACCCGGCGGATGCGGCTGGTCGGCGACTTCCTCGAACACCGGCGACTCGTCCAGGCGGGCGCGCAGATACCAGCCGATCAGGCCGAGCGGCACCGCGATCAGGAACGGGATCCGCCAGCCCCAGGCCTGCATGGCGTCGGAGCCGAGGACCAGCTGACAGGCCAGCACCGTCGCCGAGCCGCCGACGAAACCGAACAGCGTGCCGAACTCCAGGAAACTGCCGAAGAAGCCACGTTTGCGGTCGGTGGCGCATTCGGCGAGATAGGTCGCGGCGCCGCCGTATTCACCGCCGGTGGAGAAACCTTGGACGACGCGCAGCAGGATCAGCAGAATGGGCGCGGCGACGCCGATGGACGCGTGCGTGGGGATCAGGCCGATCGCGCCGGTGGCGGCGGCCATCAGCAGAATCGTGGTGCCCAGCACCGCTTTGCGGCCGATCCGGTCGCCGATCGGGCCCCAGACCATGCCGCCGAGCGGGCGCAGCAGGAACGAGACCGCGAAACCGAGCATGGTGCCCAGGGTGCCGAGTTCACCGGGGAAGAAGGCTTCGGTCAGGTAGGTGGCGGTAGCGGCGTAGACGCCGTAGTCGAACCACTCCGTGGCATTGCCCATCGCGGACGCGGCGACGGACTTGCGTAATGATTGCCCGGACCCCGGACTGCCCGTCTCGGCGGCTGTGGACGCGGTCATTCGTACCTCCTTCGGCCCGCTCCCCCGCGGACCTAACTCGGTTCTCCCCGGCCGAGCCTCCCGGCTCTCGGGAGTGCACGGCACCGAACCTTCCGTTACCCAGATTTGCTGGCGGACAAACCCGGGGTCAGACACGGAGGACCTAGAAGCACGAAGGGTGACCTGCCACTTTCTCGATAAATGTGATCCCCATCACATAACGCACAGCGCATACCGCAGAGCGGGCAGCTATTCGGCTAATCGCGAGCTCAGGAACGACGCTTTCCGCCGACAGCAACCACGAGCAGGACAATCGCGCCCAGCGCGACACAGAGCCAGCCGAACCAGTTGCCGAAACGGGCGTAGACGGTCCGGCTCTCGGTGAGCGGCAGCGTCGCGAGCGCGGACCGGGTGACGCTGACGTCGGTCCGCGCGGTGGCGTGAATACGGCCCCGCGCGTCGCTTGCCACATGTTCGCCGAGTTGCGGTGCGCGCGCCACCGCCACCCCGGACTCGACGCCGCGCAGGATCGCCATCCGGCTGTGCAGCCAGGCGTCGACGGTGAAATCGAGAGCTGGAACCAGCATCATGGTGGCGCCCCGGCGGGCGTTCTCGCGAACCAGCGCGGGCCGATCCAGGTCGAAGCACACTGCCAGGGCCCAGGGCCTGCCCGGGACCTGCTGCCACGCACTGCCGGGCCGCAGTTCATCCTCCAGCCCGGCGATCAAGTAGTGCTTGGCGTATTCGACGCCCGACGGATAGGCGATCGCGGCGTTCACACTGCGGCCGTCGCGGGTGCTGATCAGCCCGGCGACGATATCGATGTTGCGTCGCGTCGCGACCTCGGTCAACGGGGCGGCGAGCACTGGAAGCGTGGATTCCTCTGCGCGCCAAGCCTTTTCCGGCAGGACCACAACCTGCGCCCCGCGGTCCGCCAGCCGTTCGACCTCGGTGACGACGCGCTGGATCATGTCGCGGCCCGCGGCGGAATCGACCGGCACATATTCCGGCGGTTGCGCCACCGCCAGCAGACCTACCCGCACCGAGTTCTCCGGCCGCGGCAGCGCCAGCTGCCAGAATCCGAACGCCGCCACCGCCACCAGCACGGCCGCGGCCGACGCACCGATCCGCACCCGTTGCGGCCGGGTCACCGCCGGAGCGGACAGCACCGCGATGGCCGCCGGTACCAGCAGAATCAGGAAACTGAGTCCCCACGGCCCGGTCAACGCCGCGGTCTGGATCAGCGGCAGCACCGCGGCTTGGGTGTAGGCGATGCTCCACCACGCGCCGAACAACTCCGTCAGCGCGAGCAGGAACTCGAAAGCGACCCAGACCGCGGGCAGCGCCAGCACGGCCAGGCCCACCCGTCCGCGCAACAGCAGCGTCCGCCACAGCGTCACCGCGCCGCCGTACACCAGCGCGGAGACACCGATCAGCGCGGCGGCAGTCGGTACCGGCTGCTCGAGCGTGACGACCAGGTACGACCAGAAGCTGATCAGCGCCCCGGCCAACCAGGAGCCGAGCCCTATTCCGAACGTCACCCTTCCCGATACCCGCGGCGCCACCAGCAGCACCGGCAGCGGCGCGAGCAGCGCCAGACCCGGCGTCGGCGTCAGCCCGAAACCGAAGCGCCACAACAGCGCCGACACCATGGCCGCACCGGCCACCCACCACCACTTCATCGTCCGTCCCTCCAGATCGCCTGCTGAGGGGATCGTCACGGGAGACAGCGCACCCCCGCATCACCCTGAAGTGCTAGATCCGGTGCGCCGACTGCTCAGAGCAGATCGGCACCGCATTTCGGGCAGGCGCGGAGCCGGTAGAACGGGGAATCCTCGGGCAGGCACCGATCGCAGAACCCCGAGCGGCAGACCGTGCAGGTGCGGAAGCGGACGGCGAAGTGTTCGGGGTCGGCCCGCGCGACCGGATTGCCGCCGGGGATCACCGAGATCGAGAGCATGCGTCGGCAGCCGTCACCTGCGCAGAACCGGACGGCCATGGTGTCAACCCTCCCCGAGTAGTTCACCGTTCTACCAGTGGAATCGGTTGTCCTACAGCGGTGTTACATACGCCCCGGCGATCCCGCCGTCCACCAGGAATTGGGACGCGGTGATGAACGACGCGTCGTCGCTGGCGAGAAACGCCACGGCGGCGGCGATTTCCTCGGGTTCGGCGAACCGGCCCACCGGGATGTGCACGAGGCGACGAGCGGCGCGTTCCGGGTCCTTGGCGAACAACTCTTGGAGCAGCGGGGTGTTCACCGGTCCAGGGCACAGGGCGTTGACGCGAATGCCCTGACGCGCGAACTGAACTCCGAGTTCGCGGCTCATGGCGAGCACGCCGCCCTTGGAGGCGGTGTAGGAGATCTGCGAGGTGGCCGCGCCCATTACGGCGACGAAGGAGGCGGTGTTGATCACCGAACCCTTACCGCGCTCCAGCATGTGTTCGATGGCGTATTTGCTGCACAGATAGACCGAAGTCAAGTTCACCTCCTGCACGCGCCGCCAGGCGTCGATGCCGGTGGTGAGAATCGAATCATCCTCCGGCGGTGAGATTCCCGCGTTGTTGAAGGCGATGTCGAGGCCGCCGTAGGTGTCCACCGCGGTCTGGAACATCGCCCGCACCTGGGCCTCGTCGGTGACGTCGACCTTGACGAACAGGCCACCGGCCGCCGTCGCGGCGGCCTCGCCGCTGTCCGTATCAATGTCGGCCACAACAACTTTCGCACCCTCCGCGGCAAAACGGCGGACGGTGGCGAGGCCGATGCCGCTACCGCCGCCGGTGACCACGGCGACTCGATCGTGTAAGCGCCCGGGGACGGCGGCCGGCGGGGTGGATGAACTCAGCAACACTTCTCCTCTACTGGGTGGCGATGAAGACGTTCTTGGTTTCGGTGAAGGCGAGCGCGGCGTCGGGTCCCAGTTCCCGGCCGAGGCCGGACTGTTTGTAGCCGCCGAACGGGGTCCAGTACCGCACCGACGAGTGCGAATTGACCGACAGATTGCCGGCTTCCACACCCCGGGACACCCGCAGCGCGCGCCCGACGTCGTTGGTCCAGATCGAGCCGGACAGACCGTAGTCGGTGTCGTTCGCCAGTCGCAGGGCGTCGGCTTCGTCGTCGAACGGGAGCACCGCGACGACGGGGCCGAAGATCTCCTCGGTGAGCACGCGATCGGTGGGCGCGTCCGGCAGTACGACCGTGGGCGGGTACCAGAATCCGGGACCCTCGGGCTTGGTCCCGGTGAACGCGATCTTGGTCGACGGCTCCAGGAAACCGGCCACCCGCTCGCGATGAGCGGCGGAGATGAGCGGACCCATTTCGGTGGTCTCCTCGGCCGGGTCGCCCACGCGCACGCCGAGCACGGCGGGTTCCAGCAATTCCAGGAAACGATCGAAAACGCCGCGCTGCACCAGGATTCGCGACCGGGCGCAACAATCCTGCCCCGCGTTGTCGAACACCCCGTAGGGCGCGGTGGCGGCGGCGCGCTCCAGGTCGGCGTCGGCGAAGACGATATTGGCGCTCTTGCCACCCAATTCCAGGGTCACCCGCTTCACCTGGTCGGCGCACCCCGCCATGATCTGCTTGCCGACCTCGGTGGAACCGGTGAAGACCACCTTGCGGACGCCCGGATGGGTGACGAACCGCTGTCCCACCACCGAGCCCTTACCCGGCAGCACCTGGAAAACGTGCTCCGGCAGACCAGCTTCCAGTGCGAGCTCACCCAGCCGGATCGCGGTCAACGGAGTCAGTTCGGCGGGCTTCAGCACCACCGCGTTGCCCGCTGCCAGCGCGGGCGCGAAACCCCAGGCGGCGATCGGCATCGGGAAGTTCCACGGCACGATCACCCCGACCACGCCGAGCGGTTCGTGGAACGTGATGTCCACGCCGCCCGCCACCGGAATCTGGTTGCCCAGCAGCCGTTCCGGCATTCCGGCGGCGAAGTGCAGCACATCACGCACATTGCCCGCCTCCCAGCGCGCGTTGCCGATGGTGTGCCCGGCGTTGGCGACCTCCAGCCGCGCGAGTTCTTCCAGATTCGCGTCGACCGCCTCGGCGAATCGGCGCAGCAGCCGGGCCCGGTCCCCGGGCGCGACCTCGCGCCAGTCCCGCGCCGCACGCGCCGCCCGCTCGATCGCGGCGTCGGCACCGGCCGCGTCCACGAGTTCTACTGTCGCTACGACCTTTTCGGTCGCCGGATTGATCACCTCGGTAGTCGTCACGACACCGCTCCCTTCACACGCTCACCCGCACCTTGTTCGGCGGCCGGCGGGCCGACGCCGTCTTTCCTTGTTCCTCAGTCGCGATTCCGGCTCGCGGCCGCCGCGTCGACCAGCGCGCGCATCAGCCGGTCGTCGGCGGTGTCGGCCTCCGGGTGCCACTGCACACCGAGCAAGAACGGATCACCGGGAGCCTCGATGGCTTCTATGGTGCCGTCGGCGGTGTGCGCCGTGGCGGACAGCCCGGGGGCCAGCTGCTCGATCGCCTGGTGGTGATGGCAGTGCGCCTTCACCTCGGGCCCGATCAGCGCGGCCAGACGGCTGCCCGGCGTGGTCAGCACGCGCAGCACGGTGAACGAGCCGGGGCCGCCGGAGTGCTCGTCGTGGCCCACCACATCGGGCAGGTGCTGAATCAGCGTGCCACCCAGCGCCACATTGACCAGCTGTAGCCCACGGCACACCGCCAGAACCGGCAGACCCGCCGCCCGCGCGAGAGTGAACAGCTCGAATTCCGACGCGTCCCGATCGGGCCGGGTGTAGCCGAGAGCTTGTTCCAGTGGCCGCCCGTAGCGGGCCGGGTCGATGTCGGCGCCGCCGGTCAGAACCAGGCCGTCGAGCCGGTGCACCAACTCCGGCCGGGCCACTCCGGTGGGTGGCAACAGCACGGGGATGCCGCCCGCGCGCTCCACCATGGCGGGGTAACCGATGGGCAGAACGGCGCTTTCGGTGTCCCAGGTGCCGAACCGCGCCCGCTCGCGGTAGGTGGGCAGGCCGATGAGCGGACGCGCCGAGCCGCGCCCGGCGACCGGATCAGAGCCGTTCGAACCCACGGATGCGCTCCCAGTCGGTGACAGCGGCGTCGTAGGCATCCAGCTCGACTCGCGCCGCGTTTCGGTAGTGGTCCACCACATCATCGCCGAAAGCGGTGCGCGCGAGCTTGCTCTCCCCGAACAACCGCGCCGCTTCGCGCAGCGTGCTCGGCACCCGGGGCCGCTGTGAGCGGTAGGCGTTGCCGTGGAATTCCGGCTCCAGCGGCAACCGGCGTTCGATGCCGTGCAGACCGGCGGCGATGGTCGCGGCCACCGCCAGATAGGGATTCACGTCCCCGCCGGGTATTCGGTTCTCCATGCGCAGCGATTGTCCCGCGCCCACCACGCGCAGCGCGCAGGTGCGATTGTCCCGGCCCCACGCGAGTGCGGTCGGCGCGAAGCTGCCCGCGACGAATCGCTTGTAGGAGTTGATGTTCGGAGCCAGGAAGTAGGTGAACTCACGCAGGCAGTCCAGTTGCCCGGCCAAGAAGTGCCGCATCAGCGTGGACATTTCCGCGTCCGTGCCGTCGGCGAACACCGGATCGCCGCCCGCGGTGCGCAGACTCAGATGGATATGGCAGGAATTACCTTCGCGCTCATCGTATTTCGCCATGAAAGTGAGGCTGCGCCCCTCCTGCGCGGCGATCTCCTTCGCCCCGGTCTTGTAGATGCTGTGATTGTCACAGGTGACCAGGGCTTCGTCGTAGCGGAAGGCGATCTCGTGCTGGCCGGGATTGCACTCGCCCTTGGCCGACTCGACATACAAACCGGCCCCGGCCATCTCCTTGCGGATGCGGCGCAGCAGCGGTTCGACCCGGGCGGTCCCCAGCATGGAGTAGTCGACGTTGTACTGATTGGCGGGCGTCAGGGCGCGATAGCCGCTGTTCCAGGCGGATTCGTAGGTGTCGTCGAACACCAGGAATTCCAGTTCGGTCCCCACATAGGCCTTCAGGCCGTGCTCGGCCAGCCGATCCAACTGTGCCCGCAGTACCTGGCGCGGAGAGACCGACACCGGCGTCCCGCTCGGGTGCACCTGCTCGACATCGCAGAGCACCAGCGCGGTGCCGGGCCACCACGGCAGCAGCCGCAGAGTGCTCAGGTCGGGGCGCAACACGAAATCGCCGTAGCCGGTGTCCCAGGAGGACATGGCGTAGCCGTCGACGGTGGTCATCTCCACGTCCACCGCCAGCAGGTAATTACAGGCCTCGGTGGCGTGCCCGATCACCTCGTCCAGGAAATACTGTGCCGCACACCGCTTTCCCTGCAATCGGCCCTGCATGTCGGTCATCGCGACCAGCACGGTGTCGATGTCTCCCGACTCCACCCGCACCCGCAACTCCGCCAGCCCCAGCATCCCCGATCGCATCCCAGGCCCCTCTCGGCGTCCAATCCGCTGCTCACGCTAAAGGAATTCCGTCCGCCGCGTGCGACGGACACGAAATTCCCCGCCGCACCGCTGTCGCATCGCCCAAGTGCCAGCCGAGCTGCTGCGCGCATATTCGGAGATATCGCGCATTGATCCACGCAGATACGGATGTAGAGTCCCATTCGTGTCGTATTTGCGGATCAGCGAGGCAGCGGCGCTACTGGGTGTCAGCGATGACACGGTGCGGCGCTGGATCGATCAGGGCAAACTCACCGCGATCCCGTTGGAGAACGGGCGCAAGTGGCTGAGCGGACGGGAACTCGCGGAGTTCGCGCGCACCCGCGCCGACGCGCCCGAACCCGGCGTGACGGTGGCGGCGTCCGCCCGCAACCGGATGCGCGGCATCGTCACCCGGGTCGTCAAGGACCGGGTGATGGCGCAGGTGGAGATGCAGGCCGGACCGTTCCGGTTGGTGTCGCTGCTCAGCGCGGAATCGGTAGAAGAGCTCGGGCTGGAGGTCGGCAGCGTCGCCGTCGCATCGGTGAAGTCGACACATGTCGTGGTGGAGATTCCGGAGAGTTGAGTATGAAGCTTGCGGGTATGGCGGCGGCTTTGGCCGCCGCATTGGTGACAGGCTGTGCGGCCGAGGACGCGGCCGCACCGGACGGGCGGGTAACCGGCAGGCTGACGGTGTTCGCCGCCGCCTCGCTGACCGAGACGTTCACCGAACTCGGCGAGCAATTCGAGGCCGCGCACCCCGGAGTCGAGGTCGTCTACAGCTTCGGCGCGAGTTCGGCACTGGCTCAGCAGCTGAAGCAGGGCGCGCCCGCCGACGTCTTCGCCTCGGCCGCGCCCAAGAATATGCAGCAGGTGGTGGACGGAGGCGAGATCACCGCCGGACCGGTCACCTTCGCCCGCAACAGGCTGGAAATAGTTGTGCCCCAGGGTAATCCGGGGCGCATCAGCGGCTTGACCGACTTCGGCAAATCCGAACCGAAACTCGCGCTGTGTGCGGAGCAGGTGCCGTGCGGGGCCGCGGCCGCGACGGTGTTCCAGGCCGCGGGCGTTACCCCGCGACCGGATACCCGGGAAACCGATGTGAAAGCGGTGCTGACCAAGGTGACGCTCGGCGAGGTGGATGCCGCGCTGGTCTACCGCACCGACGTCCGAGCCGCCGGCGACAAGGTCGAGGGCATCGAATTCCCGGAGGCGGCGCGAGCGATCAACGACTACCCCATCGCTCCCCTGGCCCAGGCTCCCAACCCCGCCACCGCCGCGGCCTTCGTCGAGTTCATCCGCTCCGCGCAGGCACGTGCGGTGTTCGACCGAGCGGGCTTCGAGGCACCGTGAGCACACGGCCGGCAGCCGCGCGCCGCACGGCGCTCGCGACGGACGGAGACAGCCTCCGGCCGGCAGCCGCGCGCCGCACGGCGCTCGCGACACACGGAGACGGCCTCCGGCGTGCCTGCTTGTGTCGAGGCGCTCGCACTGGTGACGTGCAGTCGTGACCGATCTGCGTGCGGATATCCGCCCGGCGTCGAAACGCGCGGTGCGAAGGCGTTCGGTGCGGGCGCGGCGGCCGCTGGTGCTGGTGGTACCGGCGCTGGCCGGTCTGGCGTTTCTCGTGGTGCCGCTGCTCGGGTTGCTGGTGCGAGCGCCGTGGACAACGATGCCGGATCGACTGTTCAGCGGCGAAGTTCTTACCGCACTGCGGCTTTCCCTGGTGTGCGCGACGCTGGCGACGGCTGTCTGTCTGGTCCTGGGCATCCCGCTGGCCTGGCTGCTCGCGCGCGGTGACGTACCGGGGCGCAGCCTATTGCGCGCGCTGGTGACGGTTCCACTGGTGCTGCCGCCGGTGGTGGGCGGCGTCGCGCTGCTGCTGGTGCTCGGCCGCCGCGGGCTGATCGGGCAGTACCTCTACGAATGGTTCGGCGTCTCTTTGCCTTTCACCACCACCGGCGTCGTGATCGCGGAAGCCTTTGTGGCGATGCCCTTCCTGGTTATTTCGGTGGAAGGCGCGCTGCGCGCGGCGGATCCACGCTTCGAGGAGGCGGCCGCCACCCTCGGGGCCTCGCGCTGGCTGACTTTCCGGCGGGTGACCCTGCCCTCCGTGCTGCCCGGCGTGATCGCGGGTGCGGTGCTGTGCTGGGCGCGGGCACTCGGTGAATTCGGGGCGACGATCACCTTCGCGGGCAACTTCCCCGGCAAGACGACCACCATGCCGCTGGCGGTCTATCTCGCGCTGGAAACCGACCCCGACGCCGCCATCGTGCTCAGCCTGGTGCTGCTCGCGGTGTCCGTCGTCGTGCTCGTCGCCTTGCGCGAGCGCTGGATTCGAGGCGCGGCATGACATTGCGCGCTGAATTGGGAGTCCGGCGTGGACAGTTCCGGCTCGATATCGCGTTCGAAGTAGCGGCCGGTGAAGTGGTGGCCCTGCTGGGTCCCAACGGTGCCGGGAAGACGACCGCGCTGCGCGCACTGGCGGGCCTGACGCCGCTGACCGAGGGCAACCTCCAGGTGGACGAAAAGCGCTGGGACGCACCGCCGGAGGTGTTCGTGCCCGCCGAGCGGCGCGAGATCGGCGTCGTCTTCCAGGACTACCTGCTGTTCGCCCATCTCAGCGCGCTCGACAATGTCGCGTTCGGTCTGCGCGCCCGCGGCCACCGCCGCGCCCCGGCACGGGAACGCGCCGCCCGGTGGCTCGACCGCGTCGGCCTGGCCGAGCACCGGGACGCCAGGCCACGCGCCCTGTCCGGCGGCCAAGCCCAACGGGTCGCGCTGGCAAGGGCTTTGGCGACCGACCCGCGACTGCTCCTGCTCGACGAACCGCTCGCGGCACTGGACGCGAGTACCCGGTTACGCGTGCGTTCCGACCTCGCCCACCACCTGTCCGACTACCCGGGCCACACGGTACTGGTCACCCACGACCCCCTGGACGCGATGGTCCTCGCCGACCGCCTGGTCATCCTAGAGAACGGCGCCATCGTCCAGGAGGGTGCGCCGGCCGAGGTCGCCCGTCGCCCACGCTCCGACTATGTCGCGAACCTGGTGGGCCTCAACCTGTATCGCGGCACCGCGGACGGCGCCCACGTCACCCTCGACGGCGGCGGCCGCTTCACCGTCGCCGAACCGGGCCGCGGCGCGGTGCACGTCGCGTTCGCGCCGAGCGCGGTGAGCCTGCACCCGGCACAACCCGCCGGCAGCCCGCGCAACACCTGGCCGGTCACCATCGCGGGCATCGAACAACACGCCCACACCATCCGCGTCCGCCTCGACGGCACCCCGCCGGTCCTGGCCGACATCACCCCGGCCACGGTGGCCGACCTCCACCTCCATCCCGGCGCCGAACTCTGGGCGGCCGTCAAAGCCACCGAAACCCACACCTACCCCGCTTGAGCCGGTCCGCGCCGGTGGAATCAGGGATCGGTGCGGGGATCTCGATGGAAGAGGATGAGGGTGTCGGGCTGGCTCTCGAAGACGAAATCGCGGCCCTTGAAGTCGACTTCGCCGTCGGTGGCGAGGGATACCGAGGCCTCGGTGACCGACACTTCGAGGCGGTGCCGTTCGTGGCGCACGTAGGTGGGTGAACTACCCAGGGTGCCGGTGAGGGTGGACCAGATCAGGCGGGTGCGCGAGAAGGGAACGTCGGCGCGGAGGTACCGCACGTCCAGGGTGCCGCGGTGCAGTTCCGGGCGGGAGCGCGGGATCTGATTGGCGGGGTGATAGCGGCCGTTGCCGACGAACAGCATCCAGATGGCCATGGGCTGACCGTCGATCACGACGTGCAGGGGTTCGGCCCCGAGCAGAACGCGGATCATCGAGATGCCGGCCGCGGGCCATTTTCCGAGGTGCTCCTGCCAGCGTTCGCGCAGGCGCACGAAGTCCGGATAACCGCCGAGGCTGGCCGTGTTGACGAAGGTGCGCGCGGCGGAATCGTCGGACCGGACCAGCGCCGCGTCACATGCCGCGACCTGACCGGTGCGGACGGCCGCCAAAGTGTCGTCGATGTCGTCGACGCCCGCGTCCCGGGCGAAATGGTTGAGCGTGCCACCGGACAGCACCGCGAGCGGAAGACGATGCCGCACCGCGAAACCCGCTACCGACGACACCGTACCGTCGCCGCCGAGCACTCCGATCCCGCGAACATCTTTGTGGCGCAACCGTTCTTCGAGCTGAGCGTCGAGGCCGACGGCGGGATCCAGTTCGACGAAATCGGCCTCCGGCAGCTGTTCCCGCAGCAGTGTCCAGTCGTAGGGGCCGCCGCCGCTGCCGGCGCCCGCCAGCGGGTTGACCACCATGAGCAGACCCCGCCCCTGTTCCAGCGGTTCGATTCGCGCGGCCGGCCCCAGCAGGGCGGGCTCGTCCTCACGCACCGCCCACCAGCGGTGCGTGGCCAGCGCGACCCCCGCACCGAGCGCCGCGCCCGCCACCACATCGGAGGGCCAGTGCACGCCGATGTGCACCCGCGAGTACCCGACCGCGGCGGCCACCGGCACCACCGCGACGGCGGCCGCGGGATATTCGAGTGCCACTCCGGTGGCGAAGGCGGCGGCCGAGGCCGAGTGCCCGGACGGGAAAGACGACGAGACCGGCGGCTTCACCAGGCGGCGCACGAAGGGCACCGACTCGTCCGGCGGCCGCCGCCGCGGAAACAGCGGTTTGGCAATACCGTTCGCGATGCCGCTGGCGAGCGCGACCGCGACCAGGCCGCGCGTGCCGGCCCGGCGGGCGGCGGGGTTACCGAGCAGGATCATGGCCGCGCCCACACCGATCCACAACCGGCTGTGATTCGCGCTGGTGCTCAGACCGCGCAGCATCCGGTCGGCCCGCGACGGCCGGACGCGCGCGCTGCGGTCGACCAGCCACACATCCAGAGCACTGGCCAATCCCTGTGGTCCGGCCGATTGGCGATCCCGTTCAACACGCATCGTCCCAGCCTAGCGATGATCATCCGGTCGGCCGGAGAGCTACCATCATCCCTGGTCAACGACGGTCGAACGGTTCCGGCGTCGGCCGGGCCGGAGGTCGGCCTTGTCCGGAGCGGGCAATGTCAGGTGCCGATCGGGCGCGCGCGGTACCGCGGAAAACCGATGGGTATAGCCGGTAGTAGCGGCGCCTCGTGCTGAATCAGTTGTTGTGGTCGAGATTTTCGCCGTGGGGTGCATTGCCGAGCCGATTCGTTCACAACGGGAGGTGCCAGGTGCGTTCACAAGCCCAGTCAGCCGGCCGGCGTTCCCGGCCGCGCAAACTCGAATCCGCACTGGCGGCATTGCTGCTGACCGGCTCCGCCCTGGTCGCCGCGTGCGGATCGCCGGAGCAGACCGCGACAGCGGCGGCCGGCTGCCCGGGCGACTCCGCGCCCGCGACCGGTTGGTCACCGTCGAATACCGAGGTGGACACCGGCATCGATCGGCATCCGTTCGTCGGCAACGGCTATCTCGGTCTGCGGGTACCGACGCGCGGAATGGGCTACTACGCCTCGCGGGAGGCGACCGGATGGCCGCTCTACACCCCCGCCTACGACGGGGCCTTCGTGGCGGGGTTGTACGGCAATCAACCCGGCGTGGCCGAGGACCGTGAGGTCGCGGCGGCGATCCCGAACTGGTCCACGTTGCTGGTGAGCGTGGGTGCCGAACAGTTTTCGCCCGCGACCCCCGCGGCGCAGATCTCGAATTTCACGCAAACCCTTTACCAGCGTTGCGGTTTGGTGCACACCGAACTGACCTGGACCACCCCCGACGGCAAAGCCACCGATCTGACCTATGAGGTGCTGACCGACCGCACCGATCAGCACGTCGGTGCGGTGCGGCTCACCGCTGTTCCCCGCTGGTCGGGTGAGCTCGTGGTCACCGACAAACTCGATGGCGCGGGCGCTCGGCGGATCACCCAGACCGGCGGCGGGGCGCGCGACGATCGATCCATCGGCGTCGATTTCCGCACCGCAGGCACCGGCGTCGCGGGCAGCGTTGTCTCCGTGCTGGATTCGGGTACGGCGAAACCCGATCGCGGGCACGAGCCGGAAGCCGAGAATTTGTCGGTGAGCCAGGAGACGCGAATTCCCGTGCGGGCGGACACGTCCTACACGATCACCAAGTATGTGGGCGTCGACACCGCCCGCACCGCGACGGTTCCCGCCGCCGCGGCGTTTGCCGCCGCGCAACGCGCCGCGCGCATCGGCTGGCCCGAACTGCTCGCCCGCAGCGCGGGCGCATGGCGCGAGCTGTGGCGTGGCGACATCGAGGTACCGGGCGATCGGGACATCCAATCCTGGACTCGCGGTGCGCTGTACTCCCTGTATTCGGCCACGAATGCCACTCAGGACAACAGCATTTCGCCGGTCGGGTTGAGCAGCGACAACTACGGCGGCCTGGTGTTCTGGGATGCCGACATCTGGATGTATCCCGGCTTGCTGCATCTCGCCCCGGCACTGGCGAAATCCGTTGTCGAATACCGATTCAAAACCTTGCCCGCCGCACAGGCCAACGCGGCTCGGCTCGGCTATCGCGGCTCGTTCTATCCCTGGACCAGCGCCACCGACGGCGACCTCGAGGAATGTCACAGTTGGGATCCTCCGCACTGCCTCACTCAGATTCACCTGCAGGGTGACATCTCGCTGGCCGCCTGGCAGTACTACCTCGGCACGGGAGACAAAGGCTATCTGCGCGAACGGATCTGGCCGATCATGCGCAATATCGCCGAGTTCTGGGCCTCGAGGGTGCGGCCCAACGCCGACGGCAGCTACTCCATCCTCGATGTCGCCGGACCGGATGAGTACAGCAACGGCGTGAACGACGCCGTCTACACCAACGGCGGCGCGGCGCTCGCACTGCGCCACGCGGTGCGAGCCGCGGAAATACTGGGCGTGCCCGCGCCCGCGGAATGGTCCACGATCGCGAACGGTTTGCGCATGCCGTTCGATCCGGCGCGGCAAATCTTCCTGCAATACGACGGCTACGGCGGCACGCCGACCAAACAGGCCGACACCGTGTTGCTCGTCTATCCGCTGGACTGGCCGATGTCGCCGCAGGCGGCGGCCAACGTGCTCGAATACTATTCGGAGCGCACGGATCCCGACGGCCCGGCGATGACCGATTCGGTCAACGCCATCGACGCCGCGCGGATCGGCGCACCGGGCTGCGCCACCGACACCTACCTGGAACGTTCGGTGCGCCCGTTCATCCGGGGGCCGTTCGCGCAGTTCGCCGAAGCCAGGGGTGCGAAGGCGGGCGCGCTGGACCCGCTCGCGGGCGCACCGGCGTTCACCTTCACCACGGCCGCCGGCGGCTTCCTGCAGACCTTCACCAACGGCCTGCTCGGACTTCGCTTGCACGACAGCGAGATCGAGATCGCCCCGCTGCTGCCCGCGAAACTCGGCTCGGAATTGCGGATTCGCGGAATCCACTGGCAGGGGCGCGTTTTCGATGCCGAGATCGGCGCCGGCGAAACCCGGATCACCGTCACCCAGGGCGCGCCGATGCCGGTGCGCACGACCTCCGGCACGCAACTGGCCAGTGCCGGAACACCGCTGGTGCTGCCGACTCGGCGGCCGGATATCGCGCCTGGCCAGGATCTTTCGCAGTGCAAGGCGGTGCGCGCCAGTTCCGCCGAATCAGGCCGCTACGGAGACGCCGCCGTGGACGGCACCCTGGCGACGGCCTGGTCACCCGACGGCGCGCAGGGGACCCTCACCGTCGACCTCGGCCGCGAAACCACGATCGGCGCCGTGGTCCCGCACTGGACCGATCCCGCGCCCACGGCGTTCACCCTCGCCGTGTCCGTCGACGAGAAGATCTGGGCACCGGTCGATGTCGACCCGGCGACGGGGCAGCTCAGTACCGCCGCGACCGGACGCTATGTCCGTCTCGACGTGACCGGCTCGGATGCCGGGCACCCCGGTGTTCGCGAACTCGACGTCACCGCCCCGCGGTGAACCCAGCCCTTGCGTCCGCGGCTTCGCCCTGCTCCGATTACGCGGACGCACCACCGCACATCGGAGGCAGAATGTTGTCGTTGCAGGAGATTTCGGACCGCCTGGAAATCGAGGACCTGATGGTCCGCTACTCCCACGCCGTCGACACCGGGCAGTGGGATCTGCTGGATGACATCTTCACCGCCGACGCGCACATCGACTATTCCGCGATGGGCGGGGCCGTCGGCGACTTGGCCTCGACCAAGGCCTTCCTGGCCGCCACCCTGCCCAATTTCCCGGCCTACCAACACCTCGTCAGCAATTCCTCGATAAAGGTCGACGGCGACAGCGCGACCGCCCGCACCATCTGTCACAACCCGATGCTCATCAAGGACAAGGACGGCAATCAGACCCTGATGTTCTGCGGCCTCTGGTATCTCGACACATTCGCCCGCATCGAAGGCGAGTGGCGAATCGCGACGCGGGTCGAGGAGAAGAGCTATATGTATCTGACCCCCGCCACACCGGGGTTCTGACAGTTCGACGCCCGCCGCGAGTCGAGATGCGGCGGGCGTCGATCAGCTTTCCGGAGCGGCGAACCTCAGAGGTTGGCGCCGCACACCGGCCAGGCGCCGGGGCCCTGGGTGGCGAGCACGTTCTCCGCCACGCGGATCTGCTCCTCACGGCTGGCCTCGGCCGGGCTGCCGGACCCACCGTTGGCGGCCCAGGTGGACTGCGAGAACTGCAGGCCACCGTAGTAGCCGTTGCCGGTGTTGATGCCCCAGTTACCGCCGCTCTCGCACTCGGCGACGGCATCCCAGTTGTTACCGCCCTCGGCGGAAGCGGTGGCGGTGGACAGGCCGAAGGGGACCGCCACGAGCGCGGCGGCGACCGCGGTCAGGCCGAAGGCACGCGTGCTGACATTACGGATAAGCGACATAAAAGAATTCCTGCCCTGCGTCTTACCGTCCCGGCGCTACTCCAGCCAGGTCCCTGCCCCCAGGGGAAATCGGGGATCCTCGGACCGCGGGACAGGGATTCCGGCATTCGGCGGTCGAGTCGCGGCCCGTCGTTATTCGGACCGCCAACGACGGTATCGAAGAATCACGGAATGGTCACGCCATGATTCCGAATGGATGTCCGGACCGAATTTCGGACATTCCGGCATCGGCGCAAGTCGCCACGCGTGGCGTGGAAATTACATGTTTGTTGTTATCAGTGCGTTATGTGGACGAGATCACTACGAGATCGTGAGCCAGCGCACTAGATTACGAAGGTACGGCCAGGCGCGGCGTGGGCGATCGGCCCTCGGTAATGCCCGCCGGCGCGCCTGACCGCGTCCTCCGGAGTGAGAAACCGGCTGACATGCGTCAGAACGAGCTGCCGCACCCCCGCCGCCGCGGCCGTGCGGCCCGCGTCCTCGGGTGCGCAGTGCACCGCGGGGCCCTCCGACGGAGAGCCGTCCGCCTCACACAGCAGCAGATCGCAACCCGTGGCCAACTCGGTCAGGGCGGCACACGGGCCGGTATCCCCCGAGTAGGCGAGCGCCTTACCACCCGTCTCGATCCGGGCCCCGAATGCGGGCATACCGTGCTCCACCGCCGCTGCCCGGACGGTCAGGCCGCCGACGTGGGCTTCATCGCCGTCCCGCAGCTCGTGTACCTCGAACGCCGCTTCGACGGGACTGCGCACCGGTCCATTGGTCAGGAAGCTCGCCAGGCGGTCGGCGATACCGGGCGGACCGTAGAGCGGGAGGGGCGCGGTCAGCCGCACGTCCGCGTAGCGCAGGCCGTAATAGGCGGTCAGCAGGTCCGCACAGTGATCGGCGTGCAGATGCGAGATCCAGATCGCGTCCAGCTCGTCCAGGCGGGTGTGGCGCTGGAGCCGAGCCAGCGTGCCGGTGCCCGCGTCCAACCACAGGCGGGTCCGCGCATGGCTCACGAGGTACCCGGAACAGGCGTTGTCGACGGCCGGATAGGGCGTCGCACTACCGAGTACGGTCAGAACAAGATCGCCGGCGCTCATCCTGGGAGCTTAGGAGGGCGTGCGCGCCCGTGCTCAATTGATCAGCAGGACAACCTTGCCCGATCCGTGCCCGTGCTCCATCTCGCGCTGGGCGAGCGCGGCTTCCTCCAACGTGAACGCGCGCGCGGGCGCGGGCAACCGGAACTCACCGGTGAGCACGCGCTCGGCGACCTGTTCGGCCAATTCGACGGGACGCGGACCGGGCGAGCCACTGGCGAAGGTGACGCCCAGTTCGCCTGCGGCCGGGTCGGCGATGGTGACGATCCGGTCGGTGCCGCCGCGCAGTTCGATAGCCGCGGGCAACCCGCCCTGTCCGGCATCGAAGACGGCGTCGACACCGTGCGGCGCGACCGCCCGGACTCGATCGGCGAGCCCGTCCCCGTAGGTGGTCGGTATGGCGCCCAGTCCGCGCACCAGCTCCTGATTGCGCGCCGAGGCCGTACCGATGACGACCACGCCCTCGGCACGGGCCAACTGCACCGCCATCGAGCCGACCGCACCCGAGGCGCCGTTGACCAGCAGCGTCTCCCCCGCCTGCACCTTCAGCATGTCCAGCACCTTGGCGGCAGTACTCACCGCGACCGGCAGCGCGACCGCGTCGGCCCAGTCCAGCCCCTCGGGTTTACGCGCCAGCGCGCTGCTCAGCGCGTATTCCGCGTAGCCACCGCTGCGCGCCCACCCGAATACCTGATCACCGATGGCATGTCCGTGTGCGTCGGGTCCGAGCGCGTCGACGAAGCCGGCGATCTCACTGCCGGGGAACTGCGGGAACTTCGGTTCCCCGAAAACCAGGGCACCGGACCGCATCTTCCAATCCGCCGGATTCACCCCGGCCGCCCGCACCGCCACCCGAACCTCGGCGCCGGTCGGTTCCGGCACCGGCGCCTCGACAACCCGCAGTACCTCCGGCCCACCGAATTCGCTGTACGCAATTGCCCGCATACCGCCCACCCTAGGCCCCGGGCCCGACTTTGGACCGCGCAACACGGAGCCGTTCCCAATCCCCTTGGCCTGGTGAGCTTTACGTTCGCTTGCCGGGTATAACTACGCGTGCCCCGCCGCGCGGTTCGCGCCTAATCTGGGCCCATGCAGATCCCCCGCCGGAACTCCGATGCCAATGACGCCCGGATCCGGAACAGCGACACCGACCCGATCGATTTCGACTTCTCCTATCCGCCCGCGGTTTTCGTCCCGGAACAGCCCGCGCGGGCGCACGATCGACTCGGTGCGCGGCAGCGCGCCCGCGACATCTATCGGGGCCGGTTCCAGTGCGAGCGGACGGTGTCCTGAACGACACACCCACCCAAGCACTTGCTTGGTTGGAGCCTGTGGGCCGACAATGGCCCGATGGATGATTTCGCGCACCGCCCGGGCGCCGCGCTCGTGCTCGGCGCCAGCGGTGGTCTGGGTCAGACGATCACCCGGATGCTGCTCGAGCGCGGCAGCCACGTGGCGATGACCTACTTCCGCTCGGCGGGCCCGCTGGAACCACTGCGGGCCGTCGCGAAGGAGCACGACCGCACCGCGAAAGCCTGGCAACTCGACCTGTCCGATGCCGCGCAGACCGCCGAAGTCGTCACCGAGACGGCCGCGGCGTTCGGCGGCATCCACACCCTCGTCTACGCCGCCGGCCCGCACGTGCCGATGGTGCATCTGAGCAAGGTCACCCCGGCCGACTTCCGGCGCCAGCTCAGTGCCGACACCGCGGCCTTCTTCAATGCCGCGCACGCCGCGCTGCCGCACCTGCGCGCCGTTCAGGGCACCATCGTCGCGGTGACCACCGCCGCCACCGCTCGATTCCCGGTGCGCGACAGCCTGTCCAGCGCGCCCAAGGCCGCGGTCGAGGCCCTGGTGCGCGCTATCGCCGCGGAGGAAGGCCGGTTCGGAGTCCGCGCCAACTGTGTCGGACCCGGCATGACCACCGACGGAATGGCGGTGCGGCTGTTCGCCTCCGGCGAGTTCGACGAGCACGCCCGGGAGATCGCACGCGGCAATATCCCGCTGGGCCGCTTCGGTGACGCCGAGGACATCGCCGAAGCGGTCTGCTTCCTCGCCTCCGACCGCGCGGGCTATATCAGCGGTCAGAAGCTGGACGTGGACGGCGGCTACAGTGCCTGAGCCCACCCGGCGCTAATCCTTCAGCGCCTGCTCCCGCAGCGAGTTCAGCGTCTTGGACAGGATCCGCGACACCTGCATCTGGGAGACGCCCAGTTGCTCGGCGATCTCGGTCTGCGTCTTGGACTCGAAGAACCGCAGGATGAGTACCTTGCGCTCGCGCTCGGGCAGTGCCGCGATAAGCGGCTTCACCGCGAGGTAGTCCTCCACATTGCGGTATTCCGGGTCGTCCGTGCCGAGGGTGTCCATCGGGGTGAGCGGACTGTTGTCGTCGTCTTTGTCGGTGGCGGCGTCGATCGGCGAGGTCTGGTACGCGTTGCGCGCGATCAGCGCCTGCGTCACCTCGACCAGGTCGGCCTCGAGCTCCTCGGCGATCTCGCTGGCCTTCGGCATCCGGCCCAGCCGCTGCGACAGCGTCTCAACGGCGGGGCCGATGAGCTGCTGAATCTCCTTGAGCCGTCGCGGAACTCGCACCGCCCAGGCGTAATCGCGGAAGTGCCGCCGGACTTCGCCCATGATGGTTGGAATCGCGAAGGACAGGAACGACGCGCCGTGCGACGGATCGAACCGGTCCACGGCCGCGACCATGCCGACCCGCGCGATCTGTAGCAGGTCCTCGAAGTTCTCGCCGCGCCCGGTGAATTTCCGGGCGATGTGCTCAGCCAGCGGCAAGCACCGCCGGATCAGCTCCTCCCGGACCTCGTGCCGGCGCGGATCCGCCTCGTCGAGCGCTGCCAGCTCGGCGAAGAGGGGCTCGATGTTGTCATAGCTGTCGCTGCCGCGTTTGCGGGGTCCGCGGTCGGGGCGAGGCGAATGCGCCTCATCGCTCATCGCTGCGCCTCACTGACGCTCGGCCCCGCGATCCGCGAGACACGCGGGCACATGGTTCGCTCACTTCGTTTGTTCACCGGTGGTTCCGCCTCTGACCCAGGTGAAGACGACCACCGTCGGATAACCGGAAACCGCTGCGTCGAACGGGGTTTGGGCCACCGAGATGGTGTCGGTGAGCGTCTCGATGATGTGCCAGCCGAAATTGCCCTGATCCAGTGCGGTATCGGTAGCCGCGACGCCGGACACCTCGACGGTGATGGCGCCGTCGCGATAGCTGAAACCGGCCTCGATCTCCGACCCGGGCACCGCGCCCAGCATCAGGGCCGTGGCGATCTCGTCCAGGGCGAGCCGGATGTCGGTGACCTCGTCGATCCCGAAATCTGCGATGAGGGTGACGGTTTCGGCGAGCGCGCGCAGCATCGTCAGCTGCTCCAGCTCCGCCGGGACCCGTACCCCGATCGTCGTCGTTCCTGTCGAGGACTCCGAAATCTTCTCGTCCATCCCATCACCGCTCTCTGAGTGGTCATCCGGCGAGCACTGCCGTGGCCACGCCGACCGCGGCGGTCAGCCTACCTCGAGGTGATGGGTCAGGTTGGCGGCGCGATCTTCGTGATGACGATCGCACCGTCGCGCACCCCCACCGTGACGAACTGGCGGTAGGTGCGAACGGAGGCGTCGGGCCGCATATCGGTGATGACGACGTCGAAGCGACCGTCAGGCATCGGGGTGATGAGCACGCAGTGCCGGGTGCCCTCCGGGACCGAGGCGATGCCCTTGTCGATCACCGGGGCCGCGGGTACCGCCGCGTCCGGTGCGGTCAGGGCGCGCGCGGCGGTACCCGAGCGCGTCACGTAGTAGGCGTGCTGGAAGGCCAGGATCGCGTCCGGACCGGTCTCGGTGGAACCGATCCCGTTGCCGCGCACGAACTGTTCGGTGCGAGCCGCCTCACACCCCGGTCCGCCCCCGAGCGCCGCCCCGGCGACCGTGGGCGAGGATTCGCTGGGGCCGGTGGCCTGGGCGGTGTAGACGGCGACGATGGCTACCGCCGCCAGCGAGGCGCCGCTGGCCACCGAGACGACCACCCACGGGTGCCGGGTCCGCTTGCGGTGGCTGTGCGGACGGGTCGCCCGGGCGGGCCACAGCCGCTGGTGCGGTTCGACCCGGCGGGCCGGCAGCGGCTGCCGTGGTTCGATCCGCTGGGGGGCCGCCCGCTGCACCGTCCGGTGCAGCGCGGCCGGCTGCGGCTGGGTGATCTCGTTGGCTGTGGGCTCCAGGGGCTGAGCCGCCGCCTCGCGCTGCTGTAGCCGCCGCTGTTGCTGCGCCTGCTGGTGCAGCGGGATCATCCCCGGCCACAGCGGGACGCCTCGACCGGCATTACCGGCGCGCCCCGCGAACTGACGCGCGCCGGCGCGGCCGCCTGGTTCGGATGCGTACGCCGACGACATGTTCGCCACACTCCCTTGACCGACGCCTTCACGGCGACCCACGGCATCTCCTCAATGCCGTTGCGCAGTACCAACATTGCATAACTCGCCGGGAAATGGGAGGCGAATGGGCGCAGAGAGCCGCACCGCCGGCGAATCTCGGCGGTGCGCAAAACGAAAAACGCTGCCCCGCAACAGATCAGCCACCTCCACGGGTCTCAGTTCGGCAGGCCTTCGAGGCCAGACCTCGGCCAGCACAGCGACCAGGCGGCAAATAGCGGTGGAGCCGAGCACCTCGAGCCGACCGCACCGGGGGTACGACGGTGGACCGAACGGGCGGGCGAACGGGCGGGCGGGCGAACGGACCTCTACCGCGCGGACGGTGTGCCCGCCGCTACGCGTCACCCTTGCTCCGCGCCGCGCGGGCTCGGCGTTTGCCTTCATGCATGGCTTGCACCCGGGCGATCGGAATGGTGTGGCCCTCTTCCAGGAGATCCGCGGGAAGGCTTTGCGGCGCGGGCATTTCGTCGGCCCACGGGTCGCGGTCACCGAGCAGGCCCGGGGCGGTGTGAATGGTGAAATCGGCCGGGGTGACGTCCTCGAGCTCGGACCAGGACAGCGGGAAGGAGACGGGAGCGCCCGGGCGGATTCTGGGGCTGTAGGCGGCCACGACGGTGGCTCCGCCCGCACGCGTGGAATCGAGGAACACCTTGCCCTTGCGGTCCTCCACGATGAAGGCGGTGGTGGCCAGCGCCGGATCCAAGCGTTCGGCGCGGGCGGCGATGGCACGGGTGGCGGCGGCGACGTCTTCGATGGGCAGACCCTCGACCAGCGGGACGAAGATGTGCAGGCCTTTGGCCCCACTGGTTTTCACCGCCCCGGCGAGCCCGTCGTCGGCCAGGGCCTGCCGGATGAGTTTCGCCGCGAGCACCGCCCGGTCGAACGGCTGTCCCTCGGGCGGGTCGATATCGAGGATCAGGTGTGTCGGACCCTTGGCATGGTCGGCGAGCAGCAGGGTGGGGTGGTATTCGATGGCGCGCTGGTTGCCGAACCACAGCAGGGTGCGGACATCTTCGCAGAGCGCGTAGGTGACCTCACGGTGCGAACTCTCCGCCCACACCTTTATCCGCGGCACCCACTCCGGGGTGTACTTCGGCAGGTTCTTCTGCATGAAAGGTTGCTGGCCGGGGCGGATCCGGATGACCGAGAGCGGGCGGTCCCGGAGCTGGCGTACGAGCCGTTCGCCGACGACCTCCAGGTAGTCGATCAGATCTCGCTTGGTCGCCCGCGCGCCGTCGAACAGCGGCTTGTCGAGGTTGGTCAGCTCTACGCCGCCACGCTCTTCTGTGCCCATCGTCCTACCTTTCCCCGCCGCATGGCGCGGGGTCAACCCTGCTGGTTTTGCCGCGCACACCGGGGGTACGGCGTCGGTGTACGACCGATTCACAGGAGGTATCACCAATGACAACCGGCCACGAAACCGGTCAGGTCACGGGCACCGTCGACAAGGACTACAACCTGATCTGGTTCACCGAGCAGTGCTTGAGCAACGCGTTGCGAATGGAGCAGTACGCCCGCGACGCCGAGCGCCAGGGCGACAGCCAGCTGGTGGAGTTCTTCCGTAAGGCGCAGGGCGAGAGCCGCAAGGGCGCCGAGCAGGGCAAGGCCCTGCTGGCCCAGCGACTCGCCGGCGGCGACGGTGGAAAGTTCGGCAGCAACTGAGTCGGCCCGTCGGCCTTCGGCCGACACGGTAGGACTCCATGAAAGGGCTTGGCGCTCCGCCCCTTCGGCGGCCCGCCAAGCCTCCGGGTTTCCAGACGTACCATCGAGGTCAGGGTTCGTCCGAACGCGCAGGAGGCAGCGATGGCTGCACCGAGACACCGGGCCGCTCTCGCGGCCACCACGCTCGCGCTCGCTGTGACGGCGGCCTGCGGCAAATCCGAGCCGTCCGACCCGCCACCGGTCCCGGCACCCGCCCCGGTGCCCACGATGACTCTCACCATCGACAAACTCGGCTACAGCCTCGCGCCGCCGATCCTGCCGGGTGCGGTGGTCACCGTCGTCAACAACGACCTCGTCAAGCACAGCATCACCAGCCGGCGCACCGGCTTTTTCGACTACGAGATCCCGCCGAAGCAAACTCTCACCTTCACCGCGCCCGCGGAATCCGGGGTGCACCCCTTCTACTGCAAATACCACGCGCGCATGGAAACCGCGCTCACCGTTCGCCAGTGACCCTGTCTCACCCGCCGAAGAGTAGGTAGAGGCCGGTGAAGGTGAACCCGACCATCACCAGCATCAGCGCGAGCTGACCGGTGGCGCGGTGTTCGCGGGGCAGCAGCCGCAGGCAGCGATCATGGGCGGCGGTGACGCCGAGAATATGCCCGGCGAGTACCGCGAGCACCTTGAGCGTAGCCAGCACGGCGGGATGGGCGGAGAGGAAGTAGCTGACCTGGTGGTCGGCGAGACCCGCGAGATTCCAGCCGCAGTCGAAGGGGTCGGCGAGCAAAAACAGTGTCGCTTGGCCTTTTTCGACCAGGAAGGTCAAATAGTGGGCGATGAGATACCCCGCGATGATCGGGGTGATGCTGTGCGCGAGCAGACGCGGGAGTGGGATTCGCTCGGCGCGGGTGCGGCCGGGGACGGCGCGGGCGGCGCGGATGAACAGGACCCCGACGATCGCGATGACCGTGAGCAACCCGAGAGTCCGGGTCAGGGTTTCGGTGAAAACCGCTCCGCCGCCGCGGGAATCGAGAAAGTTCTGCCACGCGGGAAGAGCGGAGAGACTGTCGAAGGCGGTAGAGCCGAGCAGAGTCGCGGCCAAGGCCACCGCGCCGGGGAGGACCGGGCTCGCCGCCAGATTGTTCAGTGGGGCGCGTAGAACGGGCGCACCGGCGGTGTCGCGGCCGAACAGGCTCAGGCGGGACAGCAGCGTGCTGTACACCTCGAACGGGTCGGCGCGTTCGGCCCACACCGTGCCGAACAGGGCCAGCCCCGCCGAAGTGAGCACCACGTAGGCCAGCAGCCAGATGCTCACCGCCGTCACCGAACCCGGCTCGGGGGCAGCGAGTTCCAGCCAGACGAAGGCGAACAAGCCGAGGACCGCCGGGCGATATCCCCATGATTCGGGGTAGTCGAGCACCCCTTCGGCTGGATCACGACGCAGCAGCAGGCAAACGAGGCGGTGCAGGGCGCGCAATGGTGAGAGGAGCTTCCAGACCGGACCGAACACCAGCGACGCCGTCATGACGCCGACCCACAGGTAGATGTAGAAGACACCCGGCAGCGGATTGCGTTGCGGGTCGGGCGAACCCAGGACCGCGACGAACCCGAGGAAGATCGCGATCAGCACACTCGGCACCGCGATCGCCGTCCGGACCATCGGCCGATCGAGGATCGTGGGCAGGCGGCGGCCGGGCGACTCGGGATCCAGCCGCGGTTCCCGCCACGCCACCAGCAGGATCGCGAAGGAGAACGTCAATGCCCATGCCGCGCCGATCAGCGCATAGGACAAGGGAATAGGCAGGTCGTCGGCGCCGCCGAGACCGTGGGCGAGCACCGTCACGGACGGACCTGGAGGGTGGTCACGGTCTTGCCGGCGTGGTGCAGTTCCACCTCCACCTGTCCGGGGACGGAGATGGTGAACCGGAACTCCTGGCCCGCCCGCGGTTCGACGGTGAAGGTGTGCGCGGGGTCGGCGTGCACGTGCAACTCATCGGCGGCGTCGCTGTCCACCAGCAACAGAATCGGCTGCCCCACAGTGGCATCGGTGCGGCTGTTCGTGGGAGTAACCGCACCCGAGGCGATTCGGATGGCGACGGTGGTCGCCGCGGCAGCGGTCCCGGTCGCCGACGGCCGATCAGGCACCGTGGCCGGTCCCTCGGACGTCGTCGTACAGCTGGACACCAGCGTCGCCGCGGCGACCACCGCCATCCCCAACGCGGCTTTCGAGCTCATCGTTCCTCCTCCTCGGCCCGCGCTTCCGGCGACTCACTGCGCTCCGCCCGCCGGTCACGCATGGCGATATAGACGACCACCCCGACGATCGCGAACGCGGGCGCGAACGCCGGAATGGCCAGCAGCGCCGAATGATCGGCCAGGACATCAACTCCAGGCTCGTACCTCATCGACGAACCAGATCCGCCGACTCCGGCTGCGCGGTGCGCCGATAGGCGAGGTTGACCCGGGCCGCGCCCCAGGACAGCGCCCAGATCAGGATCAGCGAACAGGCCAGCACCAGCAACGACGCGGTCGGCATCAGCCAGGACGGACTGTCGAAAGTCCGTTCCCGCTGCAGCACGGTCACTTCACTCACGAACGGCCGGGTGAACTCGTTGTCCGCCGCGACCTCCGTGGCGCCGATACCGGGGTCGTTCGGCATGAACACCGGCAGCGCGGTCAGCGTGCGGCCGTCCTGCAGGCGCAGCACCGTCTTCCAGGTGCCGGAGACCGGAACAGGTTTCGTGCTCACATAGTGTCCGGGTCCGACCCGACGCAGATGATCGACCACCAAACCCCGCCCGGGACTTTCGGTCCCGTCCTCGAGCCAGCGGCCGAGCACCCGGCCGGTCCCGCCCTGCCAGGCCAGCAACTGCAGCCACTCGGGATCATCGCTCACCAGATCGCTCGGCGAGAGCCGGATTTCGGCGGTCACCATCCGGCCGCCGTTGACCGGTTCGGCGTCCTGCAACCGGACGGTCGCGGTGGCGTCGCTGGGCACCTCGTGGCGCAGGCCGTTGGCGGTCGCGATGGCCGCGACCAGCACGGCGCCGATCACCAGCGCCCGCCGGATCGGTGGCCGCGGTAGCTGTTCGCCGCGCAGGACCATGCCGAGCAGCGCGCCCACCGCACCACCGGCGATACCCACCGGCACCGCCATGGCCAGCAGTTCGGGCCACATCGATGTCGGCCACGGATCGACGAACATCCAATCGACCCACCAGGATTCGAGCCAGAGCCCCACGGTGGCAGCCACCAAGCCGGTGACCGCGCCCCACCACACCGGTTTGCGGATCAGCGGCAGCAAGGCCAGCAACTCCACCACCACCGCGATGCCGAGGTAGAGCGGGAAGACGTTGTACGGCGCGCCGAGTCCCGGGCCGACGATCACCGCGATGATCCCGCGCACCAGGAACGCGAACACCACCAGGACCAAGGTGGAACCGCGGCCCAGCGTGTACCGCGCCGACACCAGGGCGACGGTGGCGGCCGCCACGATCAGCATCGGCTGTAGGACCAACCGGAATTGCGGGACGCCGAAATCGAATTCGACCTGGAACACCGACAGACCGATCACCAGGCCGCCGAAGGCGAAACTGCGCAAGGTCCACATGAATGTGCCGTCGGCGCGGTCCGGGTCCGGCTTGTCCAGTCGCCCTTCGAATTCCAGCAGCAGCACACCGATCAGCGACAGGCCCGCGCCGCCGATCAACATCAAATGCGTAGGGCCCCAGAGCGTTACGTCCTGACCGAACAACCGGTGCCAGATATCGTCGAGCGGGAACCCGATCAGCGCGTACAAACCCGCGCCCGCCATCAGCACTCCGCCGACCGGCGCGTGCCAGTTCCGGGTGATCCGGATCGCGGCCGGGCCCGGTTTCTCGTCCAGCGGCAGGATGATCGCCAGCATGCCCGCGATGAACAGGAAGAACAGCCCCACCATGATGAAGTAGTGCGCCGGGTTCGCCAGCGGCCCCTCATCGCGGCCCTGCCCGATGTGCAGGCTCACGTCCCAGATGAAGCCGAGCATCGCCGTCAAGATCGTGGTGATGAACACCGCGAGCGGCAAGGCCACCCAGCCCGGCCGGTTGCCCAGCCGCCCGAGGCGGTCCGCGGCGTTCTTCAGCCAGGTGATCCGCCGGGTCCGGTGCAGGTAGGCCACCCACATCAACCCCGCCGCGATCAGGGTCGCCGCCCCGGTCAGTATCAGCACTTGATCCAGCGCGGCGCCGCCACCCTCCGGTCCGCGCGCGAGTACAGGCCCCATCTTGAACCGCTCTTTCTGTAACCCCGAGTCTCTTATAAAACTGTATGCCCTCTATCCGAGTCGATATGCACCGGACTCCAGACCTGGCGGAAACGGTCAGAACAGCGCGTCGAAACGGGCCGCCAGCTCCGGATACGAATCGGCCCACCCACTCGAGATGGCGAGCTCCTGCAGCGGCCCGGTCGGCGCGAACAACACGACCAACGTGCGCGGCCTCGCCCCCCGCTCCACCTCCGCGACCAACCCATCGAACTCCGCGAGCGCCCCCTCGGCATCCTCCCAAGTGGACCAGGAGAAATCATTGTCCGGCAGCACCATGTACCGCCGCGTCGCGGCCAACACCTCCAGCAGAGTCATCCACCGAGACTACGAGCCGACTATGACACCCTGCGAAACATGAAGCGCCACATAGAATTCGGCTCGTACCGGGACCACCTGACGGGGGCGGCCGGGCTCAGCGAGCACGTCATCGACCGGCTACGGTCCCGCCTATTGCGGCCCTGAACCGCTCTCGCTCAGCAAGCGGGGTGGGGCGGCCTGTTTCCAGGAGTCGAGCACGATGGCCTCCAGTTCGGCTCGGTCGTCCAGGGCGGACAGGCGGACGCGGACCCAGGCGTTGTTCGCTTCGTGGGTCGCGATCCAGAATTTGGTGGGTTCGGCGCGGACCAGTTCGTCGCGTTCCAGGATCGGGCAGCGGACCGCCATCGAGGTTTCCGACTCCGGCAGGGTCAGGAACAGTTTCCGGGCGACTTTGAAAATCGGCATGCCCCAGGCGAAGTCCTCGGCCGTTTCCGGCAGCGACAGCGCGACAGCACGAACATCATCCCCAGTGGCACTCACAACCGCATCTTGCCAACCGCTCTACTGTCGTCGCATGGCGACTCCTGAGTTCATCCGAAAGCTGCGCGCGACGGCGGGACAGCAGTTGCTCTGGATGCCCGGGGTAGCGGCGGTTGTTTTCAATGACGATGGCCGGGTGCTGCTGGGCCGTCGCGCCGACTCCGGGCGCTGGACAGTGATCGCGGGCATCCCGGAACCCGGCGAGCAGCCCGCCGCCTGCGCCGTACGAGAAGTGTTCGAGGAGACCGCCGTACACTGCGTCCCGGTTCGCATCGCGCACGTCCGCGCCCTGCCGCCGCACACCTATCCCAACGGTGACATCTGCCAATTCATGGATATCACTCTGGTCTGCCGGGCCGTCGGCGGCACCGCGCGCGTGAACGACGACGAGTCGCTCGAGGTCGCCTGGTTCGCCCTCGACGAGCTACCGGACCTGTCACCGCACGAACACCTGCGCCTCGAACACGCCCTGGCCGACGGCCCGACCTGGTTCGAACCCGCCCCGCAGGCCGCGCCGCCGCGTGGTTCGATGGGATCCATGACGGACGACATCGACGTGCCCCGGGTAGTCCTCGCCAGCCGGGAGATCTCCGCGCCCGCCGCGGCGATCTTCGAGCTGATCGCGGACCCGGCGCAGCAACCGCGCTGGGACGGCAACGACAACCTCTCGGAAGCGCCTGCGGGCCAACGGGTTCGCGCGGAGGGCGCGGTTTTCGCCATGACCCTCACCAAGGGGCAGGTGCGCGAGAACCGGGTGGTGGAGTTCGAGGAGGGCCGCCGGATCGCCTGGCTGCCCGCCGAATCCGGCAAGGAGCCGCCGGGGCATCTGTGGCGCTGGGAGCTGGAACCGTTGGACGCCAACCGGACTCTGGTCACGCACACCTACGACTGGACCGGGCTGACGGATGAGCAGCGGATGCCGCGCGCCCGCTCCACCACTCCCGACAAGTTGCAGGCCTCGGTGGACCGCCTCGCGGAGCTCGCCGAAAAGTCCTGAGCCGCACCGGTTGCGCGCGCCGTCGGCGGGTATTCGCCCCGAGCAGACCGATGGCGATCGAAGGCGGTGCCCCGTGCGAACCATATCCACCGATATTCCGGCGCGTTTGGATCGGCTGCCGTGGTCCCGCTGGCACTGGACGATTGTGATCGGTCTGGGCTCGGTCTGGATTCTGGACGGGCTCGAGGTCACCGTCGTCGGTAGCGTGGCGGGCCGGCTGTCGGAACCGGGCAGCGGCCTGGCCATCACCGCCGCACAGGTCTCCGGCCTGGCGGCGGCGCTGTATGTGGCGGGTGCGGGCGCGGGCGCGCTGTTCTTCGGTTGGCTGACCGACCGGTTCGGGCGCAAGAAACTGTTTCTCATCACCCTCGCGGTGTATCTGTTCGCGACCGCGATGACGGCGCTGTCGTTCAACATGTGGTGGTTCGTGTTCTTTCGCTTCCTCACCGGATTCGGTATCGGCGGCGAGTACGCGGCGATCAATTCGGCCATCGACGAACTGATCCCGCGCAAATACCGCGGGCGCATCGATATCGTCATCAACGGGACGTTCTGGCTGGGCGCGACGGCGGGCGCGCTGCTGTCCATCGTGGCGCTGAACACGAATCTGTTCCCGACCGATATCGGCTGGCGGTTGTCGTTCGCGCTCGGCGCGGTTTTCGGCGTGGTCATCCTGATCGTGCGCCGGACGGTGCCGGAGAGTCCGCGCTGGCAGTTCATCCACGGCCGGGAGGACGACGCGGAGCGCACGGTCACCGAGATCGAACGCCAGGTGCGCGCGGACACCGGTGGCGAGCTCGAGGATGTCTCCGATCAACGGCTGGAGATCACCCAGCGCCGTGCCACCGGGTTCGGGGAGATCGCTTCGGTGCTGGTGCGGTTGTATCCGAAACGCGCGGCTCTCGGGTTCTCGTTGTTCATCGGTCAGGCATTTCTGTACAACGCGATCACCTTCAATTACGCGCTGATTCTGACGAAATCGTTCGACATCGACAATGGTCGGGTCGGTTACTACTTCGCGGTGATCTGCTTCGGCAATTTCCTGGGCCCGCTGCTGCTGGGCAAGCTGTTCGACACGATCGGGCGCAAACCCATGATCGCGGGCTGCTATATCGGCTCGGCGCTCCTGTTGTTCGGCACCGCATGGCTTTTCCAAGGCGGTCACCTGAGCGCCGTCACACTCACCGCCTGCTGGACCGCGGTGCTGTTCGTCGCCTCCTGCGGTGCGAGCGCCGCGTATCTCACGGTCAGCGAGATCTTCCCGATGGAGACCAGGGCCATGGCCATCGCGTTCTTCTACGCAATCGGCACCGTGGCGGGCGGCGTGGCCGGTCCGCTCGTCTTCGCGAAGCTCGCCGAGGAGGGTGACCCCGGCCGCACCGCGTTGGCGTTCGCCATCGGCGCGACGGCGATGCTGCTCGCCGGGCTGGTGGAAGTGGTCTACGGCGTGCGGGCCGAGCAGCGGTCGCTCGAGGAACTGGCGCGACCGCTCAGCGCCGCCGGATCGGCGGCGTAGTGGGATCCCGGAACCGCGTGCTTTCCCGAGCCCGCCGGCGCGCGACGACGTACGGTCGAGACTATGGCTGAGTTGGTTTTGGGCCCGGTGTTGCGACACGTCGACGCGAATTCGGCGACGGTCTGGGTGGAAACGGATTCGGCGTGCGAGGTAGAGGTGCTGGGGCACCGCGCGCGCACCTTCCAGGTGGGCGAGCTGCATTTCGCGCTGGTGTGCGTAGACGGCCTCGAGCCCGACACCTCGAACCCCTATCAGGTCGCCCTCGATGGTGAAACCGTCTGGCCCGAAGCGGGTTCGGAGTTTCCGCCGTGCCGCATCCGCACCCATCCGGTGCGGCGGATCCTGTTCGGTTCCTGCCGCGCCGCGAAGGCGACGCCCGGCGTCCTCGAGGCGGACAAGGTCGGCCCCGACGCGCTGGACGCCTACGCGCTGCGGATGCGTGACCTGCCCGAGGAGCAGTGGCCGGGCGCGCTGATGCTGCTCGGCGACCAGGTCTACGCCGATCAGCCGACACCGTATGTGGAGCAGTGGCTCGCGCGGCGCCGCGGTGGCGAGGAGCCGGAGAAGGAAGTGGTCTCGTTCCGCGAATACGCCGAGCTCTACCACGAATCCTGGTCCGACCCGGAGATCCGCTGGTTGATGTCGACCACGCCTACCTCGATGATCTTCGACGATCACGATGTCCGCGACGACTGGAACACCTCCCGCACCTGGCGGGCGCAGATGGCCGAAAAGCCTTGGTGGCGTAGTCGTATCCGCGCCGGGCTGGCCTCCTACTGGGTGTATCAGCATCTCGGCAATCTCGGCCGCGACGAGCTCGAACGCAACGATCTCTACCGTGAGATCACCAAGGCGGGCACCGACGTTCAGCAACTGCTGGAGGATTTCGCCGAGCAGGCGGACAAGGAAGTCGACGGCCGCAAACCCACCCGCTGGTCCTATCGCCGCGATTTCGGGCGAATCCGGTTGCTGGTCATCGATACTCGCAGCGGCCGCATTCTCGACGGGCAACGGCTTATGGTCGGTGACGAGGAATTCGATTGGATCGAGGCCAATGCGGCAGGCGATTTCGACCACCTCCTGATCGGGTCGTCATTGCCGTGGCTGATGCCGCACGCGGTAAGCCACCTGCAATCACTGAACGAACGCGCCGCGAGTTTGCCGGGGCTGCGCGGCCGGTTGGGTGAGAAAGTCAGGCAGGTAGCGGATTTGGAGCATTGGCCGGCGTTCCGGGTCTCGTTCGAACGACTATCCGGGTTGATCCAGCGGCTGGGCACCGCGCCGGACGCGCCGAGCACCATCTGCGTCCTGTCCGGCGATGTGCACCACAGCTATGCGGCTCGAGCCGAATACCCCGAGCCCACGAAATCCGAAGTGCTGCAATTGGTGTGCTCACCGGTGCACAACGATCCACCGAAGCAGTACCACCTGCTGTTCGCCCTGTCCTGGGCCCGTCCGCTGGCCGCGGCGCTGCGCCGGCTCGCCGACAAGCGCGGCATCTCACCGGACCCGGTGCGCTGGGAGAAGGTGAGCGGACCGCATTTCGGGAATTCCATCGCGTCCCTGGATATCGCGGGCCGGGCGGCCACGTTCACGCTGGAGACCGCGATCCCGGATGAGGGCCTGATCAAGGTCGCCGAGCTCGACCTGCAGGCAAACGTGTAGCACCCAGTAGGCTCCGCAGCTATGGCCCTGAGCGCAACCCTGCACACCTTCACCGTCAACCTCGCCGATGTCGATCGCGGCGTCTACACGGAACTGGACTTGCGGGTCGCGCGGCATCCCTCGGAGACCGCCGAGTTCATGCTCACCCGCCTGCTGGCCTACTGCCTGGAATACACCGACGGGATCACCTTCAGCGAGGGCGGTGTCTCGTCCACCGACCAGCCCGCCGTGCTGGTGCGCGACCTCACCGGCCGGGTGACGGCCTGGATCGAGGTCGGCGCGCCCGACGCCGAGCGCCTGCACCGCGGCAGCAAGCTGGCCGGGCGCGCGGCCGTATACACCCATCGCGATCCGGTCAAGGTGCTGGCGCAACTGACCGGCAAGCGTATCCACCAGAGCGCGGAGATCCCCGTCTACAGCTTCGACCGGGCGTTCATCGACGCGGCCGTGCCCGCCATCGACCGGCGCAACACCGCCACCGTGTCGATCACCGAACGGGAGCTGTTCCTGGAGCTCAACGGCGCGAGCCTGAGCACACCGGTGCGGGAGCACCGCATCGGATAGTCTCACCGCCGCGGGACCGATGAAATAGGTTGTGCGGCAGAAACATCGTCCGTTCGTTAACTCTGTTAATCACATGATCGCGGCGGATCGAATTGTGCGATCGAACGGGCGGAAAAGCCCGAAAAGTTACGGCGCTATCGGAATTACACCGGAATCGACAGTGCTCGGACCGATCCGGTCGTATCGTAGTTCTGCACAGACCCTGGGGTCTGTCGTATTGGATGTGGCGGGGAGGCGCCAACTCTCATTCGCAGGATTGCAAAGGAGAAACCCGTGAAATCAGAACTGTCCGACGCGAAGTGGTTCAAGAGCCGGCGCAGTGGCGCGTCCCGGGATTGCGTCGAGGTCGCCTTCCTCGACACCGGGCGAGTCGGCGTCCGGGACTCGAAGGACCCGTCCGGCCCGGCACTGGTATTCGGCCCCGGCGAGTGGACGGCCTTCACCGCGTCCATCACGTCCGGCACCTTCGATCGTTAGCTCGATCCGTAGAGCTAGATGCAGTTGATGCAGGTCCCCGCGCGGGGCAACTGCATGTAGCACTGCGAGCACACGGCGGGGCGCACCGGCTGCGTGATTTCCACCCCGGCGTGCGCCACCTGCGTGGTCATCTTGCTGGCCGGGCGCCGACGGCTCGCGACCTTGGGCGTGAGCGGCGGGACGGAAAAGTCCTCGGGCATTTCCGCGCCGTGGAACTGGTAGCACTGCCAGCGCGCGTAGGCGGCGTGTAACTCCAGGTCGTCCGGGATCGGCAGCGCGGCCAGCTCGAGGACGTACTTGTAGGCCTCGCCGACGGTGTGGTTCTGCCGCACACACAGCGCGGTGAGCGGCGGCTCCCCCGCCTTGTGACAGCGGCGCGCGACCTTGCGCAAGATCGCCTCCATCCAGGTGCGGGTCGGCGCGGCGGTGTGCACGCCGGACACCTCCTGCACCCGTTCCGCCAATTCCGTCACTGTGATGAAGTGTCCGTATCCGGTGGCGAGCTCGGCGAGTTCGGTGTGCGCGGCCAGCGCCCAAGCCACGGTCGCGTCCTTCAATGGCACCGGAGTTCCGTCGCCCGCTTGCCATGCTGCCGCCACCGTGGATACACCGCTCTTCGTCACCCGAACAAGTTAGCGCCTGACCCCGCCCGGCGACGAATGGACTGGGCGAGGCGTTGCGCGTGTCACGCCTGCGGCGCTGTTTCGTGCATGGATCGCCAACGGTAACCGTGGTCGGTGGCGAGCAGGACCGCGGTGACCATGCGCCGGGCGCGCATCTCCCGGTGTGCGTACTCCGCGACGAAGCGCACCACGGCCACGGTGCCGGCCGCGACGATCTCCTCCACCTCGGAAATCTCGATCCGCAACCCCGGCTGTGCGTTTCGCACCGACCACACTCCGGTCAGCAAGGTATCGCGGTCGACGACCTGCGCGACGACCGTGACCGCGCTGAACCGTTCGTGCAACGCCTCGGCGAACCGATCGAAGACTTTCGGCGGTGCATCGGTGCCCATCCACTCCGCCAGATCCGAATGCAGGGCCAGCACCACCCCGGCCATCCCCGCCACCTCGGGCTCGCCGCTGGGCGCATCCTGCTCGCGCGCACGTCTGCCCATTTCGCCATCCTCCCGCAACCGTGGCTCGGGCGGCAAGATCATCTCCAATTCACCTGTCGCGCTGTGCGATTGCGAACAAGACCCAGGAACTGCGGGTGCGGTCGCATGCCCGATCCGCCGGTAGCCTGTGGCACTATCGTGCGAGGGGGATGTGCCCGAGGACCCAGCCGAGTGAAGATGAGCCATCGCAACCGACGCCGAACTCTGACCGCGGTCCAGCGCAAGGCCGCCCAGTTGCAGCCGTTCAGCCTGCCCGAGTTCGGCCGAATCCTGGCCGCCGCCAGCGGGATTCCGGTGCACATCGCGGCCAGCACCGCCCTGCCGCCCGCCGTCGCCGGGCGCTGGCTGCGCACCGGTTCCGGTGATCTCATCGAATACGACGCCGATCTCCCGGAGATCGCCCGCATCAATACCGTGCTGCACGAGGCCGGCCATATCCTGCACGGCCACACCAGCGTCGAACTCCGGATCGACGCGGGTCAGGCCCTGTGTTCCATCGTCAGTCCCGCCGCCATCGGGAACTTCGCGCGGGTTCGGTACCGATCGGCGTACGACTCGCGCTGCGAGCGCGAAGCCGAGGCCTTCGCCCGGCAGACCCTGCGCACCATCCTGTGGAGCGATGCCGACACCGGCGAATCCGCGCAGATCCGCGGCGCGCTGGGCTTTCCCCGCAGCCGGATCGAGTAGCGGTGACACAGTTCATCACGGTGGTCGCCGTGCTGATCCTGCTCGGGGCCTGCGTCATGCTCTGGCAACTCACACCGCAAGGCGCGCGCGGACAGCGCGCTCCCATCGTCATCCTGGTGCTGCTCTCGCTCAGTTTCCTCACGCTCACCCCCACTGTCGAGGCGCTGTTCGACGCGCTCCGGGTCAACGCCGCGTACCTGTTCAGCCACCTGTGCGGTCTGTCCGCCATCGCGCTGACCACTTTCTATTGGGGCCATGCCCTGTCGGCCACGCCGCCGAACCGGCGCCGGCTACTGGTGACGCGGGCGGTCTACGGCATGGTCGCGCTGGCGCTGGTCTGCCTGTTCCTGACTTCTCCACAGCAACCACACGGTGCGGGCTTCGGGCGCGAATTCGACGGCCATCCGCGCATGCAGCTCTATTGGGTCTTGCAGGCGATGGTGACCATGCACGCGATGTGCACACTGGGCGTCGTCGCCGCCCGCGCCGGCGCGCGCGAACGGCACTGGCGGCGCGCCCTGCTCAACGTCCTGGTCGGCGTAGTGGCCGTGTACGCCGTCTATGAGGCCTGGGTGATCCTGGTGGTCCTGCTGTGGCCCGCGATGCCGCCGCAGTGGGCCCAACTGCTCACCGCCACCATCCAGATCGTCGCGAGTCTGCTGCTGGTGGCCGGGAGCGTGGGCCCGGCCGTCCTCGGCGCGTTCCGGAGCACCCGCCTGGCCCGGTCCTACATCGAAGAGCTGGCGCCGCTGCACGAGTGGCTGACGCGGCGCTATCCGCAGGTCCGGTTCCGCGCGCAGGCGAGCAGGCGCGGCGAAACCCGGGTGACCGACATGCTGATCGAGATCAGCGACGCCCTGCGACTGCTGCAACGCGACGAACCGGCGCTGACCACAGCCCATCGACTGGACGACCACACGATCCGCGCCGCCGCGGGCGGCAGTACGCACTGCGCCGCCTACGAACTCGCGGCCGCCAGGCTGTTCCGCGGCCGTGTCCTGCCGGAGCCGTCGAAAAGTTCTGCAGCATAAGCGTTGCCGGGCACCGGACAGCAGCCCGAGCCGTAATCGGCATATGCTGTAGCATGACTGCTGTCTCAACGCAGAGCCCTAGTCAGTGAGGAGCGCGGCATGGCGGGAGCGGCCTTCTCGGACCGTCTCGAATACCTGTTCCGCACGATGCCCAATCCGGACGGCCGGCGGTACACCGCCGACGAGATCGCGCGCCGCGCCACCGAGCAGGGTCATCCGATTTCGGCTGTCTACGTGGCGCAACTGCGTTCGGGGCTGAAGCAGAATCCCTCGCTCAAGCACGCCGCCGGGCTGGCCGCCGCCTTCGGTGTCGACATCCGCTTCTTCACCGACGACGACGCCTGGCAGCGCGGCCGTCAGGAGATCGAATACCTGCGGCTGAGTACCGCCCCCGGGCTCGAGGCCATCGCCTTCCGGGCCATCGATCTGTCCCAGCAGTCACTGGCCTCGCTGATCGACTACCTCAAGTTCTTGCGCGTCCAGGAGGGCCTCCCGGCCGACCCGCCGGATCTGCCCGACGCTCGCGGCTGAGTGACCCTCCCCCCCCCGGTTAGTGGCGCGAGTCACAAAGCTCTTCCACAGTGCAAAACTGGCCCCTGAGCGGCCGGGGCTAGCGCGTTTGATCTACATCACAGTCCGATTCGGGCGCTTATGAAACTTTAAGTTACTTTTCAGCAACATTCTCTTGGACACTTGACCATGGGTGCTCGGTCGAGGACCTGCGGGCTCGATGAGGGACCGCGCCACTGAGGGAAAGCAAAGTAATGAAGCTCAGCAAGATCGCCGCAACCTCGGCTCTGGTTATCGCGGCTCTCGGCATCGCCACCGGCACTTCGCACGCCGCGCCCGCTCCGGTCATCCCGTCGTTCCTCGACGGCGTGGACCAGGGCGTCCAGCAGGTGCTGCCCGGTATCGGCTGGAAGACCTCCATCGAGGGCGACTCCGTCGTCGTCGAGACCGACAAGGGCTCGCTCACCACCGACAACGGCCAGTTCCAGGTCCGGGACGAGCAGGGCAACGTCGTCGTCGGCCTGCCGCTCTCCTACACCCTGAACGATCTCGAATACCCGATCGACGCCGGTGTCGACGGCCTGCGTGCCGTCCTGACCCCGGTCAAGGACGTGTCCGCGGCGCACCCGTCCAGCCTGCGCCACGACGTGGTCAAGCAGGACGCCTTCGATGACGCCGTGTCCGCGGCGGCCACCCAGTTCGGCATCATCACCGCCATCGGCACCCTCGTCGGCACCATCGTCGGCGGCGGCGCGGGCTGCGCCATCGGCGGCGCGGGCGGCCTCATCCTGGGTCTGCCCGTGCTGGATCTGGGCGGCGCGACCGGCATCGCCGGTTGCCTCGCCGGTGCCGCGGTCGGCATCCCGCTGGGCACGGCCGCCGGTCTGGTCATCACCGGTGTGCCCGCCGCCATCGTGGTCGGCATCGGTTTCTACAACCGCATCAACGCCCCCGAGAACCAGTAAGTAACTGCGACTCAGGGCCTGGTTCGCCGTCGGCGGGCCGGGCCCTGAGCCGTCTCCAGCCCGCGGTCCTGCCGATGCGCTCGCCGGACGGGGCTCAGTGGCTGATCGGCAGATCCCGCCGCGCCTGTTCGATGTCCTTGGCCCAGAACCACAATCGGTCCGGTGGCGGCACCTCGTGGTAGCCGTGCCGGCCCACCTCGGTGAGATCGCGCAGATCCACGCAGACCCGCTGGAACGCCTCGTCCATGGTCGCGGCGGGATCTTCGAGGTTCGCGGTGCCGAGTTTGATCAGCGCCCGGTATTCATAGGCGAGCAGCAGGTCCGCACCACCGTGCGTCCATGCGCCGGTTTTGTTGTCCCAGGCCGACTTCGCCGCTTCCAGCAGCATGGTGAGATCCGCGGCGGACGGAATCGACGGATAGATGACGAACGTGGCGGCCCAGCCCGCGGCGACGAGGTCGAGGTTGAACGTGCGGCGGCGCGGGTCGTCGCGCGGCGGCAGCGGATCACTCGCCGATCCGCTGAACCAAGGCGCGGTGTAGGCGAGCATCCGGCCCTTGTTCTCGATCAGCTCGCCGGTCGCGATCACCGCCATCTTGCGCTGGCTGCCGTCCGGGCGGGTGAGCCGGGTGTCCACCATCTGCTTGTGCACCGCGGCCGCGGCCTTTCCCGCCGCCAAGTGCCGCTGCGCGGCGTCCGGCGTGATGCGGGCGACCAGATAGTCGCGCAGGGCTTCGGGCAGTGCGTCGAAGGTGCCGTCCAGCAGACGGGTTTTCGCCCGGTCGAGGGTGGCCTGCGCGGTCGGCGGGCTCCCACCGAACAGCGATTCGGGAGTATCGATCGAGACCATGCGCACGGCCATCTCGATATTCGGGGTGTCACCATCGGTCGTACTGACGAACCGATGATCGTTCGCGGGACGGCTGACGCCGACGAAACCGAGCTCGACCATGACATCGCTCCAGGAATAGGTGGGTCCCTTCTCCGATTATCGTCGGCGGCGACGGCGATGTGACTCGCACTGGCACGATGGACGCCGTGCTCTCCACGTTGCAGCCCAGCTACCCGGTCCGGACCAAGCGCCTGTTGTTGCGCCCTTTCACGACGGACGACGTCGACGCGCTGTTCGCCTACCGCAGCCGCCCCGACGTGTGCCGCTACGTACCGTTCGAGCCGATGACGCGCGAACTGATTCGGGAGCGGATCGCGACGCAGTGGGCGAACAGCGGACTCACCGACGAAGGTCAGGCACTTACCCTCGGAGTCGAGGTGGCCGAGACCGGCATCCTGATCGGGGACGCGGTCCTGTTCTGGCACAGTCGAATCCATGCCGGAGGCGAGATCGGCTATGTCTTCGATCCAGCGGCGGCCGGGCACGGGTACGCCACCGAGGCGGCGCAGGCCATGCTGCGTCTCGGTTTCGAGGAACTGGGCCTGCACCGCATCGTCGCCCGGCTCGACGAACGCAATACGGCCTCCGCCGCCGTCGCGCGGCGACTGGGCATGCGGCAGGAAGCGCGGCTGGTGCACAACGAGTTCTTCAAGGGCGAGTGGACCACCGAACTCGATTTCGCCATGCTCAGGACGGAATGGGCGAGCGCCGCGAAGTAGTCAGCACTCCGGCCGATAGCTCGCGACGTAGGCCGTGTCCACACCCACCGCGCCGAGATTCGTCGCCCCACCGGGGTCGCCGAGCGCCGACGTGCGGCCCGGCAACACCGCCTCGAAGAAGCGTGCGTTCTCGACGACGAATACCTCTTCACCGGCGGGCATATCGTCCTCGTAGTAGATGGCCTCGACCGGGCAGGCGGGCTCGCACGCCGAGCAGTCCGTGCATTCCGCCGGATTGATGTAGGCCATGCGATCGCCGACATAGATGCAGTCCAGCGGGCATTCCTCGATGCAGGCGCGGTCCAGCACGTCGACGCAAGCCGCTCCGATGACGAAAGTCATGATCTCTCCTCGGTATTCGCTACCCGCAGGGCAGAGCTCAACCATCGCCGTCGGTGTCGCCGGCCGGTAGACGCCAACTGCCGACCACCTCATCAGGCGGGCTTATGGGTGGATGCCGCATAATCCCCGCATGACCCTCCCACCGGGAACACCCGACCTGGAGGTGCTCGATCTTCTCGTCTCGGTTGCCGAGCTGGGCAGTCTCGGCGCCGCCGCCCGCCGGCACGGCATCACGCAACCGGCCGCGAGCATGCGCATCGCCGCGCTGGAGCGCCGATTGCGGCTGCGGTTGCTGGACCGTGGTCCCACCGGTTCCGCGCTGACCGACCCCGGACGGGTGGTCGTGGACCAGGCCCGGCCGGTGCTGGCCGCGGCGCGGGCGTTCACCTCCGCCGTCGCGGCGCTGCGGTCCGTCGACCTGCCCAAATTGCGCATCGCGGCGTCAAAAACCATTGCCGACCACCGTATCCCGCACTGGCTCGCGGCTCTGCGCGCCGCCCGGCCCGAGGTGACCGTGGCACTGGAGGTGGGCAATTCGCGTCAGGTCGAGGCGTGGGTGCAGCAGGCGCACGCCGACGTGGGATTCGTCGAAGGCCCGCATCCGCCGGCCGAACTGGCCAGCCGGGTGCTGGGCGCGGACGACCTGGTGGTCGTGGTCGGGCGCGGTCACGCCTGGGCCCGGCGCCGCAAACCCTTGACGGTGCGCGAACTGGCCGCCACCGCCCTGCTATGGCGCGAGCCCGGCTCGGGCACCCGCGATACCATCTGGGAACTCCTGGCCGCCGATGCCGAACCCTGCTCTCCCGCAGCCGAATTGGGCTCCACGGCAGCGATATTGACCACCGCGCGGACCGGCGCCGCGCCCGCCGTCCTGAGCCGGCTGGTCGCCGGGGCCGCCCTGGCGTCCGGCGAACTGATCGAGATCCCGCTCGCCGACGCCGTGCTGACCCGCAAATTCCGGGCCGTGTGGCGCCGCCGATCGCCACCCGCCGACCCCGGGGACCTTCTCATTCGCTACGCCGAAAAATTCGAACAGAACCCAGGGCCGCGGTAACTCGGCCGTGCACGCCGGCACCGTCCGGACTACGGTGACCGGGTGGCGGATTTCGCGGACGAGTCTCCGAATCACTTTGCGGCACTGGTCATGACGCAACTGAAGGCGCTCGGCACCCCGGAGGTGCGCTACGACGCGGACGAATTCACCCTGCACGTCGACGACCTGGAAATCTATCTGGGCAACATCTATCGCGAGACGCGGGAACTACCCGCGGTCGAACGCACCGCGCGCATCACCCGCTTCTTGTCGGCGTTGCGCGATCCGGCGACACCGCAGGACTGGCCCTCCGTGCGCGCGCAGTTGCGCCCGGTCCTGCGGCCGGTCACCTATGGGATCGAGCATCTCGCGGAGGCCCGCCCACTGTCCCGTCCGGCGTTCCCGTTCATCAATGAGTTCGTCGCGGTGGACAAGCCGGAATCGCGCGCCATCGTCTCGCGCGCCTTCCTCGCCACCTGGGGTGTTTCGGCGGACGAGGTCTTCGCCGCGGCCCACGAGAACCTGGCCACGATGGTCGACCCGCACGACAGCGGCGGCAACGCGATCGTCCGCTACGTCGACGACGGCAGCGCCTACTTCGCGTCCTGGCCGCTGGTCCCCGGCTGGCTCGCCTCCTTCCGCGCCCGCTACGGCCACCGCCGCCCGGTCGCCTTCATGCCCGACACCGACACCCTGATCGTGGTTCCCGACGTCCCCGAGTTGCTCGGCCGGATGTACAAGATGGCCGAGGAGCAGTACCGCGCGGCCGCGCGCCCACTCTCCCCGCAGGGCTACACGCTCGACGGCGACGACAACGTCGTGCCCTTCGACCAGGCCGGGCCGCACGATATGCTCCCCGCCGCGCACCGCGCCCGCGCCGGGCTCGCCACCGCCGAGTACGGCACCCAAACCCAGTGGCTCAACGAAACTTTCGAAGAGCATTACGAAATACCCGGCCACGACTTGGAACCAGCCTATGTGGCCGCGGTGACGTTCATGGAAACCACCGACGGTCCCTGCACGATCACGGTCTGGGGCGAGGGCGTCGACTACCTGCTCCCGCACGCGGATTACATCGCCTTCTGCCAGAACACCGAATCCGGCGCCATCGAGCGACTGTTCGACGTCCCCTTCCACGCCGCGGCCGAACACACCGGGCTCACTCCGATCCCCGGCATGGACCCACCGCGCTACGAAATCCGTACCTGGCCCGCCCCGGAAGTCCTCACTCAGCTGGCGCGATCCGCGGTTACCCTGCAGCCCCTCGCCTGAGAATCGGTGCCCCGCATCCGATCCGATCGACTGTCGTCTGACGAGCGGAGCTACGTCGACCTCAGCGCCGTCTGCCGGATCGGCACTGGGCGCGGCGCGGAACTACGTCAACTTCATTGCCGTCTGCCAGATCGTCATGGCGCGGCAAGGTCGCAGTGCGTCTTCGTCACCTGCTCAGGCCGATCCCGACACCAAGAGGCCTTGGCCCGGGGTGCCGGCACCGGCAGAATATGCATGATGACTGCACTGTTCGTCCGCGCGGACGCGACCTCGGCGGCAGCGCGGGTCGAGGCGCTGATCGAGTTGTACGGCGAGGTTTTCGCCGAGCCGCCGTACCTCGAGGGACCGGCGGAGGTGGCCCGGTTCCGGGAGTTGCTGACCGCCGAAATGGCGGAACCGGGATTCGAACTGGTCTGCGCCCTCGACTCGGGTGTGCTGGTCGGCATGGCATACGGGTACACCCTCGCCGCCGGTACCTGGTTGCCCGAAGCCGCCACGCCGCCACCGCCCGGGGCGCTGGAAGTGCCGAAGTTCGCGGTGATGGAACTGGCTGTGCGCGAGTCGAATCGGGGGCACGGGCTCGGCCGCGGCCTGCTGGAGACCCTGCTGCGCGGCCGGGCCGAGCCGCTCGCGGTCCTCACCGTCGATCCGGCGGCCCCCGCCGACGCGATGTACCGGGCTTGGGGCTGGCGCGCGGCGGGTTACACCGCTCCCGCCCACGATGACCACAGGAACTACAACATCCTGTGTTTCGATCAGCCTGTGATGACGAAATGAGCGCGGACGGGATCGACACACAACTCGACCAATGGCAAACCTACCTGCGTAAACACCGCTCCGAGGCCGAGGTCGACGCGCTGGACGGGCGACTGCGGGGCAGCATCGCGGAATTGACCGCGACCGGGCTGCGACCCGGTGAGAGTTTCCTCGTCGCACTGAAGCGGCTGGCCGCGGAGGACGGCCAGGCGCGCGAGTTCGCGCGTACCCAGTCCAACCGGTTGTGGCGCGATCTGGTGCTGAGCGACGGGCCCGAGCAACCCGCCGACCGTTCCGCTTTGCGCACCATGCTCGGGTGCGCGGCGACGGCGGCGATCGCCATCAAGACCCCGGCACTGTTCGGCGTCGACTTCGACGACAGCGGCGAGTTCTATCTGCGCAACCTCGCGCTGTTCGCGCTCGCGCCGCTCGCGCTCTACTTCGGGCTGCGCCGCAAGCTGAGCCCGGCCGCCACCGTGGTCGTGGCCGGCCTGTTCGTACTCGGCGCGGTCGCCGCCAATGCCTATGGGCTGGAGAGTGATTCGCAGTCGGTGGCGCTGTCCGCCATCCATCTGCCGCTGGCGCTCTGGCTGGCGACCGGCGTCGCCTACGCGGGCCGTGACTGGCGCGCCCACCACCGGCGCATGGACTTCATCCGCTTCAGCGGCGAATGGCTGGTGTACCTCGTCCTGATCGGGCTGGGCGGCGGTGTGCTCACCGCCATCACGGTCGGCACCTTCGACGCCATCGGCATCGACGCGGAGACCTTCGTCGGCGAATGGCTCGCGCCGTGCGGTGCGGTCGCGGCGATCGTGGTCGCGGCCTGGCTGGTGGAGACCAAACAGGGTGTGCTGGAGACCATCGCGCCGGTGCTGACGAAGATCTTCACCCCGCTGTTCACCGTCGTTCTGCTGGCCTTGCTGATCGGTTTCGGTCTGAGCCGGACCGGTCTCGAGGTCGACCGCGATGTGCTGATCCTCTTCGATCTGCTGCTGGTGGTGATCTTGGGCCTGCTGCTCTACGCCGTCTCCGCCCTCGACCGCCCGGCCGAGCCGACACTGTTCGACAAACTGCAATTGGCGCTGGTGGTCAGCGCGCTGCTGGTGGATCTGCTGGTGCTCTCCGCCCTCACCGGCCGGATCACCGAATACGGCTCCACACCGAACAAGATCGCCGCCCTCGGTGAGAACCTCATCCTGCTGGCCAATCTCGCCTGGTCCGCCTGGCTGCTGCTCGGGTTCCTGCGTGGCCGTATGCCGTTCGAGCGCTTGGAAGGCTGGCAGACCGGCTACCTCGTCGTCTACGCCGGGTGGGCGTGGATCGTGGTGCTGGCCTTCCCGCCGCTGTTCGGTTTCCGCTAGCCCGGCTGCGCGGCGATGGCGATCACCGGGTGTTCGGCCGGGTCCAGCCAGCGCATGACGGCGTCGAGGTCGGCGGCGGCGATGGCGACACACCCCGCGGTGGGCGAACCGGTGGATACGTGCAAGAAGAACGCCGACCCCTTGCCCGGTACCGCCGGGCGGCGGTTGTAGTCCATGACCACGGCGTAGTCGTAGGCCGTACCGACCGCGCCGAGCCGTTCGCTGGCTCCCTGATCGAAGGGACACAGGCCCGGCGGGCAGAGGAACGGCATGTTGTAGAGCGGCGACCGGGAGTCCCCGACCCACCAATCCCACGGCGTCACTTGGCGATACGGCAGCCGAGTGCCGTTGTCGGGCCGATTGCCGAACGCGTGGGTCAGCCCCCACACTCCCGCCGGGGTGCGCGCGACCCCTTCCCGGGCCTCGCCGACGCCTTCCGTCCCGACGAACGCCGGAAACGGTCCCAGCACGCGAATCCAGCCGGCGCCCTGGCGGTTCCACGCCTCGAGCACGGCCGTCGTCGACGACTCCGCCGGAGCGACAACGGTGACGACCTGTCCGGCCGGGCCGTCGTAGGGCACGGGCAGCGGCGCGGCGTGCGCCGGGGTGCTGGACAGCGCTAGCGCCGCCGCCACGAGAAACCACACCGACCGGAGCCGGGAGGACGAGCAGTCAATGGTCACCGTGCATTTTCTCCGCCTGCACCGGCGCCCCGGCCCACCGCCCGCGTAGGCCGCGTGTCGCGCCGTCTCCTGCCGTGGTAGGTGGCGAACATCGTCCCCTGGACGGTATCGAGCGCCACGGCAACCGGGCAGATTGGTGGCAACCACCGATCGAAAGCCGAAGGCATGCACAATATTTCCGCAGAAGAACTCCGCGTCGCCCAGGTCACGTCCACGCTGCTGCAATCCGGTGACCCCACCGCCGACGAGGCGGTGGTTTTTCTGCACGGCACCCCGGGCAACGCGGCCGACTGGCTCTCATTACTGCCCCGGGTCGGCGAGTTCGCCCGTGCGATCGCGTTCGACCTGCCCGGTTACGGCGCTGCCCGCACCTTCCCCGGTTTCGACCACCGCGTCGAAGGCGACTACCGCGCCTTCCTCATCGCCGCCATCGAGACGCTCGGCCTGCGCCGTGTCCACCTCGTCGGGCACGACTTCGGCGTTCCGTGGGGATTGGCCTGGGCCGCGGCCCGGCCCGAGCGGGTCGCCTCGATCACGCTGATCAACGCCGGAGCGCTGCCCGGTTACCGCTGGCACGCCTACGCCCGGATCTGGCAGACACCGATCCTCGGCGAGTTCACCCAGGCGGTGACCAACCGCCCCGGCATGCGCTGGTTGCTGCGACGCGCCAATCCGCGGCTGCCCCGCGATTTCATCGACCACATGTACGACGGCTACGACCGGCACACCCGCCGCACCGTGCTCGAGCTCTACCGCGCCGCCCGGGACCCCGCCGCCATGCTGGCCGCATCGATGCTGGCCATTCCGCGCGAGGTTCCGGCCCTGGTTCTCTGGGGCGCCGAGGATCCGTGGGTGCCCGCCCACTTCGCCCACACCCAGTCCGAGGTCTGGCCGGCGGCCGACATCCAGATCTTGCCCGGGCTCGGCCACTGGCCCTTCGCCGACGACCCCGACGCCGTTGCCGCGCACCTGGTGCCGTTTCTGCGGGACTGTTGCCGCCGTAGCCGAGCGGAATGAGTAGTGCCACCTAATCCATCCGGGTAGGCGCACAGATTCCCGGCGGCCCGCGCGCGAGCAGGCTGGACGTATGAACAGAACTTTCACCGGGGGAACGCGCCGGGCGACCGCGCGGGAGCGGGCGAGACGCGTTCGACTGCAAGCTGTTTCGGGGTTCCTGACGGGGGTTTATCACACCGCGTCGGCACATCCGGCGCTTTGGCGGCGGATGGCTCGGACCTACCATCCGAGTCTCGCCCGGGTGGCGGCCGGGCACGCCGAAGCGACCTGCCGCCTCGCGGCCCTGGAAGTTCCCGCCTACCGGGACTTCCTGCGCCGATCGGGTGCCGGAAAGGCGAAGCGGCTCAATGATTTTCCCGAAACCGACAAGTCCGGCTACGCGAGCCGGTACGACCAGGAGAGCCGCTGCCGCGAGGGCCGGTTGCATCGCGCGGGCGTCATCGTCGACGAGTCCTCGGGTTCGACCGGCACACCGTTCAACTGGGCGCGCGGGCCCAAGGAGTTGCGCACCATCTACCGCAATGCGGCGGGCTATGTGCAGATGGCGTTTCCCGGCGATCGACTGTTCGTGATCAACGCCTACTCGATGGGTGCGTGGGCGACCGGCACCACCACCGGGGCCGCGCTGGCGCGGATCGCGATGGTGAAGAACACCGGCCCGGATCTGGACAAGATCGTCGACACGCTGCGGCAGTTCGGGCCGGACTACGACTATGTCGTCGCCGCGTACCCGCCATTCCTGAAGCACCTGCGCGACCGCCTCGACGAGCTCGGATTCGACTGGGACGCATACCGATTGCAAGGCATGGTGGGCGGCGAGGCGCTGACCGAGGCGCTGCGCGACTACCTGGAGCAGCGGTTCGTCCGGGTGCGGTCGGGATACGGCGCGAGCGATCTGTCGATCGGCATCGGCGCGGAGACCGGCTGCACCGTCTGGTTGCGCAAGCTGCTGGCCCAGGACGCCGAGCTGCGGCGCGAGCTGCTGGGCGCCGGCGAACAGCGACTGCCGATGATCTTCCACTACAACCCGCTGGAGACGTACCTGGAGACCAACGCGCGCTCGGAGCTGTTGTGCACCATCACTTCCCGGCACTGCCTGCAACCCAAGCTGCGCTACAACGTCGGTGACGAAGCGGTGCTGCACACTCTGCCCACGGTGCTGCGCGCGTTGCGCCGAGACCCGGTGCGCTGGGCCGAGTTCCAACGTCATCGCGGCGCCGACCGGATGAACCTGCCGCTGCTGTTCCTGTTCGGCCGCACCGACAGCACCGTCTCCTACATGGGCGCTAACCTCTATCCCCAGGATGTCGAATACGGCCTATACCAGGACAACCCGTATGCCGACCGAATCGCCGGGTTCTGCCTGTCGCTGGCGGAGCTGCCCAGCCTGGAAGCGCGCCCGGTGGTCAACCTGGAACTGCGGGACACCGGCCTGGACGCCCGCGAGCGGGTGCTGCTCGCCGAATCCTGCCGCCGCGGTGTGCTGAACCACCTGGCGCATGTCTCGCGTGACTTCGCCGCTTCCGTGCGCGAGGATCCGAGCGCCGCCGACCTGCGGGTACGACTGTTCGAGCCGGGTACCGGCCCCTTCGCCGCGCGGACCAAGCTCAAGAACTCGTATCTGGTGGAGGCGTCGTGAGAACCACCGACTTCAGCAAGACCCCGCCACAGGGACAGGCCTCCGCCATGTTCATCGGCGCGACGAGATACCGCGGCCCGCGCTCGATTCTCACCCTGACCCGCACCTGGGTCCGGATGGTGCGCGACATGCGGCGCATGCGCGGATATCGTTGGCACAAGGTCTATTACGAGTTTCCACTCACACTCGGCACGATCGCGTTCTTCGAGGATCGCGACGCGCTGCTGAGTTTCGCCCGCAGCAAGCGCCATCGCGAACTGATGGTCTGGGTAACCGACGACACCAACAACGCCACCGGCGGCTTCATCCGGCTGTATTACGCGGATCCGGCGGGGTACAGCAATGGCATCTGGCGGGCCGAAGGCAATCGGATGGGGCATATTCCGACCTTCACGCCGCTGTCCACGGAGCAGGCGGGCCCGCCGGTGGTGCGGCGATGAGGTTCGAGCAGGTGACGAATGCCCCTGCGCTGCGCGAGTTCCTGGCGTTGCCGCGGCAATTGCACGATCACCGTTATGTGCCGATACCGCACCAGACCATCAATCGGTGGTACCGCGACGGCGTCGCACTCCACCTGCTGCGGGACAGCAGCGGGCGGGTGATCGCGCGCACCACGCTGCACACCGACGCCGCCTTCGACACGAAGCTCAGCCGACGGCCGCAGTTGTTCGGACTCACCGAATTCCGGCCCGGCGCGGGAGCGGCGCTGTTCGCCGAAATCGGCCGTGCGGCAAGGAGAAACGGGCGGGACGGAGTCTTCGGACCGGTATCTCTGCTGCCGAATCAGGCCGGTGGCGTCATCACCTCCGGGTTCGCGGACCGCGGATTCATCGACAGCGCCTGGAATCCTGAGTACTACCCGAAGGAGTACGAATCCTTCGGCTTTACAAGGCGTTTCGAGTCCGACACCTGGATCTGCCCGACGGACGCCGATCCCGACACCGCGTTCAGCTTCGACGACGCCCGGCTGTCCGCCGAGCGATTGCGCCTGCATCGAGGCGACCGGAGACGCATCGCCACGCAATTGCCGATCCTGCGCGAGATGCTGAACGAATCCTTCGCTCAACTGGGCTATTACACCGGTATCTCGGCCGAACAGCTGGCAGCACAGACCGACGGCCTGGCCTATCTGCTCGACGAATCACTGTTGCTCTACCTCACCGAAGCGGACCGCCCGGTGGCGTTCGTGCTGTGCGTTCCCGACATCTCCGAGTTTCTCGGCAAGATCGACGGCGACCTCGGCCTCCGCAATCAGCTCCGACTGCTCGCCGGTAGGTCGCGCTACCGGCGCGAGGCGGTGCTGGTCATCAAGGGCACCGTCCCCGGTCGCCAGGGCTGCGGCTACATGCGCTATCTGTCCCGCGAACTGCTGCGCAACCTGCGGGCGGGCGGCTACGAGCAGTTGCGCAGCACCTTCGTCGAACGCGCGAATCCCGCCTCGGCGGCGCACTACCGCGCGATGGGCGGCCGCCCGCTGCACGGCTATACCTTCTACGACAAGGACCTTCGATGACCATCGACGCCGTGCGCGCCCTCGAACCGGTGTTCGGTCGAGCACCCAGCGCGCACAACACCCAGCCGTGGACCCTGACCTACTGTGACGACCACGTCACCATCGGCTGGGATGTCGGCCGCACGCTTCCCCGAAGCGACTCCGACGCAAGAGATCTCCTGCTATCCCTGGGCGCGTTCGTCGAAGGCTGCCTCATCGCCTGCGCGGACTCGGGTCTCGCGATCGCCTTCGAGCCGGAGCGCGGCGACCGTCGGATCGGGCGATTGGTCCCGGCCGCACTCCGCTACGAAACCCCGTACACCATCGCGGACTTGCAGCGCCGAACCACGCACCGGGGCGCGTATCAGCCCGGCCCGCTGAACGAAAAGCTGCGGGCCCGGGTCACCGGCATCGCGAACGCCTCCGGGGCCGAACTCCGCCTCCTCTCCGGCGACAGCGTGAATCCGCTGGTGCGCCAAGCTGATCGGCATCTGTTCGGTACGCCCGCGGTGGTAGCCGAACTGCGCGACTGGCTGCGCCTCACCTCGCATCATCCGCGATACCGAGAAGACGGACTTACCGCCGCGGCCCTGGGCCTTACCCGGTTCGAAGCTCGCGGGCTGCGTGTCGCACTCGCCGGATATCCGGTCCTGCGCCGGCTCGGCCTGCCACGGCTGCTGGCCGCACAAGGTCGATTCGACTGCGACGGTGATCTTTTCGTTCTCGTGGCCGACCCGCTCGATCCGATCGGAGCGGGCCGGGCCCTGCTGCGGATCTGGCTCGAGCTCTCCCGCCACGGTCATACGACGCACCCGCTGAGCCAACTCCTCGACTGCTCCGCGACCCGTGCCACCCTGGCCGACCTGCTCGGAATCGGCGAACCCGCGAGTCTCCTGCACGTCGCTCGTTGCGGCAGACCCGCGACGCTTCCGGCCCCTTCGTTCCGCAGAACCGGGGGTTTCGCGCCGAAATAAAGTTAGGCTAGCCTTCGCTCGTGAGAGTTAGCCTAAACCAAACAGCAGCCCGCATGCGCGCTGCGCTCGCCCTGTTCGTCCTCGCACTGGTCGCGGTCGTCGCGGGATGCGGCAATTCCGGTACGGACGCCGCCGAGACCTCCGGCACCCGCGAGGTACAGACCGACCGCGGCGCTATCGCGGTGCCCGCCGAACCGCAGCGCATCGCCGTGGTCAACGGCTCGCTCGCCGGATACCTCTTCGACCTCGGCGCGAAGGTGAAAGCCGCCGACCCGCGCATTCTCGGCGTTCCGTTGGCGCCCGGCGAGTTCCCCGCCGCCTGGGCCGCGGACGCCAAGCAGCAGGGCACCACGGTGCTGCCGTCCGGGGACAACATCAATCTGGAGTTCATCGCGGCCCAGCAGCCGGACCTGATCATCGGCGGCGGCCAGGGCTTCCCCGGCCAGCAGTCCATCGACGCCTACGACAAGTTGAGCGCGATCGCGCCGACCGTCCTGGTGCCGTCCAACCTCACCAACTGGCAGGACCAGTTACGGGCCGTCGCGAACATCGTGAACAAGGCCGACAAGGTCGACACCATGATCAACGCCTATACCGCCAAGGTCGCCGAGGTCAAAGCCGCCATCAAGGTGCCGGCGGGCACGGTCTCGGTCTTCCAGTCACGCAAGGACAACAAGCCGTCGGTCATCGCTCCCGGCACCCCGCTGGCCGCGCTGCTGACCGAGGTCGGCTTCACCGTCGACAACAAGGTGGAAGCCAAGGCGGGCAACCCGACCCGCGCCACGGCCGCGGACTGGGTGTCGTTCAGCCCGGAACTGCTGACCGTCGTGGTCGACGCCCCCGCCCTGTTCGTCGTGCGGCTCGAGGGCGGCCGCGACCTCGCGCAGCTGAAGGACGACGCGATGCTCGCCACGCTCCCGGCCTTCCGCTCCGGCCAGGTCTACGACCTGCCCGCCACCAGTCAGCGCCCCGACTACCGCAATGCCATGGCCACCCTGGACCTCCTCGCGCAGCGGTTCAAATAAGAAGTGGCAGGATGGATGGTGCCGATCTACTTCCGCTGAACCAGGAAGGACCAAGATCCATGGCAACATTCCAGAACTTCCACCGCCCGGCCCTGGGCATCGCCCTGTTCGGGATGGCCGGGGCGGCCGTCGTCGCGACCGCCGCCCCCGCTCTCGCCGCCAACAGCATCGACGCCACGGCCCTCGGCCCGGCCAATATCGCGGTCGACTACAGCTGTGACGCCACGGCCGGCGCGACCGCCATCAAGGCGATGGTGGGCGCGCCGGACGCCGAAGCGCCCTCGGCCGTGGGCGTCCAAGGCGGTCTCACCTGTGATGGCAATCCGCACAACACCGTGGTCGTGCTGGACGGGGCGCCGCTCTCGCGCGGGCAGACCGTACAGGTACGGATCGCGTTGGTCGACAATGCCGACAATGTGATCACCGGCCAGGCCAAGGTGGCCAACCTGTAGCCGACGCGCTCGGCCACGGGAATGCCCCGCGCCCGTTACCCGTTGAGGCGCATATGACCACCATGGACGTGCGCACCGTCGGCATTCTGGGTGCGGGGAAAGTCGGTACCGTACTCGCCCGGCTCGCGGTGGCCGCGGGCTATCGCGTCCTACTCGCCGGGTCGGGCGACCCCGCCAAGATCGCTCTCACCACCGAAGTTCTCACGCCCGGCGCGGTGGCCGTCACCGCCGCCGAGGCCGCGACCGCCGCCGACCTCGTCATCCTGGCCCTGCCGCTCGGCAAATACCGCAGCATTCCGGCCGCGGAGCTGAGCGGGAAACTGGTGATCGACGCGATGAACTACTGGTGGGAGGTGGACGGAGTCCGCGACGACCTCACCGATCCACGCACCTCCTCCAGCGAGATCGTGCAGGCCTTCCTGCCCGGAGCGCGGGTGGTCAAAGCGTTCAACCACATGGGCTATCACGATCTGGACGAGGAGGGGCGTCCGCCGCAAGCCCCGGGACGCAAGGCGATCGCCGTCGCGGGCGACGATGCCGAGGCTGTCGCCACCGTCACCGGCTTCGTCGAAAAGCTCGGCTTCGACGCCGTGAGCGCGGGCCCGCTCGCCGAGGGGGTGCGGCTGCAGCCCGGCACCGCGGCGTTCGGCGCCAACGTCAGCGCCGACGAGCTACGCGCACTGCTCGAACGCTTTACCCCGCGCGCCACTTCTCATCGGTGAGCGCGCTGCTGGCCTGCGGTCCCATCAGCAACATGCCGCCGTCGACCACGAACGACGCCCCGGTCACATAGCCGGCCGCGGGTGTCGCCAGAAAGGCCACCACCGACGCCACCTCTTTCGCGTGGCCGGGTCGGCCCAGCGGCACACCCGGTCGCGCCTGCTCGCGCGGATCCACCTCGTGCTGACCGGTCATCGGTGTCGAGATCTCGCCTGGCGCAACCGAATTCACGGTGATGTCGTACTCGGCAAGCTCCAGCGCCAGCACCTTCGTCAGCGCACCGAGGCCGGCTTTCGCCGCGCAGTAGGGCGCCGCCCCGACTCTCGGCGCATGCTCGTGCACGCTGGTGATATTGATGATCCGGCCACCGCGCCCGCCCTCGATCATGTGCTTCGCGGCCCGCTGCGCGCACAGGAAAGCGCCGTCCAGATCGACCGACAGCACCTGCCGCCAGGTGTCGAAATCCATGTCCATCGCCTTCTGCGCGGTTCCGGTCCCCGCGCAGTTCACCAGCACATCCAGGCCACCGAGTTCCTCGGCCAGTTCGTCGATCACCGCGGCCGCGGTCGGCAGGTCGTTCAGGTCCAGCCGGCGCACCGCGGCCGTGGCCCCGCGTTCGCGGACCTGTCGCGCGGTATTTTCCGCGCCCTCGGCATCGGTATGGAAGGTGACGCCGACATCGACGCCGCCACCGGCCAGCGCGACGGCGATCGCCGCGCCGATACCGGAATCGGATCCGGTCACCACCGCCCGCAGCGGTGCGCCGGTGCGTTCCTCGGGAAGGGGAGCAGTCGTAGTCATACCGGCCGACTACCTCGCACACCGCCCGGCAAACCGGCGGTCGAGCCCTGGATCGGGGTGGTTCGCCCGTCGGGGAGACTGAGCACCCGGTCCGCCAGACGGTCGATCACCGTCTCCTGATGACTGATCACGATGAGTGCCAGTCCGGTTCGGCGCAGTTCGTCGAGCAGGTCGAGCACTCGGTGCCGGCTGACCGGGTCGAGCGCCGAGGTGATCTCGTCGCAGATCAGAATGCGCGGTTCGGCGGCGAGGGCGCGGGCGATGGCGGCACGTTGTTGCTGGCCGCCGGACAACCGCCCGGGACGGCGCAGGGCCAGGACGGCGTCCAGCCCCACCTCGTCGAGTAATACACCGCTTCGCGCGCGGGCGGCGCTACCGTCCATGCCCCGTAGCAGGCGCAATGGCCGGGCGATCTGGCCGCCGATGCGATAGCCCGGGTTGAGCGAGGTCGCGGGATTTTGGAAGACCAGCTGGATGGCGCGGCGCTGCTGCTCCGAACGCCGGTCCACACGTGGATGCAGTGGCACGCCGTCCAATTCGATCGAGCCGCGCAGTGGCACGTGCAGACCGGACAGGGCCCGTGCCACCGTCGTCTTGCCCGCGCCGGATCTGCCGGTGACGGCGAGGCATTCGCCCGCCCGCAGCGTGAACGACAGCTCGGCTACGACCGGGTGCGCCTTGCGGCCGCGCCCGTGCGCCACCGTGAGACCCGCTACCCGCAAGATCGGCGGGGTCGCGATCTCGGCGCGCGGCACGCGGACAACCGTTGTGGCACTGGAACTTCCACGCGGAGCCGATACCACCCGGCCCGCCGCCAAGGTCAGCACGTCATCGACCAGCGATCGCACCGCCGCCGAGTCGTGGGTGATCACGAGCAGCGTGGTGGCGCTCTCGCGCCGGATCCGGCGCAGTGTCTCGATCAGCCGGTCCCGGGTACGCGCATCCAGTCCGGTGGTCGGTTCGTCGAGAACCAGCAGCGCCGGATCGCCGAGCAGCGCCATGGCCAGCAGCACCCGTTGCTGCTGGCCGCCGGAGAGTTCGTGCGGGAATCGGCGCTGGAACCGGCGGTCATCGGGCAGGTCGACCCGGCGCAAGGCCGCCGCCACGCAATCACCGTCGCCGAATGTGCCGTAGCGCCTGGCGATTTCGCGCAGCACGGTGCCGATGCGCAGCGCGGGGTTGAGCCCGGTCGCCGGATCCTGCGGGACGTAGCCGACCGCGCGGCGGTCGGCCGATCCGCCGAGGCTGACCGAGCCCGTCGCGGTCAGTCCGGGCGGCAGCGCCCCGAGCACCGCCAGCGCGAGGGTCGTCTTCCCGGCACCGGACGGACCGACCACGGCCATGCCGCCGCCCTGCGGCAGACGCAGCGAAATACCTTCCAGCACAACGGTTCCGATCGCGTCGCGAACCGTGAGACCGTCGACCGCGAGCCCCGATCCGGGTGCGGAAACCTCCATCGGCCGAGGTGCCGCGCTCCGCTGACCGGTGCCGGATGCCCGATCGGTGACCATGTTCACCGAGACCACCAGCACCATGATCAACAGCGCCGGAGCCAGCACCGCCCACGGTTGCACAGCGAACCCGGGCCGGTTCTCGGTGATCATCAAAGACCAATCGGGCGCGGGCGGACGCAACCCCAACCCGAGGAATCCGCTCATCGCGACCAGCGAAACGGTCGCCGACATCCGCACGCCCGCGTCGGCGAGCAGCACGGCCCGCAGGTTCGGCAGCACCTCGACCAGCGCCAGCCGCCACAGCGGTTCGCCTCTGGCACGGGCGGATTCGACATAGCCGGTCGAGGCGAGTTCGAGCACGCAGGTGCGGACGATGCGGATGATCCACGGCACCGAGGCCAGTGCCACGGTCACGATGATCGCGGCCGGCCCCGCACCCATGGCGGTGGCGATCACCGCGAGCAACAGAAACCACGGGACGACGGTGATCGCGTCGACCGGCCGCATGATCCAGTGGTCCCAGTCCCGGCGCAGTCCGGCGACCAGGCCGAGCATCGAACCGAGCACATAAGCGACGATCAGCGCCGGTCCGGCGATCGACAGCAGCGGCAAACCACCGTGCAGCACGCGCGCGGCCACATCCCGTCCGACCACATCGGTGCCCAGCGGGTGCTGCGCCGACGGCGGCTGGAACGGCGGTCCCGTCACGGCGGTCGGCGCATAGGACGCGAGGACCGGCCCGATGATGATGAGCAACAGCACCGCCAGCGTGACCAGCAGCCATCCCGAACGAATCCCGCTGCGGCCCTTCACCGCCGGTCCCCCACCGCGACCTGCCGGGCGCGCGGACTCACCAGCAGGGTGAGCAGGTCCGCGAGCAGGTAGACCCCGATCCCCACCGCCGCCAGCAGGATCGCGGCCGATTGGACGAAGGGAAAATCACGAGCTTCGATGGCGCGCAGCAATTCCTGGGACAGACCCGGATAGGAGAACAGCGTCTCCACCACGGCCACGCCGCCGATCAACCCGACGACCGATCCCGCCAGCGGATGGATGGACGCCGACACGGCATTGGGCGCGACATGCCGCAGCATCAGGCGCAGACCACCGATCCCGTTGAGCCGCAGCGTTTTTATGTACGGACTCGCCAGCACCTCGGCCGTCTGCGCCCGCACCATCCGGACCGGGTGCGGCAGCAACCCGATCAGCAGACAGGTCACCGGCAGGACCAGGATTTCCGGGCGACTCCACACGCTCGCACCCGTCGGCAGCAAGGAGACGGCGGGCAGCAGACCCAGCGACAGCGAGACCGTCGCCACCAGCAGGACACCGATGACGAAGGGCGGCACCGATTCCGCCGCGAGCGCACCCACGCTGATCAGCCGGTCCGTGCGTGACCCCGTCCGAGCGCCGGCCACCAGTCCCAGCGCGAGCGCCGCCGGAATGAGCAACGCGGCCGTGCTCACGGCGAGCACAGCGCTATTCGCGGCGCGCCCGAGCAACACCTCGCTGACCGGGCGGCCCGAGATCAGCGAATTCCCGAAATCGCCGTGCGCGAAGCCGATCAGCCAGTCCGCGAACCGCACCGGTGCGGGCCGGTCCAGCCCGAGCTGAGCGCGCAGCGCGGCCAGCTGCTCCGGCGTGGGGTCACCCGCACCGGACCGCGACAGCAGCACGGTCGCCGCGTCCGAATCCAACGTCTCGAACAGCAGGAAGACAATCAGCGCGACGGCGAACAGCACGCCGGCCCCGGCCCCGGCGCGCCGTATGACGTAGATGATCACGACCGGCGGGTCACTGCTCGGCCAGCCAGGTGGTCGCGTAGTTCGCCCAGTCGTCGGTGCCGGGCACGCCGTTGCGTACCCCGCCCACGCGATTCTTCGCCGCATCCGGTCGTTTGGCGAAGCTGTGCAGGATGTATCCGCCCTCCTGCCAAAGTTCTTCCTGGAGTTGCCGATATAGCTCGGCGCGGCGGCGCGGATCCATGGCGGCGCGAGCCTGGGCGAAGGTGGCGTCCCAACCCGGCCGCCGCCAGCCGGTGCCGTTGCTGGGCGAGGCGCTGGTCATGGTCTGGCCGTAGAAGTAGTCGAGGCTGTAATTCCACCAGCCGATATGGGTCAGCGGCGCCTTGCCGCTGACCTGGGAGAAATAGGTGTCGGCGGGCACCGATTCCAGCTCGATCGTGATCCCCGCGGGCTTGGCGTGCTCCGCGAACAGCGTCGCCGCCTCGAGCATGCCCGGCATACCGTCGGCGGTGGGCAGCGTCACCGTCAGGTTCTCCCGCCCCGCCTCCCGCAGCAATTCGCGGGCGCGGCGCGGATCGTAGGACCGCTGCGGCAGGCTGTCGTGATAGAACGGCGCGCCCTTGCCGTAGACGTCGTTGCCGAGCTCGGCGTAGCCGTAGTACACCGAATCCACCATGGCCTGGCGGTCCACCGCCAGCCGCATCGCCTGACGCACCCGCGGATCGTCGAAAGGCGCTGTGTCCACCCGCATCTGGAACGCGCCCATCAGACCGGCCGGCGGTACCACCACCGTGGTGTCCGGATCACTCGACAACGTCCGCGCCTGCAGGTACGAAATCTCGTGCGCCACATCCGCTTCCCCGGACAGGAAGGCGTTCATCCGCGCTTCGGTCTCGGCGATCTGGATGATCTCGACCTCGTCGAGCAACACCGGTCCGTCCCAGTATCGCTCGTTGCGCCGCAACAGCGTTCGGTCGCCCGGCGACCAGCGGGCCAGCGCGAAGGGACCGGTGCCGACAGGCAGCGCCGACCCGTCGATGACCCCGGTCCCCTCCTTGACGATGTAGCAGTACCACCCCGCCAGCACCGAACCGAAGTCCGCCAGCGGCGATTTCATCGCCACCACGACGCCCAGTTCACCGTCTGCGCGCGTGCGGGACATGTCGACGACGGAGAGATCGCCGGAGGAGTTCTTGGCCGGATCGAGCATCCGCTCGAAGCTCCACAGCACATCCCGTGCGGTGAGCGGGCTGCCGTCACTGAACACCACACCCGGGCGCAGATTGATGCGCCATAGACTGCCGTCGGCATTGGGTTCCAGCGACTGCGCCAGGCGGTAGCGCAAGGTCAGGTCGTTGTTGTAGGCGACCAGCTTGTCCCAGACGTTCTTGGACACCGCACCGCCCGCCGAACTCCCGGCCTGGTGCGGGTCCAGGACATCCGCGCTCGCCGACCGTCCGGCGATCACCGAACGCAGGCGTCCACCCGGACGCGGTGGTCCCAGCGGCGCACCGGCCGAACCGGTTTCGGAACCGCAGCTCGTCGTCATCGTGCCCAGCACGACAGCACCGACGGCTCCCGCACTGCCCAGCAGGAACTTCCGGCGGCCGAGTCCGGGCCGATCCGTTGTGTAGTTGTTCATCGCCATCCTCGTGGGTGTGATCCCGATACCTCGGGCGCAGGTATCCTGGCTCCCGGATCGACACACCTCCGCCGGCCTTCCAACCTGGGCAGGTCGTGACCATGAATCGGCGGATTGCTCCCCGGTGACAGTTGCGGGACAGCCCCGGATTCGCACCGGTGTTCCCTACGCCGGGTACCGACCCTACAGTGACCCGCGCCGCGGACCGGCACTGCCGACCGGGTCGACCCCCACAGGTGGTGCCGGGCCTCTGGTTAGCCGAGCCGGCAGCGCTCGAGCTCCAATTCCGGCACCCGGTCGATGCGATACCGGGCGTAGTCCCACGACCGGAAGACATTGCGCCGGAAGCGTTCGGCGGTGAGCGGTGCGCGGGCGGAGGCCAGTAGTTCCTGGGTTTCGGGACAGCGGATGGCGGTTCGGATCCGGGTTACCCAGTCCTCGCCGAGGAACCAGGGCATCCGGGGATGCCGGTCCACCATGCCCGCGTCCACCAGCGCCCAATCCGCGTCGAGGTTCTTGTCGTGTCCGATGCGGGCCTCCGGGAACCGGAAGGTATGGGCGGCAAGGGGATACGCCAGACCCATCGGATCGAGGACCCGGACATCCAACGGCGTATTCATGCTGATCATGCCGAGGTTGACATAGAACACCGTGTGCCCGGCGGGCTGCGGCGGCGGGACGAGGTGCCAAGCGGTGAAGGACGGCGAATTGATGAGCAGACCGCCGTTCGGACTGTCGGCCACCGCACGGAGCATGGGGCGAAGCCGCGGATAGCCCAGATAGTCCTCGGCCCGAATCGGATGCGCACGACCGGTGGTCTGGATGTAGTAGAGCCGCTCGTCCGCGATGCCGGCGGCACTGATCCTGCTGCCGGACGTGATGGCGGTGGCATCGGCCGCGAGCAGCGCCCAGCCCACGGTTCCGGCGACCAACGCCCTGAGCACCAGACGGCGCGTACCCGGTGCACTCAGTGGCAACACCATGACGGGCAACAGCAAGCAGAACAGCTGCGGCAGCAGCATGCGGCCGTGCATGAAATCACCACCGACGCGGATCTCGTACCCGATCAGCATGGCACCGCTGCCGAGCATGAGGACGACGACCGCGGCCGGGGACCGCGATCTCAGGCGGAACCGGCGCACGCGCTCTCGCAGCGCCGGTTTCGCGCCTCCGGAAATCCGGGCGGAGCCGTCGTTCCGCCGGGACCACACCGTCAGCACTGCCGCCACACCCAGCGCCAGCAGCGGCATCCAAAGCCGATACGGCTCAACGAAATTCCACAGGTAGCCGAACCCCTGCCGCCACTTCGCCGCGCTCGCGTCTTTGGCAACCGCCGTATTCGGGTACGGCAGCCCGTAATAGCCCATACGCCAAATCTGATAGGCCACCGGTAACAGGCCGGACACCAGTACCGCGATCCCACGAACCAGCCAGGGGCGCAGCCTGTTTCCGGGCAACGGGGCACACAGGAGAATCAGCAGCGCCGACGCACCGACCAACGTCAACTCCGGTCGGATCAGCGGAGCCAGCCCAGCCCAGAACGCGACGCCGAAAAACCCTGCCAGGCCGACCCTCTCGGTCCGGCTCCAGCGAATCAACCACCACCACAGCACAGCCAGCCAGCAGATGACCAGGCTCGACTCCAGCCCCGAGGTGGCGTAGTCGCGCGCCGGTGGCAGCGCGATATAGACCAAAGCGCCGACCGGACACAGCAATCGGCCCCCGACACCCCACAACCGGGCCGCACCCAGCATCGCGAAGACGATGGCCGACACCGATAGCGCCAGCGCGATCCCCAGCACCACGTATTCGAGCCGCGCGTGCGTCAGCCAGCCGAAGAACCAGATGAGATAGGTCCACGCGGCACTCGTATTGACTTCCACCCGCTCGCCCACGTTGAAGACCGGCCCATTGCCTGCCAGCAGATTCCGCACCGTACGCAGCACGGTCAGACCGTCGTCGGCGATCCAGCGCCGGTTCCAACCTCCCACGGCGAAAAGCACTGCTGTGACCACGATTCCGCCGGCGAAAGCCAGACGACCGGCCCGCTGCGCCACGGGCACACCCGCGACCCCTTCGGGCTCCACCACATCGCGCGTAATGATCAGAGTCAGCGGAATCCCCCCAAATTTGGTACGGGCGAACCGTACCGCGCCTGCCGACGAGAGCTCAAAACCACAGTCTTGGGGTCAGTGCACGCACAACGCCCCGGCCGTCCGCGTTTCGCTCTGCATCGAAGGCCATATCAGCCGCGTCGCATAGCCGTAGTTGTGCCGCTTATCCGTGCGGACGCTCGGCTCCGGCCGGTCCTGGCACACGCCACGCTTCCGGTCCCCGTTCAGACCGTCAGCGCCCACCCACATTAGCTGCTCAAATGTGATTTGCTGCACGATAGCTATCGTGACCGATTTGTTGTCGAAAATCCCGCCACCGCGCTTAGCCTGGATTGCGGGCAGCGAGCAGAACCGGCACTTCCACCGTGGCTCCGGTCGAACGAAATCCGCTGCCGTGCAGCGAAACTCGGAGGATAGGAGTTCATATGACGGTCTCGACCGCTCTACATCGACCATCCGACGCCGCTAACCCTCCGGTCGCCGTCGAATGTGACGACTACGAGCACCTCGAGCCCGCCTTGGCCGAACTCGCCGCGCTCGACCCCACCGACCCGCGCCACCGCGCGCTGCGCGCCCGCATCGCGTGCCAGGCACTGCCGCTGGCCGATCACATCGCACAGCGCTACGCCGGACGGGGCGCCGATTCCGAAGACTTGGTCCAGGTCGCGCGCGTCGGCTTACTGCAAGCCATCGACCGCTTCGATCCAACGTTGGGCTCGTCATTCCTGGGCTATGCCATCCCGACCATCATGGGCGAGGTGCGCCGGTACTTCCGCGATCACACCTGGGCGCTGCGCGTGGGACGCCGAGCCAAGGAAACCCGGGCCATGCTCGGCCCGGCCACCGAAGCCTTCGCCCAACGACACGGCCGCATGCCCACCACCAGCGAACTCGCGACCGAACTCGCCACGGATATCACCGAGATCACCCAGGCGACACTGGCCGCCAACTGCTATGTCGCGGATTCCCTCGACCAGACCGCCGCCGACGACTCCGGTGCACAGCTGCCCCTGGCCGAACGGCTCGGCGACGACGAGCGCTGTTACGGCCTCCTGGAGGAGGCGATGACCGTAGGCCCGCTGATCGCCGAACTCACCCCGGCGCAACGACAACTCCTCATCTGGCGCTACCGGGAATCGCTGACCCAAGCCCAGATCGCCGACCGCCTGGGCGTCTCCCAAATGCAGGTGTCGCGAATCCTGATGCGCATGCTGACCAGCCTGCGGGAGCGAGCTCTCGGCCTGGGTTCCGCAGCGTAGTGCGCCTGACCGAGCGCGGCACACGGTGAGCGAAACCGACTCCTGATCACCCGACGGCAGCCGCTGCACGCCGACGACCGCCGATGCGGCGCGCGGCAGGTACTGGCACAGTGAACCGGACGTGGGCCCGAGCCAGGAGGAACAGACGATGAGCGGACGCACCCGTAGTCAGTGGGAGGACCTCACCGCCGCCAACCCCGCGCATTCGACGTGGTACGTGGAGCGGTTCCGCACATTGGCCGCCGAGGGCGCGGACATCTTCGGCGAGGCGCGGTTGATCGACGCGATGCTGGAGCGCGGCAGCCGGGTTCTGGACGCCGGATGCGGCCCGGGACGCGTGGGTGGCTATCTGCACCGCGCCGGGCACGTGGTGGTCGGCGTCGACGTCGACCCGGTGCTGATCGCCGCGGCGGAACAGGACTATCCCGGACCCAGCTGGCTGGTCGGCGATCTCGCCGAAGTGGATCTTCCCGGTCGCGGCATCGCCGCCGACTTCGACGCGATCGTGTGCGCGGGCAACGTGATGACATTCCTGGCGCCGCCCACCCGGGTCGCGACGCTGACCGGTTTCGCCCGCCATCTCGCCCCCGCCGGCCGAGCGGTGGTGGGTTTCGGCGCGGACCGCGGTTACGAGTTCGCCGAATTCCTGGCCGACGCCGAAACCGCCGGACTCACGGTCGATTCGCGATTTTCGACCTGGGACCTGCGTCCCTTTTCGGACGAATCAGACTTTATGGTCGCGGTGCTTTCGCGCGCGGCCGCATCCGGCCAAATCGCGACCGCATAGCAACTGATCCGGAATCCAGTTCGCTGTCCAATAGCTAGCATCGGTTGAATGACCGATTGGAAAAGGTTCACGATCGTGACCGCCGCCATCGCCGCGGTCGGCCTGCTCGGGGCGTGCGGCAGCGACGACAGTGCGGACACGACATCCGACTCGACGACGCCCACCGAGCTGGCCACCGCGACCTCGCACCCGGCGGCACCGACAGTCACCCCGGGTTCCCCCGCGGCCGCCCTCGCGGCCACGCCGTGGGAAACCACCTCCGCGCGGGATTCCCACGGGTCGGAGGTGCCACTGACCGACGACAACGTCGAAAACTATGTCGGCTTCGCCTATTTCGATCCGGACGGCACGTTCACCATGTTCGGGCTCGACGACGCCCCCAAGATGCACGGCGACTGGTCGGTGTCCCCCGACGGCAAAACCCGCACCATCATCGCGAAAGATGATGCGGGCCGAGAACAATCGCGCCGCGTGGTCGACATCGTCACCCTGAACGACCAGGAATTCACCTACCGCATATACCTCGACCCCGCCGACAAGGCCCGCTACTACGACATCGTCCACACCCCTACAACGCACCCCGAACCAGCCAAATAACTAATCACCAGTAAACAGTCGGCATCAGTTCAGTCTCCGTCGTTCATCGGTCGCCAGTTTTCGGCGTGACCACGCCGTCCCGGGTTAAGCCCGGTCTGTCCGGTTCGCCAATAAAGGGAGAACGCGATGAAGCTCAAACAGGCAACAGCCGTAGTGGCGACCGCTTTCCTCTCCACTGTCGGTTTTTCGATTATTCCCGCTAACGCCGAGGACGACCGGGTCGAAATCGAGGCCAGCTTGGACGGCGATCAAGGCGCCATCACCGTCGAGAACGGCAGCGTCGCCATCAACGCGGACAGCATCCTGATCATGGACAGCGAGGGCACGGTGCTGCGCAACCTCAGCCGGACCTTCGAGCTCGACGACGTGTCGTATCCGATCGAGGCCGCGGTCGCCGGCAGGACCGTGACCCTGCGGCCGAACCTCAACGCCCCCAGGGCTGCCAACCCGTCCATGCCGCCCCCGCCGCCGCACCGGATCCCCGAAGGCGCGGCGATCGGCGCGATCGCCGGCAGCATCCCCGGCACCACGGTCGACTGCGAGATCGGCAACGGCGTCGCGGCGATCACCGGCGGCCTGACGGCGGCCGTCCTCGCACCCTTCATCGTGCTGGACGAACCGGCCGCGGTGCCGTCGCCGGCCCCGGTCGGTGCGGCCGCCGCCGGCTGCGCACTCGGTAGCGCACTGGTCGGCGCGGAAGGCGCACTGGCCGGCGCGGTCGACGGCGCTTCGACAGGTGCGGTCACGGCCGCGTTCAGCACCAATCCCCCGCGGTAACAACCCGGGATGTCGGAGGGTTCGCCGATCCGCCGCCGAACCCTCCGGTGCACCCGAGGGACTCTTCGAATTGCGATGCCGCTCATATCGACCGCGTTCGTCACTCGCAGTGGCGTTTCCAGAAATCGGTGACTGCGTCGACGTAGTCGGCAGGGCGGCTCAGCAGCAAGGAGTGCCCGCCGTCGGGAAACACGAGTAGCTCGGCATCCGGGTGCAAATCTTGCAGCCGCTGGGTATGCGCCGCGGTGATCAAGGGATCATCGGCGGCTCGAATGATGAGCGCGGGCCCGTGCCAAGGAGTTTCGGGGTGCAGGTCGGTCAACCGTTGCGCGGCGTCGAGCAGCCGCCGATAGGAAGTGACCGCCCCCTGCTGCCCCGCCGTGCGGGTCGCGTGCCCGACGCGTTCGACCCAGAAGTCGGCTTCGGCGGCGTCTTTCCAAGTCTTGCGCAGCGAGTGACCGATCGCGGCCAGAGTGTCATCCCAAGGGGTGTCGCGGGTGCGAGCAAGGGACGTCCGCAGCCGGGCAAGATCTTCGGGACCATAGAGACCGGTGCTGGTGAGTACCAGCGATCGCACACGCGCAGGGGCACGCTGCGACAGCACCTCGGCGAGCATCCCACCGGCGGATTGTCCGATGACGTGAATGCTGTCGATGTGCTCGGCATCGAGGATGCCGAGCACTCCGTCGGCCAGTTCTTCGAGAGTCGTTGGGCCGGGCGGATAGTCGACGGTGAGCGTGCGGTAGCCCGGCCGCAGAGCAGGGGTCAGGTCGAGCCAGCTGATGGCAATGCCCGCCCCACCCGGCAGCAGCAGAACTGGTGTGCCCTCGCCGCCACGGTAGTAAGTCCATTCATGACCACCGGCGCGCAAACTCACCGTTTCGTGGTCGCGATCGAAGGCCGCCGCGCGGTCGAGAACAGAGGTCATGTCTATCTCCCTGGCAGACAAGAGGTTCGGATACGCCGCCGAATCTATGCATACATAGCCATGTATGCAAGTCGTTGCCGTGGCCCTGGCCACCTACTTGCCGCTGCGTGAAACGCACAATCCGATACGATGAACGGCGTGAGCGCGATCGTGCTGGTGCAGCCCTACCACCGCACCCGCACGTGCGAGGTCGGCTGGGGGATGACCACCGGAGCAACGCTCACCCGCACCGATCGAGTGCCGACTCAGCATTCCGGCAGCGACCCGCAGCGTTGGGCCGACGCCATGTTTTCGACTATCCCGTCGTAAGGATCGACCGATGGCAGACAGTGAATTCGACCGCCTCACCAAGGCCGCCGAGGGAAAGCACATCCGGCTGGAGCCGAACGCCGCTCAGGATTGCGCAAAGCTGTGCAGCGACATGGTCACCCAACTCAACAGCGCGATCAACAACGCCAAAACGCTCGGCAATGTCAAGGGCTTCGGCGACCTCCCGGACGCGACCGCGCTCGCGCAACGCTATAGCGACCGTGCGACCAACGGCGACTCCTCACTGGAGTACGCGCTGAAGAAGCACGTCGAGGTGGTCAACGACATGATGGACACCTTCATCGCGGCCGGCCGTGCCTACCTGGAGCACGAGAAGGCTTCCGCCGACGAGCTTGCCAAGTACGACACGACGACGAAGGGGTACCGGAAGTAGGTTCCGGCCGCCCCGGCCCGTGGAGGCGATCAATGTCAAGTGACTCAGTCCAGCAGGATCCGAAGAAATACGACCTGGATGAATTCAAGCCGAAGGACGCGAGCGTCGACAAGAGCACGGTCCTCGGCGACGGCACAGTCACGACCGAACAAGGCCAGATTCCTTGGAACACCTACGGTAAGTCCTTGGAAACCCTTGTGCAATACCGCAATTCGATCAATCCCGAATCGGTGCGCGACATGGCGAAGGACTGGCGTACGCACGGCAACGCGCTGAAGTCGCTCGCCGCCCAATTCTCCAACCAAGTGAATTCGAAGATCATCGATTCCTGGGATTCGGACGCCGGTCGCTCCGCCGCGGCGCCGGCGGTACAGCGCTACGCCGAACAACTGACGAGTCTCACCTCGGTCCTCAACGCGGTCGCGAGCAGCCTGGATTTCGCGGCCGATTTCCTCGACACCACGCGCAAGAACATTCCTGACGAGCAGGGCAAGCTGATCGACGGGAAGTCGATCGTGGAGACCTCCGGCGACTACGAGACCGACCAGACGCGCGCGCAGTTGAAGAGCTTGCTCGAACAACGCGCCAACGAGGTCATGAACCAGGTCTTCCTGCCGGGCGGAAAGTCCGCGGACGCGGCCATGCCGATATTCCCGCTCCCGAAACCGGTGACGCAGGGCCTCCCGGACCCCACGGGAAAGACGAACCCGGGTGGCCCTTCCGGTGGACCGTCACCGAAGATCGGCGGGCCCGGACCCGGCCCGGCCACCAGCCCCCAATTGGCCGCGCTCAAACAGCAGCAGAATACGCTGGCCGACCAGCGCAAAGCGATGGAGGACGCGCAGAAGAAGGCCGAAGCGGACGCCAAACAACGCGCGGCCGAGATCGCCAAGCAGACCGCCAATGCCGAGCGGCAGGCGGCGCTGCGCACTGCCCAGCAGCAGGCGCAACAAGCGCAACAGGCGGCCCAACAGGGCTTGCAGAAAGGCCTCGAAGCGGCGCAGCAGGCCGCACAGCAGGGTCTGCAAGCCGCGCAACAGGCGGCACAGCAGGGCCTGCAGGCGGCGAACGCGGCCGGGCTGCCCGCATCCCTGGCCGGCCTGGGCAAGGAGCTGAGCAAGGGCATGCCGAAGGCGGCGGGGCCGGGCCCCGGGCCCGCCAAGACCGGTGCGTTGAGCGCGGGCCCCTCGCTCGCGAAAGACGGCTCGAAGCTGTTCCCGCGCGCCTCGGTCAGTGGCACGGCGGCGACCGCCGCGATGGCCGGTCGTGGTCTGGGAGCCGTGGCGGGCCAGCCCGGCACACCGGGCGGCATGGGCCCGGCCGGCGCCGGTGCGCAGGGCGGACAGAACCAAAATCGCAAGCGTCCCGCCTACCTGGAATCCACCGAGCACCTCGAAGAGGCGCTCGGCGACGCGCCTATCGCCTCGAAGCCGGTCGCTGATTGATGAGCGTGCATCTGGGGCGGCTGACGTCGCTCGAACTGGTAGTGCTGTGGGAGTTGATGTCGAGTGACAGGCTGCCGTGGCCGCTGACACACTGGCCGACGCACGAGTACGAGGAGGACTACTACCGCGCCAAAAGAGCGACGGCGGAACGGCTTTTGGCGCATATGAAGGTCGAGGCGCAGCAGCTGTGGGAAGCCGCCGTCAATCCGGACATCGTCATCTGGGCCGCGGGCGAGGCGCCCGACGACGAGACGGACATGTCGGCGGTGACGCGGGTCGTCGGATTGCGGCGCGAAGGCTATGCGGTGGTCCTGGTCCAGCAGCCCGGCGAGAGCATCGGGCGCGGCGGTGATATCGATGTCTACCAGACCGACGTCACCGGGCTGGCGAAAGCCGTGATCGACCAGTTGCCGAAAGTGGGGCGCGGTAAACAAGGCGACGTCCCGCTCCTCTCGGAGCAGCCGGACGGAATGGATTACACCTACGGCTCCTCGCAGGTGCTCGAAGCGGCCCACTCACCACGTCAACGTTCCGACTCCTGGCGCAACGCGAAGGCGACTCAGTTCGGCGAGCTGAAGGTCGAGCCGGGCAGCGGGGTGCACTGGATCCAAGACCGTAGTGGCTATCTCCTACGCTGGCGCGACCTCGCTGATGACGGCCGCTACCTGATCGAGCCCAAGCCCAATCCGGTCGCGATTCCGGTGGACGACGCCGCGTTCGAGCGATTCGTCAACCAGCGAGTTGCCGAACTGGTCCGGCGGATTCGCGAAAACCGGCCCGCCGATCGCAACTTCCGAGTCCTCTGACCCGGAGCGGACGTGTGATGTTGGACGACATGACCTGTGACACGCTCGAGTTCCTCCTCGAGACGCAGTTCTACGAGCAACGCTTGCCGGGCCTCGGCGCGGTCGTCGAGGTGGGCGATCAGCGGTGGGAGCTCGCGCTCGGAGTCTCTGACGTGACCACCGGCGAACCGTTCCGGATCGGCGATCACTGCCGCATCGGAAGTATCACCAAGACGTTCACCGCGACGGCGGTCCTGCGGCAGATCGACCGGGGCCGGCTCAGTTTCGACGACACGCTCGAATCCTTCGTCCCAGGCATCGCGAACGGTGCGCGCATCACGATCAAGCACCTGCTCAACATGACCTCCGGTGTCGCCAACTTCGTCGGAGCGCAGGACTGGCTCCCGGCATGTGAGGGCGCGCTGTTCGACCCCACCGATGCGGACTCGCCGCAAGAGCACAAGGTCGACCTGATCCGCGGCAAGCCGGCGGTTTTCGAACCGGGGGAAAAGGCCGACTACAGCGACAGCAACTACATTCTGCTCGGACTCGTGCTCGAGCAGCTGACCGGCAAGCCGGCCGCCGACGTGATCAACGACGATGTCGTCGCCGCGGTCCCGGGCCTGAACAGCACCGAATTCCTCTCGGCCGCAAAGCTTCCCGATCCGCATCCGACGCACTACGTACTCATGCCCGACGGCCGCACACTGCACGAGCTCAGTTATCTGAATCCCAATTTCCTCTGGACAGCCGGTGCGATGACCTCGACGGTCGACGATCTCCTGATCTGGGTGCGCGAGCTCGCCGACAGCACGCTGTTGTCGGCGGACCTGCAACGTGAGCGATTGACGCGCAGGCACCTGGACCGCCGGCGGGCCTTTCATCGATACGGCCTCGGCGTGCAGTGTCTGGGCGGCCTCCTCGGCCACAGCGGCATCCTGCCCGGCTCGTCGTGCGCGGTGTATCGCTATCCCGCCGAGGAGGCGTCGATCGCGGTCGTCACCAACGCGTCGGTGAACATGGACGCCGTCAGTATGGAGATCGCCCTCGAGCTGGCCCGGGCGCTCTACCCGAGGTTCGTCGATGGCTGAGTCGACCCGCGATTCAGCCGACCCGATCGCGATCGTCGGCATCGGGTGCCGGTATCCGGGCGGTATCGCCTCCTCGGCCGACCTCTGGCGGTTCGCCGCCGAAGGACGCAATGCCGCTTCGGCCTTCCCGACCGACCGGGGCTGGGATCGAAGCAGACTCCCCGCCTCGGTCAGCTCCGAGCGCGGAAACTTCCTGGACGACGCGGACGCGTTCGATGCCGCGTTGTTCGGCATCAGCCCGCGCGAGGCGCTGGCGATGGAACCGCAGCAGCGGCTGCTGCTCGAGACATCGTGGGAAGCCTTGGAGCGCGGCGGCATCGACCCGTTGTCACTCGCCGGTACCGAAACCGGCGTCTATTTCGGCGTCGGCGCGCTGGAATACGGCGGCGGGATCGCCTCCGATCGCATGGGCTTGACCGGGCACCTCGCCACCGGAGCCGCGACCGCCGTCGCCTCCGGGCGAGTCGCGTACTCGCTCGGGCTGTCCGGTCCCGCGATCACCGTGGACACGGCATGTTCCTCCTCGCTCGTCGCGATACACCTCGCGGCGCAGGCCTTGCGGACCGGCGATTGCACGCTCGCGCTGGCCGGTGGTGCGACAGTGCTGAGCTCACCGAGTTCCTTCATCGGGTTGGCCGAACTCGGCGCGCTCGCCGAAGACGGCCGGTGCAAGCCGTTCTCGGCCGCCGCCAACGGGTTCGGCATCGGTGAGGGCGTGGGTGTGCTTGTCCTGGAACGGCTTTCGCAGGCTCGCCGGCACGATCATCCGGTGCTCGCGCTGCTGCGCGGATCGGCGACCGGGCAGGACGGCGCTTCGAGCGGGCTGTCGGTGCCGAGCGGTCCCGCGCAGGAGCGGGTCATCCGCAAGGCGCTCGCCGATGCCGGACTCACGCCTGCCGACATCGACGTCGTGGAGGCGCACGGCACCGGAACAACGGTCGGCGACCCGATCGAGGCGGCCGCCCTGATCGCGACCTACGGCCGAGCCCGTCCGGCCGCGAGACCATTGCTGCTCGGGTCGGTGAAATCGAACATCGGCCACGCGCAGGCGGCGGCGGGCGTCGCCGGGGTGATCAAGATGATCGAGGCAATACGGCGCGGGACAGTCCCGCCGACGCTGCATGCCGACCAGCTGACCACCGCGGTCGACTGGTCGACCGGCGCGGTGCGGGTGGTCGCCGAACCGACCGCATGGCCGTCGGAATCCCCGATTCGGCGCGCGGGTGTGTCGGCGTTCGGGATCAGCGGCACCAACGCTCATGTGATTCTGGAACAAGCGCCTGCCGGATCGGCGGCACCGGTGCGGCGACGGCCACCCGTTGTGGTTCCGCTCGAACTGTCGGCGAAAACGGCAGAAGGGTTGGCGGAGCAGGCTTCCCGGTTGCTGACTGTGCTGGACCACGAGCCGGTGGACGTCGCGTGGTCGCTGGCGACCGGCCGAGCGCGCCTAGCCTGCCGGGCTGTCGTCGTCGGCGCGGAGAGCCACGAATTACGTGCCGGGTTGACCGCGCTCGCCGAGGGCCGCGCCGCCGAGAACGTCGTCACCGTCGGCTCCGCCGTCGCCCACTCCCCGGCGCTCATCCACCCCGTCGGCTCAGCGTCCGCCCATCCCTGTGTGTTCGTGTTCCCCGGCCAAGGGTCGCAATGGGTGCGGATGGCAGCCGAATTGCTGGACACCGCACCGGCATTCGCCGACCACATCGATGCGTGCGCCGCTGTGTTCGCCGAGCTGGTCGACTGGTCGCTGCACGACGTGCTGCGGCACGAACCGGGAACGCCCGGACTGGACCGCGTCGATGTGGTGCAGCCGGTGCTGTTCGCCGTCATGACCTCGCTGGCTCGGCTGTGGCAGTCGATCGGCGTCGAACCGGTTGCGGTGGTCGGGCATTCGCAGGGCGAGATCGCGGCCGCCTATGTCGCCGGGGCGCTGTCACTGGCCGACGCCGCGCGTGTCGTCGTGGTTCGCAGCCGCGCGCTCGTCGCGCTCGGGGGTCACGGCGGCATGGTGTCGGTGCCGCAGGCGGTCGAAGAGGTCAGCGTCCTGCTCGAAAAGTGGTCCGGCCGCCTGGGTGTCGCCGCGGTCAACGGCCCGCGTTCGACGGTGGTGTCCGGTGCGGCTGACGCGATCGCCGAACTGATGGCGCACAGCGACGCCAATAACCTGCGCGCCAAGCGAATTCCGGTGAACTACGCCGCGCATTCGGCACAGGTCGATTCGATCGGCGCGGAGCTGCGTTCGGCACTCGCCGCCATCGAAACCGTCACGCCCGCCGTCCCACTCTTCTCGACAGTCACCGGCAGCCTGCTCGACCCGTCCGTGATGAACGCCACCTACTGGTTCGAAAACCTCAGGCAGCCGGTGCAATTCGAGTCGGCGATACGAGCGGCCTACGAGCACGGATACCGCAGCTTCGTCGAGGTCAGCCCGCACCCGGTGCTGACCATCGGAATCCAGGAAACGCTCGAGACCGACGACATCACGGTGGTCGAAACCCTGCGCCGCGACCAGGGCGGCATGCGCCGCTTCCTGCTTTCCGCGGCGCGGATGAACGCCTCGTGGCGGACCTACCTGCAAGCACTGCGACCGCAACGGGTGGACCTGCCGGTATATCCGTTCCAGCACAACAGATACTGGCTGGCACCCGACCCGGGTGGCGCCGGCGCCGTGCACCCGTTCATCGACGCGATGGTCGAACACCCCGAGTCGGGTGAGGTGACGTTCGCCGGTGAGGTATCCGTCGACCGCCAGCCCTGGCTCATCGACCACGTCGTCGCCGGAACGCCCCTGCTGCCGGGTGCCGCGACGGTCGAGCTCGTCCTGTCGGCGGGCACGCGGGTCGGCTGCCCGTACCTGTCCGAACTCGTGCTGCACGCACCGCTCATCGTCGCGGAATCCGGTGCGGTGCAACTCCAAACAGTTCTCGGCACGCCCGAAACGTCGGGCAGGCGAGCGGTCCGGTGCTACCTGCGCACCGACGATACGGCGCAGTGGACCCTGCACGCCACCGGTGCGGTGTCGAGCGAGCACCACAGCTCGCCGCCGGTTGCCACGACCTGGCCCCCGCAAGACGCGACACCGGTCGACGCCGCCGGCTTCTACCAACGGTGCGCCGCTCTGGGTTACGAATACGGTCCGGCCTTTCGCGGGCTGCGTTCCGCTTGGACGAAGGACTCCGAGGACGGAAGAACCAGGGAGTTCTTCGCCGAGGTCGCCGTGCCGCTCCCGTCCGGCACCGCGGGATTCGGCTTGCATCCAGCACTGTTCGATGCCGCGTTGCACGCGCTGATCGAGTCGTTCGGCACGCGCGAAACCACGACGCTCGGCCTGCCGTTCGCCTGGGAGGGCGTGCGACTGTACGCGACCGGCGCGATAGCGCTGCGGGTGCACGTGGCGCCGCTGGCCGACGACCGCGCCGCGGTGACCCTGTTCGACACCGCCGGGTCCGTGGTCGCCACGATCGATTCGCTGGCAACCCGGCCGATCGATCGACGGCAGTTCGCGGGTGGGCCGGTGTTCGGTCTGGATTGGGTCCCGGTCGCGATCCCGGAACACAAACGGGACCGAATCAGCAAATCCCCCACCGTTTTACGCTGCCAAGCGACGCCCGTGGCCGATGGCGATCTCCCCGGGGCGGTGCACACGCGGCTCGCCGCGATCCTCGATCAGATCCAGCGGTGGCTGGAACGCGACGACGACAGCACACTCGTCGTCGTCACCCGCCGGGCGATCGCGGTGCACAGCGGCGAAGACGTCGAAGACCTCGTCCACGCACCGGTGTGGGGACTGCTGCGGACAGCGATGAACGAGCACCCCGGGCGAATCGTGCTCGTGGATGTCGACGACTGGGCGCATCGCCGCCCGGCGATCTCGGCGGCGCTCGCCGCTGACGAGCCGCAACTCGCGTACCGGAACGGAATCATCTACGCGCCCAGGCTGATTCGCGCCCGCACCGACCTGGTCGGAAATCCCGGACTGGTCGAGGCCGGACCCTGGCGGCTACGAACCGCGGGTACCGGAACGCTCCAGTCGACCAACCTGCGCCTGGAGGCACTTCCGGAGCAGCGGGCGCTGCGGAACGGTGAAGTCCGGATCGCGGTTCGCGCGGCCGGGCTGAATTTCCGCGACGTCGTGGTCACGCTCGGCAAGTACGACGAGATCCGCAACGAGACCCACGCCGAAGCCGGCACCGACATCGGTATCGACGGGGCCGGTGTCGTGGTCGAAGTCGCCCCCGACGTCACGGCGGTCGCGCCCGGAGACCGGGTGATGGGCCTACTGGGCCCGATCGCGTCGACCGTGACCGTCGATCACCGGCTGGTGGTCCCGATCCCGACCGGCCTGTCGTTCGCGGAAGCCGCCACCACCCCCGGCGTGTTCCTCACGGCCTACATCGCCCTGCGGGACCTGGCACAGCTGGCGCCGGGCCAGCGGTTGCTGGTGCACGCCGCGACCGGCGGCGTCGGCATGGCCGCGATCGCGCTGGCTCGGCATTGGGGCGTCGAGCTGTTCGTCACGGCGAGCCCAGGCAAGCAGCACGTACTGCGGGCACTCGGAATCGACAACGACCACATCGGCAACTCACGCACCGTCGAGTACGAGCAACACTTCCTCGCGACCACCGCCGGTGCCGGCGTCGACGTCGTACTCGATTCGCTCGCAGGCGATTTCGTCGATGCTGCACTGCGACTGCTTCCCCGTGGCGGCCGGTTCGTCGAGCTGGGAAAGACCGACATCCGCGACCCGGCGACCGTCGCGGCCGCACATCCCGGCGTGACGTACCAGACGTTCGATCTGCTCGATGTCGATCCCGACCGGATCCAGCAGAACCTGGCCGACATCGCGGCGCTGTTCGAAACCGGAGCACTCCGGCCGTTGCCGGTCGGGCAGTGGGACATCCGTCGCGCGCCGGAAGCGCTGCGCCACTTCGGTCAAGCGCGCCATGTCGGCAAACTGGCACTCGTGATCCCGCCGGAACAGCGGCCGGACGGCACGGTCCTGATCACCGGCGGCACCGGCGCCATCGGCGCCATGCTCGCGCGCCATCTCGTAGATCGGCACGGCGTCCGAAACCTCGTGCTACTCAGCCGCAGTGGCATCGACGCGCCCGGCGCCGCCCAGCTGCACGACGAGCTCAGCGCCCTCGGGGCGGACGTCCGAATCGTGGCTTGCGATGCCGCGCAGCGTGATTCACTACGCGCGGTGATCGCGGACATCGACCCGCCGCTCGTCGGCGTGATCCACGCCGCCGGCGTGCTCGACGACGCGGTAATCGACACGATGGCCCCGCGGCAACTCGAGACCGTCCTCCGGCCGAAAATCGACGCCGCCTGGCACCTGCACGAAGCGACGACCGGATCCGACCTGTCGATGTTCGTCCTGTTCTCCTCGATCGCAGGCGCATTCGGCCCAGCCGGCCAAGCGAACTATGCCGCGGCCAACTCGTTCGTCGACGCGCTCGCCGCGCACCGAACGCAACTCGGCCTGCCCGCCGTCTCGCTCGGCTGGGGCGTCTGGGCCGCCGCGACCGGCATGACCGGCCATCTCCGAGAACAGGATTGGACCCGCGTCGAACGAATCGGCTTCGGCGCGATGTCATCGGCCGAGGCCCTGGCCCTGTTCGACGAAGTGCTCGGCCTCGGCCGCCCGTTCGTCCTACCCGCTCGACTGAACATCCCCGGCATGCAGTCCGGAGATATCCTCCCAGCGCTGACCCGCGGCTTGATGCGAACAACACCAAAAGCAGGGGTCACGCCGAACGTCCCCACCCTCGGCCGCCTCACCACCCTCACCCCCACCCAACGCCGCGAACAGATACTCGCCCTCGTTCGATCAACCGCCGCCGCAGTACTCGGCTACGACGGCCCCACCGCGATCGGAATCGACCAGTCCTTTAAAGACCTCGGCTTCGACTCCCTCGGCGCCGTCGAGTTCCGCAATCGCCTGCGCGCCGCGCTCGGTATCTCCTTACCGACCACGGTGGTGTTCGAGTATCCGACGGCCACCATCCTGACCGATCATCTCTGCGAGGCGTTGGATTGATGCGCGCGTCCGACTCGGCGGAGGTCCGCTCCTCCGTCGACGGGATGCCGGGTCCGAAATGTCCACGAACGGAATAGAATTGGTCGACCGTACTTCTTCGATCGCCTCCCTGCACCTGACCGGTCCCCTGTAACGGGACCACCCGGTCGTTGAGTCCGGGTTGTGTTCGATCCAGTTTCAGTTGATGTCGCAAGCCACGGGATGGTGGACGTGCCCGCAGCGGGCAGAGTACTCGGCCGGGGTGAGATAGCCCAGCGCCGAATGCCGATGCCGATGGTTGTGCTCGGTCTTGAAGTCGCCGATCACGACCCGGGCTTCGAGCAGGCTCGTCCAATGGTTGCGGTTGAGGCACTCGGCCCGCAATCTGCGGTTGAACGACTCGATGAATCCGTTGTTCCACGGCGTGCCGGGCGGAATGTAGACGATCCCCGCACGGTCAGCGCAAAACTGTTGCAGCGCGTAGGAAATCATCTCCGGGCCGTTGTCCATCCGCAGCACCTTCGGTGGTCCGCCGAGAGCAGAGAACACGCGCTCGAGTTCTCTGATGAGTTTCTCGGCGGTGATCGACCGCTCGACCAGATGCAGCAGCGATTCACGGGTGTGCTCGTCGATCATCGACGCGATCTTCACCGCGCGGCCGTCGACGGTGGAGTCGAACTGGAAATCCAGCGCCCACACCACTTTCGGAGCGTCCGCAGCGACGGCGGTGCCGACGAGCATCCGGCTCGCTTGCGCGGGGAATGCGCCCGCACCTGCAAGCCTTCCTCGCGCCAGAGCCGGTGCACCTTCTTCTTGTTCACGCCGCTGCCCTCATCGAACCGCAACGCTGCCCAGGCGCGCCGAAACCCGTGGCCTTGGTGTTTCGTGGCGTAGGAACGCCGCCAGGCCCGCAAACCGGCGTCGGGATCGGCCGAGGTCTACGCGGCCGGCAGCCGACGATACGTGGACCGGTGAAGCCCAACGACCCTGCACGCCAACCGTTCCGACATACTCTTGACCTGTTTGAGCATGTCCACGGCCCGGCGCTTGGCCGCGGGGCTCAGAATTTTCCCTTGGCGATCTCCCGCAGCGCGTCCTTCTCCAGCTCGGCATCGGCCAGCAACCTCTTCAACCGGGCGTTCTGCTCGCGCAGCTCCTTGAGTTCCTTGGCCGCGTCGGTGTCCACACCGCCGTACTGGCGTCGCCAGTTGTACATCGTCGCCGCCGACACCCCCAGCTCGGCCGCTGCTTCCTCCCCGGTCTGGCCCGCTGCGATCAGCTCATCGGCACGGCGCAGCTTCCGCACGATCTCCTCTGCGGAATGCCGCTTGCGTCCTGCCATGTCACTCAGTGTCCCTTCCAGCCCTGACCAGGGCCAACAGGACTCTAATACCGAGTGGCCTCATTCACTGGCGACTGGCCATCCTTCCAAGTACCCCACCCGGACATCCTAGGATTCCTAGGATTCCAGTGAAACATCGACGGTTGGCCCGAACCGGCCTCACGGTCCTGGCCGTGACGTCACTGGCTGGCGCGGCCTGCGGCCGCTTCGTCGAAGCCAACACCGCTCCCGATATGCCGACCTCGACCAGCCCCGAGCTGGTGCGGGAAGAAACCGAGTACGGCGGCTGGGTGCTTCCCACCAAACAAGGTGCTGCTGGCCAAAAGAGGGGGTTCAACTCAAGAGTTTTGGTCGCATGAGGCAAGATGACGGGTGTCACCGAGGCTTACAAGTTGGCGGTTGTGAAAGTAGTCGTCTTGGCGGAGTTCCGTGATGCTTCCAGATGCCGCCTGGAAACGCGCGTAGTCGAGCGAGCCGATCGGCAATTTCATCCATGATGCGACAGCGAATGTAATTGCGCCGCCGTGTGTGACGATGATTTGGTGTTCGCACTCGCTCAACAGGATTTCGTCCATCGCCTCGTAGATACGTTGCGCAAATACTGCAATGGTCTCGGCGCCCCGGATACCTTCATCGTGCCCCATCCGCTCCCCGGTAGCAGGCGGTGGTAGGAATCGTTTGGTCAGCCATTCTTGAGGCTGGCCCTCGGCCTCTCCATAGGACTTCTCACGAAGCCTTCGATCGAGCACCGGCTTTACCCGCAACACATCACCTATGACTATGGCTGCCTGTGAGGCACGGTCCAGATCTGACGAGAACAACTCCACATCGACCTGCTCGGGGATCCTTGCTCGTAGAGCGTCGGCGATTGATGCCGCCGCACTCATACCCTGTGGGGTGAGCTTGGAGTTGTACCAACCCCCGACTAGTCCGTCGACATGGTGTGTCGACTCCGGATGCGCGATGACATATATCGTTCGCATAGCCTAGCTTTCCTCTCGACGATCGGTACCTATTGCTTGTGTCGGCACCATTGAAATCTTGTCGCCGCAGCTTTACGGCAGGTCTCCGAAATCAAAACCACGAGCTCATAATTGGACCTCCTTCCTAGTCACGTCATCGGTGGCGCTAACCAGATCTGCGTCGACGAGCTGCGTAGCCCGCTGAAGCCTCTCGTCCCCCTCGATGGGTTCGGGGGTATCCCATCCGAGTTCGTCGAGTCGACGGAAGAATTTGCCATTGGAACAGGCGGCTGGTAGCTCCAGGAGCTGGACCAGGTCGGCCGCCGCGGACTCGGGGTTTTGCGGGGCAGACTCCGTACCCATTTCCGTGCGGATCCATCCCGGACAGTAGGAGAAAGATGATAGATCCCCGGCACTGGACTCGAAGTGTCGCGCTACCGTCACCGCCATGGAATTGACGGCCAACTTCGATGAACGATAGGCGAACGACGACCCGTCAGCGTCTTGTAGCCTGCCCATCCCGGAAGAGACGCAGACGATCCGGCCCGATGTACGGGCAATCATCTGAGGCGCATATCTGAGAACAAATTGAAAGGTTCCGAATAGGTTGACCTCAAAGGTGTTTCGCAGGTCCTGTACACAAAGAGAGAATAGATCGCCGTAGCCCCTGCGAGGGTCGTCGAGGTAGACTCCAGCGTTGTTTATGAGCACGTCTATCTGCTGATTGAGAAAGAGGTTGGCCGCAATCGGCTTGCGCAAATCGACGATCTGGTAGTCGTCAATCGCGTCGTTCTGCGGGTTGGGAGCCATTCCCACACCCAACACGCGGTAACCTGCATCCTTGAGCGCGTAGGAAATGTGGCGCCCGAGTCCGCGCGAAACGCCGCTAACCAATGCGGTCGGCTGGCTCTGCGAGATCACAGCGGCACCTCATCGGCGCTGGTGTGTAAGGCGTGGCCGGGGCGCAGGTTATACGCGTTAGCTTGTTGGCGATGCAACTTGCTATAACGTCCGTTATGCGCCAGCAGTTGCTGATGGGTGCCGTACTCAACAATCCTTCCGCGATCCAACACCAGCAACAGGTCGGCGTCTGCGACTGTTGAAAGACGATGGGACACCACGAGTGTGATCGCACCGTTGAGCACCGCCAACCGGCGCGCCCGCTGCATATATTGCTGGAAGATGGCATGCTCGCTGGGGGCATCGAGCGACGCAGTGGGCTCGTCAAGCATGAACAGTAGCGGGCCCGACCGCATACTAGAGCGCGCGAGTGCAACCTTTTGCCACTGCCCCTCGGATAAATCGACTCCGCCGAAAATTGGCGACAGGCGGGTGTCGATTCCCGCTGACAGCCTCTGGACCAGTCCTTCGGCGTCGGCTGCACTTATTGCGCTAGCCAACGCCACTTCATCCGTAAGCCTGTCGATGTCACCCAATCCGATTGCTTCGGCAAGGGTCATCTGGGCATAGCGCCCGAAGTCCTGGTAGGCGGCACTAGTTCGCCGGCGCCAGTCCTCGGTCCTGATATCCTGTAAGTCGACGCCGTCAACTGTGATAATGCCTGAGCCGGGTTTGTAGAATTTGCTGAGCAGCTTGACGAAAGTTGACTTGCCGGAGCCGAACTCGCCGACGAGCGCAATCACACTGCCGGCGGGTAGTAGGACGTTGATATCTTGGAGAACAGGTGTCTCGCTGCCGCAATATGTGAAGCTGACACCCTCGAACCGGATTCCGGATCGTAGCCGCTTCGGGGGTGGCTGATCGCTGGAGTGTGCCTTCCGCTCGGCTGCTAGGTACGACCTGAGCCACAGATAAGGCTCTAGGAACACACTGGCGTTCATCGTCATGGTGAGCTGCCCCACAGCTGCCTGCACCGTCTGTTGCAGGGCGACCGTGAGTGTCACCACGAGAACGACATCACCCGCGGTGGCGGCGTCGGATTTTGCCAAATGCGCCACCACACCGAGCGATACGGTGAATCCAACGACGAAAACAATCCATCCCAGTGCACGTAACCCAGCGGCTCGTACGCGAGCAGCGTATCGGCCCGCGGTGACCTCTCTCATCGCTGCGGCCTGCAACTGCGCCACGACGTAGCCCGCTCGAGACGTCCGGATCTCCTTGCCTGCGCCGGCATCTGTGGCAATGTCGAACAGGTGCTGCTGGAGCCGGAACGCTTCAGCAGTGTCTGTCTCGGCGCGGCTCTCAAGCTCGCGTCCCTTACGGTCGCACCACAGCGGAGCCACCGCGAGCAGGAGTAATACCAGGAGCCAGGGACTGACCGTTCCCAGCAGCAGCAATGTCAACACGAGCTGGAGAATGGTGAAGCATGTGCGCACGGCGGCCCACATTCCGCCGACGATCCGGCGCGGAGCCCCCCTCAATACAGTGATGCGATCGAGATACTCGCTGCTTTCCAGATGCTCGAGTGTCTCCAATTTGGCGATATCGTGCATCAGTCGGTCTTCAATGACCACGCTGACCGTCTCTACAACAAGGAACAGCCCGACAAGACCATGCATTCGGTTCAGCACGAACACCAGGGTGCATGCTGAAGCGGCGACGACGGCTGCGATGACAGCAGATGCCGTTTGATGGGCAACTAGGTTGTTCACAGCCGTGCGCATCGTCAGGGCGATACCAACGTTGGCAGCAACCAGACCGATCTCCGTGGCGAACACCGTAGACGTCAGCGCACGCGCATGACGCCACGAGATGCCGAGCACCTCGCCCCATAGGCGAAGGTAGCGGGTCACAACATGTCTCCCTCTGCGGTTCGGTCGTCGAATTTTTGGTTGAACCGTTCAGCTTGAGTGACGAAGAGTTTGGCGTACCTTCCGTTGAGCTCCATCAACTCCGCGTGTCCACCGGATTCCACGATCCGGCCACCGTCGAGCAGGACGATCCGGTCCGCCAGCCGCACGGTGGAGAGGCGATGCGAGATCAGAACAACTCCGGCATGTTGCTTGTGGCGGGCGAGTTGATGGAAGGTCTCGAACTCGGCCTTGACGTCCAAGTGCGCCGTCGGCTCGTCGAGCACCAATAGCCGCGCGCCGCTGTTCAGCGCGTACATAGCTCTCGCCAACACCACTTGCTGCCATTCGCCGCCGGACAGATCGGTACCGCCAGTCCGAGCCCGAGCCAACGGGGTCTCCCACCCATTGGGAAGCCCTGCCACGATACGACCTAGTCCCGACTCGGCCGCGGCGCGTTCGGCTCGCTCCCGATCGACCGGCACAGCCGCGTATCCGAGCGCTACGTTGTCGAGCACCGGAAGGTGGTAGCGAACGAAGTCCTGGAACACGATAGAGATTCGGCGATACCATGTTTGCCGGTCAATTCGTGCCAGGTCAGCTCCGTCCACAGTGATTCGCCCGGCGGTCGGCCGGTACAGCCCGGCGAGGAGCTTTATAAGCGTCGACTTTCCCGCGCCATTGAGGCCGACGATTGCCAGTAGCTCGCCGGGTCGGATCTCTAACTCCAGTTGATCGAGCACCGCAGGTCCCGTATCGGAATAGCCGAATGAGACACCCTCGAAGCGAACCAAAGGCGCTTTTGGCTGCTCTGACTGCGCTGTTCCAAGATCCTGGGTACTGCACCCCGACTCTTCGAATTCGGCGCGTAGTTCCACATACGCCTTACAGCCCGGAATCGCGCCCTCGATCTCGAGTGCGTCTGCAAAGCCGAGAAGGTTCAGTATCCCCCATCCAGCGCCCAGTACCGCTGCCGCGGCTGCCACACCCTCAGCGGATCCGCCAGCCTGCCACACAATCAGCGCGAATGCCATCATCAGCGGTGGACCGACTACCGCCGCGATTTTCCACTGCTCCAGAACGCTGCGGACCCCTGCGGTCCATTTGGGCGACGCCATCTCCAAATGTTGCTGCTTCCAGCGGTTGATCGACCAGTCGTGCAAACCGAAGGTGCGGCTCTCCTTTCCGTCTGCCCAATCCACGGCCAGTCGCCGCCAGTAGTCCGCCTCTATCCCAGCGAGTACACCGGTCCTTTCGATTTGGATGTGCTCCATGAATTGCCGCCGCCAGATAGACCGACTCACCAGTGCCGGGACGATTACCAAGGGGGCGAGCCACCAGGCGAAGACTGTCAACACCACGGCCGAGCTGAGCACACCGATCCAACGAACGATCAGGTCGAGCTGAGCGGTTGCACCTTGCCCTGGCGTCCGTTCGGCCCAGAACTCTGGATCAGCCCGAGCGATCCGAAGAAGCTCACGCACCCGAGGCCGTTCCAGTACTGCGATTTCCGCACTCGACGACGCGAGTTCGGCCAGCTCTGCTCGACGAGCCATGTCGATACGTTGTGACACCAGATAAACCGTTGGCGCGGACATAGTTTGAGCCAAACGCCCCACCAGCACAATCGCGCCGAGAACCACAAGAGCCCACGTCACCGAAGCACCAGCGAGCAGACGACCGACCAGATTCTCCATCGCCAACGCCATCAGCGCCGGCACCGAGCTGCTCGTTAGCTGCAAAGTAGCGAGCGTTCCGATCGCGAGCGGACGGCCGTGACGCAGCTCGGCCAGCAGCATGCCCCGATCACGAAGGAAGGTAACAGCTTTCGACCGTTGGTCAACTGCGGCGAAACGGGTTCTTGCCATGGTGCATCACGCTAGCGGTCCTGTTGTGGTTGTCCGTGTTCGAAGCAGGGTCCCAAAACTGGGACATCGACGAGGAAGCCCGGCGGGTGGATGATCCGGGGGTCGAGGAGTGAGAGGCTGGAGCATGTTCGATCTACACACCCATCACAACCGCTGTGGCCACGCCGAAGGCACACTTCGAGAGATGGTCGAAGCTGCGATCGAAGCGGGCCTGGACACTATCGGCCTGTCCGACCACTCGCCGTTTTTTGCTGAACCAGTCGACCATTTTAAAACATGGGTGGCAATGGCCAAGTCGGAGTTCCCGAAATATGTGGCCGAAGCGATTGCACTCCGCGCTGAGTACCGCGAACGGATAGCAGTGCTGGTTGGCGTGGAGTCCGACTTTTTCGATGATCACCGAGAGCTGTATCGTGAAATATATTCGCGATACCCGTTGGATTACGTTATCGGCTCGGTGCACGTGCTCGGAGAGCTGGATATCTTCAATCCCGCGCGCTGGGAGGGAGCAGACCTACTCGACGAAAAAGAAATGTACTGTGCTGCAGTGGGCCGCGCCGCGCGCAGTGGTTTGTTTGACATACTCGGCCACGTCGATGCTATAAAAGGCAACTGCCCGAAGATCGCCGAGATTCAGACGCCTGCGGTGGATCGCATGCTGCGTGACATCGCCGAGTCGGATGTGGTGATGGAAATCAATACCTCTGGTAGCACGAAACCAGTAGGCGGCTGGTATCCGGCACCAGATGTGCTGGAGCGAGCCGCCTATCTCGGTGTAAAAGTTACATTCGGCTCAGATGCCCACCGGCCCGGCAGGATCGGAGAGGATTTCGAGGCAGTACGCGAGCATTTACGCGGCCTGGGCTACCGTGACTGGTATATATTCCGCGACCGTATGCGCCATCGCCGACCATTGTAGGGAGACAGCCTCGAAGACTAACCGGAGAAGTCCGCTGGAAGGCCGGGCCTTAGCCAGGCAGCTCCGCGTACCTTTCCGAGTTTTGTGTCTCAGGGCTGACCAAATAACCCAGCTCGATTGCACGGCGGGTCAGCGCGGCTTTGTTGTGGGCGCCGAGTTTGGAGCGGATGCGCTTGATGTAGGTGTTGATGGTTTCTTCGGTCAGTCCCATCTGTCGCCCGGCCTGTCGGTGTGTCAGGCCACGAGCAACCCACTGCAAGGCCTCGATCTCCCGCCTCCCAAGTTGTCCTTGGCCTTGGACTCCGGTCAGGCAGGGGTTATTCGATCGGCCCGCCGCCGCCTCGAGCACAGCCGCAATCAGACACTCCGGGTCAGCCCGCCACCCAATGGTCACTGCGGCGCCGGCGCGAATCTTTCTGGGGTGAGGTGTAAAAACGACGGCCGGACAACCTCCATCGAGGGCCGGGATCGAATCAGGTCCGCAGACCAGGACATCGGTTCCCAACGCCGCTACGCCGACGCCATCCGCTAGGTTCGCCGACCCGACTACTCGCAGGCGATCATCTGTGGCGAGCACGTATTCGACACCCAATCGGACCAGCGGATGCGGCAACACGATCGCTACCCGGATCACTGCGGAGGATTCTCTATCCGACCGCCCTGCAGTGGGTCGGCGGATGCCCACCGTCGTCCCGGAGGGGACTGCGGTGCACGATAACGACGCCGTCACTTTGCGGCCTCTCGGTCTCGCAGGCTGTCGATGACCTCCCATAGTCCGGCAGGCGTCGCGAAGGTGTCCACGGACAGCAAGTGGTCGGGGATCATCACTGCGAATGCGTCTTCTAGATCGAGCAAGAGACTTACGGTGGCCAGGGAGTCAAGACCGTGATCGGCCAGGCTCAGATCCGAAGTCAGCTCTTTGTCGGCAGACAACAGCGGTAGGTAGGCACGCAACTTGCTTTCGAACGGCTCGGACCATGTCTGCCGACTCATCTGAACTCCTCTGTAATTAGGATGTGGACTGCCGCGGTCGACGACACTCTCGAAAACTCTGGTCTGGTCATGCTGGCCCTCCGCTCAGTCCAAGAGCCCGGCAGTCGAACCAGCTTCGGGCATTTCAGCGAGGCGACCGGCACCGTCCAGCAACGTCAGCGTTCCGATCGCAGTTAGCAAGCGATCGTTTGCGTAGTTCAAACTCGCCGACCGTAGGTCGCGAAAATGCCGCTCGAGCGGCACTGGCGCATCCCGTTGATAGCCGGTCATCGCACCGCCGAGTTGGACTAGGCGGTCTACCGCTGAGAAGGTCAGCTCCGAGCAGGCGACCTTGAGCGTGTCGAGTTTGATCTGAAAGGCGTACTCATCCATTCCACGCCCGATACTCCTGCGGTGCGCTACCTCGTTCCGAATGTGCAGTAGATAGGCGCCACACAGCTCGAGTTCCACCCGCGTCCGGGCGAGACGGTGCCGAACGAGATCGCTGTCGATCTTGATGCTCGCGGGCCGGCCCGGGGATCTGATGAGCATGGCCAGCGAGTCGAGAGCCGCTCTCGCCGCCCCCAGCCAGCACGCCGACCAGGCAAGATGGCCAGCTGGGATCATGCTGTCTACTGCCACCGCCCGAAACCCACCAGCGGCCCCGATCAGCTGATTGGTAGAAGCGGTGCCAGACAACGTCATAGCGACACTCCGGGTGCCACGCATACCCATCGCGTTCCAATCACCCACGGTGTCAGCCTCGACCTGACTGCGATCCAGATAGACGAGACTGACGTGGTTCGGTGGGGCGTCGATACCTGCACGCATGGTCACCAGAAATCCGTCGGCGAACTCACCGCCAGTTACCACTGGCGCGGCACGCCGTACAAGCAGCTGATGATCCGAGGTGACGATTGCGGCGCTGGCAGTGAGCAGGTGCGCGCCCTTTCCGGGCTCAGTGGTCACGGAGGCGAGGTAGTATCCGTCCGCGGCGATACGGGGAAGCAGGTCCGTGCGTAGACTGCCGCTTGCGTGTCGGACTACGGCGTCGACCTGCTGGCAGTGCATCGCCCATATCATGGCGGTAGACAGACATCCGCCAGCGAGCAAAGTCGCCGCGTCGATCATGTCCCCGAGGTCACCGCCCATGCCGCCGTATTCGGTCGGAACCAGCAATCCGAAGAGGCCGGCTGCGCGCAGCGCCTCGACACTCGCTCGGGGGAATTCGGCGTCGACGTCAGCCTTTGGCGCGTGCCGAGCGAGCACTGGAACCAGTTCGGTGGCTATTGCAGCGGCCTTCTTCATGACACCTCCAAAACGGTTTCCTCGACAGGCAGGTTTTCGTACGTCAAACGCAACCGACTCACATCCACCACCCTGTCGCGCGCCATCACAACCTCAGTGGGGGCTGGCCGTCCCAGGAAAGCCACCAGGCTCGCGCTCAGCCCGTACGCTCCGACATTCGGAACTACGAGAAGATCGCCTGGTGTCGGGGCAGGCACCTCGACTTCGCGACCGAGCACATCGGCGGGGGTGCACAGCGGCCCGACCAGCGTCACCCTGGTGGCCGCACCGCCGGTTTGCTCTGGTGTCGCACGCGGGATCGCCAACCGGCCCAGTCCGGCCATCCCACCGAGGTGGTTGATCCCGGCGTCCACCACCACAAAGGTGCGGGTTCCGCTGGTTTTGACGTCCTGGACAGTGGTGATCAGACGACCGCTGTCGCCGACCAGGTACCGGCCCGATTCGAAGGCGAGCTCGATATCTCGATCCCGCCAACCCGGCAGATCCTCGTCTAGGGCGGCGCTCAACGCATCGATCAGGTTCCGATAGGTGGGGCGACACCCAGGCTGGGCGTAGGGAGTCGCGAATCCGCCACCCAAGTCGATGATGCGCAGGGGCAGCCCCGTTCGGTCACGCACCCGTGCGGCAAGCGCAATGCTCGCTTGGAAAGCAGCGATAAGGCTGCTCTCGTCGCGGGCGTTGCTCAGGGGAAACAGGTGCACCCCGGCAAGGCGAACGCCGGGCACATCCCTGAAGCGCCCAGGATCGCCGATAACCTGTTGTTCGTCCACTCCGAACTGCGACTCGGCCCCGCTCATCCGAAGGCCTGTTGCGCCAGCTGAACGCCCGTTAATCCGCAACAGGACCGTCGCCTCGGTACCGCACGCCAACGCTGCCTGACCGATTCGGTCGAGTTCCCCCGCAGATTCGGCAGAGAACCGCCGCACTCCCTTTGCGAGAGCATGATCGATCTCCGAGTCAGTCTTGCCCGGACCGGTGTAGAGACAGTCCAGGCCCTGGAATCCGGCCTTTAACGCGACCTCCAACTCCCCCGGTGAGCTGATCTCCGCTCGGCAACCGGACTCCCGCAGTTCACGAGATATCGCGATGTGCGGGTTCGCCTTCAGCGAATAGTAGACAACAGACTTCGCAGGCAGGGCGGCACGCAGGTCGACGATGGCCTGCTGCACTGCGTCCAGTTCATAAACGTAAAGCGGGCTTCCGTACTGCCGGACCAGTGCGGCGATGTCAGGCATTGGCACCCTGTGCCTTCGCGTCGGTGACCAGGGCAGCCAATGCTGTCCTGTCAGTTTTGCCACTGGCTCCGAGCGGAAGCTGGGCCAACGTCTGGCAGTGCGCCGGCACTTTGAGCGGTTCCAGTCGGGCGCGCAACTGGCGCAGGACTTCGACAGGCGACAGGGTGGTGACGGCGAAAAGCACTGCGTCATCACCGCCCCGCGGTGGCACTACGGCGGCGTCGACGATGTCCGGCACCGCACGTGCCGCCGCCTCGATCTCAGCGACGCTCGTGCGTACACCCCGATGTTTGAACAGTTGATCGCGGCGGCCGTGAAAGTACAGGTTTCCGCTCTCGTCGAGGCGACCGTAGTCACCCGTGTAGAGGACCCTTTCGCCGGTGGCGGTGTCGGTGCCGTACGTCAGCGCGGTGAGGTCCTCGGCCCGCCAGTAGCCGTTCATCAGGTGTGGTCCGGCGACCACAATTTGGCCCTCCGTCCCAGTCGGCACAGGACGAGCATCCTCATCGACGATCCGAACCGCGGTGCCGGGCAGCGGTTTCCCGACCGCGCCAGGACGGGAGGTGTCACCGTCGGGTTCCCCGATCGTGATCCGTTTGCACTCGGTGGTGCCGTACATCAGTTGGATGGCTGCCGACGGGAACGTCCGGCGCAGTGCACCGATCTGTGAAGCAGTCAATTCCTGGCCCGTATTCGTGAATAGACGAATCGTGGTGACCGAGCCGCGAGCCGCAAGCCGTACAAGCATCGTCGCCAGCGATGGCACCACTGGCACCACCGTCACGCGGTGCCTGCGCATGACCCCCAGCAATCCAGCATCGCCGCCGGCTCCGGCCAACACCAGCGTTGCACCGCAATAGGCGGTGAGAAAGGCCTGGTAGAGGCCATAATCGAAGGATAGTGGAAGCCTGCACAGCACTACGTCGTCCGGTCGATAGTTCAGCCGGGTGGCGATGGCGGTCGTTGCGAACAACACCGGGCGGTGTGCGCACACCACGGCCTTTGGCGCGGCGGTGCTGCCGGAGGTGTACAGAAGCAACACTGTCGCATCGGGATCTCTAACAGCCTGCGATGTGGACTCCCCTGCTACGGCCGGTGGTGCGAGTGATAGCGGGCCACTCATCACGAACGTTGGTTCCGCGTCGTCGCCGATCTCCGTCCATTGCGTCGGTCGGAGATCAGGATTGAGCGGCACGGCTATCGCGCCGATCCGGGAGCAGCCGTAGATCGCGGCAAGGACCCAGCGTTCGGCGGTTGCGCGGATCAGAACCCGATCACCGACGCGCACGCCGGCCGCGACCAGAACCGTTGCGTATTCCATCGCGCGGCTATTCAGCTCGGCATAAGTCCACGAACCGTCGATGTCGACGACCGCGACCGTATTCGGTCTTTTCGTGGCAGCATTCGAAACGAGTTCGTGAACAAAAACTGGCCGAGGTTCGCTTGGCATTCTTCGACCTTCCCCTAGTGATACCAAGAAAGTACCCAGTGATGCGCTGGCCGTCAAACGAATTGGCTCGATTCAGCAGCAACTCGGAGGAATGAAGCGCTTTCGAGTAGCAGTCCGACGAAAGAGTTAGATAGCCGTTAGAAGGCGATTAGAGATCAATTGGCAGATTGTTACTTTCGTATCATATGGGTGCGTGACGACATATTCTCGGTACCCAATGAAGGTAACTAGCAAGAGCGAGGACCGAATGACCGCTGAAGACGTCAGCACTATTCACATTCTGCCCGACAGCTCCGCAAGCGCAGAGACTCAGCCGTACGAACTAGTGGAACGCAAAGGAGTCGGACATCCGGATACAATGTGCGACGCCATCGCAGAAAGAGCCTCGCGCAGGTACTCGGAATACTGCCTGAAGCAGTTCGGTCGGGTTGCGCATCACTGGTTCGACAAGGTGATGCTTTTTGGCGGCGAGGCCGACATCGACTACGGTCGCGGGGATCTGACCAAGCCTTACACCGTTTTGTACGCAGGCAAAGGGGCCTATAGTTTTGGCGATCAGCCCATCCCACTGCGCGAATTGCTCTTCGATGCTGCGGCGGAGGTTCTATCGGAGGTGACCACGGGATTCGACCCCGCGCGACATCTGACCGTGCAGTGCGAAATCGTAGACCATCAAGGCGCGGGCCGAGGCCACTCGCGGTATCGGCCACAAACCCTCGACGACCTCATCGATATCGGCGATCCGAGGTTGGTCTCCAATGACTGCAACCTGTTGCACGGCTATGCTCCGCTGAGCCGCCTGGAGCAGTTGGTGCTGGGCGTAGAGCAGCACATCAACGGAGCCGAGTTCAAACGAACCAATCCGGATACCGGCTGGGATGTCAAGGTATTCGGCAGTCGGTTCGGTGAACATTTCAAGTTGATCGTCAACATGCCGTTCTTAGCGTCCCAGATCAGCTCACTGGAACATTACTTCACTCGGAAACAGCAGTGTGAAAACCAGATCGGCATATTCAGCGAACAGCTGCTCGGGATTCGGCCGGATCTGTTGGTCAACCCAACGGACCGCAATGGCCGGCCCTATCTGACCGCGCTCGGGTCCGTCGCAGACACCGGAGATGTCGGCGTGGTCGGGCGGGGCAATCGGATCAACGGATTGATCACGCCCATGCGTTCGATGAGTATCGAGGCACCGGCCGGCAAGAATCCGCTCGACCATACGGGCAAGTTGTATGGAGTGCTGGCCCGCGACCTTGCGGCCGAAATCCACAACGAGACGGGATTCTCGGTCGAGACACACGTGTTTACCTCCAAGGAGGCACCTCTGGGAGCTCCTGACGAGGTCATCATCCGGTTGGTCGGCTGGGAGCCAGACGCCGAGGAGGAGGCGCGCGTGCGGGCGATCGTAGAGCGGTCGCTGGCCAACGTCTCCGGCATCACGGCGCAACTGGTGAGCACGGGCGTTGTGATGTGGTGACCGCCAACCCGATTCGCCGGGAGCACATCAATCAGACGCAAGCAGAGACATACCCGGCGCGCCGAGACAGGCGTTGTTCGCATCCTCCGGTAATCAAATGAGGTCGCCTATGAAGCTCGGTGGGAGTAACTCGCCGCGTCACTACACTGTGCGTTCGCGCTTCGCGAGAAGCGGTCTGACTTGTACCGAGGCGGTTGCAGAACATGTTCATCGCCTCGCAGCACCGTATCTGGCACTCGATCCCGGCCCCCCGGGCCCGGGGGCATGGCAAGTGATCGCGGGGACTGCGCGGCCCCCCGACACCATCGCGGCATCGGTCATGGCAGAGGGCGAGGTGTCCGTGGACTACGCCGTCGACCATGCAAAGAAAATCTGTTTCCATGTGGCTCCAAGTAGCGACGCGTGGGTAACCCAGTCTGTCCTTCGTGCGACCCGCGCCATGCATCGCTCGGCAGCAAGTCGGCAAGGTGTGATGTTTCTCCATGCCGGGCTCGTGCAATTGAACGGAATGGGGGTGGCGCTAGTCGGTGGAAGCCGAGCAGGCAAGACCTCGTTCATCATGGCGAGTGTGCTGGAAGGATCCGGCGTCATGGTCTGCAACGACGACGTGAGTGTGACGACGTTTCCGGGCCGAGAATACGTAGCAGGGGTCGGGTGGCCTCGGTCGATCTCGGTCCGATTGGACACACTGGACCTTCTGTTCGGATCGAGCCGGGCGGCAACTATCCGCTCCTCACTGTCACATCCAGCCAACCGAACTCTGATGAGCCTGCGTGAATCTGGGGTCGAGCCACACGGCACTGTGCTGCTGTACCCATGGGAGTACGCAGAGCTCCTTGCCACCAAAATAGAACAGTCGACGAGGATCGACGCGATCGTCCACCTGAGCCTGGCAGACGAGAGATCAGAGGTCGATTTGACTGCGATATCGGCGATGGCGGGCAAGAGCTTGCTGGAGAAGCGCGTTTTGAAGCTACCCAATAAACATCTCAATATCTTTGGACACGAGCCGGATCCCGGAAGCCTCGATCGAACGCAAACCGCCTTGGCAACGCTACCTTCTTTCTACTTCCGATACGATTTCCGCGATGTCCATCGGGAGGTCGGTCGACTCGCTGACTTCCTGTCGGCGAGCATCTAGCGTGTCGGCTGCAGTCTGCATCGGCGCGGCTACAGGTGCTCCGACAACCCAATTAGGTGACCCGAATGTACTCACAACGACTACTTATCACCGGTGCAAGCGGAGCAGGGACCACAACTCTCGGCCGCGCATTGGCGTCTCAGCAGTCGGTACCTCATGCTGACGTCGACGACTACTTCTGGCTCCCGACCTCGCCACCGTATATACACAAGCGCCCAGTGGAAGATCGACTGACACTGATGCACTCGGTGTTTCTGCCGCGGGACGCCTGGATACTCTCCGGGTCCATCGTTGGATGGGGCGACAGTCTAATCAATGCATTTAGCGGCGTCGTCTTCCTCACCATCGATCCGCACGTGCGCCTCGACCGATTGGTGAGGCGTGAAGTCCTGAGATATGGCAACACAATCGAGCGCGGTGGAATAAACGAAGCGGCGCACCACGATTTCCTGGACTGGGCCCGCGGATACGACAACGCTGAATTCTCAGGCCGTAGTCGAACCGAGCATGAGCGTTGGCTCGCTGAGCTACATTGCCCGGTGCTACGGCTGGACAGCGCCGCACCGACCGAACAGTTGATCAGCGCGGTGACCGAATGGATCGGCTGCGCCGCAGGTTCTGCCGATCACGGCTCATGACCATGCCGCTCCCGTTCGATATCCGTCGTGCCATGGACGCCATTCTGGGTGGCTATGCCGAGGTTCTCGAGGGCAGAGGTGTCAACTCGTCGTACCGGATCGCCGACCGCGATCGGCTGCTCTCGGTGAAGGTGCATAGCCACCATCAGTCCTCCGAAGTTGAATTGCGGCGGATACTTCGAGCAGATGCTGCGCTTCACGGAGCACGGTGGTATCCACCGGTGATCGATATCGGTCTCTACGAATTCGAGCACCCCGTTCTTGTAGTAGTCCGGCCGTTTGCCAGCGGCGGCCCCCTGGATAACCTGCGCCATCATCTCGCCGAACTCACGGGTGTTCTCGGTGACTTGGCTATCCGCGGTGCAGGCGCCGAGGTAGCGGAGGATTTGGTCAAAGACTACGCCTCGCCTTGGCTTGCTGGTTGGACCGAGGAGCGCCGACTAGCAGCCCGCATTTCGATTGGCGAATGGGCGGGGCTTGTGCGGGTGATCGATGAACACGGTGCCGAACTGCGCGCCAGTGCCGTGCGGTTGACCCGCGCGGACAATATCAGCGTGTATCACGGCGACTTACACGGCCGAAACCTGATCCTCAGTAAGTCTCGGCAATGCACCGTAATCGATTGGGACGAAGCTGGTTTCTCGCGTCGGCCGGCAGACGCAGGCAAGGCGCTATGGCTCTCGTGCCGCCGCGAACGCGGTGACTTTGCGCTGCATCCGAGGGCTGTCCATAGCTTTGTCGAGCAAGTACACGCGTGTTTGCATCTCCCGTATAGGAGCATTGCCGACGTGGCGAAGCTCGGGGCGATCTGGTTCCTGCCGAGGCACAGCCACATCGCGCTGCTCGAGCAGCGCGATGCGAATTTGGTCGCATGGTATCTAGACTGGATCTCCCGCTTTTGGTTACGGTTCCGGCACAACCTGGATCTCATCACCAGGACGGCAGAAGCACTCGACCAAGATGCGCCAACAAATTGTCTGCCCCCAGCCCGCTTATCAAGCAGGCTGCGAAATTGATAGCTCGAGCACCATCAATCCCCACAGCAGACGTGAATGATCCTGACCCGCGACGTGTTCCGCGATCACCTTCCGCACAGCGGATTCATCCAAAAATCCCCACAGGCAGAGCCGGGGTCGCGTCAGAACGTCGATGACGAAGTCCCAAAGTTTGCTGGGCTGTTTCATGAAGGCGTTTACAGGGAACGTAAACGGTTGCTTGCTTCGGTGTTGGACCAACGACGGCACCAACCCGGCACCTGCATCCCACAGGATCTGCTTTCGACGTGACCCGTCGACCTTTAAAGCATCGGGCGTATGTCGGGCGAATCTGGTGACGCCGGGTTGGCAGTAGGGAACCCGCCCTTCGACTGCGTGCGCCATGGAGAGATGGTCGAGCTTGCGCAGGTTGAGTCCCGGCAGCTTGTACAGCCGATCATGGGCGAGGACCTGCTCTAGGCGTGACGGAGCTGGACGATTCAGCACTTCCAGGGCTCGCTGTCGGCTGGTCACACTCGAGTCGACCAAATCACGGTACTCCGGGGTATAAAGCTGCCGGTATTCTGCACGCGGAACCAATGAAAGCCGATCCAGATAGCGGGAAGGCCAGTCGTCGTTGTTCGCCGCGAGGGCAGTGGTGTACCGACGGTAGCCACCAAACTGCTCGTCTGCCCCGTCACCTACGAAGCAGACACGGAAACCGCTGCGCGCGATCTCTCTAAATAGGACGAAGGCGCTGAGAGCATGCGGCGTCGCGTTCGGTGCGCCGAGCGCCGTCACCATGGCTGGGATCAGATCCGGCAGCTCGGCCGGCCGGACCTCGACAACCTGCAGTGGAATACGGGCGTGCGAGGCCGCCGCACGAGCAAAAACCAACTCGTCTGTTGGGTGACCACCCTCATGCGTTACATGGAACCCGGTGACGTCATCGCGGCGGGCGCTGAGCAACGTCGCAAGGATACTCGAGTCGAGCCCGCCCGAGACCTGAACTGCGATCGGGGCGGACTGCACCGACATACGTGTTACCTCATGCGACAGCCGAGCACGCAGCCCTCGCGGTGTCAACTCGTCGTCGGGCGGATTCGAATCTCGCGTACGGCGTTCGACCACGGTGTCGGTATCGCAGCAGACCAGCTGCTCGCCTGGAAGCAGCACGGAGATCCCGCCATACAGCGATGCGCCACCCGGCAGGCACTGCAAGTCCAGATAGTTGTCGACGGCTAAGGGGTCAACGCTGAGTGGCTGCTTCAACAACGCGACCAGGCCGCCCAGTTCAGACGCAAAAGCTACGCCTTCGTCGGTGACGAAATAGTACACACTCTTGATGGCGAGGGGATCGCACCATATCTTCATCCGCTGTCCGAAACGCAGGTCCACCAGCGCGATGGAGAACATTCCTTCGAGCTGATCTACAAAACGGTCACCGTGCAATTCGTAGTAAGGCAGCAGGACTGAGGCATCGCAGTCGCCGTCGACTTGCACACCATGCTGTGCGAGCTCGCTCCTGATGGCGCGAAAGTTGTAGATCTCCCCGTTGAAGACCAGGTGCACCGAGCCGTCTCCGTTGGTGAAAGGCTGAAATCCACTGTCGGGGTCCTGGATGGACAGGCGGTTGCAGCCAACAGCCCAACCATCGCCCGTGACATGGCGCTGGTAATCCGGACCACCTGACAGCTGTGCATCCCGTGCGGCGGCCATACCAGATGAATCAAAGCCCCGGCCGAAATAACCGTAGATTCGACACATCAAGCGGACCTGTTGTTTTCGCCGGCGGGTGCCAATCGTCCCGCTGCCCACCGCTCCAACGGCAGCCGGTGTTCGACCGCCCCGCGCTTCTCCATGGCCTCAAGCAGCTCTCGGAGCGTCGGAACATCTTCCTGCGCCTCCCGTGACCGAAAGCAGTACTCGTTCGAAATCTCGGGATTCCAACTCATGGTCTCGTGTAGCTCCTGCTTCAGAAGATCCAGAAAGCGTTCTCGATCGACAAATGCCTCGACGTCATCCCGGACGCGGCGAATCTCAGCAAAGGCCAGGTCGATGAGGTCGAGCCAAGCAAGAATGGCCGCAGATGCTTGAGCCGCCCCGGCCACGCCGTACGCGTTCAGCTCTCGAAATCTTTCGGTCAGCTCGAAAAGCGATTCGGGCAAACGGGCAAGGAAACGGCCGAGGTACTTTGGGTTGCGATTCGTATTTCCGTAGACGTGCGTCAGTCCACGGAAAGTATCTATACCGAGCTTGCGAGCCGCTATAAGCGCAGACTCGTAGTCTCCCTGCACCCACATTCCAACCAGGTCACGGAAGTCCGGGTAGCTACCAACAGCCGTGCGAAAAGCCGTATACGCGACCTCTCCAGCCATAACCCCGTTCCTGAGGGTCTGGAACTCGGTGGCACTCGTCAGTGGAACCCCGTATGTCAGACGTGACAGCAGCCGGAAGTCAACGGCTGATGAAGCGAAGCTGGACGACTTCCGCGCCCGGCTTGTCAGGTGATTGTAAAGTCGTCGGTGCGCGGCGAGCATGTCGGAAATACCTTGAACCGTCCAATATTCGACGTCCACTCCGAGTAGACTGTCCGGAAGGTAGTCAAAGCTGGCTTTAACCCTGTCACCACTGGTGTAATACCGCATGTGATTTTCCCGCGGGAAGGTATCACGGTGAAACCGCTCGTCCTCCGATTGCGCGATGACACAGAAGTCGAAATCCGACGAAGGAGTGCCAGAGCCGTCCACTAACGATCCCGACAGCATCAGGATGTCCCCATCGACAAGATGTATTTTTGCGAGCACGGCATCCTCGTCGAATTCGTCCATATCCTGGATGTTGGCGAGGTGCTGACGGAAGGAAAGCGTCACTGCCCTGTTCCTCTGGGTTTGAATTGGTAGCATCGGCGAGTCCCCTATACTCGGACTGCACGCTGGAAGTCGACCAACAGCCGGGCCACGTGGTCGGCGTTGCCTATGGAGCAGCTGAGTACGGGGAGAATCGCGATGTGATCGAGAAATTCGTGAATCGATGGCGGGGCGATATGGCTGGTGCCCGATATTTCCAGCCAATCCTCGCCATAGAGATTGTCATCCAGGGAAAAGCAATTTCTCTCGACGATTCCGGCGACTTGGTCAGGCTTCGCGGGTTCGCAGAAGTAGTCCGCCGCGCGGTCAACCCGTGGCAAGATCACTCCGGCAAGTTCCGCCTCGGGCACGACAGGGACATCAAGATATCGCTTGACTTCCAGCGAGCTCAACTTCAGCTTATCCTCGCCATTGAACTTGTCCCAGTCTGATCCAGGGTGGGGAAAGCCTGCGCGCACCGACCACTCGTGGAAATCAGTAACTCCCATGACATCGAGCGATCCCTTATTGATAGCCAGCGGCAAGGGGCACGCAGTCACCCGGTAATGGTCATTGCTCAAATCAAGATGCATGCGGTCGTTGCCCATCCAACCACCTTCTGGCAGCAGACGTGCTAGCGCGATGGCTGTGGTTGACTTTCCAGCGCCTGAGTCGCCGATTACCAAATATGCCCGACCGCCAAAAACGAATGCCGAAGAGTGCAAGACTAGCGCCCCGTCTGCCTTCGCATATCGAGTGGCGATATCGCGGATGACGCGGGTGAGCCACCGATCACCGAGATTGGTCCTGGGACGCACGATCGTGATGCGTCGGTCCGTTCGGATGAGCGCAGCCACCTCGTCGGAGTTCACATCTCGCAGAGCGAAGACCGTATAACCGTCACCATCGAACCGGGGCAAGCGATAGTTTCTGGTGAGCTCATACTCGCCATGGGTTCCGGTAGCTGCGGTCTCGAGCAATTCGACTATTTCGGTAGCATCGCATGCCAGATCGACGATCGTCAGCTCGGGCTGCTGCTCATCGATGGCTTCGAAGACGCTCAGCATCCCTGGCGGGTAAAAGGTTTCGGAGACCAACCCTGCGGCGCCGGTCGCAGTCGTAACAATCTGCACAAGATGACTGCGGATGCTTAGCTGCCTGGTGGTCGCGCCGACCGGCGTCAAAGCTGCTAGCTGGCTGGATTTCATTTGATCTTCCCTTGGGTTCTTGCCGTCGGCATTTCAGACCGCCAGATATCCGCCATCGACCGGTAGATCGACACCGGTGATGAAACTTGCCTCGGCTGACAGCAGGAACGCGATCGGCGCTGCGACTTCCGCTGGGTCCGCGAAACGTTTGAGTAGAAATTTGCCACCGTGCTCTGGAGCGGCCTCGGCCGCCGCGCGGTCGAGGCCGAGGACTTCGCGGTGGTAACGCTCGTTGTTGGCGTTCCACACTGTTCCTGGACTAACTGAGTTAACCCGAACCCCACACGGTGCCAACTCCTGCGCCACACAACGAGTGAAACCAAGCACGGCCGCCTTGCTCGTGTTGTACGTGAGGTACCCCTCCTGCGCAATATGCGCCGAGATCGAGGCAATGTTCACGATCGCCGCCCCGTCGGCATGCTCTGCCAGGCCGTTGACGAAGGTGCGGGTGACTACGGACAGCCCGATGATGGTTGGTTCCAGCGCTCCTCGCCATTGTTCCGGGGTCGCCCCGACACCTTCGAAGACGAAACCGGCGGCACAGTTCACCAACAACGTCGGAGTTGACCAATCGACCGGAATGTTGGCGAACGCATCCTCCACCGCGGCTGAATCGACGACGTCTCCGATGGCAAGATGTGCCGAAAGACCACGCTGCGCCAATTCATGTACGGTGGCACGGCCATATTCGGCACTCTTGTCATAGATGACCACGCGGCAGCCCTCAGCGCACAGTCGTTCGACAACGGCAGCGCCAATGCCTTGCGCGCCACCGGTCACCACTGCGGTCCGGCCAGCGAGCCCGACCCGTAAATTTGTCACGCGTGGGACCCTCTCGACTCGTCAGTCCAGCGCACCACACAGTCGATAACCGCCTCGCGATTCAAATTCTCGGTCGCACCGTGCGGCGATACGTTCCTTCCGGAACCCTCGCTGAAGTTATGATCTGCGGCCATCTCGGCCACGGCGGCCATCCGTATGCGGCGGTTGGCCAGCGCTCGGCCCAGTACCGTGCACTCCAGCCCGAGTCCATCGGCCGCTGCGAAATACCGCCAGACCTGGAACATCCCTTCCAGGTGCCCCGCCGACAAATGCACCCCGTTACGCCCCTCTGACAGGGTGATGCCGTATTGCCGGTCGACCAACCTGCCTAGTGCGCCGCGCAGTGAAGTCGGAGGCGCCGCACTTGGATTGAGAGCCCCGAGAACGTGTGCGCGCAGATCAGCGATCTCGCGATAGCTGTGGCACTCGACGAGGCCGACCAGGCTGGTGCGGTCACTGCCGTAGCTGGAAGCTAAGGCCGGCACGAATCCGTTCAGCACCACGACGGGGCAGCCGTTGAGGTCCACAACGGAGGCATAGGAACCAGAACCCAGTTTGTGGATGCCCGCCTGGCGACAGCGAGCCTCCAACATCTCCGCGGTTAGCGCCAATTCGTACGCACCCGCTTGGAACGCACCCACTGCGATGTCGGCTTCAGACTGGTCTAGTAGGGAAGTAAATTCTCGGTGCGCATACGTACACAGACCCCGGGCACCATCGACGGCGATGCGGTGGAGACGGGGATAGTGCTGCATCAGAAACCCGAGCTCGCCGTACTCCCTCGCCGGAATCAGTGCATAGCGCAGGGCGGTCACGTCAGCTTCGCCGAGCACCCGCGCAACCTCCGCCATTGCGTCGGCTGCGCTACCGATCTGCATCACCTCTGGCTTCACCAGGGCCACGAAATGAGTACCGTCGTCAATCGTCGGCCTTCGCTGAGTACCGATATCCCGGCGGCGGCCGATCCGATGCACGTCGGCGACAAGAGTGCGCAGGCTTCCACTGGTAATCACGCGGCGTCCACCTGCTCAGTCGCCTCGATCATCGCACCGCTCCCCTTTCCCCCAGGATCGGAAGGCTCAGGTCACCGTCGAGTTCTCGCAGCCGGTGAATGTCGAACATCCGGGCCTTCACGGGCCCGCGCCACCGATGGATCACCGCCCCACGGTCGTTCACCTCATGCAAATAATCGAGATCGTCCGGTCGCAGTCGATCGAGTAACTCGGCAGGCACCCGCCCAGGGAACACCTCGTCGGTGTAGTGGAGACCAAAATAGAGCTCCCGGGCGAAGCCGAGTTGCTCGGCTCTCTCGGGCAATCCGGCCAAGTCGCGGTCGGCGACCAGCGCCAGGACATCCACCAGCTTGTACAGCACCAAATCCTTCAGTGCCAGTACCTCGTTGCGATGGACGGCCTCCCTAGCCAGATGCAGGCACGTGAATATGAGCATGTCAGGCCCCGAGATCACGCTCAGCCCGTCAAGTTCAGTTCGGTCGTCGAGCAACGCCGATACCGCGTCATCGCTACGGTTTCCGGTCATAAGGTCGATCGAGAAGTGCACATCCAGTCGATGACACCTCAGGAGCCATGCGTCGGGTGTTGGTTTCATATAGGAGTATGTCTGATGTGAGTGCATGGCCATATGCAAAATCTGGCGTCGCGGTGCGGGACGAACCGTGTCGGTGGCATAGTCCCAGCTTCCTTGCACGTAACCGTATGCCTGGAGCGCCTCAGTTGCTTCGTGGAGCCGCTCCCGGTCCACGAGCAAGTCGTTATCGTGGAATGTCCGCATGCACCTGTCTGGGTACGCCATCGCGGCCACCGCGCCACCTTTGAGGATGGCGCTGCGTACGCCGGCCTCGTTCAGGATCTGTTGTACTTGCGCAGTCCGTGACGTCTGCTCCCCGGCCATGACCCGCTGCCCACCCGCTGTCACCTCGAGTGATTTCAGGAAGTACGCCGACCGCAGCGTCTGTCTTTGTTGGATCGCGTAACGGACGATGTTGTGCCATGCCACACCGACTACTCGGTGGACCGTCAGCATGCCGAGGACCTGGTTCCAATCCAATGGCGAATTCAGCAGCCTCAGCATCGTATCGACCTCATCGGGACGCGGATGCGGCAATGCCAGGAGTAGAACTAGGTCTATCTCCTGAGAAACCGTTTCGGTCACGGTCTTACCTTCCCTTCGGGGTGGAAGTCGCGCAGGAAACTAGCGAGGTCGCCCTGCAGGCGTTCTGCTGCGGCAGCAGCCGCAGCCGGATCGGCGCCGTGGGTCGCCGCACTCATTGCGCATGCGCTCAACATCCCCGCATCGCCCGCACCATCGCCCACCGCCAGCGTTCGGCTCAGATCTGGTTCACCAAAACGCCACAGCATGTGCCGCACGAGTGCGGCAGCTTTTCCAGTGCCGCAAGGTCTGACGACCTGCGCATCGAACGGTCTGATCTGTATGACCTCGCAGTCCAGACCCATCACAAGCTCGCGAACCGGGGTGCAACTGCCGAAGACTGTCACCGCGGTCGGGCGAGCGTTGATCTCCGCGACCGAAGTAGTTACCGCAATCTGACGACGTGGCACGCGGTACGCCATCGCGAACTGCATCGCGGCGCGGGCAGTGGTCGCGTGGAGTTCGCCAGACCACTCCGCCACCAAATCGATGCCGGGCGCAGCCGTCAAGCGACGCAGCACCTCATGCGGGGAGGTCTGTAGGAACGTCAGCGCATCAGCGTCCCGGGCAAGCCGAACGTTGCCCTCACTTAGCAATACCTGATCGTCGAAAAGATCGAAGAGATCATCTAGGTGGCGCAGAGTACGGAATGAACACGCAGAACGACCAGTCACTAGCAGCGGCAACACCCCCTGTTCCCGCAGAGATTCAAGCCCCGCTATCACTCCCTCATAGGGCTGGTCGGCGCCATCGATCAGCGTGCCGTCCAGGTCCAGGGCGGCGTATCGAATTGTCATGGCAACGCTGCGACAAACGTCTGGAAGTCGCGCAATCCGACGGCCTCGGTGGCGGCTCGCCGTGGGCTTTTGAAGAGGAACGCACACACGTCGTCGATCACGCCCGATTGCCCGCAGGCGCTGGCCGCGGCCGCCGCTCGAACTGCGTTGGCAAGCACGCCGGCGGCGTTGGGGCTGTCCTCGACCTCCATCCGAATCTCCAACGACACCGGTGTGTCCAGGACGGAGTCCGCCTCAATTCGCAGGAAGCCTATCTTGGTGTCGCCCAAGTGCGGCACGAACCCGTTGGGACCGGCCGCGACATTGCTTGCGTCGATCCCAGCTGCCGATAGCGCGCGCCGCTTCGAGCGCTGCTTACTCGCCGAGCGGCTCGGATCGGCGAGGTTGAGGAAGTCGGTATTGCCACCGACATTGAGCTGATAAGTATTGACCACACGCAACCCACGCGAATGTAGGAGGTCCAGCAGCGCAGTATGCAAGGTAGTGGCGCCCAGATGACTTCGCAGGTCGTCCCCAAGCAGCGGCACTCCGCAGTTCTCAAAAAGCGCCACGAGTTCCGCGTCGTGCGCGACGGGCTCAGGGGTCGCATTGACGAACGAAACTCCAGCCAGCGCGGCGGCCCGCGCGTACATCTGCACTGCTTCGGTCGAACCGGTGGGCAGCAGACAGATCAGCACTTCGGCGCCAGTCTCAACCAAACGCTTTCGAACGATGTCCGGGTCTAGCCCAGCAGATTCACCATTGATTGTGATGATTCGGCTGAGTGGCCCGACGAGCCCATCGAGCAGCGGTCCCGCTTCCACCGCCACCCCGACGGGGTCCACGGATACGTAGGCATTCGCTGCGGTCGGTGATTGGAAGATGGCCTTGCTGAGATCCAGTCCGACTTTACCCGCATCGACATCAAAGGCCGCGACGAACTCGATGTCCTTGAGCTCATAATCTCCAATGCGCTCGTGCATAATTCCAGCTAACGGCGCCGAACTCTGTCGGGCCAAGGCAACCAGCTGCAGGAGACTGGACATGCAGGAGCCGACTCCTGCGACCGCGACTGCGAGAGACCTGTTCATGGTGTGATGTACTCCTGCGGATGAGACATTGCGGAGTTGCTAATCCAAACCAGCAGTTCCGCAACGCCCGGGATTTCGAAGTGAGCGTTGAGATAGTCCGGAGTGCCAACAACGTAGGGGTATCGATCGGGCACGCCGACCCGGCGAAACGGGACACCGCGCCCGGTGCCGGCGATTGCCTCGGCCACTGCGCTGCCCAGTCCGCCGATGACGGAATGATCCTCCAAGGTGATAATTGGCAGCCCTTCGGATACGAGCGCTTCCACCCTCGCGGCATCGAACGGCTTGATGGTTGGCATACTTATCAGCCGCACGCGCAAACCCGCCTGGGCGAATTCGTCGACCCAGCGTCGAGCCGTCGCCAACATGTTCCCGGTTGCGATCAGCGCTGCATCGTCACCGTCTGTCACGGTGATCGCGCGCCCGAGAACGATCCGCGAGCCGGGCATGTGGATTTCAGGTAGGTCGTGGTTCTCCAGTCCGAAGCGTATGTAGACAGGCCCGTCAAGCGCGTGGCACTGCTCCAGCAGCTGACTCGCCTCGTAGATGTCGCCGGGACAAACGACGGTCATGTTGGGTAGGGCTCGCATCAGGGCGATGTCCTCGATGGCGATGTGTGCGATACCGGACGCACCGCGGGTCAGACCGGAGCTCGTACCGATCAGACGGAGCCGCGTTCTCGCGAAGGCTGCGTCCACCCGGATTTGGTCGAACGGCCGGTAGAGCAGAAAGGTACTGCAATTCCAGAGATAGACCTGCTTGCCGTTATATGCGAGTCCCGAAGCGATCGACACGGCATTCTGCTCGGCGATGCCAACGTTGAGGAACCTGTCGGGGTACGTCGCTATGAATGGCTCAGTTCCGTTCAGGTTACCGTCGGCGACGATGAAATAGGTGTCACCGGCACGGCGACCTTCCCGCATAAGCAGTTCGCCTACGACTTCGCCGACCGTGGTCATCGAAGCTCCCTCAGGCTGGCTACCAGCTCACCGAAGGTGAGTCTCCGGTAATGCCATGCTGCTTGATTCTCCATCATGGACACCCCCTTTCCTTTGATCGTGTTCGCGATGACAACTTTCGGACGGTCTTGTGGAGCCCGTAACGCATCCTCCAATTCCGGAACGGAGTGACCGTCAACTCGATGGCATTGCCAGCCGAACGCAATGAACCGGTCACCCAGGTCAGTAGAGACCACGCTGCTGGTCTCGAATGAGCCCTGCAGCCGGTTGTCGTCAACGATCAAAATCAGGTTGTCAAGACCGAGCGTCGGCGCCAGCATGACGGCCTCCCAGATCTGCCCCTCTTGGCACTCGCCGTCGCCCACGAGCACATAGGTGCGATAGTCCTTGCCGTCGTGCTTGGCGGAAAGGGCTATGCCGATCCCGATTGAAGGACCTCGGCCGAGCGGTCCCGAATCGGCCTCCAGCCCTGGCAGGCCGTATCGAGCCAGAATTGCGGGTACCTCACTACCGTCGACATTGAAGTCGTCGAGCCGCTTCCGGTCGATGATTCCGGCGGCGGACATCGCCAAATAGATCGCGGCCGCACAGTGACCCTTGCTTGCGATAAAACGATCCCGGTCTGGCCAGTCAGGACGTGCTGGATCCAGTTTCAAGACACGTAGGAAAAGGGTGTAGACGATCTCGATCGCCGACAGGTTCGACGGGATATGTCCGGTTATGGCGTGCGCGGTCATCTGGATCGCGTCACGCCGCAACTGTTGCGGAGTGGTGGTCATTGTTGTGTCCCCCCGGCAGCTCTTGCGTCATGTTTCTTGATGTACCGGCTGGCTCGACGTCGGCGCACGACCTCAGCAATCGGTAGCGGATGTGCGTCGTCCCAAGCGACCGTGTTCTCCATTAGGGCGCGCACAGTGGGCGACATCCGCTGGAGGTAGCCCTCGTGCCGCATGAATCGCCATGACGTGTGTCCGCCGGTCGGCTCGTCTGCGGCCTGCAAATTCATATGCAAGGTACGGCGGACGACGCCGGCGACACCCGAACCGCGGTGTAGTGCATGGTGGTTCATGAACAGCACGTCACCGGGCAAGGATCGAACCACGACCTCACCTGGCAGTGAACCCGTACCATTCGAGTCGACCTCAGCCCGTTCCGCATCCGTCAACGGGCGCCGATGTGAACCGGGAACCACTCGGAAGCAGTCGTCGGCGGTGAGGCAAACATTGAACTGGACATGGGTGCTCCGTCCGTCCGGTGCATATCGTTCGGTTTCCATGTTGTCTTTGTGCCAGTTGAGTTCGTAATTCACCGAAGTGGGCTCCCACAGTGCGTGAGCACTCCAGAACCGCAATCGCTCCCCTAGCACCTCATGGACGAATCCCATCAACGCGGGATGGTCGAAGACCTCCGAGAAAACCGCGTCGTACAACGCCGGATCGAAGATGTGGCTGACTCCCCAGGTGTCGCTCTTTTCCTCGGTACGCATGGTGTACCGACTCTCATATGCATCAGGCGCCGCCCGCACTGTCGCGGCGGTCCGATCAACCGCGGCCCGCCAGCGTCCGAGCGTCGACTCGTCGAGCATTCCCGGGACAAGGACAAATCCCTGGTCCACGAAAGCACGAACGTACTGGTTCATCCTTTGCCTTCTCTGGTCTCAATAAAATGCGAATCGAATCGGTCGTGTCAGCGGATCGAGTCCGGGGCCAATTGACGGGTGCGTGACATAGGGAGACCGCGTCTTATCAGGTATTGACGATCTGCGGCCAATGTACGCCTTCGGCGGAGGCTCCTATAACGAGTTGCCTCCACCAACGCTCCAGTACTGGTCGCGCTTCAAGGCCATACCGTTCGCGCAACATAATTTCTGTTTCTCGCAAGAGCTGGCTTGCCTCCCCGAGCTGCTGATTATCGGCCAAGGCACGAACAAGCTGGTAGCGAAGGCGCTCTGCTGTGGGATACGCCGCAATGGCAGCGCGCAGCTCAGGAATGACTTTGTCTGAATGTCCGGAGTCGAGCTCGAGATCTGCCCAACGGTCCAGCACACCGACGCGGCGCTCATTGAGTTGCCGAATCTCGATGCGTTGCAAGCCAGCCGCCGTGACGTCAGACAGCGGATTATTTTTCCAGCTTGACAACGCCCGATATAGCAGATTTGCAGCGTCCCCTGTTCGCCCTTCTGTGCGGGCAGCCTCAGCCGCGGATACCATATGGTCAAACCTGTGTATATCGAGCGTACCGTCCTGGACACGGATCGAGTAGCCGTGCGGTTCTGTTACGACGGGCATTGGCACTGCTCTGGAACTGTGGGCCGGGCTACTCAGCGACCGAAGGCGCGAAATAGAATTCTGCAGTATCGCCTTCACCGTTTTGGGTGGATCGTCTCCCCAAATTCGTTCAATCAATGTGTCGCTGCTCACCACCGCGTTTGCGTTCAACAACAGCGCTGCTAGAACGTTCAGGGTATTCCCTTTGGGGACGTCGACCCGCCTGCCGAACCGTCGCACTTCCAAGGCACCCAGAACCCGATAGGAGTAGGGCGAGACCGGCTCGCCACGATGAGTACCCATAGGCATGTTCGAAGTCCGGCATTGTTCATAGGTCACGAGTTCGTCCTAACCCTCTCATCTAGGGGCGAAGAGCTAGCGGGGACGTTCTTGAATTCCCCGATACCTTTCGTCATCGTCAGGATCCCGGATGCTCCGACTGCCAACGCTGCCCTGTGGCCGAGCACAATGGTCGTGACTCCTAGAGTCTGAATGTTGCGGAGAATCTTGCTCTCCGTATCTGGATCAACCGCGCTCGTTGATTCATCCAAGATCAGTAGGGACGGTGCCTTTACCAGCGCTCTCGCCAAAACTATGCGCTGGCGCTGCCCACCGGACACACCCGCGCCGCCGGCCCCCAGCACAGTCTCATACTTCATTGGCAGAGCGCAGATAAAATCATCGATTTCTGCCAGGCGTGCTGCTTCCCGTATTTCGTCAAGGGAAGCTTCAGGGCAGGCGAATCTAATATTGTCGATAATGCTTCCTGACATCAATGTGCTGCTTTGGTCGATGTAACCGATGCGTTTGCGATATTGGACCGGATCGAGGTCAGTCAGATCTACGCCGTCAATTAATATCCGGCCCGATCTCGGTATCAACAAACCACCTAGCAACATTCCCAACGTAGACTTCCCGGAGCCGGATGCACCGAGAACCGCCAGCAACCCACCTGATGGAACTTCGGCTGTTGCCGCGCACACAGATGCCGTCGTTGCACCGGCATAGGTATATGAAACATTTTCCAGACGAACGATCGGCGGTCGGCTTGCCTGCGCTACGTCGAAGATTCCACGTCGCTCAGTTGAACTTGTCAGGATATCGTTCATTCGGCGCAGATCTGGAGTGAGCTCAGCGAACGTCGTCGATACCTGCGAGAGGTTCGACATCGAGAAGAACAGCCCAGAGCTCAGCACCCCCAATGAGACCGCAGCGGACAAACCCGCACTTCCGTTCGCAGTAAGCGACACAGCGACGAGAAGCACCAATAGCGGCGCGGCGAACTGAAGCGTCACCACAAGCGACGAGATCGTTGCGGCATGGCGCCGCTGCCGTGTGCCGGCTGTCAGTTCGTTGGCGAACAAGTTCAGCCAGCGAACCTGCACGATGTTTTCAGCGCCCAACGCTTTTACGGTCGTCATATTGGCCAGGATCTCGCTGAGCTCACCGGACGATTTTGTTCGCGCCTCCAGAACATCAGATGATAACTGCCGCTGCCTGCGCCACGACAATGCCGTAATCAGCAGAAATCCGACAATGCAACCAACCACCACGAGCGACAGCCAGAGCTCCCAATAACCAATCACGACAACATACCCAACAACTAATATCGTGTCGAATAATGCGCTAACGGTAGTTGCCGATATAACCAATTTCAGTCGCGCCACCGACCTCACCCTTTGGACCAAATCACCTGGATGACGCGCGGCAAAAAAGTCTATCGGTAGCCTGTTGAGGTGGGCCATGAGTAGGTGTCCGGCACGCTCTTCCAGAAGGCTTTGGATCGAGACGATAAGCCGTGATCGGACGAAATTGAGCAGCCCGAATGAAATAATGCCGCAGAGCAGTGCCGCAGCTAGTAGTAGATGCTCCGACGCAGTGGATCGCGCGGCGTCAGCGCCTTTGGTGACTATATTTCCGAGCAGAAGTGGGAATATCAGACCGTAGAGAAGGAGCATGCCTGAGGTGGTCAGTATGCCCATCCACTTCACCGATCGAGGCAAAAATGACTTCGCAATTTCGATTGCCTCGTTCTGGTTCGCATTTTCAGAATCATGGCAGTCGATAGCAACCTCGCCGGAGAATTCCAAAGCCACGCCAGTAAAATCGATATCCGCTTCATCCCAACTGACATTTCTCCGCCCGACAGCCGGATCAACGATCACAATATGTGACCGGGTGGCCTTTTCCAAAACAACAAAGTGGCTCAACCGCCAAAACAGTATTGATCCGGATGTTAGGTGCGCCAGCCCCGGCAAATTCGTTCGCACTCCGCGACCGTTCAACCCATGGCGCCGACCGAGTTCGAGCAGAGCAGACGCGGAAACCCCGTTCCGGCTGCTACTCAATTCTTCCCGGAGTTTCTCGGAAGATACATGAATACCCCTACTGGCAAGGACCATGCGCAAGCATGCAGGACCACAATCCGCCGCAGTCACCTGTGGGTAATACGGCACAACAGCGGAATCTCCGAACCAGGAGCCACGGCCATTGGGGTCACGGCCAGCGAGGAACGCTACTGTACCGAATATTCCCGATCGACCGTATCGATCGATCGAATTCTTCCGAAAGCGGTCAGAAATCGAGCGTCGATCAACGCTCTCCGTAAATGTCATTGCCCGATCAACTCGCCGACGATGTTTTGCGATTCTTCAGCCGAGAATTTCGCATAATTGGTCTGCACGGTGATGGCGAAAGCATCACCAATATCGCGAATCTTCACTAATATCGGCCTAGCCATGGTATTCGATGGACTGAACCTTGTTGTGGACACAACATCGAATTTTTCGCTCTTTGGGCCCGTTCCGACAGCGCCGATATAATTGAATACTGGAAATGGGCGTTGAGGGACGGCCGATCGCTGCTCTATGCTCCGTAGCTCGCTGCTATCGAACTGCTGATATGCGGACGCTCGGATGAGTTGACCAGCGATTCTGTCATGCCACGAATTTCCGCCAAGGTCCATAACAATAGGACGGATGGTGGAGAACATTCCGACTTGGTTTGCTAGCTCGGCCGATCGAAAGGTGCAGACGGCATCAACCAGAGTTGCACGAGGTCGATACCTCTGCCATACGGTAGCCAAGCGGTCCAGGAACAATGCCGCCGGCCCCCAGGACCCGGCCGCTACTGTTTGCTTCAGATTTATATACGCCGCACCTTCAATGGCAACAATGTGCGTTCGTAGACGCGCAGCAGGAATATCAGAATTGTCGTTGAATGCATCGGCGGGTAGATCAAATTCACGTTGCCAATACAGTTTTGCTGCTGCCCCAACTCTGGATGTCAATCGCGCTCCCGCGACGACAGATTCGTATCGATCTTCAGGCACTACCGGAACGTCGCCATTGGCAGCGTCGAGGACAGTCGATCGAAGCGAATTGATAACCAGGATGATTGATTCCCGGTCGACAGCCATCTGTTGGAGGGAAATCACGAGTCGATATTTCTGTTCCGAAACCTTAACCACTACAAACCGATACATTCCACGACGATCCCAGTCCCACTCAACAGTATCTCGATAGAGAATGCTATTAATGTATCGAGATTGCTTGTCGGCGCTTACTCCACATACGTCATGGAATTCGATATCTAGCACATGGAGATCGAATGGAACAATCTCCTGAAAGTAGCCGAGTTGCGCCGAGCCTGAGAACTTGAGCCGGAGTGCGGAAAAGCCCCGCACGACGGATTCTATCCCCATCACGATATGCTCTGGCCGTACCTGATCTGGATAATTCATTATGAAACCGAGGGGACTAGGGGAATGCCCCGAAGTTTCCTGCCATAAGAGCAAGTCAGCTTGCCCAGCAAGAACGGGAAATTTCATAGAGATCCTCGGGTTAATAACTATACGACGATCGGAGCGCCATGGGATCCGGAGCACTCGGCGCCGGAACCCCATGGCGGATATCCGTCTAAACTTGGAGCGGGCAAGCCACAACCGGCTCTTCCCCGCCGACGATGTCGTCGAGGTCAAGATCATCAATGATCTCGAAATTGACCTTCTTGAACTTGATTTCCATTCTGTTCACCTCCTTACAATAATCGTTCGAATAGGCCTTTATCCTCGGCTACTCAACAAGCTAAACGACGACCCGGCAGACGTGGCCGTAGGAGTTCCGTCCGAAATAGACACGGGTCGTCAAATAACCCCCTCCTATTGACCCCGTAGTAGACGAGGGGTGCTTACGAGCAGCACCTCAAACCTGACTCTAGACATGCGTCAAAGTGTTCGCCATCCCAAGGCAACTCTGTCGTTCGATAACCCGAGGATGATGGCGCTAAATTGCTGTCCGGACCGGACTGATCTCGATCCCGTACACATAGCCGACGAGACCTCGTATCGGCCTCCTACGCAAACCTCAGGGGGGTGGGCGCGGTGCCGTGGCGGTTCAGCAGTTGCCACCGGGCTCCGCGGGCTGGATTTGGTGGCCAAGGTCGGACCTTGCCGGCGCCGAGCGTAGGCGCGCCGCACTATTGCTGACGGCGTTCGAGTCCCCGGGGTGGGGTAATCCGGATGACGGGCTTGCTCAACGGCGAGTTACAACACAGGGCACTAGGGTTGGCTCTGGTCAAAGCCCGAAACGATCAGGTGTTGCAGATCGCAGTGGTGAAGGTGCTGGACAAGATGGCCGCCCCCCACTGAAGTTTCTGCGCACCAATTTTTTCCGTGTGAACACAGGAGGTCAACAGCGCGCCGGGGAGGCTGGCAAGCCGCATAAGGTTGTCGGCAGCTGGAGTACTCTGCAGCGGTCGGTTCATGGGTTGCCGGAGCCGCCGACCGGCGCCGTCGCGGCGCTGGTCGTGCAGATTTCGGATTCCCCGCGGGGATCGCCACTCACTGCGTCCCGATGGTTCCGAACGAGGGCCAGTGTTCGGCGTCTCTCGTAGTGACCGGCTCTGGTGGAGGTGACACAGTCAGCTTCTAGCCCGAGTCCTGTTGCGGGAGTGGGCAAGTCATTGTCTGCCAGTATCGCGTATCTCACTGCCGATGTGCTCGGTTCGCTCCGCTGCCAGCACGGGTTCGAGGACAGTTTCGGCCGGCCGGTTGCGAACCCGCCCGACTCGACCACGCCGATGTACCTGTTCATTGGCGTGCTCCAGCAGTCGCTAGGCCGACTTCTTGGTGTCCACCGCGTCCTGGTCACGACCTCGAACGCTCATCCACGAAATCGGTTGTGCTGTACGGGAACCAAACAGATGACCGCTGCGTCGAATCTGTAGAGGACGGTAGAGATCGTCCCCAGAATTGCATGTAATTTAGCTCGATCGCTCGGGGGATGGATGATCACGAAGGTTGCCTACCAACACACACCGCTCAACTCTGAGCATGCACCACGCGGGGAATTCCAAAGACGCTTCGTCGTACTGTATGTAGCCGCTGGTAGTCCGCCTCTTAGAGCCCTCTCCGCGCTGGCCCATAAGCGCACACAACCAGCGCAGGGTGTGCAACCTGCGGCATCGGCTCAGCGGATCAGCGACTGGAAGAGCGGCCGGAACGTGCCTTCGCGATATGAGGTGCTGCTTCCGGTGTTGCTGGTTCTGATCGAACGCGCTCGGCGTCGATCAGAAACGAGCGACACTACATCTCTGAGCCTCAAAGCTTGGAAGGACCTTTGGACACAGGCTCAACCGCCTAAGGCGAGTCGCCTCCCAGCAACTGCCAGCTGCCCATTCCGTGGCACTGCCCCGTACTCCCGCAAAGACGCGCCGTTCTTCGCCGGAAGATCACGTGCCATAGGAGATTTGGTTGCACTGGTTCACAAGTCCTCTACCGCTGTTGGTGTGGAACGACTCATCGGGTTGGTCGGAGCTACAGGTAGCGGCAAGACTTCCCTGCTAGAAGCGGGTTTGGCACCGGCCCTCGAATCATCGCGCGGGCGCGAATGGACGGTGCTATCAGTCTGTTTGGGCCTCGATCCGGTGCAGTCCGTGAGCGATACTGTCAGTCCGTGGTCAGCGTTGAGCCGCGCGAACACGCCCGCATCAGATACTGACTCATCAGCCGGCGATCGGCGACTGTTGATTATCGACGGATTCGAAGTGTTCTTTTCTCCCCTGCTCACGGACGAAACACGCGAGACCATGCTCCGACTACTGGTGAACTTGACTGAAGTTGCGGTCGTATTGATCTCCGTCAGTTCTGATTGCAGGACGGCATGCGCGAGTTATCCGATTCTTGCTGACGCGCTTGCCCACCGCAGCTATGCCCTCGAGCCTATGGATTCCGACGAGCTACGGAGCGTCATCAGCGAACCACCGCGCCAGGTGGGGGTGAAGGTCGAGTCCGGGCTCGAGGAGGTGCTTCTGACGCTAATACTCGGTAGTCGGGTTCGTCGACTCAGCGGCCGCCATCAAAACAGCGACGTCGCCCTGATCTCGATGACGATGGATGCGATGTGGCCGCAGCGAGAAGGCTTGCGATTGACGATCGCGGGCTTCCGTCGCATCGGTGGAATCGAAGGTGTGTTGCACCAAGCGGCGGATGCCTGCTGGAGCGATCTTTCGTCCGCCCAGCAGCACTGCGCCAAACGGCTGATTTTAAACCTGGTGTCGATCCGAGCGGATTCGGACGATGCGCGTCGGCGCTTCCCCTGTGGTCAGCTCGGGCAGATCCTGGGCAGCACGGCGGCCGCCACTGTCACACTAAAGATCCTACTTCGCGCGAGGCTGATCACCATGGCCGACGACGAGGTGTATTTGAGTCACGACCTTATGCTGACGTGGCCACGCCTGACAACATGGCTTGAGGACGAGCGGACCGCTCTGCAACCTGCCAGTTGACAGCTGTCCTTCGGTGGTGCCGGGTGCGCGATTGCGCAGGCTGTCAATGAGGCGTAGTGCACAGGAACACCAGCTGACACCCGGCACTGGCCAAGTCAAGCAAGATGAACCTCGACGAAAGCGCGCCACAATACCCATGCCGTCGAAACGGCGTCGATATCGTGGTGTTCAGTGAAGTCGGCGCTCCGCGGAGATCTTCCTCACTGGCTGCCAACCGCGGCAGTTGGCAGCCAGCCATATGCGCCGGGGGCTCGGCGTCGGATGGGGCGGCATCTCGCCACACGCGCGGCGCCGTTCTCGCGCACCACTGAACGGCTCATACGTGGACTCGGATTGCGCCTGTCGCTCTGCGGCGGCAGCCGGCGCGGCACTTTGATTGGCCGACGGGTGGTGGAATTAGCTGGTGGTCCTACAAGCGTTTGCTTCTTGCGGGGGGCCTGGCGGGCGGCCTGGTCGATCCAACCCCCCGAAGATGGAGGTGAATCTTGCGCTGTGGTCGCGGTCGAGCTTGGTGTGGTGGCGTTAGACCGTTCTCGGGCAGCATCGACTGTTCAGTGCTGGCAGGCAGTTTCGTGGATATTAGTGTCCGCACGGTTGATCAAGTGGCCGATTTCAACGCGGGAGGTGTTCAGTGGTGGCACGGATGGCTCCGATGCATTCGTCCCCGCAGATAGGTATCGGCCATCGTGGCGGTAGTCGACGATGTAGAGCTGGGCTTCGCCTTCGCCAGCCGTCTGTAATGGCCGGCGCAGACGCGCAATTCAGCGTAGGTGCGGAACGGGCGTTTGAGGAAGCGGACTGGTGCTGGAAGGGCGAGAGGCGATGGGAGTCAACCCGCTGCGGCACCAGAGCTTCCGGGTGGGCTTTGGCTGCTGGGGCCGGTTCCTGGACCCCGCGCCGGGAAGCACGACCAGCCGCCGTGACACGACAGCAGCTGCGGGGACTTAAGGCGATTTCAATATTTGCCGTCCGCCCGAAAGTTGGTCCCGATAGTTGCGCAGCGACTGCACCGTCGTCGGATTCGATTGCGGCGCAAGCTCGGACCGTCCGGTCGCGGCTGTCGTGGTTGTAGCCGAACAACTCGAGTCGACTTCGGTGTATTACTTCATCGGCTTACTGGCTTGAAGCGTCCAGACTAAAAAGTACTAGTGATCTGAAAGATCAGCTGGCTTCTGGTGTCGGTCCGAAATCTACGCACAGCCACCCACAATGGCCGTCATCTTCAAGATCGGATTTCTACTTATCCTTCGGCTGTTCGGCTGTCGGGCTCGAATGTGAGGAGTCAAGAGCCTTGTCGACATCAACAACTAGTTTGTCGACAGCGCCGATCACTTGCGCGATCGCTTCACCCGGCGCCTTGATGATCTTCGCGATATCATCGTCCAGGGATGCAACGGCACTAACGAGCTTGGCAAGATCTCCCAAAAGCGTTGACGTCGCAGCGGGCGAAGGGGTCGAGCTCGGAGTCTTGGACGGCGAAGGCGTCGGACTCGGAGTCTTGGACGGCGAAGGCGTCGGACTCGGAGTCTTGGACGGCGAAGGCGTCGGACTCGGAGTCTTGGACGGCGAAGGCGTCGGACTCGGAGTCTTGGACGGCGAAGGCGTGGCAGGTGTCGTCGTAGGAGTTGTTGTTGTCGCTGGAGTTGTTGTTGTCGCTGGAGTTGTTGTCGTCGCTGGAGTTGTTGTCGTCGCTGGAGTTGTTGTCGTCGCTGGAGTTGTTGTCGTCGGCGCCGCACTTGTGGATGCGGGACTGGTAGGTGCAGCAGTCGCGGGTTTTGTCGCTGCGGGCGTGCTTGTGGTCGGCGGACCCGAGCTGGCGGCGGCGGGAGACGCGCTTGGGCTATTCACCGGTGCGCCAACAGGCTCGAGTTGGTCGACCAACGCCTTCAGCGCCGTTTGCGCCGCCTGGATCTTTGCGGCGGAAATCGTCTGCGCTGCGAGCAACTCGGTCAAGGCTGCTGCTACCGCAGCCTGGTGCGTTCGTAACCCATTGGAGTCGGTGGACTCTTTCGCTGATACCACCCACTGCTCCGACACTGCGTAGCCAGCCTCGGTGGCGTCGGTAACCTTGTTCAGCAACGACCGTCGATGGTTCGTAAGCGTGTTACCGGCGTCGGTGAATGCCTGTGCGAGCCCGACGGTTTCGCTGGCGATTCGCTTACCGAGGTCACGGTCGCCGGCGATCCGGTCGTAGGCGGCGTAATAGGCATTGCCTCGCCAATGGCTGCCTGCATCTCTGATCTGGGTGACCATCCGCTCGAGCAGCGACACGAACTCGCCGCTGCGCGCCGAAACGACATCACCGACCTCACCGAGTTTCCACGGTTGCCAGGCGCGGATCTGGGTCAATGTTGGTGTGTCGGATGTGGTCTGCACTGTCAACTGCCCATCGCCTTCAACTTGCGGCCGAATTCGTCGTCGGTGACCTCGAAATCCCCTGCCGTGCCCTTCGCTACCACCGAGATGCGAGTACACCGACTAGCCATCCGCGACCAAGCCTCCTCCACCTGCGCCACAGCCGTGTCGGTGAGGGCACCCAGTGGCGAGCCCGGCAACACCGTCCGGACAGCGGACGCAGAGGTTTTGACCTCCAGTGCGCCGATAGCCGCGGCGACACTGTCCATCCAACGAGCCAAGGCCCGCAACTCAGCAGGATCGACCTTCATCTTGCTCCCCCATTTCGCCTAGCCTCCAGCCACCCCATGCCGCTCGATGATCACTCTACCCACATGAGGCTAGGATCCTCATGTGGGCGAATGGGCAAGTGCAGCAGTAGATTAGGCCATCCCTCACTTAGTCGCAAGGACGTTACTGCCGCCGGGGTGCAGATCACAGTCTGCCGCAAATCCCCTATGGTGGGGAGCCCCCGACCCTTGTAGCTTGTGCGGAGAGAACCTCTTGCGCGGACTGGCCGATCAGCTGGGCAGGAGCAAGAAGGGGAAAGTGGGGAAAGTGGGGAAAGTCGAGCAACAAACAGCGAAAGCTGAAGCGCTGCAGGAGGCTCTGGCTATCGCGCGGGGCACTGCATCTTCACCCAACGATATGGTCACAGTCGAGGTTGGCGCGGATGGCACGTTGCATTCGATTCAACTGAGCGAACAGGGCTCCAGGCTGTCCGCAACCCAAGCCGCCGAGATAATCTTTGAGATCCACAAGATCGGTCTCGCACGCGCGATTGCTGTACTCAACGATGCTGTTGCCCAAATTGACGACGGCGACGACCCTCACGACGAAGAGGCGGATACGGAAGCATCAGCTCCCGTCGCCGATGTGACTCCCGTATCCACGGCCGAATCCGAACCAGTATCTGACGACGCGAATTGGCCTACCATTCGTCCCTATCGGCTCCTAGACGAGGACGAACAAGATTTGTCGGCGGAGCACCAGTCTGCCGAGTTCTCCTATGGCTCGATGGAACATCTCATCCGCCCATATCAACTGCCAGAAGATGATTCTGCTTACGTTCGCATCCTGCCGAATCCCCCTCCCCGCAGAAGATTCCCCGGCGTTACCACGACCGAAGCGGAACGCGTCTCCACGTCCCGTCAGGGCGGCGATTCCTACCAGCGGGCCGACCTTGGACGTGAGGCCGATATTCTCGACAGCCCAGCAATGGGCGCCCCGGAGGATCCGATTTCACCGGCGGCCGCCGATCCACCGACATCGCAGATCCGGGAAGACGAGGAGCTCTTTTCGGTGTACGACTCTCCTTGGGACGATTGGGATTACGGTTCGCGGTGATCCTGTCGTCTCCGATCGAGGAGTGATGGACGAGGACTCGCTGTCCGTCTCCACGGACTTTGACTCTCATGACCTGCGATTTCTTCCTCAGCCTTAAGTTGCGTATCGGGCAAGCCATCGAAACAACAGTGACCGTATGTCGCACCAGCCGCAACAGCGCGAGTCCGCCAACTCTCCCGTAGCGGACGCCGTAAGAACGACCGAATCGACGCCGCCGCCACCAGCGTTGCATGGAGATGCCCGCCCTGTGCTCGAAGAAACGCATGCCGAATCTCTCGCGCTGCTCGTTGAACGCCGAAAGGACCTGTCCAGCATCAGAACTCGATCGGTCAACCAGCTGCATGCATTGTTGAGGGAGTTGCTGCCCGGCGGCGTGCCCACCGACTTGACCGCTCCGAAGGCTACGACTGCCCTGCGCGCTCTACGCCCGGTCACCGCCACCGATCGGGTACGCAAATCCCTGGCCATGGATGAACTGCTCAACATGCACGGCACTACGCTGCGCGACATCCCCGGGATCGGGCCGGTGATGCCGCCCGCATCATCGGTCGAACCGGCCCGCACGTCGTTTCTTGACGGCGGCGGCCTACGCCAACTACACCGGCACTGCGACGGCCGACATCGCCAGCGGTGACTCGACTCGGCATCGCCTGTCTCGCCACGGCGATCGAGAACTGAACTCCGCCCTACACACCATCGCGATGATTCAGATTCGCATGCGCGGCAGTGCCGAACGCAGCTACTACGACAAGAAGATCGCACAGGGCAAATCATCGAGAGCGGCCGTCGAGCGGGCCCGCGCTGGGCTTCCCGTACGGGTGCCCCTGTCGAGTAGGGGAACTGCGGCGGCAGATGTCACCAGGGCCTAGCCGTTCCTCGGACGGAGGTCTTGGAGCCGCCGCGCAGCTCCGCGGTGAAGGGCGACACCACAAAGGCGTCGGTCTCGACGGGTGGCGCGCTTAGGCATCGGCTGATCGACAACCGACCGCCGCTATGAGCCAGGTCCTGCCGGCGGGCTGCAGGAAGGGGTACCTTTGCCGGCGTAGCGGGGCCAGTCCGATCCGGATCCGCTTCGGGGTGGTGTCTTCGAGCGGGTCTGCGCGCGAAAGGGGCTGTCGCCCATCGCGTGGTGCAGGCCAATTGGCGGAGCCTGCATCGCGCTGCCGCTCATGCCGCGGTCGGCGCCGAGGGCCAGCCGCCCATCGTGTCCCAGCACAGGTCACAGGCCGCCATCGGCAGCTCCTGCCGGATCGCGGCAGCCTTGCTGCACTCCATGCACGGGCCCCGGGTACCCGCTCTGGCGGAGTTGGCTTGCAGCCCAAACGATTACGGCCACTGCTTTCGGCTCATGTGATTTAGGTCACCAATAAGAGATGGAACCTGTTGGGTCGCAGGGGCGTCGAATCTTAGTAACAGGGGACCACTAGGGCGATTGAGGCGAAATGAAACGATCACGCCGGAGTTCACTCCACGACCGTCCACATACGGGGGTGAACCACCGATAGGCGGGGCGATGCCTGCAGGCTAGCCGAGCAGACGGAGACAAAATCCTCGGCAGTGCCGGGAATCTCCTGCCGTTCAGGGCAATCGATGACGAGCAGGCCGTGCGGCGAGACGAATAGTCTGCGGTGCTGACATTTTGGCTGTCGCCTGCTGCGGTTGCGATCGGATACCCCGCGCTGGCTATCAACCTGCTTACTGAAACGCTGCGGATGGCGGTGACGGAAACTACCGCGCCCTCAAAAACTCCCTCAGCTCCGCTGGAGGGATCGAAAAATCACAAAACAGTTAGGAACATCGTGAAGTTGAAGAAGCTCTTCGCTGTCGTCGTTGCCGGTTCGGCACTTACATTCGGTTCCATTACTGGCGTGGCGGCGATCAGCCCAGCCGTTGCGAATGCCACTGCGGATGACGGCTGTGCGGTAATGGGCATCACTGAGGATGGGAAGTTCCTGGTGGAGAGGTGCAACGGAGAGCTGGTTTATACGCAGGTAGACTGAGGGTGCAATCCTCCATCGAATGCGTTGGGAGTTACCATCAATGACCAATCGCGTCAGAATCACCGCTGAAGCGACCGCGCTGAACCCGGTTGAAAGGCTTGGCTATCCAGGCCGGACCATACGGAGTTATATCGAAGAATTCGGTGACTCTTGGGAAGGCACGCTGACTGACCCGTTCGGCATTTCTCATCAGGTGTCGCTTGAGCCTCTCAAGGCGTACAACCCTGAATTGTATTTGAAGATCCAGTTCAGAGTTTCCCGAGATAATGAGGATCTCGATCCCGACTATAGCGATGCAGTCGTACTCAAAGAGTATGATCTCCCTGCGGGTGTCGAACTTCCTCAGTAGGGGGCGAGGCTTTGCGTGGAGCAGACTGACTCCACGCGAAGCCTGCACCCATGCAGGTTGCGCAATCTGGACTGGTTATGGCGGCGCCGTGCAAAAACTGGCCATCCGGTGGCCCGGAAGCCGGAAGTTTTTGTGCGAGCGTTGAGCCCGGAGGAGGGACGCCGGTTGCAGAAGACCACCAAGACGAGCAGACAACCTCTCAGGACGCGACGCGCGATCGTGGTGATGCCCTCTGCCCAGCCGCAACCGGTCCCCGCGATCGCGCAACTGATGCAAGTATCGGAAAACTATGTGCGGCAAGTAATTCACGAGTTCAACGACCGGAGGTTCGAGGCACTGAACCCAAAATGAACACTGTTGCCGAATCCTGGTGAGCCGTCAGACGGCTGGCCTGAGCGCACCGACATGTGATGTTCGCGTTGGAGCGAAAGGTGTTGCCCCCCCACCAGGTATCGAGGTGGTTGAGGTCGAGGTCTGCAGCGGTCAATAGGTGCTGGAGGCAGGTTTCGGGCAACCCGCGGTAACGGGAACGGCGCAGGCCGCAGGCTCGAATGCCTTGGCCGATTGTGCCTTCCACGCCTGCGCGATGCTGGTAGCGCTGTTGCCACGGTTCGGTCTGTTGTTCGGTGCGAGCGAGTTGAAGCGCCTGGTGCTGGGCTTGGTGGCGCAGGGTAAGCCGTCGACCTGAACCCGAACGGGTGCATTGTTCCCGGGCGGGACAGGATTGGCATGCTGAGCTGGGGAATCGAACTCTGATGACGGGGATCCCGTCTTGGGATTGGCCGGCTTGCCAGGCGCTGGAGGCGGTGCCTTGCGGGCAGGTCACCCGTTCGTTGTCCCAGTCGATGGTGAAGTCGGACAGGGTGTAGCCGCCGTTGGGGGCGGCTTGGCAGCCGGTGGCCGACTTCGCCGGGCCAAGCAGCTCGATCTCGTGTTCGCGTCGTGCGGCGATGAGCAATCCGGCATCGATGTAGCCGGCGTCGACCAGGTGCACCTCGGGCAGCAGGTCCCGCTCGGCCAGGTTGGTGTGGATCGCCGCGGTCATCGCCATATCGGGGACCGGTGCCGGCGTGGTGGCGACCTGGGTGATCAGGTGTGGTGCGTCGGGCTCGCAGGTTTCGGTGAGGTGGACCTTGTAGCCGTTCCAGGACGCGTCCCGTTCGGTGCCGGTCCGGGCCTGGTTGCCATAGGGTGAGCAGTAGCGGATCGCCGCTGGTGGCAGGTCTTTCTTGTCTCTCCAGGACACCGTTCCATCGGAGACCTTGTATCGCTGAACCCAAATTTCTTGCAGCAGCTCGACCGCCGGAAGCTGCCGTAGCCAGGCAGGTGCGTCTGCGGAGGTGACCGCGGATAGCACGGCCATTCCGTCCGAGCCGATCTGGTTCGCGTGGGCGGCACGCGCCGCCCAGCGGCTCGGGAACCGAGCGTCTTCAGATCGGGCACTGTATCTGTCGAACCATTCCGGATCGGTGATGCCGGTCAGCCACTCCGGTGCCACGGCAGCAAGTGCATTGAGCCCGGCTCGCAGGTTTCGGTGACAAACTGCAGTCGGTTGAGATCGCGCACTGCGGCCAGCTCGTGAATCGAATCAGTTCGCTGCCGCCCGCCCGGCTTCAGCAACCCGACCCGGCGCGCTGCCTCCAGGACCGCGTCGAGCACACGTTGCTCCAACCCGCCCGCGACCAGCCGCGAACGGAACTCGCTGAGCACCGAGTAACGGACCGCGCAACCCGAAACGTCTCCGCCGGAGCCACATCCAACCCGCGTGGACGCAACTACACCACAGCCTCCATCGACACCATGACCCAGACACCGGTGTCGATCATGCCGAACGATCTCCGCCCCAGCCGAATCGCCATCAGTGTCCAAAATGGAGCGGGGGCAGGCCGAAGAAGGTCGATCGGGCGAGGCGTGAACGCATCGCCTGCACCGCCCGGTGCTGCCCCCGCGATCTGGGCTGGCCGTTCTCGACGTGGAGCCTGTCGAAACTACGAGAAGCGCTGGCCACCAACGAGATAACCGATATCAGCCGTGAGACGCTGCGTAAGATCCTCAAAGCCGAGGGTGTGTCGTGGCAGGCCACCGAAACCTGGAAGGCCGGCGCCGATCCCGAGTTCACCGCCAAGATGAACCGCATCCTCCACCTCTCCGATTACCGGCCCGCGGACGGGCGGGTGATCTGCGTGGACAAGTTCGGGCCGTTGAACCTGCAACCCCGCGCCGGGCGCGGCTGGTTCCCGCGGCGCAGACCGAAACGGTTGCCGACGACCTACCACCGCACCCAAGGTGTACGGCACCTGCTCGGCGCATTGGATCTGGCCACCGGGAAATCCACTACCTGATCCGGGATCGCAAGCGCTGGCAGGAGTTCCTGGCACTTCTGAAGTCGCTGCGAGCGCGTTGGCCCGGCGAGAAGCTCTACGTCATCGCCGACAACTTCTCCCCGCACAAGCGCGCCGAGGTCCGGGAGTGGGCCGCGGCCCACCAGGTGGAACTGGTGTTCCTGCCGACCTATTCGTCGTGGTTGAACTGGATCGAGTTCGTCGTGGTTGAACTGGATCGAGTCCGAATTCGCGGCGTTACGTTACTTCGCACTCAATGGCACCGACCACCGCAGCCACGGCGAACAGGACGCCGCGATCGGCGCCTACATCCGCTGGCACAACCAGCACGCCCAACCCAAACGCGAGTTCGCAGTCAACTCCAAGATCCGGTTACCCGATTACCTACCGAAGGTTGCTTGACGAGGCACTAGCCCGGTCACCGCGCAGGAACGACAAGGGGCAGGAGGCCCAGAAGCATGGCGAACAGGCCACCTACACGATCCAACCACGACGCTCGGGATCGCGAAATAAGCGCTATCCCCGTAGATTTCGCCGCTGAAGCACCTGCCACGAAGAGACGGGCTGCCTGGGAAACAGTCAACCTTTCTGTCGGTACCCGTTCCGATCGGAGCCTTCCGATTGACTGTGACTCAGGTCACCGATTCTACTGGAACCTGTTGCGCCGCAAGCCCGTCAAAGGTTAGTGAAGGCAACATCCTCACGCTGGCGAGGATCAGGTAAGGCACAAATCACAGGGGGAGCAAGTGGGGGCGACTGTTAAGCAATGGATTTGGCTGCTCGTGGCCGCAGGCGTCCTTGTCACGAGCATTGCGTTCGGGATTGACCAACTGTCCATGGACTCACCTGCTATTGGGACGGATACGCCCATCTGCATGTACCACAGTCCACACGTCATCAACTCTGAGTTCCAAACCGAAACGGTGTGTGCACAGCCAGGTTACGTCCCAGATCCCCTGACCAGGTAGACGGCAGTGCTCTGAATCGCCCTCTTCGATCGGCGCCCGCCAAGCACGGGCCGGGAAGCCACCCGAGACGCGCTCCAGCCTCGCTGGAGTGGTTCGAATAACCCACAACAGATAAGGGAAGATCCATGAAGTTCAAGAAGATCATCGCCGCCGCCGCTACCGGTGCCGCCCTGGCCTTCGGCTCCATCGGTGGCGGCCTGGCCTTCGGCCCCGCCGTCGCCATGGCCAACGAGGGATTCGACGGACATTGGGAAAACTGCACCGGCGAACACGATGGCAACGAGTGCGTGACCGAAAACGGCATCGTCAACCATCTCAACCTGCCCTAAAATTTTCGACGACCCACCGGTGTCTGATCCCTGGCTGCGCTGTCAGCATCAGTGCTGCCGGGGCTCGGCCTCTCCATTGAAGCTTCCGAGAAGGAGCGAACCCGCGGATGCGGAAAGCTGACGGTATGCCCGTATTGATCCCGCGATCCGTTCTGTTCGGCAGCCGTGGGCGGCCCACCCCCCGCCTGTCTCCTGACGGCTACCGCATCGGTTTCATCGATGGGGTCGACGGCGTCGCAAATGTGTGGATCGGACCGGTCGACAATGTGGCAGCTGCAGCGCCGGTCACCTATGACCGCGGTCCGGGGATCCGGTCGTTCCTGTTTTGCCATGACCGCTCGACCCTGGTCTACGTCCAGGACTTCGACGGTGACGAGAACTGGCGCCTGTACGCACTCGACCTTTCCAGCGGCGAGGTCCGGCTCCTCACCCCCGGTGCTGGCGTTCGCGCGACCATCCTGGCGCACAACCACTTTCACTCCAACACAATGCTGATCGGGCTCCCTTCCGACGACCCAAGACGCATCGACCCCTACCGTCTCGACCTCACCACCGGCACCCTGGAACACCTGGAGTCCAACCCGGGGTACAGCAACTGGCTCATCGACTCCGATCTGCGCATCCGAGGCGGGGCCAGCATCACCGCGGACGGTGGCCGCGAAATCAAGTTGCGGGATCTCGCAACTGGACGCGACGAGCCATGGATGACGATCGCTCCGGAAGACACGGCGACGACTGGACTGCCGACCTTCGACCGCGCCGGAAACATCCACATGTCATCAGGCATTGGTTCGCACACGAAGCGGCTGATCCATATCGACCAGCACACCGGTGACCACACAGTGCTCGCAAGTCACGACACCTACGATCTGATGACCGTCTACTCCGACCCATTCACCCTGCGGCCGCAATCTGCCGTTTTCCTAGGGGACCGGCGGATCTGGGTCCACCTCGACCCGGACTTCGGGACGAGGATCGACCACCTCCGCGCGCAACTCGATGGCGACATCAGCATTTCCCGTTCCCCTGGATCCGATCGCTGGCTCGTCGCCGAGTCCAGCGACCGAACGTCGACCCGCTATCACATCTACGACTGCGCCACCGACAAAATCGCACCACTTTACGACGAGCGTCCGGACCTGGCTGGATACCAGTTCGCCGCCATGGAACCGTTGGCGTTCACCGCCCGCGATGGACTCACAATCAACGGCTACATCACCTTCCCGGTCGAGCAACCGCGTGCGGATCTGCCTGCCGTGCTACTCGTCCACGGCGGCCCCTCAGTGCGCGACACATGGGGATACAAACCGACCGTGCAATGGCTAGCCAACCGCGGATATGCGGTGATCCAGGTCAACTTTCGCGGATCCACCGGATACGGAAAGGCATTCATCAACGCGGGCGACCGGGAATGGGGGCGCGCCATGCACCACGATCTCCTCGACGCTGTCGACCATGTGGTTGGCCAGGGATGGATCGATCCGAAACGCGTGGCAATCTACGGTGGATCCTTCGGCGGGTACGCCGCCCTCGTCGGCGCGGCATTTACCCCCGACGTCTTCTGCGCCGCGATCAGCATCTGCGGCCCTTCAAACCTGATCACCCTTATCAACACCCTGTCCGCACAGTACCGAGGACAAGTCGGCACCTGGCACCGCCAAGTCGGCAACCCCGACACTGAACACGACATGCTCTGGGAACGATCGCCACTATCTCGGGCCAGCGACATACGGATACCCCTGATGATCGTCCAAGGCCGAAACGACCCCCGAGTGAAGGTGACCGAGTCCGACCAGATCGCCGCAGCCCTCACCGAGGCCGAAATACCGCACGAATACCTGCTATTCGACGATGAAGGGCACGGCATCCGCAAAGCTTCCAACGCCGAGCGCCTCAACGCCGCCATCGAAGCATTCCTGGCCACTCATCTCGGTGGACGAGCTCAGGCCCCATCCAGCTAATTCACCTTCCGCTGAGGGCAGCTTCCTCACCGTCCAAGAAACCTTCTCGATTGGGATTGGAATTACCCTCGAATGGGACAGCACGGTAGGAAGGCGCGAACATGGCACGACCGGCGTCGAAGCGGTCCAGTAGCAAGAACCCCGTGACCATTCGCGGCGATGATGTCCGCGTTGGGATCTACGTGTGCCGGTCCACCGACGATGAACACCAGCCCTACTCGATCGAAGCTCAAGGCACCCGGCTGGGCTCCTACATCAACTCACAGCACGGGTGGCGGCTCACCGCCCGATTTCTGATGATGCGTCCGGCGCCAGCACGAAGCAGCCCAGATTGGAGAAGGTTGATGACCGCCGCTCGGAGCGGAGCCATCGACGTGCTTTGGTCTGTCGGGTGGACCGATTCTCGCGCAACCTCCGAGACATGGTCGTGCTGCTGGACGAGCGCGACTGGGTCGATTTCGTATTCCGTTCCGCGACAAAACCTTTCGACACAGCCTTCCCCATGGAAAGCATGCTGGTGCAGATGCTCGGAATGTTCGCGCAGTTCGAGCGTGACGCCATCGTCCACCGAGTCGTCATCGGCGCTCGCGGTATCGCGAAGCTTCTCAATGAACGTGGCCACCGGAACACCGCAGGCGGCACTTGGTCGGGGCAGCAGATCCTGAGGGCGTTGACCGAACATATCTCGGCTAACTCACCTGCCGCGACAACACAATCACCGGCTGTCACGCACGGATCATCGACATCGACACCTGGGAACGCGCCCAAACAATCCTCACCCCCCGGGGCGAGAGTCCAGCGCATCGCGCCGCGTCCGGCTCCGACTACCTTTTCATCAGCCAACTGGACGCCGAACCTCTCAGGATCCCCAACCGACTACCCTCGAAGCGATCGCGAATCAGATCAGCGACATCGCCCGAACAGGTAACCACAACCAAACATAGGCGTTGATTGGAGCGCTGGTTGCCCAAGTGATCGTCGGCGCATCCAACCGGCTGATCCCCGAATTCCACGTGCCACAGAACCACGCCGAGACGGAAACAGCCGACGAAAATACAAAAACCGCTCCCAGATCGGAAGCGGTTCGTATACCGAATACATCGGTGGAGCTAAGGGGACTCGAACCCCTGACCCCCACACTGCCAGTGTGGTGCGCTACCAGCTGCGCCATAGCCCCTGGGTGGACGCTCCCGGGCTTCCCCGTTCGCGCTTGAATGAAGTTACACGACGGGGTGTGTGGAAACCAAATCGCCTAGATATGGGCTGGCGGGAGGGGGTTGGTGGGCGTAGAATCGAACACATGTTCGAACTCAAGGGGCTTGTTGAGCTGGACTTCGGGGCTATGAGTGACGAAGAACTCATTGATGGGCTGCGGGAGGCGCATGGGACGGCTGCGGCGGCGCAGGCTGCGGAGGTGGGCGCGGTGCGGGAGTTGTATCGGCGGCATCGGGCCGGGAGTGTGGAGCCGGGGGTGGGTGGGGTGCGGGCCGGGGAGTTCGCGGCGACCGAGGTGGCGGTGGCGTTGCATGCGGATGAGGGGACGGCGGCGGCGTTGATCGATATCGGGTTGGCGCTGGAGGAGGCGTTGCCGCGGACGTGGAAGGCGTTCGCTCGCGGGCGGATCGATTTGGCGAAGGTGCGGGTGATTGTGGATAGCACGCGGGCGTTGAGCAAGGAGTTGGCGGAGGTGCTGGAGCCGCGGTTGATCGAGGCGGCGGGGCGGACGAATCCGGCGCGGTTGCGGCAGGCGGCCAGGCGGTGGGTGATGCGGCTGGATCCTGGTGGGGCGCAACGGCGTCGGGAGGAGCGGCAGGAGGAGCGGGACGTCCGGATTCGGGCTGTGCAGGACAGTATGGCGGTGTTCGACGGGCTGTTGCCGGCGCCGGGGGCGCAGACGGTGGCGATGCGGTTGCGGGAGATGAGCCTGCAGGTGTGCGCGCGGGATCCGCGGACTATGCCGCAGCGGCGGGCGGATGCGCTGGTGGCGCTGGCGGACGGGTCGGGGCGGTTGCGGTGCGGGTGTGGACGAGGTGATCGATGCCCGGTACGGCTCGAACCCGAGACGCCGCGCCGTCCGCTGATTCAGATCGGGATTCCGGCGGATTCACTGTTCGGGATGCGGGAGGCGCCGGCCTTTCTGGCGGGCTACGGGCCGATCGACGCCGCCTTGGCACGAATGCTGGCCGAGCACGCGCGGTTCGAGGTCATACCGGAGCGTTCCACCGAGCCGGACGTAGCCACCGCGAACCCGGTGTCGCCGCGACTGGTCCGCGAAATCCGCGCGGTCGACGGAATGTGCCGTTTCCCGGGTTGCGTGCTGCCGGCCGCGGAGTGCGAAGTGGATGCACAGCCGACCGGTGACAGCTCCGGACTGGTGGTGTTGTGCAGCCGACACCAACGCCTGAAGACGTTGTCGGACAACAAGAAACAGCCGTGGCGTATCTGGCATGCCGACGCCGACCGCCTGCAATGGACCACACCCAACGGCGACATCCACACCACTGTCCGTGAGGGAGCCCGATACCTGTTTCCGCACACCGATATCGACGCGCCTTCGCAGCTGCCCGCCCTCAGCCAGGGGGGCCGGCATCTCTCCCCACACACCGATAGCGACGTACCCTCACCCCGTCCCACAAGCGAGAGGGACCGATACCTGCCCACGCACAGCGACATCCACACGCCATCGCCGCTGCCCGAAAGCCACATGAATGCCCGTCGGCCCTCCCCTTTCCAGGCCGACACCCCAACCCCCGAGGATTTGGCCTACCCGGTGAGAAGTCTCCTGCACCGCCAACTCCGTCAGATCACCCCCGAAGACGAAATCCCCGACACGGCCATGACCAACATCGGCCCTTGAAATTTCTTGCCCCACAGCAGTTACCGCCACGTGGCGCGCCGTTCGAGCTGTTGCGGTGCGAGTGGCGCAGGTCACGGCGGCCAAGGAAGTTGAGGCGTCGCGGCGACCCCGGGAGGCGATCTCCGCCGTGACCTTCGGCAGATCTTGGGGACACCGATAGGGATAGGTGCCGAACAGGAAGTCGGCCGAGATCGCCGCGCCCTCGTGCCGGGCCGGCGGTAGTCCGTCCAAGGTGGCAAGGCCTTCGAGCGAGCAGTTGATCGTAGCGTATAGGCATCGGTGAGTTCGGTGGTGAGCACCAGCAGGCACAGGACCGTCTCCAGCGCGGCCCGATTGTCGCGTAGCACCTGAGTTCCGGTGGCAGACAACCCGATTCGACGCCTACACCGAGCCCGCCGACGAGCGGCGCGGCGCTACCGCCCACCCCCTCGACATGGCCACCGTCCTACAAACGACCACAGCGGCTCAGCATCACCCTGCACGAAGCCGTAGACCTATTGGCGGACAGCAGATTACGTCGCTCTCATACCGCCCTGCAGAACCCGCCCCACCCTACGGCGCGACTTCCACCACCCAGTTCTCATTGTTCATATCCTGACGCTTGGTCCCATCGAAAACCGATGGTGTCGAGACCTTCCCATCGTTCAGCCGCTTCAAAGCCTCGGTCGCGGTCTGCGCATTCGCCTTGGCCGCTTCGACTTTCGCGCCGGAGCTGATGCACTGCACCGCCTCGGCGGAGGCACCGACTTCCCGGGCGAGGTCGGCGAGTTGCTGGTTGGTGAGGTCGCTGTCGCCGCCTTCCTTGGGCTGGTCGGTGGTGAACAGGCGGTGCTGGAATTGGGAGTAGACGGGGCCGGAGCCGGCGGCGGCGACGCATTCGTCGGCGGCGATGGCGCGGGTGGAGTAGTCGCGGCTGGCGGACTGTTCGTCGAGGAAGTTGACGTAGTGGTAGCGGATGGCGAGTTTGCCTTCGTCGACCTTCTGGGCGAGCTCCTGGCCGTAGGCGCGTTCGACCATGGCGCAGGCGGGGCAGAGTGGGTCTTCGAAGATGTCGATGGTCTTGGCGGCGTCCGGGCGACCGAGTAGGACGGTGCCGTCGGGGGCGAGGACGGAGACCACGGCGGTGTTGTGCACCTGGCCGTAGCCGTCGTTGCGGACGGGCAGTTCGTTCCCGCGTCCGCTGCGGACGGCCACGATCACGATCACGACGACCACGACGAGGGCGAGCGCGCCCAGGGCGTAGGTGGTCACGCTGGACATCGGGCGCGGGGTGTAATTCGGACGCGAATCGCTCACCTCGGATACTTTGCCGCACCCGCCGCTGATCTTCGCCGCCGGGCCATGCCGACACGCGATCGGCAGGCCCGCGGGCGCCGGTATCCGGCGGCGGCGACAGCTGCGACTATCCCGAATCCACTTTGTCGCGTTCTCCGGCGAATTCGGGTTCGCCACCTCGCTGCATCGGTTCCGGCACCACCAGCCAGGCCACGGCCGCGGCCGCGAGCAACGCTCCGGTCACGGTCAGCGCCACCTCGTAGGAGGTGTATTCGGCCAGCGCACCGACGGACACCGCCCCGATGACGGTCCCGAGATCACCCGCCATCTGGAATCCGGCGAGCACCGGCCCGCCACGCGCCTTCGGGCCGATGATGTCGGCGAGCGCGGCCTGCTGGCTGGGGGTGAGCATGCCGGAGCCGATACCGGCGACCACAGAGGTCACCAGCAACCACAGCAGGTTCGGGGCGAAGCCCAGACCGGCGGTGCCGATGGCGCAGATGAGCGCTCCGGCGATCAGGAAGGGCTTGCGCCCGAAGCGATCCGAACCGCGTCCGGCGAGGAAAAGCACCGCCACATTGCCCGCGGCGAACGTCGTCAACGCGACACCGGCCATCCCGCTGGGCAGTTTCAGCACCTCGACGACGAGCAAGGGCACCAGGGCCATGCGCACACCGAAGATGGCGGCGCCGTTGGCGAAGTTGGACCACAGCACGGCCCGATACTCCGAGCGCACGAGCGCTTGGCGGAACGACATCACCTGCAGCACGCCGCTGACTTCGGGCGCGGCCAGGGTGGAATTCCGCAGTGCCAGATACACCGCGAGAGTGACCGCGAGCAGCGCGAGCGCGTAGATGATGAACGGCGCGCGCACCCCGAGCCCGGCCAGCACGCCACCCAGCAGCGGGCCGCTGATGGATCCGACGAGGAAGCTGGTCGACCACACGCCGGACACCCGGCCGCGTTGCTGGGGTGGTGACATCCGGATGACGAGCGCCAGCGCGGACACCGTGAACATGGTCGACCCGATACCGCCGACGGATCGCAGGACCAGCAGCTGCCAATAGGTTTGGGCCAGCGCGCTGGCGCCGGTGGACACCGCCACGATGAGCAATCCGCTGAGGTAGACCCAGCGCTCCCCCAGCCGCTGCACCAGCCGCCCGCTGAACGGCGCGAACAGCAGCCGCATCAACGCGAACGCGCTCACGATCGCGGACGCCGCGGCCACACCGACTCCGAAGCTGCGCGCGAATTGGGGCAGGACGGGCGCGACCAACCCGAATCCGAGGGCGATGACGAACGACCCGCCGACCAGGACCCAGATCTCGACCGGAAGCGGTTCGGGCCGGTTACGCCCACGCCGGACCGGCTCACGGATCGTCACCGAGGCAGAAGGCGCGACGGTCCCATCGATCGCCGGATCGCCGGTGGCGACAGAACGGTCCGTCGCCGTGCCCGGCACATCTCTACTTGGCACCTTGCAGCGCCTGCCCGACCATTTCCTCCGCGGCCGCCTGCACCTGGGTCAGGTGCTCGGGGCCGTGGAACGACTCGGCGTAGATCTTGTACTTGTCCTCGGTGCCGGAGGGCCGGGCGGCGAACCACGCGTTCTCGGTGGTCACCTTCAGTCCGCCCAGCGGGGCGCCGTTTCCGCGCGCTCGGGTGAGGACCGCGGTGATCGGCTCGCCCGCGATCTCTGTGGAGGCAATCATGTCCGGGTTCAACTTCGCCAGACGCTCTTTCTGTTCCGCGCTGGCGGGAGCATCGATCCGCGCGTAGGCGGGGCTGCCGTAGCGGCGCTCCAATTCGACGTACCGGGCGGACGGGCTCTGCCCGGTGACGGCGGCGATCTCGGCGGCGAGCAGCGCCAGCAGAATGCCGTCCTTGTCGGTGGTCCAGACCGTGCCGTCGTGCCGCAGGAACGACGCCCCGGCGCTCTCCTCACCGCCGAAAGCCAGGCTGCCGCTGAACAATCCGGGCACGAACCATTTGAACCCGACCGGCACCTCGTGCACGTCGCGGCCGAGCACGCTGACCACCCGGTCGATCATGGACGAGGTGACCACGGTCTTGCCGATCTTGGTGAGCGCGTCCCAGCCCATCCGGTTCGCCACCAGGTATTCGATCGCCACCGCGAGGAAATGGTTCGGGTTCATCAGGCCGCCGTCGGGCGTGACGATGCCGTGCCGGTCGGCATCGGCGTCGTTGCCGGTGGAGATGTCGTAGTCGTCCTTGATGGCGACGAGCGCGGCCATGGCGTACCGCGAGGAGGGATCCATCCGGATCTTGCCGTCGGCGTCCAGCGTCATGAACCGCCAGGTCGGGTCGACGAACGGGTTGACGACCTCGAGTTCGAGGTCGTAGCGCTGCCCGATCTCCTCCCAGTAGTCGACGCTGGCGCCGCCCATCGGGTCGGCGCCGAGCCGGATGCCCGCGCCCCGGATCGCGTCCAGGTTCAAGACGTTCGGCAGGTCGGCGATGTAGTGATCGAGGTAGTCGTAGCGCTCCACCAGGGTGCGCATGGCGTTGCGCAGCGTGGTGCGCTTGACCTCGGTGAGCCCGGCCCGCAGCAGTTCGTTGGCGCGCGCGGCGATGGCGTCGGTGGCGACGGTGTCGGCGGGACCGCCGTGCGGCGGGTTGTACTTGATGCCGCCGTCGCGCGGTGGATTGTGCGACGGGGTGACCACGATGCCGTCGGCCTGATGCTTGGTACGCCGCCGATTGTGGCGGAGCACGGCGTGACTCAGCGCGGGCGTCGGGGTGTAGCGGTCGCGGGCGTCGACCACCGCGGTGACGCCGTTGCCGGCCAGCACCTCCAGCACGGTCGTCCACGCGGGCTCGGACAGCGCGTGCGTATCGCGCGCCAGATAGACCGGGCCGGTGATCCCGCGGGTGGCGCGGTACTCCACGATCGCCTGGGTGATGGCGAGGATGTGGGCTTCGTTGAACGCGGTGTCGAGGCTGGACCCGCGATGTCCCGAGGTGCCGAACACCACCTGCTGCGCCGGGTCCTTCGGATCGGGGATACGGCTGTAGTAGGCCGTCACCAGATGCGCGATGTCTTCCAGGTCGGTCGGGCGCGCGGGACGCCCGGCTCGATCATGGGCCATGCTCGGGTCTCCCTTCAGTGTCGGCTGCGCCCGGCTCGTCATCAGGATCATGTCCACGACCCCTGGGTCGCGGACGCGGCAGCGAACACCGCGGCCAGGCCGGCCGTCACGTTGAGCACCACGTTGCCGAACGCGGACGCGTACGCACCGTTGGTGACCAACTGGATGGTTTCGTACCCGAACGTGCTGTACGTGGTGAGCGCACCGCAGAAGCCGGTACCGGCGACGGCCAGCCAGGATCCGTCGACCCCGGCGCCGATGAGAGCGCCGAGCACCGCCGAACCGACAATGTTAACGGTCAATGTGCCCCAGGGCAGCCGGGATCCGAAACGCGTCGCGACGGCCCGGTCGAGGAGGTATCGCGCCGGTGCGCCGAGCATGCCGCCGAGCACCACCAGCATCCCGTTCATCGGTGGACCCCCTTCGCTTCTCGTCGGTTTCCCAGTTCGCTCTGCCGCCCCCACCTGCTTCCTGTCATGAAGCGCGCGGCGGCCGTGCCGAGCACCACCGCGGCCAGCGCCGCCACCACCGTTCCCCCGAGATAGCCGAATGCTACGGCCGTGTCACCAGATTCGAGCAGTCTACGAATTTCCAGGCTATAGGTCGAAAAAGTGGTGAAGCCGCCGAGGAATCCGACGCCCAGCAGCGGCCTTAGCAGCCTATGGGCAACCCATACCTCGGTAATCAGGAACATCAATATCCCGATCAGGAAACAGCCGACGACGTTGATCACGAACGTGGACCACGGGAAGCGTCCGGGCGGCACCGGCCACAGCTCGCCGATGCCGAATCGTGCCACCGCGCCGAGCCCGCCGCCGAGCGCGATCGCCACCAGCACCATCGGCTCGACGGCCGGAGTGCGGGTTCGCGAACCCATGTCCTGACCTCCTGCCGCGCCGAATGTCATCGCGCAGCATGGTATCGGTTCGACCGCACGGTACGGTCCCCAGGGGACGCCACGCGGGTGCGGAACAGCGTCGTTCGTTGACTCGCGCGCCGGTACCACGTACGAATTCCACGAAGGTTTCGCCGAAAGTTCCTCGATTCTCCACACCCTCATACCGGGAGCGAAGATGGCGGCAGGACAGGCAGTTCCGACCACACGTCAAGAGCGGGCGACCACACCGCCGCAAACCTTCAGCGTGCAGTGGTTGCGACGCGCGGCGGTCCGCGCGCTCACAGTCGTTGCGGCCACGGCCCTTTCGGCCGGCCTGGCCGGCGCGCCACCCGCCACGGCGGCGATCTACCCGCTGCCGGACCCCGACGCCTTCTACTGGGCGCCCCCCGATTTGGCCAACTTCCAACCCGGCGATGTCATCCGCAGCCGTCCGGTCCCGACGCCCGGCTTCCCCGGCGCGACCGGCTGGCAGTTGCTGTTTCGCTCCAACGATTCCCACGACAACCCGATCGCCGCCGTCACCACCCTGATGATCCCCGCGGGCGGCGCCGGCAGCAGCGACACCGGAAGTAGCGGCGGGCGCCCGCTGCTCTCGTATCAGCCCTTCGTCAACTCGCTCGGCCTGCAGTGCGCACCGTCGCACAGCCTGTTCAACGGCCAGATGCAGGAGGCGGCGGCACTGAACATCCCACTGAGCCGCGGCTGGGCGGTGAACGTCCCCGATCATCTCGGCCCGACGAGCGCCTACGGCGCGGCCCAGCTCGGCGGCAAGATCACCCTCGACAGCATCCGCGCGGTCCGGCGCTTCGAACCGGCGCGTCTCGCGGACAGCCAGGTCGGTCTGACCGGGTACTCCGGCGGCGGCATGACAACCGGCTTCGCGGCGGCTATGGCTCCGGATTACGCGCCGGAACTGCCGATCGTCGGCGTCGCCCAGGGCGGGGTGCCGGTCAATATCGGCAAACTCGCGCTGGATGTCGGCCAGACTCCGCACGCCCTGTTCGGGCTCGGCTTCGCGGCCGCGATCGGCTTGGAGCGGGAGTACTCCAACGAGGTCGACATGGCGTCCAAGCTCAACGACGCGGGCAACGAACTGCGTGGCCAGATGGCGAACGCTTGCTCCGCCGAGATCATTTCGATGGGCGCGAACCGCAGTTTCTACGACGTGTTCATGCCTTCGGCGACCCAGGTCGCGCTGAGTGACGCCGATCCGGCCCTGATCCGGATCCTGCACGAGAACAGTCTGGAGACCTACCCGGGCGTCCCCCGTGCACCGGTTTTCGAATGGCACGGTGACGCGGATCAGGTCAGCCCGCAGCTGGTGCGCGAGCTGGCCGGACGCTACTGCCACGCGGGGACGCCGGTGCTGCTGGAGATGATTCCCGGCGCCGATCACGGCATCGCGGGCATTCAGGGTCTGCCGAACGCCTTCGTGTACATGTCCGACCGGTTCGCGGGTCTCCCCGCGCCTTCCAACTGCTGACCCGCTCTCCGCTGAAACGGCCCCGGCTGCCACGCCGGGGCCGAGCTTTAACGGAGATCAAGTCTCCACTTACCCGATCCGTTGCTAGCATCGAGTTGTGAATCAGGCCACTACCCCCGCTCCACCACGGCGTTTGCGCGCCGATGCCGCACGCAACCAGCAACGGATCCTCGCCGCCGCGGCGGACCTGTTCGCCGAGCACGGCCTGGAGATCACGCTCGACGACGTCGCCGAGCGCGCGGGAGTCGGCGTCGGAACGGTGTATCGCCGGTTCGCCAACAAGAAGGAACTGATCACGGAGGTCTTCGCGCAGAAGATCGACGAGTTCGCGGTCGCCGCCGAGGACGCGGCCCGGCACGACGACCCCTGGCTCGGGGTGGTGCAGTTCTTCGAGTACGCGTGCACCCATTTGGCCACCAATCGTGGCTTCAGCGATGTCCTGCTGGAACTCGAGGACGATCTGGAGCGGTTCACCCAGGTCCGCGATCGCATCAAGCCGACCGTCGGCTTCCTCATCGACCGGGCCCAGCAGGCCGGTGCGCTGGCGCCCGGTATCGAGCCGTCGGATTTCTTCGCGCTCATCCACATGGTCGACGCGCTGGCCGAATTCGCCCGGCCGGTCAACTCCGAGACCTGGCAGCGCTATATGGCCATCACCCTCAACGGGATGCGCTCGGACGCGGTGCCGCGGCGGCCGCTGACCGTGCCGCCGCTGAGCGACGCCGAGGTCGAGCAGGCCAAGGGGTGCACCGGCCGCCGCCGGAATACCTGAAAACCAGCAAGCAGGTAGCGCAGGTCACATTGTTCGCTTAAAGTTGGTCACATGACCAACTCGTGGGTGAACTGGGCCGGGGATCAGCAGTGCGCTCCGGCGGATGTCGCCGCACCGCGCAATCGCGACGAGATCGCGGACATCCTCGCGCGCGCCACCGACCGCGGACACACCGTGCGCGTCGCCGGTGCGGGACATTCGTTCACCGACACCGTCCTCACCGACGGCACCCTGATGAACCTGTCGAACATGAACCGCATCCTCGAGGTCGACAGCGCCTCCGGACTGGTGCGGGTCGAGGGCGGCATCACCCTCAACGCCGCGAGCAACGCCCTGCACGCCTCCGGTCTCGCGTTCCCCAATCTCGGCGACATCGATGTGCAGACCATCGCCGGCGCGACCGCCACCGGCACCCACGGCACCGGCGCCGGCCTGCAGAACATCTCGGCCGCACTGCATTCGGTGGAATTGGTGCTGGCCGACGGCAGCGTGCTGGAACTGAACGAAGCCTCCGATCCGGACGGCTGGCGGGCCGCCCGGGTCAGCGTCGGCGCCCTCGGCGTCGTCTCCGCGGTGACACTGCGACTGGTGCCCTCGTTCGTGCTGGAAGGCATCGAGCGGCCGGTGCCGGTCGAGGAGATCCTGGACGACCTCGATTCCTACGTCGACGGCAACGAGCACTTCGAGTTCTACATGTTCGCGCACAGCCCGCTGGCGATGACCAAGCGCAACAACAAGACCGAGCTACCCGAGCAACCGCGCGCCAAGGCGGTGGACTGGTTCGCCGACATTCTGATGTCGAACCACATGTTCGACGGCCTGTGCCGGCTCAGCAAGTGGCGGCCGGGCATGATCCCGTGGATCCACCGCGGCGCGGCCTACGCGGGCAGCTACCGCCGTCAGGTCGACCGCTCGTACCGGGTGTTCGCCTCCCCGAGACTGTTCCGCTTCACGGAGATGGAATACGCGATACCGCGCGCACATTCGGCCGCGGCGATCCGTGAGATCAAGGAACTGGCCGCGAAGTACGAGACGCCGATGCCCATCGAAGTGCGCTGGGTCGCGCCCGACGACGCGTTCCTGTCCCCCGCGGGCGGCCGCGACACCTGCTACATCGCGGTGCACCAGTATCAGGGCATGGAGTGGGAGCCGTTCTTCCGTGCCTGCGAAGCCGTTTTCGATCGCTATGCGGGCCGCCCGCATTGGGGCAAGCGCCACTTCCAGACCGCCGGCACCCTGCGCGAGCGCTACCCGCACTGGGACGAGTTCGCGGAGGTGCGCCGTCGACTCGATCCCAAGGGCCTGTTCGCCAATCCCTATCTGGATCGAGTCCTCGGCCCTATCGACTGAGACTCCCGAGTGCAGGAGGGCGGGTACCGGCAGACCTAGATAATGAGAGAATGTTGGTCTAATCTTCTCATTATCTTGTGAAGGTCGATCAAAGGAGATCGCGATGACTGTCGCCCTCGAAGCCGCCGCACCGGAACTCCCGCCGCCCAGCCCCTTTCGGCCCGGCACCCGGACGTGGGACGAAACCGGGCTCATCACCTTCTCGCTCACGGCCGGTTCGGCCTTCCTGCTGCAGACCATGGAGCCGACGATCTCCGCGGTGGTCGACGCGCACTCCACCTTCCGCACCGACCCGGTGGGCCGGGCGCTGCGCAGCATCTCCTCGGTGATGATGTGGGTTTACGGCGGCGAGGAGGCGCTCGCCGAAGCCGACCGGCTACGCACCATGCACGCCTCGCTCAACACCACCGACGCGGCGGGCGTCAAGCACAAGGCGCTGGCCTCGGGCCCGTGGGCCTGGGTTCTGCACACGGGGACTTTCGCCTTCACCGAGAACGCGAAGTACTTCGCGCGCCGGCCGCTCACCTATGCGGAGAAAGAGGCGTACTACCAGGAGACATTGCAGATGATGCGCAATTTCTCGGTGGCGCCCAAGGAGATTCCCGCCGACTTCGCCGCGTTCGAGAAGTTCTTCGCCGACATGGTGGAGAACCACTTGGAGGCCACCGATACCGCGCGCGACTACCTGCGGGTCATCCGATCGATCGCGCCACCCAAGCAGCTACCGCGCATGCTCACGCCGATCTGGCGGGCCGCGGTCGCTCCGGTGGGCACACTGCAGTACTTCGTCACGGTCGGCACCACGCCCGAACCCGCGCGCCGAAAGCTCGGCCTGTCCTGGTCCGAGGCGGACGAGCGCAAACTCCGGGCACTGGGCTGGCTACTCGCCCGGCTGGTGCCGTTGCTGCCGGAACGGCTGCGCTATTTCCCGATCGCCTACGAGGCGCGGCGGTTGGAACGCGATCGTCAGCGTCTGCGCAAGGTCATCGACCTGCGCCCGATCTGACAGCCGGAACCGACACGCCCGAACCGGGCCCGCCAAGCGCGGGCCCGGTTTGCTGTCACCCACCCCGAGCTGCATAGCAATCCTCCGGCAAGCCCAGCGCGGCGCCTCGAACGCGCCGGAACCGGCCCATCTGCATGAGGCGAGAACCTGTATCCCTTACGCTACGACAGCGTTTCGGCCCAACGACGTCGCGTTGGGCAGGCGGCACAGCCCTGGTTACTCTCCTCACCCCCGAAAGGCGCTCGATGGCCCACACACCCAGTGTGCTGTTCGTCTGCGTGCACAATGCCGGCCGCTCCCAGATGGCAGCCGGATTCCTCACCGCGCTCGCCGGGGACCGTATCGAGGTGCGTTCCGCCGGCAGCGAACCCGGTGCGCAGGTGAACCCGATCGCCGTGGCCGCGATGGCCGAGGTCGGCATCGACATCTCCGGCGCGGCGCCGAAGAAGCTGACCGACGAAGCGGTGGGGGTTTCGGATGTGGTGATCACCATGGGCTGTGGCGACGCCTGCCCGTACTTCCCCGGCATCAGCTACCGGGACTGGGTGCTGCCCGACCCGTCGGGCCAGTCCATCGAGGTGGTGCGCACGATCCGCGACCACATCCGCATCCTCGTGGAGAATCTGATCGCGGAACTGGTGCCCGCGCCGCACTGAGTCCGATTTCTTCAAGACCGCTCCCGGAGCCCGCTCCTAGAGTTGCCGGCATGACACCGCAATTGGATTTCCTCAGCATCGTGGTTTCGGACATGGCCGCATCCGTCGCCTTCTACCGGCGGCTCGGACTGGCGTTTCCGGCGGGTTCCGAGGGCGAAGCGCACGTGGAGGCCACCACTCCCGGTGGTATCCGGGTCGCCCTGGACACCGAGGATGTGATTCGCTCGTTCTATCCCGGATGGCAGGCGACGGCTGACGGCGGCCGGGTCGGCATGGCGTTCCGCTGCGCCGGCCCCGCCGAGGTCGATTCCGTGTTCGCCGAACTGGTGGACGCCGGGTACGAGGGTGAGCTCAAACCCTTCGACGCGGTATGGGGCCAGCGGTACGCCGTCATCAAGGACCCGGACGGTAACGGCGTCGACCTCTACGCGCCGCTCTCCTGACTCTGAGCGCGACCGAGCAACTGCCCCAAGGGCATTCCCGCCAGTTCGCGCACCTCGCGGGCCAGGTGCGCCTGATCCGCGAAACCCGTCCGGGCCGCGGTATCGGCGAAGGGAGTGCCGGAACGCGCTGCCGCCAGGGCGCGCTGCAGGCGCAGGATCCGGGCCAGCGTCTTCGGGCCGTAACCGAAGGCGACCAGCGAACGCCGGTGCAGCACACGGGCATTGAGCCCCGCCGCGGCCGCGGTGGCCGCGACGGACCGCCCGGAGCCGAGGGCCAGCGCGATCCGGCGCAACAGCGGATCGGCCGGGTCCGCTTCGGCCGCTCGGTCCAGCGCGATGGCCTCGAGCGCGGCCGGTAGGTCAGGTGCGTCGTCGACCTGCTCGGTGAGCCTGCGCACCCGTGCAGCAGGCCACAGATCGGCCAATGGCACTCGGCGATCCCGCAATTCGTGCGCGGGCACACCGAGCAGCGCGGGCGCGACGCCGGGGAAGAACCGGATGCCCGCGATCCGTACGCCAGCCGGCACGGCCGGGGCGTAGGCGGCGGTGTCCGGACCCGCGACGACCAGGCTGCCGTCGCGCCACAGCAGGTCGATGCACCCATCGGGCAGCACCGGCGCTACGTCACCGGCGCCCACGGTGCGCTCCCACACGACCGCGTCGCCGAAGCGCGACGGCCGCTCCCGGTAACCCGGTGACTCGGTGCTGTCAGCCACGCTCACAGGCTACGTCGGGCCGGTGACATCTACTCCGGGAGCAGGCCGCGGGGCGTGACGCGCAGGTAGTCGACGTCGCCGGTGTCGACTTTGGCCTGCGGGTCCTTGCAGCCGACGGTGACCTCGGTGGCCGGGGAGGACGAGAAGGTCCACAGGGTGGTCCAGTCGCGGCCGTCGACGGTTTCGCGCTTGCGCTGGTCCCCGGAGCGCAGGTCCTCGTTGCGGCCGGTGCTGTCGGTCACCGTGCAGCGCAGCCCGGCGACCGCGTCACCCCAGGCGGCGGGCACCTTGATGTCCATCACCGCGTCCGCGGGCACGACGACCATCTCGGTGTCGCCCAGCGGAACTCGCACCCCCTCGATCACCACCGGCGCGACGGTCGTGGTCACCGCGGCGACCGTCGTGGTGGTGACAGGCGCCGCCTCCTGCGCCTTGTCGTCATCGGCGCACCCCGCCACCGTCGCCGCGAGCAGCGCCGGAACCGTCAGCCAGATCAGCCTCACAGGTCAACCTCTCGTCACGCCCGCGCACCAGGCGGCAGGTCGGGATCAATGGTTCGAACCGAGCATGAATCTTCAACAGCGAATGCAGACTACCCGGCCGCATTTATTCGGAATTAATTAAGACCCGCCACCGGATTCCGCGCCGAGGACGAAACCGCTGATCCGCCGCTATGATCGCGCACGTGGCCGCCGCTGTCGGCCGCGCGCGTCGCTGTATCGACCGGCAATTGTCTTGGAGGGCACCGATGAGCAACTCCGTCGCATTCCGCACCCCCGATATCTCGTTGCCGGACGGCATCGCGGATTGTTACCTGGCGCATCCCGCCGACGGGGCCCAGCACCCCGGGGTACTGCTATTTCCCGATGCCTACGGCCTGCGGCCGGTCATCCGGGAGATTATGGAAACCATTGCGGCCGACGGCTTCACGGTGCTTGCACCGAACGTGCTGTATCGGTCCGGCCGTTCGCCGGTATTGCCGATGCCCGATCGGCGCGATCCGGCCGGGCATGCGGAATTCTTCAAGAAACTCGGCCCGGTACGGGCCGCGCTCACCCCGGCGAAATCACTACAGGACGCGGCGGTCTATCTGAATTATCTTGCCGCGTCGGAGTTCTGCGCGCCGGGCGCGATCGGCGTCGTCGGTTACTGCATGGGCGGGCGGATGGCGTTGCGCGTCGCCGCCGCTTACACCACCCGCATCGCCGCCGCCGCCAGCTTCCACGGTGGACGGCTCGCCGAGGTCGACGCGCCGGACAGCCCGCACCACTCGATCGGCGACGCCACCGCCGAGTTGTTCATCGCGCACGCGAGCGCGGACCAGTCGATGACACCGGCAGACATCGAAGTTCTGGAGCGATCCCTGAAATCGGCGGCGGTGCCGCACACCTCGGTCGTCTACCCGGACACCGCGCACGGTTTCACCATGCGTGACACCCCGGTGTTCGACGAACAGGCCTACCAGCGGCACCTGAACGATCTGCTGGCCCTGCTGCGGCGCAACGTCCCCGAGCACCCCCGACGGTAACCGAACCGGCATCGGACAGAATGGTGGGCGGATCGACCGCGCACCGAGGAGCATGATGGAACTGTCCTACGGGGATGTCAAAGACGCCGCCGCTCGCATCGACGGCCGGATCCGTCCGGTCGCCGTGGCACCCGCGGGGGGCATCGGGCCCGGCGGGTCGGATCCGTTCACAGCGTGGTTCGCCCTGGAGTACATGCAGCACACCGGCACGTTCAAAGCCCGTGGGGCACAGAACTTCCTCCAGGCGCACAAGGACGCGGGCACGGTGCCCGAGGCCGGGGTGAGCATCGCCTCGGGCGGTAACGCGGGTCTGGCCTGCGCGTGGGCGGCCCGTAGTCAGGGCATTCCGGCGACGGTGTTCGTCCCGACGACAGCGCCCGCGGTCAAGGTCGAGCGATTGCGCGACTACGGCGCACAGGTGCGGCTGGCCGGCTCCGAGTACGCCGATGCGCTGGCGGCCTGCCGGGAGTTCGCGGCGTCCAGCGGCGCCTTGCTGTCGGCCGCCTACGATCATCCGCTGATCGCGGCGGGGGCGGGCACGCTCGCCGAGGAGATCCACCAGCGGCTGCCCGAGTTGGACACCATCCTGGTCGCGGTGGGCGGTGGCGGCTTGTTCGCCGGGGTGGCAACGGCCGCAGGGCATTACGGCGTGCGGACGATCGCGATCGAACCGGCCGCGAGCTGTGCGTTGAACGCCGCACTGGCGGCCGGGGAGCCGGTCGATGTGGAGGTGAACTCGATCGCGGCGGACTCGCTCGGGGCGCGCCGGGCCACCCAGCTCGCCGTCACCGCGGCGCGGCGGTTCGACGCCGAGTCGGTGCTCGTGACCGATGACGAGATCGTCGCGGCGCGGCGAATGCTGTGGTCGGATCGCCGCATCGTGGTGGAACACGGCGCGGCGACGGCGCTCGCGGCGATCACCTCCGGCCGCTACCGGCCCGCGCCCGGTGAACGGGTGTGCGTCGTGCTGTGCGGCGCGAACACCGATCCCGGCGCGTGGTAGAGCTAGGTACCGACGAGTGCGTTCATGATGGTGCCCGCGCTGGTGGCGACCACGCCACCGATCATCGCGCCCGCCACCATCTTCGGCGATTGCAGGCCGCCGCCGGTCCACTTCTCCCAGGCGAACTTGCCGCCCGCGAAGATGATGGCGACGATGCCGGCCAGCAGCACGAACCAGGTGAAATAGCTGACCATCTGTTGGAACTTGTCCGCGATCGGCGGGGCCAGCGGTTCCGGGTTGCCGACCTGGGCCAGTACGGCGGAGCCGACCAAGTCCTGTGTCGCGGCGAGAATAACGCTCACAGTAGGTTCCCCTTCGGCCGGTTCGAATATGCCGGATAAATCCTACTCCGTGTACGCGTAACTGATTGAGCGACAGCGGAACTCACAGAGAGTTCCGACCGGTCGGCTTACCGGCGCTGGTTGGCCGAGCGTCCCACCGAACCCGCGCCGGGCAGCTCGATGCACCCGGTCAGTTCATGCACAGTACTGCCTCGAGCAGGGTGTCGGAGCCGATGGTGATGCCGATATTGCCTGCGATGCCCGGCAATTCGTTCATGAGCACGGTGACGGCGCGCGTTTCGGTGGCCACGCTGAGCGTGCTGAATCCGTGAATCGCGCCGGTGTGCCCCCAGGCCTGGACACCACACGCGGTGGAGAACCGGAACAGGCCGAGCCCGGCGGCTTCGGCGTAGCCGGTCAGGCCGGTGGGCAGGCCGGTCCGCATCTGCGCGAGCAAGTCCGGTGGCAGGAGTTCCCCCGACAGCAGCGCCAGGAAGAACCGGTTGAGGTCGCCGCCGGTGGCGACCATCGCGCCGTCGGCCAGACCCCATCCGGCATCGATATCGGTGACGTCCACCCGGGTTTCCCCGAAGTCGTGATAGCCGCGCGGGTGCGGACCGCGGATCACCTGCTCGACGGGGTACAACGGCCAGTACGTCGCGAACATGCCGAGTGGCACCAGGATCCGCCGCGTCACCTCCACACCTACCGGCAGTCCGGTGACCCGTTCGATGAGCTGACCCAGCAGCAGATAGTTCGTGTTGGAGTAGCCGACCTCCGTGCCCGGCGGGAACTCCGCCGGGCGGTCGAGCCCGAGCCGGATCAACTCGGCCGGTGAGCGCGCCGCCAGCAATCCCTCGACGGAATCCTGATCGATCAGCGGCAGATAGTTGGGAATACCACTGGTGTGCTGCAACAGATTTCGCACCGTGATGATCGTGCCGTCCCCGCCGGGGCCACGCACCACACCGGGCAGATAGCGCTGCGCCGGACCGTCGAGTTCGACCCGCCCTTCCGCGACCAGCTGCAAGACCACCGTGGCCACGAATGACTTGGTGACACTGGCGATTCGCACCTGCGCACCATCCGGAAAACGCGCGCCGGTGCTGAAATCGCCTGTTCCACTGTCGAATTGGTCCACCCGGCCGTCGACGGTGTGTATCAGTTGGGCGCCCGGCACCCCCGTCGTCGCGACCAGTTCGTCCAGTTCCGCCTGCAACGTCGCGGTCTGCGCGGTCGGCGGTGGCACGGCAGCGGCGGGCGCGCCGGTGAGCGTCAACGAAACCGCGGCCGCGACCAGCGTCGCCCGCCTCATGGACCACCACATCGGGCGTCTCCCTGCTATGCCTGTGTCGACCCCGAAGTCGTTATCACCGCCGGAGCGACACCCGTTAACCCATCATGCCGAGTCCACGGCTCCGGATCCGACAATCCGCCGGAGTCGTTGCCGGGCCGGCAATTCCGTCATCTCGGTGAGCGATTCGGACAGGCTCGGGCGCAAGTCCACATTACTGCGCGCGACGGTGGCCCTGATGATATCCGGTGCGACACAGGTGGATTCCGAGGTCAGCCGCAGCACGCTGATTCGAGGCGGCGTCATCCGAATCAGCCTGTCCGGCGGCGGTGGGCCTGGAATAGTACGACGCCGCGGCCATTAGCGGAAGGCGACAGACCCGCCCCACTGCCCGGTTCGAGCGATTGATCCGTCGCGTCATGGGCGTGGCGCACTCCGGTGAAGACTATGCTGGCGAACGAGGACTCCCGCGCATACGTCCGCGACGCGGGGGCCACACTGCGCCAACCGCAGGGACCACACGAACGCGGACGGGACAGGCGCGGTGGCGTGAGCTCCCCGGATCGCGTCCGATGACCTCATTCGACCAGGTAACCACCCAATTTCTGTCGGCCCTACACCACGACGGGAATCGGGTCGGCGGGCTGTGCGTCGCCGCCGCGGAAGTGCTCGCCGTCGAGCGGGCCGCTATCGCGGTCGACGAGGCCGATGCGGGCATGCAGGTCTGGTGCGCCAGCGACGAGGTGGCGGCCGAGGTGGAAGAGATGCAGGCGATGCTCGGTGAGGGGCCCGGCATCACGGCGATCAGCGAGGGCACGCCGGTGCTGGTGTCGGATCTCGGCGCGGACGGCGACCGCTGGCCGAACTTCCTGAGCGCCGTCGCCGACAAGGGCATCACCGGCGCGATGTTCGCGTTGCCGCTGCACCTGGGGGCCATTCGGCTGGGCGTACTCGACATCTACTGCGCACGGCCCGGCGTATTGCCGCGTCGAACGCTGGCCGCGGGTCTGCACGTCGCCGATCTGGTGACGACGCTGCTGTTGTCCGGTGGGCCACGCAGCGACGGGAACACGGACGATCCGGTGCGAATCGACGGTGCGGCGGCGTTGCGCGATCTCGCCGCCACCGAAGCCGCGGCTCACACCGATGGCGGCCCCGACCACGCCGATCGCACCGAGGAGTGGTGGTGGGAGGCCTCCACCACCAGCCGCGATATCCACCAGGCCGCCGGCATGGTCATCGCGCAGGCCGGAATCACCGCCCGCGACGCCTACGCCCTGCTGCGTGGATACGCCTATGCCGAAGGGCTTTCCCTGACCGAAGTGGCCGAGCGGGTGGTGCGCCGCCAGCTGCGTTTCGGTCCCGAGAACAACTGAAGGAAGGTGGAGCACACCATGGAATCCAGGGAAGGACCGCTGATCGATGCCTTCGTGCGACTCGCCGACACGCTTGTCGCCGACTACGACGTGGTAGAACTCTGCCAGCAGCTGGTCGAGGCCTGCGTGCGGCTACTCGACGCATCCCAGGCCGGGCTGCTGCTGGCCGATCACCGCGGCACACTCCAGGTGCTGGCGGCGACCAGCGAACGAACCCACCTGCTGGAGCTGTTCCAGCTGGAATCGGCCCACGGGCCTTGTGTGCAGGCCTATCACACCGGGCTGCCGGTGCCGATCGACGATCTCGCCGCCGCCGCGGCCCGCTGGCCGGAGTTCGCCCGCCGCGGCCTGGACAACGGCTACCTGTCGGTCTACGCCATGCCGCTGCGGGTGCGCACCGAGACCATCGGCGCGCTGAATCTTTTCGGCGCGACCAAGGGCGCGCTGTCGGGCGAGGATATGCGCGTGGCGCAGGCGCTGGCCGATGTCGCCTGCATCGGCATCCTGCAGCACCGCATCCTGCACCGCTCGGAAACCTTGAACAGCCAATTGCGTTCGGCGCTGAACAGCCGGATCGTCATCGAGCAGGCCAAAGGCGTACTCGCCGAACGCGGAGAGCTGGATATGGACCAGGCATTTCACCGATTGCGGAATCACGCTCGTGCCAACAACCTTCGGCTGGTGGATCTGTCCGCCAGCGTGGTCTCGGGTGCGGTCGACTCCGGAACTGTTCTGGCCGGGCACGATGGCGGCATCGGTTAGCCGGCCCGTTCTCAGGGGAATCACACCCGAATCACCCGTGCGATCTCAGTTTCGACGGGTTGAATGCAAGGTGGCTGCCCCGCTCGGATCATCTCCCGGGCGGTAGGCAGCGCCAACCTAGCGAATCGGCTGCAGCTCCGCCGGTTCCACGTCACCGAGGATCCGCGCCGAGCGCCGGGTGGCCACCAGGAACAGCGCCACCAGCAGCACGCTCAGCCACACATAGGTGTCACCGACGAGGTGTTGCCCTGGAGTCCAGGACAATTCGCGATCGTCATCTCCCGGCAGCCAGTTCTGTGGACCGTAGACGAAGACCCAGGCGGTGATCGCCGTGACCGCGAACCAGCGCAGTCGTCGCGGCCAGGGGAAACGCAGCGCGTATCCGAACATCGCGAACAGCGCGGGCGCGATCATCACCCAGTGATGCGACCAGGAGATCGGCGACACCAGCAGCGTGAACACCGCGTTGATCGCCAGCGCGAGCGGCGGGAAATCCAGCGTGCGCCGCATCGCGGCCACAACCAATACCAGCAACAGCGCGCTCAACACCAGCCAGGCGATCGTGAACAGCGGCTTCTCGATACCGAACCGGGCGAGCAGCGCCTGGATCGACTGGTTGGTTTGGAATGACGAACCGCTCAACCCGGACACATTGCCCATACCGTTGAACCAGTATTCGACCGACGCCTTGGGCAGGATCGCGAAACTCAGCAGGGTCGCCACCGCGCCGGTGACGGCGGCGGTGATGGCGGACCGGTAATCCTTCTTGACCAGGAAGTAGAGGACGAACGCGGCCGGCGTCAGCTTGATCGCGGCGGCGAGGCCGATCAAGATCCCGCGCCGCCACTTCGGCCGCAGCGCCAGCACATCGGCCGTGACCAGCACCATCAGCAGCAGGTTGACCTGCCCGAAGTTCAGGGTCGCCCAGATCGGCTCCAGCAGCATGCTCAGCGGCGCGGCGCAGGCCGTCGCGTAGAGCGCGGTGCGCAGCTGGGCCCGCTCGGGCCAGACGCGGCGGGCGACCAGATACAGCGTCACCGCCAGCGCGGCCACCGAGGAGGCGAAGAAGAGGAACGCGGCCGGGTCCCACGGCAGCAATGCGAACGGCCCGAGCACCAGGGCGGCGAACGGTGGATAGATGAACGGCAGACTGATGCCCGCGTTCGTCTTCGGCAGCTCGCCGTACATATTGCCGCCGTCGCGCAGCGCTTCGACGCCGAGCCGGTAGACCTGCAGATCGATGAAATCACCGGTGATCGGGACCTCGCCCGTCGGCGCCTGCACCGGCCAGATCGGCCCGGTCAGGAAAAAGTAGGCCACCACGCACAACAGTGCCGGGACAAGCCACACGACGGGCCCGAAACGGCGGTCCGGTGACTTGGATGCATCACGCGCGGTGGAACTATTCATCCGCGGCAACTATACCGATAGGCCCGACGAGCTCGAACCCCGCCGCAAGCGGCGGGGTTCGCACCCCGGCGATCAGTGGGCGGCCACACCGCTGATCTCGTTCGGAGCCGCCGGCAGCGTGGCGCTGGCCGCGACCGTGCCCGCGGCGAGGTCGATGCGATGCACCTGCTTGGTGGCCGGATCCGACACGTAGGCGGTGCCGCCGCGCACGAACAGCGCCGGGCGCGCCTGCTGCCACTTCAGCGGCTCGGTCCAGGTGCCGAGCACCGGGATCGTCTTGGTGACCGTGCCCGCTACCGGATCGAGCACGTGAATCTTGCCGTCGGTGCCGAGCACCAGCGCCTCACCGGCCGGACCGCGGCCCAGCGAACGGAAGGTGTAACTGGTCCCGATGTCGACCAGCTTCATGGTGCCGGCGGCGGTGTCGATCAGCGACACCTGGGTCGGCCGCTCCAGTTCGGCGTCCTTGTCCTTCTTGTAGTCGCCGAGCACGACCGCGGAGACATCGGTGCCGGCCTGGTTACCGATCCGGCCGTACGCGTCCGGACTGGTCACCTTGGTGATCTTGCCGTCGCGGTAGACCAGGACACCGGTCTGGCAACCGATCACCACGGCCTCACCCTGTGCGGTGGCTTCGCCGTGCACGCCCGGGCAGTCCTCGTTGCGGGCGATCTCCTTGCGATCCTTGTCCAGCACCACGATGCCGATGCGCTTGTCCTCGGTGCCGAGGGTGGTGAGCAGGTGACCGTTGGCCAACTCCACTGAAACGCCGTGGTGCGGCGCCGCGGACTTGTAGGTCGTGGTTTCGGGCTTGCCGGCCTCGAGTTTCGCCGAGTCGAAGCTGGTCGTCTCGCCGGTACCGTCGGCGAACAGCACGGTCCGTCCCGCGTGGTTCACCACGTGACCCGGCTTCGGCGCGGGGAACTCGATATCGGTGAACTTTCCGTCGTAGGCGTCGAAGACCTTGAAGGTGTCCTTGTGCGTGACCATCAGGTGGTGGTCGTCGCCGGCCGGGTTGATCCGGTTGAAGCCCTCAAGCTTGACGTCGGCCTGCTGTTCGAGACTTTGACCGTCGAGGACCAGGATTCCGCCGTCATAGGTGAGGGCGATCGGCTCGGCGCCGGCCGCATGGCCGTCGTGCTTGTCGGAATCGTCTGCGCCGCAACCACTCAGGGCGACCGCCGAGGCGACCAGCGCGGACAGGGCCACCGTTTTGGTGGCACGTGACCGGATATTCATTCGGTACTCCATTTTCTACGATGCGGTCAGACCGCGGACGATGTCTTCGGTATTGGCGCGGGCCATCTCCAGGTAGCTGCCGGCGCCCTGGCCCGGTTCGGTGAGCGACTCGGTGTACAAGCCGATGACCTGCACGTTCAGGCCGACCCGTTCGGCCAGGACGCGCGCCAGACGGTCGGGCTGGGAGGAGTCGACGAAGATCGCGCCGACGCCCGCGGTGCGGATCGCGTCGGCCAGGTTGCTCAGATCCGACGCGCTCGGCGAGGCCAGGGTGGTGCCGCTGGGGATCACCGCGCCGACCACCTGGAAATCGAAACGCTGTGCGAAATAACCGAATACGTGGTGATTGGTGACCAGCTTGCGTTTCCCGGCGGGAATGGTGGCGAACTGCTGGGTCATCCAGGCGTCGAGTTGATCGAGCTCGGCCAGGTACCGCTCGGTGCGCGTGCGGACGGCGGCGGCGTCGATGCCGTCGACCTCCTCGAGCACCCGGGCGCTGATCAGTTCGACGGCTGTGCGCACCCGCTTGGGATCGGTCCAGAAATGCGGATCGGGCTTGCCCTTGGATTCGTCGGAGCTGTAATTGATCGGGTCGAGTTTCTCGGCGACCGACAGCGTGGGCACACCGGCTTCGACGGCGGCGGCGACATTGCGCGCGACGCCCTCCTCCAGGCCGAGGCCGTTGTGCACGACCAGTGCGGCCTGTTCGATCTCGGCGGCCTGGCGGGCGGAGATGGCGAAGGAGTGCGGGTCGGCGCCCGCGGGCATGAACACCGTCACCGGCGCCGCGTCGCCGACGATGCCGCGAGTGAGATCGCCGAGGATGTTCGTGGTGACGACGATGCCCTTGCGGTCACCGCTATCCCCGGAACAGGCGCTCAGTACGGGCAGAAATACTGCCAGACAAGCGATTACGCGAATAAAGGTTCTCATTGACCGGTCTCCACCATCAGCGTCGGCGCGATGTCGAGGTTGAATGTTCGGGCCACGCGCAGGTTGTCGTTGTAGTCGATCTCGTGCACGACGCGGGCGGATGCGTCGTTGACGTAGGCCCGCGCGGTGTCGACGACCAGGGCCGCGGTGTCGGCCGGTTGCGCCAGGACTTTGGTTCGTGTTGTCGGGGCGCCGGTTTCGGGGTCGAACCCGTGCAGTACGCCGTCGCGGGTGAGCGCGAGCAACGGCGCGCCCTCGCCCGCGGTGTTCACCGCGATCACGTCGGCAAGCGGGACCAGCCGCCACGTCTTCTTGCGGATGTCGAGCGACCACAGACCCCGCTGACCGGCCGCGGCCGTCAATGTCGTGCTGCCGGGGCGGTGGGTGAACTCGGTGGCACGATCGGCCTCCGGCACCGGTTGCGGATAGGGGATCTTCTCCCCGGTGAATCCGTCCTCCTGCTTGCGCACTACCAAAGCGCCGTCGGCACACCCGAATACGACGCCGCGGCGCGTCACCGTTTGGCCGCGCGGGGCGGCACAGGGTTCGGCAAGGGTGGTGACAGGGCCGCCTTCGCGGGAACGGACATCCACCCGGCCCGCCTGCCCGGCCACCACCAGGCTCTCGGCGTACGGGACGGCCAGGCCGTCATCGATCCGGCGCAGCTCTTTGACGGTTCCCTTGTCGAGCTCGGACCGATCCAGCAGCACCGTCGCGCCGTGGTCGAAGGCGACGGCCACGACGGACTTGTCACTGTGCACGGCCGTAATGCGCCCGCCCGCAATCGAACCCGCTTCGCGAACGGGTGCGCGGTAGTAGTGCACGTGGTCATCGTGATCGACCGTCCACGCGCCGCCGTCGGTGATTCGCACCGAATCCCCCACGCCCGCGTAGCCGTATCGGCCATCACCGACCAGACGCTGTGCGCCCTCCGCCTTGCCTGCCTCGGTGACCTTCTCGGTGATCAGGTCCAGCACTCGAATCGCTCCGGTGCCCTGATCGGCGAGAATCAACCGCGATTGGGCGTCGGCGGTCTCCTCGGCCCCCTCGACGTATCCGTGCGGCGTTTCGGTGGCCACCGGCTCGCTCGGGGCTTCCCCGGTCCCGCAGCCGACCAGCGGAACCGCCACCACGGCGGCGAGCACCGCCGCGCCGGTCCCCGAGCGGCGCAACCGATCCCGCAGCGCCGAGACGATCGCGGAGAGGAAGAACAACCCGACCGCGACGATCGCGATGGTGGCGCCCGCGGCGGTCTGCGCATGCCACGAAATGAGTAGACCGGCGAAGGTGGAGACCCCGCCGAACAGCGCAGCGAGGCCCATGATCCAGGGGATTCGATCGGCCCAGAACGTCGCCGCCGCCGGCGGCGCGATCAGCAGACCGAATACCAGCAGCGTGCCGACCACATGGAACGACGCGACGATCGCCAGCGTCACCAGACCCACCAGGGCGACCTGCGCCGCCTTCGGCCGCAATCCCAGGGTGTGCGCCTTGCGCGGATCGAAGGCGAGCGCCACGAAGGCGCGGTGCCCGAGGGCCGCCACCGCGATCGCGAGGACCAGTGCCACGACCAGGAATCCGAGATCGCTTGCGCGCACGCCCAATACGTCACCGAACAGGAACGCGGTCAGGTCCACCGCGAAGGAATCCGAGCGCGACACGATGATCACGCCGAGCGCCAGCATCCCCACGAACAGCAATCCGATTCCGGTATCCGCCGAGAAGCGGCGATTACGGGTCAGCACCGACACACCGAAAGCCATTGCGCCACAGCTGATCGCCGCACCCAGCAGCAGATTTCCGCCGAGCAACGCGGCCACCGCCACCCCGGGCAGCATCCCGTGCGCCATCGCATCCCCGAGGAAGGCCATGCCGCGCACCACCACCCACGTCCCCGCCAGTGCGCAGATGCAGGAGACGAGCAGCCCACCCCACAACGCCCGTTGCACGAAAGCCACCTCGAACGGGTCCACCAGCCACTCCATGTCGCGACACACTATGATGAAAACGATTATCGTTACAAGTGAGGTGACATGGAACACAAATCGCCCGCCGCCGCGATCGAGCTGAGCGGAGTGAGCGCGGGTTACGCCGGGGCCCCGGTGCTGCACGAGGTCACGGCCACCATCCCCAGCGCCGAGGTCACAGCACTGATCGGTCCGAACGGTTCGGGCAAATCGACCCTGCTCAGCGTGCTTGCCGGGGTCCTGGCACCACGGTCCGGGACGATGCAGCGGACGGTCCGCGGGCGTCCCGCGTTCGTCGTTCAGCACACCGCCGTCCCCACCACGCTCCCGCTGACCGTGCGCGAAACAGTGGCGATGGGGCGCTGGGGCGTGCGCGGACCATGGCGCCGGCTGACCCGCGCCGACCACGAACTGGTGGCAGCGTGCATGGCCCGGCTCGACATCACCACGCTTGCCGCACGACGCCTGGACACCCTGTCCGGCGGCCAGCGCCAACGCACGCTCCTGGCCCAAGCCCTGGCTCAGGAATCCCAGCTGTTGCTACTCGACGAACCGGCCGCCGGCCTGGATTCCGATGCGCAGGAGGTCATTTCGCGCTGTATCGCGGAAATCCGCGCCGAAGGCGTGACCGTCGTCCAAGCAACCCACGACCTCGACGAGGCCGCACGCGCCGACCACTGCTTGCATCTGCGCGACGGGCGGCTCATCGCGGCGGGCACGCCGGACGAAGTTCTCGGCGGGCGCCTGGCAGTGGCCGCCGTCCCCTGAGAACGGGGGTACGCCAGATCATGCGCATGCAACTTTGGGTGTAGGCCGATCATGCGCATCCGGAACTTCGGGGTTACGCCGATCATGCGCATACGCAACTCGTCGCGACGACGGTGTCAGCCTCCTGTCGAGGCCCGGCAGGCTCGCGCAGCCGATTGGAGGCGGCATGTGCCCGGTGGGGCTCGCCGCGTCGGCCGGCGCTGACGGTAGTCGGCCGTCCGCTGCTGACGATCAGCCGACCATCCGGCGGGTGGCGATGCGGTGCAGTAGGCGGGCGGCGGTGCGGGCGGTGCGGTTGTCGATGTCGAGCGACGGATTCAGTTCGGCTACATCGCAAACAGCGAGTTTGCCGCTGTCAGCGATGCGGTCGGTGATCGCCTGGATCGTTTCCAGTGGGACGCCGTAGGCGGCCGGGGCGCTGACGCCCGGGGCCACCGCGGCGGGCAGTACGTCGAGGTCGATCGTGAGGTAGACCTGATCGACCGAGGCCAGGAAGTCGTCCACGAAATCCAGCACCGAGGCGAGAGTGCCGGTGCCGCAATCATCGTCGAGCAGGTACCGCACTCCGAGGCGGCGGGCGGTATCGAACAGCGCCGCGGTGTTGCTCGGTTGACTGATGCCGATCACCGAGTACTGCCAGGCGCTGCCTTGCGCCTGTTCCCGCTCCGCGATTTGCCGGAACGGTGTGCCCGAGCTCGGTACCGGATCGGCCCGCAGGTCGAAATGTGCGTCCAGATTGAGGATGCCGAGGCGGGTCTCCGTGGTGCGCCGCGCGGACCGAGCCAGACCGAGATAGGTGCCGAACGCGACCTCATGACCGCCGCCGAGGACGATCGGAAAGTGCCCTGCGTCGAGTGCGGCGCACACCGCCGTGGCGAGCGCGCCCTGCCCGGCCTCCAGCTTGCCGTCGGTGACCTCGATATCGCCCGCATCGTAGGCGCGCAGCGGGGTGGGCAGCGCCATGGACGCCAGCGCACCACGCAGCGCACCGGGCCCAGCGGCCGCACCCGGCCGGCCTTTGTTCCGCCGCACACCTTCGTCACTGGCGAAACCGATGAAGACGCAGGCCCCAACCTCCGCTGATTCCGAAAAGGCCTCCACCACTTGATGCCACCGCAGATGTTCGTCGGTGGCACCATCGACCCGACCCGTCCACGGCGTCGCTGCCCCAGCCCCGCTCACCAGCGCACCTCGGCGGCCTGAGCGCCGGGACGCGCGTCCGCAGTCCCACCATCGCACCCGCCCACCGCCGGACCGTCACATACAGCCGCCATCGGACCATCGCACACGGCCAACGCCGGACCGCCACATACAGCCACACCCGGCCCCCTCGACACGACCGCAGCCGAGCCCATTTTGCTGAAATCGCGTGCCCTACCGCCCATCACAGCCACCGCCGGACCGTCGAACAGAACCTTCATCAACCCATCAGACGCGGCCACACTCAACCCCTCCAACACGGCTGCGGCCTGAGGCGCTCCACTCAATTCCTCTGCCTTACCGCTCATTTCAAGCCTCCCATCGCGTCGCAACCGCACCGCCCCGCCAGACCTGACGTACCAGCGGCACCCCCGGCCGGTAGGCGAGGTGCAGGTAGGACGGCGCGTCCAGAACTATCGCGTCGGCACGTTTGCCGGGGGCGAGCGCGCCGATGTCGTCTCGGCGCAGGGCGCGTGCGCCGCCCGCGGTCGCTGCCCACACCGCTTCTTCCGGTGTCATGTGCAGATCGCGCACGGCCAAGGCGATGCAGAAGGGGATGCTGGTCGTGTACGACGTGCCGGGGTTGCAGTCCGCGCCGAGCGCCACCGTGACGCCCGCGTCGATCAGTGCGCGCGCGTCGGGATAGGTGTTGCGCGTGCAGAAGTCGGCTGCGGGCAATACCGTCGCCACGGTCGAACTTGCCGCGAGGGCGTCGATATCGGCCTGGCTGACATGTGCCACGTGGTCGACCGAGGCGGCGTTGTGCGCCACGGCCACCTGTACGCCCGGACCTTGGTGCAGCTGGTTGCCGTGCACGCGCGGGATCAATCCCGCCGCCGCCCCGGCGGTGAGCACTGCGTCGGCCTGATCCCGATCGAATGCGCCCTGCTCGCAGAACACATCGATCCATTTGGCGTGCGGCGCACAGACATCGACCATCTCCGAACACACCATCGCGACGTAGTCGTCGGTCCGGCCCGCGTACTCCGGCGGCGGCACGTGGGCCGCCAGGAGGGTCACCTCGTCGGTGAATTCGGCGGCGATCCGCACACTGCGCAGCTCACTCGGCACCGATTGCCCATAGCCGCTCTTGATTTCGACGGTGGTGCTGCCCGAGCGCAACGATTCGTCCAGCAGCCGCCGCACGGTGGCGCGCAGCTGATCGTCGGTGGCGTCGCGGGTAGCGGCGATGGTCGTACGGATACCGCCTGCGGCATACGGCTTTCCGGCCATGCGCGCGCCGAACTCCTCGGCCCGATCACCGGCGAACACCAGATGCGCGTGACTTTCGACGAAGCCCGGCAGCACCGCCGCGCCACCCATGTCGTGCCGCGTGTCCGCGTCCGGCGCTTGCGCCGCGGCACCCACCCACGCGACTGCGTCGCCGTCGAAAACGAGGGCGGCGTCATGCAGCACCCCCAACGCGCCCACGCCGTGACCGGGATCGTTGGTTACCAGCGTGCCGATATTGGTCAGCAGCACCGACACAGCTCAGCCTTCCGTCATGGGGACGCGAACGCCACGTTCCCGCGCGACATCGGCCGCGTGCTCGTAGCCCGCGTCGACGTGCCGGATGACGCCCATCCCGGGGTCGTTGGTCAGCACTCGGGTGATCTTTTCCGCCGCCAGCTCGGTGCCATCGGCGATGCACACCTGACCGGCGTGGATGGAGCGTCCCATGCCGACCCCGCCGCCGTGGTGGATCGACACCCACGACGCGCCGGAGGCCGTGTTGACCAGGGCGTTGAGCAGGGGCCAGTCGGCGATGGCGTCCGAGCCGTCGAGCATGGCCTCGGTTTCCCGGTAGGGCGAGGCGACCGACCCGGAGTCCAGGTGATCGCGGCCGATCGCCACGGGCGCGGACAGTTCGCCGGAGGCCACCATCTCGTTGAACTTCAGGCCCGCCAGGTGACGTTCGCCGTAACCGAGCCAGCAGATGCGTGCCGGGAGGCCTTCGAAAGCGACTTTCTCCCCGGCCATTTCGATCCAGCGACGCAGGTGCTCGTTCTCCGGGAACAGCTCCAGGATGGCCTTGTCGGTCGCGGCGATGTCCTTCGGGTCGCCCGAGAGCGCCGCCCAGCGGAACGGGCCGAGCCCTTCCTCGAACAGCGGCCGAATGTAGGCGGGAACGAAGCCGGGAAACTCGAAAGCCCTGGCGTAGCCGCCTTTTCGAGCCTCGTCCCGAATGGAGTTGCCGTAATCGAAGACCTCGGCGCCCGCGTCCATGAAACCGACCATGGCTTCGACGTGGCGCGCCATCGACTCCCGCGCCTGCTTGGTGAACAGGTCCGGATCCCGCTCGGCCGCGGCCTTCATGTCGGCGAACGGAATTCCGGCGGGCAGGTAGGACAGCGGGTCGTGCGCCGAGGTCTGGTCGGTGACGATGTCGATGGGCGCGCCCATGGCGAGCAGGCGCGGGAAGAGCTCCGCGGCATTGCCTTCGACGCCGATGGACAACGGCCGCCGGGCATCTCGGGCCTCGATCGCCAGCCGCAGCGCGTGTTCCAGATCCTCGGCCTTGGTGTCGAGGTACTTGTGCGCGATCCGGCGGTCGATGCGGGTGACGTCGCAGTCGACGCAGATCGCGACGCCCTCGTTCATCGTGACGGCCAGCGGTTGCGCGCCGCCCATCCCGCCGAGCCCGGCGGTGAGTGTGATGGTGCCCGCGAGCGTCCCGCTCCCCCGGCCCGCCGCCGCGAGCTTGCGGGCGACCGCGCCGAAGGTTTCATAGGTGCCCTGCAGGATGCCTTGCGTGCCGATGTAGATCCAGGACCCGGCGGTCATCTGGCCGTACATGGTGAGGCCGAGCTCCTCGAGCCGGCGGAACTCTTCCCAATTCGCCCAGTCGCCAACGAGATTGGAGTTGGCGATGAGTACTCGCGGGGCCCATTCGCTGGTGCGGAACACGCCGACCGGCTTGCCGGACTGCACCAGCATGGTCTCGTCCGACTTCAGCGTCTTCAGCGTGCGCACCATGGCGTCGAAGGCCGCCCAGCTGCGGGTCGCGCGCCCGGTGCCGCCGTAGACGACGAGGCTGTCGGGATGCTCGGCGACCTCGGGATCGAGGTTGTTCATCAGCATGCGCAAGGCACCCTCCTGCTGCCAGCCGAGGGTGGTCAGTTCGCTGCCGCGCGGCGCGGAGACGGGGCGGGCGCCGCACGGGGGTCGGCAGTCGACGCAGCCGGCGGGGTGGGTGGACCCAGTGCGGTCGGACATGAATTCTGCTCCTCGGATCGATGGGAAGGTACGGGGACCGGGCGAATCAGACTCGGCTGTCGGCCATTTCGGTGTGCGCCGGGTAGATCATCCGATCGGGCGGATTGCTGGTGCGGCGCGCGATCGGGTAGTAGATGGCGGCGGTGAGGAGAATGCCGACGATCCAGGACAGGTCCGCGCCGTCGAGCATTTTCGTGATCGGCCCGGTGTACATCTTCTGCGCCAGGAACGGGACCTGCGCGACGACACCGATGACGTAGCAGCTCAGCGCCGTCACGTTCCAGCGGCCGTACCGGCCGTGCACGTCGTACAGCGCCGGAATGTCCACGCGCTCTTTGGATATCAGGTAGTAGTCGATCAGGTTGATCGCGCTCCACGGCGTGAACACCATGAGCAGGACGAGCACGAAGTTCTTGAAATTGTTCAGGAAGTCCGCGCTGGCCGCGACCGCGATCAGCACCGAGACGCCGGTGAAGCCGACGATGTAGGCGGTGCGCGCGGTGGTGGAGATCCGGGACTGCCCGTTGAACGCGGTGACGGTGGTCAGGATCGACATGAAGCCGCCGTAGGCGTTGAGACAGTTGACCGTCAGCTTGCCGACGACGATCACCAGGTAGATCAGCATGGCGATGAGCGCGGGCCCGGCCAGCTGGCCGACGAAGCCCACCTGATCGGAGAGGAAGCTCTTGCCGGCGCACGCGGCGATCAGCACACCGAGCATCATCGCCCACTGCGAGCCGATCACGGTGCCCGCGAAGGTGGACCAGAAGGTGGTGCGCTCACTGGTCGACCGCGGCAGATAGCGGGAGTAGTCGGCGACGTAGGGGCCGAAGGTCAGCTGCCAGCCCGCGCCGAGCGAGATGGCGAGTAGGAACGTCGCGACGTGAAAGGGCTTGGTGCCCAGGAAGTCCGACACTTCGTATGTGCTGAACAGTCGCACGCACAGATAGGTGAACCCGATGATGCCGACGACGGTCGCGATCCGGCCGACCACATGGATCAGTTTGTATCCGGTGACCGCCACGAAGGCGGTGAGCCCGCCGAAGATCAGGATGCCGACCACCGGTGTGTCGATGTGCAGGATCTTGTTGACGGCCTGGCCCGCGAGCACCGTGCCGGTGGCGGCGAAGCCCAGATACATCAGGATCACCAGCAGCAGCGGCACCACCGCGCCTTGCACGCCGAACTGCGCGCGACTGGAAATCATCTGCGGCAGCCCCATTCTCGGACCCTGCGCGGAGTGCAGCGCCATCACCGCGCCACCGACCACATTGCCGATCAGCAGACCGAGCATGGCCCACCAGGCGTCGGCGCCGAAGACCACGGCCAGCGCACCGTCGACGATCGCGGTGATCTGCATGTTCGCCCCGAACCACAGGGTGAACTGGCTGCGCGGCGAACCGTGCCGTTCGTGGTCGGGGACGACGTCGATGGTGCGGCGTTCCGGAGTGAGCCCCGCTCCGGATTGATCGTCATGGGACACCGGCATACCTCATTCACTGTGTGCCGCGTCACGCTCGCGGCGACTGACGTGTATAGTCCTGTATAGACAACCGGCTGTCAAGTGCTCGGACAATCGGCCGCTGAGCTCGATAGACTGCAGCCGCCGGTAGCTATCGGTGTGACTCGAGGATGGGTGTTGGACATGGCGATCGCGGCGGACGACGCGGAACTCACTGCGTTGTTCCGGGATTCGGGCCAGTCGGCACCCGCCTACGAGCGCGTCAAGAATCTCGTCACCGCGCAGATCAAATCCGGCAGATGGTCCGAGGGCGACCAGTTGCCCTCGGAGAACCAATTCGTCACCGCGCTCGGGCTCTCGCGCATGACCATCAATCGGGCGCTGCGGGAACTCACCGCCGAAGGCTTGATCGTGCGGCATGCCGGGGTCGGGACGTTCGTGGCGGGCACCAAGGCGCCGTCGTCGCTGTTCGAGGTGAAGAACATCGCCGACGAGATCCAGCAGCGCGGGCACCGGCACCGCACCCAGGTGGTGTCGGTCCGCGAAGAGGAACTCGACCGGCGCTCGATCATGCGAGAACTGCTGCCGCGCCGGGTCTTTCACTCCATCCTCGTGCACTACGAGGACGAGGTGCCGATCCAGGTGGAGGACCGGCTGGTCAATCCGGCCGAGGCGCCCGACTATCTCGACCAGGATTTCACCGCGCTGACGCCGAACACCTACCTCAGCAAGGTCGCGCCGCTGGAGCGCGGTGAGCATATCGTCGAAGCCGTGCTCGGCTCCGCGGAGGAATGCCAATTGCTCGGCATCGAACGCGGTGAACCGTGCCTGCTCATTCGACGCCGCACCTGGTCCTCGACGGGGCTGGTGAGTGCCGCCCGGTTGGTCCATCCCGGTTCCCGGAACCGGCTCGAAGGAGTCTTCGGCAACCGCTGATCCGCCGCCGATCCCGTTGCTAGAGTTCCGGAATGGACGAGGCGGCGGTTGAACTACGCCCCGGGCGGGCGGAAGACGCCGCCCGGGTCGCGCGGATCTGGTACGACGGCTGGCAGGACGGCCATGTCGGCAACGTCCCCGACGCGCTGGTCGCGGTGCGGCCCCGCGAGTCCTTCGATCACCGTGCGGCACAACGTGTTCCGGACACCACCGTGGCGACCGTCGACGGGACGGTCGCCGGGTTCGTGATGGTGGCGGACGACGAGGTCGAGCAGGTCTACGTCGACGCGAACTACCGCGGCACCGGCCTGGCCGCGTTGCTGCTCGCCGCCGCCGAACACCTGGTCCGCGACCACGGCCACCGCCGGGCCTGGCTGGCCGTCGTCGGCGGCAACGCGCGGGCGCGCCGATTCTACGAGCGCAACGGCTGGCTCGACGAGGGCGAATTCACCCACGACGCACCAGGTCCCGAAGGTCCGGTTCCCGTCCCGGCCCACCGATACGTCAAGCACCTGTCCTGAGGAAAATCATTTGCCGATCTTCCGCCGCATCGCCTCGTAATCGGGATGCAGCTTGCACCAGGCCGGGACGCGGTCCTCGTCATAGGCCCGCATGGTGTGTTCCAGTTCCCGGAGATCGAGCCAATGTGTGGCATCGCGATACAGCAGCCCGATTTCGTCGGCCTGGAAAGTACCGCCGGTGTTTCGGGCGACCCACTGCGGGCCGAAATTGATGTGCCGCAGGAATTCCAGCCCCGCCGCATTGCCGTATTCCCTCGCGTAGTTGACGTTTTCGAGCTGCAAGCCTTGAAAGCCGAGCTGCGACTTGGGGTTCTTGCCGAGGTACGGCCAGCCCACCACCGTGATGAGGACCAGACCGTAGGGCACCCGGGTGTGATGGGTCTGGGCGAGCACTCCTTGGAACAGGCCATTATTCGACCCGATCGCTTCCAGATACGACGTCATCGACGGGTCCTGGCTGCTGCCGTAGTTTCCGGTGTGCGGGTTCCGGAAGATCACCAGGTCGAAGGGCCCGTAGGAGGGATGCCCGACCGCGTTCACCCCCAGCTCGACAGTGACGCCCCGCGCTTGCAGGGCCGCGATGTTCTCCTGCACTCGTAACCCGTACTGGCGCTTCAGCTGGTCGAGCGTGCGCAGCTCGGTGGCCATCACGTCCACCGGCACATGGGAGCTGGAGTCCTGCGGATCGAACGACGCATAGGCCGGTAATTGAAGCGCCTTCAGCGCTACCTGCAAATATTCGATGACATAGGAGAAATCGCCGCAGCCGTAGAGGATTACACGCATGGGAAATACCTGCGATTCAGCAAAAGATTGTCGCATTCCGGCACAGTTCCGGAATCTCACCGCATCAGTGTAGGAGTGGAACTCGGTGCACCGCAGCGAATTCAGGCCGGTCCGAAAGGACGCTCCGGTCGGTACGGAGTGCGAAAACACGTTTGCGGAAGAGGCCCGCGCTTCGGCAAGATCGAGCATATGACCGCTGACCGCCGCACTCGTGCCGTCGCGTCGCTGCACGGCTTGGCCGTGGGCGACGGATTCGGCTCCTCTTTCTTCGTCCCTGGAAACTCCCAGGGCTTGCACAATCGCACGCTGCCACGGGCGCCGTGGTTCTGGACCGACGACACCGAAATGGCCTGCTCGGTCTATGCCGTGCTGGACCGGCTCGGCCGGATCGACCAGGACGCGCTGGCGGCGTCCTTCGCGAAACATCACGATTTCGATCGGGGGTACGGCGCCGGGGTGAACCGCATGCTGCGCCTGATCCGCCAAGAAGGCGGTGACTGGCGCGAATTGGCGCGGGCCGCCTTCGACGGACGTGGATCGTGGGGCAATGGCGCGGCGATGCGGGTCGCCCCGCTGGGCGCGTTCTTCGCCGACGACCTCGACCGGGTCGTGCGGGAGGCGGTGGCGTCGGCCGAAGTCACGCACACCCATCCGGAAGGCGTCGCGGGCGCGGTGGCGGTGGCCGTCGCCGCCGCGCTCGGGCTGCACGGCGCCGATCTGCTGACCACGGTCGCCGAGTACACCCCGCCGGGTCTGGTCCGCGACGGTATCGAGACCGCCGCACGGCTGCTGCATCTGCACGATTCTCGCAGTGCCGCAGCCACTCTCGGCACCGGGCGGGAGATCTCCGCACCCGACACCGTGCCGCTCTGCCTCTGGGTGGTCGCGAAGTATCCGCACGATTTCACCGAAGCGCTCTGGGCCACCGCGATCGCCTCCGACGATGTCGACACCACCTGCGCCATCGTCGGCGGCATCCTCGCCGGACGGTCGGGAATCGACGCGATCCCCGACCAATGGCTGCGCAGCTGCGAACCGCTCCCCGCCTGGGCCGGAATCCCCGCCGGGACGGTCGAACTCTGGTCCGGCTGGACCGCCCCGGATGACCGGTACTCGATCGACTGACCGGCACGCCGCCGGCCGGGACCCGGGCATTCACGCAGAACGCCGGACCCCGGCCGGGACGCCGAAACTAGGCCGGCACCGTCGTTTCGACTTCGGCGGGCTTATCGGTGCCGTCGGAATCCCCACCGCCACGCAGCTTTCGGAGCACCATCGCCAGCAGCGGCCACAACAGGATCACCGCGATGATCGCGTAGACGATTCTGGCGAACCAGGTGTCGACCAATCCGCTGAGCGCGCCGTCACTGATCTGCAACGCGCGCCGCATCTGCATCTCCGCGTTCGGCCCGAGGATGACGCCGATGATCGCGGGCAGCAGCGGCAACCCGAAACGGCGCATGATGAAACCGATTACGCCGATCACCAGCAGCAGCATCAGGTCCACCACGTCGCCGGACACCGCGTACGCGCCGACGCTGGCGAAGAACAGGATGCCCGCGTACAGGTACGGCCGCGGGATGCGCAGCAGCTTCGCCCACACCGGGGCCAGCGGCAGATTCAGCACCAGCAGCAGGACCGTGCCGATGAACAGGCTCGCGATGAGCGTCCACACCAGTTCCGATTCCCGTTGGAACAGCAGCGGTCCCGGCTGAATTCCGTACTGCTGGAACGCCGCCAGCATGACCGCCGCGGTCGCCGTGGTCGGCAGGCCGAGGGTCAGCATGGTGGTCAGGGTGCCCGCCGCCGACGCGCTCGCGGTCGACTCCGGCCCGGCGACGCCTTCGATGGCGCCCTTGCCCCATTCGTCCTTGTGCTTGGACAGCCGCTTCTCGGTCGCATAGGACAGGAACGTCGGGATCTCCGCACCACCCGCCGGGACCGCACCGAACGGGAATCCGATGACAGGCCCGCGCAACCACGCCTTCCAGGAACGGTCGAAGTCCTTGCGGCTCAACCAGGCTCGGCCCACCGGGATGGCCGTACCCGGGCGGCGGCGCAGATGCGCGGCCACCCACAGTGCCTCGCCGACCGCGAAAAGTCCCACGGCGACGATGATCACGTCGATGCCGTCGGCCAGTTGCAGCGAGCCGAAGGTCAGCCGCTGCTGGCCGGTGATCGGGTCGAGCCCGATCAGGCCGAGCGTCAAACCGATTCCGAGCGAAGCGAATCCGCGCACCCGTGAACTGCCCAGCACCGAGGTGACGGCGATGAACGCCAGCAGCATGATCGCGAAGTAGTCGGGCGCGCCGATGTCCACCGCGAACTTCGCCACCAGCGGCGCGGTCAGCACCAGCAGTGCGGTACCCGCGATACCGCCGATGAAGTGCCCGATGGCCGCGGTCGCCAGCGCTTGCGCCCCCCGGCCCCGTTTCGCCATCGGATGCCCCTCGATAGCGGTGACCACCGAGGCGGTCTCGCCGGGGGTGTTCAACAGGATCGAAGTGGTCGAGCCACCGAACATGCCGCCGTAATAGATCCCGGCGAACATGATGAACGCGCCGGTCGGTTCGACGCTGTAGGTGATGGGCAGCAGCAACGCCACCGCCATCGCCGGACCGATGCCGGGCAGCACGCCGATGGCGGTGCCCAGCAGCACACCCACCGCGGCCAGCAGCAGATGTGTCGGCGTGAGGGCGGTGCCGAAACCCGCCATCAGATTGTTCAGCGAGTCCATCAGAGCTCAACCACCCCGCCGGTCGCCGTCCCCCAGGAGAGGACTCCCTCCAACGGGCCTCCCGGCAGTGTGACGCCCAGCAATTCGCCGAACACCACATAGGTCACCAGGGCGAGCGCCACCGCGATCAGCGGGTCGCGCACCCAGTGCCGGCTGCCGAGCGCGAACGCCGCACCCCAGAACAGGAGCGTGCCCGCGATCGGGAATCCGACGATGTCGATCAGCACGATGTTCGCCACGAACACACCGATCAACAGTGCGACGGTGCGCCATTCCGGCGGCGCGGACAGGTCGACGTCCTCGCCGCCTTCGGCTTCACCGCGTCCACCGCGCAGCACATCGAAAGCCAGTGCGGCGGCGACGAGTACCAGCAGCGCACCCACCACCAGCGGCATCGCCTTCGGCCCGACCGGACCGCGCTGGGTGAAGCTGGTCGACATCCGCAGCGCGTCGGTGATCACCACGGCGCCCGCCCCGGCCAGCAGGACCGAGACCACCAATTCGGACCGGTCCTGGAACCAGCCGGCCACACCCGTTCTCGGTGCGCCGCGCTCCGGCCCGGCGCTCGTCTCCGAGTCGCCCGGCTCCGGGGCTATCGAGCTCATGCCAGCCCCAAATCCTTCAGCACGGCCCCGCACTGATCGGTCTGCTGCTGAATGAAGGCGCCGAACTCCGCGCCGGACAGGAACGCGTCACCCCAGCCGTTGGTGCGGACCGCTTCTTTCCATTCCGCGGAGTCGTGCATCTTGGTGTAGGCGTCGATCAGGTCTTGGCGCTGCTCATCGCTGATCCCGGGCGGCGCGACCACACCACGCCAGTTGGTGAATTCGACATTGATACCGGCCTCTTTCAAGGTCGGCGCGTTCACGCCGTCGATGCGCTTGGGTCCGGTCACGGCCAGCACGCGCAGTTCACCGGCCTGGATCTGGTCCAGGTATTCGCCGACGCCGGAGACGCCGAACGCGATCTTGTTGCCGAGCACCGAGGCCAGCAGCTCGCCGCCACCGTCGAACGGAACGTAGTTGACCGCTTTCGGTTCGATGCCGATGGCCTTGGCTACCAGCATCGGCGCCAGGTGATCCGGGCCGCCGGGCGAGGAACCGCCGCCGACCGGGACCGCGCCCGGGTTCGCCTTCCAGTCCGCGACCAGCTGGTCAATGGCGGTGTACTTGGAGTTCTTGGAGACCACGATGATGTCGGGCTCGTCGATGAGCCGGGCGATCGGCGTGGTGTCGGTCAGCTTGGACGGCGACTTGTTCGTGTAGACGCTGCCCACGACGCCCAGGCCCATCTGCATGACCAGTTTGCCGTTGCCCTTCTCCCCGACCAGCCGGCCCAGACCCACGGTGCCGCCGGCGCCGGGCAGGTTGAACACTTCCACCGAGCGGGCGACGCCGGCGTCCTCCATGACCTTCGCCGAGGTGCGGGCGGTGATGTCGTAGCCGCCGCCGGGCGAATTCGGGACCATGATCCGGACACCGGACAGCTTGTCGGCCGAGCCGCCCGCGCCGTTGCAGGCGGTCAGGGCGACGGCCGCGCAGACACCGACGAACGCGGTCAGCAACTTCCGAGTTTTCACTGGAGATCCTCATCTCTCATCGTTGAGCTGGGAGGAATTGTGAGCTGGCCCACGTCGTTCTGTCTGCTTTGCGGCCACAACGTTTGTTGTGGTCATAGTGTTCACGCCGAACATGTCCCATTTCGGCCGGAGGACAGGGAAACTGGCTGCGGGCAGGTCGCACAGGAGGTAGGCGTGGGCAAGAAGGGCTCACTGGCACGGCAGCTGCTTGCCCTGCAGTTGCTGATCGTGCTGGTCCTGCTCGCCGCGGTCGCCGCGGTGGTGGTCGCGCAGGTGAGCGAGACGTTCCGCAATACCGAGTCCCGGCGCATGCTGGGTATCGCCGAGGACGTCGCGGCCAACCCGAGTCTGCGGGTGTTGCTGGCCGATCCGAAGCAGCACCTGCTGCTGGCGCCCTTCGCGACCGCCGCCCAAGTCGCTTCCGGCGCCGATGAAGTCGTGATCGCGCGCGCCGACGGCAAGGTGCTCACCTCGCAAGACCCCACGGAGATCAACAAGCCGCTGCGGTTGGCGGACTCCACCGTCAGCGAGGGCCGAGCCTGGGTCGGCGAGGTAGACGACGCGGTGGTCGCGCACGTACCTGTGATCGGACAGGGCGATCATCGGGTCGTCGGCTATGTCGCGGCGAAGAAGGAGCAGCCCGCGATCTGGCAGACCCTCGCCGAATCCTTCCCCGGCCTGCTCAGCCTGCTCGGCATCGCCACCGTGCTCGGCGTCGCCGGATCGTTGTCGCTGTCCTGGTGGGTCAAGCGTCAGACCTTCGGCCTCGAGCCCGCCGAGATCGCGGCGCTGGTCGAGCATCGCGAGGCGATGCTGCACGGCGTGCACGAGGGCGTGGTCGGTCTGGACCAGCAGCATCGGGTCACCCTGGTCAACGATCAGGCCAAAGATCTGCTGACGCTGGGCGATGTGGTCGGGCACAGCGTGTACGAGCTCGGCCTCAACGAACGTCTGCTCGACGTCTTCACCGGAAAAGCCGAGGGCACCAACCTCATCGGCCTGCGCCGCGGCAAAGTGCTGGTGATGAACCGGACCCTCATCCAGTGGGACCAGCGCACCCTGGGCGCGGTGGTGACGCTGCGCGATCGAACCGAGTTGGTGCGGTTGCAGGATCAGCTCACCGAGAATCGCAATACCGCCGACACGTTGCGCGCGCAGGCGCACGAATTCAGCAACCGGCTGCACACCATCGCCGGGCTGATCGAACTCGGCGAATACGACGAGGTGGCCCGCTACATCACCCGGGTCAGCGCCAATCGCGACCAGTGGCAGGCGGAGGTGACCTCGCGGATCGCCGACCCCGCGGTGGCGGCACTGCTCATCGCGAAATCCAGCCTGGCCGCCGAACAGGGTGTGGGACTGCGGCTTTCGACGACCAGCGCACTGCCGGAAGTGGACCCGGGGTTGTCCGGTGACATCGTCACCGTGCTCGGGAATCTGGTCGACAACGCCTTGGACGCGCTCACCGGCCCCGGCTGGATCGAGGTGGATATCCGGGTGCTGGATGCCGCGGTGCACGTGGTGGTCCAGGACTCCGGCCCCGGCGTCGCGCCCGAACTCGCCCGCGAGGTCTTCCGCCACGGTTTCACCACCAAGGCGGCCGCCGGCGGGCGGCGCGGGCTCGGCCTGGCCATCACCCGGCAGGCCTGCGTCCGCCGCGGTGGCACCGTCTCGGTCCACAACGCCGACGGCGCGGTGTTCACCGCGACGCTGCCGATGCAGGTGCACGCGTGATCCGCGTGCTGGTCGTCGACGACGACTTCATGGTGGCCAAGGTGCACAGCGGATACGTCGCCAAGACATCGGGTTTCACCGTCGCCGGCGTCGCCCGCACCGGCGCCGAAGCCCTTCGGCTGATCGGCGACCTGCAACCCGATCTGGTACTGCTCGACATCTATCTGCCGGATCTGGACGGCCTCACCGTCCTGCGCGGCATCCGCGAAACCGCCGAAGCCACCGACGTGATCGTCATCAGCGCGGCCGACGACGTCAACACCATCCGCACCGCCATGCGCGGCGGTGTCCTGCACTATCTGATCAAGCCCTTCACCTACGGCGCGCTCTACGACCAACTCCAGCACTTCGCCGCCCTGCACACCAAACTCGGCGAGATCTCGCACGCCGCCCAATCCGATGTCGATCAGGTTTTCGCCGGTCGCCCCCGCACCGCCGTCACCCTGCCGAAAGGCCTCACCGCCCAGACCGCCCTGCTCGTCGAAAACGTGCTGCGCAGCGTTGATTCCGATCTCTCCGCGCAGGAATGCGCCGACGCGACCGCTTTGTCCCGCGTCAGCGCGCGGCGCTACCTGGAGCATTTCGCCGAAACCGGCAGCGCGGAAGTGCGGCTGCGCTACGGCGGCACCGGTCGTCCCGAACGCCGCTACCGCTGGATCGGCAACTGACCGCGAGCTGACCCGATTCGGGTCGACCTGGCCGCGCGGCATTTCGGTTACCCGCCACCCCGACGAGGTGTTTGGCGGCTGATCGCTCCGGTGCTTTCATTGGCCACGACACCTGGTGGATGGCTGGCGGCCGATTCGCGAAGCGATGTGCGAGCGGAAGGAGCCGGGCCGGTGTCTGCCTGGAAGAGACGTAGCTGGGTGATCGAGAGCCTCACCGCGGCAATGGTGCTCGCGGGAGCTGTCGCCGCGGGCCCCGGGCACGCGGAGGCGAGCGAGGACTGGATCACCGCACCATCGGGTGCGAACGATTGGGGGTGCGTGCCGACGGCGCGGCATCCGGAGCCGGTGGTGCTCGTGCACGGGACGTGGGGAAATCAAAGCACGTGGAACGGGTTGGCACCGCAGTTGAAAGATGCTGGGGTGTGCGTCTTTTCGCTCAACTACGGGCGGCAGGGTTTCAGTCTCAGAGGTGCCGAGCCGGGGGTCTACGGGACCGCCGACATCCGCTCGTCCGCCAAGGAAATCGCCGTGTTCGTCGGCCGGGTGCGTGCGGCCACCGGGGCCGCGCGGGTAGACGTGGTCGCACACTCACAGGGCGGACCGCTGGTGCGGCAGTATCTGCGGTTCGAGGGCGGAGCACAGCGCGGTCCCGAAGTCCATCGGCTCGTCACGATCGGCGCCACCCACCACGGAACCACGGCGGACGGGTTGGGTTATCTGCTGCCCGGCGGCAGCGCGTCCGCACCGTCGGACGCGGTGATCGCGCGGGTGCTCGGCACCGCCGCCACCCAGCAGTTGGCCGGTAGCGAGTTCCTGCGCAGGCTGAACGCGGCGGGTGACACCGAGCCCGGGATCGCCTACACCGCCATCGCCACGCGAGTGGACCGTGTGGTCACTCCGCCGGAAGCCACCTTCCTGCGCGCCGGTCCCGGAGCCACCGTCGACAATGTATGGGTCCAAAACGTTTGTGCCACAGACACTTTTCGCCACGGAATCCTTCCGGACTCCCCCGCGGTTTCCTACCTCGTGCACCAGGCGCTGGACCTGCGGTATCCGGGAAACCCCTGCCCCGCCTAGGACTCGGGCATCACTCTGCCTGGGGGGCGCGCCCGACAGCGACGAATGCGTTTGACCTGAAGATATATTGAGGTTCTAGTGTTCGCCTCAGTTGCTCATCGCTGACAGGAGAACGCTCATGCTGCTCGTCACAGGTGCCACCGGCAATATCGGCAGCCCACTGGTGCGGGAACTGCACGCCGCGGGCGCCGGACCGCTGCGAGCACTCACGCGCGACGCGACGCGGAGCTCGTTCCCCACCGGCGTGGAACCCGCGGAAGCCGATGTGGCCGACCAAGTCTCGCTGCGCCGCGTGCTGCGCGAGGTGCGGTCGATGTTCCTCGTGTCAGGTGTCGGACCGGACGCCGACATCATCGACACCGCCCGCCGAGCAGGCGTCGAACACGTGGTGCTGGTGTCCTCGATCACCGTCCGGACGCACCCCCATCTCGCCCCGGCAGCCCAGAAGTCCGCGATCGAAAAGGAGCTTCAGGCCAGCGGCATGGCGTGGACCATCCTGCGCCCCACCCAGTTCGCGTCGAACAGCCTGCTGTGGGCCGACGCCATCCGCGAACACCGCCCGGTCCGCGTGCCCTACGCCGACATCGGACTCCCCACCATCCACCCCGCCGACATCGCCTCCGTAGCACGGGTGGCGCTCACCGAACCCGGCCACCGGGGCCGGACCTATGCCCTGACCGGCCCGCAGCTCGTCACGGCTCGCGACCAAGTGGCGACCCTCGCCGCCGCCCTGCGCCGGGACATCGATTTCGCCGAGATCAGTCGCGCGGAGGCCCGTGCGGAGATGCTGCCCTTCTTCGGCGCGGACGCCGTAGACGCGGTCCTCGACGTCACCGGCGGAGACGTCAACGACGAGTTGCTGCGCGTCCGCGATACCGTCTCCGCCGTCACCGGTGCCCCAGCCCGGCCCTTCCGCCACTGGGCCGAGGAGAACGCCCACACTTTCCGATGACCGGTCGCGAACTCGGCGTCGGCCTCCGCGACGACATCGTGTCCGCCGACCCGTGTCTCGCCGCCGCTACCGCCGAGCCGCGACATCGCCATGCGCTCGCCTACGTCAACGACTCGACCGGCCACTACACCGCGATACTCGGAATCAGGCTGCCGGCCGGTCCGCCGCGGCAAGGAATTCGCCCGCAACCGGCGCCAGGAGGCTGATATCCGGGTTGTGGCTCAGCTTCGCCAGTTCCTGATGCCGGGCATCGGGCAGCACCTCGGTGATGGCGCGGGCGGCGTTGCGCAGCAGCGCATCACTTTTCGCCCCGGAGATGACCAGGGTCGGCGCCTCGACGCCCGCCCAATCGGCGGCCCGCAACGGCTCGCCGCGCATGAACTCACCCATGATCGCCCAGTCGTGCGCCGCGGCGGGCGCGGTGGCCAGCAGGTTCTTCCACATCGGCGTGAGCCGCATCAGCCAAGTGAAAACGCGCGGCACGCCCATGCCCTTCGTCATATAGAACCGCACCAACTCGGCGCGCTTGTCCGCCGCGATCAGGGCATGCAGCGTGGTGGCGAGGTCGGCGGGCGGCACGAAATTCTCGTGGTCCACCACGAACGGCGGCTCGAACGCGACCACCTTGGTGATGCCCGGCACCCGTCCGGACGCCGCGGCCCGCAACGCCAGGCCGGCGCCGGAGGACCAGCCGAACAGTTCGGCCCGGCCGCCCACCGCCTCGACCAGCGCCGCGAGGTCGTCGATCTCGTTGTCGACGTGGTACACGCCGGGCGAATCGGTGCTGTCGCCGCGACCGCGCCGGTCGTAATTGATGATCGTGAGGCGGTAGTCCGCCGCCAATTTCTCGGCCAGCTCAACCATTTTCGGGAAGCGCCGATAACTGAACGCGCCGCCGATCAGGATCACCGTTCCGGAGTCGCCGCCGACGATGCGATCGAAAGCGAGCTCGATCCCTGCAGGGGTGGTCACAGTTTCCATCGGTAAAGCCTTTCGTGGCCGGGGTTTCTCACCGTGTAGACGAAGGTGCGGTGCCGAAATAATCGCCCGCTCATGTGAGGCATGCCACACGCAGCGAGGTGAATTGCGTTCAGCAGCAGGGTGATTGCACTCAGGCGGACGTACCCCGAACGTCAACGGAGCACCGCGAACTCGTACCTGATCACGATAGGGTGATCGAGGCGGTCGAGGGCATTTCGTCACCCTCGACGGGATCGAACGGTTGTTGTGATGACGCTGCGTGCACGAGAGCCCGGAATGCTCGCGCCGCTGCGCGAGCCCATGTTCCGCCGCCTCGCCATCGGCCGCGTCACCACCTACATCGGCAATGCCATCGCACCCGTGGCGCTCGCGTTCGCCGTCCTCGACCTCACCGGCTCGGTATCCGCCCTCGGCCTGGTGGTCGGCGCCCGATCGATCGCCAATGTCGTCTTGCTGCTGCTCGGCGGAGTCCTCGCCGACCGGCTGCCGCGCGGGGTGATCCTGCAAGGCGCGAGTCTCGCCGCCGCTCTCTCCCAAGCCGCGACCGCTCTGGCGGTACTGCTCGGCTTCGCCTCGATCCCGCTGCTGCTGGTGCTCAGCGTCATCAACGGCGCCGTCTCGGCCATGTCGCTCCCCGCGGCGGCGGCCCTCACCCCGCAAACCGTGCCGCCCACCCTGCTCCGGCAAGCGAACGCCGTCGTCCGCGTCGGCATCAACGCCGCGATGATCACCGGCGCGTCACTGGGCGGCATGCTCGCCGCCCTCGCCGGACCGGGTTGGGCGCTCGCGGTAACCTCCGTCGTCTTCGCCGGCGCGTCCTACTTCTACGCCCGAGTCCGCGTCCCCCGCGTCACGCCGGTCACTCCCGCCGCGCCGATCGCGGAGCTACGCGCCGGCTGGACCGAGTTCACCTCACGCACCTGGGTGTGGACGATCGTGCTGGCCTTCATGATCGTGAACGCGGCGTTGATCGGCGGCACCCAGGTTCTCGGTCCCGCCATCGCCGACGCCACCATCGGCAGATTCGCCTGGGGCATCGTGCTCGGCGCGCAAACCGCCGGCGCCCTGCTCGGCGGCATCCTCGCCAGCCGCTGGCAACCCCGCCGCGCCCTGCTCTTCGGCACCGTCCTGGTCCTGGTCGAGGCCGTCCCACTGCTGACCCTGGCCCACGCCCCCGAGCTGATCCCGCTCCTCGCCGCCTACTTCCTCGCGGGCATGACCATCGAACAATTCAGCATCGCCTGGGACGTCTCCGTGCAGGAAAACGTCCCGCCGGACCGCCTGGCCCGCGTCTACTCCTACGACGCCCTCGGCTCCTTCATCGCCATCCCCCTCGGCGAAATCGCCGTCGGCCCGCTGGCCGCCGAATTCGGCACCGCCACCACCCTCACCGGCGCGGCAGTCCTCGTCGTCGCGGCGACCACGGGCGCCCTGCTCGTCCCGAGCGTCCGCACCCTCACCCGCCACCAAACCACCCCGCCATAGCGCCCGACCTGGGCATCTCCTGAGGCCTGTACCGGCCGGAACCCGCCGGAAATAATGGGAATGAACCGTGCGGCGGGCAGTGTTAATATGACTAGCCCGCAAGGTGCGGGCACGTACGGGGCTGAACGGTTTCGACTGCGTACGTCGATTCAGGGGAAGCGTGTCGGTGCAGGCAAGAGACCACCGTAAGCGTCGCTGCAACCAATTAAGCGCCGATTCCAATCAGCGCGACTACGCTCTCGCTGCCTAAGTAGCGAAGCGTGTCTGTCAGTCCGGGTTCGTCCCTCGACCCGGGTACTGGCATCAGCTAGAGGGAATTACCGTCCAGGTCGGTCGCGGATCTGGGCGGGACATCGAACAGCGACTGGGATCGTCATCCGAGCTTGTTCGCGAGACCCGGAGATCCGAGTAGAGACTTAGCGAACTGCACACGGAGAAGCCCTGAAGACACGGCGGAGGACCCGGGTTCGATTCCCGGCAGCTCCACTCCCGGCCCCTCACCAACACGCAGGTGAGGGGCCTTTTTCATGCCTCGACCACTCGCAGATCGGGCCGTTTGGGCACATTTGGGCACACCTTGCCGCGGCATCGCGGAATCCAACGCCCATCCGATCGGCCACGCCGTCGAGATCGTCTTTGAACAAATGCCCGTGGTTGTCGAGCGTCATCACCGCGGACTTGTGCTCGAGCCTGGTGGCGAGGTGGCGGAGTTCTCCGAAGCCCTGGCGGTCATCAGTGCGGCGCCTGATGAGCCGTGGGATCCCGATCTGATTTGAGATACGAGAGCTGGCGTACTGGGCGTACTCGTGTGCTATCTACTGAGACCCGTCCAGCCCCAGCACGGTCGCAAGCCGTTGTGCGGCTGGGCGCGCGGTCTGGCCGCCTTCGTCCACGAGGTCCGGCACGGCGGAGCGGGCGAACAGTGAGAACCCGAGGGTGTCCGGCGACTCCTCGTGCGCCTTGCTCAGCAATGTCACTGTCGCCAATGCTTCATCGCGCAGGTGATGAGCGCGCGCTGTTTCGGAGGTGTGGAAGCTACGACGGGTCGCGGACGGCATCCTCGTCAGATCGACTTTCGCGGCTTGGCGGATGGCGTAGCCGGGGTGCATCAGGTCTGTCTGGATGGTGATCATGTAGGCGTCGACCATCGTGCGGGAGAACATCAGCCAGGGGTGCATGTAGTCGTCACCGAGGGCTTTCGCTGCCCGGTCGGCCTCGTCCCAGTGCCGTAGCGCGTCGCCTTCCCTGCCGATCTTGGCGTACGACAATGCCATCGCGAGGCGGAGCAGTCCCCACATCGCGAGGTCGTCGCCTTCCTTGCTGGGGTCGAGCATTGTGCACATCTGCCGGGCGAGTTCGACGCGCGCTTCGGCCTCTTCGCCCGCGTCGCGGTAGACGTGGTTGACGTACCAAGCGGCTGCGGCCATGGCGATCGGGTCGTCCGCGTCCTGCGCCGCGGTCATCGCGCGATCTCCGGAGAGCAGAATGAGCGGGGCCGGCGGCTGGAACGACAAGTACAGCTGGGTCAGGTGATAGACCTGCGCCAGCATCGTTTGCGCCTTGCGCCGATCGTTGCCGTCGAGTTGGCGCACCGCGATCCTGGTGTCTCGCAGGATGTTCGGCAGGATCGCCGCGATAGCCGATCGCTGAAAAGCCGCGCCGTGCCAGAGCTGCCAGGCTTGCTGCACGCGGGCACTGACCGCCTCCAGCGACAGATCAGCCCCGTCTTCGCTAGGCGTGACGGGATAGGAGGCCAGCGCCTCGGTGACCTTCGGCAGCGAGGGGTGAGTGGTCTTGCCGTACAGCGACCGGACAAGCGGCTGTTCGCCGGTGAGCTGTGTGAGGTCGGAGACTTCCAGGATCTCGGCCAGCCTGATCAGCATGGGCAGTCGGGGCTGCTGTAGCCGTCCGGTCTCCAGGGCCTTCACCCAACTGGCTGAGCGCCCGGCTAGTTCGCCGAGCACAGGACGACTCATGCCAGCCTGCGTGCGGATTCGTTGGAGTCGTTGACCGAATTCATTGTCTCGAGCCATGGCAGCAGTCCAATGGAGATCGTTCGCAATAGGGGCACACTTTGTGCCCCTTCTCCATTGTGTCATGGGTCACCGTATGGAGGCACCCGGCTCTTCGCGGGGCCGCCTCGCCATTGCGTCCTCTTTGGCGGCAAACCCCCGGGCGGCCGGGTGCCTACATCCAACGCACCGCGCACAAGGGGTACCGCCCATGCCCGCAAACCATCTCGCGATAGCCGCCTTCTTCATAGCGGCTTACCTGATCTATCTGGCCATCGAGTTCTTGGACCTGCGTCGGCGCGGTCCACGCGAGACCCCCGCGCCGAGCAGAGCGGCCGATGACTAGATCCGTAACCGGCACCGCTTCCCTGCATCGCCAGCACGCCCGGCGGTGGTCTCGAGCCCCGCACTATCTCGGCCTCACAGCTCTCGCGCACCGCAAGCAGATCCGACCAAACATCCTGGCCCGCTGGCGGCACGAAGGACCGATCTGGGTGCCCGGCGAAGACGTCCAGTTGGGCAGCGACCCCGGATGGAGTGTCGAGCGGGCCGACGCATGGACATCGGAGAGCGCGCCCACCGAGCCACCGACACCGATCGTGTACTGGCCGGAAGCGGAAATGATGCGCCGCTGCCACATCTCACTCGACACGTTGTGGACGCTCGTCATGGTCGACCGGCTGCTGCCGATGCCCGCGATCTGGCTCGACGGCCGACCGGGATGGGAGTGCGACCAATGAATGACCCCTGGGCTGTGTACGGCCACAACCGTTGGCGCGCAAACAAGTGGATCCTCCACAAGCATCGCGGAGTGCTGCACCAGATCGCGCTTCCTCACCTGCAATGTGTGCCCGGTGACGGCACCAGTCGTCAGTCCTGCGCCCGGTTGGCGCAGTTCATCGAGATCTGCGACCAGCACGGCTGGGTTATCCCCGCCACGGTCCAGCGATCCCCCGCCCTTCAGGGGTAGCCCTCAGTTTCGTCGTGTGCTGAACTCCCCGCGACGGCGTGCGCCCCGGCGTTGCCGCGCCGGGGCGTATCGACTTCCGGCACACAGCCCAGAAGTCGAGTGCCCGCGGGCACATAATGGGCACAACCTGACCTGAAATACCGTGATCTGGAGTGAATCACAGTGATGTAATTCCCAAGGTCAGCCCCCATTCAACCCCATGTCCAGCACCTCGACCCGGGTTCGATTCCCGGCAGCTCCACTCCGGGCCCCTACCTCCGACGCAGGTGGGGGCCTTTTCGTGTTCCGGACACGCGCAGATCAGGGCGTGTGCCTACATTTTGCTCACACTTCGCCACGTCGATGCGTAGGCCCGGCTCCCATCCGATCGGCTACATCGTCGAGGTCGTCATCGAACAGGTGGCCGTTTTGTGCCCGAGCTGGCGCTGTGCGGTCTTGAAGTGCGCGCCGAATCGGACCATCAACGATGCGGCAGTGTGGCGCAGCCGGCTTGCCGACGGCATCCGGCGCCTGTGCCGGAACTCGTCGCGAAGGGGGAGGTCGAGGTCCGCGAGCGATCCATGCGAGGACGCACGTTTCAAGCGCTCGATGGTTCCGGTGAGCGAACGTCGAGTCCCGAGTAGATACGACATCTACCGCAAACGCAGCCGTCCGCGGCACGGCTGCGACGGCAGTGGTGCGGGCACCGCGGGTCAGCTTCCATGAGCGGCTGACTGCTGCGGAGGTGCGGCTAGGTGGTGATGCGGCCACCACCCACGGACGCTGCGAACTACGGAGTGCCCAGCCCGCCTCTTGCATAGGCACGAAGGAATCGTCGAAGTATGATCTCCACGAGTTCAGTCACACACGTCAGCTTGGCGATATCCTCGGTGGTGATGATCAGCATTTTGATCCCATCCGCGATCGCGCTGACGCCCAAAGCATGGGCGTTGGTCAAAGCTATTGGGTCGCCGGTGATCCCGTTAGCGGCAATGAGAATGCCTACCTCGACCTTGCGGCTACGAAGGATATTGATGAAGTAGCCCAATGTGCTGCTGTCGACGGGAGAGCTCCAGTTCTTGCACTCGATGAGAAAGACATGCGGTAGGGCGTAGAGGCCGTCGTTGTGTTTGTTGTTCGCCACTGCAACGTCGATTTGCTCAGTCTTGAAGAAAGACATCAGATTTCGATCGGTGAGACACCCGGGAACCAACCCGAATAGGTAGGCCGTCAGCTCCTCGTAGGCCTTGCCCTGCGAGTCGGTGTCGGCGGCGGTGCGCGCGGTGTGCAGGAATGCCTGCACCACGAGCGGATCCAGGTCGCTCATCCACTGTGCACGATCTCGTTGCGAGCGCGTCGTAAGAACTCGCCGAGGACGAACGTTTCGATCGACTGAACGAGCTGACTGAATGTGAGGACGGGGATCTGTGGATACTGCAATCCGTCCATGGCGAAATGTGCGAGGCCATCATCGATGAGCCGGATCCCGATCAGACCAAACATACGGCAGAGTGGTCCGCCAAACCGAGTCACTCTCTAGCCCAGTACAACCGTTGGTCGGAATCTACGCTTCGTAGCCTTCGCGTAGGAGGGCTGCCCGGAAGTCGCCAGCATGGATGTCGCACTCATCGCAGTCGTCCTCGACGCACATCTCATCGAAAGAGAGGAACAGAAACGAAATATCGAAGTCGGTCGGAAGCGGCTCATTCAGGGCTGTCAGTATGCGTCGAATATCGGCGGTCTCTTCCTCTTCGAACAGCACTTCGCGTAGCTGTCCGTAGTTATGGTCATATTCTCTTTCAGGCAGCTCGGCTAGATCACCTAGCGCATATACCTCTGCGCAGTACGTGTCGTCGTCTACGTCGGGGCCAAGTTCTCGGATCTTCTTGATGTCCGACTCGGCGATGTTGAGGATCTCCCACAACACAATTTCCTCAAACAGCGACTGAGGGAGTAATCCGCCCCAACACAGGTCGCTCTGAAACTTCTCCACGACCTCCATATACAGAAGGGCGATATCCCTGTTCTGCGCGTGGAGTCCCGGGGCAACGGCCCAGCAGCGCAGCGGCTCATCTTCGCGGATCTGGGCGTCGGTCGTTTGCGCCAACAGCTCGATGATTCCCTCGCAGACGTCGTAGATGGCTGCTGCTGTGCGTGGGCTTATGTGGTGATGTGCGTCTGTATGAGCTGGATCCGAGTAGAGCATTAGCGAGTGCACCGGACGGCCAGGCTCCAACGCCTCGATAATGGGGAACGCTCCTTGCGCGCGACGAGCTGACAGCCCTTCGATAGGAACGCGGAGCGATTCCTCGATGCGACGGATCTGCGCACGCACCGGCCCTGGCAGGTTCTGCTGATGGAACACGTACAAGCTTTCGCGGGCCGCCATCCAGCCTTGCATGTACTCGTTCAGCGCACCGGCCAGCCACCGTGCCTGAATGCGTTCGTCAAAGGTTGCGACAGCTTCGAGCTCGTTACCAACGACGGCGAAGACACGATGCTTGGACGGTGTGCTGCTCACTAGAAATGCGCGGTATTTCAATTCATCCATGTGCGATCTGATCCGTTTCTGCGCACGGCAAATTTGCCCAAGTCGGCAATTTCGATGCTGAGCACGAATCATGCGACGGCATCAAATGGGCGCAGCAGTACACGATTCGGGCGCGTTGCTTTCTGAAGAAGACTGGCTGGTAATCGCGGTGCGACCGGCGATCCTGTAGCGAGTCGAATTAGCGTAGCACGTAGGTCTCGGTCGCGCCGTGACATGACCTACCTAGCCTGGCGTTTGGCAAGGCAGGATCGTGATGACGGCCACCTGGGATACGGGCTCTGACGAGGCCCGCAAGGAGACGCCGTGGACGTTCATCCAATGCTAGGTTTGGCCGCAATGAAGCTTCTCCGCGGTGACATCAGCGTCGGCTCGCCTACCTGGTCGAGCCGCGGGTTCTGGCTGCGGTGCCACCTGTACAACAAGCGCCGGCACATGCCACCGCTCGCGAAGGACGCCATTTTCGGTCCGGTGCTGCTCCCTGAATACGGAGGGTGGGCCATCCGGCCAGGCCGAGGGTGGCGACGGATCCGGTGGGTCACACCGCCGCTGCACTGGACGCACGCGATCCCCACCGCTGATGAAGAAGCGGCCGTGCGCTGGATGCTCGAGCGCATGAACAAATAGACCACTCTTGGTTTCGAGTCGGTTTCGATCCCGAACAGCTCCACTCCCAGGCATCCGCCGAGCCGACCGCTCGCCTCGCCCGTAGACTTCTCGGGCGCCAGGTCGTTTGCGATAGAGGGAGTACGGCAGCCGCATGACTGCAACATCTAGACGACCGTTTCCGCTGTTGGGGCCCGGGTCGACCAGCGATGCCGGGGTGATTCGCGAGAATGATTGGTCGGCGTTCGAGGAGCTGAGCACTGTTCATGACCATTGGTCGCTGGAGCAGTGGGAGTCTGGCCAGGCGAGTTATTACTGGTATCTGACGTTTTCGGAGCCGGGGCTGGTTGATCTGGTCGCGCAGTGCCAGGCGAGGCTCGCCGCAGAGGGTTTCGACCCGGTTCCGTTGGATGGGCTGCATATGCCCTTGCTGAACATCGGCCGGGTGGGTGAGGTCAGTGAGCAGGAGCTCGGCGGTATTGCCGATGCGGGGCGGCGGGCCGCGGCGGCGGTGCAGCCGTTCCGTCTGCGGGTCGGGCCTTTGACCGGCTCGCAGAGTGCGCTGCGGTTCTCCGTCACTCCGTGGGATCAGTTGCTGGATCTGCATCGCCGACTGCGTTCGGGGACCGCTGAGCATCGGCCGTCGAGCGGGCTGGGTGAAACGTCTGATTTTCGACCGCATTTGGGGATTGGCTACCTCAATCGGAATCAGGGCGCGGGGCAGCTGATCAGCGACGTGGGCGCGCTGCGTGCTCTGCCCGCGGCGACGGTTCGGGTGCGGGAATTGCACCTGGTGGAACTTCGGCGAGTGGATCGCGCGTACCGATGGAGTGACTGTGCGGTGATCCCGCTCGGGTGATCCAGCGGTCAAGTGGCTACCTTGCCACTTCGACCGCAACGGACTAGCGTGTGACTCACGTCACATCATGATCGTGCAGATGTGTGCGGGCGACAACACCGCGGGTGGGGTGCTGTCAGCAATGAACAGCGGTGATGGCGGTGGCGCGCCCAGAGCGTGCCTTTCGGCTGCGGGGAACCAGCCATCGTGTACCGCGGCAATGCAATTCAAGGAGAGCGGCTATGTCCGGTCTAATACGTAAGACCTTCGATTCACCAGAGGAAACCCGCCCCTTCGCCGACGGCAAAGGCAAACTCGACCTCGTCGATCTCGACAGCGGCCAAGTCGGGCGAGCGATCTTCGAACCCGGTTGGCAGTGGTCGAAGCATGTCAAACCGATCGCGCAGACCGATAGCTGCGAAGCGCCCCACATGGGTTACTGCATTTCAGGGCGCATCGTGGTGGCCATGAACGACGGCGAACAACAGGAATACGGGCCGGGCGACCTCATGGTCGCACCGCCGGGACACGACGCGTGGGTGGTAGGCGACGAGCCCTGCGTGCTGGTCGATTGGCAGGGCTACGCCGACTACGCCAAGCCGCAGTAGACCACGACGCCGAGGGCCCGTCGGCGACTTGCCGACGGGCCCTTTTCTACGAGCGCTCAGGCCGCCTGCGGGCGTGCGTTCACCTCCTCCAGATCGTCGAGGAAACGGTCGACGCTCCCCGACCTGGCCGGCGGGGTAGCGAGGCGGTGCCGCACCATGTGTTCGGCGCGGTCCAGAACCGCCGTGTGCAGATCCGATCGCAGCTGTTCGACCAACTCCCTGCGCGCCTGGTAGACGCGGGCGCGACCCTGCCTTCTGGTGCGCGCGGCCACCTCCTCGGCTTCGGCGCGCATCTCGGCGAGGATTCGCTCGGCGGCGGCGTGCGCCTCCCGTTCGAATTGCGATTTGGCCAGCTCCGCTTGTGCGAGGGCGGCTTCGTGGGCTTCCGCCGCCGCGACCACCTGGATGGCGGCGCGCCGGCTGTCTTCCAATTGGGTCCGAATAGTGTTCTGCGACTTGGCCATCGCCTCGCGGACGCGGGGTTTGACCGAGCGGTTGAGGACATAGAGGACGACCGCGAAGCCGAAGAGCTGACTGAGGAAGATCGGCCAATCCCAGACGATGTGGTGCATACTCCTATCCCTTTCCGGCCCCGCTTGTTTCAGCCCCGAGGACGCGGTCGGCGAGGGCCTGCGCGAGCGGGTCGATGGTGGTCCGCAGGTCGGCGTTCACCTGGTCCGCGTTCGCCCGCAGCTCGGCCAGTGACCGGGCCATCTGTGCGTCGGCCTCCCCCTGCGCCGCGGCGCGGCGCTCCTTGATCAGGGACTGACCTTCATCGCGGGCCTGTTTGCGGATGCCCGTGGCCGCGACGCGGGCTTCGGCCAGGGCCGCCTGGTAGGCGGCCTCGGCTTCCGCCCGCGCCTGCTTCGCCGCCGCCTGGTCGACCGCGGTCTGGGCCGTGCGGGCCTCGCGTTCGGCCAGCACGCGATGGATCGGCGGAACGACGAAGCGCCAGATGACGCCGAGGACGGTCAGGAAGATCAGCAGTTCGGCGAAGAACGTGCCGTTGGGGAGCAGGAAGTTCTCTCCGGCGGTGTTTTTCGTCGACATGGTCCGCTACTTACCCGGTGTGGCGAACACGAACAGCGCCATGAACGCGAGGTTGATGAAGTAGACGGCGTCGATCAGGCCGACTGCCATCAAATAGTTGCCGCGGAGCCGGGATTCCGATTCCGGTTGCCGGGCAACACCATTGATCAGCGCGGAGCTGGCCATGCCGTTGCCGAAGCCCGCGCCGATCGCGCCGCCGAGCAGGATGAATCCACCGGCGATGAGCGCCGCGGCCTGGATCATGCCGGTGTTCGTGATGTCCGCCATTTTCGTTTCCCTTCTTGGTGAAACTGGAAAGTCCTGCCGGTCAGTGCTTTTCGTCTTCGCGAGACATCGACTGACCGAAGTAGAGGATGGTGAGCAGAGTGAAGATGAAGGCTTGGATCAGCCCGACGAACAGGTCGAGCAGCTTCCAGATCGCATTCGGGCCCCAGCTGATCCAGGCGGGTAGCAGGGTGATGACCGAGAGCATCACGCCGCCGGCGAACATGTTCCCGAACAACCGCAGCGACAAGGACAGCGGCTTCGCGATCTCTTCGATGATGTTGATGAATACCATTGGGCCCCAGCCGGTATGGCCTTTGAGCACCATCTTCAAATGGGTCAGTGGGCCGCGCCGCGCCGCGCCCGCTACCTGGTATCCGACGAAGACGAAGGCCGCGAGCGCGTAGACGAAGTTGATGTCCGCCGTCGGCGGATGGATCAGCTCGCCCTCGCCGTAGCGCACCGGTAGCACCGCCAGCCAGTTCGACAGCAGGATGAAGGTGAACAGCGCGACCGCGAGCGGCAGCACGAACGGCGCGATCCGCATCCCGATCGCGGACTCCACCTGCCCGCGCAGTTGCACCGTGACGGTCTCGAAGAACAGCTGAACCCCGTTCGGCACACCAGAAGTCACCGTCGCTCGCAGATAGAAGGCCAGTGCGAGCACGATTGCCGCGGCTACCGCCGTCGACAGAATCGTGTCGATGTTGAATTCCATCCCGAGCCACCGTGCGGTCTGATGCTCACCGACCCGCACCGTCGTCATGTCCGCCCCCGCAGCATCGGCCGCGCCACCCACAGCAGCGCGCACGCTTGAAATGCCGCCAGCCCCAATATGATCCCGAACCCACTCGGCCGTATCAGGAACGCCACCGTCACCGAAACAGCGGTCAGGACAACCAATCTCGCACCGGAGAGCAGCGCCAGCGCACCGAGACCGCCGGCCGCCGAATCCGCGACCCGCGCCACCGAGACCTTGGTGAATCGAGCATTCCCCCAGCCGAGCGCCAGTCCGGCGCAGATGAACAAAACCAGCGATATCGCCATAAGGCCTCCCCGTCGAGGTCGTGATACTACGTAGCATAGTTGCTACATTCGATCGCAACAAGACTATTGACGGCAGCCACCGTTATGCGGTGAAATAGAGAGATGCGCTACGGGGGGCGCATACGATCGAAGGATGATCCTTTCTGATCGTGTGGCGCGCGCAATCGCGGCGGGCGAGGTCGTACAGGTCTTTCGGCCTTGGTCGGTGCCGCGCGTCCGAGTCGGCAGCACCTTGCACACGTCGGCGGGGATCGTCCAGATCGTGAGCGTGGAAGCTATTGACCCCCAGAGAATTTCCGACACGGACGCACGAAAGGCGGGTGAGCCGAGCGCGCACGCCGTGCGGGCGTCCTGCCGCGGCGACCAGACCGACCCGGTCTTCCGGATCACCGTTCGTTTCCTCGGTCCCGACGAGCGCGTGGAGTTACGTAGCCGTGCCGACCTGTCGCAGCGCGACATCGACGAGATCAGGACCGCGCTCTCCCGCCTGGACCGGGCAAGCCGACGCGGGCCGTGGACAGCTGACATCCTCGATGTCGTCGCAAGGAATCCGGGCCACCGCGCCGCCGACTTGGCGGAGCTGATGGGCAGAGACAAAGAATCCTTCAAACTCGATGTCCGCAAGCTGAAGAACCTAGGGCTGACGCACAGCTTGACGGTCGGCTACGAGCTCTCCCCCCGGGGAGCGGAGTATCGCAGGCAGGTAGCCGAGAACAATTGAACCCTAAACGAGTTGGTCGGATTCTCGCTGGTATCGATCGTAGAGGTCGGTCAAGAACGTTTCGGAGTCTCGTGGGGACAATGCCGCCACACTGAGCCGATTCATCAAGGCTCGATACGCGGAAACTTCCTCGGGCCGATCCAGATACAAAGCGGTCGTCAATTGCTCGAGGTAGACGATGTCCGGATCGTCCTTCTTCTCGAAACCGAAGCGCAGCAAGCTGAACGAGCCGACATTCGTACACGTCGGCGCATTTCGCGGCAAGATCTGAATGGTGACTCCCCGCTTGCCCGACATGAACAACAGATGGCGAATCTGGTCGCGCATCATCGCCACCGGCTCCTGCGGATGCCTGAGTGCACCCTCATCGATTATTGCCCACAGCTTCGGGGGTGTAGCGGTGTGCAGGATGAGCTGACGTTGCAGTCTCATCTGGACCCGGCTTCCGACGCTGTCCACCTGCGAGAGGCCCAGAACGGCTCGCGCGTAGTCGGCGGTCTGCAAAAGCCCTGGCACGAAGTGGGATTCGAAGGTACGGATGGTAGCCGCGCATTGCTCCAGCTGCACATACTGCTTGAACCAGTCCGGCAGAATATCGTCATAGCGCGTCCACCAGCCGGACCGGCCGGCGGCCATGGCCAGACCCGCGAGATCACGCTCGGCTATCGCCCCGGGCACCCGATACAGAAGCAGCAATTTATGCAGGGTCTGCGGGCCGAAAGCGGCGCGGCCCGACTCCAACTGACGCAGATATTTGTCGTCGGCATACCCGAGGAGATCGCAGACCGTTTCACAATCCAGCCCGTTGTCTTCTCGCTGCCGCTTCAAGTACCGCCCGATAGCGATCCGTAGAACCGTGGGAAGGGATTCCTTTCGATTCAGCTCGGACTCAGTGGAATTCGGCCGGGATGCCTGCGAACCGTCTCGCATCGAATTCTGGTCGAGTAGCTGCCGGATCTCATCGAGAACTTCGAACAGACGCCTGCCTTCATACCCGAATTCCGCCCCCGAGAATTTGGCCGCGATTCGGTACGCTTCGGCGAGCGGGCGCATGATCGGCGCGGTTCTGCCATTGTCGCGATCAGCGTTGTCGCTGCCGCGACTTACCGCCGGCGCCGGGACGGCGGTGACAGCGGGCTCACCCCCGCGCAGCACTTTCCGCGCACTACCCGGCGCCCACTCCAGCGCCTGTTCCACGAGGGCAAGGGTGCCTTCCGAGACACCGCGGGTACCCCGCTCCAGATCGCCGAGTACCCGGTAGCTCAGACCCGTCGACCTGGATAGATCCTGTCGCGTATGCATGTCGAGCTGCTCGCGGCGGGTGACCACGCGCTCAGCCAACCGTTTCCAGTCTTCGGCCGCGCCCATAGGCATACTATGCCACCTCGGCACTGAGATGGCCAAGGAATAGCTCGGCAGGTGATAAACCAGGCCTGACCTGAATCGATCCAATAGTGAGCACAATGTTCCTATTCATTGTGGCAACCAATGCCACCTTGTAGCTACGATGCTGCACATGGCATTGCAAGACGACCCGAAAAGGGTTGGAGCAACGATTCGGGCCCTCCGGATCAAGAGCCGTCTCAGTGGACCCGACCTCGCTCGCCAGGTACACCTGAGTCCATCGCACCTATCCAACATCGAACGCGCGGAGCGTCCGTGCACGTGGGACGTCGCCCGACGACTCGCCAAAGCGCTCGACGTTGAGCTCGCAGCGATCACGACCGAATCCGGCGAGGATCAGGCCGGCTAGGCACAGCCCTCCAGGTCGATGGGACCAGGAGTTATCTCGGCGTTGCCTCGGAGAACGAAAGAAAAGGTCATGGTTCAGAAGAAGACCGGTTCCACCGCCGACACCGATCACTCGCATACCGAGCGAGCGGTAATTCTGCTCAGTCTCGGGCTAGCGACGACGGCCGCCCTGATCGCCGGACTCATCGCGGGAATCGTGGCGGTAGCGTCGGATTTATCGCTCGCCCAATCCTTCCTCACCGGCGGTGGCAGTTTCGTATCGACGATGTTGATCGGAATGGGAATTATTCGGCTGATTCTGCTGCGGCGGTAAGCCTTTCGTCCTGAACGTACTTTCCGGTTTGCCAGAGCGGAGCCACACAATACTCGCTCAGCCTACGGCGGCGAGATATTCGCCGTAGAAGAGCATCAGCCCCACGGCCGCCGCGATGCCGGCGAGCAGCCAGAACCGGATGATCACCGTGGTTTCGGCCCAGTCGCTCAGTTCGAAGTGATGGTGGAAGGGAGCCATCTTGAACAGGCGGCTGCCGGTGGAGCGGAAGACGACAATTTGCAGCAGCACCGAGAAGATTTCGGCGCAGAAGAGAGCTCCCACCACGGCCATCAGCAGTTCGGTGCGGGTGGTGATCGACAGGCCCGCCAGCAGCCCGCCCAGGGCGAGCGAACCGGTGTCACCCATGAAGATCTTCGCGGGTGCTGCGTTCCACCAGAGGAATCCGATGCAGGCGCCGACGCCGGCGGCACAGATCACGCCGAGATCCAGCGGATCGCGGACGTTGTAGCAGCCGACTTCCGGGGTGGTCGTACACGCGTTGGTGTATTGCCAGAAGGTGATGATCATGTACGCGCCGAGGGCACAGCTCATCGATCCGGCCGCGAGGCCGTCCAGACCGTCGGTGATGTTCACGGCGTTGGACCAGGCCACCACGAGAAAGCAGACCAGCAGCAGGAAGAGCACGATCCCGAACGTCACCGTCGTGTAGTCCCGGACGTAGGACAGGTGCCGGCTGGCAGGAGTCAGCCCGGTATTGCTCGGGAACTGTAGGGCCAGCACGCCGAAAATCACCGCGGCGCCGAGTTGACCGACGTACTTGCCGGTCGCCGTCAAGCCCAGGTTGCGTCGCCTACGGAGTTTGATGGAGTCGTCCAGGAAACCGACAATGCCGAGCGCGGTGGCCAAACCGAGAACGAGCAGCCCGGAGGCGGACGGACTCTCAGCGTTGTAGCGCATCCCGAGCAGGTGTGATCCCAGATACCCGGCCCAGATGCCGGCCAAGATCGCGATCCCGCCCATGGTCGGTGTCCCGCGCTTGGCCTGATGGCTCGCCGGTCCGTCGGCGCGGATCTCCTGCCCGATCCGCCTGGTCGCGAAAAGCTTGATCAGCAAGGGTGTCAACGTGATCGAGACCGCCAGCGCGATCATCGCCGAAAACAGGATCTGCCTCATACGCCACCCAACCCGCCGGATCACTCCGACTACCACCGATCAAGAACCGCGCCACGCGCTTCCGAAGATGGTAGCCATCGCGCGGTGGCGGTCTGGCGACCCCGTCAGGTCCGCGCCAGGTACTGCGCGCGGAGTTGGTGTTTGTAGACCTTGCCGGAGTCGTCGCGTGGGAGTTGGTCGACGATGTGGATTTCTGGGAGTTTGTAGTCCGCGAGGAGTTCGGCGAGGGCGGCTCGAATGCGCTCGGAGTCCGGCGCGGTTCCGGGGCGCGGGACGAGGTGCGCGTGTACCGCTTCGCAGAGATCGGCGGTGGTGGGGACGCCGAAGACGGCGGCGTCCTCGATCTCGGGCAGGGACAGCAGGGCGTTCTCTATTTCGGCGGGGTAGATGTTGACGCCACCGGAGATGATGATCTCGGCGGAGCGGCCGGTGAGGTAGAGGTAGCCGTTCCCGTCCAGGTAGCCGGTGTCGCCGACGGTGATCATGCCCGGGATCGGGCTGGACCGGGTGCCGGGCTGGTTGAGGTAGCGGAAGGCGGGCCAGTAGTCGGCACCGCGCAGATGGACGGTGCCGATCGAGCCGGCCGGGAGGTCCGCACCGTGGTCATCGAGGATGCGGACGGCCGAGCCGTCGACGAGGCGGCCCACGCTGCCGGGATTTTCCAGCCATTCGGCGGCGGTGATCCAGGTGATCGCGCCGGCTTCGCTGCACCCGTAGAACTCGTGCAGCGCGGTACCGAACCAGTCGATGGCCGCGCGCTTGATCGCGGGCGGGCAGGGGGCGGCGGAATGGATGAGGTGGGTGAGGCTGGAAACGTCGTAGCGAGAACGGGTTTCGTCCGGAAGACTCAGGAGGCGGCTGAGCATAGTGGGGACGACTTTCGCGTGCTGGATGCGATCGCGGTCGACCAGACGCAGAAAATCCTCGGCATCCCAGCGGGGCATGATGGTGATATCGGCGCCCATGCGAAGCGCGAGGACGGCGACCGCGTTCGGGCTGGTGTGATAGAGCGGGCCCGCCACCAGCATGCGGCCACCCGGGACAAGGCCCATGCGCTGCGCGGTGCCGCCCGCGATGGCCAGCAGCTGGGCCGGGGTCATACGTTCGCGGGCAACGCCTTTCGGCTTGCCGGTGGTGCCGGAGGTGTAGACGAGACCCATCGAATCGCTGATCGCGCCTTCGACGTAGCCGAGCGGTTCGGGATGAGCGGCGATCCACTGTTCGAGCGTCGGATGCCGGTGCGTGGGGCGGGCGTGGGCGGGATCGAGGCGAAGGGCGCGCACCAGTTCCTCGGACATGCCGACCTCGGCGATCGCCGGGGCGTCGGCCACCTGTGCCGCAGCGGATTCGACGGTGGCGATGAACTCGGTGTGCGCGATCACGAGCCGGATATCCGCGTCGGCCAGGACATGGGCCATCTCGGCGGCCTTCCACCGGGTGTTGATCGGCACGGGGTTCGCACCGCAGGCGGCGATGCCGAGCGCGACCTCCAGGAACTCGATGTCGTTGCGCAGCACCACCGCAACGCGATCACCGCGGTTGATGCCGACGGAAATCAGTGCGGCGGCGAGACTTCCGGCACGGGTGTGCGCGTCGAGCTGGCGACGCACCCGCGTACCGCAGGTGATGGTGGGGACCAAGGCATCCGGCATGTGCGCAGTCTGCCACGGCTGCGATCAGCGAGCCCGTGTCATGATCGAGATATGGCGGTGACACGACGGGTAGCGCTGGTAACCGGTAGTTCCAGGGGGCTGGGGAGTGTGATCGCGCGGCGGCTGGCACGCGACGGCATGGCCGTCGCGGTGAACGGATCTCGGGAATCCAGAGAACTGGCAGCGGTCGCCGACGCGATTCGGGCCGAAGGCGGTGTGGCCGAGGCGATTCCGGCTGACGTCACGGACGAGACACAGGCGCGTGAACTGGTGGCCGCGGTCACCGAACGGCTCGGCCCGGTCGAGGTGCTGGTGCTGAACGCGACGGGACCGCAACCGGAAGGCTTGCTCGCCGACGTCACCTGGGCCGATCACCTGGCGCAGCTGGATTTCTTCGTCAAGAGCCCGATCCTGTTGGGGCAGGCGGTGCTTCCGGCGATGCGAAGCCGTCGATTCGGTCGGATCGTGCACATCGACTCCGATACCGCCGACCGGTCCGCGCCCGGGCGGACCGCCTACGCCACTGCCAAGACCGCGCAGATCGGGCTGGCCCGCGGCTGGGCGCGCGAGCTCGCACCGGACGGGATCACCGTCAACACGATCGCGCCGTGCTTCATCCCGGTCGAGCGACATGCCGAGGTCTCCGCCGCGGACCGGGCGAGCTACCTGGCCACCACGCCGGTGGGCCGGATGGGCACGCCCGAGGATATCGCGCACGCGGTGAGCTTCTTCGCCTCCGAAGCGGCCGGTTTCGTCACCGGACAGCGGCTGATCGTCGATGGCGGACGCAGCCTCGAATGACTTGACCTCAACCATGGTTGAGCGCACACAGTGGAGTCATGAGCACACCTGTGGAAACCTGGAATGCCCTCTACGACAACGACTCCGCCCCGTGGGTGATCGGCGAGCCGCAACCCGCGATCGTCTCCCTGGAACAGCAGGGCTGGATCCGGGGGCGAGTGCTCGATCCGGGCAGTGGTGCCGGTGAGCACACCATTCTGCTGACCCGGCTGGGATATGACGTGCGCGGTGTCGATGTCTCCCCCAGCGCGGTCGAGTACGCGCGCCGCAATGCTGCGGCGCAGGGTGTGCCGGGCGCCCGGTTCGATGTCGCCGATGCGCTCGATCTCACCGCGGCCGCGGCACTGGCCGACGACGACGGCGCGCCGCTGTTCGACACCATCGTGGACAGCGCCCTGTTCCACGTCTTCGGCGCGGCCCCCGATGCCCGCGCCGCCTACGTACGCAGCCTGCACGCGGTGTGCAAGCCCGGCGGGCGGGTCCACGTACTGGCGCTCTCGGACCGCGAGCCAGGCTTCGGACCGCGCATCAGCGACTCGATCATCCGCGAATCCTTCAGCGCCGGCTGGGAATTGGAGGACCTCCAGCCCGCCCGGTACCTCGGCCGGGTGACCGAGTCGGTCGCCGAACAAGCCGCCGCACTGGAGCAGGCGAACGGCCGGGTGAGCGTCGCCGCCTGGCTCGCCCGGTTCCGCCGGCTGTAGCGGGACCGAGGCCGCTAGCGGCTCATCCCCTTCACGCGACGGCCGATCTCGCGAGTGACCTCGCGTTCGGCCGTCCGCCGGGCGATGTCCTGGCGCTTGTCGTAGTCCTGTTTACCCTTGGCCAGGGCGAGTTCGACCTTCACCTTGCCGTCGGAGAAGTACATGGACAGCGGCACCAGAGTCTGGTTGCCTTCGCGGGACTTGCCGACGAGACGCTCGATCTCGCGCTTGTGCAGCAGCAGTTTGCGGACGCGGCGGGGCGAATGGTTGGTCCAGGTGCCGTGGCTGAACTCGGGAATGTGCAGACCGCGCAACCACACCTCGCGGTTGTCGACCGTCGCGAAGGCGTCGACCAGCGAGGCCTTGCCCTCACGCAGGCTCTTCACCTCGGTACCGACCAGTGCGATCCCGGCCTCGAAGGTCTCCAGGATCGTGTAGTTGTGCCGCGCTCGGCGGTTGGTCGCGATGACCTTGCGCCCCTTCTCCTTCATTCGGTCCACTTTATGTGACGCGGCAAGTGGATTTTTCCGCGGCCGCAGCCTGGGAGCTCATTGAAGGTTGAGGTAGAGCACGAACAAGCCGATGAATGCGGCCAGCATGAGCAAGGTGGTGACGCGGGGGCGGCCGAGACGTCTGGGATGCCGGTGGCCGAGCCGGGATGGATCCACCATGGAGTCTCCTCTCCTGCGACCGTGCATGTCGGCATTTCCGCCTTCGACAGGGGAACCACCGGACACTTCGGACTCGTCCTCGGACGCGCCATCACCGGATGCCATGCCAGCACGGTAACGGGCGTTCCCACCATCCTGCCCGGTTTGATCCCCCGGCGGCCCCGGTGTTGCGATTCGGTGATGTTGCGGCGCAGGCGCGTTGCGATCAGGCCAGGCGGCGGCGGAACGCCTCGCTGCCCACGCCGGTGGCCGGGTCGACGGTGATCACGCGCAGGTCGACCGCGTTCGCCGACAGATCCATGACCATGAAGCCGAGTTCGTGATGGGTCTCGAACAGTGCCGCGTTGGGACCGGACCGCCCGGCGTTGCCGGAAGTCTTGGCCGCCGCGCCGGAGACGATCTGACGGGTGCCCTTGGATTCCGGAGTGGGCTCGAGCACCTGCAGGTCGTGATCGTGGCCGGAGAGGATGAAGTGCGCCTTGCCTGCCACGTGCTCCTCGAAGAAGCGCCGCACGTGCACGCCGTTGATCGGCTCGATGGACAGGCCCTCGTAGCGACCGGCGTTGCCGTGGCTGCCGTTGCTCAGATACGGGTGGTGGGTGCAGACGATCTTCCAGGTGGCCGATGACTCGTCCAGGGCGCGGTCCAGCCAGGCGCGCTGCTCGTTCATGAACGTGCCCTCGACCGCCCAGTAGTCCGACAGCAACGGCGGGATGTAGGCGGCGAGCGGGTTGAGGTCGAGGATGAAGAACTCCACCACCGGGTTCGGGCGGATCGAGTAGTAGCGGCTCGGCATCCACCAGCGCGGCGAGTGCGCGTGATATTCGACTTCGGTGTTGCCGCGCAGCAGCCAGCCGCCGTCACCGGGGAGGATGGAGCTGGTGTCGTGGTTGCCGAGCACCATCGCCCACGGGAAATCCAGTCCGGCATTGGGGTTTTCGAATTTGTCGGCGAACTGGACGTCGGTGGCGCTCGTGGGGCCGGATTCATAGATATTGTCGCCTAGGCCGAGCGCCAGGGCGAAGGGCTCGCGGCGGTGGAATGCACGGGCGGCGTCGGCGACGGCCCACTGGGTGCGGGTGCCGGTGCCCGCGTCACCGGTGATGAGAACTCGGACGCGCTGCCGATCGGTGGACAACGCGAACTTCTCGACACCCTGGGCGACCGGAACCGCTTGCGCTGGTGAGAGACCGACGAGCGTCGCGCTTGCCGCGACGGCCGCCGCACCGGTCAGCAGTTCACGGCGTCCGATGCCCTGCGCGCCACTCATTGCTGCCTCCTGCTGGTTCCGCGCGATCGCCACTCGCACATACTGGTCGATTGACCAATATGTGTCCAGCACCGCACCGGCCGTTCACGGCTTGTCCCCGTGGTGTTGTACCGCAACGACCGGAATTCGGCGGAGATTACCGAGCGTCAGCGAGTCGCGAGCACGAATTCGACAAGTTCCTTGGCCATCGGTTCCGGTGCCCAAGTGTGGTTCGCTCCGGGCATTTCCTTCTTCGTCGCGCCAGGGAGTGCTGCGACCAGGGAGTCGGCGGCCTCGTGCATCACCGGATAGGTCTGCTCACCCACCATCGTCAGGACCGGAACCCGGACGGTCGCCAGCAGTTCCGTGAGGGGTGCGGATTCGGCCCAGACGAGCGACTCGCCGTCGGCACGCAGGCTGCCGGCCTGCGCGACCAGGTCCGGGAATTCCGGTGACTGCCGCCATGTCTCGAAGAACTCCGGCGGCATGTCCTTCATGTAGTAGCGCATCGCGCCCTCCAGATCACCGGCATCGATGCGCCGGTCGACCTCCGCGGCCCATTCCCGGGCGCCGCTGTCCGGCGGGCCCAGCGGGGCTTCCCACAGCGCGAGCCCGGTTACCGCCAGCCCGCGCACGGCGGCAGCGAGGGCGAGGGAGCAGCCCGACGAGTGGCCACACAGCACAGCGCTGCCGCCCGCCGCTCCGATCAGGGCCGCTACGGCGGCCAACTCCCGGGCCAGATCGATCGGCCCGTCCACCTTGCTCTCACCGCGGCCGAGGCGGTCGTAGACGATGGTCGTAATGCCTTGCCGGGCAGCCAGTTCCGCGGTGGCGGTGGTGGTCGGATCGATAGCACGATACGGACCGGCCCCGGCGATGAAGATCAGCGCGGGGCCGGAGCCGCGCAGATCGTAGGCGACCCGGTCGCCGCGAGAGGTGGTCAGATGGTCACTCATGAGTCGGTCTCCTCGAGCGTTCGTCGGCGGCATTCGACCCCCGGATCCAGAGGTCCACTACCGGTAAAGACGTCGTCACGTCGGGAAACTCATCGAGCTGCGCTCCAGCCGTCGACCGGTCGGGCGACCACCGCAGCGCTACTCGGCCGCGAGGACCTCCAGCACACCCTCGCCGTATTTGGCCAGCTTCGCCTCACCGACGCCGCCGACAGCGCCGAGCTCGGACAGGCTCGTGGGTTTGCGCTTGGCGATTTCTCGCAGGGTGGCGTCGTGGAAGACCACATAGGCGGGCACACCCTGCTCCTTGGCCGTCGCGGCGCGCCACGCCCGCAACCGTTCGAACAGCGGCACGTCGGCGGCGGCGAGATCGGCGGCCGGTGCCTTGCCCGCCTTGGCCTTCGCCGCACGAGCGGGCTTCGGGGCGCGCTCGACCTCACGGCGCAATCGCACCTGGCGGCCGTCGAACAACACCTCGTTGCCGGCTTCGGTGAGGGTGAGCACCCCGAAATCGCCGTGCACCGCGAGCAAACCCTGCGCCAGCAACTGCCGCACGACGCCGCGCCATTCGATATCGCGCAGGTCGGTGCCGATACCGAAGACCTTCAGTTCGTGGTGATCGTATTGCAGCACTTTGGGATTCGACTTCCCGAGCAGAATGTCGATGACGTGCCCGGCGCCGAAGCTCTGCCCACGTTCGCGTTTCAGGCGCAGCACTGTGGAGAGCAGTTTCTGGGCGGGCACGGTGCCGTCCCAGGACTCGGGTGGGGCCAGGCAGGTGTCGCAGTTGCCGCACGGATCACCCTGCTGGCCGAAGTAGGCCAGCAGTTGGGTGCGGCGGCAGCTGACGGTCTCGCAGAGGGCCAGCATCGCGTCCAGGTGCAGTTGCAGCTGCCGGCGGTGCGCGGCGTCGCCCTCGGAGGAGTCGATCATCTTCCGTTGCTGCACAACGTCGTTGAGCCCGTACACCATCCACGCGGTGGACGGCAGCCCGTCGCGGCCGGCGCGGCCCGTCTCCTGGTAGTAGCCCTCCACCGATTTCGGCAAGTCCAGGTGTGCGACGAACCGCACGTCCGGCTTGTCGATGCCCATGCCGAAGGCGATGGTCGCCACCACCACCAGGCCCTCCTCCCGCAGGAACCGGGATTGATTCTCCGCGCGCGTGCGGTGATCCAGCCCGGCGTGATACGGAACGGCGGTGATGCCGTTCTCGGTGAGGAACGCCGCCGTCTTCTCCACCGAATTGCGGGACAGGCAGTAGACGATGCCGGCGTCGCCGGGGTGCTCGGCCTTCAGGAACTCGAGCAGCTGACGATCGGGGCGGTTCTTCGGTTCGATTCGATATTGGATATTCGGCCGGTCGAAGCTGGCGACGAACTGCCGCGCACCCCCGAGATCCAGCCGCTGCACGATCTCGTCGCGCGTCTTCGCCGTGGCGGTGGCCGTGAGCGCGATCCGCGGCACGTCGGGCCAGCGCTCGTGCAGCATGGACAGCGCCAGGTAGTCGGGGCGGAAGTCGTGGCCCCACTGCGACACACAGTGCGCCTCGTCGATCGCGAACAGCGCGACCTTGCCCCGATCGAGTAGCTGCGCGGTGGATTCCAGCCGCAATCGTTCCGGGGCGAGGTACAGCAGATCGAGTTCGCCGGCGACGAATTGCGATTCGACCAGCCGCCGCTCGTCCGGATACTGCGTGGAGTTCAGGAACCCGGCCCGCACGCCGAGCGCGCTGAGCGCGTCGACCTGATCCTGCATCAACGCGATCAGCGGCGAGACGACCACGCCGACTCCGGGACGCACCAGCGCGGGTACCTGATAGCACAGTGATTTACCGCCGCCGGTCGGCATGAGCACCAGCGCATCGCCGCCGGCGATCACCTGCTCGACGATCTGCTCCTGCTCGCCGCGGAAGCTGTCGTAGCCGAAGACGCGCCGTAGAACCTCTTGTGCCGCAGAGGGTTCCGCGCCTGCGGGGGCTTCACCGTCGGTCACCGTGGATGCTTCGGAGAGGGTCACCCGGCCCATCCTACGAGCGCTCCCCGGCGACCGCGCCCCCGTGGCGAAGGTCGACCTGGGGCGATGCCCAAGTTGTGCACATGTGGATAGAAATCATTCCCGCACGTAGTAGCGCAGCGTCGCATACGCCGTCACCGCCGCGACCAGCACGCCGATCGGCGCGATGGTCAAGGCGACCACGGCGATGTCGTCACCGGTGATGCGCGGGAACACATTGCTGTCGAACAACGGCCCGAGCGCCCGATCGATCACCAGCGGCCGCGCGATGAGTAGACCCGTGATGGCCAGCAGCGACCCGGCCAGCGCCGCGACCACCGCCTCCATCAGGAACGGCAACTGCGTGTACCACCGCGTGGCACCGACCAGCCGCATGATGCTGACCTCGGTCCGCCGGGTGAACGCCGCGATCTGCATCATGTTCGCGATCAGCAGCAGCGCCGCCAGAGCCATCACGATCGCCAGACCGAAGGCCGCGTTGCGCAATCCGTCGAACAACCGCAGCAGCCGGTCCACGAACTCACGATCGTTGGCGACCGTCCGCACACCCTGCCTGCCGTGGAAGGTCTCGTAGATGTGCTGGTACTGACTGCCGTCGGTCATCTTCACCCGCATCGACGCGGGCAGCGGGGTCTCCGAGATGTACTGCACCATCTCCGGCTGATCGGCGAAGAGCTTCTTCGCCTCCTCCAGCGCGGCCGCACGGTTGAGGAACTGCACACTCACCACGCCGTCGGTCTTCTTCATATCCGCCAGCAGCGATTTACACGGCTCGGCCGCGCAATCCGGATCACTGTCGGAGATGGTCTCGTCGAGGTAGAAACGCACCTCCAACCGGCCGGTGAAATACTGCTCGGTCTTGTCGGCCATCCGCACCGACAGCAGACCGCCGCCGAGCATGGCCAGCGACACCGCGGTGGTCAGGATCATCGCGACCGTCATGGTGACGTTGCGACGCAGACCGGTGAAAACCTCGTTGAACAGGAAGCTCAGCCGCATTACCGATCCACTCCGTAAACGCCGTAGGCGTCGTCGCGCACCATGCGGCCGCGGTCGAGTTCGATGACCCGCCTGCGCATCGCGTCGACGATGTTGTTGTCGTGCGTGGCCATCACCACGGTGGTGCCGACCCGGTTGATGCGCTCGAGCAGCATCATGATGTCGGCGCTGGTGTCCGGGTCGAGGTTGCCGGTCGGCTCGTCGGCCAGCAGCACCAACGGCCGGTTCACGAACGCGCGCGCGATCGCCACCCGCTGCTGTTCACCACCGGAGAGCTCATTGGGCAGCCGGTCCGCCTTGCCGCCCAGCCCGACCATGTCCAGGGTTTCCGGGACGGTGCGGTCGATGAACTGGCGCCGTTTGCCGATCACCTCCAGCGCGAACGCCACGTTCTCGTAGACGGTTTTCTGCTGCAGCAGCCGGAAGTCCTGGAATACGCAGCCCATTCGCTGGCGCAGTTTCGGGACCTTCCGTCCGGGCAGCCGATCGACCTGGAAGTCGGCGACCTGGATCTGCCCGGCGGTCGGCGCCTCCTCTTTGAGGAGCAGCCGCATGAAGGTCGACTTACCGGATCCGGACGGACCGATCACGAAGACGAACTCGCCCTTGTCCACCTGAACTGAAATGTCCTGGAGCGCGGGCCGCGTCGACGTCTTGTAGAGCTTGGTGACGTTCCGCATGGTGATCACGGGGAGCCAGTGTAGCCAGCAACGCCCGCGCATACACCCGGGGCGCAACAGCTATCGAGCAGCGGGCTCCGCCTTCTGCGAAGTAGACACGCTATTGACGAAGAAACCCGCGCCTGGCTGAGATGGTTCATCAGGCTTGACGAACAGCCATAGCGCGAACGTACCGACCCACGCCGCCATCAGGATCGCCGTGGACTTTCGCGGTTTCAACTCGGTGGTCTGCAGCGGGTTGAGCGAGGTCGGCTTACGAAGTTGAAGTTTCACTGATGCCCTCCCGTCGCAGCGCGGCGGCAACACGCACGCGCAGCTCACGACTGACTTCGAATTGCTTACCCGGCAACGTGCGGGCAACCATTCGGATGTTCATCTGGTCCACGGTGAGATCTTCGACGCCCATCACACTGGGTTCGTCGAGCAGGAGCGGTTCGAGCCTGCGGTCTCGATAGGCGTCCGCGCCCACCTGGTGCAAGATCTCGTTGATCCGCGTGATGTCGGCGCTGGCCGCGACCGGCACGTCGATCGCGGCGCGCGCCCAATCCTTGGACAGATTGGTCACCTTCACGATCTGACCGTTCGGCACGGTGATCACTTCGCCGTCGGCGTTGCGCAGCGTGGTGATCCGCAGCGTGACGTCCTCGACCGTACCCTCGGCCAGCTCCGCGGAGCCAGTAACCGAGATGCTCACCACATCACCGAAGCCGTACTGCCGTTCGGTGATCAGGAAGAACCCGGCGAGAATGTCCTGCACGATGCGCTGCGCACCGAAACCCAGGGCGGCGCCGAGCACCGCGGCGGGCGCGACCAGACCGGTGACCTGGAACCCGAGCCGGCGCAGCACCTCCATGCCGACCAGGACATAGACGATGGTCAGCACCACCCAGGTCAGCACCTGCGCCAGCGCATGCCGGTGTTTCGCCGCCTCGGTCCGGACCAGCGCGTCGCTGCTGCGGAAGCCGGCGTCGATCTTATTGGTGACCCGGTCCCTGATGAAGGTCGCGAATCGGCTGAACAGGATCGCGCCGAGAATCAGCAGGACGATCTCGAGCCCCTGCGATCGCAACCAGACCGTGGTGTCCGAGGCGATGCCGAGAGCCATCACCGCCCACCTCGCTGTGTTGGATTGGCGGTGTTCGCGGTGCCCTCCGTGGTTACACTCCGCTGCCGCCTCCGGGCCCAGCGCTCACCCCGCGGCAGCAGATTCGTACCATCCGTAACACGCACGCCAGACAGGCTACCGCGCAGCGCCGCGCGACACGAGCGCTGCGGCCCGGTAGCGAATTCGGCGCCGGATCGAAATCCAGCCAGCCGCAAGCTAATTCGCCTGCTCGCGCATACGCCAGCGAATACCCGACTCCACGAAGGCATCGATTTCACCGTCCAGCACCGCCGAGGGGTTGTTCACCTCGTAGTTGGTGCGCAAATCCTTCACCATCTGGTACGGGTGCAACACGTAGGAGCGCATCTGGTTGCCCCAGGACGCGCCCTCGTTGGTCTTGAGCGCGTCCATCTCGGCGCGCTCTTCCAGTCGCTTGCGCTCCAGCAGCTTGGCCTGCAGCACGCGCATGGCCGAGATCTTGTTCTGCAGCTGCGACTTCTCGTTCTGGCAGGTGACGACGATGCCGGTGGGGATGTGGGTCAGGCGCACCGCGGAGTCGGTGGTGTTGACGCTCTGACCACCCGGGCCCGAGGAGCGATACACATCGACGCGGATCTCGTTCTCCGGAATCTCGATGTGGTCGGTGGTCTCCACCACCGGCAGCACCTCGACCTCGGCGAAGGAAGTCTGGCGGCGGCCCTGGTTGTCGAACGGGCTGATACGCACCAGACGGTGCGTGCCCATCTCCACCGACAGGGTGCCGTAGGCGTAGGGCGCCTTCACCGCGAAGGTGGCGCTCTTGATCCCGGCTTCTTCGGCGTAGGAGGTGTCATAGACCTCGACGGTGTACTTGTGCCGTTCGGCCCAGCGGATATACATCCGCATCAGCATCTGCGCCCAGTCGGCGGCGTCCACGCCACCGGCCCCGGAACGGATGTTGACCAGCGCGTCGCGCTTGTCATATTCACCCGAGAGCAGCGTGCGGACCTCCATGGCCTCCACGTCGACGTGCAGCGCGGCCCGCTCGGCATCGGCGTCGGCGAGCGCCTGAACATGCGCGTGGCCCTCCTCGCCCTCGGCCAACTCGTAGAGGACCGGCAGATCATCGAGTCGCTGACGCAACTCCTCCACGCGCCGTAGCTCACCCTGAGCGTGCGACAGCTCGCTGGTCACCTGCTGGGCGTGGTCCTGGTCGTTCCACAGTTCCGGGTCGGCCGCCTGGTGTTCGAGCTCATCGATACGGCGGCGCAGTTCCTCGATGTCGAGGACCGACTCGACCGTCTTGAGCGTGGCGTCGAGTTCGGCGAGATCAGCGGAAACGTCAGGATGCACGATGGTCAAGACTAGCGGGCGCCGCGCCCCACCGGCTCTTCAGGCCGGGTGAGCGGATGCCGCGAGCGGTGTCTTCGGACTGTGCGTCGATTTCCCCATGAAACAAGGGTAGCGGCGGTCTGCCAGGGCTGGCGACCCCTTTTCCGCCCTACTTTCATGCGCTGACCACGCGCAGTGCGCCGGGCCGACGCCCGCTGAGCGTGTCCAGAGCGGTCGCGGTGGCCTCGTCGGCGGGGAGATAGACGAGTAATTGCTGGTCGTCGTCGGCGGAGAGATCGAGGGTTTCGTAAGTCAGGCGCAGTGCGCCCGCTCGCGGATGGTCGAGGCGGGTGGTGCCGGTCGCGGCTGCCAGGCTGGGCACGGTTTCGACCCGCCGAGTGAATTCCTCGCCCGCGAGGACGGTGAGTTCGTCGGCGAGGGCGGCGGCGGCCGGGTCGGTGCGAAAGGGGCCGTTCTTCAGGCCGGCGACCAGTTCGTCGGCCACGTGCGCCCAATCCGGATAGACCTCGCGAGCGCGCGGATCACCGAAGGCGAAGAGCAGCAGGTTGGCGCCACGCGGATCGTCGAGCAGACCGGTCGGAGCCATCAACCGGTGATAGCCCTCGGTGTAGGCGATGACCTCCCGCAATCGGTTGACCACGACGGCGGGTGCGGGCTCCAGGTGCTCGAGAATCGCGCGCACGGCCGGACGGACCTCGCGGTTCGGCTGCACGAAACCCATGCAGCTGAAGCCGGCGTCTACGGATTTGGTCAAGCGGTGCAGGTGAATTCGTTCGTTGGGAGTGAGATGCAGGGCGTCAGCGATCGCGGACAGCACCGACGGCGACGGTCTACGATCACGGCCCTGTTCGAGCCGGATGATGTATTCCACGCTGACGCCGGCCAAGGTGGCCAGTTCGGCGCGGCGCAATCCGGGAGTGCGGCGGCGTGGGCCGGCGGGCAGGCCGACCTTGGCGGGCGTGACCCCCTCACGGCGGCTACGCAGGAACAGGCCCAGCTCGTTGTCGCTCACTTGCCTCTCTCCTCCCCGTGCAGGTCACTCCCGCACGCTTCGAACTTAACAAGATCCGAGAGGCCGAAGGTGACCCTGTCACTACCACTCTCACCACGGTCTTCCTGGGGACCTTGCGAGGGCGCAGATTTGAGGAACGGCCGAACCCGCGGCCCACTCTCGAAGGAGCACCCCATGAAGCTCGCAGTGATCATCGGCAGCGTCCGCGAAGGCCGATTCGGCCCCACCGTGGCCGACTGGTTCGCCGAACAGGCCGCCGCGCACGGCGGATTCGACATCGACGTGGTCGACCTCGCCGACTTCGATCTGCCGCGGGATCTGCCGGCGATCCCGCCGATGATGGATCCCGGCGGGCCGCGCCCGGCCTCGGTCGCCGCGCTGGGTGAACGCCTAGCCGCCGCGGACGCGTTCATCATCGTCACACCCGACTACAACCGGGGCTATCCCGCCGTCCTGAAGGCCGCCATCGATTGGTATGTCACCGAATGGGATTCCAAGGCAATCGGATTCGTCGGGTACAGCGGTGCCAGCGGCGGACTTCTGGCCATCGAGGGCCTGCGTCAGGTTTTCAACGAGCTGAACGCCCACACGGTGCGTAACTATGTCTCCTTCCCGCGGTATTACCTGCTGTTCGATGCGGAAGGAAAACTGATCGACCCGACCGAGCCGAACGCCGCGGCCGCGGCCCTGCTCGATCAACTGCACTGGTGGGCCGCCGCTCTGACAGCGGCCCGCAACGTGGCGGTCGGGTGATCGGGGGCGTGCAGCACCGCGCGCACCGGGTTACCGTGGCCCGCATGGCCGATATCTATCCCGACGATCTCGCCGATACCGCCGTCGAAGTACTCCGGCGGCGGGCGAAAACCGCCGGGCTCCCCCTCGGCGACTACCTCCGACATGAGCTCATCGCTCTCGCCCGGCACCGCACCTCGATGGACACGGTGGTGGAGTTCTGGGACCGGCAGGGCTGGCCGGTCGACCCGACCGTCGACACCGGCGCGCTGGCTCTGATCCAGATCTACGACCTGCCCACCGACGTGGTCGCCGTATGGTGTCGCCGCGCGTACGCCGCGAAGCTGCCGATCGAGACATATGTCCGGCAGGAGCTGACCGCCTCGGCCCGCCGCGCGACGATCGGCGATGCGTTGGCGGAGTTCGCCGCGGTCAAAGAACGCCATCCGGAGCTGGACATCGACTTGGCGGCGGTCGCGGACGCTGTTCGGTACGCCAGGGCCTGGTAGCGCCGGTATCCGCGGGTCTCCCGGGTCCGCGCGTGCCGGGCGCCGCGGGGGCGATAGCGCCGGATAGGGTTCGGTTCGTGGCTGCGCACTCCTCTGACCTCGAACTTGCCCTGCGGTTGGCCGACGAGGCCGACTCGATCACCAAGGCCCGCTTCGGCGCGCTAGATCTGAAGGTGGATTCGAAGCCGGATCTGACGCCGGTCTCGGATGCCGACCTGGCGGTGGAGAAGGCGATCCGCGGGCTGCTCGAGCATGCCCGGCCCGGCGATTCGGTACTCGGTGAGGAATTCGGCGGCGATGTCGAATTCACCGGGCGGCAGTGGGTCGTCGACCCGATCGATGGCACCAAGAACTTCGTGCGTGGCGTGCCGATCTGGGCCACCTTGATCGCACTGCTGGAGGACGGCGTGCCGGTCCTCGGCGTCGTGAGCGCGCCCGCCCTGACTCGGCGCTGGTGGGCCTCAGCGGGCGCCGGAGCTTGGTCGGCCTTCGCTTCCGCTGCGGCGAAACCGATTTCGGTGTCGGCGGTCGGAGACCTCGCCTCGGCGAGCCTGGCGTTCTCCAGCCTTTCCGGTTGGCGCGATCGCGGCCTGCGCGAGAAATTCCTCGAGCTCACCGACGCGGTGTGGCGGGTTCGCGGCTACGGCGACTTCCTGTCCTACTGCCTGCTCGCCGAGGGCGCGGTCGACATCGCCGCGGAACCTGAGGTGTCGCTGTGGGATCTGGCTGCCCTCGACATCCTCATCCGCGAGGCCGGCGGCACCTTCACCTCGCTGGACGGTAAGCCCGGCCCGCACGGCGGCGACGCGGTCGCCAGCAACGGCCTGCTCCAGGATGAAGTTCTGCGTCGCCTGAGCTGACTCGCTAATCGAGATCCTTCTCGAAGAGGAACACCGTCGCGGTGCCTTGGAACTGTGGCGGTAGCGGCGCTTCCCGCACTTCGGTGAAACCCTGTGCGGTGTAGTACTTCCGGAGCACCGGGTTGCTGGCCGCGGCGTCCAGGCGCTGGCGGGTGATGCCCTGGGCGCGGGTGCGCTCGGCGCAGAACTGGATGATCCGGGCGCCGAGCTCACGGCCGCGCTGTTCCGGCGCGACCATCAGACCGTGGATGTATCCGGCTTCGGCGTCATCCTCGCCCCAGAACTCCGGATCACGCCAGATCAAGCGGACAGTCGCGATCAGCCGCCCACCTTCCCGCCAGAGGAACCACTCCCCGCGCGCCGCCTCCGCGGCGATGCGCTCGGCCGGGTACTCACCGGGCAGCCACTGCGCGATGCCGGCGTCGATCATCCACTGCGCCAGCCGATCTCGCAGTCCGGCGATATCCGCCGCGTCCGCGGGCTGAGCCATCACCATCGGGGCTGCCTCGACCACACCGCTCCTCTCGCCGACGTCCGATCGACAGTACCGCGCCCTGATGACACGGTGCCTGCGGATTCACACCGGTCAGCGCTGTGGTTGCCAAGGGTGGGCCGGTGCGGGCCTCGTCAGCCGAGGTGCTTCATCCCGGGCCAGAGATCGGGCCAAGGGGCGCGGAGGTTGCGGCAGACGAAGATCGGTTCGCCCTGTTCGTCGTTGTCGATGCCCAAGCCGTTGTCGACAGTGCCCGCAGGCCGGCAATCGGCGAACAGGCTGGAGAGGCGGCCGGAGTCGAGGCCGATGGTGATCACCTCGGCGGCGGTGTCAGGTGGCGGACCCCACCACCAGTAGGCGTTGTGGCCCGAGTGCGGGGCCGGCAGGTTGTAGTCCGCGCCGAAGCGTTCGATGGCGCCCGCCTCGCCGTAATTCGCGGTGAGGATGGAGAGGGAAGGGCCGAGATCATCACGCACTCCGCCGATCCGGCGCACGAACTCGGGCCAGCCGATGGTCTCTCCCGCGTCGTAGTTGACTGCGAGGACCGGGGAATCGTTCAACCCGGATACCGGCAGCACGGGTAGAAACAGCACCGCCGAGCCGATGGCGTTCAGTGCGAGCACCGAAGCCGTTGCGAGCCAAAGCATTCGCTTCTGCGCCAACCACTCGGCGAAGGGCACCGCGGCGGCGGCCAGCAGGATCGGATACATCCCGCCCAGGTAGTACGCCTTGCCGCCGGTCGCCAGGAAGACCACGAACAGCAGCACATAGTTCACCGGGAACGCGCGAAACCGGGGCGCACGCCACAACCGCCACAACCCGAACAGCCACAGCGGCACCAGCAGTGGGCCCATCAGGCCGAATTGCAAGATCACGAACTCGATCGGCGAATCCGAGGTCCCCGACGACCCGCCCGCGATCGCGCGGCTCAACTCCCACTGCGGCCACCCGTTGCTCGCCTGCCACACCAGGTACGGCAGCCAGATCAACCCCGCAACCGCGACGGCGAGCGGAAAGTACTTGGTGGCGAACACATTCCGCGGGCCGACCGCAACCAGCGCGACCGCGAGCGCCAGCACCGGGAAGATCAGCAGCAGCTTGTTCTGCAATCCGACACCGACCACCACTCCGATCACCAGCCACCAGCGCCGATCCGCGCCGTTCAGCACCTTCGACACCAGCAGACCGACAACCGACCACGCCGCCAGATCGAACACCGCGGTGCTCAACATGTGCCCCACCCCCAGCACCATCGCCGCCCCGGCCACCGCGCCGGCCGCCACAACCCGCGCCGCCCGTCCCCCACCGAACTCACGCGCCATCCACCCCGCGCACAACACCACGAGCGTCGCGGCGAGAATCGCCGGAACGCGCAGTAAAACCAGCGAATCCGGATCGATCGCGGACATGACCCGCGCGACGAACGGCGTCAACGGCGGCTGATCCGCATATCCCCAGTCCAGTCGCCGCCCCGCGGCAAGAAAGTACAACTCGTCCCGGTGATAGCCATAACGGTTCGCGAACGCCACCAGCACGGCAGCGAAAAACCCCGCCACCCAATACATTGCGCCACTGTCCCACACCCTCGCACAGCCCGCACCGGATCCGCAGGCCGCACCAAAACCACAATCCCCTCCGGAACCGCAGTGTTTTCGCTGCGGCGGACGGATTTCTCCAGCACCCACTCGACCGCTGCCCGCACGGCGGCAGGCCCGGGGCCGGGGCGTGCCCAGGTCGACGCCGACACCGACGTAGGCCACCGGGCCGCGATCGCGGGTTTGTCCGAACTGTCATCGGCGGCGATCAGCGGCGGCACACCGTGACTCAGCGCCTGTTGCACTCTCCCGTAGCCGCCACTGTCGTCGCCGAGCTCCACACAGTCGATGCCGCGCGCGGTGACCGCCGATCGAAACGCAGCGTTCGTGACAAAGCGAACGTCGTGCCCAGGCGGTCGCATATCGGAGGCCACAGACAGCATCGGGGACACATGTCCGCCCCGGCTGGCACCACAGCCCCACCAGAACCGTAGACCCCCACCAGAACTGTAGACCCACCGGAACCACAGCCCCCGACTAGCGCCACAGCCGCCACTAGGCCCACAATCCCCACCGGATCCACGGGACTCCACCGGGTCCATGGGTCCACACCAAATCCCCAGCGACAGCGCAGTCCGCACGATGTCCGCGATGAAACGATGTCCGTACAGACCGGGCTATCAGCGCTGGTCTCGTCGCAAACCCACATGCCTCTCGCCGCTCGGCGCTGTACCCCCGCATCCGACCCCTAGCGGCGCCGACCAGCGACTCCGCACTATTGCCGACCACAGCTGCCCCAGATGGGTCCCGTGAGCGCAAACAACGGCGTATGCTGCGGCTCGACGCAGTTCTTACCGAGGAGTAAGATAGCCTTACTCCGCAGTAAGATAGCTGGGACCAGACCTCACCCCACCCACCCGAGAAAACAGGTGATGATGAGTACTCGAGACAGCGCAACGACGCGACGTCAAGACACGTCCGCAGTCGGCCTCAGCCAGCCCAAGCGGGACTGGATGGGGGCGGCGATGCGCGTGATGACCACCCTTACCGGGTCGGAGCTCGCCGAGAAGTACAACCTGCGCAAGCCGATCGAGCGAGTCACCTACGAGGGCACCAAGACCGGTTTCCGCACCCTGGGCGCCGCGACCCGCGCGTTCAACAAGGTCGCCGGCGGCGGTGCGCCGAAGCGGTTGCCGGAGAACGAGTCCAAGAAGAAGGACCTGTTCGACATCACCCCCTCGGACGAGCAGCAGATGATCGTCGAGACGGTGCGGGAATTCGCCGCCGAGATCCTGCGGCCCGCCGCCTACGACGCCGATGCCGCCGCCAAGGCCCCGCGCGACCTGCTGGAGCGCGCCGCCGAACTCGGCATCACCCTGATCAACGTGCCCGAAGAGCTCGAGGGCGCGGCTTCGGAGCGGGGTGCGGTCACCAATTCGATGGTCGCCGAGGCGCTCGCGCACGGCGATATGGGTTTGGCGTTGCCGATCCTCGCGCCCTCCGGTGTCGCGGTCGCGCTGGCCCAGTGGGGCACCGACGCCCAGCAGAAGACCTACCTCCCCGCCTTCACCGGCGAGAACGTGCCGCAGGCCTCGGTCGTGATCAGTGAGCCGCGCGCCCTGTTCGATCCGTTCGCGCTGCAGACCAAGGCCACTCGCTCCCCCAGCGGCTACCGTCTCAACGGCGTGAAGTCCCTGGTGCCCGCCGCGGCGGACGCGGAACTATTCCTGGTCGCCGCCGAACTCGACGGCCGCCCGGCGATCTTCGTCGTCGAGTCGGACGCCCCGGGTCTGGTCGTGGAGGCCGACCCGAGCATGGGCCTGCGCGCCGCGGGCATCGGCCGCCTGATCCTGAACAATGTCGCCGTCGGCGGCGACGCCATCCTGGGCGACGGCGACGCGAAGTCCCGCGCCGAGGATTACGCCGATGCGGTGCGTCTGGCGCGCCTGGGCTGGGCATCTCTGGCCGCGGGCACCGGCCAGGCCGTGCTCGACTACGTCATCCCCTACGTGAACGAGCGCGAGGCGTTCGGCGAGCCGATCTCGCACCGGCAGGCGGTCGCGTTCATGGTCGCGAACATAGCCATCGAACTCGACGGCATCCGGCTCGTGACTCTGCGGGGTGCGTCACGCGCGGAGCAGGGTCTGTCGTTCGGTCGCGAGGCCGCGCTGGCTCGCAAGCTGGCCACGGACAAGGGTATGCAGATCGGCCTGGACGGCGTGCAATTGCTCGGCGGTCACGGCTTCACCAAGGAACACCCGGTCGAGCGCTGGTACCGCGATCTGCGGGCCGTCGGCGTCGCCGAAGGTGTCGTGCTCATCTAAACCGGCCCGTTCCTTACTCCAGGAGACTTTCCCATGATCAACCTCGAACTCCCCAAGAAGCTGCGGGCCAGCGCCAACCAGGCGCATCAGGTCGCGCAGGAGATCTTCCGCCCGATCTCGCGCAAGTACGACCTCGCCGAGCACGAGTACCCGGTCGAACTGGACACCATGGCCGCCATGGTCGAGGGCCTCGCCGATTCGGGCACCCAGAAGATCGGCGGCGCCGCGGGCGGCCGTTCCGATGAGGACGAGCACGCCACCGAACTCCTCGGCAACAGCAACGGCGGCAATATGTCCGCGCTGCTCAACGCCCTGGAAACCTCCTGGGGCGATGTCGGCCTGATGCTGTCGATCCCCTACCAGGGCCTGGGCAACGCCGCCATCGCCGCGGTCGCGACCGACGAGCAGCTGGAGCGCTTCGGCAAGGTGTGGGCCGCGATGGCGATCACCGAGCCGTCCTTCGGTTCCGACTCGGCCGCGGTCACCACCACGGCGGTGCGCGACGGCGACGAGTGGGTGCTCAACGGCGAGAAGATCTTCGTCACCGCCGGCCAGCGCGCCACCCACATCGTGGTGTGGGCGACCGTGGACAAGAGCCTCGGCCGCGCGGCGATCAAGTCGTTCGTCGTGCCGCGCGACGCTCCGGGTCTGTCGGTGGCCCGGCTCGAGCACAAACTCGGCATCAAGGCCTCCGACACCGCGGTGCTGCTGCTGCAGGACTGCCGGATCCCCGCCGACAATATTCTCGGCAGCCCCGAGGTGAACGTCGAGAAGGGTTTCGCCGGGGTCATGCAGACCTTCGACAACACCCGTCCGCTGGTGGCCGCGATGGCCGTCGGTGTCGCCCGCGCCGCCCTCGAGGAGCTGCGCGCGATCTTGACCGCCGCCGGCGTGGAGATCTCCTACGACACCCCGCCGAACAACCAGCACGCCGCGGCCGCGGAATTCCTGCGCATGGAGGCCGACTACGAATCGGCCTACCTGCTCGCGCTGCGCGCCGCCTGGATGGCCGACAACAAGAAGCCGAACTCGCTCGAGGCTTCCATGTCCAAGGCCAAGGCGGGCCGCACCGGCACCGACGTCACCCTCAAGGCCGTCGAACTGGCCGGCGCCATCGGCTACTCGCAGCACTCGCTGCTGGAGAAGTGGGGCCGCGACTCGAAGATTTTGGACATCTTCGAGGGCACCCAGCAGATCCAGCAGCTGATCGTGGCCCGTCGCGTGCTCGGTAAGACCAGCGCCGAGCTGAAGTGACGCCGCACGGCTAGAACGAGAAACCGGTGCGAGCCCTGGGCTCGCACCGGTTTTCTATTCGATGACCAGCAGTTCTGGGTCGACTTCGGCGCCGGGTGGGAGGTCGGCGACGCGTGCGTGGATTTGGCCGGCCACATTGAGAGCCGACACGAAATCGTTGACCTGGACGTTGCCGACCTCGAGTTCGCCGCCGAGAATGGGCGGCTGGGCGAAATCGTAGACTTCGTGCTCGGCGGGGACGAGGCCGGTCTCGGCGATTTGGGCCGCGAGGGTGGCCAGCAGGTATTGCTCCATGCCGTCGGCGGTGTCCAGGTCTTTTTCCAGGTCGTCGGCGTTATCCCAGGGCCTGGTCAACTCCCCGTTGAGGGTGTCGAGCCACCACAGGCCTTCCTCGGAGTCGAAGAAGACATCGCCGAATAACGACGTGCACAGCGGCGTCTTGCCCGCCAGGCCGATCCATTCCCAGGAGGCGAGGGCGGACTCGAATTGTTCGGTCGTGAACGACTTGATCAATTCCACGACCACACCCTACAGATGTTCGCCGGATCAGCCACGGTAGGTGGCCGGAGGTCGGCCTGTCGCGGATTTGAAGTCCCGCGCGAAATGCGCCTGATCGGCATATCCGAGTTCGGCGGCCACGGTGGCCAGGTCCGCATCGGCGCTGTCCAGGCGCTGGGCCGCCTCGTGCAGGCGGTAGCGCTGAATAACCCATTTCGGCGATACGCCGACCAGATCGCGAAACAACTTCTGCAGCGTGCGTTTTCCCATTCCGAAACGTGCGGTGACATCGTCGACCCGCAGGATCGTGCGATCGGCGGATACTTCGTCGACGATCTCGTTGACGAGCGCGACAGTGCGGGCGGGCTCGGAAATATGCTGGCGGACAAATTCTTCCGATAATTCCTTTCGCGCCGCCGTATCCGGGGTGGCGGCGATTGTCGCCGCGTAGCGATCGGCGGCGGCACCGAAGATCTCCGTGCCCGGCACCACGCGGTCGGTGAGTGCCGCGACGGAGCGTCGCACCAGCGGATGAAACCCGGCGGGGCGGAATGTGGTACCGAAGATATCGCCGCAGCCGCTGAGCCGCTGGCTGAATTTCCCGCGGAGTACTCCGTGTACGCGACAGCGCCCGTTCTCGACCACCAGAATCACCGCGGGATGCGAAAGCACTTCGACCACATAGGGATCACGTTCCCGCAGATCCCAGTGCACGGCCCAATGGTGCGCGACGATGTCGGCAAGAGCCGGGCACGCCGGGATGAGCGATTCCCGGTACAGGCCGTCCCCGGCCCGGGGATCGAGCAAACCACGCGGCGGAGTGTCCGTGGTCGGGTCCATCGCACCATTGTCGCGTGCGTTCGCGTTTGTTCAAGACCACGTCGCGGCGGTCGAAATAGCGTCGAGCATATGAGCGAAAACAAGGCGACCGGCACCATCGAATCGAAGTCCTGGGACCAGACCGAATACGCGGACGCCGGGGCCGGTGTACCGAAACTGGCGACCGCCCAAGGCTTCGACGTCTACCGGGGCGACTTCGAGGGCGAGGCGCACTGGCAGGGCCTGATGTGCGCCTTCACGGACGGCAGCGGCACATTCGACAGCCTGCAACGCACCACCGGCACGCTGGACGGACGGTCCGGGAGCTTCGTCCTGCGGATGTCCGGGACATTCGCGGCGACCGGCGACTCCCGAGCCGACTGGTCGGTGGTGCCCGGCTCCGGCACCGGAGAGCTGGCCGACATCTCCGGCACCGGCGGCTACGTGTCCAGCGCCGGCGCCACCACCTACACCCTGGTCTACAGCTTGCCCTGACCAGCGGCGATAGGGGCGGAAAGAAACTGTTGCCCGAAGGTACGTAGTTTCGTAATGTCGTACAGGTGAGTCTGGCAGAACGCGTCACGGAGCTGGAGCGGCGGCTCGCGAAACTAGAAGCGGCGCAAGCGGTACCGGTGCGGATCGCCGTTCCGGCGGACGAGGAATCATGGGCGTTGCACCGGCTGAAGCAGGAGTACGCCGCGGCCGACGAGCTGAACGGGGGTGTGCTGTTCACCGGGTCGGTGCGCCTGCCGCCCGGTGAGCAGTACGGCTGGCAGACCATGTTCAGCACCGACGACTTGCTGCTGGACGATGCCGACGAGGCCGCCGAATGCCTTGCCGCACTGGGCAGTCCGGTACGCCTTCGACTGCTGCGAGCGATTCTGGCCGGTCGCCGCACCGCCGCCGAACTGGCCAGCCTCCCCGAGGTGGGCACTTCCGGCCAGATCTACCACCACCTGCGCCAGCTGGCTGCTGTCGGTTGGCTACACACCGCGGGGCGTGGCCGATTCGAGGTGCCCGCCAATCGGGTCGTGCCACTCCTGGTCGCTTTGGCCAGCTCACGGCGCTGACGACGCCTGCAGTCGATTTCTATTTGCTCAATCGTTGCGACACAGGGGGTTACACCACCGCACCCGCCTATTACTGTGAAAAAGCCGTGCAGGAGGTGGTGGGGTGGCCAACGACGCGCAAGAACCAGCCGCGGGCAGACCCGGGCAGCTCGATCCCTTGATCGAGTGCGCCGAGCATGAACTTTTCGATGTGGTCAGCGCGACCGGTTTCCGCGGGCCCGCGTGGGACGTCCTCGCGGACCGGCTGGTCCGGTACGGATTGGTGGTGCTGACGGCCTGGCTACGGTCAGGGCACATCTTCGCCGAGACGAACGCGCTGGGACGCGATCTGTGCCCGTCTGTCCAGGAACGGGAACTGGTCGCGGTCCGGCTCAGCGAGGATCTGGCGAACGACGCGGTCTCGGCCGCGCTGGCCAGTTTCCAGCGAAAGGCGTTGGCGGGCAATGGTTGGCGCAAGGACGGCGGTGCGAGCCTGTCGGCCTATTTCGTGCGCGCGTGCCTGTATGCCTTCATCGACGCCTTTCGTAAATACCGGCGCACCGGTGAGCTGTCGGCGACCGGCATCGGTACCGATCCCATCGTCGCGGGCGACTATCGCGAACCCGCGTCCGGCCCGGATTTCACCGAATCGGTGGTGAATCGGGCCGTGCTGTACACCCATCTGGCCCAGCTGACCGAACGGGACCGAAACATGGTGTGGGGCAAAGCCTCCGGCTATACCGCCGCCGAGATCGCGGGTCTGTTCGACTGGCCCAGCGCGAAAGCGGTGGAACGCCGTTGGGCGCGCCTGCGACTGGAGTATGCCTGGATCAATCGGCTCGCCGGGAAGGAGCAGTGATGACCGACGACAATGTGCCGGAGACCACCCGGATCACCGAGCTCATCGAACAGTCCTCGCTGGGTGTTTCGCCCACGCGGACAAGGGAATTGGAGATAGGCGACGACCGGGTCCACGCGCTTCGGGCGCGAGCCGAGGCCTTGGCGGAGGCGCATGCCGTGATCGCCTTCCTCGACGACTACCCCGTCTCCACGGCGGAGGTCACCTTCAGCCGGCGTTTGAACAAGCTGTTCGAAACGGTCCGCCCGCCCGGACGCACAGCGCACACCAATGCGGAGGTCGCCGCGGCCTTGACAGCGGCGGGCCACCCGATCTCCAAACCCTATCTGTCGCAACTGCGTTCGGGCCGCCGCAGAAACCCTTCGGACGAAACCGTGGCGGCGCTGGCCCGCTTCTTCAAGGTGAAACCGGACTACTTCTTCAACGACGCCTACGCGCGGAAGGTCGACCACGACCTGGAGTTGCTGGCGCAGTTGCAGGGCTACGGTTTGCGCCGCCTGTCGTCTCGGGCTTTCGACCTGTCCGAGGAGTCGCAGAGCCTGCTGACCAGCATGGCGGAGAAGCTGCGCGCGAGCGAAGGACTGCCGGACATCCCGGCGGATGGAACAGAGTGAAACCCGACAGAATCAGATGAATGTGACCTAGGCTACGCACTGCTACGGTGTCGGCAATTATGCCGGGGCGAGAGCCTCGCGAGATTTGGCAGTGGAGGGTGTACGCATGAAGGTGGCGCACGCGCTGGAAGTTGTGAAAGCGCTGGGGGTTCTTCGAAAGAGAGGGGTCACCGATCCGCGCAAGCCGCTGGAATCGTTGAAGACCATCAAGGATTCGCAGGTCTTCGGCCCGCAAGCCACCGCGATCCGGCATTCCGCCCGCGTCGTGCCGGACAACCCCGCGTTGGCCGACGAGCGCGGCGAGCTCACCTACAAGCAGCTCGACGACCAATCCAACGCCATCGCAAGGGGTTTGAAAGCCGCCGGGCTCACCGAGGGCATGGTGATCGGCGTCCTGGCCCGCGATCATCGCGGCCTGATCCTGTCCATGGCCGCGGCGGGCAAGCTCGGGGTGCGCATCGCCCTGATGAACACCGGTTTCGCCAAACCGCAGTTCGCCGAGGTCTGCGCCCGGGAACAGGTCAAGGCGGTGCTGCACGACAGCGAGTTCCTCGGGCTGCTCGACGCGCTCCCCGCGGATATGCCGCGCTACCTCACCTGGGTCGACGAGGGCACCGAATTGCCCGCCGGTTCCCAAACTCTCGATGACCTGATTGCCGCCAATTCCATCGAGGAACTGCCCGCACCGAAGAATCCGGGCGGCTTCATCATCCTCACCAGCGGCACCACGGGCCTGCCCAAGGGTGCGCCGCGCAGCAAGATCACCCCGGTCGCCCCCGCGCAGCTGGCGGACCGCATCCCGTTCCCGAACCGGGGCACCCAGGTAATCGTGTCGCCGATCTTCCACAGCACCGGCCTGGCCACCTGGATGCTCGCCGGCTCGATCGGCAACAAGGTGGTCGTGCGCCGCCGCTTCGACGCCGAAGCCACGCTGAAGATGATCGCCGACCACAAGGCGGAAATGCTGGTCGCGGTGCCGACCATGCTGCACCGCATGGTCGAACTGCCCGCGGAGGTTCGCGCCAAGTACGACCTGTCCTCACTCAACTGCATTCTGCTGGCCGGTTCGGCGCTCGCACCGGAACTCTGCGTCAAGGCCACGCAGACTTTCGGCCCGGTGCTCTACAACCTGTACGGCTCCACCGAATGCGCGGTCGCGACGGTCGCCAATCCGGAGGAGCTGGCGCTGTCCCCCGGCACCGTGGGCCGGGCGCCGGTCACCTGCGAGGTTCGCCTCTACGACGACAACGACAAGCAGGTCACCGCGATCAATACGACCGCGCGCATCTTCATCCGCTCCGGTGCGCCGTTCGAGGGCTACACCGACGGGCGGCACAAGCAGATCATCGACGGCTACATGTCCAGCGGCGATGTCGGTCACTTCAACGAGCACGGCCTGCTCATGGTGGACGGCCGCGACGACGACATGATCGTCTCCGGCGGCGAGAACGTCTTCCCGCAGGAGGTGGAGAACCTGCTGCTGGAGCGACCGGACGTGTTCGACGCCGCAGTCATCGGCGTGGACGACGTGGAGTTCGGCAAGCGGCTGCGCGCCTTCGTCGTCCCGGAGCCGGGTCACAGCCCGGTCGCGGAAGAGATCAAGGCGTACGTCCGCGACAATCTGGCCCGCTACAAAGTGCCCCGCGATGTGGTCTTCCTCGATGATCTGCCGCGTAACCCGACCGGCAAGCTGCTGCGCCGCGTCCTGGTGGAATACGACGTCACAGCGTAAAAACACCGTCGAAGGCCCCGTACCTGGCACGGGGCCTTCGTGCTGCGTGAGATACATGACACAGCTCGTCACAGATGCTTGCTATTGTTAGCGCCAGCACTGGATCTCGATGTTGCGGTCTACACCACTCCGCACAGGTCTGCCCAGGGGTCGGCTCGACGAGTGGGATCGCGGAAGGTTGTTCTCGATGTCTCTGTCCGGCACCGCCCGCAAGGTGGGCGATCTAGCCTCCGGCGTCAATGTGATGCGCAAGCGCGGGCTGTTCAACCCGCTCCGCCTCGATCACGCCGCCAAGTCCGCGATCAATGTTCTCAAGTTCGGCCCGTTCGCCGGGGTCGTCATGCACGCCGCGCAGAGCACACCGCAGGCCGCGGCCATCGTCGACGAGCGCGGGGAACTGACCTTCGGCCAGCTCGACGAACAGTCCAGCGCCTTGGCCCGCGGCCTGGCCGCGCAGGGTCTGCGGCCCGGAGACGTGATCGCGCTGCTGGCCCGCGACCATCGCGGCATGGTGCTCAGCCTGCTCGCCGCGGGCAAGCTCGGCGTGCGCGCGGTGCTGATGAACACCGGTTTCGCCAAGCCGCAGTTCGCCGACGTCGCCGCCCGCGAACAGGTCAAGGCCGTGCTGCACGACAGCGAGTTCTTCGACCTGATGAGCGCCATCCCCGCCGAGATCCCGCGGGTGCTCACCTGGGTGGACGCCAAACACAACGCCGACCCTTCGATCCCGACCATCGAATCGGTCTCGGCCGGCCAGTCCACGGCCACCCATCCCGCCCCCGAGCAGCCGGGCGGCATGATCATCCTGACCTCCGGCACCACCGGCACCCCCAAGGGCGCGCCGCGCGACCGGGTCAGCCCGATCGCCTCGGCGCAGTTCCTCGACCGCGTCCCGCTGCCCCAGGGCGGCACCATGATCATGGCCGCGCCCATCTTCCACGGCACCGGGCTGTCCCAGTTCACCCTCGGGCTGGCGCTGGGCAACCGGGTGGTCTTCCAGCAGCGGCGCTTCGATCCCGAGCAGACCCTGGCGAATATCGTGAAGTACCAAGCGGATTCGCTGATCGTGGTGCCGACCATGTTGCAGCGCATCCTGGATCTGCCCGAGGAAGTGCTGGCCAAGTACGACCCGAGCAGCATCAAGGTGATCTTCGCGGCCGGTTCGGCGATCGCGCCCGACGTGGTCACCCGCAGCCTGGACTACTTCGGCGACAGCCTCTACAACCTGTACGGGTCCACCGAATGCGCGGTCATGACCGTCGCCAACCCGGCCGAGCTGCGCAAGTCGCCGACCACGGCGGGCAAGCCGCCGGTCGGCATCCGGATCGCACTGCTGGATGAGAACCGCAAGCCCATCACGACACCGAATGTCACCGGAACCATCTTCGTAGACAACGGTTTCGCGTTCTCCGGCTACACCGACGGCCGCAACAAGGAGATGGTCGGCACCCTGATGTCCAGTGGGGACGTCGGCCACTTCGACGCCGACGGCCTGCTCTACATCGACGGCCGCGATGACGACATGATCGTCTCCGGCGGCGAGAACGTCTTCCCGCTGGAGGTGGAGAACCTGCTCGCGGGCCGCGAGGACATCTTCGAGGCCGCCGTGGTCGGCGTGGACGACCGCGAATACGGCAAGCGCCTGCGCGCGGTCGTGGTGCCCAGCCCGGAGTCCAAGCGGGATCCGCAGGAGATCAAGGATTTCGTGAAGGCCAACCTCGCCCGGTACAAGGTGCCGCGTGAGGTGATCTTCCTCGACGAACTGCCGCGCAACGCCACCGGCAAGCTGCTGCGCAAGCCGCTGATCGAGATGGAAGTCGAAGCCTGATCCTCCGACCCGCGGCGCCCGCGCTCATATCGCGTGCGGGCGTCGCTGGGTGACGGCGGCCAGCGCGTCCAGCAGAGCGCGGGTCGCCGGCGGGTCCGGCGGTGCACCGTAGGTGGCGGCGTAGATGTGCCGCGCCGAACCCGGGATCTCGAAGGCGGCGACGCCGGGATGGCGATACGCCGCCAGGGCGAGGCGCGGGATCAGCGTCACCCCGACACCGCTCGCGACCAGCGCCTGTTTGGTGGCGATATCGTCGGTGGTGCAGGTGATCTTCGGGGTGAAACCCGCGTCGGCGCACACCCGCACCAGGTTGTCGCGCTGCCGCTCGCATCCGGCGATCCATCGGGTATCCCGGTGCGCGGCAACCGAATCGCGATCGTCGCCGAGCGGGGTGAGCAGGCAGGTCGGGTCGTCGAACAGGGAGGTCAACCGGACGCCGGAGTCTTCGACGGCGTGCTCGTTGCGGTAGGCCAGCGCGACATCCACCGCTCCGGTCCGCAGCATGTGCAGCGCCTCCGGCGGATGGGTGTCGGTCAACTCCAACTCCAGACCCGGATGTTCGGCGGCGAGGCGTTCGGCGACCCGCGGCATCAGCATGAGCATGGCTGACGCGAAGGTCGCCACCCGCACCGTTCCGGCGCGCAGCCCGACGTGCGCGGACAGTTCCATCGCCGCGATGTCGAGCCGCCCGAGTATCTCGGCCGCCCGGTCCGCGAGCAGCCGACCGGCCTCGGTGAGCCGAATTCCGCGCCCGGCCCGCTGGATCAGTCGCGCGCCCGTCTCGGCTTCCAGCCGGGCCAGGTGATGACTCACCGAGGGTTGCGAAAAATGCAGCTCCCGGGCGGCTGCGGTGACCGAACCGGTGCGGGCCACCGCGACGAGTACGCGCAGGCGTCCCACATCCAACATTCATCAACGATATCTATGTTCCGCCAAGGTTTTTGGCATTAGACCTATGGTTCTCGAGCGCGCACGCTCGAAGCCATGGAACTACTGACGCAAACTCGTCCCGGTCTCTCCCGTCTCATCGACGGCATCCGTCCCGCACTCGGTGCGGGTGACCCGCACCGCATCGCGACCGCGGTGGCCGAGGCGCTGCGGACACACCGCCCCGGCACCGGCATCCTCACGGCCGGCGAACAGCGCGGAGCCGAGACGGGAATCGGCCGGGTGCTGCTGCACACCGAGGAGCGATTCTCGATCCAAGCGGTGATCTGGCAGTCCGGGCAGGAGACCTACATCCACGACCACATCGCGTGGTGCGCGTTCGCCGTGCTGCGCGGGGTGGAGGAGGAGACGCTCTATCGCGACGACGGCGACCACCTCACCCTGCTCGGGCAGTCGGTGAACGGCGCCGGCGAAGTCAGCGGGTTCGCGCCGCCCGGCGATATCCACAAGGTGCGCAATCCCGGTAACACCCCAGCGATCACGCTGCACGTCTATGGCGCGGACCTCGGCGGCGGTCGCAGCAGCGTTCATCGCGTCTACGATCTGCCGGTTCGACCCAGGCCGGACCGATCCTGAGGCTTCGTAGCCGATCCGCGCTCCTGACCGGAAATCGCTGGTCGCACCCGGTTCTCACACCGCAGTCCGTACCGGATAGCGCAGGTGAACGGTCGGTTATCATCAGCGGGTGAGTAGAGAGTTCGGCCGGTCGGCTGCGGAGCACCGCAGCGCCGTCGCGCGGGTGCGCGGCGGAGCGGCCGGATCGATCTCAGGGGCGATCTCGATTGCCGCGCACGGCTGGGCCTCGGGCGGGATGACCACGGCGAGCACGACTTTCGTTCTCCTGGCCGGGGCCTCGGCGGTGGTCGGCGCGCTCGTCGCGGGCGTCGCGCCATTACGTGACACCGCCGGTGGATTGATCGCCGCGCTGGTCGCGGGTCAGTTGCTGGGCCACTTCACCATGGGCGTCAACTCCGGGCACCTGCATCACGGCGATGCCCAACTGTCCCCCGCCATGCTCACCGCGCACATCATGGCCGCCTGCCTGGCCGCGCTGATCATCCGAGGTGTGGAGGCGGCGTACCGGATCGGCATCTCCGTGCTGGCGCGAATCCTGCCCGCGCTGTGCCGCGCGCCCGGCATCCCCGACGCCGCGCCCTTACGGACGGTCTACCGCGACCGCGTCATCCTGCGCATTCTCGCGGCTGAGACCCTCCGGACGCGGGGCCCGCCCCGCCGCGCTCTCGTCTGAATTCACCCACACCCGGTAACTGCCGAACCTGACGCTGTCTCGCCGCGGAGCGCTGCCACATCGCGCGGGCCGCTGCCGGCCAGTCATCGTTCTGTTCGCGCTGCGTCGCAGCTGTCCTCGCGACGGCCGACAACGCCACCGGGTCCCCAACCCGACGAAGCGAAAAGACCGTGCTTACAACCGAAACTCCACCCGCTGACACCTCGGCGTCCCCACCCCCACCCGCCGGTTCGCGCACGCCCGCGACCCGCAACGGCCTGCAAGCGCTGGCCATGCGGCTGCACTTCTACGCGGGTGTGTTCGTCGCGCCGTTCATCCTGATCGCCGCCGTCACCGGCGCGCTCTACGCGATCTCGCCGACCCTGGAGAACTTCACCTCGAAGGACCTGTTGCGGGTCGAACCGCAGGGCCGCCCCAAGCCGCTGTCCGAGCAGGTCGGCGCGGCCGTCGCGACGCGACCCGACCTCGCGCTCGTCGCGGTCTCCCCCGCGCCCGGCGCCACGGACACCACCCGGGTGATCTTCCACGATCCCGCGCTCGGGGAATCCGAGCGCCGCGCGGTGTTCGTCGACCCGTACACCGCGCGCCCGGTCGGCGACTCCGTGGTCTACGGAAGCTCGGGCGCGCTACCCCTGCGCACCTGGATCGACCAACTGCACCGCAGTGTGCATCTCGGCGAAACCGGCCGCCTCTACGCCGAACTCGCGGCCTCCTGGCTGTGGATCATCGCACTCGCGGGCCTGGTGCTGTGGATCCGCCGGGTGCGCGGCCGCCGCGCCCGGAACTCGGCCGCGTGGCTGCTGCGACCGGACCGCACCAAGCACGGCCGCGCGGCGACCATGAACTGGCACGGCGCCCTCGGCCTCTGGACCCTGCCGGTGCTGCTGCTGATCGCCGCGACCGGGTTGACCTGGTCGACCTACGCCGGCGCGAATGTCACCGAACTGCGTGAGCGGCTGAGCTGGGTCACGCCGTCGGTGAGCGCGTCGCTGCCCGGATCACCCACGCCCGCAACGGCTTCCGGCGGCGAGCACCAGCACGCCGGACACGAGATGCCGAAGCCGGCCGACCCGGAACAACGGATCGGCCAGCTCGACACCGTCTACGCCGTGGCCCGCGCCAACGGCGTGACGCAGGGTTCGGAAATCGGCATTCCGTCCGAGTCCGCTCAGGCGTTCACCATCAAGGAACGACGGCTGCCGGGCACCTACACCGTCGATTCGATCGCCGTGGACGGCCGCACCGGCCAGGTCACCGACCGGCTCGGCTACGCCGACTGGCCGCTGATGGCCAAACTCAGCAACTGGGGTATCGCCTTCCACATGGGCCTGCTCTTCGGTCTGCCGAATCAGCTGCTGCTGCTCGCGGCGATGCTCGGGCTGATCGTCGTCATCTGCTACGGCTACCGGATGTGGTGGCAGCGCAGGCCGACTCGCGGCGGTGCGGCATTCGGCCGCGCGCCGCGCCGGGGCGTGCTGCGCACAACCTCGCCCTGGATCACGGTGCCGCTGGGCGTGGCGGCGGTCGCCATCGGCTGGTGCGTGCCGCTCGTCGGGCTCAGTCTGATCGCGTTCCTGATCGTCGACGTGCTCGTCGGCCTGGCGCAACGCAACCGCTCCACCGCGGTCTGAGTGCTCTACTCGCTCAGCGCATTACGCGTCGGCGGTGCCGCCTCCTCGGGGCACCGCCGACCGGCCTGGCCGGTGCCCGGGGCAACGGCCTGTACTCGAACCCGGCCCGGCTACTTGTTGTCGAACGGGTCGGCTTCGCGGGCGTCGGGCGCGGCTAGCGGGTCGTCCGAGGCAGCCACCTGCACCTGTTCCGGGACGACCGGTCGCAGCGCGGCCCACGCGATGAACAGCAGTCCGGCCGCCAGCATGGCGAGACCGGCCCACAGGTTGATGTTCCAGTCGCCGGTCTTGGCCTTCTCCTCGGCGGTAAAGGCGACCAGCCCGGTGATGCTGAGGATGATGCCGTAGAGGGCCAGCAGTGCGCCGACAATGGTGCGAATATCGAAAAGCATTGCGGGACTCCTTTATCCGGCGAGCACGTTGAGCAGGATGACGAGCACCAGCGCGATACCCGCGAGCAGGACCGGACGCTGATACCAGGGCAGTGACGCCTGTTCCGGGTCGGTGCGCATCTCCTCGGGCGTCTCGGAGTAGACCAGCCCGACGAGCTCGGCGGCGGGCTTCGGCTGGGTCACCATGGTGACGGCCACGCTGACCACGATGTCGACCACGAACGCGACCCCCGCGGCGACGAAGCTGGCGCCCTGGCCGGAGAGCGTGAACACACCCGCCTCGTGCATCAGGAAAACGGTGACCGCGGACAGGGTTCCGAAGACCAGGCCCATCCAGCCCGCGGTCGGCGTCATCCGTTTCCAGAACATGCCGAGGATGAAGGTCGCGAACAGCGGGGCGTTGAAGAAGCTGAACAGGGTCTGCAGGTAGTCCATGATGTTGCTGAAGTTGCCGGCGATCATCGCGGTGAAGATCGCGGCGACCGTGGCCCCGACGGTCGCCAGGCGGCCGACGGTCAGGTAGTAGCGATCGGGCCGTTCCTTGATCACGTACTGCTGCCACAGGTCATAGCTGAACACGGTGTTGAACGCGGAGATGTTGGCCGCCATGCCCGCCATGAACGCCGCCAGCAGACCGGCCAGGCCGACGCCGAGCAAACCGTTGGGCAGGACTTCCTTCATCAGATACAGCAGTGAATCGTTGTATTTGACGTCTCCGCTGTAGTCCGGGTTCGCCGCCTTGGCCTGTTTGAACTCCGCCATCTGCGGCACCAGCACCGCGCTGATCATGCCGGGGATCACCACGATCAGCGGGATGAACATCTTCGGGTAGGCGCCGAGGATGGGCGTGCGCCGCGCCGCCGAGATCGAGTGCGTCGCGAGCGCGCGCTGGACCTCGACGAAGTTGGTGGTCCAGTAGCCGAACGACAGCACGAACCCGAGCCCGAACACGATGCCCAGTACCGACATGAAGTTGTCGGCGAATCCGCTGAGCTCATTGCCCGGCCAGGAACTCAACTGCGCTGAGCCGCCCGGTGACGCGGAAACCTTGTCCTTCAAGCCGTCCCAGCCGCCGACCCGGTGCAGACCCACCAGGGTGAGCGGCAGCAGCGCGGCCACGATGACGAAGAACTGCAGCACCTCGTTGTAGATCGCGGCCGACAACCCACCGAGGGTGATGTAGGAGAGCACGATCACCGCCGCCACGATCACCGAGATCCACAGCGGCCAGCCGAGCAGCACATTCAGGATGGAACCGAGCAAGTACAGGTTCACGCCGGCGATCAGCACCTGCGCGATCGCGAAACTCAGCGCGTTCACCAGATGTGCGCCGGTGCCGAACCGCCGGCGCATGAACTCCGGCACGCTGCGCACCTTGGAGCCGTAGTAGAACGGCATCATCACCACGCCGAGGAAGAGCATGGCCGGGATCGCGCCGATCCAGAAGTAGTGGAACGTCGGGAAGCCGAACTGCGCGCCGTTGGCCGACATGCCCATGATCTCGACCGCGCCCAGATTCGCGGAGATGAACGCCAGACCCGTCACCCACGCGGGCAGTGACCGGCCCGACAGGAAGAAGTCGATACTGCTGGACACCCGCGACCGGGCCAGCAGGCCGATCCCGAGCACGAAGACGAAATACAAGGCGACCAGCGCGTAGTCGACCGGCGCTGCGTCCAGCCGCAGCTGCCCGTCGGCCAATAGCTGCCCAGTCGAAGCGGTTACGAACACGGGTGAGTCGGCAAGCGGCACAGCGTCGTCCCTCCTGGCGGTGAAACCTGGCGTCGAGCAGGGTCCTGCGAGTGTGGGTGGTACCCGCCGGACATTGTCGGCTGCCATCTACTGTGCGCGACCGCGCCGCGCCGCAAGACCACATTCGACGATAAACCTGGTCAGTTGCTTAGTCCACGCGGGTCGCTCGCCGGTCGCTCGAACAACCGTCCTATGACGTGACCCACCTCACACGAAAACCGCACGGCGGCAAGGACATCGGATCCCGCTTCGGCGACACGCCGGGTGAGCACGGGTTTCGCCGCGTCCCCGTGCGGGATCGCGGTTCGTAGCGCACAGTCAATTTGACGCAAAATCGACCGGCAAAATGGGTCGGATGTTTCAGTGGGAGGGCACTATGATTCACACAACCCCACGCAGCGGCTTACTCGGGCTGCAGTGGTTCGATCGACGACTACGCCCGCCCCTCGGCCGGATTCGCGCCGCGCATACCGGCGTACCCACCGCTGACGGGGCACCACTGACGATCGAGATCGGCGCAGCGACCGGGGTCGGGCCGACAATCATGTCCGCCTTCGACGCGGCACTGCGTGAGCTGGGAGTGGGTGATGCCAACTTGATTCGGCTTTCCTCCGTCATCCCGCCGCGCGCCGTCCTCGAACGCGGCGACCGCGTGCGCAAACCCATCGGCTGGGGTGATCGGCTCTACTGCGTCTACGCCGTGCAGCATGCGACCGAGGCCGGGGTGTCCGCGGCCGCCGGCATCGGCTGGGTCCTGCGTGATGACGGCTCCGGCGCAGGGCTTTTCGTGGAACATGAAGCGGAGACATCCGAGGAGGTCGAGCAGTTGATCCGAGCCAGCCTACGCGATATGACCGCAAATCGTCCGGAAAGCTTTGGGCCCGTGCAACTTTCGATCACCGAGACGAAATGCGCCGGCGATCCGGCCTGCGCGTTGGTGCTCGCCGCGTATCACACGACACCGTGGAGCTGAGATGACCGGACCGGAGCTGCACGTCACCATCGAAACCGAGATTCCCGCGGAGCAGATCGAGCAGTTTCACAAACTGTACGAGGACGCCTTCGGACCGATGCGCACTCGGGCGATCGCCCGACAGGTTCTGCATCCTGAGGAATTCCAGGCGGAAATGGTCGACCCCCGCATACAAAAACATGTGGCACGCACCACAACCGGCGAACCGATCGGGCTCACCACACTAACCAGACATCTGGAAACAGTGCCCTGGATCAGCCCGGATTACTTCCGAGCGCGCTTTCCCGAACATGCCGCGCGCAACGCGATCTACTATGCGGGGTTCACTCTCGTATCCCCAAGTGCGCGACAAGGGGACGCCTTTCATGCCATGATCAAATCAGCTGTCCAAGTTTTGGTGGCCGAGCGCGCAGCGGTCGGTTGGGACATCTGCTCGTATAACAACACTCATCGATCGATCATCGACCGAGTTCGGGTGGTGCTCGATCAGCAGGCGAACGTCGAAGTCGCGGTGGAGGATTCACAGACCTACTACGCCGCGCTGTTCACCGAGGATGGAGCGACCAAGGGGGGCTGATGACAATCAGCGAAGAGCAGTCGACGAGCGAGCCGTTCCCCTTCGGAACGCCTTGGTGCATGCTGCTTCTGGTAGGTATGTCGGCGCTGATCGCGCTGCCGCTGGTCGTCGATTTCCCAGCACTGGCACTGTTGTCCATGCTGGTCGTCGTCGGCGGCGCGCAGTTCATGATCGCGGTCGGCCTGCGCCGGCACCGGCCCGCGCAACCGCTGCCCTGGTATTTGATCTCGGTATCGGCGGTGCTGTCGGCCATCGGCACCGCCTTGCGCGAGTTCCCCGCGGAATCGGTCAGCCCGATCGATGACATGTTCACGCTCGCGGGCTATCTGGGGATCGGAGTGGCCGCGACGCTGTGGCTGCGGCCCCGCCAGGTGCGCGGAAACTACGACCTGTTGCTCGATTCCACGCTGATCGGGCTGGGCGCACTCCTCGCCTCCTGGACTTTCCTGATCTCGCCGATCCTGCAGGTGAACGCGGCCACCCTGAACACCATCGCCGCGGCCACCTACCCGGTGCTGGACGCACTGCTGCTCACCTTGGTGGCGCATTCGGTGGCGACGTCGACCCGGTCGGAAACATCGCTGCGCCTGCTTCATCTCGCGCTGTTCTCGGTACTCGTCGGCGATCTCGGCTACAGCCTCGACACCGTCGGCACCGCGACGTTCGGACACGAGATACTGGTCACGCCGCTGCTGGTGGGCTACGCGACCGTCGGATTCGCGGCGTTGCACCCGACGATGACGAGCCTCGGCGGCCCGCGCCGCATCCATCCCCATCACTCCCGGCAGCGCGCCAGTTTCATCGCGGTCGCGCTGATAGTGGCGTCGCTGGTGCCGGTGGTGGGTTCCAGTCTGGGCACGGTGGACCGGGTGGTGGTGTCGTCGCTGTTCGCGCTCTTGCTCATCGGGGTGCTGGTGCGCAGCGAACGGGCGATCCAGCGCAGCCAGCGCAGCGAGCGCCGCGCCCAATACCAGGCCGACCACGACATGCTCACCGGGCTGCTGAACCGCGCGGCCCTGCTGCGCGCGCTCAATCGCAACAGCGAGCACTGGGCCGGGCAACCGCTGTGCCTGCTGTTCATCGACCTGGACGGCTTCAAGGGCGTGAACGACAGCTACGGCCACGCGGTCGGCGATGAGCTGATCGCCAACGCCGCCTCCCGGATTCGGCGCGTCGTGCGCCGCGACGATGTGGTCGCCCGGTACGGCGGCGACGAGTTCGTGATCCTGGCGCCGCTGGGGCGGCAGGAGGCCGCGATGCTGGCCGAACGACTACTGGGCGCATTCGTGCGCCCCTTCGAGCTGAGCGCCGGCGAGGTACCGATCACCACCAGTGTCGGTATCGCCTGTACCGGTCCGCGCACCTCCGACGCGAGCATCTACGACCTGATCCGGGAGGCGGATTCGGCGATGTACCACGCGAAGGAATACGCGCTCGGCTACACCTTTCACGACGATATGGCTCGGCACGACGAGATGCGCCACACCGCCGCACCGGCGGCCGCATGGAAGGCGCAGCCCGTCGCCCGCCGGGGCGTCGCGGCACCGGCGCCCGCCGAGGCCGGGCGCCGGAGTTGGCGGCCGGCCCCCCGGACTACGAGTACCGCGGTCTAAGAATCAGTCCGCGAGTTCGTCCAGTAGCCGACGGGCCTGTTCGAGCTCGGCCTGCAAAGCGGCGACTTTCTGCTCCTGCACCTGCCGGGCGGCGTCGAGAATGCCCGAAACGACCTCGGCGACTTCGGGATGCAAGATCTTGGCGGCCTGGGCCACGGCGGAGCTCTGCACCGGCAGCCCGCGCACCGTGCGCTTCTTGCCGTTGATCACCTCGACGGTCCATTCGCCGTCGGCGGTGCCGTTCAACGTCACGGTGACCTCGGGCGCCTTCGCCTTGCGCACCGCGGTGGACTTGACCGGCTTGGCGGCCGGCTTCGCGGCAGCCTTGGCCTCGGGGGCCGATTCGACGGATTCCGATTGCGCGCCAATCGGTTTCATACTGTCTGCCACCGGGGCGGGGGCGGGCTGATTCGCAACGCTCGTCATGGTCGACGGCTGGGTCACAGTGGATTCCTTCCTGGTTGTCGACTTCGGCTGAGCAGTTTTCGAGCTGACCGCCTTCTCCGGGTTCCGCGGCGGCTTGGTCAACGTCACCTCGGTGGGAGAGAAGGACAGTACATCTTTCGAACCGGTCGGACGGACCTGCAGGAAATCTCCGTCGGCCGGGTCGCCGAGCGATACCACTTTGCCGGACCGGCCCTCGGGCACACCGACCGCGGCAGCGGTGAACCAGACCATCGGCGGACGACCGCCCTCGATGTCCTGGGCGATCTGCTGAATCTCCGTGTCCGACAATGGCTTGGGCTTGGTCTTGGGCGGCATGGTGAACTCCGAGCGGTTTCGTAACTGACTACGGTTCGTCGTGCAGGGCTGCGTGCACAGATGATGCCGCACGGCACCGACAGATTTGCACCGCGTCACCGAATCCACGCCGTGCGCACCAAGCCGAAGAGTTGCCGACACGCACATCCCCAGGTTCAGCAAACTCTCAGCTACATTCTGGTAATCGCCCGGACGCGTACCAGCAGGAGGAGTTCCATGCGCAGGATCGCCGCCGTCATACCCCTGGTCATCGCCGCGGTCGTCTCGACCGCGGCCCTGTCCGCCTGCGGGCGGGACCAGTCGGACGCGGTCGCGGCGGCCGATCCGGCGGGTGCGCACGATGTCGCGACCGAGCACAGTCCGGCCCCGGCGACGCCCGCCCCCGCGCCGGTCATCGCCGTCGCGGTCTTGAATTGTCAACGTCAGCCAGAGATCCGGCCCGCCGCGATCATCCTCACCTGCGCCGACCGGAACATGATCATCGACCGGATCCGATGGGACAGCTGGACCGACAGCGGAGCGTCCGGCCGGGGCATGGAGTCACGCAGTGTGTGCCATCCGGACTGCGCCTCGGCCCCACGGCAATCGTTCCCGGTCACCGTCGAGCTGACAATGCCCGCGGACGGAGTCTTCACCACCCTCACCAAGACCCCGGACGGCGGCGCGCCGGAGGTCCTGCCACTTTCCGGCTAATCGGGCGCCTGTAATGCCGGAAACCAGATATCGCTGAGTACCTCGGCCGCCTGGGCCGCGGTGACGTCGATGGTGCCCTGCATGGCCCAGCGGGTGAAGAATCGTTCCAATTGGGCCACAAGCAGTTCCACGCGCAGCCGGGCCTCGTCCTGGCGATCGTCGGGCCAGCGCGCCAGATATGAGGTCATGGCGTTGGGCAGGGCGAGGATGCCCTGCTTGGCGATCTCCCGGAACTCCGGTTCCAGTGCGGTGGCCTCGTCCCAGGCCGGCAGCAGATCCTTGTACTCCTGGAACCATTCGATCGCGCGGGTCATCCAGCCGACGAACTCCGCGCGGGACCCGGTGTCGAGCACCCGGTCCAAATCCTCGTAGAAGTGCAGGGCGCTCGGCGCGGTGCTCTGTTCGGCCACCGCCCGCAGGACGTCGAGTTTGCCGGTGAAGTGCAGATAGAAGGTGGCACGGCTACAGCCGACCGCGGCGGCGATGTCGTCGACCCGGACCGCCGCGTAACCCTGGCTGCTGAACAGGGCTTTCGCGCCGTCGATCAGCTTGGCCCTGGTCTGCAGTTTCTGTTCGTCCCGCAAGCTCGGCTTAGTCACACTGGACATCATGTCATTCACTAGACAGCGCGTCTAGCGAGTGTTAACTTGTTGCCTACGTCACTCCGGAGCCCGTCGGCTCTCGGCGACGGCAGCTTGCCAGATGAGGATCACTGCATTGACTCCACGAAATCTCCCCAAGGTCTGTGTCATCGGCGCGGGACCATCCGGAATCACCGCCGCGAAACGCTTGCAGGAGTTCGGCATTCCGTTCGACTGCTTCGAAGCCTCCGACGAGGTCGGGGGAAATTGGTATTTCAAGAATCCGAACGGCATGTCGGCCTGCTACCAGAGTTTGCACATCGATACGTCCAAGTTCCGCTTGGCGTTCGAAGACTTTCCCGCGCCGGATGATTGGCCGGATTTCCCGCACCATTCGCAGCTGTTCGAATACTTCAAGAATTACGTCGACCACTTCGGTGTGCGCGACAAGATCATTTTCAATACCGCGGTGACCGCCGCCGAACGACAGTCCGACGGCGCCTGGTTGATCACCACCAGCGACGGGCAGACCCGCGGCTACGACGCTTTGATCGTCTGCAACGGCCACCATTGGGATCCGCGAATCCCCGATTATCCGGGCGAATTCGACGGTGTGCTGATGCACAGCCACGCCTACAACGACCCGTTCGATCCGGTCGACATGCGCGGCAAGAGGGTCGTGGTGGTGGGCATGGGCAACTCCGGCCTGGACATCGCCTCGGAGTTGTCCCAGCGCTTTCTCGCCGAGCAGCTCATCGTGTCGGCCCGGCGCGGGGTGTGGGTGCTGCCGAAATACGTGCACGGCACGGTCGGGGACAAGCAGAGCGTGCCTCCGTGGCTGCCCCGCAAACTGGCGCTGAAGCTCAAGCAGCGGTTCGTCCGGAAGTTCCGCGGCGAGATGGAGTTCTACGGTCTGCCCAAACCGGACCACAAGCCGTTCGAGGCGCATCCCTCGGCGAGTGAGGAGTTCCTGCACCGCGCCGGATGCGGCGACATCACCTTCAAGCCCGCCATCACCGCGCTGGAGGGCCCGCGCGTGCGCTTCGCCGACGACAGCACGGCGGAAGTCGACGTGATCGTCTGCGCCACCGGATATCACATCAGCTTCCCGTTCTTCTCCGACCCGGAGCTGGTGCCGGACAAAGACAATCGACTGCCGCTGTTCAAGCAAATGATGAAACCGGGCGTGGATAACCTGTTCTATCTCGGCCTGGCCCAACCGCTGCCGACCTTGGTGAACTTCGCCGAACAGCAGAGCAAGCTGGTCGCGGCCTATCTGACCGGGAAGTATCTACCGCCGCCGGAGGCGGACATGCGCGCCGACATCGCCGCGGCCGAACAGAACAAGCGCGAGCGCTACTACGACTCGCCGCGGCACACGATCCAGATCGAGTTCGAACCGTACGTCCGCGACATGTTCAAGGAAATGGCCAGGGGCGCCAAGCGTGCCGCCGCCGCGGGAAACGCGCTGCCGGTTCCCGCCCGCGTACTCGAGCAGGCGGAGTAGACCATGACATCAACCACCGCAACAACTTCGGGCTCCTGCACCGACCGATTCTCCGGTCTGCGTCAGGAATTGGAGAACCAGCTGGCCTCCGGCGCGGAACTGGGCGCGTCGATCGCCGTGGTCGTCGACGGCGAACCGGTCGTCGATATCTGGGGCGGGCATCTGGATCCGGAACGCACCCGGCCCTGGGCGGCCGACACCATCGTCAACGTCTTCTCCATCACCAAGACGATGACCGCGTTGTCCGCACTGCTGCTCGTCGATCGCGGCGCGCTGGACGTGCGCCGGAAGGTAGCGCACTACTGGCCCGAGTTCGCGGCGAACGGTAAGGCGGACATCGAGATTCGGCACATCCTCGGGCACACCTCCGGAGTGTCCGGATGGCAGCCGCCGATCACGATCGAGGACATCTACGACACCGAAGCCGCCGCCGCGCGCCTGGCTGCCCAGCCGCCGTGGTGGACGCCCGGTACCGCGTCGGCCTATCACTGTCTGAACTATGGGCATCTCGTCGGCGAGGTGGTGCGCCGGATCACCGGCCGCACCCTGGGCAGGTTCTTCGCCGAGGAGCTGGCCGGTCCGCTCGGCGCGGACTTCCACATCGGCACCGGACCCGAGCACCGAGCCCGGATCGCCCCGCTGATCCCGCCGCCCGCACTGGAATTCGACATGTCGCTGCTGGATCAGGAGAGCATCCTGGTCAAGACGCTCACCAGCCCACTGCTCGATGTGGCGGCGATGACGCCGACTCCGCAGTGGCAGCAGGCCGAAATCGGCGCCGTCAACGGGCACGGCAACGCGCGGTCGGTCGCCCGGGTGCAGTCGCTGATCGCCAACGGTGGCACGCTCGACGGCCGGAAGTTCTTGTCCGGCAAGACCATTGATTTGATCTTCGAGCAGCAGTCCGACGGGGTGGATCAGGCGCTGATGGTGCCGCTGCGTTTCGGCATCGGATACGGGCTGCCGCAGCCGCACACCGCGCCGGAAGTCCCCGAGGGCCGCGTCTGCTGGTGGTCGGGTTACGGCGGCTCCATCGTCGTGAACGACCTGGAACATCGAATGACGTTCGCCTACACCATGAACAAGATGGAGCCCGGCATCCTCGGCTCAGCACGGGCGAACGCCTACCTGCGGGCGGCCTACGCGGCGGTACGGGCGTGAAAGCACTGCAACTGACCGGTCCGGGCGCGCTGGAACTGCGCGAGGTTCCGGTTCCCGAGATCGGTCCGGCCGATCTGCTGCTGCGGGTGGGGGCGGCCGGTATCTGCCACTCCGACCTGTATGTCCTGCAACTGCCGTTCCAGCTCCGCCCGGACCCGCTCACCCTCGGACACGAGATCGCGGGCACCATCGAAGCGGTCGGCGGGGCGGTCGACGGCCGGACCGTCGGTGAACGCGGACTGGTCTACCTCTGCTGGTCCTGCGGCACCTGCCGGGAATGCGTGAGCGGCAATGAGAATGTGTGCCTCGCCGCCGGTCGGGTCGCCATGCCACCGTGCCCCGGACTCGGCCCCGACGGCGGCATGGCCGAGTACATCCGCATCCCCGCAAGCTCTTTCGTGCCGATCGGCGATCTCGAGTTCGCGCAGGCCGCACCGCTGGCCGACGCCGCGCTGTCGAGCTACCACGCGATCGAGGGCGCCCGGCCCCAGCTGCAACCGGGATCGACGGCTGTGGTCATCGGCGTCGGCGGGCTGGGACACGTCGCGGTACAGATCCTTACCGCTACCACCGCGGCCCGGGTGATCGCGGTCGATATCGCCGCGGCGAAGCTGGAACTCGCGGCACGCTGCGGCGCCGCCGAGGGCCTGCTGTGCGAATCCGGCACGGCGCAAGCCATTCTGGACCGTACCGGCGGGCGCGGCGCCGAGGCGGTGTTCGACTTCGTCGGCACCGACCAGACCGCGAATCTGGCGGTGGCGTCGGTGGCCCCGAACGGCGCTTACCGGATGGTCGGACTGGGTGGCGGCGCACCGGAAATCACCGCCGGCCCCGCCGGTGGACCGGGCTGGCCCTGGGGTGCGTCGGTGCGAAAGTCTTACGGCGGCACCAAATCCGATCTGCTCAATTCCGTAGCGCTCGCGCGGTCGGGCCGCATCCGGGTCGAGGTCGAACGCTTCGATCTCGCCGACGGGCGCACGGCGCTCGACCGGCTCGACCAAGGCCTCATCCAGGGCCGCGCGGTACTGATCCCTTAGACACGAGGAAAGCCTCATGACCAAACCTGTTGACGCGCAAGCGATGGCGGCCCAGATCGCCGGACGCTTGACCGGCCCGGGCGGACCGTTCGAAATCACCGTCGAAGACGTGCTGGGCGCGAAGATTCCAGTGCTGAAGCATCGCGGAAAATCACTGACCGATGTCTTGCTGGCCTCCGCGGCACTGGGCGACCGCGAGTACCTGGTGACCGAAGATCGCCGGATCACCTACGCCGAACACAAGTCCGAGGCGGTCGCCCTGGCTTGGGCGCTGCAGGAACGCTACGGCGTCCGCCAGGGCGACCGGGTCGGGCTCTTGGCGGCGAACAGCATCGAGTGGGTCGTCTCCTTCTGGGCCACCCAGCTGCTCGGCGCCATCGCCGTCGGCTACAACGCCTGGTGGACGCCGCGGGAGATCGGCTACGGCCTCGAGCACACCACGCCGAAGGTCTTGATCGTCGACACCAAGCGGGCCGAGCGGCTGGCCGGTCTGGACACCGGCGTCCCGGTGCTGACCATGTCGGAGCAGCTTCCGGCACTGATCCAGGAGTTCTCCGGCCGCGCGAGTGTGCCGCCGGAGGTGGCGGTCGGCGAGGACGACCCGGCCGTCATCCTCTACACCAGCGGCACCAGCGGCCGTCCCAAGGGTGCGGTGCATTCACAGCGAAACCTGTTGTCTGTCATCGACTATCACCGCTTCAACGACGCGATGGCGGCGGCGTTCGGCGGCGGTGCGGACGACGGCTCCCCCAAGGGCCGCCGATTCCTGGTCACCTCACCGCTTTTCCACATCGCCAGCCTGCACAACCTGGTGCTCCCGCGCATGGTCACCGGTGACACCTGTGTCATCTATCAGGGCGGTTTCGACGCCGACCGGGTGTTGCGCCTGATCGAACGCGAGCGCATCACCAACTGGGGCGCCATGCCCACCATGGCGACTCGGCTGCTCGAGGCCGACCTCTCGAACTACGACCTGTCCTCGCTGGCCGCGTTCTCGCTCAATTCCGCGCCGTCCTCGGCGGCGTTGCAGCACAAGCTGCGCGAGCAGCTTCCGGTGGCGCGCACGGCACTGGTCACCAGCTACGGCATGACCGAATGTTCCACCGCCGCGACCATTGCCGCTCCGCAGGAGCTGGCCGCGTTCCCGGATACCGTCGGCCGCCCCGTGATCGGCGTGAATCTGGAGATCCGGGATGCCGCGGGCGAACCGGTGGGCGAGGGAGTCGAGGGCGAGATCTGCGTTCGCAGCCAGTATGTGATGCTCGGTTACTGGAACGACGACAAAGCCACGGCCGCGGTCATCACGCCCGACCGCTGGCTGCGCACCGGCGATATCGGCATCCTGGAACAGGGTCGGCTGCGCCTGTCCGGCCGCCGTTCGGATCTCATCTTGCGCGGCGGGGAGAACGTCTATCCGACCGAGGTCGAACAGGCGCTCGACGAGCACCCGGCGGTCCGCGAGAGCGCCGTCCTCGGGGTGCCCGACGACGACCTCGGTCAGCAAGTCGCGGCCCTGGTCGTGGTCGGCGCACCGGACGCCACCACCGAACAGGAACTGACCGAGTTCGCCGCGGAGCGACTCGCGTACTACAAGGTGCCCGCCCGCTGGCGGATCACCACCACCCCCTTGCCCCGCAATGCCACCGGCAAAGTCATGCGGAGCGGTCTCGAACTGTGAGAACCCATGTACGACACCATCATCAAGGGCGGCCGCTGGTTCGACGGAACCGGTGCGCCCGCCGCCATCCGTCATCTGGGCATCCGGGACGGCCGCGTCGCCACCGTCACGCCCGAACCACTCGCTGAGACCGGGTGCCCGCACGTCATCGACGCGACCGGCAAATGGGTGCTGCCCGGCATCATCGACATCCACACCCACTACGACGTCGAGGTGCTGACCGGGCCCGCGCTGACCGAGTCGGTACGCCACGGCGTCACCACCGTATTCCTGGGGTCGTGCTCGCTGTCGACCGTGCACGTCGACGCCACCGACGCCGGGGACCTGTTCGGGCGGGTGGAGGCGATTCCCCGCCGGCACGTCATCGAGGCCGTGACCCGAGCCAAGACCTGGTCCAGCGCAGCGGAATACGTCGAAGCGCTGGAGGCGCTGCCGCTCGGCCCCAACCTCGCCGCGTTCATCGGGCATTCCGATATCCGAGCCGCGGAGATGGGGCTGGACCGCGCCACCCGCTCCGATGTCCGCCCGACCGCGGCCGAATTGGCGACGATGTCGGCCAAACTCACCGAGGCACTGGACGCCGGCTTCCTCGGAATGTCCTCGCAGCAACTGATGTTCGACAAAGTCGACGGCGAGCTGTGCCGTTCCCGCACGCTCCCGTCGACCTTCGCGACCACCCGGGAGCGGCGGCGGCTCAACGCGATCCTGCGCGACCGGGGCCGCGCCTTGCAGGGCGGCCCGGACGTGGCCAAGCCGCAGAGCCTGATCGCGATGGCGGCCTCGAGCCTCGGCCTGTTCCGCAAGCCGTTGAAAGTCAGCCTGCTCTCCGCGGCCGACATCAAGGCCATACCGGCTGTGGCGCATATCTTTCCGCTTCTCGCCCAGGTGATCAACCGGCTCGGCGGCGACTTCCGCTGGCAGCATCTGCCGGTGCCGTTCGAGGTCTACTCCGACGGCATCGACCTGCCGGTGTTCGAGGAATTCGGTTCCGGCGCAGCGGCTCTGCACCTGTCCAACCAGCTCGACGAGCGCCGCGAGTTGCTGCGCGACGAGGCCTACCGCCGCCGCTTCCGCAAGGACTACGACAAGAAGTACGGTCCGCGGGTCTGGCACCGCGACTTCTTCGACGCCGAGATCGTCGAGTGCCCGGACCCGGCCGTCATCGGAAAGACCTTCGGCGAAGTGGGTGTGGACCGGGGCGGTCTGCATCCGGTGGACGCCTTCCTCGACCTGGTGGTGGAGCACGGCGACAAAGTGCGCTGGCACACCACGATCTCCAACCATCGACCCGAGGTCCTGGCCCGGTTCGCCGCCGATCCCGGTGTGCAACTGGGGTTCTCCGACGCCGGTGCGCATCTGCGGAATATGGCCTTCTACAACTTCGGCTTGCGCCTGCTGCGCCGCGTCCACCTCGCCGAGCAGGCCGGCACGCCGTTCCTGTCGATGGAACGCGCCGTGCACCGGATCACCGGTGAACTCGCCGACTGGTACGGCTTGGACGCCGGACACCTGCGGCCGGGCGATCGCGCCGACGTCGTCGTTCTCGACCCCGCCCGCCTGGACGACGCCGTGGAGGCCTACGCCGAATCCCCCATCCCGGAGTTCGGCAATCTGTCCCGCATGGTCAATCGCAATGACGACACCGTCACCGCCGTACTGATCAACGGCGAGCACGTGTTCGGAAACGGCGCACCCAACGAGCTCCTCGGGAAACAGCGCACCGGCCGCTTTCTGCGCGTAGGCGTCTGACGTTTTCGGCCGCGCCGTGACCGGCCGAACCATATCGAGGCGGGCGACGGCGGACTCGGATTACCGTGGATCGCAGGGCGGGCGCACCGGCCTCCCGATCGCAAGGAGGCGATGTGGCCACTTTCGCGCACCACGGACGCAGCGTGGTCTACGACCGCATGGGCGAGGGACCACCGATCGTGCTGTTGCACAACGCGGGTGCGTCCCGGCGGATCTGGGCTGATCAGATCGCCGAATTGCGGCGTGATCACGAGGTTTTCGCACTCGACCTACCCGGTTACGGCGAATCCCAGCGTCCGGCGACCGGCTATCGGCTGGTCGACTATGTGCGCATGCTCGACGCGTTCCTGGACGCGCGGCACTGCACCGATGTGGTCCTCGTCGGGAACTGCCTGGGCAGCGCGATCGCGCTGAGCTACACCATCACCCGGCCCGCGGCCCGGGTGCGGGGGCTGGTGCTGATCAATCCCCTCACCTGGAACACCGTGTACCGGGGTCGGCAGGCGCCACTGGCCTGGCTGTCGGCCAGACTGCCCCTCGCGCCGCTGGCTCGGCGACTCGCGCTGCCCGACCGGGCAGCCGAGTTGATCGTCGCCAACCAGCTGGGCTCGTCCGGGCGGGCCCGGCGGCTGCAGAATTCCCCGACCTTGAAAGGCCCCTGGGGCGACCCCGGGCGACTGATCGCATTGGATCGGCTGGTCCAGGACTTCCCGGCCTTCCGGGCGCTCGATACCTTCCGTCCCGGCCCGGGCTTCCCGCCGATCTGCACTATCTGGGGCGCGCAGAACCGCATCTTGTCCGCCGCCGCCGGCGCCGCGCTCGACGCCTCCACGCTGCGGCCGCACACCAGCGTGGTCCTGGCGGACTGCGGGCACCTGCCGATGATGGAGGATGCCGCCGCGGTGACCAGCACCATCGTCGAATTTCTCGCCGGCCTACCGGGACCCTCGGAATTCGCGCAGGTAGAACCCGTGTCGCCGACAGTTGATCTTGGTGTTTGGCGGGAGAATGCGCGGGAACCCGACCACTAAGCCACCGAGGAAAGGGTTGCCCGCTATGTTGCTACGCCGACTTGCCCGACCACTGCTTGCGACCACGTTCATTGTCGACGGGGTCGACACCCTGATCCATCCCGAGCCACGGGCGAAGACGGCCGCCACGCTGGTCCAGCGCGGTGAACGCACGCTGCCGGACAAATACGCGGCGAAACTTCCCGCCGACCCGGGCACTGTGGTGCGCGTCAACGCGTTCGCCCAGGTCTCCGCCGGCGTGCTACTGGCGCTGGGCAAGACGCCGCGACTGGCGTCGCTCGTGCTCGCCGCGACGGTCGTGCCGGCCACGATCACCGAACAGAACTTCTGGGACGAGGAGGATCCGGACCGCAAAAACGCCAAGCGGACCGCCTTCCTCAAGGATCTCGGCCTGCTCGGCGGGCTGATGATCGCCGCCGCCGACACCGAGGGCAAACCTTCGCTGGGCTGGCGCGGCCGCAAGGCGGCGTCGGCCGCGGCCGCGGCGTTGCCCTTCACCGGGTCCTCGGACTCGCAGACCGCCGAGGTGCTGCGGGAACGGGCGCACGAAGCGGCCGTCCGGGCGCAGAAGTTCGGTGAGATCGCCGCCGCGAAGGGCGCCGTGCTCGCCGAGACCGCGCAGCATCGCGGCACCGAACTCGCCGAGGTCGCCAAGCACCGTGGGCCCGAGATCGCTTCTACGGCAAAAGAACACGGTTCCGAGTGGGCCGAATACGCCAAGGAGCACGGCTCGGAATGGGCCGAGATCGCCAAGAAGCGAGGCGCCGAATTCGCCGAGATCGCTCGGGAGCGCGCGGCGGAACTGGCCGAGATCGCCCGCCAGCGGGGCTCGGAATTCGCCGAAGCCGCGCAGCATAAGGGTACGGAGCTGGCCGACACCGCCCGCGAACGCGGACCGGAACTTGCCCACACCGCTCGCGAACGCAGCGCCTACCTAGCTGAAGCCGCACGCGAACGGGCCGAGGCGGCCCGGGAGCGCGCCGAAGCGCGGCGGCATTGATCGGACGGCCTGAACCGCGGCGTTCCGTCGCGGTTTAGGCTGGATTCATGGCTGCGCGCGAAGACCCCGTCGTCGGTGCCCGCGAACGGATCCTGTCCGCCGCCTACGAACTGTTCACCCGGCGCGGTATCCGTGATGTGGGCATCGACGAGGTGATCTCGCGAGCGGCCATCGCGAAAGCGACGCTGTACCGGCATTTTCGCACCAAAGACGACTTGGTTCTCGCCGTGCTGGAACGGCGCGAGAAACTGTGGACTTTCGGTTTCATCGAGAAACAATCGCACCTACGCGGCGCCACTCCCGAGCAGCGCTTGTTGGCCATTTTCGATGTGTTCGACGAATGGTTCACCACCGAAGGTTTCGATACCTGCACCTTCGTCAACGTCTTGCTGGAAATGGGCGCGGATCATCCCACCGGAATCGCCAGCATCGGTCATCTCGCCACCATCCGGGACATGGTGCGCAGCCGCGCCGAGGAGGCGGGCTTACACGATCCGGATGATTTCGCCCGCTCCTGGCACATCCTGATGAAGGGATCGATCGTCGCCGCGGCCGAAGGGGATCGGCTCGCCGCACGCCGCGCCCTGGAAATGGGCGAGGCGCTGATCGCGCGGTTCCGGGTGCCAACCTGCTAACCGGCCGGCGGGCGGGTTCGGCACGCTGCGACTCCAGTTACCCGGGATGCTGATGCAGCGCTACGAGTCCCGCCGGTGCCACCCATCCCTCCGTGGTCGGAGAGGTGAGTCACACCGTGGCCGCGAGTCGCCCGGTAATCCCATGTGTTCGGCCCAAACTCCGCATGTCGGTGATCGAACAGGCGCATAATCCCCGTCACAGGCTGGTCGGCGGTGATGGAAGGTGGCGACCACTGTGAGTGAGCGCAGCGAACAAACCGAAATCACGACCGGCTACTGCCGGGGCGGAGCCGAGCGGAGCGAGGCGTAGCCATGGCAGTCACCGAGGTCCAGGCAGTACGGCCCTACCCCCGCCGGCTCGGGCCGAAGGGCTCGTACCTGTGGAAGATGATCACCACCACCGATCCCAAGGTGCTCGGTGTCATGTACCTGACGAGCGCGATGTCGTTCTTCTTCATCGGCGGCCTGATGGCGCTGCTGATGCGCGCCGAATTAGCCCGTCCCGGTTTACATTTCCTGTCCACCGAGCAGTACAACCAGCTGTTCACCATGCACGGCACGATCATGCTGCTGTTCTATGCGACCCCGATCCTCTTCGGATTCGCGAACGCGGTGCTGCCGTTGCAGATCGGGGCGCCCGATGTCGCCTTCCCGCGCCTGAACGCGTTCAGCTACTGGCTGTACCTGTTCGGCGCGACCATGGCCACCGCGGGTTTCATCACGCCCGGCGGCGCCGCCGACTTCGGCTGGACCGGGTACACCCCGCTCAGTGACTTCCAGCATTCGCCGGGCGTCGGCGGGGATCTCTGGATCATGGGGCTGGCGCTGTCCGGTGTCGGCACCATCCTCGGCGGCGTCAACATGATCACCACGGTGGTCTGCCTGCGCGCACCGGGCATGACGATGTTCCGGTTGCCCATCTTCACCTGGAACATCCTGGTGACCAGTGTGCTTGTGCTGCTGGCGTTTCCGATTCTCACCGCCGCGCTGATGGGGTTGTTCGCCGACCGGCATCTGGGCGCGCACATCTACGACCCGGCGACCGGCGGCGTCCTGCTGTGGCAGCACCTGTTCTGGTTCTTCGGGCATCCGGAGGTCTACATCGTGGCGCTGCCGTTCTTCGGCATCGTCACCGAGATCTTTCCGGTCTTCAGCCGCAAGCCCCTATTCGGTTACAGCACACTGGTTTACGCCACGCTGGCGATCGGCGGTCTCTCGGTGGCGGTGTGGGCGCATCACATGTATGCCACGGGTGCCGTTCTGCTGCCGTTCTTTTCGATCATGACGTTCCTGATCGCGGTCCCCACCGGAGTGAAGTTCTTCAACTGGATCTGCACCATGTGGCGCGGGCAGCTCACCTTCGAGTCACCCATGCTGTTCGCACTGGGCTTCCTGGTGACGTTCCTGTTCGGTGGTCTGTCCGGCGTCATCCTGGCCTCGCCGCCGCTGGACTTCCACGTCACCGACAGCTATTTCGTGGTCGCGCACTTCCACTACGTGCTCTTCGGCACCATCGTGTTCGCCACCTTCGCGGGCATCTACTTCTGGTTCCCGAAGATGACCGGGCGCATGCTCGACGAGCGTCTCGCCAAGTTCCATTTCTGGACCACCTTCCTCGGGTTCCACACCACTTTCCTGGTGCAGCACTGGCTCGGCAACGAAGGCATGCCACGCCGCTATGCCGACTATCTCCCCGGTGACGGTTTCACCACGCTGAACATGATCTCCACGATCGGCGCGTTCATCCTCGGCGCCTCGATGCTGCCGTTCATCTGGAACGTCTTCAGGAGTTACCGCTATGGCGAAGTCGCGGCCGTGGATGATCCCTGGGGCTACGGCAACTCGCTGGAGTGGGCCACCACCTGCCCGCCGCCGCGGCACAACTTCTACGAACTGCCGCGCATCCGGTCCGAACGCCCCGCGTTCGAGCTGCACTACCCGCACATGATCGAGCGCAACCGAGCCGAGTCCGCGGTCGGCTGGGGGTCGAAACGGGCCCATCGGATCGCCGAATCGGCGCCCGCGCTGGAAAAGACCGGGCAACCGGACCAATCCGAAACCAAGGAGCCGTGATCCGGCATCGCCCGGCTCCGTCTCGCGGCCGCCACGGCCGCGAGAAGCAGTCTGTGTCGCTGTGGCTATGTCATGCCCGTGACCGGATCCCCCTAGCGAAGTAATTGCCGCCTCCACACGCCTATTACCTGAGCGTCATCTTCACCTGAGTAATCAGATTGTGAGCACCCCTGTGGATCTCGACCATCGCGGCCACGACCGCGATCATGACCTCGTCCTCGTCCGGCAGTTGTCCAGCCCCGGTCTGCGCCGCCTCGTGCGCACCACGGTCGGCCTCTCCGAAGAATCCATCGACCTGCTCACCAGAGTCAGCGAGCGCCTGCGCGCCGCCGAGGGAGCGTTACCCGACCCGGCCATGAACTGACAGCGCACGACGCGAATTGCCGTCGCGGTATACCGCGCGGCGGTGGTCGCATCGGCGATACTGAGGCCGAACCGAACTGGGAGCGCCTCATGTCGACGATCGACGGTTTGCCCGCGCATGTGCTACTCGTGCACGTCATCGTAGTGTTCGTGCCGCTCACAGCCCTGTCGCTGGTGCTGTGCGCGGTGTGGCCCGCCGCGCGGCGGCGCCTGATCTGGCCGGCCGTGGCGCTGGCCGCGATCACGGCCGCGCTGACGCCGGTCACCATCATCGCCGGTGCGAACTTCGCGACACGGTTCGGCCCGTCCGAGGCGCTGCAGAAGCACACCGATCTCGGCGGCACCATGAACTACTTCGCGGTGCCGCTGCTGCTGGCCGCGGCCGCGCTGCTGGTGGTCTTCCTACGCGAGCAGCGTGGGAAACCCCTTGCGCACCTACTCATTTGGGTCATCGCGGTGCTGACGATCGGCGCGAGCGTCGCCGCGACTGTGCAGGTCTACCGCGTCGGCGAATCCGGCTCGCGGGCGGTCTGGGGTCAGATGATGTAGGGGATCAACGCTTTCCGCTCTGCCGGGTAGTCGGCGAACCGCTCCCGGTACCACTTGTGCGTGGCGAACGCGCGCGGCACCAGATTTCCGGCCGTGATCAGGAAGATCACCACCCCCGCCCAGCTCCAGGTGAGCAAGGCGAAGCCGGCCCAGGCCAGGAGCTCGCCGAGATAGGCCGGACTGGTGACGAAGCGGAAGCCGCCGCCGAAGGGGATTTTGTATTCGGTCGTCCCGGGGTTCTTCTTGTCCCGCAGGTTGCGCACAATCCACTCCGAGCGCACCAGCAGCGCGAAACCGCTCAGGTAGACCAGCAGACCGGCGAGGAATCGGGGATCGGTCAACCACTGCGTTCCGTACTGGTTCAGGTAGTCGTGGCTGAAGAACGACCCGTTGAGGTAGCCGTGCAGCGCCGTGACGAACATGCCCGCCGCCAGCACCGAAACATTGAAGCTGCTGCGCTTTCCGGGCACCTGCCGGATCGACAGCGGGAAGAACCAGCCACGATTCCCGTAGTGCAGCAACCAGATCCCGGCCAGCACCAGCGGCACCGGCTCGAACCGATTCGGCCCGCTCAGATAGAACACCGCGAACACCACGGTCGCGGGAATCTCCATCAGCCACCAGCCGAGCTTCGGATTCAGGTTGAAACCCACCTTGGTGGAGGCGAACCGGCCGTACGGGCTCTGCGCGAACATGCCGCCTATCAGCACGAAGGCCGCGAAGGCGAAGGCGACCGTGAGCACGGTGTCATAGGTGGTGTTCCCGGTGTACCAGTCCATCGAAATCCTTGCAGAGTGAGACAGCTCGCCGCTGAATTAGAACATGTTCTACCATGGGACGCAGCCTTGGCCCACAACCGCGGAGGAACCTCCCATGGCACTGAACCCGACCGCAGAAGCGCTGCTCGCGGCGGTGCAGGCCTCACCGCGAGCCGTTGCCGCACACGACAAATCCGCCTGGGTAGCGCTGTTCGCCGCGGATGCCGAAGTCAACGACCCGGTCGGAGCACGCCCGCACCTCGGCCGCGCCGCCATCGAGCGCTTCTACGACACGTTCATCGCCCCGAACGGCATCGCCTTCGACATCGAACTCGACCTCGTCCACGGGCAGTCGGTGGTACGCGATCTCTACATCGAGACCACCATGTCCACGGGCGCGACGGTGCGGGTGCCGATGCACCTGCGTTACGACCTCGCCGAGATCGACGGTCTCTGGAAAATCGTTCGGCTGGCGGCACATTGGGAATTCGCGGCCATGGTCACCCAGCTGATGCTGCGCACCGGCGTACGCGGACTGACCGCGTCGGCGAAGCTCGGTCCGCAACTGATCCTGAATCAAGGCGTCGGCGGCATGGTCGGCCTGATGCGGGCGATCCGCAGCGTCGGCCGGTCCGGGAAAGACGCAGTGGCACAACTCTTCACGGCCGCGGCCGCGACCGATATCGGCCGGGTGCGCACCTTGCTGGACGACAGCGCCATCCTCCAGCTGCCCGCGGGCAGCACGGTATCGGTGGAGGAGTTCACCAACCGCACCCGGAACATGCGCTGGGACAAGCTGATCGCCGCCGGGCGCACCGTGTCGGCGTCGGTGCGGCTGGACGAGGCACGCGGCGTCGCGTTCGTCGACTTCGCGACCGGTAGTCGCCGAATCACCGCGATCACCGTCTTCCTCGACGAAAACACCTGAGCGCCCGTCGGCCATCAAGCCACGGCTTGTCGCCGACAAAGAGTGAGTGTACAGTCACTCACATGAGCAAGAGCGGAGCCACCCTCTCCCGATCCGACGTCCGGCGCGATACCGTCGTGGACGCCGCGATCACCGAGTTCGCCCGCACCGGCTATCACGGCACCCCCATCAGCACGGTGGCGGCGACGGCTCAGATCTCGCCCGCTTATGTCTTCAAATTGTTCCCCGGCAAAGTCGCCCTCTTCGTCGCCGCGCTGGAACGCTGCTTCGACTTGATCGAGCGCGCCCTGTCATCGGGGGCGGCTCGGGCCGGCGAAACGGCCCCGGAGCAGATCCTGCACGAAATGGGCGGCGCCTACGCGGAACTCATCAGCGACAAGAGCCTGCTGATGCTGCAGGTGCACGCCCAGTCCGTCGCGGACATCCCGGAGATCGGCGCGGCCCTGCGCGCCGGGCTGGGCCGAGTCACCGGCTTCGCCAAACAACGATCGGGCGCGGCAGACGAGCAGGTTCAGCGCTTCATCGCCTTCGGGCAACTCTGCCACCTCATCACCACCCTCGGCTTGGACGGCGACGACAGCCCCTGGGCGACCATCCTCACGGACGGCATCCGCCACCCGAAGGCCCACTGACCGCAACCAGCGGCCCCCGCACGGGGGCCTTTATTCGACCCATCGAGTGATTGACCAGTCACACACTAGGAGCACGCCATGTCTACCACCGCCACCGAGATCGTCTTGCCCGGCCGCGTCGAACCGAACGGCCTGCTGATCACCGAGCGCGAACTCCCCGCACCCGGCCCGCACGAGGCACTCGTCCGGGTCGAGGCGAGCGGCGTCTCGTTCGCCGAGCAGCAGATGCGACGCGGCAAGTACTACGACCAGCCGCCCTTCCCATTCGTGCCCGGATACGACTTGGTGGGGACCGTGACCGCGGCCGGATCCGAGGTCGATCCGAGGCTGGTCGGCAGACGCGTCGCCGCTTTGACCAAAGTCGGCGGCTGGACCAGCCACGCCTTGCTCGACGCCCGCGATCTGGTCCGGGTCCCCGCGGCTCTCGACGCGGCCGAAGCGGAAACCTTTGTGGTGAACGGCATTACGGCGTGGCAAATGCTCTATCGCACCGCGAAAGCGAAGCCCGGCCAGACCATTCTGGTCCACGGTGCGAACGGCGGCGTCGGCTCGACACTCGTGCAATTGGCCCACGCCAATGGAATTCGAGTCCTCGGCACCGCTTCGGCCCGCAATGCCGCAGCCGTCGAAGCACTCGGCGCGACCTGGATCGACTATCGCGGTGACGTGCCACAACAGGTTCGAGCGCTCGCGCCGACCGGCGTGGATGCCGTGTTCGATCACATCGGCGGTCCCGGCATCCACGATTCCTTCGGACTGCTCGCACCGCACGGCACCCTGGTCTCCTATGGCACCGCGGCGACCAAGGACGACGCAGGCAACTCCCGGCTGCCCGTGCTGAAGCTCTTCGGGCAGCTATTGCTGTGGAAAGCCTTGCCCAACAAGCGAAACGCGCATTTCTACAACCTGTGGGCGGGCAAGCGCGACCTCCCCCGCTTCCGCGAACGCATCACCGAGGATCTCGGCGCGGTGTTCGACCTCGCCGCACAGGGCACGCTGCGCGCCCAAGTCGCGGCCCGCATCCCGCTGACCGAGGCCGCCCGAGCCATGGAACTCGCCGAGTCGAGCACTGTGGTCGGCAAAGTCGTCATCGTCACCGATTTCCCGGCCTGAACAATCCGATTCCCTCGAGGAGAAATGTTATGTCTCAGCACAATTCACACCTGCGCGCAATTCTGGACAACCGGCCGAGTTATCTGAGCTTCGGCGCGGCCTGGCTGTTCGGCCACGGCGCGTACGCCTTGTCGCACGGGGAAAATCCCCTTTTGCGACTCCCCTCCGCCGTGCCGAGTGCCCTGTTGATCACCGGACTGCTGTCCGCGCTGGTCATCACCATCGTGGTGAGCATGAAGGCCCAGCGCTCGGCCACCGGCCGGGACGCGGTAGTCGGGAATCTGCTCGCCGCCTCCTGGCTGGTCGGCTTCGGTGCGCTGTTCTTCATCATCACCGCGCTCAGTTCGGCGCTGAGCCAGGACGATCTGAAGATGCTGCTCTGGCCGGCCGGCTCCGGCCTGATCGTCGGCTTGCTCTATCTCGCGGGCGGAGCCGCGTATCGCGACGTGCTGCAATACGCGCTCGGCGCCTGGCTGGGCCTCACTTCCTCGGCCGCGCTCTTCCTCGACGGCGCCAGCCCGTACTGGGTCCTGGCCCTGGCGGGTGGCGGCAGCTATTTGGTCGCGGCGGCCCTGGAACCTCGTCGACGTGCGGTGGCAGCCGATCCCCGCTACGCGTGAGTTGCTCCGGACACATAAGAAGACCCAGGTCAGAAATTCTGACCTGGGTCTTGTAGTAGCGGGGACAGGATTTGAACCTGCGACCTCTGGGTTATGAGCCCAGCGAGCTACCGAGCTGCTCCACCCCGCGTCGGTAAACACAACATTACACACGTCTACACCCAGATGGCAAATCGCTGACGGAAGGGCGGGTTTGCGCAGGTCAACCAGCCGGACAGGGCTCCGATGGCGGGATTGCGGCCGAACCGGGAACCACGCGCGACACCCCACTCTGGGCCCACCGGGGGAACCGGTCCGATTTATCCGTTTTGCACAATCCGAAATCCGAAAACCCGCACATTCGATCTAGGTAGCACGTTTCAAACGTGCCCTGCATCACAATTTACCTGTGACGCCGAGCACATCACGGAGCTATAACCGACCGTTCGGGATCAGACCATAATGCGCAAGTCACCTGCACAGACAACGATAAATGTGTTATTTGCTTCATGCAATTCTCTCGTTATCAAGACGTGATCTGCCGAGATTTGTTCGTTACCGTCGTGCTCGGCCCGGAGGCAATCTGCGGATGGGCTAGAACTCGAGCCGTCGCACGCCGGTAACCCTGTCCCGCGGTTCGAGGATCCCCGACTCCTGGGGGCAGGGCCTCGACGGACATCCGTCGCGGAGGTGGGCACAGGGAGGGAAAACACACATGTCTGAGAACCGGAAGTTCAACGCCCGCGCCCTCGGCCTCGCGGCCGTCACCGGCGCCCTTGTTGCCGTCCCGTTCACACTCGCCGCCGGTACGGCCGAGGCTGCCACCCACAACTGGGACGGCGTCGCCCAGTGCGAGAGCGGCGGCAACTGGGGCATCAATACCGGCAACGGCTACTACGGCGGCCTGCAGTTCAGCCACTCCACCTGGGTGGCCAACGGCGGCACCGGCTATGCCCACAACGCCAGCAAGGCCGAGCAGATCCGCGTCGCGGAGAACGTGCTCGCCACCCAGGGCGTCGGCGCCTGGCCGACCTGCGGCAGCCGCCTGACCGAAGGCGTCTCCTCGGGCCTCGAGCCGGAGCCCGCCCCCGCGCCGGAACCCGAACCGGCCCCGGCCGTCCAGGCCGCGATCCCGTTCTCCCCCAAGGCCGCTGTCGACGAGGCCAAGAATGTCGGCGCCAACGTCGCCGCGCAGGCCGGGGTGCAGGATCTGTACCAGCAGCTGCTGGACCAGCACGCCCCGCTCATCGATTCGCTGGGCGGCAACTAAGACCCGCTGGGCGGGCCGCCGAACCCGGCCCGTCCAGTGCATACAGGAACGGCCTCGCTGATCACTGGGGATCAGCGAGGCCGCTTCTGTGGTAGCGGCGACGCACAGCGTCTCGATGACGGGTAGCGGTCGGGCGACCGGGTGGGCCTACTTGGCTTCCTGGTAGGCCTTCACCGCGACCTCCAGTTCGTTCAACGCCCGGCCGAGTTCGGCGAAGTCACCGGTCTTCATAGCCGTGCGTACCGCCTCGATCCGCCGATTCAGCTCCGCGGCCGCGGCATCCTTGGCCGCCGAGGACCCGGTCGGCGGCGTCACCGTGCCGGGCACCGGGGTGTTCGCTCCCGGCTGTGGCTGGCTGGTGTCCGGCGCCGGCGGGAGCGTGCCCGGCTTCGGCCGGTTGGCCGGATCCCCACCGGAGTTGGTGGCCAGCGCCCCGGCGCCGGGCAGCACCTCGTTCAGCGCTTCGGCCAGAGTCGGGGCATAGCCGACTCGAACGCTGCCCGCGTCGTCCCGGTAGCTGACCAGCACGCGCAGCAACTGCGGGAAGGTCGAGGTGTTCGGGCCGGTATTGCGCTCGTTGTAGAACGGCTCCACGTACAGGATGCCGCCGTCCGCGATCGGCAGCGTCAGCAGATTGCCGTACTTGATCTTGTTCGAGTTGGACAGCAGTGTCTTCTCCCGCGAGACCTCGTCCGCGGTCGTCATGCTGTTCTGCGTCTGCTGTGGGCCCTGGGTCTGCGTGTCGGTCGGCAAACGCAGAATCGTGAACTTGCCGTAGCCGTCCGGATCCGAGCGCACCGAGATGTAGGCCGAGAGGAACTGCCGGTTGAAGCCCACCATCGCGCTGGTCAGGTTGAACACCGGCTTGTCCGACTTCGGATCACCGAGCAGCACGTAGTACGGCGGCTGCTTGAAGCTGCCACCCTGGCTCTCGATCGTCGGATCGGTCGGCACCGACCAGAAGGCGTTGTTGGTGAAGAACTCTCGCGGATTGTCCACGTGGTACTTGGTCAGCATCTCGCGCTGGACCTTGAACAGATCCTCGGGGTAGCGGAAGTGCGCGCGCAGTTCCGGCGAGATCTCGCTCTCCGGCTTGACCGCTCCCGGGAACACACCGCGCCAGGCCTTCAGTACCGGGTCGGTGCTGTCGGTTTCGTAGAGGGTGACCGTGCCGTCATAGGCGTCGACGGTGGCCTTCACCGAGTTGCGGATATAGCTGACTTCCTTGCGGGGCAGCAGGCGACCGGTCTTCTGGTCGATGCTGTCCTCGACCGCACCCTCCAGCGAGGTGGTCTGCGCGTAGGGGTACTTGTCCAGCGTGGTGTAGGCGTCGACGATCCACTTGACGCGGCCCTCCACCACCGCCGGGTAGGCATTGCCGTCGGTGGTCAACCACGGCGCGACCTTCTGCACCCGGTCCTTGGGACTGCGGTTGAAGATGATCTTCGAGTTCTCGCCGATGGCCGAGGAGAACAACAGGTTGCGCTCGGCGTACTTGGCCGCGAAGGCCAGCCGGTTGAACCAGTTGCCGATCGGCACGCCGCCCGCACCGGTGTAGGTGTAGGAAGCGGTGTCGGAATCGTATTCGCGCGGGGCCTGACCCTCCGAGCCGCCGACGATGGCGTAGTCGGCGGTGGACTGCGAGATCAGCTCACCGAAGTAGATACGCGGCTGGTCCACCCGGATGTGCTGCTTGTCCGGGGCGGTAGCCAGGTCGCTGACCATGAAGATCGGATAGCCGCTGTCGCTCGCACCACTGGAGGCCTGATTGGCGTCGGCCTGCGGCTTGTTCACCCGGTTGGCCGGGGCCGCGACGAAGCCGTTGCCGTGGGTGTAGACGGTGTGCTGGTTGATCCAGTTGGTCTGTCCGCCGGACAGCGCGCGCGGATCCAGCTCACGCGCGGCGACGATGTAGTCCTGGACCTCGCCGTTGATGCTGTAGCGGTCGATGTCCAGCGATTCGGGGAAGCCGTAGAAGTTCTTGCGCTGCTGCAACTGAGTGAACGTGGGCGAGAGGATGTTCGGATCCAGCAGCCGGGCGTTGGCGATGGTGACCCGGTCGACCGGGACCTCCAGCGGGCTCTTGCGGCTCTCGCCCTTGTAGTCCTTGTATTCGATCTTGTCGGGGGTGATGCCGTAGGCATTCCGGGTCGCCGCGATATTGCGCTCGATGTACTCGGCTTCCTTGTCCGCGGCATTCGGGCGCACCGAGAACTGTTCCACGATCAGCGGATACACCGCGCCGACCAGAATGGAGGAGAGCACCAGCAACGCGGCCGCCATGGCCGGCACCCGCAGATCACGCAGCACGATGCCCGCGAAGAACGCGATCGCGCAGATCACCGCGATCGCGAGCAGGATCAGCTTGCCGGGCAGCACCGCGTTGATATCGGTGAACGAACCGCCCTCGAAGGTCGGCGCCTTACGACTGCTGGACAGCAACTCGTAGCGGTCGAACCAGTAGGCAACGGCCTTGAGCAGCACGAAGATTCCGGCGATCACCGCGAGCTGGACGCGCGCGGGCCTGGTCAGTACGCCCTCGCGGCCGCTCAGCCGCAGGCCGCCGAAGATGTAGTGGGTGACCAGGCTGGCGAAGAACGCGATCACGATCGCGACGAACAGCCAGTTCAGCACCATGCGGTAGAACGGCAGGTCGAAGGCGTAGAAGCCCACGTCGAGCTGGAACTGCGGATCGGTCTGACCGAAGTCGCCGCCGTTGAGGAACAGCTGCAGCGTCACCCAATTCGACTGCGCCACCAAACCCGACAGCAGGCCCAGCAGCACCGGGACGCCGATGCCGAACAGCCGCAGCCGGCTCATCACGGTGGTGCGGTAGCGCGCGATCGGGTCATTGGGTCCCGCTACCGGCACGAAGACCGGCCGGGTCCGGTAAGCCAGCAGCAACGCCAGCCAGACCACGAGACCGACGAACAATCCGACGGCCGCGAAAAGGATGACGCGGGACCGCAATACGGTCAGATAGACGTTCCGGTAGCCGACCTCGCCGAACCACAGCCAATTGGTGTAGGTATCGGTCAGCCGTGGTCCCAGCAGCAGCAGCGCCGCCAGAACAATGGCCGCCACCAGCAGCACTCGGCTGCGGCGGGACAACGATAAGCCGGTTGGGGGCCGCATGCCCACGATGCCACGCTCCAAGATCCGGCGGCGCCCGCACCGTTACCGGTGGGCGCCGCAGTCCGAATGTTCCAGCGGTCCACACGTGTCGACCGTCTCGCGCCCACTCTACGGAAACGGACACCGAAAGGTGCCTCGCGGCCCCGCCCGTCGCCCGACCACCACCTCGCCCGGGATCGCTGTCGCGATGCTGACCGATCGCGGTGTCTGTGTCCGGGCTCGTCGAAGTGATGCGAGGATGTTTCGGTGACCGCAGACCTGCACGCCGAACTCGTCCTGTCCCGCGCCGTACGCGAGGTAGCGGAATTCGCCGACGCCGAGGGCTGGGGACGTCCGCCGCAGCTGTTCGCCCTGGTACCCACCGCCGACCTGGTCGCCGCCGAGCCCGGGCTGCTGGACCAGTTGGATCAGGGCAACGAGCTGACGCCGATCGCCCAGGAAGCGTTGCCGGACGACATCACCGGCGGATCGATGGCACTCGACGAGTTCCTCGCCACCACCACCTGGCCACCGGCCGTACGGGGTTGCGTACTGGTGCAGGAGATCGTGGTGCTGCCGCCGGACGCGGAAAGCACGCTGGACGACGCGCTCACCCCGCTGCTGGCCGACCACGAGGCCGCCGACGCCGCCGCTCGCGCCGCCGCGCACGCCCATCCGGAACGCCGCGCCGCCCGCCTGTTCGCCGGTGTGCTCAGAGAAGGAATGCAGCTGGCGCTGCTACAGATCAAGCCCGAGGAAGACGACAGCTTCCCCGCTCTCGACCTGCGCACCTATCCGAACCTGGCCCCGAACGTGCTCGAAGCTCTGCACCACACCTTCGAGGAAGGCTTCGAGGACTGATCAGCCGGCGGCGCAGCTCACCGGCTCACGACCGGCGTTGATGTCCGCCAGAGACTGCACGGCGCCGTCGAGGTTTTCGACCTTCACCAGGCGCAGGCCGTCGGGCGTGCGGGCGCGGGCCTCGTTGCAGTTGGCGGCCGGGACCAGAAAGGTCTCCGCGCCGGCTTCCCGCGCGGCCATCATCTTGTATTGGATGCCGCCGATCGGACCGACCTTGCCGTCCTGTTCGATGGTGCCGGTGCCAGCGACGAACTTGCCGCCGTCGAGCTCGCCCGGGGAGAGCTTGTCGATGAGCGCGAGACTGAACATCAGACCGGCCGACGGGCCGCCGATGTCGGCGAGGTTGAAGGTGACCTGCATGGGCGGGCGCGCGCCCTCGGCCGGGGTGACCCCGAGGTAGCCCTTGGCCGGGTCGTCGGGGCGCGCGGCCAGGGTGATCTCGACGGTCTGCTCGGCGTTGTCGCGGCGCAGCGCGATCGTCAGCTTGCTGCCGGGCGCCTGCGAGGACACCGCGGTCACCACGTCCTGCGGCGTGGCGATCGGCGTCCCGTTGATGCTGACGATCTCGTCGCCGGGCCGCAGAATGTCCTTGGCGGGGCCTTCGTCGCCGACCTTGCGCACCAGCACCACCGTCGGCAGCTTCAGATAGTGCAGCGCGGCGACCTCGGCGTTGCCTTCGGAATCCTTGAAGTCCTGCTGGTTGGACTTGTCGATCTCCTCGCGCGGCACCCCGGGCGGATACACCTCGGCGCGCGGCACCAGGCCGTGCTCGCCGCTGGCCCAGAAGCCGAACGCCTCGAACAGATTGAGCCCGTCGCGCACCGACACGGTGGTCATATTGAGATGGCCGGTGGTCGGATCCACCTCGGTGCCGCGTACGTCCACTACCTGCTTGCCGTCGACTTCGCCGAGGGTGTTGAAGGTGGGGCCGGGGCCCAGTGCGACATAGGGCACAGTGATGACAGTGCCGAGTACGCCGAGTACGAGCACCGGGACGAGGGCGGCCAGCAGGGTCCAAATCCGACGATTCACCAGGCCCACCATAGTGATGGACCCCGCGCTACGGCCGCAGAGGCAAGCTTTTCAGCGGTCCGCGCGTCGAACCGATTTCGCCGACCCTTTCGAGCGACCCGCAAGCGATCGCTACGGTGCGCGAGCACTGACCACCAGGCCTGAACGAGTAGCGTAATAGACATGAGTGACATGCCGTTCGGATTCTCGGACCGTGACGACGACGACGCGCGCAAAGGCGACGAATCCCAGGGTTCCGGGGCCAACGACCCATTCAGTTTCGCCCTGGGCGGTTCGGGCGCGGGTTTCGATCCGTCGCAGCTCGGCCAGATGCTGACCCAGCTCGGGCAGATGCTCAGCGGCATGGGCCAGCCGGGCAGCGGCGGGCAGTCCGGGCCGGTGAACTACGACGTGGCCAAGCGGCTCGCGCGCCAGCAACTCGGCGCGGACCTGACCCCGGTGTCGGAGAGCACGGCGAACGCCATCACCGACGCGGCGCGCTTGGCCGAGCTCTGGCTCGACGGCGCCACCACACTGCCCGCGGGTGCGACCAAGACCGCCGCCTGGACGGCGAACGACTGGATCGAAGAGACGGTGCCGACCTGGAAGCGGCTCTGCGATCCGGTGGCGCAGCAGGTCAACGGCATGTGGACCGCGCAGCTGCCGGAGGAGGCCAAGGAGATGGCCGCCCCGATGATGGGCATGCTCAGCCAGATGGGCGGCCTGGCGTTCGGTTCGCAGCTAGGCCAAGCCCTCGGCCAGCTCGCCAAGGAGGTGCTGACCTCCACCGATATCGGCCTGCCGCTCGGCCCGAGCGGCACCGCCGCGCTGTTGCCCGCCGCGATCTCCGAGTTCAGCGCGGGCCTGGAGCAGCCGGAGAGCGAGATCATGGTCTTCCTCGCCGCGCGCGAGGCCGCCCACCAGCGTCTGTTCGGGCACGTGCCGTGGCTGCGCCAGCAGGTGCTCGGCGCGGTGGAGAGCTACGCGCGCGGCATCAAGATGGATTTCTCCTCCATCGAGGAGGCCGCGCAGGGTATCGATCCCATGACCCTGAGCGATCCGGCCAAGCTGCAGGAGCTGCTGTCACAGGGCGCGTTCGAACCGCAGACCAGCCCGGAGCAGAAGCAGGCGCTGGAGCGCTTGGAGACGCTGCTCGCGTTGATCGAGGGCTGGGTGCAGGTCGTGGTCGCCGCCGCCGTGGGCGACCGGCTGCCCGGCGCGGGCGCGCTGGCCGAGACGCTGCGCCGCCGGCGTGCCTCCGGTGGCCCGGCCGAGCAGACCTTCGCCACTCTGGTCGGCCTGGAGTTGCGGCCGCGCAAGCTGCGCGAAGCGGCGGCCCTGTGGCAGCGGCTCACCGACGACGCGGGCATGGAGAAGCGGGACGGCGTGTGGGCGCACCCCGATCTGCTGCCCGATTCCAATGATCTGGATCATCCGGCCGGCTTCATCGACTCGGTGATCGGCGGCGGTACCGGAGCGTTCGACGACCCGCTCGCCCAGCTCGCCGAAACCGAGGCGCGGGAACGTGACTCGGGCAATGCCGCGAAGCAGGAGGACGAGCCGGGGAAGCCGTCGACCGGTGAGGATGACAAGCCCGAGGACTCCGGCACGTCCTAGTCACTGTCCTGTGAAAATCGTAAATCCCTGTGCATAACAGGGGTTTTCGCAGGCTGGGCGGTAGGCGCGCCCGCACATACTCGGCCCATGACATCGACACATCTCGCCGTCAACGGGCCCTGCGGGCCGATGTTGCATCCCCGGGTGATGATCCTGGTGCGACCCTCCGGCGCGGTGCAACTGGGCTGGGACCCGGACACCGCGGTCGTGCTCGACCCGGCCGATCTCGACACCGCCACCGTGCTCAGCTTCCTCCGGCTGCTCGACGGCATGCGCACCCGGCCCCAGATCCTTTGGCTCGCCGAAGAATCCGGAATCCAGCCGAGCCAGGCCGCGGCGCTGCTGACCGACATCGAGGACGCCGGTCTGCTGGTCCCGCCCGAGGCAGCGGCCCGGCGCATCCGGTCGATTCGGGTGCACGGGTCCGGTCCGCTCTCGGATGCTTTGAGTATCGGCGTACGCCGGCTGGGGGTCCGGCCCATCCGGTCGCGCGGCTACACCCCCGATACCCCGATCGGCAGCTGGCACGGCGAGCTGGTGCTGCTCACCGACGAGGTGGTCCCCGACCCGCGGCTCGCCAACGACCTTGTGCTGCATCAGATTCCCCATCTGGCCGTCCACATTCGGGACGGCAAGGGAATCGTCGGCCCCCTGGTACTGCCCGGCCGGACCAGTTGCCTGCGCTGCGCGGACCTGACACGCACCGATCTCGACCCGGCCTGGCCGCATCTCGCGGCGCAGTTGCTCGGCCGGGTCGGCCAGGCTTCGACCGCGGCGGTCGCGGCAACCGCCGCGCTAGCGCTGGGCGAGTTGGAGTCGATCTTGGCGTGCTCGGCCGCCCGGACACTGGGCACCCTGGACGGCACGCTCGAGCTGGATCTGGCCTCCCATCGGATCGAGCACCGAGATTGGGCCGTCCATCCGGCCTGCGGATGCCGCGGTGTTTGCGCAGGTGGGCCCGATGAGTGACGCACGAGTCTCCAAATTGCCATGGCAAAGCCGGGGGTCCGTCGGCCATGATGGGTACGTGTCTGAGATTGTGCGCCGTGGCTCATCCCGAAATGCCAAGTTAGCCAAGATTCCGCTGGGGATCGCGGGGCGGGCCGCCGTCGGGTTCGGCAAGAAGCTGGCCGGCGGCGACAAGTCCGAAATCAACGCCCAGCTCAATCAGAAGGCCGCCGAGCAGTTGTTCACCGTCCTCGGTGAACTCAAGGGCGGCGCAATGAAGTTCGGTCAGGCGCTGAGCGTGATGGAAGCCGCGATCCCGGAGGAGTTCGGCGAGCACTACCGCGAGGCGCTCACCAAGCTGCAAGCCGCCGCGCCGCCGATGCCGGCCGCCACCGTGCACCGGGTGCTCGACGTGCAGCTGGGCACTCGGTGGCGGGAACGCTTCCAATCCTTCGACGACACTCCGGCCGCCTCGGCCAGTATCGGTCAGGTACACAAGGCGGTGTGGTCGGACGGACGCGTCGTCGCGGTGAAGGTGCAGTACCCCGGCGCGGACGAGGCGCTGCGCGCCGATCTGAAGACGCTGTCTCGAATGACGGGTCTGATCGCCTCGGTCGTCCCGGGCGCGGACGTGAAGCCGATCCTGGCCGAGATCACCGAGCGCACCGAGGAAGAACTGGACTACCGCAACGAGGCGCGCAATCAGCGCACGTTCGCCAAAGCCTTCGACGGGCACCCCCGGATCGTGGTGCCCAAGGTGGTGGCGGGCGCCCCGAAGGTGATCGTCACCGAATGGCTGGACGGCACACCGGTGTCCAAGATCATCGGCGAAGGCGCGGCGGACCCGGAGGGCACCTACGAGCTCCGCAACCGGGTCGCGGGTCTGATGGGCGAATTCCACTTCTCCTCGCCTGAGATCGCCGGCCTGCTGCACGCGGATCCGCACCCGGGCAACTTCATGATGCTGCCCGACGGGCGGCTCGCGGTCATCGATTTCGGCGCGTGCGCTCCACTACCGGATGGTTTCCCGAAAATCCTCGGGCAGATCCTCGCGCTGGCCGTCGAGGAACGGTTCGACGAACTCACCCAGGTTCTCTACGACAACGGCTGGATCATTCCCGGCCGCACCGTCACCCACCAGGAGATCGCCGACTTCCTGCGGCCGTTCACCGACCCGATCCGGACCGAGTCGTTCCACTTCACCCGCCGATGGATGCAGCGGGTGGCGGGCAAGGCCACCGACATCACCAGTGCGGAGATGAAAACCTCACGGGCGATGCAACTTCCGGCCGAGCACGTGATGATCTTCCGGGTCCTGGGCGGGTCCGTCGGGATCCTCGCGCAGCTGGACGCGGAGCTGCCCTTCATGGGTCTGGCCAATCAATGGCTGCCCGGCCTCCGCGAGGAGCGCGGCGAACTCACCAGTTGAGAGTTCCCGCCGCACCGCGAGTTCGATCCAGCTGACACCCCGACAGCTGGATCGCGCTCGCCATATGCCTTGCCGCACAACGCAAACGAACCGCCCACCTGATCACGCGGTGAGCGGTTCGTGTGCTTTCTCGTTCCTGGGCGCGCCGGCGGTCCACTAGGGCCCGCCGGGCCACGAGGACCGGAGGGAGGTATGCCGTCAGTCGCGGCATGAGCGGGCTATCGCCGCTCATGCCGGGACCGCGACCTTGCGCGGGCGACCACGCGGACGCTTGCGGGCGATCACGACACCCTGGTCGAAGATCTCACCGCCCCAAACACCCCACGGCTCACCACGGTCGATAGCCGCGGTCAGGCAGCCCTTTCGGATGGGGCAAGCCGCGCACAGGGCCTTGGCTTCCTCCAACTGGGCCGGGCTCTCGGCGAACCAGAGATCGGGATCTCCGGCGCGGCAAGGCACGGTCACCGTGGCCTCGCGAGTGCGGGTGGATCGTGCCACAGTGCGGCATGTCACGTCAGTAGCGGCCTCCGGCCAGCCTTCTGCGGTGAACACGTCGGTTCTCCTTCAGTTCGTTTGCAGCGGTTCGTTTACTTTGTCCACGAAACCGGTTCCAAACGGCTGAAGAGCCGCTTAAAAACAATGGCCACGGTTTCGCGGGTTGCGATCCGTGGCCAGGAGGTGAGGGGTGTCCCCTACCTAATTCGACACCTGTGTCGATCTCTGATCACGGTCGCTGGGTCTTGTGCGGTGCGGAGGCGGTTCGCCATCTCGACGCCGGCCGCAATATCTGCTGCCGGTCCGGCGGCCGCGGGGTTGTTGCCCGCCGGCTCATAACCGGAATCGATGACGAAGGCGCCGACCGCTGCCTGTGCAGCCGCCGGATGCCAAGCCCCGCTGGGCTTGTCTGCCTGTTGCTGGACGCAAATCGGGTGCGTAAACGAGACAGCTTTCGCCGTCACGTCGACCTTGGTTCCGAATGCGCTGACGCGAGACAGACCGATCCCCTGCAAAGCGGAGATCCCCCGGGAGGCAAATGCACTGTCGAACGACATGGCCGCACCGGCCACAACGCTGAACGCGTTGAGGCTTCTGGCGATGCTGATGTTGTTCATCGGTCTGCCTCCCTCCTTCTCTCGTCGATCTGTCAACTGTGCGCGCTGGGATTACCTCCCGGTGCGTGTTCCCACCATATGCAATGCGGGAGAAACCGACAACCTATTTTCTACCTGCGGTTTTGTAGATTTTTCCGAGCAATCTTCGGGCTCAGCGGGTTTCGGCCACGGGTGGGCTCGGTCACGCTACAGGACTCTTGTTTCACCGCGCGCGGGCGCGCATCCGCGAGGCGACGATCGCGAGGACGTCCGCCCCGTACTCGGTGATCTTCTTCGCCCCGATCCCGGCGATCGCGCCCAACGCCCGGTCATCGGCGGGCAATTGCTCGGCAATCGCGGTGAGCGTGGTGTCGGTGAAGATCACGAACTCGCGCACCCGCAGCACTTCGGCCTTCTCCGCGCGCCATTCCTTGAGGGCATCGAGCAGGACGTTGTCCAGCTCGGCAGGGCATCGACGGCACCGGCCGAGCATGGTCGCATAGGTGCCGATCAGCGGTTTCGCACAGACCCGGCAGGACGGGCGGATGCCGCCGCCCTTCTTTTCCGGCACCGGCGCGGCGATGCGGGAGGCCGGTGAGTCGTCCGGGACGAGGCCGTTCAGGAACCGGGACCGGCGCCGGGTGCGCCGGCTGCCCTGGTTACGGGACAGCGCCCAGGACAGACGCAGATGCTCGCGGGCCCGGGTGACCCCGACGTAGAACAACCGCCGTTCCTCCTCGAGCGCGGCGACGTCCGCGACCGAGCCGTCACCGGCCAGCACGTGCTGGATCGGCATGGTGCCGTCGACCAGGCCCACCAGGAATACCGCGTCCCACTCCAGCCCCTTGGCGGCATGCAGCGACGCCAAGGTGACGCCCTGGACGGTCGGTGGGTGCCTGGCCTCGGCGCGCGCGGCGAGCTCACGCAACAATCCGCCGAGATCCAGTTCTTCCTCGGCGGCGACCAGTTCCTCGGTGAGCCGGACCAGCGCTACCAGCGACTCCCATTTCTCCCGGGCCTGTGCACCCACGGGCTCGGTATTGGTGAGTCCCACCGGTGCGAGCACCGCCTTGACCAGGGTGACCAGGGCGGTTCCGCTGCGGGACTCGTCGGGCAGGTCCTCCCGGGAGGCGGCTTGGCGCAGCAGGCTCACGGCCTGCCGGACCTCGGCGCGCTGAAAGAAACCTTCCCCACCACGTACCTGATACGGGATGCCCTGTTCGGTGAGCGCTTGCTCGTAGGCCTCGGATTGCGCGTTGATCCGGTACAGCACCGCGATCTCCGCGGCCGGGACACCGTCCTTGATCAGCGTTTTGATCTGCCGGGCCACCGCGGACGCCTCGGCCGGCGCGTCGTCGTACTCGGCGAACACCGGTTCCGGGCCGTCGGGCCGCTGGCCGATCAATTGCAACCTGGTCCCCGCGATCCGGCCCCGCGCGGCGCCGATCACCCGATTGGCCAGCGACACCACCTGCGGGGTGGAGCGGTAGTCGCGTTCCAGCCGGACGACCGTCGCCTCGGGGAATCGGCGCGAGAAGTCGAGCAGATAGGACGGGGTCGCGCCGGTGAACGAGTAGATCGTCTGGTTCGCGTCACCGACCACGGTGAGGTCGTCGCGATCGCCGAGCCAGGCGTCGAGCACTCGCTGCTGCAACGGCGTGACGTCCTGATATTCGTCGACCACGAAACTGCGGTAGCGACTTCGGAACTCTTCCGCGACGGCGGGATAGTCTTCCAGCGCGGCGGCCGTGTGCAGCAGCAGGTCGTCGAAGTCCAGCAGCAATCCGTCCGGCGATGTCTTCAGGCTTTCGTAGGCCGAGTACACCTCGGCGATCCGTGCCGGATCGGACGGCGTCTCCCGCCGATGTTTGGCCACCGCCGCCGGATAGTCCTCCGGCGCGATCAGCGTGCCCTTCGCCCACTCGATCTCACTGAGCAGATCTCGCACGCTCTCCGTCGACGCGGACAGCCCCGCCCGGTGCGCCGCCTGCGCCACGATCTGGAACTTGCCATCGATCAACCGCCACGACACCTCCCCCACGATCTGCGGCCAGAAGTACTTGAGCTGACGCAATGCCGCCGCGTGAAATGTCCTGGCCTGCACCTGATTCGCATCACCCCCGAGCCCCAGCTCACGCAAGCGGCTGCGCATCTCCCCCGCCGCTCGCGCCGTGAACGTCACGGCCAGCACCTGGTCGGCCTTCACATGCCCGGCCGACACCAGATGCGCGATGCGATGCGTGATGGTCCTGGTCTTGCCCGTCCCCGCACCGGCCAACACACATACCGGCCCGCGCGGCGCCTTTACGGCGGCCGCCTGCTCGGGATCCAGGGCAGCGAGGTCGAGGGGCACGAGCACCATCATGACAGCCGGGTCCGACAAGCGGACGCGTCACCACAGACCTGTCGGCGGCACACCGGAGGAGCGACACGCCAGAAAGTTGCTGTGATGTGCGAAAGCGGTTGCATTCCAACGTGGTCCACGCCGCGCCCAGGAGGGAGGTGGTGGGGAATGGCGAAACATCGCCGGGTGAAGAGTGATACCCCGGTCGATTACGGCGTTTGCTTCTGTCTGACAGGAGTAGCCGTAATCGCCGGGGCGCTCATTTACCACTTGGTCCGCCGAGGGCTGACTAGGTAAATCCCCAACCAGGTGGGGCGTCGTTCCAGCAAACGGCGTCTCACCGCCCTCGGCATCACTCGCGTGACGTGCTCCACTCTACCTATCGGCGCAGGTGGAGTCGACCTTTTCCCGCAGGACGGATCGGCGTCCAGGTGGACGGCGTGGCGGGCCGGACTGACCGACCGCCCAGGACTATTACTGTCTCGGTGACCACCGAGACACCGCAGGGACCGGCTGAGACGCGGGAGCGGCACGCCTCCTGGGCGACCTCGGGCTGTATGTGCTGCTCTACCTTGCGTTTTGGATGGTGTGGGCGGTGATCATGCTGTACGGCGGTGTGGCCAGGTTGCTCGGCGGTGCCGAGACCGGCCTGTCCCGCAGGCATGTGATGGTGCTGCACTGCTTCCTCACCGGCGCGATAGCCACCATCGCGGGCGGGCTCGGCCTGGCCATCGACCATGCCTCCGGGCATCTGACCGCGGGCATCGGCTGGTCACTGTGCGGTGGCGTGGCCGCGTATTTCGCCATCAACGCCTTGCTCGGTCTGTTTACGCACGCTGGCTGGACACGGAGTCTGATCTGGCCTGTGCCGTGTGCGCTGATCGCCGTCGCGCTCGGTGTCTTCGCCCCGCATATCGGCGCGCTGGGACTGGTCTGCGGATTGGCCGGGGTGATCCTGTGGCCGCTGCTGTGGGAGTACCGGGCCGCCCGGCAGACGCACACGGCGTGACGCTCAGCAGTCGAGCGGCATGCACCCAGGAACAGGATGCGTGCCGTGAGCGTTGAAGCAACCGTGACTGACGCGAACGTTGATCTGACGATGTACTCGACCACCTGGTGCGGTTACTGCCGGCGGCTCAAGAAGCAGCTGGACGAGTCCGGCATCAGCTACGTCGAGATCGATATCGAGCAGGACCCTGCCTCGGCGGAATTCGTCGGCAGCGTCAACAACGGGAACCACGTGGTGCCGACGGTGAAGTTCGCCGACGGTTCCACGGCGACCAACCCGTCGCTGGCCGCCGTCAAGCAGCATCTCGCGACGCTGGCCTAGGAGTCGAGCTCGGCCCAGGATTCGACGATGGTGCGGGCGATGGAGATCGACCCGGGCAGCAGCAGGCGGTTGCCCTCTTTCTGCGCGGACCAGTCGCCCAGCGCCAGCGCTTCGCGCACCTCGGCGCGGGTGAACCAGTGGGCCTCGGCGATCTCGCCGTCCGAGAACGCCAACGGCTGCTCCGGATCGGCGACGGCGGCGAACCCGAGCATCAGCGACCGCGGGAACGGCCACGGCTGGCTGCCCAGGTAGTGGATGTCGCGGAGGTCGACCCCGACCTCCTCCTTCACCTCGCGCTCGACGCAGCGCTCGAGGGATTCGCCCGCTTCCACGAAACCGGCCAGCAGCGAGAACAGTGTCTTGGGCCAGGTGTGCTGCCGGGCCAGCAGCACCCGGTCACCGCCGTCGTGGATCAGGCAGATCACCGCCGGGTCGATGCGCGGGAATTCCTCGTGGCCACTCTCGGTGACTCGGGACCAGCCGGCTTTCGCCGCGACCGTGACGCTGCCGTCGGCGGCGTTGTATCCAGCTTTGTCGTGCCAGTTCAGCAGGGCGATCGCGGTGGACAGCAGGCCAGCGGTGTAGTCGTCGACCTCGTTCGCGGCGACCCTCAGGTCCATCAGGGTGCCGGTGATCTCGTTGTCCCGGACCGCCCAGACATGCTTACCCTCGCCGAGACCGAGGAACACCGCGGCCGGGTCCGGTTCGGCCGAAAGGTCGGTGGCCGCGTCCAGGACCAGTGCGTTGCCCTCGAATCGGACCTGGCCGCGCTTGTTCACCCGCAGTAACCGGGCTTGTGCCCAGCCTTCCTTCAGTGCTTGTTCGTCGGCGCGGATCTCCTCGGCCCGATCGACGACAGAGCGCGAGAGCAGGGGGACACCATTCAGCTGGAACGACACGCGTCAAGACTAGCGGCGCGCGCCTGCCCGCCTGCGGGGCGGCCGCTCCCCTTACTTATGGGTGCGACGAATATAGAGCAGCTTGTCGCCCGCCTCGATGGCGTCGACGGCCGGCTCCCCCACCCGAACCAGCGTCCCATCGCGCACCACGCCCAGCACGATATCGCTGAGATGCCTTGGGGATCCGCCGATTTCGGACGGTTCCACCTCGCGTTCGGCGACCGCGAAACCCTGCTCCGGGGTAAGCAGATCCTCCATGATCTCCACGACATTCGGTGTGGTGGTGGCGACGCCGAGCAGCCGGCCCGCGGTCTCCGAGGACACCACGACCGAGTCCGCGCCGGATTGCCGCAGCAGATGGGTGTTCTCGGCTTCGCGCACCGCCACCACGATCTTCGCGGCCTTGTTGAGTTCACGGGCGGTCAGTGTGATCAGCACGGCGGTGTCGTCGCGGTTGGCGGCGACGACCACCGAGGCGGCATTCTGCACACCCGCCAGCCGCAGCACGTCCGATCGGGTGGCCGAACCGTGCACGGTTACCAGGCCCGCGTTCGCGGCGGCGTCCAGCACCTCGAGATCGGTGTCGACCACGACGATGTCGGCCGGCTGTACGCCGTCGCCGAGCATGGCGTCGATCGCGGTACGCCCCTTCGTGCCGTATCCGACAACCACGGTGTGATTACGCACGCTGCGCCTCCAACGCTGAATCTTGAATGCCTGCCGGGAACGTTCGGTGAGCACGCCGAGGGTGGTACCGACGAGCACGATGAGGAACAGCACTCGCAGCGGCGTGATGATGATGATGTTGGCCAGTCGCGCCGCCGGCGACACCGGCGAGATATCGCCGTAGCCGGTGGTGGACAGGGACACCGTCGCGTAATAGAAGGCGTCGAGGAACGACAGCTCGTCCTCGGAGACATCTCGATACCCATGCCGCCCGACGTAGACCACCGTCGCCGCGGTGAACAGTAGACCGATCGCGAACAGCACCCGGCGGATCAGCTGCGTCCACGGACTCGTCTGCACTTCGGGGATCCGCAGCAGACCGACCAGCGCGAAATGCGGACGAGCGGAGACGCCGCGCTTGATCGCGTTCTCCTCGAACTCACTCAACACCGGTCTCACCACCCCTGTCGCTGCTTCCGACGAACTCCGGCATGACATCTCGCTCCGGCACGACACGGGAGCCTACCGCGAGATCGGTGCGATGCCCGGCCGAGGCGCGATCCGGCCGGCAAGCTCGGATGCCGGGAGTAGTGGCATGGATTCGAGGTTATGCGGTACGCCGACTCGACGGAAGGCACGCGCGGATGTCAGGGTGAGTCATGGCTCAGATCGAAATCGACCACGGGCGACGGCCCGCGCTTGCCCTCGCTACCTTGTTGTTCGGAAGCGGGGTCCTGCATTTCGTCGCGCCGAAACCGTTCGATTCGATCGTGCCGCGGCAACTGCCCGGCCAGGCCCGGACCTACACCTATGTCTCCGGAGTGGCCGAATTGGGCGTGGCCGCCGCCCTCGCGGTCCCCAGCACCCGTCGCTTCGGTGGTCGCCTGGCGGCGTTGCTGTTCATCGCGGTGTTCCCGGCCAATGTGCAGTTCGCGGTGGACATGCTGAACAGCGAGAAGGCGCCGCAGGTCATGAAGATCGGCTCGGTCCTGCGACTGCCGTTGCAGATCCCGTTGATCACCCAGTCGCTGAAGGTCAGCCGCCGGGCACGGTGACGCGAGTTAGCGGGCGGCGGGCGGGGCCGAGCGGCGGATGAGGTCGGCCAGTTCGGCCGGGCCCGGTAGGTGACGGGGGGCGATGGTGCGCCCGGTTCGGACGTAATGGAAAGCGGCACTGATCTTTTCGAGCATGGCGGCTTCGGTGGCGCCGGTGCGGGCGACCATCAGGCGAGCCCAGGCCAGGCGGTAGATGGCCAGCTGCATGGCGACGGCGGGCTCGTCGCCGGGTCCGGGAACGGCGCCGGTCTTCCAGTCGACGACAACCCAGCCGCCGTCGGGTTCGGCGAAGACCGCGTCCATCCGGCCGCGGATGACGGTGCCCGCGATGGAGGTTTCGAACGGGATCTCCACCTCGACCGGGCTGCGATTGGCCCACGGTGAGTTGAGGAACGCGTCCTGCATGCGAGTGAGTTCGGCGTCGACGCCCGCGTCAGCGCTGTCGAGGTCGCCGACGCCGGGAAGTTGATCCAAGCCGACCAATCGGCTGTCGCTGAACCAGCGCTGCACCCAGGCATGGAAGGCGGTGCCGCGGCGCGCCAGCGGATTCGGCGGGAACGGCAGCGGACGGCGCAGGCGGCGAGCGAGTTTCGCCGGATCCGCGCGCATCTCCACCAGCGCGGTCGCCGGAATCTGCCCCGGCAGTTCGACTTCCTCCGCCGCGGCTTGATCGGCCTCGAACTCGGCGAGCAGAGCATCCACGTCGGCAGCCCACCCGTCCGGGTCATCGGGGTCGACCGGCGGGACGTATTCGTCCGGCGGCGGAATGAAATCGTCCGGAAGCGGGGCGAACTCGTCCAGGATCGGCGGGATGTCATCGGGCGCGGAGAATTCCACCAGCGGGTGGACGAAATCGTCTGGTGGTAGAGATGTTTCGTCCGGAGGCGGTGGAATCTCTTCCCACGCTGCATCATCGGTGTCTTCCGGCGGCGGGAGGTCGTCCGTCGGGGTGAGGTGATCCGAGTCCGCGGACAGACCGGTATCGAGCCGGACGAAATCCGGTGGCAGCGGAACCGAAACGGTGGTCAGCTGGGCGCGCTCCCACGGGGTTGCCACGCTGGGACGCTTGGTTGGACCAGCATCGGAATGCGCGAAAGCGGACGGGGGGCGGTCGCGCTGATCGAGCGGGGCTTCAGGGTCACCACCGGACGGCCGTTCGGGGTCGCTGAGCGGCGACGTTACAAGTTCATCAGGGGTGGAGACGGGGGCGTGGTCTCGCTCGGCTACTGGTGCCGTGGGTCGGGCGGCTTGTGCTCGTAGTTCGGCCAGGGCGGCGCGGACCATGGCCGCGCCCTGCTCGATCGGGTCGCGGCGGTTGCCGAGGGGATCGCGCGGCCATTCCGCGGTCGCGGGGTTGTCGGTGAAAGGGTTGACGGCGTCGGGTTCGGGCGGGTCGTCCCAGCGGGGGATGTCGATGCCGCCCGCAGTGTCGGCGGCGTGCTTCAACTCCAGCAGGAAATCCGAGGGGCCCTTCGGGGACGAACCGGTTTCGGCCCAGTGATGCGCCGAAACCAGCAGCACGCGTTCGGTTCTGGTGAGCGCGACATAGAACAGCCGGCGATCCTCGTCGAGGCGGCGGCGGTCCAGGGCGTCCTTATGTGCCTTGATGGCACGTTCGAGGTCGGCGCGGTCGTAGAGATCGGCGAGGTCGAGCACCGGGACGCCCTCGGCGGCGTCCTCTTGCATGCGGTCGCCGCGCAAGCTGGTCGGGAGTTCGGCCAGCGCGCCGAGCCAGGTGCCGGAGGCGGCACCGGAAGGGAAGACGCCGCGGACCACGTGCGGTACGGCGACGATTTCCCATTCCAAGCCCTTGGCGGCATGCACCGTCAAGATTTGAACGCGATCCTTCGCTACCTCGACTTCGCCTGGCTCCAAACCATTTTCGACGGATTCGGCGGCGGCGAAGAAGGCGAGCAGACCGCTCAGCGAGGCGCCGGAGTCGGCGGAGTAGCCCGCGACCACTTCGGCGAAGGCGTCCAAATGCTCACGGCCCGCACCGGTTCCGGCCATGGCGCGGCGGGCCTGGGTTTCCACGCCGACCCCGATGGTGCGTTCGACATCGGCGACCAACTCCGCGAGCGGCTGTCCGCTGCGCTCACGCAGCGCGGAAAGTTCCCGGCCCAATGCTTCGATGCGAGCGAACCCGGACGCCGAATAGTTCTCCGCGTCACCGGGATCGGCGATCGCGTCGGCCAGACCGGCCTGCTCGGCGGGTTCGGGAGCCACTTCGCGCAGGGCATCCGCGAGGGTCGCGCTATCGGTGATCTCGCCCGAGTCGCCGCCGGACAGCCTGCTGATCGACAGGTCGCGGGCCCGCCGGGCCAGTGCGGCGATATCGGCGACACCGATGCGCCAGCGAGCGCCGGTGAGGATACGCATGGCGGCACTACCGGCGGCCGGTTCGGCGATCAAGCGCAGGGTCGCGACGATATCGGCGACCTCGGGGGTGGCCAGCAGGCCGCCGAGCCCGACGATTTCGACCGGAAGGCCCTGTGCGCGCAGCGCTTCGGCGAGCGGAGAGGCGTCGGCATTACGGCGCACCAGCACCGCGGAGGTAGGCGGCGGTTCCTCCGCGTCCCGGCGCGCCGCCCATTCGGCCGCGATCTTTTCGGCCACCCACTGCCGCTCCTCGGCCACGGTTTCGGTGAGCGCCAGTTCCACGACGCCCTGCCCCGCATCGGGTTTGGCGCGCAACGCGTCGACAGTCACCCCACCCTTGTCGATGGCACTGCGGCGCAACGGATCCGCGACCAGGTTGGCCACCGCGAGCGCTTCCGGCGGATTCCGCCAGCTCGTCAGCAACGGCAGCGTGGGAGCGGGAACGCCGGGAGCCAGCGGAAAGTCGGTCGCGAACCGTGGCAGGTTCGCAGCGGACGCGCCGCGCCAACCGTAGATGGACTGCATCGGGTCACCCACCGCGGTAACCGCCAAACGCTGTGCGCCGCTTACAGTTTGATCCGGCACGTCCGCGGCTTGGCCCGCGCGCTGATCCGAACCGGCACGGCGATGTTGCCCCGCTTCGCCGGACTCGGCCACCGCGTCGATTTCCGACCGGCTCGACACTCGCTGCCGAGCGACATCATCGGCAGGCTGTACGACACCGCTGGCGGGACGAGCGGCACCATCAGGGGAACGACCCACACCGTCAGCGCGGCGAGCCACGTCGCCCGCAGGGCCGGCGACATCGTCAGCGCGGCGGGCTCCCCGCTGTGCACGCGATCGGTCCTCGGTTCGTGGTCCGGTACCGCCGAAGAGTGCGGCGAGCAGGACGCGTTGGGCGTGGCCGGTGTCCTGGTATTCGTCGAGGAGTACGAGGCGGAAACGGGCGCGTTCGGCGGCCGCGACCTCGGGGTGCTCGGCGGCGAGGCGGGCGGCGAGCGACATCTGCGCACCGAAATCCAGTGCGCCACGGCGACGTAGCGCTTCCGCGAGCTGCTGCACCAGGGGCAGCAACGCGACGCGCTCCTTCTGTACTTCGAGGATGCCGCGCAGAGTTTGGCTGGGTCCGCCGCGCTGACGCGGACCGGGCGGCAAGGTGTGGACCAGCTTCTCCAACTCGGTGTGCGCCTCGGCCAACTGCTCGGCTTCCACCAGATGCTCGGCGAGTTGACCGGACAGCGCGAGTACCGCTTCGGTGACCGACACCGGGGTTCGATCGGTCTCGAGGTCACCGTCCCAGTTGCGGACGACCTGGTGCGCGAGCTGCCACAACTGGGTCTGAGTGAGCAGCGTGGCCGAAGGCTCGACCGGCAGCAACAGACCATGCTCGGTCAGCAGCCTGCCCGCGTACGAGTGATAGGTGCTGATCTCCGGTTCCGCACCGGCCAACTGGGCACGCAGATCCCCGGTGGAATCCAGCTCCCGCAGCAGCGGCGCCCCCGCCAGCCGAGCCAGCCGCGTCCGGATACGAGAAGTCAACTGCTGCGCCGCTTTTCGCGTGAACGTCAGGCCGAGCACCTGATCCGGCAACACCAGCCGATTGGCCACCATCCACACCACACGCGCGGCCATGGTCTCGGTCTTCCCCGCCCCCGCACCGGCCACCACCAGCGTGGGCCCCGCCGGCGCGGCGATCACCGCCGCCTGCTCATCGGTCGGCGGCGGAAGCCCCAACGCCTCGGCCAACTGCCGCGGAGTCACCCGACTCATGCCCGCACCCCGAAACAACCCACCCCGGCCGAGCCACATCCCCGCCCCGGAGCAGCCATCCCCCACCGAGCACCACCCCGCCGTGCACGTGATCTACTCCCGCCGACCGCGACCAGCGAGACAAGGCGATGCACCAGGCAGCTCAGGCAGTGCGCCGCACCCATCACGCTCCAGTCGACCGCCATCCACGAGACATGACGGCGCTGGGAGTAGCCCGGGTGTCGCGTAGCAACCGCCGTGGTCGCCGCTCTGGGGTAGGCGGCGACTGGTGGCATACGGCGGATCGGTTGTAATTCGCGGGGCGTCGTCATTCGTCGGTCACCTGCCGGCCGGTGTCTTGGACGGGGCAGGAGCCGGCGACGGCGCAGTGGCGGCAGCCGTCGTTGCGCATGGCGAGGTAGCTGGGGCCGCGGGTGGCGGCGGCGGCGTCGTGGATGGTGGTGCGCCACTGGTCGAGGGCTTCGGCGTCCAGTGGGGGTTGCAGGCGTTGGGTGGCGCCTTCTTTGGCGCTGGGCTTGGCGACGTAGACGAGGCGGGCGCCGCCGGGTTCGGCGGTCTGCGCGGGATCAGGTCCGTCGGAAGGGTGGTCCGGGCCGGAATCACCTGGCGGGGTTGCCGATTCGAGGGGAGGGGTCGAATCCGCCGAGGCACTGTCGCTTTCGCCGAGGGCCGCGTCCAGTGCGCCCATGGCGGCGGCTACCTGGTAGGTGGCGAGTTGGGCGTGGTCGATGGCGGCCTGTTTGGTGATCGGGCTCTTGCCGGTCTTCACATCGACGATGACGAAGCGGCCGAGCGCGTCGCGTTCCAGGCGGTCGACGCGACCGCGGATGCGGACGGGGCGTTCGGCTTCGGTGCGGGCGGGCAGTTCGCAGTCGACCGGGATTTCGACGCCGGCCTGAGTGAGTTCACCGCGGGTGTTGTGCACCCAGGCCATGAAAGTTTCCAGCATGGCTTCGGTGCGGCGGAGTTCCTGGCGGGAGTGCCAGCCGGTGCCGGGATCGATGGCGCGCCAAGCCTTGTCGAGGGCGGCGCGCACCTGGGATTCGGGGACGCGGCCTGCCAGCGCCTGCACCAGGGTGTGCACCAGGTTGCCTTTGACGGCATGCGGGTTGTCGCCGTCGGTGCCGCCGTGGCGTTCCAGCGCCCAGCGCAGCGGGCAGGTGCGCAGCAGTTCCACGGTCGACGGGGAGAGCGCTACAGCGCTGTCGTCATCGGCCCACAGCGAATCCTCGGAGCTCAGATCGTTTGTGCCATACCATTCTTCGGGATGGGTGCCCGGCACACCGGCCTGCGCGAGGCGAGCGAGTTGATGGGCGGCACGGCCGCGTCGCTCCGGATCGGACTCGGGATCGCAGACCACACCGCGCAATTCGGCCACCAGGGAATGCATGACGAGGGCGCGTCCGGGATCGGCGATGGGGAGCACACCGGGTTCGCTGTCATCGTCATGTCCGAGCAGTTCGGCGAGGAAGCGGGACGGCACGAGATCCCGTTCGCCGGACACGGATTCGACGGCGGTGACCAGTAGCGATCGCCGGGCGCGACTGCACGCCACGAGCAGCAACCGGCGTTCCTCGGCGAGGATCGGCGCGGCCCGGCTGACCTGCTCCCCCAGCGCGATGCCCGCCGTCAGATCGACCAGATCCTCGGTGTGCAGGAGGGTGCCGCGCGGCCGGGTGTTCGGCCAGATACCTTCCTGCACAGCGGCGACCGCGACCACGTCCCACTCCCGGCCCGCCGCCGCATGCGCGCTGAGCAGCGCGACTGCCTCACCAGGCGCGGTCAACGGGGCGGTGTCCTGCGGGATCTCTTGCTGCACAAGATATTCGACGAATCCCTCGATGCTCGCGCGCGGTAGCCGATCCACGTAGGCGGCGGCCGCGTCGAACAACCCGACCGCGGCGTCGAGATCGCGATCGGCCTGCATACCGACCGCACCACCGCGTTCGGACTGCGCGACCCAGCGACGCTCCAGCTGCGAGGTGCTCCACAGGGCCCACATCACCTCTTCGAGCCCCGCGCCGTCCTTGCGGGCCTTGGCGGCTCGGTCGAGCGCGTCGAGCACCCGGCGCAGCGGCCTGGCCTCGACGTCGGTCAACTTGTCCATGATCGATCGGTCGATCTCGCCGATCAGCAAGCCGCGCAGGACTTCGGCCGAGGACAATTCGATCAGCGCCGCGATATCCATGACCCGCTCGGCGACATCATCGGTAGTGTCGATGGCCGGGCCCAGCTCACGCCGCTCCGGCTCGGTGGGCACCACCGGCGGCCGTCCGCGCCTGCTGTCGTCGGCGTGCTCGGCGACCTCCAGACCCCAATCCGAATCGTCACCGTACCAATCGGATTCGCTGACCCACTGCTCCGGATCGTAGGAACCCCAATCGGGATCGTCGGCCTCCGCCCCGGGATCGTCGGCCTCCACCCCGGGATCGTCGGACTCCATCCAGGGTCCGTCGGCATCCAACTCGGGACCGTCGGCACCCATCCCGAGACCAGCGGCATCCAACTCGGGACCGTCACCCATCCTGGCACCGTCAGCATCCAACTCGGGACCGTCACCCATCCTGGCACCGTCAGCATCCATCCCGAGACCAGCGGCATCCATCCCGAGACCGTCAGCATCCATCCCGAGACCAGCGGCACCCAACTCGGGACCGTCAGCACCCAACCCAGAACCAGCGGGCACAGCCTGAAATACCGTCGGGCCGTCAGAATCCTCACCGGGAGCGCTATCGGCTGCCGAGCCCAGTCCGGCCTCGCCAACGTCCTCGGAATCACTGCCGGGCTCCCAGTCGGATTCGGATCGCAACCAATCGAATTCGCTGACGAGTTCCTCGTCGAAAGAATCCCCGGCAGCCGACAGAGCTGCCGCCGAGTCGTCTCCGATATCGGTGGCACCCTGACGTCCCGGTTTGCGCTGCGACTCCAGCACACTGCGCCGGATACCGCGACGAAGCCGCCGTAGCGTGATCTGGTCTGCGCCACCGAGCGGACCGCCGAGCAGGTCGAGCGCGTCGTCGGCGGTGAACATTTCCGCGGCCGCGCGCCGGGAGCGTTCCGAGGCCAGCACGGCACGCAATGCGAGCAGCATCCAGGCCGCGCCGCGCCGCCGGGCCAGCGGAACATCGAGGGCGGGCTGCTGGACCGGGACTCCGGCGGCGAGCAGGGCACGGCGCAGCGGAGCGAGGGACAGCGGAACCGAACGCACGATCACCGCCATGCGCGACCAGGGCACACCGTGCGTGAGGTGAGCCCGCCGCAAATGGTCAGCGATCAGCGCCGCCTCCTTGGCCGGGGAGGCCAGGACGCGCACCCGGACGGTGGCGCCGTCGTCCTCGGGTTCGTCGGCGCGGTTGGGCAGCGTGAAGCGGTGCGGGGCACTGGCCGGCAACTTGGCGGCGACCCGGGCAAGCGCCAGATGCACCGCCGCGCCGGATCTTTGGTTGCGCCGCAGGATGATTCGGCGCTCATCCGGCACATCCAGGTCGGCGAGGAAGCTGGAGTCGGCGCCGCGGAAGGTGAAGATGGCCTGATCGGGATCGCCGGCGACGACCGCGGTGTGTGCGGCGGTGCCGATCACCCGGACCAGCAGCGCGGCCTGGGGGTCCAGCTGCTGCGCGTCGTCCACCAGCAGGTATCGGATGCGGTTGCGTTCGGCGGCCAGCAGATTCGCGTCCGCCGCGAGGGCGTCGAGGGCGGCGCCGATGAGTTCGGCGGCATCCAGCGCTGGAGCGGTGGCCTCGGGCGCCTCCACGCCGACCGACCAGCGCAGCAGCATGGCCTGCTCGTAGCGCACGGCGAACCTGCCCGCCGCGACCCATTCGGACTTGCCGTGCTCCCGGCCCAGCTTGATCAGATCCTCGGGGCCGATACCGCGCTCGGTGGCGCGCAGCATGAGATCTCGCAACTGTTCGGCGAACCCGCCGAGGGCGAGCGCGGGTTGCAGTCGCTGCGGCCACAGCGCGTCGTTCCCGTCGGCGATGTCCGTCAAGTCCCCGCGCAGCATTTCCCGCAGCACGGCATCCTGCTCGGCACCGGTCAGCAAACGCGGCGGCGGGTTGCCGTGCACCAGCGCGTGCCGCCGCAACACCGAGAACGCGTAGGAGTGCAGAGTCCGCACCAGCGGCTCGCGAGTCGCGCCGGGTACACCACCGTCCAGCCCGTCCGGACCGGCCAGTCGCGCGGTGATCGCATCCCGCACACCGCGCGCCGCCTGCTTGGAATGGGTCAGGAGCAGCACCGATTCCGGATCGGCGCCCGCCGCGATCCGTTCGGCGGCCAAGTCGACCAGCAGCGACGTCTTGCCGGTGCCCGGCCCGCCGAGCACCTGCCATGGACGCCACCCCGGACGTGCCGGCGCGTCAGCGGCGTGGGCTTCGAACAGCGCGCGCACTTCAGCGCCCCAGAGCCGCGCCCCGGGTGCCACCGCGTTCCGGCGAACAAGTCGCACCGCGCTATTCGACTGCACCACGCGGGCTATTGCAACAGACACGACCGACACACCGGGCGGCCACTCCGTACGGACGTAGTCAACATCACCGTCGCCGCCCGTTCACCTGCCTCAGCGGTCCGGTTTTCCGTTCATGCAGATCAACGTTTGCTGGCCGGTCGCGATCAGGGACCGCTGCTCGCCCTGGACGGCGAAGACCTCCAGCTTGCAGATGGTCAGCGTGCGTCCGGGCTTCAGCACGGTGCCCACCGCTTCCAGGTATTCGCCGGCGGCGGGGGCGAGCAAGTTGATCTTGTACTCCACCGTCAGCACCGACGAGTCCGCCGGAAACAGCGTGAATCCCGCGTACCCGCCCGCGCTGTCGGCGATGGCGCTGGTGGCTCCGGCATGGATGTATCCGTGCTGCTGGGTCACTTCCGGACGATGCGGCAGCACGATGTGCACGCGGCCCGGCGCGATGTGCGACAGCCGCGCCCCGAGGTGCGTCATCAGCCCCTGGCGCGCGAAACACTCCTCGATCCGCGTCCGCACCTCGGCGGTGACCTGTTCGTCGTCCATCCGGCCTCCTTGCTCGGTGTAGCGATAATGCCCTGTACCTCAGACAGATTCCGTGCGGACCCGCTCCGGCGGACCGGATAGGTTGGCGGCATGCGCCAGAGACGAAGCCGTGTGCTGCGGGCCGCCGCCCTCACCCTCGCACTGGCGGGGCTGACCGCCGGCTGCGGAGCCGATGCCGAGCACGGGCCGGAGCACACCGAGCAGGCGGCACACCCGGCGAAGATCGCGTTCGACGATTCGAAGTCGATCTTCGTCATGAATCCGGACGGCACGGGGGTCACCCGAATCGCGGCCGGCACCGATCCGAACTTCGCCGCCGATGGGTCCAAGCTGGTCGTCGGCGGTGGCTTGATCGCGACGATGGCCCCGGACGGCAGCGGCGTCCGAAAGCTGGCCGAAGGCGGATACGACCCCGTCTTCTCTCCCGACGGCACCCGGATCGTCTTCACGCGGGGCGGCGCGCTCTTCGTGATGAACGCCGACGGCGGCGAACCGCGGCAACTCGGAGACCTGCCCGCCCCCACCGGTCCCAATCAGGCGTCATCGCAGGATCCGGTGTTCGCACCGGACGGTTCGAAGATCGCGTTCACTCGCGGCGGCGCGATTTGGGTGATGGCCGCCGACGGCTCCGGCGCCCGGCCGTTGCTGGCCGATACACATCACAACAGCGATCCGGTCTTCAGTCCGGACGGCGCCACCGTCGTGTTCACCAGCAACCGCGGCGGCAAGAACCGGTCGGCGATCTATGCGATGAACATCGACGGCACCGACATCCGCCCGCTCACCGACGAGTGGACCGTGCACCCGGCCTTCTCCCCCGACGGCGCGAAAGTCCTGTACACCCGTACCCGTACGGCACCCGAGAGCGGAGCCGAACTCTGGGTCATGAACCGGGACGGCAGCGACCCGCGCCTGCTGTCCGACCCTGAAGAAGTTGCGCAGCACCCCAGTTGGGGCGCCGGGTCCGGCTCGTGACCGGGTCCGGGCAGGAGTGGACATGCGGGCGAACAGCCGAAGCGACACAATGGGGCGGGTGTCGACTGTGAATGTCTATCGGTTCGGCCCCGCCACGGGGCCGGTGGTCCTCGCGTTGCACGGGTTGACCGGGCATGGGCGACGGTGGGCGGCGCTGGCCGAGGAGCATCTGGCCGACGTCCGGATCGTCGCGCCGGACCTGCGCGGGCACGGCCGCTCGACCGCCCTGCCGCCCTGGGATTTCGAGACGATCGTCGCCGACATGGTGGCGTTGCTGGCCACCGAAACCACGGAACCGGTGCTGGTGGTGGGCCATTCGTTCGGCGGCGCGACGGGCCTGCACCTGGCGCACCGGCATCCGGAGCTGGTGCGCGGGCTGGTGCTGCTCGACCCGGCGATCGCGATCGAGCCCGGTTTGCTGCACGACATCGCGGTGCGCGGGCTCACCCACCCCGATTACGCCGACGTGGACCAGGCCCGGCAGGACAAGCTGGCCAGCGCCTGGCACGACGTCGAATCCCAGGTGCTGGAAGCGGAACTCGCCGAGCATCTGGTGCCGACCGCGGACGGACGGGTGGCCTGGCGGCTCAGCCTGCCCGCCGTGACGTCCTACTGGGGCCAGCTGGCGCGCGATTTCGTGCTGCCGTCCGCCGATCTGCCGACGGTGCTGGTGCAGGCGATGAAGGTGCAGCCGCCGTTCGTGACGCCGGCGTTCCGGGCGGCACTCGCGGCGCACCTCGGCCCGCGGCTCACCGTGCACGAGTTCGATTGCGATCACATGGTGCCGCAGGCTCGGCCTGCCGAGACCGCCGAACTCATCCGAGCGGCGCTGTAGGACATCGATGCCGACCACCGACGCCCAGATCGAGCTGGTTCGAGAACTGGTGGCGCGAATCCCGCCAGGACAGGTCGCCACCTACGGTGACATCGCCGCCGCGGCCGGACTGTCCACCCCGCGCACGGTCGGCTGGATCATGCGCACCGACTCCGCGGATCTGCCCTGGCACCGTGTGCTCGGCGCCGGCGGCAAGCCCGCCGCGCACCTCGCGCAGCGCCAACTGCGACGGCTCGCCGAGGAGGGCGTCCCCATCCGGGACGGGCGAGTGGACCTGCGCGGCGCCCGTTTCCGGTTTCCCGAACTCGGGGATTAGCCGGCCCGTTCGGGTTACCGTTGTCGGATGTCCACTCGACTGGCGTGTGTCGTGTTCGAGGCAGACCGGCCCCGGGCCGTCGCGGATTTCTGGGCCGAATTGCTCGGTTGGGCGGTGACGCTGGACCGTCCGCACGAGGTGGACGTGGCCGCTCCCGATCCCGCCGGCATGGACATCGCCCTGACCTTCCTACCCGCCACCCGGCCGAAGGCCGGGAAGAATCGCATCCACCTCGACCTGGCCAGCCGTTCGATGGATCATCAACGCGTGCAGGTCGATCGGGCGCTGGCCCTGGGCGCCCGCCGTATCGACATCGGCCAGGGGTGCGTCCCGTGGGTCGTCTTCGCCGATCCCGAAGGCAATGAATTCTGTGTCCTGGAGCCCCGGGAGCACTACGTCGACACCGGCGCGGTGGCCGCCATCGTCGTCGACACCCGGGATCCGGTGCGCCTGTCCGAATTCTGGTCCACCGCTTCGGGCTGGCCGGTCGGTCACGCGGGATCGGACGTGGCGGGGCTACGGTCGGCCACCGGCCTCGGGTGCTGGCTCGAATTCGTCCGCACGCCGGAGGAGAAATCCGGTCGCAACCGGCTACGACTCAACTTGACCTCGTTCCCCGCCGGTAACCCGGCCGAGGATGTCCGCCGCCTGCGCGCGGCCGGCGCCACACCGCTCATCACCGCCGAACCCGATTTCGCCACCGACGCTTTCACGCTGGCCGATCCCGAAACCAACGAATTCAACGTCCTGACAACATATTCCGACTTCACGCCGGTGTAATCGATGACTTCGGCAGTCGCGGGCGGAGTGCCCCACTCCACCGCGACTTCCACCGGACCGGCAATTATCTCGACCCGCCGGAAATCAGCCGCTGACCTGCGGCGGCTGGCCGAAGCGCGGCCGGGTTCGCCGAGCGAGGCGGGCCGACGAATTAGCATGTCGGCCATGTTCTCTCTAGCCTCGACTCGCCTATCGTGACCGCCGTCGACGCGATTGTGCTCGCCGGCGGGCGGGCCAGCCGGATGGGCGGGGTAGACAAACCGGCGATCGTGATCGGCGGGCGATCCATGCTGGACGCGGCGCTCACGGCGGTCGCCGGCTGCGCTCGCACCGTGGTGGTGGGGCCGCACCGGCCGGAGCTCGATCCGTCGATTCTGCAGGTGCGGGAGGTGCCGCCGGGGTCGGGGCCGGTGGCGGCGATCGAGGCGGGCCTGCACGCGTTGCATCCGGAGCCGGCGCCGCTGGTGGTGGTGCTGGCCGCGGACATGCCGTTCCTGACCGCGACCGCGATCGGGGAATTGCTGAGGCAGGAGTCCGAAACCGGGGCGGACGCGGTGTTCGCGGCCGACAAGTCGGGCCGCCCGCAGTATTTGGTCGGGGTGTGGCGCAGATCGGCGTTGACCGCGGCGCTGGCACAACTGGATTCGCTGGTGAATCAACCGATGAAGGCTCTGATTCCGGATGAGACCGTAACGGTGCACCTGACCGGGGTCGCCGATTGCGATACCGCCGAGGAGGTGCGGCGCGCGCAAGCCGCGGCAAGCGGTGCGGAAAGTGCCGTGCCTCAGAGCGATTCCCAGCCAGAGCCGGTGCCGGAGGGTCCGCCGACCCGACCGCTTCCACTGGACGAGGCGCGAAATCTGCTGCGCGCCAGACTTTTCAAGCTCACCGCATATCGCACCGAGCTCCGGGCCGTCCGTGGCGCCGCGCTCGCCGCGCCGATCCTCGCCGCAGGTGCGTTGCCGCGGTTCGACGTCTCCGCGATGGACGGGTACGCCGTCGCCGGTGACGGACCCTGGCGATTGCGCCGCGATATCGGCTTCGCGGGCGGACAGCGTCCGGTCGGGCTGCTACCCGGTGAGGCGGTGCGGATAGCCACCGGCGCGCATGTCCCCGACGGCACCGGCAATGTGCTGCGCGACGAATTCACCGATGTCACAGCGGAAAACGTGCTGCACCGGCGCCCCGGCACTCCGCTGCGCGAGGACATCCGCCGCCGCGGCGACATTCACCTGCCCGGCGATCTCATCGCCGCCGAAGCCACCCCGGTGACTTCGGGGCTGATCTCCGCCGCGGCGAGCGTGGAGGTGACCGAGGCGGTGGTGCGCGGCCCCGTGCGCGCCCGGATCGTCATGACCGGCGACGAGATTCGCAGCGACGGCCCGCTGCAAACCGGCCAGACCCGCGACTCGATCGGTCCGATCCTCCCGGATGTGCTGTCCTGGTACGGCATTCGCACCGTGGACCGGGTGCATCTGCGCGACACCCCCACCGGCTTCGATGATGTCCTCGCCACCGCCGGTGACTTCGATCTGCTGGTGATCGTCGGCGCGACCGGCGGCGGGGCCGCAGACCAATTGCGCTGTGCGGTCGGCCGGACCCAGGCCGAACTCCTGGTGCCGCGCCTGGAGCTCCGCCCCGGCGGTTCCACCCTGGTCGCCGAACTGCCTTCTCGCACGACGGTTCTCGGCCTTCCCGGTAATCCGTTCGCGGCCGTCGCCACACTGATGGCGATGGCTCCGGCCATCGTCGAAGGCCGCACCGGGGCCCACCCGGCACGCCCCTACATCGGCCCGCTGCACAACGCCAACTCCGTCGCGGGCTCGGTCCCCCGCGTCGTCGCCGCCCGCCGCGCCCCCTTCGGCGGCTTTCTGGCGGAACCGCATCGCTCCACCGCGTACCTGGGCGGCCTGATCGATCGGGACGGCCTGGTCATCGTTCCCGCACACGCCACCGACGCCACCCCGGTCGAATTCCTCCCGATGCACAGCTGAGCGCGTATTACCCCACAGGTAATTGGCGGGCGTAACCATGGCGCCTACCGTCGAGGCAGACCCTCGTCGAAGGAAACACCAATGCCCGCCTACGGTTTCGCACACCTGCGCACCCGCCGCCCGCACGCCGACATCCTGGAATACCTGGAACGCATCCAGGCCACCCTGGACCCGTTCGAGGGTCGCTTCCTCGTACACGGCCCGCCGCTCGAGATCCTCGAAGGCGACTGGCCGGGCAGCATGGTGCTGCTGCAATTCCCCGACGTCGAACGCGCCCGCGCCTGGTATCACTCCCCCGCCTACCAGGAGATCCTGCGGCTGCGCGCCGACCACATCGACGGCGACCTGGTGCTGGTCGAGGGAGTCGGCCCGGATTACGACCCGCGTAAGCGCGCCGCCCAATTGCGCGCTGAGCTGCCCGGCTGAAGTCGATCTCGGGTGGGCGCGCACCCGGTCGCGTAAGGGCCGATTCGAGCGAGCAGCTCAGGTCCGATACCGTTTGCCAGGCATGATGCAGCCGACGCGATAAGGATGCGCCTGATGGACGACAGCTCCCTGACCTGGGACGACGGTGTTCTGGTCACCATCGACCAGCGTGGGTTGCCGCATGCGGTGCGCGAACTTCGGCTGTCGACCGTCGATCAGGTCATCGAGGCGATCCAGACGCTCGCGATTCGCGGCGCGCCGGCGATCGGGATCGCGGGCGCCTTCGGCGTCGTCATCGCCACCCGCGCGCATACCGCGCACGGGGTCGTCGATGTGGCCGGGGTACGGGCCGAGGCGGCCCGGATCGAGGCGGCCCGGCCGACCGCGGTGAATCTGGCGTGGGCGGTGCGCCGGGTGGTCACCAAGGTCGAGGCGGGCGCCGACGCGGTGCTCGCCGAGACCCTCGAGATGCTGGCCGAAGACGGGCGGGTCAATCGGGCCGCCGCGACCCATGCCGCCGACCTGGTGCAGCGTCTGCTGCCGGACCGTCCGCTGCGCATGCTCACCCACTGCAATACCGGGCGGCTGGCGACCAGCGCGTTCGGCACCGCGATCGGCGCGCTGCGAGTGCTGCACGAGCGCGAGCTCATCGCGGACGTGATCGTCGATGAAACCCGCCCGCTGTTGCAGGGCGCACGGCTCACCGCCTGGGAATTGGCCGAGGCGGGAATTCCGCACCGGCTCACCATGGATTCGGCTGCCGCGTGGGCGATGGCCACCGGGCAGGTCGACTGCGTCATCGTCGGCGCGGATCGGGTCACCGCCAATGGCGATGTGGCGAACAAGATCGGAACCTACGCCCTCGCCATCGCGGCTCGGCACCATGGGATTCCGTTCATCGTGGTCGCGCCGGAGTCGACCCGGGACCTGCGCATGGCCACCGGCGGCGAGATCGTCGTCGAGCAGCGCGCCGCCGGGGAAGTCACCGGATTCGGTGGCGTGGCAACGGCTCCCGAGGGGACCGCGGTATTCAATCCCGCGTTCGACGTCACTCCGGCCGACCTGGTGACGGCTGTCGTCACCGAGGAGGGTGTGGTGTACGGCGGCGATACGGGGGAAGGCGCGGCGATCGCCGAGGTCGCGCGAGAGCTGTATCAGCGCGGTTGGATGCCGGGCACCGCGGGCAATATCTCCGTGCGTACCGGAGATTCGGCGGTGGTCACGGGCAGTGGACTGTCGAAGGGCGAGCTCACCGCGGCCGACATGGTGCGCGTCTCGATCACCGACGCCCAGCCGGTGGGCGCACAGCGGCGTAAACCGTCGGCGGAGACCACCATTCACACCGCGATCTATCGCACGACCGGCGCCCAGGCGGTGGTTCACGTCCATCCCCCTTATGCGACAACCCTTTCCACCCGGGTCGGTGCGCAGACGGAGTCGACCATGCTGCGAATCACCGATTTCGAGCTCATCAAGGGTCTCGGCCGCACCGATGTGATCGATATCCCCATCTTCCCGAACTGGCCGGACGTGCCCCGGATCGGCGCGGACATCGAGCGGTATCTCCGCGAGAATCCCGGCGCCGCCCCGGTATTGGGTATCGCGGGCCACGGCATCACCACATGGGGGGACAATCTTTCCAGGGCCCGCGATCGCGCCGAATGCTTGGAGGCGCTGTGCGAGCTGGTGATCCGCACCGGCCGGCAATCCGCGTATGCCCAGTCCGCCACAGACCCGGAGATTGGATAAGACAATGACTTTGCTACAGATCATGGCCGCCGGCGACGCCGGCGATATCAAGGTCCGCACCACCGACGACACCGCCATCGCCGCCGAATTGGCCGCGCGCGGCATCACTTTCGAGCGTTGGCCGACGCTGGACAACGCCTCCACCATCCCGTCGGACGAACTGCTCGCCGAATACGCCGAGCGCATCGCGACCCTGAATGCCACGGGCCGCTACCGCCACATCGACATCGCCCGCATCCACCCCGACGACACCAACCCGGAATGGCCCGCCATCGCCAAGGGCGCGCGCGAGAAGTTCCTCGACGAGCATCGCCACGCCGAGGACGAGGTGCGCTTCTTCGCCGCCGGGCGTGGCTGCTTCTACCTGCACATCGGTGACGAGGTCCTGGCCACGGTGTGCGAGGCCGGTGACCTGGTCTCGGTGCCCGCCGGCACCCTGCACTGGTTCGACATGGGCACCCGCCCAGATTTCGTCGCGGTGCGGTTCTTCGAGGAAGAGGACGGCTGGATCGGCGACTTCACCGGCGACAAGATCAGCTCCGGGTTCCCGACCCTCGATGAGCTGCTGGCGGCTCGGTGAAAGCCGTCGTCGTCGATATCGAGGGGACGACCAGCCCGACCAGCTCGGTGCGTGCGGATCTGTACGGGTACACCCGTGCCCGGCTGCCCGAGTGGCTGGCCGACAACGCTTCGGGGGCAGCGGCTTCCGTGATCGCGGGCACCCGCGAGCTGGCCGGGCGACCCGACGCGGATCCGGCGGAAGTCGCCGAGATCCTGCGCGAATGGCTGAAGTCCGACGTGAAAGCGGAACCGTTGAAAACCGCGCAGGGCATCATCTGCGCCGCGGGATTCCGGGCCGGTGCGCTGCACGGCGAGTTCTTCCCGGACGTGGCCCCGGCTCTCACCACTTGGCACGAGGCCGGGCTGCGGCTGTACGTGTACTCCTCCGGCTCGGTCCGCAATCAGCGGGATTGGTTCGAATTCGCGCGCGGCGGCGCACTCAGCCCGCTGATCAGCGGATATTTCGACCTGTCCAGCGCGGGGCCGAAGCGCGAAGCCGCCTCCTACGCCGAGATCGCGAGCGTGATCGGGGTCGAACCGGCGGACATCCTGTTCCTGTCGGATCACCCCGACGAGCTCGACGCGGCGGTCGAGGCGGGCTGGTCCGCCGTCGGCATCCACCGACCCGGCGAGCCCAATCCGCCGCGCCCGCCGCATCGGTGGGTCGAGACCTTCGCGGAGATTCGGCCCTAGGTCGCCGGGGTCAGGCTGGGCTGGCGCACGCCGAGGAAGAACTGCATCCGACCGGGATGGTTGGTGGAGTCCACCCGGAACATCTGCACGGACAGGTTGTAGGTTTCGCCGGTACGCAGGTCGCGCAGGCGCATGTCGGGGGTTTCCCGGCCGTACGCTGTGCCCCCGGCGGCCCACATACTGCGGAATTCGGGGTAATTGCCCAGTTCTTCCAGCAACGAGCGGGACCAGGCGGTATCGCCGGTCTGCCCGATCAGGCCGCGCAGCCACGCCACGGTCAGCCCGGCTTCGCGCTCCCACTCCACCATGACCTGCTTGGACACTTCGTTGCCGAAGAACCAGCGCAGCACGTTCACGTCGTCGACCAGGCCGGGAAACATTTCGGCGTAGACATCGTTGCAGGACAACACGTTCCAGCGCGTATCGATGTAGCCCGCGGCGTTGGGCCGATGCACCAGCAAACCCCGGCGCATGTCCTCGTCGATCGCGGAGCGCAGTTTCTCGACGCTGGGGAAGGCGTCTTCGACCAAGCCCGCGAGGTCGTAGAGGTGTCTGCGCTCGACCGGGAGCAGCGGGCGAATGCCGTCGAGGTAACCGATGAGCGCGTCCACCACCGCTCGGGTGGGATGTTCGCGGTCGCCGCCTTCGAGATGGGTGATGTAGCTGGCGCTCACCCCCGCCGCGAAGGCCAATTTCTCCCGGGACATATGGCGCTCGTCCCGGAGTCTGCGGAGCAGGCCGCCGAAACTCGGCGGCCGCAGTAGATGTTCGTCGGCGATGTCGATCGTTTTGCGTGGCACGGCACTAACTCCTTCAGCTAGACGCGGCGACAGCTTTCTCGATACGGCGAGCCCGGACTTTCGGGCGCTTGGCCTCGGTGATCGCGGCGACCAGCTGACGCCGGTCGGTGCAGGAATTTCGGGCGCGCCCAGGCGTGGGCCCGCCCCGGCCCAGCGCGGACATGACTTCGGGCGGCATCGGCACGTACGCGCCACCGCGCGCACCCGCCTCGATCACCGCCTCGAATCGCTGCATGAATGCAGAATAATCTGCTCGGCCCGAATATTCGGCAAACCTCGAGCGAATAGATAGAAGATCGATAAAGATGGTCCCCGGACGGGGGGATCACGGACACTTCGGCACGCCGTAGACGGAGCCCAGACGACCATGCGGTTGTGTAAACAAATATTAAGCAGCCGAGAACCCCCGGTTTCCAAAGCATCACCGCCAAGCCCCCGAAACATCTGCCGGAAGCTGCATTTCACCCGGTCAGCGAGCATATAGCCTGGTCGCATCGACAGCCGGTTAGTTTCGTCGCTACCGCGTAGTGACCGGTGTGTTGCGCCGACCTCACAACGCACAGACCGCCTCCGCAAGCTGTGAGAGAATCATTTTGCCGCGCGTCCAACCCTCCTTAGAGTCGGTGTCAACAGCCCGATTCACTCACCCGAAGGGGCGTCGTGGTTAATTCTGCAAGCCTGCCAACAGAACCCTCTGGTCGTGCCGCGGGCTCCACTCCGGCTGCCGCCGGTGATGCTCTGCTCCGGCTGGGGAAATACTTCCAGAGTGGCGAGATCTCCGACGACCACCGCAGCCTGCACAAGGTCGGCGGGCGTGGCGCCGACGAGTTCTATCGCGACCGCTGGGCGCACGACAAGGTGGTGCGTTCCACCCACGGCGTGAACTGCACCGGGTCCTGCTCCTGGAAGATCTACGTCAAGGACGGCGTGATCACCTGGGAATCGCAGCAAACCGACTACCCCTCGGTCGGCGCGGACAAGCCCGAGTACGAGCCGCGCGGCTGCCCACGGGGCGCGTCGTTCTCCTGGTACACGTATTCCCCGGCGCGCGTGCGGTACCCGTATGTGCGCGGGGTGCTGCTGGAGCTGTACCGGGCGGCCAAAGAGCGGCTGAAGGACCCGGTACTGGCCTGGGAAGCCGTCGTCGAGGATCCGGAACAGGCCGAGCGGTACAAGTCCGCCCGCGGCAAGGGCGGATTCGTGCGGGCCGAGTGGTGGGAGGCCGCCGAGATCGCCGCCGCCGCGCACGTGCACACGATCAAGAAGTACGGACCGGACCGGGTGGCGGGCTTCTCCCCCATTCCGGCGATGTCGATGGTCAGCCACGCCGTCGGTGCGCGGTTCATCTCGCTGCTCGGCGGCTCGATGCTGTCGTTCTACGACTGGTACGCCGACCTGCCGGTGGCTTCCCCCCAGGTGTTCGGTGACCAGACCGACGTGCCCGAGTCGGCGGACTGGTTCGACGCCGGTTACCTCATCATGTGGGGCTCGAATGTGCCGGTGACCCGGACCCCGGACGCGCACTACATGACCGAGGCCCGCTACCGCGGCCAGAAGGTCGTGGTGGTCTCACCCGACTACGCCGACAACACCAAGTTCGCCGACGAGTGGGTCGCGGCCCGGCCGGGAACCGACGCTGCCCTGGCCATGTCGATGGGGCACGTGATCCTGCGGGAATTCTTCATCGAGAAGCAGGTGCCCCGGTTCCTGGAGTACATCAAGAAGTTCACCGACCTGCCGTACCTGGTGTGCCTGGACGACCCGGCGGGCTGGGACGGTGCGGGCGAATATCACCACGACGGCGCGCTGGCCGGAAAGTTCCTCACCGCGGCGGATTTGGGCGCCGACGACGAAACCGCCGCGCACAAACCGGTGCTGCTCGACGACGCCGGGCAACCGGTGGTGCCGAATGGTTCACTGGGGCATCGGTTCACGGCCGAGGACGCGGGCAAGTGGAACCTCGACCTCGAAGGTGTCGATCCACTGCTGACGCTCTACGGCGCCGAGGGCGCGGAGGCGGTCGCGGTGCGGATGCCGCGGTTCGACACCGACACCGCCGGCGTGGTGGTGCGCGGCGTGCCCACCCGCATGGTGGCGGGCAGACGCGTGACCACCGTATTCGATCTGCTGCTCGCGCAATACGGCGTGGCCCGCGACGGGCTGCCCGGTGACTGGGCGACCGGCTACGACGATGCCTCCCAGCCCTACACCCCGGCCTGGCAGGAAACGATCACCGGTGTGCCGCCCCAGCAGGTGATCCGGATCGCGCGCGAATTCGCCGACAACGCCGACCGTTCCGGCGGCCGATCGATGATTCTGATGGGCGCCGGTACCAACCACTGGTTCCACTCCGATCAGATCTACCGGGCGTTCTTCACCCTCACCCTGCTGACCGGCTGCCAGGGCGTGAACGGCGGCGGCTGGGCGCATTACGTCGGACAGGAGAAGTGCCGTCCGGTAACAGGCTGGGCCACTTTGGCTTTCGGCCTGGACTGGCAGCGCCCACCGCGCCAGATGCAGGGCACGGTGTTCTGGTACCTCACCAACGACCAGTGGCGCTACGACCCGTTCACCTCGCAGTCGTTCGCCTCGCCGCTGGGCAAGGGCGCGTTCGCCGGTCGCACCGCGGCCGACAACATCGCACTGGCCAGCCGCCTGGGGTGGATGCCGAGCTATCCCACCTTCAATCGCAATCCGCTCGATCTGGCCGACGAAGCCGAGGCGGCGGGCAAGTCGGCCGCCGATCATGTCGTCGAGGGGTTGAAGTCCGACGAATTACGGTTCGCCTGCGAAGATCCCGACGCACCCGAGAACTTCCCGCGCGTGCTGACCGTGTGGCGGGCGAACCTGCTCGGCTCCTCCGGTAAGGGCAACGAGTACTTCCACAAGCATCTCCTCGGCGCGGACTCCAATGTGCAGACCACCGACGACGGCGGCGTCCGGCCGCAGGAGCTGGTGTGGCGCGACGAAGCGGCCACCGGAAAGCTGGATCTGCTGTTGTCCCTGGACTTCCGGATGACCAGCACCACCCTGTTCTCCGACATCGTGCTGCCCGCCGCGACCTGGTACGAGAAGCACGACCTGTCCTCGACCGACATGCATCCCTTCGTGCACGCCTTCTCCCCGGCGATCTCGCCGCCGTGGGAGGCCAAGACGGACTTCGACGCCTTCCATCGGATCGCCCGCGGTTTCTCCTGGATGGCCGAAAAGCACCTGGGCAAACGCAAAGACATCGTCGCGGTGCCGTTGCAGCACGACTCGCCCGACGCGCTCGCGCAGGCCGGTGGGCGCGTGCTGGACTGGAAAGCCGGTGAGTGCGAGCCGATTCCGGGCAAGACCATGCCGAAACTCGTTGTGGTGGAACGGGACTATCCGAACATCGCGGAGAAGATGGCCGCCCTGGGACCGCTGGTCGAAACGATGGGCCTCACCACCAAGGGCGTCACCACCTATCCCGAGAAAGAGGTCGCCTACCTCGCCGGAGTGAACGGCACCGTGGTTTCCGGTGTGGCACAGGGGCGCCCGTCGCTGGCGAAGGACACCCACGCCGCCGAGACGATTCTGGCGCTGTCCGGCACCACCAACGGCCGGTTGGCCGTGGAGGGGTTCGAGGCCCTGGAACGACGCACCGGCACCCAGCTCGCCGACTTGGCCGCGGAGCACGAGGGCAAACAGATCACCTTCAAGGACACGCAGGCCCGGCCGGTTCCGGTCATCACCTCGCCGGAATGGTCCGGCAGTGAGACCGGCGGCCGCCGATACTCGCCGTTCACCATCAACACCGAGCGGTTGAAGCCGTGGCACACCCTCACCGGACGCCAGCACTTCTACCTCGACCACGACTGGATGATCGAACTCGGCGAGCAGCTGCCGATCTTCCGGCCACCGCTGGACATGACCGCGCTGTTCAGTGAACCCGGCGTCGGCGCGGTCGGCGAGAACGGTGTCACCGTGCGGTATCTGACCCCGCACTCGAAGTGGTCGATCCACTCCGCCTACCAGGACAACCTGCACATGCTGACGCTGTCCCGGGGCGGTCAGTCGATCTGGATGTCGGACCGGGACGCCGCGAAAATCGGTGTCGCCGACAACGATTGGATCGAGGCGATCAACCGCAACGGCATCGTGGTGGCGCGGGCCATCGTCTCGCACCGGATGCCCGAGGGCACCGTGTTCATGTACCACGCCCAGGATCGGGCCGTGGACGTGCCGCGCGTCGAAGGTACCTCGGAGAAGCAGGTGGGCCGCGGCAAGCGCGGCGGTATCCACAACGCGCTGACTCGAATCATGATCAAGCCCTCCCATCTCATCGGCGGGTACGCCCAGCAGTCCTTCGCACTGAACTACCACGGCCCCACCGGAAATCAACGCGACGAAGTGACGACCATTCGTAGACGCTCGCAGAACGTGGAGTACTGAGTTATGCGCGTTATGGCACAAATGGCCATGGTGATGAACCTGGACAAGTGCATCGGCTGTCACACCTGTTCGGTCACCTGCAAGCAGGCTTGGACGAATCGCGGTGGTACCGAGTACGTCTGGTTCAACAATGTGGAAACCCGTCCCGGGCAAGGCTATCCACGCCAGTATCAGGACCAGGAGAAGTGGAAGGGTGGCTGGACGCTCACCAAGCGCGGCAAGCTCACCCTGAAGTCGGGGTCGCGAATGAAGCGGCTGCTCAACATCTTCGCCAATCCCGACATGCCCACGGTGTCGGACTACTACGAACCGTGGAGCTACGACTACGACAACCTGCTGTCCAGCCCGCCCATCGACACCGTTCCGGTGGCGCGCCCGAAATCGCTGATCACCGGCGAGGATACGCAGGTCACCTGGGGCGCCAACTGGGACGACGATCTCGGCTCCGGTCCCGAACAGGTCGGCAAGGACCCGCTGCTCGGGCGGCTCTCGGACAAGGTGAAACTGGAGTTCGAAGAGACCTTCATGTTCTACCTGCCGCGGATCTGCGAGCACTGCCTCAATCCCTCGTGCGCGGCCGCCTGCCCGTCCGGCGCGATCTATAAACGCGCCGAAGACGGCATCGTGCTGGTGGACCAGGACAAGTGCCGCGGCTGGCGGCAGTGCGTCACCAGCTGCCCGTACAAGAAGATCTACTTCAACCACAAGACGGGCAAGGCGGAGAAATGCACCTTCTGCTACCCGCGGGTCGAGGTCGGTATTCCGACGGTGTGCTCGGAAACCTGCGTGGGCCGGTTGCGCTACATCGGCGTCATGCTCTACGACGCGGACAAAGTGCAGGAAGCGGCGTCGGTCACCGAAACCGCGGATCTGTATCCGTCGCAGCTCGGCGTATTCCTGAATCCGCATGATCCGCGCGTCGTCACCGAAGCCGAGCGGGCCGGGATCTCCCCGGAATGGATCGAGGCCGCGCAGAACTCGCCCGTCTACAAATTGATCGTCGACTACCAGATCGCATTACCGCTGCATCCGGAATACCGCACCATGCCGATGGTCTGGTACGTGCCGCCGCTGTCGCCGGTGGTGGATGTGCTGTCGGAGACCGGGCACGACGGGGAGGACGCGCGAAACCTGTTCGGCGCCATCGACGCACTGCGTATTCCGGTGGAATACCTGGCCGAATTGTTCACCGCCGGTGATGTGGGTCCGGTGCGCGCCGCGTTGCAGCGGCTGGCCGGCATGCGCGCGTTCATGCGGTCGGTGAACCTCGGTGAGGAACCGGACCCCTCGATCGCGCCGAACGTGCGGCTGCAACCCGAGGAGATCGAAGCGCTGTACCGGTTGCTCGCCATCGCGAAATACGAAGACCGGTACGTGATTCCGAACGGCGCCGGTTCGGAGGCGCACCAGCTCGACGCCCTCGCGACCGGGTGCAGCCTGGACACCGATGGCGGACCCGGCATGACCGCGTTCGACCAGATGGTGGAGAAGTTTCACCTCACCGACACCAATGGCGCCGCGCCCGAGGAGAAGTCGAATCGCATCAACCTGCTGAACTGGGATGGGAAGAGCACCAGCGGGCTGATTCCGGCCGCGGCGGAACAGCAGGAGGAGCGGGCGACCACACCGGAGCCGGTCAACGGTGCTGGAGTCAACGGGTCCGGGACCAACGGTGCTGCGAGCAACGGCGGCAATGGCGCCGCCGCGGACGGCGCGGCGATCCCGGCAGGCAATGGCGCCGCGCCGGGATCGCCGTCCGTCACCATCAACGGAGCACCGCAATGAGCTTGTTGAAAGTGCGGCGCAGGCCCGAACCGGCGATCCGGATCTCCGAACACGAGCGCCGGCTGGTCTGGCGGATGGCGGCGCTGCTGCTGGACTACCCGAATGCGGACACGCTGGCGATGCTGGACCAATTATCCAGTGCGGCAGCGGAACTGCCGGAGCATATGCGACCGTACTTCAGCGAACTGCTGGCCCATCTGCGGGCAACCCCGCCGTTGGCGCTCGCGGCGTCGTATGTGGAGACCTTCGACCTGCGCCGCCGTGCCAGCATGCACCTGACCTTCTACGCCTACGGCGACACCCGCAAACGCGGAATGGCACTGCTGCGGTTCAAGCACGCCTACAAGCACGCGGGTGTGGAGTTGGGCGATCACGAACTGCCCGACCATCTTCCGGTCCTGCTGGAATTCGCCGCCACCGTCGACCCGATCGGCGGTGAACGGCTCCTCGGCGAGCACCTCCCGGTGATCGAACTGCTGCGACTGTCCCTGTCGGACACCAAGTCTCCCTACGCGGGCATTCTGGGTGCGGTGGTCGCGACGTTGCCGCCGCTGACCACCGCCGACCGGCGCAAGATCGCCGAACTCGCCGCCCAGGGGCCGCCCGAGGAAGAAGTCGGCCTCGACCCGTTCGCCATGGACCCCGCGCTGTTCGACAGCGCGGCACCTACCCGTCCCGGCGGCTCCGCCGACTACCACCCCCGTGGAGGCCGACGATGAACTATGTCCCGCACCTGCCCACGGAACTATGGCTGATCCTGCCGTATGTGGCCTTCACCTCGTTCGTCCTCGGGCACGTCTGGCGCTACCGGAACGACCAATTCGGCTGGACCACAAGGTCTTCGCAGATCTACGAAAGCCGGCTGCTGCGCCTGGGCAGCCCGCTGTTCCACTTCGGGATGCTCGGCGTGTTCGGCGGGCATGTGCTCGGTGTGCTGATTCCGGAGTCCTGGACTGCCGCCGTCGGGATCTCCGAGCACACCTATCACATCATCGCGGTCGGCGCGGGATCCGTTGCGGGACTGATGGTGCTGACCGGCGTCGGCATCCTGCTGTACCGGCGGTGGACGGTGACCGCGGTGCGCAAGGCCACCACCGGCAACGACAAGCTGATGTACGCCCTGCTGACCGCCGCCCTGGTCACCGGCCTGCTCAATACCTGGGGCAGCAACCTGCTGTGGGGCACCTACAACTACCGGGAGACCGTATCCCCCTGGTTCCGTAGCCTTTTCAGCCTCAACCCACAGCCGGAGCTGATGGTCGGCACGCCGTGGACCTTCCAGGCCCACGGTCTCGTCGTCCTCGCCCTGATCGGCATGTGGCCCTATACCCGCCTGGTGCACATGTTCAGTGCCCCCATCGGCTACCTCACCCGCCCCTACATCGTCTACCGCGCCAAGGAATCCAACGCCCCCGACACCAAGCGCTACGCCGGCGCCTGGGAAGCCCCGGTCACCCCGGAAAGCTGGCGCTCCTGACACCGGTCCGCCCACACCCTTGATCGGGTGTGGGCGGATCCGTGTTCAGGCCTGGGCGTAGGCGTCCCGCAAAGCCTTGACATCGATCTTCGACATGGTTCGCAACGCGGCCCCGACCGCAGCGGTCTGCGCTGGATTACCGTCCAGCATCAGCTGCGGCAAAGCCGAGGGCGCGACCTGCCAGCTCAGCCCGAAGCGATCGGTCAGCCAGCCACACGGACCCGGCTCCCCGTCCTCGGTGAGCGCGTCCCACAAACGGTCGACCTCGTCCTGGGTATCCACGATCAGCTGAATCGACGCCGCGTCCGTCAGCGGATGACCCGGTCCGCCGTTCATCAACGTGACCCGCTGTCCGTCCAGCTCGAGATCGACGACGAACGCCGAACCATCGGCCTGCCGGGCGATGTTCAGCACCCGCGAGTTCGGGACGATCTCGACGTACCGCTGCCCCGCCTGCTCGGCGCCGGATTCGAACCAGAAAAAAGTGGTGACGGCCATGATGCGCTCCTGATGTGTGGTTGACCTGCTGTCATCCATAGGTCGGAGCCGCTTCCCCGCCTTCTACACATCTCCCGCACTTTTCGAAAAAACTTTGGGCCGGACGCGTCCGCCGCTAGTTCTTCTTCGGCGGCAGGGACTTGGCGTAGGTGACGCCGCGGTCCACCCATTCGGCGAGGATCGAGTCGTCGTCCAGTGCCTCGGGGGTGACACGCAGCCACCCGTGGGCTTCGCGGCCGCCCATCACCATGATGTCGACGTAATCGGCCGCGAGCAGCGCATCTACTTCCTTGGGGTCGACGCGGACCAAGAGACCGCCCTGGCCGCTGGCGGCGACGGCCATATTGCCGTCCACCATGAAGGCCAGGCCGCCGAACATCTTCTTCTCGACCAGATGTGGACCGGGTGTGATCAGTTCACGAATCCGCTCGGCCAGCTCGTCGTCGTATGCCATAGGTCACAGTGTGGACCAGGGCACCGACAAAGTTCAGGAGGGTGAATGGACGTGGGCCAGGTCCCGTACGGCGCTGCGGTAGCGGTCGGCGATCAACCGGACCACGGCCGGGTGGACGCCGATCGGTTCGGCGACACCGTCCGCGCCGGCGTCGTGCAGACGCTGCTGGAACAGGCCCTGCGCCAGCAGGTAGGACGCGATGAAGACCCGCTCGGCACCCGAATCCCGAAGGTCGGCAACGACTTCCGGAACGCGCGGGGATCCCGTGGCGACATAGGCGATGCGGACCGGCGTCGCGAGGTGATCGGTGAGCATGGCCGCGGCCCGGCGGACGTCGTGGCGGGCGCGGGCATCCGAGGAACCCGCGGCGGCGAAGACGACCGCGTCGCCGGGACGCCAGCCCGCCGCGCGCAGCCGGAGGGCCATGATCCGGGCCAGGGCCGGATCCGGGCCCATGGCGGGGGTGACGACCGTCGAGGGGTGCGCACTCTCGGCGACCTCGCGCGGGACATCCTGGTAGACGTGGTAGCCCGAGGCCAGGAAAGCCGGAACCACCACGGCGGGAACACCTTCCGCGCCGGTGTGCAGGTCACGCAGGACCTCCGACGGCGACGGACCGAGCACGTCCACGAACGCGGTGCGTACCGCGGGGGACTCCGGCTCGCGAACGATGGTGCAACAATCACGAACCGGAGCGACCGCCTCGGCATCGCCGCAACGATGAGCGGCGCCGGCGCCACGCCCCGAAACCGCGGCGCCGAAGTCCCGGGACAATGTCGTGGCCGAACCCAGTTCCGCCGAACCCCTTGCCGGAACGTGTAATTCGGCGGCAACCGCCTCGGCGAGCGCGGCGATCATCTCGACGCCGCGCGCGCTACGGGTGCCGTGGGCGACGAGCACCAGCGCGGGAGCGCTCATAGTTCCACCTCGCTCAGTTTCGTCGTGCCGACACGACCTCTCGGCCGTTCGCGGTGCTGCCCCATCACCAGCTGCCCATCGTCTGGGCGTACCCCGGCGCACGCGCCGGAGTGGCGATGCCGTGCGGGCGGGCGGGCGGGGTGACCGGGCGGACATTGTCGTCGGCGCATTCAGCGGCGTCCAACGCGAGACGGTAGCCCCGCTTCACCACTGTCTGAATGGCTTTCGGTGTACCGAGACCCGCGCGGAGCCGGGCGATAGCGGTTTCCACGGCGTGGGTGTCGTCACCGCCGCCCGGCAGGGCCGCCAGCAGATCCTCGCGGGAAACCACGCGACCGGGCTGCCGCGCGAGCGAGCGCATCAACGCCATCGGCGCGGGGGCCAGCTGGCGCACGGTCCCGTCGACGACGACGCACGCACCGCGCACGCTGATGTGATGCCCGGCGGCCTGAATCCGGTTGGCGCGGCGCGGAAGTTCCTCGGCGACGTGCCGCGCGAGCGCACCCAGGCGGGCGCGGGCGGGCATCGAGGTCGGCACGCCGAGTTCTTCCAGCGGGGCCGCGGTGATCGGACCGACGCAGGCGGGCAGCACCCGGCCGCGCAGGGCGTGCAGCACACCCTCCAGCAAACCGGTTTCCTTGGCGCGCATGAGAAGTGACGCGACGGCGGGCGCGCTGGTGAAGGTCACACAATCCAGGTTCGCGGTGACGATCGACTCGATCATCTGGTCCATCGGACCCTGATCCTGCGGCGGCGTCCAGCGATAGACCGGCACCGGCACGACATCCGCACCGGCACAGCGCAATACCTCACAGAAATCCGGGACCGGTTCCCATTCGGTGGTCGCGCCGTGCAGTTGGACGGCGATGCGCACGCCCTCCACGCCTTCGGCGAGCAGATGGTCGAGCACCTCGGCCGAGGACTCCGAGGCCGGTGACCATTCCTCGCGCAGTTCGGCCGCGCGAATGGCGCCCTTGGCCTTCGGACCGCGCGCCAGCATCCGGGTGGACGCCAGAGTGGTGCGCAGCTCTTCGGCCAGGCCCCAGCCCTCGGCGGCTTCCATCCAGCCGCGGAACCCGATACCGGTGGTGGCCACGGCGATCTGCGGCGGCTCTTGGACGAGCTTGCGGGTGACCCGCTCCAACTCGGTGTCGTCGGCCAGCGGAATGATCCGAATGGCCGGGGCGGAAACGATATTCGCGCCGCGACGGGTCAGCAGCGTGCCGAATTCCTCGGCGCGGCGCGCCGCGGTGATGCCGATGGTGAACCCGGCCAGGCAAGCACCCTGGTCGGCCGCGGTCATGGTGTCTCCGCCGCATCTTCGGGATCGAGCACGGTATTCGACACCGACACGATGCCGTCGTCCACGCGCACGGCGTAGACCGGCAACGCGGCGGTTTCGTCGTCCAGGCAGCGGCCGTCGAGCAGCGAGAATGCCTGCTTCAGCAGGGGCGAGGCCACCACGGGCACACCACCGCGGTCGCCGACGAGGCCACGGGACATGACCGCGGCCCGACCGAACGGATCAATATTGCCTACGGCGTACAGAGTGCCGTCGGTATGCAGGAACAGCGCGGCCTGTTGGCCACCTCTGAGCAACACCGCCACGCCGCGGCCGGGGATCAGGTAGTCGAGACGGCACGCCTGCGTCCACTCGATCGTAGTAGCTGGTGCAATGCCAGGGTTATCGATCACGGTCATCGGTGTCATCCTCCAAACGCCTTACCCATTGGTACCGGCGTCCTGTTTCTATGGGGTTAAGCCGTCATTTCCCGGGCGTAGCTACTGGGATTTGTGGCGTACCCAACAGCACCGGCACCTTCCGCTCGCCGCTGTCGTCGAACGAAATCGTCGGATCGGCCTCCGCGGGGGCGTTGACGAAGGACACGAAGCGCGACAGCTTCTCCTCGTCGTCGAGCACCGCGGCCCACTCGTCCCGGTAGCCGTCGACGTGCTGGGCCATCGCGGCCTCCAGATCCGCGGCGATGCCGAGGCTGTCCTCGCAGATGACCTGCTTGAGGTAATCCATGCCGCCCTCGAGCGCTTCCTGCCAGGGCGCGGTGCGCTGCAAACGATCAGCAGTCCGGATGTAGAACATCAGGTAGCGGTCGATGTAGCGGATCAGCGTCTCGTCGTCCAGCTCACCGGCCAGCAGCACCGCGTGCTTCGGGGTGAGGCCGCCGTTGCCGCCGACATAGAGGTTCCAGCCGTTCTCGGTGGCGATGACGCCGACGTCCTTGCCCCGCGCTTCCGCGCACTCGCGGGCGCAACCCGACACCGCCAGCTTCAGCTTGTGCGGGGAACGCAAACCGCGGTAACGCTTTTCGAGCAGCACGGCCATGCCGACCGAGTCCTGCTGACCATAGCGGCACCAGGTGGACCCGACGCAGGACTTCACCGTGCGCAGCGACTTGCCGTAGGCGTGACCGGATTCCATGCCCGCTTCGACCAGCCGCTTCCAGATCAGCGGCAACTGCTCCACCCGCGCGCCGAACAGGTCGATGCGCTGACCGCCGGTGACCTTCACATACAGGCCGAATTCCTTGGCCACCTCACCGATGGTGATGAGCTGCTCGGCGGTGACCTCGCCGCCGGGCATCCGCGGCACCACCGAGTAGGTGCCGTTCTTCTGCAGGTTGGCCAGGAAGTGGTCGTTGGTGTCCTGCAGCGCCGCCTGCTCGCCGTCGAGGATGTGTTCGCTCGAGGTCGAGGCCAGGATGGAGGCGACGGTGGGCTTGCAGATATCGCAGCCGGATCCCTTGCCGTGCTTGGCGATCAGCTCGGAGAACTTGCGGATGCCGGTCGACTGCACGATGTGGAACAGCTCGGCGCGCGACTGGGAGAAGTGCTCGCACAGCGACTTGGAGACCTCGACACCGGACTGCTCCAGCAGCTTCTTGAGCATGGGAACGCAACCGCCGCAGGAGGTTCCGGCGTTGGTGCAGCTCTTGATGGCCGGCACGTCGCAGGCGCCCTCGGCGATCGCGCCACAGATCGAACCCTTGGAAACGTTGTTGCAGGAGCAGATCTGGGCATCGTCGGGCAGCGCGTCCGCGCCGAGTTCCGCACCCGCCGGGGAGATCAGCGCCGCCGGATCGGCCGGCAGCGGTGAACCGACCAGCGGCCGCAGCGCCGCGTACGCCGACGCGTCGCCGACCAGGATGCCGCCCAGCAGGGTCTTGGCGTCGTCGGAGACAACGAGTTTCGCGTAGGTGCCCTTGGCGGCGTCGTGCAGCACGACCGACAGCGCGCCCTCGGTGGCGCCGAAGGCGTCACCGAAACTGGCCACGTCGACGCCGAGCAACTTCAGCTTGGTCGACAGGTCCGCGCCCGGGAATTCGCCTGCGCCACCGAGCAATCGGTCCGCCACGATCTCGGCGGTGGTGTAGCCGGGCGCGACCAGGCCGTAGCAGACGCCCTCGATCGCGGCGACCTCGCCGACGGCGTAGATGTTGGGGTCGGAGGTCCGCAACCCCAGATCGGTGATGACACCGCCGCGCGGACCGACTTCGAGCCCGGCGGTCTTCGCGATCTCGTCCCGCGGACGGATACCGGCGGCGAATACCACCACCGCGGCCCGCACCGCGGTCTCGTTGGAGAGGGTCACCTCCAGCCGTTCCGCGACCGGGGCATCGTCCACGACCGCGATCGCCGAGGTGCCGACGCCGGTGTGCACGTGCAGGCCCAAATCGGTGACCAGCTTCTCCAGGATGGCGCCGCCACCCTCGTCGACCTGCACCGGCATCAGCCGCGGCGCGAACTCGACCACGTGCGGGGTCATGCCGAGCATGCGCAGCGCGTTGGCGGCTTCCAGGCCGAGCAGACCACCACCGACCACGATGCCGACCGCGCCCGGCCCGGCGGCCTCGGCCGCGGCGCGGATGCCGTCCAGGTCCTCCAGGGTGCGGTACACGTAGCAGCCCTCGGAGTCGTGGCCCGGCACGGGCGGCACGAACGCGTACGAACCGGTCGCGAGAACCACCGCGTCGTAACCGATCACGTCACCGGTGGAGGTGGTGACCTTGCGGGCGTCCCGGTCGATGGCGTCGGCCTTCACGCCCAGGCGGAGGTCGACCAGGTCGTCCCCGTCATAGGTGTTGCCTTGCAGGGCAAGCTCTTTCGGATCCCATGCCCCGACATAGGACGACAGTCCGACCCGGTCGTAGGCGGGCTGGGCTTCCTCGCTGAGCACGACGACCTGCCACTGGCCGGCCTCGTCGCGGGCACGCAGGGCTTCGACGAAACGGTGCCCGACCATGCCATGGCCGACGACCACCGCGGTCTTGCGGGATTCGTTGTTCATGAGGTGTCCTCCGGGGATGGGATCGGGTGTCAGGCGCGGGCCGACGAGCTGGACGAGGTGCTTTCGGCTTCGAGGACCAGGGCTTCGGCCTCGGCGACGATGTCGGAGTCGGTGGCGGTGGGCCGCCGCAGGAAGACCAGGTAGACGACCGCGGCGCAGGCCACGTAGAAGGCCATGAAGACCCAGAAGGCGGTGGTCGCGGAGCTGGTCGAGGCGTAGGAGGAGCGCAGCACCAGGTTGATGCCGACGCCGCCGAGCGCGCCGATGGCGCCGACGAAACCGATGAGCGCGCCCGAGCAGTTCTGCGACCAGGCGGCTCGAGCCGACTCGGGCAGATCCAAGCTGCGGGACTTGGCGTCGAAGACGGACGGGATGATCTTGGTGACCGCACCGTTGCCGATACCCGAGAGGATGAACAGCGCGATGAAACCCGTTACCAGCGCGGCCATTACGCCGCCGCTGGGCACGCCGCCGTTGCTGTCGCCGACCGTGCTCGCCGCGACCACCAGGACCGCCGCCGCCATCATCGCGCCGAAGACATAGAGGGTGACTTTGCTGCCGCCGACCCGGTCGGCCCACTTACCGCCGTACGGGCGGGCCAGCGAACCCAGCAGCGGACCGATGAACGCGATCTGCGCGGCGTGCAGCGCGGCCTGCGCGGCGGTGTCGCCACCGGCCTTGAAACTGATCTGCAGCACCTGCCCGAAGGCGAAGCTGTAGCCGATGAACGAACCGAAGGTGCCGATGTAGAGGAACGCGATCGCCCAGGACTGCGGCACCTTCAGCGCCGAGACCATGTAGGACAGGTCGGCCTTCTGGTTGGTGAGATTGTCCATGTACAGCGCCGCGCCCAGACCGGCGACCGCCACGGCGACCAGGTAGATCGCGCAGATCAGCGAGGCGTAGTCGTTGCCCAGGGTGGCGATCACCAGCAGGCCGATCAGCTGGATCACCGGCACGCCGATATTGCCGCCGCCCGCGTTCAAGCCGAGGGCCCAGCCCTTGAGGCGCTGCGGGTAGAAGGCGTTGATATTGGTCATCGAGGAGGCGAAATTGCCGCCACCGAAACCGGCGAACGCCGCCACGATCAGGAAGGTGGTGTACGAGGTGCCCGGCTGATTGATGAAGTACAGCGTGAGCAGCGTCGGGATGAGCAACAGCAGCGCGGAGAAGACGGTCCAGTTGCGACCGCCGAACTTCGCCGTGGCCACGGTGTAGGGGATGCGCAGGACCGCGCCGGTCAGCGTCGGCACCGCCATCAGGAAGAACTTCCCGGCCGCGTCGATGCCGTACTTGTCGGTGGGCATGAACAGCACCATGACCGACCAGATGGACCAGACGGAGAACCCGACGTGCTCGGCGATCACGGACCAGATCAGATTGCGCTTCGCAATGTTCTTGCCGCCGGCTTCCCAGGCGGCGACATCCTCGGCATCCCAGTGCTCGATGTTGCGGTTACGCGTCAGCGTGCTCAACAAGGGCCTCCCACTGTGTTCAACCCGAAAGATTCGGTTAGGCACAACGGTAGGAAACGGGTATTGCCGGAATGTCGCCCTGAATTGCCGCTATATCAACGGTTGCTCACGTATCTCCGGTCAGCGGGGTGAGTTTCGCCGGAATGTTTCGGGCATGTGACACAAGGGTTTCCGCGGGTGAATAAGACCCGAAATCGAATGCGAAAGCCGGTGAGGTGTGACGCGCACCATCATGCGGTCACACCCACCGGCGCGCAACTCGTAGCGATTCAGTTCCAGGTGTCTTCGAGCATCTGCGGCTTGCAGGCCCGCCACGCACCGGCCAGCAGCACCAGCACCGCGACCACCAGCATCCCGAACGGGGCGGCCCAGCCGCCGGTGGCGGTGTGCAGCATGCCGAACAGCAGCGGACCAGCGCAGGCCACGGCGTAACCGACGCCCTGGGCGAACCCGGACAGCGCGGCCGAACCCTGCGAACTGCGCGTCCGCATATTGATCAGCGTCAAGCACATCGGGAAGGTGCTCGGGCCCAGGCCCAGCAGCACCACCCACAGCAGCGGCACGCTCATCGGCGCGATCAGCAGTCCGGCGAACGAGATGAAGAAGCACGCGGCGAAGGCGAGCACGAACGGGAAGGGGTTGCGCACCTTGGCCACCAGCGTCGGTGCGGTGAACGCCGCCGACAGGCCGACCAGCGCGAACAGCCCGACCATGGTGCCGCCGAAGGCGTCGCTGGCGCCCGCGTCCTCCAGGATGCGCGGCAGCCAGGCGAACATGGCGTAGGTGATCAGTGAGGTCATACCGAACATTCCGGCCATGCCCCAGGCCAGCGGCGAACGCCAGACCTGGCCCTTGGGCTCCTGCTCCGAGGGCAGCGCGGTGGTGTCGGCCAGATCGTGGCCACGCCGGGCGCGCAGCACCCAGATCCAGGGCAGCGCCGCCGCGAACCCGATCGCGGCCCACAGGCCGATCGAGATCCGCCAGCCGGACGCGTTGGCCACCGGTACCGCGATCAGCGCCGGGATCACCGTGCCGAGCTGCACCATAGTGATGTACAGCGAGCTGACGATCGCGAGCCGATCGGAGAAGTAGCGCTTGACCAGCGGGGGGATCACGACGTTGCCGATACCCATACCGGCCAGGGCGAGCGCGGAGAATGCCAGGAGTTCGCCGGTGTTCGGGACGACAGCCCGGATCAGCATGCCGGCGCCCGCCGTCAGCATGGCGAGCATCGCGGTGCGTTCGAGTCCGAATCTGCGCACCATGATCGGCGTGATCAGGCCGGACAGCGCGAACATGGCCGCCGGGACCATGCCGAAGACGCCGATGACGGCGGTCGAATAACCGATATCATCGCCGATCCGCTCGGCGAGCGGGCTGAACGCGGTGACCGCGACGCGCAGCGTGAGCGCGGACATGACGATCGCCAGCAGGACCAGCAGCCGTCCCTCGATCAGTCCACGGCGCGTTTTTTCGACTCCGTCGGCAGGCCACCCCGGACGCTGCTCGACCCGGTCGCTGCCGGGTCGAGGGGTCGCGGTTTCCGCGGGCACTGTGGTTTCCGAGAGAGTTGCTGTCACCCCGAAATCATAGGATGACCCGATGATAGGAGGCAACAGTTTGTGATGCGCGGTACTCTATTTCGGTGCAACCAGTCCGGCGCACCAGCCTCATTGCCCAGGTAACAGAGCAGCTGCGTGCCGAAATCCGTTCGGGGCGTTGGCCTATCGGCTCTCGGATCCCCACCGAACCGGAGCTCACCGAGCTCACCGGAACGGGTCGAAATACCGTGCGCGAAGCCGTCCAGGCGCTCGTGCACGCCGGCATGCTCGAGCGACGCCAAGGCTCGGGCACCTATGTGGTGGCCGCCTCGGAGGTCGGTGGGACGCTCGGCAAGTACTTCGCCGACGCGGAAGAGCGCGATGTGCTCGAACTGCGTCTGGCGCTGGACACCAACGCGGCCGCGCTGGCCGCGCGCCGGCGCGACGACACCGACATCGCGACGCTGCGCCGCCTGCTCGCCGAACGCAACGAGAACAAGTGGGACGAGGGCAACCACGCGGCCATCGCCGCCGACGTGGAACTGCACCGCGCGATCGTGGTCGCCAGCCACAACGCGGTGTACGTCGAGTTCTACGATTCGCTGTTGCCGATCATCGAGCAGGTGATCCGGGCGCGGACCTCGAAATCCGACGACTCCTATGACGCCGAGCACATCGAACTGGTGCAGGCCGTGATCGATGGCAACCCGGACGCCGCGGCGCAAGCCGCACGCTGTTTCCTCGCCGCGCTGATCGCGGAATATCCCGACCGCTGAAATTCCGACTGGTCCCGTATTCAGAACCGTAAGTAACCAACTGGTCACCGACGCCGTTTCCCCCATGTGAGTCGGATTTGCCGGGAACGTCACCGAAGGCCATGGGGACGCAACAACCGGCTTCTACCTTTTGACTCGACCCACCAGCGAGGCGATCGAGAGGAAGCCGATGACTGCCACAGTTGCTGCCACCGGCCAGCAGTCGGAAACCCCCGGATTCGAGCACCAGAAGCGCGGACGCTGGCTCGAACACTGGGACCCCGACAATACGAAATTCTGGGAATCCGGCGGCAACAAGACCGCCCGCAAAAATCTGCTCTTCTCGGTATTCGCCGAGAATCTGGGCTTCTCGGTCTGGGTCATCTGGGGCACCGTCGTGACCAGCATGGGCCTGGCCGGCTTCGATTTCCTGGCCGGGCTCGGCAAAGGCGATCCGGTCGCGGTGAGCAACGCGCTGCTGCTGACCTCCACCCCGACCCTGGTCGGCGCGGCCCTGCGCATTCCCTACACCTTCGCCATTCCCAAATTCGGCGGACGCGCCTTCACCGCGTTCAGCGCGGCGATGCTGCTCATTCCGACCCTGGGTCTGGCCTACTTCGTGAACCAGCCGGGCACACCCATGTGGGTGTTCATGGTGCTGGCGGCGCTGGCCGGTTTCGGTGGCGGCAACTTCTCCTCGTCGATGGCCAACATCTCGTTCTTCTTCCCGGAAGGGAAAAAGGGTGCGGCCCTGGGCATCAACGCCGCGGGCGGCAATCTCGGCGTGGCACAGACCCAACTGGTGCTGCCGCTGCTGATCACCCTGGGCACGCATCTGCTGGCCAAGGATCCGGCCGGTTACCGGTTCGGCATCACGCTCTCGGTGCTGGTCTGGGTGCCGTTCATCCTGATCGCCACCTTCGGCGCGCTGCGCTACATGGACTCCATCGCCACCGCCAAGTCCGACGGCAAGTCCTACAAACTGGCGCTGACCAACCGGCACACCTGGGTGATGTCGTTCCTCTACATCGGCACTTTCGGCTCGTTCATCGGCTTCTCCTTCGCCTTCCCGACCCTGATCAAGGCCAACTTCCCGCACCTGGCCCAGATCGGCTGGATCACCACCCTCGGCAATCTCGCCTTCCTCGGCGCGTTCGTCGGCTCGTTCAGCCGGCCGTTCGGCGGCTGGGTCTCCGACAAAGTCGGCGGCGCGAAGATCACCGTCTTCGTCTTCGGCGGCATGTCGGTGGCCGTCGCGCTGATCATGGCGGCGCTCGAGCTGAAGAGCTTCCCGCTCTACCTGGCGGCATTCCTGATGTTGTTCGTGCTCACCGGAATCGGCAACGGCTCCACCTACCGGATGATCCCGTCCATCTTCTCCGCCGTCGCCAAGAAGCACGCCTCCGAACACGGTATGGAAATCACCGATGCCCTCGCCTCCGCCAAACGCCAAGCGGGCGCCGCGATCGGCGTCATCGGGGCGATCGGCGCCTCCGGCGGCTACCTGCTCCAGCAGGCACTTCGCTTGTCCAACATCAACTTCGGCAGCATGAACCCGGCCTTCTGGGCCTACGCCGTCGCCTTCCTCGTGATGGCCGGCGTCACCTGGTTCTTCTACCTGCGGTCCTCGTTCGCCATCGGCCGAGTCCCCTCCCTGGCCTACGCCAACGTGTAGCCGCCGTAACAGACCGAATGCCGCACCGGGACAACAGGTCTCGGTGCGGCACTCGACTGTGTCGGGCAACCCTGCCCTACAGCATCAGCCGGACCATATCCGCGGTGCGGGCCAAGCCCGGGAAGGCTTCCGGGGTGGAGCGGGGATGGAGGGCGTGCACGGCGAGGCGGAACATCACTGCGCGCAAAAGCATTTGGGGCCATTCGGGGAGCGCGCGCCAACGGTCCAGCAGACCGTCGTCGGCGCCGCCCCAGGCGAGGGCGTCGATGACGATGACGCCGGCGGCCCAGGCGGGCGGGCGCCAATAGGGGGTGATGTCGGAAAGGCCGGGGGTGAAGACACCGGCGAACAGGACAGTGCCGAACAGGTCGCCGTGCACGAGTTGCGGGGCGGCCTGGACGGGTTTGCGCAGGGTGGCCAGCTGGCCGATCAGTTCGATACTGCGCTGGCCGTCGGGAGTGGTGGTGGGGAGGGTGCCGCCGGCGCGCAGGCTGCGCAGCGGAACCGGCTCCCAGGCGGCACGGTCGGCGGCGACGAAGACGTCCACGTCGACCCACGGGGCGACGGGCGGCTGGACCAGGAAGCGGGGGCGTTCGAGTTTCGCGGTGGCCTGGTGCAGGCGCAGGGACACCGAAACCACTTCATCGTGACGGGGTTCGGGGGTGCCCTCGAGGTAGGTGTCGGCGCGCCAGCCGGACACGACGTAGCGGCCGTCGGTGGCGCGCACCGGGCGGGCAATCCGCAGCCCGTCGACCTTGAGCGTCTCCCGGATCTTCGCCGACCACGCCGCGCGGGCATGATCGGCGACCGGGCTGAGCACCACGTCACCGCAGCGCCAGCCACCGTCCCAGTCTCCCAAGGCAACCGGCGTCACTTCGCGCAGACCGAACGTGGCGCGCACGTGCTCGGGAGGTTCCACAGAAGTCACGGCCGTACGGTACCGCCGAGTTTGGTAGGACGCGCCGATGGCGCGCCCAAACCCACTAGTAAACCGGCAGGGAAGTATCGATCTGCTTGGCCCAGGCCAGGATTCCGCCCTGCACATGGGAGGCGTCGGCGAAGCCCGCCTGCTTGAGCGCGGCCAGCGCTTCCGCGGAACGGATACCGGTCTTGCAGTGCAGCACGATCGGGCGGTTCTGCGGCAATTCCGACAGCGCCTCCCCGGAGAGGATGCGGTCCTTGGGGATCAACTTCGCGCCGTCGATGTGCACGATGTCCCACTCGACGGGTTCGCGGACGTCGATCAGCTCGATCTCCTTGCCCGCGTCGAGCAGTTCCTTCAGCTCACGCGCGGTGATGGTGGAATCGGCCGCGGCGGCCTGCCCCTCCTCCGACACCACGCCGCAGAAAGCGTCGTAGTCGATCAGCTCGGTGATCGGCTGACGTTCCGGATCGCGGCGCAGCTTGATGGTGCGGTAGCTCATGTCGAGTGCGTCGTAGACCATCAGACGGCCCAGCAGCGGGTCGCCCATGCCGGTGAGCAGCTTGATCGCCTCGGTCACCATGATCGAACCGATGGACGCGCACAGCACACCCAGCACGCCGCCCTCGGCGCAGGACGGGACCATGCCCGGCGGCGGCGCCTCAGGGTAGAGATCGCGGTAGTTCAGGCCGCGGTTGTCCGGGGCGTCTTCCCAGAAGACCGACACCTGGCCCTCGAAGCGGTAGATCGAACCCCACACGTACGGCTTGTGCGCCAGCACCGCGGCATCGTTGACCAGGTAGCGGGTGGCGAAGTTGTCGGTGCCGTCGACGATCAGGTCGTACTGGGCGAACAGCTCGATCGCGTTCTCCGGCCCCAGCCGGATCTTGTGCAGGTTGACGGTGATGCCGGAGTTGATCTCCAGGATCGAATCGCGCGCGCTGTCGGCCTTGGAGCGGCCGATATCGGATTCCCCGTGGATGATCTGACGCTGCAGGTTGGAGGCGTCCACCTCATCGAACTCGACGATGCCGAGCGTGCCGACACCGGCCGCGGCCAGGTACAGCAGCGCGGGCGAACCCAGGCCGCCGGCGCCGATGACCAGCACCTTGGCGTTCTTCAGCCGTTTCTGCCCGTCCATCCCGAGATCCGGGATGATCAGGTGGCGGCTGTAGCGGGCGACCTCGTCCCGGGTCAGCTCCGCGGCCGGCTCGACCAACGGCGGCAAGGACTTTGCTGTACTACCCAAGGACATGGTCCGGACTCTCCTCGAATCGGTGGGCCTCGTAGCTCAGCGTGTGCAACGCCGGAAGCCGGGCCGTTCTTCCCGCCCTATCGTCCCGTACGGCCGTGCCACTGAGACACGGGGGTCAGCCCCGCGGATATGGCCAGGGATTGAACCGGCAGCGTTTGCCGTCCATCGGCACCACCCCGAACGGGTCCAGCGCCGCGATGTCGTTGTTCTTGGTGCCGAAGGTCTGCTGCATCATGATCGGCGCCAGCCCGCCGTCGGTCTCACACGGCTGATGCTGGTGATAGCCGATGGCGTGACCCACCTCATGGTTGATCTGGTACTGCCGGTAGGAGCCGATATCGCCCTCGAAGGCGAGCGCTCCGCGCACCCAGCGCACCTCCGACAGCAGCACCCGGCCGGAGTCGGCGTTGTAGCAGGAGGAATCGATCGGGATATCGAAGCCACAGGATTTGCGGGTGGTCTGGCGCGAAGTCAGCGAGATCCGGAAATCGGGACGGCCCTGGTCGATCCGGCGGAACCCGAACTGCTTGTCGTGCGACCAGCTCTTCGGATTGGCGAGGGTGGAGTCGACCATCGTCGCGACCGCCGTGTCGCCGCCGATGCCGGAGGTGTCGATGCCGTCCTCGATCTCCACGCTGTAGGTGAAGACGTTCGCGGCGTCGGCGCCGACTTCGGCGGTGCCCGGCACTACCCGCCAGGTGCCCGCGCCCGCGTCGGTGAACGCACCACCCTGGGGTAGCGCGCCGGTGGGCAGGTCGGTCGGGAACTGACCGTCGCCCGGCGGTGCGCCGATGATGCCCGCCGAGTCCGCCCGGGGACTCAGCGCGCCGAATCCCGGATTGCCGTTGCCCGCCGCGTCCGGGCCGCCGCGCACCGCGTCGACGACCACCAGCACGGTGACCACGGCCAGCACCGGCAGCGCGTAGGCCCGCCAGCCGTAGGTGGAGACGAACCGGCCCAACCGGCTCTGCTTCTTCACCACCCGGCCCGGACGGTGGGCGCGGTCCTTGCCTTCCTCGGGTGCGGTCGGATCCCAGCGCGCACGCAGCGGCTGATGGGATCGATCCGTCTGGTCTTGCGCTCCGGCCGGGTACAGGCCGAGCGGATCGTAGATCTCTACACCGTCGCGATCGCGCCGCGGTGGAGGTTCCGATGTGACGGAACCGGACGCGACGGAGCCGGGGCGGTGCGCGTCACGCCCGCCTCCGGACGGAGTTTCCGTTCGGTCGGTCACGGCTAACAGACTCTCACAGTGGGCAAGTCGGCATTGCCGCGAGTGCGAAAGACTCGCTACGAGAGGCAACACGGGTTCGCTGTGCGATATCTCATGCTGTAGCGGTTGTTGCCCAACCCCCCTCCGCGTGTGACCCACGACCGGGTATCGTTCAGGGGATACCCGGTGTACTACCCCTTCAGCCGGGGCTTCGACTGGGAGAGCCGAAATGACCGACCTCGTGGACCGGATGCCGTCCCGTAGATCATCGTCCGAGGCCATGGCACCTGCTAAACGCGGTACCAGGCTGCCCCGGGATGAACGGCGACAGCAGCTACTCCACGCGGCCAGTGAGGTTTTCGTGCTCCGCGGCTACCACGCGGCGGGCATGGACGAGATCTCCCAGTGCGCCGGGGTGAGCAAGCCGGTGCTCTATCAGCACTTCACCAGCAAACTCGAGCTGTACCTGGCGGTGTTGCAGAACTACGTCGACATGCTGGTGTCGAGCGTGCGCCAGGCACTGCGCTCCACCACCGACAACAAGCAGCGCGTGCGCGCCGCCGTCGCGGCGTACTTCGATTTCGTCGACAACGAAATGCAGGGCTTCCGACTCGTTTTCGAGTCCGACCTGACCTCCGAGCCGCAGGTACAGCGCCGGGTCGAGCAGGCCACCGAGGCCTGCGTAGACGCGGTCTTCGATCTGGTCGCGCACGACTCCGGCCTGGATCCGTACCGCGCCCGCATTCTCGCGGTGGGCCTGGTCGGCGCGAGCCAGACCACCGCCCGCTACTGGCTGGAAGCCGATCGTCCCATTCCCAAGGACGACGCCATCGACACCACCGTGACGCTGGCCTGGGGTGGCCTGTCGCACGTGCCGCTGCATCCGATCGACGGCGTGCCGCGCAGCCTCGGCTCCTGAGACCGCGAACGACCGAGCCCCTGTCCGCTCCGGACAGGGGCTCGGTCGTTGCTGGGGGGACCCTAGACCGTGGCGAAGCCCACGCGGCCGCTGGCCGGGGTGCCGATCTCCACGTAAGAGACCTTCGAGGCCTGGATCAGGAACTTGCGGCCCTTGTCGTCGGTCAGCGACACCAGGCCGCCGTCGCCGGTCAGCGCACCGGACACCAGCGCCTCGACCTCCGCGGCGGTCTGCGAGCTGTTGATGATGAGCTCGCGCGGGCTATCCGAAATACCGATCTTGACCTCCACGGCCAACCTCCGAACCTAGAGTCCTGTGCTGTCGAATCAAGGCTAGTCCAGGGCATGTATGCCGGGGCACCAGCCTGCCTGCGCTGACAGCGAACACCGGCTACTTGGGTTCGATCAGCTCGATGTCGAGTTCGATCTGCACCTTGTCGCTGAGCATGCCGGGCATGTGGCCGCCGACGCCGAAATCGGTGCGCTTGATGCTGCCGGTGGCGGAGAACCCGGCGTGCCGCTCACCGGCCTGAGGGAAGTCCTGCACGCCGCCCCACTCGACCTCGAGGGTGACCGGCTGGGTGATCTGGCCCAGGGTCGCCTCTCCCTCGACGGTGAAGTTCTCGGCGATCTGGACCGGCCCGAGCGCGCGGAAGGTGAGCGTGGGGCGGTTCTCGACATCGAGGAAGTCGGCGTTGCGTACGTGCGCGTCGCGGTCGGCGTTGCCGGTGTCGAAGCTGTCCAGGTAAATGGTGGCGCCGAGGGTGGCGGCGCCGGATTCGTCCACGACGAACTCGGTCTCGAACTTGGTGAAGCCGCCGCGCACCTTGGAGATACCGAGATGGCGGATGGTGAAGGAGACCGTGGAGTGCGCGGTGTCCAGCGCCCAGGCGCCGGGCTTCAGAGTCGAGGTGGCAGTGGTGGATTCCGAAGTTGTCATGGCAACCACCCTCGCCGTGACCGCGGCCGGTAACCAGACCGCCGTTATCCTGGGATTCGCAGTGCGGGGATAACGCGACCACGTACTTTCGGCCTGTGAGAAATCTATCCAGGCACTGACAGGGCGAGGCAACGGGTCCGCGGACGAGGCACCATGGAGCGGTGGCAGAGGAGAACTTGTTCGCCGATTTCCTGATCGCCCGGCGCAACGAGCTGCGCCCGGCCGATGTCGGGATGCCGGCCGGCGGCCGGCGGCGCACCCCCGGGCTGCGCCGGGAGGAAGTCGCGGTGCGCGCCGGTGTCAGCGTCGACTATTTGGCCCGGCTGGAACAAGGCCGCGACCGCAACCCGTCGGCCGCGGTGATCGGCGCGCTCGCCGACGCACTGCTCCTCGACGACGCCGATCGCCGCCACTTCAGCATGCTCGCCCTCGCCTCCGGCACGGCCTCCGCCTGCAGCGAGGATTCCGCCCTCTGCCCCGGCGCCAGTACCCCGCAGGAGCAGTTGCCGGAGTCCATCGAAGCGATTCTGCGGTCCTTGAATCCCACACCGGCTTTCGTCGTCGGCCGCCGCCTCAATGTGCTCGGCTGGAATTCGGCCTGGGCCGATTTCGTCGAACCGCTCGGCATGCTGGACGAGGAGCACGGGCCCAACCTCGCCTGGTTCACGTTCATGAACCCGAACGCGCGTACGGTCATCCGGGATTGGTCGGGTGCCGCGGATCATTTCGTGGCCGCATTGCATCTCGCGAAATCGCGCTGGCCCGCCGACGGCACTTTGCGCGCGACCATCGAAGCGCTCCGGAAAGACCCGGAATTCGCCAAGCGCTGGAGATCGCACCGTCCCGGCGAAGACGCCTCCGGCACATTGCATTTCGATCATCCCGAGCACGGCTCGGTGGCCGTGCCGTTCGAGATGCTCGCCGCCGACCGGGATCAGAGCATCGTCGTGTGGTTGACCGACAAGCTCGAGACCGGCGCGCGCGGGCTGCGACTGGTCGCCAACGAATGATCGGCAACACCCGGTAACAACTGTTCGCTGGGCGACGACATTGGTGCAGGCGCTGAACAAGTCGCCTGCACGGCGCACGTGCGTTCTGGTTGCCCGACGTTGTCGGGGCAAGGGCGACCCCGCTTCCCGGCGCCGGAAGCAACGAAGTGAGAGGGTCGTAAATCTGATGTCGGAGCGTTCTATCGCCATGTCTCGACTACGGCGGCTGGCTGCCGCCGGCGCCGTTCTAGCGCTCGCCACCGGAGTAGCCGGTCCCATCGCGGCCGCCGAGCCGACCTCGGCGGCACCGGCGCCGTCCACCGGCGCCACCGCGCCGTCCACCAGCGCACCCGGGTTGCACCTGAATCTGCCCAAGCCCGAGGTCTCGGTCCCGTCGCCGGAACTGCCGGATGTGACTGTGCGAGTGCCTGTTCCGACGGCACAGGTCCAGGTTCCGCCCGTGACGCTGCCGTCCCCGGAAGTGCGGCTTCCGAGTCCCGCCGTGGCCGTGCCGTCCATCGACGTGCCGCTCGCCACCCAGCCGCAACCGGGCGGTGTGCAAGGTGAAACCGGAATCCACATCGACGCCACCGCGGCGTTGACCCCGGCCGATGTGGACGCCCGCGCACAGGCCGCGCTCGCGGTCTCCGCGGCGGCCGGTGCCACGGCGAACGCCGAGCAGGCGCACGCCGCCGCGGCCGCGACCGCCGCCGCACGTCCCGATGATTCGGTCGCGCAGGCCGCGGTCGTGTCGGCCCAGGCGAACCTCGAAGCGTCGCGCGCCGCGGCGGTTTCGGTCGAGGCCGAGCAGGAATTCGTCGTCGCCACCCAGGTCACCGCCACGGCACAGGCGGATGTGGCGGCGGCGCAAGCCGCCGTCGTCGCAGCGCGGAAAGCCGCGGACGAAGCCGCCGCCGCCGCTCGTGCGGCCGCCGACAAAGCCGCCGCCTTGGGCGCGGAGGCCGCGGCGGCCACCGGCGCGGAGGCCACCCTGAAGATCGAAGCGGCCGCCCAGGCCCAGGTGGAGGCGGTCGCGGCCGCGGAACTCGCGGCCAAGGCCGAGGTTGCCGTCGAGGCGGCGCTGGCAGCCAAGGTGGCGGTCGAGAAGATCGCCGCGAAGGCGGCGGCGCAGGCAGGCATTGCCGCGGCGGCCAAGGCCTCGGCGGCGGTCACCGCCGCACAGGCCGGAGTCGCCGGCGTGACGGCGAAGCTGAACGAGCTGCAGCTCGCCGCCAAGGCGGCCCTCGACGCTTCGGCCGCGGCGCAGGCCGGGATCGACGCGGCGCTCGCACTGCGGCTGAAAGCCGACGCCGACGCGGCGGCGGCGCTCGTCACCGAATGGCAGGTCAAGTTGGGCGCCGCGAACGCGGCGCTCACTGCCGCGCTGCAAGCTCAACTCGATCTGAAAGCGCAGCTCGAGGCCGCGATCGCCGCCGGTGTCGCACTCGTCACGACGTTGAACCTGGGCGGCGAACTGCTCACCGGCATCAGCATCACCAAGCTGACCGAAACGCTGATCATGCTCGGCGGCGGTGTGAAATTGGTCGGAGTCTTCCACGGCAACGGGGAATTCGAGGTCGTCGACTACTACAAGACCGACGGCAACGGTGTCGAAACCCTGGCCGGGGAACTGCCGCCGGTCGAACTGGCGCTCGGCGACTCCCAGGATGACGGCTCGAAGCTGCCGATGATCGTGGCCATGGCGGCGGGCGTGGGTGTCTTGGGCGTGGCCGCGACGGCAACCACACTTGTGGTGCGCCGCAAGCGGATTCGCGGGTAAGACGCATGCGTGCCGCCCGCCTCTGGCTGGTGGGTGCGGCCGTGCTGTGCGCGGTCGCGGGCTGTGGCGAGGACAGCGTGTCGTTGCCACCCCCGGACCGCGCACCGGTGCCGTCGCATATCGTCGCGACGGCGCCGGACGGTGCGGTGATCGAACCGGCCGAGCCGACCGATATCGAAGTGCGCTCCCCCACCGGCGAGACCTATTTGAGCAGCCCGCTGCACCCCGAGAAATTGCTGCGCGGCGGCGCCGGTGGACAGCAGTTGAATCCGGTCGACGAATTGCCGGTGTGGTGGGGCGAAAGTGGTTTGCCGGGAACGGAAACCAAGCAGACAGTCCTGGTGGCCGGGCACAACTACGCGAAACGCGCGGCGCCTTTCCGGGCCCTGCGGGTGGTCCGGCCGGGCGACCTGGTCGTGCTCCGCACGCCCAACGGAGTGCTGGAGTACACGGTGGAATCCGTTGGCCCGCTGCCGAAAGGCTCGTTGCTCAGCCGGCACGAGCTACGCAAAGCGGTACCGGGCCGACTGATTCTCGCCAACTGTGATGTCGTCGATGGCGAACCCACCGACGACAACTATTTCGTGATCGCGCAATCAACCCGGCCCACAGGCTGATTCAGAGGCCCAGGACAGCCATGCGCTTGGCGTGGCTGTCCTGCATGCGTTCGAACAAGGCGGCGATGCCGTTGAGATCACCGGCCGAGCCGAGCACCAGTTCGGTGAGCTCGTCGCGCTGCGCCATCACGTACTGCGCCTGGGTGATCGCCTCGCCCAGCAGGCGGCGGCCCCACAGTGTGAGCCGGTCGCGTTCGGACCTGCTGGTCTGCACGGCGCTGCGGACCTCTTCCACCACGAACTCGGAGTGGCTGGTCTCGGCGAGCACATCGCGCACCACGTTGGCCACGTCGTCGGGCAGCGAGTCGGCGATCTCGGTGTAGAAGTCGGCGGCGATGCCGTCACCGACGTAGAACTTCACCATCGACTCCAGCCAGGTGGAGGGGTCGGTGGACGCGTGATAGGCATCCAGGGCGCGCACGAACGGCGCCATCGCGTCGAAGGCGTCGGCGCCGCGTGCGGACAGCGCCGCCTCCAAGGTCTCGAAGTGGCGCATCTCGGAGGCCGCCATCTTCGCTACCGCGATCTTGCCGCGCAGCGTCGGCGACAATTTGGCCTCTTCGGTCAGCCGGTAGAACGCCGAGATCTCGCCGTAGGCCAGCACGGCGAACAGGTCGGTGACGCCGGGGTGGTCCGATTCGATCGGCGCGAGGGCCTGATCGGTCAACGAAAATCCCCTTGCTCCCGAACTCTGTGCTCCCATAGCCGCCCAGCGTAGTCGCGTTCGGGGAAACCTGTGGCCCGCGCTCCCCTCAGAGCTCGGACAGGAATTTGTCCAGGTACGTCCACGTGGTGTCGCGGGCGGTCTCGCCGGTGAGGATGCCCAGGTGGCTGCCCGGCGCGGTTTCGTACCGCAGTGAGGCGGCGCCGGTGAGCGTGCGGGTACCCGCCTCGACGGCGGCGGCCGGGGTGATGACGTCGGACGGTCCGCCGACCAGCAGGACGTGCGCGGTGACGTCGGCCAGCGCGATGGTGCGTTCGCCGAGGCGCAGAACGCCGTTGCCGATGTCGTTGTGCAGGATGAACCGGCCCCACAGCTGGCCGTAGAAGCGGCCCGGGTAGCCGGGCATCTCGGCCATGAAGCGGTCGATGGATTCCATCTTGGCCAGGGTTTCGGTGCGGGCGATATTGCTCGCCACGAACCAAGGGCGGGTGAGTTCGCGGTCCCACGCGGTGACCCTGTAGGCCGCGCGGGTGAGCCCGGCGGGGATGCCGCCGATCGCGCGGACCGCGGTGGAGGTGGCGATGCCGCCGGTCAATTTCGCGACCGCGCGCAGTTGCGGGATACCGGTCATCTTGTCGTAGTTCAGCGGTGCGCCGACCGCGGTGACCGAGCGGATCGGCAGGTGCGCGTGCGCGGCCGCGGTCAGCAGCGCGAGGGTGCCGCCGATGGACCAGCCGATCAGATCGACGGGTGCGCCGCCGCGATCGGCGGAGGCGCGCAGAATCGCGTCGGGCAGGATGTCGTCGATCCAGTCCTCGAAGCCCAGCCTGCGGTCGGCGAAGGTGATTTCGCCGTAGTCGACGACGTAGGGCGCGCGGCCGGTTTCCAGCAGGAATCGGGCCAGGCTCTGTTCGGGGCGCAGGTCGAAGCAGGTCGCGGGGGCGGCCAGTGGCGGAACCAGCAGGACCGCGGAATCGCTTGCCGCGCTGGATGTTTCGTCTCCCTCGAAACGCCGCAGCAGACGGTGCGGTGCGTCCCACAGCACGGTCGACGGCGTGGGATTCGGGGCTTCGACGCCGGGGCCGAAAGTCAGCGCCCAGACATTGCGCGCGGCGATTGAGACGGTGTCAGCGAAACTCACCCGAAGAATGTCTCACACATCCTGATACCGGCGGTAACACGCACGACCGGTTTGTCCGTAATTACCGGTCTCCACGGGCGCGATTTCGGAATTACGCAGGCGGCAATTCGGGGCGCGCACCATATCACGCTACAATCACCATGGACAACGGAAAGTTTCGCGCCTGGAGCGGCGAATCCCGCTGTCCGAGAAAATGTGCGCGCACCAGATCCGCATCACCCTTGCCCGCGCCGATGTCCCAGGTAGCTGCCGTATCCACGGCACCCGTCGCGAACATCGTGCCAGCGGCCCGGACGGTGAACATCACAGGCGGATACGTGGTCATCGCGGGCCGGCCGGCCCGCCCCACGCCTCGTGCGCGCGTGACGCGCTACGAGGAAGGCACGAACCCTGAGCAAGATCACTGTCGAACAAGAGCCCGGTCTGGCGGAGACCCTATTGACCGCCGAACTGGATGAATCGCACCTCGGCCCCACATTCGCCGAATTGGGCGTCCGCGACGAAATCGTCCGCGCGCTCGCCGAGATCGGTATCGACCGCACCTTCGCCATTCAAGAACTGACCCTGCCGCTGGCCCTGGCCGGCGAAGACCTCATCGGCCAGGCCCGCACCGGCATGGGCAAGACCTTCGGTTTCGGCGTCCCGCTGCTGCACCGCCTGGCCACCGCCGACACCGGCACCACGCCGCTGGACGGCACACCCCGCGCACTGATCATCGTGCCGACCCGAGAGCTGTGCATCCAGGTCACCTCCGACCTGGTGAACGCCGCCAAGTACCTGAAGAACCATCAGGGCTCGCTGAAGGTCGCCTCGATCTACGGCGGACGCCCCTACGACACCCAGATCGCCGCGCTGCGGGCCGGCGTCGACGTGGTCGTGGGCACCCCCGGCCGCCTGCTGGACCTGGCCAACCAGAACCACCTGATCCTCGGCAAGGTCGGCGTGCTGGTGCTCGACGAAGCCGACGAGATGCTGGATCTGGGCTTCCTGCCCGATATCGAGCGCATCCTCACCATGGTTCCGGACAAGCGCCAGACCATGCTGTTCTCGGCCACCATGCCGGGCCCGATCATCACCCTGGCCCGCACCTTCCTCACCAAGCCCACGCACATCCGGGCCGAGGAAGCCCATGCGTCCTCGGTGCACGATCGGACTACGCAGTTCGTCTACCGGGCGCACGCGCTGGACAAGAGCGAACTGGTGGCCAAGATCCTGCAGGCCGAGAGTCGCGGCGCCACCATGATCTTCACCCGCACCAAGCGCACCGCGCAGAAGGTGGCCGACGAACTGGCCGACCGTGGTTTCGCGGTCGGTGCGGTACACGGTGACCTCGGGCAGATCGCGCGCGAGAAGGCGCTGACCAAGTTCCGCACCGGCAAGATCGACGTGCTGGTCGCGACCGACGTGGCCGCGCGCGGCATCGACATCGACGATGTCACCCACGTCATCAACTATCAGTGCCCGGAGGACGAGAAGACCTACGTGCACCGCATCGGCCGTACCGGTCGCGCCGGGCGCACCGGTGTCGCGGTCACCCTGATCGACTGGGACGAGTTGAACCGCTGGGCCGGTATCGACAAGGCGCTCGGGCTGGGCATTCCGGAACCGGTCGAGACGTACTCGCGCTCGCCGCATCTGTTCACCGATCTCGGTATTCCCGCCGATGCGACGGGTCAGGTCCGCAAGGCCAAGCCCGCGCGCGACGAGGACGCCGTCGTCGTGGAGCGCGAACCGCGTGCCCCGCGCAAGCGCAACCGCAGGCGGACGCTGCGCGGTCAGCCGCTGGACGAAGCCGCCGAAAACGGCACCGGCAACGAGGAAACCGCTGCCGCCGAACCTGTTTCGGACGACACCGCGGCGCCTACCCGCCGTCGCCGCCGCCGCGGCAAGTCGAGCGGCGACGCCGAGGCCGCGACCAGCAACGGCGACACCTCAGCTGTGACGAGCAACGGTGACACCGAAGCCATGGTCGAGAGCGTCGACGCGGGTTCGGACAGCGCGGATCAACCGGCCCGCCGCCGTCGCCGCCGCCGCAAGCCCGCGGGCGAGGGCGCGGCCGCCGAGGTCACTGAGGCCACCGGCACCGAGCTGGTGTCGGCCGAGGTCGCGCCGGAGGAGAAGCCCGCACGCCGACGCACCCGTAAGGCCGCGGACGCCGAAACCACCCACAACGGTGATGGCAAGCGCGCGGACACCGAAGCCGCGGACACCGGTGCGGGCAACACCACGGTCGCCCAAGCCGCGGGCAGTGGTGTCAGCGAGGCCACGACCGCCCACAGCGCGGGCACGAGTGACCTCGAGGCCACAGCCGCCAAGGCCACGGACAACGGTGACAGCACCACGGCAAGCGAAACCGCGAGCCAGGGTGACGGCGAACCCGCCGAGGCCCCGGTCAAGCGTCGACGCACCCGCAAGCCCGCCGCCGACACCACGGACAACGGCGAGAGCACGGCCACAGCCGCCCAAGCCACGAGCAACGGCGACAGCACGGCCACGCTCGATGAAACCGCGAACCAAGGCGACGGCGAACCCGCCGAGGCCCCGGTCAAGCGTCAGCGCACCCGCAAGCCCGCCGCCGACACCACGAGCAACGGCGACAGCACGGCCACGGTCGGCGAAACCGCCAGCCAGGGTGACGGCGAACCCGCCGAGGCCCCGGTCAAGCGTCGACGCACCCGCAAGCCCGCTGCCGAAGCCACGGCCGAGAACGGCAGCGTCAACGCGGAAAATGGTGCTGCGGAAGCGGATTCGGAGGAGAAGCCGGTCCGTGCCCGGCGTCGTCGCAAGCCCGCGGAGGAGAGCGCCGACAACGGTGCGGTGGCGAGGTCGGGCGCGACCACTTCGGCATAATTCGGCGGATCCGCTACTCTCGCAAACGTGCTCGCACCCGAGCGGCGAACGCGCGCCGACATCATCTCCGCAGTCGCGATCGCCACGCTCGTGGTGGTCGCGGCGCTGGTGGTGTGGGCCCGTGGCGATGCCACCGGCACCGAATCGGTGACCGCGGCGACCCCGGCGTCGGCGCCTCCCACCGCGGATAAATTGCCTGCGTCCCTGCATGAGCTCTGGCACGCGCCGGCCGACGCCGCGCCCCGGGCGATGATCTCCGGGGGCGCGGTGATCACCGGTGCGGGTGGCACCGTCACCGGGCGCGATCCGCGCACCGGCGCCGAACTGTGGCGGTACCGCCGGGATATGCCGCTGTGCGGTATCGAATCCCAATTCGGCACGGTCGTGGCGGTGTACAAGGATCAGCGTGGCTGCAGTCAGGCCACGCTGCTCGCCGGCGACAACGGCGACCGGCGCACCGCGCGCAGCAGCTATATGGACCCGGCGGTGCGCTTGTCCGTCGACGGCACGTACACGCTGGCGCAGGGCGAGAAGCGCTTGGAGATGTGGCGTTCGGATCTGGTACGCACCCTCGAGTACGGGTATGTCGACGCGCCGGTGAACGTGAAAACCCAACCGCGCAAAGACTGCACACTGCTCTCCGCGGGGTCGAGCCCGTCCCGGCTGGCGGTGCTGGAACGCTGCCCGGAGGACGCCGGCGTCAACCGGCTGACCGTGCTCAATCCGGCACCCAAAGACAACACGGTGCCCGAGGAATACGGCTCGCGCCTGCTCAACGGGCCCGGCGCGGATTCGCCCGAGGCCCGGGTGATCGCGGTCTCGGACAGCCGCATCGCGCTGTATCTGCCCGGCGTCACCCAGCCCGGCGGCGAGACCACACCGCCGCGCCTCGCGATCTACGATTCGACCGGCAATCCGGTTGTCGTGCACCAGCTTTCGGCTCCGCTGGCGGCAAACGCCAGTACCGTGCGCATCGGTTCGGCCTACCTGGTGTTCACCGGCAACAGCCTGATCGCCTTGCACGCGAGCACGTTCGATCCGATGTGGACCGCTCCCGGCGCGCTCGGCACCCCCGCGTTGATGGCGGGCAAGCTGCTGTTGCCCGTCGCGGGTGCGATCGTGGCGCTCGACCCAGCCAATGGCGCTGAGGCGCAACGCATTCCGGTCGACCGCGCCGGGTACGACGGTTCCCCCATCTCGCTGGCGGTGGCCGGCGGGATCGTGCTCGAGCATCGCGGCGCGGACCTGTACGCCCTCGGCAGCTGACTCCCCGCGGCCCACTGATCCTGCGCACCACCGCCGGAGCCGAGCGCGGCACGCGGCACCTGGCACCGCTCGGGCGGCTGCGTCGTCCGAGATCGACCGCTTGCTGCCACCGGCAGGGGTCACTTCGACGAGTGACAGTCGGATCCGGTCCGCGCTTCGAGCATGATGGAGACATGTCCGCACGCGACGACGCCCGACTGGTCCTGCTCCGGCACGGTGAGACTGCCTGGTCCAGGCAACGCCAGCACACCGGCCGCACCGACCTGCCGCTGACCGAGCTCGGCGAGGAACAGGCCAGGGCCGCCGGGCCATTGCTGGCCGAGTTGAAGCTGCGTGATCCGCTGGTGCTGGTCAGTCCGCTCCGGCGGGCAGTACGCACCGCGGAACTCGCGGGGCTCGGCGATTTCACGCTCGACGACAACTTGGTCGAATGGGATTACGGCGAGTACGAGGGGCTGACCACCCCGCAGATCCGCGAGAGCGCGCCCGGCTGGACCATCTGGACCGGCACCGTGCCCGGTGGCGAATCGGCGGCGCAGGTGCGAACCCGCGCCGATCGGGTGCTCGCCACCGCGGAGCCGGAGTTGGCCGAACGGGACGTGGTGCTGGTCGGCCACGGGCACTTCTCCCGAGCCCTGATCACCCGCTGGGCCGAGCTGGAACTGATCGAAGGCCGCCGCTTCGCCATGTCGACGGCCGCGACCAGCGTGCTCGGCTACGACCACGGCGACCGAACCATCCACGCGCACAACCTCGTTCCACAGCTGAATGGAGCCAACCGATGACTCACCCGGGCCACGCCGTCATCCGCCGCGCCACCCCGGCCGACGTGCCCGCCATGGTCGACCTCGTCTACGACCTGGCCGAATACGAGCGGGCCCGGGAGGAGTGCACCCTGACCGTCGACCAGCTGCACAACTCGCTGTTCGGTTCCGCGCCGGCGCTTTTCGCGCATGTCGTCGAGGACGAGACGGGCGTGGTCGGCACCGCCATCTGGTTCCTGAACTTCTCCACGTGGAAGGGCACGCACGGCATCTACCTGGAGGATCTCTATGTGAAGCCGGAGACCCGCGGTAAGGGCTACGGCAAGGCGCTGCTCGCGGCGCTCGCCAAGGAGGCGGCGGACAACGGCTACAGCCGGGTGGATTGGGCGGTGCTCACTTGGAACAGCCCGTCCATCGAGTTCTACCGTTCGCTCGGCGCCGTCGAACAGAACGACTGGGTCGGCTACCGCCTGGCCGGTGGCGAGCTCTTGCGGCTGGCGAAGCAAGCTCGGTGACCATCACCAATCTATATGGGCGAGAACGTTCTCGTTCTCGGGGCGCGGATTCGGGCGGGCGACGATGCGGGTGACGACGCCGGAAACCTGGCCCGCCACGGCGGAGGAAGCCATGGCATTACAGGACCGGTTGCGTCCCCTCGTCGACCAGACCGATCCGCGCCCACCGGAATTCCGGACTGTCGCCGGACTGGACTCGGCCTATGACGAGTCCGGCGTGGTCGCCGCGGCCGCGGTCGTGCTGGACGCGAGCACACTGGATCCGCTCGAAACCGCCGTCGCGCACGGCGCCACATCGTTTCCCTACGTCCCCGGCCTGCTCGCCTTCCGGGAACTGCCCACCTCGCTGCTCGTCCTCGAAAAGCTTGCCACCACACCGGATCTGCTGGTCTGCGACAGCCAGGGGCTGGCCCATCCGCGCCGCTTCGGCTTCGCCTGCCACCTCGGCATCCTCACCGGTGTCCCGACCATCGGCGTCGCGAAAACGGTGTGGGGCACCTACACCGAGCCGGAGCCCGAACGCGGCAGCGCCACCGACGTGCGTATCGACGGTGCGGTCGTCGGCCGCGCGCTGCGGACCAGAACCGGTGTGAAACCGGTCTTCGTCTCCGTCGGGCACCGCATCGATCTGGACACCGCCTGCGCTCAGGTCTTGGCGCTCACCCCGAACTATCGCCAGCCCGAGACCACCAGGCAGGCCGACCGGCTCTGCCGTCAGGCCTTGCGCTCCGCGCTCGGGTCGACCCCGTAGGCCTCGGTCATCCAGCGGTTCGAGGCGGGCGCGAACAGCAAGCCCAGTGCGGCGATCGCGACAATGCCCAGCAGCGTTCCGTAGACCGGCTGATGCGAGTCGGTGAGCAACGACCAGGCCACCGGCAGCAGCAGGATCTGCGCGATCACCGCGATGGCACGGCCCCAGCGGTGGCCAGTCAGCAAGCCCACACCGGCGGCCAGCACCGCGCCGCCGAGGATGCCGAACCACGCCGCGGTGCCGTAGCCGCTGGTCGCGGACTGGTCGTGCCCGAGCAGGCCGCGCACCACCAGCACGATCGCCACGGTCACCGCGACACCGCCCTCGAGCGCGACCAGTCCGCCCGCGCCGCGCACCGTCGCGGGCACACCCGCGTTTGCCGCATTCCTGTCGCTGTCAACCACGCGCCAAGCCTACGAGACGCGCCAACTAGGCTTCCGACCGTGCGGACCCTGCTGATCGTGAATCCGAATGCCACTTCCACCACTCCGGAGACTAGGGATCTGCTGGCACACGCGCTGGAGAGCCGCACACAGCTGACCGTTGCGCACACCCAGCATCGCGGCCACGCGGCGGAGCTGGCGCAGTGGGCTTCCACCAACGAAATGGACCTGATCGTCGTGCACGGTGGCGATGGGACGGTGAACGAGACGATCAACGGTTTCCTGCCGCTGCCGCAGGTCGAAGACGATCAGGTCTGGCGGCCCCGGCTGGGTGTCATTCCCGGCGGGTCCGCGAACGTCTTCGCCCGCGCGCTGGGTATCTCCCCCGACCCGGTGACCGCGACCAATCAGCTGATCGACCTGCTCACGGTGAACCGGGACCGCAAGATCGGCCTGGGCCTGGCCGACGATCGCTGGTTCACCTTCAGCGCGGGCGTCGGGCTGGACGCCGATGTGTGCGAGGCGATCGACGCCAGCCGCGCCAACGGCCATCCCGCCACTCCGGCACGCTACCTTCGCACAACTGTTCGGCAATTCTTCCGCGCCAAAGGCAAGGAGCCCAGCGTCCGGGTGCAGATTCCCGGACACGCGCCGGTCGATGAGGTTCATTACGCGTTCGTAACGAACACCAGTCCGTGGACCTACCTGAACGACACCCCGGTGCACACCAATCCGGGCACCACCTTCGAGGCGGGTCTCGGCGTGTTTGCCATGCGGTCGATGGATGTCCTGCCGACCCTGCTGCTCGCCCGGCAGTTGCTCGCCACTGACGGAAATCCCAAGTCGCGCAATTTGTTTCGGCAAGACGATGTGCCCTCGGTCCGAGTCGAGTCGCCGGTGCCGATCGGCCTGCAAATCGATGGCGACTTTATCGGCAAGCGCAACGTGGTGGACTTCACCTCGGTGTCGGGTGTACTCGAAGTAGTGGCCCCACAGCCTCGTTGAAGAAGAAACGCGATGTGAAACATCACGTTGCGCTGCGAAAACCGGGGAGAGCGAGTACAAAGGAGCCCGCAGGTTCCCGCGTTGGGAACTTTGAGAGCGTGAGCTTCCCCACGGTGCACCGGATACCTATTGACATCTACGGTGTTCGTGAAAGCATTCACAAGCAACCGTGCGGAAACTTCTCCGTTGCACAAATGAACGATCCACAAACCATCAAATGGCGCCATTTGCGGCGCCCAGCAAAGGAGCAGAGGAATGGACTGGCGCCACAAGGCCATCTGTCGTGACGAGGACCCTGAGCTGTTCTTCCCGGTGGGTAACAGTGGTCCTGCGCTCGCGCAGATTGCCGATGCCAAGCTGGTCTGCGCTCGCTGCCCCGTCACTGCCGACTGCCTGTCCTGGGCCCTGAAGTCCGGTCAGGATGCCGGCGTGTGGGGTGGTATGAGTGAGGATGAGCGCCGGGCGCTCAAGCGTCGTAACGCACGCACCCGGACCCGCACCGTCGTCTAGAGAGTACGACGACACGGCGTTGACCGGGCCATCAGCCCCCGGCCCGGGAACGCATTCGGCCCGGCACCTCAGAGGTGCCGGGCTTATTTGCGCCACCAACGAATTCGAACACCGCGACCGCGCTGGTCAGCGACCGGTCCTGCGCCCCAACGGAACTCGTAGCACGGCATCGGTGCCGACATCGGCGCCGGGGTGCAGGCCGATGGAGCCGCCCAGTTCCGCCGTGACCAGCGTGCGCACGATCTGCAAGCCGAGCCGGTCGGAGGATTCCAGGCTGAAACCGGCGGGCAGACCCCGGCCGTCATCGCTGATGATCACATCCAGCCAGCGCGCCGAGCGCTCGGAACGGATTGTCACCGTGCCGTTTTCGCCCGAATCGAAGGCGTGCTCGATCGCGTTCTGCACCAGCTCCGTGAGCACCATCACCAGCGGCGTCGCGCGTTCGGCGGAGAAGACGCCCAGCGAGCCCGCGCGGCGCACCTTGATCCGGGTGGTGTGCACGGTGGCGACATCGGCCATGATCGGCAACAGCCGGTCTACGACCTCGTCGAGATCGACCTCTTCGTCCACCGACATGGACAGCATTTCGTGCACGGAGGCAATGGAAGTCACCCGGCGCACCGATTCGGTGAGCGCGACCTGCGCCTCCTCGTTCTCGGTGCGGCGGGCCTGCAGGCGCAGCAGCGCGGCCACCGTCTGCAGGTTGTTCTTCACCCGGTGATGGATCTCTCGGATGGTCGCGTCCTTGGACAGCAGCGCGCGGTCGCGGCGCTTCACCTCCGTGACATCACGGACAAGTACCGCGGCACCGGCCAATTCGCCGTGCGGGCGCAATACCAGGGTGCGCAGCAGCACGGTGGCGCCGCGCGCCTCGACCTCCATCCGGCGACCGGTGCGCCCGGCCAGCGCCGCCTGGATATCACCGACCACCTCTTGGGCGTCGAACGGATCGGTGATCAGCGAGCGCGTGGTGACCGCGAGATCCTGGCCGGCCAGATCGCTCTGCAGACCCATCCGGTGGTAAGCCGACAGCGCGTTCGGGCTGGCGTAGACCACGGTGCCCTCGGTGTCCAGGCGGATGAAACCGTCACCGGCGCGCGGACTGGAATGGGTGGCCGCACGATCCTCGGTGGTCGGAAAGGAGCCGTCGGCAATCATCTGGCACAGGTCGTCGGCGCAGGCCACATAGGCCATCTCCAGGGTGCTGCGGACCCGGGAGCGCTGCATGTCGGTGTCCCGGGAGAGCACCGCGATCACGTCGTCGCCACAGCGCACCGGGATGGCCTCGCGGACGGCGTGCACCGGATGCGGGTGATAGACGCCCGCCGCCTCGCCGTCCCGGTCCGCGCGCACGACCTTGCCGCTCATCAGCGCGTCGAAGACCTGGGGATAGTCGTCGGGAGTGGCGGTGGTGCCGACCCTGTCCTCGAGATGCACGGTCGCCGCGGTGGTCGGGCGGCACTGCGCGACGCACACCACATCGGCGCCGTCGTTGACCGGCCCGGCCCCGACCCACAGCAGCAGGTCGGCGAAGGACAGATCGGCGAGCAACTGCCAGTCCCCCACCACCCGTTGCAGATGATCCACCGCTTGACCGGGAAGATCGGTGTGTTCGGCAAGTAGCTCGCTGAGGGTCGACACGGGGATCTACGTTTCGATCAGGAGATCACGGCGATGAGATCGCCTGCCTGCAGGACCTGGCCGGGCTGCACCGCGACCTCGGTGACCTCGCCCTCGACCTCGGTCAGGACCGGGATTTCCATCTTCATGGACTCGAGCAGGATGAGCGCCTGATCGACGTGCACCTTGTCGCCGACCCGCACATCGACGGTCAGGACAGTCGACACCATCTCCGCGCGCACTTCCTCGGCCATGGATACCCCATCTTTCGGTTCGGTCTGCATCCGCTGAAGGTACAGCCAACCACACGTGAAAGAATGGCCTTCAATCAGAAGGGAGCCTACTCATGGGTAAGCGTGGACGTAAGAAGCGCAGCCGCAAGGGAAGCGCAGCCAACCACGGCAAGCGGCCCAACGCCTGACCCGTAGCGACCGCGTCGCCGGTCGCTCGAACGGTCAGCCGTAGCGCACGTGTGAAAACACCGAGCGGCCCGCACTTCCTCCGGGAAGCGCGGGCCGCTCAATGTTTTACGGCTGGGTTTTACGGCTGGTCAGGCCTCTTCGGTCTTGATCTCGGTGATCGTGATCGATCGGCGGATCTCGATGCTCAACCGGTCGCGCAGCGAATCCGGTGCGCGATCGCCGCCACACTTACGACTGAGCAGGCCCTTGACCTTCTCCTCGATGCCGTAGGCCTCGATGCAGGGCGAGCAGTGGTCCATGTGGTGCTGCAACCGAGCGCGGGTGGCGTCGTCGCACTCACCGTCGAGCATCAGCCAGACATCGGCCAGAACGGCACGGCAGTCGAGCTCCATGTCGTCACTCACTGCTTGACCTCCTGCCGTTCACCGCGGTTGAACCCGCGCTCGCGCGCCACGTCGGCGAGCAGACCCTTCAGTTGCTTGCGGCCGCGGTGCAGCCGGGACATCACGGTACCGATGGGGGTGCCCATGATGTCGGCGATTTCCTTGTAGGGGAAGCCTTCGACGTCGGCGTAGTAGACCGCCATCCGGAACTCCTCGGGAAGTTCCTGCAGCGCGGCCTTGATGTCGTCGTCGGGCAACGCGTCCAGCGCCTCCACCTCGGCCGAACGCAGGCCCGTCGAGGTGTGCTCGGCGGTCGCCGCGAGCTGCCAGTCGGTGATCTCTTCGGTCGGGTACTGCGCGGGCTGGCGCTGCTTCTTGCGATAGGAGTTGATGTAGGTGTTGGTGAGGATCCGGTACAGCCAAGCCCGCAGGTTGGTGCCCTCCCGGAAGCTCTTGAAGCCCTGGAACGCCTTGACGTAGGTCTCCTGCACCAGGTCCTCGGCGTCGGCGGGGTTCCTGGTCATACGCAGCGCGGCGCCGTAGAGCTGGTCCAGCATCGGCAGCGCGTCACGCTCGAACCGCTGTGCCAGTTCCGCCTCGTCGACGGCGGCGGCCGGACCGTCGTCCACCACGTCTTCGTCGCTCGTCACACCTGTCCCTTCGATAGCCGTACCTGCCAAATCTACCGGCATCGGCACAACGATCGGGAACTGCGTGTCTCCCGGAGTGGCCCCGGTCCATACCGGACGTTCGTCGAGCAGTACGGGCACCGACTTCTCCTTACACGTCAACAACTGGCTGATATGGCATGCAACAGGCACGGGCGCCCCGGTGTTCCCGGCCGCGGTTACCTGCCCCGCTGGCTCGGTCTCCTGCTATCCCCATACAGTCACACCCATGGCTGGAGCCTCGACACCGGCGATCCGCACCCTGACCGAAGCCGGGGTGGCGCATCGCGTGCATGCCTATACCCACGACCCGCGCTCGGATTCCTACGGCACCGAGGCCGTCGACGCGCTCGGCGCGGAACTCGGCGTGCGGCCCGAACAGATCTTCAAGACATTGGTGATCGAATTGTCCACCGGGACACTGGCGGTCGCGGTGCTGCCGGTGCCGGACACCTTGTCGCTCAAGGCGGCGGCCGCCGCGCTGGGCGCGCCGAAGGCCACCATGGCGGACAAGACCAAGGCCGAGAAGACCACCGGCTATGTGCTCGGCGGCATCTCGCCGCTCGGGCAGCGCAAGCGGTTGCCGACAGTGCTGGACGAGTCGGCGCTGCGGTGGGACCGGATGCTCTGCAGCGCGGGGCGGCGCGGCCTGGAAATCGACCTCGCACCGGCGGACCTGGTGCGGCTCGCGGCGGCGGTTACCGCTCCCATCACCGCCTGAGCGAAAACAGACTGTGTGGCATCCAACAGCTGGTCGCCGATCTGTGCGCTAATTATCGAGGCAGCGCACCGCTCGGTCAGCCGGGCGGCGCGATCGAGCTCCAGCTAGGTCCGATTCGTCCGACCCGAGGATGTGATGCTCAATGTTGTCTCAGCACCATCTCGTCTCCCGCTCGCTCGTCGCGGCACTGGGAGCGACCGCTTTGGCTCTCGGCCCGATGGCCGCCATCCCGGCGAGCGCCGATCCGGTGATCATTCAGGTCAATCCGGGCCAGCAGGACGCCCCCGGCAAGAAGGCTCCCAACGAGGCCGAGCAGAAGGCGGAGAAGGCCGAGAAGCTTGGCGGCGGGCTCGTCACCCGGGCCATCGACCTGGGCGCGGGCGTCATCAAGTGCGGTTTGAGTCTCGCCACCGAAGCGGTGCCCTGCAAGATCTGACTACCCGACGCGCGGCCGAGCGGATCAGAGCAAACTGATCTGTTCGGCCGTTTTCGTCGCGTCGTCCAGGGGCTCGAGCAACTCCGGACCGTTGTTGCGCACGCTGTTGACCAGCTGTGCGACCGGCCGCGCCACGATTCCGGCGACCACGTCGGGGGTGGGCGTCGCCAGCAAGTCGGCCGGGGCCGGGTGATCCGGATCCAGCCAGGCATCCCAGTGTTCGCGCGGCATCGGTAACGGCATCCGGTCGTGGATGCGGGTCAGATCGCCGACCGCGTCGGTGGTGAGAATGGTGCAGGAGAGCAGCGGATCGCTGTCGGGCAGGGATTTATCCCGCCACACCGACCACAGCCCGGCCATATAGAGCCGGGAACCGTCGGCGTTGGCCATGAAATAGGGCTGCTTCGCCACCTTGCCCTTCTTGCCGGTGTCCGGTTCGACCAGCCACTCGTACCAGCCGTCCATCGGGACCAGGCAGCGGCGATACTTCACCGCGTCGCGGAACGAGGGCGTGGTCGCGGCCTTGTCGGCCCGCGCGTTGAACAGTGGTTTTCCCTTGACGGGCACGCCCGGCTCGGCGGCCTTGGTCCACACCGGGACCAATCCCCAACGCATGCGGCGGATCCGCAATTTCGGGTCGTCGTCGGGGTGGCCGTGTTCGTGCCGCTCCACTACGGTCAGGACCTGGGTGGTCGGCGCGACGTTGTAATTGGTGAAATTGTTTCCGCCCGAATCGTTTTCGCTACCTGTCTCGTCGAGAGCATCCAGTTCCACGGCGAGCTTGCCGGGGTTCGTGGTGGTCGCATATCGTCCGCACATATCTCGATGGTCCCACTATCCGCTGACACTTTCCGGGACCGATCGAAGTCAGCTGGTGACCTGGTGAGAGTTTTGGCATAACATCCTCTCATCGGATGGGGTGGATCACACCTCGTCCACGCCGGTGCGCGCACCGACCGGGCCGCCGCAGAGGTAAGAGGAGAGTTTCACCGTGACCACCACCGAGACCACCCCAGAAACGTTGCTGACATCGGTCGATCCGGCCACCGGGGAAGTCATCGCCACCTACACCGTCGACGACGAGGAGGCGGTGCGCGCGGCCGTCGCCAAGGCCCGCGCCGCCGCCGGCACCTGGGGCGCGCTCAGCTACGGCGAACGCCGCAAGTATCTGCAGCGCTGGGAATCCCAGCTCGTCGCCGACTCCGAGGCGTTCTGCACCCTGATCCACCGGGAGAACGGCAAGCCGCTCGATGACGCCTTCCTGGAGCTGATGCTGGCGCTCGAGCACATTGCCTGGGCCGCCAAGAACGCCAAGAAGGTGCTGGGCTCGAAGCGGGTCTCCCCCGGCGCGCTGATGTCGAATTTCTCCGCGCGGCTCGAGTACCGCCCGCTCGGGGTGGTCGGCGTCATCGGGCCGTGGAACTACCCGGTCTACACCCCCAACGGTTCCATCGGTTACGCGCTCGCCGCGGGCAACACCGTGGTGTTCAAGCCGAGTGAGTACTCCACCGGTATCGGCAACTTCCTGGTCGAGGCCTTCAAGAAGGCGAATCCGGAACTGCCCGAGGGCGTCTTCGAGACCGTCAACGGCTACGGCGCGACCGGCGCCGCGCTGGTCCGGTCCGGCGTCGACAAGATCGCCTTCACCGGGTCCACCGCCACCGGCAAGCGGATCATGGCCGCCGCCGCGGAAACCCTGACCCCGGTGCTGCTCGAGTGCGGCGGCAAGGACGCGGTGATCGTCGCGGGTGACGCCGATGTGAAGGCCGCCGCCGACGCGGTGGCCTGGGGCGCCACCGCCAACAGCGGGCAGACCTGCGCCGGCGTGGAGCGGGTCTATGTGGATCGTTCGGTGCGCGAGGAATTCGTCGCCGAGGTCAAGCGCATCCTCACCGAAGTGAAGCCGGGCTCGGGCGCCGGGGCGCACTACGGTCCGATGACCATGCCGAGCCAGATCGATATCGTGCGCCGGCACATCGAGGACGCGCTGAAGAAGGGCGGCACCGCGGTGCTCGGCGGCCCGGAATCGGTCAAGGGTCCGTTCATCGAGCCGGTCGTGCTGGTCGACGTGGACGAGGACTCCGAGGCCGTGGCCGAGGAGACCTTCGGCCCGACCGTCACCATCAAGACCGTCGACGGCATCGACGAGGCCGTGGAGCTGGCCAACAAGTCCAAGTACGGACTGTCCTCGGCGGTGTACTCGAAGAAGAGCGGCCTGGAAATCGCGCGCCGGCTGCGCGTGGGCGCCACCTCGGTGAATTCGGTGCTGGCCTTCGCCGCCATCCCCGGTCTGCCCTTCGGCGGCGTCGGCGATTCCGGTATCGGCCGGATCCACGGCGAGCCGGGCCTGCGCGAGTTCGCGCGCCCGCACTCGATCGCCATGCAGCGCTTCGCGATTCCGGGTATGGCGCTGCTGTCCTACTCGCGCAGCGAGTCCACCATGAACCTGCTCCGCAAGATGGTGCCGTTCCTGCACGGACGGCACAAGTAGGCAGTACGGTCGGTCCAGCCGCACCGGAACCCCTTGCCGGTGCGGCTGGTCTTATTCCGCGACCGCCCGCGTGTCTGTCGGGGGGATGGGCGAAGATGGACCTGTGACTTATTGGCAAGCGCCCCATGTCGATGTTCCCGTCCACGCCACCGTTACTTTGCCCGGATCGAAATCGATCACGAACCGGGCTTTGATCCTGGCGGCCCTGGCGGACGGCCCCTCGACGATCACCGGTGCGCTGCGCAGTCGCGATACCGATCTGATGATCGAGGCGCTGCGGGCCATGGGCACGAGCATCGAGGGCGACGGTGACACCGTGACCGTCACCCCGGAGCCGCTGGGCGGCGGCTCCGTCGACTGCGGCCTGGCCGGCACGGTCATGCGTTTCCTGCCGCCGGCCGCGACGCTGGCCACCGGAGCCGTGTCCTTCGACGGTGACACCCAGGCCCGGGCCCGCCCGCTGCGCACCATCCTCGACGCGCTGCGTGGTCTGGGCGCCGACATCGACGGCGATACCCTGCCGTTCACCGTGCGGGGCAAGGGCGCGCTGCGCGGCGGCACCGTCACCATGGACGCGTCCGGTTCCTCGCAGTTCGTCTCCGGCCTGCTGCTTTCGGGTGCGCGGTTCGACGAGGGTCTCACCGTGCACCACGACGGTAAGGCGCTGCCGTCCATGCCGCATATCGAGATGACGGTGGAGATGCTGCGGCGCGCCGACGTATCGGTGCAAGCCCCGGCCGACAGCCGTCAGGCGCAAACTTGGACCGTGCACCCCGGCCCGATCCGTGCGGTCGACTGGGAAGTCGAACCGGACCTGTCGAACGCGACCCCCTTCCTGGCGGCCGCGGCGATCACCGGCGGCGAGGTCAGCATCCCGCACTGGCCGCGGATCACCACCCAGCCGGGTGACGTCATCCGGGAGATCCTGGTCCGCATGGGCGCGGAGGTGGGCATCGTCGACGGCATCCTCACCGTGCGCGGGCCGGACCGGCTCGCGGGCATCGACATCGACCTGCACGACGTCGGCGAACTCACCCCCACCGTGGCCGCGCTCGCCGCGCTCGCCGAATCCCCGTCCGTACTGCGCGGCATCGCGCATCTGCGCGGGCACGAGACCGACCGGCTGGCGGCTCTGTCCACCGAGATCAATCGACTCGGTGGCAAGGTCACCGAGACAGCGGACGGGCTCGAGATCGTTCCGGCCGAATTGCACGGCGGCCGTTGGCATTCCTACGCCGACCACCGGATGGCGACCGCGGGTGCGATCCTCGGCCTGAAGGTGCCGGGCATCGACATCGAGGACATCGGCACCACCGCCAAGACGCTGCCCGGTTTCGTGGAGCTGTGGGAGCAGATGCTCGATCCGAGCGGAGTGTCGCACTGAGCGGGCGGAGTTCGTCGAGCTACGACGAATCCGATGTCCGGGTTCGTCCCGGTAAAAGCTCCCGTCCGCGCACGAAAACCCGTCCGCGGCACAGTGACGCGGAGGCGGCCATGGTGGTCTCGGTGGACCGCGGCCGCTGGGGGTGTGTGCTCGGCGGGGATCCGGAGCGCTTGATCGTCGCGATGCGCGCCCGCGAATTGGGCCGGACCCCGATCGTGGTGGGTGACCAGGTGGACGTGGTCGGTGACCTGTCCGGCAAACCCGACAGCTTGGCCCGCATCGTGCGGGTCGGCGAGCGCCGGACGGTATTGCGCCGCACCGCGGATGACACCGATCCGTTCGAACGCGTCGTGGTCGGCAATGCCGAGCAGCTGTTCATCGTGGTCGCGCTCGCCGACCCGCCGCCGCGTACCGGATTCGTGGAGCGGGCCATGGTCGCCGCGTATGCCGGTGGGCTGCAACCGATTCTGTGCCTGACCAAGCACGATCTGGCCGCCGAGTCCGATTTCGCCTCCGCCTTCGACGATCTGGACCTGACCATCGTCTACGGCGGCGTGGACGACCCGCTGGAACCGGTCAACGCGCTGCTCGATCACAAGCTCACCGCACTGATCGGGCACTCCGGCGTCGGCAAGTCCACGTTGGTGAATCGCCTTGTGCCCGACGCGGATCGAGCCGTCGGCATCGTCTCGGGTGTCGGCAAGGGCCGGCACACCTCCACCCAGTCCGTCGCCCTGCCCTTGCCCGCGGGCGGCTGGGTGATCGACACCCCCGGCGTCCGCTCCTTCGGTTTGGCCCACATCACCCCCGACGACGTGATCGCCGCCTTCACCGACCTCGCCGACGCGATCCAGGACTGCCCGCGCGGCTGCACCCATCTCGGGCCGCCCGCCGACCCGGAATGCGCCCTGGATCAGCTCCCGGGCAAGGAACGCCGGGTCGAGGCCATCCGAATCCTGCTGACCGCGTTGACTTCCAACGAATCCTGGCAGCGTCCCGCCGATTAGTGCCCGTCGGCCTGCTTGGGCGCGAACGGCCATTCCTCGAACCAGGTGCAGCGGCCGACCGAGTCGAAACACAGGATCCACAGGTCCCGCCAGTGCGCGGGGTCGTCGTGCTCGTACTCCACCTCGACCCGGACGACGGCCGTATCCCCGTCTACCGCGACGACTTCGGCTTCCATCGTGAAGGCCTCGTCCGGTCCGTCGCGCCCTTTGTCCCAGAACTCGGCCAACGCTTCGAGGCCGTCGATCGGATCGGCCCAGGGCGACACCAGATATCCCACGCCGGGTGCGAAGAGGCCGTCGAGCGATTCCGTGCCCGGCGTACGCCAGGCCCGCTCGTATTCCTCCACCCATGCCTGCACGGCAGTGCGGTCCACCGGCACAAGGTACCGGATCACGGGCGTACGCAACGGTATTGCCGCGCCGGTCCTAGCCGCCGAAGGTCTCCCGGTGGATGGCTTCCGACAACGGCCGACCGGCACGCCAGCCGAAGCGTTCCAGGTCGGGGACCTCCTGGAACTCGCGCACTGGGCCGACGCACAGCCAGGCGACCGGCTGGATGCCGCCGGGCAGGCCGACCAGGGCGGTGAGGAATTCCGGGTCGTAGAAGGAGACCCAGCCGACGCCGATCCCCTCGGCGGTGGCCGCGAGCCAGAGATTCTGGATCGCGAGAACCGCTGAGTACACCCCGGTTTCGGGGATCGTCGCGCGGCCGAGCACCTGCGGGCCGCCGCGGTCGTGCTGATAGGTGACGACGATGCCGGTACCCGACTCGGTGATGCCTTCGATCTTGATGGGGTCGAAGGTGGCGGCCCGCTCGGGCGGCAGGGCGGCGTGGAACTCGACGCGCTTCTCCGCGACATGGTCGGCGAACTTGCCGAGCGTCCCCGGATCCCGCACCACGATGAAGTCCCATGGCTGCGAGTTCCCGACACTCGGCGCACGATGGGCGGCGTCCAGGATGCGCAGCAGGGTGGCCTCGTCCACCGGATCGCCGGTGAACTCCGCCCGCACATCCCGGCGCCGCCGGATGATCTCGTACAACTGCTCAGCACTCACCGGTTCAGTCAAGCAGTGGCGAGGCGGAATCCGGCGAGGGGGCCACCGCGCCGATCGAGGCCGACCGGCGCGCCGGGTTACTTAGACCGACACCGGTTCGCGGCGACGGCTGATCCGGCGCCGACCCTCGGTGAGGGCCGTGCGCAGGCCGCGACGCTGTCCGGTGGCCGGGTCGATCACGGGCGCACCGCCGAAAGCCTTCTCCGACTTGGTTTCCGGCGCGTCGTCGGTGGTGTGGCGCAGGTACTTGTTGGGCAGCGACAGCTTCATGATGGTGCGCCACGACTTGAAGTACTGCACCGGCAGCGATCCGGTGGTGTAGGGCAGGTCGTACTTGTCGCACATGGCTCTCACCCGGACCGCGATACCGGCCAGGCGGTTGGACGGCAGGTCCGGGAACAGGTGGTGCTCGATCTGGTGGCTGAGGTTGCCGGTCATGAAGTGCATGAGCTTGCCACCGGAGATGTTGGCCGACCCCAGCATCTGACGCAGGTACCACTCGCCCTGGGTTTCGGTGTCCACGTCGCCCCGGGTGAACTTCTCGGCGCCGTCGGGGAAATGGCCGCAGAAGATGACCGCGTTGGTCCACACGTTGCGGATCACGTTGGCGGTCAGGTTCGCGGTCAGCGTGCCGAAGAAGGCGGGACCGGTGAGCAGCGGGAAGATCAGGTAGTCCTTCGCGGCCTGCTTGCCGATCTTCTTCAGGACCAGCCTGCGGTCCTCCTCGAACTGGAGCCGCTCGGGACTGCCCGGCGCCCACTTCTTCTTGGCGACCTTGCCGAGCTCCAAATGCTGGATGGCGACGCCGTATTCGAAGAACATCTGCAGCAGCAGGTTGTACACCGGCTGGCCCAGGTAGAACGGCGACCAGCGCTGATCACGGGTGACGCGCAGCAGGCCGTAGCCGATGTCGTCGTCCATGCCGAGCACGTTGGTGTACTTGTGGTGCAGGAAGTTGTGCGTGATCTTCCAGTGCTCGGACGGGCCCGCGTTGTCCCACTCCCAGTTGGTGGAGTGGATTTCCGGATCGTTCATCCAGTCCCACTGGCCGTGCATGACGTTGTGGCCGATCTCCATGTTCTCGATGATCTTGGCCGTGCCGAGCAGTGCGGCGCCGGCGAACCAGGCCGGCGGGAACAGGCTGAAGAACAGCACACCGCGCCCGCTGATTTCCAGGGCACGCTGTAGCCGGATCACATTGCGGATGTAGCGGGCGTCGCTTTCACCACGTGCTGACTCGACCTCACGGCGAATGGCATCGAGTTCGGCCCCGATCGCTTCGACATCCTCCGGGGTGAGGTGTGCGTATTCCTTGACATCCGAGATCGCCATGTCGGTTACAGTACCGTAAGTTACGAGACCGTAGGTTGCGAGATCCGACATGAAAGTGTGGCAAATCCCGCATTGAATTCGTGACCCGACGATGCTAAGCCGTTATCCGAAGCGGCGGGTCAACTTCGTCCAGAACGGCTTGTGCCGCAACGTTTCCTGCTCATGGCGGGCCCGCTCCTGCAGCGCCGCACCGGCGTCGCGCAGCACCTGCTTCTCCTGGCGCGCTTTCTCCTTCAGCGCGCGCTTGGCCTCACGCAGAACTTCCTTCTCGTGCTCGGCCTTCGCCTTCAGTACGACCTTCGCCTCCTGCATGGCCGAGCGCAGGCCGTAGCGCTGCCCGGTCGCCGGATCGACGGGAATGATGTGGGTGTCATGCCACGTTTCCTGCATCTGCGCGGCGGTCGGTAGCGAGGGCAGGGTGACACCCGCGAACTTGCGCTCCGAGGAGGTTTCCGGGGCATCGTCGGCGGTGCGCTTGAGGAACTTGTCCGGCAGCGCGAGCTTGTGGATGGTGCGGAACGCGAGCAGATACTGCTTGCCCAGCGAGCCGGTGGTGTAAGGCAGGTCGTACTTGTCGCACAGCTCGCGCACCTTCACCGACACCTCGGCATACCGGTTGCTCGGCAGGTCCGGGAACAGGTGGTGCTCGATCTGATAGCACAGGTTGCCGCTCATGAACGCCATCGCGGGGCCCGCCTTGAAGTTTGCGCTGCCCAGCATCTGGCGCAGATACCACTCGCCGCTGGTCTCACCGTCGAGCTGCTCGACGGTGAACTTCTCGGCGCCGTCGGGGAAGTGGCCGCAGAAGATCACCGCGTAGGCCCACAGGTTGCGCGCCAGATTGGCGGTGGCGTTGGCCTTCAGCGTGGACTTCCACGCCGGACCGGTGAGCGCCGGATAGAACACGAAATCCTTGGCGACCTGGCGGGCCGCTTTCCGCGCGAACTCCTTGTTCGGCTCGGAGTTCCACTTGCGGGGCGCGCCGGAGAGTTCCTTCTCGGCATCCCAGTCGTGCAGCGCGATGCCCCACTCGAAGGTGGCGGCCAGGATCAGGTTGGCGAAGGGCTGCACCAGATGCACCGGGCGCCAGGCTTCGTCACGCGTCATCCGCAGGATGCCGAACCCGAGATCCTCATCCTTGCCGAGCACGTTGGTATAGGTGTGATGCGAGTAATTGTGCGCACGCCGCCACTGCGACGACGGACCCGTCTGATCCCATTCCCAATTCGTGGAATGGATCTCCGGATCGTTCATCCAGTCCCACTGCCCGTGGCTGATGTTGTGCCCGAGCTCCATGTTCTCGACGATCTTGGCGACCGACAACAGCGCGGTGCCGGTGAGCCAGGCCCACCGGTTGCGACTGCCGAAAAGAATTGCGCGCCCGGCCACTTCCAGACCGCGCTGGGCGGCGATAGTGCGGCGGATGTATTTCGCGTCACGCTCGCCACGCGACAGCTCGACCGAACGCCGGATGGCATCGAGCTCTTGGCCCAGCATCTCGATATCGGCCTCGGTGAGGTGCGCGAAAGCCTTGATGTCGGTGATTGCCACCCGGGTCCCTTCGTCGGCTCGAATTAGCTCGAGCTTACCTGTGTTCACCCACCCCGCAGCTGTGACGCTGCCCCTCTGCCGATAGGTGTTACCCCGGCCGCGCCGTTTCTACCAGCGATGTCGCTCAGATATCGAGCGTGCAATCTCCGGCGGCGGCGGAAATGCAAGTTTGCACTTTGTCGCCTTCACGCTTCTCGTCACCGTTGCGCAAGTCGCGGGCGTGCCCGGAACTCAATGTGAGCACACAGGTTTGGCAGATACCCATCCGGCAGCCGAACGGCATCTGAACCCCGGCCGACTCGCCCGCTTCGAGCAGGCTGGTCGCCCCGTCGACCTCGACCGTGCGGTCCGATTTGGCGAAAGTGACGGTGCCGCCCTCACCCACGGCGGAACGTTCCGCCTCGAAGCGCTCCACGTGCAACCGGTCGGACAGACCCGCCTCACGCCAATACTGCTCGATCTCGTCCAGCATCGCCGCCGGGCCACAGGCCCAGGTCTCGCGCTCGCGCCAATCCGGGAAGCGCTCGTCCAGATCCGTCAGCTTGAACTTGCCGTTCTCGCCGGTGAGATGCAGATGCGTGCTGAAGCTCGGATGCCGGTCGTGCAGCGCGCGCAATTCGTTGCCGAACATCACATCGTCGGCGGTGCGCGCGGAGTGCAGGTGCACCACATCGGTGACCTGCTCGCGCCGGTCCATTCCGCGCAGCATGGACATCACCGGAGTGATGCCGCTGCCCGCGGTGAGGAACAGCACCTTGTCCGGCGGCGGGAACGACATGACGAAACCGCCCTGCGGCGCCTGCAACCGGATGATGGCTCCCGGCTGCACGCCGTTGACCAGGTGGCTGGACAGGAAGCCCTCCGGCATCGCCTTCACCGCGATGGAGATGACGCGCTTGCCGCCGTGGCCCGGTTCGGACCAGTTCGGCGGGCAGGTCAGCGAGTAGGAGCGCCAATGCCAGCGCCCCTCGACCAGAATGCCGATGCCGATGTACTGGCCCGGCTGGTATTTGAAATCGAAACCCCAGCCCGGCTTGATCACCAGGGTCGCCGAATCCGCGGTTTCCTTGCGCACCTCGACAACTCGGCCGCGCAGCTCACGTGCCGACCACAGCGGGTTGGCCAGGTGCAGGTAGTCGTCGGGCAACAGCGGTGTGGTCACGCGGGCGACAGCGCCCCGCAAAACGTTCAGCCGGCCGCCTCGATCGGCGACACTCGCGGCCGGCGCCTCCAGCCACTCGCGCACATTCTTGAAGACCATCGGTGCCGTATATCTCCTGTGTCTGATTTGCAGGTCGCAAGACTCACTCCGTGCGACTGCGTTGGACCCAAGGTTACGGCATCGTAGGTTAGCGCGCCCTACCAGGGCATCACAGCAGGTCCAGCAAGAACGGCAGTTCCTGCGCCGCATACCAGGCCAGCTGGTGATCTTCGGCGTCGCCGAGCACGAACTCGGCGTCGGCATCGCCCAGGTCGGCGGCATCGATGACATCGACGGCCTTCGCCACCTGCGGTTCGGCGTCGGCCAGGTCGACATGCACCGACGCGATCTGGTTGTAAGCGACCGGCCCGGCGAGTTTCACCACCGCGTCGTCCAGATCCGGGCGGTGCTTGGCCCCGACGACATCGGCGGCGATCACCGCGCGGCGGTAGATCGGCCGGCTCGGCGGGTTCGCACCCGCCGCGGGCTCGGCGACATCCTCGGCATCATCGCGTTCACCGGCGAGCAGCCGCAGCGAAGCCCGGGCCGCCTCCAGCATCGCCACCTCGGCCAACTCGTCGTCGTCGCCGGAAGCGTAGGCCTCGCGCAACGCCGGCGTGACCGCGAACGCGGTCGCGCCGAGCGGGAAGATCTCACGGTCGGCGACCAGCCTGCGCAGCAACGGCACCGTGGCCGGAATGTAGACGCGCGTCTTCTCGTCAGACACAGGCACCGAGCATCTCCTCCATGGATTCGTGTACCGCGGCGGCCAGCACGCCGATGTCGGCCATCGCGTCGCGATCGGCGTTGAGTCCGTAGAACACCTGTCCGTCGTAGGACGTGATCCCGATGCTCGAGGCCTGATTGCGCAGCAACGGCGACACCGGATACATCTCCAGCATCCGCGCGCCGCCGATGAACATCGGCGTCTGCGGACCCGGCGCATTGGTGATCACCAAATTGAACGTGTGCTCTGCGAAAGTACTCGCCGCGCGCACACTCATGGCGTGCAGGCTCGCCGGTGCGAATCCGGCCATGTGCACCAGGGTGCGCGCCCGTACCCCGCGCCGGCGCTTGCCGTCGGCCTCGGTCGCGTGCGCGATATGCGACAGCCGCATCACCGGATTGGGTTCGCCCACCGGCAGATCGATGAGGAACGAGGACACCTCGCTCGCCGGTTTCAGCTCGTCGCCGCCTTCTACATACACCGACATCGGGACCACGGCGCGCACCGTCGAGGACTCGGTGAGCGATTCGCCGCGCGAAAGCAGCCAGTTGCGTAGGGCCCCTGTGACCACCGCCAGGATGGCGTCGTTGATCGAGCAGTCGAACCGTTTGCGGATGACGCGGTAATCCTCGAGATCGCTGCGCACCACATCGAAGCGGCGATTGCGGGTGGTCTTGGTGTTGAGCGGGCTGTCCGGAGCACCGGTGGTGGCCGCGCGCACCGCGGAGATCACCGAGTCCACCGCCCGGCCCGCGGCGGCCACCATCGCGAACGCGTCCGCGCTGGCATCGCGGGCGACCTCGAGCACCTCCCGCGGCTGCGCGATCAGATGGGTCAGCGCGCCGAGCAGGAGTTCGGTGTCGCGAGGTTCGCGCGGCGCGACCCAGGCGTCGTCGGCCAGCCCGCGCGGCGCGACACTCGCGTCCAGGATGACGTGCCCGATCTCGAGCGCGCTGTCCCCGTCCACCAGCGCCGAATGAGTTTTGGTGAAGATCGCGGACCGATCCCCCGACAGACCCTCGATCAGATACATCTCCCACAGCGGGCGGGTCTGATCCAGGGGGCGTGACGCCAGCCGCGCCACCAGATCGTGCAGCTGTTCGTCGGTGCCCGGATGCGGCAGCGCCGAACGCCGGACGTGATAGGTGATGTCGAAACCGCTGTCCTCCACCCAGACCGGGCGGCCCAGCGCGAACGGGATCTCACGGACCTTGCGGCGATAGCGCGGCACCAGCGGCAGGCGGCTCTCGACCAGATCCACCAGGCGGTCGTAATCGATGCCCGGCTGGTCATCGGCGTTCCGCACGATCGCGAGCGCGCCGATGTGCATCGGATTGCTGCTCGACTCCAGCCGGAAGAAGGACGCGTCCTGCGGCGTCAACCTCGTGATCACGCTGCCCGCTGCTCCTTGCTCACTGAATTCACCCACCCGATCCCCGGGCCGAACCACTACCGTCCCCGCCCGGAGAAGGGCCTGCGAGCTGCGCTGCCCCGCCGCCCTCGACACGGCGGACGCATCCCATCGTAAGCGACGTGAGTCGTCCTGCTCGGCTACGGTGAGAGAAGAAAGCCGCCGCATACGCGACAGATCCGGGGCGTGCCGTTCGTCGCTGGTCACCGGCGCCTACCATGGGCCCGGCAATTACCATGGAGCGTGCTGCGGACCCGCCATGTGAACTGACGGGCCAGGCCGACCCGCCGCCCACCCCCCAACGGCACCGACATTTGACACACCGACCAGAGGACTGACGAGACTCGTGCCTGCGCTGACACTGACGAGGTTGCTACGGATTGGTGAGGGTCGCACGGTCAAGCGCCTGGCCCATCTCGCCGACGAGGTGATCGCGCTCGAGTCGGAAATCGAGGCGCTCACCGACGCCGAGCTGCGCGCCAAGACCGACGAGTTCAAGGAGCGCTTCGCCGACGGGGAAACCCTCGACGAGATGCTGCTCGAAGCCTTCGCGGTTGCCCGTGAAGCGTCCTGGCGCGTGTTGAACCAGAAGCACTACAAGGTCCAGATCATGGGCGGCGCCGCGCTGCACCTCGGCAATATCGCCGAGATGAAGACCGGTGAGGGCAAGACCCTGACCTGTGTGCTGCCCGCCTACCTCAACGCGCTGTCCGGCGAGGGCGTGCACGTCGTCACGGTCAACGACTATCTCGCCAAGCGCGACGCGGAGTGGATGGGCCGCGTGCACCGCTTCCTCGGCCTCGAGGTCGGCGTCATCCTCGGCGGCATGAACCCGGCTCAGCGCCGCACCGCCTACCACTCCGACATCACCTACGGCACGAACAACGAGTTCGGCTTCGATTACCTGCGCGACAACATGACCCACTCGCTGGACGATCTGGTGCAGCGCGGGCACAACTTCGCCGTGGTCGACGAGGTCGACTCCATCCTGATCGACGAGGCCCGCACCCCGCTCATCATCTCCGGCCCGGCCGACGCCTCCTCGAAGTGGTACGCCGAATTCGCGCGCATCGCACCGCTGTTGAAGAAGGACCTGCACTACGAGGTCGACATCAAGAAGCGCACCATCGGCGTGCACGAAGCCGGTGTGGAGTTCGTCGAGGATCAGCTCGGCATCGACAACCTGTACGAGGCCGCGAACTCGCCGCTGGTCAGCTACCTGAACAACTCCATCAAGGCCAAGGAGCTGTACCAGAAGGACAAGGATTACATCGTCCGCGACGGCGAGGTCATCATCGTCGACGAGTTCACCGGACGCATCCTGGTCGGCCGCCGCTACAACGAGGGCATGCACCAGGCGATCGAGGCCAAGGAAAAGGTCGAGATCCAGCCGGAGAACCAGACGCTGGCCACCATCACGCTGCAGAACTACTTCCGCCTCTACGACAAGCTGTCCGGCATGACCGGTACCGCCGAGACGGAAGCCGCTGAGCTGCACCAGATCTACGGCCTCGGCGTGGTCCCGATCCCGACCAACAGGCCGATGGTCCGCGCGGACCAGTCCGACCTGATCTACAAGACCGAAGAGTCGAAGTTCGCCGCCGTGGTCGACGATGTCACCGAACGGCACGAGAACGGCCAGCCGGTGCTGATCGGTACCACCAGCGTCGAACGCTCGGAGTACCTGTCCAAGCAGTTCACCAAGCGCGGTATCCCGCACAACGTGCTGAACGCGAAGTTCCACGAGAAGGAAGCCGAGATCATCGCCGAGGCCGGTCGGCCCGGCGCGGTCACCGTCGCCACCAATATGGCCGGCCGCGGTACCGACATCGTGCTCGGCGGCAATCCCGACATCATCGCCGACATCCTGCTGCGCAAGCAGGGCCTGGACCCGGTGGAAACCCCGGACGAGTACGAAGCCGCCTGGCATTCGGCGCTCGAGCAGGTCAAGCAGCAGACCGAGGAGGATGCCGAAGCGGTGCGCGAGGCCGGCGGCCTCTACGTGCTCGGCACCGAACGGCACGAATCGCGGCGTATCGACAACCAGCTGCGTGGTCGTTCCGGCCGCCAGGGCGACCCGGGCGAGTCCCGCTTCTACCTCTCGCTCGGTGACGAACTGATGCGGCGCTTCAACGGCGCGGCGCTCGAGGCGATCATGACCCGCCTCAACCTGCCCGACGATGTGCCGATCGAGGCGAAGATGGTCTCCAAGGCCATCAAGAGCGCGCAGACCCAGGTCGAGCAGCAGAACTTCGAGATCCGCAAGAACGTCCTCAAGTACGACGAGGTGATGAACCAGCAGCGCACCATCATCTATGGCGAGCGCAATCGGATCCTGCGCGGCGAGGACATGGAGGGCCAGGTCCAGGAGATGATCACCGACGTGATCACCGCCTACGTCAACGGCGCCACCGCCGAGGGCTACGTCGAGGACTGGGATCTGGAGAAGCTGTGGACGGCGCTCAAGACGCTGTACCCGGTGAGCGTCGACTACAAAGACCTGACCGGTGAGACCGGCGTCGGCGAGGCAGGCGACCTCACCCGCGAGGAGCTGCTGGACGCGCTGCTCGAAGACGCGCACAACGCCTACGAGAAGCGCGAGCAGGAGATCGACGGCCTGGCCGGCGCGGGCTCCATGCGCAATCTCGAACGCCAGGTGCTGCTTTCGGTGCTGGACCGTAAGTGGCGCGAGCACCTCTACGAGATGGACTATCTCAAGGAGGGCATCGGCCTGCGCGCCATGGCGCAGCGTGACCCGCTGGTCGAGTACCAGCGCGAGGGCTTCGACATGTTCGCGGCCATGCTCGAGGGTCTGAAGGAGGAGTCGGTCGGCTTCCTGTTCAACCTGCAGGTGGAGGTGCAGCAGCCGCAGCCCGAGGGCGTCTCCGTCGACCCGGGTCTGCGGTCCCCGCTCGGCGCGAACCCGCCGCGCCCGCTGCCCACCGACCAGATCCCGCCGACCGGCAACGCGGCCCCGGCCGCGTTGCGCGCCAAGGGGATCGACGACCGCACCGAGCGCGGCCTCAGCTACTACGGCCCGGCCGAGGACGGCAACGCCACCGTCCACAGCGACGCCGAGGAGTACGGCAGCGACGCGGACAGCACCACCCGCCGGGAACGCCGGGAGGCGGCCCGCACCCAGAGCAAGGGCAAGCGCGCCCCGAAGGGTCGCCGCAAGCACTAGGCACTGAATGACGAAGGCGCCCATGGGTTTCCATGGGCGCCTTCGTCGTTCCCGGCGGGCGTGCAATTCACCCCGGCGGTAGCTGAGTCCCGGCATTCGCCGGGACGACCGTCGTTCAGACGCGCTCGAGGACCGCCGAGGCACCGATACCACCCGCGGCGCAGATGCCGAGCAGGGCGGTGTTCTTGCCGGTGCGAGCGAGTTCGTTGGCCATGGTGGTGACCATCCGGGCACCGGTGGCGCCGAAGGGGTGGCCGAGGGAGACCGAGCCGCCGTGCACGTTGAGGGTGTCGATGTCGATTTCACCGACGGCGGTGTCGCGGTCGAGGCGGGTTTTGGCCCAGTCGGTGCTGCCGAGAGCGCGCACGACCGAGAGGGTCTGTGCGGCGAAGGCCTCGTGGATGTCCACGAAGTCGATGTCGGACAGGGACATTCCGGCCTTGTCCAGTGCGCGGGGCATCGAGATGGCCGGGCCGATCAGCACCTGGTCGGTGGGGTCGACGCTGACGTAACTCCAGGAACGGAAGGCTGCCAGCGGGTGATAGCCGAGTTCGCGGGCCTTCTCCTCGCTCATCAGCAGGACCGCCGACGCGCCGTCGGTGAGCGGGCTGGCGTTGCCCGCGGTGACGGTGCCGTCCTTGGCGAAGACCGGCTTCAGTGTGGCCAGTTTGGCTTCGCTGGTGTCCGCGCGGACCAAACCGTCGCGTTCGATGTCGACGCCCTCCGCGGTGCTTACGCGCAACACCTCGTCGGCGAAGCGACCGGAATCGATGGCGGCCGCGGCCCGCTGATGCGAGCGGGCGGCGAATTCGTCTTGTTCGGCGCGGGTGACGCCGTGGATGCGGGCCATCTTCTCGGCCGACTCCCCCATCACCTCGCCGGTGGTGCGCTCGGCGATCTTGGGCCGGGTCGGCAGGATGTCGGTGAACGGGGCGAGCTGCGCGGCGGCGGACAGGTAATCCTTGACCTTCGGCTTGCCCAAAGCCAGTGGCGCGCCGGCGTGTACTAGTTTCTGCGGGAGTTTGACCTCGGCATTGCTGGTGGAATCGCTGCCACCGGCGATCATGATGTCGTATTCACCGCGTTCGATGGCGGCGGCCGCTGAGGTCACCGCTTGCAGGCCGGAGGCACAGGCGCGGGTGACGGTGTAGCCCTCGCACCCCGCGTCGAGTCGCAGGTCCAGCGCGATCTCGCGCGCGATATTGGGTGCGGCGCTGGGCAGGATGACCCCGCCCCAGACGATGGCCTGTACCTGCGCGCCCGGCAGCCCGGTGCGCTCCAGCAAGCCGCGTACCGCGGCGTCGGCGAGAGCGATGGAGTCCATGCGCGTGAAATCGGTGAAGGCGCGCAGGAACGGGGTGCGCGCCCCGGAGACGATCACCGCACGGCGAGCAGCTTTGGTAGCCATGGGAATTCCCTTCGAGAGACCTGATCCCCGTCAAACTTACTCTTAAGTAAGTTTCAGGTCTACGGGCAGCCCGAAGCAGGCCTCCCCACACCCCACCGGGCGGGGAGGCCTTCCGCGCGGACAGCAAGCCGAAAGGGCTCAGCGATCCCCTCCAAAAGCCGCTGAGCCCTGGGCCTGCCCGCGCGCCGTTGCGCAAGCAGACCTGGGCGCCGATCCCCGGCAACGCCCCTGCTCGCCCCGGGAATCGCACTCCTGGAGAACCAGTCAGGCCGACGTCGCTCCCTCGGCGCGTCAGAACAGTAGCAAGTTTTCTATGAACTTTTCAAACGCTTTCCATAAACTTGTCTTGAAATGCCCAGAGGCTCTACGATGAAGACCACTATGCAGAGCACTGCGGAGCTGTCGCGGCAGAAGCGCTTCGGCCGGATCATCAAGGAACGCCGAGACGAGCTCGGCCTGACCCAGATGCAGATCGGCGATCTGGGTGGCCCGTCCGCACCCACCATCCGCAAGATCGAGGACGGCGCGGCCGCGATCAGCACGCACACCCTCAACAAACTGGATGGGCCGCTGCGCTGGCTGCCGGGCAGCGCCGCCCGCACCTATGCCGGCGGCACCCCGACCGCGCGGGAATCCGCCCCCGACGCGGGCGACGAATCGATCGTGTCGGGCCCCGATTCGATTCGCTTCGACATCGCCGACCTGACCGGGTTACTGGCCTCGGCGGGCCGGCTCAACGACTCGGTCGAGCACACCGGCGTCACCGAACCCGCCGTACTCGCCGCCGTCGCCGAACTCAACGGTGTCGTCTCGCGGCTGTCGGCCCGCTACGCGACCGCCATGCTGGAACGCAACGGCGGGCCGGGCCGGGATCTGCATCCACTGGTCGCCATGGCCTTCTCGCATCTACTGGAGATTCCCGCCGAGGCCAGCGACCCGGACGAGGTCGGTGAACGCGAGTACCGGCGCTGGCTGGCGGGCCGGCTCGCGGATGTGGATTCCGCCACCGAAGCACGTTTCCATGCCCGGTGGGTAGCGGCCAACGCCCGTGGGATGGAAAGGTAGTCCAGCGATGACCGAGGACGCCGCGCGACTACCGCTGAGCCGCAAGATCAATCGCCTGTTCGCCACGATGCACCCGCGTTCGGCGCCGGAACGCAGCACGCACTCGATCGCCGAACAGATCAGCAAAGCGCTGCTGCGCACGATTCCGGCCGAGCATCTGGAGCGGATGCGCGAGGGCATGTTCGACGAATACGAACCAGCCGCCGTCGGATCCGACGTGCTGACCGCGCTCGCGCACTGTTTCGGCGTCAAACCCGACTACCTCACCACCTCCGGCCCGATCGCCGCGGCGATCGACCGGGAACTCGAACTGCTCGCGACCATGCGCGACGCGAATATCGCCAGCATCGCGCTGCGCGGTTCCGATGTCGAGCCGGCCCGGCTGACGGCCGTCATCCAGAGCACCGAAGCGGTGTCTGGGTCGAAAACTCGGTAGCATCTGTTTCTGCACGGGGCGGGATCGCAGAACTGCTGTAGGTGAACGCGTCGCTAGCGTCTGCCTGCAGATCGCTCGAAAGGGTCAGCATGGCGGGTTTGGACGACCGGTTCTCGGAGGTCTCCCGGGATGTACCGATACCGCACCCCTGGAATCTGCACCTCTATCTCGACGCCGTGGCGGAGTACCGCGGCCGGGAGATCACGCTGCATCCGGTGGACACCGCGGTGCTGGCCGGCAGTGGGTGCGGCACGGGCAGCGGGCTGTGGATCGCCAAGCGGGACAGTGATGTCATCGTCTACGGCGCGGACACCACTCAGTGGCATGCCGAGCACATCATCGCCCACGAGCTCGGGCACATGCTGCTCGGCCACGGCCCGGACAGCGCCGAGTCCGAGACGCCGCATTCCGTCGCGGCGATCACCGAACTGCTGCCGTCGATCTCGGCGGAGTCCATTACCCATGTGCTGGGTCGCACCGATTACGGGACGGCACGCGAACGCGATGCCGAATCATTCGCGGATCTGGTGATGCTGGCCGCGATGCGGCCGCCACGGCGGGAATCACTGTTGCATCGCACATTTTTCCGCGGTCGCTGATCGCGAGCACCGCACCCAGGTCCGAAACACCCGGCCGGATCGAGTCCGGCCGGGTGACGGGGACTTCTATGCGAGCCGGATGAGGCCGTAGTCGAAAGCGTGCCGACGATAGACAACCGACGGTCGGTCGGTCTCCCGATCCTGGAACAGGAAGAAATCGTGGCCGACGAGCTCCATCTGGTAGAGGGCATCGTCGACGGTCATCGGGGTCGCGCTGTGCACCTTGGTGCGTACCACGTGGCCCGGCCCGGAGGGCTGGTAATCCGCCCCGTCCGGCGCCGCGTCGGGGCGCTGTTCGACCGGATGGTCGTGTGCCGTATGGCCGTTCGAGCGCGCGAACAGCGACTCGTCGATCAAATCGGCGGTGGCCTCCGCGACCGACACCGGGGTCTTCTCGCCGTAGTGCACCTTGCGCCGATCCTTGGTGCGGCGCAGCCGGCTTTCCAGCTTGTCGGTCACCGACTCGAGCGCGGCGTAGAAACTGTCGGCGCAGGCCTCGGCCCGGACAATGGGGCCCTTGCCCCGCGCGGTGATCTCGACGCGCTGGCAGGCCTTGCGCTGCCGCCGGTTTCGTTCATGGAACAGCTCGACGTCGAAGATGAAGATCGAGGGATCGAAACGTTCGAGTCGGGAGAGCTTGTCCGCGACATAAATTCGGAAATGATCTGGTACTTCGACGTTGCGGCCCTTGACCACGACGTCCGCGCGGGGAGCCCGTGATCGCTCCGCAGCGGATTGTTGTTCCGTGGTGTCTTCCACAGCGGCGCCGTTCTGCACCGAAGGATCTGCATCTCGCACTGAAGGTCGTGAAGAAGTCGTCACGCGTACCTCCCGGATCTGGCCGCACCTGTTGACTCACGTGCGGCGGGTTTGAGCCGTGCCGAGCATGTCCGATTCCGTGGTTCGCGGGGGGATCGCGGCGGGAATCGCGCGGCACGAGGAATCTCCGAGGCGCCACCTCCAAACTCCCGGTTGGGTGTGTGTCCGCGACGCTAGTACGACATTTGCGAGTGCGCCACTATTCACGCAAATTTTCCGGAGTCAAGCAGTACATGTCACCAAAACCGCCCGGGTGACCACACCCGCGGCGGCCAGCGCGCGCACCGACTCCCGGGCCGTCGCACCGGTGGTCAACACGTCGTCGACCAGTACTACCTCGGCTTTTTCTGGAATAGCGGCCACGGCGGCCGACCCGCCGGGCACCGTGATCCGGCCACGCAGATTGCGTTCCCGCTCATTCGGTGTCAACCCCACCGAATCCCGGACACCTCGCCACACCCGCAGCACCGGCGCCACCTGGCAATCGGGCAGCCACCGAGCGGCCGCCCGCGTCATCCGGAGCACGGGGTCGCCACCACGTTGCCGGGCGGCTGCCGAGCGGCTCGGCGCGGGCACCAGCACCATGGGAACCCTCCCGTCGCGGAACTCGGCCAGGCGGCGAGCCAAGGCATGCCCGAGCGGCTCCGAGAGGTCGCGCCTGCCGCGTTCTTTGGCCGCCAGCACCGCGCACCGGGCCGCTCCGGCGTAGGGGCTCAGCGCCCAGCACGGGACCCCGGGATCGATACGCGGGCGGACTCGCACCGGCGAGCCCAGCGCGCCGTCGCAGTCGGCACACCAACCCGTCCCCGGACGGTCACAACCGGCGCAGGCGGACGGCAGAATCAGGTCCAGCAGTGTCCCCATCGCCCGAGTCTGCGCCCGGGTACCGACAGAATCCTCAGCCCGGCAGTACCGGAACCGCGCTCGACCCCAGACCCGGCACCTCACGCCAATACGGCTCTCCGCCATCCGGATTGCTCGTCAACTCCAGCACAGCCCGGGAATCGGCGACGTACTGGTGCTGCGGCGACGCGCTGACCAGCCGCACCGGCGGCGTGAGATTCTGGCTGATCTGCGAGACCAGCTGGGACCCATCGATCGAGACGGTGCTCACCGGATCGATATTGCCCTCCCGGCCGATCATGATCGTGTCGGCGTTCAGCCAGCTCAGCGACACCGCGCGGGTGCTGAGCCCGACCGCGATCGGCAGCGGCGAGGTGAGCGCGTAGCTGCCGTTGGCGCGGCGTTCGACCACGGCGACATAGACCTTGCCGTCGGCGATCAGCGCGGCGCGCACCCCGGTCCGGGAGACGCGCAGCTCGGTGATGGGCAGCCGCGGCATCGGATCTCCCTGCGCCGTCAGCAAAGCCGAGATGTCGACTTCCTGAGGCGACACGGTGCCGGTCGCGCGGTCGTTGACCGCGCGGATGACCCGCTCCCCGTCGACCACCGCCCAGGCGGCGCTGCCGTCGGAGTTCCACGAGGGCCGGCTGATGCTGCCGCCCTCGGCGATCGGGAAGGCGGTGCCGCCATAGCTGCCGACCATCAGGGTGCGCTGCGGCTCGGGCGCGGGCCGGCCGGAATCGGCGACCGCCGCGACGAATTGGCCATCCGGTGAGATCGCCGCCGCCTGCAGATTGTTCACGGTGCCGAAATAGCCGGGCGCGTTGAGCACACCGGTCTCGGTCACCTGGGCCAGCGCCCCGCCGCGCAGGGCATGCAGGCCGATCCGGTTCTGGCTCTGCACCGCGGGGCTGAGCTGTTGCACGTCGGCAACCGACCAGCCGGTCGCGGCGAAGCGGTCGTCGAGGGGCTTGCCGTCGGCGAGCAGCATGTACGGGCCGAGCACCTCGGCGCCCGCCAGGGTGAGCACCACCTGTCCGGCCAGCAGTTCCCGGTCGCGCGGACTGAGATTCGCCGCGCCCGCGAAATCTATTCGCACACCGCCCAACCCGACACCGACCTCGTCCGGGTCGCCGTTGGCCTTGGTGATCTGGCCACGCAGCGTCACCGGCGCGGTCAGTTCGTTGCGGACCACCGGCGCCAGCGCCGGCTGGGTGCCCGCGCTGATCAACGTGAGCAGGCGCGCGGCCAGCTGGTTCTTGGGCGCGGCGATCCAGCGCAGGTCCGGGACCAGTGTCGTCCCCGTGGGGTCGACGAAGTACAGCACATAGCGCCGATAGGACTTGGCGAAGGCCGATTCGTCCATCACCACGCCGTTGGGCAGATCGTCGATGCGCCACTGGCCGTCGACCTTGCTCATCTCGATCTTGTTTTCCAGCACCGTCCCCTCGACGGCTCGATAGGAGCCGTCGGCCGACAGTTCGGCCACCCGGCGCGCGCGAATCACGTAGGTGGCCCGATCACCGGTGCGGGACTCGCGCAGGGTGTCCGGTCGTTCCACGATGGTGGTGCTGATCGCGTCGTCCCATTTGGCGGAAGCCGCCGGGGTCATGAACTGGCGGGCGGCCAGGTGCCGGTTCGCGGGGTCGGCGGTAGCTCCGAGAAAATCTCGCAGCAGCAGATCGGGGTCGCGGTCGAGCAGGGGCGGCGGCGGTCCGTCCGAGGTGGGTTCGCGGTTGATGGTGCCCAGGGCCTGCGGCGAGGAGTTCTCCGGCAGGCTGGCACAGCCCGTCAGCGCGGTCACCACCGCGAGGGCGCAGATGGCCAGCGCCGTCAGCCGCGACCTGCGCCGGGGAAGCGCCGGGGCGGACTGGGCAGGATAGCCGCCGGTGTGGGTAGACACAGTCATGACTGTTTGTCTCCGGGTTCGGTGAGCACGCCGGACCCGGGCGGTTGCGCGCCGTCCGGGGGAGAAGCCGCTTCCGCGGCCACGGAGTTGCCGTTCTCGGACGGTCCGACCGGGCGGAACGGCTGACTCGATCCGTCCGCGTCATCGGCCTCCAACTCGACCGGCGGGGGCGGCTTGCGCTGCGACGGTTCCAGCGGCAGCGGGCTCGGGCCCAGTTTGCGCCCGCGGACCAGCGGCAGCGTCAGCCGGAAACTCGCCCCGACACCGGCCTCGCCCCAGGCTTCCAGACGGCCCTCGTGCAGATTCGCGTCTTCGACACTGATCGACAAGCCCAAGCCGGTGCCGCCGGAACGCCGCATCCGGGAGGGGTCGGAGCGCCAGAACCGGTTGAAGACCAGCTTCTCCTCGCCCGGCCGCAAACCGACACCCTGATCGCGCACCACTACCGCGACCGCGTTGGCGTCGACGTCGCCGCGCATCCGGATCAGTACCGGTTTGCCTTCGCTGTGATCGAGCGCGTTGGCGAGCAGATTCCGCAGCACCCGCTCCACACGGCGTGGATCCACCTCCGCGACAAGGGGTTCCTCGGGCAGGTCGACGATCACCTCGACGCCCGTGTCCTTGGCCAGGTGCCGGACGGTGGAGATGGCGGCCCGCGCGCACATCCGCAGATCCAGCGACTCCACCTGGAGTTCGGCCACGCCGGCGTCGTGACGGCTGATCTCGAGCAGGTCGTTGAGCAGACCTTCGAATCGGTCCAGTTCGGTGACCAGCAGTTCGGAGCTGCGGGCGAGCGCGGGATCGAGGTCGTCGCTGCTGCCGTGGATCAGGTCCGCGGCCATGCGCACGGTGGTCAGCGGGGTGCGCAGTTCGTGGCTGACGTCGGAGGTGAAGCGGCGCTGCAGATTACCGAACTCCTCGAGCTGGGTGATCTGGTTGGACAGGCTTTCGGCCATCTCGTTGAACGCCTGCGCCAGGCGCGCCATATCGTCCTCGCCGCGCACCAGCATGCGTTCCTTGAGGCGACCGTCGGCGAAGCGGCTGGCGATACGGGCGGCGGACCGGATCGGCAGCACTACCTGACGGGTGACCAGCGCGGTGATCGCGGCCAGTAACACCAGTAGGACCAAGCCGCCGATCATCATGGTGCCGCGCATCAGCGACAGACTGCGTTCCTCGTTGGACAGCGGGAAGATCAGATAGATCTCCAGCGTCGGCACCTCGGCGCTGGGGCTGCCGATGATCAGGGCGCGGCCGTGCCGGCCGTCGGAGTCCGTCACCATCGCGAATTGGTAGCTGACCTGGTTGCGTTGCACGAACCGGCGCAGTTCCTCGGGGACCTCCTGGATCGGCCCGGTGAAGATCTGCTGCTGCGGTGCGCCACCGACCATGGCCAGCGCGGAGTCGAAACCGCCTGCGGCGCCGGAGGATCCGCTGCCGCCGGCCCGGTCGGACAGGGCGCTGCGGGCGTCGGTGAGGCGCTGTTCCTGGGAACCGGCGTCGTGCGCGCCCACCAGCTGGCTCTCGACTGTATTGCGGGCCCGATCCATTTCCTCGACCGCCGCGTTGATCTTCGCGTCCAGCAGACGGTCGGTGATCTGACTGGTCAGCACCACACCGAGGATGGTGATCACGATCAGCGACAGCGTCAACGTGGAGACGATGACGCGCAGCTGCAGCGATCGGCGCCAGACATGACCGAGCCCGGTACCGACCTCTTTGAGCCAGGCCACCGCGGGCGCGAGCGATTCTTCCAGGCGCGCGGCAAGCCTGGACGCTTCGGCCGACCGCTGTCCCCCTGATCCGCCGCGCGGGCGCTCCGGGTTTTCGGTCACCGCCGCGCCTCGTCAGCGCTCGCCTCCGCGCCGACCGAGGTCGCTGCGTCGAATGGCTCGCTCGCGCGCTCGATCACGGAGGTCCGGCCTTGTACCCGACCCCGCGCACGGTAAGCACGATCTCCGGATTCTCGGGATCCTTCTCGACCTTCGCACGCAACCGCTGCACGTGCACGTTCACCAGACGAGTGTCGGCGGCGTGCCGGTATCCCCAGACCTGCTCCAGCAGGACCTCACGGGTGAACACCTGGCGCGGTTTGCGCGCGAGCGCGACGAGCAGATCGAATTCCAGTGGCGTCAGCGAGATCTGCGCACCACCGCGAGTCACCTTGTGCGCGGGCACGTCGATGACGATGTCGGCGATGGAGAGCAGCTCGGCCGGCTCCTCCTCGGTGCGCCGCAGCCGCGCCCGCACGCGGGCGACGAGCTCCTTCGGCTTGAACGGTTTGACGATGTAATCGTCGGCGCCGGACTCCAAACCGAGCACCACGTCGACCGTGTCGGTCTTGGCGGTGAGCATCACGATCGGAACGCCGGAATCGGCCCGCAGCACGCGGCATACATCGATGCCGTTCATGCCGGGCAGCATCAGGTCCAGCAACACAAGATCGGGGCGGATCTCACGAACCGCCGCCAGGGCCTGCGTGCCGTCGCCGACCACGTGCGGGTCGAACCCTTCCCCGCGCAAGACGATCGTGAGCATCTCAGCGAGTGCCATATCGTCGTCGACGACCAGAATCTTGGGCTTCATAATTACTATGTTGTCATCTCCCAGGCCAGGAACGGGCCGCCACGCCAACACTGGTGCGAACCCGCCGCACATCCAACCTTATCCGGAAACCAATTCGGCCAATCGCGCGGCCGCCGATGCCGGATCGTCATCGGATCGTATTCTCCACCAAGGACTGCGCCAGTTGCCTTCGGCCAGCTCACGATAGACCTCGAGGGTGCGCCGCTGTAATCCGCCGTCGCGTTCGTAGGCGTCCAGTGCGCGAGTCGCGTCGAGTTCGCCGCGCTTGCGCGCGCGGTCGGCCGCGAGCTCGGTATCGACGTCCAGCAACAGCTGCAGATCCGGCGTGGGCAGCTGGAAACGGCCGAACTCCAATTCGGCCACCCAACGCGCGATCTCGCTGTCGGCGGATTGCGCGAGGCGGGCCGCGTTGTAGGCCGCGTTGGAGGCGACGTAGCGGTCCAGAATGACGATGTCGTTGTCCAGCACCAGCTTCGTCAGCTCGGCGCGGGCGTCGGCGCGATCGAGGGCGAACAGCAACGCCATCGCATTCACCGATTCCGCCAGATCCCCGTGCGCGCCACGCAGGGCCTCGGCGGCGAGGTCGGCGTGCACCGACCGGCCGTAACGCGGGAAGGCCAGCGTGCTCACCCGCAGTCCATCCGCGCGCAACCGGGCGGCCGTCGCCTCGATCAGCGTGCGCTTGCCCGCACCGTCGAGACCCTCCACCGCCACCAGCACACCCATGGGCAGGAGATTACAGGCGCGCAAGCCACTGCAATTCGGGGCCTCGCGGCCGAGCCGAATCCGGCTTGAATGCACTGATGAACCTCTACCTCGCACGCACGGGGACGATCGCGTTCCTGCTCATCGCGACACCGGCCTGCATCGCCCCGAGCGCCGTGGCCGAACCCGCCGCGATCGGGTCGGTGACCGGGTCCGCGTACCCGGGGTCGGGCCCGGCGACCGCCTTCCGGCTATGCAGCCTGGTTCGGATGATCGTCCCGAGCACCACCTGCCTGCCACCCGGGACGGGCAAAGCGCAGGACCCCGTCGGGCGCAACAGGATTCATGCGAAATCGCTATTTGGCGAGGCCCAGCTCACGTAGGGTGGGGACACCTCCCACCGAGGGGCGGTGTGGCAACCAGCTAGTCCAGGCCACACCGCGCCGAGGGAGGAGGTGATGGAATGGCTAAGCATCGTCGGCGGAAAAGCAAGTCCCCGGTCGACTACGGCATAGTCCTCACAATGGCTGCCGTAATCGCCGGGGCGCTGGTGCTAGTCCGTCGAGTATGGATTAGTTAACCCATCAGGTAGGGATCGTCTGTCGCGGGCGGTCCCTACCGCTCAACATCACATGCGTGACGCACACCATGATACTTGACACGGAACGGCCACGACAGCGAATCGCGGCCTCGTCAGTACCGGTAGTGCTCCGGCTTGTACGGGCCTTCGACATCGACGCCGATGTACTCCGCCTGATCCTTGGTGAGCTTGGTCAGCGTGCCGCCGAGCGCTTCGACGTGGATCTTGGCGACCTTCTCGTCCAGGGCCTTGGGCAGCCGGTAGACCTCGTTGTCGTACTGCTCCGGCTTGGTCCACAGTTCGATCTGCGCGATGACCTGGTTGGAGAAGCTGTTCGACATCACGAACGACGGGTGACCGGTGGCGTTGCCGAGGTTCAGCAGGCGGCCTTCGGACAGGACGATGATCGCCTTGCCGGACTCCTTGAAGGTCCACTCGTCGACCTGCGGCTTGATGTTGATCCGGGTCGCGCCCGAACGCTCCAGCGCCGCCATATCGATCTCGTTGTCGAAGTGACCGATATTGCCGAGGATCGCGTGATCCTTCATCGCCTTCATGTGATCGAGGGTGATGATGTCCTTGTTGCCGGTCGAGGTGATGACGATGTCGGCGTCGCCGATCGCCTCCTCGACGGTGACGACGTCGTAGCCGTCCATCAACGCCTGCAGCGCGTTGATCGGGTCGATCTCGGTGACCTGGACCCGAGCACCCTGTCCGGCAAGCGATTCCGCGCAGCCCTTGCCGACATCGCCGTAACCGCAGATCAGCACCTTTTTGCCGCCGATGAGCACATCGGTGCCGCGGTTGATGCCGTCGATCAGCGAGTGGCGGGTGCCGTACTTGTTGTCGAACTTCGACTTGGTGACCGAGTCGTTGACGTTGATGGCCGGGAACACCAGCTCACCCGCGGCGGCGAACTGGTAGAGCCGCAGCACGCCGGTGGTGGTCTCCTCGGTGACGCCCTTGACGCTCTCGGCGATCTTGGTCCACTTGGACTTGTCGGCTTCGAGGCTGGCGCGCAACAGGTTCAGGAACACCTTGTACTCGGCCGAGTGATCCTCCTCCTCCGGCGGCACGACGCCGGCCTTCTCGAACTGCGCGCCGCGCAGCACGAGCATGGTGGCGTCACCGCCGTCGTCGAGGATCATGTTGGCCGGTTCCTCCGGCCAGGTGAGCATCTGCTCGGCGGCCCACCAGTACTCCTCCAGCGTCTCGCCCTTCCAGGCGAAAACCGGGGTGCCCTTGGGCTCCTCGACAGTGCCGTGCGGCCCGACGACGATGGCCGCGGCGGCATGGTCCTGGGTGGAGAAGATGTTGCACGAGGCCCAGCGGACCTGCGCGCCGAGCGCGACCAGGGTCTCGATGAGCACCGCGGTCTGCACCGTCATGTGCAACGAGCCGGAGATCCGCGCGCCCTTGAGCGGCTGCACGTCGTGATACTCGCGGCGCAGCGCCATCAGGCCGGGCATCTCGTGCTCGGCGAGGCGGATCTCCTTGCGGCCGAACTCGGCCAAGGACAGATCGGCTACTTTGTAATCGATGCCGTTGCGCACATCGGCGGTAAGTTCTGAGGTCGTCATCAGCCTCTCCTGGTCGACAGTTCCGCGACCAAGGCTAGTCGGAGACGACAGTCACGGGTTACGCGGTCGCCTCGTTCGCGGACAGGATCCGGCGGCGCTTACGCGGCTGGATGTTCGCGCGACTGATATCGCCGTCGTAGTGCGCGATCACGCGGTGGTCCATCACCGCGCGCCACAGCGGCGGGATGGCCGCGAACACGATCATCGAGGCGTAGCCGGCGGGTAGTTGCGGGGCTTGCATGGAGCTGCGCAGGGTTTGATAGCGACGGCCCGGATTGGCGTGGTGGTCACTGTGCCGCTGCAGATGGAACAGGAAGATGTTGGTGACGAGCCGGTCGCTGTTCCAGCTGTCCCGCGCGGAGCAGCGGGCGTAATTGCCGTTGGGCCGCCGCTCCCGGAGCAGGCCGTAATGCTCTACGTAGTTCACCGTTTCCAGCAGCGCCGCGCCGATCACCGCCTGCAGCAGCAGGTAGGGCAGCGCACCGATGCCGAACACCGCGACCAGGCCACCGAACAGCACGATCGACATCGACCAGGCTTGCAGGATGTGGTTGTGCGGGTCCCACCAGCGCTTGCCCTTGCGCGCCAGGCGCTCGCGTTCCAACGCGATGGCCGAGCGGAAACCGCCGATCACGCTGCGGGGCAAGAACTCCCACAGGGATTCGCCGAGCCGGCCGCTGGCCGGGTCCTCGGGGGTGGCGACCCGGACGTGGTGGCCGCGGTTGTGCTCGACGAAGAAGTGGCCGTAGCAGGACTGCGCCAGCGCGACTTTCGCGAGCCAGCGTTCCAGATGCTCCACCCGGTGCCCGAGTTCGTGCGCGGCGTTGATGCCGATCCCGCTGACGAAGCCGAGCGTCGCCGCCAGGCCGAGCTTGTCCAGGACGCTCAGGTCATTGCCGGCCCACATGAAACAGGCGATCCCCAGACCGATCAGCTGGATGGGTAGGAAAAGGTATGTGCACCAACGGTAGTACCGATCGTTGGACAGCAGCTCGTAGTCCTCGTCCCGGGGGTTGCTGCCGTCCTCGCCCACCAGCCAATCCAGGATCGGAATGACTACCAGCACGATGATCGGCCCGATCCACCAGAACACTGCTTGCCCGGTGTGAAGCACCAGTTGAGAAGGCAAGAGCGCACATGAGGGGGCGATCAGGCCGAGAACCCACAAATGGCGTTTTGGATCGGGAGACCCCGCAGGTTTGCCAGCCGATTGCACGTTTGCCCCGCTAAATAAGAACCCTAACTCCGACGCATGAGAATACTTACAGACTTTACGTCTGTTACAACGGCACCGAGTGGGGAAACGTGGCAGTGGTTACAACGGCGGCGGTCGTTATTTGAGTGGAGTCACATGTGACTGCGGTCACCGCACACGTCCGGCTAACGAAGGGTGCCCTGACTTGGAAGTCCTTGCCGCGGTAGCCGGGACCAGCACCGATCGAGTCGGCGGGACCTGCGGCGCCTACCGCGCGGGCTGCGGAGCCACAGGAAGCGAAAGGTGACGAACCGCTCTCGCCCGGCGGTTTACCGAGGCGCGCCGGGGGCGATCGACCCCTCGAAAACCGGAGCAACAGCCCGGCATCGAGGCAAAGACGGAGTACAACGATTTGGTATCAACATGTTTCGAGCGGGAATCCGGCGCACTGTGGTAGGGCCGATCAGCGCAGCAGCACTTCGGCATTCGGCGGCAGCGCGTCGACGGGCCACCAGCGCAGATCGGTGGATTCGTGGCTGCGCACCGGCACCGCGCCCGGCGGGGCGGTGATCCGGAACAGCAGATCCAGATGCCGGGTCGGCACGCCCAGCGAACAGGTGATCGGATGGGCCTGCGCGCCATACAGTTCCGGGTCCATGACCAGACCCTCGATACCGGACTCCTCGGTCGCCTCACGCAAGGCGGCGTCGACGACGGTCTCGTCGGTCTCCTCACAGTGGCCGCCGAGCTGGATCCAGCGGCCCACGCGCGGGTGCAGGGTCAGCAGCACCGCGCCGCCGTCGTGCGAGAAGACGACGGCGGAGGCGGTGATGTGCCCCGGGGCGTGCTCGCGCAGGCAGCCGCGCGGCGCCGACCCGAGGAACGCGAGCATCGCCTCCCGCAGCGCATGTTCCGGACCGGTTGGCGGTGACCAAGTTTCGAGCAGTTTCGTGGCCGAGGCGTGCAGCGACTCGGCGGTCACAGCTCGACCAACCCGTCGCCCGGACTGCGCGCGGGCCGGGGCGCCAGTTCCTCCAGCGGGTAACCGACCGCGATCGCCCCCAGCGGATTCCAGTCGGCCGGCAATCCGAGCACCTCGCGGGTGACCTCGGGAGCGAAAATGGTCGACCCGATCCAGCAGCTGCCGATCCCCTCGGTGGCCAGCGCCACCAGCAGGCCCTGCACCGCGGCGCCCACCGCGACGGTGAACATTGTCTGCTCGGCGGCGCGGCGGCGCTCGTCGGGATAATCGTGCGCGCCGTCGGGGACACAGAACGGGATGATCACCTCGGGGGCGTCGAAAAGGATGCGGCCGCGGGCGACTCGGCGCTCGACGCTCTCGGGTGTCCGGCCGTCGGAGCCGAGATCGGCGCGCCACTTGTCGGCCATCGCTTCCAGCAGCGCGGCGCGGCGGTCCGGATCGCGCAGCCAGACGAAACGCACGGGCCGGGTGTGATGCGGTGCGGGCGCGGTCAACGCCACCCCTACCGCGGCCCGGATACGGTCGGGATCCACCGGGGTATCGGCGAACTGGCGCACCGAGCGGCGCAGCAGGATCGCTTCCCGCCGGCCCTGCTCGATCGCCTCGGCGGTGCCGAGCCAGAACAGGTCCTCCGTGCCACCGCGCAGCAGATCCCGCGCGCTCGACCCGTCATCGGTGATCGGGAGCCCGCGCACCACCGCGACCGGGAGCCCGCCGAGCTTGCCCTTCACCAGATCCGCCGCCGCGGCGAGTTCGTCGGCCAGCGCGATCTGGGTGACGTGCAGTTCGTTGCCCTGTGTGTCCACCGCGCCCGCGTAGTCGTGCAGCACCCGCAGGCCGGCCGCGCCGATGGCGGCATCGGTCTGGCCGTTGCGCCAGGCCCGGCCCATGGTGTCGGTGATGACCACCGCGACATCGACGCCGAGCTGGTCGGCGAGCGCGGTGCGCAAGGCCTTGGCGCTGGCGTCGGGATCGGCGGGCAGCAGCACCAATTCGCCCTGCTCCACATTGGAGCCGTCGACACCGGAGGCAGCCTGGACGATGCCGAGCTTGTTCTCGGTGATCAGGGTGCGGCCTTTGCGCGCGAGCACCCGCACCGCTTCCTGATCGACCAGCGTCCGGCGCGCGGCGTCGCGCTCCTCCGGATCCAGCGGCGCGGTGACGATGCGGCCCTCGGCTTTGGCCACGATCTTGCTGGTGACCACGAGGATGTCGCCGTCGGCCAGCCACGGCGCGCAGGCGGCGATGTGCGCGGCGACATCATCGCCGGGCCGGAACTCGGGCAGCCCGGTGACCGGCAGAATCGTCAGTTCGGCCGCAGCGTGATCGACGATCGGGTTCACCACTTCACCCCAGCCAGATCCAGTGCCTCCCGGACGATTTCGGCGGTCGTCGGCGGGTCGGTCATCAGCAGCGGTACGCTGCGCACTTCGACGCCGGGCACCTCGGCGGTGTCGGTGGTATGGATCAGCCAGCCGTCCAGAATGCCGGTGGCCGTGCGGGCGCCGTAGTAGCGGCCGATCGCCTCGGCGGTGGTGTCCACGCCGATCACCGACAGGCATTCGTCGGCCATGCCGCGCAACGGCTTGCCGTCGATCACCCCGGACACCCCGATCACCTTCGCCTCCGTGGTGCGCAACGCACCCCGGATTCCGGGCACCGCGAGGATGGAACCGATGCTGACAACCGGGTTCGAAGGGGCCAGCAGAACGGCATCTGCCGCAGCTATGATCTCCGTCACATTTGGTGCCGGTTTCGCTTCATCTGCCCCGATTGTGGCAAATCCGTACGTTTCGAGGTTCGCTCGATAGCGCACCCACCACTCTTGAAAATGGATCGCGCGGCGTTCGCCAGGGCGCTCCGGATCACTCACAACGACATGCGTTTCACAGCGATCGTCGGTTGCCGGGATGAGTTCGACGCCCGGCTGCCACCGGTTGCAGAGCGCTTGGGTGACCGCCGAAAGCGGGTATCCGGCACGCAGCATTTCAGTTCGAATCAAGTGCGTGGCGATATCGCGATCGCCCAGGCCGAACCAATCCGGCTGCGCGTTGTATTTCGCCAGCTCTTCCTTGGCGTGCCAGGTTTCCCCGAGCCGGCCCCAGCCGCGCTCGGTATCAATGCCGCCACCCAGGGTGTACATGCAGGTATCGAGGTCGGGGCAGATACGGAGACCGTGCATCCAGACGTCGTCGCCGACATTGACGATGGCCGAGACATCGGCCTCGGGAAGCAGTTCCCGGACGCCCTGCAGAAAACGCGCGCCCCCTACGCCGCCGACCAGGACGGCGATCTTCGGCGCGCGCACGGTGGTGCCGTCCGCTTGTTGTGCAGTCACATCCGCACAGCCTAGGCGTAACCGACGCGCCCGACCGCAAGATCCTATTTGCTATCCATTTGCTATGGCTGACACCAAGATCAGGCCGGAAAACGGTGGCGGATAGTAACGGAATAGCGTCGGCCGCTTGACCATCGACACGTCCGGCGTGTCTAATCACAGTCATGTCATTCCGGGTTCGCGCGAGACCTCAAGGCGCGGACGGCTTTTCGAACGCATGTTCGCACTGGGGTGACGAGCTCGGGGATGTCCGCGGGACAACGTCGCGGGGTAGTGCCGTCGGTGTGCGCGTTGGTCCGACGGAAAGAATCATTCTGCGCTAACACACAGTGAGGAGGCGGAGCGATGGCCGACGATATGGTCACGCCAACCGATTCCACAGCAGGCGCAGCACGTGGCGTCTGCGCAGACATCGGCGGCATCGAACACGCGGCAGGTGACGAATTCTCGCAACAACCCGAGGTCGCACAGGCACCCCGGTTGAGCCTGATCGTCACGGGCTTCGACGAGATGTTCGAAACCATCGAAGAACAGTGGCAAGAGCGTGCTCTGTGCGCGCAGACCGATCCGGAGGCGTTCTTCCCCGAGAAGGGCGGCTCGACCCGCGAGGCGAAACGGATCTGCATGGGCTGCGAGGTTCGGGACGAGTGCTTGGAGTACGCACTCGCGCACGACGAACGCTTCGGTATCTGGGGCGGCCTCTCCGAGCGGGAGCGCCGCCGCCTCAAACGCGGCATCGGATAGTCCCGCGGTACCGGTTTCTCCGACAGCGAACACTCGCGCCGGCCTCTCCCGAGGTCGGCGCGAGTTTGTCCGGGCCCGGACCCCACCGCGGACGACCGCCACCCCGCACGGAGTCGCCGGGCGACGCAGTAAGTTTCTCTCTATGGCACGCTCCCGCAACCGACGACCCCCGACCGCCCGGTCGGTGATCCGCCGCGGCCGTGGGGTGCGCGGGCCCATGCTCCCGCCGACGGTCCCGGCCTGGCGCACCCGCGGCCAGCAGTTCGACCGTCTCGTCCTGGAGGCGTTCGCGCCCCTGGACAGCCGCTGGCACGACCGGCTCACCAAACTCGACATCGCGGTCGACGATGTACCGAAAATTCGTCCGCTGCACCCCGATTCGGTCACCTGGCCGGACGAGGTGGTGGCCGACGGCCCCGTTCCGCTGTCCCGCCTGATCCCCGCCGGGGTCGATCGGCACGGCGCCGCGACCCGCGCCCGGGTCGTGCTGTTCCGCAAGCCCCTGGAACTGCGCGCGGGCGACCCGGACGATCTGGTGGAACTGCTCCGCGAGGTCCTGGTGCAGCAGATCGCCACCTACCTCGGCGTCGACCCCGAGATCATCGATCCCGAATAGCCCGAATCGTCGATCTAGAGCGTGTCTGAGCCCGTGAAAGGGCCAGGGGGGTTACTCTTCTCGGCGTGATCCCCATGCGTCGTTGTTGCCGACCAGGCTGCAAGAATCCGGCCGTCGCGACGCTCACCTATGTGTACTCCGACTCCACGGCAGTCGTCGGCCCGCTGGCCACCGTCGCCGAACCGCACTCCTGGGATCTGTGTGAAACGCACGGATCCCGGATCACCGCCCCCAAGGGGTGGGAGCTGGTCCGGCACGAAGGCGGATTCTCCTCCAGCACACCGGATGACGACGATCTGACCGCGCTGGCCGAGGCGGTGCGCGAGGCCGGTTTACGTCGTCGTCCGCCCGAGCCGGCCGCCGATCGCGGTTACCGCGATTACTCCGCGCCGCCGCCGCGCACCACCCGCACCGGTCGTCGCGGTCACCTACGTGTACTACCGGACCCGCCCGGCTGATCCCGCGTGACCGCGCACAATCCCGCCCAGCTGAGTTCCGGTGTGCCTGTGCACACTAGGGTGGAGCGCATGACAGTCGCCCGCTCTGCCGAGTCCGTGAACGCGGTCATCAAGGCCTACGACGTCCGCGGTGTTGTCGGAGAACAGATCGACGCGCAATTCGTCGGCGATGTCGGCGCCGCGTTCGCGCGCCTGATGCGCGCCGAGGGCGCGACCCGCGTGGTCGTCGGCCACGATATGCGCGAATCCTCCCCCGGCCTGGCCGCCGCGTTCGCCGACGGCGTCCTCGATCAGGGCCTGGACGTGGTGCACATCGGCCTGGCCTCCACCGACCAGCTGTACTTCGCCTCCGGCAACCTCGGCTCCCCCGGTGCCATGTTCACCGCCAGCCACAATCCGGCCCGGTACAACGGCATCAAGCTGTGCCGCGCCAACGCGCTGCCCGTCGGCCAGGAAACCGGTCTGGCGACGATCGCGGCCGAGGTCACCACCGGGGTGCCCGGCTACGACGGCCCCCGCGGCTCCGCCACCGAACTCGACCTGCTGACCGCCTACGCCAAGTACCTGCGCGGCCTGGTCGAGCTGGACAACGTCCGTCCGCTGACCATCGCGGTGGACGCGGGCAACGGCATGGGCGGGCACACCGTCCCCGAGGTGCTGGGCACGCTCCCGCAGCTGAAGGTCGTGCCGCTGTACTTCGAGCTGGACGGCTCGTTCCCGAACCACGAGGCCAACCCGCTGGATCCGGCCAACCTGGTCGATCTGCAGAAGCTGGTGCGCGAGTCCGGCGCCGATATCGGACTGGCGTTCGACGGTGACGCCGACCGCTGCTTCGTCGTCGACGAGAAGGGCGAGCCGATTTCGCCCTCCGCGATCACCGCCCTGGTCGCCGAGCGGGAGCTGACCAAGGAACCCGGCGCGGTGATCATCCACAACCTGATCACTTCGCACGCGGTGCCCGAGCTGGTGACCCGCCTGGGCGGCACCCCGGTGCGCACCCGGGTCGGGCATTCGTTCATCAAGCAGGAAATGGCTTCCACCGGCGCGGTTTTCGGCGGCGAGCACTCCGCGCACTACTACTTCCGCGACTTCTGGGGCGCCGACTCCGGCATGCTCGCGGCCCTGCACGTGCTGGCCGCGCTCGGCGAATCCGACCGCCCGATCTCCGAGCTCATGGCCTCGTATGAAACGTATGCGGCTTCCGGGGAGATCAACTCCACAGTGGCGGACGCGAAGGACCGGACGATGGCCGTGCTGGACGCGTTCGGCGCTCGCGCGAAGTCAGTGGACCGGCTCGACGGCGTGACGGTCCAGCTTCCGGACGACGCCTGGTTCAACTTGCGCGCCTCGAATACCGAACCGTTGCTCCGGCTCAACGTGGAAGCCAGGTCGCCGGAGGAAGTAGACGCACTTGTGACAGAGATTCTGAGCATCGTCCGAGCCTGACTGGAATAGTGGAATTACTCAGCGGTGGAGGCACCCGTCAGCACTCTGAGGACCGAGAGGTAGACGGCTCAGCTTGTCGCGAAGATTCTGAGCGTCGTCCGCTCCGGACTGGAATAGTGGAATCACAGCAGCGCGATGAGGGGAGGTGGGACGCCCGATGATCGCTGGAACACCGGTGCTCGACCTCGACGATGCCGCTTCGCTCGAAGCCGCCGATACCGGCGGCGCCTTGCGCTCGGCCGCTTCCGGCGGCGCGCAGGTACGTGCGACCGCGGCGGCCGTCGGTGAGGATGTGCTCGGCCGCCTCACCGGCTTACGTCCCCGCAGTGTGGTGCTGGTCTGTGGCTCCGGCCGCGCCGCGCGCGCCGCGGACCTGTTGATCGCCGCGCTCGGCGATCGGGCCAGTCTGCCGATCGTCACGGCGGGCACGCTGCCGCCCTGGGTCGGTCCCCTCGATGTGGTGCTGGTCGCCGGTGACGACGCGGGTGATCCGCGCCTGATCGACTCGGTGGACCGAGCCGTGCGCCGCGGCGCCGAAGTGGTGGTCGCCGCTCCGCTGGAGGGCCCGTTGCGGGCCGCCGCGGCCGGCCGGGCCGCCATTCTGGAACCCCGGGTGCAGGTCCTCGCCTACAACCGCATGCTGCGCTTCCTGGCGGCCGGCATCTCCGTGCTGCGCCTGGTCGATCCGGTGCGCACCGCCGATGCGGTGCCCGATCTCACCGCGCTCGCCGACGTGCTGGACGCCGAGGCGTTGCGCGACGGCCCGCACAGCGACGTCTTCCACAATCCCGCCAAGACCTTGGCCGCGCGGATGCAGCAGCGCGGGATCGTGCTGGCCGGTGATTCCCCCGCCGCGGCCGCACTGGCCGGGCACGGCGCCGAGGTGCTGTTGCAGTCGGCGGGCCGAGTGGCCGCCGGGGTGGATCTGGCCGAGGCCGTCGCCGCGCACTCGCGCATCGCCGAGGCCGCGGGCGGAGCCACCCCCGATTTCGATCCGCTGTTCCACGACGAGGAACTCGACGGGCCCGCGCCGGTGGAGCGGGTCGGGGTGTTCGTGCTCAGCGCCGATCCGGATCAGTCCGCGGCCCGGCGCCGGATCGCGGTGTTCGGCGGCGGTTCCGGTCTGGTGGACGCCGATCTGGTCAGCGCCGATGTCGACCTGCTGCAGGCCTCGCTGGCCGACCCGAGCGTGCCCACCGCCGCCCGGATCGATGATCCGGCCGCGGTGCAGCCCGGCACGTCCGGGCACGGCACCGAACTCGAACAACTCGCGGTGCTCGCGCTGCGACTGGAGATGGCCGCGGCCTATCTGCGGCTGCTCAGCGCCGGCACCTCCGCGAGCACGAGCGACGAGCATTTCGACGGGGGACGCTACTAGTGCACGAACTCGTTGGTGCACTTCGTTCCTACGCTTGGGGTTCGCGCACCGCGCTGGCGCAACTGTGCGGCCGACCGGTCCCGTCGGCACATCCGGAAGCCGAACTGTGGTTCGGCGCGCACCCCGCCGATCCCGCGCATGTGCGGCTGGGTGACGACACTCGTTCACTGCTGGAATTTCTCGCCGCCGACCCGGCTCGTGAACTCGGCTCGGCCGCATCGGAATTCGACGGCAAGCTGCCGTTCCTGCTGAAGATCCTGGCCGCCGAAGAGCCGCTGTCGCTGCAGGCGCATCCGAGTGTGGAGCAGGCCAAAGTCGGCTGGGAACGGGAGAACCGGGCTCGAGTGCCGTTGGATTCGCCCCTGCGAAACTACCGCGACGACAACCACAAACCGGAACTGGTGGTGGCGCTGGACCGGTTCGAAGCGCTGGCCGGCTTCCGCGATCCCCGCCGCACCGTCGCCCTGCTGCGCGCGCTCGACGTGCCCGCGCTCATGCCGTTCGCGGATCTGCTTGCCGCCCAACCGGACTCCGCCGGACTGCGGACCTTGTTCACGACCTGGATCACCCTGCCGCAGAACGTCCTCGAATCGCTGCTGCCCGCGGTACTGGACGGCTGTGTGCGCTACCTGCACGGCCGGGGCGAGCGCATGTTCATCCCCGAGGTGCGGACCGCGCTGGAACTCGCCGAGGCCTACCCGGGCGACGCCGGGGTGCTGGCCGCGCTGTTGCTCAACCGGCTCACCCTGGAACCCGGGCAGGGCCTGTTCCTGGCGGCCGGAAATCTGCACGCCTACCTGCGCGGGCTCGGCGTGGAGATTATGGCCAACTCCGACAATGTGCTGCGCGGCGGTCTCACGCCGAAGCATGTCGATGTCCCGGAGTTGCTGCGGGTCTTGGACTTCGAGCCGATCGACCTGCCCGTGGTACTGCCGGAATACGCGCCCGACGGTTCCTTGCGCTATCGCACGCCCGCCCCGGAATTCGCGTTGCGCCGCGTGGATCTGCCGGCCGGCGCGGAGGCGCCACTGACGGCGGCCGGCCCGGGCATCGTGCTGTGCACCTCCGGTGCGGTACTGCTGCGGCAGGACGGCGACGAATTGCCGCTCGGTCGCGGCGCCGCGGCCTGGATCTCCGCCTCCGACAAAGAAATTCGCGCCTCTGCGGTCGACGGCGCGGCCCAGGTTTTCTGCGCGTGTGTGGGCGGGGACACCACAGGCTGAGAAGTGATCCGGGCCGGGTGACACGGAGAGGGGCATTCCACACAGGTCTGCTGCCGCAGGTGTGTCGGCGGCCGGTTGACCCGCGCCGCCGGTAGTTTGGCGGGCATGTCAGGCGGCGGCAGCAAGACAGCGATCTTCGCGGCGCTGGGCGCGAACGCCGGGATCACCGTGGCCAAGTTCGCCGGTGCCCTGATCACCGGGTCCTCGTCGATGATGGCCGAGGCCATTCACTCGGTCGCCGACACCGGAAATCAGGGCCTGCTGCTGGTCGGGCAGAAACGCTCCGAACACGAGCCCGACGCGAAACACCCCTTCGGCTACGGACGCAACCGCTACTTCTACGCGTTCGTGGTCGCACTGGTGCTGTTCACCCTCGGCTCGCTCACCGCGATCCACGACGGGATCAACAAGATCCGCGATCCGGAACACCTGGAGAAGCCGGTCGTGGCGATCACCATCCTCGTGGTCGCCCTGTGCCTGGAAGGCTTCAGCCTGCGCACTGGCATGCGGGAATCCCGGGGCCTCAAAGGCCGCGCGAGCTGGTGGCGGTTCATCCGGGAGACCCGCAATCCCGAACTGCCCGTGGTGCTGCTGGAAGACAGTGGCGCGTTGATCGGCCTGAGCTTCGCCTTCGCCGGTGTCGGGCTGACCACGCTGACCGGCAACCCGATCTGGGACGGCATCGGCACCCTGGCGATCGGGATCCTGCTCGGCCTCATCGCCGTCATCCTGATCGTGGAGATGAAGAGCCTGCTCATCGGTGAGGGCGCGACCCCGGAGGAGACCGCGGCGATCCGCGCGCATCTGGTCGACGGCAATCGCATCGATCAGGTGCTGCGCATGCGGACCGAATACCTCGCGCCGGATCAGCTGATGGTGGCCGCGAAGATCCGGATGACGCCGTTCCTGGACGTCACCGAGGTCGCGGACGCCATCAACGCCGCCGAGGCGCGCGTGCGCATGGCCGTGCCGAATGTCGACGTGATGTATCTGGAGCCGGAGATCTACCGCCCGAAGCCGATCCAGCGTTAGCCCGCCCGGCGGGCGGGATCCAGCAACTCCAACGGGTCGGTGCGGATACCGAACTCGCGGCGCAGTACGTGGCGGGCGGCATGCATGCCGTTCATTCCGTGCACACCCGGGCCGGGCGGTGTCGAGGACGAGCACAGGTAGACACCGGGCACCGCGGTGGCATACGGGTTCCAGCGAGCCACCGGCCGGAAAGCCGTCTGGCGCAGGTTCATCGCGCCGGCGGAGATGTCCCCGCCGAAGTAGTTGGCATTGTGCGCGGGCAGTTCGGCGGCGGTCCACACGTGCTTGGCCAGGATGAGATCGGAGAAACCGGGTGCGAAGCGTTCCACCTGGGCGACGACCTGATCGCTGATGTCGCGGGTCGACCCGTTGGGGACGTGTGCGTAGGTGTAGAAGGTGTGGCCGCCGGCCGGCGCGCGGGTGTCGTCGACGACACCGGGCTGGATGGCGAGCACATAGGGACGCTCGGCATGCCGGCCCGCCGCCACGGTGCGCTCGGCCAGCATGGTTTCCGCGCGCGTGCCGGACAGGTGCAGGGTGCCCGCGAGCTCACAGCCCTTGGCACGCCACGGAACCGGGCCGGACAGCGCGAAATCGACCTTGCAGGCCGCGCCGCCGTAGCGGACCCGCCCGAGCTGGTTGGCATATCGCGGCGGCAGCCGGTCGCCGCCGATACGCAGCAACTCGGCCGGGGAGGTATCCAGGAGTACCGCACGCGCCGTGGGGAATTCGGCCAGCGAGTCGACTCGCTGACCGGTGTAGACCTTGCCGCCGAGCCGTTCGAGTTCGGTGATCAGCGCGTTCGGAATCGCCTGGCTGCCGCCGCGGGGCAACACCCAGCCGCCCGCGTAGGCCAGGGTCCCGAGCAGCAGGCCCGCGCCGACCGCGGGCAACGCGCGCGGCTGGGTAATGGCGTGTGCGGCAACGCCGGTCAACAGCGCGGGTGCGACATCGTCCTGAAATCGTTTGTTCCACAGGGGCGATCCCTGTTCGAGCAGGCGCATACCGAACCGCGCGGCGGTGGGCAGGTCGGCCGGTAGGCGGCGCATATCCGACATGGCGACATCGACGACGCCCTGCCAGTCGCGCACCAGCGGCTCGAAGAGCCCGCGCCACGCGGCGCCGTCGCGGCCCAGGCCCGCCACGGTGCGGTCCAGATCGCGCCAGGCCAGGCCCGCGCGGCCGCCGTCGAGCGGGTGCGCGTAGGACACCTCGGGCACGAGCAGGTCGACACCGTGCGCCGCCAGGTCGAAGGCGCGAAAGAAGGGGGACGCCAAGGCCATCGGATGCGCACCGGCGCACACGTCATGGTGGTAGCCGGGCAGGGTGAGTTCGGCGGTACGGCAGCCACCGCCCGCGGTGGGCTGGGCCTCGAAGACCTCCACCGAGAGGCCCGCCCGCGCCAGGATCACCGCCGCGGCGAGTCCGTTGGGTCCTGATCCGACCACTGCGACATCAGCCATGACTTCACGCTACCGGCGAAACGCGCACTGGTCGCGAGCCGTAATCGAACGCACAGGTCAGTCGTGCCTGGGTTGGTGCTCCGACTTTCCGAAGGCGGCGAGCCACTGGCCGACCAGGATGGTGAGGCGCTGCTCGCGCAGATCGTCGACCAGACGGCCGGCCCGCTCGAGGGTGGCGATGCCGTGCATGGCGCTCCACGCGACCTCGGTCAGGGCCGCGAGGTCGGGTTCGTCGGAGAAGGGTACGAACAGCGCCTGGATCTCACCGAAGGCGTCGCGCAGGGATTGCGGAGCGTCGGGGCCGAACTGAAGGTCGGTGTGCAGGACGAACATCGCGTCGTAGCGGGCCGGGTTGTCGGCGGCGAAGTCCAGGTAGGCGCGGGCGACCGTGCCGAGAGCTTCCTCCGGGGAGCCGGCGGACTCGCGGGCTGCGCGCAGTGCCGTGGTGAGTTCGATGATGCCCTGCTCGGCGACGGCCGAGACGATGGCGGACTTGCCGGCGAAGTGGCTGTAGAGCACGGGCTGGCTGTATTCGATGCGCTCGGCGAGTTTGCGTACCGTCACCGCCTCCCAGCCGCTGGTCTCGGCGAGTTCACGGGCGGTGTCGATGATGCGCTGGTGCCGTTCGGCGCGTTCGCGTTCCTTGCGGGCTTGCGTGCTCATGGTCGATATTCTAGCAGCGCTAGACAATCTATCTAAGCTCGTTTACAGTTGCTCTCGAACCTAGCGATGCTAGAAAACGGAGCGCCGGTATCCCGGTGCCGCACAACAGGAGTCACCATGAACGTCGCACGCCTCGCCACCGCCTTCTCGATCATCGGGGGGCTCTTCATCATCTACGTCGGCGTGAGCTACCTGTTCCTGCCCGAGGCCACCGCCAGCGGTTTCGGCCTCCCGGCCTGGCCCGCGGGTGACGCCGCCGGTTTCCTGAACGTCAAAGGCGTGCGTGATATCGGGACCGGCGTAGTGATCCTGGCGCTGCTCGCCGCGAAACAGCGCTACGCGCTCGCCATCACCACCCTGGCGATGGCACTGATCCCGTTCGGCGACATGCTCACCATCCTCCGCTGGGACGGGTCCACCACCATCGCCCTCAGCGTGCACGGCCTGACCGCCGCCTTCGTCGCCCTCACCGGCGCACTGCTGCTCTGGGAGCGCCGGACCACCCAGGTTCCCGTCGCCGCCTGAACGCCGATCGTTTCCCACCGGCGCCGACCTGCGGGTCGGTGCCGGTGTTGTGTTCTGGCACACAGTTATCCGGACGCCGATGACTTCACCGTGGCACTGCCGTCAACAGGGATAACAACGAGCAAGGAGAACACCATGGCCGCGACCAAGCCGCACGGACCCGCTTCCTACTTCCCGTCCATCGAGGCGAAGTACGGGCGCACCATCGAGGAGTGGCAGACGGCGATGCGGGAGAGCGGCCTGACCTCGTTCAAGGAGCTCGTCGGATGGCTGAAGACCGAGCACGGCTTCGGACACGGCCACGCCACCGCGATCACGCAGCATTACCTGAACCCCGAAAAGTGGGCTTCCTGAGTCACTCCGGCTTGGTGACACGGGGCTTCAGGTCGGCAAGATTCAACACGACCGACGCACCGTCCAGCTCGCGGGACATCCGCCCGGCTCCCTCCCCCACCTGCTCGTACTCGCCGCCGATCAGGCGATAGGCGATGAGACTCAGCGGATCCACTGGATCTATCAGCCAGTAATGGGTTATGCCGGCCTCGGAGTACTCAGCGAACTTCGTGATTTGATCGGTTCGCCGGGTCCCCTTGGAGAGAACTTCGACGGCCAAGAGCACGTCGGCTGGATCGAACCGGGGCGGATTCTGGTTGTAGACCGCTGTCCGGACCACCATCGAATCGGGAGCTCGGACGGTCGGCGGGTCCGTAGAGTCAACCGCCAACTCCGTATCGATGACCACCGTCCAGGCTTCGCTCAACTGTGGCTCCAGCTGCGCGGCGAGCCGCCAGCAAATACGCTGGTGTTGCGGCAGAGCCTTCGGTGACACGATCAGCACCCCCTCGACAAGCTCGTAGTGACGGCTGTTGTCTTCGGGCAGTGCATCCCATTCGTCCAGGCTGAGCAGATGATCGGGTGAATGCACGACAGTCACCATTCCTCCTCCCCGCCGGTACCGATACCGGTTCAGTTTCGCACAGGACCCGCGCCCGAGAGCAGAACCGTATAACGCCTCGGCGCGGCATATGCCACTATCGGAAATCGCGTCCGTTATGCCGGAATACAACGAAGGGCCCGCGGATTCGCGGGCCCTTCGTGGTTGGGTGCGCCGGTGGCCGGTAGAGCGACCGTCCCCCGGCGCTGCCTCGGAGCCCCGGCTTATGGCCGGGACGTCAAGGCCGAATCAAGCCGGTTGCAGGGACTTTTCGGGTTGTTCCGGCTTGGGGTCTTCGGGGGTGGTTTCGACGGGGCCGTGGTCGTCGACCATCGTGGTCTCGTCGAAGGGGATCTCCTTGTTCAGCACCGCGCGCACCCGCTCGGGATCGAGGGTTTTGGTCCAGGTGCCGATCAGCACGGTGGCGACCGCGTTGCCGGAGAAGTTGGTGACCGCTCGCGCCTCGGACATGAACCGGTCGATGCCGACGATCAGCCCGACGCCGTCGAGCAATTCCGGCCGGTGGCTCTGCAGGCCGCCGGCCAGCGTGGCCAGGCCCGCGCCGGTGACGCCCGCCGCGCCCTTCGACGCCACGATCATGAACACCAGCAGTCCGATCTGCTCGCCGATGCTCAGCGGCTTGCCCATCGCGTCGGCGATGAAGATCGAGGCCATGGTCAGGTAGATGGCGGTGCCGTCGAGGTTGAACGAATATCCGGTCGGCACAACGACACCCACGGTCGTCTTCTCCACACCGAGGTGCTCCATCTTCGCGATCAGACGCGGCAGCGCCGACTCCGAGGACGAGGTGCCCACGATCAACATGTACTCCCGCGCCAGGTAGCGCACCAGCTTGAAGATCGAGACCCGCGAGACCACCCGGATCAGCACGCCCAGCACGCCGAAGACGAACACCAGGCAGGTCAGGTAGAAGGCGAGCATCAGCGTGGCCAACTGCACCACCGCGGACCAGCCGGTCTTGCCGACGACGGTCGCGATCGCACCGAAGGCGCCGATGGGGGCCAGCCACAGGATCATCACCAGGACCCGGAACACCAGCTTCTGCATGGCCGCGATGCCGCGCAGAATCGGTTCGCCGGTCTTGCCCATGGCCTGCAAGGCGAAGCCGACCAGCAGTGCGACGAACAACGCCTGCAGCACACTGCCCGAGGTCAGCGAGGACACCAGCGTCGTCGGGACGATGCCCTGGATGAATTCCCAGGTGCCGCCGGCGGCGTGCGCCTGATCGGCGTACTTGGCGCCCTGGCTGGCGGCGGCCTTGCTGATGTTCATGCCCGAGCCGGGCTCGAGCAGGTTTCCGACCACCAGGCCGATGCCCAGCGCGGCGGTGGACATGATCAAGAAGTAGCCGAACGCCAGGCCGCCGACCTTGCCGACGGTGGCCGCGGCGCGCACCGAACCGATACCCAGCACGATGGTGCAGAAGATGACTGGCGCGATCATCATCTTGATCAGGTTGACGAAGATCTTGCCCAGTGGTTCCAAGGAGACCGCGAAGTCCGGGGCGACTTTGCCGACGATGACGCCCGCGACAACCGCCGCCAGCACGCCCAGATATAGCCAGTGGGTGCGATCGCGCTTGGGCGCGCTCGTCACCTGTTGAGTTGTGTCGCTCATGGCGAAGATTGCCTTCCGAAGGTACCGGCGTGAACGGGCCTGTGGACCCCTGTGCAAAATAATGACGACCCGGGTGACTTGGGTCACGGTTTATTGCATTACGTTCAGCTTGTGCGTTCGGAGGTCGACTGGTGAGTAGGGGTCGACTATCCCTCGCCGGACAAGCCTTCGTGTTGCAGCTGATCGTCATCGCGCTGGTGATCGGCATCGGGGCGGTGCTGGCGGTATTCGACGCCCGGCGCACCAGCGATCTGACCACCGAGCAAGAAACCATCGATGTCGCGGTGACCGTCGCGAAGGTTCCCTCCACCGCGGCCGCGGTCCTCTCCCCCGACCCGACCGGCCTCCTGCAACCGGTGACGGAGGCGATCCGCACCCAGACCGGCATGGATTTCATCGTGGTGATGGCGACGGACCGAACCCGGTTCACCCACACCAATCCCGCGCAGATCGGTCACCCGTTCAGCGGCAATATCGACCGCGCGCTCGCCGGGGAGACCTTCACCGAAACCTTCACCGGCACTCTCGGCCCCTCCATCCGCGCGGTCACGCCGGTGCGCGACGAGTCCGGGCGGATCATCGCGCTGGTGTCCGCGGGTGTGACGCGGGCGCGGATCAGCGAGGAGATCGGCCATCAGCTGCCGAAGATCATGGGTGTGGCGCTGGCGGGCCTGCTGGTCGCGGCGGCCGGATCGTTTCTGCTGAGCCGCCGACTACGCCGCCAGACCCACGGGCTCGCACCCGACGAACTCCGGGTGATGTACGAGCAGCACGACGCGGTGCTGCACTCCATCCACGAAGGTCTGGTCGTCTTCGGCGCGAAGGAGGAGGCCGAGGTGGTGAACGACCAGGCGCGCCGGCTGCTCGACCTGCCGGACGGACCGGTGCGGCGCACGGATCTGCCGGTCTCGATGCAGCGGCTGAGCTGGGAGGTGGTGCGCGACGAGATGCACGTCACCGGGGACCGGATCCTGCTCGTCAACCAGGACATCGTGCAGTCCGGCCGCAGACCGCTCGGCACCGTGATGACGATCCGCGACCACACCGAATTGCGCACGGTGATGGGCGAACTCGACTCGGTGCGCGGTTTCGCCGAATCGCTGCGCGCGCAAGCCCACGAATCGGCGAACCGGCTGCACACCGTGGTCACCATGGTGGAACTCGGCAAACACGAGGAGGCCGTACAGTTCGCCACCGCCGAACTCGAGCTCTCGCAGAATCTGATCGACCGCCTGCTCGCCGCCGTCGGCGATCCCGCCCTGGCGGCGCTGCTGCTGGGCAAAGTGAACCAGGCCGCCGAACGCGGCGTCGAACTCACCATTTCCGAGGACACCGCGCTCGATTCGACCGCGCCGCTGTCCGCCCACGAGGCCGTCACCCTGGTCGGGAACCTCATCGACAACGCTATCGACGCGGCGGCGGAACTACCCGAGGGCTGGGTGGAAGTGACTGTCCGGCAGCAGGATTCCGCCTTGCTGGTGCGGGTGGCCGACAGCGGCCCGGGCATGTCCCCGGAAGTCTTCGCCCACGCCGCCGAACGCGGCTACACCACCAAATCCGACCATCAGGGTCTCGGGCTCGCGCTGGTGCATCGGCTGGTCGGCCGCCACGGCGGCGTCATCGGCACCGAGCGTGACCCGGAAAGTGCGGTGACCGTGGCAATCCCCCGGTCGGCCGCGAATATCTCAGTTAGACAGGAACAGTCGTGATCCGAGTGCTCATCGTCGAGGACGAACCCTTGATCGCCGAGGCGCACCGCGCCTACGTCACCCGCATCGAGGGCTTCACCCCGGTCGGCATCGCCCACACCGGCCGCGACGCCATGCGCGCCGCCGCCGAAGCCGCCGCCGAGGGCACGCCGATCGACCTGGTGCTGATGGACATCGGCCTGCCCGACACCAGCGGCCTCGAGGTCGCCGCCGCCCTGTCCGGGCTCGCACCGCGCCCCGACGTCATCGCCATCACCTCGGCCCGCGATCTCACCATGGTCCGCACCGCCGTCTCGCACGGCGTCGTCCTCTACCTGCTCAAGCCGTTCACCTTCGCGGCCTTCCGGGAGAAACTAGAGCGCTACCGCGAGTTCCGGACCGCCTTGCCCGCCGGGGAGTCCGCGATCACCCAGAACGACATCGATCGGGCCCTGTCCGCGCTGCGCACCACCGATCAGCGCGCCAGTGCGCCCAAAGGCGTCGCGCCGCAGACGCTGGAGGAAATCTCGCGCGTCGTCCGGGACGCCACCGAGGGTATGACCGCGGCCGACACCGCCACCTCCATCGGCGTCTCGCGCATCACGGCATGGAGGTACCTGGAAAAGCTCGCCGATGACGGATTGGTGTTGCGCCGGTCCGACTACGGTCGTGCGGGCCGACCCAAGACGCGCTACCTCTGGAAGAGCTAAGCGCTGTCCCGGCCGTAAGCGGGCGGGACGAGGGCGGTACTCAGACGTCGGTGGAGAAGCGGATGCCGCCGTCGGGAATCTCGACGCCGGGCCAGACCCGCGCGCCGCGCAGCAGCTCACAGCGGGCACCGACATGAGCGCCGTCGCCGATGACGCCGTCGCGCACGAGGGCGCGCGGGCCGATCCGGGCGCCGAAACCGATGATGGACCGTTCGACGGTGGCACCGGCCTCGATGACCGCGCCGTCGAAGACCACCGCACCGTCGAGGCGGGCGCCCGCGCCGATCTCCGCGCCGCGACCGACGACCGTGCCGCCGATCAGCAGCGCGCCCGGGGCGACACCGGCGCTCGGATGGACCAGGGATTCGCCGCGCTGGCCGGGCAGCGCGGGCGAGGGGGCGATGCCGCGGACGAGATCGGCGGAGCCGCGGACGAAATCCTCGGGGGTGCCCATATCGCGCCAGTAGGACGAGTCGACGTGGCCCTGCACCTTCGCACCCTCGGCCAGCAGCGCGGGGAAGACCTCGCGTTCCACCGAGACCGGGCGGCCGGGCGGGATCTTCTCGATGTATTCGCGCCGGAAGACGTAGCAGCCGGCGTTGATCTGATCGGTCGGCGGATCCTGGGTCTTCTCCAGAAACGCGGTGACCCGGCCGTTCTCGTCGGTGGGTACGCAGCCGAAGGCGCGCGGGTCGCTGACCCGGACCAGGTGCAGGGTGACGTCGGCGTTGGTGTTCTCGTGCGTGTCGAGGATCGCGCCGAGGTCGGTGCCGCCGAGCACGTCACCGTTGAAGACCATCACATTGTCGGCGCGCAGCTTGGACAGCACGTTGCGGATGCCGCCGCCGGTGCCGAGCGGCTCGGTCTCGGTGACGTATTCGAGGTCCAGGCCGAGTTCGGAGCCGTCACCGAAGTGTTCCTCGAACACCTCGGCCTTGAACGAGGTGCCGAGCACGACGTGGGTGATCCCGGCCTCGGCGATGCGAGCCAGCAGGTGGGTGAGGAACGGCAGACCGGCCGTCGGCAGCATCGGCTTGGGCGCCGACAGGGTGAGCGGACGCAGCCTGGTGCCCTGGCCACCGACCAGGATGACCGCGTCGGTGCCGCCCGCGCTCTTTGCGGAATCGCTGCCCATCAAGTTCCCCGTTCACTTCTGGATCGTGCTCCGCCGGCGCACAAGCCCGGTTCAGGCTAGCTTGCTGTGCGGCTACTGAGCTGCTTCGCGCGCCTGCTGGCGCAGCGCCGATCGAACCGCAATCCGCTCCCGAATCGCAAGTCCGGCCCGCAGCGCCAGCCGCAGCGGCGCCTGCCACCAGTGCGGATGCCGGTCGGCCTGGAAGCGGTAGGCGCTGGCGTGGTGCGCGGGCAGCATCAGTTCCGGATGCTTGCCGGCGGCATGGCCTTTGGCATGGGTGACCTCGGCGGTCGGCACGAACACGTTGTGCCAGCCGGCCTGGCCCATGCGATCGCCGAAGTCCACGTCCTCCATGTACATGAAGTAGCGGGAATCGAAGCCGTCGATGGAGTCGAAGGCCTTGCGCCGCACCAGCAGGCAGGAGCCGGACAGCCAGCCGACGGTCCGCTCGGCGATCTGCTCGTTGTCGCGGCGGTAGCGCTGGGTCCACGGGTTGCCGGGCCATACCGAACCGAGGATGGCATGACCGGCGCCGTCCAGCAGGCCGGGCACGGAGCGGGCAGACGGGTAGATGCTGCCGTCGGGTTCGCGCACCAGCGGGCCCAGGGCGCCCGCGCGCGGCCAGCGCTGGGCGGCGGTGAGCAGCTGGTCGATCGAGTCGGTGCCCCAGCGGATGTCCGGATTGGCGATGACGATGAATTCGATGTCCGGGTCGATCTCGGCGACCGCCCGGTTGATGGCGCCGCCGTAGCCGATATTGCCGCCGGTGCGCAGCAGGCGCACGTGCGCGTTGGCCTCGGCGGCGAGCTCGGGCGTCCCGTCGGTGGAGCCGTTGTCGGCCAGGATCACCTGCGGTTTCTCGCTGGTCGCGGTGGCCAGGGTGGAGATGAAGTGCTCGAGGTGTTCGCCGGGTGAATAGGTCACCGTGACGACGGCCAGGCCACCAGGGGCCAACTTTTCGGAAGCGGCTGTGTTCTCGGTCCGCTCGCTGCGCTCACTCACGGGCACGAAGCCTAGTCGCCGGACCCGGACCGTGCGCCCCCGAGTCCCGCGAGCCGGAAGTTCCAGCTGCCGAATGTTTGCCGAAACCCCTAGGTGCCGTGTGTATTTCGCTGTACCGCGGCATGCAGGGCCGCCCGCCAAGGGCGCAGCGGGGTGAGCCCTGCCGCGATCCAGGACCGGTCCGACAGCACCGAATACGCCGGGCGCGGTGCGGGTCTCGGAAACGCCGACGAGTCGCACGGCCGCACCCGGGCGGGGTCCGCGCCGACCTCGTCGAAGACCGCGCGGGCGAGATCGAACCAGGTGGCCTGGCCCGCGTTGGTGGCGTGCAGCAGCCGCGGCGCGTCCGGACGGGACGCCAGCTCGAGCAGACCGGCGGCGAGGTCCGCGGCGTAGGTGGGCGACCCGAGTTGATCGTCGACCACGTCGACGGTCTCGCGTTCGCCTTCCAGCCGCCGCATCGTGCCGACGAAGTCACCCGCGCCACCCACGTACACCCACGCGGTGCGCACGATGTGGGCCGGGGCGCCGGAAGCCAGGATCGCCTGCTCCCCCGCCAGCTTCGAGCGACCGTAAACCGTTGCGGGTCCGGTCGTATCGGCCGTGTCATAAGGCCGATTGTGGGTACCACCGAAGACATAGTCGGTCGAGAGATGAATGAGCCGGGCATCGGCCCGCGCGCAGGCGGCGGCGAGGACGGCGGGTCCGGTCGCATTGGCGGCGAAAGCGGCCTCGGGGTCGGTTTCGGCTCGATCCACGGCGGTGTAGGCGGCGCAGTTGAGCACCACGGTTCCCGGGGTGACCACCGTGGCCACCGCGTCGGCGTCGGTGATGTCGAGGTCATCGCGGCCGTAGGCGCGCGCGCCGGGCGCCAGGCGCAGCAGCTCGCGTCCCACTTGGCCGCGCGCGCCGGTCACGACGAGGTGAGCAAACGTTTCGGACGATCCGGTCACGGAGTGCAGTCTGGCACGCCGTGCAGCCTGCGGGTGCGCTCCGGCGCGGTAACCGCCGGTTAGCCTTGAGCGCCAAGTCGTCCGGGGGCAGGCATCGGAACGGTTGCGGGGGCAGCGGGAAGCGGGCATCGGTTCAGTTGGAAGGACGCTGGAAGTGACTGAAGAGAGATCGGTTGGTCTGGGTCGCATCGTGGTCGCCGCCGCGGCCGCGCTGGTGCTCGTCTTCACCGGATTCGCGTGGCGCAGTGTCGATTCGCTGGTCTCGGGCATCGAGCGGATCAGCAATCTCGGCCTGGGCGGACAGCGTGACGGCGCCACCGACATCCTGCTGGTCGGCGTGGACAGCCGCACCGACGCGCACGGCAACCCGCTGAGCGAGGAAGAACGGGCCATGCTGCACGCCGGCGACGAGGTCGGCATGAACACCGACACCATCATGCTGGTGCGCGTCCCGAACGACGGCCGGTCCGCGACCGCCATTTCCATCCCCCGCGACAGCTATGTCGAGGTACCGGGCATCGGTCCGAGCAAGATCAATTCGGCCTACGGCGCCACCAAGCTGAGTCTGAAGGAAAAACTGCTCGCCCAGGGCGTCTCGGACTCCTCGGCGGAAACGCAAGCCGTCCAGGCCGGACGGCAGGCCCTGATCAAGTCCGTCGGTACCCTCACCGGTCTCACCGTCGACCATTACGCGGAGATCAGTTTTCTCGGCTTCGTGCTGCTCACCGATGCCGTCGGCGGCGTGGAGGTCTGCCTGAACGAGCCGGTGGACGAGTGGATGTCGGGTGCGGACTTCCCGGCCGGCCGCCAGCGACTCGACGGGGCACAGGCGCTGAGCTTCGTCCGTCAGCGGCACAACCTGCCGCGCGGTGACATCGACCGGATCGTGCGCCAGCAGGTGTTCCTGGCGCAGTTGACCAATCAGATGCTGAGCGCGAAAACCCTCAGCAACCCGGTCCGGTTGCAGCAGCTCAGCGAGGCGGTGGGCCGCACGGTGGTGCTGGACGGCAGCTGGGACGTGCTCGCGTTCCTCAAACAGCTCAAGGATCTGTCCGGCGGGCACGTGCGATTCGAGACCATCCCGGTGGCTGACCTCAACGGCATGACCAGCAACGGCGAATCCGTGGTCCGGGTGGAGCCGCGCATGGTGAAGGCGTTCGTCTCCGCGCTGGTGGACGGCAACACCGACGAAGCCGAGGAACCCAGCTTCGATCCGGCGACCGTGACGGTGAACGTGCTCAATGCCAGCGGTATCGGCGGGCTGGCCTCGAAGGTGTCCCAAGCGTTGGCCGCCAAGGGTTTCCAGGCCGGTCAGGTCGGCAACTACAACGGCGGCAGCGTGATGAGCACCCGGGTGCTGGCGTCGAGCACGTCGAACGCCAAGGCCAAGGAGGTGGCCCGGCTGCTGGGCGGGCTCACGGTGGTCGCGGATCCGATGATGTCGCCGGAAGCTGTCAGCGTCGTGCTGGCAAGCGACTATTCTGGGCCGGGCTCGGCCGCGAGTTCCCTGTTCGACTTCACCGGTTCCTCGTCGACATCGGCGACACCGGTGCCACCCGCCCCGCCGATCTCCGCTGGCCAGAACGGACCGAAATGCGTGAACTGAACAATGCGTGAGCACACGACACTGACCGAGTTGGTACTGGAGCCGATCCTGGCCCGCGAACCCGCCGCCCCCCGGGTCACCTACTACGACGACGCCACCGGCGCCCGGATCGAACTGTCCGGGCTGACGCTGGCGAATTGGGCGGCCAAAACCGCCAATCTCATTCGCGACGAATTCGGCCTCACGCCGGGCGCGCGGGTGGCGGTGCTGTTGCCCGCGCATTGGCAGACCGCGGCGGTGCTGCTGGGCTGCTGGTGGGCCGGCGCGGAAGTCGTGCTGCGGCCGGATCCGGATGCCGAGCTGGCGCTGGTGACGGCCGCGCGCCTCGACGACGCCGACGACATCGCCGAAGTCGCGGCGCTGTCCCTGGATCCGCTCGGCGCGCCGGTCCGCGATCTGCCCCTGGGCGTCACCGATTTCGCGACGCACGTGCGGGTGCACGGTGACCAGTTCCTGCCGCGCGGCGCGGGTGTCGCGCTGGAGGGCTTGCCGGTCGCCGAGGTGCTGGCCGCGGCGAAGCTGTCCGCCATGCGCCAGGATTTCGGCGAGGGCGACCGAGTGCTGTCCAGCACGCCGTGGGAGACCGAGGCGGAGGTGATCGACGGGTTCGTCGCGGTGCTGGCGGCGGGCGCGTCGCTGGTGCAGGTGGTGAATCCGGATCCGGCGGCCCAGGATCGGCGCATCGCCACCGAGCGGGTTACCGCCCAGCGTTGAGGCTCCTACCCAGGTATAGGCAGTCTTCCGACCGGAGAACGTTCTCAGCGTCGTCAGCGATCCGTACGGTGTAACTATCCGCGACGACGAGGTTGGTGAGAGATGAAGCCCCAGTATTGGTTCCGGTGGTTCTCGGTACAGGGTCTGCCCCGCTTGGTCTTGCGCACGCAAGCCCGGCGCGGGCAGCCCTTCGCCCAATTGATGGGCGGCCCGGAGGGTTTCACCGATCCCTACCCGTTGATCGAACAGCTCCGCGGCCAGGGCCGCTTGGTGCGCACGCCGATCGCGTGGGCCACCGCCGACTACGAGCTGATCCGGACGATTTTGCGAGACAACCGGTTCGGGGTCCGCACCAAGGAGAGCTTCAATATTCCGAAGCCCTTGCAGAAGCTCGCCGACCGATTCCCGCTGCCGCCCAGTCCGGTCGAGCCGCCGTCGATGCTGGTGATCGATCCGCCCGAGCACACCAAGATGCGCCGGCCGGTCGCGTCGGCGTTCACTCCGCGTGCCATCCAGCGGTTGCGCGACCGGGTGGAGACGGTCACCGAGGAATTGCTGGCGGAGTTGCCGTCGGGCGGTTCGGCCGACCTCATCGCCTCCTACGCCGCGCAGGTGCCGATCGCGATCATCTCCGAGATGCTCGGCTTTCCGCGCGAGGACAAGGAGATGTTCCTGGCCTGGGGCGATGCCGCGACACCGCTGCTCGACGTCGGCATCTCCCGCCGGGCGCACCGCACCGCGCTCGACGCCATGGAGGTGATGAACCACTACCTCGACGGACACATCGAACGGCTGCGCCGCGAACCGGGCGAGGACATTCTGTCCAGCCTGGTCACCGCGGGCGAGCTCGATACCTACGGGTTGAAGGCCACCGCCAGCCTGCTCATGGGCGCGGGCTTCGAGACCACCGTCAATCTCATCGGAAACGGTGTCGTCCAGCTGCTTTCGCATCCCGACCAACTGGATCGGCTGCGTGCCGAGCCGGAGTTGTGGCCGAACGCGGTCGAAGAGGTACTGCGCATCGACGCCCCCGTGCAGACCACCGCCCGCACCGCGCTCGAGGACATCGAGCTGGCGGGCATCCAGCTGCGCAAAGGCAATACCGTGGTCGTGTCGCTGGCCGGCGCCAATCGGGATCCGGAGGTGTTCGCCGACCCGACCCGCTTCGATGTCGGCCGCGCGAATGCCAAGGATCACCTGACTTTCAGCAGCGGCGTGCATGTCTGTCTCGGCGCGAGCCTGGCCCGCATGGAAGCCACCTACGCGCTGCGCGCCCTGTTCGACCGCTTCCCCGACCTGCGATTGGCGGGCCCGCCGCAGCGCCGCGAACTGTTCACGCTGCACGGCTACGAACGACTGCCGGTCCGGCTCGGCCGCAGCGCCCAGACCCCGGTGACCACGGCGGTCTGAACTAGCGTTGACGCCATGGCACGCGTCGCGATCGAGTACTGCACCCAATGCCGCTGGCTGCTCCGGGCAAGCTGGATGGCACAGGAGCTGCTGAGTACCTTCGGCACCGAACTCGGCGAGGTCGCGCTGATTCCGGGCGAAGGCGGGGTTTTCCGGATCACCGTCGACGGCGAACAAGTATGGGAACGCAAGGCCGACGGCGGTTTCCCGGAGATCGCGGTGCTCAAGCAGCGGGTGCGGGACCGGGTCGCGCCGGAACGCGACCTCGGCCACGCCGACCGCACCGGCTAGGCCGGCAGGCGCTCCAGTTCGTCGAAGGGCGGATAGTTCTCGCTGCCGGTACGCTCGGCCGCCGCGATGTAATCGGTGAGCGCGGCGCGGGATCGAGCGAGCCGGTCCATCTGCTCCTCCAGCCGCAGCAGCCGGGATCGCATGGCGGCCAGCAATTCCGGGCACCCCAGCAACTCCGGGGCTTCGCCGACCGCGCAGGGCAGCAGGTAGGCGATGTCCTCGGAGGACAGCCCGGCCGCGAGCAGATGCCGGATCTGCCGCACCCGCAGCACGGCCTCCTCGTCGTATTCGCGATAACCGTTACCCGAGCGCTGCGCCGCCAGCAGGCCCTGGGATTCGTAATAGCGCAATTGATGTGCGTTGACGCCCGTCCGGCGACCCAGTTCCCCGATACGCATCGAAAACCTCACTTGACCTTCACACCGGTATCAACGTTGACGATGGTCCCATGACCAACGAAACCACTGCCTCGGTGACCGTCCTCGGACTCGGCTTGATGGGCCGGGCACTCGCCGGAGCGTTCCTGACCGCCGGTCACACCACCACAGTGTGGAATCGGACCGCCGCCAAAGCCGACCAGCTGATCGACGCGGGTGCGCTGCTCGCGCCGACGGTATCCGACGCGCTGCGGGCCAGCTCGCTGACGATCGTCTGCCTGACCGACTACCCGGCCGTATACGAGCTGCTCGCCGACGCAGAGCTGGACGGCACGACGCTGCTGAATCTGACCTCCGGTTCCGCCGGTCAGGCGCGGGAAGCCGCGCGCTGGGCCGAGCAACGCGGCGCGCGCTACCTGGACGGCGCCGTCATGGCGGTTCCACCGGCTATCGGGACCGCGGAGGCGGTGATTCTGCACAGCGGCCCGGAGTCGGATTTCCAGGCGCACGAACCGGCGCTCACGGCACTGGGCACCGTCGCCTATCTCGGGTCTGATCACGGGCTGGCGTCCCTGTACGACGTCGCGGGCCTGGCCATGATGTGGAGTGTGCTCAACGCCTGGTTGCAAGGCACCGCGATGCTCCGGACGGCGGGCGTGGATGCCGCGACCTTCGCCCCGTTCGCGCGCCAGATCGCTGCCGGGGTGGCGGACTGGCTACCCGGATACGCCGAGCAGGTCGACCGCGGCGCCTATCCGGCCGAGGTGTCGGCCCTGTCGACCGATGTGCGGGCAATGGGCCACCTGATCGAGGAGGCCGAGGCGCTCGGCGTCAACGCCGAACTGCCGAGATTGTTCAAGGCGATGGCCGACCGCTCGGTCGCCGCCGGCCATGGCGGGGAGCAGTATCCCGTGCTGATCGAGGAATTCGCCAAGCCCCGCTAGCTACAGCAACCGCCGCCACAGCAACCGCCGGCGGCGGGGCGCGCCGCGGGAACGGGGGCCGGCATCCCGCCGCCGCGTTGCACGGTGGCGAAGGTGGTCAGCAGCTTGACGGTGTCGTCGTGGCCGCTCGGGCAGTTCGCGGGGTCGGCGGATTCCGCCATGGGCCGGGACACCTCGAAGGTGTCCCCACAGGTCCGGCACCGGAAGTTGTAGCTCGGCATCGCGCCAGCGTATCGCCTGACCGAGGTTCCGTGCGGTTTCCGGCCGCTCTCACCCCCGCGAAGTACTCTCGAAAGAGGGATCAGAGGGTGCAGACCCCGGTGGCCGCAAACTTTCAGCGCGTTCGCGGGGTCGCGAGCAGGAGGTGCGGACCATGACGACGCAGTTCGAAACCGAACCCGACGCCGAACTAGGTGCGGCCGGCCCCGTCGTACCGACCACCTCGGGCCGGGTCCGCGGCCACTGGGACGGCCCGGTCGCGGTCTGGCGTTCGATCCCCTACGCGGCCCCGGTCACCGGCGCGAACCGCTTCCGCCCGCCGGCGCCGCCCGAGCGCTGGGACGGTATCCGCGATTGCGCGCTGTTCGGCGACATCGCCCCACAGACCATGGGCACTATGGTGCCGGTCGATTCGGTGCTGACCATGGGCGAGGACTGTCTGTGGCTGAATGTCTGGTCGCCGCCGAACAGTGTGGGCGACAAGGCATCCGGTGATCCGCGCCCGGTCATGGTGTGGGTGCACGGCGGCGCCTACTGCCTCGGTACCGCCGCGCAGGCCATCTACGACGGTCGCAAACTGGCCGAAACCGGTGACGTGGTGGTGGTCGGGGTCAACTACCGGATTGGCGCGCTCGGCTTCCTCGACCTGTCCTCGCTGTCCGACGGCTTCACCCCGAATCTGGGCTTGCACGATCAGATCGCCGCCCTGGAGTGGGTCCGCGACAATATCGCCGGCTTCGGCGGGGATCCCGGCAATGTGACGCTGTTCGGTGAATCCTCCGGTGCGGGCTGTGTCACCGCGCTGATGACCGCGCCGCGGACCAGCGGGCTGTTCCACAAGGCGATCGCGCAGAGTCCGCCCGCCACCACGGTGCTCAGCAGAGAAAGAGCCGAGGTCAATGCCCGGCGGTTCCTGGAACTTCTGGAACTTTCGCCGGCCCAGGCGACAGACCTGATCGATCTGCCCGTCGCCCGGCTGGTGCAGGCGGCCGGTGTGCTGCTGGACGAGGTGCCGCTGAAGGAGCCCGGCCGGTTGGCGGCAGCCCCGGTGGTGGACGGTGATCTGTTGCCCGAGTTACCGATCCGGCGCTTCCAGCTCGGCCGCTCGCACCGGATGCCGCTGATCATCGGCACCAACAAAGACGAGGCCTCACTGTTCCGCCTGTTCCGCTCACCGATCATGCCGGTCACGCCGGACGCGGTGAACCTCATGCTGAACGATGTCGCCGCGGGCCACCCGGGCATGTCGGCCGAGCGCATCGCCGAGATCACCTCCGCTTATCCGGATCTCACGAAAACCCGCGGCGCCCTGGCCATGTCGACCGACGCGGCGTTCCGCATGCCCGCGCACTGGGTAGCCGAAGCGCACGCCCAGCACTCGCCGACCTGGACCTACCGTTTCGACCATGCCACCCCGATGCTGCGCGCGGCCCGCGTCGGCGCCGGGCACGCCACCGAATTGCCCTATGTCTTCGGCAATTTCGGCACGCTGAACCATGACCCGACGTTCTGGCTCGGCGGGCGCAAAGTGGCGAGCGAGGTTTCCGGGCGAATGATGCGGCGCTGGCTGGCCTTCGCCGCGCACGGCGTGCCCGCGGCGCTGGACGGGTCCAAGCATTGGCCGCCCTACCGGCCGGCCAACCGCGCCACGCTGCTCATCGACGCCATCGATCGCGTGGTGGACAATCCGGACGGGGACCTGCACGCGGCCTGGGGCGATCAGGCCGTCGGCTTCAGCTGACCGCGGTTTCGGCTGCCCGGCCGAGCTGGACCGGGAGGCGTTCGTAACCGTGCAGTGTGAGCGTGTCACGGTGCCGCGGTTCGCCATCGAGTCGCAGGTCGGGGAAGCGGTCGAACAACGCGCGGACGGCATGGGTGGCTTCCATGCGGGCCAGGCTGGCCCCGAGGCAGACGTGCACACCGCTGCTGAAAGACAGGTGTTCCCTGGCATTTTCGCGCGCAACGTCGAAGCGGTGCGGATCCTCGAAGACGGCGGGATCACGGTTGGCGCCGGCCAGCGACACCACGACGAGGGTGTTTTCGCGCAATGCGACACCGCCGAGTTCGAGCGGTACCAGAGCGAGGCGGGCGGTGTTCTGGACCGGTGCGTCCAGCCGCAGGGATTCCTCGATCGCGTTGGGCCACAGGCCGGGCTCGGCGCGCAGGCGCGCCAGCTGGCCGGGGTTCTCCAGCAGACGCACTACACAATTGCCGATCAGGTTCACCGTCGTCTCGAAACCGGCCGCCATGAGCAATCCGGCGGTGGCTTTGAGTTCGCGGTCGTCGAGTTCACCCGAGGTGACGAGACTGGACAGGATGTCTTCGCCCGGTTCGCGGCGCAACCGTGCCAGATGCGCGTCGAGGTAGGTGTCCATCCGGTCCTGGGAGGCGAAGGCGCGGCGGAAACGCGGCCAGTCCAGGCCGATGTCGAACAGCGGCGCGATGTGACCGCCCCACTCCAGGAACATCGCGCGGTCCTGCTGCGGAAAGCCGAGGATGTCGGTGATGATCGCGCTCGGTACCTGCGCGGCGAACGCTTCGATCAGGTCGGCCGAACCCTCGGCGGGGAACGCGTCGAGCAATTCTGTAGTGACCGACTCCACGCGCTCGCGTAGCCGGGCGGTGGCGCGCGGAGTGAACGCGGAGGTGACCGGACGGCGCATCCTGGCGTGCTCGGGCGGGTCGATCACCAGCATGGACGGAGGTTCGACCGGGTTCGCCGGCAGCGGCAGGCGATCGGCCAGCAGTGCCATCAGCGCCGCCGCCTTGCTGTCGACGCTGCCCGCGGGCACCTTGCCGAAGCGGTTGTCGCGCACCACGATCCGGGCCAATTCGTGATCGACGGTGACCTTCGCCAGCGGCGTGTGCACCACCCGGCCCTGCGCTCGCAACCCGTCGATGAGTCCGAACGGGTCGGCGGGACGCCCGGCGCCCCCGAGCAATCGCGCGAACGGGTCACCGGCGCGCGCGTGCTTACGCACCGCGAAACGCAGCATGCCCTGCATGGTCAACCAGCGAAACCAATACCGCGGATTCAATTTCCAACCCCCCTCGTGCGGTGACACTGCCACCCTAGCGGGCGGTCAGGGTTGGATCACGCCATCGAGATAGACCCAGGCGCCGTCCTCCCGCACGAATCGGCTGACCTCGTGCAACTGGCCGCGCCCACCGTCGGCGCGGTAGTGGGCGATGAACTCGACGAGGCCGGTGTCGTCGAACGGCCCGCCGCGTTCGGTGCGCACGATCTCCAAGAACAACCAGCGCTGTCCGGGGTCGAGGTCGAGATCCTCCGGTCGATTGCCGGAATGCCAGGACCGCTTCAGATAGCCGGTGTCGCCGACCGCGAAAGCGGTGTAGCGCGAGCGCATCAACGCCTCGGCGGTGGGGGCGGGGCGCTCGCCGGCGAGCAGCGGACCGCAGCATTCGCCGAATGGTTCTCCGCGCCGGCACGGGCACATCTGCGACTCAGCCATGGCGGTGATTGTCCCAGCGGGCGGCAGGATAACCGGCCACCGGGGCGCACGAACACGAAAGCGGTTCGTCTACAGCGAAATCCGCTGCCAGCAGCGAAGCATGGTCCCGTTCCGGCGCGAAATCTACGCTCGGGCGATGGCTACCCCCGGACCAACCCTCGACGATTCCGTACAAGATCGGCTCCTGCGTGAACGCGTGGTCTTCCTCGGTGCCCAGGTCGACGACACCATCGCCAATCGCATTTGCGCACAACTGCTTCTGCTCGCCGCCGAAGATCCCGGACAGGACATCAGCCTCTACATCAACTCCCCCGGCGGCTCCGTCGACGCCGGCATGGCCATCTACGACACCATGCATTACATCGGCTGCGACGTGGCCACCTACGCGCTCGGCCTGGCCGGCTCGATGGGCCAGTTCCTGCTGACCAGCGGAGCGAAGGGCAAGCGGCACGCGCTGGCGCACACTCGGATCATCATGCATCAGCCGTCGGCGGGCATCGGCGGCTCCGCGGCGGACATCATGATCATGGCCGAGCAGCAAGCGCTGCTCAAGAAGCAGCTGGGCGAACTGATCGCCCAGCACACCGGGCAGAGCTATGAGCAGATCCTGATCGACTGGGATCGGGACCGGTGGTTCACGGCGGCGCAGGCCAAGGACTACGGGATGATCGATCACGTCATCAGCGGGCCCGGCCCACTCCGGTAAACCGGTCCGCGAGCCCGAGCGCGCCGAATCCCTGTCCGACATCTTTTCCGCGACCAACAAGGGAGCTGATGATGGGACCATTCGGGCCGTTGAGCACGCTGTCCGGGCTCGGTTCGGGTCTGCAGCGGTGGATCGACACGCTGATCGGGGGACCTTGGGTGTTCTGACTACTCCACCCGGGCCAGCACCGCGGCCACGGCGGCGGTCTGCTCGCGCCAGCGGCGCAGTTCGGTGACGCTGGGCGCGAGTTCGTAATCGTGGTGGTGGGCGGCGCGAGACAGCGCCGCCCACACCGTCGCGACCTGCGCGGCGGTCTCCGGTCCCGCGTAGACGCGCAGGGCCAGCAGTTGTGCGCGCATCGGGCAGCGCGCCAGTTCCGGTGTGGTGCGCAGCCACAGCTGGTCCACCGCCTGTTCCAACGCCAGACGCAGAATCCACGCGGTCGCACGCGACCACACCCCGCCCGCGTCGGTCACATCGCCGTCCAATAGTCGGTCCACGGCGTCGAAACGGTCGGCCACCGTCGGCCGGGGTGGACGCCGCCGCGGACGGCGCGGCTTGGCCGGTCGCCGCCGCGCATTCGGCGTACCGTTGCCGCGCGGGCCGTTCACCTGCTCAGCCACGAAATAAGCCGCTCGGTGCTGCTGATCAATTCGCGCATGGTGCGGTCGATCGGCACATGCGCGGCGGCTGTGACATCTCGCAGCGCGGGGACCAGCCATTTCGCTTCCGCGGCGAGATGCTGGTTCAGATCGTCGACGTTGTAGGTCACGCCCATCACCGCCAGCGCCACCATGGCCCGGGTGGTGTGCGCCGATTCCAGATGCCGCTCCACCTCACGGTGATGCATGCCCCCGGCGAGCAAGTCGCGCCGGATCCGGGCCTGGCTGGCCGCCTCCACGGCGGACCGGCAGCAGGTGGCGACGAGTTCGTCGGCGATCGCCGCCGGAAGTTGCGGGGTGCGGACCAGGGAACGCGCGTCGTCCAGGTAGCGGCGGACCGGGTCGCTGGAGACCCGCACCTCCACCACCGAACGCTCGCGCCGCTGCACTTCCAGCACCCGGGCCGCCAGCTGCATCCGGCGCACCGCCTCGGCCAGCCGTTCGTCATGGGTGAACACGATGACCTGCCGGGTCGCGGCGACCGCGGCCAGCACCCGGGCCAGACCGTCCACCTTGGCCGGATCCATGGCCTGGACCGGGTCGTCGATCATGACGAAGCGGAACGGGCTGTGCTCCACCGTGGCCCGCGGCAGGAACAGCGACAGGCCCAGCGCGTGCAGTTCGCCCTGGCTCATCACGCCCAGCGCGGCGCTCTCCACCTCGTCGACGGTGACGTCGAGCAGTACCCGGCGGGCCGTTCCGGCATTGCCCTGCAACTTGATTCCGCCGAGCTCGACGTTGCTCTGCTGGCGCAGGGTGCGCCAGACCCAGCGGGCCGTGGTCTCCAGCGGAGACATGCGCTCATCCCGCAAACCCGTGGTAGCGGACTTGAGCCAGTCCTCGGCGCGTTTGACGGTACGCAATTCGCCTGTGCGCAAGGCGACTTGGCGGGCGTTGTCCAACCAGCTCGCGATGCGCGGGACCAGCGGCGCCCACACCTCGTCGAGGCGATCGAGTTCTTTGCGGGTGCCCTGCTGCAGCAGCGTGAGTTCGTCGACGAGCCGAGAATGCGCGCTGCGCAACCGCTCCGGCAGATCGGGGGTGTATTCGGCGGAGGCCAGCGCGGCCCAATCCGACCAGGCGCGATGGACCGCGGCGGTGTCGATGGTCGGCGGATTGCGCGGGTCGAAATCCAGTTCCGGCGGCACCTGGTCCGGCAGCGCGCGGGCGGCCCGGGTGGCTTCCCGCAGGCGGGTCTGGGCGGTGGTGAGCGCGTCCACTCGCGCGGCCAACTGGGCGATCTCGGCGTCGGCGGCGCGGGCCCAGTCCTGATCGAGGGTGCCGCGACCGCACACCGGACACGGGCAGTCACCACTGGCGTCGGCATGGCTGCGGGCGCGCCGCAACAACTCCAGGACCCGCAGGTCCGCCTCGGCGTCGGCGGTGGTGTCGCGCGCGAGGGCCGCGCCGCAGGAGGCGAGCCGGTCGGCGATCTCGTCCACCTGTTCACTGGTGGGCAGGGCGAGGCGGACGATGGCGCGCAACCCGTCCGGGCCGGTGTCGTCGGCGCGGCCGGACATGTGGCGGCTCACCGCGGTCAAGTCGGGCTGGGCCGGACGCAGCAGTTTGGCCATCCGGGTCGCGCGGTCGTCGGCGAGCGCGTCCAGGGCGTCGACCAGGGCGACCCGTTCCACCCGGGAATCCCGCGCCGCGCGCTCCAGGGACAGGCGGCGGGACCGTATTCGCTCCTGCGCGACCGTCAATTCGTCCAGGCCCAACAGCTGATGCAGCGCGTCGAACAGGTCGCTCGGTTTGCCGTCGACCAGCGCGCCGAGCTCGCTGTAGGACAGGAACGGACGGTAGAGCTCGAGGACCGGAGCCCAGCGCGTGGGATCGAACCGCGAATTCCCCAGTGCCCGGCGGTCTTCGGTCCAGTGCGCCTCGGCGAGCTGCGCGTCCGGCGCCCACTCCTTGACGATGGTGATCTCGGGATCGGTTCCGGCGCTGAGCATTTCCAGCTCGATCCGGGTCGAACCGCCGGTATGCAGATTGCGCCAGCCTTCCCGCCAGGCGGCGGATCGCCCGTCCCAGCGGCGATTACCGCCGGTCAGGGCCAGTTCGGCGGCTTCGGCGAAACTCGATTTGCCGCTGCCGTTGCGACCCACCACCAGCGTCAGGCCGGGGCCCGGTGGCAGCTCCAGCGTCGTCTCCTGGCCGATACCGCGGAACCCACGCACCCGGATCGCCTTGAGGAAAATCCCCGTATCGTCGAAACCGGTTGTCCGGTCCGCGGACTCGGCACCGCCCAGGGCGCGCAGCACAGCCTGCGCGACATCCGGGGTGACGGCGGGATCATCGGCAAGGCGGCGAGCCACCACCTCGGTCAGGCGCGGTACCGCCTCGGTGGCCGCATCGGCCATACGACAAACCCTCCACCCCGATCGGCAAATTCGAGCGAAACGCTACCCGACAGCGGGATTTTCGCCCACCGGCGGCGGGACTGTGCGAGAGGTCCGAATCTGCCCGCGGGGGATGGTATGGCCATCGAATGAGCCCCCCACACTCGATGTCCACCCCTCGCCAACCCACGCGGGCAGCTCGAAGTGTGGCACCCGGATTGGGTGGCTCGGACGGAGCCGAACAGAACAGGATGCCAGATACCGGACATTCCGCGCAAGGGTGTCGTTCCGGCCGAATCCGGCAGGAGCGCAATACGGTTGGCGCGGGCCGCTGTCACTTGTCGGTGGCGTCAGGTAGGAATTCGGGCAACAGACGAGACGGGGGCCGCGATGAACGACACGGGAGCGCAGGTCAGCACACCTGCCGCGCGACAGCGCGCGGTGCGCGTCAGCGCCGGGCTGGAGGAGCTCGATATCTGGCTCGGCGATCAGGTGCGCACCGGTCTCGCACAGGCCGATCGGTCCTACCGGGGGTTCGCCGCGATGGCGGCGCGGATGGTCGACGCACAGGCCCCCGGTGTCGCGGCGGTGCTGCGACGGTTGCCGGAGATCATTGCCGGGCGCGCGGATTGGCCGGAGCTGTTGCTGCGCGAGTACGCGCGGCTGCATCTGCTCGTCGCCGCACACCGCCGACTCGACGAACTGCCCGAACCGCTACGCGCCACCGTCCGCACACACATCGGGTATCCGACACGCACCGCGAGTGTCCGGGCAGAGCCCGCCGTGGGCGACGAGTGGATGGTGCTCGGCGTCCGGACCACCGAGGAAGAGCGGCTGCACACCCGCCGAACCTGGTTGTACGGCAGGCGGACTCGGCGGTGGGCACTGCTGGTCGACCACAGTTTCGGCACGGCGGAGTTCCCGAAAGACGTACCCCCGCTGGGCATGATGGCCGAGGCGAACGTGCACTACTACCCTGCCGCCGCGCCGCTACGTGCGCTCTGGGGCGAGCGATACGGTGGCGACGAGCCGTTCACCACGCTGCCCGGTGCGGCGGGCACCGCTTGGTCCGCGTCATATGGCGACGGTCCGAACACCACGCTGCCCGGTGTACCGGCCGACACCTCGCCCGCGGCATACACGGATGTGGCGAACCCCTCCTCGGACATCGCGGCTTCCGTGTCTCGGCCTGACGACAGCCGGGAACTGCGGGGCACCATCGCACGCGCGTTGGACGCGCAAGCCCGGGCGCTGGCTGCCGATCCTTGGTTGTGGGCGTGGCCGGTCCTGCTCACCGAGGTCGTTCTCGTCGTCGGGGAAGCCGGCTGGCAAGTCGCGGAACGCGGCGGGGTGGCGCTGCCGATGGCCGAGGGTGCGGCTCCGTGGCAGTTGCTGGGCATCTCCGGCGGACATCCGGTGACGGTGATCGGCGAATGGAGCGCGGCCGGTTTGGTACCGATGTCGGTGTTCACCGACGGGACCGTGATCGACCTCGAATCCGAGCGGGCAGCCGGTGCGGCGCGCTCGACCGTGTCAGCCGGAAACGAACACCTGACCTCGGTGGCGCTGCTGGGCACCGCGCGGCGGGCAGTGGATACGAGTCTGCTGGGCGAACCCGTCGGTGCGGTGGCCGCCCGGTTGGAGGCCGACCCTGCCATGCTGCTCCTCGAATCCGTCGCGCTCCAAGTGGCTTTCGCCCGGGGCGGTGTGCTCGCGGCCCACGCTGAGCTGCCGGAACCCGCTCCCGAGGATGCGCGACGACGACTGCCCGAACCCGCCGCACAGCGGTTGGCCGCCATGCTGCGCGAGCGCTCGGTGTTTCTTCCGGAGTGGTTCGATGCCGCCGCGCCGCACGACTTCCGGGCCCCCGACGCGCTCTGCGCGTTACTGCTCGAGCAGGCTTGCGCGCACGCCGGGTTGCGCCCGTTGCTGTTGCGGTTGGCTGGAGAGCGCGGGCGCTGGCTGGCAGCGCGTCATCCGGAATGGCGAAAGCTGGAGTGGCCGAACGACTCCGAAGGCAGCGCGGACGATTCCTCCACTGTCTGGCGGACCGGTAGTCCCGCTGAACGCCTGGCTTGGTTCGCACGGCTACGCCATCGGGATCCGAGTGCCGCGCGCGAACTGCTCGCGCGGACGTGGCAGAAGGAATCCGGCGCGGTGAAAGCCGAACTGCTGGCGGCCTGCTCGGAGCGACTGTCGACAGACGACGAATCGCTCCTCGAATCCGCACTGGATGACCGCCGGGCCGATGTCCGGCGCACCGCCTCCGGCCTGCTCGCACTGCTGCCGGATTCAGCGTTCGCCCAGCGTATGACCGCTCGCGCCCGGTCCTGGATCAGGCTCGAGCCCGGCGAGCCCCGCTTCGTCATCAACCTGCCAGATCCGCTCGACGCGGATGCTCGTCGCGACGGAATCTACGACCGCCCCGCCGAATCCACCTACCGCTGGAACGGCACCCCCGATCCCACCGCAGGTCGCCTCCGCCAGCTGGTAGCGGCCACACCGCTGGATCATTGGCGGACGGTGACCGGCCCACTCGACCGCTCACGGACAGCGACCGACCCACTCGACCCGAAACACCCAGCGACCGGCCCTCTCGACCGGGAACACCTAGCGACCGACCCGTTGGACCGCTTACGGACGGCGACCAACCCACTGGACCACAACCAGACGGCGACCAACCCGCGCGATCCCAAACACCCAGCAACCAACCCGCTGGACCACGGACTGGAAGTGACCGGACCGTTTACTGCCGCCGATTTGCCCGGATCCGAGACAGACCCAGCCGGGTCTGGTAGTTCGCCGACTACGTCGCCCCACGAGCAGGGGTCGCCTCCTCAGACCGATTCCCCGCCATCCGCAGCCGACCCCGGCGGGCCGAACTATGGAACCTCGGCCCCCGAGACAGTGCTGCGGATCGCGGTCGAAGAGCGATTCCGGCAACCGATGTTCGACGGGTGGGTGGATGCCGCACTGGCTCAGCAGGATTCGGCCTGGGCGAAGGCGCTGTTCGAGGCCGGGGTGCCCTCGGATGTGGCATTGCTGCGGCGGCGCGAGCTTTTCGCACTGCTGCCCGAGGAGGATCGGGTGCGGCACCTGCTGCGGCTGGACGGCGCCTGGTTCTCCGAGATCGAAGCCCTGCTGCCGGCGATGGGTCACCCGTGGCCGGAACCGCTGGCGCAACATCTGATGCTGTTGTTGTTCGAACGGTCGCGGGTCGCGGCGCAACGGGCCGGGATGCACGGCTCGGGTCCGGCGGCACATCGGTCGCTGCTGGTGGCCGCGGCCGCGCACTTGCCGGTCAGCTCGGCGGGGATGGCCGGAGTGCTGGCCCGCCGTTGCGAAGATCCTGGTTGGCAGCAAGCATTCGATCGGCTCGCCCGCGATCTCACCCACCGCTCGATGATGCTCGAGGAGTTGCAGTGACCACTACCGATCTCGTGCCGGAGCTGCTGCGCCCGCACGCCGAACAGGCCTACGCCACCGAACTCGCCGCGCTCGCCGCCGCCGATACTCGACCCCGCCCGCCGGGCTGGCGGCTCTCGCCGTGGGCGGTGGTCACCTACCTGCTCGGTGGGGTGCTCGACGACGGCACCGTGATCAGCCCGAAGTACGTCGGCCCGCGCCGGCTCATGGAGGTCGCGGTCGCCACGCTGGCCACCGACCGCGCGCTGCTGCTGCTCGGCGTCCCGGGCACCGCGAAAACCTGGGTATCGGAGCATCTTTCGGCCGCCGTCAGCGGCGCCTCCACGCTGCTCGTCCAGGGCACCTCCGGCACGGCGGAGGAATCCATCCGCTACGGCTGGAATTACGCGCGGCTGCTCGCCGAGGGTCCGAGCGAGGGCGCGTTGGTCGCCTCCCCCGTCATGACCGCCATGCGCACCGGCGCGATCGCCCGCATCGAGGAACTCACCCGGATTCCCTCCGACGTCCAGGACGCGCTGATCACCATTCTGTCCGAGAAGACGCTGCCGGTCCCCGAACTCGGCATCCAGGTCCAGGCCGCCAAGGGCTTCAACATCATCGCCACCGCCAACGACCGCGATCGCGGCGTCAACGACCTCTCCTCGGCCTTGCGCCGCCGCTTCAACACCGTGGTCCTGCCGCTGCCCGCCAGCGAGGACGACGAGGTCGCCATCGTCACCCGCCGGGTCGAACAACTCGGCGCCGCCCTGGAACTCCCCGCCATCCCCGCCGCCGACGAGGTCCGCCGCGTCGTGCGCGTCTTCCGCGAACTCCGCTCCGGCAGCACCGCCGATGGCCGCACCGCCCTCAAATCGCCCTCCGGCACGCTGTCCACCGCCGAAGCCATCTCCGTCATCACCAACGGGATAGCCCTGTCCGCCCACTTCGGTGACGGCACCCTGCGCGCCGCCGATATCGCCGGCTCGGTCCTCGGCGCCATCATCAAGGACCCGGTCTCCGACACCGCCATCTGGACGGAATACCTGGAAGCCGTCGTTCGCGAACGCCCCGACTGGTCCGACTTCTACCGCGCCTGCCGCGAGATCAGCGAATGACATCGGATGTCGACCCGCGCACGCGCGTCTTCGGGATACGTCACCACGGACCGGGCTCGGCCCGCTCACTCCTGCGGGCGCTGCACGACTTCCAGCCGGACGCCATCCTGATCGAAGGCCCCGCCGACGCGGACCCCTTGGTCGGCTTCGTCGCCGCCGAGGGCATGGCGCCGCCGGTCGCTCTGCTCGCCTACGTCCCGGATCAGCCCGCCCGCGCGGCCTTCTGGCCCTTCGCCGTGTTCTCCCCGGAGTGGCAGGCGATGCGATACGCCGCCGACCGCGACATCCCCGTCCACTTCTGCGACCTACCCGCCACCACAGTGCTCGCCGTCCGCGAAGAACCCGGCGACACCATCGACCCGGTCGCCGAATTGGCCGCTGCCGCCGGCCACGACGACACCGAACGCTGGTGGGACGCCATCCTCGAATCCGCCCCGCACATAAACGCTTTCGACGCGATCACCGAAGCCATGGCGGAACTACGCAACGCGCGTCCGGATACCAGTGGGACCGGTGAGGAGTTGAGAGAGGCTGGGGCAGAGCAGAATCCGCGGCCGGAACTGGTGGACTCGCACACCCTGCTGCGGGAGGCCTACATGCGGCAGGTGTTGCGCAAGACGATCAAGGGTGGGGCGCGGCGGGTGGCTGTGGTGTGTGGGGCTTGGCATGCGCCGGCGTTGGCCGGGCCGCTGGGGCCCGCGGCGCCGGATGCGCGGCTGCTCAAGGGGTTGCCGAAGGTGAAGGCGACGGTGACGTGGGTGCCGTGGACGCATTCGCGGTTGGCGACCGCGTCCGGGTACGGGGCGGGGATCGATTCGCCCGGCTGGTATCACCATTTGTTCACCGAGACCGAGCAGCCGGTGGCGCGGTGGCTGACCAAGGCGGCGGGGGTGCTGCGGGCGCAGGATCTGCCGGTGTCCAGTGCGCATGTCATCGAATCGGTGCGGCTGGCCGAGACTTTGGCGGTGCTGCGGGAGCGGCCACTGGCGGGGCTGTCGGAGGTGACGGAGGCCGTGCGCGCGGTGATGTGCGGGGGCGAGGAGACCCTGGTGCGGGTCGTGAACTCCGCGTTGGTGGTCGGGGAGGCTCTCGGCTCGGTGCCCGAGGGCGCGCCCGCGGTTCCGCTGGACGCGGACCTGCGGGCGCGGATCCGAACCCTGCGCATGAAGCAGGACCCGGCGGCGAAGGCGCTCGACCTGGATCTGCGCAAAGACCGCGAGCGCCAGCGGTCACATCTGCTGCACCGGTTGCGCCTGCTCGGAATCCCTTGGGGCACAGAGGTATCCAGTGATATCCGAGGCACCGGCACGTTCCGGGAAAGCTGGTCGCTGCGCTGGCGGCCCGAGTTCGCGGTCGCGGTTGTCGAGGCCTCGCGCTGGGGGACCACCATCGCCGCCGCGGCCGCGGCCAAGGTTCTCGATGCCGCCGCCCGGCCCGACGTCGGTCTCGCCGACCTCACCACCGCGCTGGAATCATCGCTCCTCGCCGACCTCGGTCCGGCCACCACGGGATTGGTGGCCCGCCTGGAAACCGTCGCGGCCCTGGACCACGACGTCACCCGCCTGCTCGCGGCCCTCCCCAGCCTCGTCGGCACCCTGCGCTACGGCGATGTCCGCGGCACCGATACCTCCGCCCTCGCCCACGTAGCCGACAGTCTGCTGGTCCGGATCTGCGCGGGACTGCCCGGCGCGGTCACCGGCCTGGACACCACCGCCGCCGAACATCTGCGCGCCCTGCTCGACGCCGCCCACACCGCCATCCACACCCGGGACAATGCCTGGGCCACCGCCGAATGGCTGGTCGCCCTGCATCGCCTCGCCGACCGCGAAGACGTGCACGGGGCCCTTGTGGGCCGCGCCGTCCGCCTCCTCGCCGACGCCGGCCGCATCGACCGCGCCGACTCCGCCCGCAGGCTGTCCGCCGCCCTGTCGATCGGACCCACACCCGCCGCCAAAGCCGCCTGGATCGATGGCTTCCTCGGCGGCCGCGGCCTCCTCCTCGTTCACGACCGCCAGCTCCTGCACCTCATCGACACCTGGCTGCACACCCTCCCCGAAGACCAGTTCACCACCACCCTCCCCCTCCTCCGCCGCACCTTCAGCACCTTCGAGCCCGCCGAGCGCCGCGCCATCGCCACCGCCCTGCGCACCCCCGAAACCCCCACCACCCCAACCCCCACCACCGACCACACCCGCGGAACCGCCGCGATGACCACCGTCGCCCGAATCCTCGGAGCCACACCATGACGGATGCCGAATCGGAAAGGCAGGTTGTGCACAGCATGCTCGAACCCACGGCGGGTGGAGCACCCCCCGCGGTGCGTGCTCGCGTGCCTGTGATCTACCCGATGGAGGTGTGTTGTGAGTGCGGATGACGTGCAGGCCCGGCGGTGGCGGTTGGTGTTGGGGGCTGCGGCCGAGGCGGAGGTCGGGGGGCTCGGAGACGCGGATGACCTGGCGATGGATCAGGCACTGGGGAGTTTGTACAACGGTGCGGAGGAGGACGCGGCTGGGCAGCGGACCGGGGGGCTCGGGGGATCGGCGCCGCGGGTGGCGCGGTGGCTGGGTGATATTCGGCGGTACTTTCCGTCGTCGGTGGTCGAGGTGTTGCAGCGCGACGCGGTCGACCGGCTGGAGTTGACGCAGTTGTTGCTGGAGCCGGAGTTGCTCGAGGCGGTGCAGCCGGATGTGCATCTGGTCGGGACCTTGCTCGGGTTGAATTCGGTGCTGCCGGAAACCACCAGGGCGACAGCGCGTGTCGTGGTGGCGAAAGTGGTGCGCGAGATCGAGGAGCGGATCGCCGCGCATACCCGCGCGGCGGTGACCGGCGCATTGAATCGGGCGGCCCGGACGACGCGACCGAAGCCCCGGGACATCGACTGGGACAAGACGATCCGGAAGAATCTCGCGCACTATCTGCCGGAGCAGCGCACGGTCGTCCCGGAGCGGCTGGTCGGGTATGGACGGACAGCGCAGGCGGTGCGACGGGATGTGGTGCTGGCGATCGACCAGTCCGGATCGATGGCGGCCAGTGTGGTGTACGCGTCGGTGTTCGGGGCGGTGCTGGCCTCGATGCGGGCGCTGCGGACCTCGCTGGTGGTGTTCGATACCGAGGTCGCGGACCTGACGGATCGGCTGACCGACCCGGTAGACGTGCTGTTCGGCACCCAGTTGGGCGGCGGCACCGATATCAATCAGGCGTTGGCCTACTGCCAGTCGCTGGTCACCCGGCCGGCCGACACGCTGTTCGTGTTGATCTCGGATCTGTACGAGGGCGGGATTCGCGCGGAGATGCTGCGCCGGATCAACGCCATGCGCGAATCGGGAGTCCAGGTGCTGGTTCTGCTCGCACTCTCCGATGACGGTGCCCCCGCCTACGACCATGACAACGCGGCCGCGCTCGCCGCGCTCGGTGTCCCCGCGTTCGCGTGCACTCCCGACGCTTTTCCCGACTTGCTCGCCGTCGCTATCGATCGGGGCGACGTGCACGCCTGGGCCGCAGCACGCGAACAGGGTCGCGGAGGTCGGCGCCGATGACGAGGTCCCCCAAGGGACGGACTCCCGGGGGACCTCGGAGGAACGCGGGCGCCCAGCGGAGAACGCCCACCAGATCGATCACGGCCCCAATGGTGCCGAGCGCACCGGTCCCCGGGGACCGGGCGAATTACATCAGGACCCGAATGCCGACAGCTGGCTCGCGAGATCCAGCATGGAGGTGACCAGGGTGAGCACGGTTTCCAGGATTTGCATGCGAGCACTCCTTATCGACGGTTGGCTAACTTTCAGCAAACTGATGGTAGGTGCGGGAACCGCTCGGACACGGGATTGGCGACCTGAGAGTTGGCTAGGCTGCTATCGGTTGGGCTCGCTGGATATGGGGGGCACGGATGTTGCGCCGTGGTGAGGTATTCGCCGGCTTCGTGATCGAACGCGAGCTGGGGCGCGGCGGCATGGGCGCGGTCTACGCGGCCCGGCACCCCCGGCTACCGAAGCTGCTGGCGCTGAAACTGCTGCACCGGGAGTTGTTCGGCGACAAGGAGACTCGCGGCCGGTTCGAACGCGAAGCCGATCTGGTCGCCCAGCTGGATCACCCGAACATCATCACCGTGTTCGACCGCGGCGTCGAGGACAACCACCTGTGGATCTCGATGCAGTACGTCGACGGCGTGGACACGGCGGCGATCCCGGTGAACGCGATGCCCGTCGCGCGCGCGATGCAGATTCTGCACCAGACGGCGGGCGCGCTCGACTACGCGCACGCCCAGGGTGTGCTGCACCGCGACGTGAAGCCCGCCAATATCCTGCTGTCTCGTTCGGCCGGCGCCGGGCCTGGTTTCACCGAGCGGGTGCTGCTCACCGACTTCGGCATCGCGAAACTGCTCGCCGACTCCGGCCGGCTCACCCGCACCGGCACCCTGGTCGCGACCCTCGCCTACGCTTCGCCGGAGCAGTTGATCGCCGCGCCCGTCGACTATCGCGCCGACCAGTATTCGCTGGCCTGCACCCTGTTCCGCATGTTGACGGGCTACGGCCCCTACGACGCGCCGAATATCGCGGCGGTCATGTGGGGGCATGTGCAGTCTCCGCCGCCGTCGCTGCACGCGGCCCGTCCGGACCTGCCCGCCGGACTCGACTCGGTGCTGGCCAAGGCGATGGCCAAAGATCCGGACCAGCGCTTCCGCACTTGCTGCGAATTCGCCGAGGCGGCGCTGGAAGCCTGGCGCAAGCCGGAGCTACCCCGGACGATCCACAGATCTCCCCAGCCCGATCGACAGCAGCCCCGACGACCGGCCGAGCCGACGGTCCGGCCGAACTCCCCGCCGCCCGCCCGGCCGAATCCGCTGCGGGCGGTGGCCGACCGGGTACACGGCTGCCTGATCGGCGGCGCGGCCGGGGACGCACTGGGCGCACCGGTGGAGAATCTGCTCCTCACCGACATCCGCCAGCGCTACGGTCCGAGCGGCGTCGACGGCAAGTCCTTCGAGGGCAGGATCTCCGAGGAAACCCAGCTGGCGCTGTTCACGCTGGAGGCGTTGATCAAGGGCTCGGTGCGCGCCCGGCTGAAAGGCATCGGCGGCGCCACGCTCGGCCTGATGCAGCAGGGTTTCCTGGTGTGGCTGCGGGGTCAGGGCATCGAGATCCCGGCGCAGGAGGGCGAGCCGCACAGCAGGCTCGCGGCCTACCCGGCACTGCTCGATCGCCGCGGCAACGGCTTGGCCGTCCTCTCCGCCCTGCAGAAAGCGGGCGCGCGCGGAAAACCGTTCACGCCGTTGGGAACTCGCGCCGAACCGATCAACGACTCCAAAGGCTGCGCCGCGCTGGCCCGCTGCGCGCCGTGCGGTTTCGGCTACCTGCTCGACCGCACTGGCTTGGCCGTGGAGTTCGTCTTCGAATTGGGTTGCGACGCGGCCGCCCTGACCCACGGCCACCCGAGCGGGTGGCTGCCCGCGGGCACCCTCGCGGTCATCGTCTACGAGCTGATTCGCGGCACCGACCTGCGCGCCGCCATCGATCGAGCCCGCATCGAACTGCGCAAATACGAAGGGCACGAGGAGACTTCGGCCGCCCTGGAGGCCGCGGTCCGGCTCGCCGACCGGGTGGGCGCCCGAATGCCGCGCCCGGAGGACACCGAATCCCTGGGCCCCGGCTGGATCGCACCGGAGGCGCTGTCCATCGCCCTCTACGCGGCCCTGGCGGCGCAGACCGTCGGCGGGACGCCGGAGCAGATGGTCCGCAACGGAATCCTGCTCGCGGTCAACCACTCCGGCGACAGCGACGCCACCGGCGCGATCTGCGGCAGCATCCTCGGCGCCTGCTTCGGCGCGGCGGCGATTCCACCCGCTTGGCGCGCGGTCGACGCGAGCGCTGTCATCGAGGAGCTGGCGACCGACTACTGCACCGAATTCGGCCCGAACCCGCCGAGCGGAGAATACGGCGGGCCGAGCCAGGAATGGTTCGATCGCCACATGAGCTGACCGGCGAACCTACCTTCTACAGATCCGCGATGGCGGCCAGCGGCGGTGTCCGCGCCGCCCGGATCCCCGGCCACAGCGCGGCCAAGACGCCGACCACGGCGGAGCTGATCAGCACCGCGACGAGCTGGCCCCACGGAATGGCGATCTGGTCGATGCCCAGGTCGGCGAGGGTGCGCAGGAATCCGATTCCCAGTCCCAGCCCGAGGATCACGCCGACGATCGCGCCGAAGACGGCGATCAGCATGGACTCCAGGTAGATGGTGCGGCGCACCTGAGCGCGCTGGGTACCGACCGCCCGCAGCATGCCGATTTCGCGACGCCGCTCCACCACCGACAATGCCAGGGTGTTGATGATGCCGAGGATGGCGATCACCACCGCCAAGGCGAGCAGGCCGTACAGGATGGCGAGCATGGTGTTGATCTGCTGGCCCTGTGCGCCCTTGACCTGCTCCCGATCCTGAACCTGAACGACCGCGAAGCTTTCGGTGGCCTTCTCCAGCTGGGTCCGCATAGCGGCCAGATCCGCGCCCGGTTTCGCGCTGACCAGCACGAAGAAGTTGTTCTGGAACGCCGGCGGTATGACCTGGTCGAACAGCTTCGGTGCGAGCACCATGTCGCCGAGTAGCGGATTGTCCCGGAACACACCGCCGACGGTGGCGGGCACCTTCTGATTCTTGTCCAAGGTGGTCAGTTCGATCTGCTGACCGACCTTCCACCCGTGCTCGGCGGTTTCGCTGTCGGAGACCAGCACGGTGCGTTCACCGAGTGTGCGGGAGCCCTGCAGAATTTCGGTGTTGAACACGTTGTCCATCGGCGCGTCCGGTGACACACCGCGCATCTGATCGGTGTCGACGCGGAAGGCCGCGCCACGGAAGCCGACGACATCGGCCGCGTCCGGCACGCCCTTGCGCACCGCGTCGGGCACCCCGAGCGAGAGCCCGATCATCGAGTTCTGCGGGCCCGCGAGGGTGTAATCGGCTTGAATCCCCTTGTCCACCAGCACACTTACGCTGGCTTTGGCCGAGGCGCCGAGCATGCCGATGGCCGAGACCAGCATCAGACCGAGCGTCAACGCGAACGCCGTCGCCGCCGTCCGGCGCGGGTTGCGGACGGCGTTGTTGCGGGCCATGTGCCCGATCGGCCCGAACGGGCGGATGAGCACGCCGAGCCCGCCGACAACCGGACGAGACAACGCCGGCAGCACCAGCAGTACGGCCAGGATCAACGCCAGCGCACCGCCGCCGACGATGCTCGCCGCGCGACCTCCGGTGCCCTGCGCCCCGACCACCACCGCGACGATGCCGGCGACGCCGAGCACCGAACCGACGCTCGTGCGCAACCGCAGCGAATTGCCGGCCAGGAACCGCGCCACGCCCGGCATGCCGACGGCCGCGCCGATGACCTGACCCAGCCGCAGCGGTTCATCGCTCGACTTGTACTCCTCGCGCATGGCCTCGACGGGCGGAATCTTCGCCGCCCGGCGGGCTGGCGCGTAGGCACTGATCACCGTCACCCCGATGCCGACGACCAGGCCGACGACGATGGTGCGCGGCAGCACCGCCATGGAACCGGTCGGCAAGCCCAGATCGAAGGCGTTCAATACGGCGGACAACCCGTAGGCGAGTGCCACGCCCGCCACCAAACCGATGACGCTGCCGATGATTCCGATGACCAAAGCCTCGGAGACCACTGTCCGGCCCACCTGCTGCCTGCTCGCGCCGACCGCGCGCAGCAGCGCCAACTCCCGCAGCCGCTGCGCCACGATCATGGAGAAGGTGTTGTAGATGATGAAGGTGCCCACGATGAGCGCGATACCGCCGAAGGCGAGCAGGAAGTAGTTGATGAACTTCAACGCCTCACCCAGCTGCGCCTTCATGTCTTCGCGCACCTGGTCACCGTTCTGGACCTTGAAACCCTTGACCTCGGCGGCGACTCGGTCCCGCAGGTCGTTGACGGCGACACCGGGCTGAACGGCGATATCGATATAGGCCACGTGCGAGCCGTCGGTGAAAAGCTGGCGCGCCTGCTTGTCCTCGAACAGCAGACCGATGAAACCGCCGGTGTCGGAGGGAGTCTCGAAGACACCGGTGATCGCGACCTCGAGCGCGGGGCGATCCTGGGTGCTCCGCGCCGGGATGATCACCTTGGCGCGGTCGCCGACTTTCAGCCCGGAGCGTTCGGCGCCACCGGAATTGATCGCGACCTCGCCCGGCTTGCTCGGCGGCACACCCTGCACGAACTTCGGCGGCTCCTCGACCGCCTGCTCCGGCGGCACATAGGACTGTCCCCAGCTCGGCGCGCCGCCGGTCTGCACCGGTTTGCCCGCCGAATTCAGCAGCACCAGCGGCCCGTTCACGCCGGGCGCGACCGCCCGCACTCCCTCGAGAGCGGTGATCTTCTCCACCGCGCCCTGCGGGACGCCGAAGGATTGCTGCGACTCCGGGCTCACCCGCACATCGACGCCCTTGGCCTGCCCTTCGAAGATCCCGTCGAACGTGCGCTGCAACGTATCGGTGAAAACGAAGGACCCGGCGATGAACGCCGTGCCGAGGATGACCGACAACACAGTCAGCGCCAGCCGAACCTTGTGTGCGGCCAAGTTGCGCAGGGCAACTTTCCGCATGGGATTGCTCGCCATCAGAGTGTTTCCAGCGCCTTCATCCGGTCCAGCACGGATTCCGCGGTGGGATCCCGCAATTCGTCCACGATGCGGCCGTCGGCGAGGAAGATCACCCGGTCGGCGTAGGCCGCGGCATGCGGTTCGTGGGTGACGATCACGACGGTCTGCCCGAACTCGTCCACCGCGGCGCGCAGGATCGAGAGCACCTCGCCGGAGGAACGCGAGTCCAGATTGCCGGTCGGCTCGTCACCGAAGATGATCTCCGGCTTGCCCGCCAGCGCCCGCGCGCAGGCCACGCGCTGCTGCTGACCACCCGACAGCTCGCTGGGCCGATGGGTGAGCCGATCGGTGAGCCCCAGCCGCTTCAGCACGGTGTCGAGCCATTGCTGATCCGCCTTGCGCCCGGCGATATCCAACGGGAGCGTGATGTTCTCCAGCGCGGTGAGCGTCGGCACCAGGTTGAACGCCTGGAACACGAACCCGATCCGATCTCGTCGCAACGCCGTCATCTGCTTGTCCGAGAGGTTGGTGAGATCGGTGTCACCGATCCGGACCGCGCCCGAGCTCGCGCTGTCCAGCCCGGCCAGGCAGTGCATCAGGGTCGACTTCCCCGAACCCGAGGGCCCCATGATGGCGGTGAACTCACCCTTCGCGAACTCTGCCGACACCGCATCCAGGGCCGTGACCTGCGTATCTCCCGAACCGTAGATCTTGGACACATCGATGGCACGGGCCGCGACATCGGTCGGAGCCGCCTTTTCGGCGGTGTCGGTACCCACAGCGTGCGAAGTCATGCCCTCCAGTCTGTCGGGCGATCTCCCGCCGCGCCATCCGGATTTCCCCTGACTCCCCTGGTCGTAGCCGCTCGGACCAGGCTCCGACCCGAGGCGGATCCAGTAGCGTGGGGCGAATGAGCATTCGTGATATCGCGCTGCGGACCTTGGACGGCGAGCCGACCACGCTGGCGGAGCTGGCCGGGGACAAAGCCGTGCTGCTGGTCAATGTGGCGTCGAAATGTGGTTTGACTCCGCAGTATTCGGGACTGGTGGAGTTGCAGCAGACCTACGGGCCGCAGGGCTTCACCGTCGTCGGTGTGCCGTGCAACCAGTTCATGGGCCAGGAACCCGGTAGCGCCGAGGAGATCGCGCAGTTCTGCGCCACCACCTACGGGGTGGACTTCCCGCTGTTGGAGAAGACCGAGGTCAACGGCGAAAACCGGCACCCGCTGTACGCGGAGCTGGTGGCCACCGCCGACACCGAGGGTGCCGCCGGCGACATCCAGTGGAACTTCGAGAAATTCCTGATCGACCGCGAGGGCAAGGTGGCCGGGCGGTTCCGGCCGACCGTCACCCCCGGCGACGCCGCACTGCGCGGTGCGGTGGAATCCGTTCTCTGACAATCACAGTGGCGCCGAACGCCACCAGCGCAGCACCTCGTCGATGCTGCCCGCGATCCCGTCGGTGTACATCAGGTACTGCCCGCGGGATCCGGTGAACACCGTCACCATCTTCGGGCCGCTGTCGTTGAATTTGTAGTTGGTGTAAGACTTTCCGGCGTTGGTCTCGGTGGACTTGGTGGCGTCCTTGGGCAGGTTGTTCAGCGCGGCCTGGGCGTCGGCGGCCGAGTTATACATGTAGATCGTGTAGAACGGGTCGTCGTTGTCGCCGCCGCCGTAGCAGTCCCACGCGAAGCCCCACTTGCCGAAATCCGGTGTGCCATCGGTCGGATTGGGCGGCGAGCTGGCGGTGTGCGAACTGCAGGTCGACCCGTTGTAACCGGAGTCGCCGTCGGTTTCAGCCGGGACCAGGCTCGGGAACTCCCGGCTGATCGCGTCCACGCTCGCCGTCTGCGCCGGCGCGTTGCTGGTGGAGGTGGCCGTCGCGGTCGCCGAGGCGGTCGCGGTACGCGTCGGCGTCGTCCCGGTATCGTCATCGACCACCACGCCGATCACAGCCAGCAGCGCGATCACCAGCACCACCGCACCCACGACCACGCCGACGATGAGGCCCGCGTTGGACTTCCGCGGCCCCGGCGGACGCGGCGCGTTGTATCCGCCCTGCGGGGCGTACGCGTGCTGTGCGGCATAGGGCCCGGAGTTCGACGGATTCGGTTGCGGCGCGGGCGAACCCACCGGCATGGTGTGCTGGGCCGGTCGCGGCGCGGGCGTGATCGCCGTCGGCGCGCCGGACAGCGAGTGCGGGCCGCTGGCCTGCCCCATCGGATAGGTCGGCACCTGCGGGCTGGACGGGTGCATACCGCCCGCTGTCGGGAACTGCGGGGTGGAATTGTGCTGCGTCGGGAACTGCGGCCCGGTCACCGGCCGCGGACCGCCGACCAGCGGTATCGACGGCTGACTGCGATCGTTCAGCGCCTGCTGCGCGGCCGCGGCGAATTCCGAACACGAGTGGAATCGATCATCGGGCCGCTTGGCCATCGCCTTGGCCAGCACACCGTCCAAGGCGTAGGGCAGACCGGCGCGCACACTGCTCAACGCGGGCGGCGCGGTTTGCAGGTGCCCCTGGATGACCTGCGCCGGGTTGGTCGAGGCGAACGGACCGCTACCGGTGAACAACCAGAACAGCGTGCAGGCCAGCGAGTACTGATCGGATCGATGGTCCAGCGGCGAACCGGTGAGCTGTTCGGGCGAGGCATAGGCGAGCGTCGCGGTGAAGGTGCCGGTCTGGGTGAGATGTCCGGTGTCGTCGCGCAACCGCGCGATACCGAAGTCGGTGAGATAGACCCGTTCGCCCCGGCCGCTCCCGGACCGGGCCAGCAGGATATTGGCCGGTTTCACATCGCGGTGCAGCACGCCCATGCCGTGCGCGTAGTCCAGCGCCTCACCGGTTTCCTTGATGATCTGCACCGCTCGCGCCGGAGGCAGCGACTGCGGCTCCACCGAGGCGGCGTCGATACCGTCGATGTACTGCATGGAGATCCACAGCTGCTCTTCCTCGAGCCCGCGGTCGTACACCGTGACGATATTGGGGTGGTCGAGCCGGGCGACCAGATCCGCCTCCCGTTCGAACCGCGCCCGCACCTCCTCGTCGTGAAACATCTCCCGGTTCAACAGCTTCAGCGCTGTCATCCGCGGCAGCCGCGGATGTTTCGCCAGGTAGACCGAACCCATGCCACCGCGGCCCAATTGCCTTTCGATGACATAGCCGGCGAAAACATCACCGCTGGCCAGCATGTCTTGCTCCACTTCTCGCCCGCACCGGGACCCACCGGCGACAGGCGTACAGCACGAGAACGCGATCAGGGCGGCGCCCGACCACGGAATACGAAAACCCTAGCAGTTGCCGCACCCGCCTAAGGGCCGACGAACGGGTATCGCGCACGGACCCCGGGGCGTTCCAACCGTCGTCCGATAGCGAATCCCTATGGCTCCCGGCCCGGTTCGCCGGCGGACGGCCGAGCACGCCGGATCGGCGCGTCCGGCAGCGCGATAGTGATGGGTCGCACAGTTCGCCGCCGACCGGATGACGGCCCTTGCGCGGCAGCACTTCCCGACGGGGTGGGCGGATCGGCGCTCGGTGGACGCACGGGCGAGGGCGACTCGGTCCCCGTGGGCGGCATAGGGTTTCGGCCCGAGCTCGGTCGCGCGGGCACGGGCCCCGATGTCGCCGGGCCACCGGAGGCAGGAAGCCCGCCCGCGGCAGAGGACGTGTCCGCGGCAGAAGACGTGCCCGCAGCAGAAGGCGAGTTCGCTCCAGGAACCCCGCTCGCGCCACGAGGCGCGCTGGCCGCAGGAGGTGTGCCCACACCAGGAGACGTGCCGAGGCCAGAAGGCGTGCCCCCACTGGAAGGACTGGCGGAGATCGGCGGCGTGCCTGCGACAGGAGGCATGCCTGGCCTGGATGGCCTACTTGCCACTGGCGGAACACCATTCGGCGCGAGACCAGTCCCCGGCGGCACGCTCGGTACCGGTGGAACTCCTGACGTGTACCCGGCCGCCCCGGACGGATACGCAGGCGGCGCAGACGGATACGGGTATGTCGGCGGCCGGTAACCGGTGTGCGGAACGTGCGGCTGCGAACCATTCCCCGGATAAGGCCCAGTCGGCTGCGGACCGTTCCCAGACGGACGAGTCGACTGCGGCTCGTTGCCGGGATACAGCCCAGTCGGCTGCGGCGGGGTCCCTGGATACGGCGCGGTCGGCTGCGGGCCACTGGCATACGGCCCAGTCCGCTGGGGCGCGTGCCCGGGATACGGCGCAGTCGGCTGCGGGCCACTGGCATACGGCCCGATCGGCTGCGGCGGGCTCCCAGGATTCGCCGCAGTCGGCTGCGGACCGCTGGCATACGGCCCAGTCGGCTGCGGACCACTCCCGGCATACGGCCGAGTCGGCTGCGGTCCGTAACCCGCATGGGCGGGCGGTGTGTACCCGGTCGGCGGCCGGGCACCGGGCAGCGGATAACCCGGGTACGAGCCCGGTTGTGGCGGCCGTGCCGGTGAATGCTGTTGCGGCCCACCGGAGGCCAGTGCCTGGCGGGCCGCCGTCGCGAATTCGGTGCAGCTGGCGAAGCGTTCGTCGGCCCGCTTGCCCAGGGCCCGTGCCAGCACGCCGTCCAGCGCGGGTGGCAAGCCGGGGCGGGCTTGTCGCAGGGACGGCACCGGGCCGAACAGGTGACCGTTCATCACCACTGCCGGGTTGCCGCCGGCGAACGGCGGCGTCCCGGTGAGCATCCAGAACAACGTGCACGCCAGCGAATATTGATCGGACCGGTGGTCCATCGGGGTGCCGCTGAGCTGTTCGGGCGCGGCGTAGGCGAGGGTGGCGGTGATCTGCCCCACCGACGACAGCGTGGTGTCGGAATTCCGCATGGCCGCGATCCCGAAATCGGTGAGTAGCACCCGTTCCGGCTGTCCGATCGGGGCCTTGGCGAGCAGGATGTTCGCCGGTTTCACGTCGCGGTGCAGCACGCCGTTGGCGTGTGCGAAGTCCAGGGCGGCGGCGGTATCGGAAATGATGTGCACCGCCCGTGCGGGCGCCAAAGCGTCTACGTCCGCGCTCGCGGCATCAGAGCCGGCCACGAACTGCATGGAGATCCACAGCTGGTCACCCTCGGCGCCGCGGTCGTAGACGGTGACGATGTTCGGGTGGTCCAGTTGAGCCACCAGATCGGCTTCGCGCTCGAAGCGCCGGCGGATCTCGTCGTCGCCGTAGAGCTCGCGGTCCAGCAACTTCAGCGCCGTGAGGCGGGGCAGCCGCGGATGCTGCGCCAGGTAGACGGTGCCCATGCCGCCTTGGCCGAGCACGCGTTTGACGACGTAACCGGCAAAGACCTCGCCAGCTTGCAACACAGTGGGTACACCCCCTCATCGGGCCGAGCACGCGGATCCTACCGATGTATCTCCCGGGCCCGCGCTCCTGCAACACCTCGATTATCGCCCGCTCGCGCTGGTTTGTCGGTGGCCCGGCCTAAGCTCGACCTCATGCGAATTGGAGCCCATGTCCGCCAGGACAGCGACCCGATCGGCCTGGGTGCGAAACTCGGCGCCGAAGTCGTCCAGTTCTTCGTTGTGGATCCGCAGAGCTGGGACAAACCGAAGCCGCATCCGCTGGCCGAGCAGATCAAGGCCAGCGAGATCGACGTGGTGATCCACTCCTCGTATCAGATCAACGTGGCCAGCACGAACAACCGGCTGCGTATGCCCTCGCGCCAGGCGGTCGCCCTGCAGGCCGCGGCGGCCGCCGAGCTGGGTGCGTTCGGCCTGGTCGTGCACGGCGGCCATGTCCGGTCCGACGCCGAGATCGAGGCCGGAATCATCAACTGGCGCAAGCTCTTCGAACGCCAGCAGGACAAGGGCGGCTTCGCGGTGCCGATCCTGATCGAGAACACCGCGGGCGGCAATCACGCCATGGCACGGCATTTCGATTCCATCGCCCGGCTATGGGACGCGGTCGGCGATTTCGGCGCGGGTTTCTGCCTGGACACCTGTCACGCCTGGGCGGGTGGGGAGGAACTGGTCGGCGTGGTGGATCGCATCAAAGCCATCACTGGCCGTATCGACCTGGTGCACCTTAACTCCTCGCGCGACGAGTTCAATTCCGGAGCCGACCGGCACGCCAACCTGTCCGAGGGCACCATCGATCCGGAGTTGCTCGCCGAGGTGTGCCGCACCGCGGGTGCCCCGGTGGTGCTGGAAACCCCGGCCGACGGTGTCGCCGACGACATCGCCTACCTGCGCGAGCACGTCGGGTAGCGCGTTTCGATCCGGCTGAGGGTAAACCTGTTCGCTCGGCGGCCCCGCTGGTGTGCTCGAACACAGCAAACGTTCGAGCGAAAGGCCCTTACATGTCCGTCGATTCAGCAACAGTGGTAAAACTCGGCAGCCGGATCGGCGCGCGCATCGATGGCGTCCGGTTGAGCGGTGCTCTGGACGCCGAGACGGTCGCACTGATCCAAGACGCACTGCACGAGCACAAGGTGATCTTCTTCCGCGGCCAGGACCAGCTGACCGAGGACGGCCAGTACGAATTCGCGGAACTGCTGGGCGCGCCCACCACCCCGCACCCCACGGTCACCTCCAAGGGTGTCAAGTCGCTGCCGATCGATTCCGAGTACGGCCGCGCCAACAGCTGGCATACCGATGTCACCTTCGTGGACCGCATTCCGAAGGCGTCCATCCTGCGCGCGGTGCATCTGCCCAGCTACGGCGGCTCCACCACCTGGGCTTCCACCGTCGCCGCCTACGAGTCGCTGCCCGCGCCGCTCAAAGCCCTGGTGGAGAACCTGCGCGCGCGGCACACCAATGCCTATGACTACGCCGCCGACCGCAGCGATCAGCATGCGGCCGGCGCGCAGGGTCAGGCTTATCGCGCGGAATTCGAGTCGACCTACTACGAGACCGAGCATCCGGTGGTCCGCGTGCACCCGGTCACCGGGGAGCGCGCACTACTGCTCGGGCATTTCGTGAAGAACTTCGTCGGCCTCTCCACCGCCGAATCGCAGGCGCTGTTCCAGTTGCTGCAGCACCGGGTGACCAAGCTGGAGAACACGACCCGCTGGAACTGGCAGCTCGGCGATGTCGCGATCTGGGACAACCGCGCCACCCAGCATTACGCCGTGGACGACTACGACGCCCAACCCCGCCGCCTCACCCGCATCACCCTGGCCGGCGACATCCCGGTCGGCGTGGACGGTACGCGCAGCACCGTCATCGCCGGCAATGCCGAGCACTACTCCATCGTCGAGGAGAGCGCGGCCCAGGCCGCCTGAATCCTCGGCGCTGCCCCGGCCGGGCGGACCGGGCCCTATCGTGGGGGCCGTGACGATGGAGATTCGGCCGCTCGACGGGGTGCGGGTTCTGGAACTGGGCAACTACGTGGCCGCACCGACGGCCGGGCGCATCCTCGGTGACTTCGGTGCCGAGGTGATCAAGGTGGAGCGCCCGAAAACCGGTGACGAGCTGCGGAACTGGCGCCTCTACGGCGGCGACACCTCGATGTTGTACCGGACCATCAACCGGAACAAGAAGTCCATCACGCTGGACCTGCGCACCGACGCGGGCCGGCGGATCGTCCTCGATCTGATCAAGCAGTGTGATGTGCTGCTGGAGAACTTCCGGCCCGGGATCCTGGAGAAGTGGGGCCTGGGTCCGGAGGTGCTCTCCGAGGCCAACCCCGATCTGGTGATCACCCGCATCTCGGCGTACGGCCAGACCGGGCCGCTGGCGCAGCGCCCCGGCTTCGCGGCCGTCGCCGAAGCGGTCGGCGGTCTGCGCGAACTGGTCGGCGACCCGGACCGGCCACCGGTCCGGGTCGGCGTCTCCATCGGCGATTCCATCGCGGGGATCTATGCCGCGTTCGGCACCGTGATGGCACTGTTCCAGCGTGAGCGGGTCGAGCGGGTCCCGTTGGAGCAGCGTGTCATCGATGTCGCCCTGAACGAATCCATCCTGTCGGTGATGGAATCGCTGGTCCCCGACTATCTGGCCTACGGCATCAAACGGGAACGCGTCGGCGGCCGGATGGAGGGCATCGCCCCGAGCAACGCCTATCCGTGCAGTGACGGCGTCAGCATCATCATCGGCGGCAACGGTGACGCCATCTTCCAGCGCTATATGCGCGTCATCGACCGTCCGGACCTGGCCGCCGACCCGGGCCTGCAGGACAATTGGGGCCGCTGGACCAACCGGGAACGCCTGGACGCCGCGATCGCGGAGTGGACCATCCGGCACACCCGCGACGAAGCCCTGAAGATCCTCGAGGAAGCCGCTATTCCGTGCGGCCCGATCTACACCGCCGCCGACCTGGTAGCCGACGAACAATTGAAGTCGCGCAACATGATTCAGTCGTTCCCGGTGGACGTCGGCGAACCCGAGCCCAAGCAGGTCGGTTTCACCGGCATCGTCCCGGTCATCGGCGGGCAATCGCTGCCGATCCGCAATGTCGGGCCCGATCTCGGCGAACACACCCGTGCGGTGCTCTCCGATCTACTCGGCCTGACCGACCAGGAGATCGACGCGCTGAACGGCGGTGCAGTGTGAGCACGCCGCCGTCGTCCGGGCATGATCAGCGCGCCGACGCGGGGGCCGGTGCTCGCGTAACGCGCCCTACGCCGATAGGGTGCCGGGCATGAGTAGGCGGCGTGGACGCAGACGCCCGGCAGGACGCAGCAGAGGTGAGCTCCGTTCCCCGGCGCCGAGCAGGCCGACAGTGCATCCCAATCCGGCCGGCGCGAATCGGAGGTCCTGGGCAGGCGTGATGTGCGTACCCGCACGATCACGCGAAGAGAAGTGACAGCGGTCCTGCGCGATGTGACCCTGCGTGACGGCCTGCAGTTGACCGGCAAGGTGCTGCCCACCGAACGCAAGGTCGATATCGTGCGCCGGTTGCTGGCGCTCGGTGTCCCCGAACTGGAGATCGGCTCCATGGCGCGGCCCGACCTGGTGCCGCCGATGGCGAACACCATGGAACTCGTCGCCGCCCTGACCCCGGACGAGCTACAGCGCTGCTGGCTCTGGGTCGCGACGCCACGGCATGTCGAGAAGGCCGCGGCCGTCGGCGTGCGCAACTTCCAGTACTGCCTGTCGGTCTCCGACGCGCACAACAAGGCCAATATCGGCCGCACGGCCGAGGACAGCGTGGCAGCCATGCCGGACGCGGTCCGGATCGCGCGCGAGGCCGGCGGCGCCGTTCAACTCTGCCTGGCCACCAGCTTCACCTGCCCGTTCGACGGCCCGGTCGATCCGGAACGCGTGCTCGCGATCGCGAACGATCCGCGGACCGCGGGTGCCGCCGACATCGTGCTCGCCGACACCCTCGGCCAGGCGCATCCGGCACAGGTCAGCGCCTTGGTCTCCGCCGTTCGCGAGCGAACGCCCGAGCGCCGCATCGTCTTCCACGGCCACGACACCTGGGGCATGGGCGTCGCCAACACGCTGGCCGCGATCGCGGCCGGCGCCACCATGGTCGACGGCTCCCTCGGCGGCCTGGGCGGCTGCCCGTTCGCACCCGGCGCCAGCGGCAACACCGCGTCCGAGGACATCCTCTTCGCCACTCGCCCGGATTGGTTCGCGCCCACGACGCTGGCCGCCCTGGTCGGTCTCACCGAGGACCTGCTCGCCGAACTCGGCGAACCCAATCGCTCCCGCACCGCCGCGGGCGCCCGATCGAAGGCCGAGGCCTTCGAATGGGTCGTCCGCTGACCGTTCGCACGGAGCTATCCGAATTGGTAGTGCACGTATTCGCGTACCGGTTCGAATCCGATGCCGCGGTAGATCTTGTTGGAAGTGGAGTTGTCGGTGTCGGCGAACAGGCAGATGTCCAGCCCCTGCGCCCGCAGGATTCGCGACACGTGCGCCGAGAGCGCGGCGGCGTATCCACGGCCACGCTCGGCGGGCGGGGTGTAGACCGGCCCGATCCGGGACCAGCCGTAAGCCGGCACCTGATGGGCGGCCAGGCAGACCGGACGCCCGTCGTGCTCCCACAACCACCACCAGCCCGCCACGATCCGCCGGCGCAGCGCCTCGACCGGCAGCCCGGGACCCTGTAGCCCGACCTCGGACTGCATCGCGTCGGACCATGCCAGGCACAGGGCGATATCGGATTCCGTTGCCCGCCTGGGCGAACCGGGGACCTCCGGGGGAATGTGCAGCACCCCGAGCCGGTAGAGCCGCACGGCGTAGTCCTGTTTGTAGCCGACCCGGCGCAGCGCGCACCAGCGCTCGGCGAACGGCCACACCACCTCGGAAGGGCCCTCGACGCCGCCGGCGGTGGCGATCACCCCGGCGAACGCCTCCGCCACCGCACCGGCGCTGTCCACCGGTAGATCGCCGAGATAGATGTCGTTGCGGCCCGACCGTGCGGCGACGCCGGCGACCTCTCCGGCGTCGTCGAGGACGGACACGAACCAGGACTGCTCGCCGGGGGCGTGCTGTGCGCCGAGCAGATTGCCGACGGCAGTGGCGATCACCGTGTTGCGCAGCGCGTTCCGGCGCAGGAACGGCTCGGCGCGAGCCAGGAATTCGGTGACATCACTGGTGATCGCCGTCTGCCTACGATCACGTCCAGCCATCTGCCAATCCTGCACGGCGGCAGCGCCTTCGGCAACCAACTCCGGGTTCGTTCGTAGCTCAGTCGGTTTCGGCCCGGACTCCACGGTCGTGACGCAACTTCAGTAGCACCAAGCCGGCGGTGCAGGCCAGTATCAAACCGGCGACGGCGATTTCGACATGTAGCCCGGCGATGCCGAGCGCGGCTCCGACGACGCCGCCGATGAAGAACAGCCAGGCGAAGGTCCGCGAGAGGATCGTGGACAGGCTGCGTGGCGGTTTCGACCCCGTGGGCTGCGATGGTGCGGTAGCTGCCGGATCGGCGGCTTCGGACTCGGCTCGCAGCGGAGTTGTCGAGTAAGCTCCCATCATCCACTCCCTCTAACCCGACTTCGATCAGAGTAGTTGTCGCAATAGGGTTCTCGAGCCCTCGGCGGATCTCTCATCTGGGTACAGGCGTCGCACACGTAACTTTGCTCACACACGCTACGACCCCACCGGTAGCTTCGAGTACGACACGTGATCACGACACGCAATAGTCATCATTTCGATATGTGAATTACGAGTATTTCAAAGCGGTATGTGCGGTCGTGAAACGCTCGTGCCGCAGTAGCCGCCGTGCCCGGCCTCGATTAAGGTGAGCCCCACGCGAATACACAGCAGGAGTGTCCCGATGGTGAGCAACAGGGCCAAGATCGCCGGTCCGGCGATCGCAGCGGGGGCGGTTTCCGTCGGGCTGGTCCTCATCGGCGCCTGCGGAATCGGCAAGCAGGACACCTACGTCCCGCCCCCACCGTTGAAATCCGGACCGTCGGCCGCGATGGCCGTCCAGAACGGCACCACGGTGTCGGCACAGAAAGTCGTCATCCCACCGTCCCCCACCTGGCAGGTGGCGCCGGCCGGTCCACCGCGCCGTCCCGCGGGATACACACCGATGACCACACCGCCGGACACCGAACTCGACATCCCGGAGGAAACCGAGACTTCCACGCGTCCGCGCGCCACCCGGCCGACCACCCCGCGCAGCACCGAGCCCGAGGAACCGACCACCACGCGGACGCGCCCCCGGCCCACCGAACCCGAGGAACCCACCACCACCCGGCGGCCACCGGCGCCCACCACGACCGCGGCCGCCCCGCCGGCCGAGGAGACTTCCCCGCCCACGGAAACCGCACCCGTGGAAGTCGTCACACCGATCGAAAGTCCCATGCAGGGCCCGGCGGCCATCGACTCTCCGGCCCCTGCCGAAACTTCGGGTCCCGCGCAGACCTCGGCCCCGCCGCAGACCTCAACCCCCGCGCAGACGTCGGTCCCTGCGGAGCCGACCGAATAGACCACACGGCGCCACCGTCCGGACCGCACGAAAAAGCCGCCTTGCCAACGCAAGGCGGCTTTCTCTTTCGCGACCTACAGTTCCGGCTGGTCGTACCCGTCGACCCCGGCGCTGAGCACCTGCAGATGCTCGAGCGCGCTACCGAGGGTCCGCTCGATCGCGGTGAGCCGCGCAACGTAGTGGCTCACCGGATATTCCGCGGTGACACCGATACCGCCGTGCATCTGGATGGCTTCCTGCCCGACGTGCCGGGCGGAACGGCTGACCTGCAACCGCGCTCGCGAGGCGATCACCGGGTCGGCCGTGCCGTCGGCCAGCGCCGCGTTGGCGTACAGGCTCATGCTGCGCGCCAGTTCCAGCGAGACATACATGTTGGCGGCGCGCTGGGTCAGGGTCTGGAACTTCGACAGCGTGACGCCGAACTGCTTGCGCGCCTTGAGGTAATCGGTGGTCAGACGCAGCGCCTCTTCCATCGCGCCGATGGATTCGGCACAGAGCAGCGCCTGGGCGTGCACGATCACCGTCTGGATCGCCTCGCCCGCCGCGCCGAGCAATTCGGCCGGGGCGGAGTCGAATTCGAGCTGCGCGCCACGCTGCCCGTCCACCGTGCGGTACGGCTTGCGGCTGACGCCGCTGGCGTCGGCGGCGACCAGGAACAGTCCGACACCACCGTCCGGTAGCGTCGCGCTGACCACCAGCTCGTCCGCGCAGTCACCGTGCCCGACCGGGTTCTTGATGCCGGTCACGGCGTAGGAATCGCCCTGCGCCACAGCAGTGGTGGACAGCTCGATGGCGGGCCACCGGGTGCCCGGCTCGCTGTGCGCGAAGGCGAGCAGCTTGGTACCCGCGGCGACCTCGGTCAGGATTCGCTGCCGCTGGTCGGCGCCGGCGACCGCGGCCACCAGCGCACCGGGCACCAGGACGGCGTCCAGCAGCGGTTCGGGCGCCAGCCGGCGGCCGAACTCCTCCAGCACCACCATGGTCTCCACCGGTCCGGCGCCCATGCCGCCGTCTTCTTCGCTGAAACTCAGGCCCAGTACGCCCAATTCGGCGAGCTGACGCCAGACCTCGCGGCTCCAGCCCAGTTCGGTATCGGTGACCTTGAGCCGGGACTCCGGGTCGTAGTTGCGGGCCAGCACGTCACGCACGGTGTCCCGGAGCATGACCTGTTCGTCGGTGAGTTCGAAATCCATGGTGTCGCCTCACAATCCCAGGATCGTGGAGGCGATGATGGAGCGCTGCACTTCGCTCGAACCTCCGTAGATGGTCGTCTTGCGGTAGTTCAGGTAGGTGGGGCCGCTGTGCTGGGCCCACTCCGGGGAGGCGGTGCCCTCGGCATCCACCGGCAGCGCGTCCGGTCCGGCGATGTCGAGCAGCAGTTCCGTTGCGGCCTGCTGCAATTCGGAGCCGCGCAGTTTCAGCACCGAGGAGGCCGGATTCGGCTTGCCCTCTTCAGAATCGGACACCACCCGCAGCTGGGTGAGTTCCAGGGCCAGCAGCTCGTTCTCCAGCTCGGCGACGCGGGCCGCGAACAACGGATCCTCGAGCAGCGTGCCCGTGCCCGACTTGGTCTGGCGCGCGTATTCTTTCGCGACACCGATCTTGACCTTGGTGCGGCCGACACCGGTGATACCGGTGCGCTCGTTGCCGAGCAGGAACTTCGCGTAGGTCCAGCCCATGTTCTCCTCGCCGACCAGCTGATCGGCGGGCACCCGGACGTTCTCGAAGAAGACCTCGTTGACCTCGTAGCCGCCGTCGATCAGCTTGATCGGGCGCATGGTGACGCCGGGACTCTTGACGTCGAAGAGCAGGAAGGAGATACCGGCCTGCTTCTTCGGTGCGCTCGGGTCGGTGCGCACCAGGCAGAAGATCCAGTCGGCGTACTGACCCAGCGTGGTCCAGATCTTCTGGCCGTTGACGATGTAGGAATCACCGTCGCGCACCGCGGTGGTGCGCAGCGAGGCCAGGTCGGATCCGGCGTCGGGCTCGGAGAAGCCCTGGCACCACCAGATGTCCAGCGCCGCGGTGGGCGGCAGGAAACGCTCTTTGATCTCCTGGGAACCGAACTGCGCGATCACCGGGCCGACCATCTGGGCGTTGAACGTCAGCGGCTCGGGCACCGAGGCCAGCTGCATCTCGTCCTGCCAGATGTGGCGCTGCATCGGGGTCCAGTCCTTGCCACCCCACTCCACCGGCCAGTTCGGCACGGCGAGCCCATTGTCGTTGAGGATCTTGTGCGCGGTGACGATGTGCTCTTTGGTCAATTCGCGCCCGTAGCGGACGCGGTCGCGGATGTCAGCGGGGATCTCGGTCCGATAGAACTTTCGCAGTTCGTCGCGGAAAGCGATCTCGTCGGGGGACAGGGATATTTTCATACAGGACTCCGTCCATGTCTCGTACGTCCGAGCCGAACTTACCCTCTGGTAATCGTGCGCTGTCAGGGGGATCACATCGGGACAACACGCAGGGGCGCGAGCGAGGCGGGGAACTGGTACGTTGCTGGCGACGGGGTATGGGGACCCCCTGGTTTATTTCGAGGAGAATTTGAGTGAACGGCAGAACCATCGCGCGGGCGACGGCGGCAGTGACATCTCTCGGCATCGGCGCGGTTCTGACCATGGCAGGTCCGGCCTCGGCCGACCCGAACACCCCTGACATCGAGGGCGCGCTCACCCGCCTCACCGAGCAGGTCGGCGCGGATCTCCCGGCCCAGGCCGGTGTCGGCGCCCTCTCGCAATACACGAAACTCGTCGACGTCGCCGAGCTGCGCAGCATCACGCCCGGCTGGACCCCGTTCGCCTACGCCGCGCCCACCTTCGGCTGCGGCAGCAACGGCCCGATCACCACCATCATCGCCGCCGCCAACGCCGAGGGGCCCAGGCTCCCGGACGCCCCCAACCCCAGCCCGGGATCGCTGCGGTTCAGCGCCTCCCCCGCGCACACCGGGGTCCCCCTGAACTCCGGCCTGGTCGTCGCCTGGGTCAATGTCAACAATGGCGCCAGCGGCATCGACATTCTCGACGACCGCACCGAGACCGGCCTGCCCTCGCTCACCAAGACGGTGAATTCCGGGCCCGGCACCGTGCTCGCGTCCATGTGGGGCGTCATCAACTACCCGTTCGCGAACTGCGTCATGACCCCCACCGTCGGGCTGTTCGCCGTACCGGATGTGCCGCCGCCCCCGGCGCCCGCCGCACCCGCGGAGCCCGCCCCGAACACCGGGTCCGGCGATGTCCTCCCGGCCCCGCAGGCCCCCGCCTCGATCAACGACGACCTGCGCAAGCCGAGCAGCTAGGCCCGCGACCAGAAGCTGCGCGCCGCTCTACAATTTCGCGAAGAACGCGCGGATGTCGGCGGCGTGCATCTCCGGAACCTCCATGGCCACGAAGTGGTTCCCGGTATTGCCCTCCGGCCAGTGCGCGATGACGTTGTCCTGCTCGGCGAGTCGGCGCATCAGCGCTGAACCACCGCCGTAGGAGCCGGTCGGTACCAGCTTCTGACCGGTCGGCCAGGTGAATCCGCCGTCCTTGCCCAGACCCTCGTACATCGGCCAGGACGAGGAAGCCGCGGTATTGGTGAACCAGTACAGGCTGGCATTCGTCAGCAGATGATCGCGATCCAGCACGTCCTCGGCCTTGTCCGCCAGCGGCGTGAACTCATCGAATTTCTGCGTCAGCCACGCCAGGAGACCGATCGGCGAATCGGTCCACGCGTGCGCGAAGGTCTGCGGCGCGACGCGCAGCACCTCGTGGTGGTTGACGCCGCCGGTCATCCACTGCTGCATCAGCTCCCACTCCGCGCGCTCCGCGGGCGACATGGTCGGCACATCGGCCTCCGTGGGCATGCCGATCCCGCCGTCGAGATGCACACCCACCACCCGCTCCGGCGCCGCGATCGCCATTTCCGGCGCCACATACGCGCCCAGGTCCCCGCCCTGCGTCCCATAGCGCTCGTAACCGAGCCGGGACATCAGCTCGACCCACATCCGTGCCACTCGCGCGATTGTCATGCCCTCCTCCCGCGGGCCTTCGGAGAACGCGAATCCCGGTACCGAGGGAATCACGACATGGAAAGCCTGGGCCGGGTCCAGACCGTGCGCACGCGGGTCCGCCAGCAGCCCAACGGTTTTCGTGAACTCGACGAAGGTGTTCGGCCATCCGTGGGTGAGGATCAACGGCAGCGCGTCCGGCTCCGGTGACCGCACATGCACGAAATGCACGTCCAACCCGTCGATCTCGGTCATGAACTGCGGCAACTCGTTCAACGCCGCTTCGTGTGCCCGCCAATCGAATTCGGTTCGCCAGTACTCGGCCAACTCCTTCAGGTACTCGACCGGCACGCCACGATCCGAGGGATCACCGGGCAGTTGTGCCGCCCAGCGGGTTCGGGCCAGGCGCTCGTGCAGGTCATCGAGATCGGTCTGCGGGATATCAATGCGGAAAGGTCGGATCGAAGTCATGTCCTCAACCTAGAAACTATGTAGGACCATTCCGGTCCTAGATAGTTAGGATTCTGGAAACCATGACCACCGACACTCCAGGCCGCCTGCTCCGCCTGCTCTCGCTGCTGCAAACACCGCGCGAATGGCCGGGAAGCGAACTCGCCCAACGACTCGGCGTCACCGACCGCACCGTCCGCCGCGACATCGACCGCCTCCGCGACCTGGGCTACCCCGTCGAAGCCACCCTCGGCGCCACCGGCGGCTACCGGCTCGTCGCCGGTAAAGCCATGCCGCCCCTGCTGCTCGACGACGAAGAAGCCGTCGCCATCGCCATCGGCCTTCGCACCGCCGCCGCCTCCGCCGTCACCGGCATCGAAGAAGCCGCGGTCCGCGCCCTAACCAAACTCGACCAGGTCCTGCCCGCGAAACTGCGCCGCCGCGTCAAAGTCCTCGGCACCGCGGTGGCCCTTCCCACCAGCGACGGCCCCACCGTCGATCCGGAAATTCTGACGGTTCTGGCCGCGGCCGTCACCAACCGGGAGTGCGTGCGGTTCACCTACACCGGCGGCACCGACTCCCGCCGACACATCGAACCCGTGGGCGTAGTCAGCTCCCGCCGCCGCTGGTACCTCGTCGGCCACGACCTGCACCGCGCCGCCTGGCGCGTTTTCCGCGTCGACCGCATCCACAACCCCCAGCCCACCGGTGCCCGCTTCACCCCACGCCCGCTACCCGCCGCCGACCCAGCCGCCTACGTGGCAGGCCAGCGAACCGACTGGGGCACACCGGAATTCCACGCCCGGATCACCATTCACGCCCCCGCGGACCGGATTTCCGGTCGCCTCGGCGACTCCCCCGCCGACATCACCCCCCTCACCCCCCACTCCTGCTGCCTCGACGCCACCCGAGACGACTCCCCGGAATGGCTGGCCCACCGCCTGATCACCCTCGGCGTCGACTTCGAAGTCCATCAACCCCCAGAACTGATCGAGCACCTACGAACGATTGCGACCCGCATCGGCAACGCGACCAGCGGGCACTGACTGTCAGCCTTCGAAGACCTCGTCGAGACTGGTCGCAGTCAACACGCGCGACGCCCACAACGCCAACTGATCGAAGTTCGCACTACGCACGCTAAGGGCGACATCGGCCGGCATCGGCCCAAATTTCGCAGCAAGCTGACCCAACAGAATCTCGGCCACTCCCTGGACCCGGCCTTCAGCGCGTCCACGTGCCTCACCCTCAGCGCGAAGTCGTTCGGCAGTTGTCACGGAGGCACCCTGGCTTGGTTGGAAAGACATCAGTCTTTGAAGACCGCGTCGAGACTGGTCGCATTCAACACGCGAGAGGCCCAAAGCCCGAGCTGATCGAAACCCGCCCTACGCACGCCAAGGGCGACATCGGCCGGCACCGGCCCAAACTTCGCAGCAAGCTGACCCAGCAGAATCTCGGCCACGTGCACCCGTCCGCGCGCCTCACCTTCAGCGCGTCCCCGCGCCTCACCCTCAGCGCGAAGTCGTTCGGCAGTTGTCACGATGACCTCCTTGGCGTCGGGGCCGAGCTGGTTGATGACGGGCTTCAGATCGGTGATGCTGGTTTCGCCGACAGTAAGAATGTACGTCACCACGCAGTTCAGGTCATCCATACCGCCGGGGGCGGCGAGTAAGGCTCGCAGGTAGTCCAGGAGGGGCAGTAGGTCTCGGTCGAGGTGCTGGTTGCCGGTGGCGACCTTCAGCAGCACCAAGAGTATTTGTGCGGCGGGAGTCAGGTCGCGGGCGTAGAGGGCGGGCAGTTCGACGGCCGCCAGGTCGTCGAGCGCGAATCGGAAGCGCGGGAGTAGGTCGCCCAACGCATCGCGGGTGGCGGAGTCGAGGCGGAAGAGGTCGGTCATCGCGGTGGGGGTGTGCCAGCGGGCGCCACGAGGGCTGGCGTGGACGACGAGGGGGATCACGACGGGCAACTCGGTGGAGCCTCGGTGATCGTGTGTGTATTTCACCCAGATCGCAATCATGTACTGCAACATCCGCATCGCCATCAGCGGGTCGGGTCGGCTCTGGTGCTCGATCAGGAGGTAGACGAACGCGTCGTTGCCGTTCAGGCGGGTGCGGAAGAGGAGGTCGCTGTGGCAGGACGCCAGATCCTGGGAGATGAAGCTGCAGGGCTGCAACTCCAAGTCGGTCCAATCCAGCCGTGCCACAAGAGCTTCCGGCAACACGGCACGCAACTCACCAGCGATGTCAGCGGGGCGCCCCATGACCTGCTTGAAGTAGGCGTCGTGCGGACTTGACGAAGTGTCAGCCATGTTCAGGCAAACTACTCCGGGATCGGGTGCGACACACGGGTTTTCAGCGGGTCAGTAGGCGCCGAAGACGTTGTCGATGGAGCCGTAGCGGGCGGCGGCGTAGTTGCAGGCGGCGGTGATGTTGGCGACGGGGTCGTAGATGTCCCAGGAGGTTCCCTCTACGTGGTAGCGCTCGAAGGTGGGGTCGATTACCTGGAGCAGGCCCTTGGAGGGGATGCCGGCGGCGGCGTTGGAGTCCCAGAGATTGATGGCGTGGGGGTTGCCGCCGGATTCGCGGAGGATATTGCGGTGGATGCCCTCGAAACTGCCGGGGATGCCGTGCTTGGACATGACGTGCAGGGCGTGGTGGATCCAGCCGTCGAGGTCGTCGGAGAACAGCGGGGCCGGGGGCGGCAGCAGGCCGGCGAAGGGCGCGGGGAGTTGCTGGACCAGGCCTTGGACCTGATTCTGCTGGTCCTGCGGAAGGCCCTGCTGAACCTGTTGCGCCTGCTGTTGCAGTTGCTGGGCCGGCTGCTGCAGCGGCTCGGGAACGCCGGGGACCTCGGCTGCGGCGTAGACCGGGGCGGCCGAGAGCGTGACGATGACCGCGAGGGGGAACAGTTTGCGCAATGACATGGGATTCCTGGCTGACTCGTGTGCAGAACCCGCGGCCATAACCGGGCGCGCGGTCTGGTTTAGAAGGTCACAGACTGGTCGCGGTAGGTGAACTTAAACCCAACAGCAGATGAACAAATGGGTCACCGACAACCGGCCCCCGGTCAGGGAACGGTTCCGGGCCGAAAGTGAGACTCGAGTCACATAGCAGGCCAGCGCATCGCACCGGCACGACCAGGGCGCTTCCGCAGCCAGCGGCGCGTCAACCTGCCAGGCGAATGCGCAGCACTCCCCCGGCCTCGGTACTCGCCAGCAATTCATCCGTCCGGCCCGGCACCGCGACCACAGCGGTCATCGGTTCGGTACTCAGCACCGAGCACACGCCGCCCGTGGCGGGATCGATTCGCACGAGTTGGCCCGACACGGTGGTGACGTAGAGCACCCCCGAGCCGTCGACATGCAGATCATCGGCGAAATCCGGAATGCCGAGGGACGTGGACAGGTCCGCCAGGACCGTCCGGCGCTCCGGGTCGGCGATCGGGAAGCTGAGCACCCGCCCCAGCGGATTCGCGTTGGACGTGAGATAGACGGTGTCGCCGCGCACCACGATCCCGTTGGCCCCGGTGCCGGCGGCCCGCGCGGTCCAGCCCTTGTCCACGGCACCGTCGCGGCCGATGCGGATGACACCGGTGCCGGTGGCCGCCACGTAGAGATTGCCCTCGGCATCGAAAGCCGCGCCGTTGGGCATGGTGAAACCGGAGGCGAACACCTCCGGGCGCGGGTCGGCGGCATCGGGATCGAATCGGACTACGCCGCCAGGGATTACCGCGCTGCTCGGCGCGTCACCGTAGACGACATAGAGCAGGCCGTCGGGCCCCAGGCGGACCGCCCCGGGGAACGCCACCGGAATCGTGGCGGTCAGTTTGCCGGTGTTGTCGTAGCGCTGCACCTCATTGCGGTACAACCGCGCGAGCCACAGATTGCCCCGGCGGTCGTAGCCGATGTTCTCCGACCAATCCAGCATCGGAGTACCGGCGGGCAGTGCGGTGGTGACCCGGGCGGGCAGGCAGGCCGCGATCGGATCGGCGACTGCCGCAGGGACCGACAGACCTGCTCCCACGCAGCTCAGAGCGACAAGGGCAGCGAGCTTGCGGATGAACATTCCGAATCCTCCCAGATCTCCGACCCGCCGAAGTCTAGTGCGGCCGTCACCCGGGGCGCTTCCCTCGGAGCGGCCGCGGATGACCGTCCGGTATTCCCCACGGAACTCGCCTGAGACGCAGCGGATTTGACAGTATCGAAGCATGCCATTCTTCGACGGTGTCCGGGGCCGGTTGCACTATCGGCGCTGGCCCGTCGACCAGCCTGCGGCGGCACTGGTGCTGCTGCCCGGTATCGGTCAGCACACCGGTCACTATCACCGTTTCGCGAAAACGGTGCGGGCCGCAGGATTCGAGATGTGGGCACTGGATACCGCGGGCCACGGGCTCAGTGAGGGCACGCCGGAAAGTCCGGGCACGCCGGCCGAACTCGTCGCGGACGCGCTGCGCCTGATCGAACTGGTGCGCGCCGAGGCACCGGGTGCGCCGCTGCTGTTGATGGGACATTCACTGGGCGCCGTCACGGTGCTCGGTCTGCTCGGCGCGGCGGTACCGAAAAACGCCTCGGGCATGGACATTTCCACGGTCGCGGCGCGTTGGCCGCTGGTCCCGAGCGTGGAACCGACCGCGCTGGCGGGGCTGGTGCTGTCCGGCGTGCCCGAGCGCGCACTCGGCGGCGGCTTCCCAGGCGGGCTGGGCACGCCGCTGCCGCGTGGCCTGCCGATCCTCGCGGTACACGGTGTGGACGACCGCCGAGCGCCGATCGATGCAATACGGGACTGGACTGACCGCCACAACTGGGTAAGTTTGTTCGAGTACGACGATGCCGGGCACGACCTGCTGCACGAACCCGTGCACGCGCGGGTCGCGGCCGACATCGCGCAGTGGATGCGGGAAGTCGTGGCGCCGGCGGGTGTGGCCGGCCGGCACGACGGTGCGGTGACGACGTAAGGGGGATGTGGTGCAGCCGAATACGACAACCTTGAACCAGGCGGTCCAGGACGGTCAGCTCTGGATCGACGGCGTGCTCGTCGCCGACGGGGCGCACGAGAAGTGCGCGCGACGGTACGAATTGCTCGCCGAACAGGTCGAAGCCCAGATCGAAGTGCTGCGCGCGGCCACCACGCTGCCCGGTTTCGGCGGCTTCGACTCCGGCGCGGCGCTGCGCGGCGGCTTCGAGAACAAGGCCGCGGTGGCGCTGACCGAACTGCGGGACTACGCCGCCGCCGCCCGCGAACTCGCGCAGACCCTCCGCGCCGCCGCCGCGGCCTACCAGCGCGGCGACGAGGAACTCGCGGTCGCCGTCGGCCGCATGGACCTGGGAGTGCCCAATGCGTGAAATCCAAGTCACCGCCGAACGCTGGCCGCACACCCGCACCGATCCGGATTATGTGCCCACCGTGGAAATCTTCGACAACATCACACACCAGGAGATCCACGACAAGGTCCAGCTCATGGACCCGACCGTGCTCAGCGCGGGACAGCAGGCCTGGCAGCAGACCGCGACCGGTCTGGCCGACGCGGTAACCCAGGCGCACACCGAGATTCGCGCCGCCATCTCCGACGGCTGGCGTGGCGCCGCCGCGCAGACCGCCGCGGAGGCGGTGCGCGCCTTCGAACAGCGGGGCAGCCTACTGGCCGACGTGATGTCCACGGTGGCGCAGCGGCTCGGCCAGGCCGGGGACGCCGCCGAAGCCCTGCGCTCGGCGGTCGGCATCCCCTCGAACGAGGAACCGGATCTGGGTGCGGCGCTGCTGGATCCGGCACAGGCCACCGGCAATGCCGCGACACAGAAGTCCGTCGAGAACGATCGCCAGGACGTGGTGGCGGCGATGGAGAGCATCTATACGAACGCGTTCATCCAGAGCGGGGCCGGGGTGCCCGCGTTCCCCGGCGCGGCGGAGGTCGGCACGCCGATCGCCGCGTCGAGCCCGTCCGCGCCCGCGCTCACCGCACAGGCCCCGGCGACCGATACCGAAACCCCTGTGGCGCAGCAGGTTTCGTTCGTTCCCGGCAGCTCCCAGCCCGCGGCGCAGACGCCGGAACCGGCCGCATCCGAGCCGGAACCGGGCGAGACCGCGCCCGCGACCGCGCTGCCCGTCACGAGTCTGCCGAGCATCCCGGTCCCCGGGGACACCGCGCCCGCCTCGGCCACCACGGCTCCGGCAGCCGCCACCGCACCGACGGCGCCGACGACACCGGCGGCCGCGGCTACTCCGGATCGCCTCGGCCCCAACCCGGTCGGCGCGCCGGTTTCCCCCGCGACTGCCGCGCCGACCGTGCCCAGCGGCTTCGCCACGACCGCCGCCAACGCTGACGACGAGCGCAAACGCGAGGAACGCAAACGCGATACCAGCAGTGATGTGGTCACCGGCGCGGGCGTCGGCGCCATGGGTGGACTCATGGGCGGCGCGCTGGCAGCGGGCGGCGACACGCCGCGGCAGGGCTCCAGCGCCGGACCCCGTCCCGGGCCCGCGTCGTCCCACGAGGACGACTACGAGGACGACGAATTGCATTGGAGCGACGACGAACTCACCTTCCTCGAGCCCGCCGACGAACCTCGTGAGCTGATCGGCTCGATGGACCCGACCACGCCCCCGGTGGTCGGCGAATGGACCGAACTGGAGTGAACGCGCCTGTATCACCCGCGAATTCGGCCATGAACTGGACTTTGAGTCCGGACCAGTTCGCGCTGGCCTGGTCCCGCACCGACGGTGACCGCATTCCCTATCCACTGGCGGTCCGACTCTCCGCCCGCGACACCGCCGAGCGCGCGGACCAGTTACCCGCGCTCGAGCAATGGTGCGACCAGGTGCTCGACGCCGAATTGGCGGCGGCGCTGCGTGCGCTGGCCGATCCGGCTGTCCGCGTGGAAGTTTTCGGCGAACGACAGGCGGGTGACCCGGCCGCTCCGGCCGAGCAGCTACGCCAGGAGGCGCTACCCGGCACGGTCGGTCCACCGGTTCCCCGCATGGAGCCGGACGACGATGACGACGAATCCACCCGCCCGGTACGCATTCTCGGCGCCATCTCCGGCAACATCGCCGTGGTGGCCGCGCAGCGCCCGGGCGCGACTCCCGATCGCGGCGGCGATATCCGGCTGTTCGTCACCACTCCGAAAAGCCTGGCCTCGCGGATGGTTTCGATGCTGCCGAAGAATTCCCCCGGCACCCTGGCCCGGTTGACCGCGCCGCTGGCGAAGGTCACCGAGGACAGCCGCGACATGGTCACCATGCAGGTCGCCGGCCCGACCACGCCGGCGCGGATCCGCAAACTCCTCAACCACCCGCGCGACGGCATCGGCCAGATCGTCGTCTCCATCCGCCGCCCGGGTGGCGATCTGCACCCCTTCGGCGTCCTCTGCTGGATCGATGTCCGCGGCGACGGCCGCTACACCGTCCGCACCGGCACCGACGTCGACATCACCCCCGTGGACGCCGAAGGTTTCCGGGATGCCCTGCGGCCCATGCTCACCGCCGCGGAGAAGAAGACCACCGCCTACGCACAGGCCTGGTAACGCAGACGTAGTGACCTGCCTCACCTGCTGTCACATCGGTGCCGCCGGTGGTGTCTTGATGTCGAACCTGGACAACAGAGGAGAACATCATGCACATCGCCCTGTGGATCGCCGCCGGTCTGCTCGCCGCGGCCGCGCTGGCCAGCGGCGTCGTCAAGCTGGCCCTGCCCAAGGAGAAGCTGGGCGGGCGAGCCGGCGGTGAGTGGGTCGGGGAATCGAGCGACACCTTCGTCAAAACCCTCGGCGTCGTGGAAATCCTGGCCGCGGCCGGTCTGATCTTGCCCGCCGCATTCGATATCGTCCCCGTGCTGGTGCCGGTGACGGCCGTCGGCTGGATCCTGCTGATGATCGGCGCGATGATCACGCATCTTCGGTATGCGGGTGGCTATAAATTCGCGGTGGCGAACGCCGGCTACATCCTGCTCGCGGGCTTCATCGCCTGGGGCCGATTCGTCCTGGAGCCCTTCGCCTGACCGGCGTCCGTGCTCGCGGCTGAGACCACACCGCGGCCCGCACGCGCTCACCTTGCGCTGACGGCTGTTCCGTCCTGGCGGCGGTGGGCCGTGCGGTAGGCGGAGGGGCTTTGGCCGAACCGGGCCGTGAACGCTTGGCGGAGGGTTTCTGCTGAGCTGTAGCCGCAGTGCCCGGCGATCTCGTCCAGCCGCAGACCGGTCGAGCGCAGCAGCCGGGCGGCGGTGTCGGCGCGGATGCGTCGCACGTATTTGCCCGGGGTTTCGCCGATTTCCTGGACGAACAGTCGGGTGAGGTGCCGGTCGCTGGTGCCGGCGACGGCGCTGAGCGCCGGACCGTCGAGGTCGCCGTCGAGATGCGCGCCGATGTACTCGACGACGCGGCGCACCAGCGGATGTTCCGGCGGCGGGCTCGCCACGAAAGTGCTGACCTGCGACTGGCTTCCGGGCCGGCGCAGATAGGTGACCAGCCCCATCGCGACGCGGCGGGCGACCTCCGCGCCGTGATCCTCCTCGATGAACGCGAGGGTCAGGTCGAGGGCGCTGGTGACGCCGCCGGAGGTGGCCACGTTCCCGTCGCGCACGAAGATGGGGTTCGGGTCGACCTGGGCCTTCGGATAGCTCTTGGCCAGCTCATCGGCGTAGAACCAGTGCGTGGTCACGCTTTTCCCGTCCAGCAGGCCGGTGGCGGCGAGCACCGTGGCGCCGGTGCAGATCGAGGCGACGCGCCGGGACTGGCGGGCGAGCCGGCGGACGTGGCCGACGATCTTCGCGTCCGCCGCCGCGTCGCAATGGCCGAGGCCGCCGGAAACGACGAGGGTGTCGATGGTTTGGTTGAACTGCTCCAAGGCTTCCTGGCCCGGCAGGCTCAGGCCGGAATTGCATTCCACCGGCGCACCGCCCGGCGTCACTACCACCATGCGATAGCGCGGCGCGGCGCCCATTCGATTGGCCATGTCCAGACTCGAGGTCACGCACGCGATGTCGAGCAATTCGACGCCGTGGTAGCCGACCACCACGACGAGCGCTTCGTTCACACCCTCGATCCTAGCCGCGCGGACACGAATCCCAGGATTACCGCCATCTCTGTCCGCCGCGCTGGAGCGGTGCCGGTCGCCGCCGGACCGTGGACCCATGACAACTCGCACGCACCAGCTGGCACCTGCTCGCCGCTGGCCCACCCTGGCCGGCATCGCCTTCGCCGCGCTCACCGCCTACGACCTGGCCAGCGGCGTCGACCTGGCGCAGATCGTCGCGGCCTCGGCGATGATCTATCTCGGGGCCGCGGCTCTCGGCCGCCAATCCGTCGCCTGGCCGCTGTTCTTCGGCACCTTCGTCATCATCACGGTCGCCAAGCTCGCCGGATTGGACAGCACCGCCGTCCTGCTCGTCCTGGCCGTGCCGCTGGCGATCTATGCCGTGCTCAATCATCGCGACATCACCGTGCAGGGCCTGGCCATGCTCGCTTTCGGCGCGGTGGCGCTGACCGCGCTGGTCGTGCACGAGCAGTTCGGCGCCTACCTGGTCGCGGCGGGGCTGCTCGGCCACACCGCCTGGGACTACTACCACTTCCGCGCCGATCGCGTTGTGTCCCGATCCCTCGCGGAGTTCTGCATGGTCCTGGACACCCTGCTCGCACTCGCCATTATCGTCACCGAGCTCTCCTGAGTACGCCGGTATGCCGGCCCGCTCAGCTGAGCCGCAGGAACCCCGCCAGATCGGGCAACTCGGCCGGAGTGAGCGGCAGGTACTCGGTGAGCAGCGGCGACCTGATGATGACCGCCTTCCACATCGCCCGGCACAGGGCCGAACGAATAAGGTCGCGCGACAACAGGAACGGCATGCCGAAGGGCGCGTCGGCCGGGCTGGAGGTGGTCATCGACAGCAAGACCACGGCGGCCTCGCGCCCGCGGAACCGGTCCGGAGTGCCGACCAGCACATCCTCGATCTTGGCGCGCGCCAGCAGGGTTCGGATCCGGCCGACCTGCGCGCTGTAGGGCGCGACGACGAAGATGTCGTGCGGATGCAGGCGCCGCGTCACCGCGCCGACGGTCCACGACGCGCCGAGCAGCACGCGGATGCGGCGCACCACCTCCTTGGCCTCGGCGACCGATTCGGTGGTATTGCCGTAGTGCTCGATCGGCACGGTCTCCACCCCGGGCGGCACGCCGTCGAGTTGCCTTGCCAGCGTGACGGTTTCGTTGGAGCGCAACCGGTTGTCGTAGCAGACCCGGGAAATCGGCTCGCACACCCGCGGATGCAGTCGCCAGGTGCGATCCAGGAAGTAGCCGCGTTCGGCGGGCAGCACGGCACGGCCCTCGGTGAGCCAGCCGAGCACCGATTCCCCGACCGGCTCGGGGTGCGCGCCCTGGGTCGCGGTGGGCACGGGATCGCCGAGCAGCAACAGGTTTCGCGCGCTCAGCCCGACCGCTACGGTGTCGGCGAGGGCGAAACCGCCCGCGTCGGCGATCACCAGCAGGTCGAGTCCGTCGTGCGGGATGAGGTTCTCGTCGGCGAAATCCGCCGGGGTGCCGCCGATTACGCAACCGTTGACCGCGTTGTCGAGGAACCGGCGGTACTTGGCCGCGTCGATCACGGCCCACTCCGGTTTCACCGCCTCGACGTCCTTCTTGCCGACCAGTTCGGGCAGCACGCCGATCTCCACGACCGCGTCGAGCATGTTCTCCACGGTCGAATGCGCGTGCGCGACCACCCCGATGCGCCATTTCTGCCGGGTCACCAGGCGTTCGATCACCCGGGCCGCAGTGGAGGTCTTGCCGGTGCCGGACGGACCCTGCACCGCGATATAGGAATGGTCCAGATAGCGCATCGCGGTGGTGATCGCGGCGGCGTGATCGCCGTGCACCTCCGGCAGCCCGCCACCGCCCCGCAGCCGCGGCGCGCGCCGGGCCAGGATGTCGAACACCGCCTCGCACGGGATCTCGGGCAGCGTCACCAGCAATTGCTGGGCGGCGAGTTCCACCGTGCTCTCGATATTCGCGTCCCAGGCGGGCAGGCCCGGCGCGATCGCGGTGGGCAGATCGTCGTAAGGTGCGCAGCCGGCGGGCAGCAGTTCCTCCAGCCGGACCGTGTCGTCGAAATTCGCGTCCACCGAACAGCCCAGCACGGTGGCGGTCGCGGTGGCGCGCTTACCGACGGCGGTGGCCGATTCGCCGGCCATCGGCCGGTCGTAGAGGGTGTAGACGGTGGTGCCGGGCGTCAGCGCGACACCGTGCGCCCAGCCGGTGCCGATCCGGCCGGTGAGGGTGAGATAGCGGCGCATGGTCGGCCGGTTCAGACTGTGGTGCCATTTGGTGTCGACGGTGCCCCAGTCGGCGACGAGCACACCCGGGGCCTCGGCCCATTCGTCCACCGGATGATCGAGCCGGTCGGCATGCGCCAGACGCAGCGGCCGGCGTTCCCGCCGTTGATAACCCAGCACGGCGGCCATCAGCGCGGCCGGATGCGGCGTCGCCCGAGCGGCTTTGCGTTCGCCGCGGACGGTAGGCCGCGACTGCCGGTGCGTCGCCGCGAATTCCGTCAATGCCGCCTCCAGCGACGACGGACGCGCCGCCACCGCCGGATCGTCGCCGCCGGTCGGTGCCGAAGACCACGAACCCGCTGGTTCTACCGGAGTGTCCGGACGGGCTTCGGCGGCGCGTTCGAGCAGCCAATCCCGCAGGCGTAGCACGGTGACACAGTCCTGCTCCGCCGTACTCGCCGCATCCAGCACCGGCCGCAACGACTCGAGCCGATAGGACTGCGCACCGACCACCACCGCGGCGCGCACGATCGGATAGAGATCGATCAGCACGCCCGCGTGCAACAGCTCTTCGACCAATTCCTCACCGGCGCCGAGCCTTCCGGTACAGCGCAGCAACGCGTCGCGCACCGCACGGCGATAGTGATAGACCCGCATCGCCGGGTACTGCCGCCGTTGCCGGGCCAGGTACTCGATCACCTCGACCAGTGCCCGCCGCTGTTCGACGTCCGCGTCCGGGCCCGGCGGCACCTGGAACAACAGCCGCACCGCGCCCGCGCCACCCAACTCGACGGTGAACGTCTGCCCCGGCACGTCCTCGATGGTCAGCGCGAGATCACCGGGCGACACCGGCGGCAAGGCACCGAGCGCGCGTGCGTCGAGCAGCGCATGTGCGGGCGGTCCGGAAACACCGGAGCGCAACTGGATTCGAGCTTGCCGGCGCAGCGTCGCGAAGGTGCGGGGCGGCAGACCGGGGACGGTGGCGTCCAGGCCGGCCAGCCGGTCGATGGTCGCGACGCCGGCTTCGCGCAAGCGCGCCCGCGCCGGACTCGGCATGCCCGCCACCAGCATCAAGTCCCGCGCCGCGGTCAGCGCGGTGCTGCACGTCGCGCATCGGCCGCAGGCGAGATAGCGCGGATCCCCCCACTGCACGGGCAGCAGTTCGCTCAGTTTCTCGTCCAGAATCCGGGCTAGCCTGCGCCGTCGCGCCTGGTAGACGGGCACCAGATCGGTCAGCGGGAAATCCGTTGCCGCCGTATCCAGATACAGCCGCACGGTGGGTGCGGTCAGCGCACCGCTACTGTCCAGCGCATCCGCGCATGCGGCGAGTTCGAGTGCGGCGCCGACCAACTCGGCCTCGCCCGGCGCGGTGCCCTGCACGGTGTAGCGCACGCGATGCCCCGCCCGCACCAGGAAATCGCACGAACAGGCGAACGCGCCGTCGAAGAAGGTGGCCCCGGCGATGACGTGCACGCCCGACCGCAGCGCGCCAACGGTTTCCGCGTGCGCGGCCCGCAACGCGGCGACCCGGTCCGCGGGATCACCGGAATCCGAGCGCGCCGAGGGCACCTCGACCATGGTGGCGCCGAAACGTTCTCGGAAATCCGCCAGCCGGAGCAACGCGGCCGGATCGGTGTCGGCGACGACTCCCCCGAGCGTCGGTGCCGCGGAATCCGCTGCCGCCGAACCACTCAGGTAACCGAGTTGGGCGTCGAGCGTCCGCAGCAGCTCGAATTCACAACGCGCCGCGCGTACCAGATCCACGGCGGTGCAAACGACACGATCACCGAACACGAACAAACGCGGCCTCCTGTGTCTTCGCCGGACACGGACCGCAACACCTTAGCCAGTCGGTCCGATACCGCGACGCGCAGCGTCTCCTTGCGGGATGCCGCCCGATCAGGAGCGCGGTTTACGCCGTTCGGTGCGCTTGGCCGGAGCCCGATCCGGGCGCGGGCCGCGGTTGTACGAACGTGCCTGCGGGCCACCGTCGTCCAGTTGCAGCTGGATCAGCTGCCCGCTGATCCGGGTGCGGCGCAACGCCTCCAGGGTTTCCGGCGGCAGGTCGGCGGGCAGTTCCACCAGGCTGTGATCCGGGCGGATGCTGATGTGACCGAAGTCGCTGCGGCGCAGTCCGCCCTCGTTGGCGATGGCGCCGACGATCGCGCCGGGCACCACGCGATGGCGCTTGCCGACGCTGATGCGGTAGGTCGCCAGTTCGGCGCCGGAGGTGCGGGAGAAGCTGGAGCCCGAGCGCTCCTCGTCGAAGCGGCGCGGACGATCGGGGCGCGGCTCCCGGTCGCGGCGGGGACGCTCGATCGGCTCCGGCTCGGGTTCCATCAGGAAGTTCTTGCCGTCGTAGGCACTGACCGCGAGCGCCGCCGCGATGTCGACCAGCGGCGTGTTGTGCTCGCTCTCGTAATCCTCGATGAGCCGGCGGAACAACGCCACGTTGTCCGAGGACAGGTTCTCGGTGATGGCATCGCCGAACTTGGCCACGCGCTGCGCGTTCACGTCGTCGACGCTGGGCAGTTGCATTTCGGCCAGGGGATGCCGGGTGGCGCGCTCGATCGCCTTGAGCAGATGCCGTTCGCGCGGCGCCACGAACAACAGCGCCTCGCCGCTGCGGCCCGCGCGGCCGGTGCGGCCGATGCGGTGCACGTAGGACTCGGTGTCGTGCGGGATGTCGTAGTTGACCACGTGCGAGATGCGGTCCACGTCCAGGCCGCGCGCGGCCACGTCGGTGGCGACGAGGATGTCGAGCGCGCCGGACTTCAGGTGCCCGATGGTGCGCTCACGCTGGTTCTGCGCGATATCGCCGTTGATCGCGGCGGCGGAGAACCCGCGGGCGCGCAGCTTCTCGGCGAGTTCCTCGGTGCCCTGTTTGGTGCGCACGAAGATGATCATCGCCTCGAACGTCTCGACCTCGAGGATGCGGGTCAGGGCGTCGAGCTTGCGCTGGTGCGAGACCTGCACCCAGCGCTGGTTGATATTGACGTTGGTCGTGGTCTTGGTCTTGACCGTGATCTCGACCGGATCGTTCAGGTATTGCTTGGAGATCTTGCGGATTGCCGAGGGCATGGTGGCGGAGAACAAGGCCACCTGCTTGGTGCGCGGCGTATCGGCGAGGATGCGCTCCACGTCCTCCTGGAAGCCCATCTTCAGCATCTCGTCGGCCTCGTCGAGCACCAGGTATTGCAGCTCGGAGAGATCGAGCGTGCCCTTCTCCAAGTGATCGATGACGCGGCCCGGCGTGCCGACCACGACGTGCGCGCCGCGGCGCAGGCCGGACAACTGCACGCCGTAGGCCTGGCCGCCGTAGATGGGCAGCACATTCAAGCCGGGGATGTGCGCGGCGTAGCGCCCGAACGCTTCGGCGACCTGGATCGCCAGCTCCCGGGTGGGCGCCAGGACCAGGGCCTTCGGGGACTTGCCGGTGATCTCCAGACCCATCAGGATCGGGATCGCGAAAGCGGCCGTCTTGCCGGTACCGGTCTGCGCGAGGCCGACGACATCAGCGCCGGAGAGCAGCGGCGGGATCGTCGCGGCCTGGATGGGCGAGGGTGACTCGTAGCCGACGTCGGCGATGGCCGCCAGCAGGCGGTCATCGATTCCGAGATCGGCGAAGGTCGGGCCGTCGCTGCTGTTCCTGTCGCTGTCGCCAGGAACATCATTCACAACGCTCGGCTCACCCATCCCGCCGGCTTCGCCGTCTGCCGTCCCCGGATCGACCTCATTGGTGCTCATTGACCAGGAGTTTACTAGCTTCGGGTAGATGTCCCGGCCACCGGCCCAATACGGTGTGACCTATGGCTCCGAATGCTTCGCCCGCACATCAGGACCCGGCCGCGGCGGCAGGCCCCGTGCCGGTCGCGGTCATCCAATTCGCGCCGGGCACCGATCCGGCCGCCAACCTGGCGGCCTTGCGTGACCAGGTCGAGACCGCCGCCGGGCGTGGCGCCCGGGTGGTGGTGGCGCCCGAGTACTCGATGTTCGCGGTCTCCCGGCTCGACGAGCGGGTGGTCGCGGTGGCTCAGCCGCTGACCGGGAAGTTCGTCACCGGACTGGGCGCGATCGCCCGGGAGTTCGGGGTACATCTGGTGGCCGGCATGGTCGAGCAGGACGAGACCGACGCGGGCCGGATCCGTAACACGCTGGTCGTGCTGGACCCGGCCGGTGAACTCGTCACCCGGTACCGGAAGGTGCATCTCTACGACGCGTTCGGGCACCTGGAATCGGATGTCGTGCACGCCGGGGAGATCGAGGAGCCCGCGACGTTCACCGTCGACGGAGTGACCTTCGGCTTGCAGACCTGCTTCGATCTGCGCTTCCCCGAGGGTTTCCGCCGCCTCGCCGCCGCGGGCGCCCACGTGCTGGTGCTGCCCGCGCAGTGGATTCCCGGCCCGGGGAAGGTCGACCAGTGGACGACGCTGCTGCGGGCCCGCGCCATCGAGAACACCGTGTACGTGCTCGGCGCCGACCAGTGCGGATCGCGCGGCGCGGGTTCGTCGATGATCATCGACCCGGCCGGGAAGGTGCTGGCCGAACTCGGCGACGAGCCGGGCGTCGGCACCGCCGAAGTGGACTTGGCGCACCTCGCGGCCGTCCGCGCCACCAATCCGAGCTTGGCCTTGCGCCGCTTCGCCGTCACGGCGCGTGCGTGACCGGATGCGCCGAGGGGTGGCGCCCGGGCAACCGGCGGGCGTAGCGTTTTACCTCGATGATCTACACCGATCGGGCAGCTGCCGGTCGCGCGCTGGGTGCCGAATTGACGCACCTGCGCGCGTCGGTTCCCTTGGTGCTCGGCCTGCCGCGCGGCGGGGTGCCAGTGGCCGCGGGCGTCCGGGATGTCATCGGCGGTGAGCTCGACATCATGCTCGTCCGCAAGCTCGGTGTGCCGTGGCAGCCGGAGCTGGCGATGGGCGCGATCGGCGAGGACGGCACCCGCGTGCTGAACCGGGACGTGCTCGAGCACATCTCGGTGGCGCCCCGCGAATTCGCCGATATCGAGCATGCCGAACGCGTGGAGCTGGAGCGGCGGCGCGCCGTCTGGCGTGGCGACCGCGCGCCGATTCCGCTCGCCGGTCGGATCGTCGTGCTCGTCGATGACGGAATGGCCACCGGCGCAACGGTTGTGGTCGCCTGCCGGGTAGCGCGCATGCGTGACCCCGCCCGCCTCGTCGTGGCCGTGCCGGTGTCCTCCACCGAAGCCGTGACCCGGGTGGCTACCGAGTGCGATGAACTCGTCTGTCCCTCGATCCCCGAGTCGCTCGGCGGCGTGGGTACCGCGTACCGGGACTTCCACCAGCTCGCCGACGACGAGGTCACCGCGCTGCTCCGCTAGGGGCGGACATTTCCGGACCTCCGCGTGCCGGGGATTGTCCAGCCCCCTGCGCGCCCGCCAGTATGGGTGCCGTCACGGCGCGGTAGGGAACCGTGCCGGTCGAGAAGGGAGGTCTGGGATGTCCCAGCGCCCGCGGTTCACTCCGGAGGACGGCGCCCATGTGGTGCAGCGACCGCAGTTCGTCCCGTTGTCGGACGGATCGGTGCACGCCTTCTATCCGGGCGAGGATTGGTCGGTCTGCGGCAAGGATCACGCCGAGGCGGTCAGCTTGCTGATCAAAGGATCCGCTCAGCGCATGCAAGACCCCGACTACCTGGCGGCGCATCGGGAGCGTACCCGCCGCCACCAAAATGGTGACGTCACACCGGGTTTCGAATTGTGGACCGAGGCGGCCGACGAGGCCGGACACCGTCACGATCAGCCGCCTCGCGCCGGGGATTGAGGCCGGGCAGGTCGCGACGAGTGCCGGAAAACGGCTCAGCCGAAGCACTTTCCTTCGCCGCGATAGGTCGGGACCGTACTGCGGGCGTCACCGTCGACAAGGTGGATCTGGTCGAAACGCTCGCACAGTTCGCCCGCCTTGGCGTGCCGGAACCAGACGCGGTCACCGATCCGCAACCCGGCGGCGGCTTGCAGCGGGGTTTGCACCTCACCGGCGCCCTCGGTGCCGATCAGGCGTAATCCGCTGGGCCACACCGGCTTCGGGACCCGGGAGGCACCGGCCGGTCCGGACGCGATGTAGCCGCCCGCGAACACCGTCGCGATCGAGGGCGTGGGCTTACGCAGGACGGGGGTGGCGAAATACAGCGCGGGACGCGGGGTGAAGGCGCGGTAGTTGTCGAACAGGGTGGGGACGTAGAGACCCGAGCCCGCGGTCACCTCGGTGACATCGGGGTCGGCGATGCTCACTTCGATCGACCCGGTGCCGCCGCTGTTCACGATCTCCAGTTTTCCGGCGACCGAGCGGACAGCGTCCAGAACTTGCTTGCGGCGCTTGGTGATTTCGGCCGCCGAGGCCCGTTTCACCAGGCGCACAGCGGGATTCGAGTCGGGCAGACCGGCGATCTGGGCTTCGTAGGTCATCACGCCGACCACTCGGAAACCGCGCTGCGCCGCCTGACGGGCAAGTGCCGCAGCCTGTTCCGGCGTGCGGATCGGGGAACGGCGCACCCCGAGGTGGATCGGGCCGATGCGCAAGGAGGCGTCGACGTCCAGGCAGACGCGCGGCTGTACGGTGGCGCTGCCGACGGCCGAGCGAATCAGCTCGAGCTGGGCGATGTCGTCGACCATCAGGGTGATCGACTCGAGCAGGGTGGGGTCGGCCGCGAGTTCGGCGAGTGCGGCCCGGTCCACGGTGGGGTAGCCGAGCAGGATGTCGCGGGCGCCCAGCCGGGCCAGCCACAGGGCTTCGCGCAGCGAGTAGCCCATGATCCCCGCGAAACCGCCGTCCGCGGTGAGGCCGGAGCCGAGGACTTCTTCGAGGACCGCGCGGCAGCGGACGGACTTGCTGGCCACCCGGACCGGGACACCGTTGGCCCGGCGCACCAGGTCGGCGGCGTTGGCCCGCAGCACGGCCAGATCGAGGGCGGCCAGCGGCGGGTCCAGGTCGGCGGTCGCGGCGTGCAGGCCGGCTACAGGCGAAGTCACATCAGCTATGCAACCACCAAACTGGTCATGCGTCCAGCAAAACGCGAATCAGGCGTCGGCGGCCCGGGTGGTCAGTCCGCTGACGAGATCGTCGAGGACGACCAGGGTGGTCTCGTCATTGCAGTCGGCCAGCCAGCGCAGCACCGTGCCATGCAATACCGACACCGCGTAGCAGGCGATGGACTCCACCGGCTCGAGCCACTGGGTGCCCGATCGCTGCGCGCACAGCTCCAAGAACACCGCGACCTCGCTGTCCATCTCCTGGAACCGAGCCGAAGTGGTCGGGTCGGGCACGCAGTCGGGCTGCACGTCCCAGCGTCGGCGCAGGGTCTGCACGGTCGACTCATAGGCCCGGATCTGCTTGCCCGGCGCCGCCTTGACCAGCGGCCAGTAGGCGCTCACCCCGGCGTGCAGCAGCACCCGCAGGGCGCGCACTCCCGTGAAATCGAGCGAAGCGGCCGCCTTCTCGACGGCCTCGCAGATGGTCGGACGGACCCGGCTCTCCACTGTTTCTCCACGTGCGCTCAACGATGGCTCCCTCGGCGAAAGATCTCGCGCACCCTCGTCGGCGCGACTCGCTGAACTTGGCGGGCGGTCCGCGCGGGATCCTGGTGCTGCGATCCCCGGGCTGCCCGGTCCAACATGGATCAATGGTAAAGGGTTTTCCGGTTTTAAGAATGGGTTCAATGGGTAATTACGTACCGGAAGAATGTTTTGTTACCTAAATGGGATGGGGTTGCGACCAGTTGGTATCTATTTAGGTCGCTGCGTGCCGCCCAAATCCAGGGCCCTTAACGCACCAAATGACACTTTAGTGTCCACCGCGAACACGCCCCACAGGTGTGACCGATGCCATATCACTGTGCCGCGCGAGACCCGAGCGGCCGTTAGCCTGAGTCGGTGACATCCCCGCCCAGTGATCAGTTCCCCATACCCGGCACCTTCAACTTCCGTGACGTCGCCGGACTCCGCACCGTCGACGGCGCCAAGGTCCGCCCCGGCATCCTGCTGCGATCGGCCCAACTCAGCCGCCTGGACGCCGACGGCCACGCCGGCCTGCGCCAGCTCGGCGTCAGTGACGTGCACGATCTGCGCGGCCTCCGCGAAATCGAGCACATGGGTCACGACAATCTGCCCACCGAGGTGCGGCTGCACGTCACCCCGTTCGACTCCCGGATGGGCGAGGCGCCCCCGCACGACGCTCAGACCACCTCCGCCTTCGAGCACATGCTCGAGGTGTATCGGGAGTTCCCCGTGCTCCCCGAGTCGGGCACCGCGATCCGCGCCCTCGCCGACTCCATCCTGCGCGACGAGGGCGCGGCGCTGGTGCACTGCGCGGCGGGCAAGGACCGCACCGGCTGGGCGGTCGCGGCACTGCTGCGCGCGGTACAGGTCACCGAGGCCGACATCCTGGCCGACTACCTGCTCAGCAACGGGGCGGTCCCCATGCTGCGCGCCATGCTGGCCCCGAAACTCGCGGCGGGCGAAGAACTTTCCGACGATCTGCTGGGCGTCCGGGCCGAGTACCTGACCGCCGCGATCGGAACGGTCGAAGCGCGCTACGGCGGCTTCGACAACTACCTCGGCGAGATCGGCATCACGCCCACCCTGCGCGCTCAACTGCGGCGTCGCATGCTCGAGTGACCTAACCGCGGCGCACCAGGCCGTCGGGGTCGATGGTCACCTGGTCCCCCGTGTGGAACCAGGTGCCGGTGAACCTGGCGGCCGTGGCGTTCGGATCTCGCCAGTAGCGCCGGGTGACGTTGGGGCCGCGGCACAGCAATTCGCCGTGGCCGCTGCCCGCGCGCGGGCCGTACAAAGCCAATTCGGTTCCGCCGAACGGGAATCCGAGCACACTGCCGGGATCGGCGGCGGCTTCGGAATCGACTGCAAGGCCGATGCCGCTGGTTTCGGTGGCGCCCCAGACCGACCACTGCCGGGCGGCGGGGAACATCTCGCGCAGGGCGTCGGCCAGGTCGCCGGGTGCGGCGGCCGCGCGCTCGGCGCGGTGGCCCGCGTTGCAGATCCGGGAAACGCCCCCGGTGCGCAGATCCTCGGGTCGGCGCGCCAGTTCCGGCAGCAACCGCGCGAAGATGCGCGGGGTAGCCGAGACCATGTCGATCCGCTCCGCCGCCACCGATTCCGCGAGCCGGGCGGTATCGGGAACCAGCACCACGGTGCCGCCGACGGCGAAGGTGGGCAGCAGCTGATCGACGCAGCCGCTGGCATGCGCGAGCGGTAGCAACACCAGGTTGCGCAGGCCGTCGGTGGGCAGGTCCAGCGCGCCGACCACCGAACGGATCGCGGAGAGCAAGTTTTCGTTGGTCAGTTCCACGCCCCGCGGGTGGGCGGTGCCGGAGGTGTAGCAGAGCAGCGCCAGATCGCCGAGCGCCGCACCGTCGTCGATGAACGCGGCGGCATCGGGCAACTCGCCGCCGAGCACGAAATCCGCGCAACTGTCGTCGATGACGCGCTGCACCGCGGCCGCCGGCAGGCCGTCCGGGACCAGCACCGGAACCGCGCCGCTGAGCAGCGCGCCCAGGAACGCCTGCACCCAGCGCACACCGGCGGGCAGGTGGATCGCGACCCGGTCGCCGTAGCCGATGCCGTGCTCCTGCAAACCGCCCGCCACCCGGGAGGCCGAATGCCACAGCTCCCGATAGGTGAGGCGGGGGCCGCCGATCTCGACCACGGCCTCCCGAGTGGCGAAGGCGTGGACTTGCAGGTCGAGCAATTCGGTGAGGGCGGGCGTGAGGTTCCCGTAGCGCAGGACGCCGTCGGCGCCGCGCGCCAACGGATTCGCACTGGCGGCAGGCGGTTTCAGTGGGTACTCGATCAACAACTGCTGCGACATTTCGTCCTCCGCGGTGCCTCGGTTCAGCAGGCACGTCCTACCCGCCCGGCCGACTGCCGCCGGCCGCCATCCCCGAGGCGACTATATGATGCCGATCACAACCGCGGGGGGCATTTGGTCACCGACCGGTGTAAGTCGCCTTGCCCGGCCCGACTTCGAGGAAGCTGCGCACCGCGCCCTTCAGGTCCTCGGTCGCGAACAAAGCGCCCGAGACCTCAGGTGTCACCGAATCCGCGTGTGCCACACCGCCGGAACGCCACGCGCCGATGATTTCCTTGGTGGCCGCGTGCGCCTTGGTCGGGCCCTGGGCCAGCCGGTGCGCCAGTTGCCGTGCCGCGGTGTCGACATCGTCGTGCACGGCGTTGACCACGCCCCAATCCGCCATGGTCGCGGCGTCGTACAGGTCACCGGTCATGACGAACTCGCGGGCCCGGCCGGAACCGGCGCGTTCGGCCAGCCGCTGCGGGCCGCCCATCGACGGAGTCAGGCCGACCACTGTCTCCACCAGCCCGAACTTCGCCTTCGGCGCGGCGAGGATGATGTCGCACGCCAGAGCCATCTCGAAGGCGGCGGTCAGCGTGAGCCCGTGCGCGGCGAACACCACCGGGCACGGCAGCGCCTCCAGCGGATGGATGATCTGGGCGAAGAGTTCGCGCCACAGCTCGGCGCCCTGCTCGACGCTCAGCCCGTCGAAGACGTGCACGTCCACGCCGCCGGAAACGAGTTTGCCCTCGGCGCGGATCAGCACCGCGCGCGGCGGCCGGGCGGTCAGCTCCGCCAGGTCGGCGACCAGCGCGTCCAACATGGCCTGGTCGAACAGGTTCAGCGGCGGATTGGCCAGGGTGAGCACGGCGATCTCCGCCCCGCCGTCGGTGGTTTCGCGTTCCAGGCGGGTGGCCTTCAAATCACTCATTCGGCCAGACTAGAGCCTGCGTCTGCGAGGATGGCCGGGTGACCGAGACAGCTTCCGACAGCGGTTCCTATGTCGAGCCCGGCGAGTTCAAACGGGATACGAACTACATCACCACCCGCGTCACCGCGGACGGCCGGGACGGGTACCCGGTGACACCGGGCCGGTATCGCCTGGTCGCGGCGCGGGCCTGCCCGTGGGCCAACCGCACCCTGATCGTGCGCCGCCTGCTCGGCCTGGAAGACGTGCTCTCCCTTGGCCTTTGCGGCCCCACCCACGACAAGCTGAGCTGGACCTTCGATCTCGACCCGGGCGGCGTCGACCCGGTGCTCCGCATCCCCCGGCTGCGCGACGCCTACCTGGCCCGGTTCCCGGACTATCCGCGCGGCATCACCGTGCCCGCCCTGGTGGACGTGCCGACCGGCCAGGTCGTCACCAACGACTACGCCCAGATGACCTTGGATTTCTCCACCGAGTGGACCGCGTACCACCGCGCGGGCGCGCCCCAGCTGTATCCGGAGCAGCTGCGCGCGGAGATCGACGAAGTGAATCTCGTGGTGTTCAAGGACGTCAACAACGGCGTCTACCGGTGCGGTTTCGCAGGCGATCAGACCGCCTACGAGGCCGCCTACGACCGGCTCTTCGCCCGGCTGGACTGGCTCTCGGAGCGGCTGGCGAATCAGCGCTTCCTGGTCGGGGACACCATCACCGAAGCCGACGTGCGACTGTTCACCACGCTGGTGCGTTTCGATCCGGTCTATCACGGCCATTTCAAGACCAATCGGAGCAAGCTCACCGAAATGCCGGTGCTGTGGGCCTACGCCCGGGATCTGTTCCAGACGCCCGGTTTCGGCGACACCATCGATTTCGGTCAGATCAAGACGCACTACTACGTGGTGCACACCGACATCAATCCCACCCGGGTGGTGCCGAAAGGCCCGGACCTGTCGAACTGGTTGTCCCCGCACGGCCGGGAAGCACTGGGCGGCAGGCCGTTCGGTGACGGTGCGCCGCCACCGCCGCCGCCGCGGTCGGAACAAGTCCCCGAGATCGCTCAGCGATAAGCCGCGTCGAGACGGGTATACCGACCCCGCACGGGGAACCGCAGGAACATCGCGGTTCGTTGTCGTGTTGGGCCGGCACCGTGCCGGTGCCATAGAGTTCTGCCAGCGGCTGGTCTGCGACTGGGCGCCCGAAGCGGAGCCCTGCGAAGTGACCGGAACAATTGACTGAGGGGTGTTGCCATGAGGCATGGCGCGTTCGAGAAGACCGTGGTGTCCCTACTCGAGAACGGGTCGAAGCTGCAGGCGCCCGCGGTGGCCAAATACGTCGACCGCATCCGGCGCGCGCACCCCGACGAGACGCCCGCGCAGGTCATCGCGCGCCTGGAGCGGCAGTATCTGCTCGCCGTCACCGGCAGCGGCACCGCGGCCGGCGCGACCGCGGCGGTGCCCGGCGTCGGCACCATCGCGTCGATGGCGACCATCACCGCGGAAACCGCCTTCTTCCTGGAAGCCTCCGCACTCTTCGCTCTCGCCGTCGCCGCGGTGCACGGCGTCGCGCCCGAGGCCAAGGAGCAGCGCCGCGCGCTGGTGCTCGCGGTGGTCCTCGGCGGCGAGGGCATGGACATCGTGGAACGCACGGTCGGGCATTCGGCCAAGAACTGGGGCACGCTGCTGGCCAACAAGGTGCCGGGCCTCTCCGCCATGAACGACTCGCTGATGAAGCGTTTCATCATCCGATTCCTGACCAAGCGGATGGCGCTGATGGCGGGCAAGATCCTGCCCATGGGCATCGGCGCGGCCATCGGCGGCTTCGGCAACCGCACCCTGGGCAAGACCACCATCAAGAACGCGCACCAGGCCTTCGGCGCGGCGCCGGTCACCTGGCCGCCGGACCGGCACATGATCGTCGACGCCGATCCGCTCACCGCGCTGGACGCGCGCAAGACCAACGCCAAGCCGGAATGACAACAACCACACCCGCTTTCGCTGTGCGCGGGCTGAGCAAGCGTTTCGCTCCGGGCGCGGTGGGCGAACTCGCCGCGGTCGAGAACGTCAGTTTCACCGTCGATGCCGGGACCACCACGGCGCTGGTCGGTCCCGCCCGCGCGGGCAAGTCGACGATTCTGCGCATCCTGCTGGGCCTGCTCCCCCCGACCTCCGGCACCGCTTCGGTGGGCCGGCCCGGCATGGCGGCCGGACTGGGCGGCGGGTCACCGGTCGGCGGCGTGGTCGTCCCGCGCGGACTGCACCCGGCGCGCTCGGCCCGCGATCACCTGCGGGTGTACGCGGCGGCCGCCGGGGTCTCCGACGAGCGCGCCGACGAGGTGCTCGACATCGTCGGCCTCACCGATTTCGCGCCGATCCGGGCGGGCATGCTGAGCCCCGGCCAGCAGACCCGGCTGGCGCTGGCCGCGGCCTTGCTCGCCGACCCGCCGCTGCTGATCCTCGACGACCCGATCGAGGGGCTCGACCCCGCCGAACGTGGTTGGTTGCAGGACTTCCTGAAACGGCACACCAAGCGCGGCGGCACCGCGCTGCTGTCCAGCCGCGGCCTGGCGGCGGTGGTGCCGATGGCCGACAACGTCATCGTGCTGAACGAGGGCGCGATCGTCTACCAGGGCACGCCCGCCAAATTGCGCCGCAGTCATCCGGATCGGCTCGTGGTGACGGCCTCGACCCCGGTAGCGCTGGCCACCGTGCTGGCCGCCCGCGGGTACACCGACGCGGTGATGCGCCCGGACGGCAAACTCGCGGTGGCCGAGGCGACCGAAGCCCAGATCCGGGACGCGGCGCAGGCGGCGAAGGTGCGCATCGACGGCATCACCGCCGACCTGATCCACCCCGACCGGGTGCTCGCCTCGCTGACCAGACCGGTCCGGCCCGCGTCCGCCACCATGTATGTGCCCGCGCCGAACCGGGTGCAGCCGCCGCCCGGCGGCATGCCGGCCCATCCTCAGCCCCACGGGATTCCACGATGATCACCGTCCTGCCCGCCGAGCTCCTGCCGCCGCTGAACTCCGAGGTCCGCAAGGCCACCACGCTGCGCCCGAACCTGATGCTCGCGCTGTTGCTGCCCGCCGTGGCCCTGGTAGCGAGTACCGTCACCGCGCTGATGGCCGGGCCCGCGAACCCCAAGGCGAATCCGGTCACCGGTGGCGCGTCGGTCGGGCTGTATGTCGGGATCGTCGCCGCCATCCTGGGCGCCGCCTACTTCGGCGCCACGGCGGCCGGATCCGAATACCGCTATCAGACCATGCCGGTGACGGCGCTGTTCACGCTGGACCGGGACCGTCTGGTCGCGGCGAAATACCTGGTCATCGGGGCCTTCGCACTGGCGGCGGCGGTCGCGGTGGAACTGGTCGGCACGGCCGCCCTGTTCGGGTTCGGCCGGGGCAAGACCGAATTCGGGCTGCGGCTGGTCACGGTGCTCGGGGGCGGTCTGCTCGCCGTCGTGTGCTGGTCGCTGCTCGGCGCGGGGCTGGCGTTGATCCTGCGCAAGCCGACCGTGGCCATCGCGATCGTGCTGGGCTGGCTGCTGCTCGCCGAACCGTTCGTCTGGCTGGTGGCCGGCGTGCTGGGTCTCGAGGGCTTGGTCACCCTGTTGCCCGGGTCCGCGACGATCGCGGCCGTCGCCGCCGGATCGTTCCCGGACAGCGATTTCCTGGCTCCGACTCCCGCCGCGATGATCGTGCTCCTGCTGTGGACGGCCGGCGTCGCGGGCGGCGGTTGGTGGGCCGTGCGCAGCCGCGAATTCTGAGTCCGCGTGCTCACCTGGCCTGCTCCGGGGCCGCCAGCTTTATCAAGATGTGGCAAATATCAGGCATCCCGGCCCAGGTCGCGATGTTGACCGGTGCGTAAAGGTGGCGCTGGGCGGCGCGGCGATAACGGGGAGGCATAAAGTCGGTATCAGACGAGTTCGACACACGAGTTCGGGTCTGTCCGGTGGTGGGTAGCACCGCCGATCTGCGGCTGGGCATATCCTCGGATAGGGCGCATCGGAGCACATCCGCCGATCCCCGTGCCGGGCACGTCACAAACGTCGCAGCGCGAAGAACGAAATGAGGCGAACACCTGCTGTGAGCAGCTCAACTTCCCAGTTCGGCCAGAACCAGTGGCTAGTCGACGAGATGTACCAGAAGTACAAACAGGATCCATCCTCGGTCGACGAGAGTTGGCACGAGTTCCTCGCCGACTACACCCCTGAGGCGACCGCTGACGGCCAGACCGCCGAGCAGGAGTCCACCCCGGCTCCCGCACCGAAGGCCGCGCCCGCGCAGCCGAAGCCGGAACCGGCCAAGCCCGCCGCGGCCGCGAAACCCGCCGAGCCGAAGCCGGCCCCGCAACCCGAGCCGGCCGCGCGACCCAAGGCCGCCGCGCCCGCTCCGGCTCCGGCCGCGCGCAAGCCGCAGACCACGCCCGCGCCGGTCTCCAACGCCGCGCCCACCTCCGGCGCTCCCGTCGCCGAGGCCAAGGACGAGGCGAAGGTGCTGCGTGGCGCCGCCGCCGCAGTCGCCAAGAACATGAACGCCTCGCTGATGATCCCCACCGCGACCAGCGTGCGGGCCATCCCGGCCAAGCTGATGATCGACAATCGCCTCGTCATCAACAATCACCTGGCCCGGACCCGCGGCGGCAAGATCTCCTTCACCCACCTGCTCGGCTACGCCATCGTGCAGGCGGTCAAGAAGTTCCCGAACATGAACCGGCACTTCGCCGAGATCGACGGCAAGCCGAACTCCGTCACCCCCGCGCACACCAACCTCGGTCTGGCCATCGACCTGGCGGGCAAGGACGGCAACCGTTCGCTCGTCGTCGCCGCCATCAAGAACACCGAGACGATGACCTTCGGGCAGTTCCACAGCGCCTACGAGGACATCGTGCGGCGCGCCCGCGAGGGCAAGCTCACCACCGAGGATTTCACCGGCGTCACCATCTCGCTGACCAACCCGGGCACCATCGGCACCGTGCACTCCGTGCCCCGCCTCATGCCGGGCCAGGGCGCGATCATCGGCGCCGGCGCGATGGAGTACCCGGCCGAGTTCCAGGGCATGAGCGACGAGCGCATCGCCGACATCGGTGTCGGCAAGCTGATGACGCTCACCTCCACCTACGACCACCGCATCATCCAGGGCGCGGAGTCCGGTGATTTCCTGCGCACCATCCACACCCTGCTGATCTCCGACGATTTCTACGACGAGATCTTCCATGGTCTGGGCGTGCCGTATGAGCCGGTGCGCTGGCGCAAGGACATTCGCGAGCGCGGCGTCGACAAGAGCTCGCGCGTCATGGAGCTGATCCAGGCCTACCGCGACCGCGGTCACCTGATGGCCGACACCGATCCGCTGCGCCTGGTCAAGGACAAGTTCCGCAGCCACCCGGATCTCGATGTCACCCAGCACGGCCTGACCCTGTGGGATCTGGACCGCGAATTCAACGTCGCGGGCTTCCACGGCCAGGAGCGCATGAAGCTGCGCGACGTGCTGTCCATCCTGCGTGATGCCTACTGCCGCCATATCGGCGTGGAGTACACCCACATCCTCGATCCCGAGCAGCGCCAGTGGATCCAGGAGCGGGTCGAGCAGAAGCACGTCAAAGCGACTGTCGCGCAGCAGAAGTACATCCTGAACCGGTTGAACGCGGCGGAGGCCTTCGAGACCTTCCTGCAGACCAAGTACGTCGGCCAGAAGCGCTTCTCGCTGGAAGGCGCCGAGACCGTCATCCCGATGATGGACGCGGTCATCGACCAGTGCGCCGAGTACAACCTCGACGAGGTCATCATCGGCATGCCGCACCGCGGCCGCCTGAACGTGCTGGCCAACATCGTCGGCAAGCCCTACTCGAAGATCTTCACCGAGTTCGAGGGCAACATGAACCCGGCCGCCACGCACGGCTCCGGCGACGTGAAGTACCACCTGGGCGCGCGCGGCACCTACCTGCAGATGTTCGGCGACAACGAGATCGAGGTCTCGCTGACCGCGAACCCGTCGCATCTGGAAGCGGTCGACCCGGTGCTCGAGGGTCTGGCCCGCGCCAAGCAGGACCTGCTGGACAAGGGCGACGGCCCGGAGGGCTTCTCCGTCGTGCCGCTGATGCTGCACGGTGACGCCGCGTTCGCGGGTCAGGGTGTGGTCGCGGAGACGCTGAACCTGTCGGGTCTGCGCGGTTACCGCACCGGCGGCACCATCCACATCGTGGTGAACAACCAGATCGGTTTCACCACCGCGCCGGAGAACAGCCGCTCCACCGAATACTCCACCGACATCGCGAAGTTCATCGGTTCGCCGATCTTCCACGTCAACGGTGACGATCCGGAGGCCTGCGACTGGGTGGCCCGGATCGCGGTCGACTTCCGGCAGAAGTTCCGCAAGGATGTCGTCATCGACATGATCTGCTACCGCCGTCGTGGCCACAACGAGGGCGACGATCCGTCGATGACGCAGCCGTACATGTACGACGTCATCGACACCAAGCGCTCGGTCCGCAAGGCTTACACCGAATCGCTGATCGGCCGTGGCGACATCTCCATGAAGGAGGCCGAGGACGCGCTGCGCGACTACCAGGGCCAGCTGGAGCGGGTCTTCAACGAGGTCCGTGAACTGGAGAAATACCCGCCGGGGCCCTCGGAATCGGTGGAGGACGACCAGCAGGTGCCCACCACCGTCCAGACCGCGGTGGACAAGTCGGTGCTGCAGCGCATCGGCGACGCCTTCCTCAACGTCCCGGACGGCTTCAGCGTGCATCCGCGCGTCAAGCCGGTGCTGGAGAAGCGCCGCGAGATGGCCTACGAGGGCAAGGTCGACTGGGCGTTCGCCGAGTTGCTGGCCTTCGGCACGCTGATCGATCAGGGCATCGCCGTGCGCCTGACCGGTCAGGATTCGCGCCGCGGCACCTTCACCCAGCGGCACGCGGTGCTCATCGACCGCAAGACCGCCGAGGAGTACACCCCGCTGCACAACATCGGCAGCGAGAACCCGGGCTGGTTCGCGGTGCACGATTCGGCGCTGAGCGAATACGCCGCGGTCGGTTTCGAGTACGGCTACTCGCTGGGCAACCCGGACGCACTCGTGTTGTGGGAAGCGCAGTTCGGTGACTTCGTCAACGGCGCGCAGTCCATCATCGACGAGTTCATCTCCTCCGGTGAGGCCAAGTGGGGTCAGCTGTCGGAGGTCGTGCTGCTGCTGCCGCACGGGCACGAGGGTCAGGGTCCGGACCACACTTCCGGCCGGATCGAGCGCTTCCTGCAGCTGTGCGCCGAGGGCTCGATGACGGTCGCCGTGCCGTCCACCCCGGCGAACTACTTCCACCTGCTGCGCCGGCACTCGCTGGACGGCATCCGCCGCCCGCTGATCGTCTTCACCCCGAAGTCGATGCTGCGCAACAAGGCCGTGGTCTCGGATCTGAAGGACTTCACCGAGTCGAAGTTCCGTTCGGTGTTCGACGAGCCGACCTACGAGCAGGGCATCGGTGACCGCGGCAAGGTGAAGCGGGTACTGATGACCTCCGGCAAGCTCTATTACGAGCTGGCCGCGGAGAAGGCCAAGCAGAAGCGCGACGATGTCGCCATCGTGCGGATCGAGCAGCTTTACCCGCTGCCCAAGTTCCGGCTCAACGAGGCGCTCGACGGGTACCCGAACGCGACCGATATCGCGTGGGTGCAGGAGGAGCCGGCCAACCAGGGCGCCTGGCCGTTCTTCGGTTTGAACCTGCCGGAGATCCTGCCCGACCGTCTGGGCAAGCTGCGCCGCATCTCGCGACGCGCCATGTCGGCCCCGTCTTCGGGTTCGTCGAAGGTGCACGCGGTGGAGCAGGCGGAGATCATCGCCGAGGCCTTCGAGCCGACCGGCTAGCCGGTAGCTGATGCCCGTACGCCGGGTGCGAATTCGCTCTTGAATCGGAGCGGGCTTCGCACCCGGCGTTTCTATTTGCCCAGGTGCACACGGCCGTTTGCGGGTGCGCGAACTGGATAGCACCTAGGGTGAAGGAGACGGCGTGAGCTCGGTTGCGCCGTCCCGATCTAGGAGAGGTGCCGCAAGTGTCCACAGCGGAAGCCAGCCAGGGACTCGCGTTCGTCACCATGGCGCTGGGTTGGGACCCGGCCCAGGGGCGTTGGCTCGAAGGGGGCCGCCCCGATATCGATCTGAACGCGGCGGCGCTCATGTTCTCCGGGGAGAACATCGCCGATGTGGTCTATCACGAGCAGCTGATGTCGCAGGATGGCTCGGTGCGCCTGCTGGGCGACAACACCACCGGCGAGGGCGAGGGCGACCTCGAGGTCATCACCGTCGATCTGACGCGACTGCCGGACCATCTGACGACGATCTTCTTCATCGTCACCTCGTATTCGGGGCAGCCGTTCGGGCAGATCGACAACGCGTTCTGCCGGATGGTGGACGCCATGGCGGACGTCGAATTCGCGCGCTACGAGCTCGACGGTGGTCGGGGCGCTACGGGTTTCGTGCTCGGCAAGCTGATCCGCACCGAGCAGGGCTGGGTGTACCAGGAGATCGGCGTGAACCTTCCGGCCAAGCACCCGGTCGAAGCCGTACCACAGCTCGCCCCGTTCCTGGTCTGAAACGCGCGCGGAGGCAGTCGAATTGGGGGCATTCGCGCGCGCTCGTCGCGCGGTAGCCTCCCATAGGTGAGCGACGCGGGGATACAACGTCCGGAGCTGGTGCAGCAGTTGCTGCGGGATTTCAGTGTGATCACCGGAGCCGAATTCGGCCCGGACGACGACTATTTCGCGATGGGCCTGGTGAATTCGCTGCGGGCCTTGGAGCTGGTCGCGTACCTGGAGCGCACCTTCGCCTTCGAGGTGGAGATCGACGACCTCGACCTGGACAACTTCCGGACCGTGCATCGCGCCGCCGCGTTCGTCACCCGTAAGTGCGCGGCGGCCGTGGGCACGGGCGCCGCCGGGTGAGCGACCTGGAAACGCTGCTCGCCGACGCCGCCGGAGCGGCCGCCGAGTGGGACCGGTCCGGGCTGCCCCGGACCGCCGCTCCGACCATGGCCCGCGCCGGATTGCTGGGGATGGACCGCCCCGAGCAGTACGGCGGGCAGGGCGCGGATGCCCACGAGATCGGGCTCGTCGCAAGCGAATTGGGTTCGGTGTGCACCTCGTTGCGATCGCTGTTCACCGTGCAGGGGATGGTCGCCGCCACCCTGGATCGCTGGGGTACCGCGGACCAGCGGGCACAGTGGTTGCCCGCCTTGACTTCCGGTGCGCTGCTGGCCGGGCTCGCGGCGACCGAGGCGGACGCCGGGAGCGACCTGTCCGGGATGCGGGCGCGGTTCACCGGCTCGACGGAGTTGTCGCTGACGGGGCACAAGTTGTGGGTGACCTTCGGCGCGCAGGCCGATGTCCTGCTGGTCGCGGGGCAGTCCGAGAGCGGGCCCGTGGCCGCGCTCGTGCCGACCGATCAGCCGGGAGTGACCGTGGAACCGGTGACCGATCAGCTCGGCATGCGCGGGGCGCGGATCGCGCACGTGCGTTTCGACGCGGCGCGCGTGCCGGCCGGGAATGTGCTGGCACGACCGGGTTTCGGGGTTTCCCACGTTCTCGGAACGGCGCTGGACCACGGTCGATACACGATCGCCTGGGGATGCGCGGGGATGGCGCGGGCTTGCCTGGCCGATGCCGCCGGGCATGCGCGCGACCGGACGCAGGGTGCGTCCCGGTTGGGTGATCATCAAGCCGTGCGGGCGATGCTCGGGCGCAGCTGGGTGGAGATCGAGAGCGCGCGGGCACTGTGCGTGCGCGCCGCCGAGCAGCGGGTCGCCCGCGAGCCCGGTGCGCTGCTGGGCACCATCGCCGCGAAATACGCCGCCGCGGCGGCCGCCGCATCGGTGAGCGAACGCGCGGTCCAGATCCTCGGGGCCGCCGGTTGTGCGCCGGACAGCCGGGCCGGGCGGTTCTTCCGGGACGCGAAGATCATGCAGATCATCGAGGGCGCACGCGAAGTGGCCGAACAGGACATCGGTGAGTTCGTGCTCCGGACCACGCGTCCGGCGACGGCCCGCGCGGTGACCCGGTGATCACGCTCGGACCGGTCTCGTCGGTCTTCCCCGACACCGCCGTCGCGGTAGCCGAACTCGCGGAAATGGCGGAGCTGTCCGCCGGAAAGCGCGCGCACGCATTGGCATTGGGCATCGATACGGTGCGCTGCGCCGCGGCGGATGGTGACCACGATCTGGCGGCCGCCGCCGCGGCGCGAGCGCTGGAACGCGCGGGACTCAGCCCGGACCGCCTCGATGCTCTGCTGCTCGTAGGCGGGCGCGCGCCGCGATACCTGATGGCCTCCGAGGCCACCCGGTTACAACATCGGCTCGGGGCGGACCGAGCGTTCGTCGCCGGCGTCGGCGAGCTCGGCTGTGCCTCCATTTCGGCCGCGTTCACCCTGGCCGCCGGGCTGCTGCGCGGCGACCCGCACTGCGGCAACGTGCTGATCGTGGCGGCGGCCACCGCGCCGACCCGGTTCCGGTATCGCGCTCCCATGACGCTGCTGGGTGACGGGGCCGGGGCGGTGCTGCTCACTACCGGCAAAACCGGGCGCTACCAGCTGGTCGACCACCTGGTGCGCAGTGACGGCAAATACTCCGACCTGTTTCGGATCGACTATCGCAATCTGCCGCAACGGGATTGGCGGGAGGAGTGCGCCGACGAGGCGACCTACAGCTTCCGGCTCGCGGTGGAAAGTCGCAAACGCCTGGCCGCGATGAACGAAGAACTGTTGCGCCGCAATGGTTTACGGCTTCCGGACCTGGGCCCGGTACTGATGCAGAATTTGTCCGCGGGGGCGTTCTCGTTCTGGGAGGAAGCGCTGGAAACCCGTGTCGACCAGGCCTGCCGCCGCAACCTCGCCGCATACGGGCATCTCGGATCGCTGGACGTGCTGGTCAACCTGGAAGCGGCCGCCCCGCATCGTGCGCCCGGCGACTACACCTTGCTGCTCAACAGCAGTCCCGTCGCGGCTTGGAGTTCCACACTGTTGCGGCGGCTCCCGGACCGGGAATACGAAGGGATCGAACTATGACCTCCGTCGTGAAATGCCTGGTCTGGGATCTCGACGACACCCTATGGGACGGTGTGGTGCTCGAGCACGACGCCACCGCACCGCACCCGCGAGCCTGGCGGGTGCTGCGCGCGCTCGACGAACGGGGCATCGTGCACGCGGTCGCGAGCCGCGGCGAACCCGCGCTCGCCACAGCACATCTCGACGCGCACGGGCTCTCGGAGATGTTCTGTTCGCTGCAGATCGGTTGGGGCGCGAAGTCCGCCGCGGTGCGCCGGATCGCGGAACACCTCAATATCGGCCTGGACGCCATCGCCTTCGTGGACAACGACCCGGTGGAACGCGCCGAGGTCGCCGCCGCACTCCCCCAGGTCCGCTGCTACGCCGCCGCCGACCTGGCGGGGCTGCCGGAGCTACCCGAGTTCACCCCGGAGGTGATCACCGCCGACGCCCGTGATCGCCGGAAACGCTATCGCGCCGAACAGATTCGGCGTGATCGAGCGGCGGTGTTCGAGGGAACGGATGCCGAATTCCTGGCGGGCCTCGGCCTGGTCATGACCGTCCGCCGCGCGGGCGAAGCGGATCTGGCGCGGGCACACGAACTCACGGTCCGCACCAATCAGCTGAACACGACCGGACGGACCTTCGACATCGACGAGCTGCGGGAGCTGAGCAGGTCATCGACGCACGAGGTGCTGATCGCGTCGCTGCGCGACCGGTTCGGTGAGTACGGCGCGATCGGCTTGGCGGTCAGCGAGTTTCGCGGCACCGATTCGGCGCTGCTGCTGTTGCTCATGTCCTGCCGGGTGATGTCGCGCGGCGTCGGCGGCGCGTTGCTGGCGCATCTGATCGACCGTGCCGCGGCGCACGGGCGGCGCGCCGTCGCGGAATTCGTTCCGACGCCGGTGAATCGGGTGATGCTGGTGACGCTGCGTTTCGCCGGATTCGCGGTGCTCGAGCAGCACCGCGAGCGAGTACTGCTCGCGCACGACGGCAGCACCGCCGTGCCCAACATCAGCCATGTACTCCTGCGCGCGCCCGACGCCCCCGTACCGCCGGGCGACCTCGTCACCGGACTGCTGCGCCAGGCCGCGCGAGTCCCCGACCGGACCGCCCTGATCTCCGGCGACCACCACTTCACCTACCGCGAACTGAATACCCGCACAGCGCAACTCGCGGGCCGTCTGGTCGGGGCGGGAGTCCGGCCAGGCGATGTAGTGCTGTGTTACCTCCGCCAGAACGCCGACTCCATGATCGCCATGCTGGCCGCCCTGCGCGCCGGCGCGGCCTGGTGCCTGATCGAACCTGAGCGTTCTCCCACTCAGATCCAGGCGCTGCTCGCCCAAATCGATTGCACTGCGGTCATTTTCGATCCCACCGACACGACCTCCGCAGCTCGCCAGAAATCTGAAGCAGCAGCACCGGCGACTGGCTGGACGGGAAACGTGGCGGCAGTGTTCGGTGCATCGCCGCGACCGCTCGCCCTGTTGCCGCTCGGGGAGCCGTCGGTGCCGGGTCCGCTGCCGCCTCCGGCGAACGCACCCGCGTATGTGATCACCACGTCGGGGTCCACAGGTGTCCCCAAGGCAGTTGTGGTGAGCCGGGCGAATCTGTCGGCGATGATCGCGGGGCGCGAGTATCCCTACAGCGATGGCGAGTTGGTGACGTTGTCGACGTGTCCGCTCACCGCCGACGCGTCACTGTTGTTCGTGCCGTGGGCATTTACGGTCGGCGGCACGGTGGTTGTGCCGACGCATCGGGAACTGCCCGATGCGTCGGCGGTCGGTGCGCTCGCGCGTCGCGCCGGTGTCAGTCATCTGATCGCGACGCCGTCCTACTACCGGCTCCTGCTCGATTCGCTGGTCGAAAGCGCACCGCGGGTGGTCGCGCTGGCGGGTGAGCAAGTGCCGACCGCGCTGGCCGATAAGCATCATCGGCTGCTCCCGGACACGCTGTTGCTCAACGAATACGGCCCGACCGAGGCGACCGTCACGTGCGTCCAGCACACCGTCGAGGCCGGGGCGAGTCCGGCGATCATCCCGATCGGTACCGCGATGCCGGGGAATTCGGCGGCGGTGCTCGGACCGGATCTGCTGCCGGTGCCCGGCGGCGAGACCGGTGAGTTGTACCTCGGCGGTGACCAGATCACCCTCGGCTACGCGAGTCGTGCGGGAGTGACCGCGACCACGTTCGTCGCCGACCCCTACGCCGCCGATCCCGGTGCGCGGATGTACCGCACCGGAGATCTGGCCCGGCACAACGAATCCGGCGCGATCGAATTCCTCGGACGACGGGACGGGCAGGTGCAGGTGCGCGGTGCCCGAGTGGAGCGGCACGCGGTGGAAGCGGTATTGGAGAGCCACCCGGGTGTCGCGCACGCCGTCACCCTGGTGGTCGAAAACCGCGACGCGGTACCGGAATTGGTGGCCTATATCGTGCCCGCCGATCCGGCGGCACCGCCGGAGCGCCGCGTCCTGGCCCGGTACTGCGCCGAACATCTGCAACCGATGGAGGTGCCGAGCCGTTTCGTCCGGCTCGACACCATCCCGATCGCGGACGCGGGCAAACTCGACGAATCCGCGTTGCGTACCGCCGCCACGGGCCCCGCCCTGCCGGGGCCGTCGCGCCGTGGCTGGACCGAACGCGAACTCGAGCTCGCCGAACTGTGGTCCGCCGCCCTCGAACACGACGACTTCGACCTGGATGATTCGTTCTTCGAGGTAGGCGGCAACTCCCACCGCGTCGTCTATCTGCACCTGCTGATGGAACAGCGCTGGCCAGGCGCCATCCGGGTCGGTCAGCTCTTCGATCTGCGCACCATCGGTGCGCACGTCGAGGCGCTGGAGACCGCCTTGGCGGCAGCCATTCCCGACGAAGGCGCGAAGCCCGACACCACACCGACCATGGCCTACGAGCTGTGAGCGCGGTATCAACCGTCTCGACCCGCAGGATGTCGACCTCAGCGGCCGACCACCACTCGCCTTCGAGCTATCAGTACGCAGGAGCAAGGCTTGTCTGACCGTCATACCGCCCGTCCGGCCGATATCGCCGTCGTCGGCATCGGGGCACGATTCCCACATGCGGCCGACCTGGCCGAGTTCCGGCGCAACCTCGCGGCCGGACGCGATTCGGTAGGGCCGATGCCGCCCGGCCGGATCGCGGCGACCGGACTGGATCCATCGGTGACGTATTTGCCGATGGGGCACCTCAACGATATCGAGCAGTTCGACTATCGGTTCTTCGAGTTGTCGCGGCGGGAGGCCGCGGTGCTGGATCCGCAGCAGCGGCTGGCGCTGGTGCTGGCGCATCGGGCGATCGAGGATGCCGGGTATACGACGGCGTGGCTGGCCCGCGCGGTCACGGCGGTGGCTTTGAGTGCGGCGCAGTCGAGCTATCACTCGGTGGCGGTGGATCCCGGACCGTTGAGTCTGCTCGGGAATGCCGCGTTCGCCGGGCCGGCGCGGATCGCGCACCGGTTCGGGCTGACCGGGGCATGTTTCGGTGTGGACAGCGGCTGCAACAGCGCGCTGGTCGCCGTGCACCAGGCATGTAGTGAATTGGCTTGCGGCGACGCGGATTACGCCCTCGCCGGGGGTGTGGCGGTGCGAGTGCACGGGACACCGTCGTGGGGCGGTGGCGGATTCAGCGAGATCATGTCACCCAGCGGGGTGTGCCGCGCGTTCGACGCCGAAGCCGACGGCACGGTGAACGGTGAGGGCGGGGCGGTGCTGCTGTTGACCACCGTCGAGCGGGCGCAGGCCGATCGAGCACCGATCTACGCGGTGATCCGCGGCAGCGCCACCAGGCACAACGGGGCGGCGGCCGCGACGATCAGTACGCCCAGCGCCACCGGACAGGCCGCGGTGATCGAAAAGGCTTGGGCCAAAGCCGATCTGGATCCCCGCATGGCGGGCTACCTGGAGACGCACGGCTCGGGAACCCGCTTGGGTGACGCGGTGGAGCTGGAAGGCATCAGCGCGGTGTTCGGCAGGTCCGGGCGGGTGCTGCCGATCGGTTCGGTGAAGACGAATATCGGCCATCTCGATCATGCTTCGGCGACCGCCGGATTGGTCAAGGCGGTACTGAGCGTGTCCGAGGGTGAGTTGTATCCGTCGCTGCATTTCACGCGCGCCACGGGCGGGTTCGATCTCGACGGCGCGGGCCTCGAGGTGCTCACCGCGGCGCGTCCGTGGTCGGCGGACGCACCGCGGGTGGCCGGTGTCAGCTCGTTCAGTTTGGGCGGCAGTGTCGCCCATTGCGTGGTGGCGCAAGCTCCTCCGGCGATGCCCGGACGCTCGTCCGGGCGGGCGCGGTTGATCGGCGTCTCCGCGCGCAGCCCGCAAGCACTCACCGAACTCTGTCTCCAGCTGTCGGCGACCCTGCGCGAAACCCCCGCCTCCCTCGACGAGGTCGCCGCGACCCTCCTGCTCGGCCGGACCCACTACGACTACCGGGTTGCCGTAGCCGCCTCGAGCACCACCGAACTCGCCGAGTTGTTGGCGGAGGCAGCGGTCACCGCGCGCCCGGAGCAGAGCAAGCCCCGTGTGGTGCTGCTGCTGTCACCGGACGCCGTCCCGGCCGGCGCATCGCCGGACCGCGCACTGCCCGAACAACTTCCAGCGACCGGCCAGACCGCGCACGTCCTGTCCAGGCAGATCGCGGTGCACGAGCGACTACGCGAGTGCGGCATCGAATTCGCCGCGCTGCTCAGCGCCGGCTCCTCCCGCTACGTCTCGCGCTATCTACTGGGTTCCCGTGCTGCGGTCGACGCGAGTGAACTTGCCGCGGCCGCACCCACTGTCGACACCGACCGACTACTGGCCGCCGTGCGTGCCCTGCTCGCGGATGGGCCGGTGGTGTTCGTCGAACCGAGTCCCGGCGGACTCCTCGGCGCACTCATCGCCGAATCGGTACCGGAAGCCGAGATAGTCACGGCGACCGATGGTTCCGACGCGGCGGTCACGACCATCGGCCGACTGTACGAACACGGCCTGGAAGTGGACTGGCACGCCCTCGCGCCTGCGGAAGCGAACCGGGTGCGGCTGCCCGGCCACCCGATGCGGGAAGAACGGTGCTGGGTCGACCTGCCGAACGCACATCTCGGCGCGTTGCCCGTCGCGAGCACTCCCCGCCGCGATATCGCCGATCCGGCGCTATGGCTGCGCGGAACACTCGCCGACCTGCTCGGCACCGACTCGGACATGGACGAGGACGCGAACTACTTCGCCCTGGGCGGCAATTCGCTGATCGCCGTGCAACTGGTGGACCGGATCGAGGAATCCTTCGGGTTCCGTCCCAAACTCCTCGACATCTACGAACGTCCGCGCCTGGCGGATTTCGCGGAACTACTCACCGCGTCGGGGGTGAAACCTCCACAGCGCGAGCCTATTCCGGCGGTCGTGGCGCACGATGAACCGGTCATGTCCTCCGGTCAGGAGCGGATGTGGTTCCACCACCAGTTCGACCCGGACACCACCCTGTACAACTACCCCGTTGTGCAGCTGCTGCGCGGCCCCCTCGATCTCACCGCGCTGCGCGGCACCTTCGATGACCTGATCGAACGCCACGAACCGCTGCGCTACAACCTCGCCGAAGTCGACGGCCGGCCGGTGCTGCGCATCCGCGATCGGCTCGAGGGCTATTTCCGGGTGGTCGACGTCTCGGCGGAAGCCGACCCCACGGCCGCCGCGCGTGCGCTGGTGCAGCAGGCCGCGCAGGCGCCGTTCGATCTGGGCGCGGACCCCCTGCTCCGCGTGCTGGTCGTGACGCTGGCACCGGAAGCCCATGTCCTGCAGTTGGTTTGCCATCACGCGGTCACCGACGGCGCGACCCCCGTGATTCTGGCGCGCGAGTTGCCGGAGCTGTATGCGGCCCGGCGGGAGGGTCGGCCGCACCGCCTCGAGCCGTTGCCCATCCGGTATCGCGACTACGCCGCCTGGCATCGCGCACTGCTGCGCAGTTCGGCGCTGGACCACGAACTCGACTACTGGCGCGGCGAGCTGGCCGGTGCGCCGCTGCTGGCCCTGCCCACCGACTTTCCGCGTCCGCCGCGCAAAACCTATGTGGGCGACCTGCATCCGTTCACCATCCCGGCCGATCTGATCACCGAAGCGCGCGGACTGGCGCGAGGCGAATCCGTGTCGCTGTTCGTCGTCCTGCTGAGCGCGTTCTATCTGACGCTGGCACGGCGCAGCGGCCAGCGCGATATCGTCGTCGGCACGCCCACCACCGGCCGCGGCCGACGTGAATTCCAAAGCCTCATCGGCTATTTCAACAGCACTGTGGCGTTGCGCACCGACTTCGGCGCGGACCGGACGCTATCCGAATTGCTGTCCCGGGTGCGGACGAAGGTCTTCGGCGCCTTGGAGCACCAGGAGATCCCGTTCGACCGGGTCGTGCACGCCTTGGTCGAACACCGCGACCTGTCCCGCACCCCGCTGTTCGACGTGCTCTACATCCATCAGGTCACCCCGCGCGCCGAGCGTGTCGACGAGGCGGCCGCGGAACTGTTCGACCTGGAGCATTCGGCGGGCAACGAGTTCGGCGGGTTACCCACCGGCACAGCGAAGTTCGATCTCACGCTGGTGACGTTCGAATACACCGACGATGTTCCGCGCGATATCAGTGCCTGCCTGGAGTTCAGCACCGAACTGTTCACTCGGCAGACTGTCGCCGCGTTCGCCGAGGAATTCCTGGAGATCCTCACGGCCATGGTCGCGCCGACGCCCCCGACCGTCGACGCGCTGATCGCGGGCGTCGCCCCCGGCGAACCCGCCCTGTTGATTCCCACCGATCGCCCGCGTGCGGCCGGACTCGAATTCCACCACGAACTCCGCACGCACCCGATCGGATTCGATGTCGCGCGGCATCTGACGGAATTCGACGCCGCACTGTTCGACGCCTACACCGTCCTGCTCGCCTGGTATTCAGGCCGGAACCGGGTACCGATCCGGCTACCGGATTCGCCTGCCGGACAGCAGCGCTACGCCATCGCCGAGGTCCCAGCGGAGGCAACGTGGCGCACAGTGCGCGACCGCGGCCGCACCGTCGTCGAATCCGCGTCCTCCCCCGTGCGCTACCACGGCGCGATTTCGGAAGCGCCGCCGAGCACACCCATCGCCGAGCTCGAGCTCTCCTGGACGCCGGAACCCCCTGCGCTGCATCTGCATTACGCGACCGAACTTTTCGACAGCGCCTCCGCCGAAGACCTGCTCGACGACCTGTCGCGCCTGTTGACCGCCGCGCTGTCTCGTCCGGATGAGCCGGTGTTCGACACCGCGAGCGCCGACCCCATGTCCGCCGATCGCACGGGGGTGCACCCATGACCCGCGAACAACGAGTCGGCGTCGTCGGCGCGGGCGTCATGGGCGCGGGCATCGCGCAATGCCTCGCCCAGGCCGGGATGCCGGTGACCGTCGTCGAAATCGACACCGTGGCCGCCGAACGCGCCCGCGGTGCGCTGAAGTCCGCGCTGCGCCTGAGCGTGCTACTCGGCCGCGGGGTGAAAGCCGCCGATATCGCGGACATCACCGCGCGCATCCGCTGGACCGACCGCCTCGAACACCTCCGCGACGCGACCTTCGTCATCGAATCCGTCACCGAGCGCATCGATCTCAAACGCCACCTCTTCGCCGACCTGGATCGGCACTGTTCCCCGTCGGCGATCTTCGCTTCGGGGACCTCCGCGATCCCCATCGCCGAGCTGGCCGCCGAGACCGGCCGGCCGGATCAGATCCTCGGCCTGCATTTCATGAATCCGGCGCCGTTGACCGAGACCGTCGAGGTCATCACCACCGCCCGCACCTCCCCCGGAACGCTGAACCGCACCCTGGGCCTGCTCGACGCACTGGGCAAGAAGGGCATCGTCGTCGGCGACGGACCCGGCTTCGTGATCAACCGGGTCCTGATGCTGAGCATCGCCGAGGCAGCCACGATCACCGAGACCGGCACCGACGCCGCCACCATCGACGACCTGTTCGAAGGGTGCCTCGGCCACCGGATGGGCCCGCTGCGCACGGCTGACCTGATCGGCCTGGACAACGTGGCCGACACCCTCGTCGTGCTGCGGGAGACCACCGGCGACGGGCGTTACCGGATACCGGAGGCATTGGCACAACTGGTGGCGGCCGGGCATCTGGGCCGCAAGACGGGCAAGGGTTTTCATGAGTACCCGTGAGGCGGGCGCGGTGCTCGAGCAGCCCGCCGGACTGGGACGGCTGGCCCGGCGCAGCGGCGGGGGCGCGGCCGCGGTGCTGCTGGCCGGTCTGGCGGCATATGCCCATCGGCGGTCGGATGCGGTGGAAGTGACCGTGGGACACCGGGTCGGTGCGAGTGTGACGGCGGTCCAGCTCGAGGTGACGCCCTACCTCGACTTCCGTAGCATCACCGCCCAGGCCGGCGCGCGACTGCGGCAGCCCGGCTCCACCACCGCGCAGCCCGGTATACCGACGGCGACGCAGCACGCCGACGAATGGCAGATCGAACTGCCCGAGGCCGAACGCGCCACCTTCGCCCGCTTTTTCACCGATCTGGTCGCCGCACCGGATGTGCCGATCGGACGCTTCGACCTGGCCTCGAATATCGAGCGCGGTGAACTGAGCCGCCGGGCCGGAAATACGCGTCACCTGGTCCCGGCCGAAACCACGTTGAGCGGTTTCGAGCGGGCCGTGCGGCGAACGCCGGACGCCATCGCGTTGGTCTTCGCTACCGAGACGGTCACCTACCGCGAGCTCGATACTCGTGTGCGTCGTCTCGCCCACTGGCTGATCGACCGAGGCGTAGGCCCGGACATCGTGATCGGTGTCGCCATGCCGCGCTCGATCGAGGCCATCGTCGCGGTGTACGCGATACTCCGGGCCGGTGGCGCCTTCCTGCCGCTGGACCCCACGCACCCGGCCGAACGTCATGACCGCATCCTCGGCGTGGCCGATCCACTTCTGGTATTGACCACGCGCAGTGCGGGATTCGACTCGGCGATGGTCTCCGTCCACTGTATCGAGGATCTCGAGTACACCCCGACCGCCGACAGCACAGTGCCGCCACGGCCGGAGCATCTCGCCTATCTCATGTTCACCTCCGGCTCGACCGGGATGCCCAAGGGCGTGGCGGTCTCCCATGCCGCCGTGGTGAATCACCTGCACTGGATGACCGCGCTGCTCGGTCTCGACGAGACCGACACCGTGTTGCAGAAGACACCGGTCACCTTCGACGTCGCGATCTGGGAACTGTTGTGGCCCTCGCATACCGGCGCGTGCCTGGCCATCGCGCCGCCCGCCGCCGACAACGATCCGGCCGAAGTGTCCCGGCTGCTGGCCACGCACTCCGTCACCACCGTGCAATTCGTCCCGTCCACGCTGACCAGCCAGCTCACTGTGGCCCCGCACTTTCCCGCCTGTGTGCGCCGGGTACTGCTGATCGGTGAAACCCTCACGCCAGCCTTGGCTCGCCGGTTCGCCGCCGCCACTCCGGCACGGCTGCACAATCTGTACGGGCCCACCGAAGCGACGGGCGCGGTGACCGGATATGCAGTGAGCACAGCCGATTCCGAGTCGATACCGATCGGCGCGCCGGGCTGGAACACCGGTGCGCACGTGCTGGATTCCTGCCTCCGGCCCGTCCCCGGCAACACCTTCGGAGAGCTCTATCTCTCCGGAGTCCAACTGGCGCGCTGCTACTTCGGCGATCCCGCGCGCACTGCCGCCCAGTTCGTGGCCGACCCCTTCGCACCCGGCGGACGGCTGTACCGCACCGGCGATATCGTGCGCTGGAACTGCGAAACCGGTCTGCTCGACTATCAGGGTCGCGCCGACCTCCAGGTCAAACGGCACGGTGTCCGCATCGAACTCGGCGAGATCGAGGCCGCCCTGGGGGCCTGCGCGCCGGTCGCCCAGGCCGCCGCGGTCCTGCGGCCCGAGGGCAGGCTCGTCGGCTACGTCATTCCGGTCAGCGGCGCTGTCTGTCTCGAAGACGCTCTGCGCGAACGGCTTTCGCGATCGCTTCCAACGGCGATGGTGCCGGACGAGATCCTGGTGCTCGACAGTTTCCCGCGCAATGCCGCGGGCAAGCTCGACCGCGCCGCACTGCCCGCACCGGCCGCGCGTCCGGAACCCTTCCGCGCACCACGCAACGCGGTCGAGCAAACCCTCGCCGAGGTGTTCGCCCAGGTCCTCGGCCGCGAACGCATCGGCGTAGACGAATCCTTCTTCGCGCTCGGCGGCGACAGCGTGATGTCGATTCTGCTTGTCTCCCGGGCGAAGTCGCGCGGCCTCCGCTTCACCGCTCAGCAGGTCTTCGAGGAGCGCACCGTGGCCGCACTGGCCGCGATCGCCACCACCGTCGAGCAAACACCCGACACGCTGACCGAACTGCCGGGCGGTGGCGTCGGCGAATTGCCGCCCACTCCCGCGGTGTGCGCTCTCCTCGACCTCGCCGAGTCCGGTGCCGCGGATTTCGACCGCTACGCCCAGCACCTGGTGCTCGAACTCCCGCCCGGCATCACCGAGACGCAGTTGCGCACGGTGCTCGGCTCGGTCATCGCCCGCCACGACATGCTGCGCGCCCGCCTCTACCGCGACGCCAGCGGTCGCTGGCGCATGTTCGCCGACCCGGCCGACGCCGTCGACCTGAACTCGATCCTCACTCGCACCGAAGTGGCGGCGACCGGCGAAGCCGCGGCGTTCCGAACGGCGACCGAGGCCGCTCTGGCGCGCCTCGACCCGACGAATGGGATTGTGCTGCAGTGCGTTTGGGTCGACCGCGGTGCCAGTGGCGGACGGTTGATCGTGGTGGTGCATCACATCGCCATCGATGGCGTCTCCTGGCGCATCCTGATCCCGGACTTCCTGGCCGCGTGGGCGCAGGTAAGCGCGGGCGAGCTACCGCAGCTACCCGGCGGCGGCACCTCGATGCGCCGTTGGGCGCACAGTCTGCGCGCGGAAGCCCACCGTCCGGAGCGGGTCGCCGAGGTCGACCGGTGGCAGCAGTTCGCCGAACCGGAGGCACTGTGCACCGATCGGCCGCTGGACCCGCACGTCGATACCGCGGCCACGGTGCGCCGGATCACGGTGCGATTGGACCAATCCGCGACCACCGCGCTGCTGACAACGCTGCCGTCGCGCTACCGAACCGACGCCAACACCGTGCTACTCACCGCCTTGGCGATGGCGGTGGCGGCTTGGCGACGCCGTCGCGACCTGAGCGAAGCGCCGACCTCGATCCGGCTGGAAGGGCACGGCAGGGACCCCGATCTCGTGCCCGGCGCTGATCTCTCACACACGCTCGGCTGGTTCACAGCGGCGTTCCCGTGCCGTCTCGACCTCACCGGTATCGATGTCGACGCGGCCCGCGCCGGTGGACCGGCCCTCGCGACGGCCGTGAAAACCGTGAAAGAGCAAGTGCTTTCGGTCCCCGGCTCGGGCATAGGATACGGCCTGCTGCGGTATCTCAATGCCGGCACCGCCGCGCGCATGCCCGCCGAGCCCACGCAACTGGCCTTCACCTATCTGGGCACGGTCTCCACCGCACCCGTCGCGGGTGGCCCGTGGCTGCCCGCCGCGGATTTCGCCACCGCATCGGTGGAGCCGCCGCACGATTCGGGGCTGCCCGCTACCGCGGCGATCTCCGTCGACGCCATGGTGACCGACGGCGAGTTGGCCACGGGTTTCGCGTACCCGCGGACGTTGCTCGCGGACGCCCACGTGCGTGAACTGGCCGAGCTGTGGACCGAGAGCCTCGCGGCGCTCGCCCGGCATGCCGACGATCCCGCCGCCGGAGGCGCCACACCGTCGGATTTCGCTGTCCCCGTGGCGCAATCGGATATCGACACCTTCGAGCGCCGCTATCCCGGCCTGCACGACATCTGGTCGCTCACTCCGATCCAGGAGAAGTTCGCGACCCTCGCACCCCGGGACCCGGACGCGGTCGACGTGCACACCTTGCAGGTCATCCTCACCTGCCTCGGCACACCGGATCAGGACCGGCTGCGCGCCGCCGCGCAGCACCTCGTCGACCGGCACGCCACCCTGCGCGCCGCCTTCCGGCGCGACCGTGCGGACAGCCGCTGGTATCAGCTCATCACCCGGGCAGCCCGCGTCGACGTCCGGAACATCGACCTGCGCTCCGACCCGGGCGGACTAGCGGATCTGCTCGCGGCGGAGCGACTGCGGCCCTTCGACCTCACCGCCCCACCACTGATCCGGTTCCTGCTGGTGCGGACCGGCGACGAGCGCTGGACGCTGTCGATCACCAATCACCGTCTGCTGCTGGACGGTTGGTCCGCGCCCATCCTGCTGCGCGAACTGCTGACGGTCTACACCCTCGGCATGCCGGGCGAAATCGACCTCGATGACGGCTTCGGCGTCTTCCTGCGCTGGCGCGAGGCCCAGGAACGCGACTCCGCCGCGGCCGCCTGGCACGCGACCCTGCGCGACATCGACGGGCCCACACTGGTCGCCCCGTCCGGCGCTACACCGAGCGAGCCCGCGCGCTCGGCCGCCGAACACGTGCTGACGCTGACGACAGCACAGACCCTCGGATTGTCGCGCTCGGCGGCGGCGGCCGGTGTCACCCTCAACACCGTCTGCCAATACGTCTGGGCTCAGGTGCTCGGCGAGGTCACCGGCCGGGACGACATTTTGTTCGGCACGGTGGTTTCCGGCCGCCCACCCGCGATCCCTGGCATCGCATCGATGGTCGGATCGTTCATCAACACCGTCCCGGTCCGAGTTCGCTTGGCGACCGACGATGATTTCGGCGCGCGACTGCGCGCGGTACAAGCCGCCCAATCGGCCGTGGTGGACCACCAGTACCTGGGACTCGCCGAAATCGAGGCCGCCGTCCGAATCCCGGTGCGCGAATATTTCGACACCCTGCTGGTTTTCGAGTCCTACCCGGTGGACGGGACGACGATGCCGATCACCCTCGGTGACCTGACTCTGACCGAGCTGGAGTCGCGTGAGATCACCTTGTTCCCGCTGACCGTGACCGTCTGGCCACGGGCAGAACTGCGCGTAGCCCTGAACTGGCACCGGGATCTCCTCGAAGACAACTACATACAGCGGATCATCGCGCGGCTGACCGCACTGTTCGATGCCCTCTCGACTCCGAACGGACTGTGATGGACAACCCCCGCCGGCCGCTCACCGTTGCCCAGCAAGAGATTTGGGCTTACACGACGCTGCTGGGAACCGATCGCCGTTACCTCATCAGCGGCTACGTTCAGCTGCACGGTCGCATCGAGCCCGATCTGTTCGAACAAGCGTTGCGCAACGTCGTCGCGCGCAGCGAAACCTTGCGGGTGCGGCTGGATCACACCGGCCCGGAACCGATGCAGGTCCTCGAGGACTGCACCGGCTTTCCGTTGCGGCGCGGCGATTTCGGTACCGCGCCCGACCCGCTGGCCGCTGCCCTGGCCGCACTGGACCCCGAGTTGGCCCGGCCCTACGACCTGACGACGGCACCGCTGTTCGACCACTATCTGTTCGATCTCGGCGCGGCCGGGCACCTGTGGGGTATCAAGGCGCACCACGTGATCTTCGACGGCGGCGCCTCCCTCGCACTGATCCGTGAAGTGGCCCGGGTCTACACCGCCCTGCTCGCCGGGCAGCCCGCACCGACCGAAATCCACGATACCGTGGCCGGTTTCGTCGATGCCGACCTCCGCTACCGCGCCTCCCGCCGGTTCACCGAGGACCGCGCGTTCTGGGCCGAGCGGCTGGCGGGCCTGCCGGACGCGCCGATGTTCACCCATCCTCCGGCGCGGCAACGTGCCTCGGGTCCGATCCGCCGGTCCGGCACGCCCACCGCGCACGACTGGTCCCAGTTCTGCGGTGCCGCAGAGGCTTTCGAGGTTGACTGGTCGGCCTTGCTCGCTGCCACGATCGCGCTGCTGCTGCACGCGGACACCGGAGCACGCACCGTGGTGCTCGGCGTCTCGGTGCCCGCCAAGCGGTCCTGGCGCGCGCTCGGCATGACCTCGAACGTTGTCGGGCTGCGCTTGACCGTCGACCCGACCGCCTCGATCCGCGCACTGGCCCAGCACGCCCAGGCGGAATTCCGGAAACTCTTGCGGCACCAGCACTACCGCCGATTCGATCTGCTCGCCGACGGCACCGCCCCCGGTGGCGAACACCGCGTCATCGGGCCGGTGCTCAATATCCTGCCGATCCCGACCGAGCTGCGCTTCGGTGACGTGCGCGCGACCCTGACGCCGGTGTCGACCGGCGGCACCGAAGTGTTCGGCATCGGCGTCTATGCCGGCGCGGGCGCACCTCGCATCGACTTCGACACCGCGGCGGACCGCTGCGACCCGGAAGCGCTGGCCCGGCTGCACGAGCACTTCCTGAGCACGCTGAACGCGGTGGCCGCGGCCACGCCCGCGACGCCGATCGCCCGGCTCGTACAACTCGAGCCGCCCGCTGATCGGGCGCCCTACGACGACCCTCGCGGCGTCACGAACCGCGGTGTCGCAGCCGCTTTCGCCGATATCGCGCGCGAGTTCCCGGATCGCAACGCCATCTGGTACGAGGGCGAGCATCTCACCTACCGCGAACTCGACGCCCGCGCGGCCGGATTCGCACGTCACCTCGCCGACCACCACGACGTGCGCCTGGGCACCCCGGTAGCCGTGCGACTACCCCGCTGCCCGGAACTGGTGGTCGCCTTGCTCGCGCTCATGCGGCTCGGCGCGATCTGCGTCCCGCTGCACGAACAGGATCCGCCGGAGCGAGTCGAATGGATGTTGCGGCACACGGGTTCCCGGCTGGTCCTCGACGACATCGAGACCGTACGGGCGGCGCCACCCGCCGACGCCGCGAGAAGACCGGCGGTGCCGGCCGAGGCCGTCGCGTGGCTGATGTTCACCTCCGGCTCCACCGGCGAGCCGAAGGGTGTGCAGGTGACCCATCGCGCGGTCGTCACCCGTGCCATCGACCGGATCGCGGCCGGGCCGGAATACGCACGGATGCTGATGCATTCGCCGTACGCCTGGGACATGGTCGTCTGGGAACTGTGGATGCCGCTGCTCCAGGGCCATACCGCGGTGCTCGCCACGCCCGCCCGTCTGAGCGCCGCGGACTTCCGGCACGTACTGCGCGCGGGTGCGGTCACCGCGATGCTGTGCCCGGCCGGGTTGTTCCAAGTTCTGGTCGAAGACATCCCGGAAAGCCTTGCCGCCCTGCGCACCATCTCCAGCGCGGGCGATGTGCTGGCTCCGGACACCGTGCGCGCGATCCGCGCCCATGCCCCCGAGTTCGAGGTCGTGAACATCTACGGCCCGGTCGAGGCCACCGCCTACGCGACCGCCTACACCATTCCGCCGGGCCAGATCGACGATGCCGCGTTCCCGGTCGGCCGTGCCGTCGACCACACCGAGGTGCTCGTCCTCGACGCGCTGCTGCGGCCCGTGCCGCCCGGCCTGGTCGGCGGAATCTATTTGACCGGCGCCGGTTTGGCACAGGGTTATCTCGGGATGCCGGGACGCACCGCGAGCTGGTTCACCGCCGATCCGTTCGGTGCGCCCGGCTCGCGCATGTATCGCACCGGTGACTACGGCAGCTGGGGGCCGGACGGCGAGTTGCGCTTCCTCGGTCGCGGCGACCGGCAGGTCAAGGTGAACGGCATCCGGGTGGAGCCCGGCGAGATCGAGCATGTGCTGCGTGCCCAGCCGGGGGTCACCGCGGCCGTTGTCACCGCGCACCGGATGGCCGCGGGCAAGACGCTGATCGCCCACATCGTCGCCGACACCGCCATCGACACCGCGGCCCTGCGCGACCGGCTGACCGCACGCCTGCCCAGCTATCTGCTGCCCGCTGTCATCGTGCAGATCCCCGCGCTGCCGCTCACCGTGAACGGCAAGATCGATCGCAGAGCACTGACTTTGCCCGAGCCGGCGGCGGTCCGCCCGCCCCGCACGCCGCGTCAGCAGGTGCTGGCCGGATTATTCGCCGCTGCGGTCGGCGCGCCCCGGGTCGGTCTGGACGACGACTTCTTCGAACTCGGCGGCAACTCACTGGCCGCCATCCGGCTGGCCGCCGCCGCGAGTCGCGAGCTGGGCCGTACGGTGACTCTGCGCGACCTGCTCGAGGCGCCCACGGTGGCGGCACTGGAACAGCTGCTGGACGACCGCGTCGGCGACCGCACCGTGCGTCCCGTCCTGCTTCCCGCTCGTCGTCCCGAGGTGATCCCGCTCAGTCCGGTTCAGCATCGGCTCTGGACCGTCAATTATCTGAGCGAGGGCACCGCGGACTACCTCATGCCCGCCGCCCTGGAACTCCGCGGCCCCTTCGACACCGCGGCGTTGCGCTCGGCCGTCGACGACATCGTGCGCAGGCACGAAATCCTGCGAACCATCCTGCCTTTCACGCCGACCGGACCTGTCCAGCGGATTCTGGATTTCCGGGCCGAGGACGTCGACTATCGCGAAATCCTCGTCGAACCCCCCGAGTTGGACGCGGCGTTGGCGACGGAAGTCTCGCGCGGCTTTCGGCTGATGAATGAACCACCTTGGCGGATAAGGCTTTTCCGTATCAGTCCAGTCCATCACATCGTGCTCGTCGTGATCCATCACTGCGCGGGTGACGCCGAATCACTCGGCGCGCTGTTGAACGAACTCCGATACGCCTACCTGGCCCGCGCCGCGAATCAGGAACCACAGTGGCCGACGGCCGCGTTCCAATACGCCGATTACACGCTCATGTCGCGCGAATCCCTCGGCGCGCAGGACGATCCCGGTAGCCGCCTCGCCGAGCAAGCCCGCTACTGGCGCACCACCCTGGCCGATCTCCCATCGGAACCGCCGCTGCCCGTGGATCATCCACGCGCGCAGGGCAGTCCGGCGGCCATCCTGGCCTTCGACATCGATGCCGACGCCCACACCCGTCTGCTCGCCGCCGCCCGCCGATGCGGCGCCACCGCCTACAGCGTGCTGCACGCGGCACTGGTCTGCGCGCTCGCCCAGCGCGGCGCGGGACCGGACCTGGTCATCGGGACCGCGCTGAGCGGCCGGGATCGCGCCGAACTCGACACCATGCTCGGCTGCGCCGTCGATATCGTCCTGATCCGCACCGACCACGCCGCCGCGTTCACCCATCGCGACCTCGTCCGCCAGGTCCGCGACCGTATCCTCGAGGCCCACGAACACCGCGAGTTCCCCTACGAGCGCCTGATCCCGGCCGGCGCGACGGCGCTGCCCCAGATCGTCACCACGTTCTTCCGCGACGTCGCCACCACGGGCAGTACCGGTGACTTGGAGTTCCGCCTGCGCGAGCTGCCCGCCCAGCGCGCCGAGTTCGAAGTTCTGCTCCAAGCCCGGGAAGTCATCGGGCCGACCGGCCGGCCCGGCGGCATCCGCGCCGAATTCCGTTACGCGGCAACACTGTGGGCACCGGAAACCATCGCGGCCTTGGCCACGGACCTGTCCGCCGCGCTCGCGGCCATCTGCGCCGACTTGGACGCGGCTCCCGGCGGACCGCTGGCCTCAGCCGCGCAGGGCGGCGGCGAGCGCGGGATTGAGGGCTAGGGACAGCGTCAGCAGCGACTCCACCAGGAGATCCACCAGTTGGTCCCGGGTGATGGTCTCCTCGCGCAGCCAGCTGAGCGTGATCTCCTCGACGAAGGCGATCCAGCCTCGGGCCGCCAGCACCAGGCGCGGCCGCTCGATGCCCTCGACCACGACCGGCATTTCGCTCAGGATCATCTCGACGATGGCCAGGCGGGTCTGATCGACCAGTGACATCAGTTCGGGACTGGCGCTGGCCGGGCCACGGAGCAGTGCGAGGTAGGACTGGCGGTTCTCGCTGACATAGTCGATATAGCGTTCGATCGAATCGCGCAGCTTCTCGAAGAGATCGAGATCGCTGTCCGGCCGGACCCGGTGCAGCAGTTCGGTATTGGCGTGCGCGACGACGGCCAGCTGAAAGTCCTGCATGGTCGGGAAGTAGTGGAACAGCAGGCCGCGGGAGATGCCCGCCTGTTCGGCGATATCGCTGACCGAGATCTCTTCCAGGGGTCGCTCGCCGAGCATCTTGACTCCGAGCGTGATCAGCTGCAGGCGGCGCTCGTCCGGACTGAGCCGGACCCGCTTGGTTTCCCCGTTCGCTTTGCTACCCACGACCACCACCTTACTGAACGTCAGTCAATACTGTTGACTCGTGCTCAATAAGACCGTAGTCTCGGTTACATGAGTCGCAAGGTTACAGACAAAGCTGTCGGCAACCACCCCACCCGCCATGCCAAGACGATCATCATCGGCAGTGGATTCGCGGGGCTCGGGCTGGCTATCCGGCTGAGCCAGCAGGGTCGCAACGACTATCTCGTCCTGGAGCGCGGCAGCGATGTCGGCGGCACCTGGCGCGATAACACCTACCCCGGCGCGGCCTGCGATGTGCCGTCACACCTGTACTCGTACTCCTTCGCGCTCAACCCCAACTGGACCCGCTCGTTCTCCAAGCAGGGCGAGATCCAGCAGTACATCCGCGGCGTCGCGGAGCGATACGACGTGCTCGACAAGCACCTGTTCAACTGCGATGTCACCAGCGCCCGCTGGAACACCGAGACCTCGCAGTGGGAGATCGAATCCAGCCAGGGCAGCTTCACCGCCGACACCGTGGTCTCCGCGGTCGGCGCGCTCTGCGAACCGGCACTCCCGGATATCAAGGGCATCAACGACTTCGAGGGCGAGGTCTTCCACTCGGCCCGCTGGAACCACGACGCCGACCTGACCGGAAAGCGCGTCGCCATCATCGGCACCGGCGCCTCCGCCATCCAGATCGTGCCCGCCATCGCGGCGAAGGTCGGCCACCTCGACGTCTACCAGCGCACCGCGCCGTGGCTGCTGCCCCGCATGGACCGTCCCTACCTGGCCGCGGAGCGCTTCGCGTTCAAGCACATTCCCGGCGTGCAGAAGCTGTCGCGCGCCGCCATCTACGCCGCCCGCGAGACCCAGGTCGTCGGCCTGGCCAAGCTGCCCGCGATCATGCAGGGCTTTGAGCTGCTGGCGAAGGCCAAGCTGCAGTACGAGATTCGGGACCCGGAGCTACGCAAGAAGGTCACCCCGAACTTCCGCATCGGCTGCAAGCGCATGCTGATCTCCAACGAGTACTACCCGGCGCTGAGCCGCGACAACGTCGACGTGGTCACCGAGGGCATCAAGGAGATCCGCGCCAACTCGATCGTCACCACAGACGGCACCGAGCGCGAGATCGACGCCCTCATCGTGGCGACGGGCTTCCACGTCACCGACTCCCCGACCTACAACACCATCGCGGGCAAGGACGGCCGCACGCTCTCGGAGGTCTTCGACGAGATCGGCCAGCAGGGCTACAAGGGCTCGGCCATCGCCAACTTCCCGAATATGTTCTTCCTGCTCGGCCCGAACGTCGGCCTCGGGCACACCTCGATGGTGTTCATGATCGAATCGCAGATCAACTACATCGCCGACGCGCTGGCCACCGTGGACCGGCTCGACCTGCGCACGGTCGAGGTACGCCGCGAGGTGCAGGACGACTACAACAAGGAACTGCAGCGCAAGCTGTCCAAGAGCGTGTGGAACACCGGCGGCTGCGCCAGCTGGTACCTCGACAAGCACGGTAACAATACGACGCTGTGGCCGGACTTCACCTTCGAATTCCGTAGGCTGACCAAGAAGTTCGACGTATCGGCATACGAGACGACGTCGTCTGCGGGCGAGAAGAAAGTGGTGGCATAAACAGTGGGCAACGATGCTTACTTCAAGGACAAAGTCTGCGTGATCACCGGCGCCGGTTCCGGCATCGGACGCGCCCTCGCCGAAAACCTGGCCAAGCGCGGCGCCAAACTGGCGCTGTCGGATATCGACACCGAAGGTCTGGCCGAAACCGTCCGCCGCTGCGAAGCCCTTGGCGCGCAAGTGAAATCGGATCGGCTCAATGTCGCCGAGCGGGAAGCCGTGCTGCTCTACGCCGACGCCGTGAAAGCGCATTTCGGGGTCGTGCACCAGATCTACAACAACGCGGGTATCGCCTACCACGGTGATGTGATCAAGTCCGAGTTCAAGGACATCGAACGCATCATGGACGTGGACTTCTGGGGTGTCGTCAACGGCACCAAGGCCTTCCTGCCGATGCTGATGGAATCCGGTGCGGGCCATGTCGTCAACATCTCCAGCCTGTTCGGCCTGATCGCCGTGCCCAGCCAAAGCGCTTACAACTCGGCGAAATTCGCGGTTCGCGGCTTCACCGAGTCGCTGCGCCAGGAGATGATCCTCGGCAAGCACCCGGTCGAGGTCACCTGCGTACACCCCGGCGGCATCAAGACCGCGGTGGCGCGCAACTCCACCTTCGCCGAGGGCATCGACGGCAAGAAGGCCGCCGCCATGTTCGACGCGAAGCTGGCCATCCACACCCCCGAGATGGCCGCGCAGACCATTACCGAGGGCGTGCGCAAGCGCCACGGTCGCGTGCTGATCGGCTGGGAAGCCAAACTGCTCGACGCCTTCGTCCGAATCACCGCTTCCGGCTACCAGCGGATCTCCGCCGTGGTGAACCGGGCCGTTCAGCCCTGAGGTAAACCGATGCGCGACATCAATATTCCCCTGCCCCTCACCAAAGCCGTACTGCGGCGGATGTTTCCGGCCATTTTCAACGCGCGGCTGTCGTACCCGATGCAGCGCAAGCTGATGGATCTGGGATCGGTGCTGCAGTGGCTGCCCGGCGACACCGTCGTGCATCGGCTCCGGCTGGCGGGGCGTCCCGCCGAAAAGCTCACTGTCCGTGGCCGATCCGCCGAAGGTGCGGTGCTGTACCTGCACGGCGGCGGATACGCGGTCGGCTCGCTGGCCACGCACCGTTCACTGGCCGCGCGACTGGCGCACCACACCGGGTGCGCGGTGTACCTGCTGGACTACCGGCTCGCGCCGGAACACCCGTTCCCGGCCGGGCTGGACGACGCCGTCGCGGCATTTCGCGAACTGATCGCCGACGCGGGCTACCGGGCCGACCAGATCGCCCTCGCGGGTGACTCGGCCGGCGGCGGGCTGAGCCTGGCCACCGCCCAGCGGCTGATCGCCCAGCACGGCCTGACACCGGCCGCCCTCGGGTTGATCGCACCCTGGACCGACCCGAACGTCGTCCCGGAAAAGGACAGCGACCTGGTGATCAACCGGGCATGGTCGCGGGCCTGTGCCGCCGCCTACCTGGGCGAGGGCGACAGCCAGGACACCGGCTACGCGCCGCTGCGCGGTGTTCTCGAGGGGCTGCCGCCCACCTACGTCCAGGTCGACGTGAGTGAACTGCTGCACAGCCAGTGCGTGGAGTTGGTTGCCGCACTGCGGGCCGCGGGCGTGCATGTCCGGTTCACCGAAAGCCAGGGACTGTGGCATGTCGCGCAGGCGCAGGCGGCCTTCGTGGCACCCGCGGCGGCGGCCGTGCGGGAGCTGGCGGATTTCCTCAAAGAGGCGGTCCAGCCAGTGTCGATGCGCGATCTAGGATGATTTCGATTCTCGATTTCAGCGGCGGTGGGCGGCGTGCCGCGCGGGTTTCCGGTGGTCGATATGGCGACCGCCACTTAGGTGTCGTAGATTACTGGCGAGTAAACCACGTGGAAGGGCACTGATGCGCGAGTTCGAAGTTCCGGCTTCTTACAAAATCCCGGCAGACGCGAACAATTCCGACAACGTCTTCCGGCACGCGGAACAGTCGCCCGACGCGGTCCTGTTCAACGTGCCGGACGAAAAAGGCGGCTTCACCGATGTGACCGCCGCCGAATTCGCGAAAGCCGTTACCGGCGTCGCGAAAGGCATCATCGCCTCCGGCATCGAGGTCGGCGACCGGGTGGCCATCATGGCCGCCACCCGCTACGAGTGGGCGCTCATCGACTTCGCCATCTGGGCGGCCGGCGGCTGCACCGTCGCGATCTACGACAGCTCCGCCGCCGAACAGGCCAAGTGGATCCTGCAGGATTCGGCGACCAAGCTGCTGATCCTGGAGAACGACAAGCACCAGGCCACCATCGCGGAGATCGAGGACGGCGCGCTGCCCGATCTGGCCGAGACCCTGCAGATCGACCAGGGTGCTGTCGACCAGCTCATCGCGCGGGGCGCGGACCTCGACGACAGCGTGGTGCACGAGCGCCGCAAGCAGGTCGGCGCGGAATCGCCCGCCACCCTCATCTACACCTCCGGCACCACCGGCCGTCCCAAGGGCGTCGCGCTCACCCACGCGAACCTGTACGGCCAGTCCCGCTCCGACCGCATCGCGGCGGACAAGTTCATGGGTCCGGGCAAGAAGACTCTGATGTTCTTGCCCATGGCCCACGTGTTCGCCCGTGCGCTGACCCTGGCCTCCTTCGACGCCCGGGTCACCATCCGGTTCACCGCCGACTGGACCACCCTGGTCGACCAGTTCGGCGCCTACCGCCCGCACTACATCCTCGCCGTGCCGCGCGTGTTCGAGAAGGTGTTCAACAGCGCCAAGCAGAAGGCGCACGACGGCGGCAAGGGCAAGATCTTCGACGCGGCCGCCGACACCGCCATCGCCTACAGCGAGGCGCTCGACAACGGCGGCGCGGGCCTGGTGCTCAAGCTCAAGCACGCCCTGTTCGACAAGCTCGTCTACAGCAAGCTGCGCACCGCGCTGGGCGGGCAGTGCGAGGCCTCGGTCTCCGGCGGCGGCCCGCTCGGCGCGCGCCTGGGCCACTTCTTCCGGGGCGTCGGCGTCACCATCTATGAGGGCTACGGCCTGACCGAGACCACCGCCGCGGTCACCGTGAACACCCCCGAGAACATTCGGGTCGGCTCGGTCGGCAAGCCCACCGAAGGCCATGCGGTCAAGATCGCCGAGGACGGCGAGCTGCTGCTGAAGGGCTTCTCGGTCTTCGGCGGGTACTGGCAGAACGACGAGGCCACCGCCGAGTCGTTCACCGACGGCTGGTTCAAGACCGGTGATCTCGGCGCCGTCGACGCCGACGGCTACGTCACCATCACCGGCCGCAAGAAGGAAATCATCGTCACCGCGGGCGGCAAGAATGTTTCCCCCGCCGTGCTCGAGGATTCCCTGCGCGCGCACCCGCTGATCAGCCAGGTCATGGTGGTCGGCGATGGTCAGCCCTTCATCGGCGCGCTGATCACCCTCGATCCGGAAGCCCTGCCGGGCTGGAAGGAACGCAACGGCGTCGCCACCGACACGCCGATCGAGCAGTTGGTCGAGAACTCGGCCCTGGTCGCCGAGATCGACGCCGCCGTCGCCGAGACCAACCACAAGGTCTCCAAGGCCGAGGCCATCAAGAAGATCCGCATCCTGTCGGTCGACTGGACCCAGGAAACCGGCGAGCTCACCCCGAAGATGTCGCTCAAGCGCAACGTGGTGATGAAGCAGTACGCCGCCGACGTGGACGCGATCTACAACTGAGGTAACCGAAGGCGCTGTCCGCGAAGTCGATTCGCGGGCAGCGCCTTTCGCGTAAGGCCTCGCCCCGCCGTCCGGGGCGCTCCCGGTCCGGCGCGCATGCCTGCCGCGGGAGGCGCGGATTCCGCGCGGGCGCCAGTAGGCTCTGGCCATGGCCGAACTGCGTTTCCGGGTGGTTGCGGGGATTCTGGCTGCCGGGCTGGCCCTCGGTGTGGCCGAGCTGGTCGCCGCGTTCACCGGGGCGGACAGCGCCCCGCTGGTCGTGCTCGGCTCGACCGTCATCGACCACACGCCGGACGGGCTGCGGGAGTGGGCAATCCAGACCTTCGGCACCAATGACAAAGCGGTGCTGTACCTGTGTATGGGGGTTGTGGCGGCGGTGTTCGCCGGGATCGCCGGTGCGGTCGAACGCGCGAAGCGGGCGGCGGGGTCGCTCCTGCTGGGCCTGTTCGGGGTGCTGGTCGCCGTCATCGCGGTGGGCCGTACCGGGGCGCCGGGTGCGCTGCCGACGGTGCTGGGCGTCGCTGCGGGGATCTACGCGCTGCGGGTACTGACCGCGATGATCGACGACGCGGAAAACGCGGTCGTCGCGGCTCGATCCGAGGTCGGGGAACCCCGCGCGGCCGAGAGCCCGATCTCTCCGGCCCCATCCGCGACCATCGCCTCCGGCTCGCTCGAGCACGCCATCAATCCAACACGATCGGACGTCTCCGACGCCGACTCGGTCGAGAACGCTTCCGAACCAACACGATCCGACGCCTCTGACACCGACTCGGTCAAGAACGCTCCTACACCAACACGATCCGATGCCTCTGACATCAACTCCGTCGAGACCGCCACCGCCCCAACACGATCCGAGGACCACGCAGCGCCGGTGCCGGTCGCGCCACAGATCGCGCTGCCGGAACGGCGGACGTTGTTGCGCGGCATCCTGATCACCGGCGGGCTGGCGGTGGCGGCCGGAGTGGGCGGACGGCTGCTCGGGCTACAGCGCGCCGACGTCTCGGTGGAGCGCGCGGCCGTGCGACTCCCGCAACCCAGCGGCCCCCCGATTTCCCTTACGCCGGAAGCGGATCTGCAGATCCCCGGCCTGGCCCCCTACCTGACCCCGAACTCGGAGTTCTACCGGATCGACACCGCGCTGACCGTCCCGCAGGTCTCGATCGAGGACTGGTCCCTGCGCATCCACGGCCTGGTCGATCGCGAAATCACGCTCAGCTGGGCCGATCTCGCGAACCGGACCGCGGTGGAGCGCTTGATCACCCTGGCATGTGTCTCGAACCCGATCGGCGGGGACCTGATCGGCAACGCCCTCTGGCGCGGCTACCGGCTCGACGAACTCCTCGCCGAAGCGGGCGCGCACCCGGACGCCGACATGGTGCTGTCCACCTCCAAGGATGGTTGGACCTGCGGCACACCGCTTTCCGCCCTTACCGACGGCCGCGACTCCTTGCTCGCCGTTGGCATGAACGGCGAACCCCTGCCGGTCTCGCACGGCTACCCCGCCCGCCTGGTCGTGCCCGGCCTCTACGGCTACGTCTCGGCCACCAAATGGGTCACCGACCTGGAGATCACCCGCTTCGACCGGGCCACCGCCTACTGGACCCGCCGTGGCTGGTCCGCCCAGGGCCCGATCAAAACCGCCTCCCGCATCGACACTCCCCGCGCCCGCGCCCGCCTCAGCGCCGGCCGCGTCCCGATCGCCGGGATCGCCTGGGCCCAGCACCGCGGCATCACCGCGGTCGAAGTCCAAATCGACAGCGGCCCATGGCAACCCGCCCGCCTCTCGGCCGACCAATCCATCGACACCTGGCGGCAATGGGTCTACGACTGGGACGCCACCCCCGGCCCGCACACCATCCGCGCCCGCGCCACCGACGCCACCGGCCAACCCCAAACCGCCGAATTCCAGGACGTCATCCCCGACGGCGCCACCGGCTACCCCTCGGTCAACGTCCAGGTCAGCTGACTCACGTGCCCGAACCAACCGCCGGAGTCTGGAAAGCAAGTATGGAAACCGTGATCCATCACCTCCGCGATGTCAAGAGTTCGGCGGCACATTCGATGTCTGCAATTAGTTGGCGCCAACTCGGTAGTTCGCTGATCGGACCAGACCAGTCGACCCTTTGCAGCAACTGCCGACGATGCTCGTTGAATCGTTTGGCCACCTGTTCGCGGCGGCGCCCTGTGCAGTCTGCAGCTTTCAGCAAACTTTGCTGCAGTAGCTGCTTGGGGTCAGGCACTGATTCCACTTTTCGCACCGACGGCAAGCCCAGGCCGTTACGTCCCTTCGGGTTACCGGCGACGCGTCGAATAGCGTCCTCATCGAGTAGCAACCATGCTTCAGTCATCCGAACCGGAATCACCGGAACCGCAGCAGCGGCCGGAAGCACTGAGGTCACAGCGCGAGTAATCTCATCACGCCGTTGGGCGGTCCCTGCGTTGTCCGCGTCGCGATGAATGACAATGAGGTCTACGGGACCATCCATTAGTTCCACTCCCGCACGCACCCGCGACTGCACATCCTTGGGAACCCTGCCGAGCAATGAATAGTCTGGACGGCTCAAGCGGGTATCGGCACCGCGCTCGATAAAGAGTGTCTCGACAATTTCAGCGAGGGGCAGATCCGAGGTGCCCTCGCAAACGAACAGTCCTGAGTAGACTGTGTGCCTCATCCGGCTATATCCAATGGCAACCGAAGTTGTGCCCCTGCGGGTGCCGCGAGATACGGCACGTAATCCGCCTTCGAGGCCGTGACCGTTCCTGGGGTCGAACGCCATGTACCGCTAAACGGCAGTAGTGACAGAGCCGTCGTTATAGTCCCATCCGGTGTGCGATACGGACGGGTCTCCGCCAAAAGTAGATCCGCGGGATCACACAACTGGACAACGCCGGGTGAATGCGTATTGATAATGACCTGCCGGAAGGGGTTTCCGGGGCCAGTCTTCTCTTTGGGGTCCACTGCCAGGTCATGCACCAACTGAACCATCGCGGGGAGGTTCGCTGGGTGAATGCCGTTCTCCGGCTCCTCCATACAAACCAAACCTGTGAAGGTGGTGTCCTCCAGTAGGACACACAGCGCCAAAAAACGGAGCGTGCCTTCGGACAATGCGCGGGCAGGCAGTTGAAGCCCGCTGCGTTCCCGCAGAAATAAAGTGAATACCTCGCGAACCTTATCGGGCTCGACCCGCAAACTTTCCACGTCTACACCGGAAAGATCGGATAGCCGGTCAGCGACTTGCGCGTAGACGGCCTCGGACTCTGGATTTTCGGCACCTGACACTGACTCATTCGCGATTCGATACAGCGTCGCCGCGAGATGCCGCCCGTTCGTTTCCATCGACCGGGGGTCGGAAAAACCATCTGGTGCCCGCAATGCCGAAGGCTCCAGCGCAAGCCTGTGCCAACTCTGCATCTCACGTCGAGCAGCGAGGATAGTCGGATAGTCATTGGTGGTCACTGTGCTGAGCACGGTTCTGCCTGCACGCGCGGCGCCGCGCGGTTGCGGTTTTCCAAAACTTCCCCCGTCGCCATGGACGTTGATGACAGTCGCGCCGTCACGCTCTCCGGTCGAAAGAAAAGCTCCGCCGCGCCGCTGCCCGGTAATCACCTCATTGCGGAAATTTTTTGCGCTATGCGGGAAATGGATGTGCTTTGGCGCGTCACCCCGATTGATGTGCCGAAGCTCCTCCCTATGCAGCGCCAACCGCCCGAAGCTGCTATCCCCTTCGGGTGCCGAGTAGCCAAGTTCGAGCTCGTAGCGCAAAAAAGTGGTTGTTGCAGAAGCAGACGCACCGAGGTCGTCTTCGACTTCGGCCGGTACGATCATCTCCGCAGCAAACCACATCCGTTGCTCGTGGTCTCCGTAGCCATCCCAGAACAGGTCGCGGGGGTCGCCGCCACGAACCCCTGATGCACTACGCACCCGTTGCGATGCTTCGACCAGCGGCTCGGTTGCGAGATGTGCGAGAAATTCAATGGCGTCGAACACATTCGACTTGCCCATCCCATTCGCACCAGCGATACAGGTGAACGGGCCGAAATCCACCTGAACATCAAGAAGGTTTTTGAATCCCTGAATCTCCAGCCTGGTGAGCATGCCCTCAGGCTACCGAGTTCCCTCTCCGGAGACACGAGCAACGCCCAACAACCCGGCGCCGCCCGGGTGAGGTGGTACCTCTATCACGAATTTGGGTGGCCTGCCTCGGCAGGGCGCCGGTCCGGAAGTCACGGCGAAGCCATCACACTGGCGCCAATTGTTCCGCGCCTGTGACGCTGCTTCGAGCTCATATACCTTCCGGCAACGCCATCGCCGCCCCACAGTAGGACACTGAGAACCACCGCTCAATGAAGTCCGCGAGGTCGAGGATGGCAGTCAAGACGGCGGTCCGGCGGAGCAACTCGCTCACATGGTCATCGTCCCACCATTACTCGTACGCTGCGCTGAAGACGCGGGGTCGTCGGTGTAGCTGTTGGGCGCGGACCGCCCGTGACTGACGAACAGGGCCGCGGCGAGCACGCCGACGAGCAGGATGGCGGCGGGCAGGAGCATGGATTGGCCGAGGGCGGCGCTGAAGGCTTCCTTGACGGGTTCGGGGATGGGCCCTTGGCCCGCACCGCCTTCGGCGATCTTGCCGCTGCCGAGTCCGTGGGCGGCGACACGGGCGGAGATGAGCGCGCTGATGGCGGCGCTGCCCAGCACCGAGCCGACCTGGCGGGTGGTGTTGTAGACGCCCGCGCCAGCACCCGCTTGGTGGACCGGGAGGTTGTGGGTGGCGGCGGAGGCGAGCGGGGCCCAGATGCACGCGTTCGCCAGGCCGGCGAAACCGGCCGCCACGAGGTACCAGACCAGGGCGGTGTGCGGCCGCATCAACACCGAGAACGCCAGAATGGCGAGGGTGAAGAGGACAAAACCGAAAGTCGGGAGCATGCGCGGATGCAGTGTGTCGGAGACCTTGCCGATGAGCGGGGCGCAGAGCCCGGTGACGACCGCCATCGGGGCGAAGACCAGCGCGGATTCCGTCGGTGACAGTTCGCGTACCGCCTGGAGATAGAAGTACGACGGCACCATCATGGCGGTGACGGCCGCCCCCATAGCGGCGATCGCCAGGTTCGACAGACCGAAGTTGCGGTCGCGGAACAGGCTCATCGGCAGCAGCGGCTCGCCGGAATTGCGCTGCTGATTCCGCACGAACATCGCGAGCAGCACCAGTCCGGCGGCGATCATCAGCCAGATGCGCGCGGACCAGTCGTAGTTGTTGCCCTCCTGAATTCCGAAGACCAGCAGGAAGATTCCCCCGCCACTGAGCAGAATGCCGGGCACGTCGTATTCGTGCAGCTGGGTCGGCAGGGTGGGCACCAGCCACAGCGCCAAGACGAAAGCGGCGATGCCGACGGGCACGTTGACGAAGAATATCCATTCCCAGCCGCGCCAATCCACCAGCACGCCACCGAGAATCGGGCCGACCAGGGTGGCCAGCCCCGCCACGCCACCCCACAGTCCCATGGCCGCGCCGCGCCTGTCCGGCGGGAAGGTGCGGGTGATCACCGCCATGGTCTGCGGCGTCATCAAGGCCGCGCCGACGCCCTGCACGGCACGCCACAGGATCAGGTGACCGATGCTCCCGGACAGCCCGCAACCGAGGGACGCGACGGTGAAGACGAACAGTCCCACCAGGTAGACGTTCTTGGGACCGAAGCGGTCACCGAGCCGTCCGGTCACCAGCAGCGGCACCGCGTAGGTGAGCAGGTAGGCGCTGGTCACCCAGATCACCTGGGAGATATCGGCGTGGAAAGCCGCGAGGATCGCCGGGTTGGCGACCGCGACGATCGTCATGTCCAGCAGGATCATGAAGAATCCGACGACCAGTGCGAACAGCGCGAGCCAAGGATTGCGATCGGTGCCGGCAGCCACGGACATGGGCGTTCCTTTCGACCGAGCATCTGTTAACCAGAACGTTGCCCAGGGTAAGGGAGCGCACCGTGAATGCAACCGCCCTCGCGATTCACCGCGCCACTGGTTCAGCCTTCGCCGACTCGTCCACCGGTTTCTTCGCCCCACGGCTGTGGCTGACGAACAGCGCCGCGGCCAGCACGCCGACCAGCAGGATGCCCGCCGGCAAGAGCATGGCTTCACTGAGCGCGGCACTGAACTCGTCCCGAATCTGTGCCGGGACGGCGCTCTGTCCGGCAGCGCCCTCACCGGCCGGAGCGCCACCGCCCAGCCCGTTCGCCGACATCCGCGCCGCGATTAGCGCGCTGATCGCGGCACTGCCCAGCACCGAACCCACCTGGCGCGTGGTGTTGTAGATGCCCGCGCCCGCACCGGCCTGATGCACCGGCAGGTTATGGGTGGCGGTGGAGGCCAGCGGACCCCAGATGCACGCGTTCGCGATCCCGGCGAGCGCGGCGGCGACCAGGAACCAGCCGAGCGAGGAGTCCGGCGCCATCAGCACCGCCCACCAGAACACCGCGACCGAGAACGCCGCGAATCCGACCGTCGGCACGATCCGCGGCGCCACGTTGTCCGAGAATTTGCCGACAAACGGTGACAGGATGCCGGTGACGATCGCCATCGGCGCGAAAACCAGCGCGGATTCGGTGGGCGAGAGATCGCGTACCGCTTGCAGATAGAAATAGGCGGGCACCATCAGCGCGGTCACCGCCGCGCCCATGGTGGCGATGGCCAGCGACGACAGCGCGAAGTTGCGGTCGCGGAACAACTCCAGCGGCATCAGTGGTTCGTCCTTGTTGCGCGCCTGGTTCAGCACGAACAGCGCCAGGAAGACCAGCCCGCCCACGATCAGCAACCAGATACGCGGCGACCAATCATAGGTGTTGCCCTCCTGCAACCCGAAGACCAGCAGGAACAACCCCACACCGCTGAGCGCGATACCCGGCAGATCGTATTTGTGCGCGCGCGTGGGCAGCACCGGCACCAGCCACACCACCAGCCCGAAGGCGATGATGCCGACCGGCACGTTGACAATGAAGATCCACTCCCAGCCCAGCGAATCGATAAGCACGCCACCGAGAATCGGCCCGACGAGCGTCGCGAGCCCGGCCACGCCGCCCCACAGTCCCATGGCCGCGCCGCGCTTGTCCGGCGCGAAGGTGCGCGTGATGACCGCCATGGTCTGCGGCGTCATCATCGCGGCGCCCAGACCCTGGACCGCCCGCCAGACGATCAACTGGGTAATGGTCCCCGACAGACCGCAACCCAGTGACGCGGCGGTGAAGACGACCAGACCGATGAGGTAGATGTTCTTGGGGCCGAAGCGATCTCCGAGCCGTCCGGTCACCAGCAGCGGCACCGCGTAGGTGAGCAGATAGGCGCTGGTCACCCAGATCACCTGGGAGACATCGGCGTGCAGTCCGCGCATGATCGCCGGATTGGCGACCGCGACGATCGTCATGTCCAGCAGGATCATGAAGAAGCCGACGACCAGCGCGCCGAGCGCCAGCCACGGATTACGTTGAGTTGGCATCGCTTTCGTTCCAATCAGAGGTAGCGCTAGGACAGGTGCGGCCGCCGGGCCGCCCGAGCGGATCGGCGCGGCGCCGGTGGGAGTGCGTCGTGGGCGGGGTCGCTGCCCGGCCAGGGATGTTCGGGCTGGGAGCGCCGGGCGCCGGTAACGGGATCGAATTCCTCCCACTCGAGTGCGCCGCTCTCCAACTCGTCGATGCGGTGGGTGATCCATTCCACTTCGGCGCCGAGGGTGGCCTGTAAGTACTCCAGGACCAGCCAGTACCTGCGCGCCACCCCGTGTGTGGTGGCCCACTCACGCATCATCGTCAGGTCGGCGAGGTCGGCACCGAGATGCTCCAGGCGCTCCCGCAGCAGGGTGACCACGCAGTGGCTCGGCAGGTTGTGCGCCTCGGCCAAGGCGACCGGGAAGATCGGATACTCCGAGCTCGGTGCCCGCAGGATCTCGGAGATCCTGGCGCGCAAGGCTTTCCGGCCCACGTCGGTGATGCGATAGGTGGTGCGTTCGGGACGGTTCCCCGCTCGCTCCACACCGTCGGCGTGGACCAGTTCCTGCTCGGCCAACCGCGCGATGGTGTGATACAGCGAGCCCGGCCGCACCTTCACCAGGAGTTCCTCACCGCGTGCGAGGAGCAGTTGATACATCTCGTAGGGGTGCATGGGCCGCTCCTCCAGCAGCGCGAGCACGGAGATCCCCAGGGCCGTCACGGCGGGACGCGCTGTGCGCTCCATCCGTCTTCACCTCCTGCCGCCCGGATTGCTCCACTTCGAATACTCCACACGGAATATACGGTGTGGAACTCCAAGACCGCAAAGCGCCCTGGTTTCCTTGCGGGGGTCAGGTCTAGAGAGCGTGCGCGTCCAGCCAGACCCGGGCCGCATCACCCGCGCTGGTCTCGCCGGCCCGAATCCGGCGGATCATCTCGACGAGTTCGTCGGTGGTGAGCTCCCCGGCGACGTAGTTCAGCTTCTTCAGCCGCAGTGCGTCGAGACTGCCCTTGCGCAACACCGGCAGCACGTTCTCCGCGCGCAACGCGTAGTCGTCATCGGTGAGTGTCGTCAGACCGTCCAGCGGGTGCGGCGCCAACGCGGCCGGACCGGTCAGCAGACCGGCCTGAACCCGCCCGTCCAGCAACGCTTCGCGCAGATCATCGGCATCGAGCAGGGTGATCGTCTCCCGGAAGTCGCACCCGGCCACCCGGATCGGCGCGTCCGGCGCGCGCAGCACCGCGGGCACCGGCGCTGTCCCCGCCCGCAGATCCGCGCAACGCGCTGCGAGCGAACGCATTTGCTCCCCCTCGGCCGCCGCGGCCGGAATCAGCACGCGCGGACGCATATCGGTGCCGTCGGCCGCGTCGGCGACAACCAGTCCCTCCGGCAGCGAACTGTGCAGCGCCTTGGTCACCTCGGCCGGGGTGCGAGCCTGGGTTCCGCTGTCGAAGAACTCCAGCAGTTCCCCGCTGTGGTCACCGACGAGCGACACCGTGCCCGCATCCAGCGCGGCCAGATAGTCGGCGCGGTCCCCCAGCTGATTCTTGACCGACACGGACAAACCGGTCCGCGCCAGCGCGCCCGCGTAGATTTCGGCGAGCAGACCGGACTCCAGCGAATCACCCGCCCCGACCACGAAACCCGGTGTCGGCGTGGACTCGTTTCCGCAGGACACCGCCACCGCGGCCAGCACGACGACCAGCGCCCGGGTAAGCATCCGCCTCGACACGGCCAGCACCATCCGGCGACTCCAACTCTCCGTAGTGAACAGGAACATCATGCAACGGGCAGTATGGACATCCAGAATGTACCGGTGGCCCGGTTCTTCGCCGCGGGCCACACGCTCGAGCACGCCTTGCCCGGAAGGACTCCCGTGAAAACCACGACCACTCCCGCCCCCCGGCGTTCGGCGCCGGGGCTGGCGCTGCGCGTTGCCAGACTCGTCGCCGCCGCGATGGCGCTCGCCGTCGCCATGGTCCTGTCCGCCTGCGGCAATTCGGATCCGCTGGGCAGCAAAGGAAGTTGCGAGGGAGACGGACTCGTCGTCGGCTCGGCGGACTTCCAGGAATCGGAGACCGTAGCCAATATCTACGCCGAAGTATTGCGGATCAACGGGTTCCAGGTGGACACCCGATTCCGCATCGGCAGCCGGGAAGCTTACGTGCCCGCGTTGCGCAGCTGCGCGATCTCGGTGATCCCGGAGTACACCGGCAATCTCCTGCAGTACCTGGACAAGAACGCGACCGCCGCCACCTCCGAAGAGGTCGACAAGGCCCTGGCCGGGGCGCTCGGGGACGAACTCGCCATCGCCCAGCCCGCACCGGCCCAGGATTCCGACGCGGTCGTCGTCACCAAGGCGACCGCCGAGAAATGGAATCTGACCTCGATCGGTGACCTCGCTCCGCATTCGGCCGAGGTGAAATTCGGCGCGCCCGCGGAATTCGCCGAACGCGCGGGCGGCCTGCCCGGACTGAAGAAGAACTACGGATTGGACATCGCGCCCGCCAATTTCGTGCCGATCGCCGACGGCGGCGGCCCCGCCACGGTGCGCGCGCTGGTCGAAGGCCAGGTCACCGCGGCCGATATCTTCACCACCTCGCAGGCGATCCTGGAGAACAACCTGGTGGTGCTCGCCGATCCGAAAAACAACTTCCCGGCACAGAACGTGGTGCCGCTGTTCAACGCGAAGAAGAAGACCGACAAGGCGACCAAGGTGCTCGACGCCGTGTCGGCCAAGCTCACCACCGAAGGTCTGCTGAAGCTCAACGAGGCCGTCTCGGGTAAGGCCAAGACCGAACCCAAGGCCGCCGCGCTGGAGTGGATCCGCACCCAGGGACTCGACAAGCCCGTCAGTTAGGAGTTCCCGGTGTCCGATATCGAATTCCGTGGGATCGGCAAGATCTATCCGGACGGCACCCGAGCCGTCACCGACCTGGATCTGCTGATCCCCTCCGGGTCGTTCACCGTGTTCGTCGGACCGTCCGGATGTGGCAAGACCACCTCGATGCGGATGATCAACCGGATGATCCAGCCGTCCAGCGGCGTGCTCACCATTGACGGACAAGATATTTCGACGGTCGACCCGGTGCGGCTGCGGCTCGGTATCGGATATGTCATCCAGAGCGGCGGCCTGCTGCCGCACCGCACGGTGCTCGACAATGTCGCGACCGTGCCGGTGCTGCGGGGAGATTCACGCAAGGCCGCCCGGGCCGCCGCACTGGAGGTGCTCGACCGCGTCGGGCTGGACCGCGCTCTCGCCAAACGCTATCCGGCGCAACTTTCCGGCGGCCAGCAGCAGCGGGTCGGCGTGGCCCGGGCGCTGGCCGCGGATCCGCCGATCCTGCTGATGGACGAACCGTTCAGCGCGGTGGACCCGGTGGTGCGGGCCGAGTTGCAGGCCGAAATGCAAAGGCTGCAAGCGGAATTGCGCAAGACGATCGTGTTCGTGACCCACGATATCGACGAGGCGATCACCCTCGGCGACAAGGTCGCGGTGTTCGCCCGCGGCGGCGTGCTGCAGCAGTACGACACGCCGCGCGAGGTCTTGGCCCAGCCCGCCACCGATTTCGTCGCCGACTTCGTCGGTCACGACCGCGGGTATCGCGGGCTGTCGTTCCGGACCGCGCGAGGTGTTCCGCTGCACGAGATCCAGACCGCCACCGCCGACCGGATCAGCGGGCTCCGGCTGGAACTCGGCGACTGGGTGCTGGTGGTCGACGAGGCGGGCAAGCCGGTCGGCTGGGTCGATGTGACCGGCGTGGAGTCGATGCGCGCCGGACGCCCGCTGGCGCTGAGCGTCTCGGCGGGCGGTTCGCTGTTCGCACCGGACGGCGACCTGCGCCAAGCGATGGACGCGGCGATCTCGTCGCCGTCCGGAATCGGTGTGGCGGTGGATGACTCGGGCGCGGTGCGCGGCGGCGTGCTTGCTACCGAGGTGCTGCAATTGCTCGCCGAGCAGCGCGCCGCCGAGGACGCCCAGCGCAATCGCCAGGTCTTCGAGCACGGTCTGGCCGAGGATCCGGCGTGAATTACCTGATCGACAATTTCGCCGACATCCTGGACCTCACCGGAACCCATGTGAAGCTGGCGCTGGTGCCGCTGCTGATCGGCCTGGTGATCGCGATCCCGGCGGGCGCGCTGATCCGCCGGGTGCCGACGCTGCGAAAGATCACCACCGCGGTGTCCAGCCTCGCCTACACCATTCCGTCGCTGGCGCTGTTCGTCATCATTCCGCCGCTGGTGGGGATTTCCACGATCGATCCGCTCAACGTCATCATCGCGCTCGCCATCTATTCGACGGCACTGCTGTTGATCGCGGTGCCCGCCGCCCTGGATTCGGTGCCCGCGACCGTGCTCGACGCGGCCGACGCGGTCGGATTCAGCCCGTTGCGCCGCACGCTCACCGTTGATATGCCCCTTGCCATTCCGGTGTTCCTCGCCAGCCTGCGCGTCATCGCGGTCACCAATATCGCCATGGTGTCGGTGGGCGCGCTGATCGGCAGCGGCGGCCTCGGCGTGCTGTTCACCCAGGGCTATCAGCGCAACTACACCGACGAGATCGTCGCCGGCATCATCGTCACCCTGGCGCTCGCTCTGCTCGTCGACCGCGTGCTGTACGCCCTGGGCCGCTGGGGCACACCGTGGGTCCGCACCGCGAAAGGGGCCGGGACGTGAACCTTTTCGTCGAAGCCTGGCAATATCTGACCGACGGCGCCAACTGGTCCGGCCCCACCGGAATCACGCAGCGCATCCTGGAACACCTCTGGTACAGCTTCCTGGCCGTCGCCGCCTCCGCGCTCGTCGCGCTCCCGCTGGGCCTGGTCATCGGCCACACCCGCCGCGGCTCGGCGCTGCTGGTCGGCTTCGCCAACGCCATGCGCGCCCTGCCCACCCTCGGCCTGCTCACCTTCCTGGTGCTGTTGCTCGGACTCGGCCTGGTCCCGCCGCTGCTCGCCCTGGTGACCGTCGGCATCCCGCCGCTGCTCGCGGGCGCCTACGCCGGCATCGCCAATGTGCCCGCGGACGTGGTCGACGCCTCCCGCGCCATGGGGATGACCGAACGCCAGATCCTGTTCCGCGTCGAAGTACCCAACGCCCTGCCCGTCATCCTGACCGGCCTGCGCGGCGCCACCCTCCAGGTCGTCGCCACCGCCACCATCGCCGCCTACGTCAACCTCGGCGGCCTGGGCCGCTACATCTTCGACGGCATCGGCCTCTACCGCTACGACCGCGTCCTGGTCGGCGCACTGCTGGTCGCCCTGCTGGCCATGGCCCTCGACGGCCTGCTCGCCTTCGCGGTCTGGGCCGGCGCCCCCGGCACCGGCCGCCTGCGCCGCACCCCGATCACCTCGGCCGGTCTCCCGCAACCCACCAACTGAACCCACGACAAGGGCCCCGCTCCGGATGGAACGGGGCCCTGGTCGGCTACCGGCGACTGCTACGCGACACCCTCGGCGCGTGCGGCGGCGGCGACGGCCTCGGCGACCGCGGGGGCCACCCGCGGATCCAGCGGGCTCGGGACGATCTTCTCCGGACCCAGCTCATCGGCGACGACGCTGAGGATCGCGTCGGCCGCGGCGATTTTCATGCCCTCGGTGATCCGGCGGGCGCCGGCGTCCAGCGCGCCCTTGAAGACGCCCGGGAAGGCGAGCACGTTGTTGATCTGGTTCGGGAAATCGCTGCGGCCGGTGGCCACGATCGCGGCGTACTTGCGGGCGACCTCGGGGTGGATCTCCGGATCCGGGTTGGACATGGCGAACACGATCGACTCCGGCGCCATCGAGGCGATGAGCTCCTCGGCGATCAGACCGGCCGACAGGCCCAGGAACACGTCGGCGCCGGCCAGCGCCTCGGCCGCGCCACCGCTCAGGCCGCGCGGGTTGGTGCGCTGCGCCAGTTCGGCTTTCACGCCGTTGAGGTCGGAGCGCTCCTTGGTGACGATGCCCTTGGAGTCGAGCACGGTGACATCGCGGACGCCCGCGGCCAGCAGGATGTTGGTGCACGCCACGCCGGCGGCGCCGGCGCCGGACACCACGACCTTGAGGCCGTCGATGGCGCGGCCCTGCACCTTGGCGGCACCGTTCAGCGCGGCCAGCACCACGATCGCGGTGCCGTGCTGATCGTCGTGCATGACCGGGCAGTCCAAGGCCTCGATGAGGCGCTGCTCGACCTCGAAGCAGCGCGGCGCGGAGATGTCTTCCAGGTTGACCGCGCCGAAGCTCGGCCGCAGCCGGATGATGGTCTCCACGATCTCGTCGACATCCTTGGTGTCGAGCACGATCGGAATCGAGTTCAGGTCGGCGAACTTCTTGAACAGCGCCGCCTTACCCTCCATCACGGGCAGCGAGGCGCGCGGCCCGATATCGCCGAGACCGAGCACCGCGGTGCCGTCGCTGACCACGACCACCAGGCGGTCGGTCCAGGTGTACTGCTTGGCCATCGCCGCGTCCTGCGCGATGGCGCGGCTCACCTGGGCGACGCCGGGGGTGTAAGCGATGGAAAGGTCGCGCTGGGTTTCCAGCGGCGCCGCGAGTTCCACCGAGAGTTTGCCGCCGAGATGGCCTGCGAAAATCTCTTCCTGGGTGATGGCAGTCAGGTCTGCATTTCCCGCAAGGGCCGCAGTGGCATTCGGTGCGTCAGTCACAGGTGACACGATTTCACTCCTGCTCGGGTCGGGCAATCCGGGGGGACGGTTACCGCCGGGTAATTGGTATTAGGTGCTGCATACCGCTCATCGAGTGCGCGCACCGTTACGTTTCGATTCAACCGGTATTCTTGCTTATTACCCGGGGGTACCGAAATGTGTTGTGGCGCTGCTGGCTCTCGGCGGTGTCCGCGGCTGCTTGCGTGGTTACGCAGGCGGCCGCCTCCAAGCGCATCGCTCCCGTCGAGCGGGAGCCGGAGGGTGGTCCGGACGAAACATGCTCCGGTGACTCTCGGGGTGCGACGGTGCGTCGCTCGGCGGAGATCACCGTTATTCCCGAACCCGGCGGTGGCGGAGCGGGGAATCCGCAACATTCTGCCAGCCGGTCCGATGACATGCCAAACCGGCCCCGCGCACCGCCGCCGCGCCGAATCGCTACCCGATGTCGTGTCGTGTCGACCCCGGTACCGCGCCATCATCCGAGGGTAAGGCGCGGGAATTACCTCTGGGTAAGCGGAAACTCGCAGTCCGTCACGGTGCCGATGTGAGAGACCCGACGGACGGACCGGCCCGGTCTGTGCGGACGGACCCTCAGCCGGCCACCGCCGCCGCGGAAGCCACCCGTGCGACCGCGAGCACCGACTCCTGACCCGAGGAACGGCGGACCGCCGGAGAGAGCTCGGGGCCCACCTCGCCCGCCGATCCGAAAACCGCGTCCGGCCTGCGGCTCAGCGGCACCGGCAGCGCGGCAAACCGCACGGCTGCCACCGGCACGACCGGACGCCGTGCTCCGGCGCGCACCCAGACCCGATCGAGCCCGCCCGAGGTCAACCGCACGCGCCAATCCTCCGCCGCCTCCGGATGATCGGTGCGCCGGTGCACGCCGCGGCTTTCCGTACGCGCCAGCGCGCTGTATTTCGTCCATCGGGCGACCGCCAGCAACGCCGCGGCCTGCCGGGCCCGTAACCGATCGGCGCCGTGCCCGCCTAGATCGAATTCCGCACCCGGCCACATCGCGTCGAGTTCGGCGATGCTGTCGCGCAGACTGCCCGCACAACGCCAGTAGCTGCGGCGCAGCGGCACTGTGTGCTCCTGGACCAGCCCGACGACGGCGCGGGGATCGATGCGCGCCCGAGGGTTCAACCCCGCGCCCGGCACCGGCCGAACCGGCGCGAGTTCGCCTCGGCGCAGGGCGAATCGGGCCGCGCCCGCGCCCGCCCACACGCCGGAGGCGATGGCCCAGGCCCCGCCCTGTCCACCGAAATCACCGGCCGCACCGATGATCGGTTCCCGGGTGGTGACGTCGCCCGCGGCATAGAGCCCGGCGACGGTGGTGGCGCAATCCGGCGTGGCCAGCAGCAGACCGCCGGTGCCGCCGACGGTGCCCTCCGGCACCGGACGCAGCGGCACTCGTCCTCCGGACGCCACGGCGCCGCGCTGCGACAACCAGTCGCGGGTGGTCATGGGCAGATCGTCGAGCGCGGCGTAGACGCGACGGCCCTGCCCGATCTCGGTGCAGGCCGCCGAACAGTCGCTGAGTACCGAGCCGGTGTCGTCGTAGAGCTTTTCGAAACGCAGTGCACCGGCGGGCGAGCCCATGGCCGGTGCCAATCCGTAGCCGCCGGAGAACTCCATGCCGGACAAGTGCGCGCCCGCTTCGGCGGCCAGCAGCAGTCCGTCACCGGTGCCGGCTTCGGCGCCCGCGCCGGACAGGAACGCGCAGCCCCCGGTCGCCACCACCACGGCTCCGGCACGCACGGTCCAACTCTGATACCGATGGCCGCGCCGCAGCCCGGTGGCGCCGCCGACCACACCGTCCCGATCGACGAGCAACTGCACGGCCGGATGATGGTCCAGGACCCGCACTCCGGCTTCCCAGAGCCGCCGGCGCAGTCTGCGCAGGTAGCCCGGCTCGTCCAGGACGACCCGCACGCCGCCGAGTTCGCCGGGGAATCGTCCGCGGCGCCGCAGTTGACCGACCTGGCGGTGCGTCTCGTCCAGTACGCGGTGCATCAAGTCCGGATCGCCCAGGCCGCCGCCCTGCCGATAGGCGTGCCGGACCGCCTCGTCCCGCGCGGGACCGGGCGGAACGTGCCACAGCGTCTCCCCACCCGGAACAGCCGGACCGCCGGTCGCGCAGCGCCCCTTGTCGACCAGCACGACGCGGGCTCCGGCCGTGGCGGCCGAGACGGCGGCCCAGGCTCCGGCGGGGCCACCGCCGAGAACCAGTACGTCCGTCTCGATCGAACTCACAGAAGGAATATTCGGCCACAATTCATCGAGCCGCAACCGGAGCTGATAACTATTGCGCTTTTATCAGCTCCACCACTGCGTCCACAGCAATAATCCGGAGGCCACGAAAACAACCATCGATCCGGAAAACGCGGCAAAACCCCGCCGCCGGTCCGCGAAAATTTGTGCGGAAATGGCGAGGATCGAAGTTGCCACATGCCAGGCGACGGATTCCCCACCCGGACCGGGAAATCCGCGCCGGGCACCCATGAACGCGGCGGCGACCACTACCAGCGCCAGCACGAAGGTGCCCGCGGCGACCAGCCCGCTGAACCCGCGCAACACCTTCATCGAGCTATCACCGGCACCCCGCTTGCCTTCCCGACGAGAACCTCGAATTGCGCCGGGTCGGTGGTGAACTCGCCGAGGCGGATGGTCTTGTTGGCGCCGTGGTAGTCCGACGAGCCGGTCGTGAGCAAACCCAATTCCGTGGCCAGCTCGCTCAGGATCCGCCGGTCCGCGGCGCTGTGATCGGGATGATCGATCTCCAGTCCGCCCAGGCCGCGAGTGGACAGGTCACGGATATCGTCGAGGGCCAGCATGCGGCCGCGCTTGCGGGCCCGCGCGTGCGCCAGCACGCTCACCCCGCCTGCCGCGGCGATCATCTCCACCGCACGTCGCAGCGGGGTATCGGCCTTCTCGGCGTAGTAGCGGCCGTGCGGGGCGAGCAGGTCGACGAACGCGGCGTCCACTGTCGGCACCACACCGGCGGCGACGAGCGCCCGCGCCAGGTGCGGACGCCCGGCCGACGGACCGGCCGAGGCCAGCACCGCGTCCGGATCGACGGGCAGCCCGTCGGCGGCCATTCGCTCGGCCATGGCGCGCAACCGGTCTACGCGTTCGGCGCGCAACCGTTCGCGTTCCTCTGCGAAACTGCTGTCGGCCGGGTCGAACAGATAGGCCAGGAGGTGCACCGGGACCGGCCAGCCGTCCTCGCCGAGGCCCACGCACGACATCTCCATCCCGCGCACCAGCGTCAGGCCCGCCGGGAGCGCATCGACCGCCTCGGCCCACCCGGAGGTGGTGTCGTGATCGGTGATCGCCACGACGTCGAGGCCCGCCGCCGCGGCATTGCGCACTAGTTCGGCGGGGGTGTCGGTGCCGTCGGAGGCGTTCGAATGGGTGTGGAGATCTATGCGCACGTCATCAATAGTTACAGCATCTCGCGGTGATTCGGCGGGTGGCGACCGCTGGGCTCGTGCGCGGCGGGGTTCGGTGCTCATCGGTCTGCGGCTAGCGCCGACGTAGCATCGGAATCGTGCCGTCGATTCCCCCGCTACCGTCGTTCCGGACTCCCTCGCGCGCGAGTGCGCCGCTGCCGTATATCCCGGTGCCCACCGCGCGCGCCGTGGTCGACTGCGGGGTCTACGTCGACGGTAAACGGCTACCCGGCCACTACGGCCACAAGCAGGCCATCGCCGAGGTGCGCTCCCGGGGCACCGGTTTCGTCTGGATCGGCCTGCACAAGCCCGACGCGGCCCAAATGGCCGATATCGCGGCCACTTTCGATCTGCATCCGCTGGCCGTCGAGGACGCGGTGCACGCCCGACAGCGGCCCAAGCTCGAGCGCTACGACGACACCTTGTTCCTGGTGATGCGCACCGTGCTCTACGTACCGCACGAGATGAACTCGGTCAGCGAGATCGTGGAAACCGGCGAGATCATGGTGTTCACCGGTGCGGATTTCGTGGTCACTGTGCGCCACGGTGACCACGGCGAATTGACCGGCGTGCGTAGCGCGTTGGAGGCCCAACCGGAACTGCTCGCCCTCGGCCCGGGTTCGGTGCTGCACGCCGTGGCCGACCACATCGTCGATTCCTATATCGACGTGTCCGAGGCCGTCGAGAACGATATCGACGAGATGGAGGAGCAAGTCTTCACCCCGAACAATCTCGTCACCATCGAGGCGATCTACCAGCTCAAGCGCGAGGTGGTGGAGCTGCGGCGCGCGGTCGCGCCCTTGCAGATTCCGCTGCATGTGCTCAGCCAGAGCCCGGATACGCCGTTGCCCAAGGAGATTCGCCGCTACATGCGCGACGTGGCCGACCACCACACCGCCGTCAACGATCGCATCGCCGACTACGACGAGTCGCTGAGCGAACTCGTCTCCGCCGCCTTGGCCAAGATCGGCGTGCAGCAGAACACCGATATGCGCAAGATCTCCGCGTGGGTGGCGATGGCGGCGTGGCCCACCATGGTCGCGGGCATCTACGGCATGAACTTCGACTTCATGCCGGAACTGCATCAGCCGTGGGGCTATCCGGTGGTCTGGAGCGTCATCGTCGGCGGTTGCCTCGTGCTCTACGTCAACTTCCGCCGCCGCAACTGGCTGTGAAAGCTATGGCGACCTGTGAAACCTAGAGCGACGCAGCGCCTCTCGCGGGATCACGCACATCGATCCCGGCCTCGGTCCACGCGTCACGCAGAGCTTGCGCCCCGCGCACCCGCACCCAGGCGGCTTCGGTCGCGGTGACCGGAGTGACCGTCAGATAGCGCACGGGTTCGGCCGGGTCGGGCAGCACCACCTCGGGAATCTCGCTGTCGCCCAGTAACACCGCGGTGAACGGGGCGTTCACCCACAGCGGCTCACCCAGATCGAGCAGCGCGTCCGGTTGCAGCACAACGCCTTCCACCGCGGGCGTGGCGGCCAGCACACCGAGGGATCGGGCCAGGCCGGACGCCGCGCCGGTGCCCGAGCGCAGAGTCAGCACCAGTTCGGCGCGCGGGCCGCGCACCGGATCGGCCAGCACATCGCCCGGGTCGCCCATCGGCGTACGAGATCCACCCAGCGTCGCGTAATGAACCTGGTCGCCGTCCACGATCCGCAGGATCTCGATCGGCTCCAGGCCCAGGAACGTCACCGAGGCCGAGTCCACTCCGCTCGCGGCCACCCCGAAGTGTTCGAGCACCCCGGTGCGGACCTTCTGCACCACGTCCATGCTCAAATGGCCAGTCGCGCCAGCATGTCGCGGGCCTGCTCGGCCGACTTCGGGTCGCACAGCACGTCGTAGCGGCCCGCCACCAGTTGCATGGTGGAGGCGAAATCGCGCTGGCCCTTGGTCGCGGCGTACGGAATCGCCGTGGTGATCAGGCCGAAGATGATGCCGCCGATCAGGCCGACCGCCAGCGGTGCCAGCGAACTCTTGTCGTCGGGCGTGAACAGGCTCAGCAGCAGGCCGATGAACAGACCCAGCCAGGCGCCCGAGGCGATACCGCCACCGATCACCTTGCCCCAGGTCAACCGGTACAGCACCCGCTCCACCTGCATCAGGTCGACACCGACGATGGTCACGTCCTGCACCGAGAAATTGTTGTCGGCGAGATAGTCCACCGCCTTCTGCGCCTCGGCATAGGTCGGATAGGAGCCGACCGGCCAGCCCGACGGCGGCGTCGGCAAGCCTTGACCACGGCGGTTCGCGTTCCCCAAGGGATTCGTCATATCGCTATTTTCTCACGTGGAACGCGTCATACCAGCTGCGCGGCCCTTCTCGGCGATCACCTGTGCCATCTTCGCACTGGCCTCATCGATCATTTCGTCGCCGAGCATGACCGCGCCGCGGGCGCCGCCCTCTGCCGAGGTGTGGAAGGCGTAGGCGTCCAGGATTTCCTCGGCCCGGTCGTAGTCGGCCTGGCGGGGGCTGAAGATCTCGTTGCAGGCGTCGATCTGACCGGGATGCAGCACCCACTTGCCGTCGAAGCCCAGCGCGGCGGTGCGTGCCGCGGCCCGCTTGAAGCCCTCGATATCACGGATCTGCAAATACGGCCCGTCGATGGCCTGCAAGCCGTGTGCGCGGGCGGCCAGCAAGATCGTCATCAGGATGTGATGGTAGGCATCGCCGGTGTCGTAACCCTCGGGCTGTTCGCCGACGACCAGGGTGCGCATATTGATACTGGCCATGAAATCCGCCGGACCGAAGACCAGCGCCCGCACCCGCGGGCTGGCAGTGGCGATCGCATCGATATTGCGCAACCCCATGGCGTTCTCCAGCTGCGGCTCGATGCCGATCCGGCCCACCTCGAGCTCCTGGGCCAGCTCCAGCTGGGTCAGCAGCAGGTCCAGCGCGCGGACCTGACCCGCGTCGGTGACCTTCGGCAGCAGGATCGCGTCGATCTCCGCGCCCGCGCCTTCGATGACGGTGATCACATCCGCGTAGGTCCACTGCGTGGTCCAGTCGTTGACCCGGACCACCTTCAGTTGCGAACCCCAGCCCGAATCATTGAGCGCGGCCACGATATTGGCGCGGGCCTGCGCCTTGGCGACGGGGGCGACCGCGTCCTCCAAGTCGAGAAACACCTCGTCGACCGGCAGCCCTTTGGCTTTCTCGATCATCTTCGGGTTGCTGCCCGGAACGGCGAGGACGGAACGGCGCGGCTGCATAGATCTCCTTCCGGGAATCGTGGCGTGGTACGAGACACGCCCACGAACCCTTAGCCTGGCTAGCATGGCAGCAACCAGGGTGTACGTCGCGAGGCTGGCCGGCTTGGTGGTGCTGGGACCGGACGGCGAGTCTATCGGCCGCATCCGGGACGTCGTCGTCGCCATCCGATACGACCGGCAACAGCCCAGGGTGCACGGCCTGGTCGTCGAATTGCCCACCCGCCGCAGGATTTTCGTGCCGATGCTGCGCGTCACCGGCATCGAACCCGGTGCGGTGACACTCAATACCGGCACGGTCAGCCTGCGGCGATTCGCTCAGCGCGCCGGGGAACTCCTCGCTCTCGCGCAGATCGTGGATTCGGCGGTCCGCGTGGACGACCCCGACCTGCCGGACCTCGCCGGAGTCGACGTGTTCGTCGTGGATCTCGCCATCGAACAGTCCCGGACCAGGGACTGGCTGGTGGCGCGGGTGGCGGTCCGCGGGCATCGGCGTATCGGCCGCCGGCGCACCGTGCACGTGGTCGACTGGTCGCGCGTGAGCGGACTCACCCCGTACGAAGTCGGCCGGCCCGGTCAGGATGTCACCCAGTTGCTCGCTCAGTTCGACGGCATGCGCGCCCCCGATGTCGCGCATCTGCTGCGCGAGCTACCCGAGAAGCGCCGCATCGAAGTCGCCGAGGCCCTCGACGACGAACGACTCGCCGATGTGGTGCAGGAACTTCCCGACGACGACCAGATCGACCTGCTCGGCCACCTCGAAGCGGGCCGCGCCGCCGACGTGCTCGAGGCGATGGACCCCGACGACGCCGCCGACCTGCTGGGCGAACTGTCCACCGGCGAACGCGAATCGCTGCTCGCGCTGATGGATCCGGAGGAATCCGAACCGGTCCGCCGGCTGCTCGAGCACTCCCCCGATACCGCCGGTGGTCTGATGACCCCGAAGCCGATCATCCTGACCCCGGCGACCACCGTCGCCGAAGCTCTTGCCCGCGTGCGCAACCCGGATCTGACGCCCGCGCTGGCGTCCATGGTGTTCGTGGTCCGCCCGCCCACCGCCACGCCGACCGGCCGCTATCTGGGGTGTGTACACATCCAGCAGCTGCTGCGCGAACCTCCAGCGCATCTGGTCGGCGGGATACTCGACTCCGATCTGACGCCGCTGCGTCCCGAGGTACCGCTGGCCGCGGTGACCCGCTACTTCGCCACCTACAACCTGGTCTGCGGTCCGGTGGTGGACGCGGAGAACCATCTGCTCGGCGCGGTCAGCGTCGACGACGTGCTCGACCACCTGCTGCCCGAGGACTGGCGCGAACAGGAACAGGCGATCGGGGAGGTGCGCGTCCATGAGTGAGAAGCGGGTGAGCGAGAAGACCTCCGCGAGACAGCGTCTGGAAACGCCCATGGAGTCGCGTTTCCGATTCGATTGGGACGCCGAGGCTTTGGCGCGCAGCAGCGAGCGGGTGGCCCGATTCCTGGGCACCGGAAGGTACCTGGCGATCCAGACGATACTGGTCATCGTCTGGATCCTGCTCAATGTCTTCGCGGTGTCCCTGCGTTGGGATCCGTACCCGTTCATCCTGCTGAACCTGGCGTTCTCCACCCAGGCCGCCTACGCCGCGCCGCTGATCCTGCTGGCCCAGAACCGCCAGGACAACCGCGACCGAGTCTCCTTGGAGGAGGACCGGACTCGCGCGGCACAGACCAAAGCCGACACCGAATTCCTGGCCCGCGAGCTCGCGTCGCTGCGGATCGCGGTCGGCGATGTCGCCACCCGCGACTATCTGCGCCGCGAACTCGAGGAGATGCGTGCGGTGCTGGATCGGATCGAGGCGGCCGCCGTCGGCACGGGCGGCGACGACCCGAAGACACGCCGCAAGAAAACATCCGGGCGGAAGCAGGCACAGGGACCGATTTCGCCTTCAGTTGCTGACGATTGACCGGAAATGTGCACTGAATCACCTGACCCATGGGTAACCTGGACAGCGTTGTCCTGAGGGGCGAGCGGGCAGGGGATGGCCGGCCTCGCTCCCACCGACGTAGAGGATTGGTGTGGCCGAATGCGAATATCTGCCCCAATAACCATGTCGGCCCTGGTCGTCGCGGGTCTCGTCGCCACCGGATCAACAACTCATTCCAGCACCGATACCGCGCCGGCCACGGCGCCGGAGGCATTGCTGGCCGCGTCCAAGGGCACCGGCAACACCGCAGCCATGACGGACGAGGCGCAACTGTCCCGGACGGTTGGCCTGCTCCCGGTCGCCCCGGAAACTCCCCGCAAACTGACAGCAATGACCCCGCCGACCGACGGCGCGGCGCCGTTCGCCGGCCTGGTCCCGCTGCGCGACATCGCCCTGCCCGCCACCGGTGGGGCACTGGGCATTCCGGAAATCGTGCTCGCGGCCTACCGCAATGCCGAACTGGCACTGGAATCCTCGGCGCCTGGCTGCGGTGTGTCCTGGAACCTGCTGGCCGGTATCGGCCGCATCGAATCCGGCCACGCCAGCAGCGGCCGCACCGACGCCGCCGGGACCACGGTCACGCCGATCTTCGGTCCCGCCCTGGACGGGACACTGCCCGGCAACGAGATCATCAAGGCCGCCGACGGCGGCTACGTGCGTGCGCTCGGACCGATGCAGTTCCTGCCCGGAACCTGGAGCCAGTACGCCGCCGACGGCAACGGCGACGGCGTGTCCGATCCGCACAATGTCTTCGACGCCGCGCTGGCGGCGGGCAAGTACCTGTGCTCGGGCAATATGAATCTGCGTGACCCGCAACAGGAACTACGTGCGGTGCTGCGCTACAACAACTCGATGTCCTACGCGGCCAATGTGCTGAGCTGGTCCTCGGCCTACCGCACCGGCGGCACCCCGGCCCAGGTCGCCATCTCCCCCGAGTTGATCGCACCCGGCACCGCGCCGATCCAGGCGGGCCCGGACATGGTGGCGGCCAACACCAAACCGCCGGCCACCCCCGAGCAGCAGCGGCCGACGGAAAACCGCGCAGTTCCCGCCGCGCCGACGCCGACCGAAGTGATGATCACCATCCCGGGCCTGCCGCCGATCCCGTGCGGCATCTTCTGCCCGCCTCCGGTCCCGCCGCCGGCCGATCCGTGCGCCGTGCAGGCGGTTCCGGCTCCGATGGCCCGCCCGCTCGACGCGGCGGTCAACCCCAACGCGCCGCAGACCTACGGCGCGGCCGAACCGGGGACCATCGAACCGGGCGACACCGAACCGAAGCAGCCGGTGTGCACGCTCCCGCAGCCCGCCGAGCAGGCCGCACCCGCCGCCCCTGCCGCACCGCGGCCACCCGAGGTGGCGAAGACGCCGGAACCCGAGCTACCCCCGCCGGCCGAGGCTCCCGCCGAGCCCGCGCCGGTCCCGCCGCCCGCGATCACGCTTCCGTTCAACATTGTTATCCCATTGCCTCCGGCCTGATTTCAAACATAAACACAGGTCACGAAGGGGTAACAAAAAGGTCTCGAATGCGGTAACCTTCTGAGGTCCACAACAGCTCGTCGCTGCAGGAGGATCACCGCAAGTGGGGCGTCACCGTAAGCAATCGCCTGCGACCGTCAGGCGCAGCTCCGTTCTCGCACTGACCGGCTTGGTTCCCGCCGGCCTCATGGCCGTCGGGGCGACCTCCGAACTGGACACCGGCGAAATCGCATCCATCCAGCAGTTCTCCGAGGGCGAGCTGGACCCGCTGGCCGCCAAACCCGCGGAGCCGGATCCGGCCGAGCAGACGCACGCGGTGGCCAAGCAGGGGCACCGCACGCCGCCGGTCGTCAAAACCCTTGCCCTGCCGGCTGATCGGGAAAAGGCCACGCTGCCGCCGCAGTCCGGTATCCCCGGTGTCGCCGTCGCGGCCTATCAGAACGCGGAGCAGATCCTGCACGCGGAGAATCCGACCTGCGATATGTCCTGGACCATGCTGGCCGGCATCGGCCGCGTCGAATCCACGCACGCCTTCGGCGGCAAGGCCGACAACGCGGGCAATCCGCTCAGCCCCGTCTACGGCCCGGTGCTCGACGGCAGCCTGTACGGCAACAACGTCATCCACGACAGCGACGGCGGCGAACTCGACGGGCTCGGCGGCTACGACCGCGCCATCGGCCCGATGCAGTTCCTGCCCGAGACCTGGAAGCGCTACGCCGCCGACGGCAACAACGACGGCATCGCCGACCCGCAGAACCTCTTCGACGCGGCGCTGACCGCCGGCAAGTACCTCTGCTCGGGTGGCCTGAACATGCGCGATCTGGGCCAGCAGACGCGCGCCATTCTGCGCTACAACAACTCCATGGCGTATGTGGCCAACGTCATGGCGTGGGCCAATTCCTACAACACCGGCGTCGCGCCGCGGCCCGCGGAGCTGCCGAAAATCTGAGCCGGCCCGCTCGGATCACGCTACCTCCTCCGGGCACCGAGCTCGCGCCGCCTAGAATTCACGGTTATGCCAGTGTTTACGGAAGCGGACGTGCGGGGCGCCCTCGCAAAGGTCGACGACCCGGAGATCCGCAAGCCGATCACCGAACTGGGCATGGTGAAAAGCGTTGCGATCGATGCCGACAGCAATGTCCATGTCGAGGTCTACTTGACCACGGCGGGCTGCCCGCTGCGGACCGAGATCACCCAGCGGGTCAGCAAGGCGGTGGCCGACGTGCCCGGCGTCGGCGCGGTCACCGTCGAACTCGACGTGATGGACGACGAGCAGCGCACCAACCTGCGCAAACAGCTGCGCGGCGATTCCGCCGATCCGGTCATCCCGTTCGCCCAGCCCGGTTCGCTGACCCGCGTGTACGCGGTCGCCTCCGGTAAGGGCGGCGTCGGAAAATCCAGCGTCACGGTCAATCTCGCGGCCGCCATGGCCGCGCGCGGCTTGTCCGTCGGCGTGCTCGACGCCGACATCTACGGCCACTCGGTGCCCCGCATGCTCGGCACCGACGCCCGGCCCACCCAGGTCGAACGCATGATCATGCCGCCGGTCGCGCATGACGTGAAGGTCATCTCGATCGCCATGTTCACCCAGGGCAATACGCCCGTGGTGTGGCGCGGCCCGATGTTGCACCGCGCTCTGCAGCAGTTCCTCGCCGATGTCTTCTGGGGCGACCTGGACATCCTGCTGCTCGACCTGCCGCCGGGCACCGGCGATGTCGCCATCTCCATCGCCCAGCTCATCCCGAACGCGGAAATCCTGGTCGTCACCACCCCGCAGCCCGCGGCCGCCGAGGTCGCCGAGCGCGCGGGCTCGATCGCGCTGCAAACCCGGCAGCGGATCGCGGGTGTCGTGGAGAACATGTCCTGGATGGACCTGCCCGACGGTTCGCGCATGGATCTCTACGGGTCCGGCGGCGGCCAGATCGTCGCCGACAACCTCACCCGCGCGGTCGGCGCGTCGGTGCCGCTGCTCGGCCAGATCCCGATCGAGCAGGAGTTGCGCGAAGCGGGCGACGAAGGCACCCCCATCGTCCTGCGCAACCCGGAAAGTCCCGCGGCCAAGGCGCTGCTCGAAGTCGCGGACAAGCTCGCCGTCCGCCGCCGTGGCTTGGCGGGCATGTCGCTCGGTATCGACACCACCCGCCACCTGTAAGCCGAACGCGAGGACCGATTTCCGCCGGGTAGCACATACCCGTTTGTCATCCCCGCCCAATAAGCTCGACACATGCTCACGCTGCTTCTGTACGTGCTGATCGTCGGCCTCGTGGCCGCCGTGCTGTTCCTCCTGGCGAGCGCGGTGTTCGGCCGCGGCGAGGAACTAGGCCCGCTGCCCGAGGGCACCACCGCTACGGTGCTGCCCGCCGAGGGCATCAGCGGGGCGGACGTGCGCGCGTTGCGCTTCCAGCAGGTGCTGCGCGGTTACAAAGCCGGTGAGGTGGACTGGGCGCTGGCCCGCCTCGCCGCGCGGATCGATGAGTTACAGGTGGAGCTGGCGCGCGCCCGGGGGTACGCCCCGCCGCGGCAAACCACCCATAACAACCACCCGGTGCAGCCCGATCCGCAACCGTTGCTCAGGCAGGACACCGCCGCACCGGCGGCGGTGGGGCCGCCGCGGCCGATGTCGGTACCCATGCCCGAGCCGCGCGGCTCGGAAGACCAGCCGCCGCTCGACAAGCAGTGAGCGTCGAACTCGCCCCCGACGGGCGTTTCCGTTGCCCCTGGGCCGAAGGCTCCACGCTCTACCGCGAATACCACGATCACGAGTGGGGTAAGCCGGTGCGCGGCGACGACGCGCTGTTCGAGCGGCTGAGCCTGGAGGCATTTCAGTCGGGTCTGTCGTGGATCACGATTCTGCGGAAACGGCCCGCTTTCCGCGCGGCCTTCGCCGGTTTCGAGATCGCGCGGGTGGCCCGATTCGGCGACGCGGACATCGCCCGGCTGATGGCCGACGAAGGCATCGTCCGGAACCGTCTCAAGATCGACGCGGTGATCGCGAACGCCCGGGTTGCCGGCGATCTCGATATCGGTCTGGACGAGCTGCTCTGGTCCTTCGCACCGGCCCCGCGCCCGCGTCCGCGAAGCGTCGCCGACGTGCCCGCCATCACAGCCGAATCCGTCGCTCTGGCAAAAGAATTGAAGCGCCGCGGATTCCGTTTCGTCGGACCCACCACGGCCTACGCGCTGATGCAGGCGACCGGAATGGTGGACGATCATCTGGCCGATTGCTGGGTGAAACGTGACGTGCCCGACAGTGGCCCCGTGGTCACATTTCGAACTCAGGTATCCGTGCACAACGGCGATAGGGAAGAATAGGTGCGGTGTAGCTCGCCAAATGCCGGCGGGCTCGCTAGTTGGTGACAACTGGAGTTCCAAGAAAGTGCGCAGGAATACCGCGCAGATCTGGAGGGAGCAGAGGATGGCGGCCATGAAGCCCCGCACCGGGGACGGTCCCCTCGAGGCAACCAAAGAAGGGCGTGGAATCGTGATGCGGGTTCCACTCGAGGGTGGCGGGCGTCTGGTCGTCGAACTCACGCCGGATGAGGCGGCGGCGCTCGGTGACGAACTGAAGAGTGTCACCAGCTAGGCGCGTACTCGCTGAGCTGGCCGGCCTACTGGCCTGCCCGGAATGCGGCCTCGCCTTGACGCCGCAGGACCGGTCGCTGCGCTGTGGGCAGGGCCATAGCTTCGACCTCGCCAAGCAGGGCTATGTCAGCCTGCTGACCGGCGCTTCGACCAAGATGACCGGCGACACCCCAGCGATGCTGGACGCCCGCGCCGCCTTCCAGGGCGGCGGACACTTCGCGCCCATCGCCGACGCGGTGGCCGCCGCTCTCGCACCGGCCGCCGAACCGGCGGCCGTCGTCCTGGAAATCGGCGCGGGCACCGGTTACTACCTGGCCCGCGCACTCGACGCCGCCCCCGCGGCTCGTGGCATCGCGCTGGATGTGGCCAAGGCCGCTGCCCGGCGTTCCGCGCGCGCTCATCCCCGTGCCGCGGCGATCCTCGCCGACGCCTGGCGCGGGCTACCGCTGCGCGACGATACGACGCACCGGGTCGTGTCGGTGTTCGCCCCGCGCAACCCCGCCGAGGTCGCGCGAGTTCTGCGCGCCGATGGCCGTTTCGTCGTGGCCACCCCCACCGCCCGGCATCTGGGTGAACTGGTGGGCCCGCTGGGCATGGTGACGGTGGACCCGGACAAGGACCGCAGGCTCGGCGAATCGATGGCCGGGCATTTCGAACTCCTGGAGCGCGTCGTCGTCGATTACCCGATGAAACTCGATCGCGCCGATGTCGCGCATGTCGTCGGAATGGGCCCCTCCGCATTCCACGACGACAGCCGCGATCTCACGGCGCTGCCGGAGTCGCTCGAAGTGACGGCCTCGGTGAGCGTCTCGACCTACCGGCCCGCTCAGCGCTTGCGCGCCAGCTCATAGACCGCGACGGTGTGCTCCGCGATGCGGGCCCAGTCGAATTCGGCGATGGCGCGCGCCCGTCCCGCCGCCCCGAAGCGGGCGGCCGCGGCCGGATCGCCCGCGACTTCGTTGACCGCGGCGGCCAGCCCCTGCTCGTAGGCTTCGGGCTCTTGCGCCTCGTAACGCACCAGGCGGCCGGTCTCGCCGTCCGCGACGACCTCCGGAATCCCGCCGACATCGGAGGCGACGACGGCGGTCGCGCAGGCCATCGCCTCGAGATTGACGATGCCCAGCGGTTCGTAGACCGACGGGCACACGAAAACGGCCGCCGCCGAGAGAATCTGCCGGATCTGCTCGGTGGGCAACATCTCCCGCACCCAGAACACATTGCCGCGGACCCGCTGCAATTCATCCACCGCGGCGGCGGTTTCCACCTCGAGCTCCCGGGTGTCGGGCGCGCCCGCGCACAGCACGAGTTGGATATCCGGATCGAAAGCACGGGCGGCGGCGAGTAGGTGGCCGACGCCCTTCTGCCGGGTGATGCGTCCGACGAAGGCCACGATCGGGCGGTCGGTACGCACCCCCAGTTCGTCCAGGATCGGGCGGGCGCCGCTTGCGACGGGTCCGGGATGCCACAGGGTGGCGTCGATGCCGTTGCGGACGACGTGCACGCGGTCGGGGTCGACCGCCGGATAGGCGTCCAGGACGTCGCGGCGCATACCGTCGCTCACCGCGATGATGGCGTCGGCATGCTCCACGGCATTGCGCTCGGACCAGGAGGAGAGCCGGTAGCCGCCGCCCAGCTGTTCGGCTTTCCACGGTCGGCGCGGTTCCAGGGAGTGGGCGGTCAGTACGTGCGGAATGCCGTAGAGCGTGGCGGCGAGGTGCCCGGCCAGGCCGGTGTACCAGGTGTGCGAGTGGACGACGTCCACGTGCCCGGCGGCTTCGGCCATGCGCAGCTGCGCGGACATCATCCGCAACGCCGGATTGGCTGCCTGGAGCAGCGGATCGGGTTGATGCACAACGGCATCCGTGCGCGACACACCCATGCAATGCACGGTGACATCGCAGAGCGCGCGTAGTCGCGCGGTCAGTTCGGTGACATGCACTCCGGCCCCCCCGTAGATTTCCGGCGGGTACTCGCGAGTCAGCATCGCGACCCGGAGCCCCTCCGGGCTCGCCGCGGAATCTCCCCCATCGCTGCCGAAACTCACCCACTTCAAACTAGACGCTCGGTCCATCTCGAGCCACTCACACGGCATTTGCCCGCCCGATCGGCTTCGCCGACCCACCGTCCCCCGGTACTTCACGGTAGTTTGGCAATTGTGAGGAGCCAGCCGCACGTACTCGGGATCGTGCTCGCCGGTGGCGAGGGTAAGCGACTGTTCCCCCTCACCGCGGACCGCGCCAAGCCGGCCGTCCCGTTCGGGGGCGCCTATCGTCTGATCGACTTCGTGCTCAGCAATCTGGTCAACGCCGGCTATCTGCGGCTGTGCGTGCTCACCCAGTACAAATCGCATTCTTTGGACCGGCACATCTCCCAGACCTGGCGGCTGTCCGGTTTCGGCGGTGAATACATCACCCCGGTCCCGGCCCAGCAGCGGCTGGGCCCGCGCTGGTACACCGGCAGCGCGGACGCGATCATGCAGTCGCTGAATCTGATCCACGACGAGGACCCGGACTACATCGTGGTGTTCGGCGCCGATCACGTCTACCGGATGGATCCGGAGCAGATGGTCTCGCACCACATCGAATCCGGCGCGGGCGTGACCGTCGCCGGTATCCGGGTGCCGCGCAGCGAGGCCGGCGCGTTCGGCTGCATCGACTCCGACGAGACCGGCCGGATCACCCAGTTCCTGGAGAAACCCGCGCATCCGCCCGGGACCCCCGACGATCCGAACGTCACCTTCGCCTCGATGGGCAACTACGTCTTCACCACCAAGGTCCTGGTGGACACCATCCGCGCCGATGCCGAAGACAACGATTCCGACCACGATATGGGCGGTGACATCATCCCGGCGCTGGTCGCCGCGGGTGAGGCCGCCGTCTACGACTTCGCCGACAACGAGGTACCGGGAGCCACCGACCGGGACCGCGGCTACTGGCGCGATGTCGGCACCATCGACGCCTTCTACGAGGCGCACATGGATCTCGTGTCGGTGCATCCGGTGTTCAACCTCTACAACCGGCACTGGCCGATCCGCGGCGCCGCCGAGAACCTGCCGCCCGCGAAGTTCGCGCAGGGCGGGCTGGCCCAGGAGTCCATCGTCGGGGCGGGCAGCATTCTGTCCGCGGCCACCGTGCGCAATTCGGTGCTCAGCTCCAACGTCATGATCGACGACGGCGCGACCGTCGAAGGCAGCGTGCTGATGCCGGGCGTGCGGATCGGACGCGGCGCCGTGGTGCGCCGGGCGATCCTGGACAAGAACGTAGTGGTCGGGGAGGGCGAGATCATCGGCGTCGATCTGGACCGCGACCGGGACCGGTTCGCGATCAGCAACGGCGGTGTGGTCACCGTCGGCAAGGGCGTCTGGGTCTAGGGCCGCCTGGGTCCGCGGCGCGGGCTACCCGCCTGTGCAGAACGGCGCACAGGGTCCGGGTGTGCGCGGCACGGTGGTCTCGGAGCGCTCGCCGAAATCGGCGGTGACGACCAGTACCAGTAGCACGATCGCGGCCACCAGCAAGAGGACGAAAACGATCGTTGCGCCTGCCCAGTCGGTCTGGCGGGGGTCGCGGTCGTCTTGGTGTCCGGGCTCATAGGGCGGCTCGTAGTACTCGGTGTCCTGCTCGAGCCACCGGCGGCGGCGCGCCCGTTGCTCTTCTTCCCAGCCCTCCCACATGTCCTGGAGCCCTTCCCCTGTGACCGGCGACGGCAGCGCTCAGTGCAGGCGCGTCATCCGGGTGGCGGCGGAGGTTCGGCGGGGCCGGTGCAGAACGGTGCGCAGTTTCCCGGCGGCGGTGGCGCTTTCGTCGGTCCGGTGTCGAAATCGGCGTTGCTGACCAACACAAGCACAATCACCGCTCCCGCGACGATGAAACCGACCACAGCCAAAAGCATCATCACCCAATAGGGAATCGTTTTGTCGGTGGCGATATGCCCTACGTGCACACCTTCGACGAATTCGGACCCGCGCTGCCACGTCATGCTGAAACCTCTGCAACCCTCGATGTGGTTGCCGGTTACCCCGTGTGGGGCAAAGGAATCAGCCGCGGGAAGCGCAGAGCAAACCGTCGCCGACCGGGATGAGCACGCTGGTCAATTCCGGGTCCTCGGCGATCGCACGCGTCGCCGCGCGCACCGCCTGTGTGGCCGGATCCCGTTGTGCCGCATCGGGAACCCGGCCACCGAGCAGCGCATTGTGCAAGATGATCGCACCGCCCTGGCGCAGCAGGCGCACCGCCTGCTCGACGTACTGCGGATGCTCCAGCGGCGCGGCGTCGATGAAGACGAGATCGTAGGCCCCGTCCGCGAGGCGCGGCAGCACGTCCAGCGCACGACCGTTGATCAACCTGGTGCGCGCGGGCGGGATATCCGCGGTGCGGAAAGCCTCCTTGGCGGCGCGCTGATGCTCCGGTTCGGAATCGATCGTGGTGAGCGTGCCGTCTTCGCGCATGCCGTCGAGCAGCCACAGGCCGCTGATTCCCGCCCCGGTTCCCACCTCGACCACCGCGCGCGCCCCGAGCAGCTGGGAATACATACTCAGCAAAGCTCCGACCGACGGCGGCACCGGCGCCGCGCCCAGCTCGGTGGCCCGTTCCCGTGCGCTGACGAGTACCTCGTCCTCCACCACGGATTCCTCCACGTAGGCGAGATTTTGCTCCAGATTCGATGCCACCTCTAAGAGGCTAGTGCGGACTGCGTGTTATCGGCTCTGTGACAACACGGTTTTGACCCGGCCGAGTTTCTCAGCTGACCCTCAGGATCTCCATACGCGCGGCATACAAGGGCAGTAAAGAGTAGGGGCAACGCAAGACCAGCCGACCGCGCGACGCGGGATGCGGGAACAACGACAGACAGCTTGTCGGTTGTACTCCGTACGTACGGGTTCGAGATATCGAAACCGGCGTGACCGTCCCGAGTGTTTACGGTCCTGAGTAGGAGGTAGCCCCATCCACATGGTCAAAGGTTCGTTTGCGGCGCTGTCGGGGCACTCCACCAACGTTCCCGAACAGGCGACCCTTCCTGAGCAGGTATTTTCCACTGAATCCGAAGTGGCGGAGATCTCCGAAGAGGAGCTGAGCGGCACCGCCGCCTTCGACGCCACCGGTGATCGCTCGGTCATGCCGTCCTGGGACGAGCTGGTCCGCGAGCACGCCGATCGCGTCTACCGCCTGGCCTACCGCCTGTCCGGCGACGCCCAGGACGCCGAGGATCTCACCCAGGAGACGTTCATCCGGGTCTTCCGCTCCCTGTCGAACTACCAGCCGGGCACCTTCGAGGGCTGGCTGCACCGCATCACCACCAACCTGTTCCTGGACATGGTCCGCCGGCGCAACCGCATCCGCATGGAGGCGCTGCCCGAGGACTACGACCGGGTGCCCGCCGAGGGCCCCACCCCCGAGGATGCCTACCACGACGCCCGACTGGATCCCGAACTGCAATCGGCGCTCGACGCGCTGGCTCCGGAGTTCCGCGCCGCGGTCGTTCTCTGTGACATCGAAGGCCTGTCCTACGAGGAGATCGGCGCGACCCTGGGGGTGAAGCTGGGCACCGTGCGCAGCCGAATCCATCGCGGCCGTCAGGCACTGCGCGACCACCTTGCGCATAATGGAGCTGGGCAGCGGGTCACCGCCGCCACGAGCCTTGGGTGAGCCGGGCACCGAACCGACAGTCGGCTTCGGAGGCCGGCAGCACCGCCAGCACATGGACGTTGTCGGTCGGAAGGGTGAGCACCGAATGAGTGGCGAAGCTAAGCCGCGTTTCCGTCCCACCGAGCATCTGGCGAGCGAGGCGATCGCCGCCTACGTGGATGGCGAGCTGCGGATGAACGCCTATCTGCGGGCCGCCCAGCATTTGGCGCAGTGCTCCGAATGCGCGGCCGAGGTGGACGCTCAGCAGCAGGCGCGGGTCGCGCTGCGGCAATCCGGTCCGATCCGCATTCCGCATCGCCTGCACGACAGCCTGAGCCGGATCCCGCTCGGCGAATTGCCCGGCGCCGGAGCGACGCCCGGCACGGGCGCGGAACGCGCGGCGCATCCCGCCGCGGGAAACTCCCGTACCGAGGCGGTTTTCGGTTTTCTGCCGGATTCGTTCACCGCGACCCGGTGGGCACAGTGGTGGCGCAAGTAGAGTTTCACGCGTGACCACCGAATCGCAGAACTCCGGATCGGCCGAAACCAACGATTCGGCGGCCGGCCGGGGGCAGCTCGACTCACCCACTTCGTCGGCTGCCGGCTCCTTGCGGCCGTCGGATGCGCCCGTATTGGGCCCCAGACCGGTTTATCGGCCGCATGTCGATACGCATACCGCGTCGGCTTTCCGACGGCCCGCCGGGCAGGTCGGTTCCTTCGCCGCGTATTCCGCGAGCGGCGCCGGGAATTCCGCGCCGCAGCCCGGCCCGGAATTGCAAAATCGGCCGCCGGATTCGGTGCTCGCCGAAGCTTTCGGCCGTCCGGCGGGTTCCACCGAAATCCTGCAGCGTGATCCCGACGCCGCCGATCCGGACACCGCGGTCGCCGGTCCGGTGGATCCGTGGCGTGATCCGAACGCGCCGGCCCGCCTCGGCGCGCCCGCGATCGAGACCCCGCAGCCGCAGGAGCTGCCGGAGTCCCGCAAACTCAGCGCGCGCGAAGTTCTCTTCGGTTCCCGCGTCGCGCCGAAAGCCCTCGCGGTGCTCGCCGCGGTCGCGCTGCTAATCGGCCTGATCGGTGGCCTGGTGGGCCGGATGACAGCCGAGACCGGCCAGACCCTCACCTCCCGCAAAGTGACGCTGGAGCAGGGCGACTCGCAGGAGCAACCGCACGGCCAGATCTCCAAGGTGGCCAATGCCGTGCTGCCGTCGGTGGTTTCGATCCGCGTCACGGTCGGCGACAATGGCGCCACCGGATCCGGCGTGGTGATCGACGGCGGCGGCTACGTCGTCACCAACAACCACGTGATCTCGATGGCCGCGCAGGACAAGAGCAACCGCGCCGTCATCCAGGTCACCTTCTCCGACGGCACCCGGGTCCCCGCGCAACTCGTCGGCCGCGATCAGAAGACCGACCTGGCGGTGCTGAAGGTCGACGTGAAGAACCTCACCGTGGCCGAGATCGGCAAGTCCGCCGACGTGCAGGTGGGTGACGACGTGCTGGCCGTCGGTTCACCGCTCGGACTGAGCAAGACCGTCACCTCCGGCATCGTCAGCGCGCTGCACCGGCCGGTGAAGCTGGCCGGCGAGGGCAGCGACACCAACGCCGTCATCGACGCGGTGCAGACCGACGCGGCCATCAACCCGGGTAACTCCGGTGGCGCGCTGGTCGACATGCAGGGCCGGCTCATCGGCATCAACACCGCGATCCGCAGTGAGTCCGGCGGTTCGGTCGGTCTCGGCTTCGCCATCCCCGCCGACGTGGTGACCACGGTCGCGCAGACCCTGATCCGCGACGGGCAGATGCACCATCCGAAGCTCGGCATCAGCCCGCGGACCAAGCAGGTCGCGAACGAGCAGATGAGCGGAGCCGCCGTCGCCGACGTCGCCGAGGGCAGCCCAGCGGCCAAGGCCGGAATCGTCGAGGGCGATGTCATCGTGAAGGTCGGTAACCGCGAGGTCACCGGGCCGGAGGAGCTCATCGTCGCGGTGCAATCCCACCGAATCGGCGAAACCGTCACTGTCGTCCTCATCCGCGACGGCAGGCAGGTAGACGTGCCCGTCACCCTCGAGTCCGACTAGAGCGGCCGCCACTTTTCGGGTAACGCCTGCCGACTCTCGACGAACGCCGTGCGGGTCTACCCGCACGGCGTTCTTTCCGTCCGCACCACGCGGGAGCCGACAAGGCAGAGTTCGGTCCGGTCCGGGTAGCCTGTTGGCGTGTTCAGCAATATCGGCTGGAGTGAGATGGTCATCTTGCTCGTCGCCGCCCTTGTGATCCTCGGCCCGGAGCGTCTGCCCGGCGCGGTTCGCTGGACCACGCGCAGCCTGCGTCAGGTGCGTGATTACGCCAGCGGAGCGACGTCGCAGCTGAAACAGGAGCTGGGGCCGGAGTTCGACGACCTGCGTAAGCCGCTGGCCGACTTGAACGAGTTGCGCGGGATGACGCCGCGCGCGGTGGTCACCAAACATTTGCTGGGCGGCGACGATTCGGTGTTCAAGGACATCGACGGTGCCGTCGGGGATCTCCGGGACAGCACCAAGATGCCCGACTACTCGATGCCCAAGCTGCAGAAACCGCTGGAGCGCAACGAGACTCCGCCGATCGACAACGACGCCACCTAGGCCGAACAAGGTCACCCGCGTCAAGCGAACTAGACACCTGACAGTGTCCAGCTGTCTAGACTTCGCACATGTCGGCCGATGACGTGGCACGGGTCTTCGCTATCGAAGACAAGGTCGAGCGGCTCAAAGCGGCAACCGACGGGGTGGCGGCGGCCCAGCAGACCATCAACGAACTGACCCGCATCCGCAGAGCTGTGATCAGGGAACTTCATGCCGAGGGCTGGACGTTCGCCAGAATCGGTGCGGCCGCGGGACTTTCCCGCGCCCGCATTCATCAGGTGAGCACCCAGGGCCCCGCACCGGAAGGGCTGTTCTTCGGGCACGGCCCGATCACGGTGATCGCGCCCGAAGTGCGGGCGGGTCGCGTGCTCGGCGCGCCCGACGCCACCGCGGCCTCGCGCCTGGCCGAGCTACTGCACGAGCTCGGATTCAGCGCGACCGTGGAGCATTTCCTGCCCGGCCGCCCGATCGACCTGAACCGCGACGGACTGATCATCGTGGGCGGTCCGGAGCTCTCCCCCAGCTTGCGCCAGCTCATAGCCGCAGACCCGCGCCTGCGCCGCGCCGTCGCGCGGGCGGGCGACGCGCGGCGCGGTATCGAGGATCGCGCCGCACGACGCGTGTACCGGCCCGGTGGCCCCGATCCGCACGACATCGCCTATCTCGCCCGGCTGCCCCGCCCGGACGGCCGCGGCACCTGCCTGATCATCGATGGTCTGCACCCGCCGGGATCCCTCGGCGCCATTCGCCTGCTCGCCACCCGCCTGGCCACATTGCACGAACGGGCCGCGAACCATCTGTTCTCGGTGCTCATCGCGGTGCGCTACGACCGCGGTACCGGGGAGCCCGTGGACGCCGATCTCCTCACACCGGTTTATCGGCATGATCCGTCCGATTCGCGCGTCATGGCACCGCGCACACGCCGCTGAACAATTGCCAGAGTGGCTTATAGTCTCGAATTAACCGATATACCTTGCCATTTCAGTTGATGTGTCGCAGTTCACCACGTATTGATTCTCAGAGAATGCCCGCTGCCGATTAGATTGCTACCCGGTAACTATTGTTCGAGCGAGTGTGCTGGGCGGCAAATGAACCTCATTGTGATCATCGGTGTAGCCGTAGTAATCGTCGTCGGACTGCTCGCGGTGCTGCTGCGCTCCCCCGGCACCGATGAGAATCAGCTCACCGTCGCCGATATTCGAGCTCGCCTGGAGAAAGAAGCGGAAGCTCCGGCCGACCACTGAGCGGCATTCCGCAGCTCCCTCGGTAATCCCAAACGGTCCGTGGCGGATCGAGGCGTACCGTTGCGCTTCCTGCGGTCACCTCGAGTTGTTCACCGGCCGCCGCCGCTGAGTCAGGCGGCGACGCGGGTCGGGCGCAGGGTGTTCATCGGCGGCCGATCGGTGAGCGACACCTCGGTGCTCTGGGCGGTGAAAGCGTCGCCCACCAAAGGGAATTGGGTGAGCGCGGCGCCGGAGTCCTGCACGCCGCTGCGGCCGAGCACGGTGCCCAGGATCTGCCGGGACATGACACCGAGGTCGGCGAGGGGGCGGTTGCGATGCGTCCGGACACCGAGGTTGACCTGACCGATGGCTTCCAGGCCGAGCCGATCGTAAGTGTCCAGCAGCAAACCGATTTCGACGCCGTACCCCGGCGCGAACGGGACGGACGTGAGAAGTTCCCTGCTGCCCGCGTATTCGCCGCCCAGCGGCTGCAGCACCTGGGACAGCTCGGGGCGCAGGGCGGCCAGCAGGGGTCGCGCGACGAGTTCGGTAACGCGGCCGCCGCCGTGCGCGTCGGTCGCGCCACCCTGGCGCAGCGGACGACGATAGTAGGCCTTGACCAACTGCATGTCGTCCACAGTCAGCAAGGGCCCCAGCAACTTCGGTACGAAGGCCGGGTCGGGGTCGATCAGGTCGGAGTCGACGAAGGCGATCAGGTCACCGCCGGCGACGGCCAGCGAGCGCCACAGCACCTCGCCCTTGCCCGGCATCGGTTCCAATTCGGGCACGGCCTGTTCCCGCGTGACGACCTCGGCGCCGGCGGCACGCGCCCGTTCGGCCGTGGCATCGGTGGAACCGGAGTCGAGCACGATCAGCTCGTCGACCAGTGTGCCCAGCAGCGGACGGATGCTCGCGACCACGTCGGCGACGGTGGCTTCCTCGTTCAGGGCGGGCAGCACGACCGAGACGGTGCGGCCCCCCTTGGCGGCGACCAGTTCTTCGACCGGCCAGTCGGGGTTGTCCCAGGTATTGATCGTCATGCCGAGCCTCCCGAGGTTACGACGGGCGGACGGTGATTGCTGAACCTCATACCAGACCTCGCAATGTTCGTGCGGGGGGCCGGATGCCCTGGATAGCGGCGATCATGTCGACCACGCGGCGGGTCGCGGCAACTTCGTGGACTCGGAAAACTCGGGCGCCTGCGGCCGCGGACCATGCGGTTGCTGCCAATGTGCCCTCCAATCGCTCGGTTAGCTCTACACCTAGAGTCTCCCCGATGAAATCCTTATTGCTCAGCGCCATCAACACCGGCCATCCGGTATTTACGAGAACGTCCACTGCTCGCAACAACTCGAGCCCGTGATAGGTGTTCTTACCGAAATCGTGGGTCGGATCGATCAGGATCGAGTCCCGGCGCACCCCGGCGGCGAGCGCCCGCTCGGCCGCGTTCACCACGGTCTCGGTCACTTCGGCGACCACATCGGCGTACCGGACTCGATGCGGGCGGGTCCGCGGCACCGCCCCGCCGGTGTGACTGCACACGATTCCCGCGCCCAGCTCCGCGGCCACCCGCACCAGCTCCGGATCGGCGCCCGCCCAGGTGTCGTTGATCAGGTCCGCGCCCGCCGCCACCGCGGCGGCCGCCACATCACCGCGCCAGGTATCCACGCTGATCAATAGCTGGGGATAGTCGGCGCGAATCGCCGCGACAAACGGGACCACGCGGCGCGCTTCTTCGGCGGCGTCCACCAGATCGCCGGGGCCCGCCTTCACTCCGCCGATGTCGACCAGGTCGGCGCCCTCCCGCACCGCGCGGGCGACGGCGTCCATCGCGGCCGCGTCACTGAAGGTCGCGCCCCGGTCGTAGAACGAATCGGGGGTGCGATTCACGATCGCCATCACCAGCGCCCGATCCGTCTGTACCGGCTTGCCGCAGAGAGTGGGAAGCGGCTCTACGGCGGGGCTGAACATGACCTTGACTGTACCCAGCGGGCAGCCCATCAAGATCTACGGGACGATGCGGCCCGGATGCGCATCACGCATCCGGGCCGCATCGCTGAACAGGATTCCGCTTTACCGAACGGTGGTGCCGTTCTGCTGGGCGACGCCGTTCTCATCGGCAGTACCGCTCTGCCGGGCGGTGCCGTTTTGGTCGATGCTGTTGCTCTGGCCGGCGGTGGCGCCCTGGTCGACGCTGTTGCTCTGGTCGGCTGTACCGCTCTGGTGAGCCGTGCCGCCCTGATCGATGCTGTTGCTCTGGTCGGCTGTACCGCTCTGGTCAGCCGTGCCGCTCTGATCGATACTGTTGCTCTGGCCAGCCGTGCCGCTCTCCTGAGCAGTACCGCTCTCGTCCGCAGCACGGCTCCCGTCGGCAGTGCCGGTCTCGTCGCTCTGCTCTCGAGCCGTGCCCGCGGTGCCGGCCTCTCCGACCGCGCCTTCCTTGGGCTTGCCGCTGTCGTCCTTGACGCCGCCTTCGTTATCTGTGGTGGCTTCGTCCTCGGGCTGGGCGGCACTGCTGCCTGACGGGATGCTTAGGATCGGGGCGGCCTGGGCTACCCCACCCAGCGCCACGCAAGCTGCGGCAAGCGACGCGAGCAGGCTCGCGGAAATCACGGAGTTACGCATGACGGTGTGAGTTCTCTGCGTTTCTGTCATGCCGATGGACGCTACAGTCCGGTAGCTACGAGATAGCGGCAAGCAATCTCGCCCCAACGGGTGGCACTACTCCGGCGCGCGGCGTGCCGCTACCTCGTCGGGATAGTCCTCGTAGAAGGGGATATATCCCTTCGCACGCCCCGACAGAACATAGAGATCGGTGTCGTCGTCCGGCTGGTAGCCCTGTTTGCGGAGGTCGACTTTGCGGCTCTTGAAGGTCGAGGTCTGTTCCAGCGCGGAGACCACCCGGATGAACAGTGGCACCGCGTAGCCGGGCAACTGGTCGTAGGCCAGGTCGGCGAGCGCCTTGCCGTCGAATTCGGCGTTGTCGCGCAAGGTGATCGCGGCCATGCCCGCCTTACCGTCGGCGCCGGGGAGGTCGACGCCGAAGACAACGGCCGCCTCGATGGCGTCGTGCTTGTTCAATGCGCCTTCGACCTGCGTGGTGGCCACGTTCTCCCCCTTCCAGCGGAAAGTGTCGCCGAGCCGGTCGACGAAGGCGATATGGCCCCAGCCCTGATCGCGCACCAGGTCGCCGGTGTCGAACCAGGCGTCGCCGTCCTTGAAAGCGTCGCGTACCACCTTGGATTCGGTGGCGTCCGCGTCGGTGTAGCCGTCGAAGGGCTGCCGGCTGGTGACCTTGGCGAGCAGCAGACCGACGCCGCCCGGCTCAACCCGGCGCAACCTGCCGTTCGCATCGCGCTTGACCGAGCCGTTCTCGTCGTCGTACTCCACGATCGCGTACGGCAACACCGTGAATCCGGCGGTGCGGTCCACACCGAACGCGTTGACGAACGCGACGGGAGCCTCACTGGCACCGTAGAACTCGACGATCCGGTCGATGCCGAAGCGGCGTTTGAACTCGTCCCACAGTTCCGGGCGCAGGCCGTTGCCGACGGCGAGCCGGACCCGGTGCTGCCGGTCGGTCGGCTTGGCCGGCTGGTTCAGCAGATAGCGGCACAGCTCGCCGATGTAGATGAACGCGGTGGCTTCCTCGCGGATGACCTCGTCCCAGAACCCGGATGCCGAGAACTTGTGGCCCAGCACGTAGGTGGCGTTGTTCGCCAGCACCGACGACAGCGCGACCGTGAGCGCGTTGTTGTGATAGAGCGGCAGGCAGCAGTACAGAGCGTCATCGCCGTGCAGCCGCACGCCCAGACCACCGAGTCCGGCCATGGATTGGGTCCAGCGCCGATGCGTCATCACGCTGGCCTTGGGCATACCGGTGGTGCCGGAGGTGAAGATCAGGAAAGCGCGTTCGCGTGCGGTGACCTGCTCGCAGACCGCCGGATCCGAGTCGTCGGCGGTGCGGGCGGCCTCGCGCAGCTCATTGCCGAACAACACCTTCGACGGTTTTTCCGCGAGCGAGTCGAACGCCTCCCGGCAATCCTCGCCGATCACGTCGAGCACACTGTCGAGCAGGCCGAAGCTGTGCGTGAGCACCTCGTCGCGCTGGTTGTAGTTGAGCAGGCCCACGGTAGCGCCGAGCTTGACCACCGCCAGCGCCACGAACAGGGTTTCGGGGCGATTGGTCATCAGCACACCCACCACGTCACCCCGGCTGACGCCGCGGTCGGCGAGTACGTGCGCGTACCGGTTCACCTCGGCGTTGGCCGCGCGGTAGGTGAACTTCTCACCTTCGAACCGCAGGAAGATCCGGTCCGGATGACGATGCGCTTTGCGCTGGAAGTATCGGCCCACCGAGGCCTTGTCGTCCCCACGCACCAGCATGCCCTTCGCCCCGCGCAGCATCGACGGTGCGTCGAATGCCATGCGGGGCAATGCCTTCGCCAGATCGAACAGGCTCACGGTCGTAGGTGTCTCGCTCACAGCAGTTCTCCTCAGGGTTTCAGAGCCGCGAAGGCCTCTGCCAAGGTGTTAGCCACTGTGATCCGATCCAAAGCGGGCTGCGGCACGAACTTTCGCTGATAGAGCTCGTCGATCCAGTCGAACAGGCCGCGGTAGAAGCCGTTCGGGTCCAGCAGCACCACCGGCTTGTCGTGCTGGCCCAGATATCCGCCCGTCCAGGTTTCGAAGAATTCCTCGAGCGTGCCGATGCCGCCGGGCAGGGTGAGGAAGGCGTCGGCGCGGTCCTCCATGACCTGCTTGCGCTGCCGCATGGTGTCGGTGACGACCAGTTCGTCGGCGTCGGTATCGGCGACTTCCTTGTGCACCAGGTGTTTCGGGATCACGCCGATGGTGTTCGCCCCACCCGCGCGGGCGGCGGTCGCGACCGCGCCCATCATCGACACGTGCCCGCCTCCGGACACCAATTGCCACCCGCGGCTCGCGATCTCGGTGCCGACCTGCGCGGCCAATGTCAGGTAGTCGGTATCCGCGGTGCTCGCCGAGCAGTACACACATACCGAATAGGGCCGCACCACAGGCTCACTCACCACAGATCCTCCGCACCGGTCGCCTCTGCCGCCCCGCCCGCCACCGCATTGCCGGTGATGATCGACACCACCTCCTCGACGCTGTCGGTGAGGTGCAGCAGGTCCAGATCACCCGGGCCGATCTTGCCGGAGCCGCCGAGCGATTCGCGCAGCCAATCCATCAGGCCGGACCAGTATTTGGTGCCGAACAGGATGATCGGGAAGCGCGTGATCTTGCGGGTCTGCACCAGGGTGAGCGCCTCGAACAGTTCGTCCAAAGTGCCGAAACCGCCTGGGAGACAAACGAAAGCCTGGGAGTACTTCACGAACATGGTCTTGCGCGCGAAGAAGTACCGGAAGTTGATGCCGAGATCGACCCACTCGTTCAGACTCTGCTCGAACGGCAACTCGATGCCGAGTCCGATCGAATACCCGCCCGCCTCAGAAGCGCCCCGATTCACCGCCTCCATCGCGCCCGGACCACCACCGGTGATCACCGCGAACCGGGCTTTGGCCAGCGCGGCGCCGATCGCCATGCCCGCCTGATACTCCGGCGTGCCGACGGGCGTACGCGCGGAACCGAATACCGACACCGCCGGTGGCACCTCCGCCAGTGCCCCGAAGCCCTCCACGAACTCGGACTGGATGCGCAGCACCCGCCACGGATCGGTGTGCACCCAGTCGCTGGGCCCGTGATCGTCGAGCAGGTTCTGATCGGCGGTGCGCAGCCCCGGTTTCCGATCACGCCGGAACATGATCGGCCCTCGCATCTTCGGTGTGGATTTCGGCAGGCCCGGCACCGGGCCACTGGCGACCGGCGCGGTGTCGACCGGAGCGCCGATGGCCGGCTGGGCGGGTGGGTTCGGAGCCGGGGTCCCGGCTACCGGCGGACTGGCAACCTCGGGTTCGGCAGCGTCGCTGGACATGCGCTCCACGCTACCGCCGGGCGATTCGACCGCGCGGGGTGGTCGCGGCCGGCATCGGATCAGGCGCCGGTCAGGTACGTGCGCAGCATGGCGGTGACGGCGGTGATCTGCGCGGTCGGGCAGTGCTCGTCCCGCTTGTGCGCGAGGTTGGGATCGCCGGGCCCGAAGTTGACGGCGGGAATGCCGCGGGCGGCGAAGCGGGAGACGTCGGTCCAGCCGTATTTGGCGCGCACACCGCCGCCGCCGTGGCTGTTGACCGAGTCGATCAAGCCCTTCGCGGCCGGCGCGGTGAGGCCGGGCAGCGCGCCGGGAGCGGAGTCGGTGACCTCGAAGTCGAGGTCGAGTCCGTCGAAGACCTCGCGAACGTGCTCGGTGGCCTGGTCCACGGAACGATCCGGGGCGAAGCGGAAATTCACGTCCACCTCGGCGGCATCCGGGATGACATTGCCCGCCACGCCACCGGCGACCCGCACCGCGGACAGGCCTTCCCGGTAGACACAGCCATCGATGTCGACTTCCCGCGCCCGGTAGTCCGCCAGTCGCGCCAGGATGGGAGCCAATCGGTGGATCGCGTTGTCCCCCTTCCACGCCCGTGCCGAATGCGCGCGCACGCCCGTGGTGCGCAACCGCACCCGCATCGTGCCCTGGCAACCCGCCTCGATCCAGCCCCCGGAGGGTTCACCGAGAATCGCCAGATCTCCCGCCAGCCATTCCGGCAGTTCCCGTTCGATGTGCCCGAGGCCGTTGTACTTCGCGGCGATCTCCTCGCCGTCGTAGAAGATCAGCGTCAAATCGTGGACCGGGTCGGTGATGGTCGCGGCCAGATGCAGGAACACCGCGTCCCCCGACTTCATATCGACGGTGCCGCATCCGTACAGCACCCGCTCCCCCGACGCGTCCTGCTCGAACCGGCTCGGCACATTGTCGGCGATCGGCACGGTGTCCAGGTGCCCGGCCAGGAGCACGCGCGTCGGCAGCCCCCGGTTCGTCCGCGCCAGCACGACATTGCCGTGCCGCAGCACTTCGAACCCGGTCGTCTGCTCCCGTAGCGCCCGCTCGACCGCGTCCGCGATGGCCTGCTCATCCAGCGAAACGCTGGGGATATCGACTAGGGCCGCGGTGAGCGCGATGGGATCGGCAGACAGGTCGAGGTTCACCCGCCCAGCCTACGACCCGGTCGCCGCGCCCAGTCGGGAGCCGCTGCGGTGCAGCTAGTCGTCGGCCATCGTGAACGCGCCACCCTCCAGCCTGCCGATCAGACGCTCGGTCCAGGCGGCGCGGGTATCGGCGGTGTCGAGCCACAGGCCGAGGACTTCGCCGACCGGGCCCCAGGTGTCGAGGTCGGTGTCCGGGGGCAGGTGCGTGGTGATGCTCGCGCGCCACTCGCCCAGTTCCCGGGCTCGCTCGCGCAGCAGGGCGACGGCGTCGGCGCGCGGGAGGTCGTCGATGAAGCCGACCGCCGCGGCGAGCAGGTCCAGGCGCGGGTCGCGGTGGGCCAGCGCCGAGCGCAGCAGTTGCAGGTAAGCCTGCTCGCCCTCGGGGGTGATTTCGTATTCCATGCGCGGCGGTCCGCCCGCTTCGCTCGGGCTGGTGTCGTGCACCCGCAGCAATTCGTCCTTGGTCAGCGACTTCAGCGCGTGGTACACCGAACCCGAAGCGGCTCTCGCCCATTCGTGCGCGCCCCAGGACTCCAGATCGGCACGCACCTGGTAGCCGTGCACACGGCCGCGGCGCCGGACCGCGCCGAGCACGAGCAGTCGAACCGCCGTCACGGGGAACCTCCAGTTCGGATCTCAGGCCGGTGTGGTGACCCACCACAGTGTGCCGAACGGGTCGACGAAGCCGCCCATCCGGCTGCCGTCATCCTGGCCGGTGACCGGTGCGGCCGAGCGTGCGCCCGCGGCCACCGCCCGGTCGTGGACTACTTCGGGGTCGGGCACCTGGGCCCACAACTGAACATGCACCGGCTCGGTGGGCGAACGCAGGCAGCGGCCGCCGTCGGCGCCGGAATCGGCGAAGAACACCGAGCTTTCGCCGATTCGCGCCTCCGCGTGGATCACCCGCTTCGGGTCGTCGGCCAACGGCACCAGCGTGGGCACCTCGGCGTGGAAGACCTGTTCCAGGAACGCACGGAAGACAGTGGCGTCGTCGACCATCACGTACGGAATCACAGAGGACATGCGAACTCCTAACTAACCAAATTTGACTAAGCAGCCTCAGCGTAGCTCAAGTAGCCAAGTTTGGCTACTCCGGCGGAGGTAGCTGACCATCGCACCGGAACAGTGGGTAACCTCTTCTGACGTGAGCATTCAGGGAGCAGCAGCAGTCGGTATCGCCAATGTGACCGCGGACGGAACCGTCCTGGACACCTGGTACCCGAGTCCGGAACTCGGCGAGTTCGCCGAGACCGGCAGCAAGCGCCTGGAAGACGCGCCCGCCGAGTTCGCGGCACTGCTGGGTTACGACGACGCCCGCGGTGTCGACGTGATCGCGGTGCGCACCACCATCGCGGATCTGTCGGCCGCCCCGGTCGACGCGCACGACGTGTACCTGCGCCTGCACCTGCTCTCGCATCGCCTCGTCAAGCCGCACGAGGTCAGCCTGGACGGCCAGTTCGGCCTGCTCAGCAATGTCGTGTGGACCAATCACGGCCCGGCCGCCGTCGAGGGTTTCGAGATGGTGCGCGCCAAGCTGCGCGTCCGCGGCCCGGTCACCGTCTACAGCGTCGACAAGTTTCCGCGCATGGTCGACTACGTGGTGCCCTCCGGCGTCCGCATCGGCGACGCCGATCGGGTCCGCCTCGGCGCGCACCTGGCCGCCGGCACCACCGTCATGCACGAGGGCTTCGTGAACTTCAACGCCGGTACCCTCGGCAACTCCATGGTCGAAGGCCGCATCTCGGCCGGCGTCGTGGTGGGCGAGGGTTCCGACATCGGTGGCGGCGCGTCCACCATGGGCACCCTGTCCGGCGGCGGCACCACGATCATCTCCATCGGCGAGCGCTCACTGCTCGGCGCCAATTCCGGTCTCGGGATTCCGCTCGGCGACGACTGCATCCTGGAATCCGGCCTGTACCTGACCGCCGGGACCAAAGTCAGCACCCCGGACGGCACCATCGTCAAGGCCGCGGCCCTGAGCGGCCAGAACAACCTGCTCTTCCGCCGCAACTCGCAGACCGGCGCGGTCGAAGTAGTGCCCCGCAAGGGCACCGGTATCGAGCTCAACGCGGCGCTGCACGCCAACGACTGAGTCCCCGACGCGAACGCCCACCGGTTACCTCCGGTGGGCGTTCGCCGAGGTCAAGACCCCAGCAGCTTCTTCTGTACCTTGCCCATCGCATTACGCGGCAGCGAGTCCACGATGCGGACCTCGCGCGGGCGCTTGTGCGCTGAAAGCTGTTCGCCCACATAGGCGATCAGCTCCTGCTCGGTGGCGGCGGCACCCAGGACGACGAAGGCGACGACGCGCTGGCCGAGATCGGGGTCGGGTACGCCGACCACCGCGGCTTCGGCGACCGCGGGGTGGCCGAGCAGGGCGGTTTCGATTTCGCCCGCGCCGATCCGGTAGCCGCCGGATTTGATCAGGTCGACGGATTCGCGGCCGACGATGCGGTGATAGCCCGCGGCGTCGATGGCCGCGACGTCGCCGGTTTTGAACCAGCCGTCGGCGGTCCAGCTGTCGGCGGTGGCGTCGGGCCGGTCGAGGTAACCGTCGAACAGCATGGGGCCCGAGACTTGCAGGCTCCCAATGCTTTCACCGTCATGGGGGACATCGTTGCCCGCCTCGTCCCGGAGCCGGGTCCGGACACCGGCCACCGGGGTGCCCACCCAGCCCGGGCGGCGCTCGCCGTCGGCGCGGGTGGACAGGGTGATCATGGTTTCGCTCATGCCGTAGCGCTCGATCGGCGCGTGTCCCGTGAGCTCACGCAACTTTTCGAAGACCGGCACCGGCAACGGCGCGCTACCCGAGACGAGCAGGCGCGCGTGCGCCAATCTCCTTGCGCTATCAGGATCTTCGACGACGCGTGACCATACGGTGGGAACCCCGAAGTACAGGGTGCCGCGGGCCGCGGCGTACGCCTGCGGGGTGGGTTTGCCGGTGTGGATCAGCGGGCTGCCCACCCGCAGCGGGCCGAGCAGTCCGAGGATCAGGCCGTGCACGTGGAACAGCGGAAGTCCGTGCACCAGAACATCATTCGGCGTCCAGGCCCAGGCTTCGGCGAGCGCGTCCAGTCCGGCGGCTATGGCGCCGCGGTTGAGCACCACGCCCTTCGGCGGACCGGTGGTACCGGAGGTGTAGAGCACGAAAGCCGTAGTGGCCGGGTCGGGTTCGGGATAGGTATGCCAGGAGCGCGCGTGCACCCGTACGGGAACCACGGGCAGGTCCGTCCCCGCCGGGGCCGCACCGAGCCATGCCTGCGCCCCGGAATCCCGCAGGATGTGCGCCAGTTCGGCGCTGCCGGAATCGGGCGGCACGGGCACCACGGTGACACCCGCGATCAGGCAGCCGATCACCGCGAGCACCGTCGGCACGGTCGGCTCGGCCAGCACCGCGACCCGCTCCGCGCGGGCGATGCGCTCCGCCACCGAGGTCGCCGCGCCCAGGAGATCGCCGCGCGAGAGCGTCACTCCGTCGATGGTGACCGCGTCGGGGATATCCGCCCCGGCGGCGACAGCGAGCGGGTTCAGCGAGCGAAGCAGCAGTGGCGGGCCGTAGGACACCCGACCACGCTACTGCGCGCCGCGAAACGCCACCACGCGCACTACGGTTCGACGGCGGCTCGCCTGTGACCGTTGACACTCTCACGAGGCAGTGAGAACGTTGATGCATAACCTTCTCAACGACGAGAACGAGGTCGATCATGACCAATCCGCTTCCCGCCGCGCGCGATTCGGCGCCGCCCCTCGAGGCACCCGGCACGGATTTCGATATCGCCCAGTACCTCGACGGCGCCACCGCCTTCTTCGGAGCCGCCGCGAACGTGATCATGCAACTCGCGCAACCACCGGTCGGCTACGGGGTGGTGGAAAGCACCGTCGACAGCGGCAAAGTGACGCTGCATCCGATCAAACGGTTGCGCACCACGGTCACCTACCTGTCGGTCGCCATGCTCGGCGACGAGGAGGAACGCGCGGCCTACCGGGACGCCGTGAATCGCGCGCATCGGGCGGTCCGCTCCACCGCGGCGAGTCCGGTGCGGTACAACGCCTTCGACCCGACATTGCAGCTGTGGGTGGCGGCCTGCCTGTACTGGGGCGCGCGTGACATGTACGAGCGCCTGCACGGCCCGATGGACGAGCAGGCCGCGGACGCCTTCTACTATTTCGCCGCCCGGCTCGGCACCACCTTGCAGATGCGCCCGGAGATGTGGCCCGCCGACCGCGCCGCCTTCGACGCGTACTGGACCGGGCAGCTGGCGCGCACCCGGATCGACCCACCGGTCCGCGCCTATTTCGATGACCTGATCGACCTGAAGATGCTGCCGCTGCCCGCGCGATTGCCGTTCGCCCGATTCCACCGCTGGGTGGTCACCGGCATGCTGCCGCCGCAGCTGCGCGCGCAGATGGATATGCGCTGGAGCGCCTTCGACGATCAGCTCCTGGAAACCCTGCTGCACGGCATCGGCGCCGTTTCGGGCCGAATGCCCAGGACGGTCCGGATGTTTCCGGTCAACGCCTACCTGGCCGACTTCCGGCTGCGCCGGCGGCTGGGCTTGCGGCTGGTCTAGCTCGGCACCCGGAACGACACCACCACGTGGTCGCGGGCGAATTGCCGGATCGCGGCGTCGTCGCCGAGCGGGATCACCGTCTGCGGCGTGAGCGCCAGCGATACCGCTGTGCGGGCGATCATTTCCGACAGCGGCGCCGGATCATATTCCGGCAGTTTGCCTTCCGCCTGCAGCCGGGTGACGAACTCGGCCAGGTAGTCGCGGCCCAGCTCGATGATCGGCGCACCCTGAGTGGTGAGGAACGGCAGCACGAATTCCGGTTCGGTGGCCAGCAATCGGTGCAGCAGCTTGTTCTCGCGCAGGCCGGTGAGGAAGGCGGCGAACAGTTCGACGATCTGATCCTCGGCGCTGGCGTCGCGGTCGACCTGACGCTGCAGCACCGCGTCCACCTCGTCGATGAATTCGCGGGTCTGCCGCAGGGCGACCGCCTGGATCAAATCGGATTTGCTGGCGAAGCGCCGGTAGAGCGTGGCCAGGGACAACCCGCAGCGCCGGGCCACCTCGACCATGCTGGTGCGTTTGATTCCGAAGTCGAGGAATGCCATCAGCGCCGCGTCCAGCACGCGCGCTTGATTGCGATCCTCGGGGCCGGTGCTGCGCACCAGCGACAGCAACTTGGTCAGCCTCGCCATGGTGTCCACCCTAGCCACCCTGGGCTGACCTGAGGTGATGACATCCTGCGATCGTCATTGACACAGTGGCGAGAGGATGAGAAGGTTCGATATAAATCGTCTCACCGCTCAATGGAGAGCTATGACAGCCGCACATCGCGCCTACGACTCCGAACCGGTCGCCTACATCTCGTTCACACCGGCCACCGTGCAACAGCACCTGGACGGTATCGCCGCCTTCCTCGGCGGCACGGCCAACGTGATCATGCAACTCAGCCTGCGCCCCGTCGGGCGCGGCGTGCTGGAGAGCACCGTCGACAGCGGCAAGGTCACCCTGCACCCGGTCAAGCGGCTGCGCACCACCCTCACCTACCTCGCGGTCGCACTCATGGGCACCGATGAAGAGCGCGCCGCCTACCGCGATGCCGTCAACGGATCGCACCGATCGGTGCGTTCCACCGCGGCCAGCCCGGTGCGGTACAACGCCTTCGACCCCAACCTGCAGCTGTGGGTGGCGGCCTGTCTCTACTGGGGCACCGCCGACCTGCACACCCGTATGCACGGCCCGATGGATCCGGCGAAAGCCGAGGCCTTCTACCAGTACTGCGCGCGGCTCGGCACGACGCTGCAGATGCGGCCGGAGATGTGGCCGGCCGACCGCGCCGCCTTCCAGCGGTACTGGGACGAAAATCTGGCCACCAAGACCATCGAGCCCGAACTGCGCCGCTACTTCGACGACATAATCGACCTGAAGATGATGCCGCGCCCGGTCCAGTTGGTGTTCGCCCGGTCGCAGCGCTTCATCGTGACCGCCTTGCTGCCCCAGCACCTGCGCGAGGAGATGGGGATGGTGTGGACCGAGCGTGACGAGGCGCGCTTCCGCCGAGCCCTGCGCGCGATCTCGGCGGTGCACACCCGGCTACCCACACCGTTGCGGCTGTTTCCGATGAACGCCTATCTGCTCGACATGCGCATCCGCCGCCGCCTCGGTAAGCCGCTGGTCTGATCAGCTCTTGCTGACCAGCGCCCGTAAGAAGAAGGCCAGATTGGCCGGACGTTCGGCCAGCCTGCGGGTGAGATATCCGTACCACTGGCTGCCGTAGGGCACATAGACCCGCGTCGCGACACCGCCGCCGGCCAGCCGCAGCTGCTCGGCGTCGCGGATGCCGTAGAGCATCTGATGTTCGAAATTGCCGATGTCGCGGCCGGTTTCGGCGGTGAGCTGCTCCGCGGCGAGGATCAGCACCGGGTCGTGCGTGGCGACCATCGGGTAGCCCTCGCCGCGCATCAGGATCTCCAGGCAGCGCAGATAGGAGTCGGTCACCTCGCTCGCCCGCTGGAAAGCCACCTCGCGCGGTTCCCGATAGGCGCCCTTACACAACCGGATTCGGGAGCCGTGCCCGGACAGTGCCGCGCAATCGGCTTCGGTGCGATGCAGGTACGCCTGCAATACCGCTCCCAGCCAAGGGAATTCGGTACGCAGCTCGCGCACGGTGGACAGCGTCGCGTCCGTGGTGGTGTGGTCCTCGGCGTCCACGGTCACCCACACCCCGGCCTCGTCGGCCTTCGCGCACACGGCGCGCAGATGGTCGGCCGCGATGGCGGGGCCGTCGACCGGCAGCGCCTGCCCCAGCGCGGACAGCTTCACCGACACCTCGACCGGGGCCGCACCGATTCCCGGCAGATCCGGCCGCGGCGCCGCCGACAGATCCTTGATCAACGAAAGATATTCCGCCACCATGGCGTCCGCCTGCCCGCGATCGGTGGTGTTCTCCCCCAAAAAGTCGACGCTGATCAGGCGACGGCTCGCCAGCAGGTCACCGATCACCGGGCGCAATTCCGCGCGGGTCTCGCCCGCCACGAACCGGCGCACGATACCGGCGGTGACCTTCGTACCGGTGATCGCGCGTTTCAGGCGCGGCGAATCGGCCGCCGCCAGAATCACGGGCCGCAACGGATTCATGTCCATGCCGCGCTCCGGCGCGCGCACAGCCTCATTCCGCCACCCGCATATGCGGGTAGCGGTAATCGGTGGGTGGGTCGAACGTTTCCTTGATGGTGCGCGGCGCGACCCAGCGCAGCAGGTTCAACGGCGAGCCCGCCTTGTCGTCGGTGCCGGAGGCGCGGGCTCCGCCGAACGGTTGCTGCCCGACCACCGCGCCGGTCGGCTTGTCGTTGATGTAGAAGTTGCCCGCCGCGAATCGCAGTGCGGCCCCGGCCTGTTCGACCGCCGCGCGGTCCTGGGCGAAAACCGCGCCGGTCAGCGCATACGGTGCGGCGGATTCGACCTCGTCGAGTATCGCCGCGTAGGAGCCGGGCTCGGCGTCGTCATAGACGTACACCGACAGGATCGGCCCGAAGTATTCGGTGCCGAAGGACTCGTCGCGCGGATCGTCGGCGAGCAGCACCGTCGGGCGGACGAACCAGCCTTCGCTGTCGTCGTAGGCGCCGCCGACCGGAATGGGCACCCCGGCGTCGCGAGCCCGTTCGATGGCGGCGACATTCTTGTCATAGGACCGCCGATCGATCACCGCGCCACCGAAATTCGTCAGATCCGCGACATCTCCGTAGGTCAGTTCCCCGACCTCCGTCAGGAACTCATCGCCCATCCGCCGCCACAGCGAACGCGGAATGTAGGCGCGGGAAGCGGCCGAGCACTTCTGGCCCTGATACTCGTAGGCCCCGCGAATCAGCGCGGTGCGCAAGGAATCCGGTTCGGCGGAGGCGTGCGCGACGATGAAGTCCTTGCCGCCGGTCTCCCCGACCAGCCGCGGATAGCCTTGGTAGCGGCCGATATTCGTGCCCACCTCGCGCCACAGCCGCTGGAAGGTCCCGGTGGATCCGGTGAAATGGATTCCGGCCAGCCGCGGATCGGCCAGCGCGATCTCCGAGAGCGCCAGCCCGTCGCCGGTCACCATATTGATCACGCCGGGCGGCAACCCCGCCGCCTCCAGCAACCGCATCGTGTAGAACGCCGAAAGCGTTTGCGTGGGTGACGGTTTCCACACCACGGTGTTGCCCATCAGCGCCGGCGCGGTCGGCAGGTTGCCCGCGATCGCCGTGAAGTTGAACGGCGTGATGGCGTAGACGAACCCTTCCAGCGGCCGATAGTCCATGCGGTTCCACACCCCGGGGCTGGACTGCGGCTGCTGTGCCAGGATGTCCCGCGCGAACGCCACATTGAACCGCCAGAAATCGACCAGCTCGCACGGCGCGTCGATCTCCGCCTGCTGCGCCGTCTTCGACTGGCCCAGCATCGTCGCGGCGGCAACGGTTTCCCGCCACGGTCCGGCCAGCAGGTCGGCGGCCCGCAGCAGCACGGCGGCGCGTTCGTCGAACGGCATCGCCCGCCAGGCGGGTGCGGCCGCGACCGCCGCGTCGATGGCTGCGCGCGCTTCGGAATGAGTGGTATCGGTATAGGTCCCCAAGACGTGGCGATGCCGGTGCGGCGCGACGATATCGTGCCCCTGACCGGTCCCCGGCCGATGCTTGCCACCGATCACCAGTGGCACGTCGACGGATTCGGCGGAGATCTCGGCGAGCTTCGCGACCAGCAGCGCACGCTCCCGGCTACCCGGTGCGTACGAGTGCACCGGTTCGTTCGCGGGAGTTGGGACAACCGTGACAGCGTCCATAACTCAGGTTAGCCCTGGGCGAGGGCCGCGCGCGGCGGTTGCGCGCACTCGAGATCGCGTGTCGGGCGGCTACCGGCACGCCCGGGGTGGCGTGGGTGATCATGTGGCACTTAGGCTCATCCCATGACTTCCGTGCGAATTCTCGCCACTGTTCTCTCTGCCGGATCGCTGCTACTGGCTACGCCCGCCCTCGCTCAGGCCGACGACCACTGGGGTTCGGCCCAGGTCGTGGCGGGCCGGGAGCGGGTGAAGGTGACCGTCACCGGCACCCAGTATCCGGCGGACCGCTGCAATATCGACCCGAGCTTCGGCACCCCCGACACCCAGAGCATCAGCATGCATCCCTCCGGCACCATGGTCATCGGCAATTTGAAGCCCGGCACGCACGAGGTGGCGGTGTGGTGCCCGCAGGGCGGGGTCATCAGCCGGACCTTCGTCGAGGTGCAGCCGGGCAACCTGGTGCTGGACCTGCAGGACCGGGTCTACGCGGCCGCCGGGAGCAGCGACAAGGTCAGCGACCCGGCGCTGCGCTGAACGCCGCTAGGGTGGTGCCATGGGCATCATGGGTGAGCTGTTCGGTGGCCAGAAGCCGGCCGACGAGGGCAGCGAAGACAGCAATGGACAGGTTCGTCCCGGCGTCGAGCTCGACTTGGACGCCGGGGTGATCCGGGTGTCGCGGGCGCGAGCCGCCGACGGATCGGAACCTGCGACCGGCTAGCTCGCCGAGAGCCGCCGCGCGGCGGTGGCGATACGTTCGTCGGTAGCCGTCAGCGCGATGCGCACATGCTCGTGACTGTTCGGGCCGTAGAAATCGCCGGGCGCGGCCAGGATGCCGCGCTCGGCCAGCCACGCCAAGGTCGTGCGGCAGTTCTCGCCCCGCGTGGACCACAGGTACAGCCCCGCCTCGGAGTGATCGATGCGGAAACCGGCGTCCCGCAGGGCGTTTCGGAGTATCTCGCGGCGGCTCTGGTACAGCTCCCGCTGCTGCGCCTCGTGCGCGTCGTCGCTCAGCGCGGCCGTCATGGCGGCCTGGATCGGCAGCGGCAGCATCATGCCCGAGTGTTTGCGCACCTCGAGCAGTTCGGCGACCAGTTCCGGATCACCCGCCACGAACCCGGCGCGGTAACTGGCCAGGTTCGACGTCTTCGAAAGCGAATGGATGGCAAGCAGATTCGTGTGGTCGCCGTCGCACACCTCGGGGTCGAGGATGGAGACCGCGCGGCCCTCCCAGGTCAAGCCCAGATAGCACTCGTCGGAGGCCACGATCGCGCCGCGCTCGCGGGCGAAGGCCACCACCTTGCGCAGATGATCGACCGGAAGCACCCGGCCGGTGGGATTCGACGGCGAGTTCACGTAGATCAGCGCCGGGGTCTGCGGACCCGATTGGGTCAACCCGTCGGCGCGCAGCACCTGCGCTCCCGCCAGCAGGGCGCCGACCTCGTAGGTCGGGTAGGCGACCTCGGGGATGACCACCAGGTCGCCCGCGCCCAGGCCGAGCAGCCGAGGGAGGCCCGCGATCAACTCCTTGGTGCCGATGACCGGCAGTACCGCGGACTGGTCGACGCCGGTGATGCCGAAGCGGCGCTTCATCGCCTCCACCGCGGCGGCCCGCAACTCCAGGGTGCCGTGCGTGGTCGGGTAGCCCGGTAATTCCGCCACCGAATTCAGAGCGACCCGGATAAGCGGTGCCACCGGATCGACGGGCGTGCCGACCGAGAGATCGACCAAGCCATCGGGATGGGCCGCCGCTCTCGCCTTGACGGCGGCGATGGTGTCCCAGGGAAAGTCGGGTAGCAGACTGCTGACCCGGCCGCGCCGTGGTCTCATTCCGCCATCGGAGGTAGTTCTTTGATGAACGGCGGGTCGTAATCGACCGCGCCGACCTTCGTCGCGCCGCCCGGGGAACCCAGCTCGTGGAAGAAGTCGACGTTGGCGTTCACGTAGCCGCTCCACTGATCCGGGGTGTCGTCTTCGTAGAAGATCGCCTCCACCGGGCACACCGGTTCACATGCACCACAGTCCACGCACTCGTCGGGTTGGATGTACAGCATGCGACCACCCTCGTAGATGCAATCCACGGGGCATTCCTCGATGCATGCCTTGTCCTTCACGTCAACGCACGGTTCAGCGATGATGTACGGCACTGCCGTTCTCCTAGTCTGTCCTCACCTGCGGGGATGGTCCGCCTGCGAAACCCTATCGGGATACCCCACGTTACTACCGGTCAGTCTGCCCTAACCTGCCTGCTCGGCCCCCGCTACCGGTGCTGAAGCCGCCCCGTCCACACCGACGTCCAACTCCTAGATCCTAGTGCCGCCGGACTCGATCCGTCGCCTGCCGTCCAGTATGTGGGTATTCGGCTATCCCACCGTCAACGGCAGCGGGGTATTCGCCCGGTCGACCTTGCCGTAGACGGTGGTGCGTTCCCGGACCGGACGGCCGATGCCGGTGGCGATGTCGGTGAGTTCGGCGACGGTCTTGGCGGAGCCGTGCTGGGAACCGGCCATCCGGGAGATGGTCTCCTCCATCAGGGTGCCGCCGAGGTCGTTGGCGCCGCCGTTGAGCATCATGCGGGTGCCTGCCGTGCCGAGCTTCACCCAGCTGGTCTGGATGTTGTCGATGCGGCCGTGCAGCATGATCCGCGCCAGCGCGTGCGCGGCCCGGTTGTCGCGGATCGTCGGGCCCGGCCGGGACGCGCCCGCCAGGTACAGCGGCGAACTCTGGTGCACGAACGGCAGCAGCACGAATTCGGTGAAACCACCGGTCCGGTCCTGGATTTCGCTCAGCACCCGCAGATGCCCGACCCAGTGCTTGGGATTGTCCACGTGGCCGTACATCATGGTCGAACTCGACCGCAGCCCGATCTGGTGCGCGGTGCTGATCACCTCGATCCAGGCCGAGCTCGGCAGCTTGCCCTTGGTCAGGACCCAGCGCACCTCGTCGTCCAGGATTTCCGCGGCGGTGCCCGGAATCGTGTCCAGCCCAGCCTCTTTCAACGCCACCAGCCAATCGCGGATGCTTTGGCCGCCGCGCGAGGCGCCGTTGACGATCTCCATCGGGCTGAAGGCGTGCACATGCATCGACGGCACCCGCTTCTTCACCGCGCGAACCAAATCGGCGTACCCGGTCACCGGCAGTTCGGGGTCGATACCGCCCTGCATACAGACCTCGGTGGCACCGTCGACGTGGGCTTCCCAGGCACGGTCGGCGACCTCGTCGGTGCTCAGGGTGAACGCGTCGGCGTCACCCTTGCGCTGGGCGAAGGCGCAGAAGCGACAGCCGGTGTAGCAGATGTTGGTGAAGTTGATATTCCGGTTCACCACGTAGGTGACATCGTCACCGACGACGTCGCGGCGCAGCTGATCGGCCAGTGCCGCAACGGCTTCCAGGTTCGCGCCGTCGGCGGTGGCCAGCGCGAGGTACTCGTCGTCGGTGAGGCCGGCCGGGTCCTGCTCCGCGGCGCGCAGGGCCGCCAGCACGTCGGAGTCGAGACGTTCCGGCGCGGTGACGGCCAGATCACGCGCCTGCTCGCGGATGGTCTCCCAGTCGCCGAAGGCGCCGACGATGTCCTGCCCGAGCCCGGAATCGCTGCGGGACTCGGTGTTGCGGCCCGTGGTATCGATCGAGGTGTTCAGGTCGACGCGACCGGCGGACTCCCAGGATTCGTCCGGTTCCTGCCAGGGCAGGCCGCGGGGTATGGCGTCGGGGTCGGCCAAACCGGTGTCCGGATCGGTGAGGGCGGCGACGTGCGCGCCGATGCGCGGGTCGACCCAGGGATTGCCCGCGCGTACGTATTTCGGATGCGCGGAAGTCCGTTCGACCAGCTGGTAACCGGCCGCCTCGGTGATCTCACGCAGCGTGTCCAGGTTCGGCCAGGGACGTTCCGGGTTGACGTGATCGGGGGTCACCGGCGAGACGCCGCCCCAGTCGTCGATACCCGCGTCGATCAGCGCGCGACATTCCTCGTGCGACACCAGGTTCGGCGGCGCCTGCACCGGCACATCGGGTCCCAGCAGCAGCCTGGTCACGGCGATGGTGGCGCGGAACTCGTCCATGCCCGCGTCGGGCACATCGCGCATCGCGGTGTCGTCCTTGGCCCGGAAGTTCTGGATGATGACTTCTTGGATATGGCCGAAAGCCTTGTGCTGCTTGCGAATCGCCATGATCGACTCGGCCCGCTCGGTCAGCGTCTCACCGATGCCGACCAGGATGCCCGTGGTGTAGGGCACCGACAGGCGGCCCGCGTCGGTGATGGCACGCAGCCGCACCGCGGGATCCTTGTCGGGGCTGCCGTAGTGGCAGTTGCCCTTCTCGGTGAACAGGCGGGCCGCGGTGGTCTCCAGCATCATGCCCATGGACTGGGCCACGGGCTTGAGCCGCGAGATCTCCTCCCAGCTCATCACGCCCGGATTCAGATGCGGCAGCAGACCCGTCTCCTCCAGCACCATGATCGACACGGCGCGCAGGTAGTCCAGGGTCGAGTCGTAGCCGCGCTCGTCGAGCCACTGAGCGGCCTCCGGCCAGCGATCCTCGGGCCGGTCACCGAGGGTGAAAAGCGCCTCCTTGCAACCCAGTTCGGCTCCGCGGCGGGCGATCTCCAGCACCTCGTCGGGCTCCAGGAACATGCCTTTGCCCTCGGCGCGCAATTTGCCCGGCACCGTGACGAACGTGCAGTAGTGACACTTGTCCCGGCACAACCGGGTCAGCGGGATGAACACATTGCGCGAATAACTGATCGTCTTCGGCCGGCCCGCCGACTCCAGGCCCGCGTCCCGCACCCGCGCGGCGCTCAGGCACAGGTCGGCCAGATCCTCGCCCCGGGCGTGCAGCAGCACGGCCGCCTCGTCCACGTTCAGCGTCACGCCGTCCCGCGCGCGCCGCAATGCCCGCCGCATCGCCGACGGCGTGGGCGGTGCGGGTGGAACGCTCGGTGTGGCCAGCTCCGCTGTGCTCTCGGGCCGTTCGCTGCGCTCACTCACGCCGCCCTTGGTTCGTTCGCTGCGCTCACTCACGCCCTCGATCATGCGCTACCCATCCCGGACTGTCTCCCTCGACTACTCGTGAGTCACCGAACCCGGAAGCGCGAGCCCCGGTCATGAGCGGGACAACCCCGCCTGCGCGCGTCCTTATTCCCTGCACGTCGTCCGCGTGGCGTCCGGGACCGACGAACTTCGGGCAAGATGGCAAGATGTCGCTGCCGCGTACGGTCATGGCCGATCCCGCCTGGCGTCCGAGTCCCAAGGCGCGACTGCTGTGGGCATCGCAGGTGGCCGCGGGGTGGGTCGTTCCGGTGGTCGCGCTGACGGTCTGGGCGGCGGTCGACGCCGACCGCCGGGGTCCGGCGCTCTCGGCACTGAGCGTCGCTGTGGTGCTCGCGGTCCTCACCGTCGTGGTGGTGCCGCTGTGGCGCTATGCGGTGCATCGGTGGGAGGTCACCGAGGAAGCCGTGTACACCCGGGTCGGCTGGCTGACCCAGGAGAGTCGCGTCGCGCCGATCTCCCGCGTCCAGACCGTGGACACTCAGCGCGGTCCGCTGGAGCGAATGCTCGGACTGGCCACGGTGACCGTCACGACCGCCTCCGCCGCGGGCGCGGTGCACATCTCCGCGTTGGATCTGCCGGTCGCCGAGCAGACCGTGCAGCGGCTCACCGAGATCGCCGCCCAGCATCGCGGGGACGCTACGTGAGTTCCGAACCGATCCTGTCCGAGCCCGCGTGGCAGCGTCTCGACAAGCGCATGCTGCTGGTGCATCCGGTCACCGAACTGGTGAAGTTCATCCCGGTGCTGATCGGCACCGTGCTGCTCGGCACCAGCAGCGGAAATCATCTGTGGAGTCTGGTGCCGCTGACGTTGATCGTGCTGTTCGCGCTCACCCGATGGTTCACCACCAGTTACCGGGTCGGGCACGCGGAAGTGGAACTGCGCACCGGTTTGATCCAGCGCAAGCGACTGTCGGTGCCGCGGTCGCGGATCCGATCGGTCGATATCGAGGCTGATCTGCTGCGGCGGGCGCTCGGGCTTGCCGTAGTGGTGATCGGGACCGGCAAGACCGCGGACCGGGAGGACAAATTCAAACTCGACGCGCTCGATGCCCGTGTGGTGCCGGGCCTGCGCGCCGATCTGCTCGCACACACCGCGCGAAGTACGGCAGCACAACCCGTTACGGCCGAGCCGCCGCGCTCCCAGCGGGAAATCGGTTACTGGCAACCGAATTGGGCCCGCTACGCCCCACTGTCGCTGACCGGGTTCGCGGTTGTGGCTCCCCCGGTGGGCTTGGCGTTCCAGTACGGCCTGGGCAGGGTGCTGTTCAAATCGCAGGCGGCACAGCGGCTCGAGGACGGCAGTGTGGCCGTCCTGATCCTCGCGGCCCTCGCCTTGCTCGCGGCCATCGTTCTGATCGTCAGTCTCGCCGCCTGGGCCAGATATCTCAGCACCTATCACGGGCTGAAGATCCTCGCCGACGGCCGCACACTGCACCTACGCCACGGGCTGTTCACCACCCGTCAGATCACCATGGACCTGGCGCGCTTCCGCGGCGCCACGGTGAAAGAACCACTGCTACTGCGGCTCGCCGGCGCCGCGGAACTCGAAGCGATCATGGTCGGCGAGAAACCGAAGCTGAAACTTCTCCCCCAAGCCCCGCGCGCCGCTGTCGAACGCACACTCGCGGAATTGCTGGCCCCGAGACCCGGCCCGCCGGGCGCGGACAACGCCGCACCACAGGCGGATTCAGCCGGACCGCGCAGCACTGCGCAGGGCACCGCGCCGCTGATCTCGCACGGACCCGTCGCCCGTCGCCGCAGATACACCCGAGCGCTCACCCCGGCGTTCCTGGCGGTCGCCGTCCTGCTCGCCGCGAGCGTTGCCGGAGTTCACTTCTCGCCCTGGTGGTGGTTGCCGACCGGCCTCCTCGCGCTGGCCGGAGCCGCCCTCGCCGAGGACCGGTATCGCGGCCTCGGCCACACCGTGATCCCCGCGACCGCCACCACACCCACCTGGCTGATCACCCGCTCCGGCTCGCTGGACCGCGCCCGCGACTGCCTGGAGGCGCCGGGCATCATCGGATGGACTGTGCGGCAGTCTTTTTGGCAACGACGCTCGGGAGTCGCCACCGTCATCGCCGCCGCCGCGGCGGGCAAGAAGCGCTACGCGGTCATCGACATTCCCGTCGACCAGGCCTGGCCGCTCATCGAAGCCGTGACGCCCGGCCGCCTCGGGCCGCGCGTCGCTGATAGATAACCGCAGCGCGGTTCTCTACTCCCGCACCGGATTCCAGCGGAAGACCGCGTAGAGCAGCGGCGGGATAGTGCCGCCCAGCAGCAACACGAGCGTGGGCCAGTCACTCAGCAGCATGAGGTCGCCGCCGGGACCCGGAATGGAGCAGAGGAAGAACCCGAAGGCCCACGCGAGCAGCGGCAGCAGCATGATGCGCAGACGCGAGGTGAGCGTTCCCATCGCGGCGACCAGGAGGACGTTCAGCACCGCCGCCACCAGGGCCGTGATCGGGAACGGGGTCGCGCCGCCGGTGCCCGCGACCGCGAGGCCGGCGGCGACTACCGCGGGCTCCGGCGCGGGCACGCCGGAACGGCCGAGATACAGGGGCAGGTAGAGGACCTCGACGGCGAGTGTGAACAGGCCGCTCAGCACGAGCACTGTCATCAGGACCCCGCGAGGCGCCCGCTCGGCCGGGTCGGCGGCGGCGTCAGCGCGTTTGGGCACGGTTGTGGTCACGAAACCGGAGGAGAGCCGAGCAGAGTCAGCAAGTGGCTCTGCGTGTCCACGAACGCGTACAGGGCGTGCATGTACAGCTCGTGCTGCGCCGCCCCATAGGGGCGCATGCTGTCCACGAAGGCCGCGATGGCGTGCTGCAGGTCCCAGTTGTACACGTAGGCGAGTCTACGGCCGGAAGATTGCTCAGCGGGGCTCGCCGTCCATCGGGAGATTGGCGACGACCGGGAACTGGCCGGTGGGGCCTTCGCGCTGTTCGGCGATGGCCAGGACGCGTTTGCGGGCGGCGAACCAGCCGAGGACGAGGGCCGGGATGATCACTACCAGGGCGCCTACGGTCCAGCTGCCGACCGGGTGGTCGAAGGCCATCAGGACGACCACGAAGAACAGGAAGACCAGGGTCAGCAGGCCCGTGTAGGGAGCGCCCATCATCCGGAACGACGGCCGCCGCACCTTGCCCTGCTTGGACCAACGGTAGAACTGCAGCTGGCACAGCACGATGGTCGCCCACGAGGAGACGATGCCGAGCGAGGCCAGGTTCAGCACGATGTTGAACGCCTGGTCCGGCACAATCCCGTTCAGGGCGATGCCGAACAGCGCGATCAAGCTGGTGAGCATGATGCCGCCGTAGGGCACGCCGTTCTTGCCCATCACGCCGGTGAACTTCGGCGCGCTGCCGTTCATCGACATGGAGCGCAGGATCCGCCCGGTGGAGTAGAGCCCGGCGTTGAGGCTGGAGAACGCGGCGGTGAGCACCACGAGGTTCATCACGCTGCCGATGCCGGGGACGCCGAGGGCGGCGAAGAAGGTGACGAACGGGCTCTCGCTGGCCTTGTAGGCGGTGTAGGGCAGCAGCAGACCGAGCAGCACCACGGAACCGACGTAGAAGATCGCGATGCGGAAGATGACGGAGTTGATGGCCCGCGGCATGATCTTCTCCGGGTTCTCGGTCTCCCCCGCCGCGGTACCGACGAGTTCGACTGCCGCGTAGGCGAACACGACGCCGGAGGTGACCACGACCAGCGGCAGCAGCCCGGTGGGGAACAGCCCGCCGTTGTCGGCGACCACGGACACGCCGGTCGGATGCCCCTGCACGGTGAACCGGCCGAGCAGGTAGACCGTGCCGACGATGATGAACGCGCTCAGCGCGAACACCTTGACCAGCGCGGCCCAGAACTCCATCTCGCCGAACCATTTCACCGACATCAGATTGATGCCGAGCACGATGACGAGCGCGATCAACGCCAGCACCCACTGCGGGATGCTGGAGAAACCGGCCCAGTAGTGAAAGTACTGCGCGATGGCGGTGGTGTCGGCGATGCCGGTCATGGACCAGTTCAGGAAGTACATCCACCCGGCCACGAACGCGGCCTTCTCGCCGAAGAACTCACGCGCGTAGGAGACGAACGATCCGGAGGACGGCCGGTGCAGCACCAACTCGCCGAGGGCCCGCAAGATCAGGAAGGCGAACGCACCGCAGACTCCGTAGACCAGGAACAGGCCCGGACCGGCGCTGGCGAGCCGGCCGCCCGCGCCCAGGAACAGGCCGGTGCCGATGGCTCCGCCGATCGCGATCATCTGCAGCTGCCGCGGCTTGAGGCTCTTGTGATAGCCGTGATCCTCGACGCTGAGGTGGTTCGTCTCGTTGTCGCCGACTGCCGTCATGAAACGTGCATTCCTCCGCGTCGAACGTCTGTGAACGAACGAACCCTACCCGGTGCTCACAGTAACTCAGCAGACGCCCAGTTACCGGCATCTACCGGCGGATGTCTCCGAATCGGGCAATACCGGCAAACAGGTCGTGCTCGCGACCGTCGGCGCCGATCGGGCCGCGTTCACCGCGCACGAGCACGTAGTGCTCCTCGGGCAGGACGGGCTGAGCGATGTTGTTCGAGAGCGCGAATTCGCGACCCGACGGGGCGACGGTGACCTGAGTCGCGTGCGCGCGCAACGCGGCCCGTTTCGCGGCCAGCACATCGGAGACGTCGACGGTCGCGGTGACGGTCCGGCTCGGCACGCAGGCGAGCTCATCGGCCGCGGGCAGCCGCCACCCGGGCGGCAGCGCACCGGGCAGTCCTTCGACGGTGCGCCGGGCCAGCGCGGTGGTATGCAGGCGAAGGATGTCGGCGTCGGTCACCGTCCAATAGAACTTCGGTGTGTCCCAGCCCTTTTCGGCCGCGGCATGCACAGCGGCGGTGGTGATCTCATGTGCCCGAATATGATCCGGGTGCCCGTAGCCACCCTTCGGGTCGTAGCCGACGACCACGTCGGGACGCAGCTCCAGCACGATCTCGGTCAGCGCGTCCACCGCGGCCGGACCGGAATTGACGAAAGCCCTGGGGTTCTCGGCCGACGGCGTGCCCGCCATCCCGGAATCCCGCCAGCGCCCGGCGCCACCGAGGAAGCGGGGCGCGCCCGCGTCCAAAGCGGCAAGGGCCCTGGACAATTCGCCGATCCGGTAGCCACCGAGTTGATCGGCGTGGTCGACGCCGAGCAGCGCCCACTCGTCCCCGATCACCTCACCCTCCTCACCCAGGGTGCAGGTCACCACGGTCACCGGCACGCCGCGGCGGCGGTAGTGCGCGATAGTGCCACCGGTGGTGATGGATTCGTCGTCCGGATGCGCGTGCACCAGCAACAAACCACCCGTCACGACTGCGCCTCGGTCACGGAATTCTCCGCCACATCGCCGCGTCACCGAAGACACCGACCTGAATGGCTCCGCTCAGCGACGCGCCGTCGACACGCGGGCCCGCGGCGGCGACCACGTTGTCCTGCACGATCGGCAGCACGGTGGACAAGTTCCACAGCGCCGGTTCGGCTTCGGTGAGCGCCTGGGGCACGTCGATACCGCGCAACGCCGCATCGATGGCGGGTTGCAGGGCGGCATCGCACACCCCGGACAGATTGCTCGGCGCGCGGCGCATCGCCTCGAACGTTTGAGACGCTGTGCTGTCGGCGGTCGCGTCCGGCACCGGCAGGCAACCGTAGCGGGAGGCGAGCACCGTCGCCGGATCGGATCCGGCCACCGCCCAGCCGACGATCGCATCCACGCCGCCCTCGACCAGTTCCTTGCCGTAGAGCGCGTCCGCGGCGAGGCTGCGCACGGTGGCATCGATGCCGGCGCTGCGCAATTGGTCGGCGGCGGTATTGGCGACCGCGAGCGTGGTCGCGTCCCCGGTCACCGCCCCGATCCGAATGGCCAGGGCCTTACCGTTCTTGGTGAGCTGCCGGGGCTGCGGCGCGGGCGCGGACGGCGAGGACGCGACCGGTGATTCCGCCGCCCGCGTGAATCCGGCCTCGCCGAGCAGCCCGAACGCCTCGTCCGCGGAAAGCCGCGGCGGCGCGGTCGGGGCATAACCGGGATCGGACGGGCTCAGGATCTGCGCTCGCACCGGATCCACCCAGCCGCCGGTCTGCGCGCCGACCGTGGCCAGCAACGCGGGATCGAGGAGCGCGAAAACCGCACGGCGGACCCGGTTGTCGCTCAGATCACCGACGCCCCGCGCGTTCAGCACGAGTTGCAGTTGCCGCGACTGCGCCATGATCGCGGTCCGCACCGACGGGATCGCCGCCAGCTGCGCCTGCGTCGCGACCCCGCCGTGCACCAGGGTCATCTGCGCGTCCCCGGTACGCAGGGAATCGGCCAGCTGCGCGGGAGTTCCGCCGCGGCGCAACAGGATCTGATCCGGCGCCGCCGGTGTGCCCCAGTAGCGGTCGTTGCGCTCGAGCAGGATCTCGTCGCGGCCACGATCCACCGACTTGATGCGGAAGTTGCCGCCCGACACTTGAATTCGCTCCACCAGGCCATTGGTGAAACCGCCCGGCGAGTCCTTGAGCAGATGCGAGGGCAGCAGATTCGCGAACAGTTCCCGCCACGCGGGATAGGCCTGGGTCATCGTCACCTTGACGGTCTTGCCGCCGTCGGAGGAGTCGACATCCGAGATCAACCGGTAGCCCGCGGGATCCACCACGCCGGGCTGGGTGATCATCTGCTGCCACAGGAACCGGAAGTCCTCGGCGGCGATGGGTGCGCCGTCGGACCAGTTCGCCTGATTGCGCAGCGCGTAGGTGATGGTGAACGGCTCCTGCGCGGTGACCTCGGCCGACGTGACCAGGGCCGTATCGGCCACCCAGTCGGTCACGCCCGGCGCGGTGGTGCTGGGCACCGGACGGAACGGGCTCGGCAGCACCATCGAACTCACCGCGGCCGTGGCCGGCGACTGATCCGACCGCAGGTGCGGGTTGAACCCGATCCCGATGTCGTCGATGGCCACCACGACGGTGTTCTTGCCCGGCTTGGCGGGCGTGGTCTTGGGGCTGTCGGTGCTCTCGATGGGCGGCGGCGGGTTCGCGGTACATCCGGTGAGCACCGTCACCGAGGCAGCCACCAGCATCGCCATCGCGCGCATCGTAGCGCGTCGTTTTGCCCCCGGGCTCACACGCCGCACCTTACTAGACGACGTGTGGAACCCGTTGCCGCGCCGGGCCTCAGCACTACAGGGCAGCCCGGTCCCGAGCCTTACGCCGCGACAGTTCACGACCGCGTTCGGTGGCGCCCAGAATCAGCTTGCGCACCCGCACGATTTCCGGAGTCACCTCGACGCACTCGTCGCCGGCGCAGAACTCCATCGCGCTTTCCAGATCCAGCTGCAGCGGCTTGGCCATGGTCTCGAACGTGTCCGCGGTCGCGCTGCGCATATTGGTCAGCTTCTTCTCGCGGGTGACGTTGATGTCGAGATCCTCGGCGCGCGGATTGATGCCCACGACGTGACCCTCGTAGGTGTCCGCGCCCGGCTCCACGAAGAACTGGCCGCGGTCGGCCAGCTGGATCATGGCGAACGGCGTCACGGTGCCCGCACGGTCGGAGACCAGCGAACCGGTGTGGCGGGCGCGGATCTCACCGGCCCACGGCGCGTATCCGTGCGAGACTGCGTTGGCGATGCCGGTGCCGCGGGTCTCGGTGAGGAAGTCGGTGCGGAAACCGATCAGGCCGCGCGAGGGCACGATGAACTCCATCCGCACCCAGCCGGCGGCGTGGTTGTTCATCTGCACCATCTTGCCCTTGCGGGCGGCCAGCAGCTGGGTGATCGCGCCCAGGTACTCGTCGGGGCAGTCGATGGTCAGTTCTTCGTACGGCTCGTGCACCTTGCCGTCGATGTTCTTGGTGACGACCTGCGGCTTGCCGACGGTCAGCTCGAAGCCCTCGCGGCGCATCTGCTCCACCAGGATGGCCAGCGCCAGCTCACCGCGGCCCTGCACCTCCCAGGCGTCCGGGCGGCCGATGTCGAGCACGCGCAGCGACACATTGCCGATCAGTTCCTGATCCAGGCGCGACTTCACCATGCGGGCGGTCAGCTTGTGGCCCTGCACCCGGCCGACCAGCGGCGAGGTGTTGGTGCCGATGGTGACCGAGATCGCCGGCTCGTCGACCGCGATGCGCGGCAGCGCGACGGGATTCTCCACGTCGGCGAGGGTGTCGCCGATCATGATGTCCGGGATGCCCGCGATGGCGACGATGTCACCGGCCACGGCGACCTCGCCGGGCTGGCGTTCCACGCCGATGGTCTGCAGCAGCTCGGTGATCTTGACGGTCTTCACACCGTCGGCGTGCATCCAGGCCACGTTCTGGCCCTTGCGCAGCTCGCCGCTGTAGATGCGGACCAGGCCGAGGCGGCCCAGGAAGTTGGAGGCGTCGAGGTTGGTGACGTGCGCCTGCAGCGGGCCGGTCGGATCGCCCTTGGGCGCCGGGATGTTCTCCAGGAGGACCTGGAACAGGGCGTCGAGGTTCTCGGCGTCCGGCGCGGAGCCGTTCTCCGGGCGCTCCTTGGAGGCCTTGCCCGCACGGCCGGAGGCGTAGAGGACCGGCAGGTCCAGCGCCAGTTCGGCGGCTTCGGCGGCCTCGTCGTCGAGATCGGAGGCGAGGTCGAGCAGCAGATCGTGGCTCTCCTCGACGACCTCCGCGATGCGCGCGTCCGGGCGGTCGGTCTTGTTCACCACCAGGATGACCGGCAGCTTCGCGGCCAGCGCCTTGCGCAGCACGAAGCGGGTCTGCGGCAGCGGGCCCTCGGACGCGTCGACCAGCAGCACGACACCGTCGACCATGGACAGGCCGCGTTCGACCTCACCACCGAAGTCGGCGTGGCCTGGGGTATCGATCACATTGATGACGGTGACGGAACCATCCGGGTGGTGGCGGTGCACCGCGGTGTTCTTGGCGAGAATGGTGATGCCCTTCTCGCGTTCCAGGTCGCCCGAGTCCATGACTCGGTCGACCAGCTCGGCCCGTTCGGCGAACGCGCCGGACTGCCGCAGCATGGCGTCGACCAGCGTCGTCTTGCCGTGGTCGACGTGGGCCACGATGGCGACGTTGCGAAAATCGCGCGCAGACGACACGCTGAATCCTCCTGCTGTTGGTGTAGGTCGGCCGGCCCTCACACGGAGCGAAGAAATCTCACCGGGGCTCGCGGCCAGGTGCTACCTTACCGGCAATCACGTGTCCCCTCCGCGTCCGCTCCCTCACTTAGGGTATGCTAACCAACGTGGGCAAGGTGAAAGCCAAGAAGGTTTCCAAGCTGAAACCGAAGAAGAAATGCTGCCGTAAGAAGACGCGCTGCATCAAATGCCCTGTTGTCATCATGCGGATGAAGAAGGCCGAAGCCGCGGGTTGCTGTGGCAAAGACCTCAAGAAAGCCTTGAAATTGGCGCGCGCCGCGTAGCGAATTGGGTAGAACCGGGGCATGAGCACCCCACTGCTTTCCGACGCGGAACTCACCGAAGCGCTCGCCGGCCTCACCGGCTGGACCCGCTCCGGCGACACCATCACCCGCACCGTCCAGGCCCCCGCGTTCCTGGCCGGCATCGAGCTGGTTCGCCAAGTCGCCGACATCGCCGAGACGATGAATCATCACCCCGATATCGATATCCGCTGGCGCAAACTCACCTTCGCGCTGTCCACCCACGACGCGGGCGGCCTCACCGCCCTGGATATCGCGCTGGCTCGGGAAATCGATCGACTGGCCGCGCAGTCGGATTCGACCGACTGACCCAAATCACCCAGACGAACATCACCAGCACCCCGAACAGGTCGACCGCGCCCAGCCAGGCCAGCCAGCCCGGACGGGACACGTCCCAGATCGAGGGCTGCGCGAACGACAGCACCCACGGCACGCCGACCAGCATGGTGAGCAACCAGAATCCGGCCAGGATCCGCGCGCCCGGCGCCCGCCGCAGCGGACCGTGTACCAGCCACAACACGGTCGGCAGCAACCACACGAAGTGATGGGACCAGGAGATGGGCGAGATCATCAGTCCGAACAGCTGGACGATGATCAGCGTGCCCAGCCGGTCGTCGGGACCCAGGGTGCGCCAGGCGCAGAATCCGAGCGCCGCGATGACCAGCACGCCGGCCAGATACCACGGTCCGGTCTGCACGTCGTAGCCGACGATGCGGCTCAGCGCCCCGCGCATCGACTGGTTCCACACCGAACCGACCGGGCCGATCCGGTCGGCGTCGCCGAGCAGCGTGCCGAAATAGCGTTCGGCCTCATGGCGGTTGATCAGGAAGCTGATGCCGACGGTCATGCCGAAGACGACCGCCGACCACACCGCCGCGCCCCAGCGCCGCCGCGCCACCAGATACAGGCCGGTGATCGCCGGCGTCAGTTTGATGCCCGCGATGATGCCGACCAGCCCGCCCGAAACCCACCAGCGCGAGCTGCGGGCCGCGAGCATGGCGCCCAGCACGAGGAAGACGTTCACCTGCCCGTAGTCGATGGTGGTGCGCACCGGCTCCAGCCACACGCCCACCGCGGTCCAGCCGACAGCCGCTGCCTGCCAACCCGTTTCGCGCATCCGCTCTTTACCCAGCAGCAACTCCAGGCTGATTCGCACGATGCCGTAGAGCGCCGCCACCGTGGCCAGCAGCCAGCCGATCGCGATCACCTTGAACGGCAGGAAGTGCAGCGGGTAGAACACCAGCGCCGCGAACGGCGGGTAGGTGAACGGCAGCGGAAAGTCCGGCGTCTTCTCCGAGTAGGTGTAGTCGTAGAGCTTGTCGGTGAGCAGCGAGGCCGAGCCGTCGACGTAGACGTGCAAGTCGACGAGGTTCATCCCGTTCTCCGACAGCAACATCCACAGCAGGCGCGCCAGTACGGACAGCACGAGCGCCGATACCGCCCAGCGCAGGCGGGTGGCGGCGGCCGGACGCTCGCTCTCTGGGATCACTTCGCAGGCTTTCGATTCGGTGCGGGCTGTGTTGCTCCCGCGGGATGTTCGGGGCGTTCGGCGGCAGGGTCTGAAAACTCCGACTACATTAACCGCAGCGCGTAGGCCCACAAGGCAGGACGCCCCGGTAGGACCACTCATCAGGGCCCTATAGTGATGCCCGGCCTATATCCTCGGCCCCCGTAATTGCTGATAACATCTGCATCACACATCACTCCAGTAACACCAGATAGCGCTAGGTTCTGATCACACTGTTCGTCCAACGCGCACCACTCGGACACCGCAGCTGTACAACTCGGTGACCTTGTCCCTAGAGTGACCCCGAAACGATGGGTTTTCACCCCGTCGCTCCAGATGTACCCGAAGGTAAGGACGGCTAGACCAGTGCTTCGCAACCGAGGATCGCGGATCGCATTGACCGCTCTCGCCCTGGCCGCGAGTGCTTCACTCGCTGCGCCCACCGCTATTGCGGCCCCGGCGCCCGCGTCCACCGCGGTTTCGAACGACATCCCCATCGTGCCCGAGGGCGTTCCGGTGGATGCGCTCGCCGCGCTGACTCCGGCCATCGTCGGTTCGATCACCGGCCCAGCCAAAGACATTGCCCAGGGCGGCCCGCAGGCCGCCATCCTGGCGCAGGCCCGCGCCCTGCTGGCCACCCTGAATCTGCCCCCGCAGATCAAGGCCACCCTGGAACGCATCATTACTTTCCTGGACGGTAGCGGCGGCGGTGGCCCGACCCTCCCGCAGGACGGCCCGGTGATCGCCCAGTTCCTGTACCCGAGCATCGGCAAGGGCTGCATCAGCTCCTCCGCCGACTCGGTCGGTACCGCGCTCGCGGTGCCCGGCCCGGCCCAGCTGCCGCCGCCCGGACCCAAGGCCGGCCAGACCGGTTTCGTGTTCACCGCGCTCGGCACCAAAGCGCCGACCGCCGTGCAGAACCCGCCGATGACGGTGCAGTGGATCAACCTGAACACCGGCAAGTCCGGCGTGCAGAACCTCACCGACGACGCCAAGATCAACCCGGAAGGCCCGGCCACCCTCTCGGCCATCGCCGACACCGGTTCCGGCCGCGTCGTCGCCGTGGTGGGCGGTTCGCTGACCACCCAGGCCGCCGACGCGGAGCCGCGCACCTGCTCGTTCCTGCCGATGCTGGGCTTCTTCCACGTCGCCTGATATTTGCCCGAAGCCCGGCGGTCCGCGGATCGCCGGGCTTCGTCGTCTCCGCATCCGTCGATACCCCGAAGATCCCGCCGCACTGTGGTAGACCCGAGTCATGGCGACTGTCGACGAACTACTGCGCCCCGGCCACTCGATCCGGAGCAGGCGATCGCATCGGTCGATCCTGTCCATCCGGTCCGAGGGCTCCATCCTCTCCATCGGGTCCGCCTACTCGATCCTGTCCATCGGCTCGGTCGGCTCGGTGCTGTCCATCGGTTCGGTGGGATCGTTCGGCTCGGCGATCTCGTCGTTCTCCTTCACCAGCCTCGGTTCCGCCTTCTCCGGCTTGTCCCGCTGGTCGCTGTTCTCCTGGCGCGGTGATCACCGAGCGCCGGACTCCCGCCCGAACCTGCGCGTGGTCCCCGACGAACCGGACCTGCGCGTCGCCCCGCTGAGCCACAGCCAGACCTAGTGCGGTTGCGCTCCGCGCACCGGGTGAAACCCCTGGCGAAAAGCTCTTTCCCAGCGTGGTTTTCGACGGAGTGAGCACGCATCACTGCCGGACCGAATCGCAGGCGGCCGCCGAGCTGGCCGACCAGTCCTTTCCAGCATTCCGCCTCGTTCACCACTGCCCGTAGGACTCGGCCAGGATGTGGTTGAGGTCGACGCCGATGCCGTCGACCACCCGTTTATCGATTTCGAACTGGTGCAGGTGCGCGGCGGGATGCACATAACCCGCCGGGGTGCCCCAATTGTGCTGCCAGAAATAGGAACCGAGACCGGCGGCGAGGGCCCAGTCGATGGTGGGAGCGTTGGCGTAGACGCCGGTGTTCTGGTGACCGATGACCGATTCCCAGCCTTCCAGGTACGGCCGGATCATGGCGTCGAAGTCCTCGGCGCTGGGATTGTCGTCGATGGAGGCGTAGATCGCTCGATCAGGCGGACCGCCAGCCTCTAGGTGCAGTTGCAAACCACGCTCGGCATGCCGCTGACCCGCTTCGAACCCGCCGCGCCAGTCCGCGGTGGGCCCCTTGCCGAATTGGTAGCAGGAGACGACTTGCAGGCCCGCGGCGCGCAACGCCTCGGCTTCACCGGCGAGCAGAGGTTTGCCCGCCATCCATTCCGCGCCGGGGCGGCGATCGGACACGTATCGGATGGCACCGAGATGCCCGGCCTGCATGATCGCCTCAGCCGACGGCACGCCGCCCGCGTAATCGAGCAGGGTGCCGAGCGGTTCGGCGGAGACTCGCGGTGCGGCCAAACCCACCGCGGCCACGGCGGCGGCACAGGTGAAAAGGGAACGCCGGGATAAATCCATTACGCAGACTCCTTCGCAAACCGCAGGGGTGCGCGGGCCGAAATCGCGCACCTTTATGGGCAGCGTGCCCGGCGCACCTTCCCCAAGGTGGCTACATTCCTGCAGCCGCGCGCCGGGAGCCTCGAACGTGTACTTATTTCACCACATTCACAGGGGAACCGCCAGGCTCATCGGACACACTCACCACATGAGTCCCACCGGTAACTAGCGGGTGGTCATGCCCCCGATGCGCCCCGCGACATCGATGGTGCGGCCCGAAGCGTCCGCCAATTCTTTACGTACCACACCCGCGACCTGGGCTACCACCTGTTTCTTGATCCCCGCCAGCGCACCGAGGGTGGCGGCGCGCATGCCCTCGGCCTTGTACTCCAGCTGAATGTCCTCGACGGCGAGCGGGTCGACATCGATGACGATCGCCAGCGGGTCGGCCGCACGGGCGGTCAGCACCAGCGGAATGCGTACATCGGCCCGGTATCTGTTGGATTTCAAGACGTCGACGGTTATTTCCAGGCTTACCGGCAGCAACAGATCGAAGGAGATTTCCTCGACCGTGCACTCGGTCAGCTCCGGCTCCTGGATCGAGCCCCGCACCTGCACCGTGGCCTTCTTTCCGGGCCCGGTGCGCAGCGGTCCGACCTCGATCGGCCGACCCGCCATCCGGCGCACGACCTCGAAAACCCGGTCCCGGGTCACGATGTGTTCGAAGAAGCGATGTCCGAATTCGCCGTAGTCGATCCAGTCGAACTCGGTCCGGTCGCGGTGCGGGGACTTGGTGCCGCCGACGATGGCCTCGACGTCGAAGACCCGCCCGCGCCGCGCCTGCGGTTCGGACAGGATCGCGTTCACCCGCTTGGCGACCTCGTTCTGCACCACGCCGGCCAGCGGCCCGAGCAGCCACTCCCACGAGGCGGCGATGGCCTGGGCGCGCAGCACGATACTGACATCGCCGGCGGTCACCGGCGGGATGTCGATGACGATGAGCACCGGGGCGGCGGTGCGCGCGTGCAGGGCCAGATCGATGTCGACGACGGCCGTCAGCCGCAGTTTCTGGCCACCCAGCAAGACTTTCACCGCCAGCGACAGCGGCACGGTGACCTGGTAGATGACGTGCGGATCCTGGCGCGACACGACGGGCTCGCCCACTTTGCCCTCGGCGACGAACCCGGCCAAACCCGCGGGGCCCAGCGAGTACGGGCCGATACTCATCCCGCGCCCGGCCATTCCGGCCACCGCGGCCACGATGCGATCGCGCGTCACCGCCTGCGCGACGAAACGCTCGCCGAATTCGGCGTAATCGATCCAGGTCGAACCTTCGTTGATGGCGATCGGCTGCAATGTTCCGGAACCCTTACCTGAAGACGGACACCGGACACGCTACGCGAACGAGGTGTCGGGAACCTTGCGCCGCCCTGCACAGGACGGGATCCCTGTCCTGCTGATGAGGGGGTAGCAGGACAGGGCCCCTAGTCGACAGCGCTGCCGGGCGCCGCCTACTCCATGGTAAGGCGCGGGCGAAGACTCGCCGATTGCCCGCGCGCCGAGCATTCGTAGTGAGTAGCAACGATTTTCACCGTTTCCGACGGTTCAACTATGCAACTTGCCAAGTCCGACCACGCCGGGTACGTCGCCGATCACAAAACGGCTGATTCGCACATCGTCGAATTCGTTGCCGCCGATCGTGGTGACCACGCCGTCGTCGTAGGCCAGCACGATATTGGTGTGCTGGGTGAACGGGCTGGCGTCGCTGTAGAGCAGCACGTCACCGACGCGCGGCTGATAACCGGCGAGCCCGGTGAATCTGCCGGTGCTCTGGTAGTACTCCTGCAGCGTGTACACGCCGGGAATGCGCCAGGATCCGGAGTTCGGGTTGGCCAGCGGGAGACCGGCCTCGCGCATGGTCCAGCTGACGAAATCCGCGCACCACGGTTCCACGGGGCCCTCGGCGTATTTCGTGCCCGGACCCGGGTCCTCGAACTCTTGCCGCAGGACCGTGATCAGCCGGGCCTGGTCGGCGCTCAGAGCCGAGGTGTCGATAGCCGGGAATTCGGTGAGATTCTCCCCGACCACCGCGGATTCGGCCGAATGCTGTTGCCAGAGGCGCAGCCCCAGTACCGCGGCGGCAACGAGCGCGGCCACCACGATGGCGGACCCGAGCACAAGGCCGACTCTCTGCTTGTTCATGTTCCCCCGGCCCTCCGCTGAACCCCCGTCACCATCTAAGACGAACGGAGGAGACGAACGGTTCCCGTCAGGACGCCGCTTTCTTGCCCATCGGAATGCACGCGGTCAGCGCGATCGCCACGACAGCGGCGGCCATCGCGATGAAGAACGTGGTGTGGAAACCCTCCCGCGAGGGCAGCACGTGCGCGCCGAGCTGGATGGTCATGTGGGCCAGCACCACGCTCATCACGGCCGAGGACGTCGAGGTGCCGATGGAGCGCATCAGCGAGTTGAGCCCGTTGGCGGCGGCGGTCTCGGTGATCGGCACCGCGCCCATGATCAGCGCGGGCATCGCGGCGTAGGCCAGGCCGACGCCGCCCGCGCAGATGATCGAGGCGAGCATGATCTGCCAGACGCTGTCCATCAGCACCACGGCGAGCAGGTAACCGGCCGCGATCACGGCGGAACCTAGCATCAGGGTCACCTTCGGGCCGCGCGCCGCCGACAGTCGCGCCGAGACGGGCGACAGCAGCATCATGACCAGTCCGGTGGGCGCCATCACCAGTCCGGCGTTCACCATCGACAGCCCGAAGCCGTAGCCGGTTTCCTCCGGCGCCATCAGCAGCTGCGGGAAGGTCAGCGACATGCCGTAGAGCGCGAATCCGACCGCGATCGAGGCGATATTGGTGAACAGCACCCGCGGGCGCGCCGACACGCGGATGTCGACCAGCGGGGCGGCCTGGCGCAGTTCGTAGTAGGCCCAGCCGAGGAACACCACCAGCGCGATCGCGAACAGCGTCAGAATCGACGCGCTCGCCCAACCCCAGTCCGCGCCCTTGGTAATCGCGATCAGCAGCGCCAGCAGAGCGATCGAAAGGCCAACGGCACCACCGAAATCGAACCGCGCGGGAGTCCGCACCGGCGACTCGGGAACGAAGAAGAACACCAGCGCCGCGCACAGCACGCCCATGCCCGCCGCGGTCCAGAACAGCATGTGCCAGTCGGCGTTCTGCGCGATCGCGGCGGCGACCGGCAGGCCGATCGCGCCGCCGACGCCCAGGGTGGCGCTCATGATCGCCATCGCGGAACCGACCTTCTCGGCAGGCAGTTCGTCACGCATGATGCTGATGCCGAGCGGGATGGCGCCGACCGCCGCGCCCTGCAGCGAGCGTCCGATGACCTCCGGCAGCAGCGAGGAGAAGCTGGCGCACACCACCGAGCCGGCGATCAGGAAGAGCAGATTGACGAAGAGCACGCGACGCTTGCCGAACATGTCGCCGAGCCGGCCGCTGATCGGAGTGAAGACCGCGCCCGCGAGCAGCGTGGCCGTGATGACCCAGGACGCGTTGGACGCCGACGTGTTCAGCAGCGTCGGCAGCGACGGAATGATCGGAATGACCAGGGTCTGCATCAGCGAGACGACGACGCCGACCATGCCGAGGGTGGCGATGAGTACCGCCGGCTTGGGGCGCGGAGTTCCCGAACTCGATTCGCTGGTGTCCGCGCTGGATTCGGCAATGGTCATGCATGTGTACGGTACACATCCTATGTATTGTGCACAATTTGCTATCGGCGTGACGCGGCCGACATAGTGGTGCCATGTCCGCTGAGCCGCCGGCGCTGCCGCGCCTGGTCTACGAGATGACCCTGCTCTCCCGGCATTTCCCCAGCACCGTGCTACGCCGGCCCGGCTTCCGGCTCGACCGCTCCGCCTACCTCCTGCTGACCCGGCTCGAACTCGACGGATCGTTGAGCCTGCGCGAGTTGTCCGAAGCCTTCCAGCTCGATGTCTCCACGATCAATCGGCAGGTGGGCGCGATGCTGAAACAGGGCCTGGTGGAACGGGTTACGGACCCGGACGGCGGGATCGCCCGCAAAATCCAGGCCAGCGCCAAGGGTTTGGAGCTGCTCGCCCACGATCGCGCGCAGAGCCGGGAAGGCATCGGCGCCGTCGTGGGCGACTGGGACGAAGCCGATGTCGAACAGCTGAGCAAACTCGTCGCACGATTCAATGCCTCCATCGAGGCGAAGGAGAACAACCCCTGGCCCCGGCCATAGGGAGGACATCGATGCGGACAATCGGTACGAACCCGTTGTGTCCGCGGCGGATCCCGCTAGGTTGGGCACGGTGGGACAGCACCGCAGCACAAAACCCTCTACCTGGCTTTCCTGGGACAATTACCTCCTCGGTGTCCTAGGCCTCGTGATCGCGGCGGCCCTGGGCACCTCGGCGGCGATTCTCGCCGATTCCGGCCACGCCACCGCCGCCATCGTGCTCGCGATCGTGGCCGCGGCATGCGTAATCCCGGCCGCCCTGCAAGCTCTCGGCGAACTACTCGCGGGTGTGATTCTGGTCGGCATGTTGCTGGCCGGTGTCCTGCTGTTTCCCGCGCTGCTCGTCAGCCCGAAGCTGCGCCGCTGGGCGAAGCGGCGGTGGACCGGTGCCTGGCGCTGAGACATCCAGTCCCCCAGGCGGATTGAACTCCCGCACCGATAGCCCCACCAGTACCTATTCCGGCTTTAGACGTGTCTTTTCCGCGATTCTCGGGTTCACTGAACACCATGGGCCCATTACGAATTCCGGTCTCCACCGCATCCCTGAAAGGGGTCGGCTGGCTCGTCGACGCGAGCAAACGGCAGCGCGTCATCCTGACCAGCGAAGGCCGTCCGGTCGCCGTCGTCGACGCGTGCGGCCGTGCGCCACAGGCGTTTCCAGCCGTCGACCTCGCCCGCGCCTGCGCGCGACTGGGCGTCGACGAGGCGCGGGTGCGGGAACGCATCCAGCGGCTCGCCAGCCGATAGCTGACCGGCAACTGAGGGCTTCGCGCTACGGCGAAGCCCTATTTCGCACTGCGACCGGCCCATTTTGCTTCGCACCGCTGCCGTAACCGACGTTTGAGCTGCCGTTCCCGAGGCACTACCGGAACACCAGACGCTCGTCGAAGGAGAATGCGGTGTCTTCCGGAATGTTGGCAGTGGTGGTTATCGCGGTGATAGTCGTCCTCGCGCTGTTAGGCCTGTTGGTTTGGCCGATGCTGCGCCGGCGACGGCTCCGGGAGAAGTTCGGGCCCGAATACGACCGGACCCTTCAGGAAACCGAGGATCGTAAAGCCGCCGAACGTGAACTGGCGCAGCGGGAACGCCGTCACTCCGAACTCGAGCTGCGGGAACTCCCGCAAGAACGCAAAGAGCAGTACCTGACGGAGTGGGCGGGAGTCCAGGAACAGTTCGTCGACCATCCGGCCGAGGCCGTGGTGGCCGCCGACCGGCTCGTCACCACCATCATGGCCGAACGCGGCTACCCCACCGAAAGCTATGACCAGCAGGTCGCGGACCTGTCGGTGGAGCACGCCGCCACCCTCGGCCATTACCGGGCCGCGCACGAGATCGCGACGCGTCGCGACGAGAACGGCGCCTCCACCGAGGAAATGCGGACCGCGATCGTGCACTATCGCGAACTCTTCCAAGACCTGATGAACGGCCACTCCCAGCACAGTAAGGACCTGAAGTAATGAGCACCAAGCACGTCCACGGCGTCCAGCCCTCGGATTCCGATACACCCGCAGATGATTCGACCTACACCAAGCCCCATGACGCCGAGGAAGACCAGCCGATGCCCGGTGACGACCCGGACCGGTGGTCCGGCACGCACCGCTCCGACGAGACCGCCGAATCGGGATCAACCGAGACACCGCAGACCGCTACATCCCAGTCGGCCACCGAATCGGAATCCACCGAGCGGCCGGATCAGGCACAGTATCGCCACGAAGCGGAAACCCAGGAAAACCTGGCCGTTCAGCCGGATCATGATTACGACGCGACCGCCGAATCCGAAAGGCGCGAGCCGGTATCCGCTGAATCCGGCACATCGGGGTCAGCATTCGCCGGATCCGACACAGCCAGGCCCGCATCCGCGGAATCCGAAACGGCCGGGACCGCGTACGCGGCATCCGAAAGCGACAGGCCCGCATCCGCGGAATCGGAAACCGCTGGGCCGATATCCGCCGGATCCGACACAACCAAGCCCGTATCCGCGGAATCCGACGGCGATGCCAGCGGCCCGCTGTTCGCTGACGACGAGATCGACCGACTACGCACCGAATGGCGCGAACTCCAGGGCAATTTCGTCGACAACCCCCACGACGCCGTCACCCGAGCCCAGGAACTGGTCTCGGAAACCATCGACCACCTCACCGCCACTTACGCCGAACGCAAACAATCCTTGGCAGACCGCTGGACCGATAAAGCCGATACCGAAGACCTCCGGCACGCCCTCCGCGGCTACCGCGCCTTCTTCAACCAATTGCTGACCACCGGCCCGTCCTGAGCGACCGGCTCGTCGCACGCCTCGCACACCCTCTGTGGATCACACAGAGGGTGTGCGTATGTTTGGCACCGATGCGGTTGGCGGCGGACGTAGGTGGCTCTCGCGCGGGGCTCGTGGACGCCATAGGCTGACGCGGTGATTTCCGGGCGGACAATGGTCGACGGGCGTTTCGAGTTGATCGAGCCGCTCGGCAGTGGGGGTATGGGGACGGTGTGGCGGGCACTGGATGTGATGCTGCATCGGGAGGTGGCGCTCAAGGAGGTGCGGCCGGATGTGTCGCCGGGGGCCAGTTCGCCGGACGTGCAGCGAGAACGGGTGCTGCGGGAGGCACGGGCGCTGGCGCGGATAGGGCACCCGAATGTGGTGGCGGTGCATCACATCGTGAACTCCGCGGCCGAGGCGCATCCGTGGATCGTGATGGAGTTGGTGCGGGGGCAGAGCTTGGCCGATCGGCTGGCCGCAGGACCGCTGCCGGTGGGCGTCGCGGCACGGCTGGGGCGGGGCATCCTCGCCGGACTGCGTGCCGCGCACGCGGTGGGGGTGCTGCACCGGGATGTCAAACCCGCGAATGTGATGCTGCGCGAAGACGATTCGCCGGTGCTCACCGATTTCGGGATCGCCGCCATCGACGGATTGAACGGGCTGACCTCCACCGGGCACCTGGTCGGGTCGCTGGAATACGTCGCGCCGGAACGACTCGGCGGACAAGAGGGGCATCCGGCATCGGATCTGTGGTCGCTGGGTTTGGTGCTCTACGTCGCGGTCGAGGGTTTTCATCCGATGCGGCGCGAAACCACCGTCGCGGTGCTGGCGGCGGTCCTGGCGGGCGAGGTTCCGCCGCCACGACGCGCCGGGCCGTTGACGCCCGTCCTGGCAGCGCTGCTGGTCGCCGATCCGGAGCGGCGCCCGTCCCTGGAACAGGTGGATCAGCTACTGGCACAGGCGATTTCCGCGACCTCCACACCGTCGATGCGGCTGGACGCGATACCCCAGCCGTTTCCCGGGCCGGAATCGACGACCCGCAGTTCGGTCGATCGGTCCGGACCGCCGTCGCTACCGGGTGCGCGGTACGCGCCGGCGCAACCCGTTGACGCGCAACAGCTCTCGCATGCACCCCGACCGCCTGAGCGCCGCCGGAATGTTCTCATCGTCGGTGGAATCGCGGCGTTGCTGATCGCTTCGGCCACCGTGCCGATAGCGATGTGGACGGCCTGGCCGGACACTTCGACAGCGCAACCGTCGGCACCGGGCACACCCAGCGCCACCCCCGGCCCGGCCACCGACACGGAAACCGCGGCCCCCGCCCCCACCGAAAGCACGAGCCTGCTGACCCCCGACGGTATCCGGCAAGCGATCGCGTCGATCGAAAAAGCCACCGGCAGCACCGAATTCACCGATACGGTGATCTATCCCGACTTCATCAACACCGGGGTCCCCGTGCCGAACCGCCCCACCGTCTACGACTCCTATAATTTCAAGCGCGAGAACTCCGTAACCACCCGCATCGGCCCCGGCGGCACGCTCACCGACCCCACGATCCGGCTCAACACGATCAATTGGGACCTCGTTCCCGGGCTGTTCCGTACCGCGGAGGAGAAGATCGGCCTCCCGAACCCCACCAAGCGCTACATCATCGTCGACCACTGGTCCTTCAACGATGACAAGCCCACCCTGCGGTTCTATCTCGCCGACGACTACGACGGCGGCTACCTGGCCGCCGCCCTCGACGGCACCGTGGTCCACGTGGTCCCCGTCGAACGCTGACACAGTCGGACCCGGACACAACGGTGCGGGTGGCGATCGCGTCGCGACCACCACCCGCACCGGATCCCGTCAACGGTTCTGATAACCGGACTGACGGGCCTCGTCGATATCGGCCTCGGCCCGCGCCTTTTCGGCGGCGGCTTCCTTCTGCGCGGCCTCACGCTGCGATTCGGCCTTGTCCTGCTGGGCGCGGCCCTCTTCCTTGAGGCCCTCGTTGCCGGTGACGATCCCGGCGGCCTCCTTGGCCTTACCCTTCACGTCCTCGACGACGCCTTCGATTCCTTCACGGGGACCACTCTGATGCTCGGGCACAACTACCTCCAATATCAGGCAACGGCTGACAATCTGGGCATACCCGTCTCACGAAAGCGAAACATCTCCCGGTAAGTGGCGCGGGCCACAGCACCGCCTAGGGCGCGATGCCCATGCCCTCCGCCAGCAGCGGCCACGACTTGTGCAGAGCCGTTTCCCAATACGGCCAGTAATGCGTGCCGACCGGGTCGAATTGATAGGTCGCCGGGATGCCCAGGGCATCCAGACGGTTCTTCAGGTTCACCGTGCAGGCGTTGGTGGCGCCCTCGATGATCATGCCGAGGCTGAGGTTGACCGCGCCCATCGGCCCGGGCGCCTGGTTCAGGTAGTACATGACGTCCGCGGCGACCGGGATGCCGCTCCCGCTGGACAGGTAAAGCTTTGTGCCACGCAGCTTTTCGGCATTGATGACCGGGTCGTTCTGCACCCACAGCGGGCTGTCGTCAGGTCCGTACATGTTCTCGGTGTCACCACCGGCCCAGGTCTCGACCGAGAGTTTCACGGCTTGCCTGCCGATCGGGTCGGCGATCTGCGCGCAACCGCTGTAGGCGGCGACCGACTGCCACAGGCCCGGCTTGGCTTCGGCCAGTTGCAGCACCGAGGTACCCGAGGTCGACAGGCCCGCCAGCGAGTTGCGGCCGGTCGAGTTCAAGGTCTTGTCCAGCAGCGGCGGCAGTTCCTCGGTGAAGAAGGTCTGCCACTTGTTCACGCCGAGTTCCGGGTCCGGCTTCAGCCAGTCGGTGTAGTAGCTGCCGCGCCCGCCGATCGGCAGGACCACATTCACCGGTTTGCCGGCCAGGAATTCCAGCGCGTCGGTGCGGGCCTGCCAGCTCGCGCTGCCTTCACCACCGTCGAGCCCGCTCAGCAGCCAGATGTTCGGTGCCGGGGTCGACTCGTCGGCCGGGCGCTGCACGTAGACGGGAATCTCGGTGTCCATCGCGGCCGAATACACCGTCAAATGCCAGTCGCGGCCCTCTTTGACAATGGAGGTCACGGCCGAGGGCTTTTCCGGGGCCGCCGAAGCGGTGCCACCGAGCAGCGTCGTCGTCAACGCGGCGGTGAGTGCGACCGCGGCGATGTTGCGTAGGGCAGAAAGCTTCACCGCATCTAAGTCTGTCGCCGACACCGAGCCGTTACGCGACAGTGCTGTTGATCACCAGCGCGACCGATCAGGAATCGAGAAGCTCGAACCGGTGCCCCGCGCCTAACGTTGTCGTCAACGGCGAAAACGCCGAAAGAGCTGGTAATTCGGTTCGATGGTGACGGAGGAAGACAATGTCGGAAAAGCAGCGTAAAGCCGGTACTCCCGGAGCGTTCTCGATCTGGATGCAGAAGAAGATGAATGCCCGGATGAATCGTAAGGTGCGCCAAGGCAAGGGCGGGTTCGCGGGCATGGAGGTGCTGATACTGAACACCATCGGCGCGCGCAGCGGCGCGCCCCGGGAGACCCCGGTCGCCTGGTTCGACGACGGCAGCGGCGGCCGGCTGGTCATCGCGTCCGGCGGCGGCAGTCGGAATCCCGCCTGGTACACCAACCTGATGGCGCATCCCGACCAGGCGACCATCGAACTGCCGGGCAGCGATGGTCCGCTCCCGGTCCGCCCGCAGCGGCTCGAGGGCGCCGAGCGCGAACAAGCCTTCGAGATCATCACCACTGCTTCACCGCGGATCGGCAAATACCAGAGCAAATCGGACCGGGAATACCCGGTGGTTCGGCTCGCCCCGCTCGCATAGGGCGCTTTTGTCAGGACACCTTCCGCAGCTGGAAATCCCGATCGTCGGGTGCGGCCAGCATTGTTTCCATGGTGCCGCGGTCGAAGGGCAGCAGATCGATGGCGCCGCCTTCGGTGAAGTACCAGGAATTGCAGCCGGTGTTCCAGACGGTCGGGCCCAGCGCCTCGGTGACTTCGGCGGCGAATCGGTCGGTGGCCGCTTCGGTGACCTCCACGGTGTCGAATTCGCCCGCCCGCCAGCGTGTGATCCAGGCGGTGATATAGCGGGCGGTGACTTCCGCGGCGTGATGCAGCGGAATCGAACCCGTCGGCGAATTGGGGCCGAGCACCGTGAAGAAGTTGGGAAAGCCGGGCACAGCGGTCATCCGGTAGGCCCGCGGGCCCTTCGCCCAGGCCTCGTCGATCGAAAGTCCGTCGCGGCCCACCAGATTCATCGGACGCATGTAATTGTGCGCCTGGAAGCCGGTCGCGAAAATGATCAGGTCGACGGTGTGCTCGCGACCGTCGGTGGTGCGGATACCGGTCGAAGTCACGCGCTCGATGCCCGCGGCGACGAGTTCGGCGTTGCGAGCGCTCAGTGCCCGATAGTAACTGCCGGACAACACCTGTCGCTTGCACAATGGCTCGTAGTCCGGGGTGAGCTGGGCCCGCAATTCCGGGTCGCGGACCTGGGCGCGCAAGCTCAGCCGCGCGTACTCTTGGACCGCGCGCCGACGCCAGCTGGGCCGGGTGACGACATCGGTGAACACCTTCGCCCCCAGCATGCCCGCTCGGTAGAGCGTCTTGTTGACCTCCGGCAACCGATCCAGCACCGCGCCGACAATGCCCGGCTGCGGCAGCCACATCGGCGCCCAGATGACCCACTGCGGGCTGCGCACGAAATGCGTGAGCCGCGCCGCCTCCGGCTGTAGTGCCGAAACCACTTGCACACCAGTGGATCCGGTGCCGATGACCGCGATCCGCCGGCCCGCGGTGGGCACGGCATCGTCCCAGCGGGCGGTGTGCAGCACGTCGCCCTCGAATGCGTCCAAGCCGGAAATCTCGGGCATGGCCGGATGGTGCAGCACGCCCGTCGCCGCGATGACGAAGTCGGCTTCGTGGACGGCCCCGTCGCCGGTCTCCACGCGCCACCCGGTCCCGGTGAATCGGGCCGCCACCACTTCCGAGTTCAACCGCACCTGCGCGCGCAGGTCGAATTGGTCGACGACATCGGCGAGATACCGCTGAATCTCCGGCCCCGGCGCGAAGACCTGCGACCATTTCGGATTCGGCGCGAACCCGAACTGGTAGAGCTGCGACGGCACATCACAGGTCAGGCCCGGGTAGCGGTTCCAATGCCACACCCCACCCACGTCGGACCCCTTTTCCAGGATCACGAAGTCATGAAGTCCGTTGCGCTGCAAGGTAATAGCGGCGGCTATCCCGGAGACGCCGGCACCGATGACCACAATGCGCGGCTCGCGAGGCACGGTCCTCACCGGCCCACCGCCGCAGCCGCCGACCGACACCTCATCATGCCCAACCTCCTCGTTGGATACTGCCAGTATTCGAATACTGACGGTATTTCGGATGGCGGGGTAAGTCAATCCGCGCGCCAGGTGACCCCGCACAGGGCGGTTTGCTGATCAACGCGACGGGTAGGACCTCGATAGTCCGATGGCGCCGAATCCAGGAGGTAACGATGCAGATCGGGTACAAGCTGGCCGCGGAGGGTTTCGGGCCCAAGGAGCTGATCCGGCAGGCAGTCCGCGCCGAAGAAGCCGGTTTCGACTTCGTCGAGATCAGCGACCACTTCCACCCCTGGCTCGACAACCAGGGCCACTCACCGTTCGCCTGGACCGTGCTCGGCGCGATCGCCGCCGAGACCGACCGCATCGGGTTGGCCACCGGCGTCACCTGCCCTACACTGCGCTACCACCCCGCCATCGTCGCCCAGGCCGCCGCCACCCTGGCGCTGGTATCGGACGGCCGCTTCACTCTCGGCGTCGGCTCGGGCGAGCGGCTCAACGAGCACATCGTGGGCTTGGAGTTCCCCGACGCGGTGCGGGTGCGGCAGGCAATGCTGCGCGAAGCGCTGGAGATCATCCGGCTGCTGTGGTCCGGCGGCTACCAGTCCTATCAGGGCCAATACCTGCAACTTTCGGATGCGCGAATCTTCGATCTGCCGGATCAGCCGCCGGTGATCGCGGTGGCGGCCGGTGGTGAATCCGCGGCGAAGCTGGCGGCCGAGCTCGGTGACGGCCTGTTCACCACCGAACCCAAGCCCGAACTGGTGGAGCATTATCACCGCGCCGGCGGAGACGGCCCCCGCTACGCCGAGGTGCCGGTGGCGTGGGCGCCGGACGAGCACACCGGCGCGAAGGCGGCCTGGGAGACCTCACGCTGGGCCCTCGCCGGTTGGCCGGTGATGAGCGAACTGCCCAACCCCAAGAACTTCGCCGCCGCGAGCGCCACGGTCCGGGAAGAGGACATCCTCGAACAATTCACCTGCGGCACCGACCCGGAACGGTTCGTGTCGGCCGTCAAGCAGTACACCGACGCCGGTTACGACCATCCGGTTCTGCAAAACGCAGGTCCCGACCCGGACGGTTTCATCGAGTTCTATCGCACCGAACTCGCCGATCGGTTGCACGCCTTGGAGCCCGCGAATTCCAAGGTGCGCGCCTGACCTCGTGCACATGCACAAGAGCCGGGGCCCAGCGTCGGAAGTCTGCCGATAGCGCCCGGCTCGCACATCCTGTGTGCTGAATCCGAAGCGCTGGACAACTATGTCCGGCCACACAGGAACAACGGGGTTACTGCGAAATGGCCAGGAACAATCTGCGACGACTGGCCTTGGCGCTGGTGTCGGCGTGCGTGCTGACAAGTGCGGGCGGCGTGGCGGCCGCGCAACCGGGGCTGCCGGTGTTTCCGCCGGATCAGAATCAGCTCCCGCAATTGCCGGCGGAACCGCAGCTGTACGACATGCTGCCGATTCCGACGCCCGCCGAGGATTCCTGGTACGACGATCCGGTCGATCTCGAATCGTTCGCGCCCGGTGCGATCGTGCGCAGCCGAGAGGTTCAGACGCGGCTGCTCGGGATTCCGTTCCCGGTGTATACGAAGCAGTTGCTGTTCCGCTCCAACGATGTGCACGACAATCCGATCGTGACTGCCACGACGGTCATCGTGCCCGGTATCCCATGGTCGGGCAGCCAGCGTCCGGTGGTCTCGTTCCAGGAGGCGATCGATTCCACCAACTCGACCTGCAACCCCTCCTACACGCTGCAGGCCGGCACGATGAAAGAGGTGGCGCTGGTCCAGTATTGGCTGATGCAGGGCTTCGCGCTGAATGTGCCCGACTTCGACGGCAAATTCAACACCTTCAATACCTATGCCGAAGGCAAGATGGTGCTGGACAGCCTGCGCGCCATGAAAAATGAAGCGAGCCTTGGCCTGAGCGATTCCGGCATCGCCCTCTACGGCTATTCCGGTGGCGGATCGGGTTCCATTCGGGCCGCCGAATTGCGGCAGTCCTACGCACCCGACGTACGTTTGCTCGGCACCACCATCGGCGGTACACCCGGCAGCCTGGTGGAACAGGCGAAATTCGCCACTCGCCAGCAACCCGGCCTGACCGGAATCAGCAATTTCACCATGTGGCTCGGATTCGCTTCGCTGTCACGCGAATACCCGGACGCCTTCGACGCGCGGGAACTCCTGACCCCGGACGGACAGCGAATCCTCGCCGATTTCCAGCAGCGCTGCTACGCGACAATCGCCGCCACCGGCGCCTACCGGCCGATCAGCGACTACTTCCAGCCCGGCAAATCGCTGGAGAGCAGCCCTGAAGTAATGCGGGTGCTGCGGGACAACAGCCTCGGCAAGCACATTCCGGACACCCCCGTGCTCTGGTGGCACGGCGTCTGGGACGAACTGATCCCGCCCGCCCAGGTCGTGCTCCCGACCGTGCAGAGCTACTGGGACCGCGGCGCGGACCTGCGCTTCTACACCGTCCCGGTTCCAGAACACATCATCAACGCGGTCACCGGCTGGCCGCCGGCGGTCGCGTGGACCAGCGCCCTGCTCCGCGGTCTGCCGGCGGGCCCGAAGTTCATGGCGGCCTTCGCTCCCCTGCCGCCGGGGTTCCCCGGCAGCTGAATTCGACAGTGCGACACGGGAACTGTCGCACTCTTGCCACCGGCATTGCCCGGCAGCCAAATTCCACCGGTGCGGCGCGGGAACAGTCGCACTCTTGCCACCGGCATTGCCCGGCAGCCAAATTCCACCGGTGCGGCGCGGGAACAGTCGCACTCTTGCCACCGGGATTGCCCGGCAGCGGAATTCCACCGGTGCGGCGCGGGATCAGTTGCCGCTCAGCGCTTTCGACTGGGTCCGACGGGCATAAGCGCGGGCGGCGCGGACCCGGTCGCCGCACCGGGTAGAACACCAGTGGCGACGGCCGTGGCGCAGCAGGTACCGGTTGCAGGGTGCGGAATCGCAGGTGGTGAGTGCTTCGGCGTCGGGGCCGGTGAGGAGGTCGGCCGCGTCGGCCGCGAGGGTCGCGAGGGTGCGGTCGATGATCTCGTGGGGCGGGCACTTCGCCGCGCGGTGCGGGCCCCGTTCCTCGTCCCAGTACAGCAGAGCGGCGGTCGGCACCCGGACGAGCGCGTCGTTGACGGCGGACAGCGCGGCAGGCACGGGGGTCAACCCGGTCACGCGGGCGGCGAACAGGGATCGCAGGTGTTCGCGCAGCGCCCGCAGTTGGGTCACGCAGATCTCCCGCACACCGGCGTCGGGCGGGGCGAGGTCGCGATTCGTGAGCCACTGATTCGTCGCGGCCGGGGTGCCGAGCAGATCGAGGAAGTGCCCACCGGGCAGCGCGATCGCACTGTTGACGAAGTCGAGCGCGAGGTAGCGCTCCGCACCCGGCGCGGGCGGGAGCACCGACTCGGCCACGCGGCTTCCACTCATGAGTCTCATGGTACTGCTTGCATTTATCCGTGATAAACGCCTACTGTCCTCACGGATACACAAGCTTTCATCCGTGAGGAGTTCTCGCCGTGGCCGTCGGCACGAAGCATGCGCACATCCCCGTTCAAGTCATCGGCGGCCCGACCGCCCTGTTCGTATACGGCGGGCTGCGGTTTCTCACCGATCCCACCTTCGACGAGCCGCGCGAATACCGGCAACCAGGCGGAGTATTGACGAAGACCGCCCCGGCCACGGCCGCCCATCTCGGTCGCATCGACGTCGTGCTGCTCTCTCACGACGAACACCCCGACAACCTCGATATTTCCGGCCGCGCCCTGCTCGCCGATGTCCCGCTCACCCTCACCACACCCGGGGGCGCGAATCGCCTCGGGCACAACGCCAAGGGATTGGCCGACTGGGCGGCGATCGAGCTCGACCGGCCCGGCGGCGGCACGATCACCGTGACGGGCGTGCCCGCCATCCACGGTCCCGGCACCCGCGCGGAAGTCGAACCCGTCACCGGTCAGGTAGTGGGATTCGTGCTGACCGGAACGGGCCTGCCCACGATCTACGTCAGCGGTGACAACGCCTCACTCGACGCCGTGCGGGAGATCGCCGATCGCTGTGGACCGGTGGACACCGCCATCCTCTTCGCCGGAGCACCGCGCTTTCCGATCCTGTTCGACGGCGAACCGCTCGTCCTCGACAGCGCGCAGGCCGCGGAAGCCGCCGAACTGCTGGGGGCGCGCCGCGTCGTTCCAGTCCACTACGAGGGTTGGGCCCATTTCACCGAGGGCCGTGCCGAATTGACGGCCGCCTTCGCCGCCGCCGGACTCGCGGACCGCCTGGACCTCGGATGACGACGTCCACGACCGTGCGGGGCGAGGGATTGCCGCACGCGGCGCAGCGCCGCGTCCTGATCGTTCTGGTCGCCGCCCAGATCCTCAGCGGAGCCGGGCTCGCGGCCGGAGTGACCGTCGGCGCGCTGCTCGCGCAGGACATGCTCGGCTCCACCGGCCTGGCCGGTCTGCCCAGTGCGCTGGGCACCGCCGGTTCCGCGCTCGCGGCCGTCGCCGTCGGTCGCATCTCGCAAGCGCGTGGTCGCCGTCCCGGGCTGGCGGCCGGGTATCTGGCGGGCGCTATCGGCAGCGCGGGTGTCGTAGTGGCCGCTGTCGCGGGCAACGCACCGCTGCTGTTCTTCGCGCTGTTCGTCTACGGGGCGGGCACGGCCACGAACCTGCAAGCCCGGTACGCCGGAGCCGATCTCGCCGCCCCGGCGCACCGCGCCCGGGCCGTGTCCACGGTGCTGGTCGCCACCACGCTCGGCGGCGTGGTAGGCCCGAATCTGACCGCCCTGACCGGAGATCTCGCGAAAACCCTTGGTATTCCCTACCTTTCCGGGCCTTTCCTGCTCGCCGGGACCGCCTACGCGTTAGCCGCCGTCGTGCTGGCGGTCTGGTTGCGTCCCGACCCACTGCTGCTGGCGCGCGCACTCGAAGCCGAACGCGTCGCCGCGGAGAAACAGTCGGGCACAACGCCTCTCGTCACCACACCGCACCGCGCCGGTGTGCTGGCCGGTGCGCTGATCATGGTGCTGACTCAACTGGTCATGGTGGCGATCATGACCATGACGCCCGTGCACATGCACGAGCACGGTCACAGCACCGCCGCGGCGGGCCTGGTGATCGGAATCCACATCGGCGCAATGTATTTGCCGTCGCCCGTGACGGGCCGGCTCGTCGACCGCTACGGCCGGCTACCGATCGCCGCACTCGCCGGACTGACGCTGCTGGCCGCCGGGATCGTTGCCGCCGCCGCGCCCGACGACTCCCTCGTCCTGTTCGCGGTGGCCCTCGCATTGCTGGGTGTGGGCTGGAACTTCGGCCTGGTCGCCGGCACCGCGCTGCTCACCGACGCGGTCCCGCTGGCTACCCGCGCCAAAACCCAAGGCCTAGTAGATGTTTCGGTCGCCATCGCCGGAGCCACCGGCGGCATGGCGTCGGGTCTTGTCGTCGCGGCGGCAGGTTTTCCGCTCTTGGCGCTCGGCGGCGGCATCCTGGCCCTGGCCATCCTGCCCGCGGTCGTTGCCGTCCGGTTTCGCTGAGCGCCGGTGTCAGTGGTCGTGTCAGCGCGGTGACTGCCCCGTGTCAGGACAGCGGGCGATTGTTGTTCTCGTAAGCAGTTCACCGGCGAACACACCGCCCGGACACCGAATCCCAAGGAGCAACCGCCATGTCGATCACCCTCACCACCCAGGACAAGACCACCCTGCGCACCGCCGCCTACGGCGCCGTCTCCCTGATGGCCGCCGCCGACAGCACCGGCAAGCCGCACAAGACCGCCACCGAAGGCTCCATCGCCCTGTACTCCGCGACCGGCCTGGTCGGGCACGTCCTCGCCGCCAAGTCCAAGGACATCAAGCTGCAAGGCAAGTCCGCCGCCGAACTCGCCGACCAGGTCCTGCCCGCCCTGACCGCCGCCATGTCCCTTCTCGGACAACAGGATCCGACCGAAGCCGCCAACTTCCGCAACACCGTCCTGGTCGCCATCAGCGCCGCCACCCGCCCCCACCAAGGGCCCACCAGCCCCACCCTCACCGAGATGTCCCGCAAGATCACCGCCGCCCTCGACGCCGCCTGATCTTGCCCGCCCATCCCGATCGAGCCCCGCCCGGAGTCACCGGGCGGGGCTCGCTCGTGCGGTCATCAACCCGAGTCACCGCACTCTTACTCGCCGCGGTTCCTGTTCCACAGCTGATGCGTCAGACCGCTGGATGTGCTGATGGACTCGACACTGAACCGCTCTTCCAGGCCGGCGAGGTGATCCCAGATCCGGACACCGGCACCGAGCACGATCGGAACGATCGCTATGTGCAGAAAATCGATGAGATCGGCCTGGAGGAACTCGCGCACGGTGGACGGTCCGCCGCCGATCCGGACGTCCAACCCGCCGGCCGCGTCTTGCGCCAAGCGCAGCGCCTCCTGCGGCGAGGCGTCCACGAAGTGAAAACTGGTGCCGTTGTCGAACTCGAGTGTTTCGTGCGGGTAATGGGTCAGGATGAAAACCGGGGTGCGGAAGGGCGGCGCATCTCCCCACCATCCCCGCCACCCGTCGTCCGGCCATTCCCCCGCCTGCGGGCCGAACTTGCGCCGCCCCATGATCTCCGCCCCAACCCCTTGTCCCCACATGCTGAACATGGCGCGGTCCACGGTCACCGGTTCCTCGACCCCGTGAATGCCGTCGATGACGCGCCCATCGAATTTGCCGAACAGCGCCGCCGCTCCCCCGATCGGCGCATCGAACGTCACGTGATCCCCGGCGGCATACCCGTCGGAGGAGACGAAAAGGTTGTGGACTCGTGTCCGGGACATACAGGCTCCGATACAAGTGGTTGCGGAATAAAACCACCCTCACCGTAGCGTAGAGTGATTTCATTCTGCAATCACTCGACCATGGCACGCAGCCGCCCAACGTGTGCTTCAGTCGAGCGTGACGAGATTTCGGACCAGAGCACCGAAACGTGCGGGGCTGGAGACGAATAGCTTTCGGTCGACAGCTCCGCCTTCCACACGGGAGACCAACTGGGCTAATGCGGCGGCAGCGTCACGTCGAGTACCGGTCAACGCCGCCTCGCGAAGCCGCCATGCCGTGATGCCGGCACCGTGGTGATGAGCTATTTCGAAGAGGGAGCAAAGATCGGCGACATCCTTTCCCGCATATCGACTTTTCCAGGCCAGCGCCTTCAAGATAACGGCCGCTTCGACGTCCGGGATCAGCACCGTGAAACGGATCCGATCGCCATTGCGCAGTCGCACCTCAGCAGTGACCGAGAGCGGCGGTGACTGGATCGCCATACTCAGTCCGGGTGCCGTGTCGAAACCACGGCCCTCGATGATGCTGGTCTTCCCGGTGTCGCCGAACGGCACCAACAAGTCCACAGCCAAGCGCCCCTCGGCACTGGTCTTGCCGTACCGATTACCTTTCTCGGCTTCATAGCCGAGTTCTTGAAGTCGCTCATGCAACCTTTGACCGGCGGCGACCGGGCGGCTGACGCCGGCATCGGCATCAGCGGTGCCGCGGATCTGTAATGACGGTGTCGGATAGGCGTGTATCAGCAACTGAACCATGTGGCCACCGATGACACGGTATCCACCGTCCTCGTCGATAGTGATACCGGCGGCAGCGTGAGCCAGGTCCGCGAGGGCAAGGAATCCGAGGTCGGAAGCGTTCGACGTGGATACGATCTGCACTTCGACGGATCTCGGCTCAGTCACTTAATCCTCCTTTCGCTATCCGTGCTTTCAGACGTCCGGCCGCCTCATCGGCGGCGGGCCCCGTACTTGTGTTGACGAGATCCCAGAGGGTGATCGCGGGATCAGCGATCAAATGCCGACGGTTCGCATTCATATTGGCCGCGACTTGGATGATGGTCGGGTCGTCCGGGACCACCACCTGCATAGTCGCGTCGAGACGATCGGCAGGAGTCAGCCCGACAGGGGTGAAATCAACCAGCTCTGGGATGTAAAACAGCGCAGTAGAAGGAATTTGCCACGGCGCATACTCGTCCGCCGCGAGATCCCCGGACGTCACCGACTGCAGTTCCAATTCATCCAGCAAACCACGCGCGGTCGCAGCCTGCCCCGAAACGTCATCGAGCCCATACCAATACGTCACCGTTCCCTTCGGGCCCGGATACTCCTTCAGCCATGCTTCGAGCGCCTCGACTGGCGCCGTCCAGCCCTCTGGACCACGGCTGACGTGCGGGATCAGCCGCAGCGCTTGGGATACCGCCTGCTGACTGATGCCGGTCAAGTCGGCCAGCACCGGCTGCGTCAACGGCTTTCCCGCCACAGCAAGGACACGCTGCACCGCCCATCGGCCCCAGGCCGCGCGAGCCGCATTGCCGGATCCGCCGTGTCTGCTCGCTCCTGTCAGCACCTCGCCATTGATCACCACGAAGGGCGGGTCGTCGGTGATCAAATCGAATGCTCCCGACACGGCCGCTCTCGAGACTGCCGCCTGAGCGCTCGGCGCGACATGCAAGGTTCGACGGGGCGAGTTCGATGAGCCGCTGTGCAGCATGCTCAGAGTCAGTCGTCGCGGCCACATTCGCAACGCCAACTCGACCAGGACGTCAGTTCGCGGATTTCTGATGGCCAGGCTGCCAGGCGTACCGCCTACTACCTGAACACCGGCACGACGAAGCAGACCCACTAGGTCTCGGTGAGAACTCATGTCACACCTCAGGGCGGCATATACTCCAACGAATACAACTTGTCAAACAAGCTTACAGCAAGAAATTCAATGAAGCTTGTTTGACAAATTGACAGAAAGGCGCTAGCTACACGTTGAAGCGGAACTCGACGACGTCGCCGTCGACCATGATGTAGTCCTTGCCTTCGATGCGGACTTTGCCGGCGGCCTTGGCGGCGGCCATGGAGCCGGCGGCGACGAGGTCGTCGAAGGCGACGATTTCGGCTTTGATGAAGCCGCGTTCGAAGTCGGTGTGGATGACGCCGGCGGCTTTGGGGGCGGTGTCGCCCTGGTGAATGGTCCAGGCGCGGGCCTCTTTGGGGCCGGCGGTGAGGTAGGTCTGCAGGCCGAGGGTGTGGAAGCCGGCGCGGGCCAGGGCGTGCAGGCCGGGTTCGGTCTGGCCGATGGATTCGAGGAGTTCGAGGGCGGATTCGTCGTCGAGTTCGAGGAGTTCGGCTTCGACCTTGGCGTCGAGGAAGACGGCGTCGGCGGGGGCGACGGCGGCCTTCAGTTCGGCGACCCGCGCCTCGTCGGTGAGCACCGACTCGTCGGCGTTGAAGACGTAGAGGAAGGGCTTGGTGGTGAGCAGCGACAGCTCTTTGAGCAGTTCGGTGTCGACCTTGTCGCCCGCCGCGAACAGGGTGGTGCCCGCGTTGAGGGTTTCCTGCGCGAGCTTGGCGGCATCGGCGAGGGGTTTGCGGTCCTTCTTGATCTTGGCTTCCTTTTCGAAGCGCGGGACCGCCTTCTCCAAGGTTTGCAGGTCGGCGAGGATCAGCTCGGTTTCGATCACCTCGATGTCGGCCATCGGGTCCACCTTGCCGTCGACGTGGATCACGTCGTCGTCGGCGAACACGCGCACCACCTGGCAGATGGCGTCGGCCTCACGAATATTGGCGAGGAACTTGTTGCCGAGCCCCGCGCCCTCGGACGCGCCCTTGACGATGCCCGCGATGTCGACGAACGACACCACGGCGGGGACGATGCGCTCGGAGCCGAAGATCTCGGCGAGGGTGCCCAGGCGCGGATCCGGCAGCGGCACCACCCCGACGTTCGGCTCGATGGTCGCGAACGGATAGTTCGCGGCCAGCACGTCGTTCTTGGTCAACGCGTTGAACAGCGTCGACTTTCCGACGTTGGGCAGGCCGACAATTCCGAGGGTGAGACTCACGAGTAGGAGAGTCTACGCGGAGCCCCGCCCTCGCCGACCGTCAGAGTCCCGCACCACGGTCCGGGCCGGGATCATCGGCGCATCAGCACTCAGGGAATGAGGACGACCTTGCCGAGGTTGGCGCGGGACTCGACCAGGGCGTGCGCGTGCGCGGCGTCCTCGAGCGCGAATTCGGTATGGACGGGGCGCAGGCGGCCGGAGGCGAAGTACTGCCAGAGTTCTTGGCGCCAATGGTCGTACACGTCCGGCTTGCCTTCGGCGATGCGGCGGATCTGGAATCCGATCACCGACTTGGCTTCGACCAGCAGGTCGTAGGCCTGGATGGTGCCGCCGCCGGAGCTGTAGGCGACGAGCCGGCCGCCGGGCGCCAGCGCGCCGAGGGCGGGCTTCAACAGTTCGCCGCCGACGGCGTCGAGCGCGTAGTCGGCGGGTTCACCCCAGTGCGATCGGTCGTAGGTGACGACCTCGTCGGCGCCGAGATCACGCACGAAATCGGTCTTGGCCGCGTTGGACACAGCGCCGACCACCCAGGACGCACCGCGCACCCGCGCCAGCTGCACGGCCAGATGACCGACACCGCTGGCGGCGGCGGTGATCAGCGCGGTCTCACCGGATTCGGGACGGGCGGAGTCCAACGCCCCGAGAGCAACCAGACCGCTACGCACCAGCGCGACGGCGTCGACCGCGGAAGCCCCGTCGGGAATCGGTGAGGCCATGCGGGCGGCGAGGATCGCGTAGTCGGCGTATCCATGGCCGAAGCACAGGCCGGTGACCCGGTAGCCGGGCGTGTAGCCGGTGACGCCCTCACCGACCGCGACGACCTCACCTGCGATTTCGCCGCCCAGCGGGCTGGGGTCGGCGGCTTCGCGCACCTTGCGGACCACGGGCAATGTCACGCCGATCGCCTGCACCTTGATCAGCAGTTCGCCGGGACCCGGCGCCGGAACCTCGGCCGAAGACAGCTCGAGCACCTCAGGACCACCACTGCGCTCGTACCCGACCCGCCGCATCACACCTCCAGAAAACCGTTAGAACGCGTAACGGTAACCGGGCAGCAACCCGATCTGGCACACCATGACCCGGACATGTGCGGCATCTCACCGCCGACCCGGCCACCGTGTGCGGTCATGCGACATCAGGTCGGCCGGACCGCCGTGTCAGCCCAATGCCGTCATTTCGCGGGTCACCGTATGCACCCAATGCCATCCGGTTGCGCGGCGGCGTAGCGTGACGCGTATGGAGCCGACCACGGAGGTGGTGGTAGGGCGGCCCGCGCCGGGGCTGGCCGGGTTCATCGACCACTACATCGGGTACCGGATGACCGGGTACGAACCCGGGTTGCATCGGGGGCTGCCGTCGCGGCATCTGACGTTCATCGTGGCTATCGGGCACACGATTGATGTTGTCGCGCAGACGAATCCGCGTCAGTCTCCCGCCGACTATCGCTGTGTGCTGAGCGGCTTGCAGGCCGGTCCGGCGGCTATCGCGCACGACGGTTATCAGGAAGGCGTCGCGATCGCGCTGACTCCGCTCGGGTCCCGGAGCCTGTTCGGCGTGCCCGCGGGTGAACTCTGGAACACTTCACTGGAATTCGCGGATCTGACCGGTCCGGTCGGCGAGGAACTGTGGGAGCGGCTGCAAGGCCCGGCTTCCTGGCCGGAGCGTTTCGCCGCCTGTGACGCGGTGCTGACGCGCCTGGCTCGCCCGGACCGGCTCGTCACGCCCGAATTGGCATGGGCTTGGCGCGCGTTGGTGCGGTCCGGCGGCACCACCGGCATTGGATCGCTGGCCGACGAAATCGGCTGGTCCCGGCAGCATCTCGCGCGCCGATTCGGCACCGAATTCGGTTTGAGCCCGAAGCTCGCGGCGCGCGTCACTCGTTTCGAACGGGCTCGGCGGATGATCGAGCGCACCCCGTCGTTCGTGACGATCGCCCAGGTCGCAGCCACCTGCGGCTATTACGACCAGGCGCATCTCAATCGCGATTTCGCCGATTTGGCCGGTTGCAGCCCGACGACCTGGCTGGCGGAGGAGATTCCATCCGTCCAAGACGAACCCGACCTGCGCGGATGAAGCTGAATGCATGACGAATCCCACGGAAACCAAGATCGCCTGCGTCTGGCCTTGCCTGGCGCTGAACGACGCTCGGGGCACCGCCGCCTTCCTGGTGAAAGCCTTCGGCTTCGAGGAAGCGGCCCTCTACGCCCGGGAAGACGACCCGTCGATCGTCGAGCACGGCGAACTGCGCTGGCCGCTCGGCGGCGGCATCATGTTCGGCTCGACGGGCCGCGACGACTCGCCGTTCGGTAGCCGCACGCCGGGCAACGACAATATCTACGTAGTCTGCGACGACCCCGACGTGCTGTTCGAACGCGCCACCGCCGCCGGCGCCGACGTGGTCCGCGGCCTGCGGGACGAGGATTACGGTTCGCGCGGGTTCAGCGTCCGCGACCCGGAGGGCAACCTCTGGAGTTTCGGCACCTACCGCGGCGAATAGCTCGCTTCGCTGCTAGCGTCCGCCCATGCCGGACATCGCGATACCGCGGACGAAGGCGCGCTGGGCGATCGCGTAGATCACCAGCAGCGGCAGCAGGATGACGATCGCGGCGGCCATCAGGATCGGCCACTGGGTGTGATACTGACCTTGCAGTCGCACCAGACCCAATGTGGCGGTGGCGATGTCGTTGCGCTGGATCATGATCAGCGGCCAGAGAAAGTCGTTCCAGACGGTGATCCAGGTCAGCACCGCGAGCACCATGAGGGCGGGGCGGGTGTGCGGCAACAGGACTCGCCAGTAGACCTGCCAGGTGCTGCAACCATCGAGGATGGCGGCTTCCTCCAATTCCGCTGGGAGCGTACGGAAGAACTGCCGCATGAGGTAGGTGCCGAACGCGCTGCCGAACAGGCCCGGCACGATCATCGCCCAGGGCGTGTCCACCCAGCCCAGGGCGCGCATGAGCAAGAATTGCGGGATCACGGTGACGGTCAGCGGCACCATCAGGGTGGCGAGATAGGCCACGAACAACACTTCACGGCCACGAAAATGCAAGCGCGCGAACGCGTATCCGGCGAGCGAGCAGAAGAACACCTGTCCGGCGGTGACGCAGACCGCGTACACCATGGTGTTGAACAGCATGCGGCCCAGTGGCAGCAGTTCGAACACCTTGCCATAGTTGGACCACTGCGGATGTTCGGGAAGCACTGCGGCCTCGGTGATTTCGCCGTCCTGTTTGAGCGAACCGGACAGCGCCCACAGGATCGGCAGCAGCGCGCACCACGCGATAACCGCCAGCGCGAGGTACGCGACCACGCCGCCCAGCACCCGCCGGACGATCCGGGCGTGCACCGGGCCGCCGGACCGGCGGTTCGAGACAGCGGCGAGCCGGTTCACAATTCGACCTCCGCCCGTCGGGCGAACCGCAGCTGCACCACGGTCAGTACCAGCAGGATCGCGAAGATCACCCAGGCCAGCGCGGCGGCGTAGCCCACCTCGTAGAAGCCGAACGCGTGCTGGAACAACATGATTCCGAGTAGATAGGTGCCGGTTTCCGGTCCGCCGCCACTGCCGGTCAGGGCATAGGCCTGGTCGAAGGCCTGCACCGAGTTGATCACCGTGATGACGAAGACGAACGACAGCGGGCCCCGGATCAGCGGCACCGTCACCGACCAGAACCGGCGGATCGCCCCCGCGCCGTCGATCTTCGCGGCCTCGTACAGCGGTTCCGGCACACCCTGCAGCGCCGCGAGCAGGATGACCGTCGCGAACGGCACGCTCTTCCAGACGGTCACGATGCTCAACGACACCAGTGCCCAGTTCGGATCGGTCAGCCACGGCACGGGGTCGATCCCGAACCACCCGAGCAGCAGGTTCAACAGCCCGTCGTCGGTGGTGAAGATGAACCGCCACACCACCGCCATCGCTACCGTCGAGGCGACCAGCGGCAGGAACGCGATCGTCCGGAACAAGCCGATGCCACGCAGTTCCCGATGCAGCGCGGACGCCACCGCCAGCCCGATCGCCACCGTCGGCACCAGTGTGAGCACCGTGAACACCGCCGTGTTCCGCAACGCGATCAGGAATAGCGGATCCGATCCGAACAGCCGCCGATAGTTCGTGACCCCTACGAATCGCGGCGGGCTGAACAGATCCCAGGAGTGGAAACTCAGATACAGCGAGAAAGCCAGCGGGAACACCAGAAAGACCAGCACCGCACCCAGGTTCGGTGCGATGAACATCCAGCCCGCCCGCTCCCGCCGCCGGGCCAGCTGACCTCGCACCGATCCCGGACCACGCGGCGCGCTGCCGCCGGTCGACGGAGCAACCCCGCTGCACTGCGCCTGCACGTCCCCGCGCCGAGCAGGCGGCGCTGTCACCTCGCGCTCAAGCATGGGCACCCAGCAGCGCGTCGATATCGGAAGCGAAAGCGCCGCCGAGGGATTCGGCCGAGGCGGCACCGCGCAGCACCCGGTTGCCGCCGCGTTCGAGCAAGGCCGACACTTTGCCCCACGCGGGCGTCACCGGCAGCGGACGGGAAGCGGCGGGCCCACCGGTCATCACCTCGAGGTTGCGGATCGCACGGTGCGCGGCCGCGAAACCCGGTGCGGCCATGGCCGATCGCAACACCGGAACGAACAACCCCGAGGACGCCACGATTGCCTGGCCCACCGGCCCGGTCGCGAATTTCACGAACTCCCACGCTTGTTCGATACGCGGACTGTTCGCGGCGATGGAGAGCCCCGTGCAGCCGACATCGGTGATCGCCCCCGGACCGCCCTGCGGACCTCGTGGCAGCACGGTGAGATCGAGGTCGAGATCGTCGTGCCCGGCGAACTCCGAGTAGAGCCAGTGCCCGCCCATCGCCATCGCGGCCCGCCCGCGGCGGAACAGGTCCGGCGCCGAAATAGACTGCTGGTCGGCGACTTTCGGCGCGACGCGATGCCGCACCGCCAGGTCCGCGTAGAACTGGAATCCCGCCACGAACCGCGGATCGCCGAGGTTCGTACGGGTCGGGTTCACCGAGGGCGTGAACCATTCCGTGCCGTTGTTCATCCCGAAGCAGGCGGCTGAGAAGTAGGGCACCCAGGCGTCGGCGAAACCCCACTGTGTGACGCGATCACCGTCGCGCCGCGTGAGTTCTCGTGCCGCGTCGAGGAATTCGTCGAAACTCCAAGCCTCGCTCCATCGTGCGGGTGCGGTCAGCCCGGCGTCGGCGAACAGTTGCCGGTTGTAATAGAGGAAGACCCCGGACCATTGCTCGGGCAGTGCGTACTGCCCGCCGCCATAGGTGAAGGTGTCGTACAGGGTGGGATAGCTGTCGCGCCGCAGCTCCGCGGCGTACCCGGGCTCCCGGTCGAGCAGTGTGCGGAGATCCAGCAGCACCCCGCGCTCGGCCAGTCCGGCGTACAGCAACTCCCAGGCCATCATCACGTCCGGGCATTTGCCGCCCGCGCAGTAGGTGAGCATCTGCTGTAGCGGGTCCGGGCCGGACATGATGGTGCGGACCTTGATGTCCGGGTGCAGCTTGCCGAACTCCGCGATGATTTTCAACCGGACCCGAGCCTCTTCCGGCCGTGCCTGGAAGAAGAAGGTCAGCGCGTCGTCCTCGGCGCCACATGCGCCCAGCGCCAGCGGTGCGGCCAGGGCGGCACCGAGCAGGGTCCGGCGGCGGACCGCGATCACGAGCCGATGGGTGTCGTCATGATGCGCAGCAGCATACTTACGGCAATAACTCGGCCCGACCGCCGGTCGCGGCGCAACGACCGTTCGTCGCGCGTTATCGACCGTTCACCCGACCCGAATGTTCGGAGTTGCCTAAGCCTCTCCGAAGAATGTGGCGGAACGTGAGGCGGCGTGGCAGCATACGCACGGCTATAACGCGGGTGACGGCGGACACACTGAACAGAACGCAACCTTTGGAATCCAGCGGCGGAAACCGCTCGATGACGAACCTCGATCGGTTACGTTTTTTCTGGTTTCTGCTGGATCCTGCGCTTTTTCAGGAGATGAGGGCTCGATGGCGACAATCGAATATCTGCGGACAGACCCAGATCTACCTCCGGTAGGCGTGGTCGACAAGTCCCCGATCACGGCCAAGAAGAAGGCGATCTTCGCCGGGATCGCGATCATCGGCGCCATCGCCTGGGCGGTCGTCGCCTTCGCGCGCGGCGAATCGGTCAACTCGGTGTGGATCGTCGTCGCGGCGGTGTGTACCTACATCACCGCGTACCGGTTCTACGCCAAGTTCATCGAGTGGAAGATCACCAAGCCCCGCGACGACCTGGCTACCCCTGCCGAGATCCTGGAAAACGGCAAGGACTACATGCCGATGGACCGGCGGGTCCTCTACGGCCACCACTTCGCCGCCATCGCCGGCGCCGGCCCGCTGGTCGGTCCGGTGCTCGCTGCGCAGATGGGCTACCTGCCGGGGACCATCTGGATCGTGGTCGGCGTCGTGTTCGCCGGGGCGGTGCAGGACTACCTGGTGCTGTGGGCCTCCACCAAGCGGCGCGGCCGCAGCCTCGGGCAGATGGCCCGCGACGAGCTCGGCGCCATCGGCGGCGTGGCCGCCATCGTCGGCATCCTCGTCATCATGATGATCCTGCTGGCGGTGCTCGCGCTGGTCGTGGTCAACGCGCTGGCCGAAAGCCCGTGGGGTGTGTTCTCCATCGGCCTGACCATCCCGATCGCCCTGTTCATGGGCGTATACCTGCGGTATCTGCGGCCCGGCGCGGTCGGCGAGGTCTCCGTGATCGGCATCGTGCTGCTGCTGCTCGCCATCGTCTCCGGTGGCTGGGTCGCCGAAACGGCCTGGGGCGAGGACTGGTTCACCCTGTCCAAGGTCACCATCGCCTGGCTGCTGATCGCCTACGGCTTCTTCGCCTCGGTGCTGCCGGTGTGGCTGCTGCTCGCCCCGCGCGACTACCTGTCGACCTTCATGAAGATCGGCACCATCGGCCTGCTCGCCATCGGAATCCTCATCACCATGCCGGTGCTGAAGGCGCCCGCGGTCTCGCAGTTCGCCTTCGACAAGCCCGGTCCGGCGTTCGCCGGCAGCCTGTTCCCGTTCCTGTTCATCACCATCGCCTGCGGCGCGCTGTCCGGTTTCCACGCGCTGGTGTCCTCGGGCACCACGCCGAAGCTGCTGGCCAAGGAATCGCATGCGCGGATGATCGGCTACGGCGGCATGCTGATGGAGTCGTTCGTCGCGGTCATGGCCATCATCACCGCCACGATCATCGACCAGCACCTGTACTTCGGCATGAACGCGCCGCTCGGCGTCACCGGCGGCACCCCGGAAAAGGCTGCCGCGTACACCAATTCGCTCGGACTGTCCGGCCCCCCGGCGACACCGGCCGACTTCAGTCAGGCCGCGTCGGATCTCGGTGAGAAGTCGATCGTCTCGCGCACCGGTGGCGCGCCGACCCTGGCCGTCGGTATCGCCGAGGTGTTCAGCAAGTTCCTCGGCGGCGCCGGCATGAAGTCGTTCTGGTACCACTTCGCGATCATGTTCGAGGCGCTGTTCATCCTCACCACCATCGACGCGGGCACCCGTGTCGCGCGCTTCATGGTGTCGGACGCGCTGGGCAACTTCGGTGGCGCGGCGCGCAAGTTCAAGGATCCGTCCTGGCGGGTCGGCGCCTGGCTGTGCTCGCTGCTCGTGGTCGCCGCGTGGGGTTCCATCCTGCTCATGGGCGTCAACGACCCGCTGGGCGGCATCAACGCACTGTTCCCGCTGTTCGGTATCGCCAACCAGTTGCTCGCCGCGATCGCACTGACCGTGGTGCTGACCATCATCGTGAAGAAGGGCTACACGAAGTGGGCCTGGATTCCGGGTATTCCGCTGGTCTGGGATCTGCTCGTCACGATGACCGCGTCCTGGCAGAAGATCTTCTCCGATGACCCGAAGGTCGGCTACTGGACGCAGAACAACCTCTGCGAACAGGCACAGGCCGCCGGGAAGTTGTGCCTGACGGCGAAGACGCCCGAAGAGGTCGACATCGTCATCCGCAACACTTTCATCCAGGGATCGCTGTCGATCGTCTTCGCCGCCATGGTGCTGATCGTCGCGGTCGTCGGTGCGCTGGTCTGCTTCCAGGCCTGGCGCAAGGGCGGCTCGGAGACCACCGAGACGGAGGAGGTGCCGTCGAAGATCTTCGAACCGAGCGGGTTCTTCCCGACGCCGGAGGAGAAGGAAGTGCAGAAGCAGTGGGATGAGCTGATCGCCGCCGGAAAGGTGGCGCCCCGGGGCGCCGCGCACGGCGCCGAAAGCCCGGACGTCAGTTTGAGTAAGTGACGAATCCCGTTGTGCCGCAGGGCGGCCGGTCTCCCCGACCGGCCGCCCTGCGGCGTCTGCTGGACGGTGTGCGGGCCCTGCTCCGGTGGTACAACGCGATCATCGGCGGGCAGGACTACCAGCGCTACGTGGCGCATCTGCGGCGCGAGCATCCCGGTTGCGAGATCCCGACCGAGCGGCAGTACTGGCGTGACCGCTACGACGAGGCCGAACGGAAACCGCAGAACCGCTGCTGCTGACCATGGCGTCTGTTTTCCGCTAGCACGGGGTGCGGGGAGCTGACATTGTGGAACGCGTGACGATCATGGCGTTGGATTTCGAACGGTGCTATCGGGCGGTCTCGACGCGGGACTCCCGGTTCGACGGGCAGTTCTTCACGGCGGTGCGTACCACCGGTATCTACTGCCGGCCTTCCTGCCCGGCGATCACGCCCAAGCCGACGAACGTCAGCTTCATGCAGACCGCGGCGGCGGCGCAGCAGGCCGGCTACCGGGCCTGCCGCCGCTGCCTGCCGGACGCCGCGCCCGGGTCACCGCTGTGGAACACGCGGGCCGATCTGGCCGCACGCGCGATGCGATTGATCGGCGACGGCGTGATCGAACGGGGTGGTGTGCCCGCGCTGGCGGCCACCCTCGGATACTCCCAGCGGCAGCTGACCCGGGTGCTCACCACCGAACTGGGCGCCGGTCCGCTGGCGCTGGCCCGAGCGCATCGGGCGCATACGGCCCGGCTGCTCATCCAGACCACCGATATGCCGATGTCGGATATCGCGTTCGCGGCCGGATTCGCCAGCATCCGGCAATTCAACGACACCGTGCGCGAGGTCTTCGCGGTCAGTCCGACCGTCATGCGGACCGAGGCACGGCAGCGGGCCCGGCGCGATGCCGTACCGGGCGCGAACGGCGTGCTGGCACTGCGGCTTCCGTTCCGGGAGCCGCTGGATCGGGCCTGGCTGGAATGGTTCCTGTCGGCGCATGTGACGCCGGGCATGGAGCTGTGGGAGGACCGGGCCTACACCCGCGCGTTGCGCACCCCGAACGGGCACGCCACCGCCCGGTTGAGCTTCCAGCGCGATCATGTGCGCGCCGAACTGGCCCTGCACGATATGCGCGATCTCGCGCCGACCGTGGCGCGGCTGCGGCACCTGCTGGATCTGGATGCCGACCCGGTCGGCATCGATGAGGTGCTGGGCGTGCGGTCCGCGCAAGCGATCACCCCGGACCTGGCCGTCGACGGGCTACCCGATGCGGGGGCCGCGCCCGCCGACGAATCGGAGCCGCCGCCGATCGAACCGGTCCGGCCGCTGTTCACCCCCGGCATTCGCGTGCCGGGCTGCCTGGACGGCCCTGAGTTGTTGCTGCGCACCATGATCGGTCAGCAGATCTCGGTCTCGGCGGCGGCCACGCACACCGCCCGGCTGGTGCAGGCGCTCGGCGAACCGATCGACGGACCGCTGCCGCGCCTGTTCCCCAGACCCGAGGTGATCGCCGAACGCGGCGCGGAAGTGCTGACCGGCCCGGCCAAGCGCATCCGCTCCATCATCGGCGCGGCCGCCGCGCTCGCCAACGGTGACCTGCACCTACACCAGGGTCGCACCGCCGCCGAACTACAGCGCGATCTGCTGGCCCTCGACGGCGTCGGCCCCTGGACCGCCGACTACGTGACCATGCGCCTGCTGGCCGATCCGGACATCCTGCTCGGCACGGACCTGGTGGTCCGGCAGGGCGCGACGCTGCTCGGTCTCGACCTCACCGACACCGCCGGCTACTCCCCCTGGCGCTCCTACCTCTCCATGCACCTATGGAAGGCGGCACTGGCCGGCCGTGCCGCCGCCCCGCGAAAAGCCAACCCTCCCAAGAAGAACGGACCACTCGCATGACCACCGCCGACTTCACCGTCATCGACACCCCCATCGGCCCGTTCACCGCCGTCGCGGCCGCCGACGGCGCGGTCTTGGCTTCCGGCTGGACCGCCGACGCCGAGAACCTCCGGCTCTTGATCCACCCGCTGCTGCGACCGGCCGAACTGCGCCGGCGTGATTCCCTCGGCGCGATCAGCCAAGCTGTAATCGACTACCACGCAGGCGATCTCACTGCCATCGACCCCATCCCGGTCCGGCAGCGATCCGGCGAATTCCTGCTGCACGCCTGGGAAGTCCTCCGCAAGATCCCCGCGGGCGAACCGGTCACCTACACCGAATACGCCGCCCTCTCCGGCCGTCCCGCCGCCACCCGGGCTGCCGCCAACGCCTGCGCCCGCAACGCCGCGGCGCTGTTCGTCCCCTGTCACCGCGTCTTCCGCATCGGCGGGGCCCTCGGCGGATTCCGCTGGGGTCTGGAAGCCAAGCGCTGGCTCCTCGATCACGAGGCCTGACCCGACCGCGGCTCAGGCCACGATGGTGTGCAGATGGGATCCGGTGGGCGTGCGGCGGACATGGAGACGGCTGGGAATGCGCTGACGCATTTCGTCCACATGGCTGACGACGCCTACCACCCGGCCGTTGGAGCGGAGTTCGTCCAGGACGCCCATGACGGCATCGAGGGTGTCGGCGTCGAGGCCGCCGAAGCCCTCGTCGATGAAGAGGGTGTCCAGGACTATGCCGCCGGATTCCGCGGCCACGGTGTCGGCCAGGCCGAGCGCCAAAGACAATGAGGCCATGAACGTTTCGCCGCCGGAAAGGGTTTTGGCGGGACGGATGGCGCCGGTGTAGTCGTCGCGGATGTCCAGACCGAGCCCGCCGCGGCGGCCCCGGGGACCCGCTTTGTCGGTGTGCACGAATTCGTAGCGGCCCATGGACATACGGCGGAGCCGGACCGAGCCCGCCAACGCGACCTCCTCCAAGCGGGCCGCGAGAACATAGGAGCGCAGCGACATTCGGCGGTTGTTCTCACCACGACCCGCCACGACTTCAGCGAGACCCGCGAGTTCGTCGTGGGCTCGCTGGAGCGGAGCGATGCGGTCCACCTCGGTCCAGAGCTGAGTACCGAGTTCCTCGAGCAGTTTGACCCGGCGAGCGGCATCGGAATGGGCCGCGACGGCGGCGTTCAGCGCGGACCGCGCCGCCGCCACAGCGTTCTCCAATTCGGCCAGATCACCGGGTTCGGCGGATGCCGCGGCTTGTACCTCGGGTTCGGCCAGCACGGCATCCGCGTGCGCGCGGGCGCGGTCGGCCGCTACCAGTTCCGCTTCGATATCGTTCTGGCGCTGGATGGTTCGTGAGGCGGCGGTAACGACCTTGGCATAGGCGGTGAGCAGCGCGACGTCATCGCGCGGCGGTCCGTCGACCCGGACTACGTCGCGCATGGGCGCGGCGTTGTAATCGGTTGTGGCGTCAGTCCTGGTGGTGCCGCCGGTCCCGGTTGTGGCGTCAGTCCTGGTGGTGGCGTCGGTCCCGGTGGTGGCGTCAGTCCCGGTGGTGGCGTCGGTCCCGGTGGTGGCGTCGGTCCCGGTCGCGGCGTCGGTCCCGGTGGTGGCGTCGGTCCCGGTCGCGGCGTCAGCCCCGGTGGTGGCGTCGGTCCCGGTCGCCGCCTCGGTCCCGGTCGCCGCCTCCGCCTCAGCGGCACCGATCGACCGCGCGATGTCCGGGTCCAGAGTGAAACCGGCTGCGCGGGCCAGTGTTTCGACGCGGGTGGCGATGGTGGTGACGGCCTGGCGTGCCGAGGCGGCCTGGGCGCGGGCGTCGCGGAATGTGGTGGCGAGGGTGATCAGGGTGTTCAGGCGGGCGCGGCGGCGGTCGATGGTTCCGTCGGTGCCCGCGGCGGCGCGCAGCCGGTCGGTGAGTTCGGCGAGGCGCGCCGCGATCGCGCCGATCTGGGTGGTGACGGTGCTGCGACGGCTCTCGGTCGCGCGGAGTTCGTCGTGCAGGCGCGATTCGTCGGCGCGCAGCCGAGCCAGCTCGGCAGTCAAACCCTCTGCCAGCGTGGCGGATTCGGAGGCGTCCTCGTAGCGGTCGGTGGCGGCGCGCAGCGCGGCGGCGAGCTCCACGCGGTCGGTGTCACCGCCGCGGGCGATCAGGCCCTCGATGTCGCGTTCCAGTTCGGTGATGCGGGCCAGCACCTGGTCGCGGTTTTCCTCGGCAGTGCGGGCGGCCGCTTCCGCTGCCTCCTCGGCCTCCTTGGAGACCGCGTCCGAGGTCGGCTGGGCGGGGGCCGGGTGGTCGGCGGAACCGCAGACCGCACAGGGCAGGCCCTCGCTCAGCTGCCCGGCGAGTTCGGCGGCCATGCCGGCCAAACGGCGCTCACGCAGGTCGAGAACCCGTTCCTTGGCATCGTTGTGGGCGGCGCGGGCGGTTTCGAAATCGATGCGGGCGCGATCCAAAGTCTGACGGTGACCGGCCAGTTCGACGGCCGCCGTGGCGGCGGTCTGCAGCCGTTCGCAGTCGGCGGTCAGCGCGGGCAGCAGGGCGACGGCTTCGGTGGCTTCGCGAAGGCGAGCTTCGATGGTGGTGATCGAGGCGGGAAGCTGCTCGCGCAGGCGCGTGAGCTTGCCGACGCGACCGCCCAGAGCGGTGTCTTCCTCACGCAGGCCGGTCAATTCCGTGGTGAGCTCGGTCGCGGTGGACGCGTCGGCGCTGATCTCCTCGAGCGCACCGATCTGGGTGCTCCAGTGCCTGATCGCGGCGTCGACGTCAGCGTCGGGCCGAAGATCGGGAGCTCGGTTCCCGAGGCCGGAATCCGCTGCCGCACCGGTATCGAACGGCTCATCGGTCATCGCGGCGCTGAGCAATTCGCCGCCGCCGACCTCCTTGGCGGCCGGCTCGACCAGAGCGGCGACCAATCGCGCTGCGGCATCGCGCTTCTCACCGTCGCGCCGTCGGCTCGTCATCACCGCCGAGCGCGCCTCATCGATGGCATCGGCCACCGGCTGCGCACGCCGGGCCGCCGCCAGCTCAGCCTGCAAACCCGCGCGGTGATCGGTTCGCGCCGCGTAGTCGTCGAGTTGTGCGCGCGCCGTGGTCATCCGGCGGCGCAATTCGTGCAGCCTGCGCTGTTCCTCCGCGCGCTTGCCTACCCGCGTCGATTCTTCTTGGCAGCGTTCGGTTTCCGCGGTCGCGGCGGCCAGATCGGCGCGGGCGGTGGCCAGCAGATCCTGCGACCAGCCGACCGATTCCAGCAGCCCGACGGATTCGGTGACGCTCAGTCCGGCGGCGCCCCGGATCTGGGCGATCAACCGCTCGATGCCCTGCCGGCGCTTCTCCAGGTCGGCGGCCGAGGCGCGGCGCTTGTCCGCGAGCCACTGCTCGGCCGTACCGAAACGCTCGGTATCGAAGAGTTTTTCGAGCAGCTTCTCCCGATCCTCGTTGTCCGCCCGCAGGAATCGCGCGAAATCGCCCTGGGGCAGCAGCACGACTTGGAAGAACTGGTCGGCGCTCATGCCGAGCAGCCGGACGATCTCCTCACCGATGTCGGGAATGCGGGACAGATTCTCGCCGCTCCCGTCCAGCCAGGCCAGCGTGGCCTTGGCCGGCTCGGTACGCATGCCGGTGCCGCGCAGCTTGGGACGCTCGAATTCGGGAATCCTGGTGAGCCGCAAGCGCCTTCCGCCGAGCGTCGCTTCCAGCACCACCTGGGGCGGGGTCTGTTCCGGCGCGTGATCGGAATGCAGGCGCTTGCTCTCCCCGCGCGCACCCGGCACCCGGCCGTAGAGCGCGAACGCGATCGCGTCGAGCACTGTGGTCTTGCCCGCGCCGGTTTGACCGTGCAGCAGAAACAACCCGTCGGCGCCGAGCGCGTCGAAGTCCACCACGGTGGTATCGGCGAAGGGCCCGAACGCTGTCATCTCCAGCCGATGCAGCCTCATGCGGCGACTCGCGAGTCGCTCGATGGTGCGGCGGTCATGCCGACAGTTCGCCGAGGTGGACGTGGTCCGCGCCGGTGACTGTCACGCGCTCCGGCTCGGCGACCGCCGCGGCCAGAGCCCGCTCCAGCCACGACATCTCTTCCTCGCTCGGCGCACCTCGGACGTCGGTGAGGAAGCTGTGCGCTACTTCGGTGTCGCGGCGGCCGTGCACCCGCTCACGGTAGCGCAGTTCCGGATTGCCTTCCGGGCGCGACCATTCCACGTGCACGGCGTGCGGGAAACGGGCACGCAGTTTGCGCAGCGCGTCGACGGGGCGGGCATGGTCGGTCAGCGTGGCGGACACGTAGTGCTCGACGGCCGCGGCATGGGTTTCGGCGGACAGCAACTCGTCGAGCGTGCCGGTGAGCCTGCTCAATCCGCGCACCACCGGAAGATCGCGGCGCTCGACGGTGCGCAGCCCGTCGGCGTCGAGGTCGACGAGCCAGACCGCCTTGCGATGCGAATTCTCCGCGAACGAATACGGCAGCGGTGAGCCGGAATACCGCACCGACTCCGACAGCGTCTGCGGCGAGTGCAGATGGCCGAGCGCCACATAGTCGATGCCGTCGAAGGCCGACAACGGCACCGTCTCCACACCGCCGACGGAAATGGACCGCTCCGAGCCCGTGGCCTCGCCGCCGACCACGAAGGCGTGCGCGAGTACCACGGTGCGCGCGGCGCCCCGCGCGGCGATGTCGGCCCGGATCCGGCGCATCGCGGCGGCCAGAATCTCGGCATGCGAACGTGCCTGCGGCACGCCGAGTTCGGCGCGGGTGATCTCCGGCTCGAGATAGGGAATGCCGTAAAAGGCGACCTCTCCGTGCGCGTCGGCGAGCAGTACCGGCCGGTCGGCCTCGGCGACGGTGGTGCGCAGGTGCAGCCCGCCCGCCGCGGCGAAACTGGCGCCCGCACCGAGCCGGGCGGGCGAATCGTGATTGCCGGAGGTGGCGACGATCTGGGCGCCGGCGGCGCGGATGGCCTCGAAACCACGGATACACACGGCGATGGCGTCGGCGCTCGGGATCGATCGGTCGTACACGTCTCCGGGCAGCACCACGACGTCCACCGACTCCGCCGCCACCAACTCCGCGACGGCGGTGAGCGAACGTGCTTGATCGGCAAGCAGATCGACACCGTGGAAGGTACGCCCGATGTGCCAGTCCGAGGTGTGCAGCATCCGCATGGCGAAAAACGTAGGCGCACCCACCGACACAATTCAATTGCCGGGACCGGGGTGTCGGATTTGCCGGGTTACCCAACGGCGTGTTTCCGAGGTGCGCGGGTGTGTCGAGTGCCGGAACTCACGACTGCGGTAGGTGCGCTACGTCGGATAAACCGATCTCACGAAGCTCGCGCGGGCCGCTGGTTCCCGCTGCGCCAGCGGATTTCGGTGCGCCGGGCAGCCCGGCGCGCACCGGGCCGGGTTTGCTATGACGCGCCGAAATGTTCACGGTCATTGACATACTCGCGGCTCAGTCGGTTTGCCGACACCAGCGCTGTGAAGTTGCCAGTCGGCCGAACTTGTCGGTGCGGTGCGGCACTATCTCGTTCCATGACCGCATCGATGCTTGTCGCACTGTTGCTGGTATTCGCCGCCGGCGTGGGGCTCGGCTGGCTGGGCCACACCGCCCACGCCGGCCAACGGGCCGCCACCGCCGAGGCCAGACTGGCCGCGGCCAACGACAACGAACGGCTGCTGCGCCAATCCCTGACCGCCGCGAACGAGGATGCGGCACGCCGCCATTCGCAGGCCATCGGTGCCATGGTGGAGCCGTTGCGGGAGGCGGTCGGCGCGCTGGAACAGCACATTCAGCAAGTCGAGCACAGTCGCATCAACGCGTATTCCGGCCTGCGCGAACAGGTCGCGGGCATGCAGCGCACCTCGCACCAGCTCTCCAGCCAGACCAGCCAGCTGGTGGCGGCGCTGCGGGCGCCGCAGATCCGGGGTCGCTGGGGCGAAATCCAATTGGAGCGCGTGGTGGAGCTGGCCGGGATGACCAGGCACTGCGATTTCGACACCCAGGTGAGCCGGGCGGCGCGCGGTGACGGCACCGCCGACCGCACCGGCACCGTCCGGCCGGACCTGGTGGTGCGGCTGGCCGGCGGCAGGCACATCGTGGTGGACGCCAAAGTGCCGTTCAATGCCTACCTCGACGCCAGCACGGTCGACGATCCGGACGAGCGGGCCGACCATCTGCTCCGGCACGCCAAACATCTGCGCGCCCACGTCGACCAACTCGCCGACAAGGCCTACTGGGCCGCCTTCGATCCGTCCCCGGAGTTCGTGGTGCTGTTCGTCCCGGGCGATCCGTTCCTCGACGCGGCGCTCACCACCGATTCCGGACTGCTGGAATACGCGTTCGGACGCAACGTCATCCTGGCCACGCCGACCACACTGATCGCACTGCTGCGCACCGTGGCGTTCAGCTGGCGGCAGGAGGCCCTGTCCCGCGATATGGCGAAGATTCAGCAGTTGGGCCGCGAGCTCTACTCCCGGCTCGGCATGACCGGTCGCCATCTGGACCGATTGGGCGCACAGCTGTCCAAGGCCGTGGACGCCTTCAACTACACGGTGGCCTCGGTGGAATCACGGGTGATGGTGACAGCCCGCAAGTTGCACGATATGGAAATAGCCGAGCAGGAGGTTCCGGCCATCGCGCGGGTGGATTCCTGGCCGCGGGCGGTCGGGTTCGCCGACGCCGACGGTTAGCCGGAGAACCTGGTCACGTCGCGCCATAACGCCGTACGGCCCGGCGGCGGTTAGGGTTCATATCGTGGCTGCTTCCCAACGTGTGCGTTCCCGGGTGCCCGCGCCGCAACGTTCGATCCTGCCGTCGGTGCCGGGTATCCCGGCCGGCGCAGCCGTCCTGATTGCGGTTGCCTGCACGTTCCTCGGGTTCCTTGTCGATGCCAACGGCGACATGAACGAGCTGACGGGCACGTTCGCCACGCTCTACGTCGTCGGCTGCGTGGCGGCTGTGCTCGCCGTTCGCTACCGCGGGCTGTTCAGCACGATGGTGCTGCCGCCGTTGCTGATGGTCGTCGCGGTACCGCTGGCGTATCAGCAGCTGGCCGGCAGCGGCGGCAGCGGCATCAAGGACTTGCTGCTGAACCTGGCCGTCCCGCTGGTGTACCGGTTCCCGACGATGCTGCTGGCCACCGCGCTGGTGCTGCTCATCGGGGGGTTGCGGATCTACCTGTTCCGGCGTGAGCAGACGGCCGAGAGCGCCGCGGAATCACGTCGCGGCTCGAGTTGGGGACGCACGAGTGGAACCAGCCGGTCGCGCACCAAGCGCGGTGAGGCGCTGTCCGATTCCTCGAAGCGCCGGCCGCGGCGTAGTCAGCCGGAGCCGGACGACGATCTGGATCTCGCCGATCAGAAGACCGACAAGTATCTGCCGCCGCGCCCGGGCAAACGGACCTCCGGCGAAGTCGCCGACGCGCCACCGCGGGTGGGCAAGTCGGGTCGTGCCAGGGACGGCCGCGCGGGCCGCACCGGACGCTCGGCCACTCCGCGCAGCGACAACCCGCCGCTGCCGCGGCCCAATGTGCGCTACCGGGAGCGGGATTCGAGCCGCGGCGAGCGGCGCAAACCGGAGAACCTGTAAAAGCTAGTTACGCGCGGCGCGCAATTCGCGAGGCAGTGCGAAGACCAAGGTCTCATTGGCGGTGGTCACCGGCTGCACCTCGCCGAAGCCGTGCTCGGCCAGCATCTCCAGCACGCCCTCCACCAGGATTTCCGGCACCGAGGCGCCGGAGGTGATGCCGACGGTGCGGACACCCTCGAGCCAGGCCGGATCGACCTCCTTGGCGTAATCCACCAGGTAGGACGCCTTCGCACCCGCGCCGAGGGCGACTTCGACCAGCCGCACCGAGTTCGACGAATTGCGCGAACCCACCACGATCACCAGATCGCATTCCGGGGCCATCGCCTTCACCGCGACCTGACGGTTCTGCGTGGCGTAGCAGATGTCGTCGCTCGGCGGATCCTGCAATCCGGGGAAACGCTCGCGCAGCCGCTTCACGGTTTCCATCGTCTCGTCGACGCTGAGCGTGGTCTGCGACAGCCAGATCACCTTCGACTCGTCGCGCACGGTGACCTTGTCCACCGAATCGGGGCCGTCCACCAGTTGCACGTGGTCCGGCGCCTCGCCGGCGGTGCCTTCTACTTCCTCATGGCCTTCGTGACCGATCAGCAGAATGTCGAAGTCGTCGCGGGCGAAGCGCTTGGCCTCTTGATGCACCTTGGTCACCAGCGGGCAGGTGGCGTCGATGGTGTGCAGATTCCGCTCGGCGGCCGTCTCGTGCACCATCGGCGAGACACCGTGCGCGGAGAACACCACGACTTGGCCCTCGGGCACCTCGTCGGTCTCGTCGACGAAGATCACGCCGCGATCGCGCAGCGTCTCCACCACGTGGCGGTTGTGCACGATCTCCTTGCGCACATAGATGGGAGCGCCGTGTTTCTCGAGCGCTTTCTCCACCGTCTCGACCGCGCGGTCCACGCCCGCGCAGTAGCCGCGCGGCTCGGCGAGTAGGACGCGCTTTCCCCCATTGGCATCGGCTGATCCGGTACCCGCCGAGCGGGCGATTCCGAGGTTCAAAGGTATGGCCGAAGACATGCCCCACAGCTTACTGGCGTACACCGGTCTGGACCCGGGCGGATGAATAGCATGACTACCGTCACGATGTGTCTGTGACAGTAAGTCTTTGCATAGCGGGTCGGATCGGGCAGGCTAGAACCATGTTTCGACCTCCGTTCCTGGCCCGGGTCGCCGCCGGTGCCGCCGTATACGCCCTCGAAGAAACCCGCCGGTTACCCACAGCGGCAATGAATTTCCCGATCACCGCGATCAGCCAGCTACTGCAGACCACGATGCATGTGCAGCAGTTCGTGACCAGCCTCGCGCTCAAGGGCGACGCTGTGTTCGACCGGCTCGGCGGTGGTGCGGAAGCACAGCCGGAGTGGGCCACCTTCGACGACGACCTGCCCTCGGAGCAAACCTCTGGCGCCGCACCGGCACCGGTCGGCCGTACCAGTCGCTTCGATCTCTACACCGACGGTGAGAGCTCCGAACCCGCGCACGCGACCAATGGTCACGTCACCGCAGTGACGACGATCACGGTGCCGGAAATCACCCGGCCGGAGAGCGAAGCGGAGCCGGAAGCCGAGCCCGTCGCCGAAGCCGAGCCGGCGGAGACCGCCGAACCGGCCGAGTCGGACATCGCGGAACCGGAAGTCGCCAAGCGCTACGACTACGCGAACATGACGCTGGCTCAGCTGCGCGCCCGCCTGCGCATGCTGACTCTCGAGGATCTCGCCACCCTGCTGGACTACGAGCAGCAGACGCGGGCGCGGGCCGCCTTCGTCACCATGCTGACCAACCGCATCGCCACCGTTCAGGCGCAGTAACGCTCGTCGTCAGCGGTTGGCCGACCCCATCGCGGCCGACCGCTGCGCAAGAGCGTCGGTGGCACCGCGTATATCTAGCTGTATGACCTCCGCGGCCAACCCATCGGCGAACAGCCCCGCGAATTCCGCTGACGCGCCGTGGCCGGTGCGCACGGTGTCGATGAAGGTCACGCAGTGGATCGACAGGCTCGGCAGCATCTGGGTCGAGGGGCAGATCACTCAGATCAATCTGCGTCCCGGCACCCGCACCGCTTTTCTCGTCCTGCGCGACCCGTCGGTCGACATGTCCCTGTCGGTGACGTGCGACCCGGAGCTGATCCGCAGATCACCGATCCCCTTGCAGGAGGGCACCCGGGTCGTCGTCTACGGGAAGCTGTCCTTCTTCGCCGGCCGCGGCACGATCTCCTTGCGGGTGCTCGAGATTCGCCCCGTCGGAGTCGGAGAACTGCTGGCCCGGATCGAGCGCCTGAAAGCGCTGCTGGCGGCCGAGGGTCTGTTCGATCCGCGGCTCAAGCGTCCGCTGCCCTTCTTGCCCAGGACCGTCGGCCTGATCACCGGCCGCGCCAGCGCCGCCGAGCGCGATGTCCTGTCGGTGGCCCAGAGCCGTTGGCCCGCAGTGCATTTCGAGATTCGCAATGCGGCGACGCAGGGGCCGATGGCGGTACCGCAGATCCTGGCGGCGCTGGCCGAACTGGATCGGGATCCGGCTGTCGAGGTGATCGTGCTGGCTCGCGGCGGCGGCAGTGTCGAGGATCTGCTCGCCTTCTCCGACGAAGCGCTCTGCCGCGCCATCGTGGCCGCGACCACGCCCATCGTCAGTGCCATCGGCCACGAACCCGACAATCCGCTCAGCGATTTCGTCGCCGACGTGCGGGCGGCCACTCCGACCGATGCCGCGAAGCGCGTAGTTCCCGACGCAGCAGCCGAATTGGCGGGCGTGCGCGAGTTGCGTGCCCGCTCCGCGGCGGCGCTGCGGGGCTGGGTGGATCGAGAGACCCGCGCGCTGGTCCAGTTGCGTTCGCGCCCGGTCATGGCCGACCCGCTGCGCGAAATCGACCGGCGTACAGAGGAAATCGAACGCCTGCGCGTCTCCGCCCGGCGCTGCGCCGAACATCTGATCCGGACCGAAACCACCGCGGCCCGGCATCTGCGGGAGAAGCTCACCGCGGTCGGCCCGGCGGCGACGCTGTCGCGTGGCTACGCTGTCGTCCAGCGGGTGACCGGGCCCGAACGCCACGTCGTACGCAGCATCGAGGACGCGCCCGCGGGCAGCCAGCTGCGCATCCGAGTCGCCGACGGCGCGATCACCGCGGCCGCGCTGGGCACCCAGGCCCTGGGCGCCCGGAAAACCACCGAAACCGAGAGGGACTGACCGTGGCCGAACCCGGCACCGACGACACCACCGCCGAGATCGCGACCTTCGGCTACGAACGCGCCCGCGACGAGTTGGTCAACGTCGTGAAAATGCTGGAACAGGGCGGCCTGGACCTGGACGACTCGCTGGCCCTGTGGGAACGCGGCGAAGCGCTGGCGAACCGATGCGAGGAACACCTCGCGGGCGCACGGCAACGTGTCGAGGACGCGATTTCGCGCTCAGAGGCCGCCGAAGAGGCGTAACCGAGAGCGATTCGCTGACGACCGGCGTCGAAGCCAGCGCGTGGATCCGGCGTTCCCGTCCACGGCTGTCGGCGCGATAGACCCAGCGGGGAGACCGAACATCCCGCACTCGCGATGCTCAGCGCGCTAAAGGCTGCGCCGCGTCCTCAGCGCGCCAACGGCTGCGCCGCGTCGACGGCCTGCGCCAGCGTCCGGAAGGCCCCCTCGTTGCCCGCGCCCTTGATCAGCACGCGGGCGGTGCCGTAGTCGGCGATCCAGGCGGTTTCCTCGGTGGGCTCGGCGTAGACGATCCACTTCCGGTCGCCGACCTGCTGCGTGCCGCTGGCGTAGCGGGAGCCGAGTACGAAGCGGGCCAGCGCCTGCTCGGTGGCGTCGCTCTGGGTCAGCTGCATGTAGGTGCCCTGGTGGGTGATGTATCCCACAGTGCTGACGGCGCCGCCGCCCGCGCCCGCGATGTCGGCGCGGCTGCCGGAGTTGGGGGTCCAGTCGGCGGGCACGCCGGGGTTCCGGATCGGGAACGGGAGGGTTCGCGCGTCGGCGGTCAGCGCCGCCTCGATGTCGAAATGCGGGATCGCACCCTGCGTCGGCCCTTTGGCGGCGAAGCTGCACTGGCTGGCCACCCCGGCGAAGACCACGACGATCAGCACCAACGGGATCAGCGAGAAGAACAGATCCTTGTAGTTGAGCAGAATGCGTGGCTTTTGGTAGGACACGTCCCCAGTATCCACTCCGGTACGCACGTCTCGGACCAGGGGTGGCATGGGGCCCGCCCACGTAATGAGACAATCGTCCGGTACGTACAACCCGAGGGAGGCACCCCGCCATGACGGCATCTTCGCCCACTAGCCGCCGCGAGGCGCCGGACCGCAACCTTGCGCTCGAATTGGTCCGGGTGACCGAGGCCGGGGCGATGGCCGCGGGTCGCTGGGTCGGCCGCGGTGACAAGGAGGGTGGCGACGGCGCCGCCGTCGACGCGATGCGCCAGCTGGTCAACTCGGTTTCCATGCGCGGCGTCGTGGTCATCGGCGAGGGCGAGAAGGACGAAGCCCCGATGCTCTACAACGGTGAGCTGGTGGGTGACGGCACCGGCCCCGAGGTGGACTTCGCGGTCGATCCGATCGACGGCACCACCCTGATGTCGAAGGGCTCCCCCGGCGCCATCGCGGTGCTCGCGGTCGCCGAGCGCGGCGCCATGTTCGACCCGTCCGCGGTCTTCTACATGCACAAGATCGCGGTCGGCCCGGACGCCGCCGACGTGATCGACATCTCCGCCCCGATCGGCGAGAACATCCGCCGGGTCGCCAAGGCGAAGAACCTGTCGAAGTCCGACCTGACCGTTTGCATTCTGGATCGCCCGCGCCACGCGGACCTGATCCAGCAGGTGCGCGACGCGGGTTCCCGGATCCGCCTGATCTCCGACGGTGACGTGGCCGGCGCCATCGCCGCCGCCCGCCCGGACTCCGGCACCGACATCCTGGTCGGCATCGGCGGCACCCCGGAGGGCATCATCGCCGCGGCGGCCATGCGCTGTATGGGCGGTCAGTTGCAGGGCATGCTGGCCCCGAAGGACGACGAGGAGCGCCAGAAGGCCATCGACGCGGGCCACGACCTCGACCGCATCCTGAATACCGAAGACCTGGTCTCCGGCGAGAACGTCTTCTTCTGCGCCACCGGCGTCACCGACGGTGACCTGCTGCGCGGCGTGCGCTACTACGGTGGCGGCGCGTCCACCCAGTCGATCGTCATGCGCTCGAAGTCCGGCACGGTTCGCATGATCGACGCCTACCACCGCCTGACCAAGCTGCGTGAGTACAGCTCGGTCGACTTCCACGGCGACGAGGACGCGACCCCGCCGCTCCCCTGAGCCGGTCCAAAATCCCAGACGCGCAGGCCCTTTCGCCTGCGCGTCTGTCGTTCTGGGCGTTATTCCGGTCTCGGCTGTGCTGATGACCTCAGGCGTGGCAGCCCACAGGGCTTCGATTGCGGCATAGGGTCGTTTCCATGACGGAGGAAGCGCAGCAATTTCGCATCGAGCACGACACGATGGGCGAGGTCCGGGTCCCGGTGCATGCCTTGTGGCGTGCGCAGACGCAGCGGGCCGTGGACAACTTCCCGATCAGCGGGCGCGGGCTGGAGCGGGCGCAGATTCGTGCGCTCGGATTGCTGAAAGCCGCGTGTGCCACGGTCAATCGGGATCTGGGGCTGCTGGACAAGGACAAGGCCGACGCGATCATCGCCGCCGCGCAGGAGATCGCCGCGGGCGCGCACGACGACCAGTTCCCGATCGACGTGTTCCAGACCGGGTCGGGCACCAGTTCGAACATGAACGCCAACGAGGTGATCGCCTCCCTCGCCAAGGCCGCCGGGGTCGAGGTCCATCCGAACGACCACGTGAACATGTCGCAGTCGTCCAACGACACCTTCCCGACGGCGACGCATCTGGCGGCGACCGAGGCGGTCATCACCGATCTGGTTCCGGCGCTGGAGCATCTGCGTTTGGCCCTGCTGGACAAGTCGACCGAATGGCGCACGGTCGTGAAGTCCGGCCGCACCCACCTGATGGACGCGGTGCCGGTGACCCTCGGCCAGGAATTCGGCGGTTACACCCGTCAGGTGGCGGCGGGCATGGAGCGGCTGATGGCGACCCTGCCCCGTCTCGGTGAGCTGCCCATCGGCGGCACCGCGGTCGGCACCGGGTTGAACGCACCCGACGGTTTCGGCGCGAAAGTCGTGGCGGAGTTGGTGAAGTCGACCGGACTCGACGCCCTCTCCGAGGCGAAGGACCACTTCGAGGCACAGGCCGCGCGGGATGGTTTGGTCGAGGTCTCGGGCGCGTTGCGCACCGTCGCGGTCAGCCTGACCAAGATCGCCAACGATATCCGCTGGATGGGTTCGGGCCCGCTGACCGGTCTGGGCGAATTGCAGCTGCCGGATCTGCAGCCGGGCAGTTCGATCATGCCGGGCAAGGTGAACCCGGTCCTGCCCGAGGCGGTGACCCAGGTGGCCGCGCAGGTGATCGGCAACGACGCGGCGGTCGCCTTCTCCGGCGCGAGCGGCGCGTTCGAGCTGAACGTCTACATTCCGGTCATGGCGCGCAATGTCCTGGAGTCGATCCGGTTGCTGGCCAATGTGTCGCGGCTGTTCGCCGACAAGTGCGTGCAAGGGCTGGTCGCCAACGAGGAGCGGTTGCGCACCCTGGCCGAGTCCTCGCCGTCCATCGTGACGCCGCTGAATTCGGCGATCGGTTACGAGGAGGCGGCCGCGGTCGCGAAGGAGGCGCTGAAGGAGCGCAAGACGATCCGGCAGACGGTTATCGACCGTGGGTTGATCGGGGAGAAGCTGAGCGAGGAAGAGCTCGATCGACGGCTGGACGTGCTGTCGATGGCGAAGGTGGACGGACACTCCTGAGCACATCCGAATTCCCCCGTGGCACGGGAGGCGGCGGGGGAATTCGATCTCGGTGATTACTTGCTTACCTCCCTACCTACTTCCCTCCAATAAAGAAGTTATAGAGGAGAGTAGCCACGGTTTGAAAGAAGTCGATGAGCATTTTCTTCACCTTCCTTGCGTCGCTGCAGGGTTACAGCGTCACTCAGCTAATCGGCGGCAATGTGTGGCGCGTTTCACTGAATCCGCAAGAAAGGTGAAAAAATTTTCAGGCGGGCGCTACGGCCCGCAAGTAAGCCACCTCGTCTCGGGCCCGCTCACCCTCCTCGCCCAGATCGGTCCGCTCGAAGACGTTCCACTTCCGCAGCAGCGGTCCGAACACCAGTTCGCCCTCTTTCGCCGGGTCATAGATACCGGCCTGGGCCAGCAGCTCATCGCTGCTGCGGCCGTCCGGCAGCGCCACCGTCGGCACCGTGAACCCGGCGACCCGGTCGGCGATCGCGCGCATCGCCTGATCCGGCGCGTGCTGGAAAGCCGCGTCCACCAGATGAGCGAAGAACGCCGCCTGTAATTCGTCGTCGATGGCGATTCGTTCGGCCATCGCGGTAACCATCGAATTCTCCTGCAGCGCGGCGATATTGCGATGCCGAATGGCGGAGGCCATTTCCTCGAAAGCGCAATTGGCCAGCACATCGAGCAAATGCATTGCCGGACGACGGAATCCGGTGGTCATATGCGCCATCCGCAGCCGCTCCAATTCGATCGGATCGACCGAGCGCGTCACCATCAGGTAATTGCGCAGCATGATTTCGTGGCGGTTCTCCTCGGCGGTCCAGCGACCGACCCAGCGCCACCACGCGCCCATGCGGAGGTATTTGCCGATCTCCCGGTGGTAGGAGGGCAGGTTGTCGGCGATCAGCACGCTCACCGTCAGGGCCAGCTTGGCGACCTCGCTGAGCTCGGATTGGTCCGGCTCCCAATCGATTCCGCCCAGGAACCCGAAGTTGCGGCCGTCGTCGAACGGCACGTAATCGTGGGGCTGCCAGCCGTCGGCCCGTTCGATGTGCCGATGGAGTTCGAGTTCCACCTCGCCGGAGAGGGCTTCGAGCAACTCGCGGTCGGTCAAGTGATTCTGCACCAGCACAACCTAGTCGGTGGCCGCGGCCGATGGGGAGGCACGCCACCCAGAAAAAGAGCGCCCGAGACTGTGACATCTCAGGCGCTCCCGTAACTAGTTCGGCGTGACGGTGGTCTGGCCGTCCTTCCAGGTGATGGTGCCGCCGGTGAAGGTGGATTCCTTGCCGCCCGGGATGTCCTTCTCGTCGCTGGTCGGGTAGCCGAGCTTGCCGTTGGCGCCGCCGTTGGCCTCCCAGGCCTTGCGGATCTCGCCCCAGACGATGTGGGCGTCGCCGTCCTTCGCCGAGTAGATGGTGCCGCCGGCGAAGTCCTGATACTTGCCGTCGTCGGGCCCGTTCTCCTGCGCCTCGAGCGGTGCGCCCAGCGGGCCGGCCGCGCCGCCCGCCTCGACGTACTTCTCGTAGATGTCACCGGAGATGGTGACTTCCTGGCCGCCCTGGGTGGGGATCCTGGTCTCTTCCACCTCCGCTCCCGGGGAAGTGGTGGCGGTCTCCGTCCCGGAGGCGGTGGCCTCGCTACTGATCGTTGCCGACGGACTCGACAGCACCGAGGTCACCGCGCCCTTGGCTTTGTCGACGTTCTCTTTCGCTTCGTCCTCACTGCATCCCGCGGTCAGGAGCAGGGCGGCGACGCCGAGCGCCGCGGTGCCTGTAGCCGTTCGTCGAGCGAAGTGGTTCATGTGTCCATCCTCTTCTCGAAATAGGCAAACCTCTGAAGTTCGGCAACGGTCCGGCGAATCCATCAGAGACTCGCCGGACCGTGCTGAACAGGTAACGCCGCGGGATATTACCCGCTCGATGTGAGATGAAACACACGCTGGACGATTGCCGTATCAGGGCAATCGCAGGCTACGCGTTCGGGCCGTATTCCTCCAGCATCTCGGTGACCAATGCGGCGATCGGCGATCGCTCGCTGCGGGTGAGCGTGACGTGCGCGAAAAGCGGGTGCCCCTTGAGCTTTTCGATCACCGCCGCGACGCCGTCGTGCCGGCCGACCCGCAGGTTGTCGCGCTGGGCCACATCGTGGGTGAGCACCACCCGCGACCCCGTACCGAGCCGGCTGAGCACGGTGAGCAGCACATTGCGCTCCAGGGACTGCGCCTCGTCCACGATCACGAATGAATCGTGCAGCGACCGGCCGCGGATGTGGGTGAGCGGCAACACCTCCAGCATGTCGCGGGAGAGCACCTCCTCCAGCACCTCGCGGCTGGCCAGTCCGTCGAGCGTGTCGAAGACGGCCTGCGCCCAGGGCCCCATCTTCTCGCTCTCGGAACCGGGCAGATAACCGAGATCCTGGCCCCCGACCGCGTAGAGCGGACGGAACACCACCACCTTGCGCTGGGTACGGCGTTCCAGCACCGCCTCCAGGCCCGCGGTCAACGCGAGCGCGGATTTACCGGTGCCGGCCCGGCCACCGAGCGAGACGATCCCGATGCTCTCGTCCAGCAGGAGATCCAGCGCGATGCGCTGTTCGGCGGAGCGGCCGTGCAGACCGAACGCCTCGCGTTCCCGCACCAGTTGCACGCGCTTGTCCGGGGTGACCCGGCCCAGCGCGCTGGAACTCGTCCCGAGCAGCCGGATGCCGGTGTGACACGGCAACTCCCGGGCTTCGTCCAGATCGATGATGTTCTCGGAGTAGAGCTGATCGACGCGCTCCTTGGCCACATCGATTTCGACCATGCCGGACCAGCCGGAGGTGACCACATCCTGGGCGTGATATTCGTCGGCGTGTAAGCCCACCGCGCTGGCCTTCACGCGCAACGGAATGTCCTTGGACACCAGCACCACCTCGCGGCCCTCGGCCGCCAGGTTGAGCGCACAGGCCAGGATGCGGGAATCATTGGTGTCGGTGCGGAATCCGACGGGCAGGACCGCGGGGTCGGTATGGTTGAGTTCCACCTGCAGCGTTCCGCCCTCGGTGCCGATCGGCACCTGCTCATCCAGCCTGCCGTACTGCAGGCGTAGATCGTCGAGGTTGCGCAGGGCTTCCCGCGCGAACCAGCCCAGTTCATGGTGATGACGTTTGCCTTCGAGTTCGCTGATGACGACCAGCGGAAGCACCACATCGTTGTCGCCGAACCTGGTGAATGCCCAGGGATCCGACAACAGGACCGAGGTGTCGATGACAAAGGTTTTCTGGGGAAGCGAAGGGCGAGCCCCCTTGGTGTCTGTAGGGACAGCGGCGGATTTCCCGGAGGATTTCGCCGAGGGAGCGGAAACGGAGCGTGCAGCAGTCACGGTGGGCTCCTTTGTGTCCGTGCGGCACCCGCGCGCGGACGATCTCGCTGGACCGGCCGGTCCTGATGGCATGTGACTTACGTCAACTACCAAGAGGACCGGGCGCCGGCCCTCTCGCACTGAATTTCTCAGTCACGGTCAGGACCTCCCGTACGAACCACACCGACGCGGTCCGCACCAACGACGCTACCGCCGAGCACCCGGTCCGCGCTCGGGGAAGCGAAGGCGTGTCCGTGAATCTTTCGTTAACCGATACGAGACCGCGAGCTAGAGTCGCTGGTATGGCCGGTAACGAGGAACTCGAGAACCTGTCGTCGAAGGAACTGCACGACGAGGCGGTGAAGCTCGCGGTGCGCCACGGAGACGTGAAGTTCCTGTGGCAACTGCTCAAGCGCATCCCGGCCGCCGAAGCCGCGGCCGGAGATCCCGGCGAGAGCGAGGCCGACATCAAATACGTGCTTCCGTTGATCGACGACTACATCCACGCGGGCGACGGCGCGGTAGCCGAACAACTGCGGCCGTTCTATCTCGAGTACCTGGCCGAACATTCCTGAGCGGCCCGGCTACTCGACGGTGATCGCGCGCGCCGGGCAGGTTTCCGCGGCGGTCACGACGACGCTGTCCGCTCCGGCGTCCACGGTCTCGGTGAGCAGAATCACCGTGCCCGCCTCGGCATCCTGATCGAACACCGCGGGGGCGGTGAGTGCGCACATGCCGGCGCCTACGCAGCGCCGGCGGTCCACGGTGATCCGCATCGGGCTCACCACGTCACCGGCAGCGCGTGGACTCCGTAGATGTCCATGTCGTGGCGCATCGGGACGTCCTCGGCGGGCACCGCCAGCCGCAGCGACGGGAACCGCTGCACCAGAGCCGGTAGGGCGACCCGCATTTCGACGCGGGCGAGTTGCTGACCCAGGCACTGGTGGACGCCGTAGCCGAAGGCGACGTGGCCGACGGCGTTGCGGCGGATGTCGAAGGTGTCGGGGTCCTCGAACTTGCGCGGGTCGCGATTGGCGGCCGGCAGTGACACCGCGACGGTCTGCCCCTTCCGGATCAGCTGCCCCTCGACCTGCACGTCGGCCAGCGCGCTGCGGGCACCGGTCTGCACGATGGAGAGGAACCGCAGCAGTTCCTCGACGGCTTGGTCGGCGCGGTCGGGTTCGGTTCGGAGCAGGGCGAACTGGGCCGGGTGCCGCAGTAGCGCGAACGTACCGATCCCCAGCATGTTCGCGGTGGTGTCCAGGCCCGCGGCAAGCAGGAAGCCGCCGATTCCGGCCAGTTCGTCCTCGGTGAGTTCGCTGGTGGTGAGATCGCTGAGCAGATCATCGGTCGGTTCCGCGCGCTTGGCCCGGACCAGGCCGCGCACATAGTCCTGTACTGCCCCGAAGGCGGCGTACTGCTGTTCGGGAGTGCTGTCGAGTGCGCCCATCGTGCCGGTGTGCGCGAGGAAGACCTCGCGCTCGGCGTAGGGCACACCCAGCAGCTCGCAGATGACGAGCGCGGGGATCGGGCGGGCGAAGGCGCGCACCAGGTCCAGCGGGCCGCCGGTGCGCGCCATCGCGTCCAGGTGTTCGGCGGTGATCTGTTCGACGCGTTCGGTGAGCAGCCGCATCCGGCGCACAGTGAATCTGCTCGCCAGCAGCTTTCGATAGCGGGTGTGCGCGGGTGCGTCGAGGCCGGTGAGATCGCCGAGCGGGGCGGGCGGCAGTTCCCCGACATCGGCGAGCGGATAGTGCATGAGCTCGAAACGGGAACTGAAGCGTGGGTCGGCGAGCACCGCGCGGACCGCCGCGTGACCGGTGGCGAGCCAGCCCTGGTGACCGTCGGGAAAGACCATCGGTGTGATCGGGGCTTGTTCGCGCAGTTCCGCGAGTCCGGCGGGCGGGCTGAACGGGCAGCCCCGCGGGCGAGTGGTGGGTAGTGGAACGGCTTGCGCTTCGGTCATCACGGATCCTCCTGCTCAGCACTTCGGAATGATCCGAACGCTACGTTGCGTTCATATATCGAACAACGAACCTCCGCAGCAATCTCGGCTAAACGCAGGTAGATTCGAGATATCAGTTGCAATGGTGCTGCGGCAGAACGCAATCGAGCAGATCAATCGTTGCAATGAGTTGCGTTCACCGCAGCCGTTCGCACCGAGCTCGGAGGAGGCCACAAGTGCCGGGAGGCAGACTTACCCGGGAGGAGCGCGAGGACATCGCCGCAGGACTGTCCCGCGGTCTCGGCTACGCGGAGATCGCCCGGCGGCTGAACCGGCCGACCTCCACGGTCAGCCGCGAAGTCGGCCGCAACGGCGGGCCGAACCGCTATCGACCCGAGCGCGCGCACCGGGCCACCGAACGGCGCGCCCGTCGGCGCAAGCCGGTGCTCACCGGTCTCGCCGACGAGCCGATCGATCCCGCGGTCACCGAATTCACCACGCACTTCACCACGTTGTTCGCCCGGACCGGTATGCCGCGCACCGCGGCCGGAGTGCTCGCGTGCCTGCATTCCGCCGACACCGGCAGCTGCACCGCGGCCGAGCTGGTGCGCTGGCTCCAGGTCAGTCCGGCCTCGATCTCGGCGGCCATCCGCTATCTCGAGCAGCAGGATATGGTCCGGCGCGAGCGCGACCCTCAGCGCCGTCGCGACCGCTACCTACTCGGCGAAGACGCTTGGCTGCGTGCGACTTTCGCCGGGGCACGGCAGAATTTCATGCTCGCCGAGGCCGCGCGGCAGGGTGCCGCGACACTGGGTGAGCACCGTTCAGCCGCGGCGCGGTTACGGGAGATGAGCCGCTATCTGGACCACGTCGGCAAAGACATGGTGGCCTCCGCGGAGCGGTGGCGCGGCTAGCTCCGCGACCGGCGGGCCGCGCCCAGCGCCATGCGCCCGATCCCGACGGCGGCGCCCCGCAGGAAGTTTTCGAAACTGAAGTGGTCGTGCCACAGCACGATCCGCCCCTCGCGCAGTTCGAAGGTCCCGGTCACCCAGAAACCGATGGTGAGGGGGCCGGCGCGCAGGTAGTCGGTGCGGTCGGTGAGCACGACGTCGCCGTTGGCGGCGATGTGGTGCATGTCGGCCGCGAAACCGAACGCCTCGCGGTCCAGCCCGCGCAGCACGCCGCCGACGCGGCGGATGCCGCGGACGTCCGGCAGCGAGGTGTTCTTCCAGACGATGTCGGGGTGCAGCAGCTCCAGCGCTTCGTCCACCGCACTCAGCTCGAGTGCGGCGAAGAACTCCCGCACCGTGGTGATCGCGTCCTGCATGAGTTCGAGTTCGTCGGACATGAATCGAGGGTAGGCCGCCGGGAGCGGTTCGCCTATCCCGCGCGCTCGGCGATGAGCACGGCGAGTCCGTCGAGGATGCGGCCGATGCCGAAACGCAGGGCGTCGTCCGTGTTGTCGGACGCTCCGGTTCGGTGCGCGGCCGCGGCTTCCTCGGCGAAGGCGGCGCGCACGGCGGGATAACCCGCGCCCGCGACGGCGAACATTTCCTCGAACTGCCGCGCGACCTGCTCGGCCAGCTGGCCGCCGGTGCTGCCCAGGGATTGCTGGGCCAGGCTGCGAATATGCCCGTTGATCAGGACGACGGTGTCCAGCCGCTCCGGGCCGGTCAGTCCCGTCCCTTCCAGCGCGACCAGCGCGACCTCCAGCCAGCTCAGCTCGTTCGGGCCCATCGGGCGCACACCGACCGCGAGGTCCAATGCCCACGGATGTTCGTTGTAGCGCGCGAAGAGCGTCACGGCCCACTGCCGCAAGCACTCCCGCCACGGTCGCGGCGAATCCGGCTGCGCCTCGAGCAGTTCCGGGGGCGCGCCGAGGGCGGTGTCGAGCATGAGCGCGGTCAGCTGCTCCTTGGCCGGAACGTACCGGTACAGCGACATCTTGGTGTAGCCGAGGCGTTCGGCCAACCGTTGCATGGACAGGCTGGCCAGCCCTTCGGCGTCGGCGAGCGCGATCGCCTCGGCGACGATTCCGGCCAGTGTCAGGGCGGGCTTGGGGCCGCGCTTGGGCCGCTCCCGGATGCCCCAGAGCAGTTCGACGGTGGTCGGTGACGGCATCGACGGTCCTCCCTTGACGGCTAACTGTGTCTACCATACTCTAATTCGTGTCCTACGGAAACAGATTCCATTGGACGCAGTTCTAGTCCTCGGGAGAAGTCATGCGCAACCAGTCCGTTCTCATCTCCGGCGCGTCCATCGCGGGCCCGGCCCTGGCCTACTGGCTCAACCACTACGGCTTCCACGTCACCGTGGTCGAGCGGGCACCCGCGCCGCGGCCCGGTGGCCAGGCCGTGGACTTCAAAGGCGCGGCGCACCGGACCGTCCTGGAACGGATGGGCGTGTGGACGGAGATCCACGAGCACCGCACCGGAACCACCGACACCGTCTTCGTCGACGAGGCGGGCGAGCGGGTCGGTTTCATGTCCGGCGATTTCACCGGCGGCGACGTCGAGATCCTGCGCGGCGATCTGGCCGAGATCCTCTACAAGCGGACGCTCGGGGAGTGCGAATACCTCTTCGGTGATTCGATCAGCGCGCTCACCGAGACCGCCGGCGGCGTGCACGTGCGGTTCGAACGGGGCGCACCGCGCACCTTCGACCTGGTCTTCGGCGCCGATGGAATCCATTCGCGGGTACGGCGTCTGGCGTTCGGGCCCGAATCGGAGTTCGTCGAGGACCTGGGTCACTACTACTGCGTCGCGGGCGCGAGCCCATGGAGCACCGAGCACACCGGTCCGCGCGAGCGCGCCACCGCCTACGCGTTCAACGCACCGGGCCGGCTCGCCGTCAGCGGCGGTCCGAAGGCTCAGCAGCTGTACATGTTCGCCGCGCCCGAACTCGACTACGACCGCAATGACAGTGCGGCCCAACGCCGGATCATCGAGCAGACATACGCCGGGCTGGGCTGGGAGGTGCCGCGGATGCTGGCCGAGCTGACCGAGTTCGACGATTTCTACCTGGACTCGCTGAGCCAGGTCCGGATGCGCGGTTACACGAAGGGCCGGATCGCCCTGGTGGGCGACTCCGCGTACGGAAATACGCTGGGCGGCTTCGGAACCGGGCTGGCGGTGGTCGGCGCGTATGTGCTTGCCGGGGAACTGGCGCTCGCGGACGGCGAGCACACCGCGGCCTTCGCCCGCTACGACGAGATCATGCGCCGCTACGCCAAAATCGCGAGCAACAGCCACGCGGGCAAGTTCCTCGCTCCGCGTACCGCGCGCGGCATCAAGCTCCGCAACTGGTTTCTCGGCAGCCGAATGTTCGCGCTGATGTCGAAGTTCGGTGACAACGCCGCCAACGACATCGATCTGCGGAACTACCCGGAATTGACCACCAGGTGAACGCCCGCTCACCTAGCCCCGCGCGATCCGCTGTGTTTCGATGGAACCGGAACGGGGTGGAGTGCGTCTATATGGTCGAACGGCTCACATCCGCCACCGGGCACCTGAACACCAGGGGAGCGATCCATGAGACCTACCGACGGCAGGGCGATCACCAATCCCGAGAACGCGCACAACTTTTCGCACGCCGAGATCAAACAGGCCGCCGATCAGATGAATCCGGCCGGATTGGACGCCGCGTTCGCGGCCTGGTCGGCGATCGCCGCCGCGGTGACCAAGGCGGGCGACGAGTTCGAGACGGCGATCCAGCAGGCCATCGACCAGCGGTGGGAGGGTGCCGCGGCGGCGGCCGCGGTGCGCGGTATCCGTGAATACGCCACCCGGGTGGGCGAACTCGGGGCAGCGCTGGCCCAGCAGTCCGAGCCGTTGTCGTCGGCGGCGGGCGCGGCGGCCAATTTCAAGGCGGCGATTCCCGCGGTGGCCGACAGTTCCTCGAATACCACCGAGCCCGCGGCCCGGAATTCGCAAGAGGAACAGGCCCGCGACGACATGTACACCTATTACATCCAGCCGTACGGGGCGACGGCACCGGAGATCCCCACCCTGCCGGAGCCGGTCAACCCGGTCGCCGTGCCCGGCACCGGCGTCAACCCAGGCCCGAGTTCACCTGCGACACAACCTGGTACGGAGAACGGATCGCCGAGCACGACGCCGCCAACCGACCCCACCGAAAACGGGACGCCCGCCGAAACGGGCACGCCCGCCGCGGAAAGCGAGCCGAGCGAGCAGGCCCAACCCGGCGAGGAGGGCAAGCCGGCCGAAGCGGGGACACCGGCAGCGCAGAACCCAGCCGACACCACGCAGACACCGGAAAGCACCACACCCCAATCGATTTCACCAAGCCCAGGCAACACCTTCCCCGCCGCCACCTACGCTTCCTCGGCCCCCGGTATGACCACACCGCAGTCCGCCACCATGCCGAGTGCCGCCGTAGTACCGGGTGTGCCCGCCGCCACGACGCAGTCCACCGTCGTGCCGAACACGCCGGTCACGAGCAATCCGAGCGCGGCCCCGAACGCGCCGAATCCGCTGCGGCCCGGTACCTCGGTGCCCGCGCATCCGGCGGCACAGCAGGCGCCGGTCGCACCGGCACCCGGCGGCGGTCGCGTCGCAGCGCCCGGCGCCGCCGGCTACGCGGGCATGATGCCTCCGCGCGGCCAGGCTCGCGGCGAACCGGACGGCGAGCACAAAACAGCGAAATACCTGCGCACCAAGGAACATACGAAGGAGCTGCTCGGCGAGACCGAGAAGACAGTCCCGCCCGCGCTCGGAGCCGACTGATGCCACAGCCCCCACTCCCCCAGTGGACGCTGACCGCCGAGCAGTTCGCGGCGGCCTGGTACGGCACCGGTCTGGACCGGTTGCCGTTCCCGTTCCGATTCACCAGTCGTTTCCCCGGACTGCACGAGTATCAGGACTATCAGCGCCGCTTCCGTCGCGAACTGGACGCCGACGAGCATCTGCATCTCAAACGCGCGCTACGGGTGCTCGGCCGACCCGATTGGCGCATAGAGCTGTTCGGCCTGGACAACCGGCGCGGCGCGGCCACGGAAATGCGCGCCATCGGTTGTGCCAGCCGCAGCGGCACCGGCGTCATCGCCATGCAGAATCCGGGGTCCGATGGCGGCAAGGTCCGACTACGCCGCTGCCGCAGCGACCATCTCGCCACCGAACTCATCCGATTGCTGCCCGATTCCCCGCCGGGCCCGGCTCCCGAGAAGAGTTATCTGCTCAGCGAACTCAGCGACGATCCCGCCGATCCGTTCGGCAACCCGTCGGCGGCCCGCGACAGCTACCGTCGTTTCTGGCGGCAGCCCTGCACGACCCGCGGCACCGTCGTCGTACTGCTCGGTCCGCGCAACGCCGAACCGCTGCGCACCGGCAAACTTCGCTGGATCGACACTGTCGAGGGCCGTTACGCCGAGACACCCGCCAATGGCGCGCTGATGATCCGGCCCGCCACCAGCTCCGGAATCACCCGCTACCTGGACGAAGCCATCATCCGCGCCCGCGCTCGGATGGATTCCTAGCCGGGTTGCGGGAATTTCGCTCGGCCCGGCGGGCGGGTGTCACATCCGCGCCCGTCGAATCAGGCGCGGGCGGTGGGGTTCTTCCCTACCGTGGAGCCATGACCACCCGAGACGAGATTGAGGTTTTTCTCGACGAGTATCAGAAGGCGCTGTCCACCTTCGACGCCGAACGCAGTGCCGCCCAATGGGGTACGCCGGGCACCATCGTCAGCGACGACTTCGTCGGCTCCCTGGACAGCACGGCCGAGATGGCCGCGGGCCTGGCCCAGTCCTACCCCTTCTACCAGCGTCTGGGCCTGGCCGGCGTGGGCCACACCCTGCTGGAGAAGACCGACCTGACCGAGCGCATCGTGCGGTTGCGCGTGCGCTGGCATTTCCACGACGCTCAGGGCGCCCTGCTCACCGACAGCGATTACGAGTACCTGCTCCGCCGCGACGACGACGGCCTGCACGCCTATGTCGCGGTCGCCATCGACGAGCGGGAGAAGTTGAGTCGACTGGCCGCCGCCAAGGGCATCGACCTACAAGGCTGAAAACGAAAGCGCCCCCGCCCATTTCGCGCATGGACGGGGACGTTCGACGGTGCCGGAACTCAGCCGAGCAGGTGCCAGTCCTCCAGGCCCTGGTAGAGCGGGACGCTCTGGGCCAGCTTGCTGACCCGGCCGCGCAGCGTCTCGATATCGGAGCCGCCCGCCAGCGCGGTGCCGATGATGTCGGCGACCTCGGTGAACTCGGCGTCGCCGAAACCGCGGGTGGCCAGGGCGGCGGTGCCGATGCGCAGGCCGGAGGTGACCATCGGGGGCCGCGGGTCGAACGGAACGGCGTTGCGGTTCACCGTGATTCCGACCTCGTGCAGCAGATCCTCGCCCTGCTGGCCGTCGAGCTGGGAGTTACGCAGGTCGACCAGGACCAGATGCACGTCGGTGCCACCGGTGAGCACGGTGATGCCCTTGTCCTTGACATCGGCGCCGGCGAGGCGCTCGGCCAGGATCTTCGCCCCGGACAGCGTGCGCTGCTGGCGGTCCTTGAACTCCTCGCCCGCGGCGATCTTGAAGGCCACGGCCTTGGCGGCGATGGCGTGCATGAGCGGGCCGCCCTGCTGGCCGGGGAATACCGCGCTGTTCAGCTTCTTGGCGAACTCCTGCTTGGCCAGGATCAGACCGGAGCGGGGGCCGCCGAGGGTCTTGTGCACGGTGGAGGAGACGACGTCGGCGTGCGGCACCGGCGAGGGATGCAGGCCCGCGGCGACCAGACCGGCGAAATGCGCCATATCGACCCACAGGTAGGCGCCGACCTCGTCCGCGATCTCGCGGAAGGCGGCGAAATCCTGATGCCGCGGGTAGGCGGACCAACCGGCGACGATCACCTTCGGGCGAGACTCGAGGGCGATCTTGCGCACCTCGTCCATGTCGACGCGGTGGTCTTCCTTGCTGACCCCGTAGGAGTGCACCTCGTAGAGCTTGCCGGAGAAGTTCAGGCGCATGCCGTGGGTCAGGTGGCCGCCGTGCGCGAGATCCAGGCCGAGCAGCCGCTCGCCGGGGTTCATCAGCGCCATCAGCACCGCGGCGTTGGCCTGGGCGCCGGAATGCGGCTGAACATTGGCGAAGTCGGCGCCGAACAGTTCCTTGGCGCGGTCGCGGGCCAGCGTCTCGACGACATCGACGTGCTCGCAACCGCCGTAGTAGCGGCGGCCCGGGTAGCCCTCGGCGTACTTGTTGGTGAGCACGCTGCCCTGCGCCTGCAACACCGCGCGCGGCACGAAGTTCTCCGAGGCGATCATCTCGAGGGTGTCGCGTTCGCGGGCGAGCTCCCCGGCCATCGCGGCGGCGAGCTCGGGATCGAGTTCACCGAGAGACTGAGTATTGACAGAGGCGGTCTGCGTCACGCCCGAGAGTGTATAGCGGCCCGCGGCGTCTCCCTGCGGGGCGGTGGCCGGGTGCGGGGCGGGCTCGGCCTGGCCGGCGTCGTGGGGCACGGGATTCTGTTGCATCGCAACCTCCATCGTTGCCCTGCACCCAGGCGCGCGGTGCGGGACGTGAGGCTTCCCGGTGGTTGCTTCCACCTCGAGTGCGCCAGTCGCGGTCGGTCCAGCTTATCCGGCACGCAGCAGCGGGCCGAGGGTGGCCTGGACATCGTCGAGTGGCCGCACGGATTTCGTGGCGCGGGACTGGACGATGGCGCCCTCTACGGCGCTCACCACCAGGCTGGCGAGTGCTCGCGCGCGCTCGGCGGGGATGCCGTCGGCCGCCAACGCGGCTGCCAGCCGATCGTTCCAGCCGTCGAAGACCAGGCCCGCGGCCGCCTGCACGTCGGGTTCGGCCTCGGCGAGCGCCGCACTCACCACCGGACAGCCGGCGGCATAGTCGCTGTTGCGTAAGGCCTTCTTCCACCAGCCGACCAGTCCGGCCAGCCACTGGTCGGGTGTGCCGGTCGCGGTGACCTTGTCGAAGACGACGGACATGCGCTCCCCCGCCACCCTGGTCGCTTCGGCCACCAGTTCGGCCTTGCCGGACGGGAAGTGCTGGTAGAGCGAATTTCTCGACGCGTTGCCGCGTTCGAGCAGCGCGGCCAGTCCGGTGCCGGGCACACCCTGCTCGCGCACCAGCTCGATGGCGCTTTCGATCAACCGGGTCCGCGGGCCCGCGCTCATCGGCTACTCCCTTGCCGTCATGCCGCTGCTTGCCTTCATGAACCGATCGGTCCATACTCCGATCATGCCATGTGGACCGATCGGTTCACCGAGAGGATGGAAACCTGATGACCACCGCCGAGATCGACTACGCCAAGCTGTCCGGCCTCGAACTGCTGCGTACCGCCATGACCATGGAAAACCGCCCGCGCTTCATCGGCGACCTGCTCGGCATGGAGGTCGACGAGCTCGAGCACGGCCGCGTGGTCTTCGCGCTGCGCACCCGCCAGGACTTCGCCAACCCGCTCGGCAGTACGCACGGCGGCATCTGCGCCACCCTGCTCGACTCGGCGATGGGCTGCGCGGTGCACACCACCCTGGAACCCGGCGTCGGCTACAGCACCCTGGAATTGAAGGTGAACTACATCCGCTCGGTCCCCACCGACGGTCAGCGGCTCACCGCCACCGGCACCACCATCCACGTCGGCCGCAGCACCGCGACCGCCGAAGGGCGCGTCGTCGACGAGCAGGGCCGCTTGGTCGCGCATGCCACCACGACGTGTGTCATCTTCCGCTGACCGCGCGAAGACCTGCCCCACCTTTTGGGGGCGCGCGAGCGGGTAACGAATCGGGGTGTGACCACCGGTTCACCAGGTGGAAGTCATCCCATTCGATTGCGAAGGAAGCACCCCATGTTGAACCTGGTCGCCGTGCCCACCAACCCGCTCGAAGGCCTGCTGCGCACGCTGTCGCAGCTGATGTGCAGCATCTCCTCCGGCGGAAACTGCGCGGTCATCCAGTAGCGCAACGCAATTCGGGACGCGCGGGCCCGGCGGAGCCGCCGGGCCTTTCGCTCACATGCGCCGGATCGCGCCGGGCGTCAGCGGCTCGTCGAGCAGACGCCGGAATCGGTCCGCACGATCCGCCGCGTCCGTGGCCCGCTCCAGCCAGCCGCCCAGCAACTTGTAACCCTCCACGTAAGTGCTGATGTAAGCCCGCCACAGCGGCGAGGACAGGAACCGCAGCGACTGCCGTGCCCGCTCCGGCGTCGCCAGCGACCACCGCTGCAGGAACTCCGCCACCTCGGTTTCGTCGCGGCGCCGGTCGTGCAGCAGCAGCGCCGCGTCCTGCCGCACGCTCAGCAGCTCGGCCGACGCGGCGGCCAGGCGTTCGGCGCGATCCCCGTCGAACCGCAGACCCAGATCCGCGTAGATCTCCTCCGCCCACTTACCCCAGCCGGGGCCGACGATCGAGCGCAGCGCCAGATCCGCCAAACCCTCCGCCATCAGGCACTGCGGGGTATTGACCAAGAACAGCGTCTGCTCCGCCTGCCCAGCCGCCACGAGTCCGGCCTCTTTGCGGCAGTGCTCGGTGTGATGACCCGGATAGGACTCGTGCGCGATCAGACTCGGCAGGTGCGCCATGTGCTGTTTGAGGTCGGAGTTGATCGCGACGCGGGAGTGGAAATTGCCCAGGTAGTAGTTGAATCCGGACCACGGCTTGTCGCCGACCACCTCGTAGGTGACGTGCTCGTGATCGGGCAGCGGATAACGCTCGCGGACCAGTTCGCGCAACGCGGAGGAGAACGCGTCGACGCAGACCTGCAACCGGGCGGGCGGGATCTCGTCCGCACGCCGGTGCGCGGCGAATCGCTCGGCCAGCGGGCCGTCGCCGGGCAGCACCTCGTCCATCAGCCGGTGCGCCTCGCGGTAGTTCTCGGTGTCGCCGGGCGCGATGTCCACATCGAAGTAGTCGCGCACCTCCTCGACGAAGCCGATGTCGTCACCGGCGAACTTGCGGCCGGAGGTTTCCAGGGCGCGCAGATGCACATCCAGGAACTCGGTGCGTTCGGGCGACAGGCCCGCATCGGGCAGTTCTGCGCGCAGCGCGACCGCGCGACGCGCCAGGGCACGCGGTTCCGGTGCCGGGCCGTTCTCGACTTCGCGGCGCAACCCCGGGTCACCGGTGTAGGCGTCGACGAAACCTTCCTCGAGCCGATCGAAGGCCAAGCCGAGCCGCAAGTATTCGGTCACAAGGGGATGCGCTTCCATGCCCGTCAACCCTAGTGTCCGACAGCCGGGGCCACCTGCGGTTACCAGTGGGTAGCGGTACCCCCCGTTTCACACACTTGTGTGGCAGAGGACAATTCGTCCATGCGGCGACAGCTAGACCGAAACTCACCGAGGCAGCACCGCGACAGTGAGTGTTTCTCGCAAGAGCGCGTCCGGGCCAGGGGGATAGCGGTCGGCGACGTCGGCGGGGCGGGTTAATACAGTGGCCAAAATGAGCGAGCCGAGCCCGTATGTGGAATTCGATCGGAAGCAGTGGCGAACACTGCGCAAATCGACTCCGCTGGTGCTCACCGAGGAAGAGCTGATCGGTCTGCGGGGCCTGGGCGAACAGATCGACCTCGAGGAGGTCGCGGAGGTCTACCTGCCGCTCGCTCGTCTCATCCACCTGCAAGTGGCCGCACGTCAGCGGTTGTTCGCGGCGACCGCCACCTTCCTCGGGGAGAAGCACCCCGACCAGCAGGTGCCGTTCGTGATCGGTGTCGCCGGCAGTGTCGCCGTCGGCAAGTCCACCACCGCGCGCGTACTACAGGCGCTGCTGGCCCGCTGGGACCACCATCCGCGGGTGGACCTCGTCACCACCGACGGATTCCTCTACCCCACAGCGGAATTGACCCGGCGCGGGATCATGCACCGCAAGGGTTTCCCGGAGAGCTACGACCGCCGCAAGCTGCTGCGCTTCGTCACCGAGGTGAAGTCCGGGGCCGCCGAGGTGTGCGCGCCGATGTACTCGCACATCTCCTACGACATCGTGCCCGGCAAGCTGCACTGCGTGCACCAGCCCGACATCCTCATCGTCGAGGGGCTCAACGTGCTGCAGACCGGTCCGCGGCTGATGGTGTCGGATCTGTTCGACTTCTCCATCTATGTCGATGCCCGGATCGAGGACATCGAGAACTGGTACGTCCAGCGCTTCCTCGCGCTGCGGGCGACCGGTTTCGCCGACCCCAAGGCGCACTTCCACCACTACTCGAATTTCACCGACGAGCAGGCGACCGCCGCGGCCAAGGAGATCTGGAACTCCACCAACCGCCCCAACCTGGTCGAGAACATCCTGCCCACCCGGCCCCGCGCCACCCTGGTGCTGCGCAAGGATGCCGACCACAGCATCAACCGCATCCGCCTGCGGAAGCTCTGAACAACGCAAAAACCCCGCACCCAAGGGTGCGGGGTTTGCTACCAAGCTGAGTTGAAATCAGATGGCGCGGACGTCCTGGGCCTGCGGCCCCTTCTGTCCCTGGCCGACCTCGAACTCCACACGCTGTCCTTCTTCAAGGGACTTGAATCCCGAGCCGGACACCGCCGAGTAATGAACGAAGACGTCAGGACCGCCACCGTCTTGCGCGATGAAGCCGAAGCCTTTTTCGCTGTTGAACCACTTCACACTGCCTTGAGCCATTTTAGAATTCATTCTTTTCTGTAGATGAGCCGAGCAAATCACTTTGATGAACCCGTACTCACCCCATAACCATGTCACGGATCGGCCAGGAAAGCGAACGGTGTGAGCCAACGCTCACCCGCCGACGTCTCCTGAGAGCTTCCAGGCGGCGTCCAGCCGGGCCGCGACATCGATGTCACGGGCGGCGGCGATGTGCGGTTTGCGGATCTCCTTGGCGATGTATTTCGCTACGAAGCGGCGAATCTCATGGTCGACGCTGGCCAGGATGCGCAGGAGCTGAGCGCGGAGGGTGTCGGCCTCCACGTTGATGCGGACGTCGCTGGGACGTGGTTCGGCGATGTCGATGATGATGCGCAACGGGTCGGCGGTGCGCGCGGTGAGATGCAGGTGCAGGGTGCCCGCCACGTCGAAGTTGTGCCGATCGACAGTGAGGTCGATCAGCATGTCGAGGGCGAGGGGGATCACCAGTTCGAACGTGATCAGCTCGTCCAGGTAGCGGGTGAGGCGGGGTTCGCCCAGCCGCACATTGGCGGTGACCTTGGCGAGGCGGGCGGGGCCGACGCCGATGGGGCCGAAATCGATGGCGGCGCCGGTCAATTCGCTGAAGGCAGCGAGGATGCGGCCCTCCGAGACCGCGTATTCGAGGAAGCGGCGGCCGAAATCCTCGTAACTGATGTAGGGCGCCGACTCGTCCATGATTCGGAAGTTACGCGAAAACGGGCGCGCTGACCGGCGAAACGGCGGAAAACCCAGGACCCTGGGTACCGGTTAAACGCCGAAGCGGCGGTGGCGGGCCGCGTAATCGCGTAGCGCGCGCAGGAAGTCGACGCGACGGAACTCCGGCCAGTACGCCTCGGTGAACCAGATTTCGGAATACGCGCTCTGCCAGAGCAGGAAGCCGGACAGACGTTGCTCGCCGGAAGTGCGGATGACCAGATCCGGATCGGGCTGGCCCGAGGTGTAGAGGTGCTGACCGATGGCGTTCACGGTGATCGACTGCACCAGATCCTCGCCGTGCTCACCGGCCGCGATCTCCTGGCGCACCAGTTTGCGCACCGCGTCGGTGATCTCCTGCCGGCCGCCGTAGCCGACCGCCACGTTGACGTGCACGCCGTCGCGCCCGTCGGTGCGCTCGGCGGCGGTGCGCAGCCGCTTGGCGATCAGTTCCGGGAACCCGTCGAGCGTGCCGACGATGCGCACGCTCCAATTCTGTTCCGGCGCCGACAGTTCCTCGACGACATCGGTGATGACCTCGAAGAGGGTTTCCAGTTCTTCGGGATCCCGCTGCAGGTTCTCGGTGGACAGCAAGTAGACGGTGACCATCTCGATGCCGACCTCGGCGCACCAACCGACCAGCTCGGCGATCTTGAGCGCGCCGACACGGTGGCCGTGGCTCACATCGGTGAATCCGTTCTCCCGAGCCCAGCGCCGGTTACCGTCACACATGACGGCGACGTGCCGGGGATGTTGTTTGCCGGCCAGCTGCTTGGACAGCCGCGCCTCGTAGATGCGGTAGGGCAGGCCACGCACCCGACTCGGAAACTCCACGGCGTCCAACCCTACGCCTCACCGGCCGGATCCCGGCAACGACGGCGCACACTGGCAGCGCAGCCAAACCTACGGTACCGTAGGTTACTCACCGGTCAACTAGGAGATTGCTCGTGTCCGAATCAAGCAATGCCACCGACCTCGCCGGGACGCCCAGCCGACCGGGCGGGCCGAGTCAACCCGGAGAATCACTGGTCGACGCGCTGGTCAAACCGCGCATGCGCGGCTGGATCCACACCTGGGCCGTCGGGATCGCCGCTGTCGCGTGTACGGCGCTGGTCGCCAAAGCCGCGACCGTCTCGGCGACGGCGGGCTGGTCCACCCTGGTCTACGGGGTCACCGTCTGCTTACTGTTCGGAGTCAGCGCGGTCTACCACCGGGTGACCTGGCCGACCGTGCAGAAGCGCATCCAGATGAAGCGCGCGGACCATTCGATGATCTTCCTCTTCATCGCCGGCAGCTACACCCCGTTCGCCCTGCTCGGCCTGCCCGGCAAAACCGGCAAGATCCTGCTCGCGGTGGTCTGGGCCGGCGCGCTGGCGGGCGTCGCGCTGAAACTGCTCTGGCCCACCGCTCCCCGCTGGGTCGGGGTGCCGCTGTATCTCTTGCTCGGATGGGCCATCGTGCCGGTCGCCGGGCAACTGCACACCCAGATCGGCATCGCGCCGCTGATCCTGCTGCTCATCGGCGGCCTGATCTACAGCGGCGGCGCCATCCTCTATGCCACCAAGTGGCCGAACCCCTGGCCCGCCGTGTTCGGGCATCACGAGTTCTTCCACGCCGCGACGGTGCTGGCGGCGCTGGCCCACTACATCGCGATCTGGATGGTCGTCCTGCGCTGAAGTTCGGTGTCCGTCTACCTGCCGCCCGCCCGGCGCAATAAAGTCGGCAGCGAAACTTCGACGACCGGACGGCACAGGTGATGGCAGCGCAGGACATGGACAACGCGAACACCGGCGCCGGTGACCGCGATGACGCCGTGCACCTCGCTCCCCCGATGAACCGGGTGCGCCGGGGCATCGCGTGGCTGGTCCTCTGGGCGCTGCGGGCGCGCTGGGGCCTGGCCGCGGTGGTGATCACCGCGAACCTCAGCGGTCTCGCGGTCATCGTCACCGAACTCTGGCTGAGCAACTTCTTCGACAAGCTCGGCGAAAACTGGTTCGAGGTCCTGGCGCTGGTGGCGATCTACCCGACGATCGGCTTCCTCGTCGGGGTCGCGCTGGCCATCCGGGACCGCAACGTCTACTTCGGCTGGTTCGATCAGGCGCGAAAACCGACACCGGAGGAAGCACGGCGGCTGCTGCGCCTGCCCTTCGCGATCACGCTGCGGGCGCTGGCGATCTGGATTCCCGGCGTGATCGTGGCCGCGTCGGTGTTCACTCACGTCACCGCGCACGACGACCGCGGCGTCACCGCGGCGCTGTTCACGATCGGCGCGCTGGAATCCGCCGGTATCACCTTTCTCATCGTGGACCGGTTGATCCGGCCCACCATCCCGGTGCTCGCGCGCGTTCTCGGCGCGACCATGCACTGGAGTTCGTCGGTACTGGTCCGGTTGGTGCTCAGCTGGGCGGTGGCGGGCGCGCTGCCGATGATGATGCTCATCGTGGTGCTCGCCGACCCGGCGTCCGCGGCGCAGGATCGGATTCGCACCGCCATCTATTTGTCCGCCGTCGGCCTCGCCGTCGGCGCGCTGGCGACGGCATTGCTCGCGCTGGCCGTCGCCTCCCCCATCCGCATGCTGCGCCAGGCGCTGGATCGGATCACCCAGGGCGAGTTGAACGTCCGGGTGCCGATCGGGAGCACCAGCGAGATCGGACGGCTGGAGCATTCGGTCAACGAGCTGGCCGCGAATCTGCGGGAACGGCAGCGGATGCGCGATCTGTTCGGCCGCCACGTCGGCGCCGAGGTGGCCGAGCGGGCACTGGCCGAGCAGGACGTGGATCTCAAAGGTGACGTGCGGGAGGTCTCCGCGCTGTTCGTCGACGTGACCGGTTCGGTCGCCCTGTCCACCGGGCTGTCACCACACGAGTTCGTCGCCAAATTGAACCGGCTGCTCACCATCGTCGTCACGGCGACCGAGGAGAACAACGGCCTGGTCAACAAGTTCGAGGGTGACGCCGCACTGTGCATCTTCGGCGCACCGATACCCCTGGGCGACAACGCGACTCCGGCTTTACGCGCCGCGCGGCGCATCCGCGACGAGGTACTCGCCAGCGGCGAGCTCGATATCGGGATCGGAGTGGCGCGCGGGCAGGTGTTCGCCGGCGACATCGGTTCCGACACCCGGCTGGAGTACACGGTGATCGGCGACGCCGTGAACGAGGCGGCGCGGCTGACCACCGAGGCGAAGGAGGTGCCCCGGCGAATCCTGGTCAGCAGCGCGGTAATCGAGGCCGCCGCGCCACACGAACAAGCGAAATGGCAGCTCTACCAACGCATTCAGCTCCGCGGCATGCCGGAACCCACCTCCTGCTGGAGCGATGTCGACTCCTCCGACCACATCGGCGCGGACGGCGAACCCGACGCGGTCCCGGCGCACCCCTCCGGCGCCACCGACCCGGCCACCGCACGCGGCCCGGTCACCGAGATTCGCACGCTCGTCACCGAAACCGGCTCGCCCGCAGCCGAATCCTGAGCTCCGCACCGAGATCGACCTCACCACCGGATCGGCCGAACGGGTGCGGCACCAACCGGGTGGCCAGATATTGACGAATGTAGGCATCCCGCATACTCGAATCTCGCCGAGCCCACTGTCAGGGTCGGTGCATGGTGGAAAACGCTTGGCCGCTGCTCGAATTGCGGCAGTACACCCTGCGACCGGGCACCCGCGATGTGTTGATCGACCTGTTCGACCGGGAGCTGGTGGAGACGCAGGAGGCCGTCGGAATCCGGGTGCTCGGCCAGTTCCGGGACGAGTCGGATCCGGACCGCTTCGTGTGGATCCGCGCGTTTCCGGACATCGCGGCCCGGACCGCCGCGTTGCGAGCCTTCTATCTCGACGGCGTGGCCTGGCGCACCCATGCCCCCGCCGCCCGAGCGACCATGGTGGACACCGACAATGCCCTGCTCCTGCGACCGGCAACCGCCCAGTCCGCCTTTGAATCGACCGGACAGCGGCCGCCGATCGGGACCACGGAACTTCCGGAATCCCGTGTGCTGGCCATGATTTACCAAGTGTCAGGTGACCTGACGGAGTTCACCGAGTTCTTCGACAACCGGATACGTCCAGCCCTCGATACGACCCCGAGCGGCGTGTATGTCACCGACCCGAGCCCGAACGACTTCACCCAACTGCCGGTGCGCACCGAGCAGGTACTCACCTGGTTCGCCCGATTCCCCGACTCCGACAGCCGCGCCACCTACCTCGACCAGCTCGCGGCATCGCGGGAGTGGACCGAAAGCGTGCTACCGGAACTGGATAAACGGGTGAGCGCTCCGCCCGAGCAACTACTCCTCGCACCGACCTCCCGCTCACTACTGCGCTGAACTATGGCCCGGCTGATCGCGCCGGCGGCGGGGTCGATCCTCGACAGCGACGACCTTGCGGGTCCTGCCGTACTCGGAACGTCGCCCCGGAACCTGCCGAACGGCAAGCGGATACATCCCGGAAAGTACGTCCATGGAGGCTCCGTTCGCGGGATCATAAGAGAGACCGGCGAGCCCGTTCGCCGGGAATCGGGACCGATGCATCATGCCGACCGACTGGGGAAGCACCTCCGCCGAGAACGCCCGCCGTGCCAGCCGCAATCACGAGAACAGCCGCGGTGTGCAGAGCGGCGGTGGGTGTCTGATCGCACTGGTAGGGACGGCCGCAGTCGTGGCCGTCCTGTACGCAGCGCGTGGCGCCTCCCGGCGCCGCAGCCAATTGGGCAAGCCGGAAAGCCTGAAAAACCGGACTCGAACCTGCGGCGATTCCGCATACAGGATGCTGTCGCGGCAGCGTAGGACGGTGTCCCCGCATCTGATACCCACCGCGCGGCGTGCAGCGGCAGCCGAAATCCCGCGTCCCGCAGACTGTTCGCAGCCCTCGATGACCACGCCAGCGTGATCGCCCATCGGCGCGGCGCATTAGAAACGAGTGCAGTTGCTGCTGGGGCGACGGGGCTGAAAACAAACGGCGCCTCACCGACATCGATACCCGAATGATCAACGAAACCAACAAACTCCGGCTCAGCGATCTGGCCATCAGTCGCGTCCGATGCCGGCCGGTGGATGGTGGCGGGCAGGTCGCCATGCGCCTGCCGATTTTGACATCAACGAAGCAAGGAGCTTGCAGCTCGACGGGCTAGCGATGGAACGATCATCACGCTCCCCAGCGGCTTCGGCATCAACGACGCAGAGATGATCGGAACTGGCCCGGGTAGCGACGGAAAATAGCCACGCACCCAGGCGAATCCGATATCAACGACGCAGAGACGCCTGAAGCTCGGCCGGGGTGGTGACGGGCAGGTCGCAGACGGAGCCGCGGCAGACGTAGGCGGCGGGTTGGCCGTTGGTGGTCGGCCGGTCGGCGAGCAGCGGGACCGAATCGGGTGCGGCAGCGACGATCACCGTTCCGGCCGGCGCCTCGCGATACGCCGCTTCGATCAATTCCGTTGCCGCACTGGGGTCGTCGTCCGGCAGGGCGATCGCTACTTGTATCGGTCCGCGAACGGCAGCTTCCGCGACGGTGAGCCACTGACTCGCGGAGCGTGGTGCGCGCGCCAGTACGACGGCGGCGCGCTCGAGTGTGCGGTCTGCCAGTTCCCGGTAGCGTCCCGCCCGGTCCGGAGCGCTGAGCGCGGAGGCGGTGAGCAGGGCTTCGGCGAGGGATGAGGCACCCGCCGGTGTTGCGCCGTCGATCGGGTCGCGTGGGCGTGCGACGAGGACTTCGGCGTCATCGGCGGTGTCGAACCAGCTGCCCTGATTCTCCGGATCGGCGAAATGCTGAATCGCCTTATCCAGCAATGCTTGCGCGTGGTCCAACCAGTCCAGTTCACCGGTTGCCTGATGCAGGGCGAGCAGACCGGTCACCAACCAGGCGTAGTCCTCCAGGACACCGGGTGACACGCCGACGGCCCCGCCGAGCGAGGCCCGCCGCACCCGGCCGTCCACGACGTGCTCAGCCAGCAGGAATCGCGCGCACCGCGCGGACGCGGCGATCCACTCTTGTTGCCCGAGAATCGAGCCCGCTTCCGCCAAGGCCGTAATGGCCATGCCGTTCCAGGCGGTGACCACCTTGTCGTCCCGGTCCGGCTGCGGCCGGCGATCGCGGACCTGCACCAGCGCGGCCCGGACGCGGTCGAAGCGTTCTTGATCGTCCGGGTCGGTGTAGCGAGTCGGCACCGAGGTGCCCTGTTCGAAATTGCCTGCGGTGCTCACACCGAAAAGTTCTGCGGCCCAAGCACCATCGATCGGCCCGAGCACACCGGTGAGTTCGGCGGGCGTCCACACATAGGTGGCGCCTTCGACTCCGGGCCCGCCGGGTTCGAGATGGGTGTCGGCATCCAGCGCGGACGCGAACCCACCCTGCTCGGTGCCGAGATCATCGAGCAGGAAGTGCGCGATCTCCCGAGTGATGCGTTCGGCCAGCGAGTTCGGCGCATCGGACGACCCGTGCCGAGCCAAATGCGCGTAGCCCCTCAGCAATTGGGCATTGTCGTACAGCATCTTCTCGAAATGCGGTACCACCCACGCCGCGTCGACGGAGTACCGCGCGAACCCACCACGCAATTGGTCATAGATCCCACCGCGCGCCATCGCCTCGGCGGTCCGCGTCACCGCCCCCCACACCTCCGGACTTCCGGTGCGCTCCCAACTCCGCAGCATCCCGACCAGCAACGCGGACGGCGGAAACTTCGGCGCCCCGCCGAAACCACCGTGCTCCGGGTCCTCATCGCGCAACACCGCGCCGACCGCATGGTCCAGCAACTCGGCGTTCACCGCGAGTTGCGCCTCGGGCAGCCCGGCCGCCTGCGCCCGCAAGGCCTCCGTCACCTGCGCCGAGGCTTTGTCCACCTCGTCCCGCCGGTTCTGCCAGGTGTCCGCGACCGCCGTGAGCAACTGCGTGAACGACGGCATCCCACCCCGCGCCACCTTCGGGTAGTACGTCCCGCAATAGAACGGTTCCCCCTCGGGCGTCAGGAAGCACGTCATCGGCCACCCGCCCTGCCCCGTCATCGCCACCGTGGCATTCATGTACACCGCGTCCAGATCGGGCCGCTCCTCCCGGTCCACCTTGATGCACACATAGTTGTCGTTCATCAACGCCGCCGTCGCCGCGTCCTCGAACGACTCATGCGCCATCACATGACACCAGTGGCAACTCGCATACCCGATCGACAGCAGAATCGGCACATCCCGCTCCGCCGCCTCCGCCAGCGCCGCGGCATCCCACTCCCGCCAGTCCACAGGATTGTCAGCGTGTTGACGCAGATAGGGCGATGTCGCACCGGCCAATCGGTTCATGAATCCCAGCCTTCCATACCTTCCAGCACACAGCACCGACCCGAACAACCACGCCTCTACAGCCCGAGAACCACTCCGACGATGCGCCTCGGCCCAGTCCTACCGCCCTGAGCACGGCCTAAACCGTCGTGGCCGCATCCAACCAATTCTCTGGCTCGTGATTGTCCAGATTGAGGGTTACTTGAATCTGCCCGACCTCCGCGCCACGATCCCGGTACTGTTGCTCAATGGCCGTCCCCATACCGCATTGGGCATGGCAGATTGCCAGCTCGGAATTGGCAGTTGAACTGCCTAGGCGCTGGGCGCACACACAGGGCGTGGCTCGGACAGCCGTCGTTCTCGCCGACCGACTCGGTGGCGACACCGAACTCTTGGCCGCAGCGGCCGTTCTTCATGACGTGGGGTACGCACCGCGACTCGCCTCAACCGGCTTTCATCCCCTGGACGGTGCCCGCTTCCTCCGCGATGAACACCAGATCGACCAGCGAGTGGTCCGCCTGGTCGCCAATCACACATGCGCGCTGCTCGAGGCCGAGGAACGTGGCCTGCACGAGCAACTGGCCACCGAGTTCCCGGCTCACGACGACCCGTTGTTGACCGACGCCCTGATCTACTGCGACATGACAACTACACCGGACGGGACGCCGACAACACCCGGCGAACGGATCGGAGAAATCGTGAGCCGGTATGGACCCGATTCCGTTGTCGGCCGGTTCATCCGCCGCGCGGAGCCGGAAATCCTCTCCGCCACCAGCCGGATCGAAGCCCTACTGCCCACTCAGCCGAGGTAGGGGTAGTTGCCCGACAAGTAGTCGCCGATCTGCTGGCGCATGCTCGGATGGATATCCAACTCGTCGAGTTTGTCAGGGGCCACGAACATCACACCGTCGGCTTCGTCGTTGATCGTGGGCTCTCCGGCGACCGGGCGGCCGATATAGCAGTTCTCGTACTGCTGGCGGACCTCTCCGTCGGTGTAGGCGACGATGTGATTCGGGTTGCTGTAGACGCCAAGAAATCCGGTGATCTCAGCCGTTATGCCCGTCTCCTCTTTGCATTCTCGGATCGCGCACTCGGCGGCCGTTTCGCCCATGTCCATTGCACCGCCTGGCAAAGCCCACTGCCCGGTATCGCGTCGACGCTGAAGCAGGATTGCCCCGGACGCGTCGGTCACCAGCAGGTTGCAGGCCACCACAAGCGAATTCGGCTTGGGAGCCTTCGGGTCGTTGTAGTACTCGATCCTGCCCACGGTCGACCTCTCCTTCGTCAGGGTGCCCAGGGCTGCGCATCAGCCCAGATCGCATCGAAGCTCTCGGTGTAGCTGTCGAACCAGGCGGCTTCCTCAACCCTGAAGCACCGGATTCGTCCGCATACCGGGCAGCGAGTTGTACAGGGTGCATCGGTACGGGTTTCCGAGCACGGCACACGAGATCCAGGGGTCGGCGGTGAACCCGTGGGGTACAGGGAGTGCGGGTAGCCGGATCAGCGCAGGCCTGCGAACAGATCGGTTTCCTGGTCGGGTGCGCCGTCGACGCGATTGTGTTTGCGGACGAAGTATTCGGTGCCGAGGATGAGGTCTTGGATTTGTTCGGGGAGGCCGAGGAAGAAGGCGCCGTCGCCTTGGCTGCCGTGCGCCTCGAGGGCTTTCACTTTGCGCCGGGTATAGGCTGCGACGTCGATTGCGGTGGTGATCTCGGCCATGGGGGTGCCGAAGTCCTCCGGGGGTTCGAAATCGCCGAAGTCCATGCCGTTGGCTTTGGCGGCGGCGAACATTTCGTGGGCGGATTCGCGGGGTGTGACCGCGTGGTACAGCTTGGCGGGGATGCCGGTGGATTCGGTGGCGGCGACCGTAATGCGGTGGGCCTGAATGTGGTCCGGGTGTCCGTAGCCGCCGTTCTCGTCATAGGTGACGATTACTTGCGGGCGGTACTTCTGTATGAGGGTGGCGAGTTCGGCTGCCGCCGTCGATACCGGCACGTTGGCGAAGGCCCGGGGATCGGCGTTGGTGTCCCAGCCGTCCATGCCGGAGTCTTGGTAGCCCAGTAGTTCGACGTGTTCGATCTCGAGCAGCGCGGCCGACGCTCGCAACTCACCCAGCCGCTGTTCGGCGACGGCGGCCGGATCATGGCCGGGCGCTCCGGGTTTCACTCCGCCGGGGCCGTCGCCTTGCTCGCCGTTGGTACAGGTCACCAGGACCGTGCGGATCCCCTCTTCGGCGTAGCGCGCGAAAACGCCGCCGGTGTTGAGTACTTCGTCGTCCGGGTGGGCGTGGACAGCCATGATCGTCAGTCGCTCCGACATATCATCTTCGAACGCTGGCGCAGTCCTCGGCATTCCCGGCGGCGGCGCGGCATTTGCCGATATGCTCACGCGATGCCGACCTGAGGGAGGGCAGGGTTCTGGACACGCTGTGGACCTACGTCACCGAACACCGCCTGCAGTTGATGACGGATTCCTATCTGCATGTCTCGGCGGTGGTCCAGTCGGTGCTGATCGCCGCGATCGTGTCGATCGCGATCGGCGCGCTGGTCTACCGCAGCCCGCTCGGTTCGGCGGCGTCCACCGCCGCGGCGAGCATCATCCTGACCATCCCGTCCTTCGCGCTGCTCGGAATCCTGATTCCGGTTCTGGGACTGGGGGTTCCGCCCACCATCACCGCGCTCGTGCTCTACGCGCTGCTGCCGATTCTGCGCAACACCATCGTGGGGTTGTCCTCGGTCGATCCCGCCGTGACCGATGCCGCACGCGGCGTCGGGATGAACCGGCTGCGGGTGCTCACCGCGATCGAACTGCCGCTGGCCTGGCCGGCCATTCTCGCCGGAATGCGGGTGAGCACGCAGCTGATCATGGGCATCCTGGCCATTGCCGCCTACGCGAAAGGGCCGGGTCTGGGCAATCTCATCTTCTCCGGGCTGTCGCGGCTCGGCACGCCGACCGCGGTGCCGCAGGCGCTCACCGGCACCGTGCTGATCATCCTGCTGGCGCTGCTGCTAGACGTTCTGCTCGTCCTCGCCGGACGACTGACCACACCCAGGGGTATTCGTGAGTGAAACCGTCGAACCGGCCGTGTCCGGAGTCGAGATCGTGCTGGATTCGCTCACCAAACGCTATCCAGGACAATCGGATCCGGCGGTCGACAACGTGTCGATGACCATCCCGGCCGGGGAGACGGTCGTGCTGGTCGGGCCATCGGGGTGCGGTAAGACGACGACCATGCGGATGATCAACCGGCTGATCGAACCCAGCTCGGGGACGATCATGATCGGTGGGCGCGACGCCGCGGCGGTGAATCCGGACCAGCTGCGGCGCGGGATCGGCTACTCCATCCAACAGGCCGGGCTGTTTCCGCATCTCACGGTCGCGAAGAATGTCGCCACCGTGCCGGGCCTGATCGGCTGGGACCGCAAGCGGATCAGCGACCGCGTGGACGAGATGCTGGATTTGGTCGGACTGGATCCGGGCACCTTCCGTGATCGCTACCCACGCCAGCTCTCCGGCGGTCAGCAGCAACGAGTGGGTGTCGCGCGGGCTCTGGCCGCCGATCCGCCGGTGCTGTTGATGGATGAACCGTTCGGCGCGGTCGATCCGATCACCCGGGGGCTGCTGCAAGACGAGTTGCTACGACTGCAAGCCGAACTGCGCAAGACGATCGTGTTCGTCACGCACGATTTCAACGAGGCGGTGAAGCTCGGGGACCGAATCGCCGTACTCGGCAAGAATTCTCGTGTGCTGCAGTACGACACACCGGGCGCGATCCTGGCCGACCCCGCCGACGACACGGTAGCCGGATTCGTCGGTGCGGACGCGGCGCTCAAACAGCTCACGCTCACCCGGGTGGAGGATGTCGAACTCGGGAATTGCCCGACCGCTCTGATCACCGACGCGGTGGAGCCGCTGCGCACCGCGATCACCGAGGGAGACAAGGACTTCGGCATCGTTCTCGATGAGCAACACCGCCCGGTGCGGTGGGTCACGCTCCCTCAGCTCGCGCAGGCGACCTCGCTACGCGACGTGGGAACAGCGGTGGGCGAGGGTGTTTCGCTGCGGTCCACTCTCCAGGAAGCACTGGAAGCGCTGCTCGCCGACAGCACGGCGAACGCCGTCGTCACCGGCCGGCGCGGCGCCTACGCGGGACTGATCACCATCGACACGCTGGTCTCCCACCTGTCGGCCCTGCGCACCACGCACTCCGGAGCCGGCTCCGCATGACCGCGCAGACCGAACGCCGCGCCGAACGCATCCGGCTCTTCGCACAGCCGGTGCTGGCCGTGCTGATCAGCGCCGGTGTGCTGGTGTGGGCGTTCGCCCGTGATCTCACCGCCACTCAGCGGGCCGGCCTCAGCGCGGGCAATATCGCCACCGTCACCTGGGAGCATCTGCTCATCACCGCGACCGTGGTGCTGATCGTCGTCGTGCTCGCGGTACCGCTGGGCACCGCACTTACGCGACCCGGATTCCGCCGCCTCGCACCGTTTTTCGTAGGTATCGCCAATATCGGCGCGGCCGCGCCGGCCATCGGCCTCATCGTGCTGTTCTATCTGATCACCCGGACCACGGGGTTCTGGATCGGCGTCGCACCGATCGTGCTGCTGGCGCTGCTGCCGGTGTTGCGCAACACCATCCTCGGCTACCAGCAGGTCGACCCCACGCTCGTCGACGCCGGTCGCGGGCAGGGCATGTCCGCCGCCACCGTGTTGCGCCGCGTCGAGTTCCCGCTCGCCGTGCCGTACATCCTTGCGGGACTGCGGACTTCGCTGGTACTGGCGGTGGCCAGCGCGACGCTGTCGTTCCTGGTGAGCGCGGGCGGCCTGGGTATCCTCATCGACACCGGCTACAAGTTGCGCGACCACGTCACCCTCTGGGTCGGAGCACTGCTGGCAGTGGCGCTGTCACTGCTCATCGACTGGGTGGGCGCGCTGGCGGAACGCTATCTCGGGCCGAAGGGGCTGCGATGAGAGTCCAGATCCGGCGTGGCTGTGTGGCATTCGCGATGTCGCTCACCGTCCTGTTGGCCGCCTCCTGCGGGCTGGAAGCCGGTCGATCGGTGCCCCTGGAAGTGAATCCCGGCAGCATCCAGCCGATAGCGGAACTCGAAGGTGTGCGAATCACCGTGGGTTCCAAAGACTTCACCGAACAGGAAATTCTCGGCTTGATCATCGCCTTCGCGCTCGACGCTGCCGGGGCCGAGGTGCGGGATCTGACCGATATCGTCGGTTCCAACAGTCTGCGCGACGCCCAGCTACGCGGGCAGGTCGATATCGCCTACGACTACACCGGCACCGGCTGGATCAACTACCTGGGCAATGAATCACCCGTCGCGGGGTCGCAGGCCCAGTTCGAGGCGGTACGTGACGCGGACCGGGAAGCACACGGAATCGTGTGGGCCGCAATGGCTCCCGTTAACAATACCTACGCCCTCGCGACCAGCGCTCGCACCGCCGAGGAAACCGGAGTGCGGACACTGTCCCAGTACGCGAATCTGGTCAACTCCGACCCGGCCGCCGCCACCACCTGTGTCGGCACCGAATTCAGCGTGCGCCAGGACGGATTCCCCGGCGTGGTACGCAAATACGGCATCGACGCCGCCAAGGCACAGAAGCGCGTCGTCGACGACGCCATCGTCTACCAGTCGACCGCCGACGCCCGCCAATGCCGCTTCGGCTCCGTGGCCGCCACCGACGGCCGCATCCCCGCCCTGGACCTGCGCCTGCTCGAGGACGACCTCGGCTTCTTCCCGCAATACAACGCCGCCCTCGTCATGCGCGCGGACTTCACCGCAGCCCACCCGCAGGTGATCGACGTCCTCGCCCCGATCTCCCGGCTGCTCACCAACGAATCCGTCACCGAGCTGAACCGCAAGGTCGACGTCGAAGGCCGCGAGCCCGCCACCGTCGCCCGTGCATGGATGGCGGCCCAGGGTTTCATCACCATCCCCTGACCTGCACCGCACTTCATCGAGCGCTCGCGGCTGCGGTCGGTGCCCGAAGCCTCTGCCGCACAACATATTAGGACGCGACGCGCCCTCTGAAGAATCAGACCGATTCTAACCCTGTGTCCCGGTGGCCGGTCCGCGTAGATCTAATACCCGATCCGAAATACGGATGGGTGACGCTGACAGGGTTTGTACAGCGCACATCTGTGGGGTGTAGGGGTGTGCATGAGTGTGCGGCAGCAAACCGGGCCGGCCTCGACCGAGGCGGTATCGCGCCGAGCCATCGTCGCGATCGCCTGTGGCGCAGTCGTTGTCGCACAGATGGCGACCACGATCTACCTGCCCGGCATGCCCGCGCTGGGCGCCGATATCGGTGCCGGTGACGGCACAATGCAGTTGTCGGTCGCCCTCTTCGTGGTGTTCGCCGCGCTTCCGGTCGTCGCGTGGGGACGGGCCGCCGAACGGTTCGGCCGGGTGCCCGCGTTCGTCGCGGCCGGGGCATGCTTCATCCTCGCCAGCGCGGCTTTGGCTCTGATCACGAACGCACCGCAATTGCTCAGCCTGCGCGTTGTCCAGGCGATCGGGGCGGGCGGTATCGCGGTGGTCGGACGGATGATGGTCAAAGACCTCTTCACGGGAGCCGAACTCGCGCGGCAACTCGCGCTGTTGTCGATGGCCTTCGTCGTCGCACTCGGCGGCGGTCAGGTGATCGGTGGCATCGTCACCTCGACGCTCGGGTGGCGCTATGGCTTCGCCGTGCTGGCCGCGCTCGCCGTCGTGCCTGTCGGGTACGCGCTGCGGGTGTCATTTCCGCCGCCGGGTCCGAAGTCCGAATCGAAGGGCAGCGCGCGTCGGCTGTTCGGCGATCGCGTTTTCGTCGCCGCCGCGGGTGCGGGCGGCATCGGGTTCGCCGTCATCGTGATGATCCAGCAGAAGTCCGCGTTCATCTTCTCGGACGGATTCGCGCTGCCGCCTTGGGTATTCGGCTTGTTCGGCGCGCTGTACGGTGCGGCCTACCTGGCCGGCGCGACCTACGTGCGACGCGGCGTGAGCCGGCTGGGCGCCCGCGTCATGATGCGCCAGGGCGCTTGGATCATGCTCGCCGGATGCGCGCTCATCACCGTCGTCTGGGCGGTCGAGCTGCCGCGGGCCGTCGCGCTCCCCCTCTTTCTCGCCGGATACGTCACCGCCACCTTCGGTCAGGCCACGCTGTTCCCCAACAGCGCCGCGCACGCCGTCAGCCACCTCGTCGCCGGGGGCGCGATGGCCGTCACCTGGTGCGCGCTGATCCAGCAGGGCCTGGCCGGTATCGCCGCGCTGGCCGGCCCCGCACTCACCGGGCTGCTCGCCTGGTCCATCGCTATCACCCTGCTCGCCGCCGTGAACGTACTCGTCGTCACGGTGCTCTCGCCGACAAAGGAATAACCGAATGGGCACACACCAATTCGCCAATATTCGCAGGCAGCTGCAACTGAGCAACACCTTCTGGGACGACAGCACCACGCACGGGCTGGTGGACATCGTCGCGGCGGATATGCGGGACGGCACGGTGCACGACCGCGACGGGCGCACGATCGTCAACTTCTCCTCGTATTCCTATCTCGGCCTGGACAGCGACGCACGCCTGATCGCGGGCGCGCATCGCGGGCTCGACGAAACAGCCACGATCAATTCGTCCATCTCCCGCATGCGCATCCGGCTCTCGCTCCTGGAGGAGGCCGAACAGCGGCTCTCGCGGACCTTCGGCGCGCAGGCTGTCACGGTGTCCTCGTGTGCGGCGGCGGCCTGGGCCACCCTGCCGCTGCTCGCTTCCGGGGAGCTGACCGGCGGACACCCACCGCTGGTGGTCTTCGACAAGAACGCGCACTTCTGCCTGAACGCGATGAAGCCTCTGGTGGCGGACGAGACCGAACTGGTCACCATCGAACACAACGACATCGAGGCGCTGGAAGAGCTGTGCCGCAAGCATTCTCACGTCGCCTATGTCGCGGACGGCGTCTACAGCACCGGCGGCGGCGCACCGTTGCGTGAGTTGCGACGGCTCCAGGATCGCTACGGCTTGTTCTTGTATTTCGATGAGGCGCACGGCATCTCGACGCTGGGACCGCGCGGTCGCGGCTACGTCCTCGGCGACTACGAGGGCTGGCGGGACCGGACGCTCATAATCGCTTCGCTCAACAAAGGTTTCGGGGCGAGCGGCGGCGTCATCTTCTTCGGCCCGCCCGGCGACGATTCCCGCAAACCCACGCTGCTGCGCACCAGCGGCCCGCTGATGTGGTCCCAGCGGATCAACACCGCGGGCCTGGGCGCCATCGTCGCGTCCTGCGACCTGCACGACGACGGCACCGTCGATCGACTGCAAGTCGAACTCCGCGAACGGGTTCGCCTGTTCGACTCACTGGTCGATACCGACCTCGGGGGTGACGGGCTGCCGATCCGATTCGTCAGCATCGGCCGCGAGGACACCACGGTCGCCGTCGCCCGGGACATGCTGAACGCGGGGTTCTACACCTCCCCGGTGTTCTTCCCGATCATCCGCCGCGGCAGCGCGGGTCTGCGGCTGATGCTGCGCGCGGACCTGGAACCCGACACGATCCGCCGGTTCGCCGACACCTTGAACGCGAGCCTCGCCGCCCATCAGGACCGGGAGGAACAGCTCGCATGACACTGACCATCGAACACAACACCGGTTTCGAAACCCAGCGTCAGCTGCTGCGCGACCACACCGCCGGCATCGTGACGCCGCGACGGCGGCCGGGCGACGCCAAACTGCCGGTGCGCGAACGGGTCAACCGGGTACTCGACCCCGGCACGCCGTTCCTGGAGCTCGGGCGGCTGGCCGCGCACGAGGTGTACGACACCGACCTGCCCGCCGCCGCGCTCGTCGTCGGGATCGGCACCATCCACGGCCGGCCGTGCATGGTGTTCGCGAACGACCCGCACGTCAAAGGTGGCACCTATTACCCGCTGACCATCAAGAAGCAGCTGCGCGGACAGAAGCTGGCCCGCGAGTATCGGCTGCCCTGCGTCTACTTGGCCGACTCCGGCGGCATCTACCTGCCGCTGCAGGAGGAGATCTTTCCGGACGAGGAACACCTCGGGAAGATGTTCCGGAATATCGCGGAGATGTCCGCGCTGGGACTGCCGCAAATCTCGGCGGTGCTCGGAATCTGCACCGCGGGCGGCGCCTACATCCCCGCGATGAGCGACGAGACGGTGATGGTCAAAGACCTCAGCACCGTCTTCCTGGGTGGCCCGCAATTGGTCGAGGCCGCCACCGGCATCAAGGTGGACGCGCAAACCCTCGGCGGCGCGGATCTGCACGTGCGGGAAACCGCGGTGGCGGATCATCTGGCCGCGAACGAGGAGGAAGCCCTGGCGATGGTCCGGGACATCGTCGCCCGCACGCCCGGGGACCGGGTGCGTCCACCGGCTTTCCAAGCCCTCGAACCGGCCGACGATCCGGCGCGCCTACCGGCCCTGATCCCGGCCACCACCAAGAAGGAGATGAACGTTCGCGCGATCCTGCGCTGCGTCGTCGATGCCACCTCGTGGGTGGAGTACCGCAAGGACTACGGCCTCACCATCGTGTGCGCGACCGCGCGCATCGCCGGCTACGAGGTGGGAATCGTCGCGAATCAGGGCGTGATCTTCCCGGACAGCGCACTCAAGGCGACCAACTTCATCCAGATCTGCAACCAGCGCCGCATCCCATTGCTGTTCGTGCACAACGTGAGCGGCTTCATGGTCGGTGAGCAATACGAACGCGAGGGCATCGCCAAGCACGGCGCGAAGATGGTCAACGCCGTGTCCTGCGCCACCGTGCCCAAGATTTCGCTGGTGATCGGCGGCAGCTTCGGCGCGGCCAATTTCGCGATGTCCGGCCGGTCGATGGGCGGCCAGTTCATGGCGATGTGGCCGAACGCCCGCTCCACCGGCGTCGGCGGCGAGCAGGCGGCCGCGGTGATGGCCATTCTCAAGCGGGATCGGTTGCGCCGCGAGGGCAAGGAACTCAGCGCGGCCGCGGAAGCGGCGATCAAACAGCCGATCATCGAGAGCTTCGAGCGCCAATCCCACCCGGCCTACATCGCCGCCCGGATGTGGATCGACGCCGTCGTCGAACCCGAGGACACGCGCACCTGGCTCGCACAGTGCTTGTCCCTGGCACACGAGCGCTGGGACCGAACCCCGTCGGACACCGGCACATTCGGGGTGTTCCGACTGTGATCTCGACGCTGCTCATCGCGAATCGGGGCGAGGTGGCCGCCCGTATCGCCCGCACCTGTGACCGGCTCGGCATCGACTACGTCACCGTGAGTGCCGACGAGGATCGCGACCTGACCTATCACGACGGTGCGGTGGCGACGGTGCGCCTGCCCGCCGCGAGCGGCCATCTCGACGCCGCCGCACTGGTCCGGGCCGCCACCGAGACCGGTTGCGACGCAGTCCATCCCGGCTATGGTTTCCTCTCCGAGCACGCCGGCTTCGCGCGCGCCGTCCGGTCCGCCGGACTGGTATTCGTGGGCCCCAGTTCGCGAGTGATCGAAACCATGGCCGACAAGGCCTCCGCCCTGCTGGTCATGGCCGAGGCGGGTGTGCCGGTGCTGCCTGGCACCCGCGCGGCCACCGACGACCTGGACGCACTGGCCCGCGCCGCCGACGACATCGGTTACCCGCTCATCGTCAAACCGGCCGGCGGTGGCGGCGGCAAGGGAATGTCGGTGGTGCGCTCCCCGGACGACCTGCGCGAATCACTGGCTTCCGCCACCCGGACCGCGACGGCCGCCTTCGCCGACGGGCGGCTGCACCTGGAACGCTACGTCGAACAGGCCCGGCACATCGAAGTCCAGGTGTTCGGCGACGAATTCGGCAGTGCCGTACACCTTTTCGATCGCGACTGCTCGTTGCAGCGGCGGCATCAGAAGGTGATCGAGGAAGCACCCGCACCGCGGATTCCCGAGCCCATCCGCCAGCGGATCTTCGAGGCGGCGGTACGCGGCGCGCAAGCACTGAACTATGTCGGCGCGGGCACCTTCGAGTTCCTGCTGGTAGGCGACGAGTTCTTCTTCATCGAGATGAACACGCGGCTGCAGGTTGAGCACACCGTCACCGAGGAGATCACCGGCGTCGACCTGGTGGAATGGCAGCTGCGGGTCGCCGCCGGGGAACCGCTGCCCGTCACCCAGGAGCAGATCACATATCAGGGCGCCTCGGTGCAGGTCCGGATGTACGCCGAGGACCCGTTCCGGTCGTTCCTGCCGTGCCCGGGAGAACTCGAGGTGACGCACTGGCCGGACGTCCGAATCGAGCGTGCCTTCGAGCACCGCCTCACCGTCACCGGCGGATTCGATCCGATGATCGCCAAACTCGTCGCCACCGGAGCCACCCGGGCCGAGGCGCTCGCCACCGCCCGCGCCGCCTGCGCGGAGCTGCGCTGGACCGGCATCTCCACCAACCTCGGATTCGCCGGCGCGGTCCTCGCTTCCCCGATCCTCGCGGCCGCGGAGCACGACACCGCCTACCTGGACCGAATCGACCCGGTCACCGAGTTCGCCGATCCAGATCTGTTGAGCGCCTTGGCGATCGCGGCCGCGCTGACCGCGCCCGATCGGGCGACGCCGTGGTCGGCGGGCGCGCCGGTGGGTGACCGCGCGTGGCTCGATCCCACCGATCACGACCTCGGGAGCGTCGACCTCGTTGTCGACGGCCGCCCGTTCACCATTCGAGTCAGCGGCTACGACGGGGATGCGGTGCGCGTGCGCGCCGATACCGCAGGACCGGGCGTGCGCTGTGTGCGCAGCACCGGCGACACGATCTCGGTGGGCGCGACGCCCTGTGTGGTGCGACGCCTCGGCGAGGGGTGGGTGTGCCAGGTCGCCGGAGTCTCCCGGGAGGTGCGGTACGCGGAATACCGCTCGTTCGGCTCGACCGCGTCCGACCCCGAGATCCGTTCTCCCATGCCCGGCACCGTCGTCCGGCTCCACGTCGAATCGGGCGCGCTCGTCGAACAAGGGCAGCTCCTCGGCGTGGTCGAGGCCATGAAGATGGAGCACGAGCTGACGGCGACGCATCCCGGCATCGTCACCGTGACCGCGACGGAAGGCGCGGTCGTCACCACCGATCAACCCCTATTTCTCATCGAAGAGAGGAGTGCCGCGCTGTGATGCGGACTCGGCGACTGGCAACGGCTCTCCTGGCGGCCACGGCCCTATTGGCAACCGCGTGCGGCGGCTCGGACACCACCTCGGGCGGCTCCGCGCAGCCGCGCGCCGGGGGCGCGCTGACCTGGGGCGTGGAGACGGAGCCGACCACCCTGAACCCCCACCTCAACGGTCAGAGCAACACGAAACTGATGTTGCGCAACACCTTCGAGACGCTGCTGGCGCGCACCCCGGACGGCGGCTACGTCCCTTGGCTGGCCACCGGCCACGAGGTGTCACCCGACGGGCTGACCTACACCTTCACCCTGCGCGAGGGCGTGAAGTTCACCGACGGTCACCCGCTGACGGCGGCCGCGGTGGCCCGCAACTTCACCACCATGCAGGACGTCGCCTATTCCGGCGGGTTCTCCTCCGGGCCGCTGTCGAACCTGGCCGGAGTGCACGCCCGCGACGAACGCACGGTGGTCTTCACGCTGAAGAATCCGTACGCGCCGTTCCTCGACTTCGCCTCCGGGTTCGACATCATCTCCCCCGCCGCGTTCGACAAGCCGCAGCTCAAGGCGGGCGGCCCGGAGATCGCGGGCACCGGGCCGTTCATCCTCGATCGCTACGTCAAGGGACAGGAGCTGCACTTCCGGAAGAACCCGGACTACAACTGGGCACCGCGGACCGCCGCCCATCAGGGCCCGGCCTACCTGGACGAGGTGACCTACCGCTTCCTGCCCGAATCCTCGGTGCGCACGGGTGCGCTCACCTCCGGCCAGGTCGACCTCATCGAAGGCGTCTCCGGCAACGACGCGTCCCTGTTCGAGGACAACCCCGAGTTCACCTACCAGCGCTCGTTGAACAACGGCAGCCCGTACACGCTGTACTGGAACGCCACCTTCGGTCCCGCCACCGACGAGCGGGTTCGCAAGGCGCTCAACAACTCTGTCGACGTGGACGCGGTGTTGCAGTCGATCTACCGCGGCCAACGCACCCGTGGTTGGGGAATCGCCTCCAGCGTCGACACGCTGTTCTACGACAAGAGCATCGAACGCGCCTATGGCGCCGACAAGACCGCCGCGAACCGCCTGCTGGACGAAGCTGGTTGGACGGCAAAGGATTCCGAGGGATTCCGGACCAAGGACGGACAGCGCCTGACCATCGAACTGGTGCAGGCCCAGTCCACCGTGCGGGACCAGCGGGAGGTGCTGCTGCAAGCGGTGCAGGCGCAGGCCAAGCAGAACGCGGGGATCGACCTGAAGATCTCCTACGTCGATCTGGGCACCTACGCCGAGCTGCGCAAGAACAACACCTTCGGCTCGATCGCCAACTCCGACACCCTGACCGGTGGCATCGATATCGAAAACCATTGGTACCCGGCCGGATCGAAAGGCACGCTGAACTACAGCCGCGCGGCCGACCCCGAACTGTCGGGCTGGCTGCAAGCCGCCGCCGCGACGGTCGACACCGCCGCGCGAGCCGAGCAGTACGCGCGGTTGCAGCGGTTCGTGCTCGTCGACAAGGCCTACGGGTTGCCGCTCTACATCCCGGAGAACCAGATCGCGGCCGCCACCCACGTGCACGGCGCGGGTTTCCGTGCCTACAAGCAGCTTCCGGAGAACGCCTACGACATCTGGATCGACCGTGGCTAGGACCGCGGGCGTGCGCGCTGCACCGGGGTGTCGTCCATGACGCTCGAAATCGCTGTCCCGCAAGCGGCGGAACCCGAAGTCGGCAACCGTCACGGCGCGCGGACCGGTACCGCCAAAAAGGTTGCGCTGCGCGCGGTCTCGGGCATCGGCGTGCTGTGGGGCGCGGCCACCCTCTCCTTCATCGGCGTAAGGCTCGCACCGGGTGACACGGTCGACGTGCTGCTCGGCGAACAGCCGCGGACTCCGGAGGTCGAGGCGGCCATCCGCGCCGAATGGGGGCTGGACAGCCCGGCCGTCGTGCAATACGCCCGCTACCTGTGGAGCGTTGCGCACGGTGATTTCGGCCGGTCCTACGTACTCCAGCGGCCGGTGTCGGAGGTGATCGGTTCGCAGGCCGGGCCGACCCTGGCGCTCACCGGGGCCGCACTGCTGGTCGCGGTGGTGTTCGCGGTCGTCGTCGCGACCACCACCGCGGGGCGGCGACGCGGCCGGGCCGTCGCCAACGCCGTTGAGCTGGCGCTGGTTTCGACGCCGGCGTTCTGGCTCGGCATCGTGCTGCTGTCGGTGTTCAGCTTCCAGTGGAAGGTCTTTCCGGTGGCGGCGAACAAGGGCCTGTCCGCACTGGTGCTGCCCGCGCTCGCGCTCGGATTGTCCCTCGGCGCGGTCATCTCCCAGGTGCTACGCGACGGTTTGGAGCGAGCGCTGGACGAACCGTTCGCGGTGACGGTGCGGTCCTGGTCGGTGCGCGAGAGCGAGCTGCGGCTGCGGCACGGACTGCGGCACGCCGCGCTGCCCGCGGTGACCCTGACCGGTTGGCTGGTCGGCGGATTGCTGGGCGGCGCGGTGATCGTCGAGGAGGTCTTCGGGCGGCCCGGTCTGGGCCGGGTCACGGTGGAAGCCGTGCTGGCACAGGATCTTCCGGTGGTGCTCGCGGTGGCGGTGCTGTCCGCGTTCGTGTACGTGCTGATCAGCACCCTGGTCGATGTGCTCTACCTGTGGCTCGACCCGCGACTGCGCCGCGACTCCCGGAGCGGGGCGACGCGATGAGGGTCAACGGCACGAAGCATGTCGCCGTCGCCCTGGCCGCGCTGGCCGTCGGCCTGGTCGCGATCGCGGTGCTCGCTCCGGCCGTACTGGCCGGGACCGACCCCCTCGCCGCCGATCCTCTTGCCGCACAACTACCCCCGAGCGCGCGGCACTGGTTCGGCACCGATCACCTGGGCCGCGACGTCTTCACCCGCGTGGTGCACGGTGCGCGCTACTCCCTGCTGATCGGCGTCACGGCCGTCGCGATCGCGGTCGTGGCGGGCACCGCGCTGGGTCTGCTGTCCGGGTTGGCCCGGGGCGCGCTCGACGAACTGATCACCCGCTTCCTCGACGTGGTCTCCGCATTCCCCGATCTGCTGCTCGCACTGGTGCTGATCTCGTTCACCGGGCCGGGAACCACGAACCTGATCTTCGCGCTCGGTATCGCCTCGGTCCCTCGATTCGCCCGGGTGGTGCGCGCACAGACCCTCGTCGTGCAGGAGTCCGGCTACGTCGAACAGGCACGCACCTTCGGACTCACCCGGGCCACGCTGGTGCGGCGGCATGTGCTGCCGCACGCGGTGGCGCAGGTGCCCATCCTGGCCACCATCGGACTCGGGACGGCCATCCTCGGCGCAGCCGGACTGAGCTTCCTCGGCATGGGTCCGCAGCCGCCGGAACCGGAATGGGGCGCCATGCTCGCCGAGGGCCGCAACTATCTGCGCAACGCCTGGTGGATCGCGGTACTGCCCGGCGTGGCCGTCACCGCGACGGTCATCGCGGTGAGTTCCCTCGGGCGGCATTGGCAACGACACTACGAAGGAAGGTCCGCGCTGTGAACGAGCGGAGTCCGGTCGCGGTCACGAACCTGCGCATCGGCTTTCCGGGCGCGGCCGGGATCCGGGATGTGGTCAAGGGCATCGATCTGCGGATCGATCCGGGCGAAGCGGTGGCGCTGGTCGGCGAATCCGGCTCGGGAAAGTCGGTGACGGCACGCGCGCTGGTCGGTCTGGCCGGCGCGGGCGCGGTGGTGCGCGCCGACCGGCTGGAGCTGTCCGGACAGGACGCGCGCGGGTACCGCGAGCGCCAGTGGCGCCGAATCCGGGGCAGCGACATCGGATTCGTCTTGCAGGACGCGCTCGTGTCCCTCGATCCACTGTGCACGGTGGGCGCACAGCTGGCCGCGGCGCAACGCGCGCTGACCGGCCTGCGCGGGCGCGCCCGCACCGAACGCAGCGTGCGGCTGCTCACCGATGTCGGTGTGCCCGAGCCCGAGCGGCGACTGCGGCAGTACCCCTACGAGCTGTCCGGCGGACTACGCCAGCGGGTGCTGATCGCGACGGCGATCGCGGGCGATCCCCGCCTGATCATCGCCGACGAACCGACCACCGCGCTCGATGTCACTGTGCAGCAACAGATTCTGGAACTGCTGCGGCAGCGTAAGGCAGCGGGCAACGCACTGCTGCTGATCAGTCATGATCTGGCGGTCGTCGCCGAGCTGGCCGATCGAGTGCTGGTCATGAAAGACGGCGAAGTCGTCGAATCGGGAGCGACGCGGGCTGTTTTGACGCGTCCGGAACACCCCTACACGAAAAGACTGCTCGCCGCCGTCCCCTCGGCTGCCTCGCGCGGGACGAGGCTGGCGATAGCCGAAGACTCGGCAACCGAGTTCCACGAGCGCAGGCCGCTGCCGCCTCGAACAGTCCACAACACGCGAATCGTGTTGTCGGTCCAGGGTCTTCGCAAAACCTATGGCTCCAGACCCGACGCTCGCACCGTGGTCGACGGCGTCGACTTCGATCTGTTCGCCGGCGAGACACTCGGGATCGTGGGCGAGTCGGGCTCCGGCAAGACCACGACGGCCCGGCTCGCCCTGCGCCTGCTCACGCCGAGTTCTGGTCGCATCGTGGTGGACGGCCAACCGTGGAGCGAGTATTCCGAGCGGGAACTCCGCCCCCACCGCAGCACCGCGCAACTGATCGCGCAGGACCCGCTGAGCTCCTTCGACCCGCGCTACACCGTGGCCCGCATCATCGGGGAGAGCCTGGATACGGTCGGTCTGCGCGGGCGCGCCCGCGCGGACCGGGTGCGCGACATCCTCGACGCGGTGCGGCTCGGGCGCGACTTCCTCGACCGCCATCCGCGCACCCTGTCCGGCGGACAGCGGCAGCGTGTCGCCATCGCCCGCGCGCTCGCGCCCAACCCCGCGCTGATCGTCGCCGACGAACCGGTGTCCGCGCTCGACGTGTCGGTCCAAGCCCAGATCCTGGACCTGCTCGCCGAATTGCAGGCCGAGTTCGGCACCGCCCTGCTGCTCATCTCGCACGACCTCGGCGTGGTGCGGCACATCGCGGACCGGGTCGTCGTGATGAAGGACGGACAGGTCGTCGAGTCCGGCGCGGTCGACTCGGTGCTGGTCGCGCCGCAGCATGATTACACCCGTCGACTGGTGGCATCGGTTCCGCGTCTGCCCGAGCTCAGCCGCCCGTCCTGAGTGCGCCGCCGGGCACGACGTGGTGGCGGATTCGCCGGGTTGACACTCCAGTTACGGGAGGGCGCAGGCTCGACGCGAACCCGGAAGGAGCATCGCTGTGAAGATCGATCTCGCGAAGAGCGACAAGCACTACTACACGGCCTCGACCGAACCCGAGCTTCGGACGTTCGAGCCCTACCACTACCTGACGGTCACCGGAATGGGCGCGCCCGCGGGGCCGGAGTACACCGAGGCGCTGACCGCGCTGTACCGGACGGCCTACGGGATCAAGAAGGCAGCCAAGGCGGCGGAGCAGGATTTCGTGGTGCCGAAGCTGGAGGGCCTGTGGTGGGTCGAATCCGATCGGCCGCCGTTGACGGTGCCGCGCGAGGAATGGCACTGGCAGTTGCTGATTCGCATGCCTGAGGTGGCGACCGAGCGGGCGGCCGCCGAGCTCGTCGAGAAGCCCGTCACGATCGAGCGGGTGCACGAGGGGCTGACGGTCCAGGCGCTGCACCTCGGACCGTATGCGACCGAACCCGAAACGCTGGCCCGGATGGACGCTTTCATGTCTGCCGAGGGGTTGACCATGAACGGCAGACACCACGAGATCTATCTCTCGGATCCGCGGCGGACACCCGGCCCGAAGACGAAAACGATTCTGCGCCACCCGGCTCGGCGGCTCTGACTACCAATCGCGCCCGGCGTAGGCGAGCAATTTCCGGTGCGCGGGTGCGTCGGCGGGTGCCTCGACTTCGGCCTCGAAAATGCCGGGCCGGCGGAAGGCATCGATGCCGCCCTGCGCCGCCATGAGGCTGAGCATCTCCGCGCACAGTTCGTCGTCGGCGAGATCGGCCCGGTCGATGGCCACCGCGATATCCACTCCGTGCACCAGGATTTCGGTGAGATGGATGACCGCGACCGCGGTGCCGGGCAGCGCACCGAGCGGGCTGTCGACCTGTGCACTCAAGGCATCGGGGCGATGCCAGGCCGCGCGGTCGATCTCGGCGGCCGCGGCGTAGGCGCCCTGCGGATCCGAGCCCAGCCAATCATCCTCGCGTTCGGCTCCCGACCCCATACCGCTCAGTGCGGCGGCGACCTGGTGCATGCCGGCCACGGTGTGGTTCAGCACGGTGCGCACATCCCAATCCCGGCAGGGCGTGGCCACCGCGAGCTGCGCGTCGGCCACCGCCTCGACGATCCTTCCGGTGGCATCCAACGCGCGATCGATCTGACCGATCACGCCGGCGGGACGGGTAGGCGCAGTTTCCATGGGCTTCCTTCGCTCGAGCGGATGCAGCATTGATAGCACGATCGGCTGACAAGTGGAGGCAACCGCAGCATCGGGTTACCCAGCATGAACGACGGTGAAAACAACTGTGTTACTTCCCATATCGTTCCCTACCAGTTGTGCGCCATGTCACTGGGCCACCGAAGCTCGGCGCGTCGGCCGAACCGGTTGGGGCGCTGCGTCATCGGCGACTTCGGTCGAGACTCCGATGGCGAGCCGCGGTGCGGTCACGCGTTTCCGGCTGCCCCGCAACCAGATCGGCGAACGGCCGCGGATCCGGTGGGATCCGCGGCCCGCGAAAAGCGCTGCGTCAGCCGAGCACCGGGAAATTGGACCGGATCACCGACTTCGGATCCCGGACCTGCTTGATCTCCCGCAGCCGTGCCAGCGTCGGCGCGTCGAAGGCCGCCGCGGCCGACTCCGACGCGTTCAGGAACGTGAACGGCTTACGGCCGCTGAGGGACCCACTCAGCGCCGCCACCATCTCGTCCTGGCGCTGCCTGACCGATTCGATCAGGTGCGGCAGACCGAGCCCGAGCAGATACAGCGCGTACGGCTCGGTGACCGGACCCGCCGCGCCGCCGCCGGAGCGCGCCCGGGCCAGCGCGCCGCCGAGGTGCCGGACCTGAATACCGATCAGCGGCGCGACCGGCTCGTCCAGCACGGTCCGCAACACCGCGTCACCGAGCTCGGTGAACAACTCACCGCGTGAGACCGACGGACTGGGCGCGGTGGGCTCGGCGGTAATGGTGCCGAGGTCGGCGATCGCGATCTCGCCGCGAGTATCGGAGACCGCCCCGCCGAGCTCGTCCAACACCGCCAGCAGCGCCCGTCCTCGTTCGGGGTCACCGAGGTAGGCGGCGTCCAGTCCGACCATGGCGGGTGCGCCCGGGAACTGAACCCGGTTGAACCACACCGACAATTCGTCCGGCGCGTCCGCGGTCACACGCTGGAACAGCGCGAACACCTCGGCGGTCCGCTCGCCCGGCCACATCACCCGGCCGCCGTAGAGACCCGGCGCGGGGAACAGCTCGAATTCGAATCCGGTCACGATGGCGAAGTCGCCACCGCCGCCGCGCAACGCCCAGAACAGGTCCGGGTCGGAGTCGGCGGTCACCCGCACCGGGTCACCGGCAGCGTCGACGATCTCGAAAGCGCGCACCGCATCCGAGGCCCAGCCGTATTTGCGGCTGAACCAGCTCAGTCCGCCGCCGAGGGTGTAGCCGGTCACGCCGACCACCGGATTGCTGCCCGCGAGCCCGGTCAGCCCGTGCGCACCGGCCGCCGCCTGGATCGCACCCCAGTTGGCGCCCGCGCCCACCGTGGCGACGCGCTGGTCGGCGTCGATCTCGATCCGGTCGAGCTGACCGGTGCGCAGCAGGATCGCGGTGTCGATACCACCGGCGGCGCCATGTCCGGTCGGCTGCGCGACCACCTGGATACCGGCGTCGGCGGCGTGCCGGACGACCGCGGCGACATCGGCGACCGAAGCCGCTGTCACCACCGCGGCGACCGGTTGCGCGACCGTCGTATTCCACGGCTGGGCGGCGGCGTCGAAGCCCTCGTCACCGGGCAGCAGGATCTGCCCGGTCAGGGCAGCACGCAATTCTGGAAAAGACATGGTTGTTCCTTGGTTCGGAGGTATCGGAATCGGGACCGGCGGCTGTGGGATGAGCCGCGATCAGCTCAGGGTCCGGTTGGGCGCGCGAAAGCCCACGAGGTCGGCGTCAGGCCGGTGGTCCGGTATTCGGCGGCCGGGCTATCTGTGCGACAACGCGGCGCACCATCGAAACGGTCTGGGCGAGAGCACCTTTCGGAGCGACCCCGGAGGCCTGGTCCGCGCGGGTGCGTTCATGATCGGGAAGCTCCTTTGTCGAGGTGTGCGGTGCGGAAGGCGTCCGGTACCTCTATGACGAATCGGAGCGAGAAAGTGTGACTTCCGCAGGTCAGCGAGCTGAACCCGGCGGGCTCAGCTCGGCTGCGCGCTACCTCCGGTGCCGGGCTCGTCCTTGGACAGCCGCGTGATCCCCGGTTCGGTGCCCTCGTCGGCTTCCTGATCCGGTTCCGGATGCTCGGGCTCGAAGGTCTCCGGCAGGTTCTTCAGATGCCGGTTCATCGAGCGCACCAGCAGCACCGTCCCGGCGAGCAGCAGCAGCACGATGACCAAGCCGAGCGGCGAGGCCTTGCCGAATTCGGGACCGGTCGGCGTACCGGGGGTCTGGGCGAGCACTGCGAGCAACATCAGCCCTGAACTCCAGACGGATCCGCGATGCCCGCGAACAGGTCGTTCTCCGGAATGGCGGTGCGCACCCGGGTCTGGGCCAGCTCGAACTCCTCGGTCGGCCACAGCCGCTGCTGCATCTCCAGCGGAATCGCGAAGAACGCGCCGTTCGGGTCGATCTGGGTAGCGTGCGCGCGTAGGGCGTCGTCGCGCTGCGGGAAGTACTTGCCGCATTCGATCTGGGTGGTGACCCGCGACATCACGTCGCCGCGCTCCACCGCGTACTGCCGGATCCGGTCCAGCCACTCCTGCAGCGGGAACGGTTTGCCCATGCGCTCGTACTCGGCGGCGAAGAGCTCCAGTCGCTTCATCGAGAAGCCGTGGTCGTAGTACAGCTTCAGCGGCGTCCACGGCTCGCCCGCGTCCGGGAACTTGTCCGGGTCGCCCGCGGCTTCGAACGCGGCGACCGACACCAGGTGGCACTGGATGTGGTCGGGATGCGGGTAGCCGCCCGTCTCGTCGTACGTGGTCATGACGTGCGGCTTGAATTCGCGCACGACCCGCACCAGCGCCTCGGTCGCCTCCTCCAGCGGAACCAGCGCGAAGCAGCCCTCGGGCAGCGGCGGCAGCGGATCGCCTTCCGGCAGCCCGGAGTCGACGAAGCCGAGCCAGGTCTGACGCACGCCCAGCGCGCGGGCGGCGGCCGCCATTTCCTCGCGGCGGATCTCGTTGATGCGATCCAGCACGCCGGGGGTATCCATGGCGGGATTCAGGATGCTGCCGCGTTCGCCGCCGGTCAGTGTGACGATCAGGACGTCGTGTCCTTCGTCGGCGTAACGTGCGGTCGTCGCGGCACCCTTGCTGGACTCGTCGTCCGGATGGGCGTGCACCGCCATGAGGCGAAGGCCACTCACGATTTCGTTCACCATCGCTCTCGGTCGCGGGTGTCGGATGGTCGTTCCCTATAGTTCCATCCGACCCACTTTTGTTCCGACCTACCCCCCGGAGTGATCAGCAATGAGCGACGCGGAGTCCACTGCCTCGGCGCGACACGCCGACCGCTACGGCAAGGTTCCGCGACCTGGGCGGCCCTGGATCCCTCTCGTCCTGAGTGTGCTGGTGGTGCTCGCCGGTGTCGGCGTGGCTTTCCTCGGCTATCAGAAATACGGGCCGAAGGACATCGAGGCCGAGGGGCTCGGCTACCAGCAGATCGACGACTCCACCATGACGGTCCGGTTCAAGGTCACGCGTAAGGACCCCGGGCAGGCCGTGGTCTGCTTCGTGCGGGTGATGTCGAGCAACAGTGCGGAAATCGGCCGGCGCGAGGTGCTGATCCCGCCGCAGGACCGTGGCAGCACGGTCGAATTGACCACAACGGTCAAGTCCTCGTCCCGGCCCTCGGCCGGCAACGTCTACGGCTGCACCGATGAGGTGCCCGCTTACCTTCGAGCCGGGTGAGCCTGCCCGCACGGCGCCGCTCGGACACAAAACAAGTTCCGACCTGCATGTTTGTGATTCATGCTAAAATGGCGTGATACACGGTTCCGGACCTCGGAGCCGTGTTTGCTGCATTGGCGGCCAGCGCAGTGAATCCCGGGTTTTCGGGTTTGCCCGGGATCAGATCTGTAGGAAGTCTTCGAGCCTCCCACCGATCGAACTGGTCGCCGGCTGGTGCGCGCCCGCTCCCGGGTGGGTGCTGCAGCAGTTACAGGGAATCCCGGCTCGCCGGGAACAACTACTAGGGAGTGATCGAGATGACTGAGACGCAAGTGACCTGGCTGACCCCGGAGTCGCACGACAGGCTCAAGGGCGAACTCGACGCGCTCATCGCCAACCGTCCCGTCATCGCTGCCGAGATCAATGAACGCCGTGAAGAGGGTGACCTCAAGGAGAACGGCGGCTACCACGCCGCGCGTGAAGAGCAGGGCCAGCAGGAGGCGCGCATTCGCCAGCTGCAGGAACTGCTGAACAACGCGAAGGTCGGTGTCGCGCCCACCAAGTCCGGTGTGGCGCTGCCCGGTTCGGTCGTCAAGGTCTACTACGACGGTGACGAATCCGATACCGAGACCTTCCTCATCGCTACCCGCGAAGAGGGCCTCAGCGATTCCAAGCTGGAGACCTACTCCCCCGCGTCGCCGCTCGGCGGGGCGCTCATCGATGCCAAGGTCGGCGAGACCCGCGAGTACCAGTTGCCCAACGGCAACATCATGAAGGTCACCCTGGTCAGCGCGGAGCCCTACCACAGCTGACCGCGAGGTCAACCGAAACCCGTCACAGACGCAAGCGGCCGCACCCGATCCCGAGTGCGGCCGCTTCGTCATGTGTGGCTCCCCTAGCCCAGTGCCTGCTCGATATCGGCGAGCAGGTCGGCGCCGTCCTCGATGCCGACCGACAAGCGCACCAGATCCGCGGGGACCTCCAGGTCGGACCCCTCGGTGGACGCGTGCGTCATAGCGCCGGGGTGCTCGATCAGCGACTCCACACCGCCCAGCGATTCGGCCAGGGTGAAGATCTTGGTGCGCGAGCAGAAGTCGTGTGCCGCTTCCTTGCCGCCGTGCAGCCGGACCGAGATCATGCCGCCGAAGCGGCGCATCTGCTTGTCGGCGACGGCGTGCCCGGGATGTTCGGCCAGGCCGGGGTAGATGACGTGGGAAATGGCCGGATGCTTGGCCAGGAACTCGGTGAGGAGCTCGGCGTTGTCGCAGTGGCGCTCCATGCGCAGTGCCAAGGTCTTCGTGCCGCGCATGGTCAGGTAGGCGTCGAACGGGCCGGGCACCGCGCCCGCGCCGTTCTGCAGGAACGCGAACGCCGCGTCCAGCTCCGGATCGTCGGTGACCAGCACGCCGCCCACCACGTCGGAGTGACCGCCCAGGTACTTGGTGGTCGAGTGGGTGACGATGTCGGCGCCGAGCAGCAGCGGCTGCTGCAGATACGGGGTGGCGAAGGTGTTGTCCACCACCAGCTTCGCGCCCGCCTCGTGCGCCACCTCGGCCAGCGCCGGGATGTCACCGATGTTCAGCAGCGGGTTGGTGGGGGTCTCGATCCAGACCAGCTTGGTGTTCGAGCGGATCGCGGCGCGGACCGCGTCGACATCGGAGACCGCCGCGGGGGAATGCGTGATGCCCCACTGGGTGAACACCTTGTCGATGAGCCGGAAGGTGCCGCCGTAGGCATCGTCCGGGATGACGACGTGGTCGCCGGGGCGCAGGGTGGCGCGCAGTGCGCAGTCGGTGGCCGCCATGCCGGAGGCGAAGGCGCGACCGAACCGACCGGACTCCAGCGCGGCGAGGTTGGCTTCCAGCGCCTGGCGGGTGGGGTTGCCGGTGCGGGCGTACTCGAAGCCGCCACGCAGGCCGCCGACGCCATCCTGGGCGAAGGTGGAGCTCGCGTAGATGGGCACGTTCACCGCGCCGGTTTGCGGATCCGGATCGAATCCGGCGTGCACGGCCCGTGTGGAGAAACCCAGCCCTTCGCTCATGAGCGACAGCCTAAATGGGCTGAATATTCTGCCTGGAATCGGGGCGGTGCGCGAACGGAGGCTCCGGGCACATCCCCGGCGGTAGCGTGAGCACATGCTCAGCGTTGATGAACTTTTCGCCACCGACTCCTTGCTCAGTGCCGACGAGCGCGAAATCCGCGACACCGTACGCGACTTCGCGGCGCGAAAGCTCCGGCCGCACATCGCGGATTGGTTCGAGGCGGGCACCTTCCCGGCCCGCGAGATGGCCCCCGAGCTCGGCAAGCTCGGCCTGCTCGGCATGCACCTGGCGGGCTACGGCTGCGCGGGCATGTCGGCGACCACCTACGGCCTGGCCTGCCAGGAGCTGGAAGCGGTGGATTCCGGTGTGCGCAGCATGGTTTCGGTGCAGGGCTCGCTCGCCATGACCGCGATCCACAAGTTCGGTTCCGAGGAACAGAAGCAGCAGTGGCTGCCCGGTATGGCCGAGGGGCGCGTCATCGGTTGCTTCGGGCTGACCGAACCCGATTTCGGTTCCAATCCCGGCGGCATGCGGACCCGCGCGGTGCGCGACGGCGCGGACTGGGTGCTCAACGGGTCCAAGATGTGGATCACCAACGGGTCGGTCGCCGATGTCGCCATCGTGTGGGCCCAGACCGAGGACAAGATCCGCGGCTTCATCGTCCCCACCGACACCCCGGGGTTCGTCGCGCGCGAGATGCACCGCAAGTTGTCGCTGCGCGCGTCGGTCACCGCGGAACTGGATTTCGACGACGTGCGACTGCCCGCCGACGCGGTGCTGCCGGAATCGCGCGGGCTCGCCGCGCCGCTGGCCTGTCTGAGCGAGGCCCGTTTCGGCATCATCTTCGGCGCGCTGGGGTCCGCCCGGGACTGCCTGGCGGCCACCATCGAGTACGCCCGGACCCGCGAGGTGTTCGACAAGCCGCTGGCCGCCTATCAGCTGACCCAGGCCAAGCTGGCCGACATGGCCCTCGAGTACGGCAAGGGTCAGCTGCTGGCGCTGCATCTGGGGCGGCTCAAGGACCGGCACGAGCTGCTGTCGGACCAGGTCAGCGCGGGCAAACTGAACAGCACCCGGGAAGCGATCAAGATCGCCAGGGAGTGCCGCACGATCCTCGGCGCGAACGGCATCACGCTGGATTATCCGGTGCTGCGGCATGCGAACAACCTGGAGTCCGTGCTGACCTACGAGGGCACCGCCGAAGTCCACCAATTGGTACTCGGGAAAGCACTCACGGACGCGAATGCGTTTCGCTGACAGACACTTTCGACGCCGCCGATAATTGCGCCGCAGATCACATTTTGATAAACGCTGCATGATTGCTACAGTCGGCCAATGTTCTTGCTCGGCCCCGCGTTGCTCGAAGTGTCGGCGCGCAGAATCCTGAACCGCCTGCACGAATCGCACGGGGAACCGGCGCTCGCCGCAGCCGCGGAGAATCCTGCGTTGTCGGCCGTATTGGACCAGCACGGCGCGGCCCTGCGCGACATTCTCGACCACGGTGTCGAGGATGCCGCGCAGGTGCCGCCGCTGCTGCTGCTCGCCGGATATGTCCGCGGCCTGCTCGATCAGGCCCGCGAGCACCAGCCCGCCACGGCACAGGAGCTGGCGGAGATGATCGCCACCCCGATGACCGGCAGCGCGCCCGCCGATTGGCGCGAGGCGGATTGGATGCAATTGCGGCTGGCCGCGGTCTGTGTCCAGGCCCAGACGATCAACTGAAAAACAAATGTCCGCCGCGAGCCGAAGCTCACGGCGGACATTCGCAGTAGGGCGAATCAGCCCATTCGGGGGGTGCGGTCGCCCGGTTCGGCACCGGTAGCGCTGGTGTAGCGGGTGGTGGTCGTCGCGGACTGGTCCTGCCAGGCCTGCTGACGCGAGACGTCCTCACGACCACGCTTGTAGGCCTCGGTATGGCCGCGCAGCGCCGGCATCTCACCCTCGACCTTGTCCAGCCAGCCGTCCCAGCGCGACTGCATCGGGCGGACCAGGCCGCCACCCACGCCGACGATCAGGACACCCGCGACGGTGAGCAGCACGGCCCACAGGACCGGCTCGGTGACCGCGGTGGCGACGCCGACCTGGTTCAGGGCGGCGATGATGCCCAGCGCCCAGATGAAGACCGACGCCACGCGCGCCAGGAGCGCACCGTAGGACAGACCGCCCAGCGCGGCCGACACCATCTCGTGCACCACGCGCGCGATCGCGGCGGCGACGATGACGATGACGATCGCCACGGCCAGCTTGGGCAGCCAGCTGACGATGCCGTTGAGCATGTCGCTCACCGGGTTCGGACCCCAGACGCCGAAGCCCAGCTGCAGGGTGATCAGCAGCACGGCGTAGTACGCCAGTTTCGCCAGCATCTGCGACGCGGTCCAGTTGCTGCGCGCCATCATGTTCTTGATGCCGCCGCGATCTACGAGTTTTTCGAACCCGACCCGGTCGAGGACGCGGCGCACGATGGCGGCGATGGCCTTGGCGACGATCCAGCCGATGAACAGGATCGCCAGGAAGCCGATGAACTTGGGCACGAACGTCGCGATCGCACTCCACGCATCGTTCCACCCTTGCCGGAAGTCGATATCGATAGCCAAAATGGAGGTTTGCACGGGCGCTTCCCTTCGCTGCTATTCGACGACGCCTGACGGTTGCCGAGGCGACCTTCGGAGCTGTTGTACCCCGCCTCGAAGTGCTAAACCAGCAGTTTGCCAGCAATTTGCCGTTTGCGAAGGAATGGTTATTCGGTCGCGATGAATCGGCGACCGAATCGCCGCGTGCGTTTATCGGGTCAGTGCCCTATGCTCCCCGTGCTCAAAAATCCGAGCAGATCGTGCCGGGTGATGACCCCGACCGGCTTGCCGTCCTCCACCACCATCAGCGCGTCGGTGTCCGACAGCGCCTTGGTGGCCGCCGAGATCGGTTCGCCGGATCCGATCAGCGGGAACGACGGGCTCATGTGCTGGGCCACCGAATCCGTCAGATGCGCGCGGCCTTCGAACACCGCCGACAGCAGATCGCGTTCGGTGACGCTGCCCGCGACCTCACCCGCCATCACCGGCGGCTCGGCGCCGACGACCGGCATCTGCGAGACGCCGTACTCGCGCAGGATCTCGATGGCGTCGCGCAACGTCTCCGACGGGTGGGTGTGCACCAGATCCGGCAGCGCGCCGGACTTGCCGCGCAGCACGTCACCGACGAGCGGCTCGGCGACACTGCCGTCGAGCCGGGTGCGCAGGAAGCCGTAAGAGCTCATCCACTGGTCGTTGAAGATCTTCGACAGGTACCCGCGGCCGCCGTCCGGCAACAACACGACCACCACGTTGTTCGGGTCGCGGCGCGCCACCTCGATGGCCGCCACGACCGCCATTCCGCAGGAGCCGCCGACCAGCAGCCCCTCCTCGCGGGCCAGGCGCCGCGTCATATCGAAGGAGTCCGCGTCGGAGACGGCGATGATCTCGTCGGGGACGGCCGGGTCGTAGGCCGAGGGCCAGAAATCCTCGCCGACGCCCTCGACCAGGTACGGCCGGCCGGTGCCGCCGGAGTACACCGAGCCCTCCGGGTCCGCGCCGACGATCTTCACCTTGCCGCCGGAGACCTCCTTGAGGTAGCGGCCGGTGCCGGTGATGGTGCCGCCGGTGCCGACGCCCGCGACGAAGTGGGTGACCTTGCCTTCGGTGTCGCGCCAGATCTCCGGGCCGGTCGTCTCGTAGTGGCTGTCCGGCCCGCCCGGGTTGGAGTACTGGTCCGGCTTCCAGGCACCGTCGATCTCGCGCACCAGCCGGTCGGAGACGTTGTAGTAGCTGGCCGGATCCTCGGGCGCGACCGCGGTCGGGCAGACCACGACCTCGGCGCCATAGGCGCGCAGCACATTGCGCTTGTCCTCGGAAACCTTGTCCGGGCAGACGAACACGCACTTGTAGCCGCGCTGCTGGGCGACCAGCGCGAGCCCGACGCCGGTGTTGCCGGAGGTCGGCTCGACGATGGTGCCGCCCGGCTTCAGCAGCCCGGCCGCTTCCGCGGCGTCGATCATCTTCACCGCGATGCGGTCCTTGGAACTGCCGCCCGGGTTCAGGTATTCGATCTTGGCGGCCAGCAGGCCCGCTTCCGGTTCCACCACCGAGTTCAACCGAACCAGGGGCGTATTGCCGATGAGGTCGACGACATGGTTCGCGATGCGCATGCCCCCATCGTTGCAGAAGCCGGAATTTCGCCGCACGCGCCCGGTGTCCGGACAGCCGGACGTGCGCACCGCGCGGCCGCACCCGAAGTGCCGGGTTCACACCTATTATTCGCAAACATGAGGCAGCCCAACATCGCTCGTGCCGCCCTGTTAGCCACCGCGGCCTGCACCCTGGTCCCCGCCGCGGCGGCGAACGCCGCCACGACGCCGTTTCCGCAAGTGACCACCCTCGCGCACGGCGGCCTGTGCTGGACCACTGTCCGCACCTGGGCCGACACCAGCGAACAGTGGCCGGGACGGGCCATCATCAATATGCGGGCCGATCCGGTCGCCGGGGTCGGGCCCGGCCAGTATCCCCTCGCGCCGCTGTGCGAAGTCCGGACCACCGTGGCCTGGCGCAATATGACCACCGGCGCGGCGGGCGTCTACAGCAACCCCGTCGTGGTCGGCATCTACGGCAGCATTCTGTACTCGCTGTTCCAGGACACCGGGCCGGGCCGCGTCGAGGTGGTCGTCACCACCGACGCCGCGAGCGTGCCCGCGCACGCCGGTTTCGACGTACCTGCCTGACCCTGGGATCCAGGAGTTCGGTACACATAGATGCGCCAGTACAAAACTGAGCTCGCCACGCCGCAGTACCGAAGGAGCCCTCATGCCTGAGGCAGTTATCGTTTCGACCGCCCGCTCGCCCATCGGCCGTGCCGCCAAGGGCTCGCTGGTGGATATGCGTCCCGACGATCTCACCGTGCAGATCGTGCGCGCCGCGCTGGAGAAAGTGCCCGCGCTCGACCCCACCCAGATCGATGACCTGATCCTCGGTTGCGGCTCGCCCGGCGGTGAGCAGGGTTTCAACATCGCACGCAACGTCGCGGTCATGCTCGGCTACGACACCGTGCCCGGCACCACCGTGCACCGCTACTGCGCGTCCTCGCTGCAGTCCACCCGGATGGCGTTCCACGCGATCAAGGCCGGCGAAGGTGAGGTCTTCATCTCCGCCGGCGTCGAGACCGTCTCCCGCTACAAGAACGGTTCCGCCGACAGCTGGCCCAACACCAAGAACCCGCTGTTCGCCGACGCCGAGGCGCGCACCGCCAAGGCCGCCGAGGGCGGCGTGGTGTGGCACGACCCGCGCGAAGACGGCCTGCTGCCCGACGCCTACATCGCGATGGGCCAGACCGCCGAGAACGTCGCCACCCTGACCGGCATCTCCCGGGAAGACCAGGACCACTGGGGTGTCCGCTCGCAGAACCGCGCGGAGGAGGCCATCAAGAACGGCTTCTTCGAGCGCGAGATCACCCCGGTCACCCTGCCCGACGGCACCGTGGTGTCCACCGACGACGGCCCGCGCGCCGGCGTCACCTACGAGAAGGTCAGCCAGCTCAAGCCGGTGTTCCGGCCCGACGGCACCATCACCGCCGGTAACTGCTGTCCGCTCAACGACGGCGCCGCCGCGCTCGTCATCATGAGCGATACCAAGGCCAAGGAGATGGGCCTGACCCCGCTGGCGCGCATCGTGTCCACGGGCGTCTCGGGTCTGTCCCCCGAGATCATGGGCTTGGGCCCGATCGAGTCCGTCAAGCGCGCCCTCGCGCTGGCCGGCAAGAGCGTCTCCGACATCGACCTGTTCGAGATCAACGAGGCCTTCGCGGTGCAGGTCCTCGGCTCGGCCCGGGAGCTGAAGATCGACGAGGACAAGCTGAACGTGTCGGGCGGCGCGATCGCGCTGGGCCACCCGTTCGGTATGACCGGCGCGCGCATCACCACCACGCTGATCAACAACCTGCAGACCTACGACAAGCAGTTCGGTGTGGAGACCATGTGCGTCGGCGGCGGCCAGGGCATGGCGATGGTCATCGAGCGCCTGAGCTGAGACCGGAAACGTGAAAGGGCGGTCACCGTACGGTGACCGCCCTTTCACTGTTCGTGGCTACTAGTCGTTGTTGAAGTAGCTCAGCAGACGCAGGATCTCGAGGTACAGCCAGACCAGGGTGACGGTCAGGCCGAAGGCCACGCTCCAGGCCGCCTTCTCCGGCGCCTGGGCGCGGATCAGGTCGTCGGCGGCGTCGAAGTCCAGCAGGAAGCTGAACGCGGCGATGGCGATGCAGATCAGGCTGAAGATGATCGCGATCGGGCCGCCGTCGCGCAGGCCGAAGCCGCCGTCGGTGAAGAAGCTGGCGATCAGGTTGCCCAGCATCAGCACCACGACGCCGATGGTGGCGCCGATGATCATGCGGGTGAAACGCGGGGTGACCCGGATGGCTCCGGTCTTGTAGACGACGAGCATGCCCGCGAAGACGCCGAAGGTGCCGAGGACCGCCTGGGCGATCATGCCGGTGCCGCCGACACTGATGATGTTGGCGAACACGAACGAGATCGCACCGAGGAACAGGCCCTCGAATGCCGCGTAGGGCAGCACGATCGCGGGGTTGTCGGTCTTGTTGCCGAAGATCGCGACCAGCGCCAGCACCAGGCCACCGATCAGCCCGACGAGCATCAGCGGCATGGCCAAGGCGTTGTTGGCGCTGGTGGCGGACAGGATGTAGGAGACCAGCGCCGTCACCGAGAGCACGCCGAGCGTCATCGCCGTCTTGGTGACGATGTCGTCGATGGTGATCGAGCGGGTGGTCTGCGCAGGCGGGGTGTACGGCTGATACTGGCCGGGCTGGCCGTACTGGTTCGGCGGGTACTGGTTGCCGTACGGCTGGCCGGCCGGTGCGCCGGGCATACCCTGGCCGAAGTTGGCGTAGCCACCGCCGCCCTGCTGCTTGGGCAGGTTCTTGAAAACCGGATTGCTCGTGGTACGCACTGCGTCCCTTCCTTCAGTCGTTGCTGCTGCTGTCGTTCGAGCCGTGCGCTCGTTCGTCAACTGCCTGGTTCAACGTGTACGCCCCTTGGCAAGTTCCCAGGTGGGGTTTGCCCGAGTTGGACATATCGGACTGGACTCTACCGCTGCTGGGCATCGTGCAGGCCACGGACCGATCGAGTCACCGTGAACTTCCGGTTGCGCCCGACGACTTCGGTGCGGCCGACCATCTTCTCCACCACGCCGCGGTAGTTCAGGTGCGAGTTGTAGACGGTCCACAGCTCGCCGCCGGGGCGCAGCACCCGTCCGGTCTCGACGAACATCTTGATCGCCGAGCCGGTGTGCACGGCGGCGCCGACGTGGAACGGCGGGTTGCACAGCACGAGGTCGGCGCTGTTGTCCGCGGCGGAGGACATGGCGTCGTCGCGCACCACGGTGACGCGATCGTCGACGTGGTTGGCCGCCACCGTCGCCCGCGCCGACGCCACCGCGGCGGCCGACTGGTCAGTGCCCATCACCCGGATCGCCGGGCGGGCCTTGGCCAGCGCGACGGCGAGAATACCGGTGCCGCAACCGAGATCGATGGCGTCGCGAGCGTCGGGCTTCATCAACTTCAGATGCTGGAGCAGGAATCGGGTGCCGATATCCAGACGGGCCCCGGAGAACGCGGCGCCGTGCGCGACCACGTCGAGGCCGAGGTCCTCGATGTGTTCGCACATCGGGAACTGCTCCGGCCCCACCGGTTTCGGCCCGGACACCAGCAGGGTGCGCGACTTCTGCCGGCCGCGGCTGGCCCGCACCTCCGAGAAGTATTCGGCGAGTACGTCGTTCATGGATTTGGTCAGGTATTTGTCCCGGCCGCCGGCGATCACCGTGACCTCGGGGTCGGCGTAGCGCGCGATGGCGTCGGCGACCTCCGCGAGCCCGGTCAGCACTCGGGGCAGGCGCAGCAGCACCACGCGCGCGTCGGCCAGCAGCTTCTCGGTGAGGCCGTGCGCGCTATAGCGATCGGTGAGGCCGAGCGTTCTGGCGTTGTTGGCCAGGGCGAGCTCGCCGGTGAGCAGGTCCTGGTGCACGCGGACCTCGCGCAGGTCGTGCGCGGCGATCGCACCGAGGGTCAGCGCACCGTAACTGTCGCCGATTACAGCAACCTTTCCGTTACCGGCGGAGGCCAACTGCTCGTCGGCGACATCGAGAATCAGCCGATCCGCGGCATCGACGGCATAGAGGTTCAGCGCCTCCACATCCGGATACCGCCGCAGTCGGCCTAGGACATCCTCGACATCTCCCACACGTCAAGTGTGCTAGATCGTTGCCCGAAAGTCTCATTCACCCCGGCAAATCGGCCAGATCGGATCTGCGGAGATTTTTGCGATACTCGAAATGCAGAGTCTCACAAAGCAATTCGATACCTGGACGGGGGACCGAATGGGCCTGCGCGACACGGCGATTGCTGGTTCCCGTCACGGGGCGATTCGCTCAGTAACATCTGCCACATGCGTAACACGATGGTGCTGCTGGCCGTGGTCTCGGCGGTCCTGCTCGCGGGCTGCGACGAGCGCGGCTCGGAGCCCGCGCCCGCGGACACGACGAGCACATTCATCGACGCACCCACCCAGCCACCAGGGGACGCCTTACCCAAGGAACAGGCGCCCTCGGCCGAGGCGGGTCTCACGGTCACCGGCGTGCGGATCGGCCGGCAAGCCGGGTACGACCGCGTCGTCTACGACCTGGGCGGCCCCGGCACACCGGGCTGGACCGTGCAATACGCCGATCAGGCCACGCAGGACGGCAGCGGCAAGGCCGTCGAGGTGGCGGGGCAGTCGATCCTGGAGGTGCGGATCACCGGGTCGGCGTATCCGTTCGACAGCGGGGTCGAGCCGTATGCCGGCCCGGACCCGGCGACAGATCCGATCGCACCCGGCATCGCCGGGGTATATCGGACGGCCGTGTACGAGGGCATCACCCAGTCGTTCATCGGGGTGCACGCCGACCGGCCGCCGTTCACGGTAAGCACGCTGAGCAATCCGACGCGCCTGGTGATCGATATCGCCACCCAGTGATACCGGCCAGGGGTATTTGCGGCACCGCGTGGGCCGTGATTACACTCGGCGCCGTGGTCGACCAGCACCCACTGCTTCGAGCGTCCGGGGCCACCCGGATGCTGGCGGTGCTGGCGCTGCTCGCGGGAATCGTGGCCATGCACGCGGGCGTTTTCGCCCTGCCTTCCGGTGCTGCCCATCATGCCGCGACCAGCGGTCTGCATGATGTCTCCGGCACACACCCAGCGGAGCACATCGCCGGCCGAGGACATGACAACCCCCTCGACGCCGGCACCCCGCCGCAGATCAGCAGCGCCGAGACCGGTTGCGGCGGTGCGGATTGCGATACCGGACATGCCGGACCGCACGGGTGCGTCTTCATTCTGACGACGCTCGGGCTCGCGCTGATGCTCGTGCTGCTCTATTACGTCGCCGCCGCGCGAGCGGACGGCCTTCGCGCGCTGCCGCGCCTGTGGCGGGCCGAGCGGGAACGCCCGCCGCCGTGGACTGTCCTATCCCTGGCCGAATTGTCGATTTTGCGGATCTGATGGGCCCCGCGCCCAATCCCGAATCACCCCCAATTTCCCAGGAGTACAAACATGTTCACCAGTCGTACCCGAATCACCCTGGCGATCGCCGCGATCGGGCTCCTCGCCGCCGGATGTAGCGACGATTCCGAGTCCATGCCCGGTATGGACCACGGCGCGTCGTCGAGCGCGTCGTCGTCGAGCGCGGTGGCCACCTCCAGCCCGGGGGCCCGTACCGATTTCAACGACGCCGATGTCGCCTTCCTGCAAGGGATGTACCCGCATCACGCGCAGGCCGTGGAGATGGCCGAACTGGTGCCGGGCCGCAGTCAGAACCCGCAACTGCTCGCCCTGGCGACGGCGGTGGAACAGGCCCAGGCACCGGAGATGCAACAGATGAGCACGCTGCTGCAAAGTTTCGGCAAACCCGCACCGAGTGCGTCGGGAGAACACGGCGGGCACGGCTCGACCATGCCCGGCATGATGTCGACCGAGCAGATGAACGCCCTGCGCGCGGCCAACGGAACCGCGTTCGACCGGCAGTGGCTGGAAATGATGATCCAGCATCACCAGGGCGCGATCGCCATGGCGGAACCCGAGATCGCCCACGGCGTCAATCCGGAGTCGGTGGCGTTGGCGCGGGCGGTGGTCTCCGCCCAGCAGGCCGAGATCGACACGATGAACGGCATGCTCGCCGCGCTGCCGAACTGACGCAGATCCCATAGGGGCCCGTGACTTCCAGGTCACGGGCCCCTTCGGGGTACGGATGGGTATCGGTTGGTGGCCCAGCCGACGGGAACGCCGCCGACCCAGTACCGTCGAAACGTCCGATTCCGACCGCGCAGCGTCATCGGGCTCCGAGGGATATCAGAGAGGCGCTACACGATGCGACGACTAGAGCGCGCCGGCCTGGCCGCCGCGGCAGCCGCGACCGCTACCGGCATCATCTTCCTCGGGGCCTGTGCCAAACAGATCGACGGCGCCGCCGAGGCCAATCAGACCGATCTCGCCTCCTACACCTCCGAGGTGACCGCCTCGTCGATCTCGTCCTCGATCGCGGCCTCCTCGTCCAAGGCCGCCGCGGCGGAGGCTGCGATCGAGACCGCCTGCGAAACCTTCGCCGAGGTCACCTCGAAGTCCATCACCTCGTTCAACGCCTACATCGCCGCGGGTGAAGCCGACGCTCCCGATGTGGACGCCAAAGCCACCGACGCCGTGAACACACTGCGCGGCGGCGCCACCGAGTTGACCGCGCAGCTGAGCGCCGATCTCCCGTCCCGCATCGCCGACCCGTTGCGGGTCTACCGCGACGACAGCAATGTGGTGGCCGACAATGTGGAGCGGCGGGTGGATGTCGACACGTTGAACGCCTCGGTCGACAAGTTCAACGCGAGCAAGAACACCGCACGCGACGCCTGCCTGGCCGGTTGACGTTCGGGCTCAGGCGATTTCGCGTCGCACCGCGACTTCGGGCGCGTACGGCAGCGGGACCACCAGCCAGGAATCCGAACTCTGGTAGCCGCCCGGCTGGGAGGCGGCCGGATCGGCGCCCAGACCTTCCACCCGGGTGCCGTCGAGTTGATCGGTGTAGCGGAAGTGCAGGTGCCCGTGCAGTACCAGTCGCGGCCGCAGGGTGTCGACCACGCGCTGGATGCGCTCCTGGTTGGGCAGGCATTCGGGCAGGTTCTTGCGGTTCCACGCCGGCTCGGCGGCCCGCGGCTTGTCGTGGGTGAGCAGTACGTCCACCGGAGTGGGATCGGCGGCGAGCAGTGCGTCGCATTCCTCGTCGGTCATCTGTTCCTCGGGGAACCACAGGGTGCCCTCGGTCACCGGTCGCCGGGCCGACCCGAAGTGCCTGCGCCGCTCCGCTTTCCGCGCCCGCTGTGCCTCGGCGGCCAGCCGCGGGGCCTTGTCCACCGAATACGCGCCGCCGAACGCGGCGAACCGGGTGCCCGCCCAGCTCCACCGATGGCCGCGGGGCGCGTAACGAAGGTTCTTGCGGCACACCAGGAAACCCTCGTCGTCGGGTTCGGAGCCGTAGAGTTCGTGCAGCAATGAGGACTTGTCGTGGTTGCCGTCCAGGAAATACACCCGGACTTTCGCCTTGCGCGCCGCCCGGTCCACCACGTCGAAATAGCGGCGCCCGGCGGCGGTGTGCTCCCAGGCGCCGAAATCGCCCAGCACGAACATTCTTTCGCAGTCCTCGCGCACCGCGACCCGCAGCAGGTCGAGGGCATGGCTGGTGTTGCCGTGCAGATCCCCGGTCATCAGAACACTCCCCATCCAGCAATGATCGCAGGCGCGGCGCCGGGCGGCATCCGGATTTCAGGCTGCTTCGAACGGAACCGGGCAGCCGGGAACTTCAGCGCAGACCAGGAGATCGTCGCAACCCGCCGCGAGGGCGGCGTGCAGGGTGTCGCGAACGGTGGTCAGCTCGGCGAGTTTCGCGTCGACCTCGGCCAGCTTGGCTTCGGCGCGGTTCCGCAGACCGGCACGAGTGCGACGTAAACCGCTGTCCGCCAGTAAATCCGCGACTTCGTCCAGGGTGAAGCCGAGCCGCTGAGCCGCTTTGACGACGCGCAGGAAGGTCACCGTCTCGGGCGGGTAAACCCGGTGGCCGCCGAGCGAACGCCGCGGCTCCCGCAACAGCCCGCGACGCTCGTAGTACCGCAGCGTCTGCACGTTGACTCCCGCCGCGGCTGCCACCTGTCCGGTGCGTAACCCGTTGTCCGTCATGTTCTTTCCCGTTCCGCCAGGGCCGCTGCCACGTTCCGATGCAGGCCGTCCAGCACGTCGATCCGGTTCGCCGGCACCTCGATGCGCATGTTCACACCGTCGGCGGTGCTGTCGAACCCGAAGGCGAAAAACGAGCAGCATGCGGTTTCCAGCGCCGCCAGTTCCCGGGCCCGCGTCTCGTGGACCGGATCGACGACCAATTCCAGCCGGGTGCGCTCCGGGCGCCGTAGCCGCCGCACGGCCGCGGCGAAGAACTGGTCGAACTCGGCCACACGGACCGGCTGCCGCGCCGTCGGCAAGGTGCAGGCGTCCGAAACCCATCCGTCATGTTCCATGACTCCACGGTAAGCCGGTACCCGGGTACTGATTGCAAGCCCCGATTCCGGGTATCCAGCGCATATGGAGCTACTTGTGATCATCGGTATCGCAGTGCTGGTGGGCGTAGTCGTCCTGAAGCGGAAGGCGCGGGGGCAGGAGCCGCATACCCCCGAGTCACCGGATAACGACGGTCAGTGACCCTGCGGGACAGTCTGGTCGTGTCGATTCGTAGCGACCACAATCCCAGGTCAGGACAGGAAGTACCGCGCGGACGACGCCCCGGCGTCACCCGGCCGCACTGAGCGGACCGGGTGAGGGTCGGTGCGCAGGGACAGCTAGCACCAGTCCCGACGGTAAGCGGCCCAATCCTCTGGGGTGGCAGCGAAATCGACGTACAGGGCGACGCCGAAGGTTTGCCGGTGCCGGTCCTCACGTCCCAATCCCAGGCGAATGCCGCGAATGGCCGCAGGCACGGTTTCCGCCGCGCCATGATGCGCGATGTCGTCGGCCCAGAACGCCGGTGCGCCCATGAGCAGGTCGACCTGGGCGGGAGTGACCGCCAGCGCCAGTGCGGTCTGCTGAGCGACGTAACCGCCGTACAGCGATTCCGTGGGCATCGCGGTGTCATAGGACATCAGCGCGACCTGATCGACGCGGCGCGCCACCTCCGCGAAATAGGCTTGCGACCACCACTTTCCGTGCTCACGCAGCGCGATGCCGACCGAGTGCAGACCGGGCAGCGGATCGATCTGCGGGGCCGAGACCGACAGCGGCACGGCACGTCCCCTCGTGACCGCCCCGACCTGGTCCACGATCGAGAGGAAGTCGCCGGAACCGGAACGGACCGGCTCCAGATCCAGGTGCACGCCGTCGAATCCGAGATCCAGCACCTTGACCGCGGACGCGGTGATCTGGGCTCGGGTGGCCGGAACGGCCATGTCGAGATCGTCGAATTCCGGTTCGACGAGCTGGCCGAGCCAGGACTGCACGCGAATTCCGGGCAGGCTTCGGTGTACCGCGTCGACGAACCAGCGGGCCCGCGGATGGAGCTCGTCCGGCACGCTGCCGTCGCGGGCGAACGGACCGGTGTGCACGAACAGATCTTTGACGCCGGTGCCGGACAGTAGCGTCGCCAGTGCGGCGATATCGGCATCGGTCTTGCGGCCGTCGACCCAGGCGTGGCCCAGCCACACCGCGTCGCGTCCCCGGGTCCGCGCGTCCGGGGGCGGATCGCCCGCGTATTCCAACCGCAACGCGACGGCCGACGCGGCCACCGTCGTGACCGCCAGACCGAGGATCAGTCCGGCGATCGCCCCCGCCCGCCGCCACCGCGACCACCGCCGCCATCGCGCACCGACCGCTCCGCAGAATGCTCGCACCGCGCTCGCCCCCCTCTCGCACGCCCCGGGTTCGGCGAATCCTCCACCCCGGCAGCACTATCGCAGCCTACCGTTCAGCGATCCGCACAAGATCTATCCACAAGCATCCACACCCCTGGTGAGCAGGCAGAACGAGACATCCCACCACTGAGATGGTCACGTGTACTATTCGGCCGAACCATTCCACTGCGGGAGCTCGGGCACGGCCGGGCTGAGAGGGCGGTATCAGCTCCGCCGACCGCGCGAACCTGTCCGGGTAATGCCGACGTAGGGAAAGTGCTCGAAGTATGTCTGATCCATCCGCGGCGCACGAAGCGCCGCTCACCCTCGACCAGCCCGCACCCAAGGTGCTGTCGTTCTGGGACCAGAGCGCCTTCTGGGCCAATCTCGGCGTCAGCCTGTTCGCCTTCTCCGGCGCCTACACGGTGCTGGCCCCCGATTCCGACCACGCGTTGCAGCTGTCCATCGCCGCGGGCATCGTCGCGATGATCATCGGGACCGTGCTCGGCGGGCTCATGCTCGGGCTGGCGGCGGTCCCCGGCGCGCGCACCGGCAAGCCGGCGATGGTGCTGCTGCGCGGGCTGTTCGGCGCGAAACTCAGCTATTTGCCGACGATCCTGAATATCGCGCAGCTGATCGGCTGGGGCACCTTCGAGTTGATCGTCATCGGCAGCGCGGCGGAGGAACTTTTCGGCGGCGGTCCGCGCTGGCTCTATGTGGTGGCGGCGGGCCTGATCACCACGGTGCTGACGATCTGGCCGCTCGGCTCGGTGCGCATGCTGCGCCGGTTCGTCACCATCGGCGTGGTCGTCGCGCTGGCCTGGTTCTACCTCCAGTTCTTCCGGGCGGGCATCCCCGACCTGACCATCAACCCGGGCCCGAAGGGCAACGGCCCGTTCGGAGTCGACTGGAGCCTGTTCTGGATCGCCACCGATGCCGCCCTGGCGGTCTCGATCTCCTGGATGCCGGTGGCCGCCGACTACACCCGCCACTCCAAGAGCAGCCGGGCGGCGTTCGGTGCGGCCAGCGGCTCCTACGCGCTGACCCAGATCGTCGCCTACATCCTGGGCCTGCTCGCGCTGGCCCTGGCCACCGGTGACAGCGGCACCTACGGACCGTTCCTGCACGTCACGCTGGGCGGGTTCTTCTTCTTCATCCTGGTGCTGCGCGAGGCGGATCAGTCCTTCGCCAACGTCTACTCCACGGCCGTCTCGATCCAGAACCTGTGGCCGCGCATCGACCGGCGCGTCCTGTCGATCGGGCTCGGCGTGCTGATCACGGTGCTCGCGCTGTGGTTGCGGATGGACGACTACTTCGGGTTCCTCGGCCTGATCGGCTCGGTCTTCGTACCACTGCTGGGCGTGCTGGTGGCCGATTTCTTCCTGCGCGCCAAAGGTTCCTGGAACACCGCCGAGGACGCGCCCTCGCGCTGGGGCATGGTCTTCGCCTGGCTGGTGGGTCTGTCCGTGTACCAGCTGATCAACCCCGGCGCCGCGGGCATGTGGACGCGTTTCTGGGTAAACGTGCAGGAGGCCTTGGGTTTCACCAAGCAGGCCTGGATGAGCGCGTCGCTGCTGTCGTTCCTGGCGGCGGGGCTGGTCGCCTGGCTCGTCGGCCGCGTTTCGGCGGCCCGCGCGCCGCGGTAGCTGCCACTATGGTCGGATGGGCGAGATCCGCATCGGCACCTCGGGCTGGCTGTACCCGCCATGGCGGGGCGTCTTCTATCCGAAGGGGCTGCCCCAGCGCAGCGAATTGGCTTATCTGGCAGAACAATTCGGCACGGTAGAGATCAACGGCTCGTTCTACGCGCTGCAGAAGCCGGCCAGCTATCAGAAGTGGGCCGCGCAGACCCCGGACGATTTCGTGTTCGCGGTGAAGGGCAGTCGCTTCATCACCCATATGAAGCGGCTGCGCGACGGCGACACCCTGCTGTCGAACTTCCTCGCCTCCGGCGTGCTCGCACTGGGCCCGAAGCTGGGTCCGTTCCTGTGGCAACTGCCGCCGAATTTCGCCTTCGACGCCGCGCTGCTCGCCGACTTCTTCGCCCGCCTGCCCCGCAGCACCACCGAGGCGGTGGAGATCGCGAACCGGCACGACGACCGGGTGGCGGACCCGTGGCTGAGCACCGACGCCGATCGCCCGCTCCGGCACGCCCTGGAAATCCGTCACCCCAGTTTCGTCACCCGCGAATTCCCGGACCTGCTCCGGGAATTCGGCATCGCGCTGGTCATCGCCGACACCGCGGGCAAGTATCCGATGCTCGAGGACGTCACCGCCGACTTCACCTACATCCGTCTGCACGGCCACGAAGAGCTGTACGTCAGCGGCTACACCGACGAGGGCCTGGACATGTGGGCGGGCAAGATTCGCGACTGGGTGCGGCACGGCGACGTCTACGTCTACTTCGACAATGACGCGAAAGTCATGGCTCCCCGGGACGCCCGCGCCTTGACCGCGCGACTCACCGCCTAGCGCGGGTCGCCGGAACTTCGCCGCCGGAACAGGGAACCGATCGTGCCGACGCCGCGTCGAAGTCAGTGAACGCACTGTGCTGGACGAACGACACAGGGAGAGATGTGGGCGACGAGGATCGGTTCGGGGTGCGGCCCGAGCAGTTGACGAACATTTCCGGTATCTGGCGGCGGGAGGCCGGGGATCTCACCGGGCTCGCGTGGTCGGCGTTGTCCGAAGTCGGCGGCGAGGGCAGTGCGGTACTGGCGGCGGTGCGCGACAGTGCGGATCCGGCGCGGCAAGCGGTGGCGTCCATCGCGGGCAGGTTCACCACCATGGCCGATCTGGTGGACAGATTCGCGGGCGAGATCGCCGAGCGGGATGCCGAAATCGCAACGGAGTTCGGGAAATTGGCGGCGCGCTGATGCGGCCGACCATCGCGCAGCTCGCGGGGTGGGACCTCGCGGGCCTGCGTCAGGCGGCCATGGTGGCGAACGCGAACGCGGTGGCGCTCTACGACTCGCTCACCGATTCGTCGCGCGCGATGGACGCGGCGCGGGAGTGGCGTGGCCAGACCAGGGACGCGGCCTGGCAGCGGACGAACGAGGAGATCGATCACGCGCACGAGGTGCGCGGACTGCTGGTCCAGTTCGCCGACGAAGCCGAGGACACGCACCGGGAGTTCGAGACGGCCCGGCACTACGTGCTGGCGCAGCGGACGGCCGCACAGGCCGCGGGCTGCACGGTCGACGACACCGGCTACGTCACCCATCCGGACGGCGAGCACACCGAAGCCGGTGTGTTCCAGCTGAATATCCTCACCGGGCTCGACGAGGTCGAACGGATCGACAACACCTACGGCGCACGGCTGCGTGCCATCCAGGCCGATCTCGCCGCGATCCGGGATGGCCGCCGCGACATCGTATTCCAGGGCACTTCGCGTGATCCCGACGACGTCGTCACCCAGTTGGCGGCGCTGACCCCCGACCAGCGCGCGGCCGCGCTGGCACAGCTGAGCGCGGCCGATATCCGGGCGCTGGTGGTCGCGAACCCGGAGGTGATGGGCAACCTGAACGGCGTTCCGTTCCCGATCCGGATCGCCGCCAATGAGATCAATATCCGCAACGCCATCCAACAGGAGAAACACAAACCACATCCGGATCAGGATCGGGTGCGGCGCCTGACCGGCTTGCTCGAGCCGATCGATGACCCGGCCAAGACCGACACGGTACTGAAGACCGGGTCGGAGTCGGACCAGAATCCGGCCCTCGAATCGGTGCGCGCCGCCGGTGTCGGTGCCGCCGACGATGCCCGGCTGGACCGGAAGTTCATCATGTTCCGGGCCGATGAGGGCGCCGGTCACATGATCGAGATGGTCGGTGAATTCACCGACCGCACAACGGGAGTCGGCGTCTACGTGCCCGGCACCTCGACAAACCTGGACGGGTCCGCGTCCAACCAGGCGGCCGCGTGGCATCTGGCCGATCAGACCAACGGGCCGGTATTCCTCTATATGGCGGGCGATTTCCCGCGGGATCTCGGTCCGTCCGGCGCGATGAACCCGAAGTACGCCGAGGATATGGCCCCGAAGCTGGTCGAGTTCGGCAAGGAGGTCGATCGCGAGGTCGCGCAGCGGTCGCCGGGCACCCCGGTCACCTATGTCGGGCATTCCTACGGCGGGTCGATCGTCGGCACCGCGGAACAGCAGGGCCTGCGCGCCGACCGCATCCTGCACGCCTCCTCGGCCGGCACGGGCGTGGAAGACAAGGCATGGCAGAACCCGAATCCGGATGTACGGCGCTACTCCATGACAGCCCCCGGCGACTTGATCGGCGCAGCCCAATCCGCGCCCCGCGACACCGGGCTCCCGTCCTGGCTCGATCTGCCGGGCATCCCGGAAAGCAATCCGCACGGTGGTCATCCGCAGGGCACCGATCCGGACACGATGCCGGGCGTCACCCGCTTGGACACCGGCTATTACGGCGATTACGACGGCGACGGTGAGCAGGAGGTGGTGTTCGGCTCGGCGGGCCACGGAAAGTACTGGGACGACCCGAATTCCACCGCTTTCCGCAATATCTCGGGCGTTATCGCGGGCGGCGAGGTGCACGCGTATCGGGAGCGCGGCATCGAAACCGATTATGTTGACATCGATCTCGGCGACGACGGCGATCTGAAGGACGAAGTGGCCGATCTGCTGGCCGCGCAGGCCGCACAGCAGCTGGGCAAGCAGCCCTACGCCGACCCCCGGGTCACCGACAACCCGGAACTCGGCCCGCGGATTCCGGTGCCATGAAGCTGCTGCCCGGCCTGCCTTGGTCGTAATCGGCCGAGGGGGACCTCCGTACGGAAGTCCCCCTCGTCCGAGCGACCTACTTCTCGATTCCCTCGAAGTCGAACAGACCGTTCCAGGAGAGTTCGGCCTTCTTCACCTTGTCCGACCGGCCGGCATTGGCCACGTAGTCGAGAATCGGGATATCGACCATGTCCCGGAGCATCAGCGCCTGGGCTTCGGCGATGATCTTGTAGGACTCGTCCAGCGACGCGGCCGCCAGTGCGGCATCGAGCAGCTTGTCGAACTCGGGGCTCTTGTAATCGACATTGTTGGTGCCCGAGTGGCTGTAGTAATTCGCGGTGAGGAACTGCAGCATCGTCGGGTAGTCACCCTGCCAGCCGTAGCGGAACGCCTTGCCGATGGTGCGGCCGGTGATCAGCCCGCGAATGTCCTTGAACGTCGGATACGGTGTGCCGACCGCTTCGATGCCCAGCACGTTCTTCACACTGTTGGCGACGGCTTCGATCCATTCCTGGTGGCCACCGTCGGAGTTGTAGGCGATCTCGTAGCGTCCCGACCAGGGTGCGATGGCGTCGGCCTGGGCCCACAGCTTCTTGGCCTCGTCCGGGTTGTACTTCAGCACCTCCGCGCCGGGCAGATTGCCGTTGAACCCGGGCAGGGTGCTGGCGGTGAAATCGCGGGCCGGATTACGGGTGCCGTGGAAGATCTTGTCGCAGATCTGCTCCCGGTTGATCGCCATCGAAATCGCCTTGCGGCGCAGCACGCCTTCCTCCCCGGCGAAATGGGGAACATTCGACTGGACGCCGATGTGCTGGTTCTGCGCGGTCGGCTTGGTGATCGCCCGATCGCCGAGATCGTTCTTATACGTGGCGATGGCACTCGACGGGATGGTGTCGAGAGTGTCCAGGTTGCCGGCCTGCAGGTCGGCGTAGGCCGTTTCGAAGGTTTGATAGTGCACGAACCGCAGGCCCTTGTTCTTGGCCGGGCGGCCGCCCCGGTAGTCCGGATTCGGCTCCAGATCGATCTTGACGTTGTGTTCCCAGGTCTTGAACTTGTAGGGGCCGTTGCCGATCGGGGCCTCGCCGAAGGCCTTCATGTCCTTGAACGCGGCGTCCGGCAGCGGGTAGAACGGCGAGTAACCCAGACCGATCTCGAAATCGATGGAGGGGAACTGCAATTCCACCGTGAAGGTCCGATCGTCGATGACCTTCAGCCCCTTCATCGTCTGCGCGGTGGGCTTTTCGGCCGACACCTCGTCGAATCCGAGAATCGGCGTGAACACGTAACTCTGCAGCTGGGCGTTGCTGCCGAGTGCGGTGTAGTTCCACGCGTCGACGAAGTTCTTCGCCTTGACCGTGGTGCCGTCGGTGAACTTCCAATCCGGCTTGATGGTGATCTTGTAGTTCTTCCGGTCGGTGGTCTCGATCTTCTCGGCCATCTCGTCGTGCGCCTGGCCGTCGGCGTCGTAATACTTCAGGCCCGCGAACAGCCGGTCGACGACGCGGCCGCCCATGTTCTCATTGGTGTTTCCGGGCACCAGGGGATTCTGCGGCTCGCCACCATTGGTGGTGACGATGCCCTCGTCGGCGCCGTCATCCGTTCCGCACGCGGACAGCCCCAGGCTTGTGGCCAGTAGCACCGCCCCGATCAACGCACCAGCTCTTGTGAATCTCACTGCGTTCTCCTGACATCGAGCAGAACCGGGGCGACCCTCATCCGACTGCCCCGGAATATCTTCGGACAGTAGCGATTCCGGGGTCCGCCTGTCCTGCGATCGAAGCAGGCCGGGCACGATCGGGGACCGGCCGCAGCTGTGCTGCGTGACTCCGTCCTACGCCTCAGCACACTCGCCGGGCAACTCTCGAGGCGGGGATTTCGAAGCGAATCGATTACCCAGAGGATCCGAATTTCAATCAACTTGTTTTAAAGAACACATTAGCCAGTCGCTATCACTGTGCGCCGCGCCGCACGAAAAGCCGTGCGGACCAGCGTCTTCGAGCGGCGCAATCGCGGTGCGCCACCGCCGCCAGGTCAAGCGACCAAGGTGCATGACGGCAGGGTTACGGCTAACTTCCCTTGGTGCCGAACCGGACAACCGGGACGCACCGCCATGTCGCAGATATCCGCCTGATGGAGTAAACCTTGCGCATCCTGCTGGTCGCCAGCGCGTTCAACAGCCTCACGCAGCGCGTCCACACCGAATTACGAGCCCGTGGCCATCAGGTCGGCGTCGAGCTGGCATTAGGCGACGAACCGCTGCGCGCCGGGGTCGCGCGCTTCCAGCCGGAGCTGATCCTCGCGCCGATGCTGACCAAGGCGATCCCGGAAGATATCTGGACCGAGCACACCGTGCTCATCCTGCATCCCGGCCCCAAGGGCGACCGGGGTCCCTCTTCGCTGGACTGGGCGATCAGCGAGGGCGCGCGGACCTGGGGTGTGACCGTGCTGCAGGCGGTCGCCGAAATGGACGCCGGCCCGATCTGGGCTTCGGTGCCGTTCCCGGTGACCGCGGTCGGCAAGAGCTCGCTGTACCGCAATGAGGTCGCCGATGCCGCGCTGGCCGCGGTGCTGCTGGCGGTGGAGCGGTTCGAGAGCGGCGAATTCACCCCGGAGCCTTTGGATTACGCCCGGCCGGACGTGCGGGGCCGGTTGCGGCCCTACCATGCCCAGCCGTACCGGAGCATCGACTGGACCGCCGACAACACCGCCACCGTACTGCGCAAACTGCGCGCCGCCGACTCGCAGCCGGGCGTCCTCGACGAACTGTTCGGCCACGAATTCTTCCTGCACGGCGGGCACAACGAGGACCAGTTGCGCGGCGTGCCCGGCACCGTGCTCGCCACCCGCGACGGCGCCATCTGCCGGGCCACCGTCGACGGCGCGGTGTGGCTGCCGCAGCTGCGCGCCCGGCGCACCCCGGGCGGCCCACCGACCTTCAAACAGCCCGCGACCGATGTCCTCGGCGAATTGCTGCCCGCGGTGCCGGAGGTGCCGGTCTCCCCCGCCGTGGCCGCGACCCGTGACACCTGGTCGGAAATCCGCTACCGCGAACGGGATTCGGTCGGCTACCTGGAATTCGCCTTCGCCGGTGGCGCGATGAGCACCGATCAGTGCCGCCGCCTGCTCTACGCCTACGAGCAGGCCCGCACCCGTCCGATCAACGTGCTGGTCCTGGGCCCCGAACGGGACTTCTTCTCCAATGGCATCCACCTGAACGTAATCGAGGCCGCCGCCGATCCGGGCGCGGAATCGTGGCGCAATATCAACGCGATGGACGATCTGGTCGAGGCCATCCTCACCACGACCGACAAGGTGGTGATCGCCGCGCTGCCCGGCAACGCCGCGGCCGGCGGCATCATGCTGGCGCTGGCCGCCGACGAGGTGTGGTGCCGCGAATCCGCCGTGGTCAACCCGCATTACCAGCTGATGGGCCTGTACGGCTCGGAGTACTGGACCTACACGTTGCCGCGCCGGGTCGGCGCCGCGACCGCCGAACGCCTGACCCAGCAGACGCTTCCGGTCGGCGCCCGCGCCGCCCACGCGCTGGGCCTGGTGGATCAGGTGATCCCCGGCAGCCCGGCGGCGTTCTGGGCCTGGGTGCGCACCGAAGCCACGGCGCTGGCCGATTCGCCGGAACTGGCGGACCGCGTAGTCGAGAAGAAGCGCCGCCTCGCGGCCGACGAGGCCGTCAAACCCCTTTCCGCGTACCGCGCCGAGGAACTCGCGCGGATGAGCGAGAACTTCGCACCCGGTTCGCCCTATCACGAATTGCGGCAGAACTTCGTCTACAAGGTTTGCGCGACCGCGACCCCGGCCCATCTGCTCGGCTGAAAACAACGGAGCACCAATGCAACTCGATCACTTCAGCTACGGATTGGTCACGCCCGTCGTGGCCTTCTGCATCTCTGTTCTCGGCTCATTGCTCGGACTGCGCTGTACCTCCCACGCAAGGCTGGCCGAATGGCCGGTCGGCTGGCTCGCCGCGGCCGCGGTCTCGCTCGGCGGCGCGGGCATCTGGGTCATGCACTTCACCGCCATGCTCGGCTTCGCCATTCCCGGCGCCACGATCCGCTACGACGTCCCGCTGACGCTGCTCAGCGCCGCCATCGCGATCGTGTTCGTGTGGATCGGGCTGTCCATCGTGGTCCGCGGCGGACGCGAGATCATCGCGCTCCCGGTCGGCGGCGCGATCACCGGGCTCGGTGTAGCCGCCATGCACTACCTGGGCATGTTCGCCATGAAGACCGGCGTGGAGATGGAGTATTCGACCGGCACGGTAGCGCTGTCGATCGTCATCGCGGTGGTCGCCGCGACCGCCGCGCTGTGGTTCATGCTGCACGTGCGCGGCCTGTTCGCCACCCTCGGCGCGGCGACCATCATGGGCCTGGCCGTGTGCGGAATGCATTACACCGGAATGTATGCCATGCACGCCACGCACAGCACCCAGCACGCCGCCGTGACTCCGGACAGCGGCGTCGAACCCACCCAGTTGCTCACCCCGCTCATCGTCACCATCACCCTGGTGCTGATGATGCTGGTCATCCTGGTCGGTTTCGCCGAGATCGACGAGCGCAGCACCCGCGACATACGTCTGGACCGCGCGCCGCGCGAGCCGTCCACGCACTGGCCGACCACCGACGAGGTCCGCAACCGCGGGTCCGCCGATTGGGGACTGCGGCAACCGGCGCACGGCCGGGAACTCAGCCGCCGCTGACTCGAGCGGACCGACCGCCGGGGTCGCTCCAGATATCGGGGGCGACCACGGCGATGGAACGACCCTGCGGATCGAGGACCCGGCCCAGCAGTTTGTCGTGCCGCAGCGTGACGACCAGCTCGGGATGTGCTGGGGCAAGCCAGGTTTCGAAGCGCAGGACATCGGCGACCGAGTGCAGGCCGACCTGATCATGGCGGTGGACGGGTACCTGAGCCTGAAAGATCTGACCCCCGAGGCATTGCGTGCCGTCCGCGGGTAACCGCTCGCGTCGCACGGGGATTGCGTGGCACCGCATTTAATGCATTGGCAACAACTCATTCTCCGGAAACGTCGCGGCGACTGATCGACGAATCAAATGAAACCTTCGGCTGGGTGTGGCGATCCGACGCTACCGACAGGTGTGGTTTAAAGTTCCGTTGCCATTCACGCTAATTGCGTGGACTTCATGCAGCGCTCTTTGTGTTTTGAACCCACCTTCTTCGACCATGCTGAGGAGTCCGTTCGATGTCATCTGCTCGCTCGTCAACAGCGACGTACGCGGTCGCGATCGTGGGCGCTGGGTTCGCCGGGGTAACCATGGCCAAACGGCTGAAAGACGCGGGGATATCGGATTTTGTCATCCTCGAGGAAGCGGAGGGGGCAGGCGGCGTATGGCGGGATAACGTCTATCCCGGATGCACTTGCGATGTGCCCTCCCATCTTTACAGCTTCGGCTTCGATCAATTCCGGGATGCACGGGTTCGGTATCCCAGCCAGGCGGCGATCTTGGATTACATGCGTCAGGTCGTGCGCGATCATGATTTGGAACGCCATCTGTATACCCACGCCGGGGTTTCGGCCGCCACTTTCGATGAGGTCGCGGGCCGCTGGACTTTGATTACGCCGCGCGGCCCGATCCAGGCCGGCGCGGTGATCTGGGCTATCGGGCAATTGCATCGTCCTCGGATACCAGAGTTTCCCGGGACCGATCAATTCTCGGGGCGTGCGTTCCATTCCGCGGATCGGGCGCAATGGGCGGTGCCCGACGGCATGGACGGCGATATCGCGGTGGTCGGCACCGGATCGAGTGCGGCGCAGATGCTTCCGGAGCTCGCCCGCACGGCGCGGTCGGTGACGGTGTACCAGCGGTCCGCGGCGTGGGTGCTGCCCAAGCCCGCCGCTCGGTTCGGACCGGTGGCGCAGTGGGTGCTCGAACATGTGCCGGGCGCGCATCGGGCGCACCGCGCGGCGCTGTCGTATGTGGGCGACGCGGTGCTCGCGCCGATCATGCGCGGCGGCTGGTCCGCGCTGCCGGCCGAGTGGCTGGCGCGCTGGCAACTGCGACGCCAGGTGCCCGACCGCGCGCTACGGCGCAAATTGTTGCCGCCCTACGCGATCGGCGAGAAACGCATTCTGATGGACAGCAATTTCTACCCCGCGCTGATGCGGCCCAACGTCGAGCTCGTCACCGACGCCATCGACCACCTGACACCCGCGGGAATCCGCACCGTGGACGGACGCGAGCGGCGCGCGGACGTAATCGTGTGGGCCACCGGCTTTCAGGCCCAGCAGTTCTTCGGCGGCGTCACGGTCACCGGGCGCGACGGTGCCGATCTGCACCGGGTGTGGGACGAGTGGGGTGGCCCGCAAGCGTTTTGGGGCCTGGCTGTCCCACAGTTTCCGAATATGTACATGATCGCGGGCCCGCACAGCTTCACTCCGGCGAACTCCAACCCGCTGATGAAGGATGTCCAGGCCCGCTACATCGTGCGCTGCCTCCGATTGGCTGCCCGGCGCGGCGCGCCGATCGAGGTCTCCGAGGCGGCGATGACGAAATATCGAGCGTGGCTGACAACCGCCATGGCAGCCACGGTGTGGCCGCAAGGCGCGGCCAGCTGGTTCAAAAGCGCCGAGCGAGTGACCAACCCGTGGCCGAGCACCGTGCGGGAGTTCGAACAGCGACTAGCCCACAGCCCGGCCTACTCGTTCACCACAGCGCCGCCCAGCCCAGCCCGCACCTACGTGCGAAGCCGCACATGAGCGGCGAATAGGCGCCGGTCGCGAACTCTCGTCGCTGATGCGTTGCCATCAGCGACGAGACGGTCGTAAGCAGCGGGTCTCGCACATCGTGCCCAAAAGGCCCGCCTGCCAACGCTTCCGTGAGCTACCTGCCCGCCCGTCGTCCATCCGGATCCGTCATCTCGATGACGCCGGCGCGCGCCCGCAGCACAACATCCGGACGGTATTCCCCCTCGGCGAGCGCGGCGAGTTGGCCCAGGCTCAGCATCCGGACGATGCTGCCGTCGCGTTGGAAGACCAAGAGGTTGCCGTCCTGGATGTAGTCTCCGCCGTAGGTGCCGTCTCCCTCGACCTCGACGGTTCGGCCCAACTCCCGTTCGATCTGTGCGCCGGTCGCGGGTCCGGTGAGCACGTGCACCGAGGTCCAGTCGCCCGGGGCCAGCTCCACGAGTGGTCGCGAGCCGCCGGAACGGGCCAGCTCGACGATCGCCGTCTCGAGCTTTTCGTCGAATTCCACCGTTACTCCCGAAATGTTCGCGCCGCACCCCGTCAGCAGTGCGAGAAGTACAAGCAGGGTCAAGTGCCGCATGTCAGTACTGGTCCGGTTTCGCCGTCGGCCGGCCGGGATCGCGGTCGTCAGCACGCTCCGGATTCGTGGTCGGCCAAGGCGAACTCGGGGTATCGCGGGTGCCGCCGGGATTCACTTCGTTGGAGGGTACGAGTATGTCGTTTCGGTCGATGACCACCGTTTTGCCGTCATCGACCGCTCGCTTGACCAGATTCGCCAACTGCTCGGGACTGGCGTCGGGGTTGGCTCGCGCGATCTGGCGGCCCACCTCATTGTTGTGCAGGTCCATCGCCACCGGGACCTGATGGCTGGACGGATTCCGCTCGTGGGCGGTGGTGAACTCTCTCGTCCACTGCTCGCCGTAGCGCTGCGTCATGACCGCATTCCAGTAGGCATGCCGGAAGGCGTCCATGTGCCCGTCCGTTTTGCCCATTCCGTTGAACTTCTGCCCGGCCACATGAAGCGCGTCCTGCCGAATGTCGGCGAACTCTTTGAGCCCCATGAGTCCCTTACGCATTTGCAGGTCGTCGAGCATTCTTATCTCGGCCTCGGTGAGCCGCTCCCGGGAAACCCCTCTCCGATCCGCGATCCAGCCGGTCAGGCCGGTCGGCCATATCTGCGTGCCGTCGGTTTTGACCTGGTACTTCGCCAGCAGATCGCGATGGCGCTGCTCGTCGACGATGCGATCTTCGCCGGCCGCGGCGGCTGCCGCGAGAGTAGTGGCTCCCGCGTCGTCGATCTCGCCGGACAGGACGCGGCCGAGCACGGAGTTCAGCTCGGAGTCGATGGTGGCGGCTCGGGCCAGGACGGCCTGCACCTCCATCCGCAGGGCCGTCTCCGTGAAGAACCCCTCAGCGTTCGAGGTTTCGACCACGGTGCCGTTCTCGATCCGGTAGCCGTACTTGGCGGCCAGTTCCTCCGTCGCTGTGACGCTGCGAACCAGGTCCCGCACAGACAGCTCGGTGTCGTCGATGATCTTCACCGCCGCAGCGACTCTCGCGGCGAACTCCTCCAACTCTTGACGACGGATGCGAAGGCGGGACGCGGCGGCTTCCGCGGCCGGCCCGTCCCACCGGGCCGGTTGCGCATCGTCGAGTTCGTCTTGTAGATCGACAACGAGCTTTTTCTGCGCCGCGAGGCGGTCGCCGATTTTGCCGACCGCATCGGGCTGCCACTGCTTGAGTTCGTCCCAGGTAGCCACTACAGGCCACCTGCCTCGATGCCCCGCGCACCGGCTCTGTCCTGCGTTCGGTACGTGTCAGCGGCCGAGGCCGCCGTGGCCGCGTAGACATCCATGCCCTTGGCCCACTTCTTGCCGGCGGCCTTCCAGTGCCGGGCGAGCTTCGCTGCGGTCGTAGCGGACTCCGTCCCGGGCAGCGCGGCGGCAAGTTCCGCCACCCGGCCTACCTCCAGTTCGCGTACGACACCCGCTGCCTGCCGCGCGGCCTCGGACGCGGCGCGTAGCGCGCCAGGAGTGACTTCGAACCCGAACACTGCCATCTCTCCCCCACTCTGTTCGTGAATCCCCCACCGCAGGCCCGGAAGCCACAGATCGGTGACAACGTTCCAGTATCTCGAATGTCCGCCCGGTTCGGAAGCCAAGAGCCGCAGGTAATTTCAGTGGCTTGCGGTCGAAGGGATCCGCGGATCAGGGCGGGTGAAATCGATTGGTCCAGTCGGTGCGGAACAGGCGAGCGACCCGATCACCCAGATCGGGTCGTTCGAGGACATGGATTCAGGTCAGCACACCGCGCGATGAATTCTCGCCGCCGGACACGTCAGTATCAGCATGACCACACACCAGCTCGAAGTCCCCGGCGCAACGCTCACCTACGACGTCCACGGCCCACTCCCGACCGCCGATGGACGACCCCCACTGCTCATGACCGGCCTCCCCATGGACGCCAGCGGATTCACCACGCTCGCTTCCTATTTCACCGATCGCACCGTGGTCACCTACGACCCGCGCGGACTCGGCCGCAGCGTCCGTTCCGACGGACAGGTCGACAATGTTCCCGACGTACACGCCGCCGACGTGCACGCCGTCATCGAGGCCCTCGGCGCCGGCCCGGTAGAGCTCTTCGCCAGCAGCGGCGGAGCCATCGTCGCGCTGGCGCTCGTGACCGCGCACCCCGAGGCCGTGACCACATTGGTGGCCCATGAACCACCCATGCTGACAGTGCTCCCCGATGCCGAGGCCGCCGCACGCGCGGCGGACGGATATCGCGACGCCTACGCGGCGAAGGGCTTCGGCGCGGGCATGGCGGCCTTCATCGCGATGACGTCCTGGCAGGGCGAATACACCGACGACTATTTCGCCGCGCCCGCCGCCGATCCCGCGCTGTTCGGCCTGCCGGTCGAGGACGACGGCGCCCGCGACCACCCGCTGCTGTCACAGCGTTCCCGCCCGGTCCTCGCCTATCGCCCCGACATCGGCGCTCTCACCGCGGCCTCGACCCGGATCGTCCTCGGCTACGGCGAGGAGTCGAAGGGCACGGTCACCGAACGAACCTCCACGGCGATCGCCCACCGGCTCGGCCACAAGCCGGTTCTCTTCCCGAGCCATCACGGCGGCTTCACCGGCCCCGAGTCCGGATATCCGGGTGAACCGGAGGCATTCGCGCGAGTCCTGCACGAGGTGCTCGACAGCTGATCCAACGCGCGTTTCGAGGCCCACGGCAGTAGTCTCGAGACAACCATGGCGAGGCCCCTCGTCCTCGGATGGCCACGCCCTATCCCACATACTGAAACCTGGGATCGGTAGGAGAGGTGGGGGGTGTCTACTTACCCCATGACATCTTCGCAATTCCCCACGAACCAACCACAATCCGCCGGCTTGGACAAGAAAACCAGCGCGATCCTGTCCTACGCGCTGGGCTGGCTCACCGGAATCATCTTCCTCTTTGTGGGAAAGAACGATCCCGACGTGAAATTCCATGCCTCCCAATCGATCATCTTCTTCGGCTCGGTCTCGGTGGTCAACATCGTGCTGAGCATCATCGGCTCGCTGCTCGGAGCCCTGGGCATCATCTTCAGCCTCATCGGCTTCGCGGTCGCGGTCTTCGCGGTCGTCGTCTGGATCATGGCGATGCTCCAGGCGAACAAGACCGGTGGTGTCCGGGCAGAACTACCCTTCATCGGCAGCTTCGTCGCCCCGTACGCCGATCGGTTGGCCAACTCGGTCAAGTGACGGCAAAGCCGAAGGCTCCGAACGGCTTTCGCGGCGGTGACTGACCGAAGACCAACGGCCCGAGGCTATCTCGGGCCGTTGGTCTTGCGGGCGCAACCCGGCTATGTTGCTCGCAGTCGATGACCCGCGACCCCCGGGATGCGCCGCCCGCCAATCGATGTCAGCAATATCGGCCAACAGTGCCGGCGCTGGTGGCCCCGCACGCGGTCATCCCGGTCAGTCCGGGACGATGACGGCCCGGCTGTGCCCCTGGTGCGCCCAGGCTTCGCCGACGCGGCTGAGCGGGTACGCGGTGTACGGCGCGTCGAAGGTGCCGTCGGCGAAGCGGGCAAGGATGGCGGGAAGCTCGGCGATCATTTGCTGCTTCGATACCGAGCCCATGCCACTGCCTCTGACCCGGAGTCGTCGGCTGCGCAGTAGCGCCGCGGGCAGCGCTGCCTCGGTTCCGGCGAGCGAGCCGATCTGCACGTAATCGACCAGCACGCTGTCGTCGACCGGGGCGGTCTGCCCCAATGCCGCGAAGGCGGCCTCGGCGACGGGACCCCACACATAGTCGAGGACGAGGGCGGGCTGCATCTCGGCAACGACCGATCCGAGGGCGTCCGACCAGGTGTCGGGTGCGTCCGGTGCGAGCGGAACGGTGACTACGCGCGGGCCGCGCAGTCGCTCCAGCGCGGTGCGGTCACGCCCGACCGCAATGACCTGTTTCGCACCGAGGGACAGCGCGGCCCGCACCGCCAGACCGCCGGAGGCGCCGGTCGCACCGAGCACCAGCACGGTGCCGAGCTCGCTTGCCTCCGCGAGCCGGGCAATCAGCGGCATCCAGCCGGAGAGGGCGGGATTCATCCCGGCGGCGACCGCAAGCGGATCGACCCCGGCGGGCAGCTCGACCTCGAACGGCGTGACCAGCCATTCCGCCATAGTCCCCCACGGCGATCGGGCGAAGCCGGTGAAGACGAGTCGGCCGTCGCCGGTCCGGGCCACGGCGTCGACGCCCGGCACAAGGGGATATGCCTGGACACTGCCGTAATGGCCACCGGTGGCCTGCCCACGGACGATGTGGTGCAAACCGGCGCCCACCAGCCGCAGCGGTGCCTGACCCGGCCGTTGTTCCGGATCCGGGAAGTCCGCGCAGACCGGTGTCGCGCCGGGGGTATTGACGACTGCTGCACGCATTGGCGAGCTCCTTAACTAAGTTAATCTACGATGCCGAAAACAGTGCCTTAACGTTGTTAAGATGTCAACCGTGGCAAAGGGAATCACGCGGGAGCGGATCGTGGCAGCGGCACTCGAACTGCTCGATGAGCAGGGCATGGACGCCCTCACCGTCCGCGCGCTCGCCTCCCGGCTCGACGTCAAGGCACCCGCCCTGTACTGGCACGTCCGCGACAAACAGGAGCTGCTCGACGAGATGAGCACCTTCGTCATGCGCCGCGTCACCGGTGCCCTCGCGGCGATCCCGCCGGGCGGCGAGTGGCGGGACGACGTAGCCGCCTACGCCCGCGTCCTGCGGTCGCAGTACCTGATGCACCGGGATGGTGCGCGCACCTTCAGCGGCACGCGTTTCACCGACCCTGAACTGGTGAAGGCGAAAGAATCGTGGCTCGCACGCTTGACCGCGGCCGGGTTCTCACTGCCCCAGGCAGACGACACCCTCGATCTGGTGGGCGCCTTCGTGGTCGGCTTCGTCATCGAAGAGCAGGAGCGCAGCCCGTCCGCCGGCGCCGACCCCGATCGATACTCGCTCGCCGGACGTGATGCGTGGCTCGGCGAAGGCGCCGAACTGGTCAAGGCCGCCGGGCATCTCCGCGACGACGGCGACCCGAGGTTCGAACGGCAGCTCGCCGTTCTCCTCGACGGGCTCGCGGCCCAACTGCCCTGACAGCCGGCCGCACCGTCGCAAGAGGTAACCACACGGGGTCCAGCCCTGAGAAACGCTCCGCCCCTGGACAAGTGAACTTCTTCCGCTCACCGCACGTGTCGAGCGCTCCCATTGTCAGAGTTCCTTAACTTAGTTAAGGTGAAGCCGTGTCAGCGGGAATCACACGGAGCTGACCGCAGGTCACCGCGTTCATCAGCTTCGTGATCGAGGAGACGACCACACGTCCCCCGCGACATCACTCCCGTGCGGCACCGACCGCACGACCATCGCAAAGGAGCTTTCGTGAACACCACGCCGGACACCGGCCTGCCACCGGACACGACACGGCACAGACGGTGGAACAAGCGCCTCGCCGCACAGATCGCGGCACTCCTCATCGGGAACCTGATGGCGGACACCGTGATCGTGGCGCCGCTGCTCTTCCTCCCGCAGATGCTCGAGCACTTCCAAACCGATCAGGCGGCCTGGATCAGCTCCAGTGCGGTGCTCGCCGGTGCGCTGTGGGCCCCGCTGCTGGGCCGGAGCGCCGACCTGCGCGGCAGGCGCCGGATGCTCCTCATCACGCTACTCATCGGCTGTATCGGCTCCGTCATCTGCGTGATAGCGCCGAACATGCTGGTGTTCATCCTCGGACGCCTGGCCCAAGGCGCCGTCATCGCGTCGGTCTTCCTCTCCGCCACGATCGTCCGCGAACTCTGTGAACCACGGATCGCGATGCCCGCGGTCGGGATCGTCACCACCGGCTCCGCAGTGCTCAACCTCGGCGCCGCCTTCTTCTACGAGGATCTGGTCGCCGAGCTGGGCTTCCGCGTCGTCTTCATGACGGCAGCCGCACTCGGTGCCGTCGCCGCCGTCGCCGTGCGCGCCACCATCCCAGAATCCACGACCAGGACGTCGGGCCGGCTCGACGTCGGCGGGGCCGTCCTACTGGGCACCGGCCTGGCCACGGTGCTCGGCTATATCAGCCTGGGTCCGGAGTTCGGCTGGTTCGGCGCGATCCCGCTGACCCTGCTCGGCGCCGGTCTGATCGCGCTGACGTGCTGGGTGCGGCATTCCCGGCGGGTTACCGATCCGGTGATCGACATCAGAAACCTCGGGCGGCCCCTGCTGCTCACACTGCTCGTCATCGTGCTCGCCACGGGGGCGACGCAGAGCATGGATCAGCTCCTCAGCCTGATCGCCCAGGTCTCGCACGAGCAGCAGCTCGGCTACGGGCTCGGCGCCCAGGGAATGCTGGGCCTGCTGTTCGGGATTCCCGCGATCGGGGTTGTCGTCGGCGGAGTGTTCTCGGGCTGGCTCGCGACTCGGATCGGACCGGCGGCGACGCTGGCCGCCGCCACGACGGTCGGCACGGTCGGCGCCGCCGGGATGCTCACCGGGGCGTCCTGGCTGCCCGCCGCGATCGCCTGCTCCTTTCTGCTGCAGTGCACGTTGGGTGCGCTCCTGACCACCGGCTTCAACCTGGCGGGATCGCTCGTGTCGGCCGATCGCCAGGCCGCGGTCTCCAGCATGGTCGCGGTCGTGGGCGCGTTCGGCTCAGTGGTCGTGACGTTCGTGGGTGCGGCCGTGCTCTCGTCCACTCAGACGATCATCGACGGGACGACGGTGAACTCCGCGACGGGCGTGTACAGCTACATCACGATCGCGGCCGCCATGCTGGCGGTTGCCACCGTGCTCGCTGTCGGCCTGAGCCGCCGGCCGTCGTCCCGATTCGCCGTGCCCGATGGAAATGGCATGGCTCGGGGCGGTATTGACGGTTCCGCCCGACGACCCCAGGGCGGACTATGACGAACTCCCAGGTCAGGCCCAGTGTGGTTCTGGTTTGGTGCCCCCAGTCGGACTCGAACCGACACTTTGCGGATTTTAAGTCCGCTGCCTCTGCCAATTGGGCTATGGGGGCGTGGAGGTTCAGACTACCGACTCGTACGGCTGTACCGGAATTCCGGCAGCCATCCTTGCAATGTTCCCCGGCGACGGATTGGCAAACATCTCAGCTGGGCGGGTTAGGGTTCGATAGCGGTCGGCTATGGTCTGAGATCGCGGCGATCGGTGAGTTACTTGCGGATGGCAGGGTAGCTACTGGCTGACGTGGTGTCGGCCGTGGTCGCGGCAGCGGTGGGGACTGCCGGGATCGCGTCCGCCACATTGGAATTGGACGCTTGACCTGGGCGTATCACCGAGGGGTTCGGCTCAGCGAAAACGCGGCGAACCAAGAGTATTTGGCAACTCGCACAAGAGCCCCGCAACCTGGCCGCAACTCCTGCTGACGCAGTCGATAAGGGGCCCGCGACGGTCCGCGGGCCCCTTATCGCCGGGTTACTTCCGCTCGGCTTCAGCCTTGCCCAGCAGCGAATGCCGGCGGCTGTAGACGAAGTAGAGCACCATGCCGATCGCCATCCAGATGACGAACCGCAGCCAGGTCTCCACCGACAGGTTCAGCATCAGCCACAGGCAGGCCAGCACCGCCAGGATCGGGATCACCGGGACCCACGGGACGCGGAAGCCGCGCGGCAGGTCGGGGCGGGACTTGCGCAGGATCAGCACCCCGATCGAGACCAGCACGAAGGCGAACAGCGTGCCGATGTTGACCATCTCCTCGAGCGTGCCGAAGTCCACGAAACCGGCGAGCACCGCGCAGACCACGCCGACGATGGCGGTCAGCCGCACCGGCGTGCCCTTGGAGCCGGTGTGCGCGAGCTTGCGCGGCAGCAGGCCGTCCCGGGACATGGCGAACAGCACGCGGGTCTGACCCAGGTACATCACCATGACGACGGTGGTGAGGCCGGCCAGCGCGCCGATGGAGATCAGGTTCTTCGCCCAGTCCGCGCCGTGGATGGCGAATGCCGTTGCGAGCGTGGCATTGTCACCTTGCAGATCGGTGTAGGGCACCATGCCGGTGAGCACCAGCGAGACCGCCACGTAGAGCACGGTGACGATGGCCAGCGAGCCGAGGATGCCGCGGGGCAGCGCCTTCTGCGGGTTCTTGGTCTCCTCCGCGGCGGTGGCCACGACGTCGAAACCGATGAACGCGAAGAACACCAGGCTCGCCGCGGAGAGCAGGCCGAACCAGCCGAAGCTGCTGCTACCGGCGCCGGTGAGCAGGGAGAACAGCGACTGATGGATACCGCTGCCGCCGTCGCCGGCCGGTTCCGCCGGCGGGATGTAGGGCGAGAGGTTGTCCTTGTTGAAGTAGGTCAGGCCCACCACGAGCACCAGCGCGATAACGGCCAGCTTGATGGCGACCGCGATGGCCGACACGCGCGAGGAGACCTTGGTGCCGACGGCCAGCAGCACGCCGAGGATGGCGATGAGCAGCACCGCACCCCAGTCGAAGGAGATCGACCCGAAGTGCACGGTGGTCTCGCTCGACAACACCGTGGCCAGGTATTGCGACCAGCCCTTGGCGACCACGGAGGCGGCGAGCGCGAACTCCAGGATCAGGTCCCAGCCGATGATCCAGGCGGCGAGCTCACCGAAGGTGGCGTAGGAGAAGGTGTAGGCGCTGCCCGCGACCGGCACCGTGGAGGCGAATTCCGCGTAGCACAGCGCGGTCAGGCCGCAGGCGATCGCGGCGAGCACGAACGCGAGCGACACCGAGGGTCCGGCGACGTTGCCCGCGGTGCGCGCGGTCAGGGTGAAGATGCCCGCGCCGATCACGACCGCGACGCCGAAGATGGTGAGATCCCAGGCGGTCAGGTCTTTTCGCAGCTTCGAGTCGGGTTCGTCGGTGTCCCGGATGGACTGCTCGACCGATTTGGTCCGGAACAGTCCCGTGCGGCGTGGCACCGGAACCTTGTCCGGTGTTTCCTGGATCGCCACTGATTTCTCCTTCAACAAGGGGTTGAGCTTCAGCGCACTGGCCGCGGCGGCTAGTGGACGCCTTCCATACGCCGGCTGATCCACGGGACCAGCCCGAGGACAACCAGACCCGCGGCGATCGCCGCCGCGCCGATGAGGCCGAAGTAGGCGGTCTCGTTTTCATCGGAGTAGAAGCGGGCCAGCACGCCCGCCATGGAAGTTCCGATTCCGACAGAGAAGAAGTACAAAGCCATCATCTGCGCACGGAAGGCTTTCGGGGCGAGTTGCGTGGTAACCGCCAGTCCGATCGGCGAGAGCAGCAACTCGGAGACGGCGAACGCGCCCATGATCAGCAGCACGAACAGCGCCGGCACACTCTTGCCCGAGTAGCCGGACAGCGGGACGAACAGCAGGAACGCCGCGCCCATGCCGATCACGCCGAGCGCGAACTTGCGCGGCGTGCTCGGCGCGCGCGAACCCAGCTTGGTCCACATCAGGGCGAACAGCGGCGAGAGCGCGATGATCCACACCGGTTCGGCCGAGCCGATCCAGTTCGAGGGAGCTTCCCACCCGAAAATGCTCCAGTTCATCCGCTCGTCGGAGTAGACCGCGAGCACGGTGAAGATCTGCTGGAACAGCGACCAGAACACCGCGTTCGCGATGAACAGCGGGATGAACGCGCGCACCCGGGTGCGCTCCACCGCGTCGACCTTCTTGCTGGTCAGCATGATTACGAAATAGGCGAGCGAGGCGACCACGATGATGCCGGTGGTGACCTCGGCCAGGTTTTCCAGCGTGACGAGCCCGGTGGCCCAGGCCGCGGCGATCAGCATCGCGGCGAGGGCGGCGAGGCCCGCCACCTTCGGGATCGCGGTGTGCGGCAGCGGGTTCGGTACCTCCCGGCCGGCGGTGCCGAGGTTGCGCCGGAAGACCGCGTACTGAGTCAGGCCCAGCGCCATACCGATGGCGGCGGCGCCGAAGCCGTAATGGAACCCGACGCGCGATTGCAGCAGACCGGTGAGCAGCGGGCCGACGAAGGCGCCGAGGTTGATACCCAGATAGAACAGCGTGAAGCCGCCGTCGACGCGCGCGTCGCCCTTCGGATAGAGCGTGCCGAGCAGGGACGAGGCATTGGCCTTCAGCGCGCCGGAACCGAGCGCGATCAACGGCAGGGCGATCCCGACACCGGCCAGGCCGGGGATGACGGCGAGCGCGAGGTGACCGCACACGACGATGATGCCGCCGTAGAAGACGGTCCGCTCCATGCCGAGAACACGGTCGGCGATCCAGCCGCCGAGGACCGTGGACAGGTAGACCAGGCCGCCGTAGGCGCCGACGATGCCGACACCGGTGGCCTTGTCGAGGCCCAGTCCGCCTTCGGTCGCCGAGTAGTACAGGTAGTACCCGAGGATGGTGAGCATTCCGTAGAAGGAGAAGCGCTCCCACATCTCGACACCGAACAGGTTGGTCAACCCGATCGGATGACCGAACAGAGTCCGACCAGCCACGTCTTGATCGGGTACCACACTTTGGGACATACCCGAGAGATTGGCATAAATCGCAACTGTGCAGCAAATCACCCTCGGCGTGCCGCGAATCCGAATGCTCGATGGGGTATGTCCGGATCGACGCGACGGCTGTGCACCGAAGCAAAATTCCTGGGCGCGAATCGCGCAGTTTGCGCTGGTAAACGGACCGCGAGTGGGCAATCGGCCGCCGTATGCGACCTCCGCCACGTTCACTATTCCAGACGTTTGTCTGCGGAAAATTTGCTGGAGATTTTCGTCATCGCAGATCGCTCTGACTGCGCTTCGATCCGTACCGGCGTGTCGCGACGACCTTCAGCCCCGGCGATCGCCGGGGCTGAACGGCCGCAGAGGTGCGGTTCAGGCGATGGACAGGGCGATGCCGTCCAGGATGTCGTGCTCACTCACGACTAGTTCGGTGATATCCGCGCGGCTCGCCAGTTCCGCGGCGAGCACCTCGGTGATGACACCGCCGCCGCCGATGACGTCGACTCGGCCGGGGTGCATGGGCCCCAGGGCGGCACGCTGGTCGTGGTTCATGCCGATCAGCCGATCACAGACCGCGCGAACCTCGTCCAGGCTCAGACGGGTGAGATGCACCTTCGCCGAGTCGTACTCGGGCAGGTCCAGGGCGACGGCGGCGATGGTGGTCATCGTCCCCGCGACGCCGACCCAGGTCCGGGCACCGTCCACCGGGACCCGCGCGAAGGCCTCAGCGAGTCGCTCGGCCGCGAATTCCTGTGCCGCCGAGACCTGTTCCGGGGTGGGCGGATTACCCGGGAGGCAGCGCTCGGTGATGCGGACGCAACCGATATCGGCGGAGAACGCCGCCCGCACCCCGGAGCTGTCGCCGAAAACCAATTCGGTGGAGCCGCCGCCGAGATCGACGACGACGAACGGGCCCTCGGCGTTCGACAGCTCGCCGACAGCGCCGGAAAAAGACAGCCGCGCTTCCTCGTCACCGGTGATCACCTCGGCTTCCGCGCCCGGCACCACGGTGCCGAGTTCGGTACGGGCCATGGCGAAGAAGTCCTCGCGATTGGAGGCGTCGCGGGTGGCGGAGGTGGCGACCATACGAACCCGGGTGACGCCCGCGTCCCGCATGAGTGTCGCGTAATCGGCCAGCGCGACGCGGGTGCGTTCGATCGCTTCGGGATTCAGCGCGCCGGTCGCGTCGACACCCTGACCGAGCCGCACGATCCGCATCTCGCGGTGCACGTCGGCCAGTTTGCCGTCGGCGAGCACGTCGGCGATCAGCAGTCGAATGGAGTTGGTACCGCAGTCGACAGCCGCGACCCGGCTGCCCTGCCCCGCGGCGTCGCTACGCGATTCGGTCATAGATCTCGTCCCGCCTCGTATTTCGGCCAGTCCGCCGGAACGGCGGTACCGCGCAGCCCGTTCTCGGCCGCCAGCGCGACCGCCTCGTCACCGAACGGGTTCACCCCCGGGCCCTTCGCCAAGGAATGGGCGATCAAGACGTGCAGGCATTTCACCCGCTCCGGCATGCCGCCGCCGGTGAAGTCCGTACCGAGCGACTCGATCTCGTTCCGCTCGGCCAGGTAGCTCTCGTGCGCACGCCGGTAGGCCGCGGCCAGTTCCGGATCGCGCGCCAGCCGTTCGGTCATCTCGCGCATCACACCGGCGGACTCCTGCCGGCTCGCCTCGGCGGTCAGCCGCGGATCCGTCAGGTAGTACAGCGTCGGGAAGGGAGTGCCGTCCGGCAGCCGCGGCGCGGTCTTCACCACCGCGGGCAGCCCGTCCGGGGTGCGGTAGGCGACGGCCAGCACGCCGCGCGGTTCCCGGCCCAGCTGGCCGGCGATGATTTCCAGATCGCGTTCGGTCGGTGCGGTCACCGCTGCGCCTCGCCGGCGCTCGGCTGCGCGGTGACCGGAGGTGCTGTGTTGATAGTTCCCTCGCTTCGCTCGGTCATCTGGGTCCTTCCGGATCGGCCGCCGGCGGGGCGGGCGCCGGTGCCGGCTCCGTCGCGGGAGCCGGCGGCTGGGAAATGGTCTCCCAGAGTTCGGTGTACCAGGGATCGGGTGTCTTGGATTTGGTCGGCGCGGGCGGCGGAGCGGGCGCCTCGATGCCCGGCACCTGCACGATGTAGGGCGTCTCCCCCGGCATGACCAGGCGCAACCGGTTGCGCGCCTCGGAGATGATGTAGCGCTGGTCCTGTTGCTGGGCACGGCGATCGCGCAACCGATCCAGATCGGCCTCCAGATCGCGCCGCTGCTGGGCGAGTTCCGCGGCCTCGGCCCGCTGGGAGAAATAGGTGCGCATCGGGACCGCGAGGGTCAGCGCGAGCGCGCACACCACCACCGCCAGGATGACCGCCTTACCGGTGGGCAGCCCGAGAATGGTGCGTTCGTGCTTGTCGCTACGAGAGGTCTTGCGCGGGCCGGTCTTTCGCACTGTCGGCGACGAATCCACCCGTCGCCGCGCGCGTTTGACGGCCGCGGGCCGCGCGGCGGTCTCGGTATCCGAACCCGCTCGCGGCCGGGACCTGGCAGCACGCGACGTGCGGCGGTCCGGGGCCTTTTTCGGTCGGCCTGACCCGGTGCCGCGCGCACGTCGCTCCGCCATGATCTGCTCCTAGTGCTTAACCCTCGAACACGAACCGCGGGAACGCGACATCGCCGGCGTAGCGCGCCGAATCGCCCAGCGCGTCCTCGATCCGCAGCAGCTGGTTGTACTTGGCGACGCGCTCGGAGCGAGCCGTGGCGCCGGTCTTGATCTGGCCCGAGCCCACCGCGACGGCGAGATCGGCGATGGTGGTGTCCTCGGTCTCGCCGGACCGGTGCGACATCATCGTCTTGTAGCCGTTGCGGTGCGCCAGCTCTACGGCGTCCAGAGTTTCGGTCAGGGTGCCGATCTGGTTGACCTTCACCAGCAGCGCGTTGGCCGCGCCCTTGGCGATGCCCTCTTCCAGGCGCTCCGGATTGGTGACGAACAGGTCGTCGCCGACCAGCTGCACCTTGTCGCCGATGGCGTCGGTGAGCGCGACCCAGCCGTCCCAGTCGTCCTCCGACAGCGGATCCTCGATGGACACGATCGGGTACGCCGAGAGCAGTTCGGTGTAGAACTCGTTCATCTCGGCGGCGCTGCGCACGCTGCCCTCGAACTTGTAACCGCTACCGGCGGTGTAGAACTCGGTGGCGGCGACGTCCAGCGCGAGCGCCACGTCGGTGCCGAGCTTGTAGCCCGCCTTGTCGATGGCGACGGCGATCAGGTCCAGCGCGGCGCGGGTGCCCGCGACATCGGGCGCGAAGCCGCCCTCGTCACCCAGGCCGGTGGCCAGGCCCTGGGCCTTGAGCACCGACTTCAGCGAGTGGTAGATCTCCGCACCCCAGCGCAGCGACTCCTTGAAAGTCGGGGCGCCGATCGGGGCGATCATGAATTCCTGCACGTCCACGCTGGTGTCGGCGTGCGCGCCACCGTTGAGGATGTTCATCATCGGGACCGGCAGCACGTGCGCGTTCGGGCCGCCGAGGTAGCGGAACAGTTCCAGGCCCGAGGATTCGGCGGCGGCGCGGGCCACGGCGAGCGAGGCGCCGAGCAGCGCGTTCGCGCCGAGCCGGGACTTGTCGGGGGTGCCGTCCAGATCGAGCAGCACCTGATCGACGGTGCGCTGCTCGACCGCGTCCAGGCCGATGATGGCCGGCGCGATCTCGTCGAGCACGCCCTCCACGGCTTTCTGCACACCCTTGCCCAGGTAGCGATCGCCACCGTCGCGCAGCTCGACCGCTTCGTGCTCACCGGTAGAGGCGCCCGACGGAACGGCCGCGCGGGTCAGGGTGCCGTCGTCGAGGGCGATTTCCACCTCGACAGTGGGGTTTCCGCGCGAATCCAGGATCTCGCGAGCTCCGACCTGTTCGATGATTGCCACGAAAACGACACTCCTTCGGCTGCTGGCACGGCAGATGACGGATGGGGCCGTGCGGAGCCGAGCCTAGCGCAGTGCTGTGCGGCCCGACCCTTGGCACACACTCAAAAAGTCCCTGGAACTGTCGGGGCGCGCACCTCACACCCGCCGGCCGACGCTATAGGCGGCGGCGCGGTCGCGCACGGTGCGCATGTACTGATTGGACTGGTTGTAGGTCAGAAGCGCGCGATGCCAACCGACTTCGGAGGTGAGATCGCCGCCGCTCGCGCACAGGTATCGCGCCGCGGTGAGCGCCGCGTCGTCGATGCTGTGCGGATCGGCGAAACCGTCGCCGTTGGCGTCTACGCCCCAGCGCCGCCACGTCTCCGGGATGAATTGCAGTGGGCCGACGGCGCGGTCGTACACCGTGTCGCCGTCGAGCTTGCCGCCGTCGGTATCCCTGATTTCGGCGACGCCCGGCGCACCGTCCAGCGGTATCCCGATGATCGGCGGGCGTACGGCGCCGTCGGCGCCGGGCTCCGACCTGCCGTGGGTGCCGTGTTTGCTCTCCACGCTGGCGATCCCGGCGAGAGTCGTCCAGGCGATGCCGCAATCCGGCCGGGATCTGGCCATGACCGCCGCGGCGTACCCGTAGGCCGACAGGGCGACATCCGGAATGCCGAGGCCGCTCTGCCCGTCGGCCCAGTCCGTCAGTTGTGCGGCGGAACGGCCGGGCGCATCGAGATCGATCGCGGGCACGGGCAGGCCCGGCCCGGGCGGTATCCCCTCGGGGATCGGTGTCAGCGTGCCCGCGCCCCCGCATCCGGCGAGAACCAGGGTCACCATCGCAGCGGCCACAACGCCGGTCATTTTCGGGAGCACTCCTCCATCATCCAGGTGTTTCGGAGTGCTCCCCCGGATTGCGACGAACAACGCAAACGAGGGCCGGTGGCGATCGTCGTCCGGCGCGTCGTCGCAGGTCCGCGCGGCGCGTTCGAAATACCTGCGACGGCGGCCGTTTGGTGGTGTGCGCGCCGGGCGACTGTGCGGGGAGCCGATATCCGGCGAGCCGCCAGGCGAATTAGGCTAGCCTGGCCTGGCCGTCGGCGTGTTCCGGCGGGGCACGCGGTTATCGAGGAAGGCACCGGCATGGATTGGAATCGGCGACAGCTGCTACGAGGCGGCGTAGGAGTCGGAGCGCTACTGCTGCTGGCCGCGTGCTCGGACGGCGAGAAGTCCAGCGGGCCGGCGCGCGGCGGGACGCTCCGGGTCGGCGCGGTGGGCACCGCGGCGCGGATCGAACGCGACCCGCACGCCAATCTCAGCAACGACAGCGACTTCCTCATCACCGCACTGGTTTACGACGCGTTGACCGTGCCCGGCGCGGACCCGAACGTGGCGCCGCGGCTGGCGAGCAAGTGGGAGTCCGACGCCGAACGCAAGCGGTGGACCTTCACCCTCGCCGAGGGCGCGACCTTCCACGACGGGACGCCGGTCACCTCCGAGGATGTGGTGTGGTCGCTGCGCAGGCTGCGCACGGTCGGCGGGGCGTCGAAGATGCCGGTCGCCGCCGAAGACATCAACGCGGACGGGCCCAACCGGATCGTCCTGACCGTGCCGGAACCCAATTCCCAACTGCCGCTGCTGGTCCGGTTGATGACCTTCACCGTGAAGGCGGGCACCACCGATTTCACCAAGGCTGTCGGTACCGGACCGTTCCGGCTGGAGTCCTACCAGGGCGGCAACGCGCGGCTGGTGCGCAACGAGCGCTGGCACGGGCCCGCGCCGCTGCTGGACGCCATCGAGGTGACCATGTTCGAAAGCGCCACGGCGCTGGGCAACGCGGTGCTCGGCGGACAGATCGATCTGGCTTCCAACGTGGGCGCGATCGCCGGCCGGACCGCCGAGGGGCGGGGCGATCTGCAGGTCGTGCGGCGCTCGAACGACACCATGCTGGGTGTGGCGATGCGGACCTCGGACGGACCGTTCGCCGATGCCCGGGTGCGCACCGCGATCCGGCTCGGCGTCGACCGGAAAGCCCTGGTGGACCAGGTGCATTCGGGATACGGCACCGTCGCTAACGACATTCTCGGCACCGCCGACCCGAACTACGACACCTCGATCCCGCAGCGGGTCCGCGAGGTGGAACGGGCGAAAACCCTGCTGCGCGAGGCGAACTTCGATACCGGCAAGACCTATCCGCTGGTCACCAAAGCCGAAGCGCCCGGCGAGGTGGAGTCCGCCCGGGTGCTCGCCACCCAGCTCACCGAGATCGGGATCAAGCTCGAGATCGTCACGCAGGAGTCCAACGCCTTCTACGACCAGACCTGGTTGAACGCGCCGTTCTACACGGTGTCCTGGGGCACCAACGACTCCACCCTGTTCTACGCCGACAAACTGCTGTCGAGCCGGTCCAACCGCAACGAAACCGCCTTCAAGGACCCGGAATTCGACGCGGCCACCGCGAAAGCCCTCGCGGCGCGTGATGACGCGGAATACGTGGCGGCCTGCAAGACGCTGCAGCGGATCCAGCACGACCGCGGCGGCTATCTGGTGTGGGGCATGGCCGACGGCATCGACATCGCCTCCGCCAAGGTGCGTGACCTGCCCACGCTCGGCGGCTTCGCCCGCGTGCAGCTGGAACGGGCCTGGCTGGAGTGAAGTCCTTCGCACGACTGGTGTTCCGGCGCGTCGGCCTGCTGATCGCGCTGCTGGCAACGGTTTTCGTGGCCGTGGATCTGCTGCCGGGTGGAACCGGCCGCGCGGTCCTCGGCCGCGAGGCGTCGGCGCAGCAGGTCGCGGCCAAGGAACACGAACTCGGCCTGGACCGGCCGCTGGTCGTGCGATTCTTCGACTGGATGACGGGCGTGCTGACCGGCGACTTCGGTCGCACGGCGCGGGGCCGCTCCATCAATGAGCTGCTCGCGGACAAGTTTCCGCCGACGCTGCTGCTCGGTGGGCTCGCGCTCGTGGTGACGGTGGTGGTTTCACTGCTCGTCGGGGCATGGTGGGCCGCCGCCACACCGCCACTGGGAGCGGGCTCGAGACCCGAGCGCGTCACTGTGGGCGGCAGTGCCAGGACCGGCGCTCCGGAGCGGAACAACTCGGCCGGTTGGGCCGCCCGATCGCGGACCGCGCTGACCCGAATCCTGCAGCCAGCGACCACGGTTGCGGCGGCGGTGCCGGAATTCGTCCTCGCGACGCTACTGATCATGGTGTTCGCGTTGGCCACCGGCTGGCTGCCCGCCGTCACCATCACCGACCGCTCCGGGTTCCCGGTCAGCGCGGACATGCTGGTGCTGCCGGTACTCGCGCTGGCCATCCCGCAGATCGGCTGGAACACGCGGGTGGTGCGCGCCGCACTCGCCGACGCGGCGCAGGCGCCACACGTCGACAGCGCTGTCCTGGACGGCCTTTCGACTCGGGTGCTGCTGGTTCGCCACGTTCTTCCGTTCGCGGCGCCCACCATCGTGGCCAGCTTCGCCACCACCGTCGGCATGGTGCTCGGCGGCTCGCTGGTGGTCGAGACCATCTTCAATTATCCGGGACTCGGTGCCGTGCTGGCCGGTTCGGTCGCCGACCGGGATACCTCGGTCGTCGCCGCCGTCGTCGCCCTGTCCGGTGTGGCCATCATGGTGATGCTCGCGGTCGCCGACGGCATCCGCGCCTGGTCGCTGCGGGGGCGCGGATGAGACTGTCGCACTGGCGGGCGCGCCTCGCCCCGCTCCTGACCATCCTGCCCGCGCTGCTCGTCATCGTGGCCGCCGCGCTGGGGCCGTCGCTGGCGCCGCGCCCGGCGGAGCAAGCGATCGGCATTCCGTTCGGCCGGCCGAGTGCCGATGCCTGGCTGGGAACCGATCGCCTGGGCCGCGACGTGTTCAGCCAATTACTTTATGGCGGTTGGGGTCTGCTGATCGTGGCCGCGGCGATCGCCATTCTCGTGACCGCGGTGGCGTGTGTACTGGGTACGGTCGCGGCGCTGCGCCCGCGGGTCGGCGTTCTCATCGAGAGCGCGACCGATTTCGCGATGCTGATGCCCGCCGTGCTCGGCATCCTGCTCGTGCTGACCTCCTGGCCGGACGCGGGCACCTACGGACTGGTCGTGGTCGCGCTGCTGTTCGGGGCGCCCTACTGCGCCCGGGTCTTCGCGGCAGCGGCAGCGGGAATCGCGGCCAGCGGCTACGTCGAAAGCGCCGAGGCCGGCGGTGAACGGCTGCCGCACCTGGTTTTTCGCGAAGTCGTCCCGAACCTGCGCCAGGTACTCGCCTCCCAGCTCGGCCTGCGTTTCGTCGTCGGCGTCTACATGGTCAGCACCGCGTCGTTCCTGCAGTTGCCGACCAGTCTGGGCGCCGCGAACTGGGCGGTCATGGTGCGCGAGAACACCTCCGGGCTGCTACTCAACCCGTGGTCCGTGCTCGCACCAAGCCTCGCGATCGCGATCGTCGCCGTCAGCGTGAACCTCGCGGTCGACGGATTCGGCCGCGCGGAAGGTCGATCCGGGCCGAGTGTGGACTCGGCCGATGCCGCGGCGCTGACATCACGATTCGGCTCGGCGCATCCCCTTGATCCAGCGGGTTCGGCGGAACAGGTCGATGCCGGTACCGAAGCGGGTTCCATCGGTTATCCCGAAACGACCGTAGACGGCGATGCGCGCTCCCCCGCCTGTCCGGAACGCCGAAGCGCCGGAACGGGACAGCCGCAGTCGAACGACACGACGGAGTTCCCGCCGGATGACGCGGTTGTGGTCGTCGAGGCGTTGGCTGTGCGCGGTCATAACGGCCAGGAGCTGTTCGGGCCCATCAGCTTTCGCATCAGGCCGGGCACAGTCACCGCGCTGACCGGTCCCTCGGGATCGGGCAAGACCACGCTGATGCGCGCTCTGCTCGGCCACCTACCGGCGGGTGCGGCTCGCTCGACCGGGTCGGTGACGGTAGCCGATCAGGATGTGTTCGCGCTGGATCCTGCTGCGCTGCAACGATTCCGCCACCGTCACATCGCCTATGTCGGCCAGGATCCCGGTTCGTCGCTCAATCCCCTCATGCGGGTCCGCAAGTTGCTGGCCGAGGTCGCGGACGATCCCGCCGACACCGCGCTGCTCGAAACATTGGCGCTGGTCGGGCTTTCCGCCGAACATCTGCGCCGGTATCCGGCAGAACTCTCGGGCGGGCAGCAGCGCCGCGTCGCCCTGGCCCGTGCGCTGGTGCGGCGCACCGAAATCCTCGTCCTCGATGAACCGCTCGCCGGACTGCACGGCACCCTGCGCACCGAAATCGCCGAGTTGTTGCGGCGCGTCGCGACCGAACGCGGCATCGCGGTGCTGCTGTCCGGGCACGACACCGCCACCATTCACGCCGTCGCCGACAGCATCCTCGAGCTCGGCACGCCGCTACCGGAGGAGCTACGCGCCGGGAAGTTCGTAGTCGAACCAGATGTGGTGCCCGCCTTCGGCATCGACGCTCAACCCGCCGGTGCCGGTGATGCCGGTGAGCTCACCGGTGCCGCTGTTGGGGACGATGAGGAAGAACTCGTTCGTGCGATCGGTGCCGCCGGTGGTCGCCGAGTGGACGAAGTTGAAGCTGCCGGTGCGGCCGTCGAGGGTGCCCTCGAAGGATTCCATCGCGAGGTAGGTGCCCGCACCGGTGGACATATCGAAGGCGGAGGTGAACAAAGTCGCCGAGCGGCCGGTGAGTTCGCCGGCGAACTGCTTCTCCATCGTGGCGATGCCGACCGGAAGCGCGGTGCTGATCGGTGGGTCGGGCACGACGTCGGTCGGGACGAAGGCGGCGACGGAGAAGGTCCCAATGGCTTTCATGCGGCAGATCGTAATGGTGCGGACCGACAAAAAGCCGTGCTACGCGCTAGCAACATCACCGCGGAGATCTGTGGGCGACCCGTCCTGTCGGCGGTCGACTTCGAACTGGGCGCGGGCTCGGCGCTGGCGGTGGTAGGCGCGTCCGGGGCCGGGAAGACCACCCTGGCGCGGGTGATCGCGGGGCTGCATCGCACCGCGACCGGATCGCTGGAGCTCGGCGGTAGGCCCGTGCGCCTCGGCCGCGGCCGCCGAATCCGTTACGCGGGGAACGGAATCCAGCTGGTGACCCAGAATCCGCTGTCCGCGCTGAATCCGCGCCGAACCGTCGCCCAAACCCTGGCGCGCCCGCTGCGCCGCATCGGTGGCGTATCGAAAAGCGCTGTGCCGCAACGGATCACCGATCTACTCGAATCCGTCGACCTCGCACCGGAATTGGCGCGCCGCTATCCGCATCAACTATCCGGCGGGCAGCGCCAGCGGGTCGCGCTGGCGCGCGCCTTGGCGGCCGAACCCGCCGTGCTCGTCTGCGACGAGATCACCTCCGCGCTCGATCACGCGACCGCGTCGTCGATCATGCGCCTGCTGGATCGCATCCGCGCCGCGCGCGGCACCGCCCTGCTGGTGATCACCCACGACATGAGACTGGTGGCGGGGCACTGCGCCGGTGTCATCGTGCTGGATCAGGGCCGGATCGTCGAATCCGGCTTCGCCGCATCGATTCTCGCCGAACCGGCACACAGCGCAACCCGCGAGCTACTCGGTTAGCGCAAAGCTGTCCGTCCGCCGGTGCCAAGACTCCTGAACACCCGCGGGGACCGGCATCGTCCCTGCTCAACGGATTTCCACCCTCGACACGCGGCACTGCGTTGGACCGATAGCTACGCGACCCCTACGATTTCATGCGACTTCGCTATTTTTCCCGACTCGCTTAGGTAAGCCTTGCTTAAGGCGGCGCGAGGTACTAGCTTCGCAGTGCGACACGTCTTAACCCGCTTTTCGACTAATGCGAAGAAGGGACCTCCCGGTGAAAAGCGTTCTCTCCGAACGTAAAACGCTTCACCCACAGGACATCGAACGACGCGAGCTCCCGTCGGCGGACGGCCAGGCGGTGCGTGCGCTCGCCCGTGAGATCTGCACCACATTGGCCGCGCAGCCCGGCGGAGTCGGCCGGGCGCTGACCAACCCGGCGCTCGCCGGACATATCGATCGCTGGTCCACCGAATTGCCCGGCACCGTGCGCGAAGCCATGCGCGCACCCGCCACTAGCGCGGGCGCCACCATCGTCAGCAGTCTGCCGCTGTCCGACGACGAACTCGGGCCGACGCCGCACAGCTGGCGCGAGGCGGTGCGCTGGAGCGAACTGGACATCGTCATGTTGCTGCTGGCGCGTTGCGCCGGTGAGCCTTTCGGTTGGCAGGGCCAGCAGGACGGGCGGCTGGTGAACAACATCCTGCCCACGCCGGGGCACGAAGACGAGCAGTCCGGCGCGAGCAGCAAGGCGCTGCTGTCCCCGCACACCGAGGACGCGTTCCATCCGCAGCGCGCGAACCTGCTGATGCTGGGCTGCCTGCGCAACCCCGATCTGGTCGGCACCACGGTGTCCTCGGTGCGGCGGGTCGTACTCAGCGCGGACGAGCACCGGCTGCTCCGGACGCCCACGCTGCCGATCCTGCCGGACGTCTCCTACGGCACCGGACACGAGCGGCACACCGCGCCGCCCCTGCCCACCATTTGGTCCGAAACCCTGGACGGCACAGCGGATCTCACCCTTCGCTACGACCCCGCTTACACTCCGCTCGATGACGCCGGGCCGGAGTTCCGCGCGGCCTACGCGCATCTGACGGCCGAACTGGAACGGGTCTGCGTCACCGCCGCACTGCACCCCGGCGAGTTGCTGCTGGTGGACAACGACGTCGCCGTGCACGGCCGGGTGCCCTTCACCGCGCGGTACGACGGCACCGACCGGTGGCTCAAGCGCGTCAACATCCGCCTGCCCGAACGGCGGCGCCGGGCCGCGGAAGCCGACGAGAATGGGTACGGCCAGCGAATTGTCGCCCCGTTCGCTGGTGGTGCGCGGCCGGCGGAGTCGGCGCGAGCGGATGCGGTGGCGGGAGCAGGTTGGGACCGAGATGATCGAGGATCCGTTGAACACTCGTGATCGAGCGACGCCATTGCGCGTACTGAGCCGAACCGATCTGGCCGACGTACCGATCACGCCCGCCGATGTCGTGCGCGCGGTGGAGGACGCGTATCTGGCCTTTGCCGAGGGACTTTCGGACAATCCACGCAAACTCAGCGTGGCGAATCCGGACGGCTGGTCGGTGGCCTACGCGATGCTCGGCCGGGACGGCCGCCGCCGCGTCGTGGCGATGAAGACCTCCTACAAGTTCGACCCCGGCCACGACCGCAGCACCAAGCGCTACTACACCACCATCACCCTTTACGACGACACCACCGGTGCGCCGATCGCGATGATGGACTGCGCCCGCGTCGGCGCGCTGCGCACCCCGGCCGTGTCGGCGCTGCTGGTGCGCGAGACCATGCGCCGCGGCGCGGAGAGCGTGCTGCTCATCGGCACCGGCACCCAGGGCCGCAACGCCCTGCCGCATCTGCTCGCCGCGAACCCCGGGCTGCGCAAGTTGATGCTGTACGGCACACATCCGGAGGGCATCGACGCGGTGCACCGCCAACTGGCCGAACACCATCCGCACGCCCTGCTGGAAACCGTGACCGACGCGCGCGCGGCCGCCGCGCACGCCGACGTGGTGCTCGCGACCGCGGGCCCCGGCACCGAGGTCGCGCTCGAAGCCGCTGACGTGGCGCCGGGTTCCACCGTGGTCCTCGTCGGGTACGGGCTGGCCCCGTCCACCCTGATCGAGGCCGACCGCGTCGTCGCCACCAGCGCCGAGCAAATGCAGCTGACCGGCACCGACATGGCCGGGCCGGACGGGCGGCTGCGGACGGTGGACGCGGAACTGCCGCAAATATTGTCCCGCCGCGCCGTGGCGCGCCGCAGCGACGAAGAGAAGATCTTCGTCTACAACTCTGGACTCGTGCTCACCGATATCGCTGTCGCGCACGCCCTCGCCGAGCGTGCGATCGCCGAAGGACGCGGCACGGAGGTGCCCCTGTGGGATTAGACTCCACCGCCGAACTGACCATAGGCCTGTTCGATACCGACAATCTGGCGCTGTTCGACGTGGAATCCGACGCCCCCGCGAAGGCCGACCACGACCCGCGGATCCCCGGCCCGGCCCCCGACGGCCCCGCGGACCCCGACCCCCGATCCCCGGACCCCGATCCACGCGATCCGAGCCCCCCGGACCAGAACCCCCGCATCCCCGACCCCCCAGACCCCCACGTCCCCAACCCCGAACCCGACCCCCGCGTCGCCACCGAACCGACCACGGCCGACAGCAAGCCCGTCGATGCCCACCCCGGCCCCGGCGGCGCTCGCCCCGGGCGTAAGAAGTCGAAGTCCCGAAAGCGCACGCCGTCAACCACAACTGAAGCGGGCACCCCCGAGACAGTCGCCGACGAACTGACGGTTACCGATACGCAGCGCTGCGCGGCGACGGCCCTTGAATCGATCGAGTCCGGTTCCGGCACAGCGGAAGCGTTGGCGGCCGGTAACCCGGCAGCGTGCGAGGTCGAGGCGACTATCGCGGAACTGGCAAGCACCACAGCGGACGACACCGAAGCCGCAACCCACACACCAGGGGACGATAGCGAAGCCGAGTTGGTCGATGTGGCCCCAGCCGACGATCCGCTGAACGAATTCCGCTCGAGCGAAGTCGATCTCATTGCTGATGCGGGCTTCCCCGAAGAGATCTACGGCGAACTCGATGCGCGTCCGAGCGCGGTGGCCGCTGCCGAATCGACCGAGTTGGTCGACGCTCCCGCCGACGATCCGCTGGATGAATTCTCAACGGGCGGAACCACGCCCGAACTCGCAGCTGAAGCTGACTTTCCTGAAATGTTCTCCGACGAACTCGCAGTCATCGATGCACGATCGGAGGAGGTGACCGCTTCCGAGTCGATCGAGCTCGGCTCCGGCACCTCGGAAACTGTCGAGTCGGCGACCCTCGACTCGACCGGAGTCCAGAACGAGGCGACTCCCACCGAATCAGCAACCGGCACAACTGTGGTCGGGACCGACACAACCACCACCGAATCACTCGGCACGACGACCAACGCGCCTACCGCCGCGGTGTTCGGCGGGTCTGCCGATGATCCGCTGAACGAGTTCCGCAGCGGCGAAGTCACGCATGATCTCGCAACTGATACAGACATCGAGAACGAGGGTGAGCCGTGCATCGATGACATCACACCGGCCGAACTCGAAATGGATGGGACGGCTGGCGAATCGGTTTCGCAAACACTGATTCCGAGTGACGTTGACGCTGACCCGGCAGTGCAGCACTCGACCATGCCGGACGATATCGCGGCAGCTGTTCGCAATTCGGTCGAAGAGGACCCGATCGACGCCGACCACTCCGAGGGCGAGGGCGAAGTAGAGGCCCAGGCCGGGGACAGGACACCCGCGGACGCCGAGGCACAGGTCGGAGGCCCGAGCGAGTCGCCCGTCAACGCCGAGACCCAGTTCGCGAGCCACCCCGGGACCGCTCTCGACACCAAAACCCCGGACAACACCGAAGACGCCGCTCCCGTCGACACCGACACCAACCTCGCGAGCGAGACTAAGGGCGGGGACGACGCACCGGTCGATGCCGAAACCCAGGTCACGGGTGCGCAGAAAAACTCAATCGTCACCAACACTCACGTCACGGCCGACAGCAAGAGCCCCCTCGACACCGACACCCAGGCCACGGCCGACACGAAGACCTCCGTCGACACCAGCACCCAGGGCGACTCACCCCTGGCCGGTCCCTTCCTGGACGACATCCGCCGCACCGGCGCAGTCAAAGATGTCGCCCCACAGAAATCAGTTCCGGAACCTGCGGTCGACCCCCTGCGCCGAGAAGCGGCTGCCGCACAGCCTGTTTCATCGATGCGCGCCTCAGCCGAACCCCCGGCGCAGCGCGCCAGGTGGGATCGGAAACCCCGCCCGGATCTGGACAAGACCGAAGCGCCCGCGGTTCCTTTCGCCGATGCCTCCTCCGAGGTCGCCTGTTCCGACGAGGCTACGGATACGGAACCGTCCGCGTCGATCGATTCGGAAGCGACTGCCTCGGAAACTATTTCGGTGGACACCGTCGCTCTCCCCCTGCCCGCTCATCGTGACGAGTGGGAGCAGCGGGTCCTAGATGACCAGCACCTGCTGGAGGACATCGCCTTTGCGGTAGGTGGTCCGTTTCATCTGATGTATCCGCAGCGGGTCGCGCGCAATATCCAGGGTTTCCGTGATGTCTTCGTGGACGCGGGTGTCGACGGCGCGATCTACTACGGCAAGAAGGCGAACAAGGCCGGTTGTGTCGCGCGGGCCTGTGCCGAAAACGGCACCGGCGTCGATGTTTCCAGTGTCGGGGAGTTGACTGCCGCGCTGGCGCAGGGTGTGCGGGGCAATGAGCTCATGGTGACCGGGCCGGCCAAGTCGGATGATCTGCTGTGGCTGGCGGTGCGGCACGGGGCGTTGATCGCGCTGGACGCGTTGGACGAGTTGCGGCGGTTGGAACGGATCGCCTCGGCGGCGACGCCGGCGCGGGTGCTGCTGCGGGTGCTGCCGGCTGGTTCGGCGAGCCGGTTCGGACTGTCCGATAGCGAGATCGGCGCGGCGATGTCGGTGATCGGTGCGGCGGGGCCGGCCGGGCTGGAGCCGATTCAGTTGGAGGGCTTCAGTTTTCACCTCTCGGGGTATGACGCTGCCGCCCGGGCCGGACAGGCCGAGGAGCTCATCGATCACTGCCTCGCGGCACGGAAACTCGGCCACCCGGTCACCACCATCTCGATCGGTGGTGGATTCGGCGTGGATTACGTACCCGAGCAGGCCTGGACCGAATTCACGGCGGGCGTGAACAGCGAGTGGTTCCACGCCGGTAAGAACTTCGACTCGTTCTATCCGTACCATTTCCCGGCACCGGGACCCGCCATGCTGTCGGCGGTGCTGGAGCAGCGTCGTTTGGGAGAGCGGTTGCGCGACAACGATATCCGGCTGGCCATCGAACCGGGCCGGGCACTGCTGGACAATGCGGGCAGCACCGTGTTCCGCGTGCAGGGCGGCAAGACCCGGTTCGCGCACGGCCGGCCGTACCAAGTGCTGACCGTGGACGGAACCAGCCTCAGCCTGTCCGAGCAGTGGTTCGACAGCGAGTTCCTGCCGGATCCGGTGCTGTGGCCACACCGGCCGGGCACCCCGACACCGGCCGCCGTCGGCGCAGCCACCTGCCTCGAATCCGACATGCTCAGCTGGCGGCGTATCCCGCTGCCCCGGCACGCCGAGGTGGGCGACCTGCTCATTTACCCGAATACCGCCGGTTACCAAATGGATTCGAACGAATCCGCTTTCCACGACCTGCCGATTCCACCGAAGATCGTGCTGCACGACGCGCCCGGCGAGCGCGTCCGCTGGACGTTCGACTCCTAGTTACCCCGGTTCCACCGCACCACCCGCAGACCCTTGATGAGGAGACACCCATGCCGCTCGTCACGCGCGTGACGGATCTGATCGGCCGCACCCCGCTGTTCGAACTGGCCCGTACCGACACCGGCACCCGGCTGCTGCTGAAACTGGAGCAGTTCAATCCGACGGGCGCGGCCAAGATCCGGATGGCGCGCGCCATGGTCGACGATGCCGAGCGGCGCGGTTTGCTGCCCGATGGCGGGCATATCATCGAGTCGACGTCCGGGAACACCGGGCTCGGCCTTGCGGTAGTTGCTGCCGAACGTGGGTATCGCTTTACCGCAGTGGTCGATCATCACGCGTGTAAGGACAAGTTGCGAGCGATGCGAGCGATGGGTGCGGAACTGGTGTTCGTCGCCGACGAGGGTGATGACAACCTGGCCACCTCGGCCCGGGAAGACCTGGCCGAGGCGATGGCGGCCGGGCTGCCGGACGCCTATTTCACCGAACAGCACAACAATGACGCCAACGCGGTCGGCTACTACCCCGTGGCCGAGGAATTGCTGGCAGACGTGCCGCGGGTCGACATCCTGCTCTCCGCGGTGGGCACCGGCGGTTCGCTGTTCGGCACCGCGACCCGGTTACGTCAGCTCGGCTGCACCCCGCATGTGATCGGTGTGGAACCGGTCGGCTCGATCGCGTTCGGTGGACCGGGCGGGCCGTACTGGCAGTCGGGCACCGGCACGCCGCCGGGCGCGACCATCGGTACCGCCGTCGACTATTCGCTGCTGGACGAGGGCGTCAAGGTGTCGGACGTGGCCGCCTTCGCCACCGCTCGGGCGGTCGCAGCGAAGCTGGGCCTGATGATCGGCGGCTCCGCGGGCGGTTCGGTGCACGCCGGGCTCACCCGCCTGGCGGAGTTCCCGCCCGGCTCGACCGTGGTCACCATCGTCTGCGATGGCGGCGAGAAATACCTGGACACAGTCTTCGACGACGACTGGATGAAGGAGCGCGATCTGCTCGACACCGCCGCCGAACGCGAGGTGCTGGAACTGCTGGACCGTTACGCACCCGCCCACCGCACCGATCAACTGGTGAATGCCCGATGAGGATCGGTCGGAGCAGCGGGTACGGAGCGGAGGGGGCGTGGTGATGCTGTCGCAGTACCGCGCCGACTCCAAGCGCCTCACCGCGCTGGCCACGCCGATCGCGCTCACCCAGCTGGCCCAGATCGCCGTATCGACGACGAACATCGCGTTGATGGGCACGCTCGGGGTGCGTCAGGTCGCGGCCGGCGGGTTGGCGCTGGTGCTGTTCAACCAGATTCGCACCATGTGCGTCGGGTTGATCACCGGCACGGGCAACCGGATCGCCGCCGAGGTCAGCGCCGCGGGTAAGAACGGCCACACGGCCGACCGCGCGGTGCGTGATGTGGTGCGGTCCAGTTTTCTGATCGCCACCATCGCGGGCATTCTCGGCGGCGTGCTGCTGATCGGTCTCGGCTGGTCGCTGCACTGGCTCGGGCAGGATGCGGGCGTTCTGGCCGATGCGCGTCCGCTGATGGTGGCGCTCGCGCCGGGTCTGCTGCCCTGCCTGTGGTTCCAGGTGCTGCGGCAGTACACCGTCGGGATGCAGCGTCCGCAAGCGCTCTTGATGGTGACGCTCGGGTCGGTCGCCCTGAATCTCGTTCTGGCCCTGGTCTTCATCCACGGGTGGGCCGGACTGCCCGCGCTCGGCCTCACCGGTGTCGGTGTGGCCACCTCGCTGGTCTATCTGATCACCTTCGGCGTCTTCTGGGCGATGGTGCGCTACGACGACGAGTTGGGCGACACCCTCGCGGTCCGCCCGTGGCCGGTGCATTGGCCGACGGTCCGCGACGAATTGAAGCTCGGCACGCCGATCGCGCTGACCTACGGCTCCGAGGCGGGCATGTTCTCGGTGCTGGCACTGGTGATGGGCAGTATCGGTCCGGGCGCGCTGGCCGCGCACAATGTCGTCTACCAGATCATCTACATCGTCTTCCAGGTGGCGATCGGCCTGTCCCACGGTGCGTCGATCCTGGTGAGCACGGCCGTGGCGCGCGCGGAGTACCCGCACGCGAAAGCCATCGCCTGGCTGGCGCTGCGGCACGCGGCGGTCGTCGCGGCGGTCACCGGCGCCGCCTACATCTTGATCCCGAATCTGGTGCTGCGGCCGTTCCTGGAGCCGGGTGACACCCACACCCTGGATATCGCCCGCACCCTGCTGTTGATCGGCATCATCCTGCAGTTCTTCGACGCGGCCCAGAACATCGGCACCGGCCTGCTGCGCGGCCTCGGCGCGACCAACGCCGGGTTCCGGCTCTCGCTGATCGGCTATTGGATGGTGGGCCTGCCGAGCGCGCTGCTGTTCGCCTACCCGCTGCACCTCGGATCGGCGGGCGTCTGGTGGGGCCTCACCGCGGGCCTGGCCACGACCGCCGTGCTCATGCTGCGCCGCTACTTCTCGCTGCTCGAGGCCAAACAACCGGCCCGGCCCGAGCTGATCCGCGAAACGCTGCCCAGCCCGAGCTGATTCCGCGGCGCTCGGCAGCCGAGCGACGTCAGGACAGGAAGCGCGCGGCGAACCGCGAGAGTTCGTCGCGCTGCTCGGCCGGGTCCATCGAGGTGGCGCTCACGACGATGCGCGTGACGCCCTGCGCGGCGAACGCTTCGAGTCGCTCGTCGGTCAGATCGATGCCACTCCAACGGGTGTATTCCAGTGTGTCCGGGTCGCGCCCGGCCGCTTTCGCGGTAGCGCGCGCCAGCTCCCATTGCACGCCGCGTTCCTGCGGCAGCAGCGCGCCGCCCGCGAAGTAGCCGTCGCCGCGCAGACCCACCCGGCGGGCGGCCGCGTTACTCGACCCGCCGACGTGGATCGGCAATGTCGTGGCCTCGTACGGTTTCGGAAACTGTACGAGGTCCTCGAAGTCGAAGAATTCGCCGTGGAAGGAGACACCCTCCTCCCCACCGGCCCACAGCAGGCGCAGCACGTCGATGGCCTCGTCGGTACGGCGGCCCCGGGCCCGGAAGTCGACGCCGGCGGCTTCCGCTTCCTTGGGCAGGACGCCCAATCCGACGGTCAGCAACCGCATCCGCCCCTTGGACAGCACATCGATGGTGGCCAACTGCTTGGCCAGCACAACGGGATGCCGATACGGCAGCAACAGCACTCCGGTGCCCAGCAGGATCCGCTCGGTCGCCGCCGCGATGAAGGCGAGGGTATCGAGCGGGTCGAGGAAGGGCAGCGACGGCGCGATGTCCATACCGTGCAATTGCGCGCCCGGCCACAGCACCAGATGTTCGGGGAGGTAGAAGCCCTCGAATCCACACGCTTCGGCGTGGCGCGCGTGGTCGACGATCCGGTCCGGATCGACACCGAAATGCGTGGGGCTGTAACTGACCGAAAACTTCATGCCCGGGTTTCCTCCTTCGAGCGACACCTGCCACAGGGCGAAACCCACTGCGGGACCGTGGAATTCCCAGGGTCGGCGGCGAATCCACCCGCACTGAGCGATCTCCCGCGTAGGTTCTAGAACAGGTTTCAGTTCTGGAGGTGCACATGTCGTTCGTGATTGTCGAGAAACCGCGCCCGCAGATCGCGCTGATCACCCTCAATCGACCGGAGCGGATGAACGCCATGGCGTTCGACGTGATGGTGCCGCTGCGCGAGACGCTGCAGGCGGTCGCCGCGGACAATGACGTGCGCGCGGTCGTATTGACGGGGGCCGGGGAGGGCTTCTGCTCCGGGGCGGATCTGCAACACTCCGGCGCCATCCCGGGCGTCGCCGGGCTGACCCGCACCAGCATCGCGCGCCGGTCCATGGACCTGTTCAACGACGTCATGCTGGCCCTGCGGCGCATGCACCAGCCGGTGATCGCGGCCGTCAACGGCGCGGCCATCGGCGGCGGCTTCTGCCTCAGCGTCGGCGCGGACATCCGAATCGCCGCCGAGCGCGCCTACTTTCGCGCCGCGGGCATCAACAACGGCCTGACCTCGGCCGAGCTCGGTTTCAGCTACCTGCTGCCCCGCGCCATCGGCTCCTCCCGCGCCTTCGAGATCATGCTCTCCGGACGTGATGTCGACGCCGCCGAAGCCGAGCGGATCGGTCTGGTCTCCCGGGTGGTCCCCGGCGACGAACTCCTGGAGACCGGCTACGACCTCGCCGAGCAGATCCTGCGCTACAGCCGCGTCGGCACCGAGCTCACCAAGCGCATGCTGTGGAGCGGGATGGAGGCGGGCAGCTTCGAGTCACACATGCAGCACGAGGGCATGGCGCAGATCTACGTCCGCCTCACTACCGACAACTTCGACGAAGCCATGCGCGCCCGCAAGGACCGCCGTCCACCGGTCTACGAGGACTGAGCTCAGACGTTGACGCCGTAGTCGCGGGCGATACCGGCGAGGCCGGAGGCGTAGCCCTGGCCGATGGCGCGGAACTTCCATTCGCCGCCGTGCCGGTAGAGCTCGCCGAAGACCATCGCCGTCTCGGTGGACGCGTCCTCCGAGAGGTCGTAGCGGGCCAGTTCGGAGCCGTTGCTGCGGTCGACGACGCGAATGAAGGCGTTGCGGATCTGGCCGAACGACTGACCGCGAGCTTCGGCGTCGTGGATGGAGACCGGGAAGAAGATGTTGGTGATCGTCGGCGGTACCGCGGAGAGGTTGACGTTGATCACCTCGTCGTCGCCTTCGCCCTCACCGGTGAGGTTGTCGCCGGTGTGTTCGATGCTGCCGTCGGGCGTTTTCAGATTGTTGTAGAAGATGAAGTGCTGATCGGACAACACCTTCAGATTCGGTCCGGTGGCGAGGGCGCTGGCATCGAGGTCGTAGTCGGCCCCGGTGGTGGTGCGCACATCCCAGCCGAGACCCACCGCGACGTTGGTGAGGTTCGGCGCCTGCTTCGACAGTGAAACATTGCCGCCTTTGGCGAGTGTGACGGACATGATCCCCTTCCATTCGGCGCATCCGCGCCGCCTTCCACCTGATTATTACCGTTGTCCCGCGGTTTGTCGGCTCAGTTCCGAGTGTCCGCCCATTGACGCAAGGTGGCCACCCGGCCCTCGAGGGCGGTCAATTCGCTCTCGTCCAGCACGTTGCGCTGAATCCCTTGGGCCACAGCGAAAGCGGATTGGCGATGGTCGTCGATCACCTCGACGTCGAGCTGGACCGCCACATAGTCCGCCGCCCCCGGCATCTCCTCGGCGATCACCTTCGCCTTGCCGCGCGCGCACAGCGCCACATTGCCGCCGCCCAGGATCAGCAGGGCGATATCGGGCCGCTCGCGCAGGCGCGCCAGCGAACCGCGGTCGAACTTGAGACTGAGCAGGATGCGGCGATCACCGGCTCGTACCGGCCAGGACACGGGGATCGCGTGCGGTGCGGGATCGGTGGTCACCAGCACCGCGATGGTGTCTCTCGGCCAATCGGGTAAGACGTCGAGCTCGGGGTGTTCCATGGCCGACCCGTCCGTCGAGCGCTCTTGACGTTGCGCCGGAGTCGCTCCTGCTGCCATCTTCGTCACCTCACGAAATCGTTGCTCGGGGTCGTACTGCAGCCAGTCTAAAGCGCTGCGGCCCTTGCTCGCTGGTCTGCCTGATCTTTCGGCGAGGTGCCCTGACCAGGGAAGCCTTGCCTATTCCCGGACGAGCGGGTTGTGTCCGGGACAGCACATTGACGGACGGGCAAACTGGGGGCATCATTTGTAGCAACCCTGTGTTCACCAGGAATTCTTCTTTTTTGCCGGCCGATGATTGTCCGGCCCTGCGTGCGCTGCCGCCACGCTCGGCCGCCTGCCGTGCGCTGGAGCAGCACACGCCCATGACGCCTCGGCGTCCAGTGCTCGAGTGAGGTGAGAACGACATGGTCAACCTGCCGTCCAAATACCGGCCCAATGATGCGTTCCTGCCTTACGGCACTGTTCCGCATCCCTGACTTCGACCGCGCCGGACACGACCGCCCGGAACCGACACCACGGTGTCGGCAGGGCCGTCGTCCGATGTTCCGGCGCGGTGCCCCGGGGGGGAGTCATGGCGATCGATACGTATGGAGGGAGTTACACCGATGATGGATATGGGAGCAAACCCGGGAATGCTGGCCGGAGCTGCGCTGACGGCCGGAAACCTGATGGTTTCGGAGGCGATGATCGAGGACCTGGCATACCTGCGGTCCGAACTGGCGGCGGCCGAGGTGCCGTTCCTGCTGATCCGCGACAGCGGGCACCGGCTCGCCCTGGCCACCGACGCCGCGCATCACGCCATGGTGCGGCGGGTGACCGCGAACGCCGTGGCCGCCGGCTTCGCCTGTATCGAACTGGCCCACAATGTCTTCCGCATCGGCCGCGACCACGATCCGGCCCACCACGTCGAGCTGGAACTGTGGGAGTACCACGGCGACACCGTCGAATGCCCGCGCCCCAACGCGCTGACCCGCGCCGTCTTCGACCTCGCCGACGTGGATTACACGCAGGTGCGCCTGTTCGACCGGGTGTGGCCGACGCTGGACGGTATGTTCGCGCCGCAGCCGACCGATGTCGGCTTCGATATCGACATCGTGTTCTCCTGGGTGGACGGCACCGACCCGGAGTTCCGGGCGCGGCGGGCGGGCATGCTGGCCCAGGTGGTGGTCGGCGAGGGTGACGATGCCGACGCCCGCATCCGCCAGATCGATGAACTGAAATACGCGCTGCGCGCGGTATACAAGAACGCGCCGTGGATCCGGCGTATCTTCATCGCGACGGATTCCGCTGTGCCGGAATGGCTTTCGGACCACCCCAAGGTCACCGTGGTACGCGCGCTGGACCACTTCAGCGATACCAGCGGGCTGCCGATCTTCAATTCACATGCGGTCGAATGCCAGTTGCAGCACATCGACGGCTTGTCCGAGCACTTCCTGTATTCCAACGACGACATGTTCTTCGCCCGGCCGGTGCGTCCGTCGATGTTCTTCACCCCCGCGGGCATCAGCCGGTTCATCGAGGCCGACACCCGGATCGGTCCGGGCCGCAACCATGAGCGCCGCAGCGGGTTCGAGAACGCGGCCCGGCGCAATCGCGCGCTGCTGGCCGAGCGGTTCGGTCATGTCATCACACGGCATCTGGAACACACCCCGGTCCCGTTGCGCCGCAGCGTATTACACGAGATGGAGGCGACGTTCGAGGCCGACTTCGCGCGTACCCGGACCAGCCGGTTCCGCGCCGCCACCGACATCTCCGTCACCAACTCGCTGTACCACTACTACGCGCTGCTCACCGGGCGCGCGGTGCCGCAGGAAATGGCGCGCGTGCGCTATGTGGACACCACCAGCCGTGGCGGCCTGGAACTGCTCGACGGGCTGGAACGGGATCGCGACGTCGACTTCTTCTGCCTCAACGACGGCAGCTTCCCCGAGATCTCCGAAGCCGAGCGGACACAGCGTGTTTCGGAATTCCTGGCGAATTACTTCCCCGATCCGGCGCCCTGGGAACGCCGGGGGCTCAGTGCACCGATTCGCCGTCCGATTCCTCGGGCGATGACAACCGATCCAGTGGGTGGGCCGGTTCAGGCTCAGCCGGCTGCGGGCGCCGCATGAACAACGGGATCCGGGCCGCGGGCGGGATGACGATGCCCGCCTCGGCCAGCCGCGCCGCCGCCTGCTCCGGCGTCGCCGGAGCGCCGACGGTGCTGCCCTTCTCGATCGGAACGACCGAGTGGACGATGGTTTCCGGGTAGACGTGCACCAGGTTGAACGCCTGCGCCCCGTCGCGGCCGCGCTGGCCACCGTCGGACACTCCGAGATCCTGGGTGTAGCAGGTGGCCGACGCGACCGACACGGGGATGCCCGCGAAGGTCGCGGAGGTGGAGTAATGCAGGTGCCCGGCCAGGATCGCGCGCACGTCGCTACCGTCCAGCACATCGGCGAGGCGGCGCTGCTCGCGTAGTTCCACCGTCACCGCCAGATCCATCACGCACGGGACCGGCGGATGGTGCATGGCCAGGATGGTGCCGAAGGGGGCGGGCTCGGACAGCACCGAGCGCAGCCAAGCCAGCTGCTCGTCGGAGATCTCGCCGTAGTGGTGACCGGGCACCGAGGTGTCCAGAGCGATGACGCGCAACCCGTCGATCATGTGCACCCGGTCCAGCGGGGCGGCCGACGGGCGCTCGTGCAGCAGCTTGCGGCGCAGAGTGCCGCGGTCGTCGTGATTGCCCTGCACCCACACGATCGGCGCGCCGACGTGCCGCGCGAACGGTTCCACGATCGCCCGCAGCTTGTCGTAGGCGGCGGGCTCGCCCTTGTCGGTGAGATCGCCGGTGAACACGAGGGCGGTCGGGCGGATATGCGTGGCCGCCGCCTGCTCGACGACTTCGCGGAGGCGTTGTTCGGCGTCGACAGCGCCGTAGAGTTCGCCGTCGCCGGCGATCAGATGAGTGTCGCTGAAATGGAACAACACGTGGTTCGGTCGCGGGTGCTCCGCGACTCTGCTGATGCGCACCGGACCGAGGTCCCTCCCGGCGGGTTTGCCCGCCATTGGCTTCGGGTTCCACCGCCAGAATAGCGAAGGCCCGTTTACAGGATTCCCGGCGCACGGTGACGACACTCTTGCGAGTAGGTGAGGTTTCGGTGTCGGGCCTGGGGCTCTCGGGCCCGCCGAAATCACACTGTGTTATAGGTCACTTGTTTTCCGGCCCAGCGCGTCGGCGGCGCGCAGGGCGTCCAGCACCAGCGGAGCGGTCACCTCGAACGGCTCGTTGTGGATGGTTTCGCCGGGCGCGACAGCGCGGGTCGCGATGGCGGACAAGGTGTCTCGATCGGCGTCATCCAGGCCCAGCGCGGCCAGGGTGACGGGCAAGCCGACCGACGCACAGAAGGCGAGCACGGTGGAGATCTCCGCGGCAGGCGCGCCTTCCAGCACCAGCTGGGTGAGCACGCCGAAGGCCACCTTCTCGCCGTGCAGAAACGGATGGGTTCGCGGTGCCGCGGTGAGCCCGTTGTGCACCGCATGGGCCGCGGCCAGCCCGGATGATTCGAAGCCCAGACCCGACAGCAATGTGTTGGCTTCGACGATGCGTTCCAGCGCCGGTGTGACCGTGCGGGTTTCGACGGCGGTCAACGCGTCGGCCCCGTCGGCGAGCAGAGTCCGATAACAGAGTTCGGCGAGCGCGACGGCGCTGCGAGTGGAGGCTCCGCCGCGCATGTTCCGCACGTGCCCGGCGACGCAGGTGCGCGCTTCGAACCAGGTGGCCAGTGCGTCGCCCATGCCGGAGGTGAGCAACCGCGCGGGCGCTTGGACCACGGCCGAGATATCCACCAGCACCAGCGCGGGATTGCGCGCCACCAGCTTGTACTCCTCGAATTCGCCCGCGTCGGTGTAGATCACCGACAGCGCGCTGCACGGCGCGTCACTGGAGGCGGTGGTGGGACAGCTGATCATCGGTAATTCCAGATCGGCGGCGACCGCCCGCGCCGCGTCGATCACCTTCCCGCCGCCCGCGCCCAATACCGCCGCGCTGCCCTGCTCCTGGACGGCCGCGGTGATCCGCGCGATCTCGCCGCGACTGCATTCGCCGCCGAACCGGTGCACCGTGTAAGTGATCTTCGCCTCGGTCAGCGAACGATCCCACTGCTCGGAGAGCAACCGCACCGCGCTGGGACCCGCGACGATCAACAACGGCCCGCCGATACCGAGACGCGCCAGTTCACCGCCGAGAGCCGCGGTAGCGTCCCGGCCCTGCACGTAATGGCCCGGCGAAGAGAACACACTCAGCATTTGGCACCTCCCGATCCCTGGGCATTCCCACGCCCCGAATCCACACCTCAGGGCGGCCGATTCCGTTCCCGGCCAACGCTACGCGTCCACCGATGCCAGGTGGGCGCGGTTAGGCTGATCTCGTGGCTACCGTCTCCGAGCTCTGGCTCTATCCGATCAAAGGCTGCGCGGGCAGCCCGCTGGCGCAGGCGGAGATTCTGCCGACCGGCGTGGCGCACGATCGCACGTTCATGTTCGTCCGCCCCGACGGCCTGTTCCGCAGCCAGCGCGGCACCCCGCGGCTCTCGGTGATCCGCCCGGAATTGGCCGGCGACGGCGCGAAGCTGACGCTCTCGGCCATGGACCACGAAACCCATACCCTGGATGTGCGTCCGGACGGACCGCGCCTGAGCCTGAACGTGCACAACACCTGGGAAGGCGACGGCATCGACCAGGGCGACGAGGTCGCCGCCTGGGCGAGCGACCTCCTCGACGAGGATGTCCGCCTCGTCCGCGTCCCGCCGGACCACCAGCGCGCCGTCGACGATTGGCACGGCGACATCACCTTCACCGACTCCACGCCGCTGCATCTGACCTCGACGTCGTCGCTGGACGACCTGAACGCCCGCATCCTGGAAAAAGGCGCGGCCCCCGTCCCGATGGAGCGCTTCCGTCCGAACATCGTGATGACCGGCTGGCCCGACCCGTACTTCGAAGACGGCATCCGTGATTTCACCCTGGGTGACACCCACCTGCGCTGGGTGAAACCGGATGTCCGCTGCCAGGTCACCGTCGTCGACCAGCTCACCGGCAAGCGCTCGGGTCCCGAACCTCTCCGCACGCTCGCCGACTACCGTCGCGATCCGGGCGGTGGCGTCACATTCGGCATCAAGGTGGCCGTAAACAACCCGGGCACAGTCAATCTGGGTGACGAGATCGTCGTGCATCAGTTCGCGGACGATCAGTCACGGAAGTAGTGGCTGAGGGTGTGGAGCCCGTCAGCGCCGCCAGTACAAACGCCAGTCGGCGGCCGTGAGTGGTGCGCGGGCGCCGCGGGCGGTTTCCGCCGCGTCCTCGGCGAGGCGGATGGTGGTGGCGAAGTCCAGAGTTGCTTTGCGAAGGCGTTCTTCGGCGCTGTCCGGGCCACCGAGGTGCACCACACGGAGGTCTTCGTGGATCAGATCGGCCGGGAGGCCCGCCTTGGTGCTGCGGGCGACGACCTTTTCGGCCAGGGCCAACGCCGGTTGGGCCATGGCGATGCCGTCCAGGCAGGAGCGGCGGGACTTCTCGGTGGATTTGCGCTCCTCCCAGGCTTTTTCCTGGGCGGCGATCTTCACCGCGAGGGGCGCGGCCGGGTCGATGGGCGCTCCCGAGAGCTGCGGACTGCGGTTGACGAGCTTGGCCACCAGGGCCGCCGCTACGTCGTCGACGGTGAATTCGCCTGCGGCCTGGGCGATTCGGGAGTGGAACAGCACCTGCAGCAGCAGATCGCCGAGTTCCTCCTTGATGGTCTCGGCGTCGTTGTGCTGGATGGCGTCGAGGAGCTCATAGGTTTCCTCGAGCAGGTACGGGCGCAGCGAGTCGTGGGTCTGGGTGACTTCCCAGCCGCCGAAGTTCCACAGGCGGTCCATCACTTCGACGGCGCCGGCCAGACCGCGGGCGACCACCGCCGTGTCGGTGCCGGCCGCCGCATTGCGGGCCGCGCGCAGGACGGACTCCTGCCGGGGGGAGGTCATCGGGCCGCCGTGGCTTCGGTGGCGACGGTGAGATCGACTGCGCCCTGGGCTTTTCCGTCGAGGGCCAGCAGCAGATCCGCGACGAATTGCAGCAGCTGGACATCGCGCACCCGGTCCGCGCCGACGCTGTCCTCGACCCGCGGCAGCGGCAGCGAGACGACGCCGCTGGCCGCTTTGTAGTTCGCGCTCGGGTACAGCCGCTTCAACCGCAGCTGCTTGGAATCGGGCATGTTCAGCAGCGGCGACACCTTCAGGGTGGTGCCGGTGACCGCGATTTCGGTGACGCTGTATTCGCGGGCCAGCAGGCGCAGCTTCGCCACCGAGACCAGCCGGCCGACCTCGACGGGCAGCGGGCCATAGCGGTCGACGAGTTCTTCGATGACGGCGGCTAGCGCCGAATCATCCTGAGCTGAGGCGAGTTTGCGGTAGGCCTCCAGGCGCAGCCGGTCGCTGGCGATGTAGTCGGGCGGAATGTGCGCGTCGACCGGCAGATCGATGCGGACCTCCTTGACTTCCTCACCGGTGGTGATGGGCTTGCCGTCGGCGGCGGCGCGATAGGCCTCCACCGCCTCGCCGACCAGGCGCACATAAAGGTCGAAGCCGACGCCCGCCACATGGCCGGACTGTTCGGCGCCGAGCACGTTGCCGGCACCGCGGATCTCGAGATCCTTCATGGCCACCGCCATGCCCGCGCCGAGATCGGAGTTCTGCGAGATGGTGGCCAGGCGGTCGTAGGCGGTTTCGGTGAGCGGTTTCTCCGGCGGGTACAGGAAATAGGCGTAACCGCGTTCCCGGCTGCGGCCGACGCGGCCACGCAGCTGGTGCAACTGCGAAAGGCCCAGCGCGTCAGCGCGTTCCACGATCAGGGTGTTGGCATTGGAGATGTCCAGGCCGGTTTCGATGATGGTGGTACAGACCAGCACGTCGAACTCGCGCTCCCAGAAACCCTGCACGGTCTGCTCGAGCGTGTCCTCGTTCATCTGGCCGTGCGCGATCGCCACCCGCGCCTCGGGCACCAGCTCCCGAATCCGCTTGGCGGCCTTCTCGATCGAGGACACCCGGTTGTGCACGTAGAACACCTGGCCGTCGCGCAGCAACTCCCGGCGGATGGCGGCGGTGACCTGCTTGTCGTTGTAGGCGCCGACGTAGGTGAGCACCGGGTGACGTTCCTCGGGCGGGGTGAGGATGGTCGACATCTCGCGAATGCCGGCCAGGCTCATCTCCAGCGTGCGCGGAATCGGTGTGGCGGACATGGTCAACACGTCCACGTGGGTGCGCAGGGCCTTGATGTGTTCCTTGTGCTCGACGCCGAAACGCTGTTCCTCATCGACGATGACCAGGCCGAGATCCTTCCACCGGATCCCGGTCTGCAACAGGCGGTGGGTGCCGACCACGATGTCTACCGAGCCGTCGGCCATGCCCGCCATGACCTCCCGCGCGTCGGCCGGGTCGGTGAACCGGGACAGTCCCTTCACGGTGACCGGGAACCCGGCGACGCGCTCGGTGAAGGTCTGCAGATGCTGCTGGGCGAGCAAGGTTGTCGGCACCAGCACCACGACCTGCTTGCCGTCCTGCACGGCCTTGAACGCGGCGCGCACCGCGATCTCGGTCTTGCCGTAGCCGACGTCGCCGCACACCACGCGGTCCATCGGGACCGCCTTCTCCATATCCGACTTCACCTCGGCGATGGCGGTCATCTGGTCGATGGTCTCGGTGAAGGCGAACGCGTCCTCCATCTCCTGCTGCCACGGGGTGTCCGGGCCGAACGCGTGCCCGGGGGCGGCCTGGCGGGCGGCGTACAGCTGCACCAGCTCGCCCGCGATCTCGCGAACGGCCTTGCGCGCCTTGCGCTTCGTGTTCGCCCAGTCCGAACCGCCGAGCTTGGACAGGCTCGGCATCTCGCCGCCCACGTAGCGGGAGAGCTGATCGAGGGATTCCATCGGGACGAACAGCCGGTCTCCCGGCTGACCGCGCTTACCGGGCGCGTATTCGATAACCAGGTATTCGCGACGCGCCCCGCCGATGGTGCGTTCGATCATCTCCACGAACCGGCCGATGCCGTGCTGATCGTGCACCACCATGTCGCCCGCGTTCAGGGCGAGCGGGTCGACCTGGTTGCGCCGTTTGGCGGGCATCCGCTTGCCCTCGCCGGGCGCGGTGACCCGGTTACCGGTCAGATCGGATTCGGCGACGACCACCAGGCCGGCCTCGGGAAATACCAGGCCGTCGTGCAGCGAACCGCACAGCACGCCGACCACGCCGGCGGCCGGTTCGGCACCTGACTCGAGCGCCGCGGCGGGCACCTCGGCATCGGACAGGCGCTCCAGAATGCGTTGTGCCGTACCGTGTCCCGCCACCACGACCACCGCGCGACCGCCGGTCGCGACATGCGCGCGCAGCGACGCGAAGATGGTCGCGACGAGTTCGTCGGAGCCGCGCGCGGACGTACCGCCGGTGACCGGCAGCACCACCTCGGCGGGATCGCCGGAGGCCAGCGGGCTCAGCGTCCACCAGGGCAGATCGTGCTCATCGGCGCTCTGACGAATCTCCGGCAGCCCGCGGTAGCCGGAAGCGGCGAGATCGAGCCCGTGCCCGCCCAGCGGCGCCGCGCCGCCGAAAGACGCTGCGGTCCAGGAGGCTTCGAGGAATTCCGCACCGGTGCGCACCAGATCGGCCGCGCGCGTGCGCACCTTCTCCGGATCGCAGAGCAGCAGATGCGTGCCCGCGGGCAGCACCTCGGTGAGCAGGCGCAACTCGCCTGGCTGCAACACCGGCAGCAGCGCCTCCATGCCCTCGACGGGCATGCCCTCGGCCAGCTTGTCCAGCATCTCCACCAGGGCGGCGTCGGCCGCGTTGGCCTTCGCGACCTCGGCGGCGCGCTCCCGGACCGCCGCGGTGAGCAGCAGTTCCCGGCACGGGGTGGCGACCACGAGGGGGATGTCCAGTTCCGACAGCGAGCGCTGATCGGCGACCGAGAACGCGCGCACCTCGGTGATCTCGTCGCCCCAGAACTCGACGCGCACCGGATGATCGGCGGTCGGCGGGAACACGTCGAGGATGCCGCCGCGGACCGCGAACTCGCCGCGTTTGCCCACCATGTCGACCCGGGAGTAGGCGAATTCGACCAGGCGCGTGAGCAATTCGTCGAAGTCGAGCTCGGCGCCGACCCGCAGCACGATCGGCTCGACATCGCCGAGCCCCGCCGCCATCGGCTGCATCAGCGAGCGCACGGTCGTCACGATGACGCGCAGCGGTACCGGGAAGATCTCGTCCTCGGGATGCGCGAGGCGGCGCATCACCTCCAGCCGGCGGCCCACGGTGTCCGCGCCCGGCGAGAGACGCTCGTGCGGCAGCGTCTCCCAGGACGGGAACTGGGCCACGCTCGCGCCGAGCATCTCGGTCAGCTCGACGGTCAGGTCATCGGCCTCGCGACCGGTGGCCGTCACCACCACCAGCGGCCGCTTCGCCGCGAGGGTGGCCGCCACGAACGGTCGCACCGCACTCGGCGCGACCAGCTCCACGGTCGACTTGCCGACCAGCTCGGCGACGGTCCGCAGGGCACTGTCGGCCCCGGCCACCGCGGCCAGTCCGGCGAGAGGTGGGCGGTGCGTGGACATCAACGACTCCTGAGCTCAGGCGGGCTTTCCGGAACGGCCAACCGAGTCTAGTCACCGCCTACGACAGCCGGATCGCCACCGTCGCCCCGGCGCGTTGCCGACCGGGACGACGGCAGGGAGGCCGAAACTAGGGCACGTACCGGCGCAGTCGGCGCGCCGCGAATTCCCTGAAGTAGGAGAGCTTTTCACCCGGCACGAGGGACGGCAGCAGGAAATACCAGGCCCGCTCCATGCGTGAGGCCATCTGATCGATGCTCTCGGTGCCGACCGCCACGATGTGCACGCCCGCCGTGACCTCCTGCAACAGCAGGCCCACCACGTCCGGATCCAGCTCCGGCTCCAGATCGCCCTGGGCGATCGCCCGCTCCGCGAGCAAACGGTAGGTGTCACCCCAGGTCTTGGCGATATTGTCGCCCTGCGCCCCGCGGTAGTCGCCGATCTGATGGGTCAGCTTCAGCATGGCGCCGACCATCGGATCGTTCATCGATAGATCGGCCACCACGTAGGTGATGCCGATGCACGCCTCCAGCGCCGGTACGCGCGGATCGAAGAAGCCCTGGCACGAGCTGACCAGTCGCTCGTTGCCCTGATCCACCACGGCGCGCGCTAGCTCTTCCTTCGAGCCGAAGTGAAAGTACAAGGCGCCCTTGGTCACATTGGACTGCGCGATGATCTCGCTGAGGCTCGCGTTGGCGTAGCCCAAGCGCAGAAAGACATCGGCAGCGCCCGCAAGGACGGAGTCGCGGGTGATCTCCGCGCGCGCTTGCCTAGCCATCAGATCCGCCTGTCATCCCTAAAACCAGCCATCCTGAAGTAGACCGACATCCCGAATTAGACCGACATACCGCTCGAACAGCACCCAGAGGATGGGTGAACCGTACCACCAGGTGGGCGTGCGACAGCGAATTCGAGCATTCCCCAGGGGGCGCAGCGCAATTCGCTGGTTAACATACCGGGTCACTCAGCCGAGCCGGTTAGCTCCACTCCGCTGATCGCCACCTGGGCCTGCGAACTCAGCTTCGGCGCCGCCTCGAGGTGGCTCAATCCGTTCCAGCACAGGTTCACCAGGTGTGCCGCCACAACCTCTTTCGAGGGTGTACGCACATCCAGCCACCAGGTCGCGGCCGTCGAAACCATCCCGACCAGCGCCTGCGCGTAGAGCGTGGCGAGACTGGTGTCGAACTCGCGGCGCTCGAAATCACCGGCCAGGATATGCGCCACCTGGTTGGTCGCCTCGTTGAGCAGACTGGAGTAACGACCGTCGTCGGTCGCTACGGGTTGATCCCGCACCAGGATTCGGAATCCGTCGGTGCGGTCCTCGATGTAGGTCAGCAGCGCCAGCGCAACCCGCTCCAGCCGCACCCGGGACCGATGGTGCGTCAGCGACGAGGTGATCATGTCCAGCAGCATCGACATCTCGCGGTCCACGACGACCGCGTAGAGGCCTTCCTTACCGCCGAAGTGTTCGTACACCACAGGTTTCGACACCTGCGCGCGTTGCGCGATCTCCTCGATGGAGGTCGCCTCGTACCCGCGCTCGGCGAACAGCGCGCGTCCGATCTCGATCAACTGCTGCCGTCGTTGGGTCCCCGTCATCCGCGGACGGGCTACCCGATGCGGCTCACCCGAAGTCACCTCGTGCCTCCTCGGCTATGACCAGCACTGCCGACGACAACTGTTCCAGACAGCTCCGTCACGCGCCCAACCCCCGGCCCCCGCAAGATTCGCGAGGAGGCGGACTAGTATGCGAGGATCTTTCCCGTGCCGCTGGCACAGCGGCGGGTTCTGTGTTGATCCGCCGGTGTGGCAATCCGCCGTAGTGTAATGGCAGCACCTCTGATTTTGGTTCAGATAGTTCAGGTTCGAGTCCTGGCGGCGGAGCACATCGGCGGCACGAGCGCTTTCGAAGCCGAGAAGGCCTATCGCCGCCATGCACGATGACAGGCAGCCGAGGGAGATTCATGCCACAGCAGACCGCCGTCGTCGTTCTCGCAGCCGGAGCCGGGACGCGAATGCGGTCGAAGACCCCTAAAGTGCTGCATTCGCTGGCCGGTCGGAGCATGCTCGCGCACGCGCTCCATGCGGCGAACGAGATCGACCCCGCCTTCCTCATCACCGTGGTGGGCCACGACCGCGAACAGGTCGGCGCCGCGATGACCGCCGAAGCCGAGATCATGGGCCGCGAGATCATCCCGGCGCTGCAGGAAAAACAATTGGGCACCGGGCACGCGGTGCAGTGCGCGCTGACGGCGCTGCCACCCGGCTTCGACGGCGACCTGCTGGTCACCTCGGCCGATGTGCCGCTGCTGGACGGGCACACTCTGTCCGCGCTGCTCGACGAGCACCGCAGCTACCCCGAACGATCCGCGGTCACCGTGCTGACCTTCGTACCGGACGACCCGAACGGCTACGGCCGCATCGTCCGGGACGCCCAGGGTCAGGTGTCCGAGATCGTCGAGCACGCCGACGCCAGCCCCGAGCAGGCCGCGATCACCGAGGTGAACTCGGGCGTATACGTCTTCGACGCCGCGGTGCTGCGCACCATGGTCGGCCGGTTGTCCACCGCCAACGCCCAGCACGAGCTCTACCTCACCGATGTGCTGAAGCTGGCTCGCGAGGCCGGTCATCCGGTGCACGGCGCGCGACTGGTCGACGCGGCGAAGGTCACCGGCGTCAACGATCGCGTGCAGCTCTCCGAGGCGGCGCGCACCCTGAACCGCTACATCCTGGAACGCCATATGCGCGCCGGGGTCACCATCATGGATCCGTCCTCCACCTGGGTGGACGCGGCCGTGCGCATCGGCCGCGACGCCGTACTCAAGCCCGGCGTGCAGTTGCTCGGCACCACCGTCATCGGCGAAGACGCCGAGGTCGGGCCGGACTCCACGCTGACCGACGTACTGGTCGGAGACGGCGCGAAAGTGATTCGCACGCACGGCGAGCAGGCCTCGATCGGGCCGGGCGCCACCATCGGCCCGTTCAGCTACCTACGTCCCGGCACCGTGGTCGGCGAATCCGGCAAGCTCGGCGCGTTCGTCGAGACCAAGAACGCCACCATCGGCGCCCACTCCAAGGTGCCGCACCTCACCTACGTCGGCGACGCCACCATCGGCGAGCACAGCAACATCGGCGCTTCGAGCGTGTTCGTCAATTACGACGGCGTGAAAAAGCATCACACCGTGGTCGGCTCGCACGTACGTACGGGCAGCGACACCATGTTCATCGCGCCGGTGACGGTGGGTGACGGCGCCTATACGGGGGCGGGTACTGTACTGCGCAGAAGCGTTCCTCCGGGGGCTCTGGCGGTATCCGGCGGGGCGCAGAAGAATATCGAGGGCTGGGTGCAGCGGAACCGTCCCGGGACGGATGCGGCGCGTGCGGCGGAGGCTGCGATCTCGGCGGCCAACGAGATGTCGAGCAAGGCAATTGAGCAAAAGGATGGCAAACAGCAGTGACCGCGTCATGGATCGACAACCAGAAGAACCTCATGCTCTTCTCGGGACGCGCCCATCCTGAGCTGGCCGAGCAGGTCGCCAAGGAACTCGACGTCCACGTCACTCCGCAGACCGCCCGCGATTTCGCCAACGGTGAGATCTTCGTGCGCTTCGAGGAATCCGTGCGTGGCTCCGACGCCTTTGTGCTGCAGAGCTTCCCGGCGCCGCTGAACCAGTGGCTGATGGAACAGCTGATCATGATCGACGCGCTCAAGCGCGGTTCGGCCAAGCGCATCACCGCCGTTCTCCCGTTCTACCCCTACGCCCGCCAGGACAAGAAGCATCGCGGCCGCGAGCCCATCTCCGCCCGCCTGGTCGCCGACCTGCTCAAGACCGCCGGCGCGGACCGCATCATCACCGTCGACCTGCACACCGACCAGATCCAGGGCTTCTTCGACGGCCCCGTCGATCACATGCACGCGCAGGTGCAGCTGGTGGAGTACATCCGCAACAACTACCCGCTGGAGAACGTCACCGTCGTCTCCCCCGACGCCGGCCGCGTGAAGGTCGCCGAGAAGTGGGCGAACAACCTCGCCGACGCTCCGATGGCCTTCATCCACAAGACGCGTGACCCGCTGGTGCCGAACCAGGTCGTGGCCAACCGTGTGGTCGGTGACGTCGAGGGCCGCACCTGCATCCTGATCGACGACATGATCGACACCGGCGGCACCATCGCCGGCGCGGTGAAGGTGCTCAAGGAGGCGGGCGCGGTCGACGTCGTCATCGCCGCCACCCACGGTGTGCTCAGCGCCCCGGCCGCCGAGCGGCTGTCCAGCTGCGGCGCCAAGGAAGTCGTGGTCACCAACACGCTGCCGATCACCGAGGACAAGAAGTTCCCGCAGCTGACGGTGCTGTCCATCGCGCCGCTGCTGGCTCGCACCATCCGTGAGGTCTTCGAAAACGGTTCGGTGACGGGGCTTTTCAACGGCAACGCCTGACATATCCCGCGAACGGCCCGGACTCGTCGTCCGGGCCGTTCGTCGTTTGCCCAGCCGGTGCCGACGTGTGAGTATGGTGGGCGATTCACACCGGGAGGGGAACTCAGATGAGCACGCCGCACGATCCGCAGCAGCCGGTCGATCTCTGGAAGGCGAAGCAGCCGCAGGACTCGTCCCAGGCGGATCCAACCCAGGTGTGGCAGCCCGGCCAGGCGGATCCGACCCAGGTGTGGCAGCCCGGCCAGGTGGACCCGACCCGGGTGTCGCAGCCCGGCCAGGTGGACCCGACCCGGGTGTCGCAGCCCGGCCAGGTGGACCCGACCCAGGTGTGGCAGCCGGAGCAGCCCGCCCCCGGCGCGTATACCCCGCCTGGGGCGCAACCGGTCAGTCCGCAGCCCTATCCCGGTTTTCCGCCGCCGGCCCCGCCCGCCTATCCGGCCTACGGTCAGCAGCCCTACCCGCAGCAATACCAGCAGCCGGGCTATCCCCAGCAGCCGTACGCCACGCCCTATCCGCCGCCGTACGGGCAGCCCTCTCAGACACCGATCTGGTCGATCATCAGCTTCGCCTGCCTCGCGGCGTCGGTGTTCTCCATCCTCGTCCTCTGCGGACTTCCGATGATCGCGACCGGACCGGCGGGCGTCATTCTCGGCATTGTCGGCCACGCCAAGGGCGAGCAGTTGGGCAAATGGGCCGCGATCGCCAACGGCTTCTCCGTCGCGCTCGCGCTGGTGCTGATCCTGATCGGCGTCGCCGCGCTCAACTCGACATCGCCCTGAGCGCCCGCGTCGTCCTCGATACCGCACTCGGGCGCGACTAGGCTCGGTGGCGTGTACTGAACCCCCGGCGAAGGGACGCGCGCATGAACAGCGAACGGCTCGACCAGGACATGGGTGACGACGACCAGGCCGATGAGATCCGCGCCTACCAGCGCAATATCGAGGATCCGCCCGAGCATCGGCGGCTGCACAACCGCGAGAACGAGGCCGACGGCCGGCTCGGCATCCGCGAGGAACTGCAGCAGGAGTGGCACCGCGGCGACCGCACCGCCGAAGCCCGGCGCGCGGACGAGCGACCCGCCGAAGTGGCGGCGATAGATATCGTCGCCGATTCGGATCTGTAAAGATTCCGACATATAGCGATCGCGCATAGTGACTTTGTTCTGAAGTGGTACTCGGCAGCTGACCCGTACTTCGACGAGGAGAAGCGCTATGACCAACCCGCAGAACCCGGACGAGTCGCCGGAGCCCCGGACCGGCAGCGCACCGCAGTCGAGTCGAGAATCCGAGGAGACTCCAGAGCTAGCCGAGCCGAACCCGGCGGAGGAAACGACGATCCTCCGCCCGCCCGGAGAAACGACGGTACCGCCCGCCGAGGAGACGATGATCCTGCCGGCCGGTACCGAGTGGGCCACGCCCGCGTCCTCGGAACCGTGGTCGGCCACGTCAGCTTCCCCGCAGTCGGGGTCGGCCGAGTCGGCTTCCTCGGAACCATGGTCGGCCGAGTCTGCGTCCCCAGAGCAACGGTCCACTGAGTCGACGTCCGCGGAACCGTGGTCAGCGGAGTCCGCGTCCCAGGAATCGGGGTCGCCGATCTCCACTCCGGGTCAGCCGACCGACACCGGTAGCGGGACAACGTATCCGACCGGCGAGAGTGATCCACGGACAACGAGTTTCGCGCCGCAATCCGGAAGTTATCCGCCGCCTCCGGAACAGCCCTGGCAGCGGAGTCAGTCCTACCAGGAGCAGCAGCCGTACCAGCGGGAACAGCACTGGCAGCAAGGGCAGGCCGCACCGGAGCAGCCGTACCAGCAGGGACAGTCCTGGCAGCAGGGACCGTCCGCACCGGGACAACAGGCATACGAACACGAGAGCTGGCAGGGACAATCCCAGCCATACCAGCAGGAACGCTGGGAGCAGTCTGCACAGGGACAGCAGCAACACTGGCAGGGACAGCCCTACCAGCAGGAACCCTCCTGGCAGCAGGGGCAGCCCTTTGCGCAGGAACATCAGTATCTACAGGGACAGCCGTATTCACAGGGATCGCAAACTGGTGGCTATCCCCCATATCCGGGTCGGCCGGGCCAGCCGTATCCGTATCAGGGCGGACAGTACCCACAGGGCGACTACGGCGCGCCGCGGCAATCCGGCACACAGGTGCTGTCGATCCTCGGTTTCGTCTGCGCCGCACTGGCGCTGTTCTTCTGCCCGATTCTGTTCGGGCCGGCGGGCATCGCGCTCGGGTTGGTCGGTCGCAACAAAGGCGAGTCGCTGGGCAAGTGGGCCGCCATCGCCGCCACGGTCGGCTTGATCCTGGGCCTGATCTTCGCCTTCTTCGTCTGGGGCAGCGTGATCGAGAACGACTACTACAACGACGGCAATACCTACTGAGACCGCATGCTTTAGGTTCGAGGTATGGGTTTCAGCGGATTCCCCCTGGCGGGACTGGACTTCTACGAGGACTTGGAAGCCGACAACTCCAAGACGTTCTGGACCGCGCACAAGCACGTCTACGACGAGTCGGTGCGCGCGCCGATGGTCGCGCTGACCGCCGAGTTGGAGGCCGACTTCGGCGCGGCGAAGATCTTCCGTCCCTACCGCGACGTGCGGTTTTCCAAAGACAAGACGCCCTACAAGGATCATCAGGGCGCGGTCGTGAGCTTGACTTCCGGGGTCGGTTGGTACGTACAGATCGGCGCCGCCGGACTGTTCGTCGCCGGCGGCTTCTATGCCGGAGCGCCCACTCAGCTCGCCCAGCTGCGGGCCACTCTCGACGACGAGGTGCGCGGCTCGGAGCTGGAGGCGATCCTGGCCCGGCTCACCGAGGCGGGTTTCACGCTCGGCGGTGAAAAACTGAAGACCAAGCCGAAGGGCTACGACGCCGACCATCCGCGCATCGAGCTGCTACGGCACAAGCAGATCAGTTGCAGCAAAGATTTCGGTGCGCCGGACTGGCTGGACACCCCGCGCGCGGCGAAGGAGATCCGCGCAGCCTGGGAGACGCTGCGGCCGTTGGTCGAATGGCTGTACGCGGTGGTCGGTTAGTGCAGGTGCACGGCCGTGGCGGCGCGGCGCAGTTTTCCGGAGGACGTCTTCGGTAGTGCGCCGGGCCCTAGCACCGCGACGGTCCGGGGACGGACGCCGACCTCCGAGACCACCTCGTGCACGATCTCGCGTTCCATCCGCTTGACCTCGTCGGTGTTCTGGTGTTCGTTCGATTCGACTACAACAGCGAAGCTTTCGCGTTTCTGCCCCGCGTCCAGGCGCACCGCGACGGCGTTGCCGGGCCGCACGCCGGGGACTCGCATGGCGGCGCGTTCGATATCGGTGGGATAGATGTTCCGACCGCCCATGATGATGACGTCCTTGATCCGGCCGCACACCACCACCAGACCTTCTTCGGTGAAGTAGCCGATATCCCCGGTGTCGAGCCAGCCGTCGGCATCCTGGGCGGGCCGGAAGCCTTCAACCGTCACGTAGCCGGATGTCACCGCGGGGCCGCGTAATTCGATGACGCCGACCGAACGGGTCGGCAGCGGCTGACGTTCGGAGTCGACGATGCGGCCCTCGAGTCCGTCGACCAGATAGCCCAGGGTCGGGAGCCTGCGGACATTGCCGTGATGGGCGTGCTCGTCGGACACCGGCACCGCTTTGCCGAGCGCTTCCAGCAGATCGGCGTCGATGGGATCGAGCACCTGGCCCTTGCCCGGATCCGGAATGGACACGGCCAGTGTGGTTTCCGCCATGCCGTAGACCGGGGTGAGTGCCATCGGGTTCAGCCCGAAGCGCTTACCCGACTCGGCGAGTGCGTCCATGGTGTCGGGATCCACCGGCTCCGCGCCGTTCCACATGTACCGGACGCAGCTCAGGTCCAGCGTGCCGTCCGCGGCCTGCTTCAAACGGCGAGCCAGCAGTGAGTAGGCGAAATTGGGTGCCGCCGTGACCGTTCCGCGATACTTGTGGATCAACTCGGCCCACAGCAGCGGGCGCATCAGGAAATCGATCGGCGTCACGCAGACCACCTCGGCGCCGAATTGCATAGGCACACTGAGGAATCCGACCATGCCCATGTCGTGGAACAACGGCAGCCAACTGACCATCACATCCTGATCGAGCTGGAATTTGACGCGGTTGAACATGTCGTAGGCGTTGACGAAGAAGTTGCCGTGCGTGATCTGCACCGCCTTCGGCACACCGGTCGACCCGGAGGTCAACTGCTGCAGGGCGATATCGGCTTCGCCGGTGGACAGCGGCTCGGTGTCCGGCCCGTCGGGTAACTGATCGATGCGGACGACCGTGATCCCGCGTTCGCGCAGGATCGCTTCGGCGGCCTCGAAGGGCGCGCCGAGCACCACGGCCCGCGCTTCGATCATGTGCAGCACGGTCTCGGTGTCGCGGGCCCACACCACCAGATCGGTGCGCGGCGTGGGCTGGTGCAGCATGGTGATCGAGGCGCCGCGCATCCAGATCGCCTGGCAGACCGGGGCGATATCGACCGGCATGCCCGCGAGCACGCCGACCGCGTCCCCGTGCCCGATCCCGGCCGCGGCCAGCCCGCCGGCCATACGCCGGGCGAGCTGGTGGATCTCACTCCAGGTCTGGCGTTTCGGCGCGTTCGGCTCGCCCGTCACCAGTCCCCGCTGGGAAGACTGCGCGGTCGCGTACATCTCGTCGGTGAACCTGCTCAACGTCCGACTCCCTCATCGACATGCCGGGCTGTGCTCCTGTCCCACTATCCCGCGCGACCCGACCGGCGTTAACCCGTTTCGCCGCAACGAGTCAGCGCGGGGCGAAGGTGGCAGCGTAGCGGTCGACGTAGGGGCGTCCGGCGCGGGCGGCGAGTTCACGCATCAGTTCGTCCGTCGCGGCGCGCGGCGTGGTCTGCGGGCCGGCGGCGAAGTAGTAGCGGGGCGCGCCGATGCTGATCCGAATCTTGGTGGGCCGCAACAACCTGCTGCCGCGCGGGTTCATGCGGTCGGTACCGGACAGGACCACCGGGATGACCGGCGCACCGGTGGCCATGGCGACGCGCAGGGCGCCGGTGCGGCCGCGGTAGATCCGGCCGTCCGGTGAGCGGGTGCCCTCCGGGTGAATGGCCCAGATGCCGCCCGCCTCGAGGATTCCGGTCGCCGCGGCCAAGGCGTCGGCGGCCGCGGTGCCGCCTGTGCGGTCGACCGGGACCTGACCGGCGACGGTATAGAACCACCGCTGGAAGAGGCCCTTCAGTCCGGTGCCGGTGAAGTACTCCTGCTTGGCCAGGAAGGTGACGCGGCGCGGCAGGATCAGCGCCAGATACAGCGAATCGATCACCGCGAGATGATTGGCCGCGATGATGACCGGTCCGTCCGGCGGAACATGGTGCAGGCCCTCCACTTTCGGCCGGCCCAGCAGCCGCAGCAGCGGCCCGAGCAGGACGTGTTTGAAGAGCCGGTACCACATGGATTTCCTCCTGAACCAGGTTGTAGACACTGTCTACACGATTGGAGTAGACACTGTCTACACTGAACGCCATGCCCGAATCCCTGCGTGAGCGATTGGTCGGCGTCGGCGTGGAACTACTGGAGGAAGTCGGCGCGGGTCAGCTCGGTCTGCGCACGATCACCCGGGCCGCGGGCGTCTCGCACGGCGCGCCGCGCCGGCACTTCCCCACCCACCAGGCACTGCTCGGGGCGATCGCGGCCCGCGGATTCGCCGATCTCCTCGCGCGGTTCGCCCGAATCGACCCGGCGGCGGAGCCTCGAGACCGCCTGCGCGCGATGGCCGTCGACTATGTCGACTTCGCCGCCGCCCGACCGGAGATGTTCACGCTGATGTTCCGGCACGACCTGCTCGAAGGATCCGGCGAGAACCTGCGAGCCACCACACTGCCGATCTTCGAGCAGTTCACCGGCCTGGTCGCCGATGTCACCGGCGCCGCCGACCCGGCCGCACGCGCCTTGGCCCTCTGGACGAACCTGCACGGCATCGCCACGCTGCAAGCCAACCGCAGCCTGGCGTTGATCGCACCCGCCGCCGATCCCGGCGCACTGGTGACCCAGGTCCTCGAAGCACACCTCGCCTGAGGTCAGCGGCGGGGCGGCAACGGGATTCGGCTGAGATCGCGGGCGACGACGATCTCGCCGGAGAAGTGTTTTTCGGCTTCGGCGAGATGCGGATCCAACGACTGATAGCGCTGGGAGAAGTGCGTCAGCACGAGTTTGCGGGCACCGGCTTCGGCCGCGACGCGTGCGGCCTGGGCGGCCGTGAGATGGCCGTACTCCTCGGCCAGACGGACATCGGCGTCCAGGAACGTCGCTTCGATGACGAGCAGGTCGACACCCGAGGCCAATTCGTAGACGCCGTCACAGAGCCGGGTGTCCATCACGAAGGCGAAACTCTGGCCCGGTCGCGGAGTGCTGACCTCGGCCAAAGTAACGGTGCGGCCGTTGATTTCGAGCGAACCGCGCTGTTGCAGGCGACCGATGTCCGGGCCGTGCACGCCGAGTTCACGCAGGCGCTTGGGCAGGATGCGGCGGCCGCTGGGTTCGGTGAGCCGGTAGCCGAAGGTGTCGACCGGATGGGACAGCTGGATCGCCTCGAGGGCGAACGGCGCGTCCGGTGCGTCCAGCGGACCGGCGGCGGCGATCGGATGCGGAGTCAGTTCCACATTCCGGCGGAAAGCCGTGGCGTTGCACAGCCTTTCGAAGTACGCCTCGCCCGAGGCTGGATAGTAGGCATGCACCGGGTGCGGCACCTTGTCCAGATTGATGCGCTGCACGATGCCCGGCAACCCGAGGCTGTGGTCGCCGTGGAAATGGGTGATCGCGATGCGGGTGATGTCGGTGACCGAGACGCCGGCGTAGGACATCTGACGCTGAGTGCCCTCGCCCGGATCGAACAGCACCCCCTCCGATCCCCAGCGCAACAGGTAGCCGTTGTGGTTGCGGACCTTGGTCGGAACCTGGCTCGCGGTGCCGAGGACGACGAGTTCGCGCTGCGACATCGGCCCTACAACTCGGCGAGCGCCGCGACGAAGCGATCGAGTTCGTCGAAGCTCACGAAACAGTGCGGCGAGGCGCGCACCACGGCGTCCAGGCCGCGGGCGGTCATATCCAGCAGAGTGGAGCTCGCCTGGCTGACGGTGACGGTGATGTCGCGCGCCGCGAGGCGGTCGCGGACGTCGAACGCGGCGACCCCGTCGACGGTGAACGAGACGATCCCGCTGTGCCGCACGCCCAGATCACGCACGGTCACGCCGGGGATCTCGGGCAGCGTCTTGCGCAAGTATTCGGCGCGGGCGGCGACGGCGGCGTAGACATCCTCGGGCCCGAGGTCGAGCAGATAGCGGACGGCGGCGCCGAGGCCGAGCCGTCCGGCCACATCGCACTCCCAGAATTCGAAGCGGCTCGCGTCGGCTGCCAGCTGGTAGCTGTCGGCGCTGGTCCACTGCGCGCTGTGCAGATCCAACCGCTGCGGCTCCAGGGTCGTGGCCAATTCTGGTCGGACATAGAGGAATCCGGTGCCGCGCGGGCCGCGCAGCCATTTGCGGCCGGTGACCGACATGGCGTCGACATCGAGTTCGCGGGTGTCCAGCGCGATTTGACCAGCCGACTGACACGCGTCGAGCAGCACCAGCGCGCCCACCGAGTGCGCGATTCGGGTAGCTTCGGCCGCCGGGTTGACCAGGCCGCCATTGGACGGAACATGCAGGACCGAAACCAATTTCACGCGTTCGTCGACCATGTCGGCCATGGCGTCGAGGTCGAGCTGGCCGTTCGGATCGGTGGGGATCTGTTCCACCCGGGCGCCGGTCGCGCGCGCACGTTGCAGCGCGGCAATGCCATTGGAGGCGTAGTCGGAGCCGGAGATCAGGATGCGGTCACCGGGGCCCAGCGGCACGGAATAGAAGAAATCAGCCCAGGCGCGAGTCGCGCTGTCGCTCAGCGCGATACAGCTCGGATCGGCGTTGATCAGAGTGCCGATATCAGTCTTCACGGCGGCGAGATCCTCGAGGCGCTCGTTCGCCGCCCGATAGCCACCGACCTCCGCTTCGCGCCGCAGGTGCCCGATGACAGTGTCGAGCACAACCTGCGACGGCAGCGAAGACCCGGCGCTGTCCAGGAACACCGTCCCGGAATCGGACCCGCACCCCGGTGTCTCCGCCCGTACGCGACCTTCGTCAAGCATGTCAACGACCCTAGCGCCTCCGGCGGTCCGCGCGCTGGCCCTCGGTCCCCGCGTTGTCCCGCATCAATACACCGATTTGGTGGGCTCGGCAGCCGCCCTGGTCAGCCGGGAAGTTTGTTTTCTTGTCGATTTCTTGTCGGTGCCGCTCGCTAGGCTGGTTCGGGTCGGCCCGGCTCGAGTGGGCTCGCACAAGCAACACGAACCTACGGTGCTGGACCGAACCCCCAGCCCGCACGAAACATGGTGGAGGTTGGGATGGCGGTCACGCTCGCGCATTCGGTTTCGACCGGCCGCGCCACCACGTCCGGGGAATTGTCCTCGCGCGCCGCGGCGGAAGCTTACGTCGGGGGTGTCTGCTTCAAGCTGGGCCCACCCACGCTGATCGGTGCCGAACTCGAGTGGCTCACCGTGCAGGGTGAGCGTTCGGCATCAGGTCCCGCCGCAGCACCCCGCCCGCAGCTGACTGCACTAACCGCCGCCCTCGGACCGCACGCACCGCGGTCCATCGCCCCCGATTCACCGGCACACGCACTGCCCGGGGGCAGCCGGGTCACCATCGAACCCGGCGGTCAGATCGAACTCTCCAGCGCTCCGTTCGCCACCGCCGCACAGCTGTGCGAGCAGCTCGGCAACGATGCCCGCCGCTTGCGCGAACTCCTCGAATCCCGCGCCATCCGCACCGTCTCCCTCGCCGCCGACGCCGATCGCCGTCCCAAACGGTTGCTCCGGCTCCCGCGCTATCGCGCCATGGAACAGTCCTTCGGCGGGATCGGCCCCTTCGGCAAGCTGATGATGTGCAACACCGCCGCCACCCAGATCAGTGTGGACGCGGGCGCCGACCGCGCGGAGGTAGCCGCCCGCTGGAAAGCGCTGTACGTGATGGGCCCGGCGCTGCTCGCCGCCTTCGCCTGCTCCCCTTTCCTGCGCGGCGCCCCGGCGGGCGCCTGGGCCTCCCAGCGCATGCGTACCTGGCTGCGCCTGGATTACGCCCGCACCCGCCCGCCCGCCGAGGATTGGTCCGACCCGATCGAGTCCTACAGCCGCTGGGCCCTCGATGTTCCGCTGCTGTGCGTCCGCCGAGCCGACGGTGACAGCTGGGCGGCCCCGCCGGGCGCCACCTTCGCCGACTGGCTCTCCGGCGCGCTGGACGACGAAATCGGCCGCGGCCCCGGCCTGCTCGACCTGGACTACCACCTGACCACCCTGTTCCCACCGGTGCGGGCGGCCGGTCACCTGGAAATCCGCTATCTGGACGCCCAACCCGAGGACAGCTGGGCCACACCGATTCTCGCGGTCGAGGCCCTGATGTCCACGCCGGCGGTGGTGGCCGAGGCGACAGCGCTGACCGCTCCGCTCGCCGGATGCTGGCTGGACGCGGCGCGATGCGGCCTGGCCGATCCGGAAATTCGCGCTATCGCCGCGGATCTGCTCGCACTGGCGGCAGCCCATGCCGGGTCCGCCACCGCGGCAACGGAACTCGACACCGCGATGCGCCGATGCCGGCAGGGCCGGAATCCGGCCGGTGCCCTGCAAGGCGAAGCGACGGCCGGCCACACGAACGGGCGGGAACCGTCATGAGCGCCCATGCACAGCCATCCCCAGGTGCGCGGCCACCGGTCCGCGGATCGGTCGACCTCGGAGGACTCTCGTGAACAGTGATCACTTACCCGCGTCCGACAACAGTGCCACCGAGCGGCTGCGCGGCCGGATCGCCGAGGTGCTCACGCGAGCGCGGCAACGCTCCTTGGCCCTCACCGACGCGCTCGACGAAGACGAACTGGTGGCGCAGCATTCGCGGCTGATGAGCCCGCTGGTATGGGATCTCGCGCACATCGGCAATCAGGAAGAACTGTGGCTGGTGCGCGATGTCGGCGGGCGGGAGGCGGTGCGGTCCGACATCGACGAGCTGTACGACGCGTTCAAACACGCCCGCGCCAACCGCCCGGCGCTGCCCCTGCTCGACCCGGATCAGGCCCGCGGCTACGTCGGCACGGTGCGCGAGAAGGTCTGGGATGTGCTCGCCACCAGCGATTTACGCGGCGACGCGCTGGTCGACGGCGGATTCGCCTTCGGCATGATCGCCCAGCACGAGCAGCAGCACGACGAAACCATGCTCGCCACCCACCAACTACGCGCCGGAGCGCCGGTCCTCGGCGCGCCGCCCGCACCGCCCGGCACGACCAGCGGGCTCGTCGGCCGCGAAATCATCATTCCAGCAGGCGAATTCACTATGGGCACATCCACCGAGCCATGGGCGCTGGACAATGAACGCCCCGCACATCGCACGCACGTGCCCGGATTCGCCATCGATGCCGTGCCCGTGACCAACGAGCAGTACCTGGCCTTCATCGCCGACGGCGGCTACGACCGTCCGGAGCTGTGGTCCGACCGCGGCTGGGCGCACCGCCAGGAAGCGGGTCTGGTCGCGCCGCAGTTCTGGGACCGTGATCCCGCCGGGCAGTGGTGGCGGCGCGTGTTCGGCGTGCCGACCCCGCTGCGCCCGAATCAACCTGTCGTGCACGTCTGCTGGTTCGAAGCCGAGGCCTACGCGAATTGGGCCGGTAAACGCCTGCCCACCGAGGCCGAATGGGAGAAGGCGGCCCGCTACGACCCGGCCACCGGGGCCTCCCGCCGCTATCCGTGGGGCGATAGCGAACCCGACTCCCGCACAGCCAATCTCGGCCAGCGCCACCTGGAACCCGCCGAAGTCGGCGCGTACCCCGCCGGAGCCTCCCCGGCCGGTGTCCATCAGCTGATCGGCGACGTGTGGGAATGGACCTCGTCCGGTTTCGACCCGTACCCCGGCTTCCACGCCTTCCCCTACCGGGAGTACTCCAAAGTCTTCTTCGGCGGGGACTACCGCGTGCTACGCGGCGGCTCCTTCGGCACCGACCCCGTCGCCTGCCGCAGCACCTTCCGCAACTGGGACCACCCCATCCGCCGCCAGATCTTCGCCGGTTTCCGCCTCGCCCGCGACCTGCGGACGGAGGAAAACTGATGCGACGCAGGCAAATTCGGCCAATCGGGGGGTATGCCGGGCCACCTCGGTGTTCGCAACATCGCGCCAACGCCCAAGCGCATCGAAATCCGGTTCGCCTGACTCGTCGGCCGCATGCGTGGCACATCGCGGTTTCCTCGGATTTTCCTGAGCCGACCACACTGCCCGATGGAGGTCGCTGATGTGCAGGCATGCCGGATACGTGGGCCCCGAAATCGGTGTGGGGGAATTGCTTACGCGGGGTGCGCATTCTTTGCGCACGCAGGCGTGGGCCCCGCGGGAGATGCGCGGTGGCGGCACCATCAACGCGGATGGGTTCGGGGTGGCCTGGTGGCGGGCAGCCGAGTCGGTGCCTTCGTCGGTGACGGAGGGGGAAGGTCAGGTGCGAGCGGCTGGGCGCGGGGATACCGCCGGGCGCGGCGGTGTGCCGGACTCCGGGATGGGGGTTCGGGGCGGGGTGGTGGTCAGCCGGTATCGGAATCCGGCCCCGATCTGGACCGATCCGGCGGTGGAAGAGGTGCTGCCGCAGTTGAAGTCGACGGCGGTGCTGGCCTCGATCCGCTCGGCGACCGTGGGCATGCCGGTGGAGCGGGCAGCTTGCGCTCCGTTCCTCGGTGGCCGGTGGGCGTTCAGCCACAACGGTGTGGTGCCGGGGTGGCGGCGAGTGCTCACCGCGGTTTCGTCGGATCTGGATACCGCCGCGACACAGTGGGGCGCGACCCGGCTGTTCGAGACGGCGCAATTGCTGGAAGCCGAATCGGCCACCGACTCGGCGGCGCTGTGGGTGCTGCTGGGTGACCTGCTGGATTCGGCGGGCCCCGAAGGATTCGTGGAGTCCGCCGGGGCGGCCCTGGCGCTGCTCGCCACCACGGTGCTCACCCATGCGCCGGACGCGCGACTGAACTTCCTGCTCGGCGACGGTGCACAGCTCTGGGCCACCACAGTTCACCACGCCCTGTCGGCGCTCGTCACCGACGACTGCGCGATCCTCTCCTCCGAACCCTACGACGACGACCCGCGCTGGCAGCCGATCCCCGACCGCTGCCTGGTCACTGCCCGCCCAGGTCACCTCTCGGTCGAACCGCTGAGCCAGGCCGGTCGACAGGCGGTCACCCCATGACATCCCCCAGCCCCACCATTTCCGAGCCACGCCCCTCGAGCTTCGGCTTTCCGAGCCCGCCCTCGAGTCTCAACCCTTCCCAACCCGAGCCTTCAAGCCTCAACCCTCCCAACCCGAGCCTTCAAGCCTCAACCCTTCCCAGTCCGAGCCCTCGAGCCTCAGCCCTTCCCAGTCCCGAGCCCTCGAGCCTCGGCCCTCGAGCCCTTGTCCTCCGAACCGCGCCCCTTACGCCCGCCCGCCAAAGGGTGGCTTCCCGAGCGCGACATTTCCGAGCTACACCGAAAGGCGTATCACTATGACCGCTCCGACGCTGGAGATCTACCTATCCGACGACGACCTCACTGCGGCGTTGCGGAGGGACGCCCGGATCGGGTTGACCGCTGATCCGAAGTCGTTGCCGCCCAAGTGGTTTTATGACGCGCGCGGGAGCGAGTTGTTCGAGCGGATCACGGAATTGGCCGAGTATTACCCGACGCGCACCGAGCGGGCGCTGCTGGAGCGGGTGGTCGGTGAGATCGCGCGGGCGGCTCAGGCGGAGGTGCTGGTCGAGTTGGGCGCGGGGTCGGCGGCCAAGACTCGCCTGCTGCTGACCGCGCTCAGCGCGGGGGGGCCGTTGAAAACTTATGTTCCCCAGGATGTTTCGACGTCGGCATTGCGGGCGGCGGCGGACGAGATCGCCGCCGAGTTTCCGGGTCTCGCGGTACACGGTGTGGTCAGCGACTTCACCGATACGTTGCATAATCTGCCGGGCGGCGGACGCAGGATGATCGCGTTCCTCGGGGGCACCATCGGCAATCTGGTGCCGGACGAGCGCGCGGAATTTCTGGCGGGGATTCACGACGTGCTGGAGCCGGGTGAGCACCTGCTGCTGGGCGCGGGCCTGGTGATCGCGCCCGAGATCCTGGTTCCCGCTTACGATGACGCGGCCGGGGTGACCGCCGAGTTCAACCGGAATGTGTTGCACGTGTTGAACAACCGGCTCGGCGCGGACTTCGAGCCGGAGAAGTTCAGTCATGTCGCGCTCTGGGACGCCGAGCAGGAATGGATCGAAATGCGTTTGGCGGCAACCGAAGACATGACTGTCACGGTGCGCGACCTCGATCTCACCGTAGAGTTCGCCCGAGGCGAAGAGATGCGGACCGAGATCTCGGCGAAGTTCCGCGTGAACGGTCTCGAAAACGAGCTCCACACAGCTGGTTTCGCAACCGAACAGGTGTGGACCGACCCCGACGAACGGTTCGCCCTGGTATTGGCGACCCGGAGTTAGAAAGTGAGCGACCGATGCCGCTGACACCCGAGGACATTCAACTCGTCCAGTTCAAGAAACCGAAGTTCGGTCAACGCGGGTACGACGTGCAGCAGGTAGACGAGTTCCTCGACGAGGTAGCCGCGACCTTGCAGGCGCTCTACGCGCGGATCGCGGAATTGGACGGCACGGCGGCGAAACAGGACCCGACGCTGCCGTTTTGATGACATGTCGTTCTAGTGCAACTGGTTCTGCGCGGTCTCCAGCCCTACACGCAGCAGCAACTCCACGGCGTCGGCGGCCTGCTCCACGATCACCGGCACTTCCTTGCGCTCCGGCGCGGCGAACTGTTTGAGCACGTAGTCCGCCGGGTCCTGGCGACCCGGCGGGCGGCCGATACCGATGCGGGTGCGCAGATAGTCCTTGGTGGTCAAAGCGCTGGAGACAGAACGTAATCCGTTGTGCCCGCCCTCGCCACCACCGCGCTTGAGTTTGATCGCGCCGAACGGCAGATCGAGTTCGTCGTGCACGACGATCACCTCGGTGGGCGGCACGGAGAAGAATTTGGCCAGCGCCGCGACGGGACGGCCGGAGACGTTCATATACGACCGGGGCTTGGCGATCAGCACCTGACGGCCGTCCAGGCGCGCCTGCAGCAGGTCCGCGCCGGATTTCTTGTGCACGGCAAAACGGCCGCCGACGCGCTCGGCGAGCACGTCGGCGACCAGAAAGCCGATGTTGTGCCGGGTGCGCTCGTATTCGGCACCGGGGTTACCCAGTCCGACCACGAGCGCGGGCACGGCGTCGGTCATGCGATGACCAGGGGTTTCTTACTCGGCGCTCTCGGCGTCGGCGGCGGCCTCGCCCTCGGCGGCGGCTTCGGCGGCGGCCTCGGTCTCCTCGGCGGAGGCCGGGGCGGCGATGATGTTGACGATCAAGGTCTCCGGGTCGACGATCAGGGCGACACCGGCGGGCAGCGTGATGTCACCGGCGTTGATCTGAGTGCCGGCCTCGGCGCCCTCGATCGAGACCTCGATGGAGTCCGGCAGCTTCATCGCGTCGGCCTCGATGGAGATGGTGGTGGCGTCCTGGGTGACCAGGGTGCCAGCGGCGGGCTCGCCGACCAGGGTGACGTGCACGTCGGCCGTGACCCGCTCGCCCTTCTTGATGACCAGCAGGTCGGCGTGCTCGATGTAGCGGCGGATCGGGTGCACGACAACCGACTTGGTCAGCGCCAGGTGCTCCTTGCCGTCGATCACCAGGTTCAGCACCGCGTTGGTGCCGTGCTGACGCAGGATGGCCGCGAACGCCTGGGCGTCCAGCGCCAGGTGCTGGGGGTCGGTGGCGTGGCCGTAGAGAACGGCGGGCACGTTGCCGGCACGACGGGTGCGGCGGGCGGCGCCCTTACCGAACTCGGTGCGAACGGCGGCTTCGAGAAGGTTGGCGTCAGACATGACTAGATCTACTCCTACGGCTCTACGGTGGCTGTCAGCTGTGGGCCAGGGGTGTGTCGTATCGAAAAACACGAGCCCTGGCAGTTGGTCTACTCGTCGGGCGAAGACAACGAGGACGACGGCCATGGAGCCGCGCCGCGTCGATCACGGTGCTGTAAAACACCCTCGCCGAGACAACCCGAACACTGTACCGCAAGGTGATGGCCCGGAATTAATCGGGAGGTCAGGCGCTGTACATTTGCGCCGAAACCCCGGGTCGGAGCCATGAACGGCGCACCGCCTAAGCTGGAACGGTTGTCTGCTGCCGTCCCGCGCGAAAGGTTTGTCCCGTGACCTCCTCTGAGGAACTCGCCGACAGTTCGACTTCCCGTGAGGCCGCCGGTGACAGCTCGCAGGCCGCTCGAAAAGGTCTGCCCGCCGAGGTCGCCCGGCGCCGCACCTTCGCCGTGATCTCCCATCCGGACGCGGGTAAGTCGACGCTGACCGAGGCATTGGCGCTGCACGCGCGGATGATTTCCGAGGCGGGCGCGATCCACGGTAAGGCCGGGCGCAAGTCCACCGTCTCGGACTGGATGGAGATGGAGAAGGCCCGCGGTATCTCGGTCAGCTCCACCGCGTTGCAGTTCAACTACCGGGCCGCGGGCTCCGATATCGATCATGTGATCAACCTCGTCGACACCCCGGGCCACTCGGACTTCTCCGAGGACACCTATCGCGTGCTGACCGCCGTCGACGCGGCGGTCATGCTGATCGACGCCGCCAAGGGCCTCGAGCCGCAGACCTTGAAGCTGTTCCAGGTGTGTCGCCACCGCGGCATCCCGGTCATCACCGTCATCAACAAGTGGGACCGTCCGGGCCAGGCGCCGCTGGAGTTGCTGGACGAGATCAGCGAGCGGATCGGCCTGACGCCCACTCCCCTGTTCCTCCCGGTCGGTATCGCGGGTGATTTCCGCGGCCTGCTGCGCCGCGGCCCCGAGGGCGAAGCCGAGGAGTACATCCACTTCACGCGCACCGCGGGGGGCGCGACCATCGCTCCGGAGGAATCCCTGACCCCGGACGAGGCCGAGGCCCGCGAAGGCGAGGCCTGGGCCACCGCCGCCGAGGAAAGCGAACTGCTCTCGGCCACCGGACAGGACCATGACCAGGAGATGTTCCTCGCGGGACAGACCTCGCCGGTCATCTATGCCTCCGCGATGCTGAACTTCGGCGTGCGTCAGCTGCTGGAAACGCTGGTCGCCCTGGCCCCCGCACCCGGGCCGCGCGCCGACGTCAACGGCACCGCGCGGGCGACCACCGATCCGTTCAGCGCCGTGATCTTCAAGGTGCAGGCCGGTATGGACACCGCGCACCGGGACCGGCTGGCGTTCATGCGGATCGTGTCGGGCGAATTCGAACGCGGCATGGTCGTCACGCACGCGCAGACCGGTCGCCCGTTCGCCACCAAGTACGCGCTGACGGTGTTCGGCCGGGACCGCACCACCGTGGACACCGCCTACCCGGGTGACGTGGTGGGCCTGGTCAACGCCACCGCGCTGGCTCCGGGTCACACCCTGTACGTGGACAAAAAGGTGGAGTTCCCGCCGATTCCGTCCTTCGCGCCGGAGCATTTCGCGGTACTGCGGGCGCAGTCGGCGGGCAAGTACAAGCAGTTCCGCAAGGCCATCGATCAGCTCGACTCCGAGGGCGTGGTGCAGGTGCTGCGCAACGACGCCCGCGGCGACGCCTCGCCGGTGCTGGCGGCGGTCGGCCCGATGCAGTTCGAGGTCGTCACCGCCCGCATGCTGGGCGAATACAACGTCGAGACGCATCTGGACTTCCTGCCGTACACCATCGCCCGGCGCACCGACGCCGCGTCGGCCGACGAGCTGGGCCGGCAGCGCGGCGTGGAGGTGTTCACGCGCAGCGACGGTGTGCTGCTGGCGCTGTTCAGCGACAAGTGGCGGTTGCAGTACATCGAGAAGGAAATGCCGAAGATGACGCTGGAACCGCTGGTCGCGGCGGCCGACTAGGGCGTGGGCTGCTCGGGGTCCATCTCGACCGAGGCGATCCCGTCCTCGCGGGCGATCAACCCCCAGCGGCTGGAGGTCAAACGCAGGCTCGGCAGGTCGCTGAGCGAGAGCACCACCTCGTAGGTGCGCTCGTAGCCGGTGTGCGCGATCCGCCAGTGCCCGTCTTCGCAGCGGACATATTTGTCGCTGTAGAAGGCCGCGCCGCGCAGCAGCATGTTGTGCGCGGGAATGAGCACCGTGTCGGCGAGATACCAAGTGCCCGTGGCGGTATCGCCGTCCACATCGATCTCGGGGTGGTCGCAGCGGTGCTCGGTGATGACGTGCGGGCCGAGGGTGTTGCGCATGAAAGCGAGGAAGGCGTCGCGCGATTCGAACTGCAGGTATTCGCTGTAGGTGGCGGTCGCCTCAGGGATCATCGTGTCGGCGAATTCGTCCCAAGTCTTGGTGTCGAGCGTGCGCAGATATCGGTATTTCAGGCGGCTGATGGCCGAGACATCGTCGGTCCCCCGATTACCTAGGTGCTGCTCGGCCGATCCCATAATTCAACAATCCCATCCGAAGCCACGATGCTCCACGAGATTTGTATCATCTCGCTATCAATCTCTCCTCCGGATTCGGCGGGAAAGATCAATTACCGATACTGAAGCACGTCCGGCAGAAATCCTCGCCGAATTCGGTCAGTCGAAAACTTTTGCGAACGATCTTCGGGGCCCGGCCGGCCTGTTTGAGCGCCGCCTCCACCACCGGCTGCACCTCGAGCACCATGTAGCGGCTCAGCACCACCGGATCGTCCGAGGTCAGCGTGAGGCCGAGGCGGTTCAGGTTGATCAGATACGAGCGCGCCCGGTCCGGGTAGCGCACGCCCGATTGCTCCGGCACCGAGGTCAGATCGCCGCGCACCAGTTCCGAGCCGATGCCCAGCGGACGGTTGGTACGCACGTCCACCGCGGGCTGCGGGCCGTTGAGCGCCATGAAACGCAGGATGCGGGCCTCGTCGGGCGCCAGCTGATCCAGGATCCGGTCGTAGGCCGGATGCACGTCCTCGGTGAAGTAGACATCGGCGGAGCGGGCCAGCAGCGCGTCCCCGCGCCGGCGCAGTTCGTCGGCACTGGCCGAGCGCACCTGCGAACCCATGGCCAGAGCGGGCTGCTGACCGGCACCTGGACTGGTGCCGTTGCCGGAAGTCGGTACGTAACTGACGATTTCGCGCACCGACCCCTCGGTGACGCCGAGCGCGCTGCGGGCGATGGAGCGCAGGGCGTTGCCGGTGCGTTCGGCGATATCGGCGGAGGATTCCCCGTCCAGGGCGGCCTGAGCGATCTCCTTGGTCACCTCGTAGGAGGTGTTGACCGCCCACTGACCGCCGCGCACCGCGGTACCGGCGGCCAGCCCGGCCGCCCGGAACACGCCGCGGATCAGCCGCGCCTCATTGCTGATCTGCCGCTGTTCGACGTCCGAGCTGCGCTCTACGGAGCGACTGCTCGCAGGCCGCTCCAAACGGTCAGCACCGGCTCGGGTGATGTCCTGTCCGGTCCTGTCGTCTGCCACGTCTTCTCCGATGTATTTGCCCGATGAACGAATCTGCCCACAGATTATTGCGCGGCGACGCCCCGGGTATGCCGAACCGGGAGCCGCGCGGGTCACAACCGGATGACCCCGGCACCGGAATGTGGCCCCGATCATTCTCGCCGCCCCCGCCGTCGGGTGCGACATCCCGGTCGCCGATTGTGACTGACGTCTCGGGCTGTCTGGTACGGCACCGGTGGCTGGCTCCACAATTCGGACAGCGTGGTGCTAGTTTGAGGACCCGGTGAGGCGGCGGTCACCGGGTGCGTCCGGCAGGAGGGTGTCGTGTTAGAGAGTATTTTCGGGTTGCACCCGACGATCCTCCTGGAGCTATTGACGATCCCGCTGTTCACCGGCGTCATCGGCTATATCACCAACTGGACCGGCATCCTCATGCTGTTCAAGCCGATCGCTTTCCACGGCTTCCATCTGCCGGGCCTGCGTGCGGTATTTCCCTTCCTGCCCAAGCGAATTCAAGTGCTGCCGCTGCTCAGCTACGACGGCCGCATCGGCTGGCAGGGCATCGTGCCCAGTCGTGCCGACAAAATGGCCAGCATCGCCGTGGACAAGGGGCTGGCCAAACTCGGTAGCGTCGCCGACTTCTACCGCGAGCTCGAACCCGACAAGCTGGCCGAACAATTCATCAGCGTCGCCGACGCGCAGATCGAGAACATCGTCGAGGACATCCTGCGCCGCGAACATCCGCAGCTCTGGTACAACCTGCCCACCCAGGTGCGCGAGGTGGTGCACGCCCGGGTGCGCCAGCAGTTGCCCGACATTCTGCGCGAACTCACCGAGGAATTCGGCGCCAACATCGACCAGCTGCTCGACGTCAAGCAAATGGTGATCCGCTACTTCCAGGCCCGGCCGCATCTGCTGAATACGCTGTTCCAGGTGCTCGGCGCGAAAGAGCTGCGGTTCATGCAGAACTTCGGCTTCTATTTCGGCGCCCCCATGGGTCTGGTGCTGGTCGCGTTGCTGCACCTGACCGGCTGGCCCTCGCTGGCGGTGCTGCCGGTCGGCGGCGTGATCATCGGCTGGGTGGTCAACTACGTCGGGTTGAACATGATCTTCGCGCCCGCCTACCCGAAGTGGTGGTGCCCGTGGCGACAGGGTCTGCTGATCAAGCGCCAGTCCGAAATCACCGATGGATACGCCGAATTGGTATCCAGTCAAGTGGTGACCGTCGCCAATATCGGCGACGAACTGCTCAACGGCCCGCGCTCGGACCGCACGATGCAGATGCTCGAGGACACGCTCCGCCCGGCCGCCGACCGCGCACTCGGCCCGGCCCGGCCCGCGGTCAAGTTCATGCTCGGCAGCCGCGAATATGATTCGCTGCAGGACACTTTGACCAAGGAAGCCAAGGCGATCGCGCCGATCGCCTTCGCCGACCCGGACTTCAACATCCGCCAGGGCCGCCAGATCAACGATTACATCGCCAAGCAGATGTCACAGCTCTCGCCGCCGGACTTCGTCGACATGCTGCGTGCGGCCATCAAGCAGGACGAATGGCTGCTTTTTCTGCATGGCGGTGTGCTGGGCCTGTTTGCCGGATACGCTCATATCCTGATCTTCGGAACGGGAGTAGCGACAACATGGCTATGACGGAATCTGACGGCGGCGACGATATTTCGGCCGCCGAGCGATCCCCTGACGCGCGCCCGTCGACCGAGATCGCCCGGCGGCCGGTAACCCCCCTGCCAGTTCCCGAGCCACCCGAGCGCACTCGTCCGTCCGCGCGTCAAACTGTGCGCGCCGGTGTAGGCGTTGCGCGCGTTGCCATTTCGGCGGCGTCCAAGGTCACCGCGTGGGGCGTGGGCACCGCGGCCGATGTCGGCAAGACGGTGGTGCGCGGCAGCATCGCGGGCGCGCCCGCCGCCGAGGTGCTCGCCGAAGCCGAATCCGAATTCAAGGGCGCGGTGCGCCGCGCGCTGGGCATGCCGGGCGACGGGGCCATGGGCCCGGAGGTGCCCGCACTACGCGAGCAGGGGGCCGCGCTGCTTCGGCTTTCGGCCAGCACGCACGCCGAAAGCCAGGACATCCACCCGGCTTTCGCGCGGATGCTCGCCGATCTGACCCCCGACGAAGCGCGCATCCTGCGCTTCCTGCACACCGATGGCCCGCAGCCCGCCATCGATATCCGCGCCGGACGGCCACGCGCGCTCGGCTCGGAACGCCGGGTCTCGGGTCTGACGCTGATCGGTGAGCACGCCGGGTTACGTTTCCCGAACCGGATCCAGCAGTACCTGCCCAACCTGACCCGGTTGGGGCTGATCGAATTCGTCTCCGAACCGGTCGGCAACCCGAACCGCTACCAGATCCTCGAAGCCCAGTCCGCTGCCCGGAATGTGTTGAAGCGCTCCGGCTTCGGTACCAAGGTGACCTACCGCAGCATCATCCTGACCACCTTCGGCGCGGATTTCATCCAGACCTGCCTGCCGATCGTCGTCGATGAGGGCCGGGCCGCGGGCACACAGTAGCGATACGCGCCGCAGCCGATCACTCCGCGTCTTCAGCGAGCTCCATCCACCGTTCCTCGGCCGCGTCCTTGTCGGCCAGGACCTGCTTGAGCTCGGCGCCGAGGGACAGCAGTTTGTCCGGGTCGGTGGCGGCGTCGGCGAGGGCGGCGTGCAGTTTCGCTTCGCGCTCGCCGAGCTTGTCGATGCTGCGCTCGAGTTTCGCGAGTTCCTTGCGGGCCGCGCGGTAGGCGGCCGAATCCGTCACCGGCGCTGCGGTTTCCGTGGACGAACCCGCGCCTGGACGGGAACCGGCCGAGGAAATCTGGGCGGCGCGCTTCTTCAGGTATTCGTCGATGCCGCCGGGCAGATTGGTGAGTTTGCCGTCGCCGAACAGCGCCCAGGTCGAGTCGGCGATACGCTCGATCAGGTAGCGGTCGTGGCTGATGACGACCAGGGTGCCGGCCCAGTTGTCGAGCAGATCCTCGAGCTGTTGCAGGGTGTCGATGTCGAGGTCGTTGGTGGGCTCGTCGAGCAGCAGCACGTTCGGCTCGGCCATCAGGATGCGCGTCAGTTGCAGACGGCGGCGTTCACCACCGGAGAGATCACCGACCGGGGTGCGCTGGCGAGCGGGGGTGAAGCCGAGCCGTTCGGCGAGCTGACCGGCGGAGATCTCCTTATCGCCCAGCATGAGTCGCTGCGCGACCTGCTGTACCGCCTCGAGCACGCGCATGTTCGTGGGCAGGTCGTCGAGTTCCTGGCGCAGCCAGCCGATCTGGACCGTCTGGCCTTGAATCCGCTTGCCCGCGGCGGGTTCCACCTCGCCCGCGAGGGCCCGCAGCAGCGTGGTCTTGCCCGAACCGTTGACGCCGACGAGGCCGACCCGCTCGCCCGGCGCGAGCCGCCAGGTCAGGTCCCGCACCAGTTCGCGGCCGTCCGGGGTGGTCAGGGTGGTGTCTTCCAGCTCGATTACCACGCGCCCCAACCGCTTTCGGGCGAAGGCGGCCAGCGAGACGCTGTCCCGGGGCGGCGGCACGTCGGCGATCAGCGCTTCGGCGGCTTCGACCCGGTAGCGCGGCTTGGAGGTGCGCGCCTTCGCGCCCCGGCGCAACCAGGCCAGTTCCTTGCGGGCCAGGTTCTGCCGGCGCGCCTCGGAAGCGTCGGCCTGCCTTGCTCTTTCGGCGCGGGCGAAGATCCAGTCACCGTAGCCGCCCTCGTAGCTTTCCACCTTGCCGCCGACGACCTCCCAGGTGTTGGTGGCGACGGTGTCGAGGAACCAGCGATCGTGGGTGACGACGACGAGCGCGCTGCGCCGGTTCAGCAGATGCCGCGCCAGCCACTGCACGCCTTCGACATCGAGATGGTTGGTGGGCTCGTCGAGGACGAGCAGGTCCAGGTCACGCACCAGCGCGGCGGCCAGCGCGACCCGGCGGCGTTCGCCACCGGAGAGGTTGTCGACCGAGGCCTCCATGCCCAGGCCCTCGATGCCGATACCCTCGATCACCGTGCGGATCCGCGGGTTGGCGGCCCACTCGTGTTCGGCGACCCCGTCGGTCATCGCGTCATCCGCCAGACCCGCGAGCACCACCGACCCGACGGTGGACCCGGGCGGCAGCACACCGCGCTGCGTGACCACGGCAATGCGCAACCCGCCGACCCGGCTCACTCGGCCACTGTCCGGGGCCTCGATGCCGGTCAGCACCTCGAGCAGGGTCGTCTTGCCGCCGCCGTTGAGGCCGACGACGCCGATCCGCTCGCCCGCGTGCACACCGAGCGAGACATTGTCCAAGAGCGGCTTGATACCGAAGCTCTTGGAGACCTGCTCCAGGTTGATCAGGTTGGACATAAATCCTTCCGGGGGTTACGCCGAGGGCATGAGGCAGATAGTTGCCCTCGGCAAGGGTACCGAGGCGGCCGGGGACGGCCGGGCTCAGCACCCTCAGCCCGCGTGCGCCGACCAGCCCGATCGCTGCTGGGTCAGCGTTTGACTTGGGTGTCCGGCGGCAGGATGCGCGCCCCCGGGACCGGCCCGCTGGCGGTGCGCACGCTGCGGGCCACGCCCGCGCCGGCGAGTTCCGCGGCGACCGCGACGGCCGCGGATTCGCTCTCGCACAGGAACGCGCACGTCGGCCCGGACCCGGACACCAGCCCGGCCAGCGCACCCGCCGAAACACCGGCCCGCAGCGTCCGCCGGAGCTCCGGCTGCAACGAGACCGCCGCCGCCTGCAAGTCGTTACCCAGCAGGGGCGCGAGCTGTTCCGGGTCGCCGGCGGCCAGTGCCTGCATCAACTGCTCGGGCGGACCGAGGCGGGGCGGCGCACCGATCTCGCGCAACCGATCCAGTTCCGCGAACACCGCCGGCGTGGACAACCCGCCTTTGGCGAAGGCCAGCACCCAGTGAAAAGTGTTGCGGGACAGCACCGGAAGCAGCCGTTCCCCGCGTCCGGTGCCCAGCGCCGTCCCCCCGTGCAGCGCGAACGGCACGTCGCTGCCCAATTCCGCGGCTATCGACATCAATTCATCGCGAGCCAGGCCGATATCCCATAGTTCGTTCAATCCGACCAGGGCGGCGGCGCCGTCCGCGCTGCCGCCGGCCATCCCGCCCGCCACCGGAATGCCCTTGGCGATGGCGATTTCCACCAGCGGCACCCGGCCGGCCAGATGCGCCAGCCGGACCGCCGCCTGCCACACCAGGTTGGTGCGGTCGGTCGGCACGTCGGCCGCGCCCTCGCCGCTCACCTTCACGGTGAGCGCGGCGGCGGGCGAGATGTGCAGGTCGTCGCTGAGCGAAAGCGCCTGGAATACCGTGGTCAGGTCGTGATACCCGTCCTCGCGCAGGTCGCCGACTCCGAGGTGCAAATTCACCTTCGACGGCGCGCGCACGGTGACGGGGCTGGGCACTACTGACAACACGCTGCCCAACTCTAATGGGTAGCGCCGACGACGGGCGGCTACAGCAGCGCGCCGCCGGTGGCGTCGATCCACTGACCCGTGACCCACCGCGAATCGTCCGAGGCCAGGAAGCCGACGATATCGGCGACATCGGCGGGCTGCCCGAGCCGCTGCAGCGGAGACATGCTCGACACCTCGGCCTCGGCTTGCGGGTTGCGCAGCCAGCCCGCGTTCATATCGGTGTCGATTACGCCGGGCGCGACCGCGTTCACGGTGATGCCGCGCGCGCCGAGTTCCTTGGCCAGAACCTGGGTGAACGAATCGATCGCGCCCTTGGTCATGGTGTAGGCGATGAGCTGCGGCATCCGCGCGCCCTGGGTCAGGCCGGTGGAGAGGTTGACGATGCGGCCGCCGTCGCGCAGCCGGTCCAGCCCGAGCTTGGTGACGAAGAACGGCGCCTTGGCGTTGACCGCGAAGACGCGATCGAAGTCGGCCTCCTCGGTGCCGCTCAGCGGCTCCCGGACGCCGTCGATGCCGGCATTGTTCACCAGGATGTCCAGACCGTCGGCGTGTGCGTCGAAGGCGCTCCACAGTGCCGCTGCGTCACCGGGCACGCCGAGCTCGGCACCGATGGCGAAGGCGGATCCACCCGCTTTTTCGATCGCGGCGACGGTTTCCTTGGCCGCCGCCTCGTTACCGTTGTAGTGCACGGCGATTCGCGCGCCGTCGCGCCCCAGCCGTTCCGCGACGGCGCGCCCGATACCGCGGCTGCCGCCGGTGACCAGAGCCGTCTTGCCTGTCAGTGCACCCATGACGAGTTCCTTTCTATAACGATCACTACAAAACGGACGTTAGCACATTATCTAGTGAGCGTTATAAAATGGTCGGCATGGCCACGCCGACCCGGGGACGACCCCGCTCCTTCGACCGGGAAGAGGCGCTGGACAAGGCCATCCGGCTGTTCTGGACCCGCGGCTACGAAGCCACCTCGATCGGCGACCTGACCGCGGAGCTCGGCATCGGCGCGCCCAGCCTCTACGCCGCCTTCGGCGACAAGGCGAAACTGTTCGCCGAAGTGGTGCGGGCCTTCGGAGCGCGGTACGGCGGCTTCATCCCCCGCGCGCTCGAGCAAGAACCGACCGCGACCGCGGCGGTCCGGCGCATGCTGCGCGAAGCCGCGGTGGAATACACCCGGCCCGAGTGCCCGCACGGCTGCCTGGTGATGAGCGCGGGATCGAACACGACGAGCACAGAGGTCGCGGATATGCTGCGCGGCCTGCGCAATCGGAACATCGATCTGTTCACCGACCACATACAGGCCGATATCGACGCCGGGCTGTTACCGGCCGACGCGGATGCGAAGGCACTGGCCCGCTACATCGGCACGGTCCTGCAAGGCATGTCGCAGGCCGCGCGCGATGGGGCGACCCAGGCCGAGCTGGCGACGGTCGCCGATATGGCGATGGCGAGCTGGCCATCTTGGTCCACCGCGCCTTGAGCGAACGCTTGCGCTAGATACCCCCTAGGGGTACTTTGATAGCCAGCGGGCGATAATCCTGGCTCGTACGATCGAGAAAACGAAGGAGTCGGACGATGGCTACCAGCACCTACACCGTCAAGGGCATGACCTGCGGGCACTGCGTCAGCGCGGTCAAGTCGGAGATCGGCAAGATCGACGGCGTGACCAGCGTCGACGTCGACCTGGCCACCGGCGCCGTGCGCGTAGACAGCGCCGCGCCCGTCACCGACTCCGAGATCACCGCCGCCGTCGACGAGGCGGGCTACGAGGTCGCCTGATGCGGGATCAGCTGAGACTGGTCGCGATCGGCGGGGTGCTCGTCGTCCTGTTCGCCGTGGCGCTCGGGATCGGCGCCCTGGTGGGCGATCCGGGCGACGCGGCGGACACCGGCGGGGCGGGCGCGACCGGACTCAGCGACAGCGAGTCCGGTTACACCCTGGCCGACCTGACCGCCCCGGCCGAGCCGAATCAGCCCGGGTCGCTGCGCTTCCGGATCATCGGGCCGGACGGCACGCCGGTGACCCGATTCACCGTTCAGCACGAGAAACAACTGCATCTGATCGTGGTCCGCACCGACCTCACCCAGTACCGGCACGCGCACCCGGCAATGGATGCCACCGGCACCTGGTCGATCGATTGGACCTGGGACCAGCCCGGCGACTATCGCGTCTTCGCCGACTTCGTCCCCGAGGCGGCGGGGCGTGATCTCGTTCTCGGCAAGTCCGTCACCGTGGCCGGAACGCAGGCAGCGCAACCACTTCCGCCGCCGGCCCGGACCAGCACCGTGGACGGCTACCAGGTGACGCTGACCGGCGAACAGAGCACCGCGGGCAGCGAACTGCGCTTCACCGTCACCCGGGACGGCAAACCCGTCACCGACCTCCAGCCCTACCTGGGCGCCTACGCCCACCTCGTCGCGTTGCGCGCCGGCGATCTCGCCTATCTCCACACCCACCCCTTGGGCGAGCTCGGCAAGACGCCACCAGGTCCGGAGGTCGTCTTCCACACCACCGCACCCAGCGCCGGCGACTACCGCCTGTATCTCGACTTCTCCCACGGCGATTCGGTGCACACCGCCGAATTCACCGCCACCGCAACGGATTCCACGTCCCCCGGCGGCCACTCCGGCCACCACAACTGACGGGTCTTCCGAAACCTCCGCCCGAGAGAGCATTCGCTCAGCCGGTCATGTTCGCGGCGGTCATGTTCGCGGCGGTCAGGCTTGGGCGGCCAGCCGGACGTAGGCGGCGGTGTCGAGGGTTTCACCGCGCGCGGTGGGATCGATCCCCGCGGCGACCAGGCGGCGCTCCGCTTCGGCCGGGGAGCCGGCCCAGGAGGCGAGGGCGGCGCGCAGGGTCTTGCGGCGCTGGGCGAACGCGGCGTCGACGACTTCGAAGACGCGGCGTCGATGCGTTTCGTCGATGGGCCAGGGAGACTCGGCATAGCGTTCGATGCGGACCAGGCCCGATTCGACGCGGGGAACCGGCCAGAAGACCTGCGTGCCGACATGACCCGCGCGACGCACCCGGCCGAAGAAACCCGCCTTCACGCTGGGCACGCCGTAGATGCGGCCACCGGGTTCGGCGGCCAGCCGGTCCGCGACCTCGGCCTGCACCATCACCAACGAGGTTGTGATGGTGGGCAATTCGGCGAGCAGGTGCAACAGGACCGGAACCGCCACGTTGTAGGGCAGGTTCGCCACCAACGCGGTCGGCAGGGCGGGCAGTTCGGCGGCGGTGACGCGCATCGCGTCGGCCTGGACCACCCGCAAGCGGTCGGCCAGCGCGGGCGCGCGATCGGCGACGGTCACCGGAAGATGCTCGGCGAGCACCGGATCGATCTCGACCGCGACCACCGAATCGACCACGTCGAGCAGCGCCAAGGTCAGCGAACCGAGCCCCGGACCCACCTCGAGAACGACGTCGTCACGACCCACCCCGGCCGCCGAGACGATCCGCCGGACCGTGTTCGCGTCGTGCACGAAATTTTGTCCGAGCTGCTTGGTCGGCCGGACGCCGAACCGCTCGGCCAGCGTGCGCACCTCGGCGGGACCCAGCAGTGCGGCGCTCCCACGAGCGGAAACATCAGATTCGGACACCGGTAGAACCTACCAACCGGGGCAAATCGCAGATCAGGACCGCACCGTTTGCGCGGCTACGCCGGGGTGGCCTTGATCCGCGCCAGGAATCCGTCGATGCCCGCGAGCATGGCCGGGTTCAGCTCACAGTGCTGACCGGTGCCGGTGATGGCGTCGAAGCCGACGCCATTGGCGGCGAGCTGGGCGGCCAACGCGCCGTGCAACGGGGACGGCACGGTCTGGTCGGTGACGTTGATCAGCAACAGGATCGGGGCGTCGTAGCCGCTGGTGGGCACGGTCAGGTAGTCGTTGATCGCGGCGCGGATGCGGGCGTCGGACAGCGGACGGGCCATCAGTTCACCGACGCCGAGACCGCGCACCCGGGCGTAGATATCGCCGAAGCACTGGCTGCTGACGTCGTCGAGCACCGATTTGCCCAGCGGGGTGAGATAGCTGTCCACATCCACGTCGGGACGTGCCTGGCGCAGGCCGGCGAGGATGGCGACGTAGAAACCGAGCGCGCCGTCGGTGCCCTCGATCCGCGGGATCGCGGGCCCGGCGAGGGGCAGCACCTTCTCCACATCCGATTCCGGGTCGACGGCGATGGTGCCGCGGAAATCCAGGTCCGGAGCGTAAGTGGCTTGCAGGTGGCCGGTGCCGAGCGCGGCTTGGCCGCCCTGCGAGAAGCCGATGACACCCCAGGTCCGGGACAGTTCCGGGTGGGTGGCGCGGGCGGCGCGCAGCAGATCGAGGGTGGCGGTGGCTTCGGTGCGCTGTTCCAGATAGGGGTGCGCGCCGGTGTCGAAGTTGCCGAGGCCGAGGTAGTCCGGAGCGACGACGGCGAAACCCTGGTTCACCATGCGCTGGATGATCGCGTCTTCCCGGGTGCCGCGCGGATTGGACTGACCGCCGCAGCCGGGGCCGAGCCCGCTGGTGCCGTGGTCGTAGGCCATGATCGGCCAGCCGCCCGGCGGGGGTGTGCCCGGGGGAATGATGAGCGCGCCGCTGGCGGGTTGGGCGGAGCCGTCGGATCCGGTCATCCAATAGTCGACCACCTTGCCGACCGCACCGTCGGGCATACCGCGCCAGCCGCTGGGCTTGGCCGTTACCGAGATCACCGAGCCGGGCGTATCCGCGTGCGCGGGAGCCACATTCACCAGCAACGCGGAACTGGCCGACAACGCGGCGACCGCGACCGCACGTTTCCAACCCGGAACCTTCAGCATCCGAAACCTCTCTGCACACGACCGATGGACGAAATCTGGACGAGCGTACAGTTAGGAATCGGTTATCAACCGGCTACTTAGAGAACCCACAGAGTTTTTCCGCGCGTTCTACGCCACACTCACATGCCGAGACGGCTGGTGCAGGCCGGCCAAGCGCCCCAGCCCTGCCGCGCCCGGGTCACTTCCCCGATCGCGATCTGCTCCTCGCGTGTCGCGAGGTCGGCGCGCGGCGCGTACTTCAGACCGCCTTGTCGTTCCCAGGTGCTCTGGTCGAACTGGAGGCCGCCGTAATACCCATTACCGGTATTGATCGACCAGTTGCCGGTCGCCTCACAGCGGGCCAGCGCGTCCCAGACCGCGCCGTCCTTCACCGGCGGCACCTCGGTGCCCGGCTTGGCGCCCTTGCGCACCGTCTTCGGCTGCGCGGGCACGGTGACATTCGAAGAGAGCGGCTTGCGATCGACCTCTTGACCGTTCACCTTGGTGACCGCGAAGGTGACGTCCTGGACGCCGGGGACGCCCTTGCTCTCCACCACGGTGCGGCTCATGTTCATCGACTCGTCTTCGATGACGTTCTCCGGCGGATCCAGCGGCAGCGTCTCGGTCAGATTCTCCACTCGCTTACGGGTGACCGTGATGCGCAGGCCGTCGCTGAGCGGGGTGTCGGCGGCGGGCTCGACGCTGTCCTGTTCGATCAGCGGAATGCCCGCGGTGGCAAGCGCTTCGCCGATGGTGCGCCCGGCGATGCGCACGTCCACGAAGTCGCCCAGGCCGTCCAGCAGTGACACCGGGCGCGGGCTGGCGACTTGCAGCGTCGCACCCGCCAGCGGCAGCGGTGCGGTGCGGGCCGGTGCGACGAAGCGGTCGCCCGGGATCTTCAGCTGCTCCAGCGCCTCACCCGCGGTGAGCCCGGTGGTCCACACCTTCTGCGGCTTGCCGTCGATGGTGAGGGTGATCTCGCGGGCCCGGTTGTAGACGATGGTGGCGCCGTCGGCGACGGTGGCGGCCAGCCCGGGGCGAACCAGGTCACGGTCGGTGACATCGAAGCCGGCGGCGCGCAGCACACCCGCGACATTGCGCGACATGGTCGCCTGGGTGGAGATGGCTCCGTCGACGATGACCGTGACGTGCTTGCGGTTGATGATCGCCAGCGCGGAACCGACGATCAACGTCATCAGCAACGCCGCGACCGCTGCGTAGAGCAGCGGCGAGCGGGACTGGTTGATCCGCGAGAAGTGATACATGGTCACAGGACGATAACGAGAGGAGTCGGGGCGGACAACCGCAGCACGTGTAACTGCGGCTTTTGATATCACGATCAAATCTCGGAGGCGCAGGTAAATCACGAAACGTGGACCGAATAGTGATCTATGCCACAATTCGCGAATCAAGTCCCCTGATCGGGGTACTCACGCCCGTCCCGCTAGATCCCGTAGATCCGGCGCGCGTTGGCCGTGCTGATCTTCGCGAGTTCCACCGGATCCTGTTCGCGCAGGTCAGCCAATGCGCGCACGGTGTAGGGCAGGCAGTACGACTCGTTCGGCGCACCGCGGAACGGATGCGGAGTCAGATACGGGGCGTCGGTCTCCACCAGGATCGCCTCGTCCGGCACCACATTGGCGGCCTCCCGCAATTCGTGAGCATTCTTGAAACTGACCGTGCCGGAGAAACTCAGCACATAGCCCTCGGCCACGCACGACAACGCCATATTGGTGTCGGACGAGAAGCAGTGGAAGATCACCTTTTCCGGCGCACCTTCGTCCAGCAGGACCGCCAGCAAATCGTGATCGGCCTCGCGATTGTGGATCATCAGCGGTTTGCGCAGCCGCTTGGCGAGATCGATGTGCCACCGGAAACCCTCGATCTGGGTTTCGATATCCGCGCAACCGTCGAGCTTGCCGGGCCAGTAATAGTCGAGGCCGGTCTCCCCGATCGCGACCACGCGGGGGTCGGCGGCGAGCCGCTCAAGTTCGGCTTTCGCGGACTCGTCGAGCGCGTTGGCGCGGGTCGGGTGCAGCGCGACGGCGGCGTACACCCGGGAATCCCAGTTCGCGGCCTGAACCGCCCACTGCGCGGCCTTCAGGTCGTCGGCGACGGTCACGATGGTGCCGACGCCCACCGACGCGGCGCGCTCGACGATCACCTTCGTCGACGCGGCGTCGGTCGCGCCACAGGCGTCGAGGTGGGTGTGCGCGTCGACGAGCGGCGCGAGCGGTTCCGGCAAATCCGGTGCGGGGCGGTTGCTACTCATGCCTGCGCCTCGGCGACGGGGATATTCAAGTGAGGGTCGAATAGCACGCGCATTACAGTAGACACACCATGAGCGAAGCTGACCGCCCCGCCTTCTACGTCACCACGGCCATCGCCTACCCGAACGGTGCGCCGCACATCGGGCACGCCTACGAGTACATCTCCGCGGACGCGATCGCCCGATTCAAGCGGCTCGACGGGTACGACGTCTTCTTCATGACGGGTACCGACGAGCACGGCCAGAAGATGCAGCAGGCCGCGGTCGCCGAGGGCGTGCCCGTCGAAGAGCTGGCGGCGCGCAACTCCGATGTGTTCGAAGCCATGGACAAGACGCTCGACGTCTCGCTGGACCGGTTCATCCGCACCACCGACGAGGACCACCAGGTCGCGTCCGTGGAGATCTGGAATCGGATGCTCGCCAACGGCGATATCTACCTGGGCAATTACTCCGGCTGGTATTCGGTGCGCGACGAAGCGTTCTACACCGACGAGGAGACCACGCTGCTCGAAGACGGCAGCCGCATCTCCACCGAAACCAAGACGCCGGTGGAATGGACCGAGGAATCGAACTTCTTCTTCCGGCTCTCGGCCTACCAGGACAAGCTGCTCGCGCTCTACGAGGAGCACCCCGAATTCATCGCGCCCGCGACGGCTCGCAACGAAATGGCGAGCTACGTGAAGGCGGGCCTGAAGGATCTGTCGATCTCGCGCACCACCTTCGACTGGGGCGTGCCGGTGCCCGGGCACCCCGACCACGTGATGTACGTGTGGGTCGACGCGCTGACCAACTACCTCACCGGCGTCGGCTTCCCAGAGACGGATTCGGCCGCGTTCCAACGGTTCTGGCCCGCCGATCTGCACATCATCGGCAAGGACATCACCCGATTCCACACGGTGTACTGGCCGGCGTTCCTGATGTCAGCGGGCATCGAACTGCCGAAACGCGTGTTCGTGCACGGGTTTTTGTACAACAAGGGCGAGAAGATGTCGAAGTCGGTCGGCAATGTCGTCGACCCGCTGGAATTGGTCGCCGAGTACGGCCTCGACGCGGTGCGCTTCTTCCTGCTCCGGGAGATCTCCTACGGCCAGGACGGCAGCTACAGCCACGAGGCCATCGTCTCGCGCATCAACGCCGATTTGGCCAACGAGTTCGGCAACCTGGTGCAGCGCAGCCTCACCATGGTGAACAAGAACTGCGACGCCGAGGTGCCGACCCCGGGCGAATTCACCGCCGAGGACAGCGCCCTGCTGGACCAGGCGAACGCGCTGCTGGCGAAGGTGCGCGCCGAATTCGACGCCCAGCAGATGCATTTGGCGCTGGAGGCCATCTGGAAGGTACTGGCCGAGACCAACCGGTACTTCTCCGCCCAGGCCCCCTGGGCGCTGCGCAAGTCGGGCACCCCGGAGGATCTGGCGCGCATGGCCACCGTCCTCTACGTCACCCTCGAGGTCGTCCGCATCGTCGCGATCCTGGTCCAGCCGGTCGTCCCCGGCTCCGCCGCCAAGATCCTCGACCTGCTCGCCCAACAGGGCCGCACCTTCGCCGACATCGCCGCCCCGCTGGTCCCCGGCGTGCCCCTGCCCACGCCGGAGCCGGTCTACCCGCGCTACGTCGAGCCGAAAGAGTAAGCGGCCGCCCTCACTTCCAGTCGTCCAGGAGCCGATTGGCCTCCTCGGCGAGAGCTGCTTGGAGGTAGGGGCCGAAGCTGATGCGGGCGACGCCGTGCTCGGCGAAATAGGGCTTGGCGGGTTTGCCCGGGAGGCCGATCGCGTTGACGGGCAAGGGGAGTTCGGTGGTCAGGCGTCGGAGATCCGCGCTGGAATGGCGGCCGACCGGGTAGAGCACGTCGGCGCCCGCTTCGGCGGCGAGCTTCAGGCGGGCGATGGCGCGGTCGACCCGGTCGGCTTCCGCGCCGTCCTGGCGCAGGAACAGGTCGGTGCGGGCGTTGACGACCACATGGACGCTCGCGGCGTCGGCGTAGCGGCGCAGGTCGTTGACGAAGGTCGCGTGTTCTTCGGCGCCGCGGAGGCGGCCGCCCTCGCTGTGCACGGTGTCCTCGATATTCAGTCCGATCGCGCCCGCCTCCAGCAGACCGTCGACGAGTTGCGCCGGCTCCAGCCCGTAGCCGGATTCGATGTCGAGCGAGATCGGGACGTCCACCGCCTCGGTGATCTGCCGAACCCGGGTCAGCGACTCCGTGAAGGTCATTCCCTCGGCGTCCGGGCGGCCGATCGACTCGGCGAGCGGGTGACTACCGATCGTCAACGCCGAAAAGCCGGCGGCGACAGCGAGTTCCGCCGACCACGCGTCCCATACGGTCGGCAGCACCACCGGGTCCCCGGGACGATGCAGCGCGAGAAACGCCTTGGCCTTGCTTTCGAGAGTGGTCATCTACCGATCATCCCCGCCCGCCACGCGTAACGGCCAGGACCGGCCGGGAAACACTGGTATGAAATGTCGCGGGCCGGGCGTCAGTCCGCGCCGTCGCGGCGCGCGGCCAGCACCGCGTCGTACAGTTCGCGGCGGGATACGTTGTACTCACTTGCGATTCGAGCGCAGGCGTCCTTCAAGCCGGTGCCCTCGGCGGTCAGGGATTCCACCTCGTCCACCAGATCGGCGGGGTCCGCGGATTTCGGCTGGGCGCCTTCGAGAACGACGGTGATCTCACCGCGTACGCCCGTCGTCGCCCAGGCGGCGAGTTCGGCGAGGGTGCCGCGTTTGACCTCCTCGTAGGTCTTGGTGAGTTCCCGGCAGACGGCGGCACGGCGCTCGGGCCCGAGCACTTCGACCGCGTCGGCAAGGCAGTCGGCGAGGCGATGCGGGGCTTCGAAGAAGACGCAGGCACGCGACTCGGTGGCCAAGCTACGCAACCACTCCCGACGCTGACCGCCCTTGCGGGGCGGGAAACCGTCGAAGCAGAAGCGCTCCACCGGCAGACCGGACAGCGCCAGCGCGGTGGTCACCGCGGACGGGCCGGGCAGGCAGGTCACCGGCAGATCCCGTTCCACACAGGCCGCGACCAGCCGGTACCCGGGATCACTCACCGAGGGCATGCCGGCGTCGGTGACCAGCAGCACCGTGCGTCCGGCCTCGATGTCGGCCAGCAGCGCCGGAATTCGCGCCGCCTCCACATGGTCGTAGAAGCTCACCACCCGGCCGGTGATCTCCACCGCGAGCGACTTCGCCAGCGTCTTGGTCCGCCGGGTGTCCTCCGCCGCCACGACATCGGCCGACCCCAGCGCATCCCGCAACCGCTGCGAGGCGTCCCCGATGTCCCCCATCGGCGTCGCCGCCAGCACCAGCCGGCCCACTGCCGTCGCGTCCTCCGTCACCGCACTCCCGTCTGAACTGTTCGCCCGGCCAGCGCCGGATCGGACCCGAGCCTAGTTGCCCGGACGCCGGTGGAACTGCCAGGTAGTTGTGATTCACGGCGGCGGCGCGGTTGCCGGTGCGCGACCTTGTCCGCCGGACCGCATAACATCGGAGCGTGACCCAGGTGACCTCCCGCGCGACCGCACCGTTCGGGACCGTGCCCTCGTGGTCGAGTCCCGCACCGCTGCGACCGTCGCCGGATTTCGGGCCGGCCGATACCGTGCGGGGCTGGCTGGTCACGGCGTTCCTGACGGTGCTCGCGGCGGTTACGCGGTTCACCATGCTGAACTATCCGACCGACGCGGGGACGCCCGTCTTCGACGAGAAGCACTACGCGCCGCAGGCCTGGCAGATGCTGACCGGCGGCGGAGTGGAGGACAACCCCGGGTACGGGCTGGTGGTGCATCCGCCGGTCGGTAAGCAGATGATCGCCATCGGCGAATGGATGTTCGGGTACAACGGCTGGGGCTGGCGGTTCACCGCGGCGCTCGCCGGAACGGTCCTGGTACTGCTGATCATTCGGATCGTGCGGCGGCTGGCCCGGTCCACGCTGATCGGCGCGATCGCGGGCATTCTGGCCATCGCCGACGGCGTGCTGTTCGTGTCCTCGCGCATCGGCATGCTCGACATCTTCATGGCGCTGTTCGTGACCGCGGCGTTCGGCTGTCTCGTCGTCGAACGCGACGACGTGCGCCGCCGCATCGCGCTGGTGGACGCGCAGGGCCGCATCGGGGCGAGCGAGTGGGGCCCGCGACTAGGTGTGCGCTGGTGGCGTTTCGGCGCGGGCGTGCTGCTCGGATTGGCTTGCGGTACCAAGTGGTCGGGTGTGTATTTCATCGTCGCGTTCGGCTTGCTGAGTGTGCTCTTCGATGTGGCGGCGCGGCGGGCCTACGGCGTGCGGCGGCCGTGGGCCGGCACGATACTGCGCGATGTGGGGCCCGCGCTGTACGCGCTGGTGCTGATTCCGATCGGCGTGTATCTCGCGACCTACTGGGGCTGGTTCGCCAGTGAGGACGGGGTGTACCGGTATGCGGTGGGCAATCAGATCGGCACCGGGGGGCCTTGGGCTTTCCTGCCCGACGCGCTGCGCTCACTGTGGTTCTACAGCGGCGAGTCCCTGAATTTCCATTCGACTCTGACCAATTCGGCGGGCAATCATCATCCGTGGGAATCCAAGCCGTGGACCTGGCCGATGGGCCTGCGGCCGATGCTCTACTACTACGCCGACACCAATGTGACCGGTTGCGGTGCGTCCCAGTGCGTCAAGGCCGTGATGCTGATCGGCACACCCGCTATCTGGTGGATCGCGTTCCCGGTGCTCGGCTGGATGGCGTGGTGCGGCGTGGTGCGGCGGGACTGGCGCTACGCCGCCGTGCTCACGGGTTACGGTGCGGCGCTGCTGCCCTGGTTCCTCACCCTGGATCGGCAGATGTACTACTTCTACGCGGTCGCGCTGGCGCCGTTCCTGATGATGGGCGTCGCGCTGGTACTCGGCGACATTCTCGGTTCGGCACGGGGTTTCGTGCTGCCCGGAGCGGGCTCCTGGTTCCCGCGCACGCAGGCGGGCACTTTCCTGCCGAACGAGCGGCGCAGTCTCGGCTTGCTCACGATCTGCCTGTATCTGGGCGTGGTGATCGCGAACTTCATCTGGTTGTGGCCGATTCTGACCGCACTGCCGATCACCCAGAGCAACTGGCACGACCACTTGTGGCTGCCGAGCTGGCGTTAGGCTTCGAGCGCCGATCTGATGTAGCGCAAGGCGGTTTCGTCGTCCACGCCCAAGCGACGGATGGCGGCGACATACTCCGTGGCCGCGCGTCCGGCGGCGTCCCGGGTGGGATCGCCGGAGGAGGCGATGAACGAGCCCTGCCGGCCCCGGGTTTCCAGCACCCCGTCCGCCTCCAGCTCGCGATACGCGCGGGCCACCGTGTTCGGCGCCAGTCCGAGCTCCGCGGCCAGCGCCCGCACCGTCGGGATCTTCGTGCCCGCGGTCAACTCCCCCGAGCGCACCTGGGCCAGGACGCCCAGCCGCAACTGCTCGTACGGGGGAACCGATGAATCGTGATCGATGGTAAGGGCGAACATGGCACGCTCACACGGCATCTCGGGATAATGGGCAGGACATACAGCGGGGGCCGCCGCGCCCCGAGCCGAGCTCGGATCCGGGGATCCGGAGCACCTCGATTCCGGCGTCGGCGAGCCGCACATTGGTCATTTCGTTGCGTTCGTAGGCGATCACCACTCCTGGTGCGACGGCGAGAGTGTTGTTGCCGTCGTCCCATTGCTCGCGTTCGGCGGTGACCCCGTCGAGCCCGGTGTCGATGACCCGCAGCTTCCCGATACCCATCGCCTCCGCGGCCGCCGGCAGGAACGGGTCCGGCCCGCGCATGCTCACCCCGCCGTTGTCCTCGCGATGAATGGTGAAGGCCTGCAAGGTATCCCGCACGGCGGGGTACATCACCACGGCGTCGGTGTCGACCATGGTGCAGACGGTGTCGAGGTGCATCGTGGCCCGGTTCTGCGCGATCGGCACCACCAGCACGGTGTGCGCGAGGTCGTCGTCGAACAGGCTGCGCGCCAAGGCTTCCGCGCCCGCGGGCGAGGTGCGCTCGCCCACGCCCACCGCCACCACGCCCGGCGCGAGCAGCAGCACGTCACCGCCCTCTATCGGCGCGGTGTGTGATTCGTAGGCCCGGCGCACGCCCAGGAAGCGGGGATGGAAGGCGTAGATGAGGTCGGTGAGCGAGGTTTCCCGCATCCGGGCGGGCAGCGCGAGGGAGGTGATCGCCACTCGCGGGCCGACCCAGAACGAGGAGTCGCGGGTGAACAGCAGATTCGGCAGCGGGGTGATGACGAAATCGCCGCCGTGGTGCATCCGGCGCACGAGGGAGGCGGCGTCCGGGCCGAAGGGTAGCTCGTCGAAGGTCATGCCCGCCATCAGCAGGTCGGCCAGTTCCCCGGCGGGGACGCCGCGCAGGTATGCGGCGAGTTCGTCGGCGAGCTGATGTCCGAGCTTGCGCGCGTCCACCGCCGAGGAAATGCCCTGAATCCGCGCCGCGCCGCTGACGGCGAGGGTTTCGGCGAGCAGGTCGGCCAGCAGCAGCACCTCGACTCCGCGGTCACGCAACACTCCAGCGAATGTGTCGTGTTCCTGCTGCGCGCGCTCCACCCAGGGGATGCCGTCGAACAGCAGTTGGTCGTTGTTGCGCGGGGTCAACCGCCGGAGTTCGTCACCCGGCCGGTGCAGTAGCACCGTGCGCAGGGTTCCGACTTCGGAGGTCACGCCGAGCTGCGCTTCGGCGCGGGGTTGTGCGTCTGCTCCCATGATCCGACCGTAGTTCGCCGGAGGCCGCTGAGCACGGAATTCGCGCGGATGTCGTGCGGTTCACGGGGGGCTGCCCCGATTCCGCCCCCAGCCCACCCTAACCTGAAGTATTGTTTAGGTGAACGGAGGAGCGTGCATGACGACAGCCGATTGGCGAACAAAGGAGCTGACCCCCGGGCAGCTGTCCGAGCGTAGCGGAGTGGCGGTCTCCGCGTTGCACTTCTACGAACGCGAGGGCCTGATCACCAGCCGCCGGACCAGCGGCAACCAACGCCGCTACGCGCGAGAAACCTTGCGGCGCGTGGCATTCATCCGTATCTCGCAGCGAGTCGGCATACCGCTCAGCGAGATTCGCGCGGCCCTGGACAAGCTCCCCGAGGGCCGCACGCCCACCCGTCGCGACTGGGAAACTCTGTCCACCACCTGGCGCAGCGACCTCGACGATCGGATCACCCAGCTGATTCGCTTGCGCGACAACCTGACCGGGTGCATCGGCTGCGGCTGCCTGTCGCTGGGCAGTTGCAAACTGGTGAACGAGCGCGATCAGCTCGGTGCGCAGGGTCCGGGCGCCGTCGTCCTGGATACCCACATCAACTGCCCGCCCGGGAAGAACGCCGTCAACTGCGAGCCCGGGACGCAGACAGCAGCCGGTTGAACCGCGCGCTCATCCGCCGGATCACGAATTCGTAAGGCAGAGCGAACTTCCGGGCCCACCAGTAGCCGAACCGGATGTCCGGCGAGCTGTAGACGAGGAACCGATTGCGCTCGATACCGGTGAGGATGGCCCGCGCCACCTTCTCCGGCGGTACCGCGTGCTTGGTGAATTCCGTTGTGAGCCGGGCGACCCGGGGTTCTTCCTTGTCGATCCCGACCAGCTCGAACGACCGCACCAGCGGAGTGTTCACCGCCCCGGGCGCCACCAGATGCACCGAGATCCCGTGCGGCTCCAAGTCGAATCGGAGCACCTCGGACACGCCCCGGATGCCGTACTTGCCCGCGCTGTAGGCCGCGTGCCACGGCAACGCGATCAAGCCCGCGGCCGAGGACACGTTCACCAGCGCGCCGCCCCGGCCCGCGCGCACCATCTCGGGCACGAAGCTCTCGATCACGTGAATCGGCCCCATCAGATTCACCTCGACCATTCGCCGCCAGTGCTGATGCTCCAGGTTCTCCACGGTTCCCCAGATGGAATGACCCGCGACGTTCATGACGATGTCGAGACTGCCGTGCGCGGCATGCACCTCCTCAGCGAAGGCTGTCACGGCGTCGTAGTCGGTGATATCCAGTGCGCGCGCGGCCAATACGACGCCGCCCGCGGACCGGATCAGCGCGCCGGTCTCCGCCAGCCCCGCCGCGTTGATATCGGTGAGTACGAGTTCGGCTCCCGCGCCGGCCGCGGCCAGGGCGGTCGCCCGGCCGATCCCACTCGCCGCGCCGGTCACCAGAGTCTTCGCGCCCCGCACCTCGGTCCGCCGCCGCCTCAACCCGCGCACCGCGACTCCATTCTCATAGCCGTTTCACTGTCCCCGGAGGCTACTGCCCATTCCCGCACGTATAGCCGGATTCCGCAGCTGTCACACCCCCCAATTCTGGGGTCCCGCGGCTAGCGCTGGAGGACGGAGAGCATGCGGTCGACCGCGCGGGGCCAGGTGAACTGCTCCGCCCGGGTGCGGGCCGCTTTTCTGCGGTCCGCGGGCGGCAGGGCGAGCACGTCGGTGACGGCATCGGCGAAGGCGGCGGGGTCGTCGGCGGCGACGGCGCCGCAGTCGGGCGTGACGATGTCGGCGAGGGCCGAGGACCGGCTGGCCACCACCGGCGTGCCGGCGGCGAGGGCTTCGAGGGCGGCCAGGCCGAAGGTTTCGTGCGGACCCGGTGCGAGGGAAATGTCGGCGGTGGCAAGCAGTTTCGCGACCATGGCGCGGTCGGTGATGAAGCCGGTGAAGTGGACGGCGGGCCGGCCTCCGGACAGGGCGGGCACCGTGCGGGCGCGACGTTCCAGGGCCTCCCGCCGCGGACCGTCACCGGCGACTATCAGGCGGACCTCGGTGCCCGACCTGCGCAGTTCACCGACCGCCTCGATACTGCGGTCCACCCGCTTCTCCACCGACAACCGGCCGCAGTGCACCAGCAGCGGGTGCCCGGGGACGCCCAGGTTCGCCCGCAGCCGGCCGTCGCGGCGGTGCGGGCTGAACAGGTCGAGATCGACTCCGAGCGGGACCAATTCGACGTTCGGCGCGCCGATCCGCTCGAATTCCGCCCGCGCGAAATCGGTGGTGCAGACGACGATTTCGTAATCCCGCGCGGTGCGCCGATTGGCCAGGTCGGCGAGCCTTCGCGCGGCGGGGCCCGGCATGATCTGACCGAGCAAGCGGTCGAGCCGCTCGTGCGAGATCATCACCCCGGTCACGTCCCGGCGGCGCGCCCAGCGACCGAAACCGCGCAGCGTCAGGCGATCCGATACCTCCAGGACGTCGGGCCCGAGCCCGGACAGGACATCCGCGACGCGGCGCGGATCGGCGGCGCGATAGCCGCCGGTCCCGGGAATCGGCAAGGCGGGCAAGGTAATCCGCAGCACGCCGGTCGGCAGCATCTCCTCGGTGCGGCGCGCGCCGGGCACGATCAGCACCACCTCATGGCCCGCCGCGACGTAACCCTCGCCCAAATGATGCAGGGCGGTGCGCAGTCCGCCCGATCGCGGTCCGTAGAAGTTCGCCAGTTGGACTATGCGCACCCACCGATCGTTCAACGGACGCGGTGTTCGCGGGGGCCGTACAGCGCAACGTGGAGTGAACAGGAGGAGAAAGAACCGTTCGCGCCGCTCAGCGCGGCGCGGTGCCGCGGCCCGCCCGGGGAAGTTCCAGGTCGAGCGGGATGCGGCCGACCGCGAGGTGCTCCTCGACCTCGTCGGCGGGCATCGGGCGGGCGATCAGGAAACCTTGCGCGCGATAGCAACCGAGGCCGACGAGGGTGCGGGCGGCGACGGCGGTTTCCACGCCCTCACCGACGACGCCGAGGCCGAAGGAACCCGCCAGGCCGATGATGGACTTCACGATGGCGAGGTCGTCGGTGCTCGCGCCCAGGCGCTGGACGAAGCCGCGGTCGATCTTCACGGCGTCCACCGGCAGGGCCTTCAAATGCGACAGCGAGCTGTAACCGGTGCCGAAATCGTCGATGGCGATCTGCACGCCCATCCGCTTCAACCCGCGCAGCGTCACCTGGGTGCGCGCGAGATCTTGCACGACGACATGTTCGGTGATCTCCAGGCAGACCGAACTGCCGTCGATGCCGAACAGGCGCAGGATGTCCTCGATCCGCTCCACGAAGTCCAGACTGACCAGCTGCACCGGCGAGACATTGATGCGCATCACGACATTGGAGGCCAGGCCGCGCCGGCGCCACTCGGCGAACTGCGCGCAGGCCGAGCGGATCACCCAGCGGCCCAGTTCGCCCGCGAGATTCGTGGCTTCGGCGACGGTGACGAACGCGGCGGGCGGCAACATACCGCGGGTCGGGTGCATCCAGCGGACCAGCGCTTCCAGCGCCACGATCCGGCCGGTGCGCAGGTCGACCTCCGGCTGGAAATGCAGCAGCAGCGACCCGTCCGAGACCGCGCCGCGCAGGTTCAACTCCACGTCGTCCTGCAGTTCGAACTGGGCCCGCATCGCGTCGGTGAATACCGCGACCCCGTTGCCGCCGCCGGACTTCGCCGACAGTAACGCGTGATCGGCCCGGCGCAGCACGTCGGCAACCGTGGTCTCGCCGGGAATGCCCACGGCCACACCGACGCTCGCGCCCCGGCTGACGGATTCCCCGCCGACTGTCACCCGCCGTCCGATGAGCTGCTGTATCCGTGTGGCTTCCAGTTCGGCCGCGACCGCGTCCATCGGTTTCGCGGGCACGATGACGAACTCGTCCCCGCCCAGCCGGGCGATCATGTCGTGCGTGTCGAGATTCTCGCGCAGCCGCGACGACAGGGTGCGGATGAAGTTGTCCCCGGCGGTGTGCCCGAGAAAGTCGTTCAGCGCCTTCAACCGGTCCAGATCCAGGAACAGCGCCGCCACCGGACCGGGCGCGCCCGCGCGCAGACGCTCCTCCATGTGTTCGAGCAGCGCCCGCCGATTCGCCAGCCCGGTCAGATCGTCGTGCAGCGCGATGTAGCGCAGTCGCTCCTCCGCCACCACACGCGCCTGCACCTGGGCGAACAACGCGGCGATCGCCTTGAGCACATTGAGTTCCCGGGTGCTCCAATCCCGGTCGCCCTGTTTGATGAAGCCGAGGACGCCGGTGGATTCACCGCGCGAGATCAGCGGCACCGCGGCCATCGCGACGGTCGGGATGCCGGAGGACCGGCGGATCGTCTCCTGGTAGTCGGCGGACTGCACGTCGGGGCGCACGATGATCGGCTCGATCGCGTGTTCGAGTTCCCGGAAGACCGAGTCGGCGTGCTCGAAGTAGACGACTTTCAGCGGGTCCGGATCAGGGACCTCGGCACGGTGCGGCCATTCCGCGATCAGCACGGTGGCCCGGCGGTCGCGCTCGGTGTGGCGGAGATAGCTGAAGTCGACGTCGAAATGCTCGACCAGTTTGGCCAGCACGCGTTCGCTCGCCGCCACCATGGTCGTGGCGTCGACGCCCATCAACTCGGCGGCGACTTCGGTCACCAACGAGTCGAGCGTTCGGCGAGGCACCCTGTCTCCGATCGTGCTAGCTGCGGTCGCCCGCGCCCGACTGTTGCGAACCGCCCCACGGGCTGCGCCGAAGGCCCTCCCCGGAGGGGAGCCGCCTACTGCGGACCGTGGCTGCTGCCGCGTAGCTCAGGCGAAGCACCAATGCCATGATCTCATGTCGAGGCACTCCTAGCAGGTCCAGGAAACGGCCCTGAAGTGAAGTCAGTGTATCCGCGAAATCGGGGGAAATCGCGACCAACTCGTCAGGTTGCCGTGCGTAGAGGTACACCGGCGAGACAGGTTGCACGGCGAGACCTCGGCGTCCGGCCTCGAGCCACACCCGCTGGGCGGCCGCGCCGGCCCGGACATAGTCGCCGCGAGTCGGGGGGCCCTCGGGACAGGGCAAGGTCACCGCGAGCACGGCGGAGCTGGAGTTCACCCGGTCCCGGGTGTATTCGCCGAGCGCGTGACCGGCCGACCATTCGCGCAGTCGCGCCATCACGTCCGAGCGCCGGGCCATCCGCAGTTTGGCCTGCTCGACGGGGGTGAGTTCGAGGCTGCGGACGTCGATGCCGGTCAGCGGATCCTCCCCCGGCCAGCGCAGTTCGGCGAACAGTTCTTCGTGCAGGCGCGGGGTGAGATAGCGGATCCGGTCGGAGTTGCCGAGCAGGTCAGCGGCCTGGTCGATATCGGCGCGGTCGGTGACGTAGCGGATCTTCGCGCCCTCGGCCGCGGCCGCCGTGGCCAGGCTCGCGAGTACCCGACCCGAGATCGCCGCACCATTGCCGAGACGCCGGTTCGTTTCCCGGGACAAGGCAGCCGGATAGTCCCGGGCCAGCAGAGCGTCATCGCCGGAGCCGAACCGCATGCTCGCGGTGAGCGCGCCGGCCTCGTCCTCGCGGACGCGGTGTGGTCCCAGGATGCCGTGCGCGGCCGCCGCGGCTCGGGCGTTGTGCAGGGCCGCGCCGATCGCGACGGCGCTGCCCCGATACCCGATATCCAGTGCCGAGGATCGCGTGCGCACCAGTTCCATCCGGAGTTCGGCGTCGTCGCCGCGCAGCACCCATGGCTGGGTATTGCCCCCGGACGGGGCGCGCTGCGCGCATTCGAGCACTCGTTCGATCGGCGTGCCGGGCGCCGCGGCCGACACCGGCCGGTGCGCGTCGAGCAGCGGCTCCTCGTCCGGCTCCGGTTCGGCCAGCGCGTCCAGCCCGTGTTCCAGGTCGACGCGCACGCGGCCGGAGGAAAGCTTGTGCCCCAACCCGATTCGGCGCACGGCCGCCGCCACGATCGCCGCGCCCAGTTGCACTTCGCCGCCGAGTTGCGGCCAGGTCGTGACGGTTTCGTCGATCTCGACCAAGCTCGCCGCCATCCGCGCGGACAGCTGGCCGGGGTCCAAAATTCGCATGACGTGCGGCGCTTTGTCTTTGGTGCTCAGGCCACGCAGGTCCGCGCCGGTGGTGGCGCCGAGCAGGCCGTGGAACGGCAGCCGCCCGGGTTCCAGGTCGTAGCGTTCGACATCGAACAACCCGCGGTCGCTGGTCTCCATGAGTAAGGGAATGCGGTGCCGCCGCGCGCCTTCGCGGACCGCGAATTTGATGTCCAGCGAATCGCATTCCTCGATGACGATCGAGAGCCCGGTGAGGAATTCCTCGACGGAATCCTCGGTGATGCCGGACGTGCGGACCTCCACCGGCAGGTACGGGTCGAGTTCGGCGATGCGCCGGGCGGTGACGATCGATTTGTTCACACCGATGTCGAAGATGTTGCCCGGCACCCGATTCAGGTTGGAGAGCTCGATCTCGTCGAAATCGGCCAGCCGCAGCATGCCGCAGCCGCCTTCGAGGGCGATGGTGTACGCGCAGGCGTGGCCGACGCTCTGTCCGACGACGCCGATCCGCTGCTCGCTCAATCGCCGCTGTTCGGCGCGGGTGAGTTTGTTGCGGTTGCGGTCCAGCCGCAGGGCGCGGAAGGAGGTTTCGTCCAGCAGCCCGACCATGGTGCGCCGCCACGGGTAGTACACCCAGCGGTCCGTGGGTTCGGCCTCGATGGGGTTCGTGATCTTGCCGAGCTCCCGGCGCAGCGGGTCGCGCAGATCGAGGATGCGAATCCGGGCCGATTTGCGCAGTTGCGCGAGCATGGGCGCATCGCCGGGCGCCGACTCGTCGAGGATCAGCGGGCGATAGTCCACGCCGGGACCGACGTCACCGTTCATGCCTGCGCACGTCCTCCGATCCATGGCTGCCGGGCGTGGTTTGCCTAGGGCAGTATCCGTCATCCGGCAGGAATTGACCAGGCGTCTGGCTAATCTCCCGAAAACTAATCGGGCGTCCGGAAATTCCCGCAGGTCAAACGATCATGGAGGTGGTAATGCTGGAATCTAGAGACCAGTCGGTTCCAATTTAGTTAACTTTCGGCAATTAGATCAGGATCGAGATGAACAGCTCGACCGACTGCGGGCCGCGCCAGATCTCGATCTCCTCGCGGTAGGCGCGGGTGATCTCCGCCGACGCCGTCGCGTCATCGACCTGGGCCCACACGTCCTCCACCGGGTCGTGATAATCCCCGTTCGGCTCGAACCGCGCGTAGACGCCCTTGGGCACCTGGACCAGCAGGTCACCCACCGGAACGGCTTCCGGCGCAGCGTATTCGAAGCAGACGATGGCGTTGTAGTTGCCCGCCGGGTCCGGCACGTACACCGTGTACATCGGCTGCTTGTCGCCGGAACGTTCGCGCAGTCGATCTTTGAGGAACTCGATCAGATCACTGTTGCTGACCTTGAAGCTGGGGCGCACCCGGGGCACCACCAAGCCGCCGTAGATCGCCGCGTTGCGAACCGCGATGGTGTAAGTCATGACCCCTCGACCGCGAGGTAGAACTCGATCTTGTAGGCGTGCGGGTAGCACTCGAAGTCGCCGGTGTAGGTGCGCTTGATCTGCTTGTGCTCCTCGGCGTAGGCGATTTGGGTCCACAGGTCCGTCATCACCTGGGGGAAGTTGCCGACCGAGGAGAAGCGGGCGTAGGTGCCGCGCGGCAGCCGGGCCACCAGGTGACCTCGGGTGACCTGGTCGAAAGAGCTGCACTGATACCCGACGATCTGGGTGTTGTAGGTGCTGAGTTCACCGGTGTAATCGGTGAAGGCACTGGCCAGCGGACCGCCGAGATCCTGGTGCAGCACTGCCGCCCAGGCCGCTTCGAGATCGTGGTCGCGCAGTTCTCCGAGCGCGCGCTTCGGGCTTCGGACCGGCAGTCCGGCGACCCACGTCTCGTCCCGCTCGACTATTTCAAACTGCATGGAAAGGACTCTCTCGCGGTGGCATTCCGGTTCGCTGCCCGCATCCGGTCGGCTAGAAACGCCATGCTATCAACCCGAGCCGGCGGGTCGCGTTCGCCGGCACCTCGCGTCGTCGGCTCGGCACCGGCATTGAACTGGACAAATGTCCGGCAGACGCTCCGGCGGCGTCCCGGCAACCGCCCTGCCTGACCTCCGCCAGCTAACGGCACGGCGGATGCTTCTGCGCTGCAAGCGAATCCATAGCTAACGTTTGCCCGGCCGCGCCCCAGGGCCGCATTGTGTCGCGGGACACATCCGGGTATCTTCTGAAATGCGAGACCGCATGGTTTCACAAGCTACGGGGAGCCCTGCGGGGACGTAATGGACAAGGTGGTCCAAAAATGAACTTTCGCGCACGTCTGCGCACGGCGACGGCGGTCGCACTGACCGCGGTCGCGGTCTGCGCCGCCGGAACCGCCGCGGCCGAGGACATCTCCCCCGGCACCACCGCCCAGAGCCTGTTCAACACCACCGGACCCCATCCCGTCGCGACCGCCGTCCGAACCAACCCCTGCCAGGAATCGGTCTTCGGGATGGTGCAGCACGTCGTGGTGCATCTGTTCGGGAATCGGGACGACATGACCTGCACGCAGGCGTTCCCCAACGGCCTGGAGTCACCGGTCGGGGTCAACACCTACTACCCGGCCGACATCGCCGACCTGACCAGCGCCCCGCTGCTGGTGTTCACCGGCGGGATCAATTCCAATCCGGGCATGTACGACGCGCTGGCCCGGCAGTGGGTCAGTCACGGCTTCGTGGTGACGATCCCGTACGACTTCGTCAACTCGCTGGCCCATGTACCCGCGCTGGGCGTGGCGGCGGCCCTCGTCGCCCACCGGGATCCGAACTCCCCGCTGCACAACAAGATCGACCTGAGCCGCACCGTCTTCGGCGGGCATTCCGCGGGCGGCCAGGCCGCGCTGCAGGCCGGGACGTTGTTCCCCCGCGTCGCCGCGTCCATCGATCCCGCGCTGCGGGTGGCGGGCGTACTGGCCATCGAACCCGGACCGCTGGCGGTCGGCGCGCTGATCGAAGTGCCCACGCTGTTCCTCACCGGCTACAACGACTGGGTGGTGCCGGACTTCGCGTGGGTGCGCTGGTGGCAGTACAACCTGTTCTCCGCCGCCCCGGCGTGGATCGCCAATGCCCGTGGGGTCAGCCACTTCTCGCCGGTGGACAGCCTCGACGCCTACCCGTCGGCGGGCACCGCGGTCGCCTATTTGCGCTACCTCGCCTTCGGCGACGAGACCGCCCGGCAGTTCTTTGTCGGGCCGAATTGGGCACTGCCCCAAGACAAGACGTACTTCAGCGTCGAGCGCAACGCGCGGGCCGACGGCGTGCGCTAACTCGCCGCCCGGGACCGGCGCACCGCCCGCGGCGACGAAGTTGCTCCCAGTATGTGAGCGATGGCACCGAGCGAAACCCGCCGCTACTTCGATTCCGCCACTTCGCTGATGGCCTCGACGAAATCGCCCAGGTCGTCGGGGTTGCGGGAGGTGATGAGCATCCAGCCGTCCTCCGGCGACCGCACCGCGGACTCGTCCACCCACTTGCCGCCGGCATTGGTGATGTCCGTGCGGACCGACTGATACGAGGTCAGCGTCTTGCCCGGGACCAGGCCCGCTTCCACCAGCAGCCACGGACCGTGGCAGATCGCCGCGATCGGCTTGCCGGCCGCGGCGAAATCCTTCGCCAGCGTCACCGCCCGCTCCTCGAGCCGCAGCTTGTCGGCGTTCACCGTGCCGCCGGGGACCACCAGTACTTCGAAATCGCCGACCTGCACGTCGTCGAGGGATGCGTCCGGCTGCAGCTCCTCGTCGGGCTGCGTATCGTGCCGGAACGTCCGCACACCTTCGTTCTTCGGCGCCGCGTGGATCACCTGCGCGCCCAGCGCCCGCAGCTGCCCGAGCGGCACCACCAGCTCGTCTCGCTCGACCCCGGTGTTGGAGGTGATGATCAGAACCCGGACATTTTCCAGCCGACCCGACATGAGCAGCTCCTTTCCGATCGCGGAAGACTCTCTACGGGGCATGCCGCGATCGGCGGAGCTTAAACCTGCCCGGTGCGGTGCGGGCTCCAGCCCAGCGTTGGCCTCCTGCGCCAGTTACCCGGACGGATTGCGCTCGTGGTGCCAAAGTGTGATAACCCCGGCTTGCTGCATGGCGAAGAGCGAACCGTTGCGGCTGAATGCCAGGCGGCCAGCGTAGCCAGATTCGGAATCATTGGCTCTACATTGATTTGGGGCGGTGTGACGGACTTTACCGTCCGCCGTAGACCAGAAGATGGCCGGCATGTTGTAGCCAGCTCCGACAACTGTATGACCATCTGGACTGACGGCAATCGAGTCGATACGGTTGTGCTCGCATTGCAGCGGCACATACATTCTACGAACAGTCTTTTTCGACTGCATGTCAATGATTTGAATGGTGGAGTCGTTGGCGCCCGCGATGAGAAGTCTTCCGTTGGGATGGAACACAAATTTCCGTATACCATGGATATCGAATCCATTAATTCGCTGATATGTCCGCAAATCCCATATCGCGACGCGCCCGTCTTTTCCGCTTTCCGAGCCGGTAGCCGTCGCAATATATTCGCCGCTTTCGGAAACGGCGGCACTCGTCACGAATCCATCGGCTTCGGTGCTCAGCCGTGCGACACGACGCGAATCCGCGACATTCCAGACGTCCACGGCGGCACGTCCTTGGCTTGTGCCCACGGCGTAGATCATCTTGCCGTCACCGCTATAATCGATGCTCGAATATACGGCAAATTTATCGATCCGGAGTGTCTTGATCAAGAAGCGATTCTCGATATTCCATATCTGGATGGCGCTCTCTCCGAAGCTGTCCCTCCCAGGACGCGCTCCACAGCCTCCGCCTACAGCCAACTCGCGCCCATCCGGACTGACCGTCAGGGCTCGAACATTATCGGGTTGCAGACCCAGAAAATTTCGCTCACCGTTGTCGCACGTAATAACAGCGAACTCGCGCAAGCCGGCGACCTCCCAGAAGCCGACAGAATTGTGGACGCGCGAGTTCAGCGGGTTCTTTACGACATATATCGCTTTGCCGTCCGGGCTGAGGCCGAATTCATGTCCGTCCTTGATCTCACCGCGGTAATGCAAGGCCGTCGAGTACACATGCTCGTCACTTCGCACTACCATCCGGACGCCGAAAATCACTGCGGCAGCCAAAACGGTGGTAGAAACCAGGGCGATGGCAACGTTCGCCGGCTTCATCCGCGCGGCCGGCTACAGGTGGGACTACAGAATTGGGCTGCGTCCACCTTTTTGACCACATTGATATCACCGACCGGTGTATACACGGCCCCATATCTGTCGGCATAGTCGGAAACGGAGAACGGTGACCCGCTGTTTCCGACAGTCATCTCGAAAAGTTTGCCGGATGCCACACCGGTGATGATGAATTCAAATTTATACGATGCCGCAACCTCCGGTTCAGGCGCCATCGGTTCGACCTCCACATCGACGATGTATTGCTCACCGAGTTTGAGGTCTATGCGGGTTCCGTCGAAGAAGCTTCTGCCAGGTACCGGACACGCGCCATCCTCTCCGCGTTTGACGACCCGCGGCGCGGTGCTGGATAGGTCTACACAGGCGTCCAAATTCTGTTCGGCGCCCTGTAGCGGAAATCTCAACAATGTCCCATTCAGTGCCGGCTTCTTCTCCACCACCCGTACGGCGATATCCAATATCGACACCGTTTGAGTCCGGGCGCCCTCCAGCACGATTTTGACTCGCAACGGACCGACGATGGTGGCTTGGTTCGCCACCAACAGTTTCCGCAGATCGGCGGCCGCCGTGGGTACGGTGTCCGGCTCACCAGCGAGCCGACCAGGCAGAACATAGATGTTGCCCACCCTGCCGATCCCATGGTGCACTGCGACGCGGATCTCCGGACCGGACCGCAACGCATCTCCGAGGGCGGGCCCGAAATTTGTCATCACCAAGCCCACGACTCCACTGACCAGCGCGGCTACGGCCAATCCGATGACGACCTTGGAGGTACGCCCAAGACCGGTGACCGCGGCTACCACCCGGCCGGCGATGCGCTGGCGCGTGCTCGGTGGCCGCTTCGGGCGCAACGTGGTGACCCGCTTCAGCCGTCGCCGACGGTCGATCTCGCCTGAACCGGGCACTCGTCCCCACCCCTCGCTGAATCCTGCTGCGCCAGCCGCGATTTCGCTATAGCACGCTAGCATCAGTAAGTCGGCTCCGCAGCGAAACCGGCAGTGACCGTGGCTGCGGCGCGAGGCGGACTGCGGGCTAGCCGAAGTGACAGACGTAGTGCACGGTGTCGAGAACCTCGATCTGGAACGAGCTGTCGCCCGGGACCTCGAACGATTCGCCGCCGCGGTAGGTGACCGGCTCGGTCGCGCCCGCCAGGGTCACCTTGCACTCGCCCTCGATGAGCTCCATGATCTCCGGCGCGCCGGTGGTGAACGTGAGGGTGGCGGGCAGGATGACGCCGACCGACTTGCTGGTGCCGTCGGCCAGGGTCAGCGCGTGGCTGACGCACTTTCCGTCGAAGTACACGTTGGCCTTCTTCGCCACGCTGACGTTCTCGAACTGCGCCATGATCTCTTTCCCGGGGTCGGAGTGGAGCCGTCAGCTTACTGAGGGGCCCCTGGACGGCTGTCCGGTACCTCGGCGAAGAACGCCCGGAACTGCTCGGCGACCACGTCGGGAACCTCTTCGGGGAGAAAATGACCGCCCGGCAGCGCCTCGCCCGCGACATCGGCGGCCCACCGGCCCCAGACCGCCAGCGGGTCGTACCACTGATCGACCGCGCCCGAGGCGCTCCACAGGACGAGGGTCGGGCACTCGATCGGACGACGCGGACGGTCGGCCCGGTCGAGTGCGGTGTCCGTGGTTGCGGCGCAACGGTATTGCTCGCAGATGGCGTGCACGCGGGCCGGATCGTCGAATTGGGCGCGGTAGGCCGCGCGCGCGTCCTCGGGGAAGGTGAAGCCGGGGGCGGCCCAGGTCTCCAGCAGATGGTCGACGAACGAGTGCGGGTCCCCGGCGAGCAGACGCTCGGGGATGGGCGCGGGCGCGCCGAGGAAGCTCCATACCCAGAAGCCCAGGGCGAACCGGTGATCGGCGCTGTCGAAGGCGTCGGCGGTCGGGATGATGTCCAGCACGGCCAGCCGCCGCACCCGCTCGGGATGATCGATGGCCATCCGGTACGCGCAGCGCGCCCCACGATCATGGCCCGCGACGTGGAATCGGTCGAAACCCAGCCGGGTCATCACCTCGACCTGTTCGGCCGCCAGCGACCGCATCGAATAGTCCGTGGACTCGGGTGCGGCGCTGTGGCCGTAACCGCGCAGGTCGGTGGCGATGACGGTGTACCGATCGGCGAGCTGCCGGGCGACCGCGGACCACATCAGATGGGTTTGCGGCAGGCCGTGCAGCAGGAGCAGCGGCGGCCCCGCGCCGGCCCGCGCCCCGTGGATCCGGCCCACGGTGGTGTCGACGTCGAACGGGTGCAGGGGGCGGGCAGCGGTCATGTCTGCCGGGATACCCAGGCCCGCCGCACGTACCCTGATGTATGTCTTTGTCACGGCGCGCGGTGCTGGCGTTCGGTATCGCCGGGCTCGCGGGTGCGGCGACGGCGAGCAGCGCGCGCTTTCCGGCGCCGCGCTGGGCCGGAACCGATCCGTTCAGGTTGGGTGTGGCGTCGGGCGATCCGCTGCCCGACGGTGTGGTGCTGTGGACGCGGCTGGCTCCGGATCCGCTCGCGCCGGACGGACTCGGCGGCATGCCGCGCCGGCCGGTCACCGTGGACTACGAGGTCGCCGCCGACGAGGGCTTCCGGCAGGTCGTCACGCGCGGTTCCGCCGTCGCCACCCGCGAACTCGGGCACAGCGTGCATCCGGAAGTGCACGGGCTGGAGCCGGACCGGTGGTACTTCTACCGCTTCCGCGCCGGCTCGGCGATCTCTCCGACCGGGCGCACCCGCACCGCCCCGGCCGCCGGAACCGCCACGGCCCGAATGCGTTTGGCCGTCGCTTCCTGCCAGTCCTGGGCGTCGGGGTACTACACCGCCTACGAGCACATGAGTCGCGAGGACGTCGATCTGGTGCTGCACCTGGGCGACTACATCTACGAGCGAGCGTGGAACCACCGCCGAGAAGGCACCCCGCCCTACGCCTTCGAGCGGGGCGAGTCCGTCGACCTGCGCGGCTACCGGCTGCGTTACGCCCAGGTCAAAGCCGAGCAGCCGTTGCAAGCCGCGCACGCCGCGTTCCCCTGGCTGGTCACCATGGACGATCACGAGGTGGACAACAATTGGGCCGGTGACAATCCGGGCCTGGGCTTCGACATCTCCGCGCTGCCGCCGCTTTTCCAGCGCCGCCGGGCGGGCGCCTTCCAAGCCATGTACGAGCACCAGCCGCTGCGCCTGGCGCAACTCCCGTCCGGCCCGGATATGCGCCTGCACCGCCGCTACCGTTTCGGCGACCTCGCCGAGGTGACCATGCTCGACACCCGCCAGTACCGGTCCGCGATCCCCTGCAGCCACAATCCGGTCACCGGCTGCAGTGAGCGTTTCGCCACCGATCGCAGCATTCTGGGTGCGGCACAACGCGATTGGCTGATCGACGGACTCACCGGCTCACCCGCGCGGTGGCAGCTGCTGGGCAATCAGGTGGCGATGGGCGAGGTCGATACCGATCCGGGCCCGGATGTCCGCGTCTCCACCGACGCGTGGGACGGCTATGTCGCCGACCGCAACGCCGTGCTCGGCGCGGCCGCCACGCGGCAGGCCGGCAATCTCGTCGTCCTCACCGGCGACAAGCACGAGAACTGCGCGGGGAACCTCCGCAGCGACTTCGCCCGCCCGGACGCACCCGTGGTGGGGGCCGAATTCACCGGCACGTCGATCAGCACCAACGGCGACGGCGCCGATCTCACCGAGCACGGTCGCCGGCTGCTGGCCGCCAATCCGGACCTGAAATTCTTCAACGCGCAGCGCGGCTATCTACGGCTGACGGTGGAGAAATCCTTGTGCCGCACCGACTTCCGCGTCGTCCCCTACGTCACCCGCCCGGGCGCGCCGATAGACACGCGCGCGAGCTACATCGTGGAAGACGGAACCCCCGGCACCACCGAGGCCTGAAATTTGCCGGACCGCGAACATCCGATCGTTTCCCCTTCTCAAGGTATAGCGCACCTGGGGGCTTGCGGCAAGACCCCGGTCATGCCGCAGAATTGCCCGCCTAGCCAGAACCTGCGATTTGGGAGTAACGAGTGACGAATATCGACGTGATCATCGTGGGTGCCGGTCCGGCCGGGCTGACGCTGGCCGCCGAGCTGAGTCTGGCCGGAGTCCGGCCGCTGGTGCTGGAGAAGCACGCGCAGCCCCGTGATGTGCCCAAGGCCAGCGGTATCGCCGGGCAGATCCTGGACGTGCTGCGCAACCGGGGCATTCTGGACCGTTTCGAAGCCGCCAGCGGGAATCCGCATCTGCCACCGCGCTTTCCGTTCGGCGGCGTGCATCTGGATCTCACCCAGCTGGCCGATCCGCCGCTGCGGGCCGTGCCGCTGCCGCAGCGGGACATCGAGCGACTACTCGGGGAACGAGCCCAGGAGCTCGGCGCGGAAATCCGCCGGGGCCACCAGGTGGTCGGCCTCAGCCAGCGCCCGGCCGCGGTGACCGCCGAGGTCCAGGGCCCGGACGGGCCATACCAGCTGACCGCCCAGTACCTGGTCGGTTGCGACGGCGGGCGCAGCCGGATCCGCGACCTCGCCGGAATCGAGTTCCCCGGCACCACCTATCCGGAAGTCAATCGAGTCGCGCAGGTCAGCGTGCCGGCTTCGGTACTCCTGGCGAACGGGGACCTCGACATCCCGGGACTGGGCGTGGTCCCGGCGGGCTTCAACCGGACCGAGCGCGGCATGTTCGCGTTCGCGGCCAACCCCGGCGGCGTATTCCTGCAGACCGTCGAGGACGACACCGCCGACTACGACGACGATGAGCCCCTGACCATGACCGAACTCGCCGACAGCGTGCGCCGGGTGCTGGGCGCGGAGCTGCCCATGTCGGAACCGACACGGTTGTCCCGCTTCACCTTCAAGGACCGGCAGGCCGAACGCTACCGCGACGGGCGAGTCCTGCTGGCCGGGGATGCGGCGCACCTGCTGCCCGCCACCGGCACCGCGCTCAATGTCGGCATGATCGACTCGGTCAACCTCGCCTGGAAGCTGGCGGCCGCGGTCCAGGGCTGGGCTCCGGCCGGACTGCTGGACACCTATCACGAGGAACGTCATTTCGGCGGCGCTCGCGCCCGGCAGCAGACCCGGGCACAGGTGGCGCTGCGGCGCGGCATCGACTCGGCCGCCGACGCGCTGCGCGAGATCGTGCAGGAGTTGCTCGCCGACGAGCCGGCCGCGCGCCGGGTCGGCGCCATGATCGCGGGCACCGATCTCCGCTATCCGCTGCCCGACGCCGAACATCACGCCCTGACCGGCACTTTCGCACCCGATCTCCCGTTGCGCACCGAGCAGGGCACGACCAGCGTCGCCGCGCTGATGCCCACCGGACGACCGATCTTCCTCGATCTCGCCGACCGGCCGGAACTCCGCGCGATCGCCCAGCAGTGGGCGCATCGCGTCGACCCGCACACCGCCGAGTCCGACACCCGGCCGGCCGACGCCCTGCTGATCCGCCCGGACGGCTACATCGCCTGGGCCGCCGCGATCGGTGAGCCCGCCGACACCGCCGCGGCCACGCTGCGCGCGGCGCTGGCCTACTGGTTCGGCTCAGCGGCCGACGCGTAAACGCATACGTCCCAGCACATCCCGCTCGGCCAGGGGCAGCAGCGCCAGAAGGATGGCCGCACCGGTGAGCGGAAGAAAATCGAGGCTGAACGCGGAGAGGAGGATGCCCGCCAGCAACAGGGGCGGGCTCCACTTCGGCAGTGCCTTCCGCCAGGCCAGCATGCAGACGAGCACGATCAGGCCGAGGAAGAACAGTCGCGGCCCAACGGTATAGAAGGCTGAGCGCACACCGGGGATGTCGGAGAACTGGTGGCTCAGCCGTGACATGTCGGCCTTGGTGTCGGCCAGCGCCGCGAAGGAGATGTCCGCGGTGAACTGGACGATGGTGGCGGCCAAGCCGATCAGCGTCGCCACGACGATTCCGGTGCGCGGACGGCTCGGCGGGAGTTCGGCGGCGAGATTTCGCACCACCGGGATGAACAGCACCATGCCGAGCAGGCCGAACAGGTGGGCGGCCTGCCAGTCGGAGCCGGGACCGTAATGCCCGTCGGCGCGCCCCGCGAGCCGGATCACGCCGTAACCGGCGATGCACAGCGGCGCGGAAACCAAGAGCAGCCCAGGAAGTCTCACCGGCCGATCGTCGCAGGTAGGACCCGGTCGCGCCTCCGGGATGACCCTGATGTTTCGGCCAGGGCCTAATGGTGGTGCGCGGTGGCCCACCGGTTCCTACGCTTCTGAACAGAAGCTAACCAGGAGGCTGAAGATGATGAACCAGGCAGCTGTGCGTGCCGACGGGTTAGCCCCGCTGGTGTTCGTGGACAGCGCGGTGGATGTGTGGCGGCGCGGGCGGGAATGGCTGCGGGGCACGCGGTTCCGCCGTGCCGCGCCGTTCGCCCCCGAACCGCCCTCGGTACCGGAAATGCTGATCGAACTCGATCCGTTCAATCCGGCGCCGGGCCGCGGGCGGCGGTGAGCGCGCGTAGCGTGACCAGCGAGAGATTGCGAGGTACCGGATGAAGCGGCTGTACTTCACGCCCGACGATCTGTCGCGAGTCCGCGTCGGCGCGCCGCTCGGCGCGCTCGGTGAGACGCTACTCGCCACCCGGACCGTACAGCGTTCTCGCACAGCGCTTTTCGAGGGCTGGCGCTCGCAGGTGGTCACCGCGATGCCGGAGAACTTCGGCGTCCTCGCCGATCTCGTGCCCGCCGACGGCTCGTTCCTCGACCTGATCACCCCGACCCGCGGCGCGCGGACCATGTCCGAGGGCATCACCGCGCTGCACCTGGCGTCCCGCGAGGAGCTGCGCCGCGAGGTGATCGGCGCGGCGAACTGCGAATTGTGGCCGCCGACAATGCGTCTGCCGGACTGGGCGGCGAACCTGCCGGACCGCGACAACCGCACCCTGAGCGAAGTCGCGGCCGCCTTCGAGTCCTTTCACTCGGTGGCGTTCGCCGACCGCTGGACCCATGTGCAGTCCTACCTCGACGTGGCCGTCGACCGCATGGCCCGCACGATGGCCACCGAGGGCGTCGAAGGCCTGTTCGCCACCCTCGCGCCGTACGCGCGCTGGCGCGCACCGGTGCTGGAGGTCGCCACCCGCCGGGTCTGCCGTGACCGCCACCTCGACGGCCGCGGACTGGTGCTGGTGCCCGCGCTGTTCGTGTGGCCGGAGCCGATCCTGTTGCACTCCACCGTGGACGAGACCCTGCCGCTGACCATGGTCGTGCCGGCCATCCGGGACATGGCCGACTTCGCGACGGCCTGGGGCCCGCGCACACCCAACGAAGCCCTCAACGCCCTGCTCGGCCGTACCCGTGCCGCCGCGCTGCAGGCGATCGCCGAGGGGTGCAGCACCACCGAACTCGCGCGTCAACTCGGCGTCACCCCCGCCACCGCGAGCGAGCACGCCTCGATCCTGCGGGAAGCCGGGCTGATCGACAGCCAGCGGCACCGCAACGCCATGCGGCACCAGCTGACCACGCTCGGTGCGGCTCTGCTCGACGGTGATCTCGAGACCGGTCTCCGGATCGCCTGACCACGCGTCGCTGCCCGCCGCGACGCAGGTCACCGGCCATAGTGGAGGCATGGGCCAGAAAGCCAGCGTCGCCGCGACACTCGAACCGCTGCTCCGGACCGCGCTGGGCGACCAGCCCGCGATCCGGTTCGAATTCTGGGACGGCAGCACGATCGTTCCCGGCGAACCTCGCGGGACCATGCGTGTCCGCTCCAAGGACGTCCTCAGTCATCTGGTCTGGGCGCCGGGTGAACTCGGGCTGGCCCGTGCCTACGTCTCGGGCGAACTCGAATTCGAAGGTGATGTGTTCACCGTGCTGCGCACCCTGCAGCAGTCCGCGCCACACGATGCCGACCTGGGCTGGGACGCGGCCGTCCGCGCGATCGGCGCGGCCGGGAAACTCGGTGCGCTCACCCATCACCCGAAGCCGCCGCCGGAGGAGGTGCGCCCGCTGCGCGGCGGCCTGCACACCAAACGGCGGGACGCGGCCGCGATCAGCCATCACTACGACGTGGGCAACGACTTCTATCGGCTGGTACTCGGCGCGAGCATGACCTATTCGTGCGCGCGTTTCGTCGACGCCGACGACACCGGCGCGGACCCCGCGAACCCCGCGGTGTCCCTCGACGACGCCCAGCGCGCGAAGCACGACCTGATCTGCCGCAAGCTGGGCCTACGGCCCGGTATGCGCCTGCTCGACGTGGGCTGCGGCTGGGGTTCGATGGCGATACACGCGGCGTCGGCCTACGACGCCCAGGTCGTCGGCGTCACGATCAGCAACGAACAAGCCGAACTCGCGCGCAAGCGCGTCATCGCGGCGGGTCTGGCGGACCGCGTCGAAATCCGCCGCTCCGACTACCGCGACCTGCGCGGCGAGCAATTCGACGCCATCTCCTCCATCGGCATGTTCGAGCACGTCGGCACGAAACGAAGCGGCGAATACTTCGACACCCTGCGCGCCCTGCTGCGCCCGCAGGGCCGCCTGCTCAACCACGCCATCTCCTCCATCGGCGGCTCCCGCATGCAGAAGCGCTCCTTCATCGGTCGCTACGTCTTCCCCGACGGCGAACTGCTCGATGTCGGCGAAGTCGTCCTGGCCATGGAACGCGCCGGTTTCGAGGTGCGCGATGTCGAATCCCTGCGCGAGCACTACGCGCTCACGCTGCGCCACTGGGTCGCCAACCTCGAAAACGATTGGGAGCGCGCCGTTTCCCTGGTCGGAGCGGGCCGGGCCCGGATCTGGCGGCTCTACATGGCCGCCTCCGCTCTGGGTTTCGAGGACGGCGGACTCGGCCTGCACCAGATCCTCGGCGTCGTTCCCGACCCGCAGGGCGCTGCCGCGATGCCCGGCAATCGACGCGGTTGGTTCTGACGAGGCCGGGTCCGGTGCCGACGCCGCCGATTAATCCGGCGGCGACGCGTCGTCTGCACCACTGACTCCGCTGCCCGCGAATCGGGCAGCGACCCCACGAAGCAGGAGAAGACCATGAGGAAGATCACCGCAGGCCTGTTCATCTCGGTGGACGGCGTCATCGATGACCCCCAGGACTGGCACTTCCCCTACTTCGACGACGAGATGGGCGAGGCGGTGGGCGCGCAGCTCGGCTCGGCCGACACCCTGCTGCTCGGCCGAGTGACCTACGACAGTTTCGCCGGGGCTTGGCCGGACCGCGAAGCCGCCGGTGCGGAGGACGCCGTCATGGCCAAGGCGCTGGGCGACGCCCGCAAGATCGTCGTCTCGCACCAGCGGCTCGACTTCACCTGGCGCAACTCCGAACAATTGCAGGGCGATTTGATCGAGGCCGTGACGGCGCTGAAGCAGCAGCCGGGCGCCACCGATATCGCGATGAGCGGTTCTCCCTCGATCGTCCGCCAACTGCTGGCCGCCGGATTGCTCGACGAACTACATCTGCTGGTACACCCCATCGCCGTGCGCACCGGACAGCGCCTGTTCGACGAGGGCGACCCGATCCCGCTGCGCCTGTTGTCGGCGCGGACCTTCAGCACCGGCGTCATCCACACCGTGTACGGCCCGGCCGTCGAGACCGCGAGCGGCGGCTACGACGAGGCGAAAGTGCATCTCCCCCAAAGCTGAACAGCTCCAGGTCAGCGCCCGGCCGACCGTTCGAGCACTTCGGGATACCGGTCGCGGAGTTGCGCCAGGCAGCGCTGCACCTCGCGCAGTTCCCGGCGCAGCAGATGCGATTCGGTACTGGATCGAGGCACCCCGCGCCGGGTCAGCCGGGCTTCGAGGGCCGCGGTCAGCGTCACGGCCTCCGCGCTGAGCAGTTCATAGAAGACCTGGGCCTGGGCCACATCGGATTCGTCGCGCACCCGTCAAACCACCTGCGTCCGAACGCGTCCGGCAGTTCGCCGGCTGTACACCAGGAAGTTGGCCATGGTTCATACTCACTGGCCAGGCGCGAATCGTCAATCGTGCGATCGGTTGCCGGAATCAGCTTGTCACGGTGGTCTCGTGCACGGTGCGCCAGCGCAGACCGTTGCGTGCCTGCGGATCGGGCACCAGCAATGCGGTGGTGCGGCGCTCGGCGGGCCCCTCCGGGCGATGATGCACCTCGGTGAAACGCACCACCGCACAGTCCGCCGACCGGTGCAGCACGTCGATGTCGGTGATGTCGATGGTCAAGCCGGGCGTCGAACCACCCGCACCCGCCAGCCCGGTGACCAGGGGCGCACGGGAGACGACCGCTCCGTCGAGGGCGACCATGGAGAAGTCCGCGTGCAGCTGACCGGTGAAAGCGGCCAGCGCGTCGGCCGCGTCCGGCGCGCCCAGCCAGCGGGCCAGGTCCTCGTGCTGGACGCGTACCTCGCCGACGATCGAGTCGTGTTCGATGCTCACCACCGCAAGCTACCGGACCCGCCCGACCAGGCACGGAACTAACCGGGCGCCGCCGCTGGTTGTATGGGGAGTACCGGACCCACTTCACCGAGGAGGAAGCGTGACCGACACGCGCAAAGCGATCCTGGCCGGCGGCTGCTTCTGGGGCATGCAGGACCTGATCCGCAGGCAGCCCGGAGTGCTGTCGACCCGGGTCGGCTACACCGGCGGGCGGAACGACCACCCCACCTACCGCAACCATCCGGGGCACGCGGAAGCCGTGGAGATCAGCTACGACCCCGCGCAGACCGACTACCGGGCGCTGCTGGAGTTCCTGTTCCAGATCCACGATCCGACCACCAAGGACCGGCAGGGCAACGATATCGGCAGCAGCTACCGCTCCGCCATCTTCTATCTCGATGACGAGCAGAAGCGGGTAGCCCAGGAGACCATCGCCGACGTCGAAGCCTCCGGCCTGTGGCCCGGCAAGGTCGTCACCGAGGTGACCCCGGCCGGTCCGTTCTGGGAGGCCGAACCGGAGCACCAGGATTACCTGGAGCGCTTCCCGGACGGCTACACCTGCCACTTCCCCCGGCCCGGCTGGAAACTGCCGAAGCGGGCGGCGACGCAGTAGTTCGGTTCGCCCGGCGTTCACGCGCCGGTTCGATTGTCCGGTTAGCTTGACGCGCATGCGAAGTCGTGGATCCCTGCTGCTGATTCTCGCGTGCGCGCTCAGCGCGGCAGTCGCGCCGTCCGCCACCGCCGCGCCGCCGGTGCGACTACTCGGCGAACGGGTCATCCCGTTCGCCTTCGATTTGCGCGGCACGACGGTGGGCGGGCTTTCCGGCATCGACGCCCTGCCGGGCCCCGATGAGTACCTGCTGATCAGCGACGACCGCTCGGCGCTGCAGCCCGCCCGCTACTACACCACGCGAATCACCTTGGACGACAACGGGATCGGACCGATCGAATTCACCGGTACGCGACCGTTGCTCGGCGCGAACGGCGCACCGTACCCGCAGAACACCGTCGATCCGGAGGAGATCCGGGTGGATCCGTGGACCGGAAACTATGTCTGGACGCAGGAGGGCGAGCGGTCGCCGAACGCGCTGCTGGATCCGTCGGTGCGAGTGGCGCGGCCCGACGGCGCCTTCCACGCCGAACTCCCCATCCCGGACAACGAACGGATGCGGCCGGATTCGGGCCCACAGCGCAACGGGACCTTGGAGGCCGGGAGTTTCGCCGCCGGCGGCACACTGTTCGTCACCGCGCTGGAAGCGCCGTTGCTCCAAGACGGCCCGCCGCCCACCGCCACGACGGGGGCGCTGACCCGGATCACCGTGCAGGCCCGCACCGGCCAGCTGCTCGCCCAGTACGCCTATCCCCTGGACCCGATGTTCACCGAAGGATCCGGGAGCAACGGAATCACGTCCATCCTCGCCGTCGATCCGCTGGATCCGGCGAAATTCCTTGTGGTGGAACGTAGTTTCGTCGAGGGCGCGGGCAACCGGATCCGGCTCTACGAAACCGATCTCGGTACCGCGACCAATGTGCTTAACGCGCCTCTGGACCATGCCCGTCCCGCCACCAAACGCCTGCTCGCCGACCTGAACGAGTTCGGTCTGAGCACCGTCGACAACATCGAGGGCAGCACCTGGGGCCCGCGCCTGCCCTCCGGTGAACGCACCCTGCTCCTGGTCAGCGACGACAACTTCAACGACGAACAGGTCACCCAGTTCATCGCGCTCGCTCTGCGCTGAGATCGACCGCGCGCCCGCCGGGGCGGATACGCTGGGAGAGTGCGGATAGGACAACGGCTTTCCGGTTTCCTGGCATTCGCGTTCCTGCTGGCTGTCATCGGCGCCACCGCCTGGGAGCAGCAACCGCATGGCCATGAGCCCGAGTCGGCGCCCGCCGAGGTGTTCAGCGCGGGCCGCGCCTTCCGGGTCGTGGAGGCAATCGCGCAACGGCCGCACCCCGTCGGCACGGCCGAACATGCCCGAGTCCGTGATGATCTCGTAGACCGGTTGCGAGACCTTGGGCTAGAGACCGAGATTCAGGCGGGCATCGGGCGTTATCCCGGTGCGCTCGTGCGTGATGTCCTGGGTATGGGGCGGGTGCAGAACATCATCGCGCGACTTCCCGGCACCAACTCCACCGGAACGATTTACCTTGCCGCGCACTACGATTCGGTCGCGTCCAGTCCGGGCGCGAACGACGACGGTGTCGGGGTCGCGGCCGTGCTGGAAACCCTGCGCGCGCTCCGTTCGAGCGGCACGACCCTGCGCAACGACGTGGTGGCCCTCCTGACCGATGCCGAGGAGGTCGGCCTGCTCGGCGCCGAAGCCTTCGTCGCCGCGAGCCCGGAGCTGCGCGGTGACGTGATCATCAATCACGAAGCGCGAGGCGCGGGCGGCCCGGTGTTCATGTGGCGGTCCACCCGGCCCGACGGCGGCCTGATCCGCGCGGTCGCGACCATCCCGCACCCGAACGCCGACTCGCTGTCCACGGCGCTGGCCGGTGCGCAGACCTCCAGCAATACCGATTTCACGTCCTTCGAGCCGGGCGGTCCGCAGGTGCTGGACTTCGCCTACGCCGGTCGCAGCGCCTACTACCACAACCGGCTGGACGACCCGGCCCATGTCCCGCTCGCGACATTGCAGCAGATGGGAGACAACACCCTCGCCCTGACCCGCGAACTCGGCGACCGCGATCTCACCGCTCCGACCGCCGACGACAATCCCGCCTACTTCGCCCTGCCCTTCGGGGTGCTGGTCGTGCTGCCGCTCTGGGTGATCATCGCGCTCGCCGTGGTCAGCGTGCTGGCGGGTGGCTGGGTCATTTGGCGGGTCCGGCAGGCCGGAGAAACCAGCCTGAAACGCGTAATCGCCTCTGCCGTTCTGCTTTTGGTGGCCGTCCCGATCGCCATGGCCGCCGTGTACGGGCACTGGGAAGTCGTCAAGACCATTCGCCCTGAATATCAGCCGCTGTTCGTCGACCCGTATCGGCCGGAGTTCTATTACGCGGCGGTCATCGTGCTGTCGGCCGGGGTGCTGGCCGCATGGTTCGCGCTCTCCCGGCGTCGGCTCGGCTCCAGTGCCACCGCGGCGGGTCTGCTGTGCTGTCTGAGCGTGTTATCGGCGGTGTTCGCCGTGGCCGCACCGGCCGCCGCCCAGGTATTGGTGATACCGACTGTCGCTGCGGCGCTCGGCGTTTCGGCCACCTTCGTAATCCCGGACCGCTGGCGTCTGCCGGTACTGACGCTGTCGCTGATTCCGGCCGCGCTATTCCTGGGCGGCCTGTGGGCGGCGCTGCAAACCGGTATCACCGCGGCCCCTTTCCTGACCGCACCCACCATCATCCTGCTCGGCAGCCTGCTCACGCTGACCCTCACGCACACCTGGCCGGCCGAGCGCGGCTGGACCATCCCCGCCACCGCGGTGGTGCTGGCCGCCGCACTCACCGCGGCCGGTCTGGCCGTCGATCGCTCCGATGACCAGCACCCGCTGAATTCGCAACTCATCTACGCCTTGGACGCCGACAGCAACCAGGCCCGCTGGCTCTCGCGCGTTATGCCGGACCGCTGGACCGAACGCTTCGTCGACGACACCACGCCCGAACCCCGCTTCTCCGCACTGTGGTCCGACGCTGTCGCGAGCGGCCCTGCCATAGCCCAGGCGCTGCCGCCGCCGACAGTCGAAATCGACTCCGACACTGCCGATTCCGGTCGACGCACCCTCCGCCTTCGATTGCATTCACAACGCGCCGCGCCCAGCATTGCCCTGCGCTACTCCACCGTCCCGCACTCCCTGCGTGTCGCTGGGCGCGACGTAAACACCGTTCCCACCAAGGGAATTCAGTTCTATGCTCCGCCGGGCGAGGGCCTCGAGGTGGAGTTGACCGCACCCGCCGGGCCCCTCGAACTCACCGTGGTCGACTACAACTATCTCCCTGTCTCGGGCATCGAGCCCTACGGAACCCAGCCCGACGACGTCTACCTCCGCCAGGACAGCACCAGCGCTGTGTTCACCACCACCGCCCTCGGTTAACCCGCTCGAGCCTGCCACGACGATCGCGACCAGCGGCGGCAGACTCGACGGACCCGGTTCGGACGAAGTTACTCCTCCGCGATCAAGTCGTATTCCTTCAACATCTCGCCGATCTCCGAGGAGTCGAGCTTCGCCAGCAGCCTCTTGCGCACCACGCTCGGTCCCGGCAGCCGTATCTCCTTGCCGTCGCGCAGCTTGCTGGTCGCCGCCAGTAGCTTGCGGACGTCATAGGTCGAGTTGAAGACCTCCGGCACCCCTCGTTCGATACCGAGCAGCTGGTAAGCCGCCTCCATACCGGTGCGGACGGAGTATTCGGTGGTGAAGATGCAATCGCGGGTGGTCTCGGCGAACTGACCGATGAACGCGAAGTTCGTCGCACCCTTGGGCACCACGTCCGGCCGGTCACCGGCTTGGCGGGGCATGAAGAACGCGGTGATATAGGGCATCATGCACGGCACGCACTTGGCGGCGTTCGCGGCGAGCTCCGGAATCTCCGCCTCCGGAACCCCCAGGTGGTACAGCCACTCCTGCGTGATCTCCGCGCCGGTGCATTCCTGCATCGGCTTTTTCACGAAGTCACCGGGCACGTCCACGAACAGCGAATACACCCACACCACGATCTGATCCTCGGGCTGCTGTTTGAAATGCGGCTGCCGATTGACCGTCCAGCTCATCAGCCATTTCGAGTCCCGGACGGTCACGATGCCACCGGTGACGACCTTGCCGCTGAACGGGTCGCGTTTGCAGATCTTCTGGATATAGCGCGGTATGCGCTCGTCGAGCGTCGTGACGGTCGCCGACTCCCACTTGGTCTTGGCGATATCCCCGGCGAAGACCTCCGGACGGCCGAAAGCCTTATCCTTGGGCGCGATTCGCCTCCACAGATCCCAGGCGGGCGCGGGGCCTTCATTCAGCCGGGCCGGAGTGTGGTGATCACCTTCGTCGGAATTCTCGGTCAGCGAGCCGATGGTGATGAACAGCAGATCATCCGCGCCCAGATCGACCCCGCCCTCGACACCCTCGGAGACCCAGTGCAGGCGCGTCGCCCGCTTGCGTCCGGCGCTCAGGTCGAAGTCGACATCGGTGACCGTCGTGTCGAATCTGAACGTGACGCCCTGGTCGAGCAGCCAGCGATACAGCGGCAGCACCAGCGATTCGTACTGGTTGTATTTGGTGAATTTGAGCGCCGAGAAATCCGGTAGGCCGCCGATGTGGTGGATGAACCGGTGTAGATACAGCTTCATCTCCAGCGCGCTGTGCCACTCCTCGAAGGCGAACATTGTGCGCCAGTACATCCAGAAGTTGCTCTCCAGGAAGTCTTTCGAGAACACCTCGTCGATCCGCTTGTTCTCCATCTCCTCGCGACTGGCCAGGAACACCTTGACGATGTCCTTCTGGCCCCGGTCGCCGAGGGTGAACAGGCCGTCGGTGTGCGCGTCCTGCCCGCGATTCACGGTGGCGCGCTGCAGGGAGAAGTTGGGGTCGTCCTTGTTCAGCCAATAGAACTCGTCGAGCACGCTGGCGTCGTCGATCTCCATCGAGGGAATCGAGCGGAAGAGATCCCACAGGCACTCGAAATGGTTCTCCATCTCGCGCCCGCCCCGGATCACGAACCCTTTCTCCGGCTCTTTGATCCCGTCGAGCGCCCCGCCCGGCAGTTTCAGCTCTTCGAAGATGGTGATCTTGTCACCGGACATCCGACCGTCCCGGATCAGGAACGCCGCCCCCGACATCGAGGCCAGGCCGGCCCCCACGAACCAGGCCGTCTTGTCGTCGACCCCCTCGGGTTTGCGCGGTCTCGCGAAAGCCTCGTAGTTGCCACTGCTGTAGTACATGTGACTCCTCTTCCGAAACAGTCGAAGTACTGGCCAGGCCGAGCTCCGGTACCCACCTTGCCGCAGAAGCGCTAATTAGCCAAGGAGTAACTGAATGGGTCAGCCCTGTCGGCGGACCATCTCGGCGATCCAGACCGGGGCGAACGGAGACGTACAGTTCGGCGGCGTCGGGTAGTCCTTCAGCACCTCGAGCCGCTCCCCGATCTCGACGGCACGGGCACGGTAGCCGGGATGCGAGATCCCGATCTGCGCCAGGCAGTGGTTCATCGCCCATTGCAGGCGATCCGGAGCGTCTTTCATCTCCGCCTCGATGACGTCGAGCAGGCCGTCCAGATCAAGTTCCTCGGGTCGCTTCGCCACGCGTTCGGTCGTCAGCGCCCAGCCGGCGCTCGCCACCACCGGTTCCGGATCGGCGAGCCAGGCCACGCGCAGTTTCTCGGCGTGCGGGCTTTTCTTGACCACGTAGTTCACCAGCCAGTCGTGCACCTTGGGCGTGTCCGCCGCCCGGATCATCGCGTCCAGCTCGTCCCGCTCGAAAGCCTTCGGACGGCAGATCAATGTGGCCAGCAGTCGGGCCGCGGTGTCCCCCGTCGCCCATAGCTGACGGGCGAGATCCTGCTGCGTCTTCAACCGCTTCGCGACCGCTCGCAACTGGCCGAGGTTCACGCCGTGATCATCACCGTGCTTCTCGTTCACCGCGCGGATCTTCGGATCCTCCAGCGCGGCCAGTTCGGCCAGCACTCCGGCCACCGTCGTCTCGGGCACCGCGGCCTCCTGTCGGTCACATAGATGATTCAGCCTAATCCGCGCCGGTGCGCACCGGGCGATCAGCACGGAGGTCCAGTGACTTGCCGCGCAACGAGTGCACCCAGGGCGCCACGCGCGTCATCCCCCAGCGCAGGATCGGGTTGCGGGTGGTGAAACGTGTCATCATCTTCTTCGCGGCTTCGACTTCGTCGAAAGAGTACGCGAGCATTTCCCGCTGATAGGCCTCGACGGCCGATTCGAGTGAAGCACCGTTTTCTCTTGCGGTGCACAACTTTTCACCGAGCAAAGCGGCGTCGCGCAGCGCGGTGTTGCCGCCGTGGGCGCCGAACGGCGGCATGGTGTGGACGGCGTCGCCCATGAGCGTGACGCGGGAGACGGACCAGCGAGTGGGCCGGATCCCGGCACGCAGGGGAACCGCCAGTGTGCAGTCGATATCGGCGGCTTCGACCAAGCGCCGAAGGAGCGGGTGGAAATCACGGGACGCATCCGCGGCGCGGCGGTACAGGGCCGCGCTGCCGAGCTGCGCATCGGAGGGAAACTCACTGTCAGGGAGAATGATCGCCCACATGACGTAGTCGTTCGCGACGGGTGGCCGCTGCGCGGGAGCGAGCCGGGCGAACGCCGCGGCGGGTGCTTCCTTGAACGACATCGTGGTGCAGAAGAACGCCGACCCCGGAGCACCCACAGAAAGCACACCACTGTCGAGAAGCGCTGGAGGCAAGAGGGTTTCGCCGCCTGAAACCAGCGGGGAACACCCGTAGATCGCCGTCATACCCGAGGGCTCGGGCGCGTGGCCGGGCAAGAGTTGTTCGCGTAGTGGCGAATTCGTGCCATCGGCCCCGACTACCAGATCCGCTCGGGCCGAAGTGCCGTCATCGAAATGCAGGGTCGCACCGTCCGCGTCGACATCGACTCGGCGGGCGGCCTTGCCGAAATGCACCCGGTCTTCGAGTCCGTCGAGCAGCAGAGCGCGCAGCGTTTGCCGGTCGGATTGACGCGGTTTGGTCAGATCCGCACCGGTCGGGTCCCCCTCGAAGGCGAAGCTGAAGATTTCTTGCATGCGCTGATTGAGGAAGCGGAAGTGGCCGCCCGCGCGGGTGTCGCCCGCGGTGGCCAGGTACAGCTCGAACAGATGCGGGGGCAGGCAGCGCCGCAACGCGCCGATGCCGTACTCGTCGGCGGTGATGCGGTAGCCCTGGCGGCGGGCGTGCGGCGATGGGTCCCGCTCGTAGACCCGCACGTCGAACCCGGCGGTGACGAGCGACTGCGCCAGGCACAGCCCGCTCAGTCCCGCTCCGGCGATCGCGATGGTCGGTGCAGTGTTCGGTGTTCGATTCGACATGGCGCAATAATCATCCGTTTGGATGATTGTGTCAACCACAAGTACAGTTTCCGGTTGTTATGGCTGACGAGACGTCGAAGGACAGCACCCGCCCCCGGTCCCGGCGCATGCCCAGCTCGGCGGAACGCCTGCGCGATGCCGAGCGCACCCGAGGCCGACTGCTCGCCGCGGCCCTGGATGTGTTCGCCGCCAAAGGTTTCGCCGGCGCCCGGGTCCAGGAGATCGCCGACCGGGCGGGCGTGAACAAGCAGCTCATCACGTATTACTTCGGCGGCAAGGACGGCCTCTATCAGGCCTTGCAACAGCAGTGGCTACAGGCCGAGGGAGACTTCGCGGCACCCGATCTGCCCCTGGACAAGCTGGTCGCCGCCTATCTGCACAACGGCTTCGACGACTCACGCATGAGCCGGTTGCTGGCATGGGAGGGCCTCGCCGAAGCCGGCGGCGCGCCGCCCGCCGCGTACGACCCCGAAGACCTCTCCGATCTGCGCCGCCGCCAAGCGGAGGGACAATTTCCCGCCGACATCGATCCCGGTGTCTTCTTGCTGGTTGTCATGGGCGCGGCGATGGTCCCCACCGTGCTGCCGCAGGTTGTGCGTCGCGTCACGGGTTTGGACCCGACCTCGCCGGAATTCCAGCGCAGGTATACCGAGCACGTGCAGCGCATCATCCGTCATCTGAGCGAGTGAAGAGACCTGTGCACCGCCCCGGTGAGTGCCACAAGTTTCCCCGGCACCATCATGGGTAGCCAGGCGTTATCTTCGGCCTGCGGCGAGTGGAGGTTTATGCAATGGGGAGACCGCTGTGGGCGCTATCGGGCCACGAGGAACACGGACCTGAGTTCGACCTCGAGACGACAGCGCAATGGCAGATCCGGGATGCTGTGCGTACGCTGCTCGCCCCCGACACGGGCGTGCTGGTGGAGGACGCGGTGCTGGTGGTCGACGAAATGGTCGCCAACGCCCTGGAACACGGCAGTGCGCCGTGGCGTTGCCGGCTCACCGTGCGAGCCGACCCCGCGCGGCTGCGGGTCGAGGTCGACGACAGCGGGCCCGGCGAACCACGCCTGCGCACCCCGGATGTGGACGGCGGGCGCGGACTGCTCGTCATCGACCGCCTGGCCAGCTCCTGGGGTGTCAGCCGTTACGTCAGGTTCAAGACGGTGTGGGCGGAGCTACCGCTCGATCGCCCGCACCTCCCCCCGGTGACCGCCGCCCCTTAACCGGCCAAAGCTTCCTCGACGCTGTGATACAGCGCCAAAACCTCCTCGAGACCCGTGATCTCGATGGGGCGGATCACCGGCCGGTTCGAGTCGACGACGACACGCAGTGGCTCCCGGCGGTTTTCGGCCTCCCCATTGGACGCGGCGAGCGCCTTCAAACCCGCGCCGCCGAGATAGTCGACATCGGTCAGATCGAGGACACAGAACGGAACCCGGGTGCGCTGCAAACCCTCCCGCACCGCCGCCGCCAGCAGCTCCGCCGTCTCCCCATCGATCTCACCGTAGACCGCGACCACAGCGGCATCGCCGACCATCCGATGCTCCACCCGGAACGTAGGCGCGGCCGGCTCCTGCTCGAGTTCACTCACCCACGGAGTCTATCGAGCCTTCCCCGCCCCGGCCGCCGAGCGCTCGATCCCGAAGGCCCATCATGTCTGATGTGAATAACCACACCTACGACGTCATCGTCGTCGGGGCCGGACCGGTCGGCGAGAATGTCGCCGACCGCACCAGCGCCGCCGGGCTCAGTACCGTCATCGTCGAATCCGAATTGGTGGGCGGCGAATGTTCCTACTGGGCATGCGAACCCAGTAAAGCGCTGTTGCGGCCCGCCCTGCTGTACGGGGAGGCCGTGCGTTTTCCCGGTGTCGAGCAGGCCGTCACCGGACCACTCGACGCCACCGCGGTCCTGAAGCACCGCAACCACACGGTGAACGACTGGAACGACAAGGGACAGGTCGACTGGCTCGACTCCGCCGGCATCACGCTGGTGCGCGGCCACGGTCGACTCGACGGAGTCAAGCAGGTCACGGTCCGGACACCCGACGGCGAGACCGTGCGATTGCAAGCCCGGCACGCCGTCGCCGTCTGCACCGGCACCCGGGCCGCCCTGCCGCCACTGCCGGGACTGGACGAACTGCGACCGTGGACCAGCCGCGAAGCCACCAGCGCCCAGGAGGTGCCGCGCCGGCTCGCCATCCTGGGCGCGGGCGTGGTCGCCGTCGAAATGGCCACGGCCTGGCGAGCACTCGGCGCCGAGGTCACCCTCATCGCGCGGGACGCACGCCTGCTCGGCCGCGTCGAATCCTTCGCCGCCGAACTGGTCGCCGACCGGCTCCGAACCGCCGGCGTCGACCTGCGATTCGATTCGGGCATCACGACCGCCGAGCGAGCGGGCGGCCCCGTCCACCTGACGCTGCGGGACGGCACCCGGATCGTCGTAGACGAAGTGCTCTTCGCGACCGGACGCGCGCCCCGCACCGACGACATCGGCATGGAGACAATCGGTTTGGCCTCCGGCGACTGGCTCACCACCGACGACAGCTTCACTGTGACCGCCGTCGAAGGCGAATGGCTGTATGCCGCCGGAGACGTCAATCACCGTGCGCTCCTTACCCATCAGGGCAAATATCAGGCCCGAATCGCGGGCGCGGTCATCGCCGAGCGCGCCGCGGGCCGCACCCTGGACACAGCGCCGTGGGGCCGCCACACCGGCACAGCCGATCTCCGCGCCGTCCCGCAGGTCGTGTTCACCGACCCCGAGATCGCCGCCGTCGGCCTGACCACCGACGACGCGGCCCGAGCCGGCCGCAAGGTCGACGTAGTCGACTACGAGATCGGCTGGGTCGCCGGAGCCCAACAGCACGACCCGAACTACCGCGGCCAGGCCCGCGTCCTCATCGACCCCGAACGCCGCATCATCGTCGGCGCCACCTTCGCCGGAGCGAACGTCGCCGAACTGCTGCATTCAGCCACCATCGCCATCACCGGCGAAGTCCCCCTGGACCGCCTCTGGCACGCCGTACCCGCTTTCCCCACCATCAGCGAAGTGTGGCTGCGCCTACTCGAAACCTATCGAGATCAACACCATCCCCGGTCAAATCCGAAGTCCTAACACCTCAACCGAACCCGCCGGTCCCCCAATTCTCCTGACCGGCGGCTTCATTCACGCCCCACCTAGCGGCCCACCGACGATCCACTCGTGCCCGAACGGATCCCGCACCCTCCCCTGCCGAATCCCATACTCCTGGTCCGCCACCCCGAACACCACCACACCCCCACCCTCGACCATCCGCCCAGCCAGCCCATCCGGATCATCGACCACCACACTCAACAACACTCCAGCGCCCACCCCCGGAGCGCTATCCACCGCATCGGCATCCTTAACCTGAAAAACCACCCCACCCGCCAACTCCAACTCCGCGAACACCACCCGCCCCGCCCCACCGTGCCGCTCCCGCACCACGGCCCCGAACACCTCCCCGTAATAACGAATAGCCTCGTCCGCACCCTCGACAACCAGCTTCGGCGTAATCTGCTCAATCTTCATAGCCCCATCCTCACCGGCCGCACCTGCGCTGGCTTGGACATTTGGCACCTTCGGCGCGATCTCCGTGGCTTACCGCCGATTCAATCGATCTGGAACTCTGGTCGGAAACTCGCGCCACGGCGGGTTCAACTATTACGACCAGAGTCGAACGACTCGGATGGCGACCGATTGCCTCGACATCGGACCGCACACGAGCGAATTACCTGCTTCCACGTCACCGGCGGCGGGCGATGACCACGGTTACGACTCGTAAGGCTCAACGACAACCCGTTCACACAGCTGTGCAATGGCGCAGCGGCATGCTTTCACGCACTCACGTGAGCACCATGTGCGACAACGGAAGCCTGTGCTATGAGACACCGTTCGGTAGAGCGGAGACGGACGCGCGACGGCGGCATACACCTTGACTAAAGCCGCCATCAGGGTTGCGACGATGTTTCGAACGCGTGTCAGCCGGATCCTTGTAAGCCCGTTGAACATTCGCAACCCGACCACGGCCGCATCGCATCAGCCATCGAAGGCATATTCGCAGCTCAGCCCAGTTGTGGGCCAACGGACTCCAACCACGCGCCAGCCCGTTCCTCGGGTACCGCAGCGGCCGTAGCAAACGATGCCTGACTGCGCAAAAGTTGGGGACCCTTGACGGGCAGAATTCCGAATGTTCAAGTTCCACAATCTGCTGTTCGGTACCGACTTCCAGGTATCGTACGAGGTCCGGGCCGCTGCTTAACGCGCAGCCAACACAAACTCCCAGCAGGAAATCCCGCAGCATCTGGACGTTACGTTCGAGTACATGTCGCTGCACCGGCAACCGGTCGGTAATTCGCCATGTCTCCCATCACAGCTTCGCGATCATGCCGACAAGCTTTACAGAACATGCATGTGATCAAACCACCAACTTCACGTCAAACGGCTTGTACTGTGCCATCATTGGCAAGCCATCGCTAAACAGCCGGAGAAGTGCCAGGTAGACCCGGGTATGCGCAATGGATAGCTCCAGTAAGCATTTTCTGTTGCTGACCCAAACTATAAAAGCACGTCGACAACCGCCCGGCAAAGTCTCACCACTTCGAGCTTGCTGCGAAATTCTCAACCCTCCGTACAACCGTTGCCGATAGAAAGGGCCAAAGGTAGCGAAGTGACCAACGAAGAAGCAGCGACAGCGCACCGATATCGCGTCGCCAATATGATTGTATCCGCTTTCAATAACGCGTTCGTTTCACCCGAAGAACTCGGAGACCAGCATCGCAATCCCGCTAAAGAAGTAATGCGCTACCGATCTAGCGACGGACTACATAGGAGCGCCGAGTCAGTTTGATGTGGGCCTTTGTAGAACTTGAATGGCCTTTACACCGGCTTCTGCAATCAATTGCGCCAACTTGAGTCTCTGGTTATGACTCAGCAGCGACAGCTGTGAGGTATCGCGCGGATTCTCGGGATCGCCTTTTTCACGTATTCGCATCGTGCTATGAAGGACTACGCTGCCGATTAGAACACTATGTTCAGACTGCGCACCGATTCCGAGATCCGACTCACTGCACCCCAGGGGTACCGCGATAAAAGTTCGCCACGGCCGCTTAGCGTCGTCATATCTATCAAAATCCAAATAATCGATCACGGTCTGTCCCCGAAATACCGACTTCGCTGCGGAGAATTCCGAGTTAGGCAAGACCCATCCCAAACGGCCTCCCAGGTTCGCACCGTCGCGATGAGCGTATGCAGACGATCCAGCCATGAACACCTTGAATTCAGCCGTCGATGCCGCATCGGGTGCGAATTGGCGCAACCATAGAAATAGACCAAAACGTTCATGTTTAAGCTGATCTTGTTCAAGTTTATAACCGCCAAGTTCAGCAGCCGTACAACCTCGAACGATTCTTTGAGCGAAGTCCAGGGGGCCGTCCGTAGCACAAATAACGCCATCCAAAGCCTCACTCAAATCGCGAGAGAAGTCGTCGGATGGCGCCACACAGCCATTTTTGGTACCAACTATGTCATGGACAGCAGCAAGCACACGCCGAAATCGGAACCCGTATCTTATCGATTTATCAGCATCGCTTTCGAGATAAGCTTGCGGATCTTCGATGGCGGCGCACAACTCCATCACGACCTGTGCCACCTGTGAATAACTCTTCAGCAGGATTGCCGATACACCCAATCGTTCCGCCAGATAAGTCTTCTGACTCAAACGGTATGAAAACGCCGTCTGACCTGGTATCCCCATGTCGTGCTCAGGGGAGACGACGCCATCCGAGGAAAGGAGGCAGAATATATCGTTCGAACCGGCGGTGTCAGCCAGGCTCGCCAAAGGACCCACGACGCTGGGGTCGGTCATGCCCGTGCCGACGAATAGCGTGATGGAGTTCTTGGTGCCGATCGCCTGTTCTATCAACACCTGAACTTGCGGTCCGTACGCGAGATAATCGGACTCTCGCAGCATAATCGGTTCAATTCGACTTCTATCGCCGAGATTCTTGTCAGGACGCGATGAAATATAGCCATGCAGGTGGAGTACCGTATTTTTAGAATCACTGAACAGTTGATCGAGCCAATCCGAACACTTCTGGTCCAGCCATTCGGCCGCGCTACGCTGAACACCACGGCGATCAGCGGTTCTATTGCCATACGCGTCGATTCCAGTTATTTGAGTTGGCAGTCCCATGGCAGCGACGGCACGCTTTTCGCCAACTAAACGAAGAGACTCCTCGATCTGATCGTCATAGTTCGTGGTGATGATTCGACACCGCTCACCCAGCAGCGCGGATAGCTTGGCTACAGCCATCGCCAGTTGGCCACCGAAATCTCCATTTTCTTCGCGCACGCTATAAAGCGCATCTGCAATTGCGTCACTATTTTGCTTGTAATCTGGCAGCAGTGCCAAAATAAGGTCAGCCTTGCGTGTGAGGGAAGCCTCGTCTGCGAGTATTGCAGCACGTATTCCCTCGGATTCTTTGATTTGGATAAGCTCAGCCAGGCGCCTTATGAGACCATGCCAGGTAGGAAGCCCTGCGTCGGTAGTCAATCCGGCGCCGCAGAATATAGTCACACGGCAGGAGGGGTCTTGCAATTTTTCTACAAGTCGCTTTAATTCCGGTTGACGCGTAAACGATATCAAGTTATTCGTTGACTTGATTTCCTCATCAGTCATGGTTCCTCACCAATTAACATCAATAAAATGAACGGCATTCGGCATAAGGGGCACCTGTTTCGCGCGAACCAACCGATCTCAAGGGTTCAATGAGCAGCGAGCCGACGTCACTCGGCCGGCAACGTACGTACATAAGTCCCCTGTTGCAAGTTCAAACCGCTTCTCGCATTCAGAACGACCAGTCGGGTTTGCAATATCCTCAACGTCCTCGCATCGAGTTGCCTCGACTCGAGTGGCCGTTTGGTCGGTCGTTAGCGTAAGGAACGGCGGGTGGACCTGAACATATCGAGTTTAACAGGATCTGGTAATCGACGGACCGAGACGAGTGGCATCCCGCACGCACCGAGCGAGAAGTTTCCGGGCCTCTCTGCGGCCAGAACTGTGCGGCTTTCGTCGAGTCGGTGTCGCAACATCGGCCGACCAGTTGCGGCACGCCATTTCGCCACCACCGCCCCGAAGCCCCATCCAGAGGTGCCGCCGAGGCAGCAATAACGCCGGCGGAGAAGCTCAGCGCTCGTACGCTACCGCAGTCGCAGTCGCACCGTCGGCATTTGCGCGAGCCGCGACAGGGGCCCGCAGGGCCCGCAACCCCGCAGACGCCTTGCCGAACAACCACTCGCCGCCTTCAGACATATTGCTTCCGTATACGCTGCCTTAGTTTTAGTATACATGACTATAACATCGGCGAGGCCGACGGGCTCGCGGCGTCGACTCGGTGTCGCACGGACCTGGCCGCAGGCAGCCTGGATGAGCCGCATCCGGTGCAGTCGCCGAGTGGCCGAGAGGATCGTCCCGGGACTTCGCGGGCGATCCGGCGGGGTCTTTCCGTTCCTTACATTCAGGAGGCGCAGGATCGGAAGTCGGGCTACTTGTGGTCCTGCGGTGGCCGAAACGAAAAAATCCCCCACCCGCCGGATCTCTTCGAGACCGGATTCGGGTGAGGGACATCTGGTGGAGCTAAGGGGAATCGAACCCCTGACCTTCTCGATGCGAACGAGACGCGCTACCAACTGCGCTATAGCCCCGTGCGGATCCCTGGGGAACCGCGCTGAGACACTGTATCAGGCCAGGACCCGGGATACCGAATCGGCGGTTTGAGCTGGGGAAACTATTCGCCGACCGCGTGGCGGTAGTCGCCGGCGCCGTGGCGTTCGCGCAGGGCGCGGGCGGTGGCGGGGTCGAAGGTTTCCAGGTGGACGAACATGGGGTCCTCGTCGTCGGCTTCCAGCAGGGTGGAGCGGCGACGGAGGGCGCGGGCGGTCTCGCGGTCGATGGTGCGGCGACGGGCGCGAGCCTCGGCCTGGCGGGGGTCTTCGGCGGGGTCTTCGCCGCGCTGCTGGGCGCGGGTGAGGCGGGCGGCGCGGCGGCGGCGGATGTCCTCTTCGATGCGGACCTGCCGGCGTAGGTAGCCGAGGTAGGTGGCGAGGACGACGGCGCACAGGCCGCTGACCCACCAGAAGATCGCGGTGAAGACGATGCCGAGGCCGCCGCAGGCGATGGCGCCCAGCAGGAGGCCGAGCACGGCGCGCTGGCGGAAGGTGTAGCGGGCGGCGCGGGCGATGGCGTCGGCTTCCGGATCGAAGCCGCCGCGGCCGCGCCGGGAGGGGACGAAATCGGGGTCCGCGGCGTCGGTTTCGTGGTCGTCGTATTCGGGATCGAAGTCCTCGAGCCGGGCGGGCGCGGCACTGTGGGCAGGCATGGCGACCGACTCCGGTTCGCTGTGCTCTTCGGCCACGTCGTCATCATCGGCCGAATCCGCGCTGTCCGCAGCGGTTCCGGCGGTTACAGTGTCGGTCGAGTCGAATTCCGGGTCCAGGGCGGCGAATTCGGCCTCGTCGGCGAGTTCGGCCTCGATGGTCCGCTCGTCCGCCAGTTCGACGGCGGCGCTGTCGGGTTCCTCGGCCGCGCTGGGGCCGGCCTCGAGTGCCGGGGTGGTGCCGGCTAACTCGTCCTCAGGGTCGGTGACTTCCTCGGCCGGGGTCATCCGGTGCTCCGCATCATCGCTGGGGAAGAACTTTCTGTGCGCACGGCTCGGTCTGTAATCGGGATCGCTGTCGTGCCCGGCGGCCGGGCCGGTCTTCATCCGCCGCTTGGAGCCGCCACGGTGCAGAACTCTCGTCGCCAGTGCCGCGTCGGTGGTCTGCCGGATCCTGGGGTGCCGGTCGGCGAGGATCGGGAACAGCACGAAGACCCAGAGCACGACCAACCCGATCCACAGAATCGAATTCGGCATCTTCCCTTTTCACACCTCCGTCCCCACTGGTTCCGATGGCGCTCGACGCACCACTGACGTCCGTAGGTTAATTCGGGGACGCATCAACATCAGGCAGGCGCGCCGTGCACATCTGCCACATCTGTCACAAGAATCCCCACTTTCAAGCGTTTCTCACAGAAGTTCGGCGAACTCGGGGATATCTTGTGCGGTTACCGAGGTAGCGAATCCGCTTTCAGGGCAGGGTTACTCGGCCGTCGCGCACCAGTCGATCGACGACGGTGCCCATGACTTCCTCGATGGTGATCCCCACCAGCAGGTGATCCCGCCAGGCCCCGTCGACGTCGAGATACTTGCGCAGCAAACCCTCTTCACGGAACCCGACATTGCGCAGTACGGCCTGGCTGGCCAAATTCTCCGGCCGCACCGTGGCCTCCACCCGGTGCAGGCCGACCGGGCCGAAGCAGTGGTCGAGCCCGAGTCCCAGCGCCGCGGTGGCCACGCCCTGGCCGCTGAGATCCTTGGCGACCCAGTAGCCGATCCACGCCGAACGCAGCGCGCCGCGCACGATATTGCCCACCGTGAGCTGCCCGCTGAAGTTGCCGTTCACCTCGATCACCAGCGGGATCATCGCTCCGCGCCGGGCTTCGGCCTTCAGGCTGGACCACAGCGACGGCCAGTTCGACGCGTGATTGCGCGCCTCCCAGGCACCCCGGCCGGTCGGCTCCCACGGCTCCAGATGATCGCGGTCGCGCAGGCGGATCCGGCTCCAGGCCGCGGCGTCACGCAAACGCACCGGGCGCAGCGTCACCTCTCCGGCCGGGCACCGCACCGGGCCCAACCGCGCGGGCCATCCCGGATGCTGCGTGACCCGGAAAACGTTCATCGTCTCCATCAGCTCCCCAGTCGCGCCGCGAGCTCAATACCCGCCGGAGGCAGCGCAGTGTAACCACGGAGGGTGTTGCCGGTGGCGCATATCGGATACCGCATCAGCCACGCTGTGCGAGAAACGCGACCCGGACCTCGTCCCCGGTCCTGATTTCGGTGTCGTCCGGATCGATCATGATCAGGCTGTTGGCCTCGGCGAGCGTCGCCAGCAGATGCGAGGACGAACCGGCCGCGCCGCCCAGCGGTTGGACCAGGTAATCCCCGGTGGTTTCGTCGCGCATCAGCTGGGCGCGCAGATAGCCCTTGCGACCCGCCATCGAGGAGATGGGGGTGATGGTCCTGGCCCGGATGACGCGCCGCATGGGGTGCCTGCGCCCGAGCGCGATCCGGATCAGCGGCCGCACCATGACCTCGAAAACCACCAACGCGCCAACCGGATTGGACGGTAGTAGGAAGGTCGGAACCTCGTCCCGGCCGAGCCGGCCGAAGCCCTGTACCGAGCCGGGATGCATGGCGACCCGGGCGATCTCCAGCTCACCGAGCCCTTCCAAGGCTTCCCGGACCTGCTCGGAAGCCCAGCCGCCGACCGCGCCCGCGATCACCACGACCTCCGAACGCACCAGCTGGCCTTCGACCACGTCACGCAGCTGCCGCGGGTCGGTGCTGATGATGCCGACCCGGTTCACGTCGGCGCCCGCGTCGCGCGCGGCCGCGGCCAGGGCGTAGGAGTTCACGTCGTAGACCTGGCCCGGACCCGGTGTGCGATCGATATCGATCAGTTCGCCGCCGACCGAGATGACCGAGAGCCGCGGCCGCGGATGCACGAGCACCTTGTCCTGCCCGACCGCGGCCAGCAAACCGACCTGGGCGGGCCCGATGATGGTCCCCGCCCGCACCGCGACATCGCCCGGCTGCACGTCGTCGCCGATGCGGCGCACGTAGTCGCCGGAGCGCACGGTCTCGTAGACCTTGATCCGCGCGCGACCGCCGTCGGTGAAGTCCAGCGGGAGAACGGCATCCGCGAGGGTCGGCAGCGGCGCACCGGTATCCACTCGCACCGTCTGGCGCGGCTGCAACCGGATCGGCTGCCGCGAACCCGCGACCACCTCGCCGACCACCGGCAGCGTGAGGTCGACGAGTTCGCCGTCCTCGTTGCGGATATCGGTGCCCGCGGCGGCGACGTCGACGCTGCGCACCGCGTAACCGTCGATCGCGGCCTGGTCGAAACCGGGCAACGGCCGTTCGGTGACCACGTCTTCGGCGCACAGCAGGCCCTGGGCCTCGGAGATCGCGACCCGGACCGGCCGGGGCGCGACGGCCGCCGCGGTCACCTTGATCTGCTGGTCCTCAACCGAGCGCATCGAGCCCTTCCCTGATCTGGCGTCGCACTGAATCTTTCCTTCGTACCCGACCCCGCGCCGCCAGCGAAACCGATCTCAGTCGTAGGGCGTCAATTGCGGGTCCCACTCCGCACTCAGCCGGTGCTGCAACCACTCCCGCAGGGCGGGGCCGTATTCCTCACGTTCCAAAGCGAAATCGACCGCAGCACGAAGATAACCGCCCGGGTTGCCCAAATCGTGGCGCGACCCACGGTGCACCACAACGTGTACCGGATGCCCCTCCTCGATCAGCAGCGCGATGGCGTCGGTGAGTTGCAGCTCACCACCGGCGCCGGGCTTGATGCGGCGCAGCGCGTCGAAGATGGCCCGATCCAACAGGTATCGGCCGGCGGCGGCGTAGGTGGAGGGCGCGTCGGCCAGCGCGGGCTTCTCCACCATGCCCTTGACGCGGAGCACATTGGGGTTCGCCGCGTCCGGCACCGGCGCCACATCGAAGACGCCGTAGGAGCTGACCTCGTCCTTGGGCACGTCGATGGCGCACAGCACCGTGCCGCCGCGCTTGCGGCGCACCCGGCTCATCACATCGAGCACGCCACAGGGCTGCACCAAGTCGTCGGGCAGCAGCACCGCGATGGCGTCCTCGTCGTCGTCGAGCACGCTCTCGGCCTGCGCGACCGCGTGCCCGAGGCCCAGCGGCTCCTCCTGGATCACGGAGACCACGTCCAGCAGGCCGGGCGCCTTGCGCACCTTCTCCAGGAGCTTGAACTTGCCGCGCTCGGCGAGGGTGCTCTCCAGCACCAAGTCCTCGACGAAGTGCGCGACCACGCCGTCCTTGCCGGGGGAGGTGACGATCACCAGGCGGTCCGCGCCGGAGTCGGCGGCTTCTACCGCGACCAGCTCGATACCGGGGGTGTCCACCACCGGCAGCAACTCCTTGGGCACCGTCTTGGTCGCGGGCAGGAACCGCGTCCCGAGTCCGGCCGCGGGCACGACGGCCGTGCGGAAACACGAAACCGCACCATTCGCGGAGTGTCCGGTATTTGCTGTCATGGGCATACCCTATCCATCCATCACATCGCCCCAGCGCCGTCTGGCGGCGGTGGGGCTTACGCGGGTGAGCATATGGTGATCATCATGGAGATGCCCGGTGAGACCGATAAACATGCATGGCGCTCCAAAATTCTCAGACAACGGAGTGCCCAGCCCGCCACCGAGCATGCGGACGAGGCTCGACTACTCGCGAAAACCACGGGCAAACTCGCAGTGAACGGGTGGGTTTGCGCCTATGTGCCGGTGCGCGGCGAGCCGGGTTCGCGGGAGATGCTCGATGCGCTCTGCGTCGGCGGGTCGCGTGTCCTCTTACCTGTGACGGGGCCGCCCGGTCCGCTGCGATGGGCCGAATACACCGGTCCGGACAGTTTGCAGCCCGCGCGTTTCGGCTTGCTCGAGCCGACCGGCGCGGCGCTGGGCGTCGAGGCGGTCGGGCTCGCCGAATTGATCCTGGTGCCCGCGCTCGCGGTCGATCTACGCGGTGTGCGGCTCGGGCGTGGCGCCGGCTACTACGACCGCACGCTGGCGGCGGCCCGGCCGGAAGCTCGGTTGATCGCGGTCGTGCGCGACGACGAACTGGTCCCCAGGCTCCCGGAGGAACCACATGACCTGCGTATGGGCTGGGCGCTGACGCCCCGCGGCGGGTTGCGGCAACTGGGTAGCGTGGAATGAATGCAGGATTGGCGATGTTGGCACTGTCGCCTGTAGAGTGCCAGTTCGACGAGACCAGCGGAGGATCCTGTGCCAACTTATTCGTACGCGTGCACCCAGTGTGACAACCGCTTCGACATCGTTCAGTCCTTCAGCGACGACGCCCTGACCGTCTGCCCCGAATGCTCGGGCAAACTGCGCAAGCTGTTCAACTCGGTCGGCATCGTCTTCAAGGGCAGCGGCTTCTACCGCACCGACAGCCGCGGCGGCGCGTCCACCGCGAGCGAGCCCGCGAAGTCGGACAACGGGTCGAGCAAGAGCACCGAATCGAGCTCTTCGTCGAGCGACGGCGCCGCCAGCAGCTCCACCACCAGCCCCGCGGCCGCCGCCAGCTGAGTTATCCACAGCTAGGGAGTTATCCCCAAGCAGCGTAATTCCCGGGCGTGGCGCGATATTCGCGGCCATAGGATCCGGCCATGAAATCGCGCACCGATCTCGGCCGAGAAAACCCGCTGCGCGCGGTTTTCGACAATCGCCCGCCCTGGGCCGACCTGTTGCTGGTCCGCAGAATGCTTGCCGCCGCACTCACCGTGCTGGCGGCAGTGCTGTTTCTTCGTGGTGATCCGGATACGCACCCGGTCCACGTCGTCGTCGCCGAGCGCGACCTACCGCCCGGCCGATTGCTGGAAGCGGGCGACTTGCGCAGCGCCGTATACGAATCCGGCTCCCTCCCCACGCACGCCGTGCGCGATACCGGCGCACTACTAGGCAGTACCTTGACCGGCGCCATGCGCGCCGGTGAAGTGTTCACCGACCTGCGCGTCGTGAGTCCCCGGCTGGCCGCGGTGGCCTCCGGCGCGGCCGACGCGCGCATCGTCCCGATTCGCCTCGCCGACAACGCCGTAGCGGAAATCCTGCGGGCCGGTGATCGCGTCGATGTGGTCGGCACGGAGGACGGCGGCGATCGGCCCGCCCGCACGCTGGCCAGGGATGCGGCGGTGGTCCTGGTATCCCGTCCGGCCGACCGGCGCGGGCAGCCGGAGCCGGTGGTGCTGGTGGCCATGGACGCCGCCCACGCCACCGCCGTCGCGGCCGCATCGCTGCGCACCGCGCTCACGGTGGTCTTCCACTGAGCCACTAGCATCGGCAACCGATCGCGGCTCCGCGCAGCCAGTCAGCTTCATCCGAACAGGAGAGATCCGGCCATGCTCAAGGGATTCAAAGACTTCATCTTCCGGGGCAACGTCCTCGATCTGGCTGTGGCCGTCGTGATCGGCACCGCCTTCACCGCGATCGTGAGCGCCTTCACCGACGGAATCATCAAGCCGCTGCTCGCGGTCTTCGGCGGCACCAATGAACTCGGCTGGGGCTTCCAGATCATGTCCGGTAAACCCGCCACCTTCGTTCAGCTGGGCACGATCGTGGGCGCGGTCATCGACTTCCTGCTGATCGCCGCAGTGCTCTACTTCGTCCTGGTGACTCCGGCGAACCGGATCATGGCTCGCTTCGGCTCCAAGCAGGCGGCGGCCACCGAGATCGCCCTGCTGACCGAGATCCGGGATCTGCTCGCCGCCCAGCGTGACGGCGAGAGCGGCCCGGATAAGAGCACCGGTTCGGGCTCCGGGACGACCACGATTCGCGAGGTGTAATTCCCTGCGCGGCAAGACAAAAGAACGGGCCCGCCGCGAAAGCGACGGGCCCGTTCCGGTATTCGGGTTCAGCGTGAATCAGCCGAGGCTGAAGGGCTGGCCCCAGAGCACAACGTAGGACATCACGTTGTCGGTCTCGACCTTGACGCGCACGAAGGCGCGAGCCTGCGCGTAGCCGCCACAGCCGCCGAGGCCGATGGTCGTATCAGCCCAGGACACCGAGCCGTTGGTGCCCTTGAAGCGGTTGTTGGTGGAGTGATCCTCGTTGCCGAAGTCATCCGCAACTTCGCGGTCGAGCACGTAGAACGACGTCGCCTGGCCGGGGCCGAGCGACAGGTTGCCCCCGCCGTCGGCGGAAGGACTGGCCGTGACCGAGTCACCGCCCTGCTTGAACGTGACGCCGGCGCCCGCGTCCACGCCGCCGCCGTCGATATTGACCTGGCAGCCGACGACGTAGCCCGGGTAGATCTTGCCGCCGACGGCGCCGGAGCCCGAGAGCTCGACGACCGCGGTGCCGGAGACCCACGCGTTGCGGTGCAGCGGGGTGGAGCCCATGGACGGGTTGATGTTGGCCGACTCACCGACCAGCTTGACGGTCACGACGGTGCCGTCGGACAGGGTCTTGGACATTTCGCCACCCGGCAGCGGCACGAAGGTGTCCGCGTTGGCCGCACCGGTGGAGAACAGGCCCATGGCGATGGTGGCGGCGGCACCCACACCGGCAACCTTCGCCAGGTTCTTACGGTTGATCATGTTATTCCCTCAGGGGTTTGAAGTTTCGGCGAGAAGAGGATTCGACGATTCGAAGACGGGTCAGCCAATGCTGAACGGCTGGCCGTACAGGGTGGTCTTCGAGTAGTGATCGCCGATGATCTCGACCACGGTGTAGGAGCGCGCCTGGGCGTAGCCCGCGCAACCCTGGATCTGCATCTCGACGTCCTGGTACTCCACGGAGTACACGCCCGCCTTGGGAATGTCCTTCAGTTCGACCGCGACCCACTTGACCTCGCCGGGGCCGAGGGACAGACCCAAGGAACCGCTGAGGCCGAGGCTGCTCATGTCGATGGAGGCGCCACCACCGACGCTGATCGCGTCGTCGGAGATGCTGACCTGGCAACCGATGATGTATCCGGTGTTGATCTGCGACTGACCGTGGGTCGAGGAGTTGTTGGTGCCGGGGTTGTTGGCCGGGCCGTTCCACGGACCGGCGGTGCCCTCCGGAGTAGCGGTCACGTCGGCGGTCGCGTTGCCCGAGACCCAGACGACGCGCCCGGCGCCGTTGGCGGCCAGCGACGGCGAAACAACGGCATGCTCACCCGTGCGGGTGATGGTCACGCCCGGACCGACCTTCTGACCGTCCGGCAACGGCACGAAGACATCGGCATTGGCGGCCCCGGTCGAAAACAGACCCATGGCAACGGCCGCGGCAGCACCGGCCACGCCGGCAGCGCGGGCACTGCGACGCAGACCGTTGGTGCGGTTCTCGCTCATACTTCCCCTCATCAGGTTCTAACAGTCAACCTCGACCATCGAGGTTGGATGGTCCTCTCAGGCCCAGCTCAGTGTGTCGTCCGTTTGTTGCCGGTGTGTAACCGGCCGTAATTTCGGCGCAACGGCCTCAGCTGGCAACGGAACCGAGCCAGGGTTCCGCCGGGTCGGCAACGTTCGTGACGTACCCGGGCCTGTGGGGTCCATAGTTGTGGGTGGCTCTGGCCGAAGATTAAACCGTAGGTAACAGCGTGGCAACGCGGGCTTTGGTAAAGAACATAGTGATGTAGATCACAGTGCCATTCATGCCCATATCGCTTGACGTGCATAGATGCAGCGGGGAAGGGTTCCGGAGCGACTAATTCGACCACGCGCGGCGCAACGAGGCCATTCGCGAGTACGAGTCAGCACCGTATTGAAATGGCGTGGATCACAGTTGTAAAACAAAAACGGTGAGGCCGCGGCGGCTATATATCCGTTCGGAATACGGAGTGCGGCCGTAGATAAAGCTCAACCGTGGTGCGGAGGCACCTGGGAGCGCAGCCAATCGTCGGAAGCGGACGCGGTCTCGGATTCGTCACCGCGCTCATCGCGAGTGGTGTCGGGCAGTGCGTCGCCGAAAATCTCGGCCAAACGCGCGGCGTCCCTCGCCCGGCGGTGAGCCGGGCGAGGATCGTCGGAAGAACCGGTGCCGCTGATTATTCGGCCAATCCGGAAAGTTCGCCGATCGCCTTACTGGCGAGCGGCCCGAGAGTTGCCATGCCGTCCCGGACGGCGGCGCGAGTGCCCGGCAGATTCACGACCAGGGTGCTGCCGGAAATACCGGCGAGCCCGCGCGACAGGCCGGCGTCCAGCGAGCCCGCAACCCGGCCGGAGGCACGCAGCGCCTCACTGATGCCGAGCAGCTCACGATCGAGCACCTGGGCGGTGGCTTCGGGGGTGACATCGCGCGGCGACATTCCGGTGCCGCCCACCGAGATGACCAGGTCGACACCGCCGATCACCGCGGTGTTCAGCGCATTACGAATTTCCACCTCGTCGGCCTGCACCGAAACCGATGCGTCGACTAGGAAACCCGCCTCGGTGAGCAGCTCGGTGACCAGCGGTCCGAGCGAGTCCACACCTCCATGCGCCGTTCGATCGTCGACGACCACCACCAGTGCACGCCCCGCCACAGGAGCATCGATTTCCATGCTGCTCACCGTAGCGCCTGCCGTGGCCTGTTCGACGGCTGAGTTGGCAACAGCACTGAGGTCCGAAGGAGACATCAACATGATCTACCGCCTTACGCAGGAGCGCCGGTGAGGGTGACCTCGACGGTCTTGGGATTGTTACCCTGTTCATCGGTGTAGGTGACCTTCACCTTGTCGCCGGGCTGGTGTGAACGGACCGCCGCGATGAGGGCATTACCGGAATCGATCGGCCGGTCGTTGAGCTTGGTGATGACCGCGCCCGCCGGGATGCCCGCCTTGGCCGCCGGGCCGTCCGGCGTCGCCTCCAGGACCAGGGCGCGATCGCCCTCGGGACGAAGTTTGATGCCGATCTGGGCGTAGGTGGCGTGGCCGGTCTTGATCAGCTGATCGGCGACGCGACGTGCCTGGTCCACCGGGATCGCGAAGCCGAGACCGATGGAGCCGGTCTGCTGACCGGCCATCTCGTTGGCGCCCAGGCTGGCGATGGCGGTGTTGATGCCGATCAGCTTGCCGCTCGAATCGACCAGCGCACCACCGGAATTGCCGGGGTTGATGGCGGCGTCGGTCTGGATCGCGTCGATCACCGGGTTGGGCGTATTCGGGCTGGAGCTGCCCTCGCCGCTGGTGGACACCGGGCGGTTCAACGCGGACACGATGCCGGTGGTCACGGTGCCGGCCAAGCCGAGCGGGGATCCGATCGCGATCGCGGGCTGACCGACCTGCAGATCGGCGGAATTGCCGAGCTCGATCGGGGTCAGGCCGGTCTTATCGGCCTTGATCACCGCCAGATCGGAGACCGGATCGTTGCCGACCATGGTGGCGGGCGCGGTGCTGCCGTCGCTGAAGACGACCTCCATCTTGGAGTTGGCGCCCGCTCCGGCGGCCACATGATTGTTGGTCAGGATCAGACCGTCGGAGGACAGCACCACACCCGAACCCTCGCCCTCGGCGCGGTTGCTGGCGACCTTGATCATCACCACGCTGGGCACCACCTTCTGGGCCACGGCCTGCACCGACCCGGCGGGAGCGTTGGATACGTCGTTGACCTTCGGTCGCGGGGCCTCCAGAGCGTTGGTGACCGACGTGCCCGAGCCGTCCCGATCGGCGACCACGGCGCCCACCACGCCGCCGATGCCGCCACTGACCAGCGCCAACGCCAGCGCGCCGGCCAGTAGGCCGGTCCGGATCGGCCGCCGCAGCGGCTGCGGTGGTTGTACGCCGTAGGGTGCGCCAGGATGCGGCGGAAAGGACTGAGTCGCGTATCCGGGCATCGCCGCGTATTCCGGTCCCGATTCCGGGCCCGGGAACGGCGCCGCCCGATAATGGCTTCCGGTGGAATACGGGCCGGGCTGCGAATACGGGGCGGATGTGCCCCAGCCCGTGTGGCCTGAATTCTCGGCATGCGCCGCCGGGATGTGCTCGGTCGGCTGCGGACCGCTGGTGCCGGACTTGTCTTCCTCGGTCATGGCTTCTCGTTTCTCCCTAAGCGTCTGCGACCAACCATGATGGCGACGGATAAGAGTGGACTGAGATCCTGCTTTGACCCTGCTTTCAGTTTCTTCAGAGGTCCGCGGCGGCGTCGTCCATTTCCGGCAGCACACCGGGCGCAGCGCCCTCACCAGGTAACACAATACGGATCTGGGCACCGCCCCGGTCGGAAGTGTCGATGGTGATGGTGCCGCCGTGTTTGGTCACGACTTGTTTGACGATGGCCAATCCGAGACCTGAGCCGGGCATGGATCGCGCGGCGGTGGTCCGGTAGAACCGTTCGAAAACCAGCTCGCGTTCCGGGGCCGGAATTCCGGGGCCGGCGTCGTCGACGGAGAGTTCCAATAGTCCGCGACCGGTCTCGCGCATGGCTACGTGCACCTGCGCGCCGGCCGGACTCCATTTCGCGGCATTGTCGAGCACGTTGAGTACCGCGCGTTCCAGCCCCGCCTCGTGGCCGTACATGAACCACGGGCGCAGTTCGGCCACGAACTCGATCGAGCCGCGCCGCCGCCGCGCCCGTTCCAGCGCGCGCTCGGTCACCTCGCCGAGATCGATACGGTCGTAGACGGTTTCGGGGGCGTCCTCGCGGGCCAGGTCGACCAAGTCGCCGACCAGCTGGGACAGTTCCTCGATCTGGGCGACGACGTCCGCGCGCAGCTCCGCCATGTCCTCCTCGGGGATGCTCGGCGCACCCGGCCGGCTGGATGCGATGAGCAATTCCATATTGGTGCGCAGGGAGGTGAGCGGCGTCTTCAGCTCGTGCCCGGCGTCGGCGACCAAGCGGCGCTGCCGGTCCCGGGATTCCGCGAGCGCGCGCAGCATGGTGTTGAAACTCTCGGTGAGCCGGGCCAATTCGTCATCGCCGGTGACCGGGATGGGGGTCAGGTCGTCGGTGCGGGCGATGCGCTCGGTGGCCGAGGTGAGCCTGGCGATGGGCCGTAACCCGGTGCGACCCACCGCGGTTCCGGCGGCCGCGGCGAGTACGACACCGCACCCGCCGACCACGAACAGCAGCCAGGCCAGCCGGTCGAGCACCTCGCGGGTCGGCTCCAGGCGCTGCGAAATGATCAGGGTCGCGCCGGAATTGGTCGGCATGGCGAGTACGCGTTGGTTGTGCACCGTGCGCAGTGAGGACGGCAGTTTGCCGTCGGCGACCGCGAGTTCCTGACTGCCGACGGGCGGAATTGTCTGCTGCGGTGGCATATACGGTTTGTGGTCCGCGAAAATCAGTGCCACGCCGACGTCATTGGAGAACAAACCCGCCAGCACGATCGACTGGAAGCCGAGATTCTCGAAGTTGTTGTTGATCATCGTCTCGGCGCGCGCCTCGAGCTGTGAGTCGACATCGTTGTAGAGAGCGCGCTCCACCATCGCGTAGGCGGCGATGGAGGTGACGGCCACCGCGATAGCCACCACCGAGGCGGCCAGCAGGGTCACTCGCCACCGCAACGACACCGACCGGGTCAGCGGCATCGGCGGGCGCATCTCGGGGTCGTGCTGACCGAGGGGGGCGACCACCGGGCGCCGGGGAAGACTGCGTGCCATGACTCCCGGCCTACGGAGGGGTCTCGCGCAGCACGTAGCCGACGCCGCGCACGGTGTGGATCAACCGCGGTTCGCCCTCGGCCTCGGTTTTGCGGCGCAGGTAGCCGATATAGACCTCGAGCGCGTTGCCGGAGGTCGGGAAGTCGTAGCCCCAGACCTCCTCCAGGATCCGGCTGCGGGTCAGCACCCGGCGCGGATTGGCCATCAACATCTCCAGCAACGAGAACTCGGTGCGCGTGAGGCTGATCGAGCGGCTGTCACGCCAGACCTCCCGGGTGACCGGGTCCAGCGACAGGTCAGCGAACCGCATGGCCTCCGAGGCGTCGTCCGGGTCGGTGGCGCGACGGCGCAGCAGCGCGCGCAGCCGGGCCAGCAATTCCTCCAGCGCGAACGGCTTGGGCAGATAGTCGTCGGCGCCCGCGTCCAAGCCGGCGACCCGCTCGGAGACCGAATCCCGGGCGGTCAGTACCAGAATCGGCAGGTCGTCACCGGTGCTGCGCAGACGACGGCACACTTCCAGGCCGTCCATGCGCGGCATCATCACATCGAGGACGAGGGCGTCGGGTCGCTGCGCGTTGGCCTTCTCCAGGGCATCGACGCCATCCACGGCGAGGTCGACGGTGTACCCGTTGAAGGTCAGCGATCGGCGCAGCGATTCCCGGACGGCGCGATCGTCGTCGACTACCAGAATGCGCATGCCCCCAGTTTGGCCCCACCGACTGAGAGTGCACTGAGAGGGGAGGTCGCGACACGCCGGAGCGGGCTGGTCATCATTCAGCAACCCTCGAATTGCAGGCTGAACTGCGCGCTGAATAGACGGCAGGCCCGAGTTCGGCGTTACCGCTATTCGGGAGCGAAAAGCGCTCTGCCCGTGTGAGATTCCCGAGTCGAGCATGCTGTGAGTTTCAATTGCCGCTCGTCACCGGACACGGTATGTTTCACGTGCCATTTAACAAGACCTCTGGTTGGTTATGGACAGGCACCGCAGCCGAGCGTGCGCCGGGGGGACCCAATCGAGAGAGCTGAGGGATAGAGGCGGGATGGAAGCTGCACCGCGATCCTGGCAGGCGATTTTCTCCAACTGGTCGGTAGCCCGCAAGGTCGCCATCGCGCTCCTCCCACCGGTGATCCTGGCCATGTCGTTCGCGGTGTTGCGCGTCGACAATCACCTGGACGGCATGGAGCAGGTGCGCGCGGCCAGCGAATACAACGCCGCCACCCACCAGATCATCGAATTCGCCGGTGCCAGTACCGAACTGGCCGTGACCGCGGTCAACACCCAGAGCGCCGACCCGGCCGACCCGCGCATCGGCAAAGCCAACACCCGGTTCGACCGGGCGGTCGCCGACCTGGAAACGGCGCTGCGCCTGCCGCAAACCGACCCCGTGCTGCTGGTCGACATGAACTCGGCGATCGCCGCGGCGAAGGTGCTGCGCGACAAATCGCGTGCTACCCCGCCCACCGAATTGAGCACCCAGCTCGACGCCATCCTCGGCTACGTCGACAAGGCGCTCGCGTCCTCCGACGGCATGGCCTCCACCTACAACAACGCGCAGCGCTACATGCTGCAGACCAGTTCGATCATGGTCGCGCGCCGGGCCTTCGCCCAGCAGCAGATGCTCATCGGGATGATGACCTCGGGCAAGAACACCGCCCCGCAGCAGGAGCAACTGGCCGCCCGGATCCTGACCGCGGCCGGCTCGGAGATGGCGCTGATCCAGGTCTACGACCAGATCATGCCGACCGACGCCCCCTACCAGAGCCCACTGCTGGGCGGTGCGATGGCTCGCATGGCCGCAGTCGCCGATCCGACCCGGGCCGCCGACCTGGTCGAATCCATGCGCACCAGCCTCGCCACCTACGATCTGGCCGCGACCGACCGGGCGCGTGCGGTCGAACGGGTCCTCAGCGAGGCGCTGACCACCGCGCGCCAGGACGCGATGCGCGACACCTCGATCATCATCGGCACCCTGCTCGCCGGCTTGGCGCTGGCGCTGTGGGTGGCCCAGGCGCTGGTCATGTCGATTCGGCGGTTGCGCCACGACGTCCTCGACACCGCGCACGTCCGGCTCCCGGAGGAGCTGGCCATCGTCTACTCCGGCGGCAGCACCCCGCAGATCACCCCGGTCGGGGTCACCGGCCGCGACGAGATCGGCCAGCTCGCCCGCGCCGTCGACGAAATGCACGAGCAGGCCCTCAATCTCGCGGCGCTGCGACTACAGATCGGCAAGATGTTCGAGACGCTGTCGCGCCGCAGTCAGTCGCTGGTGGAACAGCAGCTGACGCTGATCGAGGAACTCGAGCGCAACGAGGAAGACCCGATCCGGCTGCAGAGCATGTTCCGGCTCGACCATCTCGCCACCCGGATGCGCCGCAACGGCGACAACCTGCTGGTGCTGGCCGGCACGCCACTGCGCCGCGGTCACCTGGAGCCGGTCGGCCTCGGCGACATGCTCTGGAGCGCCATCTCCCAAGTGGAGGACTATCAGCGGGCCGAAATCGGTTCGGTGCCGAACGGTATCGTGCCCGGCGCGGCGGCGGTCGACATCGAGCACCTGCTCGCCGAGCTGATCGACAACGCGCTGCGGTATTCGCCGCCGGACCGCCGGGTCGGCGTCGGCGTGGCCCGCACCGTGGACGGCGGCTACCTGATCGAGATCATCGACCGCGGGCTCGGCATGTCCGACGAGGACCTGGCGGCCGCCAACAACCGCCTCGCCTCGGGCGGTCAGGTCAACTTCGAAACCGCCCGCCGGATGGGCCTTTTCGTGGTCAGCAATCTCTCGGCGCGGCACGGCATCCAGGTCAGCCTGCGCCGCACCGCCTCGACCGCCTCCATCGCCGACAACGCCGGGATCACCGCCGCGGTGCATCTGCCCGCGCGCCTGGTCTCGCTGCCGGAGTCCGACCACCCGACCGCGCCCGTCCTGCCGCTGTCGCACACCTCCTCGCCGCGCCTGCAACCGGTGCCCGATCCCGAACCGGCCGAGACGCCCGCACCTCAGCTCACCGCGTACGGTCTGCCGCGCCGGCTGCCGCTGCCGCCGGAAGCCGAGCCGGAAGCCGAGGCCGCCCCGGAGATCTCGGCCCCGGCCGGGTACGAGTCCCGCTTCACCCTCGACGCGGTGCCGCGCCACATCGAACCGGTGACCGATCCGGCTCCGTCCGTGCCGCTGCGCCCGGACACCGAACCGGCGACCGACCCCGCTCCGTCCGTGCCGCTGCGCCCGGTCGCCGACGAGCCCGAAAGCACCTTCGGCCCACCGATTTTCGAACCGGTCGCCGCGGAACCGGACGAGGGCGGCGGCGCCGCGCCGATCTACCAGCGCATGGTCTCGGAGTGGCTGGTGGATTCGGCCGCGTCGGATTCCGCGGGCACCCAATGGAGTTCGCCCGCCGACTCCGGCTGGCAGGCGGCAGCCCAGGCCAGCACCCCGGCATCCTCCGGCCGGACCCGCGGCGGTCTGCCGATCCGGCGGCCCGGCGCGCAATTGGTCCCCGGCAGCGTCGATCCGAGCGCCGAGTCCGGGATCCGGGACCCGGAAGAGATCCGCGAGAACCTGACCCGTCACCTGAACGGCGTCTTCAGTGGCCGCCGCGCCGCCGACGCCAAACACGAACATGGGGAATTTGTATGAGTGAATCCAATAACGCGAATCTCAACTGGCTGGTCGCGCGGTTCGCTCGGGAAGTGCCCGGTGTCTCGCACGCCGTCCTCGTCTCCGCGGACGGATTACTCCAGGCGACCAGCGACAATCTCCCCGAGGAGCGAGCCGAGCAACTCGCCGCCATCACCGCCGGTCTGGCCAGCCTGGCCACCGGCGCGGTGCAACTGTTCGACGGCGGCAAAGTAATGCAGTCGATCGTCGATATGCAGCGCGGCTATCTTCTGGTGATGAGCGTCGGTACGGCTTCGCATCTCGCGGTCTTGGCCACCAAGCAGCACGACATCGGCCGGATCGGCTATGAGATGGCCCTGCTCGTCGACCGGGTCGGGACGGTCATTCAGGCCACCGCCCGATCTACCGTGTGAGTCCGCCTGTGCCCAACCCTGTCGACCCGTATCCCACAGGCGAGTCGCCGCGCCGGCCCGGCCGGGTCCGGCCCTATGCCCTCACCGGAGGACGCACCGCATCCGCCGTCGATCTACCGCTGGAAGCGGTGATCGAGACGGTGTCGTTTCCGTCCTTCCCGAATTGGCCCGCCGGCGATGTCCGGATGGAGATCCTGCACCTCGGGACCCAGCGACTGTCCGTAGCCGAGATCGCCGGTCGCCTGGATCGCCCACTCGGGCTGGTTCGGGTGATGATCGGAGATCTCGTGGTCGCCGGTTCCCTGCGAGTGCATTCGACCCTGACCGACGACGCGAGTTACGACGAGCGCCGTGCCCTGATGGAGAGGACCCTGCGTGGAATCCGCGCCCTTTAGCACCTTCGGGCTCGAAGAAGCCCGCACCGCGTCGACCAAGATCGTTATCGCGGGCGGATTCGGTGCCGGCAAGACGACTTTCGTCGGCGCGGTGTCGGAGATCGTGCCGCTGCGCACCGAAGCCCTGGTGACCGACGCGTCGGTCGGGGTGGACGACCTGGCGGCCACCCCCGAGAAGACCACCACCACGGTGGCCATGGACTTCGGGCGGATCATCCTGCCGAACAACATGGTGCTGTACCTGTTCGGCACGCCGGGCCAGCGCCGGTTCTGGTTCATGTGGGACGACCTGGTGCGCGGTGCGATCGGCGCGGTGGTCCTGGTGGACACCCGCCGGATCGAGGACAGTTTCGCGCCGGTCGACTATTTCGAATCCCGCAAACTGCCGTTCCTGGTGGCGATCAACCGTTTCCCCGGCGCGCCGCGATTCCCGCTGAACGAGGTGCGCGAGGCGCTGTCCATCCGGGAGGGTGTGCCGGTCATCGATATCGACGCGCGCAGCGCCGAGGAGGTGCGGCGCACGCTGGCCGCGATCACCGAATACGCGCTGATGCGTTTGACCGCCCAGGAATTCGAGCGGACCGGCCGGCATGTCTGAGATCAGCTACTTCGCCATGGGTAGCTGGATGCTGGGACTGGCGTTCGGCGTATCCGCGCTCGGGACCCTGATCGGTCTGATCTGTATCCGGCACGCCGGCACGCCGGACATCTCGGCACGCGCCGGTCTGGCCTGGCTGACCGTGGGCGCGACCTCGATCGGCGGGATCGGGTTCTGGCTGGCGAGTCTGGTGCTGCTGCTGGGCTTCTCGGTCTCGGACAGTCCGGTGCGCTACGAGGTGGGGCCGATCGTGGCGGCGCTGGCGCCGGCCACGCTGGGTTGCCTGCTCGGTCTGGTGCTCGCCGGGAACCGGTCTCAGCTGACGCGGTCCTTGGCCGGTGGCGCGATCGCGGCGCTCGGACTGGTGACCACGGTGATGCTCGGCGTGCACGCGGTGCGGGTGCGCGGTGCGGTCACCGTCGAGACGTTGCCGCTGTACTTCGTCGGCGTAGTGGCGGTGCTCGGTTTCACCGGCGCGCTGTGGTTGACGCTGACCTACCGGGAGTCGGTGCGGGCCCGGGTGGGCGCCGCGCTGCTGGCCGGGGCGACCGTCATGGCCGCGCAATTGCTCGCGCTGTCCGCGATCGAGGTCGACATCGTGCCGGGCGTACCGGTGCCCAACGGCATCGACCTGTTCGACTTCGCCTATCCGGCCTTCGTGGTGGGTCTGCTCACCTTGGCGATTCCAATCGCGGCGGTGCTGCTGGCCCCGCTGCGCCGGCCGTTCGAGTCCACCCTCGTCGACGAGCATCCGGCGGCGCAGCCGGGCTGATCGACGGGAAGTCGCGCGACCGCATGCCGGGCCCACTTACAGTGGGAGACATGCGGTGTGAGCTCGGAGGGGGTAGCGCGGCGTGACCATGGCGAGCGCCGCGGTGTCGCCACAGCGGTTGGGGCTGGACTACGCGGGCGGACGGCCGGGTGGCGCGGCCATCCGGGCGGCCGGATTCGATTTCGTGGTCCGGTATCTCAGTTCCGGTGGTCCTTCGCTGCCCGGCAAGCTGCTCACTCCGGCCGAGGCGGACGATCTTCGAGCGCACGGTATTTCGATCGTGTCGAACTGGGAGACCACGGCCGATCGGATGCTCGACGGCTACGACGCGGGCGCGCTGGACGCCGAGCTCGGTCTGGCGCAGGTGCTGCGTTGCGGCGGGCGCACCGACCGGCCCATCTATTTCTCGGTCGATTTCGACGCCACACCGGGGCAGCAGGCTCCGATCAACGCCTACCTGGATGGCGCGGCGACGGTGCTCGGTCGCGCGAATGTCGGTATCTACGGCGGGTATTGGCCGTTGAGCCGGGCGCTGGATTCCGGTCACGCGGTGTGGGCCTGGCAGACCGACGCCTGGTCGGGCGGCAATGTGGAGTCGCGCCGCAACATTCATCAGACGCTGCGTCAGCAGGTGGTCGGCGGTGTGGAGTGCGACGTGAATGTCGCCGAGACGGTCGATTTCGGGCAGTGGGATTTCGTACAGGAGGAGCCGGACGTGACGCCGGAACAAGAGGAAGTGCTGCGCGACATCCAGATCCAGTTGCGCGGTCCGGGGCTGGCGGGGTGGCCACAGCTGGGCGTCGACGCCGAGGGCCGGAGTCTGACGCTGGTCGACGGTGTAGCGGCGGCGCTGCGCCGGATCGACGAGCTGGAGGACGACACCGAGGCGTTGCGCGCGCAGATCGGCGCGCTGGAGGCGACGACCGCCGAGCTGGTGGCGGAGGTGCGGCGATTGGAGGGGCCGCGCTGGCCCTGGCCGTTGTCCCTGATCGAGGGGCCGGCGACAGCCGTGGGTGCCCGGCTGGAGGCGTTGATTCCCGATCTACCCGGACTGTCCGGCCAGGGCGACCGGGATCGAATCGATTCCGGCCGGGCCGAGTAGCAGTCGACGGAGCGCCACATTTGGCGATGAGCGGGTTCTCTCAGTTACCCGGGAGAACCCGCCCTCGCGAATGAATGTACCGGCGGGACGACACGATTTCATCACTGCATTAGGACTTTTACGGTCACCAAAAACCAACTCCCAGTATGGAATTCCCCCCATGGTTATCGGCCCGCTAGCTGGGCTTTCGGAAAAACTCCAGGTGCTTTCAACACAATCATTAGCCAAATAATTGCTGCGGCCATCCAGTGATTTCGGACGGGGGGATCATCCTCGCGACCACGGTGGCAAGTCTCTGGTGATCGACTGCGAAAGCCGTGCCCGGCCGCACGGAAAGCACGGCCGGGCACGGTATCGCGATCAGAGCCGGGACGGGTCGACCAGGCCCAGTTGCACCGCCTTGACCAGGCGGCGCGGAACCTTGTGCGCCGCACCGACGACCTTGACCTCGACCAGGTCCGGGGCGGTCGCCTTCCACTGCGCTCGGCGACTGCGGGTGTTGGAACGCGACATCCGCCGCTTCGGGACCGCCATGTCAGCTCTCCTTCATCGCGCGCGGGGTGCGCCGGCCGTACTTGCGCTCGAACTTCTCCACCCGGCCCTGGGTGTCCATGACGCGGTGGGTGCCGGTCCAGAACGGATGCGAGTCCGAGGTCACGTCCACCACCAGCAGCGGGTAGGTGTTGCCGTCCGTCCATTCGACGGTGCGCGTACTGGTCGCGGTCGAGCGGGTCAAGAACCGTTTGCCGGTGCTCTGATCCTCGAACACCACGGGGTGGTAGTCCGGATGAATTCCTGCCTTCACTTACCTTCTCCTCTCTGAGATTTGGATTGCGCCGCGTCCGGTTCCGGGGCCGCCGAGTCGAAATCCACGCAGGGGTCCCGGTGCCAATCACCGAACGGGTCTTCCCACTGCGCCACCCGCTCGGGTGCGCGTTCGACCAGACGCAGTTCGTCGTCCTCCACCAGCGCCCAGTGCAGGGCGTGCCGGATATCGGCGGGATCGGCGTCGTGAGCCAGGATCACCAGCGAGATGTCGCGGTCACCGAAGGTTTCGTCCCAGCGCAACGCCGCGAGCGCGCGCCGGGTCGGATCCGCCTGCGCCACTTCGTCTTCCGACATCGCGGCGAGCCAGCGCCCGGCGCCACCGACGCGCAGTCCGCCGCCCGCGGACTCCAGCCACACCACCTCGTCGGGCTGGGTGGCCAGCCACATCCGGCCGCGCGCGGTGACCACACCCTCGAACAACACGTCCAGCGCCTCGTGCAGGCGTTCCGGATGGAACGGGCGGCTCGCGGCGAATTCGATCAGCGTGACGCCGTGCTCGGTGCTCAGTGGCGGCTGACCCCGCAGCAGCGGCGCGTGCGCGTCGAAGGTCCGGCCGCGGCGCGAGCCGGCGGGGATCCGCGCCAGCAACCGCTCGATCTCGGCGGCGCCGACGGTGGCGAGATCGTCGGTCCAGAACACCGGAGCGTCGGGGACCAGGCGGGCCAGCACCTCCGTCAGCCGCGCCTGATCCATGGCGTCGACGGCGGGCCCGAGCGCCACCAGCGCATCGGCGAAGTCGGCCTGGCCCACGGCGACCTGTGCGACCGTGCGGTCGTCATCGGCCGCGGCCGCACCGCGCTCGGCGAGGGTCTCGTCACCGGTCGCGTCGGCCAGCCAGGTCTGGGCATCCAGGCAGGTCAGCACGGCTTCGACGCGGACGTCCCGGCCCGCCGGACCGTCCACGCGCCCGACGATCCCGGTGACCACGACGCCCTCGATCGCCTGGCACACCGCCTCGGCCTCGAAGGCCGGGTCCAGCGCCAGCACGATGCGCCGCACCGAATCCCGGGCGGACAGCCGGCACAGCAGCGGCAGCAGGTCAGCGTGCAACGTGCAGGAGACGCAGCCGTGCGCCAATTCCAGCACCTCGGTGCGTTCGTGTCCGTCCTGCCATACCGTGCGCCGCACGATGCCCTCGCGCAGTTCGCGCAGGTCATGCCGGACCACCGCGGTGCCCGGACGGGCGGCCGACGCGGCGGCGAGATGGTCCACCCCCTCGGTGGCACGGCCCGCGAAGCCCGCGATCAGCACGACCGGCGTGCGCTCGAGAACAGCCACCGGAACTCCTTTCGACAACGATTTCCATTAACCGAAGAGCAACGGTACAGTCTCGAACAGCTGTTGTCGAAAATGATTGTCATCTACTGGAGGGAGCCCGCATGTCGGCCCACTGCCAGGTCACCGGGCGTAAGCCCGGCTTCGGCAAGTCCGTGTCGCACTCGCACAAGCGGACGAACCGGCGCTGGAACCCCAATATCCAGCGCAAGACCTACTACCTGCCCAGCGAGGACCGGCGCATCACGCTGACCGTCTCCACCAAGGGCATCAAGACCATCGACCGGGACGGCATCGAGGCGGTCGTCGCCCGCCTGCGCGCCGCCGGCCAGAAGATCTAGGAGGCGAGATGGCATCCAAGTCGACCGAGCTGCGGCCGATCGTCAAGCTGAAGTCCACCGCGGGCACCGGCTACACCTATGTCACGCGCAAGAACCGGCGCAACGACCCCGACCGCATGGTGCTGAAGAAGTACGACCCCGTCGTACGCAAGCACGTGGACTTCCGCGAGGAGCGCTGAATATGGCGAAGAAGTCGAAGATCGCGCGCAACGAGCAGCGCCGGGAAGTGGTGGCGCGCTACGCCGCGCGCCGCGCCGAGCTCAAGGAACTGATCCGCAAGCCGGGCACGCCGGAGGACGAACGGGCCGCCGCGCAGGCCGCGCTGCAGCGCCTGCCGCGAGATGCCAGTCCGGTACGATTGCGCAATCGGGACGCCGCGGACGGACGTCCGCGCGGTCACCTCCGGAAGTTCGGACTCTCCCGTGTGCGTGTGCGCGAGATGGCCCACCGAGGCGAACTCCCCGGTGTGAGCAAGTCGAGCTGGTAGAAACCACCCCGCAGAAGGAATCCTGATATGGCAATCAAGCGAGCACCGTCGAAGAAGGTTCGCGCCGAACAGGCCCGCAAACCCAAGAAGAACCCGCTCATCGCCGCGGGGATCGAAACCGTCGACTACAAAGACGTGAATCTGTTGCGTACCTTCATCTCCGACCGCGGCAAGATCCGCAGCCGACGTGTCACCGGGCTGACCCCGCAGCAGCAGCGGCAGGTCGCTGTCGCGGTGAAGAACGCGCGCGAGATGGCGCTGTTGCCGTTCACCAGCCGGTAGTTCCGCACCGTCGACAATCGGGCCCCGAATGCTTCGGGGCCCGATTGTCGATCTGCCCGCGGACGACTCGGCGGGGCCGCGCGTGGAGCGGTCTCGATTAGGCTCGCCCCATGCATCGGACGTCGGCTACCCGCTCCCTCATCGCCGCCCTCGCACTGGCCCTGGGCCTCGCCGGCTGCGGTGGCTCCGACAACGCGGGCCCGCAACCGGACTCCACCGCGCCGACCGTTTCGCCTACCACCACGGCGGCCGTCCCCACCGAGAACCCCAACGCGAATTCGGGCAAACTTCTCACCGCGGACCCCACCATCGTTACTCCGCACCCGATTCCGTTTTCCTCCTGGACGCGCCTCGCGCCCGACAAGATCGCGATCAACTTCGAGAGCGGCAATCCCGCCTGCTACGGCGTCGACGTCAGCACCACCGAAACCGACAAGGCGGTCACCATCGAACTGCGCTCGGGCACCCGTGCGGACGCGGTGGGCCGGATGTGCACGATGGAAGTGGTCTTCGCCACGCTGGAGATCTCGCTGCGGACTCCGCTGGGTGATCGAAAAGTGCTGAGCGCGGCCTGATCTCGTGGTGGCGCGACCGGCGGGAGGCGGGCTACGCCGGTTCGGCGACGGCGTCCGAGAGTGCCGTGAAATCGGAATAGGCGGCCGGATGGGCTGGGCCCCAGGTTTTCTGGGCCATTATCCGTAACGGCATGGTGATCGATGCCGCGATCTGATCCGGTGTCTGCGCGGCCGGGTCGTCGCACCAGACATGCAGGCTCGCACCCAGATTCGCGGCGTTCTGGGCCGGTGTGAGCCGGGAACCGTCGACGAAGATCGCCGGGTCCCACAGCTCGTAGCCGAGGACCGGCGGTTGATCGGCGATCGCCGCCGCCGGACCGCCGGTGACGTAGTACGTCGGCAGGAACGCGGCGTTCCGCACCTGATGGCCGGTCGCGATGAGATCTTGTGGTGTGCGGGCGATTCCGAAGAACGGCAACGGCAACCCCGGGTAACCGGCGCGGCTCCAATAGTCGACGACGATATCGCTGCCGATCGCGATGGTCCCCTCCCCCGTATGCAGACCGTCATTCCAGATGCGCGGTCGTTTCCCGTGTTCGCGCACGATGGCCGCGCCCCAGTTGATCAGACCGAGGAAGGCGTCGACCGGTTCGGCCTGCGGTCCGTAGGTCGCACGGGCGTACGCCCCCAGCTGCGGGTAGTCCGCGTAGCCGCGCACCGCGAACCCGTCGAGCAGGAACTCGTCCGCGCCGAGATGCCAGTAGCGGCCGGGGAACAGCGGCAGGAACTCCTCGAGGATGTCGCGCATCAGGTCGTAACTGCGCGGATCGGAGATGTCGATCGCGGCGTCGGACACGTCGCCGTTCGCGCTGCGCAGTTTCAGGGCCGGGTGGGCGGCGAGGATGCCGTTCATATGCCCGGGGAAGTCCACCTCGGGCACGACCTCGACCTGATACCGCGCGGCGTAGGCGACCAGATCCCGGATATCCTGCTTCGAATAGTGGTCCGAGGCAGTGATCTCCGGATGTCGGGCGCTCTCCAACCGGAAACCGAACGAGTCCGACAAGTGCAGATGCAGCATATTCAGTTTGAGCATGCCCATCCGCCGGATCTGGGCGCGCACCATCTCGACCGGCATGAATTGGCGGCCCACATCCAGCATCAGGCCGCGCTCGGCGTAGTCCGGCCAATCCGTCGCCGTGCCACCGGGAATCGTGCCGCCACGGCGGAGCAGTTGTAAGGCGGAGCGGGTCGCATAGAACGCGCCGGGCTCCCCCGCACCCTGGAGATCTAGGGTGTCGCCGACCGAGAGCCGGTATGCCTCCGGGGTATTCGGAGCCTCCGGCACCCCAGCGACGCGCAGGACGATATCGCCCGCCGCCGCTGCCGAACCCGCCTGCGGGACAACATCTTTGCCGGTCACCACCCGCAAGCCCGCCGCGAAGTCGGTGGCCATGTCCAGCAGCGAGTCGTCGGTGTAAAACACCCGGGCGCGTGCGCCCAGCGCGAACCCGCCACCCGCCGGAGCCCAGTTCCGCAGTGTGGGAACGGTTTGCGGCGCAGTCGCTTCCGCCGCCGCTCGAGTATCACCGATGGTGATCGTCGCGAACGTCAAAGCACCGATCATCGCGAACCGCGCCGGCGCGCCCCTGCTCATCCGGTCAGCGTACGAAACTCACCGGTCCCCGCGGTGCGAATCGCCGGTGCGCACCGTATCTGTTCTCTGCTACGGTTCGGCGTTGTTGTGGAGCCGCAGCAGGTTGCGGTACGAGGAGGGGACACATGCCGTACGCCGTCGTCGGTCTGATCACGCTCGCCCTGTGGGTGTACTGCCTGATCGACGTGATCATGAGTCCGGAGTCGGACGTGCGCCAGCTGCCGAAGGGCCTCTGGCTGATCATCATCATCCTGGTCCCCACCGTGGGCGCCATTCTCTGGCTGCTGCTGGGCCGCCCGGTCGACGCCGAACGGCGCTCGAACACGCGCTACTCCGAGTACGACCGGCCGGGTCGCCATGTGGCGCAGAATCCGGACGACGACGAAGCCTTCCTGCGTCGACTGCGGGAACGGGCCGAGGCCCAGCGCCGGGAGGCTCGGCGCCAGGAGGAAGCCCGCCAGGCCGAGGCCGACCGCCGTCACCAGGCCGGCGAGGAATAGCTTCCCGAAACGAAACGCCACGCCGGACGGGTCCGGCGTGGCGTTCGAGATGGGGTCGCGCTCAGTGCGCGAAGTGCCGAGATCCCGTGAGGTACAGGGTGATGCCCTGTTCGCGGCACAACTCGATGGTGTCCTTGTCGCGGATGGAACCGCCCGGGTGCACAATGGCGCGGACCCCGGCGGCCACCAGGATCTGCGGGCCGTCCGAGAACGGGAAGAACGCGTCCGACGCGGCCACCGATCCCTTGGCGCGGTCACCGGCGCGCTCGACCGCCAGCTTGCAGGAGTCGACGCGGTTGACCTGGCCCATGCCGACACCGACCGCGGCACCGTCGTTGGCCAGCAGGATCGCGTTGGATTTCACGGCGCGGCAGGCGCGCCAAGCGAATTCCAGATCACGCAGGGTCGCCTCGTCCGCGGCGGCACCGGCCGCGAGCGTCCAGTTCGCCGCGCTGTCGCCCTCGGCGTCGAGGATGTCGCGCTGCTGCAGCAGGGCGCCGCCGCTGATCGGACGCAGTTCCGCGCCCTGACGCTGCGCGGGCTCCGCGATCAGCACACGCACATTCTTCTTGCGCCGCAGCACTTCCACCGCGCCGTTGGCATAACCGGGCGCCACGATCACCTCGGTGAAGATCTCGGCGACCTGCTCGGCCATCTCGACCGAGACCTCACGATTGGCCGCGATCACGCCGCCGTACGCGGACACCGGGTCCGTGGCGTGCGCCCGGCGGTGCGCCTCGGCGATATCCGCACCGATCGCGATGCCGCACGGGTTGGCATGCTTGATCACGGCGACGGCGGGCTCGTCGAAGTCGTAGGCCGCGCGCCACGCGGCGTCGGCATCGGTGTAGTTGTTGTACGACATCTCCTTGCCGTGCAACTGCTGCGCCTGCGCCAGGCCCGCCGGGCCGCCCTCACTCGTGTAGAGCGCGGCGGCCTGATGCGGGTTCTCGCCGTAGCGGAGCACATCCGCGCGGACCCAGGTGCCGCCAACCCAGGCCGGGAAGCTTACTGCCGCTTCGGATTCCGGTGCCACGGCGGGGACGGCCACGTTGGTCATCCAGCTCGCCACGGCCACGTCATAGCTCGCGGTGTGCTGGAAAGCCTTGGCCGCCAACGCCGTTCGCTGAGGCAGCGTGAAGCCTCCGGACCGCACGGCGGCGAGCACCTCGTCGTAGTCGCCGGTGTCCACCACCACGGCCACCGACGGATGATTCTTTGCGGCGGCGCGCACCATGGACGGGCCACCGATATCGATCTGCTCGACACACTCGTCCGGCGTGGCGCCGCCGGCCACCGTCTGGGTGAACGGGTACAGGTTCACCACGACGAGTTCGAACGCCTCGACGCCCAACTCGGCCAACTGCGCGACGTGCTCGTCCTTGCGCGAGTCGGCGAGGATGCCCGCGTGCACGCGCGGGTGCAGGGTCTTCACCCGGCCGTCGAGCGTCTCCGGGAACCCGGTCAGCTCCTCCACCTTGGTCACCGGGACACCGGCGGCGGCGATCTTGCCCGCCGTCGAACCGGTCGACACCAGCTCGATCCCGGCGGCGTGCAGGCCGGTCGCCAGTTCGACCAGTCCGGTCTTGTCATAGACGCTGACCAGCGCCCGCTTGATCGGGCGTCGTTCACCCACCCCGCCGGCTCCGCCCGCTGCCATCCCCGTGGGATCACTCATTAGGAATTACTGCCTTTCGTCCGTCGGAGACAATGCCTCGCGTCGCGACGGCGGCGACAACCTCCGCCAGCAACCGTCGCTCGACAACCTTGATGCGCTCGTGCAAGCTGGCCTCGTCATCGGTGGGCAGGACGGCGACCGCCTCCTGCGCGAGGATCGGCCCGGTGTCCACGCCCGAATCGACCAGGTGCACGGTCGAACCGGTGACCTTCACCCCGTAGTCGAGCGCCGCACGCACGCCGTGCGCGCCCGGGAACGCGGGCAGCAGCGCGGGGTGGGTATTGATGATCCGACCGCCGAATGCCGCCAGGAACGCGGGGCCCAGGATTTTCATGAAGCCCGCCGAGACGATCAGGTCGGGCCGGTATTCGCTGACCGCCGCGGTCAGCGCGACATCCCAGGCGGCTCGGTCGGCGAACTCCTGCAACGCGACCCGGAAGTGCGGAACGCCCGCGGCTTCGGCGTGCTCGGTGGCGGCGCACTGCCGGTCCACCCCGACCGCGACGATCTTCGCCGGGAAATCGGCGGCGTCGGCGGCGTCGAGCAAGGCGCGCAGCAACGACCCGGTGCCGGAGGCGAGCACGACGACGGTGGCCGGCGACGCGGCGGGCACCCACGTCGAGGACGCGGCGGAGTCGGCGGCCGGCGGAGCGTGCGGAGCCGACGGGGTAGAAAAGCTCAGGGCTCTACTCCTGCGAATCGGTGGGAACGGCGGCCAACCGGACTGCCGCCGTCGTAGAGCCTAGTGGTGTCGGTCAGCTCACTTTCGACCGGTCACCGCGCCGCGCCCGATGGGCTACCGGCTACGGAAATACGGACGCGGCATCGGGTCCGGGTCGGTGTCGGGGGTGTCGACCACCTCGGCGTCGACGATGTCGGGAGCGGTTGCGGCGCTTGCCGACTCGCTCGCGATCGAGATGTCGGCCTCCTCCTCGACCAGTTCACCGTCGACCTCCACCTCCAGGTCGGGGCCGTCGTAATCGGGGTAGTCCGCTTCGTATTCGTCCTCGTGGTAACTGCCGTCGTGCTCGTCGTAGTAGCCGTGCTCGTCGTGGTAATCGTGCTCGTCGTGGTAATCGTGCTCGTCGTCGTAGGCATGCTCGTCGTAATCGCCGTGTTCGTCGTAATAGCTGTGATCGTCGTAGTCACCGGCCGCTTCGGCGGGGGCGGTGACTCCGCCGAGTCGCGGCACGGTGCCCACGGGAACCACGAACCATCGGGTGAACATCAGCCCGGCGTATCCGGCGATCGCCAGCCACCCGAAGACCAGCAGTCCGAACAGCGGCAGATTCAGCCCGACGCGCCCGAAGCTGCCGAGCACACCGCCGCCGAGCGCGGCCAGCAGCGTCAACGCCATGCTGGTGAGGGCGGCGGAGGTGAGCGTCGCCCACGGTGCGGTGGCCTGGTCGGGTGAGGTGCGCCCGCAGTCCAAGCCGTTGAGCGCACCGAGCGCCGCCGGGATCAGCAGGAACACCAGCCACCAGGTCGCCGCGGGGCCGGACGGCAGCGCCGCGAGCACCGGCACCGCCGGTATCGGGCCGCCGGTCACCGAGAACAGGCCGATCGAGGCCGCACCGAAGTGCGCGCCCGCGCCGACCGATACCCCGGCCGCGCCGAGCACCACGTTCGGCAGATAGGCCAGCGACAGCACGGTCAAACCGAGCACACCCACCGCGTTGCCCGCGCCCTGATAGGTGTCACCGATCCGGGACCAGTGCAGCAGGAACGCCAGCAGGGTCAGGGCGGCGCTGGCGGCAAGCAAACGCAGGACGGTGCGGCGCGCGGCGTAGCCGGCCGCGATCGCCCATTCCGGCAGTTCCAGACGCGAAACCAGCTGGTGGCCGAGACGACTGGCGATACCGCCGCCCGCGGCGAGCAATTGCAGCACCAGCACCCAGCCGAACGCGGCGAGGGTGTTCGGCGGCTGTAGCGCGACCACGCCGGACGCGTCCTCGGCGACGGCCGAACACACCGCGGTGACCAGCAGCGGTCCTCCCACCGCCGCACCGACGAGCCAGCCCAGATCGGCGCGGGAACTGTCCGGTTCGACCGCGCGGGCGGTCTCGCGCCAGGTCAGCCACAGCACCAGCGCGGTCGGCAGCAACGGCAGCAGCCCCAGCTCGGTAGTGCCGATCACCAGCGGAACCTGGTGCGCCGCAAGCCAGCTCGCCGCGATCGCACCCGCGGTACCGGCCAGGCCGCTGCGCGCGGTGAGCAACGTCGCGAGCACCAGCACGGTCAGCACGGTCAAGGTCAAGGCCGCGGGGCGGGCGGACACCAGCAGCAGAGCACGGCCGCGTTCCGGGGTCAGGGCGAGGAAGGCTCCGTCGTCACCGGTGTCGGGCTTACGAGTCTTGGTCGAACGGGGGCCGCGCGCGGAACCGCTTCGGGCGCCGCGAGAGCTACCGGTCCAGCGCTCGAGACTATTTCTGGAGGAACTCATGACGATTCAGCGTCGCATCTCTCGGACTCCGGGCGAGCCAGGCGCGCCGGAGCGGTGGGCGGGGACGGACCTGGGCGCCGGAAAACACAGAGCCGGTGCTCGCCGAAGTAGTTGGCGAGCACCGGCTCTGGAGTTCAGGGTTTACTGCTGCTGGTCATCCGACGGACGGAAGGCGCGGGTGGCCTTGTTGGCCGGATCCTCACCCTGCTCGCCGCCGAACGGCTGGCTGGCCTGGCCCGGCTGCTGACCGTAGCTCGGCGTGCCGCCGTACTGCTGGCCGGCCTGCGGGCTGGCGAAGTGCTGAGTCGCGCTGTCGTCCGGCCGCGGCTGCGCGGTCTGCCCGTAGGGCGAACCCTGCTGCGGCGCACCGTAACCCGGCTGCTGACCATAGGACGGCTGCTGACCGTAGGCGGCCTGCTGCTGCCCCGGCTGGCTCTGCTGACCGTAGGACGGCTGACCCGGCTGCTGACCGTAGGCCGGCTGCTGCTGGTACTGGCCACCGGTGGAGCTGCCGTAACCGGACTGACCCGGCTGCGCGCCGAAGGACTGCTGACCGTAGGGCTGCCCCGGCTGGCTCTGGCCGCCGAAACCCTGCTGGCCGTAACCGCCCTGCGGCGAACCGTAGCCCTGCTGACCCTGCTGCGCGGCAGCGGGCTTGGGCGCCGGCGGCTTCACGATGCCCATCGCGAAAAGCACCACGGCGGCGGCCAGCGCGGCCTGCACCAGACCCAGGAACAGCAGCACCCAGGCGCCGATCCCGGACTCCAAACCGTTCGGGAGGCTGAAGGCCTGGACGGCGACGCCGAGGAAACCCGCGACCGCCGCGGCCGCCGAGACGGCCTTCCAGTTCTGTTCGGGCAGCAACGACAGTCCGGCGAGCAGGCCGCTGAAGAGCAGCAGCCCGAGCGGGCCGGCGAGTCCGATCTGGAAGCCGCTGACACCCTCGTCCATGACGGAGGCGTAGGGCAGGAAGCCGAGCAGGAAGTTGAGCGCACCGAGCGCGGCGACACCGATCAGCAGGAAGAACGGCAGTCCCTTGCCATCGGCCCCGGAAGCACTCGCACCTGAATTGCCACTACTGGCCGGCTGGCCGGGATTGCTCGGTGCGGAAGGCGTTGCGGGTGTGTTGTACCCGGAGCCCCCGGTCGGGTATGACATGTCGTCGTCTCCTAGGTCGATCGTTTTCGTGCGTAACACATCTGGAACCTCTGTTGACGCTACTGCACTCGTCCGCTGAGGTCACCCTCGAGCAAGCGGATGACCGGCCGAAGCGCCGAATACAAAGGCCGCCCTCAGGTTCTGCGGGCGGCCTTCGTACATTTCTCGCGAATCAGGCGTCGATCTAGCCCTTTTCCAGGATCTCGCGCGCGAGGGCGGCGGTCGCGGACGGCGTCTTGCCGACCTTCACGCCCGCGGCCTCCAGCGCCTCCTGCTTGGCCTGCGCGGTACCGCCACCGCTGGAGACGATGGCGCCGGCGTGGCCCATGGTCTTGCCCTCGGGTGCGGTGAAGCCCGCGACGTAGCCGACGACGGGCTTGGTCACGTTCTCCTTGATGTAGGCCGCGGCCCGCTCCTCGGCGTCGCCGCCGATTTCGCCGATCATGACGATGAGTTTGGTCTCCGGGTCCTTCTCGAACGCCTCGATGGCGTCGATGTGGGTGGTGCCGATGACCGGGTCGCCGCCGATGCCGATGGCGGTGGAGAAGCCGAAATCGCGCAGCTCGTACATCATCTGGTAGGTCAGGGTGCCGGACTTGGAGACCAAGCCGATCGGGCCCTTGCCCGTGATGTTGGCCGGGGTGATGCCGACCAGCGACTCACCCGGGGTGATGATGCCGGGGCAGTTCGGGCCGATGATGCGGGTCTTCTGACCCTTCTCCACGTTGTAGGCCCACGCGTAGGCGGTGTCCTGCACCGGGATGCCCTCGGTGATGACCACGAGCAGCGGGATCTCCGCATCGATGGCCTCGATGATGGCGTCCTTGGAGAACTTCGGCGGCACGAAGGCGATCGACACGTCCGCGCCGGTCTCCTTCATGGCCTCTTCGACGGTGCCGAACACCGGCAGCTCGACGGCGTTGCCGTCCTTGTCGGTGTGCGAGACGGTGGTGCCGGCCTTGCGCGCGTTCACGCCGCCGACCACCTGGGTGCCCGCCTTCAGCATCAGTGCGGTGTGCTTGGTGCCCTCGCCGCCGGTGATGCCCTGGACGATGACCTTGGAGTCCTTGTTCAGGAAAATAGACATTCTGTGTTTGTCCTTACTCGGCCGTCGTTAGCGGGCGGCAGCCAGTTCGGCGGCCTTGTCGGCGCCTTCGTCCATTGTCTGCGCAAGCGTGATGAGCGGGTGCGCGGCATCGGCGAGAATCTTGCGACCCTCGTCCACCTTGTTGCCGTCGAGCCGGACGACCAGCGGCTTGTTCGCCTCGGCGCCAAGGATTTCCAGCGCCTTCACGATGCCGTTGGCGACCGCGTCACAGGCGGTGATGCCACCGAAGACGTTCACGAACACACTCTTGACCTGCTCGTCACCGAGGATGACGTCCAGGCCGGCGGCCATCACCTCGGCCGAGGCGCCGCCGCCGATGTCGAGGAAGTTGGCGGGCTTGACGCCACCGTGCGCCTCGCCGGCGTAGGCGACGACGTCCAGGGTGGACATGACCAGACCCGCGCCGTTGCCGATGATGCCGACCTCACCGTCGAGCTTGACGTAGTTGAGGTCGTTCTCCTTGGCCTTGAGCTCGAGCGGGTCGGTCGCGTCGATGTCCGCGAACTCCGCGTGGCCCGGCTGCCGGAATTCGGCGTTCTCGTCCAGGGTGACCTTGCCGTCGAGGGCGAGGATCTCGCCTTCGGGGGTGCGCACCAGCGGGTTGACCTCGACCAGGGTGGCGTCTTCGCCGATGAAGACCTCCCACAGCTTCTGGATGGTCACGGCCGCGGCGTCGAGCACCTCGGCGGGCAGGTGGCCCTGCTCGGCGATGGAACGCGCGAACGCGAGGTCGACGCCCTTGACCGCGTCGACGGGAACCTTGGCGAGGCGCTCGGGAGTCTTCTCGGCGACCTCTTCGATCTCCATGCCGCCTTCGACCGAGCACATGGCCAGGTAGGTGCGGTTGGAGCGGTCCAGCAGGAAGGAGATGTAGTACTCCTCCGCGATGTCCTTGGCTTCGGCGACAAGGATCTTCTTGGTGATGTGTCCCTTGATATCCAGGCCCAGGATGTTCGACGCGTGGGTGAACGCGTCCTCCGGGGTGGCGGCGTACTTGACGCCACCGGCCTTGCCGCGGCCGCCGACCTTCACCTGGGATTTGATCATCACCGGCTTGCCGATTTCCTCGGCGATGGCGCGGGCGTCCTCGGCTGTCTCCGTGACGCGGCCCTCGGACGAAGGCACTCCGTGCTTAACGAAGAGCTCCTTCGCCTGATATTCGAAGAGATCCATGTACTCACCGTCTCGTCTGCGTTGCTATGACAACGTCTTTGTTGGCGGCCCGACCCTCCGTAGCGGCTGCGTGCAGGTCGCTCGGAAGGATCAGTAGCGGGTCGGGTCGGACTCTAACCAGTCACATGGAGGGCCGATCGGCCACGTTCATCCTAAGTGGCGCAGGTCACGGGCTGATCGGCGGCGCGGTAAAACCGCTGGCCAACGCTACCCGCGAGTAGCTTGTTGTCGGCGCGCCAGGTAGAACAGGACATCCCGCCGGTCGATGCTTGTGTACTACGCGTCGTCGTCGGATAACCTCACCAGTGTGCCCCGCGCACCGTGAGACCTAACGTATTGTTACCGTGATCAATCTCACATGTTTGTACCGATCGGGCGCAACGCTTGCGGACCCTGCAATCGTTTCGTTACCGTCATTGCGGTCGATGTCACAACTCGGTCACAACCAGGAGGACGGCAAGCTTGACGCACAGCAGCACTCCACAGGTTCGCCGTTCCCTGTGGGCGCCGGTTCCTTCCCGTTTCACCAGGTCAACCCGCTTCACGATGTGGCCTCTCCGATGAATCATCGCTCCACCCTCCCAGCCGAAAATCGCACTCGCTCCGGTCATCGTTATCGCGAAGACAACGAACCCTTCGCGGCAGCCGATGCGGGCAGGCGCTCCTTCCCGTCGTCCAACAGCCGGTACGCCGCCGCGGCCCCCGCCGCCGAGCCCGCGCGCCAGGAGCAGTACGACGACTACGCCGCCTACGACAACGGCGGTTACGCCGCCGACGCGTGGGCCCCGAACACCGAGTGGACACAGCAGGATTCGTGGTCCGACGGTGGCGCCTGGGCAGCCGACAACAACTGGGCGCCCGCCGCGCACGAGACCTGGAACCCCGAAGCGGAACACGCCTGGGCCCCCGCCACCGACGACGCCTGGACGCCGGAACCCGAAACCACCTGGGCACCCGGCGCCGAAGAATGGGTGCCGGAGGCCGGTGCGGACTGGACTCCGGACAACACCGGCGCATGGGCCCCCGAATCCGCCGAGATCCCCACGGGGCACAAGGCCCGCCGGGGCGGCGCGCATCGGATGCCCGCACCGCCGGCCGCCCTCAAGGGCCGCGCCGCGGTCGTCGCCGTGGCCGCGGGCGCGGTCGTCGCCGCTGGCCAGTGCGCGATGGCCTCCCCCGAACAGCCCTCGCAGAGCATCGATTACGAAGCCTCCGGCCAGATCCACGAGATCGCCGCCCAGTCGGTCAGCCTGGAAGAGCCCGGCGCCTCCGCGGTCGCACCGCAGGTACTCAATGTCTCCGCGCCCGCCAACTTCGGCCAGTTCTCCGACATCCTGGAGAAGGGCCGCAAGTACGCCGAGGAACTCGCCGCCGCCGAGGCCTCGAAACTGCGGCCGCTGTTCGCGAAGTTCGCCGCGGGCAATTACACCTCCGGCTACGGCGCCCGCTGGGGCGTCCAGCATCTCGGCATCGACGTCGCCGGCCCCATCGGGACGCCCATCTACGCGGTCGCCGACGGCACCGTGATCGAAGCCGGGCCCGCCGCCGGGTTCGGCATGTGGGTGCGGCTGCTGCACGACGACGGCACCGTCACCATCTACGGCCACATCGACACCGCCACGGTGTCGCAGGGGCAGCGCGTCCTGGCCGGCGATCAGATCGCCACCATGGGCAATCGGGGCTTCTCCACCGGCCCGCACGTGCACTTCGAGGTCTGGCTGAACGGCGTCGACAAGGTCGACCCGGTGCCGTGGCTGGCCACCCGGGGCATCGGCCTCGGTGTCCAGCGCGATTGACGCTCCGGCCCTGAATCCTTGTCGTAACAACTGATTTCGCGTCCGCGCGGGTAGCGTTGCCGGGATGACGGCGATGTCGTGGGGCCACCTTGCCGAGCGGGTATCCGCAACCGCCGGGCCGGGTCGATACCTACTCGGGGTCGCGGGACCGCCCGGGGCCGGTAAATCGACATTCGCGGCAGGTTTACGGGATGCCCTGAATACGCGTGCGGGCGAGCCGGTCGCGGCGGTCGCGCCGATGGACGGATATCACCTGCGCAATGCCGAACTGCGGGCGGCGGGCACGCTGGCGCGCAAGGGCGAGCCCGAGACCTTCGATGCCGCGGGCTTCGTGCAAAACCTCCGCCGCCTGCGGGATACACCAGTCGGCACGCCGGTGCCGTGGCCGACCTTCGATCGCGGTGTGGACGAACCCACCCCGGGCGGCATCGTTTTCACGGAGCAGCGCATCGTCATCGTCGAGGGCAACTATCTGCTGCTCGATGACGCCGACGGGCAGGAATGGTCGTCGGTGCGGAAGTTGCTTGATGAATGCTGGTACCTCGACGCCGATCGCCGGCTGCTGGAGAAGCGACTGCTGCGCCGTCACATTCGCGGTGGCCGCACGGTGGGCGCCGCGCGATTGAAGGTGCAGGACACCGACTTTCGCAACGCGGATCGCATCGCCGCCACCCGTGACCGCGCGGATCTGGTACTGCGCGGCCATCAGGGGCGGTACTACCTCGAATAGGGACTAGCGGTGGTCGCGGTACCAGCCGATGAGCGCGTCGGTGGAGGAATCGCCTTGGGGGGCGGGTTCTTCCGGCGAGGTGAGCAGCGGGGCCAGCGCGAGCGCCTGCTGCTTGCCGAGTTCCACGCCCCACTGATCGAAGCTGTCGATGCCCCAGATAGTGCCCTCGACGAAGACCTGATGCTCGTAGAGGGCGATCAGCTGACCCACCACCGACGGGGTGAGCTGGGGGGCGAGAATGGTGGTGCTGGGACGGTTGCCCGGCATCACTTTGTGCGGCACCACCTTCGGGTCGGTGCCCTCGGCGGCGATCTCCTCGGCCGTCTTGCCGAAGGCGAGCACCTTGGTCTGGGCGAACAGATTGCTCATCAGAATGTCGTGCATGCTGCCGGTGCCGTCGCGGGTGGGCAGATCGTCGGTGGGACGGGCGAAACCGATGAAATCGGCGGGGATCAGCCGGGTGCCCTGGTGCAGTAGCTGGTAGAAGGCGTGCTGGCCGTTGGTGCCCGGTTCGCCCCAGAAGATCTCGCCGGTGGAGGTGGTGACGGGAGTGCCGTCGGCGCGCACCGACTTGCCGTTGGACTCCATGGTGAGCTGCTGCAGGTAGGCCGGGAAGCGGGCGAGGTCGTTCGAATACGGCAGCACCGCACGCGATTCCGCGCCGAAGAAGTTCGAATACCAGACACCGAGCAAGCCGAGCAGCACCGGCGCGTTCGCTTCCAGCGGTGCGGTCGCGAAGTGCTCGTCCACGGCGTGCATGCCGGCCAGGAACTCGGCGAACCGCTCCTTGCCGATGGTCGCCATGACCGAGAGGCCGATCGCGGAGTCGACCGAATAGCGGCCGCCGACCCAATCCCAGAAGCCGAACATATTGGCGGTGTCGATGCCGAATTCCGCGACGCGTTCGGCATTGGTGGAGACCGCGACGAAGTGCTTGGCCACCGCGTCCTCGCCTTGCGCGGCCACCAGCCAGCGCCGGGCGGCGGTCGCGTTGGTCAGTGTCTCCAGCGTCGAAAAGGTCTTGGACGCAACGATGAACAGGGTTTTCGCCGGATCCAAGCCGTTCAGTTTGGCGACCAGGTCGGCGGGATCGACATTCGAGACGAACCGGGCGTCGATACCGGCGTCGGCGTAGTGCCGCAGCGCCTTGTGCACCATGTCCGGGCCGAGGTCGGAACCGCCGATGCCGATGTTCACCACGGTGGAGATGCGCTCACCGGTCGCACCCCGCCACTCGCCGGAACGCAACGCGTCGGTGAATTCGCCCATGCGGCGCAAGACTTCGTGCACCTCGGCGTCCGCGTCGGCGCCGTCGATGGTCACCGGCTCGCCCGCGGGCAATCGCAACGCCACGTGTCCGACGGCGCGGTCCTCGGAGGTGTTGATGTGCTCGCCGTGATACATCGCGTCGCGGCGTTGCGCGACACCGGCTTCCTCGGCCAATCGCACCAGCAGGTGCAGGGTTTCCCGGGTGACCCGGTGCTTGCTGTAGTCGATGTGCAGGTCACCGACCGCGATGGTCAGCTCGCGGCCGCGCGCCGGGTCGTCGGCGAAGAGCTCCCTGAGGTGTCGCTCGGCGACAGCGTCGTAGTGATCGTGCAGTTTCCGCCAGGCCGCCGATGCGGTGATGTCGCTGCTCACGTATGCCGAGGTTACTGGCAGCGGCACGGACGCGCACGCGAACCACCCGGCGAACGGCGCTGCGCCACAATCCGCGTCGGTATCAGCGGCTCTGCGCGCGGCCTCCCGCCTAGGCTGGAGCGCATGGTGTCGAAGAGCGAACTTCTGCAATCCGTACCGACGCGGCTGTGGATCGGCGGCCCCGTCGATGCCACCGGCGGCGGCACCTTCGCGGTGCACGATCCGGCCACCGGAGACGTGCTGACCGAGGTCGCCGACGCCACGCCCGAGGACGCCGTGCGCGCCCTGGACGCGGCCGTCGCGGTGCAGGCCGACTGGGCCGCGACCCCCGCCCGCGAGCGCGGCGAGATCCTGCGCGCCGTCTTCGAACGGCTCACCGCGCGGGCCGAGGAATTCGCGCTGCTGATGACCCTGGAAATGGGCAAGGCGCTGCCGGAGAGCCGCAACGAGGTGCGCTACGGCGCCGAATTCTTCCGCTGGTTCGCCGAGGAGGCGGTGCGGGTGCACGGCCGCTACCTGCACGCGCCGTCGGGCACCGGCCGGATCATGGTGCACAAGCAACCGGTCGGGCCGTGCCTGGCCATCACGCCGTGGAACTTCCCGCTGGCCATGGGCACCCGCAAGATCGGGCCGGCGCTCGCGGCCGGGTGCACCATGATCGTCAAGCCCGCCTCCGCGACGCCGCTCACCATGCTGGCGCTGGCCGAGCTGTGCAGCGCGGCCGGTTTGCCGGACGGCGTGCTGTCGGTGGTGACGACCAGTCGTTCCAGCGCCGTCACGCAGCCGTTGCTCGACGATCCCCGGCTGCGCAAGCTCACCTTCACCGGGTCCACCGAAGTCGGTAAGAAGCTTGTCCAGCAGGCCTCGCACGGATTGCTGCGCACCTCCATGGAACTCGGCGGCAACGCGCCGTTCGTGGTGTTCGACGATGCCGATGTCGACGGCGCCGTCCAGGGCGCGATGCTGGCGAAGCTGCGCAACGGCGGCGAGGCGTGCACCGCGGCCAACCGCTTCCACGTGCAGAACGGGGTGCTGGAGGAGTTCACCACCAAGCTGGTCGAGGCGATGTCGAACCAGGTCCGGCTGGGCCCCGGCACCGACCCGGAAACGACCCTCGGCCCGCTGATCAACGAAGATCAGCTCGGCACGGTCACCGAACTGGTGGACGACGCCGTCGCGGCGGGCGCGCGGGTCCGGCTCGGCGGTAAGGCCCCCGGCGGTCCCGGCTGGTTCTATCCGGCGACCATCCTCACCGAGGTGCCGCCGCACGCCCGCATCTTGCGCGAGGAGGTCTTCGGCCCCGTTGCGCCGATCATCGGTTTCGAGACCGAGAGCGAAGGCCTGCGAGCCGCCAACGACACCGAATTCGGCCTGGTCGCTTACGTTTACACCCGCGATCTGGACCGCGCGCTGCGCATCGCCGAGGGGCTGGAGTCCGGCATGGTCGGCGTCAACCGGGGTGTCATCTCCGACCCCGCCGCCCCGTTCGGCGGCGTCAAGGCCTCGGGCTTCGGCCGCGAGGGCGGCACCGAGGGCATCGAGGAATATCTGTCGACGAAGTACATCGCCCTCACCTGAGAACGAAAACGACCGCCCCGGGGTGCATGAACACCCGGGGCGGCCTCAGGGAAACGGTTGTCTCGCGGACACCGCAGAGCTTTCGGGGCCTGGTGGCTGGATCGATCAGTGACCGAGACGGCCGCGGCCGAGCCGCAGCAGCAGCATGGCGAGGGTGTGCCCCTCCTGGCCGAGCTCGCTGAAGCGCTCCAGCACCTTCATTTCGCGGCTGTGCACCAGCCGCGGGCCGCCCGACGCCATCCGAGTACGTCCGATGATGCGCGAGACCTCGGTGCGGCGCTTGATAGCGGCCAGGATCTCGGCATCGAGCTGGTCGATCTCCTTGCGGAGCTTGTCGATCTCAGCCTCGGTCTGCGGCAGAGCCGCGTCGGAGTCGTGCGTCGTTGCGGGGGTACTCATCATTCATCTCCTCGTGTCAGAACTTGGATCGGCCGGCGCGCGCGGGCTGTTACCGTCCGTTCCGGTTCTTTCACCCGTGATCAAGACCTGTTCGGTCTTCCATGGTCCCCCCGAGAACTGCGCTCAGCTACTTTTAGCGCGTCCGGCGGCGTTTCCCGGCGGGTGGCCGGTGCGGCGAGACGTGGTAGCGCAGATCATGCCCGCCAGTCTGCCACGGGGCCGAGGCAATGCAAAACACTTCTATTTGCGAATCTGCGCGCTCGGATCCGCCGGAGACGACCGGGGGTTCTCCCTTGTCGGTGCCCGCCGGTAGCGTGGATGGGCAATGGACATCACGGTGGCTCCTCAGACTCAGGCCGGTCCGCACCGGCACTCCGACGCTCCCCAGAACGCGCAGGTCGATACCGGGCCGACCAGCGCCGCGGGCGCGCCGGGGTCGCTCGCCGCACAAGCCCAGCGCCGGGCCGACGAGCAGGAGCAGCGCCGGGCCGAGCGCGAGCAGCGCCGCACCGAAGAGGCCGAGCGACTGCTCGAGGGCCTCAATCCGCAGCAGCGCGCGGCCGTCGTGCACACCGGCGCGCCGTTGTTGATCGTGGCGGGCGCGGGCTCGGGGAAGACGGCCGTCCTCACCCGGCGCATCGCGTATCTGCTCGCCGCGCGCGGCGCCACGCCCGGCCAGATCCTGGCCATCACGTTCACCAACAAGGCCGCCGCGGAGATGCGCGAGCGCGTCATCGGCCTGGTCGGGCCGCGCGCGAACAACATGTGGGTGTCGACCTTCCACTCCAGCTGTGTGCGCATCCTGCGCATGCAGGCGGCGCTGCTGCCCGGCTTGAATTCGAATTTCTCCATCTACGACGCCGACGATTCGCGCCGCCTGCTCACCATGATCAGCCGCGACTTCGACATCGATACGAAGAAGTATTCGGCGCGATTGCTCGCCACCGCGATCTCCAATCTGAAGAACGAACTGATCGATCCGGCCCAGGCCACGGCCGACGCGGAAACCGATGACAGCGGCGAATTGCCGCGCCTGGTGGCGCGGGTCTATACCGAATATCAGCGCCGGTTGCGCGCGGCGAACGCGCTCGACTTCGACGACCTGATCGGCGAGACGGTCGCGCTGCTGCAGCGCAATCCCCAAGTGGCCGAGTACTACCGGCGGCGGTTCCGGCATGTGCTGGTCGACGAGTACCAGGACACCAACCACGCGCAGTACGTGCTGGTGCGCGAACTGGTCGGGCATCGCGAGCGCCCCGACTTCGACGACGCCGATGCCGGGGCCGCGGCCGCCGATCCCGGCTTCACCCCGGTCCGGCGCGAGGACGTGGTCCCGCCCAGCGAACTGTGCGTCGTCGGTGACGCGGATCAGTCCATCTACGCCTTCCGCGGCGCCACCATCCGCAATATCGAGGAGTTCGAACGCGACTTCCCCGACGCGGAAACCATTCTGCTGGAACAGAACTACCGCTCCACCCAGCACATCCTGTCCGCGGCCAACGCCGTCATCGCGCGCAACGAGAACCGGCGCGACAAGAAGCTGTGGACCGACTCCGGCGAGGGCGATCTGATCGTCGGCTATGTCGCCGACAACGAGCACGACGAGGCCTCGTTCGTGGCCCGCGAAATCGACCGGCTGGTCGACCAGGGCGATGCCAACTACAGCGATGTCGCGGTCTTCTACCGCACCAACAACAATTCGCGGGCGCTGGAAGAGATCTTCATCCGGATGGGCCTGCCCTACAAGGTGGTCGGCGGCGTCCGGTTCTACGAGCGCAAAGAGGTCCGCGACATCGTCGCCTACCTGCGCGTGCTGGAGAACCAGGATGATGCGGTGAGTTTGCGCCGCATCCTCAACACACCGCGCCGCGGCATCGGCGATCGCGCCGAAGCGTGTGTGGCGGTGCACGCCGAGCAGCGCGACATCGGGTTCGCCCAGGCGCTGCGCGATGCCGCCGACGGCAAGGTGGCGCTGCTGAACACCCGGGCACAGCGCGCGATCGCCGGGTTCCTCGACCTGCTGGAGGAGATCCGCGCGGCCGGCGCACAGGACAACGCCGACTTCCCCGATGTCGGGAATGTGGTCGAGGCCGTGCTCGACCGCACCGGTTATCGCGCCGAACTGGAAGCCTCCGACGATCCCCAGGATGGCGCCCGGCTGGACAACCTCAACGAATTGGTTTTCGTGGCACGGGAATTCAGTTCCGAGGCGCACAACAACGCGGCGGCGGCCGAGGCAGAGGGCATGCTCCCGGAGGTCGGCGACGGTGAACCGGAGCCGGGGTCGCTGGCCGCGTTCCTGGAGCGGGTCTCCCTGGTCGCCGACACCGATCAGATCCCGGACGAAGGCACCGGCGTGGTCACCATGATGACCTTGCACACCGCCAAGGGCCTCGAATTCCCGGTCGTGTTCGTGACCGGCTGGGAGGACGGGCAATTCCCGCACATGCGGGCCCTCGGCGATCCGGCCGAGTTGGCCGAGGAGCGCCGGCTCGCCTATGTCGGCATCACCCGAGCCCGGCAGCGGCTGTATCTGAGCCGCGCGATCATCCGTTCCGCCTGGGGTCAGCCCTCGCAGAACCCGGCGTCGCGCTTCCTGGAGGAGATTCCGGGCCATCTGATGGACTGGCGCCGGCTGGAGCCGGCTCCCGCGCCGATATCTCGCGGCCGCCGTCGCGGCGAAGACGATGGCCTGGAACGGGATTGGACTCGCGGCAACGGCTGGGACGATCGCCGCCCGGGCATCCAGGACCGCGGCCCGCGCCGCCCGGCGCCCGGCAAGTCGACGCATCGCAACGCCAATCTCGTTCTGGCCGTGGGTGATCGGGTCAGCCATGACAAGTACGGCCTCGGCCGGGTGATCGAAGCCAATGGCGCGGGTCCCGCCGCCTCCGCGCTGATCGACTTCGGCACGGCGGGCAAGATCCGGCTGATGCCACAGCACGCACCGATCATGAAACTGTGAGCGCCGGGCCGCGGAAGCTAGTGCGGCAGTAGGTCGGCGAGGGCGTCGTCGAGGGTTGGGTACCGGAAGGTGAAACCCAGCTCTCGCAGGACCGCCGAGGTGGCGTGGCGGCCGGTCAGGCCCAGGGCCGCGTCGGAGCGCAGCAGGACGGCTCCGAGGGCGAGCAGCGCGGCCGGCGTCGGCGGGGCCGGTGGGCGGTGCAGGTGGCGGCGCAGGGCAGCCATCAGGTCACGGTTGCGCACCGGGAAGTCGGTGGCGGCGATCAGGATTCCGTTCGGCAGCGTCAGTTTCGGCTCCAGGCCGATCGCGGCGCGCACGATGGTCAGCCAGTCTTCGACATGGATCCAGCTGAACCACTGCTCGCCGCTGCCGACGCGACCGCCGAGCCCCGCCTTGGTCAGCTGGGTGAGGCGCTTCAGGGCGGGCGCTTGCGGATCGAGCACGATGGAGGTGCGCAGAATGGTCCAGTGGTCGGCGTTGGCGCCGTGGAAGGCTTGTTCCCAGGGCTCGGCGACGCCGGTCATCTGCGGGAGTCCCGCCGGCAGCGAAGTCGTTTCGGTGCAGCGGGTTTCGCCCGCGTCCGACCAGATGGCCGTGGTGCTGGCCTGCAGCCAGTAATCGATCGGCGCGGGCAGGGTGGCCGCGGCCGCGACCAGTGCGGCGGTGGTTTCCACTCGGCTGCTGCGCAGTTCGGCGATATTGCGCTCAGTCGGGCGGCAGTCGACGAGCTTGCCCGCCAGGTTGATCAGTGCGGTAGGGCCCGGGTTGCGCAGCGCGTCAACCCAATCGCCGACGGTGCGGCCGTCCCAGCGCTGCTGCTCGAACGGCAAACCGGCATCGGGCCGCCTGGTCAGAATGACCGCGCGGTAGCCGCGACAGGTCAGGTCGGCGGCGATCTGCTTGCCCAGTGCGCCGGTGCCACCGGCGATTACGGCGGTCAGTCCGTGCTGGGCGGGCTCGATCCCGGCCAGCTGCGCCAAGCGGGCGAAGCAGACCCGCGCGTCCCGTTCCAGCAGTGTGCCGACGATCGCCCGGGTAGCGGGGGCCGACGGGCCAGTGAAGGTCAACTCCTGCCCGACTTCGGTACCGCCGTCGCGTGGGACGACGGTCCAGGTGATCCGCATCGTCCCGGCCGGTTCCGGCTGCTCGAGGGTGAGCGCCTGGCCCGGTGTCACGGCGGTGATGGTGAACGGCTCGGCGAATCGGCCGTGCACCAACTCGTTGGCCCGCCCGCGCGGCAGGTAAGCGCCCGTGGTCCCGACCTCGAGCGGGCCGTCCAGCCGCACCGAGACCACACCCGGATTCCACTCCGGCCACCGTGGCAGATCCGCCACCACCTCCCAGACCGCCTCGGTCGGCAGCGCGATGAACTGCGTGTACCTCGAAGTACTTGCCATGACTCCGACGGTAGACCGCTTCGGACCGCCGAGCGCGGAAACCGTGCGCCGGATCACCGCGTGCCGCGGGTCACGACGGTCTCGGGACCGAACCGCACATCACCTAGGCGACATAGGCGCGTTCGAGAATGGAACCGGTGTCGACGCCGGTGGGCAGGGTGCCGTAGGCGATGCCCCAGTCGCCGCCCAGCCGGGTGGCGCAGAAGGCGTCGGCGACGGCGGAGTGACCGTGCCGGACCAGTTGCGCGCCTTGCAAAACCAGCGCCATGAGTTCCACCACGCGGCGCGCGCGATACTCGATATCGGACAGGTCGGACAGTTCCTTGCCGAGCTGCGCGATACCGTCGTCCAGGTGCGGGTTGCCGCCCTTGGCCAGGGAGACCTCGGTGAAGTAGGCCTCCACGGATTCCGGCTGCCGGCCCATGGCGCGCAAGGCGTCCAGCGCCGCGACATTGCCGGAACCCTCCCAGATCGACATGAGCGGAGCCTCGCGATAGAGGCGCGGCATGCCGGATTCCTCGGCATATCCGTTGCCGCCGAAGCATTCCAGCGCCTCGGCGGCGTGCGCGGGAGCGCGCTTGCAGACCCAGTACTTGGTCACCGCCAACGCGATTCGCCGCAGCGCCGCTTCGGCGGGGTCGGCGCCCGCGCGATCGGTGGCGCCGGCCAGGCGCATCATCACCGTGGTCGCCGCGTCGGATTCGATCACCAGGTCGGCCAGCACATTCCGCATCGCGGGCTGGTCGATCAGCTTGGCGCCGAACGCTTCCCGGTGCCGGGCGTGGTGCACGGCCAGCACCGCGCCGGTGCGCATGCCGGTGGCCGAACCGATGACGCAATCCAGGCGGGTCATGTTCACCATCTCGATGATGGTCTTCACTCCCGCGCCCTCCGCGCCGACCAGCCAGCCGGTCGCGTTCTCGTACTCGATTTCCGAGGAGGCGTTGGACTTGTTGCCCAGCTTGTCCTTGAGCCGTTGGATCCGAATGGAATTGCGGACGCCGTCCGGCAGCACCCGGGGCAGCAGGAAGCAGGACAGGCCGCCCGGAGCCTGGGCCAGGGTGAGGAACATATCGGACATGGGCGCCGAGGTGAACCACTTGTGGCCGACGAGGCGATAGCTGCCGTCGGGCTGCGGAGTCGCGGTCGTGGTGTTGGCGCGGACATCCGAGCCACCCTGCTTCTCGGTCATCGACATGCCCGCGATGAGCCCGGCCTTGGTCGACGGTTCACGCAAGCCGAAATCGTAACTGCGCGAGGCCAACAGCGGCTCGAACCGCGCGGCGAGCTCCGGATTGTGGCGCAGCGCGGGAACAATGGCGTAGGTCATGGAGATCGGGCACATGTGTCCGGCCTCGGCCGCGCCCCAGGTGTAGAACTTCGCCGCGCGGGCGACGTGCGCACCCGGCCGCTCGTCGGTCCACGGAGAACCGTGCAGGCCATGGCTGACCGCGACATTCATCAGGTCGTGCCAGTGCGGATGGAATTCCACCTCGTCGACGCGGTGGCCGTAGCGATCGTGGGTGCGCAGCACCGGCGGGTATTCGTTGGCGAGGCGACCCCACTCCTGCGCCTCGACGGAGCCCGCGCGCACGCCGAGTTCACGCACCTCCGGCTCGGCCCAGCCCGCACCCTCCCGGTGCAGGCCCTCGAGCAGCGCGGGGTTGCGCGAGACGTCGAAGGGGGTGATGTCGGGCACTTGGTTGAAGACTTCATGGGTCGGCATCGACAGCTCCTACCGGTTGGCGCCGAGGGCGCGCAGGGCGAATGAGACGAGTTCCGGGACAACGGTTTCGCTGTGCGGGGCGTGCGCCAGCGGGCCCACCAGCACCTCGCCGATCGCGCCCACCAGGGCGGCGGCGCTGGTCCGGGCGTCTTGCGGGGGCAACTCGCCACGCGAAACTCCGTCGGCCACAGCCGATTCGAACGCTTCAGCGAAGGCCCGGCGGAAACGCAGCCGCTCGATGTCGACCACGGCGTCGACCGGCTCGACGAGCAGCACGTAGGCGAGCTTCGGGTTCTTCAGGGCTCGACCGGCGAAGGTATCCACCGCCGCGGCTACGCGTTCGGTCGCGCCGCCGACGGCCGCGGCCGCCCGCACCGCCTCGACTTCCCGGGCGACCACTCGGCGGAAGACCGCGGTCACCAGTTCGGTCTTGCCCTCGTAGTGCTTGTAGACGGTGCCCGTCGCGACCCCGGCTTCGTTCGCGACCGCCGCCATCGACAGACCGGCGAACCCGTCCCGGGACAGCACCCGGGTCGCGGCCTGCACGATGAGTGCGGCCTGCGCGTCGAGTCTGGCCTGCATGGCGGGGGTTCTGCGGTACACCACGCAAGAAGTGAAGCATGGATTCACTTCTTCACACAAGACCGGTCACGCCGTAGGGTCGAGGGGACGGGACGCAGTGTGGCGAAAGGTGCAAGTTATGAGCGTGCGAGTCGAACACAACGGGCCGGTGACCACGGTGATCCTGCACCGGCCCGAGGCACGGAACGCGGTGGACGGGCCCACCGCCGCGGCGCTGGCCGAAGCCTTCCGCGCCTTCGACGCCGACCCCGGCGCGGCCGTCGCCGTGCTGTGGGGCGAGGGCGGCACCTTCTGCGCGGGCGCGGACCTGAAGGCCTTGGGCACCGAACGCTCCAACCACGCGACCACCGAGGGCGACGGGCCGATGGGGCCCACCCGGATGAAGTTGTCCAAGCCGGTGATCGCCGCCGTCTCCGGGTACGCGGTCGCGGGCGGGCTGGAACTGGCGCTGTGGTGCGACCTCCGAGTCGCCGAGCAGGACAGCACCTTCGGCGTCTTCTGCCGCCGCTGGGGCGTGCCGTTGATCGACGGCGGCACGGTTCGGCTCCCCCGCATCATCGGCCACGGGCGCGCCATGGACATGGTGCTCACCGGCCGAGCCGTCAGCGCGCCGGAAGCCCTGCAAATGGGCTTGGTCAGCCGGGTGACCTCGACCGGGGACGCCCGCCGCGCCGCCGAAGAACTCGCCGCCGAACTCGCCCGGCTGCCCCAGACCTGCCTGCGCTCGGACCGCATGTCCATGCTGGAGCAGGACGGACTCGACGAGGAAGCCGCGCTGCGCAACGAATTCCAGCACGGTCTGACGGCCCTCATGGACGGCGCGCTGGACGGGGCCGCGCGGTTCGCGGCGGGCGAGGGACGCCACGGGGCGTCCCAACCCTGATGGACCGCCTCAGCGTTGTCGACGAGATCTTCCTCCGGACGCACCGCGGTCTCGGCACTCCCATTGCGCTGCAAGGTTTATGGCGGACAGCGGACCGTATCGATCCGGCGCTGCTGGCGCGGGTGCATGCCGCGCTCCGAGTAGGCCAGCTGGGGCGCAGGGTGATTCGGCCACGCGTCCCGGGCGCCCGGCGCGCCTGGCGAGCGACCATCCGCGCCTACCCCCTCGACTACGCGCTGACGCCGATTCCCGCTGCCGCCCTGCTGGATTGGGCCGACGCCCAAGGCCACTGCCTCGACCCCGAGTTCGGGCCCGGCTGGCGGTTGTCGGCCGCGGCGCTCGACGACGGCGGCACGGTGGTATCCCTGACCTGCTCCCATGCGCTCGCGGATGGGCGGGGGCTGGTGCACGCGGTAGACGCCGCACTCGCGACGATCTCGACCGGAGTTCCCAGCGATCCGGTATCAGATCCAGCTTCCGAACCGAATCGGCCCAGCGCGCGCCACTCGGTCAGTGCACTGGGAACGCCAGCGGCGGACCGCAATGCCCCTGCTCCCCCATCGAGCCCGCCCAGCTCGCACCATCCGGTCGAGGCGCCCGGCACACCAGCGGCGTACCGCAGTATCCCGGTTCCCCCATCGAGCCCGCCCAGCGTGCACCACTCGCTCGGTGCACTCGAAACGCCAACGGCTTACCGCAATGCCCCTACTCCCCCGCCCAGCCCACACCACCCGGTCAGCGCACTCGAAACACCAGCGGCTTACCGCAATGCCCCTGTAAGCCCATCAGAACAGCCCAGCTCACACCAACCGGTCGGGGCACCCGGCACACCAGCGGCGTACCGCAGTATCCCTGTACCGCAATCGGATTGGGCAGATGCGCTGCGTCAGTGGTCGATTGTCATCGGCGGCACGGCTCGCGCGCTGCGCCGCGGTATCCCGGAGCGGACCACCTCCGTTGTCCCGAATCGCGCACCAGGGCAACCCGACCCGCACAGCGCGATATTGCGCTGCCGCCGCACCGAATGGGACCGGATCGCGGGCGGCCAGGGCGGCACCGCTAACAGCCTGTTCGTCTGGCTGGTCACGAACATGCTGTGGGCCAGTGGGTTTCCGCACGACACGATCGAGGCCAGTCTGCCGGTCGATACGCGCACCGAACCGCGGACCGATAACGACCTCGCCATGACCTCGATCGGCCTCTCGCGCGCCGATGACGCCGCGTCGATCCGCGAAAAGGCCAGGGCGGCTTACGAGCATCGCATGTCCAGCCCTGGCGGGATGCCCGAAGAACTACTCCAGGTGATCCCCGATCGCTGGGCCTATCGCCTGTCGCGAGGCGCGGGTGAACGGGACATCCTGTGCTCCAACATCGGCTCGCTTCCCGATACCCTCAGCACCCTCGGACCCCACGCATGTACGGGGGTCGCGGCACGGGCCATCCATCCTGGGCTGCGACACCTGCCCCGCACCCGCCTGTCGGCCTACCTGTGCGATATCGGCGACTACTACACCCTGGCCGTGGTGTCTCTCGATCCAGCGATCGAATCGCCCACCGCCCTCATCGATACCGTCGCGGGAAGACTCGGAATTCCGTTGTCTCACTGGTGATCCCGATCCATCGGTCACTCAGACGGGCACCGAGCTACGCGGGCCCCGGTTCGACACCGTGGCCGGGGTTTCGATGCCCGGCTCCAGATCCGGGGCGGGGATGGGCTCGCCCCAAACCTGTTGCAGCGGTACCACACCCGCCCAGACACCACCGGTGGCGATGTCGGCCGGGTCGTCGCCGGGGCCGCCGGTGCGGATCTTGACCGAGGCTTCGGTGAGGTCGAGGGCGAGCACCAGGGTGGCGGCCATCTCTTTCTTGGAGGGCGGACGGACGCGATCCCAGGAGCCCGGAGCTGCGTGCTCCACGATGACCCGGAGGGCGTGCAGGCGGGCATCGGGGTCGGTGACTTCGAGGGCGCGGCCGCGGACGACGGCGGAGCGGTAGTTCATCGAGAAGTGCATGGCCGAACGGGCGTAGACCAGGCCGTCGACGTGGGTGACGGCCAGCGAGATATCGCCCATGAGCGCGGCGCGCATGTTGCCCGCGCCGGTGGACCCGTGCAGGTAGAGGGTGTCGCCGTCGCGGCCGTAGACGGTCGGCAAGACGACGGGAGCGCCGCCGAGCAGCACGCCGAGATGGCAGATCAGGCCCGCATCGAGGACGGCGTCCAAGTCGGCCCGGTCGGTGCGTGCGCGCTCCTTCATCCGGGTGACGGTGCTGCGCGGGGTCGGCGAGAGGGGCGTCCGGGTGCTGGCTGTCGTGCTCATGTGTCAAGCTTGCAAGGCGAAGTGGCATTCGAAAATAGCCAATTCAACGTAGATTGAGCAGGCCAATCGCGAGGGAGCCCGGTGCTGGAAGAATTGCCGCTCGTACTCGACCGCACTGCGGCGGATCCATTGTCGGTGCAGGTCGCCGCAGGTTTACGTGCGGCCGCAAACAGCGGAGTGCTGCGGGCGGCGGACCGACTGCCCTCGTCGCGGGCGCTCGCGCGGCAACTCGGGGTGAGCCGCACCGTGGTCGCCGCGGCGTACGACCAACTGCATGCCGAGGGCTGGTTGATCGGCAAACAGGGGTCGGGCACCTATCTGACCACCGCGCCCGCCGCGCCGCCTGTCCGGACCCTGCCGGTGGCCGGGCCGGACGAGGATGCGGAGCTGCTCGATCTCTTTCCCGGCGCGCCCTGCGTCGAAGCCCTGGATCAAGCCGCGTGGCGGCGGGCCTGGCGGGCCGCCGGGGACAACTCCGCGGTGGTCCGCCGGGATCGAGCGGGCGAACCGGACTACCGGGACGCCGTCGTCGAACACCTGCTGCGGCATCGCGGGCTGCGGGCCGGCAGCGACACCATGGTGCTGTCCACGGCCGGAACCAGCTCGGCGGTCGGCGAATTCGCGCATGCCGTGCTGCGGCCCGGTGATGTCGTCGCGATGGAGGATCCCGGATATCAGCGCGCCATGGGCGCTTTCCTCGCCGCGGGCATCACGGTGCGCCCGGTGCCCTGCGACGCCGACGGTCTGCGGGTCGACCTGATCCCGGACGGCGTGCATGCCGTGTATTGCACACCGGCGCATCAGTTCCCGCTCGGTGCGCGGATGCCCGCCGCACGCCGCGTGGAGCTCGTCGAATTCGCTCGCCGCGCGGGCGTTCCCATCGTCGAAGACGACTACGACGGCGAATTGCGTTACGACACAGCGCCTTTGCCACTGCTCGCCGCGATGGCTCCGGATGTGGTGATCCATCTCGGTACCACCAGCAAAATACTGTCCCCGGCCCTCGGCGTCGGCTGGCTCGTCGCCGCACCCGGCATCGTGCAGGCAGTCCTCGCCTACCGGGAGCGCACCGGCTCCGGCCCCAGCCCCGCCGGACAGCACGTCTTCACCGAGTTGGCCCGGCACGGCGATCTCGCCCGGCATCTGCGCCGCCTGCGCCGCACCCTGCCGCCGCGCCGAGAACTGCTGGTCAGCGAGTTGCGCCGACGCGGGCTCCCGGTTCTGGGTGACGACGCCGGATCACATGTGGTGGTCCCGCTGCCCTCCGCCGCCGCCGAGGACCAGGCCGTCGCCGAAGGTCGTGCACGCGGTATCGCCCTCGACGGTCTCGCCCGGCACCACCTGGCCACCCAGCAGAACCCGTATCCGCGAGTGCCCCAATCCGCCACTCAGTCCCCTCCGCCTGCCCTCGGCCGCCACACATTCGGCATCACCCTCGGCTACGCCGCACTCTCCCTGGCCGACCTCGCCCGCGCGGTCCCGATCGCCGCCGACTGCCTGGCCCGGGTCGCCGCGTCAACACACCGGCGAACACCCGGGGTGAGGTCGCCGACACACGGGTGGTCCAGCCCGAACCGCCGACGGCGGGCATAGCATGGTCGGCATGACCGAACAGGACATCCTGGCTCGTATCAAGCAACTGGTCGACGCGGAGCACGAACTGCGCGCCAAAGCGGAGGCCCACGAGGTCGACCCGGTGACCGAGCGGCAGCGCTTGGCCGAGCTGGAGGTATTGCTCGACCAGTGCTGGGATCTGCTGCGGCAGCGCCGCGCGCGGATCGACGCCGGCGCCTCCCCCGACGACGCGCAGATCAACCCGCCCCGCCAGGTCGAGGGATACCTGCAGTAATCGGCCCGTTTCCCTCCCGACGCGCGGGGTAGTTCGCCGTAATGAACGATTCAGAGCCCAAGACCACAGATACCGATAACGGCCCCGATCAGGCGGACGACGACGTGCAGAGCGATCCCGCCAAGGGCTCCGACGGCCCCAGCGACTGGTCCGACGAAGGCGGCGCCACCCCAACCGGCCCCGCCGACACCGGCGATCAAACGCAGTGACCACCGCCCACCCCTCGCAGGACCGCTCGCCGAGCGAAAAGCACGGACCACCACGCAACGACCTCGAGCAACCCGGCGAACCCGCCTGCATGCTCAGCGAGGTATGCCCAGCATGCGGGCGCGTACGCTCCGACATCTACGCCCCCGGTTGCGACGAGTGCTGCCGTTGAAGCGAAGAATGCCCAGCATGCGGGCGCGCTCCAATCCACGCCCGGGATGATGCCGAGCGGCACGTTGCCCGGCACGACGAATGCCGCCGCCGACCCGACGGAATCCGCAACCAGCGGAGTACTCGGAGCGCATAGGCGCCGACATCCACGCCCGCTTTGCGACGAGTGCCGCCGTTAGCGCGAGCGAACGGCAACCAGCGCGCTGTGCCCACCATCAGGGCGCGCGCGGGTGCTCTCGCCTCCACGCCCCCGGCTGCGCCGAGTGCCGCCGCTGACCTCAGCGAACACGCAACCACCGGAGTACGCGAGGCGCGAGCGCTCCGACATCCACGCCCCGTAGTGGACGACTGCCGCAGTTAACTCGACGGAACCCGCAACCAGCGGAGTACCCGGAGCGCGTACGCTCCGACATCCCCGCCCAGGTTGTGACGAGTGGAGCGAACGGCAACCAGCGCGGTGTGCCCACCCATCAGGGCGCGCGCGTGCGCTCTCGGGTCGACGCCCCGGTTGTGACTCGCGCCGCCGCTGACCTCAGCGAACACGCGGCCACAGCGCGTTGCACCCACCATGCGGAGGCCGTTCGCTCCGACCTCTACACCGGATAACGACGAATGCCGCGCTCGCCCGGCCGAACCACCACCAGCGATATCGGGCCCTTCGCGACCCTGTGGTGCAGCACGATCTGGTGACTTCTGTCTGGGTCGGCTTGCGTGCGTCGATACCATCGAATGATGGTGGCAACGACCGATATCCAGACCGCTGATGGGATCGTGCGGGGTCGGCGGGGCCGTCGCGTACTGCGCTGGCGGGCAGTGCCGTATGCGGCGCCGCCGGTGGGCGAGTGGCGGTTTCGAGCACCGCGGCCGGTGCAGCCCTGGACCGGGGTGCGGGATGCGACGGAGTTCGGCTTCGCCGCCATGCAGCATCGGTCGGGTGCGCGGATCGGCCCGCGCCAATATCAGCCGACCAGCGAGGACTCGCTGACGCTGAATGTCACCGCGCCGGTGGCGGAGTCGGCGACACCGCGCCCGGTCATGGTGTTCATCCACGGCGGCGGATACCTGATGGGCACCTCGGCGCTGGGCCTGTATTCCGGTGCGCGGTTGGCACTGCGCGGTGATGTCATCGTGGTGTCGATCAACTATCGGCTGGGAGCGTTCGGCTACGTCGACTTCAGCGAATTCTCCACTCCAGAACGGCCTTTCGAATCGAATCTGGGCCTGCGTGATCAGGTCGCCGCATTGGAGTGGGTGCGGCGCAATATCGCGGCCTTCGGCGGCGATCCGGACAACGTCACCGTCTTCGGTGAATCCGCGGGTGCGCACGCCGTTCTCGCGCTGTTCGCCACTCCGGCCGCCGGAGGCCTGTTCCACCGCGGTATCGCGCAGAGCCCGCCCGCGGATTGGGCGATGACCGCCGACGACGCCCGCCTCTTCGCCCGGCGCTGCCTGAGCGCGTTGGGCGCCGACCCCGCCGACCCCACCGACGCCGTCCGGGCGCTGACCGAGTCCTCCGCCAACGACATTCGTAAAGCCGTCGCCCGCGTTCTCAGTCAGGTATTGCGGGAACATCCCGGATTGTTCGCCGCGTCCCCGGTCGTGGACGGCGACTTCCTGCCGCAGTCACCGATCGACGCGTTCACCGACGGCACCGCGCACCAGCTGCCGCTCATCATCGGCACCTGCCGTGACGAGGGCACCCTGTTCGCCCGCTTCGCCGACGGGCTGCCGACCAATCCGCAACGCCTGCACACCGTGTTCACGCGCGCGGGCGAGGATGTCGAATCCCGTGTCACGGCAGCGTATCCCGGCTATCCGCAGAACAGCGTCGCGGTGCGGATGGGTGGCGACTACGTTTTCTGGCGGCCGTCGGTCACCGTCATGGAGACGCACAGCAGACATGCGCCCACCTACGCCTACCGCTACGATTTCGCGCCGCGCGCGCTCCAGCTGGCGAAGGTCGGTGCCACCCACGCCACCGATCTGGTGCCGGTGTTCGGCGCCACGGACGGCCCGATCGGACGAGCGTTCACCGCGGCGGGCGGACGGCACGGACTCCAGGTGGTGACCCGCCAATTCCAGGACAACTGGCTCGAATTCGCCCGCACCGGAGCCCCGCTGCCGTCCTGGCCGGCCTATACCGAAGAACGCCGCACCACGCTGATCATCGATGACCCCACCCGCCTGGAACATGATCCGGACCGGGCCAAACGCCTCGCCTGGCAGGGAATCCGCGCGTCGACGCTCACTTGAGCAGGCGGGACATGCGGCGGTCGGCGAGAATCTTGCCGCCGGTCTGGCAGGTGGGGCAGTACTGGAAGGACCGCTCCGCGTAGGAGACCTCGCGGACGGTGTCGCCACAGACCGGGCACGGCGAGCCGGTGCGGGCGTGCACGCGCATCCCGGAACGCTTCTCGCCCTTCAAACGCGCGGCATCTTGCCCGACGGAGCGCTGCACCGCGTCGGTGAGGACTTCCCGCATGGCGCCGTAGAGTTCCGACATCTTCTGGGCCGGCATGGTTTTGGTGCTGGCGAACGGCGAGATCTTGGCGGTGTGCAGTATCTCGTCGGAGTAGGCGTTGCCGATCCCGGCGAGCAGTGTCTGGTCGACGATGGCCGTCTTGATGCGCTGTGAAGCGCCACGCAGGATCTCGGTGAACTGCTCTTCGGTGACCTCGAGCGCGTCGGGGCCGAGCCGCGCGATCCCGGGGACCAGTTTCGGATCTTCGACGATGTAGACCGCCAGCCGTTTCTTGGTTCCCGCCTCGGTGAGGTCGAAGGCCGGTGTCGCGCCTTCCGGATCGAAGAAATGCACCCGCAGCGCGAGCGGGCTCTTGCCGCCCGGCTTCGGCGGTGTCTGACTGGGCTCATCGAGCCAGCGCAACCAGCCGCCGTGGGACAGGTGCGTGATCAACCACAGACCATCGCAATCCATCCCCAGGAACTTCCCCCAGCGCGCCGCGCCGGTGACGTCTCGCCCGGACAGCGCTGTCACGGGCGGGTCGAAGGTTTTCACCGCGCTCAAGGCCGCCACATCGACACGCCCCACCACCGCGCCGACTGCATGCTCCCGCAGGAACTGCGCCAACGCCTCTACTTCCGGCAGTTCAGGCACGAGTCACAGGCTACCCGCGGACACCGACAAAAACGGCTGATCAGCCGCGTCGCAGCTGGTAGACGTCCATGATCCAGCCCTTTTCGGCGCGCAACCGCGTCCGGACGTCCACGATCCGCCGCTCGACCTCGCGCAGCGGACCCGCGATCAATACCTCGTCGGGCATGCCCAGGTACGCGCCCCACCAGATGTGCACATCGTCGCCGGGCACCTCGGTGAACGAGCAGTCACCGTCCAACATGACCACCGCGGAATCGCCGAGCCCCTCCTCGCGCAACCGGCGACCGGTGGTGATGTGCACCGGTTCGCCGATCCGGTGCAGCACCATGCGGTGCCGGGCGGCCAGCGCCTGCACACTCGTCACCCCGGGGATCACCTCGTAGTCGAAGGACGCGCCCTGCTCCAGCACCCGCTCGACCATCCGCAGCGTGCTGTCGTAGAGCGCGGGATCACCCCAGACGAGCAGACCGCCGACGCCCTCGGCCTCCTCGAACCCCACCCGGAGCAGGGCGGCGCGCCGGTCGTGCCAATCCTCGACCACGCCTTGGTAATCGGCGGGCGCGCGCTCCCGCGGCGGATCGGGGATCTCCACGATTCGGTAGGGCCGGTCCATATGCTCGGACAGGATCGCGGTGCGCACGTCGAGCAGTTCCTGCTTCTCCGCGCCCTTGCCGATGACGAAGAACACCTCGACCTGGCGCATGGCCTTGATGGCCTGCACGGTTACCTGGTCGGGGTCGCCCGCACCGATGCCGATCACGTAGAGCTTGCGCATGTGCCGAGAGCTTTCCATGCGAGGCGCACACTAAGCTCGTCACCCGTGGCGACCGATACGCAGTACGAGGATCTGCTCCGGCTGGTGCTGGAGTCCGGCACGGCGAAGGCGGACCGCACCGGGACCGGCACCCGCAGTGTGTTCGGGCACCAGTTGCGTTATGACCTATCGCAAGGGTTTCCGCTGGTCACCACGAAGAAAGTGCATGTGAAATCGATCGTGTACGAGTTGCTGTGGTTCCTGCGCGGTGACTCCAACGTGGGTTGGCTGCGCGAGCACGGCGTCACCATCTGGGACGAGTGGGCGGACGCGAACGGCGAACTCGGCCCGGTGTACGGCGTGCAGTGGCGTTCCTGGCCGACACCGGACGGCGGGCACATCGACCAGATCAGTCAGGTCCTCGAGACGCTGCGCGGCAATCCGGATTCGCGCCGCATCATCGTCTCGGCGTGGAACGTGGCCGAGCTGGACCAGATGGCGCTGGCACCGTGCCACGCGTTCTTCCAGTTCTATGTGGCCGACGGGAAGCTGTCCTGCCAGCTGTATCAGCGCAGCGCCGACCTGTTCCTCGGCGTGCCGTTCAATATCGCCAGCTACGCGTTGCTCACGCACATGGTGGCCCAGCAGACGGGGCTGGAACTCGGCGACTTCATCTGGACCGGCGGCGACTGCCATATCTACGACAACCACCTCGAGCAGGTCACCGAGCAGCTGACCAGGCCGCCGTACCCGTTCCCGGCGCTGCGCCTGAACCGGGCGCCGTCGCTGTTCGAGTACCGCTTCGAGGATGTGGAAGTCGTTGACTACCACCATCATCCGGCGATCAAGGCGCCGGTGGCGGTGTGAACCCGCGCAAGATCAGCCTGATCTGGGCCCAGGCCCGCGACGGCGTCATCGGGTTCGAGAACACCATCCCCTGGCGACTACCCGAGGACATGGCCAACTTCAAGGCCATGACCTGGGGTCATCCGGTCATCATGGGCCGGCGCACCTGGGATTCGCTGCCCGCGAAATACCGCCCGCTGGCGGGCCGGCGCAATATCGTGGTGACCCGGCAGACCGGCTGGTCCGCCGATGGCGCGGACCGCGCCGGATCCGTCGAGGAGGCGCTGGCGCTGGCCGACGGCGACGTCTGGGTGATGGGCGGCGGCGAAATCTACCGTGCGACTATGGAACTCGCCACCGACCTGCTGGTCACCGAGGTGGACACCAGAGTCGACGGCGACGCCTACGCCCCGGCGATCGGCCCCGAATGGCAAGCGGCGCCGGAGCCTTGGCGAGAATCGTCGTCCGGGCTGCGGTTCCGGATCGTGCGCTACACCCGCTGACTCGCCCGCCCAAACCCCGCCCGCCACAAACGCCGGTCGGGCATACTCCTGATGCCAGCCCAGCACCGATGAAGTGATGCGAAAGGCAATCTCGCTATGGACAAGAAATCGCTGACAGCGGTCGCCCGCCAACAGCTCAAGTTGGCTGCTACCGCGACCAGCGGACGCAGTTCGCAAACGATCTTCGGCGGCCACGCCGCCTCGCTCCGGCAGACCGTCGTCGGCCTGTCGGCAGGGCAGAGCCTGGCCGAGCACGACAACGCGGGCGACGCCACACTCCTGGTACTCAGCGGCACGCTGACCCTGATCAGTGGCAGCAACGAGTGGAAGGGTTCGGCCGGCGACCTGCTGGTCGTGCCGAAGGCCAGGCACAGCGTCAAGGCCAACGAGGACGTCGCGTTCCTGCTCACGGTGGCCAAGTAAGGTCACGCTGAGCCGGGGGGCACGCGGTCGCGGCTACTAGGCTGGTGGCCATGGGTGAGCCACAGCCGATTCTCGATCCACTCTCACCGAGCGCGCTTTTCCTGGTCGTGACCATCGACGAGGGCGGCGAGCCGGCTGTGCGCGACCTGCTCGAGGACCTGGCCGGTCTCAAGCGTTCGGTCGGCTTCCGGGTGCCCGGTTCCGGGCTCACCATCGTCACCTCGATCGGCTCGGCGGCGTGGGATCGGCTGTTCAGCGGCCCGCGTCCGGCCGCGCTGCGCGAGTTCCCCGGCTACTTCGGCCCCAAGCATCAGGCCCCCGCCACCCCGGGCGATCTGCTGTTCCACATCAAGTCCGAAACCCCGGACGCCGCTTTCGAATTGGCGATGGCGATCGGCCAGCGGCTGGAAGGCGCGGCCACGATCGTCGACGAGACCCTCGGCTTCCGCTATTTCGAACAGCGTGATCTGCTCGGCTTCGTCGACGGCACCGAGAATCCCGAGGGGCCGCTCGCGAAGGCAGCGGCGCTGATCGGGGACGAGGACCCCGAATTCGCCGGCGGCAGCTACGTCGCCGTGCAGAAATACCTCCACGATCTCGCCGCGTGGCGCGCCTTGCCGGTCGCCGAGCAGGAGCGCGTGATCGGCCGCACCAAGCTCGAGGATTACGAGCTGTCCGACGAGGACAAGCCCGCCGACTCGCATGTGGCCGTGAACACCGTCACCGATCCCGAGACCGGCGCGGAACGCAAGATCCTGCGTGCCAACATGCCCTTCGGCAGTGTCAAGGAGGGCGAGTTCGGCACGTACTACATCGCCTACGCGGCCTCCCCCGACGTCACCGATTCCATGCTGGTCCGGATGTTCCTCGGCACCGAGGACGCGACCCACGACCGCATCCTTGATTTCTCCACGGCAATCACGGGTACCCAATTCTTTACACCGTCCGCCGACTTCTTCGAAGACCTGCCCGACCCTCCGGGAGCATCCCGGGAATCTTCGGAGCAGGTGGACGTGCGCAGCAATGGCAGCGGCTCACTCGGCATCGGCACATTGAAAAGGAGCAGGTCATGAACAACCTCCATCGGGAGCTAGCGCCGATCACCTCCGAGGCATGGAAGGCGATCGAGGAAGAAGCCGGCCGTACCTTCAAGCGCCACATCGCGGGCCGCCGCGTGGTGGATTTGTCCGGCCCGCACGGCGAGGACTACAACGCCGTCGGCCTGGGCCGCACCCAGGCGATCAGCGCGCCCGATTCCGGCGTGCAGGCACGTCAGCGCGTGGTCGCGCCGCTGGTGGAACTGCGGGTGCCGTTCACGCTGTCGCGCACCGAACTGAACAATGTCGAGCGCGGCGCGCAGGACGCCGACCTGGACCCGGTGAAGGACGCCGCCCGCAAGATCGCTTTCGCCGAGGATCGCGCGATCTTCGAGGGCTACGAAGCGGCCGGTATCGCCGGTGTGCGGGCGAGCTCGTCCAACGAGGCGATCAAGGTGCCGGCCGATCCGAAGCAGGTCCCCGAGGCCGTCACCCAGGCGCTGACCGCGTTGCGGCTGGCCGGTGTCGACGGGCCGTATTCGGTGCTGCTCAGCGCCGATCTCTACACCGCGGTCAGTGAGACCTCCGATCACGGCCACCCGATCCGCACGCACATCGAACGCCTCATCCCCGAGGGCGAGATCATCTGGGCCCCCGCCATCGACGGCGCCTTCGTGCTCACCACGCGCGGCGGCGATTTCGACCTGAACCTGGGCCAGGACCTGTCCATCGGCTACCTGTCGCACGACGCCGAGAACGTGCAGCTCTACTTCCAGGAGAGCCTGCAATTCCTGGTCTACACCGGCGAAGCCGCGGTCGCGCTCGAAGCCTGACCGGATTGACCTCCGCCCGGCAGACGGTAGCGTGAAGCCGCTGACGCAGGAGGTCGATGATGGTGCGCGCGGGTGTGGTGCCGGGGCAGCGAATCGCGCTGTACACCGGGGCGGGAATAGCGGTGGCGGCGGTGCTGTGCCTGCTGGTCGTGGGCGTGTTCGGGCCGTATCGGGTGTTCACCGGCGCGCTGGCCGGAGTGGTGGCCGGGGTCGCGGTGCTCGTGGCGCTGTTCGCCCGGGACGCGATCGTGCTGACCGACGGCGGCATCTACGAGCGGGTGCCGTGGCACGAGTCGAGTATCGACTGGGGTCGAGTGGTCGCCGGGCGGTTCACGCTCGACGACCGCGGGCGCTGGTCGCTGGCGCTGGATCTCGCCGGGGGTGACGAACCGCACGGCGAATTGGTGCTGTTGTCCATCCCGCCGGTGGCGGGGCCCATAGCCGGAGCGTATGACCTGCGCAAACGGGAGCAGGTGCACGAGATTCGGGAGCTGCTGCGGCGCAAGAAGATCCCGGTGACGGTGCTGCCGGAGATCGCGGATGCGCTCAGCACCCACTGGAAAATCGCGCCGCCGACCCGGTGAGCGGCCGTCCCGCGGTTATAGGGTGACGGGCGGGGCCGGGGTCCAGTAGTTTGAGTGCTGTGTCGATGATGAAGGGCGCCAACGTTCCGGTGCCGATGCCCGTGGTCCGCATCGAACTGGGGTGGCAGTCAGGTCCCGGGGTTCCGGACGCGGATGCCTCCGCGCTCCTGTTGGCGGGGGGAAAAGTCCGCTCGGACAACGATTTCGTGTTCTACAACCAGCCGCAGCACAGCTCCGGCGCGGTACGGCACGAGGGCAAGCAGCAGGGCCCCACGGTGCTGGACCAGCTCTGGGTGAACCTCGGTCAGGTGGAACCGCAGATCGAGACCATCGTCATCGCGGCTTCGTCCGACGGCGGCACGTTCGGGCAGTTCCACGGCCTGTATGTCCGGGTGCTCGACGCGAACAACGGCGCGGAGGTGGCGCGGTTCGACAGCACCGGGGCCACCAGCGAGACGGCGTTCGTGCTCGGTGAGCTGTACCGCCGGCAGGGCGCGTGGAAGTTCCGCGCGGTCGGGCAGGGCTACGATACCGGCCTGGCCGGATTGGCCACGGAATACGGCATTTCCGTCGACGACGCACCCACTCCGCCACCGGCACAGCAGTATTCGCCGCCGCCGCCGCAGTTCACCCCGCCGCCCGTGCCGCCGCAGCAGTTCGCGCCGCCGCCGACCCAGCAGCCGGCGCCGCCGCCGCAATATGCCCCGCCGCCACAGCAATTCGCGCCGCCCGCTCAGCCGTTCACGCCCCCGCCGCCGCAATACCAGCAGCCGCCCCAGCCGCAATACCAGCAGCCGCCGCAGCCGCAATATCAGCAGCCGCCGCAGCAGGGCTTCGCGCCACCGCCGCCCGTCGGCGGCGCGCCGGTGAATCTGAGCAAGATCTCGCTCACCAAGGAAGCGCCCTCGGTCTCGCTGACCAAGTCGGGCGCGACCGGCGGCACCATGCGGATCAACTTGAACTGGACCACCACCCGGCCCGCCAAGGGCGGTGGCCTGTTCGGGCGGCGTTCGCGCGGCGGCAACGGCGGGCTCGACCTCGACCTGTGCTGCTTCTTCGAACTGGCCGACGGCCGCATCGGTTCGGTGCGAGCGCTGGACCGCTCCTTCGGTGACCTGGCTCGTCCGCCCTATATCCGGCTCGATCAGGACGACCGCACCGGTGCGAGCGCCACCGGTGAGAATCTCGACATCAACCTGGATTTCACCAGCCAGTTCCGCCGGATTCTGGTGTTCACCTCGATCTACGAGGGCGCCAAGGACTTTCGTGGCGTGCACGCCACGGTCACCCTGTATCCGCTGAACTCCACCCCGATCGAGATGACACTCGACGGCTGCCAGGACGATTCGCGCGACGCGGTCCTGGCGCATATCGAGAACCTGAACGGGGAGCTGGTGGTTCGGCGCGAGGGCACCTTCATCCGGCCGCCCGCCGGTCAGCCCGGTGCCGGTGTCATGGAGATCGCGCGGCTGTACAACTGGGACTTCGGGTTCAAGGCGGGCCGCGGCAAGGGCTGATCCGCGCCTGGAACGATGGAGCGATGACCGATTTCGCGACACCGCAGGATCTGGCCCGCCGCACCGCCGCCGCCGTGGACGCGGCTGTCGGGGCCGGGCGCGAGCTGGGCCTCACGGTGACCGACGCCGCGGTGTTGCACGACGTTTTCTCCGTCGTCGTCCACTTGGCGCCCGCACCGGTCGTGGTGCGGGTCCCGACCGTGCTGCCCCATAGCGAGAGTCTCGATTCCCTGGCCCGCCGCCAGCGGGACGAGCTGGACGTGTCGCAGTGGCTCGCCGCGCGGGGTACCCCCGTGATCCCGCCGAGTCCGCTCGTGCCGCGAGAACCTGTGCGGCGCGACGGGTTCTCGATGGTGTTCTGGCAGTTCGTTGCCGAGGACCGGGAACGGGAACCCGACTATGTGGCTAATGCCGAAAGCGTGGCCGACCTGCACGCCGCGCTGCGCGACTACCCGGGTCCGCTGACATTCCTGTCGGCGGCCGATCCGCGGTTCGTCACCGAGGGCCTGGCCTTGCTCGAGCAGCGCCCTGATCTGCTCGACCCCGCCGACCTGGACCGCGCCCGGCGGGAGTGGCAGCGGCTGGAGCCTTTGGTGCGTTCCCGCTCGGTATTCGAAGCGGCCTTTCCGGGGATCGACCTACAGCCGATTCACGGCGATTCGCCGCCCGCGAACATCTTCGCCGGCGTGGACGGTGACCTCTATTCCGACTTCGAGCTGGTCACGCTGGGTCCGATCGAGTGGGACCTGGCCGGGCTCGGCCCCGAACACGAATCCGCCTACGACCGTGGGGCGCGGCGCATCGGCACCAGGCCGTTGCGCAAGGATGTGCTGGGCTTCGTGAACGCCGTGGGCATGCTGCGCATCATCGCCACCCTCACGCTCGCGCCGCAGTTGCCCGTGCTGATGGACTACCTCACCCCGGCTGTCGACCTCTGGCGCGAGATGCCGTTCGCGGGCGGCCTCGCCGTCTGACTCAGGACTCGGCGAGCAGTGCGGTGGCGGCGCCGCGGATTTCGCCGAGGTCGCCGGTCCAGCCGAGCAAACGCAACGCCGCGTCCGGGATCGCGGTTTCCGCGTAGTCCGGGGCGGCGCCCGCGTCGGAACGGATGCTGATCACCGTTTCGACGAGCCGGAACGGCAGTACTTCGGCGCCGCGGACGGCCGCCGGACCCGCTTCGGACAGTACGTCGAGAGCGAAAGACTCGTAGTGCCCGCGTAATTCGTCACGACGCCGCCGGAACGCCGCGAAGCGCTCGGTGCGCAGGTCCGGAAGCAGGTACAGCGCACCGAGATTCCAGCGCGCCGCGCAGAGCTGCCGGACGTCGAACAAGGCGAGGGCATAGAGCCGGAGGGGCGCGGATACGGCCGCTTCGTTCAATTGACGCGCGAGTTCCAGTGGCGTGGTGATGGTTTCGGCGAGCAGCGCGTCGAGGATGTCGTCCTTCGCGCGGAAGTGGTGATAGAGCGAGGCCTGCCGGATGCCGACGGCGTCGGCCACTGCCCGGGTCGAGGTATTCGCATAACCCTTGGTGGTGAACAGTTCTCCGGCCGCGTCGAGGATCTCCGCGCGAGGTGTCTGCCCGCGGCGCGCGCGTTGCTCGAGCCGGGGACGGCCGGGACCGGGGTTTGTCACCTGCCCATTCTGGCACCGCTGCGGCAAGCTCCCCGCCGCCCGCTCCGGCCCGGTGAGGTTTCTGTCATTTGACAGAAATCGGGGCAACACAGAAGTTACCGGCGTTCCCGGAAGTGATACACGCGCGACACCGGAAGCACGATCCCGGACGCAAAACTGTCACTCGATAGATATTGGCCACACGCCGGAGGAACCCATGGCCACGACACTGACCCCACCCGATGCCGACAGCGCCGACCTGGCGGGATTCGGCTATCAGCCGGTCCTGCACCGCAAGCTGGGCCGCTACGCCTCGTTCGCGGCCGGATTCTCCTTCGTCTCGATCCTGACCACGATCTTCCAGTTCTTCGGGCTGGGATACTCCTTCGGCGGCGCGGCCTTCTTCTGGACGTGGCCGCTGGTGTTCGCCGGACAGTTCCTGGTGGCTTTGAATTTCGCCGAACTCGCCGCGCACTACCCGATTTCCGGATCCATCTACCAGTGGTCCCGCCGTCTGGCCGGTGATCTGGTCGGCTGGTTCGCGGGCTGGGCCATGATCATCGCGCAGATCGTCACGGCCGCCGCGGCCGCGATCGCGTTGCAGGTCGTGTTGCCGGCGGTGTGGAGCGGATTCCAGGTCCTCGGCGGTGATCCCGCCCTCACCTCGACCTCCGGCGCGGCGAACGCGGTGCTGCTGGGCAGTGCCCTGATGGTGCTGACCACGCTCATCAATGTGCTCGGGGTGAACGTCATGGCCCGGATCAACGCCATCGGCGTCACCATCGAAATCGTCGGTGTCGCCGCGGTGATCGGGCTGTTCTTCGCCGACGCCGAGCGCGGCCCGCAGGTCGTCTTCGATACCCAGGGCGCCGCGCCCGGCGGGTACCTGGCCGCGTTCCTGGTCTCCGGGCTGATGGCGGCGTACGTGATGCTCGGGTTCTCCTCCGCCGGCGAATTGGCCGAGGAGACCAAGAATCCGCGCAAGGTCGCGCCGCGCACCATCCTGTCGGCGCTCGCGGTCTCGGGCCTGGGCGGCGGGCTGATGCTGCTCGGTGCGCTGATGGCCGCACCGAGTCTCACCGACGGCAATCTGGCCACCGGCGGGCTGGCGTATGTCATCACCGCCAAGCTGGCCAGTCCGGCGGGCACGGTGCTGCTGTGCGCGGTGGCGGTCGCGGTGTTCGTCTGCACGCTGGCGATCCAGACTGCGGGATCGCGCCTGATGTTCTCCATGGCCCGGGACGGGAAACTGCCCTTCGCCCGCGCACTGTCGACCGTGCACCCGCGGTTCGGCACCCCGATGCTGCCCGCGGTCGTCTTCGGTGCGGCGGGCATCGCGCTGCTGGTGATCAACCTGGGTAACGCGGCGATCTTCGCGACGCTCGCCAGCGTGTGCATCGTCATGTTCTACCTGGCTTACCTGCTGGTCACCGCGCCGATGCTGCGGCAGCGGCTGCGCGGGTGGCCGGAAGCCGGTGTCGAGCAAGGCCTGTTCTCGCTGGGGCGCTTCGGTATCGCGGTGAACGTGGGCGCGGTGCTGTGGGGTATCGCGATGGCGATCAATCTGGCCTGGCCGCGGCCGGAGATCTACACGCCGCAGGGCGGTGGGTGGTGGCTGCTCTGGTCGGCGCCGTTGTTCGTGATCCTCAGTGGCGCGGTGGGTTTCGTGATCTACCTGCGGGTCAGCCGGCAGCGGGCCGCCGTCGGCGACGGCTCCACCGAGCAAGCGTCGCAACCCGCGGTACAGCCCGCATGACCTCAGACAGGGAGCCAGCCATGACCGACCAGAACACCTCCTCGACCGCGGGTGCGCGGGCACACGCCCGCGCCCAGGCCGCGGCCGCCGACTTCGTCGTGCCCACCGCGGATGACATCGGCGCCTCGGCAATCACCTGGGCCCAGCGCATTCCGCCGGGCGGTTACGCCGATCCGGTGCTCGGTCGCGGCACCCGGATCCGGTTCAGCGATCCGGACGGTGCGGCCTGCGCGCACCTGCTGCTGCTCCGCGCCGACGCTCCGTGGGAACGACTCAATGTCGCCGACACCGTGAAAGTGCCTTGGCAGGCCTATCTTTCGACCGGACATCCACTCCTGTCGGATCAGGGCCGGGTGCTGGCGACCATCGTCGCCGACACGTCCGGCCACCACGACGCCCTGTGCGGACCGACCTCCGCCGGGCGAAACCAGCTCCGGCTGGCCGGGGCGAAGCAGGGTCTGACGCCGCGGGATATCGGGCCGACCGTGTCGCTGTTGCGTGGTGCCCGCGTCGAATCCGATGGCACGCTCGTCGCGGCGGGTAGCGCTGGACCCGGCGGCTCGGTGGATCTGCTCCTGCACCTGCCGGTAGTGCTGCTGGTCGCCAACGCGCCGCACCCACTCGACGAGCGGCCCACCACCGCTCTCGACGTCGTCGCCTGGTCGGCTCCCGACGAACTGACCGTGCTGAGCAACCCCGACCCGGAATACCGCCGTGCTGTCGAGAACACCGAATCAGCCTGGACCGCACTGACTCTGGAGGCACACGCGTGACCGCCACCCGCACGATCGTCCTCGACGACATCGTCCCCGCCTGCGCACCATGGTCCACCGTCGTCGGTGCGGGCGAGATCTTGGACATCATCGACCTGCACGGCAATCAGGCCGTCGACTGCCTGCTCTACAACGCGGCCGAGCACACCGACCGCTACAGCGCGCAAGCCACCGTCACCGCGCAGCGCAATATCTTCCTCACCACCGGCAGTGTGCTGCTGACGGATGCGGGCACCGCGCTGATGACGGTGATCGCGGACGAGGTCGGCAACCACGACACCATCGCCGGTGCCTGCTCGCAGGAGTCCAATACGCTGCGCTACGGCCACCACACCCGGCACCAGCATGCCTGCGTCGAGAATTTCCTGATCGAAGCGATGAAACACGGTCTGGGCAAGCGGGATCTGGTGTCAAACATCAACTGGTTCATGAACGTGCCGGTGGAACTGGACGGCACCCTCGGCATCGTGGACGGATTGTCCGCTCCCGGAAAGAAAGTCACGTTGCGCGCGGAGACCGACACGCTCGTCCTGGTCTCCAACTGCCCGCAGATCAACAATCCCTGCAATGGTTTCGACCCCACGCCCGTGCGCATGGTGGTGTCGCGATGACGGCCGAGGTGGTGCGGCCCGGCCTGCTCACCACGGTTCAGGATTGGCCTGGGCGGGTCGGTTACTGGCATATCGGGGTACCGCCGTCGGGGCCGATGGACGACCTGTCGTTCCGGCTCGGCAATCGGGTGCTCGGAAACGCCGAGGGCGCGGGCGGATTGGAGTGCACACTCGGGGGCCCCGCACTACGGTTCACCGAACCGGCCTGGATCTGTGTGACCGGCGCACCGGCCGAGGCCACGATCGACGGTGTGCCCGTGCAGCTCTGGCGCGCCGTCGAAGTCCCGGCGGGCGGCGTGCTCGATATCGGCGCGATTCGCGGACCGGGAATGCGAACCTACGTGCTGATCGCCGGCGGGATCCAGCTGCCCGAATATCTGGGCAGTATCGCCACATTCACCCTCGGCAAGTTCGGTGGCGACCACGGCGGCGCGCTGCGTGCGGGTGACGTTCTCCCGCTCGGCGCGCCACGGGCGCGGATCGCCGCGGCGGTGCCGATGGACGACCAGCCGGTGCTGACGACACGGTGGGAACTGGCGGTCACCGAGGGCCCGCACGGGGCGCCGGAATTCTTCACCCGCGCCGACTTCGACACCATCACCGGCACCGATTACGAAGTGCACTTCAACTCCGACCGTACCGGCGTCCGCTTGATCGGCCCGAAACCCGAGTGGGCGCGCACCGACGGTGGTGAGGCCGGGCTGCATCCGTCGAATATCCACGACAACGCGTATTCGATCGGCGCGCTGGACTTCACCGGCGACACACCCATCCTGCTCGGGCCGGACGGCCCGAGTCTCGGCGGTTTCGTCTGCCCGGTAACCGTTGTCGCGGCGGACAAGTGGAAGCTGGGTCAACTCGCCCCCGGCGACAAGGTGCGGTTCGTGCCGATCCGCAGCGCGAACGCCGCCTCGATCCGGGAATTGGGTGCACGCAGGCGGGCGAATCTGCCGCTGGTGCTGACCACGGGCGGTGACGGGGACGACGGTGTGCTGCGCCGCGCCGACGTCGACGACGAGATCGGGGTCACCTATCGCCGGCAGGGCGACGACGGTGTGCTGGTGGAATACGGTCAGCTGACACTGGATCTCGCGCTGCGGGCGCGGGTGCACGCCCTGTACCAGCATCTGCTCGCGGCGGCGGTGCGCGGCATCGTCGAAATGGTGCCGGGTATCCGGTCCTTGCAGGTGCGGGTGGACCCGCACGTTCTTCCGATCCCCCGGCTGCTGGCCCTGCTGGCCGAAGCCGAACAACACCTGCCGGCCGCCGATGAGCTCGTCGTGCCCAGCCGCACCGTACATCTGCCGCTGTCCTGGGACGATCCCTCGACCCGGGAAGCGATCACGCGTTACATGCACGGTGTCCGCGCCGACGCGCCCTGGTGTCCGTGGAACATCGAATTCATCCGTCGGATGAACGGATTGGCCACCGTGGCGGACGTCCACCGCATCGTGTTCGACGCCGAGTATCTGGTGCTGGGCCTCGGCGACGTGTATCTCGGTGCGCCCGTGGCCACACCGACCGACCCCCGCCACCGCCTGGTCACCACGAAGTACAACCCCGCCCGCACCTGGACACCGGAGAACGCGGTCGGGATCGGCGGCGCCTACCTCTGCGTCTACGGCATGGAAGGCCCCGGCGGCTACCAATTCGTCGGCCGGACAACGCAGGTGTGGAACCACGCCTGGCAGCCCGGCACCGCGGCGGAAAACCCTTGGCTGCTGCGATATTTCGATCGCATCCGCTGGTACCCCGTCGAACCGGACGAGTTGCTCGACAAGCGCGCCGATTTCGCCGCGGGCAATGTCGAGGTGAAGACCGAGGACGGGGAATTCCGTCTGGCCGACTACCGCGCGTTCCTCGCGGACAACGCGGCTTCCATCGACCGCTTTCGGGCAGTACAGGCGGAAGCCTTCACCGCCGAACGGAACTCGTGGCAGGCGGCCGGCGAGCTCACCTGACACGGGTCACGTTCACCAGCCGAACAACTCCGCCAGATCGATGGAGTGGTCGTCCCAACGGTGCTCGATGTCGCGGCGCTGCTCAGCGGGCAGCTCCGGCGCCCATCCACAACGCCGCCAGAATTCTTCGCGATGGTCGTCGGTCATCCGCATCGGCTCGGTCATGGCTACTACTCCTGATGGCCACTGTCCTGCCCTTCGAGTGTGCGCCTGTGCCCGCGCCGACACGCCGGATCAGCGCAGATCGCGGAAGAACTCGCGCACGTCGGCGAGCAGCAGCTGCGGCTGCTCGAGCGCCGCGAAGTGGCCGCCACGGTCGACGTCGGTCCAGCGGGTGATGGTGTTCTCCCGTTCGGCGAAGCGGCGGATGCCGACGTCGTGCGCGAACACGATGGCGGCGGTCGGGATGCCCGAGTTCCGCTGGGGCGGACCCCAGGGCTGGCCCTGCGCGTAGCCGACGAAGGCGGCCGAGCCCGCGGTGCCGGTCAACCAGTACAGCATGACGTTTGTGAGCAGGCGGTCGCGGTCGATGATCTTGTCGGGGGCCACATTTCGCGGGTGGGTCCACTCCCGGAACTTGTCCATGATCCAGGCGAGCTGCCCGACCGGCGAGTCGACCAGTCCGTAGGCGAGCGTCTGCGGCCGGGTGGATTGGATCGCGATATAACCGAATTCCTCGTTCATGAACGTCTCGATGCGGCTGACCCGGTCGCGTTCCAGGTCGGTGAGTGCGGCCAGTTCCGCGTCGGGCAGCGGCAATTCGGGGAAGCCGAGGTTTCCGTTGACATGCACGCCGATCACGTTGCCGGGCGCGACGCGGCCCACTTCCGGGCTGACGCCGGCCCCGATGTCACCACCCTGGACGCCATAGCGCTCGTAGCCCAGCCGATCCATCAGTTCCGCCCAGGCGGCGGCGATCCGGCTCATCGGCCAGCCGTTGTCGCGCACCGGACTGGAGAAGCCGAAGCCCGGCAGCGCGGGAATCACCACGTGGAACGCATCGGCCGGGTCGCCCCCGTGCGCCGCGGGATCGGTCAAAGGTCCGATGAGGTCCAGGAATTCGACCACCGACCCGGGCCAGCCGTGGGTCAGCAGCAACGGCACCGCGTTCGGCTCGTTCGACCGGACATGCAGGAAATAGATTGTCTGCCCGTCGATTTCGGTGGTGAACTGCGGATAGGCGTTGAGCCGGGCCTCCTCGGCGCGCCAGTCGTAGCCGGTGCGCCAGTAGTCCACCATGTCGCGCAGCCACGCGGTCGGCACGCCGGTGTCCCAGTCGTCTCCCGGCAACGGCGCGGGCCAGATCACGTGGTCGAGCCGAGCGCGCAGATCATCGAGCCGCTGCTGGGGGATGTCGATACGAAATTGCTTGATCTCGTTGCTCATGATTCGAGCTTAGGAACGGCCTAGGACGGATCCGTTCCTAAGTAGGAACTCAATCGGTCCGGACCGTCGCCTCCGGATTCACCCGGTCCCGGATGATCCGCAACGCGGAGGTCAAACCGTCCAACTGCGCGGGGGTCAGCAATCCGGTGAACCACTGCTCGATGGCCGCGATATAGGCGGGCAGCACTTCGGTGACCCGTTGTTCGCCGGCCTCGGTGAGCACCGCGTAGGAGCTGCGGCGATCAGCTGGATCCAGTTCCCGCCGCAGCAGTCCGGCGCGTTCGAGCCGGTCCACCAGGCGGGTGACGCCACTGGTGGACAACGACGTCTGACGTGCCAGATCGGTCATGCGCAGCCGTCGTCCGGGCGAACGACTCAGGCGCAGCAGGGCATTCAGGTCGAGGCCGGACAGTCCGCCCGCCTTCCATGCGGGCTCCAGCTTCTTCAGCAAACCGTCCTGTGCCTCGAACAGCAGGCCCGCGACGGTCAGTCGAGGATCGTCGAAGAGGTCCATGCCGCCAACCTACCGCACTCATTGCTACGCGGATAGTTGACACGAGGAACATCTCTCGGTAGAAACTTGTCTAAGCAATATTCCTCACGTCAAATAAATGGAGGCATCGATGTCCAACTGGGTTGCTGGGTTCCGGTCCGCTGTGATCAGCCCCTACGAACAGATCAAGTTGGCCGACTCGCGGGCGTTCGCCGACCAGACACTGCGCCAGGTGCTGCGCCTGGCGGGCGGCGGCGAACAATTGCGGGTGCGGCTGACCAACCGTTACGGCCGCGAGCCGCTCGTGGTCGGCGCGGTGCGAGTGGCCGAGCGAAAGGTCGCCGCGGAGATCGTGGCCGAGACCGATCGGCCGGTGCTGTTCGACGGCGCCGACCGGTTGGTCATCCCCGTGGGCGAGGAGGCGGTCTCCGATCCGGTCGACTTGGTCGTCACGGCGGGGACCGATCTACTGCTGAGCATCTACCTGCCCGAACCGACCGGGCTCGCGACCTTTTCGCATCAGCCCATCGAAATCGCTTACCTGACAACCGGAAACGAGACTGCCGCGCTCGCCCCGAGCGACATCGAGGAGATTCCGGCACGGTTCTTCGTGACCGGTGTCGATGTCCGCGCCGACGGCCCGGTGATCGTCGCCTTCGGCGATTCCTGGTTCGAAGGCGTGGGCACCACCCTCGGCGCGAATCACCGCTCGGTCGACTATTTCAACCAACGCCTCACCGACGGGTGGGCGGTGAATCAGGGCATTGCCGCGAACCGGCTGCTGACCACCGAGGTGGGCGAGCCCGGCCTGGCCCGCTTCGATCGCGACGTGCTCGCGGTCCCGGGCGTCACCCGGGTGCTGGTCAATTTCGGCATCAACGACCTGATTCTCGGCGGCATGGCCGGCCAGCCCTCCGCCACGGCGGCCGAGCTGATCGCCGGATTCACCGAGCTGGCCGAGCGCGCGCACGCGGCGGGCCTGACCATCCACGCCGCCACCATCGGGCCCTACGCCGGGTGCGTATATCCGGGTCTGCCGATCGAGGAATCCCTGCCCACCCGCCGGGCCGTCAACGAATGGCTACGCGCCACCGATGTTTTCGACGCGATCTTCGATGTGGCCGCCGCCGTCGCCGACCCCGCGCGCCCGGACTTCATCCGGCCCGAGTTCGATTCCGGTGACGGCATGCACCTCAACGACGCGGGCGCGCACGCCATGGCCGCCACCATTCCGCTCGCGTGAACTAGCCGCTCGGCGGGGTGAGGCCGCGCAGCACGATGTCCAGGCCGCCGTGGAACTCCTCGGTGGCGGTGAGCCGGCGGGCCTGGGCAGCGGTCTCGGTGAGATACGGGTAGTCGGCGGCCACGAGCTCCGCCATGGCGGCGGTGCCGGGGCCGCTCAGGGCCGCGTAGTGCTCGTTCTGCAGAAAACCGAGTAGATAGGCGATCACGGTGCGCTGAGCCAGGACTCGGTCGCGTCCGGTGAAGCCGGCGGTGGCGAGGACCCCGAGCATGGCTTCGATGAGGTGCAGGGTCGCCAGGGCGGATTGCCGGTGGCGCATGACCAGCGGGACCACCGCCGGATGCGCGGAGACGGCGACGCGCATCCGGTCCAGCAGCGTCCGCAGCCGGTCACGCCAGTCGCCGGGCGGGACGGACAGGTCGACGCCGCCGAGGACCTGGTCGACCACCAGGACCTCGAGCCGATCCCGGTCGGGGACATAGCGATACAGCGCCATGGTGGCGACGCGCAGTTCCTTGGCGACCGCGCGCATGGTCAAGCCGGGCAGGCCTTCGCGGTCGAGCACGGCCAGGGCCGCCGTAGCCAGGTCGGCGGTGGTCAGCGAGCGGGGGCGGGGCATGGGTTGACAGCGTACAAGGTACGCGCATACTGGTTGTAGGCGTACGTCGTACACCTAACATTCGTCGAAAGGCTTCCCATGTCCCTGCCCACCACCGTGTCCCGCCGCGCACTGACCACCGTCACCGGCGTACAGGTATCCATCCCCGATCCGGATTGCCTTGTGCACCTGCAGTTCCGGCGCTTCGCGGGCTGCCCGGTATGCAACCTGCACCTGCGCTCGATCGTCAACCGGCACGCGGAGATCACCGCCGCGAACATCCGTGAGGTCGTCGTATTCCATTCCAGCGCAGCGGAATTGCGCAAGTACACCGACGACTTCCCGCTCGACTTCATCGCCGACCCGGACCGGGCGCTGTATCGGGAGTTCGGCGTCGAGTCCGGTCGCCGCGCCCTGCTCGACCCCCGCGCCTGGCCCGCCATCCTCCGCGGCGTAGTGCACACCCTCGCCGCGGTCGCGCGCAAGCGGGAGATCGCGCCGCCGAGCGAACCCGAAGGCGGACGACTCGGTCTGCCCGCGGATTTTCTGATCGCACCCGACGGCCGCGTCGTGGCCTCGAAACACGGTGCACACGCCGACGATCAGTGGTCGGTGGACGAACTTTGCACGCTGGCGTCCGGCCGAGGGCAGCGCTAGCCTCGGGGGCGCACAAGATCGGTCGATGGAGGGGATTGTGGTGATGGCCGGGTTGGGGACGGTAGGGATCTACCGGGAGATGTATCAGGGGAAGGAGCATCTGCCCTCGCTGCGCGAGTCGCAGGCGGTGCGCGCGCTGACGGATCAGCAGCAGATCCTGGGGTATATGCGCGCGGGCACACCGGTTTTCGACGTGCTCGAGGACGTGGTGGATCTCGTGGACAACAGCACGGTGATCCCCGGCGGGCCCTCGCTGATCTCGGATGGCCGGTGGATCTGGCGGGTGGACTCGATCCACTACCTCACCCATTACCGGCTGGCATTTCCGGAGACCTTTGTGCAGCACGTGCGGGGCAGCGACTACCGTCCGCCGGTCACCATCCCGGCGACCGACGAGTTCGACGCCGCGGTCCTTTCCTTCTTCTGAGCGAATCAGCGGGCGGCGGAACGGTTCCGGCCCGGGTCGTACAAATGGGACTGGGCGCAGGCCAGGGCCGGAGTCAGAGCTCGGCCCACCACAATGACGGCGGCCTGGCGGAGACCGGCCGCCTCGACCTGATCGGCGATGTCGGCGAGGGTACCGCGCAGGATCATCTGCTCCGGCTGGCTGGCGCGGTAGACGACGGCGACCGGGCAGTCGGGGCCGTAGTCGGCGACCAGTTCGGCGGCGAGGGTCCGGATCCGGGTGATGGCCAGGTGCAGAACCAGGGTCGCGCCGGTGTGGGCGAAGTTCGCGAGCGCTTCGGTCGAGGGCATCGCGGTGGAGCGGGCCTGGGTCCGGGTCAGGACGACCGACTGCACGAGTTCCGGGACCGTCAGTTCGGTGCCGAGCGCCGCCGCCGCGGCGGCGTAGGCAGGGACGCCGGGCGTGACATCCCAGGGGATGTCATGGGCGTCGAGGCGACGGGCCTGTTCGGTCAGCGCGGAGTAGATCGACGGATCACCCGAACAGAGCCGGGCCACGTCCATGCCGCGGCCGTGCGCGTGCACCAGGTGCTCGATGATCTCATCGAGGTCCAGGTGCTGGGTATCGATCAACTCGGTGCCGGGAGCGCAGTGCGCGAGCACCTCGGGATCCAGGTAGGTGCCCGCGTACAGGCAGACCGGCGAGGTACGCAGCAGCTCGACCGCTCGCACGGTCAGCAGGTCCGCGGCGCCCGGCCCGGCCCCGATGAAGTGCACGGTCATGCGGGCAGTCTATGCAGCCCGGCGAACGTATCCGGGGGCGGGCTTATCCGGGTTTCCCGAGCGGCTAGGCGGTCGCGTCGAAGGCGGCGATGACCTTCGTCGGGTGCAGACGGACCACGAGTTCGCCGGGAACACCGTTACGTTTGCCGAACTCCTCGGCGCGGTCGGCGCCCATGTAGCGGCCGGCGATCTCGGTGGCGGTGCGCAGGAGTTCCGCCGGGTCCTCGGACAGCGTGACGGTGCCCTGGATCTGGACGGAACCGTACGGCGGTTCTTCCAGATCGACACAGAGGGCGATGCGATTGTCGCGGGCGAAGGCCTTGCCCTTGGCGGTCGTCTTGCCGGTGTTGAAGACGATGGTGTCGTCTTCGACGATGAACCACACCGGCGTCACGATCGGGCGGCCGTCGGAGGCGACGAAGGCGACTTTGCCGGTGCGGGTGGCGTGCGCGAGGAAGTCGCGCACCTTCGGATCGGAGAGGGAGGCCATGCGGCTGAGGTTACGGGCTACCGTGGGTGTCGGCCGTGCACCAACCTGCTGGAGGCGTTTTGCGGATTCTCGCCCGAATATTGCTCATCGTGACGGCGCTCGTCCTGGCGGCGCCGTCGGCGCACGCCACCCCGGCGGTCGATGACGTGACCGCTCGGAAGATCGATGAGCTGCTGGCGGTCCGGGCCGGGCAACCGCGTGACAGGGGCGCGCTGATCGAGGCGTTGTCGAGCAGATTCCTCGGCACGCCGTACGGGGCGAACATGCTGATCGGCTCGGCGTCGCAGCCCGAGGAGCTGGTGGTCGACTTCCGGCGGGTGGATTGCTTCACCTACCTCGATTACGTGGAAGCGCTCAGCAGGTCGGCCACCCGCGCGGAGTTCACCTCGAACCTCATCGAAACCCGCTATGCCGGCGGCCGGGTCGACTTCCGGCTGCGGAAGCACTTCTTCACCGATTGGGCGGCGACGCCGCGGATCGCCGCCACCGACATCACCGGCGCGCTGAGCCCCGCGGCGGTCCCGGTGACCAAGCGGCTGAACGCGAAAGCCGATGGCGGGCAATACCTTCCGGGCGTGCCGGTGGTCGATCGGCCGATGACCTACATCCCGAGCAGCGCGGTGGACGACGCCGTCGCCGCGCAGCTGCGCACCGGCGACTACATCGGCGCGTACACCGACCAGGCCGGTCTGGACGTCACCCATGTCGGCATCTTCGTCATGACGCCGAACGGCCCGGTGTTCCGCAACGCGTCCTCGCTCGCTCAGCACAACAAGGTCGTCGACTCCCCGTTCTTCGACTACGCGCGCACCGTGCCGGGCCTCATCGTGCTGCGCCCGTTGTAGTTCAGATCGCGCCCTGCTCGCGGGCCCGAGCCACCGCCGACGTGCGCGAGCGGACACCGAGTTTCGCGTAGATGTGCACCAGGTGCGATTTGACGGTCGTTTCGCTCAGGAACAGTTCCTTGGCGATCTCGCGGTTGGATTGTCCGTCGGCGACCAGGCGCAGCACCTCGATTTCGCGCGGACTGAGGGTGGTATCGGCTCGGCGTACGCGGGTCATCAGCTTCGACGCGACCGCCGGGGACAACACGCTCTCCCCCGCCGCCGCAGAGCGGACCGCGGCGAGGAGTTCCGGCGGCGGGGTGTCTTTCAGGATGTAGCCGCAGGCCCCCGCCTCGATGGCGCCGAGGATGTCGGCGTCGGTGTCGTAATTGGTGACCACCAGGACATTCGGCGGCTGCGGGAGGGCGCGCAGTTCGGTGGTGGCGTCGACGCCGGAGCGGCCCGGTCCGAAGCTCAGGTCCATCAGCACCAGGTCGACGGGCGTCGTGGCGCAGAAGGCGACGGCCGCCTCGGCGGTGGGCGCGTCGCCGACCACGATGATGTCGCCGCCGCCTGCCAGCAGCGCGCGCAGACCGGCCCGCACGATGGCGTGGTCGTCGGCGAGCAGCAGGCGGATCATGCGCGCTCCGAATCCAACGGGAACGACACGGTGACCGCGGTGTGGCCCGGCTCGGACTCGACCGCGAAGGTGCCGCCTTGCTGTTCCACCCGGGATCGCATCGCCGCCAGACCGAAGGAACCCGAGGGCGCGTGCTCGAGCACCGCGGGCTCGATACCCACACCGTTGTCGACCACGTCGAGCAGTACCTCGTCGCCGGAATAGGTGAGGGTGAGGCGCATCCGGTCAGCGCGCGCGTGCTGGACGACGTTGGACACCGCGCCCTGGGCTATGCGCACCAGCGCGGCCTCGACCGGCATCGGCAGCCGCTCGGGCATGCCCTCGACCGCGAGCTGTGCCGTCACCGCCTCGGCTCGCCGGCAGATCCGCTCCAGCGCCTGCGCCAGCGATTGCCCGTCCAGGGCGGCGGGCGCCAGTTCGGCTATCAGCCGCCGGGTTTCGGACAGATTCTCCGCCGCGGTCTCGCGGGCGAGCCGAATCTGTTGCAGCGCGGGGTGTTCCGGAGCCGACTGCTCGGCGGCATGCAGCAGCAGCTGGATACTGCTGAGCCCCTGGGCGACCGTGTCGTGGATCTCCTGGGCGAGACGTTCTCGTTCGGCGAGCTTGCCCGCGTTGCGTTCCTGCTCCGCGAGAGTGGCCCGGGTACTGAGCAATTCGTCGATCAGCCGCTGGCGTTCGGCCGACTCCCGGAACAGCGCCTGGTAACCGAGCCCGATACCGATGGCCACGGCCGCGCCCAGGACCGGCCCGATCACCCCGCCCACCGACCATCCGCGCTGGAAGCCGAACCCGGCGACGGCGACCCCGGTCGCCGCCAGCACCGCGAGCAGACTCCACGGGCGCGGCAGCAGATGCAGATAGAGGAAGAACAGGCCGAACGCCAGGTATCCCGCGTCCGGGGCGAGCGGCACCAGGCACAGCCACAGGATGGTGAGCAGTCCGAGCCAGGCCAGGATCCCACCCGGCCGGCGGCCGACCCTCGATCCCGCGAAGTAGGTGAGCAGGAAGGCCGCGACCAGCAGCAGCACCGGAATCGGGTGCTCGGATTCGGGCAGCAGTGCGCGGCCGGCGGTCACCGCCGCCAACGCCGTCACCAGCACATGCAGGCCCAGCCGCAGCGCGGTGAAGACTGGGGTGAGCGGCGACGAGTGCACCTTGTCAGCTTATGTGCGGCTACTCCGAAGGCATCCACCGAAAGGTGTAATCACCGCGCCGCCCTTCGAGCGGGGCGGGTTCATTCCGTCGCGCGATGGCCGCGACCAGGTCTCGCGGGACGGTGGAGTCATGTTCGTCGCACTACGGGATCTGCGGGCCGCACGGGGCCGATTCGGCCTGATCGCATCGGTTGTCACGCTGGTGGCGCTGCTGGTGAGCTTTCTGGGCGGACTCACCGCCGGGCTCGCGCACCAGAATATTTCGGCGATCGAGTCGCTGTCGGCCGACCGCCTGGTGTTCGCCGACACCGGGGCGGGGCCGTCGTTCGACGCGTCCGCGCTGACCCCGCGGCAAGTGGAGCAGTGGCAGCGGGCCGCCGGATCCACCGGCTCGGTGCAGCCGGTGGGGATCAGCCGGGCCGAGGCGGGGCGAGCCGGGTCGCCGCCCGCTCAGGTCGCCCTCTTCGGCGCCACGCCCAGCACAGTTGGCAACCGTGCGGCAACTCCGGGCAACGTGGTCCTCAGCACCGGCGCGGCCGCAGACCTGCACGCCGCCGCGGGCGACACCGTCGGCCTCGGCGGAGCGACCTTCACCGTGGCCGCCGTAACCGGCGACGACTGGTACAGCCATAGCCCCGTGGTCTGGATGACCCCTGCGGATTGGCAGTCGGTGAGCCCACGCGGCGGGGCGGCGACCGTCCTCGCCGTTACCGGCGGCACCGACCTGGACGCGGTCAACGCCGCCGCGCACACCACCACGACCACCGTGTCCGGAGCACTGTCCGCGCTGGCCTCCTACGAAGCCGAAAACGGTTCGCTCACAGTGATGACGGTGCTGCTGTTCGCCATTTCCGCCTTGGTGATCGGCGCGTTCTTCACGGTGTGGACCGTGCAGCGCACCCCGGACATCGCGACGTTGAAAGCGCTGGGCGCGACCACCGGTTCGCTGGTCCGCGACGCCCTCGCGCAAGCCGCGATCGTGCTCGTGGCGGGCGTCACCGTGGGGATCGGAATCACGGTTGTCGCAGCAACTTTCGTGGGTGATGCGCTGCCTTTCGTGCTGAGCCCGGCCACCACCCTGCTACCGGCCGCCGCCCTCGTCGTCCTGGGCCTGTTCGGTGCGGCGTTCGCCCTGCGGTTCCTCTTCACGACCGACCCGCTGACCGCCCTCGGCACGGCCCGCTAATTCCTTGGAGCCCACCATGACTGCCCTCACCGTCGAAGACGTCACCCTCACCTTCCCCGACGGGGCCGAACGCCGCACCGCGCTGGACCGGGTACACCTGACCGTCCAGGGCGGCGAAATCGCCGCTATCACCGGCCCTTCGGGCTCCGGCAAGTCGAGTCTGCTTGCCGCCGTCTCCACGCTGATCCGCCCCGAATCCGGCCGCATACGCCTCGAAACTCAGGGCACCACAGTAGATCTCGCCCACTTGAGCCCTCGCGAAGCCGCCGCCCTCCGCCGCTCCGCCATCGGCATCGTCTTCCAGCAACCGAACCTGATTCCGGCGCTCACGGCCGTCGAACAACTCGAGGTCATGTCCCACCTCGGCCAGCGCTGGTTCACCTCCGCCGAGCAGCGCCGCGAAACCCGCGCCAAGGCAATGGATCTGCTCGCCGCCGTCGGCTTGGACGGCCAGCACGCCAAGCGCCCGGCCCAACTCTCCGGTGGCCAACGGCAGCGCGTCGATATCGCCCGCGCCCTGATGCACGATCCCGCCCTGCTCGTCATCGACGAACCCACCAGCGCACTCGACACCGAGCGCGGCGCCGCCATCATCGATCTCATCCTCGACGTGGCCCGCACGCGGCACGCGGCAACTCTGCTGGTCACCCACGACCGCGCCCATCTGCACCGGATGACCTCGGTCTATGCCATGACCGACGGCGTCCTCACCCCTACCCGCGCCGCCTGAAACCCGAGATCGAGGTGCGTATCTCGCGGAGTGAGCGCGAGACTAGGCGGTGCGCAGCACCAAGACCGTGATCTCGCTCGGTGCGAATACCCGCAACTGCGGACCCCAGAACCCGGTGCCCCGGCTCGTGTAGAGCTGGGTATCGCCGTGCCGGGACAGGCCCGCGACGACCGGCTGCTCCAGCCGGACCAGATAGTGGAACGGCCAGATCTGGCCGCCGTGCGTATGTCCGGAGATCTGCAGCGCCACACCGGCCGCGACGGACTCGGCGATCTGCCGGGGCTGGTGGGCGAGCAGGACGACCGGCACGCCGGGTTCGGCACCCACGAGCGCGGCCGGGAGATCGGGACCGTGGCCGGGCAGCCCGACACCGGTCGGATCGTCGACACCGGCGAGCACCAGCCGGTCGCCGCCGCGGGTGAGGGTCTCGTGCTGATTGTGCATGGGCTGCCAGCCGATGGACGCCATGTGGTCGATCCAGCCCTGGGCGTCACCGAAATACTCGTGATTGCCGGTGATGTAGAAGCGGCCCAGCGGTGCCTCGACCTTGCCGAGCGGATCCACTTGCGGATGCCGCTTCGCGACCGAGCCGTCGGCGAGATCACCCGCGTGACAAGCGATATCGGGTTCCAGGGAGTTCACGACCTCGACCACCCGCTCCGACCAGCGCAACCGGTTCAGTGCGGCGAAGTGGGTGTCGGTGATGACCACCAGACGCAGCCCGTCCAGCCCCGCTCCGAGACCGCGGATCGGCACCTCCAGCGTCCGCACCCGGGGCACCCGCCGCGCCTCATAGATGCCGTAGGCGACCAGCGCGGCACTGATCGCCAGTACACCGGCCGCGACGATCCGCGAGCGCACCGGATCGTCCACCCCGGCCACCGCCAATCCGAATCCGGCGATGGTGCCGAGCAGTGACCAGCTGAACAGCACCCACAGCACACCGAGCAAGGTGTCGCCGATGATGGACGCCGTGTCCGACTGCGCGGGCCCGTGGCCGAGGAACATCGACGCGGGCAGGCACACATAGCCGGCGAGGAACAGCGCCGTCCCGGCCCAGAACACCGTGCCGGAACTGGTCGCGCCGACCAGCGTCCACCACGGCAACAGGAACAGCAGGGCGGGGATCGCCAGAAAGAGAGCGATGCGGGGCACGTATTTCACAGCGATTCCTCACGAGGCAGTCAACTGCGCCAGGCTATACCTCGGTGGAACCGGTTCCGCCGGCCGAGCCCAGCAGTGCCGCCCGCTGACTGCGGACCTGCGCGCAGAGGGCGTCCACGACCGCGGACACCTCCGGTCGGCGCAGAGTTTCGGTGCGGGTGACGAGCCAGTAGGCGAGGCGGACCGAGACCTGGTCCCGCAGGACTCGGACGAGGTCGGGGTGCCGATCGGCCATGAAGCAGGGCAGCAAGCCCAGTCCGGCCGCGGCCCGGGTGGCCTCCACATGCACGAAAACATTGGTGGAGGTGATGGATTCGCGCATGGCCGTGGCGAAGTTGGCGGCCACGTCGAGGTCGTCGACCTGGAGCATGGAGTCGATGAAGTAGACCAGCGGATACCGCGTCAGGTCCGCCATCGCGGCCGGAGTTCCGTACTCACGCAGGTAATCACGCGCGGCGTACAGGCCGAGACAGTAGTCGCCCAATCGAATCGCCTTGGCGCGCAATACCTGTGGCTCGCCGACCACGACCTCGAGGTCGACCCCGGAGCGCTGCTGGGAGGCGCGCCTGGTGGCGGTGACGATTTCGACGGAGATGCCGGGGTGCTGGCGCTGCACGCCCGCGATGGCGGGCGCGGCGAGGTAGGCGCTGAAACCGTCGGTGGCCGAGATCCGGACGACGCCCTCCAGCACCCGGGTGCCGGTGGCATCGGCGGTCAGGGAGCGCACGGCGGCTTCCACCGCCTCCGCGGCGACCAGCGCTTCCCGGCCGAGTTCGGTGAGCTCCCAGCCACCGGTGACCCGAGTCAGCACCCGTCCGCCGAGCGTTTCCTCGAGCGCCGCGATGCGCCGGGAGATCGTGGTGTGGTTCAGGCCCAGCTCGTCGGCGGCCGAGACGAACCGGCCGGTCCGGCCCACCGCGAGCAGGATCAACAGGTCGTCGGCACTGGGTCGGCCGGAGTTCATATCTGCATCTTTGCAGACTGCCCGTGCGGATTTGGCCATTGCGTCCGACGCGGATCTGCACGAATACTCAGGCCAGCTAGAAATTGTGGGGCCCATCACAACGGGAACACCGAGGGCTGGGTCCGAGCGTTAGGAGATGTTCGATGAGCGTGCGCAATCCCGTGCGGCCGACCGGCGGCGATCCGGATGATGCCCCCTCCGGACTCAGACGCGTGGTCGCCGCCTCGATGGCGGGCACGGTCGTCGAGTGGTACGAGTTCTTCCTCTACGGCACCGCGGCGACGCTGGTGTTCAGCAAGGTGTTCTTCGCCCAGGGCACCAGCGAACTGGACGCGATCCTGGCCGCCTTCGTCACCTACGCGGTGGGTTTCGCGGCGCGCCCGCTGGGCGGCATCGTGTTCGGGCACTTCGGCGACAAGTACGGCCGCAAGAAGCTGCTGCAGTTCAGTCTGGTGCTGGTCGGCGCGGCGACGTTCCTGATGGGCTGTCTGCCGACCTTCGCTCAGATCGGCTATTGGGCGCCGGCCCTGCTGGTCGCCCTGCGCTTCATCCAGGGCTTCGCGGTGGGCGGCGAATGGGGCGGTGCGGTCCTGCTCGTCGCCGAGCACAGCCCGAGCGCCCGGCGCGGCTTCTGGGCGAGCTGGCCGCAAGCCGGTGTGCCCGTGGGCAATCTGCTCGCCACCCTCGCACTGCTGACGCTGACCTCGACGCTCTCCGACGCCGCGTTCCTGAGCTGGGGCTGGCGGGTGGCCTTCTGGCTGTCGGCGGTGGTGGTCCTGGTCGGCTATTACATCCGCACCAAGGTCACCGACGCCCCGATCTTCGTCGCGGCACAGCAGGAGATGGAACAGATCAAGGCCACCTCGTTCAGCGTGGTGGAGGTCATGAAGCGTTATCCCCGTGGCGTTTTCACCGCGATGGGCCTGCGTTTCGGCGAGAACATCCTGTACTACCTGGTGGTCACCTTCACCATCACCTATCTGAAGGTCCACGTCGGCACCGACACCAAGGTGATCCTGTGGTGGCTGCTCGCCGCGCACGCGGTGCACTTCTTCGCGATCCCGGCCGCGGGCTATCTCAGTGACCGATTCGGCCGCCGGCCGGTGTACCTCGCGGGGGCGATCACGGGCGGCACCTGGGGCTTCTTCGCCTTCCCGATGATGGACAGCGGGCACAACGCGGTCATCATGTCGGCGATCATCATCGGCCTGGTGTTCCACGCCCTGATGTATGCCGCCCAGCCCGCCATCATGGCCGAGATGTTCCCGACCCGGATGCGCTATTCCGGTGTGTCCCTGGGATATCAGGTGACCTCGATCGTGGCGGGTTCGCTCGCGCCGATCATCGCGGTACGGCTGCTGAACACCTTCGACTCCGCGGTGCCGATCGCCTGGTACCTCGCCGGGGCGGCCGCCGTCACCGCCGTCGCGGTGCTCTTCGCCCGGGAGACAAAGGGTTTGGATCTCGCCAGCGTCGACGAAGCGGACCGGGCACTGGTCGCGGCGCCCGTGGTGGCCAAATGAGCGAACTGGCAGGCAAATCCGCGCTGGTGACCGGCGGTGCGAGCGGCATCGGCGCGGCCTGCGCCCGGCTGCTCGCCGCCCGCGGCGCCACCGTCACCCTCGCCGACGTGGACGAGACCGGCGCGAAGGAACTCGCACACGAGCTGGGCGGAAAGGCCTGGGCGGTAGACCTGCTCGACGTCGGCGCGCTGGAAGACCTCCGGCTCGAGGTCGACATCCTGGTGAACAACGCCGGGGTGCAGCGCATCGCACCGATCGAGGACTTCCCGCCCGACCAGTTCCGCCACCTGCTCACCCTCATGGTGGAGGCTCCGTTCCTGCTCATCCGCGCGTCGCTACCGCACATGTATCGGGCGGGATTCGGCCGGATCGTCAATATCTCCTCGGTGCACGGCCTGCGCGCCTCCGCCTACAAGGCGGCCTATGTGACGGCCAAGCACGCGCTGGAGGGGCTGTCGAAGGTGACGGCGCTCGAAGGTGGCCCGCACGGGGTGACCAGCAATTGCGTCAATCCCGGATACGTGCGAACCCCGTTGGTGGACAAGCAGATAGCCGATCAAGCTCGCACCCACGGGATTCCGGAGCAAGAGGTGATCGAGAAGATCATGCTCACCGAGAGCGCGATCAAGCGGCTGGTCGAACCGGAGGAGGTCGCGTCCCTGGTCGGCTGGCTTGCGGCGCCGGAGGCGGGCATGGTCACCGGGGCGTCCTACACCATGGACGGAGGCTGGAGCGCTCGATGAACGGTGAGCGGGCGTATGAGGGGCGCCCGCTCACCCGTCCCACGGGTTCTCAGCTGTCGTCCCGCGGGTCCAGCGCCGCCAGCACCATCTGCCGCAGGATCGGCCGGGCGCGGGTGGCGGTGGCCCGGGACGCGCTGTGCGGTGTCGAGTTCATCAGGCCGAAGGCGGCGTGGGCCTGCACCCGCGCCGTCTCCTCCGGGAGATCTGGGTGCAGTTGCCGCAGCACGCCCACCCAGATCTCGACGTATCGGCGCTGTGTGCGGCGCAGTTCCCGACGCGAGGCGACCGGCACGTTCTCCAGGTCGCGGTCCTGGATGCGGATGAGTTCGGGGTCTCCGAGCGCGAAGTCCAGGTGGAAGTCGACCAGTGCGCTCAGGGCGTCCCGTGGCGTGGCGGCGTCGGCCACCACAGCGTTGCCTCCGTCGTACAACCGCCGGCTGACCCCGACGAGGAGTTCGACCAGCAGCGCCTCTTTGTTCGGGAAATGCCGGTAGACCGCCGGACCGCTGATCCCGACGGCCGCACCCAGGTCGTCCAGGCGCATACCGAGGAAGCCGCGCTCGGCGATCAACCGGGCGCCCGCTTCCAGCAGTTGCCCCCGACGCTGTGCCTTCAACTGTTCGCGACGGGTGGGCGCGACGGATTCAGCGCTGGCCACTGGCACTCCTCTAGACCGTCCTGGACAACTCGGTTAATCAAGATTAACCTGAATTCCAGTTATCGGCGACTAACTGACCGACAGGACTTCCGTGATGGTGGTTACTCAACAGGGGAACCGCAGCGCCTTCGAGGCGCTGACCGGCGACCTGCGCGAGCGGCTGGCCGCTGCCGCGCTCGGCGGCCCGGCCAAGGCCCGCGAGCGGCATATCGCGCGCGGCAAGCTGCTCCCCCGGCAGCGGGTGGACCAGCTGCTCGACCCGGGCAGCCCGTTCCTGGAGCTGTCCCCGCTGGCGGCCACGGGCATGTACGACGACGAGTGCCCGGGCGCGGGCATCATCACCGGCATCGGGCGCGTCTCGGGCCGCGAGTGCGTGATCGTCGCGAACGACGCGACGGTCAAGGGCGGCACCTACTACCCGATGACGGTCAAGAAGCATCTGCGCGCCCAGGAAGTCGCGCTGCAGAACCAGCTGCCGTGTCTCTACCTGGTCGACTCCGGCGGCGCGTTCCTGCCCCGCCAGGACGAGGTGTTCCCGGACCGCGAGCACTTCGGCCGCATCTTCTACAACCAGGCGACCATGAGCGCCCAGGGCATACCGCAGATCGCGGCGGTGCTCGGCTCGTGCACCGCCGGCGGCGCGTATGTCCCCGCGATGAGCGATGAGGCGGTGATCGTGCGCAACCAGGGCACGATCTTCCTCGGCGGCCCGCCGCTGGTGAAGGCCGCGACCGGTGAGGTCGTCACCGCCGAGGAGCTCGGCGGCGGCGAATTGCACTCCCGCACTTCGGGAGTCACCGATCACCTGGCGGAGGACGATCAGGACGCGCTCCGGATCGTGCGCCGGATCGTGGCCACGCTCGGACCTCGACCGGCGAGCCCGTGGGACATTCTGCCCAGCACCGCGCCCGCCGCGCCGGAGTCGGAGCTCTACGACGTCGTACCGGCCGATCTCCGCACCCCCTATGACGTGCGCGCGGTCATCGATCGAATCGTGGACGGCGCCACCGGTTTCCACGAGTTCAAGGCCGAGTACGGCAAGACCCTGGTCACCGGCTTCGCCCGCGTCCACGGGCACCCCGTCGGCATCATCGCCAACAACGGCGTGCTGTTCGGCGAATCCGCCCAGAAGGGCGCGCATTTCATCGAACTGTGCGACAAGCGCAAGACTCCGCTGTTGTTCCTGCAGAACATCACCGGTTTCATGGTCGGCCGCGACTACGAAGCGGGCGGTATCGCCAAGCACGGCGCGAAGATGGTGACCGCCGTCGCGTGTGCCCGGGTGCCGAAGCTGACCGTGGTGATCGGCGGCTCCTACGGCGCGGGCAACTACTCCATGTGCGGGCGCGCGTATTCGCCGCGCTTCCTGTGGATGTGGCCGAACGCGCGCATCTCGGTGATGGGCGGCGAGCAGGCGGCCTCGGTGCTGTCGACCGTGCGCGGCGACCAGCTCGACGCGAACGGACAGCCCTGGTCCGCCGAGGACGAGGAGGCGTTCAAAGCGCCGATCCGCGACCAGTACGAACGTCAGGGCAACCCGTACTACTCCACCGCCCGGCTCTGGGACGACGGCGTAATCGATCCCGCCGACACCAGAACCGTGCTCGGACTTGCCCTTTCGGTCTGCGCGCAAGCGCCGCTCGAACCCGTTTCCTACGGCGTCTTCCGGATGTGAGCGACATGCTGAACAAAGCAATCCTTACCCACCCCGCCGACTCCGCGAGTTCCGCCGGCCACCCCGCCCGGGGTCCGGTCGGCTTCGACACCGTCCTGGTCGCCAATCGGGGCGAGATCGCGGTCCGCGTCATCCGCACGTTGCGGGACATGGGAATTCGATCGGTGGCGGTGTACAGCGACGCCGACGCCGACGCCCGCCACGTACACGAGGCCGACACCGCCGTGCGCCTGGGCCCGGCCCCAGCGCGCGAGAGCTACCTGGCCATCGACAAAGTCGTCGCCGCGGCGGTGCGCACCGGTGCGCAAGCCGTGCACCCGGGCTACGGGTTCCTTTCCGAGAACGCCGCTTTCGCCGCCGCGCTGGCCGATGCGGGCATCGTGTTCCTCGGTCCGCCCGCGCGGGCGATCGAGATCATGGGTGACAAGATCGCCGCGAAGAACACCGTCGCCGCGTTCGATGTGCCCGTGGTGCCCGGCATCGCCCGGCCCGGTTTGACCGATGACGAATTGATCGCGGCGGCCGCCGAAATCGGTTACCCGGTGCTGGTCAAGCCGTCCGCGGGCGGCGGCGGCAAAGGCATGCGCCTGGTCGAGGAGCCGGCGGGGCTACCCGCCGCGCTGATCAGCGCGCGCCGGGAGGCAGCGGCCGCGTTCGGCGACGACACGCTGTTCCTGGAGCGGTTCGTCATCCGGCCCCGGCATATCGAGGTGCAGGTGCTGGCCGATCAGTTCGGCAACGTCCTGCACCTGGGTGAACGCGAATGCAGTTTGCAGCGCAGGCATCAGAAGGTGATCGAGGAAGCGCCCTCACCGCTGCTGGACGCCGCGACGCGGGCCAGAATCGGTGCGGCGGCGTGCAATACGGCTCGCAGCGTCAACTATGTCGGCGCGGGCACGGTGGAGTTCATCGTCTCCGCGGACCGGCCGGACGAGTTCTTCTTCATGGAGATGAACACCCGGTTGCAGGTGGAGCATCCGGTCACCGAGCTGGTCACCGGAGTGGACCTGGTGGAATGCCAGGTCCGGGTGGCGGCGGGGCAGAAGATCGCCGTGGCCCAGGAAGACATCCGCATGGTCGGGCACGCCATCGAGGCCCGGGTGTACGCCGAGGACCCCGCCCGCGGATTCCTGCCCACCGGCGGCACGGTGCTCGACCTGTCGGAGCCGGAAGGGGCCGGCGTCCGGGTGGATTCGGGTCTGCGGGCCGGGACCGTGGTCGGCAGCGACTACGACCCGATGCTGTCGAAGGTGATCGCGCACGCGGACGACCGGACCGCGGCGATCGCGAAACTCGATCGGGCCCTGGGCGATACGCTCCTGCTCGGCGTCACCACCAATATCGAGTTCCTCCGGTTCCTGCTGGCCGATCCGGAGGTGGCGGCCGGTCGTCTGGACACCGCGCTGCTGGATCGCCGGGTCGGCGACTTCCACCCCGCCGAGGTCGGGGACGACACATTCATCGCCGCGGCGGCTTACCACTGGCTGCGCAATTGGCCCACGGGTCCGGCCGATCCGTGGGAACTTCCCACCGGCTGGCGCATCGGTTCTCCCGCCCCGACCACCATCCGCCTCACCGGCGGTGATCGCACCGAGCACGTGTACCTCACCGGCACGCCCGGTGCCGCCTCGGTGCGCCTGAACAGCGGTGCGCCGCGCGCTCTCACGGCCGCTTACGCCGACGGCCGGGTCGAGCTGACCCTGGACGGACTGCGGCAGGTCTACCGTGTCGCCGAAGACGATGGGCACCTGTGGGTTTCGGGTCCGTCCGGAATCGCGATGGTGCGCGAGGTCCCGGAGGAACGGGTCCGCGCGGGGGCCGCACAGGTCGGCGACGCCGAAATCCGCAGTCCCATGCCGGGTTCGGTGATCGCCGTGCTCGCCGAGCCGGGCGCCGCCGTCGAAGCGGGCGCTCCGATCGTGGTCGTCGAGGCCATGAAGATGGAGCACACGCTGACCGCGCCGACCGCCGGAACCGTCGAAATCCTCGCCGCGGCGGGCACGCAGGTCCGATTGGACCAGCCGCTGGCCCGCATCACCGCCTCGAATACCTCCGCAGCAGAAGGACTCCCAGCATGACCGACTTCCTATCCACCGGCACTCTGCCCGAGGACTACCGCGACCTCGCCCTGACCGTCCGCGATTTCGCTCAGTCGGTCGTGGCGCCGGTGGCCGCCCGGCACGACGCCGACCACACCTTCCCGTACGAGGTCGTCCAGGGCATGGCCGAGATGGGCCTGTTCGGACTACCGTTCCCGGAGGAATTCGGCGGCATGGGCGGCGACTACTTCGCGCTGTGCCTGGCACTCGAGGAACTCGGCAAAGTCGACCAGAGCGTCGCCATCACCTTGGAAGCCGGTGTCTCGCTCGGCGCGATGCCGATCTACCGCTTCGGCAACGACAAGCAGCAGCAGGAGTGGTTGCCGCAGTTGACCTCCGGCCGGGCACTGGCCGCGTTCGGCCTCACCGAACCGGGCGCGGGCAGCGACGCGGGCGGCACCCGCACCACCGCCGCACTCGACAGCGGCGACTGGGTCATCAACGGCAGCAAGCAGTTCATCACCAACTCCGGCACCGACCTCACCCGCCTGGTCACCGTGACCGCGGTCACCGGACAGTCCGAGGGCAGAAAGGAGATCTCCACCATCCTGGTGCCTACGGACACACCGGGTTTCGTCGCCGAACCGGCCTACAACAAGGTCGGCTGGAACGCCTCCGACACCCACCCGCTGAGCTTCACCGACGTGCGCGTGCCCGAGGAGAATCTGCTCGGCGAACGCGGGCGCGGCTACGCCAACTTCCTGCGCATCCTGGACGAGGGCCGCATCGCCATCGCCGCGCTGGCGACGGGCGCGGCCCAGGGCTGTGTCGACGAGAGCGTGCGCTACGCCAAGGAACGCGAGGCATTCGGCCGGACCATCGGCCGCAACCAGGCCGTCGCCTTCAAGATCGCCCGGATGGAGGCCCGCGCGCACGCCGCGCGCACCGCCTACTACGACGCGGCCGCGCTGATGCTGGCCGGCAAACCGTTCAAGAAGCAGGCCGCCATCGCCAAACTGGTGGGCAGCGAAGCGGCGATGGACAATGCCCGCGACGCCACCCAGATCTTCGGCGGCTACGGCTTCATGAACGAATACGCTGTGGCCAGGCACTATCGCGACAGCAAGATCCTGGAAATCGGCGAGGGCACAACGGAGGTGCAGCTGATGCTGATCGGACGGGAGCTGGGACTGTGAAAAAAGTCGAGCAACGCGGGCTCTGGTTCGAGGAATTCGAGACCGAGGTCGTCTACCAGCACCGGCCCGGACGCACCATCACCGAGGCCGACAATGTCCTGTTCACCACGCTCACCATGAACACCCAGGCCCTGCATCTGGACGCGGCGTTCGCCGCGGACCAGCCGCCGTTCAATCAGCGCCTGGTGAACTCGATGTTCACGCTGTCCACGCTGGTCGGGTTGTCGGTCGCCCAGCTGACCCAGGGCACGCTGGTGGCCAATCTCGGCTTCTCCGACATCAGTTTCCCGAAGCCGCTGTTCCACGGCGACACCATGTACGCCGAGACGGTGGTCACCGCCAAGCGGGAGTCGAAATCCCGGCCCGGTGAGGGCGTGGTCACCCTCGTGCACACCGCGCGCAATCAGCACGGTGATGTGGTGGCCACCGCCACCCGCAGCACGCTGGTCCGGAAGCGGCCGGCATGAGCTGGCAGCTGCCGGGGCCCGGCTGGCTGTTCTGTCCGGCGGACCGGCCGGAGCGCTTCGAAAAGGCCGCTGCCGCAGCCGATGTCGTGATCCTCGATCTCGAGGACGGAGTCGCCGCCCAGGACAAGGCGGCAGCGCGCGAAGCCCTGGTCGAGACCCCGCTCGATCCGGATCGCACTGTGGTGCGGGTCAATCCGTACGGCACCGAGGAGCACGCCCTCGACCTGCACGCCCTGGCGCGCACCGGATACCGGCGGGTCATGCTGCCGAAATGCGAATCCGGCGAACAGGTCCGGGCGCTGGCGCAGTGCGAGGTGATCGTTCTGATCGAATCGCCGCTGGGCGCGCTGACGGTCGCCGAGTCCGTACACGTGGACAACGCCATCGGCGTCATGTGGGGCGCCGAGGATCTGGTGGCCGGACTCGGCGGCACCGCCAGCCGCTTCGCCGACGGCGGCTACCGTGAAGTGGCACGGCATGTTCGGTCCACCGCACTGCTCGCGGCCAAGGCCTACGGCAAGTTCGCGCTCGACTCGGTGTACCTGAACATCCGTGACCTGGATGGATTGCGCGCCGAATCCGAAGACGCGGTGGCGGTGGGTTTCGACGCCAAGGTGGCGATCCACCCCAGCCAGGTGCCGGTGATCCGGGCGGCCTACCGGCCGTCGGACGACGAGGTCGACTGGGCCCGGCGGGTGCTGGCCGAAGTCCCGAACCATCGCGGGGTCTTCGCCTTCGAAGGCCGGATGGTCGACGCACCGGTCCTGCGCCATGCGGAGCAGGTCCTGCGGCGCGCACAACTCAGCTAGTCGAGAAAGGTATTGCGATGCAACCACAGCGCCCATCGGCCCCGGAGGCCGCGCCGACCGCCGTGCCCCAGTGGATTCCCACCGAAGCGGATATCGCGTCGGCGCGGATCACCGATTTCGCACGCTTCGTCGAGGCCCGGACCGGCGTGGCGGCGCCGGACTACCCGGCGCTGTGGCGCTGGTCGGTGGCGGACCTGCCCGGCTTCTGGCACGCGCTGTGGGATTACTTCGAGCTCGGCGCGATCGACGGCGAGGTACTCGCGAGTGCGGAAATGCCTGGGGCGCAATGGTTCCCGGGAACCAAGCTGAACTACACCGACCAGATCGTGCGGCAGTTCCGCACCGACCGGCCGGCCATCATCGCGCTCCAGGAGGACGGCGCACCCCGCGAGGTGTCCTGGACCGAATTGATCGACAGCACTGCCGCTTTCGCGCGCTCGCTGCGTGAACTCGGGGTGCGGCCCGGGGACCGGGTGGCCGGATACCTGCCGAACACCCCGGAGGCGGTGATCGCCTTTCTCGCGACGGCGAGCATCGGCGCGGTCTGGAGCGCCTGCGGCCAGGACTACTCCGCCAAGGCCGCGCTGGACCGGCTCGGCCAGCTCGAACCCACCGTCCTGATCACCGCCGACGGCTACCGCTTCGGCGGCAAGCCGCACGACAAGCGGGACGACATCGCCGCGCTGCAAGCCGGATTGCCGTCGCTGCGGGCGACCATCGCGGTGTCGCGGCTGGGCCTGGAGGTGGCCGAGGCCATTCCGTGGTCCGAGGCGATCGCCGACACCGGCAACAACGCCGCCGTCATCGAGACCGAGGTGCTGGACTTCGATCACCCGCTGTGGATCGTATTCTCCTCCGGCACGACAGGTTTGCCGAAAGGCATTGTGCACGGCCATGGCGGCGTGGTGCTGGAACACCTCAAAGCTGTTGCGCTGCAGTCCGATATCGGGCCGGACGACACCTTCTTCTGGTACACCAGCCCGAGCTGGATGATGTGGAACTTCCAGGTCGCCGGCCTGCTGGTAGGCGCCACCATCGTCACCTACGACGGCAGCCCGACTCACAACGGCCCGGATGCGCTGTGGCGGATGGCCGCCGAGGTGCGGGCCACTGTGCTGGGCACCAGCCCCGGCTATGTCCTGGGCTGCATCAAGGCGGGTTCGGTGCCGCGCAGTGACCACGATCTGACCGCCCTGCGCACCGTCGGCATCACCGGTTCCGCGCTGCCGTCGTCGACTGCGCTGTGGCTCGGCGAGAACATCGGTGACCACGTCCAGGTTTCCTCGATCAGCGGCGGCACCGACGTGGTGTCGGCCTTCATCGGCGGCGTGCGCACCGTTCCGGTCTGGCCCGGTGAACTTTCCGCGCCCTACCTCGGCACCGCCCTGGAGGCCTTCGATTCCGACGGCAAACCGGTCCGCGGCGAAGTCGGCGAACTCGTCATCACCAAGCCGATGCCCTCCATGCCGATCCGTTTCTGGCACGACCCGGACGGAAGTCGTTACCACGACGCCTATTTCGATACCTTTCCCGGCGTGTGGCGGCACGGCGACTGGATCGAGATCACCGACCACGGCAGCGTCGTCGTGCACGGCCGTTCCGACTCCACGCTGAACCGCCACGGCATCCGCATGGGCAGCGCCGACATCTACCAGGCCGTCGAACGCCTCCCGGAGATCACCGAGGCCCTGGTCATCGGCGCCGAACAGCCCGACGGCGGCTACTGGATGCCCCTGTTCGTCACCCTCACCCCCGGTACCGAGCTCACCGACGACCTGAAGACCCGCATCAACACCACCATCCGCACCGAGGTCTCCCCCCGCCACGTCCCCGACGAAATCCTGCTCGCCCCCGGAATCCCGCACACCCGCACCGGCAAGAAACTCGAGGTCCCCATCAAAAAGCTCTTCCAGGGCGCCGACCCCGCCCGCGTCGTAGAACGCAGCGCCGTCGACAACCCCGACCTGCTGGATTGGTACGCCCAACAGCGGCAATCCACTCCATAACAGCGCGAGGTGGCTACTATCGGTAGAACAAATGTGGCCACACTAGGAGCTGTCATGGAGATCGGCATCAGGGAATTGCGGGATAGCCTCAGCCGTCAGTTGGCCGAGGTGCGCTCAGGCCGGACAGTCACCGTCACCGATCACGGAAAGCCGATCGCTCGAATCGTTCCGGTCGGGCGCCCCACCAGGCTGGAGCAACTTCGTAGCGAGGGCTTGGTTCAAGCCGCACGTAAGAAGAAGGAGGTGCCCCCGGAGCCGATCAAGGCGAAGGGGATCGTCAGCGATCTCATCGACGAGCAGCGCCGATGATCGGCTATCTGGACACCTCCGCCTTCGTTCCCCTGCTGGTCGAGGAGCCGAGCAGCGCGGCGTGCACCAGGTTCTGGATCGACGCCGACGACGTGGTTTCTACCCGGTTGCTCTACGTCGAATCAGCTGCGGCGCTTGCCCGAGCGCAACGCTTGGGCCGCTTGGACGCTGCCGAGCATGCCGCGTGCCGTCGGCTGCTGGCGGAGCTGTGGCCGCAGATAGAAGTGATCGAAGTAAGTGAAGCGTTGACCGTCCGCGCCGCGGAGCTGGCCGAGCTGTTCGGTTTGCGTGGATACGACGCCGTGCACTGCGCCTCGGCCGACACACTGGAAGACGAGGATCTCGTCCTCGCTTCGGGAGACCGGAATCTCTTGGAAGTCAGTAGAAAGCTGGGGATTTCGACGTATGACAGCAATGCGGGCGAATAGCCGGCAGAGGCGGCCGCGCGGCTAGCCGGTCGAGCGCAGGGCCAGGGTGGTCAACCATGTCCAGCCCGTGATGATGGCTATGCGTTGCCAGAGGCCCGCGGTGTCGACGAGATCGGGGGCGCCGGAGAAGCCGGCGGCCGCGAGGGCGAAGGCGAGCGCGGAGAGGGTGGCTGACAGGGCGGTGTAGAGGCGCCAGGGCCAGCCGCGGCGGCCGAGGGCGGCGGCGCAGGCCAGGGTGAGGCCGAGGACCATCATCGCGGCGAACAGGTTGTGCACGCTGCCGTCGCCGGGCGGTGCGCCCGGCGGGTATCCCCCGATGGGGTCGGTGGCGAAGCAGCCCGCGCCGATCATCCCAATTGCCCAGAGCGCCACCAGGATTGCGGTTACCTCGCTGTCCCACCAGAGGGCTGTCGCGAAAACGAGCCCGAGCACACCGCAGACGATGAAGCCGGCTGTCTGCACCCAGCCGCCGGGTCCGAGGGCGAGTCCGCTGACCGGGTGGCGGCTCGGGTCGTATTCCGGCCGCAGCGCCCCAGCGATGAGAAACGTGGCCACGAACAGCGGCCCGGTGGCAATGCCACACCAGCGCCCGATCCCGGCCATACCTCAACGATATGGTCAGCCCGCCTGCCGGACACCTTCTTCACAGGCGTCCAACCATGCCTGCCGGCCGGACGGGAACTGGCCGCCGCCCTCCAGACCTTCGATATAGCCCTGCTCGCAGAAATTGGCGGGCAGCTGAGTGCCCGCTTCGCGGACCGATTCGGCCAATTGGCGCGCTTCGCGGATGGTGCGGGCGCGGTTCCATTTGTCGCCGTCGGGGTCGATCATGATCACGGCGGCGGGCTCGACGGTGCTGCTCGGCGCGGCGGTGGTAGGGCCGGCGGGGGGCTCGGATGTGGCGGGAGCGGCGGTCGCGATATCGCCGCCACACGCGGCGAGGCTCACCGCGGCGACAGCCACCGCGGTGACGAGGAAGAGCTTCTGCACATCAGGTCCTTAACGAATGAGCGAGACGCAATGTTAGCAAGGCGAACCTTGTCGGCCGTGCTCGGCGACCTGGGCAAATCACGGCGTGGAGCAGGCCGATACCATGTGCGGCATGAGTGTCGACAATCGCCGTACGGCGCGTAAGGCGGTCAGCGGCGACCCGGCACCACGGGAGGTTCGTCGCCGGCCCAAGAATCGGCGCGCGCAGATCGCGGCGGCGTCGGCGGCCGCGTTCGGTTCGCTGGGCTATCACGGTGTGAGCATGGAGGACATCGCCTCCGGCCTCGGCATCAGTTCAGCCGCGCTGTACCGGCACTACCCCAGCAAGTACGCGCTGTTCCGCGAGGAACTGCTGCGCGTCGGCAACGCGATGGCCGAATCGGTGCGGCTACCCGAGGACGCCGCGCAGGCTCCGCCCGGACAGCGGCTGCGTCAGGTGATCGAGGCGCTCATCGGCGCGACCATCGAGAACCGCGCCAGCGTCACCCTCGTGCGCTGGGAGGGGCGCTACCTGGAACCGCAGGATCAGCAGACCTTGTCCGGACTGCAAAGCCAGGTGCTCGATGCGCTCGGCGCCGAATTGTCCGCGCTGCGACCGGAACTCGCCGAGGACGACCGTCGCGTGCTGCGCCTGGCGCTGCTGAGCACCATCACGAGCATCGCCGACCACCACGCCACCCTGCCCGCCAAACAGCTTGCCCGCCTGTTGAGTTCGGCGTGCTGGACGGTGGCCGAAGCCGAGTTGCCGCCCGCCGAGGTGGCCGAACCGCTTGTCGCCGCGGAGATCCCGGATTCGTTCAAGCACGAGCTGCTGCTGCGCAAAGCGGTGGAATTGTTCCACGAGCGCGGCTACCCCAATGTCAGTGTCGAGGAAATCGCCACTGCCGCAGGGCTTTCCGCAGCTTCGGCGGTGTACCGGTTCTATCGCGGCAAGTCCGATCTGCTGTCCGCGGCATTCCGGCGGGCCGCCGAGCGGGTCTCCGGCGCGATCGGCCCGGCGGTCGCCGCGGCGGACAGCCCCGAGGCGGCGCTGCGCGCCCTGATCACCCACTACGTCTCCGGCTCGTTCGCCGAGCGCGACCTGACCTTCGTGTATTACACCGAGTTCCAGCATGTTCCGCCGGAGGACCGGACGGTGCTGCGCAATATCCAGCGTCTCAGCGTCGAGGAGTGGGCGCGGCTGCTGCGCGAGGTGCGCCCGGAACTCTCCCCCGCCGAGGCGCGGTTCCTGATCCACGCGGCGTTCGCGCTCGTGGTGGATCTGGGGCGGGCCTTCGACGCGGAACCGTTCGCGGGGCAGCCGCGAGTGTGCGCGCTGATGGAACTGGTGCTGTTCGGACGGCTCGGAAGGTAACGAACGGTCGCCGGTCAATGTTAACGCTGATTCTTTACAGAATTTTATGAGAAGCCAAGCTCCGCGCCCTCTCAGAGCTTTGTTGTAACGCGCTGTTCCACTGTCGGTGTGCGATAGCATCGCGGGATGAGTGCCGAGAATCGCCGCGCCGCGCGGGAAGGTGAGTCACCCCGAGTGCGGCGGCGGCCGCGCGATCGGCGCGCCCAGATCGCCGCTGCCTCCGCGGAAGCGTTCGGCGCACTCGGCTATCACGGCGTCAGCATGGAGGACATCGCCTCCCGGCTCGACATCACCTCCACCGCGCTGTACCGGCACTATCCGAGCAAGTACGCCCTGTTCCGGGAAGAGGCGTTACGCCTGAGCGCGCTCAGCGCGGAAGCAGTGCGGCTGCCCCCGGAACTCCTCAGTTCCACTGCGGCACACAAGCTTCAGCACATCGTGGACGCGCTGATCGCCAAGTCGATCACCAATCGGCGCAGTGCCGCGCTGCTGCGCTGGCAGAGCCGCTACCTGGAACCGGAGGACTATCAAGTCCTGATCGAGCATCTGGTCCGGACCTACGCGGTGCTGGGCGGACTACTCGGGGAAACCCGTCCCGAGTTGGATGGAGCGGACCGCGCGGTGCTGGCGACCGCGGCCTTGAGCGTGATCGGCAGCATCTCCGATCACCACGTCTCGGTGCCCGCTCGGGCGCTGGCGAATCTGCTGCGCTCCGCCTGTGCGGCCGTCTTCGAGTCCGAGCTGCCGCCGATCGGCGCCGAACCGCACGCCGCGGGACCGTCCGAAGTTCCGCTGACCTTCAAACACGAACTGCTGCTGAAACGCGCGATCGAACTGTTCCACGAGCGCGGCTACCCCAATGTGAGCGTCGAGGACATCGCCACGGCGGCCGGCCTGCCCGCCTCCTCGGCGGTGTACCGGTTCTATCGCGGCAAGGGCGACATTCTCGCGGCCGCGTTCCGCCGTGCGGCGGAACGGGTTTCGGCGGCGATCGGTCCCGCCATCGCCGCCGCGGCCGGTCCGGAGCAGGCGCTCACCGAGCTGATCGAGCTGTACGTGACGGGTTCGTTCGAGGAACGCGAACTGACCTTCGTGTACTACGCCGAGATCAGCAACGTCCCCGCCGACGATCGCACCGTGCTGCGCAACATCCAGCGGCTCAACGTCGAGGAATGGGCCAAGCTCGTCGTCGGCGTACGCCCGCAACTGACCGCCGCCGAAGCCCGCGTCCTGGTGCACGCCGCCCTCGCCCTGGTAGTCGATCTGGGTCAGTGGCTCGGCCCCGGCAACCCGATCTGCAACCGCGCACGGGTCATCCACCTGATGCAGGTCATCCTGTTCGGCCGGGCCGCCGCGGCCTGACTTCGGCTGCTACACCCCGGCCGCGGACACACGCCGCCGGATGCGCCAGAGCGGGAAATGCGGGTCGTCCCGGGGTGCGGGGCGCGCCGGTGGCAAGGGGGGATGTGCCGGCGCGCCCCGCTATTCAGGTGGTCTCGGGATGCTGCGGATTCACGCGCCGGCCGACCAGATCGTGGTCAGGACATGGCCGATCCGGGCCAGGGCCGGCCCGGAGGTCATCCGCCAGTGCGTGGCTTGCACGCCATGGTTGTGCACGGTGCCGTCCACGGCGTCGGACCAGCTCGCGGCGCCGGTGGCGCCGGTCGGATCATCCAGTGCGGCGGTGAAATAGACCAGATCGCCCTTGTAGCGGCGGGGGCGATAGCGGGTGATCAGGAACAGCGAGTGGGCGCCCGCGTCCATCAGCCGGGTGAGGCGGTCCGCACCGAAGGACGCGAACGGCTCGGGCAGGTCGGCCAGGCGGGCCGCCAGCTGATCCAGGTCGAACTCGGAGTCGGTGGCCTGATCGCCCAGGAGTCCGCCGAGCAGGTCGGCCACCGGGATCGCCGCCGCATCGGCACCCGCCACGGTGCGCGGACTGTCCATCATGGCGAGCAGCGCGACATGCGCGCCGTCGTCCTGCAATTGGATGGCTACGGCGTGCGCCAGCACCCCGCCGAGCGACCAGCCGAGCAGGTGGTACGGGCCGTCCGGTTGCACCGCGCGGATCTCGCGCACGTAGCGGCCGGCCCACTCCTCGATCGAATCCGGCAGCGGCGCCAGGGAATTCAGTGCCGGAGATTGCAGGCCGTAGATGCCGCGGTCCGGTGTGATGTGCGCGGCGAGCCCGGCGAAGGACCAGGCGACACCGCCCACGGGGTGCAGGCAGAACACCGGTTCCCTCGGTCCGCCGGGACGCAGCGGCAACAGCACGTCGAACGCCGCGTCCACCTCCACCTGACCGCGACCGGAACGCGCGAGCGTCAGCTGAGCCAGCAGGGATGCCGGGGTCGGGGCGGAGAACAGCCAGACGACCGGAACCTCCTCGGCCAGTGCGGCGCTGAGGTGCACCGACAATCGGGTCGCCAGCAGGGAATTCCCGCCGCGTTCGAAGAAGTTGTCGTCCAGGCCGATCGCCGCGACGCCCAGCACGTCGGAGAATACCGCGCAGACCAGCGTCTCCAATTCCGTAGCGGGAGCGCGGAATTCGCGTCCGCCCGCGTCCGCGCGTGGGAGCGCGTGCCGGTCGACCTTGCCGTTCGAGTTCAGCGGCAACGTGTCCAGTCGGGTGAGTACCGACGGGACCATGTAGCTGGGGAGCACTTCGGACAGCGCCGTGCGCAACTCGCTCGTGTCGACCGGACCCGCGGCGGTGAAATAGCCTGCCAGTAGGGCATTCGCGCCACCGGCGTGCTGCGCCACCACGATGACGTCGCCGACGCCCCGCTGGGCGCGCAACGCGTGCTCGATTTCGGCGAGTTCGATGCGGTAGCCACGCACCTTCACCTGGAAGTCGCGGCGTTCGAGGTAGACGAGGTTGCCGTCGGCGGCCCAGCGGGCCATGTCTCCGGTGCGGTACAAACGGGTGCCCGGCGCCCCGAAGGGGTTGGCCACGAAGCGTTCGGCGCTCAGGTCGGCGCGACCGTGGTAACCGCGGGCCAGTTGCGCCCCGCCCAGGTAGAGCTCGCCGGTGACGCCGACCGGCACGGGATGCAGGCGGTCGTCGAGCACATAGACTTGGTTGCCGTCCTGGACGGTGCCGATCGGGACGACGGCGGCGGTCTCGACGCCCGTGCGGTATCTGGTGACCGACACCGCGGCTTCGGTCGGGCCGTACAGATTGTCGATGCGGGCCGTCGTCAGCGGGCGCACCCGATCGACGGTGGCGACGGGCAACGGTTCGCCGATGACCAGGATCCGGCGCAGCGCGCCGGGTAGTCGCCTGCCGTCCGCCACCTCGGCCAGCATGGCCAGCAGGGACGGCACCAGGGTCACCGTGGACACCTCCTCGGTCCGTACCAGTTCCAGCAGGCGAGCCGGGTCCCGTTGCGCGTCCGGCGGGGCCAGCACGACATGGGCTCCGGTGCGCAGCGCCCACCAGAATTCCCACACCGAGAGATCGAAGGCCGCCGAGGTCATCAGCAACACCGAATCGCTGCTGTCCAGGGCGTATTCGGACTGCATCCAGTCGAGCTGATGGGTGACGGCGGCATGGGTCACCGCGACACCCTTCGGTGTGCCGGTGGATCCGGAAGTGAAGATGACATAGGCCGGATGCCCCGGCCGCAGCGGTGCCCGGCGCTCGCGATCGGCGACGGGACTCGGGTCGATGTCGGCATCGATACTCGAAATGTCGAGTAGCAGTGGATGTTCGGAAAGCTCGGGCGGTAGGAGCGGTTGCCGTGCGGAGACGAGCACCAGCTCGGGGTCGGCTGTCAGCAGCACGCGCATGATGCGGTCCAGCGGATGCGACGGATCGACCGGCACGTAAGCGCCGCCGGCCGTCACGACCGCGTACATGGCCACCAGTAGCTCCACGCTGCGTGGAACAGCCAGTGCCACCAGCGATTCCGGGCCGACGCCACGGGCGATGAGCAGGCGGGCGAGTCGGTTGACCTCCGCCGCGAACTCCGCGTAGGTCAGCAGATTCTCGCCGTCGTCGACCGCGATCGCGTCCGGGGTCCGCGCGGCCTGCGCCTGGAATCCGGCATCCAGCGTGCCGGGGGCGAACGCGCGCTCGGCGTGATTCCAAGTGCTGAGCACTCGCTCCGACTCCGCCGCGTCCAGCAGCGGCAGATCACCGACCGGTAGCTCCGGGGCAGCGCAGACCGCCGCCAGGAGACGTTGCAGCCGTCCCGCGAAGCCCGCCACCGTGGACTCGTCGAACAGCGCGGTCGCGTAGGTGATCGACGCGGCCATGCCCGCCGGTGCGCCGTCGGCGTCGTAGCGGTCGGTGACCACCAGGTGCAGGTCGAACTGGGACACTCCGGAGTCGAAATCGACTGCCGCGACCCGTAATCCGTCCAGCTCGAGGTCGGCCTCGGCCTGATTGTGGAACGAGAAACCGACCTGGAACAGCGGATGCCGTGCGGTGGAACGCTCCGGGTTCAACACCTCCACCAGCCGTTCGAACGGCACGTCCGCGTGCGAGAACGCGGCCAGATCGGCGGTGCGGACCCGACCCAGCAGGGTGTCGAAGCCCGCGTCGGCTGGCACGTCGGTGCGCAGCACCAGCGTGTTGACGAACATGCCGACGACATCGTCGAGCGCGGCCGCGCCCCGTCCGGCGACCGGCGTACCCACCGCGATATCCGAGGTCCCGGCCAATCTGGCCAGCAGCACCGCGAAGGCGGCGTGCAGCACCATGAACAGCGTGGCGCCGGTGTCGCGGCCGAGTTCGCGCAAACGTGTGTGCAGCGCCGGGTCGAGGGTGAAGTCGACATGCTTGCCCTGGGTCGAGACCATCGGTGGCCGCGGCCGGTCGGTGGGCAGGTTCAACTGTGCGGGCAGTCCGGCGAGTTCGTCCTTCCAGAACGAAAGCTGCTGGGCCAGCAGGGAATCCGGCGTGTCCTCGGAGCCGAGCAGTTCGCGCTGCCAGCGGCTGTAGTCGGCGTACTGCACCGGCAGCGGTGACCACGACGGCGCGTGACCGTCCTTGCGCGCGGCGTAAGCCACCATGAGGTCTCGCGCGAGCGGCGTCAGCGAGGAGCCGTCGGCCGCGATGTGGTGCATCACGACGACCAGCACATGCTCCTGGGGCGACCCCGCGAGGTACATCGGCGCCTCCACCTCGGACACCTCGGCCAGCTCCGCGACCGCGCCGGGGCTGCCGATCCGGCCCGCTCGCGCCGCGTCCACCACCGCCCGAGCGCCGGTGACAACAGCCGCCCAGCGGCGACCGGTATCCGGGTCACCCGCGCTCTCGGTGCCGCGGGCATCCTGCGGGCGGCCGGACGCGAGGGCTTCCGGGGTCGCGACGGACTCGTCCCGCTCGGCTACGGCGGGCCGGGCAGCGCGGGCGGCCGTCGAAGCGAACAGGCGGGCTCGCAGCGGCACGGATTCGGTCACGTCGAATCCAGCACCCACGAAATCGGCTATCGCCGTGGCCAAGTCGCCGGACAAGACCCGGACCGGGGCCAGCACCGGGACCGGCGCTTCCGGCATGGGCAGCACCAGCTGGACAGGACCGGCATCCCGCTGCGGGTAGACGGTGCGCAGCACCTCGTGGCGTTCGATCACGTCGGCCACCGCGGCGTTCAGCGCGGCCACGTCCAGATCTCCGGTCAATCGCACCGCGAGCGGAATGTTGTAGGCGGTGGACTGGCGATCCAGGCGATTGAGAAACCACATGCGCTGCTGGGCCAGGGACAGCGGGACCGGACCGGTATCGGTGCGCCTGGTGAGCTGTGGCCGGGCGGGGGCGGAGTCCGGCCCCGCGCCGATCGCGGTGGCCAGTGCGGACACAGTCGGGTTCTCGAAAATGGCGCGTACTCCGACGCCGACCGCGAACCGGGCGCCGAGCCGGGCCGCCACCTGGGTCGCGGTCAGGGAGTTTCCGCCCCGGGTGAAGAAGTCGTCGTCGCGGCCGACCGGGTCGTCCAGTCCCAGCACCTCGGCGATGACTTCGGCGACAACGCGTTCGGCGAGACTTTCCGGAACGCGGAACTCGGCCGCGCGAAAAACCGGTTCCGGCAATGCTTTCCGGTCGAGCTTGCCGACCGCTGTCAGCGGGATGGTGTCGAGCACCATGATGCTCGCGGGCACCATGTAGGCGGTCAGTGACTCGGCGGCGAACGCGGCCAGCTCACCGACGTCTATCGCGTGCCCCCGCTTGCCGACAACGTAGGCGACCAGCACGGTGGCGCCCCTGCTGTCGGTGTGACCGACCGTCGCCGCGAAACCGACGGATTCGTGCGCCGTGAGCACCGCGTCGATCTCGCCGAGTTCGATGCGTAGACCGCGCACCTTCACCTGCTGGTCGGCGCGTCCGACATATCGGATCGTCCCGGCGTCCGTCCACCGCACCAGGTCGCCGGTGCGATACAGCCGCCCGCCCGAGGCGAAGGGATCGGCTACGAATCGCTCGGCCGAAAGCGCCCGGCGCGCATGGTATCCGCGCGCCAGTCCCGGGCCGCGCAGATACAGTTCGCCGGTGACCCCGGCCGGCACCGGCTGCATGCCGCCGTCCAGGATCACCGCGGACATACCGTGGATCGGGGTGCCGATGTGCATCGGCTCCCCCGCCCGCAGCGGTGCGCTGATAGTGGTGATGATCGTGGTCTCGGTGGGACCGTAGGTGTTGTAGAACCTGCGGCCGATCGCCCAGCGCCGCACCACATCCGGCCCGTAGGCCTCGCCGCCGACGGTCAGGTAGGCCAGCTCCCGCAGTTCGGCGGGGTCGAGGGTCTGCAACACGGCCGGGGTGATGAACGCGTGACTCACCCGCTGATCGCGGATCAGCGCGGTCAATTCCGCACCGCCGTAGACCCCGGCCGGCGCGACGACCAGCGTGGCCCCCGCCGCGAGGGCGAGCAGCAGTTCGAGCATCGCCGCGTCGAAGCTCGGCGACGCGACGTGCAGGACCCGCGATCCGGCCCCGACGGAGTACCGATCACGTTGGGCGACCGCCACTCCCGCGATTCCGGCGTGCGTGACCAGCACGCCCTTCGGTGTCCCGGTCGAGCCGGAGGTGTAGATCATCCACGCCGGGTTGTCCGGACGCACCGGCCGGACCAGTTCATCGGGGACCACCGGGGTCGCGGCGCAGTGCCGCATCCGCGCGGCGGTGACCGGCGCGTCGAGTACCAGCCATTCGGTGCCGCCGGGCAGGGCATCGGCGACCGCGCGCACGGTCAAGCCCAGGACCGCGCCGGAGTCGGCGAGCATATGCGCGATCCGATCCACCGGATAGGTGGGGTCGACCGGGACGAACGCGGCACCGGTCTTGGCCACCGCCCAGACTGCCAGCACCGATTCCGGCGAGCGTGGAATCGCCAGTGCGACAAGGTCCTCCGTGCCGATTCCGTGCTGGATCAGCATGCGGGCCAGCCGCGACGACTGTTCGTCGAGCGCACGATAGGTCAACCGCAGATCCCCGTAGGTCACGGCGGTACTGTCCGGATTCCGCCGCACCGCGGCCGCCATGACCGCGGCGAGGGTCTGCACCGGAACCGGATTCTTCCCTCGCCGGGCCAGTAGCCCGGCCCGCTCGCCCGGAGCCAGCAGGTCGGCCGCGCCGACGGGCGCGGCCGGGTCGGTGGTGAGCGCGCCGAGCACCCGGCCGAAGCGGCGCAGCAGGCCGGCCGCGGTAGCGGCGTCGAAGAGATCGGTCGCGTAGGTGAGTTCGACCGCGAGATGTCCGTCGGCGTCCGGCTCGGCGGCAAGCGTGAACTGCAGATCGAAACGCGCGACGGGCTCGTCGAAGTCGACTGCCGACAGCTCCAGGCCGGGCAGGCCGAAGGTGGCGGTTCCGGCGTTCAGGTAGCTCAGCGCCACGGTGAACAGAGGATGCCGCGCCTGCGTCGTCGGCACGCCGAGGTCGTCGACGACCCGCTCGAACGGGACGGTGGCATGGGCGAAGGCCGCGAGGTCGACCGCGCGGGTTTCGGCGATCAGATCGGCGAAAGACTGGCCGGGCGCGGGCCGGGTACGCAACACGAGGGTGTTGACGAACATGCCGACCAGGTCGTCCAATGCGGCGGCACCGCGCCCGGCGACCGGGGTACCGATAGGAATGTCCCTGGTTCCGGAGAGCCGGGCGAGCAGCACCGCGAGCGCCGCGTGCACCACCATGAACGGAGTCGCGTTGTGCCGCCGCGCCAGTTCGTGCACCCGGGCCGCGACACCGCCGCCGATCCGAGCCCGGATGTTTCCGCCGCGCTTGGTGGCTACCGCGGGTCGAGGGCGATCCGCGGGCAGCGCGAGGTCCTCCGGGAGATCGCGCAGCGTCTCCCGCCAATACGAAAGTTCGGCCGCCGCAACGGCTTCCACCGCGGCGGTCTGCCACAGGGCGTAGTCCGCGTACTGGACCGCCAACCGCGACCCCGGCAACGCGCCACCGAGCACACGGGAGAGATAGGAGCCCAGCAGATCGCGGAGCAGCGGTGTGATCGAAAACCCGTCCGCGGCAATGTGATGCAGCACGGCGACCAGCACGTGACTGCCCGGTCCGGCACACAGCAGCACCGCGCGCACCGGTACTTCGGTGGTCACATCGAAACCGGCGCGCAGGAATTCGTCGATCTGCTCCCGTAATTGCCCGCCGGGTCGCACCGCCAGCCGCACGGGCGGCGGCTCGACGGGCAGGACGACCTGGTGGCCCGCGCCGTCCGCACCCACCGGATAGACGGTGCGCAGCACCTCGTGGCGCGCGATGACGTCGGTGAACGCGCCTTCCAGCGCCGCGATATCCAGCTCGCCCGTGATACGCAGGGCGACGGGGATGTTGTGGGCCGCCGACTCCGGGTCGAGCCGGTTGAGCAACCACATGCCGCGCTGGACCGGGGCCAGCGGAATGAGTTCCGGCCGGGGGCCCGCCTGCAGTGCGGGCAGGGCAGCCGAGTCGAGAGCCGCGGTAAGGCGCGCGGCCAGCCCGTGCACCGTCGGTTCCTCGAACAACACCCGCACCGGCACCCGCTTGCCGAGCCGTGCACCGAGTCGCGCGAGCACCTGGGTGGCGCTCAGCGAATTGCCGCCCAGATCGAAGAAGCTGTCGTCCGCGCCGACCCGCTCGGTCCCGAGTACCTCCGCGAACACCGCCGCCACCTGACGTTCGGTGGCGGTACCGGGCGCGCGGTAGACGGCACCGTCGAACACCGGCTCCGGCAAGGCTTTTCGGTCCAGCTTGCCGGAGGGGTTGAGTGGGAACGCATCGAGCACGACCACCGCCGAGGGCAGCATGTACGACGGCAACGACCGAATCGCCGCCGCGCGCACCTCGTCTCGTACCGTCCCGGCGTTCGTCTGTGCCGCCGGGATCACGTAGGCGACCAGATGATCGCCGACCACCTCGGCGGCCGCCTGCGCGACGACCGGTACCGCCGCCAGTACGGACTCGATCTCGCCCAGCTCGATGCGCTGGCCCCGGAACTTCACCTGGAAATCGGTGCGGCCCAGATAGACCAGCTCCGCCGCAGGTCCCCCGTCGAGGGGTTCCCAGCGGACGAGGTCGCCGGTGCGGTACATGCGTTCGCCGGGTGTGCCGAACGGGTTGGCCACGAAGCGATCCGCGGTCAGGTCCGCGCGCCCGTGATAGCCGCGGGCCAACTGCGTTCCCGCCAGATACAGCTCCCCCGCCACCCCGGGCAGCGTCGGCCGCAAACGCGAATCCAGCACGTACACCTTGCTGTTCCACACCGGATTGCCGATCGGCAGCACAGCGCGGCCGGTCTCGCCGGTGACCTCGCGGTAGGTGATGCTGACGGCGGCCTCGGTCGGACCGTACAGGTTGTGCAGCCGCGCCGGGCTCACCGCCGCGAACGCGCGTACGGTCTCGGCGGGCAGAGCCTCACCGATGACGAAGACCATGCGCAACGCGGCGAGTGCGGCACGCGCGGCGGGGGTAGTCATTCGTCCGGCGAAGACACTCAGCATCGACGGCACGAAATCGGTGACCGTGACGCCCTGCGCTTCCATCACCGCGGCCAGGTACCCGGGATCGCGGTGGCCGTCGGGACTCGCGATGACCAGGGTGGCGCCGACCCGCAGCGGCAGGAAGTAGCCCCACAGCGCGACATCGAAGGTGGTGGCGGTCTTCTGCAGGTACACGTCGTCGCCGGTGAAGCCGTACTCCGCCTGCATCCACGTCATCTGGTTGACGATCGCGGCATGGCAGACGCTGACGCCCTTGGGTTTCCCGGTCGATCCGGAGGTGAAGACGACGTAGGCCGGATGCCGCGGATGCAGCGGCGCGGTGCGCTCACTCGTTGTGATCGGATCGTCGGAGTACTCGTGCAACTCGACCGTGTCCACGGTGACGACCGGGCCTCGACAGCCGATATCACCGCGGTCGCGTGCCCTGGTCAGCAAGGCAGCGGGCTGGGCCGTCGCCAGGATGTGCGCGATCCGGCGCGCGGGATGATCGGGGTCGATCGGCACGTACGCGCCGCCCGCTTTGAGTACCGCGTACATCGCCACCACCAGGTCGGTGGAGCGTCGAATGGCCAGCGCCACCCGCGATTCCGGGCCGACACCGAGCGAGACGAGGTAGCGGGCGAGCTGGTTGGAGCGCCGGTCCAGTTCGTCGTAGGTCAATACAACTGGGGTGCCGTTGTCGTCGGGGACGTAGATCAGCGCCGGTTCGTCCGGTGTCGCGGCGGCTTGGGCCTCGAACTCGTCCAGGAGCAGCTCGGCCACGTAGGCGGTGTGCGCGGAGTCGTTCCACCGCTCGACCACCCGGTCCAGTTCGCCGGTGTCGAAAAGATCGATGTCGCCGACGATCTGGCCGGGATCCGAAATCACCGCCGTCAGCAAACGGGTGAACCGGGCGGCCAGCGTCGCCACCGTGCCGGCGTCGAAAAGGTCCGTAGCGTAGTCGAATCGGAGTTGATCACCGGACACCGTGAGCTGGAGGTCGAAACGTGTTGCCCGGTGGTCGAATTCGTGTTCGGTGACGGTCATACCGCCCAGCTCGACCGTGACCGAAGCCAGATTCTGGAAGAACAGTGCGACCTGGAAGAGCGGATGGCGGGCTTCCGAGCGCGGCGGATCCAGTACTTCGACGAGTCGCTCGAACGGCACCTCGGCGTGCGCGAACGCGTCCAGGTCTCCGTCGCGGACTCGGCGCAGCACCGTGTCGAAGGTGTCCGACCCGGGCACCTCGGTGCGCAACACCAGGGTGTTGACGAACATGCCGACCAGATCGTCGAGTTCCGCCACGCCGCGGCCCGCGAGCGGTGCGCCGATGACGATATCGGCGGTGCCGGACAGCCGGGCCAGCAGCACGGCCAGCGCGGCGTGCACCACCATGAACGAAGTGGCATCGTATTCGGCTGCGACAGCCGCTATTCCACGCAGCACCGGCGGCTCCAGGCGCACCGTGACAGCGGCGGCGGCATGACCGGCGACCGCCGGGCGTGGCCGGTCCGTGGGCAGATCGAGCTGCGCGGGCAGACCGCTCAGTGTCCGCCGCCAGTACTCGAGCTGCTGCGCCGCTACCGAATCGGGGTCGGATTCGTCGCCGAGCAGGTCGCGCTGCCACAGCGCGTAATCAGCGTACTGGACCGCCAACTGGTCCCAGGCCGGTGCGGTACCGGCCGCGCGGGCTCCGTAGGCGCGGGCGATGTCGCGCGCCAGCGGCCCCATGGAGAACCCGTCCGCGGCGATGTGGTGCAGCACCAGCGCGAGCACGTGCTCCTGTTCGGACAGCCTGGCCAGACCGATACGCACGGGGACGGCAGCGGTGACATCGAAAGGCTCGGCGGCGAACGCGGCCAGCGCCGGGGCCGCGGTGTGCGCGTTCGCCGGGATGACGGTGACGACCGGAGCCTCGGCAGTGTCGAGAATTCGCTGGTAGCCGATGCCCGCGCGGTCCGGATACACGGTGCGCAGGGTCTCGTGGCGGCCGATGACATCGGCGATCGCGGCGGTGAGCGCGGCGGTGTCGAGGGTTCCGGTGAGCCGCAGCCCGACCGGGATGTTGTTGACGGTGTCGGCCGGGTCGAATCGGTTGAGGAACCACAGGCGCTGCTGCGCCGGCGACAGCGGAATCAGGTCCGGGCGCGGCCGCGGCGTGAGCGGCGGCCGGCGACCGGTGCCGGTCAGTCGCGCCGCGCCGGCGGCGAGACCCGCGACGGTCGGCGCCTCGAACAGCATCCGGAGCGGGATCTCCGCCTGGAGTTCCGCACCGAGCCGGGCCGCGACCTGGGTGGCGATCAGCGAGTTGCCGCCCAGGGCGAAGAAGTCGTCGTCCGCGCCGACTTCACGACCGAGTAGCTCGCCGAAGATCCGGGCGACCGTTTCCTCGGCGACGGTCGCGGGAGCACGGAAGCGGGCCGACTCGAAAACCGGTGCGGGCAAGGCCTTCTGGTCGAGTTTGCCGGAGGAGTTGAGCGGAAACTCGTCGAGCAGCACGAACGCGGAGGGCACCATGTAGGCGGGCAGTGCCGCCGCCGCGGACTGCCGCACGTGCTCGATCAGTTCTCCCGCACTGTCCACGGCGGTCAGATATGCCACCAGGTGGTCGATGCCGTCGGCGCGCACCAATCGAACCGCGGCCTGCGCGACTCCGTCCACCGCTGTCAGCACCGACTCGATCTCGCCGAGTTCGATGCGCAGGCCGCGCAGCTTTATCTGAAAGTCGGTGCGGCCCAAGTACACCAGTTCCCCGTCGGCAGTCCAGGCGACGAGATCGCCGGTGCGATACATGCGCTCGCCGCGCGCACCGTAGGGATTGGCGATGAAACGGTCGGCGGTCAGGTCCGGCCGCGCAACATAGCCGCGCGCCAATTGCGCACCGGCCAGATACAACTCACCCGGCACGCCGGCGGGCGCGGGGCGCAGTCGCGAATCCAGCACCAGCAGTGCGGTGTTGAACACCGGCCGCCCGATCGGCACCGACACGGTGTCGGCCGCGGTGACCTCGTGAAAGCTGACGTCCACGGCCGCCTCGGTCGGGCCGTACAGGTTGTGCACCCGGGCGCCGGTGCGCTCGCGGGCGCTCCGCGCGGCAGCGGCGGGTAGCGCCTCACCGGAGGCGAAAACGCGGCGCAGCGTGCCCCGGCCGGACTTCTGGACCGCACCGAGGAACACCGCCAGCATCGACGGCACGAAATGGACCGTGGTGATCCGCTCGGCGGCGATCAACTCGGCCAGATACCCCGGATCGCGATGCCCGTCCGGGCGGGCCAGCACGAGCCGGGCGCCGATCTGCAAGGGCCAGAAGAACTCCCACACCGACACGTCGAAGGTGGCCGGTGTCTTCTGCAGGACCACATCGTCCGCGCGCAAACCGTACTCGTTCTGCATCCACACCAGGCGGTTCACGATCGCGGCATGGCTGACCGCCACGCCCTTCGGCCGGCCCGTCGAACCGGAGGTGAAGATGACATACGCGGTGTTCGAAGTACGCAGCGGCGCACTGCGTTCGGCCGCGGTCAGGGGTGCGCTCGAATGTCCGAAGCCGAGCGGGCGATCGATCGCGACAGCGTGCACCGAGCCCGTGTCGAAGTCGTCCCGGGAGGTGGTCAGCACACACACCGGGGCTGCGGTTTCCAGCACGTAGTGGGTGCGATCGGCCGGGTGCTCAGGGTCGAGCGGCACATACGCCCCACCCGCCGCGAGGACGGCGTACATGCCGACCACCAGGTCGATCGAGCGCCGCATGCCGAGCGCGACCGCCCTATCCGGGCCCACGCCGAGCGAGATCAGGTAGCGGGCGAGCTGGTTCACCCGGTCGCTGAACTGCGTGTAGGACAGACTCGTGCCCTCGAAGGTCACCGCCGTCGCGTCGGGAGTCGCGGCGGCCTGCGCCTGGAACATCGACACGAGCGTCGCACCCCGGTCGACCGGGTGCGCGGTGTCGTTCCACCGGCGCAGCACCAGCGCACGCTCGGCCGCGTCCAGCAGTTCGATCTCGCCGAGGCGGGTCCCGGCGTCGGTGACCACGGCCGTCAGCACCCGCAGGTACCGGGCGCCGAAAGCCTCGATGGTCGCGTGGTCGAACAGATCGGTCGCGTACCGCAACACCGCGCGCAGCACGGTGCCGGACTCGCCGGCGTGTTCGCTGAGCTCCAAGGCCAGATCGAACTGGGCGACCTGGTTGTCGAGCGGGTACGCCGACACCTCCAACCCGGGCAGCCGCAGCACGGTGTCGTCCCGATGCTCGAAGGTGATCAAGTGCTGGACGACCGGCGAATATGCCTGTGAGCGAACCGGATCGAGCGCCTCGACCAGCCGCTCGAAGGGCAGATCGGCGTTGGCGAACGCGCGCACGTCGATGGTGCGGATCCGGCCGAGCAGTTCGGCGAAGGTCGTTTCCGCGCGGATCGGCGTACGCAGCACGAGGGTGTTGACGAACATGCCGACGAGGTCGTCCAGGGCCTGCTCGGCCCGACCGGCCACCGGGGTGCCGACCGCGATGTCCTCGGCTCGCGCCAGGCGTGCGAGGAGCACCGCGTAGGCGGCGTGCAACACCATGAACGTCGAAACACCGTGCCGGCGACCCAGTTCCGCCAGCTCGGCGGTGAGCTCGGCCGGAATACCGAATGCGACGGTCGCGCCGCGGCCGGAGGCCACCGGTGGGCGCGGCCGGTCGGTGGGCAGTTCCAGCACCGGAGCGAGCCCGGCGAGTTCGGTACGCCAATGGTCGAGCTGGCGGGCCAGCAAGGAATCCGGCTGGTCGGCCGAGCCCAGGACTTCGTGCTGCCACAGGGTGAAATCGGCGTACTGCACCGGCAATCTGCCCCAGCGCGGGGCACTACCGGCGGCTCTGGCGGTATAGGCGACCATCAGGTCACGGGCCAGCGGCGCCGTGGAGACGCCGTCGGCCGCGATGTGATGCACCACGAAGGCCAGTACGTGCTGCTCGGATGCGGTGCGAAAAAGCTCGGCCCGCCAAGGGAATTCACCGCGCAGATCGAAACCCGCCGCGGCACACCGCGATATCGCCCCGGGCAGCAACTCCTCCGCCACCTCGGTGATCCGGAACGACCCGCCGCTTGCGCTCGGCCGGATGACCTGTGTCGGTCCCGCCGCGTCGGCGGGAAACACCGTGCGCAACGATTCGTGCCGGTCGACGACATCACGCAGCGCGGTGTGCAGCGCGGCCTCGTCCAGCGCTCCGGCGAGCCGGATGGTGATCGGGATGTTGTAGACCGCCGATGCCGGATCGATCCGGTGCAACAGCCACATACGGGTCTGGGCCGGGGACAGCGGAATCCGCGGCGGGCGCTGCCGTGGACCGAGGGCGACACGATTCGTCCTCGTACCGAGCCTGGCCGAAACCTCCACCCGCGCGGCGAGTTCCGCGATCGTCGGGGCTTCGAACACCGCACGCACCGTCAGCGTGGATCCGAAGGTGGCATTGGCACGGGCGACCAGCCGCATGGCCAGCAGCGAGTTGCCGCCACGGGCGAAGAAGTCGTCACCGGATCCGATGCGCACTCCCCCGCCGACGAGATCGGCGGCGAGGATCGCCAGGACCGATTCGACGCCCTCCCGTGGTGCCTCGAAAACGTTTGCGGCACGGCGTGACTCGACAGCCGGGAGTGCGGCACGGTCCAGCTTGCCGACGGTCGTCAGCGGCATCTGGTCGAGCACCACCACCTGTGCGGGCACCATATAGGCGGGCAACTGAACGCGGACCGCGTCCGACACCGCCTCGGCCGACAGCGCGGTGCCGCTGACGTATCCGACGAGGTACTCGTATCCGCCGTCCTCCTTCGCGACGACCACCGCGGCATTCGCCACGCCGGGTACCGCGGACAACGCGGCTTCGATCTCACCGAGTTCGATCCGCTGTCCGCGCAGCTTGATCTGGAAGTCGTTGCGGCCCAAGTACACCAGGTCACCGTCACGACTCCAGCGGACCAGGTCTCCGGTGCGGTACATGACCCGGCCGGGAACGCCGAACGGATCGGCGACGAACCGCTCGGCAGTGAGACCCGCTCGGTGGTGATAGCCCCGGGCCAACTGGTCGCCCGCCAGATACAGCTCGCCGGTGACACCGATCGGCACCGGCCGCAGCCGGGCGTCCAGCACATAGGCGCGGGTGTTCCAGCAGGGCCGTCCGATCGCGACCTCGCCGGACTCCACATCGGCGTCGGTGAACTCGTGGTAGATCGCCGAGATCGCGGCCTCGGTCGGGCCGTAGGCATTGTGCACCGCGCCCTCGAAGCTGCCGCGGAGCTGCGCGAGCAGGTCCGCGGTCAACGCCTCGCCACCGCAATGCAGGTGCCGGAACGAGCGCAGCGCGTCCCCCATCCCTTCACCGATGAGCGCGGCCAGCACCGAGGGCACGTACTCCGCGATGGTGATGCCGTGTTCGCGCAGCAGCCCGGCGAAATACCCGAGGTCCAGATGTCCGCCGGGCCGGGCGATCACCAGCGGCGCGCCCACCGCGATGGGCAGGAAGCATTCCCACACCGACACGTCGAAGGTCAGCGGCGCGCGCTGCAGAATGCGGTCGGCCGCCGTCACCCGATAGCGGTATTCCAGCCAGCGCAGCTGGTTCATGATCGCGCGATGGGTGATCGCGACGCCCTTGGGACGGCCGGTCGAACCGGAGGTGAACAGCACGTACGCGGTGTTGGCTTGACGCAACCGACGGAGCCGCTCGTCGTCGCCCACCGTCGCGCCGGAGAACGCGGCCAGGTCCAGCGCCGAATCATCGACCACCCGGACACCGTTCAGGTCGGGTAGTTGCGCGCCGCCGGCCAGCAGCACCATTGCCGGAGCGGCGCTTTCGATGACGGCCCGGATCCGCTCCGCCGGATGTTCCGGATCGATCGGCAGGTAGGCGCCGCCCGCACGCACGATGGCGTACATGGCGACGAGCATGTCGATCGACCGCAGGGCCGCCAGCCCGACAATCGTCTCCGGACCTACCCCTTGCGCGATGAGCCAGCGCGCCAGGCGGTTCACGCGGACCGCGAATTCCCCGTAGGTCATCTCGGCGCCCTCGTAGCGGACGGCAAGCCCATGGGGTTCGGCACCGGCACGGGCGGTGAGCAGATCGTCGAGGGTTTCGCGCAGCAGCGGGCGCGCGGTGGCATTGCGGTCCGAGAGCAGCATGCCGCGTTCGGCGACCGACATCAGCTCGACATTGCCGACCAGAGCCCGGGTGTCGCGCACCATGGCGCGCAGCACGCGCTGGAAGGTGTCCAGGAATCCGGCGGCGGTGCGGTCATCGAAGAGGTCGACCGCGTAGTGCAGGTGGACATCGATTCCGTCCGGGTTCCCGGCGGCGTCGTAGCGGTCGGTGAGCGTCCAGTCCAGATCCACCTGGATCGGGGCCGGACCCACCTCGAGCGCCGCGATGGCCAGCCGGTGCAGCCGGAAGTCCGGTGTGCTGTGGTTCTGCAGCGTCAACGCCACTTGGTAGAGCGGCGAATACGACTGTGACCGAGCCGGATTCAGCGTCTCGACCAGCTGCTCGAACGGCACCATCGCATGCTCGAAGGCGGCGAGGTCGGTGTCGCGGACAATGGCGAGCAGCTCGGCCAGGGTGGCGTCCGGACGCACCTCGGTGCGCAGCACGAGGGTGTTGACGAACATGCCGACCAGCTCGTCCAACGCCTGCGCGCCGCGTCCCGCCACCGGCGCGCCGACCACGATGTCCGACGTCGCGCTCAGCCGACTGAGCAGCACCGCCAAGGCGGTGTGCAGCACGATGAATGGCGTCGCGCGGTGCGCGGCGGCGAGGTCTCGGATGCCCTGGTGCAGCGCGCGATCCAGACGCCCGGTCCGGGCACCGCCACGATTGCTCGCCACCGCGGGGCGCGGCCGGTCCGCGGGCAGGGTGAGTACTTCGGGTAGACCGGCCAGCCGATCGGTCCAATAGACCAATTGCCGTGCGAGAACCGAGTTCTCGTCCTCCGCGCGGCCGAGGGCGTCGCGCTGCCAGATCGCGAAATCCGCGTACTGCAACGGAAGTGGGGCCCAGGCGGGCGCGGTATCGGCACAGCGGGCGACGTAGGCGGCGGCCAGATCGCGGGTGAGCGGATCGAAAGACCAGCCGTCCGCGGCGATATGGTGCACCACGAACAGCAGCACATGGTCCGGGTGCGCACCACCGTCCGCCAGGCGCAGCAGTCGTACCCGCAGCGGCACCTCGGTGGTGACATCGAAACCGGCCTGGGTGACCGTGGCGATCAACTGGGGCAGATCGGCGACCGGCACGGTCCGGACGACGACGTCGACCAGCCGGGTACCGGCGGGCAGCACCACCTGGGTCGCGTTGCCGTCGTGTTCGGGGTAGATCGTGCGCAGCGTCTCGTGGCGTCCGATGACGTCGCTGATCGCCGCGCGCAAGGCGCCGATGTTCAGCGCACCGGTGAGCCGGAGGGCGAACGGAATGTTGTAACCCGCACCGGCACTGTCGAATCGGTTGAGGAACCACATCCGCTGCTGTGCGATCGAGAGCGGGATGGCGTCGTCGCGGTTCTGCGGGGCGAGCGGCGGCAACATCACCGGTACGGTATCCGCGTTCGCGCCGGTCCGCAGCGTAAGGCGATCCGCGAGCGCGGCGACGGTCGGCGCGTCGAAGACGGTGCGCACCGGCAGCTGGGTTCCGGTGGCCTTGGCCAGGCGCGCGACGAGCTGGGTGGCGACGAGGGAGTTGCCGCCGAGCGCGAAGAAGTCGTCGTCCGCGCCGATGTCATCGGCGCCGAGCAGAGCCCGGAATGTCTCGGCCACAAGGCATTCCGATTTTGAGATGGGCGGCCGTGACGCACCACGCTCTACCACCGGCACGGGTAGCGCGGTCCGGTCCAATTTGCCCGAGGCGTTGACCGGCAAGGCATCGAGCACGACGAATGCCGTCGGCACCAGATACCCGGGCAGTCGCGCGATGAGAGTGGCGCGCAGGGCGTCGAGGTCGAGGGAGGCGTTGGGCACCAGGTATGCGACGAGCTGGTCGCCGGTGCCGTGATCGTCACGGACCTGCGCCACCGCTTGGGCGACCTCCGGCAGCGCGAGCAGCGCCGCCTCGATCTCCCCGAGTTCGATACGCAGACCGCGTAGTTTCACCTGGAAATCGGTGCGGCCCAGGTATTCCAGCGCGCCGTCGAGGCGTCGCCGGACCAGATCACCGGTGCGGTACATGCGGGCGCCCCCGGGCCCGAAAGGGTTGGCCACGAAGCGGTCGCCGGTGAGGTCGGCCCGCCCGAGGTAGCCGCGCGCCAATTGCGCACCGCCCAGGTACAACTCACCGGGCACGCCCAGCGGAACGGGGTGCAGGCGCGCGTCGAGCACATGAACCTGGGTGTTCCACACCGGAACGCCCAGCGGGACCCCGGTGGTATCCGAATCGGTCACCTCGTGGCAGGTGACTTCGACAGCCGTTTCGGTCGGCCCGTACAGGTTGCGCACCCGCGCGCCGCTCCGTGCCCGCATCCGCTGCGCGACCGGCGCGGGCAGCGCCTCGCCGGAGCAGAAGACGTACCGCAGTGACGGCAGCGCGCCGGTTTCCTCCGCGACGAACGCGCCGAGCATCGACGGTACGAAGTGCACCGCCGTGATCGATTCCCGCCGAATGGTTTCGGCGAGGTAGACGGGATCGAGGTGGCCGTCCGGACGAGCCAGCACCAGGCGTGCACCGGCTTGCAACGGCCAGAAGAACTCCGGCACCGAGACGTCGAATGTCACCGGCGTCTTTTGCAGCAGGGCGTCACCGGGGCCGAGTTCGACCTGCGCCGCCTGCATCCACACCAGCCGGTTGACGATCGAGCCATGGCTGACCGCAACGCCTTTGGGCTGTCCGGTTGAGCCGGACGTGAAGATCACGTAGGCGGTGTTCGCCGCGCGCAGCGGAGCGCGGCGGTCCGTGTCGGTGATCGGCGCGCCTGAATACGCGCTCAGATCGAGCTGATCTATCCGGACCTGTGCGGCCGTGCCGTCGAGGTTCGCACCTGCCGTCAGCACTATGAGTGGCGTTGCCGTGGTGAGGATGTGGGCGATGCGTTCGGCCGGGTGGTCCGGGTCCAGCGGCACGTAACCGCCGCCCGTCGCGGTGATGGCGTGCATGGCCACGACGAGGTCGATCGACCGCCGCATCGCCAGCGCCACCAGGCTTTCCGGACCCACACCCTGGTCGATCAGCCAGCGCGCCATACGGTTTACCTGGGCCGCCAGTTCGGCGTAGGACAGTGTCGTCCCCTCGAACGTGACCGCCGGTGCGTCCGGTGTTCGCGCTGTCTGGGCAGCGAACAACGCGGGCAGCGTGAGTTCTGCGTCGACAGTGCGCGTCTCGGCTTTCGACCGTTCGACGATTTCGGCGAGCTCCGCCGGTTCGAGCAGTTCGATGTCACCGACGGGTGTCTCGGACACATTAGCCGCCGCGGCGAGCATCCGCTCCAGCCTGGCGACGAACGCCCGCATGGTGGCGGCATCGAACAGCTCCGTCGCGTAACGCAGACTGCCGCTCAACGTCGCGTCGGCGCACTCGTTCAGCACCAGGTGCAGATCGAATTTGGCTGTCTCGTCGGCGATGTCGAGAATTTCCGCGGTGAGCCCGGCCGCGTCGAAAGACTGGCCGGGTGCCGACGGCGCGCCACCGAAACTGAACATGATCTGGAACAGTGGATGTGCCCCGGTACGGCGATCCACCGCCATGGCGTCGACCAACTGCTCGAACGGCAGATCGGCATTGCCGAACGCGGCCAGGTCCGCATCCCGCACGGTAGCGACCAGGTCGCTGAACGACGCGTCGAGCGCGACCGGGGTGCGCAGCACGAGGGTGTTGACGAACATGCCGACGAGCGCGTCGAGCGCACGCTCGCCACGGCCGCCGATCGGCGAACCGATCACGATGTCGCCGGTGCCGCCGAGCCGAGCCAGCGTCGCCGCGAAAGCCGCGTGCAGGACCATGAACAAGGTCGCGCCCTGCTGTTCGGCCAGCAGGCGCAGTCCGGCCGCGACCGCCGGGCGCACGGTGAAGTCCACGGCCACAACGTGATTCGTCGGCTGGGGCGGCCGCGGCCGGTCCGTGGGCAGCGGTAGGTCCGCGGGCAGACCGGCGAGCACCGCACGCCAGAACCCCAGCTGTTGCCGCGCCTGGTCGCCCGCGCCCGCCTCGAAACCGAGCAGCTCCCGCTGCCACAGGCTGTAATCGGCGTATTGGACCGGCAATTCGTCCCAGTCGGGGCGCGCACCGCCCGATCGCGCTCGATAAGCGCGCACCAAATCTGTGATCAGCGGCGCCATCGACAGGGCGTCGGCGGCGATGTGATGCACCACGAACACCAGCACGTACTCGTCACGGGCCGTCCGCTCCACCAGAAAAAGTGCGACCCGCACCGGGATCTCGGTGGTGACATCGAACCCGGTACGGCTCAGCGCGGCGATCGCCGCGGCCAGCTCGTCGGGTGCGATCCGCACCGGCCGCATGTCGAGCGCGAAGTCCGCGGCAGCCGAAATCGCTTGGTACGGGCCTTCTTCGTGCTCCGGATAGCAGGTACGTAAGGATTCGTGCCGTTCCAGCACATCCAGCACAGCACGCTCCAGTGCGGCCACCTCTAGGCGGCCGCGCAGCCGGAGCGCCACCGGCAGGTTGTAAACCCCGACGCTGTCCGGGTTTTCGACGCGGTTGAGAAACCACAGGCGCTGCTGGGCCGGCGACAACGGCACCCGCTCGGGGCGTTGCCGCCGCACCAGCGGCAGTTTCGTCGCGCCGGACTTGCTCTGCTCGGCCACGGCGGCGGCGAACGCGGCCACGGAGGAAGCGTCGAACAGTGCCCGCACCGGAATCCGCACCCCGACCGCCTCGCCCGCCCGCGCGGTCACCTGCGTCGCGTCCAGCGAGCTGCCGCCCAGCGCGAAGAAGTCGTCGTCCAGGCCGACCCGAGGCACGTGCAGCACCTCCGCGAAGATCGCCGCGACGAGGCGCTGTGCCGCGTCCACCGGCGGCCGGAAAGTCTTCGGCCGCAACACTGGCAGGGGTAGCGCGTTCCGATCCAGCTTGCCGCTGGTGTTCACCGGGAACTCCGCGAGTTCGACGAGTGCGGTCGGCACCATGTAGGCCGGAAGCCGCCGGGACGCGGCTTCTTCGACCGCGTCGAGATCCAGCTCGGCTCCCGGCGTGCGCAGGACGTACCCCGCCAGGTAGTCGCCGGTGTCGGCCGTGATCAGCCGGACCGCCGCCTGGCTCACGCCCGGCGCTGCCAGGAGCGCGGTCTCGATCTCCGCGAGTTCGACCCGCTGACCGCGCAACTTGACCTGGGAATCGACTCGACCCAGGTAGACGAGCTCGCCGTCCCGGGTCCACCGCACCAGATCGCCGGTGCGATACATCCGGTCACCGCCGAGCCCGAACGGGTTCGCCACGAAGCGATCGGCGGTGAGGTCGACCCGGCCGTGATAGCCACGGGCCAGTTGGTCGCCGGCCAGGTACAACTCGCCGGGCACTCCGATCGCGACCGGATGCAGCCGCGCATCCAGGACGTACACCCGCGAATTCCATTGCGGCTCACCGATCGGCACCGTCTCGGCGTCCGTGCCGGTCACATCGCGGTAGGTGATCGATACCGCCGCCTCGGTCGGACCGTACAGATTGTGCAGCTTCGCCGCGCAGACCGCGCCGAAGGCCGCTACCGTTTCCGGCGGCAGTGCCTCGCCGATGACGAAGACATCGCGCAGCGAATCGAGTTCGCCGGTCGCGGCGTGCGCCGCGAACACCGACAGCATGGCCGGTACGAAGTCGGTGAGCGTGACACCGTGGCGTGCGATCGTTTCCGCGAGGTAGCGCGGGTCGCGATGACCGTCCGCGGTCGCCAGCACCAGGGTCGCGCCCGCGCGCAGCGGCAGGAAGTACCCCCAGAGCGAGACGTCGAACGTGGTCGCCGTCTTCTGCAGGTACACATCCCCGGTGCGCGGGTGGTATTCGTCGTGCATCCAGGCCAGCTGGTTGGCGATGGCACGATGGCTGACCGCCACGCCCTTCGGTTTGCCGGTCGATCCCGAAGTGAAGAGGACGTAGGCGGGGTGGTCGGGACGCAGCGTGGCGCGCCGTTCCCGGTCACCGATCTTGGCGGTGGAGTAGTCGGTGAGGTCGAGTTCGTCGAGGTAGCGCACCGGCAGGCCGGTCGGCACGTCGAATCCCGCTGCGCGCGTGGTCAATACCAATTGCGGCTGCGCAGTGGCGAGGATATGCCCGATACGTTCGGATGGATGCGACGGATCGATCGGCACATAAGCGCCGCCCGCTCGCAGGACCGCGTACATCGCCACCACGAGGTCGACCGACCGCGGCATCGCCAGCACCACAAGCGTTTCCGGCCCGACGCCATCGGCGATCAGCAGCCGGGCCAGCTGATTGACCCGATCGGACAGTTCCGCGTAGGTCAACGCACCCCGCGGATCGGCATCGGCGACCAGCGCCACGGTCGTGGGCGTGCGCCGGACCTGATTGTCGAAACCCTCGTGCAGGTAGCGGTCCGGAACCCGATGCCCGCTGGCATTCCAGCTAGCGGTGACGTAGTCCAGTTCACCGGCGTCCAGCAACTCGATATCGCCGACCACCGTGTCCGGTTCCGACACAGCCGCACTCAGTAACCGCAGGAACTTCGTGCCGAATTCCGCGATTGTCGAGCGCTCGAACAGGTCGGTGGCATAGGTGAATTCGGCTCGGTAGCCGTCGTCGTGACCGGTGAGCGTCAGCTGGAGGTCGAACTTCGAGAAGCCGGAATCGAAGTCCACCGGTTCGGTCTCGACGCCGGGCAGCACCAAAGCCATCTCGGGCATGTTCTGCATGAACAGGGCGACCTGGAACAGCGGGTGCCGAGCCTGGGACCGAGCCGGATTCACCGCCTCCACCAATTGTTCGAACGGGATGTCGGCGTGCGCGAAAGCCCGCACGTCGCGACTGCGGACCTGCGCGACGAGTTCGGCGAAGGTGATCGACGGCCGCACTTCGGTGCGCAGCACCAGGGTATTGACGAACATGCCGACCAGGTCGTCGAGCGCCCGGTCGCCGCGTCCGGCCACCGGGGTGCCGATCGCAATGTCGGTGGTGCCGGACAGCCGGGCCAGCAGAGCGGCGAGGGCGGCGTGCACCACCATGAACGGGGTCGCCCCGCACCGCTGTGCGAGTGTGTCCACAGCCGTGCGCAGGCTCGCGCCGATGGTGCCGGTGTGCGTGGCGCCCCGGTAGGAGAGGGTGGCGGGCCGCGGCCGGTCGGTGGGCAAGGTGAGCTCGGGGGGTAGCTCCGCCAGTTCCGACTGCCAGTAGGCGAGTTGGCGGGCCGCGGTCGAGCCGGGATCATGGGCGTCGCCCAGCACGGCCTGCTGCCAGAGCGCGTAGTCGGCGTACTGCACGGTCAGCGGCGTCCACTCGGGCGGTCGCCCGGCCAGCCGGGCGGTGTACGCGGTGACCAGATCCCGCAGCAACGGTCCGAGCGAAACACCGTCGGCGGCGATGTGGTGCACCACGAACACCAGCGTGTGATCGTCGGCGGCGCTGCGCAGCAGCCGCACCCGCAGCGGAATCTCCGCCGCGACGTCGAAACCCTCTGTCGCGCAATCGACAACAGCGCCGGGAACCGCTTCTCCCGGCACCGCCAGCGGCGTGAGGTCGAAGGCCGGGTGCACGGCACGCACTACCTGCGCGGGCCCCGCCGGGGTCTGCGGATATACCGTGCGCAGGATTTCGTGCCGGACCACCAGATCGGTGACCGCCGCCGCCAACGCCGCGACATCGAGCGGTCCGCGGAGCCGCAGTGCCAGCGGGATGTTGTCCACCGCCGCGGTCTGCGCACCCGCGCCGTACCGGTTGAGGAACCACATCCGGCGCTGCGCGGGTGACAGCGGAATCCATTCCGGCCGGTCGCCGGCCACCAGCGGCGGGCGGACCATCGCGCTGCCGTCGCATGCGGCTAGCGCGGCCACCGTCGGGCGATCGAAGAAGTCGCGCACATCCACAGCCATCCCCAGCGCCGCGGATACCCGGGCGACAGCACGGGCCGCCAGCAGTGAATTGCCGCCGAGTGCGAAGAAGTCGTCGTCCGCGCCGACCCGCAGGACACCGAGCAGATCCGCGAAGATCGCGGCCACCTCGCGTTCGCGATCGCCGGCGGGCTCCCGGTATTCGACAACTCCGCCGGTGAATTCGGGCTCCGGCAGCGCGCGCCGGTCCAGCTTGCCGTTCGCGTTGAGCGGCATCTCGTCGAGCACCTGGAGCAGCGACGGCACCATGTACTCGGGCAGTTGCTCACGCGTCTCGTCGAGCAGGCCCGCGGTGTCGAGCGATACGCCCGGGGCCGCCACCACATAGCCGACCAGGTGCGCACCGCCCGCGAAGCGGTGCAGCAGCACTGCCGCCTGGGCGACCTGCCGGCTACGGGACAGTGCCGCCTCCACCTCACCCAGCTCTATCCGCAGACCCCGCACCTTCACCTGGAAGTCGGTGCGCCCCAGGTACTCCAATTCGGCGGGGCCGCCGTCGGGATCGCGCACCCAGCGCGCCAGATCACCGGTGCGGTACATGCGGTCCCCCGGGGCGCCCTGCGGATTCGCCACGAAACGATCAGCGGTCAGCCCCGGACGCCGCACGTAGCCGCGCGCCAGCTGCACGCCCGCCAGATACAACTCGCCGACCACACCGCCGGGCACGGGTCGCAGATTGTCGTCCAGGACAAGGAGTTCGGTGTCGTCGGCGGCGGAACCGATCGGGACCGTCGTGACATCCGCGCCGGTCACCTCGTGTGCGGTGACGTCCACCGCCGCCTCGGTGGGTCCGTACAGATTGTGCAGGGTCGCGCCGCTGACCTCGCGGAACGCGGCCGCCGTCGCCGCGGGCAGCGCCTCACCGGAGGCGAAGACCAGGCGTAGCGACTCCGCGGCCGCCGCCACCAGCGGCTCCGCCACGAACACCGCGAGCATCGAGGGTACGAAATGCGCGACGGTGATACCGGATGCGGCGATCGTGCGGGCGAGGTAGGCGGGATCACGGTGCCCGTCGGGCTCCGCGATCACCAGCCGTGCGCCGATCTGCAACGGCCAGAACAACTCCCACACCGATACGTCGAAGGTGAACGGTGTCTTCTGCAGTACCGCGTCGGTGCCGCACAGCCGGTACACGCGCTGCCGCCACCGCAGGTTCGCCACAATCGAACGATGGGAGACCGCAACGCCTTTCGGCCTGCCGGTCGATCCCGAAGTGAAGATGACGTAGGCGAGATCGTCCGGGTCGAGATCCGGCAACGGTACGGAATCCGTTTGCCCGGTTGCGAACTCGTCGTAACGCAGGACCGGCAAGCCCCCGGGTACAGGCGGTTCGTCGGCGGCGGTGGTGAGGACCAGCACCGGTGCGGCAATCTCCAGCACGTACCGGATACGTTCGGCGGGATGCTCCGGATCGATCGGGACGTACGCGCCACCGGCTTTGACGATCGCGTACATGCCGATCAGCAATTCGAACGACCGGCGCATCGCCAGCCCTACCAGCGCGTCCGGACCCACCCCCGACCGCACCAAGCGCCGGGCCAGCGCATCCACCGCGGCCTCGAATTCGGCGTAGGTCATCGTCGCGCCCCGGTATTCGAGCGCCACCGCGTCCGGGGTCCGGCGCGCCTGCGCCTCGAACTCGCTCACCAGCGTCTCGGCCGGGACGAACGTCGTCGGCAGGACCGGGGCCGCCGCCGTCAACGCATCCTCGACGAGGTCGGCGAGCACCGCGCCCAGTGCGCCGTCGGTCGAGTCCAGCAGCTCGGGCAGCTGACTCGACACCACCACGGACACCAGGACATCCGCGCCGAGACCGCCGCCCATCGCCGCGCTCAAGCTCGAGATCTCGGCGTGCAAGGCCGCGTAGCTGAGCGCGGTGGCGCCGTGGCGCAACGCGATCCGGTCCGGCGTCAGCTCGGCGACCGTGGCGATGAGCCCGGGCAGGTCCTCGATGCCGTACGCCCGGCGTAGCGCCGGATGCGGGCGCGGCTCGACGCGCGCGCCCGGTGCGCTGGATGTGGCCGAATTCCTCTGCGACATCAGCTGTTTCCTTCCGAATCGACAGCGCGCGTAGACCGTGCGACCACGGCGTGCGCGTCGCTGAGCAGGGCGCGCATGGCCCGTGCGAGGCCGGCACCGCCCAGTGCGGCGAGAACACCGGGCACCAGCCCGGCCAGACCGACATTGACCAGGGTTTCGGGCGTCGCCGCCGCACCCATCGCCTTGGCCGCGGTGCCGAGTTTCGCGTCCAGCTCGCGGTAGGACACCGCACGCGCACCGTGGGTGAACGCGATGGTCTCGGGCTCGAAACCCGCGGCGGCGGCGATCAATCCGGGCAAGTCCGCGAGCGTGGGTTCCGGTGGCGCCTGCGCTGTTCGGCCTTGCTCGGCTTCGGTGCGAATGTCGATGGCCCGCAGCGCTGCGGCCGGATTCTCGGCCACCGCGGCGCACACCCGCAGGAAACGTTCACCGTAGAGCCGTATCGTGGCTTCATCGAAAATGTCTGTCGCATAGGCGAACAGCAAATCGAGACCGGAATGCGTGCCGTCGGCGGTGAACCGTTCGACGGCGGTGAGGTGCAGATCGAACTTCGCCTCAGCGAGATCGAGGTCCAGCACCTCGGCCTCGAGACCGGGTAGCGCGAGGGGGCCGGACGCCATGTTCTGGAAGGTGAACAGCACCTGGAACAGCGGAGTGTATGCGCTGGACCGGGTAGCGCCCACAGCGTCGACCACCTGCTCGAACGGCACATCCGCGTGCGACAGCGCGATCGGATTCCGTTCTCCCGCCTGTCGTAGCAGTGCGTCGAACCCGACCCGCGGATCGATATCCGAGCGCAGCACAACGGTATTGACGAACATGCCGATCAGGTCATCGAGATCCCGCGCCCCACGCCCGGCCACCGGCACGCCGATGGCGATATCGGCGCTGCCCGAGAGTTTGGACAACAGCACCGCGAAAGCGGCGTGCAGAACCGTGAACAGCGTGGTCCCGTGTGCACGAGCGAGAGCGGTGAGCCGCGCGGTCAAATCCTCGTCCAAGCCGAATCGCACCGCGGCTCCCGCAGTCTCACGGCGCGCCGGGCGCGCGCGGTCGGCGGGCAAGGCGAGGACTTCCGGCAGGCCGCTCAACTCCGCTGTCCAGTAGGCGATTTGACGGCTCGCCAGGCTGGCCGCGTCGTCGGCGGACCCCAGCAGGGTGCGCTGCCAATCGCTGTAATCCGAGTACTGGATTGCCAGCGGCCGCCATTCGGGAGCCCGGCCCGCGACCCGCGCGGCGTACGCGGCCATCAGGTCCCGAGTCATCGGCGCGATGGAGTATCCGTCCGCACAGATGTGGTGCAGGACGACGAGCAGGATCCATTCCCGGTCGCCCGCGGTTTGATCCAGTTCGAACAGTGCCGCGCGCACCGGAGGCGCGACCGTGATATCGAATCCGGCACCGGTCGACTCGCGAAGCCGCGCCTCGACGTCGTTGCGGGACACTCGGATCGGCCTCAGATCCACCGTCGAGGCCGACGGTGGAACAACGTCCTGTACAGGCCCGTTCCCGGTGTCCGGATAGCGCGTGCGCAGCGTTTCGTGGCGGGCGACCACATCGGCCAGTGCCGCGGTCAGCGCGCCGAGATCCAGCGCACCGGTGAGGCGGACCGCCGCCGGGATGTTGTACGCCGAGGATTCCGGTGCGAGCCGATTGACCACCCACATCCGCTGCTGTGCGGGCGACAACGCGGCGGGCCCGGTGGCGGTGCGGCGGACCAGCGCGGGACGAACCCGAGTCGGATCCAGCCCGGCGAGGGCGCGTGCCAACGCCGCGACCGTCGGCGCCTCGAACACCGCGGCCACCGGTACCTGTATGCCCAGGGCCGCGCCGAGGCGGGCGCTGAGCTTGGTCGCGAGCAGCGAGTTGCCGCCCAGCGCGAAGAAGTCGTCGTCGAGACCTACCTGTTCGCAGCCGATGACCTCGGTGCACGCGGCGGCGACCAGCCGCTCCAATTCGGTTGCCGGAGCCCGGAACCCGGTTTCGGAAAACACCGGCTCCGGCAGGTGCGCGCGATCGACTTTGCCGTTCGCGGTCAACGGCAGCGCATCGAGCACCACCACGGCGGCGGGCACCATGTAGCCCGGCAACACCGCCGCCACCGCCGACCGCAGGTCGGCACCCAGGCCCGGCGACGCCTGGTCACCGGCTTCCACATAGGCCACCAGTCGTGTCCCACGATGAGCGACCGCGACGGCGGCGCGGACCCGGGGCAGCCGCCGCAGCGCGGACTCGACCTCACCGAGCTCGATCCGGAACCCGCCGATCTTGACCTGGAAGTCGGCCCGCGCCAGGTACTCCAGCGTCCCGTCGGCCCGCCACCGGACGATGTCACCGGTGCGATACATCCGCCCAGCCCCCGCGAACGGGTCCGCGACGAACCGATCCGCCGTCAGCCCGGATCTGCCGTGGTACCCCCGGGCCACCTGCGCACCAGCCAGATACAGCTCTCCGGCCACACCCACCGGCACCGGCCGCAACCGCCGATCCAGCACGTACACCCGGCTGTTCCAGACGGGCGCGCCGATCGAAACCGTATGCACCGGCGCGGCCGAAACCTCAGCGGCAGTGATCGACACCGCCGCCTCGGTCGGCCCGTAGAGATTGAACAGCCGCGCACCCCGAATTCCCGCACAGGTATCCCCAGGCTTGCGTACAGGCAGCGCGCCGCTGCCGCGTCCGATGTCCGCGGTCCCACTCGGTATCAAATCCCGATACGCCGCGGATCGCGCGGTCGGCCTGCGCCGGGCGCGACACAGGAAGTCCACGGCTGTCGCCGGCGGCAGGGCCTCACCGATGGCGAGCACCTGGCGCAGGGTGGCGGGCAGGGGCGCGTCCGTGGCGAGCAGCATCCCGATCAGCGAGGGCACCGCGTGCAGCACGGTGACGCCGTGCCGCGCCATCAACTCGCGCAGGCGTTCGGGTTCGCGCTCGGTACCGGGCGGAGTGACCACGAGGCGGCCGCCGGTTACCAGCGGAGACCAGAACTCCCAGACCGACAGGTCGAAGGTGGCTGGTGTCTTCAGCAGCACGCAGTCGTTGCCCGACAGCGCGAATTGGTCACGCAGCCAGAGCAATTGGTTGACGATCGCCGAGTGCGGGACGGTGACGCCCTTCGGCACACCGGTCGAGCCGGAGGTGAAGATCACGTAGGCGGGATGTTCGCGCCGTAGCGGGCGCAGCCGTTCATCGTCCCGGATCGGATCGGCCGCGAAGCCGTCGAGTGCTAGTCGATCGACTTCCCAGGCGGGTACCGCGGTCTCGATGGGCAGACCGTCGCGCGCGGTGGTGAGTACGCAGGCGGGCGCGGCGGTGCGGAAGATGTGGCCGATCCGGTCGGCCGGATGGTCCGGGTCGATCGGGACGTACGCACCGCCCGCGCGCACCACCGCGTACATGGCGACGACAAGTTCCACCGAGCGCCGCATGGCGAGGACGACCGTGACTTCCGGGCCGACGCCCGCACCGATCAGCTTGCGGGCCAGACGGTTCACCGCGGCATCGAAATCCCGGTAGCTGAGCCAGTTCTCGGTGGTCGCGTCGACGAGCGCTTCCGCGTGCGGCGAACGAGCGACCTGTGCGTCGATGAGATCCGCGAGCGTGACCGGTTCGACCGGGTGCGCGGTGCGGTTCCACTCGTCGAGCAGCCGGGTGCGCGCGATCGGGCCGAGTAGGTCCAGGTCGCCCACCACGGTTTCCGGTTGCGCCACAACCGCTTCGAGGACCCGGCGCAGCTGATCCGCCATGCGCTGCGCGGTCGCGGTCTCGAACAGGTCGGTCGCGTAGCCGAGCGCGAGTTCGATGCCCGCCGCGGTGCCGTCGGGACCATAGTTGTCGACGGCGAACAGATGCAGGTCGAATTGCGAGACACCGCTGTCGAATTCGAGCGGACGCACCTCGAGGCCGGGCAGACACAGCTCCCCGCGCTCGTGATTCTGGAACGAGTAGCCCACCTGGAACAAGGGGTGACGCGCGGTCGATCGCTCCGGGTTCAGCACTTCGACCAGCCGCTCGAACGGCACATCGGCCTGTGCGAACGCCGCGATGTCGCCGGTACGAGTGCGGGCGAGCAGGTCGGCGAAGGTCTCCGCGTCCTCGACCCGGGTGCGTAACACCAGAGTGTTGACGAACATGCCGATCACGTCGTCCAGTTCGGTGGCCCCGCGTCCGGCGATGGGGGTGCCGACCGCGATGTCACCGGTACCCGACAACCGGCTGAGCAGGGCCGCGAACGCGGCGTGCAGCACCATGAACAGTGTTGCGCCGCTGCGTCGGCCGAGCCCGATCAGCGCGGTGTGCAGTTCGGCGTCGATCCCGAGGACGACCTTCGCGCCGCGCGCACTCTGCCGAGCCGGTCGCGGATGATCGGCGGGCAGCGCCAGTTGGTCGGGCAGCCCGGCCAGCGCCTCGGCCCAGTAGACGAGCTGACGTGCCGCCGGGGTTCCCGGCTCGTCCTCGGCACCGAGCCACCGTCGTTGCCACAGTGCGTAATCGGCGTACTGAACAGCCAGCGGAGTCCACGCGGGGACGGCGCCGTCGAGGCGGGCTGTGTAGGCGGTCATGAGATCGCGGACGAACGGCGCGCTGGACGAGCCGTCGGCGGCGATGTGATGCAGAACGGCCGCGAGCACGAATTCCGTCGCACCGACGCGAAACAGTTCGATGCGCACCGGAACTTCCGTCGTGACGTCGAAGGTCGTGGCGGCCAGCAGCCGGAGCTGTTCCGGCAGTGCGGTTTCCGTGCTGTGCACCGGCTGGAGGTCCGGAACCGCCCGCACCGCGGGCACGATCACCTGCGTCGCCGCGCCGTCCACCTCGGGATACCGGGTGCGCAGCGTTTCGTGCCGGCCGATCACATCGGCGACCGCCGCCCGCAGCGCGGCGATATCCAAGGGACCGGACAGCCGCAGCGCGATCGGGATGTTGTAAGCGATCGACCCGCTGTCGAACCTGTTCAGGAACCACATCCGCTGCTGCGCGGGTGACAGCGGCAGCGGATCGGGCCGCGCCCCGGCGACCAGGGCGGGCCGGGCTTCCTCGGTGCTCGCCATGACCAGAGCCGCGAGATCGGCGACGCGGGATGCCTCGAACAGGGCGCGGACCGAGACGGTGCGGCCCAGTGCGGCACCGATCCGGGCCACCGCTTTGGCGGCGAGCAGGGAACTCCCGCCGAGGCCGAAGAAGTCGTCGTCCACACCCACGCGTTCGGCGATATCGAGGACTTCGGCGAACACTCCGGCGACGATCTCCTCCGCCGGGGTGCTCGGCGCACGATAGGTCGTCGTCTCGAAGACCGGAGCGGGCAGCGCCGCGCGATCCAGTTTTCCGTTGATGGTCAACGGAATTCGCTCCAACGTGACGATGGCGGACGGCACCATGTGCTCGGGCAGCACCCGGCCCAGGTCCTTGCGCAACCGTGCGATGTCGAGGTCAGCGGCGACCACATAGGCCACCAGCCGCGGTTCGTCGGCCAGATCGGCCCGGACCACCACCGCCTCCCGCACGGTCGAGGCGGTGCCGAGCAGGGCCGCCTCGATCTCGCCGGGTTCGATCCGGAAGCCACGCAAATTCACCTGTTGATCGGCGCGGCCCAGGTATTCGAGGTCGCCGGTGGCGGTCCAGCGGGCCAGGTCACCGGAGCGGTAGGCGAGCGTCCCGGCCGGGCCGTAGGGGTCGGCGACGAATCTGCCCGCGGTGAGCGCGGGACGTCCGAGATAGCCGCGCGCCAATTGCGCACCGGAGACATAGATCTCGCCGGGCACGCCGACCGGCACCGGACGCAGCCGCGTGTCGAGTACGCGCAGAGCCAAACCCGGTATAGCGCAGCCGATTACGCTCGCCGAACCGGTCGCGCGGGGGATCGGCCGGTAGGACACGTGCACCGTGGTTTCGGTGATGCCGTACATGTTCACCAGCCGCGGCCGGTCCGGATACCGCTCGAACCAGGAGGCCAGCCGCTGCGGTTCCAGTGCTTCACCACCGAAGATCACTGTGCGCAAGCGGTATTCGGCGGGTTCCGCGCCGGCGTCCGCCGCGATCAGCTGATAGAACGCCGACGGCGTCTGATTCAGCACCGTCACGCGCTCGGCCACCAGCAGGTCCCGGAACTGGAGTGGTGACCGCGCGGTGTAGTAGTCGACGACGATCACCCTGCCGCCGTGCAGCAGCGCGCCCCACAGTTCCCACACCGAGAAGTCGAAGGCGTACGAGTGGAACATGGTCCACACATCCGACGCGCCGAAGCCGAAGTGGCGCTGGGTGTTGTCGAACAGTCGCAGCACATTCCGGTGCGGCACGACGACGCCCTTCGGCCGCCCGGTGGAGCCGGAGGTGTAGATGACATAGGCGGCGTGCGCCGGCCGCAACGGCGCCCGGCGATCGGCGTCGGACAGCGGTGCGCGGTCGAAGGTGTCGAGCTCGGTGGCGTCCAGGTCGATCACCGGACCGCCGAACCAGTCGCGCGCCAGCCCGGCCGCGGCACTGCTGATCGCGCACACCGGACGGGCGTCGTCGAGCAGGTACTCGATCCGATCGGCGGGATAATTCGGATCGATGGGCAGGTAGCCGCCGCCCGCCTTGAGCACCGCGAGCAGGGCGACGAGCAGTTCCACGGCGCGCGGAAGCGCTACCGCCACCAGCATTTCCGGACCCACCCCGGCGGCTACCAACTTGCGCGCGAGCTGGTTGGATCGGGTGTCCAGCTCCCGATAGGTGAGTTCGATTTCCCCGGCCCGAACCGCGACGGCCGCGGGGTCGAGCAGCGCGGCGCGCGCGAACCGATCCGCGAGCGTTTCCCGCGCCTCGGCGCTCTCGACGCGCTCGCCCGCCCACTCGTGCAGTGCCCGCTGCTGCTCCTCCCCGCTGAGCAATTGGATATCCCCGACCACGACGGTCGCGTCGGCGGCGATGGCGGCCAATACCTGGGTGAATCGCCTGGCGAGCACGGCGATGGATTCGGCATCGAAAAGGTCGACGGCGTAGGTGATCTCGATGTCCATACCGTCGGCTCGGCCGTCCGCGTCGTCGGCTTCCAGCACGGTGAACTGCAGATCGAATTCGGCTGGCGGGCCGTTCATTTCGAGCGGAGTGGCAGTGAGGTCGGCGAGCTCCAGCCGAGGCAGCGCGAAGTTCTGGAAGGTCAGCGCCACCTGGAACAGCGGATGGCGGTTCCGGGCGCGGGCCGGTGTGAGCACCTCGACCAGGCGATCGAACGGAATGTCGGCGTGCGAGAGGGCGGCCAGGTCCTGGGCCCGCACCGAATCGAGCAGGGTCTCGAAACGGGCCCGGGGATCGATCCGCGTGCGCAACACGAGCGTATTGACGAACATGCCGACGAGCTGATCCAGGACAGCCGCACCCCGACCGGCCACCGGGGTGCCGATCGCGATATCGCCACTGCCGGACAGACGGGCCAGCAGCACCGCCAGCGCGGCGTGCACGGTACTGAACAGTGTCGCTTCCCGCTTGCGGGCCAGTTCGCGCAGCTCACCGTGCAGGTCGGAATCGATCCGCAGACGGTGGGTCGCCCCGCGGTAGGTGGTCTCGGCCGGGCGTGGACGGTCGGTGGGCAATTCGAGCTGGTCCGGCAACCCGGCCAAGGCACGCCGCCAGAATTCCAGCTGCTGATGCGCGGCGGTGCCCGGTTCGGTGTCGGTGCCGAGTATTTCGGCCTGCCAGAGGGTGTAGTCGGCGTACTGGACCGGCAGCGCGTCCCACTCGGGCGGCGCGCCCGCACGACGGTTCGCGTAGGCGGTGATGAGGTCGCGCGCCAGCGGAGCGAGCGAAAAGCCGTCTGCGGCAATGTGATGCAGGACCAGCAACAGCACGTGTGCGTCGGCGTCGGCGTCAGCGAGATCGAACAGATGCGCTCGAATCGGTGCCTCCCGACCGAGGTCGAACGTCCTTGCCACGCAACGGCTCAGCTGTTCCGCCAGGTCGGCCGACGGAATCTCGAGGCTGCGCAGCCCGGCCCCGACCTGCCCCGGCGGCAGGACCACCTGCTCCGCACCGTCGGCGCTCTCGCGATAGATCGTCCGCAATGTCTCGTGCCGGGCGATCACATCGCCGAACGCGGCCGACAGTGCCGGGACGTCCAGTGGCCCGGTAAGGCGCAGCGCGACCGGAATATGGTTCACCGCGTCGCCGGGTCCCGCCGCGGCGCTGCCGGTCAGGAAACGGTGCAGGAACCACATCCGCTGCTGCGCGGCCGACAACGGAATCCGCTGGGGCCGCTGCCGCGCTGACAACGCCGGGCCTCCACTCCCCTGCCGCGCCACGGCCCGAGCCGTCAGCTCGGCGACCGTCGGCGCTTCGAACAGCGTCCGGACCGGTAGCCGCGCGTCCAATGCGGCCCCGACCCGGGCTACCACCTGGGTCGCGGTGAGCGAGTTGCCGCCCAGCGCGAAGAAATCGTCATCCAGACCGACCCGACGGCCGCGCAGCGCCAGGACCTCGGCGTAGATCGCCGCCACGGCTGCTTGCGCAGCGGTGACCGGAGCCCGGAAGCCGGTGCGCACGACAGCCGGGGCAGGCAACGCCTGCCGATCGAGCTTGCCGGAGGCATTCAACGGGAACTCGCGCAGGACGGTAACCACCGACGGGACCATGTAGGAGGGCAACGCCCGTGCCGCGGTCGCGCGTACGACCTCCGGCAGTCGCGGATCGGCGACAGCGGACGGCGCAGCCGTGACGTAGGCGACCAACTGGTCACCGTGCGAGGTGCCGGCAACGCGTGCGGCAGCCTGCGCGACACCCGGTATCGCGGTCAGCACCGCTTCGATCTCACCCAGTTCGATCCGCTGCCCGCGCAGCTTCACCTGAAAGTCCGTGCGCCCCAAGTACTCCAGCTCACCGTCGTTACGCCACGCGACCAGGTCGCCGGTCCGGTACATGCGTCGACCGGTCGCGAAGGGGCTGGCGACGAACCGTTCTCCGGTCAAGTCCGGGCGGCCCACATAGCCGCGCGCGAGCTGCGCGCCAGCCAGGTACAACTCGCCGGGCACACCCACCGGAACCGGGCACAACCGGCTGTCCAGCACAAGCACCTCGGTGTTGAATACCGGTGCACCGATCGGAACAGTATGTGCGTCGGTGTCGTTCACCTCGTGACTGGTGACATCGACGGCGGCTTCGGTCGGACCGTACAGGTTGTGCACCCGGGCCCCGGTCAGCCGGCGTAGCGCGTGCGCGGGTCCGGGCGGCAGCGCCTCGCCCGAGGCGAAGACCAGTCGCAGCGAAACACACCGCGCGACAGCGGGTTCCGCGACGAACACCGAGAGCATCGACGGCACGAAGTGCGCCACGGTGACGCACGCCCGCGTGATCGTCTCGGCCAGATAGCCCGGGTCCCGGTGTCCCTCCGGTTTCGCGATCACCAGCCGCGCACCGACCTGCAAGGGCCAGAACAACTCCCACACCGACACATCGAAGGTGACCGGCGTCTTCTGCAACACCACATCGCCCGCCGTCAGCCCATAGGCGGCCTGCATCCACACCAGCCGGTTGACGATCGCCCGATGGGAAATCGCGACGCCTTTCGGCTTGCCCGTCGACCCGGAGGTGAACAGCACATACGCGAGATTCCCGGGGCAGAGGGAACCGAGCCGTTCCGCGTCCGACAGCGGTGCGTCGGAATACCCGGCGGTGTCGGCCTGGTCCACCTCCAGCACGGTCCACGTTCGCGACCAGTCCGCGGCGGCAGCCGGATCCAGTCCGTCGCCGCGGCTCAGCACACAGACCGGTGCCACGGCCGCCAGCACGTGCGCGGTCCGCTCCGCCGGATGCTCCGGATCCACCGGCACGTACGCGGCGCCCGCGACCAGCACCGCGTGGACCGCGACCAGCAGATCCAGCGACCGCGGCAGCGCCACGGCCACGGCGCTGTCCGGTCCGGCTCCCAGGGAAATGAGCAGCCGCGCCAACCGGTGCACGCGGCGCGCGAACTCGGCATAGGTGAGCTCGTCGCCCTCGAACGAGACCGCGATCGCCGCTGGGCTCCGGGCCGCCTGTGCTTCGAACATCGACACGAGCGTCGCGGCCGGATCCACCGCGTGTGCCGTGGCGTTCCACGTCTCGAGCACCAGTTCGCGTTCGACCGGTGACAACAATTCGATCGCGCCGACCGCCCGCCCCGGCTCGGCGCACACCCCGTCCAGCACGCGCCGCAATCGCCGCGCGAACGAGGCGACCGTGCCACTGTCGAACAGATCGGTCGCGTACTCGAACACCGCGCCGAGTCCGGCCGCCGTCTCCCGGATCGTCAGCTGCAAGTCGAATTTCGCTGAGCGGGTGTCGATCTCCATCTGCGCCACCTCGAGCCCGGCGAGGGCGAGTGGAGCCTGGGCGGTGTTCTGGAAGTCCAACATCACCTGGAACAGCGGATGACGCGCCGCCGTGCGTTCCGGTTCCAGCACCTCCACCAGTCGCTCGAACGGGACATCCGCGTGCGCGAACGCCGTCAGATCCCGATCCCGCACCGCCGCGACCAGGTCGGCGAAAGACAACTCGGGGCGCACCTCGGTCCGCAACACCAGCGTGTTGACGAACATCCCGACGAGTTCGTCCAGTCGTTCATGCCCGCGTCCGGCGACCGGCGTGCCGATCGAAATGTCCTGCTGTGCCGACAGTTTCGAGAGCAGCACCGCCAACGCGGCATGCAGCACCATGAACAGCGAGGCGTTCGTGCTCTCGGCCAGCGCACGCAATCGCCGATGGGTCCGCGCCGGAATGTCGAACGCGTACCGCGCGCCCCGGCCCGACGCCGCCGCGGGCCGCGGCCGGTCGGCGGGCAGCGCGAGTACTTCGGGCAGATCGGCCAGCGCGTCGGTCCAGTATCGAATCTGTTCGGCTACAACTGAATCCGGATCCGACTCGCTGCCGAGCGTCGCGCGCTGCCACATCGTGTAGTCGGCGTACTGCACCGGCAGCGGCGTCCAGCTCGGTGCCTGCCCCGCACACCGCGCCGCGTACGCGCACATCAGGTCCCGAGTCAACGGCGCGATCGACCAGCCATCCGCCGCGATGTGGTGCATCACCACGACGAGCACATGCACCTCGCCGGTGGCTCGTTCCGCCGCGGGCGATGGCGGACACACGGCCGCCGCACCCGGCGGATCGTCGGGCGGTACAGCCGGAGCAGCGATCCCTGCTCCGGCATCGGCCAGGTCGCCGCTACGCAGCAGCGCCAACCGGATCGGCGCCGCATCCTGCACCGCGAAAGGCGCCGCGGCGAAAGTCCGTATCCACTCGGACAATTCAGCGGCCACGATGATCCGAGGATCGAGGTCGACGCGCACCTGGTCGGCAGCGAGCACTTCTTGATACGGAATGCCTTCCACCGCTGGGTATCTCGTGCGCAGCGCCTCGTGCCGAGCGAGGACATCCGTGACCGCCGCGACCAATGCCGCACGGTCGAGCGCACCGGTTAGCCGCACCGCCGTGGCGAGATTGTTGGCCGAAGCCTGTCCGTCGTACTGGTTCAGGAACCACATGCGCTGCTGGGCATAGGACAGCGGAACCCGCTCCGGCCGGGCACCGGCCACCAGGGGCGCGCCGGTCCGCGCCGTACCGGCGCCGGGCAGTTGGGCGGCCAGCGCACCCACGGTCGGGTACTCGAACAGGATGCGCACCGGCACCTCGGCCCCGAGCGTGCCGGCGATCCGAGCCACGATCTGGGTGGCGACCAGCGAATTGCCGCCGAGGGCGAAGAAGTCGTCGTCCAAGCCGGCCTGCGCGACGCCGAGGACCTGACCGAATACCTCGGCGACGATCCGTTCCGCATCGGTCCGCGGCGCTCGAAACGCTCGGTCCGCCAAGACGGGGTCCGGCAGGGCGTTCCGGTCCAATTTGCCCGAGCTGGTCAACGGCACCGTATCGAGCGCCACGTACGCCGACGGCACCATGTATGACGGCAGCACCGCTCGTAGCCGCTGCTCCAGCGTGGTGGGCAGATTCGCCCCGAGACCGGATTCCACGTACGCGACCAGCATTTCGCCCGCGGCACCGGCGTATATCCGCACCGCTGCCGCCCGCACCTCCGGTATCGCCCGCAGCGCCGCTTCGATCTCACCGAGTTCGATGCGCTGTCCCCGCAACTTCACCTGAAAATCACTGCGCCCCAAGTACTCCAGCGCGCCTTCTCGATCGCGCCGCACCAGATCGCCCGTCCGGTACATCCGCGTACCCGCCGGCCCGTAGGGGTCGGCCACGAACCGCTCGGCGGTCAGCTCCGGTCGCCCGTGATACCCGCGCGCCAGTTGCACACCGGCCAGGTACAGCTCCCCGATCACCAGATCCGGCACCGGGCGCAGCCGCTCGTCGAGCACCAGGGCCCGGTTACCCTCGACCGGACGACCGATCGGCGCGGGACCGAGCGCCGCGCTGTCGACCGGAGCGTGCGTCGCGTGCACCGTGAATTCCGTCGGCCCGTACAGGTTGTACAGCCGTGCGGCGCAGATCTCCGCGAACCCGGCGGCGGCAGCACCGGTCATCGCCTCTCCGGCCACCAGGACCGTCCGCAACGAGGCGATCCGGTCGGCGTGCACCGCGGCCGCGAACACCGACAGCATCGACGGCACGAACGAGGTCATGGTCACCTCGTGCGCGTCGATGGTCGCCGCGAGATAGGCGCTGTCGCGGTGCCCCGTATGCTCGGCGACCACCAACCGCGCCCCGGACACCAACGGCGCGAACAACTCCCAGACCGACACGTCGAATGTCGCGGGCGTCTTGAACAACACCACATCGGCCGCGCCGACACCGTACTCCGCGGTGAGCCATCGAATCTGGTTGGCCAGCGCATCGCGCTGTACCGCGACCCCTTTCGGAATTCCGGTCGACCCCGACGTGAAGATCACGTAGGCGGTGTTGCTTCCCCGCACCGGTCGCAGGCGCTCCGCGTCGGCCAGCGGTTCATCCGAATACCTCGCGGCGTCAACGGAATCGACCTCGAGAACCAGTGCCTCCGCCCCCGCGGTGCCGCCCACCCATCCATCGACCGAACGGGTCAGCACACAGACCGGCGCGGCGGTGCACACCACTCGCGCGAGCCGGGCCGGAGGCTGGTCCGGATCGACCGGAACGTAGGCCCCACCGGTGGTGAGCACGGCATACGCGGCGATGACGAACTCCGCCGAACGGCGCATGCTCAGGATGACCGTCGCCTCCGGTCCGACACCGACCTCGATCAGCCGCCGGGCCAGCCGGTTCACCTCGCCCGCGAAGTCCGCGTAGGTCAGTGTCCGGTCGGCATCGATCAGCGCGACCGCGTCCGGGGTCCGGCGCACCTGCGCCGCGAAGTCCTCGAGGACATCGCCACCCGCGCTCGGCACGCACGGCGCATACCCCGCCGCGAGGGCGCGCACCCGCGCTGTGGCATCGAGCAGCGGCAGATCACCGACCGGAATTTCGACATCTTCGACCGCCGCGCGCAGCAGCACCGTGAACCAGCGCGCGAACTCCGCGACCGTCGTCTCATCGAACAGATCGGTGGCATAGGAGAACTCGGCGGGAACCTCCGCCGGTGCCGAACCTTCCCTGTGCCCGGCACCGGCGAAGCCGTCAGTGACCGTGAGTTGCAGATCGAACTTGGTCACTCCGGTGTTCACACTACTGGTGGAGACCGACAAGGCGGGCAAATCGAAACGGATTGCCGCCGCGGTATCGATGGCGAGCATGACTTGGAACAGCGGATGCCGGGCCCGGGAGCGGGCCGGGTTGAGGGCCTCGACCAGCTGCTCGAATGGCAACTCGGCGTGCTCGAAGGCAGCGAGATCGGTGTCACGCACCTGCCGCAGCAGTGCGGAGAACGGCGCGGCGGGGTCGATCGACGTGCGCAGCGCCAGGGTGTTCACGAACATGCCGATGAGTTCGTCCAGCGCCCGGTCGCCCCGGCCCGCGACCGGCGTGCCGATGACGATGTCGGCGCTGCCCGACACCCGGGACAGCAGCGCCGCGAAACCGGCGTGCAGCACCATGAACGGTGAGACGCCTTGGCGCTGGGCGAGTTCGGCGATCGCGGCGACCAACGGGGCCGCCAGCTCGAACCGGTACACCCCACCGCGACCGGAAGCGATCGCGGGCCGCGATCGGTCGGCGGGCAGATCCAGCTGATCCGGCGCACCGGCCAGCGCCTCGGTCCAAAACTCCAGTTGCCGGGACAGCAGCGACTCCGGATCACCGGCCGCACCGAGTAGTTCCCGCTGCCACAGGCTGTAATCCGCGTACTGCACCCGCAGCGGCGTCCACCGCGGCGCGTGGCCGGACAGCCTCGCACGGTAGGCGACCATCACATCCCGTGCCAGCACGGGCAGCGAAAGACCGTCCGCGGCAATGTGATGCAGCACCAGCGCGAGCGCCCAGCTGCCATCGCCGACCGTGTAGATGCGGGCCCGGATCGGGATCTCACATTCGAGATCGAAACCGGCGGCCGCGAAGGCCGCCAGTCGTCCGTCGAGCGCCTCGGCCTCGACCGCGACCGGCTCACCGATCAACACCGTCTCCAGCAGCACCACCTGCTGGGCGAAATCGGCGTCGGATCCGTCGACCGCCGGGAAGACCGTCCGCAGCACCTCGTGCCGCGCCACCACGTCCTGCAACGCCGCACGCAGCGCATCCACGTCGACGGGGCCGCGCATCCGTACGACGAACGGCATGTTGTAATCCGCGCCGCCCTCGAACCGGTTCAGAAACCAGATGCGCTGCTGGGCCGGTGACAGTGGAACCAGCGGCGGCCGCGGCCGTGACCGCAAAGGCACGACATCGCCGCCGCCGATTCCCTCGGCCCGCTCGATCAGTCCGGCGAGTTCGGCCACCGTACCGGCACCGAACAATTCCCGGACTCCGAGCCGGCATCCCAGGTCGGCGCCCAACCGCGCCGCGACCTGGGTGGCCGTCAAACTGTTGCCGCCCGAGGCGAAGAAATCGTCGTCGCGACCGACCCGCTCCAGGCCGAGTACCTCGCCGAAGACGCGCGCCACCGCGTGCTCGACCGGCGTCACCGGAGCCCGGTATACCGCGGCGACACGGTCGGGAGCGGGCAACGCGGCCCGATCCAGTTTTCCGGAGGCGTTCACCGGCAGGGCGTCGAGCACTACGAACGCGGCGGGCACCATGTAGCCGGGGAGCGCGCGAGCGGCAGCGGCCCGCAACCGCTCCACCTCGACCGAGCCCGGCACAGCCGCCACCGCATAGGCGACCAGCTGTTCGTCGCGCAGCACGACGACGGCGCGCAGCACCGAATCGACCGCCTCGAGCACCGTTTCGATCTCGCCCAGCTCGATCCGCAACCCACGCAGCTTGACCTGGAAGTCGGTGCGCCCCAGGTACTCCAGTTCTCCGCGTGGTGTCCAGCGGACCAGATCGCCGGTGCGGTACATCCGCTCGCCGGGATCGAACGGGTCGGCCACGAAACGCTCGGCGGTCAGCGCGGGCCGCGCCACATAACCCCGGGCGAGCTGTACCCCCGACAGATACAGCTCACCCGGAGCACCGACCGGGACCGGCCGAAGACCGCTGTCCAGGACGTACACCCGGGTGTTGAACACGGGCGCGCCGATCGGCACCGCGAGGGTGTCGGCGTCGGTCACCTCATGGCAGGTGACATCGACCGCGGCCTCGGTGGGACCGTACAGGTTGTGCAATCGGGCGCCCGTCAGCACCCGGAGTCGCTGCGCGAGTGCGCCGGGCAGCGCCTCGCCGGAGGCGAACACCATCCGCAGGCCGGTGTCCGGCAGGGGCTCCGGCCGGGCCAGGAACAGCTCCAGCATGGACGGCACGAAATGCGCGGTGGTGACGCCGTATTCGGCGATTGCCGCGCGCAGATAACCGGGATCCCGGTGCCCGTCCGGCGTCGCCAGTACCAGGGTGGCGCCGATCTGCAACGGCCAGAAGAACTCCCACACCGACACATCGAAGGTGGCGGGCGTCTTCTGCAACACGACATCGTCGGGCCGGAGCCGGTAGGCCCGCTGCATCCAGACGAGCCGGTTCACGATCGCCGCGTGACTGACCGCCACCCCTTTCGGCAGGCCGGTCGAACCGGAGGTGAAGATAACGTACGCCGGGTGCGCGGGCCGCAGCGCCGCACGGCGTTCCCGCTCCCACACCGGCCCGTCCGCGTATCCCGCCAGATCCAGGTCATCGAGCAGGAGCACGCCCGGAACGCCCTGCGGCGCATCGTGTTCTGTCGCCAGCACACACGACGGGCGCGCCGTCTCCAGAATGTGCGCGGTCCGATCGGCCGGATGATCCGGATCCAACGGCACATAGGCCGCCCCGGCCGCAAGGATCGCGTACATCGCGACGACCGCGTCCACCGACCGCCGCATATGCACGGCGACGAAGGTCTCCGGTCCGGCCCCGCGCTCGATCAGGTAGCGCGCCAGCCGATTACTGCGCCCGGCCAGCTCCCGATAGCTCACCGCGACCGGCCCGGACCGCAGCGCGACGGCGTCGGGCGACCGTGCCGCCTGCGCCTCGAACATCGAAACCAGGGTCGCCACACCACGACCCGGCAGCTCGAACTCCGTCGCGTTCCACAGCCGGGTGCTCACCTCGACTTCCAGCTCGGTCGCCACGTCGACGGCGCCCAGCGGTGTGTCCGGCCCGGCCGCCACCAATCGCTCCAGATACCGCAGGAACCGCGTGTGATGGCGCGCCAGGTCCTCGGCCTCGTACAGATTCGGATTCGCCTCGAAATCGACGTGCACGCGGTCGCGGTCGCCGTAATAGACGTTGAGACTCAAATCCTCCACCGGGCCGGTGGACAGCACGTGATACCGCCCGACGGTGTCGCCCAGCGTCAGATCCCGCTGGAACAGCATGATGTTGGCCAGCGGCCCGAACAGCGCCCGGCGCGCCGGACGCCCGTCGCGCGCGGCGTCACGCCGGATGTCCTCGTGCCGGTACCGCTGATGCCGCAACGCCCCGGCCAGCTCGACCCGCGTCGCCCGCAGCGCCTCCGCCCAGCGCACCGCGCGTCCCACCCGCACCCGCAACGGCACGATATTCGACAGCATCCCCGCCGAACGCCGCATCACCGCGGTGGTCCGCGCGGTCACCGGCAGGCTGAGCACCACATCGGCACGGTCGGTGAACCGGCCCAGGTAGCTCGCGAACGCCGCGAGCAGCACCACGGCGATGGTCGAATCCTGCTCGGCCGCAAGCGTGTTCATGCGCTCGGCCAGATCTTCCGGCAGGGCCCGGCCGACGATCAGATTGGCCGCCGCCCGCGGCGCGGTACGTCCGTCGAGGCTGGTGACCGCGTCCAGCCCGGCCACCCGCTGTGCCCAGTGCGCCCGGTCCGCCTCGAACCGGGAACTCGCCCGATAGTCCAGCTCACCGCGCACCAGCTCGGTCAGCGGCGCGGGCCGCACCGGCGTCACCTCGGTGCCGAGTACCCGTGCGGTGTAGCGCTCGGCCACCCGCATGGTGTTGGTCAGCGCGCCGTATCCGTCGAGCACCAGGTGATGTGCCCGCGTATACCAGAACCAACGCTGCGCACCGACCCGCAGGATCGCCCCCGCGAACAGTCGATCGCGGACCGGATCCAGGGGTGCGCTCGCCTCCGCCCGCATCCAATCCCGCGCCGCGGCAGCCGGATCCGCCGCCCGCCGGAAGTCGATCAGCGGCATGTCGACCGCGAGTCCTGGATCGAAGCACTGATACGGAACACCGTCGGATTCGCCGAGCCGGACCATCGTGGACTGGTACTCCAGCGTCGCCTCGCGCAATGCGCGCCGTAGCGCCGCCACATCCAGTTCACCGCGGACATCGACGTACTGGGCGATCGTGATGGGGACCTCGGGCTCGAGCAACTGCGCGTACCACAGGCCGAGTTGCGCGGGGGCGAGCGGAAAGCGCTCCGGGCCAGCCGGTTCGGGCGTGCGTTCGCCCAACTCCATACCGGGCACCATTGCCTCCTTCTTTCGGGCAGCGCGAACCAGAGGCTCGAGGCCTCGTGGATCAAAGATGATTCGGCGAGAGCGCGGGACTCGGTGTCACCAGCGCTGGATTCCGTTCCTCCAACTCGGTCGCCGCGGCCGGTTCCGTAACCGCGACGGTGTTTCCTGCATCACACGCATGTTCCGCGCAAACCGAACAGTAGGCCTTCGGTGAATAAAAAGGAACTAAATCCAACAAAATATTCTGGTCGGTTGTCCAGGGCGTGGATGTAGCGGAAATCCTGGGCACGACGCGGCCCGGAACGTCCCGATGTGAGCCGGGACACTGTGAGAACTGCAGACTATGAGCCGGAACGTTGCATCCGCGTTGCATCGGCGCCGAGCCGCCGGTCGAGCACCCGAATTTTGGCTTCGATCTGCGCATACAGCGGCGAATCACGATCAACCGTCGCCCGGTAGGCAGCCCAGGCCGCGGCATCGTCGCGCCCGTCCGCACCCGCGGTCCACCGCCGTAGCGCGGAGGCGTCGCCGGATCCGAGCACGGCGGTACGCAACCGCACGCGCAATTCGTCGCGCAGGTCCACAATGCCGGGCGCGGTCGAGCGCGGCAGCACCGGACCGGCATATAGCCGTAATGCCGTTTCGACATCACCGGAATCCAGCGCCGCCCGCAACGCCTCGACATCGGTTGCGACATGCGTCCGCAAACGGTATGGGCGCGAGCCGATCACAGTGGCCCCCACCACCGTGCGCAACCGCGACATCGCGGCCCGGATGGTGCCGTTGTCCAAATCGGTGTCGTCGAGCAGCAGCGCCAGATGGTCGGCGCCGAGGCCCTCGGCATGCTCGGCGAGCAGCAACAGGATCTCGGCGTGCCGCTGCGACAACGGAACTCGCTCGCCCGCCTTGGTCAACTGCGGCTGCCCCAGCCCGAGCACCTCGAGACCGAGACGATCGGACTCGGCGGCCGCCGGCCCGCGGGCACCGTGCTGGGTCGCGCGCATCGCGCTCAGCAGCAGGTCCATTTCGGCCGCGGTCGCGGTGGCTTTGACGAGTGCGAGGATTTCCGGCTTGGCCACCCGGACGCCACCCGCGATCATCAGCACGCCCACCAGGCGGCCGTCCGGATCGTGCACCGGCGCGGCAGCCCCGGTCAGCTGATGCATGCGATGCAGGAAGTGTTCGGGCCCATGGATCCAGACCGCACGATCGGTGCGCACCACGAGTCCGACGGCGTTGGCGCCCACGCGGCGCTCGCTCAGGTCGTCGCCCGCACGCAAGCCGATCTCGGCGGCGACGGCGACCTGCTCGGGATTGCCGTGGATCCAGAGCACGCGACCGAACTGGTCAGCGACCACGACGATCAAACCTGTTCTCGCAGTGTCCTGTACGAGCAGTTTGTCGATCAGCGGCAGCAGCGGCGCGATGGGGTGCGCCTCGCGATAGCGCTGCAGATCCGCGCCACGCAGACCGCGTTCGCTGCCGGGGTCCATCGGGTCGAGGCCGGCACGCATACTGCGCAGCCAGGATTCGAGCACGAGCGGCCGCAGCAAACCCGCCAGCTGTGCCAGCTGGTCGTCACCGGCGGTGAGATATCCATGGGCCTGTGCGGCATAGGCTTCCAGGGCGCCGAGTTGGGTGCCCGGTTCGACGCCGTGCCGTGGGGGCCGCCCACCTGCGAGATTGCTGACCATTTGCCTTTCTTTCCCGGACTGACTTTACCGGCGCATATACCGGGGAAAGGGTGGAAATTCCGGTTTGTCTCCCAGGTCACATCCGGTTAGGCTCCCCGACTTTTGTGACCTGCGCGTCTTTCACATCCGTTCGAGAAGATGCTCGGCGACCCGTTCGGCAATCATCAGCACGGTCGCTTGCGGCCCCCGGCTGAGTGGCACCGGCACCACCGACAGATCCGCCACCGTCAATCCGCTGAGCCCGTGCACGCGCCCCCACTGGTCCACCACCGCGCTTTCCGCGCTCGCCGGTCCCATCGGGCAGGTGCCCGACAAATGCTGCGAGGTACCGAGGTTCGCGCGCAACCAGGAATTATCCGGTCGCGTCTCCGGCACCTCGGTCGCCGGAATTCCACGCAGCACCTCCATTACCACGCCGACCGCGGTCCGCAGTCGTTCCCGATCGTATTCCGCCGCGAGATAGCGATATTCGATATCGGGTGGCACCGCCGGGTCGGCCGAGACCAGCCGCAACTCGCCCGCCGAGTGCGGTCGCATCAACGCCACACCGACCCGCCGCGTACTCGGATCCGGGCCGAAACCCACTGCGTACGGCCTGATTTCCACATCGTCCAAGGCCAGTACGTACTCCAGCGCGACGGTGTCCGAAGCCGGCGCCGCCACCCCGCGGTACTCGATACCGACCTCGGGATGGTCGGTGAACCAGGCGCCGACCGGCGCTGCCCGCAACACCGGAATGCCCAGCGCTCGAAGCTGTTCCGGCGGCCCGATCCCCGAGCGCAGGAGCAGGGCCGCCGATTCCACCGCACCCGCGCTCAGCACGACTCGCTCCGCGGTGACAGTGCCCGCCCGGCCGTCGCGCACATAGTCCACACCGACGACGCGGGCGCCGCGAAACCGAATGCGGGTAACCATTGTCGAACCGAGCACGGTCAGATTCGGCCGGGCCAGCGCGGGCAGCAGATACTCCGTCGCGGATCCGGCCCGCATTCCGGCTTCGACATTGCACGGCACCGGCCCCACTCCGGTTTCCGGGACCGCCGCCGGAAGCGCGTTCAGGTCCGGTATTTCGGGAAAGCCCGCCGCCACTGCCGCCGTGGCGAATTCGACACTAACTGGTACCGGATCTACGGCACGGCGAACCGGAATCGGACCCCTGTCGCCGTGTCCGGGGAACGCACCGTAATCAAGATCGCGCTCTATTTGCTGAAACCCGGGCAGCACCGCATCGAATGTCCATTCCGGACACTGGCGACCCCATGCCGCGAAGTCCGTCGCGAGCGCACGCACGAAGTAGCCGCCGTTGATCGCGCCGGAGCCGCCGAGCACCCGTCCGCGCACGATGTTTCCCGCTACCGGCCCGTCCGCCAGGCGCACCGGATACCGCCACACCCAGGGCGAAGCCGGCCCGATCGGCATACGACCGGCCAGGCGCAGATCCGCGGGAAGCTCAGCGGCGGCGGACCACATCGGGCCCGCCTCCAGCAGGCACACGATGTGGTCCGGGTCCGCGCTGAGCCGGGCCGCGAGCACACACCCCGCGGTGCCGCCGCCGACGATCACCGTGCCGGCTCCGGCTCCCGCGTCGATCATCGCCGTCAGTGTGGCGGCGCGGTGGGTTTCAACGCTTCGACGCTGCGCGCCCGGTACGCCCCGAGCCACAGCCCGGTCCCGTACGCGATGTCATCGATGCGCTTGTAGGCGATATAGCGGAACGGATCCAGCCCACCGGCATCGCGATGGGTGAACCAGTCCGCCAGCCCGTCGGCCAGCGCCAGGGTGATGGCGATCCGGCGGATCCGCCGCGAGAACAGCATCGCCAGCAAGGTCACCGGCCAGTAGTGCCGGCACACGGCCGAGGCCAAACGCCATATGCCGGAAAAGAATCCGCGCGACAGATAGATGGCCGCGATCCGGGTCGGATTGTCCAGCCCCGCGAAGACGCGCCGCAACCGCACCAGCGCGGTGACCAGGGTGATCACCCCGCCGAACAGTCCCCACTTGGACAACGTGCCGAACAGGAACGCGGCGACCACCGTCCAGGTGGGCAGCGACAACGGCGTCACCATGCCGGGTTCGTGCCGGTGCGCCAGGGGTGCGGCGCCGGTGCCGTAGAACATCTTGCGGCCGAACCAGGATCGGAACGAGACGCGATGGTCGTGCGCCACGTGCGCGGCCGGCTCATAGCGCAACCGCCAGCCGGACTTCTCCAGCCGCCAGCACAGATCGACGTCCTCGGCCACCTGCATGGATTCGTCGAAGCCGCCCTCGGCCAGCAGGGCCCGCCGCCGCACCAGCAACGCCGCGCTCGGCACATAGGACACCAGCCCGCGCGAGTGCACGGCCGACTCGCGGCGGCCGAGATCCAGCGACGAGCGGGTGTGCTCGTAGCGGGCCAGCGTGGTGGACTCCGGATCCAGGGCCACGATGCGCGGCGCGACCAGCGCCACACCGGGATCACTGAAATGCCCGAGCATGACCTCGAGCCAGCCACTGCGCGGCACCACGTCGGAATCCAGGAACGCGACGAAGTCCGTTGTCGCCGCCCGCAGTCCGGCATTGCGCGCCGCCGCCGGCCCTTGCCGGCGATCGTGCCGCAGCACCGTCACCCGGCAGCGCGTCCCGCGATTGCGCGGGATCTGCACCGGCTGGTCGGAGCCGTCGTCGACAACGATCACGTTGTGCCCGCGCAGGGCCGCCAGCAAACGGACCAGCCCCTCGGCGTTGTTGTACAGCGGGACGATAACTGTGACGTCCTCCAGCGACGGCAGCAACCGCGGGCGCGGATTGCCCACACCGGAATCGAGTAGTCGCCGGGCAACGCTGGCGGACTTCGGATCGGTGACCTCGAGATACCCGTCACCGATCATCTCGGCCGCCTCCGGGGCAAGACGCAGCAACCGTGCGGGCGAGCCGCCGATCAGGATGCGGCCCCCGGAGTACGCACGTACTCGTGGATCAATCCGTACCCCGAATCCATCGGGCAGACGATCTTGGCGCATTCCAGGCATGCTAGGCGGAGTTTCACGCGTAAGCATCATTGGCACCCGGAATCGGACAGAATTCTTTGCCAGTGCGTTGCGATGTGATTGCCACGGAGCAGATTCCACCATTCAGCAAACCAATGGCAATTGAACGCGTCCGGCGCGTCGGCCCACGAATTTCCCAATGCCAGCGCATCACTGGCAACTCGGACATTTCAGCCCAGCGGACTCTCGTCGCACGAGCGCGACGGCCGGCGCGTGGTGAGCGTCAACGGAATCGGCCCCGACTTGCGCGGCTTTCGCCCCGGTTTGCGCGAATGGTCCACCGATGAGCGCGGAATCGTGCGGCCCGAATCCGCCAGCGCCGCCTCGCCGTATCCCTGCACGCATTCCGGGTCCGGACCGTCGGCGGGCAGGCCGGTGAAGAACTTCGCCGCCATGCAGCCGCCGCGGCAGGCGTCGTAGTGCGCGCAGCTCGAGCAGGCGCCGCCGCCACTGGGCGTGCGCAGCTCGGCGAACAGCTCCGAGGTGCTCCACACGTTCTGGAAACCGCCGTCGGACACCACGTTTCCGGCCAGGAAGGTGTCATGGATGGCGAACGGGCACGCGTACACGTCACCCACCGGGTCGACCAGGCATACCACCCGGCCCGCGCCGCACATGTTCAGACCCGGCAGCGCCGCGCCGAAAGCGGACAGATGGAAGAACGAGTCACCGGTGAGCACGCCTTCTCCGTTGGCCACCAGCCAGTCGTAGAGCACGCGCTGCTGATCCTGAGTGGGATGCAGTTCGTCCCACACGTCCGCGCCGCGGCCGGAGGGGCGCAGGCGGGTCAAACGCAATGTGGCGCCGTATTTGTCGGCGATGGCCTTGAACTCGTCGAGCTGCGGGATGTTGTGGCGGGTGGCCACCACCGACAACTTCGCGTCCCGGAAACCGGCCGCGGCGAGATTTTCCAGGGCCCGGATCGCCATGTCGTAGGAGCCCGGCCCGCGGACCGCGTCGTTGACCGCGGCGTCGGCGCCGTCCAGCGAAATCTGAACATCCACATAGTCACTCGCGGCCAGCCGCTGTGCGACCTCCGGCGTGATCCGAACACCGTTGGTGGAGAACTTGACTCCCACATCGTGGGCGGTCGCGTAGTCGACCAGTTCCCAGAAGTCCGGCCGCACAGTGGGTTCGCCGCCGCCGATGTTCACATAGAAGATCTGCATGCGCTGGAACTCGTCGATCAGCGCCTTGCACTGCTCGGTGGTCAGCTCGCGCGGGTCCCGCCGGCCCGAGGAGGACAGGCAGTGCACACAGGACAGGTTGCAGGCGTAGGTGAGCTCCCAGGTCAGACAGATGGGTGCGGCCAGCCCGGTTTCGAACCGGTCGATGAGCCGCACGGCCTTGTCCCCGGCGCCACCGTCCGACCGCGGGACCACCCCCGCGTCCGGCCGGACGGCTCGCGCCGGCGCGAGCACGGGGCTCAGCTGCCCCGCGGCGCCGGCCGCACGCGCCGGCGCGCCGACGATCATCTCACCCTCGGCCAGTTGCGCAAGCGCACGGAGGTACGGCGCGGCGCGTTCGCCGGAGATTCCGGCCGCCGCCAGAGCCGTACGCGCCGTGGCGTGTTGGGGCAGCGACCGCACGACCTCGACGATCTTCGGGTTCTTCAGGAAAGACAGCTTGCGCGTACCGAAGTGGTAGAGCAGCGCGCCGAACGGCTCCGGGCGCAGGGACACCCGGGGATGCAGCTGCCACGGAGTATCGAGATCGAGCATGATCACCGCCGAATCAGTAGACGCCGCACATGCCGTCGATGGAGACCTCTTCGATGAGGGTTTCCTCGACCAGCTCTGCGCTCTCGGTGTCGCTCGGTGCGTGGAACGTGTGCATCATGACAACCTCCGTATGTGTAGTACCTGTCACACGATAGCCAGAAGCGGTACAAAAATGAAACACGTTCCAATCGATGGGACGGTTCCTTGCGAGTTCCCGGCCGCCTCCCCAGGCTCGGGCCATGCTCCCCAGTCCGCCCCCAGCACCCCGCGCGAGGACCACCCCCGTGAACCGCACTCTAGACTTCCGGTGGAAAGCAGCTGAACAGAACGTGACGGGCGCCACACGCCCGCGGTGCAGAGGTGGCATGGGAGTCGGACGGATGCAGGCCAGTGGGAGCGGCAATACGCTGTCGGAGCCGGAGATCGTCGAGGCCGCGTTGCGTGTGGTTCGCGAGGACGGCGTGGAGAAACTGTCCATGCGGCGACTCTCCCGCGAACTGGGCGTCTCCCCCATGGCGCCGTACTACTACGTCGCCGACAAACGGGAACTGCTGGACCTCGTCGCCTCCGCCGCCCTGGCCGGAGTCCGCAAGCCACCGCCGGAATCCGGACCCTGGCAGCAGCGGCTGCGGGAGCTCATCGACCAGATCGACGAGAAGTTGCGCAAGCATCCCGGACTGGGCGACGTGCTGATCGAGCAGATGCTCGGCAAACAGCTGGATCTGATCGCCGCGATCATGGAGATCCTGGCCGAGGCGGGGTTCAACGACCGCAATGTGCTCGCCGCCTACGCCACCATCCACACCTACCTGTTCGGCCGCAGCCGGGTGAATCCGCGCGACCGATCGCCCATCTCGGACGTGGCGCTGCCGGAGGTGGTGGAGCGGGCCACGAAGTACATCACCGACCTGCGCGGCCGCTACGCCTACGACTTCGGCATGGAGGTGCTCGTCGCCGGTCTCGAGGCTCAGCTTGTCCGGCAGCCGGACCCCGACGTACGATGAAACTGAAACACGTTCTAGTTTTGGCTGTAAGGCACAGCCACCAGACCACGTTCGAGAGGCAGCGATGACAACGGTCGAAGTTCCCCACGGCTCCCGGTCCGTCGTCCTGCGGGTCGCCGCGGTGATCAACGAGACTCCCGACACCTGCTCCCTGGTCTTCGACGTACCCGAAGAGGCGCGCGAGAAATTCGACTACCGGCCGGGCCAGTTCCTGACCCTGCGGGTGCCCAGCGACCTGACCGGCTCTGTCGCGCGGTGCTATTCGCTGGCCAGCTCGCCCTACACCGACGACAAGCCGAAGGTCACGGTCAAGCGCACCGAGGGCGGTTACGGCTCGAACTGGTTGTGCGACAACGTCCGAGCGGGCGACCAACTCGAAGTGCTGCCGCCCTCGGGGGTTTTCACGCCGAAGAACCTCGACGAGGATTTGCTGCTGTTCGGCGCGGGCAGCGGCATCACGCCGGTGATGTCGATCCTGAAGTCGGCACTGGCGCGCGGCAACGGCCGCATCGTGCTGGTGTACGCCAATCGCGACCCGCACTCGGTGATCTTCGCCGACGAGCTGCGCGAACTGTCGGACAAGCACCCGCAGCGGCTCACGGTGATCCACTGGCTGGAGCACCTGCAGGGCCTGCCGTCGGTCGAGGGCCTGGCCACCCTGGTCCGGCCGTTCACCGCCTACGAGGCGTTCATGTGCGGCCCGAAGCCGTTCATGGATCGGGTGCACGACGCACTCGCCCAGCTCGCGGTGCCGCGCAACCGCACGCACGCCGAAGTCTTCAATTCCCTTGCGGGCGACCCGTTCGCGGATCAGACGCCGGTGGCGGTCTCCGACGAGGAGGCCGCCGAAGCCGCCACCGTCGAGGTGGAACTCGACGGCGAGGTGCACAAGCTGGCCTGGCCGCGTAAGCAGACGCTGGTCGACATCATGCTGGCCAAGGGCTTGGATGTGCCCTACTCCTGCCAGGAGGGCGAGTGCGGCTCCTGCGCCTGCACGGTGCTGGAAGGCAAAGTGGAGATGGAGAATTCGGAGATCCTGGATCCCGAGGACATCGAGAACGGGTACATCCTCGGCTGCCAGGCGCGGCCGGTGACAGACCACCTCAAGATCCAGTTCTGATCACCGCGCGCGGTAGTGCGCACGCTGGTCGGGCGTGAGGTGCTCGGTCGCGTAACTCAAAGCGGTGCGGCCCATTCGGGCCGCGTGCCGGTCGAGGAAGCCGAGCAGCAGCAGCCGGTCGACGCGTTTGCCGACCTCGCGCAGCATCCAGCCGACCGCCTTCTGGATCAGGTCGCGGCGATCATCCAGCAGTAGCGCGCAGAGTTCGAACGTGGTGGACGCGTCACCGGCCTTGATGAACGCGAAGGTGGACAGCAGGGCGACGCGGCGCTCCCAGAGCGAATCCGACTGCGCCAGTTGGAAAAGCAGGTCGCGGGGCCGGTCGAGCAGCCACGGCCCGATGATGTTCTCGGCGGAGACGTCGACCAGGTCCCAGTTGTTCACCCGGCCGCGGTGCACCGCGTCCAGATAGAACCGCACCATCTCCTCCTGCGCGGCGATATCGAGGGTGCGCGGCTTGGCCGCCTTGGCGAAGCGCGCGTTGAGGATCACCAGCCCGGCCAGGCGCTCCTCGTGCACCGGGCTGTCCAGCAGCTGCCCGATCTCGGTGAGCGGCAGGGTCGCATAGCGTTTCGCGACGGCGCGGGTGGCCGGCACCCGTACCCCGAGGAAGACATCGCCCTCGCCGTACTCACCCGGCCCGGTCTTGAAGAACCGCTGCAAATGGATCGCGTCCGCGGGGTCGGCGACCTCCGCGAGCGCTGCCCGCACCTGCGCGGCAGTCGGTGCTTCGGTCACGAAATCCTCCCGGCGGTCAGCGAAGCGGTCGAGGACCATCCAACCCGGGCGCGCGGATATTCGGTCGACAACACCCCGCGGCGCCCGGTACACAGGGGACATGGTTACAGCACGTCCGCACTCGCGGTAGTCACGGCAGTCGTCTCGCAGGCGCGCTGTCGCAGCGCCGCGCACCGACCGCTCGTGCCGTCCCCGGAACGCATCACCTCGGCGAGCGTCTACTCACAGACGAAACCAGTTGATGGAGTGGGGATTCCCATGACGCGTGCAATGGCCACCGATCTGAGCCGGGTCCGAAATATCGGCATCATGGCGCACATCGATGCGGGTAAGACCACCACCACCGAACGCATCCTGTTCTACACCGGCGTCACCTACAAGCTCGGTGAAGTGCACGACGGCACCACCACCATGGACAGCATGGCGCAGGAGCGGGAGCACGGCATCACCATCGCCGCCGCGGCAACCACCTGTTTCTGGCGCGACCACCAGATCAATATCCTCGATACCCCCGGTCACGTCGACTTCACCGTCGAGGTGGAACGGTCGTTGCGGGTGCTCGACGGCGCGGTCGCGGTCTTCGACGCCAAGGAAGGTGTCGAACCGCAATCCGAGCAGGTGTGGCGCCAGGCCGACCGGTACGACGTGCCCCGGATCTGCTTCGTCAACAAGATGGACAAGCTCGGCGCGGATTTCCGCTACACCGTGCGGACCATCCAGGAGCGGCTCGGCGCGAAACCCCTTGTGCTCCAACTGCCGATCGGCGCGGAGGACACCTTCGAGGGTGTCGTCGACCTGGTGGAGATGCGAGCTCTGCGGTGGCGCGGCGCGACCGAACTCGGACAGCGATACGAGATCGCCGAGATCCCGGAGAGCCTGCGCGACCTCGCCGCGCGGTACCGGCACGAGTTGCTGGAAGCCGTGGCGGAAAGCGACGAGGCGTTGCTGGAGAAGTACTTCGGCGGCGCGGAACTGTCGGTAGCCGAGATCAAGGGCGGGATCCGTGATCTGACGGTGCGCTCGGCGGCCTACCCGGTGCTGTGCGGTTCGGCGTTCAAGAACAAGGGTGTGCAGCCACTGCTCGACGCGGTGGTCGACTACCTGCCCTCGCCGCTGGAAGCCGCTGCGGCAGGCGGCTATTCGCCCGAACTCACCGCGCCGTTCGCGGCGCTGGCGTTCAAGGTGTCGGCACACCCGTTCTTCGGCAAGCTCACCTACCTGCGGGTGTACTCCGGCCGCGCCACAACGGGCACTGCCGTGGTCAATTCGACGAAAGGACGAAAGGAGCGCCTGGGCAAGCTGTTCCAGATGCACTCGAACACCGAACACCCGATCCAGGAAGCGACGGCCGGGCAGATCTGCGCGGTGATCGGACTGAAGGACACCAGCACCGGTGACACCCTGTGCGATCCGCACGACCAGATCGTGCTGGAGTCCATGACCTTCCCGGAGCCGGTCATCCAGGTGGCCATCGAACCGAGAACAAAGTCCGATCAGGAGAAGCTGGGCACCGCCATCGGGCGGCTGGCCGACGAGGACCCGACCTTCTCGGTGACGGTCGATCCGGAGACGGGGCAGACCGTCATCGGCGGCATGGGCGAGTTGCACCTCGGCATCCTGGTCGACCGCATGAAGCGGGAGTTCAAGGTCGAGGCGAACATCGGCAAGCCGCAGGTGGCCTACCGCGAGACCATCACCGCCACGGTCGAACGGCACGAGTACACCCATCGCAAACAGCAGGGTGGACACGGCCAATTCGCCAAGGTCGTGCTCGCGGTGGCACCGATGGCGAGTGCGGACGGCGGGGCGCGAGCTCAGGGCCCGGAGGAGGTAGCGGAGCGTGACCATGCGGAGCGCCACCGGTTCAACACGGCGTTCGAGAGCCGGGTCACCGGCGGACGCGTGCCGAAGGAATACCTACCCGCGGTCGAGGCCGGCGCGCTGGATGCCCTGCGCAACGGCGTGCTCGCCGGATATCCGATGGTGAACGTGCGGGTGACGTTGCTCGACGGCGCGGCGCACGTGCAGGATTCCTCGGATCTGGCGTTCCGCACCGCGGGCGCGCAGGCGGTGCGCCGAGCGCTCGCCGCGGCGCGTCCGGCACTGCTGGAGCCGATCATGGCGGTCGAAGTCGTCACCCCGGCGGACTATCTGGGTGAGGTCATCGGCGACCTGAACACCCGGCGCGGGCAGGTGCGGGCGATGACGCAGCGCAAGGGCGCACGCGTGGTGCAGGCGCTGGTGCCGCTGCAGGAGATGTTCGGCTACATCGGTGATCTGCGCTCGAAGACGCAAGGCCGGGCGAATTACGCCATGGTCTTCGACTCCTACGCGCGGGTGCCCGCGGCGGTGGCCGCGGACGTCATCGCCAAGGCGGGCTGACCCCGGCGGAAACAGCACCGTCGCTCCGGCGACGGTGCTGTTTCCGATTGACCGCGCGTGTCGCGGGTACGTGTCGCAGTAACGGCCCGATATCCCGGCTACCCCCCACGACCCGGCGCGGGAAGGACGCGGAAGCTATGGCGAGTACAGGTCGTTGCCCGGAATGCGGGCACGACGGAATACCGATCCTCTATGGACTACCGATGGCCAAGGCACGAGTTATGGCCGTACGCGGCGATATTCGACTAGGCGGCTGTGTGGTGTCGGCCGACGACCCACAATGGGAATGCTCTCGATGCAAGCAGTTGTGGCGGGATCCGGAAGGCGCGGCCCGCGCGCTCTCGGCCCTGTTCGCACGACCCCAGGAAGTGCGCGCCGCACCGCGCTACCGCAAGCGGCGATGGTCGGTGGGCCGCTGGACTTAGCACCCCCGAACTTGTCGGTGCCCCCAGGTAGGCTCCTACTCAGTACTACGAAGCGTAGGAGGAACAGATGCGGCGGTCCACCGCAGTCGCCGGCCCGGCGGTCACCGAAGGCACCCTGAAGCACGGATTGCCTTATCTCGCACTGGGTTCCGGGCAGCCGCTCGTTTTCCTGCGCTGGTTCACCGCCGACCACGCCAACCCCACCGGCTGGATGCGCGACAGCGAGATCAAAACCCTCGCACCACTGGCCCGAGATTTCCGCGTCTACGCCGTCGGGCGAGCGCCCGGCATGGCCGACGGCACCACCATGGGCGATATCGCGACCCAGCACGCCGAGGCGCTACTGGCCGAATTCGGTACCGCGGTAGACGTTCTCGGCATTTCCTCGGGCGGCTCGGTAGCGTTGCAGCTGGCGGCCGACCACCCGGCAGCCGTCCGCAAACTCGTCATCGCCTCCGCCGGCTACCGCCTGGAACGCGCCGCCTCCGCCTCCCAGGTGAAGTTCGGCGAAGCCGCCGCCCGCGGCGAACGCGCCCTGCACCACATGGCCTCGGCCGGTTTCACCAACCCGCTGATCGCCCGCCTCGCCGCCGCCGGTATGTGGCTGCTCGACCCGCTGGCACGCCCGAAGAACCCCGCCGACACCCTGGCCTTCGTCCGCGCCGAGGACGCTTTCGACCTCGACGGCCGGCTCTCCGACATCGCAGCTCCCACGCTGGTGATCGGCGGGGAACGCGACGGCTTCTATCCCGTCGAGAATTTCCGCCACACCGCCGACGGAATCCCCCACTCGCACTTGATCATCTACCCGGGAGCGAGCCATATGGGGGCGGTCAAACATCCGCGCTTCGCTCGCGACGTCACCCGCTTCCTCACTCGATAGGGCCAAGCGAGCGACACCGGCCAGGGCACCGCGAGGCGCACACTGAACAGATGGCCGAACACGCAACCTGCCCGCGGTGCGGCGCCGACGGTGTCCCGATCATCTACGGCTTTCCCTCGGCCGCGGTCATGAACAAGGTCGAGGCCGGTCGCGCCGAAATGGGCGGTTGCGTCATCACAGGCACCGAACCGCGCTGGGCCTGCCCGGCCTGCCGACATCGCTGGCGCACCGACACTCCCGGCGGCCCCAGCACGGACACCCCCGAACTACGCCGCGTGCCCACCGCCGAGCACAAGCCCGGCGGGCGACTGGACGACACCGGCGGCAAGCGCTCCTGACACCCTCAGCCCAGTTGGGTCATGCCGGCCGCGACAACCTGTGCGATGTTCAGGATCTCGTCGGCGTGCGGCAGCGACACCCCGTCCAATGCCTGCAATCGGTCGGTGCTGGCCATGGCGAACATCGCCGATACCCATGCTGTCGCGCAGGCCTTCACCGTGCCCGGCCGCACCTTGGTCGGCGCACTGGCCTCCAGCACCTTGGCCGTCACCTCCAGCAGCTGGTCGCGCAGTTGTCGCAGCTGGCGGCGTACATCCGGATGGGTGTCGGCCTCGCGCCACATGATCACGCGCAGCACCGAGGAGTGGTGGTCGCGCAGATTCAGCGCGGCATCCAGGTTGACGAGACTGGCCGCGGGATCACCCGGCCGGACCACGGTGCCGATATCGTCGATCGGCTGGGCGGGCACGCGTTCGGCCATCAGCGCCGACAGAATCGCGTCCTTGGTGGGAAAGTAATAGAAGACAAGGCCTTTCGGCACGCCGGCCGCGGACGCGAGGGCCGCGGTCGGCGTGGCATCGAAACCCTGTGCGGCGAACAGTTTTTCGGCGGCATCCAGGATGAGCTGGCGAGCGTCGCCGTCCACTTTCGCGCTCCGGCGACGCCCGGCCCGGTCCCCGCGCCGCGGGGGTTTCGGCATGTGCATCAGTGGTGCGGCGCCATGTTGTGCAGACGACCCGACACCATCGGCAGCGCCGCTACCGCGACCACTACCGTCGCTACCCCGACTACCCATGCGGTCCAGGATGCGCCGAAGTAGGCGGTGAAGTCCAACACCCAGGGCGACAGGAACAACAGTGCGCCGAACAGCGCCATCGCGTAGTCGAGCGCCGCCAGGGACGCGCGGTAGAGCTGCGCCAGGCCGGTGAGCGCGATCAGCGCGCCGAGGATGATCAACGCCCAGAAGGCGTTGTCGTCGGTCGCGACCCAGAGGGTGGACAGTGCGGCGAAGACGCCCAGTACGACGGCGAGGCCGTCCTGTGCACGGCTATCGGTGAACATGGTGTGCCTCCTGTTAAGGCTTCGAATAGGTTCGTACCTTTCGGTATAGCCCTGATTGACCGCCCGATCAATAGATTGGCGGAGACATTTCCACTCCGACACACAGATGTGACCGCCCACACAATCCGGCAAAACCAAGCAACCGTTAGGGTGAGAATTGTGGACGGCAGCGCAGAACGAGGTTGCACAGGCGTTCCGCGCGGGTATCCCACCTCAGGCACACGCAAGGCCACACGCCGATTCACCCTCGTCCACAAGCACTCTGCGGCGGGTCACCCGTCGTGGCATCGAAAGGTAGGGCGGTATGACAGCGCCGATTGTGATCGTCGGAGCCGGGCTGGCCGGATTGCGCACCGCCGAGGAACTGCGCCGCGCGGGTTACGCGCACGGCCTCGTGCTGGTCGGCGACGAATCGCGACTCCCCTATGACCGCCCGCCGCTGTCGAAGCAATTCGTCCGCGGCGAAACCGACGACACCACCTTGCGCCCCGCGGAATTCTTCGACGAGAACCGGATCGAGCTGCGGCTGGACACCGCGGCCGTCGGAGTGGACACCGCCGCCCGTCAGGTGCGCTTGGCCGACGGCAGCGTGCTCGACTACGACCAGCTGGTCATCGCCACCGGGCTGCGTCCCCGCCGCCTGCCCGGACTACCCGATCTGAAGGGCGTGCACGTCCTGCGCGATCACACCGACGCCGCCACGCTGCGCAGCGAATTGGCCGGGGCGAAAAAGGCTCTGGTGGTCGGCGCCGGATTCATCGGCTGTGAGGTAGCCGCCAGTTTCCGGGCGAGCGGCGTCGAGGTCGTCCTCGTCGAACCGCAACCCACGCCGCTGGCCTCCGTGCTCGGCGAACAAGTCGGCGCGCTCGTCGCCCGCATGCATCGGGCCGAGGGTGTCGACCTGCGCTGCGATACCGGCCTCGACACCTTCCTCGCCGACGACTCCGACCGAGTGCGCGGCGCCCGGCTCTCCGACGGCACCGAGTGCGCCGCGGACCTCGTCGTCATCGGCGTCGGCTCCCGGCCCGTCACCGATTGGCTCACCGACTCCGGCATCGAACTCGCCGAGCCCACCGCCGGCGGCGGAGTCCTGACCGACGAGGTCGGCCGCACCTCGGCCCCCGGAGTCTGGGCCGTCGGCGATGTCGCCGCCTGGCTGCACGACACCGGCCACCGCAAACGCGTCGAGCATTGGACCAACGCCGGCGAGCAAGCCAAGCTCCTCACCTGCGCCCTGCTCGGCCTCGCCGCACCCGCCGCCGCCCAGGTCCCGTACTTCTGGAGCGACCAGTACGAAGTCAAAATCCAAGCCCTCGGCACCCCCAACGCCGCCGACGACATCACCATCGCCGTCGACGACGGACGCAAATTCCTCGCCTACTACGCCCAGGACGGCATCCTCACCGGCGTCGTGGGAGCCGGAATGACCGCCAAGGTCATGAAGACTCGCGCGAAACTCGCGACTCCGACCCCACTCACCGAAATCCTCACCCCCGCCACCACCTGAGCACAGCGTGGCAGGCGGCAGCAACTGCGGCCGCGCCGAGCCATCCGGGGACGCCTCCTGATACTGCGCGCCTGGGTGCTCGCATCGGCTCACCATGGCTGAGCTCCGGCGGCGATGGTCGGCGCGGTTTCCGGACCATGCGCGGCGGCCGTTCGCGGTGGGGTGGCTTACGGGAACGCTAAGGCTGCGATGGGGGTGGGGTGGTGGGGCTGTAATACGGTGGTTGGGTGATCGTCGCGCTCATCGATTCCGGTTTGGGGCTGCTACCGACGGCCGCGTGGCTGCGCAAGCTGCGGCCGGAGGTCGATCTGCTGCTGCAGACGGACCCGGATGGCGCGCCATGGGGGCCGAAGCCGGAACACTGGGTGGTCGAGCGAGTGGTCGAGGCGGCGCGGAATTCGCTGCGTCATGGGGCACAGGTCATCGTGCTGCCCTGCAACACCGCGAGCGTCACCGCGCTCGAGCACGTGCGCGCCGAAGTCGGGCCCGGAGTGCCGGTGGTCGGCACCGTCCCCGCGATCAAACCGGCTGCGGCGGTATGCAATTCCGTGGCGGTCTGGGCTACCGCGGCCACCACCGCCAGCAAATACCAAGCCGATCTGATCGCCCGGTTCGGGGGTGACGCAAAGGTTGTCGGCGTCGCCTGCCACGGTCTGGCGGACGCCATCGACCGCGGTGACCTCGCGGCCGCCAAGGAATCCATCGCGCGCGCCGCCGAACAATCCCCCGCCGATCTGCAAGGCGTGGTCCTCGGCTGCACCCACTACCCCCTGGTCGTCGACGAGATCATCGCCGCGCTTCCTCCCGGCGTCCGTTTGTTCGACAGCGCCGAGGCCGTCGCCGCGCAAACTCTCCGCCGCCTCGACGCCTTGAATCTTCCGCCGGGAACCGGCACAGTCACGGTCCTCAACAGCGCCCGCCCCGGCGTCCTTCCCGCTTCCGCCGCTCATTTCGAACCCGGCCGTCTCCTCGGTGCGAGGCCCTGAAGCCACCGGAGCTGGGCGGCGGTACTTCGAATTTCTTTCGAGCACCGGATAATTCGCGTCGTGAACGCTCGAGAACCACTGCGCGGCAAAACTATTCACAGTTATCCACAGGCGATTAGTTATCCACAATGACCCATGCTCTGAAGGCGTCGCAGGGTTGGTGCGGCGCATCATTGCGCAATGACCGATGAGCTGGTGCTTCGCAAGACCGCGTTGCAGCGCGGTGTCACGGATTACGACCTGCGCCGGGCGTGCGAGAGCGGGCGGCTGACCCGACTCCGCCCCGGCGCGTACGCACATGCGGCTGGTCCCGCCGACCCCTACGGCCGGCACTTGCTGGCGATCAAAGCGACAGCGTCGGCGGTGAGCGCCGGTGTCGTGATCAGTCACCAGTCGGCGGCGGTGCTGCACGGGTTGCCGCTGCTGGAGCCACCCTGCCGGCAAGTCCACGCGACCGTGAACCGCGCCACCGGCGGACGCTTAACCAGGCTGCTGCACCTGCACAGCACTCGATTCGACGCAGACGAGGTCACGGTCGTGGACGGGATACGCACCACCACTCCCGCCCGCACGGTCGCCGATCTGGCCCGCACCACCTCATTCTGCGAAGCCGTGGTCACCGGCGACGCGGCGATGCGCACCTATGGCCTGTCCGTCGACGAACTGGTCGGCGCCCTCCAGCGCTGGCACCGCCGGCGGGGCTTGTCCCAGGCCCGCCAGGCGATCTTCTTCATGGATCCCCGCAGTGCGAGTCCTGGCGAATCCCGCAGCCGGGTCGCCATGCACCTCGCGTTCCTGCCCAAACCCGAGTTGCAGACCGAGATCCGGGACGAGCGCGGCGAATTCATTGCCCGGGTGAATTTCTTCCTGCCGCAGCACAATGTCATCGGCGCATTCGACACCGAATCCAGGTACGGGCGACTCCCCGCGGAACAACCGCACGACGAGGCCATCCGCAGCCTCGGTGGCCAAGTCGTTCGCTGGACCGCCGCCGACCTGGACGATTTCACCGCCACGGCAGCCCGCCTACGGCGCGCGATTGCCCAAGCCGCGATCGCACCGCCACCCCGATGGCAAATCGCATGAACCACAGGCGATTACACCGATCCCACGCGATCGCCGGTGCGCACAGGCGACCGCGTGAGCGGGCTTCAGACCAGGATCTTCGTGACGCGGCCCGCGCCGACCGTGCGACCGCCTTCCCGGATGGCGAAGCGAAGGCCCTCGTCCATGGCGATGGGCTGGATCAGTTTCACGGTCATCTCGGTGTTGTCGCCGGGCATGACCATTTCGATGTCTTTCGGCAGCGTGACCACGCCGGTGACATCGGTGGTCCGGAAGTAGAACTGCGGCCGATAGTTGTTGAAGAACGGGGTGTGGCGACCGCCCTCAGCTTTGCCGAGGATGTAGACCTGGGCTTCGAATTCGGTGTGCGGCGTGGTGGTTCCGGGCTTGACCACCACCTGCCCGCGTTCGACGTCCTCGCGTTTCACCCCGCGGAGCAGCAAGCCCACGGCGTCGCCGGCTTGACCTTGATCGAGCAGTTTGTGGAACATCTCGATGCCGGTGACATGGGTGCGAACGCGCTTGGGGCGAATACCGACGAGTTCGACTTCGTCGTTCAGCTTCAGCACACCGCGTTCGATACGGCCGGTGACGACGGTGCCGCGGCCGGTGATGGTGACGACGTCCTCGATCGGCATGAGGAACGGCTTGTCGGTTTCGCGAACCGGTTCGGGAATGAATTCGTCGACAGCGTTCAGCAATTCGAGGATCGAGGCGGTCCACGCCGGATCACCGTCGAGCGCTTTGAGCGCGGAAACCCGGACAATGGGCGCGTTCTCGTCGAATTCCTGCGCGACCAGCAGGTCGCGCACCTCGAGCTCGACGAGTTCCAGGATCTCCTCGTCGTCGACCAGATCGGCCTTGTTCAACGCGACCAGAATGTAGGGCACACCGACCTGCCGCGCCAGCAGCACGTGTTCCCGGGTCTGCGGCATCGGGCCGTCGGTCGCCGCGACCACCAGGATCGCGCCGTCCATCTGCGCCGCACCGGTGATCATGTTCTTCACGTAATCGGCGTGGCCGGGCGCATCGACATGCGCGTAATGCCTACGCTCCGTTTGGTATTCGACATGCGCGATATTGATCGTGATGCCGCGCGCCTTCTCCTCCGGCGCCTTGTCGATCGAATCGAAAGCGGCCATCGAATTGAGCCCGGGATATTTGTCGCTCAGCACTTTCGTGATCGCCGCGGTCAGCGTCGTCTTGCCATGGTCGACATGACCGATCGTGCCGATGTTGACATGTGGTTTGGTCCGGTCGAACTTCGCTTTAGCCACCGGAACACCTTCTCCCTGGGACCAGCCGTTTGAATCTGCCACGAGGGCACCGACCAAACCCGAGATTCCGCCGAAACCCCCAAGCTCGACGATAGACCTCGACAACCCTGCCGCGCCTGGGATTTTCGTCAGTCCACGCGGGAAAACCCCAGCTAGAGATCAACTTCCCCGGAAACGCCGAACGGCGCCGCTCCGGTAGGAGCGACGCCGTTCGGTGTCAGTAAGTCAGAGACTCACTTGATGATCTTCGTGACGCGACCGGCGCCGACGGTGCGGCCACCTTCACGGATCGCGAAACGCAGGCCCTCGTCCATGGCGACCGGCTGGATCAGCTTGACGGACATCTCGGTGTTGTCACCGGGCATGACCATCTCGGTGCCCTCGGGCAGGGTCACAACGCCCGTCACGTCAGTCGTACGGAAGTAGAACTGCGGACGGTAGTTGTTGAAGAACGGGGTGTGGCGGCCACCCTCGTCCTTCGACAGGATGTACGCCTGTCCCTCGAACTCGGTGTGCGGGGTGGTGGTGCCCGGCTTCACGACGACCTGGCCACGCTCGACATCTTCACGCTTGATGCCACGAACCAGCAGACCGACGTTGTCGCCCGCCTGGCCGTTGTCGAGCAGCTTGCGGAACATCTCGATACCGGTGACCGTGGTCTTGGTCTTGTCCGGACGGATGCCGACGATCTCGACTTCCTCGTTCACGTTGATGATGCCGCGCTCGATACGACCGGTGACGACGGTGCCACGACCGGTGATGGTGAACACGTCCTCGACGGGCATGAGGAACGGCTTGTCGGTCTCACGGACCGGGTCCGGGATCGACTCGTCGACGGCGTTCATCAGCTCGACGATGGACTCGGTCCACTTCGGGTCGCCCTCGAGCGCCTTCAGACCGGAGACGCGCACGACCGGCGCTTCCTCGTCGAATTCCTGGGCGGCCAGCAGTTCGCGGACCTCCATCTCGACGAGCTCGAGGATTTCCTCGTCGTCGACCATGTCGGACTTGTTCAGCGCGACCAGGATGTAAGGAACACCGACCTGACGGGCGAGCAGCACGTGCTCGCGAGTCTGCGGCATCGGGCCGTCGGTGGCGGCGACCACGAGGATGGCGCCGTCCATCTGCGCCGCACCGGTGATCATGTTCTTGATGTAGTCAGCGTGACCCGGGGCGTCGACGTGCGCGTAGTGGCGCTTTTCCGTCTGGTATTCGACGTGGGAGATGTTGATCGTGATACCACGAGCCTTCTCCTCCGGCGCCTTGTCGATCTGATCGAAAGCGAAGCTCTCGTTCAGATCCGGGTACTTGTCAGCCAGCACCTTGGTGATCGCTGCGGTCAGCGTGGTCTTGCCGTGGTCGACGTGACCGATGGTGCCGATGTTGACGTGCGGCTTCGTCCGCTCGAACTTCGCCTTCGCCACTGTGGTGTCCTCCTGGACTTGTTGGTGCGTGCAGTTGCAGCAGTGCGGTTATAAATGGGGGTCGTGCTGACTCCCGGCTAACTGATCGGGGCAAGTCTTGCACTTGCCCCGGTCACGTTGTCAGTCGCCGGTCGCCTTGGCGATGATCTCCTTGGACACGTTGGCCGGAACCTCCGCGTACTGGGCGAACACCATGGAGTAGTTCGCTCGGCCCTGGGTCTTCGACCGCAGGTCACCGATGTAGCCGAACATCTCCGAGAGCGGAACCAGCGCCTTGACGACACGGGCACCACTGCGTTCCTCCATGGCCTGGATCTGGCCACGGCGGGAGTTCAGGTCGCCGATCACATCGCCCATGTAATCCTCGGGCGTGATGACCTCGACCGCCATCAGCGGTTCGAGGATCACCGGACCGGCCTTACGGGCCGCTTCCTTGAGGGCCTGCGAGCCGGCGATCTTGAAGGCCATTTCCGAGGAGTCGACGTCGTGGTAAGCGCCGTCGAGCAGGATGACCTTCAGGTTCACCAGCGGGTAGCCCGCGAGGACACCGTACTGCATGGCATCCTGCGCACCGGCGTCCACCGAAGGGATGTACTCGCGCGGAACGCGGCCGCCGGTGACCTTGTTCTCGAATTCGTAGGTCGCGCCGTCCTCGCCGATGAACGGCTCGACGGCGATGATGACCTTCGCGAACTGGCCCGAACCACCGGTCTGCTTCTTGTGGGTGAACTCGAGCTTCTCGACCTTCTTGGTGATCGTCTCGCGGTAGGCCACCTGCGGCTTGCCGACGTTCGCCTCGACCTTGAACTCGCGCTTCATGCGATCCACGAGGATGTCGAGGTGGAGCTCGCCCATGCCGCCGATGACGGTCTGGCCGGTCTCCTGGTCCAGCTTCACCGAGAAGGTCGGATCCTCGCGCGCCAGCTTCTGGATCGCGGTGCCGAGCTTCTCCTGGTCGGACTTGGTCTTGGGCTCGATCGAGACCTCGATGACCGGGTCCGGGAAGGTCATGGACTCGAGCACGACCTGGTTCTGCGGATCGCTGAGGGTGTCACCGGTGGTGGTGTCCTTCAGGCCGATCACGGCGTAGATGTGGCCGGCGGAGGCCGTAGCGACCGGGTTCTCCTTGTTGGAGTGCATCTGGAACAGCTTGCCCAGACGCTCCTTCTTGCCCTTGGTCGAGTTGACGACCTGAGCGCCGGAGGCCACCTGACCCGAGTACACCCGGATGTAGGTGAGTTCACCGAAGAACGGGTGCACCGCGATCTTGAACGCCAGCGCCGAGAACGGCTCGTCGACGTTCGGTTTGCGGGTCAGCAGCTCCTCTTCCTTGCCGGGGACGTGGCCGGTGGTGGCCTCGACGTCCAGCGGGGAGGGCAGGTAGTCGATGACCGCGTCGAGCATGGGCTGAACGCCCTTGTTCTTGAACGCGGAGCCACACAGCACCGGGTAGATCTCGGAGGCGACGGTCAGCTTGCGGATGGCGCCCTTGATCTCCTCGATCGAGAGCTCCTCGCCACCGAAGAACTTCTCCAGCAGCGCCTCGTCCGACTCGGCGACGGTCTCCAGCAGCTCTTGGCGGTACTGCTCGGCCCTGTCCTTCAAATCTGCGGGGATCTCGACGACCTCGTACTCTTCGCCGAGCTTGGTCTCGCCCTTCCAGACCTTGGCATTGTTCTCGACCAGGTCGACGATGCCCTCGAAATCGTTCTCCGCGCCGATGGGCAGCTGGATGACCAGCGGCTTCGCGCCGAGGCGATCCTTGATCGTCTGCACGGTGAAGTAGAAGTCGGCGCCGAGCTTGTCCATCTTGTTGACAAAGCAGATGCGCGGGACGTCGTACTTGTCGGCCTGACGCCACACCTGCTCGGACTGCGGCTCGACACCTTCTTTGCCGTCGAACACGGCGACGGCGCCATCGAGGACACGGAGCGAACGCTCCACCTCGACGGTGAAGTCGACGTGACCGGGGGTGTCGATGATGTTGATCTGGTTGTCGTTCCAGTAACACGTGGTAGCCGCAGAGGTGATGGTGATACCACGCTCCTGCTCCTGCTCCATCCAGTCCATGGTGGCGGCGCCATCGTGAACTTCACCGATCTTGTAGGTGATACCGGTGTAGAAGAGGATGCGTTCGGTTGTGGTCGTCTTGCCCGCGTCGATGTGGGCCATGATGCCGATGTTGCGGACCTTGTTGAGGTCGGTGAGCACGTCCTGTGCCACGGAAATCTTCCCCGCTCTGCTTGTCGTATATCAGCGTGTTGGGATCTTCGGGTGTCGGACCTTGTCAGGTCCACTATGTCAACGTCGGGAACGGCACCGAAGTGCCGCCCCCGGCGGAGAACATCTCGGCATGATCGGGGCCCTACGTGGTTACGCCGGGCCTGGCCCGCTCATGCCGCGACTACCTTCCGGCCCCCACACGAGCGATGGGCCGGGCGGCAATCACCAGCGGTAGTGCGCGAAGGCCCGGTTGGATTCGGCCATCTTGTGCGTGTCTTCACGACGCTTGACCGAAGCACCGAGGCCGTTGCTGGCATCCAGCAGTTCGTTGGCCAGGCGCTCGATCATGGTCTTCTCGCGGCGGGCGCGGGAGTAGTTGACCAGCCAGCGCAGCGCCAGGGTGTTGGAGCGGCCCGGACGGACCTCCACCGGCACCTGGTAGGTGGCGCCACCGACACGGCGGGGCTTCACCTCGAGGGCTGGCTTGACGTTGTCGAGCGCGCGCTTGAGGGTGACGACCGGATCGGTGCCGGTCTTCTCGCGTGCCTGCTCCAGCGCGCCGTAGACGATGCGCTCGGCGGTGGACTTCTTGCCGTCCAGCAGGATCTTGTTGACCAGCTGAGTGACCAGCGGCGAACCGTAGACCGGGTCGTTGATCAGCGGACGCTTGGGTGCGGGGCCCTTGCGTGGCATATCAGCTCTTCTCCTTCTTGGCGCCGTAGCGGCTGCGGGCCTGCTTGCGGTTCTTCACACCCTGGGTGTCGAGCGAGCCGCGGATGATCTTGTAGCGCACACCGGGGAGGTCCTTCACACGACCGCCGCGCACGAGCACCATCGAGTGCTCCTGCAGGTTGTGACCTTCGCCCGGGATGTAAGCCGTGACCTCGACCGCGCTGGTCAGGCGAACGCGCGCGACCTTACGCAGCGCGGAGTTCGGCTTCTTCGGGGTCGTGGTGTACACACGGGTGCACACGCCACGACGCTGCGGGCTCCCCTTGAGGGCCGCAGTCTTGGTCTTGGAGACCTTGTCACGACGACCCTTGCGGACCAGCTGGTTGATGGTTGGCATAGACCGGCTTTCCTTGTTTTGTCTAACGCGGTGTCTGGAATTTCATGTCTTTGTGGTTCGAGCTATCGAACTCGCACGTCCGTCCACGTTTCTCGCGTCCCGAGGTCGGGCGTGTCGCACTCCGATTACGAACCTTTTTCCGGGCATGCCGGGGAGGTCGGCCGCTTTCGCTGGCTTACGTCGAAGTACGAACTTGCCCGCATGCTTCCGGGCACAGCGGTCCACGATACCCGCGACCTCGAGAAAGGTGCAAAACGGGGTCGAAAACAGCGCAGCTAACGGGCCCGATTCAAGGTCAGCTCGAGCAATTGCTTGGCGCCCTGGCACGGATCCGGGTGGCTGGACCCCGGCCGATAGTTGATCCACCAGCTCACGACGCCGGTATCGGCAGCGCTCGCGGTGACGCCACAGGAGTCCGGATCGTTCGGCCGACGAGTCTGCAGACCACGACTGCCCTGCACCGTGATGTTCTCGCTGGAGTAGCCGAGCTTGTCGTTGTTCGCCTTCTCATTGTTCAGCGAACCGACCTCATACCACGCCAATGTGACCATTGCCACGCCGCCGGGAGCATCTTCGACGTCCCACATGCACACCGCGCCGTTGAAGGAGCCCCGCACGAGTTGGGAGTTGCCGACCGCCTCCCCGATCTTATCTACGCCCACGACCTCGCATTCACGCAGCAGCTTGTCGAAATTGGTGTTGATCTCCGCACCGCCGCTACCGCCGGCGGGATACGCCGAGCCCGGCACCGTCTGCCCGCAGCCGGCCACGGCGAGACCCGCCGCGAGCACCGCGGCGAGGCCCGCGGAACGGGCGAGGCCTGATGCTCCCATCCCGACCTTCCCCCTCATCCGAGCCGCCGCACGGTCAGCTCGGCCAGTTTGTAGGCGTTGTCACACGGATTGGCCCGCGCGGTGAAGGCGCCGTAGGACATCGACCATTCGAAGAAGTCGTCGTCGAGTTGCACCGCGAGATCGCAGATGACGCCGCTCGGGTCCAGGCCCTTCCAGCCCGGGCGGCCGCCGATCTCGATCGTCTCCGGGGACCGCCCGGCCGTGCTCACCCAGGCCTTCTCCCGATCGATCGGGCTACCCCGGTACGAGGCGAAGGTGACGCTGGGCGAGCCGGAGCCCGCGGCTTCCCAGTTGCATCCGGTGGAGTTCTTGTAGACCCGCGAGATACGCCCCAGCCCGGCCAGTTCCTGCACCTCGGCGTCGGTGACATGACCGCATTCGCCGACGAACGGGCCGAGCGAGGCCACCCGCGGCGGCGGGCGTAGCGGAGTGTTGTCCGCATCGGAGCCGCCGCCGGACCCGCAGGCCGACAGCGTCAACGCCAAGGCCATACCGGTGATGAGCGCCGACGAGATCCGCATGCTTCGAACTCTACTGGGTCCGGCCGCGTCGGCTCGGCTGCGCCGGACGAGAGCTCCTGGGTCGCTTACAGATTCCCGCGTGCCGCCTGCTCGCGTTCGATGGCCTGGAACAACGCTTTGAAGTTGCCCTTGCCGAAGCCGAGGGAGCCGTGGCGTTCGATCAGTTCGAAGAAGACGGTGGGGCGGTCGGTGAGCGGTTTGGTGAAGATTTGCAGGAGGTAGCCGTCCTCGTCGCGGTCGACCAGGATGCCGCGGCTCCGCAGTTCCTCGACCGGGACCCGGACGTGACCGATCCGGGCGCGCAGTTCCGGGTCGGAGTAGTAGGTGTCGGGGGTGTCCAGGAATTCGACGCCCTCGCGGCGCAGTGCGTCGACGCAGGCCAGAATGTCGTTGGTGGCCAGCGCGATGTGCTGGACGCCGGGGCCGCGATAGAAGTCCAGATACTCGTCGATTTGGGAGCGCTTCTTGCTGACCGCCGGCTCGTTCAACGGGAACTTCACCCGATGGTTGCCGTTCGCCACAACCTTGCTCATCAGCGCCGAGTAGTCGGTGGCGATATCGTCACCGACGAATTCGGCCATATTCGTGAAACCCATGACGCGGCGGTAGAACTCGACCCAGTGGTCCATCTTGCCCAGTTCCACATTGCCGACGACGTGGTCGATGGCCTGGAACAACCGGACGGGCCGGCCGGGGCGCGGTTCGTAGCCGCCGGTCCGGGCGACATAGCCGGGCAGATACGGACCGTGGTAGCGGGAACGGTCGACCAGGGTGTGCCGGGTCTCGCCGTAGGTGGCGATGGCGGCGGAACGCACGGTGCCGAATTCGTCGGTGTCGTCATGGGGTTCGACCAGGATGGTCGCACCCTGCGCGCGCGCCTGCTCGATACAGCGGTCCACATCCGGCACCTCCAGCGCGATGTCGACGATGCCGTCACCGTGCCGGTCGTGGTGACCGACCAGCGGGCTGTCCGGGTCGACCGCGCCGGTGATGACGAAACGTGCCGCGCCACTGCGCAATACGTAAGCCTTGTGGTCGCGGTTGCCGGTCTCGGGGCCGGAGTAGGCCTCCAGCCGCATACCGAACGCGGATTGCAGGAAGTGCGCGCACTGGGTGGCATTGCCGACCACCCAGACCAGGGCGTCCCAGCCGGTGACCGGGAACGGATCGACACTGGTGTCATGGTCGACGAGGCCGACGAGGCCACGCAACTCGCCGTCGGAGGGCAGGTGCTCGATGGTCATAACACCTAGGAGACCGGCGGCACAGGCGGTAGGCAACAGCGACATTTTTCTGTAGACACTATGGCGAATTCGGCTAGCTGGAGCTCGTTGATGCTGGACAATTTGAATAGCACAGGCTGTACAACGAGGAGGCCGCAATGTCGCGTACGCCGGCGAAACTGGACGAGCTCGATCTCGCCATTCTCACCGCCATGCACGAGTACCAGAAGGCGGGAATTCTGGAGCTGTCCCGGCGCACCCGGGTCGCCCGCGCCACCGTCCAATCGCGGATCGGACGGATGGAGGAGTCCGGTGTCATCGCCTCCTACGACCCGCAGATCGATGTCACCGCAGCCGGTTTCGACGTGCAGGCCTTCGTCACGCTGGAGATCGCGCAGGGCGCGCTGGACCTGGTCGCGGCCGAACTGGACGCGATCCCCGGTGTGCTGGAGGCCTACGCGACCACCGGGTCCGGCGACGTGTGGTGCCGGATCGGCGCCGATTCGCATGCCGGCCTGCAGACGGTCTTACTGAGTATCGACCGGACCAGCTCGGTGGTGCGCTCACACAGCGTCATCGTGCTCTCGACGGTGGTGCCGCGGCGCACGCTGCCGCTGCTACGCACCCTCACCCCGACCCACAGCAGCAAGGCCCCCGCGTACCGGGAACCGCACGACCGCTGACTACTACGGGAGCGGCATGATCCGCACGACGGTGGTCGTGGTGCCGCCGACGACGAACCACAGGCGCAGGCTGGGCCGCCCGGCGCCGTCACCCGGCTCATAGCGGCTGCGGACCATCACATGCTGGCGGGCCAGCACCGGCGCGACGTATTCGATGACCGCCCGGTGCGGCGCCGCGACCAGCTTCGGGTACTCGACGAGGAATTGCTCGGCCGCCTGCCAGTAGCAGGCGTTGTTCACGTGGTTGTAGCTGTCGATGTCGGTAGCGCGCACCGGGAACGGCAGATCGGTGTCGGACTCCGGCGGTGTCGGATCGATCAGGTACGGCCGCCAGCGCAAGCGATGCTCCTGGGTGGTTTGCGCCAGGTACGCCAGGCCCTCGTCGCTGATCCGGGCGGGCATATTGTTCGACTCGCTGATATTGATCCAGAAGCCCTCGGTTTCGATCAGCCCGCCGTTGCCGCTGGTGATCCGCACCCGCATATTCGTCCACCGGGTGGACATGCTCGAGCACCAGCGCAGGAGTTGCACCTCGTCCGGCCACTGGATGGGCCGGATGACATCGATGACCGTGCGCCGGACGATCCAGCTGGGGTCGGTGCGATGCAACGCCGTCTTATGCAACTGCTCCCAGGCGATATCCTGCAGGTAGCGGGCGACACTGTCGAACCGCAGCCGGTCATACGGGTCTACATCACCAGCCCGGACGGGCCACGCCGAAGCGAAGCCCATGCCCTCCTGGGGAAGCGGGGCGAGTGGCTGATCGAGTGACACTGGTGCTCCTCGCGCGGCACGGTGTGCCGCGTTTTTTCTTGCGGTGCTCTTCTGAGACGACTTTACGGGGCTTACGTCACACCCTCGCGTCGAGATCGCCGTACCCGCGCGTAGCCCATCCGGCATCGTGCAGCGCATGAGCGTGTCCGATCTGCCCGAAAAGCTCGGTAAGCCCGCCGGGCAGGCGCCGACCGGCCGCGGCCTGACCCGGCAAGATCAGTATCCGACGTAGCTGCCACCCTGGCTCATCGCCGCGATACCGGGCACATTCGACAGCGAACCGTAGCGTTCGATGGCATACCGGGTACCGGCGATGATGTTGTCGACCGGGTTGTAGATGTCGTCGTGGCCGGGCAGCTTGTAGGAGTTGAACGTCGGGTCGATGGTTTGCATCAGACCCTTGGACGGGATTCCCGCCGCGGCGTTGCTGTCCCAGAGGTTGATGGCGTTCGGGTTGCCGCCGGATTCCTTCTCGATGATCTTGGCGATGATGGCGGCTTCGCTGTCGTCGATGTCGTAGCCCGCGGCCCGCAGCTCCTGGATCGCCTTCTGGATCCATTCCTTCTGCTCACCGGTGGGCATGGTGGTCGGTGCGTCACTGCTGTATTTCGATGTCCCCGAACCGGTTCCGGTGTTCGAGATGAGATTGCTGCTCGGGCTCTGGTTGCTCGGGCTCTGGCTACTCGGACTCTGGTTGGCCGGTTGCTGGGTGGTGGCGGGTGGCTGGGTGGTGGCCGGAGCCGTCGGGGCTTGCTGCACACCGAGTTTCGGGTCACCCAGGCCCGCATGGGCGGCTTGGAGCTTCGCGACGGCCGTGGCGACCTTCGTTCTGGCGACGAGGGCGACCCCCTCGGCCGCGGCGAGGGCGTTGGTGAGATCCAGCTGCCGCTGGGCGGCCGCGAGTTGCTCGGCGAGCACAGCCGCCTCGGTGCCGCCTCGATCGTCGGCTTTGCGGATTTCGGCGATGCGCGCGGTGGCGGTGACGACGCCCGCGTCGGACACCTCGAACGGCGGCTTCTGGTTCAGCGCGTCGTCCCGCAGCTGAATCACCTTGGCCTTCGCGTTGTTCAGGTTCTCCACCCGTTCGTCGAACGCGGTCTTCAACTCCAGCAGGGCGGCGCTGACGGCGGAGGCGCGCGTCTTCTCGGTCTCCATGCGAGTGTTCGCGGCGCTCGCGGCGGCGCCGGACCAAGCCAGCGCCTGGGTGTCGGTGATGCTCTTGGTGAAGAGGCCGTCGAGCTTCGTCGAGACCGTGTTCGCGTGCGTGCCGGCGGCGGTGAGCTTGGTCGGCTCCCACTGGGCGACATCCGGGATGGTGAGGGTCATTTCACCTCCAGGCCGATGGTCTTCAGTTTGTCCGCGAACTCCGCTTCGGCCAGCTCGAATTTTCCGGACGCGTTCCGCATGTTGTCGGCGACCGTGGTGAGACGCTCGTTGATGCGTGTCAGGCAGTTGTTCAGCGTGTCGGTCGCACTGGTGACCACCGTGCCGAAATCCGTGCCCGGTAGCGCGCCGGTGGCGAAGTTGAAGCCCGCACCGGCGCCCAGGCTGGTGACGTCGGTCGCCTCGGTGCGCAGATTGGTCGCGAACTTCTGCAAAGCCTCGGTGTTGACCTGCAACTGGTTATCGTTCGGACCTGTCATGGAAACCCCCTTCTCCCCGACCTGAATTCGCGGCAAGCTTAGCCAAATTCCCACCGTGTGGACAGGGCGGAAGGCCGCCGGATCGGCGAACGAACCACGACCGGACCGCCGGATCGCCGGGCCGCGACCGCCGAGGGGGCATCTGCTGGCACACGCCTTCGGATGCTCTGGTTATGTTGGTCACGGTGTCGTCGGTGACCGAACGAGTCACCGGAGAAGGACGGAGAGGTCGGCCATGCGCGCAGCTCAGGTCAGCAAACTGGAAGGACCGGAAGCGGTCGAGGTCGTAGACATCCCGGAACCGGCGGGTTATCCGGGCGGTGTGGTCATCGACGTGCACGCGGCCGGCGTCGCGTTCCCGGACGTGCTGATGTCGCGCGGGCTCTACCAGATGAAGCCGGAGTTGCCGTTCGTGGTCGGCGGCGAGGTGGCGGGCGTGGTACGGGAGGCGCCCGCGGACGCGCACGTGCGAGCGGGTGACCGGGTGGTGGCGCTGACGATGCTCGGCAATGCCATGGCCGAGGTCGCGGTGGCCCCGGCGCAGATGGTTTTCAAACTGCCGGACAACATTTCGCTGGAGGCCGGCGCGGGCATTCTGTTCAATGACCTGACCGTGCATTTCTGCCTGCGTAACCGCGGCCGGCTGGCCGAGGGTGAGACGGTGCTGGTGCACGGCGCGGCCGGGGGCATCGGCACCTCGACGCTGCGGATGGCTCAGGCATTGGGCGCGGGCAAGGTGATCGCGGTGGTCAGCACCGAGGAGAAGGCCGAGGTGGCGCGAGCGAACGGCGCCACCGACGTAGTGCTCACGGAGGGCTGGCTGGCCGCGGTCAAGGAGATCACCGGCGGGCGTGGCGTGGACATCGTGCTGGACCCGGTCGGCGGTGACCGGTTCACCGACAGCATCCGCTCGCTCGGTTCGGCGGGCCGGCTCCTGGTCGTCGGGTTCACCGCGGGCGACATCCCGACCGTGAAGGTGAACCGCCTGCTGCTGAAGAACGTCGAGGTCACCGGCGCGGCCTGGGGTGAGTGGGTGATGAGCCACCCCGGCTATCTGCAGGAACAGTGGGCCGAGGTGGAGCCGCTGCTGGCCGCCGGCAAGATCGCGCCGCCGCGGCCGGTGCTGTATCCGCTGGAGCAGGCCGCGGCGGCCGTCGCCTCCCTGGAGAACCGGTCCGCCACCGGCAAGGTCGTCGTCACCCTCCGCTGAGCCACCGCCACCCGGGCACGATGCCCCGGGTGGCGAATCATCCCCATCAGCGGGCGACAGCGGGCCTGATCGGCTCGTACTGTGGGCGCATCATGAAGCTGTCGAATCGCGTCCTGAACCGGACCCTGCTCCAGCGCCAGCACCTGCTGGAGCGCTCCACGCTGACCACACCTCAGATGTGCGACCACCTCATCGGCTTGCAGGCGCAGGATGTCCCACCGCCGTTCGTCGCATTGTGGAGTCGGATAACGGATTTCGATCCCGCGACGGTCTCCGGCGCGCTCGACGACCGCTCCCTGGTCCGGATCACGCTGATGCGCGGCACCATTCACCTGGTCACGCCGCCGGACGCGTTGCGGATCGCCCCGCATATCCAACCGGAGCTCGAAAAAGTGCCGTTCCGTAAGGGATTCAACTACGGCGCGATGGTGGGTCTGGATCCCGACGAGGTGCGCAAGCACGGCGAAGCGGTCCTGGGCGAGGAGCCGATGTCCGCCGCCGATCTGCGTGCCCGTGCCGCCGAGCTCTACCCGGATCGCGACCCGGGCGCGGTGTTGCAAACCTGGCTGTACCAGCTGCCGGTCCTCCAGACACCGCCGCGCGGCAAGTGGAAAGACAACAGCCGTCCGGTCTGGTCCCGGGTCGAGCCCTGGCTGGGCGCACCCCTGGACCCGGCATATCCGTTGGCGGAGTTGCTGATCCGGTATCTGCGCGCCTTCGGCCCGGCGACCACCATGGACATGCAGACCTGGTCGAAGTTCACCGGCATCAAGAAGGCCGTCGACCAACTCGGCGACCGGGTGCGCACCTACACCGACGACCGCGGCCGCACCCTGTACGACCTCGCCGACGCCGACCTCGCCGACCCGGACCTCCCGGCCCCGGTCCGTCTGCTCGGCTGGTACGACAACGCCGTGCTCTCCCATCAGGACCGCACCCGCATCGTCCCCGACGGCAATGCCCCGCACCTGCGCGCGTTCGCCGCGGCGGTCTCGCCGGTCCTGCTCGACGGCTATCTCTGCGGCCTCTACAAGGTCTTCCCGAAGGCCGGAGTCGCACGCCTGCGGGTCAGCCCCACTCGCCCATGGTCCCGGGCCGAACGCGCGGAGGTCGAAGCGGAAGCCCTTGCCCTGCTGGCCTTCCTGGAGGAGGACAAGGAGCCGGTGGTCGAGATCCTGGAGCCGGACGCAGATCTGAAGCTGTGAGGTTTTACAACCGCGCAATACGCCGCCTCTAGGCTCTCGGACACGTCGCTCATGGCTGCAACGGGCGACGCGAACCGCTGAATCGGCGGGCGAACCAGCCGCATTTCCAAGGAGGAATGCCGCATGGTGCCCACGAGCGCTCAGTCCACCGTCCTGACCGATGTCACCGTCTACCTACGCGGCGATCAGGCCCCGCGCTGGCTGCCCGGCCAGGATGTCGTGATCCGCGCCGGAATGGTGACCGCGATCGGCGCGGATGCCCGGCGGGCGCACCGCGATCTGGCGCGGACCGACGGCAGCGGCGGCTATCTGGTGCCCGGCTTCGTCAACACCCACACCCATTTGCAGCAGGCGGTGCTGCGGGGCATCGGCGAGGGCCTGCCGCTGCTGGCCTGGCTGCGGTGCGTCGGCGAGCGGACCGTCGCGGCCACTGCCGAGCAGACATATCTGTCCGCGCTGGCGGGCGGGCTGGAGTTGTTGCGCGGTGGCGTCACCACCGTGGTCGAGCACATGTGGCCGAATCGCTCGGAGGCCGTGCACGACGCCATGATTCGGGCGCTGGACGAGGTGGGTATCCGGGTGATTCTCGGTCGCGGCCTGGCCGACCGCGCCGATGCGAGCCGCCGGTGGGGACTCGATCCCCGGCTGATGCAGCCCCTGCCGGAGGTCTTCGCGCATATCGAGGATCTGGATGCCCGGTTGCGCGGGTCGCGGATCAGCACGGCGCTGGCGGTGCCGAATCCACGGTGCCTGACGCCCGACGGCATGGCCGCCGCGCGCGAGTTCGCGGTGCGCGGCGACAAGACCGTCTCGATACATGTCCTGGAGACCAGCACCGACGATGAGATGTGCCGGCTGCACGCGGGTCGCGGCGCGGTCGACTACCTGGACGAATCCGGTTTCCTGTGGGATCGGACCCTGGCCGTGCACTGCGTCGATCTCGATGCGCACGGCCGGGACGTTTTCGCCGACCGCCGCGTCGCGGTCTCCTACAACCCGCTGAGCAATATGCGCCTGGGCAGCGGTGCCGCGCCGGTGCTCGACATGCTGGCGGCGGGAATCGGGGTCGGGCTCGGGGTCGACGGCGCCGCCAGCAACGACACCCAGGACCTGCTCCTGGCGCTGCGGATGGGTTCCTACCTGCAACGGGTCACGCACAAGCGCGCCGACCTGCTGGGGTTCGACGACATGCTGCGGATGGCGACCTGCGGCGCGGCCGCGGCGCTGGGCCGGGCCGACCGCGGACCGGGGATCGGCGTCGGGGATCGGGCGGACCTCACGCTGTTCCGGTTCGACCGGGATTTCGCCTGCCTGCCGGTGCTCGATCCCGGCGCGACACTGCTGACCACGGGTTCCGCGCGTGTGGTCGACACGGTGTGGGTGGACGGCGAACCGGTCATTCGGAACGGGCACAGCACCCGGGTGGACGCCGAAGCGCTGGTGCGCCGGCTGATCAGCATGCGCTGACAAGTTAATCCGCCAGAAACTCAGCGGCGATTACATGTAATTCAGAGCCGCAAAACTGATCTGACGCAGGAGTTACACGCAAACAAGGCTCCGCGAGGGAAGGCACCCACGGTGACACTCTTCGACACAACCCAGGACGCCGACGCCAGGACCTTGCTGTCCGGCCTCGACGTCTCATTCGCCCGGGCGGGCAAGGCATTCGGCGATACCGTCGCCCTCACCGACATCGATCTCGACCTCAGGACCGGCGAATTCGTCGCCGTAGTAGGGCCTTCCGGCTGCGGAAAGTCGACGCTGCTGCGACTCGCCGCGGGTCTGACCCGGGTGAGCTCGGGATCCGTTGCGGTGCGGACGGATTCGATCGGCTTCATCTTCCAGGAGCCGACCCTGCTGCCCTGGCGGACGGTACTGCGCAATGTCGAACTCTCCGCGGAGTTGCAAGGAGTGGACCGCAAATCCCGCCGGGTCCGCGCCGTGGCCGCGCTCGACGCGGTCGGCCTGACCGATTTCGCGAAAAGCCTGCCGCATCAGCTTTCCGGCGGCATGCGGATGCGAGTATCGCTGGCCCGGGCACTGACGCTGCGGCCGCGGCTGATGCTGCTGGACGAGCCCTTCGGCGCGCTGGACGAGCTGACCCGGCTCAGCATGCAGGAGGAACTGCTCCGCCTCTACCGGGACCACGAGTTCACCGCGCTGTTCATCACGCACTCGGTGTCCGAGGCGGTGTTCCTCGCCTCGCGCGTCGTGGTCATGTCCGCGCGGCCCGGCCGGGTGCACGAGGTGATCGACGTGGACCTGCCCTATCCGCGCGCCCGCGAACTCCGTTTCGATCCCGCGTTCACCCGGCTGGTCGCGCGTACCTCGGATGCCTTGAAGGCGGCCTGCTGATGGCCCGGCTCACCAAAACCCTGGTGCCCCTGGTGTCGTTCGGCCTCGCCGTGACCGCCTGGTATGCGGTGTCCCTGCTGCTGTTGAGTCCGCAACGCCGGTTCCTGCTGCCGCCGCCGCACGCCGTCCTCACCGAATCCCTGGCCGACCCGGCCAAGCTCGAAGTGATGCTGCGCGCGCTCGCCGTCACCGCACGGGTCGCGGTCACCGGGCTCGCGGTCTCGGCCGTGCTCGGTGTGGCGATCGCGGTGCTGATGAGCCAGACCAAGCTGATCGAACGCGTCGTCTACCCGTATTCGGTGGTGCTGCAAGCGATCCCGGTGCTGGCCGTGGTGCCGCTGATCGGACTCTGGTTCGGCTACGGCATCGGCTCGCGCACCATCGTCTGCGTGCTCATCGCGATTCATCCGATTATCGCGATGACCCTGTTCGGCATCCAATCGGTCGACGGCAACCTGCGTGAGTTGTTCGCCCTGGGCCGCGCGGGCCGGTTCCGCACCATGCTCGCCCTGGAACTGCCCGCGGCGCTGCCCTCGATCATGACGAGTTTGCGGACCGCGGCGGGGCTTTCGGTGACCGGCGCGATCATCGGCGACATGTTCTTCGCGCAGGGCAGGCCCGGCATCGGCACGCTGCTGGACAACTATCGCGCCCGGCTGCAATCCGAGGATCTGCTCGCGGCGCTGCTGCTGGCCGGTCTGTTCGGCGTGCTCGTCTTCGCCTTTTTCACTGCCGCACAGCGGATCACGACCGGCGGCTGGCACGCCGCCGGACGCTAGACCTACCTGGAGAATGTCATGCGTATTCGCCCCCTCGGCGCGATAGCCCTCGCCGCCGCCGTAATCGCCTCCGGCGCGGCCTGTTCCGGCTCCGATGCCGGGACCGCCGCCGCCGACCTGCCCGCCGCTCCGGCCGAACAGCTGCTGTCCGGGATCTGCCCGGCCACGGTGGTCGTGCAATTGCAATGGGAACCGGAAACCGATTCCGGTCCGATCTTCGGGCTGCTCGGTCCGGGTTACCGGGTCGACTCCGACAGGAACCTGGTCACCGGTCCGCTGGCGATCGACGGCAAGGACACCGGAGTCGATCTGGAGATCCGGGCGGGCGGTCCGGCGATCGGATTCCAGACGGTGCCTTCCCAGATGTATGTCGACTCGTCCATCACCCTCGGGCTGGCGCACTCCGAACACGCCATCGCCGCCGCGGCCACCCAGCCGATCGTCGCGGTGACCACCCTGCTGCGGGACAGCCCGCAGATGCTCATGTGGGATCCGGCTACCCATCCGGAGTGGCGCGGCATCGCCGATATCGGGAAATCCGATGCGCCGGTGGTGGTTTCGCAAGGACAGCTGTACCCGGAGTGGCTGGTGGCGCGCGGTCTGGTCAAAGCCGGGCAGATCGACAGCTCCTATGACAATTCGCCGTCCAGATTCGTGGCCGGGCCGTCGTTCGCCCAGCAGGGCTTCGTGAACTCCGAACCCTACGTCTACGAGCACGAGGTGCGGGCCTGGGGCAAACCGGTCGGCTACCAGCTACTGCGTGACGTCGGCTACGAAGGCTACGCCCGCACGGTCAACGTGCGCGCTGACCGGATCGACGAGCTGCGGCCCTGCCTGCGGCGGCTGGTGCCGATGATTCAGCGGGCCACCGCACAGTTTCTGGCCGACCCGGCCCCCGTGGACGACATCGTCGTGGACGTGGTCTCGCAAAGCCTCAACTTCAGCCCCTACAGCGCCGAGCTCGCCGAATTCGGTTCCCGCGCACTCATTTCCGGCGGCCTCGTCGGCCCCGACACCGACGGCGTCATCGGCAGCTTCGACGAGGCCCGGGTGCAGCGCGTCATCGCCGAGTTCAGTCCGATCCTGCGCCGCGGCGGCGCACAGATCCCGGACGGGCTGTCCGCCCGAACCCTCGTCACCAAGGAATTCCTCGACCCGACCGTAAGGAACTAGGCATGGCATCCAGTTACGACCTCTCCGAAGTCGCACGCGAGCAGCAGATGGGCGGGCTCGGCACCGAAACCGACCGTGAGATCCGGATCATCGATCTCACCGACTTCGAGGACCGGCGCGCCGAGATCACCGAATCGCTCTGGGAAGCCGCCACCGAGATCGGCTTCTTCCAACTGTCCGGGCATGGGATCCCGCAGCGTCAGATCGATGACGCGTTCGCCCGCACCGCGGCGTTCTTCGCGCTCCCGGAAACCGTGAAAGGCCGATATCCACTGGTCAAGGCGGACAACGCGGGCTGGGAGAGCATGAGTCAGGTACGCCCGTCCATCGGCGTGCCCGACCAGAAGGAGTCGTATCAGATCACCCGATCGCGTATGGACCAGCTGTGGCCCAGCGAGCGGGAGCTGGCGGGGTTCCGCGACGCCCTGCTGGATTTCGAGCATCAGGCCTGGATGGTCGCCATGCGCGTGCTGTCCTGCTTCGCCGACCGCCTCGGCATGGACCGGGACCATTTCACCGCGGCGCACAACCCGCGCTCACCGGAGTACCAGAGCACGCTGCGACTGCTGCACTACTTCGCGGTTCCCGAAGAACTGCGCGGTGTGCCCGGCCGCTGGCGCGCCGGCGCGCATACCGACTTCGATTGCCTCACTCTGCTTTTCCAGCGTGACGGCCAAGGCGGCCTGCAAGTGTGCCCCGGCCGGGAGATGCGGGACCAAGAGTGGACCTCCATCACGCCGTCGTCGAGCCTGATCACCTGCAATATCGGCGATATGCTCACCCGCTGGAGCGACGATCTGCTGCCGTCCAACTTCCACCGCGTCCGCAGCCCCGGCGCGGGCGAATACCAGGGCGAGCGCTACAGCATCGCGTACTTCGCCCAGGCGGATCGCGACGCCGTCATCCAGGGACCGGGCCGCACCTATCCCCCGGTCACGGCCGCCGATTTCCTCACCCAGCGGGTGCGGGCCAACTACCGGCCGCAAGGATAGCTTCGACGCCCGCAGGAAGGGGACCACTGTCATGACCGATCCGGAAGCGCCGCCCGCGGCCCTGCTCGGCGAGCACGTGCACCGGCAGGTCCGGCAGCTGGTCCTCTCCGGTGAACTCGGGCCCGGCCACGCGCTGAGCGTGCCCGCGCTGGCCGCACAGCTCGGGGTCAGCCGCAGCCCGGTCCGCGAAGCTGTCCAGCAACTGATCTACGAGGGCCTGGCCGTCAACGTGCCGCACGCGGGCGCCCGGGTGGCCGCACTGGACGACGCCCAGATCCGTGACGTACTGGCCGTGCGGGCGGTGCTCGACGGCTTGGCCGCCGAACGCGCCGCTACCCGGCTCACCGACGCCGACCTCGACGAGCTCGCCGATCTCGTTGCCGCACAAGAGCACAACCTGCACGGCGACGCCGACCCCGCTCGCGACACCCAGCTGGATCTGGTCTTCCACCGCGTCATCCGCGACCGGGCGGCCAACCAGCCCCTCGCCGACGAGCTGGCCCGCCTGGAAGCCCAAGCCCACCTCTACCGCGGCGACCTCTGGCACTCCACCCGCAACCGTCGCACCGCGCTGCACGAGCACCGCACCATCCTCCAGGCCCTGGAGTCCGGCCAGCCCGAATCCGCCCGAGCCGCCGCCGAAGCCCATGTGCGCGGCTTGATCACGCGGCTCGGACGGAGCTGACCGAACCCGCCGGACGCTTTCGAGAACGTCAGCCGCGGGCGGCCTTCAGCAGGTCTTCCCGGGTGGTGAACTTGACCCGCGGCCGCCGGGCCGACTTGCCCGCCGTCTTCTCGGCCAGATCGATGGACTTCCAGCCCGCACGATCCACCACATCGGGCTGACGCTCGGCCACCAGGGCCTTCAGCGCGGCGCGATCACCCTGCGGCTTGTTCAGCTTGCCGCTGGTGAAGTCCGAAATGAGCTGCTCGACAGTCTCTTCGGAGTCGGTGCGGTTGGACCCGATGACGCCGCGCGGGCCACGCTTGATCCAGCCGCTGACGTAGACGCCGGGCTGCGGTGCGCCGTCCGGGCCGAGGACGCGGCCGTGCTCGTTGGGGACCACGGCGCGGCTCTCGTCGAACGGCAGATCGGCGACCGGTTCGCCCTTGTAGCCGATGGAGCGCAGCACCAGTCCGGCGGTCAGGCTTTCGGTGCGGTCGGTGGCGCGGGCCACGATCTGACCGCCCTCTTCGACCAGTTCGTTGTGCACGAACTCGATGCCCTCGACCTTGTCGGCGCCGGTGACGGCGGTCGGCGAACCGAGGTACCGGAAGACGATGCGGCGGTTGGCCGGATCGCGGCGGCCCGCGGCGTACTCCTTGGCGAGGGTGTACTTGAGCCGCAGGTGCGGCTCCACGTCCGGGTCGTCGAGCGCGGCCTGGCTGGCGGGGTCGAGCTCCAGGTCGGCGTCCTCGACGATGACGTCCACGCCCTTCAGGTGCGCCAGCGCCAGGAACTCCGGCGAGGTGTAGGCGGCCTGCAGCGGGCCGCGCCGGCCCAGCACGACGACCTCGCGAATATTGCTGTTGCGCAGGGCATCCAGGGCATGGTCGGCGATATCGGTCTTGGCCAGCTCGTCCGGATCGACGGTGAGCACCCGGGCCACGTCGAGGGCGACATTGCCGTTGCCGACGATGACAGCGCGTTCGGCGGACAAATCGAAGCGGCGGTCCGCGAAATCGGGGTGACCGTTGTACCAGTTGACGAATTCGGTGGCGGAATGACTGCCGGGCAGGTCTTCACCGGGCACGTTCATCCGCCGGTCGGCCGCGGCGCCGACCGCGTAGAGGACGGCGTGATGGTGCCGCAGCAGTTCCTCGTGCGAAATGTGGGTGCCCACTTCCACATTCAGGTAGTACTGCAGGGTCTCGCGGCGGAACGCGGACTCGAACAGACTCGACACGGTCTTGGTGCCCGGGTGGTCCGGGGCGACACCGTTGCGCACCAGACCCCACGGGGTGGGCAGCCGGTCGAACAGCTCCACCTCGACATCGCAGCGCCGCAGCAGTTCGTCGGCCGCGTAGCAGGCGGCCGGACCGGCGCCGACGATGGCGACCCGCAGCGTGCCGAGTTCCTTCGGCGGACGCGCGGGCGTCACGATCGGATCGAAGTTCGATTCCAGCGGGTGCCGCTCGAAGTAGGCGGCATTGATGTCTTTGTAGCGCGCCAGCGACGCGGTCAGATCGTCCTCGGAGAAGATGGCCTCCACCGGGCACGCGTCGACACAGGCCCCGCAGTCGATGCAGGTGTCGGGGTCGATGTAGAGCATCTCGGTCGTCGCGAACTCGGGCTGGTCCGGAGTGGGGCGAATGCAATCGACCGGGCACTCGGAGACGCAGCTGGCGTCGTTGCAACAACGCTGCGTGATGACGTAGGCCATAGTGTGCAGATCCTCGAAATGTGCGTGGGCTGGGTGCCACCCGGGGGGTTTGCGGTGGACCGTGGTGTCACGGGTCGGGCTCGCGCGGTTGTGACGCCGCTTTCAGTGTGCCTGAAGAGTGGCGTACGCCTCTCTCCGGACTGCACACGGTCCTATCACAGGGGGTCGCGGCCACGTCAATCCCCCACCACATCGTGAGACAACCGGGGATCGGCCTTACGGTAGGGCACATGGTGCGGACCTTGATCCTCATGCGGCACGGCAAGTCCAGCTATCCGGACGGTGTCGGCGACCATGAGCGCCCACTGGCCCCGCGGGGGGAACGGGAGGCAGCCCTGGCGGGGCAATGGCTGCGCGACAACCAGCCGCCGGTTACCGCGGTGCGCTGTTCCACCGCGGTACGGACCCGGGAAACCCTGGCCGCCACCGGGATCGACGCGCCCGTGGTGTTCGAACGCGGCATCTACGAGGCGTCCCCGCGCACGTTGATCGAACTGATCCAGCTCAGCGACGACGACGTGTCGACGCTGCTGCTGATCGGCCACGCACCCGGAATGCCGTGGACCGCATGGGAGTTGGCGGCCAACCGCGATTCCGTCCAGGCGATCGAGCTCAGCCGGAAATTCCCCACTTCCGCGCTGGCGGTCCTCGAATTCGACCGGCCCTGGACCGAAGTGGATCCGGGCACCGGTGAACTGACCCACTTCCACGTGCCGCGCTGACTACTTGAGTAGTTTGCCGCCGACCACGACGACGCCGCCGAGGATCAGCAGCAGCACGAACGCGACGAACCCGTTCGTCAGCCACCACACCACGCCGAGCGCGAGCAGCACCGGCGCCACCGCGACCGCGGTGATGAACGGACTTTCCCGGACCGTGGCCAAAGCCGAACGAGCCCGGACACGGTCAATTTCCTTAGCCATGTCCCCCAGGGTAGGCCGGGAAATACAACACGTCCGGATGTCTCGGAATCGGCCGGTTTCCGCCGCGTGCGGTGGCAGGCTGAGGCGATGGATTGGAAAATCGAACTCATCGCGATTCCCGTCACGGACGTGGACCGCGCGAAGGATTTCTACACCTCCATCGGCTTCAACGCCGACCACGACCACTCGCCCAGCGAGGACGTCCGTTTCGTCCAGCTGACTCCGCCCGGATCGGCGTGCTCGATCTGCGTCGGGCGGGGCATCACCGAGGCGGCTCCCGGCAGCGTCGAGGGTATGCAGATCGTCGTCGCCGACGCCGAGCAGGCCTACCAGCAGCTGGTGGCCGCCGGGGTGGACGCGACGCCGGTAAAGGACCTCGGCTGGGGCCTGTTCACCTTCTTCGCCGATCCCGACGGCAACAAGTGGGCCATTCAGCAGCTGCCGAAATACGACTGATCCCGGCGCTCTCGGCTTCGTGAAGAATGGGACTTGCTTGGAGTGCACTCCAGGTGAGTAGCGTCGGTGACGTTCTTCGAGAAGGGCGAGGGTGATGGGTCTTCCGGCAGGTCAGAGCAATGTCAGCGACCACGAGCGGCCGCGGTATTCGATCGGCGAGGCCGCCGAACGGTCAGGGCTGAGCCGGGACACCCTGCGTTGGTACGAGCGGATCGGGCTGATGGATTACGTCGGCCGCGACCACACCGGAAAGCGACGGTTCAGCAATCGCGACCTGGAGTGGCTGGCGCTGATCGGGCGCCTGCGCACCACCGGGATGTCGGTCGCCGACATGGTCCGCTACGCCGAGCTGGTCCGGGCCGGCGATTCGACGCTGCCGGACCGGTTGCAGATATTCCGGGACACCCGTGCCGAAGTGCTCGCCCAGCTCGAGGAACTCCGCAAGACCGTCGAGGTGCTGGATTACAAGATCGCCCGGTACTCGGGCGATACCGCGGCGGTCCCACCGGCCGTACTCATCGCGCACGACAGCAAAGGGATTCAAAAATGACGCTTCCGACCACCGCACTCGGCACCGACGGCATCGAGGTCGGCGTTCAGGGCCTCGGTTGCATGGGAATGAGCGAGTTCTACGGCGAGTCCGACCTCACCGAATCGCGCGCGACGCTGGAACGCGCGCTGGAACTCGGCATCACACTGTTCGACACCGCCGACATCTACGGCTCCGGCCACAACGAGGAATTCCTCAGCGATTTCGTACGGGCCAACCGGGATCGGGTGGTGCTGGCCACCAAGTTCGGCATCATCCGCAAAGCGGAAGATCCGGCCTATCGCGGTTTCGACAACTCCCCCGGCTACATCCGCGAGTCCGTGGACGGCAGCCTGCGCCGGCTCGGCGTCGACGTCATCGACCTGTACTACATGCACCGCCGCGACCCGCAGGTGCCGATCGAGGACACCGTCGGCGTCCTGGCGGAACTCGTCGCGCAGGGCAAGGTCCGGGCGCTCGGCCTGTCCGAGGTGACCGGCGACGAACTGCGCGCCGCGCACGCCGTGCACCCGATCGCGGCACTGCAATCCGAATGGTCGCTGTTCTCCCGCGATGTCGAACGCACGGCGGTCCCCGCGGCGGCCGAGCTCGGCGTCGCCTTCGTGCCGTACTCGCCGCTGGGCCGCGGCTTCCTCACCGGCAAGCTGAACACCGCCGACCCGAAGGACTGGCGCCGCCAGATGCCGCGCTTCTCCGGTGACAACGCCGCGCACAACGCCGAGCTGCTGGGCCCGCTGGCCGCCATCGCCGAAGCCCGCGGCATCACTCAGGCGCAGGTCGCGCTGGCTTGGGTGCACGCGCAGGCCGACGTGCACAACCTGCCGGTCGTCCCCATCCCCGGCACCCGCAGCCGAAATCGCTTGGCGGAAAACGCCGCCGCCGCGACACTGGCACTGACCGCCGACGAATTGGCCACCCTGGAGCCGATCGCCGACAAGGTCGCCGGGCCACGCTACGCGGACATGTCGTTCACCTCCGCCGGCCGGGAGTAGCAACCAGCACACAGAACAGGAAATTCGACGTGTCCACACTGTCACTGAACGTCCGTTTCACCGCCAAACCCGGCCAGGAAACCGCCCTGCGCACCATCCTGCAGAACATGATCGAGCCGACCGTGGCCGAGGAAGGCTGCCTCGCCTACGAGCTGTATCTGCACCCGACCGACCCGAGTCGCGTTGTCCTGCTGGAGGAATGGGTGGACGCGGCGGCCTTGGCGGCGCATTTCCAAACGCCGCACCTGAAGCAGTGCATCGCCGATCTGGAGCCCGTGCTCGCCGAGCCGCTGCGGATGCGGCAGTTCCACGACGCTGTTCCCGGGGATCTGCCCGGCCTCAGCTGACTCCACGGCCACGGCCCCGATGCGGTTCGCGCGTCGGGGCCGTCCGCTGTCGCCAGGGCATGGACTTTCACCGCTGTACGCGGTATGAACTAGAACAGGTTTCATTTCTGGCGAGTGCGGGAGATTCGATGGACAGCGCGGCCGTGGGCGGACTGGTGATGGCTGGGTTCCAGAAGCTGGGATTCATCCAGTACACCGGCATCGAGGCGGCGGAGTTCGGGCCGGGCCGCACCGTGATGTCGATCGAGCCCAAGCCGGAACACCTGAATCACAACGGAGATCTGCATGCCGCGGTGCTGTTCGGGTTGGCGGAGACAGCCGCCATGGGCGCCTCGGTGTCCGGAATCGTGGACCTGATGGGCGAGACCTTCATCGTCGCCAGGAACGGGCGCATCGAGTACTCGGCGCGCGCCAAGGGCACGGCCGGCCCGTTCCTGGCCACCTCCGACCTCGGTGCGGAGACGTTGGCGAAGGTCCGCGCGGAAATCGCGAACCGCGTCGACATGGAACTGGAAGTGCCGGTGACCATCACCGACAGCACCGGCAAGGACGTGGCCGCCGCGGCATTCACCGCCGTGCTGCGGCCACGCCGGAAGTGAGGGCCGCTACGCCTGAGCGGGCGCTTCGGCCGGGCGCGGAAAGCGCCGGGTGATGAGCCAGCCGACGGCAGCGGCCAGCGGGAACATCAGCACGCCGTAAACCGCTGCGGGAACGGCCATCTCGGTGCTGTCCAGGACGCTGATGGCCACCGTCATCGCGATCGTGCTGTTGTGGATGCCGATCTCCATCGAGCAGGCGATCGCCTGGCGGTCGGTCACACCCAGCCAGCGCGGCACGAAGTAGCCGGCGGTCAGGCTGATCAGGCAGAACAGCGTGGTCACCGCGCCGACGTCGACCAGATAGCCGGTGAGGTTCGCCCGTTCGGCCAGCATCGTGCCCAGGATGACCAGCAACAGCGTCACCGCCGAGCCGATCCGCACCGGGCGGTCCATCCGGTCGGCGAAAGCCGGAGCCCGCCGCCGGGTGAGCATGCCCAGCGCGACCGGGATCAGCACGATCGCGAAAACCTGTGCGGCCTTGCCGAATTGCAGGCCGACCTGGCCCGCGCTGCCGCCCGGTTCGAAATAGTCGATCGCGAAATTGGTGACCAGCGGCAGAGTTACCACGGCGATGATCGAATTCACCGCCGTCAGTGAGACATTCAGCGCGACGTCGCCGCGGAACAGATGACTGAAGAGATTCGCGGTGGTGCCGCCGGGCGAGGCCGCCAGCAGCATCATTCCGACCGCGAGCAGCGGGGACAGATCGAACAGCAAGACCAACCCGAACGCGGCCGCCGGCAATACCAGCAGCTGGCAGGCCAGCGCGACGGCCACCGGTTTCGGGTTCACCGCGATTCGCCGGAAGTCGTCGACGGTCAGTGACAGCCCCAGGCCGAACATGATCACGGCCAGCGCCAACGGCAGCGCTACCGATACCAGTGGAGAATTCATGCATTGTCCTCATCACTCATCCGGCTACCCACAGCCGACATCTGAACCCGGCGGGTGTCAGAATTCGCTGAGGATAGCCGGAGTGTGACGAGCGTCGCGGTGATTACGGAAAATCAGGGCTGCCCGGTCAGGTAGGCGATGGCCGCGTCGACCGATTCCTGTCCGCCGCCCTGATGGAGACCGGCGAACGCACCGATCGCGGCACCGACGACCGTGGTGATCGGCACGGTGATCACGTCGAACACGAACAGCCCCAACGGGAATCCGACCAGGAAGCCGATCGCCGCGCCGATCGCCGCGCCCGTCATGATCTGCGGCTGGTAGCGCTCGATGTCGGCGAAGAAGCGCTCCTGCGCGCTGACCTCGCGCACCGGAGCTTCGGACAGGTTGTCCGGCGCGAGCGACAGCCGAGTGCCCGCCTCCTCGACGACCGGGCGCAGGTCGACCTTGTGGCCTTCGACATCGATCGTCATCGGCAACGCCGCGATGATCCGACCGGCGTCGTCGGTGACCGTCACGACCTTGTTGTCCGCCGCGAACTCGAAGCGGCCGTTGCGCAACGTGGTGACCGTGGATTTGCGATCCTGCGCCACCGCGACCTGGTAGCCGACCCCTTCGTAGTCGCCGCGGAGATCGAGCGGAGTGTCCTCGGCCGGGCTGACCTGCGCGGGCGGCGCGGGCACGGGCTCAGCGCGCACTGCGCCGCTCGCCAGTCCGGTGGCCGCCACGGCCAGAAGTGCGGTCGCGGTGATTCCGCTGATCCTCATCGTGTACTCCCCTAGCGCGAATTCGTCGGTACGAAGATACCCGGCGCACGCCGACTTCAGTACGGCTACAAGATGTTCGGCGCAGTACGCCCGCTCCTAGCCGACTTCCAGGACGATCTTTCCGCGGGTGCGCCCGGTCTCGCCGTGCGCGTGCGCTTTCGCCGCCTCCGCCAGGGGGAACACAGTGTCGATTACGACCCGCAGCCTGCCCGTCTCGACCAGGTCGGACAGTTCACGCAGCCCGCCGGCGTCGGGCTCGACCACGTTCCAGCCGACGCGCACACCGTGCTCCCGCGCCTGCTCCGCGGTCGGCAGCGTATCCGGTCCGGGCAACACCACCAGATATCCACCGCGCCGGAGGACCGGCAGCGAACGGACGCCGTAGTCGCCGCCGTACGCGTCCAGCACCACATCGACCTCGTCGACGACGGTGCTGAAATCGACTGCGCTGTAGTCGATTACCTCATCGGCTCCGAGCGAACGCAGGAACTCGTGCTTGTCCGCACGTCCCGTCGCGATGACATACGCACCCCGCGCCTTGGCGATCTGTACCGCCAGGTGCCCCACCCCGCCCGCCGCCGCATGGATCAGCACACGCTGCCCCGCAACGAGTTCCGCGGTATCGACCAGCGACTGCCAGGCGGTGAGTCCGGCCAGCGGCAACGCGGCGGCTTCGAGGTGCGACAGGGACGGTGGCTTACGGGCGAACTGACGAGCCGGTGCGACAACGTATTCCGCGTAGGCACCGGCCTGCCGCGGGAAAGCGGGCATACCGTAGACCTCGTCACCGGGCTCGAACAGCGTGACACCGGGGCCGACGGCCGCCACTGTCCCGGAGACGTCCCAGCCGACGATCGGCGGCTCGCCCCAGGCGATGAAGGCGCCACTGGCCCGGGTCTTCCAGTCGACCGGATTGACGCCGGCCGCGTGCACCCGCACCAGAATCTCGGTCATGCCCGGTTCCGGCCGCTCGATCCGGGCGGGCGTCAGAACCTCGGGTGCACCCCATTCGGGTACGACGACGGCGAGCATGGTGGTCATGGCGAATTCCCTTTCTTCGCAGCGCGTTTGCTGTGCGGGAACCAGATTGCCGCTCGGGCCGCCGGTGCAGTACTGGCCGGATAGCCAATATGTGACAGAATCCGGCCATGAGTGCCGCGCCCCACCGCATCGTCGTCCTGGCCCTGGACAGCGTGCCGTTGTTCGAACTCGGCATCCCCGCACGGGTTTTCACCGAGGTCTGCGCGACGAACGGAGCGCCGCTCTACGAGGTGACGGTGTGCTCGGTGAGCGGCGGCCCGGTGCGCTGCGATCAAGGCTTCGACGTGGTCGTGGGTCGCGGACCGGAAGAACTCGAGACGGCGGACACGGTCATCATTCCGCCCGCGCACGACCTCGGTGACCTGCGCACCGGCGGCCCACTGCCGGAACCGCTGGCCGCCGCGCTGGCCCGCATCCGTCCCGGCACCCGACTGGTGTCCATGTGCACCGGCAGCTACGTGCTCGCCGCGGCGGGCGTGCTCGACGGCCGCTCCGCCACCACGCATTGGATGCGCGCCGAGGAATTCCGCCGCGCCTTCCCGCGCGTCCGGCTCGACGAGGACGTGCTGTTCATCGACAACGGTGACGTGCTCACCGCCGCGGGCATCGCGGCGGGCATCGACCTGTGCCTGTACCTGTTGCGCTGTGATCACGGCACCGCGGTCGCCAACCGCGCGGCCCGCCGCTGCGTGGTTCCCCCGTGGCGCGACGGCGGGCAGGCCCAGTTCATCGAACGTCCCGTCCCCGAATCGACGACCGCCTCCACCGCTCCCACCCGCGCCTGGCTGCTGGACCGCCTGGACAGTCAGGTCTCCCTGGAGGCGATGGCCGCGCACGCGCGGATGAGCGTGCGCACCTTCACCCGGAAATTCCGCGAGGAGACCGGCGTGACGCCGGGCCGCTGGCTCACCGCCCAGCGCCTGGAACGCGCCCGCGACCTGCTGGAGAACAGCGACCTCAGCATCGATCTCGTCGCCCACCGCGCGGGCTTCGGTACCGCGAATTCGCTGCGCCAGCAGATGCGCGCGGCCCTGGGCACCTCCCCGAACGCGTACCGCAGGACCTTCCGCGGCGCCGCCTGAGCATTTTCACCGGAACTGTTGACTTGGCGTCCGCCACGCGCAACACTGAACTAGATGGTTCAGTATGACTTCCTAGGCGCATCGTTCGGAGCGCTCGCGGATCCCACCCGACGGGGGATCCTGGAGCACCTCGGGCATGGGCCCGCGTCCGTCACCGAGCTGGCCGATCGCTTCGAGATGACCCTGACGGGGATGAAGAAGCATCTGCGGCTGCTGGAGGGAGCGGGCATGATCGTCACCGAGAAACGCGGTCGAGTCCGGTACTGCCGGCTCGGAGCGAACATCTTCGACCGTGAAGTGGCGTGGTTGCAGAACTATCGGCGCATGGTGGAAGCCCGAATGGACCGTCTCGGCGAATTTCTGGAGCGAACGGAGCACAACCAATGAGCACACCCACGAAAGATGTTGTCGTCACCACGTCCGGCGACCGTGACTGTCACGTCGAGCGCGTCTTCGACGCCCCACGCGAACGCGTGTGGGCCGCCTACAGCCGGGTCGAGCAGTTGGCCCAGTGGTGGGGCCGGGGCAACCAGCTCGATATCGAGCGCTGGGAATTCCGCAAGGGCGGGCACTGGCGCTTCGTCGAACATTCCGACGGCGAAACCCACGGCTTCGAGGGACGATTCCGGGAGATCACCCCGCAGGAGCGGATCGTGCAGTCCTTCGAATGGGACGGCATGCCCGCCCACATCACCATCGACACCACGACATTCGTCGACCTGGGCGACGGCCGGACCAAAGTGGTGACCGACAGCCTCTTCCACACCCAGGAGGAACGCGACGGAATGCTGGGCTCCGGCATGGCAGCCGGGATGACCGAGAGCTACCTGGCGCTGGACCGCCTGCTCGCGGCCTGAACCACCCGACCATGATTCGGCCTCCACCCGATGCCAGGAGGAGGCCGAATATCGTTGTCGGACAGTGTGATTCAGGAGTGTTCCGCGCCGCAGACGCGCCGCTTGCGCGGCTTCAAATGCAGCGCGGGCAGCGGCGGCGCCGGAATGCGCTGATCCGGGGTATGTCCCGCGATATCCGGGAACCGCGTGACATCGCGTTCCTCCCAGGCGTCCCGGGCCGCGACGATCTCCTCGTGGCTGCGGCCCACGAAGTTCCACCACATCACCAACTCCTCGCCGAACGGCTCGCCGCCGATCAGCAGGAAGTGCGCGCCCGCGGCACTGTCGAGCCGCAACTCTTTTCGCCCGGTGCCCAGGTAGAGCAACGGCCCCGGCGCGAGATCGGTGCCCTCGACCGTCGCGTCACCCTCGATCAGCAGCACCGCGTGCTCGAAATCAGGATCCAGCGGCAGCGTGACCCGGGCGCCCGGCTCGACCCGGACATCCGCGCCGACGATCGGGGTGTACGCCTTCGCCGGTGAGGTGCGCCCCGCCAGCGAGCCGATCAGCACGATCGCCTGGATGCCCAGCGCCCGATACACCGGCAGGTCACGATGCTGCTCGAAATGCGGCTCCACCCCAGTCGCGTGGCCGGGCAAAGCGATCCAGAGCTGTAGACCGTGGCTAGCCGGCGCGTCGGCGGAGTAGTACTCCGAATGCGCGATCCCACGCCCCGAAGTCATCAGGTTCAACTGCCCCGGGTGGATCTCCACGTCCGACCCGACCGAATCACGATGCCTGATCTCCCCGGTGAACGGCCAGGTCACCGTCTGCAAACCGATATGCGGGTGCGGATCGATATCCGGCGGCGCATCGGTCTTGGTGACCGTCGGCGAACCGAAATGGTCGAAGAAACACCACGCCCCGACGGTCGGCAGATCCCGTTGCGGCAGCACGCGTTCCACGAATACGCCGCGCACCCCGCCCAACGGCACCTCCCGCGCCGGAAACAACTCGGCCACCGGGCCGGGACCCGCGCTCGGTTCGCACAGTTGCTCGGCGGGGTGCTCCTCGAGATCACTCACGGGTGACGCCCTTACCGATCACGTGCGCGTCGTACTCCGGATGCTTGTCCAAGTAGGCCTTGATGAACGGGCACAGCGGCCGGATCACCCGCTCCAGTGCGATCGTGTCCTCGATGGCCACCTTGGCCAGCACCTTCCCGAGCCCCTTGCCCGAGAACGCGTCATCGATCTCGGTGTGCGTGAACACCGTTTCGTCACCGCGCTCCTCGTACTCGGCGAACCCGGCGAGCTTGCCGCCGTAGGAGATCTCGTACCGCTTCTTGTCGTCGTTGCGGACGACCGTGGCCTCGGGAGTCGAATCGGTCATGTGCTGCTCCTTCTGTGCTCGTACCGGGTGACTACTCATAATGGAAACTCGATTGAACGCGGCGATCGTCGTCGCCACCCAGATCACCGCGGAGATCTGTGCATCGGAAAGAGCCCGGCGCGCGAAAGCGTACTCGCGCGCCATCGTCGCTTCCTCCGGCAATGCGGTGGTTATCTCGGCGATCGCCAGCGCGGCCCGCTCCTGCGCCGTGAACAACTCGGTGCGCCGCCATGCGGGCAATACCGCCAGCTCCTGCGCCGAAACCCCCGCTTTCAGCGCGGCCCGCTGATGAATGTCCAAGCAACTGGCACAGCCGTTGATCTGCGACACCCGCACATTGACCAGCTCGATCAGCCTGCGCTCCAGCCCCGTCGCCGCCCCCGCCGCCCGCACCTGCGCCGCCACCCCGGTCAGCGCGCGAAACACCTGCGGATGCTGCTTATCGATCCAGACCCGACGTTCCGAAACCAACGACTCCATGCCCGAATAACTGGGACGGCGGAGGAATTGTTCCGGACTGCGGTCCGGAACACCTCGGCCGCAAGGTCCGCAGCGCGGCGACTACGGCTCCCGCCCGCTCGCAAGCCGATCGAGATCGATACTCAGCGGGTAAGGCAGATCGGTGGTGTAGACACCCGTCACCGCGCCGTTGCCGAGGTAGCCGAGTCCCTCGGTGAGCCGCAGCGGCAACAGGCTGACGAGCGGCTCCAGATCGATGATCCAGTAGTACGGGATGCCCGCATCGGCGAATTCGCTGCGCTTGATTTTGTAATCCATGCGGCGCGAGTTCGGCGACAACACCTCGACCACAAGGTGGACATCCGAGGCGCGCAGAATCCCTCCCAGTTCGTCGACCCGGTCGACTGCACTTGCCTCCACCACTACGAGGTCAGGACGACGAACGGTGGCCGGACCACCCTCGGGAACCAGCTCGAGGTCGACATCGATGTCCGGCACCGAAACGAATCCGGACGGCAATTGCGGCTCTAGCAGATGGTCCAATCTGCTGCGAAATACATTGTGCCGCAGCTCCGGCGACGGAGCCTTGACGAGAACCCCCTCCTGCAATTCCCAGTGGAACCGGTCGTCCTCGCCAAGTGCCAGGAAGTCGGAGATAGTCAAGGGCCGCCTGGACATGATGGCGGCGGACCACTGACTCTCCAGTTCAGGAAGTACCGTCGCCCTCACTCCTTCGCTCGCTGGGACCTTCGGCTCGAGTGCCCCACGCAAGCTACTGCACGAAGCAGAGGCGAATGCTCGATTCCGCGCAATCAGCCCGCTAACCAGTAGCCCCCGGAACGCACTTCGGCCCCCGCTCCGAAGAGCGGGGGCCGAATGCGCTTGCCTACCTACCGATTACCGGTAGTCGCTGAAACCGTAATCGTCCAGCGGCACCGCGGCACCCGTGGAGGTGCCGAAGCTGTCCGGGCTGTAGTAGGTGTCGTCGTAGGACGGCACCGCGTACGCGGCCTGACGGGCTTCCTCGGTCGGCTGCACCTGGATGTTGCGGTAGCGGTTGATACCGGTACCGGCCGGGATCAGCTTGCCGATGATCACGTTCTCCTTGAGACCGATGAGCTTGTCGGAGCGGCAGTTGATCGCCGCGTCCGTCAGAACTCGAGTGGTCTCCTGGAACGACGCCGCCGACAGCCACGAATCGGTGGCCAGCGACGCCTTGGTGATACCCATCAGCACCGGGCGACCCGACGCGGGCTCGCCACCCTCGGCGACCACGCGGCGGTTGGCGGCTTCGAACTCGGCCCGCTCGGTGAGCGAACCGGGCAGGAATTCCGTCGCGCCGGAGTCGATGATGGTGACACGCCGCAGCATCTGCCGGACGATGACCTCGATGTGCTTGTCGTGGATCGACACACCCTGCGAGCGGTAGACCTCCTGGACCTCGTGGACCAGGTGGACCTGCACCTGACGGGGGCCCATCACGCGCAGCACCTCGTGCGGATCCGCCGCGCCTTCCAGCAGCTGCTGGCCGACCTCGACATGGTCACCGTCGGAGAGCAGGCGCTCGGTGCCGTCGTCGTGCTTGAACACACGCAGACGCTGCCGCTTCGAGAGCTTGTCGTAGACAACCTCTTCGCTACCGTCATCCGGGATGATGGTGATCTTGTAGAAGCGGTCGTCGTCTTCCATCCGCACGCGGCCGGAGATCTCCGCGATCGGCGCCTTGCCCTTGGGCACACGAGCCTCGAAGAGCTCCTGCACACGAGGCAGACCGCCGGTGATGTCATCGCCCGCGACACCACCCTGGTGGAAGGTACGCATGGTCAGCTGGGTACCGGGCTCACCGATGGACTGCGCGGCGACGATACCGACGGCCTCACCGATGTCGACCAGCTTGCCGGTGGCCATCGAGCGGCCGTAGCAGGTCGCACACACGCCGGTGCCGGTGGTGCAGGTCAGCACGGAGCGGACCTTCACCTCGGTGATGCCGGCGCCGAGCAGCGCGTCCAGCGCCGGGTCGCCGAGATCGGCGCCCTTGGCCACGACGACATTGCCCTTGGCGTCGACCGCGTCGGTCGCCAAAGTCCGTGCGTAGGTGGAGGTTTCCACGTGCGCGTCCCGGATCAGAGTGCCGTCGGCCATCTTCTCCGCGATCGGCACCACGATGCCGCGCTCGGTACCACAGTCGTGCTCGCGCACGATGACGTCCTGCGAGACGTCCACCAGACGACGGGTCAGGTAACCCGAGTCGGCGGTACGCAGCGCGGTGTCGGCCAGACCCTTACGGGCACCGTGGGTGTTGATGAAGTACTCGAGCACGGTCAGGCCCTCACGGAAGGAGGACTTGATCGGGCGCGGGATGAACTCACCCTTCGGGTTGGTAACCAGGCCCTTCATACCGGCGAGGGTACGAGTCTGGGTGAAGTTACCGGTCGCGCCCGACTCGACGATCGTGATGATCGGGTTGTCCGGCGGGTAGTGCGCCCGCAGTGCCGTACCGACCTCTTCGGTCGCTTCCTGCCAGATCTTGACCAGGGCGTTGTTGCGCTCCTGGTGATCCAAAGCACCACGCTGGTACTTCTTTTCGATCTGCTCGGCCTGCGCCTCGTAGCGCTCCATGATCTCGGTCTTCTCCGGCGGAACCAGAACGTCCGACATGGAGACCGTGACACCGGAGCGGGTGGCCCAGTAGAAGCCCGCGTCCTTCAGCTTGTCGACGGTCTGCGCCACGACAATCATCGGGTAACGCTCGGCCAGATCGTTGATGATCGTGGCCTGACGCTTCTTCGGCATCTGCTCGTTGATGAACGCGTAGTCCGCGGGCAGCAACTCGTTGAACAGCACGCGACCCAGAGTGGTCTCGGCGGTCCACGCGTCGCCGCGCTGCCAGCCGTCCGGGAACAGCTCGTCCTCGATGTCCTTCGGCGGACGCTGCTCGGTCAGGCGCACCTTGATCAGCGAACGCACGGTCAGCTCACCGCGGTCCACCGCCATCTGCGCCTCGGCCGGCGAGGAGTACACGCCGAATTCGGCGGTGTCCTTGCCCGACGGCCGGTACTCGCCCTTGGCGCCCTCGACGAGGCGGGTCAGGTAGTACAGGCCGGTCACCATGTCCAGACGGGGCATGGCGAGCGGGCGGCCGGACGCCGGCGACAGGATGTTGTTCGAGGACAGCATCAGGATGCGAGCCTCGGCCTGCGCCTCCGCGGACAGCGGAAGGTGCACGGCCATCTGGTCACCGTCGAAGTCGGCGTTGAACGCCTCACAGACGAGCGGGTGCAGCTGGATCGCCTTGCCCTCGACAAGCTGCGGCTCGAAAGCCTGGATTCCCAGACGATGCAGCGTCGGTGCCCTATTCAGCAGCACCGGGTGCTCGGCGATGACCTCTTCGAGGACATCCCACACCTGGGGACGCTGACGCTCGACCATCCGCTTGGCGGACTTGATGTTCTGCGCGTGGTTCAGGTCGACCAGTCGCTTCATCACGAACGGCTTGAACAGCTCGAGCGCCATCAGCTTCGGCAGACCGCACTGGTGCAGCTTCAGCTGCGGACCGACCACGATGACCGAACGGCCCGAGTAGTCGACGCGCTTACCGAGCAGGTTCTGCCGGAAACGACCCTGCTTGCCCTTGAGCAGATCGCTCAAAGACTTCAGCGGGCGGTTACCCGGACCGGTGACCGGACGACCGCGGCGGCCGTTGTCGAACAGCGCGTCCACGGACTCCTGCAGCATCCGCTTCTCGTTGTTGACGATGATCTCGGGCGCACCGAGATCGATCAGTCGCTTGAGGCGGTTGTTGCGGTTGATCACGCGGCGGTACAGGTCGTTCAGGTCGGAGGTGGCGAAACGGCCACCGTCGAGCTGAACCATCGGGCGCAGCTCCGGCGGGATCACCGGAACGGCGTCGAGCACCATGCCCATGGGCGAGTTGCCGTTGGCCTGGAAGGCCGCGACGACCTTGAGCCGCTTGAGCGCGCGCAGCTTCTTCTGGCCCTTGCCCGAGCGAATGGTCTCGCGCAGGTTCTCGGCCTCGGCGTCGATGTCGAAGTTCTCCATCAGCTTCTGGATGGACTCCGCACCCATGGCGCCGGTGAAGTATTCGCCGTAACGGTCGATCAGCTCGCGGTAGAGCACCTCGTCGACGATGAGCTGCTTGGGCGCCAGCTTGGTGAATGTGGTCCAGATCTCGTCGAGCCGGTCCAGCTCACGCTGGGCGCGGTCGCGGAGCTGACGCATCTCACGCTCGCCGCCGTCCTTGACCTTGCGGCGCACGTCGGACTTGGCACCCTCGGCCTCGAGCTCGGCGATATCCGCCTCGAGCTTCTGGGCGCGGGCCTCCAGGTCGGCGTCACGCTGGTCGGCGACCGCCTTCTTCTCGACCTCCATCTCGGCCTCGAGGGTGCTGAGCTCGTTGTGGCGCAGCTCCTCGTCGACCGCGACGATGACGTAGGCGGCGAAGTAGATGATCTTTTCCAGATCCTTCGGCGCCAGGTCGAGCAGGTAGCCCAAGCGCGACGGAACGCCCTTGAAGTACCAGATGTGAGTGACCGGAGCGGCCAGCTCGATGTGGCCCATCCGCTCACGGCGCACCTTGGCGCGAGTCACCTCGACGCCACAGCGCTCACAGATGATGCCCTTGAAGCGGACACGCTTGTACTTACCGCAGTAGCACTCCCAGTCGCGAGTAGGTCCGAAGATCTTCTCGCAGAACAGGCCGTCCTTCTCCGGCTTCAGCGTGCGGTAGTTGATGGTCTCCGGCTTCTTCACCTCGCCGTAGGACCACTGGCGGATGTCTTCGGCGGTGGCCAGGCCGATCCGGAGTTCATCGAAGAAGTTGACGTCTAGCACGTAACTTCCTTTCCCCTATGCGGGTCGAATTCGAGCAAAAGTTCACTAGTGGGTCGAGCGCGCCACCCCGTCGTCCCGGAAAGCCCGGGACGACGGGGGGACGCCGAACGCATCAGTTCGCCAGGTCGTCGACGGTGGCGGCTTCGTTCCTGGACAAGTTGATGCCCAGGTTCGCGGCCGCGCGCTCCAAGTCCTCGTCGTCGCCGTCACGCATCTCGATCGCGGCGCCGTCCGAAGACAGCACCTCGACATTGAGGCACAGCGACTGGAGTTCCTTGAGCAGCACCTTGAACGACTCCGGAATGCCCGGCTCCGGAATGTTCTCGCCCTTGACGATCGCCTCGTAGACCTTCACGCGGCCGACCACGTCGTCGGACTTGATGGTGAGCAGTTCCTGCAGGGTGTACGCGGCGCCGTACGCCTGCATGGCCCAACATTCCATTTCACCGAAGCGCTGACCACCGAACTGCGCCTTACCACCGAGCGGCTGCTGGGTGATCATCGAGTACGGACCGGTCGAACGGGCGTGGATCTTGTCGTCGACCAGGTGGTGCAGCTTCAGGATGTACATGTAGCCGACCGCGACCGGGTACGGGAAGGGCTCACCCGAGCGACCGTCGAACAGCACCGACTTGCCGTTCTCGTCGACCATGCGCTCACCATCGCGGTTCGGCAGGGTCGAGGCGAGCAGACCGGTCAGTTCCTCTTCGCGGGCACCGTCGAAGACGGGGGTCGCGATGTTGGAATCCTGCGGAGCGGCCAGCATCTCCTCCGGCAGCGCCGAGGCCCAGTCGGGCTTGGCGCCGTCCGGACCGTGCACATCCCAGCCGGCCTTGCCGATCCACCCGAGGTGGGTCTCCAAGATCTGGCCGATGTTCATACGACGCGGCACGCCGTGGGTGTTCAGGATGATGTCGACCGGGGTGCCGTCGGGCATGAACGGCATGTCCTCGGTGGCGAGGATCTTGCCGATGACACCCTTGTTGCCGTGCCGGCCGGCCAGCTTGTCGCCGTCCTGGATCTTGCGCTTCTGCGCCACGTACACGCGGACCAGCTCGTTGACGCCCGGAGGCAGATCGTCGTCGTCCTCGCGCGAGAACACGCGAATACCGATGACCTTGCCGGACTCACCGTGCGGCACCTTCAGCGAGGTGTCGCGGACCTCGCGCGCCTTCTCACCGAAGATCGCGCGGAGCAGCCGCTCCTCCGGGGTCAGCTCGGTCTCGCCCTTCGGGGTGACCTTGCCGACCAGGATGTCGCCGTCGCGGACCTCGGCGCCGATGCGCACGATGCCGCGCTCGTCCAGATCGGCCAGCACCTCGTCGGAGACGTTCGGGATGTCCCGGGTGATCTCCTCGGCGCCCAGCTTGGTGTCGCGGGCGTCGATTTCGTGCTCTTCGATGTGGATCGAGGTGAGGACGTCCTCTTCCACGAGGCGCTGCGACAAGATGATCGCGTCCTCGTAGTTGTGGCCTTCCCACGGCATGATCGCCACGAGCAGGTTCTTGCCCAGGGCCATCTCACCGTTTTCGGTGCAGGGGCCGTCGGCCAGAACCTGACCCTGCTCGACCCGCGCACCCTCATCGACGATGGGACGCTGGTTGGAGCAGGTGCCCTGGTTGGAGCGGTTGAACTTGCGCATCCGGTAGGACTTGCGGGTGCCGTCGTCGTGCATGACGGTGACGTAGTCGGCGGAAACCTCTTCGACCACACCGGGCTTCTCGTTCACCACGACATCGCCGGCGTCGACCGCGGCGCGCAGCTCCATACCGGTGCCGACCAGCGGCGCCTCGGAACGGATCAGCGGCACGGCCTGACGCTGCATGTTCGCGCCCATGAGGGCACGGTTGGCGTCGTCGTGCTCGAGGAACGGGATCATCGCGGTCGCGACCGACACCATCTGGCGCGGCGAGACGTCCATGTAGTCGACCTGGTCGGCCGAGACGAACTCGACCTCTTCACCGAGCCGGCGCACGAGGATCTTGTCCTCGAGGAAGCGGCCTTCGGCGTCGACCGGCGAGTTGGCCTGCGCACGAACGTGGCGGTCCTCCTCGTCGGCCGTCAGGTAGACGACCTCGTCGGTGACCCGGCCGTCGATGACCTTGCGGTACGGGGTCTCGATGAAGCCGAACGGGTTGACCCGCGCGTACACCGACAGCGAACCGATCAGGCCGATGTTCGGGCCTTCCGGGGTCTCGATCGGGCACATGCGGCCGTAGTGCGACGGGTGGACGTCTCGAACTTCCAGGCCGGCGCGCTCACGGGACAGACCACCGGGGCCCAGCGCCGACAGGCGGCGCTTGTGGGTCAGGCCCGACAGCGGGTTGTTCTGGTCCATGAACTGCGACAGCTGGGAGGTTCCGAAGAACTCCTTGATCGCGGCGACGACCGGGCGGATGTTGATCAGGGTCTGCGGCGTGATGGCCTCGACGTCCTGGGTGGTCATCCGCTCGCGGACCACACGCTCCATGCGGGACAGGCCCACGCGGATCTGGTTCTGGATGAGCTCGCCGACCGTGCGCAGGCGACGGTTGCCGAAGTGGTCGATGTCGTCGACCGCGACCGGCACTTCCTGGCCGCCGGGGGCGGTCATCATGCGGTCACCGGCGTGCAGGCGCACCAGGTACTCGATGGTGGTGACGATGTCTTCCTTCGTCAGCACCGAGCTGGTGACCGGCTCGCCCACGTGGATGCCGAGCTTCTTGTTGATCTTGTAGCGGCCGACGCGGGCCAGGTCGTAGCGCTTCTCCTTGAAGAACAGGTTCTCCAGCAGAGTCTGCGCGGACTCCTTGGTCGGCGGTTCGCCCGGACGCAGCTTGCGGTAGATGTCCAGCAGCGCCTCGTCTTGACCGGCGGTGTTGTCCTTCTCCAGCGTCGACATCATGATCTCGGAGAAGCCGTAACGCTCGACGATCTCCTCGTTGGTCCAACCGAGCGCCTTGAGCAGCACGGTGACCGGCTGCCGGCGCTTGCGGTCGATGCGGACACCGACGGTGTCGCGCTTGTCGATGTCGAACTCCAGCCACGCACCACGCGAGGGAATGACGCGCACGCTGTGCAGGTCTTTCTCCGTGGTCTTGTCGACGGAGTGGTCGAAGTAGACGCCCGGCGAACGGACCAGCTGCGAGACGACGACGCGCTCGGTGCCGTTGATGATGAACGTGCCCTTGTCGGTCATCATCGGGAAATCACCCATGAAGACCGTCTGGCTCTTGATCTCACCGGTGTTGTTGTTGATGAACTCCGCGGTGACGAACAGCGGCGCCGCGTAGGTCATGTCCTTGTCTTTGCACTCGTCGATGGAGGCCTTGACCTCTTCGAACCGAGGATCCGAGAACGACAGGGACATGGAGCCGGAGAAGTCCTCGATCGGCGAGAGCTCCTCGAGCACCTCCTCGAGCCCACCGACCAGGCCGCCGTCGCCGCGCGCGGCGGCCTTCTCACGCCATGACGGCGAGCCGATCAACCATGCAAAAGAATCTGTCTGTAGATCGAGAAGTCCGGGCACCTCCAAGGGCTCACGGATTTTCGCGAAAGACACCCGCTTAGGGGCTCCGGGGATTCCGGCAACTGCCTTGGTCTGGGTGGAGACTGCCAAGATGCGTCCTTCCAGCACCTCACGCGCGCCGCGTGGTGGTCCGCGGCCGTCGCTTGCTTCTGCTACGAATTCCGCTGGTCACAACCCGAACGAAACCCGAACAGGCAACAGCGGAAGTAACACCGGAAGGGGTGGAACTCACGTGTGCGAATCGAGGTATGGACAGGAGGCAGCCAGCGCAACGTCCAAAATTACACCACCTGACCGGGTGGTGTCAATGCACACCGCCGCCGGGTGTGAAAATACCACCCGGGCGAGCGCCTGTGTGGCTGGCGCGCCGGGTGCGAATCCGGCGCGGGGGCCGACCCCGTGCGCGACCGGGAAACGATCGCTACGTGGGCCGGTGGCGCCGGTGCCGTGCTCGAATCGCTGGCTGCGTCGAGAGCAACGGGGCATCTGGAGCCACTGTGACAGCTGCCGCTGTTGTGAATAGCGTGACGGCTCCGGCGAAAACCGTCAAGTGTCAGGACCGACCAGCCGGTTGTCGAGATCGCCTGCCGCGCTGGCGCATCCTGACCATTTCGAGCGACCCGTAAGCGATCGCTACGGCCCCGGTTCACTGGTCGACGATGTCGCCGGCCAGCCACCGCCCGTTGATCTTGGTCATCCGCAGCACCACCGGACCGGCCACACTCTGCTGCGCCTGCCCGCCCTTGTCGGCGCTGATCACCAGGTTGACCAGCAACTCCGCGCGGTCACCGTCGAGCAGCGTGACGCCGATGGGGTCCGCTTCGGCATCCGCGCTGGTCTGCGCCTGTTTGATGGCGTCGACGGTGGTTCCGGAGAACTTGTCCAGGTCGCTCAGCATCTTGCCGGTGACCACCTGGCGTACCGCTTGTTCATAGCCGTCGATGTGTTCCAGGTCGTAGCCGTAGATGGTGCGCAGGGCGTGCTGGGCGGCGGCCCGCACCTCCTCGGTGGCCTCGGTATCGAGGAAGGCCGCGTTGGCGGTGTCGACCCCCGGGCGCTGGGCCGCGAGGGCGGAGAATCCGGCCAGTAGGACGGCCAGGCCGAGACAGGCGAGCACCGCGAACCAGGACGAGCGCGCGGGCAGGTCGGGTGTGCGCGGGCGCAAACCACGCCCCCGCGGCTCTTCGGCGGGCTGCTCGCGCGCGACGGCGGGCCGGGCGAGCGGCCGGGAGGTGACGCGGTTGACGGGACGGCGCGCGGTCATCGCGGCTCCTCCTGCGGTGCGGTACCGGCGACCGGGCCGTCGAGCAGCGCCGGCTGGGTCAGGGAGGCGACCTGTTCGGCCTTCCATATCTCTTTGTCCTTGGTCATCTCCAGGTTCCAGGTGTAGCGGTAGTTCGACACCTCGTTGCCCGGTTTGGTCTCGGTCACCTGCAGCACGATCAGTGCCGCTGCCTTGTCGCGTTCGGTGTTCAGCGAGGTGAGGGCGGAGCCGAGCACCTTGGAGGTCATCTCGACCCCGGTTCGGCGCGCCAATTGTTCGGACTGCGCGACGTTCTGTTCCGCCGAGACGAGGATCGCACCGGTCATCGAGGAACGGGCCAGCGCGAGCGACCCCGGGATGTCGTCCAGGCGCATCGTGGTCATATTCAGAGCGGCCTGCCGCGCGGCGTCGAGTGCGCTGTCCCGGGCGGCGGCGCGCGGGCCGTCGGTGAAGAAGGCCGCCTGCAACCAGCCGGTACCGAACCAGAGCGCCGCGACCAGCGCGACGGCCAGTGCCCCCGCCGCGAGGGCGGTCGCCACGAGGGGCGCGGTCTTGCGGTTCGGGGCCGCGATCGGTTCGAGCGGAGCTTCCGCCAGGACCGCGGAGTCCGGAGTTTCCTTTGCTACATCGACACTCACTGCGAACACCTCACGTCGTCGTCGGTCGGGTGCGACTGCGGTTACCGCTTGGGCGTGACCCCCATCAGGGTGGCCAGCTGCACAGCTATCGGGTTCAGGTTGAGCTTGGGCGGATCGGTCTTCGGGTTCCGGTCCCAGGGCTGCGCGATGGCCGGATCGGCCAGCTCCGCGCGCTGGCCGCCGCGCACGGCGGTCGGATTGCCGAAGGGGACAGTACATTTGGCGTCTTTGTTGAACGGGAATTCGTCGACGGTGTCATCGAAGTCGGGGTCACGCCGCTTCATCTCCGCCAGAATCGCCTGGGTGCCCTCGTAGCCGACGGTGCAGGCGGGCGGGTTGTTCACCTCCAGCACCAGCCCGAAGTGGCTGGTGTTGTCGCCCGGGGCGGTGGCCGAGGCGCCGATGGACAGCTGCGGGAGCATTTGCAGCAGCGGGCGCAGCGCGTAGAACTTCGGCGAGACGGCGTGCAGCAGGCTGCGCAGGTTGGCCAGGTCCTCGGTGAGCGCGGGGCCGCTGTCGCGCAGCAGGTCGCTGATGGCCGAGCCCGCGTCCGTACCGGTTCCGATCAGCCTGCGGACATCGGGATCGCTGGCCCGCAATTGCGCGCTGAGCCGGTCCAGTCCGTCGCTGAAGCGCAGGATCTCGCCGGACTGGACCGCCTGGGTTTCCAGGGCGATGCGCCCGGCGCGGATCAGCGCGATGGTCTGCGGCAGGTTGTCGTCGAAGGCGGCGCTGAACTCGGTCAGCGATTCCACCAGGGTCCGCAGGTCGGCGCCTTTGCCCTCGAAGGCTTTGCCGAGTTCGGTGACGGTGGTGGTGAGCGCCTGCAGGTCGATGGTCCTGGTGAAGGTGTCGACACTGGTGATCAGCTGTTCCACCGATACCGGGACGTCCAGCCCCTCGATCACCGAGCCGTCCGTCAAGTAGGGGCCCTCGGCATCGGCGGGTCGCAGATCGACGAACTGCTCGCCGATCGCGGAGCGGTTGGCCACCACGGCTTTCGCGGTTGCCGGGATCTCGGGCGCGCCGGTGTCGATGACGAGCGGGACGATCACCCCGTCGTCGGTGAGTTCCAGGTCACCGACCCGGCCCACGGCCACGCCACGGTAGGTGACCTCCGCGCCTTTGTACGCGCCACCAGCCTGGGCAGCCTCGACCCGCACCGTGTACTGGCCGAAGCCGAGCATGTGATCGAGCCGGATGTACCGGGCGCCCACATAGGTCACACCGAGCACCGCGATCACGACGAACGCGATCAGCTGCAGCCGAACCAGGCGGCTCATGACTCCACCCCGGGGACACGCGGCTCGGTCATCGCGGGCTCCTCCCCCGCGGGCTTACACCCATACCCTCCAGGAGAGGGCCGAGACGACTCGGAACACCTTCGGGCACAAGCGATTCCGGCAGCGGGATGGCCGCGAACACGGTCGGCCAGCCGGGGCGCGGACCGTTGCCGTTGTAGTACGGGTTGGTGGGGTCGACCGGCACCGGCGGCCCGTACGGCGGCGGAACGTAGACCGGATCAGGTTTGCCCACACCGAGATTGCCCAGGGTGACGCCGATCTGCTGATCCACCGACAACCAGGTGTTGACCTGGCCGCCGAAGGTGCCGAGCAGCGAGGAGTCGGGGAACGGGTAGGTGGGGATGAGCGGGAACCCGGTCACCAGATCCGGTGCGGCCGCGCCCAATTCCTGCAGCGTAGGCCGCAGCGAAGTGAGGTCGCGGATCAGGTTGTCCTTGGAGGTGTTGATCACGTCGAACCCGGCCCGACCGACCCGATCGAGTTGCGCGAGCAAGGAAACCAATTGGGGCCGTTGCTCTTCCAAGATCCGGATGCCCTCCGGCAGCTCCGCCAGGATCCGGTCGATCTCGCCGGTCCGGGTGCTCACCCGGCTGCTGAGCAGGGCCAGGCCGTCGATCGCCCGGGTGATGTCCTCGACCTGCTGGTTCAAGCCACCGATCAGGATGTTCGCCTGCTCGAGCAGCGAGCGGACGCGGCCTTCCCGCCCGCCCAAAGTCTTGTTCAACTCCCCGACGATGGGCGCGAGCTGAGCGACACCGCCGCCGTTGAGCAGCAATGACAGTGCGCCGAGCACCTGCTCGAGCTCGACGGCGGCGCGCGTGCGGTCCAACGGAATCACCGCCCCGCTCGTCAGCCGGGCCGCAACCGCGTCGGCGGGCCTGGACAATTCGATGAACTTCTCCCCCAGCAGATTCGACTGCCGCACCTCGGCGTGCGCGTTGGCGGGCAAGTCGACCGAATCGTTGACCACCACACGGACATTCGCGGTCCACCCGCTCGAGCCCAGGTCAATCGACTCCACCCGGCCGACCGGCACGCCCTCGACTTTCACCGCCGACTGCGGCACCAGATCCAGCACATCGTCGAATTCGATATTCAGGCGCATCGGATGCTTCCCGATATTCGCGCCGCCGGGCAGCGGAACGCTGTAGATGCCATTTCCGCACGCGGTCAGCACCACCGCGCCGAGAGCGAGCAGACCGGCCCAGGCCTTCGGGAAGGTCATCGGATACCTCCCGGCTGCCGCGACGGCGGTAATTGGTTCGAGGGCGTGCCGGGTACCGTGCCCGGCACCGGGGCACGCTGCTGGTTCTCGGCGCTGAGAATTCCGAACGGCAGGATCAGCGATGGCGTTTGGACCCCCGCGGTGATCTGGTCGGCTATCTCGCGACAGTGTTCGATCAGCGGCCGCATCTGCCGCCCGACCGCTTCGAATTCCGGGTCGCCGGGCATCAGGCGGGACAGGTCGATCATTTTGCAGATCACCCCGAACGGATCCTGTAGATCGGTGAAGTTGGCGCGCATGTCGAGGGTGCCGGATTCCGCGTTGTGCACGTTGATCAAATTGCTCAGTGCCAGCGTCAGCACCGGCAGGGCAGCCGCCAGATCGTCACGCTGATCGGCCAGCGTCCGGGTCAACGACGTGAGCGCGACGGCGTTGTCGCCGATCAGCGCGTTGTTCTCGTCGAGGAAACGAGCCACGTCCCCGAGGCCGATGGACAGCAGATGCAATGCCGCACCGAGGTTTTGGCGTTCGTCGCCGAGAAAGCCCGCGAGATCGGCCAGTTGGGCATTGAATTGCCGCACCTGCTGATCGTTTTCGGCCAGCATGCTGACGAATACCTGCAGGTTCTCGACCGTGTCGAAAATGTCGCCGCTGTCATCGGCGAGAAATTTGGCGGCTTTGCTCAGTTCGGTGATGGTGCGGCCCAGCGCTTCGCCGTTGCCGGCGAGATTCGCCGCCGAGGTGCGCACGAGTTCGTTTACCGCGCCCTCTTTGTCGGCCCCATTCGGGCCGAGCGCCTCGGTGAGTTCGGTGATGCTCCGGTAGAGCTCGTCCACCTCCACCGGCGTGACGGTGCGTTCTTTCGGAATCACCGCGTTCCGGGGCATTTTCGGGCCACCCCGATAAACCGGCATCAATTGGATATAGCGATCGGCGACCACCGAGGGCGTGACCTGCGCCGCCTTCGCGTCAGCCGGAATGTCGTAGGCGCGGTCCACGCTCATGACGACCTTCACCTGAGCACCCATCGGCTCGATGGAATCGATCCGGCCCACCGCGACGCCGAGCACCCGCACGTCCGAGCCCGCGTAGATGCCGACGGCACGATCGAAATAGGCGGTGATGCGTGTGGTGTTGAGCCGCGAATCCAGCCACCACAGGGTCGCGCACAGCGCCACCACGGCAACCGCGAGCAGCGCCAGAACTTTGGTGCTCCGGCCGGCCGAACGCAGGACGGTCAGCGGATCACGCCGGTTTCCCGCCATCAGCCGCCTCCCATATTCCGGACGGGATCGCGGTACCCGGGAATTTCCGGCAGCGCGGGCGGGATCAGATTGACGATCACCGCGTCGAACCAGCGCCCGGTGCCCAGCACGTTGGCGTACAGCCCGTAGAACGGCGCGGCCAGTTCCAATGTCTTGGTGATGTTCTGCTCGTTGGCGTTGAGCAGGTCGATCGCCCCGCGCAGATTGGTCAGCGCGGTCCCGATCTGTGCTTCGTTGTCACGCACCAGCGCGCTCAATTGCGTCGCGACGGTCTGCGCGCCGGTGAGCAGTTGACGGATGGAGTGCTGCCGAATGTTCAACTCCGCGAACAATTGTCCGCCGGTGCTCAGCAGCCGCTCGAACTCCGCGCTGCGGTCGGCCAGCACCTGGGTGGTCTGCCGGGTCGCGGCGAACAGCTTCTTCAGCTGGTCGTCGCGCTTGGCGATGGTTTCCGAGAGCCGGCCGAGGCCGTCGATGGAACCGCGCAATTCGCCGGGCGTGGTCGCGAAGGCTTCCGACAGCACCCGCATGCTGGTGGCCAGCTGTGCGGTGTCGATCTGCTCGATCTGCCGGGTGGCGTCGGTGAACGCTTCCATGACGTCGTAGGGGGTTACCGTGCGCGACAACGGAATCGGCTGTGCCGGGTCGGCCGCGCCGGAACCGCGCGGGTCCAGCGCCAGGTACTTCTGCCCCAGCACGGTCTTGATCTGGATGGACGCGGTGGTCTGGTCGCCGATCCAGGCATTCTGGGTCCGGAACTCGACCAGCACCCGGTCGCCGTCGAGCCGGATGTTTTGCACCGAACCGACTTTCACTCCGGCGATGCGGACCTCGTTGCCCTTCTTCAATCCCGCGGCCTCGGAGAATTCGGCGGTGTACTTGGTACCCGCGCCGATGATCGGCAGCCGATCCAGATAGAACGCCGACAGCGTCGCGCACAGGATCAGGAACAACCCCAGCATGCCCACGAAGGCGGGGCTGCGTTTGCCGAGCAGGATCCGGTCGTCCATCAGCGCGCCTTTCCGGAGCAGCGCGGCGCGGCATTGGTGTACAGCGGCTGGTTGATCGTCGGCATCCCGGCCGGCAGGTTCAGTTGCGGAGCATCCACCGCGCCGGGGCCGACGACGATGTCGATGCCGCACAGGTAGAACTGGAACCAGGAGCCGTAACTGCCGGCGCGGCCGAGCTTTTCCATCTTTCGCGGCAGATTCGCCAAGGCCTGGTTCACCTCGCCGGAGCGCGCGTTCAGCGGGCCCGTGAGCTGACTCAATCCGGCGATGGACCCTTGCAGCGTGGGCACCACCGGCACCAGCAGATCGGCGGTGGCCGAGGCCAGATCGCCCAGCGAACCCACCGAAGCGCCGATCACGGCGCGCTGGGCGGCGAGCCCGGCGACCAGCGCCGAGGTATTCACGATCAGTTGATCGAACTGATCATCCCGTTCGTTCACCGCGTCGAGCACCGTGGTCAGATTCCTGACCAACTCGCCGATCACCGCGTCCTTGTCCGCGATCTTGTTGGTCAGACTCGCCGTGCTCGCCACCAGATCGTGAATGGTGCCCTGCTCGCCCTGAAACACCTGAATGATCTCGAACGCCAGCTTGTTCACGTCCTCGGCGGTGAGGGTGCGGAACAGCGGGCGGAACCCGTTGAACAGCGTGGTGAGGTCCAGCGCGGGCCTGGTGTGCTCGATCGGGATGGTCTCGCCCCGGTTCAATTTCCTGCCCTGCTCGCCCGCGCCCTGCTCGAGCGCGAGATACCGCTGGCCGACCAGGTTCCGGTACCGGATGGCCGCGATAGTGGAGGCGGGCAGCCAATTCCGGTCCTGCACCTGGAAATCCACCTGCGCCAGCCGCTTGTCCACGATGGAGACCTTGGTGATCTTGCCGATCCGGACGCCGGCGATGCGCACCTCGTCGCCCTTGTTCAGCCCGGTGACATCGGTGAAGATCGCCTTGAACGGGGCGCCGCCGCCGGTGTAGTTGGCGATGGACAGCGCCAGGACGGCGGTCGCGATGAGCGTCACGATCACGAAGATGATCAATTTGATCAGTGCGCCGCTCGCGCCGCGCAGCATCGCACTCATCGGACGCGCACCTCGCTTCCGCGAAAGGCGGGCGCCGCGGCGCGGGTCAGCCAGCTCGGCACCTCGTCCGGCGAAACTCCCTGTGCCGCACCATAGATGGCGCTCAGTGACCGCTGCTCACCGGGCGTCCCGGCCAGCGTGGGATACACCGCGTACTGCGGCGCGTCCATCGCGCCGATGGTTTGATCGCCGGGGTAGCGGGTCGGCGGCTGGTAGGAGCCGTCGTTGTTCGGGCCACCCGGATATTGCCCCGCGTCCACACCCAGCGGAAACTCCGCGAAGCAGGCCGGGCCGCGGGTGTCGAGCCAGCGCGGCTCATCCTGGTTCGGCAGGTATTTGCCACGGGTGTTGGTCAATTCGATGGTCACCCGGGAACCCGGCCGATCGGTGCCCTGACCGAAAATATTGTCGATGCGCGGCTTCATCTTGGCGAAGTTCGCCATCGCGCAGGTATAGGTCGGCGAGTACTCGGCGAGCATTTCCAGGGCCGGCCGGGAGTCGGCCGCCAGCTCGATGATGTTGTCGCGGTTGGCGATCAGGAAATCCGCGGTACTGCCGGCGGCCGGTGTCAGAACCGCGTACAGCTGTTCGAGCTGGCCGCGACGCTGCACGATGGTCGCGTTGGTGGTGCGCAGATTGTTCAACGCGTCGATCAACTGCGGCAACGCGTCGGAATAGGTGTCCTCGACCGTGGCCAGGCTGCGCAATCCCGCCCGCAATTCCGGCAGCACGCCGTTGACCTGCCGGAAGACGTTTTCGAGATCGTCGAGCCCCGCCCCCAACTCGTCACCTTTCCCGACCAGCGCCTGTGCGAGCGCGCCCAGGGTTGCCGCGAGATCCTGTGGCGGAATGGCCTGCAGCAGCGGCAGCAGATCGTCGAACACCCGGCTGAGCTCGAGCGCGTTGCCGCTGCGATCCTGTCGCAGAACCACGCCGTCGGTGAGGTGCCGGGCACTGGGATCGCCGGGAATCACCAGATCCACATACCGTTCACCGAACAGCGTCTTGGGTAGCAACCGGGCGGTCGCGTTGACCGGGATCATCGCGGCCTTGCCGGGATCGATGGCCAGATCCAGGACCACCTTGCCGGCGTCCGCCCGGCTTGCCCGCACCTCACCCACCGTGACGCCGCGGGTCTTCACCTCCGCGTTGCGGGTCAGCGCGTTGCCCACGCTGTCGGTGATCAACTCGATGTCCACCGATTTCACGAAGTGCTTGTTGTAGACGGCGACGCACACCCAGACGAACAGCGCCAGGATCAGAAAGAACGCGATGCCGAGCAGACGGATCCGGAACGGCTCGGTCGCCCGCCATCGCTCGACGCTGTTCATCCCGCGATCCGAACCGTCGTCGACGTCCCCCAAATAGCCAGGCTGAGAAAGAAATCCAGCACATTGACCAGCACGATCGCCGAACGCACCGCCCGCCCCACCGCGATACCCACACCCGAGGGTCCGCCGGTGGCGTTGAAGCCGTAGTAGCAGTGCACCAGGATGATCACGAACGCGAAGATCAGCACCTTGAGGAACGAATACAGCACGTCCTGCGGTGGTAGGAACAGGCTGAAGTAGTGGTCGTAGACGCCGCTGGATTGCCCTGCGAACCAGATGCTGACCGTCCGCGAAGCCAGATAGGTGCCGAGCAGACCCACGATGTACAGCGGGATGACAGCGAGGAATCCCGCGATCAGCCGGGTGCTCACCAGGAACGGAATACCGGGCACTGCCATGACTTCGAGCGCGTCGATCTCCTCCGAGATACGCATCGCGCCCAATTGCGCGGTGAAACCGCACCCCACCGTCGCCGACAAAGCCAATGCCGCGGTGAGCGGGGCGATTTCGCGGGTGTTGATGTAGGCGGTGAGGAAGCCGGTGAGCACCGAGGTGCCGAGCGCGTCCAGCGCCTTGAAGCCCTGCAGTCCGACCACGAAACCGACCGAGGCGGACATGAACACGATCACGCCGATCGTGCCGCCGATCACCGCGAGCGCACCGGAGCCGAAGGTCACCTCGGCCAGCAGCCGCTGCACTTCCTTGCGGTAGTGCACCGCGGTCCGCGGGATCCAGGCGATGGCACGCGAGTAGAACAGCATCTGCTCGCCGGCTTGATCGACCAGCGCCACCGGCGCTTTGGCGGCCCGTTCGGCCAGGCGGATGGACTTCGCCACCACCGGAGCTCGGTACCGGGTCGCCATGGCTCAGGCTCCCTTGGCCGGAACAACCTGTAGATAGACCAGCGTCAGCACCAGATTCACGAAGAACAGCACCAGAAAGGTGATCACCACGGATTGATTCACGGCCTCGCCCACGCCTTTCGGCCCACCGGCGGGATGTAAACCCTTGTACGCGGCGATGACTCCGGCCAGCAGCCCGAAGACCAGCGCCTTGATCTCCCCGATCCACAGGTCCGGTAGCTGGGCCAGCGCCGAGAACGACGCGAGGTAGGCGCCCGGCGTACCGCCCTGCAGCAGCACATTGAAGAAATACCCGCCGGCGATGCCGACCACCGACACCAAACCGTTGAGCAGCACCGCGACCAGCATCATGCCCAGCACCCGCGGCACCACCAGCCGATGGATCGGGTCGACGCCGAGCACCTCCATCGCGTCGATCTCCTCGCGAATGGTGCGCGAACCGAGATCGGCGGCGACCGCCGAACCGGCGGCGCCCGCGATGATCAGGGCGGTGACCACGGGCGCGGCCTGCTGCACGGTGGCGAGCACACTGGTAGCGCCGGTGAAGGATTCGGCGCCGAGCTGTTTGACGAGCGAGCCCGTCTGCAGCGAGACGACGGCGCCGAACGGGATCGCCACCAGCGCGCTGGGCAGGATCGAGACACTGGCGATGAACCAGGATTGCTGGATGAACTCCCGCCACTGGAACGGTGCCTGGAACGTCTTGCGCGCCACGTCGGCGAGGAGCGCGAAGATGTTGCCGGCCTGGCTGAATGCGGACTCGACTGGAGTCCGGAAACGCACCAGGGTGGGGTTCACCCGGCGAATGCTACCTGCTGGCTACCCTTTAGCTGTGTTGTGCCGCATAGTCGTGTCGTACGCGCCACCCAATTCCGGTGCGCCACCGTCGTAGTTGGGTCCGGCCTGCGTATAGGCCGGAAGCACCTGGGTGTCACCGTCTTCGTCCAACGACTCACGGATCGCGTCCTGGGCCGCGCGCGGCAGGGTGTGCATGATTTCGCGGACCCGGGCCTTACGCCGAGCAACCGCCTGGCGAACCGGCATACCCGGCTGCGCCTTCATCTGCGGAATGATGCCCTCGACCTCTTCGGCGCCACCGTGGTGATGACCGGCGTCGACCATGGCCTGCTCGCGGGCCATCTGCGCCTCGTCCTTCTCCTCGGACATGCCGATCGGGCCGATCATGCGACCGTTGAGGAACTGCTTGACCACGGGCTCGTCGGAGGTGAGCAGCACCTCACGCGGACCGAACATGACCAGCTGCCGGCGGAACAGCATGCCGATGTTGTCGGGCACGGTGCGGGCCAGGTTGATGTTGTGCGTCACGATCAGGATCGTCGCGTCGATCTGCGCGTTGATGTCGATCAGCAACTGCGACAGGTACGAGGTACGCACCGGGTCGAGACCGGAGTCGGGCTCGTCGACGAGGATGATCTGCGGGTCCAGCACCAGCGCGCGAGCCAGCCCGGCGCGCTTGCGCATACCGCCGGAGATCTCGCCGGGCAGCTTGCCCTCGGCGCCGAGCAGACCGGTCAGCTCCAGCTTCTCCATGACGACTTTGCGGATCTCGGACTCGGACTTCTTCGTGTGCTCACGCAGCGGGAAGGCCACATTGTCGAAGAGGTTCATCGAGCCGAACAGCGCGCCGTCCTGGAACAGCACGCCGAAGAGCTTGCGGATCTCGTAGAGCTCCTTGTTGGAGCAGGTCGTGATGTCGGTGCCGTCGATGAAGATGGAGCCGCGCTCGGGGCGCAGCAGGCCGATCAGCGACTTCAGGAAGACGGACTTACCGGTACCGGAGGGGCCCAGCAGGGCGCTGACCTCACCGGAGGGCAGCGTCAAACTCACGTCCTGCCAAATACGCTGTGAACCAAAGGACTTGGTTACACTTTCGGTCCTGACCTCGACGCCCACGCCAACCTCCACAAATTCTTCAGCGAGCCCCCCACGTGCCGAAACCGCGCGATCTCGCGGTGTGTCACGTCACAGTGGGTCCGGTCACTGTATCTCACGTGCGAGATGCGGCGCACCCCAACCTGACCGAAGAGTAACCCAGACAGGTATCGCGGGTAAGGATCGCCGGCATGCGAGTCCGAAAATGCAAAACGGGCGACTCCCCACAGGGGAGCCGCCCGTTCGAGCGCGATACCGTCGAATTACTTGACGGTGATCTTGGCGCCGGCGTCTTCCAGCTTCGCCTTGGCAGCGTCGGCCGCGTCCTTGGCAACCTTCTCCAGGATCGCCTTCGGGGCGCCCTCGACCAGGTCCTTGGCTTCCTTCAGGCCCAGGCCGGAGACGATCTCGCGAACGACCTTGATGACCTGGATCTTCTTGTCGCCGGCCGACTCGAGGATGACGTCGAACTCGTCCTGCTCTTCGGCGGCCTCAGGGGCGGCACCGGCGGGGCCGGCAGCGGCGACGGCGACCGGAGCGGCGGCCTTGACGTCGAACTTCTCCTCGAACGCCTTCACGAACTCGGACAGCTCCAGCAGGGTCATTCCGCCGATGGTGTCGAGCAGCTCGTCAACGTTAGCCATTGATATTTCCTTTCGATGGGGTCATCTCCGCGGAGGCGGCGATGAAAATGCTTGGGCTGCGGCGTGAGCTCAGCGCGCGGAGGCGGTAGCGAAGCGTAACCATGTAGCGCGTAGGGAACGCCGCAAATATTCGGATGACTTATTCGGCGTCGGCGGCCGGAGCATCGGCAACGGCGCCACCGGCGCGCTGCTTCTCCTCGAGGGCCACGAGCAGGCGAGCCATCTTGGTCGCCGGAGCGGCGAACGTGGCGGCAGCCTTCGACAGGTTGGCCTTCATCGCGCCGGCCAGCTTGGCCAGCAGGACCTCGCGGGACTCCAGGTCGGCGATCCGCTCAACTTCGGACACGGACAGCGCGGCGCCGTCCATGTATCCGCCCTTGATGATCAGCGCCTTGTTGTCCTTGGCGAAAGCCTTGAGCGCCTTCGCGGCGTCGACCGGCTCACCTTTGATGAAGGTGATCGCGGTCGGACCGACGAACAAGTCATCCAGGCCTTCGACGCCAGCCTCGGCGGCAGCGCGCTTGACCAGGGTGTTCTTGGCGACGGAGTAAGTGGCGTCCGCGCCCAGGGCACGACGCAGCTCGGTGATCTTGCCGACCGACAGGCCACGGTATTCCGTGACAACGGTGGCCGTCGAGCTCTTGAACTGCTCCGTGATCTCCGCGACCGCGGTGACCTTCTCGGGTTTTGCCATACTTCGCCTCCTCTCTGGATGGTCGGTTCGTATTCGCGAACTTCCGAATTCCATCTCGCTAGCGACTGCTTGCAGGTCGCTCGAAAGGATCAGCCTGGCGAAATAGCAAACGCCCCGGACGCAGAGCGTTCCGGGGCGCACAGGAATCATTCGTTTTACCGAATCATGTCCCTAACCTCGGCTCTCCCTGCGTGGGCCGCCGGCAATAACGCCGGACCTTCGACCGCACCCGGACGGGCACAGCGACCAACGGTCTTCGGTAGAACGGATTGGGTAGTTATCGAACTGGTCGATTACTTGCTCCTACGGTACAGGCACCTGCCCCATCTGCCAAAACGGGGTCGTTCCGCGGCCGATACACCGCTCGCTTCCTGTGACCAACAACACAAACAGACGCCGAGTGTGGCCGAAGTCGCCGCTCGCAAGTGTTACTTGCGGTGACACTTACTGCTTAGCTGCTGCACTATGGCAACCTCCATAGTCGCTCCACCACAGCTGCTGGAACGACGATCGCAGCGCTTCCTCGCCCTGGCCGTGATCTGCCTGGCCGAACTGCTGGTCGTCCTCGACAACACCATCGTCAACGTCGCGCTTCCTTCCATCGGCGTCGAGTTACGCACCAACGTCAGCGGCCTGCAATGGGTGGTGGACGCGTTCACCCTCACCTTCGCCGGTCTGCTGCTGGCGTTCGGCAATCTCGGCGACCGCTACGGCCGGAAGCGGGTGATGATGGCCGGCCTGGCCGGCGTCGCCGCCATGTCCATCGCGGGCGCACTCTCCGAATCCATGAGCACGGTCATCGCCTCGCGCGCCGCCATGGGCGTCTTCGCCGCCGCCGTCTTCCCCGCGACTCTGGCCCTGATCATCAACATCTTCACCGATAAGCGCGAACGCGCGCTGGCCATCGCCGCCTGGACCGCCATGGCGGGCTTCGCCATCGCGATCGGCCCGATCTCCGGCGGCTGGTTGCTGGAGCATTTCTCCTGGCACTCGGTGTTCTGGATCAATGTGCCGGTGGCATTGCTCGCTCTGGCCGCCACCTGGTTCTGGGTCCCGGAATCGCGCTCAGCACAGGTCGGCAAGCTGGACCTGCCCGGTATCGCGCTGTCCATCGCGGGCATCACGCTGGTGGTCTGGGCGATCATCGAAGCGCCGCACAATGGCTGGTTGTCGGTCGTCACACTGGGCACCGCCGCCCTGGGCGTGGTGCTGTCGGCCGCCTTCATCGGCTGGGAATTACGAACCAGCGCACCGATTCTGGATATGCGCCTGTTCCGCAACCGCCGATTCTCGTTGCCCGCGTCGTCGATCGCGATCGGCTACTTCTCCATGTTCGGCTTCCTGTTCCTGATCACCCAGTACTTCCAGGGCGTCCGTGAATACACCCCGCTCGAATTCGGCATCGCCTCACTGCCTTTCGCGTTCTCGGTCGCGATCGGCGCGCCGGTCGCCACCCTGCTCGCACAGCGTCTCGGCACCACGCCGGTCATCGTCTTCGGCCTGCTGCTCACCGGCCTCGGCCTCTACCTCGGCGGCCAGGTGACCGTGGACAGCCCCTACCTCACCGACGTGCTGCCCTCGATGGTGTCGATGGCTTTCGGCCTGGCCATCGTGCAGGGCCCGGCCACCGAATCCATCATGGGCGCACTGCCTTTGGACGAAGCCGGCGCGGGCTCGGCGGTCAACGACACCACCCGCGAGATCGGCGGCACCCTCGGCGTCGCCGTACTCGGCTCGATCGTCGCCTCCTACTACACGACTCGCGTCGAACCGCTGATCGGGAAAATCCCGCCCACGCTGATGAGCGAGGACCAGAAGAGCCTGGTCCAAGCCAGCCCCCTCAGCGTGCTGGAGATCCGCAAACGCGAACTGCCCACCTTCCTGGAGAGCCAGCGCGAAACCCTCATCACCGCAATGAAATCGGCGGCCCTGGAAGGTTCGCACGCCGCCTCCCTGGTAGCGGCGGGCGCGGTGGTCGTCTGCGCAGTGATCGTCGCGATCTTCCTGCCCTGGGGTGTTCCGGAAGGTGAATCGGTGCTCCTCGGCTGGCGTAAGACCGATAAGGCACAGGGCGATTAGCTCAGTCGGATACGCCCGGGTGAGCAGGCTCGATTCGCCTGACATTCGTCGCCTTGTCGATGCCTTTGTCGAAGGAAGCGATTGCCGAACCCTCGTCGGCCTCGGCAAGGGCCACCAGGTACGCATCGGCGAAGGACAGCCGATGGTGCTCATAGACATCAATTGTCCGGATCAGCAGCGCGGGATCGTCCGTCACGATATTGCGAGTCCCGATCAACGCTCTGGAGACCAGTGCGACCTGGGGTCTCCCCACCTTGTACACGCTCTGCAAGACATAGACCGTCTCCGCGAGTATCAGGTCAGGCAGAAAGAGTGCTTCGGAGTCGGCGAGAAAGGCGGTGGCCCGTTTGCCCAAGTCCGGTGGGTCCTGGGTGAAATGGCGTATCAAGATGTTGGTGTCCAGGAAGACCGTCATATCTTGTCTTCCCGCCATTGCGCGGCCCAGGCATCCTCGCGCACCTCGTCCCAAGACTTCCCCCGCACCTCGGGCGGCACTGGCACACTGCCCGCGAGTTCGAGCAGATCCGGCGTTCGCGCGAGCACGACGACCCGGCCCTCTACTCGGAAGAGAACGTTGTCGCCGACCTGCAACTCCAACGCGTCACGAATCGCCTTGGGCAGCGTTAGCTGTCCCTTCGAGGTCAATCTGGCCTGAGCATCCATGACTTCTCCTTACTTTGCCCCGCAAGTAAGGATAGCGAAGCGCCGACAGTCGAGTCACGCTTTTCCGGCCGGATACGCCGCGAGGGCGGGAACGCGGATTGCGTTCCCGCCCTCGGCGGTTGGTGTTCGGGTGCTACTGCGCGTCCTCTTCGAGGAGGTTGCGGGTGCGGTTCGGGTCCACCGGGATGCCCGGTCCGGTGTTCGTCGAAACCGTGATCTTCTTGACGTAGCGGCCCTTGGCGGTCGACGGCTTGACGCGCAGGATCTCCTCCAGCGCGGCGCCGTAGTTCTCCACCAGCTTGGCGTCGTCGAAGGACGCCTTGCCGATGACGAAGTGCAGGTTGGCCTGCTTGTCGACGCGGAAGTTGATCTTGCCGCCCTTGATGTCGTTGACGGCCTTGGTCACATCCGGGGTGACGGTGCCCGTCTTCGGGTTCGGCATCAGACCGCGCGGGCCCAGGACACGCGCGATACGGCCGACCTTGGCCATCTGATCCGGGGTGGCGATCGCGGCGTCGAAGTCCAGCCAGCCGCCCTGGATCCGCTCGATCAGGTCCTCGGCGCCGACGGCGTCCGCACCGGCGGCCTCGGCCTCGGCGGCCTTGTCGCCGACCGCGAACACGATGACGCGGGCGGTCTTGCCGGTGCCGTGCGGCAGGTTGACCGTGCCGCGGACCATCTGATCGGCCTTGCGGGGATCCACACCGAGACGAACGGCGACCTCGACGGTCGCGTCGGTCTTGGTGGTGGCGGTCTCCTTCGCCAGCCGCGCGGCGGCCAGCGGGGAGTACAGCTTGTCGCGATCGACCTTCTCGGCCGCGGCGAGGTACGCCTTGCTTCGTTTTGCCATGTTGCTCTGTCCTTGTTCTGGTTCAGATGTGGTTCCCGGGCCTGGCCGGCCCTCCCACATGGATGGAGGCTTTTATCAGCCTTCGACCGTGATGCCCATCGAGCGCGCGGTGCCGGCGATGATCTTCGCGGCCTGCTCGATGTCGTTGGCGTTCAGGTCTTCCTGCTTGGTCTTGGCGATCTCCCGGACCTGGTCCATGGTGACCTTGGCGACCTTGGTCTTGTGCGGCTCGGCCGAACCCTTCTGCACACCGGCGGCCTTGAGCAGCAGCCGGGCGGCGGGCGGGGTCTTCAGCTTGAAGTCGAACGTCCGGTCTTCGTACACGGAGATCTCGACCGGGATGACATTGCCGAGCTGCGCCTGCGTGGCGGCGTTGTACGCCTTGCAGAACTCCATGATGTTGACGCCGTGCTGACCGAGCGCGGGGCCGACCGGCGGAGCCGGATTCGCCTTACCGGCCTCGATCTGCAGCTTGATGAGCCCGGCGAGCTTCTTCTTCTTGGGGGGCATCTTTCTTCCTTGGTTTCGGTTCCTTACGGTTGCCGTAAGCCTTAGGCGGGCGCGGCGAAGCCAGGACGACTTTCCCTGGATTCACGCACGAACCCATATACCTTACCGGGACCGCCGGCTCGGTAATCGAGCGGGTCCCGTCGTACGAAGATGGGGCCCCACGCGGGAGCCCCATCGGACTAGATCTTGGCGACCTGGGTGAACGCCAGCTCGACCGGAGTTTCGCGGCCGAAGATCGACACCAGCACCTTGAGCTTCTGCTGTTCGGCGTTGACCTCGGAGATGCTGGCGGGCAGCGTCGCGAACGGGCCGTCCATGACGGTGACCGACTCGCCGACCTCGAAGTCGACCTCGATGGTCGGCTTGGGTGCCACGTCGGAGGAGGACGAAGCACCGGCGGCGACTTCCGCGGCCGTCGGCTTCTTCTGCTGCTGCGCGGCCGGAACCAGGAACTTGACGACCTCGGCGATGGTCAGCGGGGACGGGCGCGAGGTGGCGCCGACGAAACCGGTGACGCCCGGGGTGTTACGCACGGCGCCCCAGGATTCGTCGTTGAGTTCCATCCGGACCAGGATGTAGCCGGGCAGCACCTTGCGATTGACGTGCTTGCGCTGGCCGTTCTTGATCTCGGTGACCTCTTCGGTCGGCACCTCGACCTGGAAGATGTACTCCTCGAGGTCCAGGTTCTGCACGCGGGTCTCGAGGTTGGCCTTCACCTTGTTCTCGTACCCGGCGTAGGAGTGGATGACGTACCAGTCACCCGGAGCGCGGCGCAGCGCGGCTGTCATCTCGGCGACCGGATCGGCCGGCTCGGCGTCGATAGGCGCGGCCGGAGCAGCCTCGGCGTCGTCGACAGCAGCGGATTCCCCGGCGGTCTCGGCGGCTTCCACCGCGTCGTCGACCGGGAACTCGTCGTTTGTGTCGTTCTCCGGGGTGCTCACTTGGCACTCACTTCCTGTGTCGTCTGTACATGGCGTTAGCGGCGCTGCACCGGAGTCCCAGGCTAGCCGAACAGCCAGTTGACACCCTTGATGAACGCCAGGTCCAACCCGCTGATGAACGCCACCATGAAGATCACGAACACCAGAACAACGGTCGTATAGGTGACCATCTGCTTCCGGTTGGGCCAGATCACCTTGCGCAGTTCCGCGATAACCTCACGCAGGAACTTGCTCAGGCGCTTGAACGGGTTGCCCCGCTTTTCGCCTTTGGTCTTGTCAGTCTTCTTCAGCGACGGGCGATCGATCGTGGCGATCGACCCGGTGTCCGCGGCGGAACCGCGAGTCCGACGCGCGGACCGCTTCCCGCTCGGCCGAGCCACCGCGGCGGTGTCATCGCCATCGTCGGCCGCGCCGTGGCGAGTATCCCGCTCGTCGACCACGTCGATCCTCTCTCGTCGCTGGCTGGGTTCTTTCGAGCGACCCGCGAACAGTCGCTACGGCTAAGGGCAGGGGCGACAGGACTTGAACCTGCAACCTGCGGTTTTGGAGACCGCTGCTCTGCCAATTGAGCTACGCCCCTTTGATCGGACCGAAGTGCGTCCAACCACTTTCGTTATTCAGTTGTACCTTATTTCGGGTTGTCACATGACACGCGCGCTGCTCGAGAGCAGCGCGCAGCGGCTGGTGACCCCGGAGCACGAGTCTACGTTACCTCCCGCGCCAATTACCAATCCGGGGCCACCGGGCTCGCTCAGGACAGCTGAACCGTGGCCGTCGCGCGCCCGAAGATCTTGCGCCCGGCCGACTTCGCGACCATCGCGATCACCGCGGTGCGGGTTTGCGGATCGACCGACTTCACCTTGCCGGTGAACTCGACCTCGGCCGCCTCGTCGGAACCGACGTAGACGGGGCTGGTGAAACGGACGTTGTATTCCTTGACCGCGCCCGGGTCACCCAGCCAGGAGGTGATGAAACCGCCGCCGAGGCCCATGGTGAGCATGCCGTGCGCGACCACGTTGTCCAGGCCGACGAGCTTGACCACCTCGTCGCTCCAGTGGATCGGGTTGGCGTCGCCGGAGACGCCGGCGTAGTTGACCAGATCGCCGCGAGTGAGCCGGACGGTGCGGGCGGGCAGTTCGTCGCCGGCCGCGATGTCCTCGAAACGCAGCGCCTGCTTGGACGGCGCGATCTTCGGGGTCTTCGCCGGGACGGCAGCGCCCTCGAGGGCACTGCTGCGGGGACGGTGGTCCGGCGCCTCGCCGTCGCCGACGCCGTGCATCAGCACGCCGCGCACGGCGCCCTGCAGGTTCGGGTCGATATCGCCGCCGCTGCGGCCGATCAGCGTGGTGTAGGTGGTGAGGACCAGCTCGTCGTGCTGGTCGGTGACGATGTTCTTGGTGACGATGATGTCGCCGCCGAACGCCTGCCGGAACGAGTGCAGGTAGACGTCACAGGTGAGCTGGTCGCCGACCTTGATGGGCCGGTGGAACTCCAGGATCTGATCGGTCTGCATGATCTGGCTCAGGTCGTAGCCGGTGACGATCTGCTCGAACAGCTTGCGCTGGGCCAGGATTCCGACCAGCGAAATGAAGGTGAGCGGTGCGACCAGGCTCTCATAGCCGTATTCGAGCGCCACGTCCTCTTCCCAGTGCACCGGGTGGTAGTCCTGCACGGCGCGGGCGTATTCGCGGACCTTCTCGCGGCCGACCTCGTAGTAGTCGTCGACGCGGTAGTGGTGACCGACCATGGCCGCCGCATGGGCAGCGGCGTCGAACTCGACGCTCGCTTGGACTTCGTCTGTACCGGTGGTGTTGATTGTCACGGGAGGACTGTACCTATCTGACCCCGCAGCCCGGAGTCGGCGGAGCAATCACGCCGACTTGCTGAGGGATCCCGGCGTGACCGCGAGTGGCGGCTGACCATTTCGAACGACCGGCAAGCAGTCGCAGGCGGTCGTCCGTATATCGCTCTTGCCCTGGATAGCGCTAAGGCCGGACTCTCGTCCGGCCCTGGCAGCTCTAGCTTTATATGGTCCCGGTTTAGCGGGATTCCTTGTGCGCCCGGTGGGTGTTGCAGTTCGGGCAGTACTTCTTGATCTCCAAGCGATCCGGGTCGTTGCGCCGGTTCTTCTTGGTGATGTAGTTGCGATGCTTGCACTCTTCGCAGGCCAAGGTGATCTTTGGCCGGACATCGGTGGACTTCGCGGCCACGACATTCCTTCTTTCGCGTCAACCTAGCGGTCTGGTTATTGGTAGCGATGGCCGGACTTGAACCGGCGACACAACGATTATGAGTCGTTTGCTCTACCGACTGAGCTACACCGCCACGGGGCGCATTGCCATTGGTGCCGCACCCAGCCCCACACTGTGGGGCACTATAGCGATGCCGAGTCGGTCACCACCGGCAATCCGGCGAGCCCCCTAACGGAATCGAACCGTTGACCTTTTCCTTACCATGGAAACGCTCTGCCGACTGAGCTAAGGGGGCATGACAGCATCCGCTCCGGGTCTTACTGACTGACTCGGCGCGGCGAAGTCTTGAACGAGATTACACACTCCTCGGTCGCACCGCCAAATCGTGAGGTCAGAAGCGGTTTCCGAAGGATGTCCGGCCGCCGGGCGGCGGGCGCGCCGGAAAAACCAAGAACCCCCGCCGATCAACTCGATCGACGGGGGTTTCCGGTGGCAGATGTAGGATTCGAACCTACGTAGGCTTTCGCCGACAGATTTACAGTCTGCTCCCATTGGCCGCTCGGGCAATCTGCCATCACGCTAGGCGCGGTGACGAGAATACAACCAACCCGCACCCCCAATGCAAACCGGCTGCACAACACCGGTTTGAGGGCGGCTCCGCGTGGCATCACCGTCCTGCCCGGCTACCCGTGCCGTGCTGCGGCGGGACTACCGTCGCCCTTCCGGGTAGAACTAACGATGTCCGGAAGTGACCGTCGGCGATTGCTCGCCGATCGTTCGAGAACTTCAGCCAGGAACAGGAGCGCAGTGTGGCCGATTCGTCTTTCGATGTCGTCAGCAAGGTCGACCGGCAGGAGGTCGACAACGCCCTGCATCAGGCGGAGAAGGAGCTGAACACCCGCTACGACTTCCGTGGCACCGGCGCCACCATCGAGTGGTCCGGCGAGGACAAGATCGTGCTGACCGCCGAGGCGGAGGAGCGGGTCAAGGCCGCGCTCGAGGTGTTCAAGGAGAAGCTGATCCGCCGCGACATCTCGCTCAAGGCGTTCGACGCCGGCGAACCACAGGCCTCCGGCAAGACCTACAAGATCACCGGTGAGCTGGTGCAGGGCATCGACACCGAGCACGCCAAGAAGATCTCCAAGAAGATCCGCGACGAGGGCCCCAAGGGCGTCAAGGCGCAGATTCAGGGCGATGAATTACGAGTCAGCAGCAAGAAGCGCGATGACCTGCAGGCCGTCATCTCGCTGCTGAAGGGCGAGGATTTCGGTATCGCGCTGCAGTTCGTCAATTACCGATAGACGTCGATACCGATAGACGCGGAAAAGGTTGGGCGGCTTGCGGTTTCAGTGATCGCGCGGGCCGCCCGCCAGTTCTTCGAGGCGCGCGATGCGCTCGGCCATCGGCGGATGGGTGGAGAACCAGCGCGCCGCCCGCTCACCATTGCGGAACGGGTTGGCGATCATCAGGTGCGACTGCGTCGTGAGCTGTGGCTCGGGGGGCAGCGGAGCGGCCTGGACGCCACGCTCCAGCTTCCGCAGCGCCGACGCGAGAGCCAGTGGGTCACCCGTCAATTCGGCGCCGGACTGATCCGCCTGGAACTCCCGGGAGCGCGAGACGGCCAGCCGCACCAGGGTCGCGGCGATCGGGCCGAGAAGTGAGATCAAAAGCACACCGAGGACATTGGGGCCCCCGCCGCTGTCGCGGTTGCCACCGAACATCGAGGCGAAGAAGGCCAGGTTGGCCAAGCCGGAGATGACGGCGGCGAGCGCGCCCGCGATCGAGGAGATCAGGATGTCGCGGTTGTAGACATGCGACAGCTCGTGGCCGAGCACGGCGCGCAACTCCCGCTCGTCCAAGATCTGCAGAATGCCGCTGGTACAGCAGACCGCGGCATGTCGCGGACTCCGGCCGGTGGCGAAGGCATTGGGTGCGTTGGTGGGCGAGATGTAGAGCCGCGGCATCGGCTGACGTGCCGTGGTCGCGAGTTCGCGCACGATGCGGTAGATGACGGGCGCTTCCAGCTCACTGACCGGCTGGGCGTGCATCGCCTTCAACGCGAGCTTGTCGCTGTTGAAATAGGCGTAGGCGTTCGTGCCGACCGCGATCAGGATGGCGATGACCAGAATCGTCGGGCTGCGGAACATGGCCCCGGCGAAGACGATCAGCGCCGACAGCCCGACCATGAGCCCGAAGGTCTTCAGGCCGTTCGCATAACCGCCGTGCATAGGTCGCTCATCCGCCTCTCCGCGTCTTGCGCCCGGACCCGGGCGCCACAGCAGTGGCGCCGGCGGCCGGCGGCGACGCAGTAGCCGAGTCAGCGAAATCGGCACTCACGTCGGGCATCTCCGAGCCACCGGCACTTCGCTGGCATTACACGAGGTCAACGACAGGCGGGCGGGCAAGGTTCCCGCTCGAGCTGTGGCTCAGCCGACCCGCTCGATGGTGTAGCGGACGAGTCGCTCCAGGGCGTCATTGGCCGGGCCGGCGGGCAATGCGGACAATTCGGCGTACGCGATGTCGGCGTAACCCTGCAGCTTCTCCTTGGCCAGCACCATGCCGCGAGAACGTCCCAGCAGCGCCAGGGCCTCCTCGACCTCGGCGTCGGTCTCCAGCGGGCGGGCCAGCACAGGGGGATGGTCGGAGGCGGAGCCGACGGGGTGGGTGAGCACAGGGGGATGGTCGGAGGCGGAGCCGACGGGGTGGGTCAGCATCGCGCGCAGGCGGTCGCCCTCGGCGCCTTCCTCGCGCAGCGCGTACAGCACCGGCAGGGTGTGCACACCCTCGCGCAGATCGGTGCCCGGCGTCTTGCCGGACTGCTCGGCCGCCGAGGAGATATCGATGATGTCGTCGGAGATCTGGAAGGCGGTGCCCACGGCGTCACCGAGGCGGGCCAGACGCTCGACATGGTCGGTGTCGGCGCCGGAGAACGTGCCACCGAAACGGCCCGACGCGGCGATCAGCGAGCCTGTCTTCTCCCAGACCACGCGCAGGTAGTGCTCGATCGGATCCTGGGCTTCGCGAGCACCCATGGTTTCCCGCATCTGGCCGGTGACCAGTTCGGCGAAGGTTTCGGCGATGATGCGCACCGCGTCCGGGCCCAGGGTGGAGGTCAGGCGGGAGGCGTGCGCGAACAGGTAGTCGCCGGCCAGGATCGCGATGCTGTTGCCCCAGCGGGAATTGACGCTCACGGCCCCGCGGCGCATCGGGGCCTCGTCCATCACGTCGTCGTGGTACAGCGTGGCCAGGTGCACGAGTTCGACGACGGTGCCGGCGGTGATCAGCGCGGGATCGGTGGGGTTCGGGCCGAGCTGGCCGGTGAGAATGGTGAACAGCGGACGGAATCGCTTGCCGCCGGCCTTGGCCAGATGCAGCGCCGCTTCCTGCAGGAAGTCTTCGCCGTCGGACAGCTCGTCGATGAGGAGTTTTTCGACCTGCTCGAGGCCGTTGCGCACAGTGCTCGCGAGCTCGGAGTCGCCGAGATCGACCCCGGCCACCACGGTGCTGAGTTCGCCCGCCCCCTCGGCTCCGCCTCCTGCCATCCCCGAGTGCTCATCCACAGCCGATGTGCTCATTTCTTCTCCCAGCGATGCGTCCGACCCCACGGTAAGAACCTAGCGTGTCCCAGCCACGCGGCCCCATGAACACCGTCACTATGTGGTGCACCATCCAGCCTTCCATATGGGGCGTACGCGAGACGGCTGGGCCGCGCCGGATTCGCCGTGTTGGCGGGCACACCGCGTCGACACGAACATGACCGTCCTGCAAGTATTGAGCGCATGGGTTCACCGGATGTCACACCCGCGAACGCGCTGCCCACCCGGACCGAGGTTCTGGTCGTCGGTGCGGGCCCGGCGGGTTCCGCCGCGGCGGCGTGGGCGGCGCGGGCGGGTCGCGAGGTGCTGCTGATCGATTCCGCGGTGTTCCCCAGGGACAAGACCTGCGGTGACGGATTGACACCGCGCGCGACCAAGGAACTGGAGCACCTGGGGCTCGGCGACTGGCTGCGGGCGCACACCGTCAACCACGGTCTGCGGATGACGGGGTTCGGTCGCGAGGCGCTGCTGCCCTGGCCCGCCGGTTCCTTTCCGACCTATGGAAGTGCCGTGCCCCGAACCGAACTCGACGACAAGTTGCGTGAGACGGCGGTGAAGTCGGGGGCCGGGATGCTGGACGGCACCAAGGTGATCGATGTCACCCGTGCGGGTGATCGGGTCAGCGGGGTGACGGTGCAGACCGGGGCGGGCACGCACGCCATCGAGTGCCGCACGCTGGTGGTCGCCGATGGCGTGCGCTCCCCCATCGGCAAGAAGCTCGGCCGTACCTGGCATCGCCGGTACGCGTACGGCACGGCGGCGCGCGCCTACATCAAGTCCGCGCGCAGCGACGACCAGTGGATCACTTCGCATTTGGAGTTGCGTGACGCCGAGAACAATCTCGTGCCCGGTTACGGGTGGGTGTTCCCGCTCGGCAACGGCGAGGTGAACATCGGCGTCGGGTCCCTGGCCACCGAGGCGCGACCGTCCCACATCGCGTTGAAACCCCTTCTGCAGCACTACACTTCGCAGCGCTTCGAGGAGTGGGGGTTCGAAGGGGAACTGCGGGCGATCGCTTCGGCGCTGCTGCCGATGGGCGGGGCGGTGTCGAATGTCGCCGGACGGAACTGGGTGCTCATCGGTGACGCGGCGGGCTGTGTGAACCCGCTTAACGGTGAGGGCATCGATTACGGGCTCGAAGGCGGGCACATGCTGTCCGAACTGCTGGACGAACCCGATTTCACGCGGATCTGGCCGGAACTGCTGCGCGCCCGCTACGGGCGGACCTTCTCGGTGGCCCGGCGGATCGCGGGTCTGGCGACCCATCCGCGCATGGTGCCGCTCGGCGGTCCGCCCGTGATGCGTTCGAAGTACCTGCAGCGCACGGCGGTTCGGGTGATGGGCAACCTCGTCACCGACGAGGACCTCGACATCACCGCCCGCGCCTGGCATCTGGCCGGTCGCGCGTCCATGCGCTATGACGAGTTGCAACCCTTCACCTGATGGCCGCCCCTTCCGAGCGACCTGCGAGCAATCGCTACGGCCTGCCCGCGCTCTATCTGCTCCCGCATCTGCGACGGGCGCGGGACTTGGCCGACCGGAATTACGCCGATCCCCTGGACCTGGACGAATTGGCCTCGGCGGCAGGGATATCCAAGTTCCACTTCCTGCGCGCCTTCGCCGCGGTGTACGGGAAGACACCCGCCGTCTATCTGGCCGAGCGCCGTATCGAACGGGCGCAAGATCTTTTGCGCTCCACCAATCTGACGGTGACCGAAATCTGCATGCTGGTCGGCTACAGCAGCCTCGGGTCGTTCAGCAGCAAGTTCCGCCAGTTGGTCGGAGTCAGCCCCTCGGAATATCAGGCCAAATTCGCCGGCAGCGCGCCGCACATCCCCGGGTGCTTCATTTTCATGCACGGGCTGTCCGATCGGACTCCGCGCGATCAGCTCGGGGATTGACTACCCCGGATACCCGGCTGCGCAATTTCGGAGAAGCTGTCGGCGGGTGCGGGCAAATAGCCTGTACACATGACGACGATTAGCAACGTTTCCCTGGTCACGGTCTATGTGAACGATCAGACCGAGGCCAAGCAGTGGTATGTGGACAAGCTGGGGTTCGTGGAGACCAGTGACGTCACCATGGGCGAGAACGGGTTCCGCTGGGTGACGGTGGCGCAGCCGGACCATCTCGAATTGCAGGTGACGCTGATGGTGCCCGGCCCGCCGCTGGACGACACTATGGCCGAGGCGATCCGGCGGGCGCTCGCCAATGGCACGCACGGGGCGCTGGGCTTGCGGACCGAGAACTGTCAGAAGGCATTCGAGGAGCTGACGGCCAAGGGCGTGGAGTTCGTGCAGCCGCCGGCGGAGCGGCCGTACGGCACCGAGGCGGTCATCCGGGACAATTCCGGCAATTGGCTGGTGCTGGTGGAGCCCAAGGAATTCGATCCGAATTCGATGACCGATTTCGAGGCCTGCACCGAATAGGCGGATGGCGCCGGGGCTCGTCGTTGAGCACCCGGCGCGTCGGTATGCGGTGCGCGGCGGCCGGTTACGCGTTGGCCTGGCTGGCCACCCACTCCTGGATGAACTCACGCTCGCTGTTCAGCACCCGATGCAGCAATTGCTCGGCCAGCGGCTCGATAGCGCCGCCGACCAGCGGGACCTGCACGTCGACGGTGCCGACGACCTCGATCTCCGAGCCCTCGGCGGTCGGGCGCATTTCGTAGGCGCCCGACATCACCGAGTTGATGCCGCCGGTGGCGGCTTCGAGGGTGCCGCGGGCGGACTCGCCGTCCAGCGGGCCCCAGTTGTCGGTGCGCGAGAACTGGAGTTCGCTCTTGAGCACCTTGGTGACGAGGCTCGGAATCTTGTCCTCACTCGCTTTTTCGGTCATATGGATGCGGATGGTGTCCGCGCCGTCGGGATGGGTGAGTTCGATGGTGGCAGTTGTCGCTTCGGCGAACCTGGCGTGCCAGACCTTGTCATCGATGAGTGCCCGGTGGAGATCTTCGACCGGGATGCTGTAGGGCACGGTGAAGCTGAATTTTCGGGACATGGGCGCACAGGCTAGTGCAGGAGCTCAGTAGGCTTGAGTGGTGTCGGAAACCAAGCGGTCTGAAGCATCGCGCAGCGATTCCGTGCCGGGTGCCGAGCGGGACGTCCGTTTACGACGCACGCACACCGCCGTGCTCGCCGCGGCCACGGTGATCAGTGTGCTGATGGTCCTGCTGGTGCTCGCCGCCTGGCGCGACGACTATCTGATCAGCTCCGACAAGGGCACCACCACCGCCGAGGTGCTCTCGGCGGGGCGGCTGCGTTCGGCGGTCAGCTATGTGACGCCGGACGGCAAGAATCACAATCCGAAGGTCGGGGTGCTGTACCCGACCAATTTGACCGCGGGCGAGCGGATCAAGGTCGAGTACAGCCGTAAGGATCCCGATCTGGTCCGGGTCGCGGGCCGGGACGCGCGGGTCGCGCTGCTGCCCGCGGCGTCGGTCATCGTGGTGGCCTGGGGCGTGGCGCTACCCGCCCTCTGGGCTATCCGGCGGATGCGGCGCCGCGGTGTGAACCCGGCACCCTGAGGCGGCAGGCGTTACGCGCGCCTACCGGGCACCGGCTACCGCGCCCACGGCGGGCTGAGCTTGCTGCCGTCGGGCATCGTGGCCTGGAATCCGGCGGCGATCGCGACGTGCGCGACCGCGGGTTCGTCGCCCGGATTGCCGACCGCGATCGGACCACCCGCGGGTATGACCAGCGCGTCGCCCGGCCCGAGCAGCTGACCGCTGATCTCCAACCGGCCCGAGATCACCATGAAGACCTCGTCCCGGTCGAGGACATGGGCCGCCCCGGTGGCCAGATTCGGCGGCACCGTGAGCCGCCAGGTGCACAGCTGTGACGAACCGCGGCTCGGCGAGGCCATGCCGCTGAACTGGGCGTGCGGCAGCTCGAACTGGGGAGCGTCGGCCGCGGTGATGAGGTGCATGAATCTCCTAGATAGACAAGTTAACTTGAACAAGTTGACTTGACTATCATGGCGGCATGACTCGTCCCGCGCAAGACCTGGATTTGGGCATCCTGCTCGGCCTCGGCTACCAGCATTTCGTGCACGAGATGCGAGAAGCACTGGCCGGACAAGGTTTCGGTGACGCCGGCCCCTCCTACGGTTACGTCTTCCGCAGCCTCGACCGGCGTGCGATGAACATCAGCGAGCTCGCCGACCGATTGACGATCACCAAGCAGGGAGCGGCCCAATTGGTCGACGAGATGGAGAAACGCGGCTACGTGGAACGGCGTCCGGACCCCGGCGACGGCCGGGCAAAACTGCTCTACCTGAGCCAGAAGGGCAACAGCGCCCTCGCGGCGGCCCGGCGCTTCCATCGCGACACGGAACGCGAACTGGTCGAAAAGCATGGGGCGGAGGCGGTGCGCACACTGCGCGCGCTGCTGGAGACGATCGCTACTCCGGAGAATCTGACGGATCCGCGGTGGCGCGCGCCGCACGTGTGAGCGGCCTGTCGCGCCGAGCGTTCGCCGGAACTTCCCACGCGCTTCACGTCACGGTCGGGGCCAGGCGTGCTGGGCCGGTCACGCTGAACGGGTGCGTGTAGCGATCGTCGCGGAGTCGTTCCTGCCGAACATGAACGGCGTCGTGAACTCAGTCCTGCGGGTGCTGGACCATTTGGACCAGCACGGCCACGACGCGCTCATCATCGCGCCCGACACCATCCGGGGACTGCCGCCCGCACCCCGCGAGCACGGCCGTTTCCCGGTCCACCGCGTACCGGCGATGATGGTCCCGAAGATCAGCTCGCTGCCCGTCGGTCTGCCCCAGCCCGGAATCACCCCCGCTATCCGGGATTTCGACGCCGATGTGGTGCATCTCGCCTCCCCGTTCCTGCTCGGCGCGGGCGGTCTCGGCGCCGCCCTGCGCTTGGACCTGCCGACGGTCGCCGTGTACCAAACCGATGTCGCCGGTTTCGCCAAGAGTTACGGCCTCGGCTTGGCCGCCCGCGCCGCCTGGGGCTGGACCCGGCGGCTGCACGAGGGCGCGACCCGGACCCTGGCACCCTCTACCGCGGCTGCGGAATCCCTTGCCGCGCACGGCATTCCACGAATCCACCGCTGGGGGCGCGGGGTCGATATCGCCCGGTTCACTCCGAGTGCCCGATCGGCCGAACTCCGTGCGCGATGGTTGGCCGGACAGGAGAAACTGCTCGTCGGCTTCGTCGGGCGGCTCGCGCCGGAAAAGCATGTCGAACGATTGGCGGTCCTCGCCGCCGACCCGACGATCCAGTTGGTCATCGTCGGCGACGGGCCGGACCGGGCCGCACTGTCCGCCCTGATGCCGACCGCGATCTTCACCGGCGAACTGGGCGGCGCGGAACTCGCCCAGGCCTACGCCGGCCTCGACATCATGGTGCACGCGGGCGAACACGAGACCTTCTGCCAGGGCGTCCAGGAGGCCCTCTCCTCCGGCACTCCGGTCATCGGCCCCGATGCGGGCGGTCCCCGCGACCTGATCGCGCACTGCCGCAACGGCTACCTGCTCCCGGTCGATCGCTTCAGCGAGCTCCTGCCGAGCGCCGTCGGCGCACTCCGCGACCCGGCCCTGCGCGCCCGATTCGCCCGAGCCGCCCGCAAATCCGTCCTGCACCGCACCTGGCCCGTCCTCTGCACCGAACTCATGGGCCACTACGCCGACGTCACCGGAACCCGAATCCAGTTGCCGCACAGTGCTTGACACGTCCGCACTTCCCCGGTGGTGACGACACTGTGCCCACCGCGCACGAGTCCAGAGCCGTCGCCTCGGTCATCGGTCGATGAATACCCCTGCGCTGACCGCGCTTACGGCGGCCCGGGCGGATTTGTCGGCGATGGCTTCGTCGATGGGGTCGCCGCTGGCCAGGAGGCGGTAGTAGAGGGGGGCCGAGACGGCGGAGAGGACGGCGCGGGGGTTGGTGCCGGGTGGGGCTTCGCTGCGGGCTATCGCGGCTTCGACACAGGGCGCCCATTCGGTCAGGCGGATGTCGTAGAAGCGGTGCAGGGCGGTGGCCGCGGTTTCGTCGCAGGTGGCGGCGGCTATGACGGCGCGGAAGAGGCGGCCTTGGCGGGGGTCGGCGAGGGTTTCGGCGACGAGGCGGGCGTTGGCGGTGAGATCGCCGAGGAGGGTGCCGGTGTCGGCGCGGGAGACGGACTGCTCGGCCATGTCGGCGAGGAGGTCGGCCACCAGTGCGGGAACGGTGCCCCAGCGGCGGTAGACGGTGGTTTTGCCGACTTCGGCCGCGGCGGCGACTTCGGCAAGGTCCAGGTGGGCGAAGCCGCGTTCGGCGAGCAGGTCGCCGGCGGCGCGGAGGACCGCTTCGCGGACTCGGGCGGTGCGACCGCCTGGTCGGATCGAGCCTGGTGGGAGCTCTGCTGCGGGCATTAATGGGTCTCCAGTTCCATTTGTTCCGAATCGGGTGTAATGTTCGAGGTGTTAACGGAACTATAGACCCTTTAGGAGTCATCATGGAGTACCGGCGGCTCGGCGCATCAGGTTTGGTCGTCCCGGCTTTGAGCTTCGGCGCGGGCACCTTCGGTGGACGCGGCGCACTGTTCAGCGCGTGGGGCGATACCGACGCGCGGCAGGCACGGCGGTTGGTCGACATCAGCCTGGAGGCCGGTGTGACCATGTTCGACACGGCCGACGTCTACTCCGACGGCGCTTCGGAAGAAGTACTCGGGGCGGCGATCAAGGGCCGGCGGGACCAGTTACTGCTGTCCACCAAGGCGAGCTTGCCGACCGGGCCCGGGCCGTACGACGCGGGGTCGGGCCGGGCTCGGCTGATCGGCGCGGTCGAGGGCTCGCTGCGCCGGCTCGGCGTGGACCACCTCGACCTGTTCCAGCTGCATGCCTTCGACGCGCACACCCCGGTCGAGGAAACCCTTGCGGCACTGCATGATCTGGTGCGCGCGGGCAAGATCCGGTACCTCGGCGCGTCCAACTTCGCGGGCTGGCAGCTGATGAAATCCCTCGCCGCCGCGGATCGCCACGGCCTGACACGGTATGTGGCGCACCAGGTCTACTACTCACTCGTCGGCCGGGACTACGAGTGGGAACTCATGCCGCTCAGCCGGGATCAGGGTGTCGGCGCGGTGATCTGGAGTCCCCTCGGCTGGGGCCGCCTCACCGGCAAAATCCGCCGCGGACAACCACTTCCAGCCGGCAGCCGCCTGCATCAGACCGCCGAGGCGGGCCCGCCGGTCGACGACGAGGTGCTCTACAACGTCGTCGACGTGCTCGATGAGCTCGCCGCGGAGACCGGCAAAACAGTGCCGCAGATCGCGCTGAACTGGCTGCTCCGACGGCCCACCGTCGCGACTGTCATCGTCGGCGCGCGCAACGAGGAACAACTGCGCCAGAACCTGGGCGCGGTCGGCTGGGAACTCGACGCCGAGCAGGTCGCCCGCCTCGACAAGGCGAGTGCCACCACTCCGCCCTACCCCTACTACCCGTACTACCGGCTGCCCGACTTCGCGCGGCTCAATCCGCCCGCTGTGTAGTGCTCAGTACACGTCGCGGACGTAGCGCTTTTCGGCGATCAGTTGCTTTTTGAACGCGAGCGCCGCGTCCTCGTCGAGTTTGCCGTGGATGCGGGCGATGGCGAGCAAGGTGTCGTCGACGTCTTTGGCCATGCGGGCGGCGTCACCGCAGACGTAGAAGTAGGCGCCCTCGCGCAGCCAGGACCACAGCTCGGCACCGTGCTCGATCATCCGGTGCTGCACGTAGATCCGTTCCCGCTGGTCCCGGGAGAACGCCAGGTCCAGGCGGGTGAGGAAGCCGGAGCGGAACATGTCTTCCAGTTCGGCGCGGTAGTAGAAATTCTGGGCGGCGTGCTGTTCGCCGAAGAACAGCCAGTTACGGCCGGTGGCGCCGAGTGCCCGGCGTTCCTGGAGAAAGCCGCGAAAGGGCGCGATGCCGGTGCCGGGACCGACCATGATCATCGGAGCGGTCGGATCCAGCGGCGGACGGAAATGGGGAGCACGCTGCAGGAAGATCGGGACATGGGTATCCGTGACGCGGTCGGCGAGGAAGGTGGAACAGACGCCGCCGCGCCGGGCGGCCGAGGCGACCGGGTCGCCGTAGCGAACCACACCGACCGTCAACTGCACCTCGTCCGGGCTGACCAAGGGCGAAGAGGAGATCGAATATTGGCGCGGCTGGAGCTTTTTCAGTGTGCCGAGCCATTCCACCAGATCGGCGCGCACCGGGAAGTCGCGCAGCACGTCGACGGCTTGGCGGTCCCACAGGTAACTGTCCAGTTCGTTGCGATTGTCGCGCCGCAGCAATTTCGACAGTCGCACACTGGGATTGCGGTCGGCGATGAAAGTGAGCAGGTCGTGGCTGATCTTGGTGATGTCGTAGCGGGTACGCAGCGCTTCGAGCAAAGACAGTTCGCGGCCGTCGATGTCGATGACGCGGTCGCCGTCGAGACCGGTGGCGGTCAGCCATTCCGCCACCAGCGAGTCACAGTTGGACGGCCAGATGCCGAGCGAGTCGCCCACCTCGTAGCCGGCGTCGAGGCCGCGCAGGTCGAAACCGAACTGGCGCACCTCTTTCGGTGCACCGGAACGGGACAGCACCTCGTTGCGGAGCAGGGGTGCCGACAGCGGGGCGTTGCGGGTGAAGAGTGCCGGTTCGGTCCGGCGGGCACGGCTCGGTGCGGGTGCGCCCGGTAGGAGCAGCGTGGTTCCACCGCCCCGCGATTGAGTCCGGCCGGCCGCGACGAACTCGCGTTCGGCTGGATGCTGTTGCGGCGCAATACCTTCGGTCCCCCCGGGCCGGTGCGGATCCAGGGCGTTCAACACCTCGTCCAGCCATCGCGCGGCGGGTTCCTCGTAGTCGGGCTCGCTGTCGACACGCGGAAGCAACCGCGTCGCACCACGTTCGGCCAGCTTCTGATCGAGTTTTCGGCCGTGGCCGCAGAAATCGTCGTAGGAGGAATCACCGAGCGCGAACACCGCATAGCGCAGGCTGGTGAATCGAATCACGCTGTCGTCCAGGCGTGCCCAGAAATCCGCCCCGTTGTCGGGCGGGCCGCCATCGCCGAACGTGCTGCTGATCAACAGCACGTCACCCGTCAACGCGCTCAGCTCACAGGAGTCCATATCGAGCAGGCGCGGCGCGAAACCCGCGTCGGCGAGCCGCTCGGCGACCACCGCCGCGAATTCCTCCGCGCTGCCGGTTTGCGACGCCCAGAGCACCGTGACCGGCGCGGCCGCGTCTTCTTCGGTGGGCACGGCCGGGGAGCCGGTGCCCCGGGAGTACATTCCGGCCAGCAGACCATCGATCCACAGGCGACTGCGGGTCGACAGCGGCGCGGATTCGGGCAGCACCGGCTGACCCGTCACCGGAAGTGTTTGCAGCGCGGCCAGATATCCGCTCAGGTAGATCTGCTCGATATCGCTCAACGTCGGCGCGATCCCCTGGTCCAGTCCCAGCATTTCGGCCAGCGGATGCGGTCCGGCCTCGGCCGGAACCGCGGGCGCCACGGGCGCTTGTGCGGTCGGCAGCACCGCGACGCGGCGGAGCGACACCGCGCACGCCTTGAATTCCGGCTGGAGCGAGTCGGCGTCGACCGCGTCGTTGGTGACGGCGTTGATGGTCAAGTACTCCCCCTGCTCGTCGTTCCAGTGGAAGGGGGCGAAGCAGTCGCCGGGCCGCACTCGGTCGCTGATCCGCACGGGCAGCACCGCTCGGCCACGCCGGGACGCGATCTCGAGCTGATCGCCGGCCGCTACCCCGAGCTGCCGGGCGTCGTCGGGATGCACTTCGACGAAGGGCGCACCGGTCAGCTTGGTCAGCTTGTCGACCCGTCCGGTCTTGGTCATGGTGTGCCACTGATGCTGCAATCGGCCGGTGTTCAGCACGAACGGGTAGTCGTCGTCGGGCAGCTCCGCCGGTGCCATGTGCGGCCGCGGCCAGAACACCGCTCGCCGGGTGGGAGTGGCGAAGGCGAGCCGGGGCTGCCGCCCGGCCTCGTCGACGAAAAGGTGCTGGCTGACACCGTCGTTGCGATAGCGGATCGGGTTGCGGCGGCGGCCGGGTTCCGGGCACGGCCACTGCATCGATCCCGCGCGCAGCTCCTCGTAGTCGATGCCGCGCAGGTCGTAACCGGTAGCGGGGTTCGAGAACTGCTTGATCTCGGCGAAAACCTCGGCGCTGGAGGCGAAATCGAAGCCGGGGAACCCCATGGCGGTGGCCACCTGCGCGATCAGCAGCCAATCCGGGCGGGCCTCGCCGATCGGGTCGACACTGCGTTGCAGCAGGGTGAGGTTGCGCTCCGAATTCACCATCACCGCATCGGCTTCGGCCCACAGCGTGGCGGGCAGCAGCAGATCGGCATAGGCGTTGCTGGCGGTGTCGGTGTAGGCGTCCTGCACGACGACCAGTTCAGCGGCTTCCAGCCCGGCGATTGCCGTCTTCCGATTAGCCATGGAGGCAACGGGATTGGTGCAGATGATCCAGGCGGCCTTGATCTTCTCCTCGGCCATGTCCCGGAACATCTCGACGGTGCCGGGGCCGGTTTCGGTGCGGATGGTGCCGGGCGGCAAGCCCCACGCGGTTTCCACGAAGGCGCGGTCGGCGGCCGCGAGCAGGCTGCGCTGACCGGGCAGACCCGGTCCCATATAGCCCATTTCGCGTCCGCCCATGGCGTTCGGCTGACCGGTCAGCGAGAACGGCCCGCTGCCCGGCCGGCAGATGGCGCCGGTGGCCAGATGCAGGTTGCAGATGGCGTTGGTGTTCCAGGTGCCGTGGGTGGACTGGTTCAGCCCCATCGTCCACAGCGTCATCCACTCGCCCGCTTCGCCGATCCAACGGGCGGCGGTCCGGATATCGGCTTCGGCCAAACCCGTGATCTCGGCGACGCGAGCAGGCGAGTATTCGGCGAGGAACTCGGGCATCGCGTCCCAGCCCTCGGTGTGCTCGGCGATGAAATCGTGGTCGATGTCGTCGTTCGCGACGAGCAGGTGCAGCAACCCGTTCAGCAGCGCCAGATCGGTGCCCGGCCGTAGTTGCAGGAACAGGTCGGCGCGGGCGGCGGTGTCGGTGCGGCGCGGGTCGGCGACGATGAGTTTCGCGCCCGCCTTGAGCCGATCGGCCATGCGCAGGAACAGGATCGGGTGACAGTCGGCCATATTCGCGCCGATCGCGAAGAACAGGTCGGCGTGCTCGAAATCGTCGTAGGAGCCGGGCGGGCCGTCCGCGCCCAGCGACTGCTTGTAGCCGGTGCCCGCGCTGGCCATGCACAGCCGCGAGTTGGCTTCGAGGTGCCTGGTCCGCAGATATCCCTTCGCCAGTTTGGTGGCGAGGTACTGCGCCTCCAGCGACATCTGCCCGGAAACGTAGAGCGCGATCGCGTCCGGTCCGTGCTCGTCGAGGATGCCGCGCAGGCGCTCGGCCGCTTCGCGCACGGCCTCGTCGACCGGCACCGGCACGGGCGCCTGCCCGCGCTCCGGCCGCCGGTAGGCGGTTTCCATCCGGCCCGGGGCCCGCATCAACTCCAAGTGGGTGGCGCCCTTGGTGCACAACCGGCCCGCGTTCGACGGATGCAGCTTGTCCCCGCTGACCTTCGCGATCACCGGCGACCCGTCGGGACCCGCTGTGGTCTCGACGGTGATACCGCACCCGACACCGCAGTACGAGCACGCCGTGCGGGCGGAGTTCGTCGCTGCGTCGGTCATGCCACGATCATGGCCATCGGCCGTTGCGGGCCATTTACCCCGCGTTATCGACAGATGACAATTTTCCTCACCACCGGATTATCCAGCGGTGAGATCCGGGCCTGACCTGGCGTTTTGCCGCCCGGAAACCTCATACGTGAGTGATCTCACCAAACTCAGAGCTTGTATGCGCGGTGCAGCGCGACGATCCCGCCGGTCAGATTCCGCCACTTCACCGCGGACCAGCCCGCATCGGCGATCCGCAGCGCGAGCTGCCGCTGATTCGGCCAGGCCCGGATGGATTCGGCTAGATAGACATAAGCGTCGGGATTGCTGCTGACCGCGCGCGCCACCCGGGGCAGGGCCTTCATCACGTACTCCATGTACAGGGTCTTGAAGCCCGGAATGACCGGCGTCGAGAACTCGCACACCACCAAGCGCCCGCCGGGCTTGGTGACGCGCAGCATCTCGCGCAGCGCCTGCTCGCTCTCGGAGATATTGCGCAGACCGTAGGAGATGGTCACCGCGTCGAAGGAGTTGTCGGCGAAGGGCAGCGCGGTCGCGTCGGCGGCGACCATCGGCACGTTGCGGTGCTGTCCGGCCTTCAGCATCCCCTGGGAGAAATCGGCGGCCAGGCACCAGGCGCCGGATTTCGCCAGATCGAGGGTGGACACACCGGTGCCCGCCGCGAGGTCGAGCACCCGTTCGCCCGGACGCGGAGCTACCGCCTTGCGCACCGACCAGCGCCAATACCGGTCCTGGCCACCGGAAATGACGGTATTGGTGATGTCGTACCGCTTCGCGACCCCGTCGAACATCGACGCGACCTCGTGCGGCCGCTTGTCCAGCGAGGCCCGAAATGATTCCCGCCGCTCTGTTTTCGCCACGCCCCGACCCTAATGCGAAGGATGATCAGCCTGCTATGGCGGGCCGCACAGCTTCGCGGCGCGCGTCGGCGGCCGGTGCGACTATGCGGGGTTGCGGCCCGTCAGCGCCAGGACGCGGTGGAACAGCGGCGCGTCGGCGGCGATCGGGACGACGGGACCGAACAGGCCGGGGGTACCTTCGGCCGGGTTTTCACGGAGGAATTCGTGCAGCGTGACCAGGTCGGACTCGCGGACGTTCAACTGCTGGCCGGTGCCTTCGGCGAGATCCCAGCCGTGGACGACCAGTTCGTCCAGAGCGACGGTGGCCATGATCTCGGCGGGCATCGTGACGCCGCCCGCTTCGGTCTCACCGTCCCAGGCCGCAGGCTCGCGCCACGCCTCGACCAGCGCCTTCAGCTGCGCGGGGATGCGTTCGCGCCAGTCGGAGACCAGCTCGGCCTCCGGCCCGATTTCCGGCGCCTGGGAGTTGCCGACGGCTTCCTTGGTGGCGGCCTGCCGGAAGGCTTCGGTCAAACCGACCACGTGGACCAGCAGTTCGCGCACCGTGGTGCCGGCCATCGGGGTGGGTGCGGGCAGCTGGTCGTCGGAGATACCGGCGACGACCGCCGCCAGGGCGGAAGCGGCGGATTCGAAGTCGAATACGGGGTTCATCGAAGCTCCTCGAGGCATGAGACGTCCTTTGCCGATATGACGATGCCAGGCCGCGGAATTCATCGGTCCGTCTCCGCCGACACCAAGTCGTGACGGCGAAAAGCGCTGGAAAAGAGGAGAATTGGAAGATGAAGGGTGATCGTGTGGAGATCGTCGTCGACTTCGGCGCCGGGTCTCGCAGTTACGAAGTGGCCGCCACCCGAGCGGGGCGGCGAGTAGAGGTGCGCATCGCGCGCGGAGTCGTCGAAGTCAGCGAGGTAACGCGCACCGGCACCGCCGTGCGCACTGCCAGGTTCATGGCCAACCGCACGTTGGCGCTCGTCGAATACCCCGCCGACGGCACGGGCGCGCTCGACGGGGAATAGCGGCCCGGTTGCCGGATGTGCTCGTCCGGAGCATTCTCGAACTTGTCGAGTGAGGGCTGTTGACCTTCCCGTAACTGGGTATCCGGTCAGCACACAGTCGCGGAGAGGAGCGCACGATGATCGATCGCAGCACGACCCGCACCTTCGACGAGGTACCCGAGGCCGACCTCGCGGAGCAGTCGGTACCGGCCTATCCCGACCCGGGCACCGAATCGGAGAGTTTCGATCGCGAGGTGGCCGACCGGGTCGACCGCGACGCGTTCACGGCGAACGAGGCCGACGTGGTCGAGCAGTCGATCTCGGTACCGCTCGACGACGAGGACCGCGACGATCCGGACGCCGGGGTAGATGACGGCGGCCCGGCGTACACCGAAGAGATCTAGATCTTCGCCCGCACCGTCGCGTGCAGTTCCCGCAGGCTGGATCGTTCCGTGGCGACTTCCAGCACGCGCAGTCCGTGCGCGTGCTCGGTGAGTTCCGCGGCCAGCCGGTCCGGGTCGACCTGACGGTGCGGGATTCGGTAGGCGGCGCACAGGGCCGCCAGATCCATGCCGTGCGGTGTGCCGAAGACGCGCTCGAACACGCCCGCGTATTGCGGATCACCTTGTTCGAGGAGTTCGAAGATGCCGCCGCCGTCATCGTTGGCGACGACGATGGTGAGATCTGCCGGGCGCGGCTCGCCCCGGCCGATCAGCAGGCCGGACGCGTCGTGCAGGAAGGTGAGGTCGCCGATCAGCGCGATAGTGCGCCCCCGGTGCGCCAGCGCCGCGCCGACCGCTGAGGACACGGTGCCGTCGATGCCCGCCACACCCCGGTTGGACAGCACCTTGATGCCCGGCCGCGGATACGAGACGAGCGCCGCGTCGCGCACCGGGTTGGACGCGCCCAGCAGGAGCTGATCGCCTTCGCGCAGTGCGTCCATCACCACGGCCGCCACGTGCAGGCCCGTCGGCTTCGGATGCCGGGCGAGTTCGTCGCGCACCACCTGACTGGCCTTGGCGTCGAACTCGCGGCAGCGTGCGAGCCATTCGGCCCGCGGCGACCCCGTTATCACCGCACGCGTTCCGGTGCCCACGACATTGCCGGAGACATCGGGCCAGCGCGGGCCGGTGGTCAGCGCGAAGACGGTGACCTCCGGATCCGCCAGGACGCGTGACACCTGGCGATGCAGGGTGGGCCGGCCGGTGATGATCGCCTGCCGGGGCTGGAGCAGCGACAACGCCAGCGGATGCAACGCGGGCCCGTGCAGCGGTGCGGTGGGTTCGGCGACGGTGGGCAGGCCGGCCAGTTCCGGGCGCAGGCCCGCGCCGTGGCCGGAGATCACGACGGTGTCGGGCGTCAGGTCGATATCCAGCGGCACGTCGAGGGTGGCGTACTGGGTCGCGGTCCACGGCCGTCCCGACTCCCGGCCGAGCGGGGCGACTTCACCGGGCACCGGAAGTCCGCCCACCGCATCCGAATCGGGCACCAGCGGTTCGCGCAGCGGAATGTCGAAATGCACCGGGCCCGCGTTGCCCGAGCGGGTGCCCCGCGCCGCGGCCAGCACCCGGCACACCGCCGAGCGCCACACACTGTTCTGCTGGCTGTAGGCGCCGTTGCCGTTGTCGATGCCGTGTTCGGCCAGACCGAGGCTGATCGTCGCGCGCACCTGGCTGCCGAACAGACCCAGCTGTTCCACGGTCTGATTCGCGCCGGTGCCGAGCATTTCGTAGGGCCGGTTGGCACTGAGCACGATCAGTGGCACGCGTGCGTAGTTCGCCTCCAGCACGGCCGGGCCGAGATTGGCGACCGCGGTCCCCGAGGTCATCACCACCGGCACCGGGCAGCCGCTGGCCACCGCCAGTCCGATGGCGAGGAAGCCCGCGGTGCGTTCGTCGATGCGCATGTGCAGCCGCAGCCGCCCGGCCGCGTCGGCGGCCTGCAGCGCGAAAGCCAGCGGAGCGTTCCGGGAGCCGGGACACAACACGACATCCCGCACGCCTCCGCGCACAAGTTCGTCGACGACTACCTGCGCCTGTGCTGTAGACGGGTTCACGCCTCCAGCCTCTCAGACAGTAAGCCGATAGTCGTCGTCACCCTGCTCACAATTCCACCTGCGGCAGGGTCTTACGAGCAGCGTCCGCGGCCCCGTCGCACATCCGAGTAGCCGAAAGCGCAGGCGCCGTAGCGCACGGCTCGGCTGCTCGGATGCGAGACATCGTTGGGCCGCGATCCCCCGGCGCCGGAGCGCCGGGAAATTACGCGGCGTGGCGCTGGACCAGATCGCCGAGCCGGGGCAGAGCCTCGATGACGTTCTTCTTGGCCGAAGAGCGCAGCGAGGAGTAGACCTTCTGCAGGGCCGGACGGGTCGAGGCTTCGGCGCGGGCGTCGGTGACGGCCAGCAGCGCTTCGGCGACCTCGTCGGACTTCGCCACGAGCACGTCGGCGAACTTGCCCGAGCCGCTGGCGGCGTATTCCTGCCAGAACGGCTCCAGCTGCGCAATCAGCTTGGGGGCCAACGACTCCAGCGCATCCGGCACAATGGTCGGGCTGACCTTCTTGACCGCCGCGTAGCCACCCTTCACGGCGAGGCCCGAGGCACCACCCTTGTCCGACACCTCGGCGTCCAGAACCTCCTTGGCATCGGCAAGGAAAGCCGTACGATTGGCGTCGTTGAGCAGGGATTCAGACAGTGCTGCAACCACTTTCAGGTTCCTCCGGATCGATGTCGATGTACGAGCGCTGGCCACTATACGCACCACCGGCGTCGGGCATGTGGTGCTGACCCGGCAAGTGGGCGAGTCGGCTTTACCCGAGTTCGCTGTGGCGCAAACAAACTGACCCGGATTCAGGGCTGCCAGGGCAGTAGTTGAACCATGAGTCCTTCACAATCCGCGAGGGTTTCGCCCTGCTCATCGACCAATTCGGCGGTGATGAAAGTCTTGCGCCCCTCGATCCGATCGACCCGGCCGCGCACCGTCAGCGGCGTCTCCAACGGAGTGATCTTGCGGTAGTTCACATGTAGATATGCGGTACGGCTGATCGGCCGCCCGGCGTAGTGCACGATCATGCCGAGCAGGTCGTCGAACAGCAGGGGCAGGACACCGCCGTGCGCGGCGCCGTTGCCGCCCAGGTGATATCGGCGGAACTCCCCGGCCATGGTGATCCCACCGGGTCCCGCTTCGACTGTGCGCCAAGGCAAGAGCAACAGGTTGCCCCGGCCGGGAAGTTCCACGGCACGCCCCGCCGGCCCCTGGAGTTCGGGCGCGCGGTGCGGTTCGAGCAGGTCGACGAGTTCGTTCGCCTTGGCGAGGGCGGCGCCGAACACCTCGTCGGAGGCGTCGACGCACACGGCGAGATCCTGCAGCGTCCGCATGGCCTCGACGAAGGGCCCGAAATTGTCACCGATCCGCGCGCGGGACACCTTGGGGAAGCCGCCGTGCTTCTCGTACCTGCTCTCGTCGACCATGCTGCGGTCGATTCGCGGCCGCGCACCGTTCTCTGAAACAGGTTCCACTCGCTCGTTCATAACTTGCACGGTAACGCCTCTTTTTACACCGTCAAGTCCTGAGCCCGGCTGACCGGCCACTGGCCAGTCCATCGGGCACGACGATAATCTCTGGCGTGACGTTCAATCCGAAGTTGTGGCGGCCCGTTCCTGGTTTCGAGAACCTGACCGACATCACCTACCACCGGCATATCGACCAGGGCACCGTCCGCATCGCGTTCGATCGGCCCGAGGTGCGCAACGCGTTCCGCCCGCACACCGTCGACGAGCTCTATCGGGCCCTCGACCACGCACGGATGACACCGGACGTCGGAGCGGTCCTGCTCACCGGCAACGGCCCCAGCCCCAAGGACGGCGGCTGGGCGTTCTGCTCGGGCGGCGACCAGCGCATCCGCGGCCGCAACGGCTACCAGTACGCCAGCGGCGAGACCGCCGACACCGTCGACCAGGCGCGCGCGGGCCGGCTGCACATCCTTGAGGTCCAGCGGCTGATCCGGTTCATGCCCAAGGTCGTCATCGCGCTGGTCAACGGCTGGGCCGCGGGCGGCGGGCACAGCCTGCACGTGGTCTGCGATCTCACCCTGGCCAGCCGCGAGCACGCCCGCTTCAAACAGACCGACGCCGACGTGGGCAGCTTCGACGGCGGCTACGGCAGCGCCTACCTGGCCAAGATGGTCGGACAGAAATTCGCGCGCGAGATCTTCTTCCTCGGCCGCCCGTACACCGCCGAGGAAATGCACCAGATGGGTGCGGTGAACAAGGTCATCGACCATGCCGAACTGGAAAACGTCGCGCTGGAGTGGACCGCCGACATCAACGGCAAATCCCCGCAGGCCCAGCGCATGCTGAAATACGCGTTCAACCTGCTCGACGACGGGCTGGTCGGCCAGCAGCTCTTCGCCGGCGAGGCCACCCGGATGGCGTACATGACCGACGAGGCCGTGGAGGGCCGCGACTCCTTCCTGGAGAAGCGCGCACCCGACTGGACCCCGTACCCCTGGTACTTCTGATCCGGGAGCCGCAATGGAGATCCTGAGCAGCCGAATCATCTTGCGCCCGGCCGACTATCCGGCCACGCTCGCGTTCTATCGCGACGGGCTCGGCCTCGCGATCGCGCGGGAGTATCCCGGCGGCACCGTCTTCTTCGCTGGGCAGTCGCTGGTCGAGGTGGCGGCGCACGGCGGATCGGGTTCCTCCACCGCTTTCGAGGGGGCCATCTGGTTGCAGGTGCGCTCGGCTTCGGACGCGGCGGCGGAACTGTCGCTGCGGGGAATCCCCATCGATCGGGCGCCGGTGCGGGAGCCGTGGGGCCTGATCGAGATGTGGGTGCGCGATCCCGACGGTGTACCCGTCGTGCTGGTCGAAATTCCGCCGGACCATCCGATCCGCCGGGATACCCGCAGCTCAGAAGGCTGATCAACAAGCTCGCGGCAGGCGACGAGTTGCCAACCCAGGTCCCGGCGAGGACGATAACGCTCATACGCGGCGTCCTTCCCGAGTCCAACAGCGTGGCTCGCGGCTGCCGCGAATCGAATACCGAGGTATCCGACCGCCGATGTCCGGGTACCCCGATGCGTACCCCGTCCGACGAGTGAATCGCAGACACCCATGCCTGGCGTAGCTGGACCCCTTTGCAAACCGACCCGTTCCGCGTGCGGCGGCGCGGGCATGACACGATCCCTACTGTGAGAGGGCGCAGCGATCGAACCATGGGCTCCTTGCCTCTGGGCACGGCTGGATCAATGGCAGGCGAGGCGGAGTCGTGAGTAGGACCCTGCGCACGCTGCCCATGCCCACCGGGTCCGGCGTCGGCGATGTTCTGCCGCATCTGCGGGAAGCGTTGGAGGGCAACGGCCCCGCGTGGCTGCCGATCCCCACCAGCGACCGCCGGGAAGCGCGGCGGCTGTCCGACGCGCTCGGACCGGGCGAGCCGATCGACGAGGAAGTCGCGCTGGTGGTGACCACCTCCGGCACCACCGGTGTACCGAAGGGCGCCATGCTCAGCGCGGCCGCCCTGCGCGCCAGCGGCGCCGCCACCCACGAACGACTGGGCGGGCCGGGCAGCTGGCTGCTGGCGTTGCCGACCCATCACATCGCCGGAATCCAGGTGCTGCTGCGCAGCATTCAGGCCGGTACCGAGCCGACGGTGCTCGACGTCTCGGGCGGCTTCCTCCCGGAAGCGCTGGCGGGAGCCATCTCCGGAATGCGCGGACCGCGCCGCTACACCGCGCTGGTCCCGACCCAGCTCATCAAGGCCCTCGATGCCCCCGTCGCCGCCGCGGCCCTCGCCGAACTCGACGGCGTCCTGGTCGGCGGCGCGGCCACTCCCCCGCATGTATACGAACGCGCTAAAGCCGAGGGCATCAACGTGGTCCGCACCTACGGCATGAGCGAAACCTGTGGCGGGTGCGTCTACGACGGCGTTCCGCTGGACGGCACCAAGGTTCGCATCGAGGACGGGCGGGTCGTCCTCGGCGGCACCCTGATCGCCGTCGGATACCGCAACCAGCCCGACCATCCCGCCTTCGCCGAACCCGGCTGGTTCCGCACCGAGGACGCGGGCACCTACGAGAACGGCGTCCTCTCCATCAGCGGCCGGCTCGACGAAGCCATCATGACCGGCGGGCTTCTGGTGATTCCGCAGGTAGTCGAGGCCGTGCTCGGCACCCACCCGTCGATCAGCGAATGCGTGGTGCTGGGCCTGCCCGACGAACGACTCGGTCAGCGCGTCGCGGTGGCCGTCGTCCCCGCCAAGGGCGCGAATCCCACCCTCGACGAACTCCGCGACCACGTCGTCCGGGAGCTCGACACCATCGCCGCGCCTCGCGAACTCGCGATCCTGGACGAACTCCCGCTACACGGCCCCGGCAAGCCCAACCGCGCGGCGGTCCGCGAACTGCTGCTCAGCCAGCACACGCCGAGCTAGTCACTCGGCGCGTCCCACCGTAGTCATCTGCAAGAGCTGACGTGAGCGGCACGCAAGGGCCGTGCAAGAACGGGCGCTCAATGTAGTCCGCATGACTTCATTCGCACCCACTTCAGCGCTCGCCGTAGAGGCGAACGAGCTGGTCAAGGTGTTCGGGGACCAGCGCGCCGTGGACGGCGTGAGCCTGGCCGTACCGCAGGGTTCGGTATACGGCGTGCTGGGACCGAACGGGGCCGGCAAGACCACCACCATCCGGATGCTGGCCACACTGTTGCGGCCGGACGGCGGTAACGCCCGCATCTTCGGCCGCGACGTCGTCGAGCAGCCGACCGCCGTGCGCTCGCTCATCGGCGTCACCGGGCAGTACGCCTCGGTGGACGAGAAGCTGACCGCCACCGAGAACCTGATGATCTTCTCCCGGCTGCTCGGCCTCAGCCGAACCGATGCCCGGCGCAAGACCACCGAGTTGCTCGCGGAGTTCGACCTGGCCGAAGCCGCGGACAAACCGCTGGAACACTTCTCCGGTGGCATGCGGCGCCGGCTCGATCTGGCCGCCAGCCTGATCTCGACGCCGCCGCTGCTGTTCCTGGACGAGCCGACCACCGGACTCGATCCGCGCACCCGCGCCCAGATGTGGGAGACCATCCGCCGACTGGTTCGCGAGGGCGCGACGGTGTTGCTCACCACGCAGTATCTGGACGAGGCGGACCAGCTGGCGGACCGGATCGCCGTCATCGACCGCGGCAAGGTGATCGCCGACGGCACCGCCGACGAGCTCAAGGCCTCGGTCGGCGGTTCCTCGCTGCACCTGACCCTGGTGAACCGGGATCAGCTCGAGGAAGCGCGCCGCATCGTCAGCGACTTCCTCGGCGCCGAAGCGCAGATCACCCCGGAGGCCGGTCGGCTCACCGCGCCGCTGCGCACCGCCGACATGACCACCGATCTCCTGATTCGCTTGCGCGAGTGGGAGATCGGAGTCGACGAGATCAACGTCTCCAAGCCCAGCCTGGACGAGGTCTTCCTCACCATCACCGGCCACCCCGCCGAGGAAAACCCTTCCACCGAGACCGAACGGAGCGCGGCATGACCGCAATTCTCACCGCCCCAGCCGATTCCGGCCGCACCCGCGCCGAGATCCCGGACGTCAGCAACCGTGTCAGCCTGCGCCAGACGGCGCGGCACTCGTTGACCATGGCCTACCGCGGTCTGCTGAAGATCAAGCACAATCCCGAGCAACTGTTCGACGTGACAGTTCAACCGATCCTGTTCACGGCCCTGTTCGCCTTCATCTTCGGCGGCGCGATGTTCGGTTCGGTGGACAACTACCTGCCCCTGTTCATTCCCGGCATCCTCGTGCAGACCGTGGTGCTGACCTCCATCGTCACCGGCACCCAGCTGCGGGAGGACATGGACAAGGGTGTCTTCGATCGCTTCAAATCGCTGCCGATCGCCCGCATCTCGGCACTGGCCGGCGCGTTGATCGCGGACATGGTCCGCTATCTGATCGCGACCACGCTCACCGTGATCATGGGCCTGATCCTGGGCTACCGCCCCGGGGGCGGCTTCGTCGGCGTCCTGGCCGCGTGCCTGATGGTGATCGTGTGCTCGTTCGCGATCAGCTGGATCTGGGCGCTGGTCGGTGTCACCGGCAAGAGCGCCTCAGCCGTGCAAGGCATTTCGATGATCATCATGTTCCCGTTGACCTTCGTCTCCGGCGCCTTCGCCCCGGTCGAGTCGATGCCCGGCTGGTTGCAGGGCATCAACAAGGTCAACCCGGTCTACTACATGGTCAAGGCCGCACAGGAACTGATGAACGCCAATCACTACGGGCCCAATCTGGCCTGGTCGCTGCTCGGCTCGCTGGCGGTGATCGTGATCGTCGCGCCGATTACCGTGCGGGCGTACATGCGCCGGGCATAGCCCGCCGAACACCGTGAAAATTCTCGTGCACCCCGGCTATGGCTGGGGTGCACGAGTTTTCACGGCACAGTCAGCGTCCGTCCTGAATCTTCCGCAGTAGTTCCATAATTCGGGCCGCGGCGTGTTTACGGGAAAGATGTGTGGCCCGGTTCAGGGCCGCACCCACTCGGTCCGCGCCCACCTGCGCGCGAGCGGCATCCAGATGACGGTCGATCCGCATAGTCGGATAATCCTGGCGCGCACGGACTCTCGATGCCAGGGCCAGCAACTCCAGCCCGCGAGCCGGGGCTTTGCCGCCGACCACCAGGTAGGAGCCGATCGCGCAGGCCGCGCAGCCGAGTTGGGGCAGGTCGTGGAGTTGGCTGAGAATGGCCAGGGCGTTGTCGGCCAACTGGTCCGGCAGCCGGCCGGTGTCCGCGACCGCGCCGTAGAGGACGTGCGCGTCCAGGGCCATGGCGCCGACCATGATGCTGCCCGGCCCCGGGCCGAGGCTGGGGTCCGGCCAGCCGTAGAGCTCGAGCACGCGCCAGTGCCTGCGCAGTCCGCCCGCGATGTCGCCCTCGGCCAGCGCGAGTTCGGCGGCGGCCCCGGCGACCGTGCCCGCCAGATGGTTCGGCGTGCTGGTCATTCCGTCGATCGCCGCGGTGTCCGGACCGAGCGCGAGATCGATCTGGTGCCTGGCCCGATCCAATTGACCGGTCCCAACCAAGGCCGCCGCGAGGTGGGCGCGGGTTTCGATGCTCTCCTCCGACGTGCCCAGTTGCCGGAGCAAGGCTAGGCAGCGCTCGTAATAGGTGACTGCCTCGTCGTAGCGGGCGATCTGGCCACAGACGCCGCCGAGGTGACGGCACACCATGGCCACCGTCCATACCTCGGTGGGCGGAATCACCCGCAGCGCGCGGATCGCGTCCACGGTCGAGCCGCGCACGTCGCCCATGTTCTCCCGGATATTGGCGCGCAGCATCAGCGCACTGGCGCGGGTCGCCCGATCCGGCGAGCGGACCCCGGCCGCGAGCAGTCTGCCGCCGCCCTTACCGTCCGCCCGGGCCACCATGACCCGGCCCAGGAACCGCACGTGTGCGCTGAGATCGTCGCGAAGCAGCAAGCGTCGCACCCGGATTCGGAGCCGGGCCAAACCGCGCAGGTCATCGCCGAGATAGGCGAGATGCAGGAACATCAGCAGGTAGCAGGCTATCTGCAGTTCGGGGGACGGCTCATCCGGTGCACCGGCGGGATCGAGCGCGAGCAAACGCGGCGCCCAGCCCGTCACCTCGACGTGTGAACCGCGAATCACCCAGAGCGAACCCAGTACGGGGAACACCGTGTACACGGTCACCGCGTCGCGGCGCTCGAGCGAATACCGCAGCACCGCCAGCAGATTGTCGACTTCGGCGGCCACCGCCAGCGCCAGCCACACTTGATCCGTGTCGTCCCGGGTACCGACCGCCGTAATGGCGAAGTGCCGCGCCCACAGCACCATTCGAGCCATGACCTGATCGGATTCGCCCGCACGCGCGAGCTGTTCCTCACCGTATTCGCGCACCGTCTCCAGCATGCGGTAGCGGGTGCCGAGCCGTTCGTCCTCGAGCACGGTCAGCAGGGACTGATTGACCAAACCGTCCACCGCGGTGGCCACGTCGTCGATGTCCCCGGCCACGCCCGCCGCGGCGGAGAGTGTGAAACCCGCTGGGAAACGGCATAATCGGCGCAGCGCCAGTTGCTGTTCGGCCTCCAGGAGGTTCCAGCTCCAATCGATCACCGCGTGCAAGGTGCGGTGCCGTTCGGGCGAACTGCGATCACCGCTGCGCAGCAACGCGAACCGATCCGTCAGCCGTGCGCTGATCTCCTCGACGCTCATCGTGCGCACCCGCGCGGCGGCCAGTTCGATGGCCAGCGGCAGCCCGTCGAGGGTACGGCACAGCTGCGCGACCACCTCCGGATCCAGCCGCACCGAGGGGCGGACAGCCCGCGCCCGCGCCATGAACAGATCGGTGGCCGGCGAGCCCGCCGCGTCGATCGCCAGCGGCGGCAGCGGATACACCGTTTCGGCGGTGATCATCAACGGGGAACGGCTGGTCGTGAGCACCGTGAGCCGCGGGCAGGCGCCGATCAGATCCGCGACGATCACCGCCACCGTCTCGATGAGATGCTCACAGTTGTCGAGGATGAGCAGCATCGGGCGGGCCGCCAGTGCCTCGCGCAGCCGCTGTCGCGCCTCGGGCACGAAGTGGCCGCGCAGGGCCGCCAACTCGTCCAGTTCACCGCTCGACAGCTGCCGGGCAGCCGCGGCCTCACGCAGCCGCTGATGCGCGTCGGCGACATACTGCTTGCGCAATCCCGTGGCGTCCAGCGGCAATTCGCTGAGCCCGAGCGCGGCGGCGATCGCGCCCTCCAGCTCCGCGCGGGTCCCCGCCTCGGTGCCGTCGGCACGCACAGAGGCCAGCTCCACCAGCACGACCGGAAGATGCTGTGCCGCACGCACTCCCACCTCGTTGGCGAATCGGGTCTTGCCGGTGCCGCCCGGACCCAGCACGGTGACCACCCTGGACTCCGGCAACAGCCGTCCGAGTGCGGACAGATCGTCGTCGCGACCGAGCAGGGCGTTGGGCGCGGCTCGCAGACCGGTCGCCATGAGGGTTCCGGTCGCAGTGCCGGTTTGAGGCTCTGCCTGAACGGTGCGGTCGTCGGGGTGAGCGGGCCGGCCTGCCGGACCATTGGCCGATGACGCCCCGGTATCCGCGGCCGTGCGGTTCTCGGCACCGACCGGATCGCCGCTGCCGGTGAGGTTCAGCGGTTCCCCGCGCAGGATCGCGGTGTTCAACTCGATCAGCTCCCGGCCGGGGTCCGCACCCAGGTGATCACCGAGTCGGGTGCGGAAGGCGGCGAAGGATTCCAGTGCTTCGTTCCCCCGGCCGGTCGAGGCCAGCAGGCGCATGAGCGTCAGCTGGGCGGGTTCGTCCAGCGGTTGCTCGGCCGCCAGACGACGGGCGATGCGCAGCGCGCCGTCGAGATCGCCACCGGACCGGCGGGCGGACAGTTCGAGTGCGTCCAGCTCGCGGAGCCGGGCCGCGGCTGCGGTGGACAGTTCGTCGGCTACCTGACCGGGTGGCAGATCGGCGCTCGGTTCGCCCCGCCACAGGCGGCGGGCCTGCGCGACCGCCTGAACACAGCCGGCGGCATCACCGCTGTCCTGGCGGCGGCGTGCGTCCCGCAGCAATTCGGCCGCCAGCGTCAGGTCGACCTGATCGGGCCGCAGAATCAGCCGGTAGCCGGCCGGACCGATTTCCAGCGCTCCTTCGGGCAGCGCCGCGCGCAGCCGCGAAACCTGGGTGTGCAGCGCGTTCATCGGGGCGCGCGGTGGCTGTTCGCCCCAGACGTCGTCGATCAGGGCCGCGGCGCTGCGGGCCCGGCCGGGGCGCAGGGCGAGGGCGGCCAGCAGCAGCCGGGATCGCGCGCCCGGCACCGCGGTGAGCGTGCCGTCGCGGCGTAGCGCGATCTCGCCCAGCAGGGCCACCACGACCGATTCGCCTGCGGGCTTCGTCACTCGACTGTGCCCATTCGGGCCGCTGTGTTCCGGCAACATTCCTCGGCAATCCTAGGCGAGCGGCAGGCGCTGGGTCTTCCTGATTTTCCGGCGTGCGGCGCCTGTGGTGTGCCGCACGCCCGGGAGGCCCGCGGCGGTCGCGCCCATTAGGCTCGGCGCATGGCTACTGCAGCGCAATGGATCGAGGGCGCGCGTCCCCGCACTCTGCCGAACGCGATCGCACCGGTGCTGGCCGGCACCGGCGCGGCCGCCGCGGTAGGCGGTTTCGTGTGGTGGAAAGCCGTTCTCGCGCTGCTGGTTTCGCTGGCGTTGATCGTCGGTGTGAATTTCGCCAATGACTATTCCGACGGTATCCGCGGCACCGATGACGAGCGTGTCGGGCCGCTGCGGCTGGTCGGCTCGAAACTGGCCACGCCCGCCGCGGTGAAGAACGCGGCGATCCTCAGTCTCACGGTCGGCGCGGTGCTCGGCCTGGTGCTGGCGGCGACGACCGCGTGGTGGCTGCTGCTGGTCGGCGTGGCCTGCCTGGCCGGAGCCTGGTTCTACACCGGCGGCAGCAAGCCCTACGGCTACAGCGGATTCGGTGAGATCGCGGTGTTCGTGTTCTTCGGGCTGATCGCGGTGCTCGGCACCGAGTTCGTGCAGGCCGAGAAAATCGATTGGGTAGGCGTTGTGCTCGCGGTGGCGGTGGGTTCGTTCTCCAGCGCGGTGCTCGTCGCGAACAATCTGCGCGATATTCCGACCGATACCGAGTCGGGGAAGACCACCCTGGCGGTGAAACTCGGTGATCCCCGCACCCGCACACTGCATTCGGTGCTGCTGGTGATCCCGTTCGCCGCGACCCTGGCGCTGGTCGCGGCGACTCCGTTCGCGCTGGTCGGACTGCTCGCGATTCCGCTCGCGATCCGTGCAAACGCGCCGGTTCGAGGCGGCGGAAAAGGCTTGGAACTCATTCCCGCGCTGCGTGATTCCGGCTTGGCCCTGCTCGCCTGGTCCGCGCTCACCGCACTGGCGCTCGCCTTCGCGTAAAACCATCGACACGCAACACACCCCCCGTGGCGGACTACAGGGGGTGTGCCGAGTCTGGGGACAGGCTCTCAGTCGTTGTCGGGGACCAGGATTCCCAGCACCCAGTTGACCAGCCAGATGATGACGCCACCGAGGATCGCCGCCCAGAAACTGCCGATGTGCAGGCCGTAGTCGGAGAACGCGTCGGTGATCCAGGAGGTCAGGAACAGCATCAGGGCGTTGACGATCAGCAGGAACAGACCGAGCGTCAGCACCACCAGCGGCAGCGAAAGCATTTTGACCAGGGGTTTGACCAGGGCGTTCACCAGAGTGAACACCGCCGCGATGACAAGCACCGTGATGATCTTCCCGCCATTGCCCTGGTCCGCCGGATAGACGATGTCGATCTTGTCGACCCAGGCGGCGGCCAGCCAGATGGCCACTGCGTTGATGATCAACCGAATCAGAAGCTGCATGGGGCCATGCTAGGCCGGATGCGCGCACGGGGCGCGCGCAAAACACGGTGACCAGTCCCGTTTCGGCCCGCCTCAGGCCGCGCGATCGAGCAGGGCATGCACCTTCGGGCGCAAACCCTCGATGGTGTCCTTGCCGCCGAGCAGCCGGGCGGTGGTCGCGTTCGGGGCGCGCAGGATCGCGAGCAGGATGTGCCCGGACTGGATGCTGTCATCCTTGCGCGCCGTCGTTTCCCGCAGCGACAGCTCCAGGATCTTCTTCGCATCCCGGGTGAAAGGGATGTGCCCGAACACCTTCGGACCCCCGAAGCCGAACCGGCCGCGCTTCTCCTCCACCGGCACGGCGCGGTCCAGCGCGTCCGCGCCGAAGGTGGCTTCCAGACTTTCCCGCACCGCGTCGAGGTCGATACCGATCGAGCGCAGCGCCTCCGCGTCTTCCGCGCCCAGCGGTTCCCCCTGCGCCCCGGTGGGCGCGTCGGCACCTGGCGCGAGGGTGTCCAGCACACCCTCGTGGGTGAGACCAGCCTCCGCCAGCAGCGCTTTCAGTTCGGGCTCGCCCTGCGCGAGCAAGCCCAGCAGCACATGCTCGACGTCGATGTTGTCGGAGCGCAATTCTCGCGCGTCCTCCTGCGCGACGACCACGGCCGTCCGCGCCGCCTTGCTGAACCGTTCGAACATCAGCGGTTCCTGCCTCTCCGGTTGTACTTCTGATGGACCGCCTGCTTGCTGACCTCGAGCGCTTCGGCGATGGATTGCCAGGACCAGCCCTGTTCCCGGGCATTGGCGACCTGAATCGCTTCCAGACGTTCGAGCAGCCGACGCAGTGCGAGCACCGCGCGCAGACCGACCCTGGGGTCGGGACTGCCGGCGGCGGCCGCCAGGTTGGTTGCTTCTGTCATGCCGTCAATTTTGGTTGACGCTTCGCCTCGTGTCAACAAAAATTGACGCATGTTCGCCCACGGAAAACACGAACGCCCCCGTGCGAGCGGCACGGGGGCGTTCGGCAGTGATCGGGCCTAGCCGGTCCAGACGCCGGAGGCGTGGAACTTCTCCAGGATCGCGGTGGGCTCGGCCAGGCTCATGCCCTGCGCGGCGACCCAGGAATCGTCGAAATACGTGCCCGAGTAGCGATCTCCGCCATCACAGAGCAGCGTGACGACGCTGCCCGAGCGTCCCGCCGCCAGCATCTCGCCGATCAGCGCCCACACGCCCCACAGGTTGGTACCGGTGGACCCGCCGACGCGCCGCCCGAGCGCGACACTGGCATGTCGTGCGGCCGCGATGGAGGCGGCGTCCGGCACGTGGATCATCCGATCGATGACCTGTCCGATGAACGACGGCTCGACCCGCGGGCGGCCGATTCCCTCGATGCGCGAGGGCATTCCGGTCTGATAGCCCGCGTCGGCGGTTTCGTAGCCGCCGTAGAAGGCGGAGTTCTCCGGATCCACCACGGCCAGTTTGGTGGCGTGGCGGCGATAGCGGATGTAGCGGCCGATGGTGGCGCTGGTGCCGCCGGTGCCCGCGCCGACCACGATCCACTCCGGCACCGGGCAGGGTTCCAATTCCATTTGCTGAAAGATGGATTCGGCGATGTTGTTGTTGCCGCGCCAGTCGGTGGCGCGTTCCGCGTGGGTGAACTGATCCATGTAGTGGCCGCCGGATTCGCGTGCCAGCCGCGCCGCCTCGGTGTACATGTCCGGCGGGCGCTGCACGAAATGGCAACGGCCCCCTTGTGCTTCGATCAGCGCGATCTTCTGCGGCGAAGTACTCGCGGGCATCACCGCGACGAAATCCAGGCCGAGCAGTTTCGCGAAATACGCCTCGCTGACGGCGGTCGAACCCGAGGACGCCTCGACCACGGTGGTGCCCTCGGTAACCCAGCCGTTGCAGATCGCGTAGAGGAACAGCGAACGCGCCAGGCGATGCTTCAAACTGCCTGTGATGTGGGTGGATTCGTCCTTCAAGTACAGCTGGATGCCCCACTCGGCGGGCAGCGGATAGCGCAGCAGATGCGTGTCCGCGCTGCGCTGGGTATCGGCGTCGATCAGGCGGACCGCGTTGTCGACCCAGTCGCGGGGCGCGCTCTGATCGCAGAACTTCACTTGCCGTCCTCCGTCTCACCCCGCAGGCGGGCACGCAGCTGCGCCTTGTCCGCACGCCGCTTGGCGTCCACCTGCGCGATGTCCTCGTTGACCCGGGTGCGCAGTTTCTTGAACAAGGTCAGCGACAGCGGCATCGCGATGATCAGCGCGAACAGCGCCGCCACCACAATCGGGATCTCGACCTTCACCAGCTTCGCCACCAGCACGATCACGGCCGTGATGACCGCGACCAGTACCAGCCTGGCCAGGGTGTACAGCGCGAGATTGCGGACCAGCCGCTTGTTCGGGGTTTGCTGGGCGGATGCCCGATCTGGCTGAGTTGCGTCGCTCACGTCTGCCAGCGTATGCGAAGCTGTTGCCCGCCCTCGGTCCCTACCCATCGCCGAGGTCGGGCGCCTATCCCATTTGTCCATTACTTCGCCTTTACCAAACGTAGGTGGTTCGCGTACCTAGGGGTTGGGGTGCAACGATGGCGCCATCTGATGAGGGAACTGTCGAGAACGGAGAGGTTTGCTATGAGTGCGATCACCGTCGGCGGCCAGGACACCCTGCTGACACCGGGACAAGTTGCTGCCATGTTCCACGTCGATCCCAAGACCGTCACCCGCTGGGCCCACGCCGGGCGCCTCGGGTCCCTGCGCACCCCCGGCGGACATCGCCGGTTCCGTGAGTCCGAAGTACTGCAGCTACTGCGTTCGCTCACCACCGAGGCGTCCGTCCGCTGACGCGCTGGAGGCGCGGGCCTGTCAATGCCCGCGCCCGGTCTTACCCAACAATTTCGTGTCTGCGGTGGGCATCCGGCACGCGCGCGGCTAACCTTCTAACCAGGAGGTGAGCCACGTGACGTACCTGTTGGCACTCATCGCAGTCGTAGCAATCGCGGTGCTGTGCTGGAAAGCTTTCGGTCCGGAACGGATAGGCGAACCAGCCCCGCGAGCGGCCCAGCCGAAGCGGGTTCTGGGGCCGGACGACGATCCCGATTTCCTGTGGCGGCTGTCCAAGGAGCGGCGCGACGGAGACGGATCGTCCTCGGAACGCTGAGATCGTCCGGCGTCACACGCGAGCCTGTGTGATGTCCGGGCGGTCAGCCGGGTTTTCGTAGTAGTAGCGCACCAGGTGGTACGCCAGCAACGGATGCACCGCCACCTGGTTGTCGTTGAGCGTGACTACAGCCGTGCCGTGAATCCTGCGGTGCAGACGTCGATTTCGCGGAGCGAAACGACTCAGCACCGCCTCCGGGTCGTGCACCTCCAGGCTGAACGCATTCCACCATCGGCGCTTGCCGACCACATTCACGAACGGCCGGATTCGCGCGATATCCTCCCAACCCATCGTGATGTGATTGCCGTCGGCAGCGCCGTAGACCACGCGGGTCGGCGTGAGCCGCAGGCCGGGACGATGCTTACTGTCGGCGTTGCGCCAGTTGTGGATGCCGAGGAGCAGCATCGGGATCGCGAACAGACCGAGGCACAGCACGCCGCCGATCGTCGTCCACTCGCGGTACACGACGATGAGTGCGACGCCGGCGATTACCGCCGCGGTGAGCAGACCGCCGAGGACCGTGAAGAGGATGGCCTCCCCTTTGCCTGGTTGCTTTGCCGACACCAATAAGCCCTGCTCACCCACGCCGTCGTAGTCGACCCACACGACCTGAACACCGTCGCTGCTCCTGGCTCGATAGTCCCGCTCGCGCTTCTCGTCCCGCCTCCATTCGGACGGCCACAGCAACGACTCCACGCGATGATCCACCCCGCTCACGCCCGCGATCGTGCCATAATTCGCCCCGCTCCTGGTCAGGATGCGGGAGCCTTTGCGTGGGGCGCGTTTGTCAAGAGCACTGATCAGCTGATCTTGCTTCAATCCTTTTGTGAAGCGGTGAATTCCAGCGTGCTGCGCCGTCTACGCAGATACCGAGCAAACCCTCGGACCGCCGCTCCCGAGAACATTCCGCCAGGAGACCCCATGACCTCCTCCTACGCCGCCGCCGCATCGCGGCAGCACACCGTCAACACCCGAGCCCTGCTGACCTGCGGCGCGATCGCCGGCCCTCTGTTCGTCGGCACCGTACTGATCCAGGAAGCCACCCGAGTCGGCTTCGATCCAGTAAAACACCCGCTCAGCATGCTCAGCCTCAGCGAACTCGGCTGGATCCAGATCACCAACTTCGTCCTCAGCGGCCTACTGGCCCTGGCTGGCGCAATCGGCCTCGCCCGGACCATGCCCACCGGAATAGGCAGCACCTGGGGCCCCCGCCTCCTCGGCACCTACGGCGTAGCCCTGATCGCCGGCGGCGTCTTCGTCACAGACCCAGGCTTCGGCTACCCCGTCGGCACCCCCGACGCCGCCCCCGAATCAATCACCTGGCACGGAATCCTGCACTCCATCGCCCCGGTGGTAGCAGGCATAGCCCTCCTAGCCGCCTGCGTCGTATTCGCCCGCCGCTTCCACCAGCAGGGTCGCACCGGCTGGTTCGCCACCAGCATCACCATCCCCACCCTCCACCTCACCCTGTCCGCAATCACCTTCGCAGCCACCGACTTCCGCTGGATGCTGACCGGCGGCTCCCTCATCTGGCTGTGGGCGTCGGCGGTCATGGCCTTGCCCTTGTTCGCCCGCCAGGAGCGCTGATCGAAACGACCGACCGGCCCTTGCCGTCCGTGCACGCTGGCACCACGAAGCTCAGGCTGCTCGACAACAAGATCTACCCTTGCGTGCGAGCCGCTGATTACAGCGTTGCTGAAAAGTGGTCAGGTGTCGCGCCGTCGTGCAGGGTCAGGGAAGATTCCGGCGGCCAATGTCCGCGCGTAGGTCGCTTCCGGCGACACCGTGATCACGTCGCACACGCGAACTAGCTCGGCAGAAATCTCGGTGCCCTCGAAATGTGCCGCGCTTGGAACGAAGACAGCTTCGGCGGTGGACTGCCGGACGACGCCGATCAAACGGCTCAACGCGGAATCAGTCCCGGAACCGAACACCACGATTTTCGCCAGATTGTAGCCGAGTCGCCTTGCACGACTGCGGATTTGGATTTCGTCCCAGGTCTGGGAGACTCCGGAAACATCCCGCCGTAGGTACCCGATCGCGGTCGGTCGTCCTTTCACCTCTCCACCATCCCGTCCAATTGCTTAGCGGCAGCAAGTCGACTACTGGCTGGTACCCCGCGCTTGAAACTGACGCTACGTTCACGTTCTGGACGCCTGAACTGCGCTGAGGACGTTCGGGCGGACACTTTCAAACGGCCGAAGCGTCCCATTTTCGTCCACTATGGTTCCGGTATGAGCCAGCGCCTCGAATCGGCAATGCTGAGAGCACAACTGGACTCAGGAATGCTTGCCGCAGCTGTCGGCGTAGACGTGAAGACCGTCAACCGATGGCTGGCCGGGCGGGTACCCCACCGGCGGACGAGACTCGACGTAGCACGCATCCTGAACGAATCCGAAGCGACGCTATGGCCGCAGGTCCGTCCTGACCTGGGAGCTGGGTCTCCAGCGACGGCAGAGGTTGTGAACGCTTACGCTCACCGCGCCGATATCCCTAACGACCTGTGGGTATCGCTCATGCTCGGCGCAAACGAACAGATAGACATCATCGGATACGCGTACCCGTTCGTCTTCGAGTTGCTGCCGGACGCAGCAGAGATCCTTGCTCAGAAATGCCGGAACGGTGCCCAGGTTCGGCTAGCTTTCGCGGACCCAGAGTGCCCCCACGTCATCGAGCGAGACACGTTGGAACAGATGAACGGCACACTTCCCGGCCGAATCCGTAACGCGCTGAGCATGCTAGGCCAACTCGGCAATACTTCGGGATGCCGAATCGGACTGCACACAGTGCACCTCTACAACTCCGTGTTCCGATTCGACGATCAGATGATCGTCACTCCCTACCTGATCCGCGCTCGCGGCTATCAACATACGGCGTTGCACCTGCGGCAGCTTTCACCACATGGCATCTTTTCCTCTTTCACCGATCAGGTAGAACAGATTTGGGGCAGCGTTGCCCCATACGAGCTAGGGACAGTCCATGGCCAAACGGCGTGACTATTACCGAGATCCAAACGCGCCCAGGGCGAACAGCCTCGTGCCTGGTGGCTCAGCCCTCGTCACCGACAATCGGGGCGCTATCCTCATGCAGCGCCGCAGCGACTCGGGCAACTGGTCGTTTCCTGGCGGAGTTATGGACATCGGCGAAACCCTCGAACAATGTGTTATCCGAGAGACCAAAGAAGAGACTGGCCTCGACATCGAGATAACCGGCCTGCTCGGCATCTACACCGACCCCGAGCACATCATCGAATACGCAGACGGAGAAATCCGCCAGCAATTCAACATCACGTTCTACGGACGCGTGTGCGGTGGTCGCATCGAGGTCAGCTCGGAATCCACAGAGGTTCGCTTTATCCAACCGGCAGAACTAGAAGAACTACCGGTGCACGACACTGTGCGTCTTCGGCTCAGCCACCACGCCGAAGCACGCGCCCAGCCCTACCTGGGCTGACAGGATGCAGTCAGCACGGTTCCAACGTGCCTGAGGGGCAAGAATCCGCAGGTAACCCGAGCTAGTTAAGCCCCGCGTAGCTGTGCAACCCGCTGATCACCATGTTGATGATGAACAAGTTGAACAGCATCGCCACAAACCCCGCGACGTTGATCCACGCCGCTTTGGTGTCGCGCCAGCCGGAGGTGGCGCGGGCGTGGAGGTAGGCGGCGTAGAGGACCCAGGCTATGAAGGAGCAGGTTTCTTTGGGGTCCCAGCCCCAGAAGCGGCCCCAGGCGGCTTCGGCCCAGATGGCGCCGAGGATGACGCCGGCGCCGAAGAGGGGGAAGCCGATGATGGTGGTTTTGTAGGCGAGGCGGTCCAGGGTGCGGGCGTCGGGGAGGCGGCGGGCGATGAGGCCGGCGAGGGTGTTGGATTCCTCGCCTGCGGGCTGGCGCAGCCGGTAGAGGAACAGCAGGCTGGCTACGCCGGACAGCAAGAAGATGCCGCTGCCGATACTGACCACGGTGACGTGGATGGGGAGCCAGAACGATTGCAGCGCGGGGACGACGGGAGCGGCTTCGGCGTAGAGGACCTGGCCCGCGACGAACATCAGGACCAGCACCGGGGCCAGTAGGAAAACCCACATCGAACGGAACTTGCGCTCGTTCAGGAAAGCGACGCCGACCACCATGGCGGCAGCGGTGGCCATGACGACGAACTCGTACATGTTGCCGAGCGGGAAACGGTGAGTGGCGAAGCCGCGCAGGAAGATTGCCGCGATGTGCAGGACGATGCCGACCATGAGCACCGAGAACGCCATGTTGCCGAAGCGTTCCGGCCAAGGACGTTTCGGGGCCGCTTCGATACGACCCGGGGTGTCGGGGGCGATCGGACCGCCGCCGGCGGCGACCAGTTCACGTTCGGACAGGTTCTTCTGCGCCGCCGAGTACTGCACGATCAGTAGCGCGAGCACGAGCACATAGACGACCCACGCCGATTTGAAGGCGAGGTTGCTGTACCCGGCGAGCGTCTCGTCGATCGGCATGGTCACTCTCCCGAGGTGGTCTTGGTGTGGTCCAGCAGACGCGCGCGCAGCCGGTCGAATTCGCCACCCCAGCCTGCTTGATCGGTTCTGGCGAGGCCGCCCAGCTCTACTACGGCGCGTCGTTGGTCAACGGTACCGGCATCGTCGGGCGACGGGTAGACCCGCACCCAGATGCGCCTGCGCTTCACCAGCAGCGACACCAGCAGGCCCGCCATCATGGCCAGCGCGCTGACCAGCACCCACTGCTGCGCCGGATCGTGCGAGACCTGCAGGTTCACGAATTCCTTGGCGCCGTCGAACGTCACCTTGGTGCCGCTGGGCAGGGTCGCGGACTCACCGGGACGCAGGTTGGTGCGCGCCTCCTTGTTCAGCCGCCCCTGCGCGATCATCTCCCGATCCAGCGAGAACAGCGACTGCGGGCGTCCGGTATCCAATCCGGTGTCACCGCGGTAGATGTCGATCGCGACGGCCGGGTCCTCCATTTTGGGGAACGCGGAGGTGAGCAGGCTGCCGTGGAACAGCGCGGTCGGGGCGAACAGGCCGTCGATGGCGATCTGGTTCTTGCGACGCTCCTCCTCGGTGGCGTACAGGCCGCCGGGCGGATCGATGCGCAGGACACCGCTGGACAGGAAGGTCTGCGCGTCGTCCGGTTTCCACTGGATGGTCTCGGTGCGGGTCTGGCCGTTCGGGAAGGTGACGGTGAAGGTCGGCGCGAAACCGTGGCCTTGCAGGTAGAGCCGGTCACCCGCGACACGCAGCGGATGGTTCACCTGGATGGTGGTGTCGCGCCAGGTGTTGGCGTCGAGGTCCGTCCCGGCCTGGTACTGGATGTTCGAGGTGAACATCTCGGCCTGGCCGTTCGGCAGGTATTCGGCCTTGAAGTCCTTGACCCGCACGCAGATCGGGGTCATGCCGGTGCCGTCGTTCACATTGCCGGCTTTGAACGAGTCGAACACCGCGGGCGAGGTCGTGCAGAAACCGGGGCCGTTGTCAGCGATGACGATGACGCTGCCTTCGTAGCCGAACAGCTTGCCGACCGCGATGGCCACGAGCAGACCGACCAGGGACAGGTGGAAGACGAGGTTGCCGAGTTCGCGGGTGTAACCCTTCTCCGCGGACAGCGTGATCTCACCGTCGCGCACGCCGGGCCGAACTTCGCAGCGCCAGCCGCGCAGCTGGGTGCGCGCCTGCTCGACGACCTGCTCCGGGGTGCGCGCCACCGTCTCCGAATGGTGGTGCGGCAGCCGGGACAGGTTGCGCGGCGCCTTGACGGGCGGTGTGCGCAGAGCTGTGAAGTGGTCATAACAGCGCGGCAGGATGCATCCCACCAGCGAGACGAACAGCAATACGTAGACGGCGGTGAACCAGAAGCTGGAGAACACGTCGAACAACTCGAACCGGTCCATCCACGGACCCAGCTTCGGCCGGTCGGCGATGTACTCGTCGACCTTCTGCTCGTTCAGGTTCCGCTGCGGCAGCAGTGCGCCCGGAATCGCGGCCAGTGCCAGCAGGAACAGCAGCACCAGCGCGGTGCGCATGCTGGTGAGCCCGCGCCAGGCGTTGCGCACCAGCGCCCACGCCCGGCCCGGCAGCGCCTGACGCGGCGGCTTCGGAGCGGCGGCCGCGGGAGTCTCGGTCAGAGTCATATCGGCAGAGTCACCTCGGAGACGAACGCATCACGCACCCAAGCGACGAACTGATCCCACGCCCCCGTGACCAGCGCGACGCCCACGGCGACGAGCAGCAGACCCCCGATGATCTGAATGGTGCGCGAATTCCGGCGCAGCCAGCCCACCCCGCGCAACGCGCTCGCCGACCCGAAAGCCAGGATCACGAACGGCAAGCCGAGCCCGAGACAGTAGGCGACGATCAGTGCCACTCCCCTGGCGGCGGTCGTGCCGTCGGTTCCGGCGGAGACCGCCATCACGCCGGACAGCGTCGGGCCGAGACACGGCGTCCAGCCGAGCGCGAACACCGCGCCGAGCAGCGGCGCGCCCGCAATGCTGGTCAGCCGGCGCGGTTCCATCCGGGTATCGCGCTGCAGAGCCGGAATCATCCCGATGAACGCCAGGCCCATCACGATCGTGACCACGCCGCCGATGCGCTGCAGCAGTTCACGATTCACGTTCAGTGTCTGAATGACACCGAAGACGGTGGCGGTGGCGAGCACGAACACCACGGTGAACCCGGCCACGAAAAGTCCAGCGGCACCGGCGACGCGCATCCGCCCCGCCCGCATCGCCTGCTTCGAGGTATCGACCGCGACCGAACCACCTTGCGTCCCAGCGCTTTTGGCCTGCGCGACGGTGACCGGCGGCACTTCCGCCCCCACCAGCCCGGCCAGATACGACAGGTATCCGGGCACCAACGGCACCACACACGGCGACGCGAACGACACCAGCCCCGCCAGCACGCACGCTCCGAGCGCCAGCAGCAGCGGCCCGCCGGCCGCGGTCTCCTGGAAGGAACTGCCCACGTCGGCAAGCACTGTCATCGGATCACCTCGCGATCAGCCGAACCCGTCGAAAAGCCCGCGCTCACGCGTTCGCCTCCGCGGCGAGTTTGTCGACGACCGGCTGCAGGTCTTCGGCCAGCAGGGCGCGCAAGAAAACCGCGGCGACCCGATGCTGCTTGTCCAGAATCAGCGTGGTGGGAATGACGCTGGTCGGGAAATTACCGCCGAGGGCGAGCAGGGTGCGCATGGACGGGTCGTAGATCGAGGGGTAAGCGACCCGGTTGGCCGTCATGAAGTCCTGGGCTTTGTCCTGCTGCGGATCGCGGACATTGATGCCGAGGAACGCGACGCCCTTGTCTTTGTTCGCCTCGTAGACCTTTTCGAGCGCGGGAACTTCGGCCCGGCACGGGCCACACCATTGGCCCCAGAGGTTGATCACCACGACCTTGCCCGCGAAATCGCTGGCGGACAAGGGTTTTCCGGTCATCAGGTCGGGACCGGAAAGATTTCCGATGGTGCCGCGGGCACTGGGCGGATCGTAGTAGATGTCGGTTTTGCCGCCGGGCGAGACGAATTCGAAGGTGCCGCCGGAAGCCACCGCATCGGTGCCCGTCGAACAACCGGTAAGCACGGCGAGCGCGGCCAGGCACGCCAGCAACGCCGATCCGGCCCGCCGGACCGAGGCCGGGCGGGCGCGCGGATGCGGCGCGGCGCGGCGGTTCATTCCCGCGCCTCGCCGCAGATCGAGCCGGTGCGCGGGAGTGTCATGCGCCGTGCACCGTGGGGTCCGAACCACCGGCGGGCTCGGAATAGACGATGTCGACGAGGGTGTCGCCCTGGTAGACCAGCGAGGTCAGCGAGGCCAGCGAGCATTGACGCTGACGCGGGTCGTGCCACAGGCGCTGGCCCTGCAGGAAACGACGCAGCGTCCAGACAGGCAGCTGATGCGAAACCAGAACCGCCTCGTGCCCGGCCGCCTCGACTCGGGCCTTATTGACCGCGGCCAGCATCCGATGCGCGATCTGCAAGTAAGGCTCACCCCAAGACGGAGTGAACGGGTCCCGCAGCTTCCACCAGTGCCGGGGCTTGCGCAGCGCGCCGTCGCCGACCGAAACCCGCAGGCCCTCGAAGGTATTACCGGCTTCGAGGAGGTTCTCGTCGGTGCGCACGATCAGGTTGTGCGCGCCCGCGATGGGCGCGGCGGTTTCCTGCGCGCGCTGCAGCGGGGAGGCGATGACCAGGGCGATGTCGTGGTCGGACAGCGAACGCGCGACCGCGCCGGCCTGGGCGCGGCCCGCGACCGACAGCGCGAATCCGGGCAGGCGGCCATAGAGGATGCCGCGCGGATTGTGCACCTCACCGTGGCGCACCACGTGCACGATGGTTTCCACGCCCTCGTCGACCGGATCCAGATCGCCCGCTTCCGGGGCCACCGCGCGAGCGCGGGTGGCGGTACCGGAGACCCGGGGCGCCGCTTCGGCCGGAGCGGCGTCTTCCGCATCGGCCGCCCGCACCACCGCATCCGCGACATCGGCGCCCTCGAGCAACGCCACGCTCGCCGCGGCGTCGGTCGAAACCTGCTCCGCCACAACGGCATCGCGCATCGGGTCGACCGAATCGTCCGGCGCGCCGGCCTGCTCGATCAACGCGGAAACTTCCTCCGCGCCGGCCGCGGCCTCGGCTTCACTGAACGGAGCATCCTGACTGGGCGCGTCCGCGTAACCGGCGGCCGCGAATTCGGCCGCGGCCCGGGCGTCGCCCTCCGCGGCGAGGTCCGCGGCAACGGCGTGCACGACGGCGGCGGCAACGGCTTCCGCTTCGACATCGGCGGCGGCCAGACCGGCGTCCAGCGCGGCCGCGGCGGCCTGCACGGCGGCCGGGTCGGCGCTGAACTCGGGGCCGGTCGCCGCGGTTTCGGGGGCGAAGCTGGTTAGCTCGCGCTTGTCGGCACCGGGCTGTTCGAGATCGGAACTCACGCGCGGGATCCTTCGGGGGTGGCGGCCGCGGCCGCGGTGGCGGCGGCGGGCAGGGCGGCGGCGATACGGTCGAATGCGTCGTCGTCGAGTGCCGCGGAGACGAACCAGGCCTCGAACGCGCTCGGCGGCGCGTACACGCCGCCGTTCAGCAGGGCGTGGAAGAAGGCGGGGAAACGCCAGGTCTGACTGGCTTTGGCGGCGGCGTAGTCAGTGACCGGACGGTCGGCGAAGAACACGCTCACCATATTGCCCGCGAACTGCACCTGATGCTCGACGCCCGCCATGCTCAGCGCCTCCCCGAGCAGACTGCCGAGCCGCTTGGAGTTGCGATCGAGCGCGGCGTACACCGCGTCGTCGGCCGCGCGCAGCGAAGCCAGACCGGCGGCGACGGCCACGGGGTTACCGGACAGGGTGCCCGCCTGGTAGACCGGGCCGAGCGGAGCCAGCCGATTCATGATGTCGGCGCGGCCGCCGAACGCGGCGGCGGGCAGGCCGCCGCTCATCACCTTGCCGAAGGTGTAGAGGTCGCCGGCGACGCCGTCGATGCCGAACCAGCCCGCGCGGCTGACCCGGAAACCGGTCATCACCTCGTCCATGATCAGCAGCGCGCCGTGCTCGGTGGTGAGCCGGCGCAGGCCCTCGTTGAAGCCGGGCACCGGCGCGACCGCACCCATATTGCCCGCGGCGGCCTCGGTGATCACACACGCGACCTCGCCCGGATACGCGGCGAACGCGGCAGCGACGGCGTCGAGATCGTTGTAGGGCAGGACCAGGGTGTCGGCGGCCTGCGCGCCGGTCACGCCGGGCGAGGTGGGCAGCCCGAGCGTCGCGACACCGGAACCGGCGTCGGCCAGCAGCGCGTCCACGTGGCCGTGGTAGCAGCCGGAGAACTTGATGATCTTGGAGCGGCCGGTGTAGCCGCGCGCCAGCCGCACCGCGCTCATGGTCGCTTCGGTGCCGGAGTTCACCAGACGGACCCGCTCGACCGGATCGACGCGTTCGGCGATCAGCTCGGCCAGCTCGATCTCGCCCTCGGTCGGCGCGCCGAAGGACAGACCGCCCACGGCCGCCCGCTGCACCGCTTCCACGACCGCCGGATGCGCGTGGCCGAGGATCATCGGCCCCCAGGAACACACCAGGTCGACATAGTCGTTACCGTCGACGTCGGTGAGGGTGTAACCCTTGGCCGAGGCGATGAATCTGGGGGTTCCGCCCACGGAATTGAAGGCCCGCACCGGCGAGTTGACGCCGCCGGGAATCACCGAGCCAGCTCGTTCGAAGAGCTGAGCGGAAACCGGAACCACACGCGGAGAAGAACTCACGACCTCCAGTCTCGCAGCTGTGCCGGAACCGGTCGACGACAGGGTGTAGTCGAGGTGATGCACCCCACCCGGCGTGCGGCAACACGCCGATCCGGGTTTCGGCGGATATCGGTCATCGCGAGGTTGCTGGTGCGTAACCTCGAGCCATCATTTCATCCGCTATCGGGTCGGAGGATATATGCGGGCTGCCGTCACCAGGACATTCACGCTCGTCGCGCTCGGCGCCGCGGCCGTGGGCATAAGTAGCGGAACGGCTGCCGCTCTGGATCCGGTGGTGCAGCTCGATCAGGGCCGGGCGGGGGTACGACTGAATCACAGCGAGACCGTGGCGGTGGCTTCGGGCCCCGCGCCCGCGTTGATCACCATGGTGGTCCCGCTGGCCAAGATCGGGGCCGGGCTGCACCCGGAAACCGACATCTATCGCGACCAGTACGGCGGGGTGTACGCCTCATTGCGGCAGGTCATCGCCGAGCCCGCGACGCATCCCGACGGCACCATCACCTTCATGTTCAACGCACCGGGTAGCCGCGGCGGCCGAGTGATGGACGTCTATCAGCACTGGACCGAATAGCCGGCGGTACCCGCACGGCATCGAGGCGATCACCTACGAACCTCGAGTCGAAGCTCCCCGACGATGTCGATGCAGTACAGCGCGTCAGCCGCGGACGGGCCGAGCTCGGGAAAAAGCGTCGATACCGAGCAGCCCGGCGATCATGAACAACAGCGTGGCGAGCAACAGCCACGGTGCGACATAGCGGGTGGCGTCGAACCCGGGCATCTCACCGGCGGCCGCGAACGAGGTGGTGACCAGCCCGCGGTTCCAGCTCGCTACCGCGCCGAGCACGCACAGCGCCGCCAGCACCAGTTCGCCGAACGCGATCCCTCGCCTCAACGGTCCGCTCCGTTCTCCTCGGTGTGCAGCGCCGCGGTGAGCGCGGCCCGTAACCCGCGGTGGTCTTTGGCCCAAGCCTGCACCACGCTACCGTCGCGCAGCCGTAACCCGATGCCGGTGCGTCGCCGCGGCACCCCGCTCAATTCGCCGAGCGCGCGGGCGGATTCCCACTCGTCCTCGTATTTCGCGTCGGCTCGCGGCGGCAGGATTTCGGCGATCCCGGACAGCGGCAGGACCTCGGCGCCGGATCGGAGCGCGCCGTCGGTCAACTCGACGCTCACATGGCGCCGGCCCGCGACCACCTGCAGCGCAACGAAACCCGCGATCAGCGCGGCGCAGAAGATCAAGGCGAACCAGTGCACGGGGCTGCCGGTGGCGAGTTCGGCGAGCAGGATGACCAAGCACAGCGCGGGCCCGTAGGCGACGGCGCGCCAGCGCGCGCCGGGTTCGGCGAACAACACGGTGTCGACGGGCTCAACAGTCATGCCGGGGGCCCTTTACGCGCAGAGTCAGCCGGCCATCCCCGGCAGCAGCAACAGTGCGACGGTGACCAATCCGAGCAGGATCAACAGACTCAGCACGAGCAGGTCTCGTCGAATGCTCTGCGGCTGTTGAATCACCACTCGCATCGATGCCTCCGATCCTCCGGCGCCCAACGTTCGACCGTCGGCTTCCGGTTCCCAAATCCACTGTGACAACCCTCACCATACATGCCCATACTGGCCGGTAGCTAAACCACCCGGTCTGTAATCGGTTGGCGGCGAGTACGACTCAGCGCCGCCGATGCGCGAGGAAATAGGCGGTCGACTCCTTGCGATGCATCAGATAGATCGCGCCGCCCGCGAGCACGCCCTGCACGATGGCCGCGCCACCCGCCACCAGCACCGCCACCCCGGTGACCGAGCCGATCGCGAACAAGTTGAGCAGCGCGATCAGCACCAGCCAGGTGCCCATCACGGTCAGCACCGCGCGCGCCCAGAACCTGCCCCGCGCCATCAGATGCGCGAACAACAGCGTCAAGCCGACCAGCGCCAACCCCAGCACGGCGCCACCGAAGACCAGGGCCACCAGCGCCAGCTTGTCGGCCTGCTCCATGGTGTAGGCCGGATCGGTCTCGCGCATCTGGTCGAAGACCTGTTCGGCGAAATCTTTCCGCTGGTTCATGCCCGCGAAGATCGACGCGGTCAGCTGCACCAGACCGACGCCGGACACACCCCACCACAGCTGACGCGCGGTGCGGACGTCCTCGGGCATGGGCGGTTGCTGCGCCGGCGCGGGCGGCGGGCCCGGCATCGGGGGTAGGTGGTGTGTCACGACAACCAGTGTGCGGCTTCGGTGGCCCAGTAGGTGAGCACGATGTCGGCGCCCGCGCGACGGATACCGGTGAGCGATTCCAAAATTGCCCCGCGGCGGTCGATCCAGCCGCGCTCGGCAGCGGCGGTGATCATCGCGTACTCACCGGAGATCTGGTACGCGGCGACCGGCACGGTGGAACGGTCGGCGACATCACGCAGGATGTCCAGATACGACATGGCCGGCTTCACCATGACGATGTCGGCGCCCTCGGCCAGATCCAGTTCCAGCTCCCGGATGGCTTCCCGGCGGTTCGCCGGATCCTGCTGGTAGGTGCGGCGATCGCCCTCCAGCGAGGAGCCGACCGCCTCGCGGAACGGGCCGTAGAACGCCGAGGCGTACTTCGCGGAATACGCGAGGATGCCCGTATCGGTGCGCCCGACGGCGTCCAGCCCGCGCCGGATCGCGCCGACCTGGCCGTCCATCATGCCGCTGGTGCCGAGCAGATCGGCGCCCGCGTCGGCCTGCGACAACGCCATGTCGACATAGCGGTGCAGGGTGGCGTCGTTGTCGACCGAGCCGTCCGAACCGAGTACACCGCAGTGACCGTGATCGGTGAACTCGTCCAGACAGGTGTCGGCCATCAGCACCGTCGAATCGCCGACCTCCTCCGCCAGCGCCCGCAGCCCGCGATTCAGGATGCCGTCCGGGTCGCTGGCCCGGCTGCCGGTGGCGTCCTTGTCCTCCGAGCGCGGCACCCCGAACAGCATGAGGCCGCCAACCCCGGCGGTGACCGCGTCGACCGCCGCCTTACGCAGCGAATCCATGGAATGCTGCACCACCCCCGGCATCGAGCTGATCTCGCGCGGCTCTTCCAGCCCATCCGCCACGAACATCGGCAACACCAATTGCCTTGGCTCCAGGGTGGTTTCGGCGACGAGCCGACGCATAGCGGGGGTGCGGCGCAACCGCCGCGGGCGGTCCATTCCGGTCATGACCTCAATATATGCCCCTTCCGGCCGCCCTCGGTCGGCCGGGTCGGACGCCGCCCGGGCCGCTCGGCCGGCACCGGCCGGGCGGAGCGCGAAAACCATTGCGGCCAGGGGTTTTTGTCGGTGGGTAGGAGTAAAATCGACATTGTGTTCGAGGGAATCCACCAGGATTCCCGATCGCGAGGGGAGAACGCAGTTGCCCGCGAAGACAGTCCTTATCGATGCTCCGTACGTGCCGCTGGAGAAGCGGCCGTTGCCGGCGGGGCGGCCGCGCAAGTGGTACATCCGGCACAACCGCAGGCTCAAGGCGATGCGGTTGACGATCGCCCTGCTGGATTCGGGCACCTACCTGCCGGATCAGGCGACGAACGAAAAGATCCGCCGCACAGCCGAAGTCATCGGAATTCGGCCGCCGTCCGACACTACTTGCCGGTTGGTGCGTACCCTGATGCGATACAGCCGCTGACCCGAAAAAGCTCGGACCGGTGCGACGCCCGGCCCGAGGGCGAAACGCTCACAGCGTAGTGAGCGTTTCGTTCCTGGTCGTCACACCATCCGGGCTATCGGCTGCTGCTACGCCGGCTCTTCTTGCGCGGCGGCGGCAGCAGTCCTTCCGCACGCAGCCGCGCCGCGTGCTCGGCCAGCGCCTCGACCAGCGGGCCGACCTGCGCCGTCTCCGGCTGCACATCCACACGCAAGCCGAATTCGATGGCCGTCTCGGCGGTCTTCGGTCCGATGCAGGCCACGATGGTGCGGGCGTGCGGCTTACCCGCGATGCCGACCAGGTTGCGCACCGTCGAGGAGGAGGTGAACAGCACCGCGTCGAACCCGCCGGTCTTGATCATCTCGCGGGTCTCGGCGGGCGGCGGCGAAGCACGCACCGTGCGATAGGCGGTGACGTCGTCGATCTCCCAGCCGCGATCACGCAGACCCTCGGCCAGGGTCTCCGTCGCGATGTCCGCGCGCGGCAGCAGCACCCGGTTGACCGGATCGAAAACGTCGTCGTAGGGCGGGAAGTCGGCGAGCAGACCCTCGGAGGACTGCTCCCCCGACGGCACCAGTTCGGGATTGATGCCGAACGAGCGCACCTTCTCCGCGGTGGCCTCACCCACACAGGCGATCTTCACACCACTGAAAGCGCGTGCGTCCAAACCGAATTCGGCGAACTTCTCCCACACCGCGCGCACCGCGTTGGTGGAGGTGAACACCACCCACTGGTAGCGGCCGTCGACCAAACCCTTGACCGCGCGTTCCATCTGGGCGGGGCTACGCGGCGGCTCGACCGCGATGGTCGGCACCTCCATCGGGATGGCGCCGTGCGTGACGAGACGTTCGCTCATCTCGGCGGCCTGATCCTTGGTGCGCGGCACCAGCACGGTCCAGCCGTACAGGGCACGCGATTCCCACCACGACATCTTCGAACGCGCGGCGACGACCTTGCCGATGGTCACGATCAGCGGGCCGACGAGTTCGGAGGCGGCGCTGTTCAGGGTGGCCAAAGTCGCTTCGATGGTGCGCTGCTGACGAGTGGTGCCACGCACCGTCACCGCGACCGGAGTCTGCGAGGCCATACCGTGTTCCACCAGGGCACTGGCGGTTTCGGCGAGGTGGCCGGAGGTGGCGTGCAGCACCAGCGGGCCGGGCGCCGCGGCCAGCGCGGCCCAGTCGACCTCGCCGCGCACGTCGGCTTCGGTGTGGCCGGAGCCGAGCGCGATGCCGGCGTAGCTGGGCACCGCGGAGGCGTTCGGCAGGCCGGGCAGCACCTCGAACACCATGTGCGAACGGGTGACGGTGTTGACCTCGGTGATCACCGAATCGGTGGTCAGCGGATCGCCCGCGACGACACGGACCACGTCGTGGCCGTTGCGGGCCTCGGCGATCAGCGTCTTGGCGACCTCGGCGGGCTCGCCGAGCGCGGGCCGCACATCCACCGGGCGGGTGCCGTCCTCGTTCTCCTCGACCGCGCTGCCGATGAGGGCGAGCACGCCCTTGTCGACATCGGGGTCGGTGAAGGCCAGCGTCGCGCGGCCCAGCACCTCACGCGCACGCACGGTGAGCAACGCCGGGTCGCCGGGCCCCGACCCCACGAAGAGAATCCGGCCGGGTTGCTTCTTGGTAGCGCGGCTCATGCTTGCACCTCGCTGACGCTCAGTTCCAGCAGGCCCGAAGGCGCTGTGCCATTGATCCGCTCGCGGGGCTCGCTCATTGGCTGTTCTCCATTGGGCTCGGGTTGGCGAAGTCTGTTGCGGGCGAACTCACCGCATCTGAGGATGAACCGGGCGCCGGTTCGGGGGTGCTGAGCAGCTCGCGGGCACCGAGCTCCAGCAATTCACGGGCCAGCGCGCGGCCGATCTCAGCGGCGTTCTCCGGCGAACCGACGCTCGAGGCCCGGATGACATCGGACCCGTCGATGGCGGCCGCGCACGCGCGTAGCGAAAGTTCGTCGACGATCCGGCCGTCGTCGTCGAGTGATTCGACGACCTCGGCGAGCGCGCCGATCGGGGCCGTGCAACCGGCCTCCAGTTCGGCAAGCAGTGCGCGCTCGGCGGTGATCGCCGCGCGGGTGGCGGCATCGTCGAGCCTGGTCAGCACCTCGATCAGGGCGGTGTCCGAGCTGCGGCACTCGACCGCGAGCGCACCCTGGGCGGGCGCGGGCAGCATCTGCACGGGTTCCAGCGCCTCGGTCACCGCGTCGGTGCGTTCGATCCGGGCCAGGCCGGCCCGGGCGACGACCACCGCGTCGAGTTCGCCCTCGGCGACCTTGCGCAGACGGGTGTCGAGGTTGCCGCGCAACGGCACGATGTTCAGGCCGAGGCCCAGCGCCCGCAGCTGCGCGGCACGCCGCGGCGCGGAGGTGCCGACGCGCGAACCGGCGGGCAGTTCACCGAGCACCAGTCCGTCCCGGGCCACCAGCGCGTCGCGCGGATCCTCGCGGAGCGGGATGGCGGCGATGGTGAAACGCGGGTCCGGCGCGGTGGGCAGGTCTTTGTAGGAGTGCACCGCGATGTCGATGGTCCCGGCGGCCAGCTCGTCGCGCAGGGCCGAGGTGAAGACGCCGACGCCGATCTTGGCGACCGGATCCGACGACAGATCGCCGGGCGTCTTCACCACCACTAGTTCGGCGTCGTGTCCGGCGGCGATGAGCGCGTCGCGCACAGTGCCGGACTGGGTCAGCGCCAGCAGGCTGCCCCGGGTGCCGATACGCCAAGTGCCGCGGGTTGTCACGTTGCCCTCGATTTCCTGAGCCATGGCGGCGGAGCCGCTGGAATTGGTGGGCCTGGCATCGGTCGGCCTGGAATTGGTGGACGCGGTCATGCCTGGGCCTCCTCGTCACCGAGATGCCCGGCCGTGAAGTCGTCGGCCAGACTCGGTTCACCGGCCAGCGCGGAGATCTCCATCGGCGCCGCGACGGCCTGTGCCGCACCGGGTTTGAGTTCGAACAGTTCGCGCAGCGCTTCGGCGTAGCTGTCTCCGCCGGGCGTGGACGCCAACTGCTTGACCCGCACCGTCGGCGCGTGTAGCAACTTGTCGACCACCCGGCGCACCGTGCGCGCCACCTCGTCGCGTTCCGGATCGGCCAGCGAAGGCAGGCGCGAATCCAGCCGCAGCAGTTCGGCTTCCACCACCTCGGCCGCGCGCTGACGCAGCGCCGCGACCGTCGGGGTGACCTCGGCCATACGCTGGCCCGCGAGGTACTTGGCGAGTTCGTCGGCGACGATCGAACGCGCGGCGGCGGTGTCGTCGGCGGCCGCACCGGCGGCCGGATCACGCTGCAGCGTCTCGATATCGATGACCGTCACATCCGGCAGCCCCGCCACCGCGTGCTCCACATCGCGAGGCAGTCCGAGATCGCAGAACACCAGCGGACGAGCCGAAGCGGCGGCCCGATCGCGGTCGGCCAGCGCCCGGTGCGTATCCGCGAGCGTCACCACGGCGCCGACCGCGCCGGTACAGGTGATCACGACATCGGCCGCGGCCATCGCCTCGGTCAACCGGGAAAGTTCCAGCGCACTGGACTCGACGCCGTAGGTACCCGCGGTGTCGGCGAGCCGCTGCGCGCGGTCCACGGTGCGGTTCACCACAATGATCCGGCCGATGCCGGCCCGCGAAAGATGCGCTACCGCAAGGCTTCCCATCGCGCCCGCACCGACCACGACGGCGGTGCGGCCCGCGATCGAGCCCAGCACCTGCTGCGCCCGGTCCAAGGCCACCGACACCACGGACGCGCCGGCCCGGTCGATCCCGGTCTCCGAATGCACCCGCTTGCCGACCCGCAGCGCGTGCTGCGCGAGTTCGTGCAGCGTGCGGCCGACGGCCTGCTGCGCGTCGGCGGTGGCGTAGGCGCTGCGGATCTGGCTGAGCACCTGCTGCTCGCCGATCACCATCGAATCCAGCCCGCTGGCCACCGCGAACAGATGCTCGGCGGCGGCCTCGCTGTAGCGGACATAGGCGTGCTTGGTCAGATCCGGCAGCGGCATGCCCGAATGCTTGGTGAGCAGTTCGCCGACCTCGGCGAGACCACCGTGGAAGGCGTCGACCACCGCGTAGATCTCCACCCGGTTGCAGGTGGAGACGATCATCGCCTCGGAGACATGGCTGGATTCCAGCATGCGGTCGATCAGCTTGGGCCGGTCGGCGTCGGTGATCGCCACCTTCTCCAAGACGGAGACCGGTGCACTCCGGTGCGAAATGCCGACAAGAAGAACGCTCACGCCTGCGCCTCGCTAACGCTCGGCTCCGGCGTGCGCGTCGCACGCTGGCACATGGTTCGTTCGCTGCGCTCACTCACGGGGTAACCACCGATCCCTTGCTGTCTCCAGTGGGGGCTACCCCCACACCCCCCAGGCTGCGGCGCGGTCCGCCTTGGACCTCCGGTCGGGGCGGCTCCGTTGCCTGATGCGAGGACTTCGTGTGTTCGATGGCCCGGTGCGCGGCGGGCGGCACGCGACGGGCGATCCGGCCCGATCCGGCGTGCGCCACGGGCAGGGCCGCTGCCTCCGCCGCGGTGTCGGACTCGAGGTTGCGGGTGCGTTCGAAGGAGAGCATCTGCATCTCCACCGCGAGATCGACCCGGCGAACCTCCACCGATTCCGGGGCCGACAGCACCGACGGGGAGAAGCTGAGAATGGATTGCAGCCCGGCCGCGACCAGCAGGTCGCACACGTCCTGGGCGGCCGCGTCGGGCACGGTGATGACCGCGATGGTCGGCTCCAGTTGCGCGACGGCGGTGGGCAATTCGGCGACATCGCGGACCTTCAGTCCGGCGACCGTCAGCCCGATCACCTGCGGGTCGTGATCGAAGACGCCGACCACGGTGAAGCCACGCCGCTTGAACCCGCCGTAGCCGACCAGGGCCCGGCCCAGGTTTCCGGCGCCGACGAGCACCACGCGATGTCCTCCGGAGAGTCCGAGCACATCTTCGATCCTGGTGCGCAACTTGGCCACGTCATAGCCGACACCCCGTACGCCGTTGGGCCCGAGGAACGAGAGATCCTTGCGCAACTTGGCGGAATTGACACCCGCCGCGACAGCGAGTTCCTCACTCGATACGATGAGTACTCCGTCGTCGGCCAACATGGCGAGGACCCGGAGGTAGGTAGCCAACCGCGCTACGGTGGCTTGTGGGATGTCCTTCGTGGACACCTTCTGCAGAGCCCTGCCGGAGACGCCGCCCGGCGCCTCATGCTGCTCTGTCACGTGTCGGCTCCTCGGTTCCGGACTGCTCGAGGTCCGGTTTCGCTCGTCCTCTGGCCCGGGGCGGTCCGGTGCCATGGTCGAAGTGTCGGATTTCAGGGGGCGCTTCCGCAGCCTCGGCAAGCGGGTCGCGTGCCACCACCGTAACTGCTTGTGCAGCCCTTCACAAAGTCGGTGAAATTGGCCTCATTTTCCGCTGCGACCAGGCAAGCGTCCAAAATCGGGCCGAACAGCTTCGGCTCAGCGAGTCAAATCGGCCCTCAGCCGGGTTTCATCGACGTCGAAATAGCTGTGTTCCCGGCCGTCGAGCAGCACCACCGGCAGCCGGTCCCCGTACTCCGCGCGCAGGCCAGGGTCGGTGGCGGCGGCTTCGTCGACATCCAGCGTCTGCGGTTCGATACCGAATTCGCCGCAAATCCGACGCAGTTGCTCGAGAGCCACGCCACACAGGCCACAGCCCGCCCGCGTCAGCAAAGTCACCGAATGTGTGGGATTGGTCATGGCGTTCATTAAAGCTTCGTCCAATTCGCGGTGCTCGCGACGCCCCACCTGGTTACCCAGGCCCTTCTGCGGGCGCTGAGCTCACACCGCGCCTGCGTACCTTCCGGTCCCGATCCCCGCCGCCGGTTAGGGTGGACCTGGTTCGCGCTACGGGCGGAGGTACTGGTGCCGGAACGAGAGAAGGCCGAAAGGACCGGATTCATCGCGGGGCGCTTCGGCGAATTCCCGGTCAGATGGAATCAGGGTCGTCTCGGGCAGAGCCTGCACGATCAGCTCACCCGCCTGCCGCGCAGCCCGTTCGGGCCGAGCGAGGAAGAAGTGCGCGCCAATCTGGCCGGTGAAGCCAGCGCCGACGCCGCCCTCACGCTGCACGACGCGGAGCTCGCCGCCGAGACCGAAGAGCCCGAGGTGCCGCGGGATCTCACCGCCGCCGCGTTCTTCGACGTGGACAACACCATGGTGCAGGGCGCGTCCATCGTGCATTTCGCCCGCGGGCTGGCCGCCCGGAAATACTTCAAGACCTCCGACCTGGTCGATGTCGCCTGGAAGCAGGTGAAATTCCGGGTCACCGGCAAGGAGAACAGCGCCGATATGCTCTCCGGCCGGGAGAAAGCGCTCGCGTTCATCGCCGGTCGGCCCACCGCCGAACTCGCCGCGCTCGGTGAGGAAATCTACGACGAGATCATCGCCGACAAGATCTGGCCGGGCACGCGCGCGCTGGCCCAGATGCACCTGGACGCGGGCCAGCAGGTGTGGCTGGTCACGGCGACGCCGGTGGAGCTGGCGCAGGTCATCGCCAAACGCCTCGGGCTCACCGGCGCGCTCGGCACCGTCGCGGAAAGCGTCGACGGCAAATTCACCGGCCGCCTGGTCGGCGACATCCTGCACGGCCTCGGCAAAGCACACGCGGTCCGCACCTTGGCAATCCGCGAAGGCCTGAACCTCAAACGCTGCACCGCCTACTCCGACAGCCACAACGACGTCCCCATGCTGTCCCTGGTCGGCACCGCCGTCGCCATCAACCCCGACTCCGACCTGCGCGAGGTCGCCAAGAACCGCGGCTGGGAAATCCGCGACTTCCGCACCGGCCGCAAAGCGGCCAAGATCGGCGTGCCGACAGCACTGGCTCTCGGTGCGGCCGGCGGAGCCGTCGCCGCCGCCATCACCCGCCGCCGCGAGAGCTGATATCCGTAGCTTGCGGACATTTTCCAAATTGCTTGTGGAGCAATGCTTTTCGGTAGCAAGCTGACCCGTCGGCACTCTACGGACGGAAATGCGTCGGCTGCTGTGATAGCGATGTCGGTATGTATCCCGAGCCGGGTGAAGTTCTGCACTTCTCCGAAGATCCCACGATTACCCGGTTCGTCCCCCACGTCGCACCGACCGCCCGGCAGCCCGAGGCATACGTGTGGGCCGTGGACCGCGCACGAGCGCCCGACTACTGGTTTCCGCGCAATTGCCCGCGTGCCATGGCGTGGGTCGTTCCCGACTCGACCGCCGCTGATCGCGACCGGATCATCGGCGCGGGCAGCGGAGATCGGGTGCACGCCATCGAATATCGCTGGCTGACGGCGTTGCGCACCGTCGAACTGTTCGCCTACCGCCTGCCCGCGGCTGCGTTCGAGCCGTTCGGCGATCCGGTACCCCACGCCCACGTCGCGACCGTGCCCGTGGAGCCGCTGGGGCCCGCTCAGCGGGTCGGTGATCTCCTCGACCTGCATGAGCGAGCCGGAATTCAACTGCGGGTGCTACCGACGCTGTGGGACTTCTGGGATGCCGTGACGTCGAGTTCGCTCGGCTACAGCGGGATTCGGTTGCGTGGTGGGCGACCGCGCGGCTGATCGGGTCAGCCCGTGAAGGGGTTGCGGCGTTTGGTGAGGAGTTTGTAGAGGGTGCTTTGGATTGTTTCGCGGACCTGGTCGGTGACCTCGAACATGGTCATCGGGTCGTCGGCGGCCTCGGCGTCGTAGCCGGTGGTGGGGATGGGTTCGCCGAATTCGATGTACCACTTGGAGGGCAGGGGTACCGCGCCGAGCACACCGAGGTGCGGGAACAGCGGGGTGACCGGGAAGTACGGGAGGCCGAGCAGGCGGGCCAGAGGCTTGAGGTCGGCGATCTTCGGGTAGATCTCCTCCGAACCGACGATCGAGACCGGAATGATCGGGGCGCCGGTGCGCACGGCCGCGGCGACGAAACCGCCGCGGCCGAAACGCTGCAGCTTGTAGCGGTCGGAGTAGTGCTTGCCGATGCCCTTGAAGCCCTCGGGGAAGACACCGGTCAATTCGCCGGTGCGCAACAGCCTTTCGGCGTCTTCCCGGCAGGCCAGGGTGTGGCCGGCCTTGCGGGCCAGGACGCCGAGCATTGGCAGTTCGAAGATGAGGTCGGCGGCGAGCAGGCGCAGCGCGCGCTGCTTGACGTGGTGATCGTGGATCGCCAGTTGCAGCATCAGCCCGTCCAGCGGCACGGTGCCGGCGTGGTTGGCGACCAGCAGCGCGCCGCCCACCTCGGGGATGTTCTCGATCCCGTTGACCTGGACCCGGAACCACAAATCCGACATCGGCCGCAGGGCGGGCAGGATCACCGATTCCAGCAGGTGCTCGTCGAAACCGAACTCGTCGACCTGGTAATCGCCGGTGAGCCGGCGGCGCGCGAAGTCCGCGGTGCGGCTGATCCCGGTACCCAGCGTGCTCCGCACCAGATCGGTCAGCGACTGCGACTGCGGCGGTTCGGCCGCAGCGAGACGTTCGGTCAGCGAAGTCACCTGGTTCGGCGCCGATCGGCCCGGTTCCGGCCAGCGACGGGCCGTCGCCCGCGGGCGCGCCTCGATGTTGGAATCGTGGAGTGGGATGACTTTCGCTACGTGGTTCATGACTGTGCTCCCGTACCGGCCCCGAGCAGGCCGAGCAGTTTCTTTTCTGCGGCATCGATCCACGCTGGATCGAAGACGGGTCGCGACGCTGCGCCCCCAATAAAGTCGTCGAAGGCCTGCACAGTAGTCCAGCGCGGCACGAATTCGAGCTCTGTGCGCATGCGCGTGGTGTCCAGGCCACAACCGAAATGAAAATAGTCGAGTTGTTCACCGCTGAATTCCCGCATCACCGGGGCCATCAGCGCTCGTCCCGCGGTGCGGAACACCAGGAACGGCAGCGGCAGCTCGAGCCGGCCGGCCCGCCGTACCGCCTGGGACAGCGCCAGCGCACCGTCACCAGCGATGTTGAACGTGCCGCCGGGTGCCATCCGGGCCGCCTGCGCCAGCGCGGCTACGGCGTCTTGCTCGTGCAGCAGCTGCATGCGCGCGTCCCGCCCGAAAACCGTCGGCGCCACCGGCGAACGCACATATTGCACCGCCCGCCCGGCCAACCGCGGACCGACGATCGGCGCGAACCGCAAAATGGACGTGGAAATATCGGGGCGACGACGCGCGAGACCCCGCACAAATCCTTCGATTTCGATCAAGTCGCGCGCGAATCCGCCTTTCGGCGGCGTGCGTGCGCTCATTTCCTCGGTGAATTTCGCCGGGTCCTTCGGACTGCAGCCGTACACCGCCGAACTGGAGCGCACCACCACCCGGCGCACCGAGGGCACTTTCTGGCAGACCGCGAGCAGCTGCATGGCGCCGAGCACGTTGTGGTCCTTCATCACCGCGCGAGTACTGCCCGCCGGTGGCCGGGTCAGCATCGCGGCATGCACCACCGTGTCGACCTCGTTGCGATCGATCACCTTGCGGATCAAGGGATTTCGGATATCGGCGCGCACGAGTTCGGCGCGGCCCATGCGGCGCTGCAATTCTCGGCTGGGCGTCATGGTGTCGACGGCGAGGATGCGCTCGACCGAGGGATCCTGTGCGAGTTCGGCCACCACATTGCCGCCGAAGAAGCGGCTGGCACCCGTCACGAGCACCACCTTGGGCGAATTACCGTCTCGTACTTCAGATCCCACTGCGCCGGTTCCCACCTACCAGGCCCCCCAGTTGAATTGCGTGCGGTTCCAGGGTAGCCGCTACCGTCCGAGACACCGAGGGTGTTTACCTGCTTATAACGATGATTTCTGTCACCGCCTACAAGATTTCGGCATTCGACCAAACAACGAGCCCGCCACCACTAGGGTGACGGGCTCGTCGACTACTTGCGCTGGCAGGGGCGCCCAGCCGGACCGGTCAGGCCCGGCAGTCGCTCACTTGCCGAGTTTGCGCCGCTGGACACGCGTGCGACGAAGCAGCTTGCGGTGCTTCTTCTTCGACATGCGCTTGCGGCGCTTCTTGATCACAGAACCCATAGGGTTTCCTCGCGTTCTCTTTAGTACTCGGCGCGCACGCCAGTCACGTACGCCTTACTTCAGCGCTCGCGCCGCCAGCAGACACCGGACACCACGAAGCGGTGCCGCCGGCAGGCGAACACGAACCGAGGGTTCATCCTACCGGGGCACCCGGCCAGCTATGAAACCGCCTTCTACCTGGACACCATCAGTGCGAGAAAACCACTGTCAACCGGCGTCGAAGTAGGACGTCTCCAAATAGTCGTGCACCGCTTTGGCATGCACTCGGAACGACCGGCCCACCCGCACCGCGGGTAGTTCACCCGAGTGCACCAAGCGGTAGACCGTCATTTTCGACACCCGCATCAAGTTCGCTACCTCGGCAACCGTCAGGAACTGCGTGCCGCCACCGAGCAGGGGTTGCCCCGCACTCGATCTGCTGCCCGAAGGACCTGACGAACCTGGTGACGAGCCCGAGCTATTCGTAGATATCTTGTTAGACATCATTGCACCATTGACCTCCGGCACGTCCGCGCCACCGGCTTCCCCACCGGCGGAACAGACACGCACGTGCTCCTTGAAGCTTAGCGGTGCCAGTGGGATTACTGCGACGGGTGTGAGAAATCAGCGTCATACGCTGGGAGTCCACCGGACACCCGGAAGACGCGTGGCGTTAATTCGCGGAGTTGCCGTCGCCGCTGCCCTGCTCGGCCGAGCGCTCCTTGGCCGCGTGCAAGGCCTCCAGAAACGCCGAGCGGACGCCCCCGCGCTCCAGTTCACGCAGGGCGGCGGCGGTGGTGCCCGCCGGAGAGGTGACCGCGGCGCGCAGCTCCTCGGGGCTCTGGCCGGACTCGTCGAGCAGGGCGGCCGCGCCGACCATGGTCTGCACCACCAGCTGGGTGGCCACCGCGCGAGTCAGGCCGAGGCCGACGCCCGCGTCCACCATGGCCTCGACGACCAGGAAGAAGTAGGCGGGCCCGGAACCGGAGACCGCGGTGACGGCGTCCATCTGCGATTCGGTTACGGTCGCGACCTTGCCGACCGAAGCCAGCACATCGGTCACCAGCTCGAGTTGCTCGGCCCGCGCGTAACGGCCCGGAGCGAGCACGCTCATGCCCTGGCCCACCAGCATCGGGGTATTGGGCATTACGCGCACCACGGGGAAGCCCGCGGGCAGCTTGGCCTCCAGCCGCGCGGTCGGTACGCCGGCGGCCAGGGACACCAGCACCTGGTCCTTGTCGCCGCCGTTGAGATCGGCCTTACCCAGCTGGGTCAGCACGCCGTCGACGTCACCGGGCTTGACGGCGATCACCAGCAGATCCGCCCCGACCGCCGCGTCCGCCACCGAGTGCGTGACCCGCACGCCGAACCGGCTCGCGATCAGTTCGGCCCGATCCATGTGGGTCTCCACCACGACCAGGTCCTTGCCCGCCCGCCCGGACTCGAGCAAACCAGCGATCAACGCCTCCCCGATCCGGCCTCCACCGATCACCGCAATTCTCGTCATGGGCCTAGACCCTAATCGCGGGCTGTCGTGGGACGAATCAGCGGGGAAGGGGCATCAACGCCAGCTGACGGCTCTGCGCGACAACGGCTCCGGTGGAGTCGAGGATCAGCTGATCCTCGTCGAACATGCGGCCGCCGACCTCCTGACTGGTGGCGATGACGCGCAGCCAGCCCGGCGCGGGCCTGCGCCGCAGGTAGGTGGTCATCTGAACGGTCGGCGCCCAGCCGAAGTGGCCCAGATTCATCGGGACCGGCGGGCTCATATCGGCCGCCATCATGGCGAAGTACATCGCCACGTCGGGATCGGCCTGGTCGCCGTCGAACGGGCGCATCCACAGCCGCAGCCGCGGTTCACCCTGCTTGCCGTCGAGGAAGCGGGCCCACTCGCGATCGATGAAGACCTGGGCGCCCTGGCCGACGTGCACGATGCTGCCCATCGGCGAATCGGGGCCGTAGCCGAGCGCGTCGGCGGGCGGCTCGGCCGGCATATCGCTGTGTTCGTAGGCGTAGAGCGGCGCGATGTCATCGATGTGGCCGAAGGTGAAGGCGGTGCGCACACAGGTGCGGCCGTGCTGGACCAATTCGGCGTCGGCCAGGCAAATCTGGCGGCCGACCTTGCGGATCGACACCTGGTATTCGACCTCGCCCGGTTCCGGGGCGCCCAGGAAGTCGGAACTGGCCGAGATCGGGGACATCTCGGCCAGCGCCGGATCGGTACCGCGCAGGAAGGTGGTGGCCGCGGCGGCGCTGCCGGCCACCATGGTGCCGCCGTGCACCTTCTTGCCGATGGTCCAGATCTTGTCGATGACACCCGCGTAGCGGCCGGGCGCGCCGAGCTCGGTCAGGGCGCACACCCGGCTGAAGGGCGCGGCGCCCGTTTGCTCCATCGGCTCCGCCTCCCGCCTGTCCCCGGCCAATTCGGCGGTCAGCTCCGGCATCGTCACTCCTGTCGTCCGTAGGCCGCGTCACCGCGCGGCATTCGTACAGCGTAGAACGAGCGGAATCGCCGGTGCTATTCCGGATCGGAACGGACTGCCGCCTCAGATCAGGTCGGCGCGCGGATGGGCCGACGCGGCCGCGGGCGCCAGACCGTTGAGATGGACCCGGGCGAAGGCCAGGGTGCGGCGCAGCATCGCGGCGCGTTCGGCGGTGGTGCGCGCGTTCTGGGTGTTGATCTCGGCGACCGCGTGGCCGGAGAAGCCGGACCGCACCAGCATGGCGCAGACCTCGGCACACGGCTGGGTGCCGTCGCCGGGGACCAGGTGCTCGTCGTGCGCGGCGCCGCGGCCGTCGGCCAGATGCAGGTGTGCCAGTCCGGAACCCATGCGGGAGGCCAGTGCCAGCGGGTCGGTGCCCGCGGTCGCGGTATGCGACAGATCCAGGGTGTAGTGCCGGAATCCGGTGTCGGTCGGGTCGTAGGACGGACTGAAAGCCGTGAGGCCCCAACCCGGTCCGCCGCGCCGCTCCAGCCGCTTGGCGGCACTCGACCCGCGGCCGAACAGCGTGTCGGCGCGCATCGGGAACATGTTCTCCACCGCGACGATGACGGGGCTGTGCTCCTCGAGTTCGGCCACCTGCTCGGCGAAACCTTCGGCGTACCGGCGCTGCCAGCGGAACGGCGGATGCACCACGACGCTGCTCGCGCCCAGCGCCTCGGCGGCGCGCACACTGCGCTCCAGCTTCGCGACCGGATCCGAACCCCAAACCCGTTGTGAGATAAGCAAACAGGGCGCGTGCACGGCCAGCACCGGCACGTCGTATTTGCGCATGTAGGACTGCACGATGGCCAGGCTCTGACTGGCGGGCTCCGCCCACACCATCAACTCCACACCGTCGTAACCGATTTCGGCCGCGTAGCGGAATGCCGCCTCGGTGTTCTGCGGATACACCGAGGCCGTGGACAGCCCCACCTGAATGCCCCGCCCGGGTGGGCCGTGCTCACCCACCGACCCAGACCCGGCCTGCTCGGTATCGCGAGCCCCGTCCCGCACTTCGCTCGCTTCTGTGTCGTCCGCCTGCCCGATTTGCCCCACAGCGACTCCTGTATCCGATTGCGGTGTTCCCCGCACCGCTGTCTCAGTTGGTACTGAGAAGAAAGGCTAGCGGTCCCAGCGTGACGAAGATGCCCACAACCACGGCGATCACCGTGCTCAGGATGTCGTCGGTGCGGCGCAGAATACGCACCAGCGCCACCAGCCCGAGGATCACGATCATCGCCAGCGCCAGCGCGACCCACGGAAGCATCTCCCACATGCGCTCGAAACCCTTGAACAGCAACATTCCCGCGATCGCCGCACCGGTGCTCTGGCTGCCCAGGATGACCCACTGGCGGCGGTTCGCGTCGTGTTCGGTGCGCCGCGACGATCGGGACGCACGGGCCGCGAGACCACCGGTGTGCTCCGCGTCGTCCTCGTCGTCCTCGTTGTCCCTCTCGGCTCCCCGGCGGAAGAGCCGGTCCCGCCCGGCGGCCAGGCGCGCGGCGAAACCGCCGGTGTGCTCGTCGTCTTCGTCGTCCTCGTCGAAGTCGTCGTGCACATCGGTGTAGCCGTCATCGAGGTCGAACTCGCGTTCGGCCTTGCGCTTGGCACGGCCACGCCGCCCCCGGCCGGCGTTCTCGCGCTCGGCCTCGCGCCGTTCGGCGCGCTCGACCCCGTCGCGCAGCAGGTCGCCGGCCACCGTGGAACCCGAGACCAGCTGTTGGTCCTGGCTGGCCAGCGACCACGCGGACGTCGGGATGCCACCGGATTCCGGTGCGTCGTCCGAAGCCGGTTTGCGTCTGCGCGCCGACCAGGCCGGCAGGCCGCTGTCCCGGCGCGCGGCGCGGCGCTGCTCAGGCGGCGCGGGGAGCGGAGTCAGCGGCAGGGGCGCGGAATCCTCGTCCCGCGGCGACCAGCCACCGGTGTCGACATCCTCGCCGTTCGGCGACCAGCCACCGGTGTCGACATCCTCGGCGTTCGGGGACCAGCCACCGGTATCCACCTCGTCGTTCTGCGGCGACCAGGCGCCGGTGTCCACCTCCTCGGCCTGCGCACGGCGACGGGCCGCGCGGCCGTTGCGCGCGGGCGGCGGTTGCGGATGAGACGTTTCCGCGTCGTGCAGGGGCGGACCGACATCGGTCGCGTCGTCGGGATCGGCGCGCCTGCGGCGGCGGCCGGTGCGACCGGACCCCACCGGCGGCAGCGGATCGGCGGCCGGCGAATCGGGGGGCAGGTAGGCGTAGGGATCCGGGGCTCGGCCGTACGGGTCGAGGGTTTGGCCGGCCGGATCGGGGGCTTGGCCATAACGACCGGATGCCTGGCCCAACGGATCTGATGCCTGGCCATAACGATCGGAGACTTGGCCGGACGACGCAGGTCCTTGGCCGTAACGACCGGATGCCCCGCCGGACGGATCAGGACTTTGGCCGTAACGATCGGAGACTTGGCCGGACGACGCAGGTCCTTGGCCGTAACGACCGGATGCCGCGCCGGACGGATCAGGTCCTTGGCCGTACGGATCAGGCGCTTGGCCGTACGGATCGGGCGCTTGACCATACGGATTCGGTGCCCGGCCGTACGGATCGGGCGCTTGGCCATACGAATCCGGTGCTTGACCATACGAATCCGGCGCTTGGCCATACGGACCGGGCGCGGGAGCATGCGGATCGGGCTGGCGGTAGGGATTCGGGGCGGGGGCGTACGGATCCGGGGCCTGTTGATACGGGTTCGGGGCGTACGGGTCGGGGTCGGCGGGCGCGCTGTGCCGGGAGGTCGAGGCGGGCGGAGTTTCCCGGCCCGGCATGCCCGGGTCGGCGCGGCCGGGCGCGGGGTACTCGGGCACCGGGGGCTGGTAGTCCGGAGCCTGGTATTCGGCCGACGGCGGCTGGTACCGGCCGATCGGATCGCCGATATCCCCCAGCGGGTCATAGCGCGCGATCGGCCCCGACATCGGCGAATAATTCGGCAGCTCCGGCTCGGGGACCGGCGGACTGTAGGAAACCGGTTCCGGCGCAACGGGATCGAACTGGGGCGGTTCGTAGGCGGCGGGTGCGTAAGGCGCGGGGTCGTAGGCCGGTGGCTCGAAGGGCGCGGGTTCGTAGGGTGCTTCGTACGCGGCCGGTTCGGGCGTCTCGGGCTCGGGATCGGGGGCGGCGTGACTGCCTCGGCCGCCGACCACCGGGATGTCACCGCTGAGCTCGGCTACGGAGATCCCGCGGCCGCCGCGCCGGCGCCGGCCACCGCCGCCGGAACCGGAGCTGCCCTGGCCGTTGCGCGCGAGCAGTTCCGCGACGGATAGCTGTTTGGATTCATCAGTCATGACGACACCACTTCGGTCGAATCCGGCGCCGCGAACGGACCGGGCAGCACGGCACCGCCCGCCGATGGCAGGTGCGTCGCCTTGGGTCCGCCGTTCATATCGGTATCCAGTTTGCGCAGGATGAGTCCTTCCCGCAGCGCCCACGGACAAATCTCGAGTGATTCCAGCGATAGTGCACGCATACTCGCCTCCGCGACCAATGCGCCAGCCACCAATTGCCGTGACCGATCGGAACTTACGCCTTCCAATTCTGCACGGTCCGCGGCCGTCATCCGCGAGATGAACGCGATCAGTTGCCGCAGACCTGAAGCGGTGAGTGTACGACGCACGCGCAGTCCCGCGGCAGAGGGTGCCGCTCCGGTCAGCCTGGCCAGGGAGCGGAAAGTCTTGGAGGTGCCGACCGCGAGATCCGGCTTACCGACTTCGAGCAGCTGTTTCGAGGGCGCGACCAGTTCGGCCTCGAGCCAATCTCGCAGCACCGCGATGCGGCGCTTGCCCGGCGGGTCTTCGCGCAGCCAATCCCTGGTCAGACGACCGGCGCCGAGTTGCAGCGAAAGCGAGACATCGGGCGCCTCGTCGCCGCCGTTGCTCATTTCCAGGGACCCGCCGCCGATATCCAGGTTCAAGATCCGGCCGGCGCTCCAGCCGTACCAGCGGCGCACCGCCAGGAACGTGAGCCGGGCCTCGTCCACACCGGACAGGACTTGCAGATCGACGCCGGTTTCGGTCCGGACCCGGGCCAGCACCTCTTCGGAGTTGGTGGCTTCGCGCAGCGCGGAGGTGGCGAACGGCATCAGCTCGACACACCCGGATGTCTCGGCGATGCTGGCGAATTCGGCCACAGTGGCGATCAGGCGCCCAGCCCCCTGGACGGTGATCCGGCCCGCGTCGTCGATGTTCTCCGACAGGCGCAACGTCGCCTTCGTCGAGCTCATGGGCATGGGGTGGCCACCACGGTGCGCGTCCACCACCAGCAGGTGGACGGTATTGGATCCCACATCGAGCACACCGAGCCGCACATGAACACGGTACTGGGTTCGCCCACGCCGTGAGCTCAGCGCCCGCAGACGGCGGCTGAGCGCGACCGCGCGCTGCGGATCGAGCGGTGTGATGCAGTACTGCGCTACAGCGGGGGCACCGGGCCTGTTAGCGTTTCGAGGTGTGACGGAAGGTGCATCCGCTAACGCTTCCCTACAGCCTCGACCAGTGGGAAAAATGGATCCCAGCCCGGAGGTCGATCTCGATTTCCCGCGCGAGTGGATCGAATTCGTCGACCCAGCAAACGATGAGCACTTGATCGCGGCGGACCTGACCTGGCTGCTGTCGCGGTGGACGTGCGTCTTCGGGACCCCGGCTTGTCAGGGCATCATCGCCGAGCGCCCGAACGACGGCTGCTGTTCCCACGGCGCCTTCCTCTCCGATGACGACGACCAGCAGCGATTGAAGTCGGCTGTGAAACTGCTCACACCCGCCGACTGGCAGCTGATGGGCGAGGCCACCAATGCCGGCGGCAAGGTCACCAAGAAGGGCTATCTCGAACTCGACGAACTCGAGGACGAGCCCGCCCTGCGCACTCGGCGCTTCGACGGCGCCTGCATCTTCCTGAACCGTCCCGGCTTCGCGGGCGGCGTGGGCTGCTCGCTGCACACCATGGCGCTGCGCCGCGGCCTGGAGCCGCACACGGTGAAACCCGATGTCTGCTGGCAACTGCCGATCCGGCGCACCCAGGAGTGGGTGGACCGGCCCGACGGTGTGCAGATCCTGCGCACCGCGATCACCGAATACGACCGCCGCGGTTGGGGTTCCGGCGGGGAGGACCTGGACTGGTACTGCTCGGGTTCGCCGGACGCGCATGTGGGCAGCAAGCCGGTGTGGCAGTCCTACGCACCGGAGCTGAAGGAGTTGCTGGGCGAACCGGCGTACGCCGAGCTGGCCCGGCACTGCAAGCGGCGTCAGGGGCTCGGGCTGGTCGCGGTCCATCCGGCCACGGTGCACGCACGGCGGCACGCCGAACCGGTCTGACCTGGTTCGCGGGCGCACCGGGCAGCAGCTCAGGAATCGGTTAATAATTCCCGCGGCCACCTGCTCGCCATGCGGGCTTCACCTGTTTGCGGTTGGATGGCTGACCATGAAGAAAGCGTTCGCACTCGCCACCCTTGCCCTCGGCACGACCCTCTCGCTGACCGGCGTCGCGCACGCGGAACCGAACGGTGATCCGGCCAAGTACGCCGATTTCACCGCGGAATTCGTGCCGGCCAACACCCCTGCCGCCCTGGAGGCCAGCAAGCAGGGCAAGCACCTGATCATGAGCCCCTACGGCACCAGCCGCACGATCGCCTGCCGCGGCAACAACGCCGACGTGCCGATCTACGAGTGCATGCAGGAAGACGACCTGGGCTGGATCAGCCTGCGGGTGATCGAGGTGCCGGGCGTCGGTCCGACCTGGACCTACCTGCCGTAGCAGGGGAAGGTCCTTCGCTCCGCCCCGAAGCGCGGAGCGAAGGACCTTGCGTCACGCCTCGAGTTTGTAGCCCAGCCCGCGCACGGTGACCAGGTGCTCCGGCTTGGCCGGATCCGCTTCGATCTTCGACCGCAGCCGCTTGACGTGCACATCCAGCGTCTTGGTGTCGCCGACGTAGTCGGCGCCCCAGACGCGGTCGATCAGCTGGCCGCGGGTCAGCACCCGGCCGGAGTTGCGCAGCAGATATTCCAGCAGGTCGAATTCCTTGAGCGGCAAGGTGACCGGCTTGCCGTTGACCAGCACCGTGTGCCGATCCACGTCCATCCGGACCGGTCCCGCCTCCAGCACGCCGGTCTCGCTGCCGCTGTCGAGTTCGTCACCCGCGCCGCGGCGCAGCACCGCGCGGATGCGCGCGATCAGTTCCCGCGCCGAGTACGGCTTGGTGACGTAGTCGTCGGCGCCCAGTTCCAGGCCGACCACCTTGTCGATCTCGCTGTCGCGGGCGGTCACCATGATGACCGGCACGCCGCTGCGAGTACGCAGCTGCTTGCACACGTCGGTGCCGCTCATGCCGGGCAGCATCAGGTCCAGCAGCACGATATCGGCGCCGGAGCGGTCGAATTCGGCGAGCGCGGACGGCCCGTCGCCGACCACGGTGACCTCGAAGCCTTCCTTGCGCAGCAGGAACGCGAGCGGATCGGCCAGCGACTCCTCATCCTCGACGATCAGAACACTCGTCATCTGCGTGCCTCCACACCATTGGGTCGGCCCGGCCCTGTGGGACGCGGGCTGATTTCTCTCGTGCTCACCTCGGGCTCTTCGTCGCCGTCGGTCTCGAGGTGAGCGGGGATACGCAAGGTGAACGTCGAACCGGTGCCCAGCTTGCTCCACAGGGTGATCTCACCGTTGTGGTTGGCGGCCACGTGCTTGACGATAGCCAGCCCGAGCCCGGTACCGCCGGTGGCGCGCGAGCGCGCCTTGTCCGAGCGGAAGAATCGCTCGAACACCCGCTCCTGGTCTTCCTTGGCGATGCCGATACCGCGGTCGGTGACCGCCATCGCGACATGTTCGCCGCGCAGCGACCGGCTCACCGAGACGTGCGAACCGCGCGGTGAGTAGTTGATCGCGTTCTCGACCAGGTTGGACAGGGCGGTGACGAGCAAGGTCTCGTCGCCCAGCACTTCCAGCCCACTCGGCCGGTCGGTGCTGACGGTGATGCCGGCGGCTTCCGCGGCGGTGCGGGAGCGGTCGACCGCCTGCATCACCACGGTGTCGACGTCGACCACCTCGAGTTCGGGCAGCTTCTCCGCACCCTGCAAGCGGGAGAGCGCGATCAGCTCGGTGACCATCTTGCCGAGGCGGCGGGATTCACCCAGCACGCGTTCGCCGAAGTGGCGCACGGCTTCCGGATCGTCGGCGGATTCCAGCATGGCTTCGGCCAGCAGGCTCATCGCGCCGACGGGAGTCTTGAGTTCGTGACTGACGTTCGCTACGAAGTCGCGGCGGGTCGCCTCCATGCGCGCCTGCTCGGAATCGTCGTCGGCGAACAGCACCGTGAAGCTGGTCTCCTCGGGCGAGAGCGGGCGAGCCACGCCGCGCACCGCGATCCGGCTGCGGCCGGGAATCGGATGCTTGGCGGTCAGGTCGAATTCCGCGTCCTCGCCGGTGGCCAGAACCTTCTCCACGGCGGCCCAGGCGCGTTCGTCGAGCAGGCGGTTGCGGACCAGGCCGAGTTCCTCGGCGCGCGGGTTCACCAGGACCACGTCGCGGAATTCGTCCACGACCGCGATCCCGCTCTCCGAGGCCAGCACGATCAGGTCCAAGACCTGCGACATGGTCAGGCCGGATTCGGCCTGCCGCCGAGCGGCTTGGCGGGCATTCACGTACGGAATCAGTAGCCCGCCGACTGCCAGGCCCACGACAGCCGCGAGGACTGCCAGCAATACGGCCTGCGGAACACTCACAACTTGAATCGTACGGTCGCCGGACGGCTACCCCACCCGGGGTGCATGAAGTTTCCCCCAGGTCATGGCCTCTTCCAGGGGCGTTTGCTGCCTGTTCACGCGCTGTTTCACCGGGACGTCGTGGAGCGTGTCGAGGGCGTGTCGCGGGCCTTCCCCACGCGGATGAGAGCAGGGTCACGCCGCGGCGCGGCGGGTCGCCGTCAGAACTCGTCGTCGGTCCCGGCCAGGGCGGCACTCGCTGCCCGGCCGTGCCTGTGCACCCATTCGCCGAGCGCGAAGATCGGAATCAACAGATCGCGCCCGGCGTCGGTGAGTTCGTACTCCACCCGCGGCGGGGCTTCGGCGAAGCGGCGGCGCTCGACCAGGGTGAGCTGTTCCATCCGGCGCAGGGTCTGGGTGAGCATCTTCTGACTGATGCCGCCGATGGCGGTGCGCAACTCGCCGGGACGCATCGGGCCGTGGCGCAACGTGTACGCGATGACCGGTAGCCAGGAGTTGCCGAGAATGTCGACGCCGATCCGCACCGGGCAGTCGGAGATGTAGTCGACCGGCGGGAATTCGACCTCTTCGGCGGTGATCGGCGCGGAGAGCACGGCTGTCATGCCACCAGCTTGCCATCGGCGATCGGCACCTCGGGGTGCCTATCGAATTCCCTAGCGTCGGTGCCGGATTCATCCACAGTTATCACCTGCTAGGAGCTGGATATGCGAATCGGAATCATCGGCGCGGGAAATATGGCGCGCGCGCTGGGCGGCGGGTGGGTCGCCGCCGGGCACGAGGTTGTGGTCGGAGCGCGGGATCGCGCCGCGGCGGCGGAATCGGCCGGTGCGATCGGTGCGCGCGACGGGAGTATCGCGGACGCGGCGGGATTCGGGGAGGTGATTCTGCTCGCGCTGCCCGTCGCCGCGCTGGACGAGGTGCTGCGGGCCAATGCCGAGGCGCTCGGCGGGCGCACCCTCGTCGACTGCACGAACGCCTTCGCGCCGGACTTCGCGAACCCGCACGGGCCGACCACCTTCCCGCTGTCGGAAGACGCTGTGGCCGAACGCATCTCGGCAACGGTGCCGGCGGCGGACGTAGTCAAGGCCTTCAATCTGCTCGCGGCGGAGGTTTTTCAGGGACCCGAACGCTCCTTCGAGGGCCGGACGCTGACTGTCCCGCTGTGCGGCGACAACCCCGCCGCGGTCGGGCAGGTGGCCGGACTGGTCGAAGACCTGAAGCTGCGTCCGGTCCATGCGGGTGGCCTGGCACGGGCCAGGTACCTCGAAGCGACCTCGAACTTCATCGTCGGACTCTGGTTCGGCGGTCACGATGTCCGAGCCATGTTCCCGCCGCTGGAGTCGGCGTTCGCCGTCGAGGACTGATTTCATCGACGCGGGCCGGCCCGTCGCCCCGGCGTGCTTGTGACACACCGGGACGACGGTGTCGGGCCGGCTGCCGGTATGGGACTACCAGCCCGGGTTGCCCTGGATCGGCAGGTTGACGTAGCTCGGCCGGTTCGGGTCGAGCAGCAGATGCTGCGGGCGCACACCAGTTTCGAGCAGCAGCGGCATCGGCGGCAGTCCCTTGGGGAAGTTCCCGGCGTAGACGTCGACGCGCAGGCGATGACCCGGCTGCAGCACGGCGTTGACTCCGGGGATCGAGATATCGAGCTGGGTCGGCTCGCCCGGCACCGTCGGCCGTCTGGTGTCGAGGGACAGGTCGGGCACCGGATTGGTGTAGTCACCGTTCGGCAGGCGGGTGCTCTTGGATTCGTCGACAGCCCGCAGCGAGGCCATCAGCTGACCCGAGGACAGCACCGTCGACCGGCCGTCCGGCGCGACATCGTTCACCGTCGCCACCCAATACCCGTCGGTGGCGTCCTGAACGGTGTTGAGGTGCACCGCGATTGCCCCGGAGATGGTGGTGGCCTCGGCGACCGGCGCACTGGTGAAGGTGAGGCCGCCGAGCTCCTGGATACGGGAATCGTCCCCGCAGGCCATGATGATCGCGGGTATGCCGATGAGTTCTTGGGCGGCATCCCGTGAGCACAAGCCGGTGAGTCCCGGCGTGACCGAAACGCGGTCGAGAGTCGGGCTCGGCGCGGCGAACAGCGACCCGTCGTGCACGCTGGTGGCGGTGCCGCTGCGCGCTGCCGACAGATACATCCGCCGGTAGGTCGAAACGGGTTGCTGGAAAGCCTTTTCGGTAATCCAGCCGCCACCCTCCTGCTTCATCGTCACCGGACCGTACTGGTCGATGCCGTTGTCGATGCCCTTGAGCCACTTGTCGAACCAGGCGCGCTGCAACACATCCATGCGCGGCGGCAAGCCCGGCCGACCGGATTCGTTGCCGTTGCTGATGTGGTAGCCGTCGCCCATGAGCAGCTGTTTCTGCCCGGGCGGCAACGGGATTCGACGATAGACGTCGGTCTGGGAGTTGACGAACACGTCGTGCCAGCCGCCGGTGAGGAAGGTCGGCACCTGGATCTGGGCGATGTCGGTCTCCCACGCCTGCCGCACCGGACTGTCGGCCTCGAGCAGTTCCCGTGCCCGCGGGTCGAGTTCCTCGATCCGCGGCGCGGTCATCACGTTGAGGAACACGTCGACGAAGGTGAACGGATCACGCAGCCGGTCCATCAGCCACTTCATATCGAATTGCCCGCGGAACACCGAGGCCAGGTCGGGCACCAGTTTGCCGCCGTTCACCGCGGCCAGCCACATCGGCATGAAGGTCACGCCGACCGCACCGCCCGGCGCCACCAGGTCGCGAAACGGGTTGCCGCTGGGCACAACCGGGAAGATCGCTCGCAACGCGGGCGGGCGCTGAGCCGCGACCTGCAACTGGTTCAAACCCGAGTAGGAGACACCGTTCATCCCGATCTGCCCGGTGGACCAGGGCTGCCGGGCGGCCCACTCGATCACCTCGACACTGTCCTGTTGTTCCCGGTACCGCAACAGATCCCAGGTGCCCTGCGAGAACCCGGTGCCGCGGACATCGACGACGACCTGGGTGTACCCGCCTCGGATCAACTGCCGGTCCACCGTGAAGTTGCGCAGCAGACCTCCGCCGAGCGCCTTGGTCAGATCGGTGACGCCCTCGAAAGGCGTTCCGGCCAAATCGATATCGCGCGAGAGCTGCAATACCGCCTCCGACACCCAGGGAATCGACATCGCGCTGTCGGCGATCATCGACCCCAGCTTGGTGTAGGGCGTCATGTTCACGATGGTCGGCGTCGGCTCCGCGATCGGGCGGCCCGCGGCGTCGGCCGGATGGTAGACGTTCCCTTTCAGCACGGTGCCGTCACTCATGGTGATCGACACGTCCCATTCGATGAACACATTCGGATACGGCTGCGGGCCGTTCTCGGTGGCGGCCCACAGCGCACCGGCCGCACCGCCGTCGGGTCCGATCGGAGTCGGAGCCGCCGACACATTCGAGGTCAGCAGGGGGGTCAGCAGGGCGGCTGCGCACAACAGCACCGCACCGCGCAGGACAGATCGCATCGTCGTCGAGGCTCTCTTTCTTAGGGAACATCCGCTCTCTAATTAGAGACCATCGTGCGACCGCGCAGACCGGAACGGCTGAATACCTCGGGTTTTCGTGCCACCGCACAATCCGGCGCAGCACAGTGCACCAAGCCGACACCACACAGCGAAAAGGCGCCTGTGCTCGAATGTTCGAGCACAGGCGCCTTTTTCAGCGTTCGCGGCGAGTGATCACCAGCCCGGCTTACCCCGCACCGGGATATTCACGAAGCTCGGCCGGTTCGGGTCCAGCTGCACGTGCTGCGGCTTCAGACCCGTGTCGACCAGCATCGGCAGCACCGGCAGGCCCTTCGGGAAGTTACCGGCGAACACATCCACCCGCAGGCGGTGTCCCGGTTTCAGGACCGCCTCGGTCGCGGGCAGCGCGATGTCCAGCGTGACCGCCTCGCCCGGCACCGTCGGCTGACGGCGATCCAGTGAGGTGAACGGACGCGGATCGGTGTAGTCGCCGTTGGCCGACCGGGCGCTGTTCGCGTCGTCGATCTCCCGCATGGAGGCCATGAGCTGACCCGAGGACAACACGGTCGACTGGCCGTCCGGGGCGACATCGTTCACCGTGACGACCCAGTAGCCGTCGGCGGCGTCGTGAACGGTGTTGAGCCGCACCGCGATCGGACCCGAGATGGCAGTCTCCTCGGCAACCGGCGCGCTGGTGAAGGTCAGGCCGTTGAGTTCGGCGACCCGGGAATCCTTCGCGCAGCCGTCGATGACCGAGAGGGCGCCCGCACTACCCTGCGCCGCGTCGTTGGAGCACAGGGTGGTGAGGCCCGGAGCGACGGTGAGTCGCTGGGTATCGGAATTCGCCGTGGCGGTGAGGGATCCGTCGTGCAGCGACTGGGCGGTGCCACTGTTCGCCGCGGACAGGTACATCCGGCGATGCGCGGACTCGACCTCGGCCTCGCGACTGGAGGCCGAACCGAAGCCGAAACCGTTGGTGGTGATCCAGCCGCCGCCCTGCTGGCGCAGCGTCACCGGGCCGTAGGTGTCGATGCCGTTGTCGATGCCTTTGAGCCACTTGTCGAACCAGGCGCGCTGCAGCACGTCCAGGCGCGGGGGCAGGCCCGGCTTGCCGTATTCGTTGCCGGAGTTGATGTGGTAGGTGTTGCCCATCAGCAGCTGCTTCTGACCCGGCGGCAACGGAATCTGCTCGTAGATCTTGGATTCCGAGTAGGTGAACAGGTCGTGCCAGCCACCTGTCACGAAGGTCGGCACCTTGATCTTGGCCGGATCGCTCCACCAGTCTTCGCGGCGGCCTTCGGAATCGGTGAGCAGCGCCTTGGCGCGCGGATCCAGATCCTCCATCCGGGTGCTGGTGTAGACGTTGAGCAGCACGTCCATGAAGGTCATCGGGTCGGCCGCGCGGTCGGCGAGCCACTTGGTGTCGAACTGGCCGTTCACGATCGAGGCCACGTCCGGCACCCACTTCAGGCCGTTGATCGCGGCCAGCCACAGCGGGATGAAGTTGAAGCCGAAGCCGGTGCCCGGGGCCAGCACGTCCTGAACCAGGTCGCTGCCCGGCACCACGGGGAAGATCGCCTTCAATGCCGGCGGGTTCTGCTGGGCGGCCTGCACCTGGTTGATGCCCGAGTAGGAGATGCCGTTCATGCCGACCTTGCCGTCGGACCACGGCTGCCGGGACGCCCAGTCGATGACCTCAAGGGTGTCCTGCTGTTCGCGCTGGCGCAGCATGTCCCAGGTGCCCTGAGAGAAGCCGGTGCCGCGCACGTCGACCACGAGCCAGCTGTAGCCGCTCTTGATCATCTGCCGGTCGACGGCGAAATTGCGGAGTTCGCCGCCGCCGAACGCCTTGGTCAGATCGGTGACGCCGGACAACGGGGTACCGGACATATCGATCTGGCGGAACAGGGCGAGCAGCGCGTCGGACAGCCCGGGGACCGACAGCGCGCTGTCACCCAGGTTCGACACCAGCTTGGTGTAGGGGGTCAGGTTGACGATGGTCGGCGTCTGGGTGTCGATCGGCCGCCCGGCCGCGTCGGCGGGCCGGTACAGATTGCCCTTCAGGACCGTGCCGTCGCTCATGGTGATCGGCACATCCCACTGGATGTTGACGTGGGGGTACTGCTGTGGCCCGTCTTCGGTGGCCGTCCAGGCGGCACCGGCGGCGCCACCATCCGGCCCCGTGGACGTGGGCGCGGCATGCGCCGCGGCGCCGGTGCTGAGGAAAGGAAGGAGCACAGCGGTGGCAACCGACGCCACCGTGGCCCGCAACGCGTACTTCATCGAACGTGATCCACCTCTCGGACTGATCGAACGGCGGAAGCATACCGAACCTACTCGTCGGTAAGGACATCAGGTCTTCCGAAAATAGCGTGAATACCAGTTCACATACGCGCTACCACTGAGAATAACCCCTGCGTATCGCCCTGAATGACGCGCCCCATGCGGCAGAATCTCGGCTTACCGTAACCGCTCGTACGCGCCGCGCGTCAACCGCCGCCGCTGCGGCCGTTCAGCCGTGGAAAAGCGATGCGCCGTGGTCGACGGATCGACCACGGCGCACGGAGGTGGGACGGGGACTATTTGCCGCCCTGGTTGGCGACAGCGGCAGCGCCCGCCGCGGCGGCTTCCGGGTCCAGGTACACGGCGGGGCGCACCGGGCGGAGGTTTTCGTCGAGCTCGTAGACGAGGGGAATGCCGGTGGGGATGTTGAGGCCGGCGATATCGTCGTCCGAGATCTGATCGAGGTGTTTGACCAGGGCGCGCAGCGAATTGCCGTGCGCGGCGACCAGAACGGTCTTGCCGGTCAGCAGTTCCTTGGAGATGGTGGACTCCCAGTACGGGACCATGCGCTTGACGACGTCGAGCAGGCACTCGGTCTCGGGGACCTCGATGCCGCTGTAGCGCGCGTCGCCCTCCTGGCTGTACTCGTTGTCCGCGGCGATCGGCGGCGGCGGGGTGTCGTAGCTGCGGCGCCACAGCATGAACTGCTCGTCGCCGTACTGCTCCTTGACCTGAGCCTTGTTCTTACCCTGCAGGTCGCCGTAGTGGCGTTCGTTCAGGCGCCAGTCGCGGACCACCGGGATCCAGTGCCGGTCGGCGGCGTCGAGCGCGTTGTTGGCGGTGCTGATCGCGCGGCGCAGCAGCGAGGTGAACACGATGTCCGGCAGCACACCCTGGTCGGCCATCAGCTGGCCGGCGCGCTTGCCCTCGGCGATGCCCTTGTCGGTCAGGTGCACGTCCACCCAGCCGGTGAACAGGTTCAAGGCATTCCATTCGCTCTCGCCGTGGCGCAGCAGCACGAGGGTGTACGTCATGGGGCCATTCTGGCAGGCCATTTCAAGCAGGCGCGGACAGGGCGGTGAGCAGGCCGGCGCCGATCAGGGTGGCGCGGTCCTGCAATTCCGAGGGCACCACCTTCAAGTCCTTGAGGAATCCGATGCGGGCGTGCGCGCCCAGCGACTCCTGCATGGGCCGCCACAGCGGCTCGCCCGCCTGCGCGAAACCGCCGCCGACGACCACCAGGTCGATGTCCAGCAAGGCCGCCGCCGAGGAAATCGCCTGTCCCAGTGCGATACCCGCGCGGCGCAGCGCCGCCTTGGCGATGCGGTCGCCGTGCTGCGCGTCCTCGGCCAATTCGAGGCCGGTGGTGCCGGTCCAGCCGCGGCCCTGCGCCCAGCGCACCGAAGACGGCCCGCTCGCAACGGCTTCCACACAGCCCACTCCCCCGCACGCGCACGGGTCCATCGAGCCGGGGACCACGATGTGACCGATATGACCCGCGTTGCCGGTGTGCCCGACCGCGACCATGCCGCCCACGATCACGCCACCACCGATACCGGAGGACACCGTCATGGCCAGAGCGTCCGGCGTCTGCCGGGCCGCGCCGAAATGCCGTTCGGCCAGCGCCAGGCACACGCCGTCGATGGCGAAACGGACCGAGGCGGACGGGAACAGATCCTTCACCGCGGGAACGATGGGAAAGCCGTTCGACCACTCGGGAATGTTGAGCGGCGACAGGGAACCGGACGGCGCGTCCACCGGACCGGCCGTGCCGATACCGATGATCGGCACGTCGTCGTCTCCGGCCACGGACAGCAGTAACTCCTGGCACGCCTCCCACACCCCGGCCGACGGCACCTGGATCCGGCCGACCTCCTGGGTCATCCCGTCGGCTCCGACAACACCCACGGCGATCTTCGTCGCCCCGATATCCAGCGCGAGAATGGTCATCAGGCCCCCACTTCCGACAGCAGCACCGAAGCCGCCGCGGTCGCGGCGGCCCGATGGATCATATTGGGCGCGGGGCTACTTGTCGGAGGCGTCCACCAAATGTTCGAAGGCACGCAGGTTCTTCAGCGACTCACCGCGCGAGACCCGCCATTTCCATTCCTTACGAATGGATTCCGCGAACCCCAGCTCCAGCAGCACATTGAAGTCGCCGTCGACGGCCTCGAGGATCTGCCCGAACACCCGGTCGAGTTCGTCCGCGGTCACCGCGTGCGTGGCGATCCGGCCGACGAGGTAGATGTCGCCGACCCGGTCCAGCGTGTAGGCCACGGCGTAGAGGCGGCGGTTGCGGCGCAGTAGGAACTTGTAGACGCCTTCGAAGTTCTCGTCCGGTTTGCGGCAGACGAACGATTCGATGCGCACACCGTGCTTGCCGACGGTCAGCATCACCGTCGTCTTCAGTTTGCGCTCGCCCGGCAGGATCACCACGAAAACGTCTTCGCCGGTGCGGCTGTATTCGATTTCGCGGTCACGCAGCGTCTCGTCGATCAGCTGCGCGGTGGCTTGCACCGACATGGGCGTCGTACTCCTGTCGTCGTGGACCTTCGCTGTCGAATGCCCGAAATGCCCGGCTGAATCCGCGTTAGATGAACGCGGTCCGCGCGCGATCACCAGGGACACCGTAGAGCCCGTTGAGCAGTACCTCGTGACCTTCCCGGTGCGCGAGGGCGGCGTGGAAGTCGCCCAGCGCGGCCGAGTAGCTGGCGAGCAGCCCGTCCGCGGTGTGTTCCCAGGAGAAGTTCCGGGCATGGCCTACCGCGCCGGCGCTCATCCGGCGCAGTCGATCCGGGTCGTCGAGCAGGGATCCGAGGGCGGCCGCCCAGTCCGGGATGTAGTGACCGGGCACCAGCAGGCCGGTTTCGCCGTGCCGCACGGCGGTGCCGAGACCGCCGACGTCGGCGGCGAGCACGGGGGTGCCGCTGGCCTGCGCCTCGATCGCGACCAGGCCGAAGGATTCGTTGTGACTGGGCACCGCGACGAGATCCGCGGCCCGGTACACCTGGACCAGGCGGTCCGGCGGCTGCGGCGGCAGGAAGGTGACGTGCTCGCTGACACCGAGGTCGGCGGCCAGGCGGATCAGGGAATCGGGCCGCTCCAGCCCGGTGCCGGAGGGTCCGCCGACGATCAGCACCCGCAGGTTGCGGTGCGGGTCGGCGTCGAGCAACACGGCGGCGGCGCGAATCAGCACATCCGGGGCCTTGAGCGGCTGGATCCGTCCGACGAACGCGACGATCTGCTCGTCGGGCCGTAAACCCAGTTCGGCGCGGGCGGCGAGTTTGTCGCCCGGCTGATATCTGCCGAGGTCGGCGCCGGGCGGGACGATATCGATGTGCCGCGCTTCCGCGCCGTACAGCTCGACCAGCTGGCGGGCCTCTTCGGCGGTGTTGGCGACCAGCCGGTCCGCCTCGCCGACGATCTGCTTCTCGCCGATCTCCCGGGTGGCGGGTTCGGGGCAGTCGCCCTCGGCGAGCGCGCGGTTCTTCACGGCGGCCAAGGTGTGCGCGGTGTGCACCAGCGGCACCCGCCAGCGGTCGCGCGCCAGCCAGCCGACCTGTCCGGAGAGCCAGTAATGCGAGTGCACCAGGTCGTAATAGCCGGGTAGGTGCCGCGCTTCCTGGCGCAGCACCTCGGCGGTGAAGGGGCACAGCTGAGTCGGCAGGTCGTGCTTGTCCAGGCCCTCGAACGGGCCCGCCACCACGTTGCGCACCAGCACACCGGGCGCCGCCTCCTGCACGGGCGGGACGTTGGAGGAGATCGCGCGAGTGAAGATCTCCACTTCGATACCGCGCCGGGCCAGTTGCCGGGCGGTTTGCAGGACGTAGACGTTCATCCCGCCCGCGTCACCCGTGCCCGGCTGGGCAAGTGGTGAGGTGTGCACCGACAACACGGCGATCCGATTCGGCCGTAGGTCCGGGCGTTGACTCACATATCCATAGTGCACGGTGCATCACCGACCCAGACGGCCCGGAACGGGGCAAGTGACTGCGATCACATGATTTTTGTGAGCACAGTCACCCTGCTCAGGGTGCTGGATTCGAATGTATGTGCTATTAGACGATTCGGCTATCGATTCCGGTCGGCGAGGCCGCCGATGAAGTCGGTCACCTCGGCGACGAAGCGGGGGCGGTCCTCGATGAACAAGCCGTGCTGAGCGCCCTCCCAGGCAGAGAGGCGAGCGTTCGGAACCGCCTCGGCGATGTAGCGCCCGTTGGCGATCGGCACCACCGGGTCGGCGGTGCCGTGCTGGACCAGCACCGGAATGTCCAGGGCGCGAAGGGTTTCGGTGTTGTCGACGGTACGGACGAACAGCGCCTTGCGGACGGCCGGCGGCGTGGCCAGGCTCGCGCCGAACAGACGCTGAGCATCGCCGCCCTTGTCCGCGCCGGGTCCGGTGTTGGCGTTGCCGAAAGCAGCGAACGCCCGGGTGGCGCGGCCCGCGCTCTCTTCGAAGACGCCGGGGATCGCGGCATTCATCGCCGGGCCGGTCTCCGCGCCGGGCGCGCGGCCGATATTGGCCATCGAGCCGGTGTAGACAACCCCGGCCACCGCGCCGGTGCCGTAAGCGGTCAGGTAGTCGCTGATCACGATGCCGCCGTAGGACCAGCCGAGCAGCACCGCGTCCCGGTCGATACCTTCGGCGGCCAGCACCGCGGCTATGTCGGCGGCCCAGTTCTTCGGATCGTCGTAACCGGCGGACGGGACGTCGGAGTAACCGTGACCACGCAGATCGAGGGCGATCACCCGGTAGCGCTCGGCCAGCTCGTCGGCGGCGGCACCCCAGCACCGCAGGTTGGCCGACCAGCCGTGCACCAGGACCAGCGGCCGCGCGTCGGCGGACCCGCGCACCCGATAGACGATGGTGGTTCCGTCCGCGCTGACCGCTTCCCGTATAGCCATGCTCGACAGGCTAACGGGCGCCCATTCCGGGCAAACAGGGCAGCACGCGAACACCGTGATCCAGGCGACATCGGGCGGCTCGGCAAACAGCCGGCACCTAGGATCGGTGGTCATGAGCAAGCGCAGCGCGGTAGTTACCGGGGCTAGTTCGGGCATCGGTGCGGCCACCGCCCGGCAGCTCGCCGAGCAGGGGTATCACGTCTATGTCGGGGCACGGCGGCTCGATCGGCTGCGGCGGCTCGCCGACGAGATTGGTGGGACCGCACTGGAACTCGACGTCACCTCCGACGAGTCGGTGCAGGCGTTCTGCGACGCGGTGCCCGAGGTCGCGGTGCTGGTCAACAATGCCGGTGGCGCGAAAGGCCTGGCCACCGTGGCCGAAGCCGATCTCGACGAGTGGCGCTGGATGTGGGAGACCAATGTGCTCGGCACGTTGCGGATCACCAAGGGGCTGCTGCCGAAGTTGATCGACTCCGGCGACGGGCTGATCGTCACCATCACCTCGGTGGCGGCGTTGCAGCACTACGACAACGGTTCCGGATACACCTCCGCCAAACACGCGCAGGGAGTACTACATCGGACACTGCGCGGCGAGCTGCTCGGAAAGCCGGTGCGGCTCACCGAGATCGCGCCCGGTGCGGTGGAGACCGAGTTCTCCCTCGTGCGATTCGACGGCGACGAGGAGCGGGCGGCGAAGGTGTACGAGGGCATCGATCCGCTGGTGGCGGCGGACATCGCGGAAATCGTCGGGTTCGTGGCCTCGCGGCCCGCGCACGTGAACCTGGATCAGATCATCGTGCGGCCGCGGGATCAGGGCTCCGAGCCCGGCCGCTTCGCGCGCCGCGGCTGAACCGGAAATCCCGCGCACGGTCTCGGCAGACCGTGGCATCGGCTCACCGCGGCGCGGCGGGCGCGACCGGGGTCGCCGAAATCTGGGCGGGCTTGCCGTTGTTCTGCGCCGCGGACATCGTCTTCCACTGCTCCCACGAGATGGTCCAGTCGTAGATGTCCCCGTCGGCGGCCGACAGCGGGATCGAGGTGCCGGTGACCTCGACCGGGTCGCCGTAGAGCGCGGTCACGAAGTATTCGTGCGCGTTGTCGGTCGAGAGGTTGATGCACCCGTTGGTGACATTCGAATTGCCCTGGGCGGCGGATGATTCCGGGTTGGCGTGGATGAACTCGCCGTTGTTGGAGATCCGCACGGCCCAGCGCTCGTCGATGTCGGTGTAGAACGGCGGGTTCGACATCTTCACCAGTTCGTGCTTCTCGCTGACCACATGGATGCCGGAGCGGGTCACGTTGCGCGGCTCGTTGCCCTCGCCGTAGCTGGCCGGGAAGTCCATTACGACCTGCCCGTCGCGGACCACCTGCATGCGGTGGCTGGGGGCGTTGGCTTTCACGATCTGGCTGCGGCCGATGGTGAAGTCGGAGGTGAGATCGGAGTCGCCGTAGACACCGCCGCCCAGGTCGAGTCCGTAGAGCTTGGCCGCGACGTGCACGGTGGTGCCGGGCTGCCAGTAGTTCTTCGGCCGCCAGTGCAGGCGGGAGCCGCCGCTGTCGTCGGGGAACCAGGCCCACGCGCCTTCGGTCTGCGGGTTGGTGGTGACGGTGATGGCCTTCTCCACCTCGGCTTTGTTCGAGATGTGGCCCTTGAACTGCAAGATGATCGGCGCGCCGATGCCGACCTCCTGGCCGTCGGCGATCTGGAAGGTCGCCCCGGCGGTCGCCTTCGGCGCCACCGTGCGGAAGCCGCCCTCGATCGGGACCGGCTGGTTGTCGGCGCCGCGGGCGGTGCCGGACCAGGTGTAGGCGGCGGCGTAGCCGAGCGGCTCGGTGATCCGGTAGCTGCGCTTGTCCGGGCTGAATTCGCCCTTGACCTGCTTGCCGTTGGCGTTGGTCAGTGCGGCCTGGTCGAGCACGCCGTTGCTGACGCTGACCGAGACCGGTGCGGTCGGGTTCACGTCGTCCGAGTCGTCGCCGGGCGTGATCGTCACCTTCGCGACCGAGCCGCCCGCCTCGGCAGGTCCGCTCTCGTCCTTCGAGCAGCCGGCGACGAGAGCGACGACTAGGAGGAGGAGCAGCGACAGGACGCCGACCGGTCTGCGGATCACTGGACGGTTTTTCACTGCCTCGAATTTACCCGCCAGGGTTGATTCGATCGGCTGTCGAAGCGGTAGGATGCCCGGTTTGCCGGGTTACAGGGTGAGACCGACCGTCACCGGTTCCGGCTCCAAGTGGATACCGAAGCGGGCCTCCACTCCGTCCCGCACCGTGCGCGCCAGCCGCACCAGATCGCTCGCGGTGGCGGCACCCCGGTTCGTCAGGGCCAGCGTGTGTTTCGTGGACAGCCGAGCCGATGCTTCGGGGCCTGGAAATCCCTTCGCGAAACCCGCGCGCTCGATCAGCCAGCCCGCGGAGAATTTGACGCCGTCGGGCGCCGGGTAGGTCGGGATCGTGACATCGCCCACATGGGCGGTGATCAGGGCCCGGACCGCGTCTACGCGCGCGTGCGGCACCACCGGATTGGTGAAGAAGGAGCCCGCGCTCCAGGTGTCGTGATCGACCGGATCGAGCACCATGCCCTTGCCCGCGCGCAATCGCAGCACGGCCGCGCGAACCTCCGCCGCCGGCCGCGTGCCACCGTCGGTGACCTCCAGGATGGTGGCCAGTTCGCCGTAGCGCAGCGGCGCGCTGGTGCCGGACGGGTCGAGCGCGAAATCGACCGCGAGGACGACCGCGTGGTCGCTGTGCTTGAGCTTGCTGGTGCGGTAGCCGAAACCGAGGTCGGCGGGCTCGACCCAGTGGCTCGCACCGCTCGCCCGATCCAGCAGCCGCACCCGGCGCAGCAGGGTCGCGACCTCCACACCGTAGGCACCGACGTTCTGTACCGGGGTCGCGCCCGCGGAACCGGGGATGCCGGAAAGACATTCGAGCCCGCCGAAACCCGCCTCGATCGTCCGCGCTACGACACCGTCCCAGTTCGCGCCCGCCTCGGCGATCACCCCGTCGGCCCTGAGTTCGACGCCCGTGGTCGCGACCTTCACGACCACGCCGTCGAAACCGTCATCGCTGATCAGCAGATTGGAGCCGCCCGCGAGCAGCAGCACCGGAATGCCCTCGGCGTCGAGCGCGCGCACCGTCGCCGTCAGCGCCTTCTCCGACGCGCATTCGGCGACCAGGGCCGGGCCGCCGACCCGCAACGTCGTCAGGTCCGCGAGCCGCACCGATTCGCGCAATTCCGCGCCGGTTCCGGCCAGCAGCTCGCGCACGTCGTCCGATGAGGCCACCCGTGATGTTCGCACGCTCCAGACGGTATCCGATGGCGTCGCTCGCAACGGTCTCCGTGGTGGCGCTCCGCGCACCCATCCCGCCGCGTGCGCGGCCTACCGTCACCGTGCTACCTCCCCCGGCCGCCGAGCTCAGCGCCCGGTAGCGTGTTCGTCCATGGCTACACCCTTGGCGTACACGGCTCGCTACTCCCACCCGGCCGCAGCCGTCCGCGCGGCGTTCGCCGATGAGCAGTACTGGAAAGACCGCATCGCCGAGGTCGGTGGGGACAACGCGAAGCTGAATTCGTTCAGCGCCAACGGTGATCAGATCCGGGTCGACATGGTGCAGGCCATCGCCGCCGAGTTGCTGCCGCCCGCGATCACCGCGGTGCGCCCCGGCGATCTGATCATTCCGCGCGTGGAGAGCTGGACCGGCGAGTCCGCCACCTTCGAGGCGACGGTCGAGGGTGCGCCCGCCCAGGTCCGCGGCACCGTCACCCTGGCCGACGCGGGCGCCGGTTCGACCGCGACCGTGCAGGGCGATATCGAGGTGAAGGTTCCGCTGTTCGGCGGCAAGATCGAGAAGGCGATCCAGGAGCATCTGACCGAACTGCTGCAGTCCGAGGAAGAGTTCACCAACGCCTGGATCACCGCGCGCCAGGGCTGATCCGGACGGCCATGTGGTTCCGGCCAAAATGCGGACCGGGCCGATTGTGAGATGCGCGCCGAGCGACGGCCTGGCAATCGATCCCGGTAACGTGTCGGCACATGGCACGTCGATTGGACTACTCCGCTCGGTACCCGCTGCACACCACCAAAGAGCTCTACGAGGCGCTCTCGACTCGTGACTACTGGGAGGCGCGGGTCGCGGAAATGCGGAAGTACACGCCGGGTAACGAGGTCGTCAGCCTCGACGTGAGCGACGCGGGTATCGAGGTCGTGCTGCACCACACACTGCCGCGGGAGATGCTGCCCGAGATCGCGCAGGCCGTGATGCGCAAGGACATGATCATCACCCGCAAGGAGAGCTGGGGCCCGTACAACGGCGAGGAAACCCTCGGCAAGTTCTCGGCGTCCATCCCGGCCGGCCCCGGCAGCCTCGGTGGCGGAATTCGCTTGTTCCCCACCGAAACCGGCTGCACCATGCGGTTCTCGCCGGAGGCGAAGGTGTTCATTCCGATGGTCGGTCCGCGGCTGGAACAGTTGATGCTGGTGAACCTGGTCGACCTGTTCCGCGCCGAAGCCGAAGAGACGGTGAAGTGGCTGGAAGCTCGCAACCCCACCAGCTGAACAAACCACTCGGAACCATCACCCGGGGCACCACCGGCGTCAATCGGCTGCGGCGCAGCGATCGCTGGCTGGTCCACGACGAGGTGGTGACCGCGCGGCTGCTGGCCGCGCCGGATCCGCTGGTGGTCGACCTCGGTTACGGCGCCAGTCCGTGGACGACGCTGGAGCTGGCGGTCCGGCTGCGCACGGTGCGCCCGGACGTGCGGGTGGTCGGGCTGGAGATCGATCCGGAACGGGTCGTGCCCGGCCGCGAAGGTGTGACTTTCGCGCGCGGCGGCTTCGAATTGGCCGGGCTACGACCGGTTTTGGTGCGCGCGTTCAACGTGCTGCGGCAGTACCCGGAGTCCGCGGTGCCCGACGCCTGGGCGACGATCCGGTCCGGGCTGGCGCCGGACGGTCTGCTGGTCGACGGCACCTGCGACGAGTTGGGCCGCCGCTGTGCCTGGGTGCTGCTGGACCGTTCGGGGCCGCTGTCGCTGACCTTGGCGTGGGACCCGTTCACGGTGGACAAGCCCTCCGATCTCGCCGAGCGACTACCGAAAGCTCTGATCCACCGCAACATTCCCGGTGAACCCGTGCACGCGTTGCTCACCGCCGCGGATCGGGCCTGGGCCCGATCCGCCGCGCTGGCGCCGTTCGGCCCGCGGGTGCGCTGGCGACAAGCGTCGAAGTACTTGCGGGCGGAAGGTTTTCCGGTCCGCGAGTACCGGCGGCGGATGCGGGACTGCGTGCTGTCGGTGCCCTGGTCGGCGGTCGCGCCGACGGTCTATTCGAAGAATCGGTAGATGGCCTCGGCGACCACGGCGGGCCGTTCGGAACCCTCGAGTTCGATGACACCGTCGACGGTCACCTGCACGCCGCCCTTGGGCAGGTCCGCCACCTGCTTCAGCGTGGCCGAGAGCCGGACCCGGCCGGCCGCGGGCACCGGGCTGGTGAACCGAACCTTGTTGAGCCCGTAGTTGATCGCGGTCTCGACGGAGTCGACGCCGAGCAGTTCGTCCCACATCGGAATGATCAGCGACAGGCTCAGATAACCGTGCGCGACCGGCCCGCCGAACGGGCTTTCCCGGCGTGCCCGCTCGGGATCGACGTGAATCCACTGGTGGTCGCCGGTGGCATCGGCGAAGGTGTCGATCCGCTGCTGGGTAACTTCGATCCAGGAACTGGTGCCGAGGAACTGGCCTTCGAGGGCCTTCAGCGCGGCGAGATCCGGAACCCGGACAACAGTGCTGGTGGTCATGAAAAGTCCTTTCAGGAGGTGCGCAGGCCGAGCACGCGCAATGCGTTCTGCTTGTAGATGAGCGGCGCTACTTCGGGTTTGATGTCCAGCGCGGCGAAATCCCGGCGCCAGCGGTCGACTTCGATGACCGGATAGTCCGACCCGAACAGCGCTTTGTGTCGCAGCGGGCCGTTGACGGCCCGGACCAGTTGCGGCGGAAAGTATTTCGGCGACCAGCCGGAAAGATCCAGGTAGACATTGGCCTTGTGCGTCACGATGGAGATCTGCGCGTCCACCCAGGGCACGGCCGGATGGGCCAGCACGATGGTCAGGTCCGGGAAGTCCGCGGCGACGTCGTCGAGCAGCATGGGATCGGAGTACCGCAGCTTGATCCCGTGCCCGCCGGGCAGCCCGGCGCCGATCCCGGTCTGGCCGGTATGGAACAGCGCGGGCACGCCCGCTTCGGTCAGGGCTTCGTAGAGCGGATAGAACTGCCGGTCGTTGGGCGCGAAATCCTGCATGCTCGGGTGGAATTTGAAACCCTTGACCCCGAATTCGTCGACCAGCCGGTGGATTCGGCGTACCGCCAGCTTGCCCTGCCAGGGGTCCACCGAGCCGAACGGGATCAGTACGTCGTTGTGCTCGGCGGCCTGTTCGGCGATCTCTTCGACGGAATTCGGCGGGTGCCCGGAGGCCGCGCCGGCGTCGACGGTGAACACGACCGCCGCGATCTTGCGTTCCCGGTAGTGCTCGGCGATCGCCTGGATGGTCGGCGTGCGCTCGGCGCCGGATTTGAAATACGCGGCCGAGGCCTCCATCAGCTCGTCGTCGAGCGAGCGATGCCCGCAACCGTCGATCTCGACGTGGGTGTGGATGTCGATCGCGGTCAGCGCGTCGAGGTCGAGACCGTAGGTGTACTTGCTCATTTCGCCGTCAGCTCGGCCGGGAACTCCTCACCCACCGACTCCAGCCGGTCGGCGAACGGGCCCGCCAATTCGGCGGCGATATCCTCGGCCGCGAAGCCGCCGTCGTGGAAGGCGGTCGCGGTCAGCTGTGGATGCGACCACAGCGCCAGGCGGTCGCCGCCGATGGAAAACGCTTGGCCGGTGATGTCCGCGGACGCATCGGAGGCCAGGAACGCGATCAGCCCGGCCGCGTCCGCGGGGGTGCCCATGCCGACCTCGCGCCGAATGATCGGCGGCAGCGGCTCGCCCGCCTTCATGGCCTCGATGTAGGGCGCGAGGAACGGGATGGTCTCGGTCATGGCGGTGGCGGCCACGGGACACACGGCATTGACGGTGATCCCCGCGCGGCCGAGCTCCATGGACCAGGTGCGGACCATGCCGACGATCCCCGATTTGGCCGCGGAGTAGTTGGTCTGGCCGAAGTTCCCGCGCTGACCGGCGGGTGAGCCGATGCAGATGATCCGCCCGCCCTCCCCCTGCTCGCGCATCCGCAGCACGGCTTCCCGCGCACAGGTGAAGGTGCCGCGCAGGTGCACGTCGATCACCGCGTCGAAGTCGGCGTCGGTCATCTTCCACAACACCTTGTCGCGCAGCATGCCCGCGTTGGTGACCAGAACGTCCAGCCGCCCGAAGGATTCGACCGCCGTCGCCACCAGCTGCCGCGCGGTCTCGGTGGCACCGACCGGCGCGACGACCGCGACCGCCCGGCCCCCCGCGGCGCGGACCGCGTCGACCGCGGCCTGCGCCCGCTCGGCATCCAGATCGTTGACCACGACTGCCGCACCGCTGCTTGCCAATTCGCGCACATAGGCCAGGCCGAGACCCTGCCCGCCGCCGGTGACGATCGCGACCTTGTTGTTCAGATCCATGCTGTCTCCCTGTTGGAACCGTGTCGAACGAAAGGCAATCATCAATAATTGAGAAAGTCAATGATGTAAAACTGCTAGCATCTCGGCAACCGAGAGGAGAATCGATGAACGAGACGGGTCGGCAACCGCTGGCCGAGGACCTCGGCTTCCTGCTGTCCCGCGCCAGCGGTATGGCGCTGGCGGCGGTGAACAAGGCGCTGACGCCACTGGGTCTGAAGGTCCGGCCCTATTCGGTGCTGGCGCTGGCCTGCGAGACCGACGAAGGCATGAATCAGCGCCAGATCGCGGCCGCCATGGGTTTGGATCCGAGCCAGCTGGTCGCCCTGCTCGACGAACTCGAGGATCGCGGGCTCGTCTCGCGCACCACCGACCCGAACGATCGGCGCAACAAACTCGTCGTCGCCACCGAGGCCGGCTTCCGGCTGCGCGCCGAAGCGCAGGGTTACGTCGATCAGGCACACACGGAATGCTTCGGGCCGCTACCCGCGTCGGTGCGGAATCAGATGCGAAAAGCCTTGCAGTCCATGATTTCCCAGCCCGAGGATTAGCCAATCGCCAAAATTGATTGAAGTTCAAACTCGTTGACATCTTCAATCGTTAATGCTCTACTGTGATCCGCGCTACTGTGACACACGGCGCACCCCGCAGTGGAAGGCATGACATGCGAAACCAAGGCACCGGCGCCTGGCCCTACCGCCGCGCCCGCCTCTCCCCGGACACCCCGGCTCTCACCTACCGCGGCGCGATCACCACCTACCGCGAACTCCACGACCGAGTCACCCGCCTGGCCCACGCCCTGCGCGAGCTGGGCGTCGGCCGGGGTGACCGGGTGGCGCTGATGAGCGCCAACCATCCCGCCTACCTGGAGGCGCTGTTCGCCTCCGGCCTGCTCGGCGCGACCTTCGTGCCACTCAACGCTCGGCTCACCGCTCCCGAAATCGAGTACGCGCTGCGCGATTCCGGCGCGATGGTGCTGATCCATTCCGCCGCACTGGATTCCGTGGCCGAGGCGGCCGCGGGCCCGAGTCGGCGAATCCGGCTCGACGGTCCGGCCGGGACCGTCCCCGGTTACGAGGACCTGATCGCCGCCGCCGGCACCACCCGCATCGACGAACCCGTCACGCTCGACGAGCCGTGCTTCATCATGTACACCTCCGGCACCACCGGTCACCCCAAAGGCGTGGTGCTCACGCACGGCAACATCACCTTCGCCGTCCTGAACGCGGTCATCGACGTGGACCTGCACAGCGACGAGGTCGCGCTGGTCTGCGCGCCGCTGTTCCACACCGCCGCGTTGGACATGATCGCGCTGCCCACCCTGCTCAAGGGCGGCACCGTCGTGATCGAGGAGGGCTTCGAACCCGGCCGCATCCTGCGCGTGATCGAGGATGCGCGGATCACCTATCTGTTCGGCGTACCGACCCAATACGACCTGCTCAGCGCCCACGCGCGTTGGTCGACAACGGATTTGACTTCGATCCGGCGCGCGATCGTCGCCGCCGCGCCGGTGCCGCCGCGCACGCTGCGCACCTACGCCGCGCGCGGGGTGAAGATGTGCCAGGGCTATGGCCTCACCGAGAGCGGGCCCGGCGCGCTGATGCTCATCCCCGAACAGGTCGAGCGCAAGCCCGGCTCGGCCGGGGTCCCGCACTTCTTCACCGATGTCCGGATCGTCGACGAGGACGGGCACGACGTCGCGGCCGGACAGCGCGGCGAGATCCAGATCCAGGGCCCGAATGTGATGCGCGAGTATTGGAACAAGCCCGCGGAGACGGCCGCGGCCTTCACCGCCGACGGCTGGCTGCGCTCCGGGGATGTCGGCGTGGCCGACCCCGACGGTTTCGTCACCATCGTCGACCGGCTCAAGGACATGATCATCTCCGGCGGCGAGAACATCTATCCCGCCGAGGTCGAAGCCGCGATCCTGGATCTGCCCGGCGTGATCGGCTGCGCGGTGTTCGGTGTGGCCGACCCGAAATGGGGCGAGGTCGGGTGCGCCGCGGTCACGCTCGAGCGCGGCGCCACGCTCGGCTACGACGACCTGGTGACCGCGCTGGCGCCGCGCCTGGCCAAATACAAGATTCCGAAATCGCTGCTCGTCCTCGACGAGATCCCGCGCAACGCCACCGGCAAGATCCGCAAAGACCTGCTGCGGAAACAGTTCACCTGACGCACGGACGTCGCCTGCCTTGCGACGTTCGCTGTGCCCCGGCTCCGCTGCCACGGCGCCGGGGCGACACATCGGCCCCACCATAGCTAGGACAGACATGCCCGAAACAATTATGGCAGAGCGCCTTTCCGACCCGGATCGGGCCAAGGAAGCACGCCGCGTCGTCTGGTCGAGTTATCTCGGCAGCACGCTCGAGTACTACGACTTCCTGCTCTACGGCACCGCCGCCGCACTGGTCTTCGGCCCGGTGTTCTTCGCCGACCTGTCCCCCACCGCGGGCACCATCGCCTCGCTCGGCACCTTCGCCGCCGGATATCTCTCCCGGCCGTTCGGCGGCATCCTCTTCGGGCACTTCGGCGACCGGGTCGGCCGCAAATCGATGCTGCTGCTCGCGATGACGCTGATGGGTGTCGCCTCGATCCTGATCGGGCTGATCCCGTCCCCCGCGCTCATCGGCTCCTGGGCCGCGGTCATCCTGATCTTCTTGCGCGTCCTGCAGGGCATCGCGGTCGGCGGCGAATGGGGCGGGGCGGCGCTGATGGCGCTCGAGCACGCCGACCCGAAACAGCGCGGGTTCATGGCGGCTTTCGCCAACGCGGGCGCACCGACCGGCGCGGTGCTCGGCACCCTGGTGATGATGCTGTTTTCGCGGCTGCCCGATGATCAGTTCCTGTCCTGGGGCTGGCGGGTGCCGTTTCTGATCTCGGCGGTCATGCTCGTCGTCGGCTTGTTCGTCCGGGCCCGGGTTTCGGAGAGCCCGCTGTTCCAGGCGGCCGCCGCGGCCGAGCAGGCGCAGCGCCGGGACCGGATTCCGTTGCTCGCCGTGCTGCGGCAGCCCAAGCCCGTGGTGACGGCGGCGCTGGCCTGCATCGCCGGGTTCGGTTTGCAGACCGCGTTCACCACCTTCGGCATCGGTTACGCGGTGCGGCACGGGATGCCGAAACCGGATGTGCTGACCGCGTTCGCGATCGGGCAGTTCTGCGCGATCTTCTTCATCCTCGGGTTCGCGCGCTTGTCGGATCGGGTCGGCCGGCGACCGGTGATGCTGTTCGGTTTCGCCGCGACCATCGTCGGCGTGTTCCCGCTGTTCTGGCTGCTCACCCTCGGCAGTTTCGCCGCGGTGGCCATCGGCTTCACGCTGTACACGTTCTGCCACGCGGCGTCCTACGGGCCGATGGCCGCCTACATCTCCGAACAGTTCGGCACCCGCAACCGCTACACCGGCGCCTCGCTCGGCTACCAGTTGGGCACTCTGCTCGGCGGCGGCTTCACCCCGATGATCCTGGCGGCGCTGGCCTCGGCCTTCAGTGGATCGATCCTGCCGGCCGGGCTGTACCTGATCGCGCTCGCGATCGTGAGCACGGTGACGGTACTGCTGTCGAAGGAAACCAAGGACAACGACCTCGCGCACTGACGCCACCGCACACCGAGACAAGTGGAGAACCCATGGCCGTTCCGATTCGGCACTCGCTCACGATCTTCCTCGCGGCCGCGTGCGTGCTCGCGCTCACCGCTTGCGGTGATACCGAAGCACCCCCGCCACAAGCGCTTTCGCTGTCCGGGCGCGCGGGGCCCGAGGGCACTACCTTCTGGGATGTCGAAGACCAGCCCGCCGCGGCCGCGAAAGCCGGTGATATTCACTGGATTCAGCCCCGATCCGATGCACCGGAGGGAGCCCAGGGCTGGAATATCGTGTATGTGTCCGAGATCCGGCCCGGCGTCAAGAAATTCGTCTCCGGCGAGATCTACGCACCCGTGGCGGCACGCGGCACACCGCGGGACATGGTGCTGTGGAACCACGAGACGACCGGCACCGCCGATGCTTGCGCGCCGTCGCGGCGCAGTCTCAGCGACGGCACGACACCCCGGGTGCCGGGCATCGAGGCGATGCTCGCGCAGGGCAACGTGGTGGCGATGAGCGACTACCCCGGGCAGGGCTTGCCGGGGCCGGCGCACTACATGGCCGGAGAAGTGAATGCCCGTGCCGCGCTGGACATTTTGCGCGCGGTACGTCGACTGCCCGAGCTCGGCGCGAGCCCGCGGTTCGCGGCATACGGCTGGTCGCAGGGCGGTCAGACCACCATGTGGGTGGAGTCGATCGCGCGGACCTACGCCCCGGAACTCCAGGGTGTCGGCGCGGGCCTCATCGCCCCGGCGGTGCGGATCCGCGACCTCACGCTGAATTCGATGCGTACCCCGGAGAACGCGGGCTATGTCATCGCGACACTGCCCGGCGTCCGCGCGGCCTACCCGGACCTGCGCTACCGCGATTTCCTGACCTCCGACGCCATGGAAATGCTGCCGGTGCTCGCCGACGGCTGCTTCGACATCTGGAACTCGGCCGGTGCGGTGCGCGACGCCTATCAGCCCGATGCCATGCGGCCCGGCGGACCCTGGTGGAACGCCTTCACCGCGGTGGATGATTTCCGGCCGGGCGGGACCATGCCGTTCGCCGTCTTCCAAGGCTCGGCCGATATCACCACACCCGCGGAACTGACCGGCCGGGAACGAACAGCCTTGTGCGCGGCGGGTTCCGCGGTGGACTATCGCGAACTGGCCGGACTGGACCACGGCTCCGTCGTCCCGGTCGCCGCGACGGATTTTCCGGCTTGGGCGGCGGATCGGTTCGCCGGAAAGCCGGCGCCGTCGAATTGCCCCGGCCGCTAACCGCGCCCGAAACGGGACCGCAGGCGGCCGGACAGGGCGGCTATGGGCAGGACGGAGCGGGGTTCGAAGGGCTGGCGCCATAGGCCGCCATGGGCCGCGCCCAGCGCGAACAAGCCCTCGGGATCGACCTCGGGGTCCGTCGGCGGGGCGCAGAGATCAGCGACCAGCTTGGCGGCGAGTAGCGTACGGGCGGTTTCGGTTTCGAAGATTTCGATGCCGAAACGGTGCGCGCTGCGATAGGCGGCCGTCAGCCGAGGTTGCGCGATGAGGTTGCGCGTCCAGATCAACGGCGCGACATTGCACGAGACGACCCGTCCGGAGCTATGGGCCAGCACCCCGCGCCAGCGCTGGATACGTTGCGCCAGAACATGGTTCGGGCCCTGGGCGGGCATCATCGCGTCGGCGACGCTCCAGTGCGCGCCCGCCTCATCGGTCAGCCGGAGAGTGTAATTCGGCTCGTAGAGCGCCGATCTCGTGAGGAACCGGAGCAGATCCTGACCGACACGGCGCGGCCCGCGGGCGCGTAAGCGCTGATGCGCGTCGGCGACAACGGATTCCGGGACGGCATAGCAGTCGGTCGGGGAACCGAGGACGGCCAGCGCGGCGTCGGGACGGAAGAGCAGCAGATCCTCGGCCAGCACATCGATGGCGGCGGCCAACCGGACGCCGCCGGGCCCGAACCGATTCGCGTAGCCGCCGAACACCGGCCGCGGTCCGGCTTCGGCGGGATCGAGATGGCCACGCAGCCAATGCATCAGCGCCGGGAACTGCGTGGTGATATCGGCGCCGGGGCCGCCGTCGAACGGCCGCGGGCCGGGACTGACCGGATAGCGCAGCACTCCGGCGCCGGCGCGCGCGAGCTCCTCGAGTCCGCGCCAGCGCGCGGGCCCGGGGCGGGCGATGGCGAGCACGTCCGCACCCCAGCGCAAGAGCGGACGCAGCGGGGCGAGTTCGCCGGCACCGGCGACGACGACGCGAAACCCGGGCAGCGCCAACCACTCCGGATGATCGATCACCCGCTCGATCGCGGCGGCGAAGCCCGGTTCGATGATGCCGCGCAGCCGCCAGTCGGTGAGCTGGGCGCGCAGGGTCGCATCGGCCAGAACGGTGCCCTGGTAGGGCACCTCCAGGCGGGTGGGCGGCGCCGCGCTGCCGTCGATGCGGCCGGTGTCCAGGGGCTCGGGCCGGCGCACCGCGTCGATATCGAAGCTGTCCAGCGGTGCGACGACATACTCGGTGACGAACCGGAGCAGGCCGCGAGCCGAGGTCAGGCCGTCGGCGGCGATGCCGGCGGCATGCGCGGGTGAGCAGGCGCCGAGCGCGGTCATGGATCGGAATATGGTGCGGTAGCGGCGGTTCCAATCGCGGCAGGTCTCCACAGTCTGCGCGAGATCCGCGTCATACCCCCGGACGGCGTCGGCGACCACGGCGGTGGCGAACATATCGCCGACCCGCTCGGGCGCGCCGGACGGGAAAACGAGATCCCACCTGCCCTGACCCATCGTCCCCATGATCAATCACCCTGCCACGATCGTGCGTCCACCGCATGAAGACGACGGCCTTTACCTGATCCGTGCGATTTCACAAACGAGTCAGCGCGCGGTGCACCCGGCCCGCGGCCCGGGGCGGCAATCGCACGCTGGCGGAATGGATCTCCTCGCGGCGGCAGCGACCGATCGCCACCGCGTCCCCGATGACCTCGTCCAACGCGGTTTGACCGATATCGGCTTCGGCCAGATCCAGCACCGTGCGCACCGGGGTGGTGACCAGGAACGGCCCGGCCGATTCCACATCGCCGCCGAGCAGCGAGCGCCGCAGCACCACCAGCCGCGGTGTCACCGGCGGGCGGCCCGCCCCGACGGACAGGTGCAGGAAACGGGGTCGCAGGCTGCCGAGCCCGTGCAGCTCCGCGGCGCTCTGATGCGACACCGCGGCGGCGCCGTCGAACCAGGCGGCCCACATGGCGTACTCGTCGAGTGGCCCGTCCGGCCACTCGGCTAGTCGGAGCAGCCCGACGCCGGCACGGACCACCGTGCCGTCGCCGAGTCCGGCACGGACACGTGTTTCACATCCGGTGCGCAGCACTTGCCGAGTCGTGAAGAAGCCGGCGTGTCTGGCGGCCAATCGCCGCAGTACACGCCACCCATGAGCCACGGATTCGGGTGCGCGGCCCGCCGCATCGCCAGCCATGGCACTCAGGCTACGCTGGAATCTTGTGTCACATCTCACAATCGGGGGCGCGTTCACCGTCCTGACCGGCAGCGCCTGTGGTTATCTCCTCAGCGCGCCCACAGAACGGACACAAAATCGTCGGGAAGAATCGGCCGCATGAACACAGCCCAACCGCCCGCTCGGGTCAGCCGGCGCACCCTGACGATCGCGCTCGCCGTGGTCGTCGCGCTCCTCGCGGCGCTCCTGATCGGTGGCGAGGCGTACGCCCGGCACCGCGTCGCCAACTGCGTCTCCACGCAGTTCGAGCAGGAGATGGGTTCGAAGATCGACGTGGGCTTCGGCCTGAAGCCGCTGCTGATCACCTACCTGGACGGCAAGGTCGGCCGGGTCACCGTCGACAGTGACGACACCAAGTTCGGCCCCGCCGTCGGGATGGTGGTGCACGCCCGGTTCGACGATGTGGAAATGATCGACGGCGGCAAGGGCGGCGGCACCATCGGCAGTTCCTCGGCCGACGTCGACTGGAGCAACGAGGGCATCCGGGAAACCCTCGCCGGGCTGGTCACCAGTGTCAGCTCGTCGAAGGCCAGCGGCCTGCTGACGCTGAAGGTGCTGGGCGGGCTGGCCGAACTGGAGGTCAAGCCGGTGGTGACGAACGGTGTGGTGGAAGTCGAGACGCAGTCGGCGGCATTGCTCGGCCTCGGCCTGCCCACCGACCTGGTCCAGGGCATCGTGGATGTGATCTCCAAGAGCTTGCAGAGCTACCCGTTCGACATGAAGCCGACCGAGATCAGCATGACCGATGACGGAATCGCCGTGCGGCTGGCCGGCGGCCGTTCGGAACTGCCCGCGTCGCAGGGGAATTCCCAGATCAACTGCTGATCGTCGCCGAACCGCGGCGGCGCGGAGCACGGCCGATCAGGCCGGGAAACCCGCCAGCACAGCGCGCGACTTGGACAACCCCAGGCGCGTCGCGCCCGCGGCGATCAGCTCCGCGGCGGCCTCGGCCGTGCGAATGCCGCCGCTGGCCTTGACGCCGAGCCGACCGCCGACGGTGTCGGCCATCAGCCGCACGGCGTGCACACTGGCGCCGCCGGCGGGATGAAAACCGGTGGAGGTCTTGACGAAATCGGCGCCGGCCTTTTCCGCCGCGCGGCAGGCCTGCACGATCGCCTCGTCGGGCAGGGCCGCCGATTCGATGATCACCTTCAGCACGGCCCGGTCGGCGGTGGCTTCCCGCACCGTGATGATGTCGGCGAGGACCGCGTTGAAATCACCGGCGAGGGCCGCGCCCACATCGATGACCATGTCCACCTCGGCGGCGCCCTGGTCGACGGCGAACCTGGCCTCGGCGCCCTTGATCAGCGAATGATGCTTGCCCGACGGGAAACCCGCGACCGTCGCGACCACCAGGCCGGGCGCGCGCACCGGCAACATGGCCGGCGAGACGCAGATCGCCAGCACACCGAGCTCGCGCGCCTCCGCCACCAGCGCGGCGACATCCGCCGTGGTCGCCTCGGGCGCGAGCAGCGTGTGATCGATCATCGCGGCCACATCGGCCCGGGTCAGTGCGGAGGGTTCGGCCATGGGGTCAGAGTCTAGGCCGCAGTACGTTGTGGTGAATTCCGTTGCGGGGCCGTGCCGGTATCCCGCACACTCGTAGAGCCGGTGCACGGGCGGCCGAAGCGCCCTGTCACCTGTGTAATGCGTGTGCGGATAACCCAACTGGTTCGGAGGTCTCGACACGTGCTGATCCGTCGCGAACGCGCCGACGATGTAATACAGATCGCCGCCGTACATCGCAGCGCGTTCGGACCGCGGTATGCACCGGCCCCGTCGCCCGCGCCGCCCGCCGACCCGCGATACTCGCCCGCTTCCTCGGCCGCCCCTCCGGCCGGCCCGCAGTATCCATCCGCCCCCGCCGCGATGCCTCCTGCCGACCTCGACCCGAACGGTGACGCGGTCGCGTTCCAGGACGACCCGGAGGCGGCCGCGCGCGCCGGCGGCAGTGCGCCGGCCGAGCCGCCGGAGGTGGAGCTGGTGGCCCGGCTGCGCGCCGATTCCGGCTGGATACCCACGCTGTCGCTGGTCGTCGTCGAGTTCGACACGGTGATCGGACACGTCTGCCTCACCCGCGCCACCGTGGGCCCGTACCCGGTGCTGGCGCTCGGCCCGATCGGCGTGCGCGTCGAACACCAGGGTGCCGGTGCGGGCGCGGCGCTCATGCACGCCGCCCTCGGCGCCGCCGACGCCCTCGACGAACCCTTGGTCGGGCTGCTCGGCAGCCTCGAGTACTACCCGCAATTCGGTTTCGTCCCCGCCGCCCGCCTGGGCATCGCTCCCGACGAACCCAGCTGGGCCTCGCACTTCCAGGTGCGGGCGCTCACCGCCTACGAATCGCGGATCAGCGGCGAATTCCGGTACGCCGAACCGTTTTACAAGCTGTAGCCGGTAAGCGGCTTCCCTCCCGCTCGTCCGTACGCCCGCACCTGGGAGAATGGGCGAATGAGTGCCGCCGACCTATCCGACGACCGCCGCTACGTGCTGACCCTGGGCTGCCCGGACAAGCCGGGCATCATCGCCGGGATCACCTCGTTCATCGCCGAGTTCGGCGGCTCGATCGTGGAGGCCGGCTACCACTCCGATACCGACAGCGGATGGTTCTTCACCCGCCAGGCGATCAAGGCCTCGACCGTGCCGTTCGATCTCGCCGAACTGCGGGACCGCTTCGGCGGGGTGGCCGCGGACCTCGGTCCGGAAACGGAATGGGACGTACTCGACTCCGGCGAAAAACGCCGCATCGTGCTGCTCGTCAGCAAGGACGGGCACTGCCTGCACGACCTGCTCGGCCGTGCCACCAGCGGTGAACTGCCCGCCACCATCGAAGCCGTTATCGGCAACCACCCAGACCTCGCCGCCATGACCGCGGCGCACGGCATCGAGTTCCATCACATCGATTTCCCGAAGGACCCGGCCGAGCGCGGCCCCGCCTTCGAACAGGTCCGCAAGCTGGTCGACGCGCACGACCCGCACGCCGTCGTGCTGGCCCGCTTCATGCAGGTACTCCCGGCCGAGCTGTGCGAACACTGGGCCGGTAAGGCCATCAACATCCACCACAGCTTCCTGCCCTCGTTCGTCGGCGCTCGCCCCTACCATCAGGCCTTCGCGCGCGGCGTCAAACTCATCGGCGCCACCTGCCATTACGTCACCGCCGAACTGGACGCGGGCCCGATCATCGAACAGGACGTCTCCCGCATCGACCACGCCGACGATGTCCGCGACATGGTCCGCCAAGGCCGCGACATCGAGCGCGTCGTCCTGGCCCGGGGCCTGCGCTGGCATCTGGAGGGCCGGGTCCTCGTGCACGGTCGCCGCACCGTCGTCTTCAGCTGAGCGCCCACTTCGCCAGCGTCTCGTAGCGCGGCTGCTCCCCCGGTATCCCGGACCTGGGCAGCCGGCTGCGGATCAAGCAGAGCTCGCCGACGGTCCACCGCTGCCCGGAGAAATCGGTCAGCGCGGCGACCGAAGCCGCGAAATCGGTGTCGCCGGAGCCGCGTGCCAGCGTGAGATGCGGCCGATAACGGCGGGTCTCTCCCAGCTCTATCCCCGTCTTGCGCCCGGCGGCCTCCGTCCCCTCGGCGAGCCGCCGCAATGCGGGCACGTCACCGGTGACGCCCACCCACAACGCGCGGCCGCCGAAGCGGCCGCCGCCGCCCAGCGCCAAGTCGAACGGTTCGGTCCGTCGCGCCGATCGTTCCAGCCGTCCCGACAACTCCGGCACCACCTCGTCGTCGACTTCGCCGTAGAACGCCATGGTGAAATGCCAGCCGGGTTGCCCGGTCCATCGCAATGCGCCGGCGCCCGGGAGCTTCTTCAATTCGCGCACCACGGCAGCGAGTTCGGCCGTCACCGGCTCGGGCGGCAGCACAGCCGCGAAGAGTCGCACGAACCTACTCTGCCAGCTGGATTCAGTTGGGTGGGCCGACGGTCAGCACGACGTGCACCGTGCGGTTCCCGCGCGGGCCGCTGACCGTCAGCGTCACGGTCTCGTTGGGGCGGTACATGTTCAGCGCCGCGTGCAGCGATTGGGTGGTGGTGACGGCGCGATCGTCGACCGCGGTGATGATCTCGCCTTCCAGCAGTCCGGCGGTGTGCGCGGGCATCCCGTAGATGGCCGCCTCCACGCGAGCACCGGCGCCGCTGGGTTCGGCGTTGGACGCGATGACGCCGAGGGTGGCGGTGGGGCCGATGTGCACGGTCTCGGTGGGTGTGCCGGAACGGATTTGGCCGACGATACGCATGGCCCGGTCGATCGGCACCGCGTAACCGTTGGCGTCGTCGGCGGATTTCTGCGCCGGATCGCCGGACGCGGCGGTGATGACGCCGATGACGGTGCCGTTGCGGTCGGCGAGCGCGCCGCCGGATTGGCCCGAGGACACCGGCGCGGCGATTTCGAACATGCCGGACAAGGCTTTTCGGGACAGATCGGCCGAATTCAGCGCCACGATAGTGGAGTCCAGATTGGTGACGGTGCCGATGATCGCGGTGGGCTGGCCGCCGATCCCGCCCGCGTTGCCGATCGCGAGCACTTCGTCCCGCATGCGGACATCTCCGGAGTCGCCGATCGTGGCGGTGGCTAGGCCGGACGCCCCGGACAGCGCGAGCAGGGCGATATCGGCGCCGGAATCGTAGCCGAGGACCTCGGCCTGATAGACCTCCCCGTTGCCGACATCGGTGACGGTGACCGTGTCGGCGCCTTTGACGACGTGATGGCTGGTCAGCACCTGGCCGTCGGCGGTGAGCACGATGCCGGAACCGGCCGCGCCCAGCCCGAACGGCCGGGTGGAGGTGCTGATGTGCACCAGGGCGGGGCGCACGGCGGCGGTGACGGCGGGCGTGTCCAGGGTCGGGATCGGCTCGGTGGTGTAGGTGGCGTCGACTATCTCCGGGCCGGCGAACGGCGCCCACCGGGGCAGTTCGGCGCGGAAACCGAGAAAGGTCGTCACAGCCAGGATCGCGACCACTACCAGGGCCAGCACCCGCCCGCCACCGCCCGACCGGTCGCTGCGCGGGTGCCGGACGTCATCGCTCAGATAGCGCCACTGCTCGTCCATCGCGCTCCTGCCTCCGGAGGACACACCGTTTCCCATTGTGGCGGAACAAACACCACTACCGAATGGCAATCCCCACCGGGAGCGCTTGGCAAACCGCGGCATGCGGCGGTAGGCATGTATTCATGACGAGCGCCGCAGCCTATGCCATCCCCGCGCCGGACGGCGCCTTCGAGAAGGTCACCATTCAGCGACGGGAGCTAGGCCCGCACGACGTACTGATCGACGTCAAGTTCGCGGGTATCTGCCATTCGGATATTCACACCGCACGCGACGAGTGGGGCGGCACCAAGTATCCGTGCGTGCCGGGCCACGAGATCGCGGGCCTGGTCGCGGCCGTCGGCAGCGCGGTGTCCAAGCACAAGGTGGGCGACCGGGTCGGCGTCGGCTGCATGGTGAACTCCTGCGGCCGCTGCGGCCCGTGTCTGGCCGACGAGGAGCAATACTGCGCCAACGGCGCCACCATGACCTACAACACCGAGGTCGATCCGTCGGTGCAGCCGGAGGGCTACACCATGGGCGGCTATTCGACGCAGGTGGTGGTGACCGAGAACTTCGTGGTGCAGATCCCGGAGGGCATCGGTCTGGACGTCGCCGCGCCACTGCTGTGCGCCGGCGTCACGCTGTTCTCGCCGCTGCGGCACTGGAACGCGGGCCCCGGCAAGAAGGTGGCCATCATCGGCATGGGCGGGCTCGGACATGTGGGCGTGAAGATCGCCGCCGCCATGGGCGCGGAGGTCACCGTGCTCAGCCACTCGCTGAGCAAGCAGGAGGACGGCAAGCGCTTCGGCGCGCACCACTACTACGCGACCAGCGACAAGCAGACCTTCAAGGAGCTGCGCAACCGCTTCGACCTGATCCTCAATACGGTGTCCGCGGATCTGCCGATCGACAGCTACATGCGGCTGCTGAACCTCAACGGCACGCTGGTGATCCTCGGCCTGCCCGAAAAGCCGCTGGCGGTGAAGCCTTTCACCATCGCGGGCTACCGGCGGTCGCTGGCGGGCTCGATGATCGGCGGCATCGCGCAGACCCAGGAGATGCTGAACTTCTGCGCCGAGCACGGGATCGGCGCGGAGATCGAGGTCATCTCCGCCGACGAGATCGACAATGCCTACGACCGGGTCGTCGCCAGTGACGTGCGCTACCGCTTCGTCATCGACGCGGCCACCATCTAGGCCGGTCGGGTCGCGCTGACGTACTGCAGCAGGCGATGCACCTGCTGCTCGATGTCGACGAGTCCCAGTTCGGCGAACAGGTCGGGGAAGGTGTCCGCGGCGAAGACGCGCAACCCGCTCCAGCCGCCGACGACCTTGCTGACCTGCCCGAACGGCGAGTCGTCGCGGTAGCTAGTGCTGATCGCGATTCGGCCGCCGGGCTTGAGCACCCGTGCCATCTCGCGGGTGGCGGTGATCGGGTCCGGGATCAGGTAGAGGGCACCGAAGCAGCACACCGCGTCGAACGTGCCGTCCGCGAACGGCAAGCGGGCGGCATCGGCGCGCAGATAACCGACCCGTGGACCCGTGTTGTCGACGACAGCACGAGCCAGCATGGCCTCGGAATAGTCCAGGCCTACCGCGAAACCGTTGTCGGACAACGTGTTACTCAGGTAGTGGGTGAAATTTCCTGGCCCGCAGGCGATATCGAGCACGAGTTTCGATCCGCCGAGCCGCAACTGCCGGACGGCGTCCCGCCGATCGGTTTCCATCGTGCGCCCGCTGGCGGCATAGAACGCCGCGGGCCGCCAGGCACGCTCGTAGACAGCGGCCAGACCAGGATGATTCATGGCGCGACGGGCCAAATTCATTGGGGCTCCTCGTCGTTGGGGAGTTCCGAGAGCGGCGAGCACAGGGCGGATTCGCCCGGCGGCACCGATTCCGCGCGCCGCCGTCACGAAAAGCGCTCAGGTCCGCTGGACTTCGATGGTCATTCCGGCGGCCCGCAACCGCTCGGTGAGCGCGTCGCCCATCGCCGCGGCCGGGGTGAGGACGCCCGCCAGCTCCGGCTGCGTGCCGGTATCGAGCGCCAAGCACAATCCGGATTCGCCGAGCAGCACCGCGGTGGCCTTGTAGCCCGGGTCGCCCTTTCCGGCGAAGGTGGCCACGTACTTCGCGCCGGAGGTGGTGCTCGCATAGGTCTTCATGGTGAACCACCCACTGTCGCGGGCCTTTTCACTCGGCCCGGTGCCCGGCTTCGGCAACACCCGGTCCAGCAGTTTGCGTCCCGCCTCGGCCCGCGACAGCACCGAGCCGACCGCCATGGTGGCGACGAGGGCACCCGCCACACCCGCGGCGACCAGCGGCGCGGCCGCCGATTTCCCGGCGTTCATCACCTCGCGGTAGCGGAAGTTCTTGCCGTACGGCCAGCCCAGCAAGCCATTGGTGCGCCGCACGATCTTGGTGTTGTGCGCCGCCATGATGAAGGTGGACACCCACCCGTCCAGACTGGGGTCGATGTTGCTCGCGCGCTCCAGCGCCTGGTCGGACTGGCGGCCCACGTCCGGGTCCATCGACTTGTCCGGGCTCAGCGAATACGGGTGCATCATGACCGAGGCTTTGGCGGAATCCTGCGCGATGGCTTCCATCATGGCGCGCCCGGAATCGATGGTGCCGCCGCTGAAGCCGCCCTTCATGGACGCGATCAGCGTGGTGTCGGTCAGCTCGCCGGTGTTGTCCGCGACCGTGGCCCGATACAGCTGGTAGACGCTCAGATCCGACGGAATCGAGTCGAAGCCACAGGAATTCACGATCTTCGCGCCGCTCGCGACCGCCGCGTCGTGCTGGGCGTCGATCGCGTCGCGGATGAACAGCGGCTCACCGGTGAGGTCGGCGTAGTGCGTGCCGGCCTTGGCGCAGGCCGCGACCAGCGGCATGCCGTAGCGCAGGTACGGACCCACCGTGGTGACCACGACCTTGGTGCGCGCGGCCATCGCGTCGAGCGCGTCCTGATCGCCGGAATCGGCCACGACCAAACCCCAGTTGGCCGCCGCCGCGCCCAGGTCGGCGCGAACCTTGGTCAACTTGTCCAGCGACCGTCCGGCAAGTCCGATGCGGACCTCCACGGGAGCCGCGTCGCGCAGGTATTCCGCGGTCAGCTTCCCGACGAAACCCGTCGCGCCGAAAAGGATCAGATCGAATTCCCGGTTCTCTGCCATGGCAACACTCTCTCGTTCAGGCTGGGCCGCGACGGGCGCGTGTGGTGGTCTTCTTCGGCGCGGCTTTCTTCGCGCGCGTCTTCTTCGGGGTTACCGGTGGATGCTCGGCCAACCATTCGGCGTGCACTTTGCCGAGCTCGGTGACGGCCGGCTCGTCGTAGAGCCACTCGCGGGCGATGCGATGCCAGTTCGCGGTGCAGTTGAGCTGGCCGAGCATGCCGAAGGTGAGAAAGTCCGCGCGCCGGGAGAACAGGTGCTCCGGCGGCAGATTCTGCTGTTTCATCCCGGCGAATTCGCTGGCGCGCGGGTCGACGGCGAGCAGGAACGCGCCGCTGGCCAAGTCGGGGGTGATGGTGAGTTCCTCGTCGACCAGACACCATTCCGAGGCGGCCAGCACGTATTCCAGGCATTCCTCCGGCCCGACCTCCTCCGGGGAGCCGATCACGCCGCGTTCGATCATCAACCGCTGCAAGTCTTCCGCGCGGTCCTCGGCGGCCGCGCGCAGGCAGATCGCCTCGAACTTCACATACTCGGGGTCCATCCGGTTGAACAGCCCGAAATCCAGGAAGCCGACGCGGCCGTCGTCGGCGAGCATCACATTGCCGGGATGCGGGTCGCCGCAGAACTCGTTGAAGGTGAACAGCGAACCCACATAGAACCGGTAGATGATCTCGCCCACCCGGTCCCGGTCCGCGTCGGGCAGCTGCCGGATCTCCTCGAAGCCCTTGCCCGGCAGGTATTCACTGACCAGCACGCGGGTCGAGCTCAGTTCCGGCATCGATCGCGGCACCACGATGAACGGGTGCCCGGCGTAGAGCTCGGCGATCTGCAGCTGGGTGGCGGCCTCGGCGTGATAGTCGAGTTCGCCCTCCATGTTCAACCGCAGTTCGTCGAGCACCGCGGGCGTCACCCAGGGCAACGCCGACTGCAACACCTTGCGAAACATGTTGAGGTTCTTGAGATCCGCGCGCACGGCGGCGTCGATGCCCGGGTACTGCACCTTGACCGCCACCTCGCGGCCGTCGTGCAGCCGCGCCCGGTACACCTGCCCGATCGAGGCGGCCGCGACCGCTTCGGAGTCGAACTCGGCGAACACCTCTTCCAGCGCGCGGCCGAAGTCCTCCTCGATGACCTGCTTCATCGCCTCGAACGAGACGTTCGGCGCCGAGTCGCGCAGCACGGCCAGCCGCTTCTGGAACCGCTCCCGGTGCGCCTCGGGAACCAAATCCATATCGAGCACCGAGAGCATCTGGCCCAACTTCATGGCGACGCCCTTCATGGTGCCCAGCACCATGACCACCTGCTCGGTGGTGCGGATCATCGACTCCTCGGCCATCTTCGCGCGCACGGCCTCGGATCTTCCCCGCATGGACAGCCGGGTGCGCTGGGTACGCAGCACCGAACTGGCAGCGACGGCACCCAGTTTGGTGCCACGAGCAAGCCGGGAAGTCGGGACTTGCTTCGCCATCGAGGTACCTCCATTGGTGCCGACCGCGCAAACGGTGCCCCCTGGCGCACCGCATCCGTCTCAGACTAACCAACCGCGCAAGGCGGGCGAGTCGCCCGGCACACTCGGCCGCTCAGCGCGGGCCGCGACCCTCGATCAGTCCTCTTCGCGCTCCGGCAGCACGTGCGGCATCTGGGCGAACTTGGCGGGCGAACCGCCGGCGCGCATCATGCCCTCGATCGCGCTCCACGCCATCATCGTCAGGTAATCGATGACCTGATCGCGGGACATCGTCTTGTCCGTGGTCCACCAGTGCGTGGCCAGCTGGATACCGCCGACCAGCACATACGACCACAGCAGCGCGCCCTCGGTCTCGGCGCCGTGCGCCCGGCCGCGATCGATGATGACCGTGGACACCACCTCGGCGAACAGCTTCTCGAACTCCGCCAGCGAGGATTGGTCACCCGAGCCGTTGCCCATGATGAACCGGTAGACCTCGGGATCCTCGTCGACGGTGCCGACGTACTCGGCCAGCGCCGAGCGGACCAGATCGTATTCCGCGGCATCGAGGTTGATCGCGCCGTACACCCGCGGCATCAGCGTGGTCTCGATGAACCGCTGCATGGTCGCGTGCACCAGGTCGTTCTTGTCGGAGAAATATCGATAGAGGACGGTTTTGGAGACGCCGATCTCGGCGGCGATCTCGTCCATGCCGGCATTGCTGCCGCGCTTGCGGATGGCGGCCAGGGTGCCGTCGACGAGTTCCTCGCGGCGGTCGATCTTGTGCTGGCGCCAGCGGCGTTTGCGGCCGTCCGCGGGAGCGGGCTGAGCAGCGGCGCCTCCGGGGTGGGTCGACACCCCGCCGCCGCGCGCCGCCGGACGCTCGCCACGCGCGTCGACGTCGACAAGGTCATCGGTGGACAGCGTTCGCTCCCTCGGTCGATGGTTCCGGGTTTGCCCCCAGCTTAGGTCCCGGCTACCGCCGTGCGTCACTTTTGGGTCCTGGATGCGGGGCATCCCACACATTTCGGCCGTGCGCGGCGGGGCGCGGTCACTACGACACAGCAGAATGGACGGCATGGAGAACGCGCCAACGACGCTAGCGCCCGCCCCGTCCGTCCCGTCTGTGCCCAATGGTTTCTTCGTCGACGAGGAGAGCAAGCGGCGCGACCTGTTCCGGATGAAGGCGTTCGCGACCGGGCTGCTGGCCTTCGCCACACTGATCTATCTGTTCTGTCGCTGGCTGGAATCACGCGGCTCCGGCGGTGACTGGGTCGGTTACGTGCGGGCCGCGTCCGAGGCGGGCATGGTCGGCGCGCTGGCCGACTGGTTCGCGGTCACCGCGCTGTTCCGGCATCCGCTGGGTCTGCCGATCCCGCACACCGCGATCATCCGGAAGAAGAAAGACCAGCTCGGCGCCAGTCTGGGCAGTTTCGTCGGCACCAATTTCCTTGCTCCCGAAGTGGTTTCGGCGAAGGTGCAATCGGCGGAGGTCTCGCTGCGGATTGGTCGCTGGATGGCGGATCCGGGGCACGCGGCCCGGGTGGCGGAGGAGAGTTCGACGATCCTGCGTGCCGTCGTCGGCGCGCTGCGGGACGAGGACGTGCAGCAGATCATCGACAACACCATCGTCAAGCGGATCGCCGAACCGCTGTGGGGTCCGCCGATCGGCCGGGTGCTGGCCGAGCTGCTGGCCGACAATCGCCAGCTCGCGCTGCTGGACATGCTGGCCGAACGCGCGCACCAATGGGCGCTGGGCAGCCAGGAGACCATCGACCGGATCGTCATGCGCGACGCGCCCTCCTGGGCGCCGAAATTCGCCAATGTCCTGCTGGCTGAGAAGATCTACCGCGAGTTGGTGGAATTCACCTGGAAGGTGCGCTCGGATCCGGAGCACGAGGTGCGGCTGGCGGCGAATCGTTTCCTGGAGGAATTCGCCTTCGACCTGCAGCACGACGACGCCATGATCAAGAAGGCGGAGCGGATCAAGGCGCAGGTGATGGGCCGCGAGGAGATCACCGGCATGGCCGAGGCCACGTGGCGCGCCGCCAAACGGTTGATCCTGGAGTCGGCCGACGATCCGAGCAGTACGCTGCGCCGTAAGGTGGCCGAGAACGTGCAGCAGCTCGGTGAGCGGTTGCGCGATGACGACGCCATGCGCGCGAATGTGGACGGCTGGCTCGATCGCGGCGTGCGCTATCTGGTGCAGAACTACGCCGCCGAGATCACCACCCTGGTCACCGATACCGTGGCCAAGTGGGATGCCGAGGAGGCGAGCAAGAAGATCGAATTGCAGGTCGGGCGTGATCTGCAATTCATTCGGATCAACGGCACGGTGGTCGGCGCGCTCGCCGGGCTCGCTATCTACACGATTTCGCAGTTGCTGTTCCACAGCTGACGAGCAGTGGATCGCCCGGCGAAAACCATTACGAGCACTACGGATCGAGTGCCGCTCGGCATTTGCCCGAATAGTGCTAACAGGGTGCTTGCAAGAGTTAGCACCCTGCCCTAGAATTGGACCCGTACAACCGCCGGAAGGTGAGTGATGGCAGACCAGCCCGAGGTTTCCGCCGAGTACACCGACAGACCGGACGAGCAATCCGAAGGTGTCGGCGACAAAGTGGGACGTGCAGCGCACGACATCGGCGGTTTCATCAGATCGCAGCGCGAAGCCGCGCAGGTCTCGCTGCGTCAGCTCGCCGCGCTGGCGGGAGTGAGCAATCCGTACCTGAGTCAGATCGAGCGCGGATTGCGTAATCCGTCCGCCGAAGTACTCGCGCAGATCGCCAAGGCACTGCGGGTGTCCTCGGAGGTGTTGTACGTACGGGCTGGCTATCTGGAACAACGGCCGCACAGTCCGGTCCGGGATGCCCTGCTTGCCGACACCTCGATTTCCGAGCGGCAGAAGCAGGTCCTGCTGGATATCTATGAATCGTTTCGCCGGGAAAACGGAGGAGACGAGCCAGGGGGGAATGCATGGGACAGCGCCGTTCCGCGTACGACAAACGAAACTCCGCCACGCCAGGAGAACGAAGAATTATGACCGAAAAGAATGTCACCGTGACCAAGCCGCTGCTCGCCGCCGTGGGCGCGGGCGACGCCGTCTACACCGTCGTCACCGATGTGGTGACCCAGGTGCGTGAGCGCGCCGTCGGCACCGACGTGTCCGGCCGGGTCGACGAGGCCCGCGAGCGCTTCGCCCACGTGCCCGCCGACGTACAGGCTCAGTTCGAGACGCTGCGCGAGCGCCTGGCCGGGCTGCCCTCCGAACTGCCGGAGGATCTGGCCGAGCTGCGCGAGAAGTTCACCGCCGAAGAGCTGAAGAAGCTGGCCGACGAGTACCGCGCCAAGGTGCTCGACCTCTACGCCGACCTGGCCGTGCGCGGCGAGGAGACCGTGGAGCGGCTGCGCGCCAACCACTTGGTCGAGGACCAGATCGAGCGCGTCGAGGCGCTGTACAAGGACGCGACCGTGCGCGCCGAGGAGGCGCTGGATCGGGTGAACGGCCTGCTGGGCCGTCCCGCCAAGGTCGAGGACGCCCCCGTCGTGGACGCGGCCGTCGTCGACGCCCCGGTCGACGCCCCGGTCGTCGAGGCCGAGGTCGTGCAGGTCACCACCGAGACCACGCCGGCCCCGGAGCCGGTCAAGGCCCCCGCCCCGAAGAAGGCGCCGGCCGCGAAGAAGGCTCCCGCCAAGAAGGCCGCCCCTAAGAAGGCGTAAACCTTTTCGCCACAGCGACCCCGCACCCATCGGTGCGGGGTCGCTGTGCTGTGCAAGGGAATTCACCAGCGCGACATCACCGGAACGCTCCGCCGAACCGCTTCCGGGCGGACAATTGTCCGGACGACACCCCGCGTGCGCTGCTTTGCCGCACATGGATGCGGCGGAGTTGCTCCTAGGATGGTGAGGTGACTGTCTTGCAGGTGAGATTCTGGATTGAGGCCGCGCTCTGGCTGCTGGCGCTGGGCGCGACGATCTTCGCGCTGATCCACGCGATCCGCCAGCGTCCGGATGCCTTTACCGCGGTGGACAAACAGACCAAGCAACTCTGGCTGGCGATCCTCGGGGTCTCCCTGTTCCTGCTGGCGATTCCCCTGCTCGCGGGCGGCCTGGGCGGCTTCGGACTGTTCACCTTCATCGCGATCATCGCCACCGGTATCTACCTGGCCGACGTGCGTCCGAAAGTGGACGAGGTACAGCGCGGTCCGCGCTGGTAGATCGGTGTTCGCCGGGGCGCACCGGCCGATCACGGACAAAGAACACTCCATAACTTTTTAGTGCTTGCACTAGCTAGCGGGCCCCTTTTCGCGTTACTGTGTCGATCAGTAACACAAAGGAGTGTCCGATGCGTGCCCTGCTGACGACGGCGTTGACCGGCCTATCCAGTGCCCTGTTCGACAGCCATCGTGCGAACCTGCGTTCCCGTACCTACGCGACCGCGGCGTTCAATCCGCCCACCGTTTCGCACGAGGTCGTCCCGGTGACCACTCGGGACGGCGCGCGGCTGCGGGTGCACTCCTACGGTCCGAAAAACGCACCGGCGATCGTGCTGGTGCACGGCTGGACCTGTGCCATCGAATACTGGAACGCCCAGATCAACGCCTTCGCCGGCGAGTACCGCGTCATCGCCTACGACCAGCGCGGCCACGGCGCGAGCGAATTCGGCTCCAGCGAGCTCAGCATGGACCTCTTGGCCGACGACCTGGCCGCCGTGCTCGACGCCACCCTGGGCGCGGAGGAGCGCGCGGTGCTGGTCGGCCACAGCCTCGGCGGCATGACGCTCCAGGCCTGGGCCGGGCGCTACCCGGAACAGGTGCCGGCGCGCGCCCGCGCGGTGCTGCTCACCAATACCGCCGCGGCACATCTGATCTTCGAAACCACCGTGGTGCCGCTGTTCAACCGCCCGGCCCGGCTGCTGAAACTCAAAGTGCCGCTGCCGTTCCTGCTGGGCCGCTACGGTCTCGGGTGCCCGATCGTCTTCCCCCCGATCGCCCCCGTGAAATGGCTGTTCGCCCGGCAGATCATGAGCACCGCCGCGGCGGGCGATCTGCTCGACTTCAGTCTGAACATCGTCCGCTCCTGCCCGGCTCTGGTCCGCGCGCGGTTCGGTTTCCTGCTCGCCGAGATGGATCTCGGCGAATCGGCGCGAAAGCTGGTGGTGCCCACCACGATCGTGGCGGGCTCCTTCGATGACATGACCCCGGTGGCGCATGCCGAGCACATCGCCGAAATGCTCCGGAAGACCGGCAGTTTCGTGCGGATGACGGTGCTGCCGACCGGCCACCTCGGCAACACCGAGGCCTATGAGCAGTTCAACGACGAGCTGGCGCGCGTGCTCGACGCGGCTTACCACCGCCGCACGGCGGCGACCGGGTGACCTGCTAGACCAGCGTCATCCAGTAATCCTGGAACCGCAGGAACACCAGCAGCAGCACCACCGCGTAGTACACCGCGACCACGGTCCACCGCCATTCCGCGGCGACCCCGAGCGGCCCACGCGACCCGCCCCACAGGATCTGGGTGAGCACCGCCAGCAGCGGCACGATGATCACCCAGACCACCATGCAGTACGGGCACAGCGCGTTGATGCGGTAGAGGCTCTGGAAGATGAGCCAGCAGATGAAGCCGGTGCCCAGCAAGGTGCCCAGCCACAGCCCACCCCAGACCCAGCGCGGAATCCGGGTGCCGGCGACCGCGAGCACGCCCAGGGTAACGACCACCGAGAATCCGACAATGCCGATCAGCGGGTTGGGCATATCGAAGAAGACCGACGCCTGCGGCCGTTCCATCACGGTCCCGCAGGACAGGATCGGATTGATACTGCAGGAGGGGCGGTAGCCGGAGTCGGTGTAGAGCCTGATCCGTTCGACGGTCAAGGTCACCGAGGCCAGCCAGCCGGCCAGCCCGCCCAGCAACAGCAGCCAGGCGGACCGGGGTGGCGCGTCGATCACTGCCCCGCTGCTCCCGCGATCGCCTGCTCCAGCTGCGCCGGGTTGACCTGCTTGCCGTCGACGAACACCGTCGGCGTCTGCTGGACGCCGGAGTCGAAGGCTTCCTCGGTCTTCAGCTTGACGTACTTGCTGTACTTCTGGTCGTTGATGCAGCTCGCGACGTCATCGCCGTAACCGGCCTGCTTGCTGATCGCGATGATCTGGTCGTTGGTCAGACCGCCCGCGCCCTCCGGCGGCTGCGCGGTGAACATGGCGCTCAGCCAAGTCTGGTACTTGGCCGGATCCGCTTCGGCGACACAGTAGGACGCGTTCGCCGCGCGCGTGGAGTACTCGGTGCCGGAGGCCTTGTCCAGGAACGAGATGATGTTGTATTCGACGGCGATCTTGCCGTCGGCGACATTCTTCTCCAGCAGGTCCTTGTACTGGGCCTCGAAGCCCTGGCAGGCGGGGCACTGCAGATCGGCGACCACGCGCACGGTGGTCTTCGCCTCCGGCTTGCCGATGCGGATGGAGCCGTTGTCGGTGAGCGAACCGGTGACGCCGTTCGCGGCCGCGGCGGCGGGAATGGACGGGGTCGGGCCCGGGTCGTCCTTTTCCTTCTTCTTCAGCGCGATGCCGATGCCGATGGCCGCGATCAGGCCGATGATGACGGCGGCCACACCGATCTGGATCGCGAGGTTGCGGTTCCGGTCGGCCTGCTGCACCGCCGCCAGCGGATTCGGATTCTTTCGCCCACCCGGGTTCTTGCTCACCGTGCGTTCACCACGCCTTTCGCTCGCCTTGCCGGTTCCAGCTCTGCCGACCCGATGGTAGTTGCGGGGATTTCCCGGCACGGTCGGGTAACGCCCACATCCTCCTGGGTGAACCTGAGAGTTTCCGAAATTTCCGCTGGGTGAGTCCGCTCACGCCCCGTCGGCGTCCAACCGGCGTTGCTGTTCGGCCACATCGAACGCCGCCGGTGGCCACTCCAATTTCAACTGCCGCAGCGCTTCGATGAGCAGTTCGGTGACCGCCAGGCGGGAGTACCACTTCTTGTCGGTGGGCAGCACGTACCAGGGGGCGTACTCGGTGCTGGTGCGGTCCAGCATCGCCTGATAGGCCTCCTGATAGGCGGGCCAGTAGGCACGCTCGTCGATATCGGAAGGATTGAACTTCCAGTATTTGTCGGGCCGCACCAGGCGTTCGCGCAGCCGCCGCTTCTGTTCGTCGAGCGAGACGAACATGGCCACCTTCACCAGCGTGGTGCCCTGTTCCACCACTTCCTGTTCGAAGGCGTTGATCTCGTCGTAGCGCGGTTCCCACTCCGACCGCGGCACCAGGTCGTGCACCCGGACGACGAGCACGTCCTCGTAGTGCGAGCGGTCGAAAACGCCCAGCTGACCCGCCCGCGGCAGCGCGTTGCGGATCCGCCACAGATAGTGGTGCTGCCGCTCCTCCGGCGTCGGCACGCCGAAGGCCGCGTGGTCGACGCCCTGCGGATCGACCGAGCCGATCACGTGCCGGACGATGCCGCCCTTGCCCGCGGTGTCCATGCCCTGCAGCACCAGCAGCACGCTGCGGTGATCGCCGGAACGGCCGTTGGCGTAGAGCCGCTCCTGCAAGTCCGAGAGCACCGCGGCGCGTTCGGTCAGCAGTCGCTGGCCGGCCTTCTTGTCACCGGCGAAGCCGGGTGTGCCGGAGGTGTTCAGATCTTCGAGCCGCAGCCCGTCGGCCCGCAAGGCCTCGGTCGCGGGCATGGTCCACGTCGCCATCTCTCAAGAGAACCACGGTCGTCAGCGGATTTGGGCCAGGCGCAACAACTGGGCGGCGAACTCCGCGTCGGAGACCGGGGTGAGGATCAGGTCGTGTGCGGTGGTGAGCAGGTAGCGGCCGTCCCCGCTGACATCGAGCCAGGTGCGGTGCCGGGTGGGCGGGGACATCGGCTTGTCCGGTTCCACGGTGACGGTGAGGAAACCGCGGCCGTCGGTCGGCTGGCGCAGCATCTTGCGGAATCGCGCGGCGCCGCGGTGTCCGTTGGCGTTCGCGTCGACCTGATTGAGCACCGCGTCCTGGTTTTCGCGCAGCGCGCCCTGGCGGCCCGGTCGATTCGAGCCGATGATCTGCACCAGGCGCTCACCCAGATTGCGCGCATGGCACATCAGCACCGTCACCTTCTCGGGCGTGCCGATCAGGATGGCGGCATGGTGGTGCACGGCGGCCGCGAAGACGAGCACGCGGTCGGCGCCGCGCTCGCCGGAGAGGGTGAGGGTGGTGGCGTCGTTGCGTGCGCAGAGCATCAGCGCCGCGGCCAGATCGGGGTCGGCCTGCCGGGCGAAACGCTGCGGCAGACGCAGTGCGGCGTACTCGGTTTCGGTGCGCACCAGCGAGGCGGGCATCAGGTTGACCGGGTAGGGCCGCCGGTCCAGATTCGTTTCGTTCTCCCAGACGTAGGTGAATTCGTCCGGGGTGAGTACCCATCTCACCGTGTGCCGCTCCCGCCTGTGCAGCGGGGAACACTATCGCCGGTGGCGGGCATGGTGGGGTTGTAGAGATAAGTCATCACGTCGCGAGCCTCGGCCTGCGCCGCCGCGGCGGACAGGTCGTGCTCCATGCGTCTTCGGCCTCCGTGTACGGCTTCCGCCACCGGGTCGGCCAAGGGTAAGTACTCCGGCGGAGGCGGCAGTGCGCCTCGAATAGATTGCGCCGCATCGGCATTCAGCTCCATCAGCCGCTGGACGGTGGCGCAGACCTCCTGCGCGGCCAGGCCCTGGGCGATGAATTCCCGGGTGGCCCGCAGCGCCTGGTCGGCGGAACGTCCGGTCCAGTCCGCGAATTCGCGGCTGGTGGCCGCGGCGAAGTTCTCGAACGCCGTGCCGAGCGCGGTGGCGTTCGACTGCCAGGCGGCGGCCGTCCGGCCGAGCGCGGCCGGGTCCAGCGCCTCGTGCACGTGGTCCCAGATCTCCTGATGGGTGTATCCGCCGAACCGCTCGCGTTCGGGCGCGTAGGCGGGATCGGTTGTGCCATCAGCAGTTTCGGCGTCCGCGGCGAGGGCCTGCTGCCGGACCCGGATCTCGTCGGCGGCCGCCGACATGGCATCCAGCACCATCACCCCCGCGCGACGTCCGTCATCGCGGATCCAGGTAATCGGAGATCAGTTGCAGCGCGGCCTTGTTCGCCGCGTCGGCCTCGGCCAGCCGGTGCCCGGCCGCCAGGTAGGCGGCCTTGAACAGCAGCGCCGTTTCCTGGAACGCGGTGACGGTGTCGAGGAATTCGCGGCCCTTGTTGCCGAAGCCCTTTGTCAGCGCCTGCCCGGAGGGCAGTTGCGGGAAGCCCGTCACCCCCGTGACGAGATCGCCGGTGGCCGTGGCCTTGCGCAGATCCTCGATGAGTTTGTCGCACGCCGCCGCCAGGTTCTGCGCCACCTCCGGCGCCAGCTCGAAGCGGTCGCCGCCGGCCCCGGTTGCCGCCGCATACAATTCCCGCGCCCTGCGCTGCCCGATATCCGGTACCGCCATCTGGGTCGCAACCCCTTCTGCTCGGTCCACCAACGCGCCTGTGCCACAAGCCCAGACAGAAGGCCGACTCTACCGGCCGGTAATACCACCGCTCCCCACTTGCCTACGCCGTACCCCTGTGATGTAGCGCACCCTGGGCTGCCAGCAGATTGCTACACTGGCCGGTGGTCTATGGAGGTCTCGCCAGCGGAAGGCGTTCAGTGCCCGAAATCGAAGAAGTGCTCCCGAAGTACCTGCAGATCTCGGGTTATATCCGCGACCAGATCATGAGCGGCGAACTGGCGCCCGGTGCGGAGGTGCCCTCCGAACGGGAACTGGCCGCCGCCTGGAAGGTCGCGCGGCCGACCGCGTCCAAAGCGCTGAACACGTTGCGGCAGCAAGGATTAGTGATCTCCCAGCGCGGCTCCGGCACCTACGTGGCCGACAGCCGGATCGCGCCGCAGGCCCGCGAGCGCTACGAGCGGGCCCGGCGCTACGGCACCATGTATACCGAGCAGGAATCGGTGACGGTGCTGTCCGCCGAGCTGCTGGACGGCCCCGATCACGTCACCTCCGCGCTGCGAATCGCCAAGGGCAGCAGCGTCATCGCCCGTCGCCGGCTGGTCAGCAACGAATCCGGGCTGAGCGAGTTGGCGACCTCCTGGTTTCCCGGCGCGCTGGCCGAGACCGCCGAGGGGTTGCTGAGCCTGGAACGCCTGCCCGGCGGCACCGCCCAGTACGTCGAATCGGTGACCGGCCGCAAAGTCGCCTACGCTCGCGATCAGGTGAGCGCGCGACTGGCGACCGAGGCCGAGCGCGAACACCTCGCCCTGCCCGAACCCGCTGCGGTGCTGGCCTATCGGCTCACCGTGCACGCGCTGGACAACACGGTGCTGCAGTTCGACGAGGCGGTGTATCCGCAGGAGTGGTGGGCTTTCCAGCAGGAATACTCGATCGGCTCGTAATTTCCGCGGGGCGTAATCCCGAAGGTCGTTGGGCGCCCGGCAAATCAACGTTGACAGCCACCGGCTATGACTGGCATAGTCCACGTCGTCAGATTGGCATAGTCCAGAGGGTGGGAGGCGTGATGTTCGAGCAGTTGTCCATCGGAACCTGGGTCATTGTGGGAGAGCACTGCTCGGTACGCCGGGCACAGGTGCGCCGCGACGAGTACCTGACGTACGTCTTCGAAAGCGGCGGTTCGGAATTCGAGTTCGCCCTGGCCCCGGAGATATTGCGCAAAATGGTCGACCTCGGCAACTCGCCACCGGGCGCCCCGGCTCTTGCCTGAGCCGCGCACGGCCGCACCGCCCGCGGCACCGGCGCGGGCGGGCGGCTGTGACACCCGACGTGCCTGCGGGCTAACCGCCTCCCCCGTGGGTACGTTGACGATGTGCCTGGGGAAGACGATTTCACGCCACCCACCAAATCCGCCGAGACCGCGTTGACCGAATCGACGACCAACGCCGTGGTCACCGCCGAGATGACGGCCGGACCGCCCCCCTGGCTCCTGCGGGCGTTCCTGCTCGCCGCCGCCACCGTCGGCGGGCTCATCGCCGGATTCTGGGTGCTGCAACGGCTCCAAGGTCTGCTCACTGTGCTCATGGTCTCGCTGTTCCTGGCCTTCGCCATCGAACCGGCGGTGAACTGGCTCGCCGCTCGCGGGGTGCGGCGCGGCCCGGCCACCGGCGTCGTATTCCTCGGCTTGGTGCTCGTGGCGGTCGGTTTCGTGTGGACACTGGGCGCACTGCTGGTCGACCAGGTCACCACGCTGGTGCGCAACGCGCCGCAATACGCCGACGAGGCCGTCGACTGGTTCAACAACACCTTCCACCAGGACATCTCCGGCACCGACATCCAGAAATACGCCACCCAGTGGAGCGACAAACTCCAGGGCGTGCTCACCGGCCTGGCCGGAGACGCCTGGGGCATCGGCACGGCCGCGATCGGCGCGCTGTTCCAGGTACTCGGCGTGCTGCTGTTCACCTACTACTTCGCCGCCGACGGACCGCGCTTCCGTAACGCGGTCTGCTCGCTGTTGCCGCCGCGCCGGCAACGACATGTGTTGCGGGCCTGGGACATCGCCGTCGACAAGACCGGCGGCTACATCTACTCCCGAGCCCTGCTCGCGCTGTGCTCCACCCTCGCGCACTATGTCGCACTGCGCGTGCTCGACGTGCCCTCGGCATTCGCGCTCGCGCTGTGGGTGGGCGTGCTCTCGCAGTTCATCCCCACCGTGGGCACCTATCTCGCGGGCGCGCTCCCGGTGATCGTCGCACTGGTGGACAGCCCCGCCACCGCCCTGTGGATCCTCGGCTTCATCCTGCTCTACCAGCAGTTCGAAAACTATGTGCTGCAACCGCGTATCACCGCGACCACGCTCGACATGCACCCCGCCGTCGCCTTCGGCGCGGTCCTGGCGGGCGCCGCGATATTGGGGCCGACCGGTGCGCTACTGGCCATCCCCGTCACAGCCACGGTGCAGGCCTTCGCGGGCGCATACATCCGGCGCTACGAGGTCAAGACCGATATCAAGGACATCCCGCCGGAACCGCCGAAGCGGAAGCCGCGAAAGTGGACCCGGCAGATGACGATTCGGTTCATCGGCCGCCCGGTGCAGTGACTCGCGACGCCCGCGCGTCCGGTGGGCCGAAGCCCACCGGCTCGCGCGCGCTCAGCCGAACAGGCCGCGCACGAACGGGATCGAATCCACCAGGGAGGCGTTCACCGCTCCGCTGTGGTCCTCGTCGTAGGTTCGCAACGTCACCGGCTGGCCGTTGGCCCGCAGCTTCTCCGCGAAGAGCAGCGTCGCGGGCGTGATGACATCGGTGTCGCGCAGGCCCTGACCGAGGAAAAGCGGCTTGTCGTAACCGGTTTCGGGCAGGCCCATGGTCCGGGTGAGCACACCCGGCAGGTCCGGGATCTGCAGCAGCGGACGGGAGAAGAGGTCGCCGAGGATGACGCCGGCCGCGCCGAGTTCGTTGCCGAACGGCTCGATACACGAGGTGCGCGCCCGCTCCAGCCAGTGCCGGCCGGAATCGGTCAGGTAGGACTCGATATTCAGCTCGGGATAGCTGGTGCGCAGGCCGTTGAGGATGTACAGCACGTAGGCGGTGCTGTGCGGACCCAGTTCGACCGGCGGCACGCCGGGTCCCAGCGGCAGCAGAATGTCCTCGATATAGGCCGGCACACCGGTGCCCACCGCGCCGCGGTAATCCAGCTCGCCGCCGCCGAACTCGCTCGCGTAGCGCGCGACGAACACCGCCGCGCCGCCGCCCTGGGACTGGCCGACGGTCACCCACTTCTTCGACAGCGAGTCGTACTGCCTGGTCGCGGCCTTGACCGCGTCGACCACGTTGTGCGCCTCCACGATCCCGTTCAAATAGGGATGCTCGCCCTCGGCGCCCAGCCCCGCGTAGTCGGCGGCGACGATCGCGTATCCCTGCCGCAGCCAGGTCCCCAGGTATGCCCAGTCCCGCTCGACCGCCGACGGCCCGGCGACGCTGTAGGCGCACTCGTCCCCGAGTCCGACGGTGCCATGCGCCCAGGCAATCACCGGCCAGCCGTCGGCGGGCGGCTCGCCCGGCGGGAAATAAACCGCGGCACTCGCGGTGGTGGGCGCGGCACCGGCGGTGGTGGTCCGGTAGAGCAGGCGCGCGCCGTGCACCGAACCGGGCAATGTCGCCGCCGGAGTCAGCGCGGTCACCGACTCGACACTGCCCACCGCCGGGTCCGCACCGGCCGTGGGCAGGGACAACAGGGAGGCGGCCGCGACCAGAGCGGCGGCGCACAGTTTCCGCAACAGTGTCTCCTTAGATCGATCCGAGGCTGCCCAGCGGGCTACTGGACGCCTGCCCGAGATTGCTTCCGGCTCAGTGTGCCCGAGCGCCGGAACCGGAGCGACGCACAGGGTGGCCCGGCCCACAGCACCGACGGTCGTCCCGACCTGTGAATCGACTCACAAGCCCGCACGGCACCCCGCCGAACCTCAGGATCCGGTGAAGATCGCTAACAGTACGAGCGTTACGCTAAAACCGCACGTCAGCGCTACCGGCGGGTAAGTTTGCGGCTTGCAATTACTCCGCAAATTTCACAAAGTTAGCAAAGAGCGTCTGAAACCTAGCTGAGATTCACATTAGCAACAGGTAGACGGCTATTTCCTGATGTGCCATCGTGTGGAAGTACACCCCAAGGGCCTAGCAAGCCTGCAAATTGCTGCTCCAGCAGTTCGAGCTGAATTCACGCTCGACCGTGGGCATCGAACGAACAGAGGAAGTGGAGTCAGAGATGTCGACCACCGGCACCCCGAAGACCGCCGCGGAAATCCAGCAGGACTGGGACACCAATCCCCGTTGGAAGGGCATCACCCGCAACTACACCGCCGAGCAGGTTGTGAAGCTGCAGGGCACCGTCGTCGAGGAGCACACCCTCGCGCGTCGCGGCTCGGAGATCCTGTGGGATCTCGTCAACAACGAGGACTACATCAACTCGCTCGGCGCCCTCACCGGCAACCAGGCCGTGCAGCAGGTGCGCGCCGGCCTGAAGGCCATCTACCTGTCCGGCTGGCAGGTCGCCGGTGACGCGAACCTGTCCGGCCACACCTACCCGGACCAGTCGCTGTACCCGGCCAACTCGGTGCCGAACGTGGTCCGTCGCATCAACAACGCGCTGCTGCGCGCCGACGAGATCGCCAAGGTCGAGGACGACACCTCGGTCGCCAACTGGCTCGCCCCGATCGTCGCCGACGCCGAAGCCGGCTTCGGTGGCGCGCTGAACGCCTACGAGCTGCAGAAGGCCATGATCGCGGCCGGCGCCGCGGGCGTGCACTGGGAAGACCAGCTCGCCTCGGAGAAGAAGTGCGGCCACCTCGGCGGCAAGGTGCTGATCCCGACCCAGCAGCACATCCGCACCCTGACCTCGGCTCGCCTCGCGGCCGACGTCGCCGGTGTCCCGTCGGTCATCATCGCGCGCACCGACGCCGAGGCCGCCACCCTGATCACCTCCGATGTCGACGAGCGCGACCGGGAGTTCCTGGACGGCACCCGTACCGCCGAGGGCTTCTTCGGTGTGAAGAACGGCATCGAGCCCTGCATCGCGCGTGCCAAGGCCTACGCGCCGTACTCCGACCTCATCTGGATGGAGACCGGCGTGCCGGACCTCGAGGTCGCGCGCAAGTTCGCCGAGGCCGTCCGTGGCGAGTTCCCGGACCAGCTGCTGGCCTACAACTGCTCGCCTTCGTTCAACTGGAAGGCGCACCTGGACGACGCGACCATCGCGAAGTTCCAGCGTGAGCTCGGCGCGATGGGCTTCAAGTTCCAGTTCATCACCCTGGCCGGCTTCCACTCGCTGAACTACGGCATGTTCGACCTGGCGCACGGCTACGCCCGCGAGGGCATGACCGCGTTCGTCGACCTGCAGGAGCGCGAGTTCAAGGCCGCCAAGGAGCGTGGCTTCACCGCCGTCAAGCACCAGCGTGAGGTCGGTGCCGGCTACTTCGACACCATCGCCACCACCGTGGACCCGAACACCTCCACCGCGGCCCTGAAGGGCTCGACCGAAGAGGGTCAGTTCCACTGAGTTAGACGGGTTTTCGGGTCAGCACCCGGATACCGAGATCCCCAGTAGGGGTGTACCGCCCTCCCCGCTGAACAGCCCTCGGCGGGGAGGGCATCCCTTTATCTTTGACTTCGATCCCCACAGAGCCAGACCAACCCAGCAGGAGCGGGACGTGAGCAGCGAGAAGATTCAGCGCGTCGGCATCATCGGCGCCGGACAGATGGGTGCCGGAATCGCGGAGGTGTGTGCCCGGGCGCATGTCGACGTGCTCGTCTACGAACAGACCCGGGAACTCGCGGCCGCCGGTCGCGCCCGCATCCTGCGGTCGCTGGACCGTGGCGTGAGCAGCGGCAAGATCACCGAGCGGGAGCGGGAGCAGGCCGCCTGGCGACTGCGCTTCACCTCCGACCTCGGCGATTTCGCCGACCGCCAGCTGGTGGTCGAGGCGGTGCTGGAGAACGAAGAGGTCAAGACCTCGATCTTCGCCGAGCTCGACAAGGTCGTCACCGACCCGAACGCGGTGCTGGCCTCCAACACCTCCTCCATCCCGATCATGAAGATCGCCGTCGCCACCGCGAACCCCGAGCGCGTGGTCGGCATGCACTTCTTCAACCCGGTGCCGGTGCTGCCGCTGGTCGAGCTGGTCACCACGCTGAAGACCAGCGAGTCGGTGTCCAAGCGCGCCGAGCAGTTCGCCGCCGAGGTCCTCGGCAAGCAGGTCGTGCGCTCGGCCGACCGTTCCGGCTTCGTGGTCAACGCGCTGCTGGTCCCCTACCTGCTCTCCGCCATTCGCATGGTGGAGTCCGGTTTCGCCACCAAGGACGACGTCGACAAGGCCATGGTGCTGGGCTGTGCCCACCCGATGGGCCCGCTCGCGCTGACCGACCTCGTGGGTCTGGACACCGTCAAGTCGATCGCCGATTCGATGTACCAGGAATTCAAGGAGCCGCTGTACTCCGCGCCGCCGCTGCTGATGCGTATGGTCGAAGCCGGGCTGTTGGGCAAGAAGACCGGCGCCGGTTTCTACCAGTACAACCGCTCCTGATTTTTTCCTGAAGGGCCGTACCGTGATTGCCGACGCGACCACGACGGAGCGAGTCTTACGAGCGACCGTTCGCGGCCCGTCTCGCATCCGAGCAGCCGAAGCGCATCCGCCGCAGGCGGGAGTCTCGGCTGCTCGGATGCGAGACAGCAATGGGCCGCGAACACGCGGCGCCGGAGGCGCCGCCAATCAGACACAGGAGCGCTCATGGTGAACGTGACCGACGGCTACGGATCCAGCATTCTCGGCTACCCGAGGATCGGCTCGCACCGGGAACTCAAACGGGCACTCGAGGCCTACTGGCGCGGTGCGATCCCGCGCGAGGAGCTCCTCGAGGTCGGCCGTGAGATCCAGGAGAGCCAGTTCAGTGAGCTGGCCGCCACCGGCCTGACCCAGGTGCCCGGCAATACCTTCTCCTTCTACGACCACATCCTCGACAACGCGCTCATGTTCGGCGCGGTCCCGCAGCGCTTCCGCGCGTACCAGGATGTGATGGATCCGCTGGACTTCTACTTCCTGATGGCGCGGGGCCGGCCGGATCTGCCGCCGCTGGAACTGGTCCGGTTCATCAACACCAACTATCACTACCGGCAGCCCGAGCTGGACCCGGATACCGCGTTCTCGCTGCACGCCGAGGCCCTGCTGGACGAGTTCGACCGGGCCAAGGCCAAGGACATCGAGCTGCGGCCGGTCATGCTGGGCCCGGTGTCGCTGCTGCTGCTGTCCAAAGCGGGCCATGTGCCCGGCGAGGCGGAATTCGACACGCTGAGCCTGCTGGACAAGCTGCTGCCGGTGTATGAGGAGCTGTTCGAGATCCTCGCCAAGCGCGGCGCGACCTGCGTGCAGTTGGACGAGCCGTCGTTCACCAGCGAGCGCAGCGCGGCCGAGCTGGCCGCCTTCGAGCGGGCCTACGAGCGACTATCCAAGGCACCGCTGCGTCCGCGCATGCTGGTCACCGGCCAGTACGGCGATTTCGGTGCGGCGCTGCGGATTCTGGCGCAGACCCACGTCGAGGCGATCGGCCTGGATCTGGCCAGCTACCGGATCCAGCCCGAGGAGCTGGCCGCGATCCCCGGTATTCGCCGCAAGCGGTTGTACGCGGGTGTGATCAGCGGCAAGAACGTGTGGCGGGCCGACCGCTACGTGACGCTGGAGTACCTGAACGCACTGGCTCAGGTGTGCCCGGATCTGGTGGTCTCCACCGGTACCACCCTGCTGCACGTGCCCTACGACCTGCTCGTCGAATACGACATCGAGGGCAATGTCGCCGACCGGCTGGCGTTCGCGAAACAAAAAGTGGGCGAAGTGGTTTCGCTCGCCAAGGCGCTCACCGAGGGCCCCTCGGACAAGTGGCGCAAGCGGCCGACCGAGGTGCACTTCAAGCAGAAACACGCTGTGCGGCAACGGGTTTACGCGGTCACCCCGGATATGCGGGAGCGCGAGCCGTACGAGGTGCGCCGGGAAGCGCAGCAGGCCAAGTTGAATCTGCCGCCGGTGCCCGCGACCACTCTGGGTTCCTTCCCGCAGACCAACCGGATCCGCCAGGCTCGTTACGAATTGAGCGAGGGCCGGTTGTCCTACGAGGACTACCGCAAGCAGATCGAGGCCGAGATCGAGGCGACCATCCGGTTGCAGGAGGACATCGGCCTGGACGTGCTGGTGCACGGCGAGCACGAACGCAACGACATGATCCAGTACTTCGCCGAGCTGCTCGACGGCTTCGCGACCACCCACTTCGGCTGGGTGCAGGTGTACGGATCCCGTTGTGTGCGACCGCCGATCATCTACGGCGACGTCTCCCGGCCCGCGCCGATGTCGGTGGACTGGATCACCTACGCCCAGTCGCTGACCGACAAGCCGGTCAAGGGCATGGTCACCGGCCCCGTCACCATGGTGGCGCGCTCGTTCGTGCGTCAAGACCAGCCGCTGTACGAGACCGCCGACCAGGTCGCGCTGGCCATCCGCGATGAGGTGGTGGATCTGGAACGGGCCGGCATCTCGATCATCCAGGTCGACGAGCCCGCGATCCGCGAGTTGCTGCCGTTGCGCCCGGAAGGACGGGCGGAGTTCCTGCGGTGGGCGGTCGGCGCGTTCCGGCTGGCGACCTCGGGCGTCCGGCCGGAGACCCAGATCCACACGCACATCTCCTATTCCGGCCGCACCGAAGTGGTCGAGGCGATCGAGGAACTCGACTGCGATGTCACCGCGATCGTCGCGACCCGCTCCATCGAATGGGTGCTGAAGGCGCTCACCGAGGACTGCGCCTCGGGCCATGGCCTGAGCCACGGCGTCGGCCCCGGTGTGTACGAGAGCCGCTCTGCGCGCATACCGGATATCGACGAGTTGGATGAGCTGCTCACGGCGGCGGCGAAAGCCGTGACGCCGGAACGTCTCTGGGCGAATCCGGACGGTGGCCTGAAGACCCGCCACTACTGGCAGCTGGAACCGTCGCTGCGGAACATGGTCGCGGCCGCGCGCCGTGTGCGCCGCAGGGCACTGGCCGCGGAGAAGTAAGTACCCGGCACGAAGGCCGCCTGCCCCGAATGGGCAAGGCGGCCTTCGTGTTACCGGTCGCGGGTGGGATCGGCCGGTCAGGCCGGCGGGTGTACCTGCCGCCAGTGGTTGGCGATGTCGATCCGCCGGGTGATCCAGACTTTGTCGTGGGACTGGATGTGGTCGAGGAAGCGCTCCAGGGAAGCCAGGCGGGCGGGTCGGCCGACGATGCGGCAGTGCAGGCCCACCGAGAGCATCTTCGGAGCACCTTCGACGCCTTCGCGGTACAGGACGTCGAAGGCGTCGCGGAGGTGGGCGAAAAACTGTTCGCCCGTGGGGAATCCGGCCGGGGAGGCGAAGCGCATGTCGTTGGTGTCGAGGGTGTACGGGACGACCAGGTGGTCCTGGTCCTGCACCTGCACCCAGTACGGGAGGTCGTCGGCGTAGGAGTCCGAGTCGTAGACGAAGCCGCCGTGCTCGACCACCAGCTCCCGGGTGCGCGGCGAGTCGCGGCCGGTGTACCAGCCGAGCGGTGCCGCGCCGGTCAGCTCCGTGAGGATGCGCACGGCTTCGGCAAGGTGGGCGCGCTCGGTGTCCGCATCGGTCAGCTGGTAGGACTTCCAGCGCAAGCCGTGCGCGGCGATTTCGTGCCCGAGTTCCTGAAAAGCCGCTACCGCCTCGGGATTTCGCTGCATAGCGCGGGCCACCGCGAAGATGGTCAGCGGCAGGTCGTGGCGCTCGAACAGGCGCAGCACGCGCCACAGACCGGCACGCGAGCCGTACTCGTAGAGCGATTCCATGCTCATGTGGCGATTCGGGAAGGCCTGGGCCGGAGTCATTTCCGAGAGAAAGGTCTCCGAGTGCTCGTCGCCGTCGAGGACGTTGTTCTCGCCGCCCTCCTCGTAGTTCAGGACGAATTGCACGGCGATGCGGGCGGCACCGGGCCACCGGGGGTCCGGCGGGTTCTTGCCGTAGCCGATGAAATTCCGGGGCGGGCCGGATAGGTGATCGCTCATGCGCCGAGTTCCCCGTACAGGCGCAGCCGGGCGAGACCGCCGTCGGGATAGACGTCGAGGCGGACCTCGGCGACCGACGCCGCGATCGGCGCGATCGGGAAGCGGTGCCGGGTGTCGGGCTGCAGATCCGTACGCGGCAGCAACTCCACCTCGGTGCCGTCGGAGGTGGTACCCGTGAGCTTTGCCGCGCCGGGGCTGTTGCCGAGGAAATAGGAGGTGTCGATCTCCGCGAGCCGGATCAGCCCCGGACCCGCCAAACGGATTCGCACCCAATCGTTTCCGTCGTCGCGACGGCGGGCGGTTTCCCAGCCGTCGCCCATCTCCCGGGCCAGGCCGGGATAGAGCATCTGGTTCGGTGCGCTGTAGAAGCGGTTCGAGCAGTCCAGAACCAGGGCGCCGTTTTCCAGCGCGGCCAGATCGACCGGGCCGAGGCCGAACAACTTCTGGTCGGGTCTGCCCTCGCCGTGCACCCGGAGCCGGGCGACGCCACCGTCCGGATGCATGGTGAGTTTGACGTGGGTCCAACGGCTTTCGCTGTCGACGCGGAAGGGGTTACGGCTGTCACCCGCCACCGGCGCGTGCTCGATCAGGGTGACCCAATCGTCGCGCCCGGCGATCTCCTCGGCGGACGGATAGCCCTCGATCGCCAAGGCGGACAACGAGATCGCGGGCGGATAGTTCCCCTTGAACCAGGCGGTGTCGACGACCACGCCGCGGATCACACCGGGTACGCCGAGCCGGACGACGGCGCTGTCGTCACCGGGTTTGCCGCGGTGCCTGCGGGTTTCCCAGCCGTCGTAGACCTGTCCCTTGTGACCGAAGGTCGAGGGCCGGTAGTCGGCGGGTCCGGGCTTGATCAAATTCTCCTTCTCGGCGAAGAATTCGTCATCGGCCCAGATCACCGAGCCGCCGAGCGGCCGGACCGCGAGATCCGGTAGGAGGGTGAAGTCGGATAGTTCGCTCATCGTGCCTTCCGGGTGGAATCAGGACAGGGGCCGGCGGGCGACCAGCGCGCGCAGCACCTCCGGCGTCAGCTGCGCGGGCAGTTCGCCCGCGGTGCGGGCGCCGCAGCTCAGGCCGCGTAACACGGTGGCCGCCAAGGCTTCCGCGGTGGCCGGTTCGTCCATGACGCCGCCGGAGCGGCGGTCCAGGTAGGCCTCCAGCCGGGGCACGGCCACGTCGATGGCCTTGCGGAAGAAGTCGTAGGTGGCCAGCCAGCGAGTGACCAGGTGCGCCGGGTGCATGTCCCAGCCCTGGTAGTAGCCGCGGGTCAGGGCCCGCCCGACCAGCCGATGATGGTTGCGGAGGGCGAATTCCGGATCGCCGTCCGGCACGATCTGGGTGGAACCGTCACACACCCACACACCGGTTTGCGCCGCCGCGACCTGCATCACCGACTTGGCGAAATCGGCGGCCGGGTGGTCGAGGGCCTGATCGGTGGCCGCGACGCCGCAGGCAGCGGTGTAGTCGTAGGTACCGAAATGCAGTCCGCTGCACCGGTGGCCGGAGGCGGCGATCATCTTGGCGATCGGAGCGGTGCCGTCGGCGGCGATGATCGCCTGCGGGCTCTCGATCTGCAGTTCGAACCGCAGCGTGCCCTCGGCCAGGCCGGAGCCCCGTTCGATGCCCTCGCACATGGCCGCCAGCGCGGCCGCCTGCCCGGCGGACCGGATCTTGGGCACCGTGAACACGAATCCGTCGGGCACCCCGCCCATGCCGTCCAGCACCAACTCCAGGGTGCGCAGCGCGCGACGGCGCTCATTACCCGCGAGACCCTTCATCCGCAGACCGAAACTGCCGGGCCCGCCGAGGTCCGCACCCGCCTCGGCGGCCGCCGACCCCCAAGCCGCCAGGACCGCGCCGGCGTTGGCGGCCGCCGCGTCCTCCTCGGCGTCGCTGCGGAATCCGTAGCCGTCCTCGAAATCGATCCGCATGTCCTGGATCGGTTCCCGCTCCAGCCGGGCCCGCACGGCGTCCAGGGAGTCGGTGGTGTCGAGCTCGGACAGCAATGCCCGCTGGCTATCGAGCAACTCGACAGCAGCCGCACCCCATTCCTTCGGTGTCTCGACGGTCACCCGATCAGCACCGACATAAGCGGTATGAATCGGCTGATCACGGCTATCCGGACCGGGGTAATGGGCATGCAGTTCGGCGTCGACGGAATCGAGCATCGACTCGATCCTGGCCCGGACATTTTCCGGCAACCGTGTGGACGTCACCCTTGCTCTCCTTCTCGCATTGCGCGCCGGATCCGGGTCGCCGTCAGCGGCGACCCGTCCGGCCGTACCCCGCAAGCATTCCGGATGGCGTTCCCCGGCGCGGGGGCGACCCATCCGATGCCAGGTGTGCGGCTGCGCTCAGCACTGCATCAACACGCCGCCGCCCGCACCGAGGACCGCCAAGGTGGCAGCGGTGGCGAGCACCGGTGCGGGGCGGCGCAGGATCGGACCAGATTTCCGCAGCGGCCGCCGTCGCGCCGTTGGCGTGTCCTTGCCTGGTCGCCGTCCAGTCCCCAGCATGTTCATGCCCGGCCGCTGTCCAGTCCCCGATATGTTCATGTCCAGCCGCTGTCCAGTTCCCGATATGTCCGTGCCCGGTCGCGGTCCGGCCGTCGGCATATCCTTGCCGGTCTTTCGAGCGAACCGGCGGCGGACGAGCGCGATCGTGGTGACGATCAGTGTCGCTATCAGCATTTCCGAGCTCCTTACGCGGTAGCGGCGACCGGGCGGGCGGCGCGGCGCGGACCGCCGACGATTCCGTGCTGGATCAGGCTCTCCGCGGTATCGAGCACCGATTCCCGGGGCGGGCGCATGGTCCAGCCGAGTTCGCGCCGCGCCTTCTCCGAGCTGAGCAGTTCCGCTACGCCCAGCGTCGGCAGCGTCAGGCGGACACCCTTGTCGAACACGGCGACGGCGCGCACGAGGAGATCCGGCAGCGCTCGGGTGGGGACGCGGTAGCCGCGCGGGCCGAATTCGGCCGCGAGCATGCGCCCCATATCGCGCATCCAGACATGTTCGCCCGCCGCCACATAGCGGTTGCCCGCCGCTTCGGGCACCTCCATGGCCAGCCGGTGCAGCACGGCCAGGTCACGCACGTCGACCACGGACCACCCGACTCGTGGCGCACCCGGGACCGCGCCGGAAAGCAGGCGGCGCACCGGTTCGTGCGAGGTGCTGGTGTTCGCGGACTGCACCGGACCCAGCACCATGCCCGGGTTCACCACGACGAGGTCGAAGCGCTGATCGGCGGGCAGGGCGGCGGCGAAGTCCCAGGCCGCGCGTTCGGCGAGGGTCTTGCTCTTCTGATACGAAGCGCACTTCGCCACGATCGACCAGTCCGCCTCGGTGCGCACCACGCCGTGGTCGGCGTGGCCGTGCGCGATGGCCGCGATCGACGAGGTGAGCACCACCCGGCGCACGGTTCCGCTCGCGGCTGCCGCGCGCAGCACCCGCAACGTGCCGTCCACCGCGGTGGTGATCAGTTCTTGTTCGTCCTCCGGCGGCGCGGCGGGGAACGGCGAGGCGACGTGCAGGACGGTCGCGCAGCCGGCCACCGCGGCGGCCCAGCCGGAATCCCGGTCCAGGTCGGCGGCGACGAATTCCAGCTCGCCGCCGATCCGCGCGGCGGCCTCGACCAGATGTGCCCGCTTGGCCGTCGCGGCCAGGTCGCGCACCGTCGCCCGGACCGCGTATCCGTGTTCCAGCAATTCGGTGATGACGTGGCCGGCCACGAAACCGGTTGCGCCGGTGACCAATACCTGTGTGCCCATGATGTCCCATCCATTCCGGCGGGCTCCATCTGAGCGCCGCTTAGATAATTTAAGCACTGTTCAGATTGGACGTCCAGTGGTCGTCGCCTACGCTCGGAGGGTGACGCGGACCAGCTACCACCACGGCGCCCTGCGCGACGCGCTGATGGACGCCTGCCTGCGCCTGATCGAGACCGAGGGCATCGCGGCGGTGAGCCTGCGCCGGGTGGCCCGGGAGGCGGGCGTCAGTACCGGCGCGCCCTATCACCATTTCGCCGATCGGGCCGGCCTGCTCGCGGCCTTGTCCGCCAACGGCTTTCAGCGACTCGGCACCGAACTCGCCGCCGCCCGAGCCGCGGCCGAGTCGCCGCTCGCGGCACTGACCGCCCTCGCCGAGGCTTATGTGCGGTTCGCCCGCGAGCAGCCCGCCTATTTCCGGCTGATGTTCCGCCCGGAGTTGTCCCAGCCCGAGAAGCACCCCGACGCCACGGTCGCGGGCGAGGCCGCCTTCGATGTCCTGGCCGCGACGATCGGCGACTGCGTGGCCTCGGGTCTGATCGCCGCGGAGCGGGCGGACACCGTGTCCGTCGCCTGGTGGGGCATCGCGCACGGGCTGGCCTCGCTGTGGTTGGACGGTCAGCTGGAGAAGCGAGCCGGGCTGCTGGGCACCACCGCGCCGGAGCTGGTGCAGAACATCATTCAAGCGTGCACCGGATTGGTCCGCGACACCGCGAAATAGCCGCTCACGCCGTCCAGGCGGGTCCCGGGTCGGGGGCGTCGGCGCGCGCGACCGTGGCATGGATGAGGCCGTAGGGCCGATCGGCCGCGTGGTAGACCTCGCCCCGGTTCTCGATACCGAAACGGCCCAGGTCGTAGTCGAAGTGATGTTTGTTGGGCGCGGCCAGACGCACCTCGGCCAGACACGGGTATGCCTCCAGCGCGGCCTTGCCCATCTCGAACAGCGTCTGCTGCAACGCTTTCGAGTGCCGCGTGGCGAAGACTTCGATCATGCGCTGCCGGATCCCGGCGTACGCGGCATCCCAGTCGATCCCCCGCACCGTCGCGAAACGCCATTGCGCGTCGAGCGAAGTCGCGAGCATGCGATCGGCGGTGGGCTCCAGGACGGTGAACTCGTCGACCAGGAAATCCGCGAACTCCGAACCGGTCGACTTCAACAGCACCAGATCCTTGACACCGCCGATGACCCAGTCCCGCTGTCCGGCATCCTTGCCCGCCACCGTGATCGTGGCGGTGCGCACCTCCGGCCCCTGCCGGGTCCAAGCATGGTCGTGCGGCCCGCCGTTCACCGAAACACGTTGCCAGGCATACTCTTCGATCTCGATGCGGGCGCTGTGCACCGGGTCCGTCCGGTCCACGAAGTGCCGGGCCAAGGCCAGCCCGTAATCCTCGATCGGCTGCGGCCCGGCGATTTTGGCGTAGGCGTAGGCGGTCTGCTTCTGGGTATCGGTGGGCAGCACCTTCGTCTGGTCGCCGACGGTGTAGGCGGCGGCGAAGTCACCACGCAGCACCGTGGAGACGTTCACGTCGCGGATCTCGTGGCGGGCGCTGTCCCGGTACACCCGGACGACGCGATTCTCGGCCTTGCCGTATCGGTTGTCGGACAGCGTGATCGGTCCGGTCAGTTCCATGGTCAGCTCCCTCGATAGGTGGAGAACGCGAACGGCGACAGCAACAGTGGAACGTGATAGTGCCGCTCGGCGGTGACGACGAAGGCGATGGTGACCTCGGGAAAGAACGCGTCCACCCGCTGCGCGGCGAAGTAGGTGCCGGTGTCGAACACCAGCCGGTAGGTCCCCGGGGCCAGGTCCGAACCCAGCTTGCCGATGCGCCCGTCGGAGTCGGTGGTGGCCGAGTCGAGCTGATCGGCGCCGGCATGCAGCGCGACCCCGACCCCGGCGGCCGGAACCCCGCGCACCGCGTCGAGCACGTGGGTACTCAGCGTGCTCATGCGTTACCGCCCAGCAAGCGTGCCAGCCTGATTCGGTTGATCTTCGCCAATTCGGTTCGCATGACCTGCCTTTCGGTCGCCGGATCGTTGCCGAGCCGGGCGGTCAGAATATCGAGCAATTCCGGGCCGGATTTGCCCGTCGCGCACACCAGATAGATATGACCGAATTTCTCCTCATATGCCCGATTGCCTTCTTCCAGCGCCACCCGCACCGTATCCGCGGCATCGGCCACCCCGGCCTGTTCCCGTGCCGAGGCGGCGGAATCCGGCCGCGCGCCGATTCTCGGATGCCCCGCGAGCGCCTGATCGATCTCCGATTCCGGTAATGCCGCCAAGACGGAATCGGCGGTCGCGAACAATTCCGCGTCGCTCGCATAGGGCCGGGCGGCAACCAGGACGCGGGCCCACTCCGGAGAAGAGCAACAGGTGAGCAATGCCTGCGTCGCCGCCGGTCCGGGCAGCGCGTTCAATCCCGCGAGACCACTCTCGTCCGTCATCGGTCCAGCATCGAGCAGACCCCGCCCGGCCGCCAGTCGACCGGCGCCGAATCACACCCGTGGTTTCGAAATATCGCGTTAATGTTTCGGCTTTCGGTAACCCGGCGGCCATAGCACTCGGACTACCGTATGTGCCATGGCCGCACCCCGCCCCTCGGACCGCGCCCGCCAGACGCGCTCCTACACCGTGTTTCACAACACATCCGGGCGAGCCATTGTGCTCACGCACAATGGCTGGACCTCGATAACCTCTGCGGTGAGTACAGATTCGGGACCGCGCACCTATTCCGGCGCTACACCAGATATGGTGTGCGTCACGTGCGACGATTTGGTGACGGGAATGGATCGTGATTTCCCGCCAGCGGACGCATGGGTGGATCGGAGCTAGACAGTGCGCGACATCATCGATGACCTTTTGCGAGTGTGGCATTCCGGCCGGACCGGGGGCTTGGCCACCATCGTCCGGACCGTCGGATCCGGGCCGCTTACCGTCGGCACCTCCCTGCTGGTGGATGCCAACGGCGCCGTGTACGGCTCGATGCTCGGCGGCATCGTCGAGCACACCGTGCAGCAGGCCGCCGTCGAGGCCGCCCGCACCGGCGCCCGGGGTATGCACCGCTTCGGCGTCCCGGCCAGCGAGACCGGTTCGAGTACCGGCGGCATGGTCGACGTCTTCGTGGAGCCGTTCTCCCGGCACGACTTCCCCGAATTCCCGAACATCGCCGCCGAAATCGCGGCGCACAGACGGGTGACGCTGTTCACCGTGGTGTGGAATCCGGATCCGGATCTGATCGGCCAGCACCTGATCACCGGTAAGCGGCACAACACCGAACTGGTGGCGCTGCCGGATTCGGACCTGTTCGTGGTCTCCTTCGCGCCGCCACCGCGGCTGATCGTCTTCGGCGCCAACGCTACTGCCGCCGCCCTGACCACGCAGGCCCGACTACTCGGATACCGGGTAACCATCTGCGACTCCCGCGAAACCTACGCCACCCCGGAAGCTTTCCCGGGCGCCGAGGTCGTGGTGGACTGGCCGCACCGGTACTTGAACACGCTCGCCGCTGCGGGCGAAATCGACTCCAGCACAGCCATAGTCGTGTTATCCGGTGATCCGAAGTTCGAAATCCCGTTGCTCACCGTCGCTTTGCGGCTGCCGGAACTGGGCTATCTCGGCGCGGCCGGCACCTACGCCGCGCACACCCGCCGCATGGAGGACCTCCGCGCGGGCGGTTTCGACGAACAGACGCTCGCCACCATGCACTCACCCGCCGGACTCGATCTGGGCGCCCGCACCGCCGGTGAGACAGCGTTGTCCATCGCCGCCGAACTGCTCGCCGCCCGCTCGGGCCGGACCGGGCAGATCCGATCACCGCGCACCGCGCCGGTCACCGACCAGCGCGCCTTCGATACCGCGGAGCAGGCCTTCATCACCGCCCTGTAGCGCCCCCGCGCTCGACGGCCGGGACGAGGACGGGCCTCGGCGTGGTTGCATCTATTCGTGAACCCGATATACGCGCTACTCGACGCCAAACTGCACATCGCGGGCTCGGAGATCCTGTGGCGCGAAGTCATCGGCAACGGGTTCGGGCTGGCCTCGGCGGTCGGCGGCATGCGGCGGCGGGTGTGGGCCTGGCCGGTCGGCATCGCCGGCAACACGCTGCTGTTCACGGTGTTCGTGGGCGGCATCTTCAATACGCCGCAGCAACTGAACCTGGCGGGGCAGGCCGGGCGGCAGCTCATGTTCATCGCGGTCAGCGCGTTCGGCTGGTATCAGTGGTACCGGCACTCCCGCGAGACCGGGCTGGAGCATCGGGGCGTCGATCCGCGCTGGGCCACGGCCCGGGAACGCTGGCTGCTGGTAGCGGCGATGCTGGTCGGCACGGCCGCCTTCTCGCAGTTGTTCGAGTGGCTCGGCTCATACGGGCCGTGGGCCGAGGCGTGGATCTTCACGGGTTCGGTGCTGGCCACCTATGGCATGGCGCGGGGGTGGGCCGAGTTCTGGTTGATCTGGATCGCGGTCGACATCGTGGGCGTGCCGCTGCTGTTGCGGGCGGGCTACTACCCGTCGGCCTTCCTCTACATCGTCTACGCCGGGTTCGTCGCGTGGGGTTTCAGCGTCTGGGCGCGATCGCTGCGCCCCGCGCCGGAGCCGGTAGCGCATCGGCGCTAGACCAGATCGACGCGCACTCCGGCGGCGCGGATCTCGGCTACGGCCGCCGGATCGGCGTCGGTGTCGGTGACCAGCACGTCGACCTGATCCAGTCCGCAGATGCGGGCCAGCGCGGTGCGCTCCAGCTTGTCGGCCGTGGCCACCACCGTGACCTGCCGCGAGCGACGCACCATTTCGGTGGTGACGCCCGCTTCGTCGATGTGACGGCATTGCGCCCCGCCGTCGGCGGTGATCGCGTTGACTCCGAGAATCAATGCGTCCAAACGTAATTCGGCCAGCGCGCGCTCGGCCAGCGGCCCGTGCAGCTCATAGGATTCGCGCCGGGCGACGCCGCCGAGGCAGATGGTGCGCAGGTGCGGCCGCAGCACCATCTCCCCCGCGATATTGAGGGCGTTGGTGACGATGGTCAGCTGATCGCCGCCCGCTTCGGCGAGATCGGTGCGGCCGGCGAGCGCGCGGGCCACCGCGGTGGTGGTGGTACCGCCGTTGATCCCCACCACCGAGGAGGGCTCGACCAGGCTCGCGGCGTGCTCGGCGATGCGCTGTTTGGCTTCGCCGCCGGTCTGCCGGTAGCGCGCGGGCAGGTCGTAGGCGACCGAGGTGGCGACCACGCCACCGTGTGTGCGGGTGGCGAGCTGCTGTTCGGCGAGCGCGGTGAAGTCGCGGCGCACGGTGGCCGGGGACACACCCAGCCGTTCGGCGGCCTCCTCCACGGACAGTCGCCCGGATTCGGACAGCAGCTCCAGCAGGCGGTTCCACCGCTGGGACCGGTCGATCGGCCCGGTCACCGGGTACCGCTCCGACGCACTGGCATCTCCTGTTCCACGCGCACCATCTGACCACACGCCACCATGATGACCGCGCGAGGCGGCGCGCTCACTTCACGCTGCCGGCGGTGAGCCCGGCGACGAGCCGCTTCTCGATCAACGCGAACAGGATGACCACCGGAATGATGCCGACGGTCGAGATGGCGAAGACGTAATGCCATGCGGTGTCGTACTGTCCGACGAACTTGGTCAGCGCCACCGAGAGCGGCTGGTTCTCCGGCGTGGTCAAAACCACCAGACTGGCGGCGAATTCGTTCCAGCAGGCCACCACGGTGAAGATGGTCGCGGTGACGATGCCCGGCCAGACCAGCGGCAGACTGACTTTGGTGAGAATCTGCCAGCGGCTGAGCCCGTCCAGCTGCGCGGCCTCCTCGATCTCCACCGGCACCGAGGCGAAGAAGCTGTGCAGGATCCACACCGCGAACGAGAGGTTGAACGCGGCGTTCACCAGGATCATCGCCAGCCAGGTGTCGTTGATACCGAGGGTGAAGAACTCCCGGATCAGCCCGGTCACCACCACCGTCGGCTGCATCATCTGGGTGATCAGGACCAGCCCGAGGAATACCGCGCGGCCCGGAAAGCGCCGTCGCGCTGTGTAATACGCGGCCGGAATGGCGACCAGCAGCACCAGGACGGTGGAGCACACCGAGATGATGATCGTGCTGGCCATATTGAACGGCAGCGGCGTTTCCGGGGTGTCCCACATGGTGACGTAGTTGTCCGGATGCCAGGACTCGGGCAGGTACGACGGTGGGATGCGCAGCATTTCGGTCGCGCTCTTCAACGACCCGAGCACCATCACGACGAAGGGCAACAGGAAGACGACGGCGATGAGGACACCGATCACGGTCAGGTCCCACCGCCGGCGGGTGGATTTACCGGTGGTGTCCGCCGGTCGTTCGGCCGGTGGAGGCAGCACGGTCACCGGGGGTTCGGTTATCGAATTCGTCACGCGTCGACCTCCCGCGTCGGCTTGATCACCTTCACGTAGATCCCGATGATGACCATGATCAGCACGAAGTTCAGCACGCTCATCGCGGCGGCCGTATCCAGCTGCTGGTTCTGCCGAATCAATTTGAAGGTCAGTGTTGTCGTGGTGTCCGCCCCGAATCCGGCGATGCTGCCGGTGATCACCTGCAGGATCGGTAAGGAATTGAAGGCGTTGATGATGTTGATGATGGTCGCCACCGCGATGGCCGGACGCAGTTGCGGCAACAGGAGATACCAGTACCGTTGCCACGCGCTCGCGCCGTCGACCCGGCCGGCCTCCACGATCTCCGCCGGAATCGATTGCAGCCCGGCGAGAATCGTGTAGGTGGTGAACGGGATCGAGACGAACACGCCCACCACGATGGCGACGACGAACGCTTGCGCCGGCTGCTTGGTGAAACCGTAACCGCGGTCCAGCAATCCGATGTCGACGAGGAACCGGTTCGCGATGCCGACGTCCGGATCGAGCATGTAGTAGAAGATCGTCGTGGTCATCACCACCGACGCAGCCCAGGGCACCAGGATCGCCATGCGCACCGCGGTGCGCCCGGGGAACTGCTTGTTCAGGAACTGGGCCAGCGCGGCCGACAGCATCAGGGTGATGCCGACCACGGCGACCACCCAGAACACGGTGTTCAGCAGCACCGAGCCCAGTTCCTGAATGTCGAACAGGGTGCGGAAGTTGCCCAGCCCGGCCGAGCCCCGGTCCTGGCCGTACTGGCTCAGGTCCCGGGTGCTCGTCCACAGCATGTAGCCGACCGGAAAGGCGACGATCGCGACGATGAGCACCAGGGTCGGGCCGATCCAGGGCAATGCCCCCAACGCCTGCCGCGACCTCGAACTACGTTGACTCACAACCACTCAGACGCCCTTCACGCACCGGACAACTACCGCCACCACCACGACTACTTCGCGGCTTCCTGAATCTTGGCCAGCACCGTGGCCGGATCCGCGCCCTGCGCGATCGTGCCCATCTGCTGCCGGATCGCGCCCTGCGCCGCCGCCCACTTCGGATTGTTGCTCGGGTAGAACTGCGCCACCGGCAGAGTCGCCCCGAACGCCTTGGTCACCGGATCCTCGGCCAGCTTCGCCGCACCGCTGTTGGTGATCGGGATGAAGCCTTCCTTCTGCACGAAACCGGAGTACACGTCGGCGCTGTAGAAGAAGTCGACGAACTTCTTGATCGTCTCGGCCTTCTTGCCGTCCTTCTTGAACGCCATCAGGTGATCGGCGACACCGAGCGTGACCGGCTGGCCGGTCTTGGTCGGCGACGGCGCGGTCGAGTACTTCAGGGCGGCGTTCTTGGACTGGATCTGGCCGATGGTGGGCGGCAGGCCCTCGATCATGCCGATCTTGCCCTGGATGAAGGCGTTGATCACGTCCTTGCGATCGGTGGCACCCGGATTCGGCTGCGTCACACCGGCATCGACCAGAGCGCGCATCGCTTTCACGCCCTCCAGGTTGGCCGGGGTGTCCACGGTGACCTTGTCACCGTCGGACCACTTACCGCCCGCGCCGAAGGTCCAGATGGAGGTCTCACCCTGGGCCTCCTCACTGCCCAGGGGTAGGCCGTACCCGGACACACCGCCGCCGAGCGCCTGGATCTTCTTGGCCGCCTCGGTCAGCTCGTCCCAGGTCTTCGGCGGATTCGCGATGCCGGCGCGCTGGAACAGTTCGGTGTTGTAGAACAGGGTGCGGGTGGAGGCGAACAGCGGCAGCGCGAACTGGGTGCCGTTCAGCGAGGCGTTCTTGGCGAAGCCCGGCTGGATGTCGGAAAGTGTTGCCGGCGAAGCGATCTCGGCTGCCGGGAACAGCATGCCGTCACCGGCGAAGCTGGCGTAGGCGTCGACATTGAGCAGATCGGGAGTGGTCGACTTGTCCTGCAACTTGGTGCGGATCACGTCGTTGATGGTGTCCCAGGACTCCATCTGCAGGTTCACCGTGATGTCGGGGTTCTTCTTCTCGAACTCGGCGATGATGCCGTCCCACAGGGCTTTGGTGCCGTTCGCGCCGTCGCTGTAGGTGGGAGCCAGGAAGTTGATCGTGGTGTCGGAGTCGGCCTTGTCGTCGCCGCCGAACCCACAGGATGTGACGGCCAGCGCGACGCCGGTGGACATCGCGATTCCCGCGAATAATCCGCGGAACGTTCTTTTCACGAGCAGAACCTTTCAATTTTGCACCCGGCACAGGCCGGACCCGCCGATGATGGGAGCAACCCACCGCCTTGCGGACAATGTAGCGCCATCGGTGATCGTATGTGACTGATTTGAATGTAAAGTTGACATGAACGATCACCAGGGTGATTCTGATGAGGTGCCGACCTCCGCTCACACCTCCCCCGACTCTGGTCACTCCGCAGGCTCCGCTCCCGCCCCCTCTGGTCACTCCGCAGGCTCCGCTCCTGCCCCCTCTGGTCACTCCGCAGGCTCCGCTCCCGCCCCCAGCACCCACCTCGAATCCGAGGTCTCCACCCAGCCCGAAAACTGGGCAGCAGCCGCCGCAATCGCGGCGGAGCACCGCGCCGTGCTGCCGCGACCCGGCGAGCGCGTGGCCGTGGTCGGCTGCGGAACATCGCTGTTCATGTCCCGCGCCATCGCCGCGCTGCGCGAGGAAGCCGGTCAGGGCCTGACCGACGCCTGGCCCGCGAGCCAGCTCCGGCTCGGGCGCGAATACGACCGCTATCTGTTCATCTGCCGCTCCGGCACCACCACCGAGGTGGTGCGGGCGATGGAGCAGATCCCCGCGCACATTCCACGCACCGTCATCTGCAGCAGTCCGGGCACCCCGGTGCTCGAGTTGGGCGATGCGATCCTGATCGACGAGGTCGACGAAAAGTCGGTGGTACAAACCCGATTCGCCACGACGACGCTGGCGATCCTGCGCTGGCACCTCGGCGAGGATCTCGCCGCGGCCATCGCGCAGGCCCGCGACGTGCTCGCCGAAGACCCGGCGGAGTCACTGGCCGCCGTGCGCCGGGCCGAGCAGATCAGCTTCGTGGGCATGGGTTTCGCCGCGGCCATCGCCGACGAGGCGGGATTGAAATTGCGCGAATCCTGCCAAGCCTGGACCGAGGGCTACCTCGCGACCGAGTACCGCCACGGCCCGATCAGCATCGCCGCTCCCGGCCGGGCCGTCTGGGCCTTCGGCCCACTGGAGCCCGGTTTCGCCGAGGACGTCGCCGTGACCGGCGCACACCTGGAGCACCGCGAAATCGATCCGATGGCCGATCTCGTCCGCGTGCAGCGACTCTGCCTGCTGCGCGCCGCGGACCTCGGTCTCGACGCCGACCATCCGCGCAACCTCAACCGCTCGATCATTCTCGAGCAGTGAACCGAACGACCCCGCGCGAACAACGTCCTCGCCCCGGCACACCTTCGACCGAGTCACCCGATTCGGTGCGCCCCGAAGCCCGCGGCACGGCGGTCCCGCACGCGGTGCCGGACGACGCGCTGGTGCTCGCCCTGGACGTCGGCGGCACCACCATGAAGGGCGAAATCACCGACATCACCGGAGCCGCCCTGGCTTCCGGCGTCCTGGACACTCCGCAGGGCGAGGCCGCTTTCGAGACGATGGGCGTGCTGGGCGATCAATTGCTCGCCCGGCTGACTCCGCGGCAGCGCGCTTCGGTAGCCCGAGCGTCGGTCGTGCTGCCGGGAATCATCGACGTCGAGCGGTCCATCGCGGTGTTCAGCGCCAACGTCGGCTGGCGTGATGTGCATATCGGTGATCGATTCAGCGCCCGCTGGCACCTGCCGGTGCTGATCGAACACGATGTCGCCGTAGCCGGTTGGGCCGAGTGGCGCTTCGGCGCGGGCCGCGGACACGACGACGTGTGCGTGGTCATCCTCGGCACCGGCATCAGCGGGACGCTCTCTGTCGGCGGCAGATTGGTGCGCGGCGGGATCGGGCAGACGGGCGAATACGGCCACATCTCGGTCCGCCACGACAACGGCCTGCCCTGTGCCTGCGGAAATACCGGCTGCGTCGAGACGGTCGCCTCCGGGGCCTCCATCGCACGCGCATATGCCGCCCGGACCGGCCGAACCGCCGGCGCCGCGGAGATTTTCGGGCTCCGGGACACCGATACCGACGCCAAGGCAGTCCTCGCCGACGCCGTCGACGCGCTCGCCGACGGGCTGGTGGGCCTCATCCATGCCACCTGCCCGGAACTGATCATCCTCGGTGGCGGGCTCGCGGGCGCGGGTGCGGCCCTGACCGATCCGCTGCACCGAGCGCTGACCGAGCGTCTGCGCCTGGTCCCCGCACCCGAGGTAGTGCTCGGTGAATTCGGGGCCCGCGCCGGGCTTGCGGGCGCCGCCCTGTTCGCCCGGCATGGTGAGCTCGCATGAACCGCCGTCGTCCGCGCCGATCCAGCCCGGCCCGCCGCGATGTTCCACGACCTGCGCACCCGCGTCTCCACAGGTCCGACCACCCGAGGCCGAGTATGCAGCCGGTGCGGTATTCACACGGAAGCCGCCGAGATCACTTGTCACCGCCGGTAGCACGATCTGCATACTTGCCGCCGGTAGCACGATTTGCGTACTTGCCGCCGGTAGCACGATCTGCGTACTTGCCGCCGATGTACCGGACTTGCCCTGGATACGGTCGACCGACCGTTGGAGCGTGGGTAAGACACCGCCCGGCAATCTGGAAAACCATGGGGGTCAGCGCATGACATCGGCGCGGGTATTCGACGTACGCGGACGCTTGGTATCGGCCGAACACCTGGTGGACGACGGTGTGGTGAGCATCGCGGGCAGTCGCATCGCGGCGGTCCGGACCTTTGCCGAATGGCGTGCCGACCACCCGGAGGCACCGGAACCGGTGTTCCAGGGCACGGTGCTGCCCGGTTTGGTCGACATCCACAATCACGGTGGGTTCGGGCATCGGTTCGATACCGTCGATGCCGGGGAAGCGCGGGCGGCCGCGGCATTCCATCATGCACGCGGGTCCACCACGGTGGTGGCGAGTGTGGTCACCGGCGCCCCGGCGGACATGGTCGCGCAGACGGCGGTGTTGCGCGGGTTGGCCGACGACGGCGTGATCGGCGGGATTCATGCCGAGGGACCGTTTTTGGCCGTAGCGCGCTGCGGGGCGCAGGACCCTCGGTTCCTGCGCGATCCCGATCCGCGGCTGACCGAGCAGCTGATCGCCGCCGGCGGCGGGCACCTTCGGGTGATGACGATCGCGCCGGAGTTGCCCGGATACCCGCAAGTGGCCGAACTCCTCTCGGAGCACGGGGTGGTTGTCGCCCTCGGTCACACCGACAGCGACTTCCGCGCGTTCCGGGAAGCCCTGCGCCCGAGCGGGTTCGGAAGCCTCGTCACGCATCTCGCCAATGGCATGCCCACTCTGCATCACCGCTCGGCCGGTCCGGTGGCGGCGGCCCTGGTGGCCGCGGCCGCCGGTGACGCGGTGGTCGAGTTGATCGGCGACGCCGTTCACGTGGACGCGGGCTTCGCCGCGATGGCCTTCGCCGCCGCGCCCGGCAGTGTGGCGTTGGTCACAGACGCGATGCAGGCCGCCGGCATGCCGGACGGCGAATATCGGCTCGGGCCACAGTCGGTGCGCGTGGTCGACGGCGTCGCCCGGGTACCGAGCGGGTCCATCGCCGGCGGCACAGCCACCCTGCTGCGATGCGTGTCGTGGGCGGTCACGGAATGCGGAGTGCCGCTGCGGGCGGCCGTGGCCGCCGCTACCGCGGTGCCGGCCGCGGCGGCCGGGCTGACCGATGTGGGTGACTTGCGAACAAACCAGTTCGCCGACTTGGTGATAGCCGATGACAATCTGCACTTGCGCCGGGTGCTCAGACGTGGACAGTGGTTGTCGTGATCCTCACCGTGACAATGAATCCCGCCTACGACATGACCTATCGCGTGGAGCGTTTCGAACGCGGCCAGGCGCACCGCGTGCGCTCGGTCGAGCAGCGCATCGGCGGCAAGGGCATCAATGTCACGAGAGTACTGAATCAGCTCGGAAAATACGCCAGAGCAACAGGTTTCGCGGACCACGCGTTCGCCGCCGCGGCGGAGCTGGAGATGCCGGTGGATTTCGTGCACGCCCTGCCCTGGGTGCGCCGCACGGTAGTGATCAGCGAATCCGACGACGGCACCGCCACCGCCCTCTGGGAGCCGGGCGCTCGCGTCTCCAATCCCCATGCCGCGGAACAACTCACGATCCGGGTGGCCGGTCTGCTACCCGACATCAACGGCCTCGTCATCTCCGGTTCCCTACCCGGTGGGATCGATCCCGGTCTGCCCGCCGAAATCGCCCGCATCGCGGTCGACGCGGGCGTCCCGACCATCTGCGACGTGGACGGCGAGGCGCTGCGGCTGGCCGCCGAGGTCCCCGGGGTGATCCTCATGCCCAACACCGAGGAGCTGGAACGCCTCACCGGCCGCGTCCCCGTCACCCCCGACGAGGTCGTGCACGCGGTCCGCCCACTGCTGCTCGACCGCGGCACCCGCGCCGTCATCGCCACCCGTGGCGCCGACGGCATGATCGCCATCACCCCCGAGGGCGCCTGGTTCGCCGAGCTACCCGAGGTGCTGGCCGGAAACCCCACGGGCGCGGGCGATTCCGCTGCCGCCGCGGTCATCGCGGCGCTGTCCGAACGCGGCGAACCCGATTGGCCCGCCATTCTGGTCAACGCCGTCGCCACCTCCGCCGCCGCCGTCGTCATTCCGGTGGCCGGCGAAATCGACCGCTGCCTGCGCACCCGCATCGCGCCCACCGTCGTGGTGGAAAAACTGACCACCTCGCAACCGACCACCGCCTAGTTCCAGGAGCCCCACCCATGCCGTTGACGCCTGTGCCCGAGCTGATCGCCGCCGCCCGCCCCGGCGGCCTGGGTGCGTTCAACGTCATCACCCTGGAACACGCCGAGGCCATCGCGGCAGCCGCCGAAGCCGCGAATTGCCCTGCGGTACTTCAGATTTCGGAGAACACCGCCGCCTACCACGGCGGTCCGGCACCGCTCGCGCTCGCCTGCCTGCGGATCGCCGCCGACAGCACCGCTCCGCTCGCGGTCCACCTGGATCACGCCACCACCTTCGATCTCGTAAGGACCGCGGTCGACCTCGGCATCACCTCGGTCATGTACGACGGCTCGGCCTTGGACTACGCCGCGAATGTCGCCGCCACCGCCGACATCGCCGCCTGGTGCCACGCCCGCGGCGTCTTCGTCGAAGCCGAATTGGGCGAAGTCGGCGGCAAAGACGGGGCGCATGCCCCCGGTGTTCGCACCGACCCCGCCGAAGCCGCCGAGTTCGTCGCCGCCACCACCGTCGACGCCCTGGCCGTCGCCGTCGGCTCCTCGCACGCCATGCACACGCGCACCGCCGAACTGGACAACGACCTCATCACCCGACTATCCGCGAAAGTTCCCGTCCCCCTGGTGCTGCACGGCTCCTCCGGTGTGCCCGACGCCGGTCTGCGCGCCGCCGTCGAGCACGGCATGACCAAAATCAATCTGGCCACGCGGCTGAACCAGGCCATGACCGCCGCCGTCCGCGCGGCCCTCGGCGGCTCCGAAACCCTCTCCGACCCGCGCAAATACCTGGCGCCCGGCCGGACGGCGATCCAGCGGGAAGTCGAACACCTGCTCGGCGTCCTGGCCCGCTGAACTCAGGACCTTCGCACCACGTCGGCCATCCACTTGTCCGCGGCTTCCCGAGTCCAGCTGAGACTGATGTCGGCGTCGTGGAATTCGCGCGCGTACTCGGTGAGCATTTCGGTGGCCGATTGCCTGGCCTGGAACGCGGTGGCGTCCGCCGGAATGCGATAGAGATGCCCGCAGATCATCGAGTTTTCGGTGAAGATACTGTGCCGCCAGCCTTCCGGCGTGCCGTAGATGTACATGCCGGTAGGCATCTCATAGCGCGGTTTCGACTGGGTCATAAGCGCTCTCCCTGACGTATCCCGTGCACGGATCGCCGACAAGCCTAACCGCGAGAAACTATTTCAGCACGTACGGCGAGACCGAACTGCGATGTTCGCTGATATCGAGCACTTTGCCCAGCGGCGGGAAGGCCCGCTGCGGGCAGTTCGTGCGTTCGCAGACCCGGCAGCCCGCGCCGATCAGCGTGGGGGTGGCCTCGTCCAGATCGATGCCGTCGGCGTAGACGACGCGGGCGGCGTGGCGCAGTTCGCAGCCCAGGCCGATGGCGAAGGTCTTGCCGGGCTGACCGTAGCGGGTGGCCCGGCGTTCGACCGTTCGTGCCACCCAGAGGTATTTGCGTCCGTCCGGCATCTGGGCGATCTGGGTCATGATCTTGCCGGGATAGGCGAAGGTCTCGTAGACATTCCACAGCGGGCAGGTGCCGCCACTGGAGGAGAAGTGGAAACCGGTGGCGGACTGTCTTTTCGACATATTGCCCGCACGATCCACCCGGACGAAGGAGAACGGCACGCCGCGCAGTTTGGGCCGCTGCAAGGTCGAAAGCCGGTGGCAGATGGTCTCGTAACTCTGGGTGAAGAAGGCCGATAGTCGCTCGATGTCGTAGCGGAAGTCCTCGGCCACTTCGTGAAAGTGCGTGTAAGGCAACACAGTCGCGGCGGCGAAGTAATTGGCCAGGCCGAGCATCGCCAGTTTGCGCGAGTCCTCGGTGGCGAAATTGCCTTCCTCGACCAGCTTTTCGAGCAGCTCACCGCATTCGAAATAGGCGAGTTCGGCGGCGAGTTTGAACGTGCGCTGCCCGCCGGACAGGTGCGGTGCGATCTCCAGCACCCGGGCTTCGGGGTCGTAGCGGTGCAGCAGGCCCTCGCCCAGGTCGATGCGTTCGACGATGCGTACGTCGTGGTCGCGCAGCAGCCGGGCGATCTCGCGGTTCACGTCGCCGCCGTGGAAACGGATCCGGTCGGTGAGTTTCTCCGCGGCCGTGTCCAACTCATGGATGTAGTTCTGGCGCTGATAGAAGAAGTCGCGGACTTCCTCGTGCGGTTTGCTGATGGCGGCGCTGCCGGAGCCGTCGGCGAAACGGTCCTCGGTGGCGGCGGCGAGCTGGGCGCTGGTGTTGCGGTAGCGGTTGTGCATGTTCACCAGCGCGCGGGCCATGCTCGGATGCGCGGAGACCATGTCGGCGATCTCCTGGGTGTCGGCTTCGATGCCGAGCTCCTGATCCATCACCACTTCCTGGAGCTCGGCGATGAGCCGGGTGTCGTCCTGGGAGGAGAAGAAGGTGGCGTCGACGCCGAAGACTTCGCTGATCTTGAGCAGCACCGGCACGGTCAGCGGGCGCACATCGTGCTCGATCTGGTTGAGGTAACTCGCCGAGATCTCCAGCTTGGTGGCGAGTGAGACCTGGCTCAGTCCCCGCTCGGTCCGCAGCTGACGCAGCCGCGCCCCGACGTAAGTCTTGGCCATATGTCCAGTTTAGGCGCCGTTTCACACACCTGCCAATGCGGTCTTAACAGCGGTGCCGAGCCAGTTGTCACAGGGGCGCGCTACCGTCGACGCGTGCTGTTCTCGGATGTCGTCCAGGCTTCGGAGACCGTTCGCGCCACCCGGTCCCGGAAGACGAAAATCGCTGCCCTCTCCGCGCTGCTCGCCGCTGCCGAGACGGCGGAGCTGGCGCCGGTGGTGGCGTGGGTTTCCGGCGAGCTCCGGCAGGGCCGCATCGGCACCGGCTGGCGCACCCTCACCACGGTGGACGGCACCCCGGCCACGACCGCGACGCTGACGGTCGCCGCCGTCGACGCGGCTTTCACCGAGCTGGCCGGCGTTTCCGGCAGCGGTTCGACGAACCGCCGCAAGGAGCTGCTGACGGCGCTGTGGGCCGCCGCGACAGCCGACGAGCAGGGCTTCCTGCTGCGCCTGCTCACCGGCGAGCTGCGGCAGGGCGCGCTCACCGCGATCGTCGCCGAAGCCGTCGCCGCCGCCGCGGACGTTCCGGTCGAGCTGGTCCGTCGCGCCTACATGCTGTCCGGGCAGCTGCCGGTCACCGCCGCGGCCGCGCTGACCGGCGGCGCGCCCGCGTTACGGGAGTTCCGGCTCGAGGTCGGCCGGCCGATCCAGCCGATGCTGGCCGCCCCCGGCGCCTCCCTGGACGAAGTGCTCGCCGAGTTCGACGGCGAGGTGACCGTCGAGCACAAGATGGACGGCGCCCGCATCCAGGTGCATCGCGACGGCGACCGGGTGTGGGTGTTCACCCGGACCCTGCGCGACATCACCGATCGCGTGCCCGAACTGGTGGCCCTGGTCGGCGCGCTGGATTGCACCAGCGTCGTGCTGGACGGAGAAACCTTGGCGCTCACCGATTCCGGTCGCCCGCGCCCGTTCCAGGAGACGATGAGCCGCTTCGCGACCTCGGTGCTCACCCCCGTCGAGACCACCCCGGTACCCGAACCCGCGCCCGACGCGCCCGGTCCGGTGGCCGAAGCCGCGGCGGCGACGGTCACCAAGGAACTGCTGCTGCACCCGTACTTCTTCGACTGTCTGCACCTGAACGGCCGCGACCTGCTCGATTCCCCGCTCTACCAGCGCCGCGCGGCGTTGACCGAGGTGGCCGCCGAATACACCATCCCGGCGCTGATCCGTCCGGACGCCGAGGCCGCCGCCGAATACTTCGACGGCGTCCTGGCTTCCGGCCACGAGGGCGTCATGATCAAGGCGCTGAACGCGCCCTATGCCGCGGGCCGCCGCGGCCGGGCCTGGCAGAAGATCAAACCGACGCACACCCTGGACCTGATGGTGCTCGGCGCGGAATGGGGTTACGGCCGCCGCACCGGATACCTGTCGAATCTGCACCTGGGCGCCCGCGATCCGGAAACCAGTGAACCGGTCATGGTCGGTAAGACCTTCAAGGGCCTCACCGACGCGCTCCTGGGCTGGCAGACAGCGGAATTCCCGCGCCACGAACGCGCACGAGACGAGCACACCGTCTATCTGCGGCCGGAGCTCATCGTCGAAATCGCTTTGGACGGTGTCCAGGTGAGCCCGCGCTACCCCGGCGGAGTAGCACTGCGCTTCGCCCGCGTCGTCCGCTATCGGCCCGACAAGGGCCCGGCCGACGCGGACACGATCGACGCCGTACGCGCGCTACTGCCCTGACGGGGGATAGAGCTCGGCGAACCACGCTAGCGCATACCGATCAGAACGCGACATACGGCAACCGCATGGCAATCCGGACAGCCCATACGGGACACTGGAGCCGTGACCGCCGAATTACTGGTACTCGTGATAGTCATCGTCACGGCACTCGCTTTCGATTTCACGAACGGCTTCCACGACACTGCCAACGCGATGGCCACCTCGATCGCCACCGGGGCGCTGCGCCCGCGGGTCGCGGTCGCGGTATCGGCGGTCCTGAACTTGATCGGCGCGTTCCTGTCGGTCGCGGTCGCCGCGACCGTGGCCAAGGGCATCGTGCAACTCGATTCGGTGCACGGACAGGATCTGTTGCGCATCGTGTTCGCGGGTCTGGTCGGTGGCATTCTGTGGAATCTGCTGACCTGGTTGTTCGGGCTGCCGTCGAGTTCGTCGCACGCGCTGTTCGGCGGGCTGATCGGCGCCACCATCGCCTCGCTGGGCTGGGGCGGGGTGATCTGGACCGGTGATTCCCAGGGTGTGCTGACCAAGATCGTGCTGCCCGCGGTGCTCGCGCCGATCGTGGCGGCGCTGGTCTCCGCGATCGGCACGCGCGCGGTCTACCGGATCACCCGCGGGTCGAATGAGGACAAGGTCACCACCGGTTTCCGCTGGGGACAGATCGGTTCGGCCTCTCTGGTCTCCCTGGCACACGGCACCAATGACGCGCAGAAGACCATGGGCGTCATCTTCCTGGCGCTGGTCGCGCACGGCACGCTGACCAAGGACGCGGAGATGCCGCTGTGGGTGATGGCCGCGTGTGCCGTCGCCATCGCGGCGGGCACCTACCTCGGCGGCTGGCGGATCATCCGCACCCTCGGCAAAGGCTTGGTCGAGATCGATTCGCCGCAGGGGCTGGCCGCCGAATCCTCCTCGGCGGCGATCATTCTGACCTCGGCGCACTTCGGGCTGCCGCTGTCCACCACCCAGACCGCGACCGGCTCGATCCTGGGCAGCGGCCTGGGCAAGGGCGCGGAAGTGCGCTGGGGCGTGATGGGCCGGATGGTGGTCGCCTGGATGTTGACGCTGCCGCTGGCCGGTGTGGCGGGCGCGATCTGCTGGGCCATCGCACATTTCATCGGCGGACTGGCCGGCGTGCTGGTGGTGTTCGCGATCCTGATCGCGCTGTCGACGCTGATGTGGCTGCGGTCGCGTCGCAATCCGGTCGACACACACAACGTCAACGAGTGGCCGAGCTCGACCGAAGTCGTCAATGTCGCCGAGGTGGAGACCAAGGTGATCACGTCCACCGAGGTGTCCGCCGGTCCGCGGCCGGCGAAGAAGTAGGAGAGCAGGCATGCATACGCTCACCACCAATCTGAAGGCGCTGTGGGATGTCACCCTGGCGGCGCTGATCCTCGGCGCCGGACTGCCGATCGTCTTCGCGGTCGGTGTGCGGCTGTGGTCGTCGGCGGATAGTGTCGGCCCGGACGGCAGCGCGGCCCGGCGGAACTACCCGGCCTTGGCCGGCGCCTGGGTCTGCTTCGCGCTGGTGCTCGCCGCGATCGTCGTCGGCATCCTCTACACCGCGAAGGCCTTCCTCGCCGCCAAGTTCGGCATCCATGTGTTCGGACAGTCCTGAAGGGCGAAGCAATGACGGAACAAGCCTCACGGCAGAAGCTGCTCGGCCGGGTCATCGGCTGGCTGCGCGCCGGATACCCCCAGGGCGTCCCGCAATCCGATTACGTCGCGCTGTTCGCGGTGCTGCACCGCCATCTGACCGACTACGAGGTCGTCACCATCGCCGAAGAACTGGTCGCCGACCGCAATCCCGAGTCGGAGATCAGCCACGCCGACATCGAGAACGCGATTACCCGCTTCGCGATCGAGCAGCCCGATCCCCAGGACGTCGCCCGCGTCGCCTCGCATCTGGCCGCCGGCGGCTGGCCGCTGGCGACCCCGCTCACCGAGTCGGACTGACGAGCCGCCGTGCCTCCTTTCCTGCACGCCATCATCGACTGGCTGCGCGCCGGATATCCCGACGGCGTCCCGGAATCCGACTACATTCCGCTGCTGGCCCTGCTGCGCCGCCGGCTCTCCGATGACGAAGTTCGGCTGATCGCGGCCGAGCTCGCCAGTACCGGCGATTTCCCGGCCGACGAAACCGACATCCAGGTGATGATCACCAAGGTCACCGACGAGCTGCCCGCAGAAACCGACGTGACCCGCGTGCAGTCCCGCCTCGAAGCTCCCTGGCCGACCCCGGACCAGTGAGCACCGCCTGGGCGACGGGTCAGAAGGCGGCTTCGTCGAGGGCCATGATGTCGGTGTCGAGGGTGGCCAGGATGTTCTTGGTGGCAGTCAGCTCGGGCAGGACGTTCTTCGCGAAGAACGCGGCCGTGGCGACTTTGCCCTGGTAGAAGGGGACATCCTTGGGGCCGGCGCCCGCGCCCAGGGCGGCGGCGGCGATTTCGGCCTGCACCAGGAGACGCCAGCCGATGAGCAGGTCGCCGACCGACATGAGGAAGCGGACGGAGCCGAGACCGACCTTGTAGAGCTCGGCCGGATCCTGCTGGGCCGCCATCAGGTACCCGGTGAGCGTGGCGGCCATGGCGGAGACGTCGGCCTGGGCGGTGGCGAGCAGGGCGCGTTCGGTGTCGAAGCGACCGGTCTTGCCGTCCAGGAAAGCGGTGATCTGGGCGTTGACGTGGGCCAGGGCCGCGCCCTTGTCCCGAATGATCTTGCGGAAGAAGAAATCCTGCGCCTGGATGGCGGTGGTGCCCTCGTAGAGCGAGTCGATCTTGGCGTCGCGGATGTACTGCTCGATCGGGTAGTCCTGCAGGTAGCCGGAGCCGCCGAAGGTCTGCAGGGATTCGGTGAGGTACTGGTAGGCGCGTTCGGAGCCGACGCCCTTGACGATGGGCAGCAGCAGGTCGTCGACGCGGTGCGCCAGATCGGCATCGGCTCCCGAAACCAGTTGCGCCACATCGGCGTTCTGGTGCGCGGCGGTGTACAGGTAGACCGCGCGCAGACCTTCGGCGTAGGCCTTCTGCAGCGCCAGGGAACGGCGCACGTCCGGGTGCCGGGTGATGGTGACGCGCGGGGCCGCCTTGTCGGTCATCTGCGTGAGATCGGCGCCCTGTACGCGAGTCTTGGCGTACTCCAAGGCATTCAGGTATCCGGTGGACAGGGTGCCGGTGGATTTGATGCCGACCACCATGCGCGCGTTCTCGATCACCTGGAACATCTGGGCGATGCCGTTGTGCACCCCGCCGACCAGCCAGCCCTTGGCCGGCACCGCGCCGCCGAAAGTCACCTCGCAGGTCGGGGAGGATTTCAGGCCCATCTTGTGCTCGACACCGGTGACGTAGACACCGTTGCGGTCGCCGAGTTCGAGCGTCTCGGAGTCGAAGAGGAACTTCGGCACATAGAACAGCGACAGGCCCTTGGTGCCCGGGCCCGCGCCTTCGGGCCGCGCCAGCACCAGGTGGAAGACGTTGTCGGCGGTCTCGCCGACGTCACCGCCGGAGATGAACCGCTTCACCCCCTCGATATGCCAGGAGCCGTCTTCCTGCTCGATCGCCTTGGTACGGCCCGCGCCGACGTCGGAGCCGGCGTCCGGCTCGGTCAGCACCATGGTGCCCTGCCAGCCGCGCTCGTATCCCTCGGTGGCCCAGCGCTTCTGCTCGTCGGTGCCGACGTTGTAGAGCACCGAGGCCATGACCGGGCCCATATTGAAGAAGCTGGCCGCCGGGTTGGCGCAGGTGATCATCTCCTGCACCGCCCACACCACGGCGGCGGGCGCCGCGGTGCCGCCCATTCCCTCGGGCAGGCCGAGCCGGCTCCAGTCCGCCTCGTGCACGGCGGCGACGGTCTTGCGCAGCGGCTCCGGCACGGAGATCGAATACGTAGCCGGGTCGTAGGTCACGGGGTCACGGTCGGCCGCGGCGAAGGACTCGGCGATCGGCCCTTCGGCCAGCCGCTTCACCTCGCCGAGGATCTCGCGGACGGTGTCGGAATCGAGGTCACCGTAGGCGCCGGTGTCGAGCAACTTGTCCAGTTCGAGCACCTCGAAAAGGTTGAACTCGAGATCTCGCGCGTTCGCCTTGTAGTGACCCACCGTGGTCCTCCCTGACTCACCGCCGCGGCCCGGTGGCCGCGAATTCGGGTTCTGACGTCGTACGAAACGAAGAGTGCCGTACCGCTGTCGAGCTACGCAACCGTAGGCAAAACACTACGTGACCGTAGGTTTCCCGGCTCCCCAAAGCGATAGCTGTGAGGTAACTGTGACATTTCGCGGACGCTGGTCGACCAACAGCCGCGCATGTCGGAAAGGCTTGCGGTGAGCACTAATTCACGCAGCCGAAACGCACGCAACGGACTCGTCACCGAGAGATATTCCCTCGCAACAACTTCTGGCTACCGTTCGCATCACGAATACAGCCGCTGTATACAGCGCGGTGCACAGGCCGCCGCGGCACCCCGCGAGCAGCCGATACGAACCGTGCCGGTGCCGCAGGCGGGCGTATTCGGCACGGCGCGTCCAGCGCCGCCGCTCCACCTGATGAAGTTAGAAGGGTTCGCCCCATGCCAGAATCCCGTGCCGCCCGCCGGCCACATGCCCGCCTGACCAGAACACTGGTCGCGCCGACCGCGCTGGCGCTCGCCGGCCTGTTGCTGTCCGCCTGCGGAGCAAAAGACGACGCCGCGCCCGGCTCGACCGCCGCCTCCTGCGTCGACACCTCCCGGGACACCATCAAAGTCGGCTCCCTGCACTCGCTTTCGGGCACCATGGCGATCTCCGAAGTCACCGTCGCCAACTCCACCAAGCTCGCGGTCGACCAGATCAACGCCGCCGGCGGCGTCCTCGGCAAGAAGATCGAACTGGTGCTCGAGGACGGCGCCTCGGACCCCAAGACCTTCGCCGAGAAGGCCGAGAAACTCATCAGCTCCGACTGTGTCGCCGCGGTCTTCGGCGGCTGGACCTCGTCGAGCCGCAAGGCCATGAAGCCGAAATTCGAGAGCCTCAACTCGCTGCTCTACTACCCGGTCCAGTACGAGGGCCTGGAGGACAGCAAGAACATCTTCTACACCGGCGCCACCACCAACCAGCAGATCATTCCGGCGCTGGACTACCTGAAGCAGAAGGGCGTGACCTCGCTCTACCTGGTGGGCTCGGATTATGTCTTCCCGCAGACGGCCAACCGTGAGATCAAGGCGTACGCGGCGGCCAACGGCATCGAGATCAAGGGTGAGGACTACACCCCGCTCGGTTCCACCGACTTCTCCACCATCGTCAACAAGGTGCGCAGCGCCAAGGCGGGCGCGGTGTTCAACACCCTCAACGGCGACTCCAATGTCGCGTTCTTCCGGGAATACACCAACGCGGGCCTGAAAGCCGCTGAGATGCCTGTCATTTCGGTGTCCATCGCCGAGGAAGAAGTCGCGGGCATCGGCGCGCAGAACATCGCGGGCCAGCTCACCGCCTGGAACTACTACCAGACCGTGGATTCGCCGGTGAACAAGAAGTTCGTCGGCGACTACAAGGCCGCGTTCGGCGCGGACAAGCCGACCTCGGACCCGATGGAAGCCGCCTACGCCTCGGTCTTCCTGTGGAAGAACACCGTCGAGAAGGCGAAGTCCTTCGCCGTGGCCGACATTCAGGCCGCCGCCGACGGCGTCAGCTTCGAAGCGCCCGAGGGCCTGGTCACCATCGACGGCAGCAACCACCACATCACCAAGACCGCCCGGATCGGCGAAATCCGCCCGGACGGCCTGATCTACACGGTGTGGGACTCCGGCAAGGCCGTGCAACCGGACCCGTACCTGAAGTCCTACGACTGGGCCAAGGGCCTGAAGTAGCCCACCCGAGCGCGGAGTTCGCGGCCGGAATGTTCGCGGCCCATCCACTCGGGGTGGGCCGCGAACACGCGGTGCCGCGGGCGCCGCAACGCAGTCACAGGAGAACTTTATGGATGTCGTTGTCGGCCAGCTCTTCACGGGGTTGAGCCTGGGATCGATTCTGCTGCTCGCGGCGCTGGGCCTGTCGCTGACCTTCGGTCAGATGGGCGTGATCAATATGGCGCACGGCGAGTTCATCATGGCCGGTTGCTACACCACTTATGTTGTGCAGAAGGTCATCTCGTCAGCGGGCGTCTCGCTGTTCGTCTCCCTGCTGATCGGATTCCTGGTCGGCGGCGCGCTGGGCGCCGCGCTGGAGATGGGCCTGATCCGCTGGATGTACAACCGGCCGCTGGACACCCTGCTGGTCACCTTCGGTGTCGGGCTGGTGCTCCAGCAGCTGGCCCGGGACATCTTCGGCGCGCCCGCCAAGAACGTGCTGGCCCCCTCCTGGTTGAGCGGCGGCGTCGACATCATGGGCGCGGTGGTGCCCAAGACCCGCATCTTCATCCTGGTGCTGGCCGTCGTCGCGGTGACCGTGCTGGCCGTGGTGTTGCAGACGACGTCGCTGGGCCGCCGGATCCGCGCCGTGGTGCAGAACCGCGACCTCGCCGAAACCAGCGGCGTCTCCTCACGTTTCACCGATATCAGCACGTTCTTCCTCGGCTCCGGACTGGCCGGGGTCGCGGGCGTGGCGCTGACGCTGATCGGTTCGACCAGCCCCACCATCGGGCAGAGCTATCTGATCGACGCGTTCCTCGTGGTCGTGATCGGCGGGCTCACGCAGATCAAGGGCACGGTCATCGCGGCCTTCGCGCTGGGCCTGCTCAATTCGTTCATCGAGTACTCGACCACCGCGTCCATCGCGAAGGTCATCGTGTTCGCCGCGATCGTCATCTTCCTGCAGGTCCGCCCGCAGGGGTTGTTCACCGTCCGGACAAGGAGTTTGGCATGACCGCACTCGTCGGCACACTGCGTGCGGGCTCCTCGCTCAAAGCGCTGAGCGGGTTCGCGATCGCCGCCGTCCTGCTGTTCGCGGTGGCACCCGCGGTGCTCAGCGATTTCCGGCTGAACCTGCTCGCCAAGTTCCTGTGCTTCGCCATCGTCGCGGCGGGCATCGGATTGGCCTGGGGCCGAGGCGGAATGCTAACCCTCGGCCAGGGCGTGTTCTTCGGCATCGGCGCCTACATCATGGCCATGCATCTGCAGATGACCGATGCCGCGCGACTCGGCAACGACGTACCGGAGTTCATGGAGATCTCCGGTATCCGCGAATTGCCGTCGTTCTGGCAGCCTTTCGCGTCCGCGCCGGTAGCCATCCTGGGCATCCTGGTGCTGCCGGGACTGGTGGCGGCGGTGCTCGGGTACGGCGTGTTCAAGCGCCGGGTCAAAGGCGCCTACTTCGCCATCCTGAGTCAGGCGCTGGCCGCCGCCCTCGCCATCTGGCTCACCGGCCAGCAGGCCATCGGCGGGTTCACCGGCCTGTCCGACTTCCGGGCGTTCTTCGGTTTCAAACTGTCCGATCCGGTGAACCGCCAGATGCTGTTCTTCATCGCGGCGGGCACGCTGCTCGCGGTGGTCGCGCTGGTGCGGCAGCTGATGCACAGCCGGTACGGGGAACTGCTGGTGGCGGTGCGGGATCAGGAGGAGCGGGTCCGTTTCCTCGGATACGACCCCGCCAACGTCAAGATCGTCGCGTACGTGGTGGCGGCCTTCTTCGCCGGTATCGCGGGCGCGCTGTTCACCCCGATCGTCGGCATCATCTCCCCCGCCGATATCGGCGTCGTGCCCTCGATCGCCTTCCTGATCGGCGTCGCGATCGGCGGGCGCACCACGCTGCTGGGGCCGGTGCTCGGCGCGATCGGCGTGGCCTGGGCGCAGACCGCGCTCTCGGAGCAGTTCCCCTCGGGGTGGACCTACCTGCAGGGCGTGCTGTTCATCGTGGTGGTCGGCTTCATCCCGGCTGGGCTCGCGGGTGTGTGGCCCATGCTGAAGGGCTTCCTGGACAGCAGGTTCCGGCGTGGCCGGGAAGCGCCGGCGCCGCCGGAAACCCCCGAAGTCGAAACGGTCGAGCCGGAGAAGGTGGAATCCCGATGACGACGGCAACTCACGAACCCAAGCCCGGCGGCAATGCGGGCATGGACAGCGAATACCTCGAAATCCGCGGCCTGTCGGTCAGTTTCGACGGCTTCAAAGCGGTCACCGATGTGGATCTGACTGTGCTGCAAGGTGATCTCCGTTTCCTCATCGGGCCGAACGGCGCGGGTAAGACGACCCTGATCGACGCGATCACCGGGCTGGTGCCCGCCACCGGTTCGGCGCAGAAGTCCGGCGCGGAACTGCTCGGCAAGAAGGTGCACCAGATCGCCCGGCTCGGCGTCGGCCGAACCTTCCAGACGGCAAGCGTTTTCGAGCAACTGAGCGTGCTGCAGAACCTGGATATCGCGGCCGGGGCCCGCCGTTCCGCGTTCACCATGCTCCGGCGGCGCAAGTCCGTCCTGCCGAGTATCGAAGAAGCGCTGGAGATCACGGGTCTGGGCGCGCTGCGGGATCAGCCCGCGGGCGTGCTCGCACACGGTCAGAAGCAGTGGCTGGAGATCGGCATGCTGCTGGTACAGAACGCGTCGGTACTGCTGCTCGACGAACCGGTCGCGGGTATGAGCGCCGAGGAACGCGAGGAGACCGGAAACCTGTTGCGCCGCATCGGCGGTGAGCGGGTCGTGGTGGTCGTCGAGCACGATATGGACTTCATGCGGGCCTTCGCCACCTCGGTCACCGTGCTGGCCGGCGGCAAGGTGCTCAGCGAGGGCACCGTCGCCGAGGTGCAGGCCGATCCCAAGGTGCAGGAGGTCTACCTCGGCACCGCCGCCGCGGTGGGCACCGAACTGGAAACCGAAGAGACCGCCCACGTGTTGGAGGAGGCCTGATGCTCGAACTCATCGACCTGCACGCCGGTTACGGCCGGACCGAAGTCATCCACGGCGTCGCGGTGACCGTGCCCGACGACAGCGTGGTCGCCATCATGGGCCACAACGGAGCGGGCAAAACCACCCTGCTGCGCACCGCCGTCGGACTGATCGCCGCCAAGTCCGGCGAGATCCGTTTTCAAGGGGAGAACATCACCAAGTTGTCCCCCTCCAGGCGGGTCGAACGCGGCATCGCCTACGTTCCGCAGGGGCAGCAGAGTTTTCCCCAGCTCTCCACAGCGGAGAACCTGCAGGTCGTCGCCGACGGCCGCAAACGCGGCAAAGCGTTGATCGACGAATCCCTCGACCTGTTCCCCGCCCTGCGCGAACTACTCCCTCGCAAGGCGGGCCTGCTCTCCGGCGGCCAGCGGCAGCAGTTGGCCATCGCACGGGCCCTGATCACCGAACCCGTGCTGCTCATCCTCGACGAGCCCACCGAGGGCATCCAGCCCTCCGTCGTCGCCGAGATCGAACGCACCATCATCGATCTCACCCAGCGGGGCGGGCTCAGTGTGCTGCTGGTGGAACAGCACATCGGTTTCGCACTGCAAGCGGCGCAACGGTATTACGTGCTGCAATCGGGGCGGGTGAGTTCCACCGGAGACGGCGGGGCGGGCGCGGAGACCGCGGTCCGCTCGGCGATGGCGATCTGAGCCGGCCATGGCCGGCCGGGGGACAGGCGAAGCCGGGGCGGCGGGCCGGCTCGGAGAGCAGGTCTACCAGGCGCTGCGACGAGATCTCGCCGCCGGAACGATCGTGCCCACCGAACGTCTCCGGGAAGAGCGGCTGGCCGACATCTACGGTGTCTCGCGCACCCCGGTGCGCGAGGCCCTGGCCCGGTTGCGGGCCGACGGGCTGGTCGAACGCCAGTCCGACGGGCTGTATCCGTACCGGCCGCGGCTACAGGAACTCGACCAGCTCTACGAATTGCGGATACTGCTGGAAGCGCGTGGCATGCAGCGCGCACTCGGCGGCACGGCGCGGTCCGCGCCGCCGTCCTTCACCGGCTGGGATCCGCCGAATGCCACGGCGGGACATGACTTTTCCCTGGTGCGCGCCGAGCTCGAGACCTGGCGACGATTCCGTGAGACCCCGCCGGCCCCCGGCCCCGACCTAGTCGCCGCGGACGAACAATTCCACACCACCCTCCTCGCCGCGGCGGGAAACGCGGCGTTGACCGAGGCGCTGGCCGCGGTCTATATCCGGGTCCGGCCGGTCCGCACGCTCGACCGGTACACCCCGGACCGCGTCGCCGCCATGACAGCCGAGCACATCACGATCGCCGAACATCTGCTCGCCGGTGACCCGGATACCGCGCTGCGCGCCTTGCTCGCCCACCTCGAAATGTCCCGCTCGCACGTCCTGGCTCGCGCTCAGCAGGCGCTCGAACTCACCAAACTGGGTCGGGCCGTGCGGGATTGAGGAAGGTCAGCAGTCCGGTTGGAAGGGCCAGCAGTGCCGGGTGGTCGGGGGCGGTGTGGGCGTCACCGAGATCGTCGTGGTCGGCGCGGGACCGGAGTCCGCCGGGCCGTCGATGAAAACCTTGGCGACCACCCAGAACACGAGCAGCATGCCGATGACCGCGACGACCACCGCGCCCCAGGCACCGGCCTGCTGCCGCCGAGTATGTGGACCGGGCGTGTGCGGCGGACGTGGCGGACGCGGCGGTTTGGCCGCCGGCGTGACCTCGCCGAGCGGGGCCGGCCGGACTTCGTCGAACCCGTCGGCCAGCAGTTCGGCCCGCGACGGCTTCGGATCCATCCCCAGCACCTGCGCGGCCTGCACCACCCGATCTACCGTCCAGCTGCGGGCCCCGGCCGAGAAGCCCTCCAGATAGATTCGCAGCTCGGTGGCGTCGTCGACATTCGCGATCACCACATCGATGCCCGGCCGGATGGATGTCCGAGCGGGCCGCACCATCGCACCGCGTTGCGGGACCAAGACCACCACGCCGCAGACGTCGCCCGGATCCTGCAGCGCCCGTTCGATTTTCGCGCGCACCGCGTAAACGCACTGTTCCAGGCGGTCGGTGGGGCTGGTGTCGCTGTCGTCGAGCGCCGCCGGAGCCGCGCTGACCTGCCACGGTCCGTCGCCGGTGAGGTTGAGAATCCCGCTCTGCCGCTTGCGGAACCCACGGATCTCGGCGACGGTGATGCCGCGCGGGGTGATGACCACCGCGTCGATCTGCCGGGTGCCGTGCATCCCCACATGCACGTCGACGGCGGCGAGGCCGGTGCTCGGGTAGGACCGCAGACAGTCGACGAACTCCTGTTCGGCCGCCGAGAGCTGCGCTCCAGCCCTGATCTTCACCAGCATTTCTTTCCCCTGCCAACCTGTCTCGAAGCGCGGCGGCTACCCTGCCTCGCCCAGCACGCCGGTTCCGATGATGCCCGCCTTGCCGAGTTGGGGCTACCGAAAGCCGAGAACTAACTGGGGCCCTCGATCCGGGCGGCATTCGCAGGTACGCTCGCCAGCGCCGGCCCGGACGGGCGGGAACCCCACGTGAGAGGCGGACCGCGATGACGGAACCACGGATCGCACCCGGCCGGGTCCGGGAACTGGGCCCGATCAACTGGGTTGTCTGGCAGGCGCTCTCGCGCGCCGCCGGAACCAGCGACGCACATTTGTTCAGCACGCTGGGCCGCACCGGCGGATTGTTCCGCGGCTGGCTGCACTATTCGGGCAAACTCATGCCGGGCGGACGGCTGCCCCGGCACGACGCCGAACTCGTCATCCTGCGCGTCGCCCATCTGCGCCAGTGCGATTACGAGATGGACCACCACATCCGGCTCGGCGCCAAGGCCGGCGTGACGCCCGAGATCCTCGAACGTCTGCGCACCGGACCCACCGCCGCCGGCTGGTCGGACAAGCACCGCGCCCTGCTCACCGCCGTCGACCAGATCGTGGCCACCCGCGATCTGGACGACAGCGCCTGGGCCGCGCTCGCCGAGCACTACGACGAGCGCCGTCTCATCGAAATCGTCCTGCTGACCAACCAATACGAGGGCCTGGCCGCCTCCATCACCGCGCTGCGCATCCAGCGTGACGGTTTCTGAACCAGCCGCTCAGCGTTCGATGAGCAGCGTCTCCAATCCGTCCAGCACCACCATGAGCCCGAATTTCCAGGCGTGGTCGGCGCTGTAGGCCGCGTCGTGGTTCTGCCCGGCGGCCGCGCCGACGCGGGCGGCCACCGGGTAGCGCTCGCTGTCGTAGACCTGCTCCAGCAGCGGCGCGGCGCGTTCCCACCACTGGTGGTCGGACATCGCGCTGTCGGCGGCGGCACGTGTGGTGTCGATGGAAATGCGCGCGACCGCGGTGACGAACCCGAGCAGGTGGGTCAGCGCGGCGTCCATCTCCACGTCATTGAGGCCGATGCGTTCGAAGGCCCGCAGCTCATGGTCGTATTTGGCGGCCAGACCGGGGCCTAGCGGCGGCCGGGTGGTGGGCAGATAGGCCACCCACGGATGCCGCGCCAGCAGCGCGCGGTTCTCCTCGGCGACGGCGGTGACCCGCGCGCGCCAGTCCAGTTCGGACAGATCGGTCCGGGTCATCTGCTGATAGACGGTGTCCAGCATCAGGTCGACGAGTTCCGCTTTGCCCGGGATGTAGGTGTAGGTCGCCATCGGTGTGAGGCCCAGCTTCGCCGCGACCGCGCGCATGGTCAGGGCCTCCAGCCCGGCTTCGTCCGCGATCTCGATGGCGGCCCGGACCACGGCGTCGATACTGCTGCGCTGCTTCGGGCCGCGTGCCGGTTTTCCCGGTACGCGCCAGAGCAATTCGAGCGTGCGCGCCGGATCACCCGCACTGCTGCGTTCTTTACCCAAGTCGCCTCCTCCGCTGGAGCCTCGATCGTATCGATGTGACTCAGCTCATAATGCAGCGGCTCGGAAATTAATCTACAAAGTACATCGTACTTAGTATAGAGTTAGTTCGCCGAGCTAGAGGAGGCCGCATGGCCATCACCGCATCCACCATCTCCCTCAACGTCGCCGACCCGCAGACCTCCGCGCGGTTCCTGAGCGACACGCTGGGCTTCACCGAGCAGATGTCGGCCGACGGATTCATCGCCCTCGCCCACCCCGAGGCCGGGATGAGCGTCGTCTACCTGGCCGTCGGCCTGAAGTCGTTCAAGCCGAAGGACAAGGCGGGCGCCGCGGGCGAGGGCCTGCTGGTCGCGTTCACGGTGGACGACATCGACGCCGAGTACGAACGACTGACCGCCGCGGGGGTCCCGATCGTGACGCCGATCGAGACCGAACCGTGGGGCGAGCGCTACTTCCAGATGATCGATCCGAACGGGATCATCATCCAGCTGGTGCAGTGGGTCTGACGAACGACGCCGCGGCCGGCGCTCAGCCCTGGGCGAGGGCGGCGCGGAAGACCTCGACCGCCGGGGTGGAAGGACGGCCGAGCAGCTTCTGGAGGTCGCCGGAGTCCACGTCCAGGACGCCGTGCCCGATGCCGGCGTCCGCGTCGGCCAGCGTCTCGGCGTAGGCCGCGGGCAGACCGGCGCCCGTGAGCGCCGCGGCATAACCGGATTCCGGCAGGTTCTCGTAGCGGACCGGCTTGCCCGCCGCCGCCGAGATCTCCTGTGCGAGTTCGGCATAGGTGAGGCGCTGGTCGCCGCCGAGTTCGTAGACGCGGCCCGCGTGCCCTGCGGTGGTGAGCACCTTGGCGGCGGCTTCGGCGTAGTCGGCCCGAGCCGCCGCCGCTACCCGGCCATTGCCCGCCGCGCCGTTGAGCACGCCGGTTTCGACGGCGTGCGCGAGACCGCCGAGATAGTTCTCCCAGTACCAGCCGTTGCGCAGGATGACATGCGGGACAGTCGATTCCGCGAGCACGGCTTCGGTACCGATGTGTTCCTGCGCCAGGATCAGCGGATTCTCGGAACCCTTCGGGATGCTGGTGTAAGCCAGCAATTCCACCCCGGCGCGCTCGGCCGCGCGAATCACGTTGGTGTGCTGGTCGACCCGTTTGCCGAACTCGTTGCCCGAGATCAGCAGCACGCGATCGACCCCGGCCAGGGCACGGTCCAGGGCGGCGGGGTCGTCATAGGACGCCTGGCGGATCTCGGCGCCCAATTCGGCCAGGTCGGCCACCTTGTGCGGGTCGCGAGCGATCGCGACCACCGGTGTGGACCCGATACGCAGCAATGCTTCGACGACGAGACGACCCAACTGACCACTGGCTCCGGTGACTGCGACGGTCATGACTTACCTCCAGGCTCGAGTACTGTTCGTGAAGTACTAACTAATAGTAAGCACTATCCATTCCGCCAGCACACAAGTCAAGTTCGGTACTATCGAAACCATGAGTACCCAGCGCATCCCGTCGGCCGACGCCGACGATCCCACGCTGGAAGCCGATGTTTTCGCACGAAACTGCACGTCACGGCCGGTTCTGCAAAATGTCGCCAGCCGGTGGGGCACCCTGGCTCTCGTCGCTCTGCGGGAGGGGCCGTACCGGTTCAGCGCCCTGCGCCGCCGGGTCGACGGCGTGAGCGAACGTATGCTCTCGCAGACATTGCAGGCTCTGGAACGTGACGGCATGGTGCACCGCGAAGTCCACGAGACCATCCCGCCACGGGTCGAATACACCCTCACCGAACTGGGCGCGCAGGTCGCCGACCACCTGGAAGCCCTGATCAAGGTGCTGGAAACCAATCTGCCGCGCATCGCGGAAGCCCAGGCGGCCTATCACCGCGACTGAGTCGGGAAGGTCCACGCGGCCGCGGCGGTTGACTGTGGCATGGATCTCTCCGACGCCGTCGATTTCGCTCGCACCGCACGCCGCTCCGTGCTGACCACCATCCGCCGCAACGGCCGGCCGCAGCTGTCCAACGTGCTGCACCTCGTCGGTGACGACGGCGTCATCCGCATCTCGATCACGGCCGACCGGGCCAAGTACCACAATCTGCGCCGCGACCCGTGGGCCGCGCTGCATGTCACGCGGGACGACTTCTTCGCCTACGCCGTCCTCGAGGGCACCGTCGAGCTCACCCCCGTCGCCGAGAACCCGGACGACGCCACCGTCGAAGAACTGGTCGCGTATTACCGCGAAGCCACCGGCGAACACCCGGACTGGGACGAATACCGCCGGGCCATGGTCGGAGAGCGCCGCGTCCTGGCCCGGTTCACCCCGGCCAACGCCTACGGCATGCTCAGCTGATCAGCTTCGACACCGTGACGAACGCGTAGCCCCGCGCACGCAGTTCGGCGACGATCCGCGGCACCGCGGCCAGCGAGTTCGCACCCTGCTCCCCCATGACGTGCAGCAGCACGATCGAGCCGGGACGCACCTTGCCCACGGTCTCGGCCACGATCTCCTCGGTCGACGCGGTCTTGCCGGAGTCGGGTTCCACATCCCACATCACGGTGGTCCGGTCGTGGTCGGCCAGGTATTTGGGCAGCCCCCACAGCTTCTTCCCGTACGGCGGCCGGAAGGTGATCGGGCCCTGGTAGCCGGTTTTCGCGATTTCCGCGTCGGTCCCGGCCACCTCGTCGCGCACCGTGTCCGCGGAGACGAGCACCATCCGGCGATGCGAATAGGTGTGGTTGCCGAGTTCGTGCCCGGCCTGCGCGAGCGCCCGCCCGGCCTCGGGATTGGCGGCCAGATCGCGCCCGTTGAGATAGAACGTCGCCGGAACACCGGCCTCCGCTAGCACTTTCAGCACCTCGGGCGTCTTGGCGGTGGGCCCGTCGTCGAAGGTCAGCGCCACCACCTTCGCGCTGGTGTCCACCCGATCGACCAGCCGCCCGGCCAGCTGATAGGTCCGCGAGTTCATCAGGTAGTAGCCGCCCACCGCGAGCACCACCAGGACGACGAGGGTCAGCGCACTACCGATCAGCAACTTTCGACGCACCCTGGCCTGTATACCAGAGCGACGCGGTCCGGGTGCTGATACAGCTTGCGCCCCAATAAAACTCGACTCGGCACTCCCCGACCCGCCTCGGCGGAAAGCAATAATGGCCCGATGCCGTTTACCGGCATCGGGCCATTCGCGGCTGTCACGCGACCGGCAGTCCGATCAGAAGTTGATCATGTGGCCGGCCAGGCCGTGGATCGCCTCCTGCAGCGCTTCGCTCAGCGTCGGGTGGGTGTGGACGTTGCGGGCCAGCTCGTTGACCGTCAGATCCCACTTCTGGGCCAGCGTCAGCTCGGGCAGCAGCTCGGAAACGTCGGGGCCGATGAGGTGGCCGCCGAGCAGTTCGCCGTGCTTGGTGTCGGAGATGAGCTTGACGAAACCGGTCGGGTCGCCGAGGCCGTGCGCCTTGCCGTTGGCGGTGAACGGGAAGGTGGCGACCTTCACGTCGTAGCCTTCGTCGCGAGCCTGCTGTTCGGTCAGGCCGAAGCTGGCCACCTGCGGCTGACAGAAGGTGGCGCGCGGCATCATGCGGTAGTCGCCGAGCGCGAGCGTCTCCGCGCCGCCGATGGTCTCCGCCGCGACGACACCCTGGGCTTCGGCGACATGGGCGAGCTGCAGCTTCGCGGTGACGTCACCGATGGCGTAGATGTGCGGCACATTGGTGCGCATGTAGTCGTCGATCGCGATGGCGCCGCGGTCGGTCAGCTGAACGCCGGTGTTCTCCAGGCCGTAGCCCTCCACCCGGGGCGCGAAGCCGACGGCCTGCAACACCTTGTCGACGGTGACGGTCTCGACATTGCCGGACTTGTTGTCCTTGATCTGGACGGTGACCTTGGAGCCGTCGTCGTCGATGGACTGCACGGCGGCGCCGGTGCTGATCGTGATGCCCAGCTTCTTGTACGCCTTGGTGATCTCCTTGGAGACGTCGGCGTCCTCGTTCGGCAGCGCGCGGTCCAGGAATTCCACGATGCGCACGTCGACGCCGTAGTTCTTCAGGACATAGCCGAACTCCATACCGATGGCGCCCGCGCCGACGATGAGGATCGAGCCGGGCAGGTCCCGGGTCAGGATCTGCTCTTCGTAGGTCACCACATTGTCGGAAAGCTTGGTGCCCGGCAGCAGCTTGGTGATGGTGCCGGTCGCGATGATCACGTTGTCGAAGGTGACGGTTTCGGTGCCGCCCTTGGACAGCTCGACCGAGAGGGTGTTGGCGTCGACGAAGGAGCCCTTGCCGTCGAACTCGTCGATCTTGTTCTTCTTCATCAGGAAGTGGACGCCCTTGACCCGGCCGTCGGCGACCTTGCGGCTGCGGTCGAACGCCGCCCCGAAGTCGAAGCTCACGTCACCGGAGATGCCGAAGGTCTTGGCTTCCTTGTGGAAGATGTGCGCCAGTTCGGCGTTACGCAGCAGCGCCTTGGAGGGGATGCAGCCCACATTGAGGCAGACACCACCCCAATACTTCTGCTCGACGATGGCGGTACGGAGGCCGAGTTGTGCCGCGCGGATGGCGGCGACATAGCCGCCAGGACCGGCACCGAGAACGACAACGTCGTAATGGGAAGTCACGCCCCCGAGCCTAACGCCGTCACCTGAGGTTGGCCCACCCGTCCCCCGCGAAATAAATGCATCGCTAAGGTGATCGGGTGGATCGGCACCGGTTGAGCGGGGGCAAACGGCTCACCCTGGATCCGACGGACACCACCGCCTCGACGCATTTGATCCGGCTGGTCCGCGATGCCGCACGCGCCGCCGGGGCCGACGCGGACAGGCTGGCGGCCATTCCCGGCACCGACGACGCGGCGCTCGCCGGAGAGCTCAACCGGATACCCCTGCGGTCACTGGTCCAGCTCTGGGAAGCGCTCGCCGCCGCCCGGCCGGGACCGGGCGCGGGTCTCGCGGTGGCGGCCGCCGCGCCGCTCGGAACCTTGACCACCTGGGACTATCTCGTCACCAACGGTCCGACCCTGGCCGACGCCCTGCACTCGGCTCAGCCCTATCACCGCCTGGTCACCGCCGCCGCCGAAGGCTTCGATCTGCATCACGACGGTGAGCTGACCGTCGGCTTCCGCACCACCGCAGGCGACCCGGCGGTGGTCGCCGTGGTCAACGAGTACGTGCTCGGCTACTACCTGCGGCGGGCGCGCGAGGCCACCGGCCGCGCGGTGACCCCGGTGCGCGTGACCTTCGGCCACAGTGCGCCCCCGGACCACCGCCTCCTGACGGACGCGTTCGGCACCACCGCGATCGAATTCGACGCGGAGGCCGACAGCATCACCTTCGCGGCGACCGACGCCACGGCGCCGCTGCTCCGCACGGACCCGATGCTTGCCGATCTATTGCGCAGCCACGCCGACCTGGTGCTGGCCTCCGCGCGCCCGCTGCCGAGCCCGCTGGAGGCCTTCCGGATCGCGCTGGCCGCGGCGATCGTGGCTGGCGATCCCACGCTCGCGACGGTCGCGCGACGGCTCGCCATGAGCCCGCGCAGCCTGCAACGGCACCTCGCCGAACACGAGACCACCTGGCGGCACGAATACGACGCGGTCCGCTACGAACAGGCGAAAACCCTGCTCGCCGAAGGACGTTTGACCACCGCGGCGATCGCGCAGCGCCTGGGTTTCACCGATGACCGCGCACTGCGCAAGGCGTTCCGGCGGTGGGCGGGGACATCACCTTCGCGGCTGCGGGCGGCCTCGGTCTGAACCTGGCGCGTTCGGACCGGTGCGCGTCATCGGCGGACCTCGGAACGGGTCCCGCTGCCGCATAACGTCATTCGTGTCGGATCGAACGGTCCGAACGGACCACGAAGAACAGGCAGTGTCGTCATGCAGAACATCGTCACGCGGAACCAGGCCACCCCTGCCGAGACCGCGCCCCTCCCCACCACCACGCGGGAGATCCAGCTCGCCGCGCGCCCCACCGGCGCGCCGACCGCCGAACACTTCGCACTCGTCGAGCGCGAACTGCCCGCCCTGGCGGCGGGACAGGTCCTGGTGCGCAACACCTGGATGTCGGTCGACCCGTACATGCGGGGCCGGATGGACGATCGACCGTCCTACATCGCGCCGTTCCAGCTGGGCGCAGCGCTGGAGGGTTCGGCGGTCGGCACGGTGATCGCCTCGCAGTCCGGCGAAATCCCGGTCGGCACAATGGTTTCGCACTTCGCCGGGTGGCGCGAGCATGCGGTGCTCGATGCTGCGGCCGTTACCCCGATCGATCCGGAACTCGCTGCGCCGCAGCACTATCTGGGCGCACTCGGCACCACCGGCCTGACCGCCTACGCGGCGCTCACGGATGTGGCGCGGGTCGAGCCGGGCGACACGGTGTTCATCTCCGCGGCCGCCGGCGCGGTCGGCAGCGTGGCCGGGCAGATCGCGAAAGCGCTCGGCGCGGCGAAGGTTGTCGGTTCGGCCGGCGGTCCGGTGAAAACCGAACTGCTGCTGACCGAATTCGGCTACGACGCCGCGATCGACTACCGCGCGGGCGATCTGGCCGGTCAGCTCGCCGCGGCCGCGCCCGAGGGCATCGATGTCTACCTCGACAGCGTCGGCGGCGAACATCTGCGGGTCGCCGTCGACGCGCTGCGTCAGCACGGCCGGGTCGCCCTGGTCGGCGCGATCAGCGGCTACAACGGCGGCGCGCCCGCGGCCGGGCCGGACCTGTACAAAGCCGCCACCAAGGAGGCGACGCTGCGCGGCATGCTGGTGAACAGCTACTTCCCGATCTTCGGCGAGTACATCGGCAAGGCCGCGGGCTGGCTGGCCGACGGCACCCTGCGCACCAAGGAGACCGTGTACGACGGCCTCGAGCAGGCCCCGGCCGCCTTCCTGGGCGTGCTGTCCGGCGCGAACACCGGCAAGATGCTGGTCCGCCTCGGCTGATCGGCTCAGTCGCGCCAGACTTGTTCCGCGATGCGGGCGAAGTTGCCGCCGAAGACGGCGGCGCGGTCGGATTCGGCGAAACCCCGGTCGGCGAGTACCTCGTCCAGACCGGGGATTTCTGCCGTACCGAGCCAGTCCTCGGGCGGAGTCCATTGCAGCGGACCATATTTGGTGTAGTCGTCGGAGAAGTTCGCCGGGTGCTGCGCGATCGCCTGGTTGAACTCGTCGCCGTCGAACGAATAGTCCGATCCGACTCCGATGTGCTCGATACCGACCAGCTCGGCTCCGTACTCGATATGCCGCGCCATCGCCGCCACGCGTTCGGCCCGTTCGGATTCCGCGTTGTGCCCCAAGAAGATTCCCACGCCGTTGATGCCGATCACGCCGCCGGTGCGTGCGCAGGCCAGGGCCTGTTCGTCGGTGATATTGCGCGGATGTGCCCACAGCGCGGCGAAATTGGAGTGACTGTAGATCATCGGCGCGTCGGTGAGTTCGGCCATGTCGAGTCCGCTGCGCCGCGAGCAATGCGAGCCGTCCACGAACATGCCGACCTCGTTGAGCGTCCGGACCAGGTCGCGGCCGTAGGCGGTAAGCCCGGTGTCCTCGGTGTCGAGACAGCCGCACCCCGCGGCGTTGGCGTGGTTGTAGGTGGCGGCCAGGGAACGCACTCCCAGCTCGTAGAACATCTCGACGTTGCCGAGATTGCCGCCCAGCGGACCGGAGTCCTCGAGATCGAATGCCAGCGCGATCGATTCACCGTCGCAGGCCGCGATATCGCGATAGCGCCGCACCAACCGGAACCGGCCGTCGTCGAGGGCGTCCTTGCGGAACAGTTCCGCCATGGCCACCGCGTCCGCGGTCGACTCCGGCGCGTACCCCACATTCAGCGATACATAGGACCCGACGGGGTAGCGCGCCAGCTCGGCGATGGACGCCGAAGGCAGCAGCGGCAGACAGCAATGCTGTTCCCACACGAAGGGCGGCATTCGGACTCCTCGATTCGGAAAACACGGCCTCGGGTCTCAACGAAATCGCATCCGCCCAGGTTCCTGGCCCCATTTCGAGACGAAGCCGCTACCGTCCCGTGCCTAACGAGGGGTCCGACCGGCCCGATCTACCGGGTACCTGATGATTCTCTGCCGAAGGCTGGTGCGACATGCGTCGCATATTTTCCCTCTTTGTCGTGCTGTCCGCGCTCGCGACGCTGGCGACCCTGGTCGTCACCGCGGCCCCGGCCGGCTCGACTCCCTCCTATTGCGGCCTGGTCTGGGGCTCGCTGGACGAATCGAATCCGACCGGTTCGACCGCCCCGCTGACGAATATCCGCTCCGGCCGCCACCAATGCTTCGATCGCCTGGTCGTCGACCTCTCGGGCCCGGCCTCGGGATATCACGTCGGCTATGTCGACCGGGTGACCATGGACGGTTCCGGGGCCCCGGTCCCGTTGCGCGGCGGCGCTTTCCTGCGGGTCGGCGTCTACGCGCCCGCCTACGACGCCGCGGGAAACAGCACCTATCACCCGGCGAACCGCTCGGAACTGACCGATGTCACCGGATACAGCACCTTCCGCCAGGTCGCGTGGGCCGGCTCCTTCGAGGGACAGACCACGGTCGGACTGGGTGTGCGCGCCCGGTTGCCGTTCCGCGTGTTCACCCTGGACGGGCCCGGCGACGGCTCCCGCGTGGTGCTCGATGTGGCGCACTATTGGTGACCCGGACGGCCTTGACACGACATCCAGGCGACAATGTCTTCCATGAGCGATCCTTACCTCTGGCTCGAAGAGGTGACCGACGAGCGTGCCTTGGACTGGGCCCGCGCCCATAACGACGTAGTCGTGGGGCGTTTCGCGTCCTCCGAGCGGTTCAGTGGGCTCGAGCGCCGCATCCTGGACATGCTCGACGACGACACCAAAGTCGCCTATCCGGGCCGCCGGGGCAAGTGGCTGTACAACTTCTGGCGGGACGCCGAGCATCCGCGTGGCCTGTGGCGGCGTACCACCTTCGAGGAGTACGCCAAGGAGTCCCCGGCCTGGGATGTGCTCATCGACGTGGACGCGCTGGCGGCCGCCGAGGAGGAGAACTGGGTGTGGGGCGGCGCGGGTGTCCTGCGGCCGGCGCAGAGCCGCGCGCTGATCAGCCTGTCGCGCGGTGGCGCCGACGCCAAGGTGGTGCGCGAGTTCGATCTCGACACCAGGCAATTCGTCGAACCGGCGGCCGGCGGGTTCTTTCTGCCCGAAGCCAAGTCCCGGATCAGCTGGATCGACATCGATTCGGTCTATGTGGGCACCGACTTCGGACCGGGTTCACTCACCGATTCCGGCTATCCGCGGATCGCCAAGCGCTGGCGGCGGGGCACCGAATTATCCGCCGCCGAAACCGTTTTCGAGGGCGAGCCGGGCGACGTCTCGGTATCGGCGGGTTACGACCGCACTCCCGGATACGAGCGCCACTACATCGGCCGGGCCACGGATTTCTTCAACGAAGAGGTCTACCTGCTGGAGAACGACGGCACGCTCCGGCACCTGGACGTGCCCACCGACGCCAGCGAGTCCTGGTACAAGGATTGGCTGACCATCCGGTTGAAGTCGGCGTGGGAGGTGGGCGGCACGACCTATCCGGCGGGCGCGCTGCTGGCCATCGACTTCGAGAAGTTCCTCTCCGGCGCAAGGGAATTCGAGGTGCTGTTCACCCCGGACGCGCACACCGCGCTGCACGGGTACGGCTGGACCGAGAACCACCTGATCCTGAGCACCCTGGAGGATGTGCAGACCAAGCTCTACGTCCTCACGCCGCCGGGGATGGCAGACGGCGGAGCCGGCGGGGTGGGTGAGCACGGCCCCGACGGCTGGGCGCGCCGGCCGTTGGCGGATGCGCCGCCGATGGCCACCACCAGCGTGGTGAATCTGGACCCGCTCGAGGGCGGCGACGAATTCATGCTGATGACAAGCGGTTTCACCACCCCGTCGACGCTGCTGGCCAGCTCGGTCGGCGGCGAGACCACCCAGTTGAAGCAGGAAACCGAATACTTCGACGCCGAGGGCATCGTGACCGAGCAGTTCTTCGCCCGGTCCGACGACGGAACGATGGTGCCGTACTTCGTCCTCCGGCATCGCGACCGCATGGACGTCCCGGGCCCGACGGTGATGTCCGGCTACGGCGGGTTCGAGGTCTCCCGCACCCCCGCCTACAGCGGCGCGTCCGGGATGGGCTGGCTGGAACGCGGCGGCACCTGGGTGATGACGAATATTCGCGGCGGCGGCGAATACGGCCCCGAATGGCACACCCAGGTACAGAAGGCCAACCGGTACAAGGCCTTTGAGGATTTCGCGGCGATCGCCCGGGACCTGGTCGTGCGCGGCATCACCACCGCCGACCGGCTCGGCGCGGTCGGCGGCAGCAACGGCGGCCTGCTGATGGGCGTCATGCTGACCCGATACCCGGAGCTGTTCGGCGCCATCGTGTGCCAGGTACCGCTGCTGGACATGAAGCGCTACCACCTGCTGCTGGCCGGCGCGTCCTGGATCGCCGAGTACGGCGACCCGGACAAGCCGGAGGAGTGGGAGTACATCAGCGAATACTCGCCGTACCAGGTCGCGATGGCGGCCGGAGCCGCGCCTTCCGCGCCGGAGTATCCGCCGATCCTGCTGACCACCTCCACCCGCGACGACCGCGTGCACCCCGGGCATGCGCGAAAGATGGCCGCGCTCTTGGCGGAACAGGGCCGCACCGTCTGGTACCACGAGAACATCGAGGGCGGCCACGGCGGCGCGGCCGACAACAAGCAGTCGGCGTTCCAGGCCGCGCTGATCTACGAGTTCTTTATCCAGATGTTGTTCGAGGACAACAAGTCCCGCTGACCGGCTACCGGTCCCGCAGCCACTTCTCGATCCGGTCGAGGGTGCTCGCGGGATCGGTGATCCAGCCGTTGTGACCGAGACTTTCCGGCTGATGCCATTCGGTCACCTCGGCGTCCGGCATTTTCGACAGCAGATGTTCGGCGGAGCCGGGCGGGGTGAGGTCGTCCCCGGCCATCGTGATCGACAGCACCGGCAGTTTCAGCCGGCCGATGCGCTCCTCGTAATCGATATCGGCGCCGACCGGGCGGAACCGGCCGGTGCGAGCCAGCCGCGCCCAGTCCGCGATCAGCACTTTGGACTGACGGCCGAAGCCGCCCACCGTGATTCGGTCACCGGGCCAGAAGCCGGCGACGCCGGCGGTCAGCGCGGCCGCGGCCGTGCCGACCAGGATGCCCGGACCGAAGACACCCGGATAGGCCCGGTGGTACGGAGTTCCGGACGCGACGAGCACGAGCCCGCCGAGACGGCCGCGGATGCGTGCGGCGTACAGCACCGCGAACTGGCCACCCATGCTGTGCCCGAGCAGATATGGCGTACTGGAGGGGAACCGGTTGCGCACCACCTCGAAGATGGCCGGGAAATCTACCGACACCAGTTCGTGGTAGCCGTAGGTGCTGGACGCGCCCGGCTTGGGCCGACTGTCGCCGTTGCCGCGGATTTCGCCGATCGCGACGTCGAAGCCGCGGTCGGCCAGCCGGCCCGCGAAGTACTCGTAATACCCACCCGGGACGCCCAATCCGGGTATGAGCACCACCACGGGACGGGGCGCGTCCGGAGTCACCGGATGCTTGTGCGAGCCCTGAGCCGGGAACAACCGCACCGGAATGGTGCTGCCGTCCGGAACCTGAATGGGAACCGTTTCCATGCGGGGCCACGCTACCGCTCGGTAGCGCGGTCCCGGCCACTACGCTCCGACAGCTCCCATGATCACTCGGCTGAGCACCCGGATCACATCGTCCAGCGGCGGCCGCGGATCGGCGCCGCTCCAGGAGTCGACCACGTAGTTGACCGCGCCGATGATGGCCAGCACGCGCATTTCGTAGTCGCCCGTGGGGATCTCGCCGTGCATGGCGGCATCCTCCGCGGCGCCGGCGAGCAGCGAACCCCAGACCCGGCGCAACTCCAACCGGAATTTCTCCACCTTGGGGCCGGCGCCGACCACCTCCACCAGCGCCACCCGGGCCTTGCGCGGGTCGGCGCCGATGGATTCGACATAGGCGCGGACCGCCGCGTCGATGATCTCCAGGGCGCCGGCTTCGGCCTTCTTGTCCAGTGCGGCGGTGACCGCTTCGCGCGACTCCCGATCGATCTGCTCGTAGAGCTCGAGTAGCAGCGATTCCCGGCCGGTGAACTCCTCGTAGAACTGCCGCGAGGAGAGCCCGGCGTCTTTACAGATAGCGCCCACCGAACTATTGGCGTAGCCGTCGCGCGCGAAGACCGTGAGGCCCGACTCCAGAAAACGCGCACGCCGCTGACGTTGCCGGTCCTCTACGGGTTGCCCGGCATACATTCGTCCCGTATTCGCATCCTGTGACATTGGGGCAGACAATACCGAAGGCCCCGATCCCCTCGTCATGGATCGGGGCCTTCGCTGCAACCTCTGGCCGACCGCGCGTTAGCCGGAAGTTGGCGGGAAAACAGCTGTCATCCAACAACTCCGATCTAACGGCCGCCATTCCGCTGTCACTGGCTGTTTGCCGAAACGGACGATACCGAGGCACTCGCCGCCCGTGGGCGATTTTGAAGGGAAATCGTAGAATTATTTTTGGACAGACCGGTCCCCCTGGAACGGGGAGTTTGCCGGGCTGCTACCGGAGTCGATTCGAGTGGTGCGCCGAAACGCGATGCGCACAACGCACTTCCGAATTCTCGACTTTTTCCGATCCGGTACCGCGGCCGGCTTCGAATCACCGGTGACTGCTCGCACGTCGCTCGAACGGGGCGTCCACGCCCTGACTTTCGTCGCCATCTCCGGCGCGTCGCATGGGGTCGCGGTGGCGAGTCGGACCGGCGTGACATACGCTTCGCGCGGAAAACCGCCTCGTGGAGGGACTATGGCCACTCCGAACACCCTGGAGCAGGAAACGGGCGAGACCGACGACGGACGTACGGTACCGCTTTCGCAACTGATCCATCTGATGGCCGAGTACCAGAAGCTCGGCACGCACCGTCAGACCTACCTGCCCGCACCCGTGAGCGATACGTTCGTGCGCGCCTGCGGCATCGTGGTCGGCTGCTGCGTGGTGCTCGGGGTCATCTGCGTGGCGGTGGGCGCGCCCGCCGGTGGGGCCGCCGCCGGTCTGCTCGCGCTGGTGCCGGCCGTCCCCGCGGCATGGCGGGCCCGCAGCAACCGCCGGCATCGGGCCGCGCGCCTGGATCTGTTCGATTTCGGCATGACGGTCTACCGCTCCGGCGAGCAAATCGCCGGATTCCGCTGGGAGACCGCGCAGGTGAAGCAGCGCGTGATTCCGTTCCAGAACTCGGCGGTAACCGAGTACGCGTTCGAGATGACCGGGCCCGGCGCACACGCGACCTTCGACGACACCCTGTTCTGCAACGGCCGCGAGTGGGGCAAGACGATCCAGTCGGCGATCACCGCCACCCAGCTGCCGAGCGCCGTCACCGCCATCGACAACGGCGAGGACGTGCAGTTCGGCGATATCGCACTGAACCTGGACACGCTGGTGTTCCGCGGGCAGAGCTATCCATGGGAGCGCATCCAGTTGATCGACGCGCGCAGCGGGCTGGTACGGATCAAGGTCGACGGCCGCTGGATCTCACTGGCCGCGGTGGCGGCGATTCCGAACTTCTACATCTTCAACGAACTGGCGGAGCGGCTGCGGGTGACCGACCCGATCTGACGTCACTCCGGGCGAATCGAGTCGAATCGATCAGCGCAGCGGATCAGCAGGCTGCGCAGTGACTTCAGCTCCGCCGCGCTGAATTCCGCCGCCGCCGTGCGCTCCACGTGGATCGCGCGCTGGTCGGCGTCCCGCATGACCGCGGCGCCCTTGTCGGTGAGGCGGGTCTCCAGCACGTTCTTGTGCCAGGCGTGCGGCGTGCGCTCGATCAGCCCGCGCTCCCGCAGGTTCCCGAGGACGGTGTTCATCGTGGGCGGCGTGACGCCGCACAGCCGGGCCAGCGCCGCCGCCGAGATGCCCGGATTCTCGTCCAGGTACAGCAGGGCGGCGTATTGCGGGACGGTGAGGCCCGCGGGCTTCAGGGCCGCCGTTTTCGCCGCGGCCATGGCCTGCTCGGCGCGCTTCAGATAGGAACCGATGCGTTCGGCAGCGGGCATCGACGTCATGCACGCATCGTATCCGCCCACCATATTGTTCGACTCTTGACGATGATTAGAGTTCTAATATATCTTCGTGCTCATCGTTTAGTATGACTTCATACGTTAGGGCTCGATCATGAACCTGCTGCGTCCGCTCGTCACCACCACCGCCGTCGCACTGCTCGCCGCTTGCGGGACCGATACGGCGACCCCGAGCACAACACCCCGCATCAGCACCGCGTACGACCTCCCCGGCGACCGCGCCTACCCGGAAGGCATCGCCGCCGATGCCCGCACCGGCGCCACCTATGTCGGCTCCTACAGCACCGGCGCGATCTACCGCGCCGAGCCGGGCGCCACCGAAGCCGAGGTCTTCCTGCCCGCGGGCACCGACGGCCGCGGCACCGCCAACGGCCTGAAAGTCGATCAGGCCGGCCGGCTCTGGGTCACCGACTCCACCAAGGGAGTCTCGGTGTACGACACCGCAACCCGCGCCCTGCTCGCCACGTTCACCGTTCCCGGCCCCGGCCCGCGCTTCGTCAACGACCTGGCCATCACCCCCGACGGCACCGCGTACCTCACCGATTCCGTGCGCGCCGTCGTCTACCGTGTCACCCCGGACCAGGTCGCGCGGGGCGGAAACGCCGAGCTGGCACCGGCTTTCGACCTGAGCGCGACGATAGCCCCGCGCGCAGACGGCTTCAGCCTCAACGGCATCGTCGCCGATCCCACCGGCACCTACCTGCTGGTCGTCGACATGCCCACCGGTGACCTCTACCGGATCACCACCACCCCGAATTCATCCACAACCATCCATAAGGTCGCTTTGCGCGGCGGGGACGTGCGGAACGGCGACGGACTCGACCTCACCGGCACGACCTTGCGAGTCGTCCACAACCGGACCAACACACTCACCCGCTGGACGCTGTCCGACGACTACGCGACAGCCACCCGCGCGGCCGTCTTCACCGACGAATCCCTCGCCATCCCCACGACCATGGTGTACGTCGGCGGCAAAGCACTGATCGCCGCCTCCCAATTCGACAAGGGCGGCCCGATGGGTCCGGGCACGCCGGGGCCGTTCAAAGTGCTTGCCGTCGACGGCATCTGAGCGGCGGAACGAACGAGCGGCCCCGGCCGGCAGCGGCACCGCGCGCCCCAGCCTCCGGGAGTTACCGCTATCCGCCGCCTAGGGTGGCGGACATGCTCAAAGCGCTGCTCTATGGACTGGGGACCGCGGTGCCGCTGCTGGCCGGGGCCGCGATCGGGTTGCGATGGACGTTGCCGAAGCAGGTGCTGGCATCGCTGATGGCGTTCGGTGCGGGCACCATGATCGCGGCGGCGTCCTCGGAATTGTTCGAGCCCGCGTTTCATACGGCCGGGGTGTGGATCGCCGGCGCGGCCCTGTTCGCGGGGGCCGGGATCTACGTGGTGGCCAACCATTTCATCGAGGCGAAGCTCGGCGCGGGGGCGATCGGGTGGGCGCTGATGCTCGGCACCATCCTCGACGGTGTCCCCGAGAACACCGCCCTGGGCGTCTCGCTCACCTCCGCCGGCGGGTTGGTCCTGCTCGTCGCCGTCGCGGTCGGCAATATCCCCGAAGCCATCAGCGGCGCGACCCTCATGCGCGACAAACACAACTTCTCTCCCGCCCGCGCCTTTTGGCTCTGGGCCGCGACGGGCGCGATGCTCGTGCTGGTCACCGTGGTCGGATACACCCTGTCCGACAATCTCTCGCCTACGCACGTCAGCGCCGTTCAGGCCTTCGCCGGCGGCGCCACCATCGCCGTCCTCGCCGACTCGCTCATGCCCGAGGCCTATCGCGAGGGCGGCTGGTGGGTCGGAATGGCCACCGCCGCAGGCTTTCTCGTGGCCTTCGTGCTCGCGGGGTGACGTTCGATCGCGCGGGTGGTGGACCGGCAGATGGCCGACCCACCACCCGAAGCGACTAAGCCTCGATCGGCCGTGCCACCGTCCGGACGAATCTGACCAGATCCTCGGTGTGATATCCGAGTAATTCGACCCGCTCGACCGACATCAGGGCCAGCTGACCCAGCACCTTCGCGCCCCAGCCGTTGAGGCCGTCGGAGGACCACTCGTCGACGTCCTCGATACCGAGGTCATACATGGAAAGGCCGTACTTGTCCCGGATCTGGGCGCAGGTGGTGGCGACGGCATCGAGGAAGGTCGCCCCCGGCCGCTCGCACTCCAAGGCGAAATAACGACCCAGCTCGGTGACCGTGCACCCCGACGGCGGATCGCCTTTGATCACGTCGTACCGCGAGTCCTCGAACTGGATGTCCCACACCCCGATCGGGCAGTGGAACAGCGTGAACCGATGCCATCCGGGCGGCAGCGCGGGTGGCGGCCAACAACTGAACGATTCCATGAACCCTCCTCCTAACAGCGAAGCCGCGTCGGACATCCCCGGATCAGGACATCCGCTGGTAGCCATGCGCTATATGTTCCAGCCTCAGCGCGATCGAAGGGCCGGATTCGCAATATTGCGTTCGCAATCTTGCGTTTCTACGTTCGCTGGACGCCGCGCAGGCGTACGGTCCCCGAGCATGGCAGTCACGACTTCGAACCCACATGACGCTTACGTCCGCCAACTGCTCGGACAACCCGCTGACGCAGCAGCACACCTGCGCACTGTGCTACCCGAAGAAGTTGTGGCGCGGGTAGATTGGACTCGGCTGGAACCGATGTCGTGCAGCTTCGTCAGCGAGGAGTTGCGCTCGAGCTACGACGATCTCGTTTTCCGAACCCGCTGCGGCGCAGACGAGGCGTTCGGCTACCTGTTGATCGAGCAGCGCAATTGTTCGGACCGATTGATGCCGCTGCGCATGCTCGACTCGATCATCGGAGTCTGGAACCACTACCGAGTCCAAAACCCTGATGCCCGAACACTTCCCGTGGTCTTTCCGGTGGTAGTGCGCAACGATCTCCACGGCTCGGCCTGGGCAGCGCCTACCGAACTCGCCGAACTGTACGACGTCAGCCCCGCCATGCTCGAAACACTGGGCCCGCTCCTCCCCCGCTTCAAATGCCCTACTCGACGACGTCGCCACCATCTACCTCGCGGCCCTGCAGGCGCCCCAACCGATTTCGGCCGAAGGAGACCGCAATCCATCGATCCTCAGGAACTAGGGCCAGCAAGCCGGTTGTTCACGTCAGCAAGGAATCGCTCATGACAACAGCCGACCGGCTCCGCGCCGAGGGCGAAGCACGTGGAGAACTCCGTGGGGAAACCAAAGAGCGGATCGCGATTTTGATGGACCTGATGACCACCAAATTCGGTCCGCTGCCCGCCCAGGTCCGCAACACCATCTACACCGCTACTGCCGATGAACAACACCTCTGGGCGCGGCGCCTGCTTACCGCGACGAGCCTGGACGAGGTGTTCGCCGAGTAGCGAGTTTCGCACGAGGGCGCGGCGCTGCATTTCGAAATCGACCGCTACCTGGGCATGCCGGGTCAAGCCATCGCCTACAAGGTCGGCGAGCGCGTCTGGGCCGAAGGGCGGGCCGGTGCGCGGGCCCGGCACGGCGCGGCCTTCGACCTGAAGTCCTGGCACATGGCCGCCCTCGACCTCGGCCCGATGGGCCTGGACTTACTGCGAGCCGAACTGGCGACCCTCTGATATGGCCGAAGGCCGGCCCACCAATGGTGGGCCGGCCTTCGAAGGTGAATCCGGGTGGCTGGACTCAGAAGTCCATGCCGCCCATGCCACCGGTCGGGTCGCCGGCGGGAGCGGCGGCCTTCTCCGGCTTGTCGGCGACGACAGCCTCGGTGGTGAGGAAGAGCGCCGCGATGGAGGCGGCGTTCTGCAGGGCGGAACGGGTGACCTTGACCGGGTCGGCAACGCCGGCGGCCAGCAGGTCCTCGTACTCGCCCGAGTCGGCGTTCAGGCCGTGGCCCGCGGGAAGGTTGGACACCTTCTCCGCGACGACGCCGGGCTCGAGGCCGGCGTTGAAGGCGATCTGCTTCAGCGGAGCCGACAGCGCGACACGCACGATGTTGGCGCCGGTGGCTTCGTCACCGGTGAGCTTCAGCTCGTCCAGGGCCGGAGCCGACTGCAGCAGAGCCACGCCGCCACCGGCGACGATGCCCTCTTCGACGGCAGCCTTGGCGTTGCGCACGGCATCTTCGATGCGGTGCTTGCGCTCCTTGAGCTCGACCTCGGTCGCCGCGCCGGCCTTGATGACCGCAACACCGCCGGCCAGCTTGGCCAGACGCTCCTGCAGCTTCTCCCGGTCGTAGTCGGAGTCCGAGTTCTCGATCTCGGTGCGGATCTGCGCCACGCGGCCCTTGATGGCCTCCGCGTCGCCCGCGCCCTCGACGATGGTGGTCTCGTCCTTGGAGATGACGACCTTGCGCGCCTGGCCGAGCAGCTCGATGCCGGCGGTCTCCAGGGAGAGGCCGACCTCTTCGCTGATGACCTCGCCACCGGTGAGGATGGCGATATCGGCGAGCTGAGCCTTGCGACGGTCACCGAAGCCCGGGGCCTTCACGGCGACGGACTTGAAGGTGCCGCGGATCTTGTTGACCACCAGGGTGGACAGGGCTTCGCCCTCGACGTCCTCGGCGATGATCAGCAGCGGCTTGCCGGCCTGGATGACCTTTTCGAGCAGCGGCAGGAGATCCTTGACGGTCGAGATCTTCGAGCCGACGAGCAGGATGTACGGATCCTCGAGGACCGCTTCCTGACGCTCGGGGTCGGTCACGAAGTAACCGGAGATGTAGCCCTTGTCGAAGCGCATGCCCTCGGTGAGCTCCAGCTGGAGACCGAAGGTGTTGCTCTCCTCGACGGTGATGACACCTTCCTTGCCGACCTTGTCCATGGCCTCGGCGATGAGCTCACCGATGGACGGGTCGCCGGCCGAGATACCGGCGGTAGCGGCGATCTGCTCCTTGGTCTCGACCTCCTTGGCGGTGTCGAGCAGCTTGGCGGTGACGGCCTCGACGGCCTTCTCGATGCCGCGCTTGAGACCCAGCGGGTTCGCGCCGGCCGCGACATTGCGCAGGCCTTCGCGCACCAGCGCCTGGGCCAGAACGGTAGCGGTGGTGGTGCCGTCGCCCGCGACGTCGTCGGTCTTCTTGGCGACTTCCTTGACCAGCTCGGCGCCGATCTTCTCGTACGGGTCCTCCAGGTCGATCTCCTTGGCGATGGAAACACCATCGTTGGTGATCGTGGGGGCGCCCCACTTCTTCTCCAGGACGACGTTGCGACCCTTGGGGCCCAGCGTCACCTTGACCGCGTCAGCGAGGGCGTTCAGACCGCGCTCGAGACCCCGACGGGCCTCTTCGTCGTACGCAATTGTCTTGGCCATTGCGTTGAGATCCTCCACATGTAATGGGGCTGACACACAGGACGACCGCTTGTCGGATCGCCCCATTTACGCTGGCCAGGTTCGGTGCCCGCGACGGACGACCGAGGGTGTCGATGGAACCCGGTCTCACCGTCCCGACCTGGCACTCACATGGTGAGAGTGCCAAAGCCATTTCTAGCACTCGCCCGGGGCGAGTGCAAGGTCGGGGCGCACGGACCGCGCGGCGTACGGCGCGGCGAGCTAAGGCCGGTCGTCGATGCGCAGTACCAGCGCGACGAAGGCATCGGTACGACGCTCGTCCGGGGTGCGCGGTTCCTCGTTGTCCACGGTGACCAGCTCGGCGTCATGCAGCAACAACTCGGCTTCCACCCGCATGATCGCTCGGATGAAGGGCGGTGCGACCTCCGGCGGCAGATCCCCGTTCACGATGTACTCGCCGTCGGGCCCATGTTCCGTCGACACGTACGACAACGCGCGCAGGAGGTCCGAGCGGCGCTCTCCCGCGACTAGGTCGGAATCCGTGTCATCCGTGTCATCCGCCATCGCTATAGCTTAGCTGGCAACCCCTGCCGCCCCGCCAGCTAACCGGCCGACCACCGCGCTGCGTACCGCGCGCGAAATAGTGCCCTCCGGTGGCGGCACCGTGCTGTACGGCGGCCCGGACCGGTCGCCCCCGGCACGCGCTCCGCGGGTCCGGCGCGAGGACCTCGAATGCGGGGACACGCCGCGCGGACCTAGGGTTGGGCAGGTGAGTGGTAGACCCGGGTGGGATGCGATCGAGGGGGTGCTGGGCGAGCTATACGGCGAGGTCGAGCCGCGACGGTGGCATGCGGAGGATCCGTGGGCGGCCGGGGGGACGGAGCCGCTGGAGTGCGTGAACGCGTATGAACGCAGCGAGCCGGTGCCGCACTGGCACTACGTGAGCTTCGGGATGAGCGAGTTGTACGAGAAGGAATGGGACAACCCGGCGGAGTCCGGGTGGGGGTTCGAATTCACGTTCCGGTTGGCGCGACAGGAGGGGGAGCTCCGAGCGCCGCATTGGCCGGTGACCTTTCTGCAAAACCTGGCGCGGTACGTGTTCCAGTCGGGGAAGCGGTTCGAGGTGGGCCACACCATCAAGTCGAGCGGGCCGATCGCCGCGGACCGGCCGGATTCCCTGATCCACGCGGTCGGGTTCGTGCCGGACCCGGAACTGGGGGTCCTGGAGGCGCCCTTCGGACGGGTGGAGTTCCGCCAGATGGTCGGCCTGACGATGACCGAATACCGGGCCACGCTGGGCGGGAAGCTGCTCGGCCTGCTCGGCGGGATGTCCGACCAGCTGCCGATGAACATCACGGACATGGATCGGCGCTCACTGATCCCCGAGCCGAAACCACAGGCCAGTTGGCCGCGCTGGGGCGGCGGACTGCGCGGCCGCGCGTAGATTCGGGAGCGGACCATGATCAACTCCTGACAGGAGGCGACCGAATGAGTGTGCCGTTCGAATCGCTGTACCGGCATGGGTTCGCGCGGGTCGCGGTGGCCGTGCCGCGGATGCGGGTAGCCGATCCCGCCTACAACGTCGAGCAGACGCTGGAACTGGCCCGGCGGGCCGCGACCGAGGGCGCGGTGCTGACGGTGTTTCCGGAACTCGGACTGTCCTCCTATACCGCCGACGACCTCTTCCATCAGGACGCGCTGGACGACGCGGTGGAGTTGGCGCTGGAGCGGCTGGTGCGGGAAAGCACGCGGATCGACACCGTCCTGGTGGTCGGCGCGCCGGTGCGCAGCCAGGGGCGGCTGTTCAACTGCGCGATCGCGGTGAGCGAGGGACGGGTGCTGGGTGCGGCACCGAAGAGCTATCTGCCGAACTATCGCGAGTTCTACGAGAAGCGCCAATTCGCCGCCGCGCGTGAATCATTGAGCGACGAGATCGTCATCGACGGGCAGCGGGTGCCATTCGGCTCCGATCTGCTGTTCACGGCGACGAATCTGGCCGGTTTCACCTTCCATCTGGAGGTGTGCGAGGACGGCTGGGTTCCGTTGCCGCCCAGCGGTTACGCGGCGCTGGCCGGTGCGAGCGTGCTGGTGAACGTGTCGGCCAGCAATATCGTGATCGGGAAGGCCGACTACCGGCGGGCGCTGTGCACGTCGCATTCGGCGCGTTATCTCGCCGCGTATCTGTATTCGGCTGCGGGACATGGCGAGTCGACCACCGACCTGGCGTGGGATGGTCAAGCGCTGATCTGTGAGAACGGCGATCTGCTGGCCGAGGGCGAGCGTTTCGCGGACGACCCGCAACTGGTGCTGGCCGACCTCGATCTGCAGCGGCTGGCCGCGGATCGATTGCGCACCACCAGTTTCGCGGACAATGTGCACGACCATCGGGAACGGCTGTCGACCATGCCCCGGATCGAAGTCGGCCTGCCGATTCCCACCGCGGCGGTGCCGCTGCACCGCGAAATCCCGCGCTTCCCCTATGTACCCAGCGATCCGGCGGCGTTGAACGAACGCTGCGCCGAGGTGCATCACATCCAGGTCGAGGGTTTGAGCACCCGCATGCGGGCGACCGGCATCGAACGCCTGGTGATCGGCGTTTCCGGCGGACTCGATTCGACCCAGGCGCTGATCGTGGCCGCCAAGACCATGGACAAGCTCGGGCTGCCCCGCGCGAACGTGCTGGCCTACACGATGCCCGGTTTCGGTACCAGCACCCGAACCCGTACCGACGCACACCGTTTGATGGACGCGCTGGGTGTGACCGCCGCGGAGATCGACATCAAACCGTCGGCCACGCAGATGCTGCGCGACCTGAAACACCCGGCCGCCGAAGGCATCCCGCAGTACGACGTCACCTATGAGAACGTGCAGGCGGGCGAGCGCACCTCGCACCTGTTCCGCCTGGCGAATCAGCACGGCGCGCTCGTGGTCGGCACCGGTGATCTCAGCGAACTCGCTCTGGGCTGGTGCACTTTCGGCGTCGGCGACCACATGGCGCACTACGGCGTGAACGCCTCGGTCCCGAAAACTCTGATCAAGTACCTGATCGCCTGGGCGGCCGACACGGACCAGTTCGGCCCCGAGGCGGGCGCGGTGCTGAAATCCATTCTGCGCACCGAGATCTCACCGGAACTCGTCCCCAACAGCGACGACAGCAAACCCGGGCAGAGCTCCGAAGCCACCGTCGGTCCCTACGAACTGCAAGATTTCCACCTCTACCACCTGCTGCGCTTCGGCGACCGGCCCAGCCGCATCGCCTACCTGGCCCAGCACGCCTGGTCCGACGCCGCCCGCGGCAGCTGGCCCGACCTGATCCCGGCCGACCAGCGCCACACCTACGACCTGTCCGAGATCAAACACTGGCTCGCCGAATTCCTGCGCCGCTTCATCCAAACCAGTCAGTTCAAACGCTCGACGCTCCCGAACGCCCCGAAGGTCGGCTCCGGCGGATCCCTGTCACCACGCGGCGACTGGCGCGCGCCGAGCGACGCCTCCGCCGCCGCGTGGTTGGACGAGCTCGACCGCAACGTCCCCGACGTGCGCGGCTCGAAAGACCCAGTGGCGCAAGGATAAGAAGCGAAGACCGCCGACGATTCCCGAGACGGTCATGACCGCGGCGGCCTCGCCCGGTCCGCGCAGACCCGGGGCGAGTTCGCCCAGGAGCGCGAGGGTGCCCGAGCTCGCGGCCAGGGCCGCGACAGCGGTGCCGCCGCCTTTGAGTTGTGCTGAGTACCAGGTTGTCCGGGTGGCGGATCGGAAAGTGAGGCGGCGGTGCAGTTCGTTGGCGAGGACGGTGCTGAGGATCGAACCCACGAGGTTGGCCAGCTGCACTCCGCTGCCGTACAACAGGAGGAACGGTAGTAGGTAGCCGAGATTGGCGAAGCCGCCGACCGCGGCGAAGCGAATCAGCTGTGCCGTGGCGCGGTCACCGCGCAGGTATTTCAGCGGTCCGCTCATGCGTGCGCGGTCTTTCCGCCGTCGATGACGAGTTGCGCGCCGGTGAGGTAGGGGTGTTCCGGGGAGGCGAGCGTCAGTGCGAAGGCTGCGATTTCGTCGGCGGTGGCGAGGCGGCCGAGTCCGGGCACATTGGATTTCGCCCACTGTTTCATCAGCGCCTGGTAGGCGTCGTCGGGCAGGCCTTCCATTCCGGCCGCGCGGCGCACCAGTTCGGTGTCGGTGGTGCCGGGGACGAGCGTGTTGACGCGAATGCCGTCGGCCGCGTAGTCCAATGCCGCGGACTGCACCAATCCGACCAGGCCGCGCTTTGCGGCGGTATAGGCGGCGCGTCCAGCGTCGGTGGCCACGGCGTTGCTCGACGAGGTGACGACGATCGTGCCGCCGCCGGACCGGATCATGTGCGGCACTTGGTATTTCATCGACAAGAAGACGCCGCGCAGACTCGTGCCGATCACGCGGTCGAAGTCGTCGGCGCTGTACTCGTGCAGCTTCTTCTGGATGGTGATGCCCGCATTGTTGAAGGCGACGTGCAATCCGCCATAACGCCGGACCGCCGTCTCGACGAAGTCACGCACCTCGCTCTCGACCAGCACGTCGGCGCGGAGATAGGTGGCTTCGCCGCCCGCGGCGCGGATTTCGCGTTCCACCGCCTGCCCGCGCTCGACACGCCGGCCGCAGAACGCGACGCGCGCGCCCTCGGCCGCGAACTGCCGGGCCGCGGCCGCTCCGATGCCGGAGGTGCCCCCGGTGATCAAAACCACCTGGTCGGCGAAGCGGCGCATTCCGCCGTGCAGCGCGCGCGGCGGGTTGGAGTCGGCGCCGAGCGCGATGCCACCGGCCAGACCGGCGGCGGTACCCGCCGCCAGACCTGCGGCGGTCATGCCGAACAGCTTGCGCCGGTTCGGTTTCGGGGCGGCGGGAACGGGTGCTGGGGCGTCGGGGTGGTCCGTCTCATCGGTCATGCCTCGACTCTGGCCCGGCGACTCGGCGACCGAATCCGCCTGGCGGGCTCGAATCGCGGCCTCGCGGCGGACCCGTCTCCTCCCACGGTAGGAGCCGCGCGACGGCGGTGACGCGGCATTATGGGTACGTGGTGGAGTCGAGCGGAGTGGGCCGCGGCGTGGAATGGCTGCTGGACGCGCGATCGCTGCCGATCCGGATGACGGCGCTGCTGGCCCTCGGCGCGGGCTGCATGCTGCTGCTCCTCGACGGGCCCGCCACGGTGGACTGGGTCATCGCGACGTTAGCGGTGCTGGCCGTGGCCGGTGGCGCGCGGTGGCCGCTGCCCACCGCGCTGACCACGACCGGGCTGCTGCTGCTCGGTTTCGAGATCGGGCAGGTCGGGCCGGCCGTCCCGAAGGTGGCCGCCGCCGTCGCACTCACCGAACTTGCTGCGCGGCAAGGCGGTTGGCGGCCGTACCTCGGTGCGGCGGCGCTCGCGGGGGCATATCTGGCGCATCCGGCCTCCGGCGGTCTGGGGGCCATGGGCTACCGCGCCGCAGTCATGGCCGCGGCGCCGCTGTTGCTCGGCATGCTGCTGCGCGCGGCGCGGGAGAACGCGGAGCGGGCCCGGCGCGAGGCGCTGGAGATGGCGCAGCGCCGGGAATCGGAGATCGCCGCGGCCCGGGCCGTCGAACGCACTGCGATCGCCCGTGAACTGCACGATCTGATCGCCCATCACGTCTCCTCCACCGTGCTGCGGGTCGGTGTGGCCCGGCACGCGGTGCCCGACGCGCCGCCCGCGCTGCTGGAGGTCCTCGACGACATCCACGCCAGCGGCAAAGCCACCCTCGCGGATCTGCGGAAGCTGGTGACCATCCTGCGCGATCCGCAGGCCTCCGGTGAATCATTCGTAGCGCCCGCGGATCTGCCGGACGCCATCGCCGCGGCGGTCGACCGGAATCAGAAATTGGGATTGCGGATCGAGACCCGGATCGGCGCGGACATCACCGAGGTGGACGCGACGGTGGGCCTCACGCTGCTGCGGCTCACCCAGGAGGGTTTGGCCAACGCGGTCAGACACGCCGGAGCCGGCGTCGACGCGCGGCTGGAGATCTCGAAGAGCGCTCGATCGGTTGATTTCCTGCTGTCCGACAATGGTTCCGGCGCCGCCGCCGGAGACGGTGCGCGGGGTGTTGGCCTGATCGGACTGCACGAGCGAGTCGCCTTGCTCGGCGGCACCTTTTCGGCCGGAGCCACCGGTAGCGGCTGGCGGCTGGCCGCGCACCTGCCCACCGCGACAGCGGCCGCGTCATGACCGTTCGGGTGCTGATCGTCGACGATCAGCAACTGGTCCGTGCGGGTCTGCGCATGCTCTGCGAGACCGCCGCTGATCTCGAAGTCATCGGAGAGGCCGCGACCGGCGGCGACGCGGTGCGCCTGGCCGAACAGTGCCGGCCCGATGTGGTGCTGATGGATCTACGGATGCCGGGCATGGACGGAATCCGCGCCACCACAGCGATTCTCGCGGCCCGGCCGACAACCCGGGTGATCGCCCTGACCACCTTCGACGATGACGATCACCTGTATCCCGCGTTGGCCGCCGGAGCGTGCGGGTTCCTGGTCAAGGACGCCGCGCCCGCCGATCTGCTCGACGGTATCCGCCGTGCCGCCACCGGCGGTCGCCCCTTCTCCCCCGATGTCTTGCAGCGCATGGTGGATGCGGCCATCGCGGCCCGCACCGGGCCGCCCGCCGAAACCCCAGATGCGAGTGCCGCTTTCGGGCTCACCCCGCGCGAAGCCGAGGTACTGGCCCTGGTCGCCGAAGGTCACGCCAACGCGGAGATCGCCGAATTACTGCACATCGGCATCACCACCGTCAAAACCCATGTCACGAACTTGATGGCGAAAACCGGTGCCACGAACCGGGTCCGGTTGGCCGCGGTAGCCAGGCCCGGCCCATCCGGTGCACCGGCCTGACACAGTCCGGCCGGTCCTACTGCTGGGTCAAGTACACCGAAAGCAGTTCCTGCAGATGGGCTTCGGACTTCGCTTTGTCCACACCCAGGCCGGTCAGCAGACCGGAGCCGTTCTCCTGTTCGAGCAGGGCGAGCAGCAGGTGCTCGGTGCCGACGTAGTTGTGCCCCAGCCGCAGCGCCTCGCGGAAGGTGAGTTCGAGCACCTTCTTGGCCTCGGCGTCGAACGGGATCATCGGCGGAACCGTAGCGTCCGCGGCGGCGGGCAAGGCCGCGCGCGCGGCTTCGGCGACGGCTTCCAGCGTGACGCCGTTGGCGATGATCTCCTGCGCGCCGAGCCCGTCCGGCTCGGTGAGCAGGGCCAGGACCAGGTGACCGGTACTGATCTGGACGTGCCCGGCGGCGCGGGCCTGTTCCTGTGCGGCCACCACCACCTGCCGGGCGCGCGGGGTGAACTTGGCGAAACCGGCGTTCGGATTCATGGTGGCGGCGTCGCCGGGATCCTTGGGCACGAAACGCTTTTGCGCGGCCTGCTTGGTGACGCCCATGCTGGCACCGATGTCGGTCCAGGAGGCGCCGGAGCGGCGGGCCTGATCGACGAAGTGGCCGATCAGGTGGTCGGCCACTTCGCCGAGGTGGCCCGCGGCCACCACCGCGTCGGAGAGCTGGTCCAGGGCGTTGTCGGGGCGAGCTTTCTTGATGCCGTCGATCAGGTCGTCGAGGCGGAAGGGCGATGTCATGCGTCAACGATAGGTTGACGATCGCCGCATCGTCAACCCATCGTTGACGGTGGCGCGTTACGGTGTGGCGGCCCGGCCCGCCCCGCGCACGATGCTCTCCTTGACCCAGGCCGCGGTCCGGCCGGTCAGCACCGTGCGGGCCGGGGAATCGTCGGCGTGCAATATCTGGATGACACCGTCGCGCCGTCCCAGGCTCAGACACTGCAGGTAATACCGGAACCGCAGCGGCCCTGGTTCCCGGCCGTCCGACCGGGCGATCACCGCGTCCGCGGCGTGCTTGCCGGTGGGCAGCGCCGTCGCGCAGGCCATGCGCAGTTCCCGATCGCCGGGACCGGCGATCACGGCGGCGTCCCCGGCGGCATAGATGTCCGGATGCGAGATCGAGCGCAACGTCTCGTCGGTGCGGATACGGCCCTTCCGGTCGACCGCGAGACCGGCGCGCGCGGCCAGGTCCGGCACGCCGAAGCCCGCGGTCCACACGGTCGCCGCCGATTCGAGCACCGTGCCGTCGGCCAGCCGGACGCCATCGGCCAGCACCTCGATAACCTTCGCGTCCGCGCGGATCTCGACGCCGAGGCGTTTCAGCACCCGGCGGATATGCGCCTGTGCCCGGGGCGACAACCACGCGCCCGGCTGCTCCGAGCTCACCAGCACCACCCGCGAATCCGGTTGCGACTCAGCGAGTTCGGCGGCCAGCTCGATCCCGGTGGACCCGCCCCCGACGACTACCACCGGTCCACGCCCCGGGACCGACCACCGTGCGTCCTCCGGCGTGGCCACCGTCAGCGCGTGTTCGGCGACACCTGGTACGCCACTCGTATCGGCGATGCTGCCCAGCGCGTAGACCAGGGTGTCGTACTCGAGCGCCGGTGTGTTCGCCAAAACGACCCGCTTGCCCGCGGTATCGATATCTTGCGCCCGGTCCCGCACGAACCGAATCCGCTTCGCCGCCAGTTTCTCCTGGATATCCCAGCTCGAAAGCTGTTGTCCCGCGGCCTGTTGATGCAACCGCACCCGTTCGACGAATTCCGCTCGCGCGTCGACCACCGTGATGTCCGCACCCCGGGCCTTGCGAGCGAACCTGCGCGCCGCCGAGAGTCCCGCGTATCCCGCGCCGAGGACGACGATCCGATGCTGACCGGTCATGATGTGGCTCCCTTCGTACAACCGACATCACCTAGACCGGACAGCGGCGCCGTTCCTGACAGCCACGCCTGTGAGCCCCCACACAGCGCCTATCGGGTGGCCCGCCCGAAATAGGCCAGCTTCTCCGGATTGACGATCAATCGCAGCGCGGTGACCGCGTGCGCTGAGGTTTCGATGCCGATGACCACCAGGGGATCGCGCCCCACCCTGGCCACCACCGCCGGCCCGCCGTTGACCTCTTCGAGCGTGATCTCCATCCCGGGTACCTCCCACCGGAACAGCCCGAGCAGGTAGCGCGCGACGTGCTCCGCGCCCACCACCGGCCGCCGGGCCGCGGTCACCGTGCCGCCGCCGTCCGCCGTCGCGGTGACATCGGCGGCGAGCATGGCTTTCAGCTGGTCGAGATCACCGGTCCGCGCCGCCTTCATGAAGCGCTCGATCAACTCGCGCGACTGATCGGCGGAAACCTCGAAACGCGCCTTGCCTTCGCGCACCCGCTGACTCGCCCGCCGGTAGGTCTGCTGCGAATTGGCCTCGGACAAGTCGAGCATGTCCGCGATCTCGCGATGCGCGTAGCCGAACCCCTCGCGCAGCACGAACACCGCGCGCTCCACCGGGTTGAGCCGCTCCAGGGTGGTGAGCAGCGCGAGCGAAATCTGTTCGCGCTCTTCCGCGGACTCCAGCGGCCCGAGTTCACCGCCCGCAGTCGGCACCGGTTCGGGCAGCCACGGACCGACATAGACCTCGCGGCGCGCCCGAGCCGAGACCAGCCAGGTACGGCAGAGATTCACGACGGTGGTGGTCAGCCAGGCCTCGGCGGAGCGAATCGTGTCCCGCTCGGTGCCGGACCAGCGCAGGTAGGCCTCCTGCACCGCGTCCTCGGCCTCGCCGGCGGAGCCGAGCATCCGATAGGCGAGGGCGAACAGGCGCGGGCGGTGCACCAGGAATTCGTGCAGGCCTTCGGGTTCCACCGCCACCTTCTTCCGCGCTCATCGACGGCTCGATTACCAACTGTGACAGTATCTTTCGGCCCTTGCGGAAACCTCCGGAGAATCTGCTCAGCGATTGATGTTGTCCGACGGCGGCCGCTTCGCGCCCGGCCGACGCAACCGCAGCCGCGCGCTGGAACCTCGAATCGCGGGGCGGCGCAAGGCCGGGCGCCGCCGCTGCGCCCGGCGCTGGGCCCGGCGTTCGGCGGGCTTGTGCTGCCAGGTCTCCGGTCGCGCCGCCACCCAGCGCTGCGAATGCCAGGCGAACGGAATGTGGCACAGGTACAGACCGACCAGAATCAGCAGCAGCACAATGGGATACGTCACCAGCAGCGCCGCCGCGACGGCGACCAGCACCAGCAATCCGGCGGCCGCCTGCGGGGCCACCGACACCGACTTCATGGCGAGGGTGGGAATTGTGCTGACCGCGAGGGCCGCCGCGAACACCGTCCAAGCCGCGACCGGCCAGAACCCGAGCCACCAGGGACCATCGAACTGCACGAACAGCGCGATCGGCACCAGCGCGATCAGCGCGGCGGCGGGCGCGGGCACACCCACGAAGTACTCCCGCGACCATTCCGGCCGGGTGTCGTCGTCGAGCAGGGTGTTGAACCGGGCCAGGCGCAGCACCAAGCTCACCGCGTACAGCAACGCGACGATCCAGCCGGCACTGCTCTCGTCCAGCAGCGTGACATAGAGCACCAGCGCCGGCGCCACACCGAAGGAGATGGCGTCGGACAGCGAATCCAGCTCCGCGCCGATCTTGGTGGTGGCGTCCAGCATGCGGGCCAGCCGCCCGTCCAGGGTGTCCAGCACGGCGGCCGCGCCGATCATGGCCAGCGCGATGTCGAGCCGCCCGTCCAGGGCGAACTTCACCGCCGACAGCCCGGCACACAGCGCCAGAATCGTGACGACGCTCGGCAGCAGCCGAATCGATCGCCGCCGCTGCCTGGGCGTCGGGACGGAGCGCGGCGAAGGGGACAGGGCGGCCTCCATCACGAACCGGCCAGCACGGCCAGGACGGTTTCGCCCCCGATCGTGCGCTGCCCGGGCTGCACCAGTAATTCGGTGCCGGCCGGGAAGTAGGTGTCGACCCGGGATCCGAAGCGGATCAGGCCGTAGGTGTCGCCGATGGTGAGCGCGTCACCCTTCTGGGCGTCGCAGACGATGCGGCGAGCCAGCAGTCCGGCGATCTGCACCACGACCAGCCGCTGCCCGGCCGGGGTTTCCAGCACCATGCTGTTGCGCTCGTTGACCGAACTCGCGTCGGCCAGATCGGCCGACTTGAACTGGCCGGGCTGATGCAATACCTCGCGCACCGTGCCGGAGACCGGAACACGCTGCACGTGCACGTCGAGCACGGACAGGAAGATGCTCACCCGGGGTACGGGCTGATCGCCGAGGCCCAATTCGGCCGGCGGCGTGGCGTTGTCGACGAGTGCGATCTCACCGTCCGCGGGCGCGACGACAACGCCGGGGCGGTTCGGCGGCACCCGGTGCGGATGCCGGAAGAACCCGGCGATGGCGGCCGCGCCGATCAGGCCGGTGCGGCGGACCCACTTGCGTTTGCCGCCGAGCACCGCGACCGCGAGCGGGACGGCGACGAACGGCAGCCCGGCGGGATGCAGCGGTGGAATCGAAGACCGAACCAGGTCGACCACATGGCCGACGGCGGTGGTATCGGGCGTGCCGGGCGGGGTGGGGCGGCGTGCCACAGGCTCCTCTTTCGTGCTCGGTGCAGAAGGTTTGCGCACCCTCAACGATAGGGCCAGCGCAAGCGATCACACCTTACGGGAAAGGGAGCCTGTGGCACGTGCCGATGGCGACCTCGTCAGTGCACTGAGCGGCGTCCGGTCACCAGCTTCACCAGGAACAGCAGAATTGCCGCGCCGGCGAGGCAGGTCAGGAAGCTGAAGATGAGACCGCCGCCTTCGACGTCCACACCGAACAGCTTCAGCAGGAAGCCGCCGAGCAGACCGCCGACGACACCAACGACGATATTGAGGACGATGCCCTGTTGGGCGTCCGTCCCCATGAACTTGCTGGCGATCCATCCGGCAAGTCCGCCGATGATGATCCATCCGATAATCCCGAGACCCAGCATGGAAACCTCGCATCCACTAGTTGGGAACGCACGCTCGTACCAAAAGGCGTGCTCAACGGGGTATACCCGGCGAAAGTCAGAATACTCGCTTCCGCCGCGCCGGATCCGGGCTAATATGAGGGGGCCTCATGTCTGTCTAGAGGCAAATGGATGAGGCAGCGCCAGGTATAGGAGACGCATATGTCTGCTCGAATCGCCCAGACCACTGGAGCAGAGCACACCGCGATTCTCGGGCTCGGCGTTTATCGCCCCGCTCGGGTCGTGACCAACGAGGAAGTGGCGGGCCCGATCAACTCCAGCGACGAGTGGATCCGGACCCGATCGGGCATCAAGACCAGGCGCTTCGCCGACGACACCGAGACCATTCAGTCGATGAGTGTCGCCGCCGCCCGCGACGCCATCGAGGCCGCCGAGATCGAGGTCGATCAGGTCGACTGCGTCATCGTCGCGACCTCCACCCATCTGCTGCTCACGCCCGCGGCCGCGCCGCGCATCGCGACCGAGCTCGGCATGAACGGCGCCGCCGCCTTCGACATCTCCGCCGGGTGCGCGGGCTTCTGTCACGCGCTCGCGCTCGCCTCGGATCTGGTGCGCTGCGGCACCGCCAAGAACGTGCTGGTGATCGGCGTGGAGAAGCTGACCGACACGATCAACCCGGCCGACCGCTCCACCGCGTTCCTGTTCGCCGACGGCGCGGGCGCGGTGGTGGTCGGCCCGGCCGAGGAGCCCGGCATCGGCCCCACCGTGTGGGGTTCGGACGGCACCCAGCACCACGCGATCCGGCAGGACAAGGACTGGATCGAGTTCTTCACCGAGATCGAGGAGAAGGGTCTGGACGCGGTCCGCCCCTACCTCGCGATGGAGGGCACCGCGGTCTTCCGCTGGGCCGCGCACTCCCTGGAGAAGGTCTGCCGCGACGCCATCGATCGCGCCGGTTTGTCCACCGACGACATGGAGGCGATGATCCCGCACCAGGCCAACGGCCGGATCATCGAGATCATGGCGCGGGTGCTGAAGCTGCCGGAGAACTGCGCGCTGGCCAACGACATCGAGGAGACCGGGAATACCTCGGCCGCCTCGATTCCGCTGGCGATGGAGGCGATGCTGCGCAAGGGTGAGACCAAGCCCGGCGCCACCGCGCTGCTGATCGCGTTCGGCGCGGGCCTGTCCTACGCGGCGCAGGTAGTCACGCTGCCGAACTGGAAGTAAGCCCCACCCGCCACGCTCCCGGGGCCGGGGGCGCTGCTATCTACCCGCTTCGACGGCGGTCTTGATGCCCTGCAGGGTTTCGTTCATACCCTGCGCCAGGACCCCGTCGAAGCGCTCGTAACCGCCCATGCCGAGTTCGATGGCCTTCTTGGAGAATGCCGTGGTGCCGTTCGGGGAGTCCCGCCGCTGGGTCAGCCGGGTGCCGGTGGCGGTCGGTTCCAGGGTGAAGCTCCAGATCGACCGGTTCTCCAGGACTTTGAAGGCGAACGCCGAGTTGGGCTCGAACCGCACGATGCGGGAGGTCGTGGGCCAGAACAGCTTCCCGTCCCGGTTCAGGTTGATGGTGAAGGTGCCGGACTTGACCTTGCCGAGCGGGATCATGCGCACACACTGCGGGCTGAACTCCGGGATGCGCTTGACGTCGGCGACCACTCGCCAGACCTGCTCCGGGGACGCGGCGATGTCGATGGACGCTTCGAGATTCTTCGGCAACGGTGCCTCCGGTGATGTAAGTGACGAGATGTCACACATAGTAGTGGGAGCCGATTGGAATACAACCGGGTCACATTTTGGCCCCACGATCACCGCCCGATGTAATACCGGGCGCAGAATGGCTGATAGACGTAGCAACAACAGACGCACTGCCCCCAACTGTCCCGTCCAGTGTGAGGTGATCGGCTGTGAAACTGCGCTCGCTCCTACCCCGTCGCCGTAGCAACGAGCTACCGCTGCTGCCGTCGATCGAACCCGAGGATGGACAACCGGTGCAGGTCCGGCCGACCGAGGAGAAGCTCGAGCGCCTGCTCACGCCGACCGAACTCGATCTGGTCAACCACCATCAGCTCTAGGCGAACCTCTGGGGCACAGGCACGACAGCCGATCTCCGCACACGGGATACTGGCCGGGTGACTGCTCCAGCTGCTTCGAAACCGGCCATCCTCAGCGTCGATGATGATCCGGGTGTTTCCCGTGCGGTCGTGCGCGACCTGCGCCGCCGCTACGGCGCCGATTACCGGATCCTGCGCGCGGAGTCCGGCGCGGACGCGCTGGACGCGCTGCGCGAGATGAAGTTGCGTGGCCAGCCCGTCGCCGTCCTGATCGCCGACTACCGGATGCCCGGCATGGACGGCATCGAATTCCTCGAACAGGCCATGGATCTGCACCCGTACGCCCGGCGCGTGCTGCTCACCGCCTACGCCGACACCTCGGCCGCGATCAACGCGATCAACGTCGTCGACCTGGATCATTACCTGCTCAAACCGTGGGACCCGCCGGAGGAGAAGCTGTATCCGGTGCTGGACGGACTGCTGGAAGCCTGGCGCAGCATGGAGAACCGGCCGGTGACCGAGACCAAGGTGGTCGGCAACCGCTGGTCCCCGCGCTGCTCGCAGGTCCGGGAATTCCTGGCCCGCAACCAGCTTCCCTACCGCTGGTACCTCGCCGAGGAAGCGGAGGGCACCCGGCTGCTGGAGGCCGCGGGCGTGGGACCGGACCGATGTCCGGTGGTGATCACCTCCGACGGGCAGGCGCTGGTGGAGCCGTCCGACAGCGAACTGGCCGAACATGTCGGGCTGACAGTCAATCCGGCGGGCGACTTCTACGACCTGATCGTGGTCGGCGGCGGTCCCGCGGGGCTGGGCGCGGCGGTCTACGGCGCGTCCGAGGGTCTGCGCACCGTGCTGGTGGAACGCACCGCGACCGGCGGGCAGGCGGGGCAGAGTTCCCGGATCGAGAACTACCTGGGCTTCCCGGACGGATTGTCCGGGGCCCAGCTGGCCGATCGGGCGCGACGCCAGGCCGCGAAGTTCGGCGCCGAGGTCATCACCACCCGCGAGGTGGTGGGACTGGAGGTGAACGGGTCGGCGCGCACGGTGAAGTTCGCCGACGGCGGGCGGCTGTGCGCGCACACCGTCATCATCGCGACCGGCGTCGACTACCGGCGCCACCCCGCGGCCGGGGTGGACGAATTCACCGGGCGCGGCGTGTATTACGGCTCGGCGATGACCGAGGCGACCGAATGCGCCGACCACGACGTGTACATCGTCGGCGGGGCGAACTCGGCGGGGCAGGCCGCGGTGTTCCTGTCCCGCAACGCCCGCGCGGTCCATCTGGTGGTGCGGGGCGACTCGCTGGAGAAGTCCATGTCGCACTATCTGATCCAGCAGATCGCGCAGATCCCGAATATCCACGTGCACACCGAGACCGAGGTGGTCGGCGCGGACGGCGAGGATCACCTGCAGTGGATCGTGTTGCGCAACAGCGTGACCGGCGTCGAGGAGAAGGCCGAGGCGGAGCGGCTGTTCCTGTTCATCGGCGCCGCGCCGCAGACCGACTGGCTCGACGGCGTCGTCAAGCGGGACGACGCGGGCTACGTGCTGGCCGGCCCGGATCTGACCGTGGACGGTTCCCGTCCGGGCGGGTGGGAACTGCCCAGGCCGCCACACCATTTGGAGACCAATGTGCCGGGCGTGTTCGTGGCCGGGGACGTACACGCCGAATCGGCCAAGCGGGTGGCGTCCGCGGTCGGCGAGGGCGCCATGGCCGTCATGTTCGTGCATCGGTACCTCGCCTAGGAGCAGTGAAATGACCGAAGAGATCGCCACCCGCACCTCGCACGAGGTCTGCGACCCCGCCGAGCTGCGCACCCTGTTCCTGTTCGAGAAACTCACCGACGAACAGCTGGAATGGCTGTGCGCCGACGGCAAGATCGAATACATCGAACCCGGCCCGGTTTTCCACGAGGGCGCTCCGGCGACCTGCTTCTACGTGCTGATGGACGGCGAGGTGCGGATCACCAAACTGTCCGGCGGCACCGAGATCGAGATCAACCGCACCGATTTCCGCGGCGCCTACGCGGGCGCTTGGACCGCCTACCTCGGCGACAACGTCGAGCAGAACTACACCGGGTCGATGTATGTCACCCGCAAGTCCCGGTTCTTCGTGCTGGACGCGGGGACCTTCGCGCGCATGATGCGGGACTGGTTCCCGATGGCGGTGCATCTGCTGGAGGGCGCGTTCTACGGCAACCGCAACACCAATCAGCGGGTCGCCGAACGGGAACGGCTGCTCGCGCTGGGTTCGCTGTCCGCCGGGCTGACGCACGAGTTGAACAACCCGGCGGCCGCCGCGGTGCGCGCCACCTCCGGGCTGCGCGACCGGGTCGCGGGCATGCGGCACAAACTGGCGATGATGGCCGAGGGCAAGTTCACCCCGGAAGCCTTCGTGACCCTGGTGCGCTTGCAGGAGGAGGCCGCGGAGAAGGTGGCCAAGGCGCCGGAACTGACCACGATGGAGGCGAGCGACCGGGAAGAGGCGCTGGGGGAATGGTTCGAGAACCACGACATCTCCGGCGGCTGGGATCTGGCGCCGAACTTCGTCCAGGCGGGTATCGACGTCGACTGGCTGGAGACGGTGCACGGCGCGCTGCAGGAATGCCCGAACAAGGTGTTCGAGGGCGCGATCCGCTGGCTCAACTACACCATCGAGACCGAGCTGTTGATGAACGAGATCGCCGACTCGACGGCGCGCATCTCCACGCTCGTCGGTGCGGCCAAACAGTATTCGCAGATGGATCGGGCGCCGTTCCAGGTGGTGGACCTGCACGAACTGCTGGACAGCACGCTGGTGATGATGGGCCGCAAGATCGGCGACACCATCAAGGTGGTCAAGGACTACGACCGTTTGCTGCCCCAAATCCCTTGCTACGCGGCCGAATTGAATCAGGTGTGGACCAACCTGATCGACAACGCGGTCTACGCGATGGGCGGCGAAGGCACCCTCACCGTCCGCACGTACCAGGAAAGCGACTGCGCCGCAGTCGAAATCGGCGACACCGGACCCGGCGTGCCGGACGAGGTGCTGCGCCGCGTCTTCGAACCGTTCTTCACCACCAAGCCCGTCGGTGAAGGCACCGGCCTCGGTCTGGACATCTCGTTCCGGATCGTGGTCAACAAGCACAACGGCGATATCCGCGTCGAATCCGAGCCGGGCAACACCCGTTTCATCGTCCGGCTGCCGCTGCACCCATCCACCGAGGATCGTCACAATCAAGCACCGGAGGTCACTGATGTCTGAGGCAATCGAAGGGATCGATCCGAAGGTCGCGCCGAGCGGGCCCGGCTGTGTGGAATGCGAGGCGTCCCAGGGCTGGTGGGTGCATCTGCGCCGCTGCGCGCAGTGCGGCCACATCGGCTGCTGCGACTCCTCCCCCGCCCAGCACGCGTCCGCGCACGCGAAGGCGAACGGCCACCCGTTCATCCAGAGTTACGAGCCCGGCGAGGACTGGTACTGGAACTATCAGACCGAGGAAATGTACGGCGACGGCCCGGAATTGGCCCCGCCGCACAGCCATCCGGCCGATCAGGGCGCACCCGGGCCGCGCGGGCGGGTGCCCGCCGATTGGCAGTCGCACGTGCACTGAGCGCACAGGTCCTGGCACACACCCGGTACGCTGCACCGAGCGCGCCGGAGGTTCCGGCGCCCGGAGGCACCCGGGGAAAGCACGACATGAAGCGAATTTCCGTCATGGTCCTGGCCGCCGGCGCGGTGGCATTGACACTGACCGCCTGCGGCGGGTCCGACGATTCCGGTGACGCGAGCGGTCTGCGCAAAGGCGGTTCGGTGACCTCGTCGGCCGCCACCAGCACGCCGCAGAGCGGCAACGCCGACGCGCCGGCCGCGACCGCGAGTGCCGCGCCCATCGACACCGCCAAGCTGGGCACCGCCTCACGCACCAGTTGCGCCGATTTCAAGGCGCTGGACAGCACCGCCCAGAAGACGCTGGTGGAGCAGATCCTGCAGGAGAATCCGGACAGCAGCTTCGCGGGCAGCCCGAACGTCGCCCTGGGCACCGCGAAGCTGGTGTGCCTGGCGTCGAGCAACGCGAGCAAGCCGGTAGCCGTCGCCGCGGGCATCGTCACCCAGAAGTAAAGGCGCGAACGCGGCGACGCGGGCAGAATGGCACGGTGGCTGAACTCCCGCTCACCGCTCGCCTGAATCCGTCCGCCGCCGACGCCCGGCGCGGGGTGGTGCGGTTGCATCCGGAGGCGCTGGCCGCACTCGGCTTGCGGGAGTGGGACGGCATCGCCCTGTTCGGTTCCCGGCGCACCGCCGCCGTGGTCGGGATCGCGCCCGTCGGCACACCCGCCGGGGTGGCGTTGCTCGACGATGTCACGCTGTCCAATGCCGGCCTGCGCGAGAACACCACCGTCGTGGTGTCGCCCGCGGCCGTGGTCGGGGCCAAGCAGATTTCGGTGAGCGGTTCGGCGCACGCCACCCAGGCCATTCCGGCGACGACGCTGCGTCAGGCCCTGCTCGGCAAGGTCGTCACGATCGGCGACACGGTCTCGCTGCTGCCGCGGGATCTCGGGCCCGATATCCCGTCTTCGGTAGCCAGCCAAGCACTTTCGCGGACCTTCGGCATCGCGTGGACCACCGAACTGCTCACCGTCACCTCGACCGACCCGGCCCCCGGCCCGGTCAGCGTGCAGCCCAACACGGCGGTGGTGTGGGGTGCGGGCGCGGTCTCGCGGCTCGATATCGCCGAGGTCGGTGTGCCGGCGCCGGGTGCGACCCCGCTGGATTCGGTCGCCACCACCGACGGCGGCCAACTGGGCCGCACCGCCACCAGCGGGTCGTTCTCGACGGTCGCGGTCGAGGATCTGGTGGGTGTGCACACCCAGGCCGCCAAACTCGGCGAATGGCTCAGCCTGGCCCTCGACGAGCCCGAACTGCTCAAAACCCTCGGCGCCACACCACATCTCGGCGTGCTGGTGACCGGACCGGCGGGCGTCGGCAAAACGACGCTGGCCCGTGCGGTCGCCGCGCCGCGGCGGGTAGTGGAATTGGACGGCCCGACCGTCGGCGCCGAAGAGGGCGGCAACCGGTTGCGGCATGTCGCGGCGGCGGTCGCCGAGGTCGGTTCCGGGCAAGGGGGCATCCTGCTGATCACCGACATCGACGCGCTGCTGCCCGCGCAGCCCGAGCCGGTGGCCACGCTCATCCTCGATCAGTTGCGGGCCGCGGTGGCCTCACCGTGTATCGCGTTTCTCGCGACCACCGCGCATCCGAGCCGGGTCGATGCCCGGCTGCGCGCGCCGGATCTGTGCGATCGCGAACTCGCGCTCACGCTGCCCAACGCGGCGGTGCGCCGGGCGCTGCTGGAGCAGTTGTTGCGGCGGGTGCCGACGGGCGATCTGCGGCTGGACGAGATCGCCGCGCGCACACCGGGTTTCGTGGTCGCCGACCTCGCCGCGCTGTGCCGGGAAGCGGCGTTGCGCGCGGCCTCGCGCAGTACCAAGGAGCAGATACCGCCGCGGTTGGAGCAGGACGACCTGGTCGGCGCGCTGAAAGTCATTCGCCCGCTGTCCCGTTCGGGTATGGAGGAACTCGCCATCGGCAGCCTCGATCTCGCCGATGTCGGCGATATGGTCGAGACCAAACAGGCGCTGACCGAATCGGTGCTCTGGCCGCTGCGGCATCCCGATTCCTTCGCGCGGCTCGGTGTCGACCCGCCGCGCGGCGTGCTGCTCTACGGTCCGCCGGGTTGCGGCAAGACCTTCCTGGTGCGGGCACTGGCGGGCAGCGGTCAGCTCAGCGTGCACGCGGTGAAGGGCGCCGAGCTGATGGACAAGTGGGTCGGCTCCTCGGAGCGGGCCGTGCGCGAATTATTCCAGCGCGCAAGGGATTCCGCACCGTCGCTGATTTTCCTGGACGAGGTGGACGCGCTCGCGCCGCGTCGCGGGCAGAGCGCCGACTCCGGGGTCGGCGACCGGGTGGTCGCGGCCCTGCTCACCGAGCTGGACGGGGTCGAGCCGCTGCGCGACGTGGTCGTCTTGGCCGCGACGAACCGGCCCGAGCTCATCGATCCGGCGCTGCTGCGTCCCGGCCGGTTGGAGCGCTCGATCTTCGTGCCGCCGCCGGACGGGGCCGCACGCCTGGAGATTCTGCGGACCGCGGGGCGATCGGTGCCGCTGGCCGGTGATGTCGACCTGACCGCGCTCGCCAAGGATCTGGACGGATACTCCGCCGCCGACTGCGCCGCGCTGCTGCGCGAAGCGGCGCTGTCGGCCATGCGCCGGGATGTCGATGCCGCCGATGTGACCGCCGCCGATGTCGCCGCGGCCCGGTCGGTGGTTCGTCCATCGCTGGATCCGGTTCTGGTGGAGGATTTGCGGCGATACGCAGACCGACACCATTAGCTAACAGTTAGCAATCCCCAGTTCGGGAGGTGAACGGGGGTAAGTTCGCTGCGTGCGACGGCGCGGCGAACTCTTCGATATGGTCACGGCCTGCTGGGGGGCCGCGGTCGCGGGCGTCACACTGTTCCTGCCGATCACCTTCGCGTGGACCGAGGACAGCACGCCGTACCGATTCTCCAGCCTGATCAACAGCGTGCCGCGGGGCGCCGCGATCGGTGTGATCGTGGCCGTGGCGATCGCGGTGCTCATGCGGACCTTCGCCGGCCCCGCCGCGGCCTGGTGGTGGGCGTTCGGCGCGGCCATCGCACTGCTCGTGAATCACTTTGTCGGTCAGCAGGTTTCGGCCCCCGAGCTGCTCACCACGCAGAACTATGTGGACTCCGTGTGCGGCGGCATGCTGCTGGGCGCACTGGGCGCGGCGGCCCTGCGGTGCTGGCAATCCGGCCGCCAGGGCCCCGGTTTCGGTTACGCGCTCGGCGGCGCCGCGACCTTCGTGATCGGTGATCTCGCCGAACTCCTGCAGATCCGCGACCGCGATCCCTACGCCGTGCTGGAGACGCCGCCGCGCACGCTCATCGCCATCGCCATCGCGTTCTTGCTGGCCAGCGCGCTACGCCACCGGGACCGGACCGCCCGGACGCCGCCGCCCGGTATCGCGGTGGAACTGCCGATCACACCGATCCTCGCGGCCACCGTGCTCGCGCTGGTGACGCTCACGGCGACCGAATGGCTCTCCCGCCAGTACCGCGACGCCCCGGACGACGGCGGGCACGGCCCCGAAATCGGGCTGGCGATCATCGCGGTCGCGCTGGCCGCCGTCGCCGCGGCGATGCTGCTTCCGGGGCGCGACGGCGTCGGCGTGCTGCTGGCGGTTCCACTGGTCGCCGTCGCGGACGCGCTGGGCGATACGCCGCGACCGGGCTGGCTGGTGGCGGTATTGCTCGCGGTGACGGGGGCCGGAATCCTGCTGGGCGCCCGGCTGCCGTCGGCGGCGGCGGCCATCGTGGCGATGCTCGGCTTGGCGCTGTTCGACATCGTCAGCGGTGCGCACGACAGCCCCGTGCGCTACGGAATAGGCAGCGTCTTCTTGGCTTTGACCGCCGGATACAGCTGCGGCGCGGCGCGGCCGCATTATCCGCCGAGCGGCGTGCTCGCGATCGCGGCGCTGTTCCTGCCGTCACTGATCACCGCCCTGCCGACATCCGACACCATGTGGCCGGACCGGCCGGGGGTGCCCGAACCGGCGACGCCCGGACGAGTGGCGGTGTTCCTCACGACCTGCTGCGCGCTCGGACTGCTGCTGCTGTACCGCTCGCGGCCCCGGCACCGGCACAGACCGGCCGAGGCGACATCGGGGGAATCGGTCGCCACCGACAGCTAGCTCCGCACGAACACCTGTCCCCCAACATTCTTCGACCTCATGGAGCGCCCGGCTTGCTCGCAATTCTGCTCGTACACGCCTTCGCCGCACTGGTGGCGCCGGTGTGTGTCCGGGTATGGGGGCGCAACGCTTTCGCGCTGCTCGCGCTGGCGCCGCTCGGGTCGCTGCTCTGGGTGATCGCGAACTGGGGTGACACACAGCGGGTCCGGATCCGCTGGGCGCCGGCCATCGAGATGAACATCGATCTGCGGTTCGACACGCTGTCGGCGATCATGGCCTCGCTCGTGCTCGGTATCGGCGCGCTGATCCTGGCCTACTGCGCACGATATTTCCAGGACGACGAACCCCGGCTGGGGGTGTTCGCGGCCCAGCTGGTGGGCTTCGCCGGCGCCATGTTCGGCTTGATCACCAGCGACAACATGCTGCTGCTGTACATCTTCTGGGAAACCACCACGGTGCTGTCGTTCCTGCTCGTCGGCCACAACGGCGAACAGGCGGTGAGCCGGCGCGCGGCCATTCAGGCGCTGCTGGTGACCGGTGCGGGCGGGCTGGCCATGCTGGTCGGGATCGTCATTCTGGGCCAGCGCACCGGCAGCTATCTGCTCTCGGACCTGCTGGCGGCCGGGCATCCGCCCACCGGTGTCGCGGCACAGGTGGCGGTGGGCCTGCTGCTGGTCGGCGCGCTGAGCAAGTCGGCCATTGTGCCGCTGCATTTCTGGTTGCCGGGTGCGATGGCGGCACCGACCCCGGTCAGCGCGTATCTGCACGCGGCCGCCATGGTGAAGGCGGGCGTGTATCTGGTGGCGCGGTTGGCCCCGGTATTCGCGACGAGTCCGGTGTGGCATCCGCTGGTGCTCACGCTCGGCGTGTTCTCCATGCTGCTGGCGGGTTTGCGGGCGATGCAGGTGACCGATCTCAAACTGGTGCTGGCCTTCGGGACCGTCAGCCAGCTGGGGTTCCTGATCCTGCTGGTCGGGCTCGGCACTCCGGCGGGCGCGCTGGCCGGGGTGGCGATGATCCTGGCGCACGCCTTCTTCAAAGGCTGCTTGTTCATGGTGGTCGGCATCGTCGACCATGGTTCCGGCACAAGGGATTTGCGCAGGCTCTCCGGTGTAGGGCGGAAGGCGCCGTGGCTGTGCGGCATCGCCGTGCTCGCGGCGGCCAGCATGGCGGGGCTGCCGCCGCTGCTCGGGTTCGCCGGGAAGGAGAGTGCGCTCAGCGCGATCCTGGACGCGGGGCAACTGCCGTGGTTGGCGCGCAACGGATTGCTGGTGGGGGTGGTGGTCGCCTCCGCCCTGACGGTGGCTTACAGTGCGCGATTCGTCTGGGGTGCGTTCAGTGAAAAGCCTTGGCCGCCAAGGGAGCAAGGCACCGACGACGAGCCGGTGCGATGGCACCCGGTCGATGTCTCCCGGCTGCCCGGTGAGCACCGGACCCCACCGCCACGACCCGATCCGGCTACCGGCGATCGGCCCGACGCGCACTGGCATGCCCCGGGCGCACTGTTCCTGATACCGCCCGCGGTCCTAGCGGCGGCGGGATTACTCGGCGGGCTGGCCGCGCCGTGGGTGGGCCGCCTGATCGAGCCGTACGCGGAAACGCTGCCGGGCGGCACGGCCTACGCCGATCTCGCACTGTGGCACGGCTGGAGCGTCGAATTGCTGCTCACCGCGGTGGTTCTCCTGGCGGGCGCGACGATGTTCGCGTTCCGGCACGAGTTCAGCGCGTCCAGGCGGCACCGCTTGGGCAACGCCGACCGCGCCTACGACGCGACGCTGCGCGCGATGGACCGGCTGTCGCGGCGGATGACCGCCGCGGTGCAGCGCGGTTCGCTGCCGTTGAGCCAGGCCACCATCCTCGGCACGCTCATCGTTCTTCCCGTCGCGATGCTGGTGCTGGGCGCGCGGCGGCAAGTGGAGCTGCGGCTGTGGGATACGGCCGTGCAACCGGCCGTCGCCGCGATCATGGCCGCGATGGCGGTGGCCGCCACCGTGCTACGTAATCGACTGGCCAGTGTGCTGGTCGTCGGGGTCACCGGATACGGGTGCGGCGTGCTGTTCGCCCTGCACGGCGCTCCGGATCTCGCGCTCACCCAATTCCTGGTCGAGACACTGACTCTGGTGATCTTCGTACTGGTGCTGCGCGCGTTCCCGGCAGAGATCGAGGACAGCCGTACCGCCGCGTACCGGCCGCATCGGGCAGTGTTCGCGGTGTTCGCCGGCGTGACGGTGGCGGTCCTGGCGGCCTTCGCGACCGCCGCACGCGGCACCGAACCGATCTGGCGGCTCATCCCGGACGCCGCCTATCAACTCGGCGGCGGGAAGAACGCGGTCAACGTGCTGCTGGTGGATATCCGGGCCTGGGACACCCTTGGGGAGATCTCGGTGCTGATCGTCGCCGCCACCGGGGTCGCGTCGCTGGTGTTCCGCACCCGCCCCCTCGGCAGCGCCCCCCGCGCGGCGGACTCGCCGAACTACGATCCGGACGCCGTGAGTTGGCTGCCCGCAGGGCGTTTGGTGGATCGACGGGATCGGTCCATGGTGCTACAGATCACCACCCGCCTGGTCTTCCCGACCATCATGGTGCTGTCGGTGTACTTCTTCTTCGCGGGCCACAACGCGCCCGGCGGCGGTTTCGCGGGCGGGCTGACCGCCGGGCTCGCACTCACGCTGCGCTATCTGGCCGGTGGGCGTTACGAACTCGGCGAGGCGCTGCCCATCGATCCGGGACACATTCTCGGCGCGGGCCTGATCGCGGCGGCGGGCACCGCCGTCACCTCGCTGTTCCTGGGCGCGCCACCGTTGTCCTCGGCGATCCTGGACATCACCCTGCCGGTCGTCGGGCACGTAAAACTCGTCACCGCGATCTTTTTCGACCTCGGGGTCTATCTGATCGTGGTCGGCCTGGTGCTGGACGTACTACGCAGCCTGGGTGCGCGGCTGGACAAAGAACTCGAGGAAACATGACCTCGGACCTGACCATGCTGGTGCTGATCGCGGTGCTCGTCGCCTGCGGGGTCTACCTGATCCTGGAACGCGCCGTGTCGAAAATGCTGCTCGGGCTGATCCTGTTCGGCAACGCGGTGAACCTGCTGATCATCACCGTCGGCGGTCCGGACGGGGCGCCGCCGATCCGCGGCGCCACGGACGACGTGCATGCCGAGATGGCCGACCCGCTCGCGCAGGCCATGGTGCTCACCGCGATCGTGATCACCATGGGCCTGGCCGCTTTCGTGCTCGCGCTGGCCTACCGGTCCTACATTCTCACCACCTCCGAAGAGGTCGCGAACGATCCGGACGACGTCCAGGTGGCTCGTCGCCGCCAGGCCGAGGAGCCGGAAGAATGACCGACCACCTCTCGCCCGGCGTGCTGCCCGTGCTGATCCCGCTGGCCGTGCTGATTCCGCTGCTCGGCGCGGCCGCGACGCTGATCATCGGGCAGCGGCGCCTGATCCAGCGCTACATCACCCTGCTGGTGCTGGCCGCGGGCGTCGTGATCAGCGCGTTCATGCTGTATCTGGCCGATCGGCACGGCACCGCGGTCGTGCAGGTCGGCGGCTGGCGGACGCCGATCGGGATCTCGCTGGTGGCCGACCGGCTCTCCGCCACGATGCTGCTCGTCTCCTACATCGTGCTGCTGTGCGTCTCGGTCTACGGCTCGGGCCAGAACATCCGCGACGGCGACGAGAAGCAGCCGACGTCGATCTTCCGCCCCACCTATCTCGTGCTCACGGCCGGGGTTTCGGCGGCGTTCCTGGCCGGTGACCTGTTCAATCTGTTCGTCGGTTTCGAGATCCTGCTCGCCGCGTCGTTCGTGCTGCTCACCATCGGTGCGACCGCGGAACGTATCCGGGCGGGCGTCGCCTACGTGATGGTGTCCATGCTGTCGTCGCTGATCTTCCTGACCGGGATCGGGCTGGCGTACGCCACCACCGGAACGTTGAACCTGGCGCAACTGTCCCTCCGGCTGGGCGAGGCGCCGGACGGCATTCGCACCGCCGTGTACGCGGTGCTGCTGGTGGCGTTCGGCATCAAAGCGGCGGTCTTCCCGCTGTCGAACTGGCTGCCCGACTCCTACCCGACCGCCCCCGCGCCGGTGACCGCGGTCTTCGCCGGCTTGCTGACGAAAGTCGGTGTGTACGCGATCATCCGGACGCATTCGCTGCTCGCGCCGGACGGCCGGTTCGACACCGTGCTGCTGGTCTGCGGCCTGCTCACCATGTTGATCGGCATCTTCGGCGCGGTCGCCCAGAGCGATATCCGCCGGTTGCTGTCGTTCACCCTGGTCAGCCATATCGGGTTCATGGTGTTCGGCATCGGGCTGGCCACCGTCGCGGGGCTCGCCGGCGCGGTGTTCTATGTGGCACACCACATCCTGGTGCAGACCACGCTGTTCCTGGTGGTCGGCATCATCGAACGCCAGGCGGGATCGACGTCCATGCGCCGGCTCGGCGGGCTGGCGGCCAGTCCACTGCTGGCGCTCTTGTTCCTGGTGCCGGCGCTCAATCTCGCTGGTATACCGCCTTTCTCGGGCTTCATCGGCAAGGTCGCGCTGTTGCAGGCGGGCGCGATGGACGGCAGCGCGCTGGCCTGGGTACTGGTCGGCGCGGCGGTGCTCACCAGTCTGCTGACGCTCTACGTGGTCGCGATCGTCTGGGCGAAAGCGTTCTGGCGCAGCCGATCCGACGCACCCGAGGGCCATCTCGCGGCCGCGAAACCACCCGCGCTGATAGAGGAGACAGACGATGTGCTCTACGACGAACGGCCCGACCCCGGCCGCACCCCGGTACTGATGGTGGGCGCGACCGTGGTGCTCGGAACGGTCGGGCTCGCGCTGACCGTCTTCGCCGGGCCGATCCTCGGCATCGCCGATCGCGCGGCCGCAGAACTGCACGACTCGACGGTGTATGTCGTTGCCGTACTGGGTGATCCGGGAGCTTTCCGGTGAACGCCGAACGGCTGCTCGGGGTGAGCAGATCCGTGATCCTGCGGATCGCGCTGTTGGTCTGGCTGGCGCTGGTCTACACGGCACTCTGGGGTGACCTCAGCGTCGCCAACATTCTCGCCGGGCTGGCCGTGGGCGCGCTCATCATCTTCGCGCTGCCGCTGCCCCGGATGCCGGTCGCCGGGCAGCTGAACCTGCGGGCGCTGGCCGAATTGATCGTGGTGATCGTGTATTACGCGCTGGAGTCCAGTTTTCAGATCGCCTGGTTCGCCGTTCGCCCCGCGCCGCCGCCGGTGTCGGGCGTCCTGCGGGTCTACCTGAGTACCCGCTCGGATCTGGTGATGGTGCTGTGCACCGACCTGCTCAATCTGATCCCCGGCACCATGGTGCTGGAAATCGATCGGCGACGCTGCGCGGTGTACGTGCACGTCCTCGATGTAAGCAGCGACGCGGCGGTGCGGCGGTTCTACGAGACCACCCGGCGGCTGGACCGGCTGCTGGTCTCGGCGTTCGAACGGACGGTGACGCGATGATCGTCGTCTTCGTGATCGCGGGCGTGCTGCTCGTCGCGGCCGCCGGGCTCACCAGTTTCCGGATCCTGGCCGGCCCGAGCACGCTGGACCGGGTCGTCGGCATCGACTCGCTCACCGCCATCGCCGCGTCCGGATTGGCGGTCTGGGCGGCCTACGACAAGGACACCACCGACGTGCCCGCCATCGTCGCGATCGCCATCGTCGGTTTCCTCGGCTCGGCGGCCGTGGCACGCTTCCGTGTCCGGGACGACCGATGAAGCTCGTCCTCGACCTGGTGTCCGGCCTGCTGATCCTCACCGGCGCGCTGCTGGCGTTCACCGCCGCGATCGCCATCATCCGCTTCCCCGACACCCTGACCCGGATGCACGCCGCCACCAAACCACAGGTGATCGGCCTGATCCTGATCCTGACGGGCACCGCCATCGCGCTCCGCCACGACGGTCAGGCCTGGATGCTCGCGCTCACCGGTCTGTTCACCATGCTGACCGCGCCGGTCATCGCGCACCTGCTCGGCCGCACCGCCTACCGGGAACAGCGGCACCGCGACGGACTGCTGCGCATCAACGAACTCGGCGACGAATTAGACGACACCTGAAGCACTTTCACGCCTGGCGCAGCGCCCGATAGACGGCCGCGCCCACGAAGGCGCCGAGCGTCCGCGCGGTCCAGGCGCCGTCGTCGGCGAGCAGCGTGCGCACCGCGCCCTCGCCGGCCGAGACCCACGGCCTATCCTGGAGGTACCTATCGATTCGCTCTACGACCGCCCAACGCCATTGACAGCGTGAGGATATGACCGCCGTGCGTGAGTCCCTCATGACGACCGAGAAGTTCGAGGAACTCGCTCGCGTGGCCGAAGGTGTGCGACTGGAGTTCATCGATGGACAACTTGGGGCGAAAGCAGCTCCGGACGGAGATCATGGCCGGATCATTCAATGGTTGATCCGTACATTCCTGCTGTTCCGTCCGGAGCTGTTTCTTACGCCCGAACAAGGGCTGAAGGTCGGGCAGTACCGAAAGGGCCGCGCTCGTCCGGACGGTGTACTGGCAGCCGCCGAGGCCTTTGTCGGTCAGGGCGAATGGGCCGATCCGGCCCCGGTGCTCATGGTGGTCGAGGTGACCTCCGATGACCAGGACACCGAGCGCCGCGATCGCGAAGAGAAGCCGCTCGCCTACGCGGCAAGCGGAATTCCCCTCTACCTGCTGATCGATCGCCAATACGGCGAACTCACGGTTTACAGCCAGCCGACACCCACTCGCTACGAGAAGAAGCTCACGGTGCCGTTCGGGGCGACCGTGGAGTTGCCGGACCCGGTGCGGGTCGAGTTGGATAGCGCACCGCTCGCGGATTGGGTGCGGTAGTCGGGTCGGGTTCAGGCGGTGGTGTGGGTGGCCGCTTCGTAGGCGGCTTCGAGCTGGGTGGATGCTCGGGGGGCTTGCGGGTTCGGGCGGGGAATGCCGAGGTGGAGTTCGCGGAGTTCGTCCATCATGGCTTCGGTGAGTTCGGGGCCGGCGTCGCGGAGTAGTTCGGCGCGGACGCGCAGGTGCGGGGTGCCCGGGCGGTGCGCCAGGCCCCAGTTGCCGAGGGCGACCATGATCGGCAGGACCTGGATGCCCGCCTCGGTGAGGGAGTATTCGGCGCGCTGGCCGCGCTGCGTCGCCGCGCGGGTGAGCAGGCCGGCGGCGGTGAGTTGTTTGAGCCGGCTGCTGAGGATATTGCTCGCGATGCCTTCCTCGGAGCCGGTGAGCAACTCCCGGAAATAGCGGCGATTGCCGAACATGATGTCGCGCAACACCAGCATCGCCCATGGGTCGCCGAGTACCTCGACGGCGGCGTTGATCGGGCATCCCGAACGCGGCGAGCTATGCATGTACCCCTCCTCGAACTAGTGGTTGCAATCTACCATCACTTCGCCTACCGTCATGCGACAGAAGCGATTGCAAATAACAACCACTTAGGAGTGGCGATCATGTCCAGAGTTCGCGTGCACAACTTCTCCATCTCGCTCGACGGTTTCGCTACCGGCGCGGGCATCACCCGGGACGCGCCGTTCGGCCACGCCGGGGAGCGGCTGCACGAGTGGATGTTCGCCACCCGCTTCGGCCGCACCGCGCTCGGTCAGCCCGGCGGCAGCACCGGCGCCGACAACGCGTTCGCCGAACAGATCGAGAACGGGTTCGGCGCGGAGATCATGGGGCGCGGCAAGTTCAGCTATCAGACCGGGCCGTGGACCGAGGTCGGCACCGAGCAGGAATGGCGGGGCTGGTGGGGTCCGAACCCGCCGTTCCATACGCCGGTTTTCGTGCTGACGCACCACCCGCGGCCGTCGATCGAAATGGCGGGCGGCACGGTTTTCCATTTCCTCGACGCCACCCCGCAGGAGGCGCTCGACCGGGCCCGCGAAGCGGCGGGCGATCTGGATATCCGCGTCGGCGGTGGCCCGACGGTCGTGCGCGACTTCCTTCAGGCGGGCCTGATCGACACCCTGCACGTGGTGCAAGTTCCGATCGTGCTCGGCCGCGGCGTGCGCCTGTGGGATGGCTTGGAAGACATCGATGCTCGCTACGACATCGAGGCGGTGTCCACCCCCAGCGGCGTCACCCACCTGACCCTCACCCGGGCCTGACCGGGCTACGCCGTATCCACTGCCTCCCCCGCACGCACCGGGGCGACGACGGTGTCCCGGTGCGCGAACCAGGTGGCGTGGAAAGCCGCGGCCACACCGGCCAGCGCGGCCAGCACCACCGTGCCCGAGAGCACCGGATATTCCGCCATCGGCACCGCCAGAAAACGGAACGACAGCAGCAGCGCCGCGAAGACGATCGTGCCACCGCCCACCAGGCGGACGCGGAACCAGCCCCACCCGCGCTCGGGTTCGCGCAGCGCGGACTCGACGGTCAGGCACAGCACCGCGCCCGCGACCAGGTCTACGCCATAGTGGTAACCGAAACCCAGGGTGGCGGCGAGAGTGCCGAACAGCCAGAACGCGCCCATCCAGCGCAGCCAGGCAGGCGCCCGGGCGCCGGTGAGATCACGCCGGGTATGCAGGAAGACCGACAGCGCCCAGGCGGTGTGCATGGACGGCATGCAGTTGCGGGGTGTGTAGTTGTCGAAGGCGAGCTCCGCCGGATTCCGGTCCAGCGGCGGCAACACCCCGGGCCAGTAGTTGCCGAGTTGCAGGCCGTGCCCATCGGCACCGAATGCGAACATCGGGCCGACCACCGGGAAGATGACATAGAACAGCGGCCCGATCAGGCCGAGCACCAGGAACGTGCGCACCAGATAGTGCGACGGCCAGCCGTGCTCACCCGCCGCGGTGACCCGGCGCAACTGCCAGACCGCGACCACGATGGCGGCGACCGGCAATTCGATGTAGACCCAGTGCAATACGGCCGAGACGCCGGGCCCGAGCGCGTCCAGCACCCGGCCCAGCACCCAGGACGGATCACCCAGCGCGTGGTCGGCGAGGATGACGTACTCGTCCAGCACCGCGGGCCGGGCCATGGTGGTGATGTGCAGCCAGACATCGCCGACCTTGGTGGCGAGAATGAGCAGCGCGCCGAGCGCGGCGGCATGCAGTGCGTTGCGGCGTTCCGTGCCGGTCCAGCGCCACCAGGCCAGCACCGCGATGCCGGTGAGCACGATCACCGGGCCGTTGCCCACGCTGAACGGCGAACCGGCGAGCAACCGCACCCCCGCGCACACCGCGTCGATGCCGACGGCCGCGCCGACCGCGATGATCCGGCGGCGCATCGGCAGACCGACCAGCGCCAGCACCAGACCGGCCCACGGCACCGTCATCGACTTGGGCGTACCGGCGTAGTCCTGCCACACGCTTTCCAGCGGACCCGGGAAGCCCTGCCACGCGGCCACCACCTGCAATGTGACCAGCAACACGGGGACGGCCGAAACCGCTGCGGTGACCCAGATCCGGGCCGGGGGCGCGGAAAACCGTTGCGCCACACTTCCCGCGCCGGAACCTGGATCTTCGACTAGCACGTCGACCATAGTAAACGGCGCGTGAACGTCAGCCCCCTGGCCAACTGAACAGGCGGCCGGAGCTAGGTGTCCAGCTCCTTGACCAGCGAGTCCACCACCGCGACCAGATCGCCCTGCGCCGCGGCCGCGACTTTGCGCTGCCGCTGATAGGACGCACCGCGCAGCGGGATCTCCGCGACCGAAGCGAGCTCGGCCGCGCAGCCCAGTTCCTTGGCGGTCGGTTCCAGCCGATTCAGCAGTTCGGACAGATCGTCGGTGACCAGGCGCTCATTGCTGTCGGCATCGACGATGATGATCGCGTCCAGCCCGTAGCGCGCGGCCCGCCACTTGTTCTCCTGCACATGCCAGGGCGGCAGCGTGGGCAACTCCTCGCCGCCCTCGATGCGCCGGTCCAGATCGACGATGAGGCAGTGGATGAGCGCGGCCATCGCGGCCAGCTCGGTCTTGGTGGAGATGCCGTCGCAGACCCGCACCTCGATGGTGCCCCACTTGGGCGCCGGCCGGATATCCCAGTGCATGCCGCCGAGCTGCTCGAAGACGCCAGTCTTGAGCTGATCGTGCACGAAACCTTCGAACTGCGGCCAATTGTCGAACTGGAACGGCAGGCCCGCGGTGGGCAGTTGCTGGAACATCAGCGTCCGGTTGCTGGCGTAACCGGTGTCCGAACCCGCCCACATCGGCGAGGACGCGGACAGCGCGAGCAGATGCGGATACGACAGCAGCAGCGAGTTCAGGATCGGAAAGACCTTGTCCCGGTGCGAGACTCCGACGTGCACGTGCACGCCCCAGATCATCATCTGCCGGCCCCACCACTGGGTGCGCTCGATCAGCTCGTCGTAGTGCTCGGAGCGGGTCAGCTGCTGGGCCGACCACTGCGCGAAGGGGTGGGTGCCCGCGCAGAACAGATCGACGCCGAGCGGGTCGGCGGCGCGGCGCACGGTGTCCATGGTGCCGCGCAGGTCGTCCACCGCACTGGCGACGTTCTCGTGTACGCCGGTCACCAGTTCGACGGTGTTGCGCAGCAATTCCTTGGTGATCTGCGGGGTGCCGTCGTGGGCGCGCAGATCACCGACCGCGTCGAAAACCGCTGCGGCGGTGTTGGACAGATCGCGCGTCACCTTGTCGACGAGCGCTATCTCCCACTCGATGCCGATCGTGGGCCGGGGTGAACCTTTGAACGGTACGTTCGCGCTTGGTGCCCCGGCCATGTCGCCACCTTCGTTACTGGATCACGCCACAGGCGACGCGGTCGCCCGCATCACCTGTCGCCAGCGTGTTCTGGTCCGGTCCAGCGGCGCCGTTGGCCTGGAGATAACGGTTGGGGATGTTCCCGAAGTTGTCCGCGTCGGCATGGATCATCAGGGCCTTGCCCTTGATGTCGTCCATGGTGACCGCGTCGGTGGTGGTGATCAGCTTGGCGTTGCCGTCCGCGCGCACCTGCAGCGAGGTCAGGTCGCCGCTGGCCGGGTGCGTGTTGGCGCTGCCGACCTGCAGGTGGCCACCCGCGGACAGGAAGGCGCCCGCCGGGCCGCCGGTCGGGGCGACGGAGTTCGGCTCGCACTTGCCGAAGGAGTGGATGTGCAGACCGTGGAAGCCGGGCTTCAGGCCGTGCGCCTCGATGGTGAACTGCAGGTGGTTCCCGCTCTGCACGATGTTCGCGGTGCCGACCGAGGCGCCCGAGGGGTCCTTCAGGTCGACCTTGTGACCCTGACTGCCGTGCGCGTCACCGGTTTCCTTGCCGGGCTCGCCCTGCGGCGGGGCATCCGCACCGGTCCACACCGGCGGCGTGGTTCCCTTGACGTCACTCGATTCCTGGCTGTTCGTGCAGGCAGCGAGACCGAAGACCGCCACCGCGAGCACCGGGGCCACGGTCCGCCAGGACGGACGACGAGTCGCGGACGTCCGGGGATGGCAGCCGACGGAGTCGGCGGGGTGGGTAGGCACTGCCATCGGGGGAACTCCTTTACGAGTACCGAGTTAGATCTTACGAGTAAAGCTGGGTGGACACGTTCGTTACCGGACAAGATGATGCCACGCCCGCCGCGTCACACCGTGCAGGGGCCGCGTCACTCGCGCTTCACTACTTGGTGCTTGTAAGTCAGTTACCCGTCAAGATGACGATCACACCCGTGCCGGAGTCGATTCCCGCCGCTTTCGGCTGGGCGCTGACGCCCAGTTCGTTCGCGATCTGCACGGCCGCTTCCTTTTCACCGGCCGTATTCCCGTAGTACACGGTGCTTTTCGCGATGGTGCCGCCCGCGTAGTTGCCGGCCGAGACGTTCGTCCAGCCGTTGGCGGTGAGCTCCGCCGCGGTGTTCGCGGCCAGGCCGGCGACCAGGCTGTTGTTCAGGACCCGCACGGGCACAGCGCGATTCACCGTCGCGGCCGGAGCCGCCGCGGTGGTGCTCGGCGTAGTGGTGACCGGGGCGGTGGTGGTCGGCGCGGTGGTGGACGTCACGTCCGTGGTCGTCGCGGGGGCCGAGGACGGCACGGTGGTGCGCGGGGCGGCGGAGGTGGCCGGCGGCACCGGTTTCGGTGTGCTGGACGGCGTTTCGGCCACGGTGCCGGAGTCGGAATTCGACAGCGACATCGCACCGAGCCCGGCGAACACGATGGCCAACGCGATCAACACCATCGCCAGCGCGCGCAACGGCGGCCCGCCGGAGGTGGGATTGGGAGAGCTCACGCCAACGACCCTAGCCGCAGTTCAGCTCCGGTGAACGCAACTGGGAGTGTCATACCTGAAATCCGAGGCGGCGAGCGGCTCTGGCCTTCTGCCGGCTCGCGCGCAACCGGCGCAGGCGCTTCACCAGCATGGGGTCGGCGGCGAGGGCTTCGGGACGATCGACTACCGCGTTGAGCACCTGGTAGTAGCGGGTCGGCGAGAGCGAGAACAGTTCACGGATGGCCTCTTCCTTGGCGCCCGCGTACTTCCACCACTGCCGTTCGAAGGCCAGGATGTCCAGCTCGCGGCGACTCAGGCCGCTGCTTTCCCCGTCGGTTACCGTCTCGAGATTCCGAGCCGCTGCGCCGTCCATCTTGCTCCCTCGCCGAGTTCCAGTCTCTATGGCGGTGTTCGCGACGCCCGCCCACCCGTCGCCTGACGGTCACGCTCCGCTACCGCCTCCGGACGCTGAGCTCGCACCGCGGCAGACGAAAAATGGTGCCTGTACGTCGCGGATCATTCAACCACGCGGCCCGGAGGTAGCTCAGCTCCAACGCGGCGTGTTCGTTTACTACGGATTAGCGGCGTGTCCCGCTCCGGCCTCCGGCCCCGGGATGACCCGGCCCACACGTTAGGCTTGTTTCTCATGGCAGTCCTCCCCATCGTGATCGTCGGTGACCCCGTTCTGCACAACCCGACCGAACCGGTTACCCAGACGCCGGAGGAACTGGCGGAGTTGATCGCGGACATGTACGAAACGCTCGACGTCTCCAACGGTGTCGGGCTGGCCGCGAACCAGGTCGGGGTCCCGCTGCGACTGTTCGTCTACGACTGCCCCGACATCACCGACGACGGCACCGCGACCCGGCGCAAGGGCGCGGTGATCAACCCGGTGCTGGAGACCTCCGAGATCCCGGAGACCATGCCGGATCCGGACGACGACGATGAGGGCTGCCTCTCGGTCCCCGGCTTCCAGTTCCCCACCGGACGGGCCGACTGGGCGCGCGTCACCGGCACCGACGAGCACGGCGATCCGGTCGACATCGAGGGCAAGGGCTTCTTCGCCCGCATGCTGCAGCACGAGGTCGGCCACCTGGACGGATTCCTGTACGTGGACGTGCTGATCGGCCGGCACGCACGGGCCGCGAAGAAGGCGATCAAGCGCGAGGGCTGGGGCACACCGGGTCTCAGCTGGGTGCCCGGCACAGTGCCGGATCCGTTCGGCCACGACGACTGAATCATGAGTAGATGACAACTGAACCTTCGATCCCGCTCGGCGCCCGGGTGGTCATGCGCTACCAGCTGCCGCCCGGCTCCACCCCGCCGCTGACCGATGTCATCGGCGAGCTGGTGTCGCTGGAGCCGCCGACCGTCAAAGTCGGTGCCGAACAACTGGTTACCGTCCCACCGGACCAGGTGGTGGCGCTGAAGGCGCTGGGCCCCAGGCCGATTCGCACCAGCGAGATCCGCGCACTGGAAACCGCCGCGGCCGACGGCTGGCCGGGCGTGCAACAGGAGTGGATCGACGGCTGGCTACTGCGCGCCGGGCACGGATACACCAATCGCGCCAATTCGGCTGCGCCACTGGGCCGTTCCGGTGCGCCCGCGGTGCTCGCCGCGGAGACGCTGCAGCGTATCGCCGCCTGGTACGCCGAGCGCGGCCTGCCCTTCCAGTTGTTGCTGCCCGATCGCCTGGCACCGGTCCCCCAGGGTTGGCGCACCTGGAGCGAGACCGTCGTCCTGGGCATCGATATCGAGAATTTCGTTCTCCCCCAGGGCCCGCCGATGGTGCGCACGGCGACCGAACCAGACGCGGCCTGGCTGCGACTGCACCGCTACCGCGGCGAGAATCCCGCGTTGACGGCCGTCCCGCAGCAGCCCGTCCCCGAGGTGCTGACCGCCGTGCACGACGGCAAACTGGGTTTCGCCGCGCTGGGTGTGCCGGAACCGATCGCCATCGGACGCGCCGCCGTCACGACCGCGCCGGACCTGCGCCGCTGGGTCGGCCTCAGCTGTATCGCCGTGCAGGCGGCGCACCGCCGCCACGGTCTCGGGGCGCTGGTGTGCGCCGAGCTGATCCGCTGGGGGCACGCCCGCGGTGCGACCCACGCCTACGTGCAGGTCGAGGCCGACAACGCGGCGGCCCTCGCGCTCTACCGGGATCTGGGATTCCTCGAGCACCACAACTACCGGTACGCGGCGCCCCGGTAACTGTCGAATCCGATACCGAAAGAAGGCTTTTCGTGCGTTTGGCGACCTGGAACGTCAACTCCGTCCGTTCCCGCATCGATCGGGTGGTGCAGTTCCTGGACCGTCAGGACATCGATGTGCTCGCGCTGCAGGAAACCAAGTGCCGCGACGATCAGTTCCCGTTCGAGCGGTTCGACGAACTCGGCTACGAGGTCGCCCATCTCGGCGTGAACCAGTGGAACGGCGTGGCCATCGCCTCCCGCGTCGGTCTGAGCGATGTCGAACTGGCCTTTCCCGGTCAGCCCGGCTTCGACAAGGACGCCGGCGAGTCGCTGATCAGCGCGCCGGTGGTGGAGTCGCGCGCGCTGGGCGCGACGTGCGGCGGCGTCCGGGTATGGAGCCTGTATGTGCCGAACGGCCGCACCCTCGGCGACCCGCACTACGCCTACAAGCTGGAATGGCTGGCCGCCCTGCGCGCTACCGCCGGCGGCTGGCTGACCGCGGACCCGCAGGCCAAGGTCGCTCTGGTCGGCGACTGGAATATCGCGCCCCGCGACGAGGACGTGTGGTCGATGGAGTTCTTCGCGGGCAAGACCCATGTCTCGCAACCGGAACGCGATGCCTTCAACGCCTTCCTCGACCATGGATTCGCCGATGTCATGCGACCGTTCGCGCCCGGACCCGGCGTCTACACCTACTGGGATTACACCCAACTGCGCTTCCCCCGCCGGGAGGGCATGCGCATCGATTTCATCCTGGCCTCGCAGGCGCTGGCCGCCACCGTCAAGGACGCGAACGTGGACCGCGAGGAGCGCAAAGGCAAGGGCGCCAGCGACCACGCGCCGGTCATCGCGGAGTTCGGTTTGCCGAATGAGTGAGATGACAAGGAGTTCGGCTTTCAGGTAGGCAATTGTTCGGTCACAGTGCCGATCGCCCGGCGTAATTCCGTGCAAACTGCCTATCACCCGGCAACTTCGCTTTATTTCGCGCTGCCGCGCACTAGCATGCGGGCATGGCGTTCTATCGGCAGGTCGGCTCGGTGCCGCCGAAGCGGCACACCCAGCACCGCGACGAGCAGGGCAACCTCTATTACGAGGAGTTGATGGGCGAAGAGGGCTTCTCCGGAGATTCCTCGCTGCTCTATCACCGCGGCCTGCCGCCCGCGATCGTCGACTCGACGGTCTGGGAATTGCCGGATCAGCGCACCACGCCGAATCATCCACTGCGGCACCGGCATCTGCGGCTGCACGAGCTGTTCCCCGGGGACACCGCGGCCGAGACGGACGTGGTGACCGGCCGGCGACTCGTCCTCGGCAACGCCGATGTGCGCATCTCCTACGTGGCGGCGCGCAAACCATCGCCGTTGTACCGCAACGCGATCGGCGACGAACTCGTCTACGTCGAGTCCGGCGAAGCGGTCGTGGAGACGGTCTTCGGGCCCTTGCGCGCACGTCCGGGCGACCAGGTGCTGATCCCCCGGGCCACCACGCATCGCTGGCTGCCTACCGGCGCGGAACCGCTGCGCGCGTACGCGATCGAAGCGTCGAGCCACATCACGCCGCCGAAGCGCTATCTGTCGAAATATGGTCAGCTGCTGGAACATTCGCCGTATTGCGAGCGCGATCTGCACGGACCCGGTGAAACCTTGCTGGAGATCGGCACCGACGTGGAGGTGCTGGTGAAGCACCGCCCCGGCGGGCAGGTCGCGGGCACTCGGATGGTCTACGCGACCCATCCCTTCGATGTGGTCGGCTGGGACGGCTGCCTGTATCCGCTCACCTTCAATATCGCCGATTTCGAGCCGATCACCGGGCGCATCCATCAGCCGCCGCCGGTGCATCAGGCATTCGAGGGGGTCAACTTCGTGGTGTGCAACTTCGTGCCGCGCAAGGTGGATTATCACCCGCTGTCCATCCCGGTGCCGTACTACCACTCCAATGTCGACTCCGACGAGATCATGTTCTATTGCGGCGGAAACTACGAGGCGCGCAAGGGATCCGGAATCGGCCAGGGTTCGGTGTCGGTGCATCCCGGCGGTTACGCGCACGGCCCGCAGCCCGGCGCCTACGAGCGCAGCATCGGCCTGGACTTCTTCGACGAGCTGGCCGTCATGGTCGACACCTTCCGTCCGCTAGAACTCGGGGAGGGCGCGCTGGCCTGCGAAGACCCGGCTTACGCGTGGACCTGGTCGGGGCGGGGCCCGGCATGAGGACCCGCATCGAGGTGGCACCCGAATCACTGTTCGGGCCGGACAACCTGCCCTACGGCGTGTTCGCCCCGGCAGGCGGGGGCTACCGGGTCGGGGTCCGGTTGGGCGACTCGGTCATCGATCTCGCGGCGGCGCTGGACGATTCCGTCTTCGCCGAGCCGAGCCTGAATCCTTTTCTGGCACAGGGTCCCCGGCGCTGGCGCGAGGTGCGCGAACGGGTGCGGACGCTCGCCGAGACCGATCTTCCGGCCGCGGCCGTGCACTCGCTCGCCGAGGTCGACCTGAAACTGCCGGTACGGGTGGGCGACTACGTCGACTTCTACGCCAGCATCGATCACGCCACCAATCTCGGTCGGCTGTTCCGCCCGGACGCCGAACCGCTGCTGCCGAATTGGCGGCATCTGCCGGTCGGCTACCACGGCCGAGCCGGCACCGTCGTGGTGTCCGGCACCGATATCGTCCGCCCCCGCGGGCAACGCCGGACCGATTCGGGCACACCGGATTTCGGTCCGTCCCGGCGACTGGACATCGAGGCGGAGCTGGGCTTCGTCGTAGGCGTCGGCTCCGAGCTCGGCCGGCCGATCGATATAGAGGATTTCGAGGCGCACGTCTTCGGCATCGGCCTGGTCAACGACTGGTCGGCCCGCGATATCCAGGCCTGGGAGTACCAGCCGCTCGGCCCGTTCCTGGGCAAGTCCTTCGCCACCTCGCTCTCGGCGTGGATAACCCCCTTGGCCGCCCTGGAGACCGCGCGCATCCCGCTGCCCTCGCAGGATCCGGCGCCGCTGTCCTACCTGCAGGCGCCCGACCCGTGGGGTCTCGACATCGACCTCACCGTGCACTGGGACGGCGAAGCGGTCTCCTACCCGCCGTACGCCCGGATGTACTGGTCACCGGCGCAGATGCTGGCCCACCTCACCGCCAATGGCGCCGCCACCCGCACCGGTGATCTCTACGCCTCGGGCACCATCTCCGGCCCGGATCCCGACCAGCGCGGCTCGTTCATCGAATTGTCCTGGGGCGGAACCCAACCCATTCAGGTCAACGGCCAGAAGCGCACCTTCCTGGAGGACGGGGACGAGATCGTCATCACGGCGTCGGCGCCCGGCCCGGGTTTCCAGCGCATCGGCCTCGGCGAAGTCCGCGGCCGTATCTGGGCGGCGCGCGCGGGCAAGCACGCCTGATCAGCGAGCGACAGCGGCCCGGCCGGCCTCGACGGCCGCGACGAACCGGATGAGGTCCTCGATCAAGACGCCGACCGCGTCCGGGACGCCCCCGTCGTCGTGGTGGTGCAGCCAGTCGGCGACCAGCTCGAACATGCCGCCGACCGTCGCGAGCGCCAACGCCAGACTCGCGCGGTCCGGGTTCGGCTCGTCCGACCACTGCCGCTCGAGGAAGGCGGCGGCCCAGCGCCGGTTGCCGCGGCGCTGTTTCTCCACGGTCGGCGAAATGCCGCCCGCTTCGCCGAAGGTGACCTTGGCCAGGCGGGGATCGTCGGCGATGGCGTGCACGAACTCCGTCAGGACCGCGGCGATCCGTTCCGGGCGCGGCCGGTCGGCGACCGCGGCCGCCGCCGCGGCGACCCGATCCTGAATCTGCGCCGTCAGCTGTTCCAGCAGCGCGATATAGCAGGCTTCCTTGCTATCGAAGTGATCGTAGAAGCCCTTGGTTCCGACGAACGCGTGCTGGCAGATCTGCTCGATCGAGGTACCCGAAAAGCTTTGCGCGGCGAACAGTTCGGTGGCCGAATCGAGCAGTTGACTGCGCCGTTGCGCGCTGCGCTGTTCGGCGTCGAGACCACGGATCCGGCGCCGCGCCGGAGCCTGGGCCGGGGCTGGGGCCGGCCGCGCGGCGGAGTTGCTGCGGGTCATGACTTCGAGATTAGCGGGCGCACTTTCAACAAGACATCTTGTTCCTAACCCGATGGTCTGTTGTAATCACTCCACCTCGAGCAGGAAGAAGGCAGACGTGGCAGTGCTCACCGGAGATCGGACCAGACGCGGCAGATCGCTCGCGGCCACGCTGGGGGTGGCCGTGGCCGTCGCGGCCACGCTGCTGACCGGCGGGGTCACCGCCGCGCCCGCCGCGGCGGTGCCGCCGCCGTCGCAGGACGCGTTCTATCAAGCCCCGGCGGGCTTCGAAGCCACCGAACCCGGCACCGTGCTCAAGTCCCGGGAGGTGCGGCTCGCGGTGATCACGGTGCTGCCGCTGAATGTGCGCTCCTGGCAGCTGATGTACCGCACCACCGATCTGTTCGAGCAACCCACCGTCGCGGTCAGCACCGTCATCCTGCCCGCGGGCGCGGATCCGAACCGGCCCCGGCCGCTGGTCTCGCTCCAGTTCTATTACGACAGCGCCAGCCCGGACTGCGCACCCTCGTTCGTGCTCCGAGAGGGTGCGGGTCTGCCAGGCCTGGAAGGCATCCATTCACAAAGTGAACTGATCGCCCTGGCCGCGCTGATCAGTCAGGGCTGGGCGGTCTCCATCCCGGATTACGAAGGGCTGCAAGGACATCTGGCGGTCGCCAAGGAACCCGGCTACATGACGCTGGACGGCATCCGGGCCGCCGAGCGGTTCGAGCCGCTGGGCCTGGACGGGGTGCACACACCGGTCGCGATGTGGGGCTACTCCGGTGGCGGCATGGGCTCGGGCTGGGCCGCCGAAATGCAGCCGAGCTATGCGCCGGAATTGAACGTCGAGGGGGTTGCGCTCGGCGCGCCGACCTCGGATGTGGTCTCGCTGCTACACACCAACGGCTCGATGTTCTCCAGCCTGGTGGGTATCGGCATGGCCTCGCTGTCCAAGGCCTACCCCGCGTTCCGGGAGACCACCTACCGGCACCTGACGCCGGAGGGGCGCGGGCTGCTGGATCGGATCAACTCGCAGTGCCTCCCGCGCAATGCGCTGACCGCGATGTTCGTGGATTACCAACGGCTGCTGGATATTCCGATCAAGGACTTCCTGGCCCTGCCGGAAATCAAGGAAGTCTTCGACGCCACGGTACTGGGCCGCAACACCCCGACCGCGCCGATCTTCCTGTACCAGGGCGTCTTCGACGAAGCGGTGCCGGTGTGGACCAATGACCGGTTGTCCCAGCAGTGGTGTGCCGCAGGCGCTTCCGTGCTCTACAAGCGCGATCATCTCAGCGAGCACCTGACCCTGCCCTCGCTCGGCATGGCCGACACGTTCAACTGGCTGAAGTCCCGGCTCGCGCCCGGCGCCCCCGACCAGGTCGGCTGCCGCACCGAGAACACGGTCTCCATGCTGGCCGACACCAACGACCTGATCACCCAGATCGAGATCAACCTGAACGCCACCTTCGGCGCACTGGGCTTCCCGATCGGCCCGCGCGAACGGTAGGAACCGGCCGGATGCCGCCGCTGACCCCGACCGGAACCGGACCGGCCGGGGTCGGTCTTTTCCGACCGATGAATTTCGCGCCGTCGTATCGTCGGTATGGGCACAGGCCATGCACTAGACCGGGAGGACCCTGTCATGCAGAAAATCGTCACGAATCTCTGGTACGACACCCAGGCCGAGGAAGCCGCCGAGTTCTACTGTTCGCTCTTTCCCGATTCGAAGATCACCAACGTGCAGCACTACTCCGAGGCCGGGCCGCGCGAAGCCGACCTCGTCATGACCGTCGACTTCGAACTCGGCGGGCAGCAGTTCACCGCTATCAACGGCGGCGGTGACTACCACTACTCGCACGCTATGTCGTTGTTGATCAACTGTGACAGCCAGGCCGAGGTCGACCGCCTCTGGGCGGCGCTGCTCGCCGACGGCGGCCAGGAAATCGAATGCGGATGGCTCAACGACAAGTACGGCGTGCCATGGCAGGTCTGGCCCGCCGAAGCGAACGCGCTCATGGTCGGCGACAAGGAAGCCGTCAACCGCGCCATGAAGGCCATGCTCGGTATGCGCAAGATCGACGTCCAGGCCATGCGCGACGCCTACGAGGGCAAGGTCAGCTGAAAGCCCGGAGGATCGACCGAGCGCGGGCGGGCGACAGGCCCGCCCGGTTGTGCGGAAGCACCGGATTACGGCATTCGGTGCGTGCCGGACGGTAGCGGACAGGTATGGTCGGGCGGAAAATTTCACACCGAACGGGGGCTCGCACCAGCGGGCTGAGAGGACGGCTAGCCCATTCCGGGCGTTCAGGGCCGTCGACCGTATGAACCTGACCGGGTAATGCCGGCGTAGGGAGAGATCCACATGGGCAAACAAGCCACGTCCGACACTGTCGACACCGTTACCACGGGCCCGATCGAAGGCAGCGTCAAGCACTACATCGAAGTCGACGAACTCCGAATTCCGGTGCGCCGCATCAACCTCACCAACGGTGAGCACTTCGATGTGTACGACACCTCCGGTCCGTACACCGACGACAACGCCGCCATCGATCTGGAGGCGGGGCTCGCGAAGCTACGCGACGCCTGGACCAAGCCGGACGTCGAGGGGCCGCGCACCCAGCTGGCCTGGGCACGGCAGGGCATCATCACGCCGGAGATGCGTTTCATCGCCGCGCGCGAAGGGGTTTCGGCGGAGCTGGTGCGCGCGGAGGTCGCCGCGGGCCGCGCGGTGATCCCGGCCAACCACAACCATCCCGAGCTCGAGCCGACCATCATCGGCAAGAAGTTCCTGGTGAAAATCAACGCCAATATCGGCAACTCCGCGGTGTCCTCCTCGATCGCCGAAGAGGTGGAGAAGATGGTGTGGGCGACCCGCTGGGGCGCGGACACCATCATGGATCTGTCCACCGGCAAGAACATCCACGAAACCCGCGAATGGATCCTGCGCAACTCCCCCGTCCCGGTCGGCACCGTGCCGATCTACCAGGCGCTGGAGAAGGTGAACGGCGATCCGACCCAGCTCACCTGGGAGATCTACCGCGACACCGTGATCGAGCAGGCCGAGCAGGGTGTGGACTACATGACCGTGCACGCCGGTGTGCTGCTGCGCTACATACCGCTGACCGCCAAGCGCGTCACCGGCATCGTCTCGCGGGGCGGATCCATCATGGCCGCGTGGTGTCTGGCGCACCACCAGGAATCGTTCCTGTACACGCACTTCGAGGAACTCTGCGAGATCCTCGCGCGCTACGACATCACCTTCTCCCTCGGTGACGGCCTGCGCCCCGGTTCCATCGCCGACGCCAACGACGAGGCGCAGTTCGCCGAGCTGCGCACCCTGGGCGAACTCACCAAGATCGCGAAATCCCATGGCGTGCAGGTGATGATCGAGGGCCCCGGCCACGTGCCGATGCACAAGATCGTGGAGAACGTGCGTCTGGAGGAGGAGCTCTGCGAGGAGGCCCCGTTCTACACCCTGGGCCCGCTCGCCACCGATATCGCACCGGCCTACGACCACATCACCTCGGCCATCGGCGCGGCCATCATCGCGCAGGCGGGCACCGCGATGCTCTGCTACGTCACCCCGAAAGAGCATCTGGGACTGCCCAATCGGGATGACGTGAAGGTCGGCGTGATCACCTACAAGATCGCCGCGCATGCCGCGGATCTGGCCAAGGCGCACCCGCACGCCCAGGACCGGGACAACGAATTGTCCAAGGCCCGTTTCGAATTCCGCTGGCGCGACCAGTTCGCGCTGTCGCTGGATCCGGACACCGCGCGCGAGTACCACGACGAGACCATGCCCGCGGAGCCCGCCAAGACCGCACACTTCTGCTCCATGTGCGGGCCGAAGTTCTGCTCCATGCGCATCTCCGCCGATGTGCGGGAATACGCTGAGCGGCAAGGGCTTACCGATGTCGAGGCGATCGAGGCCGGCATGGCCGAGAAGTCGGCGGAGTTCGCCGACGCGGGCGCCAAGGTGTATCTGCCGATCGTGTCCTGACCCCCGAAATGCCACCGGAGACGAGTGACATCTCCGGTGGCATTTCTCCCCCGGGCGGGTGGCCGGTGGGGCGGTGACGATTCCGAGGGGCGCCGAAACCGTCACCGCTGTCCGAGGGGTCAGCGTTGCGGCGGGCCGTTCTCGTCGGGCCGGTCGGCGCCGCCCCAACGGCGTTCGGCGCCCGGTGCGCCGGCCACGAGTTCACCCGCGCGACGCCTGGCTGGCCGGCTACCGATGCCGACCATCGGCTCCACCGCCTGTTCCACCGCGGGGGTGGCAACGCGCGGCACCGTCTGCTGGATCGGCACGGTCTTTTCGCGCACAGCGCGCGTCGGCTTCCGCACCGGAACCCGGGTGACCTTCGCGCGGATCTTCGGCTGCTCGATCACCTTCTCGACCACCCAATCGACATTCTTGGTGATGGTCTTCTCCTTGATCCGGGGCTTCTCGACCACCTTGTCGACTTCCCAGTTCACCGTCTTGTCCACCGTCCGCTGCACGACCTTCGGCTTCTCGACCACCTTGTCGACGGTCTTGGTGACCACCTTGGTGACCGGCTTGACCACCACCTTCTCGTGCACCACCGTGCGCGGCACCTTGACGATCTTGATGACCGGCTCGTCCTCGTAGACGGTGACGACCTTCTCCACCGGGCGCCGCACCACCTTGTAGACGATCTTCTCGACCGGGACCTCGACCACCTTCTCGACAATCTTGATGACCGGCTTCTGCACGACCTTCCGGATCACCTTCTGCACGGGCTTCTCGACCACCCGCTCCTCGAGCTGCTGCACCGGCACCTCGACGACCTTGTCGACGATCTTCACCACCGGCTTGTGCGTGCGGCGTTCCACGGTGACGTGCTTCCGGATCACCTTGTCCTGAATCTCCACCACCGGCTTCTCGACCATGCGCTGCACGCGAACCGGTTTGCGCTGGATTCGATCCACGATCTCGGCGACCGGTTGCTCGATCATCCGCGCCTCCTCGACCGGCTTGCGTTTGCGTTCGGACTTGCCGTTCGCACTGCTGGCCATCATGCCTCCAATGGAATTCGGTCTCCCCCATTCGTATTAATCGGCCGGAACATTGGCTATTCAATCAGGGATCAAATGGCATGCGGAAACAATTCGGCATTATTTGTATTCCAACCGAGAGAATTACACATCAGTGATTACCGGTGATCCGGAAACCGCGCGGGACCAGCCATACCGCGATTACCGCCACCCCCGCGACGATCGCCGCCGAAATATAGGAGGTGATGGTCAGCGCCACATCGAAGGCGTGGCCGGTTTCGGTGAGCACTTGGGCGCGCGCGGCCGGATCCAATTCCGAGGCGACCTCGACCGCGCCGCCCACCGACCCCCGCGCTTGTTCGAGCAAATCACCGTGCAGCGGGATCTCGGTCATATTCTCGCTGAATATGCGGGCGTGGATACTGCCGAGCAGCGCCACGCCCAGACCCATGCCGAGTTCGTAGTTGGTTTCGGAGACAGCACCCGCTTGCCCGGCTCGTTCCGGCGGTACCGCGGAGACCAGGACCGCGGCGGCGGCCGTGACCGCGAGCCCGTCACCGAGCCCGAACGTGGCCAGCACCAGCGCCACCACCGGGTAGGTCGTCGGTTCCGGGCTCAGCGCCAGGCCGAGGAAGCCGAGAGCGAGCGCGCCGAGCCCGATCGCGAGCACGCCGCGCACGCCGACGCGCTGCATCAGCCACGGGGTGGCCAGCGACGCCGCGAGCAGGGTGACGGCCGACGGCATGGTTCGCAGGCCGGCCTGGGACGGCGAATAACCGTGAATGTATTGCAGCCACAGGGAAATCAGGAACAGGGCGGCGCCGATGGCGAGCATGGCCAGCAGGGTGGCCAGCGCGGCGGCCAGGAACGGCCCGTTGCGGAACAGCCGGACATCCAGCAGCGGGTCGGCGGCGGTGAGCTGCCGTCGCGCGAACCAGGCCAGGAAAAGCAGACCGAGCAGGAAAACAGCCCAATCCAGCCCGCCCGCCGACCCTTTCGCGATGTGTTTGATACCCCAGGCCAGCCCGACGATTCCGGCGATCGACAGGGCGGCCGAGAGCCAATCCAGCACACCCGATTGCGGAGACCGATATTCGGGCAATAACCACACGCCCGCGCCGACGGTGACCAGCACGACGGGCACATTCAGCCAGAATGCCGACGCCCAGCCGAAATCCTCGACCAGGAGCCCGCCCACGATCGGGCCGATGGTGGCGCCCGCACCCGCCACCGCCGCCCAGATACCGATGGCGAGGGTGCGTTCCTTCGGATCGGCGAAAATATTGCGGATCAGCGAGAGCGTCGAGGGCATCACCATGGCGCCGCCCAGGGCCAGCAGCACCCGGCCGGCGATCAACTGGCCGGCGCTCTGCGCGGTGGCAGCCACTACCGAGGCGATGCCGAAGAGCAGAAACCCGCTGAGAAACAACAGCTTCCGGCCCACCCGGTCGCCGACCGCGCCGGTGGTGATGAGCAGGCCGCCGAGCACCAGGCCGTAGACGTCGATGATCCACAACTGCTCCAGCTGACCGACGTGCAGGTCGTCGATCAGCGAGGGCAGGGCGACATTGAGGATGGTGGCATCCATGGCCACCAGCAGCAGGCTCGCACACAGCACGGCGAGCATCACCCACCGTATGACCCCGAAGTTGCGCTCGGGCAAATCCGCCGTCACGTCGATCCTTCCCTAGACCGAATGCGTCCGAGCCAGCATTGACCGGGTTACGGCAAACATCAAGTTACCCACGCAGGGACTAGCGGATGTGCTGCTCGATCAGCCGCCGGGCGGCACGAGCGGTGCGCTCGCCTTCGGAAAACCCTGAGCTCAGGCGTAGTTCAGGCGCCAGAGCGGGGACACCGGGCCGTGGCCCGCACCCAGGTCGTAGGAGGCTTCGAGGCAGCGGCGGGTCCACTCCTTGGCGAACTCCACCGCCTCGGGCACCGGGTAGCCGTTGGCGAGGGCGCACGCGATGGCCGCGGCCATGGTGTCGCCGCCGCCGTGATCGTTGCCGGTCTTGATGCGCGGCGCGCTGAATTCGAGGAACCGGTCACCGTCGAAGAGCAGGTCCGTGCTGTATTCCGAGGTGCGCAGGTGACCGCCTTTGACGATGGCCCAGCGCGGGCCGAGCGCGTGCAGGGCTTCGGCCGCGCGGCGGGCGCTGCCGTCGTCCACCACAGCCACACCGGTGAGCAACCGGACCTCATCCAGGTTCGGGGTGACCACGGTGGCCAGCGGGAACAGCGTGTGCCGCACCGCGTCCAACGCCGATTCGTGCAGCAGCGGGTCGCCGTGCATGGAGGCCGCGACCGGGTCGACCACCAGCGGGATGGAACCGTCGCGGCCGATGCCGACCTCCCGGCACACCTCCGCGACCGCCTCGATAATGGCCGTGGACGCCAGCATGCCGGTTTTGGCCGCGCCGATACCGATGTCCTCGACCACCGAGCGCACCTGGCCCGCAACGATATTCGGGGGGATCTCGTGGAAGCCGCTGACGCCCACCGAGTTCTGCACCGTCACCGCGGCCACGGCGACGCAGGCGTGCACACCGCACAGTGCCATGGTCCGGGAATCGGCTTGGATTCCGGCGCCGCCGCCGGAGTCGGTGCCCGCGATGGTGAGGACTCGAACAGGGGTCTGCCCGTCGGCGGGAATCGGCAGAAATTTCAGCACGTCTCAGACCCTACGACCAGATGTCACGACCAACACCCCCGCGTCCCCCGATTTTCGCCGCTTCCTGCCCGCATGCGGTCGCGCAAATGAAAACGATTATCATTAACGCTATGACCACATCTTTCGACGCCCGCCTGCCCGTCACCGTGCTGTCCGGCTTCCTCGGCGCGGGCAAGACCACGCTGCTCGATCACATCCTCGCGAACCGGGAGGGGCGGCGGGTCGCGGTGATCGTCAACGACATGAGCGAGGTGAACATCGACGCGGCGCTGATCGCGGGCCAGGGGCACCTCGATCGGACCGAGGAGAAGCTGGTCGAACTCACCAACGGATGCATCTGCTGCACGCTGCGCGAGGACCTGATGGAAGCCGTGGCCCGGCTCGCTCGGGAAGGCCGATTCGACCAGCTGGTCATCGAGTCGACCGGCATCTCCGAGCCGATGCCCGTGGCCGCGACTTTCGACTGGGAATTCGAGGACGGCTCCTCCCTCGGCGATGTCGCCCGGCTGGACACCATGGTGACCGTGGTCGACGCCTCGACGTTCCTCGCGGAAGTGGTGCGCGGCGAGGCCCTGGCCGCTCGGGACCTGGCGGCCGGCGCGGGCGACGAGCGCTCCATCGCGGACTTGCTGGTCGATCAGGTGGAATTCGCCGACGTCCTGGTGATCAGCAAGACCGATCTGGTGAGCGCGAACGCCGCCGGAACCGTGGAAGCCACGGTCCGGCGGCTCAACCCGCGGGCGCACGTACTGCGCGCCACCAAGGGCGTGGTGGATCTCGCCGAGGTGCTGGAGACCGGCCGCTACAACCCGGCGGTCGCGGCCGAGTCCGACGGCTGGGCCGAAGAACTCGCGGGCGGGCATGTCCCGGAGACGGAGGAATACGGGATTCGCAGCATCACCTACACCGCCGATCGGCCGTTCCACCCGGAGCGACTGGCCGCGGCGCTCGAACAGCTGCGAGGGATGTTGCGCAGCAAGGGTTTCTGCTGGATAGCGAGTCGCCCCGACCTCGCCGCGGTGTGGTCGCAGGCGGGGCCGAACCTGACCTTCGAGCCCGCCGCCTGGTGGTCGTCGCTGGGAGTACCCGCGGGACAGGAGATCGTGCTCATCGGCGTCAAGCTCGACGGTGACCGGATACGCGAGCTGCTCGATACCGCTCTGCTGACGGATGCCGAATTCACCGCGGGACGCGACCTCTGGCGGACGCTCCCGGATCCGTTCCCGGCTTGGGGCGAGTTGTACGAGCACGCCTGAGGGCGTGGCGAACTCGGGCATGGCCGTCGCGCTCAGTTCGAGATGCTCACGGCGCGGCGCACGTAGGCCGGGTCGGTGAGTTGCTCGAGGTAGAACTCCGCGATATCGGCGCGGGCGATCTTCAGCCGCAGACCCTGCTCGTCCGGTCCGAAACCGCGCCGGTAGGCGCCGGTGCGCGGTCCGTCGGTGAAGGCGGCGGGCCGCACGATGGTCCAGTCCAGGTCGCTGGCCCGCACCAACTCCTCCTGCCGGCCGTGGTCGGCGTAGGCCTTGCGCAGCACGATCCCGAAAATGATGTACTTCCACAGGAAGTTCAGGTTCGGCCGGCTGTCGCCGACACCCAGACTGGACTGCACGATCAGGCGCTTGACCCCGGTCCGGTTCATCGCCTCGATGACCGACTTGGTGCCGCCGAAGCGCACCTGGCCCTTGCGGTCGTCACCGAGGGCGATGATCGCCGCGTCCTGCCCGGCGACCGCCCGCTCGACCGAGTTCGAGTCGAACACATCGCCTTCCACCACGCGCAGCCGCTCGTGCTGCCGGCCGACGCCGGCAGCGTTGCGGGTGAACGCGGTGACCTCGTGGCCCTGGGCCAGCGCCTGCTCGACGACGACCCGGCCGACGGTTCCGGTGGCTCCGAAGACTGCGATTCGCATTTCGATTCTCCTTGTGATGAAAGCTGTTGTGCTGCTGATGGACTAAGTACATCAGCGGAGAACGAGACGAACCATGGTCCGGAGTCTCGGTTACATAAGCGACTGTCTAGCGGTACTGCGCGAAGAACTCGGTGATCTCCTGCGCCATCAACTCCGGCGCGACGTGGTGCAGGTAGTGGGTGAACACGTCGTGCGTCCGCCACGACACGATGTTGCGGTGATCGCGGTCGGCGAAGCGCCGGATGCCGTGGAAATCGCCCGTCGATCCGGACAGCGCCAGCGGCACCGTGGTCGGCTCGGTGGGCTGCTCAGCCTGCGCCTTCTCGAAGTAGTGCCGGATCGCCGAACCCGCGGTGCCGGTCAGCCAGTGGATCGCGATATTCGTGAGCACGAAGTCGTCGTCCAGATCCGGACCGAGCAGCTGGCTGTTCCAGCCGAGCAGACCGGTCGGGGAATCCATGAGTGCGTGCGCCAGCGTCTGCGGCTGCTGCGACTGCAGGATGTTGAAGCCCATCTTGTTCTTGACGAACCAGTCCAGGGTGGCCAGCGACTGCTGCTCGTCGGCGGTGAGGTCGGCCATTTCACTCGGGTCGCCCGAGGGGAACGAGTACACCTGCGAAACATGCACGCCCACCACGTTTTCCGGGGCGACACGGCCGAGCTCCGGGGAAATCTGCGCACCGCCGTCGTTGCCGACCGCACCGTACTTCGCATACCCGAGCCGGGACATCAGTTCGGCCCACGCCTTCGCGATGCGCTGATCGTTCCAGCCGGATTCCGTTGTCACGCCGGAGAATCCGTATCCGGGGACCGAGGGGATGACGAGGTCGAATCCAGCGGCGGTCAACGGTTCGATGACGCCGAGGAATTCGACGAAGGTGCCCGGCCAGCCGTGCGTGAGAATCAGCGGGAAGCTGTTGTCCCTCCGCGACTTCACGTGCACGAAGTGGATGTTCTGCCCGTCGATCTCGGTGGTGAACTGCGGGTAGGCGTTGAGCTGCTGCTCGACCTTGCGCCAATCGAAACCGCCCCGCCAGTAGTCCACCAGGTGCCGTACCCGATCCACACTCACGCCGTAGGCGTCGCCCGAACCCGGAATCTGATCGGCCCAGCGGGTGCGCTCCAGCCGTGCCGCCAGGTCGTCGAGATCGGCCTGGTCGATGGCGATGTGGAAGGGGGTGATGGTGGTGCTCATCGGTTGCTCCTTTTGAAACGGAATGCTTCGTTCTGATCTCAATGTAGCAGAACGGATCATTCCGTTTCAAGTGCTATCCTGAAACCATGCCCAAGTCATCCGAAAACCCGGCTCCGAAGGGTCTGCCCGGACGCAAAGCACAGGCCGCGCGCAACGACGGACTCATCCTGGAAGCGGCGCGCGCGGTGTTCCTCGCCGACGCGACCGCCCCCATCGCCGCCGTCGCCACCCGCGCGGGCGTAGGCATCAGCGCCCTGTATCGCCGCTATCCGAGCAAAGACGCGCTCTTACGCAAGCTCTGCCACGACGGGTTACGCCGCTACAACGCCGAAGCCGATGCCGCGCTGGCGGATTCGGATGGCTGGCAGGCGCTGGTCGGTTTCCTGGAACGAGTCGTCGACGCCGATGTGCATTCCCTGACCGTGCATCTGGCCGGCACCTTCACCCCCGACGAGGCGATGCTGCCCGATGTCACGCACTCCGGCGAGGTCACCGCGGAACTGGTACGCCGGGCACACGAGTCGGGGCGGTTACGCCCGGAGGTGAACGCGCAAGACCTCGGTTTGGTGCTGGAAGCCTGTTCGGCGATCAGCATGCCGGACACGAAGCGCACCGCGCAGCTGCGCAGGCGCACCCTGGCCATGCTGATCGCGGGGATCGCGGTACCCCGAACCGAGAACGAACTGCCGGGTCCGGCCCCGCAGCCCGGTGAGTTCGCGTGGCGCTGGCAACGCGAGCGCAATGCCCGCGGACGCGTGGTGGAGGCGTGACCCGGAAGTGGTTGTGAGAGTGAGCTACTCGGCGGAGAACGCTCGATGCAGGGGCCGATCGGCGTGGATCGGGATGCCGTTCATGCGCGCGTTGGCCTCGGCGAGGGCGGAGATGCTCTCGGCGAGGTAGGCGACGAAATCCTCGATCGGCAGGGCCGGGTCCTGTAGGCGGTTGGCGCCGATCCACCAGTCGGTGGCGGAGGCGACCGCGCCGAAGATCGAATAGGTGACGAGTTCGAGGCGGGCCACCTCGATCCGGTCGTCCAGCAGCCCCGCGAACATTTCCGCGGCCCGCCGGGCCGACTGCCGCGCGGATTGCAGCGCCCGCTCGGATTCGTCGGCCTGCTGGGTGAAGTGGCTGTGCAGCATGAATCGGAAGACGTTGGGGTGCTCGGTCACCACCAGCACGTATTCGGCCGCCCCGCGGCGCACCAGCTCGCGCGCCGAATCGTGGGTGAGGTCGACGCTGGCGACGATCCGGTCCCAGAGTATGTCCCGGACCCGGTCGACAATGGCGTTGTAGAGGTCGGTCTTGTCCTCGAAATGCCGGTACAGCTTGGGTTTCGCCGCACCGGCCGCCTTGGCGATATCGCCCATGCTGACTTCGGGGCCGAACTCGGCGAGCGCCCGGAAGGCCGCGTCGACGAATTCCGCGCGCACCTTCAGCCGGTGCGCGCGCCACCGTTCGGTACGAGCGTCGACACGCTTGGGCGCCGCCGGAGCGGTGCCATCGGCCCGGTCGCCACGCTGCTGCCCGCGCTGTCTCACGAAAGCGACCGTACCAAGCAAGGACTCGGCACCGGGCGGAGTACTACCGCTTCTTCGGCGTCACTTCGAATACGGGATCGGCAGTCTTGGACCGCTTCTCCGCTCGCTTTTCCTTCAGGGACTTCCCGGATTTCTTGGACATGGCGCTGCGCGGAGATTTATCGGACATGCGTGTCCTTCGCTTGGAGACCTGAACGGTCCCGTTGGCACGACCGTACGCTACGGCGGCGGCCGAGGGGGCTGAACCCGGCGCTCCAGCCTCGGCCGCCGTTGCCGAAACGGCAAGAATAGTGGCGCTGAACCGCGCGCGGGCGCAACATGGCCGGGCACGCCGACGAACCCCCGGTGATAGGAGACCCGCATGGCCGACACCAGTGCCTCCCAGTCCGCACAGGACTTCTGGGAAGCCTTCTACCAGGAGCGCGACCAGATCTGGACCGGCAATCCCAACCCCTTGCTGGTGCGGGAAGCCATCGATCTCACCCCGGGTACCGCACTCGATCTCGGCTCCGGTGAAGGCGGTGACGCGATCTGGCTGGCGCAGCGCGGCTGGACGGTCACCGCCGCCGATATCTCCGCGACCGCGCTCGGGCGCGCCGCCGGCCATGCCGAGGCGGCCGGGGTCGGCGACCGCATCACCTGGGTGAAACATGATCTGGCGCAATCATTTCCGGAAGGCACCTTCGATCTGGTGTCGGCGCAGTTCCTGCACTCCCCGGTCGAGGTGGAAGGGGAACGGAACCAGATCCTGCGCCGCGCGGCCGCGGCGGTCGCGCCGGGGGGTGCGCTGCTGATCGGCAGCCACGCGGGCTGGGCTTCGAACCAGCACGAGCACCACCACGACGTGCACTTCCCGACCCTGGAGGAGATGCTCGACGCGATCGCCGGCGTGCCGGGCGAGTGGCAGGTGCAGACCAAGGACGAGGTCGAGCGGGAGTGGACCGCCCCGGACGGTACGACCGGCGTACGCACCGACAGCGTCCTGCGAGTGCACCGGTCGAAGTAGACCCAGCGGGTCCCAGCAACCTCACAGCCGGGACCCAGCCGGGCACCAGCGGGGTTGGCGACCGTGGTCGCCATGACCACTGTGCCCACTCGCGATACCGCGACCGCTACGCCACCCGCGCAGCCGACGGCGATCAGGCCCGTGCTGGATATCGTCATTCCCGTCTACAACGAAGAGGCCGATCTAGGCGGCTGCGTGCGCAGACTGCACGCCCACCTGCGCGACGGATTCCCGTTCCCGGCCCGCATCACCATCGCCGACAACGCCAGTACCGACGACACCTTGCAGGTAGCTGAGTTACTCGGCAGCGAACTGACTGCGGTCCGGGTCGTGCACCTCGCGGCCAAGGGGCGGGGCCGGGCGCTGCGCACCGTGTGGGCGGACTCCGACGCGGCCGTGGTCGCCTATATGGATGTCGACCTGTCCACCGACCTGAACGCCTTGCTCCCGCTGGTGGCGCCGCTGGTGTCCGGGCACTCCGACCTCGCGATCGGCACCCGGCTCAGTTCGGCGGCGCGGGTGGTGCGCGGGCCCAAGCGCGAGTTCCTCTCGCGGTCGTACAACCTGCTGTTGCGAACCACGCTGCGGGCACGTTTTTCGGACGCGCAGTGCGGATTCAAGGCGATCCGCACCGACGTGGCGCGCAAGCTGCTCCCGCTGGTGCGGGACGGGGAATGGTTCTTCGACACCGAACTGCTCGTGCTGGCCGAACGGGCCGGGCTGCGGATCCACGAGGTGCCGGTCGACTGGATCGACGATCCGGACAGCCGGGTCGAACTCTTCGACACCGCGCGCAAAGATCTGCTCGGCATCGGACGCTTGGGCCGGGCACTGGCGACCGGCGCGCTACCGCTCGACGAACTGCGCCGATCGGTGGGCCGTGAACCACTGGTGCCCGGAGTGCCGCCGGGCATGATCGGACAGCTGGTTCGGTTCACCCTCGTCGGGGTGCTCAGCACAGTCGCCTATCTGGCGCTCTACCTTGCGCTACAACCGATTACGGGCTCGCAGATGTCGAACTTCGTCGCGCTGCTGGTGACCGCCATCGGCAACACGGCCGCCAATCGGGCCTTCACCTTCGGTGTGCGCGGCACGACCAACGTGGTCAGGCACCAGTTCCACGGGTTGCTGATCTTCGGCATCGGCTTGACGCTGACCAGTGGATCGCTGTTCGCGCTGCGGCACTGGGCAGCGACGGCGCCGATCCAATTGGAGTTGTTCGTTCTGGTGCTCGCGAATCTGCTGGCGACGTCGATCCGTTTCCTCGGGCTGCGCTGGGTGTTCCGGAACAACGCGGGCACCGCCCGGTTCGACGCCGCGGCACCTGCGGCCGACAACGCCGAAGTAGCGTGTGCCGCTCAACGACCGGCCCGGATCTCCGCCGGGCCCATGACAGTTTTCACCGGACCGAGCGCTGTTGGCGTGGCGCGACCGGCCCTCAGCAAGGAGACCGACCGGTGACCCCGCCCACGGCCCGGCGTGGCCCGATATCGCTCGAGCGCCGGCCTCGCTGGGAGCTACCGGCTTTGGCGCTCCTCGTGCTCGGCACGCTGATCGGCTATCTCTGCAACCTGAGCGCCAACGGCTGGGCCAACTCGTTCTATTCCGCTGCGGTACAAGCCGGTTCGCAATCCTGGACGGCCTTCTTCTTCGGCTCCTCGGACGCCGCGAACTCGATCACGGTGGACAAGCCGCCCGCCGCGCTGTGGCTGATGGAACTGTCGGTGCGCGCGTTCGGCCTGAACAGCTGGAGCATCCTCGTGCCGGAGGTGCTGCTGGGCGTCGCCTCGGTGGCGCTGCTGTGGGCGACCGTGCGCCGGCCCTTCGGCCCCGCCGCGGGACTGCTCGCGGGTCTGGTCCTGGCCGTAACCCCGGTTGCCGCACTGATGTTCCGGTTCAACAATCCCGAAGCGTTGCTCGTGTTCCTGATGGTCGCGGCGGCCTGGGCGATGACCCGCGCGGTCGCGGACGGGCGGACCCGCTGGCTGGTGCTGACCGGCGCGTTGATCGGCTTCGGCTTTCTCACCAAACAATTGCAGGTGCTGCTGGTAGTCCCGGCCTTGGCGCTCACCTACCTGATCGCGGGCCCGCCGCGGCTCGGCAAGCGCGTCCTGCAGCTGCTGGCCGCCGGTGCGTCCATGATCGTGGCGGTCGAGCTGTGGCCGGCCTCGGCGCGACCGTGGATCGGTGGGTCGCAGCACAATTCGATTCTGGAGCTGACCCTCGGCTACAACGGGCTCGGGCGGTTGAACGGCAACGAGGTCGGCAGCGTCGGCGGCGGTGGTACGGAGCTGCCGCCCGGCGGCAACGGCATGTGGGGCAGCACCGGCATCACCCGGATGTTCGAGGCCGCGCAGGGCGGGCAGATCGCCTGGTTGCTCCCGGCCGCCCTGGTCGGGTTGGCCGCCGGAATCCTGTTGCGCGGCAAGGCTACCCGTACGGACGGCCGCCGAGCGGCGCTGATCCTCTGGGGCGGCTGGCTGCTGGTGACCGGGTTGGTGTTCAGCTATATGGCGGGCATTTTCCACGAGTACTACACGGTGGCACTGGCGCCGGCCGTAGCCGCACTGGTGGGGGCGGGCGCGACCCAGCTGTGGCGGGTCCGCGAGCGGCTCTGGGCGCGCCTCACGCTGGCCGCCGCCCTCGGACTGACCACCGCGACGGCGTGGGTATTACTGTCCCGCAGTGCGAGTTTCGTGCCGTGGCTGCGCTGGGCGGTGCTCGCGGCCGGCATCCTCGCCACACTCGCCGTCGCTTTCCCCGCACCACGCAAGCTCGCGCTGGTCACCGCGCTGGTCGCCGCGTTCGCCGGGCTGGCCGGACCGGTCGCCTACAGCGTCGACACGATCGCGTCCGCCCATCAGGGCTCGATTCCGACCGCGGGTCCGAACGTGGGCGGACGCGGCGGCATGCGCATGATGGGTGGCCCGGAAGGCATGCTCGAACTGGCCCCGGGCACCGCCGTGCGGATCGACGGACCCGACGGCCGAGCGACGGGACGCGAGGGCGGCCCCAGCGGACTGCTCGGCGCCGGGACGCCCAGCGCGCAGGTCACCGCGCTGCTGGAGCGGGGCAGCGCCGGCTACACCTGGGTGGCGGCGACCATCGGAGCGCAGAGCGCCGCGGGCTACCAGCTGGCCACGGAACTTCCGGTGCTGCCGATCGGCGGCTTCAACGGCAGCGACCCCGCGCCGACGCTGGAGCAGTTCCGGGAGTATGTCGCCCAGGGGAAGATCCACTACTTCATCGGCGGTGACAGTCGCGGACCCGGCGGCGGCGCGGGCGTCTCGGCGCAGATCACGCAGTGGGTGCGGGAACACTTCACCGGTACCGAGGTCGACGGCGTCCTGCTCTACGACCTGACCGCCCCCCGCTGACACCGGTCGACATGCTCCGGCCGAGCCGATACCGTGTCGCTGGTGAACGGGGTTACCGGCGGATTCCACACTGCCGTAAACGATTTCATCGACGCGGTACGCGGCGGAGTAGGCGCGGACATGGCCGCCGCGGACCAGCGTATGCGGACGGCGTATCAGGATGCGACACCCGCGGAGCTGACTCAGGCCGCGAATCCGCTGGTCGCCATCCTCAACGAGGTGCCACCGCTGGCACGCGGCCAGCTCGCTGTCCTGATCGGCGCGTGCGTCGAATACGGCGCCGACCCGGTGGCCTGCGCGCCCCGCGTGCTGGCGAACCTGGCGCGGAATCTGGAGCACGCCGCGACGTTCGCGCGGCAGTGGTCCGAGATCATGGACATCGACCTGCCGGATCCGGAAGAGGAGGTGGAGGTCCCGTTCACCGAGCTGTTCGAGGTGTTCGACCCGGTGCACGTCATGGCCTGGTGGACGCAGCCGGACTGGGAGCGCTCGGGCCTCGCCATGCTGCAACGACCGGCGGTCCGCAAGCGCCTGGGCCCTATCCGCGCCCTGCTCCAGGAGCGGCACGACAGCTTCGCCGAGGTCTCCGGCCGCTGGAACAAATGCCTCGACTATGTGCTGCGCGTCCTGGACGACGAACCGCTGGTTGTCCTGCACCGCGAGACCGGCACGGCGTACCGGATGCGAATGTCGGGGATGGGCGACAACTTTCAGCTGCACACCCTGCTCGCCCACGAGCTGATCGGCGGCGGCTACGTGGCGGGTGAAGCACCGGCCGACGATGCGGTCGCGGCGTGCCGGGACGCCGAGGGCATGGTGCCGACGGTTGGTTCGTTCAATCTCGTATCACCCAGCGGTGAGTGGATCTGGAACGAGGGCACGCCCTCCGATATCCCACTGGTCGAGGGCGTCCGTCTGCTGGTTCTCGACCCGCCGCCGTATCGGCGGCACTGGCCCGCCGGACGGTTCTTTCCCTACATGCCAGGCGATTTAGCGCTGGAAGAGGTGCTGCCGGCCGCGGCGGCGGCCACCTGGTTCGCCCACGTCGAGCCCGCCGATCGATCCGGAAAAGGCAGCGTCGCCGCGGAAAGTGGGTAAAGATGGGTTGCTTCCCGGAACTGCCGGGGCGCGAATCACTTTCGAACGAGCAGGGACCTGCGTGAACACGATCCAGAGATTGGCCTGCACTGTGCTCGGCGCCGTTGTCGCCGTGCTGCTCATCGTCGGATTCGGGGGCGTCGCCTCGGCTGAACCCCCGCCCGCGCCCGTCGCGGCCGCCGAGGCGGTCGCACCGGCGGCGACGCCCGTCGCGGCCTGCATGGCGCCGGGCGACAGCCTCGAACTTCGGGGCGCGATCGCCGCCGTGCTCGGCAGCACGGTGGGTGCGATCCTGGGCGTGCCGGTCCTGCTGTTCGGCGCTATCCCCGGCGCGATCATCGGAGGCGTGGTCGGGTTCATGATCGGCTCGGCCTGGTATGCCGTGGACGCCGGTCAGGCACCGCAGGGCTGCTGATCGGTCCGAAACTCACTGGGCAGCAAGCTGTCCGGTCTGCCGTACGGTGGCTATAGAACGGGAATTCACTGTGTGACAAGCCATTCCGCGAAGGTCGGGCCACCGAGGGTGGCGTGCGGTGCGGCCAGGAGTGAGCCGTCCTCGAACTGTTCGCGATCCGGGTTGGCCGGATCGCTCACCTCTTCGACCTCGAGGCGAAGGCCACGTTCGGCCGCCAGGAGCGCGGCGGCCCCCGCCATGGTTTCCGGCTGGGGACCGGCGATTTCGGGGAGCGGCCCGCCGGTGGTTGCCGGCGCGGGCCGCACCGCCAGGTCCACCAGCGCCTCGGCGACCGTGCGGGCGGCGACCAGCTGGGTCCGCATCTTCGGCAGCCGGGCCACCGCACCCTGCGTCCCCCAGCCGAGCATCACCTCGACCAATTCGTGGAACTGCGCGGCGCGCAGGATCTGCACCGGCAGCGGCCCTTCGCGCAACACCTGCTCGTGCACGAGTTTCGCGGCGTTGTAGCCGCCGACGGCATCGTCGATGCCGATGATGGACACCGCGACCAGCTTTTCCACACCTGCCTGCCGACCCGCCGCATGCAGGTTGCGCGCGGATGCGGTGAAGAACCGGGTGGCGATGTCCTTGTCCGCGGACGGGGTGCTGGCGGCATCGATCACAACCCGCACGCCGTCCAGCGCCGCGGCCAGGCCCGCGCCGGTTTCGATATCGACACCGTCGGCCCGGGAGAACGCCACCACCTCGTGCCCCCGCTCGGTCAGCACGTCCACCACATGGCGGCCCAACCGTCCGGTCGCCCCGGCTACCGCGATCTTCTTCGAGTTCGACATGCTCTGCTCCCGCTGTTCGGCTTTCGCGGCGTCGTGCCGCGTTCACAGAGGAGACGACGCCGGGCGCACGAGTGTGACATCCCGGCGACGGCGCAGGTCAGGCCGTCAGGGCGGCGTGCAGGGTGGCCGACCACTGGTCGACGATCTGCTTGCGGCGCGCGGAGTCGTCGGTGAGCACGTCGGCCAGGCCCAGGCCGCGAGCCAGATCCAGGGTTGCCTGAACCAGGTGGTGCGCAACGGGATCCGAGTCATCGACGCCCAGCGCCTCGACGGCGCGGCGGTGTGCGATACGCCCGAACTTGGCCTCCAGCGGCACGATTCGCTCACGCAGCACGGGATCGGCGGCGGCGTGCGTCCACACCTGCAGCGCCGCCTTGAACAGGGGCGTGGTGTAGGAGTCCACCAGACCGGCCACCACGGCCTGGGTGCGGCTGGAGCCCTCGGCGACCTCGGACAGCGCGATCGCCTCGGACTTGGACTGCGCCATTCTGGTATCGAACATGTACTCCAGCGCGGCGGTGATCAGATCTTCCCGGGTCGGGAAATGATGCTGGGCCGCGCCGCGCGACACCCCGGCCCGTTCGGCGACCACCGACACGGTGGCGGCCGCCCAGCCCCGCTCGGCCAGGCAGTCGATGGTCGCCTCGAGCAGCCGCTGCCGGGTGGCCCGGCTGCGGTCCTGCTTGGGTTCGTGCGGTGTCGCCATGGGCTTATTGTGCCCAGCTCGGTGGACGGCGCTGCAGGAAGGCCAGCATGCCCTCCTGCACCTCGGGGGTGCCGAAGAAGCTCGCCGAACGCTCGGCCAGCGCTTCCGCGGAGTCGTCGAACGCCGCGACGATGCCGCCGTTGACCAGGTTCTTGGCCTCGGCCAAGCCCTGCGGCGAACCTTTGCGGAGCTCACCGCACAGGCGCGCGACCTCGGCGGCGGGATCGTCGGCGGTGACGGTGACCAACCCGATCTCGCGGGCGGTGGCGGCGTCGAACTTCTCGCCGGTCAGGTAGTACCGGCTGGCCGCGCGCGGGTCCAGGCGCGGCAGCAGGGTGAGCGAGATCATGAACGGCGCCAACCCGATTCGCACCTCGGTCAGCGCGAAGGAGGAACCCGGCCCCGCGACCACGAGATCGCAGGCGGCGACGATGCCCATGCCACCGGCGCGGACATTGCCGTCGATCTGCGCGAGCACCGGCTTCGGGATTTCCACCAGGCGGCGCAGCACGCCGATCATGACGCGGGTGCGCTCATCGGCGGCCGCGGCCGGGTCGGCATTGCTCGCCTCGCTGAGGTCGGCGCCCGCGCAGAAGGTGTTGCCGGTGTGGGCAAGCACGATGCCGCGCACCGCCGGGTCCGCCCAGGCGCGGTCCAAGCCCTGCAGCAGTTCGGCGACCAAGCGGGCGGACAGGGCGTTGCGGTTGTGCGGCGAGTCCAGGGTGAGGACCGCGAAGCCGTCGCGCAGTTCGTAGCGCACCAAGGGCGCGGTATCGCTCATCGTGCCTCCTCAGTAGGACTTCGGCAGGCCCAGCGAGAACTGGGCGACGAAGTTGAGCACCATTTCCCGGCTGACCGGGGCGATCCGGCCGATCCGGGCGGCGGCGAGCATGGCGGCCAAGCCGACGTCGCGGGTGAGGCCCGCGCCGCCGTGGGTCTGGATGGCCTGGTCGAGTGCCTTGATATTGGCTTCCGCCGCAGCGTATTTCGCCATGTTCGCGGCTTCGGCCGCACCCATCTCGTCCCCGGCGTCGTAGAGGGTGGCGGCCTTCTGCATCATCAGCTTGGCCAGTTCCACCTCGATCTTCACCTGCGCGAGCGGATGCGAAATGCCTTGGTGCGCACCGATCGGCGTCTTCCAGACGGTGCGTTCCTTCGCGTATTCCACCGCGCGATCGATGGCGTAGCGCGCGCCGCCGACGGCCATGGCGGCGCCCATGATGCGTTCCGGGTTCAACCCCGCGAACAGCTGCATGAGCGCGGCATCCTCCTTGCCCACCAGCGCACTCGACGGCAGGCGGACATCGTCGAGGAACAGGGTGAACTGATGGTCCGGCTCGATGATGTCCATCTCCTGGGCCGTCTTCTGGAAGCCCTCGGCATCGGTCGGCACGATGAACAGCGCCGGCTTGAGTTTGCCGGTCTTGTGATCCTCGGTGCGCGAGACGATGAGCACCGCCTCGGCCTGATCCACACCGGAGATGAAGATCTTGCGGCCGTTGAGGATCCAGTCGTCACCGTCGCGCCGGGCGGTGGTGGTGATCTGGTGCGAGTTGGACCCGGCATCCGGCTCGGTGATGCCGAAGACCATTTTGCCGCTGCCGTCGGCGAGCTTGGGCAGCCAATGCGACTTCTGCTCGTCGGTGCCGTACTTGGTGATGATGGTGCCGCAGATGGCCGGGGACACCACCATGAGCAGCAGGCCCGCACCCTGCGCGGAGAGTTCCTCCTGCACCAGCGCGAGTTCGTACATACCGGCGCCACCGCCGCCGTACTCCTCCGGCAGGTTCACGCCGAGGAAGCCGAGTTTGCCGGCCTCGTCCCACAATTCGTCGAGCGGCTCGCCCTTGCGCGCCTTGGGCAGCACGTAGTCGCGGTAGTTGAACTTGGCGGCCAGCGCGGCCACCGCCGATCGCAGGGCCTTCTGCTCTTCGGTTTCGATGAAACTCATTGCTACTCCTCGGCGTATTTACTGCGACTCGGGCGCGGGCTCGACCACCGCGAGAACGGCTCCGATGTCGACCTGCTGGCCGACGGTGACATTGAGTGCGGTGAGCACACCGGCGGCGGGTGCGGCGATGGTGTGCTCCATTTTCATCGCCTCCAGCCACAGGATCGGCTGACCTTGTACGACCTGACTGCCGACCGCGGCGCCGAGCCGGATCACGCTGCCCGGCATGGGCGCCAGCAGCGAACCGGTGGCCACCTGGTCGGCCGGATCGCTGAAGCGCGGCAGTCTGCGTACCGCGACCGGGCCCAGCGGCGAATCGACGCAGACCAGATCGCCGTAGCGGGCAATGTCGAATTGCCTGCGCACCGCGCCGCGTGCGCCGGGAACAGCCAGCACCACGCGGTCGGGCGTGGCCTCGAGCACGGCGAGACCCGCATGCCCCTCGACTGTGACCGCGCTCCGGCCGAAGCGGTAAGCGACCTCGTGGATTCCGCTGACGCGGCTCTCGTAGGACTTGCGCTGCGGCTGCGCGGGGAGGTTGCGCCAACCGCTGGGCAGGCCACCGCCGACCTTCGCGGTCTTGCGGTTGGCGGCGGCGTCCGCGAGCGCCGCGGCCACGATGGACAGGGCTTCGTCGGCCTCGGAGGCCAACGGCGCCGCGAGCGTGTCCAACCCATGGGTGGCGAAGAACGCGGTGTCGGTGTCACCGGCGAGGAACGCCGGATGCCGCAATACCCGCACCAGCAGATCGCGGTTGGTCACCAGACCGTGGATCTCGGCGCGCTGCAACGCCGCAGCCAGCAGACGGGCTGCTTCGCCGCGGGATTCGCCGTAGGAAATGACCTTGGCCAGCATCGGGTCGTAGTGCACACCGACGACCGATCCATCGACGACACCGGTGTCCAGTCGCACGCCGGGACGGTTCAGCAGATCGAATTCCTTGGCCACCAACGGAATCGCGAGACGGTGTACCTGGCCGCTCTGTGGCTGCCAATCCTGCGCCGGGTCCTCGGCGTAGAGCCGGACCTCGATTGAATGCCCATGCATCACCGGCGGTTCCGCCGGGAGGTGACCGCCTGCGGCGATATCCAGCTGCCACCGAACCAGATCCAGTCCGGTGGTGCACTCGGTGACCGGATGCTCCACTTGGAGCCGGGTATTCATCTCCAGGAAGAAGAAGTCACCCGCCTCGTCGGCCAGGAATTCCACGGTGCCCGCGCCGGTGTACCCGATCGCGCCCGCCGCCAGCCGCGCCGCCTCGAACAGGCGCTTGCGCATGCCCGGAATCCGTTGCACCAGTGGCGAAGGCGCTTCCTCCACAACCTTCTGGTGGCGGCGCTGGATGGAGCACTCGCGTTCACCGACGGACCAGATGGTGCCGTGCTCGTCGGCCAGCACCTGGACTTCGATATGGCGTCCGGTCTCCAGGTAGCGCTCGCAGAACACGGTCGGGTCGCCGAAGGCCGACTCGGCTTCCCGCCGGGCCGCCTCGATCTGCGGTCGCAGTTCGGCGAGCTCGCGCACCACCCGCATGCCGCGACCACCGCCACCGGCGGAAGCCTTGATCAGCACCGGCAGGTGCGCGTCGGTGACCTCGGCGGGATCCAGTTCGGCCAGCACCGGGACACCGGCGGCGTCCATCAGCTTCTTGGACGCTACCTTGGAGCCCATCTGCTCGATCGCCTCGACCGGCGGACCGATCCAGGTCAGGCCCGCGGCCTGCACGGCCTTCGCGAATCCGGCGTTCTCGGAGAGGAATCCATAACCGGGGTGCACCGCGTCGGCACCGGCGGCCAGCGCGGCCTCGATGATCAGCTCAGCACGCAGGTACGTCTCCGCGGGCGTATTGCCGGGAAGGCGTACGGCCGCATCGGCTTCCGCGACATGCGGCGCGGCGGCATCCGCGTCCGAGTAGACCGCGACGGTGCCGAGGCCCATCCGGCGGCAGGTGGCGAACACACGCCGCGCGATCTCGCCGCGGTTGGCCACCAGGACATTGGTGACCAGCCCACCCGTCGCGCGACCGCCATCCACCGAAGCACTGTGCGATGCAGTCATTGTTCGCCTCACATCCGGAAGACGCCGAAGCCCTCGGCGCCCTTGATCGGGGCATTGTGGATGGCGGACAACGCCATTCCCAACACCGTGCGGGTATCGCGCGGATCGATCACGCCGTCGTCGTAGAGCCGCCCGGACATGAACATCGGCAGCGATTCGGCCTCGATCTGCGCTTCCACCATGGCGCGCATACCGGCGTCGGCCTCTTCGTTGAACGGCATGCCCTTCGCCTCGGCCGCGGCCCGGCCGACGATGGAGATGACACCGGCCAGCTGGGCCCCACCCATGACCGCGGACTTCGCACTGGGCCAGGCGAAGACGAAGCGCGGGTCGTAGGCGCGCCCGCACATACCGTAGTGACCCGCGCCGTAGGAAGCACCCATGAGCAGCGAAATGTGCGGCACCTTCGAATTGGAGACCGCGTTGATCATCATCGCGCCGTGCTTGATGATGCCCTTCTGCTCGAACTCCTTACCGACCATGTAGCCGGTGGTGTTGTGCAGGAACAACAGTGGCGTGTTCTTCTGGTTCGCCAGCTGGATGAACTGGGTCGCCTTCTGCGACTCCTCGGAGAACAGCACACCGCGCGCGTTGGCGAGGATGCCGACCGGATAGCCGTGCAGTTCGGCCCAGCCGGTGACCAGGCTGCTGCCGTAGAGCGGCTTGAACTCGTCGAAATCGGAGCCGTCCACGATGCGGGCGATGACCTCGCGCGGGTCGAACGGGATTTTCAGATCCGACGGCACGATGCCGAGCAGCTCCTCGGCGTCATACCGCGGTTCGATGACCTCCGCGCGCGGCGCCGGGCCCTTCTTCTGCCAGTTGAGCCGCTTGACGATGGAGCGGCCGAGGCGAATCGCGTCCTGCTCGTCGGCGGCCAGATAGTCGGCGAGACCCGAGACCCGGGCGTGCATGTCGGCGCCGCCGAGGGATTCGTCGTCGGATTCCTCACCGGTGGCCATCTTCACCAGCGGCGGCCCGCCGAGGAACACCTTGGAGCGCTCCTTGATCATCACCGTGTAGTCCGACATGCCGGGAATGTAGGCGCCGCCCGCGGTCGAATTACCGAAAACCAAAGCGATGGTGGGGATTCCAGCCGCCGAGAGCCGGGTGAGGTCACGGAACATCCGCCCGCCCGGCACGAAAACTTCCTTCTGCGTGGGCAGGTCGGCGCCGCCGGATTCGACCAGGCCGATCACCGGCAGCCGGTTCTCCATCGCGATGTCGTTGATGCGCAGGTTCTTTCGCAGCGTCCACGGGTTGGACGTACCGCCGCGCACCGTGGGATCCGGTGCGACGATGACGCATTCCACGCCTTCCACGACGCCGATACCCGCGATGACGCTCGCGCCCACGTGGAAGTCGCTGCCCCACGCGGCGAGCGGGCACAGTTCCAGGAACGGCGAATCCTCGTCGATGAGCAATTCGATGCGCTCACGCGCGGTCAATTTGCCGCGCTTGCGATGCCGGGCCAGCTTCTCCGGGCCGCCGCCGGCGATCGCCTTGGCGGACTCCGCCTCGATCTCGGTGAGCTTGCCGCTCATGGCCTCCGCTGCCGCCGCGTACTCCGGCGACGCGCTGTCGAGTGTGCTGCGCAGTGTGCTCAAGACTGGTACCCCAATCGTTTCGCCGCCAACGCGGTCAGAATTTCGGTGGTGCCGCCGCCGATACCGAGAATCCGGATATCGCGGTATTGCCGTTCCACCTCGGACTCACGCATGTAGCCGAGACCGCCGAAGAGCTGCACCGCCTGATTCGCCACCCACTCGCCCGCTTCCACGGCGGTGTTCTTGGCGAAGCACACCTCCGCGATCAGGTCGGTTTCGCCGTCCGCCGCGCGCTCCACCACAGTGCGGGTGTAGACGCGGGCCACGTCGATCCGGCGCGCCATCTCGGTAACCGTGTTCTGCACGGACTGCCGGCTGATCAGCGGGCGGCCGAAGGTCTCCCGGTTGCGCACCCACTCCAGGGTCAGGTCCAGGCAGCGCTGCGCCTGCGCGTAAGCCTGCACGGCCAAGCCGACGCGCTCGCTGACGAACGCCCCGGCGATCTGGTAGAAACCCGAATTCTCCGGGCCGACAAGGTTTTCCACCGGCACCCGGACATCCACGTAGGACAATTCGGCGGTGTCGGAGGCCAGCCAGCCCATCTTCTCCAGCTTTCGGCTGACCGTGAATCCGGGCGTGCCCTTCTCCACCACCAGCAGCGAGATACCGCCGGAGCCGGGGCCGCCCGTGCGCACCGCGGTGACCACGAAGTCGGCGCGGACGCCGGAGGTGATGTAGGTCTTCGCGCCGTTGACGATGTAGTGGTCGCCGTCGCGGCGGGCCGTCGTGGTCAGATGGCCCACATCCGAACCGCCACCGGGCTCGGTGATGGCCAGCGAGCCGATCTTCTCCCCCGCCAGCGTCGGCCGGGCGAACCGCTCGATCAGATCCTCGTTGCCGGAGGCGATGATGTGCGGCACCGCGATCCCGCAGGTGAACAAGGAGGCGAACAGGCCGCCGGACGCACCCGCTTGGTGGATCTCCTCGCAGACGATCATCGCGTCGATGCCGTCACCGCCGGAACCGCCGACGGCCTCCGGGAACTGGATGCCCAGCAGGCCGAGCGCACCGGCCTTCTTGTGCAGCTCGCGCGGGATCTCGCCGTCGCGCTCCCAGGCGTCGAGGTGCGGGAGGATCTCCCGCTCGACGAAACCTCGGACGGTGGCGCGCAACTCGCGCCGCTCGGGCGCATTCCAGAGACGCCCACCACTGATCGAATCGCTGTGCGACGCAGTCATATTAGCTCCACGGGGATATCGACATGACGGGAGCGCAGCCATTCGCCGAGCCCCTTGGCCTGCGGATCGAAGCGCGCCTGATAGGCCACGCCCTTCCCGAGCAGGCCGGAAACAATGAAGTTGATCGCGCGCAGATTCGGCAGCACATGCCGGGTGACCGGCAGCGGCGCGGTTTCGGGCAGTAGTTCCTGCAGCCGTTCCACGGTCAGCGTATGCACCAGCCACCGCCACTGCGCGTCGGTCCGCACCCAGACGCCGATGTTCGCATCGCCGCCCTTGTCGCCGCTGCGCGCCAGCGCGATGGTGCCGAGCGGCACGCTGCGAGTTTCACTCACGGGCGGGGCAGGCGGCAGTGCCGGTTCCGGAACCGCTTCCAGCGCACGGATTTCCGTCGCCGGATCGATCCGGATCCGCGCGCCGGCCGGCAGCACGGCGATATGGGTGACCTCGGTGGCATCGACGAACCCGGGCGTGTACACCCCATAGGGCGAACCGTTGCCCGGCAGCGTGGTGAAACTGCATCCGGGGTAACTCGCCAGCGCGAGTTCGACGGCCACGCTGGAGAATGCCCGGCCGACCTTGTCCGGGTCCGGATCGCGCACGACGCAGCGCAGCAGCGCGCTGGCCTGTTCTTCGGTTTCGGCGTCGGGCCGGTCCACCCGGGCGAGCGTCCAGTTCAGCTCGGCCGGCCGCACCGGCAGCCAGGATTCCAATTGCCGTTGCGCCAGTTGGGCTTTCGCCTCGATATCGAGACCGGTGAGAACGAACTCCATCTCGTTGCGGAACCCGCCGAGGGTGTTCAGCGAGACCTTCAGCTGCGGCGGCGGCGGCTCACCGGTCACCCCGCTGATCAGCACCCGGTCCCGGGCTTCCTGGCGGAGCCGGATGCTGTCCAGGCGCGTCGTGACATCGGGTCCCGCGTAGCGCGGGCCCTGGATCTCGTACATGAGCTGCGCCTGCACCGTGTCCACGGTGACCGCGCCGCCGGTGCCCTCGTGCTTGGTGATGACGCTGCTGCCGTCGGCCCGGATCTCGGCGATCGGGAACCCGGGGCGGCCGAGGTCGGCGAGTTCGGTGAAGAACGCGAAGTTGCCGCCGGTGGCCTGGGTGCTGCACTCGATGACGTGACCGGCGGCCACGGCACCGGCGAGTCGGTCGTAATCGGTTCTGGCCCAGCCGAAGTGGGCCGCGGCGGGTCCGACGACCAGGGAGGCGTCGGTGACCCGGCCGGTGACCACGATGTCCGCGCCCGCGTTCAGGCACTCGACGATGCCCCACGCACCGAGGTAGGCGTTGGCCGTCAGTGGTGCGCCGAGCCCGAGCTCGCCGGCGCGGCCGAGCAGGTCGTCCCCCTCGACGTGCGCGATCTTCACGTCCAGCCCGAGGTCGGCGGCGACCTTGCGTAATTTCTCCGCCAGCCCCGCCGGGTTGAGGCCGCCCGCGTTGGCGACGATCTGCACATTGCGTTCCAGCGCCAGCGCGAGACAGTCCCGCACCTGGCGCACGAACGTCTTGGCATAGCCGAGGTCGGGGTCCTTCATCCGGTCCCGGCCCAGGATCAGCATGGTCAGCTCGGCGAGGTAATCACCGGTCAGCACATCGAGCTGCCCACCCTCGAGCATCTCGCGCATGGCGCCGAGCCGATCACCGTAGAACCCGGAACAGTTGCCGATCCGGATGACATCCGGGTCCGCGGCCAGATTTCCCATAGCGCCAGCATCACATTCGATCCAGAAAAAAGCAAGCACGCGTGCTTGTTAAATATCCGCGCAGGTGGGGGCATGGTTTTCCCCGGGCCACCCCTGCGCGGGGCAAGTCGGACGAACCCGGCAGAATCAGCACAATGTCGACCGACGTCTCCGTGATTCTGCTGCTCGCCCTGTCCGGGTTCCTGGCCGGCGGGGCCTACTCGCTGTGGAAAACCACCCGGCCCCTGGCCATCGCACTGGCGGTATGCGCCGTGCTCGCGGCAGGCGGCGCGATCGCCTGGGCCCTCGGTTAACTCTCGAACAAACGGTAGATACGCAGGTCTTCGGGCACACCGCTGAGCGGGGCCGCGAAAAAACTGCGGCGATACGGCTTCACCGTGAAGCCCAGTTCCGCCAGCGTCTCCGGCGCCAGCGACTGCAGTGTCGCCTCCGACAGCATGGTGTTGCCGTTGCCGCCAGCCTCCATCACCCGCGCCGCGATCGTGACATCCACACCCAGCCAGTCGCCGCCGATCTCCCGCGGCGAACCGGTGTGCAAACCGATCCGCATCTGCGGGCGATAGCCCTGCACGCTCACGTGCTCCAGATTGCGCTTGGCTTGCACGGCCGCCCGGACAGCGCGATCGGCCGAGGTGAACACGGCCATCACGCCGTCACCCATGCGTTTGACCACCTGACCGCCCCGGTCGGCGATCGGCGGCTCGATCGCCTTGGCGACACCGCGCAGCAGCTCCAAGGTGGCCTCGTCGCCCGCCGAGAGCGACCAGCGGGAGAACGCGACCAGATCGGTGAACATCACAGTTACTTCGGCGTTACCCTTCCCCCGGCCTACCCGCTCCAGCATGGCCTGCCAGACCTGCAGTGCGCCGAAGCCGATCTCGCGGGCCGCGCTGGGCGTATCGCCGACCAGTTTGTCCGCGGCGCGAGCCACCGCGCGCGGGCCGCCGGGACCCGAAACCGACAGCGGGTCACCGAAAGCCGGATCGCCGGGCAACTGCTCGCGGGCTTTACGCAGCATCCCGATGAAGTCGGGGCGCTGGTTCGCGGTGGTCATCAGCGTGGAGAACTGCGCACGGCGGAAGGCCGGCCCGCCGCGGCGGGGCGGCTTCGGCGCATCGGACGGCTCGAGCGGTATGACGACTTCAGGCGGAACTCCCCCATCGGCCTCCGGCTCCGGCACGGGTTCGGTACCGCCGGAAGGTGTATCCCTCACGCCCCGAGCGTAGCTCAGGAGATCTGCCATCGGCGGATTACTTGTACTCGCCCCGGGAACGGGCGGCGGACCACCCCATCGGGCCCCGACAGATAACTCACAAATTGCTGTGATCGAGATTACTGCCGACGCCGGACACACCACGGCCCGGTGGGGACGAATCCCGCACCGGGCCATAGTTGTCACACCGTCCCGCCGGGCAGTGGCAGGAGATGCGATCGGGGCACGCGGACCTCCCGACAAGGTCGCGGCCCCTACCCGAGTGGCGAGGGAGGCTACCCGGGTGGTCTTTGTCAGGCGTCGCGCTTGTTCACCGTGTACAGCGCCGCCCCGAAAACGATCGCGACGAACGCGGCGAAGTACAGCAGCCCACCCCACGGACCCCAGTGGAAGTGACTGACGGCGGTTTCACCACCCGAGCCGAGGAAGTGATTCGCGTTCGCGAACGGCAGGAACGGCGTCACATTCTTGGCGACCCACGGGATCGCGCCGAACAGGCCCTCGATCAGCAACGGCCACAGGATCAGCAGCGAGATCGCCGCCGCCGACTGACGCACCAGCACGCCGATGGCCACCGCGAGCACCACACACAGGAAGCCGTAGATCGGCACGCCGAACAGCGGCCGCCACGAATCCACGCCGGAAAGCTCGAGATTCGGCGCCAGTTCGGCCCGAGCCAGCACCTTGACCAGCACATAGGCCAGCGCCACCAGCACGCCGGTGAGCACCGCGCCGTAGACCGCGAGCAACCCGGCCTTGGTGCTGATCACCCGAGCGCGATGCGGGGTGGCCTGGAACGTGGTCCGGATGATCCCGAAGCGGTATTCGTTGGTCACCGCGAGCGCCGCCATGATCATCAGCACCATCACGCCGAATCCGGCGATACCGCTGGAAGCCATGGCCGGATTCAAGCCCGGCGCGTCGCCGCTGTTCTCGGTGCCGAAGGTGGCATTGGTGATCAGGGTGAACAGCACGGGCAGGCCCAAGCCGAGCGCGATGATGATCGCCGTGCACCACCACGGCGACCGGGTCGAGGTGAGTTTGATGCGTTCCGCTGTCAACACGCCCATCAGAGCGCACCTCCCATCACTTCGTCCAAGCCGGTGGCGTGGTATTCCACCGCACCGCCGGTCATCCGCATGAACGCCTCCTCCAGCGAAGCCCGCTGCGGCGACAACTCGTAGAGCGTGATCTCGTTGGCGGCGGCCAGCTTTCCGACCGCGTCACTGGTGACATCGACCGCGATCACCGCGTCCGAACCGTCCTCGCGCACCGTCATCCCGTTGGAGGTCAGCAGACTGCGCAGCTGATCCAGTTGCGGACTGCGCACGCGCACCGTCGATTCCGACGCCTTTTCGATGAATTCCTTGGTACTGGAATCGGAGATGAGCCGGCCGCGGCCGATCACCACCAGATGCTCGGCGGTCTGCGCCATTTCCGAGAGCAGATGGCTCGACACCAGCACGGTGCGACCCTCGGCGGCCAGGCGCTGCATGAAGCGGCGGATCCACAGGATGCCCTCCGGATCGAGACCGTTGACCGGCTCGTCGAACAGCAGTACCTGCGGATCGCCGAGCAGCGCGCCGGCCAGGCCGAGCCGCTGCGACATACCGAGCGAGAAACCGCCCGCGGCCTTGCCCGCGACCTCGGACAGGCCGACCAGCTTCAGCACGTCGTCGACCCGGGACGCCGGAATGTTGTTGGTCGCCGCCATCCAGCGCAGATGTGAACGCGCCGAACGGTTCGGATGCACCCATTTCGCGTCCAGCAGTGCGCCGACTTCACACAGCGGTGACCGCAGTTCGTGATACGGCTTGCCGTTGATCAGCGCCGTGCCCGCGGTGGGCTGGTCCAAGCCCAAGATCATCCGCATGGTGGTGGATTTACCAGCGCCGTTGGGTCCGAGGAAGCCGGTCACCTGTCCTGGCTGGACGGTGAACGAGAGATCCTGAACCGCGACGGTCTGGCCATAGTGTTTGGTCAGGCCCCTCAGTTCGATCATGCCGCTCAGCATTCCGTAAAAACGGCGCGGATGCGTCAGCACAAGGTGCCGAGTCGCCTCATCCTCGAGGATGAGAAATACCCGGAGGTGCGGTTATCGGGATGGGGAAGAAGCCTGAGCCCAGAACCGCTTCGGGATCCGGCCCGCGTGCCGGGCCCCGTATCCGGCGCGCACGGCGTCGGCCATGGCGGCCGCCATCAGCGCCGGCTGCTGGGCGCGGGTCACCGCGGTGGCGAGCAACACGGCCGAACAGCCGAGCTCCATGGCCAGGGCGGCGTCGCTGGCGGTGCCGATACCCGCGTCCAGGATGACGGGCACGCCCGCCGCGGCCACGATCATCTCGATATTGTGCGGATTGCCGATGCCCAGCCCGGTGCCGATCGGCGAACCCAGCGGCATCACCGCGACGCAGCCCGCGTCCTCCAACCGGCGCGCGAGGACCGGGTCGTCGTTCGTGTAGGGCAGCACGGTGAAACCGTCGTCGACCAATTGCTCTGCGGCGGCCAGCAATTCGAGCGGATCCGGGAGCAGGGTGCGCTCGTCGAAGACCACTTCCAGTTTCACCCAGTTGGTGTCGAGGGCCTCGCGGGCCAGCTGCGCGGTGAGCACGGCCTCCGCGGCGGTGCGGCAACCCGCGGTGTTCGGCAGCGGCATGATGTCCAGGCGCTTCAGCAAGTCCAGCACGCCCGTGCCGCCCGCCGCGTCCACCCGGCGCATGGCGACCGTGGTCAGTTCGGTGCCGGAGGCCCGCAGCGCTTCCTCGAGCACCGAAAGGCTTTCCGCGCCACCGGTGCCCATGATCAGACGGGAGCCGAACTCGCGGTCCGCAATGCGTAAGGGTGCCATGTCAGCCACCTTGCACCGCCGTGAGCACCTCGATATTCCAGCCGCGCCCGACCGGCTCGTCCCAGCGCGATTTCGGGAAGACAGCACCGTCGACAGCCAGGGCGACACCCTGACACGGCAGCTCGAGCCGCCGCAAAAGCTCACGCACCGTGAGCGTTTCGGCGAACTCGTGGTCCTGCCCGTTCACGGTGACGCCGATCGGGACCGAGGTGGCGGTCATCGAATTCCTCCTAGAGATGACGAGACAGACGCGGTGGGCGTCGTGAAGCGCCGCGGATCAGCGGATCGCGCGTCCGGCAGCGGAGAACCGGCGAGCTCGCCCAGCACCGCGTCGACGGTGAGCGGGGTGGTGAGCATGCCGTTGCGGCCGTGGCCGGTGGCGACCACGATCCGGTCGGTGAGCCTGCCGATCAGCGGCAGATTGTCCGGGGTGCCGGGGCGCGAACCCGCGATCGCCTCGGCCAGTTCGTATTCGGCGATGCCGGGCAGGATCGCCTCGGCGTCGGCGATCAGGTCACGGACACCGCCGACAGTGACGGTGGTGTCGAAACCGGCCTCGTATTGTGTTGCGCCGACGACGATTCCGTCATCGCGCGGGACCAGGTAGACCGCCCGGCCGTGCACCCGGGCGCGGATCACCCGGCGCGGTGCGGGCGTCGCGCCCGGCCGGTGCCGCAAACGCAAGATCTCCCCTTTGACCGGACGGACCGGCAGGTCGGGTCTGAGCCCGGCCGAGGCAGCCCCGGCGGCCAGCACGACCTGATCGGCGTCGAGCCGATCCAGATCCGCCACGGCTTCGGCACGAACCTGGACCCCGGCGGCGACGCAGGCTTTCCGCAGTCCGTCGAGTAACCGGCGGTTGTCCACAGCGGGTTCCGCGGTGGCGAGCAGACCGGCACGCACCGTGCGGGCCAGTGCGGGTTCCAGCGCGCGCACCCCGGCGCGGTCCAACACCTGGAGGTCGTGACCGTGGCCCCCGACCCAGGCGGCGATAGTGCGCAGGTCGGCGGCATCGGCGGCATCGAGCGCGACGGTCAGCGTCTCGTCGGCGACGAAAACCGCCACACCGGACAGCTGCTCCAGCCGGGCCGCGAATTCCGGCCAGCGCGCCAAGGACGCCGCGCCGAATTCCAGCACCCGCTCCTCCCCGGGCCAGCCCTCGGACAACGGTGCCAGCATGCCGCCCGCCACCCAGGAAGCCCCGGAACCGATCGCCGGATCGAACAGAGTGACCGACCACCCCGCCTCAGCCGCCCGCCAAGCCACCCCCAACCCGACAGCACCACCCCCGACAACACCCAGCGTGCTCATCGCCATCCGCGATCACGCAAGTCCGGTGCGGCCAACTCGGTGGCCTGTCGCCGCCCACGCCCATCAGGGGTGAGTGCAGACAACTCGGCGGAATCCTGACGCCATCCACAATCACCGAAGGTCGGTGCGGACGATCCGGTGGCAACCTGTCGCCACCCACACCCATCGGGGGCAGGTGCAGACAACCCGGCGGCATCCCGTCGCCATCCACAATCACCGAGGGCGGGTGCGAACCACTTGGAGGCGTCCTGTCGCCGACCCCGCATACCGTTCACCGCTTTCCTCGCCTTTTTCAACCCCCACCCGTTCGCATACCAACGGTAGCGCGGCTACCGTCGGAGTCGTGCAACCCTCCCAGCAGAAAAGATCACTTTCCCCCAGGGAACGGCTCGCTACGGCACGGCTGTATCTGTGCACCGACGCACGCCGGGAAAAAGGGGATCTGGCCAAGTTCGCGGACGCGGCGCTGGCGGGCGGAGTCGACATCATCCAGCTCCGGGACAAGGGTTCGCCGGGTGAGGCGAAGTACGGGCCGCTCGAGGCCAAGGCCGAGCTCGGCGCGCTGGCCGAACTGAAGGCCGCCGCCCGCCGGCACGGCGCGCTGTTCGCGGTGAACGATCGCGCCGATATCGCGTTGGCCGCCGGAGCCGACGTCCTGCACCTGGGCCAGGGCGACCTGCCGCCCTGGTACGCGCGCCGGATCCTCGGCCCCGACGTGGTGATCGGGCGGTCCACACACAACCGGGCGCAGGCCGGACTGGCCGCGATCGACGAGCACATCGACTACTTCTGCACCGGCCCGGTGTGGGCGACCCCGACCAAGCCGGGGCGCACCCCGTCCAGCATCGACCTGATCCGCTCCACCGCCGACGCGCATCCGACCCGGCCGTGGTTCGCGATCGGCGGCATCGATGCGACGCGCATCCCGGAATTGCTGGCAGCGGGCGCCGACCGGATCGTCGTCGTGCGTGCCATCACCGATGCCCGCGACCCCGAAGCCGCCGCCCGTGAACTGAAAGCGGCGCTGCTCACCAACGCGTGAACACAAAAAAGGTGTGCGGGCTCGAAGCCCGCACACCTTTGGTGTCAGCTGCCGCGGATCACGGCCGGCCGGTGGCGAACGCGATCACCGCGTCGAGGAACTCCTGACCGCCGGTGACGTACCCGCCGATCAGCACGCCGGCCGGGATGGTGACCAGCCACAGGAACGGGAAGAACGCTCCGATGACGCCGCCGATGATCATGCCGGTCTTGTTCTTCTCGACCTGCTCCATGAGCCGGTCGTAGGAGCTGATGTCCTTCAACCGCGCCACGTCACCGAGTTGCGCGGTGTCCTCCGGCGTCATGGACGCGGTCAGTTTCAGGCTGCGGCCGTCGACGCCGATCTCCTGCGCGACCGCGATCGGCCGCCCCGCCAGCTCGGAACGCAGCGGCACCTGGTCCACCGTCGCGCCGTCGTCGGCCTTCAGCAGCACGGACGCACCGTCGGCCGCGAGTTCGAACCGCCCCTTGTCCAGGGCCATGGTGATCAGCTTCTCAGCCGGGGAAACCGTTGTGCGGTAGTTGATTCCCTGCACAACGCCCGCGGTCGCGTTCCCCGGTGCGGTTACCGCCGGCGCTTCCGTGGCCACCCCCGGCTGCCCGTTGGCCGTCGCCGCCGTAATCCCCACCGCGGTGATCGCCATAAAAACGGCAGCCGTGATCTTCCCGAACTTCATTCTTGAATCCCCTTCGCTGCACGCCCCTGATGAGCGCGCCGCGAACAACCTAAAACGGCGCGAAAAGCATTGCCACACAAGGGGTCCGTTGTCATCCCACCGCAATATTTGCTGATTGATGCCTACGTCAGTAGTTGACCCCGGGTGAGCGCCAGGACGGCGTTCGCCAAATGCTCGGCTTGCGCCTCGTCCCGGGCGGTCGCGGGAACCGCGGCGTCGACGATGCGCGCGTGCGCGCCCGGCCCGTCCGGTTCGGCGTGCAGCCAGTAGAAACCTTGCTCGGCCAGGTCGACCGTGCGCGGCAGGGCGGCCGCGACCTGGCGGGCGTCATCGCTGTCGGGCAGCTCGTCGAGGCAGACGCGGGCGGGAGCGGCCCGCAGACCAGGCCAGGCCAGGGCGAACGCGGGGTGCAGCGGGTGCGCGTCGACCTCGGCCTCCGGCACCCACGCCAGGGCGGTGCTCTCCTTGTTCCGGCTGGTCGGCAAGGTCATGACGGCGTCGGCGACGACCGTGGTGTAGGTCCAGCCGCTGACCGCCGACGTGGTCACGCGTTCGCTGCGCACCCGCACGTCGGCGGGGTTGATGCCCGCTTCCTCCCACGCCTCGCGGACCGCGGCGTGCACCGGGGTCTCGTGACTGTCGCGGGCGCCGCCGGGCAGCGCCCAGGTGCCGCCCTGATGGCTCCACGGCGCGCGATGCTGCAGCAGCACCGCCGAACCGCCACCGGGCAGCGGGGCCCGCAGCAGCAGCCCGGCCGCGCCGAAACGGCCCCAGTGCCGAACGCCGCTGGGGTCTTTGGCCCACCCGTCTCCGTCACCACGCATTGCCAACCATCCTCGTCCCGCCGTGGGTGCAGACTGGCTTTCCAGGGGTGTTTCACATCCACGGCACCGGTAAGCCCACAATAAACTGCGACGCAGCCGCACAGGGAAGCGCGGACCCGGAGGTGGAGATGGCTCGGACGGAGCAGTTGTCCGTGCGTAGACAGCTTCGCGGTGTCCCCGTCGCCAAGGTCCGCGAACAGCTCGACCCGGCCAATGTGCGGTCGTTCGCGCAATCCTCGCCGGGCCGGCTCATCGCGTTCGGTCTGCTGCTGATCGCGCTGTGCCTGGCGGCGGGGTGGGTCACCGCGGGCACGGTCAGCGACCGCCAGCACGCCCTGGACATCCTGCTCGACGACACCGAACCGGACGCGCATTCCGCGCACCGGCTCTACACCTCGCTCTCGATCGCCGACGCCGCGGCGGCGACGGCGTTCATCGCGGGCGGGCTCGAACCGGAGGCGGTGCGCGACCGGTATTCGCAGGCCGTGGGCGAGGCCGCCGCGGAACTGGTCACCCAGTCCGGGCAAGCCGTCGGCCACTCCTCCCCCGATCATCGGCTGCGCACCGGCATCGCGACGGGACTGCCGATCTACAGCGGGTTGATCGAGACCGCGCGCACCAACAACCGCATCGGATACCCGGTCGGCGCGGCATATTTGAGCGAAGCGTCGAACCAGATGCAGACCACACTGCTGCCGATGGCACAGGAACTCCAGGGCCACCGCTCCGACGCGGTCGACGCGGCGCAAAGCCGGCACGTGCGGCCGCCGTGGGCGGCCATCGCGCTGCTGATCGTGACGCTGGGCGCGCTGGGCTGGGCGCAGCGGGATCTGGCGCGGCGCTGGCGGCGCACCTTGAACGCGGGCCTGCTGCTGGCCAGCGGGTCGGTGCTGATCCTGCTGGCCTGGACCGTCGCCGCCGGTTCCATTTCCGCCGCGGCGGTGATCCAGGGCCGGGACGAAGGCGCGCTGCCCGCCGCCCGGCTCACCGAAACCCGGATCCTGGCCCAGCAGGCCAGGGCCGCCGAAACCCTGAAGCTGGTCAACCGCGACGCGACCGGCGACTACGACCGCACCTACAACACCGGTATGACCCGCATGACCGAATTGCTCGCCGGTTACCCGAAGGACGCGCCCGCCGCCGACCACCTCGCGGAAGCCCGTGCCGCACTGGATCGTTGGCGCGCGGCCCACCAGCGCATGAACGAGACCCTGGATCGCGGTGACTTCACCGGAGCCGCCGTGGTGGCCACCGGGCCGGGCGCCGCGGACGCCGCCGCCCAGGTCGAAGCGCTCGACCGCGCCCTGCAGCAGGGTCTGGACCGGACCCGTAGCGCGTTGCGCGGCAATATCTCCCAGGCCGCCCGGGTGCTCGACTTCCTCGCGCCCGGCGCGATGGCGCTGGGCATCGCCGCGGCCGTCTCGGTGGGACTGGGCCTGTGGCCCCGACTACGGGAGTACCGATGAGAACCCGCTGCGCCCTGCTCGCCGCCCTGCTGTCGGCCACCGCGCTGCTCAGCGGCTGCGTCAGCGATGCCGACACCAGCCCGCCCAGCCGGACCAGCGACTTCGGCGAACCGCCGCTGCCCGCCAAAGCCGTTCCGGTGCAGACCGATACGCCCGTCGCACCGGAGAACGGCCAGAACTGCGGTGACCCCACCGCCAGTCTGCGACCGGACGGCGGCCGCGGCGCGACCGTGGACAAGATTCGCGCACGCGGGCGGCTGGTCGTCGGATTGGACACCGGCAGTAACCTTTTCAGCTTCCGCGATCCGCTCACCGGCAACGTCGTCGGTTTCGACGCCGATATCGCCCGCGAGGTCGCCAAGGATCTGCTCGGCAGCCCCGAGCTCATCGAATTCCGCACCCTCAGTTCCGCCGATCGGGAGCGGGCACTGCAGGACCACACCGTCGACCTGGTGGTCAAAACCATGACGATCACTTGCGAGCGCCGGCAGAAGGTCGACTTCTCCACCACCTACCTGCGGGCCAATCAGCGGGTGCTGACGATGAAGAACTCCGGCATCACCGGCCTGTCCGACCTGGCGGGCAAGCGGGTGTGCGTGGTCACCGGCACCACCTCGCTGGATCGCATCCGCCGCGAACAGCCCGCCGCCACCATTCTTTCCGTGCCCACCTGGGCCGACTGCCTGGTCGTGCTGCAACAGCGGCAGGTGGACGCGGTCAGCACCGACGATTCGATCCTGGCCGGGCTGGCCGCGCAGGATCCCTACACCGAGGTGGTCGGCGCGAGCATCAGCGTCGAGCCCTACGGCATCGGAATACCCAAGGGCGCAGAGGATTTGGTGCGCTTCGTGAACGGCACCCTGGACCGGGTCCGCGGCGACGGCACCTGGGAGCGGCTCTACCACCGATGGCTCACCGGGCTCGGCCCCTCACCCGGCCCGCCGGCCCCGAGTTATCAGGACTGAGCCGATGAACGCCGACGAGTCCGACCACGAAAGCACCCAGCCGATCTACGCCGGGTTCTGGACCCCGCCCCGGAAACCGGAGCAGAACGAGGAATTCGACCCGACTGTCGCGGTGCCGCTGACCCCGCCGGAACCCGAGCTACCCGGCACCATGGCCGCCGCGCTCGCCGACACCGGCAGCCGTCCCGACTCCGGTGCGAGTTCCGGTGCGGCGCATCGGACCTCGGGGCGCAGCGTGCGCACGGCGCGATCGCGACCGGCGGTCCGGCGACTCGGCGCGGGCCTGGTGCCGATCCCGAACGTGCCGCCCGCCGACCCGCTCGCGGCCGTACTCACCGATCCCGTTGTCGCCGAGGCGAAACGGTTCTGCTGGCGCTGCGGTAATCCGGTCGGCCGGGCCACCGGGGTACGCGCGGCCAGTACCACGGGTGTCTGTGAAACCTGCGACGCCCCTTACGATTTCCGGCCCTCGCTGCATCCCGGCGATATGGTCTCCAACCAGTACGAGATCCAGGGGTGTCTGGCGCACGGCGGCCTCGGCTGGATCTACCTCGCCATCGACCGCAATGTCAGCGACCGCTGGGTGGTGCTCAAGGGCCTGCTGCACGCGGGGGACGCGGAGGCGCAGGCGGTGGCCGTCGCCGAACGCCAATTCCTCGCCGAGGTAGCGCATCCCAGCATCGTCAAGATTCACAACTTCGTCGAACATCCGGGACCGGACGGCGACCCGATCGGCTACATCGTGATGGAGTACGTGGGCGGACGCTCGCTGCGCACCATCCTCGACTCCTATCTGCGTCCGGAGCGGATGCCGGTCGCCGAGGCCATCGCCTATGTGCTGGAAGTGCTTCCCGCCCTGGAATATCTGCATTCCATCGGGCTCACCTACAACGACCTGAAGCCCGACAACATCATGATCACCGAGGACCAGGTGAAACTGATCGACCTCGGTGCCGTCGCCACCATCGAGGCGTACGGAAACCTGTACGGCACCAGGGGATTCCAAGCCCCCGAGATCGCCAAGACCGGCCCGACGGTGGCCTCGGACATCTATACCGTCGGGCGTACCCTGGCCGTGCTCACCCTGAACATGCCGATGGAGCAGGGGCGCTACGCCGAGGGCATCCCGGATCCCGCCGACCATCCGGTGCTGGCACGCTACGAGTTCTTCCACCGGCTGCTGCTGTGCGCCACCGAACCCGATCCGGCACTCCGTTTTCCGTCTGCCCGCGCCATGTACGCGCAGTTGGCCGGGGTGCTGCGGGAAATCCTGGCGTTGGACACGGGCGTGGAACATCCCCAGTTGTCCACAGTGTTCAGTCCACAGCGTGCCAGTTTCGGCACCGAGGAGGTACTCAGTCAGACCGACGCCTACGCCGACGGCATCGGTCGCAGCAAGCTGCTGCAGGCGCGCGATATCGCGGCGGCCCTGCCTATTCCGGTGATCGACCCCGCCGACCCGTCGGCTCCGCTGCTCGCCGCGGCCATGCAGCCCGACCCGCGCCAAGCACTGGAGTCTTTGCAGGAGGCGCGCGAGCGGGCCACCGGCGATCCCGGAAACGCGCCGGAGACAGTGGGATTGGAGCTGACGCTGGCCGAGGCCCGAGCCCGGCTCGATCTCGGCGAATCGGCCGCGGTGCGGCACCTGCTTCGTCAACTGCCGCCCGGGGACTGGCGCGTCGACTGGTATCTCGGGCGCACCGAGCTGGTGGAACAGAACTACGAGCAGGCTTTCGGGCACTTCGACGCGGTACTGCGGCAGCTGCCCGGCGAGATCGCGCCGAAACTCGCGCTCGCCGCCACCGCGGAACTGGTACTGCACCATTGGGATTCGACCGAGCCGGAGCAGTGGCGCGCCTACGCCGAACGGATGTACGCCACGGTGTGGCGCACCGATCGCGCGGTGATCAGCGCCGCGTTCGGCCTGGCCCGGCAGCTGGCCGAAGCGGGGCGGGTCGAGGAGGCGGTACGTGCCCTCGACGAAGTCCCCGCCACCTCACGGGGTTACACCACCGCCCGGATGACCGCAGTGGTCCTGCTGCTCACCGCCGCACCCGTCGCCGAGTTGGACGAGGACACCCTGCATATCGCGGCCTCCCGGGTGCAAGCCGTGCCGACCGGCGAACGCCGTGCGGTACAGCTGCGAGTCATGGTCCTCGGTGCGGCCCTGGCCTGGTTGCAGGCGGGCAACCGCCCGAGACTGCCCGACGCCACCCTGTTCGGCGCACCGTTCACCGAACGCGATCTGCGCGACGGCACCGAGGCGGGCCTGCGCACGCTGGCCCGTTCCGCGCCGGGGCGCGGCCATCGCTACGCCCTGGTCGACCTGGCCAATACGATTCGCGCCAAATCCTGGTTCTGACAAGTTAAAGCCCGGCCGGGGAAGGCTCCGGCCGGGCGCGGACCGGGTCGTTTGCAGTCGGCACCGCGGGTCACCGGCCACCGCTGCCGCACCGGGGGCAGCCGGGGCGGCGTCGGGGCGCGGCGAGGGAAGCGGCATCCCGAGGAGTGCGGTGGTCGGTGCGAATTCCGGCGGTGCCGGGCGAACTCGATCCGCCATTGATAATGCCGTGCGAATCATGAGGAATCCGTGAGGTTTCCTTGGAGTCTCCTGGGAATGCGTCCTAGGAGACGACCAGACCGTGCGCGGCGCGGGCGATGGCCAGCTCCTCGTTGGTGGGCACCACCAGCACCGCGACCTCCGCACCGTCCGGCGAAATACGCCTGGCGGCACGATTTTCGGCGGTATTGCGGCCTGGGTCGACCCGAATACCGAAGTGCTCCAGCCCGGCCAGTGCGTCGGCGCGCACCTGCGGACTGTTCTCCCCCACGCCAGCGGTGAAAGTGATGGCGTCGACCCGCCCCAACCCGACGAGATACGCGCCGAGGTAGCGGCGCAGCCGATGGATGTAGACGTCGTAGGCCAGTCGAGCAGCCCTGGCGCCACTGTCGATCAGACGCTGTAGCTCCCGGAAATCGTTGACCCCGGACAGCCCCTTGATCCCGGAGTCGCGGTTCAGCAACTTGTCGACGCCGTCGACGTCGAGCTGCGCCGAACGCATCAGATGCAGCAGGATGCCCGGGTCGATATCACCGCCGCGGGTACCCATGACGAGGCCTTCGAGCGGGGTCAGGCCCATGGTGGTGTCGATCGGCCGGCCGCCCCGCACCGCCGAGGCCGAGGCACCGTTGCCCAGATGGAACACGATCTGATTCACCTCGGCCGGATCCCGGCCGAGCACCTCGGCCACCCGGCCGGAGACGTACTCGTGCGAGGTGCCGTGGAAGCCGTAGCGCCGGATGCCGTACTTCGCCGCGACTTCCGCATCGATGGCGTAGGTCTTGGCGGCATCGGGCAGGCCGTGGAAGAACGCGGTGTCGAACACGGCGACCTGCGGCACATCGGGCAGAAGTTCACGGGTGCTCTCGATGCCGGTGACGTTCGCCGGATTGTGCAGGGGCGCGAGCTCGGAAAGGGCGGCGATGGCGGCGACCACCTCATCGGTGATCAGCGTCGGCCGGTAGAAAACCTCACCACCGTGCACCACCCGATGCCCGACCGCGCACAGCCCGGCGCCGGCCAGGTCGAAGCCGGTCTCGGCGAACTTCTCGAAGACCAGTTGCAGCCCGGCCTTGTGATCGGCGATCGGCCCGTGGTGCTCGACGACCTGGTCACCGGCCTTGTGCTCGATCGCGCCGTCGGCCTCCCCGATCCGCTCGACCAGGCCGGCGGCGGCCACGGCACCCGAGCTCGGGTCCACCAGTTGGTATTTGATCGAGGATGACCCCGAATTGAGTACCAGCACAAGATCTTTCGCCTGGCCGGACATTATGCCTCCTGCGTCGATGGTCACTGCCCCTGCGCCTGGATCGCGGTAATGGCGACGGTGTTCACGATGTCGGCGACCAGCGCGCCGCGGGACAGATCGTTGACCGGCTTGCGCAGGCCCTGCAGCACCGGACCGATCGCGATGGCACCGGCGCTGCGCTGCACCGCTTTATAGGTGTTGTTGCCGGTATTGAGGTCGGGGAAGACGAAAACCGTGGCCCGCCCGGCCACCTCGGAATCCGGGAGCTTGGTATCGGCGACCGTCGGCTCGATCGCGGCGTCGTATTGAATCGGCCCTTCCACCAGCAAATCCGGTTCGCGCTCGCGCACCAGCTTGGTGGCCACGCGCACCTTGTCCACGTCGGCGCCGCTGCCCGATTCGCCGGTGGAGTAGGACAGCATGGCGATGCGCGGGTCGATACCGAACTGGGCCGCGGTGCGCGCCGAGGAGATCGCGATATCGGCGAGTTGCTCGGAACTCGGATCCGGGACCACCGCGCAGTCGCCGTAGGCCAGCACCCGGTCGGACAGGCACATCAGGAAGACGCTCGACACGGTGGCTACGCCGGGCACCGTCTTGATGATCTCGAAGGACGGGCGGATGGTGTGCGCCGTAGTGTGCGCGGCGCCCGAGACCATGCCGTCGGCAATGCCCTTGTAGACCATCATGGTGCCGAAATAGGAGATGTCCGCCATGGTTTCCCGGGCCCGCTCGATCGTCATGCCCTTGTGCTTGCGCAGCTCGGTGTACTCGGCCGCGAACTCCTCCAGATATCCGGAGGTGCGCGGATCCAGCACCTGCGCGTCACCGATGTCGACGCCGAGTTCGGTGGCGCGGGCCCGGATGCTCGTCTCGTCGCCGAGAATGACCAGATCGGCGATCTTGCGCTGCAATACCCGGCCGGCCGCGCGCAGGATGCGGTCGTCGGTGCCCTCAGGCAGCACGATGCGCTTGCGGTTGCCGCGCGCCTGCTCGATCAGCTGGTACTCGAACATCTGCGGGGTGACCACCGTGGTGCGCTGAACCCTGATGCGCCGCAACAATTCCGGCGCGTCGACATGGTCCTCCATCAGCGCCAGCGCGGTGTCGACCTTGCGCGGATTGCCCGCCGCCATCCGGCCCCGGGTGTGGTGCACCGCGTTGGCGGTGTCGTAGGTGCCCAGCTCGGTGGTGAGGATCGGCAGCCGGGGCTTCAGGCCCGCCATCAATCGGGCCACCGCCGGATGCGGCAACATAGCGCCGTTCATGATGATGCCCGCCAGCGACGGAAAACCCTCCGCCTCATGGGCATTCACCAGACTCAGCAAAACTTCGGAGCGGTCGCCGGGGGCGATCACCACGACACCGTCGGTGAGCCGCTCCAGAATGTGTTCGGCCGTCATGCCGCCGACCATCACCGACAGCGCCTCACGCTGCAGCAATTCCGGATCACCGCTGTACATCTCGCCGTCGATCGCGGTGCACAGTTCCGCCATGGTCGGGGCGATGAGCAGCGGCACCTCCGGCAAGGTCCACGACGGCACATTGCTGAAAACCTGCAGCACCGTGGCGATCTCGGCGAGCTGATCCGGCTCGCAGCGGTTGGCGACGATCGCCGCCAATTGCGCGTGCTCGGTGGCCAATTCGCTGGCGCACAGCTCCGCGAGCTGGCGCACCTCGTCCGGCGTGCGCTCGGCGCCGCGCACCACCAGCAGCACCGGCGCGCCGAGGTTCACCGCGATCCGGGCGTTGAACCGCAGCTCGCTGGGGCTGGCCACGTCGGTGTAGTCGGTGCCGACCACCACGACCGCGTCACACACCTTGGCTACCTCGTGGAAGCGCATCACGATCTCGCTGATCGCGGCATCCGGATCGGCGTGCACCTGCTCGTAGGTGACGCCCACGGCCTGCTCGTAATCGATATCGGCGGTGCTGTGCTCGAGCAGCAACTCCAGGATGTAATCCGGCTCGGTGGTGGAACGGGTGATCGGCCGGAAGACGCCGACCCGGGCAGTGGTGGCGCACAGCATCTGCAGCACGCCCAAGGCCACCGTCGACTTACCGGTGTCGCCCTCCGGCGAGGCGATGTACACGGTGGACGGGTCTTTATCGGCCATGATCAGAAGCTTAGTGAATCGGCGGCAATTGCAGCCGTTGGCGAGACAGTCATCACCGAATGGGATAACCCGCCCAGGCCGATATAGTCGCCCCCATGGTGGAGGAGTTCCCGGACCGGCAATGGGGTTCGCGCACGAATGTTCTTTCGCGAGCCGCGAATCGGTTTGCCGCGACCAGACCCGGGTCCTGGTTCATCCGCACAATCACGCCGTTGGACCGCGCCGTTCTGGCGCGCACGAACGCGAAGTACACCGTGCTCGGCCCGATCGGCGCACCCGTCATCCTGCTCACCACCATCGGCCGGAAATCCGGTCAGCCGCGCACCCAGCCCTTGCTGTACGTGCACGACGGCGATGTCCTCTATGTCATCGGCAGCAACTTCGGCCAGGCGAAGCACCCGGCCTGGACCGCCAATCTGCTGGCCGACCCGGCGGCCACCGTCGCGATCGCGGGCGAGCGCATCCCGGTGACCGCCACGCTCGTCCCCCAAGCCGACCAGGAGCGCGTGTTCGCCCGCTTCGTCGAGGTCACCGGCGCCTACGCCGCCTATCGCGACCGCACCAGTCGTGACCTGCGCATATTCTCCCTGCGCCGGGCCTAGCGCACTGCGTCGGGATTGACCTTGACGTAGCGTCAATTCCTAGGGTCGAGGCATGACCATCACCGTTCTCGACACCTATTCGGACATGCGGCGAATCCTGCGCGCACCGGTCGCGGATCGGGCCGAACTGCTGCGCTCGATGCTCGAGCCCGTCAAGGACATGTACCGCTATTTCCCCGGCGAGGTGGACCTGGTCGCCCTGCACCACATGGGCTCCGGCTTTCCGCTCGACCGCGACGAGCAGCGCTGCCTCGACGCGCTGGAGACGCTGGCCGCGGCCGACGCCTGGACCCGGATCCAGCGCGCCCTCGACGACGCGCTGGACGTGCAACTCGCCGCGACCCCGGACATCCATGTCCCCGACATCACCGTGCTGTTCGTGCTCGGCGATCCGGGCGACGCGCATTTCATGGGTCCCTGTCTCGGCATGACCGGCAACGGCAGCATGCCCGGCTTCATCCTGCTCACGCTGTGGCCGTTCGCGGAGAACGTGGAACGGTTGGCGGCCGGCGCCGTGCACGAGCTCAACCACAATCTGCGCTACAGCCCGGGTGGAGTGGTGTGGAACCCGGCGACGGTGACCGTGGGCGAGCACGTGGTGTCCGAGGGACTGGCCGACGCGTTCGCCCGGCAGCTCTACGGCGACGAACTCGGATACGCCCGGATCGGCGTGCCCGTGCTGCACGATGACGCGGTCTTCGCCAAAGTCGTTACCGGCCTGGACGTTACCGGCATGCAGAACTTCACCGCCTGGGTGCACGGCGATGCCAGCGCCCAGCGCTACGGCGCGACCCCGGTGGGATTGCCGACCGGGGCGGGTTACGCCGCGGGGAACCGGCTGGTCGACGCGTACCTGGCGGCGTCGGGCCGGACGGCCGCCCAGGCTCTGCACGCCGACAGCGCCGAGGTCATCAGGATGGCACTGCGGAATCAGTGATTGACAGTATTCTGTCAAATATGACAGGATACTGTCATGACCACGAAGACAGTCCACGCCGCCGTTTACGACACCCTCGCCGACTGGGAGATCGGCGCCGCCACCGCGCACATCAACAATCCGGAATGGCAGAGTGCCCCGGGAACCTTCGAGGTACGCACGGTCGGCCTGACCACCGATCCGATCACCACCAAGGGCGGCATGCGGATCGTGCCCGACCGCGCGCTGGCCGATCTGACGCCCGCCGAGAGCGCCATGCTCATCCTCCCGGGTGCCGACACCTGGATGAGCGAGGAGTTGGTTCCCTTCGCACGCAAGGCGCGCGAGTTCGTCGAATCGGGGGTACCGGTCGCGGCGATCTGCGGCGCCACCTTCGGCCTCGCCAAGGAGGGCTTGCTCGACAGCCGCAAGCACACCAGCAACGTCGCGGAATTCCTTGTCTACAGCGGGTATTCAGGCGCCGGCCACTATGTCGAGCAACCTGCGGTGACAGACGGCGACGTGGTCACCGCCTCTGGTACCGCGCCGTTCGAGTTCGCCCGCGAGGTGCTCGGCGTGCTGGGCATCTACGAACCGCACATCCTCGACGCCTGGTATCGGCTCTTCGCGCACAGCGACCCCGCCGCCTACGCCGAACTCGACGCGTACGAACAGGCGAAAACCCAGGCATGATGACCCCGGAGCAGGAGCTCTTCAGTACGGCGGCGATCACGTCCTTTCGCCTCAACGGCCAATTCCTGGCCATCGCAGAGGAATTGGCCGCGCCCGCCGGGCTGACCGCGGCCTGGTGGCAGGTGCTCGGCGCGGTACTGCGCGAGCCACTGCCGGTGTCGGGCATCGCGCGTGCGATGGGCATTACTCGGCAGAGTGTGCAGCGCGTCGCGGATCTGCTGGTGGACAAGGGACTTGCCGAATACCGTCCGAACCCGGCGCACCGGCGCGCCAAGCTGGTCGACATCACCGCCGCGGGCCGGGCCGCGGTCGAGCGCATCAACCCGCGCCACGCCGTACTCGCGGACCGGCTGGTCGGCGAGCTGGGCTACGCGGAGTTCGCGCGCACGGTCGAGGCGCTGGCCAGGCTCGCGGACGTCCTCGACAAACTGGCGGACAAGCCCTAGCTGAACGGTTTGTCGGTCCGGCCGACCAGATCCGCTACCGAATCCACCACCGTGGTCGGCCGGTAAGGAAAGCCCTCCACCGAAGCCCGGGTCGAAATACCCGTGGTCACCAGAATCGTGCGCATACCCGCCTCCAGCCCGGAGATGACATCGGTGTCCATCCGGTCGCCGATCATCACCGTCGACTGCGAATGCGCGCCGATCCGCCGCAGCGCCGACCGCATCATCAACGGATTCGGTTTACCGACGTAATACGGGTCCTTACCGGTCGCGCGGGTGATCAGCGCCGCCACCGAACCCGTCGCGGGCAGCAGTCCGTCCCGGGACGGACCGGTGGCGTCGGGGTTGGTCGCGATGAATCGAGCGCCCTTCTCCACCAGCCGGATCGCGGTGGTTATCGCCTCGAAGGAGTAGGTGCGGGTTTCGCCGAGCACCACGTAATCCGGATCGCTGTCGGTGAGCACGTAGCCGATCTCGTGCAACGCCGTGGTCAGGCCAGATTCGCCGACCACGTAGGCGGTGCCGTTCGGGCGCTGATCGTTGAGGAAGGTGGCGGTGGCCAGCGCCGAGGTCCAGATCGCTTCCTCGGGAATGTCGAGGCCGGTCTGGCGCAGCCGAGCCTGCAGGTCACGCGGGGTGCGGATGGAATTGTTGGTGAGCACCAGGAACGGCGTGTTGTTCGCGCGCAGTTCGGCCAGGAACTCGTCGGCGCCGGGGATCAACTGATCCTCGTGTACCAGCACCCCATCCATATCGGTGAGGTAGGACAGAATCGGTTCGTTGTCTGGGGTCACGAGTCAATTATCGGCTAATCCCGCGGAATGCGCGTCGTCGAGACCCTCCGCACACGAGCGGCCTCGGCTGACTATCGTCGGAGCAATGGGTGATCTGAAGCTCGGATACAAAGCGTCGGCCGAACAGTTCGGGCCGCGCGAACTGGTAGAAATCGCGGTGCTCGCCGAGGAGCACGGCCTCGACAGCGCCACCGTCAGCGACCACTTCCAACCGTGGCGGCACAAGGGCGGGCACGCGCCGTTCTCGCTGGCCTGGATGGCGGCGGTCGGGGAACGCACCAAGCGCATCCAGCTCGGCACCTCGGTGCTCACCCCGACCTTCCGGTACAACCCCGCGGTCATCGCCCAGGCCTTCGCCACCATGGGCTGTCTGTACCCGGACCGGATCATGCTCGGCGTCGGCACCGGCGAGGCGCTGAACGAGATCGCCACCGGTTACACCGGTGAGTGGCCGGAGTTCAAGGAGCGGTTCGGCCGCCTGCGCGAGGCCGTCGACCTGATGCGCGCGCTGTGGAGCGGTGACCGCACCGACTTCGAGGGTCAGTACTACAAGACCGTCGGCGCCTCCATCTACGACGTGCCCAAGGGCGGCATCCCGATCTACGTCGCCGCCGGCGGCCCGCTGGTCGCCCGGTACGCGGGCCGCGCGGGCGACGGCTTCATCTGCACCTCGGGCAAGGGCATGGAGCTCTACACCGAGAAGCTGATGCCCGCCGTCGCCGAGGGCGCCGCCAAGGCCGGCCGCACCGTCGAGGACATCGACCGGATGATCGAGATCAAGATCTCCTACGACACCGATCCCGAACTGGCACTGGAGAACACGCGTTTCTGGGCTCCCCTCTCCCTCACCCCGGAGCAGAAGCACTCCATCACCGACCCGATCGAAATGGAGACCGCCGCCGACGCCCTGCCCATCGAGCAGATCGCCAAGCGCTGGATCGTCGCCAGCGACCCCGACCAAGCCGTCGACCTGATCAAGCCCTACCTGGACGCGGGCCTGAACCACCTGGTCTTCCACGCCCCCGGCCACGACCAGCGCCGCTTCCTGGACCTGTTCCAGCGCGACCTAGCTCCCCGCCTGCGCGCACTGGGCTAGGACTTCACAGCCCCAAAGTGAAGTTATCCACACCCCCCGAGTTATCCACATTTGGTGGATCGGGGGGTGTTTTCCGCTCCGGCCACGGCCAAGCTTGGCGAAGAACCGAACGCCCTCGGGGCCTTGTCCGCGCTTGTACGATCAGTGGAAGGAATCTCGACACCATGGCCGATCTCGAAGACCGAGTAGCAACCCTGGAGGCTCAGATGGAAATCCAAGGCGCACGAGATTCCGCAACACTGACCATGATCGGCGGCAAGCTGTTCAAGCTGGACACAAAGCTCGATCAAGTTCAAGAAGCCATCACGAATCTCGCGCTGAAGCACGAGGAGTTGAGTAACTCCCACGCGAGGCTGAACACCACCGTCGGGGGGTTGAACACCAAGGTCGATGACGGCTTCGCGCACGTCGACACCAAGATGGACGAGATTCTGCGGCGACTTCCGCCGCGGCCGTAGCCGACTCAGCCGAGGGCGTGGTCCAGGTCGTCGAGGAGGTCTTCCACGTCTTCCAGGCCGATCGAGATTCGCACCACGCCGTCGGTGAGGCCGATGGTGGCGCGGCCTTCGGGGCCCATCGCGCGGTGGGTGGTGGTGGCGGGGTGGGTGATCAGGGTTTTGGCGTCGCCGAGGTTGTTGGAGATGTCGACGATGCGGAGGCGGTTCAGTACCTCGAAGGCGCGCTTCTTCGCTGCGCCGGCGGGGGCGTCGAGTTCGAAGGTGACCACGGTGCCGCCGGCGCTCATCTGGCTGGTGGCCAGCGCGTGCTGCGGGTGCGATTCCAGGTAGGGGTAGCGGACCCAGTTCACCGACTTGTGCTCGTCCAGGAACCGCGCGATGCGCAGAGCGGAGGCAGCGGAGTGGTGCACTCGCAGCGGCATCGTCTCCAGGCCCTTCAACAGGGTCCAGGCGTTGAACGGGCTGAGCGCCGGGCCGGTATGGCGCATCAGGTTTTTCACGGGGCCGTCGATGTAGTCGTGATCACCGAGAATGGCGCCGCCGAGCACCCGGCCCTGTCCGTCGATGTGCTTGGTGCCGGAGTAGACCAGCACGTCGGCGCCGAGGTCGAAGCCGCGCTGCAGCAGCGGGGTGGCGAAAACGTTGTCCAGCACCACTTTCGCGCCCGCGGCGTGCGCGAGCTCGGTGACGCGGCGCACATCGACCAGCGTCTGCATGGGATTGGCGGGGGTCTCGAAGAACACCGCCTGGGTCGGCACCGACAGCGCCTGTTCCCACTGGTCCAGGTCGTCGCCGTCGACGAAGACGGTTTCCACGCCCCAGCGCGGCAGGATCTCGTTGCACACCACGAAACAGGAACCGAACAGGCTGCGCGCGGCCACCAGCCGATCACCCGCGCCCAGCAGCGCACCGAGCGCGGTGAAGACGGCCGACATGCCGCTCGCGGTCGCGAAACACGCTTCGGCGCCGTCGAGCAGCCGCATCCGCTCCTCGAACATGGCCACCGTCGGATTGCCGTAGCGGGAGTAGACGAAATGCTCGATATCGCCGGTAAACGACGCCTCGGCCGCTTCGGCGCTCTCGTAGACGAAGCCGGAGCTGAGGTACAGCGCCTCGGAGGTCTCCTCGAAACCGCTGCGCCGCAGGCCGCCGCGCACGCCGAGCGTCGCCGGCCCGACGCCCTCGGGCAGCGGCTTGTCGAATGCGCCACCAGTGATCATGACTGTTCCTCCACCGAACTGTGTGTACCCGACCTGGCGGCTCCGACTGCCGCCGGCGCCCAGGTGCTCACGACTGCCGCCACGGCAGTCCCTGGGCACGCCAGCCGGCGCCGCCGCGGTGACCGTTCGCGTCGAGCGGGCCTTCGAAGCCTTCGTCCACGTTGTAGGCCGGGGTGATGCCGAGTTGGGTCGCGACCGTCGCGGCGTGCGCGGAGCGCTGGCCGGACCGGCAGAGGAACACCACGGGGGCTTCCGGCGCGCGGCCGTCGAGGGCTTCGCGCAGCTGATCGGTGAAGGCCTGGTTGCGTGCGCCGGTGCTGTCGACCCATTCGATGAGCACGGTGGGGCGCTCGATCGGGGTGGTGTCGGGTACGCCGACGAAGCGCCATTCGGCTTCGGTGCGCACGTCGATCAGGACGGCTTCGGGGTGCTCGCGCAGCAGGTCCCACGCCTGCTGGGGGGTGATGTCGCCGGCGTAAGTCATGTCGATCCTCCTGTGAATCCGCACTTGCCGCATCGGGGTTCGGATGCGTGCCAGGTCGTCACCCGGAGCACCCCACCGCGGAGGAGGGTTGCCGACCAGCGAGCCGGGGCTTGACGCTGGTGCTCATGACCTGAACTGAGATTGCCTGGACGGGGGCCGGGCTGTCAAACACCGAATCCGGCTCAGTCGCAGACCAGCCATTTGCCGTCGGAACGGACCAGATTCCAAGTCGCGGTGGTCTCTTTGCCGTCCGCCTTGGTGGTGACGGTGGCCTTGGCCCGGTCACCGTTGACGGTCTGACCTTCGATCTTGGCGATCTCCACGGACTTTCGGCCGCCCGGCCCGAACTGCGCGGCCAGCGGCGACTCGGCCTCGTCGAATCCGGCGCAGGCGGTGCCGGGCGCGGGCACCTCGTCACGCTGGGCACGTCCGCCGACGTAATTGCCGACAGCCGCGGCGATCCGGTCGGATTCTGTGACATTTTTCTCAGCCGGGGACAGCAGCCCGCCCGCGAACACGGCGACCAGCACGATCGCGGCCAGGATCGCGGCGGCGATGAACGGCGTCATGGACCGCTTGTCGGTCTGGTCGACCTGGATGGGTTCGTCGTCGGGTGTCGATTGCTGCTCGGTCATGCGTCGATGATCCCTTATCCCTGGTCGGCGGCACCCGTGCAGGCGGCCGAAGGCGTCCCCGATAGAATCGCGAGACCGGGGTCTCGCCGTCATCACCCATATGGCAGTGCGGCACGGGAGCGACCTGGGGGCTTTGCAGTTACGAGCCAGCAGCACCAGCCGCATCGTCAGGGGCAACCGCAGCGGTGCGTCGACTTAGCCTAGGCTAAGAAGGACGCCATTATTTTTCTACCGAAGGTGCGCGTAAGAGATGACCGAACAGAGTGCAGCCACTCGCCCGCTCCGCATCGCGATCGTGGGCGCAGGACCGGCCGGTATCTACGCCGCCGACGCGTTGATGAAGTCCGATGCCGAGGTCAGCATCGACCTGTATGAGCGCATGCCCGCGCCGTTCGGCCTGATCCGCTACGGCGTCGCGCCGGACCATCCGCGGATCAAGGGCATCATCACCGCCCTGCACAAGGTGCTCGACAAGGAGCAGGTGCGCCTGCTCGGCAATATCGACTACGGCACCGACATCACCCTGGACGATCTGCGGCGCTTCTACGACGCGGTCATCTTCTCCACCGGCGCGAACGCCGACCGTGCGCTGGACATCCCGGGTATCGATCTGGACGGCTCCTTCGGCGCCGCGGACTTCGTGTCCTGGTACGACGGCCACCCGGACGTGCCGCGCGAATGGCCGCTGGACGCGGAGAAGGTCGCCGTGCTCGGTGTCGGCAATGTCGCGCTCGACGTGGCGCGTGTGCTCGCCAAGACCGGTGACGAACTGCTGCCGACCGAGATCCCGCCGAACGTCTACCAGGGCCTCAAGGCCAACAAGGCCGTCGAGGTGCACGTCTTCGGTCGCCGCGGCCCGGCGCAGGCCAAATTCACCCCGCTGGAGCTGCGCGAACTCGACCATTCGCCGACCATCGAGGTCATCGTCGACCCCGAGGACATCGATTACGACGCCGGCTCCGAGGCCGCGCGCCGGCACTCCAAGCAGGTCGACATGGTCGCCAACACCTTGGAGCAGTGGGCGATCCGCGATCAGGGCAACCGCCCGCACAAGCTGTTCCTGCACTTCTTCGAGTCGCCCGCCGAGGTGCTCGGCGCGGACGGCAAGGTCGTCGGCCTGCGCACCGAGCGCACCCAGCTCGACGGCACCGGCAACGTCAAGGGCACCGGCGAGTTCCGCGACTGGGACGTCCAGGCGATCTACCGCGCGGTCGGTTACCTGTCGCAGAACATCACCAACCTGCCCTTCGACGAGCAGGCGGGCACCGTGCCGAACGAGGCCGGTCGCGTGCTGGCCGACGAGAACGCCGACGGCGCCGCGCGCTACTTGCCGGCCACCTACGTCACCGGCTGGATCAAGCGCGGCCCGGTCGGCCTGATCGGCCACACCAAGGGCGACGCCAACGAGACCGTGGCCTGCCTGCTGGACGACAGCGCGAACTTCACCCCGGCCCCCGAGCCGGAGCTGGACGCCGTCACCACCTTCCTGGAGGGCAAGGGCATCCCGTTCACCACGTGGCAGGGCTGGTACCGCCTGGACGCGCACGAGCGCGCCCTGGGCGAGCCGGAGGGCCGCGAGCGGGTCAAGGTCGTCGAGCGCGAAGACATGCTGCGCGCCAGCGAACCGCACAAGGTCTAGCCGGAGCGCCGTTCCACGGCAGCGAAATCTCCCAGACTGAGGCATTCTGTACAGGTGTTCGATGCCCATGTCCACATCATCGATCCGCGGTTCCCGCTGATCGAGAACGAGGGCTACCTGCCCGACCCCTATACCATCGCCGATTATCGAAAGCGTATGGCGCGCTTCGACGTCGGCGGTGGCGCCGTGGTCATCGCCTCGTTCCAGGGCACCGACCAGACCTTCATGAAGACGGCGCTGGCCGAGCTGGGCGCGGGCTGGGTCGGCGTGACGGCGCTGGATCTGGAAACGAGTGACGACGAGATCGTCGAGCTGGATCGGATCGGCGTGCGCGCGTTGCGGTTCAACCTGAAGCGCGCCGCCGCCGACATCACAGGCATGACATTGCAGGCGCTGCGGGCGCACGACTTGGTCGGCTGGCATGTGGAGGTCTACATCGACGGGTCGATGCTGGCCTCGTTGCAGCCGGTGATCTCGAAGCTGCCCGCGTTGTCCATCGACCATCTCGGCATGTCCGAGGAGAGCCTGCCGTATCTGCTGGACCTGGTGGATCGCGGCGCCCGGGTCAAGGCGACGGGTTTCGGCCGGGTGTCGATGAATGTCGCCAACGCGCTCCGCCGTATCCACGCGGTGAATCCGCAGGCCCTGATGTTCGGCACCGACCTGCCGGGCAACCGCGCCGGACGTCCGTTCCAGGATTCCGATGTCGATCTGATCTGCGATGTGGTCGGCACCGATATGTTCGCCGTCCTGGAAGACAATGCGCGGCAGTTCTACCGAGTGCCGCCGCGGACCCGCTCGATCCCGCCGCTGCCCCATGCCGAGCCGCCGACGCTGCCGCTGCGCCGCGAGGAGTTGCCCCGCATCGACCCCAACGCGACGCTGCCGCTGCCCATCATCGAGCGCTAGTCGGCGACACGGCCATGCGCAGGGATGCCGAGACCGATGAATTCGGGCCTGCTTCGTCGTCTGGATCACTGACGACCTGAGCTTCCCGCGCGTGGCCGTACCCGCGGCCGGTCGCACCGATTTGGAGGTACCGATGCCGAATGCCGTTGCCCGCGAGGCCCTCTGGGACATGGCGCATGCCGAACGCGCGCGCCTGGCCGAGGATCTCGCCGAACTGGACGATGAGCAGTGGAATCGGCGGTCCCTGTGCGGGCTCTGGGTGGTCGAGGAGGTCGTCGCGCACCTCACCGCGGCAGCGAGTCTCGGCCGTCGGCGCTGGCTGCTCAGCGTCCTGGGCGCGCGTTTCGATTTCGACAAGCACAACGAACGGCGGCTCGCCGAGCACCGGGGCGCGACCCCGGCCGAAACCCTCGAGCGGTTCCGGGCGATCATCACCAGCACTACCGCCGCGTCCGGGCACACGGCGGCCTGGCTGGGCGAGGTGGTCGTCCACGCGCAAGACATCAGGCGACCGTTAGGGCTGCTGCGTACGCCGTCGACCGAAGCCGCCACCGAGGTCGCCCGCTTCTTCGCCGCACGTGACTTCACCGTGCCGAGCCGTAGCACCATCGAGGGCCTGCGCTTGGCAGCGACCGACGGATCGTTCGCCACCGGGAGCGGCCCCCTCGTCCGCGGCACCACGATCGCGCTGACCATGGCGATGGCCGGAAGATCGGCTTACTGCGCGGATCTGTCGGGTCCTGGTGCGGCGACGCTGCATAGCCGTCTGTCGGCGTCGGGCGGGCACGGCTGATCAGGCGACGAAGGCTCCGACGACCCAGACGCCGGTGGCCAGCAGTGCGCCGAAAAGCTCGATCAGCATGGACAAGCCGACGCCTTTGAGGGCGTGTTTGGTTGCCACCCAAGCGGGTTCGCCGCGGCCGAGGCGCTGGTACTCCGAAAGATAGACGCCCAGTACGAATCCGACGAACAACCCGACGATCGGGATGACGAAGAACCCCACGATGCCCAGGATCGCGCCGAGGAACAGGGCGCGATTGGCGACGCCCGCCTCCTTCATCCGCCGGCCCGGCCAGGTGTATTTGATGACGCCGGAGAGCACCAGGAACACCGCCGCGACGGCGAAGACGATCCAGGCGGTGGTGCCGCCGGTGAGGAACGCCCAGACGGCTATCGCGCCGAAGATCAGGATCACGCCGGGCAGGATCGGGACGATGACCCCGAGCAAGCCGATCAGAATTGCCAGGCCGACAACGACCTCACCCCACACACTCACGAGACATGCCTCTCCGGTCTTGTTCGGTTGCTCGAATTCTCGCCTACTTGCTGGTCGCCTGCACAGCTGAGGCTCCGGCAGCGCATTGGAGCGTTATTGTCATACTGTCAATACAGCTCCGGTCGACCGGGGAACGCAGGATCAACGAAGAACCGAGGTAGGGCGTGAGTACTCCGAACACCGCCAAGCAGGGTCCGCTCGCGGGCATCAAGGTTGTCGAGCTGGCCGGTATCGGGCCGGGCCCGCACGCGGCGCTGTTGCTCGCCGACCTCGGGGCCGACGTGGTGCGCGTCCAACGGCCGAACTTGCTGCCGGGCTTCATGGAGCGTCCGCAGTGGCGTGGCCGCACCATCGTCGAAGCCAACCTCAAGGATCCCGCCGACATCGAGAAGGTGCTCGGCCTGGTCGAGAAAGCCGACGTGCTGATCGAGGGCTTCCGGCCGGGCGTCACCGAACGCATGGGCCTGGGCCCGGACGTGGCGCTGGCCCGCAATCCGCGGCTGGTGTACGGCCGGATGACCGGCTGGGGTCAGGACGGCCCGCTGGCCGATCGGGCCGGCCACGACATCAACTACATCTCCCTCACCGGCGTGCTCAACGCGATCGGCCGCAAGGGTGAGCGCCCGGTGCCACCGCTGAACATGGTCGGCGACTTCGGCGGCGGCTCCATGTTCCTGGTGTTCGGCGTGCTCGCCGCGCTGGTGGAGCGCCAGAACTCCGGCAAGGGCCAGGTCATCGACGCCGCCATGATCGACGGTGCGCTCGCCCTCTCGCACATGATCTGGGGCATGCGCGGGGTGGGCCTGTGGTCCGACGAACGCGGCACCAACCTGCTCGACACCGGTATGGCGTTCTACGACACCTACGAGACCTCCGACGGCAAGTACATGGCGGTCGGCGCGATCGAGCCGCAGTTCTACGCGGAACTGCTGAAGGGTTTGGAGATCGACCCCGAGGGTCTGCCGATGCAGATCGACCCGAACGGTCAGGACGAGCTGAAGAAGCTGTTCACCGAGAAGTTCAAGACCAAGACCCGCGACGAGTGGACCGCCATCTTCGACGGCACCGACGCCTGCACCACACCGGTGCTGACCTTGACCGAGGCCACCGAGAACGCCCACATCGTGGCGCGGACCGGACTCGTCGACATCGACGGTGTCGTCCAGCACGCGCCGGCCCCGCGTTTCTCGCGTACGCCGCCGACCGTTCCCACCCCGCCGCCGAACGAGGCGACCCGGATCGAATCGGTCTGGGCCGACTAGGTTCCCCGACAACGGATTGCCGTGCCCCGCAGCATCTTCGGCGGGCACGGCATTCGTCTGTCAGTAGAGCGTCAGGGACTGCAACGGTTCCGCGGCGCGTGGCGTCAGCGCCTCGTAGGTGGCGGCAATGCTCTTGACCGCGAGTCGCAGATCCGCCTCCGGATGCGTGAACGGCAGTCGGATGAAGCGCTCGAACGCGCCTTGCACGCCGAAACGTGGTCCCGCGGCGAGTAATACGCCGTGGTTCGGCGCGGTGGCGGCGAGCGCGGTGGAGACCGGAGCCGGGAGTTGCGCCCACAGCGACATACCGCCGGCGCCCGGATTGAACCGCCACTCGGGCAGTTCGTCGGCGAGGGCGGCCATGAGCGCCGCACGCTGGGAATGCAATTGGTCGCGGCGGCGGTCCAGGATGACGCCGGCGTTATCGAGCAGGTGGATGGTGGCCAGCTGATCCATCACCGGCGTACCCAGGTCGACGGTGGAGCGGATGCCGAGCAGTTTGGTGATCAACGCCTGATTGGTGCGGACCCAGCCGACCCGCAGACCGCCCCAGAACGACTTGGACGCCGAACCGATGGTGACGATCTCCGAACCCTTGGCGAAGGCGGCCACCGGCGGCGGCATGGGCGCGTCGGTGAGATTCAGGTCGACCATGGACTCGTCGACCACGATCGTCATCCGGGTCTCGCGGGCGATGGCGGCCAGTTCCGCCCGGCCGTCCGCGTCGAGCAGCAGCCCGGTCGGATTGTTGAAGTCGGGCACCAGGTAGGCCAGGGTGGCGGCGGTTTGCCTTGCCGCACTGCGGATTCCGTCCAGATCCCAGCCGCGCTGCGCACCCTCCGGCAGCAGCGGCACCGGGATCGGGCGGGCGCCGACATCCCGGATCGCCTCGATCGCGTTCGGGTAGGTGGGGTGATCGATGAGGACCCGGGCGGCCGGAGCCGTCAGCACATTGAGCAGCAGCCGCATGCCGTGCTGGGCGCCGAGGGTGATCAGGATCTGGTCCGGATCGGTGGGCAGCCCGCGCTCGGTGTAGCGGCGGGCCACCGCCTCGCGCAGCGCCAGCACACCGACCGGATCCATGCCGTGGGTGCCGAGATAGGCCGGAATCCCTTGCAGCGCAGTGGCATACGCTTCTTGCATCTCCAGCGGGGCGGCCATCGCGGCATAGGTCATGTCGACGGTGGCGAGTTCCGGCTGCGCCATCATGGCCAGGATGCTGCGCGCCGGCCGGTTGCCGTCGTGCGGCACCGCGGGCGGTAGGGCCACCGTGCTGCGTGAACCCTGCCGGCTGATCAGGTAGCCGTGCTCGCGCAGCAGCGCGTAGGTGGAGGTGATGGTGGTGCGGCTGACGCCGAGCGTGCCGGCCAGATCGCGCTCGCTGGGCAGCGCGACGCCGAGCGGGGCGCGGCCGTCGTGGATGAGCAGGCGGATTCCCTCGGCCAGCGCCAGGTACGCCGGGCGGGCCGAACGGCGGGTGCCCGCCTCGTCGTCTTCGCCCACACTGCGCCAGTTGCCCAGATCCCTGGCCAAACTTCCCGCGCCGATCACTCTCGTAGCCATAAAGGCCAGTATTCCCAGATTGGCTCTTTCTTGGCAAGGCCAGTTGCGCGCAGGCTAGCGATATGACCGCGCTACTGACCTTCCTCGTTGTTGCCGCCGCCGCCTACGCGATCTACCATTTCGCGCCGCCGCGGCGGCAGGAGTTGTTTCGACTGGAACGCTTCGTCGGTCCCGGACCGCTTTACGAGTCCACCCTGACGCCGGATTATGAAGCCCAGCGCCAGTATTCGGATCTGGCGGCGATCTACGGCCGCAACGATGCGCCGGACGTCGACGCCCCTGCGGTGCCGGAAACGCCACGGGTGCTGCGCATGACCAATCCGAATCCGAGCTGCGGTTCGGTCAAGGCCAGTTTTCAGTGACTGGACTGCTCGGCAGTGTGATGTCAGACCCGAGGTGCACACTTGGCGCTGTGCGTGCGTCCACTCGTCTGCCGTCCGGGGCAGCGCTGTTCGAGACCGCGATCGGCGTCTGCGCGATCGCTTGGAGCGGCGATGCCGTGATCCGATTCCAATTGCCCGAATCGAGCCCGGCCGCCACCCGGGCGCGGATCACCCGTCGCCACTCCGCCGACGCCGACGCGCTGGCCGAAGCCGAACCGGCCGGTGCGATCGCCGAGGCAGTGGCGGGCATCCGCGCGCATCTGGCGGGCGAACTCGACGATCTGCATTGGATCCCGCTGGATACCGGCGGGATCCCCGAGTTCCACCGCGCCGTCTATGCCGTCACCCGCGCTATCGCGCCCGGCCGCACGCTGACCTACGGCCAGGTCGCCGACCGTATCGGCGCGCCGGGCGCCGCCCAGGCCGTCGGGCAGGCGCTGGGCCGCAACCCCATTCCGCTGATCATCCCCTGCCATCGGGTGCTCGCCGCCGACCACGCGCTGCACGGCTTCTCCGCGCCGGGCGGGATCGTCACCAAGCAGCGGTTGCTGGAGATCGAACGCACGCCGGGCTTCGGCGAGCCGACGCTGTTCTGAATTCCGGCGGGCTCAGTTCAGCGGATTCCGGCGGTAGAACTCGCACGCCTCACCGGTGAGCTGCCCGTCCATACACGCGAAGTAGGTCTGGATACAGCTGTTGGTGTCGCAGCCGAGCTCCAGCAGCCGCTTGTGGATGCGCACATTGCGCTCTTGCTCGGGGCTCAGGGTGGTGGTGGACACTGCGGGGGTCAGCTTCCCGGTACTGGTCTTCTCCGACCCCTGGTCCGACCCGCACCCGGCCAGCACTCCGAGCGCCAGCAGCGCCGCACCGATCCGAACCGGCCACCTCGAATCCATCCCCAACCTTCCACATCCACAGTTTCGACGGTTATTCACGACCACCGTGATTCAGGCAGCCCACGCATTCTCGGATCCGGACGCTGTGCCCGTGCGGGACGAACGGCTCGCCCGGCCGATCACGTACGTCCCAGAGTGCACCGACGGTAACTCACCGCGCGGGAGGTCGCGGACCCGCCCTCAGCTCGGGCGCGGTGTGCACGTCAACCGATGTGTCCAGGGCATTCGCGACCGGCGGGACCACTATTCAGTTCGGGGATTCGCCCCGGATCAACGCACCCAGCGATTCGCGGTCGGTGACGTCCATCTTGCTGCAGGCGCGGTACAGGTGACCTTCCACGGTGCGCACCGAGACGGTGAGGCGGTCCGCGATCTGCCGGTTGGACAGGCCCGCGGCGACCAGATTCGCGATCTCCCGTTCCCGCACGGTGAGCGGGAGCGGTTGCGCGGCTTGGCGCAGGGAGGGGGTGCTGGCGCCCCCGCAGGCGGCGGCGAGCCGGTTGGCGGTGGCGGCCGATTCGTGCAGGCGGCGGCGGTCGCCCGCGCGGTCGTGCGCCAGCGCGGCCTGAGCGGCGGCGTCGGCGGCCGAGAGCATGGCTCCGATCTGCTCGAATTCGGCGGCGGCGGCGTCCAAGCCGGGCCCGTCGTGGGCTGCGAGAGCGACCGCGTGCCGGGCCTGGACCTGGACGAGCCGCCCATCCACCCGGGCCGCCAGATCGGCGAGCCGACCGGCCACCGATTGCTCGCCGAAGCGGGCGGCGGCATGCAACGCCATCGCCTCGATGGCGTGCTGCTGGGAACGCGCGGCGGCGTCGGCGGCGCTCATGGCCGAGCGGATGGCCGGGGTGACCGCACCTTCGGCGGCGGCCAGGCAGGCCCGCGCGATCTCCAGTTGCGGGTCGTAGATGGCGCTGTGCCGACCGCCGCGCCGAGTCGCCTCGGCGATGGTCTCGGCGGCTTCGGCGGTACGGCCGAGCGCCGAATAAGCCTCGGCCAGACGGATTCTCGCGGGCGTCATCCAGGCCGCCGCACCCTCGGCGGCCAGCGCGGCCAGTGCCTGCTCGAGGTGCTCGACGCCGTCGCCGAACCGCCCCGCCGCGACGTCGGCGGTGCCCTGCAGAATCTTCGACATACCCCAGGCGAGATACTGGCCGGGCGCGGAGTAGCCGAAATACGCTGTGGCACAGCGCCTGGCGGCGTCCAGCTCACCGGTGAAAGTCAGCGCGAGCACTTCGGCGTGCGTCGACATGAACCGGTTGAGGCCGTCGATCTCGCTTTCCACCTCGTGCCCGCGCGCCACGTATTGCCGGGCCGCTTCGCCTTTGCCCATCAGCGCCAGCGCGAGCCCGCCGCCGAACGCCGCCCACCAAACCGCCCACGGCGGTGCGTTTTTCGCCTGCATGACCGTGTCGGCGTCGGTGATGGCGTCGGCGATCCGGTTCTCGTTGACCGCGCAAGCGGAGGACAGTCCCGTCAGCGTGGCTCGACAACCGGGATGGGTCACCTTGCCGCGCACCAGCGCCAGCACCTCGTCGGCGCGATCGGCATCACCCATGGCCCACAACAGGTTCGAGACCCGGGTGCTGCCCCAGCGAACCAGCTGCACCTCGTTCAACTCGTCCGGATCGAAGCTGGCGAGGGTACGTTCCGCCTCGATCGGATGACCCTGCCACAGCAGCGCGCGGGCCAGCAGATCGGCCGCTTCCACGCCGCCGCGTCGTTCCACCGCGGCCCGGGCGAAGCGCTCGCCGAGGGGCAGATTGGCCAGCGCGATGGCGTCGGCCGCGGCCGCCTCGAACAGTTCCAGATCGGCGGATTTGTCGCTGTCCAAAGCCAATTCGGCCAGCCGGATCCGATCGGCGGCGGAGTTGATACGGCGTTCCTTCAACGCCGAGTACAGCTTGCCGCGTAATCGCCGCGCCGAGGCGATACCGAGCCGCCGCCGGATGACCTCACCGAACAGCGGATGGTTGTAGCGCACGATCAACTGGTGCCCGTTCTCCACCACCCTGATGACACCGCGTGTTTCGGCCGACTCGATGGCTTCCGCACCGGCGATCTCGGCGAGCACGTCCAGGTCGATCGGCTCACAGAAGGTGAGCAGTTCGAGCACGCGCAGCACCTCTTCGGGCAGCTGCTCGACCCGATCCTCCAGCAGCGCGGCGAGTTCCGAGGTGACGGCGGCGCGCCCGCGCAGCTGCCAGACCCCGTTCACCTGCTTGAGCGTGCCCGCTTCGAGCGCGCCCTCCACCAAATGCCGCAGGAACAAGGCGTTTCCGCCGGAGGATTCCCACATCAGGTTGGCGGTGAATCCTTCGAGCTGACCGCCGAGCATGGACTCCACCAGGTCGACGCTCTGCCGCTGGGTGAACGGGTTCAAGTCGATGCGCAGCAGGTGGCCGTCTTTCCAGAGCGAGGTCACCGCGTCTGGGACGGGCACGCCGCTGCGCACGGTCGCGACGATGTGGGCGGCCTTATCGATGGCGAGTTGCAGCAGCAGCGTCGCCGAAAGCTGGTCCAGCAGATGCGCGTCGTCCACGCCGATGATGGTGTGGCCGTCCGCGAGCAGGGCTTCGCGCGCCGCGGACATGAACGTCACCGGGTCGTGCGCGGTGTATACCCCGACCATGTGGGCGAAGACCCCCAGCGGAATGCTGCGCGCCGATTCCGTCCCCGCGACCCAGCGGATATTGCCGCCCACCGCCGCCGTCGCCTGTCTGGCCAGCGTCGTTTTGCCCACCCCGGCGTCGCCGGTAAGCACCGCACCGACATATCCCGTGCCGGTGAGCGCGGACCGGATCGCCTCGAACTCGGTCTCGCGCTCGATCATCGGCCAATTCCGAGCCATGTACTAACTGTAGTTCTTTACAAGAACATGATCGAACCCAACCGCGAACTCACGTGTCCGCCAGCCGGATCGAGAGAATCACACAACCGTGCCAGACACACGACAGTGCCAGACATACGACAGCGGCCCGGCGAACCTACGAACGGGCTGCCGTCGCTGACCGAGCCTGAGTCGAGTTTACTCGGCTCAGGGCCGCGGCTGGCCCCCGTTGAGCGCCTTGTTCCAGGAATCGACCACGTCGACCGGAACCTCGTTGGGTACCGGCACCGTCACGTCACCGAACTGCACGGCGTGCGGCTTGGGTTCCGGTGTCGGCTCCGGCTTGGGCGTACTGCGGGGCGCGCGCGGCACGGGCGGAGCCTGCGGGTTCGCCGCTTTCAACTCCCCGGGTTCCTCGGGCGCGGGGGGCGGGGTCTGCGTGGTCACACCGGGCTGTGTGGGCTGGGCCAAGGCCACGCCCGCCAGACCGGTGGCCAGCGCGACCGCTAGCGCGCCTACCGCCACCCGAAACGTGCTTCGCGAGAACCCATTCCGCATTGTCCGGTTCCGAGCCGACACGTCGACAACACCATCCTTATCGAAAAACGCTCAGGCACACCGATTCCGATCATGTGCTCGCCACATGCTAACCGGAACCGGCGCCGCGGCCCAGTGCGGAACGGCGGGAATGGTCAGCCCAGCACGTCGTGCCGGACGATGGTCTGGTCCCGGCCCGGACCGACGCCGATGCAGGAGATGCGCGCGCCCGAAAGCTCTTCCAGCCGAAGTACATACGCCTGCGCGTTGGCCGGCAGCTGATCGAAGGTCTTCGCGGCGGAGATATCCTCCCACCAGCCGGGCATCTCCTCGTAGATCGGCTTGGCGTGGTGGAAGTCGGTCTGGGTGGTCGGCATCTGCTCGACCCGCTTGCCGTCGACCTCGTAGGCGACACAGATCGGCACCGTGTCCAGACCGGACAGCACGTCCAGCTTGGTGAGGAAGTAGTCGGTGACGCCGTTGACGCGGGTGGCATACCGGGCGATGACCGCGTCGAACCAGCCGCAGCGACGGGCGCGGCCGGTGGTGACACCGACCTCGCCGCCGTTCTTGGCCAGGAACTCGCCGAACTGGTCGAACAACTCGGTCGGGAACGGGCCGGAGCCGACGCGGGTGGTGTAGCACTTGAGGATGCCGAGCACCGTGGTGATCTTGTTCGGACCCACACCGGAGCCCACCGCGGCGCCGCCCGCCGTCGGGTTGGACGAGGTCACGTACGGGTAGGTGCCGTGGTCGACATCGAGCAGCGTGCCCTGCGAACCCTCCAGCAGCACGGTCTCGCCGCGCTCCAGCGCCTCGTTGAGCTGCAACCGGGTGTCGGCGATGCGGTGCTTGAACCCCTCGGCCTTCTCCAGCACCTCATCGACCACCTGCTGCGGATCGAGCGCGCGGCGGTTGTAGATCTTGACCAGCACCTGGTTCTTGAATTCCAGTGCGGCTTCGACCTTCTGGGTGAGGATCTTCTCGTCCAGCACGTCGGCCACCCGGACGCCGACGCGGGCGACCTTGTCCTGGTAGCAGGGGCCGATACCGCGGCCGGTGGTGCCGATCTTCTTGTTGCCGAGGAAGCGTTCGGTGACCTTATCGATGGCCACGTGATACGGCATGATCAGGTGCGCGTCGGCGGAGAGCAGCAGACCGGAGGTGTCCACGCCGCGCTCTTCCAGACCGGCCAGCTCCGTGAGCAGCACGCCGGGATCCACCACCACACCGTTACCGATGACATTGGTGACGCCGGGGGTGAGGATGCCGGAGGGAATCAGGTGCAGGGCGAACTTGTCGCCGTTGGGCAGCACCACGGTGTGACCGGCGTTGTTGCCGCCCTGATAGCGGACCACCCATTGCAACCGGCCACCCAGTAGATCGGTGGCCTTGCCCTTACCTTCGTCGCCCCACTGGGCGCCGATCAGGACGATCGCCGGCATCGTTGTCTCCTACGGTTCGAGGCGCAACACACTCGTGTTGCAGCTACCTGCCCGTCTGGAGGAGGTGGCCGGTAACTCATTTTAGCCGACGGCCCGCGCGGCCTGAGCTCAGCGCCCGGCAACCAACACCGCCGCAGCCTGGTCGCAGGGCGGGACAAACCGGAATCGGCCGGTATGGTTGGGCCGAAAGCGGCCAACGTCGTCCACCCGACCGCCGGGTGTGTCGGCCCGGAACGAGGAGGGGTGTACGGCAGTTTGAGTACCCACGTTCTCCGCTGCGACGGCGCACCGGTTCCGATCGCGCTCGCGGCACTGCCCACCACTCCGACGGCCGCGATCCCGGACACCACCGTCATCGACGAACTGCTTCCCGTACTCGCCGCCGACAGCCTGCCCCGCCTGATCGTGCTCGGCGAGGACGCCGGGCTGGCCGCCGTGCTGACCCATCTGATGAAAACCGAACGCCTGCACGTCGAGATCGGGTACGTGCCGATCGACAAGACCTACGGTTCCCGGGCCTATGAGACCGGCACCGGCAACGCCGCCGCCAAGCGCGCGATCGAGGGCCGCGCCACCCGAACGCCGTTGATCCGCGACGACACCGGCACCGTGCTGGTCGGTCGCGCGAGCATCACCGGCGTGGACGGCGCGAAACTGGAGGGTGAGGCCTACGTGGACGAGAACCGGCTGTTCTCCGGCGTGGTCACCGCGATGCAGATTTCCCCGAGCCTGCACCTGCCCGGTGTGCGCGCGGCGGTGAAGCGCGGCCGCTTCAGCCGACGGGTCTGGCTGGAAGGCCGGGCGGCGCAGCTCGGCACCCCCGGCGCGGTGGTGACGCGCGACGGCGTCCGCTCCCAGCGGACCGTGCCGCGCTCGACCTTCTACCGGCATCACGAGTCCTGGCTGCTGGTCCGATGACGTACTCGTTCCCGCGCAAGCGGACCGGCGCGGTCCGCCCGAGTCCGGTGTTCCTCGGTGTGCTGGCGCTGGCCATCGCGGGCGGCGTGCTGGCCTGGCTGTCCGAGGTCGATTCCAACGTGGCCAAGCTCGGCGTCTTCGTGCTGGTGGTCGCCGGGTGGGTGGTCACGCTCTGCCTGCACGAGTTCGCCCATGCCTATACCGCGTGGCGGGCCGGTGACCAGGACGTGGAAATGCGCGGCTACCTGACGCTGAACCCGCTGAAGTACTCGCATCCGCTGCTCTCGATCGTGCTGCCGATGGTGTTCATCGCGCTCGGCGGCATCGGCCTGCCTGGTGGCGCGGTGTACGTGCACAGCCACAACTTCAGCCCCCGGATCCAGCGGCTGATCAGCTTCGCGGGTCCGGCGGTGAACCTGGTCTGCGGGGCCGTGCTGCTGCTGATCATCCGGATCTTCGGCGACCTGCAGGGCCACGCGGCGTTCTGGTTCGGCCTGAGCTTCCTGGCGTTCCTGCAGATCACCGCGTTCGTGCTGAACATCCTGCCGATTCCGGGCCTGGACGGGTACGGCATCCTCGAGCCGTCGCTGAGCTACAAGACGCGCCAGAACCTGGACCAGTTCAAGCCGTTCGGCATGCTGATTCTGTTCGCGCTGATCTTCACCCCGCAGATCAACCGGGTGTTCTTCGACGCGGTCTACTGGCTCTACGAGCTGTCCGGGGTACCCGCGTCCTGGAGCGGTTGGGGCTCGCGCCTGACCCGGTTCTGGACCTAGTCCTCGGGCTGCACGTACGGATTCGGCACGGTCGGCGGCAACAGCGCGATCGCGGAGATCCGCTGCATGCCGCAGGCCTGCATGAGGTCGACCACGATCGAACGCACCTGCGCGAACACCACATGCGCGGAAAGACCGGCGCCCTGCACCATTTCGGGCTTCGCGCCCTTGGCCACGACGCGCAGCACCCGCGCCGCCTCGGCTTGATCGGGCTGCTCACCCGGGTCGGCGAGCATCATCCGGCGCACCACGTCGACGGCTTCGGCCAGTTTGCGGACCTCTTCGACCAAGCGCGCGTCGAGAATCTCGTCGTCGCGCACCAGGGTCAGCGAGCGGCGCAACAGGACTCGGGTATTGCGGATCGCGTTGTCCAGCGGATCGGCGGTGGCCCGGATGTTGTCCAGCCGACGGCGCGAATTCCAGTACAGCGGCGAGATCCGGCTGATCTCCCGGCCGCCCTCCAGCGAGGAGCGCAGGGAGTCGATCTGGGACTGGGTCGCGCGGGCGGAGTCCAGCGCGGACTGGATCTTGTCCTGATCCTGTTCCAGCAGTCCGTCGGCGCATTCGGCCAGCGATCTACCCATCACCGCCAGCACTTCGGCCGCCTGCTCCCGAGCCCGCCGAACCGGATGCAGCGGGATCGCGGCCACCATCACCACCCCGACCAGACCACCGACCAGGGCGTCGATCATGCGCGGGAAACCGGTGCCCGTCGAGGGCGGCATCAGGGTCGCGACCAGCACCGCCGAACTCGCGGCCTGCATCGTGATGATGGAACCGCCGTCGACGAACACCGCGAGCGCCATGGCCACCACGACCACCAGCGCGATCTGCCAGATACCCGTGCCCGCCCGGGAAATGAAGAGGTCACCGATGCCGATGCCGACCGCGACGCCGACCACCAATTCCACCGATCGGCGCAACCGCGCGCCGAACGAGACGCCGATGGACACCACCGCGGCGGTCGGCGCGAAGAACGGTTGCGGATGCCCGATGATGTAGTGCGCGACCGACCAGGCCAGCGCGGCGCCGAGCGCGCACTGCACGATCGGCAGCCAGGACAGCCGCAGCCGCGCCCAGGACTTCCGCAGTCGATCCGCGCTGGAAGTCCGGGCAACGACAATCCGAGAGTTCGGATCCAGCAATTACTACTCGAGTCCGAGTTCCGCTGCGGCCCGCGGATCGCAGTCCTCGAGCAGGTCCAGGCAGCGCGCGTACTCCTCGGTCTCACCGATCACCTTGGCCGCGCGGGCCAGGGCGCCGACGCTGCGCAGGAAGCCCTGATTGGGTTCGTGGCTCCACGGCACCGGGCCGAAACCCTTCCAGCCGTTGCGGCGCAACAGGTCCAGGCCGCGGTGGTAGCCGGTGCGCGCGAACGCGTAGGCGGAGACGATGTCGTGGTTCACCGTGGCGTCGGCGCCGTCCGCGCCGCCGCGGGTCAGCGCCGCCTCGGCGAGGTAGGCCCAGGCGATGGAAGCCGCCGGATGATCGGCCGCGACCTGCACCGGGTCGGCCTTGTTGAGCAGCGCCTCCTCCGCATCCGTGTTTTCCGGGAGGAGTACCGGCTGCGGTCCGAGCAAGTCACCGAAGGAGGTCATGCGGTTCATTCTGCATGTAGGACCGACATGCCCACTAGGCTGGCCGTCGAGTTCCACATGTTCCGCCTGAGCGAGGGGTATTAGGTGTCCGACCCGAACGACGAGAAGAAGCCGGCCCCGGAATCCGCCGGTCCGCAGGACGCGCGAACCGACGCCGCCGTGGAACCGGCCGCCGACGCACCCACCGTCAAGCATTCGACCGCCGCCCCGACCGTGCCGATGGCCGCGGCCGAGCCGAAAGACGACCGCCCCGAAGCCGTGAGCTCGCAGGCGCGGACGGTCGAGATGGCCCGCCGGACCGACGCGCCCAAAAAGAGCGAGTGGAAGACCGAGGAGCCCGCCGAGGCCGAAAAGCCCGCGCGGAGTGCGTCTTCCGGCAGTGCCCAAGCGCCCGCCGACGGTGCGGGCACCAAGCCCGCCGCGGGAGCCGCCGACGCCGCCACGACCGCCATCCGCCGAGACGAGGCCGTCACGTCGCAGTCCGGCTCCGCGGCCACCGAGCCGAAGCCCGCGCCCGAGGGCGGCAAATTCCCGCCCGCGGCCGAAGCCGGCAAGCCGGAGATCGCGCCCGACCCAGGCAGGTTCCAGCCCACGCCGGAGACAGGCGCGTCCCAGCGCACCGCCGAGGCAGGACAGTCCCAGCTCGCGCCCGAGGCAGGCAAGTCCCAGCCAACGCCCGAGATTAGCAAGCCCCAGTCCACGCCCGAGATAAGCAAGCCCCAGCCCGCCCCTGAGGCAAGCAAGTCGGAGATCGCGCCCCAAATGGGCACGTTCCAGCCCACAACTGAAGCAGGCCAGTCTCAACTCGCGCCCGAGGCAGGAAAATCTCAGCCAGCGCCCGAGGCAGGGACACCGCAGGGCACTCGCGAAACAGGTAATTCTCAGTCCACATCCGGGGCGGGCAAGTCTCAGCCCACGCCGAACACCAGCGAGTCCCAGCCCACGCCCCAGACCGGAAAATCTCAGCCAGCGCCCGAGGCAGGGACACCGCAGGGCACTCGCGAAACAGATAGTTCCCAGTCCACATCCGGGACAGGCAGGTCTCAGCCCACGCCAAACACCAGCGAGTCCCAGCCCACGCCCCAGACCGGAAAAACTCAGCCAGCGCCCGAGGCAGGGACACCGCAGCGCACTCGCGAAACAGATAGTTCCCAGTCCACACCCGGGACAGGCAAGTCCCACCCCGCGCCGCAAGGCAGCGAGTTCCCAACCACGACAGGAAAATCTCAGCCCGCGCCCGAGGCAGGGAAGTCGCAGCGCACTTTCGAAGCAGGTAGCTCTCAGTCCACGCCCGCGGCGGGGAAGTCCGCCACACCCGGAGGCAGGTCCGAGCACACGTCCGAAACAGGCGAGTCTCGGCACCCCGCGAAGCCCGAAACCCCTGATGCCGCAAGCGAACCCGACGATTCGGCCGGGGCGGACGCGAAGACCGTTGTCATGCGGATCCAGCCGCGCCCGGATAAGGCGGAGACACCGGCGCGCGCCGTCGAGGGCTCGGCCGACGACGCCGATACCGTTGGGATGCGGAACGACGAGCCGGTGGATGCTCCCCCGCCGCCCGCACCGGATGTGGCCGGTGCCGATGCCGAGACCGTGGCGATGAAGATCGTCGCCAAGCCCGAGGACGACGCGAAGACCACCACGCTTCCGGTGCAGCCGCGGCCGGATCAGCAGGCCACGCAGAAGATTCGGACCGACGCGGTCCCGCCGCGTCCGGCTCCGATGACCAAGCCGCCGATGACTCCGCGTCCGGCGGCGGGCCCGAAACAGCCTGGCAAGCAAGGTCCTTCGCAGCAGCAACCGCAACCGCGCCGGGTGCCGCACGCGCAGTCGCCGGCGGATGTGCAGATGACGCTGCCGGTCCAGTCGGTGTTCCAGCCCGCGGGCCAGCAGCCGCCCCAGCAGCGTCCGCACCAGCCGCAGCCGATGGCCGCGCCGCAGCGGGTGGAACCGGCCGCGCCGGCCGCCGCGTCCGGCAAGTCCAAGCGCCTGCTGATCGGCGCCGGAGCCGCGGCCGCGCTGGTCATCGCGCTGGTCGCGGGTGGCGTCGCCTTCGCGAACCGCTCGGACGATTCGCCGCAGACTCAGGTCCGCGAGGCCATCGGCGACTACACGAGTGCGCTGAAGGCCGGTGATCTCGCGGCGCTGCGCAGCAGCACCTGCGGGTCGCTGCACGATTTCTACGCGAAGCTGCCCGAGGCCGATTTCGCCGGCGTGCACAAGCTTTCGCAGGAGCAGAAGACCATCCCGGTGGTCGACGAGGTCGACGCCATCCAGATCTCCGACGGCAAGGCGCTGGCCCAGGCCACGGTGTACACCGCGGCGGATCCGTCGAAGAAGTCGGCGCGCACCTTCGATCTGGAGCGCACCGCCGACGGCTGGAAGGTCTGCGATCCGCCGCCCAGCAGCTGACCGGACCGCCTCCGTCAACGGGGATAAACGCCCTGCTGGCGGAGGCCCAGGTCACCCGTAGCCCACGTCACAGTCACCTGGTCACTGGTCCGATACGCCAGTAACATGGCCCGGATCATGACGAGGGAACAGACGATGGCGCAACCGGAAACCGGAGCTGTCGGTCAGTCGACTGGGCTGGCCGGACGACGCTTTCAGGTTCGCGACCACTACGAGGTCGGCCGGGAGAAAGTGCGCGAGTTCGCCCGCGCCGTGCAGAACCATCATGGTGCGCATCAGCGCGAACCCGATGCCCGCAAGCTCGGGTACGAGGGTCTGATCGCGCCGCCGACGTTCGCCTCGGTGATCGGCATGGCCAGTACCCGCGCGCTCTTGGACTCGGTGCTCACCGACTACGACCTCACCCAGGTGCTGCAGACCGATCAGGTTTTCGAGATGCGCCGCCCGATCCTCGCGGGCGACCGGATGCAGACCGAAGTCCTGATCGATTCGCTGCGCCAGTTCGGTGACAACGACTTCATCCACGTCAAGTTCGTGCTGCGCAATCAGCACGGGGAGATCGCGCAGGTCGGCTCCAGCACCATCGTCGCCCGCCGCGGCGCCGACGTGGACCCGAATCTGGTGGAAGCGGTGGAGAGCATCTTCATGCACGTCCGCCCCTCGGAGCTGGACGAGACCGGCCCGCTCGCCGAGCTGCCCGTAGCCGGTGTCCCGCTGGACATTCCGGCCCGCGAGCCCGCCCTCGTGCACACGCTGCCCGCGTTCGAGGAGCTATCCCCGGGCACCGCGCTGCCCGCGGGCTCCGCCCGGCTGACCCGCGGTGACCTCGCCAATTACGCCGGTGTCTCGGGCGACCCGAACCCGATCCACTTCAGTGACCGCGCCGCCGAACTGGTCGGCCTGCCGACCGTGGTCGCGCACGGCATGCTCACCATGGGCCTGGCCGCCGACTATCTGACCTCGTGGCTGGGCGATCCCACCGCCATCGAGAAGTTCAGCGTCCGGTTCTCCGGTTTCGTCCCGGTCGCCGCGGACGCCGCGACCACCGTCGACTTCAGCGGCAAGATCAAGTCGCTGGACGCCGGAAGCCGCACCGGGACAATCATGTTGAGCGGTGCCGCCGACGGGCGCAAGCTGTTCGGGCGGGCGCTGGCCGAAGTGCGCTTCGCTTGACTCCAGGCTTTCGATCAAGCCGGGATCAGCGGTAATAGCAGCGATTCCGAAGTCGGCGCACGATGGAGGCCGTGAGAAACTCCGTGAATTCCCGCCGCGCGGCCTCGGCCCTCGGTGCCCTGTGCCTGGTAGCCGGATTCGGGCTCGCCCCCGCGGCCGCCATTCTCGGTCCGGCGCCCGCCCTCGCGCAGGCCGGCGAACTGCGCGACCAGGACCCGAGACCGACCGCCGGCGACACACCGAAGAAGCAGTTCTACAGCAGCTGCGCCGAAGCCAGGCGCGACGGCAACGGGCACCTGCGCCGCGGCGAACCCGGCTACTGGTCCTACCTGGACCGCGACGGCGACGGCATCGCCTGCGAATACGTGGACGACTGAGCGCCGGTCAGGTGATCGCCTGGAACACCAGCACGGTCGCACCGATCCGGATGACATCGCCGTCGGCGAGCAGCGCGCCGTTGTCGATGGCTTCCTCGTTGACGTAGACGCCGTTGGCCGAACCCAGATCCTTGATCAGCAGACCGGCCCGGCTCGGCATGATGTGCGCGTGATAGCGGCTGGCCTTGGGGTCGTCGAGGATCAGATCGTTGTCGGTCATCCGGCCGATGCGCAGCCCAGCTGGCGGAATCACCTGCGCCCGGCCGTCGGATAGCCGCAGCTGTCCGTTGCGGACCGTGCGCGGCGTCTCGGTGACCGTCTCGGTCATGTACTTGTGCAGGTCTTCGGCGCGCCGGAACTCGGTGGTGTGCAACGGTTCCTGGCGCAGCACCCGCTGCTCCAGCTCGACCAGCGCGGGGCCCGGATCGATCCCGAGCTCCTCGGCGAGCACCTCCTTGACCGTGCGCGCGGCGGCGAGCGCGTCGGCTTGCCGCCCGGACAGATACAGCGCGGTGATCAGCTGACCCCACAGCGGTTCCCGCAGCGGATGTTCGGCGGTCATCGAACGCAGCTCGCCGATCACCGAAGAGTGCCGCCCGCAGGCGATCTCGGCGTCGATCCGAGCCGAGGCGGCGACCAGGCGCTCCTCGTCCATGGCGGTGGCGAATCCGTCGGCGAAACCCAGACCCGCCAGATCGGCCAGCGCGCGACCGGTCCACTCCCGCAACGCGGTCGCGTAGAGCCGTGCCGCACTCTCGTTGTCGCCGACACCGGCGGCCTTGGCCGCGGCCTCGCGCGCGGCCTCGAATCTGCCGATGTCGCAGGCCGCCTCGGAAATCTCCAGCCGATAGCCCGAGGACTCCGTGCGCAGCACCTGCGCCGGATCGACACCCGAATTACGCAGCGCCTTACGAATATTCGAGACGAACACCTGCAGGCTCGCGGCGTAGGAGTCGGGCGGATCCTCGTTCCACACCATGTCGGCCAGGACAGCCGAGGACACCGCGCGCCGCCGATTGACGGTCAACGCCGCCAGCAACGCGCGCGGCTTGGGCCCGCCGACCGCCACCGGTTCACCACCGACGAACAACCGGACGGGCCCGAGCACGCGCACATCCACACTCATGAACTTCCTATTGCTCCCTCATCGGCGGCAAAACCCTTGCCCCCGAGAGGCGAAAGGGTCAGGCGCTGATCGACCGTCCCGCAGACTTCAGATCATTGCACGCCTCGACGACACGCGCCGCCATGGCCGCTTCGGCCTTCTTCAGGTAGGAGCGCGGATCGTAGACCTTCTTGTTGCCGACCTCGCCGTCGATCTTCAGCACGCCGTCGTAGTTGCCGAACATGTGACCGGCGATCGGACGGGTGAAGGCGTACTGGGTGTCGGTGTCGACGTTCATCTTCACCACGCCGAAACGCAGCGCGTCCTCGATCTCCGACTTCAGCGAGCCCGAGCCGCCGTGGAAGACGAAATCGAACGGTTGTGCGTCGCTGCCCAGGCCCAACTTGGCGGCGGCCACGCGCTGGCCCTCGGCCAGCACCTCGGGACGCAGCTTCACATTGCCCGGCTTGTAGACGCCGTGCACGTTGCCGAAGGTGGCGGCCAGTAGGTACTTGCCGTTCTCGCCGTGGCCGAGCGCGTCGATGGTCTTCTCGAAATCCTCCGGGGAGGTGTAGAGCTTGTCGTTGATCTCGGCCTCGACGCCGTCCTCTTCGCCGCCGACGACGCCGATCTCCACCTCGAGGATGATGTTGGCCGCGTGCGTGGCCTTCAACAGCTCCTTCGCGATCTCCAGGTTCTCGTCGATCGGGATCGCCGAACCGTCCCACATGTGCGACTGGAACAGCGGGTCGCGGCCCGCGTTCACCCGCTCCTGGGAGATGGCGATGAGCGGCCGCACGAAGCCGTCCAGCTTGTCCTTCGGGCAGTGGTCGGTGTGCAGCGCGATCGTCACGTCGTACTTGGCGGCGATGACGTGCGCGAACTCGGCCAGCGCCACCGCACCGGTGACCATGTCTTTCACACCCAGGCCGGAACCGAATTCCGAGCCGCCGGTGGAGAACTGGATGATGCCGTCACTGCCGGCGTCCGCGAAGCCCTTGATGGCCGCGTTCACCGTCTCCGACGACGTGCAGTTGATGGCCGGGAAGGCGAAGGAGTTCGCTTTGGCCCGACCGAGCATCTCGGCGTAGACCTCCGGAGTCGCGATGGGCACAGTGACAACCTCCGTGTTCGATTGGCGGCGTGCGTCGAGCCCTGCGTGGTCAGGCTGCACAACCGCCTTCGGGCTCTGAGCTCACGCCGCGTGTAGATGCGGCAAAAGACAATTCTGTCAGGCACACCCTAAGCCAGGGGCCGTTACCCGGTACTGTGGGCCGGGTAATCGGGCTGGCGGCACTCGAACGGTAAAACGTGACGCGCGCCGGCCGACCCCGAACAGGAGGCCGCGTGAATCTGCTGGCAGCGACCGATCTACTGGCAGCGACCGATAAGTCGGTGTGGAGCAACATCCTCGACCCGATGACACTGCTCACCGAGACTTGGCTGGCGAACGCGGTACTGCCCGCGATCCTGATCATCGTCTTCATCGAGACCGGTCTGCTGTTCCCGATCCTGCCCGGTGATTCGCTGCTGTTCACCGGCGGCATGTTGTCGGCGCAGCCCAGTCCCCCGGTGTCGATCTGGGTCCTGCTGCCCGCGACCGTCCTGGTCGCCTTCCTCGGCGACCAGTGCGGATATTGGATCGGGCGCGGAATCGGCCCGAAGATCTTCCACAAGGAAGACACCCGCTTCTTCAAGAAGCACTACGTGACCGATACGCACGAGTTCTTCGAGAAGCACGGCCCGAAGACGATCATCCTGGCCCGCTTCGTCCCGATCGTCCGCACCTTCATGCCGGTGCTCGCGGGCGTCTCCCAGATGACCTACCGCAAGTTCGTCGCCTTCGACATCGTCGGCGCGATCCTGTGGGGCGGCGGCGTCACCATCATCGGATACTTCCTCGGCAACGTGGCCTTCGTGCGCGATCACATCGAGGCGATCTTCCTGCTGATCGTGTTCGTCTCGATCCTGCCCGGCATCATGGCCATCGGGAAGAAGCTGCTCAACCGCGGCAATACACCGGCCAAGGAAGTGCTCGAGGCCGAGCTCACCGCCACGTCCAACGAATCGACCCGCTGAGCCGGTGGGTACGGCGCCCTCTCTTCTAGCGGTCGAGCCCCTGGCGGTGGGCTCTTTCGATCCGCTCCTCTCGGCGGGCCCCACGCTCGTCTGGACGGTGGTCCTCACCTTCGTCTTCCTGGAATGCGCGTTGATCGTCGGGCTGTTCCTGCCCGGCGACTCGATGCTCATCACCGCGGGCATCGTCATGGCCGCGCACGCCACCGGCGAAGCCCAGGTGTGGGCGTTGTCGGTGGGCGCGATGTTCGCCGCGATCGCCGGAAACCAGGTCGGGTACGTCATCGGCCAGCGCACGGGCCATCATCTGGTGGCCCGCAAGGACGGCCGCTACATCAACACCAGGAACCTGGCCCGGGTCTCGGAGTTGTTGCAGCGGCACGGTTTTCTGGCGGTGCTGGTGGCGCGCTGGATTCCGTGGGTGCGCACGCTGTGCCCGATGGTCGCCGGCGCGGCCGGCATGGATCACCGGAAATACACCGTGGCCAGCACGATCGGCGCGATCATCTGGGCGCCGGTGCTGCTGCTGATCGGCTACTACGCGGGCAGCTGGTTGCAGCGGGTGCCGTGGTTGATGCCGATGGTGATCGGCACGCTGGTGGTGGGTCTGATCATCGGGACCGCACTCGGTATCCGGCACTACCGGCAGGAAATGGCCAAGCCCGCCGAGGATTTCGACGTGGAGTCGGCGCCCGCGGAGCGCTAGAGTCCGGCCGCGGTGACCTGGTAGGCCGCCTCCATCAACAGCCAGCCCGACAGCTGCACCGAGAGGTCGCGCTCGGGGGTCTTCGAAGCGGTCACCGAGCCGCCCGCGGTGAACAGACCCGCACCGGAGCTGCCCCCGGGCACCCGGGCGGGTTTGCACCAATCGGCTCCGAACAGCGGTTCACCCTCGACCTCCAGCCGATTCGCCCACGCCGCCGCCGCGGATTTCCGCACCAGGGTGGCCGCGAGCTGCCGATCCTCCACTTCTCGACGGTCGTCGCCGGGCAGCATCACCGCGGCCAGCGCCAGATACCTGGCCAGGATCCCGTTGAACAGGCCACCGTCGCCCCCGCGCCCGCCGTGGATCACACCGCCCGTGGTCAGGTGCGCGTCGACCGCGTGCAGCAGCCGATGCGCGCGCTCGACATGCCTTTCCTCGCCGGTGTGCACGGCGAGTTCGACTTCCAGGCCGAGCACCACGCCCTGGCAGTAGCTGAAGATCGGGCGCTCGATCACGCCCGAGGGTAGGTGGATACCGTCGAGGATCAGGCCGGTATCCGCGTCCCGCAGGTTCTCCTCCAGCCAATCCGAGATCTCCTGCGCGCGGCCGTAGCGGCCGAGCCGGCACAGCGCGATGCCCGCGGGACCGTTCGCGGGCGCATTGTAGAAATCCGATCCCAGTCGCCACGGAATGCCGCCGCCCACCGCCGGATTCCACGCGTCATAGAGCTTCTTCTCCAGCGCGACCAGCGCCCCGCGCACCTCCGTGAGGCCCTGGGTGCGTTCGGCGCGTTCCAGAGCGATGGCCAGCCAGGCCATATCGTCGTAGTACTTGTTGGTCCAGCCGGTGATATTGCGGACCCGATGCGAGCGCGCCAGCTCGCTGATCCGTTTGCGCCGGGCCGGGGTCGGCACGCGGTTCGCGGCGTCGACCGCGCACTCGATCAGATGCGCCTGCCACCAGTAATGCCAGTATCCGAAGGTGCGTTCGCGTTTGGTCGCGGGCCAGCCGACGACGCCCAGTTCGGTACCCGGAAAGGCCCACAGGGCCCGCAGGTGCCGGGAGATGATCGCGGATTCCGCCATATCGGCACGCTCGGACCACAGGTCGGGTGTCGATGCAGCGTCCTGCCCGGTATTCGGGCTTCGCGATGTCATCTCTCAATGGTGCCAGCCGACACGCACATTACGTGGCCTATTTGTTACCGAACTCGCTACCAGGAGTCGGATAGCTCGGCGTGTTGCCGCACCCAGGCGTGCATGGCGATGCCCGCCGCGACACCGGCGTTGATACTGCGGGTGGAGCCGAACTGGGCGATCGAGACGGTCAACGCCGCCGCGTGCTTGGCGTGCTCGGTGACGCCGGGCCCCTCTTGGCCGAACAACAGCAGGCACTCGCGCGGCAGTTCGGCGGTTTCCAGCGGCACCGCACCCGGCACGTTGTCCACGGCCACCACGGTCAGCCCGTGCCGCTCGGCGTAGGCCAGCAGTTCGGCCAGATCGGTGTGATGTTCGAGGTGCTGATAGCGGTCGGTCACCATCGCGCCGCGGCGATTCCAGCGGCGCCGGCCGACGATGTGCACCGCCGCCGCGGCGAACGCGTTGGCGGTGCGGACCACGGTGCCGATATTGGCGTCGTGCCCGAAGTTCTCGATGGCGACGTGGAACGGGTGCCGGCGCCGATCGATGTCGGCGACGATGGCCTCGCGCGTCCAATAGCGGTAGGCGTCCACCACATTGCGGCGGTCGCCGTGCGCGAGCAGTTCCGGGTCGAGGCGGGAGTCGTCCGGCGGCGGGGTACCGAATTCTTCGAACCACGGCCCGACACCGCGCGGATGCTCCCCCCATTCGGTCGGTCCGGGATCGGTCTCCCGGGGCTCGCGGCCGACGGAGTCGGCGAGGCGGGTGTGCTCTGCGGTGTCGGGCTGCGGGTGAGTCACGCCGACGATGCTAATTCCAGCGACAGCGCGATCAGTAGCTGGTGCTGCTGGCCCCGAAGGCGCCGATGACGATCGCGAAGACCACGAAGATGATGCTCAGCGCGATCAGCACCGAGCCGATGATGCCGAGGATGAAGCCGGCCTGCGCCTTGCCGCGGCCACCCATGGCGCCGCCGGAGGCGTCGATCTCGTCCATCGCCTTCTTGCCCATGAACCAGGCGAACGGCGCGCAGAGACCACACAGGGTGACACCGAGAATGCCCAGGATCAGCACCAGCGTGGACTGCGGGTGTTCCTGCTGGCCGTAGGGCGCGCCGTACGGCGCGGCGCCGTAGGGCTGCTGACCATACGGCTGCTGACCGTAGGGCTGCTGCGGATACGGCTGCTGCTGGGCGTAGGGATCGGATTGACCGTAGGGCTGCTGCGGCTGCTGCGCGTGCGGATCGGATTGCCCGTACGGCTGCTGGCCGTACGGCTGTTGTCCGTAGGGCTGCTCCGGCTGTCCGGATTTGTCCATCGACGGCGGAAAACTCATGAGGAGATGTTAGCCGTCAGCGTTCCGCTTCGGTGGGTCTGCGGCGACATCACCCGGGTGCGGCGACCGTGGCGGCGATGATGATGGTGAGAAAAGCCGCTACCCCGAGACTGAGCAGAACGGTGGCGATGATGCCGCAGATGTAGCCCGCCTGTGCGTTGCCCCGCCCGTCGAGCGCGCCCGCCGAGTCGTCGATCTCGTCCATCGCGCGCTTGCCCAGCACCCACGCGAAGGGTCCGAGCACCACCAGCAGCGGGCACATGAACGTGCCGACCAGCGCGACGATGCCGAGTACCATCGCGGTGTTCGCCTGCGGATGCTGTGGCGGCCGGACATACGGCGGGTATCCGTGATACGGCCCCGGATACGGGTTCACGCCATCAATCGTACGAGGTGTAGCTGGCACCACCATGGTTTCGGCGGACAGCACCCTCGAAACCTGTTGCCGCACCGACAAGCATGGGAGACATGACCGAGACACAGGCCGAACCCATCGTCGTGCCGGCGCCGCGGCCGCCCGCGCCGCCGCTGTGGCGCGCCGTACTGGGCGCACCGTTCCAGGCCCGGACGTGGAAGGAATTCGCCTACCTGCTGGCGGTATTCGTGCTGGGGCTGGCGGTCGTCACCTATCTGTTCCTGGGCCTCGGCGGCGGTCTGCTCGTCTCGCTGACGATCGTCGGCATTCCGCTGCTGGCGCTGGTGCTGCTGAGCGGCCGCCTCTGGGCCTGGGTCTACCGGGCCCTGTCGAGGACCCTGCTCGACACCCCCGTGGAACCGCCGCCGCCGTTCGCGCGGCAGCCCGGCGTGTTCGGCTTCCTGAAGAGCGCGTTCACCGACCGGCCGAGCTGGCGGGCGTTGCTGTTCCTGGTCGTGCAGGTGCCGCTCGGCGTCGTGCTCGGTTACCTCGCCCTGGTCGTCATCGCGATGACGGTGTTCCTCGCCCTGTCGCCGATCTTCTGGGCCGTGGACCGGCCGGTCAATGTCGACGCCGACGGGGTCGAGCACCACTCGATGATGCAGTTCGGTTCGTACTACGTCGATACCTGGCCGCGGGTGCTGGGCGTCGCGGCAGGCGGAGTCGTGCTGTGCTTCGCGCTGCCGTGGCTGGTGCGCGTCCTCTGCCTGGTGCATCGCGCGCTCACGATCGCCCTGCTCTCGGCCACCACCCGGGACAAGCAGCTGGCGGAGTTGCGTGCGAGCCGCCGGGCCGTCGTCGACGACGCCGCCGCGACGCTGCGCCGGGTGGAGCGCGACCTGCACGACGGCACGCAGGCCCGGCTGGTCACCATCGCCATGGCGCTGGGCCGCGCCGAGGAGCGGTTGGAGACGGGCGGGAACCCGAGCGACCTGATCGCCGACGCGCACGCCAGCTCGAAGGAGGCGCTCACCGAACTGCGGGAGCTGGTGCGCGGAATCCATCCACCCGCCTTGGAATTGGGCCTGGAACCCGCCCTGGAAACGTTGACCTCCCGCTGTGCCGTGCCGGTGGATCTGCGGGTCGCGCTGCCGCAGCGCCCCAGCCCGGCGATCGAGGCCATCGCCTACTTCTCCGTCGCCGAACTGCTCACCAATGTGGTGAAGCACGCGCACGCCGATCGGGTCTGGGTCTCGGTGGTCCCGCACGACGGACGCACGATCGCGGTCACGGTGCGCGACAACGGTATCGGCGGCGTGCTGCCGCCGGACGCGGCGGGAACGACCGAGGGCAGCGGGCTTTCGGGCTTGGCGGCGCGGGCGCGGGCGGTCGACGGGACGCTCACCGTGCAGAGCCCGACCGGCGGCCCCACCGTGGTGACCATTGTGCTGCCGAAGGTGGGACCGTGATGACCACTCCGTTACGTATCGTCATCGCCGAGGACAGCGCGATCCTGCGCGACGGTCTGGCCGGCCTGCTCGCCGAACGCGGCCACCAGGTGGTGGCCATGGTCGGTGACGCGGGAACGCTGAGCGATGTTGTCGGACAGCACAATCCGGATGTCGCCGTGGTCGACGTGCGGATGCCGCCGTCGTTCACCGACGAGGGTCTGCTCGCCGCCATCGAACTGCGCCGCAAGTACCCGATGACCGGCGTGCTGGTGTTCTCGCAGTGGATCGAAACCCGTTACGCCACCGAGCTTCTGGCCGGCGGGGCGAGTGGCGTCGGCTATCTGCTCAAGGATCGGGTAGCCGACGTGCGCGAGTTCGTCGACGCCCTGCAGCGGGTCGCGACCGGCGGCACCGCCCTGGACCCGGAAGTGGTGAGTCAGCTGATGGGTGCTTCCCGGCAACAGGATTCGCTGGCCCGGCTCACGCCACGGGAGCGCGAAGTCCTCGAACTGATGGCACAGGGCCTGTCCAACAACGCGATCGCCGAGACGCTCACCGTCACCGAGCGAGCGGTGGAGAAGCACATCGGCAACATCTTCGTGAAACTGGATCTGCCGGTGTCGGATACGCATCATCGACGGGTCCTCGCGGTCCTGCGTCTGAAGGGCTGACGGCGAACAACCGACGCGTATGCGTCGAAGTCGCGAGTCCCGGCTGATCGAATACGCGACAATAGGGGCCGCGAACCCCCCAGTGCCGCAGGCGCTGGAAAAGGACACTGCATGGATCACGGGCGCGTTCTCCGCGTGGTGCTCGGCGTGACGGCCGGGTACCTGATCCTGCTCGGCCTGTGGCTCGGCTGGCTCATCCACCGCGCTCCACCCGGCACCGTCCCATATCAAATCGTCGCCATGGTCGGGCTGTTCGGTTCCTGCCTGGGCCTGGGCATGCTGCTGGCCACTCGCCCGTCCCGCGCCGATCGCGAACTCTGGCGGCACGGCCTGGAGGGCTGGGCCACCGTGAAAAGCCGTCGCACCCTCGAACGCACCGACCACCACAGCGAATTGACCCGGCTGGAACTGGAACTCACCGTGCCGGGCACCGAAACCTATACCGGCTCGATCACTTTCGATCTGATGCCGGCCGACAGCCCGAAACTCGCGGTCGGCGAGACCGTGTCGATCCGCGTCGATCCGGCCAACCGGGACCGCATCATTCTGGTGCTGTGACCTGGTGCGCCCGCGGATCGGCCAGCAGATATTGCGCGGCGGCGTAAGTCGCCAGGATGACGCCCTCGGTGCGGTGCCGGGATCGCGCACTGCGCGCGAACAGGCGGCGCAGCACGATCAGTCCATCGGACACGGTGAACAGTAATGCGCCGAGCCCCAACCGGCTGCGCGGATCCGCTCCCGGAATATTCAGGCCCGCCACGTTTTTCGCGGTGGGAGCCAACCCTGGATCAGAGGCCAGCACGGCGGCGGTGCCGAGCGTCGCGCCGTAGGCGGTCAAAGGCGTTGCGACCGTGGGCGCCTTGGCTCGCAACAGGGCGGCGGCCCCGAGCCAGGCCGCTACCCGGGGCAGTGCGACCACCGGCCATGCTCGCGCCCCCTTACGCAACCACAGCGCCGAGTACCCGGTCTGCATCACCGCGAAAGACGAAGCGCCCGCGATCAATCGGCGATCGTTGTCGGGATCGATGAGCAGGATGTCGCCGACGGTCGCCGCCGCCAGCGATCCCAGCAGCACCGCGCGATCGGTAGCTTCGAGCTCGACCCCGGAGGCCACCACATCCGCCGCGAGCAACGGCATCATCAGCGGTTTGGCGAGCCACTGCAGTTTCTCCCGGCCGGTCACCGCCCCGTAGACGGTGACCGCGGCGGCCGCGAGGAACCCGGCCCGGAACGCGGGCACGCGCGGTGTGCGCTCAGCGCGCGGCGGCGCGGCACGACCATGCGAGTGGCTCAAAACACACCCTCAGAAGCTCGGCTCGGCCGGCGCGGGCGGCAAGGTGACGACCTGACCCGCATAGCTCAGACCCGCGCCGAACCCGAGTAACAGCGCCGTCTGACCGCCCTTGGCCTTACCGCTGACCAGCATCTCCTCGATCGCCAGCGGAATCGACGCGGCGGAGGTGTTGCCGGTGTTCTCGATGTCGTTGGCCATCGGGATGTCGTCGGCCAGACCCAGGTTCTTGCGCATCAGCTCGTTGATGCGGGCGTTGGCCTGGTGCGGCACGAACACCTCGATGTCCTCTTTGGCGACGCCGGACATCTCCAGCGCCGAGGCCAGCGCGCGCGGCAAGGTGACCGCGGCCCAGCGGAACACGCTCGGCCCCTGCATGCGCAGCGACATCCGGCCGACCGGTTCGGTCTCGGGGTCGGCGCCCTGCAGCGCCTGCGCCTTGTTCATGTACTCCAGGAAGTCGACGTCCTGGGAGATGGCTTCGGCGTGCTCGCCGTCGCTGCCCCACACCGTCGGGGAGATGCCGTTCTCCTCGCTGGGGCCGACCACGACCGCGCCCGCACCGTCACCGAAGATCATGGCGGTGCCGCGGTCGGTCGGATCGAGTCCGACGGTCATCGTTTCCGCGCCGATCACCAGCACGTATTCGGCGGATCCCGCGCGGATCAGGTCGGCCGCTACACCGAGGCCGTACCCGAAACCGCCGCAACCCGAGGTCAGGTCGAACGCGGGAACACCGTTGATACCCAGGTCGTGGGCGATGGTGGGTGCGCCGTGCGGGGTGAGCTTGAGCCAGCTCGAGGTACACAGGATCACCGCGCTGATCTTGGACCGGTCCAGACCGGTGTTGTTCAGCGCGCGCTCACCGGCGGCGGCCGCCATCGAACGCAGCGTCTCGTCACCGCTGATCCAGCGGCGGTTGCGAATGCCCGTGCGCTCGAAGATCCACTCGGGCGTGGAATCCAGGACCTCGCACACTTCAGCGTTGCTGACGATGCGCTGCGGACGGTAGGCACCGATTCCGAGCATCGCCACATTCGCGCGATTTTTATTGACAGCAATGCTCACCATGGGTGACTCACACGACCCTTCACCGGACCAACCCTATAAAAACGCTGCCCAGGCTAACCCAGGGCAAGGTCTTTCAGACCGAGGATGGAGCGGTATTCCAGGCCCTCGGCCGCGATCACCTGATCGGCTCCGGTTTCCCGGTCGACAACGGTGGCCACACCGACGACGGTAGCCCCCGCGTCTCGCAGCGCGCGCACCGCGGTCAGCGGGGAGTTGCCGGTGGTGGTGGTGTCTTCGACGACGAGCACCCGTTTGCCCACGATCTCGGGGCCTTCGATCTGGCGCTGCATGCCGTGGGTCTTGGCCGCTTTGCGCACCACGAACGCGTCGATCGGGCGGCCCGGAGCATGCATGACGGCCAGCGCGACCGGGTCGGCGCCCATGGTCAGACCGCCTACGGCGTCGAATTCCCAGTCCGCGACCACCTCGCGCAGCAGCCGGCCGATCAGCGGCCCGGCCTCGTGGTGCAGGGTGGCGCGGCGCAGGTCGACGTAGTAATCGGCCTCCTTGCCGGAGGACAACGTGACCTTGCCGTGCACGACCGCCAGCTCGCGCACCAGCGCGGCCAGCTTGTCGCGGTCGACCAGCTCGAGCGGATCCGCGCCTGCTCCAGGTGATGCCTCGCTCATATGTTGTTCATGTCCTTCCGCGTGAATTGAACAGGCCGCGACTCATGCGCACCTGCAGGGCTCGCGGAATCATGCCAGCCGCCGTGGTGAGCACCTTGTACTGCACTCCGGGCACGCACACCACCCGGTCCTTCTCCAGATCACTCAGAGAACCGTTGACCACCTGCTCGACCGATAGCCACATCGCCTTCGGTGTCGTGGACATCTCGATACCGGCGCGCTCATGAAACTCGGTGCGCACGAAACCGGGACACAGCGCCTGGATCCGGACGCCGGTGCCGGCCAGGCCCCCGGCCAAGCCCTCGGTGAAGGATACGACGTAGGCCTTGGACGCCGAATAGGTCGAGCCCCGTCCCGGCACCAGGCCCGCCACACTGGCCACATTCACGATGGAACCCTTGGCCGCGGCGATCATTCCAGGCAGCGCGGCATGGGTCAGTTGCAGCACCGAGGTGACATTGACGTCGAGCTGCGCCTGCAACTGCTCGTAGGGCAGCGTCCAGAATTCGCCCTTGTGCGCGAAACCGGCGTTGTTGACCAGGAATTCGATGCCCTCGGCCGCCCGCGCGGCGACCCGCGCGCGGTCGCTCACGTCGGCGAGATCGGCGGTGAGCACTTCCGAGCGGGTGGCGAATTTGCGCTCTAGCTCACCGGACAGCGCGGTCAGCCGTTCGGTGTCGCGCGCCACCAGCACCAGGTCGTAACCGAGCGAGGCCAGCCGGGTGGCGTAACCGTGGCCGATGCCGGAGGTGGGTCCGGTGACCAAGGCGACCGGACGGGTGGCGCCGGGCAGGCGCGCGGAAGCAGCACTATCGGTCATCACGACCACATTCCAATCAGCGAATTATTGCGGGACCGGACCCTGATAGGGACGAAATCCAGGGTGGAACGGTCCACCGGGCTGCGGCGCCTCGTCGCGCCCGCGGTTCTCTTCCTCATCCTCGGCGCGCTCGTCGCGCACCCGGGAGCGAGCGTCCGGGACCACCGCCAGGGACGGCCGGCGCGGCGGTTCCTGGACGCGCGGCTCGGGTTCGTCGTCGAAATCGTCGGCATAGGCGTAGGACCGCTCTTCGAAGTCCTCGTCGTCGTAGTCGTGATCGTCGTAGTCGCGATCGTCTTCGCGTCGCGGCGCATCCGGCGGGCGCACCCGGGTAGCCCCGGCCGGCGCCTCGAACTCCGGATCCTCGTCCTCGGCCTTGCGCGGCCGGGGGCGGCCCGGGTCGTGCCCGGTGGGGTTGGCGCGCGGATCGGCGACCGGCGGCAGCACATGCAGCAGACCCGACAACCGCAGCACCGCGTCGATCGCGGTCTCCCAGTCTTTGGCCGAGGTGCCGACCGACAGCATGCCCAGCGTCCAATTACCTTCGGACCACAGCATTTGCACCGTGTCGGGCAAGGTCTCGATGAACGCGACCATCCGCTGATCCACAGCGTGCCTGGCGATCTCGGGATTGGTGGCGAACACCACCCGGTCACCGATCGCGCCGAGCAACTCCAGATCGGCGTCCTTCGGCGGCGACGCCGTCTTCAAACGCATGTCCACGTCGATATCGGAACCGATCTGCCGGCGCACCGCGACCAGGGTCGCCGCGTCCTCCAGATCGAACAGAACGAACTTCTCGCCCTTGCGGATTCCGGATACCACGTCCACGGCGGAGAGGTAGCCGAGCTTGGCCAGCGCACCCCGCCGCCAGGTGGCGGGCAGTGCCGGTTCCACCGATACATACGTGTAGCCCTGGGCTTTCGCCCAGACCTGGCGTGCGTGACCGGTCCGCTGCCGCTGGACCCGATCGAAATACAGCAGCACGACCGCACCAATCAGTGCGATCGCCGCCAACCCGAACCACAATGCCGTCATCGCCGTCTACCTTAATGGGCGCAGCCCGGCAGAGTTCGTCATTGTGGGCGCGCCGAGCCGGACCTCATTACCGAGGGCCGCCGGGCAGCGCGGTGCTGATGATGAACTTGGCCAAGATGGACCCGTCCGGATTCTTGTCACCCTGCACCATCACTATGTCACCGACGGGCAGGTCCGACACCTTCGCGCCGGACAGCGAAATGACCTGTGTCATGTCATTGGTGTGCACGGTGACGCTGCCGCCGGAGGCGGAGTCGAGGGTGAGCGTGCCCCCGGTGTTCGCGTTGATGGTGCCCATGGTGGCGCCGAGATTCTCGAATCCGGGCACACCGGGGATGCCGGTGGTCGTGCTCCGGCCGGACTGCGGCGGCAGCACCGGCGCCGTGCGCGTCGCCGGTGCCGTGGTGTCTCCCGCGGCGTTCGACCCGGAATCCCGGCTGCCCAGCAGCGCGCCCGTGACCACGCCGGCCACCGCGATCAGTGCGATCACGCCCAGCGCCAAGGCGATCCAGAGACCGGTATTGCGCTTCGGCGGCTGCGGCGGCCCGGGCGGCAGATCGCCCGGCGACATGCCCGGCGGCACCGCGCCGGGCGGAACCGGACGCTGCGCGGGCGTGGGGTACTGGTTGCCGTAGCCGCCGCTTTCGTAGGCGCCCCACTGGTTTTCGGCCCGGGGCAATTCCTGGGTCGCGTTCGGGGGCGGCGGCGTCCAGGCGTCGTATTGCTCGTTGGACGGATAGACCGACGGACCCTGGCCGTACTCGGGCGGCGCACCCGAGTGACCGAGGTGCTCGGTCGGTGCGTCCTCCGGACGTTGCCCCCAAGGATCCTTCGGGTTCGTCATGACCTCCAGGGTAGGCCGGTACGGGCGGTCCGGCCGTGAGGTCGGACCGCCCCGTCGTCACTTGCCGACGACCAGCGTGTCGCGGTTCTGGTCCAGATCGACCTTGACCGTGTCGCCGTCGAGCACCTCACCGGCCAGCAGTTCCTTGGCGAGCGTGTCGCCGATGGCCTGCTGGATCAACCGGCGCAGCGGACGCGCGCCGTAGACCGGGTCGTACCCGCGCAGGGCCAGCCACAGCTGCGCCGCCTCGCTGACCTCGAGCGTCAACCGGCGCTGCGCCAGCCGCTTCTGCAACTGCTGCAGCTGGATGTCGACGATGGAGCGCAGTTGCTCCTCGTCCAGGTGATGGAACATCACCACGTCGTCGAGCCGGTTGATGAACTCCGGTTTGAACGCCGAGCGCACCGCGTTCATCACGAATTCCGGATCGCCGCCCGCACCGAGGTTCGAGGTGAGGATCAGGATCGTATTGCGGAAGTCGACGGTGCGGCCCTGGCCGTCGGTGAGGCGGCCCTCGTCGAGCACCTGCAACAGGATGTCGAAGACGTCCGGGTGCGCCTTCTCGATCTCGTCGAACAGGATCACCGAGTAGGGGCGGCGGCGCACCGATTCGGTGAGCTGACCGCCCTGGTCGTAGCCGACGTAGCCCGGGGGCGCGCCGACCAGGCGAGCGACCGAGTGCTTCTCGCTGTACTCGCTCATGTCGATCCGGACCATGGCGCGCTCGTCGTCGAACAGGAAGTCCGCCAAGGCTTTCGCCAGCTCGGTCTTACCGACGCCGGTGGGGCCGACGAACATGAACGAGCCGGTGGGACGGTTCGGATCGGCGACACCGGCACGGGCCCGGCGCACCGCGTCCGACACTGCCTGCACGGCCTCGGTCTGGCCGACGACGCGGCGGCCGAGTTCGTCTTCCATGCGCAGCAGTTTCTGGGTCTCCCCCTCGAGCAGGCGGCCGGTCGGGACGCCGGTCCAGGCCGAGACCACGTCGGCGATGTCGTCCGGGCCGACCTCCTCCTTCAGCATGATTTCACCGTCGGCGGCACCGGCGGAAGCCTTTTGGGCGGCGTCGAGCTTCTTCTCCAGCTCCGGGATCCGGCCGTAGCGCAGCTCGGCGGCCTTGCCCAGATCGCCGTCGCGCTCGGCGCGCTCGGATTCCCCGCGCAACGACTCGAGCTCCTCTTTCAGGATGCGGACCTGGTCCAGCGCGCCCTTCTCGTTCTGCCAGCGGGTCATCAGCTGGTTCAGCTTTTCCTTGCCGTCGGCGAGTTCGGCGCGCAGCTTCTCCAGCCGGATCTTGGAGGCCTCGTCGGTCTCCTTGCTCAGCGCCATCTCCTCGATCTCCAACCGGCGCACCGAACGCTCGATCTCGTCGATTTCGACCGGGCGCGAGTCGATTTCCATCCGCAGCCGGGAAGCGGCCTCGTCCACCAGGTCGATCGCCTTGTCCGGCAGGAAGCGGGCGGTGATGTAGCGATCCGACAGTGTGGCCGCGGCGACCAGCGCGGAGTCGGTGATGCGCACGCCGTGGTGCACCTCGTAGCGCTCCTTGATGCCGCGCAGGATGCCGACGGTGTCCTCCACCGAGGGCTCACCGACCAGTACCTGCTGGAAGCGGCGCTCCAGGGCGGCGTCCTTCTCGATGTGCTGGCGGTACTCCTCCAGCGTGGTGGCGCCGACCAGGCGCAGCTCACCGCGGGCGAGCATCGGTTTGATCATGTTGCCCGCGTCCATCGCGGACTCACCGGTGGCGCCCGCGCCGACGATGGTGTGCAGCTCGTCGATGAACGTGATGACCTGTCCCGCACTGTTCTTGATGTCCTCGAGCACGGCCTTGAGCCGTTCCTCGAATTCACCGCGGTACTTGGCGCCGGCGACCATGGCGCCGAGGTCCAGCGAGATGACGTTCTTGCCGCGCAACGACTCCGGGACGTCACCGGCCACGATGCGCTGCGCCAGCCCCTCGACGATGGCGGTCTTACCGACGCCTGGTTCACCGATCAGCACCGGGTTGTTCTTGGTGCGCCGGCTCAAAACCTGGATGACGCGGCGGATTTCGGAGTCACGGCCGATGACCGGGTCGAGTTTGCCCTCGCGGGCCAGTGCCGTCAGATCGGTGGAGTACTTCTCCAGCGCCTGGTAGCTGCCCTCCGGATCGGGGGTGGTGACCTTCGCGCTGCCACGCACGGTGGTGAACGCCTCGCGCAGCGCGTCGGCGGTGGCGCCGTACTTCTTCAGCAGCATCGTCACATCCGAGTCGCCACTGGCCAGGCCGACCATGATGTGCTCGGTGGAGACGTACTCGTCGCCGATCTCCTTGGACAGGTGCTGGGCGGCGGTGATCGCGGCCAGGCATTCGCGTCCGAGTTGTGGGGTGGTGGTGGCGCCGCTCGCGCGCGGCAGCCGGTCCACGATGTCCTGGGCCTCCCGGCGGACCGCGGCCGGATCGACTCCGACGGCCTTGAGCAAGGGCGCGGCGATGCCGTCGGTCTGATCCAGCAACGCCACCAGCAAGTGCGCCGGACGAATCTCCGGGTTGCCCGCGGCGGAGGCCGCCTGCAGGGCGGCGGTCAAGGCCGCCTGGGTCTTGGTGGTGGGATTGAACGAGTCCACGGTCACCTTCCTACTGGTCGAGTTGATACACAGCGTCCAACGCCGGAAAGGTTGAGTCTGTTCCGCTCAAGTTTGCAAAATTTCAGCTACCTGCCGCAGCGGCTGGCTGACCAGCACAATCGTCCACGCTACGCCGCACCCGGGTCGAATGCGATGAATCCCGGCACGGGTGGTGTAGGGATTCATAGGACGGTTCTGACAGTTGGTTGATGGGTCATATTCAGCTCGAGTCGAGGAGCGGAACGATGCGCGCGATCGTGATCAATGAGTTCGGAGCAACCCCCGAATCGACCGATATGCCGGTGCCCGAGCCGGGCGCGCGCGCGGTGCGTGTGCACCTCGAGGCGGCCGGGGTCAACCCGTTCGACAGAAAAGTCGCCGACGGCATCCTCGACGGAAAACTGCCGCACGATTTCCCGCTGATCCTCGGCGTCGACGGGGCGGGCACCGTGGTCGAAACCGGGCCCGAAGTCACCCGTTTCGCGGTCGGCGATCGGGTGGTGGGCAAGTTCCTGGCCGGCCGGGCCGGGCACGGCTCCTTCGCCGAGTACTCGGTCCTCCCCGAGGACGCCACCCTGGTCCGAATCCCCGACGGCATCGCCACCATGGCCGCCGCCGCGGTACCGACCGCCGGCGTCACCGCCCAGGACCTGGTGGACGCCGCCAAGATCGAACCGGACGAGACCGTGCTCATCGTCGGCGCCACCGGCGGCGTCGGCGTTTTCCTGGTGCAGCTGGCGAATCTCGCGGGCGCGCACGTCATCGCGACGGCGCGCGGCGCGGCGGCCGATCAGATGCTGCGGCTCGGCGCGGCCGAAACCGTCGACTACACCCGGGGCTCGGTGGCCGAACAGCTGGCCGACCGCTACCCCGACGGCATCGATGTGCTGTTCGATCTGGTCAGTCCGCCCGATCGACTCACCGAGCTCACCGCCGTGGTGCGTGACGGCGGCACCGTCTACAGCACCATCGGCTCCGCCGACGCGCCCGCGCTGCTGGACCGCGGCATCAAGGGCGGCAACTTCGAATCTCACGGCGCGGCACCCGAATTGGCCCGACTACTCCGGCGGGTGAGCGACGGTGACGTGGTGATCCCGATCGAGTCCACCGTGCCGCTGGCGCAAGCCGCCGCGGTCATCGACAAGCCCGCCGCACGCGGAAAAACCGTGTTGAGCATCTGACCATCAGCCCAAGCGTTCAGTTCCCTTTCCGACCCGGTGACGGCCCGGTTTGCCGGCCGCTTGCGACTGCTCGCAGGCCGCTGGAAATGGTCAGCTACGGTTGGCCCCGGTCGCACGCGGGCATCCCCTGGCGACCTCCGGTTTTTCCTGGATACTGGTACCGACACGGCCGACGGGTATGTCCCTGGGCAAGACGAGGGAAAGGAAGCTCCACGTCGTGGATGCGCGTTCAGCAGCGCTGGTCCGCGCCAACTTCCGTTCGGTGACCGAGGCACCGAACGGACCCGAGCGGTTGATCAGCACGTTCTACGGCTTTCTTTTTGCCGAGAACCCACAGCTCCGAGAGCTGTTCCCACCCGCGATGGAGAAGCAGGCGCAACGGGTGTGCACCGCGATCCAGTTCGTCCTCGATCATCTCGAAGACTGGGAGCGGGCCCAGACCTTTCTCGAGCAGCTCGCCCGCGACCACCGCAAATACGGTGTCGCGGCCTCGCATTACGACGCCGCGGGGCACGCGTTGCTGCAGGCCTTCCGTTCCTACAACGGTGCCGGCTGGAACCGGGAGTTGCACGAGGGCTGGCGCGACGTCACCATCCTGATCTCGGCGTCCATGGCCATCGGCGCCAATTCCGATAAGTCGCAACCCTTTTGGGAAGCCACCGTGGTCGGGCACCGGCGCGTGCTGGAGGATCTGGCGATCGTCCGGTTGCAGTCCGACACCCCGATCCCCTATCAGGCCGGCCAGTACGTGCCGGTCACGCTGCCGCAGCGTCCGAAAATGTGGCGCTATCTCTCCCCCGCGATTCCGTCGAACCCGTACGGCGAGATCGAATTCCACGTCCGCAAGATCCGCGGCGGCTGGGTCAGCCCGGCCATCGTCAACGAGACCCAGGTCGGGGACCGCTGGCGGATCGCCGCGCCGCTGGGCGGTTTGCACGTGGACCGGGAAAGCGGCCGCGATGTGCTGCTCATCGGCGCGGGCACCGGCATCGCGCCGTTGCGCGCGCAGCTCATCGAGATGGGTCAGCGCGGAGTGAATCCGCGGGTGCACTTCTTCATCGGCGGCCGCTACCCGTGCGACCTGTACGACGTGGAGAACATGTGGCAGCTCTCGCAGAGCAATCCGTGGCTCACCATCGTCCCGGTCTGTGAGCAGAAGACCAATCCGTGGTGGTTCCCGCATCCGCCCGCCGAGGAGCCCTACGGCATGCATCGCCGCCTGACCGGCAATCTCGGCGCGGTGGTCGCCAGCTTCGGCGCGTGGGCGGACCGGCAGATCCAGATCGCCGGGTCGGCGCGGATGATCGCCGACACCCGTCGGGCCCTTATTTCTGTCGGCACCCCGGAGCACATCATCAGCTCCGATCCTGTGTAAGCGAGACACTCTTGGTGGAGATCGATCCCAGCCTCATCGCGCCCCCGGAATGGAAGGCCACGGTCGTGGGTCACCATCGGCTGCGCCACGACCTGGCGGTGATCCGCCTGATCGGCGAGTTCGTGCCGTTCACCGCGGGGCAGTCGGTGGAGGTGCGGGTGCCGCAGCATCCGGAGGTACGCCGCCGGTTGTCGCCCGCGCTGCCGCCGTCGCTGGACGGCAAGCTGGAATTCCATGTGCGCACCGTGCCGGGCGGCTGGCTGAGCAGCACCCTGGTCACCGAGACGCGGGCGGGCGACGAGTGGCGCATCACCGCGCCCGCGGGCATGTTCCAGGTAGACCCGGAGGGCGACGAGATCGTCATGATCGCGGGCGGCACCGGGCTGGCCCCGATGCGCTCGCAGATCTTGGAGCTGGCCCGGCATCCGGAGCCGCCCCCCACCTATCTGTTCTTCGGCGGGCACAGCCCCCGCGACCTCTACGCCTCCGACATGCTGACGCTGCTGGCCGAGGAATTGCCCTGGCTGACAGTCGTTCCCGTCGTCGAGAGCCTGCGGGACCCGGGCTGGACCGACGACTGGTACGAGCACTCGCGGGTCGATATCGGCTTCGCTCCGGAAGACCTGTTGCAGGGCACGCTGGCCGAGGTGGTCGGCACACACGGTGCCTTCGCGAACCATCAGGTGCTGGTCTGCGGTTCGCCCGCGATGGTGCACGCCACGGTGAACCGGTTGCTGGAGACCGGCACCCCGCCGGAACGCATCCAGTTCGAAGGTCTCCAGTAAGGAGACACCATCGCGGTAGCGATTCCGTGCGGGCCGGCGGGTGGGACCCTTCGGTCTCTTTCATTACGAACCGGCCACAGGGTGGCCGGGTGCCGGTCGCGTGACGAGAATGGCTGATGGCGCCCGACAAGGTCTGGGAATAGATCGCGCAGGTAGCCGGTTGAGCAGAACTAGATGTTGAGCGTGTCCGACTCAAGTTTGAGTTGACTCCCGGCCGAGCCGAGGGCAGGATTGAGCCGACCACGCTCAGCGTTGCTGGGATCGTGCTCCGCGAATCGGTGCTTGGAGCCGCAGCATGTGCGCCCGGCACCCACAAGTAATACGTCAACTAGGAGGAACCACCATGGCTCGTGCGGTCGGAATCGACCTCGGGACCACGAACTCGGTCGTCGCCGTTCTCGAAGGCGGCGAACCGGTTGTCGTCGCGAACTCTGAAGGATCGCGCACCACCCCGTCCGTCGTCGCGTTCGCGAAGAACGGTGAGGTTCTCGTCGGCCAGCCCGCCAAGAACCAGGCGGTCACCAACGTCGACCGCACCATCCGCTCGGTCAAGCGCCACATCGGCACCGACTGGACCACCGAGATCGACGGCAAGAAGTACACGCCGCAGGAAATCTCCGCGCGCACGCTGATGAAGCTGAAGCGCGACGCCGAGGCCTACCTCGGTGAGGAGATCACCGACGCGGTCATCACCGTCCCCGCCTACTTCGAGGACGCGCAGCGCCAGGCCACCAAGGAAGCCGGCCAGATCGCGGGCCTGAACGTGCTCCGCATCGTCAACGAGCCGACCGCGGCCGCGCTGGCCTACGGCCTGGACAAGGGCGACAAGGAACAGACCATCCTGGTCTTCGACCTCGGTGGCGGCACCTTCGACGTCTCGCTGCTGGAAATCGGCGAGGGCGTCGTCGAGGTCCGCGCCACCTCCGGTGACAACCACCTCGGTGGTGACGACTGGGACGAGCGCGTGGTCACCTGGCTGGTCGACAAGTTCAAGGCCTCGGCCGGCATCGACCTGACCAAGGACAAGATGGCGCTGCAGCGGCTGCGTGAGGCCGCCGAGAAGGCGAAGATCGAGCTCAGCTCCTCGCAGAGCACCTCGATCAACCTGCCCTACATCACCGTCGACGCGGACAAGAACCCGCTCTTCCTCGACGAGCAGCTGACCCGCGCCGAGTTCCAGAAGATCACCTCCGATCTGCTCGACCGCACCCGCGCGCCGTTCCAGCAGGTCATCAAGGACGCCGGCATCAATGTCGCCGATATCGACCACGTGGTCCTGGTCGGCGGCTCCACCCGTATGCCCGCCGTCTCCGAGCTGGTCAAGGAACTGACCGGCGGCCGTGAGCCGAACAAGGGCGTGAACCCGGACGAGGTCGTCGCCGTCGGCGCCGCGCTGCAGGCCGGTGTGCTCAAGGGTGAGGTCAAGGACGTCCTGCTGCTCGATGTCACCCCGCTGTCGCTGGGCATCGAGACCAAGGGCGGCGTGATGACCAAGCTCATCGAGCGCAACACCACCATTCCGACCAAGCGCTCGGAGACCTTCACCACGGCCGACGACAATCAGCCCTCGGTGCAGATCCAGGTGTTCCAGGGTGAGCGTGAAATCGCCTCGCACAACAAGCTGCTCGGCTCCTTCGAGCTGACCGGCCTGCCGCCCGCGCCGCGTGGCGTGCCGCAGATCGAGGTCACCTTCGACATCGACGCCAACGGCATCGTGCACGTGACCGCGAAGGACAAGGGCACCGGCAAGGAAAACAAGATCAAGATCCAGGACGGCTCCGGCCTGTCCAAGGAAGAGATCGACCGGATGGTCAAGGACGCCGAGGCGCACGCCGCCGAGGACAAGGCCCGCCGCGAGGAAGCCGAGACCCGCAACCAGGCCGAGGGTCTGGTGCACCAGACCGAGAAGTTCATCAAGGACAACGAGGACAAGGTCCCGGCCGACGTCAAGTCGAAGGTCGAGGCGGCCATCGCCGAGGCGAACGAGGCGCTCAAGGGCACCGACATCGCCGCTGTGAAGTCCGCGGTGGAGAAGCTGGCGACCGAATCACAGGCGCTGGGCCAGGCGATCTACGAATCGCAGGCCGCCGACGCCGCCGCCTCGGGCAACGGCTCCTCGGCGCAGTCCGATGATGACCAGGTCGTCGACGCGGAGGTCGTGGACGACCCGATCGACACGGAGAAGAAGTGACCCAGTCCAACTCCAATCCGGAAGAGCCGGTCACCTTCGTGGACAAGCGCAAGATCGATCCCGAAACGGGTGAGGTCCGGGAACCGGCCGCCGCGGCAGACGCGGTGGCCGGGAACGGCGCCGAGGCGAACGGCGGCGCCGACTCCACCGGCGGCACGCCATCGGACGGTGGCGGCGAGGCGCACGAAGCCGCGCCGGAGCCGGCCGACGCGACCAGCGTGGAGCTCGCCGAGCGCACCGCCGACCTGCAGCGCCTGACCGCGGAGTACGCCAACTACCGGCGCCGCGTCGACCGCGACCGCAAGACCGCGATCGACGGCGCCAAGGCGTCCGTGGTCACTGAACTGCTCGGCGTGCTCGACGATCTGGACCGGGCCCGCGCGCATGGTGACTTGGAGGGCCCGCTCAAGGCGGTCGCCGACAAGCTCGCCGGCGCACTGCGGAAGCAGGGTCTCGAGGAGTTCGGCGCGGAGGGCGAGCCCTTCGACCCGACCCTGCACGAGGCCGTGCAGCACGAGGGTTCCGGCCACGAGCCGGTGATCGGGCTGGTCATGCGTAAGGGTTACCGCTTCGGCGACCGGGTGCTTCGGCACGCGCTCGTCGGGGTAACCGATCCGGTGGCGTCGGCCGACGAGCCGGCGATCGAAGAGACAGAGGCATCGGATGTTGATGCCGAAGCGAACAACGACTAGTGCGACCGCGGGGCGAGCTCAGCGCCCGGAGGCGGTAGCGCAGCGTAGCCGGGTAGGGCGTAGTGCGGCCCGCGAAGCGAGGAGAGGAGGAGACGCGCGGTGAGTCAACGGGAGTGGATCGAGAAGGACTTCTACAAGGAGCTGGGCGTCTCCTCCAACGCCACGCAGGACGAGATCAAGAAGGCATACCGCAAACTGGCTCGTGACCTGCACCCGGACGCCAACCCCGGTGATACCAAAGCCGAGGAGCGTTTCAAGTCCGTCAGCGAGGCGCACGCCGTGCTGTCGGATCCGGCCAAGCGCAAGGAATACGACGACACCCGCAGGCTGTTCGCGGGCGGCGGCTACGGTCGTGGCGGCTTCAATCCCGGTGCCACGGGCGGCTTTTCGCAGGACTTCAATATCGGGGACATCTTCGGTGGCGCCGGTGGCGCCGCCGACGGCGGCCTCGGGGACCTGTTCGGCGGCCTGTTCAACCGGGGTAGCGCCCGGACCGCTAGCCGACCGCGCCGCGGGTCCGATGTGGAGACCGAGACGACCCTCGGTTTCCGCGAGGCGGCCCAGGGCGTCACCGTGCCGCTGCGCATGACCAGTCCGTCGCCGTGCACCACCTGCCACGGCAGCGGCGCGAAACCGGGGACCAGTCCCCGGGTCTGCCCGCACTGCAACGGGACCGGCGTGATCAGCCGCAACCAGGGCGCGTTCGGGTTCAGTGAGCCGTGTGACGACTGCCGGGGTTCCGGTTCGATCATCGACGACCCGTGCGTCGACTGCCATGGCAGCGGCATCCAGAACCGCACCCGCACCATCACGGTCCGGATTCCACCGGGCGTCAGTGACGGGCAGCGGATTCGGCTGGCCGGGCAGGGCGAGGCCGGCCTGCGTGGCGCGCCCTCGGGCGACCTGTTCGTCACGGTGCACGTCAGCCAGGACAAGGTCTTCGGCCGCAACGGCGACGACCTGACCTTGGTGCTGCCGGTCAGTTACAGTGAATTGGTGCTGGGCACAACGGTTTCCGTGCCTACGCTGGAGGGTCGCGTCGGCGTGAAGGTACCGCCGGGTACCGCGGACGGACGCATCCTGCGGGTGCGGGGCCGTGGTGTGCCCAAGCGCGGCGGCGGCGCCGGTGACCTGCTGGTCACCGTCAAGGTCGCAGTACCGCAGAAGCTGGACGACGAAGCCAAACAGGCGCTGGAGCGCTATCAGGAGGCGGAGAAGGCCAGCGGTTTCGATCCACGTGCAGGATGGGCAGGTTCGTAATGTCCAACGATCCGAGGAAGGCGCCCGGCTCGGGGTCGGGGGCGTCGTCACGGACCGAGTTCTTCATGATCTCGGTGGCGGCCCAGTTGGCGGGCATGCACGCGCAGACACTGCGCACGTATGACCGTCTGGGCCTGGTGACGCCGCAACGCACTTCAGGTGGCGGCCGGCGCTACTCGTCCCGGGACGTCGAGCTGCTGCGCGAGGTGCAGCGGCTGTCCCAGGACGAGGGCGTCAACCTGGCCGGGATCAAGCGGATCATCGAATTGACCAACCAGGTCGAGGAACTGCAACAGCGGGTGGCGGAGTTGTCCGCCGAGCTGGAGCGGACGCGGGCGGGTTATCGGCCCGATTTCGCGCCACCGCAACGCAGTACGGCGCTGGTGGTCTGGAAGCCGCGACACCAGCGCTAGCAGCTGGTCAGCAACAGCACCGGCCCCGGGGCCGGGTCCGCCGAAGCGCGGGCCTGCTCCCGGGGCCGTTTTGTGTTGCCGGTCGATAGTTGCCGACCGTACGCCCGATTTGCTGGCAACCGGTGCAGTTAGCTGGCGAGCCATGGTTATGGGATCGTCCGGTGAATTCGCTCCCCGCCCAGGTCATGGGATGCGGAGTGGTTGCGGGTCAAGGTAACTGGCGATCTGCACACAGTTGCCACCTGGTCGCCCCAGCGGGCGCAACCGGGCGAAACATGCATTTCGGGTCGTGCATATTCAAGGAGAAACTGGCGGATTCAGGGCACAAATGCTGAATACCAGTTGGTATTCAATGGTTTTCACATTATGCATCCTCGTTTTGACCGAATTACACGCGTGATGTTTAGACGAACGATTCCGTAGCTGGCAAACCTCCCCTAGACTCCAATCATCGGCTGCTGTCGAGTGACCCATACGACTTTCACTCGCTGGCGCGGGCTGTGTTCGAGCACGGAATGGGGTTGTGACGCACATGGATTCGCGGACTGTCGCTTTGATCAGAACCACGTTCAAGGCGGTTGCTGCGGAGGAAAGCGGCCCCGAGAAGCTGGCCCGGTCCTTTTATTCGATCTTGTTCACCGAGTACCCCCAGAGCCGCGATTTCTTCCCCGCCGCAATGGATTCCCAGCGCGACCGCCTGGTCCGGGCAATCTCCTACGCGCTGGACCGGCTCGAGGAACCGAACAAACTCCTGCCCTTCCTCGCCCAACTCGGCCGCGATCACCGCAAATACGGTGTGCAGAGCGAGCACTACCAGGCCGTGGCGCACGCGCTGAAAACCGCGATGAGTCGCTTCGCCGGCAACGAGATGTGGACCGACGAGGTGGACCGGGCCTGGGACGAAGGCCTGACGCTGATCACCGACACCATGATCGGCGCCGCCGCAAAGGAATCCACGCCACCGGTGTGGACCGGCACGGTGCTGGAGCGGCGCATGGTGCTGCGCAACCTGGCCGTGGTGCGGCTGCGGCTGGACCAGCCGATTCAATACGCCGCCGGGCAGTACGTCAGCGTGCAGGTCCCGGCGCGGCCGCGGATGTGGCGCTACCTTTCGCCGTCGGTCCCCGCGAATGCCAACGGCGAGATCGAATTCCACATCCGCGGCGTACTCGGCGGGTGGGTGAGCCCGGCCATGGTCAACCAGACGAACGTCGGAGACCAATGGCTGCTCGGCTCACCCCTCGGCGGGCTCGGCATACCCCGCAACACCAAGCGCAAGATGCTGATGATCGGCTGCGGCACCGGAATCGCGCCCCTGCGCGCCCAATTGCTGCAGATGGCACAGCGCCGGACCAACCCGAAAGTGCACCTGTTCGTCGGCGGACATCACCCCTGCGACCTCTACGACCTGCGGACGCTGAGCAAGCTCGCCGCCACCAACAAGTGGCTCACCGTCACGCCGGTCGCGGAGCACGACGAAAACCCGTGGTGGCACCTCGATTCCAGCGAACACGAGCCGCCGCTGCCCGGCCTCGAGCCGCAGATGACCGGCCAGATCGGCAAGGTGGTCGCCAGCTTCGGCCCGTGGGCGGACCGTGATGTGCAAATCGCCGGTTCTCCGTCGATGGTGCAAACCACCAAGTTCCGCCTGATGGCAGCGGGTACGCAAACCAAGAACATCCGGCACGACCCTCTGTACTGACCTGAATCCCCTTGGCCCGGGCGGTATCTCGCCGTCCCGGCGAAGGTCGGGATCCAAGCGGGTGACGACTATCCGCATGCTTTAGGCCTGGATCCCGGCCTTCGCCGGGTCGGCGAATCACGCCGCGCGGTATTTTTTGTCCGGAATGGTTCGACGGCGCCGAATATCGAATCATCGAGGACAATGCATCGGCGTTTCGCGGTAACGGCGGTTTGCCAGCAACCGACATAGCGGGTGGGTCATTCCGGCCCCCGATTCCGCGGCAGCGGAATGTCGAGACCAGCATTGCCGGGGCATCCGGTTTCGAACGAGGTTCACCCATGACACAGCGTCCGACCACCGGCGATACTGTCGCAGCGTCGAATTCGATCACAGGGACTACCCGGCGGATTTTCGGCGATACGGGGGCACGGTACTGTTCGATGGCGAGGCCACTATTCGGCCCGGATATGTTGCGTCACTGCGTAACCGATGGGACAGTCGATCACGGGCCGGTAAGCTATGCGCTGGCAAACATGATCGGAGATTCCCGTGCCTGACATCGCCTTCGACACGATGCCGTGTGCGCGAGACATCTTCCGCGAGCTGGATTCCGCCGCGGCGCGCCGCAACACGCACGCCCCGGCCGTCTATCTCGTCCGCGGCCGCTCCGGCACCGGCAAATCCACCTTGCTCGCGGCGATCCGGGCCCGCCTGCACGAGCAGGGAATCGCACTGTGCGACACCGTTTGCCATCCGTGCCCGGAATCCGATCCGGCCGGGTCACGACCCGCGTTGCTCATCGACAACGCGCACACGCTCGGCCCCGAGGAGCTGCGCGCGCTGTGCGGTCTGATCGAAACCGGCCGCACCACAATCGTCGTCGCGATCCAGCCGCGCCCGCACGACCCGAACCTGCGCGCGCTGACCGACGCGGTGTCGCGGCGCGGCCGGGTGCTCGACCTGCGACCGCTGGGCGTCGCCGATATCGGCCCCTTCGCCCGGGAACTCGGCATGACGGTGCCGCTGCACGTGGCCCAGCACATCCATCAGCAGACCGGCGGTATCCGGGGCGGCGTGGTCACCGCGCTGGCCGCCGCCTGTTCGGCCCGGCTCGACGCGAGCATCCCCGCGGTGGAAGGGGCCGTCACCCATTGGGCGCGCGCCCTGCTCGATGATCTCGCCCCCGACCTGCTGGAGACTTTGGCCGTCGCGACCACCGGCACCGGCCTGGATTCCAGCGAACTCACCGCGGTGCTCGGCGTGGAGTCCGCGGCCGCGCAGGCCCTGATCGACCGGGCCCGGGCCACCGCCCTGGTCACCGACGCCGACCTCCTGCTGGCCCCGGCGATCGCGCCGCTGCGCACGCTGCTCGGTGACCATCGCTATCTCGCCGTACAGCGGCGCCTGTTCACCGCGCGCCTGGAAGCCGGGCTACTACGCGATCACACCGCGCTCCTGCTCGCCGAATCCGGCGTCCGGGACCGGCAGTTGGCCGAATTCCTCTGTACCGCCGCGGAACACGCCGGCCGGGAGGCAGTGCGGTATTACGCCGCGGCCGCGGCAGCCGGCGCCGACCCCGATCGAATGGCGTTGCGCTGGGCCGAAGCCGCCGCGCAGACCGGCGACGGCGAGACCGCGATGCGCCTGGCCGAACCCTTGCTCGACCGTTCCGGCAGCACCGGACCCGATCTCGCCGATGCCGTGCGCATCTGCGCCGCCGTACTGACCCGGCGCGGGCTCGTCGGCCGCGCCGCCCAGCTCTACACCTGGCTCGGCCGGGAGCGCACCGGCGCGGACTGGGCGATCGGCGCGACCGTGCACTACCTCGCGGGCGATACCGCCGCGGCGACGAACCTGGCGGAATCGGCCCCGCACTGGCCCCCGACCGAAGCCAGCGCCCAGGCGCGACTGATCGCCGTCGCCCTAGCCGACACACTCGCCGAGACCGATACCGAAACCCACATCGCCGCGGCCATTGCCGCGCTCGTGCAGGCCGCCGACAGCGGGCCGGGCGCGGATGTCTTCCTGCCGTGCACCGCGGTGTCCATCGCGGCGCTGCTCTGTCTGAGTACCGGCGCGCCACAGCGTGCGGCCGACGCCCTGCAACGCGCGACCACGGGTGGCCTGCGCTGCCATCAGCTCCAGGTGCTCGCGGCCTGGACGGCCCTGTTCGACGGCGACGAACAGGGCGCCGCGGCGATCACGGCCACGCTCAACTGGGACCAGCTCGACATCCGCGACCGGCTACTCGCCCACGGTGTCGTGGTCGGACTGGCCCGCCGGGCCGGCGACCACCGGGCGCTCACCCAGGCCTGGCAGGCGGCCTGCCCGCTGTTCGACGCCGTCGACGCCGACCTGCTCACCATGCTGCCGATCGGTGAACTGTGGACCGCGGGCATGCTGTTGCACGAGGAACGGCGCATCGCCCCGCTGGTCGAGTCCGCGCACGCCCTGCTGCGCCGGGTGCACCAGCCACCCGCCTGGGCCAACATCTTCCACTGGTACGCCGTGCAGGCGGCGATCGCGGCGCACAACCCGGAGCGGCTGCTCGCCGCGACCCGCCCGCTCGACGTCGCCGCCACCGCGGGTGATCGGCACGCGGCCGCGCTCGCCCTCGCCGCCCGCACCTGGATCTCGGTGCTGCGCAAGCAGATCGTGGCCACCCGGGTCGAGGCCGCGGTGGCCGGGCTGCGCGACTTCGGCCTCGCCCGGGAGGCCGCGCAACTCGCCGCCGCCTCCGCTACCGCCGCCGCGGCCGATGCCGTCACCGCCGCCGCTCTCGGCGAACTCGCTCGCGCGGCCCGCTCCCAGTTGCGCCCGCAGCAGCATCCGGTGCTCGCCGATCCCGGCCGGGACCGGACCGCGCCCGCCGCCGACGCGGAAGCGGTCCTGAGCGAACGCGAACGCGAGGTCGCCGAGCTGGTCCTGCTCGGCCTCACCTACCGGGAGATCGGCGCACGGCTATACATTTCCGCGAAAACCGTGGAGCATCATGTCGCCCGGATCCGACGCCGGATCGGTGCGACATCGCGGTCGGAGTTATTGTCGATGCTCCGCGCCATGGGGTGTGCAGCTCACCAGCAGGGCTCGCTACCCGTGTAGTCATCGCGCGGGTCGATCCAGAGCGAAGCGAGGAATTGGGATGGCCACTGGCGTGGGCCTGCGGATCGCCGAGGACGAGTGCACCGCCGCGATCGCCACCGACGCCGGCGACCTGCAGTACGTCGTCCGGGAGTCGGTCCTGCACATGGCCGAGGACGGTGACACCGTTCTCGGTGGCCCGCCGCCGACCGGGAACTCGCATTCGATCAGTGGATTCATCGCCTCGGTCGGTGATCCGGCCGGCCTTCCGGTCGACGACGGCGAGGCCTACCGGGCCGAGGATCTGGTCGCGACCGCCCTGTTCTGCCTGATCAACCTGACCGCCGAACATCTCAGCGGTCCCGCCGAGTTCTACGCGACCCATCCGGCGCACTGGCTCACCCAGGACGTGCAGGCGCTGCGGGAAGCCCTGGACTATCTCGGCCTGCGGTCGGTGGTGCTGGTCAGCGAGGCGGACCTGCCGCCGGCCGACACCGCCGAGCCGGGGAAATCCTTCGCCTACGACGCGGCCCGCGCCGCGCTGGCGGCGGTGCTCGCGACGCCGGCCGGGACGACGCCGCCGGATCCGACCAATGCCGAGAACTCGACCGTGGTCACCGACATCATTCCGCAGGTGCCCGCGTCGGCGGTGGGCGCACAGGCCTACTCCGCGGCCGCTCCCGCCGTCGAGCCGATCGCCGCGCTGTCGCCGGCCGCCACCGGAACGCTCGCCGGCACGACAGCCGATCCCCAGACGCCCGCCGAGCAGCGCGACCGGCGTATTCCGCTGCTGATCGCGGCCGCGGTGCTGCTCGGATTGATTCTCGGTGGCATCGGCGTCGCCGTGCTGTTCCGCGACGCGTCCGCTACCGAAGTTCCCGAAGTGCGGGACGGAAAGTCCGAGCCGGTGACGGTGACCGTGACGGTCACGCCGCCGCCCCCGACAACTACGCCGCCGGCCACCACGCCCCCGGCCGTCGCGCCGCCGATCACCATCACCAGCACGGAAACCCCGGAGCCGACGACCACGCCACCGCCGCCACCCACCACCACCGAGTCCACCACCACGACCACGACCACGCGCCGGACCACGACCACGCGTCCTTTCCCCTTCAACGACGACGAGGACGTGCCCTGGGACGATTGGGACCGGCCGCAGAACATTTGGTCGCCCCCGCACCCCCCGGTACCGTCGCCGAACTGAATCGATCGATTCGGTAGCGACCAACCCGGGTTTGTGCCCTAAAGTGATGCGCTGATCGGTAAGACTGCGCGCCAACGGATCTGGTGCACGGATGTAGCTGGCACTCCTGTGCCTACGAAGGGACTTCATGCGCAAGCTGGTGGCGCGTCGCGCCGCGGTCAAGGCAGCCTCGATCGGCTTCGCCACGACCGTTCTCCTCGCTCCTGTCCTCGCCACCACGCCCGCTTCGGCGGAACCGTCGGAACCCGCGCAGTTGACCGTCGAAAACTTGCCCGCCGAACTCGCTCAGGCCATCGAGCGCGATCTGAAGATGTCCCCGGCGGAATATCTGTCGCGGGCCGCGAAGGCCCAGCAGCTCAGTGTGTACGCCCGCGATTTCCGGGCTGCCCAGCCCGAGACCTACGCCGGGGCGTGGATCGGCGCCGACGGCAAACCCGTTGTGGCCGTGACGTCCCCGGACGCGGCGCAGATCGCCGCGGCCGCCGGTTATCAGACCCGCCTGGCCCCGGTGTCCGCGGCCAAACTGGAAACCTCGCTGACACAGGTGAATCAGTGGATCGCCACGCTGCCGGTGAGCCTGTCCGACGCGATCAACTCCGTCGCCATCGACTTCCTGAACAGCCAGCTGGTGCTGAGCGTCGCCAACACCACCGTCGGGCACGCGCTGAACCTGCCCACGTTGATCGCCAACGTGAAGGTCATCCTCTCGCCCGGCGGCGGCGGTCCGGTGGAACGCCGTCCGATGGGCGGCGACACCTACATCAGCGCGCCCAAGGCGCTCAGCGATGCCTCGCTGGAGGGCGTGGACGTCTGCTCGTTCGGCTTCAACAGCACCGACGCGGCCGGTAACGCGCTCAATATCAGTGCCGGGCACTGCAACCCGAATCTCGACAAGGCCGACGACAAGGCCACCGTCTACTACCCGAACATCAAGGACATCCCGAACAGCCCCGAGCTCGGCACCTTCGTCGCGGCCAAGGTGGGCGGCGACAGCGGCCTGGACTACTCGGTGATCCAGCTGACCGATCGCGCGATCCGCGCGGGCATGGACCAGCCGACGGTGCGTGGCGCCAACGGCACCACCCTGAACATCACCGGCACCGCCGAGCCGATCACCGGCGCCCCGGTCTGCAAGTCCGGCCAATCCTCTACGTTCACTTGTGGATTCGTGGTCGCCGACCGGGTCGAGACCCAGCTCTACACCGCGGACGGCGTCAGCCGGATCGTGCGCGGCTTCGCCAGCTCGGCCTGCACCCTGGGCGGCGACAGCGGCGGCGCGATCGTCTCGGGCACGCTGGCGATCGGCATCACCAGTGGCTCCAACGCCGCCGACGCGCCGAACTGCACCGAGGCCAACACCGCGCTGGCCCCGTTCGGTGGCACCGCCACGCTGGGCATTCCGATCCGCGCGATCCTGTCCGATATCGAGGCCTCCGCTGGTGGCGGTGTCGGCAGCGGCATCACCGTCCGCACCCGTCCGATCGCCGGGTGACACGCCCGGGTCGGTAGTTCGGCGAAACAGCGTCTTTGGAGTAGTGATACCGGACCGGACCCCATATAGTTTCGGCATGCGTCTGCCACGTCTGGGAAAGTTCCGTTCGAAATCCGCGATCGCCGCCTCGGCGGCGATTCTGCTGTTCGCTCCCACAGCGGCGGTGGCGAACGCGGAGCCCGAACCGGCCCCGGCGCCCGCCCTGCCCGCGGAACTGGTCGCGGCGGTCGCCCGTGACCTGAAGATCTCCCCCGAGGAGTACCTGCGCCGGGCCGATCTGTCGCAGCAGCTGGCGGCCTTCGCGACGACCGCGCAGCGGCAGTTCCCCGAGGTCTACGGCGGCTCCTGGCTCGATCAGGCCGGACAGGGCGTGGTCGCGCTGACTCAGGGTCCCGATGCCGAAGCGGCCCGCCGGGCCGCCCAGGACGCCGGCTTCGAGGTCCGCACGGTCGCCAAGAGCGAGAACGCGCTGCGCGGCGAGAAGTCCGCGTTCCAGCGTTGGCTGGACGAGCAGCCGGAGCCGGTCGCCGCCCTGATCCGCGGCGTCGCGATCGACACCGTCAACAACAGCATCGCGGTGCGGGTCGACCAGCCCGGCCTGCCGATGCCGAGCTTCATCGACCCGTCCCGGGTCTTGGTGACGGCGCCGCCGGTGGCCGCCGAGCAGCTGCCCGAGGCCGCCCCCATCGCGGGCGATATCAACCGCTCCTCGCTGACCGGCGGCGACGGCTTCGCCTCGGTCGCGGGCCGCGCCTCGCTGCGCTGCTCGTTCGGCTTCAACGGCACCCTCGGCGGCAAGGCCGTCAACATCACCGCCGGACACTGCAACCCCGCCCTCGATCAGCCGACCGCCGTGCACGAACTCGTCGCCGGCGACAAGATCGGCCCGCAGCTCGGCACTTTCCAGAAGTCGGTGCTCGGCAGCCAGGATTACTCCATCGTGCGGATCGACGGTGACGGCGCCCGGTTCAACAACAGTGGCGTCAAGACGAACGGTGCGCCGATCGTCATCGAAGGCGTGGCCACCCCCGTGGTCGGCGCCCCGGTCTGCAAGTCCGGGTCGCGCACCGGTTTCAGCTGTGGCGTGGTCAACGCCGTCGACCAGACCGTGCAGGTCGGCGACCGTCAACTCACCCAGAGTTTCTCCGCCGACATCTGCGCCCTGCCGGGTGACAGCGGCGGCCCGATCGTGACCGGCCGCCAGGCGCTCGGCATCTCCAGCGCGTCCTCGGTCGCCGATTACCCGATCTGCGCCATCCCCGAGTTCCTGGGCGTGCTCACCGGCAATACGCCGCAGCTGTTCGCGCAGCCGCTGGACGTGGTGCTTTCCGACAACCCGGGCCTGCGCGTCAACACCAACTGACACCAGCCCTGTGAAAAGGCCGACAGCCGTGCGCTGTCGGCCTTTTCGCTTGTGTGGGGCACGCTGAAGGTATGTGTTTGGTGTTGCTCGGCTGGCGCGCGCATCCGGAGTACCGGCTGATCGTCGCGGCCAACCGAGATGAGTTCTATACCCGGCCCACCGAGCCGATGCGCTGGTGGCCGGAGGTGCCCGGCATTGTGGCCGGGCGCGATCTGGGTGCCCGCGGCGGCATCGGCACCTGGCTCGGTCTGGCTACGGTGGCCGGGCGGTTCGCGGCGGTGACGAATGTGCGCAATCCGAAAGGCGAACGCGCCGACGCGCGTTCGCGGGGCGCGCTGCTCATGGACTATCTCGGCGGCGACCAAGATCTCGGCGGCCCCGGAAAGTACCTTCACGAGGTCGCTGCCGCGCCGGACGACTACAACGGGTACCACGTGGTGGTCTCGGATCTGGCGACGCTCTGGTGGCATTCCAACGGCCGGCCCGGGCAGCCCCGGGAATTGGCGCCCGGCTTCCACGGCCTGTCCAACGGCCGTTCGCTGGCCTCGTCCGCACCCACACCAGGCGCGGAGCCGATCGCGCCGGAGCCGATCTGGCCGAAGGTGCGCGACGGTATCGACGGGCTGCGCAAAGTAGTGCAGTCCGAACCCGGCGCGCTCGAGCGCTATTTCGAGGTGCTGGCCGACCGGACGGAAGCCCCCGACGATCAGTTGCCCGAGACCGGGATTCCGCGCGACCTGGAGCGAGCCGCCTCGGCGCGCTTTGTTTCGCATTCCGCGCACGGCACCCGGGCGAGCACCGTCTTGCTGGTGCGCGAGGACGGGACGTTCGAGATGGCGGAGCGGTCCTTCGGTCAGCTGGGGCGGCCCACGGGCAGCGTGGCCTTCCGCGGAAATATCGCTCTGCCGGATTGACCCGGGCGGCAAACGCCGAGTGGCCCGCTCCCAGACCGGGAACGGGCCACTCGGATTACGCGGTGCGAGCCGCTACTTCGGCTGGTCCGCCTTCATGTTCTCTTCGCTCCACTTGCTGGTGCCGGGTTCGGCCTGCATCGTGTTGAGCAGATCCATGCCGGCGAGGCCCAGGGCGGGCGCACCGAAGGCGATGGTTCCGAGAATGCCGCCGATACCGGCGAACGCCACGATGATCGGGATCCCGACGATGACGCAGGCCATCAGGGCGACGCACGTGCCGGCTGCGGTGACGACGCCGGCGATGGTGCCGATTACCGCACCGACAGCCGTGCCGACGAAACCACCGACGGCCGTGGCGAGCCCGAACTGGCTGGAGAACTCGTTCATCGCCCGCTGGTTCTCGATGGGCGAGGCGATCGGCTTGACCTGGACCGTGTTGATCGGCTTCTCTTTGACGAGGGCCTGCTGCTCGGGCGTCAGCTGCTCCGGCGTCAGTTCGAGGACCTGAGCGTCTTCCTTGAGGACCGGCTTGACCGGAACCTCGACACCCGCGATGTTGAACGTCATCGGCAAGCTCATGACCAGATTGCCGCTGCCATCCCTCAGTTCGGCAATCTCGGTGACCTTCGGCTTCTCAGCCGGGTCGGTCGCCAGCTCCTCCATCGTCGAAAGCTCGAACTTTCCACCCTGCAGCTTCGTGACAATGGTCTTGTCCACCAGCTTCACCGAGTACTTGAGCTCGGCGGGAGCCGGCGCGGCCGGTTCAGCGTATGTGGTCCCCATACCCACGGTCATCGCACCGACGACCAACGCTGCAGCCGCCGTGGTTCTGCGGAAGTTCATTCAGTTTCCAATCCTTCATCAGAGTCGCCCGCGAGCCGTTGCCTTCGTCACGCGAGAGCGCTCATCAATCCGAAAGGTGGTTGGGCCCTTGCGGATTCTCCCCGAGCAGCGCGAAGACAGGCTTATGCAGACAGAACGAGCTGAGCGTAATCCAATCGCAGCAAAGATGCGAGAACCATTACGCCATCAGCACATTTCGGCCACGGCGGGGATAACGCCCATGCACTAAGCCTGGCCTTACCGCAGGTAGTGACACCGCTGCCGTTTACCGTGGTAATCCGCCCGGACTCACGAGGGATGGGTACCGATCCGGTGAAATTGCTCACAGGCAATTTGCAGGTCAAGCCCCAGTAAGTGGGGGTACTACGCAACTGCCGATCGTACAATGGGTCACATAAGTTACCGGTGGGTAACTTACTGGCGGTTACGATACGAGCCAACCCGTGGTCGAGCGATGACCACGACAGCTCGTGTTGCCTCGAAAGAAAGGTCGCGACATGAATGCCCTGACAGTGTCGCTGGGCACGATTGGGGCGGTGCTCAGCATTGCGTGCTGGGCGTCGTTCTTCGGTGGTGTTACCAAAGTCGTGCGCACGATCATGGTCGGCCAGTCCGCGCCGGATCGGTGGCGTCCGTTCTTCCCGCGCTTCAAGCAGATGCTCGTGGAGTTCGTCGCGCACACCCGGATGGTGAAGTTCCGCACCGTCGGCTGGGCGCACTGGATCTTCATGGTCGGCTTCCTCGGCGGCTTCATGCTGTGGTTCGAGGCCTACGGCCAGACCTTCGATCCGAAGTTCCACTGGCCCATCATCGGCGACACCGCGGCCTACCACCTGTGGGATGAGGTCCTCGGTATCGGAACGGTCATCGGCATTCTCACGCTGATCACCATCCGGCAGCTGAACCATCCGCGCGTCCCCGAGCGGCTGTCGCGCTTCAGCGGCTCGAACTTCACCGCCGCCTACTTCATCGAGGCCGTGGGCCTGATGGAGGGCCTGGGCATGATCTTCGTGAAGGCCGGCAAGATCGCCACCTACGGGCATGCCAACCCGGCCACCGACTTCTTCACCATGCAGGTGGCGAAGCTGCTGCCCGCGAGCCCGACCATGGTGTCGATCTTCGCGTTCATCAAGCTGATGTCCGGCATGGCGTTCCTGTGGTACCTGGGCCGCAACGTCACCTGGGGCGTCATCACGCACCGGTTCTCCGCCTTCCCGAACATCTACTTCAAGCGCGAGGACGACGGCGGCGTCGCCCTCGGCGCGGCCAAGCCGATGATGTCCAACGGCAAGATCCTGGACATGGAGAACGTCGACGCCGACAACGACATCATGGGCGCCGGCAAGCTCGAGGACTTCTCCTGGAAGGGCATTCTCGACTTCACCACCTGCACCGAGTGCGGCCGCTGCCAGTCGCAGTGCCCGGCCTGGAACACCGGTAAGCCGCTGTCGCCCAAACTGCTGATCATGTCGCTGCGCGACCACGGTTACGCCAAGGCGCCGTACCTGCTGGCCGGTGGCCGCAAAGACATGGGCGGCGACGAGATCGGCCTGGTCGATTCCGAGGGCAAGCCGAACGAGGCCGCGCTGGCGAAGATCTCCGACGCCGCGAAGGCCGAAGCCGAGCGGCCGCTGGTCGGCGGCGAAGACGTCAACGGCATCATCGACCCCGAGGTGCTGTGGTCGTGCACCACCTGCGGCGCCTGCGTCGAGCAGTGCCCGGTCGATATCGAGCACGTCGACCACATCATCGACATGCGCCGCTACCAGGTGCTGATCGAATCGGAGTTCCCCTCCGAGCTCGCGGGTCTGTTCAAGAACCTGGAGAACAAGGGCAATCCGTGGGGCCAGAACGCCAAGGATCGCCTCAACTGGATCAACGAGATGGACTTCCAGATCCCGGTGTACGGGAAGGACGCCGACTCGTTCGACGGCTACGAGTACCTGTTCTGGGTCGGCTGCGCCGGCGCCTACGAGGACCGGGCCAAGAAGACCACCAAGGCCGTCGCCGAACTGCTCGCCACCGCGGGCACCAAGTTCATGGTGCTCGGCCAGGGCGAGACCTGCACCGGCGACTCGGCCCGCCGCGCGGGCAACGAGTTCCTGTTCCAGCAGCTCGCGCAGCAGAACATCGAGACCCTGAACGAGGTCTTCGACGGCGTCGAGCAGAACAAGAAGAAGATCGTCGTCACCTGTGCGCACTGCTTCAACGCGCTGAACAACGAGTACCCGCAGGTCGGTGGCACCTACGAGGTCGTGCACCACACCCAGCTGCTCAATCGCCTGGTGCGGCAGAAGAAGCTGGTGCCGGTGGCCTCGGTGACACAGAACGTTACCTACCACGACCCCTGCTATCTGGGCCGGCACAACAAGGTCTACAACGCACCGCGTGAGCTAATGGAGGCCTCGGGCTCGACGCTGATCGAGATGCCGCGGCACGGCGAACGTTCCATGTGCTGTGGCGCCGGTGGTGCGCGCATGTGGATGGAAGAGCAGCTCGGCAAGCGCATCAACGTCGACCGCGTCGACGAAGCGCTGTCCACCATCGATTCCTCGCCCGGTGCGGGCACCAAGATCGCGACCGGTTGCCCGTTCTGCCGCGTCATGCTGTCCGACGGCGTCACCGCCCGCCAGGACGACATGGACGCCGCCGACCGTGTCGAGGTCGTGGACGTGTCGCAGCTGATGCTGGACGCGATTACCCGGGTCGATGCCAAGCAACTCGGCGAGAATCTGGTTGTCATCCAGCAGCCCAAGGAGAAGAAGGCCGAACCCGAGCCGGAGCCGGTTGTCGCCGAGGCGGAGACCGCGGCTCCTGCGGCTCCCGCGGCCAAGCCGTCCGGTGGCGGACTGGCCATGAAGGGCGGCAAGGCGCCCGGCGGACTGGGCATGAAGGGGGCCGCCAAGGCTCCCGGCGCGAAGGCGGCCGAACCGGCCGCGGACGAGAAGCCCGTCAAGGGTCTCGCCATGAAGGGTCCGGCGAAGGCTCCGGGCGGCGGTCTCGGCATGAAGGGCGCGGCCAAGGCCCCGGGTGCGAAGGCAGCCGAACCGGCCGCCGAGGAGAAGCCCGCGGCTCCGGTCAAGGGTCTCGCCATGAAGGGTCCGGCCAAGGCTCCCGGCAAGGGTCTGGCCATGAAGGGCGCGGCGAAAGCTCCCGGTGCCAAGGATGACGCGGCTCCCGCCGCCGAAACCCCGGCCGCCGAAACCCCGTCGGCTCCGCCGGTCAAGGGCCTCGGCATGAAGGGCGGCGCCAAAGCCCCGGGCAAGGGTCTCGCTATGAAGGGCGCGGCCAAGGCCCCGGGTGCGAAGGCTCCCGCCGCTTCGGAACCGGCTGCCACGACGGAACCGGCCGCCACGGAAACCTCTGCCGCCGAGCCGGTTTCGACTGCCGCCGAGGAGATCAAGCCGACCGTCGCGCCCAAGGGCTTGGCCATGAAGTCCGGTTTCAAGCGCCCCGGTCCCAAGGCTCCGGGCACCGCCGCCCCCGCGGCCGCTTCCCCCGAACCGGCTTCCCCCGAACCGGCTTCCCCCGAACCGGCTACCGCTGGAGACGCACCGGAGCCTGCTTCCGCAGAGCCGACCGCCGAAGCGGATCAGCCCGCCAACGGCAACGGCACCCGGGTGGCACCGCCGACCGCCAAGCCAGGCGGTCTCGGCTTCAAGTCCGGTGCGAAGGCCCCCGGCCGGAAGAACTGACAACTGAACAACATTCGGCCCGGATCCGTCTCACGGATCCGGGCCGATTTGCTTTCCGCCCCACCGTTGGGGCGTCGTGCCGCACGGTTCGCAGTCGGTCGGCGAACGACATGCTTCGCACCCCGGGGGTGAGCCCGGGGTGCGAAGCATGGAGTCAGCGGGTCAGGGCCGCGTAACGGGCCAGATGGGCGTCGCTGGTGCCGTATTCGGATTCGATGGCGGTGAGTCGCTTGAAGTAATGGCCGATGGCCAGTTCCTCGGTCATGCCCATCGCGCCGTGCAACTGGACGGCGTTCTGGCCGATGAAGCGGGCGGCGCGGGCGATGGTGACCTTGGCGGCCGAGACCGCCTTGGCTCGGGCCGCGGCCGTGCCGCCGAGCGAATGGATCGCCAGATATGTTGCGGCGATGGCCTGTTCGTGCTCCATGTACATGTCGACCATGCGGTGCTGCAGGGCTTGGAAGCTGCTGATCGGAACACCGAACTGCTGGCGCTGCTTGGTGTATTCGACGGTGTCGGTGAGTACCTTGCTCATGCAGCCGACCGCCTCGGCGCAGATCGCCGCGATCGCTTCGTCCACCGTGGGTTCGATGACGTCCCAGGCCGCGCCTTCGGCGCCGAGTAGCGCGTCGGCCGGGAGCCGGAGTCCGGTGCAGGTGAGGTCGGCGGCGAGGCGGTCGTCGATGGTGCGGTAGGTGTGCACCTCGACACCGGCGGGTGGGTCGGCGACGTCGAATTCGGTGAGGAACAGCGAGATTCCGGCCTTGTCGCGGCGGTCCCCGGCCGTACGGGCGGCGATGATCAGGTGCGTCGACAGTGGCGCGCTGGTCACCACGACCTTGGTGCCGTCGAGCACCCAGTCGTCACCGTCGCGGCGGGCCGTGGTCGCCACATCGTGCAGCGTGTGGCCCGAGGCCGGTTCCAGCGCGGCGAAGGCGGTACGCGATTCGCCCGAAACAATCTGGCGCAGTATCGAATCCGCCTGCTTACCGCCCGAGCGGCGCAGGAGCCCCGCACCGATCACCACCGTGTCGACGAACGGTTCGACGACCAGTGCGCGGCCGAGTTCTTCGGCGATGACCATCAATTCGACCGGGCCGCCACCCATGCCGTCCACGTCCTCGGGCAATGTGGCCCCGAGAATTCCGAGTTCATCGGCGAATCCGCGCCATATGGCGGGCTGCCAGCCGGGGCCGGTCTTCACGGCGCCGCGGCTGCGCTCCAAGTCGTAACGGGCGCTGAGAAACCCGGCGACCGCCTTGCGCAGGAGTTCCTGCTCCTTGGTGAGTGAGAAGTCCATCAGAGCCCCAATGCTGCTTTGGCGAGGATGTTTCGCTGAATTTCGTTGCTGCCCGCGTAGATTGAGCCGGCCCGGTCGTTGAAGTAGTGCAGCGGCGCGACCGCCTGCCAGTCCGCGCCGCTGACGTAACCGTCCGCCGGTGCGGTGTATTCGGTGACCGGTCCACCCGGCATGGCCGCGTGCGGCTGGTAGACCCGGCCGCGCGGTCCCGCCGCCTCCAGCTTCAGTTCGGTCAGTTTCTGGCTCAGTTCGGTGCCGAGCACCTTGAGCATCGAGGAAGCCGGGCCCGGGTTCTTACCGTGGGCCATCGCCGAAAGTGTGCGGTATTCCAGGATTTCGAGCACCTCGGTCCGAATCCTGGCCTCGGCCAGTTTCCGGGCGAACGCCGGATCATCGATCAGCGGATTGCCGTCCGGCCCGGTCTGTTCCGCGGCCACGGCGGCGATATCCTCCGCCATCACCTGAAGGAACGGCGACAACGCGCCGCCGCGCTCGTGAATGAGCAGATACTTCGCGACCGTCCAGCCCTCGTCGATCCGGCCCAGTACGTTGGCTTTCGGCACTCGCACGTTGTCGAAGAAGACCTGGTTCTGCACTTCTTCGCCGGAAGTCATGACCAGTGGCCGGATTTCGATTCCCGGGGTGGTCATGTCGATGAGCAGGAACGTGATGCCCTGCTGTTTCTTGCCTTCGCGCGAGGTGCGCACCAGGCAGAAGATCCAGTTGGCCTCGGTCGCGTGCGTCGTCCAGATCTTGCTGCCGGTGCAGATCAGGTCATCGCCGTCCTCGATCGCGGCCATGCTCAGCGAGGCGAGGTCGGATCCCGACTCCGGCTCGGAGTACCCCTGGCAGAAGAACACTTCTCCGGTCAGGATGCGCGGCAGGAAGTACGCCTGCTGTTCCGGGGTGCCGAACGCGATGATCGCGTGCGCCACCATCCGGATGCCCATCGGCGACAGCATCGGCGCGCCGGCGAGCGTCAGTTCCCGCCCGAAGATGTAGTGCTGGGTCAAGCTCCATGGTTGCCCGCCGAACTCCACCGGCCAGGCCGGCGCCACCCACCCTTTGGCGTGCAGGATGTGCTGCCACTCCATGCTCGCCGCATGATCGGGATACACACTCGTCGCCAACCGCCCGGCCCGCCGCAACTCCGGCGTCAACTTCGCCTCGAGGAAGCTCCGAACCTCATCCCGGAAGGCCAGATCTTCAGCTGACCAGTCGTATTCCATCTGCCCTCCCAGAGGGGTTGCCACACTGCATCACCGCAGGCCAGAACCGGCCCACCAGCCGTCAATGTAAGCCCGCCCACCCCCGAAATCAAACTGATGCCACCCGCCCGCAGTTAACCAGGCATTCTGCGCCGATGCGCTATGGTCACTGCTTACATAGCCAACCGCTATTTACACATATGGTCTTTTGAGCGACCATATAATGATGGAGGAGCTCACAACGGCCCAGGCAGCAGAACTTCTGCAAGTAACGCAGCGTCAGGCAGCTCGTTTGGCCGCAGCCGGACATCTCGAAATCTCTCGTCGTGCCGGGCGAACTCTTCTCCTCGAGGCAGAGTCGGTGCACCGGCTTGTCCAAGAGCACCGGCGCCCGGGGCGGCCCTGGACTGAACGGATCGCGTGGGCAGCGCTGGCGACGCTATCCGGAGACAACCCCACCTGGATCACAGCGGCCCAACGACTCCGTCTGACGCATCGCTTGGCCGGCACCGGTCCTGAAGACCTCGCTTATCTGGCCCGCAACCGCGCCCAGGTACGCCGGTTCTACTGTCATCCAGCCTTGATAGACGAACTCGCCGAATACATAGCTCCCTCAGGGGCTTTTGCCCTCGGTGCGCGCGAACAACGCGCACATGGGTTGACCAACGCCACCGCCGCTCTGGATGGCTACGTTGCCGCAGACACCGTTGCGGCCGTGATCGAGGAATTCAGTCTGCTCGACGATCCCGCTGGGCCGGTAACCCTGCGGGTCGTCAGCCATGAGCACGCATTCGCTGGGGGAAAGACTCCGCGTGCCGCGATCGCGCTCGATCTCGCCGCATCGCTCGACACCCGAGAACGTTCAGCGGGTCTGCGCGATCTCGCCGAGCTTCTCGATAAAATGACGGTCCAGTGACCGGCCACCGCGAACGACCGCTCTGGCAGATCCCTACGCCGAGCGGCGGGTGGGGGCCGCCTTGGGCCCAGGTCGCCGAGCGAACAGCCCCGGTGCACCGCTTCGCCCGCGGGCCGGAATGCATCGACGTGATGGTCGCGGATCACTTGGCTCCGAGCTGTCAGCCCGTCGTCGGTGCTCGCCAGGTCTTCCAGGTACCAGCCGGAACATCGGCATTGCGAAAGACCGTCAACTGCATGGTCGACCTGGAGCAAGACAGTTCGATGACTCTCAGCATTCCCGATGTTCCCGGCGCGCTGATACTGAAATCACCACGCACCGACGCCGCCAGAATGACAGGTAGCGATCAAAGCCGAATCCGCGCGATCGCGACCGATTTGTCGCAGCCCAGTCACGCATCGTGGCGCGTGGTCCCGCCGGCGTTCCGGCGCAAGGGCCTCGCTGCGCTCGAAGTCCTCGCGACGCACCGCGCGCAACGGGTACCGGTCATGCGCCGTCCGGGCGGGCCGATGCCCCGGCAATAGGTGACTTCCTACAGCTCAGCAGTCCTCGAAGTAGGCCTTCACGAAGCCCGCCGATTGGTAGACGTAGTCGTAGGCCCAGCGAGCCACCGACAACCGCGGCCGCGGGTCGACGAACAGCAGGTCGCCAGACCAGCATTTCTCGAGGATGTAGCGCGCCCGCGAGATGTGCGGGGTGAAGGTGACCACGATGACGCGCCGCCAACCGTTGAGCTGCGCCAACCGCGACAGTCCCCGGCCCTCACCCCGCGTGGTGCGCGGTGACGGGTCGAAGCAGCTGACCCGGAAGCTGTAGCCGCCGTGGCATATTCGGTTGATCATCGGGCTGTTGGTGTAGGGGTCGGAGAAGACGACCCACGGCGCGTAACCGTCGCGCGCCAATCGCAGCCCGAGTTGCTCACGCCCATCATGGGCCCCGCCCAGGACGAGGATGGCGTCGGCGGGCGCGGGCGGGTCGGTGCGTGGACTGACGTAGACCGGCCACAGCGCCGCCACCACCGCAGTCAACGCGACGAGGACCAGCAACGCCGGAGCGGTCATCTTCCGTCGCATCAGGCCGATGCTAGCGCCATGACCTGCACCGACCCTTCATGCCCGCGTTCAGTTACACGAATTCGGCTCGCTGGTCTTGACTACGGACAGCACGGCATCCCCTTCACCGATGAGCACCCCGGGCGCAGGCGACTGCGCGACCACAATCCAATTGCGGTCGGACAGTTGCATTCGCCCCCTACCGGTGGCGTCGGTGGATCGGGAATACCAGACACCGGCGGCTTGTATCGCGTTCTGGGCGGCTTGCAGATTCAAACAGACAACACTCGGCATGGCCACCGGCGCGGCCGGCTTGGCCGCAGTCGTCGGTGGAGGGGCGATCGCTGTCACGCGGGGAGACGCCACCGGTGTGGTGATCGCTGCCGCGGGCACGCTCGGCGCGGCGGAGGCAACCGCGGCAACCGGTGCCGCGTCCTTTTTGCCGCCGTCGACGGCGTTGCCGATCATGCCGACGACCAACATCGCGCCGAACACAGCGGCAATCCACACCCACACCGGGGTGCGCTTCTTGGGCAACTGTTGCGGAAAGTTCATATATCAGTACTCCTGGACGACTGCCGATCGGACCGCAGCGCGTACTCCCCCCGACAGGAGTTTGTGCGGGTGCCAAGATGCTGCCCTTGATCGATCGATGCCGTTGCTTTTCCACTGATTACCGGGTCGATCCCCCAACGATCGGTGGGAATCAATCCAACGGTCAGTCTGCTCGCCGCACCGGCGCGCCAGGACCGGTATGAACAAAGCCGCAGGTCACAACACCGACCACCGCTTGTACACCTGATGTTGCCACGGGTCTTGCCTCGAGGTCGGGGCGTGGCCATCGTGGGGGACTACCAATCGATCATGCGTTGCACAGTCTTCGGAACCGGGTACCTCGGGGCTACGCACGCGGCGTGCATGGCCGAACTCGGGCATGACGTGATCGGGGTGGATGTCGACCCCGGCAAGGTGGCGAAACTCTCGGACGGGGTGGTGCCGTTCTACGAGCCGGGTCTGGAGGAAGTGCTGCGGCGCAACCTCGATGCCGGGCGGCTGCGGTTCACCACCTCCTACGCGGAGGCCGCGGCGCACGCGGCGGTGCATTTCCTCGGGGTGGGCACACCGCAGAAGAAGGGTGAGTACGCCGCGGATCTCAAATATGTGCACGCCGTGGTGGATACGCTCGCGCCGCTGCTGGAACGGCCGTCGGTGATCGTCGGCAAGTCGACGGTGCCGGTGGGAACGGCTGCGGCGCTGGGCAAGCGGGCACGCGCGTTGACCTCGACCGAAGTCGAGGTGGCCTGGAACCCGGAGTTCCTCCGCGAGGGTTTCGCGGTCCAGGACACACTCCGGCCGGACCGGCTCGTGCTGGGTGTGGATCAGGACCGCGAAAACGCCGCGTGGGTAGCGGAACTCGTGCGTGAGGCCTATGCGGACCTGATCGAGAACGAGGTTCCGTTCCTGCTGACCGACCTGGCCACCGCCGAATTGGTGAAGGCTTCGGCCAATGCCTTTCTGGCCACCAAGATTTCGTTCATCAACGCCGTCTCCGAAGTGTGCGAGGCGACGGGCGCCGATGTCACCATGCTGGCCGACGCGCTCGGCTACGACGCCCGCATCGGCCGCCGGTTCCTCAACGCGGGCTTGGGTTTCGGCGGCGGTTGCCTGCCCAAGGACATCCGCGCGTTCATGGCCCGCTCCGGCGAACTCGGCGCCGATCACGCGGTGGCCTTCCTGCGTGAGGTCGACAACATCAATATGCGCCGCCGCACCAAGGTGGTCGACATGGCGGCCCGCGCCTGCGGCGGTTCGCTGCTCGGCGCGAACGTGGCCGTTCTCGGCGCGGCCTTCAAACCCGAATCCGATGACGTGCGCGACTCCCCCGCGCTGAACGTGGCGGGCATGATCCAGTTGCACGGCGCGGTCGTCACCGTGTACGACCCGAAGGCGGTGGAGAATTCGCGCCGCATCTTCCCGACCCTCAACTACGCCACCTCCGTCGAGGAGGCCTGTGATCGCGCCGACGTGGTACTGGTGCTCACGGAGTGGGACGAGTTCACCGCGCTGCGCCCCGCGGAACTGGACCGGGTGGTGCGAACGAAGTCCATCATCGACGGCCGGAACTGTCTCAATCGTGCCACCTGGAGAGCGGCTGGATGGGTGTACGCGGGTCTCGGCACCCCGTAGAGTTGCACCGACCGCGACGTGAATGCGGGCACGGGGCGCTTGAGCAGGATCGATCGTCGCCGGTAAGGTCCCGTGCAGTCTCCGTCGTAGGCGGCGGCAGTCTCCGTGGCAGGTGACGCGGGCTCGCAGGTCGAGAAGCGTGAAACAAGATGGGCAGCTGATGAGTTCGGTACTGGGAGTTTCGGTGGGGGCCGGCGCAGTTCGTCTGGCGCGCCCACACGCCGTGAACCCCCACACACCCGTCAATCCCCAGGGCTTCGACCTGCATACGATCCCGGTGCGCGATCACCGCGGGGATGAATTGGCCGCCGAGGCGGTCGGCGTCACCTTGGAATCCTCGCCCGAGATCAGAGCCACCGCCATCGCGTATCGCGGTGAGCAGCAAGCCCGCTCGATCCGCGCGGCCATGGCCCGGCAGCAGCTCACCGACTACGAACTGGTCCCGGAGATCTTCGCCACACTCGAATACGCCATGGCGACAGGCGAAATCCGGGGTATCAACTCCCTTGTCGTCTACGACCTCGGCAGCTCCGGCCTGACGGTCAGCGTCGTGGAGACGCACACTCGCGAGGTCCGCTACACCGAGCGCACCAGCGAAATCAGCGGCGATTACCTGGATTCCCTGATCCGCGAACAGCAGATCGCTTCGGGCCGCATCGCGCATCCGCAGAATTCGGCCGGTCTGGCGTCGCTGGACGCACTGTGCCGCGAAGCCAAGGAACAGCTTTCCTCCAACACCGCGGTCGCGCTACCCAGCGAACAAGGCTTGGTGCTGCTCGCGCAGGAAAATTTCGAAGCCCTGGTCGTGACGGCCGTGGAGGCCTCCGCCCGGATGACTCGCGAGGTGATCGCCCGCGCCGAACGCCCGGTGCACGGCGTGCTGGCCATCGGCGGCTGCGCCCGGATCCCGTTGGTCGCCAAGGTGCTCGAGCATTGGATCGGCGTGCCGGTCATCGTCCCGGAGAACCCGGAGACGGTCGCCGCCCGCGGCGCCGCACTGCTGGCCCGCCCGGCCGCTCGCCCCGCCGCCGCACCCGCGCCCGCCCCGGCCCAGCCGCCGTTCGACGAGGAGGAACTGTCCCCGGCCTGGCTGTCGGCTCCGCCGAAGAAGGGCAAACGCAAGCGCAAGAACGAGCTCGCGGAGGACGACTGGTTCGCGGGCGACGAGCAGGGTCAGGATTGGAGCGCCGCCCCGGCTCCGCAGGCCCGCAAGCAGAGCTACGCCGACCTACCGGACGCGCTGGCCGGCCGTCCACGGCGCAAGCGCGAACTCAACGGCGCGGTCCTCACGGTGAGCGCGCTGGTGGTGGTCGCCGCGATCGGCATCGGTCTCGGCTACGGCCAGCAGGTGCTGACCCGGGATTCCAACAGCAGCGAGGGCTCGACCCCCGTGCCCACCTCGGCCGTGCCGCGCACTACGACGCTGGAACCGCAGATCGCGGTGGCCCCCGCGACCACGACCACCGAAACCGAGTCGACGGTCGCGCCCGCACCGCGCCGCCCAACCACCACGCCGCCGACGTCCACGACGGGCGCGAATACCTTTACGGTGCCGTTCCTTCCGCCCATCGTCGTGCCGACCATCCCACCGGAGCTGTTCCCCGCTCCACCGCCCCAGGGGTAACCCCCCACCGCGATCATGGCCGAGCGTGTCGCGCGCGCCGAGCGGCCGGAACCGGGAGCCGCTTGTGCCCGAACGGCCGCGCCAGCATCACCGCGATGCCTGTGGTCAACGGCACCGACAGCGCGAGGGCGATACCGCCGACCGATGACCGCGCGATCTCGATGGCGACCGCGTCACCGGTGAGCACATCCCGGATCGACCGCCCGGCCACACTGAACAGCAGCAGCAGCGGCAACGCCCCACCGGCGTAGGCGAGCACCAGCGTGTAGACCGTACTGGCGATGTGATCTCGCCCCACCCGCATGGCGGCGGCGAAAATCTCTCGGCGCGAGGCGCCTTCGTCGAGCGCCGCCAACTCGAAGGCCGCGGCGGCCTGGGTGATGGTGACGTCGTTGAGCACACCCAGTGAGCCGATGATGAACCCGGCCAGCAGCAGGCCGGTAATACTGACGTGCTCGATATAGGTCGCCACGTTGGTGTTCTGCTCTTCGGACAGACCCGTCAGATGCGTGATCTCGATCGCGAGCCAGGACAGCACCGCCGCGAGCAACATCGACGCCAGCGTCCCGAGCAACGCCGAGCTGGTGCGCAGCGAAACCCCGTGTGCCAGATAGAGCACCGCGTACAGAATCGCCGAGCCCGCGACCAGCGCGACCGGAATCGCGGGTTTCCCGTCCAGCAGCGCCGGCAACATGAAGCCGACCAGCACCGCGAACGCGATCACCAGTCCGATCAGCGCGCGGAAGCCGCGCCAGCGCGCCACCACGATGATCACCAGCACAAAGACCAGGAAGATCAGCAGCAGCGGCAACCCGCGCGAGTAGTCCTCGAAGGAATACAGCGGTGTGCCACTCGGGTCGGTCTGCCGCACCAGCCGGATCTCGTCACCGGCCTTGAGTTCGGGTTGCCCTGGGCCGGGCGCGATTTCGAGCAGCGTCTTGCTGCCCTCGTGCGGCCCGGAGTCGATGGTGATGAGGCTGCGCTGGCATTTGTAGTTGGTGTTGCGCGGCGCCTCGGGTTTGTCGGCGAAGACCTTGCCGATGGAGGGACTGCCGCAGACTCCGACATCCTGCAGCACCACGGTGCCCGCTTCGGTCTGTACCGCGCCGCCGCCCGCGTTCTGCATGGGCAGCGGAATGTCGATGTGCTGCTTGCTCGGCCAGAGCAGGAACGCGCCGGCGACGACCGCGATGCCGATGACGGTGAGTAACCCGATGACCACCCGCGCGGCGGTGGCGCCGATCGCGATCGGCCCGGAATGGTCGTGGTGGTGATGATGGTGCTCCGTCACCAGAGGAGCTTAAAGGATTTGATTTTCAAACTCGCGATGGACGCTACGGAGAAGGTGCGCTGAACTGCGCGAAAGCCAGCCGACGGGTGCGGGTGGCGAGAGCGGGAGGGGGCGGCGGAGAGCAGGGGGATGTCTCCGCCGCCCGCAGGCCGGCGCCCAGGGGGGTAGGCGGCCGAACCCGAGGGCCAGGTTGTCCAGGGGGGGTAGACAACCCGACCGGGCACTCGAAGTGCCGAGAGCCACTGTACACAAAAACGGGAGTTTTGCGCTAGTGAGTATTCATAACTGCCGGTTATCCATACTGACGGTCTGTTTCGACCCCGGAATCAAGGGGCTACTGCCGATAACCGGCGAGGAAGTTGCCGAACCTTTCGATGGCCACCGCGAGGTCCCGGGCCCACGGCAGCGTGACGATCCGCAGATGGTCGTGGTCGGGCCAGTTGAAGCCCGTGCCCTGCACCATCAGGATTTTTTCCTGCAGCAGCAGGTCCAGGATCAGCTTCGAATCGTCGTGGATCTCATGCACATTCGGATCCAGCCGGGGGAAGGCATAGAGCGCGCCCTTCGGCTTCACGCACGACACACCCGGGATCATGTTGAGCCGCTCCCAGGCCACGTCACGCTGCTCCAATAGTCGCCCGCCGGGCAGGATCAGATCCTCGATGCTCTGATGCCCGCCGAGGGCTACCTGAATGGCGTGCTGCGCGGGCACATTCGGGCACAGGCGGGTGGAGGCGAGCAGCGACAGCCCCTCCAGGAAACCGGCGGCGTGCTCCTTCGGTCCGGTGATGACCACCCAGCCCGAGCGATATCCGGCCACCCGGTACGCCTTGGACAAGCCGTTGAAGGTCAGGCACAGCAGATCGGGCGCGAGCGTGGCGAGCGAGATGTGTTTGGCGTCGTCGTAGAGGATCTTGTCGTAGATCTCATCGGCCAGCAGCAAGAGCCGATGCTTGCGCGCCAGATCGACCAGCTGCTGCAACACCTCGGTGGAGTACACCGCGCCGGTCGGGTTGTTCGGGTTGATCACCAGCAGCGCTTTGGTCTTGTCGGTGATCTTCGACTCGATATCGGCGATATCGGGCTGCCAGCCATTGGACTCGTCGCACAGGTAGTGCACCGGGGTGCCGCCGGCCAAACTGGTCATGGCGGTCCACAGCGGATAGTCCGGCGCCGGGATCAGCACCTCGTCACCGTTGTCCAGCAGCGCCTGCATGGTCATGGTGATCAGCTCGGAGACGCCGTTGCCCAGGTAGACGTCGTCCACATCGAACTCCGGGAAACCCGGGACCAGCTCGTAACGGGTCACGATCGCGCGACGGGCCGACAGGATGCCCTTGGACTCCGAGTAGCCCTGGGCGTAGGGCAGCGCGGCGATGATGTCGCGCATGATCACATCCGGCGCCTCGAAACCGAACGGCGCCGGGTTGCCGATATTGAGCTTGAGGATCCGGTGCCCCTCGGCCTCCAACCGTGCCGCATGCGCGTGTACCGGCCCACGAATCTCGTACAGAACGTTCTGCAGCTTCGTGGACTGCTCCAAAACACGCGGCGGCTGATGCGGTAGATGACTCGGGCTCACCCGATCAATGGTGCCATCCTCCGCAACGGATTAATCGATGGGCCGCATAGCTAGCTACCTGGCGGTATGCCCTTGGCCGCGGTCGCGCCGCAGAATTCCTCGATCCGTTCGTCCAGGAAACGCGCCTCCGACGCGTTGCGGAAGCTGGGCGCCGCCATCCGGCGGCGTACACCGGTGAGCCGCGTCTCCAACTGCACGATGCGTTTGTCCTCGGCGAGTCCGAGGACCGGGTGCAGGGCTTCGGCGGCACCGTCCAGGCTGCCGTTGATCAGGTGCGCGGCGGCGTTGTCCACCCGGGCCAGCGATTCGGCGCCGTAGGAGCGCTTCTCCGAGGGACCGTTGGCATATAGCTCGATCGCGCGCTGGGTGGCGGCCAGCGCGGGTTCGGCCTCGCCGAGATGGATGTAGGTGGCGCCCGCGTAGTACTGCGATTTGGCGTCGGGGAACCCGAAGACGCCGCCGACCTCGTCGTGCAGGTCGTCGGCGGCGCCGGCTTCGCGCGCGTCGTCGGCCGCCCGGATACAGCGGTCGGTGTCGGCGGGGCTGCCGATCTTCGACCAGATCCTGGCCTCGATATTGAGCAACCGCACCTTCGCCGTCGCCGACTCGGCGTATTCGTGCCCGCTCTGAGCGAGCAGCACACCGCGGCGCGGACGTTCGGCGCCGTACTCGATGAGCGCGTGCATACCGCGGGTCCAGGCGCGTAAACCGTTGTGCCCGCACAACTCCGCGTACGCCCAGGCGGCGCGAATCTGCTCGCCCGCGGCGTCGTAGTAACCCAAATCCGTACTGGCGTTGGCGAGCAGCCCCGACAGGGTGCCCGCCAGCAGATACAGGTGCGATGTGTCGGCGGGGCGCTGATGCCCCTCCAGCAACCGGTACACCCGGCGCCGCACCCGCAACATCTCGACCATCATCGGCACCGGTGGAATGTGCACGTAATCGTTCGCGATGCGCGTGACGTCGGCGTCGAGCTGTTCCAAGGTGGTCGCACCGACATTGGTGCTCTCGGCCTGGCCGGCGTGCTCGCTGGCCTCGTGGGCAGCCGCCATGATCAGATCCCTCTCCGAAATCGCTGCTAACGCATCACCTCTCATCGCACCGGCATCTATGAGAGCCAAAAGGTCCGCGTCACTCGAATAAGACACACCAGCCGCTGCGGCCGGCGACTCGAAACCAGGCGCGGCGGATCGAGCGGTGCCGGGGCCGGGAGTACCCGAATGCTCGATCAATTCCGCGAACCGGGCCCGCACCACATCGTCGGACCTTGCCAGGGATGTATCCAGTGCGGCTTGATTGACAGGACGTGGGTGCACCCGGACGCCGCCGGCTTCCCACTTCGACACCAGACGTTCGTGCACACCGAGGTGCGCCGCGAACTCCCGGATACTCATCCGCTTGGCATCGCGAAGGGCACGGGTCTCTCGTCCTGACCATTGCCTGACCACGATGTCATCCCTTCGCACGAACTCTTTCCCAGGGTACGAGGCGATTGTGCCGGAGGCCACAAACAATTCGGTGTCGCTATCAGTCTTTTTGCCCCTGCCCCGGGGCAGGGGCAGTGGAAGGGCAGCGGAATGCGGGCAGGAGGGCGTTACCGCGTCCGCGTTCCTCAGGCGACCCTTGATACAGGAGGCAAGGAGTTGGCCGTGAATGTGGACAAACTCAGGACAGTCGATGATTGGGTGGCCTTCTACCGGCACGAATACGACTTACCGGTGATCGAGCGTGGCGGATTCGCGATGCTGCCCATCAGTAGCCGTGTCTGTGTCGTGCACTTGCCCACGGCGCGCGCTGAAAAGGTCAGGGCGGCACTGGAACAGCAGGGGACGAGGGGTCCGATGCTGGCCCGGCAGATCCGCTGGAGTTTTCTCGCCGCGCCGGACAGCCGCCCAGGCGCACAGGTATTGGAGGTACTGAACCGACTCGATATCGGAATACCCGCGATCGGCAGTGCCGTGATGTTGCCGACCGGTCTCGGTCGCTGGACCCGGGAAGGGTGCTTCTGGGTCAGCCCGCCGAGACGCGGCGACACGCTCCCGCCGTTATCCGTCGTCATCACGACGGCGCTGGCGGTGGGAGCGGGCGGCGGGGACTGAAAATTGCGTCGTCGGTCCCCGCCGCCGCCCCGGGCTACCCGCTTGCGCCCGGGGCGCTGCTACACCGGCCGGGTCCGCCTCTTTTCCACAGTCGACGAGGCGGACTCGGCCGCAGCACATTTCGGGCCTACTGTGGGGAGATGGACGCCGCCCGAGTCCTGGAGCTGCGCGGGATCTACCAGGTGCGCGCCAAGGACGTAGTGCACTCCCCCGCGGCCCTGTTCGAGGGGCTGGACGTCATCCGATGTTTCGGGTTCGACGTCACCGAGCCGGAAACGGTGCGGCGCAGGAAGATTCCCGGCGGCACCGTGAAGATCGTTTTCGCTTTGGACGGGGTGTTCGGCGGGCGCGCGATCGAACCGACCGCGCTGGTGATCGGCATGCACGACCGCGGCGGTCGCACGGAACATTCCGGCCGGATGCACAGCGTCCAAGTCCAACTCGGGCCGCTGGCCGCGCGGCGATTGCTCGGCGTGCCGATGGGCGAATTGCGAAACACCACAGCGGACTTGGGTGCGTTGATCGGCCGACCCGCGGGCGAGCTGACCGATCGCCTCGCCCACGCCGTCGACTGGACGCAACGGTTCGCCCTGGTCGCGGGGTTCGTGCGGGACCGCGCCGCTGCGGCCGCGCCCGCCGATCCGGCGATCACACACGCCGTAGCGGCGCTACGCCGAATTGCGGCGGCGCCCGCTGACCCGGCGATCACACACGCGGAGGCGGCACTACGCCGAACTGCGGCCGCACCCGCCGATCCGGCGATCACACACGCGGTAGCGGCGCTACGCCGACAGCGCGGGACCGCGGTCACCGCGCTGGCCGACGAAATCGGTTGGAGCCACCGGTATTTCCGTCGGCGATTCACCGAGCAGGTGGGTCTGCCGCCGAAGGATTACAGCTCCCTGCTGCGTTTCTCGCACGCGCTCACCGTATTGGGGAGCGATCCGAGCGCCGTCGCCGCCGACCTGGGCTATTACGACCAGTCGCACCTCATCCGCGACTTTCACCGCTTCGCCGGAACCACGCCCGGCCGTCTCTTCGCACCGGCCGACACGTCACCGTGACCGGCCCGGCATCGAGGACCGATTCGTCCAATACCGGCGCTGGTCGCGGACTTTAGCTTTACCCGCATGTCAAAGACACCCATCCCGGTGCGAATCGCCGTCGTCGGCATCGGCATGCACGCGATCAATCACATTGTCGTCCTGCTGATTCCGCCGTTCGGCTGGAACCCCGGCACCATCTACCACTCGATCGGCGCGCCGCTCTACGCGGCGCTGCTGCTACCGATCCGGCGCGGCCGGAACTGGGCTCGCGTCACCATCACCATCCTGCTCGGCTGCCAATTCGCCGGACGCTTCGTGGTGTGGGCGCTGTTCCCGGCGAGCGGGGTGCACGCCGCGCTGCTGTTCGGCTGGACGCTCTCGACGGTGATCCTGCTCCTGCTGTGGCTACCGGCCGCGGCCCGCAACCACTTTCAGCGCGCCTCCACCGTATTGACCACGTCCGCCGACAGCGGGAAGTTGAGATAGGACTTCGACGGCGTCGGCCCGCGCTGCCCCTGATACTTCGAGCCGACCGACGCGCTGCCGTACGGATGCTCGGCCGGGCTGCTCAACCGGATCAGGCACAGCTGCCCGATCTTCATTCCCGGCCACAGCGTGATCGGCAGGTTCGCCACATTCGACAGCTCCAGGGTGATGTGCCCGCTGAAGCCGGGATCGATGAATCCCGCGGTCGAATGCGTCAGCAGACCCAGCCGGCCCAGGCTCGACTTGCCCTCCAGCCGCCCGGCCAGATCGTCGGGCAGCGTGCACACCTCGAGCGTGGACCCGAGCACGAACTCACCCGGGTGCAGCACGAACGGCTCCCCCTCGGGGGGTTCCACCAGGCTGGTCAGCTCGTCCTGGCGCTGGGCCGGATCGATGTGGGTGTAGCGGGAGTTGTCGAAGACCCGGAACAACCGGTCCAGCCGCACGTCGATACTCGACGGCTGGATCAGATTTTCCAGCAACGGTTCGACCCCGAGACGCCCAGCGGCGATCTCCGCACGGATGTCACGATCGGAAAGCAGCACGGGGAGCAGCGTAGTGGTCGCCGGCTACCCGATGCCGCGCGGCCGGTGCTCTGCCTGATTTGCGATGATCCCCCGACCCTGGCGGCTAGTCGCCGGCCCTGCCCGCCGGATCCTGTGCCGCCGCCGACTCGTCGGCGCTGAAGACCGGGCGATGATGCGGAGCACCCTCGTCGGCCATTGGAAACGCCGTCAACGGCGCGGTTTCATGACTGAATAGCCCGGGCGCATGCCCGTCTTCCGTACTCATCCGTCGAGCCTCCTCCGATAGTGATCGAATAGCCAATCGACTGGCCCGACCACCCTGCAACGAATGGTAATGGACTTGCCTCCCGCAGCGGGCCGTCTGCTAAGCTCACGGACGCATACAAGCACTGCCGATGTAGTTCAATGGTAGAACTTCTGCTTCCCAAGCAGACAGCGCGGGTTCGATTCCCGTCATCGGCTCCACGGAAAACAGGCCCTGACCAGCGTGTGCTGATGCAGGGCCTTTCTTTAGCTCCGGGGCACTGTACCCAAAGTTGTACCCTATCCATGGTTTCCGATCGGGTCCTCTCCAAACCGAGCGACGCACCCGATCGGTGGCCGTCCCATGCCACCGTTCGCTGACTTGGAATCCCCACACCGCAATCAGGCGATCGCAGGTTTCGACTACCACCTCATTCGCAGCCTCATAGGCTTCCCTGTCTTCGTCGTCGAGGTCCGTCACTGGACTGCTTCCGCTGACCGGCGGTGTCAGCGGCTCCTACCGGCTGACGGTGCGCCCCGACCACGGCCATCAACCGCGACGAGTCGTGCGGTCCGGCGGTCCCGGTGAACCACCGTCGACGCGCGGCGCGACGTCTTAGGCTGGCCGCCATGGCATCCACCCCCACCGTCTGGACCGTGACCACCACAACGCCGACCGAGCAAGCCGCCGAAGACATCGCGAAAGCGGCTGTCGCCGAACAACTCGCCGCCGCCGCGTGGATCAGCGGCCCCGTGAAGTCGGTGTGGTGGCATCTCGGAGAGTCCGGCACGGGCGAAGAGTGGCGTGTCGAACTCCGCACCCCGGCCGGCATTGTGGACCAGTTGATGGACCGGATTCGGACCTTGCACCCGTGGGACAACCCCGAACTGATCGGAGTGCCGATCGGGGCGTGCTCGGACGCCTATATCGAATGGGCGCGGAAATCTACAATCGCTGCGGAATAGGCACTCGCGCCCCCACCACCCGCCGGTGCAGGGTCGCTGCTCCTGCGATACCGGCCGACACACACCGCGCACTCACTTGCCGGACCCGAGTCAACGGCCGGACCGAAGCGACCTGCACAGCGAGATCAAACGCGCGGCCGGTGATCTGCATAGCTTCGTCGACATTCCCGGCATCAAGGTGGGCATCGGCCAGCCATGTCATATACAACGATTTGTCGCGTGACCAGTGATCGGGATAGTCGGCTAGTGCCCGCGTCAGCGGTGGTGTCGCCTTCTCCGGGGCGTGCAGCACCGACCACACCCGCCCCGTCATAATGTCGAGTTCCGCCCGGTTCACCCAGTCGAACCAACGCGCCGCAGGCTGGCGGTCACTATCTTCCAACGCCTCATAGGATGCATCCAACGCGCGGGCGGCACCGTCACGGTCCCCCGTAGTCGCCAGCGACCACGCACGCCTCGATTCCAGCATCGCTCGCGCTTTGGCCGGCGCCGCGGTACCGACCGTCGAGCATGCCGCGTCTGCCGCGGCGATCGCACCGGAACTACCAATGGCGTAAGCGATCTGTATGAGCGCGTTCGCGGCCAGCTCGGGGCAACCCGCCTCCTGCGCGGCACGGTGGCTGTACTCGTACAGGTCGAGAGCTTGACTGGCGAATCCCGCATCGAATGCCGCCCAGCCAGCTTGCTGCGCTTGTTCCCCGGCCAGTCCCGTCAACGCCGTACGGACGGCGGCGGAACAGCTGGACCGGGCAAGGGTCAGTTCGGTTTTCGCGAGTTCCGCCGCGTACAGCCGGAACGTGTCACCGCCACCGAGGAACGAGTCCAACTCTTGTAGGCGGGTGAACCGGGCACGCATTTCCTCGAGATCGACACTGCCCGCTCGTCCCGGAGCATCCATAGCTGCGATTGGCACGACCAGCCCAGTCAGTCCGAATTGCCTGCGCTTCGTGGCCTCTTCCCTTTCGACATCACGTCGGGTGCGCTTCGGATACAAGCCGAGATCGGCCGCCGAAGAACTACCCAAGACTGCCATGAGGGCCGCGCGTGTCGCATTCCTCGGCCACGTCAGCTCACCGGCCTCCAGCCGGTAAATCGCCTGACCGGTGATAGAAGGCCGCCGCCCGGTAGCGCGCTCGATCTCATCGCACACCGCCTCGGCAACCTCGGCCTGGGTCATACCGCGAGCCAATCGCAAATCTCGGAGCTTGGTGTTCGTGGCTCCCCCAAACGGGTCGATGCCGTTATTTGCCTATAGTTTTGCGCTTCCGCCTACCGCTCGTATCCAAGACGCTGATATCTGTACCCGGCGCCGGTGATTGCCTCACTCATACGGGCACTCCACCAGCGCGAAAGCGTTGCCAGAGGGCGGATTCCCGGCGTCGGGTGCACTCCAGCCGTTCCAGGGAAATGGAGGCACCCGACATGCCAATGATCCTCGCTGGCACCGCGATCACGCTAGTGCTGGCTCTTCTCGTCACCGCGTGCTACTACACACACCGCGCAACCCGACCCAAACCCGCCGACGCCCGAAGTTGCGGCGACCTCGACGGGAGGAGGTGGTGAGGATGGCTGAACCCGACCGGCCCCGCGTGATCATCTACCAGCGCGCCGACCTCGCCGGAGCCCGCCGAGGGTGGGAGTATCAGCAGGCGCGTGCCCGCTCGCTGCTGCTCGGCTACTCCCTCGCCTCCGCTGTCGTGCTGAACCGGCCACTGGACCCCGTGCAGATGTTGATCGGTGAGGTGCAACTCCAGCGCGCCGACGCCGTGATGGTGCACAGCCTGCGGGACTTCGATGGGAGAGTGCCGGCCGCGTTAATCGCGGTGTGCGATGTCCTCACCGTCGACACCCAAAACACCTATGCCCGCGGCGATGTGCCGCCCGACGCCCCGCCCGTCGACCGCCCGTCTGCGACGGAGCAAGCACGATGAGACTCGACTGGTTCAGAAATGCCTCCGCGCCCACCGTGCCCGGCGGTACCAGCGTCCAGGAGATCGCCGAACGCATCGCAAAAGAGCGTCGCCGCATACAGATTCAAGCCGAAGACGCGCGCGCCGCAGACGACGGGGTGTGGCCGCGGGGCTGTACCCATGCCGCGCCCGATCATCGGTTGAGCGTCGAAGAGGCGCACGAGTCATGCAGCAGCTGCGCCGCTGTCGCGCCGACCTCTGCATGCGCAAGGCGGCTGCGCGGCAAACGCTGATCGACGCTAGGCGCATGCGGGCCGACCCGTCGAGGGGGTGGTACTGACCGCGTAACCGTCTGGCCGGATTCCTGGCCGCCCGAACGTCCAAACAGCGACACAGGGACAATCGCAATGACTGACAGCACCCGCCGGAAGGAGCGCCGGACATGGGAGAGCTCAACACCCACACCACCGAACAACAGCCCGACCACACTGAACAGCAGCAGGACCCGGCATTTCTGGCATGGCTCGCCGCCATGGACGACGACCTGGCCCAACTCGAACGCGACGACGTACCCGCACTCGGGCAGCTTGCCGACCGATGGACTCGGGATTCACTGCGGGTGCTGGAGCGGGCAGCGCTGCGCTACTACCCCGATCCCGACGCTCCCGACACACCGGCGCAGAAAGCACGGTTCGAACGCCTCGCCCGCGGTGTCGGCCACATCTTCGCTACGACGTTGGGCGGGCACTGGGTCTACGTGGAGATCACGGCTCTTCCCGACGGCCCGGCTCGGCCGCACCCGGCTGTGGAAATCCCCTCTGCCACAGCCTGGTTCGATCCTGCGCGCCTGCTTGTCCATGCTCTTCTCCGGCGGACCGGGACAACGGTCGAAGAGGTCTACGATCACGTCGCCGCTGAGTGGCGGGAATGGCACTCCCTGGGGCAACCGCCGCTGCACGAATGGGCGAACCGCCGCTAGTCTCCCCCGGCTCGCCGTTTCGGGGGTCGTGCGGTGAGCCCGAATCCGGAAATCGGCGACCATGGTTTGACCCCCGCTGGTGACCGGGGCCACGCCGCATATGTCCTAGGCAAGCTCGCGGAAAAGGTCGAGTTGTCCCGTATTCGGGCCGCTGTTGACTGGCGCACCGAGGTCGAGAAGTGGGGCAACCGCAAAGAGCTGCATGACGCATTCATGTACGGCTGGCAGCAAATGCAACAGCGCTCGCCGGATCAGGGTTGGGCGCATGAGTATGTAATCAAGACCCCGCTGAGTGAACGCCGTTTGGATGCCGCCCAGGTCCGTGAGACCAAAGGCGTGGCGGTCGTTGTGAAGTCCAACGAGTTCAAAGCTGGATACGTTCCCCGCGAGGAAGGGTTACACCAACTTGCTAAAGAGGAATGGCTACTCGCCAACGGGATCATCCTGGAGTCCGAAGCGGTCATCCGGGACTGGGCCGATCTCGACACCGAGGTAGCCCAGCGTGTTCAGGAGTTGGCGAAGAAGTTCCCGGGCCGCTACCGGGTGGTCGAGGCCGGACCCCGTGATTTCGAACGCGCGGTGGAACTCGGCCGGCCGGTGGTAGCCCGTCAGGCGATGGAGCGGCTGGCTAACGCTGTCGAGCGGATGCGAGAAAACCCCACCCTGACCGTCGCCCGGGACGCTATCAGTCGATTTACCGCCGAGGTGCAGCAAGCCCGCGAGCGCGGTGAGCCGATCAGCCTATCTGTGCTGCTCGGTGCTCGCGATGACCTGCAACGCCTGGTGGAAGCCGACCGGCAAGTCATCCGCGACTACGACAACCTGGCATTGAAGCAAGCCAATGTGCCACTTCGGCAGTCACTTTGATCGAGCAGGTGCAGGAGCAGACCCGCGAGGTCCGGGCCGCCGGCCTGGCCGCGTCGCTGGAACCGATCGGCCTCGAAATCGACCGCACCGCAATCGAACTCGCTGAGAGCGCGCGGCCGGTCCGCGAGCAGGAACGTGAGCAGATCCGTGAACAGGTCCTCGAACTCGAACGCGACCACGACCGCTCAGAACTCGAGCTCACCCGTGAACAACGCCGCCTCGATTATCAAGTCCGTGCCGGGCACGAACTCGAACGCCAACACGAAATCCAGGCACTCACGCGGGAAGGTCTCACACCTGATCACGTCGAACAGCTCATGGCACGCCTGGATGGGCAACGCGCCGACCGCGACCAGGAAACAACCCGAGGCTTGCAGCGGATCGGAGAACGGATCGCGGTCCAGCGCAACGCACGCGAGATGGTTGTCGAGATCGATAGTCACAACGCCCGCGTTCAGGAAACGACCGCCCACCACATCGCCGCGCTGGAACGAGAAGCCACCCAGGAACGCCAGCGTGACCCCGCGCAGGTGCAACTACGGGAGGGACACAAGAGCGTGCCCCAACTGGAGAAGGAAATCGAACTCACCCGCGAAGCCGCACAGTCCCTCACCCTCGACCGCGACCGGGACAAGAACCTGAACGCGCAGGTGTACAAGGCATTCCGCGACGGACAAGCCCGCTTCGATCCCGAGACCGGGAAGTGGTTGGCGCGGGTGGAAGGCCGGGAGGTCCGCGTCGCACCGGAAAGCCCGGAACGGATCGCGGGCGAAGCCGCGAGGCTGGCAGGGAAAGGATGGGACCCGCGAGCGATCCACCACACGATCGGTATTCACGCTCCAGGTGCGCCCGCTGTCGGCTCCCGCAGTCCGGACAAGGAAATCGAGGGAGCGACCGTGCGCGGCCGGGAGGCGGAGTTGGCGCGGCTGAGGGAGGAACGAGAGCGCGAATCACGCGGCAAAGGGTCGTAGCTATGACTACTGTTGCGATCCTGCGGGCGAGCAGGCGCTGACGCCAGCACGGCCCAGACTGCGCGCGGTGGAGCTGGGAAGTCACCCTGTTCGTCACCGCATAGTCGGTCGCGAGAAGGGTACGAAGTCCTCAACGCCGGATGAAAGGCTGAGCCGATAGCGACCACAGGCAGGCTCCCACGGACACCCCGTTTCGAGTCGATCGTCGAGGCGGCCGAGGCCATCGCCGACGAGCGGGCGACGGGTATGTCGGGGTCGAGCATTTGATGCTGGCGATCTGCGCTGACCCTGACACAGTCCCGACCCAGGAACTGGTCGAACTGGGCTTCGACCCCGCCGTTATCACCGCCGCACTCGACGCAACGATGCGGTCGCCCAGTTTCAACGAGATCAGTTATCGGTGTGTGTTCCTCGATGGTCGCGTCATCGACCACGGACCGCCCTGATGCGGACGGATTCGATGTGGGTCAGCGACGGGCCGGACGGCTGGGCGGGCCGCTTGTTTCGGCTACGCACCACCGTGCGCTTCACGCTGCAGCATCTTCGGCGCCCGCGGGGCTACACCGGGAAAGGGCAGTGGGTTCCCTCCCGGGAATACGGCGGTTGGGCCATCCGGCCATGCTGGGGTTGGCGGCGAATCCGGTGGGTGACACCACCAGTGCATTGGACGCACGCTATCCCCGCCGACGACAACGACGCTGTCGGCGATTGGATGCAGCAAAAGCTTGGCATGTAGCCGGGCACGACAAAAGCGCCCCCCGAACACGCTTAATGCGGCGCCGAGGGGCTGTCGCAAGCCGCACCATGGTGTGCGAACACACCCGCCGAAGCTCGTCTAGCAAACGAGTTTCGGACAGCCTGATCGCGCATCTGCTTGAGGTCTACTCAGAAATCGACCAGCTGAAGGCCATCCAGCAGTCTGAGGCCGCTACCTTTCGAGACGCAATTGAACAAGCTGTCGGAGCCGTTCAATCGAATTCAAAGCGCCAAGCTTTCAAGGACCTCGGCTGGGCGCTGGGGGGGATCACCATCACCTTCGTCGGCATCGCTGTCAGCCTGCTCGGTGCGATTACTGGGTGACCCCATCGCCGAAAACCCGAACAGAACGCACGCACGGTCGGAAGTGTTATCCCATCCGTGGGCCCGAGCGAGGGGTCACCTCTTTGTCGAATTGCTTCAGCAGTTGGCGGACGGCAGCTATCCGCTTGATGAGGTCCGCTTCGACTCGGCAGTCATCTCCACCGAAATCATCCAGCGGTCCCCGCTAAGACAGCGAGTTGAGCAGCAATGACAGTTATCGACATTCCGCTTCCCAAGCAGACAGCGCGGGTTCGATTCCCGTCATCGGCTCCACGGAAAACAGGCCGGTCGCGTCACTTCTGCACCTTCGCCAGATCGGTGAAGCCCTCGATGCCGAGCTCGGCGCCGATCGCGGCGACGGCGTCGACCAGGGTTCGGTCGCCCAGTTGGGGCCAGCCCTTCAGCGGGATCGGGCCGCCGATCTGTTCGCGCAGGTCGTTGACGTATTCGTCGATGTAGCGGATCGCGGTGCCGAGGGTGACGGTCTCGCCTCGGAAGTTGACGAAGGTTTCTTCGAGCGCGGCCATGGTCTTGCCTCCTGGGATTGGTGTGGCGTCGATGAGTGCTTGTACGTCGAAACGGAATGCCGCCATGTCGATGCCGGTCGGGTCGACTTTGCCTTCGCTGCTGTACTCGCGGTGGGCGACGCAGTCGCCGGCGTCGCGGCCGAGGTGGCGCAGAATCGCGGCGCAACCGCGCTTGTAAGCGTCGAGTTGCGCGGCGGTCCAATCGGTTCCGTCGCCGCGGGAAACGGCTTCGATGCCGATCACGTGGTAGTTGGCGTTGTCGGTGGGCCAACCGGGCCACGATCCGCGGCCGGCGTGCCAGCAGACGCCCGCGGCGATCACGCGATAGGTGCCGTCTCGCTCCAGGACCAGCTGCGCCAGCGGGCCTTCGAGGTCGGGACGTCCGTATTGCACGATGCGCCAGTCGTTTTCCCCGCCACCGGCGGTGTGATGGCACAGGACACCGCGGATATCGGCGAAATCGCCGTGGCCGCGGTCGCGCCAGCCTTCGTGTTCCAGTACGCGCAGGCCTTCGGCGCGCAGCACATCGGCCAGCCACAGTGGATCACTCACGAGATCGGGCCTCCTCGGTCTTGCCGGTCGATTCCGGCGTGCGCTTCGAAATGGGTTGGCGCACTGCATTCGATGCCGTGAGGGTGCCTGGCTGTCCGGTCGCCGCTATTTTCTTCGCGCAGACCGGTTTCGGGCGCTACTCGCTCTGCGCCCAGGCCGCGACGGGGAGGCTGAGGTAGATGCCGAAGTCGTCCAGCGCGGTGGCCGCCGTGAGGGCGTCGTGCAACTCGTCGACGCGGTACTGCCGGTTGGCGGCACGGCTCTCGAACCACTTGGAGCGGATTTCGATGACGACGTCGAGCCCGCTGCGATCGAACGGGCCGAGAGCGCGAAAGCGGATCTCGACGTCGCCGGGTCGCAGATCGCCGTCGTAGGGCTCTTCGGGGCATTCGACCGCGAGCGAGACCAGGTGCGGCAGTTGCTCGGCGAGGGTGCGGAGGGTCGATTCGGGAACGTGGGGCGCGTAGGTCACCTCGACTAGGGGCACCGGGTCAGCGTATCGATCCGCGGTCGTTGTCGGTGGCCGTGGTTACAGTCCGGGGGTGGCATCGGAATATTCGTTCACGGCCGAATTGTGGGAGCACGACGGGATGGCGTCCTGGCATTTCGTATCGCTGCCCGAGGAGGTCGCCGACGAGATCGAAGAGTTGTACGCGCACCGGGCAAACGGTTTCGGGGCGGTACGGGTACAGGTGACGATCGGCGCCAGCCGGTGGTCGACCTCCGTGTTTCCGGACAAGGCGCGCCGGACGTACGTGCTGCCGGTGAAGAAGCCGATACGGCTGGCCGAGGAGTTGACGGCCGGGTCCCCGGTGCGGGTCGAACTCGCTGTCGCGATCTAGCGGCTCACAGATCCATCGCCGCGCGCAGGGCGGTATCGAGCCGTTCCACTACGTCGGTGGGCAGCTCATCGATCCGATCGGCCAGCCAGTCGCGGTAGATGCGGCCGATATTGCCGGCGTGTACCCAGCCGTGGCCGGGCAGGGTGACCGCGAGAATGTCCTTCGGGTCCGCGTCGAGGACTTCGGCGGCGATCAGCCAGCGGCGCGGCGATTCATGGATGCCGTCGCTGCTGATCAGGACGATGGTGCGGCGGCGAGTCGAGCCTTGCGGGTGGTAGGTCCAGAGTTCACCCCTGCGCACGCATCTCCTTCTCGGCCGCGGCCAGTTCGGCCTCGTCGGCCGCGGCTTCGGCGCCGACGTCCAGGATCGGACCGACGCCGGTGCGCACCGCTTCGCGCCGAGCCGCCTTGGATATCCACGCCGAGGGTGACATGCCGGCGCGGGCCGCCGCCTGTTCGGCGAAGGACCAGGCCGTCTCGTCGAGCGAGAGGGTGACCTTACGTGTTGCCATACCATTTATCGTACCGATGAGCGGGCTTTCTGCCAGCGGTTTCCAGGCTGCGACCGGGTCGTTACAGTACTATTGGCCCGTTGCCAGCAGCAGAATCAGGGGTCACGATGTTGAATCACCACCGGATCGGCAAGGGTGAACCGCTGGTTCTGGTGCACGGGGTCGGCAGCCGCTGGCAGGTGTGGGAACCCATCATCGACACGCTCGCCAGGTCCTTCGACGTCATCGCGGTCGACCTGCCCGGGTTCGGCGCGTCCGCGCCGCTGCCCCGCACCACGGTCGACACGCTCACCGACGCGCTCGCGGATTTCCTCGCGGCAGCGGGAATCGAGCGTCCGCACCTGGCGGGCAACTCGATGGGCGGCCTGATCACCCTGAACCTCGCCGCGCGCGGACTGGCCCGCTCGGTCACCGCGTATTCCCCGATCGGGTTCTGGGACAAGGCCGGTCGCGTCTGGTGCCAGCAGTCGCTCGGACGCTCACGCGGGCTGCTCGGCCCCCTGGGGCCGGTGATACCGCAGGTCCTCGGCACCGCCGCCGGCCGGACCGTCTTCCTCGGCCTGGTCTTCGGCAAAGCGTGGGCGGTCGACCCGCAGACCGCCATCGACACCGCCAACGGCGCGAAGGTGCTCGGTTTCCAGCCCGCACTGGACTCGTTCGCCGACGTCCGCCCACCCGATCCGGCGGCGCTGGCGGAAATTCCGGTCACGATCGCATGGGGCAACCGGGATATCCTGCTGACCTACGCGACCCAAAGCCGCCGCGCGAAAGCCTTGCTGCCCAACGCGACTCACGTCACTCTGCGCGGCAGCGGCCACACCCCGTTCTACGACGACCCCGCCGCCTGCGCGCAAGTTCTGCTGGACACCGCCGGATAGTCGCTAGTCGAAGTTGTCCACAGTCATCCCCAGTTCACGGGGCGGGGTCACAGATTCGCGCGGAGCGGTCAACGATTCCGGTGGCGCGGTGCCCAGCAGGATCCGCACCGCGTTCCGCCAGCGCCACTGCAGGATTCGGTTGCGGTCCACGTCGCCGGTGAGCAGGGCGCGCATCGCCAGACCCGTCATGATCTCGATGGTGAACTCGGTGATCGTCGGAACCCTGGGGTCGTCGGGGAATTCGGCGCGGAAGACCTCGCGAATGCTGGTGTGCATGAGGTCGAAGAGCCGATGTTCCAGTGGCAGGAACGCGGCGAGCAGCTCGGGATCTGTTCTTGCGCCCACCCAGATCTCCAGTGCCGCAAGGAAAGACGGCCCGCTGAGCATGCGCATCGTCAGCTCGACGGCTACTTCCAGCCGGTCCGCGTCCGGTGGGATCGCCGCGAACTCCGAGGTCAGCTGAGCCAGGCGCCGCGCGGCCAGGTGCTCGACGGCACCCGCGAGCAGGTGGGCCTTGGTCGGAAAGTGATGCTGGAGGGTGCCGCGCGGCACCCCGGCGCGCTTCTGCACCGCCAAAGTGGTGGTGCCCGAGTACCCGTCGTCGACCAGGCTTTGTACCGCCGCGTCCAGGAGGCGGGTACGCATGCGCGAGGTGCGCTGCGCCTGCGTCTCCCGGACGCGCTCGGCCATCGGAGTCAGCGGCCCTGCCACTGCGGTTCGCGCTTCTGCGCGAACGCCAAGGCGCCTTCGGCGGCGTCCTTGGAAAACAGGGCGGGCAAGGCGATTTCACCCTGTTTGGCGAATGCCTGATCCGCTGTCCAGTCCGGTGACTCGTCGATGATCCGCTTGCTCGCCGCGACCGCCAACGGCGCGGCGGCGGCGATCTCGGCGGCCAAGGTGAGCGCACCCGCGAGCGCACCGCCCGGCTCGGTCAGCCGGTTGACCAGTCCCAATTGATACAGCCGCTCGGCGCCGATCCGCCCGCCGGTCAGGGCCAGCTCCGCGGCCATACTGCGCGGCAGCCGCTGGGTCAGCCGCAAGACGCCGCCACCGGCCGCGACCAGCCCGCGCTTCACCTCGGGGATACCGAATTGCGCGTTGTCCGCCGCGACGATCAGGTCACCGGACAACGCCAGTTCGAATCCGCCCGCCAAGGCGAAACCTTCCACTGCCGAAATCATCGGCTTGACAGGAGGTTTCGCGGCGATGCCGAGCGGACCGCGCCGCTGCGTCATCGGCATCTCGCCCTTGGACGCCGCCACCAGATCCATGCCCGCGCTGAAGGTGCCGCCCGCACCCGTGAGCACCAGCACGCGGGCGGCATCGTCGGCCTCGAACTCGTCGATCGCCGCCTCGATGGCTTGGGCGGCGGCCAGGTTGATCGAGTTGCGGACCTCGGGCCGGTTCACGGTCAGCACGGTGATGGCGTCACGACGTTCGACCAATACCAAGTCGGACATGGGGTTTCCTCTCAAAGCAGGGTGAGCTTGTCGGCGGCGGTGATCTCGGCGGACGCGCCGATCGGGTCGCCGTCGGTGAATGCCGCGACGGTGCCCGGATCCGAGGCCCGCACCAGTATGCGTGCCCCCTGCGGGTTCAGGGCGCTGATCACGACGGCCTCCGGTTCGTCGCCGTCGCGACTCTTGCGGTAGGGAACGGTGTAGGCCTCGACGGTCGCGGGCCCGGTGTACCCCGGCGCCACCTCCCGGCGGGCGGCCGGTACCTCGGCCTCGATCGAACGGAACAGGCGCACAGGTGGTTTCGCGGCGTAGACGCCGACTCCGTGCTTGGTGATGTACCAGCCCAGAGCGGTGGTGAGCCCGTAGTCGTCCGGGCGTTCCCGTAGCCGGCCGATCATGGTCGCGATGGAATGCGTCGTGTAGTTGTTGCCCGCGCCGCCCGCGAAGGTCAGTCCGCCGGTGACCGACAGTGGCCGTGCCGGATCATCGATCGGCAACCCCAGCGCCTCGGCCGCGACCTGCACCGCGACCGGGAAGCAGGAGTACAGGTCGATCTGCGCCACGTCATCGATGCCGACACCCGCGTGCGCGAGCGCGGCCTGACCGGCCGCCGCGATGGCGGGGGACGCGCTCATGTCCGCCCGTTCGGAGACGAACCATTCGTCGGTCGCGGTCGCGCCGCCGTGCAGGAAGATCCAGCGGTCCCGGGGCACCCCGGCCGCGTCGGCGGCGGCGGCGCTGCAAACGACAAGTCCCGCGGCCAGATCCACCGTCAAGTTGGCGATGAGTAACTTCGGATAGGGAGTCGACACCATCCGGTTGGCCGCCGACGGGGTGATCAATTCCGCGGCGCTGTGTGCGGTGGGCATCCACGCATACGGGTTGTCCACGGCCACCTTCGAGAACCGTGACCACAGCTCGCCGATCCGATTCCGATGGTCGGCTGCACTGGCACCGAGCCGTGCCCGCAGCGCGGTCTCCATCAGCGCGTAGAAGTAGACCGGCCCCCACAGCCCGGCCGCCGTCTCCATCTCGGAGTTGGGGCCGCGTTCGGATCCGATGATCTCGCACGGGGTTTCGGCCTGCTCCGGCCAATCGACCTGCGTACCCGCGCGTTTCGCCGCATTCCACGAGGCGACGGCTTCGGCGCCGGTGATCAGCGCGACCTCGGATCGTCCGGCCGCGATGGCCTGGCCGACGGTATTGAGCAGACGCTGCGGGCCGTCCCCGCCGAAACGCGCCGACTGCACCGTCCGGCTCGGCGTCGCGCCGAGTTCGGCGGCCACCAGTGCGCCCAGATCCGCGTACGGCTTGCTCACTGGCGCGACAGCCGCGACCAAATCGGCGGACCGCAGCAGGCGATCACCGGCGCCGCTGTCCGCGCCCGCGCGGCGCAGTGCTTCGGTGGCGAGTTCGACCGGACCCGGCAGCCCCGGTTCGCCCGCCCGGTGCACGACCTGTCCGGCCCCGACGAGGACCGGCGTGCGCGGGTCCATTCCGGCTGGCAGCATTGTTCCTCCACTCCATTTCCCGTCAGCACTGACGGGAACTAGCTCGATTAGAACAGAGCCGCTCTCTGCCTCGCAACGGTTCGACCCACGGAACTGACCGCTGGGTAAGATCCGAGGATGAGTTCCGACGTCACGCTGAGATTCCAGGACGACCGTGCCTACGTCGCCCTCGATCGCCCCGACAAGCACAACGGGCTGACCCTCGAAATGCTCGGCGGATTGATCGACGCCGCACATGACATCGCCGCCCACAAGGACGTGCGGGCGGTCATTCTGACCGGGAACGGGCCGAGTTTCAGTAGTGGGCTGGACGTCGCGAAGGCCGCCAGCGATCCACTGGCGATCGCGCGCGCGTTCGTCCCGCTGCCGTGGCGCGGCACCAACACCTTCCAGGAGGCGTGCTGGGCCTGGCGCCGCCTGCCGGTGCCGGTGATCGCGGCGGTGCACGGCCGCTGCTTCGGCGGCGGGTTGCAGATCGCGTTGGCCGCCGATGTCCGTTTCGCCACCCCGGACGCGGAGTTCTCGGTCATGGAAACCAAGCACGGCCTGGTGCCGGATATGACCGGCGCGGCCTCGTTGTCTCAGCTCATCGGCATCGACAAGGCGCTGATGCTGACCATGACCGCCGACGTGGTGGACGCCGCCTACGCCGCGCGCGTCGGCCTGATCACCGAGGTGACGCCCGATCCGCCGGCCGCCGCGGAGCAGCTCGCCGACCGCATCGCGCTCCGATCCCCGCACGCGGTGGCGGGCGCCAAGCGCATGTTCGATCGCTCGTGGCAGGCCTCGGCGCGCCGGACCTTCGCACTGGAACGCGCGACCCAGCTGCCGCTGATCCTGCGCCTGGCCCGGGGTAACAGCAAACGCTAAGCGAACAGAGCGATACCAATTTCGCATGACAGTGATGCCCGACACAATTCGATAGCGACCGGCTGTTAGCATTTCGCTCGATCTGCCAGCCAGTCGAGATGTGGCGCGAGACACATAACGGGTCTGTGTCGGCGTGCCCGCTTCGGCGTGATCCGGAGGGCTTCACCGACTTGCACAAGACCGCTTCCATCCTGCTGTCGACAGTCGCGGGTGCCACGGCCTTCGTCCTGGCAGTCACGTCCCCAGCCGCGGCGAACCCCAACGCCATCAATCCGATTCCGGTGCTGAACGGCACCAACGGGCTGCCGCACCTGCCCGGCCGCAGCAAAGCGGTGTTCCAGGTGACGGGCATGGCCAGCCCCAACAGCACCCACACCTACAACGTGCTTGGCACCGACCTGGGCATCATGTGGGACAACGGCCACGGCGAAATGCTGACCGCGTTCGGCGACACCGCCGGCCTCGGTTTCCCCAACCTGCTGGCCGGCAGCACCTGGGCCTGGCGCAGCAATATCCTGGTGCGCAGTCACACCCAGGACCCATCCAACGGCATTTACTTCGACAGCGTGGTGCGCGATGTCTTCGGGCAGGCGCGCGACCTGATCGCCAGCCCGAAAATTCCGATGCTGGAGATCAGCCGGATCCCGACCGCGGGCATCGCCGCCCACGGCGCCCAGTACATGAGTCTGATGTCGGTGGCGAGCTGGGACGAGGTCGGCCAGTGGACCACCAACTACGCCGGCCTGGCGGTCTCCGGTGACAACGGGGAAACCTGGCTGGAGCTGCCCGGCACCCGGCGGCCGAACGAGGGCGGTCACGCCAACTTCCAGATGAACGCCTTCCTGAAGAACGGCGGTTTCATCTACGAATACGGCACCCCGGACGGACGCAACAATCCCGCGTTCGTCGCCCGGGTCCCCGAAGACGCGATGGGTGACCTCGGCGCCCGCGAATACTGGGACGGTGAACAGTGGAAGCGCGGCGACGTCGACGCCGCCGCGCCGATCATGGGTGGCGTCGGCGAACTGTCGGTGATGTGGAACGACTATCTCGGCCAGTTCATCTCGCTGACCACCGATCCGTTCAACTCGGTGGTCATGCGCCGCTCGCCGAGCCCGCAGGGTCCGTGGAGTCCGCCGGAGGTGCTCATCGACACCCGGGAACTGCCCACCGCCTACGCGCCGTCGATCTTCCCGTACCAGACCGGCCGGGATCTGTACTACATGACGACCGTGCACAGTCAGTACAACGTTCTGCTGATGCGCACCACGCTCTGACCGCGGCATCGGAACCGGCGGTCGTCCCTGGGACGGCCGCCGGTTCGTGGTCAATAGACTCGCGGCATGGAAGCGGCCGAGTGGGACGCGCGCTACGCGCGGAGTGAGCTGGTCTGGGGTGCGCCGCCGAACAGCACCGTCGTCGAGCACGTGTACGGGTTGGAGCGCGGCATCACGTTGCGGCCCGACACGCCGGGCGGGGAACCGCCCCAGCATCCGCGCGCTCTGGACCTGGCCTGTGGCGAGGGCCGGAACACCTTGTGGCTGGCCACCCACGGCTGGCAGGTGGACGCGGTCGACTACTCGCAGGTGGGGATCGACAAGGGGCGCACTGTCGCGACGCGGCTGTCCCGGTCGGTGCGCAGCCGGATCAGCTGGCACTGCGCCGATGTCACCGAACTAGAAGCCGCCGGGATCACCGGGCCCTACGAGCTGGTGCTGATGGTCTTTCTGCACCTGCCCGCCGAGCAGCGACGTGCGCTGGTGCGCCGGGCCGCGAATTTGCTTGCGCCCGAAGGAACTCTGCTCGTACTGGGGCACGACGGCTCGAACCTGACCGACGGGTACGGCGGCCCGCAGGATCCGTCCATCCTCTTCACCCCGGAAGACATCACCGCCGACCTGGGTCCGGCGGCGAGCCACCTCCGAATCCGGGTCGCCGATCGCGTCCTGCGCCCCACGGAGGGCCGCGATGCCATCGACGCCCTCGTGGTCGCCACCCGGCCGGCGCCCGAACCCGGCCAGTGATCAGGCGGCCGGGCAGCTGTCCGCGGCCGGAAGCCGGAGATCGATGAGATAGCGATCCGCGGCGTCGGTGACGCAGGCGGTGCGGTCGTACATGCCGTGACCCCAGCCGTCGTAGCTGAGCAACCTGGCACCCGGCGTCTGGGCGGCGACCTGGAGCGCCCATTCGTGCGGTGTCGCCGGGTCGTGCCGGGAATTGAGGATCAGGGTCGGCGGACCGCCCTGGATCAGCGGACGGTGCGGCGGATTCTTCGTGGCCACCGGCCAGCCCGAGCAGATACTTCCCGCGGCCCAAGCGAAATGGACCCGCAGGGTGGGCGCGTTGTCCTGCTGTGCGCGCCACAGCCGCTGCCACTGGGCCTCATCGGCGATGTCGAACTGCCAGTCGGAGCAGAAGATGATCTGCGGCATGGGCGCGATCTCTCCGGTGCGCCGCGGCGGCACCGGAAGTTCGGCGGCACCGCGCGGTTGTGCGGCCAGGGCTCGCAGATCTTTCGCCAGCTCCGGCCACTCGGGGCGGTAAAGGCGTTGTGTCACAGCGCTGCTCAGGTCCACCGGCGGCAGCGGTTTGCCGTCGATCTGGCGCAGTTCACCACGCGCGGCGGTGGCGAACAGGTCGCCGTACAGACCTGGGACGTCCGACCCATGCAGGGCGCACTGCGTCTCCCGGGCGCACCATGCCACGAACTCGGTGAAAGTGTTTTGTCCCGCGCGGGCCTGCGAGGCCAGGAAGTCCGCGCCGCCCAGGCTGTGGTCGTCGACGCTGTCGAGCAGTGAGGCACGCAGTTGACCTGGAAAAAGTTCAGCGTAGCGCTGTGCGGGCATGGTGCCATAGGACCGGCTGTAGAGGCTGATCTGGCTCTCCCCCAGCGCTTTTCGCAAGGCCTCGACGTCACGCGCGAGGCTCTCGGCGTCCAGATGGTCCAGCAGGGGACCGGTGTGCTCACGGCAGCTGGCTTCGAGTTCCCTTGCGTAGGAATGCACTTCCGCGAGCCGACCGCCCGCGTCCGGGACCAGATTCGGCCACCGGGCCACCAATCCGGCGTCGCACCGCACCGCCTGACTGCGCTTCACCCCGCGGGGATCGAGACTGACGATGTCGAACCGGCTCTCCAGTTCAGTGGAAAACGTTGTGCCGCGCATGATCTGATCGACCCCCGAGCTGCCCGGCCCGCCCGGCAGCGAAATCAGCGTCCCGACCTTGTCCGCACCGTCCGCGCTGTCCCGCACCACCGCGACATCGATGGTGCCGCCGTCCGGGTTCGACCAGTCGATCGGCACCGTCAGCGACGCGCACTCGTAGGCGCCGTTCTCCGCGCAGGGCTGCCAGGTCAGCGCCGGCTCCGGAGCTGCGGTGGACGTACAGGCCGCGAGCGCCCCGGAGCCGAGCACCGCGGCGAGCAGCGCACCGGAGATGTTGCGAGATAAGGTCATAGCTCGATCGTCGGCCTACCGGATGACGCCGCACATCACGCCGGCGAGGGAGAGCGGGTCACTCCGCGGTGCTACTTCGACCAGCGCCGCAACCATGGCTCGACGGTCGCCTGGATGACATCGAACCCGGTGCGGAACGAGTGCGGCTGGCCGGCGATCACCCGCACCTCGGCGGCATCCGCCGCCTCCGGGATCCCGAACGGGTCGCTGCCCCCGTTGATCACCACCACCGGGACGTCACCGGTCGCCAGCAACTCCGCGCGCCGCGACTTCTCCGGCTTTCCGGGCGGGTGCAGCGGAAACGACAGCGCGATCACCCCGCGGGCCTGGACCTCGGCCGCTGTCCGGCAAGCCACCCGGGCCCCGTTGCTCCGGCCGCCTTGGATCAGCGGCACGTTCCTGGCCTTCTTGCGCAGGGCCGCGACGATCTCCAGCCAGGCTTCGTCCTGCTTGATCGCCGAGCCGGGCGCGCGCCGCCCGGCGAGCCGGTAGGGCTGGGTCACCAGCGCGACCGCCCCGCCCAGCGTGCGCGCGGTATCACGCACCGCCAGAAGGTCTTTGGCATCGACCCCACCCCCGGACCCGTGCGTCAGCAGTAGCAGGAAGGCCGGGGAACGCGGCTTGTCGAGCTCGATCTCGGCCGGTCCGGCGCTCGTCTCGATGTGCACCGCCTCACGGTAATCGGTCGGTAATCGGTCGGGCCGTAACCGCGCCCGCCGACCCCGCCGAGCCGCTGAACAGGGCAGATCCGCCCTTTACTCGTTCCTTCAACCAGGGGCAATGCGCCGCAGTGTCTTTCGCATCACATTGGTCGCCCGAACCTTTGCCGCAGTGATTACTCGCCGGTAATATGGCGTGTAAGTTACCCGCGAGTAGCAAGCTGCACACGGCATGGCTACCCGGAGGCGCACAACGGGCGGGAACGGCACACCACCGACCGCACCCGACTCAATGGAGAGCGAGAGACAACATGGGTCACTACAAGAGCAATGTCCGCGACCTCGAATTCAACCTCTTCGAGGTGCTCGGCCTGGGCTCCCTGCTGGACAGCGGCGCCTTCGGCGACCTGGACAGCGACACCGTCAAGGAGATGCTGAACGAAGTGCGTCGCCTGGCCGAGGGCCCGCTCGCGGATTCCTTCGTCGACGGCGACCGCAACCCGCCGGTCTTCGACCCCAACACCCACACCGTCACGCTCCCCGAGTCCTTCAAGAAGTCCTACAAGGCGCTCGAGGATGCCGGCTGGGCCAAGGTTCCGGTCCGCGAGGAGCTCGGCGGCCTGGGCGCGCCCAGCGTCATCGGCTGGGCCCTGGGCGAGATGATCCTGGGCGCCAACCCGCCCGCGCAGATGTACGCCGCCGGCGCCGGTTTCGCCGAGGTCTTCTACAACAACGGCACCGAAGAGCAGAAGAAGTGGGCTTCGATCATCGCGGAGCGCAACTGGGGCGCCACCATGGTGCTGACCGAGCCGGATGCCGGTTCCGACGTCGGCGCCGGCCGCACCAAGGCGATCAAGCAGGAAGACGGCTCCTGGCACATCGAGGGCGTCAAGCGCTTCATCACCTCGGGCGACTCCGACGACCTGTTCGAGAACATCATGCACCTCGTGCTGGCCCGCCCCGAGGGCGCCGGCCCCGGCACCAAGGGCCTGTCGCTGTTCTACGTGCCGAAGTGGCACTTCGATTTCGACACCCAGACCAAGGGCGACCGCAACGGCGTCTTCGTCACCAATGTCGAGCACAAGATGGGCATCAAGGTCTCGGCCACCTGTGAGGTCACCTTCGGTGGCCACGGCGTGCCCGCCAAGGGCTGGCTGGTCGGCGAGGTGCACAACGGCATCGCGCAGATGTTCGACGTCATCGAGAACGCCCGCATGATGGTCGGCACCAAGGCCATCGCGACCCTGTCCACCGGTTACCTGAACGCACTGGATTACGCCAAGCAGCGCGTCCAGGGTGCGGACCTGACCCAGATGACCGACAAGGCCGCCCCGCGCGTCACCATCACCCACCACCCGGACGTGCGTCGTTCGCTGGCCATGCAGAAGGCGTACGCCGAGGGCCTGCGCGCGATCTACCTCTACACCGCCGCGCACCAGGACGACAAGATCGCGGAGCTGGTCTCCGGCGCCGACAAGGACACCGCGTTCCGCGTCAACGATCTGCTGCTGCCGATCGTCAAGGGTGTCGGTTCCGAGCGCGCCTACCAGTACCTGACCGAATCGCTGCAGACCTTCGGTGGCTCCGGCTTCCTGCAGGACTACCCGATCGAGCAGTACATCCGCGACGCCAAGATCGACTCGCTCTACGAGGGCACCACCGCCATCCAGGCGCAGGACTTCTTCTTCCGCAAGATCGCCCGTGACCGCGGCGTCGCGCTGGCCCACGTGGCCGGCCAGGTGCAGAAGTTCATCGAGTCCGAGGCCGGCAACGGCCGGCTGAAGGCCGAGCGCAAGCTGCTGGCCACCGCCCTCGAGGACGTGCAGGCCATGGCCGCCACCCTGACCGGGCATCTGATGGGCGCCCAGCAGGATCCGAAGGAGCTCTACAAGGTCGGCCTGGGCTCGGTGCGCTTCCTGATGGCCGTCGGCGACCTGATGATCGGCTGGCAGCTGCTGCGCGGCGCCGAAGTCGCCATCAAGGCCCTCGACAACGGCTCCGACGAGGCGTTCTACCACGGCAAGGTCGCCACCGCGCAGTTCTTCGCGCGCAACGTCCTGCCGGAGCTCACCGCCACCCGCGCCATCCTGTCGAACCTGGACAACGACATCATGGAGCTGGACGAAGCCGCCTTCTGAGGCTGCTGAGTCAAGGCACAATCGAAGACACACAGCGCGGCCCGGGATTCGTCCCGGGCCGCTCTGCTGTCTCCTCCCCCATTCCGGGGCGCGCAGCGGGCACAATGATCGAGCTGACCGCGCGCGCTACAGAAGGGGACTCGTCCGGATGAAACGAACGCTGCGGGCACTGGCCAGAGCCGGTGCTGTCGGAGCCGCGCTCTCCCTCGTGATCGCCGGCCCCTCAGCGGCCGATCCCAACAACATCAATCCCATTCCGGTCCTCAACGGCTGGGACGGTCTGCCGAAACTCCCCGGCCAGACCCAGGCCGTCTTCCAGATGACCGGAATGGACAGTCCGAACCGGACCGAGAAGGTCAACATGATCGGCACCGACCTCGGCATCATGTGGGACGACGGCGGCGGCCGCATGATCACCGCCTTCGGCGACAGCGCCGGTCTCGGTATGCCCAACCTGCTCGCGGGCAGCATGTGGGCGTGGAGCTCGAATATGTTGTTCCGCAGCAGCACCCAGGATCCGTCCAACGGCATCTACTTCGACAGCGTCGTACCGAATCCGTTGCCGAGTCCCAAGATTCCCGGCATCGAGATCAGTCTCATTCCGACCGCGGGCATTTCGGTGGGCGGGGTGCAGTACATGAGCATGATGTCGGTGCGGGAATGGGGCGACCACGGTAAGTGGAGCACCAATTTCTCCACCCTCGCCGTCTCGGGAGACGGCGGGCAGACCTGGGCGCAATTGCCGAACACCCGCCGCGCGAATGTCGACGGCTTCGAGAACTTCCAGCAGAACGCTTTCGTGAAGCACGACGGTTTCGTCTACCGGTACGGCACGCCGGCTGGGCGCGGCAATCCTGGATTCATCTCGCGGGCACCCGAATTCGACATCGCGAATCTCGACGCCTACGAGTATTGGGACGGCAAGGAATGGAAGCCGGACGTGAAGGCCGCCGCGCCCATCGTGGGCGGTGTCGCGGAACAGTCGGTGATGTGGAACCAGCATTTGGGCCAATTCGTCATGCTGACAACCGATCCGGCCAACTCGGTGGTGCTGCGGACCGCACCGGCGCCGGAAGGGCCGTGGAGCGAGCCCCGCGTTCTGATCGCGGCCGGTGAACTCCCCACCGCTTACGCCCCGATGATTTTCCCCTACCAAACGGGCAGCGATCTGTACTTCCTCGTCACCGTGCACAGCCAGTACAACGTGATACTCATGCGAACCCCGTTGTAATGCCGGCACAAAGCGGCCCGGATTGTTCCGGGCCGCTTTTGATTACGCGCGAGACGTTACTTCTTCGGCGGGATCGGATCACCCGAACCGGTGGTGAGCAGTTTGCCGAGCAAGGTGGCGAAGGTCGCCGAGCCCGAAGCCGAACCGGAGGTGGTGTCGACCGGCTCGGCGGCGCTCTTCGGCGGAATCGGGTTGCCCGAACCGGTGGTCAGCAGCTTGTTCAACAGGGTGGCGAAGGTCGCGGAACCCGAAGCCGAGCCCGTGGGGGCGGGGTCGGCCACGACGGAGACGTCAGCCGAAGCCATACCGGCACCGGCGAAAAGGAAACCGGCGGTCGCGACGGCGACACCCAGCGCACGGATCTTGCTCATGAATAACTCTTCTTCCCTCATCGAACACCGATCCAGCCGCGGCCTGCGGCGGACACGGGCTCTTTCTATCACCCGAATCGGTCAGTTCCCCACACGTCGGTGAACGTCGCGCAAACGATCAATGGCGAATTGTTCAGTGCGGGTGTGCGCGACGCAGGCAACGGGCACCTGTATGAATCCCGCTACCAGGGCGAAAGCCGCGCGGACTCCGGACAACACCTGCGGCATTCGAGCACCATGAAAAATATGAATCCGAAAGAACAAAACCCCACTCGCGGTCAACGCGACTTCCCGCGCTACCCGGACAGCGCCGCCTGGTGGGCCACTACGGCGAGCGCGGCTGCAACAGTGCCCGCGAGTTGCATCTAGATTTGCGGAGTTGTTCAGCGTGCGCGCAGGCCGGCGACGAACGCGGCGACCTTGCCGAGGTCGTCATCGGACAGACCGGACAGATCGACGGCCGTACCCAGGCGGCGACTGGGCGCCCCACCCGTGGCGGCGGCCTCGAAACCGGTCTTACGCAACAGCGGGCTCGGATCGATGCCCACAGCCATGGCCATAGCCTGCAAAGTTCGTGCGGTAGTTCGGACGACGACCTTCCTCTCCCCCTTGTACTGCGTGCCAAGCTCAACCTGGGTCCACAAGCTGACGCTGATGCCGGCCTCCCTCGCCGCGGCGTCACGAGACAGGCCTTTGACCTGCCGGGCTTCCCGGATCGCCGCGCTGATCTCCCTTGGCACCGGGGCGCTTTGACGATTGCTCATGCTCACATGGTAGGCCATTACCTGCATTTACACCTATCTTTGTATGTACCGCCACTCCATGTTTAGCCGCCGCGTCGCCAGGGTATCTACCTGCGCTTCAGCCGAATACAGCTGACAGTTTGCAAGCTGCGGTGCGCAGCGAGCTACATCCAACGCTTGCAGATTGCATGTACCAACTCTAGGATCGCTAACAGGGGGCGCCGCCTCTGCGGCTGTCATGCCGCACTGTTCGTGCTGGTAGTGGTGGTTTTTACACCGCTTGTTCGTTCCGAAGGGTTGCAATGTCCGTCTTCTACACCGAGCTGCCAGCGCCGCAGACTCGGGCGCGTGAACGCGCCAATCGAGAGTTCGCCGCCGAGCTGCGTCGCAATCCTGGCCGGTGGGCCGTCTATCCATGGCACACTCGCTCCCCGCACTCCACCAAGCATCGGCTGCGCAATGGGATGTCCGCCGCCTTCGGCACCGGTTTCGAATCCGAGGTGCGCGGTGGCACCGTCTACGTCCGCTACAACCCTGCGGCGTCGCTGGATATGATCGCGTAGTCCACCATCTCAGCGATACGCGATAATATTGGGAATCGCGGTACGGAGCGCATCGGTGAGTTTCCGGTGTACCGGTACAGGTTCCGCATTCGTCCAAATGCAACTGATCGGGATCGGATCGTCTCCGACTTCGGACCAGTTGAGCCGATTCACGTTGTCGGCGGGCAAATCCCGCCGTTCCGAGCGTGATAAGGAACGCAACCGATAACGGACGGTATCGGGGTTGACTTGAAGCCATTCCGCCGCTTCTTCGATACCCCGATATCGCGCCAAGGCGACCTTGAGTTCCTCGATCGGAATCAGATTTCGGCAAGCGGTTTCATAGACGCGGAGTTCGGTGATCAGCCGAGATTCCCGTCCCATTCGCGCCTTTCGCACAGTTTCGGTGTGCTCGAGCTGGGCGTGCGCCATAGCGTGCGCGAGCCCTTCCCGGCGGTCCACCGCGGAGAGCTCCGCGGTAATCATGATTGCCCGGTGCTCGGGATCCCAGATGACAATCTCCGAATCGAATGCCAGGTCGGCGATGGTGATGTCGAGTTTCGCGGCGTGTGTTCGAGCATCGTATCTGGTACTAGCCCTGCGACCGGGCATGATGCTGACACCTCTTCGACAGTGGATTTCTATGGAACCTCTTACGCCCCTTCGCGGTTCAGCCCGCTACTCGCAGCCGCTACCGAAGTGTGGCGAGGAACTCATCGATGACGCACTTGTCGTGCTGGTTCAAGTCCGAAAAATCGCCGGCCTGCACCCGGGCCCGATTAACCTCCGGGCCGGCCTGCTCGTCATCCCACGGTGCAGCTAGGCCACCATCGGAGTCCTCAGGTGAGTGCGGGTCGAGCTCGAACGTCATGCGAGCCAGCATACTGCCTTTAATTGCGCCCCCGTTATCGCAGTGACGGTAGGCACCCCGCCAGGCTTGATAGTTCCGTGATCCGCCCAGCGCGCACATCGGCGACGGAATCGAGGAACTTCGAGGGAGCGACGACTCACTCGCACTGCACGACCGGGATGGGGTCGTACTTGACGGTGCGGGTGTGGCGGGAGATTTCCTTGCCGGTTTTGCGGTCCTTGATGACGCGGGTGTCGGAGATGGTGAAGCCGGGGGCGCCTTCGGAGGCGATGCAGTCTTTGCCCTTGGGGAGTTTGACGGTGTTCGGCTCGGTGGGCTTGGTTTTCTCGCCGGTGATGGATTCGACCTCGACGGTTTTGGTGCCCCATAGGCGGACGGTGATGTCGGAGCCGGTGGCCACGGTTTCGATGTAGACGCCGTTGGCGGTGTTGTTGCGGAATTTGAGGTCGATCGCGCCGTCGAAGACGGTGGCTTCGCGGGCGGCCGGGTACCGGGAGATGTAGTAGCTGTGCTCGGTGTGGCCGGCGTCTTCGAGGCCGGCGAAGTAGGCGGCGTTGTAGAGGGTGGTGGCGAACTGGCTGATGCCGCCGCCGACGGCGGTGCTGGGGCGGCCGTGGTCGATGATGCCGGACTCGACATAGCCTTCGGCTACCCCGCGGGGGCCGGTGAACTCGTTGAGGGAGAAGACTTCTCCCGGTTTGATGACGGCGCCGTTGACCTTCGCGGCGACGGTGCGGATGTTCACCCCGGACGGGCCGCTGAAGCCACCCGTGGTGAACGAACCCATGGGTTCGACGATCTTCAGGCTGTTGGCGGCCTCGGTGGTGAGTTTGGGCTCGACCTTCTCGTAGATCGCCTCGGCGGTGCGCTGATCGGGCGAAAGCAGCAGGGCCGGAAGCTTTTCCAGCGTCTTCTGCCAGTTGACCTTGTTGCCGACCACGGCGGGGACGACCCGGGCCGAGCTGCCGGACAGGGCGAAGGTCGCGTCCTTCGGCTCCACCTCGGAGGGCGCCAATTGGGGCGCGAGCAGGCCGGTGGCGATGTTCTGATCGAACTTCGCGGCCAGACCGCCCTGCCCGTCGGGGCCGAAGGACAGGATGGTGGCGATCTGGGCCGGGTCGAGGGTGGCCTTGGTTTCCTTGCCCGTGGCGTCTTTGCCGGTGAACACCACGTCGCCGGACACCGCGGGGGTGGCGACCTCGGTCAGGGCTTTGGTGAGGGCTTCGGGCTGGACGGTGACCGGCGCCGGATGGACCGGGAGGTCGAGGGCGGCGCCCAGGACCCAGTTGTCGATCAGCAGGGTGCGGGCGGCGGGGGCGTCGAGTTCCCGGCCGGGGACCGGCGGCACGGCGACGGGCTTGGCCCCCTCGAACACGATGGTGCCTTCGACGGTGGGGCGGTCGTGCACACGCAAGGCGGTGAGCTGCTGGTCGAGCGCGGTTTCGTCGACGCGGCTGGCAACCGGGACGGTGCGCGTGGTGAACATCGACGCGAAGCGGGTGACGGGATTGAGCGGTTGGTCGCCGATATCGGCCCAGGTGGCGTCCCAGTCGATGTCCAGGCCGGCGGCGTTGGGCGTCAGCACGGTCTGCACGTCGCCGATGCGAATCGGGAGTTCCTGACCGGCACGGCCGCCCAGCGCGGCACGCAGCTTCGCGTCGGCGGAGGCGGTCTCCATGCCTCCGATATCGACGCCCGCGACGACGGTGCCGCGTGGGACCTCACCCGAGGAACGGATCAAATCGGTGGCGTAGCCGATCACGCCGACGGCGAGCAGGGCGCCCACCGCGATGCCGGTCCGGCGCGCGGCCGGGGATTTCCACCAGGGGCCAGGGCCGGGTGCCGGCTTGCGACGCTGGGCCTCGGCCGGGCGCATGACCTCGGTGGGCGGGTCCTGGATGCGCTGGTGGCCCGAGAACGCGCGCTGATCGTCTCGCGCGACCGTCCGCATCGGCACCGTCTCCATCGCTGCGTTCTGCGGCATCGCTGCGTTCTGCGCGGTCGGCGCGTCCTGTGACCCACCCGACTGTGCGGCCGCCGCTGCGCGCTTCGCCTCGAGCAGTTGGCGCAAGGTGACTTCGCCTCGGTCGTGGCGTCCGGTACTCGACTCGTTCGTCACGAACCGTCCTCCCCGTGTCTCTGAAACAAATGCAGTCAGGTGAAAGGCACTCGCCTGGTGCGAGTCTCCGCCCACGATAGTGCGCCGCACCGACACCGTCCGCACAGCACGGACGAGCGGCAAACGGCCCGCAAAACATGCGGAAAGGCTCCACGCAGTTGCCGGGTCGGGGGTCTGGCAACTACGTGGAGCCGATCTGTTTATCGGTGACCCGCTACGCGTGTTACATCCCGCCTCACCAGGTTTCCGGCGTACCACGCGGGACAATCGGAAACGGACCGGATCGCAGCACCGCCGCACAGGAGGAGAGGGATGGTATGCAGCTGGGAATGATCGGACTGGGCCGGATGGGCGCCAACATCGTGCGCCGCATCGCCAGGGACGGGCACACCGCCGTCGGCCTCGACCGGCACGTCGAGAACATCGAGATGTTGCGTAGTGAGCTAGGCGACAATTTCGACGGGACCACCGAGCTGACGGAGTTCGTGGGCAAGCTGGAGACGCCACGGGTGGTGTGGGTGATGATCCCGGCCGGGGCGACGGGTGCGATGGTCGATCAACTGGCCGGGTTGCTGGAGCCGGGCGACATCATCATCGACGGCGGTAACAGCCGCTACCACGAGGACATCACGCGCGCGAAAGACCTGCGGCCGAAGGGGATCCACTACATCGACATCGGAACATCCGGTGGCGTCTTCGGTTTGGAGCGCGGGTTCTGCCTGATGATCGGCGGCGAGTCCGAACAGGTGAAATACCTTGACCCGCTGCTGAAGTCGATCGCGCCGGGAGTCGAGGCGGCGGAGCGGACACCGGGCCGCCAGGGTGAGCCCTCGACGTCCGAGCAGGGATATCTGCACTGCGGGCCCGCCGGTGCGGGACACTTCGTGAAAATGGTGCACAACGGCATCGAGTACGGGGCCATGGCGGCCTACGCGGAGGGCCTCAATATCCTGCACAAAGCCAATATCGGGGCCGAGCACAACGGTGAGTTCTCCGCCGAGGAGACACCGCTCGACCACCCCGAGCACTACATGTACGACATCGACATTCCCGAGGTGACCGAGGTGTGGCGGCGCGGGTCGGTGGTCGCCTCCTGGTTGCTGGATCTCACGGCGAGCGCGCTGTACGCGGATCCCACCCTGGAAACGTTCAGCGGACGCGTGTCCGATTCCGGGGAGGGCCGCTGGACGCTCGACGCGGCGGTCGACACCGGGGTACCCGCGCCGGTGCTGGCGGCGGCGCTGTTCCAGCGGTTCTCCTCGCGCGGGGAAGCGCTCTACGCGGACAAGGCGCTCTCGGCGATGCGCAAAGCGTTCGGCGGGCACAACGAGCTGCCCGGCAGGTAGCGCTTCAATCCTGTACCGGGGCCCGGCAATTCGGCGCCGGGCCCGGTTGTGACGCGAGGACACCGCTTCTGTGGGGTTTCGGGTCGATCACGACTGGAACAGAATGGTGCCGGAGACGTAAGTCCGAGGACCAACGGCGGTCCGGATGTGGGGTGAGGTCGATGGTGGTCCAACACCTGGTGCGCAACGGTGCGGTAGACATCGCCGTATACGAGCAGGGGACGCCGGACGGGCCGACCCTGCTGTTGTTGCACGGCTGGCCGGACACCCATCACCTGTGGGACAACGTCGCGCCGGAGTTCCTGGACCGGTTCCGGGTGTTGAGCGTGGACAACCGCGGCCACGGTGCGTCCACCAATCCTCCTGGCTCCCTGGATATTTCCGTGGAGAAGCTGGCGCAGGACTACGTCGCGGTGATCGAGGAGTTGAGCCCGGACGAGCCGGTGCACGTCCTCGCGCACGATTGGGGCAGTGTCGCGATGTGGGAAATCGTGTGCCGTCCGGATGCCCGCCGTTTGGTCGCGTCGTTCACCTCGGTGTCCGGGCCGAGCCTGGCGCACACCGCGCAGTGGGCGCGCAGCCGGCTCGCTCGCCCGACCCCGCGCAATATCGCGCTGCCGCTCGCTCAACTCGGCTCGTTCGCCTACTCGACCATCCTCGCGCTGCCCGCGTTGCCGCACGCGGCGATTCGCACGACCATGAGCGAAGAACGCTGGCGGGCCATCCTTTCCAACAGCGAGGGCGCGCGGCCGGACAAAATTCACCTCGCGCCGACCTTCAAGCAGGACATGGTCAACGGGTTACGCATCTATCGCGCGACGTGGTTCGCGAATCCGCTGCGCGCGCGGGACGCCCGCACCGAAGTTCCGGTACAGATCATCATCGGCACCCGCGACCCCGCGGTGCGGCAGTCCGCGTACTCCGACGAGGATCGGTGGGCCGAGGAAGTCTGGCTGCGGGTGGTGAAAGGCGGCCACTGGCTGCCGTTCTCGCATCCGGAGCTGCTCGCGTCCGCGACCGTCGAACTGATCGACGCCACCGCCGGCGCGCCACCGGCCCGCAGTCTGCGGCGCGCGCGCATGGGTGCGCACCGCAGGCCTTTCGAGGATCAACTGGTCGTGATCACCGGCGGCGGCAGCGGAATCGGCCGGGAAACAGCGTTGGCTTTCGCGCGGGACGGTGCGGAGATCGTGGTCTCCGATATCGATATGGCGGCCGCCGAGGACACGGTCGGATTGATCGCCGGGGCGGGCGGCATGGGCCACGCCTACCGGCTGGACGTCTCCGACGCGGCGGCGGTCGCCCGGCACGCGGACGAGGTGCTGGCCGTGCACGGCGTGCCCGATGTCCTGATCAACAACGCGGGCATCGGCCAGGCGGGCCGGTTCCTGGACACCTCCGCCGAGGATTTCCAGCGTGTCCTCGACGTCAACCTGAGCGGGGTCGTCAACGGCTGCCGCGCCTTCGCCGGGGCGATGGCCGATCGCGGCCTGGGCGGACACATCGTCAACCTCGCCAGCATGGCCGCCTACACCCCGCAGCAGGGCTTCACCGCGTACTCCACCAGCAAGGCAGCGGTTTTCATGTTCTCCGACTGCCTGCGTACCGAACTGGCGGCCGCCGGTATCGGCGTCAGCACCATCTGCCCCGGCATCGTGCACACCAATATCGTGCGCACCACCCGCATGGCGGGCGTCTCCCCCGCGCAGGAGGCCCGCATGCGGGAGCGCTACGACCGGCTCTACCGCATGCGCGGCTACACCCCGGACAAGGTCGCCGCCCAGATCGTCCGCGCCGTCCAGAAGAACAAGAAGATCGTCCCCGTAACCCCCGAATCCCGCGCCCAGTACTACCTCTGGCGCTTCGCCCCCGGCCTCGTCCGCTTCGTCACCGAGCGCACCCGCCTGGTCCGCTGAAACTAAATCGGCAGAATCTTGCCGGTTGACAGGAATGCGGATCCCATTCTCGCAAGTATGAGCAGAATTCGGCAGAATGCTGCCGCTCTCTCTGCTCGCCCAGCCGATGACTCGTCCATCTAGCCGCGAACGGCAATATTCTGCCGATTTAAGCTACGAACACCTAGAATCGGAAGCAGTATTACCGCAATCGGCAGGATCTCGCCGTTATCGGAGGCCGGGTGACAGAGCTAATCGACATCGGACAGGCGATCCGAGCTGAACGACGCCGCCATCGCCTCACCCAGGAGCAACTCGCGGAGCTCGCTGGAACGTCCACTCGGACGGTCCGGGACATCGAACACGGCACCGGAACCACAAGCATCGCTACCGTGGCTACCGTGGCAGATGTCGTCGGCCTACGGCTGGGCGTCTCCCTGTGACCAGCTTCGAGGACTTCCGGCATATCGGCCGCGCCGATGTCTACAAAGCCGGCCGCCTGGCCGCGATACTTCTACGAAACCCCGACGGAAGTACAGAATTCCGTTATCTGCCTGAGTATCGGCGGCCGATGAAGAGCCAATCGCGACCAATTGCCCTTCGGGGGATCGCCGCTACTCGGGTGCAACGCGAATTGCGTTGGCGTCGGGATGAAATCGAGCAGAGTTGAGCAACGAACGAAAACGCGCCCCGGAACTGATTTTCCGGGGCGCGGTTCGTAATCCCGCTCAGGGCAGGGGCTTTCAGCGCTCCAGGATCGCGACGACGCCCTGGCCGCCGGCGGCGCAGATGGAGATCAGGGCGCGGCCGGAGCCCTTTTCCGCCAGCATCTTCGCGGTGGAGGCGACGATGCGGCCGCCGGTGGCGGCGAAGGGGTGGCCGGCGGCGAGCGAGGAGCCGTTGACGTTGAGCTTCGAACGGTCGATGGAGCCGAGGGCGCTGTCCAGGCCGAGGCGCTCCTTGCAGTACTGGTCGGATTCCCAGGCCTGCAGGGTGGCGAGCACGACCGAGGCGAAGGCCTCGTGGATCTCGTAGTAGTCGAAATCCTGCAAGGTCAGGCCGTTGCGGGCGAGCATGCGCGGGACCGCGTAGGTGGGGGCCATCAGCAGGCCGTCGGGACCGTGGATGTAGTCGACGGCGGCGACCTCGGAGTCGACCAGGTAGGCCAGGGTCGGCAGCTTGCGTTCGGCGGCCCACTCGTCGCTGGACAGCAGCACCGCGGACGCGCCGTCGGTGAGCGGAGTGGAGTTACCGGCGGTCATGGTGGCGTCGCCCGCCTTGACGCCGAAGACGGGCTTCAAGGTCGAGAGCTTCTCGATGGTGGAGCCGGGACGCAGGTTGTCGTCGCGGGTCAGGCCGAGGAACGGCGTGATCAGGTCGTCGAAGAAACCACGGTCGTAGGCGGCTGCCATGTTCTTGTGCGACAGATAGGCCAGTTCGTCCTGGGCCTCGCGGGCGACACCGAACTCCTTGGCGGTGATGGCGGCGTGCTCACCCATCGACAGACCGGTGCGCGGCTCGGCGTTGCGCGGGATCTCGATGCCGACCATGGACGGACGCAGCTGGCCGACCAGCTTGAGGCGGTCCTTGTTGGTCTTGGCGCGGTTGGCGTCGAGCATCCACTCGCGCATGGTGTCGCTGACGCCGATCGGGGCATCCGAGGTGGTGTCGGTGCCGCCGCCGACGCCCGCGTCGATCCGGCCCGCGGCGATCGCGTCGCCGACGGTGACGATGGCCTGCAGACCGGTGCCGCAGGCGAGCTGCAGATCGTGGGCCGGGGTGTAGGGGCTCAGCTTGGAGCCGAGCACGCTCTCGCGAATCATGCCGTGTTCGCCGACGCGCTTGAGCACGGCGCCGCCGACGACCATGCCGAGGCGCTCGCCCTGCAGGTTGAACCGGCTCACCAGACCGTCCAGCGCCGCGGTGAACATATCCTGGTTGGACGCGTGCGCGTAGGCCTTGTCGCTGCGCGCGAACGGAATCCGATTGCCGCCCACGATGGCAACAGACTTCGGCTGCTTCGCGGGCTTTTTCGCCGAACGGGCTTTGCTAGTCACTCGAGTCTCCACGGTCTCGTCGGATGTCGGGGATAAAGCGCCCCGCCGGTGTTGGTTTACATTAAACTTACTCTGGAGTAAGTTTATTGTCGACACCGTACCCCGTGACATGCGCGATTCCCGCCGGGGCAACGAGACAACACACGACAGAAAAGGTAGGAACAGTGGCAGCCAGCAAGAGCAAGGGTGCTCCCAACCTCTACGGATCGTTCGTACACTCCGCGCCCGGGCAGTTCCTGGCCAGCAAGCTCGGGCTGCCCCAGCCGGAGAACCTGCGCCGCTACCGGGCGGGCGAACCGCCGCTGAGCGGGCCGGTGCTGATCGGCGGTAAGGGCCGGGTCGCCGAGCCGGTGCGAAACCTGTTGTCCGACTACACCTTCGCCGACTCCCTGAGCCAGGGCACCAAGTACGGCGCGCTGGTGTTCGACGCGACCGGCATCGGGTCCATCGAAGACCTGTCACAACTGTTCGAGTTCTTCCAGCCGGCCATGCGCAGCCTCACCCCGTCGGGCCGCGTCGTCGTCATCGGCACCACGCCGGAGCTCACCGCCAGCGTCGACGAACAGATCGCCCAGCGCGCCCTCGAGGGCTTCACCCGCTCGGTCGCCAAGGAGCTGCTGCGTGGTTCGACCGCACAGCTGGTGTACCTCTCGCCCGAGGCCTCGGCGAGCGCCACCGGCCTGGAATCGACGCTGCGCTTCCTGCTTTCGGCCAAGTCGGCCTTCGTCGACGGCCAGGTCATCCGGGTCGGTTCCGCCGACTCGGTGGCCCCGGCCAGCTGGGACAAGCCGCTGGCCGGCAAGGTCGCCGTGGTCACCGGCGCGGCCCGCGGCATCGGCGCGACCATCGCCGAGGTCTTCGCCCGCGATGGCGCCACCGTTGTCGTCGCGGATATCCCGGCCGCCGGTGATGCCTTGTCCGACACCGCGAACAAGGTCGGCGGCACCGCGCTCGCGCTCGACGTCACCTCCCCCGACGCCGCCGAGAAGCTCGCCGAGTTCTGCACCGAGCGGTTCGGCGGCATCGACATCATCGTGCACAACGCCGGCATCACCCGCGACAAGCTGCTCGCCAACATGGACGAGGGCCGCTGGAACTCGGTCATCAACGTGAATCTGGCCGCGCCGCACCGGATCACCGAGGGCCTGGTGGCGCGGGGCGCGCTCAAGGAAGGCGGCCGCGTCATCGACGTGTCCTCCATCGCCGGCATCGCGGGCAACCGCGGCCAGACCAACTACGGCGCCTCCAAGGCCGGTGTCATCGGCATGGTCGATGCCGAAGCGCCGAAGCTGGCCGAGAAGGGCATCACCATCAACGCCGTGGCCCCGGGCTTCATCGAGACCGCCATGACAGCCGCCATCCCGCTGGGCACCCGCGAGGCCGGTCGCCTGATGAGCTCGCTGCTGCAGGGTGGCCAGACCGTCGACGTGGCCGAGACCATCGCCTACTTCGCCAGCCCGGCGTCGAACGCGGTGAGCGGCAACGTGGTTCGCGTCTGCGGTCAGTCCCTGATCGGAGCATGATGACGCAGACGATCACGCTCACCGAACCGCCCAAGAACAGCGGCCTTTTCATGAAGGCTGCGCTGGGCGCAGTTCCGGTGCCGCTGCTTTCGGCGCGTGGGTCCCAGTTGCCCGATCGGGTGGTGCGGCTGGAGGGTTTCAAGGTCGACCCCGATCACCTGGCCGCCTACTGCCGGGCCACCGGGTTGCGGTTCGGTGACGCGCTGCCGCTGACCTACCCGTTCGTGCTCAGCTTCCCGCTGGCCATGCAACTGGTGGTGGCCCGCGACTTCCCGTTCGTCGCGGTCGGCGCGGTGCACGCGGAGAACCTGATCGAGCGCACCCGCGAGATCTCGGTGGCCGAGCCGCTGGACTTCGAAACCCACATCGAGAATTTGCGCGAGCACCCGAAGGGGCTGCTGGTCGACGCCATCACCGAGGTGAACGTCGGTCGTGAGCTGGTGTGGCGGCAGGTCACCACGTTCCTGCACCAGCAGCGCACCTCGCTCTCGGGCGGGCCCAAGCCCGAACCGAAGCCGGAAGAGGTTCCGCCGCCGCCGATGCGGCAGTTCCGGGTCGATCAGAAGATCATCAGCCGGTACGCGGCCGCCTCGGGTGACCACAACCCGATCCACACCTCCGCGTTGGGCGCCAAGGCTTTCGGCTTCCCGAAGCCGATCGCGCACGGCATGTGGTCGGCGGCCAACATCCTCGCCAATATCGAGGGCCGGGTGCCGGACAAGGCCGACTACGCGGTGAAGTTCGGTAAGCCGATCTTCCTGCCGTCCACGGTGAACGTGTACGCCGATCAGGTCGAGGGTGGCTGGGATCTGGCGATGCGGCATCCGAAGAAGGGTTACCCGCACCTGACGGCCACGCTGCGCTGAGCAGGTCGTAGAAGACCGCGCTAACAGTCGCAACCGCATCCGTCGCAGCAGCCGCCGCAACTGCAGCATTCGCCGCAGGAGGAGCAGCCTTCGGCGCAGTCGCAGCAGCTGCCGCAGTGCTCTTTCCACCACGCCGGTTTCTGTTCGCCGGTGCAGGGATTGCGGTGGTCGGCGCAGAGGGCGTAGCCGGTGCAGTACGAACCGAGGACGAGGGCGAGGGATTCGCCGAGGCCGGGTCTGCGGTGCGGTGGGCGGAACGGGGCGTGCGGACGGTCCCGGCGGCGGGTGCCGCGGCGCTCGGCGTGCGGACGGTCGGCCGATGCGCAGGTGTGGGCGATCGTTGCGCCCACACCTGTGCTGAGGCGGCGGAGCAGCGCGGTCAGCGGGTCGAGCAGGATCCAGCGGACCGTCGGGGCATCGGCCAGCCGAGCCGCCGCTACGGCACGGCGCAGGTCCGAATCCGATTGGCGGAGTAGGTCATAGGCTTCGGGCAGGGCGGTGCCCGTGGCGGCGAGCGGGTTGAAGCGGCCGTGCGCCGAGTCGGCGTCGAAGTCCTCGATGGCGTCCGCGAGGTGCGCGATACGACCGAAATGCCTGCCCGCCTCGCGCATCGGGTCGATATTGCCGGGCGCTCCGGCCAGAACCGCGGTGTGCGCGAAGAATTCGGCGGCGCAAGTCTGGGTAGGGACGGTCAGGTCATCGAGGGACAACGCGGATGCGTTGCGTTCCAGTTCCGACTGCGAATTGATCGCTGCCACAAGCGGTTCGACGTCGAGCCCGATACGTCCGGCTTGCGCTCTGGCACCATCGGCCCAGCGGGTGGACACCTTCGCCATCGGACGCCGGGTGAGCACCGAGCCGTCCCGATCCTCGACGTGATCGCGAATCTTGGCCGAGCCCAACAGCAGTGACGCCGTCGACGCCAGCAGTACACCCGGCGCGTCCGTCGCGGCTACCTCGGCGCGCTGCATCCCGCGTAGCGCGCAGCGACCAGCGGTCGTGCGCCGCACGGGTCCGCTCGACTGCGCCTCGGTCAGCACGCTGAGCACGATCGCGTCGGTATTGGTCGCGGTGCGAGCCAATTGACCCTGCCCGTCCCGCAAGCCGAGACACAAGCCGCACATGTGCGCGCGCCACTGCGCGGGATCGATCCCATACTTCGCCGCGCCGTGCGAACACGGCCTCAACATCCCGAACATTCCGCCCCGTAATCCCCGGTCCACGCGACCGGTCCGTGCCAGTTGATCTCAGCACCTTTGCAGGGCGTTAACGACATCGCAATCGGGCCGGGCGAATTCGGCCGGAGATACTCGGCTATTCGGCCTTTTTGCGGCCCTTGAGACCGCTCCAGGCGAGATCGTCGAGCAGGTTGACGGCTTCTTCCACCTCGATGCGGCCGCTGGCGACGCGGTCGGCGATCGCCTCTCCCGCCCCGATCACCGCTACCGCGACCACATCGAAGTTGGTGCCCGGCTCGGCGTGCTTAGCGCTGGACTCCAGCAGTTTCGCGGTGAGTTCGATGACGCGCTCGCGGGCGTTCTCGATTTCCGAGGCGAAGGCTTGCTGGCCGATCGCCTGCCGGTAGAGGACCTGCCAGGAGCGGCGGTTGGCGTCGACGAAACCGAGGAAGCCCTCCAGTGCGGTGCGGACCTGCTCGTGCGGGGACAGCAGCGGGTTGCCCGCGGGGGCCACCGATTCGATGAAGCGCAGGCCCTCGCGCTGGATGCAGGCGCGAAACAGTTCGTCCTTGGAGCCGTAGTACAGGTAGAGCATCGGTTTGGAGATTTTCGCCTCGGCGGCGATCGCGTCCATCGACGTGTCGTGGAAGCCTTTGCGCGAGAACACCTCGACGGCGGCGTCGAGCATTTGTTGCTCACGAACCGCCCGGGGAAGTCGCTTCGTTCCGCCCGCCATCCACTGTCTCCTACCGCAAGGTGAAGCCCCTATATTACTCCAAGGTAAGTTCGGTGGGCACGATTTGCTCACCGATCGCCTGTCTTATCTGAGAGCCGGGCTAGACAGCGATCCTACGGCCCGGCGCACCGGGCCGAGACAGCCTTAACACTGCGTTGAGATGCCCTTGTACTTCGCCATCCGCAGCACCGACGCGTCGACCTGAGCGCTCGGCAGCGTCCCGCTCGTCACCGCTTGCTCCAGCTGATCGAGCACCTGCGACACCGCGGTGGTGTTGATCCACAGGGCGTTGTCCGCACCGGCGACCAGCGCCGCCTGCACCGCGCTCGCGATATCCAACCGCGCGGTAATGGCTTTCATACCGCTCAGATCGTCGGTGAAGATGACGCCGTCGAAGGGTGCCGCACCGTAGCCGACGCCGTTGCGCAACAGCGCCATCGTCTCCGGGCTGATGCTGGCGGGCACATCCGGGGTGGTCAGGCCGGGCACGTCGAGATGGCCGACCATGACCGCGGCGCCGGAATCCCCGAGCTCGCGGTAGGGCGCCAGATCGGAGGCGATCAGCTCGGCCAGCGGCGGAGTGCGCACCGAACCGTGATGCGAGTCGCCGGAGCCGCTGCCGTGGCCGGGGAAATGCTTCATGACCGAACCCAGCCCGACCTCGTTCATGGCCCGGATGTAGGCGCGCGCGTAGTCGGTGACGACCTGCGGGTCGTCGGAGAACGAACGGTCGCCGATCACGGCGTCGTCCGGCTCGCTGCTCACATCGACATCGGGCGCGAAGTCGACGGTGATGCCGAGATCCTTGAGCTTGCGCGCCCGGACCAGCGTGGCCTGGTAGAACTCCTCCGAGGTCATGGTCTCGGCGGTGGCGCGGGCCGACGGCGCGGGGCCGATCAGATCCTTGACCCGGGAGACGCGGCCGCCCTCCTCGTCGATGGTCACCATCAACGGGACCTTCGCGGCAGCCTTGACCTGCTCGGCCTGGCCGGTGGCGAGGAACGCCTTCTCGGTGAAACTGCCGACGAAGATGCCGCCGACCTGTTCGGAGCGCACCACCTGCTCCGCGTCGGCCGCGCTGCTGACGCCGACGGTCAGCAGCTGCGCCAGCTTCTGCCGCGGCGTGAACTGCGCGAGGTAGACGGCGTTGCAGTCGCGTTGCACGGTGGTCGCCGAGGGTGGCGCGGACGGGGCCGGCGCGTCGGAGGTCGGCGAACCGGAACTCGACGAGTCTCCGCCGGAACAGCCGGTGACGACCGAGGCGAGAACCGCGAGCAGGACGAGAGGCGTCTTCCGCATGAGGTTTCACGCTAGTGCGCGGGGCCGCGCCGGGCATCCCCGGGTGCGTGGCGGCCGCGCGCCGACGCCCGCGGTGGGCGTGTCGGGAGTAACCTTGGGAGGTAGCCGAACCCCGCACCGGGAGGTCGCCGTGCCCTGCGATCTGATGCTCATCGCGTACGACGGATCCGAAAATGCCAAGCGCGCCATCGAATACGCCGGGCGATTTCTCTCGGCCGACCGCGCGGTGGTCCTCACGGCCTGGGAGCCGATGGTCCGCCAAGCCGCCAAGCTGTCGGGGTTGTCCGGGGTGATGCAGCCCGAATGGATGCCCGACGAGGAGATCGAGGACATCGTTTACGTCGACGCGCGCAACATCAACACCGAGGGTGTGCGGCTGGCGAAGCTCGCCGGGTTGAACGCGGAGGCGCGCACGGCCGAGTGCAGTACGACGATCTGGAACACGATCGTGGAATGCGCGGACGAACTCGATGTCGACATCATCGTGGCCGGGACACGCGGGGCGACCGGCGTGCGGGCGCTGCTGCACAGCAGCGTCGCGGACGCGGTGCTGAAACACTGCCACCGGCCGGTGCTGATGGTTCCGCCCGGCCGGGAACCCGCCAAGTAGCCGTCGCGACCGTCACGCTGAGACGTACGTCGCTGGAGCGGGCTCGTTGCCGGGCAGCGGGGTTAGGGTCGAAGGACCATGGACGGATTCCTGCTAGCCCAGCCCGGCGGTGTGCTGCGCACGTCGGGCAGTCGCGGCACCTTCGACGAGGTGGCGGCCGCGGCGGCCGCGCTGCGGGATCATTCGGCCGATCTGATCGTCGGAGCGCTGCCGTTCGATCCGCGCCGGCCGGCCGCGCTGACGGTGCCCGAGCACGCGGAGCACACCGCGGGGCCGTGGCGGCCTGCCGCGCTGCCGGAACTGGCTCCGGTGCGGGTGGTCACCGAAATGCCCAGTCCGGCAGAACATATCGCGCGGGTCGCGAAACTGGTCGAGCAGTTGAACGACCCCGGCCAACCGTTACGCAAGGTGGTCGCGGCGAGATCCGTTCTCGCCGAAGCCGATAGCGCCCTGGATCCGGAAACGGTGGCGGCCCATCTGCTCACCAGGCATCCGCACGCGAATGTGTTCGCGGTCGATCTGACGCCGGCGGGCCGCACCGGTGCGACGCTGCTCGGCGCGACGCCGGAAGTGCTGGTCGCCCGGCACGGCAGCACCGTGACACTGCGGCCGCTCGCGGGCACCATGCCCCGCTCGGCCGATCCGGAAGCCGATGCCGCGCGGGCCCAGGAGTTGTTGTCCAGCAGTAAGAATCGCGACGAGCACGCGTTCGTCATCGAGTGGATTCGCGACATCCTCGCCCCGCTCTGCGCGAGCCTGCGCATCCCCGCCGGTCCGGAGCTGGTGCACACCCACGAGGTCTGGCACCTGGCCACTCCCATCACCGGCACCTTGCGCGACCCCGCCATCTCCGCCCTGGATTTGGCGGTCATGCTGCACCCCACACCCGCCGTCTGCGGCACTCCGACGCACCTCGCCCTCGAAGCCATCACCGAGACCGAGGAAGACCGCGGGTTCTACGGCGGCGCGGTCGGCTGGTGCGACAGCGACGGGGACGGCGAGTGGGTCGTCGCCATCCGCAGCGCCGAACTGTCCGCCGACGGCCGCTCGGTGCGCGCCTTCGCGGGCGGCGGCATCGTCGCGGCGTCGGACCCGCGCGCCGAACTCGAGGAGACCACGGCCAAATTGCGCACGCTGTTGGGCGGCTTACAGTGCGCGCTGCCGCCAACCGACCTCTCGGCCTAGCGACCCGCGTGCCGCTGCGCGCAAGTTTCGGCTCATTCCGGGCCTTTCCCCTGGTCGAACCGCGAATCGACGGGCTGAGGGTAGGAAGTGACCTGGACTACTGCTAAGTTGCTCCGGAATGTGCCTGCATCAATGTATTGGAGTGCCGCGATGAAGTTTGCTGTTCCCGGGATTGCGAGTGCGGTCGGCGGCGCCGTTTTGGGCCTGCTCGCGGTGTTCGCGATCACCGCCGCAGTGCAGCAGAACACCCGGCCCGAGCTCGACAAGGGCGACCCGGACTCCTCCCTGCTCAACAACGTCGAGTACGGCGCCCGCTGACCCCCTGCTCCGTTTCGGCATGCTCGCGCATTGCCCCACTCGCGCATGCCAGTAGCTGACCCGGCAGGCCCGGGGGCAGACGTGCGCGCACCGCGCCGCCGCCCCGGGCCTGACCTCGTATGCCAGTGACTTCCGCGCCACTCTCCGATTCGATCGGAACCGAGAGCGCGGCGACGGGTACGCCCGACGCCGCGCCGCTGGGCAAACGCTGGCTCGCCGGGACCGTGCTCGCCGCCTTCCTCCTGGCCTTCTGGCAGGCGCCCGGAACGACGGTGGCCGACACCAAGTACGACTTGGCGCAGAATCCGTTCGGGTTTCTGGCGCGCGCCGCTCATCTCTGGAGCAGCCAGGCACCGATGGGTCAGGTGCAGAACCAGGCCTACGGCTATTTCTTTCCGCACGGCGCGTTCTTCTCGGCCGGGCACGCGCTCGGCCTGCCCGCCTGGGTGACCCAGCGAATCTGGTGGGCGCTGCTGCTGCTCGCCGGGTTCTGGGGCATCGTCCGGCTGTGCGAGACCCTCGGGATCGGCAGTCGCGGGTCGCGGGTGATCGCGGCGATCGCGTTCGCGTTCTCGCCCCGCGTGCTCACCACGCTCGGTTCGATTTCCTCCGAGACCTTGCCGATGGTGCTGGCGCCGTGGGTGCTGCTGGCCCCGGCCGCCCTCGGCACGGCCTACCGGAACCGCAAGCTCGGCGGTGCGCGCAGCCCGGCCGGTAGTGCGCTGGCGCTGGCATTGATGGGTTCGGTCAACGCCGTCGCCACCGTCGCCGCGTTCCTGCCCGCGCTGCTGTGGTGGGGTTCCTATCGGCCGGATCGGCGCTGGTGGCGGTTCACGCTGGCCTGGGTGCCGCTGCTGGTGCTGGCGGTGTTCTGGTGGGCGGTGCCGCTGTTGCTGCTCGGCAAGGTGTCGCCGCCATTTCTGGACTACATCGAATCGTCCGGGGTGACGACGCAGTGGGCGTCGCTCGGTGAGGTGCTGCGCGGCACCGACAGCTGGACACCGTTCGTCTCGCCGGAGCGGATCGCGGGCGCGGTGCTCGTCACCCAACCCGCCGCCGTGCTGGCCACCGGGCTGATCGCGGCCGCGGGCCTGGCGGGCCTGGCGCTGAAGACCATGCCCTGTCGCGGTCGGCTCACGCTGATCCTGCTGGTCGGGCTGGCCGGTATCTGCGCGGGCTACGTCGGGGAACTGAGCGGGCCGTTCGCGGAATCGGTGCGGGTCTTCCTGGATTCGGCGGGTGCGCCGCTGCGGAACGTGCACAAGCTGGAGCCGCTGATCCGCTTGCCGCTGGTGCTGGGCCTGGCGCATCTGCTGGCCCGGATTCCGCTGCCCGCGTCGGTGCCGATGCCGGTGTGGCGCAGCGCTTTCGCCCATCCCGAGCGGGACCGCCGGGTCGCCGTCGCGGCGCTCGTCCTGACCGCGCTGGCCTTGTCCACCTCGCTGGCCTGGACCGGGAAGCTGGCGCCGCGCGGCGCCTACGACCAGGTGCCCGCCTACTGGCAGCAGACCGCGGACTGGCTCTCCCGCAACGCTTCCGACACTCGCGCGCTGGTGGTGCCCGGTGCGCCGTTCGGCAGCCAGGTGTGGGGTCTCACCCGCGACGAACCGTTGCAGGCGCTGGCGAGCACGCCGTGGGCCATCCGGGATTCGGTCCCGCTGAACCCGCCGGGGACCATCCGCGCGATGGACTCCGTCCAGCGGCTGATCGCCGACGGGCGGCCCTCGGCCGGGCTGGCGGCAACGCTGGCCGATCAGGGCATCGGAGTCCTGGTGCTGCGCAATGATCTCGACCCCGAGACCTCGCGGTCGACCCGGCCGTTGCTGGCCCATCGGGCGATCGAAGGCTCGCCCGGCCTGACCAAGGTGGCCGAATTCGGTTCACCCATCCAGATTTCCGTGATCGCCGACGGACTGGTGGCCGATGGCGATCTGCGGCCCGCGTATCCGGCGATCGAGATCTACCGGGTGGAGGTGGACCCGCCGGGGACGCCCACTCGGGTACGCAGCGGAACCGGTGCGCCGAATTCGTTCCCCGGCGCCTACACCGTGGGACTGGGCGAAGTTCCGACCGTGCAGGGCGGCCCGGAAGTACTGGAGCGACTGCGCCGGTCCGGAAACACCGGCGTGCCGAGCCTTCTCGCGGCCGACGCGACCCGCGCCGGTCTGCCCCTCGGACCGCTCACCGTCACCGACAGCCCGATGGACCGGGAAACCGACTTCGGCAAGGTCGACAACCACAACTCGGCGTTGCGCGCGCCGACCGACCCACGTCGCACGCACAACCTGGTGCCCGACTATCCGGTGCCGGGCGCGGAACTCGTGCGCGGCGAATGGTCCGGCGCGACCATCACCGCGTCCAGCTCCGCCGCCGACGCGACCCAGCTCGGTGGCGCCGCACCGGGCAGCTCCACCGCCGCCGTGGTGGACGGCGATCCGGCCACCTCCTGGATCAGCAGCGGCATCGACAGCGCGGTGGGGCAATGGCTTCGGCTCGATCTGGAGACGCCGATCAAGTCGGCCGGACTGCTCAGCCTGACCACCAGCCCCGCCGCCATCGGCACGCCGGTGAAATGGGTGGAGGTGCGCACCGACAACGGCAGCGTGTCCGCACGCGTCACCGAACCGGGTGCCCCGCTGTCGATCTCGCTGCCCGCCGGCCGCACCACCTGGCTCACCATCACCGCGATCCGCACCGAGAACGACACCGGCGGCGGGCAATTCGGCATCAGCGAGCTCGAACTCGACGATTACAGCGTCCGCGAGACACCGGTGCCGGTGGATATCCGGCACCGGACCGTACTGCCGCCCCTCGCCACCGGCACACCCGTGCTGGCCTGGGATCTGGGCCAGGAATTCCCCGGGCGCAGTGCGTGTTTCGACGCCCCCGACCGTGTGCGCTGCAGCAAGGCGCTCGCGCTGGCGGCGGAGGAGCCGGGGACTTTCGAACGCACACTGCAGGTTCCGGAACCGATGCGCGTCGCCCCGGACCTGACCGTGCGCACCCGGCAGGGCCCGGCGTTGGCGGCGCTGCTCACCGACCCGAACCGGCCGATCGCGCGCGGCCAGGCCGATGTCGGCGATCTGCGCGGTTCCGCGTTCGCCGCGACCGACGGTGACGTCCGCACCAGCTGGACCGCGCCGGAGGACTCGATCCGCGAATTCACCGGCCCGAAACCGACACTCACCATCGAACTGCCCGAACCGGCGTTGGTCACCGGCCTGGATCTCACCCCGTCCCTCGGCGGTCTGCCCGCCGCGCCCACCTCGGTCGCGGTGAACCTGGGCAACGGTCCGCAGGTGCGTGCACTGAACACCGACGCCGAACCGGGCGCGGCGTCGCGGATCTCGCTGCACCCGCAGGTGACGGACCGGATCGAGATCACCATTCAGTCCTGGCAGCCGGTGCTGGACAAGACCGCGCTCGGTTTCGCCATCACGCAGCCGCCGGGCCTGGCCGAAGTCGAAGTGCTCGGCCCCGGCTATCCGGCTCCGGCACCCGCCGACCGGCAGCTCACCATTCCGTGCGCGCTCGGCCCGACCATCAATATCGACGGGCAGCTCGTGCGCACCTCGGTCACCGCGACCGCGGCGGAGTTGCTGTCCGGCGCGCCGGTGGCCGCTCGGGTCTGCGACGACGCGGCGCTAGAGATTTCCTCCGGGGAACTTCCCCTGTCGACCGGCCGCGCGGACGTTCAGGTCGGGCCGACCGAACTTTTCTCCGTCGACCGGATTCGGCTGTCTCGCACCGATTTCGAGCCGAGCCCCCGCCCCACCCAGGATCGACTGCTCGTCCTCCCGCTGAGCACCAATGTCGGCTGGGCGGCCACCGCGGATGGTCGTGAGCTGACCCCGATCGTGGTGAACGGCTGGCAACAGGGCTGGATACTTCCCCCGAACGCAGGCGAGGTCACCGTCTCCTTCCCTGACGACCGCTGGTACCGACTCGGCATCTTCGGCGGTCTGCTGCTGCTGATTCCCCTTGCCCTGCTGGCGATTCCGCGACGTCGACGCTTCTCCGCGCTGCTCGGACTTCGATCACGGACCAGCCCCGCCGCGGTGACGGCTCCCGAGCAGGCTGCGTCCACCACTGCCGCGACTTGGGGAAATCGACTGCTCGGCGCAGTCGGCCTCGGCGCGGTCGCGACCGTGATCGCCGGACCGGTCGGCGCTGTCCTCACCGCGGCCGGTGTCGCCGCCGCCCGGTTCGCCCCGCAGGCCACCACGAAATACCTTCCGGCAGTGGCGGGAATCGGCACGACCATTTCCGTCGCCGCGCTGTCCACCGGCCCTTGGCGCGCCCAGGGCGGTTACATGGGCGGATCGCTCTGGGTCCAATTGCCCGCGCTGATCGCTGTAATCGCTGTCGGCATCGCCGCTCTCGCGCCCCGCGACCGGTAGCGGCACCGCTTCCGTGCCGCGAATCGCGCACTGCGGGTCTAGGCGAAATCGTCCTACTCGCAGGCAGTTACGTTGATCGGCATACCGTCGGCGGTCGGGACTACGCGGTCGGCGAGTCCGCGTCGCGCGCAGCGGCTTTCGCACGGTCGCGGCTGCGGGCGAAGCGGCGGGCGGGATCCTCGATCAACGCGTAGCTGGCCGCCGCGACCGGGATGGTGAGGGCGATGGTCAAGCACAGCACCCAGAGGAAGTCCCCGCGGAACGGCAGGATGCCGAAAACCGGAAAGACAATGGACAGCACCGCGAGATGCCATAGGAAGATGCCGTAGGACCAGCGGCCGATGGTGGCGGCGAGCCTGGATTCCAGCCAACGGTGGCGGCGGTCGCCGAGTACGAGCGGCGCGAGCAACGTGAACCCGATGATCAGGCCGAGCGCCATCTTCGCCGCGTACTGCCAGGGCTCGGCGCGGGTCAGGCCGGCCGGACCGCCGAGGTCGGTGGCGGAGAACAGGAAGGCCGCCAGCGCGATCGTCCACATCAGCGGCTGGTTGCCGAGGACGCGCACCCAGCGCGCCGGGCCCGCCGTCCGCCGGATGTCGACCAGTTCGGCCAGCACCATGCCCGCCGCGAACCACGGCAGATAGGCGGGCAGCCAATTGTCGGCATGGATCGCGTCCGGTGTCGGGACCGGGATGAAGTTCCAGCTCAGGCAGATCACCGCGAGCGCTACCAATACCGGGACCCGCCACCGGGCCGCGGCGCCGCGCAGCCACACCACGCTGAACGCGAGCAGCGGCAGCACCAGATAGAAGGCCACCTCCACCGACAGGCTCCACATCTGGGTCAGGCCGTCGGTCAGGGTCAGCGGAATGAAGACCTGCAGTAGCGCGAGATTGGAGAACCAGACTCGCCAGCCCGCGGTATCGGCCGCACTCGGCAGCAGCAACAACACGGCGACCACCACGGCCCAGTAGGCGGGCAGTATTCGAGCGGCGCGATGCCGGAAGTAGTAGCCGACCGTCGGTGCGGTGCCGAGTCCGCGCGCGGCCGCCGCGTGCGGACGCCACAGCAGGAATCCGGAGAGCGCGAAGAACACCGCGACGGCCATGTCGAAGCGTTCCCACACCCGGCCGAGGACCGGCATCGAGGACGATCCGGTTTGGAATGCCACGTGCGTGACCAACACACCGAGGGCCGCCAGGCCGCGCATGCCTTCGAGTGCGGGGACGAACCCGCGCGATCGGACTGCGGTGGGTGTCGTGGTGGCGGACACAGGGGTGGTGGCGGTCATCGCGCTCCAGTCTGCCCTATCGATTCCCCAGGTGAGAACCCGTCGTTTCACTTTTCGCGCTACACTCAGCGCGATTTTGGTCGGAAACCGGACTCGGCAGGGCATGTTACCTCTCGTCCCTGTTAGTGTCGGGGCTCACGAGTGCCGCGGGCTGCCCGCAGTACGCGGAACGACCTGTGTGTTCTAAGACGAGGAGTGTTTGCATGGCACTGAGTGCCGGAACCAGAAGGACGGTGGCCTGCCTGCTCGTGGGTCTCGGCGCGTTCATGATCGTGTTAGCGCTGATGATCCCGGCTTACACCGTCGGCAAACTGGCGAAGACTCCGCTCGACCTCGAGATCACGACCATCGCCAAGAATGCCCCCGGATCCGAAAGCCTGGTGCTCGACTCCAAGTCGCTCACCGCGCCCGAGGGTTCGGCCAAGGTCGACAGCAACGTGCCGCTGGTCTCGCAGCGCTTCGTCACCGTCGAGGAGCCGTCCGACGCCACCGAGATGACGGTCCAGGCCGGTCAGACGCTGCGTCGCATCGACAAGCAGGGCGACACCGGCCTGCTCACCGCGACCGTCGACCGGGTCACCATCGACCGCAAGACCGGTGAGCCGGTCGCCAAGGAGCCCAACGGCTCCATCGCGGTCACGGTCGACAAGGAGATGAAGAGCGTCGCGGAGCCGGTGCAGCACGTCGGTCTGCAGTACCGCTTCCCGCTCGGCACCGAGAAGAAGACCTACCCGTACTTCGATCTCAACGCGCGGAAGACCTTCGACATCAACTTCGTCGAAGAGACCGAGATCAACAACATGAAGGTCTACCACTTCACCCAGACCATCCCGGCCACCAGCATGTGGGACGTCGTCAAGGCGCCGACCAACCGGCTGGAACTGCCCGCCGCCAAGTGGGGCGTCGAGGGTGACGGCCCGGTCACCATGACCCGGTACTACACCAACACCCGTGACCTGTGGGTGGAGCCGGAGACCGGCACGGTGATCAAGGGTGGCGAGCAGATCCACCTGTACTACTCCCGCACCGCCGACAAGCCCGAGGTGACCGCGCTCAAGGGCAACATCGTCTTCGACGAGCCCACCATCGAGTCGCAGATCTCGGTCGCCAAGGAGAACATCGACAAGCTGGCCCTCTACGGCCGGGTCCTGCCGATCGTGTTCGGCGTGCTCGGCGCCATCCTGCTGATCGTCGGCGTGCTCATCGGCATCCGCGGCGGCTCGGCACCGGCCGGTCGCGGCAACCGCCTCGCGCCGGGTGGCCCGGTGCGTGGCGACGATTCACCCACCCAGGTGATCGACACGCGTAAACTCTGACCTCGTCAGAACCTCGAATTCGGCCCCCCGGTGTGCACCGGGGGGCCGAATTCTTTTTGCGCACAATGCTTCTAAGCGACGCGGCACCGGATTAATGTGCCGGTATGAGCGACGCGGATGTGGTGGTGCTGGGTGGTGGGGTCGCCGGACTGACCACCGCGATCGTCCTCGCCGAGCGGGGTGCTCGGGTGCGGGTGTGGGCGAAAGAGCTTGCCCCCTGGACCACTTCGGCGGTGGCGGGTGCGCTGATCTGGCCGTATCACGTCGAACCGGCCGAGTTGGTGGGCCCGTGGGCGGTCCGGTCGCTACGGGAGTACGAGAAGCTGGCCGACGCGCCCGCCACCGGCGTTCGGCTGGTCACCGGCGTGCACGCCGATACACCGCTCGACTTCATGCCGGTCTGGACCGGCGCACTGGACGGGGCGCGGGAGGCGACCGCCGCCGAACTCCCCGAGGGATTCACCCAGGGGCTGCGGGCGACCGTCCCGCTGCTGGATATGCGGGTGCACCTGGACTACCTGACGCGGCGACTGGCGGCGGCGGGCGGCGTGCTCGAGGAGCGCGCGGTCGCCGGCTTCGGAGCCGCGACCCGGGCGGCCCCGGTGATCGTGAACTGCACCGGCCTCGGCGCGCGCACCCTGGTGCCGGACACCTCGGTACGGCCCGTGCGCGGGCAGATCGTGGTGGTCGAAAACCCCGGGCTCACCGAATGGTTCGCCGCCGCCGGGGCCGATCTGACCTATCTGCTGCCGCGCCCGGGCTATGTGATCCTGGGTGGCACCGCACAACCCGGCTCCTGGGATCTGATCCCGAATCCGGCCACGGCACGCGCCATCGTCGCCCGTTGCGCCCGCATCCAGCCCGCTCTCGCCGACGCCCGGATCCTGGAACACCGTGTGGGACTGCGCCCTTCGCGGCCCGTCGTACGCGTCGAGCGGGAACAGCTCGACGGCGCGTTGCTCGTGCACAACTACGGCCACGGTGGCGCGGGCGTCACCGTGGCCTGGGGGTGTGCGGAAGCCGCGGCCGCACTGATCTGAACGACCTTGCGGGGCCGACTATTTCGGGTAGGCCACCGGATGCCGGGGCTGATACAGCAGCATCGATCCTGAACCCGGAATGCGCATCGTGACGCACAACCCGAAACCGCGATCCACCACCCCGCCGTCGAATTTCGCTCCGCGCTCGGCGAGTTCGTCCACCGTGGCCGCGATGTCGTCGCAGAGCAGCGAGATCTCGTGGTGCGTCGCGTCCATTTCGGCCGGATGCACCCCTAGTTCGCTCGGACCGGTCTTGAAAATCAGCCAGCCGTCGTGGGCATCCACATGCGGCCAGCGCAGTACGTCACGGAAGAAGGCGCGGGCGGCATCGGGATCGTCCGCGTAGACGAGGGTGTGCACAGCGGTGATCATCCGAGGATCGTAAAGGTCTGCGGCGCAAACACAGTGGCGCCGCGCGCTCAACCCGCCGGGGTGTCCGCGGTACGCAGGACCGTCGCGGCGACCAGCGTCGTGGTGGCGGCCGCGACGCACACGCAAATGGTGATCAGCGACGGCACCGAATGCGCGAAAACCAGCGCCAGGGTGACCTCGACCGCCAGGCCGATCCACGCCAGCGCCGCCAGCGCGGTGCGATCCACAGCGATCGCCGACAGCACCGCCCCTTGCAATACCGCCAGGATCGCGCCGTGCAGCGCGAACAACCACAGCAGGCCCTGAATCGGGGCATAGTCCGCACCCGCGAACAGCGGAGCCAGCGGAGCCGCGACCGCCGCACCGAGGACGGCGACGATACCGATCCCGGAAAGCACCGCCAGCGCGTCCCGGATGGCGCGCGCCGAATGCGTCGGCTGCGCCATCCGGGGATAGAGAACCACACCCACCGCTTGCGGCAACCAGAACGCGATCTTCGCGGCGACGGTACCGAGCGCGTATCGGCTGGCGTCGTCGGTATCGCCGAGAACCATCCGCACCACGATCAGGTCGGCCGACGACAGAGCCATCAGTGCCGCCTGCACCTGCGCGGCCCGCAGCACCGGGAGAACGCCTACGCGGGGGGTTGGCGCTGCCCCTTCTTGCGGCGGCTCCGCCGATCCAAGGGGCAACGGCCGTGCGGTCACGTCGACCATGGGTGCTCGGCTGCCGGCGACGTAGCGCGCGAATCCCGCCGCTGCCGTCAAGCCGAGGGCGGCGGCGCACAGGGCGGCAGCGGTGCCGCCGCCGAGGATCAGCGCCGCCAGCGCGGGGGCGACGCGGGCGATCCCGGCGAATCCGAGGACCTGGGCGAGTTGCCGGAATCTATTGCTGCCCTGGAGAATTCCCTGCTCACCGGACAGCAGCACCAAGGCGGGCGCGGCGCCGAGAGCGGCGGCACAGGCGAGTACATTCACCTCCAGCGCGACCGTCACCAGCGGCACCAGCAATGCCGCGAGCACCGCCACGATCACCGCACACCGCCACTGCAACCGCCGCAGGGCGGGCACACTCGCACCGCGCACCAGTTCCCGGGCGACCACGTTCTGCAACGCCAGCGCCGGGACCGCGCACAGGAGTTGCACCGCCAGCAGGCTCGCGAACTCGCTGAACCCGGACACTCCCAGCCAGCGGCTGGCCAGCACCTGCAACAGATAGCCCGCGACATTCGCCGTCATCGCCCCGGCTGTCACCAACGTCAAATCCGCGACCACGGGTAGACGACGAACGGCAGGCACACCCCATCGTCGCACCTCACCGCCGCAACCCCGAAACTCCGGCCCACCGTGCGGTCGCTTCGGGCGGCCGACCGGCGCGGGAGTGCCTAGGGTCAGGGCATGGCTGTCGTACACAACACCACGATGGAACCGACCAAGCTGGAACTGCTGGCGCACTGGCTGCCGCAGCAGCGGTGGTATCACGGTGCCGGCGCACCGGTGCTGCGGAAAGCCGGCGGGTTCCGCCTCGATGATCCCGCGGGCGAGGTCGGTATCGAGTTCATGATCGTGATCGACGAGACGGCGGACCCGGTCGCGGCGTACCACGTACCGATGACCTACCGGGGCGAGCCGGTCGCGGGAGCGGAGGCCGCTTTGATCGGCACCTCGGAACACGGTGTGCTGGGCACACGCTGGATCTACGACGGTGCGGCCGATGAGGTGCTGCTGGAGCAGGCGGCGGCGCTGCTCACCGGAAAGGCGCAAGCGCAGGCGCAGAACGCGAGCGACGCCATCGACCCGACCGTCGAAGTGGCGACCGCGCCCGACCGCCCGCTCACCGTGCGGGTCAACCGCACCCCGCGGGATCAGCGCCCGGCTGCTGCCCTCGGTTATGTCACGGCCCCGTGGCAGGCAGGGGACGTCACCGCGCGCGGCGTGCTTCTGGAGGCCGTGGCCTGAAAATCCGATCGCGCCGAACGAAGGCCCGAGTGAATAATGCGCTGGTGACTCCGAAGCGCCGTATCTCCGTCGTGGGAACGTCGGGCTCGGGCAAAAGTACGCTGGCGCGCGCGATCTCCCAGCGGCTGGGGATTCCCCACATCGAACTCGATGCCATCCACCACCAGCCGAACTGGACTCCCCTGCCCACGGACGAGTTCCGGGCCGCGGTCACCGCGCAGGTCACCCGGGACGCGTGGGTCGTCGACGGCAACTACAACGGCAAACTGGGCGACCTCGTATGGCAGCACGCCGACACGGTGCTCTGGTTCGATCTGCCCCGCCCACTGGTCCTGCGGCAAATCATCCAGCGGACCGTCATCCGCGCCCTGACCCGCCGCGAACTGTGGAACGGCAACCGCGAACGTTTCCGAGACATGCTCTCCCGCGACCCGGAACGCTCGGTGATCATGTGGTCCTGGACCACCCACGCCCGCAACCGCACCCGCTACGAAGCCGCCCGAGCCGACCCCGCCTACCAGCACATCGATTTCATCCGTCTCGGCTCCCACCGCGCGGCCGAAAAGTTCCTGACCGGCCTCGACCCCGCGGCCGCGCCCACCGAACCGCGGCCCTAGGGTCCCGTTCACCCCGCCTCGGACGATCAAGCCGCCTGGGCAACTGGGAAAGCAGAGCCCGCATCAGCCCTCGGGAACAGTGCCGATCGCGGCGCGTCACGCGCAGGCCCCGGCGCAACGCGAAATAGTGCTTTTAACTGCGGGTACGGCGCACCATGGCGACTCCATGCGGTAGCGCGGATCAGCGCGCTGTTCGGATGAGGTGATGTTCAGAACTCGCGCCTCGAGCAGCTCGCGCGCCCGGTGGTTCTCGGCGGTTCGGCACTGCGGATCGGTGCTGGGGTGGGTGTGGTCCTGTCGCGGTGGGGAGGCTGGTGGGGGGCGGGGGCACGTAGGGTGGCGAGCCGTGGGTGACTCGGGGAAGTGGCGGAAGTTGGTTCCGGCTGCGTATAGCGCGGGGTTGACGCTGCTTGTGGTCGGGCCGCTGCTCGGGCCAGGGTATTTGCTGTTGCGGGATGCGGTGAGTACGCCGCGGTCGTTTGTGACCGATGCGGCGCTCGGGTTGGGGGATGCCGCGCCGCGGGCGGTGCCGCAGGATGCGGTGCTCGCGGTGTTGTCGCCGATTGTGGATGGCGGCGTGTTGGTGAAGGCGATTCTGGTGCTCGCGTTGTGGGCCGCTGGTTATGGGGCGGCGGTGCTGGTGCGGGAGCTACTGCGTGTCGGCGTCGGGCCGCAGCTGGTTGCCACGACTGTCGCGTTGTGGAATCCGTATGTCGCCGAACGTCTGCTGCAAGGACACTGGAGTTTGCTGGCCGGATACGCGGCTTTGCCGTGGACCGCGCTGGCGGCCTATCGGCTTCGATGTGCGAGTCAGCCTCCGCCGAGCGGTTCCGATCCGGGTGGCTCGTCGGTCGCAGAAGATGCCCGAAGGTGGTGGGGTGCAACAGGATCTGCCGGTGCATGGGGTGCGCTGGCCGCCTGCTTCGCGGCGGCGGGGTTGACGCCGACGGGCGCGCTGCTGGCGGGGCTGACCGCGCTCGTCACGGTCCGGCGGGCCCAGATCCCAGGAACCCTGCTGTTGCTGGCACTGGCCAGCGCGCCCTGGCTGGTGGCGACCGTGCTCTCCGGAGCAGGTGCCGAACCCTCGGACCCGGTCGGTATCGCCGCGTTCGCCGCTCGCGCCGAACCGGGGCTGGCCACCCTCGGCAGCCTGGCCGGGCTCGGTGGCATTTGGAATGCCGACGCCGTACCGGGTTCGCGCACAACACTTCTGGCTCTCGTCGGCACCATTGTCCTGCTCGCGATCGTGGCCACCGGCGTTCGCGCGGTCGCCGACGGCCGCATGGGAACGTCTTCGAGGCCTGGGAGCGGACGGTGCTCGCAACCGCGCTTCGGGCACTCCGATAAACCCCGACCTGGCCACTTTCAGGATGCGAGCCGCGTTCGGATCCGCAGGGCGCTACTGCTACTCGCAGTTGGCGCGGTGCTGCTGCCCGCACTGGCGGCCACGGGGTGCGGTCGCGAGGTCATGGAATGGCTCGTGGTTCAGGTGCCGGGAGCAGGCCTGCTGCGTGATACCCAGAAATACGTCGCCTTGGCTGTGCCGGGCTATGCACTGTGCGCCGCTGCGGGCTGTCACGCGTTTGCTCGCCGGTTGTCCGATAGGACGGCCGACGGTGACGAAATCATAGGCAGCAGCGCCGAATCGAGCCGATTCGAGAAAGAGCCGGAGGCCCAGCGAGACGAAGCTAAGAAATCTCGACTGGGGAAATTGTCCACAGACATCCCCAAGCCCTTGGGGACAACAAGCCGAATCGAGGACTCCGAAGAGTCGAGACATACGAGCGCGGTATCAAAAGATCAAGGCTCGAACGGAGGGAACCCAACGGATCGCGCACTGACGCAGTCCCCATCCGGAACCGCCTTGATCGCAACGGTTTTCATCGCACTGCTCATTCTCCCGCTCGCCGATCTGGCGTGGGGCGTCGGGGGCGCGTTGCGCCCGGTGCACTATCCACACAGCTGGCAGCACGTGGCCGAAAAAGTCGACGGACCTGGGGACGTAGCCGTACTGCCCGGTGGAATGTTCCGGAAGTTCCCGTATAGCGGAAAGGCCCCGGTCCTCGATCCCGCTCCACGAATGCTGCCCAACGATGTACTCCAGACCGGTGAGCTGCCGGTGCGCGGCGCGGTCGTCTCCGGCGAAGGAAAGCGGGCCCAGCAGGCGGAAACCCTACTGCTACAGGGCGGTTCGGCGGAGCAGCTGGCCGCATTGGGCGTCGGCTGGGTGCTGGTCGAGCGCACCACGCCGGGCCCGCTCGGCGAATCGAAGAACACCATCGCCCAACTGGACCCGGTTTACGTCGACAGCGAGCTCGCGTTGTATCGAGTACCGGGGACGCGCGTCACCGAAGCCGAAGGGACACAACGTTTGCTTGCCGGTGCCGCGCACATCCTCTGGGCTGGAATGCTTTTCGTTGGCTTGGCGGCCGGTCTAGCCAGGCGAAATCAGAGCGAAATCAGCGGAGGGGACCGCTGAACACCCAAGAAAAGGAGGCGACGGAAGGTTTCGGGGCTGAGATACTTCGAGGATGGGCGAGACGGACGAGCAGGCGTTGATCGACCGCTATATCGCGGCGTACAACGCGTTCGATATCGATGGCCTGATGGCGCTCTTGGCCCCGGATGTGCGGTTCGAGAACTACTCAGGTGCTGAGCTGACAGCTTCGGCCGACGGTGTGGCCGAGTTCCGGAGCCTGGCCGAGCACGCCGCAGCGCTGTTCGACGAACGGGAACAGCGCGTACTGTCGACGCGTACGGAAGGCCCGGTCACCGTGGTCGAGATCGCCTACCGGGGCCGGTTCGCCGCCGATGTGCCGGACGGCCCTGCCGCTGGATCCGTCATCGAACTTACCGGCCGCTCGGAATTCGAGTTCCGTGACGGACTGATCGCGCGGGTGGTGGACCGCAGCTGAATCGCTTGGCGTGCAAGCGTTTCAGAGCTGGCGTGCGGGTGCGGCGACCAATCCGGAGACATGCTCGCCGCGGGCGGCGGCGGCCAGCACCTCGTACACGCCGTTTCCGGTTAGCTCCCAGGAGAATTCGCGGGCGCGGGCGCGGGCTTTCTCGCCCATCACGGTGCGGGCTTCGGCGTCCTCGAGCAGTTCGCCGACGGCTTCGGTGAGATGGTTGACGTCGTCGACCAGTAGACCGGTGACACCGTCGACGATGGAGTCGGTCAGCCCGCGGGAGCTGCGGTAGCCCACCGTGGGGACGCCGTGCTGTGCCGCTTCGATGACGGCCAGGCCCCAGCCTTCCTTGCGGGAGGGCAGCACGTGCACCCACGCCTGGGCGAGGAGTTCGTGTTTGCGGAGTTCGTCGACGTGGCCGTGGAAGGTGACGGCGTCGGCGATGCCGAGGGCGTCCGCGTCGGCTTGCAGGTTCTCGGCCCACCAACCGCCGCCGATGACGTCGAGGTGCAGGCCGGGGACGCGGTCGCGCAGCTGGGCGACGGCTTGGAGCGCGTCTTCGATCTGCTTGTGCGGCACCAGCCGGGAAAGCACCACGACGCGCGGTTGCGCGGCGCGGGTCTGCGCGGCGCCCGTGGGTGCGCCGGCGGGCACCGGTTCGGCGCCGTTGCGGACCACCGCGATGCGTTCGCGCTGCACGCCGAGGGTGGCGAGTTCCTCGGCCGACGGCAGCGAAACCGTGAGGTATTGGTTGTCGCGGTGCACGCGCGGGGACAGCCGGGATTCGATCCACCAGCCGATCCGTCCGACCAGCCGGCCGGCCACCGGCCACTGCTCGCGGTGCCCGTGGTGCACGAGTACGACGGAGGGCGCGTCGGCGGCGACGGCGGCGAAGAAGGGGATGCCGTTCTGGGTGTCGATGACGGCGTCCGGCCGCACACCGCGCAGGGGGCCGAATCCGAGTCTGCCGAGCGCGATCGCGGCGAGCGCGCGCGGATAGACGGTGTATCGCCCGCCCGCCCGGCTGATCTCGATGCCGTCGATCCGTTCCCGTTTGGCCGCACCCGGGTAGCGGGCGGTCCGCAGCGTGACCCGCACGCCGCGCGCCGCGAGCTGCGCGCCGACCTGCTCGAGGTACCGCTCACTGCCGCCGCCCTGCGGGTGCCCTGTGTCACGCCAGCAGAGCAGGAGGACTTCGCGCACGGTGGAGCTTCTCTCGGTCGTCAGGGTGCGGACCGCACTGACGGCCCGGAACACGATATCGCGCTACACCATAACGCGCCGCATCCTCGCCGCAACCCTCCCACCTGCCCAGTCGCCGAAAACAGTGGCGCTATTACGCCATCGCCAATTCATTGAAACGCTGACATTTCACACCTTGTCTTCGATAACCTCCCGCCACCCGCCGAATCCGGCGGGCGTGGTCGGGTACCGCACTCGGCATCGATGAGGAGGACACATGAAAGCGATACGAACGAGAACCGGCAACAACACCGGAACCGGCAGCGGCGCGGGCGGCGATCTGGACGGCCTGCTCGGCATGATCCTCGCCCTCATCGCCTCGTCGACCTCGACCGGCAGCGGCGCCTCCAGCGGCATCGGCTGACGATCCGCGGGCCCGGCGGTGCGCACCGGCCGGGCCCGCCTCGTCGCCGCGCCGGGCCCGGGTACTGGGCGAGGGCGGGGTACGCCGGTTATGCGAGACTCGCCGTCGTGCCGAGAGCTGACATCACGCCTGCCGAAGTGACGGGACCGCTGCCAGGGTGGCGTCCGTCGTCGCGGTTCGCGCGGCGCGCGACGCTGCGCCGATCGTGGCGGTTGCTCAGCAGTTTCCGGTTCGAGCAGTCCGATCCGGCCGTGTTCTACGGCGGTATCGCCGCGGACAGCGCCGCGATGATCGCGGATTTCTATCAGGACATCACGGGCCGGGACCTCGCGGGCGCGACGGTTCTCGACGTCGGAGGCGGACCCGGATACTTCGCCGACGAGTTCGCGCGCACCGGCGCCAGATATATCCCCGTGGAACCGGATCCGTCGGAGATGCATGCCGCCGGACTGTCGGTGGCGGGTGCGGTGCGTGGTTCCGGAATGGCCTTGCCGTTCCGGAACGACGCCGTAGACATCTGCTTTTCGTCGAATGTGGCTGAGCACGTGCCGGATCCGTGGTTGATGGCCGACGAGATGGTGCGGGTGACGAAGCCCGGCGGCCTGATCGTGTTGTCGTACACGGTGTGGCACGGCCCGTTCGGTGGTCATGAGACCGGTCCCTGGCATTACCTCGGTGGGGAGTACGCGGCCAGGCGGTACCGGAGGATGCATGGCCGGGAGCCGAAGAATCGTTTCGGGACATCCCTGTTCGCCGTGGGTGCGGCCGATGGATTGCGTTGGGCGTCGGCCACATCCGCTGACGTGCGGGCATTGTTTCCGCGTTACCACCCGAGCTGGGCTTGGTGGTTGGTGCGAATCCCGCTGATCAGGGAGTTATTGGTGAGCAATCTTGTCGTGGTGGCGACGAAATAGCTCTACTTCTCCAGCCAGCCGCGACGCCAGCTGCGCCTGGCACAGGTGCTATCGGGAACCGTTTCGTTCCAAGGGGATTCCTGCATCGCGAGGCCGACCGCCTCCAATGTCGTGAGGCCGACCTGATCAGCCAGCGACCTGACGTACGCGATCACCTCCGCCGCTTGCATTGCGGCCGTGGCCTGCTCGATTGTCAGCGTGCGACCCGGTAGGAAGGACACCACCCACCCGCCGCTGCCCACGCTTCTAGCTTGATGTCGAGTCTGGTCGCTGGTCATTACCGAGCGTCCGACTACTTGCACCGCCATAACTCGTCTCCCCTGCATTCGGTTCCGAGAATCGAGCGAGCTGATCAGTAGCTATCAGCATCCTCCCTCCAGCAACAGAACGCAATAGTGCGTTCTCCGAGAAGCGAACCGACAGGTTGGAATTCACGCAGCTCAGGACTACGGCGTGCCGGAAAACTGAAACATGTTACAGACAAGCGGGCCGCAAAACTGTAACGTGTTCCCATGCATTACGACAGCTTGTTCATCGGCGGCCGTTGGACCGCGCCAACCAGTTCCGAGCGCCTCCAGGTCCTCTCGCCGGCCACGGTCGAGCCGGTGGGCAGCGTCCCGGTGGTCGAACGCGCCGACGTCGACGCCGCGGTCGCCGCTGCCCGGCAGGCCTTCGATTCCGGGCCGTGGCCCCAGACCCCGCCCGAGGAGCGCGCACAGGTTCTCACCCGCGCCGCCCGCCTGATCGAGGAACGCTCCGCCGACCTGGTCGCCGCCCTGACCGCGGAAATGGGCGCACCGCAAATGTTCGCCATGATGCTCAACCAGATTCCGGCAACCGCGGCCCTGGACACCTACGCCGGATTGGCGAAGTCGTTCCCGTGGAGCGAGACCCGCACCGGCATGTTCGGCACCACCCGGGTCTCGCGGGAACCGCGCGGCGTCGTCGCGGCGGTCACCGCCTGGAACGTGCCGCTGTTCCTCGCCGTCAACAAGCTCGCCCCGGCGCTGCTCGCGGGCTGCACCGTGGTGCTCAAGCCCGCGCCGCTGACTCCGTTGACCGCCAACATGATCGCCGACATCTTCACCGACGCCGGGCTGCCCGAGGGCGTGCTCTCGGTGCTGCCCGCCGAGGCCGAGGTGGCCGAGTACCTGGTCTCGCATCCCGGCGTCGACAAGGTGAGCTTCACCGGCAGCACCGCGGTCGGTCGCAAAATCGGAGCTATCGCTACCGGACAACTCAAGACGGTCTCACTGGAACTCGGCGGCAAGTCCGCAGCGATCATCCTGGAGGACGCGGACCTGGCTTCCGCCATCCCGCAACTCGCCTTCTCCGGGCTGATGAACTCCGGTCAGGGTTGCGTCGCCCAGACCCGCATCCTCGCACCGCGCAGCCGCTACGACGAGATCCTCAACGCGCTCGTCGAGCACGTACGGACCATGAAGGTCGGCGATCCCACCGACCCGAGTGTGCAACTGGGCCCGCTGATCTCGGAGGCGCAGCGCGAGCGCGTCGAGGGCTACATCGCCAAGGGCAAGGAAGAGGGCGCGCGCCTGGTGCTCGGCGGCGGCCGGCCCGAGGGCGTCGACCGCGGCTGGTTCGTCGAGCCGACGATCTTCGCCGATGTGGACAACAAGTCCACCATCGCGCAGGAGGAGATCTTCGGACCGGTCCTCGCGGTGATCCGGTACGACACCGAGGAGGAGGCCATCGCGATCGCCAACGAATCGCAGTACGGCCTGGCCGGTTCGGTGTGGACCAGCGATATCGAGCACGGCGCGGAGATCGCGGCCAAGGTGCGCACCGGCACCTACGCGATCAACTGGTACGCCTTCGACCCGAGTTCGCCGTTCGGCGGCTACAAGAACTCCGGCCTCGGCCGCGAGAACGGCCCGGAGGGCATCGACGCGTTCTGCGAGCAGAAGTCGCTGCTGATGCCGCTCGGCTGGACCGGCTAATCCGGCATCACCACGCGTAAGGCGGGCTGACCGTCCGGGGTCTGCGGGTCGACCACCTCCACCCGCCAGCCGGGCGGCAGCACCGCCTCCAGCCGTCCCGCGGCCCGGCGCAGCGGCGTGCTCACGCCGGTCAGCTCCGAATCTGTCACCATCGGGGTCCGCGGTCCGCCGGACTCCAGATCGGTCATGCGGGAAACCACCTCTCGATAGGAAGCAGTTCAGGCCGATAGCTATCTGTCAGCATCCGGACTGGACAGGCGTCATTGACGGATCGACGCCAGCATAAGACAGCTTCTGGCAAACCTCGCACAACGGGCATTCGGCCGGGATCGGCAGGTAGGACCCGCCGACAAAGCCCTTGTCCGGCAAAGAGAACCGCCCGCACCGTTCGGAAACGGTGCGGGCGGTCGGCGTTTCAGGCGCGGGTCAGCCGAGGCGTTGCTTCAGCGCCTCGAACTGGTCGCGCACGCCGGACGGCAGCTTGTCGCCGACGAACTCGAACCACTCCTCGATCATCGGGATCTCCTTGCGCCACTCCTCGACATTCACCGCGAGCGCCTCGTCGACGTCGGCGGCGTCCACGTCCAGGCCTTCCAGATCCATGTCGGCGGCGTGCGGCACATGGCCGATGGCGGTGGATTCGGCGCCGGACGAACCCTCGATGCGGCCGACGATCCACTCCAGCACGCGGGAGTTCTCGCCGAACCCGGGCCACAGGAAGCGGCCGTCGTCGCCCCGGCGGAACCAGTTGACGTAGAAGATCTTCGGCAGCTTGTTCGCGTCCGCGTTCTTGCCGAGAGTGATCCAGTGGTTCATGTAGTCACCGACGTGGTAGCCGAGGAACGGCAGCATCGCCATCGGATCGCGACGCACGGTGCCGACCTTGCCTTCGGCCGCGGCGGTCTGCTCCGAGGACATGGTGGCGCCCATGAACACGCCGTGCTCCCAGTCGAAGGACTCGGTCACCAGCGGGATGGTGGTCTTGCGGCGACCGCCGAACAGGATCGCCGAGATCGGCACACCCTGCGGGTCGTCCCACTCCGGCGCCAGCGTCGGGCATTGCGACATCGGCGTGCAGTACCGCGAGTTCGGGTGCGCGGCGAGGGTTTCGGTGTCCCGCCGGTACCAGTCGTTGCCCTTCCAGTCGATCAGGTGATCGGGCTCGCCCTCCAGGCCCTCCCACCAGACATCGCCGTCGTCGGTCATCGCGACATTGGTGTAGACGGTGTTGCCCGCGTCGATGGTGGCCATCGCGTTCGGGTTGGAGCTGTGGTTGGTGCCGGGCGCCACGCCGAAGAAACCGAACTCCGGGTTCACCGCGTACAGGCGGCCGTCCGCGCCGAACCGCATCCAGGCGATGTCGTCGCCCAGGGTCTCCGCGCGCCAGCCGGGAACCGTCGGCTGGAGCATCGCGAGGTTGGTCTTACCGCAGGCCGACGGGAACGCCGCGGCGATGTAGTAGGCCTTGTTCTCCGGGGAGATGAGCTTGAGGATGAGCATGTGCTCGGCCAGCCAGCCCTCGTCGTGCGCCATCGCCGAGGCGATACGCAGCGAGTAGCACTTCTTGCCGAGCAGTGCGTTGCCGCCGTAACCGGAACCGTAGGACCAGATCTCGCGGTCCTCGGGGAAGTGGGTGATGTACTTGGTGTCGTTGCATGGCCACGGCACATCGGCCTGACCCTCGGCCAGCGGCGCGCCCACCGAATGCAGGCACTTCACGAACGGCTTGTCGGTGCCCAGCTTCTCCAGCGCGGCGGCGCCCATGCGGGTCATCACGCGCATCGACACCACGACGTACTCGGAGTCGGTGAGTTCGACGCCCAACTTGGGATCCTCGGCGCCGAGCGGGCCCATGCAGAACGGCACCACATATAAAGTGCGGCCCTTCATCGAGCCGCGATACAGCTCGGTCATGGTGGCGCGCATCTCGGCGGGATCGACCCAGTTGTTGGTCGGGCCGGCGTCGGCTTCGGACTTGGAACAGATGTAGGTGCGGGATTCGACACGCGCCACATCGGAGGGATCGGAGAGCGCCAGGAACGAGTTCGGCTTCTTCTCGTCGAGCTTCTTGAAGGTGCCCGCTTCGACGAGTTGAGCGGTTAGTCGATCCCACTCCGCGTCGGAACCGTCCGCCCAGACCACCCGCTCCGGCTGGGTGAGCTCTGCGACTTCCTGTACCCAGGCGAGCAGTTCGCGGTGCGCGGTGGGCGCGTTTCCGTCGGACAGACCAGGAATGGTCGCTGAGGTCATGAAAACTCTCCTGAGATGGGCGGCTCGAGGTGTAGACGCCCGCCCTGGCCGACCGTTTCCAGCGACCTGCGAGCAGTCGCTACGGCGGGCCTGTGACCAGCGCGAACACACCAAGCGCCACCATTGGCGGTGAAGGCTCCCGCTACGACCAGTCGTAAAGCGCGCCCCGGCTGAGCGGCGTACAAGGACGAAGCGGACGCCCAGGTTCCTGCTTAGAGGTTAACGCGGTATGACGACCAGTACGGAATCGGGTGCTGTCTTATTACCCACTCTTAGGCCGGATCAACAGGGCGAAGATGCTGATCCAGCGTGTCCACGTCCCGTTTGCACGCGGCGAGTTGCCCGGGCTGTTCCGCGCCCGCACGGCGGATTCTGGCCTCCAATTCGGCCACCCGGCGGTCGGTTTCGAGGATGCGCGCGGCGCTGGCGCGTACCACCTGGTCGGCCAGCTCGGTTTCCGATTCCACCAGTGCCGTGGCGACCCGTTGTTCGAGCTGAGCCTTGACGTTGACCAGGGCGTCGGCCATCCACTGCCGGACATGAGCGCGGTCGGCGACTTGCCGGCGCGCCCGCACCACCCACCACGCGACCAGGCCGCCGAGCAGCAGCGTCACCGGAATGCTGGCGAAATCCAGAGCCGGCACCAAAGCCAGCGGAGCCACCAGCAGGCGACCGAGACCGACACCGGCCGAGGCACCCAGGGCGACCATCAAGTGATCTTCGACACCTCGATGCCGAGGCTCGGGATCCGGACCGACCCGCGGGGCCGGATCGCGGCGTAGATGCCGCAATCCGGCGGTGCCCTCCAGACGATCGACGAGCGCGGACAGCCGGCGGTCGATCTGCTGGTCCAGGGCGCCGGTCAGTTCGGTCACCGACTGTTGCAGACGGTCCGGGTAGGCGTCCAGCTCCTTCGGGCGGAGTCGGTCGAGCTCGGCGCGCGCGGCGACATGCAGGGAGCGGATCTGCGAACCGACCTCGGTCATCAGATCGACCCGAGCCAGATGCAACTGACCGCGCAACGCGGCCATCACCCCGGCGCGACCGCCGTCCCGGCCGGCGAGCAGCGTCGCGCGTTCCACGCGCCAGCGGTCCACCTCGGTGGCGGCGCGCAGCTTCTCGACCTGGCCCACGATGCGTTGCCGCGTATCGGTGAGAACACGGGTGGTGACCGCCGCGAACCGGCCGTCACCCGGAGCGCCGGTGGCCGCGGCGGTCAGTTCGGCGTGCAGGGCGGTGAGGCCCGAGCGGTCCAGCAGGCTGGCGTCGTCGGTGGCGCGGGCGGCGGCGGCGAGTTTCGCCGAGACCGGCAGGATGTCCAGTTCGCCGTAACCGTGGGCGGCGAGCAGTTCCTGATTGTGCTGCCGCACCGAACGCCAGTCGCCGTAGGCGTGGATGGCGTTCATGGCGAGCAGGATTCGGATGTCGTCGGCCCGCAGGCGGCGCAAGAGCTCGAGCGTGCCGGTGCCGAGGGTGTTGCCCGCGTCGAGCAGGACCAGCACGACCGTGTTCGGGGCCATACCCGCGGGCGAGGTGCTCTCCACCGCCGCGCCGGAGTCGGGCATCGGGTCGGTGAGGTCGACCCGCGGTTCGAACCGCGCCAACTCGGTGCGCAGCAGCGTGGTGTTGGCGTCGTCCGGACCGATCAGAGTCACCGTCGCCGCACCGCCGCCGGACCGCATCGCCTTCAGCAGTGCCGCGCCCTGCGGGTTCCAGCGCGCGACCACCTTCTCCACCTCGGCGGGCAAGGTCTCGGTCGGCGAATCAACCGGGGACACAGCGGGCCTCCTCGCCCGCCGCGCCGAATCCGGTTGCTCAGAGTCCGGCACTGCTCATTCGCTCCCATAGCCGGACGTAGCCGTTGTGCGCGCGCAACGCCGCGCGCCGGGCAGCCGGGGACATGTCGCTGGAGACGACCGCGCGCCAACGCGCGGCCCGGTGCAACGCGTCGTCGGCGTCGGCGGGCGCGGGCGAGGGGTAACCGGCGGCGAGATGGGCGACGGACGGGTTGGCCACACCCGCGCACAGCGCGGTCCACATCGCGTCGTCGCTGTCCAGGTAGCCCTCGATCAAATCGCGCGCCCGGCCGTGCACGCCGGGGACCGCGCGGGCCGCGAGGCGCGCCAGTTCGTCGAGCATCTCGCCCCCGCGCAACGCGGTGACCTGCTCGTACCGGCGATGGAGCAGGCGATGCAGCGGGTCGATGCCGCTGACCGCGTGCAAGATCTGCAGGATCTGGTGCCCGGACAGTTCGGGTGCGCGGCGCAGCGCGCTCAGCGCGCAGGTGATGCCGTAGAAATCCCAGCGCTCCAGAAGTTGTTCGCGCTCGGCCACATCCGGGCCCAGGGCCGGCGAGGTGAACAGATCCGAGGACAGCGTCAACGTGGGATCCCCGGATTCGGCCAGCCGGCGCAGCGTGGCCAGCTCCGGATCGGACACCGCACCGGCGCGGGTGCGCACGGCCAGCGAGGCGACCACCGGCAGCACCACGATCCCCAGCTCCCGGCTGTACTGGTCGGCGGCGAAGACGGCGTCGGCCCAGCGGGTGCCGATGGCGTCGGCCTTGTTCAGCACGACGACGGTGCGCTCCGGCGGCAACGCGTCCAGAATCCGGCGATCGGCGGGCAACGGTGAACCGGACAGCACGTAGACGACGAGATCGGCGTCGATCACCGGATCGGGTTGCCCCGGCTCGTCCACCGGTCCGGTCTCCGCGGCCGACATCAGCGCCAGCGCGTGCAGCACCGTCGTCCGGCCCGCGTGTGCCCGGCCGGTGACCTGGATCCGCGGCGGCCGGCGCCAGGAATTCACCGCGACGCCGGCGTGGTACCCGATCTGGGGATCCGCCCCAGACGCCTGCAAGTGGACAAGCAGCTGATCGAGCTGATCCTGTTCCCGTGTCGGCACTCCGCGCTCGCGCGGTTGCCCATTGAATTCGGTCGCTGTCGGCAAGGCTCCATCCCCCTTCTCGCTGCGCAATTCTGTCAGACGCAGGGCCGGCGCACGCGCTTGGTTCAGCGTTTGGCCAGGTATTTGTTGACCGTGCGGGTGGCCCAGTTCGGGGCGTACTTGCCCGCCGCGGCCAGCAGTTTGGCCTGGGCGCCGATCTCGTAGTGCACCTTCGGCAGCCGGCCGCGTGTGCTGACGGCCGCCCAGATGCCGGCCGCCACGTCTTCGGCGGTCAGATGAACGCCGAGGGATTGCGTGGTACCGGTCCGCACGCCGTCCACCATGGCGGTGGCGACGAACAGCGGCCAGATCGCGAGCACCCGGATATCGTGGCGTTCCCATTCCAGATCCAGGGCCTCCGTGAGGCTCTTGACCGCGGACTTGGAGGCGCCGTAGCTGCTGAGTTCGGGCTGGCCGTAGATCGCCGAGGCCGAACAGAGATTCACTACCTGCGCGCCCGGGGTGTCCCGTAGAAACGGGAACGCGGCATGCGTGCCGTTGATGACGCCGACGACGTTGACCTCGATGACGGCGCGGTGCACGGCGGGTTCGATGTCCTCGAAGGCGCCGGAGCGCAGGATGCCCGCGTTGTTGATCAAGATGTCGAGCCGGCCGGTCGCGCCGTGGAATTCGGCGAGGCACTCGGCCCACTGCGTGGCGTTCGTCACATCCAGCACGCCGGTCCGCACCGCGCCACCGGCCTCGGTGATGGCCGCGGCCAGGCGGGAGAGGCCGATTTCGTCGATGTCGTACGCGCCGACCTGATAGCCCTGCGCAGCGAAAAGCAGAGCCGTGGCCCGGCCGATGCCCGCGGCCGCACCGGTGATGAACACCGTCGGTGAGTTCATGGGCGCAGTCTAGTGCCGCCCGCGCGTCCTATAACCAGGGTTCACAGATACACCGCACTCCCATACTCTGCAAGAAGATCAGCATGAGTAACGGTGCGTACCAGCCGATTTCGAACAATATGCACTTTTCGGCGCGATCTGCGGAACACCCATCGAAGCTGGTCCGATATATACACAGAGTCCGTCCACCCGGGCGGGCGGGGAGGTCGTGATGAGCAGCGACGCCATTACCCAGACCGCGCCGAAGCGCATGCGCCGGCATCGGATCAGCGCGGAGCCCGCGCGCGGCAACGCCGCCCAGGTGGTGCTGAACTCGGCGCAGATCTTGGTGAACTCCGCCCAGATCCTGCTGAATTCGGCCCAGCTGCTGACGAGCAAGACGCCGCCCCTGCCCAGCGCGGACCCGTTCCACCGGCCGCCCAAGGGCTTCGCGAACCGGCCCGCCGGTACCGTGCTGCGCAGCCGCAAGATCGAGCTCGCGCTGTTCGGTGTGGTGCCGCAGCAGGTTTCGGCCTGGCAACTGCTCTACCGCAGCACCGATATGCACGGCACGCCGGAGGCCGCCGTCACCACGGTCCTGCTGCCCGCGGGCACGGACCCGGCGGAGGAACGCCCGCTGCTCGCGTTCCAGACCGCGATGGACGCGGTCACCGAAAAATGCGCGCCCTCTTACGCTTTGCGCCGCGGCGCGCGGGCGATCGGCGCGGTCACCCAGTTCGAATGGCTGCTGGTCGCCAACGCGCTGCGCCGCGGCTGGGCGGTATCCATCGCCGATCACGAAGGGCCGCACGGCAATTTCGGCGCGCCCCGCGAACCCGGCTACCGCGCACTCGACGGCGTGCGCGCCGCACTGAGTTTCGCGCCGCTCGGCCTGCATTCGGGCACTCAGGTCGCGGCCTGGGGTTACTCCGGCGGCGGGATGGCCAGTTCGTGGCTGGTCGAGATGGCGCCGACCTACGCGCCGGAGCTCAATCTCGTCGGCGCGGTGCTCGGCGCGCCGGTCGGCGACCCCGGCCAGGTTTTCCTGCGGCTCAACGGAACCGCGTACGCCGGGTTGCCCGCCGTCGTCATCGCCGCCCTGCACAAGCTCTACCCCGCCCTCGGCGCCGTGGTCCGTGAAGGGCTCACCGCGGAAGGGCAGAAGTTCGTCACGCATGCGGAGAACTCCACCCCGGTCGGCTCGATCGTCGGGCTCGCCAATCAGCGGCTCGGCGACTTCCTCACCGGCGAGCCGCTGGAGCAGATGCTCGACAGCCCGGAGTTCAAGACCATGTTCGACGATCTGCGCCTGGGCAACTCGACCCCGGCCTGTCCGCTGCTGGTGGTGCAACCGGTGCACGACCAGATCATCCACATGGACGGCGTCGATGGCCAGGTGACGCGCTATCGCGACGGCGGCGCGCACGTCACCTATGTGCGCGACCGGCTCAGCGAGCACTTCTCCATGCTGGTGCTGCATACCCCGATCACCCTCGGCTGGCTGGCCGACCGGCTGGCCGGGGCGCCCGCGACCGCCAACACCGATACCACCGTCTGGTCGGTCCTCGCCTCCCCCGCCGGAATACGTGGCCTGCTGGAGATGGCGTCCACCGCGGCACGCGTGGTGCTGGGGCAGCCGCTGCGCTCGGAGACCCCGTCCGCCCCGCGGCTACAGCGAGAACGCGCGGCCTGAATTACGCCGCTCGAGGCGCTCCCCGGGGTTCGCTTAGCGTCCCCCTGACACGATGCTGGACAATGGACGCGTGAACGACGCCGTTAACCATACTGACGAGTCGGTTCCGGGGCCGTCCACAGCCGCGGTCCCCCTCGAAGCCGGACGACGCTCCACCACCGGCTCCCGCCTCTACCCGCGGGTCACCAGTTTCCGCTCCCGCCGCGGCGCGCTGACCCCGAATCAGCAAGCGTCCTGGGACCGCATGTGGCCCCGGATCGGCCGCCCGGTCGGTGACGAACCGCTCGACGCCGACGCCTGGTTCGGCCGCTCCGCACCGCTGGTCATCGAGATCGGTTGCGGCACCGGCACGGCCACCGCCGAGATGGCCCAGGCCGAACCGCACCTGAACCTCATCGGCATCGAGGTGTACCAGCCAGGCCTGGCCCAGCTCGTGCAGCGCATCGAACGCGAGGACATCGGCAATATCCGGTTGCTGCGCGGCGATGCCGTCGACGTGCTGGAAAATATGATTGCCGAGAATTCGCTTACCGGTGTGCGCGTCTTCTTTCCGGACCCGTGGCCCAAGGCGCGCCACCACAAACGCCGACTGCTGCAGCCCGCCACCCTGTCGCTCATCGCCAGCCGCCTGCGGCCCGGAGGTGTGTTGCACGTCGCTACCGACCATGCCGATTACGCGGAGTGGATCGCCGCGGTGGGAGCCGGAGAACCGCAGCTCACCGGCTTGAACGAGGCTACCGGCGGCGTCAGCGCCGAGCATCGCGACACCGCGCCGATCGGGTTCGACCGCCCCGTCACGAAATTCGAAGGCAAGGCACAACGCGCCGGAAGCGCCATCACCGAGTTCATATGGGGCAAGATCGAATGATGATCGCCAGTGAGTTGGCCTCCGAGGTCACCGATGTTGCCGGGGAGGTGCAGGGCCCCGAAGTGTTGAGCGTCTCGACACCGGACGTGCGCCGGGTCCTGCTCGTCTGGGACGCGCCGAATCTGGACATGGGCCTCGGCGCCATCCTCGGCGGCAGACCGACCGCCGCCTACCGCCCGCGTTTCGACGCGCTGGGCCGCTGGCTGCTCGCCCGCACCGCCGAACTGTCCGTCGGCAGCCAGACCCGGGTGGAACCGGAAGCCACCGTCTTCACCAATATCGCGCCCGGCACCGCCGATGTGGTGCGGCCGTGGGTGGAGGCGCTGCGCAATGTCGGCTACGCGGTTTTCGCCAAGCCGAAAGTCGACGAGGACTCCGATGTCGACGCGGACATGCTGGCCCACATCGAACTACGCAGCCGCGGCGCCGGACTGGCCGGCATCATGGTCGCGTCCGCGGACGGCCAGGCCTTCCGCGAACCCCTGGAAAAACTTGCCGCACACGGCATCCCCGTACAAGTATTGGGGTTCCGCGAGCACGCGAGTTGGGCCGTCACATCGGATACCCTCGAGTTCATCGATCTCGAGGACATCCCGGGTGTGTTCCGTGAACCATTGCCACGGGTCAGCCTCGAGTCGCTGCCCGACGAGGGTGCTTGGCTGCAGCCGTTCCGGCCGTTGTCCGCACTGCTCACCTCTCGCCCCGCTCAAGGAGTCGCTTAGTGTTCACACGCTGGGGCGATCTGGTCTACCGGCTGCGCTATTCCGTCATCGGGCTGGTCGCGGCCGCCCTGCTCTCGTTGGGCTTCTACGGCCTCGGCGTGGCCGACCATCTCGTCTCCAGCGGGTTCGACGATCCGACCTCGGAGTCGACCCACGCGGCACGGCTGGCGGACGCCTCCTACGGGCGTGATCACAACAGCGACGTGCTGGTGCTCTACGCCGCCCCGGCCGGCAAGACGATCGACGACCCCGAGTTCAAGCAGAAGGTCCTCACCAGCCTCAATTCGCTGCCGAAGGACTACCCGGGTCAGATCGCCAAGATCAACGGCGCCTACTGGCAGACCGAAACCGGTCCGGCCCAGCCCTCGCTGTTCGGGTCCAAGGACAAGAAGTACACCTTCGCGTCCATCGCGATCGTCGGTGACAACGACACCGACATGGTGCGCAACTACCGGGTGGTCAAGGACAAGTTCGGCATTGCGGGTATCGACACCGAGGTCGCCGGCCTGCAGGCGGTCGCGGGCACGCTGAACGACACCATCGCGCACGACTCCAAACGCATGGAGGTCATCGCCTTCCCGGCGGTCGCGCTGTTGCTGTTCTTCATCTTCGGCGGCATCGTCGCCGCGGCGCTCCCGCTGATCATCGGCGGCCTGACCATCCTCGGCGCCAACGGCATCATCATGTTCCTGACCAAATTCACCGAGGTGAACAACTTCGTCGGGAACATCGTCTCGATGATCGGTCTCGGTCTGGCCATCGACTACGGCCTGTTCATCGTCAGCCGGTTCCGCGAAGAACTCGCCGAGGGCTACGACACCAAAGCCGCGGTCCGCCGGACCGTCATGACCGCTGGACGCACCGTCGTCTTCTCCGCCACCATGATCGTGGCCAGCCTCGCGGGCCTGCTGCTGTTCCCGCAGGGCTTCCTGAAGTCGATCGCCTACGGCTCCATCGCCACGGTGACCCTGGCCGCGCTGACTTCGATCACCATCCTGCCCGCGATGCTCGCCGTGCTCGGCAAGCGGGTGGACTGGCTGGGGCTCAAGTTCATGCGCAAGACCAAGACCGCCGAAGAAGTGGAGAACGGCTTCTGGGGGCGGCAGACCCGCTGGGTGATGCAGCATCCGCTGAAGATCGCGGTCCCGATCACCATCATTCTGCTGCTGCTGATCATCCCGGTGAAGAACTTGGCGTTCGGCGGTATCAACGAACGCTATCTGCCGCCGGACAATACGACCCGGCTCGCGCAACAGCACTTCGACGAGATCTTCCCGCTGCGCAAGACCGACCCGATCATGCTGATCTTCGTCTCCCCGAACAGCAGCAACGTCGGCAAGGTGTGGAAGGAAGCCAACGCCGCACCCGGTCTCGCCGGTCAGTTCGAGGTGCCCTCGCGTTCCCAGAGCGATCCGAACGTGTACCGCACCACCGCGACCCTGGCCGACTCGGAGAATTACGACCCGACCATCGACTACCTGCGTGAGCTGTCCCTGCCCGACGACGTGCAGATGTATGTCGGCGGCACGCCCGCGATAACCCGGGACAGTATCGAGGCGCTGGTCGACCGCATGCCGATGATGATCGGCCTGGTGCTGCTGGTCACCATGCTGCTGATGTTCCTGACCTTCGGTTCGCTGGTGCTGCCGATCAAGGCCGCGCTGATGAGCGCGCTCGGCCTCGGCTCCACGCTCGGCATCCTGACCTGGATCTTCATCGACGGTCACGGCGCCGGTCTGCTGAATTTCACCCCGCAGCCGATCATGTCACCGATCCTGGTGCTGATCATCGCGGTGGTGTACGGCCTCTCGGTCGACTACGAGGTGTTCCTGTTGTCGCGCATGGTGGAGGCGCGCGCACAGGGCGCGTCCACCACCGAAGCGGTCCGCATCGGCACCGCGCAGACCGGACGCATCATCACCGCCGCGGCGCTGATCCTGCTCGTGGTGGTCGGCGCGTTCGCGTTCTCCGACCTGGTGATGATGAAGTACCTGGCCTACGGCATGGTGGCGGCGCTGTTGATCGACGCCACGATTCTGCGCATGCTGCTGGTGCCCGCGACCATGAAGCTGCTCGGCGACGACTGCTGGTGGGCGCCGAAGTGGATGAAGAAGATTCAGCAGAAGGTCGGGCTCGGTGAACCGATCCTCGATGATGAGCGTCCCGGCGGCGGCGAGCTCGTCGACCTGGTGAAAACCACCCCGGTCACCGATCCCGTCACCATGGTGATGCCGGTCCTGGAGGACGGTCAGCGCCCGCCGAAGTCCCCGCGCCGCCCGCGCACGGTCGCGGAAATCGAGGCGGAAGCCCCGACCCAGCGCTTGGACAAGGTGCCGCCGGCCCCGCCGCCGCGTCGGCCGCGGATTCTGCCGCCCAAGACTCAGCAGGGCGAACCGCCCCGGCCGCCCGCGCCGATGCCGCCCGCTCCGGACCCGACCCGGCCGCGCGTGGCGCCTCCGGTGCCGACTCCGGAGGTGTCGCGGACGGTGCCGCCCGTGCCGGAACCGGCGAATACGGAGCCGTTCACGCCTGAGCCGGAGGAGCACCGGCCCACGCACCATGCCGCATCCGAGCCCGCTGCCGACCCGCCTCCGGACGACAATCGCAGCAGCATCGAGAACTGGATGGCCGAGTTGCGTTCGTCGCGCCGGCGGATCGCCGATACCGAGCCGGGCCGCCATGCCGGTGGGGACGGGCGCACGGTGAGCGTGAACGAACTGCTCCGCCGCCGCGAGGAAGAGTAAGTCGCACAAGAAAAGGCCCGTCCAGCTGGACGGGCCTTTTTCGTTGCAGGTCAGGATGATCGAGCGTCGTCGCGGGTACCGGCCTCGGCGAAAGCGCGGGCGTATCGGGTGCCCGCCAGCAGGAGCAGCACGCCGACCACCAAGAAGGCGGCAACCCGGATGAGGCCGTCGAGGGTGGCGAGGTCGAACAGGAACAGTTTGGCCAGCGCGGCCGCGGTGACGAGCAGACCCGATCCCAGCGCGACCTTCGCTACCGCCCTCGCGCGAGCGAGATTGCGCAGTCCGTAGAGCAGGGCCGTCGTCGCGGCGACCATCCAGAGAATGGTCGCGGCGCTGTGACCGATGACGAAACCGTCGGTGGCGCCGGTGGCCACACCGATCGAGACCGTCGCCGCGGTGACCGCGTAGAGACCGGCGGCGCTCGCGGCGATCCACAGCATCGACTGCCCGGTGTCGTCCTTGCTCGAGGCCGGTGCCCGGCGCAAGCCCCACACCGCCACCGCGAGCGCGGCCAGTCCGAGCACCGCCGCCAAGGCTGTCGGGAGATCCAAATATTTCTCCGCGAGCCGTTGTGTGGCCAAGGTTTTCGGGTTGACCCGGTCGACGAAGGTGAGCGCGCCCAGTACGGCGAAGACCCCGCCGATACCCGCGGCGACGCGATTGCGCTGCCGGCCGGCGACACCGAGGTAGCCGATGGCGACCAAGAACAAGGCGATCGGGGCGGTCTGCACCTGGGTTGCCTGGACACAGACTTCTAGCAGCGCGAAGGCGCCCGTGACCGCGGCGGCGATTCCGGTGTGTGCCGGAATACGCGTCACCGTACGAAGTTTCGGCAGCATCGCGAGCGTGGCGACAGTTGTCAGCACCGCGGCAGTGGTACCGGCGATGAGCATGCTCGGCAGGCGGTCGAACAGGGCCACGGCCGCCAGCAGCGGAATGGTCGAGATCGCGAAAGCGACTGTGGCAGTGAGGTCTTGAGGACGCTTGCGTCCCACCAGAAGCGCACCGGCCAGACCGATCAGTGCGACGGCGATCGCCGCGGCGAGCACCCAGTGCACGCGGTCCCGCTGCGCGGAATCGAAGCCGGCGATCATGACGTACAGCAGCGTCACCAGCACCGCGGGCATGGTGCGGACGATATGCAGCGCCGGCCAGTCCTTCACCAATTGCACTGGTACGCCGGCCAACTGGAGCACGATGAGGAAGCTGAGCAGCACCAATTCCGACGTCACCACCGGCGCGAGCAATGCCGCCCCCGCCACCACCAGCACGGCCAACGCCTGCGCGTTCCACCGCAATGCCAGCGCCACCCCACCGGCAGCGATCGCCAGCGCCAACGCCAGACCGCCCCCTCGCGGCAGCCACTCATAAGTCGAAGTCACCGCCACGACATCCAAGTAAGCGCCCGCGAACCCGGTGGCCGCCAATGCGATACCGCCGACGCGCCCACCGGCGCGCCCGAACACCCGCATGCCGACACCGACCAGGGTCGCCGAGAACAACGCGCCCGCGACAACTCGCGGCACCGGACCGAAGATCCCGGCCTGCGCCGCCAACACCAGCAGCATCACCACACCGACCAGCGTCACACCGACACCGGCCACCGCCAGCACCCGGCTGATCACCCCTTCCCGCTGCCACCACGGAGTCCCCACCGGCTTACGCACCGGCGGCCGCGGCGGCCCACCCCGCGGGGGCACCGCAGCCCAACCCGGCTGTTGCGGCACAGCCCAACCGAACCCGGCCCCCTGCGACGGCCGCCCACCATAGACAGCCCCCTGCCCGCCACCACCCTGCGGGGATGGTGTCGACCCGAACGTCTGCCCCGTCTGAGTCGACGGACCCGTCAGCGGCGACTGAGCCGTCTGCGGCTGCTGCGGCTGCGGAATCCACGCCTGCGACCTCGCCTCCGCGGGCTGCGCGGCTGCCATCGATGCTTCTTGGCCGAGCAGAGCACCTGACGACTGCTGGACACGATCCGTTGGCTGCTGCCTGTCGTCTGGGGGTTGGGTTCTTGCCTGCGGGTGCGCTGGGTCTTGGGTGGGTGCGGTCGGGCTGGTGGAGGGTTGGGGGTGTTCGGTCGAAACGGCTTGGCTCGCGGCCACTTCCGTGGCTACTTGGGTGCGCAGCACCTCGAGGTCGCGGCCGAGTTCGCCCATTTGCGCGCCGAGGGCGGTGAACTCGCCGGAGAGTCGCGTGAGCAGCACCGGATCGATGGCTGTAGTCATGGTTCGATGGTCGGCTTCGGCGGGGGCCGGCACATGAGTAGAAACACCCGCGGCTGAGGCGGGTTATACGCGATTTACGCAGGTGTGAAGCGTCCGGCGGCGCGATCGATCACTTCGTCGAGGACTTCGCGGGAGCGGAGCAGATCGGTGATGGTGCGGTTGATTCGATCGCGCTCGATCGTCAGTGCGGTCACCAGTTCTGGGGTCGCGTATTCGTTGGCGCCGCCGTCGGAATCGCGCATGCACGGCAGCAGCTGCGCGATCTTCTTGCTGTTGAGTCCGGCCGCGAACAGTTCCTGGATGTGGATGACGCGGTCCACGGCGCGTTCGGGATAGTCTCGGTGCCCGCCGGACGTGCGGTCGGCCGCGAGCAGCCCCTGCTGCTCGTAGTACCGCAGCGAACGCTCGCTGACCCCGGTGCGCTGTGCCAGTTCCCCGATTCGCATCCGCGACCTCGCATTTCGATTTCGGACTTGATTCTCACATCAATGTCAGGTTTTACCGTACCGGTATGACGAACACAGCAGCCACCGCACAGCTTTTCGACTCGGCCCGCCTCGGCACCCTGGAACTTCCGAACCGCCTGGTGATGGCGCCGATGACACGCAATCGCGCTGCCGCCGACGGTGTCCCGTCACCGCTGATGGCGACCTACTACGCCCAGCGCGCGTCGGCGGGCCTGATCATCGCCGAGGCGGCCACACCCAGCCGGGTCGGTCAGACCTATGCGAATATCCCCGCTGTCTACACCGAAGCGCATGTGGCGGGGTGGCGTCGAGTCACCGCGACCGTGCGCGCCGCGGGCGGCCGGATGTTCCTGCAGTTGCAGCACGGCGGGCGGGTCGGACACCCCGACAACAGCGGCGTGCACCCGGTGGCTCCGTCACCGATTCCGCTGCCCGAGACGATCCACACCCCCAGCGGCCACCAGGACGCGGTCGTACCGCGCGAACTCACGGTCGACGAAATCCACGCCACCGTCGATGATTTCGTCGCCGCCGCCCGCAACGCCCTCGACGCGGGCTTCGCGGGCGTGGAAATCCACAGCGCGAACGGCTATCTGCTGCACCAGTTCCTGGCACAGAACACCAACCATCGCACCGATGCGTACGGCGGCACGGTCGCCAACCGCATCCGATTCACCGTCGAGGTCGTCACAGCGGTCGCGGCGGCCATCGGACCGGAGCGGGTCGGCGTGCGCATCTCCCCCGCCGTCACCGCCAACGGCATCGACGAAGGCGATACCGCCGCGATCTATCCCGCCCTGGTCAGCGCCCTGGCCGACCGGAATCTCGCCTATCTGCACGTCGTGTTCGCCGATCCGGAAGACACCGTGTTCCAGCGGATTCGCGAGATCTGGCCGGGCCGTCTGATCGCCAACCCGAATCTCGGTTGGGGCCAGCCCTTGCCCGCCGACGGCGGCAAGCGAGCAGCCGAACGCCTGCTCGCGGCCGGCGCCGACTTCGTCTCCCTCGGACGTTCTTTCCTCGCCAACCCCGATCTGGTCCAACGGTTCCGCACCGGCGCCCCGCTCAACCAGGTTCGAGAAGCCCACCTGATGTATGTCGGCGGTGCGGAGGGCTACACCGACTACCCCACCGCGGCGGGCGACCTCGTCGCCGCGCCCGCGGCGTGACCGCGACCGGCCCCTATCCGATCCCCGGGGGCAGGGGCCGGTCGCGGTGAATCACGGGGTGGGTGCGGGTAACGCGATCACGTGGTGCACGGCATCGATGACGACCGAGCGGGGTGGCATGTGCAGTACGCCCTGGGCCGGTTCGGCGGCCCAGTGCCAGCCGAAGCTGGAGTCGGTGGTGGGCAGCAGGACGTAGCGGCCGCTCGGGACGACGGTGACCTGGTGCGCGGCCAGGTGCCGGCGGACGGCGATGTCCACCGGTTTGGCCGTGGTCGGCGGGGCGACCAGGAAGGTCCAGGTGCGGTCGCCGGGGTCGGCGACCACCGGTGTCTGCAAGGCCGGGTCCAGTGCCTCCAGCACGCTGCGGCCCAGGTGGGGCGGCATGACCAGGGCGCCGAGGATGGAGCCGGTGGTGATCATCGGACGGCCCGCCAGCAATTGCACCGGGAGGCCGAAGCGACGGCGCAGCAGGTGGGCGATTTCGTGGGGAGAGTGACAGCTTTCGAACATGGCGCTCACTCCTCCACGCATCCGGTGGCGGCCCCTTCCGGTAAAGCTAACTGTTCGGGGAGGCGTTGGGTGTGGCAGGTGAGGTGTGCACCGGTCGCGCGATCCGCGCGAGAAGTGGTGTTCGGCATGGTTATCATTGCCGCCGCCCTTTGCTTTCTCAAAGTTGCAGAAACACAACGGTATTCCGAACGGGGCAAAACAAGTCGTACGCAATGTCCCACTTTCGCCCAGCGCTATCACCTAGCGTCGTATCCTGAAACACGGATGTAACAAAGGGGTTTGGATAGATGGACGATTCGTCGATCGGCGTTCGCATCCGGCGTTTCCGTGGCAAAGCGCTAACGCAACGTCAGCTCGCCGACCAAGCGGGGGTCAGCGTCGATCTGGTGCGCAAGCTCGAGCAGGGCGGACGGCAGACCGCCTCCATCGCCAGCCTGCAAAAGCTGGCCCGCGCACTGGATGTGGACATCGCCGATCTGGTCGGAAAACGTCACGGCGTGCCCTCGGGCAACCCGGACGCGGGCATCGTCGCGATCCGCCGTGCCCTAACCCCCGTCGACGACCTGCTCGGCGAGCCCCCCGAAGACCAAGCCATCTCGCTCGACGAGGCTTCCCGGGCGGTGGATTACGCGTGGGGCGCGTACTGGGTCGGCCGCTATGAACTACTCACCACCATCCTGCCGTCCGGCCTCACCCAGCTGCGCGCGACCGCGCACGCCGCCCGCAACGGCACCGTCGCGCCCGCGAACGAGCAACTGGCCCGGATGTATTGGGTAACCGGCTGCACCCTGGTTCATCTCGGTCAGACCGACCCTGCGTTCCTGGCCATCCGCCAAGCCCTCGCCGCCGCCGAACAGGGCGCGGATCCGTTGCTGCTGGCCACCATCCGCGGCTCGGTCGCCTGGCAGCTGCTGGTGCAGGGCCGCTACGACGAGTCGCGCCGCGTCGCCCTGCGCGCCGCCGCAGAACTCGAACCCACCGGCGACGCGACCCCGGCACAGCTCTCGTCCTATGGTTCCCTGGTTCTGCAAGGCGCGACCGCCGCCGGCCGCGCCCAGAACGTCCCCGAAGCGCTCTCGCTGATCGATGCCGCGAGCGAGGTCGCCCTGCGCCTGGGCGCCGACCGCCGCGACTACGAAACCTATTTCGGCCCTTCCCAAGTGGTGATGCAAACGGTCGACGTGAACGTCTCCTCCGAGCGCTACGCCGAAGCCCTCGACGCCGCCGACAAGATGCCCGCCACCGTCGGCCTCCCGCAAGCCTCCCGCGCCCGCCACCTCGCCGACACCGCCGTCGCCTGGGCCCGCACCGGCCAGCACAAGCGCGCCCTCGATGCCCTGCTGCACGCCGAACGCGTAGGCGGCCCCGACTGGATCAAATACCAAGCCCTCCCCCGCCACATCGTCTCCGAACTTCTCGACCACGACCGCCGCACCCCCCTCCGCGCCTTCGCGCACCGACTCGGCGTACACACCTGACCCTCGCCTATCGGTAAGTGTCCATCCTCCGCCCGATGGGCGCCATAACCTCGGAGGTCAGGCTCAGTGGCCCATGAGCTTGCGCCAGTGGGCGATGAAAGGGTGCTTGGCGGTGACCGAGCCGAAGCGGAGTTGACCGCGGACGACGAGGTGCAGGGGCCCGATGGGCGGGCCGGTGCGGACCTTGTTGTTGATGCTGGAGCCGAGCAGGTCGAGCTGGTTGAGGTCGACGGTGGCCTCGGCGGGCACGATGAGGGTGAGGGAGCTGAAGTAGTCGTCGACCTGGAGTTCGACGACCTGGGTGGACATGATGGCCTCGGTGAAGTCGAGGGTGGTGCCGGAGAACCAGTTGTTCAGGCGCAGGGTGGGTGAAACCTGCCAGGGGCCTTTACGGGTGACCCCGGACATGCGACTACGAATGACATCGCCCGGGTGGGCGGGCACCGGACCGGGTTTACGCAAAGAGGGTGCCGCGTTCACGAAACGGGTCGGCTGAGCAGCGGGCTGACCGATCAGCCGGACACCGGGCAGATCGATGAGCACGGCGTTGAGTTCGCCGCGGGTTCTGGCGGCGAGGGCGGTGTCCATGCGTTCGGTGAACTCACCGAGGGAGAGCATGCCGAGGCCGACGGCGCGTTGCAGCAACTCACCGACGTGTTCGCGTTCGGCGTCGGAGACGCGCAGGTCGCGGTCGCCGATCGTGCCGCCCGCGCCATTGACTGTTTCCGGGCCACCCATGACATCGAGAGTAGCGAGAGCCGGGCCGCTGGACATCCGGGAAAACCCGGATCCCGCGCCGCGCTCAGGGATGACCGAACCGCTACTCCAGCCCTTGCTCGATCGCGTACCTGGTCAGCTCCACCCGATTGGCCAGTTGCAGTTTCCGCAGCGTGGCCTGGACGTGGTTCTCCACCGTCCGATGACTCAGCCCGAGCCGGGACGCGATCTGCTTGGCGGACAAGCCTTTCGCCACCATCCGCAGCACCTCGGTCTCCCGCTCGGTGAGCGCGGGCCGATGCGGCTCGTCCGGTTCGGCCGGCGCGGTCGCCATCCGCCGATATTCGCCCAGCACCAGCCCCGCCAGTCCGGGCGTGAACACCGGCTGCCCCGCGGCGGTGGCGCGCACCGCGTCGATCAGCTCGGTCGCCGACGCGCTCTTCACCAGATATCCCGACGCCCCCGCCTTGATCGCCTCCAGCACGTCGTCGCGTTCCGCGGACGCGGACAGCACCAGCACCCGGCTGTCCGGCGACACCCGCAGCACCTCGGCGGTGGCTTGCGCCCCGTTTCCGTCGGTGAGCTGCATATCCATCAGCACGACCGCGGGCTGCACCGCCGCGGCCCGTCGGGTCGCGGCGCCCACACCGTCGGCGGTGGCCGCCACCTGGAATCCGGCCTCGGTCAGATCGCGCGAGACACCGTCCCGCCACATGGGGTGGTCGTCCACCACCATCACCGAGATCGCCGCACTGTCGGTCATCGCCGTCTCCTGTTCCCCGCCGCGGGTCACCGGGCCAGACCCTCCCTCATCGTGCCAGACCCGCGACCTGCGACGGAAGCACCCGGACTCACAGCCCGGCGCGCGGGATCCGGAATTCCCATTCGGTTCCGTCGTCGGCGGTGAGCAGCTCCGCGGTGCCGTCGAGGGTGGCGATCCGCCCGATCATGGAACGCGAAACCCCCATCCGCCCTTCGGCTTCCGCCTCGGCGAGCCGCCCGGGCGGTATGCCCACTCCGTCATCACGCACGCTGATGATCAACTCGTCACCGGTGTCTTCCAGCAGCACATAGGCTTTCGCTCCTGGGCCGGCATGCAATTCGACATTGGACAGCGCGTTGGCGACCACCGCGGCGATCTCGCGAGCCGCCCACCGCCCCACCATGACCGGGTCGCCCGGGGTCGACACGAACACCGTGGGCGTGGCATGCACCGTCAACAGCGAGCGCAAGTCCACCTCGGCGCCGCCCGCGTCGCGCTTGGCCCCCTGCTCGGAGATCAGCACCCGCAGCGCCACCTCCTGCTCACCGGCCCGCTGCGCCAATTCCTCAGTCGGACCGCCGATTTGGGTGCCACGCCGCTTGATGTAGCTGAGCACCTGCAACACGCCGTCGTGCACTTCCCGGGCCAGCCGCTCGCGTTCCTCGGCCGCCGCGGTCAACCGCACCGCCTGCCGCAACTGCTCCTGCGCCCGTCGCGCGGTGTTGGCCGCCAGCCCGAGCGCCAGCCCCACCGATACCAGCACCGGCAGCGTCGCATCGGTCCACACATCCTGGCCCCACTGATCCCGCACGGTGATGATCACCAGGGAAATCAGGACGCCGGAGGCGATTCCGAGCACCGGCCCGCGCAGCAGCGCCGCCGAGATCACCGCGTTCGCCGCCCACAGCGTGGTCGGCAAGGTCTGATGCCCGTGGTACCAGTCGTAGTCGGCGACCAACCGGGTGGCGGCGATCAACAGGATGACCACCAGGTGATCGCCGAGCACCACCCACAGCCGCACCCGCGCCACGGTCGCCACCCACCAGTGCGACAGCAGGAACGCCGAGGCACCCGACCACACCGCCATGAGCGCGATGAACACCCAGCTCAGCCGCTGGTTGTCGTAGTACTGCACGGACGCGACCTGCTGCCCGACCGCATAGAGCAGCGTCACCAGCCGGAAGGCCTGCACGGCCCGCCACAGCGGCGCTGTCGCCGCCTCGCTCGGACTCAGCCCGCCCACGTCGTCGGCCGCGCCCCCGGTCTGGTCAGCTGTCGCGTTCCATGCCATCGGTACCCTCGGTCCGCAGTGGGCTGTCCGCCCGCTGCTCCTCGTCGGCGAGTGTGGCGGCCACGTCGAACCGGTCCGGGTCGGGCCGGTCGGGCGCGGCCGAATACAACCGTCCCACTTCGGGTTTCAACTCCTGGAACGCCTCTTCCGGACTTCCGGCCAGCAACGATCGAATCGCGGTGTTCATCACCGCCACGAACGGCACCGCCAGCAGACCGCCCGCGATACCACCGAGCACCACACCCGCCGTGATGGCCAGCACCACCGCGAGCGGATGGATGCTCACCGCCCGGCCGAGCAGAAGTGGTTGCAGCACATGCCCTTCCAGCTGCATCACCGCGATGATGATGCCGAGCACGATCAGCGCGGTCACCAGGCCCTTGGTCATCAGGGCGATGAACACCGCGACGAACCCGGCCAGGAACGCGCCGATGATCGGCACGAACGCGCTGATGAACACCAGCGAGGCCAGCGGCAGCGCCAGCGGCACCCCGAGGATCGCCAAGCCCGCGCCGATACCGATGGCGTCGACCGCGGCCACCACCACGGTGGCGCGCACGAACCCGACCAGGGTGCCGAACCCGAGCTGACCCGCCACCCGCACCCGTTCCCGGTGCACCCGCGGCACGATCCGGGTGACGAACTCCCAGATCTGTTCGCCGCCGTAGAGGAAGAAGATCAGGATGAACAGCGTGAGGAAGGTGCCGGTCAGGATGTGCCCGATCACGGTGGCGGTGGTCAACGCGCCGCTGGTGAGACTGTCCTGATTCGACTGGATCGTCTTGACGATGGTGTCGCCCGCATTGCGGATCTGCTCGTTGCTCAGATGCGGCGGCCCGTTGATCAGCCAGTCCTGCACCTTGTGAATGCTCTGGGTGAATTCGGCGGTCAGCTTGGGCATGCCCGCGACGAACTGCTCCACCACGAAGGTCATGATTCCGGCGACCACACCGAGCGAACCGATCAGCGCGACGAAGACCCCCACCCCGCGCGGCACGCCCAGCCGATGCATCCAATCCACCATCGGCGCCAGCAGACCCGCCGCGAGCAAGGCGATGGCCAGCGGAATCACCACCGTCGATAGTCGCTGCACGATCATCGCCAGCACACCGAGCGCCGCGGTGATCACCAGCAACCGCCACGCCCATTCCGCCGATTGCCGGACCAGCGGATGCACCGCGTCCGCGGCGGTCGCACGCGACGACGGCGCCGGAGTCTGCTTCTGGTCCGTCACGGCACCGAGCCTAATCGGAGCGGCTGACTCGAGCGGGTGTCCACATGATCGAAACGATAGATTGGTGGCGTGTCAGCGCCCTTGGAAGCGGTCAAACAGACCATGCGAACGCGCTGGCCGCTGTACCTGGCCTCGATGCTGCTGGCGAATGCCTTCGGCGCGGTGCTGGTGTGGGCGTTCATCGAGTACGGCCTGCCGGTTCCCGAAGGCGAGCCGACCGGCGCCAGGCGCACCGGCCTGCTCGTGCCCGTCCTGGTGTTCATCACCGGCGGGCTGCTCAGCCTGCTCGCGTCCGCGTTGATGCTGCGCCCGGTGATGCGCTGGCAGGTGCGCGGCGGACCACCGAGCCGCCAGGAACAGATGGCCGCGCTGCACGCGCCGCTGCGGCAATCGATCGTGCACCTGGCGCTGTGGCTCATCCTCGGCGCGGTGCTGGCCACCCTGATCATCTCCAAAACACCCGAGCTGGCCGGTGCGGTGATCGTCACCCTGTGCATGGCCGCCACCATCGTGTTCGGCTTCACCTACATGCTCGGCGAACGGATTCTGCGCCCGGTCGCGGCGCAGGCGCTGACCGAGGGCACCTTCGATCACACCCTGACCCCCGGTGTCGGCACCCGGATGGCGATGACCTGGGGCATGGGCACTTTCGCGCCGACGATCGCGATCGTGCTGCTGTGCGTCACCCAGATCACCTCCGAGGTGAAGTTCTCGGCGCAATCGCTGGCCATCTCCATCCTGCTGCTCTCCGGCGTGGTGATCATGCAGGCGCTGGCGTTGTCCATGCTCACCGGTTCCAGCATCACCGACCCGGTGCGTCAGCTCAGCCAGGCCATCAACCGGGTGCAGGAGGGTGCGCGCGACGTTCAGGTGGAGGTGTTCGACGGCTCCGAGATCGGCCTGCTGCAGGTCGGTTTCAACCGGATGATGGAGGAGGCCGCCAAACGCCGTCAGCTGCAGGAGCTGTTCGGCCAGCATGTCGGCGAGGAAGTGGCGCAGCGCGCGCTGGATTACGGCACCGAACTCGGGGGCGAGACCCGCTTCGTGGCGGTGCTGTTCGTCGACATGGTCGGTTCGACCGCGACCGCCGCCGAGCGCCCGCCCACCGAGGTGGTGAGCCTGCTCAACGAGTTCTTCCGGATCGTCGTCGACGTGATCGACCGGCACCACGGGTTCGTCAACAAGTTCGTCGGCGACGCCGCGCTGGCCATTTTCGGCGCGCCGCTGGATCGCCCCGACGCGCCGACCGCCGCCCTGGCCGCCGCCCGCGAGTTGCGTGAGGCACTCCGCGAAGTCCCCGGCCTGGATATCGGCATCGGCGTGTCCGCCGGGCTCGCCGTCGCCGGAAATATCGGCGCGGCCAATCGTTTCGAATACACGGTGATCGGCGACCCGGTCAATGAGGCTTCACGACTGACCGAACTGGCCAAGGATCAACCCGGCCGGGTGCTCGCTTCCGGTAGCGCGTTGTATTTCGCCGACGAGAGTGAGCAGGACTTTTGGGTTTCCGGCGACGAAGTGCAGCTCCGCGGCCGGCGCCGGAAAACGCGTCTCGCCTGGCCCCGGGAGCTCGAGCTGTCGCACGTCGATGCAGACAGCGAAAAGGCGGGTTCGTTAGGCTGACCGCGTGACGGCCAACGGTGAACTAGTGGGCGAGCCCGCCCCGGGGCCGCCCGCTCCACCCCTGAGACCGGGCAGATTCCGCCGGCTCAAATGGGTGCTGGGGCTCGCGCTGGTCGCCGTGCTGGTCGCCGAAGGCATCTATCTATGGCCACGACTGCACGAGTCGTGGCGGAGTCTCAGCGAAATCCATTGGGGCTGGTTCGCCCTCTGTATCGCCTTGCAGGCAGTTTCCATGAGTGGATTCGGCGGGCTGCAGAAACAACTACTGAATGCCGGCGGGGTGCGGGTCTCGCAACGCCGCTCGGTCGCCGTCGTCTACGGCGCCACCGCCATGTCGGTCACTTTGCCCGCCGGACAGGTCTTTTCCACTGCCTTCACCTATCGGCAGACGCGCCGCTGGGGCGCCAGCCCGATCGTCGCCTCCTGGCAGTTGGTGATCTCCGGTGTCGTCGCCACCGCGGGTTTGGCGCTGCTCGGCGTGGGCGGCGCGCTGCTGGTCGGCAATACCATCGGCCCGTTCAAACTGATTCTGTCGCTGGCCGGCGTGGTGGCGCTGATCTGGCTCGGCAACTATGTCGCGAAACATCCCGGTGGACTGGAAGCGGCGCTGCGCCGACTGCTGGGATTCGCGAACCAGCTGCGCAAACGCCCGGCCGATCAGGGCATGGACAAGGTCAGCGAAGTATTGGGTCAGCTCGAATCGGTAGACCTGCGCAAACGCGACGGCGCACTGGTCGGAGTATGGGCGCTGATGCACCGGCTCGCCGACGTGGCCTGTCTCGGGGCGGCCTGCTACGCGGTCGGCGCCGACCCGCGCTGGGCCGGGCTGCTGCTCGCGTTCACCGCCGGAAAAGCGGTGGGCTCCATCCCGTTCGCGCCCGGCGGCATCGTCTATGTCGACGCGACCCTCATCTACAGCCTCACCGTGGGCGCGGGCCTGCCCGCCGCGCAGGCGGTCGCCGCCGCCTTCGTCTACCGCCTGGTGAGCTTCATTCTGGTGGCGATCGTCGGCTGGATCGTTTTCGCGTTCCTGTTCCGCACCCCGCAGGCCGAGGACGCCGAGTTCGAGAAGGAATTCGAACAACGCCGGATCTAGTGGCGGCCGCTGACGAAAGGTGGCGCCGGTCGGCGCGCTTTCGGGCCGCACTACCCTGACCCGGGTGAAGAAACTGGTGCCGCTGGTGGTTGATCTACTGCTGGTGATCCTGTTCTGTGTCATCGGGCGGCGCAGCCACGACGAGGCGGTCCTGACCGGCTTGCTGAAAACGCTGTGGCCCTTCGCGATCGGACTGGCGCTCGGCTGGGCGGTCGCCTACGCGGCGGCGGGCCGAATCCTCGACGGGGCCCGGTTCGAGGGAACAGCGCTGTGGCCCACCGGAATCCTGGTCTGGCTGGGCACCCTCGGTGGCGGCATGCTGTTGCGCGCGGTCAGCGGGCAGGGCACGGCGCTCAGTTTCGTCATCGTCGCGGCCACCGTGCTGGCGTTGTTCCTGCTCGGCTGGCGCGCCGCGGTCCGCGCGTTGAACTGACTCACGTCTCGGGCGAGGCCAGCGACTGGAGCATGCGGGCGGCCATCTTCGCGGTCATATCGCCGGAGTCGACGCTGTTGATATGGATGGCGAAGGCCAGGTCGCCCATGGTGGCGATGAGCCAGCCGTCCGAGCCCGCGCGCGCCGCGTACCCGCTGACGTCGCGAAACCCACGCATGCTTGCCATTTCGGGCGCGCCGGCGCCGTCGCGCAGCATGGTGCGCAGCCGGTCGGCGATGGGCCCGTGCAGTGGTTCGAGTTCGGCGTCGGTGACGCTGGGCTTGCCGGCTTCGATCATCGGTGCGGGCACCTCACCGCGCGCGATCGCGGCGGCGGCGATCGCCATGCCGAACGGGCTGGCCAGCACGGCGTCCGAGCCGCCGCCCTGTTTCACCTGTTCGGCGCTGCGTCCGGCGATGGCCAGGCGACCGGTCACCTCGTCCAATCCGGGCACCTGATAGTCGATGCCGATGCCCAGCCGGCTCGCCGCCTCGGCCGCCTCGGGCACCGTGATGTCCTGCGGCGCCTTGTTCTTGCTCACCGCGGCGATGGCCCGGAACAGTTCGATATTGCCGCCGACCGGGTAGAGCCCGGTGAACGCGACCGGCCCGTGCGCGCTGGCCTGGCTGTTCTGCGCGACCGCGACCACCGCGCCGCTGGACGGCTGGATCGCCACGATGGACGCGGGCGTCCCCACGCTGACCACCGCGTCCTCGGCGGCGCGCTGCAACCGCTGGTCCATGGTGGCGTGGATATCCGGGCCGGGCGGCCCCTGCTCCCCCGCCACCTGGGTGACGAACTTTCCATCCGGCTCGAAAATGTGCACGCCCCAGCCGGAATGCTGTTCCTGGTTGTCCTGCTGCACCTTGCGCAGCGCGTCCAGCATGGGCGACCAGACCCGGCGGTCGGAGGAGATGAGGCGCTGCTGCTTCTCCATCACCACCCCGGGGATCGGCGCCATCCGGGGTTCCAGAATTTCGAAGTCGGGTTCGCGCAGGTTGACCGCGACGACCGGCTTGCCCTGCGAGGACGAGAGTTGTTGGAGCAGCGAATCGCCGGTGATCAGCGGCGCGACCGGTTCGATGGCCTCGGCCAGGGCCTTCGCCGAGGCGGGCGGGTCGGGCATCTTGGCCGGATCCAGTTTGATGACATTGATCGGCTGCTCGTGCATGAGCGGCGCGCCGACCAGATCGACGACTTTCGGTGCCGGGGTCGGCGTGGTGCGCACCAGTTTCACGGTGCGGTTGTTCTGCAGTTGCGGCATGACCAGGCTGGGTTCCCAGGAGATCCGCCAGCCGATGGCGAGCTTGCGCACAGTGCCTTGGAGGCTATATCGCCAGTCCTTCTTCTCCCCGAAATTCCACTTGGCGTCCAGGCTGAAAATGCCCTCGCTGGAACCCAGGTTGATGAACTGGGATTTCTCGTAGTCGGCTTTGCCGGGCTGCAGCCCGTCGAACATTTGCTTCAGCGTTGCCGAAGCGGCGGTGGGATAGGACGTGAGTTGCGCGGCCTTGGCGTAATCCCGCTCGTCGAGCAGGTCGGTGAATTTGTCGACGACGGCTTCGGGTTCGTTCGGGGTCTGCTCCTCGGCGCACGAGACCGTGCCCAGTAATACAGCCGCCACCCCCGCGAGTGCCAATGCGCCGCGGACGCGAAAGCGGCGGGATCCCCACACATCCATGTCGCCCACTCTTCACTCTTGTCACTCCAGTAACAAGATCACCGTACCTGACAGAAACTTGCCCGCGCCGCCCTGCTGACTGCCGGACGTTACCCACGCTCAGCATCCAATTGTGCCCGATCAGCTCGGTTTCGCGGGGCCGATCATGAACGGTGTCCAGTCACAAGGCGATAACTGGCGCCGCCACGGTACCGGCCGAAACGGGAGTCTAGCGGTTCGGCGGAACCGCGGCGTTTCGATCGAACCGGGGCGACCGCACCCTTGGTGTACCCGCCCCGAAACCTGTTCACCCGAAGCAGAACCAGCCCGTTCGATTGCGACGTAATGTTGTAATCAATGAAACACTTCCGCGCTGAAGGGCTTCCGGCAGCGCCCAGTCAGAAGAAGGTGACTCCCCATGCGGCACGAACACCGGGGGCGTGGTTTCGGTAGGCCCGGCGGTTGGCAGCAGGCCGATCTGCCCGACCCGGCGGATGTCCCGGATTGGTTCGCCGGTCGTTTGCCCAGTGACTGGTTCACCGGGCCGCCCGTCATCGAGATCGATCGGGACGAGATCGTGGTGATCGGCGAGCTGCCGATGCCGAAGGTGGAAAAGACCACCCTCAGCAAGGATTCCGAGGTGGATCCGGAGGCGCCCACCGACGAGGTACCGCAGGCCACCAAGGAAGGCGCCATCTCCCGGTTCCGGGAATCGACCCGGCCCGCCCGGATGCAGATCGCCGGCGAAGCACAGCACCGCTACGGGCGCAATGTGGCGTGGGGCGTTTCGGTCGACGGCGAGCGCGTCCTCTTCACCAATATGTCGGTGCCCGTGATGACGCGGCTGCGCCAGCCGGAACGCAAAGTGCTCGACACGCTCGTCGATTCCGGTGTGGCCCGGTCCCGGTCCGACGCGCTGGCCTGGACGGTGAAGCTCGCGGGCAAGCACGCCGAGGAATGGCTGGAGGAACTGCGTTCGGCCATGCGCAAAGTCGACGACCTGCGCGCCGAAGGGCCCCAGGGCCTCTGAACTAGGGTTGGCCCATGCCTTCCCACGGTCCGATCCTGGTGCTCAACGGCCCGAACCTGAACATGCTCGGCACCCGCCAGCCCGAGGTGTACGGTGCGGCCACGCTCGATGACGTGGTCGCGCTGTGCGCGCGGACGGCGGCCCGGTTCGGGCGCGAGGTCGTCGCGTTCCAATCGAATTCGGAAGGCGCGCTGATCGATCGGATCCATCAGGCCCGCGGCGCGGAATCGGCGATCGTGATCAACCCCGGCGGACTCACCCACACCTCGGTCGCCCTGCGGGACGCCCTGGTGATTCCGGAGGTCCCGATCGTGGAGGTGCACATCAGCAATGTGCACGCCCGCGAAGAGTTCCGGCAGCACTCCTTCGTGTCGCCGATCGCGACCGCGGTGATCGCGGGCATGGGCATTCAGGGCTACGCGGCGGCCGTCGAATTCCTCGCCACCGGGCCGCTGCTCAGCTGACCCGGAAGACCGGGAATCCCGGGGCGATCGCCGCCAATTCGGCATCCGTCGCGTCCTTGGTGACGCCCTCGAAGAACTTGCCGACCTCCCAGCCCCAGCGCTTCAGGTAGAGCCGCAGCAGCGGCACCTTGTCGGCGTCGGGCACCTCGGTCGCGGTGAACGTCTCGGTTTTGCGGCCCAGGCGCAGTTCGCCGCCGCCGGCCACGCGCAGATTCCGCACCCATTGGGTCTGGCCGCGCGGGGCGACCAGGTAGCGCGCGCCGTCGGCGTCCACCATCAGATTCACCATGGTGGTCCGCCATTCCCCGCTCTTGCGGCCGCGCACCGCGAGTTCGCGCGAATTCAGCACGCTGATACCGAGTTTCGGCAACAGGTTGACGATTCGGTTCAGCATCGGTTCGAAACCGGCGGGGGCGATGTAGCGGGTGCTGGCGTTCATCTCGACTCCTATTGTGAGCACTGCTCTCTATTGCGATCAGTGTTCCACGCTGGTCGCCATTAAGTCAAGAGCAGTGCTCTCCCTTCCTGCGGGAGACGCTGGCCACGGTGCATTGTGGCTGCGAAATGTAGTAGCTATGCTACGAAAAATCACCAACCCGCAACAGGGAGAGAACCATGGCTGAGGGGGCGGGCGTAGCGCTCGACGTCGAACGGCTGCGCATGCGGTACGGCAGCACCGATGTTCTGAACGAAGTGACATTCCAGGCGCGCCGCGGCGAGGTGGTGGTGCTGCTCGGACCGAACGGCGCGGGCAAGACCACCACCATCGAAATCCTGGAAGGTTTCCGGATGCGGTCGGCCGGGCGGGTTTCCGTGCTCGGCGTCGACCCCGCCGACGGCGACGAACGATGGCGCGCACGGGTCGGCGTCGTCCTGCAATCATGGCGCGACCACGGCAAATGGCGGGTGCGCGAACTTCTCGACCACCTCGGCTCGTTCTATCTGCCCTACAGCACCGGCGAGGTCCGAAGGCCCTGGGACACAGATCAACTCCTGGGTCTGGTCGGACTCACCGAACAAGCCGGAGCCAAGATCAAGACGCTTTCCGGTGGCCAGCGGCGGCGGCTCGATGTCGCGATCGGCATCGTCGGACGCCCCGAGGTGCTGTTCCTCGACGAGCCCACCGCCGGCTTCGACCCCGAGGCCCGCCGGGAATTCCACGACCTGATCCACCGCCTCGCCGACGACCAGCAGACCACCGTGCTGCTCACCACCCACGATCTGGACGAGGCCGAGAAACTGGCCGACAAGATTCTGATCCTCGCCGGCGGGCGCATCATCGCCGACGGCTCCGCCGACGAACTGTCCCGCCGCATCGCCGGTGCGGCCGAGATCCGCTGGACCCGCGACGGTCAGCGTTTCGTGCACACCACCACCGAATCGACCGAGTACGTCTACGAGTTGTTCAAACAGCACGGTGCGGCGATCGGCGAATTGGAGGTGCGGCGTGCCTCGCTCGAGGACACCTATATGACACTGGTGCGGCGGTTCGAATCCGGCGAATTCGAGACCGAGGTACATAACCTGGAGGAGGTCAACCGATGAACGCCACCATGGTCGCGGTCCGCGCGGGCGGTCGCCGCGCCACGATCGAGACGCGGAACCTGTTCACCAACGTCGAAGACTTGATCGGCCTGATCTTCTTCCCGGCCCTCACCCTGATCGCGCTCTATTTCATGCGGAACGGGTCGTTCGAGGCCACGGGGCTGAAACTCGGCGCGCTGGCGCTGCCGAGCGTGGCGGGCTCGCTGATCGCGTTCAACGGGTTCTACGGAATCGCCAACTACCTGCTGCTGGACCGCGAAGACGGAACCCTGTTGCGCGCCAAGGCGATTCCGAACGGCACCGTCGGCTATCTGATCGGCAAGCTCGCCGCCACCGCGGCCATGGTGCTCACCCAGGTGGCCGGGGTGCTCGGCATCGGCCTGGTGATCGTCGGCGGTATCTCGCTGGACAGCCTGGGGCGCTGGCTCACCCTGCTCTGGGTGGTCGTGCTCGGCCTGCTCGCCGTCTTGCCGGCCGGAGCGATCATCGGCTCCTTCTTCGAGAGCGCGACCGGCATGTTCTTCCTGTCCATGCCGCTGATGGGACTGGTCGGGATCTCGGGCATCTTCTATCCGATCACCGGCTTGCCCGGCTGGTTGCAGGGTGTGGCGCAGGTGTTCCCGATCTATTGGCTCGGCCTCGGCATGCGCTCGGCCCTGCTGCCCGCCGACGCCGTGTCCATCGAGATCGGCCAGTCCTGGCGGCATCTGGAAACCGCTGCCGTCCTTGGTATCTGGTCGGTGCTGGGTCTCCTGATCGCCCCGATCGTCTTGCGCCGCATGGCCCGCCGTGAATCGGGGTCCGTGGTGGCGGAGCGCCGGCAGAAAGCGATGCAGCGTGGCTTCTGAGGTCATCTACAACCGGATCGCGATGCTGCGGGCCGAACGCGGGATCTCCCGGCGCGAACTGGCCGACGCCCTGGGCGTGCATTACCAGACCATCGGCTATCTGGAGCGCGGCGAATACAGTCCCAGCTTGCACCTGGCGCTGCGTATCGCGTCCTACTTCGAGGTAGCGGTGGAGGTCGTCTTCTCCACCGACCCCTTCCCGCGCCTGGGTTCGGCCACCGAATCAGCCTGAGGAGCGGGCGCCGCGAATCAGTTCGTAGGTGGGCACGGCACGGCCCGCGGCTTCGCTGGCGGCGATCGCCTTGCGCCAGAACATGTTCGCGGCTTCGGTGAGGCCGGTGTCGACGCCGGCCGCGGCGCCGGTGGCGATGACATGCTCCGCACCCGCCGCCATCATGCGCAGGTTGGCCAGGTCACCCCAGCCGCCCGCCCGCGCGGCCGCGGCCATCCCGGCGTAGAAGTCGTCCGCACCGTTCAGTGCCCGCTGGGCGTAGGGCAGGAAACGGGCGATGTCTTCGCCGGAGCCTTCGATCGTGGCAAGAGCCTGTTCGAAGCCGAGCAGCCACGGCAGGAAGACGGTCAGCACCGCCTGGTAGTAGAGCTGGGCCAGGCCGTCGTCCGCGCCGAGATACTCCTGGGAGCCCAAGGGCCGCAGCAACTCCCGATGTTCGTCGAACACCTCCCGCGGACCGCTGTAGAAGATGTAGGACGAGGGCAGGGTGAGACCGTCGCTCTGGGCCATGACGCCGCCGCACAGGAACTCGGCGCCGTGCGAGCGGACCCAGGCCCCGGCCGCACGGGTGACGGCCGGAGCATCCGAGGACAGATTGACGATGACCTTGCCCGGCAGGTGCTCCACCGCGGGGGTGAGCACGTCGTACATGGCCGCGTAGTGGGTCAGGCTGAGGACGACCACCTCGGACGCGCTCAGCGCCTCGGCGACCGTCCGGGCCCGGCGCGCCCCGAATTCGACCATGGCTTCGGCCTTGTCGGGGGTGCGGTTCCAGACGGTCACCTCGACACCGGCCGCGAGCATTACCTCGGCCATGGCCTGACCCATCGGGCCCAGACCGATCAGGGTGACGGCGCGCCGGTGCCGCGTCATACTTTGCGACCGCCCAGCAGCTGGTAGACGGACACGGGTTCGCCGGCCGCCTCGGTGGCCGCCACCGCCCGGCGCCACAGGGCCTGCGCGGCATTCGAGAACACGGGGTCGACGCCGGCTTCCGTGCTCGCGTCGATGATGTGCTGCGCGCCGGCGTCCATCATCTTGAACGAGGCCAGGTCGCCCCAGCCGCCCGCCTTGGCCGCCTGCACCGACACCTCCATGAAGTGCGGGTACGCCTCGCTGGAGCGCTGCGCGAAGGGCAGGAACTGGTCGATGTCGTGACCGGCGTTCGCGATGGTGGCCAGGGCCTGGTCGAAGGCGATCAGCCAGGGATGGAAGGTGATCAGCAACGCCTGGTAGAAGACCTGGGCCAGACCGTCGTCGGGGCCGAGGTACTCCTGCGGGCTCAGCGGCCGCAGCAGTGTGGCGTGCGCGTCGAAAACCTCCTTCGGGCCGCTGTAGAAGATGTAGGACGCGGGATGATCGATCACGTCACCGGCGGACATCACGCCGCCGGAGATGAACTCGGCGCCGTGTGACCGGACCCAGGCCGCACCCGCACGAGCCTTCTCCGGCGAGTCGGAGGAGAGGTTGGCGATCACCTTGCCCGGCAGGTGATCCAGTGCCTGGCCGAGGACGTCGTACATCGCGGCGTAGTGCGTCAGGCTGAGCACCGTCACCTCATTGGCGTCCAGCGCCTCGGCGACGGTCGCCGCTCGCTTGGCGCCCAATTCGACCATCGCGTCGACTTTTTCGGTGCTGCGATTCCACACCGTCACCTCGACGCCGGCTTTCAGGAAAGCCCGGACCATGGCCTGGCCCATCGGGCCGAGCCCGACTACGGAAACGGAGTGGGCGGTGGACTGCTCGGACATTGTGTGTCCTTTCGGTTGTTCGCTGGATGCTGGAATCGATGGTTATCCGCGCAGGTAGAGTCGACAAGACCGCACTTCGAGGTAGGGCTACTAACCTCGAGGTAGGCAATCAGCTCAGGAGGACGCAATGACGACGAGCAGTGACGCGGATCACGACGTGTGCGGCATGACGGTCGCGATCGATGTCGTCGGCGGCAAATGGAAACTCCACCTGATGTGGGTCCTGGGCACGGGCCCGCAGCGCTTCGGACAGATCCGCCGGCTGCTCGAGGGCGTCAGCGAGAAGGTTCTCGCGGAGAATCTCCGTCAGCTCGAATCCGCCGGCATCGTGCACCGCGAGGTCTTCCCCGAAGTTCCGCCGCGCGTGGAGTACTCGCTCACCGACCTCGGCCAGGAACTTCGCGTCGCTCTGCTTCCCTTGGAAGCCTGGGGCGACAGACACCGCCACGAACTCCTCGGAAACCTGCTCGCGTCCGCCAGCTGACCTCCGAATTCCTGCCCGGCAATTCATCCCCGGGTGTCCACAACACAAATGTGGTATGACCCGTTCATGGGATGCCGCATGAGTGAACTTGTCCTCGATTGCGTCGATGCCGAAGAGCTGGCGCGGTTTTGGTGTGCGGTGCTCGAATACCGCGTGCTCGATCGGGACACCGACGGGAGTATCGAGATCGGGCCCGCCGCCGGGTTCGGTGGGCCGCAGCCGACCATCATCTTCAGCCCCACGGAGCAGCCGAAGCGCGAGAAGCTGCGGCTGCACTGGGATGTGAGTCCGACCGACGTCGATCAGGAAGTCGAGTTGGCGCGGCTGCTCGCCCTCGGCGCGCGCCGGGTGGATGTCGGCCAGGGCCCCGACGTGTCCTGGCATGTGCTGGCCGACCCCGAGGGCAACGAATTCTGCCTGCTGCGGGCGCAGGTGCCGGTCTAGGTCGGCAGCTGCTCGGTAGCGATCCGGCGGCCGACCTGCTGGAGTAGCGCCGCCGCGTTCGACATGGATCGGGCCGGGTCCGGTTCCAGGTCGGCCAGCGCGTAGCAGGCGGTGAAACCGGCGGCACGGATCTCCGCCGGGGCCAGGGTGGTGCGTCCGGCCGCGGCCACGACCGGGACCTCGGCGGCGCGGGCCACCGCGCAGACACCGATGGGTGCCTTACCGTGCAGGCTCTGCGCGTCCAGCGAGCCCTCGCCGGTGATCACCAGGGTGGCTTTGCCGACCAGAGCGTGGAAATCGAGAAGGTCGAGAATGACCTCGATGCCGCTGCGCATCCGCGCGCCGAGAACCGCCAGTGCGCCGAAGCCGGCGCCACCGGCCGCCCCGGCGCCGGGCTGGTCGGCGTAGTCCGGGCCCACCAGACCCGACCAGTTCTCCAGTGCCGCTTCGAGAATCGCCAGATCGTCGGCGGTGGCCCCCTTCTGCGGGCCATAGACCGCGGCCGCACCCGTGGGGCCGAGCAGCGGGTTGTCCACATCGCAGGCCAGGGTGAAACGTGTTGCGGCGACCCGGGAATCGAGACCCGAGCGGTCGAACGCGACCGCCTGCGCCAAAGCTGCTCCGCCCAGCGGCAATTCACGCCCGTCGGCGTCCAGCACCCGGGCCCCGAGTGCCTGAAGCAGACCGGCGCCGCCGTCGGTGGACGCGCTGCCGCCCAGACCGATGATGATCTCGGCGGCCCCGCGAGCCAGTGCGTGGGCGATGACGACACCGAGGCCGTAGGTGCTCGCGCCGAGCGGATCGGGCGCGTCCGCCGGCAGTCGCACCAGCCCGACGACGGCGGCGAGTTCCACCACGGCGATGTCGTCGCGCATCGCGTAGGCGGTGGCCTCGGGCACGCCGGTCGGGCCCGGCGCGGTCAATTCGACCCGCTCCCAGCCGGCGGCCACGAACGCGTCCACCGTGCCGTCACCCCCATCGGCGACCGGCAGTTCGGTGATCTCGGCGTCGGGCCGGACCACGGAGATGCCCGCCGCGAGGGCCGCCGCTGCCTCGCGGGCGGTCAGCGAGCCCTTGAACTTGTCCGGGGCCACCACAACTCGAGGGGAGATCTCACGTGCCATGACCACATTCTGTCGGCCGAGACCGGAGTTACGACCACCCCGGCGAGCAGAAACCGGCACTTCTTTTCGAAGCGGTGGCTCAGGGCTTGGGCAATGGGGCCTGGTCGGCGGCGGTGATGGTGACCTGACCGGTGCGGAGATAGGTCATGACCGCGTCGTCGAGGACGGTATTGCCCCGGCCGAAGGTGCCGTGGTCCCCGCCCTCGACCGTGATCAGGGAACCGTGCAACGCGCGGGCCAGGGCGGGGCCGCCCTCGAATTTCGTCAGGGCGTCGTGCCGGCTCTGCAACAGCAGCGGTTTGGTAGGCAACTCGCCGCCGGTCACGGCCACCGGTTCGGCGACCGGCTCCCAGGCGCCGCAGGCCGCGCCGGAGCGGACCATGTCGGCGCGGGCGTCCATGGCGTTGCCGCCGGTGGCGATGGTGCCGACGGCGGCGGCGAGAAGTTCGGGTTTGCCCGGGATCGCGTTCTCGTTGCAGGTGATCGCGGCGAAGACGAACCGGCCGGTGGGGTCGGTCGCGGTGATGCCGGCCAGGGCCAGCAGCCGCGCGACGTTCGCCGGGTCGGTGCTGGCCTCGGACATCGCGCGGGCGAACGCGGGCCAGAAGGTCCGGGTGTAGGTGGCCACCGCGGTGGCCCCGACCATCGGGGTCTGCGCCGAGGCGCCACCGGAAAGCAAAGTGCGAACCAGGTTTTGGACCTTACCGGCCTGTTCCGTCGTGAGATTCACACCGTCGCGGGCGATCTCGGCGAGCGGCGCGGGCAGCGCACCGGGCAGGTCGCCGACGCCGGCGGGTGGCGGGGTGAGGTTGGCGTACCAGCCGCCGCCCTGCGCGGAGACCAGCCGCACCCAATTCTCGTAGACCTGGAGCGGGGTCTCGCCGAGGCGGTACTCGCTGTTGTGCTCGGCGATCCAGGTGAACAGGTCGTCGAGCCGTTGCTTGCCCGCGACCTGCTGCTGGGCGAACTCCTCGGTCCAGACCCAATCCGGATGCACGTTGGAGTCCAGGACCATGCGATCGACGCGCTGCGGGAACAGCGAAGCGTAGACCGCACCGAGGTAGGTGCCGTAGGAGATGCCGAGGTAGTTGATCTTGTCGAGACCCAGTGCCGCGCGCACGGATTCGAGATCGCGAGCGGTGTTCTCGGTGGTGATCGTGTCCAGGTAACCGGGCTGCGCGGCCTCGCAGGCTCGCTTCACCTCGTCCCGGCTGCCGTCGCTCAGCGCAACCTGCTCGCCGTCGGCGATGTCACCCGCGGCCCGGCAGGTCAATGGGGTGGCCCAGCGCAATCCGCGCGGCTGCACCGCGAACCGGTCGTAGTCGGTGGCCAGTTCGGCGGGCAGCGCGGTGCCGCGTTTGCCCCAGTAGTCCAGGGCGTCCGCACCCGGACCGCCCGGGTTGACGAAAATGGCGCCGCGGCGGGCGCCGGTGGCCGCGATCCGGCTGACGGTGAGGTCGATGCGCGGGCCGTCGGGCTTCGAATAATCCATCGGCACGCTGATCACCGCGCACTGCACGCCGCGCTCGGCGGTCACCGAACCCGTTGGGCAGGAGCCGAATTCGAGTCCGGGCGCGGCTTGCGCGGCTCCGGTGACGATCGAACCGCCGAGCAGTCCGGCAGCGGTGACCAAACCCACTACCCGCGGGAGCGCCCGCACCGCTGAATTCCGCATACTCTCGTACCTCCGCCGGGCCGCCGCTGGTGGAGCGCATGGCGCGACCAAGAGCATTCTGTGCACGAGGGGTGCCCGTAGACAAGTCGAGGCGGGTCATTTCACACATGAGTTAACGATTCGCGTTGCGAAGCATCGCGAATCGGTGATCTCAGAGTAGCGTCGACCTATGGCCCTCCCGCCGTCCGACCACCACCCCACATCGAATCGCTCCGCGATGCCGCAATTCCGGGTGCGCAACAACACCCAGTTGGAACGCTTCGAGATCTCGGTCGACGGCGCCCTCGCCGGCTGGGCCGAATATCAGGACACCGCCTCCGAGCGCGCGTTCGTGCACACCGAGATCCAGCCGCAGTACGCGGGCCACGGTTACGCGACGTTATTGGTCGACGCCGGTTTGCGTACCAGTCGCGCGGAGGGTTTCGGCATTCTGCCGATGTGCCCGATGGTGCGCAACTATGTGGAGACCCATCCCGAGTATGTCGCCTCGGTGCCCGCGTGGGCCCGGCAGCGGATGGGCCTGCCTCAGTAGTTCGCGACCGCTCCATCGAGCGCAGCCTGCAGATCCGTGCGGACCAGCCGCGCGATTTCGGCGGGCTTGGCGGGCAGCTCGAAGATCGGGTTGCCGAAATAGAAGCTGGCCGACTTCGCCTCCTCCTTGGTCGGCGTGACCGCCGGATCGGCGCGCGGCCCATAGCTGAGCCCCAGACCGACCAGCACCGGCTGCGCGCCGAGCTTGTGCGCCCGGAACGCGATGTGCCCGACCCCGCTGCCCACCGCCTGCACCTGGGTCGGGTCCACCTCATTACAGGTGCCCTCGGGGAAAATCGCCAGATGCTCACCGCGCGCCAACCGTTGCGCGCAGATATCCATCATCAATTGTCCCGCCGCGTTCACCGCGCGCAAACCGTGGTCCTTGCCGCGGAACACCGGAATTCCGCCCATCATGTCGACCTTGCGGCGCTGCTCGGGTTCGACGAACAGTTCGTCCTTGGCGAGCACCCGCACGCGCCCGATGATCGGCCGCAACGCACTGCGCCAGGCCGCGGCCGCCACGGTATAGGGATCGCTGTGCGAGAGATGGTTGATCGCGATGAGCATCGGCCGACCCGATTTCACCAGCGCCCGCACCTGATCGCGCGCGCCGGGCGCATAACTGATGCGCGGGCGGTAGCGTCGGCCGAGTAGGGCATAGGCCGCCATGGCTTTCAGCCGATTCTGCTGGTGTCGCAGATAGAAGTCATAAACAGCGTCGCTATTTTCGAGAATGACCTCGGGCGGTTCCATAGGGCGACTCTACTTCGCCGCGGCGGACGCGACCGGGCTACCGAAACGCCGGGGCTCCAGACCAGTGCGGATCGGGGTGACAGCTGCGAGAATGTCCGGGTGGCACGCGCAGACGAACCGGACGAGCGGAGAACGCACGGCGGTGGTGACCGCCGGCGGCGCGACTTCCGGCACAGCGAGCAGCCGGTCCGGGCGGGCACCTTGCTGGTGTCCTCGACCGACCTGGTCGAGCCCACTTTCCGGCGCACCGTCGTCTACATCATCGAGCACAACGACGGCGGCAGTCTGGGCGTGGTGCTGAACCGGCCGAGCGAGACCGCGGTGCGTGATGTCCTGCCGCACTGGGCGGCCACCACCGCCGCACCGCACAACCTGTTCATCGGCGGGCCGGTGAAACGCGATGCCGCACTATGTCTCGGCACGCTCAGAGTCGGGGCGTCCATCGGAGGGGTGCCGGGCTTACGCCGCGTCGACGGACGGGTGGTGCTCGTCGATCTCGATTCCGATCCGCGTCTCGTGGCGCCCTTGCTGGAAGGCATACGGATTTTCGCGGGTTACGCGGGCTGGACTTTCGGGCAACTGGAGGGCGAGCTGCAGAACAACGATTGGATCGTGTTGTCCGCCTTGCCTTCCGACCCGATCTCTACCGGCCGCCCCGATCTGTGGGCGCACGTGCTGCGTCGCCAGCCGCTGCCCTTGGCGCTGCTGGCGACGCATCCGATCGAGCTGGAACGTAATTGACGATGTAGTTCAGCGGCCTTGCTTGCGGAACAGCGACTTCGACCACAGGTAGCCGCCGCCGGCGATCACGGCGCACCAGGCGAGCGAGATCCAGCCGCTGTTACCGATTTCGGTGCCCATCAGCAGACCGCGCACCGTCTCGGTGAACGGGGTGAAGGGCTGGTATTCGGCGAACTGGCGCAGCACCATCGGCATGGTGTCGGTGGGCACCAGGCCGCTGCCGAGGAACGGCATCATGATGATCGGAAACGGCATATTGCTGGCGCTTTCCGGGTTCGGCGCGACCAGTCCGAACGCCACCGACAGCCAGGTGAACGCGAAGGTGATCGTGCTGAGCAGACCGATCGCCGCGAGCCACTCGATCGGGCTGGCCTCGGGACGCCAACCGGCGAGCAGGCCGGCGCCGGCCATCGCGGCCAAACCGAGCAGCGATTGGATCAGGGTGCCCAGAACGTGACCGGTCAGGATGGCCGACTGGGAGATCGACATACTGCGGAACCGGTTCACGATGCCTTTGGTGACATCGGTGGACACCGAAACCGCCACGGCCGCGGTCAGATACGCCGGGAGCAGCAGCAGCATGCCGGGCGTCAGGTAATTGATGTACTTGGTGCCTCCGCTCGCTCCCGCCTCCAGCGCACCGCCGAAGACGAAGTTGAAGATGAAGAGCAACACCACCGGCATCACGACAACGCTGATGGTCAGGGACGGATAGCGCTTGGCGTGCAGGAGATTACGCCGCAGCATGGTCATGGAGTCGGCGAAAGCGGTGGACATCGAGATGCCCTTGGGCGGCGCCACGGCAGCGGTTGTCATTACACGGTCTCTTTCTCGTCAGCGGTGGAATGTCCGGTGAGGGTGAGGAATACGTCGTCCAGGGTCGGCGTCTGCACGGACAGACCTTCGACCTCGATCTGCTCGTAGTCGAGCCGGTCCAGGACAGCGCGCAGCGACTGCACGCCGCCGTCGCTCGGCACGGCGAGGTGCAGGTCGTCGCCGTTGAGCACGTGCGCGTTGCCCAAGGCGGCCGAGGCCCGCTCGAGTGCGGCGCGGTTGGTGAATTCCAGGCGGATGTGCCCGCCGGGGACGAGGCGCTTCAGTTCCGCCGCGGTGCCTTCGGCGACGATGCGACCGTGGTCGAGCACCGCGATCCGATCGGCGAGCTCATCCGCTTCCTCCAGGTACTGGGTCGTGAGGAAGACGGTGACGCTGTAGTCGTCGACCAGGTTGCGGATGATCTCCCACATGCCGCGACGGCTGCGCGGGTCCAGGCCGGTGGTGGGCTCGTCGAGGAAGATGATGCGCGGGTCGCCGACCAGGGTCATAGCCAGGTCGAGGCGCCGTGTCATACCGCCGGAGAAAGTCGAGGCCTGCTTGTCGGCAGCTTCGACGAGGTCGAAGCGTTCCAGGAGTTCGGCGGCGATGCGCTTGCTGTCCTTACGGGGCAGGTGGTGCAGATCGCCCATCAGCAGCAGGTTCTCGCGAGCGGTGAGCAATTCGTCGACCGCCGCGAACTGGCCGGTGACGCCGATGGCGGAGCGGACCGCGTTGGCTTCGGCGACGACATCGTGCCCGCCGACCCGGATTTCGCCGCCGTCGGCGCCGATCAGGGTGCTCAGGATCTGCACCGTGGTGGTTTTACCGGCGCCGTTCGGGCCGAGCAGCGAGTAGATGGTGCCCTCGGGGACGACGATGTCGATCCCGTCGAGTACGACCTTGTCTCCGTAGGACTTTCGCAGGCCCTGTGCGGAGATCGCGGGGAAGCGATGACCATTCGTCATGGGTGTTCCTTTCCGAAAATTTCATTAGTGCATGCGAATACGCGCATGCTTAAGCCGCACCGCACCCGTCCTGCGGTGCGGCGTTTCGTTTTTGGGAGCGGGCGAAGCCGCCTAGATGTCGAGTTCCTCGATCGGCGGACGCTCCGCGATATCGGCGACGCGGTGGTACAACTTCTCGGGGAGATGTTCCTTCAACTCTTCGAGCGAATCGACGATCACGAGCTTGAACTCACCCCAGTCCGGATCGCCGACACCGAGCACGCGCCGCCAGTTGGTGAGATCTTTGATCCAGTTGCCGGATTCGCCGCCCGCCGGATACTCGGTCCAGTCCGCGAGGTGGGCGTGCATCACGTACTTGCCCTTGCGGCTGCGATACACCCGGTAGTGGCTCTGCATGCTCTCGTCCCAGTCCCGCGTTTCACCGAGCAGGGTGCCGGAGAACCGGACCTGCCGGACGCCGCCGTGGCCGACCTCGAGCACTACTTCCTCGTAGCCCTCCTGCCGCCCCTCTTCCAGTTCGATGAACCGGCGCAGCGCCGTGGTGACCGCACCCGAGAGATTGCCGCCGACCAATTCTTGCGCCCGAGCGAACAGGGGCAGGTCGTCGTCGGAAACATAAATGGTCTTGTTGGGCATGAACCCACTATACGTAGATGTATACGTACACGCAAGAGGCTGATGTCTCAGCCGTCTCCGCCACCGCCCCCACCATCGCCGCCGCCCTGTTCCGCGCCGGGTCGGCCGACGAAACGCGCGCGGTCGGCGTCACCCGGAAGCCTACTGGCGCGCGCACCGCCCCGGCCCCAGCGGCTCGTACCGAGGTCGACCAACGCCATTACACCGAAGACCGCACCGAACAGCAGGAAGAACACACCGGCGCCCGGATAGGAGCCGAGGAAGAACCCGATGGCCGCGATCAGACAGCAGCCGAGACAAATCAGTAAAGCGCGCATCGGAAGCCTGTCAGCAGCCCCCGCCGCCACCACAGCCGCCGCCACCCCCGCCGCAGCTGCTGCCACCACCCCCACAGCTGCTGCCGCCGCTGCCGGAATCGGAGGAAGAGGAGAAGAAGCCCACGCTGCCGGCGCCGCCGCTGGCCGCGCCCCAAGAACCCGAGCGCCGACTGCCACGACTGCGGGTATGACCTCGGCCGTTCACCTTGGCGGCAAGGAAGAACATGGTGAAGGCGACCACCAGGCAGAGCGAGCCAGCGATCCAATTACCGTCGGCCAAAGTGAAGAATCCGGCGAAGGCGAAGAGGATTCCGAAGATCGACAGCGTCATATTTCCTGCCCCGAGAAAGGGCCTCCCCCACGAAGGCCGTTCCCGTCAGGCTACGGGAACAGGACGCACCCGCGCATCACCTTTTGGTCGGCGATGCCAGAACTTGATCTGCCGCGGTCAGTTCGACGGCGCGCAGGTGTCGCGCAGCGAGCACGAACCGCAGGAAGAACCACAACCTGCCTGCGCCGGAACCAGGTTCGCGATGGCCTTGTCGGCCGCGATGGCACCGCCACCGAGGGTGAACAGCGCGACAGCCGCGCTGATCAGCGCGACGACCGAGCCGATCACGACACCGGCCTGGGACGCGACGAGACCACCGGCGAACAACAGCGCACCGGCGGCGACCGAGGTGGGCGCGGCGACGCGGTTCGCGATGCGGAAGTTTTCCTCGGTGCTGAGGGCGGACTCGGTGTGCACGCCGACGAAGCGGTTGCGAGGCAGCCGGCCGGTCAATCCGAGCACGCCGGTTGCGATGGCGACGAGGGCCAGCACGAACAGGGCGAGAGCTACGACGAACACCCGGCCAGGGTATCGCACCGAGCCGCGCGACCTGTTTTTCGGTCCTGCGCGCCGCAGGCTCTACCCTGGTACGCATTCGGTTTTGTCGGGGATCGGCGAGCACAAGAAGGCAGGACATGCAGGACAACCGTGTCAATGAAAGCGATGTACCCGAGCAGCGGTACAGCGCCGATCTCGCGGGCCGCATCGAACGCCGGTGGCAGCGGAACTGGGCGGAACGCGGCACCTTCCACGCGCCCAACCCGACCGGGCCGCTGTCCGGCGAGACGCCCGCCGACAAGTTGTTCGTCCAGGACATGTTCCCGTACCCGTCCGGCGCGGGCCTGCACGTCGGGCATCCACTGGGCTACATCGCCACCGACGTATTCGCGCGCTACCACCGCATGCAGGGCCGCAATGTGCTGCACGCGCTGGGTTATGACGCCTTCGGCCTGCCCGCCGAGCAGTACGCGGTGCAGACCGGCGCGCACCCGCGCGACACCACCATGTCGAACATCTCCACCATGCAGCGACAGCTGGACCGGCTGGGCCTGGGCCACGACCGCCGGCGGTCGTTCGCGACCACCGACCCCGAGTACTACAAGTGGACGCAGTGGATCTTCCTGCGCATCTACAACGCCTGGTACGACCAGGAGGCCGATCGCGCCCGGCCGATCGCGGAGCTGGAAGCCCAGTTCGCCAGTGGTGCGCGGCCGGCTCCCGAAGGCCGGGAGTGGGCGAGCATGTCGGCGGCCGAACGGTCCGCGCTGATCGACTCGTATCGCCTGGTCTACCAGACCGATTCGGTGGTCAACTGGTGCCCGGGTCTGGGCACGGTGCTGTCCAACGAGGAGGTCACCGCCGAGGGCCGCAGCGAGCGCGGCAACTTCCCGGTGTTCCGTAAGCGCCTGTGGCAGTGGATGATGCGCATCACCGCCTACGCCGATCGCCTGGTCGACGATCTGGAGCTGCTGGACTGGCCGGACAACGTGAAGTCCATGCAGCGCAACTGGATCGGCCGTTCCCGCGGCGCGCAGGTGAAGTTCGATTCGGCCGCCGGTCCGATCGAGGTGTTCACCACCCGCCCCGACACCCTGTTCGGCGCCACCTACATGGTGCTGGCGCCCGAGCACGAGCTGGTCGACCAGCTGGTCACCGCCGCCTACCCGGCGGGCACCGACCCGCGCTGGACCAACGCGAGCGCCACCCCCGCGGCAGCCGTCGCGGCCTACCGCGAGTCGATCGCGGCCAAATCGGATCTGGAGCGCCAGGAGAACAAGGAGAAGACCGGCGTCTTCCTGGGCGCGTACGCGGTGAACCCCGCCAACGGCGCGCAGGTGCCGGTGTTCATCGCCGACTACGTGCTGAGCGGCTACGGCACCGGCGCCATCATGGCCGTGCCCGGTCACGACCAGCGCGACTGGGATTTCGCCACCGCCTTCGGCCTGCCGATCGTCGAGGTCATCGCCGGTGGCGACGTGCACGAGGCGGCCTACGCCGGCGACGGCAAACTGGTGAATTCCGAGTACCTGGACGGACTTTCGGTCGACGAGGCCAAGGCGACGATGATCGCCCGGCTGGAAGCGGACGGGCACGGCGCGGGCACCGTGCAGTACAAGCTGCGCGACTGGCTGTTCGCCCGGCAGCGCTACTGGGGCGAGCCCTTCCCGATCGTCTACGACGAGACCGGGGCCGCGCACGCGCTGCCGGAATCCATGCTGCCGGTGGAACTTCCGGAGATGGCGGATTTCGCGCCGGTCACCTTCGACCCGGACGACGCGAACTCCGAGCCGTCCCCGCCGCTGGCCAAGGCCACCGACTGGGTGCATGTCGAACTCGACCTGGGCGACGGTCCGAAGCTGTACCGGCGCGACACCAATGTCATGCCGAACTGGGCGGGCAGCTCCTGGTACCAGCTGCGCTACACCGACCCGACCAACCCGGACGTGTTCTGCGCCAAGGAGAACGAGTCCTACTGGGTCGGCCCGCGCCCTGCCGAGCACGGCCCGGACGACCCGGGCGGCGTCGACCTGTACGTCGGCGGTGTCGAGCACGCCGTGCTGCACCTGCTGTACGCGCGGTTCTGGCAGAAGGTGCTGTTCGATCTGGGTGAAGTCAGCGGCCGCGAGCCCTACCGGCGCCTGTTCAACCAGGGCTACATCCAGGCCTTCGCCTATACCGACGCGCGCGGCGCGTACGTGCCCGCCGCCGATGTCGTCGAACGCGACGGCAAGTTCTTCTGGATCGACGCGACCGGCACCGAGATCGAGGTGTTCCAGGAGTACGGCAAGATCGGCAAATCCCTGAAGAACGCCATCTCCCCCGACGACATGTGCGACCTGTACGGCGCCGACACCTTCCGTTTCTACGAGATGGCGATGGGTCCGCTGGACACCTCACGGCCCTGGGCCACCAAGGATGTCGTGGGCGCGCATCGCTTCCTGCAGCGCGTCTGGCGGCTGGTGGTGGATGAGGAGACCGGCGCGATCCGCGTGACCGAGGACGATCCCTCGGACGAGACCACGCGGCTGCTGCACAAGACGATCGCCGGTGTGGACGAGGATTACGCGGCGCTGCGGGACAACACGGCGGGCGCGAAGCTGATCGAGCTGACCAATCACCTCACCAAGAACTATCCCCAGGGCGCACCCCGCCACGTGGTGGAGTCGCTGATCCTGATGCTGGCCCCGCTGTCCCCGCACATCGCCGAGGAACTGTGGGAGCGCCTGGGTCACCCGGAGTCCTTGGCGCACGGCCCCTTCCCGGTCGCCGACCCGGCGCTGCTGGTCGACGAGACGGTGGAGTATCCGATCCAGGTCAACGGCAAAGTCCGCAGCCGCATCCAGGTCCCGGCCGACGCCGACAACGCCACCATCGAAGCGGCCGCCCTGGCCGACGAGAAGATCGCCGCCGCCCTGAACGGCGCCGCCCCCCGCAAACTGATCGTCGTCCCGGGCCGCCTGATCAATATCGTCGCCTAGCGGACTACCGGCCGGCGTCCCACCGCGGGGACGCCGGCTACGCCTGTTCCAGTACCTCGAACGGGATTGTCGCCTCTACCGGTTCGTCGAGCAGCAATACCCGGCGGTGCACGTCGTGTGCTCGATAGCGACGGCCGGACCAATCGAGCCGATACTCTTCGATCTCCTCGATTCGTTCTTCCTTCTGATCCAACCGGACGATGAGGTAACAGGGGATACCGGCAGTCGCGTATTGGACGCGCTTATCGGCGATATCGACATCGATGGTCGATTCGGAGGTCACTTCGACGATCAAAAGGATGTGGTCACGTACCGAGTTCAGGTCGTAAGGCTCACAATCCCGGATCCAGATGTCGGGATAGCGGATGTTCAACCGCCGATCCTCGGCGGCCGCATCCGCGTCCGCGAATCGGGCGGCTACATCGGAATCCACCACCAAGCACGGCCCTCCGGGGCGGCGCGCGGCCTCCAGCAATCCCGCCATCCGCCGCACCACTCGGCTGTGCAAGGGACTCTGCGCCATCATTCGCACGACGCGCCCGTCGACGATTTCGATGTCGCCGAGATCATCCGCGCGCCCAGCAGCGAATTCCTCGGCCGTCAAACGCAGTTCGGGTTGCTCGCCACGAGCGCTCATGCCCGCCATCATTGCAGGCCAACCCATGCTCGGCCATCAGTGCGTCGGCGAGCGACCTGCCGGATGCTTCCTACGGCGGGAGCAGTACGTCGTCGAGGGTGACCATGGACAGGTTGCGTTCTTTGATGATGTCGACGAGTTGGCCGTAGCAGTGGGTGACGGCGGGGGCGTTGGCGTGGCCGATGATGATGGTTTGCGGGTGGAAGTATTTATGGGCGCATTCGATCAGGTAGTCCTCGGTGATCACGCCGGAGTCGGAGAGGGAGCCGTACCACATGGTGGGGACGGTGTAGCCGAGGTCGGCGGCGACGCGGTCGACGGTGCCGTTGTGGCGACCGAACGGGGGGCGATAGTAGGGCGTGCCGTCGGTGCCGAAGTTGTTGCGCAGGTAGGTTTTCGCGGCTTCCAGTTGGTAGGCGACAGTCGAGGCGGAAATGGCCGTGAGGTCGGCGTGGCTCCAGGTGTGGTTGGCGAGTTGGATCTGACCGGAATCCACCAGGGGGCGCAACGCGTCTCGGTGGATGGACCACGAGTCGTAGTGCGCGGTGACGAAGAAGGTGAAGCGGGCACCGGTGTCCTTGGCGAACTGGATATAGGCGCCGACCACTTCGGGGCTGGCGCCGTCATCCACGGTGAGAGCCATGCTGGTGCCCGAACCGGGCAGCGCGGTAATGGTCTGCGCCGGGATCCGGGTCTTCGGTCCGATCGGCGGGGGCGGCAGGCGCGGCGTGACCGGCAAGGGGTTCGGCAGGCTCGGCAGGCCGCCGGCCGAACCGGATTCCAGGGGCTCGCCCTCGGCCCGGGTACAGCCGGTCAGCACCACCGCGGTACCGGCGGCGAGCATGGTCAGCAACTGTCGTCGGTCCACGTATCCCCAACCTCGGTGGTAGTCGGCATACTTCGACGGTCGGCACTCTAGACCACGATCGCTGCCGCGGAGCCGCATCCCACGCGCGTAGGCGCGAAAAACTCCGGGGCACGGATCCGGTCAGCTGTATGGGCGCAGGATGATCTCGGTGGGATGGGCGTCGCGCGGAGTGTCGATGGCATTGCGCACCGTCCACGCGACGGTCTGCGGGGTGAGGAACTCCTCGGGCCGGTACTCGCGACCCTCGTCCGCGATGATCGCGCGCTGCATGTCGGTGTCGATGCGGCCGGGGTGGATCGAGGTCACGCGCAACTGCGGCTCCTCCAGGCGCAGTGCGTCACCGAAGGCCTTCAACCCGAACTTGCTCGCCGCGTAGGACGCCCAGCCCGCGTTGGCGCGCAGCCCCGCACCCGAATTGATCAGCACCACATGGCCGTTCGCCCGGCGCAGCGCGGGCAGCAGCAGGCGCGTCAGTTCGGCGACCGCGATGACGTTGGCCTCCAAGGTATTCCGCCACTGCTCTACCGAAGACTCGGCGATGGTCCCGAGGTCGGCCACGCCGGCGTTGTGAACAAGCACATCGAGCCGTTCGATCTCCGAAACCGCTTGGGCCACAGCGGGATAGTCCGTCAACGACACGGGCCAACCGGTGGCCTCGGGCAATTCGGCCAGGATCGGCCGCAACGAATCCGCGGTTCGGGCGCCGAGCAGCAGTTCGTAGGCCGGCGCGAGTTCCCGGGCGATGGCGGCGCCGAGCCCGCGGCTGGCGCCGGTGATCAGTGCGGTCGGTTTCGGAAGACTGGTCACGGCGGTAGTCATGGAGCCCCACCGTAGTGGCTCTGCACAAACCTGGGGGTAACCCGTAGCGCCCGGCGCCGGGCCGTCGATGCACTCGTGTGAGATCAGCCGCACATCTGCCGGTCAGTCCGGGGACTCGGGACACGTCCGAACGGGCGTATCTGCGGGTGGCACCGCAGAATAGGGGGATGGCTCACCCGGGTTTCACTCCCACTCAGCTCGCGGCCCGCGCCGCCTATCTGCTGCGGGGCAATGATCTGGGCACCATGACCAGCGCCGCGCCCCGGCTGTACCCGCACATGTGGAGTTGGGACGCCGCCTTCGTCGCGGTCGGTCTGGCCCCGCTCAGCGTGGAACGCGCCGTGATGGAGCTGGACACCCTGCTGTCGGCGCAGTGGAAGAACGGGATGATTCCGCACATCGTCTTCGCCAACGGCGTCGACGGCTACTTTCCCGGCCCGGCCCGCTGGGAGTGCCGCAAACTCGCCGCGAACGCGCCGGACGGCCCGGACACCTCCGGCATCACCCAGCCGCCGGTGCACGCCATCGCGGTGCAGCGCATCCTCGATCATTCGCGCCGGCACGGCCGCGGCACCCGCGCGGTCGCCGAGGAGTTCCTGAATCGGCGCTGGCCCGACCTGGTGCGCTGGCACCGCTGGCTGGCCCAGGCCCGCGATCCGAAGGAGACCGGCCGGATCACGCTGTATCACGGCTGGGAATCCGGGATGGACAATTCGCCGCGCTGGGACCGGGCCTACGAGAACGTGGTTCCCGGCGTCCTGCCGCCGTACCAGCGCGCGGACACCGCGATCGTCCCCGATCCCACCCAGCGTCCCAGCAATCGCGAATACGACCGCTACCTGTGGCTGGTCGAGCAGATGCGCCGGGCCGGCTACGACGATTATCAGCTCGCCTCGACCATGAGTTTCGCGGTGGAGGACGTGTTCGTCACCGCGATCTTCGCGTTGGCCTGTGAGGTGCTGGCGCATATCGGCGAGGAGTACAAGCAACCCCTGGCGGATGTGCGCGATCTCTACACCTGGGCCGACCGGTTCCGCGCGGGCGTCGTCGCGACCGCCGATGCCCGCACCGGCATCGCTCGCGACTTCGACGTTCGCCTGCAACGGCCCATCAACACCGAGACTTTGGCGGTTTTCGCACCGCTGATCAGCGGAGGTCTGCCCCGCGCCGCCGAGCGCAGCCTGCTGCGCCTGTTCGAGGGACCCAGCTACTGCGGCCACCCGGACCTCCGCTACGCACTGCCCCCGTCGACCTCGCCGGTGTCGAAGGATTTCCGGCCGCGCGAGTATTGGCGCGGTCCGGTCTGGCCGGTGATGAGCTGGCTGTTCTCCTGGGTGTTCGCCCGCCGCGGTTGGGCGGAGCGCGCGTTCATGTTGCGCGCCGAGGGGCTGCGGCAAGCCAGCGACGGCAGCTTCGCCGAGTACTACGAGCCGTTCACCGGGGAGCCGCTGGGCAGCATGCAGCAATCCTGGACCGCGGCATCGGTGCTGGACTGGCTGGGGTGACGCGCGGGTCCACGCCCGCCGGATAATTCGGTCATACACTCCCGCTATGGTCAAGCGATCTGCGCGATTCCTCCTGTCCGTGCCACTCGCGGCAGTTCTGGGGGCAGGGCTGCTGCACATCCCCTCCGCCGCGGCGAAGCCGCAGGTCTCCGAGGTTTACAGCGGCTATTCGGTGACCGCGCCCGATCAGGCGCCGATCACTTCCGTCACCGCCAGCTGGACTCAGCCGACCATCTCGTGCAACGCGCTCGCCAGCCTCACCGGCGGCCTGCAGAACATGATCGGCACCGGCTCCGCGCTGGGTCGGACGCCGGGCATGCTGGCCAACCCGCTGGGCCTGGCCGTCACCCAGTTTGTGCCGCACATGAGTTTCTGGGTCGGCCTGGTCGGCGGCGAGGGCGAGGATATGACGCTGATCCAGACCGGTTCCGCGGCCGCCTGCGCGCTCGGCGTCGTCGAATACGGCAGCTTCTTCGAGGTGCCCTCGCTGCGCGAGCAGAAGTCGCCCGAAGCCTGGACCGACCCGAGCGTCGCCCCCGGCGATGTCATGCACGCCACAGTCAGCTGGGACGGCGCCGACAGCTACCGGCTGGTCCTGACCAATGTCACCGCCGACTGGACCGAAGAGACCACCGTGCGGCTCCCGGGCATCACCCCGAAACTCGCGCTCGCGGTCGGTGAGACCATCCCTTGTAACGCACCGGATTTCACGCCGGTCGAATTCACCGAGGTCACCGCCGACGGGAGGCCGTTCGGCGATTACGAGGTGCGCACCTGGACCATCAGCCCCTGCACGCCGATCGAACCGGGCCCGTTGCGGGACGAGTCGTTCACCATCGTGCAGCCGCCGGGTGTGCTGAACGACACCCGCCCGCAGCGCAATCAGAGCCGATAGCTATCGTCGAGCGTTATGGATACCAGGCGTTCGAGCTGGATGGTAACTCTGACGGCGTTGGCGGGCATCCTCACCGCGCCCCCGGCCGCGGCCGCGCCGCAGGGCCCGGACGTGTCCTCTTGGCAGCATCCCAACAAGATGCTGATCGACTGGTTCGCGGTCCGGCGCTCGGGTTACGAGTTCGCCATGGTCAAGGCGACCGAGGGCCTGAACTATGTGAATCCGCACTTCGTCAGCGACAGCGTGCTCATGCGAATGGCCGGAGTCGCCCGTGGCACTTACCATTACGCGCACCCCGAGTTGCCGCCGGAGGCGCAGGCGGCGCTGTATTCGACCGTGGTGCTCGGGCAGAACGGCCCGCTGGACCTGCCGCCGGTGCTCGATCTCGAAACCACCGGCGGACTGTCCCCGGACCAGCTCATCGATTGGACGCAGCGCTACCTGAACACCGTGCAGGCCATGACCGGGCGGGTGCCGATCATCTACACCTATCCCAACTTCTGGAAGACGGCGATGGCCGACACGAATCGATTCACCCGGTACCCGCTGTGGATCGCCGACTACCGCGGCAACCCGGAACCCGAAGTGCCCGGCGGGTGGCCGGCCTGGACGTTCTGGCAGACCACCGACAGCGGCGTCATCCCGGGCATTCCCGCACCGGTCGATCTCAACGTATACAGCGGCGCCCAGGGCGATCTGGCGCACTTCGCCAATATGTAGGCCGAGCGTTCGCCGGTCCGGCGCGGCGATCAGACGCCGATGCGGGCCCCACCCTGCTGCCACACCGCCACGACCGCCGCGCGCGGCTGGGCCGCGCCACCGTCGGGCCAGTGTGAGATCGGGTTGTCGAGGGTGGGCGCGTCGGCTTCGCCCGGGTGCTGGACACAGACCAGCACCCGCTGCTCGGTAATCACCGGACCGCAGGTTTCGCCGCCGCGCGGAACAGTCAAGAACTGTTTGGTCTCACCACGATTCGGGCCGTCGAGGACCACCGAGAACAGGCCGTCGTTGGACTTCAGCGCATTGCCGTCGGTGGAGATCCACAGGTTGCCGTACGGGTCGAAGGCCAGGTTGTCCGGGCAGGAGATCGGGCTGACCTTGGTCTTGTCGAAACCGGCGAAGTAGGTGTCGGCGGCTTTCGGGTCACCACAGACCAGCAGTAGCGACCAGGTGAACTTCGTGCCGGTGTGGTCGTCGTCGAGCTCGAGGACCTGACCGTTCTTGTTCAGGTTGCGCGGGTTCGCCTCGTCCGCGCCCGCCTGGCCGTCCTTGCCCCGGTTGCTGTTGTTGGTCAGCGCCACGTACACCTTGCCGGTGTAAGGGTTCGCCTCGAAATCCTCCGGCCGGTCCATCTTGGTGGCGCCGACCTTGTCGGCGGCCAGCCGGGTGAACACCGCGACCTCTTCCGCGGTCATGCCCTCGACCAACGACTTGCCCTTGCCGTCGGCGCCGGTCTCCAGCAGCGGAATCCATTGGCCGGTGCCGGTGAAGCCCTTGTCCGAGGGGACTTTACCGGTGCCGTCGATCGCGGCCGGGTGGTCGCCGGTCAGCTTGGCGACATACAGCGTGCCCTCGTCGAGGATGGCCATGTTGCTGCGTCGGCTGGCCGCACCGGTGCCGGGCTGCACCTTGCGCTTGGAGATGAACTTGTACATGTAGTCGAAGCGCTCGTCGTCGCCGGTGTAGGAGACGACATCGCCGCCGGCGGTGACATAGATGCTCGCGCCCTCGTGCTTGAGGCGACCCATCGAGGAGTGCTTCACCGGCACGGAGTCGGGATCCCAGGGATCGATCTCGACGACATAGCCGAAGCGATTGGCCTCGTTGGGTTCCTGCGCCAGATCGAAACGCTTGTCGCTGAGTTCCCAGCGATTCGCGGTCTTGCCGGCGGTGAAGCCGTAGCGCTTCAGGCCCGGCGCGGCGGCGGCATCGGTCACCTTGTCGCTGTTGGCGAAGTAGCCGTTGAAGTTCTCCTCACCGGAAAGCACTGTGCCCCAGGGAGTCAGCCCACCGGCGCAGTTGGCGATGGTGCCGAGCACTTTGGTACCGGCCGGATCGGCGGAGGTCTTCACCAGGGCACTACCTGCGGCCGGGCCGGTCAGCGTGAACTCGGTGGTCGCGGTGATGCGCCGGTTGTACTTGCCGAACACGGGCGTCAGCTTGCCGGTGCCGGATTCGCCCTTGACCTCCACGACCGACAGGCCATGCGCGGCCATGGTGATCGCGAGCTGTTCCGGTGTCGGCGCGTCTTCGTTGTAGCCGCGGAACATGTTCGGGGCGGTGGTGTACTCGTGGTTGACCACGAGCAGGTAGGAATTGGCCTGGCCTTCGATCGGCAGCAGGGCGGCGAAGTCGTTGTTGTAGCCGAACTGCCGGGCCTGCGCGGCGGCGGTCTGCTTCTCGAAATCGAAGGCCGGGGCGTCGGCGAAAATCGGGTCGCCCCAGCGGATTACGACGCCCTGCTCATAGCCTTCGGGCACCACGACCGCGTCTTCGGTGTTCGGAGCCACCGCGGTAAAGGCCGTGCCGGTCCCGGGCGTACCCGCGGCCGCGGGGCTGGGATCGGCGGGCTGGTCGGAACCGCAGGCGGCGAGCGCGCTACCCGCGCCGACCGCGAGCACTGCCGCCGCCCCGCCCTTGATCAGGCCGCGACGGTTCAGCGAGCTCACGATGTCGCCGAAGTAGGCGCCCGTGGAAGTGTTGGGCACCTCGTGGAAGCACGCGTTCCCGCACTTGTATTCACAGGTCATGGCGGCACGCGACGACTGGCCGTCGTGCTTGACGAAGAGGGCGAGCGGTTTCACGGTAACTCCTGAACTCGAGCTGTCGGGCGCACGCTAAACCGCGGAAACCAGCCACGGGAAACGAAAAGGTGAACGGGCGACCAATTAGGTAACCCTCAGTTTGCTGTCTATCCGCAAGAATCCCGGCGCACACCAGTTGTACTGGCGAACACCGGGATTATGGGACTTCAGGGCGGGCCGTGCGGCGGTTCACGCGTTGACCGGGAGCGACAGCACCACCTCCCGCTCGTTGCCGGGCAGGTAGTGCACCTGCACGATCCGGCCGACCTGCACATTGCCCACCATCGTGGGCGGCAGGAACTTCTCCGTGTGGGTGCGGAAGGTGCTGCCGTCGGGGCGGGTCACGATGAGCCCGAGGTCGATGCGCGAGTGCCCGTTGCGAATTTCGCCCGGCACCGACAGCGACTGCACGACCGCCTGGGCCGGCACGCCGCGGGCGGCGATATCGAGCTTGGCCGGAGTGGTGACGCCCTTGCGGATCATGGACTCGTTCATCGCCCGCTGCGCCTGAGCGGCGTCACCGGACATGTCGACCTCGACCTTGTCGGTGCGCTCCGGCAGGTACCGCACCGGCAGCACCACACCCGGGCGCAGCAGGGCGAGTTCGGTGAGCGGCACGATCATGCGAGCGGTGGAGTCGAAGACCTTGCCGTCCACACCTTCCACGCTGAAGTCGATTCGCACCTGCGGCTGATCGTTGACCGTGACGCCGGTGTGGTGGAACGACTTCACAGTGCCGATGCCGAGCAGACCGTGACGGAATTCGGAGCTGTTGTTGCCGGTGAGCGCTTGCAGGATGCCTTCGCCGGTGAAAGCGAAGACGAGGGGTACGAGGGTCAGCGCGATGATCGGCAGGGCCATCTGCGGCCCTACCCAGGGCATGGCGAACGGGTCGGAGGTGTCGGCGGTGAGGCCGTGGAACAGGTAGTAGCCGAAGGCGAAGGCGCCGAAGACGAGGGCGGCGGCACGGGCTTTGCTGCGCATGGGTTGCTCCTGAAGGTGTGCCCCGCGCTCCCGCAACTGTTGCGGGAGCGCGGGTTTCGGGTAAGAGGAAGGTGATCAGCCGATGATGTTCGAGCAGGCGAAGGTGATGTCGAACTTGGCGGCGGGTGCCCCGGCCATCGGGTTGGTCATGTCCGGGGTGCCGACGCCCTCGCCGGTCACCTTGAAGGTGTTGCCGTCCTTGACGAGCTTGGCCGAGCCGCCGGGCTGACCGTTGCCGTAGCCGACGGCGTAGGGCAGTCCGTTGGCGCCGCCCTTGCTGCCCGCGATCCCGACCGCCTGCACCGTGTCACCGCTGATGCTGGCGCTGACGGTGAGCTGGCCGTGTGCGGCGTTGTTGTTGTCGGTCAGCGCGAGGGCGATCACGTCGCCCTGCTTGGCGCAGGTGGTCTCGAAGGAGGCGGCGAGCGCCTTGCCGTCGACGGCGGCGGCGGACTTGCCGCCGGCCGGAGCCGGGGCGGGGGCCGCGGAGGTGGCGGGCTTGTCGGCGGGGGCCGGGCTGCTGCTCTTGGCGTCGTCGCCGCAGGCGGTGAGGCCCAGGGCGAGAGCGGAAGTGGCGGCGATGACGGCGGCGGCGGTCTTGATATTCATGGTTTCTTCCTTTGTCTTTCGTGTGGTCCGGCCCTTGTCGGTGCCGTTGAGAGAAAGGTAGAAACGATTCGCGCCCTACCGATCCCAGGTTTGCGCCGTCCGAATTCCGGAAAACTCCGTTAACCTGGTCGAATGCGACGACCGCGCGCCATGGTGCTGGATGAGGTGTGGCGCGAGCTCGACGGGGTCGAAGCGCTCAGCGGGCCACAGGGCGGGCCGTTGCGCCGCACGGTGAAGCTGCTGCTGGATCCGCTGGTGATCCGGCCGGTGCAGCATCCGAGTTGCGCGGGGCCACTGGTCACCGCCGACGGCGCCACGCTGCTCGCGACCCGGGTGCACGCCAGCGCGGATGTGCTGCGGGCCACCGCGGCCTGGTTCACCTTGCTCAAGCAGGTGCGGCGGGCGATGCGGATCACCGAGGGACACCCGCAGGACCTGTATTTCCAACGGTGTTTCGAATTGGCCACCACCTCGGGCACGCCGAATCCCGTGCGGGACCGTGGTATAGCGGAATCGGCATTGCGCGAGATCCACGAATTCACGGCCGGGCGCACGACCCAGGCTTTGAAGGCGCACCTCGCCGCGGCCGGGCGAGCCGCGGAGCTCGCCCAGCTCGTCGATGTCGCCTGGCGGCGCAGACCGTCCAGCGCGGCGCCCGCGGTGGACCACACGCGGACATTGGCGGCGCTGCTGGAAGAAGCCGCGGGCGCCCGGGTCGGGACCGGGAACGGCAAGGGGCAGTATCTGTTCGACAGCCTGATCGCGGCGCACGCGGGCGCGCATTCGGGAATCACGTTGTGGCACTCCGCGGCTCGCGCCAATCGGTTCGGGCTCACCACCCATCCGCTGCCGCGTGCGCCCGAGATCGGATCCTCCGCTTCTACCGCCGCCCTCGGTCTGCCGCTGGATCGCACCATCTATGAGCGCGTGTTCACGGTGCTGCAGGCATCCACCGAACGTGCTGAGCTGCCCGAGATTCCGGAGCTGGTGACCTCCGAGGTCGCCCGCAGCTGCGCCCCGTGGGCATTGCTGGACGAATCACTACGTGTCGCCGCCGCGGCGGGCGCCACCCTGGCCGTGGAGTTCGCGCCGATCAATTCGCCCACCGGCAGCGGACTGCGCCGGCTGGGCACCGAGGCCGAGGAACCGACGGCGCTGCGGTTGATCAACGGACGCTGGCGGCGGGAATCCTATGTGCTGCAAGCCCGGCGGCTCGTGGTCGATCCGAACGCGGAGTTGTCGTCGGCGAATCCACTGGACGCCATCGCCGCCGAGCTGCGCACACCGTGGCAGCCGTACCTGCGCCGCCTGTGGGTGCGGTTGCACGGCCGCGACGTCCGGGAGTTCCCGGTATTCGATCCCGGCGAACTGTGGGATCTGCTCGACGGGGTGGCGCGGTCGGTCATCCTGGATCATCGCGCGCGGGTGAAGAAGGCCCTCAGCGCGAGTTCGTTTGCCGCCGAGGTCGATTCGCTGGAATCGAGGGTGAGCTGATGACCGAGGTCTCGCTGTTCCGCACCGGCGATCTACTGAATATCGTGCCCCCGCACGCGCCCACCGTGCTCGACGGCGCGCCGGACAACGATGTGATGGTGCTCGAGGTGCTCGGCGGCCACCTGACCTGGAGCGTGCTGTCGGGCCAGGCCATTCCGGCCGCGGTGATCGATGACCCCGATAGCGCCCAGGAATGGCTCTGGGCGGTCTACGGCGAGCCGGTGGCGCTGGCGCTGGCCGAATATCCGGGCGGCCGCCTCACTTTTCCGGCCCGTCCGGAACTGCCGCGGCTGATCGCCCACGCGTGGCGGCTCGGATACGCGCACTGGGCGGCCCGGTGGTGGCCCGCCTCCGCCCTCGACGGCATCGCCGCACTCGATCCGGGGCTGCTCGAAGCGGAGATCGCCGAGCTCACCGAGCAGTGCGAGATGATCGTCGACGGAGCCGACGCGGGTCAGCCGATGACCGCGCCGATCAGCGCGAATGTCGCTGTCCGGCAATCCGATTACGCCCTCGCGGCGGGTGTGGACGCACGCGGGAACGTCCTGATGCTCGATCGCGGTACCGGCGGCTGGGACTGGCGCGGTTGCCCACCCGGCCTGCTCGACGCCTCGGAGCAGGCGGTGTCCTGGGAGCTGGCCCGGGAGTCCGGCCTCACCATCGCCCGGGTCAGCGTGGTCGCCGCCCCCGGGCTCACCGCGCCGGTACCACCGCACCTGCGGCCGCGGGCCCGGATCGCCGAGGCCGCCGAAATCGAACTCGAGCTGGCCGGGGATGCCTGGGTCGGGCAGACAGTCGTCGCCGGTGAGGAGCCGGTCACGGTGGATGTCTACCTGCCCGGCATCGGAATACCGGATTACGAGGACCGGGGCGGACCGGAGATACGCAGACGGATAAGGGAATTCGCCGCGGCCCGGCTGCATCGCGCCGCCGCGCCGGGCACGGACGCGTTCGATGCGCCGCTACGCGCCGAAATTGCCGCCGCCGCCTCGGATTCGGACTTCTGATGGACGACGTCGCCGATCAGCCGACAGCACCGGACGACGGCCGCGCGGCATTGCTGCCCGGCGCCGCGGCCTACCAGCGCGGCGATGTCGCCGAGGCGCTGCGGATCTTCGCCGAGGTCGCCCGGACCACCACGGGTGCACTGCGGATCAGCGCCCTGGTCAACGCCGCGAGCATGGCCGACGAACTCGGCGACCACACGACCGCGCTCACCTGGTTCCGCGAGGCGCTGGCCGAAATCCCCGCCGACGCGGTGGAAAAGCGCTGCTCCGCACTGATCAACTTTTCGCAGGCGCTGCAACACCTCGGCGAACTCGACGAAGCACAGGCCGCCCTGGAGCAGGCGCGCGCACTGCTCGCCGACAGCGGCGACGAGCTGGGCATGTTGCGCGTGTCCTGCCTGCTGTCGCTGGCAGCCGTCGCCTTCCATCGCGGCCACTGGACCCGCACCATCGAGATCGCCACCGAATCCTTGGACGCGGCGGTACGTTTCGCGCCGCACCTGGCCGGTCATCCCCTGATGAATCTGGCGGGCGCCTACTTCGAATCCGGCCGCCAGGAGCTGGCCCTCGACTTCGCTCAGCAGGCCCTCGCAGCCTTCGAGACGGCGGGTGACGTCAACGCCGTCGCCGAGACCAGGCAGAACCTGGCCACCATGCATCTGCGACAGAACCGGCACGAGGAAGCCGAACCGCTGCTGCGGGCCAGCCAGGACTACTTCGAGCAGGCCGGTCTGGGTCATCGGGCCGGGATCGGCCTGAAGACACTGGGTTTCCTCGCCGAAGGACGCGACGACCTGGCACAGGCACAAGAGCTGTACAGCCGCGCGTACGCCTATTTCCGGGACTCGGGCGCCGTGCTGGACGCGGCCGACGTCCAGGTTCGACTCGCCACCGTCGCCTACGCCAACGGGCGGATCGACGAGGGCGAAGCCCTGCTGGAGGCCGCGTACACCGCCTACGCCGCACGCGGTCTCGGATTGCACTGCGCCCAAATCGATTACTGGCATGCCCTGCTACTGGAGTCGCTGCTCGATCACGTCACGGACCCCGCCGCGGTTTTGGCGACCGGCACCGACCTCGCCGTCACCTCCGCGCTCGCCATCGACGCCGTCCGGCACACCTTCCCGAACGGCAATCAGCGCCGGCAGTGGAACACTCGCATCGCCGACCCGGCAATGCGATTGGCCTTCCGTTTCGCCTACCTGAGCGGCGACGGGCAACTGCTCGCGGATCTGATCGAAACCCAGTGTGCCGGCGCGACTTTGCAGGTGATCGCCGCGCCCGATCCCGAAACAAAGCAACTGCCACTCGATCTGCTCGACCCCGGCATCGTGGCGACCATCGACCCGGACGACGCCGAGACGGATTTCCCGGGGGCGTTCGCGGCCGGGTCTGAGCCGACACCCACGGTTCCTCGCCGCGAGCGTACGGAGCCACTGGATCAAGACCTCGCGCCCCGTCGAACCGACGGCCCTACTGTGCAAGTCGGCCCCCTCCCGGCCGACGCGGCGAGCCCAGCGGTGACAACTCTCCGACTGGCATCGGCACTGGCTGACGTCGCCGCAGCCGAGGGCCTTCCGGTATCCCTACCGCCCCGCCTGGTCCGCCAACCGGACGGTCACGTCGCCCTCGCGCCCTATATCGCCGCCGCCGAACAGCGCTACGGTCGACCGGTTCGCGATCGCCGCGAGGTGTCGGCATGACTCGCGCAACTCAGCGACCCACCGTGGTGGTGCGGATGGCCGATGCCGCTGATCTCTATATGTCGTGGCGCTGGAATGGGCATGTTGCTCCCGGGGGTGTGAGCATGTTGCCGGGGTCCGCGATCGACGAGGTGGTTGCGCGGCTTGCTGCGGCTTTGCCTGTGCCGGGGGTAGCGGGTGGGCTCGAGCGGGCGCTCACAACTGGGGCGTTCGCCGGCCTCGAGTCGGAATACCTGCTGGCGCGGGACCTTTCGCGGGCACTGTTGCCCGCGGGGTTGGCCGAGCAGCTCGCCCAGTGGCATGCGCGAGGCGTTCGGCCGTTGATCCGGTTGCAGCCGTCGCCTCGGGTCGCGCAGGTGCCGTGGGAGATTGTCGCGCCCGCGCCCGAAGTGCGGTTGCTCGATCTGGCGGATATCGGTTTGCTGGCTCCGGCGAGCATCGTGGGCGCGCCCGGTCGCGTCGCGCGCGGCTGGGACGATCATCGGGATCTGCCCGTGGTCGGGGTACTCGATCCGCGCATACCGGGCTTCCGGGCCGACTCCGCCCTGGGATCGGTGCTGGGGCGGATGGACGGGCCGTCCGCGCTGACCGAGCGAATCACCGAATACCTTGCCCAGCAACGTTTCACCCCGGACGTGGCCAGCGCGTCCGAGGCGTTCCGGCGCACCGACCTCGACCGTGAATGGCTCGGAACCGTGCTGCGTAAGGGTGCCAGTCGTCTGCTTTATGTGGGACACGTGACCGCGGCCGCACCGGAATCGGGGCAGAGCGAGAACGCTGAACTCCACCTCGCCTGCACCGCGGAATCCCCCGGGTTCGCGGCCGCGACCCGGGCCCATCGACCCTTGTCCGCCAAGGACTTCCTGCTCGGCACACATACCCTCGAGGCCGAACCGGTTGCCGGGCAGGATTTTTGGCCAATACCCAGCCGGGTCGCGCTGATCGCCTGTGAGAGCGGCGGTGACCTGCGGTTCACCGAGGCCCTCGGATTGACGGCCGCGATGATCGCCGGTGGCGCGGAACTCGTCACCGCGACCCGCTGGCCGCTGCCCACCGATCTCGCCTTCCAGCGCTTCGCGGGCGCCGACGCGCGTCCACTGCTGGACACGATCTGCGCGGTCGACGACGCCCACGAGCGGACCGACCCGGTGGACGCACTGACCGCTTGGCAGCGCAGTCGACTGCACTCGTGGCGCACCACGGGTGCGATCGAGCATTCCCCGATCCTGTGGAGCGCACTCGCCACCATCAGTACTCAGCGCGCGTGACGTACATAGGTAACGACGTCGGAAAAGTACTTATAGGCGACTGATTCGGTGCACCCTCCCCGAGCCATAACGTAGTTCTCATCAGCAACACCAACCGAGAACTACCAGCTCAAAGCCCTTGGAGGACACCATGAACGAGCTCGTCGCCCAGTACCTGGAAGCCTGGAACACCACCGACGCCGCCGCCCGCGAAGCCGCCATCGCCCGGGTATTCACCGCCGACGCCACCTACACCGATCCCATGGTCGACGTCACCGGCCACGACGGACTCGAAAGCGTCATCGCCGGTGTGCAAGCCCAGTTCCCGGGCTGGACCTTCCGCCTGGCCGGGCCGGTCGACGCCCACCACGACCAGGTCCGCTTCACCTGGGACCTCGGCCCCGCCGACGGACCCGCGATCGTCGTCGGCTTCGACGTCGCCGTCGTCACCGACGGCAAGATCGCCAAGGTCTACGGCTTCCTCGACAAGGTCCCCGCCGCCGCCTGAGGAACACCCACACCCGCTACTCATTGCTTCTACGAGAAAGAGCCCCGCCATGACCACCACCGCCCCGACCGCGATGTCGACCCTGATGGCTCCCGGCCCCAAACTCCTGCGCCTGTCCCTGCGCCTGGACGCTGTCGTCACCGGCGTCAACGGCCTGGCCTACCTCGCTCTGTCCGGCCCGATCGAGAACCTGCTCGGCCTCGACCGCACCATCGGCATCGGCATCGGCGTGTTCCTCACCCTTTACGGCATCACCGTCGCCCTCATCGGCCGGCCTGCCCACCCCAGCACCACCGCCGCTCGCGGCGTCGCCGCACTCAACACCGGCTGGGTCTTGCTCAGCCTGGCCGCCCTGTTCGTCGGGGGCCTCGACCTGACCCTGGTCGGCGCCGTCTGGACCGTCATGCAGGCAGGCACCGTCGGCGCCTTCGCCGCCCTGCAATTCCTCGGAATCCGCAAAGCCTCCTGACCTGAAACGCGCTGACGCGGCACCGGCTACCGGTGCCGCGTCAGCGCGTTTCCGGGTCAGTGATCGTCGTAATGGTCCCCGTGGACAGCGTGGCGATGGCCGTCGTGCACGTAGTCGACGTGATCGCCGTGCTGGACGGACTGATGGCCGCAGTCGGGGCCGTGCACGTGGTCGTGGCCGTCGCAGGGCCGGTGGCCGGCGGGCTCGCACTCGTCGTAGTGACCGTCGTGGGCACGGTGCAGGTGGCCGTCGTGGGCGTAGTCGACGTGATCGCCGTGCGGCACCGCGGTGTGGCCGCAGCTGGGGCCGTGGACGTGGTCGTGGGCGGTGTGCTCGAGGTGTGCTGTGGTCATCAGAATCTCCCTCTTCTCATTGAGCGAATTGGTGGTTCTGGCTACCCACAACATATTAGTGAATGCGCATCCGTGCAGATTGCCCAGGATGTGCTAACCAATCGGCGGCAACGATTCCGATAGGCGGTGCCTTTTTATCGCCTGAGCGGTGCCTTTTATCGCCCTTCGGTAACGGTGGCCCGTTCCAGCGGGTCGATGGGCCGGCCCGCCTTCGGCTTGCCCGCACGCATCCGACGGTCCAGGTAGTTCACCAGATGTGTCAGCGGAATGGTCAGCAGCAGATAGACCAGGCCCGCCGCGACCAGCGGCGAGAGATTTCCGGTCTGCGCGTTGAGATCCCGGCCCACGGCGAACAGTTCCCGCTGCGTGGCGAGCAGGCCCAGGAAGTAGATCAGCGAGGAGTCCTTGATCAGGGCGATGAACTGATTCATCAAGGCGGGCAGCACTTTCCGCACCCCTTGCGGAATGACGATCAGTCGCATCGACTGCCGGTAGCTGAGGCCGAGCGCGGCCGCCGCCTCACGCTGACCGGTTTCCACCGACTGGATGCCCGAGCGGAAGATCTCGCCGATATAGGCCGAGGCCAGCAATGCCAGGGCGAGTGCGCCGAGCCAGTACGGGTTGTTTCCGGTGAGGTTGCGCGAGACCGGGCCGAGGCCCAAGCCGATCAACAGAATGATCACCACGGCGGGCAGACCACGGAAGATATCGGTGTAGATCCGGGCCGGCCAGCGCAGCCAGCGGGTGCGCGAAATGCCGCCGACCGCGAGCAGCATGCCGAGAATGCTGCCCAGTACGCCCGAAACTAGCGCGAGGATCAGGGTATTCGGCAAGCCGGTCTTGATCAGATCGGGAAAAGCCTTGCGGTACAGCGACCAATCGAAGAATGTCTCGCGCAATTGCTGCAAGGTGGACTTCGGCGCGGCCGCCTGTTCCGGCTGCGCGTTCCCCGCGTTCTCCGCGGCGATGGCGGCGAAATCCGGCAGCTGCGGCGTCGGCGCCGCCTTGGAGCCCGGCTTCCAGCCCGGCGGGAATTGGCGCGGCACCCACTCGGAGTAGAGCCGGGCATAGGTGCCGTCCGCGATCACCGCGTCGAGCCCGCTGTTCAGCGCGTCGATCAGCGGCTGGTTGCTCCTGCCGACCGCCCACGCCGCGAAATTGTCCAAGCTGTAAGCGTTTTGGACGACCGCGGTGCCGTCACCGGGCTTGATCGCGCCGTCGGCCTGCGCGGACGGCGCCACCCAGGCGTCGACCTGGCCGGACTTCAGATTCGCGTAGGCGGTGTTGTAGTCGGGGAACTTCACCGGATCCAGACGCAGCGTGTTGACCACGTAGTCGTCCTGCACGGTACCCTGCACGACGGCGATCCGGCTGCCCGCGTTCAGATCCGAGAAGGTCTTGATCCCGCTGTCGTCGCGAACGACCAACGAGAAGTACCCGAAGTCATATCCATTGGTGAACCCGACGAGTTCGCGCCGCGCCGTCGTGGTCGTGATATTCGATGACCCGACATCGAACCGCTTGCCCGCTACCTGTGCCAGCAGACCGGCGAACTCGGTGCCCGAGAACTGCACGGACAGACCGAGTTTCGCGGCGACGGCGACCAGCAACTCATTGTCGAATCCGGTGAACCGGCCACCGGAATTCACGCAGATACTGGGCGGCGCGTCCGACAGGGTGCCGACGCTGAGCACCCCCGGCGTGATCAGGCCCAACTTGCCGACATCGATCGCGTTCAGCGGCGCAGACGTCTCGGTCGTGTACTTGTCCGGCCCGGCCGCCTGGGAGGACGCCAGGTTCTGAGGTGCGGCCGACGCGGCACTCAACCCGGGCGGCGAGCACAGATCCCGGGTGGTGTCGTCACCGGACGCGCATCCCGTCGCCAGTACACCGACAGCAAGCAACATCACGGCGATCAACGCGCGAAACCGCACGAAAAGCAGGCTGGCCATGACCGACAACCCTATCGGCGGCACACGCGAATACCCAGTTACCCGGGTGAGGGTTGCGCCACGCGATCTAGGCCAGACCGGTGACGGCGTCCGGATTCACCTCGTCGCGCCAGCGCACGGCCTTCTCCACCTCGGACAGGTCGTAGTCCGGCCCGCTCACCCCCACGGTGAACAGCGTGACACCGGCGGCATGCAACCCGTGCGCGTCCGCCGCGCCCGGCCACTGCACCGAACGCTCGATCTCGGCCTGTTCGCGCCCGACGGCGGCGCAGTGCTCACCGAGGATGACGTTCTTGCGGGCCAGCACCTCAACATCGGCGAAGCTGTGCCAGATATCGGCGTACTCGGCGACCAGTCGCAAGGTCTTCTTCTCGCCACCGCCGCCGATCAGGATCGGAATATCGCGCACCGGCGCCGGGTTCAGCTTCTTCAACCGCGCGTCGATTCGCGCCATCGATTCCTTCAGTAGCGCCAAACGAGTTCCCGGCGTACCGAATTCATAGCCGTACTGGTCGTAGTCCTTCTTGAACCAGCCCGCGCCGATGCCGAGGATCAGTCGGCCGTCACTGATGTGATCGACGGTGCGCGCCATATCGGCCAGCAGATCCGGATTGCGGTAACCACCGCCGGTGACCAGCGCGCCGATCTCCACGCGCTCGGTCTGCTCGGCGAAGGCGCCCAGCATGGTCCAGCATTCGAAATGCGCGCCCTCCGGGTCACCGGAGAGCGGATAGAAATGATCCCAGTTGAAGACGATGTCGACGCCGAGATCTTCCGCGCGCAGCACAGCGTCGCGGATCAAGCCGTATTTGGGGGAATGCTGCGGTTGCAGCTGGACACCGATACGCACTGGCCTGCTCATCCGAGTCTCCTCACGTAGTTCCGGAACGAGGCTACCGATCCCGGGCGGACCTTGTAGAGTCCAGCCAACCCTGTACTCGGATCGTCCGGCACGTTCCTGCCGGTGAATGGGATGGTTTCGGCATGGCAACAGTGACCTTCGACAGCGCGACCCGGCTCTACCCGGGCTCCGGCAAACCGGCCGTCGACCAGTTGAATCTGGAGATCGCCGACGGTGAATTCCTCGTTCTGGTCGGCCCGTCGGGCTGCGGTAAATCGACATCGCTGCGTATGCTCGCCGGCCTCGAGGAGGTCAACGGCGGGCGCATCCTGATCGGCGAGAACGACGTCACGCACGCCGAGCCCAAGGAACGCGATATCGCCATGGTGTTCCAGAACTACGCGCTCTACCCGCACATGACGGTGGCGGAGAACATGGGCTTCGCGCTCAAGCTCGCCAAGGTCGCCAAGGCCGAGAAGGACAGCCGGGTGCTGGAGGCCGCGAAACTGCTGGACCTGGAGCCGTACCTGGACCGCAAGCCCAAGGCCCTTTCCGGTGGCCAGCGCCAGCGGGTCGCGATGGGCCGGGCGATCGTGCGCCAGCCGCAGGTCTTCCTGATGGACGAGCCGCTGTCCAACCTGGACGCGAAACTGCGGGTGCAGACCCGCACCCAGATCGCGCAGCTACAGCGCCGGCTCGGCACCACCACCGTCTATGTCACCCACGACCAGGTGGAGGCGATGACCATGGGCGACCGCGTCGCGGTGCTCAAGGATGGTCTGCTCCAGCAGTGCGCGACCCCGCGGAATCTGTACCAGGACCCGGTCAACGCGTTCGTGGCCGGATTCATGGGCTCCCCGGCCATGAACATGTTCACGCTGCCGGTGACGGACGGCACGGTGTCGCTGGGCGGCCACGCGCTGCCCGTTCCGCGTTCGGTGGTCGACGGGTCGGAGGGCTCGGTGGTCGTCGGTATCCGGCCCGAGCATTTGGAAATCGGCGGCGGCCTGGACAAGGGCATCGAGATGGAGGTCGACGTGGTCGAGGAACTCGGCTCCGACGCCTACCTCTACGGCCGCACCGTGGCCGACGGCGTGACCAACGGCGCGGGCGAAATCATTGTGGCCCGGGCGGATTGGCGGAACCCGCCGGCGAAGGGCACCCGGCTGAAGCTGGCCACCACGCCCGACCACACCTACTTCTTCTCCGCGAGCGACGGGCGTCGCCTCAACTGAGCGTCAGACCGCGATGAACATCGAGATCGAGGCCAGCACCAGCAGCAACGAGGCTCCCGCCCAGATCAGGCTGGACCGGCCGCGTTCCCGCGCCATCCGCCCCAGCACCCGGGGCACGCCCAGGATGAGCCCCATCGCGACCCAGCAGACCGCCAGCGCCGCAAGCACTTCCGCGATCGCGACGCCGCCCTGGAAGTAGGTGACAATCAGCGCGAAGGTGGCGTACAGCAAGCCGCCGCCGCCGATGATGGCCGCGGCCGTGTAGAGCAGTTTGCTCACGGTCGCGTCCCACGTTTTCGGCTGCTGCACTTCCTGATACTGGTACGGCATGCCTCCATCATGGCAATGTCCGCCCGGTCCCGGCACCGGGAAATTACTCAGGTGCGCAACGTCACTGCCGCTTGCGCCGGGCCCGCACCCAGTCGTCGTTGACGCGGACGCCCAACTCCTCCAGCCCGATCTCGTTGCCCGTCGCGCTGCGGACTTCGACATGTACCGGGCTGCCGGTGGCGGCCTCGACGAGTTGTAGCGGGGCGGGCCCGGGTTGGAGGTGGGCGTCGCCCCACTGCATCAGCGCCAGCACCGCCGGGAGCAGGTCGCGGCCCATCTGGGTGAGCACGTATTCGTGCCGGGTACGCCTGCCTTCCTCCTGGTAGGGCCGTTTTTCGAGTAGACCGGCGGCGGTGAGTTTGCGCAGTTGCGCGGCGGCGGCCGCGTCGGTGATCCCGATCCGGGCGGCGAAACCGTCGAAGCGGCGGGTGCCGTAATAGGCCTCGCGCAGGATGAGAATGGCCGAGCGGGTGCCGACGATATCGAGCGCTTTCGCGATCGAGCACTCGGTGGGCTGCCACGAACTCAGGTCTGCCAGACGCCCTTCCATCACTGCTGCCATGGCGTACATCATAGCCACCCTGACTTGTGTCAACTATTGCCAGGAGTACTCTGACTATTGAACGGTAAAGTCAGCTCTGGAAGGACAGCACCATGAGAGACGCGGTGATCGTCGAGGCGGTACGTACGCCGATCGGCAAAGGCAAGCCGAACGGCGCCCTGCACGACGTGCACGCGGTGGACCTGCTCGCGCACAGCCTGCGCGCGGTGGTGGACCGCAGCGGGATCGATCCCGCGCTGATCGACGACGTGATCGGCGGCATCGTCACCCAGGTCGGTGAGCAGGGCGCGAACATGGCCCGGCGGGCGGCGCTCGCCGCCGGGTACCCCGAATCCGTACCCGCCACCACGGTGGACCGGCAGTGCGGCAGCAGCCAGCAGGCCATCCACTTCGCCGCCCAGGGCGTCATCTCCGGGGCCTACGACATCGTGGTCGCGGCCGGCGTGGAATCGATGGGCCGGATCCCCATGGGGGCCAGCATGGTCGGGTCGGCGGACTTCTCCGGCGCCGGCTTCGCCGCCCGCTATCCGGAAGGCCTTGTCCCGCAAGGCATCAGCGCGGAGTTGATCGCGTCCCGCTGGGGCCTCAGCCGCACCCAGCTCGACGAATTCGCGCTCGGCAGCCACGAAAAGGCCGCTCTGGCAACGAAGAACGGCTCGTTCGCGGCCGAACTCGCCCCACTCAACGGCTTGGAAACCGACGAAGGCATCCGAGTCGGCAGCACCCTCGAGACCTTGGGCAAACTGCGCCCCGCCTACTACGACGAGACCATGGCCGCACGCTTCCCGGAAATCGGCTGGCAGATCACCGCCGCGTCGGCCAGCCAGGTCAGCGACGGCAGCGCGGCGACCTTGATCATGACCAGCGAACGCGCCCGCGAACTCGGCTTGCGGCCGCTGGCCCGCGTGCACAGCTTCGCCGTCGCCGGGGACGACCCGCTGCTCATGCTCACGGCCGTCATCCCGGCGACTCGGAAGGTGTTGCAGCGCGCGGGGCTTCAACTCTCCGACATCGACCTGGTGGAAATCAACGAGGCGTTTTCCCCAGTGGTGCTGGCCTGGGCCCAGGACACCGGCGCGGACCTCACCCGGGTGAACGTCAACGGCGGCGCCATCGCCATCGGACACCCGCTCGGCGCCTCCGGAGCGCGGCTCGCCACCACCCTCGTCCATGCCATGCGGGAACGTGGCGCACGGTACGGACTGCAAACCATGTGTGAAGCAGGCGGTTTGGCCAACGCCACCATCTACGAACGCCTCTGAATCCGGGGAAGCGGCAGCCATCGGGCGGGGTGTGATCGGCGCGGTCGTAGGGTGGCGGGGATGACTGCCGAGGACGAACCCGTTGTCTACGCGATTCCGATGCGCACCCGGTTTCGCGGGATCACTGTGCGCGAGGGGATGCTGATCCCCGGCCCGCTCGGCTGGGGTGAGTTCTGCCCATTCCCCGAATACGACGATCGGGAGGCCGCAGGCTGGCTGATGACGGCGCTCGAGCAGAGCATCGTCGGATGGCCGCAGCCGGTGCGGGACCGGATACCGGTCAATTGCACTGTGCCCGCGGTGGACCCGGAGCGGGCGCATCAGATCGTCACCGCGTCGGGGTGCCGCACCGCCAAGGTGAAGGTGGCCGACCACCCGGATTCGCTGGCCGAAGACCTCGCCCGGGTCGAGGCTGTGCGGGACGCGCTCGGTTCGGGCGGAGCCGTTCGGGTCGACGCCAACGCGGTGTGGGATGTGGACACCGCGATCGCGCGCATCAACGAGATCGATCGGGCGGCAGGCGGTTTGGAGTATGTCGAGCAGCCGTGCCGCACCATCGAAGAGCTGGCCGCGGTCCGCCGTAAGGTCGATGTGCGAATCGCCGCCGACGAATCCATTCGCCGCGCCGACGATCCGTTGCGGGTCGCGGTGGCGGGCGCCGCGGACATCGCGGTTTTGAAATGCACGCCGCTGGGTGGTGTACGCCGGGCATTGCAGGTCGCCGAAGCGGCAGGACTCCCCTGCGTGGTGTCCTCGGCGCTGGAGACCAGCGTCGGCCTCTCCGCCCAACTCGCCTTGGCGGGTGCGCTCCCCGAACTCGACTTCGCCTGCGGCCTGGGCACCACCGCCCTGTTCGCGGGCGATGTCGTCGCCGATTCCCTGCGCCCGGTCGACGGCTACCTCTCGGTCCCGCGCACTCCTCCGGCACCGGACCCGGAACTCCTCGCCCGCTACCGGCACCCGGACCCCGAACGAACTGCCTGGTGGCACGACCGGCTGCATCGAGTCCACCTGCTGTCGCAGCGGTAGCCGAGCGACAATCCGAGTCGACACAGCCGACGGTCGCACAGGGTTGGCGGCCAGATCTTCCGGGCCGCAGCCCTAGTTGAGGCGGACGCCGCAGTTCAGGAGAGTGGCGCGCAGCAGCAGCGCGGCTTCCGGCCCGATGATCCCATCCACCAATTCCAGGTAGCGCGAACAGAATTCGGGGCCGTGCGCCGCTTCGGAAGCCGCACCCAGATGGTGCGCGATTTCGTGCAGCAGCACGAGTTCACGTAATGCCCACGCGGTCCCGCCGGTGTGCAGAGGTACCGCCAGGACCGCGTCGGCTGCCTCGTAGTGGGCAGCGGTCGCTCCGGCACGCGACCGGACCCGCACCGGGACCGAGGCCCTATCCCATTGCGCCCGTACCCAATTGAGCGCGAGCACCTTGTCAGCATAGGCCTGTACGGAGTCGACCGAAGCGAAACGGCGTTCGATCGGGAGCGTGATCTGGGAACCGTAGAGATCGACGGTGCGACTGCCGTATTCGTCGGCACGGTCGAAGACTCCGCGAACCAATTGTTCGGCGTCATAGACCTTGGCCCGCTGGCTGTCACGCACACTCATCGCACAGATCCCCCGCGTCTACGGTCCGTCAATTGTCCACAATCGGATCACTCCGTGTGGTCGCGCCCGGCCAATTGCGCACGGGCCGCGCCTAATTCCGGCGATGTACCCAGACGCGCCGCCTTGCCCGCGCGGTCACCGGCTCGCCGCGCCGCCGCGGAATGCCCGGCCGAGGCCTGCGGTCCACGCCAGGTGCCGCGGGCCTCGGAGGTCTGCTTGTAGAAGTCGACGAGCTCGATCTCTTTGTCGCGCAAGGCCAACGCCGTGCCGCGGGACGTTTCCGACGGAACGACCGCCTCGGTCTCCACCTCTTGCTTCACCGCCGCCAGCCGCTTCCCGACCCGGGCCGCGAACGCCATCTGGAAGTTCAACCGTGCCGTCACCGGCGCGACTGGCGCCTGCACACGGCGTTGCACGGTTCGCCCCCAGCGCTTTTCGGCGACCACTTTCTCCACCGTCGCCGTCTTGTACGCGCCGGATTTGATGTAATGGTCCGAAGCGCGCACCATCTGGATCAGCAGACTTGTATACAGGGCTTCACAGGTGTCGATATCGGAATCGAATCCGTAGGCGTAAACCTGCGTCGAGGTCCGCGCAACATCGCAGCGCACGTCGTTGGCGTGCGCGATAGCGACGAACAACTGCACGTAGGTGCGCAATCCCTTCTTGCCCGCCGCGCCGATCGGGATGACCCGCTGCACCGGCGTCGGCCTGCGTTCGCGTCCACGCACATGCGCGCGCGCCACCGCGAGATCGATCGATGAGCGGGTCGCCAGTCGTTGCGCCGCGGCCAGGAAGGCTTCGGCCTCGTGCTCGTTGTCGGTGGACTCGGCCTGCCGCAGCAATCCCCCGATCCGCGTGAGCATCCGGTCCCCATTCGGCGCAGTCATCGCCAGCCATCGTAGGAGAGGCCCGGAGGAGGCGGTCGGGTGAGTACGAAACCGGCACAATCGGGACGGCTTCCACGCGCACCATGTATCTTGCCTTGTGCAGCGGCAGTCTGTGCCGCCGCTCACGATCAACTCTGGAGTGAACGCGATGGCTTTGAAGAAGGTGTCGGCGCTACGAACGTCGCTCGTGCCGCGGGCCGCGCTGGCGGTCACCGCGTGCGCGCTGCTCACGGGGGCGTTCACGAGTGCCTGCTCCAGCGACAGCGGTACCAACCCGACCAGCCAGAACCTGACCGGTCGCGGTCCGATCACCTATGTCGAGGGCAAGGACACCACCGATACCGGTGTGGTCAAGCAGCTGATCGAGCGCTGGAACGCCGCGCACCCGGCTGAGCAGGTGACGTTCAAGGAACAGTCGAACGACGCCTCGCAGCAGTACGACGACCTGGTCGAGCACATGCGCTCCAAGTCCGCCGACTACGACGTGGTCGCCTTGGACGTGCCGTGGACCGCCGAGTTCGCCGCCAAGGGCTACCTGCAGCCGCTGAAGGACACCTTCGCCATCGATACCTCGTCGCTGCTGTCCCCGCCGGTGGCCAGCGCGACCTACAACAACACGTTGTACGCCGCCCCCCGAAACACCAACGGCGGCTTGCTGTTCTACCGCACCGACCTGGTTCAGTCCCCGCCCAAGACCTGGACCGAGTTGCTCGCCCAGTGCCCGATCGCCAAGGCGCAGAACATCGGCTGCTACGCGGGCCAGTTCGCCACCTACGAGGGCCTGACCGTGAACGCCTCCGAGGTGATCAACGGCTTCGGCGGCACCTTCGTCGGGCCCGACGGCAAGACCCCGACCGTGAACAGCCCGCAGGCCCGCAAGGGTCTGACCACGCTGGTGGACGCCTACAAGAACGGTGACATCCCCAAAGAGGCCATCACCTTCAAGGAACCCGAGTCGGCCAACGCCTTCCAGTCCGGCAAGCTGATGTTCCTGCGCGGCTGGCCGTCCACCTTCGGTGACCTCGGCTCCGAGGGCTCCTCGGTCAAGGACAAGTTCGCCGTGGCCCCGCTGCCCGGTGAGAACGGCGTCGGCGCGTCCACCCTCGGCGGTTACAACGCGGGGATCAGCGCCTTCTCCAAGAACAAGGCGACCGCGCTGGACTTCCTGCGCTACCTGATCAGCGAAGAGGCCCAGCAACTGGTGGCCGCCAGCTCGCTGCCGTCGGTGCGCGCGTCGATGTACGACGACCCGGCGCTGATCGCGAAGATGCCGTACCTGCCCGCCCTGAAGGACTCGATCGCCAGCGCGGTGCCGCGCCCGGTCACCCCGTTCTACCCGGCGGTCTCCAAGGCCATCCAGGACAACGCCGCCGCGGCGCTGCGCGGCGAGAAGTCCGTGGACGACGCGATCGTCGGTATGCAGAAGGGCATCGAGTCGGCCGGCTCGTAGTAGACCCGACCCAACCGTAGGAGAGAGATAACGGTGTCGGATCCTTCTGGAACGGCTACACGCAAACGATTCAGCTTCCGTGACAGTGGCAAACCGTGGCTGTTCGTGGCACCGGTGCTGGTCGCATTGGCGGTGGTCATCGGTTACCCGGTGTTCCGCGCGATCTACATGTCGTTCCAGAAGGACGCGGGTCTGGACCCGGCGACGGGCATGTTCGTCGAGGGCGGCAACGCCGGGTTCGCCAACTACACGCACTGGCTGTTGCAGCAATGCACGCTGCCGACCGGTGAGACGGTGGCCTGCCCGACCGGCAACCTCGGTTCGCAGTTCTGGCTGGCCATCGGCGTCACCCTGTTCTTCACCGTCGTCACCGTCACGCTGGAGGCCACCATCGGCCTCGGCATGGCGATGGTGATGGGCAAAAGCTTCACCGGCCGCGCGTTGCTGCGCGCGGCGGTGCTCATCCCGTGGGCCATCCCGACCGCCGTCACGGCGCGGTTGTGGGAGTTCATGTTCCAGTACGACGGGGTGGTCAACCGGATACTCGGTACGCACATCCTCTGGACCACCGATCCGTGGGCTTCCCGGATCGCGGTGATCGCCGCCGACGTCTGGAAGACGACCCCGTTCATGGCCCTGCTGCTGCTGGCCGGTCTGCAGGTCATCCCCGGCGATGTCTACGAGGCCGCGAAGGTCGACGGCGCGTCGGCCTGGCAGCGCTTCACTCAGATCACGCTGCCCTTGCTCAAGCCCGCGCTGCTGGTCGCGGTGCTGTTCCGCACCATGGACGCGCTGCGCATGTTCGACCTGCCCGCCATCATGACCCAGGGCAACCCGAACACCCGGACCGCCTCGATCCTGGTGGTCGATCAGTTCCGGCAGGGTCCCAACAGCGCCGCGGCGCTGTCCACCATCACCTTCCTGCTCATCTTCGCGATCGCGTTCCTGCTCGTGAAGGTGCTGGGCGCCAATGCCGTTCGCACTCAGGAAGCCCAGCGAGAAGGGGCGGTGCGCTGATGTCCGTCGCGACGAAAACCCCGGCCGCGCAGCCGGTCCCGTGGACCAAGCGGCTCACCTCGGTGCGGCTGTATCTGGGTGTGCTGATCATCCTGGTGTGGGGACTGGGCCCGTTCTACTGGATGGCGGTCACCGCGTTCCGCGATCCGGACTACACCTTCGACAACACTCCGTGGCCGACGCATCTGACCATGGAGAATTTCCGCAACGCCTTCGACACCTCCCGTGGCAACGACTTCGGGAAGGCGCTGATCAACAGCTTCATCATCGGCTCGATCACCACGGTGCTCGCGCTGCTGATCGGCATCTTCGCGGCCTACGCGCTGGCCCGGCTGGCCTTCCGCGGCAAGTACCTGGTGTCCGGGCTGATCCTGTCCGCCTCGATGTTCCCGGTGGTCGTGCTGGTGACCCCGCTGTTCCAGCTGTTCACCAATATCGGCTGGATCGGCGAATACCAGGCGATGATCATCCCGAACATCTCGTTCGTGCTGCCGATGACGGTGTACATCCTGGCGTCGTTCTTCACCGAGCTCCCCTGGGAGCTCGAAGAGGCCGCGCGCATCGACGGCGCGAACAAGATGCAGGCCTTCCGGCTGGTCATGCTGCCGCTGGCCGCGCCCGCGGTGTTCACCACCGCGATCCTGGCCTTCATCGCCGCGGTCAACGAATACCTGCTGGCGCGTCTGCTTTCCAGCGGCGCGACCGAACCGGTGACCGTCGCCATCGCGCGGTTCTCCGGCAACAACCCGGTGGTGCCGCCCTACGCCGCGATCATGGCCGCGGGCACCATCGTCACCATTCCGCTGGTGATCATGGTCCTGATCTTCCAGCGTCGCATCATCTCCGGTCTGACCGCGGGCGGCGTCAAGAGCTAGGGATCCAGTGCCGGGGTGCGGTGATAGCATCCCGGCACGTCCCGGGCGCGATAGTCTCGAAGCGTCGGGTGTGCTGTACCGATCGTTGCTTTGGCACAGGTGAGTCCGACCGACGCTCCGGGAGGAGATGATCGTGCGCTCGTTGTTCGGCAAGCGAAGAGACCGCGAGAAACCGGCCGCCCCCTATCCCTCGCTCGCGGGATGGGACGAGCCGACACTGCCGCCCACACCGCCGGTGCGGCCCGCGCCGAAGAAGCGCCCGGCCGAGCAACCGCCGGACGCCGGGGCCGATCGCCCGCCGCGCTCCCGCGCCGAACGCGTCCGCAGACTCGTGCTCGCGTTGTTCATCATTTTCGCCGGCGTGCCCGCGCTGCTGTCGGGCCTGGCCTACTGGAGCGCCGAGATCCCCGGCCCGTCGTCGGTGCAGACGAATCAGATCGCCACCATCCTGGCCTCCGACAGCAGCACTGTCATCTCCAAAGTCGTACCGCCGGACGGTAATCGGATTCCCGTCCCGCTCGCCGCGGTGCCGCAGCACGTGCGCGACGCGGTGCTCGCCGCCGAGGACCGCAGTTTCTACACCAACGCCGGTTACTCCACCTCCGGCTTCCTGCGCGCCACCCGGGACAACCTGCTCGGCCGGGAGAACGCCGGCGGCGGCTCCACCATCACCCAGCAGTACGTGAAGAACGCCTTCCTCGGCTCCGAGCGCAGCGTGAGCCGGAAGATGCGTGAGCTGATCATCGCCGCGAAGATGTCCCGGCAGTGGAGCAAGGACGACATCCTCGCCGCCTACCTCAACACCGTCTACTACGGCCGCGGCGCCTACGGGATCGCCGCCGCGGCCAAGGCCTACTTCGGCAAGGAGCCGCCGCAGCTGTCCCGCGCCGAGGGCGCGATGCTGGCCGCCGTGCTGCGCACCCCCTCGCTGCTGGACCCGGAAACCCATCTGCCGGAACTGAAAGCGCGCTGGGAGTATGTGCTCAACGGCATGATCGAGATGGGCGTGCTGGCTCCCGGTGACCGCGACGCGACCCGCTTCCCCGATATCCTCCCGATCGCCGAGATGCCCAGCGAGAACGAGGCGCGTGGGCCCGAGGGCCTGATCCGCACCCAGGTGCTGCGCGAACTGCGCGCCTCGGGCATCAGCGAACGTGACCTGAACACCGGCGCGCTGCAGATCACCACCACCATCGACGCCAAGGCCCAGCAGGCCGCCCTGGGCGCGATCGCCGACCGTCTCGGTGGGCAGCCGCCCGAACTGCGCGGCGCCGTGGTGTCGATCGATCCGCGCTCCGGTGCGGTGCGCGCCTACTACGGCGGTGAGGACGGCATCGGCTACGACTTCGCCCAGGCGCCGCTGCAAACCGGTTCGGCCTTCAAGGTTTTCGCGGCGATCGCCGCCCAGCAGCAGAGCATCCCGCTGCACCGCGTGATGGACAGTTCCCCGGTCACCGACCGCGGCACCAAGATCACCAACGTGGACGACGAGAGCTGCGGCAAGTGCAGCCTCGCCGAGGCGTTGAAGCGCTCGCTGAACACCAGCTACTACCGATTGACCATGACCATGTTCAACGGTCCGGGCGCCATCGCCGACGCCGCGCACCAGGCCGGCATCCCGGAGGAGATCCCCGGCGTGGCGGGCAAGACGCTGACCGAGGACGGCGGCCGCCCGCTCAACGGAATCGTGTTGGGCCAGTACCTGGTCCGGCCCATCGACATGGCTTCGGCCTACGCCACCATCGCCGCCTCCGGGGTCTACCACCAGCCGTATTTCGTGCAGCGCGTGGTCACCGGCGACGGTCGGGTGCTGCTCGATCGGGGCGCCCCGGAAAATCGGGTGGGACAGCAGCTTCCGGAGGGCGAGCAGCGCATCCCGCGCTCGATCGCCGAGAACACCATCGCGGCCATGGAACCCATCGCCGCGTACTCCAACGGCCACGCTCTCGCCGAAGGCCGCCCGTCCGGCGCCAAGACCGGCACCACCCAACTCGGCCAGAGCAGGTGGAACAAGGACGCCTGGATGATCGGCTTCACGCCGTCGCTGTCCACCGCGGTCTGGATCGGCACCGAACAGCCCCAGCCGCTGCGCACCGCCCGCGGCGCCGACATCTACGGGTCGGGCCTGCCCGCGGACATCTGGAAGCAGGTGATGGACGGCGCACTGGCCGGCACTCCGGTCGAGCCGTTACCCGCGCCCGCCGCTCCGGCCAACGCGCAGGCCGTCATTCCGGGCCGACCGTCCGGGGGGCCATACGACATTCTCAATCCGCAGAACCAGGCCCCGGAGCAGGATCGGGAGCCGGTCATCGTGTTCCCGCCCGGCCCCGGCCCCGGCGAGGTGGAGATTTTCCCTGGTTTCAGCATCCCGGTGCCCAGGTGACAGCCACTTCACAGCCAGTCTTGTCGATCTTGTGACCTACCACGCCCCACAGGAACACATGACATGGCAGCATCGTTTGCCAGAGTGAGAGCGAAGCCTGGGTGAAAACTCCGAATCCGGATCCGGGTCGGCACTGACGCCGAGGCGATGATGCGGAAGGATAGGCGCTCGAGCGACGAACAGCGGCGCGAACGACGAGCCAGGAAGGCCCGGGAGTAACGAGGCACCCGCCGGGGATGGCAGGGAGCGAAGCCGACCGGGACGGGTAAGCACAGCGCCGCCAAGCGAAACAGACTAGACATAGGGGCAACGCCGGTGGATTTCAATGTCGTTGACCGTCCCGAGACGCTGGTGGCGGGCACAGTTCTGCGCAGCCCGGCGCTCGCGGTCGAAGGGCCGCGCCGCGTCAAGGTGGAAGAAGCGTGGAAGCGCACCATGGCGCGCAAACTGCCCGGACCCCCGACCACCGCGTACGTCGACCACGCGCCAGAGATCAATTCGTATCTGACCCATATCGTCGGCTACCGCTGCGACAGCCTGGACGATCTGCAGGACGGCGATGTGCTCGCTCGAGTGCCGGCCGGCCGGTTCGCCCGGTTCACCGCCAGCGGCGACAACCTCGGCGACACCGTGGTCAGCATCTGGCGGGCGGTGTGGGATGCCGAGGCCGCGGGCAAGTTCGTGCGCTCCTACACCGGTGACTTGGAGCACTATCCGGATTCGCGCACGGCCGAGGTGTTCGTGGCGCTGGCAGACGACCAGGGCGAGGGGTAGAAACCGTGGACTTCGAGATTGTCACGCTGGACCAGAGTTTGATCGCGGGACTGACCATTCCGCTGGCCGGGCGCGAAGTGACCAACCGAGATCTGGACCTGGTGAATTTCACCTGGGACCGCTATCTCGCCAGAGAGAAGGCGGTGCCCCGGATGGCCGCTTACATCGGACAGAACGATCACGCCGTCGCCGTCCTCGGCTACGAGGTGAGCGGCCTGGACGACGTGGACGCCGGCGACGTGCTTACCCGCATCCCCACCGGTCGCTACGCCAAATTCGTTGTCTCCGACAAGCCATACGACCTGCTCCGCACCGCATGGGCGCAAGTCGCGAAAGCCGAAGCGGCAGGCAAGATCACCCGTTCGCACCGAGCAGAACTGGAGCGCTACACCGGCCCCACCTCGGTCGAGGTATACGTCTCCCTGGATTGACAAAGCACCAAGTATCAACGAAAAGCGCTGAGTCACAATGACTCAGCGCTTTCCCATACCACCCGACAACACCGGCAACTGTTTTCGAGCGAAGCGAGCCCGATCACAAGTTCGCGGCCCGTCTCGCCTCCGAGTAGCCGAAAGCGCAAGCGCCGCAGGCGCAAGACTCGGCTACTCGGAGGCGAGACATCAATGGGCCGCGAACCCGCGGCGCCGCAGGCGCCGCCGAAACTGACGCCGCCAAACTATTCAGCGATGAACGCTTCCAGCTGCTCGCGCGCGACGTCGTCGGCGAGCTGCTTGGGCGGGGACTTCATCAGGTAGGCCGAGGCCGGGATGACCGGGCCGCCGATGCCGCGGTCGAGGGCGATCTTCGCGGCGCGCACCGCGTCGATGATGATGCCCGCGGAGTTCGGCGAATCCCACACCTCGAGCTTGTACTCCAGGTTCAGCGGCACGTCACCGAAGGCACGGCCTTCCAGGCGCACGTAGGCCCACTTGCGGTCGTCCAGCCAGCCGACGTGATCGGACGGGCCGATGTGCACGTCGTTGGCGCCCAGCTCCTTCTTCAGGTTGCTGGTGACGGCTTGGGTCTTGGAGATCTTCTTGGATTCGAGGCGCTCGCGTTCGAGCATGTTCTTGAAGTCCATGTTGCCGCCCACGTTGAGCTGCATGGTGCGGTCGAGCTGCACGCCGCGGTCCTCGAACAGCTTGGCCATCACCCGGTGCGTGATGGTCGCGCCGACCTGCGACTTGATGTCGTCGCCGACGATCGGGATACCGGCGTCGGTGAACTTCTGCGCCCACACCGGGTCGGAGGCGATGAACACCGGCAGCGCGTTGACGAAGGCCACACCCGCGTCGATGGCGCACTGGGCGTAGAACTTGTCCGCCTCTTCGGAGCCGACGGGCAGGTAGGAGACCAGGACGTCGACGTTCGCGTCCTTCAGCACCCGCACGACGTCGACCGGCTCGGCCTCGGACAGCTCGATGGTCTCGGCGTAGTACTTGCCGATGCCGTCCAGCGTCGGGCCGCGCTGCACGACCACATCGGACGGCGGCACGTCGGAGATCTTGATGGTGTTGTTCTCGCTCGCGAAGATGGCGTCGGCCAGGTCGAAGCCGACCTTCTTGGCGTCGACGTCGAACGCGGCGACGAACTTCACGTCGCGGACGTGGTACGGGCCGAACTTGACGTGCATCAGACCGGGCACAGTCGCGTTCTCGTCCGCGTCCTTGTAGTACTGCACGCCCTGGACCAAGGAGGAGGCGCAGTTGCCAACGCCCACAATGGCCACGCGAACTTGCTTTTGACCTTCACTACTCATGGCCGGTGTTTCCCTCTTTCTGTGGTGCTGAATTCTTCTGGGCAGACGAGCTCGTCGATTGCTCCGCCGCAATCAACTCGTTGAGCCAGCGCACTTCGCGCTCGCTTGATTCCAGACCGAGCTGGTGCAGCTGCCGGGTGTAGCGATCCAGGGACCCGCTGGCCTTCTTGATCGCTTCCCGCAGACTCTCTCGGCGCTCCTCGACCTGCCTGCGCCTGCCCTCCAAGATCCGCATCCGCGCCTCGGCGGGGGTGCGGTTGAAGAAGGCGAGGTGGACGCCGAAGCCGTCATCGGTGTAGTTCTGCGGGCCGGTGTCGGCAAGCAGTTCGGTGAACCGTTCCCGCCCCTGCGGTGTCAGTTGATAGACCCGTCGCGCGCGGCGCATGGTGACGCCCGCGACGTTCTCCTCGTCGATCAACCCGTCGGCCTGCATGCGCCGCAGCGTCGGATAGAGCGACCCGTAGGAGAAGGCCCGAAACGGCCCGAGCAGACCGGTGAGCCGCTTGCGCAACTCGTAGCCGTGCATGGGCGCTTCGAGGAGCAGCCCGAGGATTGCCAGCTCGAGCATCGGGCTTCACCCCCTGACTTGTGTCCAGACCTAACCAACAGATGCGATTGCCTACTATATCGTCCCGATATAGTTGCCCGCACGTCGAGGTGACGGCGCACTCTGGCCAGGGCAGCACTCGGGGTTCACCAGTACTCTGGGGTCCGTGCTTATTCAGCGGCAGGTGGTCGACTACGCGCTCCGGCGCCGGTCGTTGCTGGCTGACGTGTATGCGGGCCGGGTGGGCGTCGCCGAGGTATGTGATGCGAATCCCTACCTCCTGCGTGCGGCCAAGTTCCACGGCCGGGGGAGCGAGGTTACGTGCCCTATCTGCAGGAAAGAGCAGCTGACACTCGTATCCTGGGTCTACGGTGACGAGCTCGGACCGGCAGCCGGGTCCGCTCGTACCCCCGAGGAGCTGGTGCGTCTCGCCGAGACGCGGTCGGAATTCTCGGTTCATGTCGTCGAGGTATGCCGGACCTGCAGCTGGAATCATCTGGTGCAGTCCTACGTGCTCGGCACGGCTCCGGCCCCGACACGGCGCCGCGCGAACCGGCGTACTGCCGCCGAATGAGCTAACCGCGAACGCGGGCGTCGGCCACGGCCGCCAGACCCGAAGACCCGCAGTCCGATACGAGTTATGGAGATCTTGTCAGTGAATTCGCCTTACGAGACTTCCCCCTACGGCGATGATCCGCACGGCGGCCGTCCACAGCGAGGTTCACATCCGGCTCCCGGCTCCCCGGAGCGACGGCAGGGTCCCCCACCCGGTTTCCGCCCGCTGCCCCCGCCACACGCGCGGGACCCGCGGGAGCGGAATCCGCGCGGCGATCAGAATCCACCGCCGCCGCAGGGTGGACCGCGTAATCCCATGCCACCGCGGCAGGGTCCGCCGCCGCAGGGTCGCCCGCCCCAGGGCCCGCCGCCGCAGGGCCGCCCGCCCCAGGGTCGCCCGCCGCAAGGCCGGCCGCCCCAGGGCGCACCCAATCCGCAGGCCACTCAAAAGCTTCCGAACCCGGGTCGTCCGGGTTCGCTGAGTGAGGCTGTGGCCGAACGCAATCGACGTCCCGAGGCGGGCGCCGGCGCGCGTCCCGCGACGGGTTCGCGCCCGGTGACAGCGCCGCGCCCGGCGACCGAGCGTCCCGGCGCCGACCGTCCCGGCCGCGATAATCGTCCCGGTGTCGAGCGCACGGGTCGCAACAGCCGTCCGACCGGTCCGACTTCCGGCGAGCGCCGGGTGACAGCGGGCGGTCCGCCGTCCGGTCCCCCGCCGCGCCGCGGCGGCCGCGGTGGTGACGGCGGCGACGACGGCCCCGGCAAGCGCCGTCCCGCCCAGCGCAAGCGGTCGCCGTGGAAGATCGTGCGCCGCACCCTGTATGTGCTGATGGCGCTGGCCATCGTGGTGCCGAGCACCGCGTTCCTGATCGCCTACTCCTCGGTGTCGGTGCCCAAGCCCGGTGATCTGAAGAACAATCAGGTCGCCTTCATCTACGGCAACGACGGCGAGACCGTGCTCAGCAAGGTGGTGCCGCCGGAGGGCAACCGCACCGACGTCACCATCGATCAGATCCCGCCGCACGTCCGCAACGCGGTGATCGCCGCCGAGGACCGGGATTTCTACACCAACCCGGGTTTCTCCATCTCCGGCTTCGCGCGCGCCGCCCGCGACAACCTCATGGGCAAGGAAAGCGCCGGTGGTGGCTCGACCATCACCCAGCAGTACGTGAAGAACGCGATGGTCGGTGACGAACGCTCGTACACCCGTAAGCTGCGCGAGCTCGTCATCTCGGCGAAGATGGCGCGGCAGTGGAGCAAGGACGAGATTCTCACCGCGTATCTGAACACCATCTACTTCGGTCGCGGCGCATACGGTATCGACGCGGCGGCCAAGGCCTATTTCGGTAAGCCGGTGCAGGAACTCAGCGTCCCCGAGGGCGCGGTGCTGGCCGCCACCATTCAGCTGCCGTCGGCGCTGGACCCGGAGAAGAACCCCGAGGGCGCGAAATCGCGCTGGGGTTATGTGCTCGACGGCATGGTCGACATGGGCAACCTGGCGAGTACCGAGCGCCAGGGTATGCAGTACCCGACCGTGGTGCCGCTCGCCTCGACCCGGGACAAGTCCCAGGATTCCGGACCCGAGGGCCTGGTCAAAGCCCAGGTGCTCAAGGAGCTCGCCGCCGCCGGCATCAGTGAGCACGAGCTCAACACCGAGGGCCTGAAGATCACCACCACCATCGACCCGAAGATGCAGCAGGCCGCGGTGGATGCCGCGACCAAGAAGATGCAGGGTGAGCCCGAGCAGCTGCGCACCGCGTCGGTGTCGATCGATCCGCGCACCGGTGCGGTGCGGGCCTACTACGGCGGCACCGACGGTCAGGGCTGGGATTACGCGAATGCCCCGCTGCAGACCGGCTCGGCGTTCAAGGCGATCGGCTTGGCCGCGAACCTGGAGCAGGGCGTTCCGCTGTCGCAGATGTACGACAGCTCGCCGCTGACCGTGAACGGCATCAAGATCACCAATGTGGAAGGCGAGCAGTGCGGTATGTGCACGATCGCCGAGGCGATGAAGCGCTCGCTGAACACCAGCTTCTACCGGATGCAGCTGGACATGGGCAACGGCCCGAAGAAGATCGCGGACATGGGCCACAAGCTCGGTATCCCGGAAACCCTTCCGGGCGTGGGCAAGACGCTCTCCGAGCCGGACGGCTCCGGCCCGAACAACGGCATCGTGCTGGGCCAGTACCAGGCTCGGCCGCTCGATATGGCCTCGGTGTTCGCGACTTTCGCGGCTTCGGGCGTCTACCACGCGCCGCATTTCGTGACCAAGGTCGTCAGCGCGGACGGACAGGTCTTGCTGGACCGCGGTGAGGTCCCCGGCGAGCAGCGGATTTCCGCGGCCGTCGCGGACAACGTCACCGCGGCGATGAAGCCGATCGCGGCCTGGTCGCGCAACCACCAGCTGGCCAACGGCCGGGAGTCCGCCGCCAAGACCGGCACCGCCCAGCTCGGCGATACCGGCGAGAATAAGGACGCCTGGATGGTCGGCTACACGCCGTCGCTGTCCACCGCGGTGTGGGTCGGCAGCGTCGACAACTCCAAGCTGCGCAACTACCAGGGCGGCATGATCTACGGTTCGGGTCTGCCGTCGGACATCTGGAAAGCCACCATGGACGGTGCGCTCTCGGGCACCCCCAATGAGACCTTCCCGAAGCCGGCCCCGATCAAGGGCCAGGCCGGTGTGCCGGAGTGGTCCGCGCCCTACACCGCGCCCTCCAGCACCCAGCAGCAGTTCGTGCCGCCGGTGATCGTGCCGAGCCAGGTGGAGATCCTGCCCGGCATCACCATCCCGGTGCCCGGCGTCCAGCAGCCGCAGCAGCAACAACAGCAGCAACAGGAGCTGCCGGAAACCCCGGATTCCGGTCCGCTGCCCGGCCAGCCGGTCGCGCCGACCGACGGCGCACAGCCGACCACGACGAATTCACAGCGTCCGAGCAACAACGGGAACGGCAACGGAAACCAGACGCAGCCGACAACTCGGGAACGGTAGGCGCGCTGAGGTTGTCGAGGGGTGTCTACTGATGCGCCTGTAACCTCGGGTGCCGTGGATCAGCAACTGACGGACGCGCGGACGAATGGGAGTGTGCCGCTGTCCAGTGGGGGGCAGGAGCTCGTCGAGGCGGACCATCCGGGTGCGCGGTATGTGTTCGCCGGGCCCCCGGCGCCGGATCTGCGGTCGGCCGATGGACGAGATCGGCCGAGCCGCAACGACTCCCTGACGGCGCAGCTGTCCACGGTGGTGGGTGGCCCGGTCGGCGATCACGCGCTGATCGGGCGCGCCCGGTTCTGGACGCCGCTGCGGGTGCTGTTCCTGTTCACCGTGTTCTTCCTGGCGCTCGGCTGGGCGGCGAAGTCGCCGTGTATCCAGCAGACGACCGCCTCGGACGGGCGGCCGATGCTGGACTGGAACAACGGACGCCAGTACACCGCCATGTGCTACTCCGACACCGTGCCGCTGTACGGGGCGGAGCGGCTGGACGAGGGCGCGTTCCCGTACAAGAAGAAGTGGACCGAGGAGCGGCCCGACGGCGGGGTCGAGACCCGGTACATGGAGTATCCGGTGCTGTCCGGGCTGTACCAGTACCTGGGGATGCAGCTCGCCAAGTCCTGGGACGCCTCGCCGTTACCCGGCGCGCTGCAGGTGGTCATCTACTTCAACGTGATCGCGCTCGGGTTGGCGCTGGCCTGGCTGGTGACGGTGTGGGCGTCGGCCTCGCTGGCCGGTCGGCGGATCTGGGACGTGGCGCTGATCGCCTGCTCCCCGCTGGTCATCGTGCACGCGTTCACCAATTTCGACGCGCTCGCGACCGCCTTCGCGGCGACCGGTCTGCTGGCCTGGGCGCGCCGGCGGCCGGTACTCGCCGGCGTACTGCTCGGGCTGGGCGGCGCGGCGAAACTGTATCCGCTGCTGCTGCTCGGGCCGATCGTGGTGCTGTGCCTGCGGGTGGATCCGATGCATCGGACCCCGAGTTCCCGGTTCGGACAGCGACTGCGCGATATCGACAGCGGTGCGGCCGCACTGACCTGGATCCGTGAGACACCTTCCCGCGTCCGGCTTGTGAGCGTGCGCCCGCTCGGCGCCGCCGGAGTGGCGGTGGGCGCGGCATTGGGCACCTGGCTACTGGTGAACCTGCCGATCGCGTTGCTGTTCCCCGACGGGTGGCGAGAGTTCTTCCGGCTCAACACCACCCGGCACGCGGACCCGGACTCGATCTACAACGTGATCACCTCGTTCACGGGGTGGAGCGGGTTCGACGGGCCGCTGGAGCACGGACAGCCGCCCACCGTGCTGAACACGGTGTCGCTGGTGCTGTTCGTCCTGGCCTGCCTGCTCATCGCCTATCTCGCGCTGACCGCGCCGAAGCGGCCGCGACTGGCGCAACTGTGCTTTCTGGTGGTGGCGGCGTTCCTGCTGACCAACAAGGTGTGGAGTCCGCAGTACTCGCTGTGGCTGGTGCCGCTGGCCGTGCTGGCGCTGCCGCATCGCCGAATCCTGCTGGCCTGGATGACAATCGACGCGCTGGTGTGGGTGCCGCGGATGTTCTACTACCTCGGGCTGGATCGAAAAGGCTTGCCGGAGCAGTGGTTCACCGGCACCGTCGCGCTCCGCGACCTCGCCGTGCTGGGGTTGTGCGCGTTGATCGTCTGGCAGGTCTATCACCCCGAACAAGACCTGGTACGCCGCGATTTCGTGGACGATCCGGTCGGCGGGGTCGCCGATCGTGCGCCCGATCCGCTGCTGCCGTGGCTGCCGGAGTGGTTGCGTCCGTGGGATTCGGTGCGCGACCACCACCCGGCGCGGCCCGTGGAGCAGCTCCGCCGCTAGTCGACGCGCAGCAGCCGGGCTTGCCGATGCGGGTCGGGCGGGAGCAGGTCGAGTTCGAGCCGCCACGCGCTGCCGGTCCACGGATCGAACATGGGGGTGTCCGAGAGCGTCGGCAGGTGACGGCAGGCCTGGGACAGGACCGCGATGGTCTCGTCCTCGGATTCGGATTCGTCGGTGCCGACGATCATGATGGACAACCCGATCAGATCGCCGCGCAGCATGAGCGCGCCGATGCGCTGCGCGTCGACAGGCTGGTAACCGTGCGGGAAATCCGCGGCGATCAGCACTCGATGCTCGGCCGGTGGGGTGAAATTGTCGCTGTTGTATGCCATTTCGGCGAGTTCGGCCTGGTCGGCGAGGGCTTTGATACGGGGCGAGATCTCGCTGTGGTCGGTGACCACCGGGCCGTTCAGCAGCGGGAGCAGTGGGGCGATCAGTCCGGTGAACGCGCCGGACAGGTCGATCACGTCGAGGCGGCAGCGGCGGGTGGGGTCGGCGGCGCGCAGCCGGGCCAGGAGCGCGCCGACCACCGGGACGACCGCCGCGGAGCGCTCGGTATCGATCCACAGCGGCCTGGTCAGGGGCACCGGGACGCAGTACGGAATCCGCAGTGGCCCACGCTCTTCCGCGTACAGCTCGCCGAGACGGATGCCGTCGGACTTGGCGGCCGGGCGGTCCCAGGCGGCCGAGTCCCAGGAGGCCAGCGCGGGCGGCAGCTGATTGTCGGCGTCGGCTAGTTCCCGGATGAGGTGTTCGCTGTCGCGGCGATGGTTCGCCTCGGCGGTGGCGATCAGGTCCTCGTAGCGCTGATGCGCCGCTTGCCGGGCGGCCGCACCGGCCGGGCTGTTGCGGGTGGCCGGGTCCGAGACGGCCGCGGACAGCTCCTCGTCCAGCCGGTCGGTGGCGTAGTCGCGCGCGGCGATGAGGGCGGCGGCCGAGCGGGCGGCGTCCTCGAAGATCATCCAGAGGCGTTCCACCCCGTGGGTCATCTCCAGTGGTGCGCCCGCCGAGTGCTCGGCCTGCTGCGGGCCGGCGATCGCGCCCTGGTCGGCGCCGTGCGGGGTGGCGGCCTGCGCGGATCGCACGTGCGCGTCCGGCCCCGGGTGATCCACCTCGACGCCGTGCGCTGTCAGCAGCACCGGGAGACCACCGGAGTACCCCTGGCCGACCGCGCGCACCTTCCACGCCATACCCCGGCGATACACCTCGAGACAGATCAGCGCGATCTCCCCCGCCAGCGGCGTGATCGCGAATTCGGCTGTCACGCTTCCGTTCTCGGACAACGCCGCCGTCACCGGCCCGAGCCCGCCCAGCGGCGCCGGGTCGGCGCTGACCACGAGCAGCACCGCCTTGGCGTCGGCCCGCACCTGCGACAGCGTGACCCGCACCTCGTCATCGGCCAGTCGCACTCCCGCCGTGGCGGTCTGGTTGTAGAAGACGAAGTCGCCGGTGTCGAACACCCGCAGGTTCTCCGCCACCACCAGCGCGGAGACATCCAGTGCCGCCGAGGCTTTCGCACCGAAACTGATGACGTCCGCGGTCAACGGCGTGTTCTGACCGGCCCTGAGCTGAATCATGTGGTGTCCCCCGCTGTGTCGCGCCGAAGCGGCTAGTTCGCCGACAGGAAGCGGCCGAGCTGCGGAATCGCCTCACCCGGATGCTTGGCCTGGAAGCCCTCACCGAGCGCCTGCATTTTCCAGTCCGCCCCGGCCCGGTACACCTTCGCCATCGCCATCCCGGTGAACGCCATGCCGCCGGCCAGCGTGTAGCGCGCCAGCTCGGCGTTGTTGATGCCGTCGATCAAGCGGCAGAACGCATTCTGCACCTGCTCGAAGGTGTGGCCCTTGTAGGAGGTCACGATGAAGATCAGCGTGCTGATGTGCGCGGGGATGCGGGTCAGGTCGACCAGGATCATCTCGTCGTCGCCCTCACCCTCACCGGTGAGGTTGTCGCCCTGGTGCCGGACCGAGCCGTCTTTGGACGAAAGCTGGCCGTAGTAGGCGTAATCCGCCGGGTTGGCGTCGGCGAACATGATCACCGAGGCGTCCAGGTCGATGTCGACGGTGCGATTGCCGAACATGCCGCGGGTCTGCACCGGATCCCAGCCCAGGCCCATCTTCACGAAAGTCAGTGCGGCGCCGCCCTCTTTGCGCAGCGTGACCCGCTGGCCCTTCACCAGGCTGACCGAGCGGTCCTTGCTGAGACTGACCTCGCCGGTGGACTGCGGCGCCGGGGCCTGCTGGGTCGGCGGCGGGTAGCTCTGTCCGGCGGGCGGGGCGTACTGCTGCTGCGGCGGGTAGGTCGGCGGGTTCACCGGCGGCGGGCTGGCCTGGGCGGCGGCGGAGGACGCGGAATCCTCGACGGTCACACCGTGATCGGTGACCAGCGCGGCGAAACCACCGGCGTAGCCCTGCCCGACCGCGCGCACCTTCCAGGACCCCTGCCGCCGGTACAGCTCCAGCGCGATGACGATGGACTCGCTCTGCAATCCGGTGATCTGGTATTCGAACAGCTGGTTGCCGCTGGAATCCGAGACGAGCGCCGTGGGCGGGGGGAACTGGCCGAAATTGCTGGACGCGTCGTCCAGCGTGATCACGGCGCGGATCTGCTCGATATCCGGCGGAACCGAATTCAGCGACACCGCAAGCGAAGCGGGCTGACCGGCGGGCGCGGGCTGCAGGTTGACCCCGGGACCGCTGGGCTGATTGAAGAACACGAAGTCCGCGTCCGAGCGAACCTTGCCGCGCTCGGTTACCAGCAGCGCGGACAGGTCCGCGGGCGCCGCGAGCTGGACGGAGATCACCACATCGTTGGTGGCCAGCGGACCGTTCTGGCCCTTGGCGAGTGTTGCGGACAAGGTAGACCCTTCGCTTGTCGGTGCATTCGATAGTCACTCTACGAGAAATGTGGCGGCTCCCGCCGGAGCAAACGCCACACTTCCGTTAGGGTGACGCCCGAAGCGGTCGGAAGGCAGGCAACTCTCCACATGGCGCAACTGTTGGAACAATCGAAAAAGGTCGTCGAGGCTCATCTCAACGGCACCAGCATTCGTGCGATCTCGGGCTCGATGATCGCCTACGAAGGCAACGTGCAGTTCAAATCCGCCGGTTTCGGCGGCGGCGAGGGCGTACTCGCCGGGATGAAGCGCCGCGCGACCGGCGAGAAGCTCTCGCTGATGGAATGTCAGGGCCACGGGCGTGTCTTCTTCGCCGTGAACGGCCAGGACGTCTCGGTGGTGAACCTCAACAACGAGACATTGCAGGTGGAATCGCAGCAGCTGCTCGCGTTCGCCGGGAATCTGCGCACCGATGTGCGCTTCGCGGGGGTGAGCGGCGCGTCGAGCGGGCAGGGCCTGTTCACCACCACGGTCACCGGGCAGGGGCAGGTCGCGCTGCTGTCGGCGGGTGGGCCGCTGATCCATCTGGAGGTGTCGCCACAGTATCCGCTGACCGTCGATCCAGACGCGTTCGTCGCCGCGCAGGGCAATGTGCAGTCCTCGTTCATCACCGACGTGTCCTGGCGCAGTGTCGTCGGTCAGGACGCCGGCGAGGCGTTCCAGATCCGCTGGGACGGCCAGGGTGTGGTTTTGATCCAGCCGGCGGAACGGTAGGGGCAGCGATGTTCGAGAAAGTCAACGGCAAGGTCGTCAAGGTCAACGTCGGAATGGCGGGCGGCGTGGTCGCCCGCAACGGCGCGATGCTGTTCTACACCGGCGATGTCTCCTTCGCGCCGCACCAGATTCCGGGGGCCCAGCAGATGGGCGGCGGTGGCGGCCTGATGCGCATGGCCGGCCGGATGATGGCCGGTGAGCACGAGCGCACCATGCTCGCGCAGGGCAATGGCGAGGTGCACTACGGATTCGCCGGGCTGGAAGTGCATGTGGTGCAGATGCAGCCGGGCGCGGTGCTGCGGGTGGAGGCTTCGCGGCTGCTCGCGAATACCGCCGCGTTGCAGAGTTCGATTGTCTCCGTGATGAGTTCGGGTGGCGGCGGTGGTGGCGGCGGCCTGATGGGCGCGCTGCGCGGTGCCGCGACCGGCGCGCTCACCGGGCAGGGCATGTTCACCACGCAACTGTCCGGGCAGGGCGCGGCGGTGCTGCTCGCGCACGGCGGATTCCTGGAACTCCAAGTGGGCGGGCCGAATCCGGTCGTGGTCGACCCGCAGGCGTTCATCGCCGCCTACGGCAATGTGCAGACCGAGTTGAAGTCGGCGGCCAGCTGGCGGGACGCGGTCGGCAAGGGTTCCGGCGAGGCGATGCAATTGCATTGCGCCGGACAAGGTGTCGTGTACGTGCAGGCCTCCGAGGAGAAGTTGTAAACCATGGCTCAAGTGTTCAACCCCATGAATCTCGGTGAGAGCGACAACATCCCGGGAAACGACTACGCCTACTGCATCGACCTGAACAAGCCGTGGTTCACCCGCAAGGGCGCGATGATCGCCTACTACGGGCAGATCCAATTCCAGATGCTCACCCACGGCCTGCAGGGCGGGCTGATGCACATGGTGTCGCAGCAGTTCTCGGCGCCGCTGTTCACCGGCGACTACGTGATCGCCGAGGGCCACGGCAAGTTGATCATCGGTGACCGCGGCTACAACATCAATTCCTATGACCTCGAGGACGGCAACCTCACCGTGCGCGCGGCCAACCTGCTCGCCTTCGAGCCGGGGCTGTCGCTGAACCAGTCCATCGTGCCGGGATTCCTGACCTTGATCGGCACCGGAAAGTTCCTCGCGTCCTCCAACGGGCCGGTCATGTTCGCCGAACCGCCACTGCGGGTGGACCCGGAATCGCTGGTCGGCTGGGCGGATTGCCCGTCGCCGAGCCACCACTACGACCAGCGCTGGATCACCAGCTTCCTGGCCGCGGGTGCGGCCCGGATGGGCGTCACCTCCGGGGAGGAGCGCCAGTTCGACTTCACCGGGGCCGGGACGGTGCTGATCCAGTCCAGCGAGAAGGTGATGAACGACGCGATGCTCGTGCGCACCATCGAGGGGCAATTGCAGAGCGGCATCGGCCCCAGCGGGCTGCAGCGTTTGCAGGCGACGATCATGCAGCAACTGCAGGGCCAGCAGCAGTACTGACAGTCGCCCCCATTTCCATGGGGTGGGTCCGGCGATCGGCGGCGCTAAGGTGAGAGCCGATCCGATCGTCGGACCGGACGGTCGTAGCGGTATGAGAAGTGAGGCGTGCATGTCGCACCACCGGGGTAAGCGGATCGCGCTGGCGGCGCTACTAGGGGCCGCCGCGCTCGGCGTAGGAGTGGCGCCGGCCGCGGCGGATCCGGTGATCACCAATCCCGGCGTGGTCAAACCCGCGCTCAAATCGGCGGACGGGTCCTATGTCGACAAGGTCGCGACCAAGGACAGCCGCAATGTGCGGATGCAGATCTTTTCCACAGCCATGAACAAGAACGTGTCGGTAGACGTGCTGCGGCCGGCCGACACCTCGGTCCCGCGCCCGACGCTGTACCTGTTCAACGGTGCCGGCGGCGGCATGGACGACGCGTCCTGGCGGCGCAATACCGACGCGCTGGAGTTCCTGGCCGAGAAGAACATCAATGTGGTGCAGGTCGTCGGCGGGGCGTGGAGCTTCTACACCGACTGGATCGCGCCCGACCCGGTGCTCGGCGTGAACAAGTGGCAGACCTTCGTCACCGAGGAGATGCCCGCGCTGATCGACGCCGCGCTCGGCACCAACGGCGTCAACGCCATCGCGGCGCTGTCGATGACGGGCACCTCGGTGCTCAACTTCGCGATCCAGAAGCCGGGCCTGTTCCGCAGCGTCGCGACCTACAGCGGCATCGCGCAGGTCAGCGACCCGATCGGGCAGCAGATGGTGAAACTGACCGTGGAGACCTGGGGCGGCGGCGACACCCAGAACATGTGGGGTGCGCCGGACAATCCGCTGTGGGCGGCCAACGACCCGCTGGTCAACGCCGAGAAGCTGCGCGGCACCCATCTCTTCTTCTCCACCGGCAACGGCATCCCGGGTGAGTACGACAAGCCGGGCGGCGAGTTCCGCATGGAGGCGCCGGAGGACACCCCGCAAACCGTCGCGCTGGGCGGCATCATCGAAGCGGGCGTGAACTGGTCCAACCAGAACATGAACAACCGCCTGAACCAGCTGGGTATCCCCGCCACCTTCGTCTATCGCGACAGCGGCACGCACTCCTGGGGTTACTGGCAGAACGATCTGAAGGCCTCCTGGCCGACCCTGGAGAAGGGCTTGTTCGGCTGAGAATTGTTCTCTTGCAACAATTTTCGGTACAGACAAGATCGTCGGATGGTCCTATGATCGCTGGCGAAGGGGGCCCTCGGAAAGGAACTATGCGTACTTTCAAGCTTGCCACCGGAGCCACCGCCCTCGCCGCCGCGGCGATCACCCTGTTCGCGGGCACGGCCACGGCCGCGCGCACCGCCGACGCGGTGGGCGGTAAGGACAACATCACCGTCTCGATCAACAACACCGACGACAAGTGCTGGTCCGGAACCGTGCTGCTGGACGAGATGATCCAGCAGGTCCTGCTGACGCCAGAGAAGCCGTCGGCGGTGCTGGCGAACATCAAGGCCGGCACGTATCAGGTGCGAATTCACGTCTACGTCGGCGAGGGCGAGAGCTGCACGGTGAACACGCCGGCCGTCGAGCTACTGAACAAGAGCGTCGAGGTGGGCGCGACGAGCGCCGGGAACCCGCTGCAGGAGCTCATCGAATCCGGCAGCGCGGCTCTCGGTCAGAAGTAGTCGCTCGCTCAGGCGGCCAGGGCCGGGGACTCCTGGATCAGCCAGTCGATGATCTCCTCGCCGGCCAGAATGCCGGAAGCCCGGGTGATCGTCAGGTTCGGACTGGTCCAGTCGAGCTGCTCCAGTTCGCCATGGCGGGGACGGATCGCCGCGTCGGCGGCGCGCAGCATTTCAGCGTCCAGCGCGCCGTCGCCCGCGGCGAGCGTGGTCGCGTCCTCGGTGAGTTCACCGGACTCGGTCAATCGGCGTCGGACCTCCGCTACCGCGATGCTCTTACAGACCGCTCGCGGCATCGTGTAGATCTTGCGACCCTGCTGCGAAGCCGACCAGCCCCGGGCCTGACACCACGCGTCCCATTCGGCGAGGAAACCGTCCGGCACCTCGCGAGGTTGCACCACCAGGTAGGTGAACAGGTCGTCCGCGACGCGGAACTTGCTCACCCAGGAGTCGTCGACGCGGGCCCGCAATTCGGCGTTGATCTCCGACAGGGTGGCGCCGCCCGCACGTACCTTGGCGTCGATACCGGTGCGCCAGCGCGTATCGGGTACACCATCGACGAGGATGTTGCCGCCGTTGCTGGTGATGGCGTAGCGCCAAGGCGCGCCGGGCAATTGGATGCGCTGGAACTGCTTGATGGTGCGCGTGGTGGTCGGGATGACCGCGGCGGATTCGGTGAGCGCCTGCATTCGCAGCGCCGCGGCCGTGGTCATGAACGACAGCGGCGCACCCTCCAGGTGTTCCACGCACACGGTCGGCACCTCCGCGCCGGGCGACATGGCGTTGCGCGAGTAGATCATCGTGCGATCGAGGTCGGTAGCTACCAGAGTCTGACTTCGGGGCCTGCTGAACAGCATTTACTTGCGCACTTCCTTGATCAATCCCATGCACGAATAGGCAAGGTCTGGAACGACTTCCACCGGCACGCCGCGCGCTCCAGCGAGCATGCGCAGGTGCGCGTGCTCGGGCGCGTCCGCTTCGCGGACCAGCACCCGCCACGGGACCCGGCGCAACAGCACCCGAGTCGTCTCGCCGACACCGGGTTTCACGAAATTCACACTGGTAATGCCGTACTCGGCCTGCACCTTCTCCACCGAGGCCCACCCGGACCAGGTGGGCGTGCGGTCGCTGCCCTGGATCTCGGCCACCGCGGCGGGTACCTGGTCCCGGACGACGCCGAACGCCGCGCTGACGGTGTCGAGCAGCCGCCCCGACACATCGGCATCGGCCAGCTCGCGGTAGAACTTCGCACCGTGGAAATCACCGGGCCCGATCAAGGTGTCGTTCAGTACGGTGCGCGAAACCAGGCCGGACACCGTGGAATTCAGGCAGGCCGACGCGATGAGGAAGTCGTCGCGAGTGCCATAGGTGCGCACACAGTGACCGGGGTCGGCCAGCACCGCCAGTTCACCGTTGAACCGCGCGCCGCCCGCGGCGTGGTAGGCGGCCAATGCCTCGTTCAACTCGTGCGTGATCGCACCCTTGCCGGTCCAGCCGTCGACGAACACGATCGTCGACGGATCGTGGTGGTGGGCAAGGTAATCCAAGGCCACCGCGTCGATCCCCCGATCACGCACGATCGAGACCGCGTAGTGCGGCACATCCAGGCTCGGTAGCTCCGCGCCCCGCCCGGATCTCAACCAGCGCTTCATCAGGATGCCGATCGGGGTACCCGCTCGGGCCAGCGACACCAGCACGATGTCGTCACCACGTTCGGCCACAACGAGTTCGGCGACCGTTCCCACCGCCAGCGCCAGCCGCTCGGCGCTCTCGGCCAGCACCTGGTCGAACAGCTCGCGGTAAGCGGCGTCGGGCTGGAATTCGATCGGCAGCGACTCCGCGTAATGCGCCGCACCCGCCTGGATCCGCCGTTCCCGCTCGGCCACATCCGCCTCGAGATCCACCTCGGAAAGATCCTTCAGCAGCCACGAAACCTCTTCGGCCGCATACGATCCGAATTCCGGCCCGTGCAGCGGTGGCGGGAGAACCAGCGCCGGTCTCGACGCGGTGTGCGCTCTAGTCACAGCCGGTCCTTCATCGTCTGGGCTCGCGGCGCTGCCGGTTCGTGCGTCGCTCGGAACCAGATCGGCACCGTTGTCGGCCGGACGGGTGAGTTCCGCGGTTCCGTGTTGCTCGGCAGCACGAGCCGCTGCGGCGGTCCGAGCCGGGGATGCGGGTGCGGGCCCCGAACCTTTGCGCTGGTTGTGCAGCTCACGCGGGTCAACTCCCGGCAGCACGGCGACGAGGACATCGGCTCCGGACGCGGTGAGTACGTCCACCAGCCCGCCCGCGCCGACGAGCTCGGCGGTGTCGGCGGGCTTGTCGATCACCACGACCAAGACGGCGGCCGAGTCGGTTTCCGAACTCCCGGTGATCGGCCGCGGTTCCGCGTCGGGATCCGCATTCCACTGCGCGTTGTACAGATAGCGCGGTGCTTCGGTGTCGAATTCCGGTGCGGTGAACCGGAAGCCGCGGCGCAGCGGGTAGCCGGGCTCGTCCAGCACGTAGGCGGGCGAGCGGGTGGTGGTCTGGAATTTGGTCGGCACACCGGATTCGGCGAGGGCCGACGCCAATCGCAGCGGCAGATACATCAGTTCTTCGTGGCCCAGCACGATCGCGGGGCGGCCCGGGGCTTCGGCGTCCAGTCGCGCACGCAATGCCGAGGTGGCGGCGCCGACCGCCGCGTCGAAGGCCGCACTGTCGGAGTTGAGGATGCCGTGCCGCCCGCCCTCCGGAACCGAGGACGGCCAGGGCAATTCGATCCGGCTGAACGATCCCCGCTGCGAGGCAACGGGATTCAGCCGTGAATCGGGTAGCGCGGTGACCGCGTCGATCAACCCCTCGGGCAGCGTAGTGCGACCGGCGGCCAGGCAGACGGTGTCGATCCGCGCGCCCAGCTCGGCAGCCGCCTTCTCGAAGGCCACGCGATCGTCCTCGGTGCGCATGTCCACCAGCGAGGCCAGCAAATAGTGCGAGCGGGGAGCGAACGCGTGCAGCGCCCGCACCGCGTCGATAGCGGTTGCGCCGGTAGAGATCTCGTCATCGACCAGCACCAGCGGCTGATCGTTCAGGAAGATCGCGGCGGGCATCGGTTGCAGCAGATGCGAGGTGGCGTGCGAATGGCCCTCCTCGAATCCGGTCAGCGTCTCCGCCTCGGCCACCTCCCGGCGAGTCGAGTGCAGGTAGCAGCCCGCGCCGATGCGCGCGGCCACGATATGACCGAGACCCGTTGCGGTTTCGGCGAATCCGAGGACGACCACGTCCTGCTCCCCCACCGCGGCGCGCACCAGGTCACCCAGCCGGTCACCGGCATCGAGCACCACGCGCGGATCGGTCGGCAGGTGTTTACCGAGCACCGTCGACACCAGCAGATGCGCTCGCCGTGGGTTCCCCCGCCGCAGGCCGGGCTGGATGAGCGCCGGGATGGACGATTCGGTGCTGTGCCCTTGCTGATGCCGCAGTTCGAGGCCGAGTTCCCTGGTGGCCCAAGGTAGCGCGCTCATACCTTCACCAGAGCGGTCAGCAGATCCACGAACGACACTCCCTTGTTCGCCACTCCGAACACCCGCGCCCGCAGCAGCGTCTGATGCGCCCAACTGCGATGCGGGCGCATCTCGTTCATCTTGTTGCGGTACTCCGAGGCCGCGACCCCGCCGACCTCCACCTGCAGGATGTCCAGCGCGTCGGAGTACTCCTCGTGACTGACCACCGACAGAGCGTGCACCGCGGCCACATGCGACGGATGGATGACCGTCTTGCCCTGCATGCCATTGGCCCGATCCAGGGTGATCTCCCGCAGCAGCCCGTCCAGATCCCGGCTCACCAGGTACTGCCGGAACGGCACCGCGTCGGATTCCTCGAACGGCGCGGTGCGCAACAGCGGCCGGAACATGCGCTCGTGGTCGGCGAAGTACTCCCACACCGGCCCGGTGATGACGAACCCGCTACCGTCGGCGCGGCCCAGGTAGTTCACGATGTCGGCGATCACGTCGGCGACGACTCGCACGTCGTAGATGGTGAGGTCGCGGTCGCGGCGGATGCCGAAGGTCGAGCACATGTCGGTGGCGCCGACGCGCACCGCGAGCACCCGCTCCCGATGCTCGTCCAGCAGCGCGGCGATCTCGGTCAGCTCCTGATCCCGGGTCTGCCGGTGCACCAACGCCTTCGATTCCAGCACCGGCATTCCGTACACCGGCCGTTGCAGCCGCTCGGCCGCCGCCTCCAGGGCATCGAGATATTTCGCGCCGGTGGAGCTGTCGAACTTGGGGAAGACGAATCCGGTCAGCACCGCGGCGCCCGCGCCGAGCTGGTGCGCGATCTCGCCGACGGTGTCGGCGTCGCGGACCCGCACGAACACCAGCGGATTCGGCTCCATGCTCTCGGCCAGCAGGTTCAGAGACGCGACCGCTTGACGCTTGGCGTCTTCCACCTCGTGATCGGCGACCGCGTCCTCGAGATCGATCACCATCGAGCACACGCCGCGCGCGGCCCGTTTTCGAATCGTCTCGGTCAGGTCCGGACGCGTCGCGGGCGCGTAAAGCGTTGCCCCCAAAGCGATTGCGAGCATTTCCCGATCCGTGCTGGCGCCGAACGGTTCCGGCGGCCGATGAAACAGATGTCGTACATCCGGTCCGTGCAGCTGCCGAAAATGGCGCAGCGGCAAACGCTTCCGCAGGGATACCTCCTGCTGGACGGCGATGCCAGCGGTCATCGGTGCCCCATCCCCAACCTCATTCTCGTTGATTTCCTGCTTGTTTTCTCATTCGATCCACCACACCGGCTATGAATTCGGTGACGGCATCCAGTTCCGTCACATAGGCCCAGTAATCGGGGTGTCGCCCCGTAAGTGATTCGGTTATTCGGTCGATCCGGTCCACCTGCGCGTCGAGCACAGATCCCCACTCGGCGACGAGCCCGAGCCTGACCGCGAGCATTTGCGCGTCCCGCAGCCGGAAGCGTACGGCCTTCACCTTGTCTTGGGGATCCGTACGGACCGCACGCAGCAGAGCGAGTCGTTTGGTGACGGCGTCGACCTGGCGTTCGGCCTCGGCGAGGTTCCCCCGCGCGGTAGCGGTCAGTTCAAGGGCTAACTCCGGGTTGTTGTCGGCCATTGCCGCCCGCGCCTGCTCCAAGGCGGCGGCAGCAGCGTCCATGTCTCGCTGGCTCTCGCGCCCATTGTTCGCTAGATCCGCCGAACTTGCAGCATTGAACTCACGCAGCAATGCCGAGTACGCGGGATCGAGTCGCTCCGCACGGGTCCGCACCGCCGATAACCTGGTATTCACCGAGGTGATCGCGGTGCGCGCGGCTCCGAGTCGAGATGGGGCCTGCGCCAACGCATCTGCCAATTCTGCGGTAGCTGCCTCCAGGCGGGTGGCCGCCGTGCGCACTTTCGCGGCCGCACCGCGCCCGCCGCCGGCGGCCTCCAGTTCGGCCGCCTCCACTGTGATGAGAGCCTCATCGACGGCCGCCGACCGGGCACGCACCGACGGATACCCGGCGAACTCGCTCGCGACCGCCTCGCCGCGCACCTGCGCGGCGGCGAGCTTCACCTGCTGCGCCAGCTGCGGCACCGACCCCAGCACCGCGAGCGCCTGCTCGAGCTGGGATTGATTCCCGCGATAGAACTCGTCCACCCCGCGGGTCGCCTCGACCAGCTGCCGGGTCACGGTATCGGCCCGCTGCTGCCCCTGCGGGAACGGCGACTTCTCCCGTTCGGCCTTCTCCAGTTCCTCGGTCAAACTCAGGTACGCGCCGGCGGCCGCATAGCAACGGGCGCGTACCGGCTCCCACCCCGCCGCGTGCCCCCGCTCGGGGTAGATCTGGTCGGCGGCGTGCACTGCCGCCTCGGCCGCGCTCTGGCGCCGATCCATCTCCAGGAACGCCTCGGCCAACCGCGCGCGGGCGGCCTCGATCCACTCATTGCTCTCGGATGGCCGGAACCAACCACGCCTACGGCCTGCCACGCCCCGATCGTATGCGGTGTTCAGGAACGACCGCCGTATCCAGTTCCTACGCAAGTCCGGCGAAACCTACTACTGTCGTTGACGTACCCGGCTATTCGGACATGCTGGGAACCACTAGACGGACTATCGAAAGGGATTCCCGCATGGGTGTCAGTTTGTCCAAGGGCGGAAATGTCTCGCTGAGCAAGGCGGCGCCTGGCCTCACCAAGGTGGCCGTCGGCCTCGGATGGGATGTTCGGACCACCACCGGCACCGACTTCGACCTCGACGCCAGCGCCATCGCGACCGGCGCCGACAAGAAGGTCGTCTCGGACCAGCACTTCGTGTTCTTCAACAACCTGAAGTCTCCCGAGGGCGCGATCGAGCACGCGGGTGACAACAAGACCGGTGAAGGTGAGGGCGACGACGAGGTCATCAACGTCGACCTGGCCGGCACCCCGCCGACCATCGAGTCCATCTTCTTCCCGGTCTCGATCTACGACGCCGAGACTCGGCAGCAGTCGTTCGGCCAGGTCCGCAACGCCTACATCCGCGTCGTGAACCGCGACAACGGTGAAGAGCTGGCCCGCTACGACCTCTCCGAGGATGCCTCCACCGAGACCGCCATGGTCTTCGGTGAGCTGTACCGCAACGGCGCCGAGTGGAAGTTCCGCGCCATCGGTCAGGGCTACGCCGCCGGCCTGGCCGGTATCGCTCGCGACTACGGCGTCAACGTCTAAAGACAGCGCGAACGAAGAGGGGGCTCGCCGCCGAGCCCCCTCCTCGTATGTGCAAGCCATGATCAGTGGCGTGCAAATAAGGGGGGCGGCAGTTGGACATCCAGCGCGTCAGCGACCACGCTGAAAAGACCCCGCTATTCGTTCTCATCTGACATAACACGAAAGGTCCCCCAGTGGTCCTGCGCATATACGGACTCTCCATCGCCGTCACGGTGGTATCGCTGATCGCGGCCTTCCTGTACGGCGGCCCCGAGGCGTTCATCCTCTGTGCCATCCTCGGTGTCCTCGAGGTGTCCCTGTCCTTCGACAACGCCGTTATCAACGCCACCATCCTCGAGCGGATGAGCGAATTCTGGCAGAAGATCTTCCTTACCATCGGCGTGCTCATCGCCGTCTTCGGTATGCGCCTGGTCTTCCCGCTGGCGATCGTCTGGGTCACCGCCGGACTCGATCCCCAGCGTGCCTTCGACCTCGCGTTGAACCCCCCCGCCGACGGCGCCCTCACCTTCCCCGACGGCAGCCCCAGCTACGAGAAACTGCTCACCGACGCGCATCCGACGATCGCAGCGTTCGGCGGCATGTTCCTGCTGATGCTGTTCCTGAACTTCATCTTCGAAGAGCGGGAGATCACCTGGCTCGGCTGGCTGGAGCGCCCGCTGGCCAAGGTCGGCAAGCTCGACATGGTCGCGGTCGTCGTGGCCGGCATCGCCCTGATCCTCACCGCCGAGTTCCTCACCGCCGACGAGGACCGGTCCACCGTCCTGCTCGCGGGTCTGCTCGGCATGGTGATCTACATCGCGGTCGACGGGCTCGGCTCCCTGTTCCACACCGAGCAACTCACCGAAGAACACGAGGGCGGCCCGTCCAAGCTGGTCAAGGCGACCGGTAAGGCCGCGTTCTTCCTGTTCCTGTACCTGGAAGTGCTCGACGCCTCGTTCTCCTTCGACGGTGTCATCGGCGCCTTCGCCATCACCTCCGACCCGATCATCATCGCGCTGGGCCTGGGCCTGATCGGCGCCATGTTCGTCCGGTCCATCACGGTGTACCTGGTGCGCAAGGGCACCCTCGGTGAGTACGTGTTCCTGGAGCACGGCGCGCACTGGGCCATCGGCGCCCTGGCGATCATCCTGTTCATCTCCATCAAGGTGCACGTTCCGGAGCTCGTCACCGGTTTCATCGGCATCGCGCTGATCGGTGCGGCGTTCCTGTCCAGCATCATTCGCAACAAGCGCAACGGCGGGGACGACGCCCCGGAGGTCGAGCTGGAGAAGTCGGCGACCCCGGTCGGCTGAAGCTCGGATTCGCACTGACGCAAACGAACGGCCCCTCCTCCGGGAGGGGCCGTTCGGCGTTGTCACAGCATGCGGTACGGCTTGTGCAGGGCTTTCGCGCGGCGCAGCGACATTCGATGCCAGACGGCCTGCTGGAACGCCAAGGTGGCCCAGCCCGCGACCGCCATACCGGTCAGATTCACCACCAGTTGCAAGCTCGACCCCCACACCGCCTCGCTTACACCGAAAACCGCGCCCAGGGCGATATTGCCGGAAGCGGGCACGGTGGTCACCGAGATGAAGACACCGGCCATGCCGGTCGCCTTGGCTGACGTCAGTGCCAGCACACCCGCCATCGCCGCCACCACCGCGACGATGAACGACCACTTGTCGGGCGTGTAGATGAACGCTGTACTCGGGCGCGGGCCGATCACGTCATCGACGGTGATCCAACCCAATCCGCGCCCGATGAGCGCCAGCACGAAGGTGACGGTGATCGAGACGGCGAACCCGATCAGCAGGGTCCGCAACGCCAGGCCCAACAGCGTGAAGCGCCGGCGCACCAGGGCGACCCCCAGCGCGGCGATGGCGCCGAATTCGGGGCCGAGCACCATCGCGCCGATCAACAACACCTGCGAATCCAGGACTATCGCGATCGAGGCGATCACGGTAGCCAGGGTCATGAAACTCAGGTAGGTCCAGTTCAGCTCGGTTTCCTCGTACGAGCGCTGGGCCACATCGGCCCACACCACCGCGTCGGAGCTACTGCCCGGCGTGCGGACCTCGGCGTCGAAACCGCTGCGGGAGAGCCAGGTTCGCACCGCGTCGACCTCGACGGTGCCCTCGCGGTGCACGCCGAGCTCGCGTAAACGAGTGATCACGTCATTGCCCGCCTCCCGGGCAACATCGGCGAGCACCAGATCACCGGGCGGTTTCACCGATGCGCCACGAAGTACCGACAGTCCGGTGACGGCGTCGTCCTCGTCGAAGATCTTGATCACTGCATCGGTCATCGCGGCCGGCGCGTTGACCCGGATGTGCAACATTCACCCAGTGTGCCGCGAGTTCGCCTGCGCCACCGGCTAACCGGCGGGCACCAGCGTGCCGGGCGCGTACCGCGGCACGGCGGGCGGCTCCGGCCGGGCCCCACGCAGACCGGAGCGCAGGAACAGGAAGAACAACAGGCCCAACAGGATCGCGCGCCCCCACACCCCGAACTGCACGACACTTTCCGAGATCTCCACCCATCGGCCGGTGGCGAGGGCATGGAAGTAGCGGAAGACACCGATCCCGATCGCGGCGTCGGCCAGCAGGTAAGCGCCGATCACCGGCCACGGCACCTCGAGCAGCACCAGGAACGGCAGCAACCACAGCGTGTACTGCGGTGAATGAACCTTGTGTAGCAGCATGAATCCGCAGAGCATGGCTCCGCTGACACCGACCCAGGGATAAACGCCGGTCTCCTGACAGCGCTTCCAGCCCAGCCACAACGCCACCGCGAACGCGGCGAGCATCAGCGTCGGCGAGGCGAACGACACCAACTGCTGGAAGGAGACCTCGCTCGCGTAGTCCGCGCCGAACAGCCTGCGCAGACCCCAGTACCAAATGGAATTGGTGGTGATATCGGCCGTGCGCATCTGCTGGAACGTGATCGACGCGCGCCAGCCCTCGTAGCCGGCCAGCAAGAACGGCAGGTTCACCGCGACGACCGTGCCGACCGCCGCGCCCAAGGTCAGCATCGCGCCGCGCACGTCCAAGCCCCTGCCCTTCCGGTCGCTGGTCAGCACGAAAGCCAGCAACGGGAGGACGAAGATCCCCGGATAGACCTTCAGACAGAACCCGAGACCGAGCAGGATCGCGGCCAGCACCCCTCGGGTGCGCACCGAATACCTGGTCGAGATCACGACGTACACCGCGGCCACGGCCGTGCACACGACCGGCAACTCCCAGTTGTGGAAGCCGTAGAGCACCAGTGGCGGGCCCGCCGCCCACAACAGCGCGGTGCGCCCGGCCAGCAGCACCAGCAATACCGCCGTCAGCAGCGCGAACGGGGCCAGCAGCAGCGCCGAGTGCAGCAGGAATTCGGCGTCGTTGTCCGCGCCGATGCCGCCCAGCCACATCAGCAGGCCGCTGAGCACCGGATATTCGACCGCGCCACCGGTCAACCCGCCATCGGCGGTGATACCGCCGTGGATATAGGGAAAGACATGCTGATCGATTTCGCGGCCGAGCCAGAGGAACTGGATGTCGGAATAGCAGACGTCGGAATCCTTGACGACGTCGAAGGAAGTGCTGCGACCGTCGCTGTAGAACGGCGCGCCCGCGCACCGCGCCTTGTTCGCGTAGGCCAGGGCCAAGGTCATCGCGCAGAGCAGGAAAGTAACCGTGACCAGGGCAGTACGGCGGGATAGCCGGGGGAAACGACGAGCCGTCGCCGCGCGCAACCGGGCGCCCTCGACCCCCTCCGCATCCGTCTCGGGACCGCGCGACGGGACAGACCACGAGGGCTCGCGGTCCGAAACCAGGTCGCTCACAGCCGGTCCGGTCGACATGCGCACCACCCTAGGTGCCTCCGGCCGCGAACGCTTCCCCCACAGACCCGTCAGATCGATTTCGAGGTTGACCTGGGCTTCATGTAGCCTTGTCGGGTTGCTGACGCAACGACCCTCCTGCCACGGAACGTCCGTGGCCGACTTAGCCCACAGGAGGTGATTGGTCCGTGCGTCATTACGAAGTGATGGTTATCCTCGACCCGAGCCTGGACGAGCGCACTGTTAGTCCGACACTGGACAACATGCTGAACGTCGTCAAGACCGAAGGCGGCAAGGTCGACAAGGTCGACATCTGGGGCCGTCGCCGGCTCGCCTATGAAATCTCCAAGCAGGCCGAAGGCATCTACGCGGTGGTCGATCTGACCGCCACCCCCGCCACGGTGAGCGAGCTCGACCGCCAGCTGGGTCTGAACGAGTCGGTGCTGCGCACCAAGGTTCTGCGCCACGGCAAGTGACCCCCTCGATTGCGTCGGTGCCTATGCCTAGGCTCTAGCGCAAAGCGAGTGCAAGGCGGACTGCACACCGAGCAGGAGGAACCACATGGCAGGCGACACGGTCATCACCGTCATCGGAAACTTGACGGCTGACCCCGAGCTTCGATTCACGCCCGCGGGGGCGGCGGTGGCCAATTTCACCGTCGCGTCGACTCCCCGTGTGTTCGACCGTAATTCGAATGAATGGAAAGACGGCGAAGCGCTTTTCCTGCGCTGCAACATCTGGCGCGAAGCTGCGGAAAATGTCGCCGAATCGCTGACCCGAGGCTCGCGCGTAATCGTGAGCGGACGACTGAAGCAGCGCTCCTACGAAACCCGCGAGGGTGAGAAGCGCACGGTCGTCGAACTCGAGGTCGACGAGGTCGGTCCCTCGCTGCGCTATGCCACCGCGAAGGTCAACAAGGCCAATCGCGGTGGTGGCGGCGGAGGCGGCTTCGGCGGCGGCAGTGGCGGCGGCGGGGGCAACAACTTCGCCGCGTCCTCCTCCGGTTCCGGTGGTGGTGGCGGTCGTTCCGGCGGCGCCGAGGACGACCCCTGGGGCAGTGCGCCCGCGGCCGGCTCCTTCGGGGGCGGCGGCCGCGTTGATGACGAACCGCCGTTCTAAGAACGGCATACATGGGCTTCGGGCCCGATAACCAACGGAGTAAAACCATGCCTAAAGCGCCCGCGCGCGAAAAGGTGCTGAAGAAGAAGGCTTGCACTTTCTGCAAGGAAGCCAAGTCCGGCACCGTCAAGATCGACTACAAAGACACCACGCTGCTGCGTAAGTACGTCAGTGATCGCGGCAAGATCCGCGCTCGCCGGGTCACCGGTAACTGCGTGCAGCACCAGCGCGATGTCGCCGTTGCCGTCAAGAACAGCCGTGAGGTGGCCCTGCTGCCTTACGTCTCCACGGCTCGCTGAGAAAGGGAAGCATCGCGATGAAGCTCATTCTTACTGCTGATGTGGACAACCTCGGTGCGCCCGGCGACACGGTCGAGGTCAAGGACGGCTACGGCCGTAACTTCCTGCTGCCGCGCGGCCTGGCCATCGTGGCCAGCCGTGGCGCCGAGAAGCAGGTCGAGGGCATCCGCCGGGCGCAGGACGCCCGTAAGGTGCGCGACCTGGATCATGCCAACGAGCTGAAGCAGGCCATCGAGGGCCTGGAGTCGGTCTCGCTGAGCGTGAAGACGGCCGGCACCGGCAAGCTCTTCGGTTCGGTCACCCAGGCGGATGTCGCCGCGGCCATCAAGGCCGCCGGCGGCCCGGTGGTCGACAAGCGCAGCATCGAGCTGCCGAAGTCGCACATCAAGAGCGTTGGCAAGCACGGCGTCGTGGTGCACCTGCACCCCGACGTGGTGGCCAAGTTCGACCTGCAGGTCGCGGCCAACTGATACCGGTTCGAAGACCACCCTCGTGTTCGCGCGAGGGTGGTCTTCGGCTGCGCGGCTGCGGTGCGAATCATCGATAGCCGCATATTTGCCATTCCTGGCGAGCAGAGCTCGGGTGCATCACCGGCGAATTCCGGTCCGCGCTCTACCACCGGTTATTCGGCCTGTGGATTACTAGGAAACCGACCGATCGCAATGTGAGGCGCGGCATCCTTCTCCACATCTGCCGTTAACCCAACACGCCCGGTTGTTCATCTCGACCGACACGCCGTGACTGTATTAATCCACATGTAGATAGCTCAGGAAATGAATATCTATCTGCACATTCTCGCGATGTGACCTGGGTTTTCCCCAGGTAGTCCACAGCGGCTGCACACGGTGAGGGGAACACTCCCCAAGTTATCCACAATTGTGTACACAGGGCGGTTTGGCGACCCGCCGTACTGTCGCCTAAGTTCGTCGCTGCACCGGGAACGAAGATCGGTTCGTCCGTGCCGCAACGGTTTGCTGGCACCCTGCCCGATAGCCTCATCGAAAGCGCCTGATGGCGTGGGGCGCTCGGCGAACGTGTCGGTACCCGGGAGTAGAACAACTCATCGATAGTGTGACAGCACCTCGTGGTCGCTACGCAGGCTCCGCTCCTGCGACGGTCGAGGGGACGAGAGGACGGTCGAGTCTGGTGGCAGTCGTCGATGACCGCGGGCACACCTCGGAATTCCCGCCCGAACCACCCGGCGAAGATTTCGGCCGCCAGCCCCCGCACGACATGGCGGCCGAGCAGTCGGTACTCGGCGGCATGCTGTTGTCCAAGGACGCCATCGCCGACGTCGTCGAAGTGCTGCGCCCGGGAGATTTCTATCGGCCCGCGCACCAAGCCATCTACGACACCATCCTCGATCTGTACGGCCGTGGCGAACCCGCCGACCCGGTCACCGTTTCCGCCGGCCTGGATCGCCGCGGCGAGCTCAAACGCATCGGCGGCCCGCCCTATCTGGTCACCCTGACCCAGACCGTCCCCACCGCCGCCAACGCCGGCTTCTACGCCGAAATCGTTGCGGAGAAATCCATCCTGCGCCGCCTCGTCGAAGCGGGCACCCGCATCGTGCAATACGGCTACGCCGGCGCCGACGGCCAGGACATCGCCGAAGTCGTCGACCGCGCCCAAGCCGAGGTCTACGAAGTCACCGAACGCCGCACCACCGAAGATTTCATGCCCCTGGAGGAACTCCTCCAGCCCACCATGGACGAAATCGACTCCATCGCCTCCCGCGGCGGCATCTCCCTCGGCGTCCCCACCGGCTTCACCGAACTCGACGAGATCACCAACGGCCTGCACCCCGGCCAGATGATCATCGTCGCGGCCCGTCCCGGTGTGGGTAAGGCGCTCGCCCTCGACACCCCGCTGCCGACACCGACCGGCTGGACCACCATGGGCCAGGTCCGCGTCGGCGACGAGCTCCTCGACGCCCACGGCCGCCCCACCCGCGTCGTCGCCGCCACCGAGGTAATGCACGACCGCCCGTGCTACGAGGTCGAATTCTCCGACGGCACAGTTCTTGTCGCCGATGAGCAGCATCAGTGGCTCACCGAGTCGGGCCTGCACCTGGCGAACCGCGTCGCTGTGCGGACCACCGGCGACATCGCCCACACCGTGCGTGGCCTCGATGGTGGTCTCAACCACCTAGTGGCCGGATCCGCGCACTCCGACCCTCGTCACATAGTGGATGTCCGTAAGATCGACAGCTTGCCAGTGCGGTGCGTCGAGGTAGACAACCCTGAGCACCTCTATCTCGCCGGCGAATCGCATGTGCCCACGCACAACTCGACACTCGGCATGGATTTCATGCGCAGTTGCTCGATCAAGCACGGTCTCGCCAGCGTCATCTTCTCGTTGGAAATGAGCCGCACAGAAATCGTCATGCGTCTGCTTTCCGCAGAGGCGAAGATAAAACTGGGTGACATGCGTTCCGGCCGGATGAGCGATGACGACTGGACGAAGCTGGCGCGCCGGATGAGTGAGATCAGCGAAGCCCCGCTCTTCGTCGACGATTCGCCGAATCTGACCATGATGGAGATTCGCGCCAAGGCGCGTCGGCTCAAGCAGCGTCACGACTTGAAACTCGTCGTCGTGGATTACCTCCAGCTGATGAGCTCTGGCAAGAAGGTCGAATCCCGTCAGCAGGAAGTCTCGGAATTCTCGCGTCACCTCAAGCTGCTGGCCAAGGAACTCGAGGTTCCGGTCATCGCGATCTCGCAGCTGAACCGTGGACCCGAACAGCGAACCGACAAGCGGCCCATGGTCTCCGATCTCCGTGAATCCGGCTGCCTTCCGGCATCCACACGCATTCTGCGCGCCGACAACGGTGCCGAGGTCACCCTCGGTGAACTACTTACCAGCGGTGAACAGCCCCTCGTGTGGTCGTTGGACGAGCGAATGCGAATGGTTGCCCGGCCGATGGTGAAGGTCTTCCCGAGCGGTCGTAAGGAAGTCTTCAAGCTGCGGCTGGCCTCTGGACGTGAAGTAGAAGCCACCGGCAACCATCCGTTCCTCACTGTTGACGGCTGGATCGCGCTGGAAAATCTTGCGGTCGGTGACCGCCTCGCCACACCGCGCTTGGTTCCCGAACCAGTGCGGACCGCGTCAATGGACGACTCCGAAGTCATTTTGCTGGCGCACATGATCGGTGACGGTTCCTGTGTGAAGCGTCAGCCGATCCGTTACGCCAGCATCGACGAAGCGAACCTCGCCGCAGTCGCCGCTGCCGCAGAGCACTTCGGCGTCACCGCGGTCCGCGACGAGTACGCCGCCGCTCGGGTCACCACGCTCCGCCTGCGGGCGCCTTATCAACTTACCCACGGCAAGCGGAACCCCATCGCATCATGGCTCGACGAGCTCGGCCTTTTCGGTCTGCGGAGCTACGAGAAGTTCGTTCCGCAACAGGTGTTTTCGCTGCCGACCCGTCAGGTAGCACTGTTCCTGAATCATCTTTGGGCTACGGATGGTTCCGTGCGCTGGGACGCGAAGGGGCGCCAGGCCCGGGTCTACTACGCCTCGACCAGTCGTCGCCTGATCGACGACGTGGCGCAGTTGCTGTTGCGCGTCGGCGTCCATGGGCGGATCAAGCGTGTGATCAAGGCCGGATACCGTGACAGCTGGCACCTCACCATCGACGGTGCGGAGAACCAGACAACTTTCCTCCGTGATGTGGGAGTAAACGGCGCTCGCGGTGAGGCAGCCGAAATCGTGCTGCGAGAACTCGCTCCGATCGTGTCCAATACCAACGTGGACACTGTCCCCAAGGAAGTCTGGTCCCAGGTCAGGACCCTCCTCGCCACCAAACAGATGACCCACCGCGACTTTTCGGCGGCCATGGGCTCCCGTTTCTGTGGGTCGGCCATGTGGAAGCGCTCCCCTAGCCGCGCCCGCCTCGCCCGAGTGGCTGCTGTCCTCGACGACGCGGATATCGAAATGCTCGCCACCAACGATGTCTTCTGGGACCGGGTCGTCGAGATCACCAGTCTGGGCGAGCAGGACGTCTACGACGGAACCGTGCCAGGCACGAACAACTTTGTGGCCCAAGGGATTGCAGTACACAACAGCCTCGAACAAGATGCCGATATGGTTATCCTTTTGCACCGCCCCGACGCCTTCGAGCGGGACGACCCCCGCGGCGGTGAAGCCGACCTGATTCTCGGAAAGCACCGTAACGGCCCCACCGCCACCATCACCGTCGCGCACCAGCTGCATTTGAGCCGGTTCGTGGATATGGCCCGCGGCTGAATTTTATTGCCGCGAAATGCAGACCATGCCGAGCCGGAAAGGTTCGGCATGGTCTGGATTTGTCTACTGTGGCGGCGCGCCGAAGAGGTCGTTGACGAGGCGCTGGGTGGCGGCTTGGAATTCTGCCGAAAGGGAGAGGTCGGCGTCGTCGATGTAGTTGAGGGTGGCGGTCAGGGTTTTGCGGCCGTCGGCGGTGGCGTACATCAGGGCGCCGTGGCCGCCGTGGCCGCCGTTGTGGGTGATCACTGTGCCGGAGGCGCTTTCCTGCACGAAGACGCCGAGGCCGTAGGGGATTTTGGAGTGCGGGGTGAACATTTGCTCCAGCAGGGCCGACGGGACCAATTTGCCGGTCACGAGTGCCGTGATGAAGGTGTGCAGGTCGGCGGTGGTGGAGATCATGTCGCCGCCGCCGGAGATCCAGGACGGGTTCTGGTTGGTGACGTCGGCGATCTGCTGGGCGCCCGCGGCGTCTTCGTAGCGGTAGTAGGCGTGTGCGTGGGGTTCGGGGATCTCGGTGGAGGTTTCGGGGACCACGGTGCCCGATAGGCCGAGGGGGCCCAGGATCAGCCGATCCATTTCCTGGCCCAGGGTGCGGCCGGTGACCTTCTCCACTACGAGTTTCGCGAGCACGTAGTTGGTGTTGGCGTAGCTCCAGTCGGTTCCGGGTTCGAACCGGGCCGGCTTGGACAACGCGAACTCCACCAATTCCTGTGGGCGGTAGGTTTTGAAGCGGTTGTCCACCCACGCTTGGCCGGACCAGTCGATGCCGGGGGCGACCGACCCGTCCTCGAAGACCTCGCCGGTGAAGTTGAAGACACCGCTGGTGTGCTGCAACAGCATTCGCACCGTGATCCGGGGGTCGAGGTCGAACTCGGGCAGATAGTCCACGACCGCGGCGTCCAAGTCGATCTTGTTTTCACCGGCCAGCTGCAACACCACCGTCGCGATGAAAGTCTTGGTGTTGCTGCCGATCCGGATGTGCCCGTCCACCGGCGGCACCGCGGTGGTGCCGAGTTCGGCGATCCCGGCGCTGCCGACCCACTCACCGTGTTCGTCGTTGACCCGCAACGACAACCCGGTGAAGCCGGTTCCGACCAGTTCATCGATGGTCTGCTGCAGCAGCGAGGGATCCTGGGTGGTCAAGGTGGTGGTCATGGTGGTCGCTCCTTCGAGGGTGTTCCGATCTCGTTCTGCGACAAACCTCCACCTTGACCCCGGGTCAACCTCAATAGTGATCTGGCTCACTACATCTCAGTCGAGCATCGCGTATGCCTCGACTTCCACCAGCACGTCGGGTTCGAAGAGGTAGTCGACTCCGATCGCCGAGAGCGGCGGCAACGGCCGGGGCAATCCGAGTTCGTCCGCGACGCGATCGATTCCGGCGACGAAGTCGTCGTACTTGTCCGGAGTCCAGTTCGTCACGAAGAACCGGAGGCGGACGACATCGGCGAAACTCGCGCCGGCTCCGGCGAGACCGCGCGCCGTATTGCGCAAGGCCTGTGCGACCTGACCGGCGAGGTCGCCCGTCGCGACCGCATTGCCTTCGGCGTCGCGCGCGATCTGTCCCGCCACGTGCACGTGGCGGGTACCGGTGCTGATCGACACGTGGTGGTACGGAACCGGACTGAACATGCCCGCGGGACTGAACAGCTGCACCGACATCGTGATCCTCTTTCGTAGTAGGTATCCGATGTCTACCTGGTATTCGAAGGGAACTTCAACGAGACTAGGTGTCATGCAGGAAACCGCCTCGCCGCTTTCGGCCGCCCCGCACCTCACCCAGCAGCACCGCGAATTACTGGACGAGGTGCTCGACAAATGGTCGATGCAGATCCTGGACGCGCTGTGCGGAAACTCGTTGCGTTTCAACGAGCTTCGCCGGGCGATCCCGGTCGTGACGCAGAAGTCGCTCACCGCCGCGCTGCGGCGGCTGGAACGCAACGGGATGGTCGAGCGCCATCTCCTCAGCACCCGCCCGGTCGCCGTCGAGTACCGCATCACGCCCCTCGGCAAGACGTTGCAGGACCTCATCGACGCGCTGCTGCACTGGTCCACGGTCACGTTGCCCGAGGTCGAGCGAGCCCGCACCCGCTTCGACGACCAGGAAATGTGATACCCCGCACAACTGTCACATCTCGCGAGGCTCAACTGTCTTCATGCCGAACGCCCTGAGACAGAGGAGAGACCCATGAGCGGGAACATCGATGTGGTTGTGATCGGCGGCGGGTACGCCGGTGTCATGGCGGCCAACCGCCTCACCCGGCGCGCGGACGTCACGGTGACGCTGATCAACCCGCGTGCCACCTTCGTGGAGCGAATCCGGTTGCACCAGTTGGCAAGTGGCACACACGACGCGGTCGCCGACTACCGCAAGGTGCTCAGCGAGCGTGTGCGGTTGGTGGTCGACACCGTTACCCGAATCGATGCGGCCGGTCGCACGGTGCTGCTGCGGGACGGCGACGCGCTCTACTACGACTACCTGGTCTACGCGGTGGGCAGTGGCAGCGCGGACTCGGCCGTGCCCGGCGCGGCTGAATACGCCTACCCGGTGGCCAGTTTGGAGCAGGCGCGGCGGTTGCGCGCTGCCGTGGATGCCGCCCCGGCGCAGGCGGCGGTAACCGTGGTCGGGGCCGGTCCGTCCGGTATCGAGACGGCCGCCGAACTGGCCGAACAGGGTCGCGTGGTGACGCTGGTGTGCGGCGGGGTGCTCGGGTCGTACCTGCATCCGCGCGGGCGGCGCTCGATCGCGAAGCGGCTGACCCGGCTCGGCGTGACAGTGCTCGAGGGCGGCGGCACCGAGGTGACCGGCGTGAGCGCCGATGCCGTGCGACTCGCCGACGGCCGTGTGCTGCCCAGTGCGTTGACCATCTGGACCGCTGGCTTCGGTGTGCCGGATCTGGCCGCGCGCAGTGGGCTGAGCACCGACGCGGCGGGCCGGCTTCGCACCGACGAGACGCTGACCAGTCTCGATGACGAACGCGTCATCGCGGCGGGCGATTCCGCGGCGCCCTCGGATCTGCCGTTCCGGATGGGCTGCCAGTCCGCGGTACAGACCGGGCCGCAGGCCGCCGAGACCGTGCTCAGCCGGATCGCGGGCAACAAGCCCGCGACCATCGACGTCGGTTTCGCGGGTCAATGCATCAGCCTGGGTCGCGGCGCGGGCGTCTTCCAGTTCTCCAGCAAGGACGACCGGGCGAACAAGCAATACCTCGGTGGCCGTCCCGGCGCGCTGCTCAAAGAGGCGGTCTGCTGGAGCACCGTCTGGCAGCTGAGCTACGAGGCGCGTAAGCCGGGTGTGCGCACCTGGTGGAGCAAGGACCCCAAGCGGCGGGAACTGTTGCGCGCCGCATCCACCGAAGCCCAGCCGATCCGCTGACTCACGCTCGAGCAGGGGCGTAGCACACAGTCCGTAACACCGGGGGCCTCTGGCACGACAGCTTTCGTGACAGACGGCCCGTCGGGGGGCCTGTCCATTTCCGCTTGTCGCTCCATGAAAATTAGGGATCAGGACATGGCTCTTCGTGAGTTCCTTGCCCGCCATCGCATCGGCGTAGGCGTGGCCGCACCAGCAGTGCTGGGCGTGACGGCGCTCGTCGCCGCCTCGTTCGCGCTGACATCCACTCCGGAGACCCGGGATACGCGGCTGACCAGCTCGGTCACCGAGTGCCACGACATGGTGACCATCTCGGTCGCCGGTCGTAACGACACACCGAATCCGGAGACCACGGCAATGCTGGTCGACGCCAACGGCAATCCGTTGCCCGCCGCGCTGTCGGGTGACCACCGCAGCGAGTGGGTGGATCCGGTGGTCAACGCACCGGCCGACGATGTGAACCCCGGCTCCTACCGCGCGGTGTATGTCGCCTATCCGGCGAACATGTCCAGCTATGAGGATTCGGTCAACGCCGGTGTAGCGAACACCAAGCAAGTCATGCGCGAGATCGCGCAGGCGTGCCCGGACACCCGTTTCTCCATCGTCGGCTACAGCGAGGGCGCGGACGTGGTGCGCCGTGTCGCGATGGAGGTCGGCAACCAGGAGTCCGACAAGGACGGGAAGTACGGAATCGTCGACCCGGACGATGTCGTGGGTGTGGTCATCCTCGCCGACCCGGGTCGCTCGGCCGGCGACGGGACCTTCATCGGCGCGCAGGATCCGAACCACCCGGACAACTTCGATCAGAAGTACAACGGCAAGCCGGTCTCGGGCCAGGGCGCGATGCCGGGCACCAGCGGCGGCTTCGGCAAACTGAACGGCAAGGTCGCCTCGTTCTGCTCCGAGGGCGACCTGACTTGTGCCGCGCCGCAGAATATTTCGCTGCTGCAGCTGGCGGTGAACGTCGGCCGGCAGATCAATGTGGACAACCTGGAGCGGGAGGGCTTGACCCCGGCGACCGGTCAGAACGTCGCCGAGGTGCTCGGCCGGATCGCGATGACGGCGTTCGCCGATATCGCCGCGCAGCCGAACTGGATGCAGAGCGACGAGACGTTCCTGAATGTGCTGCTGCGGGTTTCGGACCCGGCCTACAAGCCGGGCCAGAACACTCCCAAGACCCCGGTGAAGTCGGAGATCTCGACCGATGAGATGTCGCCGCTGGCCTACCTGCCGCAGAAGGTGCTCAACGAGATCATCGGGCTCATCGTGACCAACCAGAACACGATCCCCGTGGTGATGAGCGACCCGTACAAGCTCACCCTCGGACCGAACCACACCGGTCATCATTTCGACTACTGGAAGAACGCCGATCCGGAGAACGGCAAGCCGCTGACCTCCGCCGAGTACGCGGCCGCGTGGTTGACACATCTGGCGAAGCAGGCCCAAGCCGGTGAGCCGGTGGACAAGGCGGCCACGCCGAAGACCGAGGACGTCCAGGCGATGTACAAGGTGGTCGACGAGTCGAAGGCACCGAAGACCACCACGCCGTCGGCGACCTCGACCAGCAAGTCGCCCACCACGACACCGTCGACCAGCACCACGACAACCACACAGTCCGGTGCTGCCGCGACGTCGACGTCCGCCGCGCCGACCACCACGTCGTCCGGGACCTCGAGCACGACCACCGCGGCTCCGACGACCACCGAGGCGCCGAAGCCGACGACCGTCGCGCCCACCACCACGGTCGCGCCGACCACCACTCCGGCCGCGCCCACCACGACCACGGAGTCGGCCGCGCCGACCACCACCGAGTCGAAGTAGTAACCGCACCACCGAGAACCGGCCGGATCCGATCCGGCCGGTTTTTCGGTGTCCGGAGCCAGTCGCGCGCCGAGTCCGGAATTGGCAGTGTCGGATCATCGGATCTTTGGTTAGGCTCCCGGGTGGATCACAGAGTGGAGAAGGCCGATGACCAGGCGCGGATGGGTGCTGTTTCTCGCTATGGGCGCCATCTGGGGCGTGCCGTACGCGATGATCCGAATCGCGGTCGAGGATTTCGATCCGTTCGTGGTGGCGTTCGGGCGCACGCTCATCGGCGGGCTGATCCTGCTGCCGATCGCCCTCTTCACGAAATCGTTGATGCCGGTGCTGCGGCGGTGGAAACCGTTGCTGGCCTACACCCTGGTGGAGATCACCGGGCCGTGGTTCCTGATCGGTTACGCGGAAACCACGCTCAACAGTTCCACCGTCGGCCTGCTGATCGCGGCGGTGCCGCTGATCGCGGTGGTCCTGGTGGCCACCATGGGACACGAAACCTTCGACACCCGAAGGGTTCTCGGGCTGATCGTCGGATTCGGCGGCGTCGCCACGCTGGTCGGTCTGGACGTCGACCTGTCCGATCCGGCGGCGATCGGCGCGATCGGGCTCACCGCCATCGGTTACGCGATCGGGCCTATCATCATCAATCGCTCGCTCGCCGATCTGCCGCCGATGGGTGTGGTGACGGCGTCGCTGATGCTGGCCGCGATCATCTACGCCCCGATGGCGGCACTGCGCAGGCCCGCGCACTACCCCGCCGACGCCAGCTGGTCGGTGGTGGGCCTGGCCGTCATCTGCACGGCGCTGGCGTTTCTCGTGTTCTTCGCGCTGATCAGTGAGGTCGGCCCGTCCCGTGCCACGGTCATCACCTACATCAACCCGGCCGTCGCGATCATGCTCGGTGTCACCGCGCTGAACGAACCGCTCACCGCGGGCATGGCCATCGGCTTCCCGCTGGTCATCCTCGGTTCCATTCTCGGCACCGCCCGCTCGCGCGCGTCCCGGCCGGCGGATGACGCCCAGGTGGCACCCTGTGCGGATGTGCCGGTACCACCCGGTTCCTACAATGGTCGCCGATGAACGAGATCGCCGCGGTCGGTGCGGCCTACGACGAAATCGCTGAGCTCTACGACGAACTCGTGCGGCAGCCGCTCTACGGCAAACCGTTCGACGACGCGATGCTGGCCATCTTCACCGAGTTGGTCGGCCCCGGCGGCGTGGTCGCCGATATCGGCTGCGGTCAGGGCCGGCTCACCGCGCAGTTGGCCGAATCCGGTTTGGACGTGCGCGGGATCGACGTCTCCAGACGCCTGCTGGCCTTGGCGCGCAACGAGTTTCCGCAGTTGCGCTTCGACGAGGGCAGCATGGAGGATCTCGATTTCGGCGCGGCGAGTCTCGACGGCCTCGTCGCCTGGTACTCGTTCATCCATCTGCCGCCGGAGCGAATCCCGGGGGTGTTGAACGGGTTTCATCGGGTACTCCGAGCCGGAGGGCACGCCTTGTTCGCCTTCCAGGCGACGGACGGTTCGGAAGTGGTGGAGCCGTTCGACCACAAGGTGATTCGCGCCTACCGCTGGTCGCCGGAACGACTGGCCGAGCTGTTGCGTGACAGCGGCTTCGAGGTATCGGCGCGGATGGTCCGGGAACCCGGCCACGGCGAGCGGTTCGAGCAGGCCTACGTGTTGTGCTGTAAGCCACGATGATTCGCCGTACACGAGGCCTTCCGGCCGGGTAACTTTGGACTATCGCTCGTCCGACAACGTGGTCGATCCGTAACAAGACTTCACCACTGTCGTCAGGGGGCGACGTTCCATGGAGTTTCTCGCACCGATCGATGCCATTTTCCTGCTCGCCGAATCCCGGGAACACCCGATGCATGTCGGCGGCCTGCAACTGTTCGAGGCGCCCGAGGACGCCGGGCCCGATTTCGCCCGGTCCATCTATGAACGGGTGCTGACCGAGCACGAGATCAGTCCTACGTTCCGCAAGCGCCCGGCCACCTGGCTCGGTGCGCCGCAACTGGGCTGGTCCGAGGATCCGCACGTCGAACTCGATTATCACGTCCGGCGTTCAGCATTGCCGAGCCCCGGCACCTTCGACCAGCTGCTCGATCTGGCCTCCCGGCTGCACGGCCAGTTGCTCGACCGGCATCGGCCGCTGTGGGAGATCCGCGTGGTGGAAGGGCTCAACGACGGACGGTTCGCGCTGTACACGAAGATGCATCACGCGCTGATCGACGGCGTCGCCGCGCAACGCCTGATGCAGCGCACCCTGACCAGCGATCCGGCCGACCGCGAGATCCGGGTGCCATGGAATCTGCCGCGGCGGCACCGGGATCCGAAGCCGGAGAACTCCCGGCTCGGCGACGGTGCGCGAAACCTGATGTCCGCGGCGTCTTTCGGCCCGAAGCTGGCTCGTGCCGCTCGTTCGGCGCTGCTCGAACAGCAGCTGACGCTGCCGTTCGAAGCGCCGCGCACCATGCTCAATGTGCCGATCGGCGGCGCGCGCACCGTCGCGGTCCGGTCCTGGCCGCTGGAGCGGATCAAGCAGGTGAAGAAGGCGACCGGGAAGACCATCAACGACGTGGTGCTGGCCATGTCCTCCGGGGCACTGCGCAGTTACCTGCTGGAGCGAGACGCGTTGCCGGACAACCCGTTGATCGCCATGGTGCCGATGAATCTGCGCGGCGAGGACGACACCGAGGTCAGCGGCAACAAGGTGTGCGCCGCACTGTGCAATCTGGGCACCGATGTCGTCGACCCGGTGGCCCGACTAGCCGTGATCAGCGAATCGATGCACGACGCCAAGAATGTGTACAAGCAGCTGTCCAGCACCCAGGCGATGGCGCTGTCGGCGCTGACGCTCAGCCCGATCGCGATGTCGCTGCTGCCCGCCCTGGTGCAGCGGACGGCGCCGCCGTTCAACATCGTCATCTCGAATGTGCCGGGCGCGCGCGAACCCATGTACTTCAACGGCGCTCGCTTGGACGCCAGCTATCCGATGTCGATCCCGTTCGACGGTCAGGCCATGAACATCACCCTCACCACTACCGCGGAGAACCTGGACTTCGGTTTGGTCGGGTGCCGGCGCAGCGTGCCGGATATGCACCGGATTCTGGATCACCTGGAGAACGCGCTCGCCGAACTGGAGGACGCGATCTAGCACCGGAAGGCCGATCCGCCGAACGCAATCGGCAACTGCCAGGATGGTCGGGTGAGCGCAGACGTTCGGGTGTGTTTCGTCGGAGATTCGTTCGTGGCGGGCGTCGGTGACCCGCTGTTGCTGGGGTGGGCGGGCCGACTCGGGCAGCGCGCGGTCGCCGACGGGATCCAGCTCACCGCCTACAACCTGGGCGTGCGCCGCCAGACCTCGGCGGACGTGCTGAGCCGCTGCACCGCGGAATGCGAACAGCGGCTGCTCGCGGGGACCGATGCCCGGGTGGTGGTGTCGTTCGGCGTGAACGATGCCACGCAGGAGAACGGCGGGCCGCGGGTCGATCCGGCGGGGTCGGCGGTCAATCTGGCGAAGCTGCTCGAGCAGGCGGCCGAGCGCGGGTGGCAGGTGTTGATGGTCGCGCCGCCGCCGATCGACGATGTCGAGCACAACGCCCGGACCGCTGAGCTCGATGAGCGATTCGCCGAGGTCTGCGCGTCGCACGAGGTGCCGTACATCCAGGTGCACCAGGCCCTGCTGGCCAGCGAAGTGTGGATGCGTGAAGTTCGCGACGGCGATGGCGCGCATCCGGGCGCCGCCGGATACGACGTCCTCGCCGCACTGGTATTGCCCGATTGGCGCAAGTGGTTGCTGCGGCCGGCCCGCGATGTGCGGCGCGGCGAGTAAGAATAGCTCTGTCTGAGACGGATCGCTATCCGATTCGGCGCACCGATTCCCGGCGCTCGCGCACGTCCGCCAAATCGACCGGCCCGCCGGACTTTCGCGGCTGCGTCTCGATCACCGCTGCCAGTTCCGGTAGCCAGCGCACGATTTCGTCCCGGTACGGCCCCTCGGTTTCCAGCTGCGACAGCGTCCCGATCAGGGTCAGCGCCGAACGCGCGAACGGCGTGAAATACGCGGGCATCGTCAATTGCCGTGTCACGTTGGTCAATTGGAGTTTCGTCGTCCGCAGCACCTGGGTGCGCAACCAGGGCGTCGTCAGCCGATAGGACGACCGGCGGAACGGCTCACTGGCCGACATCACCGTCTTGAACAACGCGTCGATATCGAAATCCCGGCTGGATTCGACGAAACCGTGCCGGCGCGCGGCCGACTCCAGATCTTTCGGCCCGCCGGTGGAAATGGCGGTGCAATAGTCCAGTGCCAGTTCGTCGAAACCCTCGGGCGGCCACGGACAGCAGGCGCCGAAATCGACGATGCCGAGCCGGCCGTCGGCCAGCACCTGGAAATTTCCGGGGTGCGGATCGGCGTACAGCAGACCGTCGCGAGCCCAGCCCGACAGCACGAAGCGCAGCATGAGCATGCCCAGGCGATTTCGTTCGTCTCGGCTGCCGTTGGCAACCACCCGGGTCAGCGGAGTGCCGTCGAGCCATTCGGTGATCAGCACATCGCCGTGCTGCGCCACCACATTCGGAATATAGAACTCCGGATCGTCGGCGTAGGCGGCGGCGAAGGCCCGCTGATGCTCGGCTTCGGCGGCGTAATCGAGTTCGGCCCGCAGGCCGTCGGAGATCGCCTCGGTGACGCCCTTCACATCGGCGCCGGACAGAAACACCGTGGCCAGCAAGGAGATTCGGCGCAGTTGCGCCAGGTCGCCCTCGATCGCGGCCCGCGCGCCCGGGTACATGATCTTGACCGCGACCCGTCGGCCGTCGTGCCAGACCGCGCGATGTACCTGCCCGATGGACGCGGCGGCGGCCCGGCGATCGTCGAATTCCTGGAAATGCCAGCGCCAGTCCGCGCCCAGGCTCTCCGCCATGGCCGCGTGCACCATCGACGGCAGCATGGCCGGGGCCGAATCCTGCAGCTGACTCAGGGCGACGGTGTAGGGCTCGGCCACCTCGCGCGGCAGCGCCAGACCATAGATGGCCAGCAGTTGCCCGAGTTTCGCCGCACACCCCTTCAGTTCGCCCAATACCTCGAAGATGTGCTGGGCCGTGCGCAATTGGATGTCGCGGTTGATCTCGCTCGACGAACGGCCGAGCACCCGCTTGCCGACACCCGCGGCCTGCCGCCCCGCGTACGCCACCGGCAGCGCCGCCAGTTTGGCGTTGCGCACCGACCTCCGTACCGGCGGTTTCTTCCCAGAACCCAGCCCAGTCATGAATCACCTCACACTCTGCGCCGACCAGTGTTACCGCAGGTGCGGTGCGACACAAGAGGGCCTAGACTGTCTGGGACGTAATTGGCACAGACTTGAGAGGTGGCATCGATGGGATCCCAAACGGTAGTCGCCGACGTTGCCGACGAATTGGCGCGCCGGGTTGCCGCAGGGGAATATCAGCCAGGGGATTTGATGCCCTCGGTCCGCCAGGTCGCCGAGGAATTCCAGATGAACCGCGCGACCGCGCAGCTGACCCTCGGGCGGCTGGAGTCCTACGGTTTCGTCGAAGCACGCCGGGGCAAGGGGTTTACCATTCGTGACGTCCGGGAGGCGGGCGGCATCGATGTGTACCGGCATCTGTTTCGTTTTTCCAGTCCCGAGGTCGCGATCGATATGTTCCGCGACATGGTGGAGGTCGAACGCGGGATCGTGATGGAGGCGCTGCTCGCGTACACCGGCAGCGCGCAGGAGATCGATACGGCGGAATTGAAATCCGCCGTCGACGAGATGGAAGCGCTGGCGCGGCAAGAGGTTCCGGATTTCTACCGGATCCTCGATATCGAGCTCACGCTGGTGCGTAACCTGCTGATCAGTATCGGATCGAGCATGCAGCGCGCCATTCTCAATTCCATCGGCGACATGGTGCTCGAAGTGCCGAATGCCATCGAGGCCTACTTCGCCGGCGCCGCCGATCTGCATGTGCTGGTCTGGCGGGCGCTGATCGCGGTGTGGGAATCCGGGTCGGGCCCCTCGGAGGCGCAGCTGGCACTGTTCGAGGACCTGTTCGGGATGTACCACGAAAAGGTGATCGCCCGATTCACCGAACTCGTCGGCACTGTCGACGAAGCGGGCGAGGTGCACGCGGCGACCGCGTGATTGTGTTGAAAGCTGTGCAGCGGCCCGGACATCCGTCTGGGCCGCTTTACTTTTGCTTCTCGTCCCGGGCGGCCGCACTCCGGCGATCAGCCGGCAGGATCGTATCCAGCAGCGTGCTGATCCGCGGCCGCTGGTCACCGACGAGTCCCGAACCCACCATCACGCCCAGGGCGATGGACAGCACGGTGAGCAGCGCCGAGGCGATGACGTGCAGCCCACCCGAGTTCCCTTGGCCGACAAGGTTGGAGACGCCGGTGAGCCCGATCCCGCCCGGCACCAGCATCCAGAACGCGGGCAGGAACGCGACCTGCGAAGGCGGGGCGTTCTTGCGCCGCTGCACGAAGTAGGCGGCCGGGACCGCGGCCAGTCCGCCGAGGAAAGAGCCCAGGAGTTGACCGGAGAAATTCTGGCCGACGAGTTGGGCTCCGTAGGTCACGTAGAGCACGACCAGCAACCAGCCCAGCGAATTCGGTGGTGCGCTGGCCCGCCAGGAATGCCCGAGGCCGATCAGCAGCACGCCGATCAGGGGCGCCCACCAGCCCATCTGGTCCGGCCCGCTGGCTTCCGGAACCGGGCGTGGTCCCAGCACTTCCAGGCCGATGAGCAGTCCGAACGACAGCAGGAACAGCATATTGATGCCGTACATCAGCCGGCTCGCCCCGGCGACCATGGAACCGGTGGCCAATTCGATGGTGCCGTTGGTGAGCATGGCACCTGGCAACAGGGTGGCTACCGCTGGGATCACCAGCTGACTCGGATGCCCGCCGGACAGCTGATCGGGAAACCCGAACGCGACCGCCGAAACCAGCGCGGCGGCGGTGACCGGCAGCGCCAGCGACAGCAGCGAAACCTTCTCGGCGACCCACACCAGCAGGCCGACCAGCACACCGAGCACGCAGTAGCCGACCAGTGACGGCTCCGCCGGATTGAGCATGAGGCCCAGTCCGACGGTCAGTACGACTTGGCCGAGCAGAGTGAGCAATACGGGGGCGCGCGGCTTGGAGTCGAGGATGTCGCCGAGCGCCGCGGTCACCTCCGTGGGCGGCGGCAGTTTCTCCTTCACCCGATCCAGCAGCCGGTAGAGCTCGGCGATCTGGTCGAGACGCAAGGTGCCGATCGACGCGCCGAGCATGTCGACCGCGGAACCGCGCGCATCCTGGATCCGGACGAAAACGCCGGTGGGCAGGACGAAGAAGTGCACCCCCTGCGCACCGTAGCGACGCGCGAGTTCGTCGAGCAGCGCCTGCACGCGGTTCGTGGTCTCGCCCGCGCCGATCAGCGCCACACCGATTCGCCGCAGCAGATCCAGCAGATCCGCCGAGACCGGCGGTTCCTCCGGCGGCGGGGCCTGCGCCAGCGGCGGACGGGGAGCGGGCATGCGGCGCAACACGAAATGGACCGCACCCCGAAGCCGTGCGTCAGTCCACTGACTCACCCGATCGGCGTCCACGCCGCCCGCTCACCTCCGCCGCTGCCGACAATCCAGCAAGCTTATGGCAAACGGACCGCGTGGCGCCGGTTCCGACGCGGTTACAACGCGTCGTTGAGCTTGTTCAGGCGCTCGCAGGCGTCGACGTACTCCTGGATCAGGCGCGCGACCACGTCGGCCGAACGCTCCACCTTGTTCATCATGCCGACGACCTGACCGACCGGATTGAAGTTCACATCCTTGGCCTGCTCGGGGTAGCGATGCCCGCGCTTGACGCCGTCGATCGCGACCATCATCTGCAGCGGCATGGGCAGCGGCTTCGGGTTCTCCGGCGCTTCCCAGGCCTCGGTCCAGTCGTTCTTGAGCATGCGGGCCGGCTTGCCGGTCCAGGCGCGCGAACGCACGGTGTCGTGGCTGGAGGCCTCGATGTAGCTCTGCATCTGGGCGGGCGGCACATTCGCCTCTTCGACGGTGAGCCAGATGGAACCGGTCCACGCGCCGGCCGCGCCCATCGCCATGGCGGCGGCGACCTGACGGCCGTTGCCGATACCGCCCGCGGCGAGCAGCGGCAGATCGCCGATGGCGTCGATCACCTGCGGCCACAACACCATCGAGGAGACCTCACCGCAGTGACCGCCGCCCTCGGTGCCCTGGCAGACGACGAAGTCCAGACCGGCTTCCTTGTGCTTGAGCGCGTGCTTGACCGACCCGCACAGCGCGCCGATCAGACGACCGGAGTCCTGGATCTGCTTGATCACGTCATCCGGCGGGGTGCCGAGCGCGTTGGCGACCAGCTTGGCCTTGGGATGCTTCAGGATGACTTCGATCTGCGGCGCGACGGTGGTGGCGGTCCAGCCGAGCAGTTGGTTGACCTGCTCGTCGTCGGGCAGGTGCGGCACGTTGTGGTCGTTGAGCAGTTTCTCGGCGAAGTCCCGGTGCCCCTGCGGAACCATTTCCGCCAGTTTGGCTTCCAGTTCCTCGGGACTCAGGCCCTCGACACCTTTACCCTCGTACTTGGACGGGATCACCAAGTCCACGCCGTAGACGCCGGTGACATGCTCGTCCAGCCAGGCCAGTTCGACCTCGAGCTGTTCGGCGGTGAAACCGACCGCGCCGAGCACGCCGATGCCACCGGCATTGCTGACCGCGGCGGCAACGTCGCGGCAGTGAGTGAAGGCGAAGATGGGGAACTCGATCCCCAGCCGGTCGCAGATTTCGGTACGCATGGCGTGCTGGTCTCCCTAGCCATAGAACGGGTTACAGTTCAGGCGGCCGCCCGCAACGCTCGAAACTGCCGCGTACCACGAGTATCGCCATGGCGCGGCAGCGGCAGCATCGACTGGCGGGTGCACCATCAACCGACAGTAACACGTTCTAGTTTTGTCGGTACAGCATCAATTTCTCCTTAACCGGGCCCTCGAACACCGCGCCGACCCCATAGGATCGCGATGTTCGTTTGGGAGGGAGTGACCTTGACCGGCGTAATGGAAAGCCCGGCGCCCGCGCTACCGGGGTGGTTCACCGAGTTGTTCGCGCATCGGCGGTGGGTCCGCCGCGCCACACCGTTTCCGCACGTCTACGCGCGCGACGTGTTCGTCGACGAGTTCTATCAACGCCTGGCCGCCGAGTACCTGCGCGTGCGCCGCGACCGTCTCGCGGACTTCCACGAGGTCAACGAGCTCTACAGCGCGGACGCGATCTCGTTGAACAAACTGCAGGACGGTCCGCTGGCGCTGTTCAGTTCCCGCGAATGGCACGACTTGATCGCGGGCGTCGCGGGGGTGCGCGGGACCGGCGACATCGAAGGAGCCGTGCATCATCACCCGCCGGCCAGTCCGCGCGGCTGGCCGCACAGCGATCTCGCGCCCGCCTGGTTCCCCGGCGCGGAGCCGCCGGCCGCGGACGAGACCCGGCTGCCCGACGACTCGGTCGACATCCAGCACGGTGAACGCGAACCCGGCACTCCCGCACGCGAATTGGTGCGCGGCGTGGCGGTCATGTTCTACCTCGCCAACGATCCGTCCTGGACGGCCGGCGACGGCGGCGAGACGGCCCTGTTCGCCCACGTGCACGGCAGGCACGACCCCGCGCCCGACCTGCTGGTGCCGCCGCTGAACAACTCGATGGTCATCTTCGAATGCACGCCCCGGTCCTGGCACACCTTCGCGGGCGCCAATGTGCACGACCGTAATTGCGTGGTGATGTGGCTGCACCGGCCGAAGGCCGAAGCCGTCCGGCGCTGGGGCGAGGGCCACATTGTCCAGTGGTGACCGCCGCGTCTGCCTGATCACCGGCGCGGGCGGGCGGCTGGGCGACCAATTCTGCCGCCGCCTCTACACCGAGTACGACATCGTCGCCGTGCACCGCGAGCGACTGCCCTCGGCGCCCTCGCAGCATGAATGGTTCGTCGACCCGTTCCAGCCGGACGACGTTGTGCCGGAGAACGATTCGCGCGTCTACCTGATCAAGTCCGAGCTGACCGAGCCCGGCGAGGTGGAGCGGGTCGTCGACTTGGCGCTGGCCCGGTTCGGCCGGGTGGACCTGCTGGTCAACAACGCGGTGCACGCCGGCATCCAGTTCAACGGGCTGGTCGACGGCGATGCCGCGCTGGACGATTTCGACCGCACCTTCGCTACGAATGTCGGTGTCCCCCTGCGCTTGTCGACCCGGCTGGCACAGCGCAGCTGGCTGCACGACGACGCCGGGAACCGGGAGTGGAATCGCAATATCGTCAACGTCTCCTGCGTCGCGGGCACCGAGGTATTGCCCGGCGGCCAGGCGCTGTACGCGGCGTCCCAAGCCGCGTTGAACCACCTGACCCGGCACCTGGCCGCGGAATTCACCGAATTCGGTGTGCGCGTGAACGCCATCACGCCCAACAGCTTTCCCGGCGTCGTACCGATCGAGAACGTGTTGCGCGCCATCTTCGAACTCGACCACGGCGAGATGACCGGTGGTGTCTTCGACGTCGAGATCGAGGAAGAGCCACCGGCGGGCAGGCACGCCCTGCCCGCCTGACACCGCGTCAGTGCTGGTAGCCGACGCCCGTCAGCTGCTCCGACAACTCCCAGAGCCGCTGGGCGAAAACGGGATCCACCGCCTGCTTGACGCTCGGCGGTTCCTCCTTGAACCGGTGGAAGTACTTGCCGTTGATCGCCGCGGCATCCGGAGTGGTCACCAGATGCACCATCGGCTCGGCCCCCTTGTCCGGACGGATGAAGAACGGCCGCGACAGCGGCGACCGGATCAGCGCGCCGATCCCGAACGGGATGTTGTCGTACACGTTGGTGGCGACCGCGCCCGGATGGAAGGCGGCGGTGACCAGCGCGGTGCCGGCGGTGCGGCGCGCCAACTCGCGGGTGAACACGATATTGGCCAGCTTGGACGCGGCGTAGGAGCCGAGCATCGAGAACGAGCCGGTGGGCGCGTTCGCGGTGTCCAAGTCCAGTTTCGCGATCCGGTAGGTCACGCTCGAAGTATTGATGACCCGCGGCTGCGGCGATGCCTGCAAGCGTTCCAGCAACAGTGCGGTCAGCAGGAAGCCGCCGAGATGATTGACCTGGAAGGTCCGTTCGTTGCCGTCCGTGGTGACGGCGCGTTCGGCCCAGGAGCCGCCCGCGTTGTTGACGAGGACATCGATCTGGGGAAAACGACCCAGCAACTGATCGGCGAGCTTGCGCACGTCATCGAGACGGGCGAAATCCGCGAGAAAATGCGGTGCGCCGATCTTGTCGGCGACCTGCGCGGTCCGCTCCGGATCGCGCCCGACCACCGCGACGGTGGCGCCGCGTGCGGCCAGCCGCTCGGCGGCCACCGCGCCGATCCCGTTGCTGGCGCCGGTGATCACTACGGTCCGGTTCTGTAAGTCCTTGTCCTGCACTGCCATAACTTTCCTCCCTGAAATGCCCACCCTTCCTCATCGTCGATGGATCGGAAGAGTTCTTCAAGGGCGCATACCCGCGCATGTGCCGAAGATGTCTCCCGGGCTACGACCGGCGGTGGCGGTTCTGGCAGGCTGATCACCGTGCGGACGTCGGCGTGTTGGCGTCGAACGTCCCGGCGGGCTGCTGCATACTCACCACGGGGTGGCCCTCCACACAGCGCGCCGTGCAGCTCCAACCGATCCGAAAGTGCCGATACGACATGCGAGTCGACGGGCGGGACATCCCGGTCACGGGCAGCCTGCTGCAACCGCTGACCCGGCGGACCACCGACATAGTTCGCGTCGTGCTGGCCGCGTCCTGGCTGGGCCTCATCATCGCCGCGTCGGTGATCACCCGGCCGGAATGGCTGGCTCTGGAACGCTCCGTCTCCGATATCGTCGGCTTCCTGACACCCGATCAGTCGAACCTGGTCTATCTGGTCTATGGCGTGCTGATCCTGATCCTGCCGTTCGCGATTTTGGTCGAACTGATCATCGGCAGACAGTGGAAATTGCTCGCCGGATACGCGGCCGCGGCGGTCCTGGCCGGACTGCTGCTGTCGATCACCGGCACCGGACTGTCCGCGCCGCAATGGCATCTGCAGGTGCCGGACCGCCTGGACACCTTCCTGTCCCAGTTCCTCGACGACCCGCGCTGGATCGCCATGATCGCGGCGGTGCTCACGGTGTCGAGCCCGTGGCTGCCGCGGAAACCACGGCGGTGGCTGTGGTTCCTGCTGCTGTTGTTCGCACCGATCCACCTGGTGGTCTCGACCGTGGTGCCGGCGCGCGCCATGCTCGGGCTGGCGGTCGGCTGGCTGGTCGGCGCGATCATCGTCTGGCTGGTCGGTACACCCGCGCTGGAGGTGCCGCTGGACGCGGCCGTCCGGGTGCTGGCCAGGGGCGGGCACACGGTCACCGCGTTCCGGGTGGTACGACCGGCCGGGCCGGGTCCGCTGGTGCTCGCGGCCGCGACCGACGGTGACGCGGGTGAACTGAACGTCGAGTTGTACGGCAAGGATCAGCGCAGTCACGGCGCGTTGCGAATGCTGTTCCGGTGGCTGACTTTCCGGCGCGGGGAGACGGCGGCCATGCACGGTTCGCTGCATCGCGCCGTGGAACATCGGGCGCTGATGACCATCGCCGTCGGCGAGATCGGGTTGGCGGCGCAGGAAACCCTCGCGGTCGCCGCGCTGGACCGCGGCTGGATGCTGTACGCCCACACCACACCCCGCGGTAAGCCGTTGAGCGAGGTGCCCGCCGAGGACCTGCCCGATGTGTGGAAGTCGTTGCGGGCGCTGCACTGCGGCCAGGTGGCGCACGGTGATCTGCGGCCCGAGGAGGTCCGGCTCGGGGACGACGGCGTCGCCCGCTTCACCGGTTTCGGCAATGCCGAGTTCGGCGCGTCCGAGGTTCAGCAGAAAACCGATATCGCGCAACTGCTGGTGCTCACCTCCGCGATCTTCGGCAAGGAGACAGCGGTGCGGGCGGCGATCGACGCGCTCGGCGAGGAGCCGGTGCTGACCGCCTCACCACGACTGACCAAGTCCGCCATGCCCTCCGGGATCCGCAAGTCCGTCCCCGAGTGGAAGTCCGTGCTCGCCGGGACCCGGGACGAGGTGCGCAAGCAGACCGGTAAGGACAAGATCGAGGCCGATCAGATCACCCGGTTCAGCCGCAAGCAGATCATCCAGTTGGCCTTGCTGATCGGCCTGGTCTATGTCGCGTACCCGTTCATCAGCCAGGTGCCGACGTTCTTCACCCAGTTGAAGACGGCGGACTGGTGGTGGGCGCTGCTCGGTCTGGGCATCTCGCAGCTGACCTATCTCGGTGCGGCGGCGGCGCTGTGGGCGTGCGCGTCCGGGATGGCGTCGTACCCGAACCTGGTGATCATGCAGATCGCCAACACCTTCGCCGCGACCACGACGCCGGCCCGGGTCGGCGGCCTCGCGCTCAGCGTGCGGTTTCTGCAGAAGAGCGGGCTCGGCGCGGTGCGCGCGACCGCGGCGGTGGCGTTGCAGCAGGCCGTTCAGGTGATCACGCACCTCGGGCTGCTGCTGTTGTTCAGCGTGGTGGCGGGCACCTCGACGGACCTGTCGCACTTCGTGCCCGACGCCACCGTGCTGTACCTGGCCGCCGGTGTCGGCGTCGGTGTGATCGGCACCTTCATGTTCGTGCCGAAACTGCGGCACTGGCTGAACAATTCGGTGCGCCCGCAATTACAGGAGGTGCTGGGCGAACTCGGTGACCTGGCGCGCGATCCGAAACGGTTCGCGATCATCGTGCTCGGCTCCGGCGCCATCACCCTCGGCATGGCCGGCGCCCTGTGGGCCAGCGTGCAGGCGTTCGGCGGCGGCGCCAACTTCGTCACCGTCACCATCGTCACCATGATCGGCGGCACCCTCGCCTCGGCCGCACCCACCCCCGGCGGCGTCGGCGCGGTCGAGGCCGCCCTCATCGGCGGCCTCGCCGCGTTCGGTCTCCCCCCGGCCATCGCGGTGCCCAGCGTCCTGCTCTATCGCGTCCTGACCTGCTGGCTGCCGGTCTTCTGCGGCTGGTTCACGATGCGCTGGATGACGACCCGCAACCTGATCTAGCCGGGCTTGACAGCGCGCAGGACGCCGGTCACCGGCCGCACCGCGCTGAATTCGATATCCCGGAAGCCGGTCTGCGCCAACAACTCCCGGTAGCGACGGATGTCGAGAGCGGCCACCGGATCCGCGTCCGGGCCGATCGCGGCGTGATCGTGGGTCTTGCGCCCGGCCGAACGGCCCATCGCGCGCAAGACGGCGGGCAGGATCCGGCCGTGCGGGTGGGTGTCGGCCAGCAGCAACCGGCCGCCGGGTCGCAGCACCCGGAACATGTGCGCTACCGCCGCCGGACGTTGCGCCTCCGGGATGTGGTGCATGACGAAGGTGCAGGTCACGACATCGACACTGGAGTCGAGCAGCGGAAGTGTCTGTGCCGGAGCGAGTTCGAACGCGCAGTTGCCCAGGTGCCGGGAATGCGCACTCGCGTACCGGACCATTTCGGGGGCGGGATCGACGCCGGTCACCGATCCCCCGCTACCAGTGCGCTCGGCCAGCCGGCGAACCAGATCGCCCGGCCCGCAACCGATGTCGGCCACCCGGTCGCCCGCCTGGACACCGCTCAGCGCGGTCAGCTTCCGGTTCAGCGAGGCGCTGCGGCCCAGCGTGAACACCGAGCGGAAGATCAGATAGCTTCGGGGTCTGGTGATCAGAATGCCGACCTCGTCGGCGGGATTTCGGGTTTCGGTCATGGCTTCATGGTCGGCGGGTACGGCCGTACCGACCAGGAACAATGCGGTGCGAACCGTTCGTTTCCGGACAGATGGCCCGGTATTGTCCGGGTTCGGGAGTTGAGATGAACGACAGCGCGGATCGCCGCGTCCGGCGGACCAGGCAGCTGCTGCATCGCGCGCTGATCGAGTTGATGCTCGAGCGCGGGTACGACCGGATCACGGTGCGCGACATCCTCGAGCGCGCCGATGTCGGGCGGTCCACCTTCTACGCCCACTTCCGCGACAAGGACGACCTGCTGGTGGTGAGCAGCACCGAGTTCCTGCGCGGCGCCATCGCGGCGGCGCGGCGGAGCGCGGCGCACGCCGAGTGGGCCCCGCCGGACACCGACCCGCTCGCGCCGATGTACACCGTGTTCTGGCTGACCGCCCAGTACTCCGATGTGTACCGAGCCTGGCTGGGCCGCAAGAGCACCGGCGAACTGCTGCGCGCCTACCAGGCGGTGCTGGCGGAGCTGCTGACCGAACGGCTGGCCGACCGCCTCGACCTGGACCGAGCCGAGCTGGCCGCCACGGTGACGTTCCTGTCCTGGGGTGTGGTCGGGCTGCTTGGCGCGATCGCCCAGGACGACCCGCCGACACCGCCGCGCGAGGCCTACCGGCGGCTGGATCAACTCGTCGGCCCCGGGCTACGCGCCCGGCTGCGCTGAAGTCAGCGCCTACGCTGAATTCATCGGCGGCGCAACAACTCCAGTGCGACCGCGGAGGTGAGACTGCCGGCGGTCACCAGTTCCAGATTCGCCAGCGACGCCGCGTGCGCCTCCGCGGTGGCCGCGATGACACAGTCGGTGACGACATGCACGGTGAAACCGAGGTCGGTGCCGTGCCGGGCGGTCTGCTCGACCGTCAGATTGGTGGCGACGCCGGTCAGGAACAGCGTGTCCACCTCGTGCTCGGTGAGCCACTCGACGATCTTGCTGCCCGCCAAGCCGGACAACTTCTGATTGTCGAAAGCCACCGTGTATCGGCCCGCCATCTCCGGAATCGTCTGCGCGCCCGCCGATCCCGGCCGGAAGTCGGTCTGCCCGGCCGCGACCGAGCGCATGAATCCGGTGTTGCGCACCAGCTCGCCCTCCCCGATCGGAATGGTGAACCGGGTGAACACGACCGGCACCCCGGCGTCGAGCGCGCCCGCGTGGAAGCCGACGGCCCGTCGCACCACCCCGCTGCGCGCGACGGGAGCCGCCAGCATCGGCCCGAAGAAGCCTTCGGGCCGAATCACATTCACCTGCCAGTGCAGTCCGAGCACGGCGGCGCGGATGCGGGGAGTAGCCATGGGCCGATCATGAGGCATCCGCACCGGTTGCGCAGGGTATCCGCAGGTGTGAACTCAGCCGGCCGGACGTGACCACGCGGAGCGCGGCGCACACCGCCGATCAGGCACCGCTCGAATAGTCCTTGCGCAGCTGTACTTTCACCACCTTGCCGCTGGCGTTGCGCGGCAGTTCCGGCACCACGACCAGGTCCTTCGGGTGCTTGTAGCGGGCCAGGTTCTCGTTCAGGAACGGTTCCAGTTCCGCCATGCTCAGCTCGCCCGCGGGGTCGGTGAGCGCCACCACCGCGACCGGCACCTCGCCCCATTTTTCGTGCGCCCGCCCGATGACCGCGGCCTCGCGGATCTTCGGGTGCGCGAACAGCACGTTCTCCACCTCGGCGCAGTAGATGTTCTCACCGCCGGAGATGATCATGTCCTTCTTGCGGTCTACGACGTAGAGGAAACCGTCCGCGTCCTGGCGCACCAGGTCACCGGAGTGGAACCAGCCGCCCTCGAACGCCTCCGCGGTGGCTTCCGGCTTGTTCCAGTAGCCCTGCATGAGAGTCGGTCCGCGGTAGACGATTTCGCCGATCTCACCGGGCGCGACATCGTTCATCTCGTCGTCGACGATGCGGCTCTGGATGGTAGGTATCGGCTTGCCCACCGAGCCCAGCTTGGCGATCGCGTCCTTGCCCTCCAGCACGCAGGTGATGGGCGACATTTCGGTCTGTCCGAACACCGCGACGTTCTGGGCGTCCGGGAAGCAGTCGGCCATGGCGCGCAGCACCGTGTCCGAGGCGGGCGCCGCGCCCCAGCTGAGCATCTTCAGCGCCAGCTTGCGCTGTTTGACGGTCGGCTCATCGCAGATCAGCTGCCATTGCGCGGGCACGCAGAACGCGGTGGTGGCTCCTTCCCGCTCCACCGCGTCCAGGTACTCGGTCGCGTCGAAGGCGCCCAGCGGATGCAGGACGGTCTTGCCGCCGAGCAGGAAATACGGTGCGAGACTGCCCAATCCGGCGATGTGGAACAGCGGCGAGGTACAGAAGCCGACCGATTCCGGGGTGATGTCCATGGCCCGGATGCAGGTCAGCGCCTGGGCGTTCATATTCGCGTGCGAGAGCACCGCGCCCTTCGGGCTGCCGGTGGTGCCCGAGGTGTACATGATCAGGCTGGGAGTGTCCTCGGGGATGTCGAGCGGAGTGTGCGGCTCGCCGCCCTCGGCCAGCAGCTCCTCGAAGCCCAGCACGCCCTCGCCCGATGTGCCGTTGATGACGACGCAGGTCTCCAGCGCGGGGGCCTGTGCCAGCACCGCGGTGGCCAGTGGTTGCAGCACCGTGTCGGTGACGATCGCCTTCGCGCCGCTGTCGCTCACGATGTAGGCGACCTCCGGCGGGGTGAGCCGGAAGTTCACCGGCACCGCGATCGCGCCGAGCGCGTTGATGCCGAAGACGGCCTCCAGGTACTGCGGATAGTTCAGCGCGAGCAACAGGACCCGGTCGCCGAAGCCGACGCCGCGGCGGGCCAGCGCGTCGGCGAACTTCTCCGAACGCTCGTGCAGTTGAGCCCAGGTGGTGTCCTCGCCACGGAACCGCAGCGCGACCGCGTCGGGCCGCATCAGCGCGTGCGTCGCGATCTGGTTGTTCCAGTGGTTGCGCCGCGAACGGATCGGCTCGTCGAGCGCTTGGGCACCGTTGGTCATGAGTTGAGCTCCTCGCCGCCGACCCACACCGCCGGGGTCGGACTGAGACGAGAATAACAACTAACTTAATTGTGCGGCAAGAGCGAATCCATCTGCCCGAAATCGAGGTAATCGATCAATTTCTAGCGAATCGTGGCTCACTTACGGGTTGTATAGGCAGTTACTCCCATGTCACCATCAAGGCCGAAGACCGACAGACAAACAGGAGAGCGCGATGCTGCGTACCAGGTTCACCGAGACCTTCGGGGTGGAGCACCCGATCGTGCAGGGCGGCATGATGTGGGTCGGCCGCGCCGAACTCGTCGCCGCCGTCGCCGAGGCGGGCGGCCTCGGTTTCCTCACCGCGCTCACCCAGCCCACCCCGGAGGACCTGCGCAAGGAAATCGCGCGCACCCGGGAACTGACCGACAAGCCGTTCGGCGTGAACGTCACCATCCTGCCGTCGATCAACCCGCCGCCGTATGCCGAATACGTCCAGGCGATCATCGACAGCGGCGTCAAGATCGTGGAGACCGCGGGCAGCAACCCGGAGCCGTTCCTGCCCTACTACCGCGACGCCGGCATCAAGGTGCTGCACAAGTGCACCAGCGTCCGGCACGCGCTCAAGGCCCAGAAGATCGGCGTCGACGGCGTCAGCATCGACGGCTTCGAATGCGCGGGCCACCCGGGTGAGGACGACATCCCCGGCCTCATCCTGATCCCCGCCGCGGCCCGCGCGCTGGAGATCCCGATGATCGCCTCCGGCGGCATCGCGGACGCCCGCGGCCTGGTCGCCGCCCTCGCGCTCGGCGCCGACGGCGTCAATATGGGCACCCGCTTCCTGTGCACCCAGGAGTCCTCGATCGATCAGCGGGTCAAGGAAAAGATCGTCGCCAACAGCGAACTCGACACCCAGCTGATCTTCCGCACCATGCGCAATACCGCCCGCGTCGCGGACAACGAGATCAGCCGCAAGGTCGTCGAGATCGAAAAGGCCGGCGGCACTTTCGACGATGTCCGCGAACTGGTTTCCGGCGCCCGCGGCCGTCGCGTCTTCGAGGACGGCGACCTCGACGCGGGCATCTGGTCCGCCGGCCTGGCGCAGGGCCTCATCCATGACATTCCGAGCTGCGCGGAACTCATCGAGCGGATGGTTACCGAGGCGGAGTCGCTCATCAAGGCACGGTTGGCCGACTTGGTCGCCTGATGACTGCCGAATGAATCTTTCAGGCCGAACCTGACGAAGTCGTCCCACCAGGGGTTAAGTACCGATCAGTATGTCCAATTTTGGACAAACCTGATATTTCGGTAAGGATCGCGCCCTGGTCGGGATTTCTTCATCAGCTGGGAGTATTCGAATGTCACTGTCGCGCAAGGCCGCCCTCGCTCTGGTCACGGCGGCCACGGCCGCTTTCGCCACGGCCGGGGCCGGAGTGGCACAGGCCGAGCCGGGGCCGGACGGAAGTCTGTACGGCTCGCTCGCGTTGAACGAGAACAACGGCGACTCCGCGTGGGCCGTGAACTATCCGGATTGGGCGACGTCGGACGCCAACGCGCTGGAGGAATGCGGCGGCGCGGACTGCATCGTCGTCGCGCGTTTCCGGGACGGGTGCGCCGCCATCGCGGTGAACTCCGACAACGAGTGGACCGAGGGCTACGGCCCCACCCTGCGCATCGCCGAACAGGACGCGATCCGCAATCTCGGGCCGCTCGCACCGCCGTTCCCCGATCTCGGTAGCGCGGCGCCCAAGACCGCCGAGATCCTGATCTCGCACTGCACCGGCTGACAGCCCAGCCGAAAATGCTTCGACGACGCGGACGGCGCGGACGTAGGCTGGCGCGATCTTCTGGAGGGGGATGCCCATGTCCACGCTGTCTGTCACTGTCGAAGAACTCGTAGTCCATCCGCATGCGAATGCCGACCGGCTCGAGCTGGCCCAAGTCGGCCTGTACCGAGCCGTGGTCGCCAAGTCGCAGTTCGCGACCGGCGATTACGCGCTGTACATCCCGGAGCAGGCGATCCTGCCCGAGCCGCTGATTGAGGAGCTCGGGCTGACCGGGAAACTGGCTGGCCCACAGCGCAATCGGGTGAAAACGGTCCGGCTGCGCGGTGAGGTGTCGCAGGGCATCGTGTGCCGTCCGGCGGCCATGGCGGGAACAGACCTGGCGCAAGCCGCGGCCGAACGGACCGACTTCGCCGAGTTGCTCGGCATCACCAAGTGGGTGCCGCCGATTCCGGTGGCGATGTCCGGGCAGGTCGAGCCGGCGCCGGAGCTGATCCGGTGGATCGATGTGGAGAACATCAAGCGGTATCCGGGAATCTTCGAGGTCGGGGAGCCGGTCGTCGCGACCGAGAAGATCCACGGCAGCGCGTGCCTGATGACCTATATCCGCGAGGGCGACCGAGTTCAGGTGTCCTCCAAGGGCATCGGCGGGCAATCGCTGGCCTTGGTCGCGGCCGAGGGCAACCTGTACTGGCGCGCGGTACAGCGGCACGGCTTGCCGGAGGCGGCCCGGAAACTCAGCGCCGCACTGGGTCTCGCGCGGGTCGCGTTCTTCGGCGAGGTGTACGGGCAGGGCGTCCAGGACCTGCACTACGGTGCCGCCGCCGCGCACGACGAGACCCTCGGCTACGCGCTGTTCGATATCGCGATCGATCCGGACCCGGAACCGGTGCGGTGGCTGAGCCATGCCGAAATCGGCTCCGTACTGAGCGATCTCGGGATCTCCGTGCCCCGCGTACCCGTCCTCTACGAAGGCCCGTACGACGCCGAGGCCCTGCTCGAACTCGCCGAGGGCGCCGAAACCGTCACCGGTACCGGCGCGAACATCCGGGAGGGCCTGGTGGTCCGGCCCGCCATCGAACGGTACGCGCCCGTCCTCGGCGGTCGCGCCATCGGCAAGATCGTGTCCGACGCGTACCTGCTCCGCGACGGCGGCACCGAATACGAGTGACCGAAGCCCGGAGTCAGTGGGTCCGGGCCCACTGCTCCGGGTCCGGGCTGCCCGCGTCGATCCACTGCCGGTGCTCGGCGGCCGCGACCTCGTAGGCGGCGTCGAAAACGACGCCGGTGCGCCGGGTCAGTGCCGCACCGAGGAAAGCGCCCGGGTCGATCCACACCGGCAACGGCGGCACTTCCACCACGGGATGGGCCGGTGCACCGGGTGCGACGATGGGGGTCGCGTACACCCACGCGCCGTCCAACGTGCTGGCGAAGATATGACCGACGCCCCGGGCGAACCGCTCGAACAGCGCGTACTGCGCCATCGTCGGCGCCAATCCGCCGGTCGGAAAGTGGCGCAGCAGCGCCTGTTCCAAGATCGGCAGCCGATCCTGCCCCCAGGGCCGCGGGCCGAGCTCCGGCGCTTCGTCGAGGGCCAGACGCGCCAGGTCTCCGTCCATCGCGGCGAGCCAGGTGGTGAACTCCGGGTCACGCTGCCGCAGCGCATGCTGACGCAGTTCCTGCGGGCTGTATGCGACGAACTCTCCCAAGATCCGGCTCCTTCGGCGGTGGCGTTCGGCACGGATTCTTCCCCGGTTCGCCACCGGAACCCGGCAAGCGCGGTCAGCGGCTGTGTCGCCATCGTGTACTTCGCCGCCATCGTGTGCTGCGTCACGCCTCGTCACATCATCCGGCGCTGTCTCGTCCAAGGGGTACCAGCTACGAACAGGAGAAGACGATGCGAGTTCTGCTTGCCGGGGCGACCGGCGCGATCGGACAGCCCCTGATCACAGCGCTCACCGACCGCGGTCACCAGGTGCTGGCGCTGGCCCGACGGCCGGAGAGCCACGGACTGATCCGGCAGCTCGGCGCCGAGCCGGTGGCCGCCGATGTGCTGAACCGCGACGGACTGCTGCGCGCGGTGGCCGGGCTCCGCGCCGACGCCGTGCTGCACGAAGCGACCGCCCTGAAGGGCGCGGGCCCCCGACTGAAGGCGGACGATCCGACAAACGCGTTGCGCGGCAAGGGAACCGCGCATCTGCTGGAGGCGGCGGAGCTGGTCGGCGCGCGCCGATTCGTCACCCAGTCGCTGATCACCGGCTACGGCTACTTCGACCACGGGGACCGCCCGATCACCGAGGCCGATCCGTTCGGTGTGGAAACCGGCGGTTACGCCGACCCGGTGGTGGCGGGCTGCCGGGCCACCGAGGAACAGGTCTTCGCGGCCGACCTCGACGGAATCGCGTTGCGCTACGGCCTGTTCTACGGCCCGCGGGCCTTCAGCGATATGTTCGCCGACCTGATGCGCAAGCGCGTGCCGGTCATCCCGATGGGCGGCGGCGGATACATCAGTTGGGTGCATGTCGCCGACGCGGCCCACGCGACTGTCGCGGCGCTCGAAAACGGCCGCCGCGGTGCGGCTTACAACATCGCCGACGACGAGCCGATCACCTGGCGGCAGTTCATGGACGCGGTCGCCGCGCACCACCACACTCCGCGCCCGCTGGCCCTGCCCACTTGGCTGATCCGCCTGACCGTGCCGTACCTGGCCTGCCTCATGTCGGACACGTCGATGCGGGTGTCGAGCGAAAAGGCACGGCGCGAGCTGGGTTGGACGCCGGACCATCGCTCGGTGCGCGACGGGCTCGGTGTGGACGACCGGCGCTAATTCTTGGCGGCGCGGGCGGTGACGGCGGCGTGGTCGTGGCCCGCGATCACCTCGATGCCGGGCGGGAGCGCGTGCAGCCGGTGGATGGTGGTGAAGGCCGCGTCCCGGTCGTGGTCGAAGAGCAACCCCGGCATCGGGGCTTTCTCCCGGAGCAGGTCGATCTGCAGTGTGCTGTAGACCGAATCCCCGGCCAGCAATACCCGGGTGCCGTCGTCGACGGCCAGCAGTACGCCGATGCTGCCGGGAGTGTGCCCCGCGAGCTCTACCAGCACAACGGACCCGTCGCCGAACAGATCCTTGCTACGGGAGAAGGTGAGCACCGGCGGACCATCCAGCTCGAGCAGATCGAAAGTCCGTTCACGCAGCGGACCACGCGCCACCCCGATCGGCGCGTGCGCGCCACGCAGTGCCCAATCATGCTCTGCCGCAGGGAGTCTGACCGGCACCGAAGCGGGCAGCTCCAGCAAGCCGGAGATGTGATCCCAGTGCAGGTGCGTCGGGATCACGAAATCGATGTCATCGCCGTCGATGTCCCGGGCCGCGAGTGCGTCGGCCAGGCCGAGCACCGGTTTGTCCGGTGCCACCAGCAGCGGAACCGGGAACGGCAACTCGGGCATCACCCGGTCGTGCACACCCGAGCACAGCGCGGGATCGATGAGGAAGCGCGCCTCGGGATGCTCGACGAGAAACGCCGCCATCGTCAGCGGCAGTTCGCGCAGGCTCCGAACACCCTCGGCCACAATGGTTTCCGGCGCCGACATGGCACCCTGCGCAAGGACTGTGAGCCGGACGGTAGCGGCGGGCGTAGGTGCGTCGGCGAGGGTCAACCCGGCCAGGAAGGCTTGATCGGCGCGACGCGGCCGCAACAGCCGGCGCGGTGTCGCGGCCAGCGCGGCACAGCAGCGCAGGATGGTCGGCAGGGTGGGTGTGCGCCCTTCGCGGGAACCGTCGGAATCTGGCACGACTGCCACGGTAACGGATCAGAGCTGGTCGGTGCGGCCCAGGAGCCGATCCGTCTCGCGCCGTTCGCGTTTGGTGGGCCGGCCGGAACCGCGGTCCCGCACCGGCAGGGTCGCGAGCAGTTCCTTCGGTGGCGGCGGCGGGCTGCGATCGATCAGGCATTGCGCGGCGATCGGGGCACCGACGCGCTTGGTGACGATCCGCTCCACGATCACGATGCGTTCGAGACCGCCGCCGCGAATACGGATCTCATCGCCGAGCTTGATCGTCTGGGCGGGTTTGGCGGTGGCGCCGTTGACGCGGACGTGGCCGCCCCGGCAGGCTTCGGCGGCGGCGGAACGGGTCTTGAAAAGACGGACCGCCCAGGTCCACGCGTCGACGCGGGCCTGGACGGGAGCAATCCGTTCGGTAGGGGCCACCCCTACAAGTTAAACGACGCGGCGTGCCGTGACGACCTGGTCGGGCCGCAGCGGGGTGTAGGACACCGGGGTGCCCGACTGGACCGCGTTGAGCAGCTTGCCGTCGCCGGCGTAGATGCCGACGTGGCCGCCGCCGTTGGTGATGACGATGTCGCCGGGCTGCAGGTTCTGGAAAGCCACCGGCGCGCCGACGTGCGACTGCTCGAAGCTGGTGCGCGGCAGTTCGATTCCGGCCTGCTTGTAGGCCCACTGGACCAGACCGGAGCAGTCGAAGTTGTACGGGCCCGAGGCGCCCCAGGAGTACGCGGCGCCGACCTTGGTCTTGGCGGCGTCCAGCGCGATGTCCGCGGGGGACGAAGGAGCTTCCCAGGGAAGCATGTTCGACTCGGGCAGTGTGCCGAGGGCGGACGGCGGCATCGTGGACAGGGCCTGGCCCAGCTGCTTACCGAGGTCCTGGGCCTGCACCTCGAACTCCTGCGGAACCGGGACATCGAAGTCGCCGATACCGGGGACGTTGATCGTCGCGGCCTGCGCCTGAATGGCGGGCATCGCGCCGGTCGTAGCAATAGCGCCCATGACGATGGCGCCCTTTACGGAATTCGGCAACCGAGATTCCCGCTGCAAGCTGTGTCTACCCACCGAGCTGAGTCTCCGTTTCATACTCCACCACTGACCGGGGACCCGAGGCCCCGACGACCGATCAGAGGTGACTTCGTGGCGCCGCTTCTCTTACGAGCGACAGACTCCACTAAGTCACGAGAAGATTACGGCGCGGACCCGGTGTTGTCCAGCGCACAGCTACGCATATTCTTGTGCGACAGCAAAACCCCAGGACGGGGCCCTGCCTGCGGCAGGGATACGGGGTATTACAACTCGATATCGGTGAGCAACCCGCGGCGTTACCGGGCACACCGGCCGACGAGGTTCCACCTGATTACCGGGAATCCCGCTCGGCGAGCGCGCGTTCGAGTTCGGCGATCCGCCGGCGCGCGTCGGCCAGCCCGATCTCGAGTTTTCCCAACGCCATTACCAGCGGCCCGACCGCCAGGTCCGCGACCAGCTGCGGATCGTCGTACCCCTGCTCGATCGCGACCAGGATGTTGGACCGGATCACCTCCGCCTGCGTGGCCCCCGGGGGCACATGCCAGGACTGGACTACCTCGGCGGTCGTATGGGGAACGGTTTCCTCGGACACCCGCTCAGGGTAGAGACTTCCGCGGCAATGGCAAGGACAAAATTGCCGCGTCTAGAAGAGTCCGTAGATTGCCCCAGATTTTACGGACTTCAAGCGCTACGGTGTCAGGGTATGGACCCCGTGCGGAATCCGTATGCTCCCGGAGCCGGTCAGCGCCCACCCGAACTGGCCGGGCGCGACAAGCAACTCACCGCTTTCGACATCGTGCTGGAACGCATCGCGCGCGGCCGGCCCGAACGCAGTGTCATGCTCACCGGATTGCGCGGTGTCGGAAAAACGGTGCTGCTCAACCAACTCCGCTCCGCGGCGATCAACCGCGGCTGGGGCACCGGCAAGATCGAGGCCCGCCCGGACCAGGAACTGCGCCGCCCACTCTCCTCCGCGCTGCACATGGCGACCCGCGCGGTCGCGATGGCACACCGCGATCCCGAGCGCGTCGACGATTTCCTCGGCATCCTCAAGGCCTTCGCGCTTCGCTCCACCGCCGACAAGGGCATGCGGGAACGCTGGCAACCCGGCATCGACGTCCCGGCGATCTCGGGCCGCGCCGATTCCGGTGACATCGAGATCGACCTGGTCGAGTTGCTGAAGGAAGCGGCGGCGCTGGCCAGCGATATCGGGGTCGGCATCGCGATCTTCATCGACGAGATGCAGGATCTGGGCCCCGCCGACGTGTCCGCCATCTGCGGCGCCTGCCACGAATTGAGCCAGGACGCCGCGCCTTTGATCGTCGTCGGCGCCGGTCTCCCGCACCTGCCCGCGGTGCTGTCCGCGTCTAAGAGCTATTCCGAGCGGTTGTTCAGCTATCACCGCATCGACCGGCTGGACCGCGAGTCCGCGGATCAGGCCCTGATCGCGCCCGCGCGCCGCGAGGACGTGAAGTTCACCGACGAAGCCCTGGATGCCCTGTACCAGAAGGCCGACGGCTATCCGTACTTCGTGCAGGCCTACGGCAAGGCGTCCTGGGATCAGGCGCCGGAGAGTCCCATCACCGCCGAGGACGTGGAGGTGGCCGCCCCGGCGGCGGAAGAGGAACTGGCCGTGGGCTTCTTCGGTTCGCGCTACGAGCGCGCGACGCCGGCCGAGCGCGAGTACATGCGCGCCATGGCCGATCTGTCGGGTGACGACGGCCCGGTCGCGACCTCGGCGGTGGCTCAGGAGCTGGGCCGCAAGCCCGCGTCCCTATCCCCCGCACGGGACGGCTTGATCAAGAAGGGACTGATCTACTCGGCGGAGCGGGGCACCATCGGCTTCACCGTCCCGCACTTCGGACGCTATCTGCGCAGCGTGTGATTGCTGTGTATTCGCCTCTCTAACAAGATCATTAGAGATCGTTAGAAATCTCGGGCAAACGCCTACCGGCGGGTAACCATTGTTCCTACACTCGGATGTGACGCTGATCACCTCCGAAGGAGGACATCATGGCGACCACCGCCAAAGTCGACGCCACCGAAGAACAGTCCCGCGCGCTCGTCGAGGAATCTCGCGAAACCGACTGGGCCAAGCCCTCGTTCGCGAAGGAGATGTTTCTCGGACGGTTCCGGCTCGACCTCATCCATCCCTATCCCCGGCCCGACGCCGCGGACGCCGCACGCACCGAGGCCTACCTGGCTCGGCTGCGCCCGTTCTGCGAAAGCATCGACGGCGCCGCGATCGAAGCGACGGCCCGCATTCCGGACGAGGTGGTCAAGGGTCTGGCCGAACTCGGCTGCTTCGGCCTGAAGATACCGGAATCCTATGGCGGACAAGGGCTTTCCCAGGTCGGCTACAACCGCGCACTGATGCTGGTCGGTTCGGCGCACGCCAGCCTGGGCGTGCTGCTGTCGGCGCATCAGTCGATCGGTGTCCCCGAACCACTCAAGCTGGCGGGCACGCCCGAGCAGAAGGCCGAGTTCCTCCCCCGCTGTGCGGCGGGTGCGGTCAGCGCCTTCTTGCTCACCGAGCCCGACGTCGGCTCGGACCCGGCGCGCATGGCCAGCACCGCGACGCCGACCGAGGACGGCGAAGCCTACGTGCTCAACGGCGTCAAGCTGTGGACCACCAACGGCGTTGTCGCGGAGCTGCTCGTCGTGATGGCGCGCGTGCCCAAGAGCGAGGGCCACCGCGGCGGCATCTCCGCGTTCGTGGTGGAGGCCGACTCCCCCGGCATCACCGTGGAGCGCCGCAACGCGTTCATGGGTCTGCGCGGCATCGAGAACGGCGTCACCCGGATGCACGACGTCCGGGTGCCCAGGCGCAACCTCATCGGCCACGAGGGCGACGGGCTGAAAATCGCGCTCACCACTCTCAACGCGGGCCGCCTGGCGATCCCCGCGCTGTGCACGGCCTCGGCGAAATGGTCGCTGAAGATCGCCCGCGAGTGGAGCGGCGCGCGCGTGCAGTGGGGCCGCCCGGTCGGCGAGCACGCGGCGGTCGGCGAGAAGATCGCCTTCATCGCCGCCACCACCTACGCGCTGGAAGCGGTACTGGATCTTTCGGCCACCATGTGCGACGAGGCCCGCAACGACATCCGCATCGAAGCGGCGCTCGCCAAGCTGTGGGCCAGCGAAATGAGCTGCGCCATCGCCGATGAGCTCATCCAGATTCGCGGCGGACGCGGCTACGAGACAGCCGCCTCGCTGGCGGCTCGCGGCGAAAGAGCGGTGGCGGCCGAGCAATTGGTGCGCGACCTGCGGATCAACCGCATCTTCGAAGGCTCCAGCGAGATCATGCGGTTGCTCATCGCGCGCGAGATGGCCGACGCGCACATGTCCGCCGCGGGTGCGCTGGTGGACCGCAACGCCGAGTTCAAGGACAAGGCGAAAGCCGCTGTGGGCGCTACCGGTTTCTATGCCAAATGGTTCCCCCAGCTCGCCGTCGGCACCGGAACGGTGCCCGCCACCTACGCCGAATTCGGCGCGCTGGCAAAGCATCTGCGCTTCGTCGAACGCAACTCGCGCAAGCAGGCGCGCTCGCTGATGTACGCCATGGGCCGCTGGCAGGCGAACCTGGAGTACCGGCAGAACTTCCTGGGCCGCATCGTCGACATCGGCGCCGAACTGTTCGCGATGTCGGCGGCGGTGGTCCGGGCGCACGCGCTGCGCGACGCCCCGGAGGGCAAGGGCGCGGCCGAACTCGCCGATGCCTTCTGCCAGCAGTCCCGGGTCCGGGTCCGCAAGTTGTTCGGCGCGCTCTGGGACAACACCGACGACGAGGATCGCGCCGTCACCCGCGGCGTGCTGGACGGCCGCTACACCTGGCTGGAGGGCGGCATCTTCGATCCGAGCGAAGGCACCGGACCGTGGATCTCGGAGTGGCAGCTGGGCGCGTCCACGGAACCGAACCTGCTCAATCCGTTCCTGCCGTCGACGCGCACGACCGGCACCCTCGACGGGTAAATATTCATCAATATTGGATATTTACTAGATAACTGAAGATTGTCGATACAAGGGCCCTCGCGCTACTTCCGGCGAGGGCCCTTGTCATCGCGCTAGCACTATCTAGGGGTATCTATGAGATATCCGAGACTGATTGATAGACAGATGTTTCCGATAGACGAGAAAGATCTAGTCGATCTACCGCGTCAGTTGCGCAACGCGTACATAACGGCAGGTATGAACGGCTAACGGGGCGGCTATGTATACCGACAACCGGGCAAACGCTCCACTGGGTCGACGCGCCACAGGAGAAATCATGTCCACCCCCATCGCCCGGGTGGCCGCCGATTACGACGGCCACCGTGTCACGGTATCGGCCGACGACGGTGTCCCGATCGCGGTGCGAACCTTCGGTGCCGACACCGCCCCGCTCACCGTGGTTTTCGTGCACGGACACTGCCTGCGCACCGACTCCTGGTCCTACCTGCGGGATCAGCTGCTGAGTCACTGGCACTCCGATACCCGGATGGTCTTCTACGACCACCGCGGTCACGGCGAATCCGGAGTGGCCGACCCCGCCACCTACACCATCGATCAGCTCGGCCAGGACCTCGACGCCGTGCTGCGGGTAGTGGCGCCGGCCGGTCCCGTCGTACTGGTCGGGCACTCGATGGGCGCGATGGTGTGCCTCGCCTATGCCCGCCTGTTTCCCGAGGCGATCGGCACCCGCGTGGTCGGCGTCGGCCTGATCGCCGGCGCCGCCAACGCGATCACCGCGGTCGGCCTGGGCCGCTTCCTGCACCGGTACGCGGTGAACTCGCTGCAGACCGCCGTGGTGCGCGCACCGCGGGTCATGCAGGCCTCGAAGCGGTTCTCCCGCCGCATTTTCGAACCGATCATCCGGGAGGCGCAATTCGGCACCAAGAAGGTGAGTCCGCGTGTGGTCGCGGTCGCCACGGCCATGCTCAACGACACGCCGCTGCTCACCATGTCCAGCTTCCTCGGTTCGCTGATCGCCTTCGACGAGACCGCGGCGCTGGACCAGCTGGGGACGATTCCGGCGCTGGTGCTGGCCGGTTCGCACGACATCGTGGTGCCGTTCGTGCACTCGGTGGTGCTGGCGTCCCAGCTGAGCGGCTCCGAACTGGTGCGGGTGGAGGGCGCCGGGCACAGCGTCATCCTGGAACGGGCCGAAGAGGTGGCGCTGCAAATCGTCGCGCTGGTCAACCGGGTCTGCGCGACCCTGGCCGACCACGGGCCGGAGCCGGAGTTCGCCGCCGCCGGCTAGGCCTCGGCGAAAGCTACGGCTGCTGCCGCCGGTTAACTGGCAACACTCGGGCTATCCACCAGACTTCCGAATCCGACGAGCCAGATCCGGATTCGTCACGTACTGTGTTGTAGATCACGATGTGTGGTGGGTCACAGGATTGACAAGCATCGTCGCGAGCGACGGCCTGCCAGCGAACACAGGAGGAAACGATGACACGCAGCGAAATCGCGGAACTCCGCTATGCGGTGGGCCAGCTCCGGCAATCGATCAGCGCACTGCGCTCCCACTACGGCGACGCCAATATGGTGCGTCGGCTGGAGAACGATCTCGAACGGCTCGTCATCGACGCCGAGGACTTCGAGCAGGCCCCGCCGCCGGAGGTGACTCGCCGGCCGGGCGAGACCATCTACGTCCCGGACAGCAAGTCCGACGAGGCGGCGTGGATGGGCGCGCAGGACGAGGGGCTCGGTTTCCACTCGCGCCCGCGCACCAAGTAACCGGATCTCGATCGTCCCGGCTGGTCACGGCCGGGACGATCGCCATGTCAGGCCCGATGCCGGCCGAAACGCCGCGCCGGGCGCGACCCGTGGAACCGCGCGCCCCGCGGCGCCTCGGTCACCGGGGCGTCGCGGGCCGATTCGAAGAGCGCGGCGATCCCGTGGTCCGGCCCGAGCGCGATGGCCTCCAGCGCGTAGCGCCCGTCACCGCGCGCCAATTCGTGCAGCATCGTGGTCATGATCCGCAGGCCGGTCGCGGCGACCGGATGACCAAGCGCGAGCGCGGATCCGTTGACGTTCAGGCGGACCTGCGGATCCAGGTCCCATTCCCGGGCCAGCGCGAGCACTTCGACCGCGAAGCCCTCGTTGATCTCGACCAGGTCGATCTCGTCCAGGGTGCGGCCGGTGCGGGCCAATAGTTTGGCGACCGCGGGCGCGACACCGAGAGTCGCTGCGGCGGAATCGGTTCCGGCGGCGGCCCAACCGGCCAGATACGCGATCGGTCGCAAACCGAGTTCGGCCAGCCGATCCTCGGCCACCACCAGGCAACCCGCGGCGCCGTGCCGGTGCGAACTCATGTTGGCCATGGTCACCACGCCGTCGGGCAGCACCGGCTCGAGCATGCCGAGGGTCTGCGCCGAGATCTCCTCGATCACGCCTTCGTCGCGCAGGATTCGGTGCATCGCCGAGTCGGTCAGCGGATCGACCCCGGGACGCCGGGCGGCGCGGCCCACCGCGACCATCTCCCCCGCGAAAACGCCCTGCCGCCAGGCACGGGCGGCTTTGCGATGGCTGGCCGCCGTGAATTCGTCCGCTTCGACCCGGCCGATACCGTAGCGCTGCGCCACCGTCTCGGCGTTGACCAGCGCCCGCTGATCCGGGCGCGACGGGCGCGGCGTGCCCTCCACCCCGACCGCCGCCACCGCGTCGGCGGCACCGGTCTGGACCATCATCGCCGCGGTGATGACCGCCTGCAGTCCGCTGCCGCAGCGACGATCGGTGCCGAAACCGGGCAGCCGCAGCCCGGTGGGCGCTCCCCCGCCGGCCATCGCGACATCCTCGACGCACCGGCGGTCGATGCCGGAGCGCTCGACGACGCGGTCCAGGATCGCGGCGGCCAGTTCGTCCGGCGTCAGTGCGGACAGTGCGCCGCCGTCGACGCCGCTCGGGGTGCGTACCGGCGCCACAATCGCGGCTCTTCTCATCGGCTCAGCACAGCACAGCCATGTTGCCGCCGTGTGAAATTGAAGGCCGTACGGTTTGGTTTGCGCGGTTGTGACGTGAATCCTGTTCTGCTCGAACAGGGTTCGACCGGTGCTAGGTTTCGAGTGCTGTCATACCCGGACAAGATCAGTTGTGGCGCAGATCATAGGGGTCGGCTTTGCCAGGACCCCGCTCACGCGATAGCTGACGTGTCGTATGGTGCTCAGCATCACATTCGATCGCGGAGGTATCGAATGACCGCCCCCAGAGCTGTATCCACCCACCCCGGCGGCTCCGCCGCCATGCCACTCCCAGATCAGCGAGGCATCCAGCCGTGAGTGCCGCACCGACATCCACTCCCGAAACAGGAACCGGCGTCTTCGCCAAGACCCGGGCCCGGATCACCGAGCGCACACTGCGCACCGACAAGTGGTGGCTCGCGCCGCTGCTCACGGTGCTCGGCCTGGCCGCGTTCGTCATCTACGCGACGATCAGATCGTATGTGCGGACGGCATATTGGGTGGACGACTACCACTATCTGACGCCGTTCTACTCGCCGTGCCTGAGCACCGACTGCGTGCCGGGCTCCAGCCACTTCGGCACCCCGCTCGGCAGTGTCCCGGCCATCCTGCCGCTGGGCTTCCTCGTCCTGCCGTTCCTGCTGCTGTTCCGGCTGACCTGCTACTACTACCGCAAGGCCTACTACCGGGCGGTGTGGTTCTCCCCGCCCGCGTGCGCCGTGGCCGAACCGCACACCAAGTACACCGGCGAAACCCGCCTGCCGCTGCTGATTCAGAACGCGCACCGCTACTTCTTCTATGTGGCCGTGCTGATCGCGCTGATCAACTCCTATGACGCCATCCTCGCGTTCCACGGCAAGGGCGGTGGTTTCGGCTTCGGGCTCGGCAATATCGTGCTGCTGGGTAACGTGATCCTGCTCTGGGCGTACACACTGTCCTGCCACTCCTGCCGGCATATCGCGGGCGGACGGCTCAAGCACTTCTCCGCGCACCCCGTGCGGTATTGGTTCTGGACCCAGATCTCCAAGCTCAACACCCGGCACATGCAGCTGGCCTGGATCACCCTCGGCACTCTCGTGCTCACCGATTTCTACGTCATGTTGGTGGCCAGCGGCACCATCTCGGATCTGCGGTTCATCAACTAGCTGAATCAGCCTCGACCCCAGGAGTATTCGCACCCATGCCAGAAGTTGAGCGGCACAAGTACGACGTCGTCGTGATCGGTGCCGGCGGCGCCGGTCTGCGCGCGGTGATCGAAGCCAGGGAACAGGGCCACTCCGTCGCGGTGGTGTGCAAGTCGCTGTTCGGCAAGGCGCACACGGTGATGGCCGAGGGCGGCTGCGCGGCCTCGATGGGCAATGCCAACGAGAAGGACAACTGGCAGACCCACTTCAAAGACACCATGCGCGGGGGCAAGTTCCTCAACAACTGGCGGATGGCGGAGCTGCACGCGCAGGAGGCGCCGGACCGGGTCTGGGAACTGGAAACCTATGGGGCGCTGTTCGATCGGACCAAGGACGGCCGGATCAGTCAGCGCAACTTCGGTGGCCACACCTACCCGCGGCTGGCGCATGTCGGCGACCGCACCGGCCTCGAGATCATCCGCACCATGCAGCAGAAGATCGTGTCGCTGCAGCAGGAGGATTTCGCGGCCACCGGTGACTACGAGGCGCGGATCAAGGTCTTCTCCGAATGCGCGATCACCGAGCTGCTCAAAGACGGCGACAAGATCTCCGGCGCGTTCGGCTACTGGCGCGAGACCGGACAGTTCATCCTTTTCGAAACTCCCGCCGTCGTTCTGGCGACCGGCGGCATCGGCAAGTCCTACAAGGTCACCTCGAACTCCTGGGAGTACACCGGCGACGGGCACGCGCTCGCGCTGCGTGCCGGAGCGACGCTGATCAACATGGAGTTCCTGCAATTCCATCCGACCGGCATGGTCTGGCCGCCCAGTGTGAAGGGCATCCTGGTCACCGAGGGTGTGCGCGGTGACGGCGGGGTGCTGAAGAACTCCGAGGGCAAGCGGTTCATGTTCGACTACATTCCGCCGGTCTTCAAAGGGCAGTACGCCGAGACCGAGGAAGAAGCCGATCAGTGGTTGCGCGACAACGATTCCGCGCGCCGCACCCCCGACCTGCTCCCCCGCGACGAGGTGGCCCGAGCCATCAACTCCGAGGTGAAAGCGGGCCGCGGCACCAAGAACGGCGGCGTCTTCCTCGATATCGCTTCTCGGCTGCCCGCCGAGGAGATCCGCCGTCGGCTGCCGTCCATGTACCACCAGTTCAAAGAGCTGGCGGACGTGGACATTACGAGTGAGCCGATGGAGGTCGGACCCACCTGTCACTACGTGATGGGCGGCATCGAGGTGGATCCGGATACCGGAGCCGCCACCGTCCCCGGGCTTTTCGCGGCCGGTGAGTGTTCCGGCGGTATGCACGGGTCGAACCGGCTGGGCGGCAACTCGCTGTCGGATCTGCTCGTCTTCGGCAGACGCGCCGGACTCGGCGCCGCCAGCTACGTCGAGCAGCTGGCCCAGCGGCCGACCGTGACCGACGCGGACGTCGCGGCGGCGGCGGAAGCCGCTGTGGCGCCGTTCGAACCGCCGGCGGACGGCACCGGCGAAAATCCCTACACTCTGCACTCCGATCTGCAGCAGGCGATGAACGACCTGGTCGGCATCATCCGTAAGGAACACGAGCTGCAGCAGGCCATCGAGCGCCTGGCGGCCCTGCGGCAGCGCTTCGACGCCATCGTCGTCGAGGGCAAGCGGCAGTTCAATCCCGGCTGGCACCTCGCGCTCGATCTGCGCAACATGCTGCTGGTGAGCGAATGCGTCGCGCAGGCAGCGCTGTTGCGGACCGAAAGCCGCGGCGGCCACACCCGCGACGACTTTCCCTCGATGGATCCGGCTTGGCGCAACAAATTGCTGGTCTGCTCCATCGACCCGAACGACGCCGACGCCCCCGTGCCCGCCGTGCGGGTGACACCGGAGGATCAGACGCCGATGCGGGCCGATCTGCTCGAGCTGTTCGACGTGGCCGAGCTCGAAAAGTACTACCGCCCGGATGAACTCCCGGGACAGCCGGCTACTGCCACGAAAGGTGAGGCCTAGCCATGGGATACGACGCGAAGTTCCGCGTATGGCGCGGTGACGATACCGGCGGCGCGCTGGAGGATTTCACCGTCGAGGTGAACGAGGGCGAGGTGGTGCTCGACATCATCCATCGCCTGCAGGCCACACAGGCGCCCGACCTCGCGGTGCGCTGGAATTGCAAAGCGGGCAAATGTGGTTCGTGCTCGGCGGAGGTGAACGGCAAGCCGCGACTGCTCTGTATGACGCGTATGTCGACCTTCGGCGCGGACGAATTGATCACCGTGACACCGATGCGCACGTTCCCGGTGATCCGCGATCTGGTCACCGACGTCTCGTTCAATTACGTGAAGGCCAGGGAAATACCGTCTTTCACGCCGCCCGCCGATCTCAAACCGGGCGACTACCGCATGCAGCAGGTGGACGTGGAACGCTCGCAGGAGTTCCGCAAGTGCATCGAGTGCTTCCTGTGCCAGAACACCTGTCACGTGGTGCGTGATCACGAGGAGAACAAGGAGTCCTTCGCGGGCCCGCGTTTTCTCATGCGGATCGCCGAGCTGGAAATGCATCCGCTGGACGTGGCGGACCGGCGAGATATGGCGCAGGAGGAGCACGGTCTCGGACTCTGCAATATCACCAAGTGCTGTACCGAGGTGTGCCCGGAACATATCAAGATCACCGACAATGCGCTGATTCCGATGAAAGAGCGCGTGGTCGACCAAAAGTACGATCCGCTGGTGTGGTTGGGTAACAAGCTGTTCCGGCGCTGACGCAAAGAACCGGCCGGGTGGATCACCCGGCCGGTCCGCGCACCCTGTTCACAACGTGGCGATGACACCCAGAGCGACGACCCACACCAGCACGCCGACGAACAACGCCGACAGCAGTGAGCCCGACAGGACGTACACACCGACCGCGGAGGCGCCGAACAACAGCGCCACGATCAACCATTCCACCCAATCGCCCGGCCGTAATTTCCGATACCGAGGATGGGTGTTCTTCAACCCACGGTCCACTAGCTATTACTACCCCGCTGTTAGGCGAGGTAAACACAATTCAGCGCGGCCGGTCGAACTCGCCGTCCTGCACCCCCGCGGTGAATGCCGACCATTCCGAGGGCGTGAATATCAAAACTCCCCCGTCCGGTTCATTTCCGTTGCGCAACGCAACGTAGCCGTCCGCGAGCAACGCGACCTCCACGCCGGTGCCCTCCGTCCCGGCGCTCGGACGCCACACGGCGCTGGACAGATCCACGTTCCCCTTCATGCCACGAACTCCTTCGCTATCTGCCGCAACAGATTTCGGCTCGGTTGCACGTCCAGCGACGCGCGCTGCAGACATTCGTGCGCCCGCAGATACCGTTCGACGTCGGCCGGGCGCTCGAGATAAAGATCGCCGGTGAAACCCTCCACATAGACCACCGGTGGTTCCACCGGATGCCCCTTGCTGTCGAACCCGAACTGCAGGACGGTGAACGGCCCCGTCGCGTCGCCGAGGGGAATACCCGCCGCGAACGGCAGAATACGCAGCGTCACATTCGGTTTGGTGCTCATATCGGCCAGGTGCCGCAATTGCGCCGCCATCACTTTCGCGTCACCGACCACGCGGCGCAGCACCGATTCGTGCAGCACCACGTCGACCGCGGCGGGCGCGGTTTTCCGGGTGGTCAGGGCCTGACGCTGCTGGCGCAACTGGACTCGGCGCTCGACCTCGTCCTCGGAATCGTCCGGATACCCCAGGCGATGCAGGGCGCGGGCGTAGTCGCCGGTTTGCAACTGACCCAGCACGAGTTCGGACTGGTAGGCGTTGAGCTGATGCGCGGACGCCTCCAAACCCACGTAGACATCGAAGTTTTCGGGGATGAGGTCGCCGTAGGCGTGCCACCAGCTCTTGACCGCCGCCTGCTGGGCCAAACCCTTCAGCGCCTCGGCCAGATCGTCGGGTATGCCGTAGATCCGGCACAGCTCCTGGATGTCGATGGTACGTATCCGGTCGGCCTGGCCTTTTTCCATCCGCTGCAAAGTGCTTGCGCCCCATTCCATCAACCGTGAGGCTTCGGCGATGGTCAGGCCGGCTTGGGTGCGCCAGTCGCGCAGATACCGGCCGAGCTGGCGGCGGGGGAGGGTGGAGGACCCGCTCTCCGCACTCGCGGCCGGGCGATCGGTGTAGCTGTCGGTCGCGGAAACTCTAGCCATACTCGCAGACACGGCACGCTCCGTTCAGTGCTCAGGCTCGCCTCCGGCGTCGTGCCTGGTCCGCCGCTCGGCGACCGGCACTTCACTTGGGCAATAGGCTCTTTGGGGGCAACAGCACATCTCATCCAATATGGAGAATCTTCCTCCCCTGAATGGACTTCGTGCTGGGAATTCGCGCGAAATCTTCCGGTATCCGGCAAGTCCGTTGCTCGCCGCCGTCTGCGATGGTGTGCTGAGAGTGTGCCCGGAGCCTTCCAGGCCCGGCCCCTCCCCGCTGTGAAAGCTCCGGGCACATCACCGATCGCATGCAGGAACGAGGAGTCATGGCCGTTGATGATCAATGCCCAGACCAGTCCCGCCGTGAGCGCTGGATGGTTCCCCCACCACACACGCGGCGGCGTGTCGACCCGTGGGCGATCGGAACTGTGAAGGTAACTGACAGAATGCCAGCTCTCGTCTCCCGGGAAAGGACGGAAATCGCGCCATGCAATTGACCAATCTGAACATGCACGTCGCCGCGCTGCTCGCCTGCGGGACCGACCCCGGCCCGATGACGACCGAGCAAGCGCACGCGGCAATGCAATTGCACCTCGACTGCACCGTGGACCGGTGCCGGGTGCGCCGCCGGGCGCGAGCGACGTTGGTCGAGGCGGGCAAATGCGTGCTGGACGAGCGGGCGCTGCGAACCTGACGGCTCGCGGTGGCGGCGCGCGGCCGGGACTGGGGAAGGCCTCGGCAGCGCGCCCCGTCGTCCCGGCGCGCCTTCGGCCGGGACCCGGCGCATCGGATGAGAGGACCCGTTATCGGGTTCCGGTGCCTGGGTCCCGACCGGAGGTACGGCGGGTCAGTGCCAGGTGTGATCGGTGAGCGGAGTGCGCGGGCCGAATTTGGGTTTGTGCGCGTAACCACTGATCTCCAGCAGGCGAACCGCTCGATAACGGTGCGGGCGCAGGGGTTCCAGATATTCGATCATCTCGTCGTCCTCGATCGCCCGGCCGAGCAGGGTCCAGCCGATGATCGCGGCGAGATGGAAATCGCCCACCGAGAGGGCATCGGCGTCACCGAAGGCGCGCTGGCCGATTTCGGCGGCGGTCCAGATCCCGATACCAGGAATGGTGCACAGCAGGCGCGCCGCTTCGGACGGATCCTGTGTCGCGATGCGTTCCAGCGATTCCGCGAGGCGGGCGGCTCGGACAATGGTCTGGGCGCGTTGCGGGCCGACATTGGCGCGGTGATAGACCCACGAGGGAATCCGCCGCCAGGTGTCCGCGTCCGGCGGCAGGGTGAGACCGGCCGGAGCGGGGCCGGGCGCCGGTTCGCCGAATTTCCGGACCAGGGCGCGCCAAGAGGCCCGCGCCGATTTGGTGTGCACCTTTTGCTCCAGTACCGCGGGGACCAGCGCTTCGAAAACCAAGCCGGTGCGGAGCATGCGCAGACCCGGGTAGCGGCGGTGCGCGTCGGCCAGTTTCGGGTGCTCGGGGACGAAACCGGATACGTCCTCGTCCAAGCAGAGCAGGTGCTCGAGCCGGTCCAGGAATTCGTCGGCTCCGGGACCCCAGGCGCTCGCCCGCACGGAATGTCTGTCGGGCTGGCTGAGGCGGTAGGTCACCGGGCCGGACAGCAGGCGCGAGGCATGCCAGTAGCTGCCGTCACCGGCGGTGATGTGGCAAGGATCACCCGGCCCCCGGCCCAGCGGGGCAATGGTGTGGGCGAGATCGACCGGACGGGCCGAAGTCACCGTCCGGACCAGGCCGGATTCGGCAACCGCCGCCTGTTCGCGCACGGCCCCATTCTGCCCGGCTCGTCCGGTGATCCAGACACCGGGCTGACGGGCGAAGTGCCGGTGACGATAACGATCTCGATCAGCAGGGCTTGCCGGTCGTTACTCGATTCCGCCCGGCACGCTGCCGTTCGGCAGCTGGTCGTCCAGCAGGAACTGGGCCAGGTGCACGCCCTCGCGGCCCGCCAGCTGCTCGGCTTGGGTACGGCACGAGAAGCCGTCCGCGAGCAGTGTGGCCGTCGCGTCCGCCTGTAGGGCGGGCAGCAGACCGTTCGCCGCGACCTGCACCGACACGTCGTAATGACCCTGCTGCATACCGAAATTTCCGGCCAGGCCGCAGCATCCGGCGATCTCCCGTACGCGTACACCCATGCGGGCCAGCAGCTCCCGGTCGGCCTGGAAACCCAGTACCGCGTGCTGGTGACAATGGGGCTGCACCACCACCTCCGCGCCTTCCCGGACCGGAGGACGCCAGTCGGATTGTGCCGCAAGGAATTCCGCGAGCGTGCGGATGGCCGCGGCGGTCCGGGCGGCCCGCGGGTCGTCCGGGAGCAGTTCCGGGAGATCGGCGCGCAGCACAGCGGTGCAGGACGGCTCCAACCCGAGCACGATGCCGCCGCCGCGCACGTGCTCGTCGAGTTCGTCCAGCGTCGTGCGCAATCGCGCCCGGGCTCCGTCCAGCTGGCCGGTACTTATCCACGTCAATCCACAGCACAGCCGGCGATCCGGCACGCGCACCCGGAATCCGAGCGATTCGATCAATCGGACTGCGGCCAGAGCGATTTCGGGGTCGAAGGCATCGGTGAAGGTGTCGACCCACAGCATGATCTCCGGCTGCGCCACCGGATCTCGCTGGCTATCGGAACCGGCCCCCAAGGTGGGATTTTGCTGGTAGTGACGGCGGAAACTGCGATCGGCGAGCCGGGGGATCTCGCGACGGGGGTCGATGCCGGCGGCGCGCAGGCCGATTCGGCGCAACCAGCGGATTTCGGATAGGGCATTGGCCAACCGCGGCACGCGGGTCGCCAGGGCCAGCCAGCGGGGGAGCCGGCCGAGGGTGTAGTGGTCGACCGGGCGCAGGCGGCCCCGGTAGCGACGGTGCAGCGCCTCGGATTTGTAGGTGGCGAGGTCGACGCCCGCGGGGCAGTCGGAACGACAAGCCTTGCAGGACAGGCACAAGTCCAGGGATTCCGCGACGGCGGGGGAGTCCCAGGGCAGGGCGCCGCGCACGACCTCCTGCAGCACCCGGGCCCGGCCGCGGGTGCTGTCCTTCTCGTCGGCGGTCGCGAGAAAGGACGGGCACATGAAACCGCCCGCGGAGCTGTTGTCCGCCCGGCACTTTCCGACGCCGACGCAGCGGTGCACCGCGGTGGCGAGGTCGCCCTCGTCATGCGGGTAGGCGAAACCGTCGGCGAGCGGGACCCTCGGCAAGCCGGCCACCCGCAGGTCGGCGTCGAGCGGCCGGGGGGCCACCAGCACGCCGGGGTTGAGCACATTGTCCGGATCGAACAGTGCTTTGTATCCGGCGAATACGTCGAGCACTGCTCGGGAGTACATGACGGGCAACAACTCCGAGCGGGCGCGACCGTCACCGTGTTCACCGGACAGCGAGCCGCCGTAGCGGACGACCAGCTCGGCCGAGTCGAACAGGAAGGCGCGGAAGCGTTGTGGTGCCTCGGCGATCGGCAGGTCGAGACGTACGTGGATACAGCCGTCGCCGATGTGGCCGTAGAGCAGGCCGTCGACACCGTGCTCGCGGGTGAGGTCGGCGAAGTCGCGCAGGTACGCGCCCAGATGTTCGGGCGGGACGGCGGCGTCCTCCCAGCCGGGCCACGCCGGTTTCCCGTCCGGTGTGCGTCCGGCGAGTCCGGCCCCGTCGGCGCGGATTCGCCAGAGTGCCGCTGCCTCAGCGGGTTCGGCGACGATGCGGGAGTCGAGCGCGTTCGCCGCTTCGCACAGTCCGGCGGCGGCAGCCCAGGCCTGCTCGGCGCTGTCGCCCGCGGTTTCCACGAACAACCAGCCGCCGCCGCGCGGTAGTTCCGGAACTGTCCCCCGGTGTGCGCGCACGATGTCGACCAATCGGGCGTCGATGCCCTCGACGGCGATCGGCTCGCAGCGCATGACGGCCGCGACATCGTCGGCGGCGGCGGCCATGTCGTCGTATCCGAGCACCGTCAATACGGTGGCCCCGGGCAGCGCGACCAGGTCGACGGTGGCCTCGAGCAGCACACCACAGGTGCCCTCGGAACCGGCGAACGCCTTGGCGATCGACGAACCGCGCTCCGGCAGAAGATGTTCCAGCCCGTATCCGGAAGCCTGCCGGTCGAACCGGCCCAGATCGGTGCGCAGCACGGCCAGATTCGCCCGCGTGAATTCCGGTAGACCGGGCACGACGGTCAGGTCGTCGCCGAGCCCGCGATCCGCGCCGGTGCCGTCGAGGATGCGCAGTTCACGCACGTTGTCCGAAGTACGTCCCCAGGCGACGGCCCGCGGTCCGCAGGCGTTGTTGCCGATCATCCCGCCGAGCGTGCACCGGTTCTGGGTCGACGGATCCGGCCCGAACCGCAACCCGTGCGCTCCCGCCTCGCGCTGCAACGCCGACAGCACCACTCCGGGCTGCACCCGGGCTGTCCGCCGTTCCGGATCCAGTTCCAGCACTCGATTCATGTATCGGCTGAAATCCAGGATGATTCCGTCGCCGATCGCGTTGCCCGCCACCGACGTCCCCGCGCCGCGCGCGGTCAGCGAAAGCCCATTGTCCCGGGCGAATTCGAGCGTCGCCGCCACATCGTCGGCTTCACGGGGGAAGACCACCGCAGCGGGCAGCACCCGGTAGTTCGAAGCGTCGGAGGAATACTCCGCGCGCCGCCGCGCCGACAGATCGACCGCGCAGCCGACCCGCTCGCGCAACGCCTCGACGATCCGATCCAGCTCGCTCACCCCGCCAGCCTAAGCCTGTCCCGCCGACGTGGTCGGCGACAACACAGACCATCGATATGGGTGGTAGTAGCAGGGTCTCCCTTGTCGACGGGCGCGCCGTTAGGTTCGACAGGACCCGGGGCCTGGGGGAATGGGTTGATCTGAACCAATGTTTAGGTTCTAGTGTCGGTGCTACCGGCTTGAATGGGCCGGGAGTGAGAGGGAGTGCGAGCGTGAATATCGAATCGGTGGCGTACAGCCAGATGTATCGGCGAATGAACGCGCCCGACGAGCAGCGTCCGTTCAGCCTGGCGACCGCCAAGCGGATTCTCGGATTCGCGCAGCCGCATCGAGCGCGGATCGCGGTATTCCTGGTCTTCAGCGTGGTGTCGGCGCTGCTCGCGGTGGCCACGCCGGTGCTGGCCGGCCGTGTCGTCAACAGCATTGTCGGCGGTGCGGCGCCGCGGGTCGTGGTCGTGCTCGCCCTGATCATCGGCGTACTCGCGCTGTTCGACGCCGCACTCGGGGTCGGTACCCGCTGGCTGTCCTCCCGCATCGGGGAGGGCCTGATCCTGGATCTGCGCACCGCGGTGTTCGATCACGTACAGCGGATGCCGATCGCGTTCTTCACTCGCACTCGCACGGGCGCGCTGGTCAGCCGCTTGAACAATGACGTGATCGGGGCGCAGCGCGCCTTCAGCGACACCTTGTCCGGCGTGGTCGCGAACCTGGTCACGCTGGCGCTCACCCTGGGCGTGATGCTGACCATCTCCTGGCGGATCACCCTGCTCGCGCTGTTGTTGCTGCCGGTGTTCGTCATTCCCGCCCGGCGCATGGGCAACCGGCTCGCCACGCTGCAGCGGGAGGCGGCGAAGTTGAATGCGGCGATGAGCACCCAGATGACCGAGCGGTTCTCCGCGCCCGGCGCCACGCTGGTGAAGCTGTTCGGGCGGCCCACGCAGGAATCGGACGAGTTCGCGCTGCGCGCCCGCCGGGTCCGCGATATCGGAGTCCGCACCGCCATGTTGCAGACGGTCTTCGTCACCTCGCTGACGTTGGTCTCGGCCCTGGCCCTCGCCCTGGTATACGGCCTCGGCGGCTGGTACGCGCTGCGCGGACAACTGGATGCCGGTGCGGTGGTGGCTCTTTCGCTGCTCCTGACCAGGCTGTACACCCCGCTCACCGCACTCGCGAGCGCCCGGATGGAGATCATGGCCGCGCTGGTGAGCTTCGAGCGGGTCTTCGAGGTGCTGGACCTGAAGCCGTTGATCGAGGAAGCGCCCGGCGCGGTGCCGGTGCCCGAGGGCCCGGTGGCCGTGGAGTTGGACGACGTGACCTTCGGTTACCCCTCCGCCGACAAGGTGTCGCTGGCCTCGCTGGAGGAGGTCGCCACGCTGGATACCCGAGGCGGTGTGGACGTCCTGCACAATGTGTCGCTGCGCGCCGAACCCGGCCAGCTGGTCGCGCTGGTCGGCTCCTCCGGCGCCGGTAAATCGACTGTGGCGCAACTGGTCTCCCGGCTGTACGACGTAGACAGTGGCGCGGTGCGCCTGAACGGCACTGACGTCCGCCAGCTGAGCACGGCGTCGTTGCGCGACACCGTCGGCCTGGTCACCCAGGACGGCCATCTGTTCCACGATTCGATCCGCTCGAATCTGCTGCTGGCCCGTCCGGAAGCCACCGAAGCGCAGCTGTGGGACGCCCTGGAGCGCGCCCGGCTGGGCGATCTGGTGGCCTCGCTCCAGGACGGTCTGGACACCGTGGTCGGCGAACGCGGATACCGCCTCTCCGGCGGCGAACGCCAGCGCCTCACCATCGCCCGTCTGCTGCTCAAGCAGCCGCGGGTGGTCATCCTCGACGAGGCGACGGCCTCGCTGGACTCCACCTCGGAAGCCGCTGTCCAGGAAGCTCTTTCCGAAGCTCTCGACGGGCGCACCGCCCTGGTGATCGCCCATCGCCTGTCCACCATCCGCGCCGCCGACCTCATCGTCGTCCTGGAAGACGGCCGCATCGTGGAACGCGGCACACACACCGAGCTACTCGCCGCCGAAGGCCGTTACGCCGAGCTGTACCGCACCCAATTCGCCGACGACACGGTCGAAGTCGCGGCCTGACCGCAACCCGCAACGCGGCCCCGCCCATGGCATGGGCGGGGCCGCGTTCGGCTGTGCGCGATTGACGTTTCAGTGGTTGCGGCGGGGATCGAGCCCGTCGAGCAGACGGTCCAGGCCGTAGGTGAATTTGCGGTCGCGGACTTCGGCCGGGTCCTGGTCCCAGTTCTCGGTGGCGAGATCGGCGGTGAGACGGGGGAATTCGGCGGCGGCCTGCTCGACGGCGGGGCGCAGACCGGCGACCAGTTCGGCTTCGGTGCCGCCGGAGCGGGCGATGGCGGTGAGCCAGGCGGCTTCGCTGACGCTGCTGCCGACGACGTAGGAGCTCAGCGCGCTGATGGCATCGCCCACTTCGCCGGGCGTGAAGCCGCCCGCCTGGAACAGGGCGATCATGCGGTCGGTCATGCGGGTGACGTTGGGGCCCAGGTGGGACAGGCCCACCTGGCTGAGCGTGCCGGCCATCCAGGGATGGCGCAGAATCATTGCCCGCATGTTGGCCGCGAATTGCACTGTGGCACCACGCCATTCGTCGGGGTTGCAAATCCCGGGGACGGCGATCTCGCCGTAGACCTCGTCCACCACCAGCTCGATCAGTTCGTCGCGGTTGGCAACGTGCCGATAGAGGGAGGTGGCGCCGGCGTTGAGGCGCGCGCCCAGCTGGCGCATGGTCAGCGCCTCCATGCCCTCCGCGTCCAGCAGCGCGACGGCCTCCGCGACGATGTGCTCGCGGGTGAGGGCGGGCTGGTCCCGGCCTTTGCGCGGGCGCGTCCACACCGATTCCACCTGCGGCTTCTCGCTGGGCATCGAGTCTCCTTCCGTTTCGGCCAGCCTAGCGCACGATGTTCGCACTTGCGAACGTCCCAAAATGATGCATACAGTGTTCGCAACACGCAAACAGCGTACGCAACACTGCGAGAGAAGAGTTTCCGATGGACGCGATCGACACCCGCAACCCCAAGCGCTGGTGGATTCTGGTGGTGCTGTGCCTGAGCACCCTGGTCCTGGTCATCGACAATTTCGTCTTGGCCGTGGCGGTGCCGCCGCTGGCCGAGGATCTCGGTGCCGGCGCACAGGACATCCAGTGGATCCTGGATTCCTACATCCTGGTGTTCGCGGGGCTGCTGCTCACCGCGGGCGGCTTGGCCGACCGGTTCGGCCGCCGCCGGGTGATGATCATCGGCTTGGCGCTGTTCGGGTCGGCCTCATTCGGCGCGACCCTGGCCGACAGCTCGATCGAGATGATCGTGGCCCGCACCGTGATGGGCATCGGTGGCGCGCTGGTGCTGCCGAGCACCCTGTCCATCCTGATCACCGTGTTCGACGACCAGGAGCGCCGTAAAGCGATGGCGGCGTGGAGCGCCGCGTCGGTGCTCGGTCTGATCGCCGGTCCGGTGCTGGGCGGCGTGCTGATCGCGCACTTCTGGTGGGGCGCGGCGTTCTCGATCAACATCCCGGTGGCGATCATCGCCATCGTCGCGGCACTGGTATTGATGCCGGAATCCAAAGGGCCGCAAACGAAACCGGACGTGCCGGGCGCGGTGCTGTCCATGGTCGGCATGACGGCCCTGGTCTGGACCATCATCGAATTCCCCGCGGGCGGCTTCGATCACGCGAGCACCCTGATCACGCTCACCATTGCCGTCCTCAGCCTGGTGTCGTTCATCGCCTGGGAAAAGCGCGTCGCCGAACCGATGGTGCCACTGCACCTGTTCCGGGACCGCGACTTCGCCGGCGGCAGCCTGTCGCTGACTCTCGTGCAGGTCGCCAACGGCGGCATTCTGCTGGTGCTGACGCAGTACCTGCAGTTCGTCCTCGGCTACTCGCCCACCGAGGCCGGGCTGGCGCTGATCCCGATGCTGCTGGCCTCGATCCTCTGCAACGGCCTCGGCGCCGGGCTGGGCGCGACGCTGGGCAACCGGGCCCTCGCCGTCACCGGCATGTTGATCACCACCGTTGGTCTGGGTCTGCTGTCGAGTCTGCGGGCCGACAGCGGGTTCACCCTGGTCGCCGTCGCCCTGGTCGTCCTCGGCGCCGGTGCCGGTTTCGCTCAACCCGCCGCTATCGCCGCCCTGATGAGCGCGGTCCCGGAGGAGCAGGCCGGTGCGGGCTCCGCCCTGAACGACACCATCCAGCAGGCCGGCGCGGCGCTGGGCATCGCGGTGCTCGGCTCGATTCTCGCCAGCGGCTTCACCAGAGCCATGCCCGAGGACGCACCGGAGGCCGCCCGCCGCTCCATCGGTGACGCCTTCGCGGTGGCCGCCGGTACCGGCGACGCGGCGCTGATCGACACCGCCCGAACGGCTTTCGCCAGCGGCATGACCACCAGTTTCCTCGCCGGCGGCGTTGGCGTGCTGGCCGCCGCGATCCTGGCCCTGTTCGTCATGCGAGGCAACAAGACGGCACCGGAAGCGATGCGGGAAACCCGCGAGCTGGCAATCGCGCGGTAGCCCAAGAGAAAACACGAGGCCCGGCCGTGCAGGCCGGGCCTCGTGCTGTCTTCAGAAGGCGCCGGCGACAGCCAGAACTGTTCTGCCGGAATGGGAACCGGCTTGGATGGCGCGCAATACCTCGGGCGCCTCGGTGACGGGGGCCAGGTTCTCGATGGCGGAAAGGTGCCGGGGTTTCAGTTCTTTTCCGAGCCTGGTCCACAGGTCGCGGCGCTGGTCGATCGGGAAGTGGACGGAGTCGATGCCGAACAGGGCGACGCCGCGCAAGATGAACGGCAGCACGGTGGCAGGCAGATCGGGACCCCCGGTGAGGCCGCTGACCGCGACCGTGCCGCCGTAGGCGATGGAGCTCAGCACATAGGCGAGCGATTTTCCGCCGACGCTGTCGACCGCGGCGGACCAGCGGGCTTTGGCCAGCGGACGCAGCGCGGCATCGGGGTCTTCGGGCAGCCGGCCGATCACCTCGGCGGCGCCGAGTTCGGAAAGCAGTTCCGCGGCATCCTTTTTGCCGGTGGAGGCGACGACCTCGAAGCCGAGACCGGCGAGGATGTCGACCGCGACACTGCCCACCCCGCCCGTCGCGCCGGTGACCAGCACCGCGCCGTCGGAGGGAGTGAGCCCGCGGTTCAGCAGTTCCTGCACGCTCATGGCCGCGGTGAATCCGGCGGTGCCGAGGGCGGCGGCCTCGCGGGGGGTCAAGCCGTCCAGCTTCACCACCCACTCCGCCGGGACGCGCGCGTACTCGGCGAAACCGCCGTGGTGCGCGACGCCGATGTCGTAGCCGTGCGCGACGATCAGATCACCCGGGACGAAATGATCGTCCTCGGAGCTGACGACCTCACCGGTGAGATCGATACCCGGCACGATCGGGTAGTTCCGGACCACGCCGCCACCCTCGGTGACCGCGAGTCCGTCCTTGAAGTTCGCACTCGAGTAATGCACTTTGACCAGCACGGTGCCCGGTCCGAGGAATTCCTCGCCGACCTTCTCCCGCGCCAACTCGATGCCGTTATCCGACCGGTGCGCCACCATCGCCCAGAACTCCATGGTCTCGAGCATACGAGTGCCGACGGTGCTGTGCCGGGATTCCATCGGTGGAGAAGACCTTCGGGGAAACCTAGTGTGGTCGCATGACGCACCAAGATCCTGCGGACCGAATCGCCGCCGCGGAAATCGAAATGCGTTGGGTCGACGCGTGGAATCAGCTCTCCGACATCGGCGCGGTCACCTGTCTACTACCTGACGGCTCCTGGGTCGATGTCGATACCTGCGAGGGCTTCCTGCAGGACAGCGCGTACGGCGGCTGGCGGCTGGCGGTGACGGCGGCGGACTTCGCCGGCCGGTCGGTCGCGGTGGTACACCGGTGGCGCTGAACGCTATTCGGGCAACAGTTCGAGGCGGACACCGAGCAGCCGGACCGGGCGCTCGAGCTCGAAGCGGTCCAGAATCCGGACGGCCGTCTCGACGATGACGGTGACGTCGTTGGTCGGCTCAGGCAGTTTGGCCTGTTTGCTCCGGGTGTAGAAGGTGTTGCTGCGCACCGTGACCGAGACGCGGAACGGCGTGCGGCCGGCCGCGGCCATCTCCTCGGCGACCTCGGTGGCCAGGCGGGCGACCTGGGCGCGGATCTCGGCGCGCTCGGTCAGGTCGTGCGGGAAGGTCTCGGACTTGCTGCGCCCCACCGGAACTCGCGGCTCGGTGACCACATCGGTGTCGCCTTTACCGTGGCCCAGCACCCAGAGGTAAGGCCCGGTATTCGGGCCGAACTCGGCGGCGAGCCGCTGCCGATCGGCAGCCATCAGATCGCCGACGGTTTCGATGCCGAGTTCGGACATGCGGGCGGCGATGCGTTTGCCGACGCCCCACAGCGCCGAGGTCGGGCGGTGCGCCATCACCTCGGTCCAGTTCGCGGCGGTGAGACGGAACAGGCCGGTGCCGTCTCCGGCCGCCGGGGCGTCGGACTTGCTCACCGACTTGGCGAACCCGGTGGCCAATTTGGCGGTGAGCTTGTTGTCGCCGATGCCGATACAGCAGGTGAGCTCCAACTCGGCGATGGCGGCGCGGATGGCGGTGGCGAGTTGTTCGGGGTCATCGGTGTCGGCGGCGAGGAAGGCCTCGTCCCAGCCCCACACCTCGACCCGGCCCGGGAAGGTGCGCAGCAGCGACATCACCTCCTCGGAGGCTTCCTCGTAGGCCACCATGTCGAGCGGCAGGAAGACGCCCTCGGGGCATTTACGCTGCGCGGACCGCAGAGCCATTCCCGCGCGCACACCGTAGGCCCGTGCCGGATAGGAGGCGCAGGTCACCACCTTGCGCGGCTCGCTCGGATCGCCGTTGCCGCCGACGATGACCGGCTGACCGCGCAGTTCGGGGTGACGGCGGAACTCCACCGCCGCTTGGAACTGGTCGAGATCGACATGCAGCAGCCATCTGGCCATATCTCCGTCTTACCGCATGCACGGGCGAACAGGCGCGAATACGCAGCTCACCCCGAGAACCAATACCTCGCCCGCCCTTGCGCGGCTGCGCGAAACAGAACTAGATTCTGGTCATGAAGATTCGAGATCGGTTGCTGTTGGCAGCCGAGCGGCAGTTCGCCGAACGCGGCGCCCTCGATGCGACCCTGACGCAGATCCGCGATGCGGCGGGGGCCAGCGTGGGAGCGCTGTACCACCACTTCCCGGACAAGGCCGAGCTGTACCGCCAGGTATGGGCGCATGCGCTGGCCGACTATCAGGAGCACTTCTGGGTCGCGGTCGGGCAGAGCACCGACGCGCAAGAGGGCGTCACCGCGGGCGTACGCGAGCACTTGCGCTGGGTCACCGAAAACCAGTACCGCGCGAAGGTGCTCACCTCGTCACGCCCGCCCGGCGTGCGCGAGAGCGACAGCAACCGGGAATTCTTCGCCAACGTGTATCGCTGGTGGCGCACGCACGCGCGCTACGGCGCGGTCCGCGATCTGGAATTCGACCTCGTCTACGCGCTGTGGCTCGGCCCGGCCCAGGAGTACGCCCGCCAATGGCTCGGCGGCGATATGCGCACCTCGCCCAAGGATGTCGGCAAAGAGCTGGCCGACGCCGCCTGGGTCTCGCTCCGCGCCGACGACCGCTGAAACCCTGCCCGACACACCCAGGAGCTGTCCCGATGACCGACACGACCGTCTTGAATCACGCACTCGCCCAGCAGGTTCTGGACGCCCAGCCGTTCGCCCAATTGGTCGGCACCGAGATCACCGCCTTCGGCGACGGCGCGGCCACCCTGATCATCCCCATCCGCCCGGAACTCGGTCAGCAGTTCGGCTTCGTGCACGGGGGAGTGCTGGCCTACGCCGCGGACAACGCGCTGACCTTCGCCGCCGGCACCGTACTCGGCGCGAACGTGCTGACCGGCGGCTTCAGCATCACCTACCTGCGTCCCGCCTCGGGCGCCCGCCTGCGCGTCGAAGCGAAGGTCACCGGCGCGACCCGGCGGCAGGCCGTCGTCAGCTGTGAGATCTACGCCGAGACAACCGATTCCGAGCCCGTGCTGTGCGCCGTCGCGCAGGGCACCACCCGCTCGGTCGAACGCGCTCTCGCCGACAACGGCAACTGAACGAGAACGGGCAACTGAACGAGAACGGGCCGGGCACGGTGAATTCCGTGCCCGGCCCGATTCGGTCCGATCAGGCGGTCGCCGCGAACTTCGGCGCGGTCAGCGACGCTTCGCGCACCGGCTCGATGGCGTAGGCCAGGATGTCCGCCACGTCCGCGACGGGCCGGACATCCAGCGCGGCAAGGACTTCGGCGGGGACGTCATCCAGATCCGGCTCGTTGCGCGCCGGGATGAAGACCGTCTTCAGTCCGTTGCGCTGGGCGGCCATCAGCTTCTGCTTGACGCCGCCGATCGGCAGGACCCGGCCGTTCAGCGTGACCTCGCCGGTCATGCCGACATCCGCGCGCACCTGCCGGCCCAGCGCCAGCGACACCAGGGCGGTGACCATGGTGACGCCCGCGGACGGACCGTCCTTGGGCACCGCGCCCGCCGGGAAGTGGATGTGGATGTTGCGGTCCAGCACCTTCGGCTCGATGCCGATCTCCTCCAGGTGCGAGCGCACGTAGGTGAGGGCGATCTGCGCCGACTCCTTCATGACGTCGCCGAGCTGACCGGTCAGGGTGAGGGCGCGGTCGCCCTCGGCGGCGTTGGCCTCGATGTAGAGGACGTCGCCACCCATACCCGTCACCGCCAAACCCGTCGCGACGCCGGGGACCGAGGTGCGTTCCACTCCGTCCGGGGTGAAGCGCGGACGGCCCAGGTAGTCCTTCAGGTCGTCGATATCGATGGCTAGAGTCGTTGCCTGCGAACCGGTCTCGACCGCGTCGTAGCCCAGTTCGGCGTCGTAGCCCAGGCCAGCCGTCTCGGCGAGCCGAGTGGCCGCCTTGCGCAGGGCCTTCGCGACCAACCGCTCCATCTGGCGGACACCCGCCTCGCGGGTGTAGTTCGCCGCGATCTCCCGCAGCGCCGCCTCGCTGATCGAAACCTCCTCGGCGGTCAGCGCGTTGCGCTCCAACTGCCGCGGCACCAGGAAGTCACGCGCGATGGCGACCTTGTCCTCCTCGGTGTACCCGTCGACGGTGATCAGCTCCATCCGGTCCAGCAGCGGGCCGGGGATGGACTCCACCACGTTCGCGGTGGCGATGAACAGCACGTCGGACAGGTCCAGGTCGAAGTCCAGGTAGTGGTCGCGGAAGGTGTGGTTCTGCGCGGGGTCGAGCACCTCGAGCAGGGCCGCCGCCGGATCACCGCGGAAGTCCGCGCCGACCTTGTCGATCTCGTCCAGCAGCACAACGGGATTCATCGATCCCGCTTCCTTCATCGCGCGCACGATCCGGCCCGGCAGCGCGCCCACGTAGGTGCGCCGGTGGCCGCGGATCTCGGCTTCGTCGCGCACGCCGCCGAGGGCGACACGCACGAACTTGCGGCCCAGCGCCCGCGCCACGGACTCACCGAGCGAGGTCTTGCCGACCCCGGGCGGACCGGCGAGCACCAGCACCGCGCCGGAGCCGCGACCGCCGACCACGTCGAGCCCGCGCTGGGCGCGACGGGCGCGCACGGCCAGGTACTCGACCATGCGGTCCTTGACCTCGTCCAGCCCGTGGTGGTCGGCGTCCAGCACCGCACGCGCCGCCGAGATGTCGGTGCTGTCTTCGGTTTTCACCGACCACGGCAATTCCAGGACGGTGTCCAGCCAGGTGCGGATCCACCCGGTTTCCGGGCTCTGATCGCTGGCCCGCTCCAGCCGGCTCACCTCGCGCAGTGCCGCTTCGCGCACGTCGGCGGGCAGGTCGGCCTGTTCGACGCGGGTCCGGTAGTCGTCGGCGCCGTCGGGTTCGTCCTCGCCGAGTTCCTTGCGAATCGCGTTGAGCTGCTGGCGCAGCAGGAATTCCCGCTGGGTCTTCTCCAGGTTCTCCCGGACCTCGTCGCTGATCTTCTCGGTGACCTCGGCCTCGGCGATATGCGCCTTGGTCCAGTCGATCAGCAAGGTCAAACGTGCTGCGGTGTCCGGGGTTTCGAGCAGTTCTCGCTTCTGCTCGGCGGTCAGGTAGGAGGCGTAGCCCGCCGTGTCGGCGATCGCGGAGGGGTCGTCGAGCTGATTGACGGCGTCGATGATCTGCCAGGCTTCCCGCCGCTGCAGCACCGAGACCACGAGCTTCTTGTATTCGGCCGCAAGCTCTTTGGTGCGTCCGTCGGCCGCGCCGGATTCGACCGGTTCGGCCTCGACCCACAGCGCGGCGCCCGGCCCGGTCACTCCGTGCCCGATCTTGGCCCGGCGTTCGGCCTTGAGGACCGCGGCGGGCGCGCCGCCGCGCATCCGCCCGACCTGTTCGATGGTGGCGACCACACCGTAGGAGGCATAGCCGTTGTCCAGCCGCGGTGCGATGAGCACCTGATCCGCCTTGGCGGCGCGCGCGGCGTCGATCGCGGCCTGCGCGGCTTCGTCGAGTTCGATGGGCACGACCATGCCCGGCAGCACGATCGGATCGGTGAGGAACAGCACCGGCAGGTTCTGAGGTGTAGTCACTAGTTCGCACCTTCCAAAAGTTGAGCGATGCCTACTCAACCCCACCGGTTTCGAGTTTGTTCCGAGTCCGCGCCCACGTTCGCTGTCGGCGAATACGCGACCGCCGCCGTGCCGCGTCGCTCACCGGAATGACCATCCGGCTGCCCTAGGGTTGGCGTCACTGAGCCGCAGGTTAGGGCCAGTTTCTTCGGTTGGATAACGCGATAGAAGCTGAGCGGAGCGTTGACATGAGCACTGGCGTGCCACACGAAAATTGGGATCCGGATCCCGCTTGGCGAGATCCGGCCGTCCGAATGGCGGATGCCCTGCGCACCCCGCCGCCGCGCCGCCAGGACTGGAGAGTCGCCGCCGTCGTGCTCGCGGTGGTGGCCGCGCTGATCGCCGTCCCGGCCATCCTGGCGATGGCCGTCCCGGACCGGGAAACCGCACGGGACTCGGTGATCGATCTCACCGCCATCGGCGCGGATCCCGACACCGTCGGCTTCGCCGGCGTCGACGGCTGGCAACGCCGGCCCACCGGCGACGCCGCCGCCGCACTGCTGACCAGGGACGACGCGGTGCTCGCGGTACACGTCGGCAACGGCGTGACCGACTTCGCCGACGCGGCGGCCCGGCGGCTGAAAGTGCTGGGCGTCGAAGGCTTTCCCGCCGAATGGGACGGGGGCGAGAAAATCGGGAACGACCATGGTTTCGCCGGGCCGGTGTGCCGCGGCATCGAAGCCAAAGGCGTCTGCGCGATCCTCGGCAACAAGAATCTGGTGGTGACCCTGGTGCTGCACGGCGACAACGCGACGCTGGAGCAGTTGGACCGGATCGTCGACACACTCCAGGTCCGGCAGTGATCGATAGATCGTGCTCGCGACCTGCGGCGGAGCGGCGCCCGGGTGATCGACCGGGTGTGGGGTTACGGAACGTATCCGCACGTCGCGGCCCGCGTTGACACTCCCGCGAAGGCAATGAGACTGTTGGGGCCTTAAGTTCTCAGGTCAGGCTCTAGGGGGATCCCACGATGGCGACACTCGCCTCCGGCGTGTTCATCGACTGGGAGCAGCTCACCGGCCAATCCAAGCTCGTGGTCGAGCTGATCACCTTCCCGATCTTCAGCGCGCTGGCCGGTTGGCTCACCAACTGGACCGGCGTGCTGATGCTGTTCTGGCCGGTGCGGTTTCGCGGCGTCCGGATTCCCGGCCTGCACCTGCTGTATCCGTATTTCCCGCGCCGGGTGCAGGTGCTGCCCACCTTCTCCGGTGACGGCCGCCGGCTCGGCTTCCAGGGCTTCATTCCGGCGCGGGCGGAGAAGATGGCCAGCATCTGCGTCGACAAGGCACTGATGCGGATCGGCAGCCCGCGCGATTTCATCCACGAACTCGACCTCGACGGTATCGCCGACTACATCGCCGAACTGGCGCGCGCGCAGGTGCGGCCCATCGTCGACGAGATCATGTACCGGGAGAACCCGGACCTGTGGCGATCGGTGCCGCGGCAGGTCAAGCAGGTCATCTACCAGCGCATCGACAAGGAACTGCCCGCGCTGTGCGAGCGCGCCTTCGAGACGCTCGGCGACAATATCGACCAGCTCATCGACATCAAGAGCTTCGTCATCCGGTATCTGCAGGACAACCCCGGCATCCTCAAGGACCTCACCACCACCATCGCGGCCCCGGAGCTGAAGTTCATGGTGCGGATCGGCTTGCTCGGCGCGCCGTTCGGCCTGCTGCTGGCGCTGTATCTGCATGTGCATCACGAGGTTCCGGTCCTCGGCTGGCTGCCCGCGTGGGTGATCGTGCTGGCCAGCTCGGCGGCGATCGGGGTGCTCGTCAATGTCATCGCGGTCAAGATGGTGTTCGAACCGGGCGATCCGCAGCCGCGCTACCGGTATCTGTGGCGGCAGGCGCTGCTGGCCAAGCGGCAGCCGCAGGCGGCGACGGATCTCGCGCGCATCCTGGCCTACCAGGTGCTGACACTGCCGAACCTGGCGACCGAGCTGCTCGACGGGCCCAACGGCGACAAGACCCGGCAACTGATCGAGCGGCTGGTCGCCGAGGAGATCCACCGGCAGCTGGGCCCCACCAAGTCGATGGTGCGGGCGGCGCTGGGCAAGCGGCAGTTCGACAATCTGAAGGTCGGCGCGGCCGGTGCCGCGGTGGGTTTGGCGCCGAGCATGATCGCCGACGAGGAGTTCGCGCGCGAGCAGGCCACGAAGATCGACGAGTTCGCCGCGCGCAAGCTGCAGCAGCTGAGCCCGGGGGAGTTCATGGAGATGTTCTATGCCTCGGTGGAGCAGGACGCGTGGCTGTTGTACCTGCACGGTGCGCTGCTCGGGCTGGTCGTCGGCGCGGCGCACCTGGTTCTTTTCGGTTGGTGAGCGGCGACCGCCAATAAACAAGCACGCGTGCTTGCATTTTTAGAGGCCCGCTGCGATGCTGAGCGGCATGGCTGATCTAGAGGCGCTGCTCGGCGATTTCGCCGCGGAATGCGGGGACCTGGAATCCCTGGTTGCCCCGCTGGCGCCGGCCGAGTGGGCACGGCACACGCCCGCCGAAGGCTGGACCATCGCGCATCAGATCGGGCACCTGGCCTGGACCGACGAGGTCGCCACCCTCGCCGCCGCCGACGCCGCACGCTTCACGACCCTGGTGACCGAGGCCGGGCCGAAAGCGCTCACCTTCGTCGACGAAGCCGCGGCGGAAGCCGCCACGGCACCGCCGGCCGAACTACTCGAGCGCTGGCGCCGCGGCCGAACCGGGCTGCTCGACGCCTTGCGCGCGGTGCCCGCCGGAACCAAGCTGCCCTGGTTCGGGCCGCCGATGAGCGCGGCGTCGATGATCACCGCCCGCATCATGGAGACCTGGGCACACGGCCAAGATGTCGCCGACGCGCTCGGCGCCTCCCGCACCCCGACGGCGCGGCTACGCAATATCGCGCACATCGGCGTCCGGACCAGGAACTTCGCCTACCAGGTGCGGGGCGAGACGCCGCCCGCCGCGGAATTCCGGGTGCAACTCGACGCTCCGGACGGTTCGGTGTGGACCTGGGGCCCGGACGACGCGGCGCAGCGAATCACGGGGAAGGCCTTGGATTTCTGCCTGTTGGTGACGCAACGCCGGCATCGCGCCGATCTCGCGCTGGAAACGCACGGCGCGGACGCCGAGCACTGGCTGAGCATCGCGCAGGCCTTCGCCGGACCCACCGGAACCGGCCGAAAAGCGGGTCAGTTCAGCTGAACAGGTAACCGGCCGGACGCGAAATCCGGCCGGAGCCACCCGGCCCCCGATCCGAAAAATTCGGGAGCCGGCGAGCATCACACTTGGGTGCGCCGTTCGCGTTGGCCGGACGCCGTTGGCCGGGTGTCTCGATGTGGCAGTCGAGGATGACGCTCGCCGACTACCCCCCTATTTACCCGCCGGACGCCTTCCAGAAACATGCCGGCGGCAACTCCGCGCCTTCGCAAGTTCACACTCGCGGGTAGCGTGTTGTGATCCTGCTCGCACGAAGGCGACCGCCCCGCGTCGCGGCCCGTAACCTGGACGGGCGTACGGCTTTCAACGATGCGGGTCGTCGTCAGGGGAGATCAGGGGCGCCCAGGGAAGGGGAGCATCGTGCACGCACACAGTCCTGCCCAGGTCATCCGGCATACCGCCATCGTGCTCGCCGGTGCCGCGAGTATCGGATTCACCGGCGCCGCAGGCGCTTACATCATGAGTCAGATGTCCGATATCCAGCATGCGGAGTCAGCGCCGCCCGCCGCGGTGCGCGCGCCGGGCGAATCCACTCCGAACGGTGCCGGGTCAGAGCCGGACACCCCGCACATCCGGTTGATCAGCAACAATGGCCCACTGCCCGCGTTCCACCAGCCGCCCGCGCCGGAGCCGGAACCGGTTGCGCCGCAGGTCGCTTCGACGACACCCAGCACACCCCGCGGCGTCGCGGGAACACTGCGCCTGGGCGAGACCGCCTATGTCGGCGCGCACGTCGCGCCGGTGCGCGGCAACACCTTCGCGATCACGCTCGATACCAATGTGTTCTCGACGCTGTCGAATATCCTGCTGTCCGACCCGGTCCGCGAGGGCCTCGGCGCACAGGAAGAACTGGCCGGCGTCACGCGCCTGCGCACCGAACTCGATACCCGCGCCGGCGTCACCTTGATGTTCTCCGACCCGGTGCTCGGCGAGCACGCGCTTCAGGTGAATCGCAACCCCGCACCCGCGGAGCGCGTCGAATCGTCGGACCCGGCCGCATCGGCATCGGCTGCGGCGGCTGAGCAGACGCCGGTGGCCAACGCTGGCACCATTACCGTGTGACGTCAGCCGGCACCTCCACCAACTACGACTTCTGCGTGATCGGCGGCGGCATCGTCGGCGTCGCCACCGCGCACGAAATCCTGCGGCGCCATCCTGGAGCCAGCCTGGTGCTGCTGGAGAAATCCCCGGCCCTGGCCCTGCACCAGACCGGGCACAACAGCGGTGTCATCCATTCGGGCATCTACTACGAACCGGGCAGCCTGAAGGCCGAACTGTGCCGCCGGGGCGCGCAGTGGACCAAGGAATTCGCCGCCGCACACGACATTCCGTTCGAGGTCTGCGGAAAACTGCTGGTAGCCACCGATTCCGCGGAGTACCGGCGGATGCTGGCCCTGCACGAGCGGTCGGTCACCAACGGTGTGGAAGTCGAACTGCTCGATGCCGCCGAGCTACGCCGCCGCGAACCCCGGGTGACCGGTACCGGCGCTCTGTTCGTCCCGGGCACCGGCATTATCGACTTCACGAAAGTCGTTGCCGCACTCGCGGACTCGGTGCGCCGAGCGGGCGGTGACATCGTGCTCGGCGCGGAGGTCACGTCCCTCACCGAAACCGGGAACGCGGTCATCGTAGCCGGACCGGCCGGTTCCTGGACCGCCGGTCAGCTGGTCGTCTGCGCGGGCTTGCAAGCCGACCGTATGGCCCGGCTCGCGGGCCTGCCGACGGATTTCCGCATCGTGCCCTTCCGCGGCGAGTACTACCAACTGCCACCGGAGCAAAAAGACCTGGTGCGCACTCTGATCTATCCGGTGCCCGATCCGAGTCTGCCGTTCCTCGGCGTCCATCTGAGCCCGACCATCGACGGTGGGTTGACCGTGGGCCCGAACGCGGTGCTCGGGCTCGCCCGCGAGGGTTACCGCAAAGGCAGCGTCAACCTGCGCGATGCCCGCGAGGTCCTCGGCTACCGCGGCCTGCACCGGGTCGCACGCGATCACCTCGCAACGGGTGTGCGGGAGTTGCGCAACTCGCTGTTCAAACGCGGCTATCTCGCCGAATGCCGGCGCTACTGCCCGGAATTGACCCTCGACGATCTGCGGCCGAAGGAAGCGGGCATCCGCGCCCAGGCCGTGCTGCGGGACGGAACACTGGTACACGACTTCATGATCGAACGCACCGACCGCATGGTGCACGTGCTCAACGCGCCGTCACCCGCGGCCACCTCGGCCATGCCGATCGCCGCCCACATCGTCGATCTCCTGCGTAACTGAGGTCGCACCGGATTCGCGGATATCTCCTAATAAAGAGGAGACCTGTAGTACTTTTAGCGCAGCCGTGGATCGCCGCCGAAATCGGGCAGGGAGGGCCTCATGGGCCACATCAAGTACGCGAGTGACGTCGGCGCTCCCGTGGAGGCGGCGTTCAGCTACACCGACAATCACCTCTTCGTCCCGGACTGGATGTTCGCGGTCGCCGCGTTCGAACCGGTCGGGGAACTCGACCAGGGCCTGGGCGCCCGCTACGCCGCGACCGCGCGGATCGTGCTCTGGCGGCCCGTGCTGGACTGCGAGATCACCGAATATCGCCGCAACGCGGTCCTCGGCTACACCCTGCGGGGTCCGTTCGCGGGAACACTCACCTTGCGCTTCGACCCGCTCGGCTACGGCCGCGCGGTGCTCACCTCGGAAGCGGAGTACGCTGCTCCGCGAGGATTCATCGGCCGCATCTGCGCCCGCCTGGTGGATTCGGCGGTGCGCTCGGCACTACGCCGCACCGAGTCGCAATTGCGAAGGGAGATAGAGGAATTCCACGGTACCGATCTTGTCGGCCGGATTGCGTAGGGTGCCAGCCATGATCATCGTGAGCACCGACGGATCCTGCCTCCGCAACCCCGGCGGCGCCATCGGCTGGGCTTGGGTCAATCACCAGGGGGGATCGAACAGTGGGGGAGCCGCGTCCGGCACCAACCAGGTAGCGGAGCTGCGCGCGGTATGCGAGGCGATCCTCGCCCATCCGGGAGCCGAGCCGCTGCTCATCGAAAGCGACTCGCTCTACGCCATCAAGTGCTCTTCGGAGTGGATCAACGGCTGGCGGATGAACGGCTGGCGCACCGCCAGCGGTGGCGCGGTGAAGAACGTCGAGATCATCAAACAGATCGATCGGGCCATCGCCACCCGCCCGGGGCCGGTGCGGTTCCGCTGGGTGCGGGGTCACGTGGGCAATTACTTCAATGAAAAGGCTGACGTGCTGGCTGGGGAAGCAGCACGGAAGGCGGCAGCGGCAGGGCCTAGCACCGATACGGCGCTGTCAGTAGATAAACCGGTGGCCGAGAAGGCACCGGCGGCGCCAGTGCAGCCGACTCCGGCTCCGACCCCGGAGAAGGCTTCCGCGCCTACGGCTACTCAGACCTTGACCCTGTTCTGAGCAGCCAAAAGAGCCTCCGGCTCAGTGGTACTGGGACCCACTGAGCCGGAGGCTCTGGTTTGTGCGTGCCGGGTCAGTTGCCCGGCGCCGGCTCACCGCTCGGCGCGGGAGCGGGAGTGTTCGCCTGCGGCCCCGGGTCGGTGGTGCCGGGCAGCGCGGCGCCCGCACCCTTGAGCATCGGCGAATCCAACTTGCTCACCTTCCACTTGCCGTCGGTGTACTGCAGATCCGCGACGATCGCGACGTACTGCCGATCGGGGTTGGCCTGGGTGAAGTTAGTGCGGTAGTTGGCCAGCGTGACCAGCACCTTGGCCTGGCTGGTATCGCCGGACTGGTAGCCGCACTCGACGTTGTCGGTCCAGGATTTCACCTGCGCCTGCACCATGGCATCGTTCAGCGCCTTGCTGGCGTCGTCGAATTCCTTGAGGAACTCGCCGGTGGCGCCTTCCTTGACCTTGCTGAAGTAGCCGGGGAGGTCTTTGGAGTAGTCGTAGGTCGAGACGTCGCGGCCGAACGCGCAGGCGGTCTTGGTGGCCGTATCGATCGCCGCCAGCTCATCGCTCTTCTTGCTGGCCTGCAGGTAGAACATCGTCACGGCGGTGGCCGCGGCGACGAGCAGGATGCCCGCGGCGAAAGCGGCGATGACCGGCACCAGGTTCGACGAGCGACGCTCGGAGCCGGTGCTGGAATCCGAGGCCTTCGGAACGTCGGCTCCGGCCGCCTCGGCGGGCTTCTTGGCCAGATCCGGCTTCGCCGTCACCGCGGCGGTCTCGGCCTCGACCGGCTCGGCGGCCTTGTCCTTGTCCGTAGCCGCGATCTTCTCGGTAGCCGCTTCGTCGGCAGCAGCGACCTTCTCGGTGACCTCGGCGTCTTTATTGGTGTCGGCGTCGTCCTTGGACATCGATACAACCTGCACTTTCCCGGCACCCGGAGGTGCCGATCGGCTAGCGGCTCACCTGGGCGAACCGTACGCGTTGCTGCGAGTATGCCCGGTCCGGTGGGAGTGGCCTCGGACGGGGTGTGACTCACCGCACCGGCGGCAACGTCCGTTCGTTCGGATCGGCGTTGGGCGGCCGCTGCGCGCCGTTGTTCGGCACGTCCGGCCGCGGCGCGTTGGCCGCGCCCCGGATCTGCTGTCCCGGTGGCGGGTTCACGCAGTAGTTCCACTTGGGCATGGTGTTGTCCGACACGACCTCGTTACGGATCACCGGGGTGTCGTAGTAGCAGGTCGGCCGGGGCCAGATATCGAGGATGGTGTGGAATTCACCGTCGTGGGCGGGCACACCGAGCGCGTCCAGACCCAGTGCCAGCGACGGGAACAACGCCCGCAGCGCCGGCGTGCGCAACTGCGCGGCCTTGGTGATCGCCACGAAGTTGGCGGCCAGGCTGGTGATCGGATCGGCGGTGCGATCCAGCACCGCGCCGAGGCTGGAGAACTGGCCCGGCGCCTGATCCAGGATCGCCTGCAGTTCGGCGTTGGCGTTGTTGAACTGGTCGAACAGCACGCCCGAGTTCGCGGTGAGTGTGGCCAGATCGGGCTGCGCGTGCGAGGTGGTCTCGGTGATGGTGCGCAGATTCGTGATCAGGTTGGTGGTCTGCGGCAGCAGGTTGTCCAGGCCGTAGGCGGCCAGGCTGACGCCGTTGACCAGACCGCGCAACTGGTCCGGGCCACCGCTGAGCGCGATATCCAGCTCGGACAGGATGACGGCGAACTTGTCCGGGTCGACCTGGGAGATCAGCGCGGTGGTGTTGTCCAGCACCGACCAGACCGGGGTCGGGGTCTTGATCTTGGCGGCATCGAAGTCGACCACGGAGCCGTCCCGCAGGTACGGGCCCTGCTCACCGGCCGGCCGGAAATCGATGTACTGCTCGCCCACGCCGGACAGTGCCTGCACGGAGATCACCGTGTCCTGCGGGATCCGGTAGTCGGCGTCGATCTCGGCGGTCGCGGCGATGGCCTGACCCCGGTTGGTCAAGTCGATGGACTTGACCTTGCCGACCCGGTAGCCCCGCAGGGTGACATCGTTGCCGGGCTGCAAGCCGCCGGAACGGTCCAGATTGACCGTGACCGAGTAGGTCTCCTGCAGCGGGTTGATCCGCATGATGCTGATCAACAGGTAGGTGGCCCCGATGACCAGCACCAGGATCAGCCCCGCGTTGGACAGGAACAGCTTGCTGCGCAGCACGTTTCCGACTCGGCTCACCGCTGGCCCCCTTCCACCCGGTTCTGGATGACCTGCAGCACCTGGAGGAAGCTGCCGGTGAAGTCCGACAGATCCGTCAGGTCGGGGAACTTGCTGTTCGCCGGGTCGGTCAGCAGACCGACGTCGAGCATGGTCAGCGTGGCGTAGGTAGCCAGGCCTTTGCCCTTGAAGCTGGCGTCGGCCTTGGGCCGGATCGTGTGCAGCTGATCGAGCGCGTACCCGAACTTGTCGCCGGTCGCGGCGAGCGCGTCCATCAGGTTGCGCAGATTCACCAGCAGATCGCCCAGCTGGTCACCGGTGGTGTTGGAGAAGTCGCCGAGCGCGGCGCTGGTGGTCGCCACCTTGGTGAGCAGATCACCGAGCGCCCGATTGTTCTCGGCGACCGCGCCGATCATCTGCGGCAGCGTGTCGGCGACCTGACCGAGGTCGTTGTGCCGGGTCTCGATGGTGGTGGCCAGCGTGCTGAAGTTCCCGAGCACATTGTCGATGTGCTGGGTGTTGGCGTTGAGACTGCCGACGACGCCGGTCATCTCCTTGATCAGGTGCGCGAGTTGCTCGCCGCGACCGCCGACGATGGAGTCCAGCTCCGAGGTCAACCGGCTCAGGCTGGCGATGCCGCCGCCGTTGAACAGCATGGAGACCGAGATCAACAGCTCCTCGACGGTGGCGCCGGCCGAGGTGACCTCCAACGGCAGCGTGTCACCGTCGGTGAGCATCTGCGTGCCCGGATCGGACTTGGGCTTGGAGACCGCCACGAACACATCGCCGAGCGGCGTCGCCTGGCGCAATTCCGCCGAACTGCCCTTCGGCAATTCGATGTCCTTGCGAATGGTCAGGTCGACGACGGCCTGGAAGTTCTTGGTCCGGATATTGGAGACCACGCCGACATCGGAACCACCGATCTTCACCTTGGCCTGATCCGGCAGGTTCAGCGCGTTCTCGAAGACCGCGTGCACGGTGTAGGTGTCGTCACCCGGCCCCGGCTTCGGCAGCGGCAGTTCCTCCACGGTGAACCCGCAACCGGAGCTGACCCCGATCGCGGCTACACCGGCCAGCGCGACAACAGCTTTACGAGCCTTCTTCATTCGGTGCGTCATTTCGTCAGTCCGAGCAGGGCCGCGGTCAGACCGTAGTCCGGCCCGAAGTCCTGCATGTTGCCGGTGCGGCAGCCGTCGGCCCGCATCTGGATCCGCTCACAGAACAGGCTGACGATCTCGCCACTGAGCGCGGTGCCCAGCACCGCGTGCAGGCGGATGAACCCCTTCTCGCGGTTCACCACGCGATCCATGTTCTGCAGCAGCATCGGCGCGGTGTCCACGATCTCGGTGAGACCGTAGGCGTTGGCGCGCAGCTGGTCGGTCACGGTGGTCAAGCCGGTGAGGGTGCCCGACAGCTTGTCCTCGTACTGCACGAACACCGAGCTGGTGTTGGCCAGGAAGTCGTTGATCTGCTGCAGCGTCGCCTGCAGACCCGGCGCCTGCTCGGCGAGCAGGCCGGTCATCTGGGTCATCCGGTTGCTGAAATCCCGGACCGATTGGTCGTTCTCGGCGAGCATGGTGGTCAACTCGTTGAGCTTGATGATGATGTTGGAGACCGCGTCCTTGTTGTCGACGCCGACCTTCAGTGCACCGGACAACGCGTTGAGCGTGTCCCGCATCTTCTCGCCGTTGCCGTTCACCATCGGGTACAGCACCCGGCCGGAGAGCGCGCCGATGCCCTCCTGGCCTTCCTGCGGCTTCAGCGCGGCCGCGAACTGATCGATGGTCTTGATCATCGTGTCCAGCTCGACGGGTGTGCGGGTGCGCTGCAACGGCAGATGCTCGCCGTCTTTCAGCTGATCCCCGCCGGTGTAGACCGGGGTAAGTTCGATGTGCCGGTCGGTGACGATGGACGGCGAGATGATCGCGGCGATCGCGTCTTTGGGGATCTTGGTGTCGTTGTCGATGGACATGTGCACCTCGACGAAGGTGCCCTTGGGCACGATCTTGTCCACCTTGCCCACCTGCAGGCCGAGCACCGTGATCGGGTTGCCCTCGTACATGCCGGCGATGTTCTCGAAGTCGGCGGTGATGCGCGTGGTGGTGCCGAGCGCGTTGTTCACCGAACTCGGCAGGATCGAGCAGCTGCCGATCGCCAGCGCGGTCGCGCCCAGCACGACCGCCCGGGTAGCGACGCTCGACATGGCCGGCCGGAGCTTCTGATTCCGCAACAGAGTCCTCACGTTCATCACTGGCACCCCTCGATAACCTGCGCGCGGCACAGCCAGTTGTCCGGGAACAGCCACGGCAGGCCGACTTCGGCGTAGTTACCGTTGCTGCCCCAGGCGTTGGCCAGGTACCGGACCGAGGTCGGCGCGATGGACAGCAGCCGGTCCAGATTGTCCTTGTTCTTCTGCAGCCCTTCGGCGACGGTGTTCAGCTGGTCGAGCGTGGGCCCGAGCTGACCGTCGTTCTCCGCACCGATCTCCTGCAACTGCCGGGTCAGCATCGCCACATTGTCGAGCAGCTGGCGCAGCAGGCCCTGGCGTTCCATCACCCGGTTGGCGATCGCCTCGCCCTGGGTGATGATCAGCAGCACGCTGTTGCGGTTGTCGGCGAGCAGTTGGGTGACCTTGTTCAGGTCCTTCAGCAGGCCGTCGACCTCGGTCTTGCGTGCGTCCATGACCTTGGCCAGCGCGCCGACGGAATCGAGCGCCTGCGCCAGCAGCTCCGGATTGCTGAGCTCCTGGTTGATCAGGTTCAGCGATTCGTTCAGCTTCTTGGTGTCGAGCTGCTCGAACTTCGGCGTACCGATCTGCACCACGTCGGCCAGGTTGTACGGAACCTCGGTGTTGGACTTCGGGATTCGCTTGCCGGGCAGGCCGGAGCCGTCACCGGGCTCCAAATCGACATAGCGAGCGCCGAGCAGGGTGGCCATCTTGATGGACGCGCGCGCGTCCGGGCCCAGCTTCAGGTCGCTCTTGACGTTCAGTTCCAGCAGGACGTGATCGCCCTCGATCTTCGCGCCCGCCACGGTGCCGACCGGGACACCGGCCACGTCCACCTTGTCACCGACCCGGATACCGGCGGCCTGGGCGAATTCCGCCTTGACCGTCTGATCGCCGACGCCGAGCAGCCGGAAGACGCTGGAGACCACCAGCAGCACCACGACGACGGCGGCACCGAGGATGCCGAGCCAGAAGTAGCGGTTATTGTCGAATCTGCGCTTGAATTTGGTCATCATGGCCTGCACACCGCCGAATGAGTTTTGCCGCCGAGTCCGGTCCGCTCGAGGAAGCCGCGCGGGAACAACACCCCGTACAGCGAGATGTCGAGGTGGCAGAGGTAGGCGTTGGCGAAGGTGCCCTCGGAGGTGAAGACGCCCGCGTTCGCCAGGACGGCCGGAAGGTCGACCGCCGCCTGATCCAGCTGCGCACCGGTGTTGATCAACAGGGTCAGCGCCGCGTGGGTGGAGTTCTGTGCCTCCTGGATCTTCGGCTGCACGTTGCCCATCATGTCGACCAGCGAGCTGGTCGCGTCCGCGATCGCCACGGTCGAGGTCTGCAGCGACTGGCCCTGCTCGTACAACCCGCCGATCAACGATCGGGTCTGGGTCACCAGGGTCTCCAATTCATCACCTCGCTTGGCCAGCCCCTGCATCACGCCGGACAGGTTGACGATCACATCGGTGAGGATGGCGTCGCGCCGCTGGAAGTCGGTGGCCAACGCCGCGGCCTGGGCCACGAACGCGCTCAACGAGACTCCGTCGCCCTGCAGGGCCTGGATGAAGGTCTCCGACAGCCGGTTCACCTGCTCGGGCTGCAATACCTGGAACAGCGGCTGGAAACCGTTGAGCAGCGCCGACACGTCGAACGACGGTTCGGTGCGCTCGAGCGGAATGGTCGACTTGTTCTTCAGCGGCTGCGGCGCGGAGGACTTGCCCGGGGCCAGCGCGACATAGCGCTGGCCGATCAGGTTCTGGTAGCGGACCAGCGCTTTGGTGTCGTCGTAGAGCGTCTGATCGGACTGCACGATGAAGGTCACCTTGGCGTTGTTCTTGGCGTCCAGCTCGATCGTCTCGATCTTGCCGACGCGCACACCCGCCATCCGGACGTCGTCGCCCTCGCGCAGACCGAGCACGTCGCTGAAGACCGCCGAGTAGGTCCGGGTGTCCCCGGGCACGATGCGCGCCAGGGTGTTCCAGACGACGACGGTCACCAGGATCGAGACGATCGCGAACAGCGAGAAGCCGATAAGCGGCTTTTTGATACTCACTGCCTACCCCCTGTAGGAGTCACTTGCAGGGTTCCGTTCCTCATGATCGTGCTCAGCAACAGGACTTCCGACGGTGTCGGCTTGCGGCCGAGCAACTGCGTCATCGCGTCCTCGCCCTGGTAGGCGATCGGCGCCGCGGCCGGCTTGACCTCCTGCGGTTCCGCCGGCGCGGCGGGGGCCGGCTGACCACCGCCGAGCATGCCCGGCAGCCACGGGAACAGTCCCTCGAGCGGCGTGCCCGCGAACGGCCTGGTCGGATCCTGTGCGGTCGGCGCCGGCGCACCCTCGGTCGTCAGACCCGGGATCATCGGCAGACCGGGGATCGGCACCAGCGCGGGCAGGCCCGCGGCCGAATCCAGCTTGCGCGGCTTCAGGTTCTCCGGCAGCGGCGGCAGGATCGCCTCGGTGGGCGCGGTAGCGCAACTCGGTCCGGCCAGCTCGCCGTAGCGCGGGCAGTCGGCGACCGTCCACGGCTTGTACGGGGTGAAGGTCAGCCCGAGGTTCCACACCATCTGCTGCTGGGTGCCCCAGGTGAAGACGGTGTTCAGCTTGGCGGTCGAGGTGCCCAGGTTCAGGATCGCCTGGGTGACGGCCTGCGGATCCGCGGCGAGCGCGCCGAAGGTGTCACTGGTGCCGGCCGTGAGCTGCTTGCCCACATCAGGATTGCGCGCGAACAGGTCGTTCACCTTGTCCACCGTGGAGCTGGTGCCGGTGATCAGCGCGACCAGCTGGGCACGGCGATCGGCGATGGTGCGCGCGGTCTGCACCGAGCTGTTCACCACGTCGAGCAGTTCCGGCGCGGACTGGTTCAGCGCGTGCAGCGAGCCGGCGAAGTCGCCGAGCAGTACACCGAGATCCGGGATCGACTCGTCCACCGACAGCAGCCAGCGATCCAGCCGCTCCACCGTGGAGCCGGGCATCCGGCCGCTGCCGTCGAGCGCCTGCGACAGCGTCCCCAGCACGCGCCCGAACTGCACCGGGTCGATCTTGTCGAGCACTTTCTCCACCGAGGTCAGGGTGTCCTGCAACGCGATGGTGCCCTGGCTGCGGTCCTCCTCGATGACCGAGCCGTCGCGCAGGAACTCGTCGGCGGGACCGTTGAAGACCAGCTCGACCGAGGTGACGGCGAACAGGTTGGACGGCACCACGCGTGCGGTGACATTGGCGGGAACGCCCTTGGCCAGTTCGGGTTTCAGCTCGATCTGGACTTTCTGCAGCTCGCCCCGGGACGCCACGTCGACGCCCTTGACCGCGCCCACCAGCACACCGCGGAACTTCACGTCCGCTTTCGCGGGCAGCCCGTCACCGGTGGTGGTCAGCTCCGCGACCACGTTCACCTTCGGTACGAAATAGCCGCGATACCTGGCCATCAGGAAGCCCATGATCAGCGCGAAGACAACGAGTCCCGCCACACCGGCCAAGAGCAGCTGCCGCATCGTGGGCCCGCGCCCACTCGGATCAATGATCATCTCGCCCTACCCCGATATCCGGATTCCGGCGTCGACGCCCCAGATCGCCAACGTCATGAACAGGTCCGCGAAGACGACCAGGATGATGCACATCTTGATCGCGCGGCCGGCCGCGACACCGACGCCCTCCGGACCACCCGAGGCGAAGAAGCCGTAGTAGCACTGGATGAACGTGGTGATCGCGACGAAGAGAATCGCTTTCGCCAATGAATAGAGCACGTCGGTAGGTATCAGGAACTGGTAGAAGTAGTGCGCGTAGGTGCCGCTGGCGGTGCCGCCGATCATCTGCACGGTGAGCGAGCAGGAGATGTAGGCGACGGCCAGGCCCAGGCAGTACAGCGGGATGATCGCCACGATCGCGGCGAAGATCCGGGTACTCACCAGGTACGGAAGCGGCCGGATCGCAATGGATTCGAGCGCGTCGATCTCCTCGGAGATGCGCATCGCGCCGAGTTGCGCGGTGAACCGGCAGCCGGCCTGCGCGGCGAATGCCAGCGACGCCAGCAGCGGTCCCAGCTCACGCGTGGTGGCGAAGGCGGAGATGGCGCCGGTGATCGGGCTCAGCCCCAGCAGATTCAGCGAGGTGTGGCCCTGGATCGCGACGGTCATACCGCCGAACGCGCTCAGGATGACGACGACGCCGATGGTGCCGCCGCCGACCACTAGGTTGCCGTTGCCCCAGGTGACGTCCGAGAGCAGCCGCCACACTTCCTTGGGGTAGTGCTTGAGCGCCAGCGGAATCGAGCCGAGCGACCGCAGGAAGAAGAAGACCTGGTGGCCCAGGCGGGCGAGCAGGTCTACCGGGGCTTGACCGGCGCGCCTGAGTTGCTGAAGCGGCCGCAGCAGCGGCGGCACATAAGTTGAGGACACCGGCTCAGACCACCTGTGGGGGGAAGAGAGTGTTGTAGATCTGGGTGATGATCAGATTCACCCCGAACAACATGATCGCGGACGAGACCACTGCCGAGTTCACCGAATTGGCGACACCACCCGGGCCACCGCGCGTATTCAAGCCGGTGTCGCAGGCGATGATCGCCGCGAGCAGGCCGAAGATCAGCGACTTGAGCAGCGCGACGAACAGGTCGAAGGTGACCGCGAACGACGAGAAGGTGCCGATGTAGGAGCCGGGGGTGCCGTTCTGGGCGAAGATATTGAAGATGTAGCCCGTCAGGAAGCCGACGAAAACCACGAAGCCGCAGAGCAGCACGCTGACCAGCATGGCGGCGCCGAGCCGGGGGGCCACCAGGCGGCGCATCGGGTCGACGCCCATCACCTTCATGGCGTCGATCTCTTCCCGGATGGTGCGCGAGCCGAGGTCGGCGCAGATGGCCGAGCCGACCGCGCCGGCGATCATGATCGAGGTGACCAGTGGTGCACCCTGCTGAATGATGCCGAGACCATTGGCCGCACCGATGAACGAGGTGGCGCCGACTTGACCCGCGACCGCGCCGACCTGGATCGAGACGATCACGCCGATCGGGATGGCGACCAGCAGGGTCGGCGCCGCGGCGACGTTCGACATGAAGGCGCACTGACGGATGAATTCGTTGAACGGGAAGCGGCGCCGGAAGATCGCGATGAAAAGCTCCGCGACAGCGGCGATTCCCATGGTGATCTGACGTCCGAAGGTCTCCAGCGACTTCTTCGGATGGTCTTCCCAGTAGCCCCTCGTCCAATCGACCGCATCACTGAACCGTGACCTCGGTGGACTCTTGGTCGACTGCAACTTCGCTACCCCTCTCGACGCCAGGTTGGACAACCCCGACGACTGTTTGCTTGACGCACCTTACTACGGAGTAGTGCGGAACACACCATGGTCATGTGATTGCAGTCATAGATTGATGTCACTGCATGGAAAAATGCCAGCAGTGCCTGTCCATTATTTGGGACACGCCCCAAAAAGCCAGGCAAAGTTCTAGAACCCGTGACAGCTCACCTGCGACGTTACGACCAGGTCCCGAGTATCTCCGAGTGTTTACCAGGAAAACTTTCATCTAAAAAAGCCCTGTTTTCAAATGCCAATTGGACAAACGGATGTCGTTCCCGGAATACAAATTCGGGCACCGATCAAACGGTTTCAATAGGGCCTCGCTATCAGCGACACAGACCCCTACCTGACGCGCCCGGCACCGAATACTGACACGATGGGTGCGACAGATTGATATCGTGCGGGCTTCCGACGTCTGGAGGGACATGTTCAGCAAACTCGCCAAGGCGGCACACGCCGTCCTCGCCGTAGCCCTGGGTGCGGCGTTGCTCGGGACGGGCGCTGGAGCCGCGCAAGGCGCGCCCGCCCCGCCGGTCCTGGGTGGTGGCTCCGGGATCATCATCGACAACCAATTCGAATGCACTGTCACCACGGTCGGCCACGACAACGCGGGCCGGCTCGTCGGGCTCACCGCCGGCCACTGCGGCGACGCGGGCGCCGAGGTTTACGCCGAGTCCGATCGCGACGCGGGCGTGATCGGCAGATTCATCTACTCCAACCACGACCTCGACTACGCGGTGATCCAGTTCGATCCGGGCAGCATCGTGCCGGTGAACCGGGTCGGCGGCGTCACCATCACCAATGTCGGTGGGCCGCCGCAGTTCCCGATGGTCGTCTGCAAGGAAGGCCGCACCACCGGCAACACCTGTGGCCTGGTGTGGGGCGACGTGTTCGACAGCAAGATCGAGACCTGGACCCAGATGTGCGTCGTGGAAGGCGATTCCGGCGCACCGGTGGTCGTCGGCTCGACACTGGTCGGCATGGTGAACGCCTACCTCGCGCTGGCCTGCTTCGGTCCGGAGGTCGGCACCAATATGACCGTGATCATGGACGACATCAACGCCCGCGGCGGCGTCGGAGCTGGTTTCCGGCCTATCTAGGTTGACGATCGGTACGAAGGGCGGACGCGTGAGCGTCCGCCCTTTGTCGTTGCCGGGCCCTTACCTCGTTGCCGGGCCCTTACCTGCCGGGCCGGGCTTTCAGGACCCGGTCAGCGACCGGCGGGGGGCGACCGCCGGACCGGAGATCGCGCACTGTGGAACGCAGTCGACGCGATCGAGCTCGGGCTTCTTGCGCAGCGTCGCCGGTGTTTTGCGCTCCGGGCGCAGCAGCACACCCGCCAGCAGCGCGCCGGCCACCAGCAGCCCCACGCAGATCCACATCGCCGTCGCGAAGCCACGATCGAACTCCGTTGGGTCGGAGAGCGATCCGGAGATGCCCGCCAGGCCGGGCAGCGCCGCCACCGCCAGCAGCTGGGCGGTGCGGGCGACCGCGTTGTTGACGCCGGAGGCGACACCGGCCTCGCTGGCCGGTACCGCACCCAGCACGGCTCCGGTGAGCGGGGCGACCAGGACCGCGAGACCGAGCCCGAAGACGAGCACGCCGGGCAGGACATCGGTGAGGTAGACCGTGTCGGGCCCGATGCGCAGCAACAGGATCAAGCCCGCGGCGGCCAGCAGCGGACCGAGCGTCATCGGGATCCGGGCGCCGTGCACCTGCGCCCAGCGGCCCGCCGGTGCCGACAGCACCAGCATGATCAGCGTGATCGGGACCGTCGCCACCCCCGACATCAGCGGCGAATAACCGGCCACCAGTTGCAGTTCCAGCACGAGCAGGAAGAACACGCCGCCCAGCGCGGCGTACACGGCCAGGGTGACCAGATTGGCCGCGGTGAAGACCCGTGAGCGGAACAGCGCCGGCAACACCAGCGGATGATCGCTGCGCAGCTCGATCACCACGAAGGCGGCGAGCAGCAGCAGGCCGCCGACGATGAGCAGCGCGTTGACCTCGATCAGGCCGAAGGTCAGCGCGCCGAGCGCGAGCGCGACCACCACCGCGCCCGGCACATCGAGGCGGTTGGTGGCGTCCGGATCCCGGCTCTCGGGTACGTGGCGCAGCGCTACCAGCACGACCACCAGTACCAGCGGCACATTGAGGAAGAAGATGGAGCGCCAGCCCACCACATCGATGAGCCAGCCGCCGAGGAACGGACCGAGCGCACCCGCGACACCGCCGAACCCGGACCACAAGCCGATCGCGGCGCCCTGGTCACGACTGTCGATGGAGGAGGAGATCAGCGCCAGGCTGCCGGGAGTGAGCATCGCGCCCGCGATGCCCTGCAGCACGCGCGCGGCGACCAGCATCTCGATATTCACCGCGGCCCCGCACAGCACCGAGGCGATCGCGAAACCGACGGCGCCCCAGAGGAACACCTTGCGCCGGCCGAGCCGGTCGCCGAGCGAACCGCCGAGCAGAATGAACGCCGCCAGCGTGAGCGTGTAGCCGTTCAACGTCCACTGCAGGCCGGCCACGTCGGTACGCAGCTCCTCGCCGATACGCGGTAGCGCGATATTGACGACGGTCGCGTCCAGCGAAGCCACGGACGAACCGAGGATGGTGGCGAGCAGAATCCAGCGGCCGGTGGCCGACTGCAGGCGGGGTAGCTCCGAGAGGGTGCTCACCGGTACAAACTAGCCACCGGAACCGACAAGTCGGGGCTACATGTCGGAGACGCAGACCACGAATTTACGTTCCTTGTAGGTGAATCCGGAGCCGGTGCCGCAGGAGGCCACGGCGGTGGTGTTCTGTTCGATGCTGACCACCTTCACGCCCTCGACGGCGGTCTCGGTGCAATCGATGCGTTTGGGGTCCTCGCCGCCGACATCCATGCAGTCGCCGACCACCCAGTCGATGTCCAGGCACAGCGCACCGGTCTGTATCCCGTTGCGCTTTTCGGCGTAGTAGCTGTCGCGGTCGCTGACGCACTCCGAGGTGTTGGGCACCTTGCCGATGACCTTGTAATTGGAGGTCTTGCTGCCGCACGCGACCTTCTCGATCTTCGGATCGTTGCTGGCGCCGCCGAGACTGACGCAGTCGCCGACGGCCGCGTCGAAATCGATACTGCCGCCCTGGTCCGGAGCGGTGGGACTGGCCGTCTTGCTCGTACTCGACCGGGAACTCGAACTCGGTTTGGCCGTGGCGGTTTTCGTGGTGCTGGTCCCCACCGCGTCGACGGTCCCGTCTCCGATCGGCTTCGCCCGGCCTTCGATGGTCTGCCCGCACGCGGCCAGCGCCGCCACGGCCACCACGGCGCTGACGCCCAGCGCGAGACGCTCAAGTAGACGAGACACGTACAGTCCTCCCGAGCTGCCCGCCGAAATAACACGCCATGCTTACATAATCGCCGCCTGCGCGTCGACTCGTAACGACGCCGCCGCGCCGTGCCGGGTACCAGTAGAAACGCAAATCTTTCAACTTCGCCCGTTAGGGTGGGGACGACCGGTGGGAAAGGGGCAGTCCGTGAAGCTGATCAGCGCTGTCGGTGTGGCGTCCGCCGCGGCCGGAGCCTCGTTCCTGCTGCCCGGGCCCGCCACCGCCGCCGATGTGCACTGCGCGTCCGACAGCGGCTTGGACATCACCGTCATCGACGGCCGCACGGCCTGTCGTGCGGTCACCGACACGATCGGGCAGGCGCGGGCCGCCGGTTTCGACGGTGTCGGCTATGCCAATGCCACGCTCGGCGCGGTCGCACTCGGCATCGGCGCGGCCGGTGGGGTCGGCGCCAGCGAAGGGTCGGGCGGCATGCCGATCGCCATCGGGCTGGGCCCGGACGCGATCGCCCTCACCGCCCTGTCCGGCACCGGCCCGCCCGGCGACACCCTCGGCATCGCGATCGCGGTCAACGGGTCGCGGGCGCAGGTCAGCAGCGCCGAGAACACCGTGGTCTGCCTCGGGTCGGGCGCCTTCGCGTGGAACTCGGCCACGGGGGCGAGCTGTCTGGCGACGCCGTTCGGGTTGCGCGCCTAGAAACACCTCCCAGACGTGATCTTCGTCACGAACCGGTTTGGTGTTCCGGTAAACCGTACGGACGGCCGGGATCCCGCGGCCCCCGGGACTCGCCGAGGTGACCGGCACCTTTGGTGAATGTTGGCTACTACCAACGACTTCTGTGTCGTAGGACACACCGGCCGGTCGGCTCGTATCAATCTCGAATCGCGCTGGATTCCGTTCACGCCCGGCAGGTAGGAAGGACGGACGGGGTCGGGTCAGTTCTACCTATTTTCTTGGAATGGATGAGGTACCTATGCATGCCGGTTCGCACAACAGGTCGTCGCCGAGATCGCAATCCCGGCTATCCCGCCGCCTGCGGCAGGGCGTCCTATTGTCCGCGGCGGTGGCAGCGGCCGGTGCCCTGATCGTCGCGCCGGCTCAGGCCGAACCGCTGATCCCCGGTTTCCCCGGGCTGGGCTCCTCGGCCACCGATCCCGCGCCGAAGATCACCTTCGCGCCGCCGAGCATCAATATCGCCGACGGCGAGACGGTGGGCGTCGCGCAGCCGATCATCATCAACTTCAAGGATCCCATCGCCGAGGGCGACCGCGCGGCCGTGGAGAAGGTCATCAAGGTGACGTCGTCCAAGCCCGCGCCCGGCCACTTCACCTGGTGGGGCGACAAGCAGGTGCGTTTCCGGCCGAACGATTTCTGGCCGGACAACACCGAGGTGACGGTCGAGGCGGGCGGCACCCGCAGCGCGTTCCGGATCGGTGACGCGGTCATCGCCACCGCCGACGACGCCACCCACACCATGACCATCACCCGCAACGGCGAGGTCGTGCAGACCATGCCCATCTCGATGGGCAAGCCGAAGCACGAAACCCCCAACGGCATCTACATCGTCGGCGAGCAGCTGCGGAAGATGACGATGGATTCCTCCACCTACGGTGTGCCGATCACCGATCCGGAGGGCTACAAGGTCGAGGTCGAATACGCCACCCGCATCTCCAACAGCGGCATCTTCGTGCACGCCGCACCGTGGTCGGTCGCGCAGCAGGGCGTTTCGAACGCGAGCCACGGTTGCTTGAACGTGAGCACCGAGAACGGCCGCTGGTTCTTCGAGAACGTCAAGCGGGGCGACCCGGTGATCGTGCAGAACACCACCGGCGGCACCCTCAACGCGCGTGACGGTCTGGGCGACTGGAACTGATCCGCACCCGCTGATACCCGAAGGGCCACCGGTTTCCGGTGGCCCTTCGTCGTTCCCCGGGAACTTAAAGATCAATTCGGCGAATTCGCTGACCGGTTTGTCCGCTCCTTGGTTCACTTGCGCGCATGCGCACACGGGGACGGCAGGAGGCCAAGCCGGCGGGGCGGGTAGGGACAGTGTTCAGCTCGCCGCCCGGCGGCGTTAACTCTCTATTAGCTGCGCGCCGTAAGGCTTCCGCGGTGCGATCCAGACCCGAGCGTGTACTCCCGCAACCCCGAGGTAAGGGTTGGCGCGGACGGCCGTGGCAGGACTACGCGCTGTTCTTCGTGCTGGTAGCTCCGAATCTCGCGCTGCTCACGCTGTTCGTCTACCGGCCGCTGGTCGACAACATCCGGCTCTCGTTCACCGACTTCAATATCTCCGACCAGTTCGTCACCTACATCGGATTCGAGAACTACACCGAGTGGTTCGGCCGCGACGACTCCTGGCAGATCGTCTCCAACACCCTGATCTTCACCGTGGCCGCCGTGGCCGGATCCATGGTGCTGGGTCTGGCACTGGCGCTGCTGCTGGACCGGAAGCTGTTCGGCCGCAATATGGTCCGCTCGGCCATCTTCGCGCCGTTCGTGATCTCCGGCGCCGCCATCGGCGTGGCCTTCCAGTTCATCTTCGATCCCAGCTTCGGCCTGGTGCAGGATCTGCTGCACCGGATCGGCGTGGACAAGGTGCCCGACTTCTATCAAGACCCGGACTGGGCGCTGTTCATGGTGACGGTGACCTACATCTGGAAGAACCTCGGCTACAGCTTCGTCATCTATCTGGCCGCGCTGCAAGGCGTTCGGGCCGAGTTGATGGAGGCCGCCGAGATCGACGGCGCGAGCCGCTGGACCACATTCACCAAAGTGCTGCTGCCGCAACTGCGTCCGACGACGTTCTTCCTGTCCATCACGGTGCTGCTGAACTCACTGCAGGTCTTCGACATCATCAATGTGATGACCCGCGGCGGGCCGCTCGGCACCGGCACCATGACGATGGTCTACCAGGTGTACGAGGAGTCGTTCCGCAACTTCCGCGCGGGCTACGGCGCGACCGTGGCCACCATCATGTTCCTGGTGCTGCTCATCGTGACGCTGGTGCAGGTGCGCATCATGGATCGAGGCGAACGGTGAAAACTCCTGCTGTGGAAACACTTTCGTACCGGCGCCGGCAGCGCCTGGTGACGGTGCTCGGCTACGCCGCCATGGTGTGCGTACTGATCATCGTCGGGGTGCCGCTGTTCTGGATCTTCATCACCTCGTTCAAGGCGCGCCCCGACATCTATGTGCAGCCCGCGGTGTACTGGCCGCACAGCTGGCATCCGGAGAACTACAGCGAGGCCACCACCACGCTGCCGTATTGGACCTTCCTGCGGAATTCGCTGGTCATCACCGGTGTGATCGCGGCGGTGAAGTTCGTCCTCGGCATCTTCAGCGCCTACGGGCTGGTCTTCCTGCGCTTCCCCGGCAAGACCTTCGTGTTCCTGGTGATCATCGCCGCGCTGATGGTGCCGAACCAGATCACGGTGATCTCCAACTACGCGCTGATCGCCCAGCTAGGCTGGCGAAATACCTTCCAGGGCATCATCGTTCCGCTCTGCGGCGTCGCCTTCGGCACTTTCCTGATGCGCAACCACTTCCTGTCACTGCCGAGCGAAGTGATCGAGGCCGCGCGCATGGACGGCGCGGGCTGGTGGCGCCTGCTCACCCGGGTGGTGCTGCCGATGTCCGGGCCCACCATGGTCGCGTTCGCGGTCGTCACGCTGGTCAACGAGTGGAACGAATATCTCTGGCCGTTCCTGATGGCCGACACCACCGATGTCGCGACACTGCCCGTCGGCCTGACTCTGCTGCAGAACACCGAGAATCCGAGCGTCACCAACTGGGGCCCGGTGATGTCGGGGACATTGCTGACGATGCTGCCGATCCTCGTGGTGTTCCTGCTCCTGCAACGTCACATGATCAAAGGCCTCACCTCGGGTGCGGTCAAAGGTTAAGGAGATCCAGGTGTCCCGATCACAGCACCCATCCACCCCGCCCGCGGCGCGGTCCGCCGATTCCCGGTTCCCGGCGCTGTCGCGGCGCGGCTTCATCGGCTTGACCGGCGCGGCCGCCGCCGGCGCCCTGCTCACCGCGTGTGCGGGCGGCGGCAGCGGCAGCAAGCAGGGCGGTGACAGCAAGACCATCTCGTTCTGGTCCAACCATCCCGGCACCTCGAAGGATTTCGAGCTGGAGCTGATCAACCGATTCCAGGCCGCCTATCCCGACCTGAAGGTGAACCTGGTCGACGCGGGCAAGAACTACGAGGAGGTGTCGCAGAAGTTCAACGCGGCGCTGTCCGGCGGTGATCTGCCCGATGTGGTTGTGCTGTCGGACGTCTGGTGGTTCAACTACGCGCTCAACGGCACCATCGAACCGCTGGACGGGCACTTCGGCGACGCCGGGGTGAAGCTCGACGACTACGTCGACTCGCTGGCGGCGGACTACCTGTTCAACGGCAAGCACTACGCACTGCCCTACGCCCGCTCGACCCCGCTGTTCTATTACAACAAGGACGTGTGGTCCAAAGCCGGTCTGCCGGACCGCGGTCCGAACAGCTGGCAGGAGTTCGACGAGTGGGGTCCGCGGATTCAGGCCGTCGTCGGCCCGGACAAGCTCGCGCACGGCTGGGGTGACGCCAAGAACTACCTGGCCTGGACCTTCCAGGGACCGAACTGGACCTTCGGCGGCGCCTACTCCGACAAGTGGACGCTGAAGTTCAACGACCCCAACACCATCAAGGCCGGTCAGTTCCTGCGGGACATGATCCACACCAAGAAGTACGCGGGCATCAAGCCGCAGATCGCGGTCGATTTCGGCGCCGGCGTCATCGCCTCCTGTATCGCCTCCACCGGCGATCTGCGCGGCATCACCAAGAACGCCGAGGGCAAGCTGAGTTTCGGCACCGCGTTCCTGCCGCACCCGAACGGTCCGGGCGTCACCACCGGCGGCGCGGGCCTGGCCATCCCGTCGCGCATCTCCGATGAGCGGAAGGTGAACGCGCTCAAGTTCATCGAGTTCATCACCAATGCCACCAACACCGCGTACTTCTCGCAGAACACCGGCTACATGCCGGTCCGCAAATCGGCGGTCAGTGATCCGAGCGAGCAGGAATTCCTGGCGAAGAATCCGAACTCCAAGGTCGCCATCGACCAGCTGGCGGTGACCAAGTCGCAGGACTACGCCCGGGTATTCGTGCCGGGCGGCGACCAGATCATCGGTACCGGGCTGGAACAGATCGGTCTGCAGAATGCCGACCCGGCCACGGTCTTCGCCGGAGTGACCACCCAGCTGCAGGCCATCATCGACCGGCAGATCACCCCGAAACTGCCCAAGTAGCAACACGTCAGGAGACAAACAGCATGGCGACAGTGCACTTCGACGGGGTGACGCACCAGTATCCCGGTGCGCCGAGCCCTGCTGTCGACAACCTCGAACTCGACATCGCCGACGGGGAATTCATCGTCCTCGTCGGCCCGTCGGGCTGCGGCAAATCCACCAGCCTGCGCATGCTCGCGGGCCTGGAATCGGTGGAGCGGGGCCGCATCCTGATCGACGGCAAGGACGTCACCGGATTGCCGCCCAGGGCCCGGGACGTCGCCATGGTCTTCCAGTCCTACGCGCTCTACCCCAATATGACCGTCGCCGAGAACATGGGCTTCGCGCTACGCAATATGGGAATGAGCAAGTCCGACACCAAGGTCCGGGTGCTGGAAGCCGCGAAAATGCTCGAACTCGAAGCGCTGCTGGATCGCAAACCGGCGAAACTCTCCGGTGGCCAGCGGCAGCGGGTCGCCATGGGGCGCGCCATCGTGCGCCGCCCGCGGGTCTTCTGCATGGACGAGCCGCTGTCCAACCTGGACGCCAAACTCCGGGTCAGCACCCGCTCGCAGATCGCCGCCCTGCAAAAACGGCTCGGCACCACCACCGTCTATGTCACCCACGATCAAGTCGAGGCCATGACGATGGGGCATCGGGTCGCGGTCATGCTCGACGGCAAACTCCAGCAGATCGCCGCACCGCGCGAGCTCTACGACAACCCGCTGAACACTTTCGTCGCCGGCTTCATCGGTTCACCGGGCATGAACCTGCTCGAGGCGCCCGTCGAAGATGGTCACGCGGTGCTCGAGGACCTCCGGATCGCGGTGCCCAACAACAACTCCCAGGCCCGCGTGATCATCGGTATCCGCCCCGAATCCTGGGAAGTCACCACCGATCCCGACAACAGCCTGGCGGTCGACGCCGAACTGCTCGAGGAGCTCGGCGCCGAATCCTTCGTCTACAGCCACCCGATCACCGCGGCGTGGTCCAGCCGCTCCGGGAAGGTCGTCGCCCGCGTCGACCGGCACTTCCAGATCGCCCTGGGCGAGCGGCTGCGGCTGCGGCCCAAGCTGGACGAGATCTTCTTCTTCGACGCCGAGACCGAGCAGCGCCTGCGCTGACTCACTCGGACGGTTTCAGCTTCGCCCGCATCAGATAGACGTTGTAGCTGTCCCACGCCGACATGGTGAAGTAGAGATCCTCGCTGGTGGACCAGGGGTGGATGAAGCCGCCGTAGGACTTCGGATAGTCGGCGGTGGTGACCAGGGTCGCGGCTTCGGTCCAAATACCCTGGGGCGCGGCGGCATTGCGGACGACGATGGCGCCCTTACCCGGGTCCAGGTAAACCATCTGCCATTGTTCCGCGGCCGCGTCGTAGCGGACCGAGATCTCGCTCGCGAGCCCGAGCACGATCGGGTCGGCGCCGTTTTCGGCGGCGGGCGCCCAGTTGCCGTCGACCCAGTACTGGTAAGCCGACTTGTTGAGCACCTCGGCCTTGGGCACGCGGGCCAGCGCGATCATGCCGATCCGGCCGTTGGGTGTGCCGAACATGTAGACGTAGTCGCCCTGCGGGACCATGGCGGCGACCTGGAAGCGGCCGCGGCCGAACATGTTGTCCCACTTGGCATGCTCGTCTTTGACCCAGGTGCTGCCGCCGTCGTCGGAGTAGGCGATACCGCCGTAGTTGGTGGACCACAGCCCGGGGATGCGGCTCCAGCGGTTCACCGACATGTAGCTCAGGTACTGGCGGGCACCCAGTGCGAATCCCGAGGTCGGGATGACCGTGGTCTCCCAGTTCTTGATCTTGCGACTGGCCAGGAATTCGGCCGCGTGGCAGCGGCTGTCCTGCACGAAGGAGTCGATGGTCAGACCGTCTTCGAGGTGACGGTCGGTGCTGAACCCGAGCACATTGCTGCGCCAGTCCGGGCCGCCCGCTCCGCCGGTCACCCAGCCGGCACCGAAGGTGTCGCCGAAGACCACGGCCACCTTCCCGGGCTCGGTCTCCCACATCAGGCCCAGGTCGGTGCCGTCGACCTGCCAGCGCAAATCGGTACGGTTGAGCGAGCCGTGGCCGGTGACCTGGCTGACCAACTCCACCCGCTCGACCTGCGGGCCGGCCACCGGCTCGGCGACCGGCCCGGGTTCGGCGGGGTGCACCACCCGGGGCGGAGCAGGCTGCGGTTCCGCCCCGTCGTCGCCCGGATACGGGATCGGAATGGGCTCGATCTCCGGCTTGATCTCCAGCCGCGGCAGCTCGAACCGGCCCGAACCCGAACTCGAACCGGAACCCGACCCGGTGTCCGGTGTCTCCGGTTCCGTCGATTCCTCGGGCTCGGGAGTGTCCCGGACATCCGGACACGGGTTGCGGCACGGATCGGCGGGCAGTGGCTCCGACTTGACGCGCGTGTTGTCCTGCGGCGGATCGGGCACCGGCACCGGGGTGAACTCGGGGACCGGCACCGGAATCTCGATCCTCGGCGGAATCTGGACCGGCGGCGGAGGCGGCAGACTGGGGTCGGGTTGCCGCAGCAGCGGATCGAAGCCGACCTCGCCGCACAGATTCACCGGCGGCGGCGCCCACGGATGCGGGTCGGCCTGCGCCGGGGACGGCACGCAGAGCAGTCCGGCTAGGACCGCTCCGAAGACCACTGGCGCATCCAGTTTCTCCGGCAGCAATCCCATGATCTGTTGACTCCCTGGTCGATTCGGCTCGTACGGGGGCAGCGCGGGAGGATCAACTTACCCGAGTCGGTGCGCGGGCGCGGGAGGCCGGGCGGTCGGAATACATTCGATATGGAACCGGAAACCGCTGGCCTGCGTCCAACTGGATATGAGCGATATCGAATACGTCTTCGGGACGGGTGACGGTGAGGTCCATGTCTGGTCGTCACCGGCGGATCTGGAATTGGCCCGCACCGGCACGGTCGACGCGGTGCAGTTGGATTTCGACGGCGACGGCCTCCTCGACGACGCGCTGTGGGATACGCACGGCACCGGTGTCGCCGATGTGGCCGCGCTCGACCTGACCGACGACGGAATCCTCGACCACTTCTACACCGACCCGTCCGGCCTGGGCACCTGGAATCACCTGGTCACCGGCTTCGACTCGGCCAACGAGCCACTGGAGTGGACCATCCGTCCCGAACCGGGGCTCGAGACCGAGCCGGACCGGGGGCCGGCTCCGGACAATATCGTGACCGCCGACCTCGATCGCGTACTCGCGGAATATCCTGTCCTGCCCCATGATTCGCTGCGCGCACCGCTGCGCGAGTTCGAACCACCGGAGCAGGCCGAGGACTCCTGGCGCAACGACTAACGCGCCCGCCGCGCATTCAGCGCGATCGCGACTATTCCGGCGAAATACACTGCCGCACCGGCCGATACCACCGGCAGCGATCGTCCGTCGGCGGGAATCGCCAGCGCCGCAACGGCTATCGCCAGTACGAAGGCGATATTGAAGACGGTGTCCTGTAGCGCGAACACCTGCCCGCGCCGAGCATCGTCGATATCGATCTGCATTGTCGCGTCACCGGTCAGCTTGATCGTCTGCCCGGCCAGCCCGAACAGGAACGCCCCGGCCAGCAGCAGATGCTGCGCGTACTGGGCGATCGGCCCGGACTCGGCCACCGCGATCGGCGTGACCAGCATCAGTTGCACCAGTGTCGCGGTCAGCAAGCCCGCCACCACGGTGCGCGGCCGTCCGAGCCGCGGAATCACCAGCGGCGCGACGACAGCGGCCACCAGCATGCCCGAGGCGACCGCGGTGATCGCGACCCCGAAACCGAGCAACCCACTGCCCAGTCCCGAGCCGCCCGCCGGTGGCTGCCGCAACACCAGCACCATGATCAACGTGTTGGTGCCGAACACGATTCGATGCGCCCCGATGCCGATCATCGCGGTGGTCACCTGCGCCGACTGCCACACCGCCGCCGCTCCGGTGCGCAGCCCCGTCGCGATCGCGCGCACCGCGCTCTCCCGGCCCGCGGTTCCGTCCGCCGGCCCGAGCACCCGGGCCCGGAACCCCGTCGCGAGCAGCGCGCCGAGCACCGATCCGGCGGCGCTCACCCCGACCGCCACCGCCGCGGCGAAATCACCCGCGCCGAGCACCCCGATGATCCCCACCGCGGCCGCCGCGCCCACCCCGGCACATCCCGAAGCGACCGTCGCGAACACCGAGTTCATCGGCACCAGCCACTGCTGCGCCAGCACCCGTGGCAACGCCGCCGACACCCCCGCCAGCACGAACCTGCTGATCCCGACCACCGCCAGCGCGCCGAGCAACAGCGGCGTCTCGCCGATCCCGGCCAGCAGCCCCAGCGCGACCGCGCCGATCAGCACCGCCCGCGCGATGTTGGCCACCAACAGCACCGCGCGCCGGTCCCATCGATCCAGCAGCGCACCGGCATACGGCCCGATCAGCGAATACGGCAGCAGCAGCACGGCGAAACCGGCGGCGATGGCGAGCGGATCGGTCTCGCGCTCCGGATTGAACAGGATCGCGCCGGACAGCGCGGCCTGGAACATCCCGTCGCCGAACTGCCCGGCGAAACGCATGATCGCCAAGCGCAGCACACCCGGACTCGCGCGCAGCGCGGTGCGCAACGGCACCGACTCGGGCGGGGCGGAGGCTGTCGACATCGTGCTGATTGTGCCGTGCCCGATCGGCGGTCGTCGCTGAGCCCTACCTGGTTACGCCGCGCTATCGCCTCGGGCTCCAACCGCGCCGCGGTAGTTCAGGCCCGGTGCGACTGATCCAGCGAATCGACCAGAACCCGGATGGTCTCGCGGGTATCGGGCGCGAACGGCAGCACCTCGAGCGCGCCCGCGTCGATCCAGGCGTGGGCGTCGTGCTCACCCGGTGCCAATTCCACCCGGCCGGGCTCGGCTTCGACGATGAAGGAGAACTTGCGCACCCTGGCCTTGGTGCGGGTGGCGTAGTCGACGCCGCCGAGGAACTCCACGATGCCGCGCACCCGAAGCCCGGTCTCCTCGTGCAGTTCCCGGACGACGCACTCGGCGAAGGTCTCCCCGGCCTCGACGCCGCCGCCCGGCAGTTCGTACATCCCGCCGTAGTAGGCATTCGGCACCCGGCGCACCACCAGCAGCTTGTGGTCACGGAAGACGGCGACGCCCACCACGAAGTCGGTGATGCCCTCGGCCCGCGCGCTCGCCCGCAGGTCCCGCTCGATGTGTTCGAGTGTCTCGGGCCGCATCGTGAGTCACCTCCGGTTCCGTTGTCGCGCGGATACTCCTCACCTGGAGTTCACCCGGGAGTCGCTGGGTAAAATGCCAAGTGCAGGACAATTTACTCGGAATCCGGGGTACCCCGTCGGCGGTGCTCCACCCGGAAGCGCTGGTCGGAGAAGGAGGGACCCCGATGTCCACGCTCACGACTCCCCATATCGACATCCACCGCGGCGGTGACCGCATGAAAACGCGGATATCGTGGCTGGACTCCAAGCATTCCTTCTCCTTCGGGGAGCACTACGACCCCGAGAACACTCACCACGGGTTGCTGCTGGTCAACAACGAAGACGTCGTGTTGCCGGGTCAGGGCTTCGAAACCCACCCGCACCGGGACATGGAGATCGTGACCTGGGTGCTCGGCGGCAGCCTGGTACATCAGGATTCGCTGGGCCACAGTGGCGTTATCTATCCGGGCCTGGCTCAGCGAATGAGCGCGGGTACCGGCATTCTGCACTCGGAGAAGAACGACTCCTGGCGACTGTCCGACGCCGCCGCCGCACACGAGGACCCGGTCCACTTCGTGCAGATGTGGGTGGTGCCGGATGAGCCCGGCCTGACCCCCGGTTATCAGCAGCTCGAAATCGATGCCGAACTGGCGGCCGGTGGACTGGTCACCGTGGCCTCGGGCCTGCCGCGCTATCGCGATCGCACCGCCATCGCCATCAACAGCAGCCATTCGGCGTTCCATGTGGCGCGGATGCCGGGCGTCGAAGGCACACCGCAGGTCATCGATCTTCCCGACGCACCGTATCTGCATGTGTTCGTCGCGCGGGGCGAGGTGGAGATGGAGGGTGTGGGTCCGCTGTACGAGGGTGATGCCGTGCGGCTCAGCAGATCCGGCGGTCAGCGCGTCACCGCCCGCGAGCCCGCCGAGGTTCTCATCTGGGAGATGCACGCGCGCCTGGGCGGGCAGTAGTTCATTCCGTCGCGGGTTCCCGGATCCGGGCCGAGCAGGCCCGGGTCGCCGCGACCACGTCACCGAGCAGTGGGCGGAAATCGCGTTGCGGCGGGTCTATCCACAGGCGGTAGTCGGCTTGCTCGTCGGCGGGGGAGGGCAACACCACCCGGGTGCCCGGCAACGCCACCGACGCGCACACCCGGAACAGATCCGAGAACAGCGCCGTATCGAGAAACGAGCTGTCGGTCGGTCCGGTCAGGAACGTCCAGCGCCCTGAACGCGGGTGCGCGATGACCGGCCCGGTGCTCGCCTGGTCGCGGGCCAGCAGTGCCCGCACCCGTTCGCCGAGCGGGGCCGGCATGACGACCGCGCCTACGGCCCCGACTTCCAACATGATTCGGCCGAGCGCCGGATCGACCAGCCCGTATAGCCCATGGTCCTTGCGATATCGGCGGCACCGTGCGATGGCATCCTGGGTCGCCGCGAAAGCTTCGGGACTGCCGGGATCTGTGCGGGACGTACTCATGACGAACCTCGCCTCGATGCATCGATGGATCGATATGACGGGTGAACGGCCAGCTGAGAGGGACAGTAGCCTCGGGAAACCGGGTTGACAATAGTCACACGCAGGAGAATCGGCCGGGCGTACCATGCCCAGTCATGGCACCCGTTTCGCCCACTGTCGCGCGCTGGGAACTGGTGTTGCGCCTGCGGGAATTACGGGAACAGCGCGGCTTCGACTCCGCGACCTTCGCCAAACGTGTCGGCTTCACCGCCGCGAACTGGTCGCACGTGGAGAAGGGCCGCCGCGTCCTCACCGCCAACACCATCGGTCCCGTCCTCGAACTGCTCGAAGTGGACGCCGAGGAACGCACCGAACTGCTGGCGCTGCTGGAAGCCAGCAAGCAGCGCGGCTGGTGGACCAAGTCCTCGGCGCTGATCGGCCCGGAACTGCAACGGCTCTACGGTATGGAGTTCGGCGCGCAGAGCATCCGCAGTTACGACAGTCTCATCGTGCCCGGCCTGCTGCAGACCGAGGATTACGCGCGCGCGTTGATCAGCGCCGACGTCATGATCCGGCCGGTGCAGGTGGAACAGCTGGTGAGTATCCGAATGCGGCGGCAGGAACGGCTTTTCGGGCCGAGCCCGGTGGAGTTGACGGCGGTGATCGGGGAGGCCGCGCTGCGCCAGCAGACCGGCGGGCCGCAGGTGCTGCGCGGGCAGTTGAGTCACCTGTCCGATCTGCTGGAGAAGCACGACAACATCGAGGTGCGGGTCATCCCGTTCACCGCGACCGCCGGCGCGATTCTCGGCGGCTCCAGTTTCCACCTGATCGACTTCGCCGGCGATCAGCTGCCGACCTTCGGGTGGGCGGAGAGCTCGGTGTTCGGCGGGGCTGTCGAGGATCCGGACCTGGTGCGCGATCTCGGTTTCGCATACGTGCGCGCGCTCGACCAATCTCTTTCTCGTGACGGGTCATTGGCGCTGCTCAGAGCCTATGACAAAGTGTAAAATCCAGCGCATGGCCACCACCGCGAGTCCGCTGCCGGAGCACACCGGCTGGTTCACATCGTCTCGTTCCAATAACGGCAACCAATGCGTCGAGGTCCGATTCGATGGTGATGCGGTGCTCATCCGCGACAGCAAATACCGCCGCAACCCGGCCAACCGCCTTGCCGACGAGCCCATCATCACGGTTACCGCGAGTCAATGGAATTCGTTCCTGAAGCTCCTCGACAGCGGACGAGCACATGATCAGTTGCTCGTGCGCACCTCCGCCGACGGCAGCGCGACGTTGCGCCACCGCGACATCACCCTCAGCTACACCCCGGAGGAATGGACCGCCTTCCTGGCGGGCGTCCGCGACGGGGAATTCGACCGGGTCCCGCAGGCCCGCTAGAGCCGTTATCCAGGCCGCGGTTCGTGGCCGGGGTGCGCTGGCCTGCCGTGCTGGTCGCGGACGGCTGTTGTCTGGTTGCTTGCTGCCCGGGTGCTTTCCGCTCCACCGCGCACTCCGGACCGACGGCATACTGGAGACCGTGACTTCCGAACTGACGAGCCCTTCCGGTATCGATCTGTCCCACCTGAATGCGGCCGTGCGGGTGCAGGACGACCTGTTCGCGCATGTCAACGGCAAATGGCTGGACACCTATGAGATTCCCGCCGACCGGTCGGTCGACGGCGCGTTCCGCGCGCTCTACGACCAGGCCGAGCTGGACGTGCAAGCAATCATCCAGAATGCCGCCGCCGAACAGGCCGAGGCGGGGACCGACGCGCGCAAAATCGGCGATCTGTACACCAGCTTCATGGACACCGAGACCGTCACCGCGGCCGGACTGGCCCCGATCGCCGACGAACTCGCCGCCGTGCGAGCCGTGAGCGATCGCTCCGATTTCGCGGCGCTGCTCGGCCGGTTGCAGCGCACCGGTGTCGGTGGCGCGGTCTCGTTCTACGTCGACACCGACGACAAGAACTCCACCCGTTACCTGGCCCACACCACGCAGGCGGGCATCGGCCTGCCGGACGAGTCGTACTACCGGCAGGACGAATTCGCCGAGATCCGGGCCAAATACCTCGCGCACATCGGCCGGATGTTCGCGCTCGCGGCCGCCGATCCCCGCATCGCGGCGCTGCTGCCCTCGGATCTGGACGGGATCGGCGAGCGGGTCTTCGAGTTGGAGAAGAAGCTCGCCGCCGGGCACTGGGACGTGGTGAAGCGGCGCGACGCCGAATTGAGCTACAACCTCACCACCTTCGCCGAACTCACCGCGACCAACCCGGAATTCGACTGGGCCGCGTGGACTTCCGCGCTCGCCGAAGGCGTGGACAAGTCCGGCCCCGAACTGTTCGCCGAGGTCGTGGTGCGGCAGCCGGAGTTCCTGCGTACCTTCGCCCAGACCTGGGATTCGGAATCGCTGGACGACTGGAAGGCGTGGACGGCGTGGCGGATCATCCGTTCCCGCGCCGCCTACCTCACCGACGAACTGGTCGAGGAAAGCTTCGACTTCAACGGGCGCACGTTGAGCGGTCAGCCGGAGAACCGGGAGCGCTGGAAGCGCGGAGTGTCCCTGGTCGAGGCGCTGCTGGGCGAAGCGGTCGGCAAACTGTATGTGGCGCGGCACTTCCCGCCCGAGGCCAAGGCGCGCATGGTCGAGCTGGTGGCCAACCTGCAGGAGGCATACCGGCGCAATATCTCCCAGCTCGACTGGATGAGCCCGGAGACCAGGCAGGCCGCGCTGGCCAAGCTGGAGAAGTTCACGCCCAAGATCGGCTACCCGGACAACTGGCGCGACTACTCCGCCGTCGAGATCGATCCGGCCGATCTGGTCGGCAACTACCGGCGCGGCTACGCCGCCGATCACGACCGCGACCTGAACAAACTCGGTGGTCCGGTCGACCGCACCGAATGGTTCATGACACCGCAGACGGTGAACGCCTACTACAACCCGGGCATGAACGAAATCGTCTTTCCCGCCGCCATTCTGCAGCCGCCGTTCTTCGACATGAACGCCGACGACGCCGCGAACTACGGCGGTATCGGCGCGGTCATCGGCCACGAGATCGGGCACGGATTCGACGACCAGGGCGCGAAATACGACGGCGACGGCAATATGGTCGACTGGTGGACCGACAACGACCGGGCCGAATTCGGTAAGCGCACCAAGGCTTTGATCGAGCAGTACAACGCCTTGTCGCCGCAGGAGCTCTCCGACGACCACAAGGTCAACGGCGCGTTCACCGTGGGTGAGAACATCGGCGACCTGGGCGGCCTCTCGATCGCGCTGGAGGCGTACCGCATCTCCCTGGACGGCAAGGAAGCCTCGGTGCTGGACGGCCTCACCGGTCTGCAGCGCGTCTTCTACGGCTGGGCGCAGGTGTGGCGCACCAAGGCCCGCACCGAGGAGGCCATCCGCCGCCTGTCCATCGATCCGCACTCGCCGCCGGAATTCCGCTGCAACGCCGTTGTCCGCAATGTGGACAGCTTCTATGAGGCCTTCGACGTCGGACCGGGTGACGCGTTGTACATGGAACCCGCTGAGCGCGTACGGATCTGGTAGTAGCCGACGATTACGCGGCGCGCTGCGGCGCTGCGGACCGCAGGGTCGGCCGGGTACCGGAGGACAGCGGAGTCCCGCTCTACCCGGTCGACCTCAGGGAGATGTACATGGCCGTCACGTCGCAAGGTGCAAGAGGTCCGGTCGCGAGCCCTGAAGGTCGCCGCCGAAAACGCCGGGTGATCCCATCATGCCTCGAACCGATCGGTATGCGCAGGTCAGAACCCAGAAAGTTACCTGAAACCGGTTGACTCCCAGCATGATTGCTCGGCACGATTGCTGCCATGGAACCAGTGACGGTGATCGTCGCCGCGATCGCTGCCGGGGCGGGGGCGGGCGTCACGCAGACTGTCTCGCAGGCAGTCACCGACGCCTACACAGCGCTGAAGAATCTGCTGACCGGTCGCTACCGGGAGGTGGACGTGGCGCCGCTCGAGCGCAAGCCCGATTCGGCGGCCAAGCGAGAATCACTGGCCGAGGATTTGTCCGCGGCCGGCGCCGATGCGGACCCGCAGTTGCTCGCCGCGGCGCGCGCGGTGATCACCGCGGTCCGCGAGCACGCGCCCGGCACCGGTCCGGCGATCGGCGTCGACCTCCAGCGGGTCGAGGCGGCGGCGCTGCGGATCGGCTCGGTCGAGTCCAGCGGGACCGGGGTCCGGGCCGTGGACGCGAAGTTCCACGGCGACATCGAGATCCAGCGAGTGCGCGCGGGACAGCAGGACTCGGACCCCACCCAGGCGCGTCAGTAGCACCCGGAACTGTCGCGCCGGAACGCGGGCCGTCGGTCCACTTCACCGGGGTTCGTGCCGGCTCGAACATCGGCGTCGACCAGCGCACGGTGTACGAATTCCGCGCCGATCGAGATCAGATCTTTCTGCAAACGATCGCGCAGCGCAGCGCCGACGAACCGTTGATGGTGTCGGTGGAACCGCTGTTCGGGCGGTTGCCCGCGGTGATCCGAGGGCGCGGCGCGTTGGTCGAATCCCTTGTCGGCGGCTTGATTTTCGGCAAGTACCACCGGCCGGTCCGGGTGCTGCACGGCCCCGGCGGATGCGGAAAGAGCACTGTCGCCTTGGAAGTCGCGCGCCGCGCGCACGAACTCGGCGTCCGCACGTGGCGGGTCGACGCCTCGACGCCGTCGCAATTGAGTCTCGGCATGCGGCAGGTGGCGATCAGTCTGGGAGTGGATGCCGCTCAGGTGCAGGCCGCCTGGTCGGGTCTGTCGTCCGCACCGGATCTGGTGTGGCGCTGGCTGAATGGATCACCGGTACCGTGGCTGCTGATCCTGGATCAGGCCGACCGGCCGGAACTACTCAGCGCCCAGCACGCCACGGTCGCCGACGGCACCGGATGGCTGCGCGCGCCCGCCGCGCCACACGGCGCGGTCATCGTCACCAGCCGCGACGGATCGCCCCGAACCTGGGGGCCGTGGGCAGTACGCTTGGCCATGGACGTTCTCGATCCCGCCGAAGCCGCCCGCGTCCTCCTCGATCTCGCCGGGCCGGAAGCCGGCACGCCGGAGGAGGCCGAACAGCTGGCCGCCCGCCTCGGCTATCTGCCGCTCGCCCTGACCCTGGTCGGAAACGATCTCAAGGCAACGCTTTCCGGCCCGTCGTGGACCGGTGACGAATCCCTTCGCTCCTTCGCCGCCTACCGCCGGGCGTTGATCGATCGCGTCGACCTGCCGCGGTCCGCCAGCGCGGGACAGAAACTGCTGGCGACGATTTCGGAGGTGGTCTCCACCTCGCTGCACCAAATCGACCGGCACGGCGGCACTTTGGCCACACCGCTGCTGTGGCTGCTCGCCTGCTTCAACGAAGCGGTCGTCCCGGTGGAGGTGCTGCATCCGCGGAAGCTGGCGGAAACCGGGCCGTTCCACGGCGCGGACGGCAACGCGGTCCGCGAGGGACTGCTCGCACTGGCCGATCGCCATTTGATCGATCTGCGGCGGCTGGAGCAACCGGAGGAACGGACCTCGGTCTTCCTGGTCGATCTGCATCCGCTGATCCGGGAGGTCGGGCTGGACCAATTGCGTACCGCGGGACTGCTTCCCACGTATCTCGAGGTGCTGGTCGAGGTCATGGAATACGCCGTGACCGAGGTCGACGAGCAGGGCGAGGACGGAAGCCGCTTCGACCCCTTCGCGCATTTCACCTTCATCCGCTGGAAACGCATGGTGGCACACGGCACCGCGGCCGTGCGGCTGTGCCCCGCGGCGGGCGCGGATCCGGGCACGGTGGCGCGGGCGGCCCGGCTGGCGATCTTCAGTGCGCGCCATCTCAACGCCGCCGGCGCCTACGCGCAGGCGGTCGCCGTGCTGGAGGCGACGCGTCGAATCGCGGAAAGCACACTGGGGCCGGAACATCCGCGCACCATCGATGCCCGGCACCAGCTCGGGTGGTCATTGCGCCAGCAGGGCCGGCTCGACGAGGCCGAAGCCGTCTATCGCGAAGTCCTCGCCGTGCGGCGGCGGGTGCTCGGCCCCGAACACCCCGACACCCTGATGGCACACCACAAACTCGGCAACTGCTGGACCGACGCCCAGCGGTGGGACGAAGCCGAGGCGGCCTACAACGAGGTGTACGCGGCGCGGTGCCGCATCCTCGGACCGGAACATCCCGACACCCTGCGCACCCGGCACGGGCAAGCCTGGCTGCTGGAACAACGCGGTCACCTGCCCGCCGCCGAGCAGGAATACCGGGCGGTGCTGGGAGCGCGCCGCCTGATCGAGGGCACCGAGCACCCGGACACGTTGCGCACCGGTCACAATCTTGCCCGCGTTTTGAAGAGCCGTGGTCGGCTCGACGACGCGGAACGCGAATACCAGCAGGTACTCCGCCTGTACCGCGAGGTGCTCGGCCCCGACAATCCCCGCACCCTCGCGACCGCGGCAGACCTGGCCGGACTCTATGCCGAACAGGGCCGAATCCATGCCGCCATCCGCTTGGGCAACCAGGTCTATCTGGCCCGTCGGCGCGTGCTCGGCGTAGAACACCCGGACACCCTCGCCGCCGAACGCGCGCTGGCGGCCCTGACCACCGTCGACATGCCGCCCACCGTCCCGTTCGCCATCGGCGACCGGCCCACCGACGACGACTGACCGCACCAGCCCCGGGCGACGGCGCTGGGCCGCGCACCCGGCGGTGGCCGTTCGGTATCGTGCGCGGGTCGGCGCATGTGCACAGAGCAGGAGTTTTCGGTGACCGAGGCGGGTAGGGCGACAACCGAACCGGCGGATCAGGCACCAGGATGGCAGTTCTGGATCGACCGCGGCGGAACGTTTACCGATGTGGTGGCGCGGCGGCCCGACGGGCGGCTGGTGACGCATAAGTTGTTGTCGGAGAACCCGGCTCGGTACCCCGATTCCGCGGTAGCCGGAATCCGGGAAATCCTCGAGGCGGAGACGGGGAGCCGGGAGACGACGGGCGATGTCGTCGAAGCGGTGCGGATGGGGACGACGGTCGCGACCAACGCGCTGCTGGAGCGTAAGGGGGAGCGGACGGTTCTGGTGATCACGCGCGGATTCCGGGACGCGTTGCGGATCGCTTACCAGAATCGGCCGGAGATCTTCGCGCGGGCGATCGTGTTGCCGGAGTTGCTGCACGAGCGCGTGATCGAGGTCGACGAGCGGGTCACCGCAGACGGAACGGTGCTGACGGAGCCGGACCTCGAGGCTCTGGCCACCGAGCTGCGCCGGGCCTACGACGACGGGATCCGGGCGGTGGCGGTGGTGTGTATGCACAGCCACCTGTATCCCGCTCATGAGCGGGAGATCGGCCGGGTTGCCGAAAGCTTGGGCTTTCCGCAGATTTCGCTGTCCAGCGAGGTCAGCCCGCTGATGAAGTTGGTACCGCGCGGGGATACCACGGTGGTGGACGCGTATCTGTCACCGGTGCTGCGCCGATATGTGCGCCAGGTCGCGGGCGAGCTGACCGGGGTGCGGTTGATGTTCATGCAGTCCAATGGCGGTCTTACCGAGGCGGGGCAGTTCCGGGGGAAGGACGCGATCCTGTCCGGGCCCGCCGGCGGCATCGTCGGCATGGTGCGAATGTCGCAGCTCGCCGGATTCGATCGGGTGATCGGGTTCGATATGGGTGGCACCTCCACCGACGTCTCGCATTTCGCGGGGGAGTACGAGCGGGTGTTCACCACCCAGATCGCCGGCGTGCGGTTGCGCGCGCCGATGCTCGACATCCACACCGTCGCCGCGGGCGGCGGGTCGATCCTGCATTTCGACGGCAGCCGGTACCGGGTCGGACCGGATTCCGCGGGCGCTCAGCCCGGACCCGCGTGCTATCGCGGCGGCGGCCCGCTGACTGTCACGGACGCCAACGTGATGCTGGGCCGGATCCAATCCGCGTATTTCCCCAGCGTTTTCGGTCCGGACGGGGATCAACCGCTGGACGACGCGCTGGTGCGGGACCGGTTCACCGAGCTGGCCGCGGACATCGGCGAGCGCACCGGCGACGATCGCACTCCCGAGCAGGTCGCGGAGGGATACCTGCAGATCGCGGTCGGCAATATCGCGGCGGCGATCAAACGGATCTCGGTGCAGAAGGGGCACGATGTCACCCGGTACGCGCTGACCACCTTCGGTGGCGCGGGCGGCCAACTCGCCTGTGCCGTAGCCGATTCCCTCGGTATCCGGACCGTGCTGGTCCCGCCCATGGCGGGCGTGCTGTCCGCGCTCGGGATCGGACTGGCGGATGTCACCGCGATGCGCGAGCAGTCCGTCGAACTGCCGTTGGACGCGAAGTCGATGCCGCGCGTCACGGCGATCGCCGACGGGCTCGAGCAGGCCGCCCGCGCCGAACTGCTGGCAGAAGGCGTTCCCGCGCAACGGATTCAGGTCGCGCACCGCGCGCAGCTGCGCTACGACGGCACCGATACCGCCATCGCCGTACCGTTCGGCGAACCCGTCGCGATGGCTTCGCAATTCGAGACCAGGCACCGCGAAACCTATTCGTTCACCCTGGACCGGCCGATCGTGGTGGAGGCGATGTCGATCGAGGCGACCGGCATCACCGAGCCGCCCGACCTGTCCGGTCTGGTGCGGCGGGCGGCGCAGACGAGCGCGCCGCGGACGGTCCGACTGCACACCGGTGGCGGGTGGCGAGACGTATCCCGCTACCGGCGAACGGAATTGACGCCCGGAACCGCGGTCACCGGCCCCACGGTGATCACCGAGGACAACTCCACCACCGTGGTCGACGACGGCTGGCAGGCCGCGGTGAACGAGATCGGGCACCTGGTGATGGAGCGGGTGGCCGCGACCACCGGACCGGATGCGGACACCGAGGCCGATCCGGTCCTGCTGGAGGTTTTCAACAACCTGTTCATGTCGATCGCCGAGCAGATGGGCGCGCGCCTGGAGTCCACCGCGCAGTCGGTGAACATCAAAGAGCGCCTGGACTTCTCCTGCGCGCTGTTCGACCCCGAGGGAAATCTGGTCGCGAACGCGCCGCACATCCCGGTCCATCTGGGTTCGATGGGCACCAGCGTCAAAGAGGTCATCCAACGTCGCGCGGGCGCGCGGGCCATGCGCCCGGGGGATACCTACGCGGTCAACGATCCGTACCACGGCGGCACCCATCTGCCCGATGTCACGGTGATCACGCCGGTGTTCGACAGTGCGGGGGAGCGGATCCTCTTCTATGTGGCTTCGCGCGGTCATCACGCCGAGATCGGTGGTATCGCACCGGGTTCCATGCCGGCGAACAGTCGCCGGATCGAAGAGGAAGGCGTGGTCTTCGACAACTGGCTGCTCGTCGAGGACGGGCGGTTCCGGGAGGCGGAGACCCATCGGCTGCTCACCGAGGCCGCGTACCCCTCCCGCAATCCGGCCACCAACCTCGCCGACCTGCGCGCGCAGATCGCCGCCAACGCCAAAGGCGTCGAAGAGGTCGGCAAGATGATCGAGCACTTCGGGCTCGAGGTCGTCCAGGCCTACATGCGGCACGTGCAGGACAACGCCGAGGAGGCGGTGCGGCGGGTGATCGACACGCTGGAGGACGGCGCGTACACCTACCGGACCGATCTCGGCGCGACCATCGCGGTGCGGGTTCGGGTGGACCGCGAGAACCGCGGCGCCACCGTCGATTTCACCGGCACGTCCGCCCAGCTGACCGGGAACTTCAACGCACCGTACGCGGTGGTCAACGCGGCGGTCCTCTACGTCTTCCGGACCCTCGTCGCGGACGACATCCCGCTCAACGACGGCTGCCTGCGTCCGCTGCGGATCATCGTGCCGTCCGGCTCCATGCTCGCGCCCGAACCGCCCGCCGCGGTCGTCGCGGGCAATGTCGAGACCTCCCAGGCGATCACCGGTGCGCTGTACGCGGCGCTCGACGTGCAGGCCGAGGGCGCGGGCACCATGAACAACGTCACCTTCGGCAACGCGACCAGTCAGTACTACGAGACCATCGGTTCCGGTTCGGGGGCCGGTGACGGCTTCGACGGCGCGTCGGTCGTCCAGACGCACATGACCAACTCCCGGCTCACCGACCCCGAAGTGCTGGAGTGGCGGCTCCCGGTGCTGCTCGAGGAGTTCTCCGTGCGGACGGGCAGCGGCGGCGCGGGGCGCTGGCGCGGCGGCGACGGCGGGGTGCGGCGAATCCGGTTCACCGAGGCGGTCACCGTCTCCACGCTGTCCAGCCACCGGCGGGTCCCGCCGTACGGGATGGCCGGCGGGTCGCCGGGAGCGCTGGGCGTCAACCGGGTGGAGCGAGCGGACGGCACCGTCGAGCAGCTGGACGGGGCCGACTCCGCGGATCTGGAGCCGGGCGACGTCCTGGTGATCGAGACCCCGGGCGGCGGCGGGTACGGGACACCGTCGTGAAAACCCGGGTGTACCAATCGGTTTCACGTGGAACCCGGACCCGTGCCGCAACCGGTCGGCAACCCCTCCTTGGGCGGCGGACCTGCGGAAACGCCGGTAATGTCCGATGGGCATGGGCGGGGCGCGGACCCCGCCGGTACGCTCGGAGCAATCATGGCCACGTATTTCGATCCGAAGTCATGGTCGCCACTACGGGCCGTCGAAGCCGGTAAACGCCTGTTCGACCAGTCGTGGATAGACCAGTGGATTTCGGTCACCACGTCCTGGGTCGACCCGGTGGCCGACCTGGGCGCGGGCACCGTCACCGCGCTCGTCCCCGACGTCCTGATGACCATGCTCAGCGAAGGCATCCTGAGCCGCTTCGGCGGCCAGGAGATCAGCGCCACCCTGCTCGGCCACGATCTGCACGCCACTCTCCAGGTGCTCAAGGTCCGGCGTCGAGGCGCGCATTTCCAGACCAAAACCGTGCTGTCCCGGGTGCTCTGGGACAAGCACTCGATCGAATCCGTCACGCTGATCGCACACGGCGTGCGACTGATCCCCGGCGTGCCGACCAGGGTTCGCGCCCAGCACTTCGACCTGGACGGCACCGTCACCACCGCGGCGCTGATCGGCTGGCTCAACGAGCGCGAGTTCGACTGGGAACTGAGCGTGCACGACAGCGGCCTGATCCAGGCCAGGCACCGCAGACACAAGCTCACCGCACTGGTCGACGCCGCCGTCGAGAACAACCTGCTGACCGTACGGATCGAGAAGGCCACCTGGTGGGGCCTGCGGCTACCGCGCAACCTGATCACCGCACCGGCGGTGGTGATGGACGGCCTGCCCAATCACGCCCGCATCGTGCACGCCACCCGCGACGGCGACCTGGTCCGGTTCCGCGTCGACCTACCGGCGATGACGGGTTCGTTCGACCTCGCGCAAATCCGTTCGGCCATTGTCGCGGGCACCACGCTGATCATCTTCTGACCGGGTCGAATCCCGGTTCAGCTCTGCGTCTTCCACCATTCCAGCAGCGCGGCCTCGGCCTCGTCCCGGCTCATCGGGCCGCGATCCAGACGCAGTTCCTTCAGGTACGACCACGCCTTACCCACCTGCGGACCCGGGCGCAGGCCGAGCAACTCCATGATCGCGTTGCCGTCCAGGTCGGGCCGGACCTTCGCCAGATCCTCCTCCTGCTGCAGCCGTTCGATCCGCGCTTCCAGCTCGTCGTAGGTAGCGCGCAGCGCCGCGGCCCGCCGCTTGTTCCGCGTGGTGCAGTCGGCACGCACCAGTTTGTGCAGCCGCGGCAGCAACTCGTCGGCATCGGTGACATACCGGCGCACCGCCGAATCCGTCCACTGTCCCTTGCCGTAACCGTGGAACCGCAGGTGCAGGAACACCAGCCGGGCCACGTCCTCGGTGAACTGCTTCGGATACTTCAACGCCCGCAACCGCTTACGCACCATCTTCGCCCCGACCACCTCGTGGTGATGGAAGCTCACCCCGCCGCCGGGCTCGTTGCGCTTGGTGTCGGGCTTGCCGATGTCGTGCAGCAGCGCCGCCCAGCGCAGCACCAGATCCGGATCGCCCTCTTCCAGGTCGATCGCCTGCTGCAGCACCGTCAGCGAATGCCAGTACACGTCCTTGTGCTGGTGGTGCTCGTCGATTTCCAGCTTCATGGCCGGCACCTCGGGCAGCACTCGCTGCGCCAGCCCGGTCTCACACATGATGTTGATGCCGTCGATCGGATGCGCGCCGCCGATCAACTTGTCCAGCTCCGTGCGCACCCGCTCCGCGGTGATCCGGTCGATCTGCTCGGCCATCGCGGTGATCGCCGTGTACACCCGCGGATGCAGTTCGAACCCGAGCTGCGATACGAACCGCGCCCCGCGCAGCATCCGCAACGGATCGTCGTTGAACGAATCCTCGGGCGCGGCAGGCGTATCCAGCATTCCGGCCAGCAGCGCGTCCATGCCGCCGAGCGGATCGACGAAATCCAGCGTCCCGTCCGCGCCGACCCGCACCGCCATCGCGTTCACGGTGAAATCACGCCGCACCAGATCGGCCTCGAGCGTGTCACCGAAGGTCACCTCGGGATTCCGCGAAACACGGTCGTAGCTGTCGCTGCGGAAGGTGGTGATCTCCAATTGCTGCCCGGCCTTGGACGCGCTGACCGTCCCGAACGCCAGCCCGCCGGTGTCCCACAGATGATCGGCCCACCCGCGCATCAGCTCCTGCACCACATCGGGCCGGGCGTCGGTGGTGAAATCCAGATCGGTCCCGAGTCGTCCGAGCACCGCGTCGCGCACACTTCCGCCGACCAGATAGAGCTCGTGACCACGGGCCGCGAACAACTCACCGAGCGGGGTCAGCACATCCGACAACCCGCCGAGTGTGACCGCGGCCGCAGCCAGCAGTCGGGTACGTCGATCTACTGCTGCATCCTCGGACTTGGGCGAAACCACGAAACGGCAGCTTACCGACCATCCGCACCAGCTCCTAAGCGCGAGGATCGCCGCCGCGAACTCAGGCTTTCCGGACCCACCGTCTAAGCTTGCTGAGTGTCTTCGGCCGATCGTGCGAACAGTCGACGCCGCCAGCCTCGGCGCCGCGGTTCGGCCGCCAACGCTGCGCCGAAGCCGCGCATGCGCACCGTGCGGGAAACCTCCGCCGGTGGTCTGGTGGTCGACGGGCTCGACGGTCCGGGCGAAAAGCGCTGTGCCGCACTGATCGGGCGCACCGATCGGCGCGGTCGTTTGCTGTGGTCGCTGCCCAAGGGCCATATCGAAGAGGGCGAAACACCCGAGCAGACCGCGATTCGCGAGGTGGCGGAGGAGACCGGAATCAATGGTGTCGTGGTCGCCGAACTCGGCAGCATCGATTACTGGTTCGTGACCGAGGGGCGCCGGGTACACAAGACCGTGCATCATTATCTCCTGCGATCGGTCGGCGGTGAGCTGTCCGACGCCGATGTGGAAGTCACCCAGGTCGCCTGGGTTCCGTTGAGCGAGCTGGGTTCCCGGCTGGCCTACGCGGACGAACGGCGTCTGGCCGAGGTGGCGAACAAGCTGATCGACCGGATGGAGACCGGCAAGCGATGACCAAGGATTGTCTGCGTCACGCAGCGATTCCGTGGGAGGTGGTGGCCGGGCCGCGGGGGCGCCTGTGCCGGATCATCGTGGCGGTCCTGACCCTGATCGGTTCGACACTCGCGGTTCCGGTGCTGGCCGTCGCGCAACCGAGTGGATCGACCAACCCCGCCACGCCGAAATTCCTGAAGCTGTCGCTGGATTCGGTGACGCCGTCCACGGTCACCACGTCCAGCGATCCGCGCCTGACGGTGTCGGGCACGGTCACCAATATCGGCGACCGGGTGGTCGACGACATCAGCGTCCGCATTCAACGCGCCGCGCCGGTCACCACACCCAGCGATCTGCGGTACGCGTTGCGGCTGGACCAGATCAACTACGAGGTGACCGGTCCGTTCGAGGATGTGGCCGAACGGCTCAGTCCCGGTCAGCGCAAACAGTTCACGTTGAGCATCGACCTGCGCGGCAGCGGGGAGGCCTCGCTCGGGCTGACGCAGGCCGGTGTGTATCCGCTGCTGCTGAATGTCAACGGGGAGCCCGCCTACGGCAGCCAGGCGCGGCTGGACGATGCGCGCTTCCTGCTGCCGGTGCTCGGCCTGCCGCCGGCCGACGGCGAACCCGCCATCCCGGCCCCGCCCGACGTGCCGGTGGCCACCACCCTGATCTGGCCCTTGGCCGACCGCCCGCGCCTGGTCGCGGGCATCCCCGGCGCGATGGACAACCAGCCGGAACTGACCGACGACGAGCTGGCCGCGTCACTCGCCAAGGGCGGTCGGCTGGAGCAGTTGCTGGCCGCGCTGGAAACCGCCATCGGCAACAGCGGCCGCAACAACCCGGCCTCCGCGATCTGTGTCGCGATAGACCCCGATCTCCTGCTCACCGCACGGGCGATGACCGGGGGCTACCGGGTGCTGGCAAGTCCGTCGGACCCGGACGGCCCGACCCGCGCGGGTGGCGGCGCCGAGGCGGCGCAGGCCTGGCTGGACCGTTTGCGCACGGTCGCGGCTTCGTCCTGCACGGTGGCGCTACCGTTCGCACAGGTCGACGTCTCGGCGCTGGCGGCGGTGAACGACCCCGACCTGTCCGCGCGCGCACTGAACGCACCCGCCGACATCATCGACACCCTGCTCACCACCAAGTCCGTGCGCGGCGTGAGCCTGCCCGATTCCGGCAGCATCGACTCCGGCGCGGGAATGCTGCTGCGCAGCCACGGTTTCGGGACCGCGGTACTCGCCGATACCGCGGCGGTCCCGGTCGGCACCGCGGGCGCCGATGATCTTCCGCAGAGCGCCGCCACCGCGGAGTCCGCGCTGCCGGAGCCCTCGGTGCCCGATATCGTCCGCGTGCCCGGCATCACGATCCCGGACACCGAGCAGGCGCCGACCGACTCCACGACGGCCGCGACTCCATCCAGCACGCCGGCGTCCACCTCCCCGGCGCCCACCACGACCACACCCACCCCGACCACTCCGGCGGCACCGCCCGCCGACCCCGCGCTGCACGTCGCGACGTTCGACATCTGGTCGGCGACGGCCCTCGCCGCGGTCGGCTCCAATCCGCCGACCCCGTCCTACACGCCGAGCCGGGTCCGCTACGACGTCACCAACGATTCCCGGACCGCCCGGTTGCAGGACGCGCTCGGCGCCATCTCCTGGACCGCGCTGAATCCGCTGGAAGGCCGCCCGCGTTCGCAGTTGCTCATGCCCCCACAGCAGTGGGGCGCCAACAAGGACGAGGCCTCGGCACTGCTCAAACAGCTGGATCTGCTGATGCGCAGCAATCTCGCTACCCCGCGCCCGTTCACCGAACTGCTCGCCGAACAGCCGGACCCGCAGCCGTACGAACTGGACTATCTCGGGCAGGCCGCGCGCGACGCGGTGCCGAGTCGTTTCATCCTTCCGGTCCGGGACCAGGCCGCCCGGGTCACCGACCTGCTGGACGCGCTGGTCGAGGTGCCCGAATCCGAGCCGACACCGACCGCGTTCCTCACCCCGCTGCGCGAGGACCTGATCCGGACGCTCACCCTGTCGGATCGCCGCACCGGAAACTCCGATCAGCCGGACACCTTCGCGCAGCGCCGCCAGGATCAGACGACCCGGGAGCTGGACAGTCTCTACAACTCGGTGACAGTGCTGCCGCCGGGCGGCGTCTACACCCTCGCCTCCGAACAGAGCCCGCTGCTGCTGGTGGCGCGCAACAACCTGCCGGTCACGATCCGCATCCGGTTCCGGATCGAAGCCCCCGCCGAGACGAATATCACCGACATCGGCGAACAGCAGTTGCCGCCCAACGGAACCCGCTCGTTCCAGGTACCGACCGAGATCGACGACAGCCGTAACCTGGTCGTTCCCATCTCCATTACCACACCGGACGGGGTCTCCCTGGGTCATCCGACCTCGGTTTCCGTGCGCTCGAACGCTTACGGTCAGGCGTTGGCGATAATTACCGGATGCGCTGGATTGCTGTTGTTCCTCTTGGCCGGACGCCGGTTGTGGCACCGGTTCCGGGGTCAACCGGATCCGGCCGACGAAGGGTTCGATCCGGGTACCCGGCGCCGCGTCAACCGCTACCTGCGGGCACGGAAACGGGTACTGCGTGAAGAGAGTTGAGCCGCTCCTTCCCGCAGGTGTGCACAATGGGGGAGAGCTCGATGGGTGACGGTGTTTTGGTGATGTGTGGCGAAACGCCGGGCCTCGAGCAAGCCGGATGCGCAGATCCGGCGCGGTACAGGAGGCATGATGAGCGACGATGATTTGTCCGCTCATCCTTCTCGACCGGAGGAAAGACCTGACGGGCCGCCCGCCCGCCGGGCTCCTGCGGCACCCTGGGAACGGCGACTACCGCCGTCCGAGCCGCGAGAAGAGCCGGGCATGACCCATCGCGATCCGTACGGCAACCCGCCGCGCCCGCCGCAGGTCAGCCGGCCCGGCGGTCCGCCGCCGCAACCGGGCAGACCGGTGCCGCCGCCACCCGGCCGTCCGGGACCGGATCCGCGTCAGCCCGCGCCCCGGCCGCATCCGGGTCAGCAGTCCTACCCGCCGCCCGCACCGCGCGATCGGCAACAGCCGCCGCCCGGACGGCCCAGACCACCGATGCCGCCCGGTCGTCCCCAGCCACCGCCCGGTCAGCCGCGTCCCGAGCAGCCCACCCGGCGGCTCGCCGCGCCACCGAACTATCCGCCGCCACAACCCAACCCGGCGCCCGCGCGTCCGGCCCCGCAGCAGCGGCGGCCCGGACCTCCGGTGCGGGAACGGCGTCCGCGCACGCAGGAATGGCCGGTCGCCACCAAAGAGCCGGAGCCCAAGGAGAGCGCCGGCGGGCGGCTGCTGCGCAACTCCGGTTCGATGGCGGTCGCGACGCTGATCAGCCGCATCACCGGCTTCGGCAAGGTGCTCATGCTCGCGGCCGTGCTCGGCCCGGAGATCGCCTCGGCGTTCACCTCCGCGAGCCTGATCCCGAACATGATCGCCGAGTTGGTGCTCGGCGCGGTGCTGGGCGCGATCGTCGTCCCGACGCTGGTGCGCGCCGAACAAGAGGACCCCGACCGCGGCGCGGCCTTCACCAGACGGCTGATCACCGCCGCCTTCGCGGTCCTGTTGACCGCCACGGTGCTGACCACGGCGCTCGCTCCGATCCTCGCGACCCACGTCTTCGTCGACTCCGACGGCAAGGTCAACACCGCGCTCACCACCGCGCTGACCTTCCTGCTGCTGCCCGCGATCCTGTTCTACGGCATGTCCGCGCTGCTCACCGCGATCCTCAACACCCGGGAGAACTTCAAACCCGGCGCCTGGGCCCCGGTACTGAACAACGTGGTGGTGCTCGCGGTGCTCGCGCTCTACGCGCTGACGCCGGGCGAGATCACGCTGAACCCGGTCCAGATGACCGATCCGAAGCTGCTGGTCCTCGGCGTCGGCGTCACCCTCGGCGTGGTCGTGCAGGCGATGAGCCTGCTGCCCGCGATCCGCCGCGAGGGCATCGATCTGCGCCCGCTGTGGGGCCTGGACGATCGGCTCCGCCAGTTCGGCACCATGGGCGCGGCGATCATCCTGTACGTGGCGATCAGCCAGGTCGGCATGATCTTCGCCAACCATGTGTCCTCGGAGGCCGACGCGGCCGGTCCGGCCATCTACTCCTACACCTGGCTGTTGCTGCAACTGCCCTACGGCGTCCTGGTGGTCACGCTGCTGACCGCGATCATGCCGCGCTTGAGCCGCAATGCCGCCGCCGACGACACCCCCGCAGTGGTCGACGATCTGTCGGTCGCCACCCGGCTGAGCATGATCGCGCTGCTGCCGGTGGTCACCTTCTTCACCCTGGCGGGCCCGCAGATCGGTGAGGCGCTGTTCGGGTACGCGCGCTTCTCCGGGGACGCGGCTCGGCTCGGCACGGCGCTGGCCTGGTCGGCGTTCACGTTGATCCCGTACTCGCTGGTGCTGATTCACCTGCGCGTGTTCTACGCCCGGCATCAGGCCTGGACCCCGACTTGGATCATCCTCGGCATCACCGGCGTGAAAATCGCGCTCTCGGCCCTGGCGCCGATGATCGCGCGTACACCCGACCAGGTCGTGATCGTGCTCGGCGCGGTGAACGGCGTCAGCTTCGCGGTCGGCGCCGGTATCGGCGGCTACCTGCTGCATCGCAGTCTCGGCGATCTGCGGATGGCCAATGTCGGCCGCACCATCACCCGGGTCGTGCTGGCCTCGATCGCGGGCGGCGCGGTGATGCTCATCGTCGACACCGTGCTCGGGCTGGATCGGCTCTCCGCTTCCTTCGGCGGGCCCGGCTCGCTGATCCGGGTGGCGATCGACGGGATCGTGCTGCTCGCCGTGGCGTTCGGCCTGATGCGACTCGCCGGTGTTCCTGAAATCGTTGCAATTACGGTCGCGGTGTCGCGGCGGCTCGGAATCACGCCGCCCGCGCCGGATCTGGATCTGGACGCCACGGTCGAGGACGAGTACGCCACGCAGGTGTTCCGCAGGCCGGACCCGTACGGCTACTCCGGATTCGACCCGTACATGGACGCACAAACCATGGTGCTGCCCGTCATTCGAGACGTGGCTGTTGACCGCACCGGCAGGGGTGAGTTCCCGTACCCTGTTCGGCAGAGAAGCACAAGTGGCGAATTCGCCGGCACCTCGATAAATCAGGGCGAAGGAGGACCGAGGGTGAGCGACGACGCGGCGGTGGGCGGCGTCCCGTCCGCCGATCCATCTGCGACCACAGCCGGCGGTTTGGAGACCGACATCGAACATCCCACTCCGGATTCCGCGCCTGGGCGGCGCGACAGCGACGGCCCCGCGCCTCGCGATCCGATGTATGACACCGGGATGATCCCGATCCCGCCGTTGCAGGCGCCGCCGGTCGATCCGGGCGCCCGCCGGGGCCCACGCGGTCCCAAGCTGATGGCCGGCGCGTCGGTGGCCGGTGGCCGTTACCGGCTGCTCGCGCCGCATGGTGGCGCGCGCGGTCTGCGGTTCTGGCAGGCGCTGGACATCAAGCTCGACCGTGAGGTCGCGCTGACCTTCGTCGACGCCGATCAGAAGGCCGCCGAGAACTCCGGCCACGACGGTCCGCAGGCCATCCTGTCCCGCACGCTGCGCCTGGGCCGGATCAACTCGCCCGGTCTGGCTCGCGTGCTCGATGTGGTGCGCGGCAGCTCCGGCGGCATCGTGGTCGCGGAGTGGACGCCGGGCCGTTCATTGCGCGAGATGGCCGAAACCGTGCCGTCCCCGATCGGCGCGGCCCGCGCCATCCGCGCCCTCGCCTCGGCCGCCGAACTGGCGCACCGCGGTGGTGGCTCGCTGTCCATCGATCATCCGGATCGGGTGCGGATCAGCGCCACCGGCGACGCCGTGCTCGCGTTCCCGGGCACACTCTCCGATTCGGACGCGCAGTCCGACGTGCGCGGTCTCGGCGCCATGCTCTACGCGCTGATCACCGCGCGCTGGCCGATCCGCACCGGCGGCATGTCCGGCGCGGCCGCCACCGTCGGCGGTCTGCACCTGGCCGATTTCGGCCCGGACGGCACCCCGGTGGAGCCGCGGCAGATCCGGCCCGAAGTGCCCTTCGAGATCTCCGCGGTCGCCGTGCGCTCGCTGGAATCGAACAAGGGCGTGCGCACCGCCGCCACCGTCCAGCACGTGCTGGAGCAGGCGTCGGTGGTCGATCAGAAGACCGATTTCATCCCCGTGCTCAGATTGGGCCAGCGCCAGCACGCGCAGACCGCGGCCGCCGTCGACGAGTCGCTGGCCGATCCGGAACTGCTCGCCCAGGAGCGGGAGCGCTCCCAGCGGATGGTGTGGATCATGGTCGGCCTGGGCATCCTGGCCGCGCTGGTGGTCGGCGTCATCATCTGGTGGATGGTCAGTTTCTTCGCCCCGACGGCCTCCGATCAGCCGCTCGACGAGCAGCGCAATATCGGCCTGACCACCGAGGTGTCCCCGTCCTCGGCCGCGGGTAGCCCCACGGCGCCGAGCGCCGCCGCACCCGCCGGGGTGCCCGTGCCGGTGACCAAGGTCGAGGTGTTCTCCCCGGAGGGCACCCCGGACAACGCCGGCACGGTGAGCGGGGTGCTGGACAGCAATGCCGGCACCGTGTGGAAGACGGATCAGTATTTCCAGCAGTTCCCCGCCCTGAAGAAGGGCATCGGGCTGCTGGCCACGCTCCCGAGCCCGGCGAAGCTGACCAATGTGTCGATCGATTCGCCGAGCCCGGGCACGTCGGTGGAGATCCGGACCTCGCCCACCGATTCACCGACCTTGGATCAGACCCAGCTGATCGGCTCGGCCCGACTAGGGGAGGGCGTCACCGAGATCTCGGTGCGCGCCGATCAGCCCGCCCGCTTCGTACTCGTCTGGATCACCGGACTCGGCAATTCCGGTGGTCAGTTCCAAACCGCGATCGCCGATCTTCGCTTCGACGCTGCCCGGTAAGCACCGAAGCCCGCACGTGTCCATTCCGTGCCACCCGCGCACGTGTCCATTCCGTGCCCGGTTCCCGAGCCTGCCAATGCTGTAGTGCGCCAACTCGTCCCAAGTGCTCGACGCGACGGATCCCCCGGTTATGATCTCTCTGCGCTCTCTGGTGGGAGCTTTTCCCGGGAGTGTCTCGATCCTGGATGCCGCGGGAAATAGATGGCGACAGCCGGCCCGGCTGTCGCTGGTGAGCGCCGTCGGAGGGGTTTGGCTTTTGTCCGAAATGAACGGGGGTTCCCACGGGAGTCCCTCAGGGCCGGTGACGTTCCGCACTCGGCCGTTCGCCCCGGACGAACTCTCCGATATCGAGTTACTCCGTGCTCATGCCCGCGGCGAACGCCATGCTTTCGGCGAGCTCGTGCGCCGGCACAACGATCACCTGTGGCAGACCGCCATCCGCACCTCCTACACCCGCGAGGACGCCGCCGACTCACTCCAGGACGCGCTGCTGGCCGCGCATCGCACCGCCGGCTCGTTCCGCGGCGAGTCCGAGGTCCGCAGCTGGCTGCACCGTATCGTGGTCAACGCCTGCCTGGATCGGATCCGGCGCAACAAGACCCGGCGCGCGCTGTCACTGAGTCCGGAGAATGTGCCGGAACCGGTCGACGACCGGGACGCCTTCGCCGAGAAGGAGGTCTCGATGGTCGTCGAACGCGCCCTGTTCGCCCTGCCGCCCGACCAGCGCACCGCATTGGTCGCGGTGGAGATGGAGGGGTATAGCGTGTCCGACGCGGCGGCATTACTGGGCGTGCCGGAAGGAACGATCAAGAGCCGCTGTGCCCGCGGTCGGCAACGTTTGCAAGAACGCCTGGAATTTCTGCGAGATCCACGGAACCGGAAGTAGCCGGGCTGCGTCATTAATAGTGACGAACTACTCGGCGATGTAATTGACGGCAGTATTACGAGACCACTGGAGGTGCGATGGCGACACGGTCCGATCCGCAGCCTCCATTCTCGCCGGAGCTGCTCGCCGACCTGCACGCGGACAATCTTCCGCCGGAAGACAGCGCGAAGCTGTGGCCCGTGGTCGACCAGGACCCGGAAGCCCGCCGTTACCTGAATTCGCTCGACGAGGTGAATGCCGCGCTCCGCGCCCTCGCCGGCAGCGACCGCGCCCCCGAACCCATGCCCGCCGAGGTAGCGGCCCGGCTGGCGTCGTTCGTCGACGAGCTCGAGGACAGCGCCGAAATCACCGGCCCGGCGGGCAGCGTTCACCGGCTGCCCGCCACCGCCCGGCCGGAATCCGGCACTGCCGCCGAATCCGGCGCTGCCCCAGAGCATTACATCGCCGAGCCGGAAGGCCCCGACGCACCGATCTCGCTGGACGAACGCCGTGGCAGGCGCCTGCGGTGGCTGGCGGCGGCGGCCGCGGCCGTCGTTCTGCTCGCCGGTGCGGGTTTCACCGTCCAACTGCTGCGCAATGCCTCGAATACCCCCGGCGTACCGATCGCTCAGCCCCCTACGCCGACATCGGCGTCCGTCGACAACGATGTGTTCCCCGCCTCCGTCGCCCTGGCCTCCCTCGGCCGCTTCGATGTCACCGGCGCCCTCGCCGATCGCGACACCCTGTCCTCCTGCGTCGCCGCGGCAGGCTTCGGCCAGCGCAAGATCCTCGGCTCGACGGACATGCAGTACAAGGGCGCGGCGGCGGTGCTCATCCTGCTCAGCGGCCCGGACGGACGCAAGATCACCGCGCTGGTCGTCGGGACCGGTTGCACCGCGGCCGATGCCCAGATGAGAAATGTCACCGACATCGGTTAGGGCCGCGGGACGGGTAAATTCCCCCGGGAACAACGGACATTAGGCTGTTGTTGACCGAACCGTCCCACGTTTTTTCTTCTCGGAAGGGCCCCATGACTACGCCAGTTCGCGACCTGATCATCGTCGGCTCCGGACCGGCCGGTTACACGGCCGCCGTGTACGCGGCCCGCGCCGAACTCCAGCCGTTGCTCTTCGAGGGCACCCAGTTCGGTGGCGCCCTGATGACCACCACCGAGGTGGAAAACTTCCCCGGCTTCCGCGAGGGCATCATGGGCCCCGACCTGATGGACGAAATGCGTGAGCAGGCAAAGCGTTTCGGTGCCGAGATCCGCACCGAGGATGTAGACGCGATCGACGTGTCCGGCCCGGTCAAGACCGTCACGGTGGGCGGCGAGACCTATTCGGCCTACGCCATCATCCTCGCCATGGGTTCGGCGGCCCGCTACCTCGGCGTCCCGGGGGAGCAGGATCTGCTCGGCCGCGGCGTCAGCGCCTGTGCCACCTGTGACGGCTTCTTCTTCCGCGGCCAGAACATCGTGGTGGTCGGCGGCGGCGACTCGGCGATGGAGGAGGCGACCTTCCTCACCAAGTTCGCCGACAAGGTCACCATCGTGCACCGCCGTGAGGAGTTCCGGGCCTCGCGCATCATGCTGGAGCGGGCCAAGGCGAACGAGAAGATCGAGTTCCGGCTCAACGCCGAGGTCGTCCAGGTCAATGGCACCGACAAGGTGTCCTCCCTCACCATTCGCGACACCAAGAACGGGGAGATCTCCGAGCTGGACGCGACCGGCCTGTTCGTGGCGATCGGCCACGATCCGCGCAGCGAGCTGGTCAAGGGCCAGGTCGAGTTGGACGCCGAGGGCTACGTGCAGGTGCAGCATCCCGGCACCGCCACCGCCGTGCCCGGTGTGTTCGCCGCGGGCGACTTGGTCGACCACACCTACCGCCAGGCCATCACCGCCGCGGGCACCGGCTGCCGCGCCGCGATCGACGCCGAGCGCTGGCTGGCCGAGCAGGGCGACATCACCACCAACACGCTGGACCACGCGGGGCAACCCGTCGCGGCGAACTGACGGTACTCACCCATACCGTTCGCATTTCCCGATTCAAGGAGATACCCATGTCCGCAAACACGGTCACCGTCACCGACAAGGATTTCGCCGATACGGTGCTGCTCAGCGAGAAGCCCGTGCTGGTCGACTTCTGGGCCACCTGGTGCGGCCCCTGCAAGATGGTCGCCCCGGTGCTCGAGGAGATCGCCGGCGCGCACTCGGACAAGCTGACCATCGCCAAGGTGGATGTGGACGCCAATCCCGAGACCGCCAAGGAATACAAGATCCTGTCGATCCCGACCATGGTGCTGTTCGAGAAGGGCAAGCCGGTCAAGCAGATCGTCGGCGCCAAGGGCAAGGCCGCGCTGCTGCGCGAGCTCGACGGCATTATCTGAAATCCCCTAACGAACCCCGCAGTCCGCTGCGGGGTTCGATCGGGTAATCTCCCCGTTTAATCCCCCAGGGCCCGGTGCTGTAATTCACGGTGTCATTAGGACATCGTGGCCCCACGACGCGCCGTAGGATGCCCTGGACCCCGCGAATTGCTGAATTGCGGGTCAGGTCTGAGACAATCGACGCGAGCACAGCTCCGGTCGTGCGAAGGGTGTAGACCCTCGCATGAGTGGGTACCCGGGTTGACGGAAGGAAAGGGCTCTCACGCATGCACCGACTTCGTCACGGCGATACCGGTCCAGCCGTCGCAGAGGTTCGGAGCACCCTGGCAAGCCTCGGGTTCCTACACGCGCACACCGCAGGCACCGATCCCGCCGATGCGCGCGAGTACTGGAAAGACACCGAAGCCTCCTTCGACCACCAAGTCGATTCCGCCGTCCGCGCGTTCCAGCAGCACCGCGGCCTGCTCGTCGACGGTGTGGTCGGGCCGGCGACCTATCGCGCGCTCAAGGAAGCCTCTTATCGCCTGGGCGCCCGAACCCTCATCTACCAACTGTCCGCACCGCTGTACGGCGACGATGTCGCCACCCTGCAGCGCCGCCTGCAGGATCTCGGCTTCTACGTGCACCGTGTCGACGGCTACTTCGGCCCGCACACGCACGAGGGGCTGACAGCGTTCCAGCGTGAGATCGGGTTGTCCGCCGACGGCATCTGCGGTCCGGAGACCCTGCGTTCGCTCGAACTGCTGGGCGCCCGCGTCACCGGCGGCAACCCGCACCGGATCGCCGAGGAAGAGGTCGTGCACCGGGCCGGTCCCCAGCTGACGGGCAAACGGATCGTCATCGATCCGGGTCTCGGAGGACCCGACAAGGGTCATCCCGTACCCACCGAGTACGGCGATGTGTACGAGTCGGAGATTCTCTGGGACCTGGCGAGCCGGCTCGAGGGCCGGATGGCCGCCACCGGCATGGAGACGTTCCTGTCCCGGCCCTGGGGCGCCAACCCCAGCGATGCCGATCGTGCCGACACCTCCAACGCCTTCGACGCCGATCTGATGATCTCGCTGCGCTGCGCGACCAACCCGAGCCCCTCCGCCAACGGTGTGGCCGGCTTCTACTTCGGCAACTCGCACGGCTCGGTCTCCATGATCGGTCAGGTGCTCGCCGGATTCATCCAGCGTGAAGTGGTGGCCCGGACCTCGTTGCAGGACTGCCGGACCCACGCCCGCACCTGGGATCTGCTGCGGCTCACCAAGATGCCGACGGTGCAGATCGATATCGGTTATCTGACCAACGATTACGACGCCTCGGTGCTCAGTAACCCGCGCATGCGTGACGTCATCGCCGAGGCCATCCTCATCTCGGTGAAGCGGCTGTATCTGCTCGGCCAGGACGATCAGCCCACGGGTACCTACACCTTCGCCGAGTTGCTGGCCGAGGAGCTGGCGGCCGCGGAACGCGCCTGACGAAGCGCCACCGACGACACTGCCCCTGCCGGTTGATCCGGCAGGGGCTTTTCGATACCCGTACTAAGCGGCGCCGATGCGGAACGGCACGGTGAGCTCCGCGGCGGCCAGCAGCTGATCCAGCGCCCGCTCCACGTCTTCCTTCCAGCCGTGATCGGAGTTCAACTCCAGTCGCAGCCGCGGGAACTTGTGATGAGCCGCGACGACCTCGAAACCGGCGTCCTCCAGGAAGTCGGCGTCGATCATGCAGGTCTCCGGCGAGCAGTCCGCGGCCGGGTTCTCCCGCACCGGAGCGCCGATCCGCTCCATCAGCATCATCGAACCAACCGAACGATCGGACATCGCCTTGGACGATGGACCGCTGCGGATACCGAACACCTCCAGCGCGCGCACACCACGACGCACCAGATCGGCCACCACCGCCTGTAGCAACCGGTGGGGTATATCCGAGTCGGCATAACGGAATTCGGTCCGCAGCGTGGTCAACAGGACCGCGTCCGGGCTTACGGGGGAGGTGGGGAACAGCGCGGCACGCGGCACAACGCTGGGCGGCGAATACAGCGCACACCCCGCGACATTGCCGTCCACCGCGGCTACCTGACCGCACGACCCCCACTCCAGCAGGACCGTGGACAGCCACGCTTCCTTCTCGAAGACCGGGTCGCTGAAGTCGCGGGAGTCCGCGGCAACGGCCGGATCCATTTCCCAGAAAACACAGCGCCTGGCGTGTGCCGGGAGCTTGTCGAGTTCTCCGAGGGAAAGTGCTGTGACGCTGGTCGACACCGCTCTGCTCAGCCTCCAGCTGTCCGATTCATCCATGCGTTCGCGCACGCCGCTTTGTTGCTGCTGCTCGCCAGCAAGAATAAGCGATCAAAGAGAACACGCCTCACTCCACTCGCTGTGCTGTTGTCAGAGGGCCCCGTTCGGACCGCCGAAACGCTGCGCTGAAACGCGCCGTCACAGTGACGTTTCGGCGGTGAGCACAGGGCTACCGGAACTACGGAGCGATTTTCGTCACTGGTCGAGCTGTTGCTGTTGCATCATCCCGACAATGCGCTCGAGGTCCTCGACGGAACCGAACTCCACGACGATCTTGCCCTTGCGCTTACCTAGGCTCACCGTCACCCGGGTGTCGAAGGACTCCGACAGCCGCTCGGCCACATCCTGCAGACCCGGCATATGAATCGGCTTGCGGCGCGGCGCCGCCGGGGGAGTGGCGGCATTCTCCGGATCGCGATTCGCCAGCGTCACCGCTTCTTCGGTGGCGCGCACCGATAGGCCCTCGGCGACGATCCGCGCGGCCAGCACTTCCTGTGCGTCGGCTCCGGCCTCGAGCCCGAGCAACGCGCGCGCATGCCCCGCCGACAGCACGCCGGCTGCCACCCGGCGCTGCACCGGAATCGGCAATTTCAGCAAGCGGATCATGTTGGTGACGACCGGACGAGACCGGCCGATGCGCGACGCCAATTCCTCATGGGTGACGCCGAATTCCTCCAGCAGCTGCTGATAGGCCGCCGCCTCTTCCAACGGATTCAGCTGCACCCGGTGGATGTTCTCCAACAGGGCATCCCGCAGCATCGCCTCGTCGGCGGTCTCCCGGACGATGGCCGGAATGCTCTCCAGCCCCGCCTTCTGGCAGGCCCGCCAGCGCCGCTCGCCCATGACGAGCTGAAAGCGGTCCACGCCCGGTTCCACCCGGCGCACCACGATCGGTTGCATGAGGCCGAACTCTTTGATGGAGTGCACCAGCTCCGCCAGCGCCTCCTCTTCGAAGACCTGGCGCGGCTGCTTCGGATTCGGCTCGATCTGCGCCGGCGGAATCTCGCGATACGTCGCGCCCGCCAGGTTCGGATCGGCGTCTTCGGTGGGGTCGGGGACCCGATGCAGATAGGCCGAAGCCGGCTGGGGGCCGATGGGATCGATGCCGATCACCACATTGGCCGCGGCACTGCCCATCCCCGGCGCGAGGCCGTGCGTGGCCCCCATCGCCGTCGGATCGGCCGCCGGGCCCGTCGGGATCAACGCGGCCAGACCGCGTCCCAGCCCACCCTTCTTCGCCTGACTCATCGGCTTACCGATCCCTTCTGTCGCCAACCACACCGAGCATTTAAGCTGCGCCGCCCGTAGCGGCTTTCGCCATCGCTCGCTGCGCCATCTCCCGGCCCGCATCGAGGTAGCTCATCGCGCCCCGGGAGCCTGGATCATAATCGAGCACCGTCATGCCGTATCCCGGTGCCTCCGAGACCTTTACGCTGCGGGGGATGACCGAACGCAATACCGCGTCCCCGAAGTGCGCGCGCACCTCGTCGGCGACCTGATCGGCCAGCTTGGTGCGACCGTCATACATCGTCAGGATCACCGTCGAGACGTGCAGCTGCGGGTTCAGATGCGCCTGCACCAGACCGATATTGCGCAACAACTGCCCGACGCCCTCCAGCGCGTAATACTCGCACTGGATCGGAATCAGCACCTCCTTCGCCGCGACGAGCGCGTTGACGGTCAGCAGACCGAGCGAGGGCGGGCAGTCGATCATTACGTAGTCGATGTCGTAGCCGGCGATATTCGCCTGCTCGATCGCGGCCTTCAGGCGGCCTTCCCGAGCCACCATGGAGACCAATTCGATCTCCGCGCCGGCCAAATCGATGGTGGCGGGGATGCACAGCAGGCGCTCGTTGTGCGGACTCTGCTGGATCGCCTCCTTCACCGAGACCTCGCCGATGAGCAGCTCGTAACTGGAGGGCACCCCCGAGTGGTGCTCGATGCCGAGGGCGGTGCTCGCGTTGCCCTGCGGATCCAGATCGATCACGAGCACTGTCATCCCCTGATGCGCCAGGGCCGCGGCAAGATTCACCGTCGTTGTCGTCTTACCGACGCCGCCCTTTTGATTCGCGATGGTGATGATCCGTTGCTCGTGCGGTTTCGGCACAGTCACCTTTCCTGGATGCAGTATCTGGCTGGCGCGCTGCGCTTCGGCCGCGATCGGAGTCTCGCTGGGGGAGATGTGCCCGAACGGTGTGCTCCCGAAGGCTTCTTGGTCGAGGTTGCTGGAGTCCAGCATCCCCGGCACGCGCGACGTGGTTTCCCGTGAAACATTCTTCGCCGGACCGCTCGACATAACTGCTCCTAACCGAGAACTTCAGATCACGCACCATCGGCCGAACGCCGACGCATGTGACTTCAAAAAACAGCTGAGTCGGAACGAACATCACGAGCGGAGTCATCCCGCATACCAATATTCCTTCGTGGCAACAACGCTCACGCCCGACGTGTCATAGCTTGCCAGCACTCAGCAGGATTAGAAAGCTGAATCGCGGTGCGGCGCACAGGACAAGCGATTTGACCGCACCGCCGGTCCCCAAACCCCACCCGAGATTCCGAATGTTTCACATGAAACAGCGGCACGGCCTGGCAACGCTAGCGGGCGCGCCCCTGGACGTGCCCGAACTTGCCCGCGAAGCAGGCTCTCGCCACCCGGTCGAAGTCGATCGCCGCAAAAGTCTCCCCCTCTGAGCAGCGTCGCGGCGTCAAACGACGTCGTCCTGTGCGCAAAGCTGTAGTGCCGTCCAATCACCGGAAGTTCCGCCATCGCCCACCACTGCGGTGGCCACTCCACTCGCCGAGCTCGGTTTGATAGGCGACATCGTTCGCATGATGTCGCGCGGCCCGGCGAATCAGGTGACGCAACTGGTGCTCGGGTTCGTTGTCGCAGGCCCGGATGCACCACATCGCAACACCGGACGTTCCTTGCGCCACAAGCTCCGCCATCGCGCACTCGAAGCTCCGCCATCGCCGAACCGCAAGCTCCATATCCAGACGCCTCCGCCCAGATGCGTGCTCGGTGTCCGGAGCGGCGACGGCCGATTCTCGAACCAGGTGCGTCGGCCGCAGCTCTGAACACAGACACCGGATCAATATCGCACCAGGCCGGGATCAGTTGCCCACAAGATCCGGTCCACACCACCTGAACACATCCACACAGATACCAAGCCCCGCGCGACCAGCCCCTGACCAAGTTCGACACACGACCAATTCCACAAACCGCCCACGACACAGGCACGCACAGCACCGGAAGCCGACCAGGTTGTCACAAAGCCAATTCCGCAAGCACCTCTAACAGGCACACAGACACAGACACCAAACCCGCCCGGCTCCGCACCGCACCGCACCGCACCGAGTCGTCCACAGGACTCAGTCGGCGATCACCCCGGCACAGCCAAATGTAGGGAGCTGCACCGGCCTTGATCGGTTGCCATCGTGCGTGCAGCCGTTATCGGCTTTCGCGTTAGGCCGCTGCTCACGAGACAGCGCAGAGGGGATTCCCGAGGACGGAGATGTTTCATGTGAAACAAGGCGACGCGCTAGGAGACCTTCTCAGCCCGCATCGCGTCAGACGCGCCCCTGGGCCTCAACGTCCGCCTGAACACAGTCGGTCCCCTTCGCGGACCGACCTGCTTCGCCGGAGCGCAAGCCCGCTACTACGAGGTGATTAGGCAGATGACAACGAGGCGCAGCGCCGCCGCCGTCTTCATGCATCGGCCGTAGCTCCCACCAACAGTGAAGGGGTTCTCATCTGGATGCAGTCGATAACACCGAGGGTGACCTCGTGCCAGACGCAAAAACCCATAATCGCGCCGACGCCCGTCAGATGACTGACAGGCGCCAGCGGCGAGTCGCACGAGACCGGATCGTCCGCCACCTCTGCACCCGGCACTCTGGAACCGGCCCCCATGCCATCGAATCCAAAAACCGACAGGCACGCCAAGCCGGCCGGTTGTCACACCAGGCACCGCCCGACAGATGACGATTGGCGGTCGCCGGATGGCGGATGGCGGATTACAAATTGAGTTGGCTGCCACCCAGAACCCAGGAAATCGGAGGTCGGCTCCCGTGTCCTGTCAAACCCGTCGATCAGCACATCAGCCGCAGGCGGCTGTCACGTCGGCCGCGCTTGCCGCTCACTGACCGCCGCTCACTGACCGCTGATCGCGCTTCGGCGGCTAAGTTGGCTGCCGCACGTGAGCACCAAGGCGATCAGATATCAGGTTCCTCTGCCACGTAAGACGTCCAGTTGGGCCTCCACGCCATCCCAAGGTCAACTGGCACGAGGCGCCGATTGCCGTTGATGGTTGACTAACAAGTTGGCTGCCACCTTCTCTATCGGCAATCGGACATTCGGTCCTGTGTCACGTCGAACCCTCAGTCGGCAGGTGCGCCGGCGCCACGGGAGTTGTCATACCGGCACCCCTGGCGTTGAACGAGACTGAGTCGCTGCCCTCTTGAACAGGTCACTCAGACATTGGTCATGTGCCGCGTTAGATACAGGCTGGATCGTCGCGTCAGCCTCTGGCCGATGGTCACTCAGTCCCTCGGTCGGTTGGTCCACCGGAAGCTAGCCAGCTGCCCTCGACGCAATCACCCTGGCGCTCAATCCATATCGCAATGCAGTCGAACGACGGTCACACCACAGGCTGATCGGATGTCTCTTGAACGCAGTCGCTCCGTCGCGGGTCTGATGTCACCCTCCTAAATCGAAATCTGTAGTCCGAATGGCGCCGGTCAGTTGGCAGGCCAGACCCCCGCCGGATATGGCACCAAGTCAGTCGGCTGCCGTCCTGAGCCAGTCACTCGTACGCCGCCCGCAGCGTCACCACAAAGCAATGGGCGCATCACACGCCAGTCGGCGGCCAACTTGCCGCTGTTGCTCGGATGCAGGTCGGCCTTCGCTTCAGTCGTCGACAGTCGTCGTGCCAGAGACCGGAAGAGGAGCAGCGCGCATGCCGGTCGACGGTCACTCAATACGCGGGGAGTAGAAGCCCCACACGCGGAGAGAGAGCAGCAAAAGCACGTGAGTTGGTTAGCGCACCGCACGCGGGTTGGTTGCCATCCTGAGCAATCGCTCAGACGTAAAGGGATAGTCACATCAGACACCAGCCGATCGTTGCGCCAGACCTGGGGGAGCCGAGCGCGTACCGGTCACAGTCACCCAGTATGCGGTGCAGTAGACGCCCATGACGCGGGGAGCCAGAGCCGCCCCGAACTCCGCCGGTCAGTGGGTGGATCACATGCCAGTTGGTTGTCAACGCTCAGACGCCGGTCGATTGCCGCATCAGACGCCGGGCGATCGCTGCGTCAGACGCCGGACGGGGAGTCGCGCAGATGCCAACACGCGAGGAGCAGGGCCGCGCCAGACTCCGGCGGTCAGTTGGCGCGCCACATGCGAGTTGGTTGTCATCGCGGCTGCTGTTACTCAGACGTTGGTTGATACTCACATCAGACGCCGGTCAGTTGTCGCCAGACACCAAGGAAGGGGAGTCGGGCAAAGGCCGGTCGGCGGTCGCCCTGCGCGCAAGGGGGGAGACGTGCGTCAGACCGCAGCGATAGGTAGGCGCACCAGACGCAGTGGTTGTCATCCTGACCGCAGTCCCTCAGACGCCAACTCGTTGGTCGAATCCAAGCAAGTCGGTTATTGGCCTTGGGCCCGTCCGGTGGCATTCCTGGCGACCTGGATACAGCGCGGATGTGCACGCCGAGCGTCGTGACGGTCACTGAGTCCAACTCGGTCTTGAAGCCGGGCACAGGGGAGGGGAGAACATGCAGATACCGATTGGCCGTTGGTCGACACGCTGCTGGGAGGTGGTCGCACCCGGCTTCGACGCTGCACCGGACTTGATCGGTTGCCATCGTCCGCGACGCGGTTTGTCGGCATCTGCGTAAGGCCGCTGTCGCATCAGACGACGCGGAAGCATCTGCCGAGTCGGCGATGTTTCATGTGAAACAGGCGACGCACCAAAAGACTTGCTCAGCCCCGAGACTTGTTGACCCGCGCCACACGACGACGAGTCGTCCGCTCAGCCCGGGGAAGTAGTTCGGCGCTGATCACCAGAGTGGGGGTGGAGACCAGTCCGGTTCCGCATTCGAGCACCTGTGCGTTGCTTGCTCCGGCTCGGGCGAGCGCCTCACCGTCGCGCGCCAACTCCTCTGCGGCGCTGATGCCTTTGAGCGCGAGCATCCGTCCGTGATCGCGGAGGAGGGGGAGGGACCACTGAGCCAGTTTCGCCAGCGGGGCGACCGCACGGGAGGTGACGATGTCGGCACCGCCCGCTTCCTTCATCACCCCGGACTGTTCGGCGCGACCGCGCACGACGGTGATGTCGAGGCCGGCCGCTTCGATGAATTCACTCAGAAAGATGGTGCGGCGCAAGAGCGGTTCCACCAAGGTGATTCGAAGATCCGGGCGCGCGATGCCGAGCGGGATGCCGGGCAGACCGGCACCGCTCCCGATATCGACTACCGTCGCGCCTTCGGGGATCAGCTCACCGAGTACCGCGCAGTTGAGGATGTGCCGATCCCATAGGCGCGGGACTTCACGGGGACCGATCAGTCCGCGCTCCACCCCGGCGCTGGCGAGCGCCGCGCAGTACATCCGCGCGATATCCAACCGCGCACCGAAAACCTGAGCGGCTTCGGCGGGTGGCTCCAACTCGGTCGGCAGGGGAGCGCTTTCCCCGAGATCCCGTTCCACGTGAAACTTCCTTCCGCGTTCGATAGGTCAACAGTATTGAACCGGCACCCGGGGTTCGCAGCCGGGACATGGAGAAGGCCCCCGATCCGAAGATCAGGGGCCCGGTCCAAAACGTCACGGTGACGAAACGCCCCGTCCCCAACCTCGCCCGATATCAGGCGGGAACGACCACCACGTGGCGGTTCGGCTCCACGCCCTCGCTCTCGCTCTCGACTCCGTCGACCGCGGCGACCGCGTCGTGCACAATCTTCCGCTCGAACGGGGTCATCGCCGCCAGCGCTTCCGGCGCACCGGATTCCAGCACCCGCTTGGCCGCAGCGGTTCCGAGCGCACTCAATTCCTCCCGACGCTTGGCCCGCCAGCCGGCCACGTCCAACATCAGCCGGCTGCGCACACCGGTCGCCTGCTGCACCGCGAGACGGGTCAGCTCCTGCAGCGCGTCGAGCACCTCCCCGTCCCGGCCGACCAGCTTCGACAGATCCCGGCCGCCATCGATGCTCACCACCGCACGATCGCCTTCGACGTCCAGATCGATATCGCCGTCGAAATCCAGCACATCGAGCAGCTGCTCGAGGTAGTCACCCGCGATTTCGCCCTCTTCGATCAGGGCTTCCTCGGAGTCACTCGCGACATCAGCTGGTTCCGTCTCGGCGTTCACCATCGTCGTCGCCACTGTGGCGTCCCCTCCGTCGGTCTCAACAGTCATTTGGTTTTCCTTCATCTGCTCGCCGCGACCGCCTGGCCATCGCCGCCGGGTGGTACGCGATCAAGGGGTTGCTGCTCAGTGCCGGCGCGCGATCAACGCCGTCGCTTCTGGTTCGCCCGGCCGCGGTTCGGACGCTTCTGTCCGCCACCCGAGCGGCGCTGGGCCGAAGTCTTCGGCTTGGCGGCTGCGGTGCCGTTCGTGGAGACCGTGTCCACCACATCCTCGACCGCGTCCGCCACGTCGGCGTCGACCGGCTGCTTCTTCTTGACGTTCACCGGCTTGGCACCCGGCCTCGGCGCGTTCTGTGCGCGCTGCTCGAGCTTCTGCTGCTTCTTCTCTTCTTCTTCCTTGGCCATCCGGCCGAAGACGAGGTGCTGCTGACCGTAGGTCCAGATATTGTTCGCGACCCAGTACAGCAGGATGGCGATCGGCAGGAACGGACCACCGACGAGCACGCCGAGGGGGAACACCCACAGCGCGAGCTTGTTCATCATCGCGGCCTGCGGGTTGGCCGCGGCTTCCGGGCTCTGGCGAGCGACCGAGGCGCGCGCGTTGAAGTGCGTGGCGAGACCGGCGATGATCATCAGCGGGATCGCGACGGCGCCGATGGCGACCCGGGAGGGCAGTTGACCGTCGATGGCGAAGGCCTGCAGTTCGCTCACCGGAGTGGTGATGAACGCGGAGATGGGCGCACCGAAGAGGCGCGCGCTCAGGAAGGACTGCACGTCGGCGGCATTGAAGACGTAGTTCGGCGTGTTGGCGTTTTCCTGGATGCTCATGCCGAGCTGACCGAAGCCGTGACCGGTCCGGTTGAACGAACGCAGCACATGGAACAGACCGAGGAACACCGGCACCTGCGCCAGGATGGGCAGGCAGCCCATCAGCGGGTTGAAGCCGTGATCCTTCTGGAGCTTCTGCATCTCCAGCGCCATCTTCTGGCGGTCGTTCTTGTACTTCTTCTGCAGCTCCTTGATCTGAGGCTGCAACTCCTGCATCTGCTTGGTCGTGCGGACCTGCTTCACGAACGGCTTGTACAGCACGACGCGAAGCGTGAAGACCAGGAACACCACGGCCAGGGCCCAGGCGATACCGCTGTCCTTACCCAGGCCGGGGATGGCCGCGAAAACTCGATGCCAGAACCAGAGGATCCAGGACACCGGGTAATAAATGAAGTCGAGCACGGCTCTATGCACTCCCGTCGTTCGGTTCGCCGATCACCGCGGACGGTGATCCTGTACAAGCGTGTGGCGCCGACGCGTCGTCGGATGACGTGGCATTGTCGGCAGCGGCTGCCTCATCCCGGGCGCGCGGACGGCGCTCCGGGACGGGGTCCCACCCACCAGGGTGCCAGGGCGCACATTTGAGCAGTCGCACGACCGTCAGTCCGAGCCCGATGAACAGGCCCCGGGTGCGCAGCGCGGTGACGGCGTATTCACTGCAGGTCGGTGTGAAGCGGCACACCGGCATTCGGGTGGGGGAGACGTAGGTCCGGTACAGCTCGATCAAGAAGATCAACAAGCGAGCCGGCAGCCGCGCGAGGCTTCTCACGACGACCGGGCCCCATCGAGTTTGCGCAGCGCGCCCCGGAGTTGGCGGAGTAGCTCGTCCGAATCGGCGTCGGCGGCGCCGGGCAGCGCACGGATCACGATATCGGCCTCGACGGGTAGATCGTGGATCACCTTGCCGCACATATGACGCAGGCGGCGGGCTACCCGGTGTCGAATCACCGCGGAGCCCACCGCCTTGCTGACAATCAATCCGAATCGCGGACCGCCCACGCGGACCAGCGCATCCGCCGGGGGACGGCAGGAGGCGGAGCCGACGGGGTGGGTAAACCCCGCTGCGCCGTCAGGTCCACTCGTGCCCACGATTCCGTCATACCCGTGAATGTGCACGTGTACGACCAGATCTCGCCTCCCGATTCGCTGGCCGCGGCGCACCGTCCGGGAGAAGTCGGCACGATGATGCAACCGATACGGCTCAGGCAACACCCGAGCGTCCGAATGCGAGGATCAGGCAGTCAGGGTCTTGCGGCCCTTGCCGCGACGCGCGGAAACGATGGCGCGGCCCGCACGGGTCCGCATCCGGAGACGGAAGCCGTGAACACGCGCCCGACGACGGTTGTTCGGCTGGAACGTCCGCTTGCCCTTGGCCACGGTCAACACTCCTAGAGTTGGTGGGCACCAGGTGGCGCCCGATAGCTGGTCGGTAAAACGTAGTGCGCGCGATGCTGAGTAGCCCAAGCATTGCAAGTTCGGTCATCATCGATGCGCGTCGGTCCTGGCGCACAGGGTCGGTTACGACCTCAACGCGGTCAGCACAGGACCGCCACCGCACCAAGGGGTGACTGTACGAGGGTACTGATCCTCGAGATGCGGGTCAAACTCAGCCCCCACGTCGCCCGTCATCGGACCAGGTCAAACTATGAACAGGGCTGTGGACTCCGTCGTGCGTTATCAACACCCCTAGGCGCCCAGGGGTGTGCGGATGCCCAACGATAGCCAGCTGGTAGCTGAAGATCCGCAGGTGAGAGCGACACACCGGCCGAGCTGAAGCACATTTCACATGTCCCCAGGGTTTTCCACATCTGTGGATAATTGTGTGGAAACACCCCTCCGGTGGCATATTCGTAGGCCGACGGCTGCCCCTTCGCCGCTACCTGGAACCGGAGGTTCCTAACAGCGCTCGCGCTCGCGGGACCGCTGTACCGCCATCCACGGTAGATGCCCGCGTGCCCCCGGCCGTTGGTAACTGCTTGCGGGTCACCCGAAAGGCGGCCTGCGCCTATCGACAACTACTGGGGAGGACACTGCATGGACGACGAGCAGAACGTGTTGGCCACTGTGTGGCCCGAGGTGATCGCTGAGCTCACCACCGGCTCGCCCGACGGCGCTATCCCCCCGGTCACCAGAGCGCAGCAGGCCTGGCTCAAGCTGGTCAAGCCGATCACCGTGGCGCAGGGCTTCGCGCTGCTCTCGGTGCCCTCGTCGCTGGCCCAGGAAGCCATCGAACGCGATCTGCGCGAACCGATCCTGCGTTCCCTCGGCCGACGGCTCGGCCCCCAGGTCGAAGGCCTCGGCGTGCGTATCGCCGCGCCGCCGCAGTCGACCAGCGAGCGGTCCGCGGCGAATCCGCGGCATGCCCGCATGACCAGCCGGCCCGAACGCCGGGAACCGCGGCGCGCTCCCGCCCCGGACTACCCGGCGCGCGGTGAATACGGCCAGCCCCAGCGTTACGGCGGGGCCGGTGATTACGACCCGGTGCCCGACTATCAACAGGGTGGGAGTGATTACGCACCCGCCGCCGCGGAGTACCAGCCCGCGCCGGGCTATGAACCCGAGTACCAGCCGCAGCCCGAGTACCAGCCGCAAGCGGACTACCAGCCGCAAGCGGATTACGAACCGGCCCCGGAATACGGCCCGCCCGACGACTACTACCCGGGCCAGGACTACCCGACTCCGGTCGCCGTGCCGGTCGCACCCGCGCCCGAGCCGCCGTCCCGGCCGAACGGGCAATCGACGCGCCGCGAGTCCGGTCCGCCCGGACAGGAGTCGTTGTTCACACCCGAACCCGTCCCGATGCGCGGCCCCGGTCGCGAGCAGGGTGGGCGCGGGTCGCACCACGACGAGCCCGAGCCCGTGATCGCCGCCGCGCACCAGCCGGTCCGCGAGCACCCGGGACGGGAACATCCGGGACGGGAACATCCGTCACGCGAACACCAGACGCGCGAACACCAGACGCGCGAACATCCCGGACGCGAACATCAACCCCGCGAACCACAACCGGTCCGCGACAACCGCCCCGCGCACTCCGACCACGAGGACGACGACGAACCCATCGTCAGCGCCCGCAACTCCTGGCCGACCTACTTCACCAAGACCCAGGAGACGCCCGCGCCGAGTTCCTCGGCCAGCCTGAACGCGAAATACACCTTCGAGACCTTCGTCATCGGCGCGTCCAACCGGTTCGCGCACGCCGCCGCGGTCGCTATCGCGGAGGCGCCCGCGCGCGCCTACAACCCGCTGTTCGTCTGGGGCGCTTCCGGTTTGGGCAAGACGCACCTGCTGCACGCGGCCGGCCACTACGCGCAGCGGCTGTTCCCGGGTATGCGGGTGAAATACGTCTCGACCGAGGAATTCACCAACGACTTCATCAACTCGCTGCGTGACGACCGGAAGGTGGCGTTCAAGCGCCGCTACCGCGAGACCGACATCCTGCTGGTCGACGACATCCAGTTCATCGAGGGCAAGGAAGGTATTCAGGAGGAGTTCTTCCACACCTTCAACACGCTGCACAACGCGAACAAGCAGATCGTGGTGTCCTCGGACCGCCCGCCCAAACAGCTGGCGACTCTGGAGGAACGGTTGCGGACCAGGTTCGAATGGGGCCTGATCACCGATGTGCAGCCGCCCGAGCTGGAGACCCGGATCGCGATTCTGCGCAAGAAGGCGCGCATGGACCGGCTCGACGTGCCGCACGACGTGATGGAACTGATCGCCAGCCGGGTGGAGCGCAATATCCGCGAGTTGGAGGGCGCGCTGATCCGCGTCACCGCGTTCGCCTCGTTGAACGGTCAGCCGCTGGATCTGCCGCTGGCCGAGGTGGTGCTGCGCGATCTGATGCCGGAGACCGCGGCGCTGGAGATCAACGCGGCCACGATCATGGCGGTGACCGCGGAGTACTTCAACACGACCCTGGAGGAGTTGACGGGGCCGGGTAAGGCTCGGCCGCTGGCGCAGGCCCGGCAGATCGCGATGTACCTATGTCGTGAGCTCACGGACCTGTCGCTGCCGAAGATCGGCCAGGCGTTCGGCCGAGACCACACCACGGTGATGTACGCGGAGAAAAAGGTGCGTAAGGAGATGACCGAGCGCCGCCGGGTGTACGACCAGGTGCAAGAACTAACAGCCCGCATCAAACAACGCTCCCGATAAGTTATACACACCTGTGCACCGCCTCTGACCAGGGGCGGTGCATTTTTATGGGTTGGGGATTCCTCGAGGAATTCCTGTGGACTCCTCGAGGAATCCACTGGTTTGTCCACCGGTTCGCACACACCCTGTGGAGCAGGCCTGGGGGCCGCCACTCACAGCCAGTTGTCCCCATCGCTAACACCTTCAGCTACTCACAGGCACTGACCAGGCAGACTGCCGGTTAACCCCTGTGGATTCCTCGAGGAGTCCCTGGGGAGTCCTCGAGGAATCCTCGAGTTGTGCACCTGTTCCTGCACACGTGTGCACAAACACCTGATTACGGTGGAACAACTCGAGGAGCACTCGAGGATGAATACGGGACAACTTTCCGCGGTCCACAGACACCCTCGGTTCATCCTCGAGTCATGCGCCGGTCATCCCCACGGCACCGCACCGCGCCACCTGCGAAAACAGGCTCAGTCCACAGATTCCACAGTGCCTACTACTACTTCAGTTCTTTCAATTAGAGAGATCTCTTGAAAACAGGCTGTGTGGAAAGTCGGTCGAGCAGGGTCACGCGCCGAGCCACTCACCGAAGAGCGGCATCGAGGCAGAGCCAAGCACGCGGCACCGACAAGTTCGGCCGAGTCGTTTCGCCGCCGAACCCGAATCGCATGCCGGCGCGATACCCGGAAGTCGCGGACTCACACGCGATCTCCACTCACCGGTGAAAGCTCCGGAGGGTCGGGCTAGGTCTGCGCGGCCTACGCGAGTACGGTTTGTTGTCGGCCGCCTATGCCAGACTTTCGAAGGGCGGCCGATCCAGTACCCTCTTACGACGTTCGGCCCCGCACACGGATCACGGCAGTATCGACTCCAAGACTGGGAGAGGACAGATCGGGCGATGGAAAGCATGAAGTTTCGGGTCGCCCGTGAGGATTTCGCGGAATCCGTCGCCTGGGTCGCGCGCAGCCTCCCCTCCCGGCCTCCGGTGCCCGTCCTGGGCGGTGTGCTGCTGGTAGCCGATGAGGACGGCCTCACGGTCTCCGGCTTCGACTACGAGGTGTCCGCGCAGATGCGCGTCGCCGCCGAGGTCGCCGGTCCCGGTGAGGTTCTCGTCTCCGGCCGCCTCCTGGCCGACATCACCAAGGCGCTGTCCAACAAGCCGGTCGATGTCTCCGTCGACGGCACCCGCGTGCTGATCAGCTGCGGCAGCGCCAAGTTCTCCCTGCCCACCATGCCGGTCGAGGACTATCCCCAGCTTCCCGAAGTTCCGCAGCAGACCGGTGAACTCGGTGTGGATGTCTTCGCCGAGGCGGTCGGTCAGGTCGCCGTCGCGGCCGGCCGGGACGACACGCTGCCGATGCTCACCGGCATCCGCGTCGAAATCGAGGGCGCCAACGTCGTTCTCGCGGCCACCGACAGGTTCCGCCTCGCGGTCCGCCACATCGAGTGGAAGCCGGAGAAGGCGGATATCGAGACCGCGGTGCTGATTCCGGCCAAGACGCTCTCCGAAGCCGCGAAGACCCTCGGCTCCTCCGATGCGCCCGTGCAGCTGTCCCTGGGCACAGGAGCGGGCTCGGAGGGCCTGCTGGGCATCGTGAACGCCGGGCGCCGCACCACCACGCGCCTGCTCGATGCCGAATTCCCCAAGTTCCGCCAATTGCTCCCCAAGGAGCACACCTCCATTGCGACGCTGTCGGTTTCGGCCTTGTCCGAAGCCATCAAGCGTGTAGCACTGGTGGCCGAGCGCGGCGCTCAGGTGCGCTTGGAGTTCTCCACAGAAGGCTTGTTGCTGTCCGCGGGCGGTGACGACGCCGGACGCGCCGAGGAATGGCTGGATGCCGATTTCCGCGGCGAACCGCTCACCATCGCGTTCAACCCCGGTTATCTCGTCGACGGTCTCGCGGCGCTGCACGTGGATCGAGTCACCTTCGGGTTCACCACGCCGAGCCGTCCCGCGGTGCTGCTGCCCGCCGGCGAGGAGGAGCCCGAGGTGCTCGACTCCGGTGCCTTCGCCGCGCTGGCCAGCCCCTACATCTACCTGTTGATGCCGGTCCGGCTGCCGGGCTGATCCCCAGGAGTGCAAACGTCTGTGCATAACCGGGTGGAACCCGGTCCACTCGCCGTGGGCTGGGTTCTTCCGCAGGTCAGGGTGGGATAACGCATGTTCATCCGGGCGCTCTCGCTCCGTGATTTCCGGTCCTGGGAACAGGTCGAGCTCGAATTATCCCCAGGCCGCACGGTCTTCTTGGGATCGAATGGCAACGGCAAGACCAACCTGATCGAGGCGATCGGCTACCTCGCCACGCTCGCCTCGCACCGGGTCGCGGCCGACGCGCCGATGATCCGCATGGGGGCTACCAAGGCCCGGGTCGGCGCGACCGTGGTGAATACGGGCCGCGAACTGCGCATCGATGTCGAACTCAACGCCGGTGCCGCCAACCGCGCCCAGATCAACCGTTCGCCGGTGCGCCGGCCGCGCGAGATCCTCGGCATCCTGCAGACGGTGTTGTTCGCGCCGGAGGATTTGGCGCTGGTGCGCGGCGACCCGGGGGAGCGGCGGCGCTTCCTCGACGAGTTGTGCACAACCCGGCTCCCGCGGCTCGCGGCGGTGCGCGCGGACTACGACCGGGTACTGCGGCAACGCTCCGCTCTGCTGAAAACCGCCGGGCGCCAAGCGCGTTCGAAGTCCGACCTGAGCACTCTCGACGTGTGGGACGGTCACCTGGCGTCCCATGCCTCGGTATTGCTGGCGCAGCGTCTGGCGTTGGTGCACGATCTTTATCCCCATCTTGCACAGGCATACTCCTCGATCGCGCCCGAATCCCGGCCCGCCACAATCGGTTACCGCAGCGGCTATCTGCCGCCGGAACTGCTCGACCCCGCCCGGGAGCCGCAGCCCGAGGATGCCGCGGAGCTGGAAGCGATCATGTTGCGCGAGTTGGGGATTGCCCGGCCCAAGGAGCTGGACCGCGGGGTCTGCCTGGTCGGTCCGCACCGCGACGATCTGGACCTGTTGCTGGGCAGCGCACCGGCGAAAGGGTTTGCCAGTCACGGCGAATCGTGGTCCTTCGCGCTGGCGTTGCGGCTGGGCGCGTTCGAGCTGCTGCGCGCCGGCGGCACGGAGCCGGTGTTGCTGCTCGACGATGTCTTCGCCGAACTGGACCGCCGCAGGCGCGCCGCCCTGGCCGCGGTGGCGGCCGACGCCGAGCAGGTCCTCATCACCGCCGCGGTGCCCGAGGACGTGCCGGCCGAATTGGCGGCGGTGCCGCTGCGGGTGGAAACCAGCGGGGAGGCGGACCGGCGTACCTCCCGAATCGTCACACCTGACGATTCGGGACAGCGCGATGTCTGCGTTCTCCCGTAGAGTTCGCAGCGCCGAGTTACGGGGTCGGCGGCGGTATCACCAGCACCGATGAGTTATCCACAGGTTCTGTGGATAACTTCGTCCAGGTGACCGCCCTCCCGCTACCGCGACTTGGTGGCGCGAACGGTGGATGTTGTGCAGAACACCCACTTGACCGGGGCGAACAGACGTTCGATCTTGTGTGCTCGAGCCGCTGACCACGGGATTTCCATCCCCGGATCGCAGGTTCAGCGCCTGGGGACAACTTGACAAAACTGGGGACAAACCCAGCGGGCGAACGGAGCAGGTGATGACCGATCAGCCGGAACAGCACGGCGCCGGTGCACAATCAGCCGGGGCACGACCAGGCAGTGCACAACCAGGTGATGGCGAACCCGAGCTGCGCGGTATCGATCTGGCCCGGCGTGCGCTCGAAGAAGCCAGGGCGGCGGCGCGGGCCTCCGGTAAATCGGTCGGCCAGGGCCGGGCGTCACCGAAGCGGAGTCTGCGTCCCGGCGCCCGCCGCGGGCGCTCAGGGTGGTCGGGTCCGGGTCCGGACGCCCGTGATCCACAGCCGCTGTTCAAAATCACGAGCACGCTGGCGAAGAACCGCGGCTGGTCGGCGAAGGTGGCCGAGGGCATGGTGTTCGGTCAGTGGCCGAAGGTGGTGGGGGAGGACATCGCCTCGCACGCGAACCCGGTGACGCTCAAAGACGGCGTGCTGTCCATCGCCGCCGAATCCACCGCCTGGGCAACCCAATTGCGCATGTTGCAGAGCCAGATCCTGGCCAAGATCGCGGCCGCGGTCGGAAACGGCGTGGTCACCCAGGTGAAGATCACCGGTCCGGCGGCGCCGAGCTGGCGCAAGGGCGAGCGGCACATCCGCGGTCGCGGCCCCCGGGACACCTACGGGTAGGCCGTGCTACTTCCGGGCAAGTAACTAGTGCGCCCTAGGTGCTCGGAGAGGCGAATCAAACCGCCGGATGGCCGACAGGACACGTGTGGAGTCGATTTCTTTGGGCCACGGAGCCGTTAGGGGTGTGTTAGGTGCACTGTGGCTTGGGTCTACCAGTAGGATGGTGGCGTAACTAGCGGCGAACCTTCGGCGCGTTCGGATCGGCACGCTCTCGGACCCCAGATTTCGACCAGTCCAGACTACGGGGTTCATGGCGCTGTCCGGCCGCTGTCCTGAGGATCAGCAAGTAAGGAGAGCTACCGACAAGTGGCTGCCAACGAATCGGGCTCGACCAAAGCAACATCCGGTGATTACGACGCTTCCTCCATTACGGTCCTCGAAGGGCTCGAGGCGGTTCGCAAGCGCCCCGGCATGTACATCGGCTCCACGGGTGAGCGCGGTCTACACCATCTGATCTGGGAAGTCGTCGACAACTCGGTCGACGAGGCGATGGCCGGTTACGCCTCGCGCGTCGATGTGAAGCTCCTGGCCGACGGCGGCGTCGAGGTCGTCGACGACGGCCGCGGTATCCCCACCGGCATGCACGCGCAGGGCATCCCCACCATCGAGGTGGTCATGACCCAGCTGCACGCCGGCGGCAAGTTCGACTCCGACTCCTACGCGGTGTCCGGTGGTCTGCACGGTGTCGGTATCTCCGTGGTCAACGCCCTGTCGAGCCGGCTCGAAGCCGAGATCGACAATGCCGGCTTCCACTGGAGCCAGACCTACAAGGACGCGAAGCCGGGCCAGCTGATCAAGGGCGAGCCGACCAAGCGCACCGGTACCACCATCCGCTTCTGGGCGGATTCGGAGATCTTCGAGACCACCACCTACAACTTCGAGACGGTCTCGCGCCGCCTGCAGGAGATGGCGTTCCTGAACAAGGGACTCACCATCACCCTCACCGATGAGCGGGTCTCCGACAACGAGATCACCGACGAGGTGGTCAGCGAGACGGCGGAAGCGCCCAAGCATGCCGACGAGGCGGCCGAGGCGGCTGCGCCGAAGGTGAAGACCCGCACCTATCACTACCCGGGCGGGCTCGAGGATTTCGTCAAGCACATCAACCGGACCAAGCAGGCCATCCACAACTCGATCGTCTCGTTCACCGGCAAGGGCACCGGTCACGAACTCGAGGTCGCGATGCAGTGGAACTCGGGCTACTCCGAGTCTGTGCACACCTTCGCCAACACCATCAACACGCACGAGGGTGGTACGCACGAAGAGGGCTTCCGCGCGGCGTTGACCACGGTGGTCAACAAGTACGCCAAAGACAAGAAGCTCATCAAGGACAAAGACGGCAACCTCACCGGTGACGATATCCGTGAGGGCCTGGCCGCCATTGTGAGCGTCAAGGTCGGTGAGCCGCAGTTCGAGGGCCAGACCAAGACCAAGCTGGGCAACACCGAGGTCAAGTCGTTCGTGCAGAAGGCGTGCAACGAGCATCTCACGCACTGGTTCGAGGCCAACCCGGCCGACGCGAAGACCATTGTGAACAAGGCGGTTTCGTCCGCGCAGGCCCGGGTGGCGGCGCGTAAGGCGCGCGAGCTGGTGCGCCGAAAGTCCGCCACCGACCTGGGCGGTCTGCCGGGCAAGCTGGCCGACTGCCGGTCCAAGGATCCGGTGAAGTCCGAGATCTACATCGTCGAGGGCGACTCCGCCGGCGGCTCGGCCAAGTCCGGCCGCGACTCGATGTACCAGGCGATCCTCCCGCTGCGCGGCAAGATCATCAACGTTGAGAAGGCGCGCATCGACCGGGTCCTCAAGAACAACGAGGTCCAGTCGATCATCACCGCGTTCGGCACCGGCATCCACGACGAGTTCGATATCGCCAAGCTGCGGTATCACAAGATCGTGCTGATGGCCGACGCCGACATCGACGGCCAGCACATCTCGACGCTGCTGCTCACGCTGCTGTTCCGTTTCATGCGGCCGCTGGTCGAGCACGGGCACGTCTACCTCGCGCAGCCGCCGCTGTACAAGCTCAAGTGGCAGCGCAGCGAGCCCGAGTTCGCCTACTCCGACCGCGAGCGCGACGTGCTGATCGAGGCGGGTCTGTCGGCTGGCAAGAAGATCAACAAGGACGACGGCGTCCAGCGCTACAAGGGTTTGGGCGAGATGAACGCCAAGGAACTGTGGGAGACCACCATGGATCCGTCCGTGCGGGTGCTGCGCCAGATCACCCTGGACGACGCCGCCGCGGCCGACGAACTGTTCTCCATTCTGATGGGCGAGGACGTCGAGGCGCGTCGCAGCTTCATCACCCGCAATGCCAAGGACGTTCGCTTCCTCGACGTGTAGCCGGCGATCGCCCGCAGGTCGCTCGAAACAACCGGCCAGCCCTGAGATCAGCTGCTAACAGCGCTTTTTCGGGCCTGGCCCTCTAAGGAGACCACCGCATGACTGAGACCACCTTGCCTCCCAACGGCGGGGCCGGTGACCGGATCGAACCGGTCGATATCCAGAACGAGATGCAGAACAGCTACATCGATTACGCGATGAGCGTGATCGTGGGCCGTGCGCTGCCCGACGTGCGCGACGGTCTCAAGCCGGTGCACCGTCGCGTGCTCTACGCGATGTACGACAACGGCTACCGGCCCGACCGCGGTTATGTGAAGTCCGCGCGCCCGGTCGCCGAGACCATGGGTAACTACCACCCGCACGGTGACGCGTCGATCTACGACACCCTCGTGCGCATGGCCCAGCCGTGGTCGCTGCGCTACCCGCTGGTCGACGGCCAGGGCAACTTCGGTTCCCGCGGCAACGACGGCGCGGCCGCCATGCGTTACACCGAGTGCCGCCTGACGCCGCTCGCCATGGAGATGCTGCGCGAAATCGACCACGAGACGGTCGATTTCGCCCCGAACTACGACGGTCGTTCCCAGGAACCGACGGTTCTCCCCAGCCGGGTGCCGAACCTGTTGATGAACGGTTCCAACGGCATCGCGGTCGGCATGGCGACCAACATCCCGCCGCACAACCTCAACGAGCTCGCCGAAGCCGTCTACTGGGCGCTGGAGAACTACGAGGCCGACGAGGAAACCACCCTCGAAGCGTGCATGGAGCGGGTCAAGGGCCCGGACTTCCCGACCTACGGCCTGATCGTCGGCGGCCAGGGCATCCAGGACGCCTACCGCACCGGTCGCGGCTCCATCCGCATGCGCGGCGTGGTCGAGATCGAAGAGGACAACCGCGGCCGCACCACCATCGTCATCACCGAGTTGCCGTTCCAGGTCAACACCGACAACTTCATCAACTCGATCGCCGAGCAGGTGAAAGACGGCAAGATCGCCGGTATCTCGGATATCCACGACGAGTCCTCCGACCGCGCGGGCATGCGCATCGTGGTGACGGTCAAGCGGGACGCCGTGGCCAAGGTGGTGCTGAACAACCTCTACAAGCACACCCAGCTGCAGACCAGCTTCGGCGCCAATATGCTGTCCATCGTCGACGGCGTGCCGCGCACGCTGCGCCTGGACCAGATGATCCGGCTCTACGTCGATCACCAGTTGGAAGTCATCGTCCGGCGTACCCGGTACCTGCTTCGCAAAGCCGAGGAGCGGGCCCACATCCTGCGCGGCCTGGTCAAGGCGCTGGACGCGCTCGACGAGGTCATCGCGCTGATCCGGCGTTCGGCCAACACCGACACCGCGCGCACCGGCCTGATGCAGCTGCTCGACATCGACGAGATCCAGGCCACCGCCATTCTCGACATGCAGCTGCGGCGGTTGTCCGCCCTGGAGCGGCAGAAGATCGTCGACGAGTTGGACAAGATCGAAACCGAGATCGCGGATCTGAAGGACATTCTCGCCAAGCCGGAGCGCCAGCGCATCATCGTGCGCGACGAGCTGCGCGAGATCGTCGAGAAGTTCGGGGACGAGCGCCGCACCCGGATCGTCGCGGCCGACGGCGATGTCGCCGACGAGGATCTGATCGCCCGCGAGGATGTGGTCGTCACCGTCACCGAGACCGGTTACGCCAAGCGCACCAAGACCGACCTCTACCGCTCGCAGAAGCGTGGCGGCAAGGGCGTGCAGGGCGCGGGTCTCAAGCAGGACGACATCGTCAAGCACTTCTTCATCACCAGCACGCACGACTGGCTGCTGTTCTTCACCAACAAGGGCCGGGTGTACCGGGCCAAGGCCTACGAATTGCCCGAGGCCAACCGCACCGCGCGCGGCCAGCACGTGGCGAATCTGCTGGCCTTCCAGCCGGACGAGAAGATCGCCCAGATCATCCGCATCCAGAGTTACGAGGACGCACCGTATCTGGTGCTCGCCACCCGCAACGGTCTGGTCAAGAAGTCCAAGCTGACGGACTTCGACTCCAATCGCAGCGGCGGCATCGTCGCGGTGAACCTGCGGGACGAGGACGAACTGGTCGGCGCCGCGCTGTGCTCCAACGAGGACGATCTGCTGCTCGTCTCGGCGCACGGTCAGTCGATTCGCTTTTCCGCCACCGACGAAGCGCTGCGCCCGATGGGCCGCGCCACCTCCGGTGTGCAGGGTATGCGTTTCAATACCGACGATGAACTGTTGTCGCTCAACGTGGTTCGCCCCGACACCTATCTGCTGGTCGCGACGTCCGGCGGTTACTCCAAGCGCACCGCGATCGAGGAATACACCGCACAGGGTCGTGGCGGTAAAGGTGTATTGACTATCCAGTTCGACGCCAAGCGTGGCACTCTGGTCGGTGCGCTCATCGTCGACGACGAAGATGAGTTGTACGCGATCACGTCCAGTGGCGGCGTTATCCGCACGGCGGCGAAGCAGGTTCGTAAGGCTGGACGACAGACCAAGGGCGTGCGATTGATGAACCTCGCGGATGGCGATACGTTGCTTGCTATCGCGCGCAATGCCGACGAGCCCGATCAGCTTGCCGGCGATGACAGCACCGGTTCCGAGTAAATCCACCAGCGGCGGCAACGAACGGATCTAAGGATTCCCATTGACCACTCCGAATCAGCCGAATGACGAGCGGCAGCACACGAACGGTGTGACCGAACGGATCGCACCGTCCCCGATTCCGCCGCGGCCGACTTCCCGGCCGGTCGCTTCGGCCGAAGGCGGGCAGTCGAACGAAAATCCGGATCAGAAGAGCGAATTCTCCGCCAAGGCGCCGGATCAAAAATCCGGCGCCGAAGGGCGAGAACAACAGTCGGAGCCGGTCGGGCAGACCGGTGGCGGCCAATCGCCCTATCAGGAAGGTTGGTCGCAACTTCCGCAGCGGGAACCGCAGTCCAACCTGTACCGGCCCGGCCAGGCGCCGGTCACCGGACGGCCCGCGGGCGGGCTGAACGGCGGCGTCACCAACGCCCGCACCACCGCCGACCTCGCCGCCAAAGCCGCGCGCAAGGAAGCGGCGATGGTGAAATCCGTTGGTATCGACGGACCTACGCGCAGCATCGCGCGGCCGGAACTCATCAAGGACATGCCCGACCTGTCCGACATCCGGCATCCGCTGCCGCCGCAGGAAGCGACTGCCTCCGTCCCGCAGTACCACCCGGTGTCGCCGGCGGTTCCGGTAGCGGTGGCCGCGGCTGTCGCCTCCGGTGAGCCGCTGCGTGCCACCGTGCAGATCCGCCGCATCGACCCCTGGTCGACGCTGAAGATCTCGCTGGTGATCAGCGTGGCCCTGTTCTTCGTGTGGATGCTGGCCGTCGGCCTGCTCTATATCGTGCTCGAGGGCATGGGCGTCTGGGAGCGGCTGAACAACACCTTCACCGACATGGTGTCGCAGGACAGCGGTTCGGTGGGTCTGATCGACGCGGGCACGGTCTTCGGCTATGCCGGTGTCATCGGGCTGATCAACGTGGTGCTGTTCACCGCGCTCGGCACGGTCGGCACGTTCATCTACAACCAGTGCTGCGACCTCGTCGGCGGTATCCAGGTCACCCTGGCCGACCCCGACTAGCAATGCTTTACGGACGGCCGGTGTCAGCCCTCGCGGGGCGGGCGCCGGCCGTCCGCCGTTTCCAGGCACGCCGAAGAAATGTGATCTGACCAGGCGTTTTGGTTGTACTGGGTGGTGTCGGGTAATCTTTGTCCTCGGCTCGGGTGCTACACCACAGAGTCGTTTTCGGGCCTATAGCTCAGGCGGTTAGAGCGCTTCGCTGATAACGAAGAGGTCGGAGGTTCAAGTCCTCCTAGGCCCACATTTCCACTCCAGAAATGGCTCATGCTCACTCAGAGCATGAGCCATTGTCGTAATTCTGGGTGCGGGCTGATCGGCCCAGTAGGGTGGAGTCATGAAACTTCTTCTCACCGTTGGTATTGCGGTCGCCGTCCTCGTCGGAATCACCAAGCTGCGCAAGCGCGACGACGCTGATCTCTGGCACGAGGTGACCAACCGCTGACCGCTGCCGGCTATCTGGCAGTTCGCTCGCAATGGGCTTGTTTGACTAGGCAAACGCCCGGCAGGTACCGTTTCGGGCGGTAAGGGGCCTTAGCTCAATTGGCAGAGCACTGCCTTTGCAAGGCAGGGGTTAGGGGTTCGATTCCCCTAGGCTCCACTCGATCGAATGGCTCGCGCTCGCACGAGCGTGGGCCATTTTTCGTTGTGTCAGGCGGTTTCCTCCAGCGGCCCGTGCCGGTCCAGGTGCAAATAGGTGTAGCAGGTGGTCAGCAGGCACACCACGGTGGCGGTGATGAGCATGGCCCAGCCGGGGACGGCGAGGCTGAGCAGGCCGCCGAGGAACGCGCCGAGGGCGAAGGCGGCGTAGACGAGGAAGTAGCCGAGCCAGTCGGCGTAATCGCCGCCGCCGATGTGACGTTCGATGCCCTGGCCCATCTTCACGATGGTGCCCGTGACATAGCTGAGCGGGATCGAGACTTCGCCGTCCTTGACGAAAGAGGTGTTCAGCGCGCCGACGCCGAAGGCGACGAAAAGAATCGGGATGAACTCGATCCGCGAGGTGTCCTCGGCGTGGCTGACCAGGTAGAGGTCGGTGAGCGCGGAGACAGCGAGGCTGACGGTGGTGAGCAGGGTGGGGCCGTGCGGGTGGGCGTGCCAGAAATGGCGGCGGCACCAGGAGGCCACGATGACACCGGACAGGAAGGACGCCAGCAGCGCGGCCGCGGCGACGGCCATATCGCGGCCGCCGTCGAAATGGCCGAGGATGGCCCGTTCGGTGTTGCCGGTCATGAAGGTGACGAAGTAGCCGGCGGTGTGCATGAACGCGGCCGCGCCGATCAGACCGGCCAGCCCCGCCAGCACCCACGAGATGCGGGCTTCGGCGTCGTACAGTGCCCGTTTGCGCGCCGAATCCGGCTGCTTCACAGGTCAGGCTCCTCCCACGGCAGGTGACGGAGGTTCAGTCTCACCTACAACCAGGTGGATGATCGTGCGGCAGCGCCGGTGGTTTGTCAGTAGATTTCGAGCGAGCGCCGACTCATTCCAGGAGGACCGACATGCGCAGTGACATCTTCCGCGCGGAGAATATGGCCCAGCCGGCCACCGAACTCGGCCTCGCCCTGCAGCACTCGCGGTGCGTGAAGGCGTGTGTCAACGGGGAGGTCTATGCCCGCCAAGGCGCGATGATCGGCTATCGCGGACAGTTCGCGTTCGAGGTGAAGAGCCAGGGGCTGGGCAACCTGGTGAAGCGGTTCGCCACGGGCGAAGGCGTGGCGTTGATGGCCTGCCGCGGCCAGGGTGAGGTCTGGTTCGCCCACCATTCCTCGGAGTGTTTTCTGATCGACCTCGATCCGGGGGATTCGCTCTCGATCAACGGCAAGCACATCCTCGTCTACGAGCCCACCTTGAGCTATGACATCCAGATGGTGTCCGGCGCAGGTGCTTTCGTCGGCGGTGGCCTGTTCAACTGTGTGTTCCAAGGCCGGGGCAGGCTGGCGATCACCAGCCATGGTCAGCCGATCGTCGTCCCGGTCAGTCATCAGCAGCCGGTGTTCGCCGATTCGGACGCGTTGATCGGCTGGTCCGCGGGATTGCAGACCTCGATTGTCCGTACCCAGAGTTTCGGCTCGATGCTGCGCGGCGGCTCCGGTGAGGTGGCGCAGGTGCGATTCGCCGGCGAGGGTTTCGTCATGCTCCAGCCCTCGGAGTTGAACTTGGGCGTGGCAACAGGATCGAGGTGACTACACCGCCGCCGCCTCGGCGGTGTCGTAGGCGGTGCGGGCGGCGGCGATCTCGCGCTGGTGTGATTCGGTCCAATTCACCAGCGCCTGAATGGTTTCGTGCAGGCTCGCGCCGAGCGGGGTGAGTTCGTAGTCGACGCGCGGCGGCACCACCGCGTACACGGTGCGGCGGACCAGGCCGTCGCGTTCCAGCTGCCGCAGGGTGCGGGTGAGCATGCGCTGGCTGATGCCGTCGATCTCGCGGCGCAGTTCGGTGAAGCGCATGGTGCGGCCGGCCAGCAGTGCGATGGCGAGTAGCGACCACTTGTCGGCGATGCGGTCCAGAATTTGGCGCACTTCGCAGTCGGCGCGGGTGTCCCACTGCCGAGCCGTGAAGTCGTCGGTATCCGCGCAGTAACCGAGGGACTCTGAAGTGCCTTCTTCCATGGTTATCGATGGTGACGCATGATGGCCTTAGTTACAAGAGGTAACCGACGGGCTTGAAGAGAACCATCCTGGAAGGACACACCGCCATGAGTGGGAAAGTCGCGGAATTCGCGGAGCTGGAATCGGAGTTCGACGCCTATGTGGGGCGCATCGTCTACGCCACGATGGTGACGGTGGACAGCAAGAACAGGCCGCGGACGCGGGTGCTGATCCCTATCTGGGAGAACGTCGACGGACAGCCGGTGGGCTGGCTGGCCACCTACCGAACACCAGTGAAGGCGGCGCATATCGCGCGGAATCCGCATGTCAGCTTCTCGTATTGGGATCGGCGCAATGACTCGGTGGCGGTCGACGCCACCGCCGCCTGGGACGACGATATGGCGGTGCGGCAACGGGTTTGGGAGCTGTACGCCCAGACCAGCCCGCCGGGTGCGGGCTATCCGCTCGGGCAGTTCTGGAGTTCGCCCGCGGACCCGAAACTGCACGTCATGCGGCTGGAGCCGTACCGGATCCAGGTAATCCGGGGCCGGGATCTGCGTAGCCGCATCTGGGCCCGGGTGGACGAGCGGGTCGAGGCCTGAGCCCGGGATACCGTGCAGGAGTGAACGATGTGCTCGAGTATGTGCTGACCGAACCGATCGCCGAGGCCGCGCCTGCCGATGTCGACCAGGCGTGGGCCCGGCACCTGGCGGTAGCGGAGGCTTTCCGGTCGCCGGTGGACCGTGCGGTCGCGGGCGGGTTCGCGGCGGATCGGCTGGGTGTCGCCTTCCTCTCGGGCTATCAGGAGGCGCTGCGGAAGCTGTTGCCCGAGGTGGCGGGCGCCGACCTGCTCGCGGTTTCCGCGACCGAGGAGGGCGGGGCGCATCCGTCCTCGATCCGGACCGCGCTGGTCCCGGCCGGCGACGGCTGGGTCGTGCGCGGCACCAAGACATTCACGACGATGGGCGAGCGCGCGCGGCAGTTGGTGGTGATCGCGGGCACCGGCGAGGTGGTCGATGGGCGACCTCGGCTGCGTGCCGTGCTGGTCGCGGCTGAACAGCCCGGCGTGACGGTGACGAACCGGCCGCCGTTGCCGATGGCGCCGGAAATCCCGCATGCGACAGTGGTTTTCGCGGACGCACCGGCGCGGCTGCTGCCGGGCGACGGATACCTGAATTTTCTGAAGCCGTTCCGCACCATCGAGGACGCGCACGTGCTCGCGGCGACGCTGGGCTGGCTGGTTCGGGTAGGCCGGGCGGCGCGGTGGCCGCGGGCGACGCTGCAGCGCTTGCTGGCGTCGGTGGCGATGGTGCGGGGCCTGGATCTGGATTCGCCGGCTTCGCCCGGTGTGCACATCGCGCTCGGCGGCATCTTCGCGGAATTCGAACGGCTGCTGACCGAGTCGGAGCCGCTGTGGCAGCAGGTCGATGCGGGGACTCGGGAGCGCTGGGAGCGTGATCGCCCGCTGCTCGCGACGGCCGGGCGGGTGCGGGCCCAGCGACTGGAGACCGCTTGGCGGCGGGTCGCGATCGACTGATCGAGGCCTACCCCGGAAATGGGGAGCGGGCCTCGGCGAAGGGGGGGAGTTAGCCGAGGCCCGCGTAGGGTCGGCCCGGGGGGGAGGGGCCGACGAGAATGATCCTACGCGATGATTTGTGTTTGTGTACGCGTGGGGAACGCCACTTTCGTAGATTTTTTGGGGTTGACTTACCTGGGTATCGCCGCAGGCTCGCCGTCTCCAGGCGGCCGGGTTGGCCGGGGGCGGTACGGCATCGGCTGATTGTTTGCCAAAACCGTTGTCTATCAGCAAATTACCGGACCGGAATGCGCGGTCAGCTGGAACTCCGACTGGTTCCGGGAAACGTGCAGACCGGTCGCTGCCTGTCCCACAGCGGGTTTCAGGTTGGCGCGTTCGTTCCAATTCTGTCGTATTTGTCGCGTGTCATCGGGGTCTCGGGCATGTCGACTACTCGAACTTGTCGGACCCTGCTGCGAGGATCGCCACATGATTCGCTCGGTACTCGAGTACCGCCCGCCGCGGAAACAGGTAGCCGCCTACGCAGGCCCCGCGGGGCTCGCGCGCGCCAGGATCGAACCGGTCGCATTCCGATCCGGTACCCCCGAGCACCGCCTGGACCGGGATGCGGCCTTCGACGTCTCCGTCGCGACCGGCGCACCGGACAGAACGGATGAATTTCCGGGTGCGCGGGGCAATACTGACTCCGGTATCGATCGGCCCTTATCGCGAAACCCACGAACTTCAGGAGAGTCATGCCCGACGCAATAGTCGCCGAGGGTCTGGTCAAGCGCTACGGCCAGTTGGTCGCCCTCGATGGACTCGATCTCTCGGTGCCCGAAGGCACCGTCACCGCCCTGCTCGGCCCCAACGGCGCCGGCAAGACCACCACCGTCCGGGTGTTCACCACCCTGCTCGTCCCGGACGAGGGCAGCGCCACCGTGGCCGGCATCGATGTACTGCGCAACCCCCAGGCGCTGCGTTCCCGCATCGGGGCGTCGGGCCAGTACGCCGCGGTGGACGAGTACCTCACCGGTTTCGAGAACCTCGAAATGGTGGGCCGGCTGTACCACATGGGCGTCCAGCGCAGTAAGGAGCGCGCTCGCGAGCTGCTGGACCGCTTCCGGCTCAGCGATGCGGCGGATCGCCCGGTCAAGGGCTATTCCGGCGGTATGCGCCGTCGGCTCGACCTGGCGGGCGCGCTGGTCGCCAATCCACCGGTGCTGTTCCTGGACGAGCCCACCACCGGCCTGGACCCACGCGCCCGGCTCGACCTGTGGGACGTCATCGAGGAACTGGTGGCGGGCGGCACCACGCTCCTGCTCACCACGCAGTACATGGACGAGGCCGACCGGCTGGCCGATTCCATCGCGGTGATCGACCACGGCAAGGTGATCGCGCGCGGCACCGCCGACGAACTCAAGACGCTGGTCGGCGGCGATCGCATCGAACTCACGGTCACCGATCCGGCCAAGCTGGGGATCGCCGAACAGGTGCTGAAAGGCTTGGCGGACGGCGAGATCCACCTCGAGCCGGGGTTGCGCCGGATCATCGTGCCGGTCAGCAACGGGTCGCAGGCGCTGGTCGACGCGATCGGTCTGCTGGGAGCCAACGAGGTGCATATCAACGACGTCGGGCTGCGCCGCCCGTCGCTCGACGATGTCTTCCTCACGCTCACCGGGCACGAGGCCGAGGATTACGTCAACGGCGCGGGCAAGCAGCTCGAAGCGGAAGGGAGCGTCCGATGACCGATCTCCGCAAGGAAGCCACTACTTTCGCCGAACCGCAGCGGGTGGGGCTGGGGGCGCGCCTGTCCTATCTTGTGAGTGACAGCCTGACCATCGCCAAGCGCAACGTCATCAAGATCAAGCGCGTCCCCGATGTGCTCATCTTCTCCACGATGTCGCCGATCATGTTCGTGCTGCTGTTCGCCTACGTCTTCGGCAACGCGATCAGCGTGCCGGGCATGGAGGGTGGCTACCGCGAATTCCTGATCGCGGGCATCTTCGCCCAGACCGTGGTGTTCGGCGCCTCGTTCACCGGAGCCGGCCTGGCCGAGGATATGCAGAAGGGCATCATCGACCGTTTCCGTTCGCTGCCGATGGCGCCGGCCGCGGTGCTGTTCGGGCGCACGATCAGTGATGTCGTGATCAATGTGGTCAGCCTGACGGTGATGTCGTTGACCGGCTACCTGGTCGGCTGGCGCATCCGCGGCTCGCTGCTGGACGCCGTGCTGGCCTATGTGCTGCTGTTGCTGTTCGCCTACGCGGTGTCCTGGATGATGGCCGTGGTCGGCCTGCTGGTCCGCGCGCCCGAGGTCTTCAACAACGCCAGCTTCATGGTGATGTTCCCGCTGACCTTCCTGGCGAACACCTTCGTACCGCTGCAGAATCTGCCGTCGGTGCTGCGGGTGTTCGCGGAATGGAATCCGGTGTCGGCGCTGACGCAGGCGGCCCGGGATCTGTTCGGCAATACCAATCCGGCCATGCCGCCGCCGGATGTGTGGTCGATGCGGCATCCGGTCGCGACCACACTGATCTGGGTGGTGGTCATTCTGCTGATCTTCGTGCCGCTGGCTCTGCGTCAGTACAAGCGCACCGTCAGTCGCTGAGCCGGCGGGCCCGGCGAAGTCTGGACCTCAGGCCTCGCCGTGGCCGTCGACACCGACAGGCTGCGGAGAACCGTTGCGCGAGTAACCGATCCGTGGCGGTTCCGGAGCCACCGCGGGCGGTTGCGGCCGCCGGCTGCGCAGCAACCAGGCAACGGCTCCGGCCAGCGCGACAACGACCGCGGCAACAAACCGGTTACGAGAACGTGCGGATACAATCTGGCGCCCCAAGGTCATTCGACCACTGTGGCACAACCAGCGAAATCCCGCAGAGGCCCAGGTCGTCCGGTTGTGAAGTGCGACGCGTCGGTAACCGGCTTCGGCTGCGAGCGGTCCGCCCGCGGCTAGCATGACGAGGTGACCTCACCGATTCAGACTGCGAGCGCGACGCTGCATACCAACCACGGCGACATCAAGATCGCGCTATTCGGCAATCACGCGCCCAAGACGGTGCGGAATTTCCTTGGGCTCGCGGACGGTTCGGCGCAGTACACCACGCAGAACGCGAGTGGTGGCAGCACCGGCCCGTTCTACGACGGCGCGCTGTTCCACCGGGTGATGGACGGATTCATGGTCCAGGGCGGCGACCCTACCGGCACCGGTCGCGGCGGCCCGGGCTATGAGTTCGGGGACGAATTCCACCCGGAGTTGCGCTTCGACCGCGGTTACCTTCTGGCGATGGCGAACGCGGGCCCGGGCACCAATGGTTCGCAGTTCTTCATCACCGTGAGCCCGCAGGCGCACCTGAATCGCAAGCACACCATTTTCGGCGAGGTCATCGACCCGGACTCGCGCAAGGTGGTCGATTCGATCGCCGCCACCCCGACCGATCGCAACGACCGCCCGAAGGAGCCGGTCGTGATCTCCAAGATCACGATCGAGTGATGCTATGAACCCGCAGCCGCCCGCACCGACGTGCGTCCGCCACCCTGATCGCCCCACCGGATTGGCGTGCACGCGCTGCGGGCGGCCGGCTTGTCCCGAATGCCTGCGGCCCGCCTCGGTCGGGCAGCATTGCGTCGATTGCGTGCGGGAGGGCCAGCGGCATACCCGGCAGGTCCGGACCGTCGCGGGCGCGGAGGTCGCACGCTCACCCATTCCGTATGTGACCTACGCGCTGATCGCGGTGAACGTGGCGTTGTTCGCCATCACCGCCCTCCAGTCCAGGAATTTGATCGACAACTACGCGAACTCGTCGCTGATGGATCGCTGGGTGCTGGTCCCCGGCCTGGTGTCCTACGGGCAGTGGGAGCGCGTCGTCGGCTCGGGTTTCCTGCATTTCGGTCCGATCCATCTGGCGCTCAATATGTTCGCGCTGTGGATCGTCGGCCGCAGTCTGGAACCGGTGCTCGGTCGCCTGCGCTACATCGCGATCTATGCGGTGGCCTTGCTCGCCGGCTCGGCCGCCTGCATGGTGTTCCAAGCGCCCAACAGTGTGTCGGCGGGCGCTTCGTGCGCGGTGTACGGCCTGTTCGGCGCGATCACGGTGCTGCTGATCCGGGTGAAGCAGAACCCGAATCAGATGTTCATCCTGATCGGTATCAACGTGTTCATCAGCTTCTCGTTGCCCGGCCTCTCGCTGGCCGGCCACCTCGGCGGTCTGCTCGGCGGCACCTTGGCCACCCTCGGTGTGCTGTTCCTGCCCGAATGGCTGGGCGCGAAGTCGCAGGAAGCGGCGCGCAGCATCGGCTGGGCGAGCATTGTGTCGATCGGGCTGATCTCGCTGGTGGTCATCGCGGCGCGGGCGATCACGTTGGGCTGAGGTCCGATTCCGGCCGTTGCTTCACGTGAAACGTCGGCGATGCACAGGGTCAGGCGAGGCTGGCGAGTCCGTGTTCGACCAGGGTGTCGAAGACGTCTTCCGGGCGGGTGCCCAGATCCCAGCGGCCGAAGATGAGCAGGCGCTCGGTGCCGTTGTCGTCGACATCGATCTCCAGCATCGGGGTCTTCCGGCCGAGGCGGCGGTAGCTCACGATCCGGGCGCGCATGATCTGCTCGCGCGTGTACTCGGCTGAACCGACGAGGGAACGCACCACCAGGCGGGGTGCACTGCCCGGTATGACGGCCAGGCGGGGCCGCTGGCGGTAGCCGAGCAGCGCCAGACCCAGCAGGCCGGTGGCGGCCAGACCGATCAACAATCGGCTCGCGCCGTCATTGCTGAGTACGGCCGCACCGGTGAGGATGACCCCGCCGACGGTGACCGCGATCAGCGTGGAGGTCGGAGTAGACCAGGTCAGAGCGGATTCGGTGGGCTGGGGAATCGAAGATTCCGGTTCCATGCGGCCGATTCCCCAATCGTTCCTCGAGTTGTCCACACCTTTATCCACAGGTGGGGATGAATGACATGTCTGTTATCCGGTTAATTCCGGCAGACTCGGCGCTCGAACGGGTCAGCGCCAGCGCATGGTCATGATCAGCCCGACCACCATGAGGCCGAAACCGATCAGGAAGTTCCAGGCGTTGAGGTCGTTCATCCAGGTGATCTTCTCGGCGGCCAGGTAGTACACCAGCAGCCAGAGCAGCCCGGCCACCATGAAACCCAGCATGATCGCCACGTACCAGACCGGCGATGGGCCACCCTTGACCTTGACCGGAGTCCGGCTGGCGGGATTGATCGTATAGTCGGTCTTCTTACGGACCTTCGACTTCGGCATGACGTCCTCGTGTTCGGCGTGCAGGTCGGTACCGGGGATTCGGTTGAATTGTGTGTCTCGAGCCACTCGCCGCGACGGTCGAACCGGCCCAGCCAGGACCGACCCGGGCGCGGCTCGGACGCCCTCCGGTGTGTCTCTAGGCTATCCCACGTAATCTCGACTCATGCGTGTACTCGTCGTCGACAACTACGACAGCTTCGTCTTCAACCTGGTGCAGTACCTGGGCCAGCTCGGAGCCGAGGCCGTGGTCTGGCGCAATGACGATCCGCAGCTCGCCGACGTGGACGCCGTCGCCACCGAATTCGACGGTATCTTGATCAGCCCGGGCCCCGGTTCGCCGGATCGGGCCGGCGCGAGCATCCCGCTGGTGCACGCCTGCGCGAAGTCCACGACCCCGCTGCTCGGGGTGTGCCTGGGCCATCAGGCGATCGGCGAGGCGTTCGGCGCGACCGTCACTCGCGCCCCGGAGCTGCTGCACGGCAAGACCTCGCTGGTGTTCCACAGTGGCAACGGCGTATTGGCCGGTTTGCCCGATCCCTTCACCGCCACCCGCTACCACTCGCTGACCGTCCCGGAGGACACCCTCCCCGCCGAGATCGAGGTCACCGGCCGCACCGAGTCCGGCATCGTGATGGCGGTACGCCACCGTGAGCTGCCCATTCACGGCGTCCAGTTCCACCCCGAATCCGTCCTCACCCAGGGCGGTCACCGCATGCTCGCGAACTGGCTCGAGGTGTGCGGCGAACGCCCCGCCGAGGGTCTGGTGGAAATGCTCGAATCGGAGGTCGCTGCGCTGGTGACGCAGTGACCCTGCCCCCGCCCGGCCCGTCGGCGCCGCGGCCCCATGTGCTGCTCTCGGTAGCGGTCAGCATCGACGGCTACATCGACGACGCGAGTCCGGACCGGCTGAAACTGTCCGACACCGCGGATTTCGACCGCGTCGATCAGGTGCGCGCCGAATCCGACGCCATCCTGGTCGGCGCCGAGACCCTGCGCCGCGACAATCCTCGCCTGCTGGTGAATAGCGAAGCACGCCGCGCGGACCGGGTGGCCGCCGGCAAGCCGGAGTACCCGACGAAGGTGACCGTCACGGCGAGCGGCGAATTGAATCCGGCCTGGCGCCTCTGGCAGCAAGGCGGCGACAAGCTCGTCTACACCACCGATTCCGGTGCCGCCCGGATCGGTGCTCAGCTGTCCGGCCTGGCCGAGGTCGTCAGCCTCGGCGCGGTAGTCGACTTCACCGCGCTACTGGACGACCTCGGAGCACGCGGCATCGCCCAGTTGATGGTCGAAGGCGGTACCCGCGTCCACACCGAATTCCTCGCCGCCGACCTGGCCGACGAACTGCATCTGGCCGTCGCGCCCATCCTGGTCGGCGACCCGGCCGCGCCGCGGTTCACCGGGCCCGCCGCGTATCCCGGTGGACCGCACCGCCGTTTGCACCTCGCCGAGGTGACCCGAGTGGGAGACATGGCTGTCCTGCGCTACACCCGCTGACATCTCCCGAGGGAAGGATGACCGAGGATGAGCACCGACCACCGATACATGCTGAGGGCTGTCGAGCTCGCGCGGATGTGCCCGCCGAGCGCTACGGCGTTCTCCGTCGGGGCCGTGGTGGTCGCGGACGGGGTCGAGATCGCGACGGGGTTCTCGCGGGAGACCGATGCGAAGGTGCATGCCGAGGAGTCGGCGCTGGACAAGCTGGGCGATGCGGACCCGCGGCTGGCGCGGGCGACGATCTACAGCACGCTGGAGCCCTGTTCGCAGCGGGCCAGCGCGGGGCGGCCGCCGTGTACGGAACGGATTCTGCGCGCCGGGATTCCGCGGGTCGTCATCGCCTGGCGGGAGCCCGCGACCTTCGTGACGAACTGCGTGGGCGTCGAGAAGCTCCGTCAGCACGGGGTCGAAGTGATCGAGTTGCCTGATCTCGCGGCGGAAGCCATGGCGATGAACAGGCATCTCGACCTCTCCTAGGCGGTTAGGGGCGGCCGTAGATGGAGTTGACCCATTCGCCGAGCTGATTGTCGTCCAGGTGTTTGGCCAGGTCGGCCTCGCTGATCATGCCGACGAGCTTCTTGCTCTCGTCGATAACCGGGACACGCTTGACCCGGTGGCCTTCCATCTCGTCGAGCACTTCTTCCAAGTCGGCGTCGGCGGCGACCCAGCGCGGGGTGGCTTCACAGAGGTCGGCGGCCTTGGTGGCGCCGGGTGACTTGCCCTGGGCTACGCATTTCACGACGATGTCGCGGTCGGTGATGATGCCGCGCATGCGTTCGTTGTCGTCGGAGACGATCAGGCATCCGACGCCGAGTTCGGCCATCAACCGCGCGGCTTTGCCGACGGTGTCTTCCATGGAGATCCAGTGCGCGCCGGGACGCATGATGTCGCGGGCAGTGGTCATGGGGCTACCTCCTGGTTGCGGTATGACGCATTCGGATGAGCAGCCCCATTCTCCAGCGGGTCAGGCGGCGGAGACTGAGTTTTCCAGAAAGTAGCTGTATGCCCTGTGGAGGATCACGGCGGGCCCAGAACACCGACGGAAATGGTGATTGTCTCGTTCTTGGCGAGCGTGGAGCCGGTCGCCGGAGATTGGCCGAGAATTCGCCCGACGCTACCGGTGTCGAAGGTGCCCTGCGGCTGCTGGACGATCTGACTGGTGCTGCCGGTCCAGCCCTTCGAACGCAGTACCTCCACCGCCTGCGACGGCGTCATGCCGACGACGCTGGGCATGGTGATCTCGCCGCTGGAAACCTGCACGGTGACCGACGAACCCTTGTCGGCCTGGGTACCACCCGCGGGACTGGTCGAGAGGACCTCACCCTTCGGCTTCGCGGACGGCACCTCCTCCACGTTGACCTTGAAACCGGCACTGCCCTCCAGGTTGGGCTGGGCCAAACTGATGTCCTGGCCGACGACCGAGGGAACGCGCACCTTCTCCGGTCCGTCACCGAGGGTGACGATGACGGCCTTGTCGATGTCGACCTTGGAGCCCGCCGAGGGCTCGGTGCCGATGACCTTGTCCTTCTCCTGCTGACTGGACGGCCTGCGCTGCACGTTCGGATCTATCCGCAGGCCCTGCGAATTGAGCACCTGCTCGGCCTGCTCCTGGGTCATCCCCTCGAGCCGGGGCACCTGTACCTGCGCCGGTCCGGTGGAGACCTGCAGGGTGACGGTGCTGCCCTCGTCGATGCGGGAGCCGCCGAGCGGTTGGGTGGCGATCACATTGCCCTGCGCGATCTTGCCATCCGGTTTCTGCTGCACCGCGACGTTGAAGCCGAGCTTCTGCAGCGCGTCCTGGGCTTGAGCTTGGGATTTGTTCGAAAGATCCGGAATGGCGACCTGATCGGGCCGGCTGCCCGGACCGATCAGTACCCAGAACAAACCGAAGGCGACCGCCAGCGCGGCGACGACGCCGACCGCGATCCAGGTGCGACGGGAGCCGCCGGGCTCGGCGGCTTCCTGCTCGGCGGTGTCGTCCCGCCGTTCGACCATGCGGTAGCCGCGCGGGGACGGTTCGTTGGAGTCGAAGACGGTGGTGCGATCCTCATCGGTCATCACCATCGGCGCGCTCGGCTTCTGCCCGCCGAGCACCCGGATCAGGTCGGCGCGCATCTCGGCCGCGGTCTGATACCGGTTGGCCGGGTTCTTGCTCATCGCCTTGAGGATCACCGAGTCCAGCTCGCGCGGCACCCCGGAGTGAACGTGCGAGGGCAGCCGCGGGTCTTCGCGGACATGCTGGTAGGCCACCGCGACCGGTGAGTCACCGGTGAAAGGCGGTTCACCGGTGAGGATTTCGAAGAGCACACAGCCGACGGAGTACACGTCCGAGCGCGCGTCGACGGTCTCGCCGCGTGCCTGCTCGGGTGAAAGGTATTGCGCGGTACCGATAACGGCCGCGGTCTGGGTCATCGGGTTGGAGCTGTCGGCCAGCGCACGCGCGATGCCGAAGTCCATCACCTTCACCGCGCCCGCGCGGTTGATCATGATGTTGGCGGGCTTCATATCGCGGTGCACGATGCCGGCCTTGTGGCTGAAATCCAGTGCGGCGCAGACGTCGGCGACGACCTCCATCGCGCGGCGCGGCGGCAGCGGGCCCTCGCCGCGCACGATATCGCGCAGGGTATCGCCGTCGACATACTCCATCACGATGTAGGGCAGCGGGCCGCCGTCCACCTCGGCCTCGCCGGTGTCGTACACCGCGACGATGGCCGGATGATTCAGTGCGGCGGCGTTTTGCGCCTCGCGCTTGAAGCGCAGATAGAACGTAGGGTCGCGCGCTAGGTCGGCCCGCAAGACCTTGATCGCGACATCGCGGCTGAGCCGCAGATCACGGGCCTTGTGCACCTCGGACATACCGCCGAATCCGATGATCTCGCCGAGCTCGTAGCGAGACGAGAGATTCTTCGGGGTAGTCATTGTTGTCCTTGCGGAGGAGTAGGCACGCTACGAGTGGACGAGGGGCCTCGAGCACCGGGACTATCCGGAAATGGTAAGTCGAGGGTGGGGAAGTACTGCCGGGTCGTGGTCGTCTTGCCCGTTTTGGTGGTGCTCGGGACCGGCGTCGTCGTCGGCGGTTTCGTGGTCGTCGTCGGCGGTTCCGTAGTGGTCGTCGGCGGTTCGGTAGTGGTTGTCGGCGGCACCGTGGTCGTGGTCGGCGCCTCCGTGGTGACCGGCGGCGGGGGCGGAGCCGGCCGCGTCGTCGTGGTCACCGGCGGTTTGGTCGTGGTCGGCGGGACCAGTGTGCTGGTCACGACGGGACGATCCGGCTGCGGATTGGTGTCGCCGCCGAACGCCAGCCAGGTGGCGGCGCCGCCCAGCAGAACCGCACCGATACCGAGTCCGATGAGCCACTTCTGGGTATTGGTGAGACCGGCGGGCTTGGGCGGCGGAGTGCCGGTGCTGCCCGGGTTCATCGCCGTCTCCGGCGCACCGTAAGCGCCGGCGGCGGCAGCGGCACCGTAAGTGCTCGCGCCGGTGCCGTTGTAGGGCACGGTCGGGCCGTCCTGCTGCGGTGCCGGCAGGATGACGGTCGGACCGGGCGGCAACACCCGGGTGGCGCCCTCGGTGAGCGGGCCCGCCGCTCCCGTGACGGCCGCCCCCTTCGGGTCCGGCGGCCGATGACCGGCGCGCACCGCGGCCACCGCGTCGGCGAACTCGCCACCACTGGCGTAGCGCTGATTCGGGTCCTTGCGCATGGTGATCTCGATGAGCTCACGCACGTTCGGCGGCAGGTCCGCGGGCATCGGCGGCGGGTTCTCCCGCACATGCTTCATCGCGACGGTGATGGCGCCGTCGCCGGTGAACGGCCGCTGACCCGCCAGCGCCTCGTAACCGACCACGCCGAGGGAGTACACGTCACTGGAGGAGGTCGCGTCCTCACCGACCGCCTGCTCGGGGGCGATGTATTGCGCGGTGCCCATCACCATGCCGGTCTTGGTGACCGGCGAGGCGTCCACCGCTTTCGCGATGCCGAAATCGGTGATCTTCACCTGACCGGTCGGCGTCACGAGAATGTTGCCCGGCTTCACATCCCGGTGCACCACGCCGGCGGCATGCGCCACCTCCAGCGCGCGGCCGGTCTGCTCCAGCATGTCCAGACCCTGCACCACCGACAAACGGCCGAGCCGGTTCAGCACCGTGTTCAGCGGTTCGCCCTGGACCAATTCCATGACCAGGTAAGCGGTTTCACCCGCGGACGGGTCGTAGGTCTCGCCGTAGTCGTAGATCCCGGCGATACCGGGATGATTCAACTGCGCGGTGGTCCTGGCCTCGGTGCGGAACCGGTGCCGGAAGGTCGGATCGGCGGAGAATTCCGCCTTGAGCACCTTCACCGCCACCCGGCGGTCGAGCCGGGTGTCGAGCGCCTCCCAGACCTGACCCATACCGCCGGTGGCGATGAGCCGCTGCAGGCGGTAGCGGTCGGCGATCAACGCGCCGTTGTTCAGCATCGGGGACTCCGTACATTCACTCGCACAGTCATAACGTTCAGCCCCCTCGCAGACCGGCGTCCAGCACGGCCCGCGCGACCGGCGCGGCCACGGAACCACCGGTGGCGGCCAGCGCACGGTCGCCGCCGTTCTCCACGATCACCGCGATGGCGATGGTCGGATTCTGCGCGGGGGCGAAAGCGATGTACCAGGCGTGGGGTGGTGTGGAGCGCGGATTGTCGCCGTGTTCGGCGGTGCCGGTCTTGGACGCGATGGTGTATCCGCGGTTCTGCTGACCGCCCGCGGTGTTCTGTTCCGAGGCGATCATCATGCTGGTGAGCTGGTCGGCGACCGAGGCGCTGACGGCCTGGCCGACCGAGACCGGCTTGGTCTTGGACAACTCGCTGAGGTCCGGCCCCTGCAGCGAATCGACCAGGTACGGCTCCATCCGGACACCGCCGTTGGCGACGGTGGCCGCGACGACCGCGTTCTCCAGCGGGGTCAGCGCCACATCGCGCTGACCGATGCTGCTCTGCGCCAGTGCCGCGTTGTCCGGGATGGGACCCACGGTGGATTCGGCGACCGGGATCGGGATGCCGCGGCTCGGGCCCACACCGAACGCGGCGGCCGCGTCCTTCAGGTTGGACGCGCCCACCTTCTGGCTCAGTTCGGCGAAGGCGGTGTTGCAGGACAACCGGAACGCGTCGTACAGCGAGGCGGTGTTGCCGCTGCCGCAGTGCGAACCGTTGTAGTTCTCCAGCGTGGTCGCGGTGTTGGGCAGGGTGATCTGACTGGCCGCGGTGAACTGATCCTGCGGTGTCGCGATGCCGTCCTGCAGCGCGGCCGCGGTGGTCACCACCTTGAACGTGGACCCCGGCGGATAAGTCTGGGAGACAGCGCGATTGAGCATCGGCTTGGACTTGTCCCGGCTCAGTTCCTCCCAGGCCTGGGTGCCGCGCGCGCCGTCGTGCCCGGACAGCAGGTTCGGGTCGTAACTCGGCGTGGAGACCATGGTGAGGATCTTGCCGGTGCTGGGTTCGATCGCGACGACCGAACCGGTGTAGCCCTTCGAGGTCAGCTGGTCGTAGGCGACCTGCTGCATCGCCGGGTTCAGCGTGGTGAGCACGTTCGCCCCGCGCGGGTCACGCCCGGAGATCATGTCGATCAACCGGCGTCCGAACAACTGGCTGTCGGAGCCGTTGAGCACCGAATCCTCGGCCTTCTCCAGCCCGTTGCTGCCGTACTGCATCGAGTAGAAGCCGGTGACCGGGGCGTAGGCGTCCGGGGCGGTCGGATAGGTGCGCAGGTACTTGTAGCGATCGTCGGTGGCGACCGAACTGGCCAGCACGGTGCCGCTCGCGGAGATCTGCCCGCGCTGGCGCGAATACTCGTCGAGCAGCACGCGGGAGTTGCGCGGATCGTGGCGCAGGCTGTCGGCCTTCCCGAAGGGGCCGATGGAGACCTGGACGTAGGTGGCGTTGATCAGCAGCGCGACGATCATCAGCATGACCGCGACGGCTACCCGCCGTAGTGGAGTGTTCATTCCTGCGGCCTCGCATCCTTGCGGAACAGCTCGGTCGGGGCATCGGCGAGGGGCGCCGCGGGTTCCTTCTTGCGCGCCGGTGCCGGTGCGCGGGCCGCGTCGGAGATCTTGATCAGCAGGGCCAGCAGCAGATAGTTGGCCAGCAGCGACGAGCCGCCGTAGGACATGAACGGCGTCGTGAGACCGGTCAGCGGAATCAGTTTGGTGACACCGCCTACCACCACGAACAGCTGAATCGCCATGGTGAAGGCCAGACCGGCGGCGAGCAGCTTGCCGAAGCTGTCGCGCACGGCCAGGGCGGTGCGCAGGCCGCGCACGATGAACACCAGGAACAGCACCAGTACCGCGGTCAGCCCGATCAGGCCCAGTTCCTCGCCGATGGTGGTGATGATGAAGTCGGTCTTGGCGAAGGGCACCTGGTTCGGCCGGCCGTTGCCCAGGCCGGTGCCCGCCAGCCCGCCGGTGGCCAGGCCGAACATGGACTGCGAGATCTGGTAGCCGGTGTTGTTGTAGTCCGAGAACGGGTCCAGCCAGGTGTGCACGCGCACCCGGACGTGACCGAAGGCGTTGTAGGCGAAGACGAATCCGATGGCGAGCAGACCGCCGCCGATGATCAGCCAGCCCACCCGCTCGGTGGCGATGTAGAGCATCACCAGCACGGTGGAGAAGATCAGCAGCGAAGTGCCCAGGTCTTTCTCCAGCACGAGCACGCCGATGCACACGATCCACACCGCGAGGATCGGCCCGAGATCGCGGGCGCGCGGGAATTCCATGCCCAGCATGTGCCGCCCGGCGGTGGTGAACAGGTCGCGCTTGGCCACCAGCACCGAGGCGAAGAAGATGATCAGCAGGATTTTGGAGAACTCACCCGGCTGCACACTGAAACCGGGCAGCCGGATCCAGATCTTGGCGCCGTTGGTTTCCGAGTACGCGCTGGGCAGCAACGCCGGAATCATCAGGGCGACAAGGCCGATCAGCCCCAGGGTGTAGCTGTAGCGGGCCAGCGTGCGGTAATCGCGCAGGATCGCGAGCACCGCGATGAACCCGATCGTGCCGAGCGCGGTCCACATGATCTGCGGACTGGCGTCGGGGGAGGGGATCGTCCAGGAGTTGTAGCGGGCGTTCTGCGCGGAGCCGAGATCCAGGCGATGGATCAGCACCAGCCCGATTCCGTTGAGCACCGCCACGATCGGCAGCAGCAGCGGGTCGGCGAACGGCGCGAACCGGCGCACCGCCAGATGGGCCACGCCGAACAATGCCAGGTAGGCCGCGCCGTATTTGGCGATATCCCAGGTGAGCGACTGTTCCTGACTGGCTTCCACCAGGAACAGCGACACCGTCGTCAGCACCGCCGCGAACGCCAGCAGCAGCAATTCGACATTGCGCCGCGTGGACGGCGGGGGCGCGGGCGCGAAGCCGCCTGGCGGACTGGGGTATGCCCCAGCGGACGGCTGTGCCGGAGCGGACATCAGTCCGTCACCCGGCAGTTCTCCCCCGGCGTCTGGGGGGTCGCCGACGTGGACGTCGGCGCGGTGGGTTCCACCTTCGTCGGTGTCTTGATATCGGTACCCCGGGTGTCCCCAGGAGGCGGCGGTTCGACGGGCGGCGGCGCGGTGGTCGTCGCGACCGGGTTCGGCGTGGCGGGGGCCGGCTCCGTCGAGGTCGGCGGTATGACACCGGGCTGCGGCGTCGATTCCTTGGGCGTGCACACCGGCAGCAGCTGCTGGGAGGCCAAGCGGCGCATCTGGCTCTCGGCCTCGTTGAGCGAGCCCGGCGGCAGACCCTGGTTGACCTGGTTGCGTCCGGTCTGGGTGAGATCTTCGATCTCGAGCGCCCGGCAGCCCGCGGGCAGCGTGGTGCCCGTCTTCAGGATGGTGAGCTCACCGCTTTTGTTCACGCAGCCGATGGTGTCGACCTCGTGGATCGAATAACCGAGTATCGAACCCGGCAGTCCGCGCAGGATCACCACACTGCCGCCCTCGGCGGCCACGTAGTAGTTGTTGCGCACCATCTTGTAGCCGACCAGCAGGCCCACACCGACCGCCAGCACCAGACCCAGCGACAGCAGGATCCAGCGCAGTTTGTGCGATTTCGCCGGTGGCTCCGGATCCGGAGTGCTGCTCGCCCGGCGCGGCGGTGCGGCGCGCGGGGGACGCATCGCGGCGGCGCGGCCGGCCGCGGTGTTCGGCGGGGGAGTGTCCTCGTCCTGACCGGAGGCGGCGCCCGCCACGATCGGATGACTCTGCCCGTAATCGAGATCGATGACATCGGCGACGACCACGGTGACGTTGTCCGGGCCACCGCTGCGCAACGCCAATTCGATGAGCCGATCGGCACATTCGTCGGTGCTGCCCTCGCGCAGGGTGTTCGCGATCGTCTCGTCGCTCACCACATCGGAGAGGCCGTCGGAGCAGAGCAGATAGCGGTCGCCCGCGCGGGCCTCCCGCATGATCAGCGTCGGCTCGATCTCGTTGCCGGTGAGCGCGCGCATGATCAGTGAGCGCTGCGGGTGGGTGTGCGCCTGCTCGGGGGTGATCCGGCCCTCGTCCACCAGCGACTGGACGAACGTGTCGTCTCTGGTGATCTGGGCCAGTTCGCCACCGCGCAACAGGTAGGCGCGGGAATCGCCGATATGGGCGAGGCCGAGTTTGTTGCCCGCGAACAGGATCGCGGTCAGTGTGGTGCCCATGCCGTCGAGCTCGGGCTCTTCCTCGACCTGATCGGCGATCGCGGCATTGCCCTCGTGGATCGCATGATCGAGTTTGCCGAGCAGGTCGGTGCCGGGCTCGTCGTCGTCGAGATGAGCCAGCGCGGCAATCATCAACTGGGAGGCGACTTCACCGGCGGCGTGGCCGCCCATGCCGTCGGCCAGGGCGAGCAACCGGGCGCCCGCGTACACGGAATCCTCGTTGTTGCCTCGCACGAGGCCGCGGTCGCTGCGCGCTGCGTAGCGGAGAACAAGTGTCACGATCGGAGCTCGATCACTGTCTTGCCGACACGAACCGGGGTGCCGAGCGGAACACGGACGGCGGTGGTGACCTTCCCGCGGTCGAGATAGGTGCCATTGGTGGAGCCGAGGTCTTCGACATACCAGTCGTCACCACGCGGAGAGAGTCGCGCATGCCGGGTGGAGGCGTAATCATCGGTGAGTACCAGCGTGGAATCATCCGCGCGCCCGATCAGCACCGGTTGGGTGCCGAGCGTGATGCGCGTGCCGGCGAGTGAACCTTGAGTCACCACAAGATATTTGGCGCCCTTCTGGCCGCGGCTGAAGGACGGCAGCACCGCGGAACCGCGTGCGGCCCTGGGCTGGATCCGGATGCCGGAGGCCGCGTAGATGTCGCTGCGCAAGGTTCGCAGAACCGCCCAGACGAACAGCCACAACAGCAAAAGGAACCCCGCTCGGGTCAACTGCAGGATCAGTCCCTGCACGGCGTTCCACCTCCTGTTCGACCGTGTGTCTGTCGGTGCCGCCGCGTAGGTGCTGATTCGCCCCCACCCGGCCTGCTGGTCTTGCCCGGCCCCATGACGGTGCCGCGCGTTGGCAGCATCATAGGGCCGTCAGTCGATTTCGATCACGATACGACCGCAGAACCGCTGTTCGCCATGCGTTCCGCACACGTCATATCGTGACCTGGACGCGAGCTTACGGGATCAGACGATACGGATCAGGATCTCGGAATGCCCGGCGCGGATGACATCACCGTCGGCCAGCTGCCAATCCTGCACCGGCGAGCCGTTGACCAGGGTTCCGTTGGTGGAACCCAGATCCGAGAGCATCGCGGTCTGACCGTCCCAGCGCACCTCGATGTGGCGGCGCGAGACACCGGTGTCGGGCAGGCGGAAATGCGCGTCCTGGCCGCGGCCGATGATGTTGCTGCCTTCGCGTAACTGGTAGGTGCGGCCGGAGCCGTCGTCCAGCTGCAGGGTGGCGGAGTAGCCCGAACCGGCCGGTGCCGCACCGGAATACGGCGCGGGCGCGGAGTACCCGGGCTGGGCGGCGTAGCCGGCCTGTTGCGAGTAGGCCTGGCCGTAGCCGCCCTGCTCTTCGGCGTAACCCGCTTCGCCGTAACCGGGTTCGCCGTATCCGGGCTGTCCGTAGCCCGGCTGCTGTCCGTATCCGGGCTGGCCGTAGCCGGGTTCCGCGTAACCGGGCTCGCCGTAGGCGGGTGCCTGCCCGTAGCCCTGCTGTCCGTAGCCGGGCTGCTGGCCGTACCCGGCGCCGCCCTGCCCGTAGCCCGGCTCCTGGTAACCGGCGGGCTGCTGGCCGTAGCCCGGTTCGCCGTAGGCGGGTGCCTGCCCGTACGCCTGCTGGCTGTAGCCGGGCTCCTCGTAACCGCCCGGCGCCTGATAACCACCCGGGGCCTGATACCCGGCCTGACCGGGTTGCGGCTGGTAGTCGTAGCCGTTCTGGTAGTCGCCGTAGCCCTGCTGCCCCTCGGGCGCGCGATAGTTGTCGGCACCACCCTCGTAGGGAGCGCGGTATTCCTCGCGATAGGCGCCGTTGGGCGGGTTGGGCCGCCCCGCCGGCGGCGGTGCGTACCCGCGATTGCGTGGATCGGACTCCGCGGGCTCACGGCTCGGGTCGTAGCCAGAGTTCTGCGTCATGGGGCCAGCTCCTGGTTGCGGGTTTGCAGGTCGTTGTGGCGAGGGTTCCGGGCGGTGAGCCGGTGTAGCTCCGCGACCGGCGTCGGGATCGACCCGGCCGCGTGCCCTGAACTGTCCGGTGTGCAGCGTAGGTGATGCCTCGAACGCTACGTGTACTTCGCCGTAGGTCTGCCACCCCTGATCGCGGATGTAGTCCTGGAGATGTTTGGCGAACGCACGGGTCGTGAGGGTGTGATCGGCGTCGAGTTTGCCGTGATCGGAGGAGTTGATGGTGATCACATAACTGTTCGGCGCCAGCAGATGTCCGCCGCCCACGTCCTCGATGTGCTCGGAGGCTTCGCGCTGCAGCGCCGCCTCCACCTCCTTGGGCACGACGTTGCCACCGAAGGCGCGAGCGAAGACATCGTCGACGGTGCCGCGCAAGCGCGCTTCGAATCGCGAAACGATGCCCATCCCCGGCCTCCCTTCGTCGAACGTCTTCCCCGAGTCATTGCCCATTTCATAACAACGACACGCATGTATGGCGTGTCGTGTGTCGACCACGTTCATTGCATGATATCCACGATCGTCCACACCTGTAACTCCTGGAAACCCTGACTGGTTCCCACCGTCCCCAGGAGTCATCAACGGTATCGCTGAACAGGCGATTTCGTTTCCGAGACGCACCCGTGATAAGTTCTTCCAGTCGCTCGGGCGAGTGGCGGAATGGCAGACGCGCTGGCTTCAGGTGCCAGTGTCCTTCGGGACGTGGGGGTTCAAGTCCCCCTTCGCCCACCACAGCAGAGGCCCACACTCCCAGAGTGTGGGCCTCTTCTCGTTTCGGCATCAGTTCTTCGTCAGTTTGGTGCTGGGAGCGCTCCCGGGCGTGGCGGAAGTGATGTCGGTCTCGGTGAGTACGCAGCGGGTGCGTTCGTAGATGGTGGGCATGCAGCGGTTGCAGTGCGTACAGGGGGAGACCGTGCGCTCTTCGGCGCGCAGCTGGTTGATCAGGTTCGGGTCGTAGAGCAGGGCGCGGGCCATGGCGACGAACTCGAACCCGTTGGTCATGGCGGTGTCGATGGCGGCGCGGGAGGCGATGCCGCCGAGCAGGATCAGCGGGAGGTCCAGGGCCGCGCGAAATTTCAGGGCCTCGTCGAGCAGATAGGTCTCGCGGTACGGGTAGGTGCGCAGGAATTTGCGGCCGCCGAGCCGGATTCCCCAGCGCTGCAACGGCGGGAATTGGGCGGCGAACTCGCGGATCGGCACGTCGCCGCGGAACAGGAACATGGGGTTGCGCAGCGAACTGCCGACGGTGAGTTCGAGCGCGTCCAGGTTGCCGTCGGCGGCGAGCCACTGGGCCACGGTCAAGCTTTCCGCACCCCGGAAACCGCCGCGCACACCATCGTCCATATTGAATTTGGCGAGCACGGCGATCGAGTCGCCGACCGCGCGGCGCACCGCGTCGGCGGTCTGGCGGACCAGGCGGGCGCGGTTTTCCAAGCTGCCGCCGTAGCTGTCGGTGCGTTTGTTCTCCAGCGGGCTCAGGAACGAGCTGAGGAGATAGTTGTGGCCGAAGTGCAGTTCCACGGCGTCGAATCCGGCCCGCACCGCCAGCCGGGCGGCGCCGGCGTGCGCGTCGATGACGCGGCGCAGGTCCGATTCGGTGGCGGCGTGGGTGAAGCGCAGGCCGAGCGGGTTGAACTGCCGGCCGGGCGCGAGTGCGGGCAGCCGATTGGAAGCGGCGTTCGCGACCGGGCCCGCGTGGCCGATCTGGGCGGAGGCGGCGGCGCCTTCCGCGTGTACCGCGTCGGTGAGCTTCTGTAGTCCCGGCACCGCGTCCGGACGCATCCAGATCTGGTGCCGATCGGTGCGGCCCTCGGGGGCGACGGCGCAGTAGGCGACGGTGGTCATAGCCGCGCCGCCCGCCGCTACTCGGCGGTGGAATTCGATGAGCTCATCGGTGACCAGCGCGTCCGGGGTGCGGCCTTCGAAGGTGGCCGCTTTGATGACACGGTTACGCAGGTGCACCGGTCCGAGCATGGCGGGGCCGAACGGATCAGGCGACATGCAGCCAGACTAGAACGTGTTGCACTTATGCAGGGCGGAATTCGACGCCGTAAACCGTTGCTTCCGCGCGAGAACCTGTTCTAGTTTGGGGCATGCGCAGATATGAGGGCCGTCGAGTACTGGTGACCGGAGCGGGATCGGGTATCGGACAGGGCATCGCCCTGCGCCTACTCGACGAGGGGGCGCAGCTGATCGCCGCCGATGTCGACGAGGCCGGCCTGCAAACCACCGCGGACAAAGCGGGTGACGCGGCCGAGCGGCTGCGGACGGTCCAGGTGAACATCGCGGACCCGGCGTCGGTCGGCGCGGGTGTCGCCGAAGGACTCGAATTCCTCGGCGGGCTGGACGTTCTGGTGAACGCGGCCGGCATCCTGAAGCCCGCGCGCACGCACGAGATGCCGCTGGACGCCTGGAACCAGATCATCACGGTCAACCTGACCGGTACTTTCCTGATGACCCAGGCCGCGCTGCCCGCGCTCCTGGATTCCGGGCACGGCGTCGTGGTCAATCTGTCCTCCACCGCGGCCACCAACGCCGCGCCGTACCTCGCCGCGTACGCCGCGTCCAAGGGTGGCGTCAACGCGTTCACCCATGCCATCGCGCTGGAATACGCCAAGCAGGGACTGCGCGCGGTGAACATCCTGCCGGCCGGCATCACCAGCGGCATCACCACCAAGTCGATCCTGGATCAGCCCGAGGGCGCGGACTGGAACCTGTTCGCGCGCTTGACCGGCTGGCTCAACGGCGGCGCGCTCGGTACCCCCGACGACATCGCGGGTGTGGTCGCCATGGTCGCCTCCGACGACGGCCGGTACATGACCGGCTGCGAGATCCGCGTCGACGGCGGCGCGGTCATGTAGTCAATTCGGTTCGGCGACAAGCAGATGCGTGGGGATCGGACGGCTCGGGAGCTGCCGGTGTTCGACAGTGCAGCCCGCGCGCTCCAGCGCGGCCCGTACATCGGCTACCGGGCGAAGCGTGAATCCGTAGGCGGTGAAGGGCATTCCGGCCATCGCCTCCGGATCGCCGATGCCGATCACCACCTTGCCGCCGGGTCGCACGGCGCGCGCGAGTTCGGCGCAGGCGGCATCCAGATCGGGCACGAAATAGATGGTGTTCACGGTGATGGCCGCGTCCAGGCTGTCGTCGGCGAACGGCAGATCGGTCATCGAGCCCGCGGTGAGCCGCAGTCGCCCCGCGGCGACTTCGCGAGCGTATGCCGAACGCGCGCGGGCCAGCATGTCCGGGGAGATCTCCACGCCGTGCACCACAGCGGTCGCCTCGCGGGCGAGCAGCAACTCGAGCCCGACGCCGCCACCGAAACCGATATCGGCGACGGTCGCGCCCGTGGCGGCATCGACCGCGGCTGCGATGAGGGCTTTGTTGCCGCGGTTGAGCACGAAGGCGACACCCTTACCCAGCACGCCGTGCGGGTTGCCGAGCTGGCCCGCGAGCGTGGACAGGATTTTCGCGCGTACTCCAGACATGGCGTTCATCGTAGGGAGATCGGTCGCCGCACGCTCGGACGAATTGAATTAGCCCTGGTTCCAATACTGTCGCCGCTGATGCCGATCGGGTTGGATCGGCACGAATGACCCTGGCTCGACCCCGAAAGCTGATCAGTATGCGTTCCCCCTTTGTCCTGTTCGCCGCCTGTGCTCTGGCGCTCACGCCGGCCGGCACCGCTCAGGCTGGCGAGTGGGGCCCGCTGGCGCCGCCGAATCCGTACCTCGGGCCGGTCGGTACCTCAACCATGCACGGAGACGCGGGTTCGTCGGACGCTACGCCGCTGGCCGGGCCGGGGACGGGACACATTTCGGTGGCGGCGTATCCGCTGGCCTCGGCCTGCCCGACGCTGTTGCAGGGAACCGATGGTTTGGTGGTCGCGCTGTGCACGGCGATCGTCGGACAGGCGCCGACCGTGCACCTGCTGGATCCGGCGAGCGACAGTCCGATCGGCACTTCGCTCGCGTCACTGGAATTGTCGAAAGGCAGTCTGCTCGGCGGGGTTTACGCGTATCTGGACCACGCCGACCGATTGGTCGCTGTGGACGGTGACCGAAAATTGTTGCGAATCGGGCATTTCCGGGAATCTGGTCGCTGGCGACTGGCGGTCGACGCGGTCACCGATCTGTCCGGGGTGATCCCGGTGGGCGACAACGTGACCGGCCTGGTGCCGGATTGGTCCGGGAATGTCTGGTTCGCCACGGGCAAGGGTGTGGTCGGTGCGGTCACCGCCTCCGGAACCACGGCAACCGTGGCGCTTCCCGCGGGCGAGCAAGTGGCAAACAGTATTTCGGCCGCACCGAGCGGCCGGGTCGCGGTGGCTTCTACCCACGCGCTCTACGAGTTGCGCGCCGACTCGAGCGGGCGGCCCGAAATCCTCTGGCGCGCCGCCTATGCGCGGGGTTCGGCACGCAAGCCGGGACAACTCAGCTGGGGGACCGGTTCGACGCCTACTTATTTCGGGCCGACCGACGGCGCGGACTATCTGACCATCGTCGACAATGCCGACGATCAGGTGCACGCGCTGGTTTACCGTTCCGGTAGTGGTGAATTGATGTGCTCGCGGCCGGTCCTCACCAAGGGCGGTGCGGGCAGCGAGAATTCGCCGATCGGAATCGGGCGGTCACTGTTCGTCGCGAGTACCTATGGCTACCCGTATCCCGCGGTGCCGGAAGGCGCAGGTCCCGCGGTGCCCGCGAGTGCGCCGTTCGTCGGCGGTATGACACGGGTCGACGTAGACGAAACCGGTTGCCACACCGTCTGGGAGAACACGGTGCGCAGCGCGGCCGTGCCGCATCTGTCCACAGCCGACGGCAAGCTGTACACAGTGCGCCGGGTGGGGCTGAATACCACTACGCCACTGGATGGTTACGCGTTCACCGTGCTGGACCCCGATTCCGGCGCGGTGCTGTCGGATCGGCCGTTGCCGGGCACGATTGTCGACGATCCGCTGCAGACCTCCGCGTTGATCACCGCCGGTGCACAGGTGTTGCAGGGCACGATCACCGGAATCCTGCGTATCAGCTGAGCTTTCGCCGACGGCCTGTGGATATCTGGCGCTGGCCTGTGGAATTCGTCGCTGTGGGCAAGGAAAGCGCTGGTAGTGCGGGTGTGCCGGGGTGACAGGGCGGACGGCCGGTGAAGCGCGGGTTTTGCCGCGCACGCCAGGCCGTGGTGCGGTCCGGTTTGGGCCGTTCGCCCGATGTACGCGAGCCTGTGGATATCTGAGGCAAAAATGTGGATAACAGCTGTGTGCGAATGGCGTTCGTGCTGGCTGTCGCGTCGCGGAGACAGCGCAGGAGTGAAAGCTGCTGTGCCGCACCGGCTGCGTACGACGGATGGCGCAACTGCGCCGGGTCGCGGCTACACCGCTGGTGGTGACGTGTTTTCGGCGACGATGTGAAGATCGGCGCAAATGTGCGCAGCGGAACCCGCGCTATGGAACACGCGCCGGACGGCTTCGCGTGCCGGAAGGTGGACGACTTGTCCACAGGTGGGTTGTCTCGGGGCTGCCCGAGGCTGGTGGTGGCGGTGCTCGCCAGTCGAATCGAAGTCTGAGATATGGCCGTCGAGCCGCTGTGGAAACGTGGCTGAGGCGAAGATCACACCGCTGACCGAAGTTGCGGCTGTGCTGCTGTTCGCCTCGGAGGGCGGCACGGGCCGCGGAGCATTTCTGTAACTGGTTATCGTTGAGATGAGGCGGTGTGGAGTATGTCCAGAGGGGAAACCGCAAGCACGTATCTTGCAAATAGGCTAATAAACAAACTTGAAGTCTCTTTCGTGTGCTTCGCCATCTAGCTACCTCGCAAGCAACTCTGAAATTGCAGGTAGACAGCCTTGGGAAGGCTCATCGAGAGCGTGGGACTATTCTCGGCAAATCGATCGAGCGACGCCTGTTGCGTTTGTCGGGGCTCGCGCTATCGATTTTCGTAACCACTAAAGCACGGTGTCCAGCGCCTTTCGAACTGGCTCAGGTTGGCAGCCATGGGTTAGCTGGAGCAACGAAAAACACTGGGCTCACTGGGGTTTGCTGGAGGGCTGCTAAATAGACTTGACAGCTGTGCGGGGGGTTGCGTAGGGGTAACGATTGTGTAGAGTTAACGCCAACGCTGGCCGCAGCTGAGCTGGACTCGCTGCGGCCAGCGGAACTCAAATGGGGGGTTCCGAGATTACGCCGTTATCAGGCGTTGCTACCGCGTTTCCGGTCCCACTTCACTCAGTGTGTGCTCGGCGTTGTCTGCCATGGGTTGTCGAGCGTCGCCGCCGCCGGATTGCTGGCTTGCGCGAGCACCGCCCGCCGTCCCAGGCCGAACACATACACCAGAAACAGGGCCTCCGCGAGGAAACCGATGCCGATCCGCATCGAACCGGGCAAGCCGCTCGGCGTCACGAACCCTTCGAGCAGGCCGGATACGAACAACACCGCCACCAGACCCAGCGCGATCGTCGCGGTGGCACGGCCCTGCCGGGCGACCGCCTCCAACCGGCTCAACCGGCCGGGATCGATCAGCGTCCAGCCCAGCTTCAAACCCGCGCCGCCGGCGACGAACACCGCCGTCAATTCCAGCATCCCGTGCGGCAGGATGTAGCCGAAGAACGCGTCCAGCCGATCGGCCTCGGCCATCAGGCCGCCCGTGATGCCGACATTCACCGCGTTCATCACCAGCATGTAGAGCACGGGCAGGATCAGCACGCCGGTGAACAAGCAGATCGCGCTCACCCAGGCGTTGTTGGTCCAGACCTGCGCGGCGAACGCGTCGTTCGGATGCTCGGTGTAATACGTCTCGAACCTGCCGCCCGGCGCGGTGATCGCGGAGTTGTCCGCCGGAATACCGAACAGGTCGCGGGCCGCACCGGAACCGCGAACCCACTCGGCGATCCCGGCCGTCAGCAAGACGAACAACGCGCCCGCCGTCGCCCACCACACCCAGGTCCGGTACACCGCCGCCGGGAAGGCGTGCGTCCAGAATCGGCCGATCTCGGCCCACGGATCGGATTTGGTGCCCAGCACCTTGCCGCGCGCCCGAGTCAGTACCGCGCTCAGCCCAGCGATGAGTTCCGGTTCCGGACTGTGCGATTGCAGCCGGGCCAGTTGCTGCGACGTCCGCCGGTACAGCGCGACCAGCTCTTCGGCTTCGGCGCCGGTGAGCTTCCCCCGCCGGGACAGATAGTCCAGCCGGTCCCAGGACCGCCGATGCATGACGCTGTAGGCGTCCACGTCCATTTCGGTTGCCTCCCATACCGCCGATGGGAAGAATGCTAGTCACATGGCTGAATTCACTACCGGCGAAGCGGTCTCGTTAGAGCTGCCGATCGCCCGGATCCCCACCAGGGCCACCGCGTTTCTCATCGACGTGCTGGTCCAGCTCGTGCTGGGCACCGTCGGCCTGCTCACGGTCGCCGTCCTGCTGGAGCAGGCCGACGCCGACGACGCGTGGGTCGCCGCGATCTTCTTGCTGACCATCGTGGCCGTTCTGGTCGGCTACCCCGTCACCTGCGAGACCCTCAGCCGTGGCCGGACACTCGGCAAAATCGCCGTCGGTCTCCGGGTCGTCCGCACCGACGGCGGCCCCATCGATTTCCGGCACGCCCTCACCCGTGGGCTGTCCGGCGCGATCGTCGACTTCTGGGTGTTCGGCGGGTTCGGCGCGATCGCGGTCATCACCTCGATCTGTTCCCCCAACGCCCGCCGCGTCGGCGATGTGCTCGCGGGCACTGTCGTCGTGCACGCGCAGCAGCCGCTGCCCCGCCCGGCCCTCGCCGTCCCCCCGCCCTGGCTGGCCGGCTGGGTCACCCAGCTCGATCTCACCGGCATCCCGGAGGACCTCGCCCTCGCGGTCCGGCAATACCTGACCCGGCTCCGAACCCTCACTCCCGCAGCACAAGCCGGCCTCGGACAGCAACTCGTCCACGCGGTCTGCGCCCGCCTCCGCATCGCACCTCCCGTCGGCTACCCGCCGGTCCAGATCCTCGGCGCGATCATCGCCGAACGTCAGCGCCGCGCCCTCACGACCAGCGGACCCAGCCTGGTACGCACCGGCTGACCTCAACCCGGCTGCGCTGGTGTGCGCCGGTCGGCGTCACCTCGGCCGTCAGTGTCGTAGCCGGTCATGGATCCCGTGGTCTCCGGCCTAGCCGGTGAACGGGGGGATGAACTCGCAGGGGACCGGGCGGGGGTTGGCTGGGTCGAGGGCGTTCAGGGCGAAGGCGGCTGCGCGGGGGCTGCCGGCGATGCCCGCGTGCTCGGAGAAATCGGATTCGCAGCCGTCCTGGACGGTGATGTTGGTGGCGTTGGGGGCGGGGACCAGGCCGACGGTATAAGGCATGACGGCTTCGTCGTAGCGGGTGGCGATATTGGTGTAGGTGACGGTGGGGTGGTAGACGCCGTCGGCGTTCAAGGCGGCCAGGAAAGCGGAGCCGCCGAGCATGGTGGGGCAGGACTGGCAGAGGCCGAGGGTGAGCATGCTGTCGACGGAGGCGGCGGGGGCGCCGAGGCCGCGGGCGAATGTGCGGATGAGGTCGGTGGCGTCTTCCCAGATGCCGAGCCAGGGTGGGGCGATGCCGACGAACTTGTCGACTTGACCGGCGCCACCCAGACGTTTGACGTAGTAGTTGCCGACGAAGTTGCCTTGCGAATGCGCGACGATGTCGACGCGTTCGGCTCCGGTCGCGCCGCGCACACGGTCGATGAAAGCGGCCAGCTGAGCGGCGCTTTCGGGAATGGGCCGCAGGCCGCCGATCTGGTTCAGCGGCCACGGCGCCGGCAGTGCGCCATAGGTGAGCGAATAGACGCAGTAGCCGGCGTTGGCGAGCAGTGGCGCGTAGACGCCCCAGTTGGTTTGCGCGCCGCCGCCGGTACCGTGCACCAGCACAACGGGATTGGGGTGTGCGGCGGTGGGACGGCAGGACCAGTCGTTCGCGCCGGGCAAGGCTCCGTTCGGGTTGGTCAGCTCGGACGGGATGCCGGAGAAGAAGTTGTAGTCCACCGGCAGGTCGGCGTGGGCCGGTGCGCTCGCCGTCGTCCAGAGGGCCGCGAGAGCGGCGACGAGCAGTAGTGCTTTCGATGAGCGCCGGAACAACGCACGCATGATGGACCCCTCCAGTTGGACTCTGCTCCGCGAATCTAACTGGAACCGGTTCTAGATATGCGGGAAATGACCAACTGAGACAGTGCGGTTCACAAGGAGCCGGATTGCTTGAGTTCGAGATACTCGTCGGCGAGCGCTTCGGGCAGCCGATTCGGCGGAGCGGAAACCACCGCGATACCCATGCGGCGCAACGATTCCTGCACCAGCGCACGCTCGGCCAGCACCGATTCGGCGGCGGCCGCGGTGTAGAGGTCATCCAGACGGTCACGGCGGGTGGCGGCCGCGGCGATGTCCGGATCGGTGACCGAGACAATCAGGACCCGGTGCCGCACAGCCAATACCGGCAGCACCGGCAGTAGATTCTCCTCGACCGCGGCGCCGTCCAAGGTGGTGAACCAGACCACCAGGCTGCGGCGGCGGGCCCGCTGGATGACAGCGCGCACCAGCCCCGGCGCGTCGGTGTCGACCAACGCGGGCGTCACCCCGGCCAGCGCGTGCATCAGTTTGAGCTGCAACCGGTTTCCGCCGATGCCGCGCACCTCCGCGCGGACCTCGCGGTCGTAGGCCAGCAGATCGACCGAATCACCGGCGGCCCCGGCGATTCCACCGAGCAGCAGCGCGGCCTCGATACCCGCGTCCAGCCGGGTGCCCTCGCCGACCCGACCGGCGCTGATTCGCCCGGTGTCCAGCAGCATCATGACGTGCCGGTTGCGTTCCGGCCGCCAAGTGCGCACCAGCACGTCGGTGGCGCGGGCGGTGGCCCGCCAATCGATCGACCGCACGTCGTCACCGGCGACATACTCACGGAAGGAATCGAATTCGGTGCCCTGCCCGCGGGTGTTGGCGACATTGCGGCCCTCGAGATGCTGCAACCGCCGCACTTTCGAACGCATCAACCGCTCACTGCGAAACGGCGGCAGCGCACGCACCCGCGCGGGGACCGCACGACGAGTCTGCCTGCCCGCCAGCCCGAGTGGGCCGAGCAGCCGCAGCGTCACCGGGCCCGCGACGCGGTCGCCGCGACAAGTCGGCGTGAGGGTGGTGCGCAGTCGAACCATCGTGTTGGGCGCCAAATGGATTCGGTGCCTGCGGTTACGTGTGCGGGCGCTGTCCGGCCAGTCGTCCCAGAGGTAGCCGCGCACGGTGCGGTTACCGGTGTTGGTCACGACGAGCTCGACCTCCACGCTGCGATCCAGCCGAACCACCGTGAGCGGCTCGCGGGTCAGGCTCACCGCCCGCGCCCGCGCCACCCAGCCCACATCGATCAACAGCAGCCAGCCGAGAATCGAGGTCACGAAGATGACCCCACCCCAGCCGTGCAACTCCACGGCGACCAGCAGGGCGCCCAGCGCCGCGACGGCGGCCAGCCGTCCGGTGACGACCACGGCTACACCGGGACCGGAACCGACAGCAGCAGCGACGAGAGCACACCCTCGGTCGTCACGCCGTCCAGTTCGGCCTCCGGCTTCAGCTGCAGCCGGTGCCGGAGTACCGCCGTGGCAACGTATTTCACGTCGTCGGGGGTGGTGAACGCGCGGCCGTTGAGCCAGGCGAAGGCGCGCGCGGCCGCCATCAGCGCGGTCGCGCCACGGGTCGAAGCGCCGTGCTGCACGGCGGGGGAGTTGCGGGTGGCCCGGCACAGATCGACGGTGTAGGCCAGCACCTCGGGACTGATCGTCACCTGCGCGACAGCCGCCCGCCCGGCGGTGATGTGCGCCGAGCCCGCCACCGGACGCAGACCGGCGGCGGTCAGATCACGCGGATCGAAGCCGGCGGCGTGCCGCTGCAGGATGCGGAATTCGTCGTCGCGGCCGGGCAATTGGATGTCGACCTTGAACAGGAACCGGTCCAGCTGCGCCTCCGGCAGCGGATAGGTGCCCTCCTGCTCGACCGGATTCTGGGTGGCGATCACCACGAACGGGTCGGGCAACAGCTGCGGTTTGCCGTCCACCGAGACCTGGCGCTCCTCCATCGATTCCAGCAGCGCCGACTGGGTTTTCGGGGGCGTCCGGTTGATCTCGTCGGCGAGCAGCAGATTGGTGAACACCGGGCCGTGCCGGAAAGTGAACTCGGCGGAATGCGGATCGTAGATCTGCGAACCGGTGACATCGCCCGGCATCAGGTCGGGAGTGAACTGGACTCGGGAATGCTCCAGATCCAGCGCCGTCGCCAGCGCCCGCACCAGCAGGGTCTTCGCGACACCGGGCACACCCTCGAGCAGCACGTGCCCCCGGCACAGCAGCGCGAGCACCAGATACATGATGGCCTGGTCGTTTCCGACGACCGCCTTGCCGATCTCGTTCCGCAGCGCCGCGAACGCCTGCACGGCCTCCGCGGCGGTCGGGGTGTGGGTGGTGTCGGTCTGGGTCATCGGTCCCCTCCTGTGGGTCCGGCGGTGGCGCCGGCTGGTGTGCTGCTCGGCGTATCGGCCTCGATCAGATCGAGCACCGCGGCGACGATACGCAGCGCCTCGGTGTCGGGTACGGGGCCGTACAGGGCGGTGCCGACCAACTGCTGGTCGGTGCCGGTGCGTGCGCTGACGGCGGCGACGATCTGTTCCGGCCGCGCGTCGGCGGGCACACCGAGGGTGGGCCGGACGCGGCGCAGGGTGGCGGCGCGAAGTTTCGCGGCGACATATTCGTGATCGCCGGAACGCCGATAGAGCGCGGCCTGCCCGGCCAGCAGTTCGTTCGCCGCGACCTCGACCGGGCGCGGTTCCCGGACCAGCGCGCCCCGGCGACGGGCCCGCCACCAAGCCACTGCCGCGGCGGCGATCAGGAATTGCAGACCACCGAACGCCAGCCACGGGGGCATGCGGGTGAAGATCGAGTCCTCGCCGGAGCAGAAGATCCAGCAGGTGTCGTCGCTATCCGCGGGCGGCTTCGGTGGCGGCGGGATGTCCGGCTGCTGGGGCGGTTTCGGCGCGGGGGGCGTGCCGAGCGCGTTGAGCGCGCCCCACAGGACCAGCGCCAGAGCGAGGGAAGCCAGCACGGCCGCCCAGAATTTCGGATTCCGCAGCAGGTCGGGTACCGGCGGAAGCGCGCGGCGTTTGCGCGTGCGCACCTCGACCGGCTCGGTGTCGGCCGGGCCGTGCTTGGGCGGCGGGGCGGCCGCGGAGTAACGATCGGCGGATTCCAGCCGCCGGTATTCGTCCTCGGTGGCGCGGCGGCCGCCGTAGACGACCTCGTCGAAATCGCGTGCCGCGGGCTGGATCTCGTCGCTCGCTTCGGGCGGCAGCGCGCGGGACACGTCCTGGGCGGTTTCGTCGGCGGTGCGCGAGCGCCGCACCTCGAGCACGCCGCCCTGTTCCAAGCCGCGCACCATGGCACGGAATCGCTCCCGGAGCGCACGGTCGTAGTCGCGGTTCGCGGCGGCGGCGTCGGCCGCGCCGCGATGCTCGGCCGCCGGACCCAGCGGCGGGATCCGCGGCGCGGGCTCGGCCGCGGGCGGACGCCAGAACTCGACTTCGACGGGATCGTGCCCGCCCGGCGCGTCGTCGTCTGCCCGCGCGGAATCGCGACGCGATACTTCACTCATAGACCTGCTCCGGGATGCGGATGTCGAGACCCTCGCGGCGGCAGCGCAGGTCGAGATAGGACACCACCCGTGTCGCCGACTCCACCATCTCACCGAACGCCAGGAACAGCAGCGCCGCCGAAGTGGTCAGCGTGACCACCGTCCACATGCGGGTACCGGAGAAATCGGCGACGAACAGACCGAGACCGAGCAGCGGAAGCAACAGCAGCAAGAGCAGCCCGCGGTGCGTCAGCCACACGCCGGTCAACGACCATTCCTTACCGGCGACAAGCAGTTTCGTGCGTCCTGCGGCTGTGCCGCGGTCGGCCCGCTCCGCAGCGATCACCGGAACGGCGACATAGTGTCGTGCGCGCCACCGGCCGAGAAAGGGCAGACCGAAGAGCGCGAGCAGCACCAGCGACGTCACCCCCAGCACGGGGGCGGTGGTGAGCAGCAGGCAGAAAACCCCGAAGGCCACGGCCCGGATCAGCGTATAGGGCAACTCGTACAGCGCCATCGGCCGCACGAAAGAACCCATCCGGTCCAGGGCCACCCGCCAGGTGATCCGGCGACCGGCCACGTCGGCCAACCCCAGCGCGACGGTCGTCCCGCGCAGCAGAAAGCGCAGCGCCCACGCGGCCGCCAGCGTCGCCAGCACCGCTCCCCACCGGATTCCCTCGTCGGAGCCGCCGGTCAGCGCCGAAACGCCCACGGTGACAGCCATGACGAAGATCTCGGCCACCACCAACCCCGCCGCACCCAGCCGGACCAGCGCCCCGATATTGGCCTGGACCAGCGCGAACGGTAGGTCGAGCAGTTCACGGAAGGTCAACGGGCGCACCGGCACCGTCGGTCCTACTGACCCTGGTGCCGGATCGTCTTCCGCCCCGACGGCACCGGCCGGGTCGGCTGGTAACACCCGGCCGAGTCTAGAGCGTCCGCGCTGCTTCCGTCACCTCGGTAAACGCGCGGACGATCCAGCTCAGCGCGGGTCAGCAGCGGCTCGCCGGCGGCGAGAGTGCTTGCGACTCGACTTCTTTCCGCCGAGCAGTGGGTCAGGAGTGAAGTAGCGCGTCCTTTGGGATGAGCCGCGGCCCGATGAAGGGGAGCACGCCATTGGATCGAGGCGCGGCTCGCCGTGTGCTCAGGCCGTTGGCGCGCGAGTCGGCCTCAAGACGGCGGAGGCGTCGTCCGTCCGCCGAGTAGACGGGCCACGACTCGGCGGTACAGCTCTGGCTCCACTGGGGGGAGGCCGAGGAGGGCACGCAAATAGACGCCGTCGCCGACCAGGCTGACGATCGTGGCTTGGATCGGGTCCGGGATCTCGTTGTCCAGGCCGGTCTGCCACTTGGCCATCACCTCGTCCAGGGCGCGTTCGGCTTCGTCGACGTCGGTGTCCTGGGGGCCGTCGAGGGTGCGCATGGCGGCCAGCATGGAGCGCTGTACCGCGATCTCGAGTGCGTCGTCCTCGTTGTCCGGGTGGGGGGCTTGGAGGTACCACTCGGCGACCGATTTGCCTTCGGCGACGGCGGTTTCCAATTGCTGATCAGCGCGTTCGCCGAGACGGCGGACGAGCCCGGCGAGCAGGGCGTCTTTGGATTTGTAGTGGTAGAGCAGCCCGCCTTTGGAGACGCCGGCCGCGGCGGCGACGTTCTCCAATGTCACCTGAGACATGCCCTTTTCCAGGAGCAGCATCTCCAGCGCGTCGAGGATTCGGTCGCGGGTGCTTGCTGGGTCGCGAGTCGTCACGGGCATAACTGTACCGTCCGGACGGTTAATCTGGTACTGTACCGGCTGGACGGTTCACCCCCCGAAAGTAGAAGGATCATGACCACCGACATCACCGCCGCACCCGGTTCGAGCGCACCCGCCACCGCCCGTACCTGGGCGGGCCTGGGCGTCCTCGCACTCGCGTTGCTGCTGATCGCGGTGGACGCGACCGTGCTCGACCTCGCGGTCCCCGCCATCAGCGCGGACCTCGCCCCGACCACCCCGCAACTGCTCTGGATCATCGACGTCTATTCGTTCGTCCTGGCGGGCCTGCTCATCACCATGGGTTCCCTCGGCGACCGGATCGGCCGCCGCCGTCTGCTGCTCATCGGCGCGGCCGGCTTCGGTCTGGCCTCGGCGGTGGCCGCCTGGGCGATCAATCCCGAAATGCTCATCGCGGCGCGCGTGCTGCAAGGGCTCGCCGGCGCGACCCTGATGCCCGCGACTCTCGGTTTGATCCGCGGCATGTTCGCCGATCCGCGGCAGCGCACCATCGCCATCTCGGTGTGGGGCGCGATGGCGGGTTCCGGTTCCGCGCTCGGTCCGCTGCTGGGCGGCTGGCTGCTCGAGCATTACTGGTGGGGTTCGGTGTTCCTGGTGAACCTGCCGGTGATGGCCCTGCTGATCGTGCTCGCTCCGATGCTGGTGCCGGAGTCACGTGACCCGAATCCCGGTCGCTTCGACCTGGCGAGCGCGGGCTTGTCGATGCTGGCATTGATCCCGATCGTCTACGCGGTCAAGGAAACCGCGGCGCACGGGTTCAGCTGGCTCGCGGTGGCCGCCGCCGCGGTCGGTGTCGGGGCGGGCGTGGTTTTCCTGCGCCGTCAGGGCCGCCTGGCCGACCCGCTGCTCGACCTGGAATTGTTCCGGCGCCCGCCGTTCCGGGCGGCGACGCTGACCAATCTGCTGTCGGTCTTCGCGCTCGCGGGCGTGCTGTTCTTCGGCTCGCAGTATCTGCAACTGGTTCTCGGCCGCTCGCCGCTGGAAGCCGGTGTGCTGCTGGTGCCGGGCATGGTCGGCAGCATCGCGGGTTCGCTGGGCGCGGCCTGGCTGGTGCGCCGGTGGCGACCGGTCATGGTGCTGTGCGGCGCGCTGCTGGTGGCCGCCGTGGGTGGCATGTTGTTCTGGCTGCTGCGGGCCGACCCGTCGGCCGCGGTCACGCCGTTCGTCCTCGGCTTCACCCTGATCGGTATCGGAGCCGGTGTGGCGCTGACCGTTTCGGCGGACATGATCGTCAGCTCCGCGCCCGCCGAACGTGCGGGCAATGCCGCCGCCATCTCGGAGACGGCGATGGAAGCCGGTGTGGCCCTGGGCGTCGCGGTACTCGGTAGCGTCGTCATGGGCGTGTTCCGGCACGGTTTGGATGTGTCCTCGGTCCCGGCCGCACACTCCGGGGCGGCTCACGAGTCGCTCGGCGGTGCGGTCGAAACCGCCCGCGCGCTACCGGAATCCATGGCCGTGGAGCTGCTGGAATCCGCACGCGCGGCCTTCGTGTCGGGTGTCCACTGGGCGGCGACCGGGACCACGGTGATCCTGTTGCTCACCGCGGTGATGGTGTACCGCGCAGCGCGTAGTAAGGACTCGGGAGAGTAGTCCGGCCGACGTTCGACGGCGGTTACTCGGTGTTGAACAGCGACCTGTCAGGGCACGCCCTTTCAGCGTCAGTTGCCGGGCGGAAGTTCGCGAGGTCCGCGGCGGCCGAAGAGCTGGCGCTTCCGCGGCCCGGACAGCTCATCCTGACGATCCGCGTCGGGCAATGCGGGGGTCTGCGGCGCGGGCGTTTGCGGTTGTGCGTAATCCGCGTCGACGACGGTGGCGGCGATGTGCTGCGCCTGCGGGGAACCCGTCTGCAACTGGTAGCCGGACTGCGGCGTGCTCATCGCGGGCGAATCCTGGGTGTCCACCGTCACTTTGCGGGTGCGCCGCAGCGTGAAGGTGATCTCCTCGACCTCTTCGAAGGCTTGCCGGGCGGTGCGCAGCGGATGGGTCGCGGTGTCGACGGCGTTCGCAACGAAGGACGGAACCAGCGGGCGAATCCAGCGGGCGGCGGTGTCGGAGAACGGGACCTGGCCGATGATCGGCAGTTCCAGGCCGCCGCTCCGCGGTGCGGCGGGCTGATGCGGCACGAGTTCGCCGGAGCGGGTGGACGGCGGGGCGGAGACGGTGGCGGGTAGGTGGGAAGACACGGTGCTGTCCTTTCCGGCCGGAAGTTCGGCGGGTCGCGGTGCTGATCCGAGGCGCTCGGGTTCGTTGATGCCGATCTCCAGGCCGCCGATGGCGGCGATGACGCGGGTGCGCTGGCGCTCCCGATCGATGGCGGTGTCGGCTTCGGCGGCCAGGCGGGCGGCGGTGAGTTGTTGTTCGGCGCGCAGTTTTTCGGCTTCGGCACGGACCTCGGCTCGTTTCACGGCGATGGCCGCGTCGGCGGCCCGTTCGGCCTCGTCCTGCACCGTGCGGAAGGCATTGCGCCGATCGAAGGAGGTGCTGCCGCGCCACCAGCGCAGCAGCAACGGCAGCAGGGCGAGCAGGGTGAACGCCACGACGGTGAGCAGCCAGAGCAGCAGCGCGCCCGCACTGCCGAAGGCGTGGTCGTGCACGGCGAGCCAGCGCGCGCCCAGGCCGCGGTCGGCGTCGGCGAATGCCGCGGTGCGGGCCGCGGCGGCGTCTTTCTCCTCCTCGGAGATCCGCTGGTTCGCCGCCTCCACTCGGCCCTGCGCGGTGGCCAGTTGGCGGCGCGCGTCGTCCAGCATCTCGTTGGCGGTGCGCGCCTCGGGTCCGTTGCCGGGCACCCCGGTGATCCTGGTTCGGGGGCATTCCGGCGACGGATTGAATTCGCACCGCGCGATGACGAGCAGGCGATCGATATCGGTCTGCGCCTGGGTTATCGCCTGGTCCAGCGCACCGCGGTCGGCTCGCGCGCTGTCGAGCTCGGTGTGCGCGGCCAGGACGGCAGGGGCCGATTCCACCCCGCGCTGGGCCTTCTCGTCCAACAACCGGTCGACGGTGCCGCCGAACAGCACGGTGCTCGCCAATTCGGCGATCAGCACGCCCACCAGCACCGCGACCCCGATCCGGGCCAGCTGCCCGCTCCGATCGGGGGTGCCGCTGGGCCGCACGGTGGCCAGCGCCCGCCCGACCGCCCCGGCCAGCAGGGCGACGACGACGGCGACCGGGACCGCGGCGAACAGTGACCACTCGGCGGCGGCCAGCGCGAGCGTTGTCACCACTCCCGCGACCACGGCGAACAAGGCGACGACAGCGCCGGTGACGGCGTAGTCGGAGTGTTCGTGCCGATAGACCTCGGACCGATCAGGGGTGTCCCACCGCAGACCTCCGCCGAGCCAGGTGAGCAAGCCGGTGACGGTCATGGGATCTCACATCCTGGATAGGTGGGCCCGGCTCCGCACCCCCGGAAGCTGCGCGGCTTCCCCGCTTGGACTCCGGTCGGGGGCATGGCGTCAGGCGAAACTGTCACGGATTCGTTGTGACAGCGTGACAGCCGGGTGCCCGACACACCGAGCGTGCGGACGGGGTTGTGGGCAGCCTCACAATTGGACGGGGAACCGCCACTCCGGCAGGCGATTTCGGGCTCGAGGCGGTTGCGACGGGACTAAATACCGTGTTGCGGCCGAGCCGCCGGAAGAGTGCCGGGTGCTGTGGGGAATCCCACTCGATTCGATAGCTGAGAGTGTGCTGTCAGCCACATGCCGAGAAAGAGTCCGAACGGTCGGATCCCACTCCGATGCTCGTCATGCCTTCTGTAGGAAATGTCTCAGGCCCGCCCGCAGCGAGGTAGCCGCCACTGCGTGGTTTGTCGATCGAGACCGCGGGGAAATCCACTGCGATGCAGGTCGGAAGGTGGATACGGCTGGGTCCACAATCCGGCGAACGTCAAGTTTCCGCTGGTTGACACCCCGGAGCTGGGGATCGATCGGTCCGTACCCGCTGCTTTACACTGGACAACGCGCACGAGTTGGAGGACCGCATGAAGAAGCCCAGCTAGACCTGGTTATTAGTCAAACCTAAGTTGGTTGGGCCCCGGACCTGACTTATCGTTTGCTCTTACGCCGAACACAAACTGGTCGGCTGTATCGCCCGCACGGTTCACCCAGCCGGTGCCCCAGCGTAGCGGGCGACACCCGCAAGGAAGTTAGGAACTCGTAAGAGTTCCGTTACTTCCGAGCACCCCACACCGAAGCGGGTGGACAACTGGAGACGTGACTGCACGCCGGACCATCAGCGCGGCTGGATCCGGAACGTACGGGCGCAGTCTTGACGTAGGCGTTCGGAGTTATACGACAGAGGCGGAAAGGCCGAATTCTTTTCTTCGAAGGCCGACTTTTCTTGAAGGCAGAGGCATGACGCAACTTCCTGGCCACAGGTCCCCTGGACCCATCGGGCTTTATGACCCGGCGAACGAGCACGACGCCTGCGGTGTCGCGTTCGTCGTCGACATGCACGGCCGCCGCAGCCGCGACATCGTCGACAAGGCTATTACGGCTCTGTTGAACCTGGAGCACCGTGGTGCTGCCGGCGCCGAACCGAACTCCGGTGACGGTGCGGGCATCCTGCTGCAGGTGCCGGACCGATTCTTCCGCGCGATCGTGGACTTCGATCTGCCGGCGGCAGGCGCCTACGCCACCGGTATCGCCTTCCTGCCGCAGGCCCGTCGAGAAGCCGCGCGCGCCGCCTACGGCGTGGAGAAGATCGTCAAGGAAGAGGGCCTGGAGGTCCTCGGCTGGCGCGAGGTCCCGATCGACGAGTCCTCGCTCGGCGCGCTCGCCCGCGACGCCATGCCGACTTTCCGTCAGATCTTCGTCGCCTCGCCCAAGGACTCCGCCGAGCAGCTGTCCGGCATGGCTCTGGAGCGCCGCGCCTACGTCATCCGCAAGCGGGTCGAGCACGAGCTCGGCAAGGCCGGCGCGGGCGAGGGCTCGACCGGCAAGGAGTCGGTGTACTTCCCGAGCCTGTCCGGGGAGACCTTCGTCTACAAGGGCATGTTCACCACGCCCCAGCTGCGCGCCTTCTACCTGGATCTGCAAGACGACCGCGTCGAGTCGGCGCTGGGCATCGTGCACTCCCGGTTCTCCACCAACACTTTCCCCTCGTGGCCGCTGGCGCACCCGTTCCGCCGGGTCGCGCACAACGGTGAGATCAACACCGTCACCGGCAACGAGAATTGGATGCGCGCCCGCGAGGCGCTGCTGAACTCCGACGTGTTCGGCACCGACTCGGCCGGCAAGAACCGCCTGGAGAAGATCTTCCCGGTCTGCACCCCCGGGGCCTCGGACACCGCGCGTTTCGACGAGGTGCTGGAACTGCTGCACCTCGGTGGCCGCAGCCTGCCGCACGCCGTGCTGATGATGATCCCGGAGGCGTGGGAGCGCTCCGAGAACATGGATCCGCAGCGCCGCGCGTTCTACGAGTACCACTCCTATCTGATGGAGCCGTGGGACGGCCCGGCCTCGGTCTGCTTCTCCGACGGCACCGTCGTCGGCGCCGTGCTGGACCGCAACGGCCTGCGCCCCGGCCGCATCTGGGTGACCGAGGACGGCCTGGTCGTGCTGGCCTCCGAGGTCGGCGTGCTGGACATCGACCCGTCCAAGGTGGTCCAGAAGTTCCGACTACAGCCCGGCAAGATGTTCCTGGTCGACACCGCCCAGGGCCGCATCATCAGCGATGACGAGTTCAAGTCGCAGCTGGCCGCCGAGCACCCGTACCAGCAGTGGCTCGACGACGGCGTCACCAAGCTCAGCGATCTGCCGGACCGCCCGCACGTGCACATGTCGCACGACCGGGTGCTGATCCGGCAGCAGATCTTCGGATACACCACCGAGGAGCTGAACCTGCTGATCTCGCCGATGGCGAAGAGCGGCATGGAAGCGCTCGGCTCGATGGGCACCGACACCCCGATCGCGGTGCTGTCCTCGCGTCCACGCCTGCTGTTCGACTACTTCTCGCAGCTGTTCGCGCAGGTCACCAACCCGCCGCTGGACGCCATCCGCGAAGAGGTCGTCACCAGCCTGAAGCGGGCCATCGGCCCCGAGGCCGATCTGCTGCATCCGAGCCCGGAGTCCTGTAAGCAGATCGCCATCGAGGGACCCATCCTCGACAACGACGAGCTGGCCAAGCTCGTGCACATCAACGACGACGGCTCGCACCCCGAGCTGCGGTCGGTCGTGGTGCGCGGTCTGTACCCGGTCAAGAAGGGCGGCAAGGGTCTTCGCAAGGCGCTCGAGGCCATCAACACCCAGGTGTCGGCGGCCATCGACGGCGGCGCGCGGATCATCGTGCTCTCCGACCGCGAGTCCAACGAGAAGCTGGCGCCGATTCCGTCGCTGCTGCTGACCGCGTCGGTGCACCACCATCTGGTGCGTGAGCGCACCCGCACCAAGGTCGGCCTGGTCGTGGAGGCCGGTGACGCCCGCGAGGTGCACCACATGGCCCTGCTGGTCGGTTTCGGCGCGGCCGCGATCAACCCGTACATGGCCTTCGAGACCATCGAGGACCTGCTCGAGCGCGGCGCGCTGGAGATGCCGGGCAGCACCGGCGATCATGCCGCCGACTTCCGCAAGGCCGTCGCGAACTACAACAAGGCCGCCGGCAAGGGCGTGCTGAAGGTGATGTCCAAGATGGGCATCTCCACCGTGGCCTCCTACAACGGCGCCAAGCTGTTCCAGGTGATCGGCCTGTCCCAGGACCTGGTGGACGAATACTTCACCGGACTGAACTCGCCGCTGAACGGCATCGGCCTGGACGAGATCGCCGACGACGTGGCGGCCCGGCACCGGGTGGCGTTCCTGGAGAACCGCAACGAGCGCGCGCACCGCGAGCTCGAGGTCGGCGGCGAATACCAGTGGCGGCGCGAGGGTGAGTACCACCTGTTCAACCCGGACACCGTGTTCAAGTTGCAGCACGCGACCCGCACCGGTCAGTACGGCATCTTCAAGGAGTACACCAAGCTGGTCGACGACCAGTCCGAGCGTTTGGCTTCGCTGCGCGGTCTGTTCAAGTTCAAGACCAAGAACCGCGCGCCGATCTCCATCGACGAGGTCGAGCCGGCTTCGGAGATCGTGAAGCGGTTCTCCACCGGCGCGATGAGCTACGGCTCCATCTCGGCGGAGGCGCACGAGACGCTCGCGATCGCGATGAACCGGCTCGGCGGCCGCTCGAACTCCGGTGAGGGCGGCGAGCATCCGGCCCGCTTCGAGGTCGAGGAGAACGGCGACTGGCGCCGGTCCGCGATCAAGCAGGTGGCCTCGGGTCGCTTCGGCGTGACCTCGCACTACCTGTCGAACTGCACCGACATCCAGATCAAGATGGCCCAGGGCGCCAAGCCGGGCGAGGGCGGTCAGTTGCCCGCGCACAAGGTGTACCCGTGGGTCGCCGAGGTGCGGCACTCGACGCCGGGCGTGGGTCTGATTTCCCCGCCGCCGCACCACGACATCTACTCGATCGAGGATCTGGCTCAGCTGATCCACGATCTGAAGAACGCGAACCCGCAGGCGCGGATTCACGTGAAACTTGTCGCGGAGCCGGGCGTCGGCACCGTCGCCGCGGGCGTCTCCAAGGCGCACGCCGACGTGGTGCTGATCTCGGGTCACGACGGTGGCACCGGCGCGTCGCCGCTGACCTCGCTCAAGCACGCGGGCGGTCCCTGGGAGCTCGGCCTGGCCGAGACCCAGCAGACGCTGCTGCTCAACGGTCTGCGCGACCGCATCGTGGTGCAGGTCGACGGTCAGATGAAGACCGGCCGTGACGTCGTGATCGCCGCGCTGCTCGGCGCGGAGGAGTACGGCTTCGCGACCGCGCCGCTGGTGGTCTCGGGCTGCATCATGATGCGGGTCTGCCACCTCGACACCTGCCCCGTGGGTGTCGCGACACAGAATCCGGTGCTGCGCGAACGCTTCACCGGCAAGCCGGAATTCGTCGAGAACTTCTTCATGTTCATCGCCGAAGAGGTCCGGGAGCTGCTGGCGTCGCTGGGCTTCCGCACGCTGGACGAGGCCATCGGCCGGGTCGACATGCTCGACACCGCCAAGGCCAAGCAGCACTGGAAGGCCAGCAAGCTGGACCTGTCGCCGATCCTCGACGATGTCGAGACGGCGTTCATGTACCAGGATCGCCGCTGCACCAAGACCCAGGACCACGGCCTGGACAAGGCGCTGGATCAGCAGCTGATCACCCAGGCGCGCGATGCCCTGGAGCGCGGCACCCCGGTCAAGTTCGAAACCAAGATCACGAACGTGAACCGGACCGTCGGCACCATGCTGGGCCACGAGGTGACGAAGAACTTCGGTGGCGTCGGTCTGCCCGACGACACCATCGACATCACCTTCACCGGCTCCGCGGGCAACAGCTTCGGCGCCTTCGTCCCCGCGGGTCTCACCCTGCGGGTGCAGGGCGACGCGAACGACTATGTGGGCAAGGGTCTTTCCGGCGGCCACCTGGTCGTCCGCCCGGCGCTCAACGCCCCGGCCGAGTTCAAGGCCGAGGAGAACATCATCGCGGGCAACGTGCTGCTGTTCGGCGCGACCAGCGGCAAGGCGTTCCTGTCCGGTGTGGTCGGTGAACGGTTCGCGGTGCGCAACTCCGGCGCCACCGCGGTGGTCGAGGGTGTGGGCGACCACGCGCTCGAGTACATGACCGGCGGCAAGGTGGTCATCCTGGGTGAGACCGGCCGTAACTTCGGCGCCGGTATGTCCGGCGGCGAGGCCTATGTCTACAACCCGAACGGCACTTTCGCCGAGCGGGTGAACCCGGAACAGGCCGGCGCCCTGGAGGAGCTCACCGACGATGACCGCACGTTCCTGCGCGACATCATCAGCGAGCACCGCGCCCAGACCGGTTCGGCTGTCGCCGAACGCATCCTGACCGATTGGGCCAAGGAATCGGCTCACTTCGTGAAGGTCATGCCGCGTGAATACAAGAAGGTTTTGCTCGCGATCTCCGAGGCCGAAAAAGCAGGCACGGATGTGAACGAGGCGATTATGGAGGCCGCTCGTGGTTAACGTGTCGAATAAAGTGCTGACTCGGCGCTGTGACTATTCGGGGGCGGCTCGTGGCTGACCCACAAGGATTTCTGAAGCACACCAAGCGGGAACTGCCCGCCCGTCGTCCGGTCGAGCTGCGGCTGATGGACTGGAAAGAGGTCTATGAGCAGGGTTTCCAGAAGGACACCCTCAAGACCCAGGCCAGCCGCTGCATGGACTGCGGTATCCCGTTCTGCCACAACGGCTGTCCGCTCGGGAACCTGATTCCCGAATGGAACGACCTGGTCTACAAGGGCCAGTGGCGTGAGGGCATCGACCGGCTGCACGCGACCAACAACTTCCCTGAATTCACCGGGCGGTTGTGCCCCGCGCCGTGTGAGGCGTCCTGCGTCCTGGGCATCAACCAGGACGCGGTGACCATCAAGCAGGTCGAGGTCGAGCTGATCGAGAACGCCTTCGACGAGGGCTGGGTGACCCCGGTTTACCCGACCCGCCTCACCGGCAAGAAGGTCGCCGTCGTCGGCTCCGGCCCGGCCGGTCTGGCCGCCGCACAGCAGCTGACCCGCGCCGGTCACACCGTGACCGTGTACGAGCGCGCCGACCGCATCGGCGGTCTGCTGCGCTACGGCATCCCGGAATTCAAGATGGAGAAGCGCTTCATCGATCGCCGGCTCGCGCAGATGGAGGCCGAGGGCACCATCTTCAAGACCGGCGTGAACGTGGGCGTCGACATCACCGCCGAGCAGCTGCGCGAGCAGTTCGACGCGGTCGTGCTCTCCGGCGGCGCCACCCTGGCCCGCGATCTGCCGATCCCGGGTCGCGAGCTGGACGGTATCCATCAGGCGATGGAGTTCCTGCCGTGGGCCAACCGCGTGCAGCTCGGCGACGATGTCACCGACGAGAACGGCCTGCCGCCGATCCACGCGCGCGGCAAGAAGGTCGTCATCATCGGCGGCGGCGACACCGGCGCGGACTGCCTGGGCACCTCGCACCGGCAGGGCGCGGCGAGCGTGCACCAGTTCGAGATCATGCCGCGGCCGCCGGAGGAGCGTGCGGGTTCCACCCCGTGGCCGACCTACCCGCTGATGTACCGGGTGTCCTCGGCGCACGAGGAGGGCGGCGAGCGGGTGTTCTCGGTCAACACCGAGCGTTTCGTCGGCGAAGACGGCAAGGTCACCGGTCTGCAGGCGCACGAGGTGAAGATGGCCAACGGCCGCTTCGAGAAGGTCGAAGGCACCGACTTCACCCTCGAGGCCGACCTGGTGCTGCTCGCCATGGGCTTCACCGGTCCCGAGAAGCCGGGTCTGCTCGAAGATCTCGGCGTCGGCTACGACCAGCGCGGCAATGTGCAGCGCGACAAGAACTGGGCCACCAACATTCCCGGCGTCTTCGTCGCCGGCGATATGGGCCGCGGCCAGTCGCTGATCGTGTGGGCCATCGCCGAGGGCCGCGCCGCGGCCGCCGCGGTGGACAACTATCTGGAGGGCGAGACCGCGCTGCCGTCGCCGGTCACCCCCACGATGGTCGCTCAGCGCTGAGCCGAAACGAATAGCCAAGGGCGCCTGCGGACTCCGGTCCGCAGGCGTTTTTGCTGTCCGGAGACGGCTCTGCGAGAGTGATCTTCGTCGGAAATCGGACATGCCGACCCGGTTTGCGTGGCGCGCAGCGCCGTTGGGCTCTAGTGTGATCAGCGGCGTGCTGCGGATCTTCGGGATGTGAGGTTCCACAGCGATATACCACCGGGTTAACCGTGCTGTTGCTCGGCGTGCACTAGTGAGTCATCCGCCGAGTTCAACATGGTTAGCGGCAACTTGTCGGGGAGCGCCCTTCACAAGAGGGCAGGTTTGAACTGGAGCAGTATGCGGTTGAAGAAGGTTGTCGCGGCCCTCGGTGTGTCCGCGACGATTGCGTCCGGCCTGGCATTCGGCAGTGGTCCCGCCGCGGCGGCCCCCGGATGCCCGAGTCTGTATGTGGTGGCGATCCCTGGCACCTGGGAAACCGGGCACGACAAGCCGCCCGGCCCCGGCATGCTGTCCGGCGTCACCAGAGGACTGCCGTCCTCCGTCGATGTCGACTACGTCACCTATGCCGCGACAGCCTTCCCTTGGGAGGGTGAGGTTTACGGCAACTCCAAGAAGGAAGCCGTCAGCAACGCGCGCGGCCTCATCAGCAATATGGCGGCCCGGTGCGGCGGGACGAAGTTCGCGCTCGTCGGCTACAGCCAGGGCGCGGACGCCGCCGGTGACCTGGCGGCCGAAATCGGCACCGGACTGAGCGTCGTCCCGGCCGACCGCGTCTCCGGTGTCGGCCTGATCTCCGACCCGCGCCGCTCACCGACCGATATCCAGGTCGGGCCGTACGCGGCCGGTGCTGGCGCCGGTGGCCCCCGAGTCGGCGGCTTCGGCTGGCTGTCCGACCGCACCCGCACCATCTGCGCGGTCGACGACCTGTACTGCGCGACGGCCACCGACGACTTCGTCACCCGCTTCGCGGGCTGGCTGGCCCAGAGCTCGGAGGCCAACCCGGCCAACATCTGGCGCTACCAGCTCGAAGCCGGAGCCATCCTCAACGATCTGATGGCGCACGGCGGCGTGCCGGTGTTGCAGTCCCAGCTCAGCGAATCCGCGAACCAGGAGCGGGCCAAGAGCCTGGAGGAGTTCTACAAGTCGCAGGCGCATCACCTGTACGGCAGCTACCACGTCGGAGGTGGGCAGACCGCGATCTCGTGGATGCGGAACTGGATCGCCGGCATGGCTTGATCACCATGCTGAACCCGGCCTCCGGCCGGGTTCAGCATGGTGATCTGCTTCGAGGTGGCATCCGGGGTCGCTTCGCTCGCCCGGATGCGTGCTGAGTCAACTGCGCTCGGGACCGTACAAAAGGCCCGCTTCCCTGAGGGGAGGCGGGCCTTTTCACTGCTAGCTGATGCTGGCGGAGCCGGTGGACGGGCGGTGGTGGAAGATCCGCGGGCCGTGGTCGGGGCCGGGATCCTCGCGGTACTCGCGGTGCTCGATGCGGGGGCCGCCGGGGTGGGCGTCGGGGCCGGGGATGATGATGGTTTGGCCGGGACGGCCGGGGTGGTCGGGGCGGCGGTCGTGGATTTCGGTGGCTTCCGGGGTCGCCTCGCCGGCGACGGTGGTCGTCTCGAATTCCACGGGGGCGTCGGTGGCGGTTTGCGCGTGGGCGGTGACGGCGAACGCGCTGAGCGGAACGGTGATCAGGGCACCGGCCACCACGAATCGGGCGGTGCGGCGACGGAATGTGGTTTTGTCGGATTGCACGTCGGTTCCTTTCTCTGGGACGGTGAGCGCCTCGCGGCGGCTCACCGGACCTATCAAAGGTTCGGACGCTGGGATGACGATGGGATGAAGCTGGCAATCAGCTGGGAGTGATCACTTCAGGTTGCGCGGCAACAGATCCCAGACGTGGCCGTTCTCGTTGACGGTCGCGGCGGTGCGGCGGCCGGTGCGGGAGAACAGGATTCGGGTGATCGAGCAGTAGTCGATCGGGAAGGTCAGCGGGCGGGCCAGGCCGAGCACTTCCTGGAGCAGCACGTTGATCACGCCACCGTGCGCGAAGGCGACGACGGTGTCGGCCGGGTCGGTGTTCGCGGCGATCTCGGTGATGGCGTCGCGCACCCGCTGGATGAAGGCCGGGCCGTCGATCTGTTCGGGCAGGTGACCGGCTTTGATCCGCTCGTAGGTCGCTTGGAATTCGGTCTTCGCGTCCTCGATCGGGATGTAGGCGGGCAGGTCGCGATCGTATTCGGCGAGGTCGTCGACGATTTCGACGGACAACCCGAGTTTGCTCGCGAGCGGGGTGGCGGTGTCCCGGGCGCGGCGCTGCGGGCTGCTCAAGATCCGGCTGACGCGGTGCTGGCTCAGCGCGGCGGGCACTCGTTCGGCCTGCTCCTGCCCGATCGGCGACAGCTCCGGATCGGCGGGGCCGGTGGCGTTGACGACGCGGAGCGGCTGGGCATGGCGGACGAGTATCAACTGCACACCACCACTCTGCCGCAAGCGGACAAACAGAACCGGCCCGGGTCGGGTGACACGGGCCGGTCGAGCGGCAGCGGGGAAGACTAGTTCTTCTTGCTGCGCTTGTAGAGCAGGTAGCCGCCGACCGCGATCGCGACGACCACGAGCAGGCAGATCAGGCCGAAGATGAGGCCGCCGCCGCCCTTCTTCTTTTTCTTGGCGGCAAGCTCCATGGCCTGGGTGTAGGTATCGGACGCCAGCAGGGTGTCCGGGTTGGCCCACACCGCGTGGTCCAGCAGGGTCGCGTTGGTCAGCAGGTCGAGGTACATATATCCATCCCCTTGTCGAAGGTGAAACGGCCTCCTCCCGGGGCCGAGTTTCCCACATTAGACGGTGCTTTCGTCCGATGTGCGTAGTTCTCCGATGCGAAATCTCACTCTGAAATCTACGCGCTCCCGTTAACGTTCATCGCGGTTTGACCAATGGGAACGGCAGCGTTTCGCGGATGCTGCGCCCGGTGATGAGCATGACCACCCGGTCCACACCCATCCCCAGGCCGCCGGTCGGCGGCATCGCGTGTTCCAGCGCCTGCAGGAAATCCTCGTCCAATTCCATGGCGTCGGGGTCGCCGTTGGCCGCGAGCACGGACTGCTCGGTGAGCCGGCGGCGCTGTTCCACCGGATCGGTGAGTTCGCTGTAGGCCGTACCCAATTCCACGCCCCACGCCACCAGATCCCAGCGCTCCGCGACACCGGGAATGCTGCGGTGCGCGCGGGTCAGCGGGGACACCGACGTCGGGAAGTCGATGTAGAACGTGGGTTCCTCGGTACGCGACTCGACCAGGTGTTCATACATTTCCAGGACGATCTGACCGGCGTCCCAGCCGTGCTGATAGGGCACCTCGGCTTTGTCGCAGAGTTCGCGCAGTTCCGCCACGGTCGTCTCCGGGGTGATCTCGGCGCCGATGGCCTCCGACACCGCGCCGTGCACGGTCTTCACCGCCCAGTCACCGGAGATGTCGACCTCGTCGAAGGTGCCGTCCGCGCCGGGGCGCAGCGCGACCATCTTCCCGTTGGCCGCGATCGCCGCGTGCTGGATCAGCTGACGGCAGGTGTCCATCATCCGCTGGTAGTCGCTGTGCGCCTCATAGGCTTCCAGGATCGTGAATTCCGGATTGTGGCTGAAGTCCACGCCTTCGTTGCGGAAGGTGCGGCCCAATTCGAAGACCTTCTCCATGCCGCCCACACACAGCCGCTTCAAATAGAGTTCGGGCGCGATTCGCAGGTACAGGTCCAGATCGTAGGCGTTGATATGGGTGACGAACGGTGTCGCGTTGGCGCCGCCGTGCACCTGCTGCAGGATCGGCGTCTCCACCTCGAGGTAGCCGAGGGCGTTCAGCGAGTCCCGCAGCGAGCGCACCACCGCGCTGCGTTTGGCCAGGATCTCCCGGGTTTCCGGATTGATCGCCATGTCGACGTAGCGCTGGCGCACCCGCGCTTCGGGGTCGGAGAGCCCTTTCCACTTGTCCGGCAACGGATGCAGGCACTTGCCGTTCATCCGCCAGTCCGCGGCCAGCAGGGATAGCTCGCCGCGGCGGCTGGTGCCGATCTTGCCGCTCACTTCGATCAGATCGCCGAGGTCAAAGAACTCGGTGAACTCGGCGCTGCGTTCCGCGCCGACCCGGTCCCGGTCGATGACCAGCTGGATATCGTCGGACCAGTCCCGCACCACCGCGAAGATGACGCCGCCGTAGTCGCGAATCCGCAACAGCCGGCCGCAAATTCGGACTGTGGTGCCGCGCGGTGAGCGCCGGGCCGCCGCCACGGTGTGCGTCGGCGGATAGGCGGTGGGGTAGGCGTCGACGCCCGCGGCGTTGAGCCGGTCGAGTTTGTCCATCCGGACCCGGACCTGCTCGGGCCGGCGTGGGAGTTGTTCCTCCACTTCGAGTTCCGGCGGTTCCGGCGCGCTGCCGTCGGCGTGCAGACCCGTCATGGTCGGCGGTACGGCACTGTGCAAACCGGTGTGCGCGACGGTTTCGGGGTCGCGTCCCAGTCGCGGCAGGAACCCTTCGGCCAGCGCGCTGGCGAGGGCGACGCGAGGCAGATGCCGGCGCTCCTCGAACAGGAAGAACCGCGGGACCCAGTGCGGGCCGTACTTCACATTCGACCGGTACAGCGCTTCCAGCTGCCACCATCGCGAAAAGAACAGCAGCACACCGCGCCACATCCGCAGCACCGGTCCGGCGCCGATCCGCGCACCCTCCTCGAACACCGACCGGAACACCGCGAAGTTCAACGACACCTTGGTGATGCCGTGCTGTTCGGAGGTCAGCGCCAGCTGGGAGATCATCAGCTCCATGACGCCGTTGGGTCCGTTCGGATCCCGGCGCATCAGCTCCAGCGACGCACCGGTGCGGCCCCAGGGCACCAGCGAAAGCATGCCGAGCACGTCATCGTGACTGTTCACCGCTTCCACGAGGAGGCAGTCGCCGTCGAGCGGGTCACCGAGACGGCCCAGCGCCATGGAGAAACCACGTTCGGTCTCGGTGTCCCGCCAGGTGTCGGCCCGCGCGATCACCTGCGGGAACTCCTCGGCCGGAATGTCGCGATGGCGTCGGATCCGCACGGTCACACCGTGTTTGCGCAACCGGTTCGCCGCCTGGCGGACCTGCTTGAGTTCCGGCCCGGCCAGGGAGAAGCCGCGGGTGTCGAGGATGGCCTCGTCGCCGAGCCGCAGCGCCGAGAGCCCGGCCCGGCGGTAGGCGGTCGCGCCCAGTTCGCTCGCGCCCATGACCGCCGGCGCCCAGCCGAACTGGTCGGCTTGGCGCAGCCAGGCGTCGATCGCCTGCGGCCAGGCCTCGCGGATGCCGATCGGGTCACCGCTGGCCAGACAGACCCCGAGTTCGACGCGATAGGTGATCGCCGCCTTGCCGCTGGGCGCGAACACCACCGCCTTGTCGCGGCGGGTGGCGAAGTAGCCGAGCGAGTCCTCGACGTCGGAGCGTTCCAGCAGCCCGCGGATCGCGGATTCGTCGGTTCCGGTCATCGCGTTGTCCGCGCGCTGCGACCGCAGCAGCACGATCACCGCCGCCAGCAACGCGATCGCGCCGAACAGGCCGAGCAGGAAGTTCACGAATTGGTGTGGGCGGCCGTCGAAATGCTCGTTGTCCACCAGCACCGCGGCCGTCACCCGGTAGACCGCCCAGCCCGGACGCTGCCAGCCGGTCGGCAGTGTGCCGGGGAACAGTTCCACCAGGCCCCAGCCGAGCAGGCAACCGGCCGCGAGCCCACCCGCCAACACCCCCAGCGCTTTCCAGCCCGCCCCGGAGCGCACCCGGGTGTAGAACTCCCGCCACGCCGCGAGCAGCACACCCAGCACGATGACGTGCACGACCAGCGCCACCAGGGCGTGCATGCTGCCGCTGGTGGCGAAGTCGAGCGCATTGGCCACCGACCACAGCACCAGGTAGCCGACGAGCAGCGACCAGGCGATGCGTTTCCGGCTGGCGACCGCACCGGCCAGCAGTCCGACGATGAGCGCCCACATCAGGTTCGTTTCGGGCGCGTCGATATAGAAGTCGTCGATGTAGTGCCGTGGTACGTGGGTCAGGAAACGGAAGCCGGGGGAGAGACTCCACAGAAAACAGATAACCGCGAACACACCCAGGAAGGTCGCGGTGACATGCGGGACGTCGGTGAGGCGTCCGTGGCCGCGATGGGGGATGGCAGTGGGTGTAGCCGACGGGGTGGCGGAACGCCGCGGGACAGCGGGATTCGATCTTTCAGGCGGGTGTTCGGTGCTGCGGTGCCCGGCTTGCGTGGAAGTCACCGAACCAGTGTGTACGGTCCGGCCGCTCCGAGCCGCCATCACCGCCCGGGATGTCGGCACTCGGCGCGTCCCACAAGCGTGTCGGTCGTCACGGTGGCTGATCGGCGGCGCCTTGCGTGGGGGTGGGCGTTCCGGTCGGTTCGGCGGCAAGGTAAGCATGTAGCCATGTCAGATCCAGTCGAAGTGCCGATCGAGGACGAGGGAATTCGGCTCGGCCAGTTTCTGAAGCTGGCCAACCTGATCGATTCCGGATCCGAGGCCAAGACCGTGATCGCCAACGGTCTGGTCCGAGTCAACGACGAAGTGGAACTACGGCGCGGACGGCAACTGGTCGTCGGCGACGTCGTCACCCTCGCCGGCCGCCGGGCCATCGTCTCGGTGTAACCGGCGGCACCGTGTGTGCGCGGCCGCTGCGACGGCCGCGAACAGGTCACTCCCCGAGTCGTGCTTTCACGATTCCGCGCGCACCACGACGCCGTCGTGGTCGCTGTAGAGCATGTCGCCCGGCGTGAAGGTGACGCCGCCGAACTCGACCGGCACATCCTTCTCGCCGCTGCCGGTCTGGGTGCTCTTACGCGGGTTGGTGCCCAGCGCCTTGACGCCGATGTCGAGAGTGCGCAGGATCGCCGAATCCCGCACCGCGCCATTGACGATGACACCGGCCCAGCCGTTGTCCACGCCCCGGCCGGCGATGATGTCGCCGACGAGCGCGGTGTGCACGCTGGCGCCGCCGTCGACCACCAGCACCCCGCCGTTGCCCGGCTCGCTCAGCGTCTGCTTGACGAGCAGGTTGTCCTGGAAGCAGCGGATGGTGGTGATCCGGCCGGAAAACGCCTCGCGTCCGCCGAACTGAATGAACTGGGTATCACAGCTGCGAATGTCCGGGCCGATCTCGTCGGCGAGGTCCGCGGTGGCAACAACATTCGATTCGGTCATGGGGTCAGCTTAGGCCTGTGACCTGGGTCGCAGTGCTGCCACGGCACTCCTCGGGCCGCTGCGCCGTCCGTCAGTGGGCGTCGGATTGCTCGGCGCGCGCGGCGTGGAACTCGGCGATCTGCTTGATCAGGTTCTCGGTGGTGTGCTTGACCGCGATCTTCACGAACGGCTCGATGGTGCGGCCCAGCGCCTTACCGGCGAGACCGCCCGGCACCCGGTAGTCGACGACGGCGTCGATGGTGCACTGGCCGTCGCCCTTCGGGTGGAACCGGAAGGTGGAGTGGATCTCGAAACCCTTGATGGTGGTGATGCCGATGACGGCGTTCTCTTCCCACTTGTCCACCTCGACGCGCGACTTCAGTGAGGCGGGACCGAGTTTCACGTGACCGTCGAACGCCGCGCCGATGCCCTCGACCTGCGCGCCGACCGGCGTGAACGACTGGATGCCGTACAGGAACTTGGTCAGATTGCGGTAGTCGTTCAGGTACGCGAACGCGGATTCGGCCGATGCCGCACAGGGTTCGATGATCTTGACTTCGGTCATGCGGGCCACTGTAACTGGTTCTATAGCGGGTTGCTCTTCAGGCGGTGACGGCCAAAGTGGCCGCCAAACCGAAGGCGAAAGCCATCACCACGACCTCGCCGACCGCCCGGCGCAGCGACGCTATCGCGGTCATCCGATGGTCGGCGGCCCGGCGCACCCAGGTGCGCCGCCACCACCAGCCCAGGGCCAGCAGACCCATCAGCACAACGGCTTTCGCGAGCAGAATGCGGCCGTATCCGGTGGTCACCAGCGGGGTGATACCGCCCACCCGCACCAAACCGTTGACCAGGCCGGTGCCGCCGACCGCGGCGGCCAACGGCAGCGCGAGCGTCGAATAGCGGGGGAGCACCACCGCCCACGCCCCGCGGGTGCGCACGACCAGCGCCAGGGCGACGAGCAGACCGAACCACGCCGCCGCCGCGAGCGCGTGCACCGCCGCCAGCACCGACCCGAACGGTTGCTGGGACATGTGACCGGTGATCGGCCGCAACGCCGCTGCGACAGCGGCGAAGACGAGCACCAGATCGGTGGACGCCGAATCCGGACGCCGGAACGACAACGCCGCGTAACCCGCGACCACCGCGGTACCGACCAGGACCGCGATGCCGATCTGCCCGCCACTGAGATCGGTCAGGAAGGTGCCGAACTGGCCCGCGCGGAGTTGCCGCACGGGCACGCCCACCACCTCCGCCGCATCGAACACGAGCAGCACGGCCTCGGCGAGGCACCACAGTCCGGCCAGCACGGCCAACGGCCGCCACGGTGGGTCGAGCCGTTCGTGCAGCCGCGGCAGGGCGGCCAGGCCGAGCACCGTCGCGCCGAGGCAGTCGGCGAGCATCCGAACCGCTGCCTCCGCGGTCGCGGAATCCTGATCGGCCAGCGCCCAGGCCAGGACGACGCCGAGCAGCCCGGCCGGGACGAGCAACAGCATCGTGCCCGCGTCCCGGCCGCCGCTGACGCCACTCACTTCTGGGCTTTGCCTCTGCCGCCGAACAGCGCGAACGCGAGACCGCCGCCGAACAGCACGACCGCACCCGCGATGAAGACCCACAGCGGAATCCCGCCGTCCCCCTCGTCGCCGGTGCCCGTCGACTTGGCGTCCGCGCGCGGACCAGGGGTGCCGGTACCGGCCTTGGTCAGCGTGAATGTCCGGGTGCCGCTGACCGGATGGCCGTCGGCGGAGGTGACCCGGAAGGCGACGGTGTACTCCCCGGCGGGACCGAGATCACCGACCTCCATGCTGATGGTGTTGCCCGCCACCACCGGCTGCCCCTTGGACCACAGGTTGCGGTCCGGCGGGCCCACCACGGTCAGGGACTGGAAGGTGGGCTGCAGCTCCTCGTTGAAGGTGATGGAGACCTTGCCTGGGCTGGCGTCGATGCTGGCTCCGTCGGCGGGCACGCTGGCGATCGGCGCGGAGTGCGCCGCCGCGGAACCCGCGCCGACCACACTGAAGCCGAGCAGCAGCAGGCCCGCGCCCAGTGCGCCGAGTACCCGAGTGCTTATGGCGCGCTTCATGACTTGCGTCCACGGAGGACATTGCCGAGGCCGAGCGCGACCGCGAGAATGCCGAGCGCGAGGCCGGCGCCGCCGAGCCAGCGGGCGGTGTCGTCGGTGGCCTCCGGTGCGCTCGCCGCGCTGTCGTCGACCTTGTGACCGTTCTCGGTGTCGTCCTGGCCGGCCGCCAAAGTCAGTGTGGGCGCGGGGTGTTCGGGTTCGGAGCCGTCGGAGTGCGCGGGCTGATCCCAGGCCACGACCTTGCCGTCGCTGTAGGTCTGCTTGGCAGGGAAGGACACCGTCTCCTGTTTGGGCAGCGGGCCCACCGACAGCACGAAGCGCTGGAACTGACCCGGCCCGACTCCCGGATTACCGGGATCCGCGGTCCAGGTCACCGCGACGGCTTCCTTCTTGTCGTTCTTCTCGACCTTGACTGTCCAGCCCGGAATCGGCTCGCTACGAGCGCTTTTCAGGTTCGGCAGGGTGACGGTGAGCGCGGTGGTCGAGGCCGTGTCCGATTCGGTCGGCACCCGGAAGGTCGCGACCGAATACTTCCCCTGCTGGGCGCCCGGAGCGTCCACGGTGACGTGTGCGGCGGCCGGACCGCCGGCGAGCAATACCAGGCCGACGGCGGGGACCACCGCGCCGCAGGCACGCAGAACAGAACTACGCATGATGAAAGACTTTCTCTCCGAATGAAATGCGGAACCGGTGCGGTGAATCAGGCCGGGACCGGCGGCGCGCGCGGACCGATCGCGCCATTCGGAGAGAAGCGGTAGGAAACGCGGGCCGGGGCGGGCCAGCCGGCGCTCGAGCTAGTGCGCCGGAGGCTGTGCGGCCGCGTCAGCACGCGCCGGATCGCGCCCGAGGCAACGAGATACAACCGCTGCGCCAGCAGGATGAGCGCGGCGCAGACCAGCGTGGCTACCACGTGCGCGGCGGGCATCCACCAGCCGGGCAGCCGCGTCGCGGTGGTTTCGTGAGCATGCGAATGCAGGCCGGAAAGCACGCTGTGACCGGCATATTGGCCCGCGGCGAGCATGGCGAGCACACCGGCACGACGATGGCCGGCCGGCGCCGCCGCCGCGGCGCCACCGGTGAGCGCGGCGACCAGCAAGACCAAGGTGGCTTCCACGGAATCGGGGAAAGCGCCGCCCGCCGCCCCATGCGCGGCGATAGCGAGTGCGGCGCTCATCGCACCGACAACCGAACCGGTCGAAACCCGTTGCGGCGTCACATCGCCACGGCGACCGCTGACCACCGGACCGGTCAGCTCACGCCGAGGCGGGCCAGCACCTCTGTTTCGATGGTGGTCAGTTCGTGCGCGATCGAGGTGTGCACGGCGCGGCGGCGCGCGGCCGGCATCTGCTCGGCGGTGCGCACGGCGGCGCTGAGGCTGTCCAGGCGATCGCGGGTGGCCAGGGAGAACTCACCCTGATCGGTGATTTTCGTCAGGCTCGCTTCGATATTCGCGATACGGGCGTGCAACTTCCCGCCGTGCCCGCTGAAATCGCCGAGCTGGTCGATGCCGATGCCGAGCTGCTGGGCGCGGCGGGCGTCGAGCTGGGCGCGGACCATGGTGGCGGCGCGGTAGGCCAGCGGCGCGAGCACCGGCACCAGGATGCGGGCGACGCCGAGATACTTGCGGACCTGGGCCGCGCTGAACGGGTCGCGCTCGGCCTTGGCCGCCAGCTTCTGGGCGGCCTTCTCCTCGGCCTGGAACGCGGCGATCTGCGCCTTCGCGACCTCGCGCTGGGTGCGAGTTTCCGCGCGCTTGGCCTTGCGGGTGATCTTCGCCCCGTACTTGGCCTCCAACGCGGCCTTGTGCTTGAGGGCTTTCGCCTCGGCCCGGCGGCTCGGCCGCCGCTTGCGCTTCGTGAACAACCCCATCGAAGGCCCTCCGTCATGCTGGTTCGCCATGGCGGATCGACGTGCACAAACGCCCGTCCGCCCATGTCACACGGTCTGTCAGTACCCTATCGGTTCCCTGGGCTCCGCTGCCATCGGGTGAACCCGAGCATGTCGTCCGCGGCGGTCCGGGGAACACCGCCAGTGGGTACAGCTGCGGGACATGTCAGGGGTAGGGACCATACTTGCGTATGTGTATTCGGGCATCGATGACCGCGACGGTCGCAACAACGACGCTTCGGCCGCGGCTCGGCCGGCGGGCATCGCTGCCTCCGACCACGGTGTTCCGGTCGCCTACATCGATGCGCGCGCGTTGATCGGCTGCCGCCATCGGTTGCATCTGGATGCCGCTTTTCCCCGCGAGCTGACCGGGGTGGTGGAGGATCCGGGCGTGCGCCAGCGCCGTGAGGCCGCCGCCGCGCATCGGCACCGGGTGCGCGACGCCTTGATCGCCGCGGATCCCGGCAGCTGGGTCGTCATCGATCCCACGCTTCCCGCCCGCGCCCGCGCCGAAGCCACGATGGCGGCCTGCGAGGCCGCGACACATCACATTTGGGGCGCTCTGCTACCGCAGGAAGCCGATACCGGCAGACGCGGCGGCGCGGAAATCCTGCTGCGCGATCTGGACCGCGGCGGCTATATCCCGATCATCGTGGTCAACCACAAGGTCACCGACCCGCGGCGTCCCGAACCCGCCGACTTCCACCCCATCACCTCCGATCCGTACAGGTGGGATCCGAAACCCGATCCCACCCGCAAGCTCCGCCAGCAGCCCCGCGATCAGCAGCGGCTCGCGCATCTCTACCGGATGCTGCAGCGCCACGGCCTGGCCAGTCCGGCGCTGGTCGGCGGTGTCATCGGTTATCACCTGGATCGGATCCTGGTGCACGAGATCGGCCCGCTGCTCGACGATTACGACCACCGCTACGCCGATCGCATCGCCGTGGTGCGCGGCGAACTGCCGACGATTCCGTCGAAGGTTCCGGAGTGCCGGCAGTGCCCGTGGTGGAACCGCGCCGCGCCGGGGTTGAGCAGCTGCGCCGACTGGCTGGCCGAGCACCGTGATGTCAGCTTGGTCGCGCCGGGTTCGCGCGCGGAAGTGCTGCGCGCGCACGGTGTGCAGACCATCGACGACCTCGCGGGCTGGACCGGCGAGGATCCCGACGACTGGCAGCACGGCCCGTTCGACGAGGCGGTCGTCACCGCCCGCGCCTGGATCGCGAACGCGCCGCTGGTGCGCCGGGTGGACCGGGTGTGGGTGAAGCGCGCCGACGTCGAGGTGGATGTCGACTTGGAGAGCTACCAGGAATACGGCGCCTATCTGTGGGGCACGCTGCTGGACGGGGTGTACCGCCCGTTCGTCACTTGGGATCCGCTGCCCACCGAAGACGAGGGCCGCTCCTTCGCCGAGTTCTGGACCTGGCTGATGCAGGTGCGTGCCGAGGCCGCCATGGCCGGGAAAACCTTTGCCGCCTACTGCTATTCGCGCACCGCCGAGGACAAGTGGCTCTACGAGTCGGCGCGCCGGTTCGCCGGTCAGCCGGGTGTGCCGACGGTCGATCAGATCCGCGCGTTCGTCGACGGCCCGGAATGGGTGGACATGTTCCAGGCCGTCTCCGATCAGTTCATCTGCCCGGCCGGTAAGGGTTTGAAGAAGATCGCGCCGGTCGCGGGGTTCGCCTGGCGTGATCCGGAGGCCGGCGGCGAGGCGTCGATGAGCTGGTATCGCCTGGCGGTCGGATACGACGGTGCGCCGGACATGTCCCAGCGCACCCGGCTGCTCGAGTACAACGAGGACGACGTGCGCGCCACCATGGTGCTGCGCGAATGGATGTGCCCGAAAGAGCCGACGGCGCACAGCGCGGACCTGGAAGTTCCCGGCCTGGAAGATTTCACGGTCCGTGTCGGACCTTGAGTCGGGGACGCTAATATTTCGGGCGTGACAGAGCACGTCGAAAAACTCGAGTTCCAGGCCGAGACGCATCAGCTCCTCGAGCTGATGATCCACTCGGTCTACTCCAACAAAGACACGTTCCTGCGGGAGCTGATCTCGAACGCTTCCGACGCCCTGGACAAGCTGCGGCTGGAGTCCTACAAGGACAAGGATCTGCATGTCGATACCTCCGACCTGCACATCGAGCTGGAGGTCGACAAGCAGGCGCGGGTCCTGACGGTCCGGGACAACGGCATCGGCATGTCCCGTGCCGAGGTCGTCGACCTGATCGGCACCCTTGCCAAGTCCGGCACCGCGGAACTGCGTAAGCAACTCAACGAAACCAAGTCCGAGGCGGCCGCCGAAGAACTCATCGGCCAGTTCGGCATCGGCTTCTACTCCACCTTCATGGTCGCCGACAAGGTCGTCCTGACCACCCGCAAGGCGGGCGAAACCGAGGGCACCCGTTGGGAATCGGCCGCGGGCAGCTCCACCTACACCATCGAGACCGTCGAGGACGCTCCGCAGGGCACCGCGGTCACCCTGCACCTGAAGCCGGCCGACGAGGACGATCACCTCTTCGACTACACCCTGGAGTGGAAGCTCCGCGAGATCGTCAAGAAGTACTCCGACTTCATCGCCTGGCCGATCCGGATGACGGTGGAGCGCACGGTCACCGAGGGTGAGGGGGAGGAGAAGACCGAGAAGACGGTCACCGAGGAGCAGACCCTCAACTCCATGAAGGCGCTGTGGACTCGCCCCAAGAGCGAGGTCAGCGACGAGGAGTACAAGGAGTTCTACCGGCACGTCAGCCACGGCTGGGACGATCCGCTGGAGATCATCCCGCTCAAGGCCGAGGGCACCTTCGAATATCAGGCGCTGCTGTTCATTCCGTCGCACGCGCCGTTCGACCTGTTCACCCGCGGGCACAAGCGCGGCGTGCAGCTCTACGTCAAGCGGGTGTTCATCATGGACAACTGCGAAGAGCTGATGCCGGAGTACCTGCGCTTCATCAAGGGCGTGGTGGACGCGCAGGATCTGTCGCTCAACGTGTCCCGCGAGATCCTGCAGCAGGACCGGCAGATCCAGATGATCCGCAAGCGCCTGGTCAAGAAGGTGCTTTCGACGGTCAAGGATCTGCGCAACGCCGAGGACCAGACCAACTACCAGACCTTCTGGAAGGAATTCGGCCGCGTCCTCAAGGAGGGCCTGCTCTCGGATTTCGACAACCGCGAGACCATCCTGCAGGTCAGCTCGTTCGCTTCGACGCACTCCGAGTCCGAGCTCACCACCCTGGCGCAGTATCTGGAGCGGATGCCCGAGGGTCAGGAGCAGATCTACTACATGACCGGCGAGAGCCGGCAGCAGATCGAATCCTCCCCGCACATCGAGGCTTTCAAGGCCAAGGGCCGCGAGGTGCTGATCCTCACCGATCCGGTGGACGAGATGTGGGTCAGCTCGGTGACCGAGTTCGAGGGCAAGCAGTTCCAGTCCATCGCCAAGGGCGAGGTCGATCTGGAGACCGAGGAGGAGAAGAAGGCCTCCGAGGCGCTGCGCGAACAGCAGGACAAGGATTACGCCGACGTGCTGACCTGGCTCGGCAAGACGCTGGACGAGAGCGTCAAGGAGGTGCGCCTCACCAACCGGCTCACCACCTCGCCGGCCTGTCTGGTCGGTGACGTCTTCGACTTCACGCCGATGCTGGAGCGGATGTACCGGGCGTCGGGTCAGATCGTGCCGGAGTCGAAGCGAATCTTGGAGCTGAATCCGACACACCCGCTGGTCAACGGGCTGAAGGAGGCGTATTTCGCCCGCAAGGACGACGCCGACGAGGGCAAGGTGCCCGAGCTCACCGAGACTGCCGAATTGCTTTACGGCACCGCGGTTCTGGCCGAGGGCGGCGAGTTGAAGGATCCGGCGCGGTTCGCGCATATCCTCACCGACCGGCTGACGCGCACGCTCTGAGAAGTTCTGGTTACGAATGGCCGCTCCCTCGGGGGCGGCCATTCGCCGTCATCAGGGTTTTGACCGGGGTATTCCCTGATAACAGAGTTGGCTGAGTGCACGGGAAATCACATGGCTGGCACTCATTGGTACTTGTGTGCCAGGTGATGTCTGGTTCATTCTTCGACTCCAACAGTTTGGCCGGTGCCGGAAGAATGGAGGCATCATGCGGACCAGTGGACCGATCGGCATCACGCCGTTTCACGCGCGGGGCTCGTTGCGGGGTTTCGTTATTTCCGGGCGTTGGCCCGATACCACCAAGGAATGGGCTCAGGTGCTGGTGCTCGCCGTGCGAGTCGCGACGCTACCCGGACTGTTGAGTACGTCGACTGTCTTCGGGGTCCGGGAGGAGCTGCCCGATGACCCCGCGCCCGACATGGTGGGCTTGGTGCTGGCCGAGGGGCCGGTGCTGGGCGACCAGGCGGTCGAGCCCGGAAGGTTTGCCGAACATGTGCCACCGGCCTTGTTGATGCTCCATCCGCCGTCGGAAACCCGGCCCACACTGCCCGAATGCGCGGGGGCAGCCTCGGGCTGCGTGTTGTTGCCCGGCGTGCCGCATCTGGGTCTGGAGCACCGCGCGGCATGGGTCGAGGCCGAGTCCGACGGGACCATCACCTCCCTGGTCAGCCGGGTCGGACTGGACCCGATCAGCGATCCCGACACCGCGGTTCTGGCTATGCTGCTGGCCGCGTGAGCCTGCCCTGCGGACGCGGTAAGGGTGCCCGAAACTTTGTACGTCGGGCCCCAAACTTATTGTGCGCATTGCGATTTCGACAACAGCCGCTTGGCAACCGAGCGGCATCCGGGTAAAGTCGGCTACAGCGAAGGGGAGTAGCCCCCAATCATGCAGTCGACATACTGATCCACCGCTCAGCTCGAGCCGGATCCGGTTGCGTGAACCGGTATCGATCCGGTGGGCGAGACCTTCGGCCTGAACAACCATTCGTTGTCGGCCGGAGGCGTCCCCGTCTCCAGGCCGGCAGGCCGGAGACCCGGGAGTCACCACCAACATGATCGCCACGATATTGCTGAGCATCGGCATCGTCTTCCTGGCCGAGCTGGGCGACAAATCCCAGCTCATGGCGCTGACGTTCGCCCTGCGCTACCGCTGGTGGGTTGTCCTCGCCGGCATCGCCACCGCCACCGCCCTGGTGCACATCATCTCCGTGGCCGTCGGCCACTTCCTCGGCGCCGCTCTCCCCACCACCGCCATCGCCTTGGTCGCGGCGCTGATGTTCCTCGGCGTCGGCCTCTGGACCCTGCGGGAGAACCTCACCGAGGACGACGGCGACGAGCCCAAGCCGCCCCGCTCCAGCAAAGCCCCCTACTTCGTCGTCCTGTCGGCGTTCCTGCTCGCCGAACTCGGCGACCGCACCATGTTCGCCACCGCCGCCCTCGCCACCGACAACAACTGGTTCGCCGTGTGGCTCGGCTCCACCCTCGGCATGGTCGCCGCCGACGCCCTCGCCATCGTGGTGGGCATCGTCGTCGGAAAGCATCTCCCGGAACGCGCCATCGGTATCGCCGCCGGCCTGCTGTTCCTCTACTTCGGCTCCGCCACCCTGCTCGCCACCGTCCTGCCGGGCCTCGGCCTGCTCGCCGGCGCGGCGCTCGCCGTCCTCGTCCCGGCCGCCGCGGGCGCGTTCCTACTGGCCCGGCGCACCCGCCGTCGCCCGCAACCGGAGTTGGTAGAGAACGTCAACTAGTCCCGCTGCGCATCGCCGTCCCGTAGAGATCGCCGCTGCGGCGGACCAGATCCAGCAGGGGTTCGCGGAGGGCGCGCAGGCCGTCGAGGTCGTCGGCGGCCAAGCGGGTGGTGACCATGGCGCTGACTCCGGCGGCGAGGGTTTGGCAGGCGAAGCGCTGGGGTTCGGTGCGCGCGCCGAGGATTTCCGCCATCAGTTCGACGAAGGATTCCTGCAGTTGCGCACGGCGGGCGACCGCTTTGGAACCGGCCGCGTACACCTCGACGAGGAACAGGCGGGCGTAGGCGGGCTCGGCGGCCAGGCCGTCCAGATAGGCGCTGAGGATGCGACTCGTGCGGTCCGGGTCCGGCGGCGTGGTGCCGTTCGCCTCGGATTGCGGGGTGGCGGACGCTTGGGCGATGCGGGTCAGCAGGCTGCCGACGGCGCGTTCGTAGGCCGCCTCGAAACAGTCCTCTTTGGAACGGAACTGCTCGTAGAAGGTTTCCCGGGAGACACCGGCGCGTTTCAGGATCACCGCGACGGAGGTGCCGACGTACCCGTTTTCCGCCATGGCCTCGGCCATCGCCTGCAGGATGCGTTCGCGCTGCGAGGCGATCACCTGCTCCCGCGGCAGGCCGTGGCGGCCGCGGGGTAGCTGGCGGGCGGCGGGTTGGGTCATTCGGCGGCTCCGGGATCGGGGAGGGAGGCTCAGGCTGCCGCTCCATTCTGCTGGGTGGAACCGGTTGCCGGTGGTGGGGTGCGCGTGGCGAGTTACGCCGCGCCGCCCGCTTCGGACTGCACGCGGCGTGGCCGCCGAGGTTGGTCCGTGGTGAAGGGCGGGTCCTCGGTGCGCGCGATCTCCAGCGCTGTGGCGACACCGCCGCGCAACGCGAAGTCGATGAGGCGCTGGGCGATCGAGCGCATCGGCAGCGCCACCGCCACCCACCACGGCGAGACGACCTGGCGCTTACGGCGGGCGATAGCTCGTTCGATGCCGTCGATCGCGGGACCGAGCGGCGCTGTCCCCGATACCGTGGAGCGGCCGAGGATGGCGCGCGCGGCAGCCGTGCCGAAGCCGCGGGTGGTCATGTCGGTGTCGAGTTCGGCGAAGTACGCGATACCGACCTTGGCCCCGGTGTGCCGGATCTCGTGTCGCAAGGTGTTGCCGAGCGCTTCCACGCCCGCCTTGGACGCGCTGTAGGCCCCGGCGAGCGGCAGGTTGACCGCCGCCGCCAGCGAGGAAACGATCAGGACGTATCCATTACCGTGCAACACATGCGGTCCGGCCGCGCGCAACGTGTAATAGACGCCGAGCGTATTCACCGCCAGCGTCTCCTCCATCACCCGCGGATCACCGCCGAGCAACGGAAGTTGTTTGGCCACACCGGCATTCGCGATCACCACGTCCAGCCCGCCGAGCTCGGCCACCAGCATGTCCACCACCCGCTCCACCTGCGCGGGATCCCCGATATCGCAGTACCGCCACGGCGCTTCCCCGCAATCCCGGGCCACTTCGGCCAGCAGATCCGGCTCGATCCCGAGCAACGCCACCGCCGCCCCGCGCGCATGCAACTGCCTGGCCAGCGCGGCCCCGATCCCCCGCGCCGCCCCCGTGATCAACACCTTCCGCCCCCGAACCCCCGGCCCCCGAAGCCACCGCATCGCCTTGCGATCCCCTGCGGAGTGCTGGTCGGGCGACGAGCGAGCGGACTTCATGCGGCCGACGATACCACCGATGAACAGGTCTGTTCGTAAATAATTCCGCGTCACATACCGGACAAAAAGCTGTCCTACCGGGGTGCGAAGGAGTGGTGCTAGGGCTCGCAAAGGTCAGGCGCTAGGGTGCAATTGACGAAAGGCCAACTGGCTGTCACGAACGAGAGGACCATCGTGGAGATTTCGGGTTCCGCCGCCATTGTCACCGGAGGCGCATCCGGCCTCGGCGCCGCCACTGCCAAGCGTTTCGCCGACCTCGGCGCCACCGTCTTCGGCCTTGACGTGCCGCAGTCCATCGAGCGCGCGGGCGACAACGTGCCCGCGGGCGTCACCCTTATTCCCGCCGATGTCACCAGCCACGACGAGGTTTCCGCGGCCGTCGCGAAGGTCGTCGAGTCCGGCGCCCCGCTGCGCGTCGTGGTCAACTGCGCCGGTGTCGGCTGGGCCGGACGCATCCTGTCCAAGAACGGCCCGCACGACCTGGAGCTGTTCCGCACCGTCATCACCGTGAACCTGCTCGGCACGTTCAACGTCATGCGCCTGGCGGCCGACGCCATCGCCAAGACCGACACGGTCGACGAATACGGCCAGCGCGGCGTCATCATCAACACCGCCTCGGTCGCGGCGTTCGAGGGCCAGATCGGCCAGATCGCCTACTCCGCCTCCAAGGGTGGCGTGCACGGCATGACCGTCCCGGCCGCGCGCGACCTGGCGCAGTTCGGCATTCGCGTCAACACCATCGCCCCCGGCATCATCGACACCCCGATGCTGGCCGGCGTCACCGAGGAGTACCGCAAGGGCCTCGAGGCCGGCGTGCCGTTCCCCTCGCGCCTGGGCCGCCCGGACGAGTACGCGCAGCTCGCGCAGTACATCACCGAGCACGACTACCTGAACGGCGAAACCATCCGCATGGACGGCGCGCTGCGCATGGCTCCTCGCTGATCGGGCGAAGCCCTCGCTTCGCTCGGTTTCGCCCGATCAGCTTCGATCCGGTGGAGCACTGAGTCGGGCTTGCCTCGCTGCGCTCGGCGGTTCGCCCTGCGATCGGTGAGAGATGGCCCTCGCTGCGCTCGGCGGTTGGCGCTCGGGTCGGCGGGGCGGGTCCTCGCTGCGCTCAGCGGTTAGCACTGGGTCGCTAGGGCGGCCCTCGCTGGCTGAGTGGACAACGCTGGTTCGGCGGGTCGGCGGCCGGGTCTTGCGGGTTGAGCAGCGGTTGAACGCTGGGGGCGGCGGGGCAGGATCTTGCGACGCTCAGCGGTTGACGCGGGGTGGGCCGGGCGGGTCTTAGTCGTTCGGCGAGCCCTGCGGATGTGCTTGACATCGAACTGCGCGTGACCTGAGAGGGTTGCGCGCAGTTCGCGTTTCAGGGGTTGGGCTTGTGGCCGATGCCGAGGAAGGCTGTGGTGGCCAGGGGGGTTTTCGGGCGGTAGTTCTCGGTGAGGTAGGCGCGCATGGTGGCCGCGCGTTCAGCCCATAGCTCTTCGCCGAGTGACCGTCGGAGCAGGACCAGGGGGGCACTGCTGCGGGTCATTTTCTCCCACATGTCGTCGGCGCTGTCCCAGGCCAGTTCGGTGGTGTGGCGTTGGATGGTGACGCCCGCGAACCCGGCCGAGCGCATCTCGGTGGCGAAGACTTCCGGGTTTTCCAGGCTCAAGTAGTTCGGTTGCGGCTCTTGGATCGCGGGGTCGGCGGCGGCCATCGCTTCGAACATCAGCCGCATCAGGGGAGACTCGACGACCGGCGCCCAGCTCGACACCACCGCGACTCCGCCCGGCCGGAGCACCCGGCGCAGTTCGGCGAAGCCTTTGGCGCGGTCGGGGAAGAACATCAGGCCGAACATGGAGAAGCCCGCGTCGAAACCGTCGTCCGCGAACGGCAGCGCTTGACCGTCGCCGACATGGGTTTCGATATTGGTGTGCCCGGCGGCCGCGGCCGCCCGGTTCAGTAACTCGAGCATGTGCTCGGCGAAATCGAGGGCGGTGACGCGCGCGGCCTGGGCCGCGGCGAGCAGACTCAACGTGCCAGGTCCGGCGGCTACATCCAGGACGTGCGAATCCTGGGACAGGCCGGCCAATTCCAAGGCCCGCGCGGAGAACGGCTCCATGATCGCCAGCGCCTCTTCGGCATAACCATCGGCGACGAGGTCCCAGGGCTCGGCGGCGGCCAGGGGGTTTCCGGACATGTCTTCCTCCACGATCTACCCAACCGCCTCAGGCTACGCGGCTACCCCCCTCGCTAACCACAACCTCATGCGAATATTGCTGTGCCCAAACGTGTCTGAACTCACGATCGGAACCAGCAAGACCGCGTGCCGGCACCCCGCAACCGTCCGGCACCGGTCGACCCGCACGTTTTTCGCCCGAAGACGCGGCAAGCCCGCGAACCGGACGGTTCGCGGGCTCGAAAGCGTAGTGCAGCCTCAGCCGAAGATGAGGCCCTTGCCCTGGCTGACGGCGCGGGCGAAGCGATCCTGCACCTCGGCCCAGTTGACGACGTTCCAGAACGCCTTCACGTAGTCGGCCTTGACGTTCTTGTACTGCAGGTAGAAGGCGTGCTCCCACATGTCCAGGCCGAGCAGCGGGATGATGCCGAGCGGCACGTTGCCCTGCTGGTCGGTGAGCTGGAAGGTGAGCAGCTTGCCCGAGAGGGTGTCGTAGCCCAGCCACGCCCAGCCCGAACCCTGCAGGCCGTTGGCGGCCGCGGAGAACTGCTCACGGAACTTGTCGAAGGAGCCGAACTGGTCGACGATGGCGGCTTCCAGATCGCCGACCGGCTTGTCGCCGCCGTCCTTGGACAGGGTCTTCCACCAGATGGAGTGGTTCACGTGGCCACCGAGGTGGAACGCCAGGTTCTTCTCGTTGAGGAAGATGGCGCCGTGGTCGCCGGCCTCGCGGGCGGCTTCCAGCTTCTCCAGCGCGGTGTTGGCGCCCGCGACGTAGGCGGCGTGGTGCTTGGAGTGGTGGAGTTCGTTGATCTGCCCGGAGATGAACGGCTCCAGGGCGCTGTAGTCGTAATCGAGTTCTGGCAGCGTGTAAACAGCCACGATGTCCCTTCCTAATGTCGGGCCGTGTGTGCCCGCTTTCGGGCAACACCCAACCACCATTCGTACACCCGCTAGGTAGCAACCGGGCTCGGTCCCCCCTCATTCCCCCTGGGAAGTTACCGAACGGACCGCGGTGCCGGGTACCCGGTGCGCGCCGGAAAACCTGGCTTTTTCCGGACATGAGGCGACCGCGCACCCTGACGAGTGCGCGGTCGCGGGGGAGTGTGGGCCCGGTCGGGTCTACAGCTGCGGCACGATGCCGGGACGGATGGTCCGCGGATCGCCTTCGTCGTGTGCCTTCCACCAGTTCCGACCACCCGCGATGAACTCCTCGAGCGGAATCTGTCTGCCGGTGGAATCGTGAATGGTCATGTTGTCGAACCACACCCGGATGTCGAGTTCGCGCGGATCGATGCCCTCCTCCTGGGAGAACTCCAACACGTGCGAGGAGATGTGGTCATCGAACTTGGTGTCGAAACTGAGCAACTCGCGCCACAGCGCCCAGCCGGTGTCGTCGAGATCGATGAACTCCCAGCCGTGCAGCCGGCCGCCGCCGAAGCTGCGGATGGCGTCGTGGAGTCCGTCGAGCTGCAGCGGTAGCACCTGCGGCTCCACGTCGTCCCAGCGCTGCATGCGCAGGGACGCCGCGACTCGGCTGACCCCGGTGAAGGTCAGTTGCACTGGAAAATCATCACTGGCCTGCCCTTTGGCAGGAAGTGTCAGCACCTCGAGTTGCAGGCGCAGCTCACGCGCCTTGGTGTCGACATCCAGGCCGAGGCAAGTCGCCTCGGACAGAGCGGTGTTGAGTCCGGTGGTGTCCAATCCGTCGAGTAGCCCCCTGCTCACGTTCATGCATCAAGGCTACCGATACGACCTTGTGGAACCTGGTATTTCACTTTTTCCCAGTCGTTCTCGTTTCCGGGGGAACCGAACCGGCGGTGCCGGCGTCCAAGTAGTTGTCGGGCCCCGTGCGGGTTCCCGCACCCACCGGCGGATGATCGCTCCGGGATTTCAGGAGGGGAGTCCCGGATCGATCGTTCGCAGCGCTGAAGGAAACCCCGGCTGCGGATCGACAAGTCTTAACCTGTGGATGAGGTTGTGGATTATGTGGATAACTCCGAGGGAGATATGCACAGGTCGGCTTGGGCAGGCTGCCCGATAGGGTCTTCGGGGCAAGAACGTACCGAGAGTCGATTATCGACGGTTTGGTTTCCGCCCCGACTTCACCGGGGCGTTTGCTCGGCCGACATGGCAGGATCGGGAATGTGACAAGCCCGGAAGTACCGTCGGTGCCGGTGGAGGCCGTGCCCGCCGAATTCGACAACCCCGTGCGCGGCGAGCCGGGGCCCATCCTGCTCGACGTGCGTGAGGACGACGAATGGGAACTCGGGCACGCGCCGGGCGCGATCCACATCCCGATGGTTGACGTGCCGGCTCGGCTCGACGAACTGGAATTCGACGTCGACCTCTACGTCGTGTGCCGGCAGGGCGGCCGTTCCATCGAAGTGGCCAAATACCTCGCGCATGTCGGGTTCGACGCCATCCAGGTGAACGGTGGCATGGTGGCCTGGCAGCAGCAGGGCCGCCCGCTGGTGGCCGAGGGCGATCACCAGGCGAAGATCTACTGACATATGCCGCCGCATTCGCCGTCTGCCGTACCCGAAGGGAGTAAGCCCATGAGCGTGGTGCAACCCTGTGCGCGCTGCGGCGCGCGCTGGGCCGTGCAATCGACCCCGATGCACTGGTGCCCGCGCTGCCGGGGCGTCCTCCTCTCGCCCGCGCCCATCGACGCGCCCCCGGAACGCCGTAACTATCGGTGGATCGCCCGGCGGCCCGACCACCGTCCCCGGCGGCCCGCGGGCGGCCGGTCCGGAACCCAAGCCGGCACACCGAAATACACTCACATCCCGCGCTGGGGATTGATCGACCCGCCGCCGCGCACCGCCGACGCGCCGCGCACCAGGTGGCAGCGGTGGACCGAGCGGGTCGAACCCCTGCTCCTCGTCACCGCCGGATTGTTCGCGCTGGCCTCGGCCGCCGAGCTGGGGCGCTACGGGATCCTGCTGCGCAACCGCACCCGGTTGATCGAACCGCTGCTGCTGCGCGCGTCCGACGCGCTCGTCATCGGATCGGCCGTACTGGCATCGGTTTTCGCGCTGCTCACCGCGGTGGCGCTGATCGGCTGGCTGATCGAGACGCGCGCGGCGACGTTCGCGAGCGCCGGCCGCAGCGATCCGCGGTCGGCGCGCACACTGACGCTGGGCTGTGTGATTCCAGGGGTCAATCTGCTGTGGCCCGGAGTGTTTCTCACCGAATTGGCACGGCAGCGGGATGATCCGCGAACCCTGCGCGCGATCCGCGTCTGGTGGTGCGCTTGGATTCTCGGCGGCGCCATGGCGGCGGCCGCCCTGCTCTGGCGGACAGCGGATTCGTTGCAGGCCCAAGCCGACGGCGTGCTGTTCATGGTCTGGACCGACCTGGTCGCCGCCGGCGTCGCGGTGCTCACACTGTGGGTGGTACGCCTGTTCGCGGGCCGGGATCTGCTGGGCCGCACCAAACTCGCCCGCCGCTGGGTGGTCGCCGCCGACGCGGCCGTGCCCGTCATCGAACCGGTGCACCCGGGCGCGGGTCAGGCGAAAGTTGAAGACCAGGAGGTTATGGCCAAGTGAGCCAGGGCAATCGCGCACCGTTCGTCGTGGCGCATCGGGGGGCGTCGGCGGCGCGACCCGAGCACACGCTCGCCGCTTACGAACTCGCGCTCCAGGAAGGCGCGGACGGCGTGGAATGCGATGTCCGGCTCACCCGCGACGGGCAGCTGGTCTGCGTGCACGACCGCACCGTCGACCGGACTTCCGACGGCACCGGCCTGGTCAGCGAAATGACGCTGGACGAGCTGCGGGAGCTCGACTTCGGCGGTAAGGACGCACCGGCCGACGTGCTGACCCTCGCCGAACTGATCGAGCTGGTGCTCGACTGGCGCAGCCGCCCGACCAAGCTGTTCATCGAGACCAAGCATCCGGTCCGCTACGGCGCCCTGGTGGAGAACAAACTGCTCGCCGAGCTCCAGCGGTTCGGCATCGCCACCCCGGCCTCGGCCGACCATTCGCGTGCTGTCGTCATGTCTTTCGCGGCTACCGCGGTCTGGCGTATCCGTCGCTCCGCGCCTTTGTTGCCGACTGTGCTGCTCGGTGAGTCCTCTCGCTACCTCGGCGGCGGCGCGGCCACCACGGTCGGCGCCACCGCCGTGGGCCCGTCGGTGAAAACCCTGCGCGAACACCCCGAACTCGTCGACAAAGCGGCCGCCGCCGGTCGCGCCACCTATTGCTGGACCGTCGACGACCCGCAGGACGTGCGCCTGTGTGCCGACCTCGGCGTCAGCTGGGTCGCCACCAACCATCCCGGCCGCACGAAAGCTCTGCTCGCCGCCGCGTAACCATGGCGCGCCGGGTAACCATGGAGGGCGTAGTGAACACCGCTCCCGCACGCTGTAGTTTGACCCTTCGTGGGTAAGAGCAAGCGCAATCAACCTAAGCCCGGAGGGAACCGGGCGCAGCGTCTCGCCGAGCGGAAGGCAGCGCTGGAACAGGCGGCGCAAGCCGTGACGCGTCCTTTCGAGGGGCTGGCCGCCGAATGCGATCTGGTGGCGCTGCGGGAGTTCGTGCCGTCGGCGACCGCGACCTTGAAGCTGGCGCCGGGTGTGGCCGCGGAGCGGTCGGTCGTGCTGGCGACGGTGCTGCCGGGCGCGGTGGCCGCGCTGGTGCGCGCCGGTGAGCAGGAGATCGGGTTCGTCGGCACCCAGGTGCAGTTCCAGGGTGCGGATCCGAGCGCCGACATGGCCGCCGCCATTCTGTGGACCCAGTCCGCCGAGCCCGGCGAATCGCTGACCTCCGCCGAAGCGATCGAGGGCGGCCCGCGCCTGGCCGACGTCCTCGACCCCGGCGCGGATCTGGAACTCACCGTGCATCAGGACTTCGACTGGTGGGTGCCCGAGGGTGTCACGCCGGACCCGCAGGTCGCCGCAACCATCGAGCAGGCCAAGCAGGCGATCATGCCTTCCGCGCGTTTGACTCTCGGTCCCGACGCGATCGGCGCGGCCTGGTGGGTCGACGCCGGAGACAAGGCGCATCTGCGCTGGGTCCGTCCCGAGAACGAGGACGATCTGATGCTCGCGCTGGCCCGGCTGCACGCGAAGGGCGAGTTGACCCTGGGCGAGGGATCCCGCTTCGCGGGGTCGTTCCGCACGCACGGTCTGCTGGTGCCGGTGTTCGATCTGGATTCGGAGCTGCACCCGACCGAATGGGAAACCCCGGCAAAGGAGTTCGGTGTGCGGTTGGCGGCGGCGCTGGCCGATGACGCGCCGATGACCGCGGAGGAGCGTCGTTCCCGCGACGGATTGCGTTCGCGCCAGGTGACACTGCGCTGACACCGGCCGTGACAGGTCCAAAATTTGCCGGAAGAATTTTGTGAAAAACACTTCTTTCGGACTTGTGCTCGGCTAGGTTCTCCCCATCACCGAAAGCTGGTGGTGGTGAGGACCAACCTCACCGAAAGATGAGGAAAGAAGGCACATTATGGATTCTGGATCCGCTTCCGGCATTCTCACCCTGCTCGTCACGCTGCTCAGCTCGCTGAGCGCCAAAGCCTGATAAGACTATTGCCCACGACTCAGGCCCAGCTCGTCGCGAAGAGCTGGGCCTGAGTTGTCTCGAAGGCTGTTTTACAGCGAGCCGCCGGCGGCCGAGGGCGCACCGGAGGCATCCGACGGACCGCTCATTTCGCGGGCGATGAAATTCTCCAGATCGAACAGGTTCGAGCCGGCCCGCTCGGCGACATTGAGCAGGGTGTGCATCGCGGCAACCTCTTCGACCTGCTCCTTGAGGAACCACTGCATGAACTGTTCGCCCAGGTAATCGCCCTCTTCGCGGGCGGTGCTGGCAAGCTGGATGATCTGGTCGGTGACCGTCTTCTCCTGCTTGAGCGCGAGCTGGATCGGATCGATCACATTCTTGAACGAGGACTTGGCGGCATCGACTCCGGTGAGTTCGACGCTGAGATCACGATCCAGGAAGTACTGCGCGATCATCATGGCGTGGTTGCGCTCTTCCACCGCTTGGGCGTAGAAGCGCTTCGCCAGCTGCGGCAGGTCCGCGTTATCGAACCACACCGCGATCGCAATGTACTGATGCTCGGCATTGAATTCATGCCGGATCTGGTCGTGAAGCAGTTTGTGGAATTTGCTGCGCGGGGTCTCTGGGTGGCTGGACATGAGGGACACATTAACGCTGGTCAGAGCGCGTGTCATCCAAGTGCAGCCTTATTGAGTCGAGCCTTATTGAGGTCAGCCATTCCTAAATATTCTTTGCCGCGCCCGCCATTTTCGGTGCATTCCGATCCACCTTCGGCGCGGGCGTCCGCAACTCGCGGGCGACGAACTCCTCGACATCGAACAGGTCGCCCGCGCCCCGATCCAGCACCGTCAGCAGCGTATTGATCCGGGCGACATTCTGGACCTGCTCCTCGAGGAACCACTGCACGAACCGCTCGCCGAGATAATCGTTCGTCGCGCGCGCCGCGCCGGCCAGCTCGGTGATCTGTTCGGTGTGCACGACCTCGGCCTGCCGCAGGAAGGCCAGCGCCGCGCGCGGTGATTCGAAATCGGGCTGGACCTCGTCCAGACTGCCCACTCGCACCTCGAGCTCCCGGTCCAGCAGGTACTGGATCATCCGCAGAGCATGCGCGCGGTGCTGCTCGGAGCGGTGATAACAGTGTTGCGCCAGCTGTGGCAGGCGGTGGGAATCGAAATAGACCGCGGCGGCGAGACACTGCTGGGCAGCGGTGAAGCCGTGCCGGATCTGATCGCGAAGCAGGACGGGGAAAGACTCGGTACCGGCCATGTGGTCGACGTTACCGGGTGAGCAGCGCCTCCGGCACGGGTTGATCGGAAGCCAGCGCCTCGAAGAACTCGCTCGCCTTCGTCTTGTCCCACACCAGCACGTTGCCGCTGGCGGTGTTGTCGAAGCCGCCGATCGGCACCGTGGTCGTCACCGTGTCGGCGCGTAACGCCCAGCCCAGCCGGCCCAGATGCCACAGGTGATCGCCCTCGTCCACCTTCAGTGACTTCGCGGTATCGCTGGCCAGCGGCCACAACTTGAACGGGTTGATCAGGGTCGACCAGCTGGTCGCCTTCTTCAGCAGCGCTGACATGAACAGGCGCTGATTGTTCATCCGGTCGATATCGGCCAGCGCCGTCGCACGGGAGCGCACGAACCCCAAAGCCTCGGCACCGCCGAGCTTTTGGCAGCCGGCATCCAGGTTGATCCCGGCCAGCGGGTCGTCGATGGGAGTCGGGACGCAGAGGTCGATGCCGCCGAGCGCGTCCACGATGCCCGCGAAACCGGCGAAACCGATCTGCGCGTAGTGGTCGATGTGCAGGCCGGTCGCGATTTCCACGGTCTGCACGAGCAACTGCGCGCCACCGAAGGTGAAGGCGGCGTTGAGTTTGTCGCGACCGTAACCCGGAATGGAGACGTAGGAATCGCGGGGCAGGCTGACCATGGTGGTGCCGCCGGACTTCGGGACGTGAATCAGCATGATCGTGTCGGTGCGCTCGCTGCCCACGTCACCGCCGGTGGCGAGTTCGTTTTCCTGCTCCGGCGTGAGGCCGGTGCGGGAGTCGGAGCCGACCAGCAGCCAGTTGGTGCCCGGCGTATCACCCACGCGGCCTTCGTAATCGGCGAGCGCGTCGATGCGCTGGAGTTTGCCGTCGAGGTGGATGACACCGGCGACGGACCCGACGACGAAGACCAGCAAGAAAATCAGAAACCAGCGGAACGGGTGCCGCTTGCGGCGGGCGCGCGGCGGACGCGGCTCGCGTTCCCGGCGGGTCGGCGGTGCGGCCGGCGGAGGTGGTGGTGGCTGACGACGCTGTCGTGGCGCGGGCTCGTGGTAGGGCTGTGGCTGCTGCGTGGGCGCGTGCGTGCGGCGCGGTGGTGGCGGCGGGGCCTGTTGCCGGCGCATCTGCGAGTAGGCCTGCGGTGGCTCATAGGCCCGGCCGTCGCGTCGCAAGACTTCCGTGGGCTTCGCATGCTGTGCGCCCGCTGATCCGGGAACGTAGTCGGGCGGCGGCATCCGGCGTGGTCGGTTGCTTCGCTGGTGGTCGTCGCCGTTCATCACACTGACTTTACTGATCGGAGGGGCGCACGCTGGGGGAAGCGGCTCGCGAACGACAGATAGCCGTCCTCTATTGATACCGAACCAGCTGGATTCCGTTACGGCAACCAGCTCACGTGGCCGTGCAGGAATGTGTACCCGACATAGGCGACGGTGTCGATGGTGGCGTGCGCGAGCACCAGCGGCCATAACCTGTTGGTGCGCTGCCAGAACCGGGCGAAGATCACACCCATCACCACATTGCCGATTCCGCCACCCACGCCCTGATACAGGTGATAACTGCCGCGCAACAGCGCCGAGGCGAACAGCGACCTGTTCTCCGTCCAGCCCAATCGGCGCAACCGGGTCAGCAGATAGCCGACCACCAGAATCTCCTCGGCCGCCGCGTTCGCGCACGCCGCCAGTACCAGCACGGGCAACCGCCACCAGTGCTCGCCGAGCGACGCGGGCACGATCGTCACGCTCATCCCGAGCGCGTGCGCGGTCAGATACAGCCCGAGTCCGGGAATTCCGATCAGCGCCGCCAAACCCAGACCCGGCAGCACGTCTTGCCGCCACCGCACCCGCCGCGCCAATCCGATCGCCTTCGGACCGATCCCGCTGCGCCACAACAGATACAGCCCCAGCGCCGCCCAGCCGAGCAGGCGCAGCACACCCAGCAGCTGAAACAGCAGGTCCAGCACCGATTGCGCGGACCGTGACGGATTGAGTTTCATGGTCTGGCCGCCGACACCGCCCGGCGACAACGCGCTCTCGACCAGTGACAGCGCCGCGCTCATCCCGCTGAGACCGAAGGTGACGATCAGCACCACCACGAGCTCGAGCCGGATCCCGAGCCGCTCCCGCTCGGTCAACTCGCTCTCGTCCGACCCCGACTCAGCACGCATGCCGTCGAATCTAGGGGAGTCAGCGCCGGAACTCCTGTACTGGACGGAATTCCGCGGCGGCGTCCCCGACCTCGTTGCGATACCAGGCTTCTCGCCGGTAGCGCTGTACCCGGTCCGCCACTTCGTCCAGACCGGGGATCAGTCGCCGTGCCGCTTCCGCGGTCAGCTGGAACGGAAACTGCACCAGGGGATGCAGCACCCACGGGAAACGCCGCGGCATGTTGTGTGCGGCATAGGTGGCGGGTGGCAACCAGAAACCGGTGTAACCGATCTGGACGCGGTAGTTGAGTTCGTCTCGGATCCGCTTGTGCCAGGGTGTGCCCGGCTTCGGCGCGAAAGCGGGCAGATAGGACTCCACCAGTTCGGCGCCGTCCGCCCCGGCGGTGTGCGCGCGTTTGACGAACGCCGCGAACATCAGCCGCACCGATTCCCGGAAATCCCGCGGATACCACTCGGGCCGAACGCCGAGCAGGTGCCCGACATACCGCCAGAAATGCAGGGTCGCCTCGATTTCGCGGATCGTGGTCGTGTGTCCCACGCTCCAGAGCGCCAAGCCGGGCACGACGCTGCCGCCCATCAGAGTCAAGGTCGCGTCGCCGACGCTGATCGGCACACCCCACGCGGTCGCGTCCCATTCCGGTCGCTGCACCAGCTTGCGGCGGATGAAGACGTGCATGATCCGCACCCGCATCGCCGTTTGCCGGCCGCGCGCTCCGAGGGCCAGTCCGCCCGGCTCCGAGACGTCGATCCAGAATCGGACCGTCTCCAGCTGACGTTTGTGCGCGCGGTCGCCCGCGTAGCCGCCCGTGTAGGACAGCGGTTTGGCGATGGAACTCTCCGAATACATCTCCAGCGTGCTGGTGGTGGCGAAGCTGAACACCGAGGTGCCCCAGCGCCGGAACACTTTCGCGCCGAGGTCGACGAGCTCCTGATCGAGCCAGTCCGGCGGGGTCTCGAACTCCTCGAACAGCCGGATCAGCGAGGCGGGGGCGTCGTCGACCGCGTCGACCCCGAATTCCAGTGCGCGATCCAGCATTTCACGTCCGGCACGCGGGCCGGCCGGGCCCAGGTAGACCTCGTCGACGAACGCCTCCGCGACCGGATCGGCCTGATAGTAGGCCTGGCCGAAGGCGCGGACCAGGTCGTCGGAGGGTTGCGGGTCGAAACCGAACAGGCGTTGCCAGAGGCGGCGGGCGCGCTGGACTTTCGGATCGTCGAGGTGGTCCCAGTAGCGGAACTCGGTGGGAATTCTTGGTTCTGCGGCCATAACGCAGCCTAAGATGAGTAAATGCTCGACTTCTACTCGCATTTTCCGCATGGCCGTTCGGCGTAAACAGCCCAGTCAGGAACGTTCACGGGAATCCGTCGAGCGGGTACTGGCGTCGGCTACTCGACTTTTCACAGAACGCGGGGTGGCGAATACCTCCACCAACCGGATCGCCGAGCACGCGGGCATGAGCATCGGCACGCTGTACCGCTATTTCGCCGACAAGGAGGAAATACTGGAGCAGCTCCGGTTGCGGCTGCTGGCGGAACTGGAAGAGGACTTCACCACCGCGGTGCTTACCGGGATGTCGCTGGACGTGCGCGAATCCTTCAATCGAAGTCTGCACGGCATCGTCGGCACGCTGACCAAACACCGCGCGCTGGTGCGCGCGCTCTCGGCCGGAGCGACTCTGGACGGCCTCGGCTTCGGCGAACTGGAGCGCCGCCTACTGGTACTGACCCGGGCCTATCTACTCCACATACTCGGGCCCCTGCCGGACGACGAGCTCGACATCAAGGCCTACGTCATGGTGAGCGTCGGCTTGGCCACCAGCCTCCGCATCGGCATCGACGCGCCCGCGCACCTGGACCGGTCGAAGCTGATCGACGAGGCGGCGGTGATGGTCGCGGGCTGGCTGAGCGCCAATTCCGAGCCGCGGGACCCCTTGCCCGGGAACTAGATTCGGCGGAGTCCGTTGAGGAACGGGCATCCCGCGAGCGTCCGGACAGCGCGGCTGAGCGATTCGATGTCGTCGGCGGGCGCGTTGAACGGGAGGCGGAAATCGTGGTCGCCGTCGTGACCTTCGATGCGCAGGGTGAGGCCGTAGCGGTCGATGGCGAGCGGGTGCACGGCGCCGGTGCGCAGTCGTGGCGGCAGGTGCCGGGCCAGTTGCGCGATGATGTCGGCGTGGTCCTCGTCCAGGTGCTGCAACCACGCGGATTCCATGCCGCAGAACGGATCCGGCTGAGCCAGGCGCAGTTGGTCGACACACACCGATTCCGCGCCGGTGGAATCCGCCATCACGGCCGACTCCAGCACCAGCCGCAGCAGCGTCGCGGTGTGGCCGACATCCAGCAGTTCCGGATGCGGGTGCTCCTTGGCGACCTCGCCCGCCAGCGCGCGCTGCGCCTGCATGGGCACCGATCGCACCGATCCGCGCAACCACACCAGCGATCGCACCGGCTCCCGCAACGGCAGCGGGGCGTGATCGGTGAGCTCCAGCACCGCCGCCGACCCGCCGGCGCGGGCGTTCCCGACGAGCACGGCGGCCACCGAAGCGGAGGGCACCGCGATCACCACGTCACCGCATTCGCGCAGGTAGTGCACGGTGGTGGGTGTCGGATCGACGCCGGGCAGGGCCAGGACCGCCTGCTCGGCGTGGGCGCACGCGCTCCGCACCCGCTCAGCGGTCGTCGGCGCGATGGTCGAAGTCGGCATGCAAACCTCCGAGGAAGACGGCGGTGAAATTAGGTAAACCTAAGCTAAGTCACGAAGATCACTTCCGCAACCTTTCACCGCGATTTCTTATGCACGCCGGGCGCGGTGCGCAGTCTGCGGTCGGCACCGGAACGTCCGCAGGGGGACGAAAGGCTTTGTGCCGCAAGTTGCTGACCGTCCGCTCGCGACGACACACCACTGCCAGCGACCGCGCGTCACCGCGCGCGCGGCATGCCAGGCGTGACGCCGCGAGCATGTCGGTGAACCGACGAAAAGACATGCGAGACAACGCTGTCGGGGGGAGCCATGGCGGCCGTGCAAGTAGTCATGGCTCACGGGAATCGGGACGCCCACGGTTGTTACGGTGGGTGTGTGGATGGATCTGGGAAGAGTGAGCCGGTGCTGGTGGCACTGACGGTGCCTTCCCGGCGCGGTCTGGTGGAGGGTTTGGTTGTCGCCGACTATCGAGGGTCAGCGCCGGTGGTCGACGTCGACGTTCCGGACGCGGAGCTCGCGGATTTCCTGGCCGGAGTCGCGCACGCCGACTCCGGTTTCGTCGCTCGGACGGGCAGCGGGGAACGGGCCGTGGCGGTCGTCGCGGCCACCGTGGCGGCACTGTGCGGGGAGGACATTCGGGCCGCACTCGCGGAGCCGGATATCGGCTTTCTGACCGGGTTGAAACCGCCCGCGGTGGAGGCGGTGCGCGGTGTGCTGCTCGCGGTCGAAACCGATGCGGTAGCGGACGTGACCCGGGCGCTCCGGATTCTTGCCCAGGATTAGCCCGCGATCCCGGAGCATCCCTTCCGGACGCAAGTAATGTCGTAGGCGTGCCGCGTATCGCGTACTTCGGTCCTTCCGGAACATTCACCGAGATGGCTTTGGCCAAGCTCGAATCCTCTGGCGCCTTCGAGGGGACGGTGCGGAGAATTGCCGCGCCCAGCCAAGGGGCGGCGCTGGAGTTGATCCGGGCCGGAAAGGTCGACGGCGCGGTGGTGCCGATCGAGAGTTCGGTCGAGGGCTCGATTTCGGCGACGCTGGATTCGCTCGCCATCGGGCCCCGGTTGCAGATCGTCGCGGAGACCGAACTCGAAGTCACCTTCACGATTCTGGCCCGGTCCGGCACCCGGCTGGCCGAGGTGCGCACGCTGGCCGCCTATCCGGTGGCCGCCGCGCAGGTGCGCGAATGGGTCGCGCGGGAGTTGCCCGAGGCTCAGCTCTACACCTCCGCCTCGAACGCGGCCGCCGCCGAAGACGTCGCGGCGGGCCTCGCTGACGCGGCGGTCTCCACCGCGCTGGCGGGCGAGCGGCTGGGCCTGACCGCACTCGCCGGCGGAGTGGCCGATCACGAACAGGCGATCACCCGGTTCGTGCTGGTCACCCGGCCGTGCGTCGCGCCCACCGCGACGGGCGCCGACCGCACCTCGATCGTGCTCGAGCTGGCCAATGAGCCGGGCGCGCTGATGCGCGCGTTCGCCGAGTTCGCGACCCGCGGCATCGATCTGACCCGTATCGAATCCCGTCCTACCCGAACGAGTTTCGGCACCTACCGGTTTTATCTGGACTGTGTCGGGCACATCGACGACACCGCGGTGGCGGAAGCGCTCAAGGCGCTGCATCGCACCGCGCGGATCCGGTTTCTCGGTTCCTGGCCGGCGACCTCGGCCACCGGAGCCCCGCCCCCGTCCGACGAAGACGCGGCGGAATGGTTGACGCAATTGCGGAAAGGGGTGGCCGACCTATGAGCAAGCTGATTCTGGTCCGGCACGGCGAGACCGAAGGCAATGTCGCCAAAATCCTCGATACCCGCGTGCCCGGCTTACCGCTCACCGAACGTGGTGCGGCACAAGCGAAAACATTCGGTGCGAATCTGGCCGCGCCGCCGCGTGCGCTGTTCTGCTCGGCGGCGCTGCGGGCCAGACAGACAGCCGGCTATATCGAAGCGGCCACCGGTGTGCCCGTCCAGGTGCTGGAGGGTGTGCACGAGGTCCAGGTCGGTGATCTCGAGGGGCGCAACGACAGTCGGTCACACGACATCTTCCTCGACATCTACCACGCCTGGCACGAGGGCGACCTGTCCCAGCGGGTCCCCGGCGGCGAAACCGGCCACGAGGTGCTGGAACGCTTCGTCCCGATCATCGAGGACCTGCGCACCGAGTACCTGACCGCCGAGGCCACCGGTGACATCCTGCTCGTGAACCACGGCGCCGCAATGCGTTTGATCGGACGCATGCTCGCCGGTGTGGCCCCGCCGTTCACCACCAACAACCACCTGGACAACACCGAGACCATCGAATTGGTCCCACGCTCCGACGGCGGGTGGGATTGCGCCCGCTGGGGCCGTTTCACGCCACCGTTCAGCTATCAGGCCGCCCCCACCCAGGACGACCCGATGGGCTAGAAACAAATCACCCCGCCGCGGTCGCCTGCGACGGGGTGAAAGTGCTTGTCACTACTGGAGTTTCGCCGTGGGCGGGAACTCCTGGCGCTCCGGCAGCGTGTTCATCAGGTCGAGCAAGGCTTGGCGCAGCCGGGCATTGGTGCCGTTGCTGATAGACGACCATTTGGTGCCGTCCTCGGCGAGGCTGGCCGTGACGATGAATCGCCCGCCGCGGGTGTTGAAGACGGCGATGTGATTGTCGGAGATATCGCGGGTGCCGTCGCCGTACACCACCGCTGAAATCTGGGCGTGCGAATGGACTTCCACCAGCGCCGAGGCGAGCACCTGCGCGTCCCGGTTCGGGTTGCAGACCTTCGCCAGCCGCGTCGCGGTGGCCGCCGCGTCTCCGGTGTCGCCGAAAATCTCCGCGAGCAACTCGGTTTCGGCGTTCATGCCGGACAGTTCGAGCGGTTCGGCGGTGCCGAGGGCCGCGATGATCGGACCGGGCAGATCGTCGTCGACGGTGCTGATGACATAGGACTCCGGCCCGCGAAGGGCGAGAACCGCGAGGTCGTCACCCTTCGCCAGGCACAGTCGGCTGATCGCGCCTTCCACGACCAGGCGCAGCGCGAGCACCCAGTGCGGCCGGTAGAGCACGCGCAGCCTGTCTTCGAGTTCGCTGTGCACCGCTCGATCGACCAGGAGATCCCGGTCGTCGAGGGACTGGGCGGCCACGGCCATCGCCGCGTCGTGAGCTGCCTGGTCGTCGTAGCGGCCCATGGCCTGGAGCACCACGGGCATCTCGTCGAGCTCCAGTTTCTCCATGAGAAACTGCATCTCGTCGAGCGACAACACGACGCTCCCGAGCGTCGACGGGCCGGGGCCCGCGCCCAGAATGGTCACTTATTCTGCCCGGTGCCCGCGCCGATCACACCGTCGGCGATGAAACGACCATCGGTGAACTGGTCGTCCTGCAGATCGACGGCGGCCTTGCGCTCGTGCTCCTCGTCCTCGTCATTGGTGGTGCGGTTGGGGACCAGCGGGCTGTTCAGCGTGGACGCCGGACGGGTGGCGGTGGTCTCCATCCGCATGCCGCTGCTGCTGGGCATGGAGGTGAAGCCGGCGCCGCCCATCGTGGACGGGGTGCCCCAGCCGGCGGGCAGCTGGACCGTGCTGGCACCCACGGTGGACGCGACGGTGACCGCGGCGGCCGGGGTGGCGACGGCGGTAGCGGCCGGTGCGACCATCGCCGTGCCGGCGGCGGCCGGCGCGGTGACCGCCGAAACGGCCGCGCCGGCGAGGTTGGCGCCGGTGCCGACGGCGGTGCTGGCCACCGAGCCCGCGACATTGGCGACCTGGGTGACGGCGCCGCCCGCGTTCTGCACGGCCGCGGAGACCGCGCTGAGCGCCATACCCACGGGATCGGCGGCGCCGGCGCCTTCGGCGATGTGCGGCGGGTCGGAGAACTCGCCGGGGGTGGTGACCTGAGCGGTGGTGGCCGCCTCATAGGTCTCCATGGTCAGTGCGGCACGCAGATCCATCGCGGCCTTGGCGGCCTCGAGCGCCTCGGCGTCACCGCGCAGCGCGCCGCCGGTGGTGTGCGACGCCGCGCGAGCGGTGTTGAGCGCCACGATCTCCGGCAGACTCGGCATGGCGAGCGAGGCCACCGTGTACGCGGCCGCGTTGGCGGCGGTCTTGGCGCTCAGGGCGGCGGCCATCACGCTCTGCTGCTCGGCCCAGCCGGTGAATCCGGCGAGCTTCCCGATCGCGCTCATACCGTTGACGCCCTGCATGCCGACGCCGAGTTCGGCGACGACGCGGGAAACAGTGGCGGTGGCTTCCAGCCAGACGCCGCTCAGCGCGCCCCAGGCGGAGGAGGCGGCGGAGATCGGGACGGCGTGCGCGCCCGCGTTGAGTGCGATGGAGTTGGCTTCGGCCATGCGGGGCAGCCAGAACACCCCGGTGATACCTGCGGTCATGCTTATTTCTCCCCTGTGATCAGTACTGGTTGACGCCGCGGCCTAGACGATGGTGTTCGTGACGGCGCTCATGATGCTCGCCTTCGCCGCGTCCTCGGAGATGTGGGCGGCGAGCTGGGCACGCAGCACGTTGGCGGCGTGGTGCAGCTCGAGCACACCCTGTGCGACGACCCGGTCGTGGCTGCCGGCGGCCTTGTTGAAGTGGTTCGCGGCGAGCAAGGAGACTTCCTCGGCGCCGGAGGGGACGACGTGCGTGGCGGGGGCGGTGATCGCACCGGCGGCAGCGAGCCGATCGGCGAGCAGATCCAGCTCCGCGGCAGCGAGGAGGACGGCTTCGGGTGTGATGTTTACCAGGCCAACCATGACTCGACTCCTTCTAGTGGCGGCAAATGGGCGGAACCACGAGAATTCCCCCTTCGAGTGATAGGACGCGATAGCTCTGCGATCGGTTCCATCGAATCCCCTACTTCTTTCAGCGATCTTGCCCAGCTCTTAATGAACCCGCAAGCTCGAACAAGATTATCCCCATCCCAGCTCATGCAGCCGGTCTTCGTCAATCCCGAAATAGTGCGCTATCTCATGGATCACGGTGATCGCGACCTCGTCGACGACCTCTTTGTCATCAGCGCAGATGTCCAGGATCGCGTTGCGGTAGATGGTGATCGTGTCGGGCAGTACCCCGCCGTACTGACTGTCGACCCGATCGGTCAGTGCGATCCCGTGATAGAGACCGAGTAATTGTGGATCCTCCGGATTGCGAGGCTCGATCAGAATCACCACATTGTCGATCGCACGGGCCAGTTCCGGCGGAATCCGATCGAGGGCATCACCGACCAGTTCCTCGAACCTGGTGTCGGACATGGAGACCGGCATGACGAATTCCTACCTGGGTTGCGGCTGCGGCGGCAGCGGCGCCGCGCCGGGCAGCGGAGCCGGAGTCGAGCGACCGGAATTCGGCGGCGGCACCGGGGCTTGACCGTTGATCAGGATCTCCCCGCGGGCCGAGCCCTGGATCGGCGCGAAGCCTTCCCGGTCGGTGCCCTTGCCGATCATGCAGTCCAGCTTGCGACTGCCGGCCAGCCAGCTCCGGGCGTCGATGTAGTCGAAGAACAGTGTCAGCGTCTTGTTCCGAATGGCATCGGGCGAGCCGAGATAATCGGTCGAGGTGCGCGAGCATTCTTCCTCGACGAACCTGTCCTGCTCTTCCTTGGCGGGCGGCGGACCCTGGAAGTGCGCGGCCAGATCGACTGTCGAGACGATCTCCACCGAGTGCGACTGGGCGCAGTCGACCGGATCGGTGGGCAGGTTCTGGTTGATGCCCAGGCAGGTCCCCGGTTCGAAGACCTTCGACTGGTCGTGCTCGGTCGCGCTGCCCGTGGACGGCAGCGGAGTGCCGGTGCTGCCGGAGAACTGGAGTCCGCAGCGCAGCGTGCGATCGCCGTGCTTCCAGCCGTCGGGGCTCGGGTACATCAGACCGACGACGTAGCGGCCGCGCGGATCGAACTTCCCCTTCATGTACTGCTGCACCGCGGGCACGCAGTGTTCTTCCTTGAGTTCGGTCAGGCGCAGCGAATCGGGGAAACGGGAGCCGGGCCCGAATTCGACGCCCGGGTACTTGCTCATGTCGATGTCGGAAGCCACCTCGAACAGGTGCTTGTTGGAGCAGGCGACCTTCACCAGATCGGAGCGGTCGGCCTTGGTCCAGCTCAGACAGTCGCCGGCGGCGGCGGTGCCGAATTCCTTGTCCAGCACGGTATCCACGGGCGCGGCCGGGTTGTGCGCCTCCAGGCCGTTCTCGTTGTCGAAGCCGGTGATGAACACGCCCACCAGGGAGGCGACCACCGCGCCCGCCGCGATGGTGAGCAGCACCCAGCGCAGGGTCGGCGCGGGCAGGTGCACCTTGCCGTCGTTGAGGACCTTGCGGTCGATGATCAGCTGATCCCGCAGCGCCTCGGCACGCGACGACGACCCCGAGGACTGCTCGGGGTCCGGGTACCGGGAGTACTCATCGTCTTCAGACATCGCGATCCATCATTGCAGTGTCCGCATCGCGGTGCCACGACCCGGCACACCGCGACCTGTCATGGCGGCCGGTCTAGCCGCGGATGGCGGAAAGGAATATGCCGGGCAGACGGGCGGGGTTCGATGAGGCGTAGAACTCCGTGAGTTTCCGCCCGGTCGCCGCCGCGGTGCTGTTGCCGACGAACCACGGCGGCTTCGGGGACAGCGACAGTTCGCCGTGCAGCAAGGTGCGCGGCGCGGGCCGGAAGGGGCCGCGCACGACGGTGCGCTCGACGTCGTCGAGCAGGAAAGCGTTGTGCACCACGCCGATTCCGCTCTGCACGTCCGCCAGGGTGTGGCCGGGGAACGCACCCCAGGACGCGCGCGGGGCCAGGAACGCGAGTCCGGTCCAGGCGTTGACGGCGATGGCGCCGTAGCGCAGCCGTTCGACGGCGCGGTCGAAGGCGATGCCGAGCCGGCGGATCGTCGCCGGGTGGGCGAGCACGTTCGCGCCGAGCGTGCCGGTGAGCTCGTTGTTGGCGAAATCGACGGCCCGAGCAAGGAATTCGCCGCCGGCGTAGGGCAGTTGGACGACCCCGAGGACCGGGGCGAAGTATTCGGTGCGCAGCAAAGGGGTTTCGGAGTTCGGCAACTCGACCAGGACGCGCCCCTGGCCGAGCTGTTCGGCGTCGGGGTAGGACTCGAGCGCGCTCGCGACCCGGCGATCGCTGCCCGGGTAGTAGGGCGCGCGGTGCGGCGCGAGTTCCAGCGCGGCCCGGAGTTCGTTGAGGAACTTGTGTTTCAGCGGCCAGTCGGCGCTGAGTACGACGGTCTGGGCGGCGACGCAGTTGTAGCCGCCGTTGTGCAGTCGCTGGGTGGCGATGTGCTCGGCCTGGAATTGCAGATCCGCGTCGGACCAGTCGCCGGGCACCACGATCGTCGGGGAGACACCGCCCAGCTCGCTGGTGATCGGTTTGTCGAGCTGCATCCGTTCACGTTTGCCGGTACCCCAGACGATGGCGTCGTGGGTCTGGGTGCTCCCGGTCATGTGCACGTGCGCGACGTCGGCGTGGCGCACCAGGTAGCTGCCGGCTTCGGTGCCGCCGAGCAGGATGCGCAGCACGCCGAGCTCCAGCAGCGGCGCGAAGATCATCTCGAAGACGGTGTACAGCGGGTCGGTGAGCGGGTTCAGCTTCAGCGCGACCACCCGGTTGTGCGCGTACAGCTCATACAGCGCGTCCAGCACGGGGATCGAGGTGATGTTGCCCGCGCCGAGCACCGCGCCGATGCCGTGGGTGGTGGTCGGGTCGAGTTGGGCCAGGCCGGCCCGGCGGCGCGCGGTGTCCGCGTCCACGCCGGGGCGTAACCACACTTCGCCGCGGAAACCGCTGAGCAGCAGGCGGTCGTAGCGATCGTGCGGCAGGATCGGCACCGCGACCCGGCCGCCCGGCGCGCTGCCGAGGCGGACGCCGTCGAGCGGGCTGCGACCGGCCGCCAGCGCGGTCATGGTCTCCGAGAGCGCGGCGGTGGCCTGCAACAGGGTCAGCGGGCCGGACATCCATTCCTCGCCGACCAGCGGCGACGCCGGGTCCAAGTCTTTGATCGTGCCGGCCGCCCGCACCCAGTCCTCGGCGAAACGGCCGGTCCGCTGATGGATCTCGTCGAGCAGTTCCCCGCGCCGGCGCAACGAGGTCTGTGCCCAGACTTTCTCGCCCGCGGCCAGATCGGCGAGTGCGTTGTCGATGGTCGTTACGTCGAAAGTCGTGCCCACAGGCCAACTATGCGCGTCACGCATGATCAACTGGCCGGAACCGGGCAGATCGGCCGGAATCGGGCACGGGATATCCAGGTGAAACCACCTCGGGCCGCCGACTAGGCTGATCGTCCATGATCGACCTCCGACTCCTGCGGGAAGACCCCGAAGCGGTCCGCGCCTCGCAGCGCGCCCGTGGTGAAGACCCGGCCCTCGTCGACGCCCTGCTGGCCGCCGACGTGGCGCGCCGTTCCGCCATCGCGACCGCCGACAATCTGCGCGCCGAGCACAAGGCGATGGGCAAGGTGATCGGCAAGGCGTCCAAGGAGGAGCGTCCGGCCCTGCTCGCGCAGGCGACGGAGATGTCGGTCAAGGTCAAGGAGGCCGAGGCCGCGCAGGCCGCCGCCGAGGCGGAACTCGAGGCAGCGCACCGCGCCATTTCCAATGTGGTGCAGGAGGGTGCGCCCGCGGGCGGCGAGGACGACTACATCGTGCTCGAAACGGTCGGCACGCCGACCACGTTCGACTTCGAGCCGAAGGACCACCTGGAACTCGGTGAGTCGCTGGGCCTGATCGACATGGAACGCGGCGCCAAGGTGTCGGGTTCGCGCTTCTACTTCCTCACCGGCTACGGCGCGCTGCTGCAGCTGGGCATGCTGCAGCTGGCGGCGCAGAAGGCGGTGGCCAACGGGTTCACCATGATGATTCCGCCGGTGCTGGTGCGCCCGGAGATCATGGCGGGCACCGGGTTCCTCGGTCAGCACGCCGACGAGGTCTACCATCTGCCGGATCAAGATCTGTATCTGGTCGGCACTTCGGAGGTGCCGCTCGCCGGGTACCACTCGGGCGAGATCCTCGATCTCAGCGCCGGCCCCAAGCGGTACGCGGGCTGGTCGTCGTGCTTCCGCAGCGAGGCGGGCAGTTACGGCAAGGACACGCGCGGCATCATTCGCGTGCACCAGTTCGACAAGGTGGAGATGTTCGTCTACACCACGCCCGAGCAGGCCGACGCCGAACATCAGCGGCTGCTCGCCTGGGAACGCGAAATGCTTGCGGCCGTCGAGGTGCCTTATCGCATCATCGACACCGCGGCGGGTGATCTGGGTAGCTCGGCGGCGCGCAAGTTCGACTGTGAGGCTTGGGTTCCCACGCAGCAGACCTACCGCGAACTGTCGTCGACGTCGAACTGCACCACCTTCCAGGCGCGTCGCCTGGCCGTGCGCTACCGCGACGAGAACGGAAAGCCGCAGATCGCAGCCACTTTGAACGGCACCCTGGCGACCACCCGGTGGATCGTCGCGATCCTGGAGAACCACCAGCAGGCCGACGGTTCGGTGCGGGTGCCGCAGGCGTTGGTCCCGTTCGTCGGCACCGAGCTGCTGGAGCCGCCCAAAGTTGCCGGCAGGTAAATAGCTCGTAGTTCGCCGGACTAGTTTCCCCTGATGTGGCAACCGCCGAGAATCATTGCCCTTACGCTATTCCCCGTGCGAGGAATCGGGGCGCGCGGCGATACCCGAACCCGGGTGCGGGCGGCATCGGCGCTGGCGACAGCAATGGTTATGGCTCGAACCACCGGGGCGTTCTACGTCATGGGTGGTGTGCTGGGCTTGGTGATCACCGCCATCGCCCCGGGCTCGGAGGGTAATCGACCGCTGGTCGGCGCAGCGGCAGCGATCGCGCTGCTGCTGGGCCTGACGTTGCTGGCCTGGGGACCGCGATTACCCCACGGGATCCACCATGCCTACGTCGCGATCGCGACGGTGCTGGTGACCATCGCGGTGCATTCGTTCCCCAATACCGTCGGCGCGATCAGTCTCGCGGCGTTCTATGTGTTCGTCGCCTGCGACGCGGCCCTGTTCTTCCGCTGGAGCCAGGCCGCCGCGCACATCGCGTTCGCGGTGGTGCTGTGCCTGTGGGTGCTGCCGACGCGCGACCTGCCGTGGTGGTCCGGCTTGATCCCGGCGGGCGTCACCTTCGGCGTCGGCGTCGTCGTGGGAATCCTGACCAGGATGGCGTCCGAGGCCGATATCGACGTGCTCACCGGACTGCACAATCGGCGCGGTTTCGATCGCCGGCTGAACTCCGCCATCGAACTGGCTACCCGCACGGGACAAGGACTTTCACTGGTGCTGGTCGACCTCGACCGCTTCCAGAAGATCAACGATCACCTCGGGCATCGCGCCGGTGACGCGGTGCTGCAGCGGGTCGCCGACACCTGGTCGGGGCTGCTGCAGCCGGAACAGATCCTCGCCCGCTACGGCGGCGACGCGTTCGCGCTGTTGTTGCCGAACACCACCGAGCAGGCCGCGATCCTGCTCACCGAGCAGTTGCGCGCCGCGGTGACGACCGGTTGTTCGGCCGGTGTGACCTCGTGGCAGCCGGGCGAATCCGGTTCCCTGCTGGTCTCTCGCGCCGACGTCGGGCTCTACCGGGCGAAGCAAGCCGGGCGTAACCGCACCGTCCTGGAGTCCTCGCGGCAGTTGCCGCTGGCGGTGGAACTGCGGGAGGCCATCGATCGCGGCGCGCTCGACGTGCACTACCAGCCGATCGTCAGCCTCAGCGAAGGCGGCGGCAAAGCGGTCGGCGTGGAGGCGCTGCTGCGCTGGTCGTCCAATGCCCAGCCCGATGTCACCACCGAGGGTTTGATCCGGGTCGCCGAGGAGTACGACCTCATCGCGGACCTCGATGAGCTGGTGCTGCGCCGCGCCTGCGCCGACGCCGCCCGGCTCCAGGAAACCTTCGCCCAACTGGATCTGACGTTGAACGTGAACGTCAGCGGGCTGGAGCTGGCGGAGACCGGTTACGCCGACCGGGTTTCCGGGATTCTCGCCAGCACCGGGTGGCCGGCCGACCAGCTGGTGCTGGAGGTCACCGAAAGCGAGCTCGCCGCCGAATCCCAAACGGCCATCGCCAATCTGCATACGCTGCGCGATCGAGGGGTGCGCATCGCGATCGACGATTTCGGTACCGGGTACTCGTCGCTGAGCCGTTTGGCCACCCTGCCCAGCGACATTCTGAAGGTGGACCAATCCTTCGTCGCCGCGATCCGTTCCGATTCACCGGCCCCGCCGCTGCTGGGGGTTATCGCCGCGCTGAGTTCCGCACTGGACTTGCAGGTGATCGCGGAAGGCGTCGAGACCGAGTACCAGGCGGCGGTGCTCACCGAACTGGGGTTCGCGCTCGCTCAGGGCTACCACTACAGCGACTCGCATCCGGTCTCGGAACTGATCAGCGACCTCAACGAAGGCCACGGCCGGGTGGGACCGCACGCCGATCGCGACCCCGACGCCGACCCGATGGCCTCCGCCAACGGCTGGCTCCCGCTCGGCTGACGACCCCGCGGGCACCAGCGCGAACAAATGGGTTGACGAGACCGAGGGTGTGCGGTGAAGTGGTTCCATGCGCATGCTCATCTATGGCTGTTGACCTTCCCGGTTCATCTCGGCCCTGCTCGGCTGTCTGCTCGCGGTAGGGAGCCTGTCGGCCGGCCGCGGCTTTCCGGCGGGTCTTCGATCCGCCCGGCCTGAGCGTCGTCCCGACTACGGAGTCCGTGGATTAACGCTGCGCGCGGTGCTGTTCAAGGGCTCCCGCGATCTCATTCCGCTGTACGCGCTGTACGCGCTGCTGTTCGCCGACCACGGTCTGAGCACCGCGCAGATCTCGTCGCTCCTGGCGATCTGGTCGCTGACCGCCTTCGTGCTCGAGGTGCCCTCGGGCGCGTGGGCCGACACGGTGTCGCGCCGCGCGCTGCTGATCCTCAGCGCGATCCTGCTGGTCAGCGGGTTCGCCGTATGGACGGTGACACCGTCCTACCTCGGATTCGCGATCGGCTTCGTCCTGTGGGGTACCGCGGGCGCGCTGGAATCCGGCACCTTCGAAGCCCTGATCTACGACGACCTGGTCGCACGCGGCGAACGAACGGCCTATCCGCGCATCATGGGCTACACCCGTGCCGCGGCGGAGACGGCGGTCGTCGTCGCGATCCTCGCCGCCGCCCCGCTTTATGCCTGGGGCGGGTATGCCTTGGTCGGCTGGTCCAGCGTGGCGGTCGCGACCCTGCACGCGTTCATCGCGCTGTCGATGCCGCGGGCGCCGATGGCGGTGTCGGCCGGTGTGGTCGACGAGCTGGAAGAGCAAGTGGCCGAAGATGACTTGTCGGCCACGACGCCCGCCGCATCCGATGGCGCTGGCTCCGGCGAGGAAGGTACGCAGTCGCCCTTCGCCCGCTATCTGACGATGCTGCGCACCGGTATCGGTGAGGCGATCCGGGTGCGGCAGGTTCGCTACGGCGTATTGCTGGGCTCGCTGTTGTACGGACTCACCGCCTACGACGAGTATTTCGCGCTGCTGGCCGAGTCGGCGGGCGCGGCGACCGCGGTGGTGGCGTTGCTGGTCGGTCTCACGGTGCTGGGCTCGATGTCCGGTGCGCTGCTGGCGGGACGGACCGAAAACATGTCCGCACGAACCATGGCCCTGGCATTGGTGGTCGGCGCGGCGTTGTTCATCGCCGGCTGCCTGATCACCGGCCTGGCGACGGAACATCCCAAGTCCGTCTACCTGCTGACCGGTGTCGGATTCACCGCGATCGGCGCGGCGTACGGCGTCGTCTACAACACCAGCGTGGTCGCCGAGGCCAGGCTCCAGGACGCGATCGAAGGACCCGCTCGCGCCACTGTCACCTCGGTATCCGGCCTGCTCTCCGAGTTGGTCGCCCTGGCCATCTTCGGTTTCGTAGCGCTGGCCACGCTGTGGTTGTCGATGGCCACCACGCTCGCGATCCTCGGCGTCCTCATGCTCGTCCTCGCGCTGGTCACGCCCGCCTGGTTGCCGCGCAAGTCGTGAATCTGGCATGGAGCGTTGCCAGATTGCGGATTGTATGGGACCGTCGGTATCAGACGCATTCGGCAACGGGCCCGGATGCGACCGTTCGAGCCGATGGGTGCATTGCGATGGCGCATGACGACCAGAACTTCCTGCCGACTCCGCCGCTGTTCACGGAGTTCCCGTTCAAGTACGCCGTGCCGGTGTTTTCCCCCGGTGACCTGCGGTGCACCGCGGAGCAGCGGGATTCGTTCCGGAAGTTCGCGCAGGTGGGCGATCCGCTGGCCGACGACGTGGTCGCCATGATCAAGCGATTGCCGGTGGGGGAGGGCCGGCGGATGTTCGAGATCGCGGTGGAACGCGGAATCGGTGCCGTGCCGGACGCGCCCGCCGAACTCCGCGCCTTCTTCGATCAGGTGGAGTCCGAGCCGTACTGGCTGGATCGCGCCAAGATCGAGCGTGGTGCGCGGGTGGTGGGCCGCACCAGCGTGTGGGGCGGTATCGCGATGGGGATGTTCGCGCTGATGGGCGGCTATCTCGCCTCTCGCGCCGACAAGACCCTGGTCGGCACCGGCGATCTGGACGCGATGGCTCCGCGCCGGCTGGCCGAGACCACCCAGTGGTGGCTCGATGTCACTACGCCGGGGCAACTGGATCGGTGGGCGGTCGGCTACCAGAGCGCGCTGCGGGTGCGGTTGATGCACGCGCTGGTGCGTTCGGGCATGAACCAGCGCTCCGACTGGGACTACGACGCCTGGGATCACCCGATCAATCAGGTTCTCACCGTCGGCACCCTCACCTTGTTCTCCATGGCGAATCTCGTTGGCGCACAGGCGCTCGGCCTGCGTTTCTCGGCCGCCGAGAAGGAGTCCGTCTTCCATCTGTGGCGCTACATCGGGTTCCTGCTCGGCATCGATCAAGAGATTCTGCCGACCAACGAAACCGACACCTGGCGCGCGTTCTGGATCCTCGCCGACACCGAATTCATCCCCGACGACGATTCGCGTCGCCTGGCCCAGGCGCTGCTCCCCGCCGCCGGTGGTCTCTTCGTCGGCACCGACACCTTCGCGCAGCGCGCCTTCCGCCGCATGGTCACCCAGTACATGGCGGCCTACAGCCGAATCGTGCTCGGGCCCAGCAACTCTGATTTCCTCGGCCTACCCGACCGCGCACTCTTCAAGTCCGCCGTCCTGGCCACCGCGGTGGTCAACGGCGCGCTGGAGATCCCGCGCCAGCTGGTCCCCGGCGCCACCCGGCTCCAGGAGAACCTCGGCGCCCGCGTCCGCGCCCGCCTGGTCCGCGGTTCCATCGCCCGCAACGGCGGCGACCGCACCTACGCCCGCCACGACACCTACGCCCGTCCCGCCCGCCGCGCGGGCTGATTGTGCTGTCGCGATGAATTCTGCCCGCCGGCGCAGTCTGTAATGCATGGGCAAACTCATCTATGGCTTCAACGTGTCGGTCGACGGATACATCGCCGACGCGCAAGGCGACATCGGCTGGGGCGATCCGAGCGAAGAACTGCAGCAGTACTGGAACGACTTCGAGCGGGAGACCGCCCTGTCGTTCTACGGTCGGCGGCTCTATGAACTGATGTCCGCGTACTGGCCGACCGCCGACCAGGACCCCGACGCCAGCCCTTTGGTCGTCGACTTCGCCCGCGTCTGGCGCGACATGCCCAAGGTCGTGTTCTCGCGCACCCTGGAGTCCGTCGACTGGAATTCCCGCCTGGAACGCGGCGATCCGGTCGAGGTGGTGACGAAGTTGAAAGCCGAAACCGACGGCGTACTGGAGGTGGCGGGCGCGACCCTGGCCGCACCGATCGTGCAGGCCGGACTGGTGGACGAGTACCGGATCGTGGTCATGCCCACCGCCGTGGGCGGCGGCACCCCCTTCTTCCCGGCACTGCCGTCGTGGATCTCGCTGCGGCTGTTGGAGAACCGCACCTTCCCCGGCGGCACGGTCCTGCTGCGCTACGAGGCGAAACACGACTGACCGGACATCGTCGCGCGAGGGCCGGTTGGGGGCGGCGGTAGCGTGCGGGGGTGGATGGGCGGACGCGGCTGGGAGTCGGATTCGGGTTTTGTGTCGGGGCCGGGGTGGCGGTGCAGAGCCGGATCAACGGGGCGTTGGGTGCTCGGCTGCAGGACGGGATCGCCGCCGCCGCGGTGAGTTTCGCGGTGGGGTTGGTCCTGCTGGGCGTGGCGTTCGGGTTCAGTGCGCGATTGCGGGATGGGCTGGGCAGGGTGCGGCGGGGGCTTGCCGAAGGGGTGTTGCGGCCTTGGCAGTTGCTGGGCGGCTTGTGCGGTGCGCTGTTTGTCGCCTGTCAGGGGCTGACGGTGACCGCGGTCGGCGTTACCGCGTTTACGGTGGCGGCGGTGGCGGGGCAGTTGGTGAGCAGTTTGGTGGTGGACCGGCTCGGTTTGGCGCCGAGCGGGTCTGCGCCGGTGACTGTTTTTCGCAGCGGCGGCGCCGCGCTGGCGGTGGGGGCGGTGTTGCTGGCGGGGATGGATCGTTCCGGTGGGTCGGCGGGTGTGCTCGCGTTGCCGGAGTCGATGCGGAACGCGCCCTCGGTGCTGCTGATCGTGCTGCCCGCGCTGGCGGGAATCGGGCTGGCGTGGCAGCAGGCCGTGAACGGGCGGGTCGGTGCGGTCGGCGGCCCGTTCTCGGCGACGTTGGTGAACTTCGCGATCGGACTCGCCGCCCTGCTCGTCATCGAGACGCTGGTGCTGGTCACCATCGGCGGTCCGGCCGAATTCCCGACCGCGCCATGGCTTTACCTCGGCGGCCTGATCGGTGTCGCGTTCATCGCGCTGGCGGCGGTGACCGTTCGCTGGATCAGTGTTCTGCTGTTCGGCCTCACCTCGGTAGCCGGACAACTCACGACCGCGCTGGTCCTCGATCTGCTGATCCCCACCAGCGTTGGCCTGTCACCACTTTCGGTGCTCGGCTGTCTGTTGACGCTGGTGGCGGTCGTCGTCGCCGCGCGCCGGGGTGATCAGGTGGACGAGGCGACTGGGCCTCGGCGATAGCTCGGCAGTTGCAGCGCATGCCTTTACCGAGTACCTATTGGCCCCACGGTCTTCGGCTGCGAACGCCCAATCCTCTTGCCGGAGGGGTTCTCCAGCGTCGGGCGTGCACCGGACCGTGGATTTCACAAACCGTACGGTCAGGCACCGGCCCGTCGAAAACCGTTCTCGCCATTCACCTTTCACCGCGGCACCGCGTGTGGGATGGTGCGAGCATGGCCGAGTACGGGGTGTGGGTCGTTCGGTTGGGGCTTGCGGTGGTATTCGGTCTGGCCGCTTGGGGAAAGCTGGCGGATCGGGTCGGAGCGCGGCAGGCGGTGGTGGATTTCGGGGTGCCGGTCCGTTGGGCGCCCGCGGTCGCGTGGGGGTTGCCCGTGGTGGAGGCGGGATTGGCCGTGGGGATGTTGCTGCCCGGGACAGCGGTGCTGGCGGCAATGGTCGCGATGCTGGTGCTGGCCGTGTTCACCGCGGCGGTGGCGAGGTTGCTGGCGCAGGGCAAACGGCCCGCGTGTTCCTGTTTCGGGGCGGCGGGTAATGCGCCGATCAGTCGGTGGACGATCGCGCGCAACGCGGCGCTGATGCTGTTCGCGTTGCTCGCCGCTGTGGGTTCGGTTGGGTATCAGGGCGTTCCGCAGGACTTGCCCGCTGCCCACGCCTGGGGGATGGCGGTGGCCGCGGTACTGGCCGCGGCCCTGGTCTGGATGGCGGGGCAGGTGCGGGCGCTGCGGCGGCGACTGGACGAGTACGCGCTGTCGACCCTCGGTGCGGAGGGGCTGCCGCCGGGTGCGGTGGCCCCGGAGTTCGAGTTGCTCGCGACCGACGGGACCCGGGTGACTTCGGCGGATTTGCTGGCGCAGGGGCGACAGGTGCTGCTGGTCTTCGTGCATCCGGCTTGTGAGATGTGTGCGGCATTGGCGAGGGAGTTGCCGAGTTGGCAGGCGCGGACCTCGCAGGCGCTGCGAATAGTAGTCGTAGGCAACGGTGACTTGGCCGAGCACGCGGAGTGGGGCCGGGCGCAGGGGCTCGGTGCGATAGCGGTGCTGGTGCAGCAGGGTAACGAGGCGGCGCTGCGGTACCGGGTGCGCGGCACACCCTCGGCGGTGCTGATCGATGCCGAGGGCCGGGTGGCGGCGCCGGTGGCTCGGGGCGCGATGGCGGTCCGGGAACTGATCATGCGAGCGAAAACGGTTGTCCGGCAATAACCGACGGGAGGAACAGGTTGCCGGTCGGCCACTGCCCGCCGCGGGTACCGGGCCGCCCGGTTTGTTCGCCGAATACAGGGCGGTACTTCAATTCTTTTGCCGCACAATCTATTTCGGCGAATATGCTAGCTCACCCGCCGATATCATCGAGAGGCAAGGATCTACTCCGCGGACTAGCAACGAGGTGAAAGATCATGGCCGACTTCGCGTTTACCGACTACTCCGGCAAAGAATTCGTTATCCGTTTGACCAACGAGCAACGCATCGGCGAGGCGCGTCGCATTCTCTCCGGCGAGGAACAGATGTCGATCCACGTCATGGGCCGTCTCCGAAAGACCCAGGCCGATTACAACCCGGGCTGGAGCTTCCATCTCGACCCCGAGACCATCAGCTTCTTCACGATGGCCATCGAGGTCTGCGATGCCAGCATCACCTACGTCGAAGACCATCTCGACGAAGCGTGCGGGGCCTTCCTGCCGGGCTGCTTCTGGTGCCCCTGGTCCTCCCGGCTGACCAGAGAACTCACCGCCTGACCGGCAAAGGGCCGGTTCGACGCGGCACCGGCCCTGTGCTCAGAGTTTGCGGCTGCGCAGCTCGTGCCCCTTGGACGTCTTGCACCGCCCCGATTCCAGATCCCACTGCCACCCGTGCAGATTGCAGGTGAGGGTATTCCCTTCCACCACACCGAACTTGGACAGATCCGCCTTCAGGTGCGGGCAGCGGCGCTGTACCTCCCACCCGGCGAGCTCGGTGGAGGCGGTGTCGTCGTGCGCCTCGGCGAACCAGCCGTCGGCGTAGGCGATGCGCTCATCGGTGAGGCATTTGAAGAAGGTGTAGAGGAATTCGTTGTAGCCGCCGATCCGCCACGCCTGGAAGCGGGTGGACAGGAAGATGGTGTTCACCCAGTCCGGTTCGTTGTCGCGGAGCACGGTGCGCACGAGTTCCGGTGCGATGCGGAAACCGTAGCGGTACTTGCCTTCTCCCTCGATGGGCGCGCGCACGACGCGCTTGGGGAAGTCCAGCACCACGGTTTCGTCGCCGAGCACCAGGCCGACGGGGTAGCCGATGCCGTCGCAGATCAGATCCGACTGCGCCATGATCGGCTCGAACAGTGCCTTCAGCGGCTCCAGGAACGGTTCGGAACCCGTTGCCCAGGAGGCTTTCTCGGCCGCGAGCACCGGGGCCAGCCGTTCCGCCATATCCGCGATGTAATCCGCTTTGCGGTCGTAGATGTCGGCCGGATCACTCGGATGCGACAGCGACGCGAGTTCTTCGCCGTGCACCTCGGCGACCGAGCCCGGGATCATCAGGATCCCGCCCTTGTTGCCGTGGATCTCCATCTGCTCCAGGAAGACCACCTGGTCCGGGAAGATATTGCCCTCGTCGCCGCGATCGTCGTTGAGGTAGCGCAGCTCGTCGTCGAGGAACACCGGCGGACCGGCCGAGGGCACCACCCAGGTCGCCCCGACCTGCTCTATGTAGCTGCGCGCCCGGTCCATACCGCGCTGCCGCTTCTGCTTACCGAAGTTGGACTTGGTGCGCGCCGGAATGTCGTACACCATCGGATACCAGATGGCGCCCGAGTACTGGAGCAGGTGAATATCGATGTGGCCGAACGCGTCGTGCACCACGTCCATGTCGACCGGGCGCGCGTCGTTCATGTTGAAGCAGGTGGTCTCGCCGTCGGAGACGATCAGGCCGGAGTCACCGATGGGGCCGTCGGCGGGCGCGCGCAGCGCCACGATCATGATGTCGAGGTCGGTGTCTTCCGGGCGGCCGGCGCGCCAGGGCAGACCCTTCAGCGAGTGTTTGACCGAATCCTCGGTCTCGAAGAACCGGTGGAAGCCGAGCTTGACGAGTTCGCGGCGCAGGTCCGGCACCGGGTAGTCGGGCAGCAGCACGGTCGCGTCCTTGTTGACTTTCTCGGCGAGCAGTTTCGCGTCGAAGTGGTCGCGGTGCAGATGCGAGACGTAGAGGAAATCGCAATTGCCCAGATCGTCCCAGTCGAGCCGGGTGTTGTCGGGGAACGGGAACCACGAACCGAAATACGCGGGGTTGACCCAGGGATCACAAAGGATCGTCCCGGCCGCGGTGCGGATGTGGAATCCGGCGTGTCCGACGCTGGTGATCTGCACGAGCTGCTCCTCCTACCGTTACCAGTCATCCAGGGTACGGCTAGCCCGAAATATCCCCGATGCAGTACCCCTCCGGCTGTTCTACCAGGGTGAAGGTGCGGGTCTGGACGACGCCCGCGGCATTGGTGACCGGCGCGGTGACGGCGATGTAGTCCCCGCCCAGGCGTTCGGATTCCAGCTGCTGATCAGCGAATGCCTTGATGCCGGTGAGGCGGCCGGAGTTGTCGAACAGCGGCGCGCGGACGGGTTTGCCGGAGCCGGTCGGATCCCAGGTGGCGGGAACCGGTGCGCAGACCAGCGGATAGTCGCCTTCGGTATCGGCGGGGTCGAGCGGGCTGCCGACGAAACGGGCGAGGTAGCGGCGGACGGTGTGCCGGGCGTCGGCGTCGTCGTATCCGACCTGCGCACCGGCCGGGAACACCCGCGGGCAGGCGTAACCGGAGGCGACCGCGTCCCGTTCGACGGTGACGGTCGCGTCGTCGCTCTTCCAGCTCACCGTGTTCGCCGTCACGGTGCCCGGGTTGGCGAGCGTGTCGAGAATGGTCGCCTCGTCGGCGTACATGCTCTGCGCGCTCTTCGGCGGGATGATCCAGCACCTGTCCTGCAACTCGGCCAGAGTCTTCGAGCGCAGGTCGGCGGCCCAGCGCCGCACCGCGGGCGCGGCCTCGGGCACGCCGGGGACCGCGCCGACCGGCGGTGCGTCCGCGGGCGGCGGCGCCAGGGTGGAGGTGACCGGCGCCGGGACCGCGGCGGGCGGCGTGGTCTGTGCCTGCGTGGCGACGGGGCCGGGTTCCTCCGGGGGAATTCCGGCGACAGAATCACAACCCGTCAGCAGAACCGCCCCGGTGACAGCCAGCCCACTCAGCAGCGCCCGTCGGCCGCGTGGTGTGTTCCGTTCGCAGACACGGGATTTCGGCCGAGCGCGTTCCACTTCGACGATCCTCTTCCTTCATTCGGAATTGCCGTGCTCACTTTGCCGTACCGGGTGCCGCCGCGCTACCGCCGCCCCGTACCCGGCGTCGCCGCTGCCGGATCCGGCGTGGTGCGACTACGCTAGCGGACTTGTGGAACCCGTCTACCGGACGATCATCGGGCTGGCCCGTACCGTCTTCTTCGTCGAAGGTCTGAAGTTCACCGTCAAGGGCGCGGAGAATATCCCCGCCTCGGGTGGCGCCGTGCTCGCGGTCAACCACACCGGCTACATGGACTTCACCTATGCCGGCCTGCCCGTGCGCACCCCCAAGCGCTACATCCGGTTCATGGCCAAGAAGGAAGTGTTCGACAACCCGATCTCGGGCCCGATCATGCGGGCGCTCAAACACATCCCGGTGGACCGGGGCGCGGGCGCCGACTCCTACCAGGCCGCCGTCGACTACCTGAAGCGCGGTGAACTCGTCGGCGTGTATCCGGAGGCGACGATCAGCCGCAGCTTCGAGATCAAGGAATTCAAGTCCGGCGCGGCCCGCATGGCCATCGAGGCCGGGGTGCCGCTGATCCCGATCGTCATCTGGGGCGCGCAGCGGGTGTGGACCAAAGGCTTCCCGAAGCGCCTGGGCCGCACCAACACTCCCATCTCCATCGCCGTCGGCCGGCCGATCCAGCCCTACGAGCCCGCTGCGGACCTCACCGCGGAACTCCGGTCCACCATGCAGGCGATGCTGCTGGACCTGCAGAAGGACTACGTCCACGAACCCGGCGCCTACTGGGTACCGGCCCGGCTCGGCGGCAGCGCCCCCACCCTGGCGGAAGCCGACGCGATGGACGCCGCGGAGAGCGCCGAGCGTTCGGCCCGCCGGAAATCAGCTGACTAGCACGTCATTTCGCCCAGGGCCCGATGCCGCCGACCCGGTCGATCCGGATGCGGGTGAGCAGTCCCGGCGGCGCGTCCGCCGGCGGGAAGTCGACACCGGGACTGGCCAGGGTCCGTGCCAGTTCGGTGAGTAGTTCCGGCGCACCGCCTTCGACGACGCGCGCCGTGCCCTTGATCGCCAGGTAGGGCCGCATCACCTCGCCGGGCTCCGGGGACAGGATCGTCACCGCCACCCGGCTGTCGCGCCGCACATTGCGCACCTTCAGGTACTCGCCGAGGTGCGCGGTCACCAGTTCGTCACCGTCCGGCGTCTCCCGCAGGGCCACCCACACCACCGACACCTGCGGGCTCCCGTCGGCGTTGATCGTGACCAGGGTGGCATCGGCCCCCGCGCCGATGAGTTGACGTGCCGAATCATCCAGTCGCATGCGTACTACCAACAGCGGGCGCCCCGATTCATTCCGGCCCAGCTTCGGGAGCGCGGCACGGGGTCGGGTCGGGCAGCCGCCCCTGGACGAACTTGGCCGGCGGGGGCCGGTCTTCGTGCTCGATGCGCTGCCGGATCCCATCGACGGACCGGTCCGGCGGTACCTGGTCCGGCCAGAAGATCACCGCGACCACTACAGCCAAGGGCAGGCCGAAGACGACGATCCAGCCAAGGAGAATCCAGCCATCGCTCATCAAATCTCGGTGTCCCGCACGATGGTTGGCACCACGTCGATCGGCGCGTGCGTCGCGGCGGCGATGGCCGAAATGGCATCGGCGTGGAGTTGGCGTTCGAGGTCGCGGAATTCGGCGGGATCGACCGGCCACCCGTCGGAGTCCGGGAACGACCAGGTCCCGTCGCCACTCTGGAGGTAGCGGCCCGGCCCGCCTTCGGGTGCCAACGCCGGCTTCCGGTCGTCTTCGTCGTCACGTCGTGCGGGATTCATGGCCCGCCCCTTCCCACAGTCCGGGTTGGTTGGCCCCATCGCCGACGAATCGAGATCAAACCGGCGATGGGGGCTGAATAAAACGCTAGGCGTGCGTATTTCGTTCCGTGACCCTCTTGCTGTCCACAACCGTCTACAACAGCGAAAACACACGGCTACCGTGGGACTCATGCGCCCAGGCGGTGAGAACGTCACAGGTGAGCGGCTGCGCGCGGCGCGGGAAGCCGCTGGGCTGAGTTTGTCCGCCCTAGCTGCGCGTACCCACTTCAGCAAGCCGCTGCTCGGGATGCTGGAGACCGGGCAGCGCACGGTCAGACCTGAACACGTGCGCGCCTACGCCGACGCGCTCGGGATCGGCTCGGCCCTGTTCGTCGAACCGGCCGATGGCGAACGGGCGGCGGCGGAATGGATGCAGCGCGCGGCGGCCTCGGACATCGGAGGCGACACTCTGGAGCGCCTGGAATTGGCCGTGGACGACCTGGCGTCCGCGTATCCGACGACCGCACCGGGCGAATTGCTCGTGCGCGTCCGACAGCATTTGGGCTACGCCGGGCGACTCATGGACTCGCGCAAGACTCTGACCCAGCACCGCCGGTTGCTCGTCGTGGTCGGGTGGTTGTCACTACTGGGAAGTACCTGCCATATCGACCTGGGTGAAACTTCCGCCGCAGCTGCACGGGGGCACCTCGCGTGGAAACTGGCTGACGAAGCGCAGCACCCGGAGATTGCGGCTTGGTGCCTGGAGACCAGGGCCTGGCACCAGCTGATGGACGGCGCATTCGCTGAGGCGGCGGAGCTGTCGCGTGCCGCGCAATCCATTGCCCCACAAGATAGTTCGGTTCACATTCAGGCGACAGCCCAGGAGGGCCGCGCATCGGCCAGGCTGGGGGACCGCCAGGGCACCTACGAGGCCCTGCGTAAAGTCGCCCGGCTTGTGTCGGGGCTGAGTGTTCCTGACCGGCCGGAGCACCATTTCCAGTACGACCCGGCCAAAGCTGATACCTACGTTGCCACCACGCTGTCCTGGCTCGGTGATCCTGCGGCAGAGTCCTACGCCCGGCATGTCCTGGCCGACCTGTCCGGTGCGGCGTCGGTCCGCCCGCGCCGAATCGCGATGGCGAGTCTGGATCTGGGTCTGGCGTTGGTCGCTGCCGATAAGCCTGACGAGGCGGCGGACGTAGCGCTGTCGGTGGTGACGTCCGGCAACCTGGTGCCGTCCCACTACTGGCGGGTGGCCGAGGTGATTTCGGGGATAGCGGGCCGTGACGCGCCGGACGCGGCTACGGTGCGCGAAGCGTTCCGAGACACCTACCAGTCGTAGTCACCGTGCGACTCGGTTCGTAGGTCGGCAGGCCGTTGGAGCAGGCAGCTTTCCTTTGAAGTAGCTGGCAGGAGTTGTGCCCATGAGCGATCGGAAGTCCGCTGTCATATGGGATTGATCGTAGTAGCCGCTGACCGCTGCTACCTGGGCAAGCGAGGCGATCTGCGCCCACGGGGTGTTGCCCGCGTGCGCGAGGACGGAGCGGACTCGGCCGATGCGCGCGAAGTGTTTCGGGGAGACGCCGACGCCGGTGGTGAAGAGGTTGCGGAGTTGGCGTTCGCTCACCGCCAGGTCCGAAGCCAGGGCGTGGACCGGGGTCGTCGCGGCGGCCAGGGAGGCGACCGCGGAACTGAGCAGTGCGCGGTGCGCGCGCTGGGTGGCGTCCTCGGAGATCCGCTGCGGCAGCGCGGCCGAGAGGAAGGCGAGCGCCTCCGCCGGAGCCAGTTCGAACAGTTCGGGCACGAGGTCGGCGGCGACTCCGGGGAGGTCGGCGAGCCGGAAGACCTTGTCGGCGAGGTCTACCGCCGGCACACCGAGCAACTGCCGGGTGGCGCCCGGTGCGAGCCGTAGCCGCAGGCAACCGGCGGGTTGTTCGTTCACCGAGTAGCTGGCACGGGTTTGCGGGCCCAGCACGAGCGCGTTCCGGTGACCGGACCGCTCCGTGCGCAGCACGATGGTGGTCGCGGTGTGCGGCACATGGGTGAACGGTGTGGACACGGCGGTGACGGGCGGAATATGCCCGGCCTCGGAGATCCACGGCCGCAACGATTCCGGAGCCCGCACCGTCGAGTCGATCAGGTCTGTGGTGAGCACGCCGCCGCGCGGCACACCGGCGTCCACCAGTTCGGCGACTCCGTTCGGCCGCGCGGGCGCCGGGCCGATCTCCGGCGCGAGAAGGGTGCTCACCGGACTCACTGTAGAGAAATTCCACCGCGCCGACCGTGCCGAATTCTCCTATAGCCCGAGGGGTGCGCGGCGGCAGGCTCGAAGCATGATTCTGGTAACCGGTGCCACGGGCACCATCGGCAGTGCGGTCGTTCGGCAGTTGGCGGAACGCGAGGTGAAAGTGCGTGCGGTAACCCGTGATCCGGCGCGTCTCCAGGCTCCGGCGGGTGTGGAGGTGGTGCGCGGCGATTACACCGACGGCGCATCGATGGCAGCCGCGATGGCGGGCGCGGAAGCGGCTTTCCTGGTCAGTGTGCTCGGACCCGATGACGCCGACACCGATCGCGCCTTGATCGATATCGCCCGGGACGCGGGAGTGCGCCGCATCGTGAAACTGTCCGCGATCGGGACGGGAGAACCCGGGCTCGGCGTCTACAGCAAATGGCATCTGCCCGGCGAGAACGCCGTTCGCGACAGCGGTCTGGAATGGACCATCCTGCGCCCGAGCACGTTCGCCTCCAACACCCTGAGCTGGGCCGAAGCCGTGCGCTCCGGTCAGCCGGTGCCGAACCTGAGCGGTACCGGGACGCAGGGTGTCATCGATCCCCGCGATATCGCCGCCGTCGCGGTGGAAGCGCTTGTCTCGTCCGCGCATTCGGGCCGCCTCTACACCCTCACGGGTCCCGAACTGCTCAGCGGACCGGACCAAGCCGCCATCCTCGCGGAGGTGCTCGGACATCCCGTCGAGGTGGCCGACGTCCCGCATTCCGTTGCCGCCGAACACATGCGAGCCGCCGGTATGACGCCGCAGTACGTCGAGGGTGCGCTCGCGGGTCAGGCGTACGTCCGCGCCGGCGGCAATGCCGTCCTCACCGACGATGTCCAGAACGTCCTCGGCCGCGCACCGCACACCTATGCCGAGTGGGTGGCGGCGAACGCCGCCGCGTTCACGCCCGAGCGGGAGTGACGCACCGGATCGGGCGCACCGATACGCTGGCCTGATGATCAAGGTGGTGGTGTTCGACGTCGGCGAGACACTCATCGACGAGACGCGGATCTGGTGCCGGTGGGCCGATCGGCTCGGTGTGCCGCGATTCGCGATGCTCGGGGTGATCGGCGGGATGGCGGCGACGGGCCGGCCGCTCACCGACGCCTTCGAATTGGTGTCGCCGGGTATCGATCTGGATGCGGAGCAAGCTGCCTGGGCCGCGGCCGAACCCGACAGTCTGCGGAACGATTTCGACGCCGACGATCTGTACCCGGATGTGCGCCGGGCGCTGGCCGAGCTGCGGGATCGGGGTTTGCGGGTGATCGTGGCGGGAAACCAACCGCCGCAGGCGAAGTCGGCGCTGGAGCGGATGGAGCTTCCGGTGGACGGCGTCTACACCTCGGCGGAATGGGATCTGGAGAAGCCGGATCCGAAGTTCTTCCTGAAGCTGGCCGAGGTGGTGGGCGTGCGTCCGGCGCAGATCTGCTACGTCGGCGACCGCGTGGACAACGACGTCCTGCCCGCGCATGCCGCCGGCATGAAGCCGGTCCTGATCCGCCGGGGTCCGTGGGGCTATCTGCACGCCGAATTGCCGCAGGCCACCCGATACGGAACCGTCGTCGACGATCTCGACGCCCTGCCCGATCTGCTCGCCCCGGCTTGAAGCCGTGACCAGCGGATTTCGAAATTCGGAGCCGAGCGGCTAAAGTTCTCGTTCGCACGATGGTACCGATTTTCCCGGTGCCGGAGGCGTGCGGATGTAGCGCAGCTGGTAGCGCATCACCTTGCCAAGGTGAGGGTCGCGAGTTCGAATCTCGTCATCCGCTCTCGAAAAAAAGCCCATGCTTCCCGGGAGCATGGGCTTTTTCGTTTTGCGGTTATGCCGCGGTGGAGCGGAAGCCCCGCAGCCGCAAGCTGTTGGTGACCACGAAGACCGAGCTGAAGGCCATCGCCGCACCGGCCAGCATCGGGTTCAGCAGACCGGCCATCGCCAGGGGGATCATGGCGATGTTGTAGGCGAACGCCCAGAACAAGTTGCCCTTGATGGTGCCGAGTGTCCGGCGGGACAGGCGGATCGCGTCCACCGCCGCGCGCAGGTCGCCGCGGACCAGGGTGAGATCGCTGGCTTCGATGGCGACGTCCGTGCCGGTGCCCATGGCCAAGCCCAGATCGGCCTGGGCCAGCGCGGCGGCGTCGTTGACGCCGTCGCCGACCATCGCGACGACCTTGCCCTCGGCTTGCAGACGCTTGACCGTATCGACCTTGTCCTGCGGCATGACCTCCGCGATGACCTCGTCGATACCCACCTCGTCCGCGATGGTGCGGGCAGCGGCGGCGTTGTCGCCGGTCAGCATGATCGGTGTCAGGCCGAGCGCCCGCAGTTGGGTAATAGCTTCGGCGGAAGTGGTTTTCACCGCGTCGGCGACTACAAGCACACCACGGGCCCGACCATCCCAGCCCACCGCGACCGCGGTTTTGCCCGCGGCTTCGGCGGAGCGCACCGCCTGTTCCAGCTCGGCGTCGAGGTGCTGGGACCAGTCGGCGAGCAGCCGGACCCGGCCGACGAGCACCGCGTGGCCGTCCACCATGCCCTGCACGCCTAGGCCTTCGATATTCGCGAAGTCCCGCACCGGGCGCAGCGCGCCGGCCTTGTCCCGGGCGGCTTTGGCGATCGCCTGGGCGATCGGGTGTTCCGAGGAATCCTCCAGGGCTCCGGCCAGTTCCAGCACCTCGTCGGCGTCCGCGCCGTCGGCGGCGACGACCTCGAGCAGCGTCATCTTGCCGGTGGTGACGGTGCCGGTCTTGTCCAGCACGATGGTGTCCACGCGCCGCGTCGATTCCAGCACCTCGGGACCTTTGATCAGGATGCCGAGCTGCGCGCCGCGACCCGTGCCGACCATCAGCGCGGTCGGGGTGGCCAGCCCGAGGGCGCAGGGGCACGCGATGATGAGGACGGCGACCGCGGCGGTGAAGGCCGCGGCGATCGAACCGCCGGTGCCGAGCCAGAATCCGAGTGTCGCCACGGCGAGGGCGATCACGATGGGGACGAAGATCCCGGAGATCTTGTCGGCCAGCCGCTGGGCCTGGGCTTTGCCGGTTTGCGCGTTCTCGACCAGGCGGGCCATCTGCGCCAATTGAGTGTCCGAGCCGATCCTGGCGGCCCGCACCACGATCCGGCCGCCGACGTTCACGGTCGCGCCGACCACGGTGTCGTCGGGTGCGACCTCGACCGGCACGGATTCGCCGGTCAGCATGGACGCGTCGACCGCCGAGGAACCCTCGACCACCACGCCGTCGGTGGCGATCTTCTCACCGGGGCGCACCACGAACTCGTCACCGACGGCCAACTGCTCCACCGGAATTCGCCGCTCGGCGCCGTCGCGCAGTACCGAGACCTCCTTGGCGCCGAGCTCGAGCAGGGCCCGCAGCGCCGCACCGGCGCGGCGCTTGGACCGGGCCTCGAAGAACCGCCCCGCCAAGATGAACGTGGTCACACCGGCGGCGGCTTCGAGGTAGAGACTGCCGGTGCCGTCCATCCGGGAGATGGTGAATTCGAACGGATGCTTCATGCCGGGTGTGCCCGCGGTACCCCAGAACAGCGCGTACAGCGACCACCCGAACGCGGCCAGCGTGCCCATCGACACCAGGGTGTCCATGGTGGCGGCGCCGTGGCGCAGATTGGTCCAGGCGGCGCGGTGGAACGGCAGCGCGCCCCACACCACCACCGGCGCGGCCAGCGTCAGCGAGAGCCACTGCCAGTTGGTGAACTGCAACGCCGGAATCATCGCCATGGCGATCACCGGAATGGTGAGCACCAGCGAAACCAGCAGCCGAGTCCGCAAGGACGCCGTCGGATCCGGCTCGGCCACAGCGCTTTCCGGCTCGGAAACCGGGGGAGCGGGCAAGGACGCGGTGTATCCGGTCTGTTCGACGGTCGCGATCAAATCCGCGGCCGAAATATCGCCGGTGATGTCCACGCGGGCCTTCTCGGTGGCGTAGTTCACCGACGCGGTGACGCCGTCGAGTTTGTTGAGTTTCTTTTCGATGCGGTTGGCGCACGACGCGCAGGTCATCCCGCCGATCACCAATTCGACCTGCCCGGCGGACGGTTGTGTCACGGTGGTCATCGTAGGGTCCTTTCTGGGAAGTGTGGTTCAGCGGCGGGGCGTCGTCAGTGCCCGTGGCCGGGCTGGGCCGGCTCGGGGGCGTGGCTCGGGGCAGGCGCGGCGGACGCGCTCGCACCGACGCCGACGGTGAATTCGGCGGTGCGGACAACGCCTTCGTGCTGGAAATCGAGGAACAGGCGGTAGTCGCCGGCACTCGGCGCGGTGACGAAGAAGGTGATGCCCGGTCCCGATGGGGTGACGCCGTCGCCGGGCTCGCCTTCCGGATGAACGTGCAGGTAGGCGAGGTCGGCGGCGCGCAGCGCGACCAGATGGCCGTAGGCGCCGAGGTAGGGCTGCAGGTCGGTGACCGGGGTGCCGTTGCGGCTGACCGAAAGGGTGACCTTCGAGGCGGCGCCCGGAGTGACCGCGCCGTTCAGAGTGACGGTGTAGTCGCCGACGGTCGCCGTGGTCGACGGCGCGGGTAGCGGCCGGGCGTCATAGTTGCCCGCGACCCGCAGGTCGCTGCCCAGGGTCAGGTTCTCGCCGCCCTCGGGGGTGAAGTCGGCGAAGACGCGGTACTCGCCCGCGCGGGTGAGATTCAGGGGGACGCTCCAGGTTCCGGTGTCGTCGAGCACCGGGTGCACATGCTGGAAGGCGGTCATGTCGCGACGGACCACGATCAAGTGCAGGTCTTTGTCGTGGGCGCGGGTGTAGCGGGTGACCGGCTGCCCCGCGTTGTCGAGGATGCGGAATCGGACGGGAACGTCGGCCGCGGCCGGGGCCTGCGGGCTGTCCAGGCGCAGGGTGTAGCCGGATTCGGTGGCCATCAGGCCGCCGGGCAGCTGGTCCGCCGCGGGGGCGGGAGCGCCGTGGCTGTTCGCGTCGTGGGTCTCGGATTCGCCGGGTTCCGGTCCGAAGGCGGCGCCCGCGCCGAGCGCGAGCCCGAAGACCGCGGCCAGGCCCGCGGTGAAACCGGCGAATTTGGTGGTGGTGTTCATCGGATCGCTCCGTCTCGCTTCGGGGGATGAGGCGGGATCGCGGCGCCCCTGGGGTACCGCGATCCCGGCGGGTCAAGCGGTGACCTGGTACCCGGCTTTGGCGACCGCCGCGGTGATCGCCTCGCGGCTGACCGGGCTCGCGCTGTCGACGGTTACCAGCCCGCTGCCCAGGTCGATGTCGACGGAGGTGACCCCGTCGATCCGGCCGACCTCGGTGCGGACGGAGTTGGCGCACCCGCCGCAGGTCATGCCGGTGACGGTGACAGTGGCGGTGCTGGCTGCGGTGCTCATGATGCTCTCCTCCGGTCTGTCGACGGCCCGCGCCGTCGCTCTGCTGATTACCATACCCCCCTAGGGTACATTGTCAATGGCCGATTCCGGCCCACGAAAAAGGCACCCCCGGGGCGCGGGGGTGCCTTCGGTCGAACGAGCGCTAACTACTCGGCTGCGCGTGTAGGTGGCGCGCGGTGGGGGAGGTAGGGGTCGCCGACGGATCCGGGTAGGTGCCGAAGACGCGGTCCGCGGTACCGGAGCTGGTCACCGTGAACCAGTAGTGCTCGTTCTTGTAGTGGTGCTGCCGGTGGTTCTTCCACACGGCCTTGTACAGGGCGGTCTTCGGCTTGTAGTCGGTGTGGATGAGGTAGTGCGTCCACTCATAGGCCGAGCCGAGCGCCGTGATGGTGAGCAGGAACGTCAGGCCGAGACCCAGCCGTGGGAAGGCGAACCCGGTCAGCGCGAGCAGAACCACGAGCACCATCACCAGCGAACGGGTGGGGATGAAGATCAGCGGGATATCGCGCGGATCCACGTGATGCGCGCGATGTTTGCGTGCCAACTCGCTGTCCAGCTGGAACGGGCCGAATCGCTTCGGGCGCCAGTGCAGCACCAGCACATGGACAGCCCATTCGAAAGCGGGAAAGACGGCGAGCATCAGCAAAGGCAGCAGCGCGTCGGTGACCTGCCAGTCGCCCACCGCGATGCGCAGTGTCAGCGCCACCACGAGGGCGGTGCCGATCAGCCACGGCGAGGGATGCCGGGTGAACTCACGAAACGCGGCCCCGAGGGAGAGCCCGCGGCGGAGCGCCGCCTTCGCGCGCGGCGCGCGGGGTGAATCAGGCTGGGCTGGAACAGAATCGCTCATGATACTTCCTGGTGACGCGTGACGATCAGGCCCCGCCGAGGGCGCCGATCAGGGCTTGGGTGGCCGGTTCGAGCAGTGCCCGAGCCTGTTTGGCGGCCTGTTTCGGCCGGCCCGCCACGATGGCGGCGGCCAGATCCCGGTAGCCCGCGGTGTTGTCCACCTCGGCGGACATGATCGGGGCGAGCGCCGCGAGCGCGGGTTCGTAGGCGGCGCGCAGCATGTTGAACATCAGGCCGAAGACGAGGGAGTCGGCGGTGTCGACCACGTGATCCCAGTACGCCAGCGCGTGCCGCTGCTTGGCGATCGGATCCGATTCGGCGGCAAGGGCTTCGATGATCCGATCGAATTCGGCGCGAACCCGGTCGGGATCGGTGCGGCGTTCGGCGGCGAGCTCGGCGATCTTCGGGCCGTTGTGCAAGCGAACCTCCAGGATGCTGCGGGCCACCGACGGCTCCAGCGCCCCGGACCGCACCAGCAGCCGCGGCAGCACCTCGAGTCCGGCGCCGCGCCGGTAATCCAGCACCGTGGTCGCATCGCCTTGCCGCACCGAGACGAGCCCCGCCGCCGCCAGCCGCTGCAACGCCTCGCGCACCGCCGGCCGCGACACCCCGAGCGCTTCGGCCAGCTGCCGCTCACTCGGCAGCGTCGCGCCGGGCGCGAGTTCCCCACTGAGCACATCCGCGGCGATCTGCTCGAACACATCCGCCGACACCGACCGCTTGACCACAGGTTGCAATGCCATGCCCCCACTGTGCGCCCTGATGGTCAGCTGGTCAAGTGGTCAGACCAATGCGAAGTGACGAGCCATGCCGCCGCCGAGCGTGGCACACTCGACAGCGGGAGGAGGGAGCGGGACATGACAGAACGCAACGGGGAGCAGCGGTGGACGGCACACGCCCTGCCCATCCGCACCGGGAAAGTACTACTGCTGCACCGCAATCCGATTTTGCCGCTGGGTGGGCTATGGGATATTCCGGGCGGTGTCGTAGCGCCCGGCGAAAACCCGGCGGACGCCGCGCGGCGCGAGGTCGCCGAGGAAACCGGCTTGGACGTCCTGGTCACCGACGAGTTGACGCACTTCGTCAACCCGGACACCAGCGGCCGAGATATCGACTTCCACACCGTCACCTTCGGCTGCTTCGAGAACGAGATCGGCCGCGCCGTGCACCTACCGGACGACGAGCACGACGAGTACGAATGGATGACCTACCAGGAGGCCACCCACGTCCCGCTGGTCTGGCACGTGCGCAAAACCCTGGACCACGCCGACGCCCTCGGCCTGCTCTCCTAACTGGGGTCCGACCCGCGGATAGCCGCCAGCCAGACCGCGGTACCGAACGCGACGCAGAACGCCCCGGCGAACGCGGGCAGCCCGCCGCCGTCGAGGTACACCCAGAGCAAAGCGGCGAATGGAGCCGCAACCCCCGACTGCGCGTCGAGCAGCAGTCGACGTGCCGTCCGCGCGGCGGCGACCGCGAGCCCCCGCGAATCAGGCCCCGGCCGAGACGGATTGTCGATCAAACGCCCCGGCGGCTCGGTGGTGCGAGCACGCCCCGACGGATAAACCCGCAACCCCCCGACCCAAACCTGCCGCCCACCCAGCACCGCCTTCGCCTCGGTGAGCGACACCAGCGCCGGATCGAAATAAACAGGAACCCACCAGGTCCCCGGTGCCCCTGTGGATGACTGTGCACAATCCGCCGACACCCCACTGAACTCCAGCCAAGACCGACTGACCAGCCGATGTTCCTGACGAACCCGCTTGACCACGGCGGTCGCGGGAACCGGCAGCCCGAGCGGCAGAAGCCCACGCGCTGTGCAGACCTGAAATGCCGTGTAGCCGAGGATGACCAGCGCCACTGCGGCAAGCACAGCCAATTGGCTCGAATTGGCGAACGGCGCCCACGCGGCACAGACCGCGAGGGCGCCGAGCGTCACGCCGACCGGATAGGTCAGCGGGTGGGCGGAACTCACTTCACGAAACCCACCATGGTGTAGTCGGTGTCGGCCAGGCCGAAGGCGCCGAAGTTGGCCACGTTGTCGCGGACCGCGACGTTTCCGGCGGACTGCGCGATCGGCAGGGAATGGCCCATCTCGAAGATCATCTTGTCGGCCTTGTTGGCGAGTTCGATCGCCTTCTCCGGGTCGAGTTCGGAAATCACTTCTTCGATCAGCGCGTTCAGTTCCGGGGAGCCGATGCGGCCCTTGTTGCTCAAGATGTTGTTCGGATCATAGGAGTAGATCTGCGGCAACGCGCCGAGTGGGAAAGCGCTGCGCTGCCAGCTGAATTGGACGATATCGAAATTGCCGGGGTCGACCACCTCGGTGAACAGCTCACCGCCGTAGGTCTCGATCTCCAGTTTGACGCCGATCTGCGCCAGATTCTGCTGAGCGATCTGCGCCGTCTGGATCCAGGTGTCCTGCCGGTACATCACATCTCGCAGCACCAACTGCCGCCCGTCCTTCTCGCGGTACTGGCCGTTCAGTTTCCAGCCGAGTTCGTCCAGCATGCGGGCTGCGGCCGCGGGGTCGTAGGCGACGGCTTCCGCGTTGTCCTGGTAACCCTTCTGACCGTTCAGGAAGATGTGATTGTTCAACGGCTTCGGATCTTCCACGATGCCGTTCTGAATGGCGGACACGATGCTCTGACGGTCGATGGCCTTCGAAATAGCCAGGCGCAGGCGCGGATCCGAAAGGATCGCGCCGGGCGCACCGTTGAAGGTGAAGTGCGAGTTGTACGGCCGGGAGGCTCGGCGAACCGCGAGCCCGGGAGTACTCGCCACCGCCTTGACCTCTTCGAGGCCGGACAGGTCGAAAGCGTCGAGTTCGTTGTTCTGCAGTGCGCCCAGGTAGGCGGAACGGTCGAGCACGCTGTAGGTGACGGTGTCCAGTTTCGGGGTCTGGCCCCACCATTTCGGATTGCGGCTCAGCACGATTCGCTGCGCCGAACGGTCCAAATCGGTAATGATGAACGGCCCAGCGGATTTGACCGGAGCCGACTTGGCCAGGGTGTCGAAAGCCTCCGGCGTCGCGGTCAGTTCCTTGGGCACCAGCTGACTGAAAAGCCCGCGCCATTCCGCGTAGTGCTGAGCGAAGGTGACGATCGCCTGCCGGTCGTCCGCGCCCCGCTCGACCTTGTCGAGCCGGCTGTACCCCTGGCTGGCGGCGATCTTGTACGCGGTGTTGCGGCCGCTCAGCGCTTCGGCCTGGGCGCGCATATCTTCCCAGGTGATGGGGCTGCCATCGGACCACACGGCTTTGGGGTTGATGGTGTAGACGATCCGCTGGGGGTCGGTGCCAGTCAGTTGGATATCGGTGAAGTAATCGTGGTTGATGGATATTTCACCGGTGACGTCGGAACTGACCGGACCGGGCAGTGTCCAGGCCTGAATGTTCGCGGCATCACCGTCGGAATCGATGTGGTGCGGATTGAAGGTGGGCGGGAACGCCCCCGTCGGCAGGCGCAGATTTCCGCCGTCCCGCACCTCCTCGCGACTTTTCGGATTGATGTCGTTGGTCTTGCCGATGGCACTCGTCCCGGTCGCGACGCCACCGTTGTCGTCACCGCAGCCGGCCAGGATCAACGAAAAGGCGGCGGCCGGCGCCGCTATCGCCCGCAGCCGGCGCGCGTATTTGGTGCTCATTTCACAAATCCGATCTTCGTGTAGTCGTACGACGCCAGTCCGTGCGAACCCATATTGGCCAGTTCGGTGCGTACCCCGAACGTGCCCGGGTCCTGGGTCAGCGGCAGCGAGTGCCCTTCCTCGAACACCTTCCGGTCGATCTCGTTGCTCAGTTCGATCGCCTTCTGCGGGTCCAGTTCCGCGATGGCCCGGTCGATGAGCGCGTTCAGCTCGGGTGAACCTATGCGTCCGTAGTTGCCCTGCAGATCGTTGGGGTCGTAGTAGTAGACCTGCCGGACGCTGCTGAGCGGGAACGCGTCGCCCTGCCAAATGAATTGCGCGACATCGAAGTCGCCTTTCTGGATGACATCGGGGAAGAATCCGACAGCGGGTTTGGTGTCGATGGTCAGTTTCACGCCGACCGCCGCCAGGTTCTGCTGAATGATCTGCGCGAGCTGCACCCACAGCGGATTGTTGTACATGACGTCGCGGATGATCAGCTGCTTGCCGTCCTTTTCGCGCACGTCGCCATTGAGTTTCCAGCCGAGCGCGTCGAGTTCGCGGGCGGCCGCGGCCGGATCGAAGCCGAGACTGTTGTCCCGGTAGCCTTCTTGGCCTTCCAGGAAGATGTGGTTGTTCAAAGGTTTCGGGTTCTCGACGAGGCCCATCTGGGTGGCCGTCGCGATGGTCTGGCGATCGATGGCCTTGGAAATCGCGACGCGTAGCGCGGGGTCGGCGAGGATCGATCCGGGCGCGCCGTTGAAAGTCAGATGCCGCCAGCGGTTTCCGGGCGCGCGCCGGATCGCCAGTCCGCCGGTATTGCCTATCGTCTGCACCTCCTCGATCGAGGAGAGTCGGGCGAGGTCGATTTCGTTGTTCTGCAGCGCGCCCACCCACGCCGTCTGGTCGAGCACGCTGATGGTGATCGTGTCCAGTTTGGGCCGCTCACCCCACCAGTTCGGGTCGCGTTCCAGCACGATCCGGGAATTGCCGCGGTCGATGGTCCGCACCTTGAACGGACCGGCGGTGGGCCCCATCTGATCGACCAGACTGTTGTTGAACGACTCCGGGTCCGCCGTCACGGATTTCGGGAACAGCGAGGCGTTTCCGGAGAACTGTCCGCGCCATTCACCGTAGGGCTGCGAGAAGGTGAGAACGGCCTGCCGGTCGTCGGCGCCGCGCTCCACCTTCGCCACGTATTCGAAACCATTGGTGATCGCGATCAGGAAGCGTTTGTCCCGGCCGCTGAGCGCGTTCGCCTGGGACTTGATGTCCTCCCAGGTGATCGGCTGTCCATCGGACCAGAACGCCTTCGGATTGATGGTGTACGTGACCTGCTGCGGGTTGCTGCCGGTCAACGCGATATCGGTGAAATAGTCCTGGTTGACGGTGAGCTTGCCGGCCGCGTCGACATGGTGTGAGCGCGGCATCATCGGCCGTTCGATGTCGGCGATCTCCCCGTTGTTGCCATCATTGGACAGCGTGTTCCAGTTGTCCGGCATCGCGGAGGTCGCCAGCCGCAGATTCCCGCCCTCGCGCACTTCGTCGCGGGGTTTCGGGTTGATGTCACTGCTGGTGCCGACGGTGTCGGACCGGCCCTGCCCCGAGGAGTCGTCTCCTGATCCACAGCCCGCCGCGGTCAGCGCGACCGCGACCAGCGCAGCGGCACAACGCATTCGATTCGCTCGGATCCGCATGACGCACTCCTGACTTTCGTTCGGCTACCGGCTGGCGACCGGTACGGGTACCGCTTCGATGAGTTTGCGGGTGTATTCGTGCGTGGGTGCGGCGAAGATTTGTTCGGCGGGGCCGGATTCGACGATTTTGCCGCGGTACATGACGGCGATGTCGTGGGCGAGGTTGCGGACCACCGAGAGGTCGTGCGAGACGAACAGGTAGGAGAGTCCGCGTTCGCACTGCAGGTCGCGCAACAGGTTCAGGATGCCGGCTTGGATGGAGACGTCGAGGGAGGACACGGGTTCGTCCAGGACCAGCAGTTCGGGGTCGAGCGCGAGCGCGCGGGCGATGCTGATGCGTTGCTTCTGGCCGCCGGAGAAGTCGGCGGGGTAGCGGTCGGCATGTTCGGGCCGGAGTCCGACTTGTTCGAGTAGTTCCGGTACCCGCCTGGCGATTTCGGTGCGCGAGCGGCCGTCGATGCGCAACGGTTCGGCCAGGGCGTCGAAGACGGGCAGGCGCGGATCCAGCGACGCGGTGGGGTCTTGGAAGACGATCTGCATCTGCCTGCGGATCTCGCGCTTGTGCGGCTTGGTCATCGTGCTGACGTCGCGGCCGAGGATTTCGATGGTCCCGGCTTCGGGTCGGACCAGGTCGAGGATTTGGGTCAGGGTGGTGGATTTGCCGGAGCCGGACTCCCCGACCAGCGCCAGGGTGCGTCCGGCGCGCACTTCGAAGCTGATGCCGTCGACCGCCCGGACTTCGCCTTTGCGCCGCCGGAATACCACTCCGGCGGTGATCGGGAACGTCTTGACCAGGTCCGTTACCCGCAGTACCACTGCTGGATCGGGCCTGGCCTCGGCGGCGGGCTCGGAGATTTCCCGGCGGTAGGCGGTGAAAAGGTCGTCGGTGCCGACCTCGTCGGTACGGATGCAGGCGGCCGCGTGCCCCGGACCGGTCGGGTCCAAAGGTGGTTCGGCGACCCGGCATTCGTCGATCGCGATGGGGCAGCGGGGTGCGAACGAACAGCCGGGCGGCAGCGAATGCATGGCGGGCGGCGCGCCGACGATCGGGATCAGCGGTGTCCGCGGCGGACCATCGATGCGCGGGATGGAGCCGAGCAAGCCCACCGTGTAGGGCATGCGCGGCGCGCTGAAGAGTTCGTCGGCGGCGGCGGTTTCGACGATCCTGCCCGCGTACATGACCGCGACGCGGTCGGCTATGGTGGCGGCGATGCCCATGTCGTGGGTGATCATGACGACCCCGGCCCCGGTGATGTCACGTGCTTTGCGCAGCAGATTCAGGATTTGCGCCTGCACTGTGACATCGAGCGCGGTGGTGGGTTCGTCGCAGATGATCAGCTCGGGATCGTTGGCGATGGCCATGGCGATGACCACGCGCTGGCGCATGCCGCCGGAGAACTCGTGCGGAAATGACCGGGCGCGCACCGCCGCGTCGTCGATACCGACCAACTCGAGCAGCTCGACCGCTTTCGCTGCCGCTTCCTTGGTGCTCATCTTGCCGTGTGCAAGCAGCGCTTCGGCGATCTGCTCGCCGATCCGATACACCGGAGTCAGCGCGGACAGCGGGTCCTGGAACACCATGCTCACCGAACTGCCGCGGAGCCGTGACAATTGGCGGTCACCGAGCCCGAGCAGCTCCCGTCCCCGTAACCGGATCGACCCCTGCACTCGCGCCTGCTCGGGCAGCAGACCGATCACCGCCAGCGAGGACACCGATTTCCCGGAGCCGGATTCACCGACGATGGCCAGAACCTCGCCATCGGAGACGGTGTAGTCGACTCCACGCACCGCCTCGATGCGACCCTCTTCGCCGGGAAACGACACCCGCAGATCGGTGACCTCGAGCAGTGGCGGGTTCGTCATGCCTTCTCCTGCTTGCGTGCCCGCGCGCGCTTGGCGCTGGGATCGAAGGCGTCGCGCAGTCCGTCGCCGATCAAGTTCGCGCACAGGACCGTCAGCACGAGGAACCCGCCGGCGAACATGAACAGCCACGGATGGGTCAGCGCTGATTTCGTGCCCGCGGCGATCAACGAGCCCAGTGACACGTCGGGCGGCTGCACGCCGAAGCCCAGGAAGCTCAGCCCGGTCTCGGCCATGATCGCGGCTCCGACCGCGAGGGTGGTGTCGATGATCAAGATCGAGGCGATGTTGGGCACGATGTGCGAAACGATCACGGTTCGAGTCGGAGCGCCCATATAGCGTGCCGCGCGGACGAATTCGCGATCGCGCAGGCTCAGCGTGAGCCCGCGCACGATGCGGGCGCTGATCATCCACCCGAACGCGGCGAGCAGGATGATCAAAATAAGGATCGAGCCGCTGCCCTTGGTCCGCGGGGCGAAGATCGCGATGATGATGAAACTGGGGATCACCAGCAGCAGGTCGACCAGCCACATGATGGCCCGATCGGTCCAGCCGCCGAGCAGCCCGGCCACCGCTCCGGCGGTCGCGGCGATAGTGGTGGAGATCAGCGCCACGCACAAGCCGATGGTCAGCGACTTCTGCAGACCACGCAGCGTCTGAGCCAGCACGTCCTGGCCGATCAGGGTGGTACCGAACGGATGTTTCGCACTCGGCGGTTTCAGGAACGCCGTCGGATCCATCTGCTGGTAGTCATAGGCCAAAAACGGCGGCAGCGCATAGCTGATCACGAACAGCGCGATCAGGATCAACCCGCTCACCACCGCGGGCTTGTTGCGCAAAAACCTGCGCCACACCAGCTTTCGTCGCCCGGCCGCCGCCGGTGGCGCGCCCTGGACGATGAGCTCGGTTTCGGTCATGACACACGCACCCGGGGATCGAGGATCGCCAGCACCACATCCGAGAGCAACCCCGAGATGAGCACCACGAGTCCGGCGAACGCGGTCACGGTGACCACCACATAGAGGTCCTGGGCATTGATCGAATCGACCAGCCATTCCCCGACGCCGTGCCAGCCGAAGATCTTCTCGGTGAACGTCGCACCGGTGATCAACCCGCCCAGGCTGTAGGCGAACAGAGTGGCCATCGGGATGAGCGCGGTGCGAAGCCCGTGCTTATACAGAGCTTTTCCGCGGGACAGGCCTTTGGCTCGGGCGGTACGGATGAAATCGCTTTGCAGTACGTCGAGCATCGCGTTGCGCTGATAGCGGCTGTAACCGGCCATCGCGCCCATCGCCAGCGCCGTCGTAGGCAGTATCAGATGCTGTATCCGGTCGAGCAGTTGCGGCCAGAACCCGGCGATATGGCTGGCCGAGGTCTCCCCGGTATAGAGGAAGATCTGCTGGCCGGTCAGCGAATTCACTTCCAGCGCACCGTATTTCAGCAAAGTGGCGAGCAGGAAGATGGGCGTGCTCAATAACAACAGCGAAAACACCGTCGTGAAATAGTCACTGAACTTGTATTGCCGGATCGCGCCCGCCGCCCCGATCAGCACCCCCAGCACCGTGCCCACGATCGAGCCGATGATCAGCAGCCGCAAACTGACTCCGATCCGGCGCCCCAGCTCCTGACTAACCGGCTGGCCCGCCAGGGTCTTACCGAAATCCCCGTGCGCCACGCCCTTGATCCAGGTCACGTACCGCACCGGGATGGGTTCATCCAGATGCAGCTCCTCGGCTTTCGCGTCGATCACATATTGCGGCGGCCGCGGACTGGCCTGTTCGTATCGATCCAACGGTCGAAATGTCAACGAGGCCAAGGCAAATGTCAGGAACGACGCCAGCAGCAACAGCACGACGTAATTGAGAGCGCGTCGCAGCAAGAAGCCGGTCATCAGTCCTCACGGTCTTTCACCTGGGGGGTAGTAGGCACTGATCATAGGGAGGGAGGTCGGGTTCGCGCAGGCGAGAGGAGCTCAGGCATGTCGCGGGTGTCGGAGGGCGGGCCTATCCTGGCTGCACCGGCACGGTCGCGTCCGGTGAATGATGAGGGGGGACTGTGGGTTATCCGCAATACGACGGTGGGTATCAGCCCTATGCGACGGGGCCGGGCTGGGAGCCGGCGCCGGGTGGCGGCACGGCGATCACCGCGGGGGTGCTCGCGGCGCTGGGCGCGGTCGCGCAATTGATCAGCGGGGCGGGGGTGCTGGGACTCGGGCTGGTGACATCGGATGTGTTCGACGAGGAGGACGGGCTCTACGCTTTCGTCCTCGTCAGTGCGGGTTTCTCGCTGCTGACGGGCGTCCTGCTGGGGATCGGGGCGGTCACGCTGTTCCTGCGGAAGAAGATCGGCCGTGTCCTGGTCGCCGTCGCTTGCGCGATTCACATCCTGGCGCAGATCGTGAGCTTCGTGGTGGCCACGACCGCCGTCGGCGAATATTCCGGTGGTGCCGATCTGCTGGGTGCCGGTGTCGGCGGTTTGATCGCGATCGTCTTCCCGATCGCCACCCTGATTCTGGTGCTCTTGCCTTCGACGGCGCGCTGGCTGGCATATCAACCCGCGGCGGCGGGTTATCCGCCGCCGTACGGTTCGGGTTACCCGCCCGCCGGATATCCCCAACAGAACTCGTTCGCTCCCAACCAGTTCGGCGGTTTCGCGCAGGCCCCGTTCGGCCACGTTCCGGCGCCGGGTCTGCCCGAAGCACCGCCTGCTCAGCGCGTCGACGGGTTCGCCGACGCGCCGACCCAGGTCGCGCCGTGGAGCAATGGCGCGAGCCCGTCGCCGCCGGCCAACCCCTTCGAGAAACCCGACGACGGTGCCGGCCAGCGCCCCGGCTGAGGTGAGGCGCACGTCATACCCCGGTCGCGATCGCGACCGCGCCGAGACGGTTTTCCGGCAGGATGGAATAGGTGACCCGCCTGCACCTGCCCAAGCCCAAGATGGTGGCCTCCGATGTGGACGGCACGCTGATCGATCATGACGAGCGTGTGACCGCACGGACCAAAGCCGCGGTCGATGCCCTGATCGCCGACGGTGTGCCCTTCGTCCTCGCTACCGGCAGGCCGCCGCGCTGGATCGATCCGGTAGTCGACGGCCTCGGCTACGCCCCGCTGTGCGTCTGCGGCAACGGTGCGGTGATCTACGACAGCGCCACCGACAGCGTGCTCTCCAGCCGCACCCTCGACGTGGCGACCCTGTCCTGGCTCGCCGACGTCGCCGAAGCCGCGCTACCCGGATGCGGTCTGGCCGCCGAACGCGTCGGCGCACGCGCGCACGACGCGGTCACCCCGCAGTTCGTCAGTTCACCGCAGTACGAACACGCCTGGCTGAACCCGGACGACACCATGGTCGCCAGACACGAGGTGATCGATTCCCCCGCCGTGAAAATGCTGATCCGGCACCGGGACATGCGCAGCGGCGACATGCGCACCCAACTCGAACCACTGATCGGCGATCGCGCCGACATCACCTACTCCACCGACCATGGCCTGATCGAACTCTCCGCGCCCGGTGTCACCAAGGCCTCCGGCCTGGCCATCGTCGCCCAGCGCCTCGGCGTCGAACACTCCGCGATCATCGCGTTCGGCGACATGCCCAACGATGTTCCGATGCTGTCCATGGCCGGCCACGGCGTCGCCATGGCCAACGCCCACCCCGAGGCGATCGCCGCCGCCGACGAGGTCACCGGCACCAACGTCAACGACGGCGTCGCCCAGGTCCTCGAACGCTGGTGGTCCTGAGCACAGCGAACGGGCGATGCGGACTACGGGCGTAGGCGGCTCCGGTTCCCTGTGCTCGGCACGGAAGATTTCGCGAACCGCAGACATTGATGGAGCGGGCACGTTCGATCCCGGCAGTCCGCGACGTCGTAGTCGTGGAACCACGCGACGAATGCAGGAGTGATTTCCGCCTGTGTGTGGCCTCGGCTGGACCGGGTGCTCGGACCGGGCGACCTGCTCAGGCCGAGGCGGGCGAATCAGGCCGCAGGCGGAGGGGCACATTCACGGGATTGTGGCTTCGACCGGTGCGGATTTGTAAGCAGGAGAGCGTGCTTCGGCTTCAGCGAAGTCCCCGCTGCGGCGGAGCTTGGACACGGAGCGGCGACGGCTGAGCGAAGCCCCGCCCGCTGCAGGGAATCAGTTCGGAGCGGCGTCATCGACCGCGGCGGGTGCCTGGATCGCTGCGGGTGCTGGGACTGGAGCGGGGGCATCGATCGCTGGCGGTGCTTGGGCCGCGGGGGCGTCGGCCTGGGCGGGTGATGGAACCGCAGCTGGGGCTCGCGCCGGGTTGGGAGTATCGACCGAAGCGGGCGCCGGGGACGCTGTGGGGGAGTCGGCCGGAGCCGCCACGTTTGCGGGGGCGGAGCCCTCGGTGGGCGGGCCGTATGGGTCGGTGTTGATTTCCTTCCAGACCGTGGTGATGATCCCGTTCAACTCGTTGACGATGAGGGAGCCGTGCTGGAAATCCGAGCGCAGGCCGTTGAGCACCGGGTAGACGTTGCTGACGGGGAGGCCGAGCAGGCCGGTGTCGCCGCCGAGCGCGAGGAAGCGGTCGAGGATGCTGCCCGCCACTTCGAAGACCTGGCCGTTCGGCGGGCTGTAGACGTAGCCGTTGACGAACTTGGCGTACTGTCCGCCTCGCGCGGCGGGCATCGGCTCCGAACGCGGGGCGCCGAGCGGGCCGCTCGCGCCGCCCTTGGCCGCCCAGTGCTTGGCGATGACGTTGTCGTTGAGCATGCCGAGCAGTCGTTGGGTCAGCGCGGCCAGTTTCTCGGTGCTCTCGGCGGTCTGCGGGTCGGCGGGTTTCGGAGTGCCCATGGTGGTGGGCGCGGTGTTCGCTTTTCGCTGCTGGGGCTGGGAGGCGCGCGGCGCCGGGGCGGGCGCGTCGGCCGCGATCTCGCGAATGCGGTCCATCATCGCGTAGGCGGCGTCGCCGGGGCAGGTGGTGTTGCCGACATCGCGATGCGCGAAAACGATGGGCAGATCGATGGTTTGGCCTTGCGGGATCGGCGTGAACTCGGTGCCCTCGGATTCCATCACCGTGGATGCCTGGGGGTCGAGTCCCGCGAGCTTGGCGCGCCAGCCGACGAACCGGCCGATGGCGTCGATCGCGGCGTCGGTCGGCGGCTCCGAGACGTGGTTGCCCATCAGTGCCACACCGGAGGTGTTCTCGTTGAACCCGCCCGCGTGCGCGCCCTGCACCGGCTTGTCCAAACCGCCGGCGCGGCCTTCGAAGATCTGGCCGTACTTGTCGACCAGGGCGTTGTAGCCGATATCGCACCAGCCCAACGTTTTCGCGTGATAGGCGTAGATGGCGCGGACGATGCCGGCGGACTCGGACTTGTCGTAGTCGTTGCGGCCCGCGGTGTGGTGCACGGTGACGCCGCCGAGGAAGTCGTCATAGGTGGGGTCTTCGCAGCGGATCGATTCGTCCGCGCCCCAGCCCGCTCGGCTGATGACGTTCGGACCGCCGCCGGGTAGTTCCGCGGCGACCGCCGTGCGGGCGTTGTCGATCGCACCGCGACCCGGATCGATCAGCACCGCGGTCAACGGGGACAGGACGTCCCGGCCGAAAACTTCTTCGTCGCTGGGGAATTGGAGCTCGCCCTCCGGTTTCGGAGTGGCGATCGGAGCGGGCTGCTCGGGTGCGCGCTGAACCGCTTCTTTGCGAGTCACCAGGATCTGCACGGCCTTGGTGGAGCCGACGTAGATCGGCTCGGTACCCCTGGTCCGACTCGGCGCGCCGCGGTCGTTGCGGTGGGTGTCGACGGGTTCGGTTTCGTACCAGGGACCCCAACTGCCGTCGGGCTGCTTGGCCCGGACCATCGCCTTGGTGCCGGCGAGATCCTTGGCGGTGAGGGCCACCATGCTGAACGGTTTGTCCCGGGACAGTTCCTTCACCTGTGCGCCGACCTGCTCGAGTACCTCCGCTGGGATGGCGCCGGGAGTAAGAGCCGGTGTGTCCGGGCTGGTTTCAGGCCCGAAGATCGGACCGTTCGGCTTCGCCGGTATCGGGTCACCCGCGAGAACCGTTGTGCCGGGCAAGGTTCCGGGAATCGGTGCGGCGCTGGCTGGTGCCGGTGCGGTCGGGTTGCCGACGAAATCCTTTGCGTCGTGCGGCGGTCCGGCCGGAACGGCGGTGATATGCGGCGGCCCCGGGAGCGAGTTGTCCACTGGATCGGCGACGAACCGAGCGGTGTGTGGAGCCACTGCGGGAAGCGCGGGCGCCTGCGCAGTCGGCACCGAGTCGCCGGGCCTGCCGGTATCGGCCGGATTCGACGCACTGGAAATCATGCCTAGCAATGCCTCGACGGAACTTTGGTCGAAAGCCATCGGCGCCTGGTTCTCGAGGCCGGGGCTCGGTACGGAAAGTGTGCCGGTTGGTGCGGCAAATGCGCCGTTCGGCGCGGGGCGTGTGTGGGCCGGAACCGCGGGTGTGCCGTTCGGTGCGGCCGGTGCGGCGAGTGTGCCGTTCGGCGCGGGGCGTGTGCTGGCCGGAACCGCAGGTGTGCTGTTCGGTGCGGTCAGTGTGTCGGCCGGAGCGGCAACTGCGCTGTTCGGCGCGGGCAGTGTATTGGCCGGAACCGCGGGTGTGCCGTTCGGTGCGGTCAGTGTGCCAGCCGGAGCGGCAAGTGTGCCGTTGGACGCGGGAGGTGTGCTGGCTGGTGCGGCCAGTGTGTCGGCCGGAGCGGCAACTGCGCCGTTCGGCGCGGAGGGTGTGCCGGGAACCGTGGCGGTGTTGCCAGGAATCTGGCCACTCGCGGGGGGAGTCTGACCGGGAACCGCGGCCGATGGGCCGGGCGTCGAACCGGTCGAGTTGGGGTGCTGAGCTGGGGCCGGTTGGCCGTTGGTGGCGGGCGCTGTCGGCGCCGCGGGGCTCTGTCCGGGGATCGAGTATTTGCCGGGGTCCTGATCGGAACCCAATCTGGGGAGCGGGATCTGTCTGGGTAGCTCGACTCCGGGCGGCAGCGGCAGTCCCTCGGGGACCGGGATCGAGGCCGGGAGCGGCAATCTGCGTAAGTCGGACAGGCGCAGGTCCGGCAGCTCCAATCCGGTGAGTTCGCGCAGCGGCAGGGTGATCTCGGGGACCGAACTGAGCACGACCTCGGCCAGTTGCGCGGGGACGGCGGCGAATTCGCTGTCGTTCGCGGAGCGGTACTCGGTGGAATCGGCCAACTGCAGCGCTGCGAGCGGGGCCGAAACCGCGAGGGTGGTGACCACCGGGAGCACGTAGGAACGTTTCGGTCTGCGGTACGGCACGAGCATCTCCATTCAGGTCGAACCGGGCTCACATGTGCTTGCTTCTTGATGCATCACCGATCACACTAAGCAACAAATGTCACATGTCTAGATGTCAAGTTGAGGATTGCTCGAATGTAGCTTCCGAGTTCTGCCCCGATGCAGCGACATGCCGACGGCTACCGAACCGATGCGGTCGGCGGAAACCGGTGGGAGTGAACGAATGCGACGCAGACAACGCCCTCTTGGTGATCGGATCCGCCGCCCCGGCGGCCTGTGCAAAGCGCCCCGCAGACGCAGAATCCGGCCGTCCGCACTGACCGGAACGTGGCGCCCGCTGCTGGTCACCGGATGTGCGGCGGCCCTCGCCGGAATGCTGCTGACCTGGGTGAATTGGCCCGCCGAGTATCGGCAGCTGGCCGGACCGGGACATGGCAGGGGTATGAGTCAGCACGGCGCCTTCGACAACGCGGTACAGGGGTGGGCCGCCGAACGCATCCTCGAGCACTACTATCCGGGCGCGACGCTCGGCACCATCCCGCCGACCACCGTCGCGGTGCGTCTCACCGCCCAGGACGACTCCACGCTCGACACCTACGCCGAGGCGGGATTGCGGGTTGCCGGACAGGTGCTCGCGCCCGGCGAGGTCGCCCACCTGACCGCACTGCCCGACGGCGGTGCGAATGTCGTCGTGACCGTCGGATGCGACGGAGAAGTGCTGTGGCAGACCGAGACCCGTGATCCGTGGGTCTACCCCCTCGACCCGAATCCGGGGCGCCCCGCCGCCGAACATCTGATGCTGTGCAACGGCACCGGCTATCGCGGCGCACTCGGTCTGGCCACCGAGGACGGAGTGGCGCGCACCGTCAACCGGGTGAACGTGGAGGACTATCTGCTCGGCGTGGTCCCCGCCGAGATGCAGGCGAACTGGGCCGACAAGGGCGCGGGTGAGGCGTTGCGCGCGCAGGCCGTCGCCGCCCGGTCGTACGTGCTCGCCGAATCCCGCTACCCCTACGCCCAGACCTGCGACACCACCGACTGCCAGGTCTACGCGGGCACTGTGGTCGAAGACCCGCGCGCGGCCGAGGCCGTCCACGCCACCGCGGGCGCCGTACTGCTGCGCGACGGCCGAATCCTGCGCTCGGAATATTCCTCCGCCCCCGACGGCGGCGGTCCAGCCGACATCCACACCTTCGAAGTGGGCCCGACGCCCGCCGAACTCGGCATCGGGCACGTGCCGGAACCAATGGTCCAAGCCGCGGAAACCACATCGCCGATAGACCTCGAATTCCGCAGGCTCGGCGGCGATTCCGGCGCGCTGGGCCCGCCCCTCGGCCCGGAACTGCGTCTACCGCGCAGCATCGGCAGCTACCGCATGTTCACCAACGGCATCATCGTCGCCACCCCCGCCCTCGGCGCGCGCGTCGTCGATTTCACCACGCTCATGGAGTTGGCCCCCGGCGGCGTCGCCCAACCCGGACCGGCCGCCACTATCCCACCCCACACCGCCTCCACCCCCACCCCGCGACCGACGGTGAATATCCCTGCACCATACGCAGATTCGACGCACCATGAACCGGCCACCCCTGAACTCGCAGTGCCACCAGCACAACCCGCCGCCGCATCGCCGCCCGACCCCGGCATTCCCGCGCAGGCTGGTGCTCCGGCATTCGATGGCGAGGTGGAACTGGTTGCGCCGGAACACATTTCCGCGCAGCCGGAACTCGGCGGTGTAGACCCGAATGGGTAGCTCCGGCACCTGCAGTCTCCAGCACCGCCGAGTACCTTCGCGCGGTCGGAACAAGTGGAGGTCGACAGTATCCACCCCGAGTGAATAACCCCGCCTACGCAATTGTCACACCAAGTACTCGGCTTTCGCCGCAGCCTGGGAGCCCTGCGCCGCCGAAGTTCGACAGAGCCGACCGCATGGGTATTCGGCCCCCACAGTGCTCGTCTCCCCAAAGGCGCACGACCCCGCACCGCGCCGTGGTCGACCCCGCTCAATCCAGGCTGGTGTCACCCAGCGACTCGGCCAGGTCGCGCAGGAGGTCGGCCAACTGTGTCCGGTCGTCGACGCCGAGGGTTTCCAGTAGGCGTTTCTCGTTCGCCATGTGCAGCGGCAGTACCTTGTCGACCAGGGCGCGGCCCTCGGGGGTGAGCTGGACTCGGATGGCGCGGCGGTCGTTGGGGCAGGCGGCGCGCTGCACCAGGCCGCGGGCGGTCAGCCGGTCGACTCGGTTGGTGATCGCGCCTGAGGTGCGCATGGCGGAGCGGTTCAAAGCGCCTGCGGTGAGCCCGGTTTCGGCGCCCGCGCGACGCAGGGTGGCGAGCACGTCGAACTCCCAGAATTCCAGGTCGTGTCCGGCGAAGAACTTCTTGAGTTCGGCCTCCAGGAGTTGGGCGAGGCGGGTGATCCGGCCGATCACCGCCATGGGGGTGACGTCCACGTCGGGGCGTTCGCGCGCCCACTGGGCGGTGATGAGGTCGATCGCGTCGCTCATCCACAGCTCCTCTCGATATCGAAAATCTTAACGTTCATCTACTTGACGCTGAGACACCACGGCGAGTAGATATTTCAACGTTGAGATTATCAATGAGGAGCGAACGCCATGACAACCCCCGCAGTGCGAACCGGCTCACCCGCCGCCACTCTCGCGCTCACCGCCCTCACCCCGATCGTCTGGGGTTCCACCTACGCGGTCACCACCGAGTTCCTGCCTCCGGATCGCCCGCTGTTCACCGCGCTCATGCGTGCGCTGCCCGCGGGCTTGATCCTGCTCGCCTTCACCCGGACGCTGCCGCACGGCGCGTGGATCGGGCGGGCGGCCGTGCTCGGATTCCTCAATATCGGCGCGTTCTTCCCGCTGCTGTTCCTGGCTGCCTACCGGCTGCCGGGCGGTGTCGCCGGAGTACTGGGTGCGGTGGCGCCGATGTTCGCACTCGGATTCGCGGCCCTGGTGCTGGCCGAAAAGCTCAGCACCCGTAAGGCTCTCGCGGCGCTGGTGGGTGTCGCCGGGGTATCGCTGGTTGTGTTGCAGGGCACGGCGCGACTCGACGCCGTCGGCGTGGTCGCCGGACTGGCGGGTGCCGCGTCGATGGCGCTCGGCACCATCTTCACCAAGCGCTGGGGGCGTCCGGAGGGCGTCAGCCTGCTCGGTATGACCGGTTGGCAGCTCACCGCCGGCGGACTGTTCATCGCCCCGCTCGCGCTGGTCATCGAAGGCGCGCCACCCGCCTTGGACGGTGCGGCCATCGGCGGCTACCTCTACCTGGGCGTCATCGGAACAGCCGGCGCCTACTGGCTGTGGCTGCGCGGCATCTCCAAGGTGCCCGCCACCTCGGTCGCCTTCCTCGGGCTGCTGTCGCCGGTGTCGGCGGCCGTGATCGGCTGGATCGCCCTCGGTCAGGCACTCACTCCACTGCAGATGCTGGGTATGGCGGTCGCCCTCGGCGGCACGGTCCTCGGCCAGACCACCGCGCGGGTGCGCACGCTGCGACCCGTCGCGCCGCCGCAGGTGGAGGGCATACTGGTAAAGGCTTGACCTTGACGTTACGTCAACTTGCAGACTGGTTCCACCGACGAGAAACGGGAAGGAGAACTGGTGATGAGTACGGCATTCCGCACCGGCGAATGGTCCATCCAGGATCTGGCGAAGGCGGCCGGTACCACCAGCCGCACGCTGCGCCACTACGGCCAGCTCGGGCTGTTGCCGCCCAGCCGGACCGGCGCCAACGGCTACCGCTACTACGACCAGGACTCCCTCGTGCGGCTGCAACGCATCCTGCTGCTGCGGGAACTCGGCCTCGGCCTGCCGGCCATCGCCGAAGTCCTTGCCGGAGAACAGGATACGACCACCGCACTGCGCACGCACCTGGGTTTGCTACGGCAAGAACAGGATCGGATCCGGCGCCGGATCGACTCGGTACTGACCACGCTGCACAAGACGGAAAGAGGTGAGAAGCTCGTGGCCGCAGAGGTTTTCGACGGGTTCGACCACACCCAGTACAAGGACGAAGTAGAAGAGCGGTGGGGCAAACAGGCCTACGCCGACAGTGACAAATGGTGGCGTTCGCTGGACGAGGCCGGCAAGCAGGCGTTCCAGCAGGAGGCGCAGGACATCTCGCTCGGCTTCGCCGACGCCCGCGCCGCCGGTCACACCCCGGACAGCGCCGCGGTCCAGGCGCTCGCGGCCCGCCACCGGGCCTGGATGGGCCAGGGCTGGGGCGGCAAATCGGTCCCGCTGGAGACATTCGCCTGCATCGGCGAAATGTATGTCTCCGACGACCGCTTCCGGGCCAATTACGACGTCCACGGGGCGGGCACCGCGGAATTCGTCCGGGACGCCATGAAGATCTACGCCGAGACCCATCAGGACTGACGTAGCCGAACGCCGACGGCGCCCGCACAGCCGGTGCGGGCGCCTCCGGCAGGCCGACGCCATTTGCCGCCCACGCTGTGAAATCTGTCGCAAAGTCGTGCCCGCCGTGACTGCACCCAGCGCGGTTGCGCACTTCCGATACTCTGGGCTCCCGTGACCGTCGCATCGTCCCCCGGTAACTCCGCAAACTCCACTTTCGACCTGATCGTCGTCGGTTCGGGCTTTTTCGGCCTGACCATCGCCGAACGCGCTGCCACCCAGCTCGGCAAACGCGTGCTGGTCCTCGATCGCCGCCACCACCTGGGCGGGAACGCCTATTCGGAGCCGGAACCGGAAACCGGGATCGAAGTGCACGTCTACGGTGCACACCTGTTCCACACCTCGAACAAGCGCGTCTGGGATTACGTCACCCAGTTCACCGAGTTCACCGACTACAACCACCGCGTTTTCGCGATGCACAAGGGCCAGGCCTACCAGTTCCCGATGGGCCTCGGCCTGATCTCCCAGTTCTTCGGTCGCTACTTCACCCCGGACGAAGCCAAGAAGCTGATCGCCGAGCAGGCCGCCGAGGTCGAGACCAAGGATGCGCAGAACCTCGAGGAAAAGGCCATCTCGCTGATCGGCCGCCCGCTCTATGAAGCGTTCGTGCGCGATTACACCGCCAAGCAGTGGCAGACCGACCCGAAGGAACTGCCCGCCGGCAACATCACCCGCCTGCCGGTGCGCTACAACTTCAACAACCGCTACTTCAACGACACCTACGAGGGTCTGCCGAAGCAGGGGTACACGAAGTGGCTGGAGAACATGGCCGCCTCCGACCTCATCGAGGTCCGCGTGAACACCGACTGGTTCGACGTGCGCGACGAGCTGCGGGCCCAGAACCCGGACGCTCCCGTCGTCTACACCGGCCCGCTGGACCGCTACTTCGACTATGCCGAAGGCGAATTGGGCTGGCGCACCATCGATTTCGAGACCGAAGTGGTCGAAACCGGTGATTACCAGGGCACCTCGGTGATGAACTACAACGACGCGGACGTGCCCTACACCCGCATCATCGAGCCGCGCCACTTCCATCCGGAACGCGACTACCCGCAGGACAAGACGGTCATCATGCGCGAGTACTCCCGTTTCGCGCAGACCGGCGACGAGCCGTACTACCCGATCAACACCCCCGAGGACCGCGCCAAGCTGCTCGCCTACCGCGAGCGCGCCAAGGCCGAAACCGCTTCGCGCAAGGTGCTTTTCGGTGGCCGCCTGGGCACCTACCAGTACCTGGACATGCACATGGCGATCGGCAGCGCGCTCAATATGTTCGACAATGTGCTGCGCCCGCACCTGGAGTCCGGCGCCCCCCTCGTGGATGAGGACAACGCATGAGTTCGCCGTCGATGATCGATGAAGTGACCGAGACCCGCGCGATTTCGCTGCTGGCGCGCATCATCCTGCCGCGCCCGGGTGAGCCGCTCGACGTGCGCACCCTCTACCTGGAGGAGTCGACCACCAACGCGCGCCGCGCGCACGCCTCCACCCGCACCGAGCTGTCCATCGGCGCGGAATCCGAGGTCTCCTTCTGCACCTACTTCAACGCGCTGCCCGCCAGCTACTGGCGCCGCTGGAGCATTCTGAAGTCGGTGGTGCTGCGGCTGGAACTGGCCGGCCACGGCCGGGTCGACCTGTATCGCTCCAAAGCGGACGGTTCCCGGATCCACGTGCAGGGCGACGAGTTCGCGGTAGCGCCCGGCGCCGACTCCACCACCGTCGAGTTCGAGGCCGACCTCGGTCCGTTCGAGGACGGCGGCTGGCTGTGGTTCGACATCACCACCGACACGGCGGTCACACTGCTGTCCGGCGGCTGGTACGCGCCCGTCGAAGCGCCCGGCGCGGGCACCATCGCCTGCGGCATGCCGACCTTCAACCGGCCCACGGATCTGGTGAAAACCCTTGCCGCCCTGGGGTCGGACCCGCTGGTGCTCGAGCACGTCGCCAAGGTCATCGTGGCCGACCAGGGCAACCGCAAGGTCGTCGACGAGCCCGGCTTCACCGAAGCCGCCGCGACACTGGGTGACCGGCTGGTCATCCGCGATCAGCCCAACCTCGGCGGTTCCGGCGGATACAGCCGCGTCATGTACGAGGCACTGAAGCACTCCGACGCCGAGTACATCGTCTACATGGACGACGACATCGAGATCGAACCCGATTCGATCCTGCGCGCGCTCGCCTTCTCCCGCTTCACCAAATCGCCGATGCTGGTCGGCGGGCAGATGTTGAACCTGCAGGAACGCTCGCACCTGCACTCCATGGGCGAGGTCGTCGATCGCGGCGTCTTCATGTGGTCCTCGGCCCCGAATGTCGAGTACGACCACGACTTCTCGAAGTATCCGCTCAAGGATCGCGACAACTCCAAGCTGCTGCACCGGCGCATCGACGTCGACTTCAACGGCTGGTGGACCTGTGTCATCCCGCGTCAGGTGGCCGAGGAGATCGGGCAGCCGCTGCCGCTGTTCCTGAAGTGGGACGACGTCGAATACGGTTTGCGCGCCCGCGATCACGGCTACCCGACGGTCACCCTGCCCGGCGCGGCGGTGTGGCACATGGCGTGGAGCGACAAGGACGACGCCATCGACTGGCAGGCCTACTTCCACCTGCGCAACCGCCTGGTGGTGGCCTCGCTGCAGTTGCCCGGCAACGGCCGCGGCATGGTCGTCAACACCATCAAGGCGACGCTGAAGCACCTGCTCTGCCTGGAGTATTCGACCGTCGCGATCCAGAATCTCGCGATCAAGGACTTCCTGGCCGGACCGGAGCGGCTGTTCCAGCTGCTGCCGAGCGCCCTGGGCGCGGTGCACGAGTTGCGCAAGCAGTTCCCGGACGCGGTGATCCTCCCGTCCTCCACCGAACTGCCGCTGGCCAGCCACCTCGGTGTCGGCGCGGTCGGTGAGCCGCCGAACCCGATCGCCAAGGTGGTCCGCCTGGCCAAGGGGCTGGTGCACAACGTCAAGCCCGCGCACACCGAACATCACCAGACCCCGCAGTTGAACGTGCCCACGCTGGACGCGCGTTGGTTCCTGCTCTCGCAGGTCGACGGTGTCACCGTGACCACGGCCGACGGCCGCGGCGTCGTCTACCGCAAGCGGGATCCGCGCCAGGCGCTCGGCCTGTTCAAAGAGGCCATGCGGCTGCGCAAGGAACTGGCCGCCCGGTTCCCGGAAATGCAGAAGCGCTATCGTGCCGCGCATCCGGAACTCACCAGCACCGCCGCGTGGGAAAAGGCCTTCGGCATCCGAGCCGCGGAGCCCGCGCAGCAAGCAGACCGTGCCGAGAAGGGGAGCGACCAGAAGTGAACGCCGTGCACCGGAGTTTTTCCGCGGACGCACTACCGGACGAGTTCAGCGTGGAAGATCGTCCCGCCCAGGCGAACCGGCCACCCGAGGTCGCGATCCTCAACGCCGTGCAGTCCACGATCGGCGCGAACCCGGCGGTGGTCTCGGCCGCGCGGGGCATGTCGCACTTCGGTGAGCACGCGCTCGGCTGGGTCGGCATCGCCGCGGCCGGGTGGCTGGTCGACAAGCCCCGCCGCCGGCAGTGGGCCGGGGTCGCGGTCGGCGCGGTCGGCGCGCACGCCGCCTCCATCGTGATCAAACGCGTGGTCCGTCGTCCCCGTCCGAACGATCCGTCGGTGCAGGTCAACGTGAGCACGCCGAGCAAGTTGAGCTTTCCGTCCTCGCATGCCACCTCCACGACCGCGGCTGCCGTGTTGCTCGGCAGGCTGACCGGGCTACCCTTGCCTGCGGTGCTCGTTCCGCCGATGCTGCTCTCCCGGGTCGTCCTCGGAGTGCACTATCCCTCCGACGTGCTCGCCGGATCCGCGCTCGGCGCCGCGTCCGCCGCCGTGGTGCTTGCCGCCGAAAAGAGACTCGATAAGTCGTGACCACTGCCGAGGAAAAGACTGAGGATGCTAGCAATAAGCACAGCCGAGGTGTCGCTCGTGCCGGAGCCGAACCCCAGCGAGGCGGCGGCATGAGCGAGGAGCCGACCAGCACGGACCTAGCCGAAGCGGTCGTCAAGGGTCCGCCGAAGACACTGGCCGGCGGGGTGATCAAGGCCATGCGGCCGCGCCAGTGGGTGAAGAACGTCCTGGTGCTGGCCGCGCCGCTGGCCGCCGGTCCCGATGTGGTCGGCGATTTCGGCGTGCTCGGGAACGTGGCGATCGCGTTCGTGGTGTTCTGTATGGCCGCCTCGGGCATCTATCTGGTCAACGACTCGATGGACGTCGACGCCGACCGCGCGCACCCGACCAAGCGGTACCGCCCGATCGCCGCCGGAGTGGTGCCGGTGAACCTGGCCTACGGGCTGGCGCTGGTGCTGCTGACCGGTTCGATTCTGTTGTCCTTCCTGGCCTCTTGGCATCTGGCCATCGTGATGTCGGTGTACATCGGCATCCAGCTGGCCTACTGCTTCGGCCTGAAGCATCAGGCGGTGCTCGATGTCTGCATCGTGTCCTCGGGCTTCCTGCTGCGCGCGGTGGCCGGCGGCGCGGCGGCGGGCATCGATCTGTCGCAGTGGTTCCTGCTGGTGATGGCGTTCGGTTCGCTGTTCATGGCGGCGGGCAAGCGCTACGCCGAACTGCAGATCGCGCTGGGTACCGGCGCCAAGATCCGCAAGTCGCTGGAGTACTACACCCCCACATATCTGCGTTTCATCTGGACCCTCGCCGCGACCGCCCTGGTGATCTTCTATGGTCTGTGGGCGTTCCAGCAGGGCGAGAAGAACGAAACCATCTGGTACGCGATTTCGATGGTGCCGTTCACCATCGCAGTCCTGCGTTACGCGGTCGACGTCGATGGCGGCGAGGCCGGTGAGCCCGAAGAGATCGCGCTGGGGGACCGGATCCTCCAGTTCCTCGCAATCGCTTGGATCGGAGCGGTAGGTGTCGCTGTCTATCTCACCTGACGAGATGTTGGTTGCGGAAGTGGAGCGGATCGGAGACGAGGCGGAGCGTGACGAGCGCTCCGCCTCGCGGTTCGCTGTGCTATCCCGCACCACCTTCGTCGGTGGGATCGTGCTCACCGCCGTGCTTTTCGCGGTCGGCGGCTGGAATCGGCGCTGGATCGCCGACGACGGCCTGATCGTGCTGCGCACCATCCGGAACCTGCTCGCGGGCAACGGACCGGTGTTCAACGCGGGCGAACGCGTGGAAGCCAACACCAGCACCGCCTGGACCTACCTGGTGTGGTTCTTCAGCTGGGTGACCCAGGCCCGCCTGGAGTACGTAGTGCTCGGCATCGCGCTCACGATGTCGATCCTGGCCGTGATCTTCGCCATGCTCGGGTCGGCTCGGCTGTGGGGTGGGACCACCTCGGCGCTGTTGCTGCCGGCCGGTGTGCTCGTCTATGTCGCGCTGCCGCCGTCCCGCGACTACGCCACCTCCGGTCTGGAGAGCGGCCTGGTCATCTGCTGGATCGGTCTGCTCTGGTGGCTGATGATGCGCTGGGCGCGGGCCGATCGGGTGCGCATGCCCGCGCTGTTCGGTCTGGTCTTCCTCGCCGGACTGGCCCCGCTGATCCGCCCCGAGATGACGCTCGTCGGCGCGCTGGCGTTGCTGATGATCTTCCTGGCGCCGATGCCGGAGTCGCGCTTGCGGCCGATCTTCCTGCGCGCCTTCATCGTTGCCGTCGCCGGGCTGGTGCCGCTGGGCTACCAGATCTGGCGAATGGGCTACTACGGCCTGCCCTACCCGAACACCGCCGTCGCCAAGGACGCGGGCGGTGCGAAGTGGAGCCAGGGCTTCACCTACCTGTGGGACTTCGCCGGGCCGTACCACCTCTACCTCCCGGTCCTGTTGCTGCTCGTCGTCGGTGTGCTCGCCGCCCGCCTGCGCCGCACGCACGGCGAACGGCAGCCCTGGACCGTGCGGCGGTTCCGGGAATGGCTGCGCTCACCCGGCGCGGTGGTCACCATGGTGATCGGCGCCGGGCTGCTGCTCGCCGTCTACGCCCTGCGCGTCGGCGGTGACTTCATGCACGGACGCATGCTGCTGCCGCAGTTGTTCCTGCTGTTGCTGCCGGTCGCCGTCATCCCGATCAAGCTGCCCGCGCCGGGCCGCGGGATGAATTGGGCGCTGGCGGGCATCCTGCTCGCCTGGATCGGCACCCTCGGCTGGTCGCTGTTCGCCGCCGGCACCACCGCGATCAAGACCGGCACCGTCATCCGGCCGTCCGGCATCGTGGACGAGCGCATCTACTACGTGCTCAACACCGGCCACGACCATCCGATCCGCGCCGAGGACTACCTCGACTACCCGCGCATCCGGGCCATGGTCGACGACATCGCCGCCAACCCCAACGGCGGCGTGCTGCTGAACTCCCCGTCGTTCATGTTCTGGTACGTCGCGCCGCCGCCGCTGCCGATCCCCGAGGGCGGGGCCGGGCATACGGTGTATTTTCTGAACTTGGGCATGACCAGCATGAACGTCCCGCTGGACGTGCGCGTCATCGATCCGATGGGCCTGGCCTATCCGCTGGCCGCGCACACCGAGCGGCTCGCCGACGGCCGGATCGGGCACGACAAGAGCCTGTACCCGGACTGGGTCATCGTCGAGGCCGGCATGGTCGACGTGAAGCCGTGGATGCCGTGGTACCTGGACGAGAAGTGGGTAGCGCAGGCGCGCACCGCGATGTCCTGCCCGGCGACCGAGGCGCTGCTCATCTCCTACCGCGATCCGCTCACCTGGGACCGGTTCAAGCACAACCTGCTCCATTCGCTGACCTTCGCCAAATACCGGATGGATCGGGTGCCGAAGTACGAGATCGAGCGCTGTGGATTGGTGAACCCCTATCCGGATCCGCCGCGATAATGGGGACGCTCGGCAAAGAAATCCGTGCACTTCACAAAGGGTCGTAAACGTGTCATGCGCCTCAGTCATATCGGTTTGATAACGCGAGGGCATCGATGGAGCGATACCCTCGGTGAAAGTGCGCCCGTCGGGGGCGTCCACTCTGCGTGGGCAGATTCCGGCGGGGCTGATCGTCGAAGGCGGCCGAACTCGGCCGCGATGAGGGAAAGGCCCCACAGAAATATGCGACGCCTCAGAGTCCGGAGAGCCGGTTCTTGGCTTAAGAAGTCGGTACTGGTTTCGCTGGCGGCGGTACTGCCGCTCGGCGCGTCCGTCGCCGCCGGAGCCCCGGCCGCGCAAGCCGCGTTCAACCCGACGGGCTTCGACTTCTGGGTCGACTCCAGCATGGGCCCGATCAAGTCGCGCGTCTTCCGCGCGGCCGACGGCAACACCAACCGCGTGGTCTACGTGCTCGACGGCATGCGCGCCCGCGGCGACCTAAACGGCTGGGAAATCGAGACCAACGTGCCCGCCGCGCTGGTCAACGCCAACATCAACGTCGTCATGCCGGTCGGCGGCCCGTCCAGCTTCTACGCGGACTGGAACGGTCCGAGCACCTTCATGGGTATCGCCACCGGCTCCGGCCCGTCCGGTTCCTCCTCGGGGTCCTCGATGACAGGTTCCTCGGGCTGGCAGGAGACCCTCGGCAAGGCGAACACCTACAAGTGGGAAACCTTCCTCACCCAGAACCTGAAGAACGCGCTGCGCGACCGCCTGGGCTTCAGCCCGGTCCGCAACGGCGTGTTCGGCCTGTCCATGGGCGGTTCCGCGGCGCTGACCCTGGCCGCCTATCACCCGGACCAGTTCAACTACGCCGGTTCGTTCTCCGGCTACCTGAACATCTCCGCGCCGGGCATGCGTGAGGCGCTGCGCGTCGCCATGATCAGCGCGGGCGGCTACAACATCGACGCCATGGCCCCGCCGTGGGGTCCGGCCTGGCTGCGGATGGACCCGTTCGTGTTCGCGCCGCGGCTGAAGGCCGACAACACCCGCCTGTGGGTGGCCGCCGGTAGCGCGCTGCCGCAGGCCGGCGACATCAACAACCCGATGGATGTCATCCAGGGCATGCCGCTGGAAGCGCTGGCGCTGGTCAACACCCGTGCCTTCCAGGTGCGTATGGCGACGCTGGGCTACCAGAACGTCACCTACAGCTTCCCGTCCGCCGGTATCCACAACTGGGCGAACTGGGAGGCCGAGGCCTACCGGATGATTCCGGATATGTCGGCCACCATCGGCTAGTCGGCCGTAGTCTCTCCCACCGCCCGGTGCGTTCGCGCACCGGGCGGTTTTCGTTTCGGGCACATCCGCGGCACCCGGCGGCAACGAATCGCAAGGGCTATATACGCCCGGTGCTTGTAGCGCGGGTCAACTTCCAGCAACATGTAGGCATTCTTGGCTGTTGCTGCTCAGATTTGCTGGCTGATCGTCTGAAATGAGAGGTCGAGTCGAATGCGAATTGCCCGCTGGATACGGAGGCCGAGAAGTTCAGCAACCTCGCGCGCCCGGCTCGAGCCCGTGGTTCTGACCTTAGTTGCGGCGCTGCTGTTCCCACTGGGCGCGGCCGCTTCCGTCAGCGCTCCGGAAGCGCGAGCCGGGCTCGACCCAGCGGCTTTCGACTTCTGGGTGGACTCACCGGTGATGGGGCCGATCAAATCGCGCATCCTGCGCGCCCGCGACGGCAACACCCATCGTGTCGTCTACGCCCTGGACGGTATGCGCGCGCCGGAAACGCTGAGCGGCTGGGAAATCGAAACGAATGTCCCCGCCATACTCGCGGATTGGAATATCAACGTCGTCATGCCGGTCGGCGGCATGTCCAGCTTCTACGCCGACTGGAACGCGCCAAGTTCGTTCTTCGGCGCCCCGCCCAACGCCGGCTCGAGTTCGGGTTCCGGTGCGCTGAACGTCATTTCCACCGGACCGGGCAAGAGCTATCGGTACGAGTGGGAAACCTTCCTCACTCGCGACCTGCGGAACGCGCTCAGCGAGCGGCTCGGATTCAACCCCTATCGCAATGGCGTGTTCGGGTTGTCCATGGGCGGCAGCGCGGCGTTGACCCTGGCCGCCTATCACCCGGACCAATTCAGCTTCGCCGGCGCGATGTCGGGGTTCCTGAACATTTCCGCGCCGGGCATGCGGGAAGCGATCCGGGCCGGCATGATCGACGCGGGTGGCTACAACGTGGACTCGATGGCGCCGCCGTGGGGCCCGAGCTGGCTGCGGATGGACCCATTCGTTTTCGCGCCCAACCTGGTTCAGAACGGCACCCGGCTGTGGATAGCGGCGGGTAGTGGATGGCCGATGGACGGGGATATCCATACGGCGATGGATGTCGTCCAGGGCATGCCGCTGGAGTGGCTGGCACTGATCAACACCAGAGCGTTCCAGGCGCGGATGGACAGCCTGGGCGGTGGCAACGCGGTGTATTCGTTCCCGCCGTTCGGTATCCATAACTGGCACAACTGGATCGAGGAGGCGGCGCGGATGGTGCCGGATCTCTCGGCGAATATCGGCTGACGACTATAGCAAGCTCGGATAGCGACCGCCCGGCACGCAGGTGCCGGGCGGTCGTCTTTATTCGGTGAAATCCGGACCGGCATAACAAAATCCGGCCCAGGGGACGACATCACGCCGCCGACGCGGTATCGTCACCGCACGATCACAGTTTGTGCTCTTGGAGCACGAGTGTGTGACCAGATCGTTGTAGCGCCGCCGTTGTGCCGAGAGGTCGGGCTCGTGGCACGAATGTGGCGTGCGTCTCGAGTGATGCCACAACAGCAGAAAGAGAGCAGAATTCATGCGTTTCGGCAGGGCCGCCGCGCCGAAGAGTACTCAGCCGGGCCGGCGAAGCGAACCTCGCGGTTGGCGTAATCGAATTCTGGCCGTCGGTGCCGCCACGCTGGCGCTGCCGATCGCCGCTGGTGTGGCCGCTCCGACCGCTGTCGCCGCCCCCATCACCGCTCCGGCGCTGCGCGCGCCGGCCGGCGGCTACGAAGAACTGATGGTCCCCTCGGCCATGGGTCCGATCAAGGTGCAGGTCCAGTGGGCCTCGCGTGGCGGTAGCGCCGCGCTGTACCTGCTCGACGGCCTGCGCGCCCGGGACGACCGCAACGCCTGGTCCTTCGAGACCAACGCGATGGAGCAGTTCAAGAACGACAACATCACCCTGGTGATGCCGGTCGGCGGCCAGTCCAGCTTCTACACCGACTGGATCTCCCCGTCGAACACCAACGGTCAGAAGACGACCTACAAGTGGGAGACGTTCCTATCTCGAGAGCTGCCCAACTTCCTCGCCAACTACGGCGTTTCCAAGACCAACAACGCGGTCGCCGGTCTGTCCATGGGCGGTTCCGCCGCCCTGGCCCTGGCCGCCTACCACCGCGACCAGTTCAAGTACGCCGCGTCCTACTCCGGCTACCTGAACATCTCCGCGCCGGGTATGCGTGAGGCGATCCGCATCGCGATGCTCGACGCCGGCAAGTACAACGTCGACTCGATGGCCGCGCCGTGGAGCCCGGCCTGGCTGCGCATGGACCCGTTCGTGTTCGCGCCGCAGCTGAAGGGCCTGCCGATGTACATCTCGGCGGCGAGCGGCCTGCCCGGCCAGTTCGATCGCCCGAACGGTGCCGTCGGTGTGTTCAACACCGGTAACGCCATGGCGCTGGAAGCGCTCTCGCTGGTGAACACCCGCGCGTTCCAGGCCCGGTTGAAGACGCTGAACATCCCGGCGTTCTTCGACTTCCCGGCCAGCGGCACGCACTCCTGGAAGTACTGGGAAGGCCAGCTCTTCAACTCCCGCAAGGGAATTCTGGACGCCACCGGCGCCTGGTGAGCTGATACCAGCCTGAACCGAACGACGCCGCCGCTTCTGCACAGAAGCGGCGGCGTCGTTTGTTTGGGGCAGGACACATCTGGATATAGGCGCTCGCTATCAGCGCGTCCTACCGGCTTCTCGGCCTGGTCCGGGGTACAAAACACCTATGACAGGGGCTGAGAGCGGCAGCAGACGGGGGCGAAACGGTCGACGTGACGGTCGCATGGGACGCGGCCGCCTGGCACTGATCGCGACGGCGCTGGTCCTACCACTGGCAGCCGGAATCACACCGGCCGCGGTACCCGCGCTGGCCGACCCGGTTGTTTTCGAGCCCGCGCCGATCCCACCGCCGGCCCTCGCTCCAAATCCCCAACCCGCGCCACCGCACCTCGAGCCGGCCCCCGCCGCGGGCCCCGGCCCGGAATCCGCTCCCGCACCGCAACCCGTTCCCCCGCCGTCCGACGCACCCGCTCCGGCGCAGGAACTCACACCAACTCCCGCACAGGCCCCGATTCCCGAACCCGCCGCGCCCGCCGAGGCCCCGGCCCCGCCCGCCGCCCCCGCTCCGAGTGCGGATGTGGCGAATCCCGCCCCTGCGGTTCCGGCCCCGGCTCCGGCTGCCGTTCCCGGCCCGGGTACGGATGTGGCGAATCCGGCTTCTGCCGTTCCGGCCCCGGTTCCGGCGCAGGCTCCGGCCGCTGCTCCTGGTCCGGGTGCGGATGTGGCGAATCCGGCCCCGGTTCCGGCGGAGGCCGCCGCCCCCGCTCCGGCCCCGGTTCCGGCGGAGGCCCCCGCCCCCGCCCCCGCTCCGGTTCCAGTCCCGGCGGAGGCTCCAGTCCCGGCGCAGGCTCCGGCTCCGGCCGCTGCTCCCGCCCCAGGTGCGGACCTCGCACCTCCCGCTCCGGCACCCGCCGCTCCTGCGCCTGCGGAGGCTCCGGCCCCTGCCCAGAGTGCTGATCTCGCGAATCCGGTTCAGGCTCCCGCTGCGGGTCTTCCAGCGGAACCCGCTGCTCCGGCTCCTGCTGCTCCGGCTCCTGCTGCACCGGCTCCTGCTGCTCTGGCACCGCCCGCTCCCGCGGCCGCGCCGCACCCCGGCGCATCCCGGGTGCAGAAAACGGTTTGGCTCGGGGACCGGCGGGTGGCGGTGTGGGTGGAATCCGCGGCCATGGCCACCCCGATCCAGGTGCAGCTGCTGCTGCCGCGGGACTGGAATACCAAGCCGGACGCCAAGTTTCCGACCCTGTTCCTGCTGGACGGATTGCGCGCCACCGACGATGAGAGCGGCTGGACCAAGGACGCGAACGCCGAGGAATTCTTCGCCGACAAGAATGTCACCGTGGTGCTGCCGATCGGTGGTCAGGCCAGTTTCTATTCGGACTGGGTGGCGCCGAACAACGGCAAGAACTACAAGTGGGAGACCTTCCTGACCAAGGAGTTGCCGCCGCTGCTGGAGCGGGAGTGGCGCGCCACCGATGTGCGTGGTCTGGCGGGCTTGTCCATGGGCGGCACCGCCGCCATGTTCCTGTCCGGTCGCAATCCGGGTTTCGCGAAGTACGCCGCGTCCTACTCCGGCTTCCTGACCACGACCACGCTCGGCATGCCGCAGGCGATCATGTACGCGCTGCGCGACGCGGGCGGGTTCGACGCGAACGCCATGTGGGGCCCGCCGACCAGCGAGGAGTGGGAGAAACACGACCCGTACGCCCTCGCGGACAAACTGAAGGGCACCAGCCTCTATATCTCCAGCGGCTCGGGAACCGCCGGTCCGTTCGACCAGCCCGGCGGTATCCCGGGTGTGAGCACCAATTACTCGGGCATGGGTTTGGAGATCCTGTCCCGGCTGACCTCGCAGAACTTCGTCACCAAACTGAGCAAGCTGCAGATCCCGGCGCAGGTGAATTACCGTCCCTCCGGCACACATTCGTGGGCGTACTGGGACTTCGAATTGCGCCAGTCCTGGCCGCAGGCCGCGGCCGCGCTCGGGGTGGACCCGGGCACGGTCGACTGCAGTCCGGCCGGTGCGATGGCGAACCTGATCCAGCACGCGCCGTGGCTCGGCAATTGCACCACCGCCGCGTACCAGGTGCCCGGCGGCACCGCGCAGGACTTCCAGGGCGGCCGAGTGTTCGATTCCGCCGCGGGCACGCACGCCGTGGGCGGGATGATCGGTGGCGGCTATCAGGCGGCGAATGGTCCCGCCGGTCCGCTCGGCCTGCCGATCAGCGGGGAACGCGGGTTGCCCGACGGTCGCGGCCGGGTCCAGGATTTCGAGCGCGGTTCGCTGTACTGGACTCCGCAGACCGGCGCGCAGATGGTGCGCGGCGCGATCCTGAGCGAGTGGGCCAGGCAGGGCTTCGAGCGCGGCCCGGCCGGGTATCCCGTTGCGCCGGAAGAGAAGACGCCGATTCGCGACGGCGCGGTGCAGGCTTTCGAGGGCGGGCCGATCTACTACAGCCCGAAGACCGGGGTGTTTCGGGTGCAGGGCCAGATCCTCGACAAGTACAAGCAGATGGGCTACGAGAACGGCTGGCTGGGTTTCCCGGCGAGCGAGGAGCAACCGCTGAAGGATTTCGGCCGCTACAGCCGGTTCGAGGGTGGCTATATCTATTGGAGTCCGCTTTCGGGAGCTTGGTCGGTGCGCGACGGCCCGGTGTTCGAGGCGTGGCGTTCGGTGGGCTTCGAGAACGGACGGCTGGGTTTCCCGACCGGTGACGAAGTCGAGATTCCGGGCGGCGTGCAGCAGAACTTCCAGCTCGGGCGCATCGTCGTCAAGAACGGCAAGGCCGAGATTCACGGTCTGTGAGCGGCGGTCTCCGGTGTCGCCCGCTAGCCTGGTGGGCGACCCGCAGCCCAACAGCGAACAGATCGAGGATACGTATTCATGGATCGGACCCGTGGAAAGGTTTTCGGCGTCAGTCGCCGCCTGCAGTTCGGGCTCACAGCCGTCGCTGCCTCCGGCCTGCTGGCCGCGTGCGGCGGCAACGACTCGACCGCATCGAGCACGCCGACGCTGACCCCCACCACGTCAGCCGCCGCGGTGTCGTCCTCGGCCGCGCCGTCGGAAGCACCGTCGAGCACGGAGACCAGCAGCGAGGCGGCTCCCGCGCCGAGCACCGAGCTGGAGCGCCCGCAGCCGGTGCCCACCGAGTCCGCCGCTCCGGCCGACAGCTCGAACCTGACCGACAAGGACAAGAAGTTCCTGGATGCGCTGAAGGCCGAGGGCGTCGTGCCCTCCAGCCCGGATATCGCGCTGAGCATCGGTACCTACGTCTGCCAGGGCGTCGCCGCCGGTGCGACCGAGGCCGATATGACGACCTTCGTGAACGCCATGGCCGGTTCGGATCCGTCCTTCGACGCGGGCAAGATGTCGGTCGAGGACGCGGGCAAGAAGTACATGAGCGCCGCTAAGTCGACGTACTGCCAGTGAGCGCGCGCCGAGGTGCCAGCCCCCGCCGGTTCCGACCGGCGGGGTGCCTGATCTTCCTCGCAGTCGTCGCACTGCTGGTGGCGATCGTCCTGTTGATCTGGTCGATCGCCGCCGGCTGGTGGAAGCCGCCGGGTCCCACGCCGGGCCCGGAGAAACCGCCGACATCACAACCGGAGAGCTGCCCGGACGTGCAGTTCATCTCGATTCCGGGCACCTGGGAATCCAACAGCGCCGACGACCCGTACAACCCGACGGCCAATCCGATCTCGTTGATGCTCAACATCTCCCAGCCGATGCGGGAGCAATTCCCGTCCAGCCGCCTGGACGTCTACACCGTCCCCTACGTGGCGCAGTTCTCCAATCCGGTGGCGTTCCCGCCGGACGGTCAGACCTCCTACAACCTCAGCCGCGCCGAGGGTGAGCAGCGCACGCTCGACTTCATGGTGCAGCGGCAGCGGGAATGCCCGTTGACCACCTATGTCCTCGCGGGTTTCTCGCAGGGCGCGGTGATCGCCGGTGATGTGGCCGAACGGATCGGCGCGGGCAAGGGCCCGGTCGCGGCCGACCGGGTACTGGGCGTGATGCTGATCGCCGACGGCCGGCGCGAGCCCGGTCCGGGTCAAGCGACCTTGATCGGCGCCGAACCGCCCGGCATCGGCGCGGAGGTCGCGTTGAAGGGCCTGAAGGTGCCCGGCATCACGATGACCGGCGCGCGGTCCGGATTCGGCAAGCTCGCCGAGCGCACCTTCACCATCTGCGCGCCCGGTGACATGATCTGTGACTCGCCGAAACAGGCGCTGAACCCGGCGAACTTCATTCCGAGCGTGCTGACGCTGGTGCGGGCGGCGGGCAATCCGATCCACAGTCTGTACAACGGCTACGTCGTCGATCCGGCCACCGGGGCGACCGCGACACAGTGGACCGTCAACTGGGCTACCCAGCTGGTCAACAACGCTCCGCACCCTCCGCATTCGTGAATCTGCACAGTCCAGAGCGGTCGGCAGTGGTGTCCGGCTCTGGGCCGGTGTGACATTCGCGATGCGATTCGTCAGCACGTTGTAAAGTGCGCTGAAGTTCGTAGACGCCGTCTAACGCCAGGAGCATGAGTTCATGACACAAGCGGGAGCCGCACCGGCCGCCCAAGAGCGAAGCCTGCGCAGCGACCAAGACGCACAGCCGCTGAGCGCGCTGGGTACGCCGTTGCGTCCCTTCCGCTTCGCCGCCGCGGGTGAAGGGAACAAGCAAGAGGGCGGGGCGCGCAAGTTCATCCAGACGGCACAGCAGGCCGAGGAGTACGGCTACGACACCTTCGTCGTGCCTGATCACCTGGGTGATCAGATCGGCCCGATCGCCGCGCTGGGCGCGCTGAGCCAGGCCACCGAACGGATCCGCCTGGGGACTTCGGTGCTGGCCAACGGTTTCCGTCATCCCGTGGTGCTCGCCAAGGATCTCGCCACCATCGACGTGCTGTCCAAGGGCCGTCTCGAAGTGGGTCTGGGCGCGGGCTGGAAGCAGGACGAATACCTCGCCGCCGGCCTGGTCTACGACACCCCGGGCGTCCGCCTGGCCAAACTCGATGAGGCGCTGACCATCCTGGACGTGCTGCTGCGCGGTCAGGAATGCACCTTCGACGGCAAGTATTACCAAGTCGACGGCATCAAGGGGACGCCACGGCCGCGGCAGGGCCCGCGCCCGCCGATCTGTACCGGCGGCGGCGGTCCGAAGATGCTGCGCCTGGCCGCGAAGCACGCCGACATCGTCTCGGTCGTGCCGGTCACCACCAAGCAGGGCAAGGGCCTGCTCTCGGGTATCACGATGGAGAAGACCATCGAAAAGGTCGAGCTGATCAAGGAGGCCGCCGGAGATCGGTTCCACGAGATCGAATTGAACTGGGCCATCACGGCCATCGTCATCACCGACGACCGGGAGAAGACCGCGGAGATGGCGCTCAACGCCATCCGCCGGGGTCTGCACCCGGACCTGGAGGTGGACGTCGAACTGTCGGTCGAGGAGATCCTGAATTCGCCCTATGTGGCGATCGGATCGTTCGAAGAAATCGCCGAGCAGATCAAGCGTGTGCGGCAACTCACGTCGATGTCGTACGTCGGGGTGTTTCCCACCCAGATGGACGCGTTCGCTCCCGTCATCCCCCTGCTGAGGGACGAGTGAACGGCTCTCCTCTGTAACATAACAGCGGTTTGGGTACATCTAGCCGATAGCGGTCACCGCGCAGACCGCACCAGAATCTGCAGGCCGGCTCATGCATGTTGCTCACGCGGAGCGTGTAGAGCGACCAGCGGGGCGATAGCGAGTCGGGGCCTCACAGGTAAACAGCGGCGAAGTAGCCGTCTTGCTGCGGGTGCCTCGGAGGAGAAGAAGGAATGGAAGAGACTTTCGACGACTACCTGGACGAAACCGGGAACATCCATATTCCCGAGGGTCGCACCCTGGTCGATCACGTCGAGAAGCACACCCGCAATGACGCGAATACGCTCGCGTACCGCTACATCGATTACTCGCGGGAACGCGACGGTGAAGTGCACGAGCTGACGTGGCAGGAGTTCGGTGTTCGGCTGCGCGCGGTGGCCGCTCGACTGCAGCAGGTCACCAAACCCGGTGACCGGGTCGCCATTTTGGCGCCGCAGGGCCTGGATTACGTGATCTCCTTCTTCGCCGCGATCTACGCGGGCTGCATCTCGGTGCCGCTGTTCGATCCGGATGAGCCCGGTCACACCGATCGCCTGCACGCCGTCCTCGGTGACTGCACCCCCGCGGCCATTCTGACCGCCAGTTCCTCGGCCGCCGGTGTGCGCCAGTTCTTCCGGGCCCTGCCCGCCGCGCAGCGTCCGCGCATCATCGCGGTGGACGCGATTCCGGACAGCGTCGGCGACGCCTGGGTCCGCCCGGACATCAAGGTCGACGACATCGCCTACCTGCAGTACACCTCGGGTTCCACCCGGGTCCCGGCCGGTGTGGAGATCACGCACCGCGCGGTCGGCACCAATCTGCTGCAGATGGTCAAGGCGCTGAACCTGGACTGGAGTTCGCGCGGCGTCACCTGGCTGCCGTTGTTCCACGACATGGGCCTGCTGACGGTGATCCTGCCCGCGGTGGGCGGCAAGTACATCACCATCATGTCGCCGAGCGCGTTCGTGCGCCGCCCGTATCGCTGGATCAAGGAGCTGGCCGCCGTCTCCGACGGTGCCGGGACCTTCGCGGCCGCACCGAATTTCGCGTTCGAGCACGCCGCCGCGCGTGGTCTGCCGAAGCCGGGCGAGTCGTTGGACCTGTCCAATGTGCTGGGCCTGATCAACGGTTCCGAGCCGGTGACGGTGTCCTCGATGAAGAAGTTCAACGAGGCGTTCGCCCCTTACGGCCTACCCAAGACGGCGATCAAGCCTTGCTACGGCATGGCCGAGGCGACCCTGTTCGTGTCCGCGACCAAGGCGGAGGACGAGGCCAAGGTCGTCTACGTCGATCGCCACGAGCTCAACGCCGGGCGCATGGTGAAGGTGCCGCAGGACAGCGAGAACGCGATCGCTCAGGTCAGTTGCGGTTATGTGGCGGTGTCGCAGTGGGCCGCGATCGTCGATCCGGCCACGGTGGACGGTGACGGGGGTCACGAGCTACCCGACGGCCAGGTCGGCGAGATCTGGCTGCACGGCAACAACATGGGCATCGGTTATTGGGATCGCCCGGACGAGACGGCCGCGACCTTCCAGAACAAGATCAGCAAGCGGAACCCCGAGGACAGCCACGCCGAGGGCACCCCGGACGACGCCAACTGGATGCGCACCGGCGATTACGGCGTCTACTTCGAAGGCGAGCTCTACATCACCGGCCGCGTCAAGGACCTGGTGATCGTCGACGGACGCAACCATTACCCGCAGGATCTCGAGTTCTCGGCGCAGGAGGCCTCCACCGCGCTGCGACCGGGTTTCGTGGCCGCGTTCTCGGTGCCCGCGAATCAGTTGCCGGCCTTGGTGTTCGAGCAGGGCAGCCACTCGGGCCTGAACTTCGACGCCGACGACGCCTCCGAGCAGTTGGTGATCGTGGCCGAGCGCGGCCCGGGGGCGGGCAAGGCCGATCCGATGCCGATCGCCGACGCGGTCCGCGCGGCGGTGTCGCAACGCCACGGTGTCACCGTGCGCGACGTGCTGCTGGTGCCGGCGGGTTCCATCCCGCGGACCTCCAGCGGCAAGATCGCCCGGCGTGCCTGCAAGGCCGCATATCTAGAGGGCACGCTGCGGGGCGGTTACACCCAGCAGGCGTTCCCCGACGCACCGGATACCGAGTAGATCGCGCCGGCGGGTGATGCTCGGCACCGGCTTCACCCGCGGGCGCTTCGAGGGTCGGCGGTCGGCGAGGCCGACGGGGCGAGTAAGTAATGTGCTGTGCAAGTCGCTCTTAATCCACGCCCGGGGCGACTACGCGCGGGGTAACAACCGAGCGTCAATTCGCGGCGCGCCCGGTACGCAGACAGGTAGCTTGAGGAATTGATGGCTGACAACGAGGGCACACCCACCCAGACGACCGACGCCGCCGAAATCTCGGCGGTACCGGAGACCGCCGCACCTGCAGCGGAGTCTCCCACCCCGCCCCAACAGCATGCGGCGAACCCGGACATCTCCGTGGCGGAACTGCGGGAGTGGTTGCGGCGCTGGGTATCCGAGGCGACCGGTCAGCCGCTGGAGAACATCACGGTGGACCGCCCGATGGAGGAGTTCGGGCTGGCCTCGCGTGACGCGCTCGCGCTCGGTGGTGATATCGAGGAGTTGACCGGCGTGGTGCTCAACGCCACCGTCGTCTACCAGCATCCGACCATCGGCTCGCTGGCCGAGGTAGTCGTCAACGGTGTGCCGGAGTTGCCCGAGGAGTCGGCCGACGACGCGTTCTACGCGGGCTACACGCCGGACGAGGCGCACGATATCGCCATCGTCGGTCTGTCCACCCGGCTGCCGGGCGCGGGGGATACGCCGGAGTCGACCTGGGAGTTCCTGATCGGTCGTGGGGACGCGATTCGCGACCTGCCGGACGGGCGCTGGGAAGAGTTCAAGTCCGACCCGCGTGCCGCCGAAGCCATCGAAAAGGCCAACACCAAGGGCGGATACCTCGATCAGGAGGTGGTGAAGGGCTTCGACGCGGAGTTCTTCGCTACCTCCCCGGTCGAGGTCGAGCGCATGGACCCGCAGCAGCGGCTCATGCTGGAGTTGACCTGGGAAGCGCTGGAGCACGCCCGGATTCCCGCGAGCGAGCTCAAGGGTGAGCCCGTGGGCGTGTTCATCGGCTCGTCCAGCAATGACTTCATGCTGATCGCGGCCCTGGGCCTCGGCTCCGAGCCGGATGGCAGTACGCCGTTGTCGGCCGAGGCCTACGGCATCATGGGCAGCGTCTCGTCGATCATCCCGAACCGGGTGTCCTACTTCTACGACTTCCGCGGTCCGTCGGTTTCCATCGACACCGCGTGCTCTTCCACGATGGTCGCGGTGCACGAGGCAGTGCGTGCGCTGCGCGGCGGTGACGCGGACCTGGCCCTGGCCGGCGGCGTGAACATGCTGCTCGCGCCGATGGCGACGCTCGGTTTCGACGCCAACGGCGGTGTCGCCAAGGACGGTCATATCAAGGCCTTCTCGAGCGACGCCGACGGCATGGTGCGCTCCGAGGGCGGCGGTCTGGTCGTGCTCAAGCGGCTCGCCGACGCCGAACGCGACGGCGACACGATCTACGCGGTAGTCAAGGGCACCGCCGTCAACAATGACGGCCGCTCCAATGGCTTGCTCGCCCCGAACCCGGACGCCCAGGCCGACGTGTTGCGCCGCGCGTATCGCGATGCCGGAATCGCCCCGTCCACCGTCGATTACATCGAGGCGCACGGCACCGGAACCCTCATCGGCGACCCGATCGAGGCGGAAGCGCTCGGTCGCGTGGTCGGCCGTGGCCGCGCCGACGACCAGCCCGCGCTGCTCGGTTCGGCCAAGACGAATTTCGGCCACCTCGAGTCGGGCGCCGGTGCGGCCAGCCTGGCCAAGGTGGTAATGGCGTTGCAGCACAACGTCATTCCGCCGAACATCGGGTTCGCCGGCCCGAACCCCTACATCCCGTTCGATCAGGCGCACCTGAAGGTCGTCGAGGAGCCCACCGAATTCCCGCGCTACAGCGGTAAAGCCACGATCGGCGTCTCCGGCTTCGGTTTCGGTGGCACCAACGCCCACGTCGTCGTGCAGGAGTATGTGCCGGCTTCGGCCCAGGCGCAGGCCGCGCCGGCGGAGCCCACTGCGGTCGAGGAGTCGGCGGCGGTTACCGATGAGTTCGCCGAGGCACTCGATCACCAGACCACCGATGTGCTGGCCGAAGCGGAGAAGATGCTGGAGGCGCCCTCGGACGACTCCGTCGCCGCAGAGGTCGTGGAACCGGAGTGGGCACCGCGCGCGGAGCCGTTGCCGGTGATCCTGCCCGTGTCGGGTTACCTGCCGTCGCGTCGCCGCCGTGCCGCCGCGGATCTGGCGGACTGGCTGGAGACCGAGGAAGGCCGCGACGCGCCGCTCGAGAATGTGGCCCGCGCGCTTGCCAAGCGCAGCCACTGGCGTTCGCGCGGCGTCGTCATCGCGACGAACCACGAGGAAGCCGTCGCGGGCCTGCGCGCCATCGCGGCCGGTAAGCCCGCGCCGGGTGTGTTCACCGCGGACTCGCCCGCCGCCAAGGGACCGCTGTGGGTAATGGCCGGTTTCGGTGCCCAGCACCGGAAGATGGGCAAACAGCTCTACCAGGAGAACCGGATCTTCCGGGAGACCGTCGACCAGATCGACCAGCTGGTGGTCGACGAGGCCGGATACTCCGTCACGGAGATGATGCTCGACGACGCCCAGGATTGGGATATCGGCACCGCGCAGGTCGGCACCTTCACCATCCAGGCGGGTCTGGCCGCGATCCTGCGCGCCCACGGCGCGGAACCCGGTGGCGTGGTGGGTCATTCGCAGGGTGAGGTCGCGGCCGCCTATATCTCCGGCGGTCTGCCGCTGGAGGACGCGGTGCGCACCATCTGTGCGCGCGGCCGCCTCATGGCCGAGGGCGAGCAGATGATCACCGATGACCAGGTACGCAATATGGCGCTGGTCGAGCTGAGCGCCGAAGACGTCGAAGCGATGCTGCCGGACTTCCCGGACATCGAGCTCGCGGTCTTCGCCGCGCCGACCAACACCGTCATCGGCGGCCCGCCGGACCAGGTGCACGCCATCGTCGCCAAGGTCGAGGAGCAGGGCAAGTTCGCTCGGGTGCTGCAGACTCGCGGCGCCGGTCACACCTCGCAGATGGATGTGCTGCTGGGTGAGCTGGCCGCCGAACTGGCCGGAATCGAGCCCACACCGTTGCGGGTGGATCTGTACTCCACGGCGCACAAGGACACCGTCTACCGCGCGGGTCACGCTCCGGTGCACAACGAGGACTACTGGGTCACCAATATGCGTGGCTCGGTGTACTTCACCAACGCCATCCGCCAGGCGGTCGACGTCGGGATCACCACCTTCTTGGAGCTGGCCCCGAATTCCGTTGCGCTCATGCAGGTTATGGGCACCACCTTCGCCGCCGGTGTGCACAACGCCGTCTTGATTCCGACGCTGAAGCGCAAGGAAGACGAGTCGGCCGCGGTGATCGCCGCGCTCGCCCAGCTCTACGTCAACGGCCACCCGGTCGATCTGCCGTCGCTGTTGACCGCGGGGGAGTACGCGGCCGTTCCACGGACCGCTTTCCTGCGCAAGCAGTACTGGCCGAAGGTGACGCTGAACGCGGGCTCGGGCAACAATCGCATTCCCGGCGCTCACGTGTCGCTGCCGGACGGCCGGCACGTGTGGGAGGTGCAGGCCGCGGCCGTCACCGATCTCGGCGAGCTGGTGAAAGCCGCTGCCGCCCAGGTGCTTTCGGACGTTTCACCCGGTGCGTCGTACGCGTACGCCCCGGTCCCGGCGACGGGCACGCTGACCACGACGCTGACCCCCTACCCGGGTGGTGCCGCGGCGCAGGTGCACGCGAAGGAGGGCAACAACTTCAAGCTGCTGTTCGACGGTGTCGTCACCTCGGGCGCTGCACTGCCGGAACCCGTTGCGGCGCAGCCGGTCCCGGCCGCGGCGGAAGCCCCCGCCGAGGTAGCGGTCGTCGAGAGCTTCGGTGACCGCTGGGATCCGAACGGCAGCCAGAAGCTCGAGGAGCGGCTCGCGTTGATCGTCGCCGAGTCCATGGGCTACGCGGTGGAAGACCTCCCGATGGAGATTCCGCTGATGGAGCTCGGTCTGGACTCGCTGATGGCGATGCGGATCAAGAACCGCGTCGAGTACGAATTCGATATCCCGCAGTTGCAGATCCAGGCCGTGCGCGACGCCAACCTCACCGAGGTCGGCAAGGTGCTGCGGTACGCGATCGAACACCGCGACGAGGTGGCCGCGATCGCCGAGCGGCAAGCCGCGGGTGAAGACGTGACCATCGACGCCGATTTCGTCAACCAGGCGCGGGCCGCGATGGAGGCGGGCGAGGACCCGGACGCCATCGCGAAAGCCGCTGCGGCCGAAGTGAAGTCGACTGATGCGAAGTCGGCCGAAGTGAAGTCGACCGACGTGCAGTCGGCAGGCGTGCAGTCGACTGACGTGCAGTCGGCAGATGTGAAGTCGACCGAGGCGAAGAAGGAAGCGATCGAGTCCGAGGCGGGCGCGCTGGTGGCCGAGGCCGCGGTGGTGACCGAAGCGGCTCCAGTCGCTGAAACGCCTCCGAGTGCCGAAGCGGCTCCGGTGGCCGAGGCGGCGGTACTCGGTGGCGTGGCGTACGAAGTCGAGAACGAGGACGACGTGCCGCCGCGCGACGCGGCCGAGCGGTTGGCCTACGGCACCTGGGCATTGGTGACCGGCAAGTCCGCCGGCGGCATCTTCAACACCCTCCCGATCCTCGAGGAGGAGGTCGCCGAGAAGCTGGCGCGTCGCCTCACCGAGCGAGTCGGTGCGGAGATCACCGTCGACGATGTGCTCGATTGCGAGACCATCGAGCAGCTCGCCGACATCGTGCGCGACCTGCAGGACAGCGGCGCGGATGTGGATGGATTCGTCCGGCCGCTGCGGGCTCGCGTCGAAGGCTCGAACGCGGTGCCGGTCTTCGTCTTCCATCCGGCAGGCGGCAACACACTGGTCTATGAACCGCTGCTGAAGCGGCTGCCCGCCGACACGCCGATGTACGGTTTCGAGCGCGTGGAAGGCTCCATCGAGGAACGCGCCCGTCAGTATCTGCCGGAGCTCCGCAAGATCCAGGGTGACGGCCCGTATGTGCTGTACGGCTGGTCGCTGGGTGCGGTGCTGGCTCTGCAGGTCGGTCAGCTGCTCCGCGAGGAGGGGGCGGACGTGCGCACCGTCGGCCTGATCGACTTGGCCATCCCGGTCGAGAAGGAAGACAACAGCCCTGCGGAACGGATGCGTCGACTCGAGCGCTACCAGGCTTTCGCGAAGAAGACCTACAACGTTCCGCACGAGCTGGACAGCGAGCAGATCGAGGAGCTGGCCGCGGCCAGCGACGAAGACCAGATGAAGATGATCATGGATCTGGTCAAGTTGAGTGGTGCGAAGATCCCTGGTGGTGTGCTCGAACACCAGCGGACCTCGTGGATCGAACAGCGTGCGCTGCAGCAGGTTCAGCCCAGCCAGTACGACGGTCACGTAGTGCTCTACCTCGCCGATCGCTATCACGACGGCGCGATCGAGCTGGAGCCTCGCTACGGCGACCGGCGACCCAACGGCGGCTGGGACGAGTTCATCCCCAATCTGGAGATCGTGCACATCCCCGGTGACCACCTGCAGATCGTCGATGAGCCGCGCATCGGCAAGATTGGTACCGATCTCGCAGCGAAGCTCGCCGAGATCGAGGCGAAGGGAGTCCAGTGAGCACGACGGCCGAAAAGCTCGCGGATCTGCGTAAGCGTTTAGAGCTGGCGCAGGAGCCGACGGGCGAAGCGGGCGTGGCGAAGCGGGCGAAGAAGGGGATTCCCAGCGCCCGCGATCGGATCAACATGCTGCTGGACCCGGGCTCCTTCGTGGAAATCGGTGCGCTCGTGCGCAATCCGAACGACAAGAACGCCCTCTACTCCGACGGCGTGGTCACCGGGCACGGTCTGGTGGAGGGTCGCCCGGTCGCGGTCTTCTCGCACGATCAGACCGTGTACGGCGGTTCGGTCGGTGAGATGTTCGGTCGCAAGATCGTCGCCACCATGGAATTCGCGGCCAAGGTCGGCTGCCCGATCGTGGGCATCAACGACTCCGGCGGCGCGCGCGTACAGGAGGCTGTCACCTCACTGCACTGGTACGGCCAGCTCGCGACCGCGATGGAGCCGCTATCCGGGTACGTGCCGATGATTTCGCTGATCCTGGGCAACTGCGCCGGTGGCGCGGTGTACCAGCCGATCTGCACCGATGTCGTGGTCGCCACCGAAGACGCGCACATGTTCGTCACCGGACCGAAGGTCATCCGGGAGGTGACGGGCGAGGATGTCAGCATCGAGGAACTCGGCGGCGCCCGCAGTCAGGCCGGGTACGGCAATATCCACCATGTGGCCAAGGATGAGCCCGCGGCGTTCGAGTGGGTGCGCGACTATCTGAGCTACCTGCCGTCGAGCTGTGTGGAGCTGCCGCCGGTCGTGAATCCCGGTCTGGAACCCGAACTCACGGATTCGGATCTGGAGCTGAACACGATCGTCCCGGATTCCGACAACGCCGGCTACGACATGCACGAGGTACTGCTGCGCATCTTCGACGACGGCGGTTTCCACGAAATCGGCGGCCAGGTCGCGCAGAACGTGATCACCGGTTTCGCCCGCGTCGACGGGCGTCCGGTCGGCGTGGTCGCGAACCAGCCGATGCATTACGCGGGCGCGCTGGACGCGGCGGCTTCGGACAAGTCGGCGCACTTCATCCGCATGTGTGACGCGTACGAGATTCCGCTCGTGCTGGTCGTCGACACGCCGGGCTTCATGCCGGGTGTGGAGCAGGAGAAGATCGGCGTCATCAAACGCGGCGGCCGGTTCCTGTTCGCCTACACCGCCGCTTCGGTCCCGAAGGTGACCGTGGTGGTGCGCAAGGCGTACGGCGGCGGCTGGGCGGTCATGGGGTCCAAGGCCCTGGGCTCGGATGTGTACCTGGCGTGGCCGACGGCGCGGATCGCGGTGATGGGCGCGGAGAGCGCGGTCAGCCTGATGGGCGGCAAGCAGATCGAAGCCCTGCCGGAGGACCAGCGCGAGGGCATGCGCAAGCAGATGATCGACTTCTACAACGCCACCGTGGCCACCCCATGGCTGGCGGCCGAACGCGGCTACCTCGACGCGGTCATCGAACCGTCCGCGACGCGGCTGGAACTGCGTCGGGCCCTGAAGATGTTGCAGGACAAGAAGATGATCCGCTACCCCCGCAAGCACCACCTGATCCCGCTGTAACCCACTGGGACGAACTGGCTTATGCCACACTGATCCGGTCGAGACTGTCGCAGGAGGAGATATGGTGACTGTCGTGCACTGGCCGGATCATCTGTTGACGCTGGATGACTGGATCGCCCTGCCGGAGGACAACAGCCGCCACTATGAGTTGGCGGAGGGGGTCCTCGTTGTGTGTCCGAGACCGATATTGCGTCATCAAGCCGCCATTGTGCGGCTTGGAGCGCAACTGGAGTCGCAACTACCCCCGGCATGGGCCACCGTCAGTGAGGCGGAGCTCGTGGTCGACCCATCACCGCCGGCCACGGTCCGGGTCCCGGACATCATGGTCGTGCACAGCTCGGCGGTCGAGCGGAACCTTCCTCGCGTCACCCCGGACGATGTGCTGCTAGCCGTCGAAATCATCTCGCCCGGCACCAAACGCACCGACCGGCGCACCAAGTTCGACGAGTACGCCGAGGTAGGGATCGAGTATTACTGGATCGTCGATCTGGACGACCCGGTGAGTCTGTCTGCCTACCGCCTCATCGCCGGTGAATACGAGCAGGTCGGCGAGCGAACCGGAGACACGTCGATGGTGCTGGACGGCATGTCGGTCGCGTTGAATCTGACCGGATTGGTGCGCGGCCGGGAGTAACCGGCCGGTCGCGTGATCGGGCCGTACTCCGCTGGGAGACGGCCCGATTCGCGTGTTACCGCTGAAAGATCAGGCGATGCTGGCGGATTGGATGACGACGTCCTCGGCCGGAACATCCTGGTGCATGCCCGCGGAGCCGGTGCGTACGGCGGCGATCTTGTCCACTACCTCGGTGCCTTCGACGACCCTGCCGAAGACCGTGTAACCCCAGCCGGACGGCGTCGGCGCGGAGTGGTTGAGGAAGTCGTTGTCGGCGGTGTTGATGAAGAACTGCGCGGTGGCCGAGTGCGGGTCGTTGGTGCGGGCCATCGCGACGGTGTACTTGTCGTTCTTCAGGCCGTTGTCGGCCTCGTTCTTGATGGGCGCCTGGGTGCCCTTCTGCTTCATACCCGGTTCGAAGCCGCCGCCCTGGATCATGAAGTTCGGGATGACGCGGTGGAAGATGGTGTTGGTGTAGTGGCCGGAATTCACGTAGCTCACGAAGTTCTGCACCGTGTTCGGCGCCTGGGCATCGTCCAGTTCCAGGACGATGGGTCCTTTATTCGTCACGAGATTCACCTTGGTCATACCCACACCCTGCCAAAGACCCCGTTGCCGGTCAGCAACTCGGGTCCTTTTTCGGGGTTCCAGCAATCGGTCGAGGGGGCTTTCGCGGACCTGGGCAGCTAGCATTGCCAACCGTGTCAGACGCCGCCACCGCTGTACTCGAACGCCCGGCCCCCGCTCCGGCCGTCGCCCCCCGCGATTTCCGGACCGCGCGCGCGATCGCGCTGATTACCGGCCTGATAGGGGCGTTGCTGGCGCTGGCCACACCGTTTCTTCCGGTCACCCAGACCACGGCGACACTGAACTGGCCGCAGAGCGGCACGCTCGGCAATGTGGCCGCGCCGCTGATGTCGCAGGTGCCGATCGAGGTGCGGGCGTCGATCCCGTGTTCGGCGGTGGAGTCGCTGCCGGAGCAGGGCGGCATGCTGCTGGCGACCGCGCCGCCGCAGGGTGATCAGGCGGCACTGCAGGCGCTGTTCGTGCGCGTGTCCGCGGACACCGTCGATGTGGTCGATCGCAATGCGGTGGTGGCGTCCGCCCCGCGGTCGGACATGGCGCAGTGCTCCTCGATCTTGATCAGCTCGGATATCGACAAGACGCGGGCCGAGTTCGTCGGGCTGACCAAGGCTATGGAGAAGCCGGTCCCGGGCGGGGATTCCGTTATCGTGCAGGAACCGCTCGCCGGGGAGCTGATCGGCGATCTGCGGCCGCAGATCGTGGGCGTGTTCACCGATCTGCGGGGCGCGGCGCCCGAAGGTCTGTCCTTCGAATCGACCATCGATACCCGCTTCAGCACGAGCCCGAGCCTGACCAAGCTGGTCGCGATCATCGCGGCGGTACTGCTGACCCTGATCGCGCTGGCGGCGCTGGCCAAGCTGGACACCAGCGACGGCCGCGGGCATCGGCGATTCTTCCCGGCGCACTGGCTCAAGCCGACCGGCGCGGACGGCGCGGTGATCGGCACCCTGCTGGTGTGGCACTTCATCGGCGCCAACACCTCTGACGACGGCTACATCCTGAGCATGGTGCGGGTCGCGCCGCACGCCGGATATATGGCCAACTACTTCCGCTGGTACGGCGTCCCGGAGGCGCCGTTCGGCTGGTACTACTACGTGATCCAGGCCTTCGCCGAAATCTCCACCGCCAGCCCGTGGGTCCGGGTGCCCGCGCTGGCCTGCGCGATCCTGTGCTGGATGGTGATCAGCCGCGAGGTGGTGCCGCGGCTCGGTCGGGGTGTCCGCAACAGCAAGGTCGCGCTGTGGACGGGCGGCCTGGTGTTCCTGGCCTTCTGGCTGCCCTACGACAACGGTCTGCGGTCCGAGCCGATCGTCGCCCTGGGCGCGCTGTTGACCTGGGTCTCGATCGAACGCGCCATCGCCACCGGGCGGCTGCTGCCCGCGGCGGCCGCGGTGCTCATCGCCGCCTTCACCCTGGCGGCCGCGCCGACGGGCCTGATGTGTGTGGCGGCGCTGCTCGCCGGTATTCGCCCGCTGATCCGGATCGTGGTGCGCCGCCGCCGCGACTTCATGAAACTCGGGGCCTCGCCGTGGTGGGGTTCGACGTTCCCGTTGCTGGCACCGATCGCCGCGGCGGGCGTGCTGGTGCTGACCGTGGTCTACAGCGACCAGACCTTCTCGGCCATCCAGGAAGCCAACCGCGTGCGGCAGGCGACCGGCCCGAACCTGGCCTGGTACGAGGACTATCTGCGCTACTACTACCTGTTCGTGGAAACGGTGGACGGTTCGCTGCCGCGCCGGTTCGCGTTCCTGACCATGCTGCTGTGCCTGTTCACCACCATGCTGGTGCTGCTGCGCCGGCGGCAGGTGGCGGGGATCGCTAGCGGTCCGACCTGGCGGTTGATGGGCATTGTCTTCGGCACCATCTTCTTCATGATGTTCAACCCGACGAAGTGGACGCACCACTTCGGCGCGTACGCGGGTATCGCCGGCTCCCTGGCCGCGGTGACCGCGGTCGCGGTGTCGGCCACCGCGCTGCGGCATCGCAAGAATCGCGCGATCTTCCTGGCCGGGTTGCTGTTCGTCCTCGCGGTGTCGTTCTCCGGCATCAACGGCTACTGGTACGTCTCCAGTTTCGGTGTGCCGTGGTTCGACAAGCGGATCTCGGTGCAGGGCTACCAGGGCAACACGCTGATGCTGGTGCTGTTCGGCGTCGCGCTGGCGCTGGTCGCCTGGCACGCGCTGCGTGAGGGTTATGCCAAGCCGGAGAGTTCGGCGAAGTCCGAACGCGTGCGGCGGATCCGGAAGTTCGCCGCGATTCCGCTGACCATCGTCGCCGCCGCCATGGTGGCGCTGGAAGTGCTCTCGCTGGTCAAGGGCGCTTACTCGCAGTATCCGGCGTATTCGCTGGCGCGTTCGAACTACGACGCGATCACCGGCAATTCCTGTGGTCTCGCCAATGATGTGCTGGTGGAAGCGGATCCGAACGCGGGCCTGCTGCAGCCGATCATCGATCCGGCCGATCCGCCGAAGGATGGCGACCCGCTGGCCGGCGCGAACCCGGTCGGTTTCAGTCCTAATGGGGTGCCCGACGATCTGTCCGCCGACAGCGTCGAGGTGAAGCCGGGCACCGGCAACACCTCCACTCAGTCGGTCGGGGCGGCCTTCGCCGAGGGCGAGAGCGCGGGCACCGGCGGCGGCAAGGGCGCGGTCGGCGTGAACGGCTCCAATGTCGCGCTTCCGTTCGGCCTGAACCCGGCCACCACCCCGATCATGGGCAGCTACCAGCCCGGCGTGCAGCAGCCCGCGCACCTGACCTCGAGCTGGTACGAGCTCGGTCCGCGTTCGGCGGACAAGCCGCTGGTGGTGATCTCGGCCGCGGGCCGTATCCTGTCCTTCGACGACACCGGCGACCTGAACTACGGCCAGTCGCTGACCGTCGACTACGGCAGGCGCCTGCCCGACGGCTCGGTCGAGAAGCTCGGCACCTATCTGCCGCGCGATATCGGCCCGTACCCGTCCTGGCGCAACCTGCGGGTGCCGTTGGACGAGATCGCGCCGGAGGCCGACACGGTCCGCCTCGTCGCCAACGATCCGATTCTGATCGGTGATCAGTGGCTGGCGTTCACGCCGCCGCGGATGCCGAAGCTGGAGTCGCTCAACACCTTCCTGGGTTCGGAGCAGCCGATCCTGGAGGACTGGGCGGTCGGCCTGCAGTTCCCGTGCCAGCAGCCGTTCCTGCACCGCAACGGGGTGGCCGAGGTGCCGAAGTTCCGCATCCTGCCGGACCGTCCGCTGGCCATCAGCTCCACCAACACCTGGCAGGCCCAGGAGTTCGGCGGCCCGCTCGGGTTCAGTCAGATGCTGGCCAAGTCGACCACGCTGCCGACCTATCTGAAGAACGACTGGGCCCGGGACTGGGGTTCGCTGGAACGTTACGACCAGTACCTGCCCGCCACCGCGGCCCAGCTGAAGACCGGCACCGAAACCCGCTGGGGTTTCTGGTCGCCGGGGATGATGCGGGTGTTCTAGCCCGGTCGCAGGACGAGAAGTAGGCCCGCTGAGCAACTCTCAGCGGGCCTATTTGTGTGAGTGGTGAGTTATACCTTCAACATGCGCCGGCCGAGTTCTCGGCGCAGCACCTCTTGCGAGGGCAACCGCCCGAGAACCCGCAGTACTTCCGGACGCAATTCCGATTGCTCCTCGTCGGTGAGCAGATCGACCAGATCGCGCAGACCCATGTCATCGAACGCCGCTGTCATACCGCACACATTACGTCCCGGACGCGCCTTCGTCTCTATTTCGAATCATCGGTTACGAAGGTGTCATCGGTACGAAACGGTCAGTGCCCCAACCGCTTTCATGATCTTGTACGGAGCACCCCGGCGTAACCGGGGCGGAATATTGACAAAATGTAAACGCCTGCCCGGAGCGGCCCGGCGCCAGCTGTCGGTTATGCCCAGAAAGTGATAGCACGACCGATAGCGCGCCGGTAGCCCTTTCGCGGTCTCCGTCACGGAATCCGGATCGGAGCGTCCTTCGCGACGCCCCACCGGCTGACGACCGTGGCTCCGATAGTTGCCGGGGCGGCCGTCGGGTCGTACGGCGTGAACCGCTCCAGCGAGCCCCAATCCCGGCCCCAGTCGTGGTCCAGATAGGTCGGAATGGACTCCGCCTCCAGCAGCAGGCCGGTCCAGCCGAGCGGGCCGCCGCCGATATCGTCCTGCCACGCGTTGGACGCGTCCGAACCCACCCGGTCGGGCAGGATCCGCCACTTCGGCACCTCGGCGACGCCGTCGTGGTGATCGAACGGCCGCTGGCACGGGAAGGCGAGGCCGACGTGCCAGTCCAGCAGCACCGGGTCGGTGTCACCGACAACGGAATTCAGGCTGGCCAGGCGCGGCAGGCGCGGCGGGGTGACGGCCAGCCACTGCTTCGGGGTGATGTCGTTGTCGACGGCGACCAGGCGCACCGCGTTCACGCCCGCGGGCAGGCGATCCAGCGGGACGCGCAGGTTCCGCCAGGACGGGGCCGGGCCGATGTCGATCGGGTCGATGGAACCCAGCGTCTCGAACCGTCCGTCGGCTTGCCGAGTCCCGTATTCCAAATGCAGTTCCTGGCCGTAGGTGACGACGCCGTCCTGATCCACCGATCGGATACGGCCCGCCGCGGTGACGGTGAGCACTCGGTAGGCCGGGTCCTGGCGCATGCTGTCGGTGAGATCGAGGCGGTACCACTGCGAGGTCAGCTTCGCCTGCTCCTGTGCGGCGGCGCTGTAGCTACCCAGGACGGGGGTGCGCGCCGGATCCAGGCCGAACGGCAAAGCGATGGTGCTGCCGTTGATTCCGGCCTGCTCGCTGGTGCCGCCGCCGGTGCCCGCGCCGGTGGTGTTGGTGGTCTTGTTCTCATCCTTGCTGATCGAGTTGGCGCCGCCGGAGACGGTTTCCTCCTGATCGGCGGTGAGGTCGGCGGCGACGCCGCTCGGGCTGAATCCCTTTGCCTCAGTGGACAATCCGTCGGCGGGGGAGCCGTCGTAGGGTTGCAGCAGCGAGTCCGGTGTGTTGGTCTCCACGAGTACCGAGTTCGCCAGCGCGCACGGATCACCGCCCAGCGTCTCGATATTCGACTTGCCGATCGAGTACGCGGGGTACTGGGTGACCGCGGCCTTGGCCAAGGAGGCCACCTCGAACAGCACCAGCAGTGCCGCCGCGATGGTCAGCGGCGCGGAGGCGAAACGGTCGAAAGGCCTTGTCGGCACGGACTTCTGGTACGGGGCGCGGTAATGCTCCCAGACCGCCCACAGCAGAGCCAGCAGGGCGAGGCCCATGAACAAGGTGGAGATGCCCTTGCCCGCGACCAGCGGCGCCTTGTCCCACCACGGCACGCCGTAGGAGGACACGTACCACCAGCCGTTGGAACCGGTGAAGGTGATCGCCAGGACGAACAGCACCGCGGCCGCGAACAGCGCCCGGTTACGCGGTGACCGAATCCCGTTGCTGCCCACCGCGACCGCCGCCAGCGCGGCCAGCGAACCGGCCAGCCCCGCGTAGACGCCGAAGTGGTGCGTCCACTTGGTCGGGGTGAACATCATCAGCAGCAGCGAGGCGAACACGATGCCGAGGATGCGGACCGACGGACCGCGCGAAGTGCCGGGGATGCGGCCTTTCCGCAGTACCTGCAGCACGCAGACCAGCAGCGCCAACAGCATCATCAGCACACCGAACCGGCGGGCCAGCGAACCGTCGGGCGAGAGCATCAGCAGGGAATCCCAGCGGGTGCGCTCATCGAACCAGGCGACGTTCGGCCCGATGATGGTGCGCACACGGGTCGCCTCCATCACGGTGGCCAGGGTCTGATCGGCGAAAACCACCGCGAGGACGAGGGTTCCGGCGGTCAGGCCGGGCGCGATCAGCGCGGCATAGCGGAAGAAGGTGGTGAGCCGGGAACTGCTCGACGGATCCGCCGAGTCCGCGGCGTACACCTTCGGCGTCCCGGCATCCGCCGCGGCGTCGGCGGATGCCGAGTCGGCGGCGTAGGCGTCGGCCGGGATCTGCTCGGTTCGCTTGCCCTGCGCGCGTTTGACGATGATCTCCAGCACCGGCCGCGAACCGGCGATCAACGCGGCCACACAGATGAGGCCGGTGGGCCCGGCCGCGAGGGAGAACGCGGCGATCAAGACGCCGATCGCGGCGGGCAGCAGCCGGCCCGTGGCGATGGCGCGCTCGATGGAGCACCAGGTGAGTAGCGCGCCGGCGGCGATCAGCGGCTCCGGGCGCAGGCCGTTGTCGTAGGGCAGCCAGAACGCGAGGAACACCAGACCGGCTGTCCACAGCGCGATCCGGTGCCGGCGGACCCGCGCGCCGAGGCGGGGGAGGACCTCGCGGGAGATCACCAGCCAGCAGACGATTCCGGCGAGCAGGGTGGGCAGGCGGATCCAGGGGCTGGCGTCGGAAACCTTCGACATCCAGGCCAGCACCTCGTAGGACCAGCCGAACGGCGCTTCGGGGACCCCGAGCCAGCGGTAGTAGTTGGCCATGTAGCCCGAATGTTCCGACGCCCGAGCCATGTTCAGGATGTAACCGTCGTCGGAGGTGTTCGCGCCGATGAAGTGCCACACCAGCAGCGTGCCGAGCACCACCACGTCGGCGAGGCCGACCCGCCACCAGTGCGCGGGCAGGAACCGGCGTGCGCGGCGGCCGTCGGAGTTGTCGAGCAGATGGAGTGCGAGCAGCGCGATCGCGGTGCAGATCGCCGCCGCGATGATCGCGGCCAGTTTCCACCCGCTCGGGGTGGAGGAGAACCGTGAGTCGATATCGGCGTGCAGCCGCGCACCGGTCAGCTGCGCCTGGTCCAGTTCGGTGAACACCCCGACCACCTGCGGTCGGATATCCCGGGTAACCGTGTTCTGGAACGGTGTTCCGTCCTGCCGGTTCGCGCCGAGGAACTCGACGGAGGTCTGGGTGGCCTGCGCGTCGATCCGGATCGAACCGCAGCCCGTGATCTCCGCCACCGGCGCGGACAGCAGTGGCACATCGCGCTGCAGTACCGACAGGGTGCCGTCGGCTATCGACACCACAAGCCCTTTGGAGGTGGCTTTACCCGACCCCACCGGAATGGTCGACAACAACGTCCGCGTCGCGCCCGCCGCGGGCTCCGACAACACCGAGCACGGCAGTTCGGCCCGCAACCGCAGCGGCACATACGACACCAGCGGCGCTGCCACGCTGGTGCTGTTGCCCGCCTGCGGCCAGTCCAAGGTCGCCCGGTCCTGCTCGACCGGCAACACCGGCGTCAGCAGCGCCAGCACGAATCCGAGTAATCCGGAGACGAGGGCGATCAGGCGGTAACGGTTGAACGCTGAAGTCGATCGGTCCGCTCGCACGATCGTTCACTCTAACCACCCCGCCGGCGCGCGCTCCGCCGCTACGCGCGCTTGACGGTGACCAGGGTGAAGGGCCCGATCTCGGTGGTGGTGAAAGCCGGATCGGCGAACAGCATCTTCGGGAAAGCGACCGGGTAGCGCTCCACGTTCGGGTCGTTCGGATAGACATCGCGGGCCAGGCGCAGGGTGTAGTTGTCGCCGCTGCGGCGGAACAGGAACGCGTCCGGCGCCCGCCACGGGCTCTGCGCCAGCGCGTTCAGCAACTCCGGCGCGGACTTCAGCTTGCTCCAGTCCGCGATCAGCGCGGCGCGAGCGGGGAAGTCCGCCAACGGGTTCGCGTAGTGCGAGGTCAGGGCCTGGAACCCGAAGTACGGGTAGAACGCGAGGAAGCTGGTGTCGGCGGTCAGCACCACCGTCTGATCCCGCGGCCGGCCGGTCTGTGCCAGCAGGGCGGCGTCCACCTCGCGATAGTGCGCCACCGCGGCGGGCGGGCGCTGGTCCGCGCGCACGCCGTCGCCGTCGGTATCGGTGTAGGCGGTGTTGATTTCAGGCGTCAGCACATGCGGAATGTCCTGCGCGAATGCCAGCGCGCCCAGGACCGCGAGCGCCGCCGCGACCGGCTTCAGCGCCGCCGGTTCGTTCAACGCCTGGTACAGCGCCCGCGCGCCCTCCACGAACCCGAACGCGCCCGCCGCGGCCAGCAGCACCTTCAGCGGTGCGTCCAAGCGGAAGGACAGCAGCGTCGTCCCGGCGGCGGTCGCCACCATCGACAGCAGCGTCCACAGATAGATGGCCAGCACACCGATGCCCAGCGCCTGCGCTCGTCGCGACGACCCGGCCCGCAGCACCAGCCAGATCGTCCCGATCAGGCACAGCCCGCCCAGCAGCGTGAATTCCACCATCGGCAAAGGCAATTCGGCGCCGCCCTGCGGCAGATAGTGCAGCGCCGTCCCGGAACTCGGAATCTTCGTGCTGAGCGTCTTCAAAAGATAAGGCAGCCACACGATCGCCGCGATCAACCCGGCGAGCACGGCGATCGCGAGCAGCCGCAGTAGTGGCGGCACCGCCGCTCGCCACGCCGGGCGACCGGCGCCCGCAGGGTTTTTCGCGCTGCCAGTATCTTTGGCGCTGCCGGTGTTTGTGGCGCTGCCGGTGTTTGCCGCGCCGCCAAGGTCTTTCGCACCCCGCCGACTATTGGCGACCCGCTGTGCCCGCACCGCCGACCAGGCGGCGAGCAACCCCATCAACGCGACCGCGAACGCCGCGACCAGGAAATGCAGGGTGTAGAACGTGGCGGCCATCCCCAGGAACAACCCCGTGCCGACCACAGCGCCCCAGCCACCGGCCGTCCGCTCCGCACCCGGCGCGGCGGGCCGGTGCAACGCACCCCACGCCAGCACCAGTGCGGGGGCGAACAGCAGCACGATCACCGCGCTGTAGGCCTCCGGAGCCGCCCAGGTCACCGTCACCGCCGTGGTCGCGGCCGTCACCGCGACGGCCCAGTCGGCGCGAATCAGCTTCGACCACAACACCAGTGACAACACCGCCGCCACCGCCAGTGACCCGATCGCGTAGGGCTTGAACGCCTCCCATCCGTCCATTCCGAGCACGTTCGCGACTCGGCCACCGACCCAGAACCACCCGGCCGGATAGAACGGCGGCAGATCGACATAGGTCATATCGCGCAGCGCGGCGCTGTCGGTGAGCCTGGTCAGGTATTCGGTCCGGAACTCCTGATCCACCGAAACCCCGAACAGGTACAGCTTGGTAGCCGCCAGCGGCATGCCGAGCGTAACCGTCACGAACGTCGAAATCCCGGCCCACGACAGCAGTTTCGCCATCCACGGCCACTTCCGCTCCCGCAACAGCCAGATCGCCGCGACCAGCAGCACCGCCGCCCCGACCTGCCCCACCGTGGTCAACGCCCGCGTCACGTTGGAGGAATTGAAGGCCGGCCACTGCACCAGCGAAAACGCGAAAAGCCCCACGCCCGCGACCACCACGGCGACGAGCGCCGCCAGCAGCGCTTCCCCCAGGCCCGCCCCGACCTGCCGGACCGCCGACCCCACCCGCCCAGGTGTCGCCGCCGTGCCAGTCTCGGTAACGGTGCCGTTCATAGCCCCTCCGGTTTCCCTCTGTTGACCTGTAGACCGAAAAGCCGTCGCGTCAGCCTAGTGCCCCATGATCACCAACCGCAGTCCGCCACAACCCCGGCCCCAGCGCTGCTGATGTCTCCCTCGGGACCGGCTGGTCGACCACCATGAAGGCCCCGAACGATGTTCCGTTCGGGGCCTTCATGTTCCGTCCGCGTGTGCACTGGGCGGCCGTGGCAAGGGGGCCGGTGTGGTCCCCCTGCCGAGTGGCGGTTGTCCAGGTCGGGATCCCATCAAGCGTCGAGGGCCGCGGTGATCTTGCCGGTGATCTGGGTGGTGGTCGGGCTGGGTTCGACCTTGGCGGTTGCCGCGTCGATCGCGGTAACGATCGTGCTGCGGAAGTTCTCGGCCTCGGCCGGGTCCAGTGCACCGAGCAGGTGCATGGACTCGGTCAGGGCAGGCAACACCTGGTCGGCGAGCTCGGCGACGGTTTTGCCGTCGAGCTTGATGTCCTTCGACTTGGCGGCGAGGACATGTCCGACCGTTCCGGTCGCGGAGTAGAGGGCAGCGGTGCCCGCGGTCGCGGCTTTGTGCGGCGAACCACTCGCGGCGGCGAGCAACGAGATCGCCCCGTAGGCGGCGGTCCGCAGGGTGGCCTTGTTCTGGTCGGTCAGGGTGCTGGACATGGCGGTGTTCTCCTTGGAATCGGTTGTGCTGAGGGGTGTTCGACGGGGTCGGAATGCGGTCAGGGCCAGGGCTGCGCGGTACCGCGGCCGGTTAGTTCTGCTCATCGGCGGCGGTCTCGCGGACGGCCGCGGCGACGGCTTCGAAGTCCCTGCGCAGGATGTGGGAGTGGTTGCTGGCCACCTGGGCGTGGATGGTCAGATTCGGGTTGGCGGCCAGGCAGGGATCGAGTGAGGCGCGGGCGGCGGCCATTTCCGCTTCGCTGCCACCGAGATTGGAGCCGCTGGCAAGCACGTATCGCACGGGGCGGGTGATGTTGTTCAGGACCGGGGCCATGTGCGCGCAGATCTCATTGATCTCGATGCCGACGTCGGCATGCTCGGTGACCGACATCTTCGCGGCCAAACCGAAGGGGCGCACGATCGGAAACAGCCAGCGCATCTTGTGGAACAGCTTGCGGATCTGTGCGCGCCCTTCTTCGCCGGTGAGCCCGTAGGGCATCGCGCCGTCGACCGATACCACGCCGATGGTGCGGTCGGGGTTGGCCTCGGCCCAGTGCGCGGCCAGGGTCGCGCCGTAGGACCACCCCACCAGGATCGCCCGCTGCACGCCGGCGGCGGCCAGGACCGCGTCGACATCGCGCAGGCAGGCCGCGAAGGAGTAGTCGGCCGAGGTCTCGGACTTGCCACGGGCCCGCTTGTCGTAGGTGATGTGGCGGTAGCCGTCACCGAGTTCGGCGATCAGCTTCTTCCACGGCTTGGTATTGGCGTAGGCGCCGTTGAGGTAGAGGACCGGCAAGCCCGCGCCGCCGGTGTCGGTCACCGCCAGTGCGGTGTCCTCCACCCGCACCATCCCGGACCAGGCCGAAGCGGTCGAAGGGGTCGGGTTCGCAGCCGTGGTGGTCATTTCGATCTCCTTGCATCAGGGTTCGATCTCCGTGTTCCCGGTTGTTCGGGAATCTCTGAACAAGGAGAACAGTACGTTGCGTTCATAGAACTGTCAACGTTCAAAGCAAGGCAAATTCGCCTGATAGACCGCGCTATTTCAACTGCGTTGCAATGAAAATATGAGTAAACGCAAAGCGATTCCGTGCCTGTCTTTGCAATGAGTTGCGTTCGGATGCATACTGACCAGCGGACGCGGAGCGCCGCGCACGTCGACAGTGAGGAACGAGATGCCCGGAGGCAGACTCACCAACGAGGACCGTCGCCAGATCGCGGCGGGGCTGGCCGCAGGGCTCGGTTACGCGGAAATCGGCCGACGGCTGGACCGGCCCGCGTCGACCATCATGCGCGAGGTCACCCGCAACGGCGGGCCCGACGACTATCGGGCCGATCGGGCCCAGAAGGCCACCGGTGAGCGTGCGCGCAGACAGAAGCGCGCGCAACCGCCGGAGCCTGAAATCCCCGATGTCGGCTACGGGCGAGATCCGCGGGCGGTGCGGGACGTCGCGGAATCCTGGACGGCGCTGCTCGTGGCGCAGGGGCTTCCCCGCATGGAGGCCAGAGTGCTGGCCTGTCTGCATATCACCGACTCCGGCGCGCTCACCGCGGCTGATCTCGTCCAGCGGCTGCGCGTCAGCCCGGCCTCGGTTTCACACGCCGTCGCGTGGCTCGAGCAGCAGGGCATGCTCGCGCGCGAACGAGTGCCCGGTGGGCGCCGCGAGCGCTACGTCTTGGACGACGAGATCTGGCTCCGGAACCTCCTCGCGTCGGTACGTTCGCAAAAGGCCCTCGCAGCCGAAATGCGGCGGGGCGCAGAGGTTCTCGGGCGGGATACCCCGGCGGGCACGCGCTTCGAAGACTCCGCCGCATTGCTCCTGCATGTGACCGAGGCGCTGGAGCGGGCCACCGAGGAGTGGCAGCAGCGTCTCGCCGCACGCCCGTAGCCGGCCACCGCGCGATCAGCGCTTTCGGGCGGAACACTTGACAGATTGTTGTGTTTTCCCAACACTATGTTGTGTGAGCCCAGTCAGAAGGGGAGAAACCCTCCCGATCTACAACCGAATCGCGGTGCTGCGGGCCGAACATCGGATGAGCCGCGCGGCCCTGGCCGAGGCGGTGAACGTCAACGTGCAGACCATCGGTGCGCTGGAGCGGGGCGATCACTATCCGAGCCTCGATCTCGCCATGCGGATCTGCGATGTCTTCGGCTTGCCGATCGAGGCCGTGTTCGCCCGGACCGAGTTCACCCCCCTGTCGGCCGAGATCTACACGAAAGGACGGCCATGACAACCACGACCAACGGCCTGCTCGACCGCTACCAGGACTACCGGGTCCGGCGCTGGCAGATCCAGGAACAGCGCCTGTCCGGCATGCTGCCCGGCTGGCGCAATCGCCGCCGCCGTCGCGCGCTGGCGGTCACGGTGGTGCTCGCCCTCGCCGTCATGTTCATCGCGGGCCTGCTGTGCGCCTTCGATGTGCGCTGGGCGGCCGTGGCCCTGCTTCCGGCGGCCCTGATCTTCGTTCCGGTGTGGGGCATGCTGCGGATCGTCTCGCACGTGCAGGACACCGCGCCGGCGGCGGCACTCGACGAATTGGAGGTGGCGCAACGCAATACGGCCCGTTCCATCGGCTTGTCGGTCACCCAGTTCCTGGTGCTGCCACCGGTGTTCTATCTGATCTTCGTGTCGGCGGTGTTTCCCGACATCGGCACCTTTCAGTCCGCGTACGCGGGCGGTGTCATGGTCCTCGCGACGTTGCTGACCGGCGGCTGCACGCCGGGGCTCATCCTGGCTTGGAACCGGCTCGATCCGGAACCCGAGGCCTGAGCTACCGCCGAAAACGAAACAGCCCGCACACCATTCAGGTGTGCGGGCTGTTCGACGTCTAACTCAGATCGGCAGCTTGCGGAAGACCGGCCGCGGGATGTGCCGGATGACCGACATCAGGTAGCGCACCGGGCCGGGCGCCCAGATCAGTTCCTTACCCTTCTCGGAAGCCGAAACCGCCAGCGCGGCAACCTCTTCCTTGTCCACCGTGAACGGGGCCTCCTTGGCGCCGGTGGCCTTCCAGTGCTCCAGCGTGGTGGTGGTGCGCACCTGGCCCGGCCGGATGACGAGCACGCGCGGGCCGTGTGGCCGCAGCGCCTCGCCGAGACCCAGGTAGAACCCGTCCAGTCCGGCCTTGGTGGAGCCGTAGACGAAGTTGGAGCGGCGCACCCGCTCGCCCGCCACCGAGGACATGGCGATGATGCGGCCGAAACCCTGCGCCTTCATCTTCTCGCCGATCAGCACGCCGACGGAAACCGCGGCGGTGTAGTTGATTCCGGCGATCTGCACGGCCTTGCGCTGGTTCTGCCACAGTTCCTCGGCATCGCCGAGCAGGCCGAAGGCGACGATGGCGACATCGACGTCACCGCTGTCCCAGGCCGCGTCGATGACCTTGGGGTGGCTGTCGGTGTCGAGCGCGTCGAAGTCGATGATGCCGACCTTGCTCGCGCCCGCCGCGTACATCTGCGCCGAAGCCGCTTCGCGCAGTGGATCGTTGGGCAGCATGGCCAGGATGATGTGGGCGGGACCTTTCTTCAGGTACTCCGCGCAGATCGCCAGCCCGATTTCGGAGGACCCGCCGAGCAGCAGAATCGTCTGCGGGTTACCAACGGCGTTGATCACTTGCGAACTCCTACGGTCACTGCAGCTCCAGCCTTCTCGCCATATCGGACATGAAAACGCCTGTGGGGTCGACGGTCCGGCGGACCTTGATCCACTCGTCGATCCGCGGGTACATCTTGTGGAAGGTCTCGGCGGTGGTGCGCGAGTCCTTCGCGGTGTAGAGCCGTCCGCCGAATTCCATGACGCGGCGGTCCAATTCGGTGACCAGCTCGTTCAGGCCCGGCTTGATCGGGAAGTCGACGCAGATGTTCCAGCCCGGCATCGGGAAGCTCAACGGCGCCTGGTTACCCGGGCCGAACAGCTTGAACACATTCAGTGCCGAATAGTGCCCGGAGGCTTGGATATCGATGATGATCCGCTTGAACTCCTCGACCGCCTCGGTCGGCACCACGAACTGGTACTGCAGGAAGCCGTTGGAGCCGTAGCCGCGGTTCCACTCCGAGATCATGTCGAGCGGATGGTAGAACTGCGTCAGATTCTGCACCTTGCCGGTGTAGTTGCCGCCCATGGCGTAATACGCCTCACCGATGGCCGACAGCGTCAGCTTGTTCATGGTGAAGTTCGGGAAGATATCCGGCACCGTCATCAGATGGGGCGCATCGAATTTCAGCGGCTTCTTCTGCAGGCGCTTCGGCAGTTCGTCGAGCTTGGCGAGGCGGCCGCGGGTGATCGTGGCCCGGCCCAGCTTCGGCAGCGGGCTGATCACGTCGAACCACGCGCTCGAGTAGGTGTAGTTCGCCTCGCTACCGTCGCTGTGTGCCGCGATGGTCTCGTCGAGGGTGGTGGTCTTCAACCCGTCGTTGAGGAAGTACGCGGTTTCCGTCGGCGCCATCTCGATGGTGGCGCGCAGGATGATGCCGGTGAGCCCGTTGCCGCCGACGGTCGCCCAGAACAGCTTGGCATTGCGCTTGGGCGTGATGTGGTGCACCGAGCCGTCCGCGGTGAGCAGATCGATCGAGCGCACGTGGTTGCCGAAGCTGCCCTCGCTGTGGTGGTTCTTGCCGTGGATATCGGAGGCGATGGCGCCGCCGATGGTGACCTGGCGGGTGCCGGGCAGGACCGGGACCCACAAGCCGAACGGCAGTGCCGCCTTCATGAGCTGATCCAGGCTGACGCCACCGTCCACGTCGACGATGCGGGTATCGCGGTCGATGCGGTGGATGTTGTTCAGCGCGGTCATGTCGACGACGAGGCCGCCCGCGTTCTGGGCGTGGTCACCGTAGGAGCGGCCGAGGCCGCGCGCGATGACACCGCGGCGCAGGTGGGCGGGCTTGCTGTCGTTGTCCTCGGCCACCATGGCGACCGCCTTGGCGATCACTTCGGGATCGCTGGTGGCGAGCACTTCGGACGAGGTCGGTGCGGTGCGACCCCAGCCGGTCAGTGACCGGGTGCGCGTCGGCAACGTGAAGGGCTCGGCAGCGGGGGCGCTGTCGATTTCACTGCCGGCGGCACCGCTGTCGGTGACCTGTGTGGGGGTCGAGGCTTTCGTGGACATCGGCATAGAGGCTACAGGTAGGACCGGACATAGCGGCGGCGAGCGCCGACCGGGGCAGCGCCGGCGGCGATGACGCGGATCGGACATCCGGGCTGGTTAGCGCCCTGAAACCAATCCGAGCGGTCGCTTGGGTGGACATCCGGAGTGTCGAGAAACGCAGCACCGTTAGGCTCGTCGCGTGCCTGCCGAACCCCACCTCCCGCTGCCTGCCGAGCTTCCGCTGGTAGACGAGCCGGGCGGGACCGATGTCGACCTCAAGACCCAGATCATCCGATTCACCCTCACGGGCGGTCTGTCGGCGATCGTGGACTTCGGGCTCTACGTCCTGCTGTTGCAGGTGGTCGGTTTACCGGTCAGCGTGGCGAAAGCGATCAGCTTCGTCGCGGGCACGACAACGGCGTACTTGATCAATCGGCGCTGGACCTTCAAGGCCGAACCGAGCCGGTTGCGCTTCCTCGCGGTCGTCGCGCTCTACGCCTGCACCTTCGCCGTCCAGGTGGGCCTGAACTGGGTGATGTACACCACGCTGCCCGACGAGTGGTGGCGCGTGCCGCTGGCCTTCCTCGTCGCGCAGGGCACCGCCACCGTCATCAACTTCGTGGTGCAGCGCGTGGTCATCTTCAAGATCCACTAGGAGATGCGCACGTCCGCGAGCTGGCGTTCGGCGGCCGCGGATTTCGCGCCGAAGTAGTCCCCGCCCTTGGCCCGCGCGTTGTCGGTGCCCCAGTCGCGCTGTTCCCGCGGGGCCGGCGCGAGATGCGGAATGTGCTTGCGGCAGTGGATGTATGCCTCCTCCACATCCACGACCACCCAGTGTTCGGCGATCCGGCCCTTGAGGTTCGGCGGCAGATCCGCGACGCAGCGGCGCAGCGCCGCGTCCTCGACGATGCGCGCCGATCCGTTGATGTGCAATCCGATGAGGGCACGCACGAAATCGATTAGCAGGATGCCTACGTGGGGATTCTCCAGGATGTTGCCCAGGCTGGCCATTACGCCGTTGCCGCGATATTCCGGATAGGCAACTGTGCGTTCGTCGATGACGTGCAGGAATCCCGGCGGACCGGCGCGGAAGCTGGTGTCGCATTCACCGTGTTTGTCGGCGGTGGCGAGGAAAGCCATATCCATTCGCCCGACGAATTCGATCATTGCCGGGTTGAGCCGGTCGAGGACCTGGTCGGTGTAGAAGCGATCGGCTCTGTCCTGCGTACCGGACCTGTCCTGCAGTTCGTGCTCGCCGTCACTGCCGCAACGTGTACCGGGCATGGGTGCCCCCTAGGGTCGCCGGAATCCGCGTGCGCCGCGGCTCCCCGATGAGCTCATGGGCACACCAAATCGTGTTCAGTCTAGGGGAAACCGTACGGGCTAATCTACGAAATCAACATTGCGAAAACGCCGAATGCTTAGTTAGCGCAAGTGTTTCCGGAGATTAGCTACATTCCGACCGGACGTTTTGTCAGCCGGTTGCGATGTCGGCGCGCAATTTCGCCAGTCTGGCCTTTTCGGTGAGCAGCCGATCGATGCCCGCCTCCAGTCGGCGGGCGCGCTCGTCGAGCTGAGCGAGCACGGCGGCGCGGTCGTCGGCGGTGGCGTGCTGCGGCGCGGTGCAGGCGATATGGATCAGTTCGGCGGCCTCGGTGAGTGTGAGGCCGGAACTGAGCAGCCACCGGATGTCATGCACCGTCTTGACGTCGGCCTCGCTGTAGTCGCGATAACCGTTGGGATGACGCTGCGGCGTCAGCACGCCCGCGTTCTCGTAGTGCCGCAGCATGCGCGGGCTCGCGCCGGTGGCCCGGCTGAGGTCACTGATCCGCATCCGAACTCGCTCCTTGACATTGACGTTAATGTCATACTTTACCTTGGCGGCATGACGAACGAACGGAACCGCCCGCGCGTCCTGCTCGTGGTCTCGCATCCCGACCACGACTCCGCCACCTGGGCTCTCACCCGCGCCGTCGAACAGGGCATCCGATCCGACGGCAGCACCGAGGTCACCGTGCACGACCTCACCGCGACCGGCTTCGACCCGGTCTTCACCGCCGCCGACCTCGCCGTGCACCGGCTGCGCGGCGAAGTGCCCGCGGATGTCGCGCGCGAGCACCGGTTGGTCGAGTCGGCCGATGTCGTCGCCGTACTGTTCCCGGTCTACTGGTGGTCCCTGCCCGCCCTGGCCAAGGGCTGGATCGATCGGGTCTTCAGCCGCGGCTGGGCCTATGAGAACAGTGCGACCGAGACCGGGAGCGCGCTCGACGAACTGCACTTCGTCGGATTCGCCGGCGTCGCCGAAGGCCCGTACCAGCGCCGCGGCTACCAGGAAGCGATGGCCTTGCAACTGCGGGACGGCATCGCCGGTTACTCGGCTATCCCCAACTCCTCCGTGGAACTGCTCTACGGCACCGAGACCACGGACCCCGAGGCCCACCAGGAACTCGTTGCCCAGGCCTACAAGCTCGGTGCGAATCTGGCGCACCGAGCGCAAACCGCCTTCGACCGGAAGGCGGATCAGGTTTAGGTCGCGATCAGGGTCACCGGAACGCCGTTGAAGACCGCGTTGCCCGACGGTCCGTCCACGATCGAATCATCGGTCAGCACATTGGCGTTCACGCCGGCGTGGGCCCGCGCGACGGTCTGCTCGCTGTCCTGGTGGCCCCAGCCGTGCGGCAGGCTGACCACACCCGGCATGATCGCCTCGGTCGGCTCCAGCGGCACGGTCAAGGTGCCGGCCGCGGATTTCACCACCGCGTGACTGCCGAGGCCGAGCTTGGCCACATCCTCGGGATGAATGTGCAAGGTGCACTTGTTGGACCCGCTCACCAATGGCGCGACATTGTGCATCCAGCTGTTGTTGGACCGCAGCTGCCGTCGTCCGATCAGCACGTAATCCGGTGCGGCCTCGCCGATCCGGGCCCGCATCCGCTCTACCTCGTCGAGCAGTGGCTCGGGTGCCAGCTCCACCCGCCGGGACGCGGTGATCAAGACGCCGGGCAGCCGCGGCCGCAGCGGGCCGAGGTCGATGCCGTGTGGATTGTCGAGCAGGACTTGCAGATTCAGGGATCCGCCGTTCCATTCGCCGTATGGGCCGACGCGCAGCATGAGATCCAGGCGCTGCTCGGTGCTGGTGGCGCCCCGCAATTCCGGGCGGCGATCGGCGAGGCCGGCCTTGTGCAGCGTGCCGGAAATGATCAGCTCGTCCACCATGGCGAGCACGTCGCCGGTGTGCGGTTGCCCGGTCAGCGCCGCGCCCAGCCGGGCGAGCACCGCGCCCTCCGACGGCCGATCGCCCAGCGGGACCAGCGGCGGGGAGTACCTGGCGTAATTGCGCACCGCGAACTGCAAGAGCGCGAAATCGTAGTGCGGTGACTGCACTGGGCGCGGTGGCGGCAAGATGACGTCCGCGTGCCGGGTGGTCTCGTTGACATACCGGTCCACGCTGACCATGAAGTCCAGCTGCGCGAAGGCGGCGTCGAGCCGCGCGCCGCTGGGCGCGGACAACACCGGGTTGCCCGCGACGGTGACCACGGCGCGCACCTGACCTGTTCCCGGCGTGAGTATTTCATCGGCGAGCGTGGCGACCGGCAGTTCGCCCATCGCCTCCGGCAGCCCGCGCACCCGGCTGGCCCAGCGCCCGATCCGGAACGGTTTGGTGCGGGTGATCCCGCCCGCGGCGGCCTCCGGGAACATCGCACCGCCGGGTACGTCCAGATTGCCGGTGAGCACGTTGATCGCATCCACCAGCCACTGGGTGACAGTGCCGAATTCGGTGGTGCACGTACCGATCCGCGCGTACACCGCCGCGGTCGGGGCGGCCGCGAGTTCGCGCGCCAGCCGCCCGATGGTCGCCGCGGGCACTCCGGTCCGGGCGGCCACCGCCTCCGGCGTGAATTTCAGCGCGGCCGTGCGCAATTCGTCCAGGCCGTTGGCCTCGACGGAGACCGAGGTCAATTCCTCGGCGAACAGGGTGTGCACGATTCCGAACAACAGGTACGCGTCACTGCCCGGCCGGACGAACAAATGCTCGTCGGCCAGTTTCGCGGTCCGGGTGGCTCGCGGATCCACCACCACGAACTTTCCGCCCCGCTTGCGCAGTGCCTTAAGCCGCCCGGGGAAATCCGGTGCCGTGCACAGGGACCCGTTCGATTCGAGCGGATTCGCCCCTAACATCAGCAGGTAATCGGTGCGATCGAGATCCGGTACCGGGATGCGCAGCGGGTCACCGAACATCAGGCCGCTGGCCACCTGTTTCGGCATCTGGTCGGCGGTGCTGGCGGAAAACAGATTCTTGGTGCCCAGCGCCCGGATCAGCACCGGCACGTACAGCGCGCCCGCTACTGTGTGCGCGTTCGGGTTGCCCAGATACAGTGCCGCCGACTGATTTCCGTGTTCGGCGACGATCGGGGGGAATCGCTCGGCGATGTAGTCGAAGGCTTCGTCCCAGGTGGCCGTGCGCCAGGTATCGGTGGCCCGGTCCCGGATCAACGGTTCGGTCACCCGGTCCGGGTCCTCGTCCAACTGGCCGAAGCTGGCGCCCTTGGGGCAGATGAATCCCTGGCTGAACGGATCCAGCTTGTCGCCGCGTACCGAGGTCACATGGTCGTCGGCGTCGAGCTGGAGCTCCAGGCCGCACACCGCCTCACATAACGGGCAGGTGCGCAGCAGGTTCCTGGACGTGATCTCGCTCATACAAACCATCTTGGCCTGCCGAGCCCGCCGACAACACCCCGGAAACCACAACGACCGGTATCCGCGCGTGGCGGGTACCGGTCGTTCCGCGTCCGGTTCCAAAGACCGGCCGCCCCTGCAGGGGGGAATCGTGGGAACGCAGCTATCAGTGGTTCAGGTCAGCAGGCGACGCTGGTGAGCCGGGCCTGACGCCGGGCCAGCACCGAACGCACCGCCGCGCCGATCGCGACCACCGGCGGGAGCCAGCGGGCCTCGTTCGGGGCGACACCCCAGCAGGCGGAGCCCGCGGAGAGCTGAGTGGGCGGCAACGGGATGCCTGCGCCGTCGGTGTGGATGACCGCACCGGACTCGCGCAGCGCCTCGAGCGCCATGGCGGCCTTGCGGACGCCGGTGACCAGGTGGATCTCGCGCCGCTCGCTACCCGGGAACTCGATCACCGGGCCGGAGAGGTTGTTCGCGCGGAGGAATCGGCGAACCTCGCCGGCGAGCTCGCCGGTCACCTCGATGCCGGAAACGTCGGCATCGGTGATCAGGCAGATCCCGTTGGCCGTTTCGGCAACCGTCCACCCGCGCTGGCTGTAGTCCTGCGCTGCGGCAGTCATGTCGGCCGCCGAGACGGAAGTCGGAAACGTGGTGCGCACTGTCTTTCTCCATTCCCCGATAGATCTGGGTCCTGCTGCGTTCATGGGTCGTATCGACACCAGGTAGCTCCAGCGTTACGGATTGATCGGAAACTTCTTCATTTGTGTCGGATTCATCTCATCGGTGCGGGTTTGCTATCAATTTCCGGTTGGCCGGAATCAGCGTTTACGTGCAGGATCACGCCATGACCGATGACACCGAGGGAATCCCCGTGGACCCCGAGGAGTTCGAAACCGAATCCCGTTGGATCACTTGGAAAGATCGTTTTTCCAAGCCGCGGGCGGTCGAGGACGAACCGGCCGCCGAACCCTTCCGCAGTCCGCGGGCGTTTCGGGAGTGGAGCGCCGACGCGGCGCGCGGGCTGCTCGATGTGCAGTTCCAACGTCCTGTCACCCGCACTCTCCTTCCGCTCGCCTACCTGCTGGGCCTGGCCGGCGCAGTCACCGTCCCGGTCGTTCTGATCGTGCTGATGTGGCAGGTCTCCGCGGTCCTGGGGGTGCTGGCCGTGTTGATCGGCATCCCGCTGGGACTCACCATCGCGGCAGTCGTGCGACTGCTGCTCGAATTCCTGGTCAACGCTTCTCGATTGGCGACCCGCGTGGAGCACATCAGCGAGCTGGCCGACGATCTGTTCCAGGCACTCTCCGACGTGGCCGAACCGGTGAACCAGCTGTCCGAGGATGTACGGGCGGTGCAGTTCTGGCGGTTCCGGAAAAGGGGCCCCAAGAAGTAGCTAACCAGGCTATATTCCCCAATATCCCCTGCCTTGAACCGCTTTGGCGCGAATGTGACGATGACGTACCTGTGCCGGACATCGTACGCTATGTCAGATTTGCTGTGAAACAATGCTGTTCGAGTGTCCGGGACACGACGACGGATGCGGGTAGGGAAGCGTCGTACCGGTGGCAGTGGAGGTGCCGCCGGGTAGTCGGCGTGCGGCGCGTGCCGTATCAGTACGAGGGGGAAGCATGGCTTTACCGCAGGGCACCACCGGATCCACCATGCCGCGACGCCAGCTCGGTCGTCAGCTGCGTGAGTTACGGACCAGGGCCCGGATGACCACCCGGATGGCCGCCCAGCAGTTGGAGTGGTCCGAAGCCAAGATCTGGCGCATCGAAACCGGACAGACCTCGCTGCGCAGCCTGGATGTCGAGGCCATGTGCAAGGTCTACGGCGCGCCGGAGGAACTTGTCGCACCGCTGGCCGCACTGGCCAAGGAGACCAAGTCGCGCGGCTGGTGGACCACTTACAGCGACGTGATTCCCGAGGGATTCGAGGTCTACCTCGGGCTCGAGGAGGCCGCCCGGGTGCTGAGCTCCTATGAGAACGAATTGGTCCCGGGCCTGTTGCAGACCGAGAGTTACGCTCGCGCGCTGACCGCGGCCGCGCGCCCCGGTATGTCCGCGGCGGAAGTAGAGCGCCGGGTGCAGTTGCGCCTGGCCCGTCAGCAGTTGATTCTGCGGAGCGAGTCGCCGGTGCACTTGGACGTGGTGATCAGCGAGGCGGTGCTGTGGCGGCGGATCGGCGGCGCGGACGTGTCCGCGGCTCAGCTCGATCACCTACGGCAGGTGTGCGATCTACCGAATATTCGCATCCAAGTGGTGCAATCGGAATCGGAGTACCACGACGGCATGGAGGCCGGCCGCTTCGTCATCCTCGAATTTCCCGAGAGTGCCGAGCAGTCGGAGCCGGCAGTGGTCTACATCGAAGCGTTCGCTGGGCCGGTCTATCTGGACAAGTTGCCCGAAACGGACCGCTACCGTGCGGCTTTCGCGAACATCAAGGCGGCGTCGGTGGACGCGCGCCCGATCATCGAGGACGCTCGGGCCAGCCTGGTGTAGCGGTCAGGTATCGCATTTCTTGCGGGTCTCCCACGTGTTCGCGAGGACCTCGCGGTGCGTGGGCACCGCCCGTTCGTAGACGTCGCGGCCCTTGTCGGTGAGGCAGACGAAGATCGCGCGCCGGTCGTCGGCGCACATCCGCCGCGACACCAGCCCGTCGCGTTCTAGGCGCGCCACCGTTCGGGACAGCGCGCTCTGGCTCAGGTAGATGTCGTCGGCGAGATCGCTCATCCGGTAGTCGCCGCTGTTCGCGTCGATCAGGCGGTCCAGCGTCTCGAACTCGCTGACCCCGATCTGGTGCTCGCCCTGCAACGCCTTTTCCAGGGCACAACTCACCGCCGCGTGACGATCGAGCAGCTCACGCCACTCGCCGACCAGCCCGGAGGCGGCGCTGCCCCGGGCTGTCTCAGGTAGAGACGGCATCGACATGCCCACATCTTAGTGATGACTCCAGATCTATGCAACCGCATTAGATGTGTTGACAATTAATGCGCGTGCATGCAATCGTTTCGATCATGACTTCACCAGCACCGCTCTCGGCCGCCGTGGAGGCGACCGACCCGACCAAGTGGTCCGCCCGGCTCTGGGGCATGCTGATCACCCTCTGCATCGTGCTCTTCCTCGACGGCCTCGACGTTTCGATGATCGGTGTCGCGCTGCCCTCGATCGGCGCGGAACTCGATCTGTCCACCTCGACCCTGCAGTGGCTGGTTTCCGGCTACGTTCTCGGCTACGGCGGCCTTTTGCTGCTCGGCGGACGCACCGCCGACCTGCTCGGACGCCGCAGCGTCTTCTTGATCGCCCTGGCGGTCTTCGCGATCGCCTCGCTGGCCGGCGCCTTCGTCAGCGACGGCACGCTGCTGATCATCACCCGCTTCATCAAGGGCCTGGCCGCCGCGTTCACCGCGCCGACCGGTCTGTCGATCATCACCACGAACTTCCGTGAGGGCCCGGCCCGCAACAAGGCGCTGTCCATCTACACCGTGTTCGGTGCGGGCGGCTACTCCATGGGCCTGCTGTTCGGCGGTCTGATGACCGGTCTCGGCTGGCGCTGGACCTTCCTGCTCCCGGTCCCGGTCGCCGTCGCGGCCCTCGTCGCCGCCTGGTACCTGGTGCCCAAGGACAAGCCCGCCGAAGAAGGCGGACACGACCTCCTCGGTGCGGTGCTGTCCACCGCGGCCATGCTGCTGCTGGTCTACACCGTCGTCACCGCACCCGAGGTGGGCTGGACCTCGGTGCGCACCCTGGGCTCGTTCCTCATCACCGCCGCGCTGTTCGCCGGCTTCATCGCCGTGGAGAAGCGTGTGAAGTACCCGCTGATCCGGCTCGGCATCCTGAAGAAGGCCAGCCTGGTGCGGGCCAGCCTCGCCATCATCGCCGTGGCCGGCTCCTACTTCAGCTGGCAGTTCATCACCACCATGTACCTGCAGGAAACCCTCGGCTGGTCGCCGCTGAAGCTGGCGCTCGCCCTGCTCCCGGTCGGTCTGCTGGTGGTCGCCTCGGCGTTCATCTCCGACAAGCTGGTCGATCGTTTCGGCACCGGCCCGATCATCGCGGTCACCATGGTGATCATGGCCCTGGGCTACCTGGCCTACCTGCGCCTGGACGTCGCGCCGAACTACCTGACGGTACTGCTGCCCGCGCTGCTGCTGATCGGCATCGGCTGGGTCGGCTTCCCCGCCATCAACATTCAGGCCACCAGCGGCATCGAGGATGACGAGCAGGGTCTGGCGGCCGGTGTGCTGCAGACCGCCATGCAGGTCGGCGCGGCCATCATCCTGGCGGTGACCACCGCGATCATCACCAGCGGTGTGCACACCGACCGGAGCGCGGCCGCCATGCTGGACACCTACCGGCCCGGTCTGCAGTTCGCCGCCGGGGTGGCGATCGTCGGAGCCCTGGTGGCGCTCACGGTCTACCTGCCCAAGCGGCGTAAGAATGTGGCGCAACAGGATTCGGTCGAGGCCGAGCTGAAGCCCGCCCTGGAGCCCGTCGGCTGACCCCTCATCCGGCCGATAGAAAAGCCGGACGTCACACGTACAGTGTGGCGTTCGGCTTTTTCGTCAGGAAAACGGCGGGGCGGCAGTGTCTTTGGCGGAGCGCACGTAGGACAGCCGCTGCCCGTCCCGGCCGACCTCGGGCCAGTCGATGCCCAGCCGATGGTCGAAAGCGTCGATGTCCCGGTCGAATTCGGGGGTGTACTCCAGCGAACACAGATAGGTGACGGTGGATCGGTCCTCCAGCGAAAGGATCGCGTGCCCGAGACCCTCGGAGAGGAACACCGAACGGCGGTGCACATCGTCGAGCAGCACGCTGTCCCAGTGCCCATAGGTGGGCGAGCCGGGACGCAGGTCCACCACCACGTCGAAGAAGGCGCCTCGCACACAGGTCACGTACTTGGCCTGGCCGGGCGGGTCCTCGGTGTAATGGATGCCGCGCAGTACGCCGGCCGCCGACACCGAGGTGTTGACCTGGCACAGATCGAAGGTCCGGCCGGTCGCCTTCTCGAACTCCGAGGCCTTGAACGTCTCGGCGAAGGTGCCGCGCTCGTCCCCGAGCAGGCGCGGGGTCATCACCCACGCGCCCGGCACCGCGAGTTCCCGGAACTCCATCCTCACCAATCCCACCTGGGCGCTCGCCCGTCCGCGCCCGCCGAACCGTGCGTCAGCGCGCTGTGCTTACCCGCGCCGTCCGCCATTCCCGAGTGGTCCGGCCCCTGCGCGAGCAGGTCGAGCAGATACGTTCCGTACCCCGAACGCACCAGCGGTTCGGCCTGCGCGCGCAGCTGTTCGTCGTCGATATACCCCATTCGCCAGGCGACCTCCTCGGGCACGCCGATTTTCAAGCCTTGGCGTTCCTCGATGGTGCGCACGTAGTTGGCGGCGTCCAGCAGCGAATCGAAGGTGCCGGTGTCCAGCCAGGCGGTGCCGCGGGCCAATACGTCCACACGCAGCCGCTGGGCTTCCAGGTAGGCGCGGTTGATATCGGTGATCTCGTATTCGCCGCGTGCGGACGGGCGCAGCGTCTTGGCGATCTCCACGACATCGTTGTCATAGAAATACAGCCCCGGGATGGCGTAGTTGGAGCGCGGCTTCTTCGGTTTCTCCTCGATCGAGACCGCGCGCCCCTCGGCGAACTCGATGACGCCGTAGGCGGTGGGGTCGGAGACCCAGTAGGCGAAGACCGCGCCGCCCTCCAACCCGGAGAAGCGGTTCAGGCTGGTGCCGAGGCCGGGACCGTGGAAGATGTTGTCGCCGAGCACGAGTGCGGCGCTGTCGGTGCCGATGTGGTCGGCGCCGAGCACGAACGCGCGGGCCAGGCCGTCGGGTTCCGGCTGCACCACGTAGTCGAGCGCGATGCCGAACTGGGAACCGTCGCCGAGCAGGCGGCGGAAGGCCTCCGCGTCCTCGGGCGTGGTGATCACCAGCACGTCCCGGATGCCCGCGAGCATCAGCGTGGACAGCGGGTAGTAGATCATCGGCTTGTCGTAGACCGGGACCAGCTGCTTGCTCACCCCGCGCGTGATCGGGTGCAACCGGGAGCCGGTGCCGCCCGCCAAGATGATTCCGCGCATGCCCAGGAGTCTGCCAGTTTCCACTTCCAGCGTCGCACTCGACGTCGGGCAGGTTCCGACACGCCTACGAAATGATCACGGGGGTTTAGCTTCTCGGCGATTCGGGCGAATCTTGTTGTGTAGGTCACATTCACGTGGTCTCCTGAGTCAGAGCGTTGTGAAACAACGCCGTGTGGGATGTCAGCGCCGATGTCTCAGAGGTCGGCGCGCCAGTGGGAAGCAGGTGCGCGATGTCCGCGATCGGTGTCGGCGAAGTAATGAATCCGGACGGACCAAGCCCGGCGGCGCGCCTGCTCCTGGCGACCTGCATCTCGGTGGTGCGACCCGCGCTGCGGGTAGCCCCGATCACCCGGGCCACCATCCCGATCGGCGCGTTCGCCATCGACAATCTCGCCAAGCTACGGCCCGGCCCGCGCGGCGTCGACCGGGAACAGGTGACGCTGCGTGGTTTCCGGATGGAGATCCTCCGGCCCGCGGGCGGTTCCAAGTCGCTGCGCCACGGCGCGATGCTCTATATGCACGGCGGCGGCTTCGCGGTCTGCGGCCTGACCACGCACCGCCCCGTCGCCGCCAGCCTGGCCCGGCGCACCGGACTGCCGGTGATCAATGTGGAGTACCGCCAACTACCCGGGCGCAGCATCGCCCAGTCGGTCGAGGACTGCCTGACCGCCTACCGCTGGTTACTACGGAAGGGCGCGGACCCCTCGCGCATCACTTTCGCCGGCGATTCGGCGGGCGGCTACCTCACCTTCGCCACCGCCCTCGCGGCCATCGAAACCGGCCTGCCCACCCCGGCGGCCCTGATCGGTCTCAGCCCGCTGCTCGACCTGGACTACGCCGCCAAGCGGGCGTACATGAACGTGGCCCGCGATCCCTATATCCCACTGTCCGCGCTGGCGGCGGTGGTCCGCATCGGGGCCGAGATCGACGGACGGCTGGACCCCATGCTGTCTCCGGTGAACGGCGCGCTCGCCAGTCTGCCGCCGGTCCTGCTCATCGCCGCCGAGGACGAGGTGCTGCGCTACGACTGCGAGCTCATGGCCCAGCGTCTGACCGCGGCGGGCGTACCGAACACCGTCGAATTGTGGCGTGGCCAGGTCCACGCCTTCATGAGCATCGCTCCCGGCTTACCCGAGGGCCGCAGGGCGCTGGGCCGGGTGGCCCGTTTCGTCCGCGCCTGCACCGCGGCAGCCGACGAAGCGCGCACCGCCTGATTGAGCTCGGACGGCCTCGACTCCGGTCGGCCGGACGAGCATGAACCCCCGCTCCCGTGCAAGGGGCGGGGGTTCAATTGTCAGCGGTGTGTTAAGAAATTGATTCACGTGTAGCGGCAAACCAATTGTCACCAATTAGACTTACTCAGTTAATCGTTCGTTCATCAAGCGCGCGAAAAGCACTGCCCAACAGAACAACCCCGCCCGGAATTCCGGACGGGGCTGTCTGAGACCGAATTACTTGGCCGGCGGGGTGAACGGTGCGTTGATGGTGGCGAAGTACTGGATTGCAGCGCCGATCGCGACCGGAGCGGTCACGAAGATCTGGCCGGCGATGGCGCCCAGTGCGCCCATGGCCGCGGCGCCGCCGAGGCAGCCCGCGAGGGCGGCCGGGATGAACGGGCCGAACAGGCCGACGATGGTGCCGCCGACGATCGCGCCACCGAGCACGCCGCCCAGCACGCAGCCGACGGCCGCGCCGCCGAGGCCACCGACCAGGGTGCCGATGGTGGCGCCCATGGAGATGGTGGAGGTCATGCGGCTCCAGGCGGCCTGCTCACGGTCGTATTCCGTCTTCCACGGCGCCTTGTCCTCGAACGGCAGGGCGACCGGCTTGTAGACCGCCTTGCTCATGTCGAGCTGGGGGGTCAGCACCGCCTTGTGCTGGGAAACCTCCGCGGCGATGGGGAATTCGAATTCGTCGACCTTGAACTTGAGCGGGGTGCCCGCGACGGTGGTGCCGTCGGCCGCCTTGATCTTGAGCGCGTCGTCCTCGACGACCAGCGAGCCGGAGTCGATGGTGATGATCGACTGGGTGTCGGTGGAGTCGGCGGTGAAGTTGATCGGCTGGGCGGCCGGAGCGGTGGGGTCCGCGTTGACGGTGCCCGCCGTGACGCCCATGGCGGCGATCAATAGCGCAGAGGTAGCAGCAAACTTCTTGAAACGCATGGTGTTTTGGTCCTCATCAGGTGCATTTAGCGGTTGACTGGTGACCGGTGACTGAGTTCGCAAACTTTCAGTAACCCGGTCGGGCCGAAGGAAGCCCCGCGCGGAAAGCACGCCGGGCGGGGCTCCTGGCTCGATGTTCGGTTGTTGATTCAGTTGTGCGAATTCAGTTGTGAGCTGGGGAAATTACTTCGCCGGCGGCACGAAGGGCGCGTTGACGGTGGCGAAGTACTGGATCACGGCGCCGATGGCGACCGGAGCCGTGATGAAGATTTGGCCCGCGATGGTGCCCAGCGCGCCCATGGCGGCCGCGCCGCCGAGGCAGCCCGCGAGGGCGGCCGGGATGAACGGGCCGAACAGGCCGACGATGGTGCCGCCGACGACAGCGCCGCCCAGGACGCCGCCCAGCACGCAGCCGACGGCCGCGCCGCCGAGGCCACCGACCAGCGTGGCGATGGTGGCGCCCATGGCGATGGTGTCCTTCATGCGGTTGAAGGCGGCCACCTCACGGTCGTATTCGGTCTTCCACGGCGCCTTGTCCTCGAACGGCAGGGCGACCGGCTTGTAGACCGCCTTGTCCATGTCGAGCTGCGGGGTCAGGGTCGCGGTGCGATCCGAAACCTGGGCGGCGATCGGGAATTCGAATTCGTCGACCTTGAACTTGAGCGGGGTGCCCGCGACGGTGGTGCCGTCGGCCGCCTTGATCTTGAGCGCGTCGTCCTCGACAACCAGCGAGCCGGAGTCGATGGAGATGATGGACTGGGTGTCGGTGGACTGGGCGGTGAAGTTGATGGCTTCGGGACCGGCCTCGGCCGGAGCCGCGTTGACGGTGCCTGCCGTGACGCCCAGGGCGGCGATCAGCAGAGCCGACGTAGCGGCGAATTTCCTCATAAGCATTTGGTTTTGAACCTCGATGTAGAGCGTTCGGCGGGGACTAACTGATCGAAATCTAGACCAGCTAACGGGTGGTGAACCGGTTGTGACCTTTAATTCAAATTTTGTTCACCAAACGGACTTGCGCCGTGGTGTGGTTTTGGAAATGTCCGCTCTCAGCACGCTTTTCGAATTACCGAAGTCGTTCCGTTCGGCATTAACCGAACCCTAGTGTGATCAACGACACTCAGGTTGCTCTCAGGTGCCGCCCGCGCCGGTTTCCCGCCTGCGGCAACCCAGACAGTGCCACCGACGTAAGGTTCATGCCGTGCGATTGCTCGTAACCGGCGGAGCCGGATTCATCGGTGCGAATTTCGTCCACCAGACCGTGGCCCAGCGGCCCGGCACGACGGTGACGGTCCTCGACGCGCTCACCTACGCGGGCAACAAGGCCTCACTCGACCCCGTCGCCGACCGCATCGACTTCGTGCACGGCGACATCGCCGACCTCGACCTGGTCGACGAGCTCGTCAGCGGCGTCGACGCGGTGGTGCATTTCGCGGCCGAATCGCACAACGACAATTCGCTCACCGAGCCGTGGCCGTTCATCCAGACCAATATCGTCGGCACGTACTCGCTGCTGCAGGCGGTGCGGCGCTACGACGTGCGCTACCACCACGTCTCCACCGACGAGGTCTACGGCGATCTCACCCCGGATGAGCCGCGCTTCACCGAGCGCACCCCGTACAACCCGTCCAGCCCCTACTCGGCGTCCAAGGCGTCCAGCGACATGCTGGTCCGCGCCTGGACCCGTTCCTTCGGCGTGCGCGCCACCCTGTCGAACTGCTCCAACAACTACGGGCCGTATCAGCACGTGGAGAAATTCATTCCGCGCCAGATCACCAACCTGATCGACGGCGTCCGCCCGCGCCTCTACGGCGCGGGCCATCAGATCCGCGACTGGATCCACGTGGAGGACCACAACCGCGCGGTCTGGGACATTCTGGATCGCGGCCGCATCGGCCAGACCTACCTGATCGGCGCCGACGGCGAACTCGACAACAAAACCGTCGTCCAGCTGATCCTGGAAGAATTCGGCCGCGCACCCGACGATTTCGACCACGTCACCGACCGGCCGGGCCACGACCAGCGATACGCCATCGACGCGTCGCTGCTGCGTGCCGAACTCGGTTGGTCGCCGCGGTACGCCGATTTCCGCGCGGGCCTCGCGGCGACGGTCCAGTGGTACCGGGACAACGAGGACTGGTGGCGGCCGGAGAAGGCGGCCACCGAGCGGGCCTACGTCGCGGCGGGTGAACGCACCCTGGACGGCACCGCCGAGTAGCGCTCGCCCACAACTGGTTTCGAGCGCTACCCGGTGCGGGGTGTCAGTCCGGGTCGATGCCGTAGAGGCGCGCCCAGTTCTCGCGGCTGGTCAATTCCGGCATGGCGGCACGGTATTCGGCCGTCAGCCGGGGGAGGTCCTTGCGCAGCCGGCGTAGGACGCGGATGGTGCGCTTGAGTAGCTGACGCGCACGTTCCTTGTCCCGCTGCCGGATTCGCACACCGGACTGCGAGGCGTCGGTGACCACCACGTGGTCGAACAGCGACACGTGCCACCAGTGCGCGTCCTCCCGGGTGACGCCGATCAGGCCGTGCTGGGTGCGTCCGGTCCACTGGTTGATGGCCCGTTTGATCAGCACCAGCAGCACGCGGCTGGGTTCGCCACCGGCTCTTCGCAATTGGACGTCGGCGGCGCGCACCGGCGGAGTCGCGGCGGCGTGCTTGGCGGTCTCCGGGTAGTCGCCGCGGCTCTTGCGGGCCCGCGCGAGCGCGTCGATGCCGCCGTCGCGCAACACCTTCGGGCCTTCCAGGAAGTCCTCGATGCCCTGCAGGGTGGTGTGCGCCAGGCCGTACTGCATCGCCACCAGGTACTCGGCGATATTGCGGAAGAACTGGCGGGTGATCTTCTTACCGTCCAGGTCGGCGTGCATGGCGCCGACGATCAGCGAGTTGCGCGTGCTGAAGTAGCGCGCCCAGTCGTCGAAATCCTTCCAATAGAAGTCGGCGTGCCACACCGCGGCGTTCGGCAGGGTGACGGTGACGAAGCCGTGCTCCCGGGCGCGCACACCGTATTCGACGTCGTCCCACTGGAAGAAGATCGGCACCGGCAGCCCGATTCGGGCCACCACCTCGGCCGGAATCAGGCAGGTCCACCAGGCGTTGTAGCCCGCGTCGACGCGCCGCTCCTGGTTCTTCTTCAGCATGGAGGTGTTGCGCAGCGCCTTGGCCACCTTCTGCCCGTGCTTGAGCTCGTGCAGATGCACCTCTTCGGCGCCGACGTTGAGGTAGTCGGGATTGAGCAGGAACAGCATCTGCGCCCCGACCAGCGTGGGCTCCACGGTCATATTGGCGAAGGCGTTGAGCCGCAACACCGTTTCCGGTTCGCACAGGATGTCGTCGTCCATCAGGATGACGTCGGCGTGCTCGTTCACCGCGGACACCTCGTAGAGGCCGCGGGTGAAGCCGCCCGCGCCGCCGAGATTCGGCTGCCGGATGTAGCGCAGTTTGTCGCCGAAGATCGGCAGCGTTTCCTGGAAGCGCGGCCGGTCCTGCACCAGATCGGTGCCCTGGTCGACCACGTACACCGCGTCGATCGCGGCCAGCACGGGCGCGTCGGAGGCCAGCGCGGCAACGGTTTCCGCGCAGTCGGCGGCCCGGTTGAAGGTGCAGATCGCGATGGCGACCGGGCGGATCCGCTCCGGCGCGGCCGCGGTCCAGGTGAGTTCGCTGATGCCGAGCGGGCCGCCGACGGCGTCGAATTCCAGCCACAGCGCACCGCCGTCGACGAACTGATCCACCGGGGCGGTCAGGGTCAGCGCGCCGCTGTCGGTCACGTCGGCGGAACCGATGATGCGGCGGTGCCCGGCGATATCGGAGGCCACGATCCGGACCAGCGCCTTACCGGTCACCTCCAGCACCATGGTCGCGCGCACCTCGGTGACGACGGTCCAGCGCTGCCAGTAGGCGGCGGCGAAACGGCCGAAATAGGTGTTGGTGTGGGCCGTCGCGCCTTTCTCCAGTCGCAGTTCCAGGCGTTCCCGATGGGAACGGCCCTTCACCACCGCGTAGAGCTCGTCGCTGACTTTCGCCGAGGGCCCGGTGAAGATGCCGCGCTGCAGCACGAGCCGGTCCGGCGCCCGATGGTCGACCCGCAGTGCGGCAGGTGCTGCCTCGGCCGAATTGCGGTCGTTCGTTTCGGTAACGGCCTCGGTAGCCGACTGCTCCATGAAGTCCTCGAAATCTTGATTGTGCCGACGGGATGCCGTTCGCGGCGGGGGTGAGGATATCAATCCGCACCCTCCGCCGCCCGTCAGACTTGCGGTTTGGATCCGGTGAACACGAACTTGTTATAGGCCCAGTAACGGAAGCCGACGGCCATCGCCTGGCCGACGACGGTGCCGGCGATGTTGTCCGACAGCGGTGTGGACAGATCCAGCACATACCGGGAGAACCCGAGACAGCCCAGTTGCAACGCGATCGCGATCACGTTGAACAGCGCGTACAGCAGGTATTCGCGCCCCGGGTTGTCGGTCCGCTGATCGGCGAAGGTCCACCACTTGTTGCCGAAATACGTGACGACCGTGGCCACTAGGATCGCGATGATCTTCGCGGCCAGCGGCTGGTGATACAGCACCCCTTCGCCACCCCAGAACACCAGCAGGTTGTAGGTGCCCGCGTCGACCAGGAAACCGATGGCGCCGACGACCAGGAAGGCGCTGCCCTTGCGCAGCGCGGACATCAGTTTGGCGGCCAGGTTCGGCCCCGGTTCAGCAGCGGCCACGGCCTCGACAGCGGAGACCGGCGGCGGATCCGGGACTGACACGGGCTGCTCGGGGTAAGACACTGAGTGACGGTACCTGAACGCGAGTGCGCGCCGGAGCCGACCGTGAACGTGGCAAATCGCGCAGCGCCCTGTAACCTCCCGGTGTTCCCTTTCACCGCCGACCAGCGGTGTGAGCTCAGAGCCCGGAGGCGGTAGCGCAGCGTAACCCCGCAGGGCTCAGCGAGCGCCGCAAATCGAACACAGAGGATTTACCCGGGTGGACTCCACCGAGCTTCGTATCGCCGCAGTCGTCCCCTGCCACAACGAAGAGGCATCGGTCGCCAAGGTCGTCGCCGATCTGCAGGCCGCTGTGCCGGGAATCGTCGTCTACGTCTACGACAACCTCAGCACCGACAAAACAGCCGAACGGGCCCGCGCGGCCGGTGCGATCGTGCGGTATGAAAACACCAAGGGCAAAGGCAATGTGGTGCGCCGCGCCTTCGCCGACATCGACGCCGACATCTATCTGATGATCGACGGCGACGACACCTACGAGGCGTCGGCCGCGCCGTTGATGATCAAGACGCTGCTCGACGGCCCCTACGATCACGTGCTGGGCGTGCGCCGCGAGGACGCGGGCGCCTCGGCCTACCGCGCCGGCCACGAGATGGGCAACAAGGTGCTCAACGGAGTGGTCGGAAAGGTGTTCGGCGACAACGTCGAAGACATGCTCAGCGGGTTCCGGGTGTTCTCCCGGCGCTTCGTGAAGAGTTTCCCCGCGGTGTCGCGTGAATTCGAGATCGAGACCGAGCTGACGGTGCATTCGCTGCACCTGCGCGTCCCGCAGACCGCGGTGCCGGTCGGGTTCCGCGACCGGCCGGCCGGCAGCGAGTCCAAACTTCGTACGTACCACGACGGTTTCAAGATCCTCGGGCTGATCATCGGCCTGGCTCGGCACGAGCGCCCGGTCGCCTTCTACGGCCTGTTCGGCACGCTCAGCTGGCTGGTGTCGATCGCGCTGGCGATCCCGATCGTCGTCGAGTTCTACGCGACGCACGAGGTGCCGCGGTTCCCGACGCTGTTCCTCGCGTTCACCTTGCTGCTGCTCGGCAGCCTTGCCTGGACCGCGGGGCTGGTGCTCGACGGCATCCGGCGCTCCCGGCACGAGGCTTCGCGGTTGATCTATCTGCTGCATTCCGCACCGGGCGTGGACGATCGCGGCGGTGACGCGGAGCCGCCGCGGTGACCACCTCCGCCGATCACGCCGAGCCGAGCACGGCAGGCAGCACCGCACCCGCCACCAATGCGTCTGTGCCGGAAGGTGTTTCAGTAGAACAACCACGGACCGGTGGCGGGGCGCCGGGCCCGGTGCGCCGCGCGGCGACCTCGGTCGTGCACCGATTCGGTGCGGCCACCGTCGCTTTCGCGGTGCTGGTGACGATCTTCGGTGCGGCGTTCGCGGTGAGCACGCCGCCGTTCTGGGGACACGACGAGATCACTCAGTTCGGGCGGGCCTATCAGGTCGCCCACGGCGGCTTCCTGCCCGAACGGATTCCGGACACGCGCGGCGTCGCCTACGGCGCCGACGTGCCGGAGAGCATCACCGAGCTGATGGGTTACGCGCTGCAGGACTACACCACCAATCCGCAGGAACCGGATCCGATGGTGTACGATCCGGCCGACTACGACCGGATGAAGCGCGCCGAGGTTTCCCAGGCCGCCGAACCGGTGTGGTTCACCAACACCGCCGCGTACTCTCCGGTGCCGTATATCCCTGCCGCAGTGGGCATCCGGGTCGCCGAAGCGCTGGACCTGAAGGTCGGCGGCATGATCATGGCAACCCGCCTCGCCGGTCTGGCCGTGTATCTCGCGCTCGTCGGATTCGCCCTGTGGGCGCTGCGCCGGCACCGGGTGCAATGGCTGGTGTTCGCGGTCGCGCTGCTGCCGATCGCGGTGTTCCAGGCGGGCACGGTCACGGCCGACACCATGACCAACGCGCTCGCCATCATGGTTTCGGCGTTGCTGGTGAAGGCGCTGTTCGCCGGAGATCGGCTGGGCCGCACCGAGACCGCCGCCATCCTGGCCGCCGCCATCCTGCTGCCGCTGAGCAAGCCGACCTACGTGCTCCTGGCGCTGCTGGTCGTGTTGATTCCGGTGCGGCGCTTCGCCTTCGGTGCCGCCGAACCGCGTCCCTGGCAGCGTTTCGTGCCCTGGGTGTTCGCCGGCCTGGGTGCGATCGGGTTCGCCCTGTGGACCAAGATCGCCGAACCGACCACCAAGGGCATGGGCCTGATGCGCCCGGAGCACCAGTGGAATTCGGTGCGACCGGCCGACCAGCTCTCCGGAATCCTCAGCGACCCGCTGGCTTTCGTGGACGTGTTCGGCGACAGCATCGCCTACCGCGACCAGCGCTGGTTCATCCAGTTCTTCGGTGAACTCGGCTTCGCCTACATCGACGTGCCCGCGCTGTCCATCGTCGCCTGCCTGTTCGCGCTGGCGGTGGCCGTCGGCATCGCCGACCGGCTGACCGCGTCGAACCGCTGGCGCACCTGGGTGGTCGCGCTGACGGTGGCCGCCAGCGTCGCGATGATCTACGTGACGCTGTACATGTCGTTCACCCCGGTCGGCTACTACATCATCGACGGCGTGCAGGGCCGGTACTTCGTGCCGCTGGCCATCATCGCGCTCGGCGTGCTGCTGCGCTGGATGCCCTTGCGGCTCACCGACACCGAGGGCAAGACGCCCACATTCGGCCCCGCGATCGCCATCGTCGCCGCCAGCTCGATCGGCGTGATCGCGGCGCTGGCCAAGTACCACTCGATCGTCTGGGGCTAGCACGCCCCAGACGTCGAGGCGGCGTCAGAGGAACAGATCGGTGGTCAGTTCCGCGTCGCCCGGGGTGACCCGGTACTGATCCAGATCGGTGATTCCGTGCGCCGCGAGGACGTCGTCATCGATGAAGAAGTTCCCGGAGGTCTTCTCCGCCGGTGCGGTCAGCACCAGGTACGCGGCGTCGGCGTAGATCGCGGGCGTGCGCGAGGTGGACATCATCTCGTCCCCGCCGAGCAGGTTGCGCACCGCGGCGGTGGCGATGGTGGTGCGCGGCCACAGCGAGTTCACGCCGATGCCGTCGCCCTTCAGTTCCTCGGCCAAACCCAGTGTGGTCAGCGACATTCCGTACTTCGCGATGGTGTAGCCCAGTGCCATGCCCGCCCATTTCGGGTCCAGGTTCAGCGGCGGCGACAGCGTCAGAATGTGCGGGTTCCGCCCGGCCCGCGCCGATGCCCGCAGATGCGGTATGCACAGCTTCGACAGCAGGAAACTGCCGCGGCAGTTGATGTCCTGCATCAGGTCGTACTTCTTCATCGGCAGCGCCTCGGTGGGGGACAGGTCGATCGCCGACGCGTTGTTCACCACCAGATCGATGCCGCCGAACCGCTCGACGGTCTGTCGTACGGCCTCGGCCACCGATTCCTCGAGCCGCACATCGCCGACGAACGGCAGCACCTGCCCGCCGGCCGCCTCGATCTCCGCGGCCGCGGTGTGGATGGTGCCCGGCAGCTTGGGGTGCGGCTGGTCCGTTTTCGCGATCAGCGTGACATTCGCGCCGTCCGCCGCCGCCTTCTTGGCGATCTCCAGCCCGATGCCCCGGCTGCCGCCCGACATGATCATCGTCTTGCCCGCCAACGGCTTGCCCGATTCCGCCATGACCCGCTCCTGTCTGTATGCCGCAGGAAAGAGGCGCCCCGCGGCCATCCGCACTTCGCACCTTAAGCGTAACCTCCGGTGCTATGCAACCAGTTGCATATGCGAGCTGGGCAACAAAAAGCGGGGCACCGGTCAGGTGCCCCGCTCGGAGAACGTCAGACTGCCAGTCCGATGACGAACAAAAGCAGGCTCAGCACACACGGCAGCGCCATCAATCCGTAGAGGACATAGATGATCACCACACCCGGAGTCTTCTGCGGAAACTCGCCGATCGCGCCGGGCAGCCAGAACATGGCGGGCGGCTTGTAGTAGTACCGCACCCCTTGGCCCTCACCGAGCGCCACCTGCTGATCCGCCGGCCCCATGTCGAGCAGCCACGGCGTGCTCACCCGCAGGTGATACTGGCCGGGTCCGACCGGAATGTGGTTCTCGCCCCACCGCGTTGTCGGAACCTGCTGACCGTTGATGAAGATCTTCGGCTTGGTGAGCAGGCCGAGCATGAACGCGAACCACTCGTAGTCGGCCTGCACGGTGATTCCCGGCGGTGCCGGGGTCGCCGCGGGCTGGCCGTACTGCGGCGCGGCCTGTCCGTACTGCGGTTGCCCATACGGATTCGGTTGCTGCCCATAGCCTTGCTGCACCGGCTGCCCATAAGGCTGTGCCCCGTATGGCGCGGGCTGCCCATAGGGCTGCGGGGCGCCGTACGGATTTCCCGCGGGCACTGGTTGCTGACCATGCGCAGGCTGCCCGGGGTATTGCCCACCTTGCGCTTGGCCCTGAGGCGGAAATCCGCCGGGGTAACTCATCCAAACCCTCCCGAAAGCACGGTTATTCGCGCCGAACCCTACCGTGGATCATCGATTCCGGCCCTACGGCCCACCTCGCCTGGGCACGCCTGGGGACAAATCGGCGATACCCCGCAGCGAAACCGCTGCGGGGTACCGGTTTCGGGAGCTCAGCGGCGCGAACCGCGTTCCCGGTACATCCGACGCTGCTGCTTGACGATCGACTTCCACTCGCGGGAGCGTTCGGCCTGCAGCCGTTTGTCGGTACGGGCTTCCATCCAGGCGTTCTCGCGGACGAGTTTGCGGTAGCTGTCGAGGCGGCGCTGGGTCAGCTCACCGGTTTCGATGGCATCCTGGACGGCGCAACCGGGTTCGGCCAGGTGCGAGCAGTCGAGGAAACGGCAACTCGCGGCAAGGGCTTCGATGTCGCTGAAGGTCTTCTCGATGCCTTCGGCGGCGTCATAGAGGCCGATCCCGCGCAGACCCGGCGTGTCGATCAGGGTGCCGCCGCCGGGAAGCGGGCGAAGCTCGCGATGGACGGTGGTGTGCCTGCCTTTCTTGTCTACCGAGCGAACGCCGTTGGTGGCGAACACTTCCTGACCGAGCAGCGCGTTGGCCAGAGTGGACTTGCCGGCGCCCGAGGGACCGATCAAAGCGACGGTGCCGTCGAGCATGGCGCCCAGTACGTCCAGCCCGGCGCCGGTCTCGGCGGAGAGGGCGAGGACGGTCGCGCCGGGCGCGGCGGCCCGCACGTCGTCGATCGGAATCTCCGCTGCCGCATCCGCTTTGGTGAGCACCACAATGGGCTGTGCGTCGCTCTCCCAGGCCAGGGTGAGCATCCGTTCGATGCGGTTCAGGTCGACGTCGCCGTCGGCGGCCGAACAGATCAGCACGGTGTCGACGTTGGCGGCCAGCACCTGGGCTTCGGAACGGCCGGAGACCGAGGAGCGCATGATCGCCGAACGGCGCGGCAACAGCTGCCGCACGTTCAGCTCGGCGTCCACAGTCACCCAGTCGCCGGTGCACAAACCGCTGATCTCGGAATCCGCGCGGGGGCAGCGAGCCCGAGCGAGCCCGGTGGGCGTCGCCACATCGCATTCGCTGCGATCCATTCGGATGACGCGCGCGGGGACCCGGCCATCCTCGATGAGGGGGGAGTATTGCGCGGCTACGGCTTCGGTCCAGCCGAAAGGGACATGAAAGTTAGGGTCGTTCTCGACCATGATGGAAGGAATCCTTCGTCGGGCCCGAACCCCGAATCAGGGTTCAGTGCAAGGAGGTGGAGGAGGAGATCGGTACTGCGGGCACAACCACCGCAGGCACGACAATCCGCGACGTTGTCGCCACGATCTCCACCTCCTCGACTCTCTCGACGTTCCCGATCACTTTGGCACAGCCCCTGACGGGCCGCAACCTATTTTTCGGGCTTCCCGAACTGCTCGTGCCGACCGAGGCTGCGCAGGTGGAACCACTCCTTCAGACCGGCCGGATCCCGGCGGGTGACCAGGAAGAACCAGGAGAACCGCACCCACTCCTGCGGCAGCAGTTTGCGCATGCCCGGCTGCGACATCAGGTAGCCGCGGTTGCGGTAGGTGAAGTAGCGCTTCACCGGATCGTCCGGGTACTGGGTGTGCATGCGCCCGCCCAGGATCGGCTTGAACTCGGCCGCGCCATTGGGATGCAGGTACGCGGTTTGCAGGCAGGTGCCGAACGGCAGCCCCGAACGCACCAGCCGGCGATGCACCTCGACCTCGTCACCGCGCACGAACAGCCGCAGATCCGGCACGCCGATCTGATCGACCGCCTTCGCCGCGATCAGCGCACCGTTGAACAGTGAGGCGATCCCGGGCAGGAAGTCCTCGTCGCCGAGTTCGGACCGCAACCGCCGCCACACCACACCGCGGCGCAGCGGGAACGCCAGCCGATCCGGTTCGTCGATATCGCAGACCACCGGGGACACCTCGGCCAGTCCGTGCCGGCGCGCGCAATCCAGCAGCACCGCCAGCACTTCCGAGCCTTCGGGCCGGCCGTCGTCGTCGGCCAGCCAGACCCAGTCCGCCCCGAGGGTCAGCGCGTGCAGGATGCCGAGCGCGAAACCGCCCGCGCCGCCCAGGTTGTGCGCCGAACCCAGGTATGTCGCCTCGATCGGCTGCTCCGCGACCAACTCCGCCACCTCGGGCTCGTTGGCGTTGTCCACCACGATCAGGTGATCCACCGGCCGCGACTGCGAAGTGAGGACTTTCAGCGATTCGGTGAGCAGTTCGCGGCGCTTGTGCGTGACCACCACCGCCACGATCCGGGCATCCGACCCGGTCGAAGGCTGCTCGAACGGTGCGTCCGGCCTGGTCGGGTCGGTAGGCCCGATCGGGGAACTCATGCCTGATTACGCTCCAGTTCTCGCTCTGCTTGCTGACCTGCCGCGCGTTCGGCTGCCATTTCCCGCAGCACCGTCGCCACGTGATTTCCCGCGTCGGGACCCTCGTACGCGCGCACCACTTCTTCGATACCGCCGCGTTTGCGGATCTGGCCGTGATCGATCCACAGCGCGGAATCGCAGAGCTGAGCGAGGAATTCGTTGGAATGGCTGGCGAACACCAGGATGCCAGACCGGGCCACGAGCTCTTGCAGGCGCAACCGCGCCTTCTTCATGAATTCGGCGTCGACCGCGCCGATACCCTCGTCCAGCAACAGGATTTCGGGATCGATGGAGGTCACCACGCCCATTGCCAGGCGCACCCGCATACCGGTGGAATAGGTGCGCAGCGGCATGGACAGATATTCGCCGAGTTCGGTGAAATCGGCGATCTCATCGATCTTCGACAGCATCTTCTTGCGGGTCTGCCCGAGGAACAACCCGCGGATGATGATGTTCTCGTAGCCGGAGATCTCCGGGTCCATACCGACGCCGAGGTCGAACACCGGCGCCACCCGCCCGCGGATGCGCGCGCTGCCCCGGGAGGGTTCGTAGATGCCCGAAAGCAGCCGCAGCAGTGTCGATTTGCCCGCGCCGTTGTGCCCGACCAGACCGACCTTGTCGCCTTCCTTCAGCGACAGGCTGATATCGCGCAGGGCCTCGACGACCACCACGTCGGACTGATTGCGTCCGATGGCCCCGCCCGCCTTGCCGAGGAACGCCTTCTTCAACGACCGCGACTTGGCGTCGAAGATCGGGAATTCCACCCACGCCTGGTGGGTTTCGATGCTCACATTCGAAGTCACCGGGGGCTCCTTTTATACCCAGTAGGGCACGCGCGAACGGTACCGCTTCATGGCGAGGATCGCGACGATCCAGCCGATCAGGGTGATCGCCCCGACGATCGCCCAGTGGTCCCAGCCCGACGGCTCGCCGAGCAGGGGCGCTCGCACGATTTCGAGGTAGTGGAAAGTGGGCACGAGCTCGACGATCTTGGCCCGGTCACCGCCGCCCACCGATTGCAGGGTCTTGGTCGTCCACATCACCGGCGTCAGCACGAACAGCATCAGCGTGGTGCTGGACAGGATGGGCGCGATATCGCGGTAGCGGGTGCTGAAGATACCGAACACGATCGACACCCACGCGGCGTTCAGGAACAGCAGCAGAATCGCCGGGACCGCGAGCAGCACCGACCAGCTCAGGTCGCGCCACACGCTGAACGCGGCCAGCAGCACCACATAGATGGCCATGTTGTGCGCGAAGAACAGGAACTGCCGCCACACCAGCCGGTAGACGTGCACGCTCAACGCCGACGGAAGCTGTTTGATCAAACCCTCGTTGGCGATGAACACCTCCGAGCCCTCGATGAGGCTGGCGGAGATCACGTTCCAGACGATCAGGCCGACCGTCACATACGGCAGGTATTCGGTCAGCGGCTGATTCAGCAGCGTCGCGTAGAGGATGCCCATCGCCGCGGCCTGCAGGCCGGTGGCGATGGTGATCCAGAACGGGCCGAGCACCGAGCGCCGGTAGCGCTGTTTGATGTCTTGCCAACCCAGCGACAACCACAGCTCACGCTGGTTGAAACCGTCGCGGAAATCCTTGAACGCGCGCTGGAAGGTCTGCGAATCCGACACGATCGGCTCGGCCGGAACGGCTTCCGCGGCGAGGGGTTCCTCGGTGGTCACAGGCACTGTGCTTTCTTCAGGACGCACCGCACTCACGTCGGAGTCGGGGCGAGCGGCAGCGGCGGACACGGTGCTCGACACTACCCTTGCGAATTTGACCGGGAGCGGCCGGAACCACGGTGACCGGATCGTCCGGAAGGGCTACAGGTACTGCCCGGATCCGCCGGTCACATGGTCCGGCCTGCCGGTACGAGGTTCGCCGGCATGCAGGCCGGGCGGCAGCGCACCCTGACGCATCTGCTCCAGCTGCGCGCGGGCGGCCATCTGCTGGGCGAACAGCGCGGTCTGGATACCGTGGAACAGTCCTTCGAGCCAGCCGACCAGCTGCGCTTGCGCGATACGGAGTTCGGCGTCGGAGGGCACGGCCTCGTCGGTGAAGGGCAGGGTCAGGCGTTCCAATTCCTCGCGCAGTTCCGGTGCCAGGCCCTGCTCGAGTTCGCGCACCGAGGACCGGTGGATCTCGCGCAGCCGGGTGCGGCTGGCGTCGTCCAGCGGAGCCGCGCGCACCTCTTCGAGCAGCTGCTTGATCATGGTGCCGATGCGCATCACCTTCGCGGGCTGCTCCACCATGTCGGCCAAAGACTCGGCGGCGTCCGCGTTGTCGTCCCGCGCGCCGGCTTCGTCGTCGGAGACCACCTGGGCGTTCAGCGGAGTACCGGCGTCGGCCGGGATGACCAGGTGCCGCCCGTCGGGTCCGACGACAACGATGGAATCGGGTGCCTCATCCGAATGCGTCATGACCCCCATCATGTCATCCGCTCCGCGGGCTTGCCCGTCCGTGTTTACCTGAGCGCCCGGCGTCCTAAACTGTTCGGGTCGTCGTGTGGTTCGGATTTTTGCGGAAAGTCGGTTGCCATGCATTCACCCCGGTCGCTGCGGTGCCATCTGCCAGTCAGGCGGAACACGGTTACGCAGCCTCGCCCGCTGCCCTTAGAGTGGCCAACATGACTTACGACGTCGCGAGGGTTCGGGGCCTGATACCGTCCCTGGGCGACGGCTGGATCCACTTCGATCCGCAGGCGGGCATGCTGGTTCCGGATTCGGTATCGCGTGCCGTATCAACGGGTTTCCGCACGTCCGCCTTCTCGCACATCGGTCGTAACGGCGCCGCCGTGCGCAGCGCCGCCATCCTGGACGCGGCGCGCGAAGCGGTCGCGGATCTGGTCGGTGGCGACCCGGCCGGCGTGGTACTCGGCCCTGATCGCGCGGTACTGCTGGCCTGGCTGGCGGAGTCGCTGAGTTCCCGGCTCGGGCTCGGCACCGGCATCGTGCTGTCCCGGCTGGATGATGAAGCCAACGTCGCGCCGTGGCTTCGCATCGCGAACCGCTATGGCGCACACGTGCGCTGGGCCGAGGTGGAGATCGAGACCTGCGAGATGCCGTCCTGGCAGTTCGAGGAATTGATCGGGCCCACCGCGCGGCTGGTGGCATTGACGGCCGCCTCGCCGATCGTCGGCTCCGCGCCCGCGGTGCGGGTGGCGGCGGATCGGGTGCACGAGGTAGGTGGCCTGTTGGTTGCCGACGCGGTCGGCGCGGCCCCGTACGCGCTCATCGACATCGACGAACTCAACGCCGACGTGATCGCGCTCAGCGCGCCCGCGTGGGGCGGCCCGCAGATCGGCGCGCTGGTGTTCCGCGACCCGGCGTTCCTGGACCGGATTCCGTCGATGTCGTTGAACCCGTACGCGAAAGGCGCCGAGCGTCTCGAGGTCGGCGGGCACCAGTACGCGCTGCTGGCCGGCCTCACCACCTCCATCGACTTTCTGGCGGGCCTGGACGAACGCGCCACCGGCACCCGGCGCGAGCGCCTGGAAGTCTCGATCACCTCGTTGCAGGATTACCACGACCAGCTGTTCGAACATCTGATGGACGTGCTCGACAAGGTGCCCAATCTGACCGTCATCGGCCGGGCCTCCACCCGCATCCCCACCGTGTCGTTCACGCTCGCGGGCATGCAGGCGGAGAAGGTCGCGGCGAAGCTCGCCGACGCCCGGATCGGCACGCTGAGCGGTGTGCACGGTGGTAGCCGATTGCTCGACGCGCTCGGCGTCAATGATGAGGGCGGGGCCGTCACCATCGGTTTGGCCCCGTACACAACGAAATTCGAGATCGACCAGCTCGGCCGAGCACTCACCGCCCTGGACTGACCGCCGCTGTCCCGGCGTCGTCAGTGTGCGACTCGGAGCGTGACCTTTCCGAAAGTCCCTGAGTCGTCGAGCATTCGATGTGCCGCGCCGACCTCGCTGATCGGCAGTTCGGCATGGATCACCGGCACGATCCGCCCGTCGGCGAGCAGCGGCCACACATGCTGCCGCACCTCGGCGATGATCTCGGCCTTGCTGTGGCTGCCGGTAGCGGGCCGCTTCCGCAGATTGGTGGCGTGGATGGTGCCCCATTTACCCAGCAGCGTCGCGACATTCAGCTCGGCTTGCACTCCGCCCTGCATACCGATCACCACCAGGTGGCCGTGGTCGGCCAGCGCCTCCACATTGCGCGCCAGATAGGCCGCGCCCATATTGTCCAGAATGATGTCGGCTCCCGGGCCACCCGCGGCGGACTGCTGCTCCCGCACGACCTCGACGAAATCCTGCTCCCGATAGTTGATCAGCACGCTCGCCCCGAGCTCGGCGCACCGCCGCAACTTCTCGTCCGATCCCGCGGTCACCGCGACCCGGGCGCCGCGCTGAACCGCGACCTGGATGGCATGGGTGCCGATCCCGCTGCCGCCGCCGTGGAGGAGCACCAACTGCCCCGCGCGCAGCCCAGCCGTCAGCACCAGGTTGGACCACACCGTGGCGGCGACCTCCGGCAGCCCGGCCGCCGCGGCGAGATCCAGCCCCTCCGGCACCGGCAGCAGCTGACCGGCGGGCGCGACGACGCGCTCGGCATACCCACCGCCGGACAGCAGCGCGCACACCCGATCACCCACCCGCCAATCCCGCACCCCCGCCCCGACTTCGGCGACAACACCCGAAACCTCGAGCCCCATCAAATCGCTGGCTCCGGGCGGCGGCGCGTAGAACCCCTGCCGCTGCAACAGATCCGCCCGATTGACTCCGGCGGCAGCCACATCGATCAGCACCTCACCCGACCCGAGCGCCGGATCAGGCACCTCCCCCCACTCCATGACCTCCGGCCCACCGAACCCGTTCAACCTGATTCCACGCATGCACCCATCCTGCCCCAGCCCCCACCCACCGCCGCTCATCCAGCACCGGCCCGCCGTGCCGCCGAAGTACGTGCCGGTCGGCCGCCCGCCGCCGGTCGGCCGATGGAGGCGGTGGTGATTGTGGGGTCGCGGTGGGTGGTGGCCGATCGCGGCTGGGCCGCTGGGAGCCGGGTGGTTCTCGATAGCGATGGCGGGTGGTTGTTCGCGGCTGGGCCGCTCGAGCCCCGGCGATGAACTGGATCGGGCTGGGCCGCAGCCAATCTGGTGGCCGGGGCGCGGCGGGCCGGTGGAGGGACTAGCGTTCCGGCCGTGAGCAGCTTTATCGACTTCCAGAACGAGATCTACCTGGCGGGACTGGGTGGCGCGGTGCCCGATTTGCCGATGACGGCAGCGGGGTTGGAGCAGCGGGCGCGGGAGGTGCTGGGTGCGGCCGAGTTCGCGTATGTCGCGGGTAGTGCTTCCTCGGAGCGCACCGCGGCGGCGAACCGCTCCGCGTTCGATCGGCATCGCATCGTGCCGCGGATGCTGCGCGGCACCACCGGCCCCGGCGCGCGCGATCTGTCGGTGGAAGTGCTGGGCACCAAACTGGCCGCGCCGGTGCTGACCGCGCCCATCGGGGTACTGGAGTTGATGCACGACAAGGGCGAGCTGGTCGTCGCCGATGTCACCAAGGAGCTCGGCATCGGCACCGTGCTGTCCACGGCATCGTCTTCCACTATCGAGGAGGTCGGCGCGGCCGCGGACGCCTGGTGGTACCAGCTGTATTGGCCGAACGACGACGAACTGGCCCGCTCCTTCGTCGAACGCGCCGAACGCGCGGGCGCGAAAGCCATCGTCGTCACGGTCGACACCCCGAGTCTGGGCTGGCGGCCCCGCGATCTCGAACTGGCGCACCTGCCCTTCCTGCGCGGCAAGGGCATCGCCAACTACCTCTCCGATCCGGTGTTCCGCTCGAAGCTGCCCAACCCGCCGGAGGAGAGCCCGGAAGCGATGCAACTCGCGGTCCTCACCTGGGTCGGGCTGTTCGGCAAGCACACCCTGCGCCCCGCCGATCTCGCGCACCTGCGGGAATGGACCGATCTGCCGATCGCGGTGAAAGGCATCCAGCATCCCGACGACGCCCGTCAGGTCGTGGACGCGGGCGCCGACGCCGTCATCGTCAGCAACCACGGCGGCCGCCAGGTGGACGGCGCGATCGGTGCCCTGGACGCCCTGCCCGCCGTGGTGGCGAGCATCGGCGACCGCGCCGACGTCCTGTTCGACTCGGGCATCCGCACCGGCTCGGACATGCTCGTCGCGTTGGCACTCGGCGCTAAGGCGGTGCTCTACGGCCGCCCATGGGCCTACGGCCTCGGCATCGGCGGCCGCGCCGGCGCCCGCCACGCCTTCCGCCTACTCCTAGCCGACTTCGACTCCGCCCTGGGCCTCGTCGGTTGCGCGTCCCCCGCCGAACTCGACCGATCCCTGATCGCGACTACACGCTGACCCCCTCCACCCCGTGCGATAGCATCAGGCCCTGGAGACGTGGCAGAGCGGCCGAATGCACACGCCTTGAAAGCGTGCGTCGTGAAAGCGACCGGGGGTTCAAATCCCTCCGTCTCCGCCACAGCCTCTGACCTCGATAAGGTCAGAGGCTTTTCCTTATCCCCGGCGCACGAAGTTCGGGCGGATCGAGTCGTCCGGCGGATCGAAGTAGCGGTGGAAGGTGGGTGTCAGTCCTGCGGAGATGGGCGGGTTGATCCAGGACCAGTCGGTGGGGCAGGTGCGGCCTGCGGCCTGTTCGCGGGCGACGTGGTCGCAGAACTGTTTGGCCACCGTGTGGTGGTCGACCAGGTAGACGCCGGATTTGCGGTAGCTGTGCAGCACGGCGCGGTTGAGTTCGATCAGGGCCTGGTCGCGCCAGAGCGTGCGCGCGCTGGAGGTGTCCAGGCCCATCAGGTCGGCGATCAGCGGCAGCATGTTGTAGCGGTTGGTGTCGGAGAGGTTGCGGGCCCCGATCTCGGTGCCGACGTACCAGCCGTTGAACGGCGCGCAGGGGTAGGTGACGCCGCCGATCTCCAGGTCCATATTGGAAACGACCGGCAGCGCATGCCATTTCAGGCCCAGGCTGGCGAACCAGTCGAAGTCCGGGTGTTCCAGGGCGACCTCGCGCGCCAGCTCTCGCGGCACATCGAACCAGCGGATCGGTTCGTCGGGAGTGCTGATCAGCACCGGCAGGATGTCGAAGGGTGTGCCCGCGCCGCGCCAGCCGAGCTTCTGCGCGAATTCGGTGACCGCGACGTGAGCGGCGTCGCCGGTGACGGTGCCGTCACCATTGCGGTAGCCCGCGTAGCGGATGAGTTGTGCGGAGACGATGCGGAATTCGCGACCGTCGGGCCGGCGCGGCGGCCCGACGGTGATCATGGATTGGATGGCGCCGCCGTTGGTGGCCAGGCGCAGATGCTCCCAGCAGGCCTCGGCCAGTTCCGTGGCCGAGCGCACATGGCGTGCGTCGATCAATTTCAGTGCGCGCCAATGCTTCCGGCCGACGCAGCGGGCATGGTTTCGCCAGGCGAGTTTGGCGCCGATCAGGATTTCCTCGGCGGTGTGCTCGTAGACGGCCTCGTGTTCGAGTTCGCGCAGGGCGACCCGGCGGCGATGGCTCGGCAGGTGCGCCAATTCCGGTTGTCGGAAGAATTCGTCGCACTCGCGCAGCCGGCGTGCTTGCTCGGGGCCGAAAGCGCCTGCGTCGGTGAGGTTTTGGAACTGACGAACGGGCAACATTTGATTCACGATTTTCTCCGGTCGGGCATCAGGTACTGCGAGAACAGACAAGACATCGAACGTGGAGCGTGGATCGATCACCGGCGTACGCCGGCCGGGCCAGGAGCCGTGCGGGTCAGCCCGCCGCGAAAGTTCGCGAGGGGTATGCGCGACGGACGTGGAACGGTGTCGGGGGAGCGCGGCCGGAGCGGCGCTCCGTGATGCCGTGAAGTAGCCCGTATCGCCGGGCTGGTGCGGGGCGAACGATGTTGTCGGTGCGGGCGCGTTCTCGGCGTCTCTTGCGCATGTCCGCGCACGCAACACCCTGAGCTGGGTGTGGGGCAGAGCTGCGCGCGGTCATCCGGTATCCGATCGACGCCTGAGGAAGGCCCGGGGAAAAGCGTACGACCGGTGTGCTGGTCGTGTGCCCGAATTCGACGTAATCCCAGTTGGATTGGCCTGCGCTGTCAGTCAAGCGACCGAATCGGAGTTTGCCAGGGGCTTCCAGGCAACCTCGCTGTCATACGCCTGTCGTACCGTTCAACGATCGGTTGGGCGAGGTAGCGAGGTGCACAGTGCGCAAGGGGTTGGCAGGCGGATACAGCGTGATCGGGATGGTGGTCGCCGTCATCGCACTCCACATTCTCGGTTGGGGCACTCTGCTGCTGTTCGTGGTGCCCGGCCACCACATGGTCGGCGGGGCCGTATTCGGCGTCGGCCTGGGCGTCACCGCCTACACCCTCGGCATGCGGCATGCCTTCGACGCCGACCACATCGCCGCCATCGACAACACCACCCGCAAGCTGGTCGCGGAGAACGGCAAGCAGAAGGTCCAGACCGTCGGCTTCTGGTTCGCCCTGGGTCACTCCAGCGTCGTCTTCATCCTGGTCGCGCTGCTGGCGTTCGGCGTGCGTGCGCTCGCCGCCAACCTGGAGGACGAGGATTCGGCGCTGCAGCACTGGACGGGGCTGTGGGGCACCAGCGTCTCGGGCACGTTCCTCATCGCCATCGGTCTGCTGAACCTGGCCTCGCTGATCGGAATCTGGCGGGTCTTCCGCGGCATGCGCCGGGGCGAGTTCGACGAAGCCGCCCTGGAACGCGAACTCGACAACCGCGGCCTGCTCAACCGCATCCTGCGACCGGTGGTCGGCCTGGTCCGCAAACCCCGGCACATGTACCCCGTCGGCCTGCTCTTCGGCCTCGGTTTCGATACCGTCACCGAGGTCGGCCTGCTGGTCATCGCGGGCGGCGCGGCGGCCACCGGGCTGCCCTGGTACTCGATTCTCGTTCTGCCGGTGCTGTTCTCGGCGGGCATGACGCTGTTCGACTCGCTCGACGGCTCCTTCATGAGCTATGCCTACGACTGGGCTTTCGCCAAACCCGTCCGCAAGATCTACTACAACCTGGTGATCACCGGCCTCTCGGTCGCGGTGGCGCTGCTCATCGGCGGCCAGGAGATCATCTCGATCTTCGTCGAGAAACTGGAAATCGAAGCCGGGCCCGTCGCCTGGGTCGGCAACCTAGATCTCGGCGCGCTCGGCTACATCATCGTCGGCCTGTTCGTCCTCACCTGGGTCGTCGCCGTCGCCGTCTGGCGTTTCGCCGGCGTGGAGCGCCGATGGCAGGAAAACCTCGACGCGCCCGCGTAACTCGCCGCGAGAACCGCTGGCGCGCGGGATGAACCGCCCATTTCTGGCAGTATGGAATCCATGCGGTCTCGGCGCAAAATCGTCTCCGAGCACATCCGGGACAAGCCGTCAGCACAGGCACTACGTCGGCTATCCGGCGTGCTCGCCACCGCCGCCCTGCTAGCCGGTGCGGCGGCCCTAGGGCCGCCCGCGGCCCTTTCCGACCCGCAGGTCAAGCCCAACAGCGGTTCCTCGGACAAGCCGGATCCGGCCGCGCCCACCACCGCGCCGCCCGCCACCCCCTTCATCCAGCGCATCACCCAGGTCGGCGAACGCAAGCTGCGCGTGTTCATCTCCTCGCCCGCCATGCGCCGCACCGTCGAGGTGCAGGTTCTACTGCCGCGCAATACTTCTCAGCCGCGCCCGGTCGTCTACATGCTCGACGGCCGCAGCGCCAAATCCGAGAGCAACAACTGGACGGTACTCGGTGGCGCCGCCGAATTCTTCGAGGACAAAGACGTCACCGTGGTCCTTACCGTCGGCGGCCCGGCCAGCTACTACACCGACTGGCGCCGCGAGGACCCGGTGCTCGGCCTGAACAAGTGGGAAACCTTCCTCACCGAGGAGTTGCCCCCGCTGATCGACGCCCAGTTCGCCGGCACCGGCCGCAATGCCGTCATGGGCGTGTCGATGGGCGCGGAGGCCGCGCTGATGCTGGCGGTGCGACAGCCGGAGCTCTATGCCGCCGTGGCCGGGCACAGCGGCTGCTACGAGATGGGCAGCGATGCCGGGCAAGCGCAGGCGCGCGCCGTAGTCGCCACCTATAACGGCAAGGCGGACAATATGTTCGGCCCCGAGGAAGATCCGCAGTGGCGTGCCCACGATGTGCTGTCGCAGGCGGACGCGTTGCGCGGCAAGGCGATTTACCTGTCCGCGGGCAGCGGGATACCCGGCAAGTACGACGTGCCCGGCAATCCGGAACTGGTCAGCGCCGTCGGCTTCGGCGGCCCGCTGGAGGCCGCCACCTTCACCTGCACCCGCAGCCTCGCCGATCGCCTTGCCGCACTGGGTATTCCGGCCGCGGTGAACCTGCGACCGACCGGCACGCACTCTTGGCCGTACTGGTCCGACGAACTGGCCGCGTCCTGGCCGGCGCTGGCGGCCGGTCTCAGCTGAAGCGCGCCGCGACCTCGGGATCGGTGGCGAAACGCAGGAAGGTGTCGTTCTCGTGCGGGTCGCCGATGGTGACGCGCACGCCGTCGGCGGTGTAGGGGCGCACCAGAACGCCGGCTTCCGCACTCGCCTCCGCGAACGCGGCGCTGCGCCCGCCCAGCGGCAGCCAGATGAAGTTGGTTTCGCTCGGCGGCACCTCGTAACCGGCCCCGCGCATCGCCGCCCGGACTCGTTCCCGTTCGACGATCAGCGCATCGGTGCGTTCGAGCAATTCACCACGTGCCTCCAGCGACGCGATCGCCGCCGCCTGCGCCACCCGGTTCACGCTGAACGGAATGTGCACCTTCATCAGCGCGGTGATCACCTCCGGATCGCCGACCGCGTAACCGACCCGCAGCCCGGCCAGCCCGTACGCCTTGGAAAACGTGCGCAGCACAATGACATTCGGGCGGCCACGGCCGAGTTCGACGCCGTCCGGGCACTGGCCGGTGCCGGCCAGCCGCAAGTATTCGAAGTAGGCCTCGTCCAGCACGATCAGCACATCCGAGGGCACGGCATCCAGGAAGCGCACCAGCGCGTCCTGGCCGACGGCCGTCCCCGTCGGATTGTTCGGATTGCAGACGAACACCAGCTTGGTCCGCGGTGTCACCGCCGCCGCGAGCGCGTCGAGATCGTGCACATGCTCCGAGGTCAGCGGCACCTGCACGGCCGTCGCGTGACCGACCTGAGCGACGATCGGGTACGCCTCGAACGAGCGCCAGGCGAACAGCACCTCGTCCTGCGCCGAACTGCAGGTGATCTGGACCAGCTCCTGCAGCAGCGCGACGCTGCCGCAGCCGACAGCCACCTGCTCCACGGTGACGTCCAGGAAATCCGCGAGCGCCGCGCGCAGTTCGGTGGCCTGATTGTCCGGGTAGCGGTGTGCCAGCTCCGCTGCCGCACCGATCGCCTTGGCGGCCGCGGGCAATGGCGGCAACGTGGTCTCGTTGCTTGCCAGCTTGACCGCGCCGGGATAGCTGCGGCCTGGGGTGTACGCCGGAATAGCGGAAAGGTCCGGCCGGATCTGCGCACTCACTCCTACACCCTAGAGGGCGCGGCACGGCCTCGGATCGGGGTGCGGAACCGAGGCGCAGGTCTCGATCCGGGCTCGGTCCAGACACCGATCAGGTCGTCCGTACCGGAAAAATTGCGGTTGGAACCCGCTCACGTGCAACTTCTCGCCAAGATCAGGCTGTCGCCCTACTCTGGATGCCATGTCGGGCACCTTTGACGATATTGCCCCCCTACGCCGAGCCACCACGCTGGCGGAGCGTCCTGACGCCGACAAGCATGTGCCGATCATGGTGATCGAACCGGAGGGCCATGCCCGCGGCGCGATCGTCGTCCTGCACGAATCCCGCGAGTTCACCGCGCCGTTGCTGGAGCTCATGCAGGCGCTCGCGGTCGACGGCTGGACCGTCGTCGCCCCCAACCTCTTCCATCGCGCCAACGGTGATCCTTCTCACGAAGTCTTCGGCGACGAATTGTTCGACGACTTCGACGCCTGTCACGACTGGCTCACCGCGCACGGCGTCTTCCCCGACTGCATCGGCGTCCTCGGGTTCGACCACGCCGGCACCGCCGCCTTCCTCGTCGCCACCAACCGCCCGGTCGGAGCGGCCGTCAGCGTCGCCGCCCCCGGCATTCTCGAACCCCTCACCGACGACTGCGACGCCCTGGTCCGAGCTGCTCCCGAACTGCAGGCTCCGTGGCTCGGCCTCTACGGCGCGGACGACCCCGCCATCCCGTCCGCGCACATCGACCAACTCCGCGACGCTGCCGCCCGCGCCTCCGTCGCCTCCCTGGTCGTCAGCTACCCCGGCCTGCACCACCGCGCCGACCACTCCGGCCCCGGAGCCGACGAAGACGACACCGATTTCATCGCCGCCCAAACCCGCATCTTCGACTGGTTCGACAGCAACTTACGCTAGTTGACCAGGCGTTTTGTACTCTGACCGGTGCCTCCTGTAATCTTCATGCTCGGCGGTTCGAAAGGACCGGTGCCCTCGAAGAGAAGGCTCCAGGAGGCGTGCCAGAGCGGCCGAATGGGACTCACTGCTAATGAGTTGTCCCTTCACGGGGACCGGAGGTTCAAATCCTCTCGCCTCCGCCACATAACTGAATACCCATGCGCCCGTAGCTCAACGGATAGAGCATCTGACTACGGATCAGAAGGTTAGGGGTTCGAATCCCTTCGGGCGCACTCGATTACGGCCCTGGCTTGTGCTCGCGTAGAGCGCTTGCCGGGGCCTTATCTCGTTGTGTTTATGTGGGGGCGCAGCCCCCACGCCCGCCCGGCGGGCTTTGCCCCCGGACCCCCGGCCAGCCTCAGTGCCTGACCTATGGACCGGGTTTGGTTGGGCGGATTAGGGTTCGACGGGTGACCAGTGTTGATTCCGCCGCGCCTACCGATGTGATCGATCAAGTGGCTGAGGGGACCGCTCGGTTGCTCGAGAGTGTCAAGGGGATGCGGGAGGCGGGGGTGGGGGAGCCTTCGTTGTTGCCGGGGTGGACGCGGGGGCATGTGCTGGCGCATATCGCTCGGAATGCCGACAGTTTGGTGAATTTGCTGATGTGGGCGCGGACGGGGGTCGAAACTCCGCAGTACGCAAGCGTTTCCGTTCGGGATCGGGAGATCGAGGAGGGGGCGCCGCGGGGGTTGGGGGAGCAGCTCGCCGATGTCGAGGCGACGGCGGCGCGTTGGCTGGAGCTCGCGCGGACCGCTTCGGATGCGGCGTGGCGCGCTACTGTGCGGAATCGGCAGGGGGGCGAGATTCCTGGGTCGTTCATTCCGTGGATGCGGTTGCGGGAGGTCGAGATTCATCATGTGGATCTCGGGCTCGGTTACCGGCCCGCTGATTGGCCCGCGCCGTTCGTCGCCCGGCTGCTGCCGGAGGCGGCGATCGATCTCACGAAGGCCGCCGCCAAAACAGGAACCGGCACAACGGCTTTCGCGGTCGAGACCACTGATACCGGGTTCGCCGCAACCATCGGTTCCGGCGAACCTGATCGTACGGTGTCGGGGTCGGCGACGGCTCTGCTCGCTTGGCTGCTCGGTCGCTCCGACGGTTCCGATCTCACCGGTCCGCTGCCGGAATTGCCTGCGTGGAAGTGAGGGCGCTATTCGCTGAGCACGGCGTCGGCTTCGATCTCCACCAAGAGCGCGGGGGTGATCAGGGCCTGGATCTCGTACATGGACGCGGCGGGGCGGATGTCACCGAAGAATTCGCGATGGGCCTCGGCGACCTCGGGCCAGCGGGCGATGTCGGTGACGAAGATGCGGGTTCGGATCACGTCGGACAGGCTCGCACCGGCCTTGTCGAGCGCGGTGGCGATGCGGCGCAGCGCCTCTCGGGCCTGTTCGGCGATGTCGTCCCCGCCGACCGCGGTGCCGCCGGGAGCCGCCGCGGTGCTGCCGCTGACCGCGACGACGTTGCCGATGCGGACGGCGCGGGAGTAGCCGACGACGTCTTCGAATTCCGATTCGGAGGAGATGTTGATACGAGTGCTCACGCGGACAGCATGTCATCGCGTGCTTCGCGGAGCACGGCAATTCCTAGGGTGCCCAGCCATAGCGACATGGCGGCGACCTGGACGCGCTGCGCGATGCCGAGGGCGTAGTCACCGGACAGGTTGTCGGCGACCAGCATCCAGACCGTGGCGAGCGCGCCGACGAGCAGGAAGCCGAGTCCGAGTTCACGCAGGACGCGCCAGTGCGGGCGATAGCGGAAGGCGGCGAGGCTGAAGGCCAAGACGGCGACCGCGATCGAGGTGACGGCGAGTGTGCTGGTCATGGCATGCGGCTGATGCAGTTGCGGGAACAGGGCGCTGCGATCGTCGCCGCAGGACGGTGCGTCGCAGTCGGTGAGTGGAAACAGGGCGTCGGCGATGGTGGCGGCGCCGAAGCAGAGCAGCGCGGCCCAGCCGAGGGTGCTGAGGCGGCGGCGGGGGAAGATCCACAGGCCGGTGAGGGCGGTGGGGACGAGCAGGGCGGCGGTGATCTTGTCGCCGGTGGCGAAAACCCAGCGGTAGGGCTTGCCCTCGGCGTCCAATTCGCTCAGAAAGGTGTTGACGGGGTCGGCGTGGACCGGGAGAACGAACTCCAGCACCCAGGATGAATAGCAGAGTCCGGCGAGGACGAGGGCGAAGGCCATGCAGCACGACGCGACCCATTTCCGTCGCATAGCAATCTCTCGGCTATCGGACACGGGCTCCATTCTCTGCTATCGGAGGGCATTCGCATCGCATTCCCATCGCCCGCTCAGAGTCCTGCCAGGTTCACGGCCGAGTCTGGAACCATGAATGGGTTGATGACAGCTTTCGCCGGGTTCGCGGTTACAGCGGGCATGGTGGTTTCGGGATATCTCTCGACGCACGCACCCGCGAGCATCGTTCAGCGCCGTCGCCGATAGCTCACCGCCGCGCCACGGCTGCAACACGGTCGGCCGCCGTCGCGCTGATAGGCCACCGCAGCAACGCGGCCTGCACGCGGTCGGTCACCGTCGCCGCTAGCTCACCGCCGCAAAGCGCCCTGCACCCGGTCGGCCGCCGCCACGGGGTCCTCGTGCTCCCAAATCCGGATCACCTGCCAGCCCGCGGCGATCAACGCGACGTCGGTGGCCCGGTCGCGCGTCACGTTGCCGGCCAGTTTGGCCGCCCACCATTCGGCGTTGTTCTTCGGGTCCGTCGCGTGGTCAGGGCAGCGGTGCCAGAAACATCCGTCGACGTAGACGGCGATGCGTAAACGCGGAAACACGACGTCGGCCCGACGGCGCTGACCGGGCAGCGGCGCCCGGTCGACGAAATAGCGCAGACCGCGCCGATGCAGTTCTCTCCGTAATTCCAGTTCCGGTTTGGTGCCGGTGCGCCGCTGCCGCGACATGCGCGCACTGGTCGCCGCGTCGGTCCGGGGCCTCGCGCTCGTCATCGGGTTCCAAGTTACTCACGTACGCATGCGGGCCAGATGGCTGTGCACGTCATCCAGGAAACCGGGCGGGAAGCGCAAATTGCCCATGGTGGTCCGGCGCAGGAATCCCGCTGTGGCCCGAGCCGAGAGCAGGCGGGAATCGGCGAGGAAATTCTTCAGATCCTCATACGGTTCCTGGACCGGCCACGTGGACACTGGCATACGTTCAGCAACTCCCGCGCGGCCCCACGCGGCGGTCGGCCACGCCGTGTTCTCGGCCAGCGGGGTCCCCGCCGGGAAGTCACCCTCCGGCGCCGCCAGCCGGGATCCGACCCATTCCGCCATCCGCACACTCACCGCGTTGCCGACCAGCTTCCATCGATGGCCGGCCCGCACGCCCGGCACCTCGGTCGCGGGGGCGGTCCACTCGGAGTCGAAGCCCTGCAACCGTTCCGCGTCGATGATCCCCGGCGTGACGAGTTCCCCCGACGGCAACCGCACCGCGGGCGGACTCGCGATGCCCAGCGCCGAACCGCCCTTCAAGGTCGGCACCGCGTTCACCGCCCACCCCAGCCCGCGCACACCCTCGGTCCAGTAGAAGCCGCACGGATCGCGGTGCGGGTCACCGACTTCGCGCGGACCCTCGTCGTCGCCGAAGAGCACCGGCCGCGGATCTTCGGTGCGCGAGGCCAGCATCAGCACCCGCTGGCGGCGCTGCGGCAATCCGAACGCGCGCGCGTCGACCACCCGGTAGGCCCAGGTGTAACCGAGCTCCTCCAGCACGTCGGTGATGTGCCGCATGGCCGCGCCGCGGCCCAATTGCAGCATGAACGGGACATTTTCGATCAGCAGCCAGCGCGGGCCGCGTTTGCGGCGCACGAGCCGGAACACCTCGTCGACGAGACCGGAGCGGGAACCGGTGATGCCGGCGGTGCGTCCGGCCTGAGACAGGTCCTGGCACGGGAAGCCCGCGGCCACCAGCTCGGTGCCCGCCGGAATCGATCGCAGCCGGGTGACGTCGGCGTGCAACTCGACCTCGGGGAAGCGGGCGGCGAGCACGCCCTGGGCGCCTCGATCGATTTCGCACAGCAGTTCCGAGCGCCAGCCGTGCCTGCCGAGGCCGAGCTCCAGCCCGCCGATCCCGGCGAACAGCCCGACCATCCGCCCGCCCGTCACTGTCCACCTTTCAGCTGCAAGCCTTCGTCACCGCCGACGCGGCCCAGTGCACGTTACTCGAGGCGGCCCGGCGGCGCGCGGCCGTGTGGGCTCCGGGATGCGCACAGACCAGTACGTTCGTACCAGGTTGCGTGTCTTGCTGCGGATTAGCTCCGCCTCCCCGATAATTCGATTCGGCCCGAGCCGTTCTAGGCTTGCGGCGCTTTGCCGATCTTCCCGCGCAGTTCCCCGGTTCAACCCGTGATGCCAGGAGAGCGAGCCCTATGCAGATTTCGTCCACCAAACGTGGCAACTTCCCCGATGTCGTCGTGACCAGCCTGGCCGCGACGACATCGATCGCCGGCGATGTCGATTCAACCTGGAAGGGCCTGCTCAATGGTGAGAGCGGGATCGACGTGCTGGAAGACTCATTCATCGACCAGTTCGGGCTGCCGGTCCGGATCGGCGGCCATCTCAAGGTGTCGCCGTCGGCTAGCCTGACCCCGGGCGAAGCCCGGCGACTGGCTTATTGCGAGCAAATGGCGACGGTGCTCGGGCGCGAGGTGTGGCGCAACGCGGGCAGCCCGGAGGTGGACAAGACCCGGCTCGGGGTCTCCATCGGCACGGGTCTCGGCGGCGCCGAAGCGATCATCGATCAGCGCGACAAAATGCAGAACGGCGGCTATCGCAAGGTCTCGCCGCTGACCGTGCAGTGGATCATGCCCAACGGTCCGGCCGCCTGCGTGAGCCTGGAACTCGGCGCCGGCGCGGGCGTCTGCACGCCGGTGTCGGCCTGCTCGTCGGGCTCCGAGGCGATCGCCAACGCCTGGAAGATGATCGTGATGGGCGACGCCGACATGGTGGTCACCGGCGGCGTCGAGGGCTCCATCCAGGCGGTGCCGATCGCGGCGTTCACCATGATGCGTGCCATGAGCACCCGCAACGACGACCCGAAGGCGGCCTCGCGGCCCTTCGACATGGGCCGGGACGGGTTCGTGTTCGGCGAGGCCGGCGCCATGATGGTCATCGAGACCGAAGAACACGCCAAGGCGCGAGGCGCGACGATCCACGCACGCCTGCTCGGCGCGGGCGTCACCTCCGACGGATTCCATTTGGTCGCACCGGATCCCACCGGATCGGGCGCGGCCCGCGCGATCACCCGGGCGCTGCAGACCGCGGGCATCACCAAGCACGACGTGAACCACATCAACGCGCACGCCACCGCCACCCCGATCGGTGACACGGCCGAGGCCAACGCGATCAGCAAAGCCGTGGGCAACCACGCCTCGGTCTACGCGCCCAAGTCGGCCCTCGGACATTCCATCGGCGCGGTCGGCGCGCTGGAATCGGTGCTGACCGTGCTCAGCGTCCGCGACAGCGTCGTCCCACCCACCCTGAATCTGGAGAATCAGGACCCCGACGTCGATCTCGACATCGTCAAGGGACAAGCCCGGCCGGGCCGCATCGACTACGCGGTGAACAACTCCTTCGGGTTCGGCGGTCACAACGTGGCCATCACCTTCGGGCGGTACTGAGGAGAAGCTGAGTTATATCCAGGCGGAATGACTATGGGCGCATAACCTGCTAACCTTCCCGGCGCTCCATGGTCGACCTGTGTTCGGTGTCACGGCACTCCCGGTGCGTGCGTGGGATGAAGGATAAAAGCGATGATCGGCGAGACCTTTGACGACTATCTGGACGAGCACGGCAATATCAAAATCCTCGGGGACAAAACCCTGATCGACTTCGTCGACAAGCACAGCGCGGAGAACGGCGACGCCCTCGCCTACCGCTACATCGATTACTCGCGCGAGCGTGACGGTGAGTACCAAGACCTCACCTGGCGCGAGTTCGGTGTCCGGTTGCGGGCGGTAGCCGCACGGTTGCAACAGGTTACGCAGCCGGGCGATCGGGTCGCGATACTCGCGCCGCAGGGCTTGGACTACGTGGTGTCGATTTTCGCCGCCGTCTACGCGGGCAATATCGCGGTGCCGCTGTTCGATCCGGAGGAGCAGGGCCACACCGACCGGTTGCACGCCGTGCTGAGCGACTGCACACCGGCCGCGATCCTGACGGTGTCCACCTCGGCGGCGGGGGTGCGGAACTTCTTCCGGCACTTGCCCGCCGCGCAACGCCCGCGCATCATCGCGGTCGACGCGATTCCGAACAGCGTCGGCGAGACGTGGGTGCGCCCGGACATCGATATCGACAATGTCGCCTACCTGCAGTACACCTCCGGGTCCACCCGGACGCCGGCCGGCGTGGAGATCACCCACCGCGCGGTCGGCACCAATCTGCTGCAGATGATCGACGCGATCGGCGTGAAGGAGAATTCGCGCGGCGTCACCTGGCTGCCGCTGTTCCACGACATGGGGCTGCTGTGCGTCATCCTGCCGACGGTCGGCGGCGGGTTCATCACCATCATGTCGCCGAGCGCGTTCGTGCGGCGGCCCTACCGCTGGATCAAAGAGCTGGCGGCGGTCTCCGACGGCGCCGGAACATTCGCGGCTGCACCGAATTTCGCGTTCGAGCATGCGGCGGCCCGCGGCCGGCCGAAGCCCGGTGAGGACTTGGACCTGTCCAACGTCATCGGCTTGATCAACGGCAGCGAGCCGGTGTCGGTGTCCTCGATGAAGAAGTTCAATGAGGCGTTCATGCCCTACGGCCTGCCCAAGACCGCGATCAAACCCTGCTACGGCATGGCCGAAGCGACCCTGTTCGTGTCCGCCACCAAAGCCGAGGACGAAGCCAAGGTCGTCTACGTCGACCGCGCCGCGTTGAACGACGGCCGCATGGTCGAGACAGACCCGCACGCCGACAACGCGATTGCCCAGGTCTCCTGCGGTTACGTGGCGCTGTCGCAGTGGGCCGTCATCGTCGACCCCGAAACCGGGGCCGAACGCGCGGAGGGGCAAGTCGGCGAAATCTGGCTGCACGGCGAGAACATGGGCATCGGGTACTGGGGCAAACCGGAGGAGAGCGAAGCCACCTTCCACAACAAGCTCCGGGTCCGCCAACCCGAGAGCCACGCCAAAGGCACTGATCCCGAGGCGAATTGGATGCGCACCGGCGATTTCGGCGCCTACCTGGACGGCGAGCTCTACATCACCGGCCGGGTCAAGGATCTCGTCATCGTCGACGGCCGCAACCATTACCCCCAGGATCTCGAATACTCAGCGCAGGAAGCGAGTTCGGCGCTGCGCCCCGGTTTCATCGCGGCCTTCTCCGTCCCCGCCAACCAACTGCCCGCGCTGGTCTTCGCCCAGGACAGCCACTCCGGCCTGAAATTCGACGCCGACGACACCTCCGAACAACTCGTCATCGTCGCCGAACGCGGCAGCGGCGCAGCCAAACTCGACCCGCAACCGGTAGCCGACACCGTCCGCGCCGCCGTCTCCCAACGGCACGGCGTCACCGTCCGCGACGTCCTGCTGGTGCCCGCCGGCTCCATCCCGCGCACCTCCAGCGGCAAAATCGCCCGCCGCGCCTGCCGAGCCGCCTATCTGGAAGGCACCCTGCGCGGCGGCTACCAGCAACAGGCCTTCCCGGACACCGTCGACCGGGAACCGGAGAACGCGGGCGTCTCCTAGATCGGCACCATGACGAATCTGCTGGGATGGATGATCCCCAGTTGGGTCATCCTCCTGCTTTTGGTCGCCCTCTACGAGGTCCTGGACGACGAGTTCACGCGCTGCAAGCAACTCCCGCACCGGCTGAAGTGCACGGTGTAGTCCGCACGTGCCCGCTCAGCTAGCGACGCCGACCCGCTGGCACAGCGCCCGAACGTCCTCGCGCATACCGGACGGCGGACGCTCCGCCAGGGCACGCAGCATCTCGCGGGCATAGCCGTTGTACCGGATCGTTTCGGGCGCTGTCCGCTCGGACTTGTCGAGCAGTGCCAGCACGGCAGTCGACTCGTCGCGCTGGAAATGCGCGCGGGCCACCTCGATGAAATGGCGGCTGCGGCGTGGCAGCGAGGCAATGCTGTCCGCGTCGAAACCTTCGGACGCGCGCAATGCCTCGGCGGGACGGCGCAACTCGACGCCGAGCGTCGTCGCGTGTGCTGCCAGTACCGGCATCGAGAACGAGGTCTGTACATGCCGGTACGCCGGACCGAGCCGGCGGGCAATCTGGTCGGCGCGCTCCCAGTGCTCCCACGCTTCGCCGTAGCGGCCCCGGCGCGCGTGGACGTATGCGACCTCGGCCTCGAGGGCGCCGGCGATGCCGCGCCAGTCGTCTGCGATCCCCGCCCTGTCCAGGTAGGGCGAGAGTCCTTCGATCGCGTTGCGCGCCAAAGTGATTGCCTCGATCCAACGGCCCGAATCCCTCAGCGCCTGCACCATGGCCCATGCGCTACACGCGATTGTGTACGGGTCGTCGGCCTCGTACGCCTCGTTCAGGGCGCGGTCAGCGACCAACCAAACCAGTTCGGGCGCAGGCTGATACGCGACGTAGAAATCAGCGAGTTGATAGACGGCCGCCAGCGCACGGCGGGCGGCCCGGCGCTCATCTCCGGCCGAGCGGGCCGCGCCCTGCGCGTCCCTGATCAGACCCGGCAGGAGCACGCCGAGCTGTGTTCGGTGATCCGGGCTGGCGTGCCGAACCTGCCACGCCTGCCGGACTCGCTCACCTAGGTGATCGACGTTCGCGGCGCGGTCCGGCGGGCTCAACCGGAAGTCGGTCAGTGCCGCTTGAACATCGTTGAGTGTCGAATGCCGCTCGCCGGCGAACACCGACACGGGCACAGCGTGGTCGTTGCCGGTCAGCTCCGCCAGGTCCTCGAGCTCGAGTGCGCGCGCGATCCGCAGCAGCATGGGCAACCGTGGAGTTTGAATCCGGCCGCTCTCAACAGCTTTCAGCCACTCGGCAGATCGGCCGACCAAACCGGCCAGGACAGGCCGCGACATACCAACGCGCTCGCGCTGCCACTTGATCCGCCTGCCGACTGGTGCGCTGTCGTCAGGACCATACATCGCCTCACACCTTCCGCCGGATGGTTCGAGTATTTCCAGCGTAGCCGGAGGCCGGCGGCCGAGAAGGGGGTACGGAACGTACCCGACCGCCGAGATGCAGGCACTTAGCGTTCACCTCAACCCGCCGTCGGGTTGACGACACTGCCCAGCTCGGCCCCGGCGGCGGGTGCTCACCAAGCACATCGACCACGCACGAGGCGGCGGCCATGGAACCCGGTACAGGCAACGATCTACCAGATCTCCCGCGCCGAGTGATGCGCGTCAACTTCGGCGACCGCGCACGACATCCGGCGCTCTACTACTCGGCTCCCGCAGATGTGATCGCGAGATTCGGACGGGCACTGAAGAATTGGCACCCTGAGTACACCGTTGAGGTCGAGCCTGTCGAGAACGAACCGGCCGAAGTGCCTGAGCTTCCTTATTGGAACTTGTGGGCGTGGGAGTGATCACCATGTGGGGCCTGGACACCAGCACGAAACCCCAGCTAGGCACGACCTTGCCCGATACGCCGGCCGAAGTGGCCCTCTTCGCACTCAACATTCAGGAGTGGCACCCGCAGTGGCACGTGGATGTGCTCACCGGGTACGGGACATCGAACGATCCACAGTGGGTGTGTGTCGTCTGGAACCGTTGGGGGGCGTAACCCTGCGGATCGCCGAACGTCGTTGTGCTCGTAAGTCACAGAGGCTCGTGACGTTGGCGTCTGGCGTCAGTCGTTGCTGCGGTGGCCACGCAGAAAACGTGCTCGGATGGGGGTCGCCCGCGCTGGGTGGTCGGCACGGGCAAGCCGCTCGAATTCGTCGTGTGCCGCTGCTGCCAGGCGGTCGACAAGACCGTCTAGCAGGTTCACATTCCTCTCGAGATCGTCCAGGTTCAGGTCGTCGTACTCCAGATCTGGATGATCCAGGACAAACCACGATGCGGACTGGGTCTCACCGATCTGGAAGCGCAGATCATGGCAAATCACAGAAACGGCGGGCGCGTCGAGCATCTCGAGCGTCGTGGCCGACAGGGACAACTTCCGGTAGAACTCGTCAGTTTTGCCTCTGAGTTCAGCCATGCTCGGCTTGGACAGTCGGCTCCAGATGTTGTGGAACTCGTCGTGCGCAACATGAGCGGTTTCGAGTGCCTCGACACACTGCCGCAAGACCGTCTCGCGCTGCCACTTTCGGAACTCGCGCACATCAGTTGCGGCAATGGCAGCACGATTCGTGCGGTTGTTGATTCGGATGCCGATAAGCGTCACCGAGGCGACGACGAGCGAGCTGACTAGCGGGAGCCACGGAGTCACCCAAACAGCATCGCACCCGGAACCGGCAGTGGCGCAGGAAAATACAGGCCGCGAGGGATGACTCGACATCCAGTCACGGAGCCAGCGGGCAGCGCGAGTTGGTTGTGGAAATCGAAACGTCGCCGAGCGGCTGGAAGATGTCGACCTCGAATCGGCCTTCTACTCGCGCGCGGATCTGGCTCTTGGCGAAGTCGTCGCTCACGTTCTCCGAACATTTCGTTTCGATGCCTGCTGAAGGCATAGAAAAAGCCTCTCACCTGCAATGCAAGTGAGAGGCTTTTGGCGGTGGCGGAGGGATTTGAACCCTCGGAGGGGGGTTACCCCTCACACGCTTTCGAGGCGTGCTCCTTAGGCCGCTCGGACACGCCACCGCCGACAACCATACCGGAGAGGGGGCGGATCGCTAAATCGGGTGGTGGTCAGCGTTGGCGGGTGAAGAAGGATTCGAGGAGGGCGGCGCAGTCGGGTTCCAGGATGCCGCCGCGGACCTGGGGGCGGTGGTTGAGGCGGCGGTCGCGGACTACGTCCCAGAGCGAGCCGACGGCGCCGGTTTTGGGTTCCCAGGCGCCGAAGAGGACGCGGTCGACGCGGGCGAGGACGAGGGCGCCGGCGCACATGGTGCAGGGTTCGAGGGTGACGGCCAAGGTGCAGCCTTCGAGGCGCCAGCCGTCGCCGTGCAGTTGGGCTGCCTGGCGGAGGGCGAGGACTTCGGCGTGCGCCGTCGGATCACCGAGCGCCTCGCGGGCGTTGGCGGCGCGGGACAGTTCGCGGCCGGACGCGTCGAAGACGACGGCGCCCACCGGGACGTCACGGGGATCGGCGGTGGCGGCCGCGGCGAGCGCGGCGCGCACCATCTCGGCGTCGGACGGCACGGCGCCGGGGGTGCCGTCGGTCCGCTCGGTCAACGCGGCAGTTTGTCCAGGACCGCCGATAGTTCGTCGGCGAAACCGAGGCGCTGGGCGATCATGCCGAGCTGTTCATCGGGGTACAGGTCGGTGTCGGCGAGGATGACGCTCAGCACCGGCTCCGGTAAACCGAGGTCGGCGAGCACACCGAGATCGCCCTCTTCCCACGGCTCGACATCGTCGAGTTCGTCCGGGTCGATATCGGGGATCTCGACGTTCAACGCCTCGAGTACATCGGCGGCGATGTCGTAGTCGATCGCGGCCGTCGCGTCCGAGACCAGCATCCGGGTGCCGCTCGGCGCGGGCCGCAGCACGATGAAGAATTCGTCGTCCACGTCCAGCAGCCCGAAGACCGCTCCTGAACTGCGCAAAGCCTTCAATTCGGTTTCCGCTGTGGACAAATTGGTGAGGGCCGCCTGGCTCAATGGGCTACACCGCCATTTGCCTTCTTCACGGACCACCGCCACGGCGAACCCCTCGACGACGTCATAGTCTTCCGACGCCGCACTGTTCGTGCCCGAGCGCTGTGCTGCCATGGTCGCAACGGTAGTCTGCCTGACCCGAAATGTTGAAGTCGTATGCCAATCTGTTCCGATGACGCGCGACCTGAAGGCCCCGATCTGCGTGCTGGGAACCGGTTTGATCGGCGGGTCTCTGCTGCGGGCCGCCACCGCCGCGGGCTACGAGAACTGGGGCTACAACCGTTCCGAAGACGGGGCGCGGGCCGCCCGAGCCGACGGATTCGACGTGACATCCGATCTGGTGGCGGCACTGACCAGGGCCGCGGAATCCGATGCGTTGATCGTGGTGGCGGTACCGATGCCCGCGGTCGATCACCTGCTCGGCACGATCGCCGCCTATGCGCCGCGTTGCCCGCTGACCGATGTGGTGAGCGTGAAGGGTCCGGTGCTGGCGGCGGTGCACCGGCACGGGCTCGCGGCGCGGTACGTCGGCGGGCATCCGATGGCGGGGACCTCGGAGTCCGGGTGGGCGGCGACCTTCCCGGAGCTGTTCCGGGACGCGGTGTGGGCGGTGGGCGTCGACGAAGGCACGCACGTGGACCCGTGGCGCCGGGTGGTGCGACTGGCTTTGGACTGTGGCTCCGTGGTGGTGCCCGTGGTGGCGGCGGAACACGACCGCGCCGTCGCGCGGATCTCGCATCTGCCGCACGTGCTGGCCGAGGCTTTGGCCGTCAGCGGGGCGAGCGGGGGACCGCTGGCGCTGGGACTGGCGGCGGGCTCGTTCCGGGACGGCACCCGGGTCGCCGGGACCGCGCCGGATCTGGTGCGCGCCATCTGTGAGCCGAACCGGGCGGCCCTGCTCGAGGTGCTGGAGGACACGCTCACGGTGCTGAGCGCCGCCCGGGACAGTCTGCGCGACAACGGTTCTCTGGCCGACCTGGTGACGGCGGGACACGACGGCCGCCGGGACTACGAGACCGCCGAACGCTGGGCGATCACCGATGTGCGCCCCGGCGAGCACGATTGGCTTGAAGCCCTGCGTGTCGCGGGTCAGCGCGGCGGCGTCCTGACCGAGTTGCCCTGATCACACCGCGGCGCGAGTTCAGATGCGCTCGGCTAGACCGGGATAGTCGAGGACGAAACCGTCGGCGTCGACCGTGACGGTGGCGCTGGAGACGGGGGACAGCACATTGATGCCGTTCGGGCCGCTGCTGTAGGTCAGGCTGGCTTCCTGCACCAGCAGATCCGGCAAGCGGACGTAGACGACCGGCACCTGCACGTCCTGCACCGCGTTCTGCAATCCGAAGCGGCGGATCGGCAGCGTATTGAAGAACGGGCTGAGCACCACGTCGACATCCAGCGCACCGGCGAAGGTGGAGCGCACATGGCTGCCGCCGGCGTCGACCAGCCAGTAGTCCTCTTCGTCGCGGGCGAGCGAGGCATGCCGTTCGCCCGCCGGTGTGGTGGTGCGCAGCGACAGCCGCTTGGTGACACCGCTCTCGTCGGTGACCAGGTCGTAGGACGCGCTGAACGCGGGATGCTCGTCGCACGCGCCGCCGATCATGCGCCCGGCGGCCCGGATGCGATTGCCGTTCAAGGTCACGCGCACCGACTCCATCCGCGTCGCGTTGTGCGCGCGCCACGTGAGCATCGCCGGCCAGCGGGAAGCGGTGCCGGAGCCAGGGGCTGGGTTGGTCACGTATCTACCGTAAGCGACAAACCGGGTGAGCCCGCACCACACCAGCGACTCCGCGTCGCCCCCCGGTGGTCACGGGCGGTACATCCAGCATCAACTGTGCGGCGCCCGCAGCAAACCGCTGGAACCGATCGAGCGCCATGTGCGCGACCGGCCAACCCCGTAGCCGGTCGACGCACATGGACCACCGCTCACACCAGTGATTCCCGCCAGGCCGCGTGCAAACCCGCGAACCGGCCGCTGCCTGTGATCAATTCGGCCGGTGCGCCGTCCTCCACGATTCGCCCGTTTTCCAGCACCAGCACCCGGTCGGCGATCGCGACGGTGGACAGCCGGTGCGCGATGATCACCGCGGTCCGCCCGTGCAGCACCGTTTCCAGTGCCCGCTGGACCAGCCGCTCACTCGGAATGTCCAGGCTGGAGGTGGCTTCGTCGAGCACGATCACCGCCGGATCGGCCAGGAACACCCGGGCGAACGCGACCAGCTGCCGCTGACCCGCCGACAATCGGCCGCCGCGCTTCTTCACATCGGTGTCGAAGCCCCGCGGGAGTTTGGCGACGAAGTCGGACAAACCCACCGCACGGGCCGCCGCGTGCACTTCGGCGTCGGTCGCGTCCGGCCGGCCGAGCCGGATGTTGTCGGCCACCGAACCGGAGAACAGGTATGCCTCCTGAGTCACCATGACGACATTGCGCCGCAGGTCGGCATCGGCCACCTCGCGCAGATCGACTCCGTCGAGGGTGATGACGCCGCCGGACGGGTCGTAGAACCGGGTGAGCAGTTTCGCCAGCGTCGACTTTCCGGCGCCGGTCGCACCGACCAGGGCAACGACCTGCCCGGCCGGGATCGCCAAACTGAACTCGGGCAGCACCGCCTTGGCCACTACGCCGTCGGAACTCGCACTGTCACCGCCGGTTTCGAGGACGTCTTCGGTGGGCTTCGATCCCGGGTCGTAGCCGAACCACACGTGATCCATCCGGACCGCGCCTGTCGCCTTGCCCAGCGGCACCGGCGTTTTCGGCTCCGGGACCGACGGCTCTTCCTCCAGCACGCCGGAGATCTTCTCCAGCGCCGCCGCGGCCGACTGATACGAGTTGAAGACCTGCGCGAGTTCGTCGAGCGGACCGTAGAACTCGGTGAGATACAGCAGGTAGGCCGCGAGCACGCCCACCGCGAGGTTGCCCTCGATGACCATCCAGGCACCGACCAGGATGATGATCACCGTGGTCAAGTTGCCGAGCAGCCTGGTCAAGCCGGCGTAATCGCCCATGCCGCGCATCGCGGAAATGGTCGCCTGCCGGTAGGCCGCGTCCTCATAGGCCAGCACCGATTCGTTGCGCTGCTCCCGGCGGAACGCCTGAACCGCGCGCATGCCGCCCATCGATTCCACGAACTGCACCACGACTTTCGCGATGGCGCCGCGGGTCTTGCGGTAGCCGGCGCGCTGACGGCGTTGCGCCCAGCGGGTGACCAGCAGCAGCGGGACGAACCCGGCGAGCACGATCGCGGCCAGCGTGAGATTCAGGTAGATCAGGATGGCCGCGATGGTCACCACGGACAGGATCGCGCTGAGCGCCTGATTGAGCGCGCTCTCCAGCAGTTCCTGCAGGGTCTCGATGTCGCCGGTGAGCCGGGACACCACCTTGCCGGAGGTGTACTTCTCGTGGAAGGCGACGCTCAGCCGTTGCGTGTGCGCGAACGCGCGCACGCGCAGATCGAAAAGCACGCTCTGGCTGAGCTTTCCGGAGACGCGCAGGAATACGAAGGTGGTGACCATGCTGAGCGCGACCGTGCCGAGATAACCCGCCACGGTCCAGATCAGCGGTGCCCAGTTGCCCTTGCCGCCCTGCGCGATCGCGGTGTCCAAGCCGTAGGCGATGAACAGCGGACCCGCCACCTTCGCGGCATTGTCCACCACGATGAGGACCAGGGCCAGGATCGCCTGTCTGCGATACGGCCTAACCAGTTCGAGCAGCAGCCGCCGGGATCGTTCGGCCAGCACCAGGTTGCCGGTCGCGGTGACCTCTTTGTCCTCGCTGGCGATGCCGCGCCAGCCGGCGACCTCATCGCGTCGTCGCGATTCCTCCTGCGCCGCCGCGTCTTTCGACTCGATCGTTTCGGTGCTCACTACTCACCTCCCATCAGATCTCGATATACGGTGCTGCCGCGCATCAGCTGGTCGTGGGTGCCTTCGGCGACGATGCGCCCGTCGGCGAGCACCGCTACCCGGTCGGCCAGCGCCGCCGTGGAAGGCCGGTGTGCCACCAGCAGAGTCGTCGCGTCGGCGAGCACGGTGCGCAGCCGCTCCTGCACCCGCTCCTCGGTCTCCACGTCGAGCGCCGAGAGCGGATCGTCGAGCACCATGATCCGGCCGCCCTTGCCGGTGCCGGTCAGCACCGCTCGCGCCAAGGCGAGCCGCTGCCGCTGTCCGCCGGACAGGCTCATGCCCTGTTCGCCGATCCGGGTGTCCAGACCCCAGGGCAGGTTGTCCACGAACTCGGTGGCCTGGGCGACGTCGAGGGCGCGCCGCACGTCGTCGTCCGAAGCGTCGGGATTGCCGAGCGCCACGTTCTCGCGCACGCTGGCCGAGAACAGCACCGGCTCCTCGAACGCCACCGAGACCAGCGAACGCAGGTCCGATACCCGCATCGTGGCGATGTCGATACCGTCGATGCTGATCACGCCGCCGGTGACGTCGTAGAGCCGCGGAATCAGGTTGAGCAGCGCGGTCTTTCCGCTGCCCGTCGCACCGACCAGCGCCACCGTCTCGCCGGGACGCACGGTGAGCGAGATGTCCTCCAGTACCGAGCCGCCGTCCTCCGGTTCCGGGGTGAAGCCGAATCGCACGCCGTCCAAACGCAATTCGCCGCGGATCTGTACGGGCAACGGCACCGGATCCGGTGGATCGGTGATATCGATCGGGGTATCGATGATCTCCCAGTAGCGATCCGCCGCCGTGCGCGCGTCGTTCCACTCGGCCAGCAGGAAGCCGGTCCAGATGATCGGCCACTGCAGGAAGTTGGCCAGCGTGATGCAGGCGACCAGGGTGCCGAGCGTCATCGTGCCGTTCGCCACCGCGAACGCGCCATAGCCGAGCGCGAACGCGATGGCCAGCTGGGGCACCGCGACCATGGCGGACCACAGGTTCGCGTCCAGCCGAACCTTCAGCAACTCGGTCTGCTGTAGTTCCCGTGATTGCGCGGTGAACCTGGCACCGAAGAACGCGCCCCGCCCGAAGGCCTTCAGTACCCGGACGCCCTGCGCGGATTCCTCGGCGGTGGTGGCCAGATCGCCGGACTGGTCCTGCGAACGCCGGGACGCCACCGCGTATTTACGTTCGAAGCGGACGCAGAACCAGGTCAGCGGGAGGGCGATGACCGCGAACAGCAACCCGATCCGCCAGTTCAACGCCACCAGCACCACGATGCCGACCGGAATCAGCACCATGTGGATCAGCAGGAACGGCCCGATGAACGCGATGAACTTGCGCAGCGTCGCCATATCGTCGACCGCGCGGGACAGCAACTGCCCCGACTCCCACGCGTCGTGCCGCCCGATCGCCAGCGCCTGCAACTTGCGAAAGATCTTGGCGCGCATGGTGATTTCCACCTGTGTCGCGGGTTTGGAAACCAGCCAGCGCCGCCCCCAGACCCCCACCGACTCCAGCAACCCCAGCACCAGCACCAGCGCCACCGGCCACAGCACCCCGGCGAAATCGCCCCGCGCGAGCGGCCCGTCGATGATTCTGGCGATCACCACCGGGATGACGATGGCCGTCAGCGCGCTCAGCAGCGCCAGGCCGGTCGCCGCGAGCAGGGCGTTCCGGTGTGGCCGCACATAGGGGCCGAAGCGGCGCAGCGAGACCAGGCGGCCCGGTGGTTCGGCTGCCCCGGACCGCGGAAGTCTGTCGCCTTCGGGCTCGGCGGCGGGTATCTCCAGTGCAACTGACAAAGCTCCCCCTCGGGTTGGTGGTTTGCGGTGTCAAGAACGCGACGCCCGTGATGTTCCCACCGGGGTCCGACATCTCAGGGTGTCAAAACGACGTGCTCCAGGCCACCGAATTTCCGGCCGGCCGGCCCGTGCGTCGCTCATGACCCCAGCCAACAACCTGAAGTAATGTTGAAGTCAAGAACCGCAGGTCCGAACCGGGGGTAAATCTCGCGGGCGGGGGTATACCGCACACCGGATAGGCAGCGGGAAGGAGCGGCGTGCCATGCGTCGCCGATCGTCCGCTAGAGAAGATGCGCGAGAGTTACATGAGAATCGGAAGTGTCATAGTTCTGATCTGGCTGCTGATCGGTGTGATTGCCTCAGCTCAGCGAAATTATTTCGACAGCGGGCCGGTCAACTGCGCCGGGTTCGGCACGATCGTCGTGACGGTGATCGCGGGGCCGCTCAACTACATGGGCGTCAACCCCAAGGTCGACGATTGCGATGTGCCGCAACCCAGTCCGTAGGTAAGTCGTACGGACCACGCCCGGCTGCCGGATACGGGAGCCGGGCGTTCCCATCCCCTGGTCGAACAGCCACCGGCCAGTCACCATCGCGCGCGTACGGTCGAAGGGGAAGGGAGCGATAATTATGCGCGAACGTGCCTCTTATGGGCGATCGGAGCGCGAGCACGGTCTCCCCGCCAAGATCGCGAGCCTCCTGCTCCTGGCCTGGCTGGTCGCCGGGCTCTTTGCCGCGGGTCAGCGTGGCTATTTCACGAACGGTCCGATTACCTGCTCCGGATTCGCCACCATCGCCCTCACGGCCGTTTCCGGCCCCCTCAACTACACGGGAGTGAACCCGAAGGTCGGGCAGTGCACCTTGCCGCAGCCGAGTGGCTGATCGGTCGCAGGCCCTCCGGCAAACACCGAGCCCCCATGTTCCGCATGGGGGCTCGGTCGTGGACGATTCAGGTGGACCGGGGGCCGGAGTCCGCGTATTTCGATGAATCATCTTGCAGTGCGCGCAGTTTCGTGCCCTCGATATCGATGTCCAGCACGATGCGATCCAGCCATCCCGGCATCCACCAGGCCCACTTGCCCAGCAGCACCAGCAGCGACGGGATCAGCACCATCCGGATCAGGAACGCGTCCAGCAGCACGCCGACCGCCAAGGCGAAACCCATCGACTTCGCGGTGGCGTCGGTCTCCAGCAGGAACGAGCCGAACACCGAGATCATGATGATCGCGGCCGCGGTGACCACCCGGGCCCCATGGTGGTAACCGTTGATCACCGCTTCCGTCGGTGACTTGCCGTGCACGTATTCCTCCCGCATGCGCGTCATCAGGAAGACCTGATAGTCCATGGCGAGACCGAACACCAAGCCGATCAACATGATCGGCAAGAAGCTGACGATCGCGTGCGGATCCTTGATCAGGCCGAACTTGCCGTCCTGGAAGATCAGCACGGTCGCGCCGAAGGTGGCCGCCATGGACAGCAGGAAGCCCAGCGCCGCGGTCAGCGGCACCAGGATCGAGCGGAACACCGCGATCAGCAGCAGGAACGCCGCACCGGCCACGATCGCCAGATACGGCACGATCTTGCTGAGCAGCACGTGATCGATATCGGCGTAGATGGCCGTGGTGCCGGTGATGCCGTATTCCATCCCGTACTCGGATTTCAGCTGCGCTTCGGCGTCCCGGGCCTCCGACACCAGATCCTTGGTGCCCTTGGCATTGGGCCCGTCGTTCGGCACGCCCTCGAGCAGCGCGCCGCTGCCGTCCTGGCTCAGCATAGGCTCGGTCACGTAGTCCATGTCCGGATAGGACGCGAGCTTGTCGTGTAGCGCGGTCAACGCGGCCGCGCGCCGGTCGGCGGGCACATTGGTCAGATCCACCGCCACCTGCAGGATGCCGTTGCTGCCCGGGCCGAAACCTTCGGTGCGCAGGTCGTAGGCCTTACGGACGGTGGAGGTCTTGGGCATGCTGTCCTCGCCGGGCAGGCCGAGATTCAGGCCGGCGGCCGGGGCGGCGAGCAGACCCAGGATCAGCACGCTCAGCCCGAGCGTCACCCAGGGCGCGCGAGCGATCACCCGCGCGACGCGGGTGCCGACGCTGACCACGCTGTCGTCCTCCGGGTCGTCCGCGGCGATGTAGGGCAGCTTCGGCTTGAACAGGAAGCGCCCGAACGCGCCGAGCAGCGCCGGCATCAGCGTGATGGCGGTGAGCACCGCGAACGCGGCCGCGACAGCGCCGCCGAGGCCCATGAACGTCAGGAATCGCACCCCGACGATGCCGAGTCCGACCAGCGCGATGATCACGGTGAGACCGGCGAACACCACGGCGGAACCGGCCGTACCGAGCGCCGTGCCCGCCGCCTCCTCCGGCGAATCCTGCACCGCCAGTTCGTGTTTGTACCGGGAGACGATGAACAGCGCGTAGTCGATGGACAGCGCGATGCCGATCATCGAGGCGAGGAACGTGGTGAAACTGGGCACCGACAGCACCGAGGTGCCGAGGAAGATCAGCGACGTCGCCGCGCCGAGCCCGATGATGGCGGTGATGATCGGGACGAACGCGGCCACGATCGCGCCGAACGCGATGATCATGACCAGGAACGCGACGCCCATACCGATCATCTCGGACTTGCCGCTCGGCATCTCCTGCTCCATGGCGATGCTGCCGCTCATCTCGACCGTCAGCCCGGCGGACCGCGCCGCGTCGCCCGCGTCGTAGGCGGACTTTCGGTCCTCGGCGGTGACCTTGGTGAAGTCGGTGATGGTGAACGGGACGCTGAAGTAGGCGACCGTGTCCGGGGCGGTCTTGTTCAGCACGTTGAGCGGCGCACCGCTGCACTTGGTGGGATCGGCGTCGGGGACCAGGCAGCCCATCTTCTCGGTGGCCTCGATCGGGTCGACGATCGGTTTGCCGTGGTCGACGATGCCCAGCGTTTCCACCTTGCCGATCAGTTCTTTGATCGCGGCATGGTTGGCGGGGTCGGTGAGCTTCTGGCCCGCGGGCGCGCCGATCACGTATGTGCCGGTGACGGCGTCGAATTCGAAGCCTTCGGACATGCCGGGAAAGTGCTTGTCGAGAATGTTCGTCGCCCGCTCCGAGGGCAGGTTCGGCATGCTGAAGTCGTTGGTCATCGGCTCCTTCAGCCCGTTGCCGAGCGCGCCCAGGATCACGAACAGCAGCAGCCAGATGGGCAGCACAATCCATTTGCGGCGAAAGGCGAACTTTCCCCACCGATATAGCCAGACGGACACGGGTTCTCCTCGCGGTGATCGGATCGATCCTGGTAGGACGTGCTCACCGGTCCGAAGAGCGCCGGTGGACAACCGAGCTGAAGAACGGAACTTGTTGCTGAGTCTGCTGCGGACCGGACACAAGATCAAGAACTGACGGCACCTAGTTATGAAGGGGAAACGCACTCGGCCCCGCGCCTGAAGTCAGGTGCGGGGCCGAGCGTCACTCGGGACAGGTCAGCTCACGCCGACCGGCTCCTTCTGCAATTCGACGGCCTTGCGCTGCAGACCCTGCAGCTTGGCGCCTTCCACATCGATATCCGGCAGGATCCGGTCCAGCCACTTCGGGATCCACCAGGCCCACTTGCCCATGAGCACCAGCAGCGACGGGATCAGCACCATGCGGACGAGGAACGCGTCGAACAACACGCCCGCGGCCAGTGCGAAGCCCATCGACTTTGCCGTCGCGTCCGGCATCAGCATGAAGCCGCCGAACACCGAGATCATGATCACCGCGGCGGCGGTGACCACGCGGGCACCGTGGTGGTAACCGCTGATCATGGCTTCCTTGGCGGACTTGCCGTGCACGAATTCCTCGCGCATGCGGGTCACCAGGAACACCTGGTAATCCATGGCCAAGCCGAACACCAAACCGATCAGCATGATCGGCAGGAAGCTGATGATCGGCTGCGGATCCGCGATCAGGCCGAACGCGCCCTCCTGGAAGATGAGCACCGTCGCGCCGAACGTCGCCGCCATGGACAGCAGGAATCCGAGCGCCGCGGTCAGCGGTACCAGGATCGAGCGGAACACCAGGATCAGCAGCAGGAACGCGGCGCCGGCCACGATGGCCAGGTAGGGCACGATCTTGCCGAGCAGCACATTGTCGACATCGGCGTAGATCGCGGTGACACCGGTGACGCCGTACTCCATGCCGTACTCCGCCTGGAACGCGCCCTCGGCGTCGCGGGCATGCTTGACCAGGTCCTTGGTGACCTGCTCGTTCGGGCCGGACTTCGGCACGCCGTTGAACATCGCGCCCGCGCCGTCGGCGCTGGACATGGTCGCGGTCAGATAGTCCATGTCGGGGTAGGACGCGATCTTCTCCCGCAGTGCGGTGAGCGCGGGTTCCCGTTGCGCGGCAGGAACATCGGTGAGATCGACCGCGATGTTCAGCAGACCGTTGCTGCCCTCGCCGAAGCCCTCGGTCCGGATGTCGTACGCCTTGCGGACGGTGGTGTCCTTGGCCATGCTGCCCTCGCCCGGCAGACCGAGGTTCATCCCCGCCGCGGGTGCGGCCAGCGCACCGAGCACTACGACGCTCAGGATGAAGGTCACCAGCGGCATCTTGCCGATGACGCGGGCGAACCGGGTGCCGTTGGTGACCGAGTTGTCGTCCTCCGGGTCGTGCTTGGCGACGAAGGGCACCTTCGGCTTGAACAGGAATCGTCCGAACGCGCCCATCAGGGCCGGCAGGAACGTGATCGCGGTAAGCACCGCGAACGCGGCGGCGATCGCGCCACCGAGGCCCATGAACGTCAGGAACTGCACGCCGACGATGCTCAGGCCGGTCAGCGCGATGATGACGGTGAGCCCGGCGAACACCACCGCCGAGCCCGCGGTGCCCAGGGCGATGCCCGCGGCTTCCTCGGGTGAATCCTGCACGACGAGTTCGTGTTTGTACCGGGAGACGATGAACAGCGCGTAGTCGATGGACAGCGCGATGCCGATCATGGTCGCCAGAATCGGCGTGAAGGTGGGGATGGTGAGGAACGAGGTGCCGAGCAGGATGGTCGAGGTCGCCAGGCCCAGGCCGACGATCGCGGTGATCAGCGGCACGAACGCGGCGATCAGCGCACCGAATGCGATGATCATGACGAGGAAGGCGACGCCGAAGCCGATCGCTTCCGACGAGGCGCTCGGCGCTTCCTGCTGCAGCGGCAGCGAGCCGCTCATTTCGACGGTCAGGCCGGCATTACGGGCGGCGTCGGCGACGTCGTAGGCCAGCGCCCGATCCTCGGGGGTGACATCGGTGATCGTCGCCATCTTGAACGGGACCTCGAGCACCGCGACGGTGTCGGGCTGGTCGCCCAGCACGTTCAACGGCGCACCGGCGCAATAGGACTTGGCCTCGTCGCCGCCGCGATCGACGGCCACGCAGTTGATCGACTTCTCCGGGCCGATCGGCATGTTCTCGGCCACCGTGACCGGGTTGACGAGCGGCTTGTTGGCATTGCCGGTGTCGACGATCGGCAGTTCGCGCAGTTTCGCGATCAGGTCGTCGATGGCGGTCTTGTTGGCCGGATCGGTGAGCTTCTGGCCCTCCGGCGCTTTGATCACATAGGTGCCGAGGACGGCGTCCATGCTGAATTGCGCTGACATGCCGGGAAAGTGCTTGTCGAGGATCTCGGTGGCCCGCTCGGACGGCAGGTTCGGCATCGAGAAATCGTCGTTCATCGGTTTGCTGATGGCACCGGCCACGCCGCCCACGATGATCAGCAGGACCAGCCAGACGGGAAGCACGATCCATTTCCGGCGGAAAGCGAACTTTCCCCATCTATAGAGAAATACGGACACGAGGGATACTCCTAAGCGAAAGACACTGGGACGTGCTGAAATCCGAGGCCCGTAGACAGCACTCGCGGGGCCCCTGCATGGCCCTCGCCTCCATTGACGCTTTCTGCCTACCGTGCGGTAGGTAGACTACCGAGCGGCTAAGCGGAGGTACAACCTCTATTTTCAGTGGCACAGTGGGCGCGGCTCAGTGAGTAGAACAGGACTCCGATGGACACCTCAGCGACGAGAGAATCCGTTTCCGCAGGTAGTGGGACTAAAACGGCGATTCGGGACGCCGCGGTGGAGCTGTTCGGCAGCAAAGGATTCGAGCAGACCAGCCTCCGCGAGGTCGCGGATGCGGTAGGAATCACAAAGGCCTCGCTCTACTATCACTACCCCTCGAAGCTGGATCTGCTTGTCGCGATCGTCAGTCCGATCGTGGAGAACATGCGCGCGGTGGCCGAGGACATCAAGACTGTGCCCTACAGCGCCGAGGGCGTGCGGACCGTACTGCAGGCCTACATTCGCGGCATGCTGCGCAACCGGGACGCCGGCGCGCTGTGCGTGCGCGACACCGTCGCCATTCTCAACGCGATGGCGGGTCGCTACCCGGACATGTTCGAATTCAGCCGGCAACTGGGGGATTGGCTGGCCGGCCCGCACCCGAGCCCCGAGGCGAAGCTGCGGGCGAGTGCGGCCCTGCAAGTGCTTGAGGTGGCGTTGTTCTCCAGCGAGATCGCGCCGGGGGCCGACGAGACCCTCGTCGAAACCACGCTGCTGGATGCGGCCACCTGTGTACTCACCGCCTGCGGCACGCGCTGACGCAGTAGATTTCTCTTCGGGGACGCCATCGAATTCAGGGAGCAGGCAGTGCATATCACCGCGAAGGTCGACTACGCGGTGCGAACCCTGCTCGAAATCGCCCGCGCGCCCCAGCTGACCGCGCTGAACGCACCCCCGCCGACTTCGTTGTCCGCCGCCCCCCTGAAGGCCGACGCCATCGCGGGCGCGCAGCACATTCCGCCGAAGGTGCTCGAGACCGTGCTCGGCGAATTGCGCCGGGCCGAACTGGTGATCAGCCGGCGCGGGCCCGACGGCGGTTACCGGCTCGCGCGCCCCGCCACCGATATCTCCATCGCCGATGTGATCCGCGCGGTCGAGGGTCCGCTGGCCTCGGTGCGCGGCGAGCGGCCCGAGGACGTCGCATACGAAGGCGTGGCCGAACCGCTGCAGCGGGTGTGGATCGCGGTGCGGGTGAATCTGCGTGCGGTGCTGGAGAACGTGTCGATCGGTGACATCGCCGAGGACCAGCTCCCGGATTTCGTCGGCGCGCTGGTCGCCGACCCGGGGGCGTGGGCGCGCCGGGAACCGCACCCGCAGCCCAGCTGAGCACGCCATAGCGGGCGGCCCGGCAAAACCTCGCGACGGGCGTCAGCGCCAGCCGGTAGCCTGCCTGACATCATGTTGATCCGACTGCTCCGCACCTATCTGGCCCCCTACCGCGCCCAGCTGGCGGGGGTTGTTGTGCTTCAGCTGATCTCGGTTATCGCGATGCTGTATCTGCCCAGTTTGAACGCCGATCTGATCGACAGCGGCGTCACCAAGGGCGATATCGGATACATCTGGAACACCGGTCTGTGGATGCTCGCGGTGACCGGTGTGCAGATCGTCGCGTCGGCCTGCTCGGTGTATCTGGGCGCGCAGGCCGCGATGGCCGCGGGCCGCGATATGCGCGGGGCGCTGCTGCATCGGGTCGGTACCTTCTCCGCGCGGGAGGTCGGACTGTTCGGCGCACCGTCGCTGATCACCCGCAATACCAATGACATTCAGCAGGTTCAGCTGCTCATCGTGATGTCGGCGACCATTCTGGTGATGGCGCCGATCATGTGTTTCGGCGGCATCTTCATGGCGCTGCGCGAAGATTTCGGGCTGTCCTGGCTGTTGCTGATCGCGGTGCCCGCGCTCGCCGTCTCGATGGGGCTCATCGTGGCCCGCATGGTGCCGGGCTTCCGGGATATGCAGCACCGGATCGACGAGGTGAACCGGGTGCTGCGCGAGCAGATCACCGGTATCCGGGTGGTCCGCGCGTTCGTCCGGGAACGGCAGGAGACCTGGCGCTTCGGGCTGGCGAATACGGAGCTGACCGAGACCTCGCTGCGCGTCGGCCAGCTGATGGCGCTGATGTTCCCCGCGGTCATGCTGATCTCGAACCTGACCGCCGTCGCGGTCATCTGGTTCGGCGGGCACCTCATCGAATCCGGGCAGATGCAGATCGGATCGCTCACCGCGATGCTGTCCTACATCATGCAGATCCTGATGGCCGTCATGATGGCCTCGTTCCTGGCCATGATGGCCCCGCGCGCGGCGGTCTCGGCCGATCGGATCGGCGCGGTACTGGAGACAGAGACCTCGGTGGTGCCGCCGAAGTTCCCGAAATCCTTCGCTTCCGACCCGGCCGCGGTGGACATCTCGTACGCCGAATTCGCCTACCCGGGCGCGGAGAAGCCGGTGCTGAAGGCGATCAAGTTCGAGGTGCGGCCGGGGACGACCACCGCGATCGTCGGATCCACCGGCGCGGGCAAGACCACGCTGCTCAATCTGATTCCGCGGCTCATCGATGTCACCGATGGCGCGGTGTACATCGGCGGCACCGACGTGCGCCACCTCGATCTCGAGCTGCTGCGCGAACAGATCGGCCTGGTGCCGCAGAAGGCTTACCTGTTCTCCGGGACGGTCGCGAGCAACCTGCGCTACGGCAAACCCGACGCCACCGACGAAGAACTGTGGCGCGCTCTGGAAATCGCGCAGGCCGACGATTTCGTGCGGGATATGCCGCAGGGCCTGGACACCCCGGTCGCCCAGGGCGGCACCACCGTGTCCGGCGGTCAGCGCCAGCGCCTGGCGATCGCCCGAGCGCTGGTCCGGCAGCCGCGGATCTATCTGTTCGACGATTCGTTCTCCGCCCTGGACGTGGCCACCGACGCCCGCCTGCGGGACGCGCTGCGGCCGGTGACCAGGGACGCTTCGGTAATCATTGTCGCGCAACGGATTTCCACCATCCGCGACGCCGATCAGATCGTGGTGCTGGAGGACGGGGCGATGGCGGGCATCGGTACGCACGAGCAATTGCTGCGTGACTGTCCCGAATACCAGGAGATCGTCGAATCCCAGCTCAGCGCGGAGGAGGTGCGATGAGGCCCGGCGTCAATCCCGGTGCGCCGGACGCGAAGCCGAAGTCCTTCGGACCGTCGCTGAAACGACTGATGCGCCGGCTCGCGCCGGAGCGGCTGCATGTCGGCCTGATCATCGCGCTGGTCGTCATCTCGGTGGTGCTGAACACGCTCGGTCCGTACCTGCTCGGCAAGGCGACGAACCTGGTGTTCGACGGCGCGGTCGGCAAACAGCTGCCCGCCGGCGCCAGCAAAGAGCAAGTCATTCAACAACTTCGGGCCAACGGCGACAACACCTTCGCCGACATGCTCGGCGCCATGAACGTCACGCCCGGTGTCGGCGTGGATTTCGACGCGGTCGGCCGGGTCCTGATGCTGGTACTGGCGCTCTACATCGGCGCCTCGGTGTTCGGCTGGCTGCAGGCGTACCTGCTCAATATCGTCATCAACCGCACGGTGAAGCGCCTGCGCAGCGATATCGAGGACAAGATCCACCGGCTGCCGCTGCGCTATTTCGACACCTCGCCGCGCGGCGACCTGCTGAGCCGCGTCACCAACGATGTCGACAATGTCTCGCAGAGCTTGCAGCAGACCATGAGTCAGCTGCTGACCTCGCTGTTCACGGTCCTCGGCATCCTGATCATGATGTTCTGGATCTCGCCGCTGCTGGCGGTGATCGCGCTGCTCACCGTGCCGGCCGCGATCGTCATCACCGCGCAGATCGCGAAACGATCCAAGCCGCACTTCGTGAACCAGTGGAAATACACCGGTCTGGTCAACGCCCAGGTGGAGGAGGCCTACACCGGGCACGAGGTGGTCACCGCGTTCGGCCGCAGCCGCGAGGTCGGCGAGGAATTCGACAAGCGGAACCAGGAACTCTACGAGTCGAGCTTCAAAGCGCAGTTCATCTCCGGCCTCATCATGCCGTCCATCATGTTCCTCGGGAACGTGAACTTCGTGCTGGTCGCCCTGGTCGGCGGCCTGCGGGTGGCCACCGGCAATCTCTCGCTGGGTGAGGTGCAGGCGTTCATCCAGTACTCCCGGCAGTTCAGCCAGCCGCTCACGCAGATCGGCGCGATGGCCAACCTGCTGCAGTCCGGCGTGGCCTCGGCCGAGCGCATCTTCGAGATCCTCGACGCGGAGGAGCAGTCGCCCGATCCGGTCATGGAGAGCACCCGTCCGCTGGATCGCGGGCGCGTCGAATTCGAGGGCATCTCCTTCCGGTACGAGCCGGAAAAGCCGATCATCGAACGGCTTTCGCTGGTCGCCGAACCCGGTCACGTGGTCGCGATCGTCGGCCCGACCGGCGCGGGCAAGACCACATTGGTGAACCTGCTGATGCGGTTCTACGAACTCGACGCGGGCGCCATCACCATCGACGGCGTCGACATCACCGAGATGACCCGCGACAACCTGCGTTCCCGCATCGGCATGGTGTTGCAGGACACCTGGCTGTTCAAGGGCACCATCCGGGAGAACATCGCCTACGGCAACCCGAACGCCACCGAAGCCGAAATCCTCGAGGCCGCCCGCGCGGCCTACGTCGACCGGTTCGTGCACGCGCTGCCCGACGGCTACGACACCGTCATCGACGAGGAGGGCTCGGGCGTCAGCGCGGGTGAGAAGCAGCTCATCACCATCGCCCGCGCGTTCCTGGCCAAACCGTCCATCCTGATCCTGGACGAGGCGACCAGCTCGGTCGACACCCGCACCGAACTCCTGGTGCAGCACGCGACCGCGGCCCTGCGCCGCGACCGCACCAGCTTCGTCATCGCGCACCGTCTCTCCACCATCCGCGACGCCGACCTGATCGTCGTGATGGAGGCGGGCCGCATCGTCGAGCACGGCAACCACGAACGGTTGCTGCAGGAGCGCGGCGCCTACTACCGCCTCTACAACGCCCAGTTCGCCGCCGCCCTCACCGACGGCACAGGCACCCTCGAAGATCCCGAACCGGGCGCGGTGGCCCTGGGCAAGAGCTGAGCGCGGCGCGGGATGGCCACCTGGGAAGATGTATCCCGTGTCTGACCCCGAACAGTTCTCGTTCCGCATCGATGCCCGGCTGGACGGCGGGCGCCACGGCCGCGCGGGGGTGATCAGCACACCGCACGGCGAGGTCGCGACGCCCGCGTTCATCCCGGTGGGCACCAAGGCGACGGTGAAGGCGGTGCTGCCGGAGACCATGAAGCAACTCGGGTCGCAGGCCCTGCTCGCCAACGCCTACCACCTGTACCTGCAGCCCGGCCCCGACATCGTGGACGAGGCGGGCGGCCTCGCGAAGTTCATGAACTGGGACGGCCCCACCTTCACCGACAGCGGTGGCTTCCAGGTGATGTCGCTGGGTGTCGGCTTCAAGAAGGTGCTGGCCATGGAGGCCGTCGGCGTGCAGAACGACGACGTGATCGCCAAGGGCAAAGAGCGCCTGGCCACCGTCGACGACGACGGCGTCACCTTCCGTTCGCACCTGGACGGCTCCAAGCACCGCTTCACGCCCGAGGTGTCGATGGGCATCCAGCATCAGCTGGGCGCGGACATCATGTTCGCCTTCGACGAGCTCACCACCTTGCTCAATACCCGTGGCTACCAAGAGAAGTCGCTGGAACGCACGCGCCTGTGGGCCAAGCGCTGCCTGGACGAGCACGAGAAGTTGACCGCCGAGCGGGCGCACCGCCCCTACCAGGCACTCTTCGGCGTGATCCAGGGCGCGCAATATGAGGACCTGCGCCGTTCGGCCTGCCGCGGCCTGGAGGAGTTGCGCGGCAGCGGCGGCAGCGGATTCGACGGCTACGGCATCGGCGGCGCGCTGGAGAAACACAATCTGGGCACCATCGTCGGCTGGTGCTGTGCCGAGTTGCCCGAGGAAAAGCCGCGGCACATGCTCGGCATCAGCGAGCCGGAGGACATCTTCACGGCGGTAGAGAACGGCGCCGATACCTTCGACTGCGTGAACCCGTCCCGGGTCGCGCGCAATGCCGCGATCTATGTCGCCGAGGGCCGGTTCAACATCAACACCAGCCGCTTCCGCCGGGATTTCACCCCGATCGACGACACCTGCGATTGCTATACCTGCGCGAACTACAGCCGCGCCTACATCCATCACCTGTTCAAGGCGAAGGAGATGCTGGCCGCGACCCTGTGCACCATTCACAACGAGCGCTACACGGTGCGTCTGGTGGACCGTATTCGAGAGTCGATCCTGGGCGGCTACTTCGACGAGTTCAAGGCCGAAACCCTCGGCGTCTGGCAGGGCCGGATCAAGACCCCGTCGTAGCTCCGCCGCGGGTCAGCTCGGCGTGCTCGGTCAGTTCGAGCTCGACGAACGCCCCGATCATGGCCCGCCACACCGCTTCCGCCACCTCGGGCGCCAAACCGGACTCGGTCGCGCGCTCCCGGGCCAGCGCCACGACGCGCTCGACCCGATCGGGTGCGCGCACCGCCCGCTGATCGGTTTTGAAGGTGGCGGCGGCCCGGACCAGTGCCTGCCGTTCGGCAAGCAACCGGATCAGGTCGCCGTCGAGGGCGTCGATCCGAGCGCGGACTTCGGCGAGGGACTGGGGAACGGACACGAGCGCTGACTCTAGCCAAACGAACGCGCCCCCGCCGGTCGGCGAGGGCGCGCAGGCGCTGGGTGGTCAGACGTGTAGTGGATCGGATTCCTTGGGCGCGTAGGTCGGTTCCTTCTTCTTGAGCAGCGCGATGACCTGGTAGGTGATCGGCATGACCAGGAGTTCGACCAGCGTCTTCCAGAGGAAGCCGACGATCAGGTAGTTGAGGAACTGCTGCCAGGTCTCGATACCGATGACGCCGGCGGCGATCGAGCAGAAGATCAGGGTGTCGGCGAATTCACCGACCACCGTGGAGCCGATCAGCCGGGCCCACAGATGCTTTTCCTTGGTCCGCTCCTTGATCAGCACCAGTGTCGCGGAATTCAGCAGCTGGCCCACGAAATAGCCGAGTAGCCCGGCGAGCACGAGACGCCAGCTGACGCCGAGCACGGTCCGGAACGCTTCCTGGTGCTCGTAGAAACCGGCCGCCGGCAGGTGCACCGCGATGCTGAAGCAGGCGACCATCAGCAGCAGCGCGCCGAAGCCGTAGTAGATGGCGCGACGGGTGGCGCGGAACCCGTAGACCTCGCTGAGCACATCACCGAGGACGTAGGCCAGCGGGAAGAGGAAGAAGGCGCCGTCGGTACCGATGGGCAGGATCTGGAACGGGCCGACCGACAGCGATGCACCGCCGAAGAACTCCACGCCCTTGCTGGCGCAGACATTGGAGATGATCAGTGTGGCCGTGAACAGCGCCACAATGGGTGTGTAGTACCCCCGCGCGACCTGGGCGAATGCCGCATGGTTCGGCGCGGGGTGTCCAGACCCGTCGTGTGCTGGGTTTGTCTGTAAGTCACTCACAAGCTTTATACAACCAGGTCTCACATACCCTGTAGCCATGACGAAGCCCGGCGATTCCGACGAATGGTGGAAGCAGTACGGCGGTGAAGGCGTGTCGGCTGATTCCGGCGCACAGCCCTCGACTCCGCAGTACCCGACTTCCGAACCGTCGGGGTATCCCTCGGCGCCGCAGTATCCGCAGCAGCCGGCTCCGCAGCCGCAGTACCAGCAGCCGCCGGTGCAGCCGTATCAGTCCGGGCCGCAACAGTTTCCGCAGGCCCCGGGTCCCGCTTATCCGAGCCCGCCGGGGTATCAGCCCTACGGTTACGCCCCGGCGCAGAGTTCGACCAATGGTTTGGCCATCGGCGCGCTCGTCGCCTCGATCGTCGGCGTCTGCAGCTGCGGCATCGGCTCGCTGGTCGGCATCGTGCTCGGTGTGCTGGCGCTGAACCAGTTGAAGGAGAACCCGTATCAGGAGGGCCGCGGTATGGCCCAGGCGGGCATCTGGGTCGGCGTCGGCGGCATCGTGCTCACCATCCTGTACTGGGGCCTCGTCATCTTCAGCGGGGCCTGACTGCTCAGCCCTTGATCACCTGGGTGCCGCCGGCGAACTTGTCGTGCCAGCCCTGCTTGTTCGGGTCCTGCGACGTGGTGATCATCATGTAGATGATCAACGCGAGCGAGGCGATCTGCCCGATGCACGGAATCACGTAGACGATCGTGTACAGGTTGCGCTTGAGCGACTGTTCCGCGGTGACCTTGGGCGCGCTGCCCGGGCCGAGCACCCGCAGGCCCAGCAGTTTCTTGCCGAGCGTGGTGCCCTGCTGGGTCTCCATCAGGACGAAATACAGGGTCAGGGCGATCGCGCCCAGCACACTGACGCCGACGAAGAAGCCGCTCCCGCTGCCGTAGAGCACCCGCATGATGATGTTCACCGGAATCAGGACGATCAACGTGTCGATCACCCGGGCGCCGACGCGGACACCGAGATCGGCCGGAGTTCCGGATCCGGCATAGGTATAGCCCTGCCCGTAGGGCTGACCGTAACCCTGCTGCTGTGCGTAAGGATCCTGGTCGTAGCCCTGCTGCTGGGCGTAGGGATCCTGGCCGTAAGGCTGCTGCTGTGCGTAGGGGTCTTGGGCGTACTGCGGCTGACCGTAGGGATCCTGCCCGTACTGCGGTTGCTGCCCGTAGGGATCGCCCTGTGGATACTGTTGCCCGCCTTGGGGATACGGCTGCTGCCCGTACGGCTGCTCGCCCTGCGGGTTCTGGTTGGGGTCGTACCCACCGCTAGTCATAGGTCGTCCTCTGTGTCGGATTCGCGGCCCTCACCGGGTCCTGCGTGGTCACGCTGCACTACCGCCTCCGGACCCTGAGCTCGGCCCGCGTCGTGATCGGTCGATCAGCCAACTTCGGTCGCCTGCGTACGTTACGGACCCGCGTCGGGTCGCAACAACCCGTTCTCCCGCACGATCCATGGCTCGCGCGGCAGCCGCGCGGGATCGAACTGGTGCAGGAGCTGGGCCGGTGAGCTCGCAATATATCCGAGCGAATCGGCCAGTACCGCCATCACTTGCTCGGGCGTGTTGCCGAGGGCGAGACGGTCGGCCAGCGTGACGGCGCCATCCCGTTTCGCCAGCCGCTGCCCGGCCGGGTTCAGCGCGAGCGGGACATGGGCGTAGTGCGGGACCGGCAACCCGAGCAGGGTGGCCAGGTAAGCCTGGCGCGGGGTGGAGGGGAGCAGGTCGTCGCCGCGCACCACCTGATCGACGCCCTGTGCCGCGTCGTCGACCACGACGGCCAGGTTGTAGGCGGGCAGGCCGTCGCCGCGGCGCAGCACCAGGTCGTCTACCGCGCCGCGGTAGCGGCCGTGTAGTTCGTCGATGATCTCGAAGTCGGTGGTGTCCGCGCGTAAGCGCAGTGCGGCGGGGCGGCCGTCGGCGAGATGCCGGGCCCGCGCCTCGGCGGTGAGCGTCCGGCAGGTGCCCGGGTAGGCGCCCATCGGTCCGTGCGGCGCGGTCGCGGCCTGCTGGATTTCCCTTCGGGTGCAGAAGCATTCGTAGGTGCGGCCGGCGGCGGTGAGCTGATCGATGGCCGCGGTGTAGCGCGGCAGCCGCTCGGATTGCCGGACCACCGGGCCGTCCCAGTCCAAGCCGATGGCGGCCAGGTCGGCGAGCTGGCGTTCGGCGGCGCCCGGGCGGACTCGGTCCAGGTCTTCGATGCGCATCAGGAAGCGGCGTCCGGTGCTGCGTGCGAAGAGCCAGGCCAGCACAGCGGTGCGCAGATTGCCCAGGTGCAGATCTCCGCTGGGACTCGGTGCGTACCGGCCCGCGCCCGCGGTCGACTGCTGGGCGGGGTCGGTGTGCACGGAGATCATTTTGCCAGGCGCGGCTTCAGATCCTCCGGGCCGATCGGCGTCCCGGCGTCGAGTGCCGCCAGTAGCCCGCGGGCGTGCGCGATGAGTCCGTCGCGGTCGATCCCGTATGGCACGGCGCCAGATCGGGGGTGCTCGCCGGGCTCGGCGCGGGCACGCTGCGCTACCGCCTCCGGACCCTCGGTTCGCGTCGCTTTCGCAATTTGGTAGTCGCCTTGATTGTCTTCGCAATTGTCAATATTCGGACCGCTGTTCGATTCTCCGCTATCTACTGGCGCGTAGCTGAGCAACCGGGTCACCGCGCGCTCCAGTAGCGTGCGCGCACCCTTGGGATTTTCCCGCTGGATGTGCGTGATTCCGACCGCGTATTGCGCCAGAGCCTGCCACAGCATCCTTTCGGCGAACGGTCCGTTCTTCCATGCCGCCTCTAATACCTCGTGCGCGTTGAATGCCAAGCCGTCATCCAGCAGTTGCTGCGCCAGGTTTAGAGTTTGCTGGGGCGGGAGTTCTAGATCATCGGGAATTCGCGGTACGCCGACGCTGCCGAGCGGCAGCGGGCGACCGAATCGGTCACGGGGACGGGGGTTGCGGGCGCGACCTGCCTCGTCGCGGGGGCGTTCGACCATGAAACCATCATCCACGATGCATCGCTCGCGGGGTACCCCGGTTGATCTAGAAACGCGATAGGTGACGTATCACGAGCTAATCACGGCGACCAAAAGTTTGCGGTAGATCGTCCTGTGGAAAGAATGTGGACAGCTAGCAAAGTTATAGCAACATCGCATCTTCGCAACGTTGGCAGAATTGAGGTTTGACCGAGCAAGACATCGGCAAATTCTGCGGATACCTGCTACTGTTTCAAGCGCGGGGACAGCCCCGGGGGTGTAATTCACCTCGAACTACAGTGCGAAAAGACGCACCGTAAATGTTGCGCGCGGCTTACGGGCGCGCAGGGAGATTCGGCGGTCTCGCCGAGTTTCGACGCTGGAAACGGTCCGAAGAAAATTCCTGGTTTCGACATGGCAAAGGAGCTAGTGCTGTGAATCTCGATTTGACGGATGCTGTGTGGCATAAGAGCACATACAGCGGTCCCGATGGGAACTGCGTGGAAGTCGCGATGGTGGGCGACGGCAACGTCGCGGTTCGGGACACCAAAGACAACGGATGTGGCCCGGTGTTGGCGTTCACCCCGGGCGAATGGGATGCGTTTCTCAGCGGCGTATCCGCTGGGGAATTCGGACAATCCTGAAACACAGGCTTTATCCGAAGCAGTCAGCACGGGGCCCCGAGCAGCACAGGCTCGGGGCCTTGGTGTTACTTCTGGTGCCCGTTACCCGGCGCCTGATTCTGCTCCTGCACCCGGCGTAGCACCGCGAGTTGTTTACGTTCCGCTTCGTGGTCGGACGCCAGGTTGCGTTCGGATTCTTGCCAAGGATCGGCCCGGAAGAAGCTGCCGGTGCCTGGTTTGCCCGCGGCGCCGAGCTGGTTCATCTTCTTCGGCACCGGTGCGCCCTGGTACTCCAGCGGAACCGGGTGCCCGTGCTCGTCGACCGGCCCCAGCGGCTGATGCAGTTCGATGTATTCCCCGTGCGCCAGCCGGCGGATCACGCCGGTCTCGATCCCGTGTTCGAGGACGGCCCGGTCACTGCGTTGCAAGCCGAGACAGATCCGGTAGGCGATGAAGTAGGCCAGCGGTGGAAGCAACAGCACGCCGATGCGCCCGGCCCAGGTCGTCGCGTTCAGCGAGATGTCGAACTTGAAGGCGATGACGTCGTTCACGCAGGTCAACGTGAGCACCAGATAGAAGGTGATCACCATGGCACCGATCGCGGTGCGTACCGGTACATCCCGCGGCCGCTGCAGGAGGTTGTGCGGCGCAACGTCTTTGGTGAGCCGCTTCTCGATCCACGGGTAGGCGATCAGCAGGGTGAAGACCAGCCCCATGATCAGCGCGCCCCAGAACGACCCGGGCACCGTGTGCCCGAAGATGTACAGCTCCCACGGCGGGATGAGCCGCATCATGCCGTCGGTCCACATCATGTAGAAATCGGGCGCGGTACCCGCCGAGATCATCGCCGGGTTGTACGGACCCATGTTCCATACCGGATTGATCTGCAGCAGGCCGCCCATGATCGCGACGATGCCCAGCGTGAAGGCGAAGAACGCGCCCTGATCCAGCGAGAACACCGGCACGATCCGCGCGCCGATCACGTTTTTCTCCGACCGGCCGGGACCCGGGTACTGGGTGTGCTTCTGATACCAGACCAGCGCGATGTGCGCCGCGATCAGCGCCAGCATGATGCCGGGAATGAGCAGCACATGCGCGATGAACAGACGCGGAATGATGATGGTGCCCGGGTAGTCGCCGCCGAACAGCAACCAGTGCAACCAGGTGCCGGCCACCGGCACGCCCAGGGTGATCGAGGAGAACGCCGCCCGCAGGCCGGTGCCGGAGAGCAGATCGTCCGGCAGGGAGTAACCGAAGTAGCCCTCGAACATGGCCAGGATCAGCAGAATCGCGCCGATCACCCAGTTCGCTTCGCGCGGTTTGCGAAACGCGCCGGTGAAGAAGACGCGGAACAGGTGCACGATGATCGATGCCGCGAAAAGCAGGGCGGCCCAGTGGTGTACCTGCCGCACGAACAAGCCGCCGCGCACCTCGAAGGAGAGGTTCAGCGAGGTCTCGTAGGCGCGGGACATGGTGACGCCGCGCAGCGGTTGATAGGCGCCGTCGTAGACGACCTCGCTCATCGACGGGTCGAAGTACAAGGTCAGATACACCCCGGACAAGAGCAGGATGATGAAGGTGTACAGCGCGATCTCACCGAGCAGGAACGACCAGTGCGTGGGGAAGATCTTGTTGATCGACCGTTTCAGGAACGCGGCCGCCTGATATCGCTGATCCGTCGCGTCCGCCTGCGCACTTGCCTTGCGAGCTACCGGAATGGTCATGGCCTGCACCCCGCCCCTGGGTGAGTGGAATGGTTCTACTACAGACGGTAGCAGCGGCTGCGCCGGGAATCGATGGGTTTGCGAAATCCGGCCGGGCGCACCGTGTGCGCCGGTACCGATAGGGTCGCCTGCGTGGTTATTCGGACCAGGGGACAGCGCACGCACGGCCGAAACCGCACGGCCCCAGCGGACGCCACCATATACTGGCTGTCCAAGCGCACCCGCAACGACCTGTTCCTGCTGTACAGCTTCGCGGACTCGGGGGTGCCGACCGACGAGTTACGCGCACACGTCGAACAGCGCGGTGCGCTCATCCCGGATCTGCGGGTGCGACTGCGGGAGGTGCCCGGTGATCTCGACTATCCGTCCTGGGTGCGATGCGAGTTCGCGGCCGACCAGTTCGTGGAACATGCTCTGCCCCGGCCGGATTGGGCCCATGTGCAGGCGGCGCTGGGGGAGTTGCTCGATACCGGTGTGGATGCGGCGGACCGGCCGTGGCGGCTGCACGTGTTCCGCGGAATCGCCGGTGCACCGATGCGATCCGATCCGGCCGAACTGGCCACCGTGGTGGTGATACAGATGTCGCACGCGCTGGCGGACGGCAAACGCGCCGCGGAGTTGGCCCGCATGCTTTTCGGTGGGGCCGACCCAGCCCATGTCCACCCAGCCCATGCCGAGCCCAGCCGACCGCCGCGGCATCCCCGGTGCCGCCCAGGATTTCGGCTGGTCAGGGAATCGGTGACCGCGTTCGGGGTGACAGCTGGTGTGGCCGGTTTGCTGCGAGCACCGATACAGGTGGCGCAAACGATGGTGCGCGGTTTCCACGCTTATCGCGCACAGCAGACCTTGGCCGAGCTCACCGAAACGGGGCTCCTGCCGGGCCCCGGACCGAGTTTCGTCCCCAGCCTGGTGAATCGGGCCAACGCCGAACGGGACACCGCGCATCAGGCCCGAATGCTGGTGTACCCCAGCGACGAACTGCGTATCCCCGGCCGGACGGTGACCGTGGTCGCCCTGACCGCCGTCTCGCTGGCTCTCCCCAACCATCTCGCATCCCTGGGGAAGCCTGTGGACAGTTCCGGCGCCCAGGTTCCGATGGCGCTGCCGGGAAAGAGCCTGTCCCGCAACAACTACCGCAGTCTGGGCGTCGACCTGCACATCGGCGAACCCGACCTCCGTCGCCGCGCCGACCAGATCGCCGCCACCCTGGCCGCTCGCCGCACCCGCGCCGAACACCCCTTGCTCACGGTTCAAGACCGTGTCACCGCCGTCACCCCGGCCGCACTGCTGCGTCGCGATATCGACCGGTACCCGCTCGACACGGTTCCGGACGCGATCGCCGGTCACACCGTCGTCTCCAGCGTGCACCGTGGACCCGCGGACCTGTCTTTCGGCGGCCCTGTCCGTTTCACGGCGGGGTTCCCCGCCATCGGCTCGGTCATGCACCTCACCCACGGCGTGCACGGCCTCGGCGACACCGTCACCATTTCCGTGCACGCCGACGCGAGCGCGGTACCGGATATCGACGCCTATCTGGCGCGGCTCGAATCGGCGGTCGGGGAGGTGCGAGCCGCCCACGGACCGTGAGTCCGCGGGCGGCGGGCCTCAGTCGGTGAGGCCGATGCGCCGGGCCGCGGCGAGCGGATCGGCGTAGATGGCGCTCAATGACGTTGCCACCGCGGCGAATTCCTGAACCTTGCCGCCGAAACCGCTGATCCGGATGTCGGTCGGCGGCAGGGTGGTGCTCTGGCGGAACGCGTCGGCGACGTGGGTGATGCCCGGCCGGTAGCCGGTGAAGGCTTGCCCGCCGAGGATGACGCGGTCGGGATTGAACATGTCGCGCACCAGGGCGACGGTGTCGCCGAGGATGGTGGCTCGTTCCCGGAGCAGGTCCTGGGCCGGAGCGGAACCGGATTCCGCCGCGCGGTACAGATCGGCGATGGTGGTGCCCGCGGTTCCGTTGTGCGCCGGGATGATGCCGAGGCCGACCGCGCGCGCGTGCAGCGAGCGGTCGCCGACGGTCACTTCCAAGCAGCCGCGCCGACCGCAGGTGCACTGCACCTGGGAGCCGGTGGGCAAGTGGGCGATGGACCCGGGGCCGTTGCTCGGGGTGTGCACGCGGCCGTCGAAAGTCACCGCGATGCCCGCCATTTCGCGGACATAGAAGTAGAGGCTGCTACCGCGTTCCTGTCCGGTGCGCGGCTCGGGGGTGGGCAGCAGCAGCTCGGCGGCGGCCATGGCCTCGACGTGCGGGGCCACCGACACCGGCAGTTCCAGCACATCACCGAGAACAGCGCCGAGCGCGGCGCCCTGCCAGCCGAGTTTGGGGTGGTCGACCAGACCGGTGGCCGGGTCGACGCGGCCACCGATGGCGGCGCCGGCCCAGAGTGGTTTTCGCCGGTGCCAGCGCTGTAAGAAAGCCTTCGCGCTGCGGGCCACGGTGGTGGTGGCGAAATCCTGGCCGGTCTGGGGAGTGGCGATGGCGAGCCCGCCGAGGATTCGCCCGCGCAGATCGGCGACCACGATTTTGGTGGCGGCGGCGCCGATGTGGATGCCGAGCGTCAGGTAGGCGTCGTTGTCGACTTCGAACGGCACCCGGGGGCGGCCCACCGCGCCCGAGGTCGCCAGCTCGGGACGTTCGCGCAGCAGCCCCGCGGCGAGCAGCGCCGATACCTGACGGTTCACCGTCGCGATGCTGGAACCGGTTGTGCGCGCGGCATTGTCGCGCGAGACGGGCCCGCTGGTCGCGGCCCGCAGGACGGCTGCCGCGGGGTTGTCGCCGATCCGGAATTCCGGTGCGATGACCGGACGCTGAACGCGGGGACGACCGGCGGCGGCAACGCGGGAACCGGACCGTTCGAGGGTGGAGAGAGCCATGTGCGGAGTCCAAGCTTTGGGTCCCGGCCAGAGGCGGGGACATGTCTACGGGGTCGGCGACGAGGCGGCCGGTTCGACAGAACTCAGCCGCGACAGCGGGAACAACACAGCTCCCGCGTCAAAGGCAGCCGCAACCCCAGCGCGGCAGTCACATAGGTGACCCGCAACGCGATGGAGGGACTGGTAGACACCATACGAAGTTAACATCGACAGGGACCTCAGACCAAGCCCCAGCTTTCGGAGGTGCCGCATGACACAGTTGTCTTCGCAGGTCAGCGCCCATGAAACGCGAAAGCCCCGCCCAGCCGAATAGGGCTGGGCGGGGCGGACTCCCGGGTCGGCTACTTGGCCGGCGCGGGTGCCACGAACGGCTGATTGATGGTGGTGAAGTATTGGATCGCCGCGCCGATCGCGACCGGCGCGGTCACGAGGATCTGCCCGGCGACGGTGCCCAGGGCCCCGACGATGGCGATGCCGCCGAGGCAGCCGGCGAGCGCGGCCGGAATGAACGGGCCGAACAGGCCGACCACCGTGCCGCCGACAATGACGCCGCCGAGCACGCCGCCCAGCACGCAGCCGACAGCCGCACCGCCCAGGCCACCGACCAGGGTGCCGACCGTCGCACCCATGGAGATGGTGGAGGTCAGGCGGGACCAGGCAGCCTGCTCACGTTCGTATTCGGTCTTCCACGGCGCCTTGTCCTCGAACGGCAGGGCGACCGGCTTGTAGACCGCCTTGCTCGCGTCGAGCTGCGGCGTCAAAACCGCTGTGCGCCCGGAGATCTCGGCGGCGATCGGAAGTTCGAAGTCATCCAGTTTGTACTTCAGCGGGGTACCCGCGACGGTGGTGCCGTCGGCCGCCTTGATCTTCAGCGCGTCGTCCTCGACCACGATCGAGCCGGCGTCGGTGTGCACGATCGCGGACGTCTCGGTCTGTTCGGCGCGGAAATTGATCACTCCACCGTCGGCTTCGGGCGCCGCGCCGGAACTGCCCGCGGCAACCCCGGTCGCCACCGTCACCAGTGCGGCCACGACGGCCAGCTTCCTCATCCTCATGTACTGCAATCCCTCATCTCGGTGGTGCTTGCTCGAGGGCCAAGCTTCCTCGGGGAAACAGCTGGTGACGAGGGAAAAACGCAGGAGGATTCTTACTTGCCCGCGGCTTTGGCGGCCGCTTTCGCCGCTTTCTTGAAGGCGCGCACCTCGAGCAGCGACTCCTGGTCCACGATGTCGGCGGCCGAGCGGCGCGAGTTGTGCTCGGCATAGGCTCCGGCCGCCTGCTCCCAGCCCGGGGGCCGCACGTCGAGCTGTTTGCCCAACAGCGCCAAGAAGATCCGCGCCTTCTGGTTGCCGTAACCGGGCAGCTCCTCGAGTCGCCGCAAGACCTCCTTGCCGTCCGGGTCACCCTCGGTCCAGATGGCCGCGGTATCGCCGTGGTAGTGGTCGAGGACGTACCGCGCCAGCTCCAGGGTGCGGCGGGCCATCGAGCGGCCGTAGCGATGGATGGCCGGCGGTGTGGAGCAGAGCTCCTCGAAGGCAGCCGGGTCGGCGGCGGCGATCTTGTGGATGTCGAATCCGTCCATCCGGTCGGCGATCTTCTTCGGGCCGCGGAAGGCGTGCTCGAGCGGGTACTGCTGATCCAGCAGCATGCCGGTGAGCAGTGCGAAGGGATCCTCGGAGAGCAGTCGATCCGCCTCCGGTTCCTGGGCGAGACACAACTTGACGGTCATGGCATCGATCATCCCACCTCGGGCTGGCCGGACATCCGAGTGCGCTGCGTCACAGCTGGGCGTATGCTCCCGGCCATGCCTCAGACGACGGCCTCATCCTCGGATGGACTCAGGGATACCTACGCACCGCGTCCGGACCGTTTCGACCGCGCCGGCCAGGACCAACTGGTCGACGTGCGTGACCTGCAAGCAGCACTGCCCGGCATCCACCGGCTGCGGAAGTGGGCGCACGACGCGCTCGCGCTGCGACCCGGTGAGCGCGCGCTCGATATCGGCTCCGGCACCGGATCGGAAGTACTGGTGTTCGCCGACGCGGTCGGCCCGACCGGCACCGCGATCGGCGTCGAACCCGACCCGCACCTGCTCGCCTCGGCCGAGCGCCGCGCCGCTGACGCGGGCTCGCGAGCCAAATTCCACACCGGCGACGCCTACGGCCTGCCGTTCGGCGCGGACAGCTTCGACGCCGCGCTGTGCGAGCGCGTGTTCCAGCACCTCACCGCGCCCGCGCGCGCCGCCACCGAAATCGCCCGCGTGCTGCGGCCCGGCGGCCGCGCCGTGGTGGTCGACGTCGACTGGGGCACCGCCATCGTGCATCCCGGCGACCTTGCCACGGTGCGGGGGGTCATCGACACGCTGATCGCGGCGACCACGAACCCGTTCGCCGGGCGGCGACTGCCGGGTCTGCTCACCAAGGCGGGCCTGGTCATCGACGAGATCGGTTCGCACGCCCTGATCCAAGACCGCACCGTCGGCGCCGGCTCACTGGTGCACCGCATTTCGGCGATGGCGGTGGCGCGCGGCTCGATCACCGAGACACAGCGCGACGAACTGCTCGCGGAGCTGCGGCGGGGAGCCGACAACGGGGACATCCATTTGTCCGTGACCATGTTCGCGGTACTGGCGCACAAACCGGAGTGAAACGGCGAAAACGGCGGGTGTCCATGGACACCCGCCGTTTTCGTTGTCCTACTTGTCCAGCAACTTCTCGGTCGCCGCCAGCAGCACGCAGGTGGCCAGGCCGTCCATGGCCTGCTCCAGCTCCGGCAACTGCGGGAAACTCGGCGCGATCCGAATGTTCTTGTCTTCCGGATCATTCCGGTACGGGAAGGCCGAACCGGCGGCGGTCAGCGCGATTCCCGCGTCCTTGGCCAGCGCGATCACCCGCGCCGCGGTGCCCTCCAGCACGTCCAAGCTGATGAAATAGCCGCCCTTGGGTTCGGTCCAGGACGCCACCTTGGACGCGCCCAGCCGGTCCTCCAGGATCTTCAGCACCAGTTTGAATTTCGGCTCCAGGATCTCCCGGTGCTTCTGCATGTGCGCCCGCACACCGGCGGCGTCGGTGAAGAACCGCAGATGACGCAGCTGGTTGATCTTGTCCGGGCCGATGCTCTTCTTCCCGGCATGCGACAGGTACCAGTCCAGGTTCGCGGTGGACGCGCCGAGGAAGCTGACGCCCGCGCCCGCGAAGGTGATCTTCGAGGTGGAGGCGAACACCAAGGGGCGGTTGGGGTTTCCGGCCGCGGCGGCCAGGCCGAGCACGTCGATCACCGGTTCCGCGGTGTCGGTGAGCGGATGCACCGCGTAGGCGTTGTCCCAGAACAGGCGGAAGTCCGGCGCGGCGGCCGGCATCGAAACCAATTCCCGCACAACATCTTCGGAGAAGGTGAGGCCGGTCGGGTTGGAATAGTTCGGCACCGCCCACATGCCCTTGATCTGCGGATCGCGCGCCAGCAGTTCGGCGACGGCGTGGGTGTCGGGGCCGTTGTGGTTCATCGGAATCGGGATCATCTCGACGCCGAGCGCCTCGGTGATCGCGAAATGCCGGTCGTAGCCGGGGGCGGGACAGAGCCACTTGACGGTCTCTTCGGCGGTCCAGCGGCGTTCGGAATCGTTGGTGCCGTACAGCATTGCGAAAACGATGGTGTCGTGCATCAGTTCGAGGCTGGCGTTGTTGCCCGCCAGCAGGTTCGACACCGGGATACCGAGCAGTTCACCGAAGATGGCGCGCAGTTCCGGGAGGCCGTGCAGGCCACCGTAGTTGCGGCAGTCGGTGCCGGTGCCGTCCTTGAAATCGCCCGCGCCGGGCAGGGAGAGCAGGCCGGCGGAGAGGTCGAGTTGTTCCGGCGAAGGTTTTCCCCGGGTCAGGTCCAGCGTGAGCTTCTCGGTCTGGAGCGTCGCGTAATTCGCGGTCTGGGTCTCGTGTTCGGACACGAGCTCCTCGTGGCTCATCAAACCGATCTGCGTTTGCCGGGGCATCCTGTGCAGCCTTTCGAAGCAGCGAAGTGGCATGTAGTTGGCGGTCCTGGACTTGTCAGGGTGGACCGCGGACTCACGTTACCTGGGTGCTGCTCCGAAGTGGAGGGGAATTTAAGGGGACCCCGCGCACCCGGCAGAGCCCGTTGACCCTTGCTGCCTTCCGGCCCTGGGGGAGTTCACAGGATGCGCGCCGCGCGGGATCCGTTGATGAGTGTAGCGGACGGCCTGCGTCGCGATATCGGGTGCCCCGAATACGGGCATAGTGGCTACGATCGGTCCAACATCGGAGGGGCTTTCCCAAAAGAAGTACGAGGGGATCGGTCGCGTGACTGAGAAGAATCCACCCAACGGCGAATCGACACCGGCGGGTGCGAGTCAGGCCGACCCGACCGTGCACTGGTGGGAACAGCCGACCGCGGCAGCGGACGCGCCCGACCCGGCGCGTTCCGAGCCGACCATGATCGGCGGTCCCACAACGCCTTTCGCGGGTTACGACCAGTACACCCCGCCGCCGCAGCCGTACGCCGCGGCGCCGCCGCCACCGCAGCCGCCCTACACCGCGCCGCCGCAGCAGTACTCCGGCCCGCAGGGCTTCCCGCAGCAGCCGCCGCCGTATCAGCGGCCCAAGTCGAGCAAGGCCCCGTGGCTGATCGGCGGCGGCATCGCCCTGGTCCTGGTGCTCGGCCTCTTCGCCGGTTGCGTCGCGCTGGTGAGCTCCGCCAAGGACTCGCTGGACAACGGCGGCGGCAATGCCGAGGGCAACTACTCGATGGACAAGATCACCAACGCCTGCAGCCTGATCGACACCTCCGTGGTCAGCAAGTGGGCCAAGACGCAGGCCGCCGCGCCGGAGCACACCGAGACCCAGCCCAAGAGCTACACCGGCGGCGAACTCCAGTGCACCGCGAAGTACAAGGAAGCCAGCGCCACCAGCAAGTACCACACGAACAACGCCGAGATAAAGCTCGAGGTGTCCTTTCTGGGCGACAGTTCCTTCGCCGACCACGACTACGACTCCTGGAAGCAGTACGACACCGGCACCACCGGCACCGGCCGGTCCTCCGGTGAGGTGACCGGCATCGGCGCCCAGGGCTACTGGCACTCCGAGGTCCGCGACTACTCCAGCTACGCCGTGACCGATTACACAGTGGCGGTGCAGGACAGCAATGTCTCGGTCAAGGTCGAGATCAGCATCGACCGCGCCGACGGCGACTCCTTCGACAAGGAAGAAGTCGCCACCGTCGCCGAGGAGCAGGTCCGCAAAGCCCTCGCCGGCCTGAAGAAGTAGCCCCTGACAGGCGCATTTGGTACTGACCGGGGTCAACCCGGTAAGCTGCACGACGGAGGATTCGCCTAGTGGCCTATGGCGCTCGCCTGGAACGCGGGTTGGGTTAACAGCCCTCAGGGGTTCAAATCCCCTATCCTCCGCCACGGAAAGGCCCTGATCGCTTGATCAGGGCCTTTTCTGTGCTCTACGGTTGCCCGCGATATCTGAGTTCTTGTTCTGCCCGGTTGATCTCATCGATACCGAAAGGCGTTCATGACAACGGATTTGACCCAATTGCAGCTTTTGTCGGAGTTGGAGCCGGTGGTGGCTCAGAACCTCGACCGGCACCTGGCCACCGTGAAGGACTGGAATCCGCACGACTACATCCCCTGGGACGAGGGGCGCAACTTCGCCGCCATGGGCGGGGAAGACTGGTCACCGGAGCAGTCCCGGCTGTCGGAGGTGGCCAAGGTCGCGATGATCACCAATCTGCTCACCGAGGACAACCTGCCCTCCTACCACCGCACCATCGAGGAGAACTTCTCCAGTGACGGCGCCTGGGGTACCTGGGTGGGGCGCTGGACGGCCGAGGAGAACCGGCACGGCATCGCCATGCGCGACTACCTGGTCGTCACCCGCGGGGTCGACCCGGTCGCGCTGGAGAACGATCGCATGGTGCACATGACCAGGGGTGTGCACGCGCCCGAGGATTTCGGCGGCGTGCTCGACCAGGTCGCCTACGTGACGTTCCAGGAGCTGGCGACCCGGGTCAGCCACCGCAGCACCGGCCGCGTCTGCGGTGACCCGATCTGCGATCGGATGCTGGCCCGCATCGCGCAGGACGAGAACATGCACATGATCTTCTACCGCAACGTCGCCGGCGCCGCCTTCGATCTGGCGCCGGATCAAGCGATGGAATCGGTGACCAAGGTGGTGCTGAACTTCGCCATGCCGGGCCACGGCATGCCGAACTGGCGGCGCAACGGCGTGCTGATGGTCAAGCACGGCATCTACGATCTGCGCCAGCATCTCGACGACGTGGTCCTGCCGGTGCTGAAGATCTGGAACATCTTCGACCGCACCGACTTCACGGCTCGCGGCGAACAGGCGCGCGAGGAACTGCTCGCCTACCTGGCGAAGCTGGAGAAGGACGTGGTCCGTTTCGAGGAGCAGCGAGATCGTCTGCTGGCCCGCGAAGCCGCCCGAGCCGAAGCCGCGACCGCCGCGGTGTAGCGCGCGACGAGCGCCGGAGCCGACCAGCTCCGGCGCTCTGTCTGTCAGCCGCCCTGCTTGCCGAACAGGCTTTCCATGGCGGTGATGAAGTAGGGGAAGTGGCCCGCGAAACGGCGCAGATCGCGATCACGATCGAAGCCGCCGAACCAGTAGATGCCCGGCTGCGAGTCGGCGGACGGATTGAGGTCCCGGAAGGTGCGGACCCAATTGTCGGCGCGACCGGCGACGACCGCGAAGGGCAGCGCGCGGGAGAACACCGTTTCCTGATCCGCGGGCGGAATCTGTTCCGGCCGAATGGCATCCAGCCCGCGCTGCAGTGCCCGCACCTGCCCGGCCAGCTCCCGGCCGAGCGCGGTCCGCGCGGGCAGGTACTTGGGCAGCAGCACGGTGGCCACGCCGGCGAGCAGGATCGCCACACCCACCAGCGCGTGCCCCACGGTGAACGCGAGGACGACAGCGGCCGTGGCGCCCGCGAGGATCAGCCCGCCGCCGAGCCAGGTGGCCGGCCCCGTGCGGTTGCGGTCGACGATCGCATCGCGGTGCACGGCGTCGGCGATGACGGTTTTGCCGATCCGCGCGGCCGGGATCCGGCCCGGCACCCGCAGTTCGCTGACCCGCACCGAATCCGTGCCCGCCGGCAGCAGCGCGGCGTAGACGGCCTTTTCGTAGTCGCGCAGCTGATCGTCGGGGGTGTTCACCCGGCTGATCTGCCAATCGTTCGAGTCGGCCCCCAGCGGCGTTATCCACAGGTAGCGGCGAACGGCGAGATCGACCACGGTGGCCGCGATGTCGATCGGGTCGGCGTACTCGTCGACGACCAGGCCCGCCTCGCCGGGCAGCAGACCACCCGGTGAGGTGAACTGCACCTGGTCGCCGACCCGGCGGAGCGGATCGATGACGTCGGAACCGGCTGTGGCGCGGGCATTTTCGCGACGGGCGCGCGCGGCGTAGGCGGCGAGTCCGGCCAGCGCGAGCAGCAGCACACCGAAGGCGAGCAGCACCGGTTGGGTGAGGGCGAACGGGTTCCGCGCGTCGGCGGCGGTCGCCACGGTGCCGGGCGGCAACTGCACGGTGAGGTCGATGGCATCGCCCTTGCGCAGGTCGGTCTGCTCCAGGTACAGCGCGCCGTCGAACTCGACCTTCACATCGGCGCACGGCCGGGTTGCGCCCGGCGGCCCGAGTTTGCAGTCCACGATGCCCATTTCGAAGCTCGGGCTGATCATCGCGACGCTGATCGACGCGATGTCGTTGTTCACCACGCCGAGCCAGCGCAGCTCCTGGGTGCCCGGCTCGTCGGTGACCATGTTGTGGATGGTGTAGGTGTACTTGGACTCGCCGGGGTCGGCGTCGATGGTGAACTGATCGTTCGCGATCTTCGTGGTGCCCGTGCCGGTCGCGGTGACATCGGTGACCTGGAAGGTGCGCACCACGTCGTCCCGCACCTGCAGGCGCAGCGGCAGCGACATGGCGAAATCACCGCCCTCCGGGACGATGATCGTTTCCTCGACGCGCAGCACGCCGTCGCGGGTGAGGGTCAGGTCGGCCACGATGGTCGCGCCGGGCGCCGCCGGCTGGCTGTGCGCCAGGGGTGCGGTCGCGATCATCCCCAGGCCGGTGAGCAGTAGCACCCCGGCTCGGAGCCCCCGAAATGTCAGCATGGTCGCTCACTTTAGACAGGTTGCTATCCTGCGTCAGCGGAGCATGACGACGATACTGAGACGAGGGGGTACGGGGGAGTGAGCCAGCCACCGTACGGCCAGGGGCCGATTCCACCTGGTGGACAACGGTTTCCGGCACCCGGATATCGCTCGCAGCCGCCCTACGGGCCAGGTCCGGGGTACAACCCGGCCGACGACGGCCCGACTCGGCGCATCGATCGTCCCGAGTCCGCCGAGGAATATGTTCCGACGCACCGCGTCGAACGCCCCCAACCGCCGGGATATCGCGAAGCGCCGGGGCACCTGCCGCCTCCGGGATATGTTCCGCCGCAAGGTTTTCCGGCATTGCGTCCGAATCAGCCGCCCCCACCGCGCCCGCCGATGCCGCCGCCCATGCCCTACGGCCCGTCCGGTGGTGCGCCGCGGCCACCCCGGAAGCGTGGCGGTGGCGGTGTGCTCGCGCTGCTGCTGGCGGTGATCGTCCTGGTGACCGGCGGTCTGGTGCTGGTCGCGGTGCGCACCGGGGATGATTCCCGGCCCGCCGCGGCCGAGGAGAGCCCCGGTTCCACCGAGGCCGCGACCAACCCGCTGCTCACCGACGAGGACGCCACGCTGCTTCCGGCCAAGTGCGGGTACACAGCCTGGAGCGCCGAGGTCGACACCGCGCGCACCTTCTTCGAGACCGCCGCCTCCTGCCTGGAGGACGCGTGGAAGCCGTTGCTGGCGAAGGAGAATCTGCCGTTCGAGGCCCCGACGCTGAACGTCAGCGCCAGCACCGAGGGCATCACCACCCCGTGCACCGGCACCACCAGCAGCTTCGCCGCCTTCTACTGTCCGGCCAACAAGACCATCTACATGCCGATCAGCCAGTTGCAGACCGAGATCTTCAAGAACAACTGGGTGGTCTACCTGTCGGTGTTCGCGCACGAGTACGGCCACCACATCCAGGCCATGTCCGGCATCCTGCGCCGCGCCAACGCCGAACGCGTCGACGCGGGCGTCCGCAGCACCCGCGGGCTGGAACTCTCCCGCCGCGTCGAACTACAGGCGCAATGCTTCAACGGCATGTACCTGGGCTCGGCGAACAAGGGCGGCGCGCTGTCCACCGCGCAGATGAACGTGGCCAAGCGGGACGCCAACGGCCGCGGCGACGGCCCCACCGACGCCCGCGACCACGGCACCGCCGAGAACAGCGGCAACTGGTTCGAAATCGGCGTCGACAAGAACCGCACCTTCCACTGCAACACCTTCACCGCGCCCGCCGGGGCGGTCAACTGAGCCGTTACCGGACGCGGTCGTAGACCAACGCCAGCTCGCCCAGCTCGCCGACCTCCTGGTGGGTGAGCCGCCACGTCGAACCAGGCAGGCCGTCGTCGAACAACCGCTGCCCGTCGCCGGCGATCTCCGGGCAGATCAGCAGGTACAGCCGGTCGAGCAGGTCGGCGGCGAGCAGGGCCTTGATCACGCTCGGGCTCGTGTTGACGAGGATGTCGCCCGTACCGCCGGCTTTCAGCTCGGCGATGACGTCCGCGGCGGGGGCGTCGACCACACGGGCGCGATCCCACGGCGCCTCGGTCAGCGTGCTGGACAAGACCACCTTTTCCGTGTCGACCAGCCACTTGGCGTACCCGCGATCGCGGGGATCGGCGTTCTCGTCCGCGGCGACGGTCGGCCAGTATCCGAGGAAACCTTCGGCGCTGGTGCGTCCGAGGACCGCGGTGGTCTTGCCTTCGTAGACGCGGGTGAGGTGATTGCGCGCGGTCTCGGTCGTGGCGTAGCGGACGATCGCGGCGAGATCGGCGGGGCCGCCCGGGCCGTGGTAGCGGCCGTCGAGGGTGAGGGCGATGTTCGCGGTCACAATGCGTTCGGTCATGAGCGTGCTTCCTTTTCGGTGCGGTGGATCGCTTGGGTGGTGAGGTTGTCGAGCACCTGGCCCCAGCCGGTTTCGATGCCGGCGATATAGGGGACGGCTTCGACGGCCGTTTCGGTGATCTCCAGTTCGAGCCGCAGCCGGGTGCCCGCCGGTTCCGCGGCGAGACGCAGGTCGTAGTGGCCGGTGAACGAGACCGCCCCGGCCGCGTCCAGCACCGACAGGTCGAAGACCAGGCGCTCCGGGGCCTCCGCGAGCTGAACCCGGCCGGTGGAGCGGTAGCGCCGGCCTTCCGCGTCGCGGTAGTCGAGGACGGCGCGGCCACCCGGTTCGGGCTGCAAGGCGCAGTCGGTGACCGTCATTCCGGGCGGCGCCCACCAGGACGCGAGCAGGACGGGATCGGTCCACAGCCGCCAGAGCAGCTCGCGCGGCGTGGGCAGCATTCGCTCGAATTCGAAGCGACGCCCGTCGGCCCACCGTTTTCCTTCCGCGGCAACGGTTTCCGCCTCGATGGCGGCGCGGTAGCGGGCGACGACCTCGCGTTCGTCCCGATGGGCCGCGGTCAGCTCGGCCAGTTCCCCCAGCCGGTGCCCGAGGGCCCGCAGCGGTGGCGCGTCGAGCGCGTAGACCCGGCGCTGCCCCAGCGGGAAGACCGTGACGAGGCCGGCCCGCGCGAGCGTTTGCAGGTGCTTGGTTGTCTGCGGCTGCCGTAAACCGGTCAGCTCGGCCAGTTCGCCGACAGACCGGGGACGCTCGGCGAGGAGTTCGACGATGCGCCACCGCGCGGTGTCTCCCAGCGCTGCTGCGATCCGTTCCATGGGGAGAAGTATTCACTGAAGTGAATATTCAAGTCAAGGAATATTTTCATCTGCTCGGAAACGTCGAACGCCCACCACCCGCAGCGGGGTGATGGGCGTTCTCGGGGCCGAGGTCAGTGCGTGTTGCCGAAGACGCTCTTACCGGCGGTGTGGCCGTGCACGCCCTCGGCGTACGCGGTTTCGGCGTGCAGGGCGAAGTCGATACCCGAGGTCTCGTCTTCCTGGGGGATGCGGAAGCCGATGGTCTTGTCGATCAGCTTGCCGAGCGCGAAGCTGACGGTGAAGGCGAACGCGGCGACCGCGAGCACGCCCACCAACTGCTTACCGAGCTGGGCGGGACCGCCGCCGTAGAGCAGGCCCTCCACACCGCCGGTCATGATCTGGTTGGCGAGCAGCCCGATCAGGAGGGTGCCGACGACGCCGCCGACGAAGTGCACGCCGACCACGTCGAGCGAATCGTCATACCCGGCCCGGAACTTCCAGCCCACCGCGAAGGAGCACGCCACGCCCGCCACCAGGCCGACGACGACCGCGCCCAGAGTGTTCACCGAACCGCAGGACGGGGTGATCGCGACCAGGCCCGCCACCACGCCCGACGCGGCGCCGAAGGTGGTCGGACGGCCGTCCCGGATCTGCTCCACCGCGAGCCAGCCGAGCATGCCGAGGCAGCCCGCGACCAGCGTGTTCAAGAAGACCGCGGCGGCGGTGCCGTTGGCCGACAGCGCCGAACCCGCGTTGAAGCCGAACCAGCCGAACCACAGCAGGCCCGCGCCCAGCAGCACGAACGGCAGGTTGTGCGGGCGCATCGCGTCGACCTTGAAGCCGATGCGCGGGCCGAGCACGATGGCCAGCGCCAAAGCCGAAGCGCCGGAGGCGATCTCCACCACCAGGCCGCCCGCGTAGTCCAGCGCGCCGAACTTCAGCAGCCAGCCGTCCGGGCCCCACACCCAATGCGCGATCGGCACATACACCGCCAGCGTCCACAGCGGCACGAAGACCATCCAGCCGGCGAACTTGGCGCGGTCCGCGATCGCGCCGGAGACCAGCGCCGCGGTCAGGATCGCGAAGGTCAACTGGAAGGTGACGAACAGCAGTTCCGGCACCGACCCCTTCACCGTGTTCGGGTCGATACCCGCCAGCGCGAAATGATCGAGATTGCCGATCAGGCCGCCGCCCGCGTCCTCCCCGAAGGCCAGCGTGTAGCCGGCCAGCAGCCACACCACCGTCACCAGCGGAATCGCGATGAAGCTCATCATCAGCATGTTGAGTACGCCGGTGGAGCGCACCATTCCGCCGTAGAAGATGGCCAGTGCGGGCGTCATCAGCAACACCAGGGCGGTGCTGATGAGCAGCCACGCGGTGGCCGCTGGGTCGATCGAGGACACGGAAACTCCCTTCACGCGGAATGCGTTGCAGGGAAACTACCCAATACTCACCGTGCGGCCCGAGTCACGTTCGGTTGTTTCACCAGTGGGCGCGGCGAGTTGTGCGGTGCCGGCTTACCCGCGCGCCTTGCGCGCCAGCGTGCGCAAACCACGCTTGCCCGGGACCGGGAGGTCGTCGTCGATCGTGATCCACTCCGCGGTGGTCAGCCACAGTTCCTGTGTGCGGGCGTCCGCGGTGTCGTGGAACAGCCGCCGGCCGCGGTCGTCGCGCAGTTCGCGGGCCAGCGTCGACCAGCGTGGCGGCCGGCCGTGCTCATGGCGGTACTCCGCCAGGAACCCGGCCACCATCGTGCCGATGGTGTTGACCGGCCGCAGCGACACCCGATTGCCGTACTTCGCGGCATGGAAGCGCCTTGCGGCGCAGAGGGATTGGGGGTTGGCGTTGGAGGCGATCCAACCGGCCCGCTGGGCGCGCTCGATCAACCACAGATGTTTCACCGCGGTGGGGGCGATCTCGCCGATCCGCTCGGCGATGAGCGTCATGACCGGTTCGGAGGACAGCACGTCGCGCCGGGTGGGCCCGGTGCCGTGGGCGGTCCAGTGCTCGTGCGCCAGCCGGGCCAGCACCTTGCCGAAATCGTCGATGCTGCGCTGTGCGCGGCGACCGAGCTTTTCGATGCGCTCGGCTTCGCGGCGCATCTCGTTCTGCGTGGTGAGGGTGCGAATCGCGGCCATGGTCGGCACCTGGCCGCGATCGAGGAGTTCCAGGATAGCGGCGGCGGTGGCAGGATCGGCCGCGGCGGTGACCGGTAGTGAGTCGCGCTTGAGTGCGAAGTCCTGTGGGCTGATGGCTCGGCTGAGCAGGTCGACCGCGGTGCGGTTTCCGGCGAAGTCGGTGCTGGAGAGCCAGGCCGCGGCGATGTCATCACAGGTCGGCACGGGGGAGATTCCTCCGGGGACGATTCGGTGAAGCGGGACGGGCGCGATTTCCAGGTTGTGCCCCGGCCGGGATGAGGTACCGGCCGGGACCACCAACCTGATGAAGGTTTGGCTACCGAAGTTGCCGATTGCCACGCTAGCCAGCGGATTGCGCGCTGTCATTCGTGGTGACGGTTTCGTTACTTCCGAAATTCGCGGCACTAACAGGGCGTGAGTTCGGATAATCGCTGATCGGGTGGGTGGGGTGCCGGTGTAGGTCGGGAGCCAACTGCCCAGAACCTTGTGATTGCTGACACGTTGCTATATCTCGGATTGATCAAGGGTGCGGAACGAGGTCTGGCGCATGCTGTGATCTGTATCACAAGTTGGTGAGTTTCCGTCCCCGCGCATTCGGGCTTTCGGGTCCGCGCCGGCGGGTGTGTGTTTTGTCGGTGGTCGCCGGTAACCTCTGGCCGTGGCTCTGTACCGGAAGTACCGACCGGCAACGTTCGCTGAGGTAGTGGGTCAGGAGCACGTCACCGACCCGATCAGCACTGCCCTGGACACTGGGCGGATCAGTCATGCCTACCTGTTCTCCGGTCCGCGGGGCTGCGGCAAGACCTCCTCGGCCCGTATTCTCGCGCGCTCGCTGAACTGTGCGGAGGGGCCCACCTCGAGGCCGTGCGGCGTCTGCCCGTCCTGTGTGGCGCTGGGGCCCGGCGGTCCGGGCAACCTCGACGTCATCGAACTCGACGCGGCCAGCCACGGCGGTGTCGACGACACCCGCGAACTGCGCGATCGCGCCTTCTACGCGCCCGCCGAGTCCCGCTACCGCGTCTTCATCGTCGACGAGGCGCACATGGTCACCACCGCGGGCTTCAACGCGCTGCTGAAGATCGTCGAGGAGCCGCCCGCGCACCTGATCTTCATCTTCGCCACCACCGAGCCCGACAAGGTGCTGCCCACCATCCGCTCGCGCACCCACCACTACCCGTTCCGATTGCTGCCGCCCGCCACCATGCGCGGCCTGCTCGGCAAGATCTGCGAGCAGGAGAATGTCGCGGTCGAGGAAGCGGTGTACCCGTTGGTGATTCGCGCCGGCGGCGGCTCCCCACGGGACAGCCTCAGCGTGCTCGACCAGCTGCTGGCCGGCGCCGGGCCCGAGGGCGTCACCTACAACCGCGCGGTCTCCCTGCTCGGCGTCACCGATGTCGCGCTGATCGATGACGCCGTCGAAGCCCTGGCCGTCGACGACGGTGCGGCCCTGTTCGGCACGGTCGACCGCGTCATGGAGGCGGGCCACGATCCCCGCCGCTTCGCCGTCGACCTGCTCGAACGCTTCCGCGACCTGATCCTCATGCGCGCGGTCCCCGACGCCGTCGAGCGCAATCTCGTCACCGGGCCCGGCGACGTGCTGGAGCGGATGGGCGATCAGGCCCAGCGCATCGGCGCGGCCACCCTGGCCCGTTATGCCGAACTGCTGCACGAGGGTCTCGGTGAGATGCGCGGCGCCACCGCACCGCGTCTGCTGCTCGAAATCGTCTGCGCCCGAATGCTGCTGCCCTCGGTCTCCGATGCGGAGTCCGCGACTTTGCAGCGCCTGGAGCGTCTCGAACGCGGTATCGCCACCGGCGCGATCGCTCCGGCCGCCGGACCGGGCCCCGCCGCGCACAGCGAATCCGGCCCGGCCCGTCCCGCCGCCGCGGAGGGCCGCAGGCGTGGCGCCGAGGCATTGGCCGCGCTGCGCGCCAAGCAGGAGGGAGCGCCGGCGAGGAGCGCCGAACCGTCGGCTCAGCAGGCATCCGCTCCAGCCACCCCCGCGAGTACGCAGGCCCCTTCCTCGCCGCAGAGCGCACCCGCTGCGGGCCCGGGGTCGTCGTCCGAGACCTCCGGTCCGGATTCAGCTCCGTCCGCGCGGTCCTCTGCTTCGCCTGTCCAGGCTTCCGGGCCGGATTCGATTTCGACCGTGCATGATTCCGCTTCCACAGCTTCGGCTGGCGGCCCCGGGTCGGATTCGGTTCCGAGCTCGCGGCACTCCGCTTCTGTTGCTCCGGCTGGCGGTCCAGGACAGGGCTCGGCTTCGGCCGCGCCGCACTCCGCTTCTCCTGCTTCGGCCGGCGGTCCAGGACAGGACTCACTGCCGTCCGCGCGGTCCGATGTTTCGACTGTTCAGGCTGGTGGTTCCGGACCGGATTCGGGTCCGTCCGCGCAGGGTTCCGCTTCTGCTTCTGGACCTGGTCACGATGCCGCTTCGCCTTCGCGGAGTTCCGGCCCAGAGACGGGGCGGGAGTCGACCTCGGCGGCACCGGGTCCGGAGGTGGCGCGTACCTCGGCATCGACTCGTGGACCCGCGGAGTCGAGCGCCAACCCTGCGGCGGCGCAGGTGAATTCGCCGTCCGAGGCGATCGGGGATGCGGGCCGCGGCAATGTGGCCGAGGGGGTTCCCGCGCCGGGCGCGCAGGCGGCTGCTCCGGGATCGGATGAGTTGTTGCGGTCCGTGGAAGCCGCCTGGGCGGATATCCGGGCGAAGGTCCGGGAATTCGGGGCCGCGGTGCAGGCTTTGCTGTCCGGTGCCTCGGTGGCCCGGATCGAGGGTGACGTGATCGTGTTCGCGCATCAGCACGCGCCACTGGCGAAGCGGCTGTCGGAGCCGCGCAATATCGAGGCGGTCCGGTCCGCGGTGCGAGCGGTGCTCGGGCGTGACCACGACATCCGCTGGGAAGCCGGTGCCGCCGTGGCGCGTCCGCAGGCCGCGCAGGTCGTGGCCAAGGCCGCGCGGGCGGCCGCGCAGCCCGGCCAGGCGGCGCGCGGCGCGGCGACCACGGGCGGTCCGGCGACCCCGCCCCGGTTTTCCCGGCCCAGCCAGGCCAAGAACGCGCAAACCGGCGGACCATCCGCGCCGCAGCCCGGGCCGGAGTTCAAGCCGTACGCCGACGATGACATCCCGCCCCCCGACTTCCCGGATCTACCGGACGACCCGGGCCCTTTTGATTCCCCGCCCGCCGAGCCGGGCGGGGAAACGATCCACGCCGCGGTCCCGCGCGACCTGACCCCGGAGGAGGAGCAGGAGCTGATGGCCGAGGCCGCCAAGCCGGTCGCTCCGGAGGATCGGCGCGATCCGGACGAGGTCGCTCTGGAATTGCTCCGCACCGAATTGGGCGCCACTCGCATCGACGGCTGATCGTGAGCCGTGTGCCACATCCCCACATGGTTGACAAGCGCTGCCGCTAGGACGTTAAGTTAACCGGAGTTCGCACAGCGCGTACTATGAACGGGTGGCCGTCGACTCTGGTATGGCGAGGCTCTATCGTGAGCAGTTGCGTGCCCTGATTTGTACAGCGTTATGCGGCACGAACGTCGAGCCTGGAGCGTTATCCACGCAAGGGCTGGGCAAGCGTCGCCAATTGAATACAGACGGTCGGTCGTAGCGCCGGTCGGTGCACAGAGCGCTCGGACGGGTGAACTCCCGGCCGCCGCACCCCAAGGAAGGAAACACTCCACATGACCACAGAGGCCTACATTTACGAGGCCATCCGCACCCCGCGCGGACGCGGCAAGAAGAACGGTTCGCTGCACTCGGTCAAGCCGATCGACCTCACCGTGGGTCTGATCCAGGAGCTGCGGAACCGTTTCCCGAACCTCGATGAGGACCAGATCTCGGACCTCATCCTCGGTGTGGTGAGCCCGGTCGGCGATCAGGGCATGGACATCGCCCGCACCGCCGTCACCGTGGCCGGCCTGCCCGACACCGTCGGCGGCTTCCAGCTCAACCGCTTCTGCGCCTCCGGCCTCGAGGCCGTCAACCTGGCCGCGCAGAAGGTGCGCTCCGGCTTCGACGACCTGGTCATCGCCGGCGGCGTCGAGTCGATGTCGCGCGTGGCCATGGGCTCCGACGGTGGCGCCTGGGCCCTGGACCCGGTCACCAACTACGACACCTACTTCGTCCCGCAGGGTGTCTCGGCCGACCTGATCGCGACCATCGAGGGCTTCTCCCGCGATGACGTCGACGCCTACGCCGTGCGCTCGCAGGAGCTGGCCGCCGCGGCCACCACCGGCGGCTACTTCGCCAAGTCGATCGTGCCGGTCAAGGATCAGAACGGCCTGGTCGTGCTGGACCGCGACGAGCACATGCGTCCCGGCACCACCGCCGAGGATCTGGCCAAGCTGCAGCCGTCCTTCGCCATGGTCGGCGACATGGGTGGCTTCGACGCGGTGGCGCTGCAGAAGTACCACTTCGTGGAGAAGATCAACCACGTGCACCACGGCGGTAACAGCTCGGGCATCGTCGACGGCGCCGCGCTGGTGCTGATCGGCTCCGAGGCGGCCGGTAAGGCTTCGGGTCTGACCCCGCGGGCCCGCGTCGTCGCGACCGCGACCTCCGGCGCCGACTCCACCATCATGCTGACCGGCCCGACCCCGGCCGCCAAGAAGGCGCTGGCCAAGGCCGGCCTGTCCATCGAGGACATGGACCTGGTCGAGATCAACGAGGCCTTCGCCTCCGTCGTGCTCAAGTTCCAGAAGGACATGAACGTCCCGGACGAGAAGCTCAACGTCAACGGCGGCGCCATCGCGATGGGCCACCCGCTGGGCGCCACCGGCGCGATGATCACCGGCACCATGGTCGATGAGCTGGAGCGCCGCAACGGCCGCTACGCGCTGGTCACCCTGTGCATCGGCGGCGGCATGGGCGTCGCGACCATCATCGAACGCGTCTAATCCCCAACCGACGCAGACTTTCACGAGGAGAAACAAAGCAGTGACCGAAAACAACATGATCGGTTGGGAGCAGGATTCGGACGGCATCGTCGTTTTGACGATGGACGACCCGAACCAGGGCGCCAACACGATGAACGAGCTCTACAAGAACTCGATGTCCGCGACCGTCGAGCGCCTGGAAGCCGAGAAGGACAACATCACCGGCGTGGTGCTGACCTCGGCGAAGAAGACCTTCTTCGCCGGCGGCGACCTGAAGAACATGATGAAGGTCGGCCCGGAAGACGGCCAGGCCCTCATGGACGAGCTCGCCACCATCAAGGGCGCGCTGCGCCGCCTGGAGCAGCTGGGCAAGCCGGTCGTGGCCGCCATCAACGGCGCCGCGCTCGGCGGTGGCCTGGAGATCTGTCTGGCGACGCACTACCGCGTCGCCGCCGACGTGCGTGGCCTGAAGATCGGCCTGCCCGAGGTGAAGCTGGGCCTGCTGCCCGCCGGCGGCGGTGTCACCCGCACCGTGCGCATGTTCGGCCTGCAGAACGCGCTGATGCAGATCCTGCTGCAGGGCAACGAGTTCAACGCCACCAAGGCCAAGGAAGTCGGCCTGGTCAACGAGGTCGTCGGTTCCATCGAGGAGCTGGTCCCCGCGGCCAAGGCGTGGATCAAGGCCAACCCCGAGGGTGGCGTGCAGCCCTGGGACAAGAAGGGCTACAAGATCCCCGGCGGCACCCCGTCCACCCCGGCCTTCGCGGCGAACCTGCCCGCGTTCCCGGCCAACCTGCGTAAGCAGATCAAGGGCGCGAACATGCCTGCCCCGCGGGCCATCATGGCCGCCGCGGTCGAGGGCTCGCAGGTCGATTTCGACAACGCGTCGCTGATCGAGTCGCGCTACTTCGTCTCCCTGCTGACCGGCCCGGTCGCGAAGAACATGATCCAGGCGTTCTTCTTCGACCTGCAGGCGATCAACAACGGCGGCTCCCGTCCGAACGATGTCCCGAAGAAGGACATCAAGAAGATCGGTGTGCTGGGCGCGGGCATGATGGGCGCGGGCATCGCCTACGTCTCGGCCAAGGCCGGCTACGAGGTCGTGCTGAAGGACGTCACCATCGAGGCGGCCGAGCGCGGCAAGAACTACTCCGAGAAGATCGAGGCCAAGGCGCTCTCGCGTGGCAAGACCACCGAGGAGAAGTCCAAGGCGCTGCTGGACCGGATCAAGCCGTCCGCGGACGCGGCCGACTTCGCCGGTGTCGACTTCGTCATCGAGGCCGTCTTCGAGAACACCGAGCTCAAGCACAAGGTGTTCCAGGAGATCGAGGACATCGTCGACGCGGACGCCCTGCTGGGCTCCAACACCTCCACCCTGCCGATCACCGGTCTCGCGGCCGGCGTGAAGCGCCAGGAGGATTTCATCGGCATCCACTTCTTCTCGCCGGTCGACAAGATGCCGCTGGTGGAGATCATCCGTGGTGAGAAGACCTCGGACGAGGCGCTGGCTCGGGTGTTCGACTACACCCTCGCGATCAAGAAGACCCCGATCGTGGTCAACGACAGCCGCGGCTTCTTCACCTCGCGCGTCATCGGCACCTTCGTCAACGAGGCGATCGCCATGCTCACCGAGGGCATCGACCCCTCGACCATCGAGCAGGCCGGTCTGCAGGCGGGCTACCCGGCCGCGCCGCTGCAGCTCTCGGATGAGCTGAACATGAAGCTCATGCTGAAGATCGCCAAGGAGACCGAGGAAGCGATCGCCAAGGGCGACGCGACCATGGGCCGCAAGCGGCACCCGGCGATCGACGTGATCGAGTACCTGGTGAACGAGGGTCGTCCGGGCCGCCTGGAGAAGGCCGGCTTCTACGAGTACGACGAGAACGGCAAGCGCCAGGGCCTGTGGCCGGGTCTGCGCGAGCACTTCAAGACCGTCGCCGGTTTCGGTGTGCCGATTCAGGATCTGATCGACCGCATGCTGTTCATCGAGGCGATCGAGACCCAGAAGTGCTTCGACGAGGGCGTGCTGACCACGACCGCCGACGCCAACATCGGCTCGATCTTCGGTATCGGCTACCCGGCGTGGACCGGTGGTGTGCACCAGTTCGTCGTCGGTTACCCGGGCGGCCAGGAGGCCTTCGTGGCTCGGGCCGACGAGCTGGCCGCGAAGTACGGCGAGCGTTTCGAGGTTCCGGCCTCGCTGCGCAAGTAAGTCTGCGGTAGTACATCGGCGGAGCCCGCCATCGCGATGCGATGGCGGGCTCCGTCTTTGCATGTGTGTCCAATTACCGGCCAGTCAGCCGGATCAAATTTGTAGCAACGCAACAGTTCTCGTCCAGTTACCCGATTTTCTTGACCCCCTCAATGGTGAACGCATATGGTTCACAACGCGCTTTATAACAGGACAGTAACGCCGGCCCCTTGCTGTTCGTCCATACCGTTGAGGGAGAACAAGAGTGGGTATTCGTGCCCTTTCTACCGCTGCCGCTGCTCTGGGCGTCGCACTCGCTGTCATGCCGGCCGGAACCGCGTCCGCGCACGGCTATCTATCCGGTCCGGCCAGTCGCCAGGCCCAATGCGCCGCGGGAACGGTGTCCTGCGGGCCGGTTTCCTATGAACCGCAAAGTGTGGAAGGTCCCAAGGGTCAGCGTAATTGCAGCGCTGGTCTGGCGAACTTCAAGGAACTCGACGACGACGGAAAACCGTGGACGGTCCACAATGTCGGCGGCACGGTCGATTTCACCTGGACGTTGACCGCGCTGCACCGCACCGCCAGTTACGAGTACTACATCGGTGACCAGCGCGTCGGCTTCGTCGACGAGGGGAACCAGATCCCCGACTCGAAGACGCAGACGCACAAGATCGACCTGAGCGGGTTCAGCGGCAAGCAGAAGTTGCTGGCCATCTGGAACATCGGCGACACCGTCAACGCCTTCTACTCCTGCGTCGACCTGAACATCGGAGGCGGCTCCGCGCCGACGACCGGCCCGACCACCACCGCTCCGGCGCCGACCACCGGCGCGCCCGCTCCGACCACGACCCCGGAGCCCACCCACTCGCACCCCACCACCACGGCGCCGCCCAGCACCCCGGTGACCACCCAGCCGAATCCGGCGGGCAAGGTGTGGGAACCGCACGCCACCTTCGCGATCGGCGACGAGGTGATCTATCAGGGCAAGAAGTACAGGTGCCTGCAAGCGCACACCGCGCACGACCCGAACTGGACGCCGGCGAACACCCCGGCGCTGTGGCAGCCGATCTGATCGGCGGCTGATCCGGCCGAGCCCGCCCCCATATCCGCGGGGGCGGGCTTTTGCTGCACGGAAGCCCGCCCCACGTGCGAGAGCGCGCTTCGATTCCTCACCCGCCCGCCCCGTTACCGCGCTACGTTGGAGTAAGCGCAGACAAAACGGGCACCCCCGAGCGCCTGCGGTGAGTCCGATGGTCGGCGCGAACAACGATCGCCGATGCGGTCTCGTTGGGTTGCTCCGCGGGCTCCGCTCCGTCGATTCGATGTGAGTTAGGTCGAGGTGGTCACATGAATCCACAGACGCGTTCGGGCGCCGGGGAACCCGAGGCGCCGGATGCCGCCTCGGAAGCGCAGCGTCCCAACGACACTCAGCGGATGGAGCCGGTCGCCGTGGCCGACGAACTGTCGGCGATGGGTTTGTCCGGGGCGGTGGAGATCGGCCGGGGCGGATTCGGCGTGGTGTACCGCTGCCTGCAGGTCGCGCTGGAACGTGTGGTCGCCGTCAAGGTTCTCTCCTCGGATATCGACGACGAGAGCCGCGAGCGCTTCCTGCGCGAGGAGCAGGCCATGGGCCGGCTCTCCGGGCATCCGAACATCGTCGACATCCTCCAGGTCGACGTCACCGCCAGCGGCATGCCGATCATCGTGATGCCGTACTGCACGCACGGCTCCTTCGAACAGCTCATCCGCGATCAGGGCCCCTTGACCTGGTCGGACTCGCTGCGAGCGGGCGTGAAACTGGCCGGAGCCATCGAGAGCGCACACCGGGCGGGAATCCTGCACCGCGATGTGAAACCGGCCAACGTGCTGCTCAGCGCGTACGGCGAACCGCAGCTCACCGATTTCGGCATCGCGCGCATTCCCGGTGGTTTCCGCACCTCCAGCAGCCTGATCACCGGTTCACCGGCGTTCACCGCGCCGGAAGTGCTCAAGGGTGACGAACCCACCGTCCGATCCGATATCTACAGCCTCGGCGCCACCCTGTTCGCGTTGCTCACCGGGCACGCGGCGTTCGAACGGCAGGCGGGGGAGAAGGTGGTCGCGCAGTTCCTGCGCATCACCACCCAGCCCGTGCCCGACCTGCGGGACCAGGACATTCCGGCGGATGTGGCGGCGGCCATCGAGCAGGCCATGTCGGGCGACCCGCAGGAGCGACCGGAGACGGCCTTCGCATTCGGCGAGTTGTTACGCGCGACTCAGGCGGCCCACGGCGCGGTACCCGACGAGATGGCGCTGCTGGACCCGGCGGCGCTGCCGGACGAGATCGACCTCGCCTCGGGTGAAGCCGCGCCGGGTCAGCCGGAATCGACCCAGACCCGCCCGGCGTTCACCCGGCGCAGCTGGCCGCTGACCATGCGGCCGATGGTGTCCCAGCACCCCGGCGATTCCGCCGCGCCGACGCTGCCGCCGACCGCGGCGACCAAGTTCCGGCCGCCGACGCCGGCCCGGGAACCGATGCCGCGGCCCCGGCTGCTGGACACGTTGCGCGCGGGCGGGCGGCGTCGGCTCGCGGTGATCCACGCGCCCGCCGGCTTCGGCAAGTCGACAGTGGCCGCGCAGTGGCGGGCCGAACTCGTCGCGGGCGGGGTGCCGGTCGCCTGGCTCGGGGTCGGGCGCGACGACGACAACGAGGTCTGGTTCCTGGCGCACCTCATCGAGGCGATCCGGCGGGTCCGTCCCGATATCGGTTTGGGCCTGGACCAGGTGCTGGAGGAGCGGCCCGCCGACGCGGTGGCCTATGTGATCGCCACGTTGATCGACGAGATCCACAGCGGCGGCGAAACCGTCGTGGTGGTGGTCGACGATTGGCATCGCATCGCTGACCCGGGCGCGCACCGGGTGATGGAGTCGCTGCTGGACAACGGATGTCACCATCTGCGGTTCGTGGTGACCAGCCGGGAGCAGTCCGGGCTGCCGACCAGCCGGATGCGCGTGCACGACGAACTGGTGGAGCTCGGGTCGACCGCGCTGCGGCTGACGCTCGACGAGACCCGGGAAGTGCTGGTGGAACGCCACAACTTCGACCTCAGCGACGCGCAGATCGAGCAGATCCACACCGCGACCGACGGCTGGCCCGCCGCCATTCAGCTGGTGAGTCTGGCGCTGCGCGGCAACGCCGACGCCGACCAGCTGATCGGCACGCTGTGCGAAGGCACGCACGGGATTCGGGAGTACCTGGCGGAGAACGTGCTCGACACCCTCGAGCCGCGCATGCTGGACTTCCTGACCGCCATTTCGGTGTCCGAAAAGATCTGCGGCTCTTTGGCTTCGGCGCTGTCGGAGGACAGCGAAGGGGAGCTGCTGCTGGCGCAGGCCGAGCAGCGAGAGTTGTTCCTGCAGCGGATCGAGCACGATCCGGAGTGGTTCCGGATGCAGCCGCTGTTCGCCGAACATCTGCGCGGGCGACTGGAGCAGACCGATCCCGCCAAGCTGAAAGCCTTGCATCGCAGGGCTTCCCGATGGTTCGCCGAGCATCAGCAGCTCCGGAAGTCGGTGGACCACGCGCTCGCGGCGACCGATCTGAAACTGGCGCTGGACCTGATCGAGAGCGGCGGCATGGACCTGATCGACGGCTCGCGGCTGGCGACGCTGCTCGGGACGGTGTCCAAACTGCCGGTGCAGCAGGTTTCCTCGCGCTCGAAGCTGCTGATGGCGGTGGCGCGCGCGAATGTGAACCTGCAGCAGTCCGGGGCGGCGCGCACGGCGCTGGGGCGGTTGTCCAGCATTCTGGCGCGCGGCTCGGCGACCGACGCGGATGTGGCGCAGCAGCGGTGTGCGGCCGACGTGCTCGCCGCGGCCGATCAGATCGCGGGCGACCACACCGAAGGTGTGCTGGACCGAGTGGCCGACTGTCTGGAACGGCCCGACGAGCTGCCCGCCTGGACCGTCTCGACGGCCTCGAATTTGACCGCGTTCGTGCGGCTCACGAATTTCGATTTCGACGGCGCCCGCGAGATCCAGCAGTGGGCGGAGCCGTATCACGCACGGTCGAAGGATCCGCTCGGCGCGGTATTCGGGCTCTGCTCGCAAGGCGCGGCCGCCTACGAGCAACTCGATATCCCCACCGCCACCGACTGTTTCCAGCGGGCGTGGGACACCGCGCGGGAGCAGGCGGGCCCCCGTTCGCACGCGGTCCGGGTGGCCGCGGCGCTGCTCGGTGAATTGAACTACCGCCGTGGCGATCTGGATGCCGCCGATCGGCTGCTCGACGAGAGCCATCAGCTGGTCACCCGGATCGGCCCGGTCGACTTTCTGATCTCCACCTTCGTCATCGGCGCCCGGGTGAAGGCGGTGCGGGGCGACTTGTACACCGCCGCAGCGCGTTTGGATGAGGGTTCGCGTATCGCAGTGGACGGCCGGCTGCCCCGATTGGCCGCGCATGTCCGAGCCGAACGGCTCCGGCTCGGCCTGCCGACGGGCGACGACGCGCAGCCGGACCGGCTCGGCGTCATCCACCACTCGCACCGGCTGCGCGGCTCGGCGGCGTTGACGGCCGAGGCCGAGGAGATCGCCGCCATCCGCGGCCTGCTCGCCCAGCGTCAGTTACGCACCGACGACACCGCGGTCCGCCGGGCCCGCGCATTGCACGGCCGCATGCTCGAACAAGCCCGTCCCCGTGCGGAATTGGATACCGCGCTGTTGCTCGCCGAATGCCTGGCCGCCTCCGGCTGGGTCGGCGAAGCGACCGGTCTGCTGTTACCCGCCGCCGCCACCTGCGCCGATCTGGGCTGGACCCGGCCCCTGCTGGACGCGGGGCCGGGTGTCGTCGCCATCTTGCGGGTGCTGCACACCGAGATGCGCCAGGGACCGAACCAAGCCGAGGAGGTCACCCTCCCGGCGTTGTTCCTGGCCGAACTCCTGGAATAGCGCGGTTACGCCTTCCACCAGGGGCGCAGCGGGAGACCGGATTCGCCGTTCGGGCCGAGTTTCACGCCGAGCACCTGGTGCAGCTGAACCACGTTGCGCTGGAAGCCGAGCCGGCAGCCCGCCATGTACAGCCCCCACACCTTCGCGGTGCCCTCACCGACCTCGGCGACGCAGGCGTCCCAGTTCGTGACCAGGTTCTTGCACCATTCGTGCAGGGTGAGCGCGTAGTGCTCGCGCAGGTTCTCCTCGTGCATCACCTCGAGTCCGATGTTCTGGATCTCGGAGATGATGCGGCCGGACCCGATCAGCTCACCGTCCGGGAATACATACCGGTCGATGAAGTCGCCCGCCTTGGTGGTGCGGGAGTTGTCGGGGCGGGTGATGCAGTGGTTCAGGAACAGGCCGCCGTCGCGCAGCTTGCTCTTGATGTAGTCGAAGTAGAACGGATAGTTGTGCACGCCGATGTGCTCGGTCAGCCCGATCGAGGACACCGCGTCGAACCCTGATTCGGCGATGTCCCGGTAATCGGAGTGCCGCACCTCGGCCAGTTCGGACAGGCCCTCCTCGGCGATCTTCCGCTGCGCCCACTCCGCCTGCTCGGCGGACAGCGTCGCGCCGATGACCTTGACGCCGCGTTTGGCCGCGTAGCGCACCATGCCGCCCCAGCCGCAGCCGATATCGAGCAGCCGGTCGCCCGCCTTCAGCCGCAGCTTGTCGAAGACGAGCCGGTACTTGTTCTCCTGCGCCTGCTCCAGCGTCCAGCTCTCGTCCTCATAGCACGCGCAGGTGTAGGTCATGGACGGGCCGAGGACGTACTCGTAGAAGGTGTTGGAGACGTCGTAGTGGTGATGGATGGCCTCGGCGTCGCGAGTCTTGGAGTGCCGCAAGCCTTCCAGCGCGATCCGCCGCCACCGCGGCACGGTTTCCTGCGGCGGCGGCGCGACCGGTTTGAGTCGCTCCCAGCCCAGCGAGCGCGCGATGGTGACCAGCGCCAGTGCCGAAGGACGGTGGAACTTCAAGCCGTCCAATGCCTTCAGGATCTCGTACGGGTCGCCGGGGTGTACGCCGCCCGCGACCATGTCGCCGGAGATGTAGGCCCGGGCCATGCCGAGATCGCCGGGCGCGGTGGCCAGATAGTTGATACCGCGCGCGTTCTTGACCTCGAGCGAGTACGGCGAATCCTCGGGCCCGGTGGAACTGCCGTCGTAGGCGGTGAACCTGATCGGCATGGGGCCTTCGATCAGGGACTCGAAGATTTCCGCAATGCTGAGTTTGGTTCCGAGCTCGGCCAAGACGGCAGGAGTGGAACCTGGGGAATGACCATGAGGTCCGGACCGGTCCTTGAAAGTCGTCATTTGCGTTGCACCGCCTTCGAATACAAATCCAGCAGCCGCTGGTCTGGGTCGTAGCGTTTCTTGAGTTCGGTGTAGTGCTCGCCGCCGTACAGAGCCGCGAATTCATCCTTGTCGTAGTACGCATCGGAGTACAGCGACTTATGCCCGTCGAACTCGGTGACCTTCTGCTCGATGGCCCGGTTCGCGGCGCCCTCGCGCTGTCCGGGCACGGTGGGCACCGCGGACCAGAACCCGGCGTTGACGTAGGTGCGGTTGGGTTCCAGCGGGTACAGCGGCCAGGGGCGGGCCGTGGTGCCTTCCGGCGCGGCGTCGCGTAAACGCAAGGGGCACAACCAGAGTGGTTCGATCGGAATCTCCTTCAGGAACCACTCCACGAAGTCGGCGGTGCGTTCGACCGGGACCTCGATGTCCTGCACCACCCGCTCGCGCGGCGGGTTGCCTTGGCGCGCTTCCAATTTGTCGCCGATGTGGTACTTGTGATCGAGCGCGATGAGCTTCCAGTAGAAACTGCTGCGGCGGTACCGTTTCGGCCAGAATCTGCGGATCTTCGGATTCTGCGTGCCGAAAGCCCGTGAGCACCAGAACCAATCGGTGTCCCAGCGCCACAGGTAGTCGTGAATGGTGAGGCGGTCCCGCTTGACGCCGTCGTCGTGCTGAATGGAGCGGTAGTAGATGTCCATGCCGGTGTAGTCGCTGACCGGGCCGAGTTCGTCGGTCTGCCGGCCCAGCGTCAGATAGCTCTCCTCGGCGGTGAACACCACCCCGTCCAGATAGTCGACGCGCTCACCGTCGTAGGTCTGCTCGGTGACGATCCGTGCCAGCGTGGCTTCCAGTTCGCGCAGATCCCGGAAACGCAAGTGGCGCAGCTCGACGAAGGGCCGCACGGTTTCCAATTCGATTTTCAGGCGGACCGTGTAGCCGAGCGTGCCGTAGGAGTTCGGGAAACCGCGGAACAGGTCGGCGTGCTCGTTGTCCGGGGTAGCGGTGAGGATCTCACCCGCGCCGGTGAGCACGTCCATCTCCAGCACCGACTCGTGCGGCAGGCCGTTGCGGAAGGAGGTGGATTCGATACCGAGGCCGGTGACCGCGCCTCCGAGGGTGATGGTCTTCAGTTGCGGCACCACCAGCGGCGCCAAACCGTAGGGCAGGGTAGCGGCGACCAGCTCCTCGTAGGTGGTCATCCCCGCGACATCGGCGGTCTTCGCCTCCGGATCGACCCGGATGACCTTGGCGAGACCGGAAACGTCCAGGCCAGGCGCGGGGTTCTGGGCCCGCGCCCGGAACAGATTCGATGTTTTCTTGGCAAGCCGCACGTTGGCGTCGGCGGGGATGGCTCGGTAGCTGGCCAGCAGCCGATCCACACCCGCCTGATGCGCGGCGAAACCCGATTCGTTCAGACTCACTGCCACCCTTCGACGCTAGTACGCACGGTGGGCCGACAGCCACGGAAAGCCGCCGACAGTCGAGAAATGTCACGCATATGTTGCACCGGGAATGTTTTCGGCTTCCCATCGGTTCGCCGAACCCGCCTGACGGGCGGCCCTGGGCGTCGGGTAAGGAGCTGGGCAGGGCAGGATGGGGTGGGGACAGCGAAGACTGGGATTGATACAGAGGAGCTCATTGTGGGACAGGTCAGCGCCAGCAGTTCGATCGCCGTGGCGGCGGATCCGCAGCGCGTGCTCGACGCCATCGCGGACTATCAGACGGTGCGGCCGCGCATCCTCAGCTCGCACTACCGCGACTACAAGGTGCTCGAGGGCGGCACCGGCGCGGGCACGGTGGCCGAGTGGACCTTGCAGGCGACCGAGTCGCGCATCCGCAATGTGCACGCCGTCGTCTCGGTCTCGGATTCCATGGTGACCGAGCGGGACAAGAACTCGTCCATGGTGAACACCTGGACGGTGACCCCGGAAGGCGCCGGCTCGCAGGTCACGCTGCGCACCACCTGGCAGGGCGCCGGCGGCGTCAAGGGCATTTTCGAGGGGATCTTCGCGCCCCTCGGCCTGAAGAAGATCCAGGCCGAGGTGCTGGCGAACCTGCAGCGCGAGATCGGCTGACTAGGCCGCGCCGATATCGAACAGATTGCCTTCCGGGTCGGCCAGCGTGGTCCACTGCTGGCCGAACTCGTCGAAATCGCCGACGTGCTTCGCGCCCAGGCCGATCGCGCGTTCCACCTGTTGCTGCCGGTTCGGCGAGGCGAGGTCCAGGTGCACCACGTTCTTGCCGGGGTTCTTGTCCGGAACCTGGATGAACATCAGCGCCGGCGCGTCGCCGGCTCGTGCGCCCACGGTGGCGAAGTGCCGGTTGGCGTCCGGGTCGACGGTCTTGCCGAGCAGGTCCGCGTAGAACCCCGCGAGCGCGGCGGCGTCGTCGGCGTCGAAGGTGATGTAGCCGATTTGGATGGTCATGGGTCTCCCTTTCAGAGCCGGCCGACGGGCCAGCAGACTTCGGTGCGGTAGGCGGTCGTGTCGGCGGTGTCGATGGGCGAGGTGAGGTACAGCTCGCGCACGGGCTCGGTGAGCGCTTCGTCGTGTTCGGCGACGTAGCTGCCCAGAGCGCCGTAGGTGCGGTCGAAATCGTCGAAGGTTCCGGAATGCACGGCGATGGCGAACCGGCGGGCGGGCAACTCGATGACCCGCAGGCCCGGCGGCGGGTCGAGGTGCGTGTCCGGCGCTATCGGAACGAACGCGACCACCTCGCCCTGATCCTCGGCGAAGAACTCCAGCGCGTAGGTGGCCCCGGAGATTCCGCTGGGTTCGATACCCGCGGTGGCGAGGGTCCGATACAGCGCGCCGAACGATTCCGCGCACCACGCGCCGATGCCGTCGCGCCCGACCCGATCGGCCACGGCCAGCGCCGGAAACGCCGGCACGGAACGGTATTCGACGCTGATCGGCGCGGACGGCGTGAGCAGCGAACGCAGTGACGCCACCACGTCGCGGGTGCGCTGCAACTGCGCTTCCATACGTTCCAGATGCGCGCGCAGCGCGGCGTCGCGGGAGTCGGTGTCCGCGGCGTCGAGCACGGCTTTGATCTCCGGCAGCGGCATCTCCAGCTGACGCAGCCGCCGGATCAGGTGCGCCTGTCCCACCTGTGCGGTGGAGTAGCGCCGGTATCCCGATCCGGCATCCACCGCTATCGGTGCCAGGAGCTCGATGTCGTGGTAGTAGCGCAGCGTTTTCACGCTGAGATAGGTGAGCCTGGAGAACTCCCCGATCGAAACGGTCGCCGTCATGGGTTCCAGCGAACACCCTCCAGCCGGGGGAGAGTCAAACGAAACGGCTAGTACAGGAGGAAAGCCAGCAGCCGCACGGTCTGCAACGCCCCGCGCCACCACGAGTACCCGTACCAAACGCCCGGTGCGACCTCGCGGATCTCGTCGTACACCGGCGGCGTCGGGGAGGGGCTGTAGTCCAGCGCCCAGGTTTCGCGGCCGTCGGTGAGCGCGGGCGCGCGGTAGACATCGGCCCGCCAGGCTTCGATCCCCGCGCCGGTGACCCGGTTCATCAGCCAGCCGCCGTCGGGTCCGGTGTGGAAGGTCTTGCCGAGCCACATGCCCGCGGCCGCCCCGCTCATCGCGCCGGGCCGCACCACCCAGCCGTTTTTCACGCCCTGCGGCACCGCACCCGCCTCGGCGGCGTTGTAGATCGCGTCCTGCTGCTCGGGTGTGCACTGGAAACGCAGCGCCTGGACGGTCGCCGCCTTGTTCTGCGGGTCCAGCACACAGCCGCCGCCGTAGTCGAGGGCCGGTAGCACCCCGGTGTCGGCGGAATCCGCCGCGGCCGGGCCGCTGGACAACGGCAGGACGACGGAAAAGGCGAGCGCCGCAAGGGAAACGACGCGAGTTGATCTCATAGCTGACTCCGAATAACCGCACCGAACATCGAACTGCCTGAGGGTATGCCCGTTGGAGGGGATCTCAACCTCGGCCCACCGAAGGGCTAGGCTCGGTGCAGACAATTCCCTCGACGCGAAGGACAAGCCGTGCAACCCGGTGGTCAGTTCGATATGCAGCAGTTACTCGCCCAGGCGCAGCAGATGCAGCAGGCGGTGATGGAGGCGCAGGCCGAGATCGCGGCGTCCGAGGTCGAGGGTCAGGCCGGCGGCGGTCTGGTCAAGGCCACCATCAAGGCGACCGGTGAGGTGGTTTCGCTGACCATCGACCCGAAGGTGGTCGACCCGGAGGACGTCGAGGGCCTGCAGGATTTGGTGATCGGCGCGATCAACGACGCGATGTCCAACGCGCAGAATCTCGCGGCCGAGAAGCTCGGCCCGCTTTCCGGCGGCATGGGCGGCGGCATTCCCGGCCTCCCCGGATTCTGAGGTAACCGTTGTACGAGGGTCCGGTCCAGGATCTGATCGACGAACTGGGCAAGCTGCCCGGTGTCGGGCCGAAGAGCGCGCAGCGCATCGCGTTTCACCTGCTGTCGGTGGAGCCGCCCGATATCGATCGTCTCACCGCCGCGCTGCAGAAGGTGCGCGACGGCGTGCAGTTCTGCGTGGTGTGCGGCACCGTCTCGGATAACGAGCTGTGCCGTATCTGTGCCGACCCGCGTCGCGACCGCACCATGATCTGCGTGGTCGAGGAACCCAAGGACGTGCAGGCCATCGAGCGCACCCGCGAGTTCCGTGGCCGCTACCACGTGCTCGGCGGTGCGCTGGATCCGCTCAGCGGAGTCGGGCCGGATCAACTGCGGATCCGGGAACTGTTGGGGCGCATCGGCAATCAGGAGGACGGCGTGGATGTCAGCGAGGTGATCATCGCGACCGACCCGAACACCGAGGGCGAGGCGACGGCCACCTATCTGGTGCGCATGCTCCGCGATTTTCCGGGGCTCAGCGTCACGCGTTTGGCGTCGGGCCTGCCGATGGGCGGCGATCTGGAATTCGCCGACGAGCTCACCCTGGGCCGGGCGCTCTCCGGACGCCGCGTGCTCTGACCGAACATAAAGATACGCAACTCTTTCCGGGGTTGCGGAATGGTTCGGGCGCGTTACTGTGCGGGGGATGAGCATCGAATTCCTGCTGACCACGCTCGTCATCTGCGCGACCCCGGGCACCGGTGTGCTGTTCACGCTGGCGGCCGGGCTGTCCCGGGGCACCCGCGCCAGCGTGATCGCCGCTTTCGGCTGCACGCTCGGCACCGTCCCGCACATGCTCGCCGCCATCACCGGCTTGGCCGCGGTGCTCAACGCCAGCGCGGTCGCCTTCCAGACCTTGAAGTACCTCGGTGTCCTCTACCTGCTGTACATGGCCTGGAACACCTTCCGGGACAAGGGTGCGCTCGCGGTGCCGGAGCAGGCGGCGGGCCAGGCTCCGTCGGCGCGCAAGGTGATCACCTCCGCGGTCCTGCTGAACATTCTGAACCCGAAGCTGACGATCTTCTTCTTCGCCTTCCTGCCCCAGTTCGTGCCGAGCGGTTCGCCGAATGCGCTGGCCCGGATGCTGGAGCTGTCCGGCATCTTCATGCTCGCCACCTTCGCGGTGTTCGCGGTGTACGGAGCCTGCGCCGCCGCGGTGCGCAATCACGTCATCACCCGGCCGGTCGTCGTCACCTGGATGCGCCGGATCTTCGGTGTGTCGTTCATCGCCCTGGCCGGGCGGCTGGCCGTGCAGAACCAGTAGGTCAGAACTCGACGCGGATCCAGTGCGCGGTGCCGGGCTCGCCGGTCGCCCAGGCCCAGATCAGGGCGCAGACCTCGGCGGGGTCGGAGGTCCGCAGGCCGAAGTGCTCGGTGGCGGACCCGTCGCGATATTCGACGGTGTATTCGCCGTCGGCGGCGCGATAGGTCTGGATGTAGTGTTCCGGCGCGCGCTCGGCGATCAAGAACGGGTTGGGGTCGGACAGCTCCGGGACCCACTGCTCCAGCAGAGCTTTCGTGAGATAGGGGAAATCGCCCGCACCGCCGTGCGTGACCTCGACGTCGACGCGTTCCGCCGGATCGATCAACCACGCCAGCTGCGGGTCGTACACGGCGTACCCGTGCGGGGTCGCCAGCTCGAACAGGAGATTCCGCACGAAACCGATCGCGTCGTACGGGCACGGCACATGCAGCACCGTGCCGGTCCGCGCCCCGCCGACGGACTCGGCGCCGAGGAAGGTGTCCGCCTCGGGCAGTTCGGCATCGCGCTTGTTCAACTCCGCCGCGATGGTCGCGACCACAGGGTCCTCGGCCAGCCCTTGCTGCCCGGTCAGGTAGTCGTCGACATCGGCGATGGTGGCGGCCCCGGACGGCAACAAGACATGGTCGTAGTTCACCCGGGCCAGGCTACGGGAGGCTGTCGCCGGCGGTGCGCGGGGACGATTCGGTCTCGGTGCAGGGGCAGCCGCCGGCGATATCGGCGCAGTCGACGATGAAGGTGTGCCGGGCGTGCTCCGGGTCGATGCAGACGTCGTCGGTGCATTCGGGCCGGCGGGCGGGGTGGACGATGAGGGTGCCGTGACAATGGTCGATCGCGGATGCGCAGGAATGGCAAGGCGATAGTCGCATTCAGACCTCCTGGGCGAGATCGGTTGTTCCTACGGTCCTATCACCAGGCCTGGCGCAGGGGTGGGACATCAGCTGCGTGTCGGGAAAGTGCGCAGTTCAGGGGGCTTTCGGCAGGTCGTAGTTGAAGCCGAAAGCACGAGCGCCGGTTTCGCTGGCGGGGCGGTGACCGGTGCCGGGTTCGAAGAAGAGATACGAGCCGGGACCATAGTCGCGATCACCGTCGCGAATGACGCCCTCGATGACGTAATAGGCCTCCCCGCAGGTGGCGTGCACGTCGACGGCGGGCCATTCCGCGCCCGGCGCCAGATCGATGACCCAGGGTCGAATACCGGTGGTGCCGGGCAATTCCCGAACGTGGATGCCCGGCCCGATCTCCGTCGCGGCGAGCTCATCGATGTGGGTGCTGCGGGTGGGGCCGGTGATCTCGTCTGCCATACCCCTGATCTTGGTCGAAGTCCGCGCCTAAAGATAGGCGCGCGGCTCGGCGAGAAAGCCGAGCCGCGCGCCGGGGATCCAGTTGTCAGACCATTCCGTTGATGCCGACACCGTTGAGCACCGGAATTTTGTCCTCCACCGGTTCCGGCTGCTGCCATTGGGTTTGGGCCAGTGTCTCGAGCACACAGACCAACAGCAATTTGCGGCCGCGCTGGCCCGGCGTCGGTTCGGTTTCCCGTCCGTCGCCGCCCGGAATCTGGGAGCGAATCGCCCTGCGCGGGTCCGGTTCCGACAGCAACCAGAACATTTCGGGGCCGATCAGGATCTGCTGACCGCCGGATTCGTTGAACCAGCGGCCGGACCACTCGATCAACAACTCGGTGAAGGCCTCTCCGTTCCTGGTCCCCTCGGTGAATTGGTGCAGTGCGGCGGATCGGTCGTCGCTGCACTGAATTACCGAAGCCAGCCGCCGTGCGACATCACGGAACTGATCGAAACCTTGGTCCTGCCAGACTGTAAGCGCCATCGTGCTACTCCATCGAAGTATTTGAGCGTGGCTGGGGATTGCTTATGCGGCAAAGCGTGAGTCTAACGCGCGACGTTGCAGGTCAGCGCCCTGTGCAGCGGTGTGTTCGAATTCGGATCACTGCGGTCCGCCGGTCGTAACCAATTTGCGCGCAGTGGGATTGGTGTGCTGGCCCTGCGCCATCAGGTTCGCCTGCTGAGCGGCCGCGGCGAGCGGGCTGACGCGCATTTGCACGCTCGGTGCGACGGCCGCGGTGAGCGCCGCGTGCTCGGCCTCGAAAACCTCGTCGATCCGTATTCCGTCGGTGTTGGTGTCCACCCAGGCGGCCAAGCGCTGATCGGTCGTGTTCTCCGGTGGCGGATTTTCGGCGACCGCGATCTGTTGGGCCGCATCCAATTTCGCTTCCCGGCTCCGCGACCACAGCAGCAGCGTCAGGTGCACGGCGAAAAGCATCGTCAACGGCATACCGGCGTAAATCGCCAAAGCCACGATGCCGCCGCCGATCTCGCGGGCGTATTCGATATTGCCCGCCACCGACACCAGGGTGGACAGCGCGAACAGCGCTGTCGCATACCACCAGCCGAGGCTGTTCTTGCGGAACGACGCGGTGGCCACAATGGAGCCGACCATCAAACCGTCGATCGCCAAGGGGACGTTCGAAGCCAGTCTCGGCTCCACGAGATTGTGCACCGCGAGATTGTGTAGTGCCGCGAAGGACATCTCGAATGCCTTCCACGCCACTACAGCTGAAACGACCGCGGAGGCGTGCAGCGGGCGCGGCCGGAATGACCATAACCGGTTGGACAACCGCTGACGACCCGACTCTTCGGGTTGCTCACCGTTCGCGGTTGCGCGCTCCTGTGTGATTGTCGTCATGAACGACGAGAGTAATGCGCAGGACAGCGATTTCGCTGTCAGGCGCGCAATCGTTCACGACGAAGTTGCTCAACTTCCGGAAGTGGCAATGGTTCCAGGTCTTGCACACCCAATGCGCGCGCCAGCAGCAAATCCGCCAATTCCGGATTACGCGCCAGCGCCGGACCGTGCATGTACGTTCCGATCACCGAACCCTGGACTACGCCTTCCAATCCGTCGCCGACGCCATTGCCGACGCCGCGGGTGACGCGCGCCAGTCCGGTGGCGTCCGGGCCGAGCGTCGTTCCGCCGCGATGGTTTTCGAATCCGGTGAGCGCCGCGGTCAGGCCGGCCAGCCGCGGGGTGGTGGTGACCTCGCCGATGGCGCGGGTGGTCTGCGGCGCGGTGGTGACGTCGATCATGCCGACGCCGTCGACCCGCTCGCCGGTGGAGGTCTCGTACCAGTGGCCGAGCACCTGGATGGCGGCGCAGATGGCCAGCACCGGAGCGCCTTTCGCGGCCGCCTGCTGCAGGCCGGGATAGCGCCGCAGGTGGCGGGTGGCCAGGCGCTGCGCCGAATCCTCGGCTCCGCCAAGGGTGTAGATGTCCAGTGAGTCGGGAACCGGGTCGGCCAGCGTGATTTCGACGATCTCGGCCTGGTAGCCGCGCATGCGCAGCCGCTGGCGCAGCACCAGCGCGTTGCCGCCGTCCCCGTAGGTGCCCATCACATCCGGCAGCACCAAGCCGATACGCACGGTCGAGTCACTCATTTGCGCGCCTCCAGATCGCGGTTCAGGTCGCGGAACGCGGTGTAGTTGGCCAGCACCTCGACATGCCCGGCCGGGCAGGAAGCGATGGCGCGCAACGGATCCGGCACCGTGGTGTGCTCGACACCGGCGTAGGTGAGACGGACCGCGAGATCGGTGGCGCGCTCCCCGGCGGCGACCACCTGGACGCCCTCGAAATGCTCGAAGCGCACATCCCACAGCCAGGACAGATCCTCACCGTCGGGAACCTGCCCGTTCACCGCGATCACCAGGCCCGCCGAGGTCGGCTCGATCATGGACAGGGCTTCCTGCCACCCGGCCGGATTCTTGGCCAGCAGCAGCCGCGCTTCGTGATCACCGACCTGCACCGTGCGGTAGCGGCCCGCGATCTCACGCACGGTGCCGGTGGCCTCGGCGGCCTTGGCGGGCTCGGCGCCGAGTGCGACGGCGGCGGCCACGGCCTGCGCGGCATTGCCCCGGTTCGCGCGACCGGGCAGCGCCAGCGTCAGCGGCAGCCGAATGTCGCCGGGCCCGCGCAGGTCATCACCCTCGAGCCACCAATCCGGCTGGGGGCGTTCAAAATCCGCTCCGGTGCTGCGCCAGTGTTCGCCCTCCCAGCGGATGGGTTCGCCGCTGCGCGGACAACTGGTGGCGTCCATGGCCCAGCCGCTGCCCGCGGCCACCCACACCACGTTCGGGTGGTCGTAGGCGATGGAGGTGATCAGCACGTCGTCACAGTTGGCGATGACCACGGTGTCCGGATGCCGGGCCAGGCCCGCGCGCAGTTTTCGTTCGATCATGTTGATCTCGCCGACCCGGTCCAGCTGGTCGCGGCTCAGATTGAGCAGCACGACTGCAGCGGGATTCAGCGAATCGGTGACGTGCGGCAGGTGCAGTTCGTCGACCTCGATCGCGGCCAAGGACACACCCTGATGCAGGCTCAGCGCCGCGACGATGCCCGCGTCCATATTCGCGCCGTCGGCCTGGGTGGCCACCGTGCCGAGGGTGCCCAGCGCCGCGGTGGTCATCCGGGTGGTGGTGGACTTGCCGTTGGTGCCGGTGACCAGCACCGTCCGCCGGCCCCGGCCGAGCTGATCCATGATGGTCGGATCGATCTTCAGCGCGATCAGGCCGCCGATCATCGAACCCTTGCCGCGCCCGGCTTTCTGCGAGGCCCACGACGCCGCCGCCGCGGCTCGCAGGGCAATCCGCCCACGCACCGTTATGTCTGCCACGGGGCGAGTCTATGCAGTGCCCGATCCCGATGCCCTGGCGCGCTGGCCCATTGTGCGGCTCGCCACGCGTCAACCCTGGTAGAGCTTGGGCTCGTAATTCTCGGGGCGGTAATAGTGCTCGAGTTCCTCGACGGATTCGGTGACCTCCGGCTGCAATTCCTTCACCAGCTGGGCCGGTCCGGGCAGGGTGCTGACCGGCCATTTCTCCGGCTCCCAGAGGTGGCTGCGCATGAACGCCTTGGCGCAGTGGAAGAAGATCTGCTCGATGTCGACTTCGACGGCCAGGATCGGGCGGTGACCGCGGACCACCATGTCATCGAAATAGGGCGCGTCCCGGACCAGGCGGGCGCGGCCGTTGACGCGCAAGGTCTCCCGGCGGCCGGGGACCAGGAAGATCAGGCCGACGTGCGGGTTGGCGAGGATATTGAGGTAGCCGTCGGCGCGGCGGTTGCCCGGACGTTCCGGGACGGCCAGGGTGTGGTCGTCGAGGACGCGCACGAAACCCGCCGGGTCGCCTTTCGGCGAGGCGTCGCAATTGCCGTCGGCATCGCTGGTGGCGAGAATCACGAAAGGGGAGGTGGCGATCCAGTCCCGGTCCCTGGGATGCAGGGCGAGACGTTCCTTGGTGATCGCGCGGGGGACGGGCTCGCCGAGGAGGCGGCGCAGGTCCGCCGGGTCGGTGATCTCGGTGGTGTCGGTGATCTCGCCCATAGGACATTCAAGCATTGCGAGACCGCTGGTGGCACTAAGTTTTTCGTGTCTTCACAGAGGTGTGTCGAAGATGTTCGGCAGACCGCTCGCATAGCGGTCCGCGTCCTGCCGCCGCAGCGGCTCGAGTTCCGCGGAGCGGTACAGCGTGTATTTCCGGCAGCGTTCCGCGTTCGAGCCCGCGACCTCGAGCAGCGCGTTCACCGCGGCGCGCGCGGATTCGCTGGCGCCCTCCATGGTCGCGAGGTCGACATTGGTGCGCACGTAATCGCCCGCGAGGAAGAGGTTTTCGAGCGCTCCGTGCGGCTCGGGGCGGCACTCCCAGGAACCGGCGGTATTGATCAGCAGCGGATCGGCATTGGTGTTGTGACCGCCCTGCCAGGAAATGCCGGGATCCAGGAACCAGGAATGCAGCGCGTCATCGCGCAGGGCGTCGCCGACGTGCGCGCGCATCTGCGCCCATACCTCGCGTGCGATCTCCTGGTGGGTGCATTCCTTGGCGGGTTTCCCGTACAGCACGCCCCGGGTGTTCCAGTCCGAGATGTCGACCGAGAGGCAGTCCTGCACCGAACCGTCGCCGAATCCGGTGAACTTCGAGTTCCACAGCTGGTTCTGGCTGATCGAGGTCAGCGACCACGGTGCGTCCACATAGGCGGTGTGCCCGCGAGAGATATCCGCAGGCGTGCGCAGATAGAACTGGATGCCCGCCATCCAGTCGACGAAAAGCCGGTCCATGGCGGCCAATTCGGGTCGCACCGCGAGCACGTCGGGAGACCAGAGGGCGCGCGCCTGCTCGGCGGGCAGCGCGACGACGAAATAGTCGGCGTCGACGGTGCGCTGCACTCCGTTCTCGACGACCCGCGCCGCGGCGATCCGCCGGTCGTGCACCTGAAGTCCGCGCACTTCCGCGTCCAGCGCGAAGCGCACGCCGAGCTCGGCCAGCCGCCGCGTCCACGGATCGATCCACGCCGCGTTGGTGGGGCCGTTGAGGACCCGGTCGAGCGCGCCGTCATTACCGACCTCGAACGGATTGCCCAGGAACTGCTCGCCCATATTGCCGATGGTGCGCACGCTGGCGACATTCTCCTTCGCGGCGACCATGATGCTGGTCAGCGTGCGGGAGAGCAGGGCGCGGAATTCGTGCGAACGCCGGTGCCCGCCGACGTAGTCGAACCAGGACATGTGCTCCCATTGCCCGAACCGGCGGGCATCGGAACTGGTGTAGTACACGAGCAGCCGGTTGGCGAAGTACAACCCTTCGGCGGCAGGCATTTTCAGTGCCGTGGCGAGCGCGGCACCGACGGTTTCCTGGAAGATCTCCGGTGTGGGGGCGATAGCGGCACGGCGGCCCAGCGGCAGCCGGAAGTCGTCGCCGTCCTGGCGGGCGAACCGCGCCTCGGGAACGTTGATCAGGTTGTTCCAGACGCCGTTCGGGTTGCCCGCGAACGGAATCCGGCGCATGGTGTCCGGAATATGCTGGTAGAAGCCGGGAAAGAAGCGGAAGCCGTGCTCGCCGGGCAGGTCCGGCCGCCCGCCGGTCCCGGTGCCGGGCACCGGGATGCTGCGCGCTTTCCCGCCCAGGGCCCGCCGCTCGTACACGGTGACCTGGAATCCGCGTTCGGCCAGTTCGTGCGCCGCGGTCAAACCCGCTACGCCACCGCCGAGTACCGCGACCCGAGGTCCGCCCGGGTTCGCCGTCGCGCGCCCGGCCCCTGCCGTTCCGGTAGCTGTCGCAACCCCCACTGCCGCCGCCCCGCGCAGCACCGAGCGCCGCGAAACGGTCCACCGCTGTTCTGCCATGAGCTTCTTCGCTGCCTAGCCTCGCCGCCGCCACGTCCCCCGCCGCACCACTGTAAAGCGGCGATCCCGAAGCTCGAGACCCACCCTCCCGACTTCGCCGCGGCCGACTGCACAGCGCTCCAGCCGTTCACAGGTGTACGGCGACCGACCCTACCGGCATCAGCCGGTTATGCGAGCGCGTTCCCGGCAAACCGCCGCGTGACACGCGCACTACTCAGGCTTTGGCGAGGGTCGGGCTCGCTTCGACATCGGCGGCCGGGGTCGGGTCGAGTGCCGCGACCTGTTCCGGCGCGGCCGCTTTCCCGCGGCGACCGGCCGTGGTCGCCGTGAAAGCGCCCGCGATGACGATCAGGCCGCCGATCACCTCCCAGGCCGAGGGCGTCTCGCCGAGGGCGGCCCAGGCCGCGCCCATGCCGACCACCGGCACCAGCAGTGTCAGGGGTGCGACGGTGCCCGCGGGGTAGCGGCTCATCAGATAGGTCCACATACCCGAACCGACCACGGTGGCCAGCACCGCGATGTAGGCGACGGCGATCAGCGCGTGCCACCAGCTCGCCGCGCTGAAATCGGTCAGGGCGTGCAGCCCGGCGGTCGGTCCCTCGGCCACGGCCGACAGGGCGAACAGCGGCAGCGGCGGCACCACGGCCATCCACAGCGTGAGGTGCATCGTGTTCACTCCGCCTCCGGCGGCGGCCTTGCGGGAACCCAGATTGCCGAAGGCCCAGCCCAATCCGCCGGCCAGGGTGAGCAGCAGCGGCAGCAGCGCGGCCGACTGCGCCCGGTCCACCCCGATCACCACCATGCCCGCCACCGCGACCCCGAGACCGGCCAGCTGGATCGGCCGCAGCCGTTCCCGCAGGAAGATCGCGCCCAGCACCACGGTGAACGGCGCCGAGGACTGCAGCACCAGCGAGGCCAGCCCGGTCGGCATGCCCGCCCGCATGGCGCTGAACAGGAACGCGAACTGCAGCGTGCCGAACCCGAAACCGTAGAGCAGCAGCCACTTCAGCGGCACCTGCGGGCGCGGCACGAACAGCACGACCGGGATCGCCAGCACGGCGAACCGCAGACCCGCGAAGAAGAACGGCGGGAAATGGTCCAGGCCCACCCGGATGGCGATGAAGTTCACGCCCCACAGCAGGACGACGGAGAGGCCGATCAGGCGGTCACGAGTGGTCACGCACCCATGGTCCGATCCGGCAATCTTCAGAACAATCGAATTAATCTGCACGATCACTGTAGCTATGCTTTACAGCGCAGGTAGGACGCATAAGAGAAAGCTGAGAGTGAGCACGATCATGTCCCAGATGTCGGTGGATCGCCTGCGGGTGCTGCGGGAATTCGCCGACCGCGGCACCATCGGCGGGGTAGCCGAGGCGCTGTCGATGACACCGTCCGCGGTCTCCCAGCAGCTGAAGGTGCTGGCCAAGGAAGCCGGAGTGGCGCTGCTGGAACCGGACGGCCGCCGGATCCGGCTCACCGACGCCGGCCACGCGCTGGTCGTCCGCGCCGACGAAGTGCTCGCCGCCATGGACCGCGCGATCGCCGAGATGTCGCACTACCGGGCCTCACCGCGCGGCCGGGTGCGCGTCGCGCTCTTCCCGTCCGGAGCCGCGCTGCTGCTGCCGCATCTGCTGCCCGCGCTGGCCGACAGCGGCGTCGAGGTGATGGCGGCCGACGAGGACGCCCCGCCGACCGAGGTCTCGCGCCTGCTCGCCGACTACGACGTCGTCCTCACCCACCGGGACGAACGCGGGCCGGCGCTCGCGGGCCCGCGCGTCGCCACCCGGCCGCTCATGCGCGAGCCCACCGATGTCCTTGTCGCGCCGGATCATCCGCTCGCGCACCGCACCGCGGTGACGCCCGCGGAATTGGCCGACGAGACCTGGATCAGCGTCCGGGGCGGTTTCCCGGTCGACGACGTGCTCCGCTCCATCGCCACCCTCACCGGCGTGCGGCCTCGGATCGCGCAGCGGCTCAACGACTTCCGCGTCATCGAGACCTTGGTGCTGTCCGGTTACGGCATCGCCCTGATGCCCCGCTTCGCCGTCGCGCACCCGGACCTGGTCATGCTTCCGCTCTCCGGCGTCCGCGCCGCCCGCCTCTACGAACTCGCCACCCGCCCGCACGCCGACAAGAGCCCCGCCATCGCCACGGTCCTCGCGGCTTTCCGAACCGCGGCCGCGAAGATCACCGACGACTAGGTGGCCTACTGGCCGTCGCTGGATCAGCGAGCTCGTCGCCGTCCCGATCACCTGCGGCGCAGCAGGGCCTATCCGCTCACAGGGCGGTCCCGCCGCTGGCGTCGAGGGTTTGCCCGGTGATCCACCGGGCGTCGTCGCCGACGAGGTAGGCGACGATGTCGGCAATATCGCCGGGGCGGCCAACCCGACCGAGGGCGACATTGGACGAGGCTTCGCGCTGACCGTCGGGATTGTCGATGAGCCAGGCATTCATGTCTGTGAGGACATAGCCGGGGGCGACGGCGTTGACGGTGATGCCGCGCGGGCCGAGGGCCTGGGCGAGGACGCGGGTGAAGCTGTCGATGGCGCCTTTGGTCATCGTGTAGGCCAGGATGTCGGGGACCGCCAACCGGGTGACGGCCGAGGACAGGTTCACCACCCGGCCGCCGGCACGGAGCCGGTCGAGGAGGCCCTGCACCAGGAAGAACGGGGCGCGGACATTGGTGGCGAAGAGGGTGTCGAATTCGGTGGGCGTCATGGTGTCGACGCCTTTCATGACGGTCATGCCCGCGTTGTTGACCAGGATGTCCAGTCCGGTGGGTGCGCCGAAGCCGGCGAAGCCCGCGTCCATGTCGGCCAGGAGGGCGGCGAAGTCGGTGCCGCCGAGGTCACCACCGACCGCGAAAGCCCGGCCGCCCTCGGCCTCGATCCCGGCGACTACCTCTTTCGCTGCCGCGTCGTTCCGACCGAAATGTACCGCTACCAGGACACCGTCTCGGGCCAATCGTTCAGCGATGGCACGGCCGATGCCCCGGCTCGCGCCGGTGACCAGGGCCGTTCTGGTTGTCCGTGTTTCGGTTTCGCTCATGAAACCTATTCAACGGAGGTGACCATCCGATGTCTGGCCGGATTCGGACACGGCGTTCAGACCCGAGTCAGTGCCGTCCCATGGGCGGGCCCGGACGGTATTGCTGGGAGTTGATGTAGCCGAAGTCGTCGGCGACCATCGCCGCCAGCTCGAGCAGCGCGCGCCGGGTCGGCTTGCTGACCAATTCCAGATCGATTTCCGCGCCCTCGGCGAGGTGGTCGTCGAAGGGGACCACCTGCACCGCGCGGGTGCGGTCCAGGAACAGCTTGCGCAACTGGTCCAGGTCGACGGTGGAGGCGCCGCGGCGAGAAGCGTTGACCACCACCACGGTTCGCTCGACGAGCTTGCCGTATCCGTGGTGATCGAGCCAGTCCAGGGTGGCCGAGGCGGAACGGGCGCCGTCGATGGCGGGCGAGGTGACCAGCACCAGGGAGCTGGCCATATCCAGGACGCCGGACATGGCCGAGTGCATCAGGCCGGTGCCGCAGTCGGTCAGGATGATGTTGTAGAACGACTGCAGGATGCCGATCGCCTTGCGGTAATCGGCCTCGCTGAACGCCTCGGAGACCGCCGGATCCTGTTCGGAGGCAAGCACTTCCAGGCGACTCGGCGCCTGCGAGGTGTGTGCGCGCACGTCCGAGTAGCGGGAGATGTGGTCGTCCTCGAGCAGGTTGCGCACGGTGGAACGAGTCTGCCGCGGCACCCGGTGTGCGAGCGTGCCCAGGTCGGGGTTGGCGTCGATGGCGATGACGCGGTCACCGCGCAGCGAGGAGAACGTGGAGCCGAGACCCACCGTGGTGGTGGTCTTTCCGACGCCGCCCTTGAGCGAGAGGATCGCGATCCGGTAGTCGCCGCGCACCGGCTGGTTCACCCGTTCGACGAGATCGCGGTAGACCACATCGGCCGCGGACTCGCCCGGGTTGATCACGCCGCCGGAGACCTTGTGCACCGCGCGTCGCCACCCGCTGCGCGGCGCCTTGCGGGCGCGCTTCAACAGGTTGAGGTCATTGACCGAGTGTCCGGGCTGACCCGGCTGTGCCATGTGCTGCGGCTGGAACGGCTGCTGCTGTCCGGGCGGCGGGCCGCCCTGCCAGGGCTGACCGGGACCCGAAAAACCGCCGGGGCCTTCGGGACCGGCGAAACCTCCCGGGCCCTGCGGACCGGCGAAGCCGCCGGGAGCATCGGGGGGCGAGAACCCGCCCGGACCGTTCGGCGCGGGCTGCTGCTGGAACATGTGCTGTTGCTGCGGCGGTGGGCCACCCTGCCAGGACTGACCCGGACTGTTCGGATCGCCCATGCCCGGCGGCGGTTGCGGCGGCTGGAACGACTGCTGCATCGGCGGGGGCGGCGGTGGCGCCCAGCTGTAGATCGGTCCGTCCGAAGGCTCCTGCGGCGCATTGCCTTCCGGCGGCGCGCTCTCCTGCGGTACCCGGCGGACCAGGCCGTCGGGCCCGATCTCCTGCCGGTATTCATCACCGTAGCGCGCGCCCTGATGGGTCTCCGGAACCTGTTGGGCGGTGGGCTGATACGGGTTGGGCGGCACGAACTGTCCGTGGCCCGCGTCGAACTGCGGCTGCTCCGGCGGAGCGCCGTAGGTCTGCGGCGGCGCGAACCCTTCCGGCGGTGGTGGCGGCGCGAAACCCTCGGGGGGCGGAGGCGGCGCGAAACCCTCGGGCGGGCCGTAGCTTTGGGGCGCCCCGGCACCGTAGACATGAGTCTGGTCCGCCGGGCCGGCCGCGAAACCGGCGAACTGCCCGGCCTCCGGCTGCGCCACGAGTTCGGGTTCGGCTTCGGGATTCTCGGACGACGGCTCGACGGCCGATTCGGCGCTGTCCGGGTCGGCGGCGTCGGCGGCCGGCTCGGAGATCTCCTCCGGCGCCGCGGACGACTCGCTGGTCTCTTCCGCCATATCTGTGGCAGGCCCAGCCGCCGGACTCTGCAGCCAGGGCGGGGAGGTCGGGTTGTGGTCGTTGTTTGTCACAGTTCCCCCATCTGCTCGGGAATCGAGCAGAGAGCTCGGCGCTTGAGTGCGAATCCACGCTAGCACGCGGTTCATGGCGCCGCGCCGAGGTATTGACGGTGGTATATGCAGGAGGAAAGGCCCGGACGCCCCGAACGTCCGGGCCTTTACAGTCCCTTAGGAAGCGCGGTTGACCGCGGACACCACGGCCCGCAGCGAGGCGGTGGTAATCGAGGTGGCGATACCGACTCCCCACACCACCTTGTCGCCGATCGCGCACTCCACATAGGCCGCGGCCTGCGCGTCGTCACCGGCGGACATGGCGTGCTCGGAGTAATCCAGTACGCGCACCTCGTAGCCGACGGCCGCGATGGCGTCGACGAACGCGGCGAGCGGCCCGTTGCCCGCACCGGTGATCTCCTGCTCGACGCCGTCGACCTTCACCACGGCGGTGATGGAGTCCACGCCGCCGTCGGTCTCCGACGCGGTGACCTTCTGCCGGATCCGCTCCAGCGGCCGGATCGGCGACAGGTACTCGTCGGAGAAGACGTCCCACATCACCTTCGGGGTGACCTCGCCGCCCTCGCCGTCGGTGATCCGCTGGATCGCCTGGGAGAACTCGATCTGCAGCCGGCGCGGCAGCACCAGGCCGTGGTCGGTCTTCATGATGTAGGCGACGCCGCCCTTGCCGGACTGCGAGTTGACCCGGATGACGGCCTCGTAGGTGCGGCCCACGTCCTTCGGGTCGATCGGCAGGTACGGCACCTCCCAGGTGATGTCGTCGACATCCGAATCCGCCGCGTCCGCGGCGGCTTTCATGGCGTCCAGACCCTTGTTGATGGCGTCCTGGTGCGAACCGGAGAACGCGGTGTAGACCAGGTCGCCGCCGTACGGGTGCCGCTCGTGCACCGGCAGCTGGTTGCAGTACTCGACGGTGCGGCGGATCTCGTCGATGTCGGAGAAGTCGATCTGCGGATCGATGCCGCGGGAGAACAGGTTCATGCCCAGGGTGACCAGGCAGACATTGCCGGTGCGCTCACCGTTGCCGAACAGGCAGCCCTCGATGCGGTCGGCGCCGGCCTGGTAACCCAGTTCGGCCGCGGCGACCGCGGTGCCGCGGTCGTTGTGCGGATGCAGCGAGAGCACGATGGACTCGCGGCGGGCCAGGTTGCGGCTCATCCACTCGATCGAGTCGGCGTAGACGTTCGGAGTCGCCATCTCGACGGTGGCGGGCAGGTTGATGATCATCGGCTTGGCCGGGGTCGGCGCGACGATCTCGGTGACCGCGTCGCAGACTTCCTTGGCGTATTCCAGCTCGGTGCCGGTGTAGGACTCCGGGCTGTACTCATAGCGCCACTCGGTGTCCGGGTACTTCTGCTCGATCTCCAGGCACAGCTTCGCCGCGTCGGTGGCGATCTTCTTGACGGCGTCGCGATCGGCGCGGAAGACCACCTTGCGCTGCAGGATGGAGGTGGAGTTGTAGAAGTGCACGATCACGTTCGCGGCGCCGGCGCAGGCCTCGAAGGTTCGCTCGATCAGCTCCGCGCGGCACTGGGTCAGCACCTGGATGGTGACGTCGGCCGGGATGGCGCCGTCTTCGATGATCTCGCGGACGAAGTCGAAGTCGGTCTGGCTGGCGGCGGGGAAGCCGACCTCGATCTCCTTGTAGCCCATTCGGACCAGCAGATCGAACATGCGGCGCTTGCGGGCCGGGCTCATCGGGTCGATCAGGGCCTGGTTGCCGTCGCGCAGGTCCACCGCGCACCAGGCGGGTGCCTTGTCGATGATCTTGTCCGGCCAGGTGCGGTCGGGCAGCGTGACGTTCTCGACTTCCTCGGCGTAGGGCCGGTACCGGAAGGCGGGCATCGAGGAGTTCTTCTGGGCGTTCCAGGCGGGCTGGTCGGCCGGGGCGGGCTTCGAGGGCGCGGTGATATTGCGCGGGGCGCTCGAGACGAAGGCGTCGGCGGAAGACATGCGATTTCTCCAGGGTGTGGTGGATCCCGTTATGAGGTCGACCGACGCGGCAAAACCCCGCGACGGGGAGCCGGTCTGGTCAGACCCCGTCGCGGCGGCCGAGAAGAAGCGCCCGCTGCATGATGATGGCGAGTTTACCGCGCGCTGCGCGAGCCCGGAGAGTCTGGTCCCTGGTTGCTGTAAGAAAGCTGAAATCTCCCGGTCGCGCCGGTGCATCCACGGGGGGCGGCGCTCGGGCGACCGGCGAACCCGATAGCGTCGCTTACGAAACGAACGCTTGTACGGGGCCCGGCCCCGACGGGACGTGAGGAAACGTCACATGACCTGGCTAGAAATGCTTGCCGTCTTCGGCGCGGGAATCGCCGCGGGCTGCATCAACACCATCGTGGGTTCGGGAACCCTGATCACTTTTCCCGTGCTGCTCGCTTTCGGCTTGCCGCCGGTTACCGCGAACGTGTCCAACACGATCGGCCTGGTGCCCGGCGGCGTCAGCGGCGTGATCGGCTATCGGAAGGAACTGGCCGGCCAGCGCACCCGGTTGCTGAAACTGGGATCGGCCTCGCTGATCGGCGGTATCACCGGCGCGGTGCTGTTGCTGCGCCTCCCCGCGGAGGCGTTCAAGGCGATCGTGCCCGTGCTGATCATCGCCGCCCTGATCCTGGTGATGGTGCAGCCGCGCCTGGCTCGCTGGGTCAAACAGCGGCGCGAGACCAACAATGTCGCCCCGCCCGCGCACGGCGGACCGATTCTGTTCGCCGGCATCTTCGCCGCCGGCGTCTACGGCGGCTACTTCGGCGCGGCGCAGGGCGTGCTGCTGATGGGTCTGCTCGGGGTCTTCGTGCACGAGGACATCCAGCGGCTCAACGGCGTGAAGAACGTGCTCGGGCTGATCGTGAACGCGGTGTCCGCGGTGATCTTCATGATCGTCGCCACGGTCGACTGGCGGGCGGCCGCGCTCATCGCGGTCGGTTCGATCATCGGCGGCCAGCTCGGCGCGACGGTCGGGCGGAAGATGCCGGCGACTGTGTTGCGCGGCGTCATCGTGGTGGTCGGCGCGATCGCCGTGGTGCGATTGCTGATGACCTGAATAGGTGGGTGGCGCAGCAGGTCTCGGGGTGGGTTCGGGAGGATTTCGTCATTAAGGATGACGACGTCGAAGGGCCGTGGGGCACACCATGATCCGTATGCGTGCAAGCAAGTTGGTGGCCTTGGCGGTGCTCGCCGTAGCGCTGCCCGTTCTGAGCGGCTGTGGTCTGTCGGCACAGCGCGATGCGGCTGTCTCCAAGCTCGTCGCCGAAGCCGACGCCGCCCCCGCGCCGCGGCTGGACTGGGCTCAGTGCGCCGATCCGGAACTCGCCCGATACCAGTGCGCGACGGCCAGGGTGCCGCGCGACTACCAGCAGCCGGACGGGCCGTCGATCGAACTGGCCGTGGTGCGCCAGCTCGCCTCGGAACCCGAACGCCGGATCGGCACGCTGTTCACCGCGGCCGGCGGGCCCGGCGGGTCCGGTGTGAATTGGGCGCGTAAAGGCGAGCTGTTTCCCGGGGAGATCAGCCGCCGCTTCGATGTGCTGACCTTCGATCAGCGCGGGATCGGTCGCAGCGCGCAGGTGCGCTGCCACGCCGATGCCCAAGCGCAGGAACGGTTCTGGCTGGCCGCCAGCATTCCGCCGGTGAATCCCGAGCAGGAGGTGGCCACCGAGCGCGCCAGCCGGGCGCTGGCCGCGGGTTGCGCCGCGCACAGTCCCGACCTGCTGCCCCACCTGACCACGGTGGATGCCGCCCGCGATCTGGATCTGCTGCGCCGCGCACTCGGCGAAGACCAGATCTCCTACGAAGGTGGTTCCTACGCAAGCTATTTGGGGCAGGTCTACGGCGCGCTGTTCGGTGACCGGGTGCGGGCGCTGTTGCTCGGTTCGATGATCGATCCCGAGGTCTACACCGAGGACATCCGCAGGCAGGTCACCGATACCGCCGTCGGCACCGACGAGGTGTTCGGTGAATTCCTGCGGCTGTGTGCCGAGGCGGGACGGTTGCGCTGCGGCTTCGCGGCGGGGCCCGAGCAGACGCCGGAACGCCGGGGACAGGGCACCGCGCAGCCGGCCGACCCGGCCACCGGTGTGCCGACCACCGGCGCACCTGCCACAACGAGCGCCGCGCTGGCGGCGAAAGAGGCTTTGCGGCAGCGGGTTTCCGCATTGATGGAGCGATTGGCGCAGGGGCCGATCACCGTCGGTGAGCGGGAACACGCCAGGCAGGTGCAGCACACCGAAGTCATGCAGGCACGATCGCTGCTGCTCTACGACTCGGAAGAAGGCTGGTCCGCGCTGGCGCGACTGCTGTCCGAGCTGGAACGCGGCCCGGCCGGCAACCCCGAGACCGTCCAGGCGATCCTCGCCGGCGGCAGCGTCGGCTGGGACTTCCTCGATTCCTACACCGCGATCTCCTGCGCGGACAACAGCGTGCTGCGGCAGCCGGAGCAGTGGCCCGCCATCGCCCGCGAATTCACCGGCGCCGCCGCGGCATACGGCCCGTTCTGGCTGTATCAGCATCAGCCGTGCGCGGCCTGGCCCGCGCCGGAGGGCGGGTACCCGCAGCGCTACACCGGCCCTTGGACCCTGAGCTCCGACAAGCCGGCGTTGTTGATCAACAACCGGTACGACCCGGTCACCCCGCTGGTCTTCGCGCAGCGGGCGCAGCAGGAGATGGTGAACGCCCGGCTCGTCGTGGTCTCCGACGGGTACGGTCACGACACCCGCGGCGAGTGTGTCCGCCGCCTGCGCGAGCGCTACCTCGTCGACCTGCAACTTCCGGCCCCCGGCGCCACCTGCGCGCTGGAGACTCAGCCCTTCGCCGGCTGATTCCGGGCCGGGTCGGGGGAGCGCCCCCGAAATTGGCGGGCCGAGCGGTTGGGGCGGACTGTGTCTTCCAGGTAATCTGCGCTCGGCCATGCGTGATGAGGGAGGTGGCCTGGTGCGTAGACGTGCGCTGTTCAAGGCGGCGGGTGTTGCCGCGGTGCTGGGTGCCGCGGGGCCGACGCTGAGCGCGGGCACGGCGACAGCCGCCAACCCGTCCGGGCCCGGCCAGTTCCGGGAGTGGGTGCCGGAGATCTTCGCGCCCCTGGCCGATCCGCCGGAACACACCGAGGCGATCGTGATCGGTTCGGGATTCGGCGCGGCGGTCACAGCCCTGCGGCTGGCCCAGGCCGGAATCGCGAACACCGTGCTGGAGCGCGGTTCCCGCTGGCCCAACGACCCGTGGCGCGAAATCTTCACCGGTGACGACCTACCCGACGGCCGCGGCTTCTGGCATCGCACCAACTTCACGGGCGTCACCAAGGTCCCGATGACGTTCACCAAATTCGGTGGGGTGCTGGACTGCACGACCTACCCGGGCATCGATGTGTGGCGGGCCGCGGCGGTGGGTGGCGGTTCGGTGATCTTCACCGGCGCCATGGTGGCCCCGGAGAAGCGGTTCTTCGATCATGTCTTCGGTGGCGTCGTCGATTACGGCGAACTGGACCGCGTCTACTATCCGCGGGTCCGAGAGGTGCTGCGGCTCAGCACGATTCCCGCCGACATCTACGGTTCGTCCCCGTTCACGCACTCGCGCGCCTGGGACGATCAGGTGCGCAAGGCCGGCTACCAGCCGCTGGCCAACGACTCCATTTTCAACTGGAATGTCCTGCGTGCCGAATTGTCCGGTGCGGCAAAGCCTTCCGCGACCGTGGCACGCAGCAACCTGGGCAATTCCAACGGCGCCAAGTTCGACCTGAACCAGAACTACCTGAAATACGCCCAGGAGACCGGGAACTCGGGCGTGTACCCCGGGCATCGGGTCGACACCATCGCGCAGGAGGCGTCGGGCCGGTTCGTCGTCACCGTCACCAAGCTCGCCCCCACCGGCGACGTCCTCGGCACCCGCACCCTCACCTGCGACAAACTCTTCCTCGGCGCGGGTTCGGTCGGCACCTCCGAACTGCTGGTCCGCGCGCAGGCCACCGGCACGCTGCCCAACCTCAACGAGCACATCGGCGACGGCTGGGGCACCAACGGCGACGTCGTACTCGCCCGTGGGGCAAGCCATTTGGCCGGATTCGGCCAGGGCGTGCCGAGCGCCAGCCGCATCTTCGACGAGTCCGGCCTGCCGGTCACGCTGGAAAACTGGTACATCCCGGGTATTCCGTTCGAGACCGGCGCGCTCGCGTCGCTCGGCATGGTCCTGGATTCCACCCGCGCGCGCTTCGGCTACCACAAGTCTACCGACGCCGTCGGCCTGGCCTGGTCGGCGAAGAACCGCGACGACATCGTCGGCGTGGCCCGCGCCGTCGACCGCCGCATCGCCGAGAAGTCCGGCGCCCTGGTCGAATACAGCGCCCTGGGCTACGACGCCAACGCCCTGTTCACCGCCCATCCCCTCGGCGGCGCGGTGCTGGGGCGAGCCACCGACGGCTACGGCCGCGTCCACGGCCACCCGGGCCTCTACGTCATGGACGGCGCGGCGATCCCGGGCAGCACCGGCACCGTCAACCCGTCGCTCACCATCACCGCGCTGGCGGAACGCAATATCGAGGCGATCATCCGCGCCGGAAAGTAGCTGTCCGTCACACGCTGTCCAGGCGGAGTTTCGCGATTACGCTCATGCGGCAAGCCTCGCGGAGCGGGCCCATCGGGGAGCGATGGCCGGGCGACGGGAGGGGCCCGTTCGGCGTTGAAGGGATCCTGCTGTGGGTGCTCGTGTCGTTTATCCGCGGAAGCCGCTACCGGCGTGGGTCGATGCCCTCATGCTGGTGCTGGCCGTGGTGTCGGTCGCGCTGCTGGTGTGGATAACGGTCTGGTCCGTCGACGAGAACACCCGGCGCACAGTCGTTTCCGTCGACTACGCGATCTGCGCCGTCTTCGCGCTCGAGTTCGTGTGGCGGTGGGCTCGGGCGGGCTGGCGGTGGACGTTCCCGTTCCTCTACTGGTACGACGTCCTGGGCATGATCCCGGTGACCAGCCCGTGGCTGCGCGGCTTGCGGCTACTGCGAATCGCGGTCATTGTGGCCCGGCTGGCGCGGGCCGCGGACCGGGCTTTCGCCGAACCCGTGGTGACGGCCGTCGTGAACCGCTTCCTGCCGACCATTATCGAGCTGACCAGGCGTCCGATGACGATCGCGGTGATGGATGAGGTGGCCCACGTGCTGCGCACCGGTCACTACACCCGCAATATCGCGGCCGCGCTGGCGGAGAACCGCGCCGAAATGGACGCGATGATCGTCGAATTGATCAAGAGCGACCCGCAGGCGGGCAAGGTCCGCTACATCCCGTTCCACGACGAGATCCTGCGGTTGATCGCCGACACGGTGTTCCGCATTCTGTTCGGTGTGCTGGCCGACCCGCGCACCGACGAGCTCGTTTCGGACGCCATCCGCGAGAACGTCGACCAGATTCGCGACGCGGTGCACGCCGGCGTGCGTGTGGCGCCCTCCGCCTACGGCCCGACCGCCCCGGAACACACGGTGGGGCACATACTCCGCAACAGCTGACTCACGACCCGTGCCCGTGCCGGATCTGCTCGCGCGGGCGCGCGTTGCGGATGGTCTCCCAGCCGACCAAGCCGATCAGCACACCGCACAGCAGCCCCAGCGCCGCCAGCGCGGGCAAGGCCGTGGCGGGCGCGATCAGCGCGAGCAGCACGACCACCGCGACCAGAGTCGGCACCGTAATCCGGCCGGTCGCGGAATATTTGAAGCCGACGAGCCCGATCAGATACAGCACGACGCCGCCGTAGAGCGTGAACAGTGGAATGCCGTACAGCGCGTCGGTGAGCGAATAGTGCGAGGCATCGCTGACATACGTCAGCACCTTCTTCAGCCCGAGCGAGAGCCCGATGATGCCGACGATCATCGGGAAGTGCCAGTAGGTGTAGCCGTCCTGCGCGATGCGGACCTGTCGGTCCTTACCGGCGGTGGCGAGGGCGTGCTCGGCCGAGAGCGCCGCGGTATCGAAGTAGCTCCACCACAGCAGTCCGGAGACCGCCAGCCCGAGCATCGACCCCACGGTGATCGGCCACGAGATCGGTTGCCCGCTCACCCCGATGCCGATCGAGACGATGGATTCGCCCAGGGCCACGATGATGATCAGCCCGTAGCGTTCGGAGAAGTGCCGCGCCGAGCGCACCCGCCACTCCAGGCCGGCCATCCTGGTCCACAGCATGTCGCCGGCGATGGCGGCGATCCACAACCAGATCTGCACGGTGCCCGCGGTCGTCGCGGCGATGATCAGCAGGGTGGCGCCGATGGCGATGGACCCGATGCCCCACTTGGTCACCTGGGCGCGCAGTTTCGGTTCGTCGCCGGTGCCCATGATGTAGACGCCGAGATGCACCAGCCGCACGACCAGGTAGGAAATGGCGAAGACGAGCGGGCCGTGCCAGCCGCCGGGTGCGTCCTGAAAGGCCTCGGGGATGGTGAGCGCGGCGATGAATCCGCCGCCCATGGCCGCGAACATGGCGAGCCGGGTCACGCCCTCGTCGGCGCGCACCGTATTGGCCAGCCACGAATAGGCGATCCACACCCACCACATGACCGCGAGCACCAGCAGCGCGCGCAGCGTGTTCTGCGCGCTGGTCGGTTTCGCGGCGATCGCGGTGACCATGGTGAAGGCGAAAACCAAGACCAGGTCGAAGAACAATTCGAGCTGGGTTACCGAGCTGCCTTCGGCCATCGGCTGGAACCGAACGCGCTTGCTACCGATCATGGCGCCTATCGTCGCACTCGATGCTGTCGCGCGCGGCCCGGAGATATTGCGGCCGGGGCCTTTTCGCTCAGGGCATCACCGCTACCCCTGATCGGTGTAGACCGGATCCAGGTAGGCCTCGTAGCTCTCGGTATCGGGGTAGCTTTCGGCGTACTCGATGAAGTTCTCCACGATGGTCTCGTGCCAGCGCTGCTGGGTCCGTTTCATCAGCAGTCCGGGCAGCGGGATCTTGGTCTGCATTTCCGCGTGGTACCAGACCTGGGTTTCGCCGTCGCTCTCGGCGACCTCGAACCAGCCGCCGCCGCGGATGCCGCGTGAACTGTCGATGATCTGCCAGGTGACCCGGTCCTCGGTCCAGGCCCACTCCAGGACCTGCAGGTCGGAGCTGCCGTGCACGTCGGCGGTCACATAGATCTTGGTCGGCCGGTTGTCCTGGTCGCGGGTGGCCACGCGCGCGTCCTGGTAGGAGGACCATTCCGGAAACATTTCGACGGCCGCCAGGGCCTCGAAGACATGCGTCGGCGTCGCATCGACGGTGAAGTGAATATCAATTTTCGTGCGCATGCCAAACCTCCACCCCCCGTAAACCAACTCGGCCGATTGTGCACAGGCGATCTCCGCACGTCAACCAAGCAGTCTCTTCCCGGCGGCCCCGCAATCCGGGGGCAAAACCCGAAGCGGTTCGGCGCGTACGGCTTCCGCGTGGCGCGTATTGCCAGAACTCGTCCCGCTCGCGGCGGCCGCGCCGACGATCGATGCGGGGGCCGGTCGCCGACGACAGCTCGACGGTGACAACGCCATCGCTAACGCTCAGTTCTTCGGCGCGCGCGCCGTCCCGGAGTGCTCATCACCAGGGATGGGAACGAGCCGTCGCACCGCCTCCTCGATCAGGTGCCGGCTCTCCTCCTCGGTGAATATCTCCGGCAACGTCAACCGGTCCACGATCAGCCAGTTCAACGCCAGATAGAGCAGCAGCACAGACTCCTTGTCGCCGGGCATCCCGGATTCGAGGTGGTTGCGCACGTTGAACTCGATGTCGGCCCGCACCCGTTCGTTCAGCACCTTGCGCAACTCGGGGCGGCGAGTGGCCTCCAGGCGCAGCTCCAGCAGGGCGAGGTACCCGGTGCGGAACGCTTCGATGCGGCTGACCACGTCTTGCATCAGCACCACGATGTTCTCGCGCGTCCGCGGCCCGTCCGACAGCAGCGCCATCGTCGCCGCGCTCGGCTGGAGCTTTTCGTAGAAGCGCGCCCCGGCCTGGGTCAGCAGATCATCGCGGTTGGCGAAGTAGTTCGAGGCCGTGCCCGCGGGCACGGCCGCCGCTTTGTCCACCGCGCGGAAGGTCAAGCCGCGCGCTCCATCGCTGGCCAGGACTTCGATCGCGGCGTCGAGCAGGGTTTGCCGTCGTTCCGGGTTAGTTCGCACCTTGACACCACTCCATCCGTAGTACTACATTCCTAATCACTTCAAGCAGAGTACAACAGTTGAGGCGGTCACCATGCGAAAGCTTGTCTACTACGTTGCGGTGTCGCTGGACGGATACATCGCGGGCCCGAACGGCGAATTCGACTTCTACCCGTGGGATGCCGAGCAGATGGCGGAGTTGAACGCCGAATACCCGGAGTTCGTCCCCAGCCACCTCCGCCCCCACGTGGGGATGGCTGTGGATGAACCGAACAAGCACTTCGACACGGTCATCGCCGGTCGCGGTACCTGGGAGCCCGGCCTCGCGGACGGCGTCACCAGCCCATACGGCCATATGAAGCAGTACGTGGTGTCGACAACGCTGCGGCTCGACGACCCGAAGGTGCAGGTCGTCCCCGGCGATCCGGTCGCCCTGGTGCGGCGGCTGAAGAAAGAAGAAGGCCTCGACATCTATCTCTGCGGCGGCGGCAACCTCGCGGCGCAGCTGCTCGAGGAGATCGACGAAATGATCATCAAGAGCTACCCGGTGGTCGCGGGCGGCGGCATCTCCGCGTTCGCCGGGGAGTTCGCGCCGACGCTGTTCGCCCCGGTCGAGCGCAAGGAATACGACAACGGAGCCTTGGTCACCTGGTTCACTCGCGCCTGACCGCCTCCGATCCGGAAAACGAAAGCAGGTCCATCCATGCGAAAGCTCACCTACTTCGTCGGCATGTCCCTCGACGGATATATCGCCGGCCCCGGCGACGACATCTCCTTCTTCGACCTCTCGCCGGAATTTCTGGCCTGGCTCAGCAGCGACTACCCCGAAACACTGCCCGCTCACCTCTGGCCGCACTTCGGCATCGCGGCCGACACCGCCCCGGCGCATTTCGACACCCTGATCATGGGCCGCGGCACCTACGTTCCGGCACTGGACGCCGGCATCGCCAGCCCGTACCCGCACATGAAGACGCAGTACATCGTGTCCTCGACGCTCGAGGGCATCGATGCGCCCGGTGTCGAACTGGTCCGCGACGATCCGGCCGGCCTGGTGCGGCGGCTGAAGAAAGAGGACGGCAAGGACATCTGGCTGGCGGGCGGCGGGCAGTTCGCGGCGCAACTCATCGATGAGATCGACGAGCTGGTCATCAAGAGCTACCCGTGCATCGCGGGGGACGGCACCCGCGCGTTCACGGGGCAGTTCAACCCGACCCGATTCGAGCTGGAGCGCCGCCGGGATTTCCAGAACGGCACCCAGGTCAGCTGGTTCCGCCGCGCGGCCGGCTAACCGCCCAGGAAGGACAGGCGCACCTGACGGTCCGGATTGTCGACATTGAGGTCGACCAGCGCGATGGACTGCCAGGTGCCCAGCGTCAGCTCGCCGCCGAGCACCGGCACGGTCGCGTAGGGCGGGATGAGGGCGGGCATCACATGCGAGCGGCCGTGCCCGCGTGACCCGTGCGCGTGCTGCCAGCGATCGTCGGCGGGCAGCAGGTCCCGCAGTGCGGCGAGCAGGTCGTCGTCGCTGCCCGCGCCGAGTTCGATGATGGCGAGGCCGGCGGTCGCGTGCGGCACGAAGATATGCAGCAGCCCATCCCCGCCCGCTTCCTTGGCGAAGGCCGCGCACTGGGGTGTGATGTTCTGCACGACTTCCCGGTTGCCCGTCCGCACATCGATCAGTGAGCTCTTCATGAGTCCATCATTCCCCTGTGTACGCGGTGAATCGGGCAACCTTCCCCGAGACGCGCGAGAGTATGTGTGACTGTGCGGATTTCCACAGCTGTGGGAGGTAGCGGGAAATCCCGTGCACCCCGGCCGGTACCCTTGGTGGCTGTTACCTGCTGTTAGTCGAATTTGGAGGACCTTCTCGTGGCTCTCGTGGTTCAGAAGTACGGAGGATCCTCGGTGGCGACCGCCGAGCGTATCCGGCGCGTCGCTGAACGGATCGTAGAGACGAAGAAGCAGGGCCACGACGTGGTGGTGGTGTGCTCCGCGATGGGCGACACCACCGACGAGCTGCTCGATCTCGCCCAGCAGGTCGCGGTCACCCCGCCGCCGCGCGAGATGGACATGCTGCTCACCTCCGGTGAACGCATCTCCAATGCGCTTGTCGCGATGGCCATTCACTCCCTCGGCGCCGAGGCCCGGTCGTTCACCGGCTCGCAGGCCGGCGTGATCACCACCGGCGCGCACGGCAACGCCAAGATCATCGACGTCACCCCGGGCCGCCTGCGCGAGGCGCTGAACGAGGGCACCATCGTGCTCGTGGCCGGCTTCCAGGGCGTGTCCCAGGACAGCAAGGACGTCACCACGCTGGGCCGCGGCGGTTCCGACACCACCGCCGTCGCGCTCGCCGCGGCGCTGGAAGCCGATGTCTGCGAGATCTACACCGATGTGGACGGCGTCTTCACCGCCGACCCGCGCATCGTCTCCGACGCCCAGCGCCTCGAGCAGGTCTCCTACGAGGAGATGCTGGAGATGGCGGCCTGCGGCTCGAAAGTCTTGATGCTGCGCTGCGTCGAGTACGCGCGCCGCTACAACGTGCCCGTGCATGTGCGCTCGTCCTACACCGACAAGCAGGGCACCTACGTTTACGGATCGATGGAGGACATCCCCTTGGAGCAAGCAATCCTCACCGGCGTCGCGCACGACCGCAGCGAGGCCAAGGTGACAGTGGTCGGTCTGCCGGACGTTCCGGGCTACGCCGCCAAGGTGTTCCGTGCCGTCGCCGACGCCGAGATCAATATCGACATGGTGCTGCAGAACATCTCCAAGGTCGAGACCGGCAAGACCGACATCACCTTCACGCTGCCCAAGAGCGATCTCACCTCCGCCGTCGAAATGCTCACCAAGCAGCAGGACGAGATCGGCTTCTCGCAGATCATCTTCGACGACCACATCGGCAAGGTCTCCCTGGTCGGGGCGGGCATGAAGAGCCACCCGGGCGTGACCGCCAAGTTCTGTGAGGCGCTGGCCGCGGCCGGCATCAATATCGACCTCATCTCCACCTCCGAGATCCGGATCTCGGTGCTGGTCAAGGACATCGAGTTGGACGAGGCCGTGCAGGTCCTGCACAAGGCCTTCGACCTCGGCGGCGACGAGGTCGCCGTCGTGCACGCGGGAACGGGGCGCTGACACATGGGAATTCGCGTAGGAGTCGTGGGCGCGACCGGTCAGGTCGGCGCCGTCATGCGCAAACTGCTGGAGGAGCGCAACTTCCCGGCCGACGAGGTGCGGTTCTTCGCCTCGGCGCGCTCGGCCGGTAAGAAGCTGCCGTTCCGCGGCCAGGAAATCGTCGTCGAGGACACCGAGACCGCCGACCCGACCGGCTTGGACATCGCGCTGTTCTCCGCGGGCGCCACCATGTCCCGGGTGCAGGCCCCGCGCTTCGCCGCGGCCGGTGTCACCGTCATCGACAACTCGTCGGCTTGGCGCAAGGATCCCGAGGTCCCGCTGGTCGTTTCCGAGGTCAACCCCGAAGCCACCCGCAACCTGGTCAAGGGCATCATCGCCAACCCGAACTGCACCACCATGGCGGCCATGCCGGTGCTCAAGCCGTTGCACGAGGAAGCGGGCCTGCAACGCCTGATCATCTCCAGCTACCAGGCTGTTTCGGGATCCGGTCTGTCCGGTGTCGAGGAACTCGCCTCGCAGGTGCGCGCCGTGATCGGCGACGCCGAGAAGCTGGTGCACGACGGCGGCGCCGTGCGGTTCCCCGCCCCGAACAACTACGTCGCGCCGATCGCGTTCGACGTGATCCCGCTGGCGGGTTCGCTGGTCGACGACGGCACCGGCGAGACCGACGAGGATCAGAAGCTGCGCAACGAGAGCCGCAAGATTCTCGGTCTGCCCGATCTGCTGGTCAGCGGCACCTGTGTGCGTGTGCCGGTCTTCACCGGCCACTCGCTGTCGATCAACGCCGAGTTCGCCGAGCCGCTGTCGGTGGAGCGCGCGAAGGAAATCCTGGCGAGCGCGGCCGGTGTGCGGCTGGTCGACGTGCCGACCCCGTTGCAGGCCGCCGGCGCCGACGAGTCGCTGGTCGGCCGGATCCGGCAGGATCCGGGTGTGCCGGACGGTCGTGGCCTGGCGCTGTTCGTCTCGGGTGACAACCTGCGAAAGGGCGCCGCGCTCAACACGATTCAGATCGCCGAAGTCCTGCTCAGCCGGCGCTGAGCACATTCCGCACGAACGGGCCGCTCGGATTCCGGGCGGCCCGTTCGCTGTCGGCGGTGCGGAAAATCAGTGGACGGCGGTGGGGCGCAGGCCGAATCATGGGGAGCATGGTTCAAGATCTGGAGCAAGCGGAGCGGGATCGGGAAGCCTGCGAACAAGCCCGCAGGGAGTTGCAAGCATCGATGGACGCGGCCGGGCCGCTGCTCACCGATCGCTACTGGTGGAGCGGCAACGCGGCCGTTCGGCGTAACTGAAACTGATACTCTGCGGCGATGGCGAAGCCCTACCCTCAGGTGTATCTCGGTGATCGACTCGTACCCGCCGAGGCGGCCCACGTCAGCGTGGCCTCCTCGGCGGTGTTGTACGGACTGAGCGTCTACACGGTGTTCCCCGTGTTCGTGGCGGGATCGGCCCGCACCGTGTTCCGGCTGGAAGACCATTTCCGCCGAATGGTGGAGTCTTGCAAGATCATCGGGATGGATCGGTTCGACCAGGAGTGGGATTACGACCGCTTCCGGGCCGCGACGGTCGAGCTCGTCGCGGCGAACGAGCTGACCGAAGACGTATTCGTGCGCGCGACCGTCCATGTGGTGGAGTCGATTCCGGGCACGCGCGTGCGCGGCTGCGACATCCAGGTCAGTATGTTCATCTACCCGGCCACGCCGATCGTCCCGCAGCACGGCATGCGCCTGAAATCCAGTCCGTGGCGGCGTATCCCGGACAACGCCATTCCGTCGCGCGCCAAAGTCAATGGCGCATACGTGAATTCGGTGCTGGCCAAACAGGACGCCATCGACAGCGGCTACGACGACTGCGTCTTCCTCGACGGCAACGGCCACGTCTGCGAGCTCTCCGCCGCCAATATCTTCCTGGTGCGCGGCGGCACCCTCATCACGCCGGATGTCTCCTGCGACATCCTCGACGGCATCAATCGACGCACCATCCTCACCCTGGCCGCCGAAGACGGCATCCCGGTGCGGGAACGCACGGTCGATCTCACCGAGCTCTACATCGCGGACGAGGTCTTCGTCACCGGTACCTCCGCGGGCTGCGCCCCCGTCACCGAGGTCGACGGCCGCACCGTGGCCGACGGCAAACCGGGACCGCTCGGCCAAGCTCTGCGCAAACGGCACGCCGACGCGCTGCGCACCGACACGGTGCACGGCTGGGTCACCCAGCTGTAGAGCGGGTTTTCTCGCCCATCTGGACCGCCGAGGTGGGCAAGCACCAGCAGTCACGGTGCGTGTTTCACCGGATACCGGGCGTGCGGGGGTCCGGGCCGAGGCAGACCAGCACCGTACAACCGGGCGGGATACCGGACAACGGCGGCGCCAGCGGGTAGTCCAGGCAGGCGAAGACGTTGCAGCCCGGGTAGGCGGAGGGGCCGATACCGAAGACCGCGAGCAAGATGTCCGCGTCGAAATACCGGCGCGGATCGACGCGGACCGGAGGTTCGCGGTACGGGCCGGGATCGGTGGTGCCGGGGAACGCGGACATGAGTTTCCGGAAGAATTCGTGCGGCAGTTCCTCGAAGTTCTGCAGGACGCCCTGCGGACCGTACCGGCTGACATTGCCGAAGATTCCGGTCCACATCACCGTGAGATCGAGGCTGGGAATGACGAAGATGTTCTGTAGTCCGAGTCCGGACATCGCGTAGGCGTCCGCGGGCAGATAGTCGGGAATCTCCGCGCAGCCCGCGCCGATCCAGAACAGATACCCGTAACAGGGATTGGCCGCCGACGGAGCCAGCGCCTTCGACAGATACGCCTCGGAAAGAACTCGCCGCGCGCCCCAGCGCCCCTCGTTGTGCACCAGTAGCCCGATCTTGGCGAAATCGTTCGGCGGAATCAGCAGGTGCGCGTAGCCGTAGGTGTGCCCGGCGCGGTCCCGAGCCCAGTAGTAGTCACCGGGCAGGATGCCCAGCGGGTCGAACAGCTCGCGCTGCGCGAATCGCTGCAGCGGTTCGCCGACCGCCAATTCGATGACATAGGAGAGCAGGTCGACATTGCGCTGGCTGTAGCTGAAGGTCGTACCCGGCGGATTGTCCAGCGGCACACCGAGCGCCTGCACCGCGCTGTTCGGGTCGATGGGGATGACCCCGGTGATGCCTTCGGTGAACACGCCGACGCGCATCCCGGAGGTTTCGGTGAGCAGATTCCGCACGGTGATCGAGCGCCGTAGCTCATCACCCAGTCCCGCGGGCAGATATCGGCCGATCGGCGCTTCGAGGTCGAGCTTGCCGCGGTCCCACGCGATCCCTGAGACCAGCGACACCACGCTCTTGGTGGAACTCCAGATATTCCACGCCACATTGCCACTCTGCTCGTTCGACGGCCCCGCGCCGATCAGGCAGTTGTGCCGGAATATCTGCACGTTGAACCGGTTCCGACCGGCCGCGAATTCCAGCGCCGACTCGACGGCCGTGGCATCCAGCCCGACCTGCTCGGGTCTGGCGCGTTCCAGATCGCGCCCGGAGGTCACCGCGCAGTGCCGTTCGGCGTTCGGCACGGTGGGCGCGGCCTGCGCGCTCGGCGGTAAAACACTGCCCGCAACCAGTGCGATCGCCGCGAACCCGGTCCGGAATCCACCGAAGCGCCCCATGAAGATCGAGGCTAACGGGTGCGGGCCCTCCGGACGGGGATTACTCCGTCGTTCCGGCGTGCTTGCGCAGGAAGAACCACCCGGCTCCGACGGCCAGCACCGCCAGCCCGGCGAGCACCGAACCGAGCGGCAGGCAGAAGCCGACGACCACGCACCCGATCGTGCCCACGCTCGTGATCCAGCGTGCCGGACGGTTCTCCGCCACGCGCAAGGTGGCCGCCGAGACATTGGCGACCAGGTAATAGGCCAGCACCGTGAACGAGGAAAAACCGATGGCCGCACGCAAGTCGAAGCTTGCCGCGACGACCGCGACGATCACCCCGACCACCAGTTCGGCCCGATGCGGCACACCGAAGCGCGGATGCACCGCCGCCAACCCGGCCGGCAACCAGCGGTCCCGCGCCATCGCCAGCACGATCCGCGATACCCCGAGGATCAGCGCGAGCAGCGAACCGGTGGCGGCGAGCACCGCGCCCACCCGCACCACGGGCGCCAATTCCGGTGCGCCCGCGACGGAGACCACCCTCGCCAGCGGGTCGGCTCCAGCAGCCAGCCCGGCCGACCCGAGGGTGCGCAACGCCGCCACGGCCACCAGCGCGTAGACCACGAGCGCCAACCCCAGCGCGATCATGATGGCGCGCGGAATGGTCCGCCGCGGTTCCCGCACCTCCTCGCCGAGCGTCGCGATGCGCGCGTACCCGGCGAACGCGAAGAACAGCAGCCCCGCCGCCTCCAGCACCGCGCGCGGGCCGACCCGGCCGGGCAGAGCTGTTGCCGCCGAATGGTTTCCGAACAACGCGGTGCCGATGACCAGGGCCAGCACGCCGAGCACGACCGCGACGATGATCCGGGTGGCCAGGGCGGATTTCCGCACCCCGGTGTAGTTCACCGCGGTAATCGTCACGACCGCGGCCACCGCCACCACCCGGGCATGTTCCGGCCAGGCGTAACTGCCCACCGTCAACGCCATGGCCGCACACGACGCGGTCTTCCCGACGACGAAGCCCCATCCCGCGAGATATCCCCAGAACTCGCCGAGCCGCTCCCGCCCGTACACATAGGTCCCGCCCGACACCGGGTACAGCGCGGCCAGCCGGGCTGACGCCGTCGCATTGCAGTAGGCGAGCACCGCCGCGATTCCCAGCGCGAGCAGCAACCAGGACCCCGCCGCCGCGGCGGCGGGCGCCAGGGCCGCGAAGATGCCGGCCCCGACCATCGAGCCGAGCCCGAGCACGACCGAATCGGTGAGCCCGAGCCGTCGCCGCAACGCCTCGCCAGGTGAAGTCACCTCAGCATCCTGTGCCACGGCGGGCTTCCGCGCGAGTCGGGACCCCCGAATACGACGAACGCCGCCAGGCGGGGGGACCTGGCGGCGATCGAAGTCGACGTCCCACAAGCGCCTCTCGGCGGGTGGTCGCTCGTAGCGACGAATGGGGTGCGGCCCGGGGCTGTCCGGACGTCGACGAACAGCTACAACGAGGGGTCGCCGGGAACTATTCCGGTGCCGTACTGTGCTCCGGCTCACCACGTGTGACCAGCGGAAACGATTCGGTATCGGAAACCGGCGAGATCTCGTACCGATCGGTCTGCAAATTTAGGATCGCGGAGGTCGGCAAACCGAGACGAGGTGGTCTGGTGAGCGAGGGTTCGGTGGCGAGCACGCGCGTCGCGCGGGCCATCCACCTGGAACAACTCGGCCGATACGCCGACGCCCGCACGCTGCTCGCCGAGGAATTGGCCAGCGATCCGGACAACGCCACCGCCGCCGCCTACCTCGCGGACTCGTGCCTGTCCCTCGGCGACTACCCGGCCGCCGCGGCCGCGGCCGACGCGGCCCTGCGGGTACGACCGGATTCCGAGTTCGGGCTCCGCGCCCGCGCCCTGGCGCAGAACGCGCTGGGCGAGGAGCGGGCCGCGGCGGCCGCCGCCCGCCGCGCCGTGGAACTCGGCCCGGACTCGGCGGCGAACTATCGGGTGCTGGCCACCGTCACCCGGACCGATCCGGCGGTGGCGTTGCCCGCCATTCAGCGGGCGCTGGAACTGACGCCGCAGAACGCCAACCTGCACTGGCTGCGCGGATCGATCCTGCTGCAGCAGAGCAAGGCGGGCCTGCGGACCTCCGGACAAGCGGCCGAATCGTTCGGCAGAGCCCTGGACATCGACCCGGCGCACGCGGCCGCCGCGCACGATCTGGCGATCGTGCGGTTGCGGGCGGGACGGCTGGGCGCGGCGGCCGATGGTCTGCTGCGCGTCGGCGAACTCGATCCGGCGGCCATGGGCCCGCTGGTCCGGCGCAATATCGGGCTGGTGGTGCATCGGGCGCTGGTGCGCCTGCACCTGCTGATGTTCCTGGTGGTCGGCGCGGTGCTGCTGTTCGGCGCCGCACCGGAGACGACCGGGTCGCGAACATTCGACGTGGTGACCGGACCCGGCCGCTCGATCGGCCTGGCCGGCCTGGCCGCGGTGGTGGCCGTGGTGATCTTCGGGCTGCGCTCGCTGCCGCGCCGGCAGTGGCCGAACGTCTGGTCGACGCTGCGCACGGATGTGGTGTCGATCGCGCGGGTGCTGCTGCTCTGCGTGGTGTTCCTGCTCGTGCTGCTCGCCATCGGCACCGGTTCTGCCGATCCGATCGGTGTCGCGATGCCCTGCGTGGTCTTCGGGGCGCTGGCTCTGCAAATCCTGCGCTGGATCCTGCGATCTGTGAAGGAGCGACGTCATGCCCCGGCCTAGCGACGACCCGGTTCTGCTCGAAATGCTCGCGGCACTGGACCGCAGCCCCGACGTGTTCGCATTGCGCATGCGCGTGATCGAACTTCTGCTCGAGCGCGGCCTGTTCACCGAGGCGCTGGCCCAGTGTGGTGCGGCGCTCACCCAGGAACCGGGGAACGCCCAGGCCCTCGGGCTGCTGCGGCAGTGCACGATCGCGCTGGCGGGCAGTTCGGCCGGCGCGTTGCCGAATGCCGCGGAACCCGCTGCGCCGGCGGAGGCGCTCGATGAGTACGACTTCTGGGCGGCCGCCGAGAAGCAGGTCGGGGACATCATCGCGCCCGCGTTCGTCGATTCCGGTCCCGCCGAGTTCGCCACCGACCGTGACGCGGGCACCGTGGCGCAGCCCGCGGTCACCCTCGCCGATGTCGGCGGCATGGACGAGGTGAAGAGCCGGCTGGATCTGACCCTGCTCGGCCCGCTGCGCAATCCGGCGCTGGCCCAGGCTTACGGCACTTCAGCCCGCGGCGGCCTGCTGCTCTACGGCCCGCCCGGCTGCGGCAAGACCTTCCTGGCCTCGGCCGTGGCCGGTGAGCTGGGCGCGAACTTCTACCCGATCGAGATCGCCGACATCCTCGACATCTACACCGGTTCCAGCGAGCGGAATCTGCACAGCGTCTTCGAGGTGGCCCGGCGCAACGCCCCATGCGTGCTGTTCCTCGACGAACTCGACGCCCTCGGTCACAAGCGCAGCCAGATGTCGGGCTCGGCCACCATGCGCACCGTGGTCAATCAACTACTCACCGAAATGGATTCGGCCACCGACAGCAACGACGGCGTCTACGTCCTCGGTGCCACCAACCACCCCTGGGATGTCGATGTCGCCCTGCGCCGCCCCGGCCGCTTCGACCGGATGGTGCTGGTCGGCTTGCCCGACACCGCCGCACGCACCTCGATCCTGCACTATCACCTGCGTGATCGCCCAGTGACCGGGATCGACCTCACCGCCGTCGCTCGCCGCACCGACGGCTTCTCCGGCGCAGACTTGGCGCACCTGTGCACCTCGGCCACCCAGCTGGCCATGGCCGACTCCATTCGTACCGGCGAGGTCCGGCCGGTCACCATGCGCGACCTGGAATCGGTGCTCGCCGACATCAAGCCCAGTGCCGGCGCCTGGTTCGAATCCGCCCGCAACGTAGTCGAATTCGCCAACGGCGACGGCACCTACGACGAGCTCGCCCGCTATATGAAGAGCCGCCGTTCCCGCTAGCTGGGCTGATGACGATCACCCTCTCGCCCCGGTCACCTCCGCCGCGCGGGTGCGGACCTTGGTCACACACGGCTCGTCGTCTTGCTCGGCCGCTGTCATCGGTGCTCGCAAAGCGAGCAGCACCATGGCGTCGAGCAGCGTGATCCCGATGTCCGCGGCACGAAGCTGCGCGACTTCCCGGTCGAGCGGATGCGCCGGGTAACGCTGTTCCAGCAGAATCATTTCCGCCAATACGATGCCGGACAACGCTTGCGCCCGGGTCAGCCGGAGGTTGGTCGGCAGATAGGACAGGATCCACTTGCCGCGGCCTGGTTCCGGCAGGTCGACGCGGAATGCCGCCTCCAGGGCAATATCACTGGTTATCAGCCAGTCGGTCGCGGTGATGGCCATATCGTTCCCCCTCGGTACTGCGTCCTCGGCGCAGGGTGCGGCGCCGACAATGCCATAGTCGCAATGCTTTCCGGCGTGTCGCGATCCCTTTCGTACGCAGCATGGCTTCCTCCCGAATGCCTTCCTTGACCTGGGGAAATCGGCCTGGTACGCAGGAAATATCACAAAGTGATCCCCGAATTTTCCGGCCGGACCGACTCGGAAAATGTTGTGCGCCGGTAATTCTGGTGGGGGAGGGCCGGAGGTGCGCGGCGATGCGGACTGATGAGCAATGGTGGCGCTCCGAGCGGTTCGGCGCGGTGGAACGCCGGTGGCTGCGCGCCCGGTTGGCCGCGCTCGGCCTCAGCGATCACGAACTGCTGGAGCCGATGGTCGCGGAGTTGCGTGCGCGCGGCGTCCGGCCGCGCGCCGCGTGGCGGCATGCGCACGACCTCACCCAGGGCGAGGTCGCCGATCGGTACCGGGAACTACCGGGCGAAACCGCCGCCATGAAGCCGAGCCGGATCTCCGAATTCGAGAGCTGGCCCTACACCCGGGCCGCCCGCCCGACCATGGACGCGCTGAAGAATCTCGCGATCGTCTACGGCACCACCTGGGACCAGCTGGTGGATATCGCGGATCTCGAGTTCATGCCGGAAAAGGAGAAGCAGGAATACCGGGATGCGGTGGCCCGCCGCGCGGCGATCCGATCCGCGGTGCCGCTCGGTGGTGAAATACCGGCGCAGGCACCACATTTCACCGGACGCGAGGATATGCGCACGGAATTGCACGAGCGGGTGCTCCGGCATCTGCACGGTGATTCGTCGGCCGTGCACGTCATCGAGGGCCCGCCCGGCGTGGGCAAGACGGCACTGGCCAGTTACGCGGTCGCGGCGTTCGCCCGGCGCTATCCGGATGGTCCGCTGTGGCTAGATCTGCGCGGGCACACCGACGGCTGGGAACCGCGCGATCCCGCCGATGTGCTCGAACAATTGCTGCTCGAGGTCGGTGTCACGCCGGAGCCGATCGAAGCGGATCGGGCCGCCCGCGCCAAGCGGTGGCGGGACGCGATGAAAGACCGCCGCATGTTCATCGTGTTCGACAATGTGCTCGAAACCGAGCAGGCCAGAGATCTACTGCCGCAGGCGCCGGGGTGTTTCGTCCTGCTCACCAGCCGGGCCAAGCTCACCGGTCTGGCCGGGGCGGCGCCCATGGAACTCAAGCCGATGGATTGGGCCGAGGCCGAAGCGCTGCTGGTGCGGCTGGCGAACCTGCGTCCGGGCTACGACGCGTCCGCGGTCCAGCAGATCCTGGAGACCTCGGGCCGGTTGCCGCTGGCGATCAAGCTGATCGCGGGGCAGATCGCGCACCACGGCGATGACCTGCTCGCCGACACCGCCCGGGAGTTCGCGAACCTGACCACCGAGCTGAAAGCCGCTGAGGGAGACCATATTCGCAGTGACGCGGCGGTCGAGCAGATCCTCGGCCACTTCAATGCCGAGGGCGAGTCGTTGCTGGCGGCGTTCGAGGTGTCCTATCAACGGTTGCGGGATCCCGCGCAGCGGCGTGCCCTCCAACTGCTGGGCTGGTATCCCGGGCCGGAAATCAGCGCCGAAGCCTTGGCGATGATGGCGGCGGTGCCGCTGGCGCAGGCAAAGGCCTTGCTGCGCAGACTGTTCGAAGCGGGGTTTCTGGATCCGGCGGAAACCCGGGGCATCGGCGGGCCACGCTACAGCCTGCACGATCTGACCCGGCTGTGCGCGAGATGGCATGCGCAACAAGATAATCCGCCGTCGGCGCGAACAGCGATGACCGAACGGCTGATCAGCGGCAACTTGGCGACCGTCCGCCGGATGGTCGCGCCCGATCCGCCCGGCCCGTCGACCGGTACTCGCCACGTGCGGCCGCTGAACAGCCATGCCTCCGTGGAGACTTCGCAGGCTCGCGACTGGCTGATCGCCGAACGCGAGAATCTGCTCGGCTGCATCGAGGCGGCGGGCTCCAGCTCGGAGGTCGCGGAGTTGGCCCGCCTGCTCGCGCCCGCGCTCTGGAGCCTGGGGCACTGGTCGGACGCGCATCGGCTGTACGGAGCCGCGCTGCGGGCCGCTCGATTCGTCGGTGCCCGGCGTGCCGAGGCCGATGCCCTGCTGGAGCTCGGACGCATCGACCAGCTCGGCGGCGAATACCGGAAGGCGCGGGACGGTTTCCTGCTGGCCCGTGATATCGCCGTGCAGGTCGGCGATCCGCGGTGTGAGGCGGACGCGTTGTGCGAGCTCGGGCAGACCGCGTGGATCATCGGCGATCATGATCCGGCCCGGCACTTCTACACCGAGGCTCTGCGGATCGCGCGCGAAATCGGCTACCGCCCCACCGAATGCGATGCCCACAATGGTCTCGGGCATGTGGAACGGCTGGTGTGCGATTATCCGGCGGCCCGGGAGCACTTCCGGGTGGCCTGGGAAATCGCCGCCGCGGTGGACGATCGTGGCAGGTCCGCGTCGGTGCAGTGGGGTCACGGCGAGGTGGTCCGCCGGATCGGCGATTACGACACGGCCCGGCGCAATTACACCGACGCGCTACGCACGGCCCGGCAGATCAGTCATCCGAAGATCGAGGGCGACGCGCTGCGCGGGCTCGGGCATATCGCCCGGCTGGTCGGTGACCGGGAGGCGGCCCGCCGCTACTACAACGACTCGATGGAGATCGCGCTGCACATCCATGATCGCTACGGCGAGGCGTGGTCGCTGTGGGGTCTGGGCCATGTGGAACGCAGCGTGGCCGCGAACGAGGCGGCTCGGGCGTACTTCGAGAAGGCTTACGACATCGCGGTCGACATCAATCTCACGCTCGGCCAGGTGGATATGCTGCGCGGTCTCGGCCATATCGAGCGGTACTTCGCGAATTACGCTGCCGCGCGGGACTTCTACACCGATTCGCTGACCGTTGCCGAGCGGATCCCCGATCCGCACGGCAAGGCCGACGCCTTGCGTGGGCTGGGACAGGTGGCCTGCGAGACCGGCCGGACGGCCGAAGCCAGGCAGCGTTGGGTCGAGGCGCTCGCGCTCTACGAGAGCATCGGGGTGCCGCTGGCCGAGCGGGTCCGGGAGCATCTCGCCCGGCTCGACGGTTAGCGCCGCGCAGCACGGCGGTTGACCTTTCAGGCGCAGCGCTGCACCGCCAAGGCGGCGAGCGTCCGCGCGCAGGCCGCCATTTCGCTGATCAATACATGCAGTTCGGTGTCGCCGGGCGCGCCACGCGGACCGAAGAGGCAGCATTCGATGCCCGCACGGCTCAAATGAGTGGTGTCGTTCCCGCAATACGAATACGGCAACGCCAATCCCGTTTCGGCGACGGTGAAGTCGGAGACGCGCGGCAGCAGCGTCGCGATGTCGCGCACTATGCCCGAATCCGCGGGCATATCCATCGGTGGCATATCCGCGCCGCCGACCCGGAAGCGGGGATCCGGCGGCTGGTCCACGGTGATCGTGGCTTCGGGAAAGCGGAGGCGGGCGCGCTGCACTGCCTGCTCGATCGCCGCACCGACCGCGCCGGGCTCATACGGCGGGGGATACCGCAGATCGACGAGGGCGGTCGCCTTGTCGGCGCAGTAGCTGATCCCGGAGAGCTCATGGTCCTCGCCCCGACCGGCGATCAACCCGGCGATCTGCATGCGCGGCAGCGGGGGAAAGTCGGGATTGCGCAAACCCAGCTCGGCGGCATCCAGCAGGTCCAGGGTCTTACGCAGCACCGCGACGGCATCCACGCCTTCGTGCTGCCGGCTGGTGTGCGCCGTGCGCCCGCGCACCACCACCGCGAACTTGTGTACGCCCGCGGTGCGCGTGATGATCCGGCGCACCGAATACGGTTCCGGCACCACCGCCGCGTCCGCGGTGAGCCCACTCGCCAGCGCGAATTTCGTGCCCACCCCGCCCTGGAGTTCGCCCACGACGAACTCCAGCAGCAGCGCCCGGCGCAGCGGAATGCCGCTGCGCCGCAACGCGATCGCCGCTCCGATCATGGCCGCGAGGCCGCTCTTCATGTTGTGCAGCCCGGCGCCGTACAGCTTGTCGCCCACGCGCCGGGCGGTGTACTCGCCCCCGAGCGGGTCCATGTCCAGATGCCCGTTGAACAGCAACGCGGGAGTGTCGTGGTCCGGCCCCAGCGTTGCGACGGCCTGCTCGCGGCCCGGCGCTACTTCCTGTAGCACAACGTGAATGTCATGCTCCGACAACATGTTTCGTACGGTTCGGGCGAGCTCGGTTTCCGCTCCGGTGAGCGACGGCACCGCCGTCAACTCGGCCGCGATCCGCACCAGTTCATCCTCCGGAAGTAGCCGGTCGAGCTGGGAGATGAACGGTGCGGCCGGATCCGTCATGCCGTGCGGAAGCCGATCAGCAATACGTCGCGATGGGCCGCGCGCCCGGCCTCGGCAACCTCGATGTCGGTGGTGTAGTGCATAACTCGGGAGTCGTCGAACACGAACGAGTCCAGCGGATCGGTCAGCACGCAGCGATGTACTTCCCGGCCGGACAGGTCGTAGAGCATGGAGTCGGCGCCGGTGATGTTCTCCCGTCGCACCAGATGGGCGGAGCCGGCGATCAAGCCGTCCCGATGGATGCCTTCCGGGCACGGCTTGCCCGGCGCGTAGATCCGGATGTAGTGCGCGTCCACCAGGCAATGCGGCGTCGTATCGGCGGCGAGCACGCCGGCTCCGAGCAGTTGGCGGGCGACGGCGGCGGCGATTCGGGCGGTGACGGCGGTAACCGGATGATCCGGGTCGAGGGTGGCGAACGAGCGCTGCACCCCGCCGGCCATCGAATTGACCTCTTTCGACTGGAGGTATGGGTCGGGATCGCTTTCGGCCTGAAAACTCATGTCCCGTACCGACATTCGAAAGCACTGGTACGCGCGGTGCCGGTAGGTCTCCCCGGGCGGCAGCCACCGGTCGCGCGCGATCTCGTGGGCGAATGCCGTGACCAGCACGTCGTCGTCGGCGGGGGAGTAGTCGAAGTCCGCCCGAGTCATGATCGAGAACGCGGACTCGCGCAGACTCTGCTGAGGATTCGTGCTGGTCGGCAAGCTGCTCTCGTAGACGAGAATGGTGGAACTCCTTCCCCGGTCGGGACCTGAAGTTACGTTTCGGCACACCCTAACGCCCCGGACCGGCCGCTGCCCGGCAACCGATCCGCTGCTGATTTCCGTCGCCACCGCTGGGCCATATGTGTACAGATTCTGATTCTTGACTAATTCCAGAAAACGGGCCACGATGGGTGCATGTACACCATCGGCACCGATCCACGCGAGTGGTTGCGGCACGCGGGCCTGCGGGTCACCGCGCCGCGACTGGCCGTCCTGCGTGCCGTCGCGGACCGGCCGCATTCCGATGCCGAGACGGTGGCCGGCACGGTGCGGGAAGCGCTCGGGTCGGTATCCACGCAGGCCGTCTACGACGTGCTCCGCGCCTGCGTTAATGCCGGGATCCTGCGGCGCATCGAGCCCGCGGGTTCGTCCGCCTTGTACGAGACCCGGACCGGTGACAACCACCATCACCTGGTGTGCAGAAGCTGCGGTGCGGTCGTCGATGTCGACTGTGCGGTAGGACCAGCCCCCTGCCTCACCCCGGTGAACGCCCACGGATTCGTCGTCGACGAGGCCGAGGTCGTGTTCTGGGGCGCCTGCCCAACCTGTCAAAGTTCAAGAGCCCAGGAGGCTTTCGCATGATCAAGCCGACAACCACGAACACCGGCACCCCGGTCCCGAGCGACGACGAGTCCCTCACCGCGGGGACGCAGGGTCCGATCCTGCTGCACGATCACTACCTGATCGAGAAGCTCGCGCACTTCAACCGCGAGCGGGTGCCGGAGCGCGTGGTGCACGCCAAGGGCTCGGGCGCCTACGGCGAGCTGGTCGTGACCAACGATGTCAGCCGTTTCACCAAGGCCAAGCTGTTCCAGCCGGGTGCGCGCACCGAATCGCTGGTTCGCTTCTCCACCGTCGCCGGTGAGCAGGGCAGTCCTGACACCTGGCGCGACCCGCGTGGTTTCGCGGTGAAGTTCTACACCGAGGACGGCAACTACGACATCGTCGGCAACAACACCCCGGTGTTCTTCATCAAGGACCCGATCAAGTTCCCCGACTTCATCCACTCGCAGAAGCGCCTGCCCGGCAGCGGTCTGCGCGACCACACCATGCAGTGGGATTTCTGGACCCTGCGCCCGGAGACGGCGCACCAGGTGACCTGGCTGATGGGTGACCGCGGCATCCCGAAGACCTACCGCCACATGGACGGCTTCGGTTCGCACACCTACCAGTGGATCAACGCCGAGGGCGAACGCTTCTGGGTGAAGTACCACTTCAAGACCGATCAGGGCATCGAGTACCTGACCCAGGCCGAGGCCGACCACCTGGCCGGCACCAGCCCCGATCACCACCGCAAGGACCTCTACGAGGCCATCGAGCGCGGCGACTTCCCGAGCTGGACGCTGAAGGTCCAGGTCATGCCGGTCGCAGAGGCGGAGTCCTACCGCTTCAACCCGTTCGACCTGACCAAGGTGTGGTCGCAGCAGGACTACCCGCTGATCGAGGTGGGTCGCTGGACCCTGAACCGCAACCCCGGCAACTTCCACGTCGACATCGAGCAGGCCGCCTTCGCGCCGTCGAATCTCGTTCCCGGCATCGGCTTCTCACCGGACAAGATGCTGCTCGGCCGCGTCTTCGCCTACGCGGACGCGCACCGCTACCGCATCGGCGTCAACCATCACGAGCTGCCGCCGAACCGGGCCAGGGCCGCCGAGGTGAACTCCTACTCCAAGGAGGGCGCCATGCGCTTCGAATACAACGACGCGAGCGTGCCGGTGTACGCCCCCAACTCCTTCGGCGGCCCGCACGCCCAGGCACACCAGGCTCCCGACGGCGGCGCCTGGGATTTCGATCCCACCATGCTCCGCGCCGGCTACATCCAGCACGCTGAGGACAACGACTTCGCCCAGGCCGGCACGCTGGTCCGCGAGGTCCTCGACGACGACGAGCGTGACCGCCTGGTGGCCAATGTCGCCGGTCATATCCTCGGCGGCGTCCAGGAGCCCATCCTGACTCGCGTCTTCCAGTACTGGAAGAACGTCGACGCCGATCTCGGCAAGCGCATCGAGGTGGCGGTCCGCGAAAGCCTCTGAGCCGCAACTGAATAGGTAACTCCCCGAACAGCCCACGGGGAGCCCCCGAGTCGGGGAGGTGCGTGTCCACCCAGGTCGCACCTCCCCGACTTTTGTCTACCCAGGGGCCGGTGCCGCAATCAGCGGATCGTGCGGCGAACTAGAGCAGCCCCCACCAGTAGAGCAAGCAGGCCAGCACCCAGACCACCACGGTTTCCATCGCCATCCCCAATCCTGTCAGTGCACCCGCGTCCATCATCCGGCATGTGCCGTCGACGCGTGGGCGATTTGTCTCCTACCTGCATTTTCGGTCGTACAAGTTCTTCTTAAGGCGCCGCTAAGAGGCCGGTTGCAAAGTTGTCTCAACACCGGAGAACAGCCGAACGACCATTTGCTACGGGGCGGGGGTGGGGATCCGGGACCCGGCCTGTCTACGAGGGGTGGCAGGCCGAGTCGCGGAGGTGAAGCCGGCCGGGCCGGTCCACGAGGGGTGACCGGCCCGGTCGGTTTTACCGGGCAGTACTCAGTGGCTCTTCCGGGAGCTGATCGGCGCCGCGCCGCTGCCGAAGGTAACCATTCGGGGTGCGCCGACGATCCCACCCACGGGTAATGGGCGGGCCGATCGCGAGGGGTGACCGGCCCGCCCAGCGGTTCGACGGGTGTCAGACCGTGCGCGAGTGTCCGGCCGTGCGCGCGGAATAGTCCGGCAGGTCGTAGTCCTCGGTGGAGCTCAGCATCTTGATCACCAAGGGGCGCAGCGGCTTCCAGAGCATCAGCTTGGTCAGGGCGTGCCCGGCGCGAATGCCGAAGCGGGTCATCGGCGCCATCGCCTTCAGCCCGCCCGGGGGCAGGTCGCGCGACTTCGCGACGAACGGCCGCATCAGTTCCTCGTAGCGGGCCAGCGCCCGCTTCGGATCGCCCGGGTGTGCGGCGATCTCCCCGGCCAGCAGATAGGCGCCGGTGATCGCCATCGCGGTGCCCTGACCGGGCAGCGGGGAGCCGCAGAACGCGGCGTCGCCGAGCAGCGCCACGCGCCCCTTGTGGTAGCTCGCCATGTCGATGCGTGACAGCTCGTCGAAGTAGAAATCCTCGGCCTGCTCCATCGCGGCCAGAACGGCCCCGGTCTCCCAGCCGCCGCGGGCCAGCCGCTCCCGGATCAGCCGCTGCTGGGCCTCGACGTCGCGGCGCAGCGCCGGGTCGGCGTCGGTGCGAATCGTGATGATGGCCTTGCTGGTCGACGGGTCGAGGTCGGGACGGATGCCGACCGACGCGCCGCCGACCATCGAGTGCATGGCGAACCAATTCGGCTCCAGACCCCGCGGGGTGGGCATGGTGAAGAAGGACATGTAGCCGCCCAGATAGGTGCTGAACTCCTCTTCGGGGCCGAAGACCAGGCGGCGGGTGCCCGAGTGCAGGCCGTCCGCGCCGATCACCAGGTCGAACCGCTCGGTCGCGCCGGAGGCGAAGGTGACGTCGACGCCGGTGTCGTCCTGCGTGATGGCGGTGATCCACTCGCCGTAGCGGTAGTCGACTCCGCCCGCCTTCGCCAGCTCGTCCAGCAGCACCTGGTTCAGATCGCCGCGACCGATCTCGATCTCGGCGACCGCGCCCTTGCCGTCGAAGGCCGCCATGTCCATGCGCAGGATTTCCGCGCCCTTGCCGTCGACGTGGATCAGGCCGCGCTCGTCCATCTGCCGCTCGCGGATGCCCGGCATCAGGCCCATCCGTTCGGCGACCTCGCCGCTGGCGCCGCGCAGATCGACGGACTGCCCGCCGGGCCGGGGAGCGGTCGCGCGCTCGACCACGGTGGCCTGGATGCCCGCCCGGAGCAGTTGCAGCGCAACGGCATTGCCGCCGATGCCGCCACCGGAGACGAGGATGCGGGGCTGGATGGTGGAGCGGTCGCCGTTCATGTGCGAGGTCCTCTGTTAGAGCGAATGTCTTAGACATATGTCTAACAGAGGACTTGCACAATTGTCTAGTACAAATGTGTAAGACGAACGTTTGTCACCGGCTCTCACGGTCGGCCAGGAAGCCCTTCCAGCCACCGAACGAGGTGATGTCGGTGGCGGACCGCGCCGCGTCATAGGTGCAGGCGAAGCCGACGACCGAGCGACCGTCTTCCAGATCGATGCTGGTCAACGCCATCGGAGCGGGAAGGGCTGCGAGGAAACCGCCTAGACCGGCGGGTGACACCCGGAACAGTTCACCCGCGATCGGCGCACCCGACCCAGCGCCGTGCCGGACCAAGCCCGGTTTGGGCGGGACCGTATCCAGCGCGGTCAGACGGTAGGCGTCGGTGGTGCGGATTTCTCCGGTGAACCGGGCCCCGATCTGTTCCAACTGCCAGTGCAGCGGCTGGCCCCGGAGGTGTGCTCCGAACACCGCGAGGTCCACGCCGTGATCGATCAAGGCCGGGGCCGCGGCGCCGGTGATACGGGCGGCGAGGTCGACCGCGACCTGATCGGCGAACGCGGGCACCACCACCATCACGCCGAACGGTTTGCCGTCGGCGGTGGGTGCGCCGGGCACCGCTACGGCGGCCATATCGAGCAGGTTGCAGAAATTCGTGTAAGTGCCCATGCGGCGATTGATACCGAGCGGATCCGCCTGCACCGCGGCGATACTCGGGTGCTCGGTGGTGGTCGGCAGCAGCAGTCCGTCGAAGTCGGCGAGCAGTTCCAGCGCTGCCGCACGGGCTTCGGTCAGCGTGCCCAGGTCCTCGGCGAAACCGGGTCCGGTGGTGTCCCGGGCCGCGCCGATGATGGCCGCGACCACCGGATCGGCTCCGGCGGGCGCCGTGTCGAGGAACGCGCCGACGGCGGCATAGCGTTCGGCGACGATGGCGCCGTCGTAGAGCAGCCGTGCGGCGTCGAGCAGGCCGGAGATGTCGACTTCCGTCGTGCTGACTCCCGAATCCTGCACGGCGGCAACGGTTCTGGTGAATGCCGCCCGATAGGCCGGGGCGAGTGGGATGAGATCCGCGGCGCGAGGGACCGCCAGCCGCGGGGACGCGGGCGCGGCGAGCCGGACATCGGCCGGCCACACTCGGCTGCGCGGATCCCGGGGTTCGGGGCCCGCCATAACGGCCGCGGCGTCGACCGCACGCGCCAGATCGGCGGCGAAAACCGTGACGGCGTCGTAGTCGGCGCAGGCCGGTACCACGCCGTGGGCCGGAATGATTCCCAGCGAAGTCTTGATGCCGACGATGCCGTGCAGTGCCGCCGGAACGCGCCCGGAACCCGCCGTGTCTGTGCCGATTCCGAGATCGGCGAGCCCGAGCGCCACCGCCACGGCGGAGCCCGAACTGGACCCGCCCGAAATCAACTCCGGGTACCGCGCATGCCGCACCGCGCCGTAGGGGCTGCGCGTGCCGACGAGGCCGGTGGCGAACTGGTCGAGATTCGTCTTGCCGAGCACCACCGCGCCCGCCGCGACCAGTCGCTGCACCGCGACAGCGGACACTTCGGCCGGATAGGCGAATTCGGGACAGGCGGCGGTCGTCGGCAATCCCGCCACGTCGATGTTGTCCTTGACCGCCACCAATGTCCCCGCCAGCGGCAGGTTTTCACCCGCGAGCAGCCGAGTCTCGATCGCCGCTGCCTCGGCGGTGACCTCGGCTTCCGGTCGCAGGGTGATCCAGACCTCGGGCCGGTCCACCTCGGCGATGCGCCGGTAAGCCGCGGTGACCCGCTCGGTGGGGGAGGCGTGTGCCGCCGGCATCAGTGCGCCTTTCGCGGAGTTCATTCGGTGGCCAGGGACATCGCGGCCATCGCCCGGCTGACCCGGTCCAGCACCACGTCCAGCGATTCGCCGATGTGCCGGTGCAGCAGCCGATAGGCCAGCGGAAGATCCGGTGCCAGCACGGCATCCAGGATCGCCAGGTGTTCGGTGATGGTGGTTTCGATCCGGTTGTTGACCATGAAGTCGTACATCCGCACGTGCCGGATCCGGGAGTTCACCGACTCCAGCGCCCGCACCAGCTCCGCGTTGCCCGCCGAGCGCAGCAGTGTGACGTGAAACTGCTCGTCGCGCACCACGAAACCTGGCTCCTGCTCGGGCGGATCGGCCCGCAACGCCAGCCAGGCCGCGTGCTCGCCGGTCAGGAGCTCTCGGTCGTGCCGAACCGCCGGATTGTTGATCGCACGCTGAATCCCGCCCAGCTCCAGTGTGATTCGCAGTTCGTAAAGATCCCGAATCAGTGGAATGCTCGGCCGCACCGGACTGAACCCGTACTCCTCGCGCCGCAGCAGCCCGTCCGAGCACAGCACCGTCAGCGCCTCGCGGATCGGCGTCCGCGAAATCCCGAATCGCGCGGACAGTTTCGGTTCGGTGAGCCGTTCGCCGAACTTGATGTCCCCGTTCATCAACTCACCGCGCAAGGTCTCGTAGACCACATCCCGCAGCGGCCGTCCCGCCGCTGTAGCCACCCGTGTCGACATAGGTGTATACGCTATTGACCTCGCGTTTCTACCAGATCGCGCAAGGTAAGCGGCGGGTTAAACTCCGCTCACAGCCGCCTACTCCGGCCGGCGATATCGCGGATGCGTCAGCAGCGCCTGCCAGGTCCGTGCCCACGGGAACCGCGGAATATGTCGCGCCCCTTCGCCGGGCTCGTGCGGCTCATCGATATCCGCCCCGCCGACCACGATCACACCCCACTCCGCCAGCCGCCGGATGGCCTCCTGAATCGCCGGAAACTCCAACTGCGCCCGATTCGAGAACGGCACCGCCACCACCGGCAACCCCTTACCAAGCCCCTCCACCAGCAACCCCAGCGGCAAGGTATCCGAAATCCCCGCCGCCCACTTGGCCAGCGAGTTCGCGGTAATCGGCGCCACGATCATCGCGTCCGCGGCCGGCAACAGATCCGGCGTCCCAGGCTCTTTGTATTCACTACGCACCGGATACCCGCTCTTACCTTCCAACTCCGCCACATCGATAAACCGCCGCCCCGCCGGCGAAGTGACAACACACACCTCCCACTCCGCCGCCTGCGCGATATCCACCAACTTCCCGATATCCCGCGCGGCCGAAGCCCCGGTAGCGATCGCATAAAGGACAGGCCGTCGGTGCTCACTCATCTGTCCATGGTGACCCGGAACCCACAGCGGCGCGGGATAGTTCCCGTAACCAAGGTCGATCCCGCACCCGCTAGGGCGTGAGCAGGTCGGCCCTCAGGCGGGGGTAGGGATCGTTGATCTGTCGCGGAACGTCGGTTCGGAGCGCGATTTTCAGTGCCAGCAACTTGTCGCCCGCGACGTAGTGCCGGGTATTGGTCGCTCCGCGGGCGGACAGCAGTTCGAGGTCCGTGAGCGCTTTCAGATCACGGGTAGCGGTGCGATCGTCGATCTCGGCGCGGGTCGAATAGCTGTGCCGTCGAATACGGAACCCGATCAGAGCGTCGTAGAGCGCGTCCGAGACGCGATCGGGCAGTTTATGGGCAGCAACGACCTGATCGAGTCGAGCCCAGGCTTCCTCGGTACGCCGCATGCGGCCTTCGACGGTCTGGGCTTGGATATCGTGGGCACGCAGGTTGAACTTCAACCACAGTCGCGCATCGTGTTCCGGAGACCAGCTGCCGGATCCCGAACGCGCCAGCACTCGGTAGTAGTCCTCGGTGTTCGCGCCGAGCCATTCCTCGATACTGCAGAACGGCGGTTCGGCGATGCCGCCGCGTGAAACCATCAAGGTCTGCAGCGCGCGAGCCATCCGCCCATTTCCGTCGCGAAACGGATGAATCATCACCAGGTTCAGATGAGCCATGGCACCCGCGATGATGGGTTCGACATCATTGCCGAGGGATTCGGCCAGTTCAGCCATCAGAGCGGGGACCATTTCCGAACCTGGACCTTCGTAGACGGTGTCACCGGTGGCATCGTCCCGGACGTAGATCGAACCAGTGCGGTACTGCCCGGGACTTTTCCGTAGATCGTGGCCCAGCATCATGAAATGCAATGCCTTGATGGTGGATTCGTCGATCGCGCCGGCCTCCTGGGCCACGGTGAGCACGTAGCCGAGCGCCTGTCGATAACCGCGAATCTCCGCGAAGGTGCGCTCGTCGGCGGTGAGTGCCTCCTCGTAGTCGACAGCTGCGGCCGCATCGTCGGTCTCGACGACGTATCCCTCGATACTGTTCGAGCCGCGGATCGCACGGGCCATCAAGTTCCGGCGTAACAGTCCGGGCCAGCGTTTGGGTACACGCATGGCCGAGGCCAACGCGTCCCGCCGTCGATAGATGCCCCGTAGCACCGCTTGATCGGTGGCATCGAGCTCTGGTGTCGCGTAGAGCAAGGCGGGCCTCCTTGTCTCGATGTCTCTAATCTTAGGACAGAACTACTGATTCTGTCTTAAGTTTTAGGACATCGCGCCAGGCGGTCCTACCGGTAGCCCCGTTTCAACAGGTACTTGCCTCCCGACGCGTAGCCCTCCGGGCTCAGGAGTTCGAAGCCGAAGGCGTCGGCCAGGCGGTCGGTGGTGTTGAAGGCGGCGCAGACGGCGAGGGCGTCCTCGATCTGCTGGGGGGTGACGCCGGTGGCGAGGACTTTTCGCATGTCGTCGGCGGTTACCGTGCCCTCGCGGGTCAGTTCGGCGAGCATTCCGAGCGTTGCGCGGAGCCCGTCGTCGATGGGGGCGGAATCGAGGTCGGTCAGTACCGCGCGGACTTTCGCTTCGTCCTGGTAGGCCTGGGACGCGGTGGCGGTGTGTGCGCCGACGCAGAACGCGGTGTCGTTGACCTTCGATACGTAGGCCGCCATGAGCTCGCGATCACCTACCGACCAGATGGATGGACCGCGCATGGCCTGGTGGGTGAATTCTTTGGCGCGGTCGCCGTAGAAGTCGGGGCGGTAGAAGACCAGTTTGGCGGCGTCCGGGATCGGCTGCCGGGAGAACAACCGGATCAGGGCGAACAGCGCTTTGGTCGTGGGGCGGTAACCGTTGTCGAGGATGTCGAGCCGCATCAGCGGGCCTCCTGATTACCGGTGGCCTCGGCCAAGGCAGCCAGCCCCGCGTCGTACTGCCGCGTCGACTGGCCGACAGCGGCGGCGATCACCAGTTCGAACAGCTGGTCCTCGCTGAACCCCGCAGCCGCCTCGAAGTCCGCGTCCGTTATCTCCGCCGGTTTCGTGGCGACCTTGTCGATCAGCGGCTGCAACGGCGGCGGCACATCGGTGTTGTGGAACGCGCGGGCACGTTCATCCGGCGCCGCGCGCCCCGGCCCGTTCAAGACCCGGTCCACCAGCTCACGAAACGCCGCCCGCTTGTTGTCCGCATGTGGCACAGGAGATTCCACGGCCCCAACGATAGGCCTGGATATGCCGGAGCATGGCATCTTTCCGTAACCCGGCGCGGGAAAGGGCCAACGGCCATGCCACGGCAGCAATCTGTATCGGCGTGAAACTCCGTACATGGCTGGCACAAGGCACATGTGCGGAGGATTCGCCGCCCCGAGCAATCCTCGACGGGCGGTCTCGAATCGCCGACTTCAGCGCCGAGAATTTCCGCCCCTGGCAAATAACCTAGCCCTGCGGCAGGTTCGCGACCAACTATGGAGACAGGGGTTCGAATGATTCGTGCAGTCGTCACCATTGCAGCAATCGCCAGCTGCTTGATCGGGCCCGGTATCGCTTCCGCTGCGCCCCACAAGTACCAGTGCCCGAAGCGATTCGGTGTGTTCACCGACCCCGATAACAAGGGCACGTTCTATGTTTGTCACAACTGGAGGCCCAGCGAGAAGCACTGCCCCAAGGGCCTGCATTTCAACTCTGTCGTCGGGACATGTGACCGGCCCAAGAACGTGCCCGACTGACGTCTCGGGCGGCTCGCACCGACGAAAAGCAGAAAGGCCCTGACCAATGGTCAGGGCCTTTCTTGTGTCTCAACCAACACGTCGGGGTGACAGGATTTGAACCTGCGACCTCTTCGTCCCGAACGAAGCGCGCTACCAAGCTGCGCCACACCCCGTGAAGCGAACCTGGAGTAGCTTACAACAGGGCGGGGGTAGGAGTTAAATCCGCAGGTCAGGGGGTTGATTTGGGCGCTTGGTCAGGTGGTTAGGGGGCGGACGCTGGCGAAGATTCGTTTGGCGGTGTCCGGGTCGACGGCTTTGGGGACGCCGATGTCGGCGGCGATGACCATGACGAAATTGCCCTCTTCGGCGGCGGTGGCGAAGGTGTAGACGGAGTATTCGGCGGCGCAGCCGGGATTGGGGTTGTTGATGCGGCCCCTGGTTTCCACGAAGACGCCGTTCTGGGTGCCGTCGTAGGAGGCCAGTGGCTGGGGCGGCCCGGGGTTCGCGCCGCCGGAGTAGGCCTGCGCGGCTTTGGTGCCGAGTTCGATTGCGGCGCTGGTGGTATCGGCGGCGTCGGAGCCGGTGAGCAGGGCCACGGTGCGGGTCGAACCGGGGCAGTAGTCCTTGCCCTCGGAGGCCATGCCCTTGCCCATGACGGTGTTGGGTGGTGCGCCGAACTTGCCGGTGACGTCGGGGGGCGCCACGGTCCAATCGGCGGGGACGTCGTAGGCCGCGCCGCTGTCCGGCGCGAGCACCACTTGGTAGCCGGGCACCATCGGCTTCTCGGTGTTCGGGGCGGCGGCCGGCGTGGTCGCCTTCGATTTGGCGGCCGGTTCGGGTTTGGTCGACAGCGCGCTCACCATGCCGGGCGCGTCGCCGATGCCGGGGTCCTCGGATTCGCCGTGCAGGGCTACCGCTGTCGCGCCCCCGGTGAGTACCAGCACGGCCACCGCGAGCCCGATCAACCCTTTGCCGCCGCCGGACTTGGGTGGGGGAGCGCCGAATCCGGGACCGCCGTGCGCCGTCGGCACGGGCATTGACCAACCGGTTGCGGGACCGGGCGGAGGTGCGGGATACGCGCCGAAGGACGGATCTACCGCGAACCGGGGATCGGCCTGCCCGGGGGCGGTCTGAAACGCGGGCTGCCATCGCATGTCCGGTCCCGAGCCGGTCTGCTGCCACTGCCCGGACTGCGGTGCGGCGCCCGAATATTCGAATACTGCCTGCTGGGGATACCCCACCCCGGTGCCGCCCACGACTTCGTCGCGCGGACCATCGAACCCTCTGCTGTTCAAAGTTGTCCCCTGCGTTGACTTCTCGTCTCGGCAGGGGACCCTAGCAAGCTGCGGGGCGTACGGCTAACTCAACGGGCTACGGCCTCGGAAGTGGAGCGCCCGCGATCGGATTCGCTGACCGGACGCTTCGGCGGCGCCGCGACCAACGTCAGCAGCGTGGCTTCCGGACGACAGCAGAACCGGTACGGCGCCCACGGCGAGGTGCCGACCCCCGCGGACACGTGCAGCTGCGTGTGTCCGCCCCACTTCGACGGACCTTTCACCCGGGACTTGTCGATCCCGCAGTTGGTGACGAGCGCACCGTAACCGGGCAGCACCAACTGCCCACCGTGCGTGTGCCCGGCGAGCACTAGGTCGTACCCGTCCTCGGCGAACCGGTCGAGCACGCGGGGCTCGGGGGAGTGGGTGAGCCCGATCCGCAAGTCGGCGAGCGGGTTCGGCGCGCCGGCGACGGTGTCGTAGCGATCGCGCTGCAGATGCGGATCGTCGACGCCCGCCGTGGCGATGCGCACGCCCGCCACCTCGAGGTCACGGCGCACGTGCGTCAGATCGAGCCAGCCGCGCTCGTTGAACGCCGCGCGCAGATCCTGCCAGGGCAGCGGCGCGCCGTAGACCCGCCGGTGGTCCTTCTTGAAGTACTTCAGCGGGTTCTTCGGCACCGGCGCGAAGTAATCGTTGCTGCCGAACACGAAAAGGCCGGGGCGGGAAAGCAATCCACCCATGGCCTGCACCACCGCGGGCACCGCCTTCAGGTGCGACAGATTGTCGCCGGTATTGACGACCAGGTCGGGTTCCAGCCGGTCCAGCTCCCGTAGCCACTGCTGCTTGAGCTTCTGGCCGGGCGTCATGTGCAGGTCGCTGATGTGCAGCACCCGCAGGCTCGACGAACCCGGCGGCAGGACCGGCATGGTGGCCTCACGCAGCACGAACGCGTTCCGTTCGATCAGCGAGGCGTAACCGATTCCGGCCACTGCGGCCCCGGTGGCTCCCAGCGCGGTTCGGCGGACAGCGGAGGTCGAAAACACGGGCATTTGCCCAGCATAGGTGAGGCCCCCGCGAACCGCCGAGTGTGTTGAGGCACAGGGGTGTGTCCCCCGCCCGCGCCCGCAAATGTAGTGGGCCGGACGCGACGCAGCGGCTACCGTGAGGGCCATGTCGGAACTCAAAGCGAGGTTGCGGACGGATATGACCGCCGCGATGAAAGCCAAGGACACGCTGCGCCTAGCCACTTTGCGCATGCTGCTGTCCGCTATCCAGAACGCCGAGGTCGCGGGTTCGGAGGCGCGCGAACTCTCCGACGCCGAGGTCATCGTCGTGCTGCAGAAGGAAGCGAAGAAGCGCAACGAATCGGCTGAGATCTACACCCAGAACGGCCGCGGTGAACTGGCCGCCAACGAGCACGCCGAGGCCCGGATCATCGACGAGTACCTGCCGTCGCAGCTCACCGAGGCCGAGGTCGCCGATCTGGCCGACACCGCGATCGCTCAGGTCGCGCAGGAGAACGGCGAACGTCCGGGCATGCGTCAGATGGGTCAGGTCATGAAGATCGCCACCGCGCTCGCCGAGGGCAAGGCCGACGGCTCCCGCATCTCGGCGGCCGTCAAAGCCCGGCTCTGACACCGGCTGAAACGAAACCGCCGCCCCGGAGTGATCCGGGGCGGCGGTTTCGCGTGCGGAGCTACCTGGGCCACCAGGGCGGCAGCGGCAGGCCGGGCGGCAGCGCGGGCGGCGGTGGCGGGGCCGGCCCCGGGGCGGGAGTGGGCGCGCGCTGGGTCCCGTCGCTGACGTAGATCGTCACCACCGAGCCCGGGATCGCCGAGCCGTTCGGCGCGGTGCTCATCACCGCGCCCTTGGGCAGCGGACCGTTTCCGTTCACGGCGGTGACCTGGAATCCGGCCGCCTTCAGCGCGGCGGTCGCCTCACCCTGGTTCAGCCCGACGACATCGGGAACCTGCGCGTTGTTCGAGCCGCGCACGTATTTGTCGTCCAGCGGCGGCAACCCCGCCGGGTATCGGTCGAGCACGGCCTTCACGGAGTTGAACCAGGTGCGGGCGGGTTCGTTACCGCCGAACAGGTTGCCGCTACCGCAGTTGCGCAGCGGGAACGAGCAGATCTCCCCGGGCGTCGGGCTGTCACCGTAGATGTAGGTGGCGGCGGCGAGGGAGTTCGTGAAGCCGAGGAAAGCCGAGGAGCGGTGGCTTTCGGTGGTTCCCGTCTTCGCGGCGACCGGCTGGTTCCAACCGGTGGAACCGGCGGCGGCGGACGCGGTGCCGCCCGGATCGTGGTCCTTGCCCATGGCGTTGGCCAGGGTGTTGGCCAGGCCCGGCTCGACGACCTGCTCGCAGGCCTGCTGGGTCAGCGGCACCGTCTTGCCGGTGCGGTCCACCACCTCGCGGATCGGGTTGGGCGGGCACCACTTGCCGCCGGAGGCCAGCGTCGCCGCGACGTTGGACAGCTCGAGCGGGTTGATCGGGACCGGGCCCAGGGTGAACGAGCCGAGGTTCTGGTCCTTGATCATGTCGGCCAGGCTCTGGTTGCTGTGGCCGGAGGTGCCGGGCTCGGTGTAGGAGCGCATGCCCAGCCGGACCGCCATGTCGACGGTGGGGGTGACGCCCACGGCTTGGATCAGCTTGACGAACGCGGTGTTCGGCGAGGTGGCCAGCGCTTCGGTCACCGACATCGGCGACTTGTACTTGGCCGCGTTCTCCACGCAGTAGGTCTCCGGCGGGCAACCCCGGGCGCCGCCGTTGCCCATGCCCCGGGCGTCGAACCGGCCGGGCACGTCGAGCTGGGCGTTGATGCCCATACCCTTTTCCATCGCCGCGGCCGTGGTGAAGATCTTGAAGACCGAGCCGGCGCCGTCACCGACCAGGGAGAACGGCTGGGGCTGCATGGTTTCGTTGGCGTCGCGATTGAGTCCGTAGGTGCGGCTGGAGGCCATCGCGACGACGGGATGCGAATCCTGGCCCGGCGCGACGACCGACATCACCTGCGCGATGTCGTCGAGATTCGGGTTGGCGGTCTCGGTGACCGCCCGCTTCACCGAATCCTGCACCGCCGGGTCCAGGGTGGTCTTGATCAGGTAGCCGCCCTTGTCGATCTGGTCGCGGCTGATGCCGGCGTTGGCCAGATACTGCACCGCGTAGTCGCAGAAGAATCCACGATCGTTGGCGGCGATGCAGCCGCGCGGCAGGCCCTTGGGCTCGGGCAGCACGCCCAGCGGTTCCAGCTTGGCCTTACGGAATTCGTCGGCCCGGCTGGGGATGTTCTGGATCATGGTGTCCAGCACGATGTTCCGTCTGGCCAGCACGCCGTCGGGGTTGGTGTAGGGGTTCAGCTTGGAGCTGGACTGCACCATGCCGGCCAGCATCGCGGACTGCGACACGTTCAGCTGTGCGGCGTCGACGCCGAAGTAGGTTTTGGCGGCGTCCTGGATGCCGTAGGAGGAGTTTCCGAACGGGACCAGATTGAGGTACCGGGTGAGGATCTCGTCCTTGGTGAGTTCCCGGTCCAGGGTGAGCGCCATGCGGATCTCGCGGATCTTGCGAGCCGGGGTGGTCTCGATGGCGGCGCGGCGCTCGGCGTCGGTCTTGGCCACGACGAGCAGCTGGAAGTTCTTCACATACTGCTGGTCGAGGGTGGACGCGCCCTGCTGCACCTCGCCGCTGCTGGTGTTGGTGAGGAAGGCGCGCAGCGTGCCCTGCCAGTCGACGCCCGCGTGGTCGGCGAACCGCCGATCTTCGATGGAGACGATCGCCAACTTCATGTCGTTGGAGATCTTGTCGCTGGGGACTTCGAATCTGCGCTGCTCGTACAGCCACGCGATCGGCGCTCCGGTGGTGTCCACCATCGTCGAGACGGCGGGCACGGTGCCCTCCACCAGTTCCGCGGACACATTGTCCACGGCGTCGGCGGCGCGGTTGGAGACGAATCCGAAACCGCCTGCGAGAGGGAACAACAGCCCGGCGACGAGCACCGCGGCCAACGCGCAACTGCCTGCCAGTTTCGCGAGGGTCCGCGGAATATCGGAAGGCGAAGCCGACGGGGTGGGTGAATTCGGCGTGATCGGCACGAACTCCAGCCTACGGGTAACCCCTCCGGGTCTCTCCGGTGTGTTTGCGCATTCTTCTGAACGCGCGGTTCGCACCCACGTTGGGCGTGTCGTCGTGTGGGCTGCCGCGTGTCGCGAGATGGCGGGGAGCGTGCCGACTCGACCGCCCGGTTCTCTCTCGTGATTGCGGGGACGGTCGTACCAAAAAATCTCGAGACGGTCTTGCGCTAGGCCCATACCTTTACCTAGATTGAGAACCCAGTGTGATAGAGCTAACACTCAAAGTGGAATGTGGTGCAGTTCGCAGCGGGGTTTGGGTTGCTGCGAGGGCTGCACGCGATTCTGGAGCGCCGTGACCCGGTGTTCGGACTGCAAAGGGGCCCACCAAATGCATATGACAACCCCCATCGCTCGATTGGACGTAGAGCAGGCCGAAGCGCGAATCGCCTGGGTAGCCCAGGCTCGATGCAAGGAAGTAGATCCCGATCAGCTGTTCGTCCGCGGTGCGGCGCAGCGCAAAGCCGCCACCATCTGCCGCCACTGCCCGGTGCTGATGCAGTGCGGCGCCGACGCGCTCGACAATCGGGTGGAATTCGGTGTGTGGGGCGGTATGACCGAACGGCAGCGCCGGGCGCTGCTGAAACAGCATCCGGAGGTGACGTCCTGGGCCGACTTCTTCCAAGCCCAGCGGCAGCATCAGATCGCGATCTGAGCCGGAGGAATCCGAAAACCGAGCCCGCGTTGCGGGCTCGGTTTCGTTTTGTCCCATAGCAATTGGATCTGATAATCGAACGTTTAAGCGATCAGGCGGAGCGCGGCCGGACGCCGGTCAGCTGGTCACCGACCGCCCGCAAGGCGGCTAGATCGGACACTTCGAACGGCAGTGCGGTCACCGGCGCGATCGGTACCCGCGGGTGCGCGCCGGTGAACCGATGCAGCAGATGCTGCTCGCGCTTGGCGGTCACCATGCGCTGCGCGTGGATGCGCAGCACCGCCGCGGTCAGCGGATCGGCCTCGGCCAACTGGTCGGCCGCGGTCAGCGCGTGATCGGCGCGCAACTCGCTCAGCGCCGGATGGGTGCGGTTCAGCACCAGCCCGGCCAGCGGCATCTTCTCCGTCGAGAGCCGGTCCACGAAGAACGAGGCCTCGCGCAGCGCGTCCGGTTCGGCCGCGGCGATCACCAGGAAGTGTGTGCCGGGCTTGGACAACATCGCGTAGGTGCGATCGGCGCGGTCCTGAAAACCGCCGAACAGCGACTCCAGCGACTGCAGGAAGTTCGACGCGTCCTTGAGCATCTGCCCACCGACGATGGTCGACACACCGCGCATGGCCAGGCTCATCGCACCGGTGACGAACCGGCCCACGCCGCGACCCGGCGCCATGATCAGCCGGATCATCTTGCCGTTGAGGAAGTTTCCGAGCCGCTTGGGCGCGTCCAGGAAGTCCAGCGCGTTGCGGGACGGAGGCGTGTCGACCACGATCAGGTCCCACTCCCGCCGCCCGGCCAGCTGACCGAGCTTCTCCATCGCCATGTACTCCTGCGTGCCGCCGAAGGACGAGGCCACGGTCTGGTAGATCGGATTGGCGAAGATCTGCTCCGCCTTCTCCGGGCTGGTGTGCTCGAGCACCATGTCGTCGAAGGTGCGCCGCATGTTCAGCATCATGGCGTGCAGCTCGCCCTCGACCTCCGGCCCGAGTTCCACCCGCTGCGGGGTGTTGTCCAGGTCGGCGACGCCGAGTGACTGGGCCAGCCGGCGCGCCGGGTCGATGGTCAGCACCACGACCTTGCGGCCCATCTCGGCGGCGCGCAGCGCGATGGCGGCGGCGGTGGTCGTCTTGCCCACACCACCGGAACCGCAGCACACCACGACCCGGGCGGTGCGATCCTCGATGATCTTCGAAATATCCAGCGGGACCACTACTTGACCCCCTGTTTGCTCAAATGTTCGGCCAGCTCGTAGAGGCCGCCGAGGTCCATGCCGTCTTCCAGCGCGGGCAGATACAGCTGTGGCACGTCGACCTTCTTCAGTTCGTTCGCGCTCGCGTCCTGCGCCTGCAGCGTCGCCGAATGTTCCACGGCCTCGGTGACAAGGCCCTGGAAATCGGTGTCGGACAACGAGATTCCGGCCTTGGCCAGGCCCGCGGCGATGGCTTCGCGATCGATCTCGCCGGTGGCGGCGCGGGCGCGCACCTCGGCGGGCAACTGCCCCTCGGTCGCCCGATTCACGATGACGCTGCCGATATGCAGGTCGTTGGCGGTGAGCTCGGCGACCGCGTCGGCGGTCTCCTGCACCGGCAGCGCCTCCAGCAGCGTCACCAGGTGGATCATCGTCTGGTCCGAATGCAGCAGCTTGGATACGCCCTCGGCCTGCGAGGCGATCGGGCCGCCCTTGGCGATTTCCTTCATCGCCTGGGTGACGTCGAGGAAGCTGGCGATGCGGCCGGTCGGCGGGGCGTCCACCACGATCTCGTCGTAGACCTGCTTGCCCGCCTTGTCCACGCGGACAACGCATTCCTTGATCTTGCCGGTCACGATGACATCGCGCAGACCGGGCGCGATGGTGGTGACGAACTCGATCGCGCCCATCCGCCGCATGGCCCGGCCGGCGAAGCCGAGGTTGTAGAACATGTCGAGGTATTCCAGGAAGGCGTGCTCGATGTCGAGCGCCAGCGCGACCACCTCACCGCCGCCGTCGGCGGTGGCGATCCTGGTCTCGGTGGGCGGCAACGGCGGCAGATCGAACAGCTGGGCAATGGACTGCCGGCTCTCCACCTCGACCAGCAGTACGCGCCTGCCACCGGCGGCCAGTGCGAGCGCCAAGGCGGCGGCGACCGTGGACTTTCCGGTACCGCCCTTGCCGGAGACGAAGTGCAGCCGCGCTTTTTCGGCGCGGGCCGGCCAGCCCGTTTCGAGCCCCGGCTCCGCCCCTGTATCGCCCGTCGGCCCAGCCGAAATGGGCACTGCTGTTGGTACTCCCACGTTCGCGAGCCTATAACTCGTTTCGACTTCACGCCTGAGGGATCCGCTACAGGCGCGCCGTTTCGGCAGTTCTGTATCAGACAGTGAGACGTAGCTAACCGTCGTCGGCGGCTTCGCATGAAGGCACGCGCACGCCGGGCGTCGCGGGCCGCACCATAGACTCGCCCCATGAGTGACTTGACCGTGTGGGAGTACGCCACCGTTCCGCTTCTGACGCACGCGACCAAGCAGATCCTCGACCAGTGGGGCGCCGACGGCTGGGAGCTGGTCTCGGTGCTGCCCGGCCCGACCGGTGAGCAGCACGTCGCCTACCTCAAGCGCCCCAAGCAGTAAGCGATGAGCACCCAGTGGCAAGCCAACCTGGACAAGCTCGGCCTGACGCTGCCCGAGGTGGCAGCGCCGGTCGCGGCCTACGTACCGGCGGTGCGGAGCGGGTCGCTCGTCTACACCTCGGGCCAGATCCCGTTCGTAAAAGGTGAACTCCCGTGGGTCGGCAAGGCCGGCGCGGAGATCTCCCTCGACGAGGCGGCCAAGGCCGCCGAGGCCTGCGCGCTGAACGCGCTGGCCGCGATCCACGCCCTGGTCGGACTCGACAATGTGGTGCGCATCGTGAAGGTCACCGGCTTCGTCGCCTCCGCACCGGGTTTCACCGATCAGCCCCTGGTCGTCAATGGCGCCTCGGAGTTCCTCGGTGTGGTCTTCGGCGAGGCCGGCGTGCACGCGCGCGCCGCGGTGGGCGTGGCCGAGCTCCCCAAGGGTGTCCCGGTCGAGGTCGAGATCATCGCCGAAGTGCGGGACTGACAGCGGCTAGGGGCTTCCGGTGAGCGGCACAAACCACACGCTGCGGGTCGGTGCCAGCGGGATACGCGCATGCACCGACCAGCCGCCGTCGTAGGGGCCGGCCACGACCTCACCGTCGAGCAGTTCGGCGCGCTGCCGCATACCGGACAGCCCCATCCCGCTCTCGCCGCGCTCGGATAGGCCCAGCGGCAGCGAGTTCCGCACCAGCAGCGCCGCGTCGGCCGGACCGACGGTCAACCGCACGGTCGCCGTGGCGCCGTCGGCGTGCTTGGCGATGTTGGCCAGCGATTCCTGGCCGATGCGGTACAGCGCCAGCCCCACCGTGGCCGTGACGGAGCTGAGATCGCCGGTGGCCTGGTATTCCACGCCGAGCCCGGCGCGGGCGCAATCGGCGACCAGATCCGCGATGTCCGCGACGCCCGGCTCAGCGTCCTGCTTGGACGGCCCGGCGCCGAGCAGGCCGACCGTGCGCCGGATGTCGGCCATCGCCTGCCGGCCCAGCCGTTCCGCGTCGACCAGGGCGTCGACCGCCTCGTCCACATCGCGATCGGTTTTCAGCGCGTGCCGCGCGGCGGTGAGGTGCAGCAGGGTGATGCTCAGCGAATGGGCGATGACATCGTGCACCTCCCGCGCGATCCGCCGCCGTTCCTCCTCGGCCGCCTGCACCGAGCGCACCGCCTGATATTCGCGCTCCCGGTAGAGGAATCGGCGCTGATACTGCATCATCACGCCGACCATCCAGCCCAGCGCGACGCCGAGGCTGTACATCGGCGCGCCCTCGAACCGCTGCCCGGTATCCGACCACGCCACGTGCCCGAGCATGTCGAAGGCCAGGAGTTCGGCCAGGGCGGCCGCCGCGAGCAGCGCGGTGAACCGTTTGCTCCCGATCGCGGCGGCCTTGCCGACCGCGACCACCAAGATGAACGGCGCGAAATCTGTGGGTGCCGGTTGAATAAGGAACAGCGCGGTGGAGGACATCGCCACCAGCACCATCTGAATCGGCCGCGGCGAGATCCCGAGTACGAGGAACAACGGAATCGACAGGAAGGTCAGGGGCGCCGCGAGGAACGGTATGAGGGTGCCGAAATAGTCGTGCCGCTGGACGACCGCGCAGACGGTGATCGCGGCCAGTGCGATATCGGCGACCAGAATCACCTTGGGCGGGTAGTCGAACGGCAATTGCTCGATGCGGCGGCTCGCCTCGCCCACCGGATCACGCACGAAATTGCGGACTTTCCGCCGGACCTGCGCGCCGAGCCGACGCGAAGCCACGGGTGGCTCTCCGTCCGAGTCGAGTGCGGCGCGCGTCACATCCACCTTGCCAGGTTAACCACATGCCGGGCCCGATACATCGTGCCGAGAACGGTGCCGATCTCCGCTTCCGGTAGGAGATCGGCTTGCGTCCCTGGCACGACGACACCGGCCGCGGGCGACCGTAGCGTCATAGGCATCACTGGATGGACGAAAGGCGCAGGCCATGTCCTGGGAGGACCAGCACGCCCGCACCGGCATCGTGCACGCTCTGCTCGACCGCGCGGCCGTAGACCCACATCGACCGGATCTGTTCGAAGACATCCCCGGATTGGACCGGCTGTTCGGCGGTCCCGCCGGACTCGTCACAGCGCTGCGATACCGCTGGCAACTACACCTCGACGCCAAACTGGACCAGGCACAGATACAGGGCCAGACCGCGGCCGAGGCCTACCTGGAACTGGCGCGCGAGCAATCGGTACTACGCGCCGTCCTCGACGCCCACACGCCGCGGGGCACGGCCCACACGCCGCGGGGCACCGTCGATGTCGCCGTGGCCGTCGACAGCCGGGGGTAAGCGATGGCATTCGACCGCCCGCTCGATATCGCGATAGTCGGCGCGATCAATGCCGCTCTGCTGCTGGTGATTTTCGGGCGCATTCTGGTCGGCGTCCGGTCTCGGTCACCCGAGCCGGCGGACGGCCCGCGCCGCGCAGACCCGGTCGTCGTGTGGGTGATTGTCGCCATGGCGCTCTACTACGTGGTTTTCGCCGCCTGGATTGTCCGTCCGGGTCTCGCCGGCCCGCTGCTCGTGGATCCGCGACCCTGGTCGGCGATCTCGGGAATCGTGCTCGCGGCGGCCTCGATTGCGCTGATCGTGTGGACCTTCCTGGTTTTCGGATCCTGGCGGCTGCGCGCCGAAATCGACGCGGACCATGAGCTGATGACCGGCGGGCCGTTCGCCTTGATCCGTCATCCGATCTATACCGGCGTCATCGGCGCCTACGCGAGCACGCTGCTGATGGTGCCCAGGGCCGGATTTCTCGTCGCGGTCCTGCTCATCGTGGTGACACATGATGTGCGAGCGCGCACCGAAGAGGGCGTGCTGCGCAAGGCGTTCGGCCAGCGGTATACGACCTACATCGATCACACCAAACGTTTCGTCCCGGCTCTCTACTAGCCGGGATCGAACCTCCCGCCGCGTAGTCGCGGCGGCTCCTCGCGTGCCCGCGCGCACCCCGTAGGGGTGCGTGGTCTAGGGGTGTCTCGGCATGAATTCCCCCGATAGAAGTTGAGGCCGGACCTGTAGGTCAGGCCGCGGCTGGGGTTGCCGGCATGCAACGCAAGGAGTTTCGTCGTTGACGCGCATCGATGTAGTTCGATCACTGTCGGATTCGATTTCCCGGAACGCGCGGTTGTGGCCCGGCAAGGTGGCCTTCGGTGATCGCCGCCGCGAGCTCACCTACGCCGAACTCGCGGAGCGGACCGCCCGCCTGGCCGGGCATCTCGCCGATCTGGGCGTAGCCCGCGGCGACCGGGTGGCGCTGAAACTCGGCAACACGGTCGAGATGGCCGAGGCCTATCTCGCGGTGTGGCGCGCCGGGGCGGTCGGGGTGCCGATCAACGCGCATTCCTCGCCGGCCGAGGTCGGCTGGATCCTCGCGGACAGCGGCGCCGCCGTCCTGATGACGACCTCGCACACGGCACGGGAGCTGGCCGGTGACTACCCCGGGCTGACGTTGATCGTCACCGAGCCGAGCCCGGAGTCCGAGCGGGGCATCGCCTTCGAGGATTTGGCCACCGGCGGCCCGGTATCTGCGGCGCGGGACGATCTCGGGCTCGATGATCTCGCCTGGATCCTGTACACCTCGGGGACCACGGGACGCCCGAAGGGCGTGCGGTCGACGCTGCGGCAATCGCTGTGGGGGACCCAGCACTGGTATGTCCCGGTGCTCGGGATGTCGCCGGAGGACCGGCTGCTGTGGCCGGTGCCGTTGTCGCATTGCCTGGGCCATCATCTCGGCGTGCTCGGGGTGGTGTCGGTCGGCTGCGGCGCGACCATCATCGACGGGTATTCCGGTGGCGTGGTGCTGGACGCGCTGGAGCGCTCCGGCGCGACCATCCTGGTCGGCGTTCCCACCTCCTTCCACCGGTTGACGCAGGCCGTGCGGGAAGGCGCCGCGCCGCCGCACCGGCTGCGGGCCGCGTTGACCGCCGGCGCCGTGGTCTCCGCGGAGCTGACCGCGAATGTGCAGGAGCTGCTGGGGATTCCGCTGCTCAACAACTACGGCTGCACCGAGGCGTGCGGTCCGATCGCGGCGATGGACCCGCCGGGCGGATCGGCGCGGCACGGGGTGGGTCGCGCGGTGGAAGGCGTGCGGGTGCGCATCGTCGACCCCGACACCGGACAGGACGTGGCGCCGGGCCTGGAAGGGGAGATCTGGATCAGCGGCCCGAACATGATGCTGGGCTACCACAATCAGCCGGACCAGACCGCTGAGGCCATGGTGGACGGCTGGTTTCGCACCGGCGATCTGGCGACCCGTGACGCGCAGGGCACCCTGAGCATTTCCGGCCGGATCAAGGAACTGATCATCCGGGGCGGGGAGAACATCCACCCGGCCCAGATCGAGGAGGTGGTGCGCGGTCTGCCCGGCGTCGCCGACGCGGCCGTGGTCGGGCAACCGCACGAGGTGTTCGGGGAAGTGCCGGCGGTGCTGGTGGTACTCGCGCCCGGTGGTCTGGACCTGGCCGCCTTCGTGGTCGGCTGCCGCCGGGCGCTGCCGCATGCGAAGGTGCCCACCGACGTCTTCGAGATCGCCGCGGTGCCGCGCACTCCGTCGGGGAAGATCGTCCGGCAGGCGCTGGCCGGACTGCCCCGGCGCTGGCTGGGCAGCTCCGACGGCGCCCGGGACATGTGGGCCGAGCTCGACTGGGTGCCGCGCCGGCCCGCCCGGCTCGCCCGAGCGTCGGCTGCCGAGCCGATTGTGTTGTCGCGCAGCGCATTACCGGTGGGCAGTGGTCCGGCGGCGGTCGTCGCGGCGGTGACCGCGCTGGAGGCCGATGTCCGGACCGCGCTCCAGGGACCGGCGACGGTGGTCGTGGTGACGCGCGACGGAAGTACCGCCCGCGCGGCCTGCGATCCCGGTCAGGCGGCGCTGTTCGGATCGGTCCGGAGCCTGCAAGCCAGGTACCCCGGCCGGATAGCGCTGATCGACATCGCCGGGGAGACGCCGGACACCGATGACACGGTCGTGCGCGCGATAGCCAGCGCCGAGGGCGACGACCAGCTCGTGGTTCGATCGGGTGACCTGGTCGAACCGCGCTTCGTCGGCGCTGGTCCGATCGCGCCGGGCGCGGTCGCCAGCGATCGGGCGGCGAACCTCGTCGTGCTCTCCGAACTGCCGGACGCCCGGCTGGTCGACCACCTCCGGCAGTGGTCCGACCACACCGGTGTGGTCTGCGTGGATTCCCTGGACGACATCGCCGATCAATTGGCGACGGACGGAAATGGTTCTGGCACAGCCGTATTCGGACGGCTGGGCGATGATCGTGCGCGGGCGATGACCCGGTTTTTGGACCTGTGCTCGTCGCTCGAGGCTCGGGAACACCCGACCCGGGTCCTGCTGGTCCTGGCCGAGGACCCCGAGGATCCGCAGGCGGTGCTCTCGGCCGCCGCGATCGGCTGGTACGAGGCGACCCTTCGCAATCCGCGGGTCGCGCGCGTCGTGCACGGCACCCTGTTGGTCTGCACCGGAAGTCCCGCGGATCTCGATCTGCCCGCGATCTTCGACGCGATGGCGCGCCGGGATACCCCGCCGGTGCTGTACATCGGGCGGAGCCCGGCCGACCGGGAATCCTGGGACCAGTCCGATGAGCGCACCCTGGCGGACCTGACCGCCGGATTGAACGAACGGACGCCCGCCGAGGCGCTGGCGGTGCTGACGCGGCTGGTGCGGGACGCGGTGGCCGCGGCCCTCGGCGATCAGCTCGTGGACGGTGCGGCGCTCGCACCCGAGATGTCCTTCAGGGACCAAGGTCTGACGTCGATCGGCGCGGTGCGCATCCGCAACGCCCTGGTCCGCGAAACCGGCCTGGACCTGCCGGTGACCGTAGCCTTCGACCATCCCTGCGCGCGGGAACTGGCGGAGCATCTGGCCCGGGTGATCGGTGTCGGCGAACACCCGGTCTCCGAGACGACCGAGACGACCGAGATGACCGGCGATCAGGACAGCGCACTGTCGGACCCGGTGGCCATCATCGGGATCGGCTGCCGTTTCCCGGGTGGCATCGATTCCGCCGACGCGCTGTGGGATGTGGTCGCCGAGGGACGCGACGTGCTCGGCGCGTTCCCGGCGGACCGTGGCTGGCACGCCGAGGAACTGGACTTCGACACGGGCGGATTCCTCGCCGGCGCCGCCGATTTCGACGCCGAGTTCTTCGGGATCAGTCCGCGCGAGGCCCGGTCGATGGATCCGCAGCAGCGGGTGCTGCTGGAAGTGGCGTGGGAAGCGATCGAGCACGCCGCCCAGGATCCCGCGGCCCTGCGCGGGTCGGACACCGCCGTGTTCATCGGCGCGATGTATCAGGACTACACCGCCGAGAACCGTGACCGGGTCGGCGTGGCGGGGCTGTCCGGCGTGCTGTCCGGGCGGCTGGCCTACACCCTCGGGTTGCTGGGTCCGGCGGTCACCGTCGATACGGCCTGCTCGTCGGGTCTGGTGGCGATTCATCAGGCGGCGCAGGCGCTGCGGTTGCGGGAATGTTCGCTCGCGCTCGCCGGTGGCGTGACGATCATGTCCACACCGAGCGTATTCGCCGAATTCGATCGGCAAGGCGGGCTGGCGGGCGACGGGCGGTGCAAGCCGTTCTCGGCCGCGGCGGACGGCACCGGATTCGGTGAGGGCGCGGCGGTCCTGCTGCTGGAACGGCTCTCCGACGCGCATCGGCACGGGCATCGGGTGCTGGCGGTGATCCGCGGTTCGGCGCTGAACCAGGACGGCAGGTCCAATGGCCTGACCGCGCCCAGTGGGCCCGCCCAGCAGCGGGTCATCCGGCGGGCGCTGGCCGATGCGGGCGTACCCGCCGGGGAGGTCGACGTGGTCGAGGCGCACGGTACCGGCACGACTCTCGGTGACCCGATCGAGGCGCAAGCGCTGCTGGCCACCTATGGTCGGCATCGGCCGGCGGGCGCGCCGCTGTGGCTGGGCTCGGTGAAGTCGAACATCGGTCACACCCAGGCGGCCGCGGGGTTCGCCGGCGTCATCAAGATGGTCATGGCGATGCACCACGAGCTGGTGCCGCCGACCCTGCATGTGGATCGGCCGACGCCCCATGTGGATTGGTCGAGCGGCACCATCCGGCTGGCGAGCGAAGCGCGGCCGTGGCCGCGGGCGAGCCGGCCGCGCCGGGCGGGGGTGTCCTCGTTCGGTATCGGAGGGACCAACGCGCACCTGATCCTGGAGGAGCCCGGCGCGTCCGCCGAAGCGGCGCGCGGTACCGAATCCGTTGGGCTGGAGCCCATTCCATGGGTGCTGTCCGGCCGGAATCGGGCCGCGCTCGCGGCGCAGGTGACGCGGCTGACGGACTTTCTCGACCGTGTCCCGGAACTGGATCCGGTGGACGTCGGCTACTCGCTGCTGACCACGCGCACGCTGTTCGAGCATCGGATAGTGGTGTACGGCCGCGACCGGGACGAGTTGTGCGACGGACTGGCCACGGTGGCGAAAGACCTGACCGCACCGGGCTGGGCACCGGAACCGGTGGACCTGGACGCCGCCTGGCTCGATTCGTGCACCCGGGCCGGCGCCCGCCGAATCACCCTGCCGACCTATCCCTTTCAGCGCGAACGGTATTGGACCTCGCCGACTGCCGGAGCGGCGGGGATCGCGGCCGCCGGCTTGTCGGTGCCGGAACATCCCTTGCTGGGTGCGATGGTCGATATCGCCGCCGACGGCGGGTTGCTGCTCGCCGGGCGATTGTCGGCGGCGCGCCAGCCGTGGCTGGCCGAGCACCGGATCCAGGATCGGGTGTTGCTGCCCGCGAGCGCGTTGCTGGAGTTGGCTTTACACGCGGGCGCGCGAGTGCGGCGCGAGCGCCTGACCGAGTTGGTGCTCAGCGCGCCCTTGGTGCTTCCGGCACAGGGTTTCGTCGAGTTGCAGGTCGCGGTGAGTGGTGCGTCGGCCGCCGGCGAATGCCGGGTGAGCATCTTCTCGCGGCAGGATGCGGACCACTCGGACGCGGAGTGGACCACGCATGCCACCGGCACCCTGGTGGCCGCCGACCCGCTGCCGCCGCCGCCCGAGACCGAGCCCTGGCCGCCGCCGGGTGCCGAGCCTCTGACCAGGCCGGATCACTACGACCTGGTCTGGGCTCAGGGATATCAGTACGGTCCCGCCTTCCGCGGCTTGGGCCGGGTGTGGCGGCACGGCGCGGAAATCCTCGCCGAAGTCGCACTGCCGGAACAGATCCGGGCCCACGCGACCGAGTTCGGAGTGCATCCGGCATTGCTCGACGCGGCGTTGCAGGTCATCGCCGCCGCCGAAGCGGAGGCGCCGGGCGCGGCGATGCGGTTGCCGTTCGTGTGGGAGGGTGTGCAGCTGTTTTCCGGCGGCCCGGCAGCCCTGCGGGTCCGGCTGCGGCCCCTGGGTGGCGATCGTTTCGAGCTGTCGCTGTCGGACCCGCAGGGCCGACCGGTGGCGCGGGTGGACGCGGTGGGTCTGCGTCCGGCCGCACGCGAACAGTCCCTTTCGGGTGCCGGGCGGCTCTACGAAATGACGTGGGTACCCGCCGGCCCGACGACCGCCGCGAGTGGTGAGTGGTCGTCGGAGGAGACGTTCGAACGGTTCGCCGGTGCGGGCCGGTCGGCGGTCGTCCTGCGCTGCGCGGAAACGGATTCGGCTGCCGGTGTGCCCGCCGCGGTGCGCGAACGGGTCGAGCGGATCCTGGCCCGGGTCCAGGCGTTGCTGGCCCGGGACGCCGCCACGATCGTGGTGGTGACGCAAGGGGCCGTGGCCGTCGGCGACGCCGGAACGATAGACGACCTCGCCGGCGCGGCGGTGTGGGGGCTGCTGCGCAGCGCGCAGAACGAATACCCCCGCCGGATCATCCTGCTGGATGTCGATGAGCCGTCGCGGTACCGCGACGCCGTCGCCTCCGTGCTGGACGCCGGTGAACCGTATCTCGCGTTGCGCGACAACGTGTTCCATGTGCCGCGGCTGGATCGGCACGGCGACGGCACGGTCGGCGCGGCAGAGCTGTTCCGCACCGGCGACTGGCGTCTGGTCCATCGCGGCGCGGGCACCTGCACCGGCGAGAATCTGGTGCTCGCAGCTGGTTCCGGCCCGGCCGAGCTGGCGCCGGGCCAGGTGCTGGTCGAGTTGCGGGCGACCGGACTGAATTTCCGTGACGTGCTGATCGTGTCCGGGATGTACCCGGACAGCAGCACCCCGCTCGGCGGCGAGGGCGCCGGGATCGTGCGGGCGGTGGCCGCCGACGTGACCGACCTGCGGCCCGGTGATCGCGTCCTGGGTCTGTTCCCCGGGATGGGGTCCACCATGGTCGCCGATCGCCGGGCACTGGCCCCGATGCCGCCGGGATGGTCCTTCGCCCAGGCCGCCTCGGTGCCGGTGGTGTTCGCCACCGCCTACTACGCGCTGGTCGACCTCGCCGGAGCGGCCGGTGGCGAGTCACTGCTGGTGCACGCGGGCACCGGCGGGGTGGGCATGGCGGCCGTGCAGCTGGCCCGCCATCTCGGCCTGGAGCTCTACGCGACGGCGAGCACTCCGAAGTGGGATGTGTTGCGGCAGATGGGGATCGAGCAGGACCGGATCGCCGATAGCCGCACCGCCGCCTTCGAGAGCGTGTTCCGCGCGGCCACCGGGGGGCGCGGGGTCGACATCGTGCTGGATTCGCTGACCGGGGATCGCGTCGACGCGTCGCTGCGATTGCTGCGCCCGGGCGGGCGCTTCATCGAAATGGGCGTGGCGGATCTCCGCGACCCGGATGAGGTCGCCGCCCGGTATCCGGGCGTACGGTACCGCCACTTCTTGCTGATGGAGGCCGGATTGGATCGCATCCAGCAGATTTTCACCGAGCTGATGGCGCTGTTCGGCCGGGGTGTGCTGGCACCGCCGCCGCTGACCGCGTGGGATGCTCGCTACGCCCCGCAGGCCCTGCGGTTCCTGCGGAAAGCGCGGCACGTGGGCAAGCTCGTGCTGACGATCCCGCCGCCGCTGCACCCGGACGGCACCGTCCTGGTGACCGGCGCGGCCGGTGGTCTTGGCGCCCGCTTGGCCCGGCATCTGGTGAGCGCGCACGGTGTGCGGCGCCTGCTGCTCACCAGCCGTCGCGGCCCGGATGCGCCCGGCGCCGATCGGCTGGCCGCGGACCTGCGGGCGCTCGGCGCACGGGTGGACCTCGTGGCCTGCGACGTCGGCGACCGGGCGGCGCTGGCGAAGTTGCTGGCCGATGTCCCCGCGGCGCACCCGCTGACCGCGGTCGTGCACGTGGCCGGCGTCGTCGAGGACGCCTCGTTCCTGGCCCAGACTCCGGAGCGGGTAGCGGCGGTGTTCGGGCCGAAGGTGGACGCCGCCTGGAATCTGCACGAGGCGACCCGCGACCTGGATCTGTCCGCGTTCGTGCTGTATTCGTCGATCGCCGGTGTGCTGGGTACGCCGGGCCAGGCGAATTACGCGGCGGCGAACAGTTTCCTGGACGCGCTGGCCGTGCGCCGCCGCCGCGCCGGGTTGCCCGCCACCGCCCTGGCCTGGGGGCTGTGGGACAGCCCCACCGGGATGGCGGGACGGCTCGCGGATCGGGACAAGGCCCGGATCCGCCGGGACGGCATCCTCGGCCTGTCCGACGCCGACGGGCTCGCCCTAGTGGACCGGGCGCTGGCGTTCGGACCGGCCTGCGCGGTCGCGGCGCGGTTCGATCTCGCCGCGTTGACCGCCCGCGCCTCGGGATCGTCGCTGCCGGCGGTGTTGCAGGGGCTGGTCTCGGTCCCGGCCGCCGCCGCGGCCGATGCGGGCAAGCTCGAATCGCGGTTGGACGGGAAGCCGGCCAGCGAACGAGAACGGCTGGTACTGGACGTGATTCGCGAGCACGCCGCCGCGGTGCTCGGACACCGCGGCTCGGGCGCGGTCGCCGCGGACGCGCAGTTCAACGACCTCGGCTTCGATTCGATCGGGTCGGTCGAGTTCCGCAATCGCCTGCGCGCGGTGACCGATGTGACGATCCCGACCACGGTGGTCTTCGACTACTCCTCACCCGCGGCGCTGGCGCGCCACATCAGCGACACGATGGGCGGCGGGCAGAACGGAACCGCCGGATTGTTGTCGCTCGTCGAGGAATTGGGTGCGCGGATCGTCGCGGCGGACGTGGCCCGCACCGATCTGGGCGCGGTCGCGCTGCGGCTCGGCGAGCTGCTCGGCCGCCTCGAGGAAGCCGGCAACGCAGGCGAGCAGCCCGCGGGCGCGGAGCTGGCCGCAGCCGACGACGCGACCCTCTTCGAATTCATCGACCAGTGGCACGGGTCGGCGCGACCGAACCAGTGACGGCCGCCGAAGTCCACGAGTAACCGAACAAGAGCCGGAGCTGATATGCGGACGCTACTCATCGACAACTACGACTCCTACACCTACAACCTCTTTCAGCTGATGGCGGCGGTCTACGGCTGCGAACCCGTGGTCTACACCAACGACGACGAGGCGCTGCGCACGATTGCACCCGGCGAGTTCGACGCCCTGGTGATCTCGCCTGGTCCGGGCACCCCGAGCACGCCGCGCGATATCGGGATGAGCCTGGATCTGATCCGCCGCACCGGGCTTCCGGTGCTCGGCGTGTGCCTGGGTCATCAGGCACTGGCCTACGTCGCGGGCGCGGAGGTGGTGCGCGCTCCGGCGCCGCGGCACGGTCACCTGGAACAGATCCGGCACAGCGGTGCCGACCTGTTCGCCGGCATTCCCCAAGATTTCACGGCCGTGCGGTATCACTCGCTGTGTGTCGAATCGCCGTTGCCGCCGGAACTGGAGGTCACCGCGTGGTCGGCCGACGGCGTGGTGATGGGTTTGCGGCACCTGCGGGAGCCGTGGTGGGGAGTGCAGTTCCATCCGGAGTCGATCGCCACCGAGCACGGTGCGCGGCTGCTGGAGAACTTCCGGGCGCTGGTGGGTGCGGACAGCGACGGTACCGCGCTGGGGCCCAGCGACTTTCGCGCGGAAACGAACGCCGTGCCCGCGCTACCCGCGGCGCGCTGGCGGGTCGAACATCGGCGGATCGACGGTGCGGTCGATACCGAGCGGGTGTACCGCACGCTGTTCGCGAACGCCGCGCACTCGTTCTGGCTGGACAGCAGCCGCGTCGAGCCAGGTTTGTCGCGCTTCTCCTATCTGGGTGCGGCCGACGGCCCGCTCGGCGAAACCCTCACTTATGACGTGGCTTCGGGCGTGGTGGGCGTGCGCGCCGCCGGCGGTGCGACGCGGACCGAGCAGGGCTCGGTGTTCGAGGTGCTGGATCGGCGTCTCGCCGAGCGCGCCTTGCCGCCGACCCCGGAGTTGCCGTTCGACTGCACCGGCGGTTACGTCGGTTACTTCGGTTATGAACTGAAAGAGGAGTGCGGGTCGCCCAACAAGCATGTGTCGTCGTATCCGGACGCGCTGTGGATGTCGGCCGACCGCCTCGTCGTCGTCGATCACGAGGACGACAGCACCTGGGTGGTCACGATGTTCCCCGATGAGCCGCGTGCCGCCGGGCGCGCCGGGCACTGGCTCGCGCAGACCACGCAACGGATCTCCGGGTGGTCGGCCGCCGAGGGCACGCCCCCGAGATCGGCGGTGCTGGGATTCGACCCGGAACCGTGGCTGGTGCAATCCCGGGAAACCTACGAGCACAACGTCGAGCAGTGCATTGATCAGTTGCACGCGGGGGAGAGCTACGAAATCTGCCTGACCACCATGGTGGAGGCGCCGTTTCGCGGCGACCCGCTGGAGCTGTACTGCCGGCAGCGCCGCACCAACCCGGCACCGCACGCGGCCTACCTGCGATTCGGCGAACTGCACGTGCTGTGCTCCTCGCCGGAACGCTTCCTGCGGGTCTCGCCGGAACGCGTGGTGGAGTCCAAGCCGATCAAAGGCACCGCCGCGCGCGATCACGATCCGCACGTCGACCTGGCCCTCGCGCGGGAACTGGCCGGCAGCGCCAAGACTCGTGCGGAGAACCTCATGATTGTCGACCTGCTGCGCAACGATCTGGGCCGGGTCTGCGACATCGGCAGTGTGTCGGTGCCGGGGTTCATGCGGGTGGAGTCCTACGCCACGGTGCACCAGCTGGTGTCGACCATTCGCGGCCGGTTACGACCCGAAGTAAGCGTGATCGCCGCGCTGCGGGCCTGCTTCCCCGGCGGTTCCATGACCGGAGCGCCGAAGCTGCGGTCGATCGAGATCACCGACGAACTGGAGACGCAGGCCCGCGGCATCTACTCGGGCACACTCGGTTTCCTGGCTGCCAACGGCACCGCGGACCTCAACGTCGTCATCCGCACCGCGGTCATCCACGACGGTCTGCTGCGGGCCGGCGCGGGCGGCGCGGTCCTGCTGGATTCGGATGCCGCCGCGGAGTTCGACGAGATGATGCTCAAGGCGGAATCGGCGTTGCGGTCGGTGGCCCCGGAAGACGTTCGCACCGACAAGGCCGGGGAGTCCACCTACCCGTCCGGCGTCCCGGCCTGACCCGGTGACGAACCAGCGCTCCCGCACCCCCTCCGGAAGAGGGTGTGCGGGAGCGCTTCTCGTCGGATCAGGAACTCGAACTGTCGGCGGACTCGAGCAGCCCGTGCTGTTGCGCGGGAGTGCGGACCCGCGAGTGGCCGGCGCGAGCCATGATGGCGGCGAGCGGCCCGGGGGCCCACCAGTTGGCTCGGCCCATGAGTTTCACGCTGGCCGGGACCAGCAGCATGCGCACGATGGTGGCATCGATGAGCAGGCCGACGATGACGCCGACACCGATCAGCCGGATCATGGTCAGCGAGGTCAGCGAGAAGGCCACGGTCACCGCGACCAGCAGGAACGCCGCTGCCGTGACGACTCGGCCGGTGTGGGCGATGCCGTTGCGGATCGCCGTGTCGGTGTCGTCGCCGTCGACGTGCGATTCGACCATCCGCGACAACAGGAACACCTCGTAATCGCTGGAGAGCCCGAACACCAGCGTCGAGAGCATCAGCGCGATCGGCGCGAACATCGGGCTGGGCGTGATGTCCAGCAATCCCGCCCCGTGGCCGTCGACGAAGATCCACGTCAGCACCCCGTAGGTGGCGCCGAGGCTGATGGCGGCCATCAGCACCGCCTTCACCGCCAGCACCACCGACCCGAAACTCAGCAGCAGCACCAGGAAGGTGGCCAGCACCATGAATCCCAGCATCGCCGGGATCCGCTCTTTGGTGGCGGCGATGCCGTCCTGGGAAACCGCCGTGGTACCACCGACTTTCAGTGCCGTCCCCGGCTCGGTGGCGATGGCGCGCAACTTGTCGACGGTCTGTTGCGCGGCCGGGCTGCGTTCGGCGTCGGTCAACCGGGCGTAGATCACCCCGGAGTCGGGGCCGCCCACCGCTTCCACCCGGAAGACACCGGGCACGCGTTCGGCCGCGCGAGTGATCGCGGCGACTTCCGACGCGCTCGCCGGCGTCCCGTCCGCATGCTGGGCAAGGATTTTCGCGCCGGTGCGGGCCAACGGGAAGTCGGCGTAGAACTGATCCATCGTGACGCGCGCCTGCGCACCGCTGGGTAGCCCGTTGTGGTCGACGTCGCCGATCTTGATGCCGGACAGCGGCAGCAGGCAGACCGCCAGCACCGCCGTCACCGCGGCGAACACCGCGACGGGCCGCCGCAGCACCCGGTCGGCGAAGTTGCCCCAGAAGGTCACCGATCGCTGCTCGACCCGGTCGATGACTCCGCGCCGCCACGCCAGGGCGTTGATCCGCGGCCCGAGCAGCAGCAAGGTGGCGGGTAGCACGGTCAGGCACACCACCACCGCGATCGTCATCGCCGCGAGCCCGCCGTAGGCCAGGGAGCGGATCAACGCCAGATCGAAGAACATCATGCCGATCGACCCGCAGGCCAGCAGCACCGCCGAGGTGGCGACGGTGCGACCGGCGGTGACCATCATCGCGCGGACCGCGTCCTCGGTGCTGCTCCCGGCGCGCAGCTCCTCCCGGAACCGGCTGACCATGAAAAGGCTGTAGTCGACGGCCAGACCCAGCCCGATCAGCGACGCGGTGTTGGCGGCGAAGGCGGAGACCTCGGTCCACTGCTGCAGCATGCGCAACGCGAAAAACGCACCGAGCAGCGACAATCCCGCCGCCGCGAGCGGCACCGCGGCGGCGACGAAGCCACCGAACACGAACAGCAGCAGGATCAGCATCAGCGGGAACGACACCAGTTCGGCGCGCACCACATTGGTCAGCACTTCCTGGTTGTACGCGTCGGCGACCGCCGCGATACCGCCGAAGCGGACCTCGACGCCGGGGATCCGCAGGTGATCGCGAACATCGAGGTAGGTGCGGATTCTGGCGTCCTCGTCACCGGAGAACGCGAAGGTCGCCAGACCGGTGCTGCCGTCGGTGGAGCGGAACGCCAGCTTGGTCAGGTCCGAATTCGGGATGGACCAGTAGGTCCGCGGCGTGGCGACCATCCGATCCGGGGGGATGTGCTCGAGGGATGCCGCCACCGCCGGCCCGAGTGCGTCCAGCGACTGACCGGATTGCGGGCGGTACAGGACGATGAGGTCGCTGGCATCGATGCGGCCGAAATGTTGCTCGACATATTCGTCGACGTAGGTGGATTCGCTGTCCGGGTCGGTGAATCCACCCAGACTGAGATGGTTCATCACCCCCAGGCCCCAAATTCCCGCGCCTATAATCGCGACTACCACAAACGCTAGAATCGCACGCGGGCGTGCGATGAGAATGTTTCCCCACCAGTGGATCATGGCGGTAATCCTAACTGAAATAGCCGTACAGGGAACGGGTTTGGCGGCGACTCAGTCTTCCGCTATTTCGCCGACGCGGGCAGGGTGCGCGGGGGTGCTGATGTGATAATTCGCGAGGTCCGGAATGCGTTGCATCATCGTGCGATGCGCACGAGGAGTGAAGGGCCACAGATCGGGGCTGCCGTCGGCGCCCAGATACCAGCTCTGGCAACCGCTGGTCCACACCGTATTCGGCATGGCCGCGCGGATTTTCGCGTTATACTCCTCGGCCGCCGCCCGGGTCGGCTCGACGGTGCTGAGTTCGCCGTTGCTCCAGCGCTGCAACCAGCCGACGATGTGCTGCGCCTGCCATTCGGCTACCACGGTCAGCGGAAAATTTCCCACCGGACTGTTCGGGCCCAACATCAGGAAAACATTCGGGAATCCCGGCAGCGCCACGGTTTCGAATGCGTTCGGACCGGATTCCCATTCTTCGTGGATGGTTCGGCCATGGGTGCCGATCAAATTCATGGGACGCATATAGCTGCGTGGGTCGAACCCGGTCGCGAGCACGATGACATCGAGTTCGTGCAGCGTGCCGTCCGCGGTGACGATCCCGCGCGGCTCGACGCGCTCGATCGCGTCGGTGACCACCGAGACATCCGGTCGCTGCACCGCGCGGTAGAACTTGGTCGACACCACGATGCGCTTGCACAGCGGCACGTAGTCGGGAGTCAGTGCCCGGCGCAGGTCGCGATCGCGGACCCGGCGCAGGTTGGCCCGGCAGATCCAGGCGGCGGCGGTGCGCCGCCATCCCGGGTTGATCACGGCGTCGAACAGGAATTCGCAACTGAAATGGATGGTCCGGTAACTGAGCCGGTCCAATACCGGATACCGCCGGCGCAACCATCGGGCGATATCGAAGTACCGGGGATTCGGCACCGGCAGCATCCACTGAGCGGTCCGCTGGAACAGGGAGAAGTGCGCGGCCTTTCCGGCCAGCGCGGTCGTCAGCTGCACGCCCGTCGAGCCGGTGCCCACCACGCCCACCCGGCGGCCCACCAGCTCCGCGCTGTGATCCCAGCGCGCGGAATGAAATATCGAACCGGCGAAACTCGCCATGCCGGGCAGCTCGGCGATATGCGGATTGTGTTGAATTCCGGTCGCGCACACGACGAAATCGAAAATCTCCACACCGTCGTCGGTGCGCACGGTCCAGGCGGTGCCGTCGAATTCAGCCGAACGGACTTCGGTATCGAATCTGATATGTGGTTCGAGATTGTGCCGATGGGCGACGTCGGTCAGGTATCGGTCGATTTCCGCACCGGGTGAGAAGAAGCTGGACCATTCCGGATTGGGCGCGAAACTGAACTGGTAGATACGGGACGGCAGATCGCAAGTCAATCCCGGATAGGTATTGTCACGCCAGACTCCGCCGATCGCGGAAGTTTTCTCGAATACCGTGAAATCGGTGAACCCGGCACGCTGCAATGTGATCGCCATACAGATACCCGACATGCCGGCCCCGATGACCGCGATCCGCGGTAAACGCGAGTGGCCCGGGGAACGCGATGAGGTCATGGTAGCCGAGGCTAAGGGCCCTGGTACGCGGCGTCAACGGATCCCGTTGCAGCGGCTGGTAATTGCCGAGTAATCAGGCACGTCGAAATAGTCGCAGACTCGAGGATTACCGGGCAATTACACGGGTGTCCGTAGCCTTTTCCGAAAAGCACACGAATTAGAGGTCGGTATCCCATGGCGAACGAAGAAGAGCTCCGCAAATACCTCAAGCGAGCAGCGACCGAGTTGCAGACCACCCACCAGCGCCTGCAGGAGACGGTGGCGCGGGCGAACGAGCCGATCGCGATCGTCAGCATGGCCTGCCGATTCCCCGGCGGCGTGGCCTCGCCCGAGGACCTGTGGGATGTCGTGGCGCAGGGCCGCGACCTGGTGTCGGGCTGGCCGACCGATCGGGGCTGGGATCTGAACACCTACGACCCGGACCCGGAGAAAGAGGGCACCTCGTACGTGCGTGACGGCGGATTCCTCTATGACGCCGCCGATTTCGATGCCGCGTTCTTCGGGATCAGCCCCCGCGAGGCGATGGCGATGGATCCGCAGCAGCGGTTGCTGCTGGAGTCCGCGTGGGAGGTGTTGGAGCGTGCGGGCATCGACCCGGCGACGCTGCGCGGCTCCGACACCGGCGTATTCGCCGGACTGATCTCCACTCCTTACGGACCGGCTATCACCGGCGACCGGGAAGGGCTCGGCGCGCTGTTGCTGACCGGGCGCACCTCCAGCGTCGCTTCCGGCCGGATCGCTTACACGCTCGGCTTGGAAGGCCCCGCCGTCACGCTGGACACGGCGTGCTCCTCGTCGTTGGTGGCGATGCACCAGGCGGTGCAGTCGCTGCGCACCCGGGAGTCGAGCCTGGCCCTGGCCGGCGGCGTGTGCGTGTTCGCGACCACCGAAGCCTTCGTGGGCTTCTCGGCGCAGCGGGGGTTGTCAGCCGACGGGCGCTGCAAGTCCTACGCGTCGGCCGCGGACGGCACCTCCTGGGGCGAGGGCGTCGGCATGGTACTGCTGGAACGCCTTTCGGACGCGCGCCGCAACGGTCACCCGATTTTGGCGGTGATCCGCGGCAGCGCGGTGAACCAGGACGGCGCCTCCAACGGGCTCGTCGCGCCGAACGGCCCGGCCCAGCAGCGAGTGATCCGCCAGGCCCTGGCCAACGCCGGCGTGCCCGCCGCCGAGATCGACCTGGTGGAGGGCCACGGGACCGGCACCGCCCTGGGCGATCCGATCGAGGCGCACGCCCTGCTCTCGACCTACGGCGCCGAGCGCCGCGACGGCAACCCGTTGTGGCTGGGCTCGATCAAATCGAATATGGGCCACACCCAGGCCGCTGCCGGTGTCGCGGGCGTCATCAAACTGGTCAAGGCCATGGAGCACGGCGTCATGCCGCCGACCCTGCACGTCGACGAACCGTCCAAGCATGTGGACTGGACGGTCGGCGAAGTGCGGCTGGTGACCGAGTCGCGGCCCTGGTCGCGCAACGGCCGTCCGCGCCGGGCCGCGGTCTCCTCCTTCGGCATCAGCGGCACCAACGCCCATCTGGTGCTGGAGCAGTACACCGAACCCGACTCCGAGCCGGCCGAGGTCATCGAACCCACCGCGACTCCGATGCCGCTGATCCCGTGGCTGCTCTCGGCGCGCTCCCCGGAGGCGCTGACGGCGCAGGCGGAGCGGCTCAGCGCGCACGCGCAGGCGAATCCCGATCTGGCACCGCTGGATATCGGGCTGTCGCTGAGCGCGAGCCGAGCCACCTTCGAGCATCGCGCGGTGATCCTGGGCCGCGACCGCGCCGAATTGCTCGACGGCGTACAAGCTTTGGCCACCGGCGTGCGCACCGACGCGGTCGTGACCGGCGTCGCCGGTTCGGTGACCAAGACGACGCTGCTCTTCCCCGGCCAGGGCGCGCAACGGGTCGGCATGGGCCGGGAGCTGATCGCCGCCTACCCGGTGTACGCGGCGGCCTTCGACGAGGTCTGCGCCCACTTCGACGGCGCTTTCGACACCCCGCTACGCGCGGTGATCCTCGCCGAGCCGGACAGCCCCGAGGCCGAGCTGCTGGATCAGACCGCCTACACCCAGGCGGCCCTGTTCACGGTCGAGGTCGCGCTGTACCGCCTGACCGAATCCTGGGGACTGCGCACCGATTACGTGATCGGTCACTCCATCGGGGAGATCACCGCGGCCTATGTCGCGGGGGTGTGGTCACTGGCCGACGCCTGCAAACTGGTCGCGGCCCGCGGCCGGCTGATGCAGTCGCTGCCCACCGGCGGGGCGATGGTCGCGGTGGCGGCGCCGCTGGAACAGGTCCGGCCCTTGCTCGCCGGGCACACCGACGAGGTGAGCATCGCCGCCGTCAACGGCCCGAACGCCGTAGTGGTCTCCGGCGTCGCCGAGTCCGTGGCGCGGATCGTGGAAACCCTTGCCGGACAGGGAATCCGCACCAAGCAGCTGCGCGTCAGCCACGCGTTCCACTCGCCGCTGATGGACCCGATCCTGGAAGAATTCCGGGCGGTCTGCGCGAGCCTGACCCCCCTGACGCCGACGCTCGGCGTCATCTCCAACCTCACCGGGCAGCTGGCCGACACCGCCGATCTGCACTCCGCGGACTACTGGGTCCGGCATCTGCGGGAGCCGGTGCAGTTCCTGGCGGGTGCGCAGTGGGCGCGCCGCCACGGCGGCTCGAAAGTCTTCGTCGAGGTCGGACCCGGCGCCGCGCTCAGCGCGATGACCCAGGACTGCGTCGCCGACACGGACTGGGACGACATCACCGTGGTGCCGGTACTCCGGCCGCAGCGCGACGAGCTGACCGGTTTGCTCACGGCGCTGGCCACCGCGCACGGCGCCGGCGCTTCCGTCGGCTGGACGGCGGCGCTCACGGCGGCGGGTGCGCGTCGAGTCGTCCTGCCCACCTACCCGTTCCAGCGCAAACGCTACTGGCTGGACTGCCCGCTCGGCGGCGGGAATATCCGGGACGCGGGCCTGGGCACGAGCGAGCATCCGCTGCTCGGGGCGACGGTGACACCGGCGCAGGGCGGCGGGCTGCTGCTCACCGGCAGGCTGTCCCAGCACACCCACCCGTGGCTGGCCGAGCACACCATCAGCGGATCGGTGCTGCTGCCCGGCACCGCGTTCGTCGAATTGGCCTTGCACATCGGCGATCTGCTGGACTGCCCGCAGGTGGACGAGCTGATTCTGCAGGCACCGCTGGTCCTGCCGGCTACGGACGGCGTGGAGGTGCAGATCGTCGCGGCCGCTCCGCAGGAGTCCGGCGAGCGATCGGTGTCGATCTACTCGCGGCCCGCGACGGTGGCCGAGGACTTCGGGGCCGAGAGCACCTGGACCTGTCACGCGGTGGGTGTGCTCGCGCCGGCCACCGAACAGGTGCCCGCCGATGACCTGGCGCCCTGGCCGCCGGTCGGCGCGGTGGCGATTGCGGTGACCGAGCTCTACGAGAACTTCGCCGGTATCGGTTACGAGTACGGGCCGCTGTTCCGCGGGCTGCGCGCCGCCTGGTCGCTGGGCGGGGAAGTGTTCGCCGAGATCGCCCTGCCCGCCCAATCGCATTCGGAAGCAGCGCGTTTCGGGCTGCACCCGGCACTGCTCGACGCCGCGCTGCATGCGATGGCGTTCACCGGTGACGCGGAAAGCGCCGGTGCCGGGGAGATCCGGCTGCCCTTCGCGTGGGAGGGCGTCGCACTGCACGCGGTCGGCGCCACCACCGTGCGGGTGCGCGTGACGCCGGACGGCGCCGATCGGATCGGCCTGGTCCTGACCGACCCGTCCGGCCGGGCGGTGGCCACCGTGCAGGCGCTGACGGTCCGCGCGGTGTCGATGGATCAGCTGCGCGGCAGCACGGCGAGCTCGGACGAATCGCTGTTCGCACTGGGCTGGGTGCCGGTGACGCGACCGGAGACCGCCCCGGCCGAGGGGGCGTGGACGGCGTTGCCGGACAACGCCTCCGAGGAAGATTCGGTCCGCGCCGAGGTCGCGTCGTCGTCCACTCTGCACGTGGAGCAGTACGAAGGCGGCGGACGCACGGCGATCGTCCTGCGGCTGACCGCCGACGCCGACGGCTCCGCCGCGGAGGTGGTGCGTGAGCGCGTGTCCGAGGTCCTGACCCGCGTCCAGACGCTGCTGGCGAGCGGAACCCCGGACACCCCGCTGGTGGTGGTCACCCGGCGGGCGGTGGCGGTGCACGGCGCCGAGGACATAGCGGATCTCGCGGCCGGCTCGATCTGGGGCATGCTGCGCAGCGCCCAGAACGAGAACCCGGGCCGGATCATGGTCGTCGACGTCGACGACTGGACGCACTATCGGGACGCGGTCGCGGTGGCGCTGGCGGTGGACACCGAACCGCAACTGGCGGTCCGTGCGACGGCACTGCACGCGCCGCGCGTGGGCCGGGCGGGAGCCGACACCGTCGGTGCGGCGGCACTCACCGGCACGACGGACTGGGCGCTCACCGCGCTCGGCACCGGCGCCCTCAGCGGGGACAACATGGTTCTCACCCCGGTCGAGACCTTCGGGCTGGGGCCGGATCAGGTGCGGGTCGCGGTGCGCGCCACCGGCATGAACTTCCGCGACGTGCTGATCGTGCTCGGCATGTACCCCGACCCGAACGCCCCGATCGGCGGCGAAGGTTCCGGCGTGGTGCTGGAAGTCGGGTCCGAGGTCACCGAATTCGCGCCGGGCGACCGGGTGATGGGCCTGTTCGCCGGGGTGGGCTCCACCGTGGTGACCGACCGCCGCACCCTCGTCCCGATGCCCGCCGGATGGTCGTTCGCGCAAGCCGCCGCGGTACCCGCGGTGTTCGCCACCGCCTACTACGCCCTGGTGGATCTGGCTCAGGTGCAGGCCGGGGAGACCCTGCTCATCCACGCCGCCACCGGCGGCGTCGGTATGGCCGCGGTGCAGTTGGCCCGGCATCTCGGCGTGGAACTACTGGTCACCGCGAGCACCCCGAAATGGCCGGTGCTCAAGGCCCAGGGCTTCGACGAGGACCAGATCGGCAACACCCGGACCACCGAGTTCGAGGCGAAGTTCATGGCCACGACCGACGGTCGAGGAGCGGACGTGGTGCTGGACTCGCTGGCCGGTGACATGGTCGACGCGTCGCTGCGGCTGCTGCCGCGCGGCGGGCGCTTCGTCGAGATGGGCTTGACCGATCTGCGCGATCCCGACGAGGTCGCGGCCGCCCATCCCGGGGTCTGGTACCGCAACTTCGTTCTGATGGAGGCGGGCGCGGACCGGTTGCACGAGATCATGCTCGAGCTGGTCCGCCTGTTCGAAGCCGGAGCGCTGACCACCCTGCCCGTGACCACCTGGGATGTGCGCCGGGCGCCGGAGGCGTTCCGGTTCCTGGGCTCCGCGCGCCACATCGGCAAGAACGTCCTGATGATCCCCAGCGCGCTCGACCCCGAGGGCACGGTGCTGATCACCGGTGGCACCGGATCGCTGGGCGGCCTGGTCGCCCGGCACCTGGTCGCCAGGTACGGCGTCCGGCATCTGCTGTTGGTGAGCAGGCGTGGCGCGCAAGCGGATTCGGCGCGCGAACTGGCCGAGGAACTCACCGCGCAGGGCGCGCGGGTCAGCTTCGCCGCCTGCGACGTCGCCGACCCCGCCGCCCTGTCGGCGGTGCTGGCCGGCATCGAGACCGCCCATCCGCTGACCGCCGTGGTGCACACCGCGGGTGTGATCGACGACGCGCTGTTCATCGGCCAGACTCCGAAGCACATCGAAGCCGTGTTCCGGTCCAAGGCCGACGCCGCGTGGAACCTGCACGAGGCGACGCGTGAGCTCGACCTGTCGCTGTTCGTGCTGTTCTCGTCGGTGGCCGGCGTCTTCGGCTCACCCGGTCAGGCGAACTACGCGGGGGCCAACGCCTTCCTGGACGCGCTGGCCCAGCACCGGCACACGCTCGGCTTGCCGGCGACGTCGCTGGCCTGGGGTCTGTGGGAACGTGCCACCGGGATGACCGAGCACCTCACCGCCCAGGACCGCGCCCGGATCCATCGGGAGGGCTTCCTCCCGATCTCCGACGAGGAGGGGCTGGCCCTGCTCGACTCGGCGCTCACCCTGGGGCAGGCCACCGCCGTGCCCGCCAAGATCGACGTCGCGACCCTGCGCAAGAACATCGACGATCTGCCGGCCACCTTGCGCGCGGTGGTGCGGGCCGGCCGGCGGACCGCCGACGGCGGGTCGGTCGAGTCCTCGAAGCTGGTGGCGAGCCTGATCGGGAAGAGCGAAACCGAACAGGAGCGGCTGATCCTGGAGATCATCCGAGCGCACGGGGCCGCGGTGCTGGGGCACGATTCGCCCGAGGCGGTTGGCGTCGACCAGCCGTTCATGGACCTGGGTTTCGATTCGCTCAGCGCCGTGGAATTCCGGAACCGGCTCAAATCCTCGACCGGAGCGAAGCTGCCGACCACCGTCGTGTTCGACTATCCGACGCCGGGCGCGCTGGCGGGGTACCTGCGCCAGCAGATCGCCCCGGCCGACGACCGTCCGGCGCGGATCGTGGCGCAGATCGACGCGCTGCGCGGTGTCTGCGCCGACGTCGAACTCGACCGCTCGGAGCTCGACGACATCACCGCCAGGCTGACCGAACTGCTCCGCACACTGCGCGGCGAAGAAGCCGACGAGGTCCTGACCAGCTTGGACAGCGCCGACGACGACGAGCTGTTCGACTTCATCGACAAGCCGCGCTCGGCCGCGGCTTACGGTGCGGCGGGCTCGATCTGATGGCGACCGAGGCGGAGCTTCGCAAGTACCTGAAGAAGGCGGCGCGCGAACTCCACGAAAGCCAGCAGCGCGTAAGGGAATTGGACGCGAGACTGTCCGAGCCCATCGCGATCGTCGGCATCGGCTGCCGCTTCCCGGGTGGGCTGCGCGCACCCGAGGAGCTGTGGCAGGCCCTGGCGCAGGGCCGGGATCTGATGTCGGACTTCCCGAACGATCGAGGCTGGGATCTCGACGCGTTCTACGATCCGGACCCGGACGCGGATTTCGCGTCCGAGGTGCGGACCGGCGCGTTCATCGCCGACGCGGGCGGGTTCGACGCGGGGTTCTTCGGGATCAGCCCGCGCGAGGCCCGGTCGATGGATCCGCAGCACCGGCTGCTGCTGGAGGTCGCCTGGGAGGCGATCGAACGGGCCCGGATCGATCCGACCTCGTTGCGCGGCAGCGCGACCGGTGTCTACATCGGGATGAACGATCAGGGCTACGCGCTCACCGACCCCGAGTCGTGGGCCGGCGGGCTGAGCTACACCCTGACCGGCAACGCGCCGGCCGTCGCGTCGGGCCGGATCTCCTACCTGTTCGGATTCGAGGGTCCCGCGGTCACTTTGGACACGGCGTGCTCGTCGTCACTGGTGGCGTTGCATCAGGGCGCGCAGGCGCTGCGGTCCGGCGAATGCGCGCTGGCGCTGGTCGGCGGGGTGACGGTGATGGCGACCGCCGCGCCGTTCTCGATCTTCTCCCGGCAGCGGGCGCTCGCTCCGGACGGGCGGTGCAAAGCGTTCGCCTCCGGCGCCGACGGCACCGCCTGGGGTGAGGCCGCCGGGCTGCTGCTGATCGAAAGACTGTCCGACGCACGCAAGAACGGGCATCCCGTGCTCGCCGTGGTGCGCGGTTCCGCGGTGAACCAGGACGGCGCATCCAACGGGCTGACCGCGCCCAGCGGCCGGGCCCAGCAGCGCGTCATCCGGCAGGCGCTGGCCAACGCCCGGCTCTCGCCCCTGGACATCGACGTCGTCGAAGGGCATGGCACCGGCACCGTTCTCGGGGACCCGATCGAGGCGCAGGCGCTGCTGGCGGTGTACGGCCACGATCGGCCCGAGGAGTCACCGCTGTGGCTGGGCTCGATCAAGTCGAATATGGGGCACACCCAGACCGCCGCCGGGGTCGCCGGCCTGATCAAGGCGGTCCTGGCGATGCGGGCGGGCACCGTGCCCGCGACCCTGCATGTCGACGAGCCGTCGACGCACGTCGACTGGACGGTGGGCCCGGTCCGGCTGGCCGGCGCCGCGCAGCCCTGGCCGCGGACCGGGCGGCCCCGGCGGGCGGCGGTGTCCTCGTTCGGCATCAGCGGTACCAATGTGCATGTCGTCCTGGAGCACGATCCGGAGTCGACGGCCGAAACACCCGATCGCCCAACCGATCCGGCTGTACTCACGCAACCGTGGGTGCTGTCGGCGAAATCGCCGGGCGCGCTGCGCGACCAAGCCGTCGCGCTGCGTGAGGCCCTGGTGGCGAATCCGGATCGCGCGCTGGCCGACATCGGATACTCGCTGGCCGCGACCCGCGCGACATTCGAGCACCGTGCGGTGCTGATCGCGGACAGTCGCACCGATTTCGCGGCGGGTCTGGCCGCGGTGGCGCAGGACGCGTTCGCGCCGGCCACGGTGCAGGGCCGGGCGCGCCAACGCGGCCGGCTCGCCGTCGTGCTGCCCGGTCAAGGCAGCCAGATGCTGGGGATGGGCAGCGAACTCTACGACCGGTTCCCGGTTTTCGCGGCCGCCTTCGACGAGCTGTGCTCCGCCTTCGACGCCCATCTCGACGGCTCCCTGCGCGAGGTGATCTTCGGCTCGGCCGGCACTCTGCTGGACCGCACCGACTACACCCAGCCCGCACTGTTCACCGTCGAGGTGGCCCTGTTCCGTCTGCTCGAGTCCTGGGGCGTACAACCGGATTTCGTGCTCGGGCACTCCGTAGGCGAACTGGCCGCCGCGCATATCGGCGGCGTCCTGTCCCTGCCCGACGCGGTCGCCGTGGTGGCCGCGCGCGGCCGTCTCATGCAGGCGCTCCCGCCGGGCGCCATGGTCTCGGTGCGGGCCTCGTTCGAGGAGGTGACCGCCGCGCTGGCCGAATACGCCGACCAGGTGGCGGTGGCGGCGGCGAACGGCCCCAATTCGACGGTGATCTCCGGCGCCGAGGACGCGGTGCTGGCGGTGGCGCGCGGCTGGCGCGAACGTGGGCGAAGGATCAAGCGGCTCAAGGCCGAGCGAGCCTTCCACTCGCCGCAGCTGGACAGCATGCTGGCCGAGTACGCGGCGGTGCTCGGGGCGGTGCGGCTGCGGGACTCGAGCATCCCGCTCGTCTCCAATGTCACCGGGGTACTCGCGACCGCGGCGGAACTTCAGTCGCCCGCCTACTGGGTGCGGCAGGCGCGCGAACCGGTCCGATTCGGCGACGGCGTCCAGTTCCTGCTGGCCTCGGGGGTCACGACGCTGCTGGAGGTCGGGCCGGGCGAGGTGCTGTCCGGGCTGAGTCACGAGTGCATGACCGACGCGGCCTGCGCGGCGATCCCCGTCATGCGCGGCGTCGACCAGCAGGAGCGCGGCCTGCTGCGGGCGCTGGCCGGCGCGTGGACGCGGGGGGTTCCCGTGCGGTGGGCCGCGACGTTCGCCGATTCCGGCGCCCGCGCCGTCGACCTGCCCACCTACCGATTTCAACGGCGCAACTACTGGAGCGGAAGCTCCGAGGAGGAGCAGGACACCACCGGCTCCGCGGGCGAGTTCGACATTCGATCGCGCGAGCAGGCTGCCGAGGCACTGCGCGCCGGCCTGCTGGAGTTGCCGGACACGGCGCAGGTCGATGCGGTGCTGACGCTGGTGAAGTCCCAGATCCGGGAAATACTCATCGATTTGGCCGACGACGAGATCGATGTGGAGGCGACCATCCTCGAGGTCGGCCTCACCTCCCTGTCGGCGCTGGAATTGCGCAGCCGCCTGGTGGTGCTCACCGGCATCGGGCTGTCCCTGGAGGACCTGTTCACCCATCCGACCGCACGCGCCCTCGCCGAACTGATCCGCGACCGCGCCCTGGAGACCGTCGGCGATGAGAACGCGCTGATCAAACTATGAGGACGAGATGACGACCGAAGAGACGATATCGGCCGCCGACTCCCATTCCGGGGAGTTGCGGTTCGAGCAGACGGTGCCCTGCGGGCTGGCGCACCGCCGGGCGCTGGGTGAGGTGTTCGTCGCCGACACCGCGGCCGCCGGGCCGGACGAATACCTGGCCGCGATCCAGCTGCCGCGGGCCCACTCCCTGTGGTTCGACCGGGTGGCCCGCTTTCACGACCCGCTCTCGGTCGTGGAGGCGGTGCGCCAAGCCCTGATCGTGATCGGGCACCGCTATTTGCGCGTGCCGCCGAACACTCCGGTGAGTCTGCAGCGCCTGGCGATCTGCGTCGAAGATCTCAGCGCCTTCCGCGACAACGAACGCACACCGCTGGAAGGGATCGTGCGGGCGCGCGCGGACGGCGCCTCGGCCAGTCGCGGCTACTTCACCGACACCTCCTTCGACACCACGGTGACTGTCGGGGGTGCGCTGGCGATGACCCTCACCGGCGGCGGAATCGCCTTCCCCGCTGAGGCGTACGACGAACTGCGCAGTTACCGCCGTTCGCTGCAGTCCGCCGAATTCGGCCTGCCCACCGGCTCGACGCCGCTGGATCCGGTCCTGGTGGGCCGACGCGATCCGCGCAATGTGGTGCTGGGTACGGCGGTCGCGCTGCCCGAGCAGGCCGGATGGCAGTTCCCGGTCATCGCGAACCCGGCGCACCCCTCGTTCTTCGATCACGAATACGACCACGTGCCCGGCCCGCTGTTGATCGAAGCGTTCCGGCAGGCGGCGATCTTCGCCGCCGTGGCCGCCGGGTCGCTGGCGGCCGAAGCGGCGGCGATCGTCGGCATCGAGGCCGAGTTCACCGACTTCGCCGAACTCGACGCGCGCCTGGACTGCACCGTCGTCGCCGGCGCGGCCGAGGCGGACCTCGGCGAGTACTTCGCCGATCTGGCATTGCACCAGTTCGGTGAACAGATCGGCCGGGCCCGTATCGAACTGGCGCCCTATCCGCACGCCCCTTCCCTGTACGTCTAGGAGTCGGACCAGTGGAATCTTCAGCACACACGATCGGTAACCAGGTCGCCGTGGTCGGCGGCGGCATTTCGGGCATCGCCGCGGCGTGCCGGCTCGAGCAGGCCGGATACCGGGTCGACCTGATCGAGAGCACCGGCACCCTCGGCGGCCGGTGCGGCATCAACCGGCTCGGCGAACGCCCGGTCATGATGGGCGGCAAGAACATCGGCCACAACTATGCGACCCTGCGTGCCCTGCTGGCCGACCTGGGCGTACACCTGTACGAGCCGTTCGGCATCAACACCTCCCGGATGATCGACGGCAAGCTCACCACGCTGGACAGTCAGCATCTGTTCAGCGAGATGCGCAAGAGCCTCGGCCGGATCGGGTCCCGCAAGGATGTGGGGAAGCTGCTGTACCTGGGCACCCGCGTGAAAAGCAATGTGGAGAACCGGTTCCTGGGTTCGCCGGCCTTCACCAAGATCGCCGCCAAGAGCGACCACATTCCGCTGAGCGAGCACTTCGGGCCGGACCTGACCCAGAATCTGTTCCGCCCGATGACCGTGCGCATGAACGGCGCCGAACCCGACGAGGTCTACCTCGGCACCTTCGGCACCAACCTCGCCATGATGCTGGACAACTACGACCAGCTGACCCATGGGATCGAGCCCGCGTTCGAGGCCTTGTCGAAACGCGTGACGGTGCGGCTCCATTCTCGCGTCGACGGACTCGTCGTGCGGCACGGACGGGTGACCGGACTACGCGTGGTGACGGGGGACGAGCCGCCGGTCGAGCAGCACTACGACGGCGTGGTGCTGGCCGTGCCGGCCTACGCCGCCGCCGCGATCGTCAAGTCGGAGTTGCCGAGTCTGAGCGGATTGTTGCTGGGGGTCAACTATTTTCCCGCGACCGTCGCGGTGGTCGAATACGACCGCCCGGTCTTCAGCCCGGCGATTCGCGCGATCGCCCTCGACGACGGACCGTGCAGCAACGCGGGTGTCTACGGCGTCAACGATCTCAACGTGGTGCGCTACACCTTCAGCGGCCGGGCGGCCCGCCCATTACCGTCGGCCGACCAGTTGGCGGGGTGGATCGAAGACGCCCAAGCGCGGATTCAGGAGATGCTGGGAGTCGGCAAAGTCGAGCGCGTGCGGATGGTCACCCAGCAGTGGGATTCCGCTTATTGTGGATATCTGCCATTTCATGGTGACTTTCTGTCACAGATAAATTCACAAGCGCACAGTCTCGCCGGTCTCGAATTGGCCGGCGATTACCTGCTCGGCGCGCCGTTGGAAGCGTGCGCACGATCCGGTTTCGAGGCGGCGCGGCGACTATTGTCCGGAGCGGCGCAACCCTCCTATAACGGCTGAATGAAATCTGGATGCACTAATGGGGGCTGGAGTGGTTCGAATCGCTTCCGGGGCGGCCGCGAATTCCGAACGGCGGGTCGCGGAGGCGATAGCGGTACTCGGTGACGAGAGCACCGCGGAGCGCGTGGCGGTGCTGCTGAAAACCGATGCGGCATGGGTCGACGCGGTGCTGGAACAGCTGACCGAAGACGGTCTGATCGAGGGCGGGCGCCTGTGCCTGCCCACGGTACGGCAGCGTCTGCTGCGGGACATGTCCTACGACGTTCGCCGGATACTCTTCCACCGCGCGGCGGGGCTGCTACACGAGCACCGGGCGTCGGCCGGCGTGGTCGCCGAGCTGCTGCTCGGCGCCGGCCACGCCCAATTCGCCTGGGCCACCGACGTGCTGCGCGCCGCAGCCGAACAGGCCCGCCGCGACGACCGGCTCGACAGCGCGCTGCAGTACCTCGAACTCGCCTATGGGGTCACGCGGCGAGCCGCCGACCGGGCCGCGATCTCGGCGCAGTCGGCGGCGATCGAGTCGCAGGTGAATCCATCGACGGCGACCCGCAGCTTCACCCGTGTCACCGCGGCCGCGCGCACCGGCCTGCTCGAGCACCGGACGCTGCCGTGCGTCATCCGATATCAGCTGTGGCACGGGTGCCTCGACGACGCCGAGCACGCGCTGACCCTGCTGGCCCGGTCGCCGGATACGAGCGCGCCCGCCGGAACCGACGAAGTGGATTTTCTCCAGGCCTGGCTGGCCTATTCGTACCCGGACCTGGCACGACCGCGCCGCCCGGCAGGCGGTGTGGCCGGTGCGCCCCGCGCCGGTGCGCGCTCGGCTCCGGCGCTGGCCGCGACGGTGTTGTCCGCCATCGTGACCGGGGCGGATCAGGGCGAGGTCGCGGCCGGGGCGCAACGGATCCTGGCCGGCCACCGGCTCAGTGCGGCCACCGTCGATGCCCTGACCGTGGCGGTGGAAAGCCTGATCCTGGTGGACCGGCTTCCCGCCGCGGCCTCGTGGTGCGACGTGCTGCTCGCCGAGGCCCAAGCGCGCCACGGCCCCGCCTGGAAGGCGATCTTCGCCGGTCTGCGTGCGGATATCGCACTGCGGCAAGGAGATCTGGCGACCGCGGAACGTTCGGCCACGCTGGCGTTGAATCAGATACCCGCCAAGAACCTCGGCACCATGGTGGGCGGCCCGATCGCGATTCTGGTCTCCGCCCTTACGGCGGCGGGCCGGCTCGCCGAAGCCCGAACCCAGCTGGCCCGCGCGGTGCCGGAATCGCTGTTCCGCTCCCGGTTCGGGCTCGGCTACCTGCACGCTCGCGGCCATCTGGCGCTGGCCGAGGGCCGCGTCGAGGACGCCATCACGGATTTCCGGACCTGTGGCGACCTGATGCGACGCTGGGACATCGACCTGCCCGGCCTCGTGCCGTGGCGTAACGACCTGGCCGAGGCCTACCTTCGACGCGGTGAGCCGGACCGTGCCAAGTATTTCGCGTCCTCGCATCTGGCGCGACTGACCCGGGCGGACGCGCACCCGACCGGAGGGGTGTCGCTGCGGCTGCTGGCCGCGGCCCGGGATCGCCGGCAACGTCTGGAATTGCTGCGCGAATCCGAGGCCATCGCAAGGGTTTCCGGTGACAAACTGGAAATCGCCCGGGTGCTCGCGGCGCTGGCCGAAGCGTATCGCGTGCTCGAGACGCCCGGACTGGAACCGGCGCACCGCTCTCGCACCCTGGGGCGCCAGGTGGCTCGGATGGCCCGGGAATGCGGCGCCGCCCGGCAATACGTCGAGCCGCACCGGCCGGCGTTGCTCGAGCAGAACTCGCTCGCGGCCACGCAACAAGCCGCGGCCGACCGGCTGAGCCCAGCGGAAGCACGGGTCGCGCGGCTGGCCGCCGACGGTGCGCGCAATCGCGACATCGCCGACGCGTTGGGGGTGACCATCAGCACCGTGGAACAGCACCTCACCCGCGCCTATCGCAAACTGAACGTGGCACGGCGCTCGGAACTGCGGTACGTGCTGCGGCTCGCCCGGCCGGCTACCGCCGCATCCACCCCGTCGAATCCCCGTCCAGCTGACCCAGCAGCATAGGGTCCTGGCGCAGGATGAGCCGGTGCAGATGCTGGAGTTCGTGGCCCGGTTCGATGCCGACGGTGTGCACCAGCGCGTCCCGGGTGCGGCGGAAGACGTTCAGCGCGTCGACCTGCCGCCCGGATCTGTACAGCGCGAGCATGTATTGCCGGCACAGGTTTTCGCGCAGCGGTTCCGCATTGGTCAGCACCTCCAATTCGGGTGTGAGCTCCCGATGCCGGCCGCAGGCCAGGGCCGCGTCGAAGCAGTCTTCGTAGACCGCCATGCGCTCGTCCTCGATCGCCACCAGCTCCGACCAGCGGGTATGCGACTCGCCCAGATCCTCCAGCGCGTTGCCCGCCCACAGCGCCAGCGCTTTGCGCAGCAGCTCGATGCCGTCCTCGAAGTTCCTGGTGCCGATCGCGAGCCTGCCCTGCAGGGCGAGTTGCCGAAACCGGTGCAGATCCAGCGATTCCGGGGACAGCCAGAAAAGATATCCCGGGGCCCGCGTTGTCAGAGCCACCTTCTCGTCGGCGTGGTCGGCAATCAAGCGACGGATCGCCCAGACCGAGTTCTGGATGATTTTGCGCGCGGTCGACGGCGGTTCACCCTGCCAAAGAACCTCTTGTAAGCGACTGGTCGGTACAACCTGGTTGGCATTCAACAGTAAATAGCCCAGCACCGCTCGCTGCGTCATTCCACCGAGAGGAAGCTCCTTGCCGTCGGCGCTTACTCTCAGTTGACCCAGGATTGAGAACTCCATGATGGCTGTGCCGCCCCCCGTATCAATCGATCAAAATATTGAGGCGTACGCCGACCGTGCGAATAGCCGCCTCGTCCGAGCGGACTGTCGCACTGCATCCCGCCACCCCCAAAGTGAGCATATAGCAGAATCTTTGATTCGGCTCGAGCTGTGCGCTCCCTCCGATTCGGCCTGTAGCGGAGTGCCGAATACCCCTGATCAGTGCCTCGCGAATATGACGGATTTTCTTCCGTCATAAGTCGGCGTTTGCCCCCAGTTTCCGCGGCATCGCCGTTCCTGGACCGAGGCAGGGTCGGCCGCACCCGCACCAGCCACCCCAAACATGTTGCACAGCAATAGCTTCGGATCGCGGTCGTGGTCCGGTGAGCCGATCGGGGGGTGCTGTATAGGGGTTGACCCGCAGACAAGGGCGGCAGCATCCTCGGCACGGAAGCACCGAAATAGATAGCTGAACAATGGCTTCCGCGCAATCGAGGAGGATCACATGCCGCTTCACCCACAAGTGCGGCAATTACGTGAACTGGCGATCTCGGAAAACCCGCCGGCGCTGAACCAGCTCACGGTCGCGCAGGCCCGCGCCGCCGAATCGACGGCTGTCCGGGCGACGCGCGGGCAGCCGGAACCTGTGCACAGCGTGATCAACGCCGTGATCGCCGGAACCGGCGATCGCTGGCTGCCGATCCGGGTCTACCGGCCGAACGGCGCGGCCACCAGGCCCCGGCCGGTCCTGGTCTATTACTACGGCGGCGGCTGGACACTCGGCAATCTCGACACCGGCGACGCGATCTGCCGCAGGCTGACCAACTCGGCCGACTGTGTGACGGTGCAGGTCGGCTACCGGCTCGCGCCCGAAGACAAATTTCCTGCCGCCGTGCACGATTGCGCCACCGGCCTGCGCTGGGTAGCGGCCTATGCCTCGGGTTTCGGCGGCGATCCCGATCGCTTGGCGGTCGCCGGGGACAGTGCTGGCGGGAATCTCGCCGCGGCCGTCTGCCTGCTGCTGCGCGAGCAGGGCGGCCCCGCGATCGCGACGCAGGTGCTGATCTATCCGAATACCCACTGCGGGCGGCGCGGCGGGTCGATGGCGGACTACGCCGATCCGGTGTTCTTCAACCGATCCACAGTCGGGTGGTTCTGGAACAACTATCTGGCTCATCCCGCGGACGGATCGGATCCGCTCGCTTCGCCACTGCTGGCCGCCGACCACGCCGGTCTGCCGCCCGCCCTGGTGCTGACCGCCGAATACGACCCGCTGCGCGACGAAGGCGAGGAGTACGCGCGCGTCTTGGCCGCGGCGGGCGTGCCGGTCACCGCCCGGCGCTACGACGGCACGATGCACGGCTTCTTCACCGCGGGCGCCGACGCGGGCGCGGCGCGAGCGGCCGTCGCACAGGTCCGCGGGCATCTGCGGGACGTGCTCGGCACGGCCTAGCCGCTACCATTCGGTGTGCACGTGGGCAATTCGCCGGGTACGCCCGAAACCGGCCGCCGACACGACCGCCGGCCGCCGATGCAAGCTGATGCGGCTCTCAGCCCGGCCTGAAAGTCGCGGAGAGGCGGGGGAGTGCTGAAACATCCCGCGTACGGGCAGCTGCGGCAGGTCACCGAGACCGCCGCGGTGCTGCTCGCGGAAAACCCCGGCCAGATGACTCTGGAAGGCACCAACACCTGGATCCTGCGGGCGCCGGACTGCCCGGAGTACGTGGTGGTCGACCCGGGCCCGAAGGACAAGGCGCACAGCGAGGCCATCACCCGGGTCACCGACGGCAATATCGCGCTGACCCTGATCACGCACCGGCATCACGATCACACCGGCGGCATCGACCGGCTGGTGAAACTGACCGGCACGCCGGTGCGCGCCACCGACCGCTCGTTCCTGCGCGGCTCGGACGCGGTCCTGGCGGACGGCGAGGTGATCGAGGCGGCCGGACTCCGGATAGCGGTGCTGGCTACCCCTGGGCACACGGGTGATTCGGTGAGTTTCGTACTCGACGACGCCGTGCTCACCGGCGACACCATCCTGGGCAGCGGCACCACCGTCCTGGATTCCACCGACGGCACCCTCGCGGACTATCTCGCCTCGATGGACCGGCTGCTGGCCGTGGGCTCCGGCAAGGCGCTGCTACCCGCGCACGGTCCCGATCATCCCGATCTCGCGCCCGTCGCGCGGTACTACATCCAGCACCGCAAGGAGCGTCTGGAGCAAGTGCGCGCGGCGCTGCGGGAACTCGGTCCGGACGCGGGCGCGATGGCCGTGGTCCGCAAGGTCTACGCCGACGTCGACAAACGACTGTGGCTGGCGGCGCGCAGTTCGGTGCAGGCCCAGCTGGAGTACCTGCGCACGCATCCGTGATCGGTCATCGCACACCGAAGCCCGCCGGTTCGTACGAGACGAATCGGCGGGCTTCTCGGTGATGAACTTTGTGGGGGCGGAGCTCAGCGCGCGCGGCGGGCCAGGCGCTCGGAGTCGGAGATGAGCACGCTCTTGCCCTCCAGTCGCAACCAGCCGCGGTGCGCGAAGTCGGCCAGAGCCTTGTTCACGGTTTCGCGGGAGGCGCCGACCAGCTGCGCGATCTCTTCCTGCGTCAGGTCGTGGGTGACCCGCAGCGCACCGGCTTCCTGCGTGCCGAAGCGCTGAGCGAGCTGCAGCAGCGCCTTGGCGACCCGGCCGGGGACGTCGGTGAAGATGAGGTCGGCCAGGTTGTTGTTGGTGCGGCGCAAACGCCGGGCAAGCACGCGGAGCAGCTGCTCGGCGATCTCCGGGCGCTGGTCGATCCAGGCCTTGAGCGCGTCCCGGTCCATGGTGACGGCGCGGACCTCGGTGACCGTGGTGGCGGTCGAGGTACGCGGGCCCGGGTCGAAGATGGAGAGCTCGCCGAACATGTCCGACGGGCCCATGATGGTCAGCAGGTTTTCCCGCCCGTCGGGCGACCGGCGGCCGATCTTCACCTTGCCGGACGTGATGATGTACAGCCGATCGCCGGGCTCACCCTCATTGAAGATGACGTGGCCGCGTGGAAAATCCACGGGCTGCAGCTGCTTGGCGAGTGCGGCCACCGCGGTGGGCTCAACGCCTTGGAAGATGCCTGCTCTGGCGAGGGCCTCGTCCACGAATGTGCTCCTTATGGGAAATGGCTCTGTCCTGGACCGATAGCGATCGGCCAACAGCGCAGTCTACGCGGCTTTACTGAACGGTAGTGACAGACACCACGTAAAGAGTGCATTGCGTTGGGCACTGCCCTGCGGTTATTGCGGACGATCAAGCGTTTATGGGACAAGCCCGGCCATCAACTGGCGCGGGCGACGTCCAATTCTTCACTGCGGGTCCGGCGCTTGCGCACCCGGGCCACCGCAGCAGGGAGTCCGAGCTTGGTCAGCTCTGTGACCTCGGCGTTGCTTGCTTTGTCCAGATACTGCTGAACCTCGGGGTCGGGTTCCAGAAGTTTGCGGAGCCGATTCTCGACCCGCTCCATCACCAGTGCGAACAGCATCAACGCCACTGGGAAGAGCACCACAGCGAGTCCTTGCATACCGGGAAGTAAACACGGTCCAGGTCTCAGATGGAACACGGGAGCAGAACTGGCCGGACACCGTGGCTCGGCGGTTCCGTATGGTGGACGCGTGCGTGTCACCCCCTCCACAGCCGCCGTGAACGGATCGTCGCCGGATGCCGAGGCGACCGACGCGCAACCCGAGACCCCGGTCGCTCCGAAGCGGAAAACCCGCTCGCGACAAGCGGAAACCCAATTGGGTCTGGTGCGCCGGGCGCGCCGGATGAACCGCACCCTGGCCGATGCCTTCCCGGACGCGCATTGTGAGCTGGACTTCACTACGCCGCTCGAATTGGCGGTCGCGACAATACTTTCCGCGCAGTGCACCGACGTGCGCGTGAATATGACGACTCCGGCGCTGTTCGCGAAGTATCCCGACGCCCGCGCCTACGCCGAGGCGAACCGCGCGGAGCTGGAGGAATACATCCGGCCGACGGGTTTCTATCGCAACAAGGCCAGCTCCCTGATCGGCTTGGGGCAGGCCCTGCTGGCAGATCACGAGGGTGAATTACCTCACACGCTCGACAAATTGGTGAAGTTGCCCGGCATCGGCCGCAAGACCGCCAACGTCATCCTGGGCAACGCCTTCGGCGTTCCCGGCATCACCGTCGACACGCATTTCGGCCGATTGGTTCGGCGCTGGGGCTGGACCGCCGAGGAAGATCCGGTGAAGGTCGAGCACATCGTCGGCGCGCTGATCGAGCGCAAGGACTGGACGATGCTCTCGCACCGGGTCATCTTCCACGGCCGCCGGGTGTGCCACGCCCGCAAACCGGCCTGCGGCGCGTGCGTGCTGGCCGCCGACTGTCCGTCCTTCGGCGCCGGACCGACCGAACCCGAGGCCGCGGCCAAGTTGGTGAAGGGGCCCGAGCGCGAGCATTTGCTCCGGATGGTCGGCCTGTGAAGCAGGTTCCGGTCGCGGTGCGCTGGGCGTTGGCGGGATTGATCACGGTGGTGGCCCTGGCCGTCGCGGTGTGGCCGCGCGGCGGCGGCGAGACCGCACCCGGACCTCAGGTCCAGCAGAGCGCTCAGGTTTCCGACGCGCTGCGCGCCGCGGCCGGGCTGGCGGCCTGTCCGCGACCCGCGCCCGGCGCCTCCGCTACCGGCCCGCTCGCCGGGCGCACCCTGGACTGCCTGGCCGACGGCGAGCCGGTGGACCTGGCCGCCGCGCTCGCGGGTAAGCCCGCGCTGCTCAACCTGTGGGCCTACTGGTGCGGTCCCTGCCGGCAGGAGTTGCCGGATCTGCAGCAGTACGCGCAGCGCGCCGGCGACGCGATTACCGTGCTGACTGTGCACAGCGATCCCCAGGCGGCCACCGCGTTGTCGTTGCTGACAGACCTGCACGTCACGCTGCCCGGTGTGCTCGACCCCGAGGCCGGAGTACGGGCGGCGGTGGGCGCTCCCGCGGTGCTGCCGGTCTCGGTGCTGGTCCGCGCGGACGGCTCCATCGCCGAGGTGGTGGTCCGCCGCTTCACGAGCGTCGACGACATCGCCGATACCGTGGCCGCGAAGCTCGGAGTTCGCCCGTGATCGCTGCGAGCAACCGGCCGGGCATGAGATGGTTTACACCGCAAGGTATCTCGCAGCAACCGCTGCGGATGCGAAAAACGGCGGCGGAGGTTGGGTTGCGCAGAAGCGAGCACCGCGAGCGAGGCGCAGGCATGAGCACCGGAGCCGGCGGATGAACCTCGAGCCGCAGAACGCCCCCGCGTGGTTGCGCCCCGCGGTCGAGTCCGCGGATACCGACGCCGCCGACACCCTGTCCCTGGCGCGGGCGATGCGCCGGGCCATGACCGTGCTGCAGGAACCGCGGCAGGCAGCGGTCCTGGTGCTGTTCAGCGGTTCCGCCGAGGGCAGTGCCCGCGCGCTCCCCGACGACGCGGATGTGCTGCTCACCCAACGGGCTTCGAGCATGCGGCAGCACCGCGGGCAGGTCGCGTTTCCGGGCGGCGCGGTGGATCCGGGCGATCAGGGCCCGGTCGACACCGCCCTGCGCGAGGCCTGTGAGGAGACCGGCGTGCGGCGCGAGGACGTGGTCCCGCTGGCCGTGATGCCGAAGCTGTTCGTTCCGCCCTCGCGCTTCGATGTGACGCCGGTGCTCGGCTACTGGCGCAACCCCGCCGAGGTTCGGGTGGTGAACACGGGGGAGACCGAGCGGGTGGTGCGGGTTCCGCTGTCGGAACTGCTCGATCCCGCGAATCGATTCATGGTGCGCCGCACCGGTTATCAGAGCCCCGCGTTCCAGGTCGACGGGATGCTGGTCTGGGGTCTGACCGGCGGCATCCTGCACGGCATCTTCAAAAACGCCGGCTGGGAACTGGATTGGGACCAGAATGACGTGCGTGATCTCGAACAAGCGCTGGCCGCGTTGGGGATGACGCTATGACGTCCTCGGTGTGGCTCGACATCGCCGTCGTGCTGCTCGCGCTGCTCGCCGCGTCCTCCGGCTGGCGGCAGGGCGCGGTGGCCTCGGCGCTGGCGTTCCTCGGTGTGGTGCTCGGCGCGGTCGCCGGCATCCTGATCGCCCCGCACATCCTGCAGCACGTCGACGAGGGCCGCACCCGGGTGCTCACCGGTGTGCTGCTGATCGTGCTGCTGGTGATCGTCGGTGAGGTGGCCGGCATGGTGCTGGGCCGCGCCGCACGCGGCGGGATGCGGCATCCGTTCACCCGCAGTGTGGACAGCGTGACCGGCGCGGTACTGCAGGCGGTCGCGGTGCTGGTCACCGCGTGGCTGCTGGCGCTGCCGCTGGCCACCTCCTCCCAGCCCGCGATCGCGACGGCGATCAACGGCTCCCGGGTGCTGGCCGATGTCAACCAGATCGCGCCGAACTGGCTGCGCAAGGTACCGAACGAATTTTCCAAGCTGCTCAATACTTCCGGGCTGCCCGATGTCATCGGGCCGTTCGGCCGTGCGTCCACGGCGCCGGTCGCGGCGCCGGATCCGAGCGTGCTGGCCAGCCCGGTCGCGGCCAGGTTGCAGCAGAGTGTGCTGCGCATCCGCGGCGTCGCGCCGAGTTGCCAGCGGGCGCTGGAGGGTTCGGGCTTCGTGATCGCCGACGAGCGGGTGATCACCAACGCGCACGTCGTCGCGGGGACCACCAGCGTCTCGGTGGACACCGCGCGCGGACCGCTGGACGCGACCGTCGTGCTGTTCGATCCGTCGCGCGATGTCGCGGTGCTGAAGGTGCCCGGACTCACCGCGCCCCAGGTCGAGCGCGCACCCGAGCCGGCGACCTCGGGTGAGAGCGCCATCGTGCTCGGCTATCCCGGTGGCGGCCCGTACACGGCCAGCGCGGCCCGCGTCCGCGAGACGCTGGAGCTGACCGGCCCGACGATCTACCGCAACGGCACCGTGGAGCGCGAGGTCTACACCGTGCGCGGTCTGGTGCGGGCGGGCAATTCCGGCGGACCGCTGGTGGATACCGAAGGTCAGGTGCTGGGCATCGTCTTCGGCGCCGCCGTCACCGACGACGACACCGGATACGTGTTGACGCTCAACGAGATCCAGCCGGACATTACCGCCGCCACGGCCGCGAACACCCCGATCAATACGGGTGCCTGCGTCCTCAGCTGAACTATCCGGCCGAGCGAGCTATCGGGCCAAGAACTGGGCGAGCTCGGAGGTGACCGCCTCCGGGTTCTCCTGGTGCGCGAAATGCGCGGCATCGGCAATGCCGACCAACCGTGCGCCGGGCGCCCACTGGTGACCGCGCTGGAAGGTGCGCGGCAGCACATAGCCGTCCAGCTCACCCCGCAGCGCCAGCACCTCCACGCCCACCGGCACCCGCATCGAAGCCATGAACCGGCGGCCGTCCGGACGCCACTGGCTGCGGAAGGCCCAGCGCTGATATTCCAGCGCACAGTGCGCCGCGCCCGGAATCTGGATGGCCGAGCGCATCCGCCGCGCGGTATCGACGAACTCCGCCGTGCCCGACCAGGTCCCGCTGACCCGCTGGCGCAGCAGCCGTTCCACCTCGAATCCGTCGGCGGTGGTCAACAGATGCTCCGGATAGCGGGGAAGCTGGTAGCGCAGGAAGTTCGGCAGCCAGGCCTTGCGCTGGCTGCCGTCGCGCAGCACCGCGCTCTTCAGCGCCGCCGGATGCGGGGAGCTGACCAGCGCGATGGATCGCACCAGACGGGGATGCAGGACCGCAGTGGTCCAGCAGACGAGCCCGCCGTCGGCATGTCCGATCAGCGTCGCGTCGGTGTGGCCGAGAGCGCGGATGAGCCCGGCGATATCGCCCGCCAGCGTCCAGCCGTCGTAGCCGCGCGGCGGTTTGTCGGTGTCGCCGTAGCCGCGCAGGTCCACCGAGACCACGCGGTAGCCGAGGTCGGCCAGCCCGGTCAGCTGATGCCGCCAGGACCACCAGAAATCGGCGAAACCGTGCAGCAGCACCACAAGCGGCGCGTCTACCCGGTCCTGGGTTTCCTCGGCTTCGACGACATGGAAGCGGATGCCGTTGGCATGGACGTCCCGATGCGTCCACGGTCCGTCGTAACGGACGCTGGACGGATCCGGAAAGCTATTCGACGACACGCCGAGGAAGCCTAGTGGGCGAAAACACCTACTTGTCCAGCGAGTAAGGGGTTTCGTGAGTGCTGTGTCCGAATCCGCTGGGCAGCACGCTCTTGGCCTGCTTCAGCGAGTCGATGGTCTTCTCCGGCGCCCGCAGCTTCTTGACCCGCAACCAGCCGAGCAGCCCGAGCAGCGCGGTGGTCGCGACCATCAGCAGGAACACGATCAGGAACGCGGCCCAGCGCGCCAGCCACACATCCAGCAGCTCGCCGAGGAAGAAGAAGAAAAAGAAACTGCTGAACAGCAGCACGGTCAGCGCGAGGATGAAGTAGACGCTGCCCTGCAGGCCCTTCTTGACCTCCCCGGTGACCTCTGCCTTGGCCAGCGCGACCTCGGCCCGCACCAGCGTCGACATCTGCTCGGTGGCGTCGCGGACCAGGGTGCCGAAGCTCGCCGATCCGGGCGGATTGGCGTCGGTCAAGGGAATTGAGGTCAAGCGCGCGCCGTCATTCCCGTTCCCCTGTGCGAAACTCACTTCGTCGACCCTTCTTCCATGTCTCGAGATCCCACAGCCCGGCCCAGCCTGCGGTGTGTGCTTTCTGCGTCGCGCCGCGCCTGATGGACACGCCCACGTCGCAACAGTAGCGCCGAACCGGCGAGCGATGCCGCCATTGAGGTGACCAACACCGCCGCCTTCGCCAATTCGACGGAGCTGCCATCGAGCGCGAGCTCTGCCACAAGCAGGCTAACGGTGAATCCGATCGCGCCGAGCACCGACAGGGCGAACATGTCGCGATATTCCAGATCTTGTGGTCGTTTGGCGATCCCGAACCGGATTGCCACCCAGCTGATTCCGAAGATTCCGATGATCTTCCCGAACAGCAGGCCGAGAATGATGGCCAGCGCGAGGCGGTCGGTGAACATCTGCCCGAACACCGCGCCGTCCAGCGGAACACCAGAGGCGAACAGCGCGAACAGCGGCACGCACACCCCGGCGGAGATGGGCTGTATCAGGTGTTCGAGGCGGGTCGCGGGCGCTTCGTCTTCCCCGGTGTCCGGTCGCACCCTGGTCAGCAGGCCCAGCGCGACACCGGCCAGCGTCGGATGGATACCGGCCTCGTGCAGCGCGTACCAGCACACCAGCGCCAACGGAACATAGACGAACGGGGTGCGCAGCCGCTTGTGCTGCGCCAGCCACCAGCCCGCGCAGGCCGCCGCGGCGGCGAGTAGCCACAGCACCGACACCGTGGCCGTGAACAGCACCGCGATCAGGATGATGGCCAGCAGATCGTCGACCACCGCGAGGCTGAGCAGGAACACCCGCGCACTCGTCGGCACCCGCGACCCGGTCATGGCGAGTACGGCCAGGGCGAACGCGATATCGGTGGCCACCGGAATGGCCCACCCCTTGTCCATACCCGGCATGCCCCAGCCGATGCTCAGCGCGATCAGCGCGGGCATGACCACACCGCCGGCCGCGGCGATGATCGGCAGGGCGGCACGGCGTTTGTCCGCGAGCTCGCCCACCACCAGCTCGCGTTTGACCTCGAGGCCCGCCACGAAGAAGAAGATGGCCAGCAGACCGTCTTTGGTCCAGTCGGCTACGGAGAGTTCCAGGTGCAGCGGCTCGATCGGCAGCACTGTCTCGGAGATGGAGGTGTAACTCGCGCCCCAGGGGGAGTTAACCCAGAGCAAGGCGACCGCAGCCGCGACGAGAAGGAGTGCGCCGCCGACAGTCTCGGTCCGTAGATATCGAGTCAACTCGGAACGCACTTGCTTGATCACGAGAAACCTTTCGGCGGGGTGGGCAAAACCGCGGACTCACCACCCTGTGATCCACCAGCGGGCAACTCGACCGCACGCCGACCAGACTTCCCGGCACACCTTACGCAATCCTAACGGACCGGGCCGGTGATCTTGACGGCCACCGGCCCGGTCCGCCGCTTCCCAGGTACGCCCTCGCCGAGCGTGCGTACCTGCCCCCAGTGCGGCCCTGCCCTCCACGCGGTCTTGCCGCCGATGCGTACTTGCTGCCCGTGCCGTCATGCCGCTCGTGCGCCGGGTCGCTGGTGCGCGCCGCTGAGCGCCGGTCCGCTGTGCGCCAGCCCACTCAGCGCCAGCCCGCTGAGCGCTGGTCCGTTTGTGTGCCGGTCCGTTGTGCGCGCTGGTCCGTGCGCCGTCCGTTGTGCGCCGCCCGCTGAGCGCTGGTCGACTTGTGCGCTCAGGGCGTCGGATTCGCGAACCGCATGGCTCGGCGCACTCAGGATCGCGCTCGCCCTCCAGCGTTCGGAAGCTCAGGCGCGGCTGGCCCGGATCGCCTCGAAGACGTTCGGGTCGACCAGCGTGGAGGTGTCGCCCAGTTCGCGTCCCTCGGCCACGTCCCGCAGCAATCGCCGCATGATCTTGCCGCTGCGGGTTTTCGGCAGTTCCGGCACCACGTGGATTTCCCGCGGCCGGGCGATCGGGCTGATCGCGCGTGCGACCTCCGCCTTCAGTTCGTCGATCAGCGCGGTGCCGGTGTCCTTGGCCTCGGCCGTGAGGATCACGAACGCCACGATGCCCTGTCCGGTGGTCGCGTCGGTCGCGCCGACGACGGCGGCTTCGGCGACGCCGGAGTGCCCGACGAGTGCTGATTCGACTTCGGCGGTGGAGATGCGGTGGCCCGAGACGTTCATGACGTCGTCCACGCGCCCGAGCACCCACAGGTCACCGTCGGCATCCAGCTTCGCGCCGTCACCGGCGAAGTACCAGCCCTGAGCGGCGTAGCGCTCCCAATAGGTCGACCGGTAGCGGTCCATATCGCCCCAGATGCCGCGCAGCATGGAGGGCCACGGCTGGTCCAGCACCAGGTAGCCGTTGGCCTCGGTCTCGCCGAGCTGCACCGGCTTGCCTTCCTCGTCGACCACTTTCGCCGTGATCCCGGGCAGCGGAGACATGGCGGCGCCTGGTTTGGTGGCGGTGATGCCGGGCAGTGGGGAGATCATGATGGATCCGGTTTCGGTTTGCCACCAGGTGTCGACGATGGGGGTGCGGTTGGCGCCGATGTTTTCTCGGTACCAGCGCCAGGCTTCGGGGTTGATGGGTTCGCCGACCGAGCCGAGGACGCGCAGGGAGGACAGGTTGTGGGCGGCGGGGATTTCTTTGCCCCATTTCATGAAGGTGCGTACCAGGGTGGGGGCGGTGTAGTAGATGGTGACGCCGTATTTTTCGATGATGTTCCAGTGGCGGTGTTCGTCGGGGTGGTTGGGGGTGCCTTCGTAGACGATTTGGGTGGTGCGGTTGGCCAGTGGTCCGTAGACGATGTAGGTGTGTCCGGTGACCCAGCCGATGTCGGCGGTGCACCAGTAGATGTCTTGTCCTGGTTTGTGGTCGAAGACGTTGTGGTGGGTGTAGGCGGCTTGGGTGAGGTAGCCGCCGGTGGTGTGCAGGATGCCTTTGGGTTTTCCGGTGGTGCCGGAGGTGTAGAGGATGAACAGCGGGTGTTCGGCGTCGAAGGGTTGTGCTTGGTGTTCGGGGGAGGCTTGGCCGACGGTGTCGTGCCACCACAGGTCGCGGCCTTGGGTCCAGGGCACTTCGATCTCGGTGCGGCGCACCACGAGTACGTGTTCGACGGTTGTCGGGTCAGTGCCGAGTGCTTCGTCCACGGCGGCTTTCAGGGGGGCCGCGGTCCCGCGCCGCCATTGGCCGTCGGTGGTGATGATCAGCCTGGCGCCGGCGTCGTCGACGCGTTGGCGTAGCGCGGTGGGGGAGAACCCGGCGAAGACCACCGAGTGTGTCAGTCCGAGCCGGGCGCAGGCCAGCATGGCGATGATCGCTTCGGGGATCATCGGCATGTAGATCGCGACGCGGTCTCCGGCTTCGAGCCCGAGTTCGGTGAGATAGTTTGCGGTTCGGGAGACTTCGGCGAGCAACTCGTTGTAGGTGAGGTCGCGGGAATCGCCGGGTTCGCCTTCCCAGTGGATGGCGACTTGGCCGCCGTGCCCGGCGAGTACGTGCCGGTCCACACAGTTGTAGGCGACGTTGAGTTTGCCGTCGACGAACCACTTCGCCACGGGGGCGTCGGTCCAGTCCAGGACTTGCGACCAGCGCTGGTGCCAGTGCAGCCGGTCGGCCTGCGCGGCCCAGAACTTGTCGCGATCGGCTTCGGCCTGCGCGTAGAGCGAGGCATCCGCATTGGCCGCGGCGGCGAACTCCGGCGACGGCGGGTACGAATCCTGATGATCGGCAGTGGTTTCGGTCATCTCTTCTCTTCTTTCCACGTAACCTGAGCGCACGATTCGATGCGGCCGAGGTCGACAGTAGCCAACGCGGCCCGCTGCCGTGCCGAGTGTGTCCACCAGGTTTCAAACGATCACGGCCAGGGAAATTCGGCTGTGAGATGAGCCGAACCGTCGAACCTCGGATGGCCTCGGGTGGAGGCATTGTTCCGGCGGATCGGCCGTATTCACGTGATCTTTTCTGTGTAACGGGCAACCCGCCGGATTTGTAAATTGTGGAACGAACCTTTGTCGATCCCGGGACAGGACTGTCCAGGATGGTTAACCTCCGATGCATCCTGGGTGGATCGGCTGGGGTGCGTCGGTGCTGGACCGTGCGTGTGCCGCCGTTCCCCTCGCACCGAAAACGGGAGTTGCGTTGAGATTCAACAGAGCAATCGCGCTGACCGCGGCAGCACTGGTGGCCACAAGCCTCGGGTTGACCGCCTGTTCATCGTCGGACGACAGTGCCGACGCCGGCATCGTTACGGTCAACGGCGGTGAGCCGCAGAACCCCTTGGTGCCTTCGAATACCAACGAGAACATGGGTGGTCGAGTTGTCGACCGTCTCTACGCCGGGCTGAAGTACTACGACGCCAACGGCAAGGCGCACAACGAGATGGCCGAGAAGATCGAGACGACCGATCGCCAGAACTACAAGATCACGATCAAGCCGGACTGGAAGTTCACCGACGGCACCGTCGTGAAGGCGAAGAACTTCGTCGATGCCTGGAACTACGGCGCGCTCGGCACCAATGCCCAGTTACAGAGCTACGTCTACGCCTCGATCGCCGGCTTCGACGAGGTATCGGCCGAGCCGCCGAAGGCCCAGACCATGAAGGGGCTCAAGGTCGTCGACGACCGGACCTTCACCGTCGAGCTCACCCAGCCCTCCATCGACTTCGAACTGAGTCTCGGTTACGCGCCGTACTATCCGCTGCCCGATGTCGCGTTCAAGGACATGAAGGCCTTCGGTGAGGCGCCGGTCGGCAACGGCCCCTACAAGTTCAAGACGTGGGAACACAACGTCAAGATCGATCTGGACAAGAACCCGGATTACCAGGGCGGCCGCCCGGCCAAGAACGACGGCCTGCGGTTCGTGCACTACCAGTCCTTCGATACGGCCTACGCCGATCTGCAGGGCGGAAACCTGGACGCGCTCGACACCATCCCGGCCAGCGCGCTGTCGACCTACAAGAACGACCTCGGCGACCGCGCGATCAGCAAGCCGACCGCGCAGAACCAGCACATCGGCATCCAGAGCAGCGTTCCGCACTTCGGCGGCGAAGAAGGCGTGCTGCGCCGCAAGGCGATCTCGATGGCGATCAACCGGGAACAGATCTGCGACAAGATCTTCCACGGCACCCGCAAGCCCGCGCTCGACTTCACCGCGAGCACCCTGCCCGGCTTCAACGGCAACCTGCCCGGCGTCGAGAACCTGAAGTACAACCCGGATGAGGCCAAGAAGGTGTGGGCGCAGGCCGACGCTATCTCCCCGTGGTCGGGCCAGTACCAGTTCTCCTACAACTCCGACGGCGGCCACCAGGAATGGGCCGAGGCCGTGATCAACAGCATCAAGAACACCCTCGGCATCGACGCCGTCGCCACCCCGTACCCGACCTTCAAGCAGATCCGTGACGAGGTCAACGCCAAGACCATCGGGAAGGCGTTCCGCTACGGCTGGCAGGGCGACTACCCGACCATGCTGCAGTTCCTCACCTCGCAGTACTTCAGCTTCTCCGACACCAACAACGTCGACTACAACAACCCGGAGTTCGACCGGTTGCTGAAGGCCGCGCTCGCCGCGTCGAGCGAGGAGGAGTCCTACAAGCTGGTCGGTGAGGCACAGGCCCTGATGATCAAGGACATGGCCGACATTCCGCTGTGGGATTACATTGCCGCCGCGGGCGTTTCGGACCGTGTCAAGGGCGAGCTCGCCTGGAGCGGCCTGTTCGACTTCGAGAACCTCGAGCTCAAGTAATCGCCGCGCTGGAGCCGCACCGCCTGCTCGGGGGTGCGGCTCTCAGCCCTTTCCGGAGGAAATACAGCTATGGCTTGGTATATCCTGCGGCGTCTGCTCCAGATGATCCCCGTCTTCCTCGGGGCGACGTTGCTGATCTATGCGATGGTGTTCTTGATCCCGGGTGACCCGATCAAGGCGCTGGCCGGTGAGAAACCACTGACACCGGGTGTGGAGGCCGCGCTGCGGGCTCGCTACAACCTCGACAAACCCTTCCTGATGCAATACCTGTACTACCTGAAGGGCATCGTCACCTTCGATTTCGGCACGGCCTTCTCCGGCCGGCCGGTGCGGGACGAACTCGCCCGCGCGTTCCCGATCACGATCAAACTGGCCCTGATGGCCGTCGCCATCGAGGGCATCTTCGGCATCATCTTCGGCCTGATCTCGGGCCTGCGTAAGGGCAAACTGTTCGACTCCACCATGCTGGTCATCAGCCTGGTGATCATCGCGGTGCCAGTGTTCGTCGTCGGCTTCCTGGCGCAGTTCGTGCTGGGTGTGAAGTGGGGAATCGCGCCGGTGACGGTGACCGGCAAGGCCAGTTACGGTGAGCTGCTCGTCCCGGCCTTCGTGCTCGGGTCCCTGTCGTTCGCCTATGTGCTGCGGCTGACCCGGAACTCGGTGGCGGAGAACATGACCGCCGACTACGTGCGGACCGCGACCGCCAAGGGATTGAGCCGTCCACGCGTCATCACCGTGCACATTTTGCGCAACTCGATGATCCCGGTGATCACCTTCCTGGGCGCCGATCTCGGCGCGCTGATGGGCGGCGCGATCGTCACCGAGGGCATCTTCAATATCCCCGGCGTCGGCGGCACGCTGTATCAGGCGGTGGTGCGTGGTGAGCCGCCCACGGTGGTCTCCTTCGTCACGGTGCTCATCGTGATCTTCCTGATCTCGAATCTCCTGATCGACCTCGTCTATGCCGCACTCGACCCGAGGATCCGCTATGCCTGACCTCGAGAAGCCCAGCGCCGACGCCCGGCCCGGGCAGGAGTATTACGTCGCGCCGCCCGACGAGGTGGAGGTGCTGGCCACCGACAAGGTCGTCGAGAACGGGGCTCCGACCAGTATCTGGGCCGACGCGTGGCGACAGCTGCGGCGCAATCCCATCTTTGTCGTGGCCATGCTGATGATCCTGTTCGTCATGGTGGTGGTGTTCTTCCCGACGCTGTTCACCAGCCAGGATCCGCAGTACTGCGACGGAGCTTTCAGCATGTCGCCGCGCAGTTCCGGGCATCCGTTCGGCTTCGACAAACAGGGCTGTGACATCTACGCCCGAACCGTCTACGGCGCACGGGCTTCCGTGGCGGCTGGGGTCGGTTCGGCGATGCTGTTCCTGCTGATCGGCGGCACCCTCGGGGCGTTGGCCGGGTTCTACGGCGGACTGCTCGATTCCGTGGTGTCCCGGGTGGGCGAAGTCTTCTACGCCATCCCGCTGATGCTGGCCGCCATCGTGCTGATGCAGTTGCTCGACCAGCGGACGATCTTCACCGTCATTGCCATCCTGGCGATGTTCACCTGGCCCCAGGCGGCGCGTATCGCCCGCAGCGCGGTGATCGAAGCCAGGAACAGTGAATACGTGACGGCGGCGAAAGCACTCGGTGTTTCCCGATTCCGGACGCTGCTGCGGCACGTGGTGCCCAACGCGGCCGGGCCTTTGATCGTGGTGACCACGATCTGGCTCGGCGTCTTCATCGTCACCGAGGCGACGCTGTCGTTCCTCGGTGTCGGTTTGCCGCGCACGATCGTGTCCTGGGGTTCCGATATCGCCCAGGCGCGCATCGACATCCGCACCTCGCCGATTCTGTTCTATCCCGCGACCGCGCTCGCGCTGACCGTGCTGAGTTTCATCATGCTCGGTGACGCGGTGCGCGACGCACTCGATCCGAAAGCCAGGAAGAGGTGACCGCGGCGATGGAGCCACTGCTCGACATCAAAGACCTCAACGTCTGTTTCACCTCCGAGGGCAAGCAGATCCCCGCGGTGCGCGGGGTGAGCCTGGCGGTGTATCCGGGGCAGACGGTGGCGATCGTCGGCGAGTCCGGGTCCGGCAAATCGACGACCGCGCACGCGATCATCGATCTGCTGCCCGGCAGCGGAAAGGTCACCTCCGGGAAGATCATGTTCGACGGCAAGGACCTCACCGCGAGCTCGTCGAAAGACATTGTGGCGGTGCGCGGTAGAGGTATCGGCCTGGTGCCGCAGGACCCCATGTCGAACCTGAATCCGGTCTGGAAGATCGGTTTCCAGATCCGGGAGACCTTGGAGGCCAACGGGATAGCCAAAGGCAAGGAGGCCGCGAAACGGGCGGCCGAGCTGCTCGAGGAAGCCGGTATGTCCGACGCCGAGCGCCGGATGAACCAGTACCCGCACGAGTTCTCCGGCGGCATGCGCCAGCGCGCGCTCATCGCCATCGGATTGTCGTGCCGGCCCAAACTGCTGATCGCCGACGAGCCGACCTCCGCGCTCGACGTCACCGTGCAACGACAGATCCTGGACCATCTCGACGGACTGACCAGCGAACTCGGCACCGCGGTGCTGCTGATCACGCACGACCTCGGGCTGGCCGCCGAACGCGCCGAGCATCTGGTGGTGATGTATCGCGGCCGAGTGGTGGAGTCCGGTCCGGCGCTGCAGATTCTGCGCAACCCGCAGCATCTGTACACCAAGAAGCTGGTCAACTCCGCGCCGTCGCTTGCCTCGCAACGGCTTTCGGCGGTGCGCAAGCGCGCCGAGATCCGGGAGCAGGCGGTCGAGGTCGCCGAACAGGTGGCCGAGCAGGTGCTGGCCGACGATCCGGCCGTCGCCACGGTCAGCGACGACGTGGTGATCGCGGAGAACCTCACCAAGGTGTTCAAGATCCGCGGCAGCACACCGTGGAAGTCGACGGACTTCACCGCCGTCGACAAGGTGTCGTTCCGCCTGAAGCGCGGCACGACCACCGCGATCGTGGGCGAATCCGGTTCCGGCAAGTCGACCGTCACCCAGATGGTGCTCGGCCTGCTCGAACCCACCTCGGGCAGCGTCACCTTCGACGGTCGCGAGGTGGCGAAGTTGAACGCCAAGGAGGCCTTCGCCTTCCGGCGTCGAGTGCAACCGATCTTCCAGGACCCGTACGGCTCCCTGGATCCGATGTACTCGATCTACCGGACCATCGAGGAACCGCTGCGCACGCACAAGATCGGCAACGCCAAAGAACGCGAGGCCACCGTGCGTGACCTGCTGGACAAGGTGTCGCTGCCGGCCACGGTGATGCGCCGCTATCCGAACGAGCTGTCCGGCGGACAGCGCCAGCGCGTCGCCATCGCGCGGGCGCTGGCCCTCAACCCGGAGGTGGTGGTCTGCGACGAAGCGGTCTCGGCCCTGGACGTACTGGTGCAAGCGCAGATCCTGAACCTGCTCAACGATCTGCAAGCCGAACTGGGTTTGTCCTACCTGTTCGTCACCCATGACCTGGCCGTGGTCCGCCAAATCGCCGACGACGTGCTGGTCATGCAGAAGGGCGGCGTCGTCGAATCCGCCTCCACCACCGAGGTATTCGACAACCCGCAAACCGAATACACCCGCCGGCTGCTGGACGCCATCCCGGGCCGGGAGCTGCTCGCCACCTGAGTCCGGGGATGCCGCAGTGCGTTGGGGCTGTGGCGTGCGGTGCGTTGGGGCTGTGACATGCGGTGCGCTAGGGCTCTGGCGTGCGGTGCGCTCGGCTTGGCGTGGCGGTCCGTTGTGCTGTGACGTGACGGTCCGTTGGAGCTGTGACGTGACGGTGCGCTGGAGCCGCGAGGCTGCGGTCCGCTGGAGCGGCGAGGCTGCGGTCCGCTGGGGCCGCGATGGTGCGGTCCGCTGAGGCCGCGACGTTGCGGTCCGCTGATACCGCGACGCCTCGGTCCGCCCGCTCGAACGCCGAACGCCCCGCTGACCGGCGGGGCGTTCGGCGTTCGCGGGGTGCCCGCTAGCCTCATATCTCGTGACCGACCCGCTACAGCCACTCGTCGACCTGCCCGGTGTCCGTGCCGCCGCCGACCGTGCCCGCGACGCGCTCGCGGCCGTGCATCGGCACAAGGCGAACCGCCGAGGCTGGCCGACCACGGCCGCCGAAGCAGCCGTGCGGGCCGCGCGTTCGTCCGCGGCCATCGACGGCGGCAGCACCGAGTTGCCCTCCCCGGACGGCGTGGTCGAAGACCCGATCCTGGCGGGATCGCTGCGGGTCGGCCAAGCTCTCGACGGTGACGCTCTGCGCAACCTGGCGGGGACCTGGCAGCGCGCGCCGCTGCAGGCGCTGGCCCGGTTGCATCTGCTGGCGGCCGCCGACCTGGTCACCGACGAGACACTGCTCGGCCGACCGCGCACCGCACCCGGCGTCGCCGAACGCTTGGACCTGCTGGGACAGACCGTGCAGGCGACGCGTGCGCCCGCGCCGGTGATCGCGGCCGTGGTGCACGGTGAATTGCTCGCCTTGCGGCCCTTCGGCACCGCCGACGGAGTGGTGGCGCGGGCGGCGTCGCGGCTGGTCACCGTGTCCAGCGGGCTGGATCCACACAGCCTGGGCGTGCCCGAAGTGTTCTGGTTGCGCCGGCGGCAGGCCTATCTCGATGCGGCCGCCGCGTTCGGCACCGGCGAGGCGGAGGCGGTGGGCGGCTGGGTCGTCCTGTGCTGCGCGGCGCTCGAAGACGGGGCGCGGGAAGCGACTTCGATCGCCGATTCGGCGGTGGCCTGACCGGCCCGAAACATCAAAGCGGGCGGCGTAGCCGCTGCTGCGACTTCACCGCCCGCGAAGCACGGACTACCCGGTTACCAAGCGTGCTGGGTGGGTTGTGTTCGCGGCCTCGGCGAGTGATCGGACTCCTACGGTTCATCCCCGCAACCTGTGCGAGGCTCTCGCCGCAACAAGCCGAATCTCGCAGGCCCACAACGCTTCTGCCCTTGTCGCGGCGCGCTCCGCGTGGGTGCCTGGTGTCCGTGCTGGGAAGGGTGGGAGGGGAGACTGAATCTTCTCTTCCGATTCCGCCCAGGCCTTCCGTCCTTCCGTAGCTACCTTTCTACCACTGTGACCGGCGTCACTCAAGGGTTGCGAACACATCAGATTACCGGCGTGTCCATCGGCGTTTCGTGGTTAAATGCCTGGTCGCCGCGACCCCCAAGGCAGACCGGCAAACGCTCCCGCTAGCACTCGGCTGCCCCGCCCAACAGCACCGCGGCACTCCCGATGCCAGGTCAGTTAAAGCTCAGCGGCGCTTGCGCAGCAGCCGGTAGGAGATCGCGCCGGCCACCACCGCACTCACGCCGACGGCCGCCGTCGCGGCAAGGGTGGTCGACGACGGCGCCTGGAATCGGGCCCACAGTGACACCGGATTGGAGAAGGTGAGCACCGGCCAGTTCCGGGCCACGGCCTCGCGGCGCAGGTTGCGATCGGGGTTCACCGCCGTCGGATGGCCGACCGCCTGCAGCATCGGCAGATCGGTGATCGAATCGGAGTACGCGTAGCAGCGGGACAGGTCGTAACCCTCACTGGCCGCGAGCTTTTCGATGGCCTGAACCTTGCCCTCGCCGTAGCAGTAGAAATCGACCCCGCCGGTGTACTTGCCGTCCTCGACCACCATGCGCGTGGCCGCGGTGTGCGAGGCGCCGAGCACCTCCGCGATCGGTGCGACGATCTCCTCGCCGGAGGCCGACACGATCACCACGTCGTGACCCCGAATCTTGTGGTCCGCAATGAGATCCGCGGCCTCGGCGTAGATGAGCGGATCGACCAGCTCGTGAAGTGTCTCCGCCACAATGGATTTCACCTGCTCGACATCCCAGCCCGCGCACATCTTGGTGAGGTGCTCGCGCATTCGCTCCATCTGGTCGTGATCCGCGCCGGAGAGCAGGAACATGAAGTGGGCGTAGCTGCTCTCCAGCACCGACCGGCGGTTGAGCAGGCCCTGGGCGAAGAAGGGCTTACTGAAGACGAAGGTGCTCGACTTGGCGATCACCGTCTTGTCGAGGTCGAAGAATGCGGCCACGCGCTGATCACCGTCGTCTGTCACTCGTTCAGGATAGGGCCGGGGCGGCCGGAGCCGGGGAGCGACGGCCCGTGAGTGCGCGAACGAGCGCGGCCGGGGGAAGGATCGATCGTCTCCGCGCACCCCGTCGGCACAAGGTTTGCCCGGAAGACGCCGGGCCGTCGGCGGGGACAAATTTCTCCTATGACGGACTTGCGTTCTTGCCAGGGCTTGGGTGTAGTATTGCTGGCACCTGGACATAGTCCAGGCGCGTTCAGCCCGACCCCCCGGGGCTGAACCCGACGGCCCCAGCCTCCTCCCCCCCCGGCTGGGGCCGTCCTCTATTTTCAGGACGGCCCTTGTTCGCACAGGGCGCGAAGAAAAGTTATCCCCAGCCTCCGAGTTATCCACATTCGGCATAACGGGTCTTCCGCTCGATTCCCCGGTGCAGCACGCTCACCGCATGGAACTCGAAGCAGCGCAGGTGATCGCGGCCCCACCGGCCCTGGTGCTCGTCCGCGACACCCGGCTCCGGGACGAAGTTCGCCGGATCGCGGCCGCCACGGAACGCGCCCTGGACGAACGCGACCTCCCGATCGGCCGGCACAGCTGGGCCGCGGCGCCGCTCATCATCGTCGACACCACCGTCGCGCAGGCCGGCGCCGAAGCCGGATATCTCCGCCGCATCGGCGTCGTCCTGGTGACCGACGGCGAGCCGGGGCTCGCCGATTGGCAGGCCGCCGCGGCCGTCGGCGCCGAGCTCGTCATCGCCCTGCCTGGTACTGCCGTGCGGCTTATCGAGAAGTTTGCTGAGCATGCCGAATACCGTCACGGCGACGGCGTAGTTATCGCCATCGCGGGTGCCACCGGCGGCGCCGGAGCCTCCATCCTGGCCGCCGCCACCGCCCTTCGTTCGGCTGCGCAACGGTTCCGTTCCGACACCGTCCTGCTCGATGCCGCGCCCCTCGGCGGTGGTCTCGACCTGCTGCTCGGCCTCGAGAACGCGCCCGGCCCGCGCTGGCCCGATCTCGTCATCGAGGACGGCCGGATCTCCGCCGCCGCGCTGCACGCCGCGCTGCCCGCGGCCGCGCCCGGTTTGGCCGTGCTGTCCTGCGGGCGTGGCGGTGCCGGGCGATTGCCCGTCGAAATCACACCGGCCGCTGTCCATGCCGTAATCGAAGCCGGAAGGGGCGCAGGCGATCTCGTCGTCTGCGACCTCTCCGCCGAGCGCGGTCCGCATGCCGACGTGATCCTCGACTCCGCCGACCTGGTCGTCCTCATCGTGCCCGCTCGCCTGCGCGCCCTCGCCGCCGCCGAAACACTCGCCGCCTACATCGGCACTCGAAATCCGAACCAGGGCTTGGTCGTTCGCGGCCCCGCCCCGGGCGGCCTCCGTGGCGCCGAAGTCGCCGAACTCCTCGACCTGCCCCTGCTCGCCGCAGTCCGCGCCCAGCCCGGCCTCACCGCCCGCCTGGAGCGTGCCGGCCTCGGTCTGCCGCGCCGCGGACCGCTTCGAGACGCGGCCGACGCGGTGCTGTCGGTGCTGAGTTCCCCTGTGGCACAGGCTGTCCGATGAGCACCCTCGTGACCACGGAGCTGTTGGACCGCGTACGGGAGCGGTTGGCCGGGCACACCGGAGATCCGGGCCCCGCCCAGGTCGCCGCCGCCATCCGGGCCGAAGCCGGCGCGGTGCTCGGCGATACCGACCTGCTCAGGGCGCTGCGGCTGCTACAGACGGAGCTGACGGGTGCCGGCGTGCTCGAACCCCTGCTGCACGACCCGCTCGTCGCCGACGTACTGGTCACCGCCCCCGATGCGGTATGGGTCGATCGCGGCCGCGGTCTGGAGAAGACCTCGATCAGCTTCCCGGACGAAGCCGCGGTACGCCGGCTGGCCCAGCGCTTGGCACTGTCGGCGGGCCGCCGCCTGGACGACGCCCAGCCGTGGGTAGACGGGCGTCTGTCGGGAAGCGAAGCAGCGCTGGGCGATTCCTTCGGTGTACGCCTACACGCCGTACTCGCGCCGATCGCGCACGGCGGCACCTGCCTATCCCTGCGCGTGCTGCGCCCGGCCACTCAGGGGCTCGATGCCCTCGCCGCCGCGGGAGCGGTGCCGTCCGAAGCGAAGATGTTGTTGGAGTCGATCGTTCGCGCCCGGCTGGCCTTCCTCGTAGTCGGCGGCACGGGTGCGGGCAAAACTACCCTGCTGTCCGGCCTGCTGGCCAAGGTCGACCCGAACGAACGCATCATCTGCGTCGAGGACGCCGCGGAACTGGCCCCACCGCACCCGCACGTGGTCCGGCTGGTCGCCCGCACCGCCAACGTCGAAGGTGTCGGCGCGGTGACTGTCCGCGACCTGGTTCGCCAAGCACTGCGTATGCGACCCGATCGGATCGTCGTCGGCGAGGTGCGCGGAGCCGAGGTCGTAGACCTGCTGACAGCATTGAACACCGGCCACGACGGGGGAGCGGGCACAGTGCACGCCAACTCGCCCCAGGAAGTGCCCGCGCGCCTGGAAGCCCTCGCCGCACTCGGCGGCATGGACCGCGCCGCCCTGCACAGCCAACTCAGCGCCGCCATCCAGGTCGTACTGCACGTGCACCGCCGCGCCGACGGCACCCGCGGATTGCGCGAAATCGGTTTGGTTCAGCGCGAACCCGATGGCCGTGTCCGAATAGCCCCCGCCTGGGCAGCCGACAGCGGCCCTACCCCGGCCGCCACAGAACTGTCGAAGCTGCTGTCCGAGCGGCTCTCGCAATGATCACGGCACCGATCCACCCAGTGCTTTCCCGGTTGTCTGCGTCGCCGTCGGTCACCGGTGCGACTGACCTGCCGTCAGAACGGCCGAACCGGTGATCGTCGCGTGTGCGTGCCTCGTCACGGCATTGATCGCGGTACCGGTCCCGACTGCCCGCCGCCGGTTCGGCGCGCTGTTCGCCGATACCGCTGCGGAACGAAAGTCACTGCCGCGCAATATGATCGCTGTGCCTATCGTGCTCGGCCTCGCGGCCGTGCTGCTGGTAGGCGTCGGTCCGTTGACCGCGGCCGTACTCGTGACCGGCACCTTCGCCCTGCGCACTCGCCGCATGCGGCGGGACCGGCAGCGTGCCGCCGAAAGCGCCTACCTCTTGGACGCTCTCGAAGCCGTGATCGCCGAACTCCGCGTGGGTGCCCACCCGAGCTCCGCCGCCGAAGTCGCGGCCCGCGAATCACGTGGCCTCGCTGCCCAGGCTTTCACCATCAGCGCCGCCCGCAGCCGCCTCGGCGGCTCCGGGGCCACCGCCCTGCACCACCCCGACTCCGTCATCGCTCCCGAACTGGCCCGCGTCGCCACCGCATGGCAAGTAGCCGAACACCACGGCCTCGCCCTCGCCGAACTCCTCACCGCAGCACGCACAGACCTCCAGTCCCGCATCCGTTTCCGCAGCCGCACCACCGCTGCCCTCGCGGGCGCCCGCGCCACCGCCACCGTCCTCGCCTACCTCCCCCTCCTCGGCATAGCCCTGGGCCAACTAATGGGCGCCGCCCCCCTCACCACCCTTTTCACCACCCCCACCGGCACCCTGCTGCTCCCCTTGGGCACCGCGCTCGCCTGCACCGGCGTCCTCTGGACCGACGCCATCACCCGAAGGGTCCTCACATGACCGAACACCTGGGGATGACTGTGCACAATTCGCACCCTGCGAGATTTCGGCCGTCCGACATCCACCGCACGTCAATCCGGCGGCCTACTCCTCGGCGTGACCACCGCCGAAGTCCCAGGACCCATTCTGTCCCAACTGATTCAGCTGTCCGCACCACACCTCCGAACGTGCCCTTCGCTCGCCGGGTCCGAACGAGACAGAGATGCAGTCGCCATCAGCTCGGCGGTAGGTATGCATTCGAACGGAACCTCGGCCTGGTAGGTCCGCGAGGCAAGGACGCATCGGCCGCGCGGGCCTGCCCATTCGAGCGCAACGCCGCTCTGACGTGCCCTCATGAGACGGAAGGCTCTTCGACAGCAGTTTGTGGAATGCGTGTGCACCTTTGGACTGGACCTCGGCCTGGCGAGTGCGCGCGAGGTGCGTGCGTCGGCGCTCATGGTTCGGGATGGTTGTGCTGCTGCACATCCGAGCCGGGGCTAGCGGGTTCGCGCGAGGTGTCTGCATCGGGCGCCCACAGCTCAGCAGCGGCTGTGCTCATGTGCCCGAGAACTGGGGCGGGTGGAGTGACCGGCGCGCAAGTTTCGGCACGCGGCAACAGCTGGGGACGGTTGTGCACAAACAGGCACGTACCACCTGGGCGGAGGCGTGAACGGGTGTGGACGGGTGTCGAGCGCCTCGAATCGATTGCGGTTCAGGATTTTCGGCCGGATTCAACGTCATCGGGTTGTGGACCGCGCAGTTGTGCCCACAGGTCTGGCCAGGCGCAATCGACAGGACCGAAAGGAGAGTTCTGATGAGTAGCTTCGGCGCTGTGTCGGTTCTACTGGCAGCTTGCGCACTGGTGCTGTTACCGGGCCGTGTCGCCGTGGACCGGCGACTGCGCGCGGTACTGGACGACGTACCAGAGCCGTTGGCCGCCAAGCGGATTCGGAGGAGCACGACGGATCCGCTCGCGGTCGCCTCCGTATTCGACCTGCTGGCCGCCTGTCTGCGTTCGGGGTTGCCCATGGCAGGCGCAGCACGGGCGGTGGCGGGAAGCGCACCCGAGGTGCTCGCGGACGCCTTGGGACGAGCGGCGGACCTCCTGTCATTGGGAGCCGACGCGACCACAGCCTGGGACCGAGCGGCGCGAGAAGCCGCAGGACGTCCCGGCGCGGAGCAAGTCGAGGCCCTGGCCCGCATGGCCCGCCGCTCCGCCAGATCCGGCGCTTCCCTGTCCGCGGCAGTGTCGGAACTCGCCGAACACCACCGAGCCACCCTTGAGGATGCCGCAGCCGCCCGCGCCGAACGAGCAGGCGTACTGATCAGCGGCCCCCTCGGCCTGTGCTTCCTCCCGGCATTCCTGTGCCTGGGCATAGTGCCCGTGGTAATCGGCCTGGCCCACCGAGTCCTCGGCGACGGACTCCTGTGACCACAACAAATCCATGCCCACGCGGATCCGCCGCGCGGACGCAGAAGAGAGGGGAACCCAATGCGGATCGAGAGAGTGACCGGCCCAGCGGCCGCCCAAACCGAAATCGCAGTCAAGCCACCGCTGCAGCAGGTGCGAGACCATACCGCCCCGCAGGCCGAAACAACTGTGCGGCAAGCACGCAACGTGGTCGAGCATCCAGCACGAGCGTTCCCACAGGAACGCCCGGACCGGACCGATCTGTGGGAGCGAATGGTGGCGCGACGGCCGGCACTCAACTGTGTCAACCTGCGGACACGGGCATCGTCTCATCGGGCCAGGCCGGAACGCCCCTATCTCCGGGAACAAACGGCCGAGCGACGGTCGGAACTGAACGAAGTCGACCGGCGGGCTCGGGATTCCTCGCAGCGGGCAAGGCCGGATCAGGCCCGTCTCCAGGAAGGAACGATGGTGCAACAGTCACCGATGAACGAAGCCGACCTGCGAGCGCCGACGTTTCCACAGCGGGCCGCAGTAGGCGGAAACGGTGCGCGGGGACAAATGGCAAAGCAGCCAACAATGCTTGGGAAGGTCGACCTCCACACGTGCGAACCCTCGCAGCGGGGGGCGTCGGCCATCCCACGGACGCGGGCGGGTGCACAACGTGGAATCGCCAGGATCGGCCACCCGGTGTGGATGTTGTGCGCCCGAGCCGAGTCGAGCCCGAACGGTTTGGGACTCCGAATGCAGGGACGACGACCGCTGATCGGGAAGGTCGATCCGCCACCGTACGAATCCCCGCAGCGGGTGGAGTCCGACACCGCCCTCCCGTCCGAGTCGGACTCCACCATCCCGCGGACACGGGCGGGTGCACAGCGTCGCCTCGGCAGCATGGGCGCTCCGTCGATGTTGTGCTCCCGAGTGCGGTTGAGCCCGAATGGATTCCGCGCACGAACGCAGGAACAACGACCGCTGCTCGACCGGATCGGCCGATGTACGCGGACGGCTGTTCGGCGCGGATCTGGCGAAACCGAGTCGTCGGCGTGGCCGGTGACCGCGCGACTTGGCTCTGGCCGAGTCGCCTTGTGGGCATGGGTGATGGCACAGCACGTGGCGTTGGTCGGGCTCAGTCTGCGCGCATCGGCGGTGTTGCGACGGGAACTGGGCCGCCTGGTCTCGGGAGCATGGGAGAGGGCGCGACGGACGGGGCCGGGGCCGGCAGGGTTTCGCCTGCGGAAGGCGGTGCGACCGACGATGTGTGGTCGGGTTCGCCTTCGTCCGCGTGCGGCGGTCCAACCGACGGTGTCGGGTCGGGTTGGCCTTCGTGCGTGGGCAGTGGCGCGACCGACGGTGCTGGGCCGCCTCGTCGCCCGAGCACGGACAGTCTTGGGTCAGGCCGGGCTTCGCCAGTGTGCGGCGGTGCGGCGGATGGTGTTGGAGCGAATCGGGTTTATTCCGTGTGCGGCGGTGCAGCGAACCATGGTGGGTCGAACCGGGCTTCGTCTGTGGGAGGTGGTGCGGCGAACGGTGTGTGGTCGGGTTGGCCGTCGTTCGTGTGCGGCGGTGCAACCGACCATGTTGGGTCGAACCGCGCTTCATCTGTGGGCGGCCGCGCAGCGTGTGGTGTGGGGGCGGATCGGCCTTCGTGCTTGGGCGGTGGGGCGGCGGTTGGAGTTGGGGATGCGGGTGCGGGTGTTGCGGGTGGTGGGAGCAGAGGAGGGGATGAGCACGGTCGAATATGCGATCGGGACTATCGCGGCGGCGGCCTTCGGGGCCGTGTTGTATGCCGTGGTGACCGGAGATTCGATCGTGAACGCGTTGACGAAGATCATCGACAAGGCGTTGAACACCAGCGTGTGAAGGTTGGGCGGGCAGCGAGGTCGGCGGGGGACCGGGGTGCGGTGACAGTCGAGGCGGCGATCGCGTTGAGTGCGGTCCTGGTTGCGGTGGTGCTGTGTTTCGGGGCTTTGCTCGCGGCGTCGACACAGGTGCGTTGTGTCGACGCCGCGCGTGAAGCAGCTCGATTGGCCGCGCGCGGGGACGAGGCGAATGCGGTAGCGGTGGCTCGGCGGGTAGCACCGCCGGGCGCCGACGTCGCGATGCGCGTGGAAGGGGACCGGGTGGTGGTGGTTGTTTCCGCCCGGTCGCCGTTGTTGCCGCTGTTGTTGCGGGCGGATGCCGTTGCCATGCAAGAGCCTGGAGTGTCTCAGTGAGCAAGGATGCCGAAACGGTCTGCGGGCCAACACCTCTCGAACACACGGATACGATGATCGTGAGGTTCGACGGGCTACGTCGGCCATGGGTGCCGAACACGGTGGCGACGTGCTTCGCTTTCATCGGTGAACAGCTTGATCGAGCTGACCTCGCGGGCATCGATGCCGATAGCGGAGGGCTGAACGGGCCACCACGAAGGCGGTTGGTGATCGAAGCGGGGGACGAGCGCGGCGGCGCGACTGTGCTGGCCTGCCTCGCGCTCGCGGGTTTGATCGCGGTCACGTTGTTGATCAGTCAGGTTGGGGCAGCTGTGGTGGCGCGGCATCGGGTGCAGGCAGCTGCTGATCTGGCGGCATTGGCGGGGGCAGGTGCGCTCGGGGAGGGAGTGGAGGCAGGGTGTGCCGCGGCTGGAGACATCGCGCGGCTTATGCGCGCGCGAGTACGGACGTGTTCGGTGTCGCAATGGGATGTAACTGTGACGGCCGAGAGAAATGTACCAATGGGTCTGTTTGGTGCCCGGGTAGTTAGTGCTATCGCGCGAGCAGGACCAGTCGAGGATGAGTTGTGACTGGCGGTTCACACTTTGCGCTCAGCCTCCTGAGTGCGTGCAATTCCGTAATTCAGATGACCAACAAATGCGACTTCAGTTCTATTTATGCCCGCGCTGTCTGGGCCATTCGAATGAAACCGCACGTCGCGCCGGAAAGGAGTGTGGCAATAGCGCAGTTAACATGAATCCCATCCTATTTAATCCGGACGAAACCCGGCTGCATCCGACCGCGCAACGCCTACCGGGACAGGCCAGCGCGCTCGCTGGTGATCTCCCAGCCAGGCGGCGACGCGGTCACGCCCGAAGCGCGGCCTCGTCACAAATCGGAATCCGGGCCTTCACCAGGCGCGGCCGCCTGGCTCAACTCGCCCAGAACCGCCGCGAGCAGCCAAGCCGCCGCCTCCTTGTCCAACGGGTGATTGCCGTTGCCGCACTTGGGCGACTGCACGCACGACGGGCACCCGGCCGCGCATCCGCAGGACTCGATGGCCGCCAGCGTCGCCGCCAACCACTGCCGCAACTGCGCGAACCCACGCTCGGCGAATCCGGCCCCACCGGGCTGGCCGTCGTAGACGAAGATCGTCGGCAAGCCGGTGTCGGGATGCTCGGCGATGGAGACGCCGCCGATGTCCCATCGATCGCAGGTCGCCACGAGCGGGAGCAGGCCGATCGCGGCATGTTCGGCCGCGTGCAAGGCTCCCGGGACCTCGGGCGGCTCGATGCCGGCGCGCTCCAGCAGCTCCGGCGTGACGGTGTAGAGGACCGCGCGGGTGGGCAGTGTCTGTGCCGGTAGATCCAGTTCGACGAGGTCGAGCACCTCGCCGGTTCGCAGGGTGCGGAGGTAGCCGATCACCTGGCTGGTTACCGTGACCTGCGCCAATGCGCTGGTCACCGCGCCATGGCTGTGCTGTTCGGTAATGCCGTCGATCGCGATCGAGGTGCGCTGACGCGCACTGGTGGTGTACCCGGGGTCGACAGCGCTCACGAACGCGACCCCGCCCTCCAGATCCAGTTCGTCGACCAGGTAGGTCTCGCCCTGATGCAGGTGCACCGCCCCTTGATGCAGGGTGGCGGGGGCCCGTCCAGCGTCGGCGGTGCCGAGCATCCGCCCGGTTTCGCCGTCCACGATCGCTACCGGAGCGCCGATCCCGCCGCGCACGTCCACCGCGTCGTGCGGCCCGGCCTGAACATCGGTCACATACCAGCGTCCGCCGCCGTTTCCCCGCCATCGAACCAGCCCCTGAGCTGCGAGATCGGCCATCAACTCGCGCGCGTCCAGTGCGTCGACTTCGGCGTCGGTGAGGGGCAGTTCCAGTGCCGCGCAGAGCAACTGCGGGCCCAGCACGTAGGGATTGTGCGGATCGGTGATCGTCGCCTCGACCGGCTTTTCCAGCAGTGCCTCGGGGTGCCGCACCAGGTAGGTGTCGAGCGGATCGTCCCTGGCCACGAGCAGTACCAGCGACCCTTGGGTGCGCCGCCCGGCCCGTCCGGCCTGCTGCCAGAACGAGGCCACCGTGCCCGGGAATCCGGCCATCACCACCGCGTCCAGCCCCGCGATATCCACGCCGAGTTCGAGCGCGTTGGTGGTGGCCGCGCCGAGCAGCGTGCCGTCGGACAGCGCCGTCTCCAGGGCTCGCCGATCCTCGCCCAGGTATCCGGCCCGATAGGCGGCGACCCGTTCGGCGAGGTCGGGATCCACCTCGCGCAGCCGCAGCCTGGTGTCCATCGCGATCAATTCGGCGGCGCGCCGGGAGCGCACGAAGGTCAGCGTCCGTGCTCCTTCGGCCACCAGATCCGCCATGATCCCGGCCGCCTCCGATGTCGCCGAACGCCGTATCGGTGCACCGTTCTCACCGGTCAGCGCGGTGAGGGGCGGTTCGAGCAGTGCGACCGTGCGAGCACCCTGCGGCGAACCGTCCTCGGTCACCGAGACGCAGGGCGCGCCGATCAACCGCGACGCGGCGGCCGCGGGTTCGGCGGTGGTCGCCGAGCACAGTATGAACACCGGATCCGCGCCGTAGTACTGGGCGATGCGCCGTAATCTGCGCAGCACCAGTGCCACATGTGACCCGAAGACCCCGCGATAGGCGTGGCATTCGTCGATCACCACATAGCGCAGCCGGCGCAGCACCCGGGCCCAGCGCTGATGCGACCGGAGAATGCCCAGGTGCAGCATGTCGGGATTGGTGAAGATCCAGCGTGCGTTGGCCCGCGCCCACTGCCGGATCTCGGCGGGAGTGTCGCCGTCGTAGGTGGCCGGGTGGACGTCCCGCAGCTGACCCTCGTGGGTCAATTCCCCGATCGCACGTAGTTGATCGGCGCCCAACGCTTTGGTCGGCGCCAGATAAAGGGCGGTGGCCCGGGGGTCTGCACGCAGCGCGGTGAGGACGGGCAGCTGATATCCCAGGGATTTCCCGGAGGCGGTGCCGGTGCTGACCACCACGTGCTGCCCGCTCGCGGCCGCTTCGGCGGTGCTGGTCTGGTGACTCCAGGGCTTTTCGATACCGGCGGCGCGCATGGCGTCGACTACCTCGGGCGCCGCCCAGGACGGCCATTCCGTGGTGAGCGCGTGGCGGGACGGTAGCTCTACGACATGGGTGAGTCGGGGGTCACGGGGGAGGACACGATTCAGCAACGATCGACCGTAGCTGAGCTGTTCGGAACTGTGCGAGAGGGTCGAGAAGTCGGGAGGATTCACAACGCGGGACGCCCGACACGCCGAGAAAGTGTGAAACGTGTGCGGTTGGCAAGGCCTACCTGCCATTTCGATACCAAATAGCGACCCGGGTCACAGGGGGTTTGCCAGATGCTCACTAGGTTATCCAGGAGCAAACGAACCTTGAGTCTGGATTCACCCATTGCGTCCCTCACCTGCGCATTCGCAAGATCAACTTTTTTGCAAATTGTCGGTAACTCGACTGTCGAATTGCTCGAAGACATGGTTCACTGGTTCCTGGTCGCAAGCTTCTGTGTTCGAGGGACGGATCCAAAGTCCAAACCGTCAGCAGGATCGATGTTGCGAACGGTGTGCTTGGTGCTTTCCTTGCAGGGGGAACCAACAGTACAACGGTCGGAACGGACCCGGTGGACGAACCCAGTTGTCCGCCGTTCCGGTAAGAAAGAGAAGGAATAGAATGGCACAGGGAACTGTGAAGTGGTTCAACGCGGAGAAGGGGTTCGGCTTCATCGCGCCCGAGGACGGCTCCGCTGACGTCTTCGTCCACTACTCCGAGATCCAGGGTCAGGGCTTCCGCACCCTCGAGGAGAACCAGAAGGTCGAGTTCGAGGTCGGCCAGGGCACCAAGGGCCCGCAGGCCACCGGAGTTCGCGCGCTCAGCTGAGCGACGCATAATCCACAGCGCGTCCCTCACCCCCGGTAGCGGAGGTGGGGGACGAGCTATATCTGGGGCAGGACACATCTCCGAGTGGCATACGGCACCTAGCGGCTCCCGCACTGCATACTGGGTTCCGGTTACCACGTACGCTCGGTGGTTCGGGGTCGCAAGCAATCGCCCGCAGCCGACGTCAAGGTATAAACGTGTCTGGTAGCGGCGGCAGATGTTGCCGACGCTTGCCCCAAACCGCGGTAGATAGATGACGCACCAGCGTCGCGCGGGTCGAGAAGGAAAGGTGTATTCGCCGGTGGCAGCACGAGACCTCGGTACAGCCGACCAGGGCCGTCCCCTGCGTCGTCTCGTGATCGTCGAGTCCCCGACCAAGGCCCGCAAGATCGCGCCGTACCTGGGTCGCAACTACACGGTCGAAGCCTCTGTCGGTCATATTCGGGACCTACCGCGCGGTGCCGCGGACGTACCCGCCAAGTACAAGGGTGAGTCCTGGGCCCGCCTAGGCGTCGATGTCGATCACGACTTCGAGCCGATCTATGTGGTGAGCCCGGAGAAGAAAGCCAAGGTCAGCGAGCTAAAGAACCTACTCAAAGACGCCGACGAGCTCTACCTCGCCACCGACCCCGACCGCGAGGGCGAGGCCATCGCCTGGCACCTGCTGGAGACGCTCAAGCCCAAGGTGCCGGTGCGCCGCATGGTGTTCCACGAGATCACCGAGCCGGCCATTCAGGCCGCCGCCGCCGATACCCGCGAACTCGACAACGATCTGGTCGACGCGCAGGAGACTCGCCGCATCCTGGACCGCCTTTATGGGTATGAGGTCAGTCCGGTGCTGTGGAAGAAGGTCATGCCGAAGCTGTCGGCGGGCCGTGTGCAGTCCGTCGCGACCCGGGTGATCGTGCAGCGTGAGCGTGAGCGCATGGCGTTCCGCTCGGCCGAATACTGGGATATCGCAGCGAAACTCGACGCGGGCGCCGCCGCCGGCAGCGATTCGTCCAATCCGCGGACCTTCGGGGCGCGGTTGGTGCAGGTCGACGGCTCGCGGGTGGCCAGCGGCCGTGATTTCGGCCCCGACGGTCAGCTCAAGGGCAGCGGTGTCGTCGTACTGGACGAGCCCTACGCCCGCCGGCTCGCGGAGGCGCTCGACGGCGCCGACCTGGTCGTTTCCTCCGCGGAGTCGAAGCCGTACTCGCGCAAGCCGTATCCGCCGTTCATGACCTCGACGTTGCAGCAGGAGGCGGGCCGCAAGCTGCGGTTCAGCTCCGAGCGCACGATGCGGGTCGCGCAGCGACTCTACGAAAACGGCTACATCACCTATATGCGTACCGACTCGACCACGCTGTCGCAGTCGGCGATCGATGCCGCGCGTTCGCAGGCTACGCAGCTCTACGGTCCGGATTATGTCTCGCCGACGCCGCGTCAGTACACCCGCAAGGTGAAGAACGCGCAGGAGGCGCACGAGGCGATCCGTCCCTCCGGCGACACCTTCCAAACCCCGGGCCAGCTGCACTCTCGGCTCGACACAGACGAATTCAAGCTCTACGAGCTGATCTGGCAGCGCACTGTCGCCTCGCAGATGGCCGACGCCAAGGGCACCACGCTGACGCTGCGCATCACCGGCGTCGCGGGCACCGGCGAAGAGTGCGTGTTCTCCGCCTCCGGTCGCACCATCACCTTCGCCGGCTTCCTCAAGGCCTACGTGGAGAGCGTGGACGAGGAGGCGGGCGGCCAGTCCGACGACGCCGAATCCCGTCTGCCTGCCCTGGACGAGGGCCAGGGCGTCACCGCGGTGGAACTGAATCCCGATGGGCACAGCACGAATCCGCCCGCGCGTTTCACCGAAGCTTCGCTGATCAAGACGCTGGAAGAACTCGGCATCGGTCGTCCGTCGACATACGCGTCGATCATCAAGACGATTCTGGACCGCGGCTATGTGTACAAGCGTGGTAGCGCGCTGGTGCCGTCGTGGGTGGCGTTCGCGGTGGTCGGGCTACTGGAGGCGTACTTCGGCCGATTGGTCGACTTCGACTTCACCGCCGCCATGGAAGACGATCTGGACGCCATCGCCGGTGGCCGCGAGCAGCGCGGAAATTGGTTGTCCTCCTTCTATTTCGGTGGCGATCACGGCGTCGAGGGTTCGGTCGCGCGCTCGGGCGGCCTGAAGAAGATGGTCGGCGAGCAGCTCGATGACATCGATGCCCGCGAGGTCAACTCGATCAAGCTGTTCACCGATGAAGAGGGCCGCGACGTGGTGGTTCGGGTCGGCCGATTCGGGCCGTACCTGGAGCGCATGGTCACCAATCCCGATGACCCCGAAGGTGATTCGATCTCGCAGCGGGCGAACCTGCCCGACGATCTGCCGCCGGACGAGCTGACCCCCGAGGTCGCCGAGAAGCTGTTCTCGACGCCGCAGGAGGGCCGCAAACTCGGTGCCGACCCGGTGACCGGGCACGAAATCGTCGCCAAGGAAGGACGTTTCGGTCCTTATGTGACCGAGATCCTGCCCGAGCCGGAAGCCACCGACGCCCCGGCCAAGAAGACGGCGAAGAAGGCGGCCGCGCCCAAACCGCGCACCGGTTCGCTGCTGAAGTCGATGGATTTGGCCACCATCACCCTGGACGACGCGTTGAAGCTGCTGTCGCTGCCGCGCGTGGTGGGTAAGGATCCGGCGTCCGGTGAGGAGATCACCGCGCAGAACGGTCGTTACGGCCCGTACCTGAAGAAGGGCACGGACTCGCGCTCGCTGGCCACCGAGGATCAGATCTTCACCGTGACGCTGGAGGAGGCGCTGAAGATCTACGCCGAACCCAAGCGGCGTGGCCGGCAGGCCGCCAGCGCGGCGGCGCTGCGCGAGCTCGGCAACGACTCCGCCACGGGTAAGCCGATGGTGATCAAGGACGGCCGCTTCGGTCCGTACGTCACCGACGGCGAGACCAACGCGAGCCTGCGCAAGGGTGACGAGGTCGAATCCATCACCGACGAGCGGGCTTCGGAGCTGCTGGCGGATCGGCGGGCGCGCGGCCCGGTGAAGAAGACGGCCAAGAAGGCGCCGGCGAAGAAGGCCGCAGCGAAGAAGACCGCCACCAAGACGGCGGCCACCAAGACGACCGCGAAGAAGACGACCGCCAAGAAGACCGCCGCGAAGAAGACCGCGGCCAAGAAGGCCTGAGCCCCGGCCCGGGTTCACTGATCCGAGTATTGGGGTGCTGGAATCGTCGTAGCCTCAGTCGATACTGCTGGGCAACGGCGAAAGGATCTTCCCCATGGCCATCGATCAGGAGCGCGAGGATCTGATCGCGATGCTCGCCGAACAGCGCGAGTTGTTCAAGATCACCTTGCGTGGTCTCGACGAGGAACAGGCGCGCAAACGCACCACGTCCAGCGAGCTGACCCTCGGTGGTCTGCTGCATCACCTGAACAACTGTGAGCGGCACTGGACCAAAGTGATCATCGAGCGCGACGAGCACGCGGCGCTCGACGTCACCACATTCGGCGGTGAATACGTCATGGCGCCCGAGGAGACCGTCGCGGGCCTGATCGCCGCTTGGGACGAGGCGGCCGCAGCGACCGCCGAGCTGATCCGGTCGGTGGACAGCTTGGACACCTCCATTCCGACGCCGACCAACCCGTGGGTGGAGGGCCAGGTCTGGCAGTCGGTGCGGACGACGTTCCTGCACATCCTCCGCGAAATCTCGCAGCACGCCGGGCACGCGGACATCATTCGCGAAGAGCTGGACGGGCAGAACAGCACCTATAGCCGAGTGTCCTGAGCTGTCGGTGCGGCCCGCTATGGTGTAGCCCGTGCCAGGTGTCTTCGATCGGTTGGTCGGCCAGGATGCGGTCGAGTCCGAGCTGACGGCTGCCGCCATCGCGGCCCGGGCCGGTGTCATCGAGGGCGCGATGACGCATTCCTGGTTGTTCACCGGTCCGCCCGGTTCGGGCAGATCCGTTGCGGCCCTGTGCTTCGCGGCCGCTCTGCAATGCACCGACGAAGGCACGCCCGGCTGTGGCCGCTGTCACGCATGCACCACCACCATGGCCGGCACGCACGGCGATGTGCGCCGCGTGATCCCCGAGGGGCTGAGCATCAGCACCAAGGAGATGCGCGAGATCGTGCAGGTCGCGTCCCGCCGCCCGAGTACCGGTCGCTGGCAGGTCGTCGTCATCGAGGATGCCGACCGTTTGACCGAGGCCGCGGGCAACGTCCTGCTGAAAGTTGTCGAGGAGCCACCGGACCGCACGGTGTTCCTGCTGTGCGCGCCGTCGGTGGACCCGGAAGATATCTCGATCACCCTGCGCTCGCGCTGCCGCCACGTCCACTTGGTCACCCCGTCGGTCGCCGCCATCGCGCAGGTGTTGCGCGACCGCGACCAACTCGACGAGAAGACGGCCACCTGGGCGGCTTCCATCAGTGGCGGCCACGTCGGCCGCGCCCGCCGCCTGGCCACCGACGAAGAGGCTCGCGCCCGCCGACAGCGCGCGCTGGGTCTGGTTGCCGCGGTCTCCCGCCCCGGCGCCGCCTACGCCGCCGCCGACGACCTCGTGAAATCCGCCGACGACGAAGCCAAGCTGATGAGCGCGGCCCGCGACGAACGCGAACGTGACGAACTCGCCACCGCCATGGGCGCCGGCGGCACCGGCAAAGGCGCGGCGGGCGCCACCCGCGGTTCGGCCGGTGTCCTCAAGGATCTCGAACGTCGGCAGAAATCCCGCGCCACCCGCACCGGCCGCGACGCCCTGGACCGCGCGCTGATCGACATCGCCGGCGTCTACCGTGACGCCCTCGCCGTCCGTTTCGGCGCCGCCCGCAACGGCTCCGGCGTCACCCTCACCCACCCCGACCTGTCCGACCAGATCCACGACTTGGCCGACCGCGTCCGCCCGGAGGGCCTGCTCCGCTCCATCGAAGCCGTCTTCGCCTGCCGCGAGGCCCTCGACACCAACGTCAAACCCCGCTTCGCCCTGGCCGCCATGGTCGCCACCCTCATCGCCGCCCACTCATCCTGACCAGCCGTTTTCGCGATCCGGACACCGAGACGATAGACTCGCCACGCCGAAAGGCACGCCGCCTTAGCTCAGTCGGTAGAGCGCTTCACTCGTAATGAAAAGGTCGGGGGTTCGATTCCCCCAGGCGGCTCCACAGGAAAAGCGGTTCTAACCAGCCGCTTTTCGACCCTTCCTACGCTTCCTCCTCATCGGCGCATTCCCCGTCTTGTCACGCTTTGCCACAAGCGCCTCTAAAGTGCCCGCTGCCGAGGCCAACGCATCGTTCTGGGAATGCACGTAGGTCCGCATGGTGAAGGCGCTATCCGCGTGGCCCAGCCATTCCGCGATCACCGCGATCGGTACCCCTTGAAGGTGCATCAGAGTTCCGCAGGTGTGACGTGCGTCATGCAGGCGGATGCGGCGCACGCCAGCGGCCTTGGTCAGAGTTGCGGACAACCGTGTCATCGTCCACATCGCGGGCATCACTGCTGTCGGCTCCGAAGGCGTCGCGCATTGGCTCAGTACCAACCTGAACAAGCTTTACGACCCAGCCGCAGAACTGACCGGCTGCCTAATCGCGTGTGAGTTCAACCAGGACCTCACCGTCACCGGTAGCGAGCTGCTGGCTGGGCCATACTCGGTCCCGTCATGAGTCTCACCATTGAATCTGCGCAATTGGCAGCCACATCTGCCGCCGACCGTCTGGTTGTGACTGACAATGCCGTGATCGTTCTCGATGGTGCCACCGCGCACGATCCGTCGATGCCGGCGGCGGGGGATTATGTCGACCGTCTGGCTTCGGAACTGACACAGTCGATCGGCGAAACTTCGCCCCTTGCCGACATACTTGAGAGAGCCATTGCGAGGACAGCCGAAGCACTCGAAATCGTGCCCGGCCCTTCGCCGTCGAGCACCGTGGCCCTTGTCCGGGTTCAGTTGGACAGCGTCGAATCGTTGGTTCTAGGTGACTCCTCGGTGATCTTCGGACAACGCAGTGGGGACATTGCGACGTACACAGACGACCGTCTCTCGCAACTCGGCTTGCCTGAAGCTGACGCATACCGGCGGTTCCTTACTGCGGGGCGGGGCTACAGTGCTCAGCACTCGAAACTTCTGGTAGAGCTGCAAAAGACCGAACGGGAGCGACGCAACCGACCTGACGGCTACTGGATCGCTGAAGCTAACCCTCGCGCGGCCAAACACGCCTTGCAAGTCCGGTATCCACGCGGTGCGCTTGCATGGATTGTTGTAGCCACCGATGGCGCTTTCGATCTTGTGCCGACGGTCGGCTTAAGCTGGTCCGAGGTAGCGCAGATGTCGACGCCCCAGCTGAGAGAACTTCTCGACCGTATCCATACCTGGGAAGCCGAGACGGACCCGGATGGGCGGATCTTGCCACGCGCGAAACGCCATGACGACAAGACCGTCGCTGTCCTGCGATTCTGAGCGTGAGCACGCCCCGTAGCTTTGAGCTTCGGGTTGTTGCCGAATTCAGCCATACAGGATCAAGGGCGCCTGCGGCGGCGCGTGCGCGCCGCCGCCGCGCTTCGACGCGCAGCGGGCTTGCTCGTACCTCACCGCCCGGCGCGTCGGCGCGTCGGCGACGAACACGCGCATACCGAAGGTGACGATTCCTCTCTGGCTCACTTCTTCGATCAACCGATCAGTGTGGGCGCGACCGGAGTCGTACCCCATTGACCTCCCGCAGCCGAGGACGAATCCGCCGGCACTCTGCCCGGTCGACTGGCTGTGGTCCCGCTCAGGCGATGGACTCGGACGACGATCGACACGTTGCGGAGCTGGTCCGAAGCCCCCTCGCGCGGGTCAGATGCCGCGGGGCTGGTGTTGATCTGGTCCGCCGTCGAAGTACCAGGCGCTGGGCACGTCCAGCGCGGGGGCGACTCGTAGAACCATTCGTGGTCGGGGAACACCGCACGTTCCGACACAGGACAACCCGAGCCGGTTGCGTCGGCGTGGCCCATCCACCACCACCGGTCGGGGAGTTCGTGCACTGGTCGCCCACCTTCCTGCTGTGGCGGTCTGATCGATCCAGGGCTAGCACGACTGCGGCGGGCATCAAGAGCGCCTACGGCGTCACTACGTGATTGCTATCGCAACCCTTGACACCCACCACAGCCGTGCTCGAGACGCCCTCAATCAGACCACCCCAGCAGGAAGGCACCCGATCATGAGCTACCCACTGCACGTACTCCCCGACCTCTCCAGCCTCGGCGGCGAATGGGCCACCGTCACCGTCGGAGACTGCGTCTCGGGTCGCCGCGTCCAGGTCGGCCGCGCGGTGTTCCCCGACCACGAATGGCCCTACGAACCCCACAACTGCCCCTGCTGGGACGTCCCCAGCGCCTGGTACCTCGACGGCTACGTCCTGATCTGCCTCGGGTGCGGCATCGACGGCACCTAACCCACCCGAGGGGGCTTCGGCCCCCTTCACCCTTCCGGGCACCGACAACGACGTCGGGCAGCGGATCGCCAACGACGTCGATCCCAGCCCGCACCCGGCGCACTGATTCGCCGGAACCCCTGCCGCCCGCGTGGCGACGCCTTCCCCATGTGGGACGGCAGGGCACCAACCCCCGGCCCATTGCTGAACGAATCCGCAGTGATGTCGGTGGTATCGCGACCGGTGGCCGCGTGGCCCTGTTCTGGGTTGGCCTGCATTGTGATCCCGCGCCCCTCACACCTCAAGAGCGCCGTTCGGCGTCCCTACGGGATCAGCTTCGCTGACTCTTGACCTGCGAGCCTCGACGCGTGACGGGCAGGCCCTTGTGGGGCAGGCGGGTAGCCAGCCCCTGTCATACGCAGACCACCCCAGACCAGGGCCAAACCGTGCCCCGTACGTGCACCAGAGATACTCACCCGATGGATGAACAGCGAAGTTGGCTGGAGACGGTGGCGGGACCACTGGCCGGGGCCTCAGTCGGTGCGGTCGTGGTGATTGCCCTCGCAATGGCGGGGCCTGGGAAGTATTACGGTTGGCGCCTCCAGAAGGTCTTGGACCTCCTCGGCGGAATGGAGGACCTCGACGGGATGGAGGCACAGCGCCGCGAACTTCACGCCGAGGCCGACCGATTGTCTAGACTCGTTGCGGCCATTCATCGGGTACCCACCGAATGGCGCCGATTCGCGCTGTGGGTGGTGGTCTACGGCGTCGCCGCCCTGATAACTTTCTCGGGATTCTGGGTCCTCCAGCGATGGGGGATCACGGGTTGGTGGCATTGGCTCGGGCTGCTGGCAATCGTCATTCTGGCGTCGCCGTTCATGGAAACCACCCATGTGTGGTGGGACTCGTGGAAGTACACCCGGCGCGAACGCCGCCGATTCATCGCGGAGGGCCTTCCCGCTGACTTCCAACGCCGCCACGCCCCGATCACTCCGAAATGGGTCATCCGGTGGATACCAAAGTGGGCGTTGGCCGAACACAGCGAGACGCTCACCGACTCCACCGACCTACACGCGTCCTAACTGACACCTTGCCGCTGCCCGGCACCGAGGGCCTACAGATGAACTTGACCGCTGAAGCTAGTCCGCCGACTTCGGCCACTTTCCGGATACAAACGTCCGCGACCCGTGGTTTGGCCCAGGCTGGATCGCATTCGATGGGAAGCCGGTGGATAATCGAACGTATGTGCGAATCTATCCGGCCCTATCTGCGCAACGGGAGCTGGACGGAACCGGCTCCCCGATACTGCCCGAACGGTCACCGACTCGGTCCAGGTCGAGTGCTCGTCGGTGCGGTGCCCTGCATCCGGATCGGTGGCCACCATCGAACGCACACGTGCCGAGTCTGCAACACCACGATCTACAGCCCACCGCTGCACACCGACTGCGATCACTACTCATAGATGGGCCGCTGGGCATCCGCCGAGTGTCACCACGTTGTCACAAGTACCCCGAACAACCCCTAACATTGCCGGACACAATCGGCAGGTGACGGTACGCCGGGAGATTGACGAGTATTGGCACGAACCGATCGAGGCTGCCTCCGGAGCAGAAGGCTTGGCATGCACACAGAGAACAAACCCAACTGTCGAACGGATTCGTGCAAGGATCTACTCAGAGTTCGGGGGTGGCGTTGGATGCTCGGCATCTGGTGACACGCTCGGCCCTGCATGGCTATGTGGCGCTTCAAAAGGCCAGTTCATCATCATAGTTGAATCGGCACCTTTCGAAAGTGCGTATTCGCGCACATTCTCGAACACTGGCCAATTACGCCAGCCATCCGGAGGCAATTCTCCACTCTCAAGAGCCTTTTTGACGAGCTGATACGCGTCCTCGTTTCTGTCGAGCAGAGCACTCTTGGTTGCGGCGTATCTAAGAGCCAATGTGGATGTATCCCATTCCTCCACCTCCCTCCTGATTGCCTCCAGACCATGCAGCTTTTTCCTCGCAATCCAGCGGTTTACCGTGCAGATTATTCGAGTTGCATCGTTGCCTACAGCTTCGAGGTGCCATTCATTTATGGTCTCGACAATTGAATAGTGTTCGCGAAGAAGGAGCCCGAACGACAAACTGGACAAGTCGCGATCAATCAGAAGATCGGCGTCGGGAGATTTGGCAAATTTTCTAGCCGCAGTAACGCAGAGCTTGATCGCAGCAACCAAGAGCATTGCAACAGACTCTCGCAAATACTTCGATGAAACTCGAAGCCGGTGCCCAATTTCGGGCGGATCGGGAATCCCCTTCGTATTCGACAGGTAGATAGCGTTGACGACACCTCCTGCATGTACGAGTAGGTGCCGCCGTTGAAACACCTCGACTAGGCTTACGGGGCAGTCAGTAACTCCGACCACTTCGATCTTGTGTCGTTTTGCGAGCCAATCCATCCAATCGTTGAAGCTCCCGCGCAACAGATCTTCCGCGACTCTTTCACCGCAATGCCGACGGAATTCGGTGATGGTTACAAAGCTCTCAATGTCCTGATAAGTGAATCTTCTCTCGGATGATCGAAGAATCTCGGGCCGCGTTTCTATAACTGCGCGAACCAGTCCGGAAATTAAAACTTCAAAATCGCTGACAATATTGATAAGTAGCGATGATCGGAGGATGCGCACGCCACTATTTCTGCGAGTTATCGTGGACCACACAGAACCATATTTCGCAAAATAGTCAGGCCTTCCTGTCAATTCATCCAGCTGGGCCTGGAGTTGACTCCGCAGAAGGTCACGCGCTTCTGAAATCTCATCTTCGGATGCCCCCGCCTTCTTAAGCGCGTCTCGCTTGTCCATAATTTCGTGGATGTTCTTGTGTACCAGCGACGCGGCATCGCGGTGCTGGTTTTTCGGATCGCTTGGAAAACGACGTGTGGCCTCGGCAACAAAAAGGGATTCGACGTCACTCAGTTGCGAAGCGTTCGCTCCGATGAAACGGTCAAGCTCACGCGCTGCCTCCATTGCCTCTACGAACACATGTAGAGGGTGTAAAAACAGGAAAACGGGGTGGCCTTTGGTTCCACTGGTCTGACCCTGTATTGAGTTAGTCACAAAACACGATCGTAGCTTCATGGGGCGGCCTACCGGCTGGTTTGTCAGTATCGAGGCCTCGTGCCTCGCTGCACGGATCGACAAGCCGCTGACGTCGGCAGTTGCCGGGCCTTCTCAAGGTCTTTGGCAGGTAGTGCCTTGGGGCGCCAGAACGGGGCCGTACGCTGCTGGGCTGGGCTGAGGGCGGGTTTCGCCAGAGGAGTAGGTAGCTGAGACCGGAGACGGCACTCCTGACGACTATGCCGATGACAGTCGGGAAGCCGAGCGACATCATCGACGCTGCAATTGGGTCGGTTAGCAACTGTTCAGCAATCTTGCCTGCTTCTGGCCGCCTGGAGACACCTGCGGTACGCAGCGACTATGCACACCGATACCACATTCCCTTCCTCGGACAACACAGCGAGCGGTTACCCGCAGTCCGGGGTAACGCCGATCTGTTTGCCTCTGCGCCAGGCCGTCTCCAGGCCGTGGGCCGGGAACCACCCAGAACGACTGAGGATCGTCCGGGTTTCACCAGTTGAAGAGCAATTTTCCGATCTTTCACCACTCCCAAAATCGGTCGCAAGATCCTGGACATCCTAGAAGGATTCCCTGACGGAGATGTCACGCCGTTGTCACAACTCGCGCAGACGACCCTGGACGCAGCCATACCCCCACGGAAGCATTGCTCCACTTCACATAGGGGTGTGGACATTGGCGGACCAAGATCAGACGCGATGTACTCGACTCGTAATGAAAAGGTCGGGGGTTCGATTCCCCCAGGCGGCTCCAGGTCAGAGGGTTACCCGCCCTCCGCGAGGCGGTTCTTGGCAAGCACACCTTGCCAAGAACTTGCCAACACGCGGTGGCGGGTCTTTTTCGCAGCCGAACAGAACGGCCCCCAAGTTGTGGGCGGAGGGTGTCGGAGTAGGCCGACAGGACATATCCGGGTCATGGCTGTGCCAGGCCCCTGCCACGATGTGCACCGGGATGCCGAGCGCCCGCATCAATGACACCGACGTGTTCCACAGCCCTCGAGTTGGATGCCCCGCCGCCTTCGCGAGCCGCTGAAACTTGTCGGAGTCTAACTCCGGCCGGACCGGCATTCCGTCCGCGTACGCCGCGATCAAACCGGACACCCGACAACGGCACGTCCAGCGCGAGGCATTCGGCCCGCTGCGCCTTCCTGAGGCTGCGTAGCGCGGCCATCACCCAGGGCAGTTACGGGGTCGCCGAGCTGTTCATCGCGGCGGTGATCATGGCGCGGGCGTCGGCCCCGTGGACGGCTTGGTCCTTGAGGCGGTGAAATGCTCTCTCGTACAAGGTGATCTCGCTGGGCTGAGTGATGGTGAGTTCGGCCGTGACGGTCTCGACTTGGACCATGCGGTTGTCGAACATGATGAAGTTGTTTGTGGGTGTTGTGTAATCGTGGACCGACGGAACGATGCCGACCACTACACGTGGCAGGGACATGGCTGTGAGGAGTCGGTCCATCTGTTCGATCATCAGATCCGCGGGGCCGACGCGGGTGTGGAGAACTTGCTCAGCCAGGATGAAATAGAACCGGTGGTTGCCCCGGTACAGAACTTGCTGACGCTCCAGGCGTGCAGAAAGGCTCGCGTCGATATCCGCCTCTGGCTCGTCGCAGAAATCGAGCACCGTGCGGAGGACCGCTTCGGCGTACGGCGGGGTCTGCAACAGTCCGGGCACGAGGACAGGTTCATACCACCGCATCAGCTTGGTTTTCGCTTCGGTTGCGATCGACTGTTTCTGCCTGTGCGGCAGGCGCATCCGACGCCATTCGAGGTAGGCGGTTTCGACGTTGCGCAGGTTGGCGATGAGGTCTGGTATCTGCTCCGCAGTGTGGGTGTGGATGCACCAGACACGCACGTCGTCATCGGTCGGTGTCTGTTTGCCGTACTCGATTTTCGAGACCTTGGAAGGGGGCCAATCGGCAAGCTCGGAGAGTTGCCTGCCGGTGAGCCCAGCATCCTTACGGAGGTTACGCAGGCGTTCACCGAACGCCTCGCGGGCCTCTTTCGCGGTAGTGGTCACGCCTGAATGTAGTCAGCGTGCGGAATTGCTTTGTCCCACACTCGGTTCCACACGGCTCGGGCATGGTCGACTATCACCGGATCGTGGCTGATTCCCCAGCCGACATAACGGCCGGACGGCTCGAACACGGTAAACGCGAGCAACCGATCATCGACGAGCCAGAAGTCATCCGTGGACAGTGCGGCCGGGTCGATCAGGTGCCGAGGGAGGTACCGAATCTCTTCTCCGACAGCGATGTTCTGATTGGCGACAACGAGGCCCCACCTGGTATAGGCGGTGTGTGGCTCGGTGACGACACGGGCACGACGTACGGCCCGGCCGGTGCTGGTGACCTCGCGGATCAAGTTCCACCAGTCCGCACCCCAGGCATAATCGTCGGGCTCACCGGCCAGGAACTTGCCGAACGGCTCGGCTTCCTCCGGCGTCTCGTACGTGTCGAGCACTTCGAGGTGGTGGGCGCTGCTCTCGCAGGAGCGGAGGAGGTCGTCGATTTCCTCACCTTGCAGTAGTTGCATCTACCCAAACCTCCTTTCCTACAGGAACTTCGATGCCGGCCTCATGGTCCGGGACGTTCATCTCGGCCAGCGCACCGGCATCGGTAACCGGAGTGCCCGCCAGAACGAACGTGCCTCGCCCGGTGTCGCCCAGCAGTGCGCCGACGCACGTTCCCGGTTCGGTGTGGGCAAGGAGACGGTGCGGTATCTCAACCTGATCGTCGTGGTCCTTGACCCGCCATCCCTGGACGACGTACGTACCTCGGTTCGTGGCGAAGAGTGTTGGGCTCCCGCCGTTCTGGGTGTTCTTGCCGAGGAACGTCAAGTGCAGCGTCCGGTCTTCTATCGGTACGTTTCGCACAATTTCTTCCATGTGGTCGATCCTCGGGCACCACTAGAAACTGGTCAACAGAAACCTTACCGGCGAGAAATTCCGAGAAATCTGGTGCAGATTCTCGTGGCCATCTTCGTAGCGTCGTCGATACGGGCCGGGTGAGCTCGACGCCTGTCGTTCACCCGGCTCGAAGCCAATCGAAAGGGCTTGGCGTGTCGGATGATCAGTGCCACGTGCACCTCGAGTTCGGGTCGCTCGTTTTCGACTACTGCACCGGGAGGCAGCAGGCCGGGCTCTACGCTCAAGTCGTAGGGGAATGGCTGGGCGTACCCGTGCTCGTAGACGATGAAGTCCGCGACGATATGCCTCCGCTTCCGTGCGAGTCGTTATGGTCATAATCCCTTTCGCGCCACTGGTCTCGTATCGTTCGCGCGGACGGGCCTGCGGGGTTCGCGCTGTCGAGTGATGCCCGACGACGGGCTCGGGCCCAGACTGCCGACAGAACACCGGCGCCCCTGACGATTACGTAGCTCAGGCGGGTATGGTCTCGAGCCTGAGGAGGGCGGATGTGTAGCGAGAGGCTGATACCGGAGCGAACGATCGACTCGTTGCTTGCAACAGAAGTCGTTCGTCACGACCCGTTTGCGCTCATTTGGTCGCCGGCACCGTCTCGCGGTTCGGTGGACCACCTCGTCAGGTACTCCTCGAGCAAATTGGCAATCTTCGAGTGCAAGGCCGTCGACTCCATACCCAGTGGTCGACGGTGGACTGCACCTCTTGACCTGGCGCAACTGCGCCGGTACCTGGACGTGAAGATTCCGGCTCTGTACGTATTCCTCGTGCGGCCACCGATATTGAGGAGGCCTGATGAGTGCAATTGCGGCATTCGGCCATGCGATTCGGTTGCACAGTGCGTCGCATGCTGTACGGACACCCGCGCCTACAGCGGACTCAATCGGAACGTAATGTCAGCACCGGCGGAGCTGCGGCTACAACCGTGGTTCTGTCACTGGGCGTGGGTCATCCAGGCCCGCGACTTGTGGAATCTGCTTCCTAGCGACACTCGCAGACAGTCGACAACGACAGTCCGGCTTGATGACAGCTGGTTCCATGAACATCACACGTTCGGGTTCGGGATGACGCGGCTGTGTCACTTCCTGCAAGACGTTGTATCTGGCTACCACGCCACTACTGCTGGGCGTGGGCCGTGGACGACCTCCGGAGATGTCGGGGAAGTTATCGCTCTCCTACGTCAAGTTCATTGGCCGGTTGAAGATGGTGGCATGACCCTGCCGACCGTGGTGGGCTTCTCCAACGGGGGTGACGGTCGTGGTCCAGTAACGCTGTCAGGTCGCATCAGGCAAATGCCGTGAGTACGCACATGGTGTGGGCACACATGGGCTTTGATCGTGCAGCGGGCTCCCCTTCTTGACCTGCGCAGCGCTCACTCTCCAGGTCGCGCATCTATATATGCGACTCACCATGCCGACTGGAATGCGGGAGCCGGGGGATGGGGCGTCGGATGATGCGGGGCATGGCTATCAATATGGGGCCGCCGGAGGGGCAGACGGATGCGGAGTTGTTGCAGCATCTTGCGTTTTGGCGGCGGAAGGTGCGGGAGTACTCGCAGAGCAGAGAGCCGGAGGTGGTTGCGCAGGGGCGTAGTGAGGTGGAGAGGTTTCGGGTGGAGGCGGTCAGGCGGGGATTGATACCGCCGCCTGAGCTCGACTTTTGATTGGGGGCGGGGGTCAGTTGATGCAGGGGGCGGCGCCGGTGGTGGCGTCGGTGAAGTCGCGGGTTTCGGGGGTGGGATTCCAGAGGCCGTCGGTTTTGGTGTAGGTCCAGTCGGGGCCGTTTTCGACGAGGGTGGCGATGGCTTGGATGAGGCGGTCGACGTCGGCGGAGTTGGAGCCGAGGCCGATGCTGGCGCGCAGGGCGCCGTCGAGGCCGAGGCGGGCGAGGAGGGGGTGGGCGCAGAAGCGGCCGTCTCGGACGCCGATGCCGTGTTCGGCGGAGAGGTAGGCGGCGACTTCGCCGGGGGCGAAGCCGTCGAGGGTGAAGGCGACGATGCCGACGACATCGGGGCTGTCGGACCACAGGCGCAGTTGGGTGACGCCGGGGATGGCGGACAGGCCCGCGCGGAGGCGGTCGGCGAGTTCGCGTTCGTGGGCGATGAGGGTTTCGGGGTCGATCTGGCAGAGAGCGTCACAGGCGGCGGCGAGGGCGGCGGCGCCGAGGACGTTCGGGGAGCCGGCTTCGTGGCGCTGCGGTGCGGCGGCCCACTGGGCGTCGGTGGTGCTGACCTCGCGGACGGCGCCGCCGCCGGCCAGGTACGGCTCGGCGCGGTCGAGCCAGTCGCGGCGGCCGACGAGGACGCCCGCGCCGAAGGGGGCGTAGAGCTTGTGGCCGGAGCAGGCGAGGTAGTCGATACCGGTGTCGCGCAGGCTGATTCGGCGGTGCGGTGCGAGCTGGGCGGCGTCGACGAGGATGCGCGCGCCGCACTGGTGGGCGATCTCGGCGAGACGTTCGAGCGGCAGCACTTCGCCGGTGACGTTGGAGGCGCCGGTGACAGCGAGCAGCGCGGCGGGCTTGCTGCACAGTTCCGCGACGAGTAGCCGGATGGTCTCCTCGATGGTGTCGGCGGCGCGGACGACGCGGCGGCCGTGCTTGGTCCAGGGGAGGAAGTTGGCGTGGTGCTCGATGTCCAGGACGACGGTGTCGCCGGGGACGCAGGCGGCGAGCAGGTTCAGCGAGTCGGTGGTGTTGCGGGTGAAGACGACGACCTGGTCGTCGGCGGCGTCGAGGAACCGGGTGACCGAACCGCGGGCCGCCTCGTAGCTCTCGGTGGAGATCCGGGAGGCGTAGCCGGCGCCGCGGTGCACGCTGGCGTAGAACGGCAGCAGCTGCTGCACACGGTCGGTGACCTGGGCCAATGCGGGCGCGCTGGCGGCGTAGTCGAAGTTGGCGTAGGTGGTGGTTCCGCCTTGGACGAGCGGTACCTGGAGGTCGTCGCCGGACACTCGCGCCAGCGGTGCACAGGTCTTGGTGGCCACAGCAGTCATTACGTAGATCCCATCGTTCCAGGGACTCGCAATCGAGAGATCGGTCGAGTCCGCGCTTGCCGCGCCCGATTGGACGAACGGCCGGGTCGTCACCCGGAGCACCCCACCGCGGAGGAGGGTTGCCGACCAGCTAGCCGGGGCTTAGCGCTGGTACTCATGACCTGTCCCGAGATTGGCAGACGCACCGGCGCGCTGTCAACTGTGCGGTTCGGGTGAATGAAAATGCATCCAAAAGAATAATGTTGCAATATTCGATCCGATGGGGTCCCATGGAGGGGTGACACTTTCGCTGCTGCTCAGCTTCGTCGGACTCTGCATCCTGCTGTCGCTCACGCCCGGACCGGACACGTTCCTGGTGCTGCGCTATTCGATCGCGGATGCCCGACCCGGTATCGCGGCGGCGATCGGTTCGGCACTCGGCGGAATGGTCTGGGCGCTGGTGGTGGCGGCGGGTGTCGCCGCGCTGCTGGAGCAGTCCGCGACGGCCTATCGGGTATTGAAGCTGGTCGGCGGAATCTACTTGCTGTACTTGGGCGTTCGCGCGCTGGTCGAGCTGCGGAAGCGGCGGCAAGAAGCCGCCGCGGCGGGCGACGAGCTGGCGGCGGTGCAGGCGCGGCAGCCGGCGCCGGCGTCGATTCGCTCGGCGTTCACCGCGGGGGTGATCTCGTGCCTGTTCAACCCGAAGGTCGGGTTGTTCTACCTGGCGGTGCTGCCGCAGTTCCTCTCCGAGGTCACCTTCGTCAACACCCTCGCGCTCGGCGCGATCGAATCCTCTATCGCCGCAGTCGAAATGGTGCTGGTCGCGGTACTCGCCTCGCGGGCGGTCGCGCTGCTGCGCAAGCCCGCCGTGCGGGAGCGCCTGGAACAGGCCTCCGCGGGCATTCTCGCTGCTCTGGGCATCGGCACCGCCGCCTCGGCGGCCTGACCGAGCGTGCGGTTCGCACGCGGAGATCGCCCGGTACCGGAGGTACCGTGGACAGCTGGTCACCGTGGTGTTTGCCCACTGGTAACCCTGGTAGTGCAAGATTTCCGCCGTCTGCGCCAGGTAGGTCTATGAGAGGTGGGCAGGACGTATGCTCCAGCCGGAGGTCGACGCCGTAGCGGGCGAGGACGCGCTGTCGAATCCGTTGCTGCGCGGTCCGCTCGCCCCGCCCGAGCGGACCTTGGTCGACATCCTGGCCGCGACGGCCGACGACTATCCCGACGCGCCCGCCCTCGACGACGGTACGACGGTGCTCGGATATGTCGAGCTGCTGGACGAGGTCGATACCGTGGTCGGGCGGCTGGCCGCGGCCGGTGTGCGGGCGGGGGACCGGGTCGGGGTGCGGATGCCGTCGGGCACCAGCGCGCTCTATGTCACGATTCTGGCGGTGCTGCACGCGGGCGCGGCCTATGTGCCGGTCGATGCCGACGATCCGGAGGAGCGGGCGCGGCTGGTCTTCGGCGAAGCACGCGTCAGCGCGATCGTCACCGATCGCGGGATCGAACGCACGGGGTTCGAAACCCTCACGGCGATAGCCGATTCCACCGCGCCGCCGGTCCCCGCCGACGATGCCTGGATCATCTTCACCTCCGGGTCCACGGGGACACCGAAAGGTGTGGCGGTCACGCACCGCAACGCCGCCGCGTTCGTCGACGCCGAAGCCCGGCTCTTCTTGCGGGACGCGCCGATCGGGCCCGGTGATCGGGTGCTCGCGGGGCTTTCGGTCGCCTTCGACGCCTCCTGCGAGGAGATGTGGCTGGCCTGGCGGCACGGCGCGTGCCTGGTGCCCGCGCCGCGGGCGCTGGTGCGCACCGGGGCCGATCTGGGCCCGTGGCTGGTCCGCAGGGAGATCAGCATCGTCTCCACGGTGCCGACGCTCGCCGCGACCTGGCCCGCGGAGGCGCTGGACTCGGTCCGACTACTCATCTTCGGTGGCGAGGCGGTGCCGCCGGAGCTGGCCGAAAAACTCGCGGGCAACGGCGAGACGGATCGGGAGGTGTGGAACACCTACGGGCCCACGGAGGCCACCGTCGTGGCCTGCGCGGCGCTGCTCGACGGCGGCTGGCCGGTCCGGATCGGCCTCCCGCTGGACGGCTGGGATCTCGCGGTCGTCGACGCGAACGGAAACCCGGTGGGGGAGGGCGAATCCGGCGAACTCGTCATCGGCGGTGTCGGTCTGGCGCGCTATCTGGATCCGGCGAAGGACGCCGAGAAGTACGCTCCGCTCGCCTCGGTCGGCTGGGAACGGGCTTACCGCAGTGGGGATTTGGTACGCAACGACCGCGAAGGCCTGGTGTTCCTCGGCCGGGCCGACGATCAGATCAAGTTGGGTGGCCGCCGGATCGAGCTGGGGGAGATCGACACTGCCCTGCAGCATCTGCCGGGTGTCACGGGTGCGGCCGCCGCGATCCGAACCACCAAGGCGGGCAACAAGATTCTGGTCGGATACTTGACCGGACCGGATGACGAGTTCGACACCGCCGCCGCCAGAGCCCTGCTGGCCGAACAACTTCCGGCACCACTGGTGCCGCGCTTGGCTGTGGTGGCCGAACTCCCCACCCGTACCTCCGGCAAGGTCGATCGCGACGCGCTGCCGTGGCCGTTGCCGAAGCACAAGAACACCGACGCCGATCCCGGTCTCACGCCTACCGCGCAATGGGTTGCCGGACTCTGGGATTCGATTCTGGGCGCGGAGGCCACCGGCGCCGATACCGACTTCTTCGACCTCGGCGGCGGGTCGCTGGCGGCCGCGCAACTGGTCGCGGCGCTGCGCGAACGCTACCCGCATGTCGCGGTGGCCGACCTCTACGACCATCCGCGGCTCGGCGCGCTGGCCGACTTCCTCGACGCCAGCGCTCCGGTCGAGGCGGTCGACGAGCGTGTGGTGCTCCCGACTCCGCTGAGCGCCCAGCTGTTCCAAGTTCTCGCCACCATCCCGTTGACGACGCTCACCGGATTGCAGTGGCTCACCTGGCTGGCGATCGTCGGCAATATCGCCGCCCGGTCCGGCGCGCTGCCGTGGCTGCCGCACCTGTCCTGGTGGTGGGCGCTGGTGGCGTTTCTGCTGTTCATCTCGCCCCCGGGGCGGATGGCCCTGTGCGTCGCCGGGTCCCGGGTGCTGCTGCGCGGTGTCGAACCCGGCAGCTATTCGCGCGGCGGCTGGGTGCATCTGCGCTTGTGGACGGCGGTACGGCTCTCCGAGGCCAGCGGTGCGGAGAACCTGTCGGGCGCACCGTGGATGGTGCCGTTCGCCCGGTCACTCGGCGCGAAGGTCGGCCAGGGCGTGGACCTGCATACGCTGCCGCCGGTGACCGGCATGCTCGAACTGGGCGACGGATGCAGTGTCGAACCCGAGGTCGATCTGTCCGGATACTGGCTCGACGGCGACCTGGTGCATATCGGCCCGATCACCATCGGGGCGGGCGCGGTCGTCGGTGCCCGCTCGATCCTGTTGCCAGGCAGCAAAATCGGCAAGAACGCGGAGGTCGCGCCGGGTTCCGCGGTGTCCGGAAAGGTGAAGGCCGAGCAGGAGTGGGGCGGCTCGCCGGCGGTGAAAGTCGGTAAGGCGCGACACCGCTGGCCCGACAGCACGCCGCCCCGGGCGGCGCACTGGGTGCTCATTTTCGGCATCACCTCGATGGTGCTGGCGGCCGTCCCGATCACCGGGCTCGCCGCGGGTGGCCTCTTCATCGCCTGGTGGATTCGCGGCACTGCCACCCTCACCGCCGGACTCGCCCGCGCGTTCGCGATCCTGCCGGTCGCCGTGCTGCTCAGTCTCGGCGTGTACGCCGTGATCACGATTCTCGCGGTGCGGCTGTTCAGCATCGGTCTGCGGGAGGGCTACCACCCGGTGCGCAGCCGGGTCGGCTGGCAGGTCTGGTCCACCGAGCGGTTGCTGGATTCCGCGCGTACCTTCCTGTTCCCGCTCTACGCCAGCCTGCTCACGCCGATCTGGCTGCGGCTGCTCGGCGCGAAGATCGGCAAGCGAGTAGAGGCGTCGACCGTGCTGCTGCTGCCCAAGTTCACCGTCGTCGCCGACGGCGCCTTCCTGGCCGACGACACCATGATCGGCAGCTATGAACTCGGCGGTGGCTGGTTGCGGATCGGTACGGCGAAGGTCGGCAAACGCGCGTTTCTCGGAAATTCGGGCATGACCGCGCCTGGTCGCCGGGTACCGAAAAACGGTCTGGTGGCGGTGCTTTCGGCCGCGCCGTCCAAAGCCAAGGCGGGTTCCTCCTGGCTGGGCAGTCCGCCGGTGCGGTTGCGCCGTGCGTCGGGAGCGGCCGACACCGAGCGCACCTTCGATCCGCCCGCGCGGCTGCGCCTGGCTCGTGGCATCGTCGAAACATGCAGGCTTATACCGGTATTCGTGACTTTCGCGATCGGGCTCGGGGTGATCTTCGCGCTGGCCTGGCTGGCACAGACCTTCGGTCATCTGATCGCGGCGCTGCTCAGCGGGGTGGTGCTGCTGGCCGCCGGCGCGGTGGCCTGCGCGGGCGCGCTGGTCGCGAAATGGCTTCTGGTGGGGCGGATCCGGGCCGGGGAGCATCCGCTGTGGAGCTCGTTCGTGTGGCGTAACGAGGTCGCGGATACCTTCGTCGAGACCGTGGCCGCGCCCTGGTTCGCGCGTGCCGCGACCGGTACGCCCGTACTCAATGTGTGGTTGCGGGGTCTCGGCGCGAAGATCGGCCGCGGGGTATGGTGCGAGTCCTATTGGCTACCGGAGGCGGACCTGGTGACTCTCGGCGACGGCGCGACCGTGGAACGCGGCTGTGTAGTGCAGACCCACCTGTTCCACGACCGCATCATGGCGATGGACACCGTCACCCTCGGCGCCGGCGCCACCCTGGGCCCGCATTGCGTCGCGCTGCCCGCCTCCTCGATCGGCGCGGGCGCCACCATCGGCCCGGCCTCGCTGGTCATGCGCGGTGATTCGGTGCCGCCGTCGACCCGGTGGTGGGGTAACCCCATCGCGCCGTGGTCCGGGGACCGCTGATGGCGGCCAAGTTCTACGAGCCGCCGATCGACGAGTACCTGCCGCAGAACGGCAATCGGGGCTACCGGGTGACCCGCTATGAATTGGACCTGGTCTACAAGGTCGCGAGCAATCGGCTCGCCGGGCGGGCCGAGATCACCGCCGTCGCGGGTACGGCCCGCGATCGGTTCGCGCTGGATCTCTCCCAATCACTCGGTGTCACGAAGGTTTTCGTGAACGGGGCGAAGGCCGTGAAGTACGTGCACCAGAACGGAAAATTGGTGATCACCCCGGCGCAGCGGATTCCGGCGGGCGGCGCGCTGGTGCTGGTCGTGCAGTACGCGGGCGTGCCGAAGCCGGTGCGCGGCCCGTGGGGCGAGGTCGGCTGGGAGGAACTGACCGAGGGTGCGCTGGTGGCCAGCCAACCCAACGGCGCCGCCTCCTGGTTTCCCTGTGACGACCACCCGAGTTCGAAAGCCAGCTACCGCATTTCGATCACCACCGACAGCCCGTTCTACGCCCTGGCCAACGGCAGGCTGCTGCGCAAGCAGACCAAGGCCAGCCAGACCACCTGGGTGTATGAGCAGACCGAACCGATGGCGACCTACCTGGCGACCATTCAGATCGGCCTGTATCAGAAGTATCGGGTCGGTCCGGTGCAGAGCCCGGTGCCGATGCACGCGGTGCTGCCAGCCCGGCTGCGCCTGCACTTCGAGCACGATTTCGCGCGGCAACCGCAGATGATGGACCTGTTCACCGAACGGTTCGGCCCCTATCCGTTCGAGTCCTACACCGTGGTCGTCACCGGCGACGAGCTGGAGATTCCCATTGAGGCGCAGGGGATTTCGGTGTTCGGCGCGAATCACTGCGACGGGCGGCGCGGCGCTGAACGCCTGGTGGCGCACGAGTTGGCGCATCAGTGGTTCGGGAACAGCGTCACCATCCGGCAATGGCGGGATATCTGGCTGCACGAGGGTTTCGCCTGCTACGCCGAATGGATCTGGTCGGAGGAGTCCGGCGGCCCGACCGCCGACCAGCAGGCCCGCGCGGCCCGGCACAACCTGGCGCGGCAGCCGCAAGATATCGCGATCGGCGATCCGGGCCCGCTGCGCATGTTCGACGATCGGGTGTACAAACGCGGTGCGCTGACCCTGCACGCGCTGCGGCTGGAACTCGGCGACCTGGCCTTCTTCGATCTAGTGCGGGACTGGACCCTGCGTTACCGGCACGGTTCGGCCGATACCGAGGAGTTCACCGATCTGGCCGGGCATTACAGCTCGCTCCCGCTGCGCCCGCTGTGGGACAGCTGGTTGCGCCGGGAGCAGTTGCCCGCGTTGCCGCCGCCCCGGCGTTAGCGGACGTGGCCGCGCCCAGGCGTTAGCAGACGTGGCCGCACCCAGGCGTTAGCAGACATTGCCGCCGCACCAGGCGTTAGCAGATCTCGCCGCCGTGCTAGGCGTTCAGCAGACGTTGCCGCCGCCCCGGCGTTAGCAGACGTTGCCGCTGCACCAGGCGTTTAGCGGACCCCGCCGCTGCCCGAGCGTTCGTAGACCCCGCCGCCGCCCGAGCGCTCGTAGACTCCACCGCCCCGGCGCTAGGAGACCAGGTAGCGGGCGGCGAGCTTTTCGACCAGCGGATCGTCTTCGGCGACGCTGTCGAGGTCGTCCAGGTCGGTGGTCAGCGAAATCTGGCGCGGATCGTCGTGCTCGGCATCCGGTGGCCCGTCCTCGCCGAGCTGGCGGACGATCTTCGCGCGGACGCGTTGCTTCAGGGAATCGCTCATGGTTATCGCGTGCCCTATCTGCCGGCGGTCAATCAGACAGGGGCGAGCCAGGTGCCCCAGGGGGTGTTGCGGAGAACCGAGAAGATCACGACCAAGATGGCCAGGACCACCAGCGCGGGCCGGTTGACCCGCGGCAGGGTCAGGCGCTTGCCGCGCCAGGCGCGCACGGTCCACCGGCCGACGAACCACGTGAAGATGACCAGCAGTGGGATGGCGATCAGATTGCTGTGCAGCGAATCGATGATCCGCCCGTCGGTCAGGTTATGCACCGCGCGCATGCCGCCGCAGCCGGGGCAGTAGATCCCGGTGAGCGTGTAGACGGGGCACAGGCCGTAGGACCCTTCGACGTGCGGATCCCGGAAGTGCACCAGCGCAACGGCTCCGATACCGGCGGCGGCCGTGAGCAGCGGCGCGGCCACGGCGCGCCATCCCGAATGCTTCGCCGGGTGCGCGGCCGGGCCGGGGGCGAGGTGCGTGCTGTCCACAAGCACCCACGGTAGCCGCGCCGCCGGTTGACCGGCTAGTCCGGTTGGGCGAATCGCAAGGTGTTGCCGAAGGGGTCGGTCAGGTCGAACCCGGGCCCGCCCGGACCGTCTTGCGGACAACCGGGTTTCGCGAAGCGGTAGTTCTTGGGCGCGAGTTCGGCATGGAAAGCGTGGATGTCGTCGACGGCGATCCATACCACCGAGCCCGGGGTGCCGTCGCCGTGGTGCTCGCTGAGATGCAACGTCGCCGCCGACCGCGACACCTGGGTGTACAGCGGGAAATCGGCCTGGAAACGGTGCTCCCAATCGACGGTGAAGCCCAGATAGTCGCGATAGAACTCGTAGGCCTTGGCCACGTCGAACATCCGCAGCACGGGAATCGGTGCGGCCAGGCCGATCTGCTCGATTGCCATGTCGTGATCATGCCACCGGGTACCGACAGCGCCGGAACGGCTGGGCCCCCGGCATTTTCGGGTGCGGACGCGTTTGTTCGCCGGACCGATTTTCGGGTATCCAACAGTTGGACTCAGGATTTCCGTCATCAAGTGCTTGCACTAGCTAGCACGCAGCTTGCACTGTACTGTGGCGGCAGACACAAAGGAGTGCTCGAATGCTGGTCACGTCGATGAAGACGCTGGCGGGAATCCGCGGCGCCGAGCCGTTAACGGCCGCCTACCGTGCGAGTTTGCGGTCTCGCACCTTTGCCACCGCGTCGTTGAACAAGCCCGCCACGCCACCCCAGGTCATTCCGGTGACCACCGTCGACGGCGCCCGGCTTCGAGTGCACGCCTACGGCCCCGCGGACGGCGACGTGATCGTGCTGATCCACGGCTGGAGTTGCAGTATCGAGTACTGGAACCCGCAGATCAACGCGCTCGCCGACCGCTATCGCGTGGTCTGCTACGACCAGCGCGGCCACGGCGCGAGCGACCTGGGCCGGCGCAGCCCGAGCGCCGACACCCTCGCCGACGACCTCGGCACCGTCCTCGACGCGACCCTGCCACGCGGTCGCCGCGCGGTGCTCGCCGGGCACAGCATGGGCGGAATCACCTTGCAGGCGTGGGCCGCTCGCTATCCGGAGCAGGTCCGTGAGCGCGCCGCCGCGGTACTGCTGGTGAACACCGCCGCGGGCGGCATCCGGTACGAGACCGATCTGCTACCCCTGTTGAACAAGCCGCTGGCGGTAGCGAAACGCCCGGTCACCGTGTTCGGCGCGGGTGTGCGGATGCCGCTGCTGCTCGCCGAGACCGTGTTGTCCGCGCCGGTGCCGCTGCCCGGACTCTGGCCGGTCAGCCTGATCTTCAAGAACCGGGTGATGGCCGCGACCGCCACCGCCGACGAGGTCGATTTCTGCTTCGGCGTCGTGCGCTCGTGTCGCCCGCTGGCCCGCGGCCTGCATGCCGCCGCGCTCGCCGAGATCGACCTCGGTGACGCCGCCGAGAATCTGAGCGTGCCCACCACCGTGATCGCGGGCGAGCACGACAAGCTGCTACCGGAACGGATGAGCCGCCCGATCGTGCGGGCGCTGCGCGCGGCGGGCAGCCTGGTCGATTACCACGTCTGGCCGACCGGGCACCTCGGCAATATCGAGGCCGCCGACCGTTTCAACGCCGAACTCGTCTCGCTCGTCGAGCGCACACGCCGCCGGACCGCCACAGCGGTCTGAATTCGTTTCTCCTGGGGCGGTCAACGACGCCCGGCCCAGAAGCAACGCCACAGGAAAGCCCCGTAGCTCCTCGTGGAGTTACGGGGCTTTCCTTGCTGGGCAAGGACTTACGCGGAAACGGTGCCGCCGTACTCGTTCCAGGACCGGCCCTTGGACTTGCAACCGAAACTGCCGTGGAAGCCGACTTCGCAACGCGCCCCGGCGAACTCGATGTACGGGCCCCACGCGCCGTCGCCGGTCTTGACGTCGTAGATGCTCGGGTTGCCGCCGGGCAGGGTGCGCGACCCGGGAGTGAAGGTCGGATGCGCGGGCAGCCACGGCTGATCGATGGCGATGTCGGGCACCGGAATCGGGACCGGCAGGAAGCTGTACTGCAACCGGGCCCGGTCGGCTCCGAAGTCGCAGCCCACGGTGCCATCAGGCGCGATCGCGCAGTTCCGGCTGCCGACGCTGAAGTAGACGGTGTCCTCGGCGTGTGCCGTCGCCGCGAGCACAGCCGGAGCTAACCCGGCGACAGCGACCGCGCCGGCAAGACTTTGGATGGTCCGTTTCATGAAGACTCCCTGGAAGAGATCGGCCCCCCTGCGGACAAACTGTTCTGCCTGTCGATTCTCCAGCGGTCTTCGTTTCAAACGGGATGATCGGCGGGACTCAGTGGTCGAGTTCCGTCGGACGGTGATAGCGGCCGCGGTAATAGAGAAGTGGTGCGGCCGAAGGCTTTTCGTCGGTCTGATCGTGCACGCGGGTGACCAGGCCGACCACGAGGGTGTGGTCACCGATCGGAATGAGTTGCTGAACGGTGGCGCGGAACCAGATCGGCGTCCCGTGCAGCACCGGCTCGCCGGTCTCCAGCGTGGTCCACAACGAGTGGTCGGCGAAGCGCTGCTCGGCGCTGCGGGAGAACCGCTGCGCCAGGTGCTGCTGGTGCTCGCCGAGAAAGTGGATGACCACCGATTCGGCACTCAGCATGGCCTGGATGCTGGAGGAAGTGTGCGCGATATTGAACGAGATCAGCGGCGGTTCCAGCGACAGCGACGCGAACGAGGTGGCGGTGAAGCCGACCGGACCGGTCGCGGAGTCGAGGGTGACCACGGTGACACCGGCCGGGTAGTGCCGCATGGAGGCGCGGTACAGCTCGGCGGTGATCCCGCTCAGGTCATCCGGGATCGCGATGCCGGTCTCGGGCGGTAGTGCTTCGGTCACACGACGAAACTACGCCCAGATCGCCGGGCGGTGCGTGGGTGTGCCCGATCGCCGACCGTAGGCGACCCTGATGACCTGTGACTTTGCGGCGAGAAGTGATTCCATCCACGTCGAGTCGAACTACGGGCGGTACTCCGGGAACCCATCGCTCGGGCCGAGCATGGTGTCGATCCGGTCCCGGGTGACGCGGGCCAGTTCGGCTGCCGTCCGGCTCGCCAGCGGCTCGTGCACCACCGCGTCGAGCGCTCGCTCCAGATCCGGGGAGGACAGGGCCAGCACCTCGGCATCCGCCATGGCCAGCAGCGCGTCCCGATCCGGGAAGGGCCGGGCGTCGGCGAGCCGGGCGGCCCAGGTGACATTGGCGCAGCATTCGAACAGGGCGTGCACGGCGCGACCACGACTCAGGGTGTTGAAGCGGTCGAGTCCGATTCCTTGATGCATCAGCATGATGACCTCCGACCTGTGGTACAGGTTTGCTGATCTGACAATGATCCGCCGTGCGGGGTGCCGGAGCCAGCCGTATGGCAGCGATTTTGCGCAGCTTTTACACCGCGAGGCCGGTGCGGGGGCCGCGCAGTACGCTGTACAAATGACTGATTGGCAGGCTTTCACCGTCGAGACCAAGGACCACGTCGCACAGGTGACGCTGACCGGTCCCGGCAAGGGCAACGCGATGGGCCCGGATTTCTGGCGCGAACTCCCGCTCGTCTTCGCTGAACTGGACGCCGACCCCGAGGTGCGCGCCATCGTGCTCACCGGCTCGGGTAAGCATTTCTCCTACGGCCTGGATCTGCCCGCCATGGCCGGCACGTTCGGCCCGTTGCTCGCCGAGCAGGCGCTCGCCGCGCCGCGCACCGATTTTCTCAAGGAGATCCGCCGGATGCAGGACTCGGTGACCGCCGTCGCCGACTGCGGTAAGCCCGTCATCGCGGCGGTCTCCGGCTGGTGCATCGGCGGCGGACTGGACCTGATCGCCGCCGTCGATATCCGCTACGCCAGTGCCGAGGCCAAATTCAGCCTGCGCGAGGCGAAGGTCGCGATCGTGGCCGATATCGGTTCGCTGCACCGGTTGCCGGGCATCATCGGCGAGGGACATCTGCGCGAGCTGGCCTACACCGGCAAGGACATCGATGCCGCCCGTGCCGAGAAGATCGGCCTGGTCAACGAGGTGTTCGCCGATCAGGCCGCCGTGCTGGACGCCGCGCACGCTACCGCCCGCGAGATCGCCGCGAACCCGCCGCTGGTGGTGCAAGGCGTGAAGGACGTGCTGGATCAACGGGACAAGTCGGCGGTCGCCGAGGGTCTGCGTTATGTCTCGGCGTGGAACGCGGCCTTCCTGCCGTCCGAGGACCTCACCGAGGCGATTCAAGCCGTCTTCGAGAAGCGGGAGCCGCAGTTCAAGGGACGGTAGAACACCGGGAAATTACTTGCTCTTTCCTTTCGCGCTGCGTACTACTTGTATCGAGCAACTAATTGATTGATGCAAGTAAAGGTGAGTCGGTGGACCTGGACGAACTGGCAGTCGACACGATCGCGGTGCAGCTCACGCGGCTGCAACGGCTGCGTGAGCGCACCGCTGTGCAGGTGCGCAACAGCGCCGGGGTAGATCCGGCGGCCTTCGCGATCCTGTTCCGGTTGCTGTGCGACGGCCCGATGCGCTCGGGCGCACTGGCCGACGCGCTGTACTCCGACGCTTCGACGATCAGTCGTCAGGTCGCGCAACTGGTGGAACGCCAGCTGCTGCGCCGCACAGCCGATCCGGCGGACGGCCGCGCTTCGGTTCTCGTGGTCACCGACCGGGGCCGCGAGGTCGCCGAGGAGATTCGGCTGCGCCGCCGCGCCAACCTCACCCGGGTGCTGGCGGACTGGGCGCCGGCGGACCGGACGCGATTCGCGGAACTGCTGCGGCAGTTCGTCGACGACTTCGATCGGATCCGGCCCAGCATGGTCGCCACCGCGATCGCCGCGCACGCGAACGAGAGCGAAACGGAGCAAGTGTCGTGACCACCGCGACCGCGGAGCCGCAGACCAGCTTCAGCCACCGACAGATCCTCACGATCATGAGCGGTCTGATGCTCGGCATGCTGCTGGCCTCCCTCGACCAGACCATCGTCTCCACGGCCATCCGCACCATCGCCGACGACCTGCACGGATACTCCATGCAGGCGTGGGCCACCACCGCCTACCTGATCACCGCGACCCTCACCACGCCGCTGTACGGCAAGCTCTCCGACATGTTCGGCCGAAAGCCGTTCTTCATGGCCGCGATCGTGTTGTTCGTGCTCGGGTCGCTGCTGTGCACGCTGGCGCAATCGATGTACCAGCTCGCCGCGTTCCGGGCCTTCCAGGGCCTGGGCGCGGGTGGTCTGATGTCGCTGGCGCTGGCCATCCTCGGTGACATCGTCAGCCCGCGGGAACGGGCCCGCTATCAGGGCTACTTCCTCGCGGTGTTCGGTACTTCCAGTGTGATCGGCCCGGTGCTCGGCGGACTGTTCGCCGGGCAGGACACGCTGCTCGGGGTGGCCGGATGGCGCTGGGTGTTCCTGGTGAACGTGCCCCTGGGCCTGCTCGCGCTGGCGGTGGTGTCGAAGGTGCTGAAGCTGCCGAGGAAGCCGCACTCCACCGACCGGGTCGACTGGTGGGGTGTGCTGGTACTGGCCGTGGGCCTGGTGCCGCTGCTCATCGTGGCCGAGCAGGGCCGGGAATGGGGTTGGGGCAGTACGGCTTCCATCGCCTGCTACGTCATCGGCGCGGCCGGTGTCCTCGGCTTCATCGTGGTGGAGAAGGGTCTGAAGGACACGGCGCTGATCCCGCTGCGGATTTTCGCCAACCGCACTTTCGCGCTCGGCGCGGTCATCTCGTTCGTGGTCGGTTCGGCCATGTTCGGCGGTATCTCGCTACTGCCGCAATATCTACAGGTGGTCAAGGGCGCGAGCCCGACGATGGCCGGTATGCAGATGCTGCCGATGGTGCTCGGCCTGATGATCGGTTCGGTGCTGTCGGGCCAGCTGATCTCCCGGACCGGGCGCTACCGCGTCTTCCCGATCCTCGGTGCGTCCATGCTGACGCTGGGGCTGTTCCTGCTGCACTTCCTCACCGCCGACAGTCCGCTGTGGCTGGCGATGATCTTCATGGCCTGCACCGGCTTCGGCCTGGGCAACCTGATGCAGCCGCTGACCCTGGCGTTGCAGAACGCGTTGCCGCCCAGGGACATGGGTGTGTCGACCGCGTCGGCGACCTTCTTCCGGCAGATCGGCGGCACGCTGGGTGTCGCGGTGTTCCTGTCGATCCTGTTCGCGCAGCTGACGCCGAACATCACCGATCAACTGCGGGGCGCGGCCGAGGATCCGGCCTTCCAGCAGGCTGTGGCGGCAGGGCTGCGCAGCAGCAACCCGGCCGATGTCGAGCTGGCGAAAGGGCTTGTCGCACAAGATACCTCGGCCGCCGCGGACGTGCTGAAAGACAGCTCGATCATTCAGGAGTTGAGCCCGGAGCTGGCCCGGCCGTTCCAGGTGGGCTTCGCCGACTCCATGTCGTCGGTGTTCCTGTCGGCGACCGGCCTCGCGCTGATCGGGTTGATCCTGGTGCTGTTCTGGAAGGAAGTGCCGCTGCGCACCGCCGGTGGCATCCAGGCCGCCAGTGACGCCATACGGAAGGAGCCGCCCTCGATGCTGGAAACCGAATTGTCGGTGACGGATCGAGCCGGTCTGCTGCTCGCGGGCGGCGAAGTGGCGCAACCGCCGGCGCGCGGCTCCGGCAGCACACCATAGGCATGGATGTTCGTCGGTACCTCCGGGACCGGCTGCGGCAGCTACCTGCCGCGGTCGGTTACCTGGTGGTCGGGGGCGTGACCGGCCTGGTCGCGATGTTCGCTGTTGTCGTGCTGGCGTTCGTGGCCGGGTTGAGCGTGATCGGGGTCGGGCTGCCGGCGATACCCGAGACCGTCCGTTTGCTGCGGCCGTTGGTCGCGTTCGAACGCCGTCGGGCCGCGAAGCGACTGGGTACCCCCATCGCGGCGGTCTACCAGCCGTTGACCGGCAGCCTGAAACAGCAACTCACCACGGTGTGCACCGACCCGGCCAACCGGCGTGATCTCGGTTGGCTGTCGCTGCACGCGCTGACCGGTCTCGTGCTGGGCTGCATCGCCTTGATCCTGCCGTTCAGCGTGCTCAATCTGGTTCTGCTGCTCGGATATTGGAAATTCCTCCCGGAAGACGACCCCGCCTCCAATATCGGCATCGATGTCGTCTCCTGGCCGACCGCACTGCTGACCGCGCTGATGGCCGTGCCGCTCGGCCTGGTCGTCCTGCAGACGCCGGTGTTCGCTCGCGCGCAGGCTCTGGTCGCGCGAGCGCTGCTCGGGCCTCCCGAGGGGGCGGCGCTGGCCGATCGGGTGGCCGAGCTGACCGCCACCCGCGCCGCCGCGCTCGACGCGCACGGCGCCGAATTGCGCCGCATCGAGCGGGATTTGCATGACGGTGCGCAGGCCCGGATCGCGGCGGTGATCATGCAACTCGGCCTGGCCGACCAGCTTCGCGTGCGGGATCCGGACGCGGCCGACGCCATGGTCCGCAAGGCGCAGGACACCGCCACGGCCGCGCTGGCCGAACTGCGTGATGTCGTGCGCAGCGTCTATCCGCCGGTGCTCTCCGATCGCGGACTGGTCAGCGCCATCTCGGCGCTCGCCGCGCGCAGCCCGATCCCGTGCGTGCTGGATCTGAGCGGAGTCGGCCGCCGGCCCGCGGCGGTGGAGGCGGCGGCCTATTTCGTGATCGCCGAGGCGCTCACCAACGCGACCAAACACAGTTCTGCCGAAGGTATTTCGATCACGCTCGGCGGAGCGCCCGAACTGCTGGTCATCGCGGTCGCCGATGACGGCGTAGGGGGCGCGCGGGAAACCGAGGACGGTGGGTTGGCGGGCATTCGCCGCCGGGCCGAAGCCCTGGACGGACGGATGACGCTCACCAGTCCCGCGGGTGGGCCTACTGTATTGCGGGTGGAGTTGCCGTGCGGGTCATGATCGCCGAGGACGACGCCCTGCTACGGGAGGGCCTGGTGCTGTTGTTGAGCACCGCGGGCATCGAAGTGGTCGCGGCCGTCGACAATGCCGACGATTTCCTCACCGCGGTGCGGGCCGACCGTCCGGACGCCGTGGTGGTCGATGTCCGCTTGCCGCCCACGTTCACCGATGACGGACTACGGGCCGCCGTGCGCGCCCGCGCCATCCATCCGGGCCTGCCGGTGCTGGTGCTGTCGTCCTACGTGGAGGACAGTTACGCCGCCGAACTCCTCGGCGACGGAGCCGGAGCCGTCGGCTATCTGCTCAAGGAACGGGTCGGGAAGGTCGATCGTTTCCTGGACACGCTGCGCCGCGTCGCGGCCGGGGGCACGGCGATGGACCCGGAGGTGATTTCGCAGCTGCTCGTGCGGCGCAAAGCCGACGATCCGCTGGCCACGCTGACCGCGCGGGAACGCGAAGTGCTCGCCCTGATGGCGGAGGGACACAACAACGCCACCATCGCCGAGCGGCTCGTGGTCACCGAAGGCGCTGTGCACAAACATATTCGGAGCATCTTCGCGAAGCTGGGCTTGGCGGCCGACGAGGTCGGGCACCGGCGCGTGCTCGCTGTCCTGGCCTACCTGAACGCCTGAAACGCCGGAACCCGCAAGGGGTTCCGGCGTTCAGCGGTATCAGTCCGCCCGGCAGGAGTAGTCCTGCTCCGGCAGCGTGCCCGTATCGAAATAGGTGTTGATCGCCCCGTAGACGCAGGTGTTCGGGTAGTTGCCGAAGATGGCGTGGATCGGGACGTCCTGCAAAGTCACCATCCGCGAACCGTCGAGCGCCCGCCGCATCGCCTGCGCGGCCCCGTAGGTGGTGCGGGTATCGCCGGTGGATTGCACGATCAGTGCCGGCGACGAATTGTCGACCACCGTGGGCGTCTCGGCCGGCGGAGTCCAGAAGGCGCACGGCGTGATGTTGTTGGAGAACGCCCCGAATACCGGCTGGCTCGCCCGCGCCGCCTCGATATTGCCCCAGTACCAGGACGGATCCCGGGGTACGCCCACATCACCGCACATGATCGCCATCTGCGCCGAGCCGTCCTCGGGCAGCGCGGCGGTCGCGAAGGCGAGCATCGAGTCCAGTTCCGGACCCGGCTGCACCGGATTGCCGTCGGCGGCGTCGGCGATCTGCCGGAGTTGGGCGCTGATCAGCGGGTATTTGCGGGGGTCGTCGAGTCCGACGTAGGGCACCAGCGGCAACCAGTGGTCGTCGACGAGGTACTTGCCCACCGGGATCGGCTCCCGGCCCGCGCGCTCGATCAGGGCGACGAGGGTGGCCCGCACCTGCGCACGCGTTGCGCCAAAACGGAATTCGCTGTCGTGGGCGGCCGCCCAATCGGCCCAGAGATCCAGTGCCGCCTCGTTGGCCGGACCCATGTCCCGCAGCATGCCCGCGCCGTAGCGGTCCGGATCCACCGAGCTGTCCAGCACGAAACGATCGCTGCGCTCGGGGAACATCTGCAGGAAGACCGAGCCCAGGTAGGTGCCGTAGGAGGTGCCGTAGTAGCTGATCCGGTCCGCGCCGAGCAGACCGCGGATGACGTCCATGTCCCGGGCCGTGTTGCGAGTGCTGAAGTGCCGCAACGTATCTCCGTAGGCGGCGGCGCAACGCCCGGCCAGCTCGGACTGCATGGCGACCGATTCCGCGAACGAGGTCGCGTCGGTTCCGGCCGAGTGCAGGCCGAAGCCGCGCGGCCAGCCGCAGTCGATCGGCGTCGACCGGCCGACACCGCGCGGGTCCATGCCGATCAGGTCATAGGCGGCCCGGCCCTGCGGTGTGAGCGCCGCGCCCACGTCGACCATGAAGTCGAGGCCCGGGCCGCCTGGTCCGCCGGAGTTGGACATCATGATGCCGCGGCGCTGGGCCGGATCGGCGGCGGGGATGCGGGAGATGGCCACGGTGATGGTGCGGCCCTGCGGCTCAGCGTAATTCAGCGGCACGGTGACATCGGCGCACTGTGCGCCGGCCGGGTCCAAGCGGGGATCGTCGCACGACTTCCAGGTCAGCTCTTGCTGTGCGAAGCGCGCGAGCGGATCCGCCGGTGCGGCGACAACCGTTCCGGCCCCGGCCAATACACCGGTGACCGCGGCCAGCACCGCGATCACCCTCTGCTTGCGTTTCCTCCGCCGATCGACGGTCATGGCTTCCTCTCCCGTTCGGGCCGGGCGGAACATCGTCCCGGTCCACGTCGAGCCTAGGAATTCCAAGCTGTCCCGCCCATGGCGTACGCGCCCGAATCCGGGTTCGCGACTGGGGGAGTGACCGCGGTAGTGCCAGCACTACCGCACAGAAAAGCGGGAGGTCCGTACGGACCTCCCGCTCTTCGCCGGGGGCTCAGTGGCCGCCGTTCTCCTGCAGACGCTTGAACGAAGCCTCGACCTCGGCCTCCGCCTCGGCGCGACCGACCCACTCCGAGCCCTTGACGTACTTGCCCGGCTCCAAGTCCTTGTAGCGCTCGAAGAAGTGCTTGATGTCGGCCAGGTCGTTCGCGGGCACATCGGCCAGATCCTGGATGTGGTCCCAGCGGTGGTCCCCCGCGGGCACGCACAGCACCTTGGCGTCGCCGCCGGCCTCGTCTTCCATCTTGTACATGGCGACGGGGCGGGCCTCGACGATCACGCCCGGGTACACCGAGGCGGGCATCAGGATCAGCGCGTCCAGCGGATCGCCGTCCTCACCGAGGGTGTTCTCGATGAAGCCGTAGTCGGCCGGGTAGACCATCGAGGTGTAGAGGTAGCGGTCGAGACGGACGCGCCCGGTCTCGTGGTCGACCTCGTACTTGTTGCGGGAACCCTTGGGGATCTCGATGGTGACGTCGAACTCCACGCCATCTCCTTCTGCGCTGATATGTCTAGAGCAGGCACGACTGCCGACTCGCCAGGTTGTACGGGGGAACGCTAGCGGTACGAGGATAGTGTGGGCGGTGGGGCCGCAGGAGCGGAGCCTGCGGAGCGACCAGAGTGAATGCAGGAGCGGAGCCTGCGGGAGTGACCAGAGTGAATGCAGGAGCGGAGCCTGCGGAGTGACCAGATGAGCAGGACAGGTGCACGGGAGTGCGCTCGGCGAAGCCAGGGAGACGGCGGCACGTGGTAGGTGGCAACAACAGCAATGGTGGCGTCGTGCCCGCTCGACGGCGCAAAACGTGGATCCCGATCGTGCTCGTGCTGACCGTGCTACTCGCGGCGGGCGTCTCGGGATTGGTGGTGCTGCGGCCGTGGACGCCGGAGTTCCGGCACGGCGGGCTGACCATCGCCGAACCGCCGGCGCCGGTGAAACCGGCCCCCCAGGTGGTTCCCGCGCCGCCGAACGCGCCCGCGCCGACACCGGCCGGGCTGTCGGCGGCACTCGCGCAGGTCGTCTCGAATCCGGATCTGGGCGCGTTCTCCGGGGTGGTGACCGACGCGGACAGCGGCACCACACTGTGGAGCCAGGACGCGGACCGGTCGATGATTCCGTCTTCCACGGCGAAGATCCTGCTGTCCGCGGCCGCGCTACTGGCCCTGCCCGCCGATTCCCGGGTGCTCACCAAGGTGGTCACCGGTGCGGCGCCGAACGAACTCGTGCTGGTCGGCGGCGGTGATCCGACGCTGACCGCGCAGCCCGACGGCAAGGGCTATTACCCGGACGCTCCGCGCCTGTCCGACCTGGTCGAGCAGATCCGCAAGTCCGGTCGCAAGGCCGACACCATCGTCGTCGACACCTCCGCCTACGCGGGCCCGACCATGGCCCAGGGCTGGGAGGGCAGCGATATCCCGGGCGGCTCCATCGCGCCGATCGAATCGGTGATGATCGACGGCGGCCGGTTGGATCCGCTGGTCGAATACTCCCCGCGCACCCCGACTCCCGCGCTGGCCGCCGGTCAGGCGCTGGCCGTCGCGCTCGGGCTGGATCCGGCGAAGGTCCGGATCGGCACTGCCGCCCCGGGTGCGCCCGAGGTCGCGACGGTGAAGTCCGCACCGCTCAAGGAGCGGCTGCATCAGCTGATGGTGCATTCCGACAATGTGCTCGCCGAAACCGTCGCCCGGGAAATCGCCAAAGCCACCGGCCGCGAACCCTCGTTCGCGGGCGCGGTGGCCGCGGTGGCCGCCACCCTGACCAAGGCGGGCTTCGAGCTGAACGGAATGGTCATGCACGACGCGAGTGGGCTTTCCACCGATGACCGGGTGTCCCCGCGCGTGCTCGACAAGGTCCTCTCCACCGCCGCACGCCCCACCGGAAACCAGCTGGTGCAGCCGACCGGCACCAAGGCCGTGCCCGAAAACAGCCAGCTCGCCGCGACTTTGGCGCCCATGCTGGATGACCTGCCGATCGCCGGCGCCACCGGCTCGCTGGCGCCGCGCTATGTCGCGCAGAATCACCACGCCGCGGGTTGGGTGCGGGCCAAGACCGGAACTCTGTCGGTGTCCAGCACGTTGGTCGGGTATGTGCTCGACCGAGACGGCCGAGTGCTGACCTTCGCACTGATGTCGAATGATCGGCCCCCCGAGGTGAGCAGGCCCGCCTTGGACGCTATCGCCGGCACGTTGCGTAACTGTGGATGCTCGTGACGGGTGGTTGACCATGTTCGAGACAAGTTCAGCCGAAAGCGCTGACCAGACGATCGGGTCCGCCGGTCCGGATTCCTCGTTGGACAAGAGACGGCGTTCGTCGCTGTCCGGCGCCATCGATTGGAAGCTGGCAGCCCGGACCGGCGGGCTGCTGGTGCCCGCGGGTCCGCGCGCGTCGCGTTCCTCGGCCGAACAGGTGGTCAGCGAACTCGCCGCGGCGTCCGTGCGCGCCGAAGGCCCGGTGCGGGAAGTGAGCCGCCTGCTCGACGATCGCCCGGTGCCCGCGGCGCGCATCGTCGACCGGCCGGGCTGGATTTCCGCCGCCGCCGATTCGATGGCCGCTCTGACCGGTCCCGACGGCGACGGCAAGGACCGCGGTCTGCTCACCGGCAAGCCGGCGGGCGTGCAGGCCGGGGCCATGCTGGCGTTCTTGTCGACAGCGATTCTCGGACAATACGATCCGTTCACCGGGCCCGACGGCACGTTGCTGCTCGTCGCGCCCAACATCATGGGAGTGGAACGCGCGCTCGGGGTTTCGCCCAGCGACTTCCGGCTTTGGGTGTGCCTGCACGAGGTGACGCACCGGGTGCAGTTCTCCTCGGCGCCGTGGCTGGCCGACTACATGCGCAACAACGTCGAGGTGCTCGGCCAGGTCGGCGACGAACCGATGACGGAGATGCTGTCGCGCCTGGTGGAGGAACTGCGCGAGCGTCGCCGCACCGGCACCGACGATCCGGCGACGCGCGGCGTGGTCGGGCTGCTGCGCGCCACGCAGGGGCCCGCGCAGCGGGAGGCGCTGGACCGGCTGCTCATGCTGGGCACGCTGCTGGAGGGCCACGCCGATCACGTGATGGATGCCGTTGGCCCCGAAGTCGTTCCGACCGTCGGTCAGATCCGGGCGGCCTTCGACAAGCGCCGCACCCGCCCCGCCAATCCGATCCAGCGGCTGCTGCGCGCACTGCTCGGTGTGGACGCCAAGGTCGCGCAGTATGTGCGCGGCAAGGCCTTCGTCGATCACGTCGTCGGCCGGGTCGGCATGGAACAGTTCAACATCATCTGGAGCGAAGCCGAAACCCTGCCCCGCACAGCCGAAATCGAGGATCCGGACCTGTGGGTCGCCCGGGTTCTCGCCTGACGGGCACCCGGAGATTGCCGGAGACCGCCGCGGTCCTGGAGATCCGGCAGGCGGTCCGCGCCTGGTCGGCCGAATACGCGCCGGAGGGTGCGGTCGCGGTGGCGTTGTCCGGTGGCGCCGATTCGCTCGCGTTGACCGCTGCCGCTGTGCTCGAGGCGGCATCGGTCGACGCGTTGATCGTCGACCACCGGTTGCAGGCGGGTTCGGAAAAGGTCGCCGCCGCGGCCGCCGCGGCGGCGTTGCGTCTCGGCTGCCGGTCCGCCCGCGTGCTCGAGGTCGACGTCGGGACCGCGGGCGGGATGGAAGCCGCCGCCCGGCACGCGCGCTATGCGGCGCTGGGCTCGGCCCGCGCTGGGCAACCGGTGCTACTGGGCCACACCCTCGACGACCAGGCCGAAACCGTTTTGCTCGGGTTGGCGCGCGGCTCGGGCGGGCGTTCGATCCAGGGGATGGCTCCCTATGCCGAACCGTGGGGCCGCCCGCTGCTCGGTGTGCGGCGCGCGATGACCCGGCAGTGCTGCGCCGACATCGGACTGACGCCGTACGAGGACCCGCACAACTTCTCGCCGGACTTCACCAGGGTGCGGCTGCGCGGCGAGGTGCTGCCGCTGCTGGAAGACGTGCTCGGCGGCGGTGTGGCGCCGGCGCTGGCGCGCACGGCCGAGCAGCTGCGCGAGGACGGCGCGGTGCTCGATGCGCTTGCCGAAGAATTGCTGGCATCGGCGCGGAGGTCCGGCGCCGAGGCGCCGGGCGCTGATGGGGACACCCTGTCCATCGAGATTCTCGCCACTGCTCCCGCCGCCCTGCGCCGCCGCGCGATCCGCGCCTGGCTCCTCGCGGGCGGTGCGAAGGCACTGACCGGCAAGCATTTACGCGCGGTAGACGCGCTGGTCACCGCCTGGCGCGGGCAGGGCGGGGTGGCCGTCGGCGGTGGGACCGCGGACACGAGGTTGGTTGCCGGGCGCGAACATGGCAGGCTGACCATGCACAGGCGGTAACGGATGTCTGCGCAGTGGCTGGGCTGAGAACATTCACGGAAGGGACACCACTTACGTGTACGGGGATGACATCGCATCGGTGCTGATCACCGAAGAGCAGATCGCCGAGAAGACCCAGGAGCTGGCGGAAATCATCGCCAAACGCTATCCGCCCGACGCCGCCGAGGGTGACCTGCTGCTGGTCGGCGTGCTCAAGGGCGCGATCTTCTTCATGACCGACCTGGCCAAGGCACTGTCCATCCCGACGCAGCTGGAATTCATGGCGGTGTCCTCCTACGGCTCCTCCACCTCCTCCTCGGGCGTGGTCCGCATCATGAAGGACCTGGACAAGGACATCGCCGGCCGCAACGTCCTGATCGTCGAGGACATCATCGACTCCGGTCTCACCCTGTCCTGGTTGATGCGCAACCTGAAGACCCGCAATCCCGCCTCGCTCGAGGTCGTCACCCTGCTGCGCAAGCCCGACGCCCTCAAGACCCCGGTCGAGGTCGCCAATGTCGGCTTCGACATCCCCAACGAATTCGTCGTCGGCTACGGCCTCGATTACGCCGAGCGCTACCGCGACCTGCCCTACATCGGCACCCTGCACCCGCGCGTCTACGGCGGCGAATAGCCGTTCGAGGCTGACGGCGGCCGGACCGTCAGGGTAGAAACGCGAATATGGTGGCGGGAGAACCGGATCCGCCGCGATAGAGCGCGCCGCCGACCAGGATCCATGCTCCCGTGGCGGGTAGGTCGGCGAGGTTGGCCAGGCATTCCAAGCTGATTCGGTGATCTTGGTAGAGCAGTTTCGACACGGTGTAGGTGTCGTCCGTGCCGACATCCGGACCGAAGGTGTCGATGCCGAGCGCGCCCCGGCGGCCCAGTCGTCCGGTGCGCAGCAGCCATTCCGCCGTCTCCACCGCGAAACCGGGCTGGTGGTAAGCGGATTCACCCTCACCGATGAATTCCGGTGTGCCCCAGAAGGCGTCCCATCCGGTCCAGGCGATGATCGCCGTCCCGCCCGGTATCCGTCCGTGCCGCGATTCCCACTGTTTCAAGTCGGCGACGCTGATCGCGTAGTCCCGATTCGCTCGGCATTGTTCGCGCACATCGATTTTCACCGCGGGCAGCAGGAGATCGGCGAGGTCGAGCTGATCCGCCGCCAATCCGTCGGCGTGGAAGTGAATCGGTGCGCCCCAGTGGGTTCCGGTGTGCTCGCCCTGCTGGATATAGCGCAGGTAGTAGCCGTCGTTTGCGGTGGTGGCCGCGATATCGACGCGGAAATCCGGATCGCCGGGAAACAGGGGAGTGGTCGCCGGGTCGTGCACATGCGACAGGCTGATCGGGCGGCCGAACGGCGGGTTCACGGATTCACCTGTCTCGCTGCGGTTTGGCCACCGTGGTCGCGGCCTCCGCCGGTACGGTCGGGATCGGTCCGAGTGGAGGCAGGACAACGGTTTTCACCGGGACCGCGTCCTCGGTGAGAGTCGGCGCGACCACTCGTTCCAGTGCTTGCAGATCGGTCTCCAGGGCCCGGAACAGCAGATACGAACCGATGAACGCGATGATCCCGCCCGCGCACAGCACCCGGACGGCGACGATCACCATCGGGATGTCGGCGGGCGGCAGGAATGTCACCCCGGCCACCGCGAGCAGCGGCACCGACGCGGCGATGGCCAGATATCCGTTGCAGCGCCGGTCCAGCCCGCGCAGCCACACCGCGTCGTCCGCGCTGATCTCACCGTGCCGCAGGAACACCGGGTACACGCATCGCACGATATAGAAGGTGGCGAGGAAGAACGGATACGACGCCGCGATGGCGCCGCACACCACGATGGACGCGAGGAAGTGGACGACCGAGCGACCGGTGATCTCACCGGTCGCCAGTTGCAGCGCGACCGGGAAGGTGACCCCGGAGATCACCCATAGGCAAAACGGTATCGCCACAGCACGTTCCCCGAGCAGCAGCGCGTCGGCTCTGGCCCGGCGCAGGGTGTCCGGATCGTAGTGCTTCCCGTGCCGTAATCCCCGCGGCACCGTCAGCACGAACCGCGAGAGGTAGACCACCAGCAGAAAACCGAGCGGAAAGAAGATCGAATTCACCGCGCCGGTGACGATCAGGAAGGTGCGCTGCGCCTCCTCGGTCATTCGTTCCACGATCAGCGTCTGGTTGTGCTGGATGTTGTAGAGCGACGCGAGCACATTCGGCAACCCGATCGAGGCCACCAGCACCGGCATGATCCACGGCCGCAAGCGCAGCCGCCAGCTCCCCGCTTTCGGATCGACCAATTCCCGGGCGCGCGCGTCCAGGCACAGGTCGAACTGCTTGGCCAGTACCTCGCCGCCGGCCCAGCGCTTGTCCCGCTCGGGTGCCAGACAGGTCAGCAGCACCCGGCACAGCGCGGCCGGGCAGTCGGGCGGAACCCGCTGCAGCGCAGCTGATTCCACACCCGCGCAGCGGCGCTCCAGCATCGCCTCGAGCATCGTGTCGTCACCGTAGCCGTCGGCGTCGGCGGTGTTGTCGTCGAACGGTTTCGCACCTGTCAGCAGTTCCCAGAGCACGACGCCCAGTGCGTAGATATCGGCGCGGGTGTCCAGATCCGCTGCGGAGCGCCCCTTTTCGGGATGACAGGCCTCGAGCTGCTCCGGCGACATGTACGCCAGCGAACCGCCGAAGTACGCGACCGGACTCGTTCCCTCCACATTGCGGCTGAAACTGATATTGAAATCAGCCAGTTTCGGCACCGCCTCGGCGGTGAGCAGGACGTTCGCCGGTTTCACGTCGCGGTGCAGCACGCCGTGCTCGGAGGCGTAGTGCAGCGCCTCGGCCAGCCGCCGCCCCAGCCAGGCGACCGTCTCCGGCCAGGAGAGTGCGGCGATCTCGGCTCGCACACTCGAATCCGTCGGGCGGATCTCGCCCTTCTCCTCCATGGCCGCGTCCACCGCGTCCAGCAGCAGCCGGCCGCTGCGTTCGGCGGGCGGCGTCGCCCGCACCCAGCGCAGTACGCCCAGCAGCGTGCCGCCGGGCAGAAACTGCATGTACAGCAAGCGAAGCCGGCGGGTCTTGCCGTCCCGGTGCCCACCGGAGTCCAGCAGCCGCTGGTCGAATACGCGCACGATGTAGTCGTGATCGAGCTGCGCCAGTGTCTGCGGCTCGGTGCCGTGATCAGCGGAGATCTTCACCGCGACCAACCGTTGCATCGAGCGCTGCCGCGCCAGGAACACGCGCGCGAAGGCACCGCTGCCCAGCCCCGTCAGCAAATCGAAATCATCGATCTGCTGGCCGATTTCGATGCGGTCGAGCGGGTCGATGGGTTCCGGGTCGTCCCCGATGGTGCTGTCCGGAGCCGGCGCCCGGGTGCCGTCATAGGCCGAGGTACGCGTTTGCTCGAATGCCGCGGCAACGGTGCCGTCCAGTGCGGCGGCAGGTGTGTCCGGGCCCGGTATGTCCTCCGGCGCGGCCCGCCGCGTGCTCTGATCCACCTCATCGGAATTGAGCAGTTCGCGCAACTCCACAGCCTGGTAAGGATATTCGCGCAGACAATCGCGCGGATCCACCCGCTCGCCGCTGTGCCGCCGCACCACGAATTCCTCGTACACCAAACCGGCGGGCAGACCGCGCGGATCGAGTTCCGGGAATTCCGCGCAGTATTCGGTGAGTCGCTTAGGCCGGCGGACGGTATCCGGTGCGCTCGACCGGTGCAGCCAGCGGTGTCGCAAGTCGACCCGAATGAGCTCGACGAGGGCTTCGCGACGCAGCGTCTGCGCGTCCGGCAAATATTCGGCGATCTGCGGAACCTCGGGTGTACCCTGCCCGGCCGCGACGGCGCGAGCGGCGGATTCCCATGCGGCGGAGAAGGCCTCGACCGCGCCGAACTCCACTCGGACCGCACTGAACTGAGCGGAGTCGTCGGGATCGGAATTTCTCTCGGGCTCGATGCTCATATTTCTGACCTAGTGGATCGGCGGATGTTCACATGTCCGCTCTCTCGGTCTGTGGGCGGCCGGAGAAAAATCTCCCGCCACACCCGACGTCATCGTCCCTCGAGCAGTATTCGGAATGATAACTTGCGGCTCTAAAGCAATCACCCGATTTCGACTACGAGCGACGGGGGCGATGCAACACATGCACAACGAGCGTACGGCGATTGTGGACAACTCGGTTGCCGACAACGTGGCTTCCGAAGAAGTCATCGCCGAAAACCCCTCCCCTGACAACAACGGACCCGCCGCGGCCATCGCCGCCGGCATCCACGAGGGCGCCGTGGCGCCCACCGAGGTGGTCGACACCGCCCTGTGGCGAATCTCCGAGCAGAACCGGAAGACCAACGCCTTCAGCGTCATCCGCACCGAGCAGGCCAAGACCGAGGCCGCCGAGCTGGAGCAGCGCTCTGATCTGGAAGAACTGCCGATGGCGGGTGTGCCCGTCGCGGTGGAACATACCCTCGCGGTGGCGGGCGAGACCGTCCTCGCGGGCTCGGCCGCGGTCGACCAGACCTCGGCGCGGTTCGACGATCAGGTGGTCCGGAGACTACGCGCGGCCGGCGCGGTCATCGTTGGACTCACCTCTGTTTCGGAGCTGGGCCTGTGGGCGACCACCGACGGCGCCGGCCACATCACCCGAAATCCGTGGAATGCCAGGCGCACCGCGGGCGGAGCCTCGGGCGGTGCGGCCGCCGCGGTGGCCGCCGGACTGGTCCCGGTGGCACACGGCATCGACGGCCTCGGCTCGGTGCGAATTCCCGCCGCCTGCTGCGGCGTCTACGGTTTCAAGCCCGGTCGGCACATCGTGCCGAATCTGGACGACTCGTCCGGAATGTCCGAAAACGGCGTCTTCGCAACGACTGTCGGAGACGCGGCGCTCATGCTCTCGGTAATGGCGGCCCGCCCGAACCTAGCCGAGGTGGACCCGCCCGGACGACTACGTATCGCCCTTGCCGTGGATCCACCGCTGCGCTTCTTGCGCGTCGACCGGCAATGGGCCACCGCGGCGCGGACCGCGGCGGCGGTGGCCGCGGCTGCCGGACACCGGGTCGAGCTCACGACCCTGCCCTACGGCAGCGCCCTGGCGGCGGTGCTGCTGCGCTGGCTGACCGCCCCGCTTCCGTCCGCCGCGCGACTCACGCACCCGGAACGACTACAGCCGCGGACCCGCCAGCATCTCGCACTCGGCAGGCTGGTGCAGCGCCTGCGACTGGTCCGCCCCGCGCAAATCGATCGCATCGAGGCGCGCTTACTGGAATTCTTCGAACGCTACGACGTCGTGATCACGCCGACGCTGGCCGCCCCGCCACCGAAGGCGCGGCCCTGGAGTATGCGCGGCTGGCTCACGAATGTGCTGACCAGCACTCATTTTTCGCCGTTCGTCCCGATCTGGAACCTGGTCGGCTGGCCGGCCGCATCGATCCCGATGGGCATGCACAACCGCTCGAATACCCCGGTCGCCGCCCAGCTCGCGGGCCCGCCCGGTAGCGAAGCAACCCTGCTGCGCCTGTCGGCGCAACTGGAAGAACTACGCCCCTGGGCGCGCACGGTGCACTGACGGGCTTACTCCCCGGCGGTAGCCGAAAAGCCGCCCGCGACAGCCCGTCCGGCGAATTCCAGGATGGTCGGGCGGGTGTCGTCGGCGCGCCAGGCCACCGCGAGCTCGCACGGGGCGAGCCCGGTGACCGGTCGCGCCGTCAGGCCGGGCCAGCGGTACATCGGCACATTGTTCTCCGCGAGCAGACAGACACCGAGCCCGAGGCCGACGGCCTCCAGCTTGTCCTCGGTGGTGGCGGCTTCGGCGCCGATCTTGGCGTGGCGTCCGTTGCGAGCGTCGTTGCCCAGCCAGAAGTCGCGCACCGCACCGGCTTCCGACGGCAGCGCGACGAACGGTTCGTCCAGCAGATCGGCGAACGCGATGCTCTCCTGTTCGGCCAGCGGGTGACTCTCCGGCAGCAGGACCCAGCGCTGTTCGGTGCGCAGCACCTGCCAGCGGTAGCGATTCTGATCCGGGAGCGGCAACCACACCAGCGCCAAGTCGGCCTGCCGGCCGGACAGTCCGCTGGACGGGTCGGTCCAGGACGCCGCGTGCAGGGCCAGCCGATGGCCGCTGGCGCTCTCCAGATCGTTGAGCAGTCCGCGTCCGAGCGCGGATTGGATGCCGACGCGCAGCACCTCGCCCGCTTCCTGCAGGGAGACGTTGGTGACTTCCCAGAGCTCGAGGATTTTACGGGCGCCTTCGAGCAGTTCCTTACCGGCGACAGTCAGCGCGACACTGCGCTGATTGCGGTCGAACAGGACCACGTCGAGCTGGCGTTCCAGCTGACGGATCTGACGCGAAAGGGTGGGTTGAGCGATGTGCAGGCGTTGTGCCGCGTTGGTGAAGTGCAGTTCCTCAGCGACGGCGACGAAATACCGCAGGTCGCGCAAATGCGGGTCCATAGCCCCTTGCTATCAGAATCAGTCCTGAATTTCTAGCTCTATCAAGCCAGAAAGTTCGGATACGGGTACCAAAACAAACGACAGGTTTGTTAGGGACAGCATATTCCCTAACCTGGTCGTATGCACCATCGCGTCCGCGAATGGCTGGCATTCGCCTCCGGGCGCACCGGCGAAATCGTCGCTGGTCGCTTGACCAGCGGCAATGAATCGGTGCCGGGACTGCGGCAGACCGCCTGCTAAGCCTCGGTGACCGGCTGGAGAACGATCGATGACCGATCGGTAATCAGTATCCTTGGTACATTGTGAGATTAGTCACAAATAGTGCGGCGGTGGCTCGAATGAGCCACCGCCGATACCGAAATACGAGCGCTCAGATGTTCCGCGCCCGGTCCTCGTACGCCTTGCGCTTCTCGGCATCGACATCGTCGAGGAACGCGTGACTCGCCCCGAGCGCCCGCGCGATGCCGTCACCCACCGCCTGCGGCAGCAGCCCGACCACCTGCGAGATGATCCCCGCCACCGCCGTCACCCGGACCTTCGACTTCGGCGCGGCGATCAGTTCGGCGATGGCATCCGCGATCTCCTCCGGCTCGGCCGGGCGCAACAGCTTCGGCGCGGTGACGCCCGCGCCGAGTTCGGTATTGGTCAGCGTCGGCAGGACCGAGGAGAAGTGCACGCCGGTATCCCGGTACTCCTCGCGCAAAGTGTCGGTGAACCCGAGCACGGCGTGCTTGCTCGCGTTGTAGGTGGCCAGGCCGGGAATGTGGGTCTCGCCGGCCAGCGACGCGATATTGATGATGTGCCCGCTGCGGCGCGGCAGCATCCGGTTCAGCGCCAGCTTGGAACCGAGGATCACGCCGTAGACATTGATGTCGAGAATCCGGCGGGTGATCTGATCCGGCTCGTCGGCGAGCTTGCCGGTCGGCATGATGCCCGCGTTGTTGATCAGCACGTCGATCGGACCGACAGTGCGCTCCACCTCGTCGAGAAAACTCTCGAACGAAGCGGCGTCGGTGACATCGAGCTTGCCGTACAGGTCGAAATCGCGGGCCGCGCCCGACTCCTTGACGGTGGTCTCGTCGACATCGCCGATCGCGATCTTCGCGCCCAGGGCCTGCAGCGCGGTGGCGGTGGCCAGTCCGATGCCGCGTGCGCCGCCGGTGATGACGACGACCTTGCCGCGGATTTTCGTAGCGTCGGGCATTACTTGTCTCCCTTGAGTTTCAGCAGGGCGGGAATGTCGATCCGGCGCAGGCCGCGCGCGCCCGCGGCCCGCATCGCGCCCAGGGCGAACAGGAGATTCGCCGGCTTGGCGGGATACCAGAACAGTTCCTTCTGCTGAGTCGGCAGGATCGGCTTGGTGATGGCCTGGGCCCGGCAGTACTTGCGGACCCCGTTCGCGCCGCCCCACCGCGCGCCGACACCGGACTGTCCCCAGCCGCCCATCGGCAGCGCGTAACTGAACAGGTTGGCGAAGACGTCGTTGATGTTGACCGCGCCGGCGGTCAGCTGGCGGGCGACGCGTTCGCCGCGCTCCTTGTCGCCGGTCCACACCGAGGCCGACAGGCCGTAGATCGAATCATTGGCCAGCCGAACGGCTTCCGCTTCGTCGGCTACCTTGACCACCGGCAGCGTCGGGCCGAACGTCTCCTCGGAGATGCAACTCATCGAGTGATCCACGTCGACCAGCACGGTCGGCTCGAAGAAGGTGCCCTGCCCGGTGCGCTTGCCGCCGGTCAGCACCTTCGCTCCGGCCGCGACGGCCTCCTCGACATGCCGCTGCACGATGGCGACCTGGTTCTCGTTGGCCAGCGCGCCTACGTCATGGGCGATTTCGCGCCCGTCGATGCCCTGGCGCAACGCCCGCACGTTCGCGGTGAGCTTGGCGACGAACTCGTCGTAGATCGGCGCTTCCACGTAGACGCGCTCCACCGAGATGCAGACCTGGCCCGCGTTGAACATGCCGCCGAAGGCGATGCCGTGCGCGGCCCGATCGATATCGGCGTCGGCCAGCACGATCGCGGGATCCTTGCCGCCCAGCTCCAGGCTGTAGGGGACCAGCCGCTCGACGCAGGCGGCGGCGATCTTCTTGCCGGTCGCCGTCGAGCCGGTGAACTGGATGTAGTCGGCGTTGCCGACCACCGCGGCGCCGGTCTCGCCCGCGCCGGTGGCCACCGCCAAGACCGGCGGCGCACCGATTTCGGCCCAGCCCCGGGCCAATTCGAGCGCCGACAGCGGCGTCACCTCGGACGGCTTCAGGATGACCGCGGCGCCCGCGGCCAGCGCCGGGATCACGTCCATGATCGGCATGGCCAGCGGGAAGTTCCACGGGGTGATGACGCCGACCACCGGGTACGGCTTGTAGGTGACGGTGAGTTTTTTGACCCGGGCCAGCGGACTGTGCGGCGACGGATGGTCGTCGGTGAGGAACCCGCCGGCCCGGCGCGCGTAGTAACCGATCAGATCGCAGCCGAACGACGGATCGATGAGGGCGTCGGCGCGCGGCTTGGAGGTTTCCGACTGCAGCACGTCGGCCAGGTGCTCGGTGTTGTCGATCAACCAGTCCTGCAGCTTCAGCAACCATTCTTTGCGGCCGTCCGCGCCCAGCGCCTCCCATTCCGGCTGGTACAGCCGCAGTTCCCGGATCTTGGCGGCGACCTCGTCGGCGGACTGGGCGGGCACCGTGCCGACCAGTTCGCCGGTGCCGGGATTGCGCACCTCGATGACGGCGGGCGCTTCGGCCTTCGAGGTCGCTCGACCGGCGGGCGCCTGCTCGATGCCGGCTGCTGATTCGGTATTGGTCACGCTGTTCTCCCACTGCTGCTGCACACTGTGCTTCAACTCACTCGTCTATGATCGTGACACAATTCGGCGAGACGGTCTTGGCCCGATCTGTCAACGGAACCGGTCTGATTTGTATTCGAAGCACAAATGGAGGCGGCAGACGTGGCAGGATCGCACTCGGTGCCCGGTCCGGACAGTGAAGAAATCCGAGCCTGGCTGGCCGATTACGTCTACGAGACGATGCGCGCGGAATCCCTGGAGCAGTTGGTCGACCGGCTCAACTCCGTCATCATCGCGCGCATCCCCGAACTCGCCGACCGCGATATGCGCCGCGACCTCACCGCCAGCACCCGGGCGCACGCTCGCGCCATGCTGCCCGGCTTGGCCAGCGACACCTTCGAATTCGCCATCCCGGAGGAGGCGCACGCCTTCGCGCGCACCATCGCCCGGCGCGGATTCGAACTGCGGTTGCTGCTGCGGGTCTATCACGTGGGCCAGGAAGCCGTGCTCGACTACATGACCGAGGCCATCGACCAGCGGCAGGCGCCTCACGACATCGAACGCGCCCTGCTGTTGCGCCTGTTCGAGCGGTCCTCGAAGTGGGTGAGCACCTCGGTCGAACTGCTCACCGACACCTACATGGAAGAACGCGAGCGCGTCTTCCGCGCCGCGCTGAACCGGCGCACGGAAACCGTGCACGCGTTGCTCGCCGACATCGATTCCGTTGGCGCGGCGGTGGATACGGAACAGGCCTCGATCCGGCTCGGGTACCGGCTGGCCGGCCAGCACCTGGCGTTCGTGCTCTGGACCGACGAACCCGGCGGCGACATCCCCGGCGACGGCGAGGCGATCGGGTTGCTGGACCGGGTCGCCGCCCGGCTGGCCGGCGCGCTCGGCACGGCACGGCTGCTCACCGTGCCGGCCGGCGCGAGCAGCATGTGGGCATGGGCTGGTGTGGATGACGCCGACCGAATCGTGAAACTGGCTGCGCCCGGTGGACTCTCATCTCTGACCGACCTGGTCGAAGCCCCGGTGCGGGTCGCTTTCGGCGTGCCCGGCGCACAGGTCGCGGGTTTCCGTGCGAGCCATCGGGAAGCGGTCGCGGCGCGCAATGTCGCCGAGCGCGCGACTTCGGGGGGACCGCGGGTGCACGCCTACCGGGATGTGGAGATCGCCTACCTCGCCGGTGCGGACGACGCGGCTATGCGCGGCCTGATCGGCCGGGAATTGCGCCCGCTGGCGGGCCGGGACGGCAACGCCGCGCGCCTGCGCGCGACACTGCACGTCTACCTGCAATGTCACCGCAGCCCGGAGGCGGCGGCGAAACTGCTCGGCGTCCACAAGAATACGGTTCGCTACCGCATCCAGCGGATCGAGGAACTACTGGGTTATCCGATCGAAGAGCGCAGTCTCGCACTGGAAACGGCGCTGGCCTGCCTGGCCGCGTACGGCCCCGGCGCGCTGCCCTGACTCAGGACGGCGCTTCGCCCGCACCGACCCGGCGTAGCGGCGGCTCGGTGGTCGGCGCCACCCGGGTATCGGGTAGGTCGGCCAGCAACTGGGTGGTGGCGGCGGCGATCGCGGCGACGGCCTTGTCGACGGCCACCTTGGTGGTGGTGCTCAAACCGGAAACGCCACCGACCGTGCGCACGTACTGCAGTGCGGCGGCATAGATTTCCTGCTCGGTAGCGGCAGGTTCCAGGCCACGGAGGAGGGTGATGTTTTCACGCATGCGTGCAGATTAGCCCCCTGCACCCGAATCCGGCAGGGGCAGAATTCAAGATGGGGTAAATACTCGCGCTGGTACAGACTCCAGGTAGGGATTGCCCGGCGAACACACGCAACGCATTCTCGATAAGACGAGCCCCGAGGGGAAACTTCGGGAACAATCGACCTATGCCTGCCCGCGGGATACCAACCTTGACAACCTTCCCCTACGAGGAGCTCGACAAGCGGGAAGAGGACCACTGGTCCGGCGCCGCGGTCTCCGATGACGAGCTGCGCGCCCTCGCGCTCGGCGGTTTCTATTCGGCGCGCTGGGATGCCTTCCACGACGCGCTGCTGCTCGGTCCGGAGCGCGAGCATCCGCTCGGCGACCGCCGTGAACTGGCCATCGACACCCTGACCGGCGCCTGGGGGATCACCGACGGCACCGAGGCGCAGGCGTCGATGGAGCAACTGCTCGACGGTATGCACGGCCCGCTCTACGCGCTGGTGCATCCGCTGGTGATGGCCTCGATCAACGCCAGCGAGCGGGATCGCTTCGGCGAGCGCGCCGACCGGCACCGCGCGTTCCTGCGGCAGGTGGGTTCGTTCCGCGGCATGGACAACCCCGAGGCGCTGGTCCGCGACTACGACATCTGGTCCCAGGCCATCAAGATCGGCTTCACCGACCATCTGTCCAAGCCGCTGCCCGCCGACATCCACGCCTGGGATCTGGCGCGCGTCGTGGCGGTGGCCCGGATGGCCTTCACCGCAGGCTATCTGGAAGCCGATGTGGCCTGGGCCTATCTGATGCGCGCGCTGCCCATCGCGCAGCGCAAGTACCGCAACTGGCGCCAGTTCGGCGACGCCTACCTGACCGGCTGGACCTACTGGCAGGCCTGTGAGGATCTGGCCGAACTGAAGAACGGCGGCGTCGATCGCCGATTGGAACTGCTGCGCCTGTGGACTCGGCCGACCAGCCCGTGGCGCCGCATCCAGCTCAACGACCCGGCCTGACGCACAGAAAAGAAGCGCCGCGCGGGGTTCCGCGCGGCGCTTCTCGTCGGTTCGGTCAGAGCCCGTCGGGCAGCGAACGCAGGATGCCGCGGCCGTAGCGCTGGAACTGGGTGTCGTCCACCATGCCCAGCGAATGCCGTTCGACCAGCAGCTCCCACTCCGAATACAGCTGGGACACACTGGGATCCGCCGGGCCCATCGCGCCGTCGGTGGCGGAGCGGCGGACCGCGAAGTTCAGTGCCAGGCCGACCCGCTCGGTGTCGGCGCGATCGGCGCCGGTGAAACGCAGCGTCATCTTGCCGTCGTTCACCTCGAGCCCGGGTTCGTGCCGGGTGGTGCCGATCTCGCCGGGATTGGCCTTGGCGCCGTCGGTGCTGTGCGCCCACAGCACGGCCGCGATCGGCAGCTCGTGCGCGTAGCGGGTGCCGCCGACGGAGATGAACAGCAGTCGTTCGGTGGTGGCGGCCAGCAGACCGGCGCCGTTGCCGGCGGGCGGATGCGCCACCGCCGCCGCGGTCTCGAGCACGTACTCCTCCGGCGTCACGAAGCGATGCAGCGCCGCGACAGCGGATTTCGTCTCCCGCTTGGAAGCCATGCGGTGCACGGCACGTTCCACGTCGGCGCGGATGGGGCCGTTCTTGTCCCAGGTCGGGTCCGGTGGATGCAGATCGGGGGCGGCGACGTCGATGCGCTGGGTGGCGAGGATCTGGGCGTTGATCTGATCCACGATCTGGCTCGCCTGCGGTACGTCGTGCTCGGCGATCAGCACGGGCAGTGGGGTGCGGTCCGCGGGCACGCCGGTCAGGACCGGGGTGGGGTATCGCAGATAGATCTCGATGACGACCGCGTCGTCGGCGCGCCGGTTCAGCCGGACCTTGAGTAGATCGGTGACCGGAACATCCAGCACGCGCTCGCCATCGCTACCTGGTCGCAGGACGATCAAACGTCCGCGGCCGTGGCGCACAATCGCTGTGGGTGTCCGTAGCTCGACTATGTCCATACCCCCTGCGTTCGGTTCGGCATGATCGGGGCCCTCCACGGTTACACCTACGCCTTCTCCGGGCCGGACCTCTCATGTCGTGCTCTTGTTGTGTCGTCGCCCACGATAGGCCGAACATGCCATGATTGTGGGCACTTGAGTTAACCCGGACCGGTGAGATCGGGAACCGATGTGGTCCTCCGGCCGTTTACCTCTCGAACTGCACCAACTGCCGAACTGCGCGATGTATCGAGTAGAACCGTACGCGGTAACGTGGCATGTCCGCATCCGATCCCCGTCCGAGCGGGGCCTGGACGGGGACGGATTACGCCGCTGGGCATGTCGAAACACTGACGAGCCCGACGTTCTCGCTAGGCAGAACCGGAGACACCGGAAAGGACTGGCCGCCCGGCCGACGCTCTATGAACCGCAAGACAGTGTTTCGCACCCTGGCCATAATCGCGGGTATCTTGCTCGTGGTCTATGCGTTCAGCTATTTCGGCAACGACACGCGCGGGTGGAAGAACGTCGACACCTCCGTGGCGCTGCAGCAGCTGAACGACAAAGCCAACGTCAAGAACGTGCAGATCGATGACCGCGAGCAGCAGCTGCGGATCGAGCTGAACAACGGCAACGACGCCACCAAAGGCTCGAACAAGATCATCACGAAGTATCCGAGCGGTAGCGAGACCTCCAATCAGATCTTCGACGCGGTGCAGAAGACCGGCGCCCCGTACAACACCGTGGTCAAACAGGAGAGCTGGCTGACCCAGATCCTGTTGTTCGTACTGCCGATGATCATCCTGCTGGGCCTGTTCGTCTTCGTCATGGGACGCATGCAGGGCGGCGGCCGCGGCGGGATGATGGGCTTCGGCAAGTCGAAGGCCAAGCAGCTGTCCAAGGACATGCCCAAGACCACCTTCGCGGATGTGGCCGGGGCCGACGAGGCTGTCGAAGAGCTCTACGAAATCAAGGACTTTCTGCAGAACCCGGTGCGCTACCAGGCCCTGGGCGCGAAAATCCCGAAGGGCGTGCTGCTCTACGGTCCCCCCGGCACCGGTAAGACGCTGCTGGCGCGCGCCGTCGCCGGTGAGGCGGGCGTCCCGTTCTTCACCATCTCCGGTTCCGACTTCGTCGAGATGTTCGTCGGTGTCGGTGCCTCCCGGGTGCGCGACCTGTTCGATCAGGCCAAACAGAACAGCCCCTGCATCATCTTCGTCGACGAGATCGACGCGGTCGGCCGCCAGCGCGGCGCCGGCCTCGGCGGCGGTCACGACGAACGCGAGCAGACGCTGAACCAGTTGCTCGTCGAGATGGACGGCTTCGGCGACCGCACCGGCGTCATCCTGATCGCCGCGACCAACCGCCCCGACATCCTCGATCCGGCGCTGCTGCGCCCGGGCCGCTTCGACCGGCAGATCCCGGTCAGCAATCCGGACCTGGCCGGTCGCCGCGCGATTCTGCGGGTGCACTCCTCCGGTAAGCCGATCTCGCCCGATGCCGATCTCGAGGGTCTGGCCAAGCGCACCGTCGGCATGTCCGGCGCCGACCTGGCCAACGTCATCAACGAGGCCGCCCTGCTCACCGCCCGCGAGAACGGCACGGTCATCACCGGCGCCAACCTCGAGGAATCGGTGGATCGCGTGATCGGCGGCCCGCGCCGCAAGAGCCGCATCATCAGCGAGCACGAGAAGAAGATCACCGCCTACCACGAGGGCGGCCACACCCTGGCGGCCTGGGCGATGCCCGATATCGAGCCCGTCTACAAGGTCACCATTCTGGCCCGCGGCCGCACCGGTGGTCACGCCATGACGGTGCCCGAGGACGACAAGGGCCTGATGACCCGCTCGGAGATGATCGCCCGCCTGGTCATGGCCATGGGCGGTCGCGCGGCCGAGGAGCTGGTGTTCCACGAGCCGACCACCGGCGCGTCCTCCGATATCGACCAGGCCACCAAGATCGCCCGCGCGATGGTCACCGAGTACGGCATGAGCGCCCGCCTCGGCGCGGTCCGCTACGGCCAGGAGGGCGGGGATCCGTTCCTCGGCCGTTCGATGGGCCAGCACTCGGACTACTCGCACGAGGTCGCCGGCGCCATCGACGAGGAGGTGCGCAACCTGATCGAGGCCGCGCACACCGAGGCCTGGGCCATTCTCAACGAGTACCGCGATGTGCTCGACGTGCTGGCCACCGCGCTGCTGGAAAAGGAGACCTTGCACCGGCGCGAGCTCGAGGAACTGCTCGCCTCGGTCGAAAAGCGCCCGCGCATCACGGCTTTCAACGATTTCGGTGATCGCCTGCCCTCGGACAAGCCGCCGGTGAAGACGCCGCGCGAGCTGGCCCAGGAGCGCGGCGAGCCGTGGCCGCCCGCCGAGGCGCTGCCCGCGCCGGCGACGGCCAAGCGCGAGCCCGCTCCGGCCAACGGCTACCCGCCCGAGGGGTACACCGGCCAACCGCAGTACAACTATCCGCCCGCCGCCGACCCCGGTTACCGTCCGCAGCCGACCCAGGGTTTCCCGCGTCCCGCGGGCGGCACGCAGGGTTCGCGTCCGGATTACGGCGCTCCGGCCGGTTGGTCGGCGCCGGGCTGGCCGCCGCGCGAGGAATCACAGCAGCAACAGCCGTCCGGTCAGCCCTACCAGCAGTGGCGCAACCCGCAGCCGGGCCAGCCGCAGCCGGGTCAGCCGCAGCCGGGTCAGCAGCCGGATCGCGGCTATGACCGTGGCGGATATGACGAGCCGTCCTCCGGTGAGGGCGAGAACCGTGATTGGGATGGCCCGAACGGCCGGCACTGAGCGAATCGATGCGCCGCCCGGACCCGTTGTGATCAGCGGGGACGGGCGCCATTTACGCTCGTACGGTGGGGTGCCGAGAGATTGCCGGCACCTGAGATTTGGAGGTGTCCCGATTGTCGGCAAACCAGAATGGTGACAGTCACCCGCTAGGCGTCGCGAACGGTGCTGTCGATCAGACACCAGTCCACGGATCGACCGCAGCCGCCCAGGTGGCAAACGAGCTGGTGGCGCTCGAAACCGGACGAACCTTCGATCAAGCTCGAGCCGAATCCGCGGTCCGCGAGTTGCTGCTGGCGGTGGGGGAGAATCCCGACCGCCCCGGCCTGGCCGATACCCCGGCTCGCGTCGCCCGTGCCTACCGGGAAATGTTCGCCGGGCTCTACCAGGAGCCGGACGCGGTCCTCAACACCACCTTCGACGAAGGTCATCAGGAACTGGTCCTGGTCCGCGACATCCCCATGTACTCGACCTGCGAACACCATCTGGTGTCCTTCCACGGCGTCGCGCACGTCGGCTACATTCCCGGCCCGCACGGCCGGGTGACGGGTCTGTCCAAGCTGGCCCGCCTGGTCGATCTCTACTCCAAGCGCCCGCAGGTGCAGGAGCGGCTGACCAGCCAGATCGCCGATGCCATCATGCGCAAGCTGGACCCGCGCGGCACCATCGTGGTGGTGGAGGCCGAGCACCTGTGCATGGCCATGCGCGGTATCCGCAAGCCCGGCGCGAGCACCACCACCTCGGCGGTGCGCGGCATGCTGCAATCCAATGCCGCTTCGCGCGCCGAGGCGCTGGACCTCATTCTCCGGAAGTGAGCGCACTTCTCATGGCCGAGAGCGGTGCGCGGGGATCCGGGGTGATGGTTCCGCGCGCGGGCCGCTCCTGCGTGGTGATGGGCGTGGTGAACGTCACCGCCGATTCGTTTTCCGACGGCGGCCGCTATCTGGATCCGGATGTCGCTGTGGCACATGGCGTCTCGCTGTACGAACTGGGTGCGGACATCATCGACGTAGGCGGCGAGTCCACCCGGCCGGGTGCGATCCGCGTCGATCCGGACACCGAAGCCGCCCGGGTGGTGCCGGTGATCCGCGGTCTCGCGGCGGCGGGCGTGCCGACCAGCGTGGACACCATGCGGGCGCGGGTCGCCGAGGCCGCGGTCGCGGCCGGTGTGTCGATGGTGAACGACGTTTCTGGTGGCCGCGCCGACCCCGACATGGTGAAAGTGGTTGCCGCATCCGGGCTTCCGTGGATCCTCATGCACTGGCGTGCGGACGCGAACTATCAGCACACCGGCCCCGCCGAACATTACGACGACGTGGTGGCCGAGGTGGCGTGGGAACTGCGCCAGCAGGTGGAGCTGGCGGTAGCCGGTGGGGTCGGCGCCGACAAGCTGATCTTGGATCCCGGCATCGGTTTCGCCAAGAACGCCGACCACAACTGGGAGTTGCTGGGAGCGTTGATGGCCGGGTGCGAGCTGACGGACATGGGTCTGCCCATCCTGATCGGTGCCTCCCGCAAACGTTTCCTCGGCTCTCTGCTGGCCGACGCCGCCGGTCCCCGCCCGCCGGACGGCCGCGAGATCGCGACCGCCACTCTTTCCGCGCTGGCCGCCGAACACGGCGCATGGGGAGTGCGCGTCCACGACGTGCGTGCCTCCCTGGACGCGATCGCGGTCACCGACGCCTGCACCCGGGCCCGCGCGAAACATCGATCCGAGCCGACATCCGCCGCCGACGCGCGGCAGCAGCTCAGCGCCCGGAGGAGGTAGCGGAGCGTGACCATCGACGGCGTGGCGAACACCGCACATCGAGCACAGGCAGGAAATACGGCATTGAGCACCGACCGCATCGAGTTGCGTGGCCTGCGCGTCTTCGCCCACCACGGAGTTTTCGACTTCGAGCGGCGGGACGGACAGGAGTTCATCGTCGATCTGACCCTGTGGACCGATTTCGCGGCCGCCGCGCAGTCCGACGACATCGCCGACACCGTGCACTACGGCGAGCTGGCCGAGCTGGCGGTGCGGATCGTGCAGGGCACGCCCCGCAACCTGATCGAGACGGTGGCCGCCGAACTCGCCGACGAGGTGATGAGCGATCCGCGCGTGCAGGCCTGTGAGGTGGTGCTGCACAAGCCGTCCGCGCCGATCCCGCACACCTTCGCCGACGTTCGCGTCGTCACCGCGAGGAGTCGCGGGTGACGCGCGCCGTGCTGTCGATCGGCTCGAATCTGGGGGACCGGCTCGCGCATCTGCGCAGCGTGGTCGACGGCCTGGGCGCGCGTGTGCGCGCGGTCTCCGCGGTGTACTCGACCGCCCCGTGGGGCGGGGTCGACCAGGACGATTATCTCAATGCCATTGTGCTGGTGGATGATCCGGAGTTCAGCTGTGCCGATTGGCTGCGCGCCGGGCAACGGTTGGAGCAGGCCGCCGACCGAGTACGGGTGGTGCGCTGGGGCGCGCGAACCCTCGACGTCGACGTGGTCTGGTGCGCCGACGGCGACCAGCCGTGCCGCAGCACCGACCCGGAGCTGACACTGCCGCATCCGCAGGCGCACAACCGCGCGTTCGTGCTGGTGCCGTGGCTGGAGGTGGACCCGGCCGCGGAACTCGAGGTCGACGGCGTGCCGTATCCGATCGGCGAGTTGCTGCGCCGGCTGGATCCGGCCGAGCGCGCGGGCGTCCACCGGACCGAGCACATTCTGGCTACCACGACCAGCGGGGGTTGAGCCGTGCCACTGAAGCCGACCCGGATCTTGGATCTCGTCGCGAATCTGCTGATCGCGGCCGTCGCCGCCTGGGCCGCCACGCGTATGGCGTACGCCAATTTTCCGGCCATCTCGGTCTTCGCCGGAGCGTCGCTGTTCCCGGTGGCGGTGATCGAGGCGGTGCTGGCGTTCATGATCCGAGCGAAGGTCAACAACGACGAGATCGGGGACGGCCGGAATCGGCTGCATCCGATCACGGCAGCGCGTGCTGTGGCATTGGCGAAGGCCTCGGTGCATGTCGGCTCGATCGCCGCGGGCGTCTGGCTCGGTTTCCTGTGCTGGGTTTTCCCGCAGCGCGGGACCTTGCGCGCGGCCGCCGCCGATTCGCCCGGCGCCATCGTCGGTTTGCTCGCGGGCCTCGCGCTGGCGGCGGCGGCGCTGTGGCTCGAGTATTGCTGTCGAGCCCCGGACGACCCGCCGGACGACGCCGCAACTACCTAGCAAGCAGGAGTGCCGGAATAGTTCCGAGAGTCACTGTGCCTGCCGCGTCATCCGAGCTACCCTGGCGGGCATGGTTTCACCCTCCCGTACCAGCACTTCCCGGTCGCGACGGGACCAAGCGGGAAAATTGTTCATCGGTTCGCTGATTCTGCTCGGTCTGGTTGCCAGCGTTTTCCTGGTCTTCAGCAACAGCTTGCAATTTGTCAGAATCGGCTTGGTCGCGGCGCTCTGGGCTGCCGTGATCGGCGCATTAGCCGCGACCCGCTATCGCAGGGAAGCCACGGTAGACAAGGCCAAGGCGCGCGACCTGCAAAAGGTCTACGAGTTGCAGCTGGAGCGGGAGGTGACAGCGCGGCGGGAATACGAGCTGAGCGTCGAAGCCCGGGTGCGCCAGGAGGTCGGGGCCGACGCCGCCGAAATGGCCGCTCTCCGAGCCGAACTCAGCGTGCTACGGCACAGCCTGCAGCGGCTCTTCGACGGTGAACTACCCGTGGAGCGGCCCGCGCTACGCGCGGACACGACCAGAATGCAGGAATTACCGGTCAGTTCGGCTAATCCGGCGAACAATAGCTCGGCGAATGCCGACCCCTGGGTGATGGGCCTACCCGGCGGCATCGGCGAGCAGATGCGCAGCAGTGTGACCCCCGTGTTCTCCCCGGATCATCCGGAGGCGCCGCAATTCGCGAGCCCGTTCGACGAGCCGGTGACCGCCGAAACCCAAGTCGTTTCCCGCGAAGACGACAACATTCAGGACGCCGAGATCACCGACGAGCGGCGCTACTCCGATCCCGGCTCGACCTGGGCCGACGCCTTCACCGAGGCGAAACCAGCCGCCGAGGAGCCCAAGTCCGCGCCGCTGCGCCTGCCGCCGCTCGATCAGCAGCCCGAACAGCCGCGCCCGGTTCCGCCGCGTGCCCGTCCCACCACCACGGCCGCGCCCGCTCCGCGTATCGGCACCCCTACCTCGCGCCGGCGCCGCCGCGTCGACGCCGACGCCGAGTCCGGCCCGGGTTCGCGCAAACTCTCGGTCGCCGAGATCATGGCGAACCTGCAGTCCGAGGAAAACGGCCGCGGCTGACCCGGCGCGCTGTCGATCCGCTGGTCGCGGCCTGGTGCCGTAGATCACGTGGCCCTGCCGTGGCGTCGGTGATCCCCGGGCCGATATCCTCGTGACGTAACGTCTGGTACCCGCTCGCCGGGACTGGAACGGAAAACCTCGAGAGGACAGTGTTGACCTCTAGAAGCATGACTTCTGACGGTGGCCTGGACCCGGCGCCCGCACGCCTGACGGTGGGAATCGTCTCGGCGGGACGCGTCGGTTCGGCCCTGGGCGTCGCCTTGGAACGCGCCGGGCACGTGGTGTTCGGCGTCTCCGCGATCTCCGACGCCTCCGTGCATCGGGCCCGTACCCGCCTGCCCGATTCCGAGATCCTCCCGGTCGAAGACGTGGTCGCGCGCAGTGAGCTGCTGTTGCTCGCCGTCCCCGACGCCGAGCTGGCCGGCTTGGTCCGGGGTATGGCCACCGCCGGGCTGGTCCGCTCCGGCACGATCGTCGCGCACACCTCCGGTGCGAACGGCGTCGGCGTGCTCGCCCCGCTAGCCGCGCAAGGCGCGCTGCCACTGGCCATTCATCCCGCCATGACCTTCACCGGTCACGACGAGGACGTCGCCCGGCTGGGCAATGCCTGCTTCGGCATCACCGCCGCCGACGACATCGGGTACGCCATCGCCCAGTCGCTGGTGATCGAAATGGGCGGTGAACCGGTCCGGGTCGCCGAGGAGAACCGCGCGCTGTACCACGCCGCGCTCGCGCACGGCAGTAACCACCTGGTCACCGTGATCGTGGACGCGGTGGCGGCCCTGCGCCAAGCGCTGGCCGGTCCCGGCCTGCTCGGCCAGCCCATCGTCGACGATCAGCCGAACGGCCTGGCCGAACGCCTGCTCGCCCCGCTCGCCTCGGCCGCGTTGGACAACGCCCTGCGTCGTGGCCAGTCCGCCCTGACCGGTCCCGTCGCCCGGGGTGACGCCGAAGCGGTCGCCGCGCACCTGCGAGCGCTCGAGGCCGTCGACAGCCGGCTGGCCACGGGATACCGGGCCATGTCGCTGCGCACGGCCGAACGGGCGCAGACCAATCCGGCCCTGATCGAGTTGCTGGCAGGACCCTCCTCGGCCGTGCGGTCGAGCCCGGAGGCGGTAGCACAGCGTGACCAGGTAGGGCTCCGAACAGACGAAGAAGGTACACAGCGTGGATCCGAAACTGCGTGACGCTTACCGCCCCGGCGAGCTGACCGTCCACCACGATCCGGCGGTGGTGTCCGCGATCAGCAAGGCCATGCGCGGTGTCGGCCGCACGGTCGGCTTCGTGCCCACCATGGGCGCGTTGCACGAGGGTCATCTGGCCATCGTGCGGGAGGCCAAGCGGCGCAATCGCGTCGTCATCGTGTCGATCTTCGTCAACCCGCTGCAGTTTGGCGCCGGTGAGGATCTGGACAAGTACCCGCGCACGCTGGAGGCCGACGTCGAACTGCTGCGCGGCGAAGGCGTGGACGTGGTGTTCGCGCCCAGCGCGCTCGACATGTATCCCGACGGTCCCCGCACCACCGTGCAGCCGGGCCCGCTCGGCGCCGAGCTCGAGGGCGCGAGCCGCCCCACGCATTTCGCGGGCATGCTGACCGTGGTCGCGAAGCTGCTCCAGATCGTCCGCCCCACCGAGGCGTACTTCGGCGAGAAGGACTACCAGCAGCTCACCCTGATCCGGCAGCTGGTCCGGGACCTGAATTTCGACGTGGAGGTCGTGCCGGTGCCGACCGTGCGGGAGGCCGACGGGCTGGCGATGTCCTCGCGCAACCGCTATCTCGGCCCGGCGCAGCGGGAATCCGCGCTCGCGCTGTCCGCGGCGCTGCTCGCGGGCAAGCTCTCCGGTGGACTCGGCGCCGACGGCGTGCTCGCCGCGGCCCGCGAGGTGCTCGACGCCGCCTCCGGTGTCGAGGTCGACTACTTGGAGCTGCGGTCCACCACCCTGGGGCCCGCGCCCGTCACCGGCAATGCCCGCCTGCTGGTCGCGGCCAGGGTCGGCAATACCCGCCTGATCGACAACGTTCCGATCGTGCTCACCCCGACCAGCGCCGCGCTCAAAGCCGCTGTCTCCTGAAAGGCCACCCCCGATGCTGCGCACCATGATGAAGTCCAAGATCCACCGGGCCGTCGTCACCCACGCCGACCTGCACTACGTCGGCTCGGTCACGGTCGACCAAGACTTGCTCGACGCCGCCGATCTGCTCGAGGGTGAGCAGGTCGCCATCGTCGACATCACCAACGGCGCCCGCCTCGAGACCTATGTGATCGCCGGTGAGCGCGGTTCCGGAGTCATCGGAATCAACGGCGCCGCAGCACATCTCGTGCACCCGGGCGACCTGGTGATCCTGATCGCCTACGCCCAGATGAACGAGCGGGAAGTCCGCGAGTACGACCCGAAGGTAGTCTTCGTCGACGACCGTAACCGCCAGGTCGAGCTGGGTTCCGATCCCGCGCACGCCCCGGAGGGCTCGGATCTGATCTCCCCGCGCGCGTTGAGCTTCAACTGACTACTACAGAACTCGGGATCGGGTGAGCAATGCTGCTGACCATCGATGTCCGCAACACCCACGTCGAATTGGGGTTGTTCGCGGGCTCGGGTAACCACGCGAAGCTGGCGCGGCACTGGCGCCTGCATACCAATCCGCTGCTCACCGCCGACGAATTCGCCATGCAGGTGCGCGGGTTGATCGGCGATCAGCTGGATCAGGTGATGGGCGTCGCCGCCCTCTCTACGGTGCCGCCGGTGCTGCGCGAGATCCGGCTGATGCTGGATCGGTACTGGCGCGAGGTGCCGCACGTCGTGGTGGAACCCGGTGTGCGGACCGGAATTCCGCTGCTGGTCGACAATCCGAAAGAAATCGGCGCCGACCGCATCGTGAATACCCTTGCGGCCCATCATCAATTCGGCACGTCCGCGATTGTCGTGGATTTCGGCACGGCGACCACGGTGGACCTGGTCTCGGCCAAAGGTGAATTCCTGGGCGGGGTGATCGCGCCCGGCGTCGAGATCTCCAGCGAGGCGTTGATCGAGCGGGCCGCGCTGCGCCGGGTGGAGTTGGCCCGGCCGCGGTCGGTGGTCGGCAAGAACACCGTCGAGGCCATCCAGTCCGGGGCGATCTACGGCTTCGCCGGTCTGGTGGACGGCTTGATCGACCGGATCCGCGACGAATTCGACGCCTTCTCCGGTGACGATGTCGCGGTGGTGGCGACCGGTATCAGCGCGCCGCTCATCGTCCCGGAGTCGGAGACGATCGAACATCACGAACCGCACCTGACCTCCACCGGCCTGCGCCTGGTCTACGAGCGCAACCAGCAGCGCCGCAAGCCGTAATGGCGCGGATCACTCGAATCGAGGGTGTTGCGCGCCGGCCTGCTGTTGCTATAGTCGCTGGCATGTCTTCCCGCGTGCGCACCCAGGAGTGTTGTCGAGGCTGATCCAGCCTCGACCGATCGAGGCTGACTTCAAGTCCCTCGGCCGATCAAACTCCTGGAGATTCGCTCATGCGTTCTTCTGCTCTTTCCCTCCCTGTTTCCGGCAGGACGGCTCCGGCGCCCGCGTTGCCCACTCGGCTGCGCCCGGCTGATCTGCTGCGTCTCACCGACGAGAGCGCCGACGGCGTCCTCGCAGGGAAATTCGACCATCTGCTACCCGCCGATGGCATCTGGCCGGTCGAGGAGCGCTGGGCCACCCGCCTGGTCACCGATGACGAGGTCGATATCTGGCTGATCAGCTGGACCCCCGGTAAGTCCACCGAATTGCACGATCACGCCGGCTCGCTCGGCGCGCTCACCGTTTTGAGCGGCGCGCTCACCGAATTCCGCTGGGATGGCACGCAATTACGGCAGCGCACCCTGTCGGCCGGCGATCAGGCCGCTTTCCCGATCGGCTGGGTGCACGACGTCGAACGCGCCCACGAACCCGCCGGACTGGGTGATCCCACGCTCAGCGTGCACGCCTATTCCCCGCCGCTTACGGCCATGTCGTATTACGAGGTGACCGATCGCGGCACCTTGCGGCGCACCCACACCGTCCTCACCGACCAGCCCGAAGGTGATAACTGATGACGCATTTGACCATTGATCAGATGCTCGACAAGGCCCGTACCCGACTGCGCCGGCGCTACGCATTCGAATTGCCCGAGGCCCTGGGCCGCGGTGCGATTCTGGTCGACATCCGGCCGCAGGCACAGCGCGACCGCGAGGGCACCCTGCCCGGTGCGCTGGTGATCGAGCGGAATGTCTTGGAATGGCGCCTCGACCCCACCAGTTCCGCGCGGCTGGCGCTGGCCGCCGACCATGACGTGGAATGGATCATCGTCTGCTCGGAGGGCTATACCTCCAGTCTCGCCGCGGCCTCGCTGCAAGAACTCGGTCTGCACCGGGCGACCGATCTGATCGGCGGCTATCAGGCGCTGAAAGCCGCCGGGTTGCTCAGCATCGCGATCCGGGCCCCGCACTTCGCCCGTGAGGTCCAGGCGCTGTCCTCGTTGTAATCCGCCGACGGGACAACGGCTTTCGTTAAGAGAGCGCTAATTCGGGGGCAGGCAAACCCGCCCGGGTCACAACTGCCCGGGCACCCCGTAAAACGATTTCCGGTGCCCGCTAGTGTTATCCGACGTGAGCACCGAGAACCCGCCTTCGTCCGGTCGCTCCGCAGGTAAGAGTCCTGCGGGGCAATCCAGTCGTCCCGCTCCGGAAGTAGATGTTCCGGAGCAGATGCGGATTCGCCGGGACAAGCGTGAGCGGCTACTCGCCGCGGGTACCGAGGCTTATCCGGTGGTGGTGGCGCGCACGCACACCCTGGCCGAAATCCGGGGCGCGTATCCGGAACTGGAGCCCGGCGCCGAGACCGGCGAGCAGGTCGGTGTCGTCGGCCGCGTCATTTTCGTGCGCAATACCGGAAAGCTGTGTTTCGCGACGCTGCAGGAAGGTGACGGCACCAAGCTGCAGGCGATGATCAGTCTCAACGGCGTCGGCGCGGATGCGCTCGCGGCGTGGAAGTCCGATGTCGATCTCGGTGACTTCGTGTTCGTGCACGGCGAGGTCATCTCCTCGCGGACCGGCGAATTGAGCGTCATGGCCGATTCCTGGTCCATGTCCGCGAAGTCGCTGCGGCCGCTGCCGGTCGCGCACAAGGAGATGAACGAGGAATCGCGGGTCCGGCAGCGCTATGTCGATCTGATCGTGCGGCCGGAGGCCCGGGAAATGGCGCGGACCAGGGTCGCTGTGGTGCGCGCGCTACGCAACGCGCTGGAGCGCCGCGGCTTCCTCGAGGTCGAGACCCCGATGTTGCAGACGCTGCACGGCGGCGCGGCGGCGCGTCCCTTCGTCACCCACTCCAATGCCCTGGATATGGATCTCTTCCTGCGCATCGCCCCGGAGCTGTTCCTCAAGCGGTGTGTGGTCGGCGGCCTGGAGAAGGTCTTCGAGATCAACCGGAACTTCCGTAACGAGGGCGCCGACTCCACGCATTCGCCGGAGTTCGCCATGCTGGAAACCTATGAGGCGTACGGCACCTACGACACCTCCGCGGTGATGACCCGGGAATTGGTGCAGGAGGTCGCGCAGGAGGCGTTCGGCACCCAGGTTCTGACGCTCGCCGACGGCACCGAATACGATCTCAGCGGCGAGTGGGCAACCGTCGAGATGTACCCCTCGTTGTCCGATTCGATCGGTGTTCCGGTCACTCCGGAAACAACTGTGGCGGAATTGCTGAAGCTCGCCGATCGGGTCGGTTTGGAAATTCCGGAGGGTAAAGGCTACGGTCACGGCAAACTTGTCGAGGAACTTTGGGAGCACGTGTACGGCGACAAACTGTATGCGCCGACTTTCGTGCGTGACTTCCCCGTGGAGACATCACCGCTCACTCGACAGCATCGCAGCAAACCTGGAGTTACCGAAAAATGGGATCTCTATGTGCGCGGCTTCGAGTTGGCAACCGGCTATTCCGAGTTGGTCGATCCGGTCATCCAGCGTGAGCGCTTCGTGGACCAAGCCAGGCTCGCCGCGCAGGGCGACGACGAAGCCATGGTCCTCGACGAAGACTTCCTTGCCGCGATGGAGTACGGTATGCCACCGACGACGGGAACCGGTATGGGAATCGATCGCTTGTTGATGGCACTGACGGGATTGGGAATCCGCGAAACGATACTGTTCCCAATTGTGCGTCCGGTCACCCGCTGAGCACGTACGTAGCGACTGCTTGCAGGTCGTTCGAAATGGTTCACTTCAAAAGTTCAGATCCCGTCTTGGAATTTTCCGAATTCGAGGTATTCTTGCCTCGGGTAATCGGCCTAGTATGCGGGTCGCACGATTTCGAGAGGACGTTCATCTCATGGCAAAGAAGGTCACCGTTAGCCTGATCGACGATGTCGATGGTGAGTCCATCGCGGACGAGACCATCGAGTTCGCGATCGACGGTGTGTCGTACGAGATCGACCTGTCGTCGGCAAATGCCGCGAAGCTGCGCGATGGGCTGGATCAGTGGGTTTCCAGCGCTCGCCGGGTGAGTGGACGTCGCCGGGTGAAGGCCGCCGCGGGCACCGCCGCGACCCCGAAGGGCCGGGTTTCCATCGATCGCGAACAAAGCGCCGCAATTCGCGAGTGGGCGCGCCGGAATGGACACAAGGTGTCCGCGCGCGGTCGCATCTCGGCCGACATCACCGATGCGTACAACAAGGCCTCGAAGGGCTGAGTTCTTTTTTCTTCAACTGCCGCCCGGGCAAAATCGTGCGACGCCGGGGCGGCAGTGTTGTGTCCGCGATCTTGCTAGTGGTACTGCGAGGCGGCACCATGGGTACTGTGTCGTGGTCACTGATCGTTGGGAGAGCCGGGGTGAAATCACCGCATCGCGCAGCGACTCCTCGGGGGGCGGTGGTCGGGCGACGGGTGGGCCGGTGACGGGTGCTTTCGTCGGTTCACTGCTCCGATTCATGGATGAGTCGGGTACCTGGCAGGAGTTCATGCTCGCGCCCGAGCAGCAGCGGATCACCATCGGCCGCTCCGTTCACGCCGATCTGTCCATGCCCTGGGACGCCGAGGTGTCCCGCCTGCACGCCGCCGTGGAATACCTCGGCGCGCACTGGACCATCGTCGACGACGGGCTCTCCCGCAACGGCACTTTCGTCAACGGTGATCGGCTGGCGGGCCGGCGAAGGCTGATGGCGGGGGACAAGATTCGCGTCGGCAGCTCCATGGTCGAATTCCGCCATTACGGCGCGGTAGCCGACGACCCCACCCGCACCGCCACCGCCACCATGCCGACCCTGCGTTCGCTCACCGACACTCAGCGTTCGGTATTGGTCGCGCTGTGCCGCCCGTACAAAAACAACGCCGGCTTCGCCACGCCCGCCTCCAATCAGCAGATCGCCGAGGAATTGTTCCTCAGCGTCGATGCGATCAAGACTCATCTGCGCGTGTTGTTCGCCAAGTTCGGAGTGGAAAACCTGCCGCAGAACCAGAAGCGAGTTCGCTTGGCGGCCTTGGCGATGCAGAGCGGCCTCATCTCTGATAGAGATCTCTGAGTCACGCTGCGGCGTGGACGCTGACGTAAGTAGCCGAGCGCCTGAACCATGGTTGCTCCAGCCGGAAAGCGGTTGACTTGTGTCATCGCCGGACCGAATGAAAAAGGCCAGGTCCGGGCTATCAGGCAGGAGATTTCTATGTTCGCGCTCCGTATCGCCGCGCTCGTGGCGGCCGCGCTGGCTTCGGGCTTGATCGGCGGGGTGTTCTACGCCTACGCGATCTCGGTGATGCCCGCGCTGAATCGGTCCGACGACCGCACGATCGTCGACGTCATGCAGAAAATCAACGTGGTGATCATCAATCCGTGGTTCATGCTCGGATTCATGGGCACGGTCGGTTTCAGCATCCTGGCGGCGGTTCTGCACCTCGGAAAGGACCACCGGGCCACCCTGGTCTGGATCGCGGTCGCTGTGGTGCTCAACGTGATCGCCTTCGCGGTCACGGTGGGTTTCAACGTGCCGCTGAACGATCAACTGGCCGCCGCGGGCGATGTGGCCCAGATCCAGAACCTGGCGCAGGTGCGCGCCGATTTCGAAGCCGGCTGGGTGCGCTGGAACATCATCCGCGCCGTGCTGCACACGCTGGCGTTCCTGGTGCTGTGCGGCGCGCTGTTCGTCGCCGGGGTTCAGCGCGGCGAGAGCGCCACGGCGGCGGCCCCGGCTCCGGGCGCGGTGCCCGGTCAGTTCGCGGCTCCCTCGAATCCGCCGACCCGTCCGTTCGGCGCACAGCAGAACATCGGGCAGTACGGCGGCGGGCAGTCCCAGCCGGGGCGTCCGGTTCCCGGTCAGCACTGAGGTGGACGATGTGCGGAGCTCGGTGTATCCAGGAGAGTGTCCGGTCGGCTCCGCGCTGCGGGATCCCCAGGTCGATGTTCGCTGTAGGCAAAACCTGGACGGAAACGAAACTCGCAACGCTCACGTTATGAGTGAATGACCGTGCTGTCGCTGGTCACCAATAGGGTGGACTGGAGGCGGCCTGCACCCCTGCCAACTAGAGTGGGAGGCAGGGGCCGCAACCCCCGGGCTTCATGGCAGGCTGACGACCACAGGTTGAATGCACTGAAGCGTCGGACGCCAGTGAAGGCTTGAGCAGGAGAGTGAGGGAGCGATGTTCGAGAGGTTCACCGACCGCGCGAGGCGTGTCGTTGTCCTGGCCCAAGAAGAGGCCCGGATGCTCAACCACAACTACATCGGCACCGAGCACATCCTGCTTGGGTTGATTCACGAGGGCGAGGGCGTCGCGGCGAAGTCGCTGGAATCGCTCGGCATTTCGCTCGAAGGTGTGCGTAGCCAGGTTGAAGAAATCATCGGCCAGGGCCAGCAGGCCCCGTCCGGGCATATTCCGTTCACCCCGCGTGCCAAGAAGGTGCTCGAGTTGTCGCTTCGCGAAGCGTTGCAACTCGGTCACAACTACATCGGCACCGAGCACATCCTGCTCGGCCTCATCCGTGAGGGTGAGGGTGTCGCGGCGCAGGTGCTGGTGAAGCTGGGCGCCGATCTGAATCGGGTGCGCCAGCAAGTTATTCAGCTGCTGTCCGGTTACCAGGGCAAGGAGCCGGTCGAATCCGGCCCGCGCGGTGAGGCCGGTACGCCGTCCACCTCGCTGGTGCTGGATCAGTTCGGCCGCAACCTGACGCAGGCGGCGCTGGAAGGCAAGCTCGACCCGGTCATCGGCCGCTCGAAGGAAATCGAGCGCGTCATGCAGGTGCTGAGCCGCCGTACCAAGAACAACCCCGTCCTGATCGGTGAGCCCGGTGTCGGTAAGACGGCGGTCGTCGAGGGCCTGGCCCAGGCCATCGTCAACGGCGAGGTCCCGGAGACCCTGAAGGACAAGCAGCTCTACACCCTCGACCTGGGCTCCCTGGTCGCGGGCAGCCGCTACCGCGGTGATTTCGAAGAGCGCCTGAAGAAGGTGCTCAAGGAGATCAACACCCGCGGCGACATCATCCTGTTCATCGACGAGCTGCACACACTCGTGGGAGCAGGAGCCGCGGAGGGAGCCATCGACGCGGCCTCGATCCTGAAGCCGAAGCTGGCCCGTGGCGAGCTGCAGACCATCGGCGCCACCACCCTCGACGAGTACCGCAAGTACATCGAGAAGGACGCCGCCCTGGAACGCCGTTTCCAGCCGGTGCAGGTGGGCGAGCCGACCGTCGAGCACACCATCAACATCCTCAAGGGCCTGCGCGACCGCTACGAGGCGCACCACCGGGTTTCCATCACCGATGGCGCGCTGGTGGCCGCGGCGACCCTGGCCGATCGCTACATCAACGACCGGTTCCTGCCGGACAAGGCGATCGACCTGATCGACGAGGCCGGTGCGCGCATGCGCATCCGTCGGATGACCGCTCCGCCGGACCTGCGCGAGTTCGACGACAAGATCGCCGATGCGCGTCGCGAGAAGGAAAGCGCGATCGACGCGCAGGACTTCGAGAAGGCCGCGCGGCTGCGCGACAAGGAGAAGCAGCTCGTCGCCAAGCGGGCCGAGCGCGAGAAGCAGTGGCGTTCCGGTGATCTGGACGTCGTGGCCGAGGTCGACGACGAGCAGATCGCGGAGGTGCTGGCCAACTGGACCGGTATCCCCGTCTTCAAGCTCACCGAGGAGGAGACCACCCGTCTGCTCCGCATGGAGGACGAGCTGCACAAGCGGATCATCGGCCAGGAGGATGCCGTCAAGGCCGTCTCCAAGGCGATCCGCCGCACTCGTGCCGGTCTGAAGGATCCGAAGCGTCCCTCGGGCTCGTTCATCTTCGCCGGTCCGTCCGGTGTCGGTAAGACCGAGCTGTCCAAGGCGCTGGCGAACTTCCTGTTCGGCGACGACGACGCGCTCATCCAGATCGACATGGGCGAGTTCCACGACCGCTTCACCGCTTCGCGGCTCTTCGGTGCCCCTCCGGGCTACGTGGGCTACGAAGAGGGCGGCCAGCTCACCGAAAAGGTGCGCCGTAAGCCGTTCTCCGTGGTGCTCTTCGACGAGATCGAAAAGGCACACCAGGAGATCTACAACACCCTGTTGCAGGTCCTCGAGGACGGTCGTCTCACCGACGGCCAGGGACGCACGGTCGACTTCAAGAACACCGTGCTGATCTTCACCTCGAACCTGGGTACCTCGGATATCTCGAAGGCGGTCGGTCTGGGCTTCGCCCAGTCCAATGCCGAGGGCTCGAACTACGAGCGGATGAAGCTCAAGGTCAACGACGAGCTGAAGAAGCACTTCCGGCCCGAGTTCCTCAACCGCATCGACGATGTCATCGTCTTCCACCAGCTCACCAGTGAGCAGATCGTCCAGATGGTGGACCTGATGATCGGCCGCGTCGAGAAGCAGCTGAAGAACAAGGACATGGCGCTGGAGCTGTCCGCGCAGGGCAAGTCCTTGCTGGCCAAGCGTGGGTTCGACCCGGTGCTGGGTGCTCGGCCGCTGCGCCGCACCATCCAGCGCGAGATCGAGGATCAGCTGTCGGAGAAGATCCTCTTCGGCGAGATCGGCCCCGGCCAGACCGTCTTCGTCGATGTCGAAGGCTGGGACGGCGAGGGCTCCGGCGACAAGGCCAAGTTCACCTTCACCCCCAAGGCGAAGCTGACCAAGACCGCCATCGACGACAAGGCCGAGTTGGCAGTGCTGACCGGCGCCGGCGAGGGCGAGGCCGCCGCCTCGGGCGAGTAGGAAACAGCCGAAAGAGTCCGCCCCCACTGGATTCCAGTGGGGGCGGGCTTTTTTCGTGCCTATTGCCAGCCGGGCCGGACCATGCCCGATTCGTAGGCCATGACCACGAGTTGGGTGCGGTCGCGGGCGCCGAGCTTCATCAGGATGCGGCTGACGTGGGTGCGGGCGGTGGCGGGGCTCATGAAGAGGCGCTCGCCGATTTCGGCGTTGGTGAGGCCCTCGGCTACCAGCGTCATCACTTCGCGCTCGCGGTCGGTCAGTTCGGCGAATTCGGCGGGTGGGGGAGTTTTGGCGTGGGCGGAGAATTCGGCGATGAGGCGACGGGTCACGCCGGGGGAGAGCAGGGCGTCGCCCGCCGCGACCACGCGCACGGCGCGGACCAGGTCGGCCGGTTCGGTGTGCTTGACGAGAAAGCCGGTCGCGCCGGCGCGCATGGCCTCGAAAACGTATTCGTCGAGTTCGAAAGTTGTCAGGACGACGACTTTCACGCCGGCGAGTTTCGCATCCTCGGCAATCATCCGGGTAGCGGCGAGGCCGTCCAGGATGGGCATGCGGATGTCCATGAGAACGACGTCGGGGGCGAGGGCGCGGGTCATGCGGACCGCTTGTTCGCCGTTGCCGGCCTCGCCGATCACCTCGATGCCGTCCTGCGCGTCGAGCAGGGCGACGAAGCCCCCGCGGACCAGCGCCTGATCGTCGGCGACCAAAACCCGTACGCTCACGATGCCCTCCCGATTCTCACCTATCCTGCGCCGACGAGCCGCCCGATGTCGCGGATTCGGCGCGGTCCCGGGTGTGCATGGGCAGCCGGGCGGCCACCCGGAATCCGCCGCTGGGGCGCGGGCCCGCGGTGAGGGCCCCGCCCAGGGCGTGGGCACGTTCCCGCATGCCGACGATGCCGTTACCGCCGGAGGTGCCGGAGCGGGGCTGGTTACCGAGCGGCCGGGTGTTGTCGATGGTGATGTCGACCGATTCCGGGGCGTAGCGAACGGTGACGGTGGCGTCCGCGCCGGGGGCGTGCCGTGCCACGTTGGTGAGCGATTCCTGGATGATGCGCGCGGCGGCCGCGTCGATGACGCTCGGCAGTTTCTGTGGTTCGCCGATGATGCGGGTGCTGACCGGCAAACCGGCGGTGCGACTGCGTTGTAGGAGCGCGTCCAGGTCTTCGATGCTGGCGGCGGGCGCGCGCGGGGCGGGGCGCGGTTGTTCGACGGGGCGCTCCTGGGCCGCCTCCCTCGCCAGGCGGCGCTGGCTGAACTCGTCGACCGTCGAATCGTCTTCTTCGGCAACGGGTTCGGCGACGCCACCGGTGCGGATGGTTTGCAGCAGCGTATGGACCTCGGCGAGTGCGTCTTTGCTCGCGGTCTTGATCGCCGCCAGCGCGGACGCGGCCTGTTCGGGTCTGCGATCGAACAATTCCAGCGCCACCGAGGACTGCACGTTGATCAGCGAAAGACTGTGCGCCAGCACATCATGCAGTTCGCGGGCGATGGCGAGGCGTTCCTCGCTAGCCCGGCGCTCCCGCTGCGCTTCCTCGTCTCTGCGCGCGGCCTCGGCTCGTTGTCTGCGCGCGTCCAGCACGGTCCGCCGCTGCCGGATGCCCTCGGCGATGCCGACCAGCACGGTCAGCCACGCCAACAGTCCGAACACCTGCCACCCGTTGGTCTGGTGCCCGAACCAGCTGGGCACCGGCCAGACGAACGCGAGGTAGCCCAGCGGCACGATGGGGTATGTCCACCACCGTGAGCCGACCGTCGCGGCGGTGAGGAACGCGACGATCAGCGACAGGAAGATCGGCCCGTAGCCGTAGCCGAGCGCCAGATACAGCGTGCAGACGGCGAGGACGACCAGCAGTACCACCATCGGCGCCCGGCGGCGGAACAGCAGCGCGATCGGCCCGGCGAGCAGCAGGAGGTAACCGAGCCAGTCCAGCGGCTGTGTCCCCGCCTGCCCGATATTGGCGCCGCGACCGCCCATGACCTGCACGACAGCGACGATCAGGGCGAGGCCCGGAGTCCACCCGTCGCCCGACCACCGCCCCTCACGGAATCGCTGCGCGATGCTGGGCTTGACCACCCAGCCACGTTTCGAAATGTCCGGCGCCTTCACGCTCTCAGACTAGGCGGATCGAGCCCGTTCAGCGTGCGCCGCAGTACGTATGTCGAAGGTCGCCGCGCGACGGATGTGGCAGCGCACCCGCCCGGCGGATTCTCGAGGCATGACAGATTCCATCGTGGTCACCGCAGGACTGACCAAACGCTACGGCGCCCACACCGCCGTCGACGGCGTCGCCATGCGCGTCGAAACCGGCGAGATCTACGGCTTTCTCGGCCCGAACGGGGCGGGCAAGACGACCACGCTGCGCATGCTCGCGGGCCTGATCCGGCCGACCGCGGGCTCCGCGTCCGTGCTCGGCCAGGCCCCGGGCGCTCCGGAGGCGATGCGGCGGATCGGCGTGCTCATCGAGGGGCCGGGCTTCTACCCGTACCTTTCCGGCCGGGACAACTTGCGCGTGCTGGCCGAATACCGCCGACTCGGTCGCGACGAGGTCGAGGACGCGCTGGAGCGGGTCGGTCTGGCCGGCCGCGCCGAGGACAAATTCCGCACGTATTCCCTTGGCATGAAACAGCGACTCGGGGTCGGCGCGGCCCTGCTCGGCCGTCCCGATCTGCTGATCCTGGACGAACCGACCAATGGCCTGGACCCGGCGGGCATGGCCGAAATGCGCGAACTCATCACCGCACTGGCCGGTGACGGGCACACCGTGCTGCTGTCCAGCCACATGCTCAGTGAGGTGCAGGAGATCTGTGACCGGGTCGGTGTGATCTCCGGCGGCACACTGCGCACCGAGTCGACGGTGGCCGAATTGCGCGGCGCCGCCACGTTATTGCTGCGGGCCGAGCCGCTCGAGGTGGCGTTCCCCGCCGTGCGCGACGCGCTGGGCGGCAACGTGCTGCTGACGGCCGCGGGCATCCGCATCGAGGCGGGCGCGGCGGCGGCGCCCGCGGCGGCCCGCGCGGTGGTGGCGGCCGGTGCTGATCTGCTGGAACTGCGCGTCGACGAGAAGTCCTTGGAAGAAGTCTTTTTCGAATTGACCGAATTGGAGACGGTGAGATGAGCGACTTGCTGGCGAGCGCCAGGGCGGAAATGCTGCGCCTGCGGAAGTGGCCGGCGTTCTGGATCATTCTCGGCACCTGGATTCTGCTGAACCTGACCTTCAGCTACCTGTTCAACTATCTGGACTACACCGGCGGCGAACCGAGTGCCATGTCCGACAACCTGCCGAAAGAGGTTCTGCTGCAACAGATGCTGCCCGCAGCGGTACCCGAGGTGTTCACCCAGGGCATGGCGATGTTCGGCGGCGCGCTGATGCTCATTCTCGGCGCGCTGGTCATGGGCAGCGGCTACGGGTGGGGCACCTGGAAAACCGTGCTCACCCAGGGGCCGACCCGGATCAGCGCGATCGGCGGGGTGGTGCTGAACCTGGCGGTGGTGGTGGTGTCGGTGGTGTGCGCGGCATTCCTGGCCGATCTGGCGGTTTCCTCGCTCATCGCGGTGTCGCAAGCGCAGTCGCTCGCGCTGCCCGCGGCGGCGCAGTCGTTGAACGGGATTCTCACCGGCACAATGATTCTCGGGATGTGGACGTTGGCGGGTGCGCTCATCGGCACCATCGCCCGTGGCCCGGCCCTGGCGGTCGGTTTGGGTCTGGTGTGGGTGCTGGTGGTGGAGAACCTGCTCCGTGGCGTCTCGGGGATCTTCGGCCCGCTCGAGGCGGTGACGGACCGGCTGCCCGGCACCGCGGCCGGTTCGCTGGCCGGGGCGATGCGCACCGTGGACGGCCCGCCGACCCCGGGGGTGCTGGATATCCTGTCCCGCGCGGAATCGCTTGTGGTGCTGGCGATCTACCTGGTGGCCTGCACGGTGGGAACCATGTGGCTCGTGCGCAGGCGTGACCTCGTCTGAAGCGGTGCGATCGAAAATCGTTGGCAGCTGAGCTGTCAGCGGTTTCCGCGTGTGCCCAAGACGGCGTGGGCAAGCCGCCGGAGCCCGGCCGCGATCTGCTCGTTGCCGAGTCCGCGTTCGCGCTGCTGGAGATAGACCTCGGCGGCGACGGGGGCGAGCAACGGTTCGATCAGCGAATCCGCTTCCGGTACAGCGGCTTCGCGGAGCAGCGTGCCGATATGGACGCGCCAGAACTGGTAGGCGCCGGTGCCGAACCGCGCACTGCCGGTTTCCGCGCCGAGCACCAGATGCGCATGGCCGTCGAGTAACTCGACCATGGCGGCGTAGAACGCGGCGAGCCGATCCGCGGGCGGCGCACCCGGGCCGAGTGGTGGGTCGCCGCGCAGCAACTGTTCCTGGATGGCCCGTTCGTGCTCGTCCAGCAGCGACAGGGCGATCGCGCCGACATTCGGGAACCGCCGGTACAGCGTCCCCCGTCCGACGCCCGCGGCCTTGGCGATGTCGTCCATGGTGACGGTGCGGGGATCGCGGCGCGCGAACAGCTCCGCGGCCGCGGCGAGGATCCGGCTCCGGTTCCGGGCGGCGTCCGCGCGTTCGGGCGGCGCGGCGTCGCCAGGGGTGGCGAGCAGGTTGCGATCCGCTGGGCTCATAGCGATCACCGTAACCTCCGGAATAAGTGGACACAATGTCCGGTTCTGTTCTAGCGTAGACGCGAAACGGACACAACGTCCACTTATGGAGGAACTCATGACCGCCCTGCTGCACCTCGACGCCAGCGCCCGCCGCACCTCGCTCAGCCGCGAACTCGGCTCCGCCTTCGCCGCGGCTTGGCGCGCCCAGCATCCGGACGGCGACTATCGCTACCGCGACCTCGCCGCCGACCCGGTCCCGTTCATCGACGAGGCATGGACCGAACTCTGCGATCACGTACTCGCCCAGGAGACAACGGATCTCGACCGGCTGCCGGATCTGGCCGAGACCCCCGCCCAGCGCGCCGCATGGGCGGTCGTCGTGCCGCTGCTCGCCGAGGTGCGCGCCGCCGACGTGGTCCTGATCGGCACCCCGATGTACAATTATTCGATCCCGGCGAGCCTCAAGGCCTGGCTGGACCAGATCACCTTCCCGCGAATGTCGTTGGCCGGCACTCGTTTCGTGGTCGTCACCGCCCGCGGCGGGGCGTACTCGCCCGGTGCGCCCAAGGAGCGGTTCGACTATCAGGAGCGCTACCTGCGCGACTTCTTCGCCGGCCATTTCGCCGTCGAGGACTCCGTCTTCCTCAACGCCGAACTGGCCAACTCGCGTCAGGATCCGGCACTCGCCCACCTGCGCGCGCAGCACGACGATTCCTACCGGGCCGCGCTGGCGGCGGCCCGTCGATTGGGCAAGGAGTACTGACATGAGCTGGGTCGTCCTCGGCCTCGCCGGGCTGGTGGAGATCGTCTGGTCGCAGAGCATCAAGCCGACGGAGAATTTCACCAGACCGCTGCCCACGCTGGTGTGCTTCGCGCTCGGCGCCCTCGCGGTCTACCTGCTCTCGCGGGCCATGCAGACCCTGCCGGTCGGCACCGCCTACGCCGTCTTCACCGGAATCGGCGCGGTCGGCGCCATCGGGCTCGGTGTGCTGGTACATCGGGACCCGTTCAGCGCGGGCCGGATGCTCTCGCTGGCCCTGATTCTCGGCGGCATCGTGCTGGCCCGGGTCACCAATCCCGAGGGATGAGTATGGTCGGTCGAATGGATCAGCCAGTTCGGATACCGGATCTGTCCGACCGACCGCACCAGCTCACTGTCGAACGGGTGATGGCAGCGCCGCCGGGTCTGCTCTACGCGGCCCTGACGCAAGGCTTCGACATCTGGTTCGCCGCGCCCGGCTCGGTGCTCATGAAGCCCGCGGTGAACGAACCGTTCTTCTTCGAGACCGAGGTCGAGGGCAAACGCAGCCCGCACTACGGCCGTTTCTTACGGCTGCAACCGGACCGGCTGGTGGAGTTCACCTGGGTCACCGGGGCGGACGGCACCGAGGGCGCCGAAACCGTAGTCAGCATCGAGTTCGTGCATCAACCGCGCGGTATCCGACTTCGCTTGCGGCACTCCGGATTTCCTACCGAGGCAGCACGTGATCGGCACCGCGCCGCGTGGCCGCTGGTACTCGAACAGCTCGATCGCCGTACCGGCCTCGCGGTCTGAGTACGGCGAGTAGGTTCTTTGCGACGGATCGAATAATTGTGAAAGGACCGTAATGCCAACACGTACCGCGCACACGGCTTGGACCGGTGGGTTGCAGGACGGCTCCGGACTGGTCGACCTGACCAGCTCCGGCGTCGGCAAGTTCGACGTGTCGTTCCCGAAGCGTTCGGCCGACGCCGCCGACGGCGCCACCAGCCCGGAGGAGCTCATCGCGGCCGCGCATTCGTCGTGCTTCGCGATGGCGCTCTCGGCGCAGATCGCCAACGCGGGCGGCACTCCGGAAAGCCTGGACGTGACCGCCGATGTCACCCTCGGCCCGGACCCGGCGGGTGGCTTCCGGATCAACGGCATCAAGCTGACGGTGCGCGGGCGGGTGTCCGGCCTGGACGCCGACGGGTTCGCCGCCGCCGCGGCCGCCGCCAAGGCCGGTTGCCCGGTGAGCAAGGCGCTGGCGGGCGTGGACCACATCTCGCTCGACGCGGCCCTCGCGTAATCGACTCTGCCGCTTGGCTCTTCGCGCACCGGGTGCCGGTGCGCGGGGAGCCGTGCGGTGGCGTCAGGCGCGGAAGTAGGGCCGCGCGGTGCGGTGGTACATCGCTGGGATCGCGACCAGCACCGCGGCCACATGGCCGGCACGGAAGATCGCGATACCGACGCCGCTCGCGGTGACGTCGTCGAACAGGGTGCCGAGGTCGTCGGCGGACAGCACCGCCCGGATCGGTTCGACGAGCAGCGATGCCAGGCCCAGGACGCCGATGCCGAAGGTCAGCGCGACGCGGGCCCAGCGGTCGCCGTGCGTCATCCGGATGGCCACGGCCAGCACCACCAGATAGATCGCCCCGCGCATGAGCAGCGCGGTCGCGATGTCGCCCAGCTCGGCGCCGGAGCTCTCCAGCAGCAATGCGGCCTGGGCGATCGCCTCGGCGACTCCCGCGAGCAGGGCGACGACGAGCGCGCTGAACGCCAGCGACACCGAGCGCGGGGCCCGCGCCGGTTCCCGGATCGGTGCGAGCGAAAGGCGTTCGGGCCACACGGTAAAGGCAGTGCCGGTCATGAAACCGACACTGCCCTCGAAATCCCGGACGGAAATCAACCCGCGGTAGCGGCCCCGTCTCGTACGGGAGAGCTAGTGCGCGTGGCGAACTCGGTCAGGGCCGCGAAAGCCAGGCCGAGGCAGGCCCACAGCGTCGCCGAGACCGCGAGCGAGGACACCCGGAACTCCCAGAGCAGACCGGCCGGGAAATCGGCCTTCACCTCGTCGATGCCCGGCAGCGCGAGGTATCCGGCCGTGACGATCGCGACGAACGCGGCCACCGCGCCGATCAACCGGAAGCTGCCCGGCTGCGCGTGCAGCAGCCGGTGGACGAAGACGCCCGCGCCCACCGCGACCAGCCCGAGGACCACCGCGGCCACCCACAGCCAGGTGCGGTCGCCGATGGTCTCCGGGTCACCCACCGCGGGCGGATTGGCGGGATATTTGAAGAACGGCACCGCGACGATCGCGGCCCAGCCGCCCAGCGCCAGAGCGAGCGCGAAGGCCGGGCCGGGCATCGTGGTGTGGCGGCGTCCGACATGCGCGACCGCGGCGAAGATCGCGCCGAGCGCCAGTCCGGCCAGTCCGAGTGCCAGGAACTGACCGGCCCGCTGGCCGGTGCGGCTCACCAGCGGCTCTTCCTCGACGCCGTGCGCATGACCCCCGGCGGCTTCCTCGATGGCAATGGCCGCTTCGATTTTCGGCTCGCCGACGAAGTAGCCGACCGTGGCCGCCAGCAAGCCGGCGATCAACCCGGCCAGAAGGCCACGCAGAAGCAGGGTTTTCAGAGTGCCGGCGAGGGGGCCGGCAGCCTGCGGAGTGGACGAATTCAGTGGCACGGAAGCCCCAGCAGATGCCGTCCGTCGTGCATCAACTCATGCAGGAACATCCCGCTGCGCGAGATGGCGCCCTGATCGAAGCCGACCAGGTACAGCGTGAGCAGTGCGAGCAGAACGACACCCACCGTGACGAGCACGGTCGCCGGCGAATCGGAAGTCCGGGTGGGGATATGCGCGATGGCCATGAGTTCCTCCTTGGGATACGCGTCCCGTCGAGTAGTCCGTGCGATGGGTGCCGGTGTCTGGCTTTCCCGGCACCTGGACAACCCGGTGCATGGATCACAGTGGCGCGACCGCTCCGGCTTCACACCGGATTACCGCATCACCCTCGCGTCTGTCCTTCGAACTGTGACAGGCTCCGGCCGCTGCCGTCAACAGGGCGTATCGGGCACAGCAGAACGCCCGGCGAGCCGTGGCGTGCCGGGCGACCCGTGCGAGCGGATCAGGATTTGGGGGAGACGTCCATGACGACTTCGAACTCGAGCAGCGACGCTCCGGTCGACACCGGCTTCTTGTCGCCGCTGCCCGCGTGCGCGGCGCGGGCCGGGCCGTCCCGCCACGCCGCGAAGGATTCTTCCGAATCCCACTGGGTGACAACGAAGTACCGGTTGTCCCCGGCGACGGGACGCAGCAGCTGGAAGCCGAGGAACCCGGGCGAACCCTCCACCGCGTGCGCACGGTGGGCGAACCGCTTCTCCAATTCCGGGCCCGCGCCCTCCGGAACCTCGATCGCATTGATCTTCACAACAGCCATGGGCCGAGTCTAGGCGGGGTCGGGGAGAGCGCGCCGCCGCGCTCCGATGGGGCAGAATCTGGCTGGTGTTGTTCGATGAGGGCGGGGCCGGGGTGCCGATCCTGCTGCTGCATGGGTTGATGGGTAGCGCTCGCACCTGGGGTGATCACCTGGACTGGCTGCGCGGGTACGGGCATGTCTACACCTTCGACGCGGCCGGCCACGGGCGGCCCGCACCGGAGGAGCTGACCACCGAGGCGTTCGTCACCGACCTGACCGCGGCCACCGCGAGCATCGCCGAACCGATGGTGGTGATCGGGCATTCGATGGGCGGCCTGCACGGCTGGGTGTTCGCGGCGCGGCACCCGGAGCGCGTGCGCGCCTTGGTGGTCGAGGACATCGCCCCTGACTTCCGGGGCCGTACCGCCGCGCACTGGGCCGCCATGATCGAGGCCTGGCCGCAGCCGTTCCCGGACGCGGACGCGGTGCTGGAGTTCTTCGGCCCGGTGGCGGGCCGCTACTTCCTGAACTCCTTCGAGCACGGCCCCGACGGCTACCGATTACACGGCGCGGTCAGCACCTTCCGCGATATCTCCGAGGAATGGGGCAGCCGCGACTTCTGGGCGGAGTGGCGGGCGGTGCGCGCACCGATCCTGCTGCTGGAGGGCGAATTCAGCATCACGCCGCCGGGCCAGATGCGGGAGATGGCCGCCGTCAACGCCAATGCCGCCCACGCGCTGATTCCCGAGGCCGGGCATCTGGTGCACGACGACCAGCCCGAGGCCTACCGCGCCGAAGTCGAGAACTTCCTCCGCCGCGTCCTCTAACCGGCCGGGCTGCCCTCGCCCGCCAGCGCGAACAGTCCGTCCGCGGTCTGCTCGATCAGCCCGTCGACCAGCAGCGAATCCAGCGCGCGAGCACGCTGACCCGGATCCCGGGTCCACGCCAGATCCAAGCGCACCCGCTCCACCGGCCCGCTCGCGTCCCGCAGCACGTCCAGCAGCCGGCCGCGGGCCTGCCGGTCGGTGCCCTCGTACTTCTGCACCCGGCGGACGATGTCGGACGCCGGCCGCCCGGCCTCGACCCAGGCGCAGCGCGGCAACGGACACCCCGAGCACTCCGGACCGCGCGCCGTGCACACCGTCGCCCCGAGCTCCATCAGCGCGGCGGAGAACTTCGCGGCGCGGTCGATCTCCACCGGCAGCAGCGCTTCGGTCTCCGGCAGATCGCGCGCGGACGGGTTACCCGCCTCCGCCCGGCCGTGTACCGCCCGCGCCACCACTCGACGAACATTGGTGTCCACTACCGGAACTCGCTGCCCATAGGCGAAACAGGCCACCGCACGGGCGGTGTACGCGCCGATACCCGGCAGCCCGAGCAGGACATCCACCTCGGCGGGCACCTCGTCGCCGTGCTCGGTGGCGAGCACCCGCGCGCACTCGTGCAGCCGCAGCGCCCGCCGCGGATAGCCCAGTTTCCCCCAGGCCCGCAGCACCTCCGCCTGCGACGAGGCCGCCATCGCCGACGGCACCGGCCACCGGGCCACCCATTCCAGCCAGATCGGCTGCACCCGCACCACCGGCGTCTGCTGCAGCATGATCTCGCTCATCAAGATCTGCCAGGCCGTGACCCCCGGCCGTCGCCACGGAAGGTCGCGCGCGGTATCGGAATACCAGTCCAGCAGAACCTCGACGTCTATCACTTCACCATCCCTGCCACACCGCGGCGAGTCGATATTTGCCGTGCCGTAACGCGCCGGACTCGCTGGTAACCCATTCCCTTGTGCACAATGAACGGTATGCCTGATTCCAACCCGATCAGTGCCTGGAAGTCCCTGCGCGAAGGCAACGAGCGTTTCGTAAGTGGAACGCTGTTGCATCCTAGCCAAGGGGCTGCCGACCGGGCGAAACTTGTCGACGGCCAGCATCCCTCCGCGATCCTGTTCGGCTGCGGTGATTCCCGTGTCGCCGCCGAGCTGATCTTCGACCAGGGCCTGGGCGACATGTTCGTGGTGCGCACGGCCGGCCACGTGGTGGACAGCTCGGTGCTCGGCTCGATCGAGTACGGCGTGCAGGTGCTGAACGTGCCGCTGATCGTGGTGCTCGGCCACGACAGCTGCGGTGCGGTGAAGGCGACCATCGACGCCCTCGACGGTGGCGCGGTGCCCGGCGGATTCATTCGCAGCGTGGTCGAGAAGGTCACGCCGTCGATCCTGATCGGCCGCCGGGAGGGCCTGGCCACGGTCGACGAACTGGAAGCCCGGCACGTGGAGGAAACCGCGCGCCTGCTGTCGCAGCGCTCCATGATCATTTCCAACCGGGTCGCGACCGGCGAACTCGCGATCGCCTGCGTCACCTACAAACTCGCCGAAGGCAAGGTGAACCTGCATCGAGTGGTCGGCAATATCGGCGAATCGGCCTGACCCACCACTTTCCCGCTGACGCGGCAACCGGACTCGACTCGACACGCCGAGGTCGGAGAGACCGGTTGCCCAGCGGTGCCCTTACCTTTGAGGAGTGCTGGAACCGACTGGACCGCTGCCTCCGGAGATCTACTGGCGTCGTCGCGTTTTCGCTATCGGAATACTCGTACTCGCGGTCGCGCTGGTGATCTGGCTCGCGGTGATGATCGCGCGCGGCGGCAATTCCACCGGCGATCCGACAGCCGCCGCAGCCAGTGTCACCACGACGGCGAAGCCGGCGGGCGAGAGCAAGCCCGCCCACACTCCCGATGCCGCCGCCGCGGCGGCTTCCAGCGCCGCGCCGAGTTCGCCGCCCGCCGCGGCCAGTGCGGCGCCGGCCGCCCAGGGCCAGTGTTCCGATCAGTCGCTGGCGGTGAAGGTGACGGTGGAGCAGCCCACCTACAAGTCCGGCGAGCAGCCGGTGTTCGGCATCGTGATCACCAATATCTCCGCGAACGCGTGCTCGCGGGACGTGGGTTCGGGGTTGCAGCAGATCTCGGTGTACTCCCTGGACGGCCAGAAGCGGCTGTGGTCGAGCACCGACTGTTATCCGGACGGTCAGCCGGATGTGCGCACGCTGAATCGGGGCGAACAGGCGGCATTCCAGGTCACCTGGTCCGGATCCACCTCGCAGCCCAATTGCGCGGGCGCGCGGCTGCCGGTCCAGCCGGGCGCGTATTCGGTGGTGGCTCAGCTCGGTTCGGTGCGCAGCGCGGCCGAGCCGTTCAATATCGCCTGAGGCACTAGAACGTCGGCTGCTCGTCGAAGGCCTCCGCGCCGTCGGGTACGGCGGCGAGACGGGGCCGTTCCTCCGCCTTCGCCGACTTCTGTTTGCGTTTCCCGCGCGGAAGGCCGGTGACCCGGAGGGCCGCGCTCACATCGGCGACCTCGTGGATCTTCATCTTCGAGCCCTTCATCCGCTCGGTGCCCGGCGGGACCACCGCGTCGGTGAAGCCGAGCCGTTCGGCTTCGGCCAGCCGGCGGCCGATACCGGTGACCTTGCGGACCTCGCCCGCCAGCCCGACCTCGCCGAGTATCACCCAGCCCGCGGGCAGGGCCTCCTCCGACACCGCGCTCGCCAACGCCAGCGCGATCGCCAGATCGGCTGTCGGCTCCACCAGCCGCATGCCGCCGACGGTAGCCGCGTACACATCGTGTTTGCCGACGAAAACCTTGGCGCGGCTCTGCAATACGGCCAGCACCATGGCGACCCGGTTGTAGTCGAGCCCGCTCACCGCGCGGCGCGGCTGTGGCTGCTCGGTCTCCACGGTGAGTCCCTGTACCTCGGCCACCAGCGGGCGCTTGCCGTCCATGGCCACGGTGACCGCGGTGCCGGACACCGATTCGGTCCGGTGGTGCAGGAACAAGCCCGACGGGTCGTCCACGCAGGCGATGCCGTCCTCGTGCAGTTCGAAACAACCGACCTCGTCGGCGCTGCCGAAACGATTCTTGATGCCGCGCAGCATGCGCAGCGTCGAGTTGCGGTCGCCCTCGAATTGCAGCACCACGTCGACGAGATGCTCGAGGGTGCGCGGACCCGCCACATTGCCGTCCTTGGTGACGTGCCCGACCAACAGCACCGCGATGCCGGTCGTCTTGGCCAGGGAGGTCAGTGCGGAGGTCACCGCGCGCACCTGGGTGACGCCGCCGATCACGCCGTCCACCTCGGGCGCGAGCATGGTCTGCACCGAGTCGACGACGAGCAGGGTGGGCCGCACCTGCTCGACATGCCCGAGCAGGATCGAAAGGTCCGATTCCGCCGCCAGATACACGCGCTCGTGCACCGCGCCCGTCCGGTCCGCCCGCAAGCGCACCTGCCCCGCGGATTCCTCGGCGGTCACGTACAGCGCCGTCTCCGCGCGCTGACTGGCCCACCGGTAAGCCACCTCGAGCAGCAGCGTCGACTTGCCGACCCCGGGTTCACCGGAGAGCAGCACCACCGAACCCGCGACCACCCCGCCGCCGAGTACCCGGTCCAGTTCGCTGACCCCGCTCGAACGCGCCTGGGTGACGGTGGAATTGATCTGCGACAGCGGCGCGGCCGCGGTGCTGGGCAGCATGGCGCGCCGGGACGGGCTCGCCGCGGCGGCGGAGACCACCACCTCGTCGACCGAACCCCAGGCGCCGCAGTCGGGGCATTTTCCCACCCACTTCGCTACCTCGTGGGAGCAGGCGGAACACCGGTAGATCGGCTTGGTCTTGGCCACAAGCGCACCCTACGGAGCGCTACCGACAAAACGAAGGCTGCCGCACCCGGGGTGCGGCAGCCTTCGGCGTTCGGTGTGGCGGCTCAGTGCCCGCCGCCGCCGTGACCCGCTTCGGCGGGGCCGGACTTGTCGGTCACCTTGCGCTCGGCGGTGGCCGCGTCGACCGGTACGTCGACGACCACGGTGCCGTTGTTCTTGAAGTTGAACCGGAGCTTGTAGGTGAGGCCGGGGGTGATGTCCTTGGTCAGGCCGGTGATCTCGATCAGGGCCGGGCTCGCCGCGGGAACGTCGCTCTGCTGCTTGGGCGGCGTGGTCGGCGTGGACGACTCGCCGTGCGAATCCCCGGCGTGCGAGTCGGTGGCGGTGGCGCCGGCCGGCGCCGTGGCGGTGACCACGTTCTGCTGCGGCTTCAGCACGAAGGTGGATTCACCGGCCGGCGGGGTGATCTTGACCGGGCCCAGGTCGGTGTCGACGCTGGTGAGCTCGTCGGTGACGGACTCGCTCATATTGATGATGGACAGCGCGACCAGCGCCTTCTCGCCCTTGACGTTGCTGTAGCCGTTGCCGGGGAAGACGATGTGCACATTGCGCAGCGCGATCTTCTCGACGTCGGCGCTGTTGCCGTTGACGGCGGCGACCTGGTCGGCGGTCTGCGAGATCTGCCCCGCACTACAGCCGGTCAGCGTCAGCGCCGCGCTCGCGGCGAGTGCGGCAACCGCGGCCACGCGACGGTTCACAGCATTCAAGGCAGTCACGGTTGTCCTCCATGTCCGAGCTCGGCTCACTCCGCTACAGAGAGTAGTAGGCCAGAAGCGTAGTAGCCCGCTTCGCGTCGGCGAATGTCGGGTTTGTGTTGGCGGGCGATGCCCGTCACTTTCCGTTTGCCACGCCCGGGCGCCGGGCATCCATTGCATAACGGTTCGCCACCGTCTGTTCCGGTTGCCGAGCGGCTGCCGGAAGGGTTCAGGGGGCTGGGCGGGGAAAGTGCGTGCGGGTATCCCGTTCTGGCACAACGTAATGCACACCACGCCCGTTCTGTCAACCCCCGCGATATGCTCGTTGTGGCCCTGACCTGCACAGTTGATCGCGCCGTTACCGAGTCGCATGTTAAACTGTGAACATCGAAAGGGGCACGGGACACATGATTTTTAAGGTCGGAGACACCGTCGTTTACCCCCACCACGGAGCGGCGCTGATCGAAGCAATCGAGACTCGCACCATCAAGGGTGTGCAGAAAGAGTATCTGGTCCTCAAGGTCGCACAAGGCGACCTGACTGTTCGCGTTCCTGCGGAAAACGCTGAATATGTCGGAGTGCGCGACGTCGTCGGCCAGGAGGGTCTCGATCGAGTCTTCCAGGTGCTGCGGGCGCCGCATACCGAAGAGCCGACCAACTGGTCGCGGCGCTACAAGGCCAACCTGGAAAAGCTGGCCTCCGGCGATGTGAACAAGGTGGCCGAGGTCGTTCGCGATCTATGGCGCCGTGAGCAGGATCGCGGCCTGTCCGCCGGCGAGAAGCGCATGCTGGCCAAGGCGCGTCAGATCCTGGTCGGTGAGCTCGCGCTCGCCGAGGGCACCGATGACGGCAAGGCCGAGACGCTGCTCGATGAGGTTCTCGCAGCGGCTTCCTAGCCTCCTCGGGATGAACAACAACTCTGACAACGGCGATGCTGTCGTTGCCTTGGTACCTGCCGCCGGTCGCGGCGTACGTCTGGGTGAAGCAAAACCCAAGGCGTTCGTCGAGGTCGGCGGCACGCCTATGGTCCGGCTCGCCGTCGACGGTTTGATCGCCTCCGGGGTGGTCGACCGGATCATCGTCATGGTCCCCGCCGAACTGGTCGAGGCCGCAGTCGCCCTGCTGCCGGCCTTCGATCCGGTCGGAAGATCCAGAGATCCCTCCGCGTCCGGCGGCGGATGTGGGGGATTTCTCTCACCCAGCACGGTGCAGGTCGTGGTCGGTGGCGCCGAGCGCACCGATTCGGTGCGCGCCGGTATCGCGGCGGCTCCCGACGCCGCCTATTTCCTGGTGCACGACGCCGCCCGTGCCCTGACCCCGCCCGAGATGATCGCCAGGGTCACCGCCGAACTCCAGGCTGGGCATCCGGCTGTCGTCCCGGCCTTGCCGGTGGTCGACACCATCAAGTCCGTCGACGCGACCGGTGTGGTGACCGGCACCCCCGACCGATCCGAGTTGCGCGCGATTCAGACGCCGCAGGGTTTTTCGGCCGAATTGTTGCGCGCCGCGTACGCACTGGATGTGCATACCACCGACGACGCGGGGCTGGTCGAAATGCTGGGCGCCAAAGTCCGCACCATCCCCGGCGACCCGCTGGCTTTCAAGATCACTACGCCGCTCGATTTGATGCTGGCCGAAAAGCTGCGGTCGGCGGGTGTGCGATCGTCGTGAACATGCGAGTGGGTATCGGCAGCGACGTACATCCGATCGAACCGGGCCGGCCGTGCTGGATGGCCGGGCTGTTGTTCGACGGTGACGACGGCTGCGCCGGCCATTCCGACGGGGATGTCGCCGCGCACGCCCTGTGTGACGCGCTGCTGTCGGCCGCCGGCCTCGGCGATGTGGGCGCGGTGTTCGGCACCGGGCGGCCGGAGTGGGCGAATGTCTCCGGCGCCGCCATGCTGAAGGAAGTAATCCGGCTGTTGGACGAAGCCGGATTCGAAGTTGTCAATGCGGCTGTACAGGTCATCGGGAACCGCCCGAAGATCGGTCCGCGCCGCGCCGAAGCCCAAGAAGTGCTCGGTGAACTGCTCGGCGCGCCGGTTTCGGTCTCCGGCACCACCACCGACGGACTCGGCCTCACCGGCCGCGGCGAAGGCGTCGCGGCAATTGCCACCGCTTTGCTGTCAGCTCGCTGTTAGCTAATTCTTTCGGCCCGCTCGCCCGTTCGGCGGGGTTTTTACGACCTGCCGCCCACACCCGGTGCCGCAGGTACCGGAAATTGAACACCGACTAGGATCGAATGCCGTGACTCTGCGCCTTTTTGACACCGCCACGCGGACCATGCGCGAATTCGCGCCCCTGGTCCCCGGATGTGCGTCGGTGTACCTGTGTGGCGCCACCGTGCAAGGTGAGCCGCACATCGGGCATGTGCGCAGCGGAGTCGCCTTCGACGTCCTGCGGCGCTGGCTGCAGGCACACGACTACGACGTGCTGTTCGTCCGCAATGTCACCGATATCGAAGACAAGATCCTGACCAAGGCCGCCGAGGCCGGTCGCCCCTGGTGGGAGTGGGCCGCCACCTACGAGCGCGCGTTCCAGGACGCCTACCGGGCGCTGGGCGTGCAGGCGCCGTCCATCGAGCCCCGGGCCACCGGGCACATCACCCAGATGGTCGAGTTGATGCGGCGCCTGATCGACCGCGGGCACGCCTACGCCTCCGAGGGCAACGTCTACTTCGACGTGGTCAGTTATCCGGAATACGGCCAGCTGTCCGGCCACAAGCTGGAGGACGTGCACCAGGGCGAGAGCGCGGGCATGGGCAAACGCGATCCGCGCGACTTCACGCTCTGGAAGGCCGCCAAGCCCGGTGAGCCGCACTGGCCCTCGCCGTGGGGTCCGGGGCGTCCCGGCTGGCATCTGGAGTGCTCCGCGATGGCCGAGGCCTATCTCGGGCCGGAATTCGATATCCATTGCGGCGGAATGGATCTGGTGTTCCCGCACCACGAGAACGAGATCGCCCAGTCCAAGGCCGCCGGGGACGGCTTCGCCCGGTACTGGCTGCACAACGGCTGGGTGACCATGGGCGGGGAGAAGATGTCCAAGTCGCTGGGCAATGTGCTGTCGGTGCCCAATGTGCTCAAACGTGTTCGCGCCGTTGAACTCCGGTACTACCTCGGTGGTGTCAACTACCGCTCGATGCTGGAGTACTCGGACAAGGCGCTCAACGACGCCGCCCTGGAGTATCAGCGCATCGAAGCCTTCGTGCACCGGGTGATCGAGCGTGCCGGGGAGGTGCCGGTCGGCAAGTGGACCCCGGAGTTCGCCGCGGCCATGGACGACGATCTCGCCGTGCCGCGCGCCCGTGCCGAGGTGCACCGGGTGATGACCGAGGGCAACAAGGCGCTGGATTCGGGCGATCTCGACGCCGCTCGGGAACTGTGCGGCGAGGTCCGGGCCATGCTGAACATTCTCGGCGTGTGCCCGCTCGACCCGCTGTGGCACACCGCCGAGGATTCCTCGGCAGCCATGGAAGCCCTCGACGTACTGGTGCGCGCCGAGCTGGAGCGCCGTCAGCAGGCCCGCGCGAACAAGGACTGGCCGAGCGCGGACGCGGCCCGGGACCGGTTGATCTCCGCCGGCATCGAAGTGACCGACACACCCACCGGTCCGGAATGGTCTCTGGGCACCCTGAATCCACCCACCCCGCCGGCTGCGCAAGCTCCGCCGGCGCACCGTCCCCCTGGAAAGGCCGATTGATGGCAGGCAATTCGCAACGTAAAGGGGCAATTCGCAAGGGCGGCACCAAGAAAGGTGCGGTGGTCGGCTCCGGCGGTAAGCGCCGGCGCGGGCTCGAGGGGCGCGGCGCCACCCCGCCCGCCGAGGCGCGCACCAAGCACCCCGCGGCCAAACGCGCCGCCGCCAAGGCGAAGGCGGCGGCCAAGTCCTCGCCTCGCGGCGCGGCCGGTCGCCCGAGTACCCGCAAGGGTGACGACGGGCCCGAGCTCGTGCTCGGCCGCAACCCGGTCGTGGAATGCCTGCGCGCCGGTGTCCCCGCGACCGCGCTGTACGTGGCCGTCGGCACCGAGAACGACGACCGGCTCACCGAGAGCGTGAAGACGGCCGCCGACGCCGGGATCTCGATCCTGGAGGTGCCGCGCACCGACCTGGACCGGCTCAGCGCCAACGGCATGCACCAGGGTGTCGCGCTGCAGGTGCCGCCGTACCGCTACGCCCACCCGGACGACCTGGTGGACCGGGTGCGCGGCACCGGCGAGCCCGCGTTGCTGGTGGCGCTGGACAATATCTCCGACCCCCGCAACCTCGGCGCCGTCGTTCGTTCGGTGGCGGCCTTCGGTGGCCACGGTGTGCTGATTCCGTCCCGGCGCAGCGCCAGCGTCACCGCCGTCGCCTGGCGCACCAGTGCGGGCGCGGCCGCCCGGCTGCCCGTCGCCCGGGCCACCAATCTGACCCGCACACTGAAGGATTGGGCCTCGAAGGGCTACCAGATCGTCGGCCTCGACGCCGGCGGCGACACCACCCTGGACACCTTCGACGGCAGCATGGACACCGTCATCGTGGTCGGCTCCGAGGGCAAGGGCCTGTCCCGCCTGGTCCGCGAAACGTGCGACTCGATTCTGAGCATCCCGATGGCCGGTCCGGTCGAGTCCTTGAACGCCTCGGTGGCGGCGGGCGTCGTGCTCTCGGAAGTAGCTCGCCAGCGCCGGATCTGAGCCGGCAACTCCCCGGATAAGCGGGGCCGCGAACACGCGGTGCCATAGGCCCCGCCAAAAACACACTGCCACCGTAGAATTCGGGTGTGGTCATACCCGAGGTGCCTATTGGTCAGCCGGTTGAGCATCCCCATGCCAATATGGTGCTGTTCTTCGGCGCGCTGAGCATATTCTGCTGTGGTGCGCTGGGGCCGGTGGCCTGGGCGCTGGGCAAGCGCGCGCTCGATCAGATCGAGGCGTCCGGCGGCGCCTATGGTGGCCGGGCTCAGGTGATGGTCGGGTACATGCTCGGCATCGTCGGCACCGTCCTCATGGTCATCATGGCGATCCTGTTCATCCTGGTCGCCCTGAGCGGCCGGGCCTGAAACCTCTGCGGACGGCCAGCCGACGGGTGGGGGCTAGTCCAGGACGGGGCGTTCGGCGCCCGGCTTGGTGTCCCAGGCCGGCCATTCCGTGCTGACGCTGCCTGTCCAGTTGGGCTGACGACGGTCCCGGAACGCCGCCATCGCCTCGCCGCCGTCGATGCTCTTGCCGACATGCTGGTTCAGGTCGGTCTCCAGCTGACCCACCATGGTCGGGCTCATGCCGAGCCCCTCCCACATCAGCCGTTTGGTGAGCGCCACCGGAAGCGGCGCCGACCCGTTGACGAGGTCGTGCGCCACCGCGAGCGCGGTCGGCAGCACCTCGGCCCCGTTCAGGCAGCTGTTGGCCAGGCCCATCGCCTTGGCTTCCTCGCCGTCGAAAGTGCGCCCGGTCAGCATGATGTCGGCGGCGTTGGCCATGCCGACCAGCCGGGGCAGCGTCCAATGGGCGTAGCCGTCGGCGAGTACGCCGCGGCGCACCTGATTCAACCCGTACACCGCGTCCCGGGCCATATACCGCAGGTCGCACTGCAGGGCCAGCGCCAGCCCGATGCCGACGGCGTGCCCGTTCACCGCGGCGATCACCGGCTTACGCACCTGCCATGGCGGCGGGTCGATGGTGGCGCTGACCTCGCCGGTCCGGTGGGACAGATCCGCGCCCGCGCAGAACGCGGGCGGGGTCCCGGTGATGACCACCGCGCGAATCGCGTCCTCGGCGTCGCAGCGGTGTAGCGCGGCACTCAGTTCGGCGGCCATCGCCGGGGTGAAGGCATTCTGCTGGGCGGGCCGGTTGAGCGTGAGCACGGCGATGCCCGCGGAGACATCGACGAGCAGTTCCGAACTCATGACACAGCATGGTAGCCGGGCCGGACCTGCCGCGACACCGGCTCAGCGGGATCGCTCAGCGCAGGATCTGACGGCCGATGGCGTATTTGTGGACTTCGGTCGGCCCGTCGTAGAGGCGGAACGCGCGCATATCGCGGAAGATCATCTCGACCACGGTCTCGTCGCTGATGCCGATGCCGCCCAGCACCTGCACACAGCGGTCGGTCACCTTGAACAGTTCCTCGGAGACGAAGGCTTTCGCGATCGAGCTCTCGTGCCGGGCCTTTTCGCCCTGGTCCATCAGCCAGCAGGCGTGCCAGATGGTCAGGCGGCACTGGTGCAGCGCGATCTCGTTGTCCGCCAGCATGAACGACACGCCTTCGTGTTCGCCGATCGGCTTACCGAAAGCGGTGCGGGTCTTGGCGTAGTCGACGGCGATGCTCTGCGCGCGCTCGGCCGCGCCCAGCCAGCGCATGCAGTGCGTGAGGCGAGCCGGGGCCAGCCGCAGCTGGGCATAGCGCAGCGCCTGGCCGGTCTCGCCGAGCAGCGCTGCCCTGGGCAGCGTCAGGTTCTCGAAACGCACGACGCCGTGGCCGCCGACGTAGTTGCGGTCCATGGTGTTCATGGTGCGTTCGATGATGATGCCGGGCTGGTCGCCGTCGGTGAGGAACAGCGTGGGGCCTTCCGGCACATGCGGATTCGGCGCGACGCGGGCCATGATGATCCAGCTCTTCGCGCCGTTCGCGCCGGTGATCAGCCATTTGCGGCCGTTGATGATGAAGTTCTCGCCGTCGAACACGGCCTCGGTGGCCAGCTGGTTCGGGTCCGAACCCGCGCCGTCGGGCTCGGTCATCGCGAATACCGTGCGCTGTAGACCGTTGATGGCCGGTATCAGGTGGCGTTCGATCTGCTCCGGGTTGGCGATCTTGCCGAGCAGGTACATGTTGCCCTCGTCGGGGGCGGCGCAGTTCATCGCCACCGGGCCGAGGGTGGACCAGCCCGCCGCCTCGTAGATCACCGCCTGTTCCACGTGGGTCAGTCCGCGCCCGCCGAATTCCACCGGCGCCTGCACGGTCAGCAGCTTCTCCGCACGCGCGAGTTCCACCAGTTCCTGGCGCAATTCGTCGGTCGGTCCATGCGAGGTCAGGCGCGGATCCTTCTCGAACGGGATGACCTTGTCGATGACGAACTGCCGCACGCGGTCGCGTTCGGCGGCGAGGTCGGCGGGGAGGGTGAAGTCGATCATCCTGGTCACCATTCGGTCGGCGGCGTTTGCGGTCGAGCATACGAAACCCGCCAACGCTGACTGAAGGCGGCTGCCATCAGAGTTGGTCCGGGGCTGTCAGCGCGCTGTCGGAGCGCTGTCAGCGGCGCTCGGCATCGTTTGGTTCAGCACAGGGCGGGCCACCACGGCCCCGCCGAGAACCACCCGATGAGGAGTCCACCGAAATGTTCACCGCCGCCGCCATCGCCCAAATCCTGATCGCCCTCGCCTTCGTCAGCATTCCCGTGGTGCGGCACCGCTTCGGCCCCGCGGCCAAAGCCGCCGCCGATCAGGAACTGGCCCGTCAGGGGGTGCGCCCGGAAGTGCTGGAGGAGAACGGACTTCGCTTCGACGCCGGCGGTCACGAGACCTGGGCACCGGTTACTTTCGCCCTGATGATGCTCGCCGCCGCCGCGCTCAACCTCGCCGGCAGCGGCTGGGGGCAGACCCTCTCCTGGGTCTTCCAAAGCATCGTCCTGCTGGCAAACGTGCTGATCATCTACAGCAACCTGACCGCCGTCCAGAGCGTCACCGCCGCCTTCGCCAAGAAGGGTGACCCCGAACTGGCCCGGATCGATGTCGCGGCCTTCCTCGACGCAGCCGAGCGCGCCTTCCCTCGCTGGGTCATGCGACACCTCACCTACGCCCGCCACACCATCGTTTTCGGCGGCTCGGTGCTGGTTCTGATCGCGCTGCTCATTGGGTGACGGCGGAGGTTGCGCACCGCTTAACGACGGAGTTCTTGCACCGGCCCAGGTGGGTGTTGCTTACCGACGGCCGTTGCCACACGCCCGAAACCTCGAGGCCCGGTTCTCCTTACGGAGCGCCGGGCCGGGCGCGGCCGCCCTCGACGACGGCTATCACCCGGACGCTCAGTTGCGGGTCGCTCTGACTGCTCGCCGTGGCTCGAGGGTGGGGGTTCTGGGAAGCTGAGCGGGTGCGGATCGGGTTGCTCGGGGTCGTCTCGGTGCATGGCGACGACGGGGTGGCCGTCGAGGTCGGTGGGGTTCGGGTGCGGATGCTGCTCGCTCGGCTGGCGTTGGCGGCGGGGCGGCCGGTGTCGGTGGACGCCTTGATAGACGGGCTGTGGGGTGAGGAGTCGCCGAGGGCGGCGGCAGGGGCGTTGCAGGCGTTGGTGTCGCGGTTGCGGAAGGCGCTGCGCGGCGTGGGCACGGTCGAGTTGGTGGCGGGCGGGTATCGGTTGTCGGTGGACGCGGCGGACGTGGACGCGGTCCGGTTCGAGGAGTTGGCGGCGCAGGGCCGGCGGGAGTTGGCGGCGGGTCGGATCGAGGCGGCGGCGTCGGTGTTGCGGAGCGCGCTGGAGTTGTGGCGGGGACCGGCGCTGGCGGATATCCGGGACGCGCCGTTCGCGGAGCCGGTGGCCGATCGGCTGGCGGACCTGCGGGGGAGTGCCGCGGCGGACCGGTTCGACGCGGAGTTGCGGGCCGGACGATTCGGCGAGGTGCTGGCCGACCTCGAAAGGGCTGCGGCGGAACGGCCTTCGAGCGAGCGGCTGGCGGGGTTGCGGATGCGAGCCCTGGCGGCGGCGGGGCGGCAGTCCGACGCGCTGGCGGTCTATGAGCAGGTGCGCACGCGGCTGGCGGACGAACTCGGGATCGATCCATCGGCGGAACTGCGGGAGATTCATCTCGCGTTGTTACGTGGCGAGCTCGATCGATCGGCCGCGACTGGTACCGCGGCACCGGCGGAGACGATGGCGAGTCGAATCCCGTTCCAGCGCACGAGTTTTGTCGGGCGCGAAGCGGAGCTGACCCGGGTGACCGGTCTGCTCGCTGACGCCCGGCTGGTGACCGTGGTCGGTTCCGGTGGCGCGGGTAAGACCCGGTTGTCGGCCGAGGTGGCGGCGCGGCATCCGGCGGCGCGGCATGGACGGGTGTGGTTCGTGCCGCTGGCCTCGGCGCGCGCGGTCGGCGAGGCGGTGCTCGGGGCGATCGGGGCGCGGGACCGGCGGCCGTCCGACGACACCGCTCAGGGCGTCGACCGGATCATCGGCCTGCTCGATGTGGGCGAGGCGATCCTTGTACTGGACAATTGTGAACACCTGATCGAGGACGTGGCGGACCTCGCCGACCAGCTGCTCGAGCGGTTGCCGGACCTGCGGATCCTCGCCACCAGCCGCGAGCCGCTGGCCATCGCCGGCGAGGCGCTGTTCCCGCTCGGACCGCTGCGGATCCCCGGCGGTGTACCGGATGTGGCGGAGATCGCCGAAGCGCCCGCGGTGCGGTTGTTCGTCGACCGGGCGGTCGCGGCCCGACCGGATTTCGTCCTCGATGCCCGCACCTCGATGCCCGTGCTGGAGATCTGCCGCCGCCTCGACGGCATCCCACTGGCGTTGGAACTGGCGGCGGCCAAACTTCGCTCGATGAGTGCCGACCAGATCGTCCAGCGCCTGGATGACCGATTCCGGTTGCTCACCACCGGTAGCCGGACCGCACTGCCCCGCCAGCGCACCTTGCTCGCATTGGTCGAGTGGAGCTGGGACTTGCTCGATGAGCCGGAACGCGTACTGGCGCGCCGGCTTTCGCAATTCCCCGGTGGCGCGACCTCGGCGGCGTTGGAGGCGGTGTGCTCCGATGACGCGCTGCCCGCCGGCGAGGTGGTCTATGTGGTCGGCGCGCTGGTCGAGAAGTCCGTTGTCGAGGTCTCCGGGGATGATCGGTACCGGATGCTGGAAACCATCCGCGCCTTCGCCGCTGACCGATTCCGCAGTGCCGGAGACGATCTAGGTGTCCGCTTCGCCGAGCACTATCTCGCGGTCGCCGAAGCGCATGAGCCGCTGCTGCGTACCCGGGATCAGCTGCGGGCGCTGTCGGTTCTGGACGCCGAGCACGAGAACATCGTGGCCGCACTGCGTTTCACGTTGACGCGTGCGGATGCGGAGTTGTCGGCACGATTCGTCACCGCGCTGTTCTGGTACTGGGGCATCCGCGGCCTGAGCACCCAGTTCGAAACTTTCCTCGAGCAGGTACTGCGTTTCGGGGACCAGTTACCGGAGCGCACGCGGGCGGCGCTCCGGTTGATCCGGTTGATGGTGGGTGTGCCGCTGACCGACGCCGACCCCATCGTCGAACTGATCGCGGAGTGCGAAGCCGTGGGTGCGCTGGACCTGCATCCGACGCTGCTGATGTTCGCGGTTCAATTGGCTTACCCCGCAGGCGATATCGAGGTGAGTGAGCGACTGCTCGCGCGTGGCCTCGCCGCACCCGATCCGTGGGTACGCGCCTGCGCGCAGTGGATGCGCGACCACGTCCATACCGAGCGGGGCGATCTGGCCACCGGAGCCCAGGCCCGTGTGGCCGCCCTGCGTGACTTCCAAGCCGTCGGCGACAGATGGGGACTAGGCATGGCGCTGCTCGCTGTCGGTCGCATCCACTCGCTGCGCGGCGAATATGCCGAGGCCATCGCGTTTTTCGAGCGCGGTGTCGCGGTCAGCGCCGAATTGGGCGGTGAGGCGGACATTTTCCAGAACCGTACCCAGCTGATCGCCGCACGCATGCGCAGCGGTGACCTGACCGGCGCGCGCCGCGATATCGAAGCCATCCAGCGCCGGGCCAAGGAGCACGGATACCGCCGCCTCGCCGCCGAGATCCTGTTCAGCGTGGCCGAACTGCACCGGCGTACCGGCGAACTCGATGCCGCCGAACAGGCGGTCGACCAGTTGGAGCTCCTGGCCGACCGTCTGCGACTACCCGGTGACATGGCCGCCGACCTGATCGCGGGGGCCCGCATGGCCAACCTGCTCGCCGCCGGTGACGCCCTCGGAGCCCGCGGTCAGTGGCCGCGGGCCTTGGCCGGGCAGCGCGGCTGGGGCGTTTCCGCCGGCGTCGCGCACGCGGCGGAGCTACTCGCCGAATTGCTTGTCCTGGAAGGCGATCCGAAAGTCGCGGCCACCGCCCTCGGCCTCAGCGAGTCCATTCGCGGGGCCTTCGACGACGGTGAACCGCGGCTCGTGGCGCTGACTTCCGAACTGATCGAGCGGCTCGGCGCGGACGCCTACCGGCGCGCTTACCGCGACGGCGCGGCCCTGCCCCGCGAACGAGCGCTGGAGCGTCTCGCCGAGCTCTAGCGAATCGCTAGATGACCAGGCACGAACTTCCGCCGTTGATCCCGGTGCCGACGTTGAGGACGATGGTCTTGCTGTCCGCGCCCTGGGTGACCAGCAAGGTGTGCGTCCCGGTGGTCGCGGGCGTCCACTTGATGGTGTGCGTCTTCGGGCTGGGGCTGCCCTCCGACGCACCGATCCAGACGCCGTTGTCGGAAACGTCCACGCGCGCGGTGTTGTTGCTGTTCGCGATCACGTTGTAGGTGCAGCCGGTGCCGAACCCATTGCTGAGACCGCCGCCCGCGATGATGACCGACGTGCCGATCTCGGCCGAAGCCTGCGGTGCGGCCAGGGCCAGACCGGCGGCGGCAATGGCGATCGCGGTCGCGGCGGTGTTACGTAGTTTGCTCATCAAGTGTTGACTCCTCGTTGTGCCGGGCGATCGCCGCGGCGGGTGACACTTTCCAGACCAACTTCGACTTCGTTTACTCCGATACCCCCACGGCGCCACAGTAATCCACGTGGCGATCTGGATTCGGGGTCAGCGGACGCGGGCGAGTTTGCGCTGCCGGGAGCCGACGACTCGGCAGAGGAGGTAGATCAGGAAGGAGATCGTGGTGACGAAGGTCGACACCGGAACGCCCGGGGCGAGGGAGAGCAGCATGCCGCCGACGGCGGCGATCTCGGCGAAGACGATCGCGAGGACCGTGGCACGCGCCGGATTCGCGGTGAGCTGGGCGGCGGCAGCGGCGGGGGTGATGAGCAGCGAGAGGACCAGGAGCGCACCGACGATCTGGACGCCGAAGGCGGCCGTGATACCCAGCATCACCGCGAACACCACGGACAGGGCGCGTACCGGAACACCGCGTGCGACAGCCACTTCGGGATCGGTGCTGGCGAACAGCAGCGGCCGGTAAACGGCCGCCAGCACGGCCAGTACCGCGACGGTGCAGGTGATCAACAGCGCGAGCCCGCTGTAGCCGACGCTGACCACCTGGCCGGTGAGCAGCGAGAATTTGGATCCGGCGCGTTCGGGGCCGAGCCAGAGGAACAGCACCGAGAGGCCGAGGCCGAAGGACATGATGACCGCGATCACCGAATCGCGTTCGCGCGCTTTGGTTCCCAGCAGGCCGAAGAGCACGGCGGCGATCACCGAGCCGAGGATGGCGCCGACGCCGACGCCGATACCCGCCAGCAGCGCCGCGGCCGCACCGGTCAGGGACAGTTCGCTGGTGCCGTGCACGGCGAAGGACATCTGCCGGCTGACGATCAGCGGTCCGATCGCGCCGGAGAGCAGTCCGAGCAGTGCCGCGGCCAGTAGCGCCTGCCACACGAACGGATAGGTCAAAAGGTGTGCGGTGGTGGAGAAGTCGAATATCTTCGCCAGCACGCCGGACAGTTTGTCCATCAGGCGGATACCTCGTCGCCCTTGCAGTGCTGGGCGCCCGCCGCGCCCAGCGCGTCCAGGGTGTCGCCCGTACCGACGACGACCAGCCGGTCGCGGACGTGCAACACGTCGACCTGGGTCTGGTACAGCTCGGAGAGCACCTCGGAGGTCATCACCTCGTCCGGCTTCCCGATCCGGAATTTCCCGTCGACCAGATACAGCACCCGATCCACCAGGGGCAGAATGGGATTGATCTCGTGGGTCACGAAAAGCACCGCCGTGTCGTGGGTCCGGCGACGCTTGTCGATCAATTCCGACACCAGTCGCTGGTTGGCCAGATCCAGGGACAGCAGCGGCTCGTCACAGAGCAGCACCTTCGGGTCGCCGACCAGCGCCTGCGCCACCCGCAGTCGCTGCTGCTCGCCACCGGACATGGTTTCCAGCGGAGCACCGGCGAACTGTTCCGCACCGACATCGGCGATCGCCGCGGCCACCTTGCGTTTACGCTCGGCGCGCGCACGCAGCCCGAGACCCCAGCGATGCCCGTCGACGCCAAGCCCGACCAGGTCGATCCCGCGCAACTGCACGCCGGCGTCGATCGTCTTCTGCTGCGGGATATAGCCGATGGCCGGATTGCCCACGCGTGCCGGCGCACCGGCGATGAAGGCGGAACCGGAACTGAGCGCGAGCTGACCGAGCAGGATTCTCATCAGCGAGGTCTTGCCCGAACCGTTGGGCCCGAGGACCGCGATGAACTCGCCGGGCCGGACATCGAGATCCAGCCCTTCCCACAGGGTGCGTTCGCCGAAGGAGAGCGTGGCGCCTTCGAGGCGTACGGCAGCCGCGCTGTCGAGCGAATGCGGTGCTATCCGCTCGGCGTGCGACCCGGCAGCCGACGTAGGAGGCGGTGTGGGTGCGTGCAGCGCGACTCCCTTGGTCATGACGGCTACTTGAAGACGGAGGCGAGCGCCTCGGCGTTCCGGGTCTGCCACTGAATGTAATCGGTGCCTTCGGGCAGGGTCTCGGTCACCTCGACCACCGGCGTGCCGTCGGCGGCGGCGAGGCCACGCAAATCCTTGGTGACCTTGTCCTCGGTCTGCACGTTGTAGACCAGGGCGCGCACTCGCTTACCGGTGAGCAGATCGCGAGTCTCGGCGACAGCGGCGGGTGACGGGTCGGTCTCCTGCTCGATCGCTTCCTGGAAGTCGTGCGGGGTCAGGTCGGCGGCGCCGGCGTCGAGCAGCAGGTAGTGCGCGAGCGGCTCGGTCTGCAGCACGGGTGTATTCGGGTGCTGGGCGGCGATCTGGGCGGTGACGGCCGAGATCGCGCTCAGCTTCGCCTTGAACGCGGCGGCGCGGTCGGTGTAGCCCGGCTTGTGGTCGGCGTCGATGTCACCGAGTGCGCTGGCGATCTGATCGGCGACCGCGCTCACCGTTTCCACGTCGTACCAGACGTGCTCGTTCTCGTCGCTCTGGTCGATGCGCGCGGAGAAGGCGTCGACGGTCTTCTTGTCCTTGCCCTCGACGGCCTTGTCCATGAACTCGTCGTAGCCGCCGCCGTTGTAGACCACCAGATCGGCGTCGCTGATCTGGGCGGATTCCACGGCCGAGGTCTCGTGCGAGTGCGGGTCGGCGGCGGGGTCGGTGATGATCGAGCGCACGTCGGCGTCCGGGCCCGCGATGGTGGCGGCGATCGAACCCCACACGTTGGTGGAGGCAACCACGCTCGGTTTGCCGGACGAGTCCTCGGCGCTGCCGCAGGCCGTCAGCGTGAGTGCGGTCGCGATCCCCACGGCGACGCCGGTGAGCTTGATGGCAAAACGGGTGTTCACGTGGGGGTGCTCCTGGAATTACGGGATCTGTCAGTGGCTTAGATCATAATGGAAACCGTTACCATTTAACTTTACCAGGGCACCGCAAATCGAGAACCGCCGCGCCGCCGCCCCAGCACTGTCCCAGCAATGCCGAACGCCACGTCCCACCGCCGGACAGCGGCGGGACGTGGCGTCGGTCGAACGGTGAAACTGTCAGACGAGGACGTCGGCGGGCTGGCCGAGCAGCTGGGCACAGCGCAGCAGGCCGAGGTGGCTGTAGGCCTGCGGATGGTTGCCCAGCGACCGCTCCGCAACCGGGTCGTATTCCTCGCTGAGCAGGCCGGTCGGGCCCGCCACGTCTACCAGCTGAGCGAACAATGCCTCGGCGTCGGAACGTTTGCCGATCAGTAGATAGGCCTCGACCAGCCAGGCCGCGCACAGGTGGAAGCCACCCTCGCCACCGGGCAGCCCGTCGTCGTGGTGGTACCGGTAGACGGTCGAGCCGCTGCGCAGCTCCGCCTCGGTGGCCACGACGGTCGCCGCGAACCGCGGATCGGAGGGGTCGATGAGCCCGCTCAAGCCGATGTGCAGCGTCGCGGCGTCCAGGTCGGTGCCGTCGTAGGCGGCCGTGTACGACTGCACCTCGTCGTTCCAGCCCTTGGTCTTCACCTCGTCGGCGATGGTGTCGCGCAGCTCGACCCAGGCCGGGTCCACGGTCCGGTCGAACTTCTGCGCCAGGGTGATGGCCCGGTCGACGGTGAGCCAGCCCATCACCTTCGAGTACACGTGGTGCCGCGGGTTGCCGCGGATCTCCCAGATGCCGTGATCGGGCTCGGTCCAGCGCCGCTGCACCGCCGAGCACATGGCGTGCACGAGTTCCCAGTCCGCGTCCGGCAGCGTCTCGGCCGGGTTGGTGCTGCCCTGCCGTTCGCGCGCGTGCGCCAGCGTCGCGATGAGGTCGACGATCGGGCCGAACACGTCGAGCTGCACCTGCATATTCGCCGCGTTGCCGACGCGGACCGGGCGCGAACCCGCATAGCCGGGCAGCTGGTCGATGACCGCTTCCGGGGGCAGGGTCTCGCCGTAGATGGTGTACAGCGGGTGCAACCGCTCGGGACCCGGCAGCGTTTCCAGGACCCGGTGCACCCAGCCGAGGAAGTTCTCGGCCTCCTCGAGGGACCCGAGCGAGACGAGCGCGGACGCGGTCAGCGCGGCGTCGCGGAGCCAGCAGTAGCGGTAGTCCCAGTTGCGGACGCCGCCGAGGTCTTCCGGCAGCGATGTGGTGGCCGCGGCGAGGATGGACCCGGAGGGCGCGTGCACCAGGCCGCGCAGCGTCAGCGCCGAGCGCTTCATCAGATCCGGTTTGAGCGAAGGCAATTCGAGCCGGCCGGCCCACTGGGTCCAGTACTGCTCGGCCTGCTGCCGGCGCTTCGGCTCGGCGGTCATCGCGGGCGCGAGATCCTGTGTACCGCAGCGCAGTTCCAGCACGATCGGTCCGTTCGAGGGGTCCACGACCGCGGTGGCGACATCGTGGGTGCCGTCGGTGTCGATCTGCCACTGCACGCCGGGGGAGCGCAGCACCATCGGATCGTTGGTGCCGAGCACGCGCAGCCCGGTGGGCTCGCACTGGATGCTCACCGGCACCTGGCCGAATTCCGGACGCGGCGCGAAAGTGACGACCGCCTTCGCGTCACCGGTGATCACCCGGGTCAGATCGGTCCGGTCGGGGTTCACGTCGTGCGGCAGGTAGTCGATGACTCCCAAACTCGCCCAACGGGTCTCGACGGTCATGGTGCCGTCGACGTAGCGCTGCGACAGCGGGAGTCCGGCGCGCTGCGGCGCGATGCTGAAGTGGCCGGCCTGCGGCCCGCCGAGCAGATGTGCGAACACCGCGGCCGAATCCGGTTCCGGATGACAGAACCAGGTCACCGTGGCGTCGGGGGTGAGCAGTGCGACCGAGCGAGGGCTGGCCAGCATGGTCAGCCGTTCGATTCGGGGGGCGCTGGCACCGGCCAACCAGGTGCGGCGTTCCTCGAGCAGGAAAGCCAGTGCCTTGGAAACCATTTCGGTGCTGTCGACGCGGAACCGGGCCAGGCTCTCGCCGTCGCCGACCTTGATGCCCAGGTCGGGCCCGGACAGCACGCGGAAGGCCTTCTCATCGGTGACGTCGTCACCGAAGAAGACCGCCGCGGTCGCGCCCTCCTGATGCCGGATGGTGTCCAGCGCGGTGCCCTTGTCGGTCGGGATCACGGCTAGTTCGATGACCTGTTTACCCTCGGTGGTCTGCACGCCGACCCAGCAGGCCGGGCCTTGGCGCACGGAATTCAGTGCGCGGCGGCCGATTTCGGGGCTGGCGTTGCGGACATGCAGGGCCACGCTGGCCGGTTTCACCTCGACCGAGGCGCCGGGATTGTCTTCGGCGATCTGGGTCAGCGACGTCTGTACCTCTTGCAGTAGTTGCCGGGCGTCGCTATCGATCGCGTGCACGAAGCCGACATCGAATTCCGAACCGTGACTACCGATCAGTTGCACCTCGACGGGCAATCGGGACAGTGCGGCGAGGTCGCGCAGCGCGCGACCCGAGATGACGGCGGCGGTAGTCCCGGTCAGGCCGGCGAGGGCGCGTAGCGCGCTCACCGATTCCCGGTGGGGATACGCTTTTGCCGGGTCGGAGACGATGGGCGCGATGGTCCCGTCGTAGTCCGATGCGACCAAGAGCCGTGGCTCGCGCGCGACCGTGGACAAAGCACGGCGAAGTTCTTGTGGCAGATCCTGTGCGCTCACGCATCCAACCTAGTGATCGGAGGAGTTAATACGGGGGCGGGCAGAACAATACTGTGTTGAATTTGCCGCACGGCAACGCGCCGGTGTGCGTGCGCAGGATTGCGTGTGCGGAGGCCGATATTCCCAGTTAACAAGCAGGTAACTCGCCGGTAACCGGCGACCGGCGCGGCTCGGGCCACGTTACCAAGATCGAGTGCGACCCCGCCGGTACAAGAATTACGGCGGTTCGGTGTTTTTGCCGGAAATGAGTCGCTCTGCTGGACATTATCGTTCGCGGGCTGGTTGCCGTTATGTGGTTCAGTCGGCATAAAACCACGGTAGCCCCGTGGCCGCACAGTTGTGGGCCCACGGGGCTACCGAACACGAACGAACCGGCGTCCAGAGGTGCTGGCTATTTCGCAGCCTGGTCGCCGAGCAGCAGATCGACGGTCAGTTCCAGCCGGTCTGTGACATCGGTCGCAGAAGCGCGGCGGGTGAGCCAGGCCACCAGATTCGACAGCCACACGTCACTGATGACGCGGGCGATGGCCAGCTGACGCTCGGTCGGTTCGCCGTCGTTCATGGCGCGCGCGAACACCCGATCCATCACTTTGCCGACCCGATCGACCTCCGCGGCCGCCGACGCGTCGGCGAACATGAAGGCGCGGGTCATGGCCTCGGTGAGCAGCGGGTCGCGCTGCATCATCCGGGTGATCGAGGTGAGCAGCAGGTGCATGCGCTCGCGGGGCGTCTCGCCGGCAAGCTGGCGGCGTTTGCCTTCGATCTGCTCGAACTCGCGCGAGAGCGCCGAGACCAGCAGGTGCACCTTGGAGGGGAAGTACCGGTACAGCGTGCCCACCGCGACGTCCGCGCGTTCGGCGACGGCGCGCATCTGCACCGCGTCGTATCCGCCCTTGGAGGCCAGTGCCAGCGTCGCGTCCAAGATCCGCTTGCGCCGTTCGCGCTGCGCTGCCGAACTCAGTTCGTCCTCGCTGAGAGTGGTCACCGTCGCGGGCCGCGCTGAGTTCGTGTCGGCGGCCTGCGATCGGGATGGACTGGCCATAGGTGAAAGTCCTTTCCTGAAACGTCGTTTCGTCGGCTGGCTGGCATGCGCGGTTGCGTCCGGTAGGAGGGTACGTCTCTTGACTTCCGCCGGGCTAGGATATTAGAACATGTTCTAGGTGTGGGAGTCACGCCGGAAAGGCGGTACGGAGTGTGACCATCGCCACCACTGACGAGCATAAAGCCGTTCAGGAGTCGATGCGTGGATGGGCCGGAACGGTGCGTCCAATTGCAACAATGCGAGACCAGGGCACGAACTTCTGGCACGCCTACTGGCCCGCGCTGGCCGACCTCGGGATCTTCCGGGTCGCGGTCGCCGAGGACGCGGGTGGCGCCGGTGGCACGGTGACCGACCTCGCCGTACTGGTGGAACAGGCGGCGCACGACCTGGTCGGCGGACCCGTCCTGACAACGGCTTTGGCGAATCTGGTCACCGCCGGCGCGCTCGACGAGAACATGCCGTGCGGGGTCGCGCTCGACCCGCCGAGTGTACTAGCCGCATCCGAGTCCGTGTTGCTGAACGGTGCCTGGAATTCGGTACTCGGCGCTGCCCCAGGCACTTCGGTGCTCCTGGGCGTGCGAACGCCGGAGGGACCGCGGTGGTGCCTGCTGCCCCCGGACGCCGAGGGGCTGCGGGTGGAAGCGCTGGCGCCACTCGACTCGAGCACGCCACTGGCCCGAGTGCACTGCGTCGATGTCCCGGTGCCCGCGGACCGGGTCTTCGACTCCCCGCACGACGTCGAGAATCTCGTCGTGGTGCTGGCCACCGCCGAACTCGCCGGGCTGGCGGGCTGGTGCCTGGAGACCGCGGTCGAATACGCCAAGGTGCGTGAGCAATTCGGCCGCAAAATCGGATCCTTTCAAGCGCTCAAACATATTTGCGCATGGATGCTGTGCCGGACCGAGTTGATTCGCGCGGTCGCCGCCGATGCCGCCGCGGCGACCGACGACGGTGGCGCGGAACTGCCGATCGCCGCCGCCATCGCCGCCGCGATCTCGCTGGACGCCGCCGTGGATACCGCGAAGGATTGTATTCAGGTGCTCGGCGGTATCGGATTCACCTGGGAGCACGACGCGCATTTCTATCTGCGCCGGGCTACCGCGCTGCGCGCGCTGCTCGGTGGTTCCGCGCGCTGGCGGGCCCGGGTGACCGAACTGACCCGGGCCGGACAACGCCGGACCACCGGGGCGGATCAGGTTTTCGCGGCAGTGGACGACGCTCCCGTGGCGGATTACGCCGCCGAGGTGGCCGCGATCGCCGCGCTGCCGGTGGAACAGCAGGGCCCCGCGATCGTCGAGGCCGGGCTGGCCATGCCGCACTGGCCCGCGCCCTACGGCCGCAGCGCCAATCCTATGACGGGCTTGGTGATTTCGGAGGAACTGCGCAAGCACGGCCTACAGCCGCCCGACCTGGCCGTCGCGGGCTGGGCCATCCCGACGCTGCTGCAGCACGGCACCCCGGAGCAGGTCGAGCGCTTCGCCTGGCCGACGCTGCGGGAGGAAGTCGTGTGGTGCCAGCTCTTCTCGGAGCCGGGCGCCGGCTCGGATCTGGCCGCGCTGCGGACCACCGCGAAACGGGTCGAGGGCGGCTGGGTGCTCAACGGGCAGAAGGTGTGGACTTCCCTTGGCGACAAGGCGAATTGGGGCATCTGCCTGGCCCGCACCGACCCCGACGCGCCCAAGCATCGAGGCATCAGCTACTTCCTCGTCGATATGCACAGCAACGGCGTCGACGTGCGGCCGATGAAGCAGATCACCGGTGAGGCGCGGTTCAGCGAGGTGTTCCTCGACGAGGTGTTCGTGCCGGAGGACTGCCTGGTCGGTGCGCTGAACAACGGCTGGAAGATCGCGCGGTCGACGCTGTCCGCGGAGCGGATCGCCATGGGCGGCAACGGCATCGGTCCGGTTCTCGAGGAACTGGTCGCCAAGCTGCCCGCCACCGGGCCGGGCGCGGAGTTGCACAACGATCGGCTGGGCGGGTTCGTCGCCGAGGCAATCGCCGGGTTGTTGCTGGAGCAGCGCGCTCTGGTCAAGACACTGGCGGGCGGCGATGCCGGAGCACAGAGCAGCGTGCGCAAGCTGGTCGGCGTGCGGCATCGGCAGGCGGTGGCCGAATTCGCGGTGGAGGCGGCCGGCGGCGCCGGCGCCCAGGACACCGATGTAGTCAAGGAATTCCTGCTCACCCGCTGTCTGTCGATTGCCGGAGGGACCGAGCAGATTCTGCTGACGGTCGCCGGCGAGCGGATTCTCGGCCTGCCGCGTGACGCGGACAGCTAGGCAACTGGAGATCACCATGGATTTCACCAGGGACGAAGGCCCCGACGCGGTAGCCGAAGTCGTCGTGAGTTTGCTGGAGCGGGAATCGGCGCGTGACTACACGTTGTGGCCGAGCCTGGTCGGCAGTGGACTGCCGGCGGTGGCGCTGCCGGAACGTTTCGGCGGCGACGACATGGGGCTACCGGAAATCTCGGTCCTGCTGACCGAACTCGCCACCGACGCGGTCGCGGTGCCCGCCCTGCCCACCTTCGGGTTCGCGTTGCTGCCGTTGATCGCCGCACTACCCGACAAGGTCGCCGACCGGGTGTTCCCGGCGGTGGCCGAGGGCGCGGTCCTGACCGCGGCGTTGAGCGAACCCGGCGCGCCGTTCGTGGTCGAGCCGGAGACGACCGCGGTGGTCGAGGGCGATACCGCGCGCATCACCGGGCACAAGGTCGCGGTGCCCTACGCCGCGGAAGCACGCTGGCTGCTGATTCCCACGAATTCCGGTCTGGCGCTGGTCGACTCGGATGCACCAGGACTGAGCCGGATCCCCTCGCCGGTGTCCGGCGGCATGCCGGAGTGCTCGGTACGGCTCGAGGAGGTGGCGATCCCGGTCGAGCAGTTGCTGCCCGGCGGCCTGGCCGACCTGCACCGCATCGCGGTGGCCTCGATCGGCTCCGTCGCGGACGGCCTGCTCAAGGGCGCGCTGGTGCTCACCGCCGAGCATCTGCGCACCCGGCACCAGTTCAACCGGCCGCTGGCCGAATTCCAAGCGGTCGCCCAGCAGATCGCCGACCTGTATGTCGTCTCGCGCACCCTGCACGTGGCCGCGGTGTCGGCGAATTGGGCGCTGGCGCAGCCGGATCCGAGTCCGCAGCACCAGGAGCGGATCGACGATGATCTGGAGGTACTGGCCTACACCGTGACCTCGGAACTGCCCGCGGCCATGCAGAAATGCCATCACCTGCACGGCGGCATCGGCGTCGACGTGACCCACCCGATGCACCGCTACTACTCACAGGCCAAGGACATCGCCCGCTGGCTCGGCGGCGCGTCGTTCCGACTCGACCGATTGGGGGCCAGATGTTCATCGACCTGACCACCGAGCAGCGCCGTCTGCGCGACGAATTACGTTCCTACTTCACCGGTCTCGTGACTCCCGAGGAGGAGGCGGAGATGCGGGTCAACCGGCACGGCGACGCCTACCGCGAGGTGGTCAAGCGTATGGGCCGGGACGGCTGGCTCGGGGTGGGCTGGCCGAAGGAGTACGGCGGTCAGGGTTTCGGCGCGGTCGAACAGCAGATCTTCTACAACGAGGCGGTGCGCGCGGATGTGCCGCTGCCGTTGGTGACGCTGCTGACCGTGGGCCCGACCCTGCAGACGTTCGGTACCCCCGAGCAGAAGCAGCGGTTCCTGCCCGGAATCCTGTCCGGTGACATCCATTTCGCGATCGGCTACTCCGAACCGGACGCCGGTACGGATCTGGCCGCGTTGCGCACCGCCGCGGTGCGCGACGCGAACGGTGACTGGATCGTCAACGGGCAGAAGACCTTCACCACCGGCGCGCACGAGGCCGACTACATCTGGCTGGCCTGCCGCACCGGATCGGTGGAATCCCGGCATCGGGGCATCACGATCTTGATCGTGGACACCAAGGATCCGGGCTACTCCTGGACGCCGATCATCACCTGCGACGGCGCGCACCACACCAACGCCACCTACTTCGACAACGTCCGCGTGCCCGCGAACATGCTTGTCGGAGAAGAGAACCGGGGTTGGAAACTCATCACCACCCAGCTCAATCACGAACGGGTGGGGCTGGGCCCGTCCGGCAAGATCGAGCAACTCTACGACCGGGTCCGGGACTGGGCCCAGCCGCGCGGCCTGCTCGGCAAGCCCGACGTGCAGCGCGCGCTCGGCCGCATCCACGCCATGACCCGGCTCAATGAACTGCTCAACTGGCAGGTCGCGGCGAAGGCGGAGAGCGCCGAGGCGGATCCGATGGGCGTGATCGCGGACGCGTCGGCCACCAAGGTCTATTCCACCGAGGCGGTGCAGGAGGCCGGACGGCTGGCCGAGGAGATCGTCGGCAGCTACGGCGACGCAGCCGATCCGGAGACCGCCGAACTGTTCACCTGGCTGGACCGGCGCACCAAGCAGAACCTGGTGATCACCTTCGGCGGCGGCGTCAACGAGATCATGCGTGAACTGGTCGCCACCGCCGGACTGAAGTTGCCGAAGGTACCCCGCTAACTATCCGAGGAGACCGGCGTGCCGGAAAGTATTGCACCGGAGTCGATCCAGGCCGCCGGTGAGAAGATCATCGCGGCGGGCGAGTGCGCGCCGCGCCTCGCCCGCGACCCGGTGAACCAGCCGATGATCAACAACTGGGTCGAGGCCATCGGCGACACCAACCCGATCTACGTCGACGAGGAAGCGGCCCGTGCGGCCGGCTTTCCGGGCATCGTGGCGCCGCCCGCCATGGCGCAGGTGTGGACCATGCTGGGGCTCAACGGGGTCCGGCCGGACGACGATCCGATGGTCGCGACCAACCAGATGCTCGACGACGCCGGGTTCACCTCGGTGGTCGGCACCAACTGTGAGCAGGTCTATCACCGCTACCTGCGGCCGGGGGAGCAGGTGCATGTCACCAGCAAGCTGGACGAGATCGTCGGGCCCAAGCGCACCGGCCTCGGCGAAGGCTGGTTCGTCACCTACCGCACCACGTGGTACGTCGGGGACGAGCTGGTCACCGAAATGCTGTTCCGGATCCTGAAGTTCGCGCCCGGCACCGGTAAATCCGCGCCGAAGCCGGACGCCGCGGGCGACGATCTCGCCGCACGCGTGCGGCCGACCGTGTCCAAGGATACCGAATTCTTCTGGGCCGGAACCAAACTCGGCGAACTGCGGATCCAGCGGCGGCCGGACGGCACCCTCCAGCACCCGCCGGTGCCCGCGCTGTGGCAGGACAAGGCGGAGCAGACGGACTATGTGGTGGCCTCCGGGCGCGGCACCGTCTTCAGTTTCGTCGTGCAGCACGCGCCCAAGGTCCCCGGCCGGCAGCTGCCCTATGTGGTGGCCCTGGTCGAACTCGAGGAGGGTGTGCGCATGCTCGGTGAGCTGCGCGGCATCGAGCCGGGTGCGGTCACGATCGGCCAGGCCGTCGAAGCCGGTTTCGACAAGCTCGACGACGAGAACACCGTGCCCTATTGGAAGGCCGTCCGATGACCGCGACTACTGGCGTAGAGGTAGGAACTGTCCTGCCCGAGTTGGTGATTCACGCCGATCCCACCTTCGTGATCAGCTCGGCGCTGGCGACCCGTGATTTCCAGGACGTGCACCACGACCGGGACAAGGCGGTCGAGCGCGGCTCCAAGGACATCTTCGTCAATATCCTCACCGATACCGGCCTGGTGCAGCGGTTCGTCACCGATTGGGCTGGTCCGCGCGCTGTCGTCAAGTCGATCGCGCTGCGGCTGGGTGTGCCGTTGTACGCCAACGACACCCTCACCCTGACCGGCGTCGTGACCGCGATCGAGGACGATGACATCACCATCGAGGTGATCGGTAAGGACAGCCTCGGCGACCACATCACGGCGAAAGCCGTTATCCACCTGCAGGAGGCGGGCCAGTGACGGGTCTGAGCCGCAAGGCCGCCATTGTCGGTATCGGCGCCACCGACTTCTCCAAGGACTCCGGGCGCAGCGAACTGCGCCTGGCCGCCGAAGCCGTCACCGCCGCCCTGGCCGACGCGGGCCTGACCCCCGCCGACGTGGACGGTCTCACCACCTTCACCATGGACACCAACACCCAGGCGGCCGTGGCGCGGGCGACGGGCATTCCCAGCCTGAAGTTCTTCTCCAACATCCCCTTCGGCGGCGGCGCGGCGGCGGCCACCGTCCAGCAGGCCGCGATGGCGGTGGCCACCGGCGTGGCGGAGGTCGTGGTGGCCTATCGCGCGTTCAACGAGCGCTCGGGAAACCGCTTCGGTCAGTTCGCGACTCACCTGGCGACCGGCAATCCGACCTCCTCGGGGGTGGACAACGCCTTCTCCTACACCCATGGTCTCGGCACCCCGGCCGCCCAGGTAGCCATGGTGGCGCGCCGCTATATGCACGTATCCGGTGCCACCAGTACGGATTTCGGTCGCGTCGCCGTCGCCGACCGCAAGCACGCCGCGGTCAATCCGGCCGCTCATTTCTACGGCAAGCCGATCACCCTGGAAGACCATCAGTCCTCCCGCTGGATCGCCGAACCCCTGCATCTGCTGGACTGCTGCCAGGAGACCGACGGCGGCGTCGCCATCGTCGTGACCAGCGCCGACCGGGCCAGGGACCTCGCGCACAAACCCGCTCTCATCGCGGGAGCCGCCCAGGGTTCCGGCGCGGACCAGTACGTCATGACCTCCTACTACCGCGACGCCATGACCGGCCTGCCGGAAATGGGGTTGGTCGGCGACCAGCTCTGGGCCCAAAGTGGTTTGCGCCCAGGCGATATGCAGGCCGCCATCCTCTATGACCACTTCACCCCGTTCGTCCTCATGCAACTGGAGGAACTCGGGTTCTGTGCGCGGGGTGAAGCCAAGGACTTCATCGCGGACGGCGCCATCGAGCTCGGCGGCAAGCTGCCGCTGAACACCCACGGCGGACAGCTGGGGGAGGCCTATATCCACGGTATGAACGGCATCGCCGAGGCGGTCCGCCAGATTCGCGGCAGCTCCGTGAACCAGGTCGGCGACCTCACGAACATCGTGGTCACCGCGGGCACCGGCGTACCGACCTCGGGCCTGGTGCTGACCGCCGACTAGTTTGCGCGGGGAGCGCTCTCGTCATCCCGGAGAATGCCGGGCACCAGCACAAGGCGTGGCGTCTGTGTCCCCTGGATCCCGGTGTTCGCCGGGATGACGAGAGCCGGCTCGCCGATCAGGCGGGCTGGTCGTGGGTGGCGCAATGGATACCGCCACCACCGGCGGCGATCTCATCGATGGAGACGGGCACGATATCGCGGTCCGGAAAGTGCTCACGCAGGATGCCACGCGCGCGGTCATCGGCCTGACGGTCACCGAACCGCGGGATGAAGACCGCGCCGTTGGCGATGTAGAAGTTCGCGTAGCTCGCGACGAAATCGTCTCCCGCGCCGGTGATCACGGACGGGTCGGGTGCGGGCAGATCGATGACCTCGAAGCGACGGCCGTGCGCGTCGGCGGCGGTGGCGAGCACCTGCCGCGCCTGATCGGCGGCACGCGACCAGGAGTCGGCCGGTGCGCCGGGAAAAGCGGTGTCCAGCAACACGACTCCGGGTGCGGCGAAACGTGCCAGGCAGTCGACGTGCGCGTCGGTGACGTCCGCGCCGCGCACCCCGTCGAACCAGATGACCTGCTCGACGCCCAGGGTGGCGCGCAGCTCGGCGTGCAGAACCTCGCGCGTCTTGCCCGGATTGCGATTCTCGTTGACCAGCGAGCTCTCGGTGACCAGCAGCGTGCCCTCGCCGTCGGTCTCCAAGGCCCCGCCCTCGGCTACGAAAGACGCGCGCACGCGCGGAATCCGGCAACGGGACAACAGTTCCCGGCCGACCAGTGCGTCATCGCCGTGCGGCTGCTTGGCGCCCCAGCCGTTGAAGTTCAGGTCGACACCGGCTACGCCACCGGTTTCGCGCACGAATACCGGGATGGTGTCACGGGCCCAGAGATCGTCGACCGCGAGCGGGAGCACGTGCACTCCGCTGCCGCACGCGCGCTGCGCCGCGTCCGCCTGTTCGGGGCGGGCCAGCATGACCACGGCTTCGTAGTAGGCGATGGCGCGCGCGAGTTCCGCTATGTTCCAGCGCACCTCGTCGAGGTAGCCGTCCCAGATATCGTCGCGAGCGGGCCAGCACATGAACGTGCGGGTGTGCGGCTCCCATTCGGCGCAGAAGCGGCGGCCGAGGCCGGTGGGTTCGGGCAGGGCGGGGGTTAAGGTGGGTGAGAACGAACCGCGGGACATGAGCTTCTCCATCTCGGTGTCTGCTTGGCGGTGCTCGCTACGCCCTGCGTGGTTACGCTGCGCTACCTCCTTCGGGCGCTGAGCTCATACCGCGAATGGCTCCGACGATCTGCTATGCGGGTGACTCTAGCCCGGCGGCCGCCCAGCTCCGCGTTTCCGCCGGAGTCCCCGCGCGTTCCGATGTGAGAGGAGTGCGATGACCACCCGGCACCTCGTGGATGTGCACGTGCTGCTGATCCGCGACGGACGGTTACTGCTGAGCAAGCGTCGCGGCGAGGACGAGTTCGATGGGCTGTGGCATCTGCCCGCGGGAAAACTGGAACTGGGCGAGCCGGCCACCGCGGCGGCCGCGCGGGAAGCGCTGGAGGAGATCGGCGTCGTCATCGACCCGGTGGATCTGCGTCACATCCACACCGCTCACGTGGTCGGTCCCGGGCGGGAGGCACGGCTCGGCCTGTTCTTCGAGACGCGCCGCTGGACCGGGCAGCCGGTCAATCGCGAGCCGGATAAATCCTATGGGCTGCAATGGTTTCCGCTCGACCGGCTGCCGGAATCGGAGATCATCGCCTATCCCATGGCCGGGATTCGGGCTCGTCGCACCGGCGCGACCTACAGCGAACGCGGCTGGCACTGAGCCGTTGTGGACACGGTCACCATCCCTGTCCGCCGGCTGCGGTGATCCGCTACAGCTGAGTGATGAACATCGAGTGGGACGCCGACCAGTCCCGGGCGCTGGCGCGGTTGTCGGAGCTGGTGGATCGGCACGGCCGACCGGCCGAACGCGGCCGGGGCGTCTATCTGCACGGCCGTCCCGGCCGGGGCAAGACCATGGTGATGGATCGCTTCTACGCGTCAGTGCGCTCGGACCGTAAGCGGCGCTTCCACTTCCACGATTTCTTCGCGCGTTTGCACGCGGCGGCACATGACTTCCGCTCGATCGACAAAGGCATCGATCGGCTGCTCGGCGGGGCGCGGCTGGTGTGCTTCGACGAATTCCACGTGCACGACATCGGCGACGCCATGCTCATCGCCCGCTTGCTCGACGCGCTGTTCGCGCGGCACATCGTGCTGGTGGTCACCTCCAACTACCCGCCCGGGGACTTGCTGCCTAATCCGCTGTTTCACGATCGATTCGAGCCGACGATCGCGCGCATCGTCGAGCACCTGGACGTGCTGTCCGTCGACGGCCCGATCGACTACCGCACCCGGGCGACGCACGACCGGAAGCAGGGTTTCGGGTCGGGGCACTATGTGGTCGGTGAGCCGAGCGTGGTCGAGGGCGGCGGCGCGCAACCGGTGCGGGACCGTGCGGTCGAAGTCAGTATCGGCCCGCGCACTGTGCGGGCCCGCGCCGTCGATGGTGGGACGGTCGCGTTCGAATTCGCAGCGCTCTGTGGCATCGCGACCTCGGCGGCCGACTACGTCGAACTAGCTCGCCGTTTCCAGCACTGGACACTGTGCTCGGTGCCGCCGCTGCGCGAAGTGCCCGCCGACTGGGTGATGCGCTTCGTCAATCTCGTAGACGTGCTGTACGACGCGGATCTGGCGCTGACGATGTTCGCCCGGGTGCCGCTCGCGGAGCTGGGCGCGCAGGTCGTCGTGGTCCCGGACCTGGCGCGCACGCTCAGCCGCCTTGGTGAGCTTTCACAAATTTCGGCTGTCCCAGTCGGGCAATATCCGTAGTCTGAAAGTAGCAAACCCCAATATCGATCCGGCGGTTAGTAATTCGAACTCGCCGATTCGCCTCCGAGCGGACCATCCGGCATGTAACTATGTGCCTGTTTCAGGCTGTTCGAAGAACTGGTGGTTACGGGGTGGTCCGTGCGCGCACGCCGATAGTACGCGTGATCGTTGTGATCACGCTGCTCGTGCTGGCCGCCCTCGCGCTGCGTGGCTACATCCCCGGCGCGGGCACGCCCGACGCCGGGCGGTCGGTCCCGAACGCGGTGGCCGTGGCGCTGATGCCGGTACTGCTCACCGTGTCGGTGGTGATCCTGCTGGCGGGGGTGATCGCCAGCCAGCACCGGCTGCCGCTGTCCATGCCGGAGCCGGATCGCGCTACCGAGCGCGGGAATTGGCGGCTCGGCCGGATCGGACTGCTCGTGCTGGCGGTGCTGGCGGCGTCCGGGCTGTTGGTCGCGGTATCCACGGCGGTGTTCTATCTCGGCGTCGGACCCGCGACGGAACCGGCGGAATCGGTGCCGCCCGCGCAGACCACCGCGCCGACCGAGCACGCCCCCACGAACCTGCCCGATCCCGATTCGGCTCCGGCGGCCCTGACCGGAACAGCGCTGCTGCTGGCCATCCTGGCCGCAGGCGTCCTGATCGCGGTGGCGTTGGCGGGTTTGGTAGTGGTCGCCGTGACCTCGCGGCGCAAACTCCCGGACGCTCCGCTCCCGGTGACCACCGTGCCCGCCACCCCGGCGGACACGCTGGCCCGCGCCGCCGAAATGGGCTTGGCCGCGATGAATGCCCCGGGCCAGGACGCCCGCACCGCGATCATCGCCTGCTATCTGGCGATGGAACGCGGACTCGCTTTCGACCGCGCCGCCGCGCCCCTGGCCTCGGACACGCCGATGGAGGTGCTGGCCCGCGCGTTCGAGCACGGCGCGCTGCACGACGCGTCGGCCCGCGAACTCGTCGCGCTCTTCGAGGAAGCGCGGTTCAGCCCGCACGACATGCTGGAGTGGCAGCGCTTGCGGGCCGAACAACTGCTCCGGATCGTGCTGGCCGACCTGCAGGGGGAGGTGATGGCATGAACAGAACCGCCTGGGTGGTGACCGCGATCCTCGCCGTGCTCGGGTTCGAGGCATTCGCGCTCGGGAAAGCGCGCGGCGCACTGCCGGCGCTCGCCGGAATTCCGGTGCTGCTGTTGCTGATCTACCTGATCTGGCAGCTGCGGGACCGCACGCCGGACGCCGACCACGGTCCCGGCGACATCGACAACGGCCCCGCGGAGATGCTGCAGCGCTGGCAGGCCCGCGCCCAGATGCTGGCCGACCGCGCCGACGGTACCCGCGCCGACTGGGACCGGCACCTGCGGCCGCTGCTGGCCAAGGAATTCGAACTATCGGCCGGAATGCGGGTCGCCAAGAACCGCAAGGCCATCGAAGCCGCCGGGAAGCACCAGTTCGGCGCCGAACTCTGGCGCTGGGTGGATCCGGCGAATTCGGCGCTGCGCGATCAGACGACGCCGGCACCTGGACGGGCGGCGCTGGACGAGATCCTGCGCCGGCTGCAGCGAATGTGAGATTGGGTTGAGGTTGAGGTTATGACGATGCCGATGGACCTGACGGTCCAGCGCAGCGAGGCGATACTGCGGGAACTGTCCCGGGTCATCGTCGGCAAGCGCGACGAGATGCAGCTGATCATGATCGCCGTGCTGTCCGGCGGCCATGTCCTGATCGAGGATCTACCCGGGCTCGGTAAGACGCTCATCGCCCGATCCTTCAGCGCGGCATTGGGTTTGCAATTTACCCGGGTGCAGTTCACGCCCGACCTGCTACCCGCCGACCTGCTCGGCTCCACCATCTACGACATGAATTCGGGCCGCTTCAACTTCCGGCGCGGGCCGGTGTTCACCAATGTGCTGCTGGCCGACGAGATCAACCGGACCCCGCCCAAGACGCAGGCCGCGCTGCTGGAGGCGATGGCCGAGGGACAGGTCAGCATCGACGGCGAAACATACCCGCTGCCTGAGCCTTTCATCGTGCTGGCCACCGACAATCCGATCGAGTACGAGGGCACCTACCCGCTGCCCGAGGCGCAGCTGGACCGGTTCGCGATGCAACTGCGGCTGGGGTATCTGTCCGAGGCCGACGAAACCCAGATGATCCGGCGGCGGCTGGAACGCGGCGCGGTGCAGCCGCAGGTGGGCCAGGTGGTGGACGCCCAGGGGCTGATGGAGATGCGGCAGTCGGTCGAATTCGTGACCGTGCATCCGGATGTGGTGAGTTACGTGGTCGCGCTGGCCGCGGCGACGCGCGGGCATCCGCAGGTGGAGGTCGGCGCGAGCCCGCGGGCGGAATTGGATCTGGTGCAGATGTCCCGGGCGCGTGCGTTGCTGCTCGGCCGCGACTACGTCATCCCGGAAGACGTGAAGGCCCTGGCGATTCCGGCGATGGCGCACCGGATCACGCTGCGGCCGGAGATGTGGGTGCGGCGCATCCGCGGCGAGGACGTCATCTCCGAACTGCTGCGGCGTCTTCCGGTCCCGCGCGCCGCCGCGCCCGCCCACCCCGCCCCATGAGACACCGCGACGCTACCGCCACGATCGACGCCGAATTACGGTGGCGCCCAGCGCCGCTGGTGTACATGCTGGCGATCTGCGCGGCGGCGGCCCTGTCCGGCGCGGTGCTGCTCGGCCGGTGGCAGCTGGTCGTGTTCGCGTCCCCACTGCTCGGCGTGCTCGCGACCGCGCCATGGCAGCTCTCGCGCACCAGGATTCAAATCGACGGTGGCGGCACGCTGCGCTGCTTCGAGACCGAGGAAGTGGTGCTCACCGTCGCGGCGTTCGTCGACAGCGGGCACGCGCTGCTGCGGATGAAGCCCATCGCGGCGCCGGGACTGGGCATCGCGATCGAGGAGGCCAGTGATTCCGGGGCGGCGCCCGCCGGGCTGCGACTGGCGCTCACCGCCGACCGGTGGGGGCGCTACCCGGCCGCGGTGCGGGTTTCCGCGCTCAGCCCGGCGGGGCTCGCCGTCGCCACCGCGGTGCTGCCGGCGGGGCAGCTCTACGTCTATCCGATCGCCGATCCGCAACTGATGGGATTGCCGCGCACCGAGTTTCCGGAACGACTCGGCACCCACCTCACCCGCAAGCACGGTCCCGGCGTGGAGTACGCCGACATTCGCGCCTACGCGCCAGGTGATCAGCTGCGGACGGTGAACTGGCCGGTCAGCGCGCGCCGGGGGCGGTTGTACGTGACCGAGCGACTGACCAACCGGTCCGCGGATGTCGTGGTCTTGGTGGACACTTCGGAGCAGGCGCCGGGGCCGGCCACCGATTCGCTGGAGCTTTCGGTGCGCGGTGCTGCCCAGGTGGTGCAATCCACCCTGCAAGCCGGTGATCGCACGGCCGTCGTCTGCCTCGGGCAGTCGCCGCGCTGGCTGCGCCCCGATATCGGCCGCCGCCAGTTCTACCGCATCGTCGACGCCGTCCTCGGCGTCGGCGACGAGCACATACCCACCACCGGCACCCTGGCGCCGCATGCCGCGGTTCCGCTGGGCGCCATCGTCGTCGCGTTCTCCACGCTGCTCGACACCCAGTTCGCGCTGGCGTTGATCGATCTGCGCAAACGCGGCCACGTCGTCGTGGTCATAGATGTGCTGCGCGGCAACCCGTTCCGCGACGGCCTGGACGAAACCCTCTCCCGCATGTGGCAATTGGAACGTTCCTCGATGTATCGCGATATGGGCACCGTCGGCGTGGACATCGTCGCCTGGCCCGAAGGTGCCCGGCTGGACCAGGTCATGCGCCTCATCCCCGAACACCGCCGCCGCGCCACCCGGGTGCGCCGATGACCAGATTCCTGGCTGTCCTCGCCGGACTGCTGCTCATCCTCGCGGTCGCGTTGCTGAACCCCTGGGCCGCCGTCCCCGCCTTCGTCCTGGTCGCCGCCGGCTGGTGGTTCCGTACCGCCGCCGTGGTCGCCGTACTGCTGGCGGCCGGGGTGCTGGCCTTCGCCGATCCGGGCGTATTGTCCGCCGCCGCAGCGGGATTGGTCGCCACGACCTACCTGCTCAACACGGCCACCGTCACCGCCCCGGCCGGGGTGGTCCCGACGACTGTCCCGTCGGTCGCGGGTGCGGCCCTGTTCACCGCCTGCGCGGTAGCCGCCGCCCTCGTACCGCTGCACCTGGCCTGGGCCCCCATCGCCGCCCCGATCCTGGTAATCCTGCTGTACACCATGGTAATTCAGGGCGTGGCGATGCGCCGCCGCGAAACCGAGGACGACGCCCGCCCTGCGGCGTAACCGGTCACCAGCCGCCCTCGACGAGAGTCAGCAACCCTGCTTCCGGTTCTGCCGCGTTACCCGTATTCGCCACTGCCACAACGATCATGCCGAGCGTCAGCAGCACGGTCAGCGCTCCGAACGACCCGAACACGAGCCGGGCACGGCCCTCGCTCGTCATCGCGAACCGCGCCCACCAAAGCACACCCAACCCGAGCGACACGACCGCCACCGCCACCGATTCCACCGCCATCGCCGCGTGATACCGCGCGAAACCGCTGACCATCGTGTCGAGCGCAGGCGGATGCGACCCGCCCGAATGCAACAGCCGCCCAATCTGTTCGAGCACGCCCGCCACCTCGCCCCCACCATCGGTCAGCATCGGAAACAGCGAGGCGAACGGCGCGATCGCTCCCTGAACATTGGCCAGCACCAACAGCAGCGAGAACAACGCCGCCCCCGTGATCGCGATCCCGCCCGCCGCGGAACCGAAACCACCATCCCGAAAGTACCTCCGCCACAACAGAACTGCAATCACGACCAGCACAAACAACAAGATCGTCGCAAGCACTGCCTTGACCACGTGATAGCGGAACCAGTAGTCGACAACAGCGTCCATGGCCGGGCTGAACCCCCGATCGCCAGAACCCCAGTACTCGACAAACGCCCCTCGAAACGCCTCCCGAACTTCCGCCTCCCCGCTGAACCCACCCGCACCCCACCCGGCCACCACCCGCGGCGCGACAACGAACCCCACCCCCAAAACCCCCGCCAACCCGACAAGCACCCCCACCACGCGACCGCTCAGCACAACCCCACCGTAACTACGCCACCCGCGGCCTGACCTCCACCACCAGCTCAGCATCCAAAGCGGAAGCGAGCCGTTCGAGAACCCGCAGGCTCGGAATCGTCCCCCCGCCCTCGAATCGCGCCACCGCGGACTGAGTCATCCCCGCCGCGTCGGCCAGCCCGGACTGACTCCATCCCCGCTGCTCGCGCATCTGCCGGATCGTCCGGCCCAGTTCATAAGCCAAGCGCGCCGCCTCATACGCCTCCTCGGCCCCCGGTTCCCCCATCCGGCGATCCCGGATTTCCGCCCAGTCACTTCGCTCAGACATCGCTCTCGTCCTCCTCGGCTGTGTGCTGTTCCACCACGCACCGCTGCAGTGCCAGTCGCGCCCGTCCGCCCGCTCGTCCCGCTCACCGATCACCCGCTGCCGCGCATTGTCGTAGCCTCGATCTGCTGTCCGCAGGAGGGGAGAAGTGGGATGGAATCGAGCGTGGGCGTGCACGATCTGGTGATCGCACGCTATACCGAGTCGTTGGACTGGGTGCTGGATGTGCCCGAGATGTATCGGGTGCACATTTATGACAAGGGGGCGGGGCCGGTGTCGGCGGCGGTGCGTGCGCGGGCGGAAACGTTTGTCTCGCTGCGGAATGCGGGGCGCGAGTCGGATACCTATCTGACTCACATGCTCGAATACGGTCCGGGGGCGGGGGAGTTCACCGTGCTCAGTCAGGGGGATCCGTTCGAGCACAGTCCGGATTTCTTGAAGTTGCTGGCGGAGCCGGAGGGCTGGTCCGATGTGCAGCCGCTGTCGTGGTGCTGGAAGGAGCAGATAGGGTACCCGCCTGCGGCGCTGCTGACGCCCGAACAGTCCCTCGTCCCTGGTCTGCGCGTGCGTCCGGAATTGTTCTCGCTCAGTACGTTTCAGCCGCTGGAGTGGGTCGACAGCGGGGCGGAGGGTATCGGTCGGGGGTATCGGGAGTTGCATCGTCTGGCCGAGGGCGTCAACATGTGCGCGCATTTTCTGGATATGTGCGAGCTGCCGGATATCGCCGAATCCGCCGAGCGGCACCTGGTCGGACGGCACAGTTACGGCGCGATTCTGGCGGTGCGGAATCATCTGATCGAGAAGGTCCCCGAGCGGGCGCTGGTGCGGCTGCGCCAGGCGGCTTTCGGCTCGACCGTCCACGGCTACTTCTGTGAACGCCTGTGGATGCATATCTTCGGCGAGGATTTCCTGTTCCCCGCGCGGGCGCCCGGATAGCGGAACGGGCCGCGAGCGGTGGAAACCACCGGTCGCGGCCCGATCGAGGCGGGAACTAACGGAACCGCAGGACGACATCCCCCAGCACCGGTGCGTCATCACGTTCCACGGCCGAGGCCGCGATCACCAATTCGCCCGCCCCCAGCCAGATTCGGGTGCGGATGGTCTCGCCCGGGTACAGCACTCCGGCGAAGCGGGCGCGGAAGCTCTGCACGCGGGTGGCGTCGGAGTCGAGGACGGTGTCGGTGGCGGTCTTGAGCACCAGGCCGTAGGTGCACAGCCCGTGCAGGATCGGGTTGGGAAAACCCGCGGCACGGGCGAATTCGGGATCGGAGTGCAGCGGGTTGCGGTCGCCGCACATGCGGTACAGCAGCGCCTGCTGCGGCAGGGTCGGTGTGCGGACGTCGAAATCGGGTGCGCGGTCCGGTGTTTCGGACTTGGTGCTGGGTCCGCGTTCGCCGCCGAAACCGCCCTCGCCCTTGGCGAAGATGGAGGATCGGGCCGTCCACAGGGGTTCGCCGTCCGAACCGGTGACGGTGTCCTCGCGCCAGATCACCGCCGCCGAGCCCTTGTCCCAGATATCGGTGACGCGTCCGACGGTGGTGGCCTTGCCCGCGGCCGGGATCGGGCGGTGCACCGTGATCTCCTGGCTGCCGTGCACCACCTTGGCCAGATCGATGTCGATACCGGTGAATTGGACCTTGGGCGGATCGGTTTCGTGGAAGGTCGGCGCGACCGTCGCGAACGAGGGCAGCACCTGCGGGTCCTGGTCGCGCAGGTAGCGCAGTTCGGCGGGCTCGGTCCAGCGCGCGCCGGCGCCGAGGGCGAGGTTGTAGTGCTGCACGTCGCTGGGTGACCAGGCGAATTCGCGGCCGGTGATCTCCGCGCCGAGTGCGGCGTTCAGATCGATGGGCATCAAAACTCCTTGGGGATGCTTGGGGACAATCCTGCGACTACGCCTGTTTGCGTTCGACGATGTCCTTGACGGCAAGGTAGCCGAAGGTGATCGCGGGGCCGATGGTCGCGCCGGGACCGGCGTAGGTGTGGCCCATCACCGGCGAGGAGCAGTTACCGGAGGCGTACAGGCCCTCGATGACGGTGTTGTCCTCACGCAGCACCCGCCCCGCGGTATCGGTGACGAGTCCGCCCTTGGTGCCGAGGTCGCCGGGCACGATCTTGGCCGCGTAGAACGGGCCCTGCACCAGCGCGGCCAGGCACGGGTTCGGCTTCACGGTCGGGTCGCCGTAGTACCGGTCGTAGTGGCTGTTGCCGCGACCGAAGTCCTCGTCCTTGCCGGTCGCCGCGAAGCCGTTGAACCGCTCGACGGTCGCGCCGAGATTCTCGGCCGGCACGCCGATCTTGGTCGCCAGTTCCGCGAGGGTGTCCGCCTTGACGATGTAGTCGTTTTCCATCCAGCGGGACGGAATCCGCTGGCCCGGCTGCAACCCGGCGAATATGTAGCGGTTGCGGTAGCGCTGGTCGAACACCAGCCAGGCGGGGATGTTCTCGCCCGGCCCCGCGCCCTGCCCGTATTCGCCGCCGTACATGGTGTGCACGGCCTCGACGTAAGGAGCGGACTCATTCCCGAATCGCTTGCCGTCGGCGTTGATCATGATGGTGCCGGGCAGGTTGCGCTCGGCCAGGGCGAACCAGGGCTTTCCGCCCTTGAAGATGGTCGGCCCCCACCACGCGTCCTCCATGAAGGCGACCGAACCGCCGGCTTCCATGCCCGCGACGATCCCGTCGCCGGTGTTGGCGGCCGCGCCGGTGGTCCACTCGGTGGTGATGGGCTGGCGCTGGTATTTGGTGCGCATTTCGGCGTTGTGCTCGAAGCCGCCGCTGCCGAGGACCACGCCGTAGCGCGCGGTGAAGGTGACGGTCTCGCCGTCCTGGGTGGCCTCGACGCCGGTCACGGCCCCGTCCCGCACGATCAGCTTGGTCATCGGAGTGTTCAGCAGCACCGGCACATTCGCGTCCATGAGCCCCTTGCGCATGGCGGCGATGATGGCCTGGCCCATGCCGAGGATGTGCTTGCCGGTCCACTTGGCCAGGTAGGTGCGCGCGCCGACCCGCATGGCGCGCGCAATGCCCTTGGGGTGCCGCCTGATCAGATTGAGGCGCACGAAGTCCGCTTGCATCACAACGACATTCAGCGGCGCTTTGGCGTACGGCGGTTCCAGGTTGGCCAGTTCCTTGCCGAGTACCTTGGCGTTGAACGGCCTCGGTTCGGACGAACGGCCTTCGGCCAGTCCGCCGGGCGCCTCCGGGTAGTAGTCGGAGTAGCCGGGCACCCACTTCATCTTCAGCGGCGTGTGGTCGAGCACGAAGTCGAACGCCTCGGCGCCACGGTCGATATAGGTGTCGATGCGCTCCTTGGGCACCACATCGCCGATGATGCTGTGCAGGTAGGTGCGTGCCGCTTCCCGGTCGTCGGGGCGGCCCGAGGCTTGCAGCGCCTTGTTGCCGGGAATCCATACGCCGCCGCCGGAACGGGCCGTGGACCCGCCGTAGTGCGCGGCCTTCTCGATGATCACCACTTTGAGCCCGTGGTGCGCGGCGGTGAGCGCGGCGGTCATGCCGGCAGCCCCGCTGCCGACCACCACGACGTCGTATTCCCGATCAGTCATGTAGAACACGTTATAGAATGAACGCGCCTTTGGTCTATGTTGAGTGGCAGAAGACCTACTTGGCGTACCACCTGCCGAGAAACTCGTTTCAGTTTCAGATCCGGAGCTCAGTACATGGAATGGGACCTCACCGCCGACGTCGTCGTCGTCGGATACGGAGCCGCCGGTGCGGCCGCCGCGCTGGAAGCCACGGCCGCGGGCGCGCAGGTGCTCGTGCTGGAGCGCTTCGCCGGCGGCGGCGCCTCGTCGATCTCCGGCGGGATCATCTACGCCGGTGGTGGGACCTCGGTGCAGCAGGCCGGCGGCGTCAGCGACACCCCCGAACAAATGCTCGCATACCTGGAGCGCGAGGTCGGCGACGCCGTGAAACCGGATACGCTGCGGCGCTTCGTGGACGAGAGCCCGGCCATGATCGAGTGGCTGAAGGGCCATGGCGTGCCGTTCGAGGCGTCGCTGTGCCCATACAAGACCTCCTATCCGAACGACAGCTACTACCTCTACTACTCCGGCAGCGAGGTGTCAGGTTTCGGGCGCGACGTCGCCGAGCCCAAGCAGCGCGGGCACCGGGTCAAGGGCAAGGGCATCTCCGGCCGCATGCTCACCGGCCCGCTCGCGGCCTCGGCCGCGCGGCGCGGGGTACGCGTGGAAACCCTCACGCAGGTCACCCGATTGATCACCGATGACAACGGTGCGGTCGTCGGCGCGGAATGCCGGACGCTGCGCGACGCACCCGGCTCGATCCGGGAGCGATACACCAGGCTGGCGAAGATGGCGGCCAACCCCGGCATCTACTACCCGCCGCTGCGCAAGATGCTGGAACGGCGGCTGGCCCGGCTGCAGCGCCGATACAGCACGGTGATTCGGGTGCGTGCCCGCCGCGGCATCGTGGTCAGCGCCGGTGGTTTCATCGCCGATCGCGCCATGGTGGCCGAGCACGGCCCGCAGTTCCGCAACGGTCTGTGCCTGGGCACCAGCGGGGACGACGGCAGCGGAATCCGGATGGCGCGCCAGGTGGGCGCCGCCACCGACCGGATGGGCAATATCTCCGCGTGGCGATTCATCCTGCCGCCCAGCGCTTTCACCGGTTCGGTACTGGTCGATGCCAAGGGGCGGCGGGTGATCGACGAAACCCGCTACGGCGCGGCCGTCGGCGGCAAACTGATCGCCGAGCACGACGGCTTGGGCTGGTTGCTCGTCGACGACATCCTGATGCGCACCGCCATCGCGCAGATCGGCAGCCAGGGCACCTGGTTCCAGCGCGCCCAATTCGAGGTGATGCGGCGAGGCGCGGTGCGGGAGAACAGCATCGAAGCCGCCGCGTTGAAAGCGGGGATCGATCCGGCGGGGCTGCGCGCGACGGTGAACGAGCACAACGCCGCCATCGCCGAGGGCCGCCCGGATCCGGTGGGCAAGCCCGCCGAATTCACCAAATCCATCCGCAGCGGTCCGTTCTGGTTGTTGGATGTGGGCATCAAGCCCAGCCTCATGAACCCGTGCCCGATGCTCACCCTCGGCGGCGTCGTCGTCGACGAGGGCACCGGCGCGGTCAAATCCGGAGCCGGACACGATATTCCGGGCCTGTACGCGGCGGGACGCACCGCCGTGGGCATCTGCTCGGACTCCTACGTCAGCGGCCTGTCCCTGGCCGACTGCATCTTCTCCGGCCGGCGCGCGGGCGCGCACGCGGCCGCGTCCACCACTGAGCTCACCCACCCCGCCGGCCTCGCCGGCCGCCATCCCCGAGCGGAAGGAAACTAGCGTGCTGTCCGATGCGGTACGAATCCAATTGGCCGACGAACTCGAAGTCGCCGAACGCGATCGGGTGGCCATCGACCCGCTGGTGACGCGGTACTCCGAGATCGACGTGGTCGACTCCTACGAGATCCAGCTGATCAACATCCGGCGCAAGCTGGCGGGCGGCGCGAAAGTCGTGGGGCACAAGGTCGGCCTGTCCTCGCTGGCCATGCAGCAGATGATGGGCGTGGACGAGCCCGACTACGGTCACCTGCTCGACGACATGGAGGTGTTCGAGGACAAGCCGGTCGAAGCGAACCGCTACCTGTTCCCGCGGGTGGAGGTCGAGGTCGGATTCGTGCTCGGCGCGGACCTGCCCGGCGAAGACTGCACGGAGGCGGACGTGCTGGCGGCCACCGTCGCCTACGCGCCCGCGATCGAACTGATCGACTCGCGGATCAAGGACTGGAAAATCGGTCTCTGCGACACGATTTCGGACAATGCGTCCTCCGCGGGGTGGGTGCTCGGCCCGGAACGTGTGGCGCCCGGCGGAATCGACATCAAGGCGATCGACGCGGTACTGACCAAGAACGGCGCGGTGGTGGCCGAAGGTCGCAGCGACGCCGTGCTCGGTGACCCCGTCATCGCGGTGGCTTGGCTGGCCCGCAAGGTCGCCTCGTTCGGGGTGCGGCTGAAGGCCGGCGACATCGTGCTGCCCGGCTCCTGCACCCGCGCCATCGACGCCCACCCGGGTGACAGCTTCCACGCCGAGTTCGCGGGACTCGGTTCCGTCCGTCTGCGTTTCAGCTGACACCGATCTCACCGAGTAGGAGAAAGTCGTGACTGCCAATAAAGTCACCGCGGCCATCGTCGGCTCCGGCAATATCAGCACCGATCTGCTGTACAAGCTGCTGCGGTCCGAGCACATCGAACCGCGCTGGATGATCGGTATCGATCCGGATTCCGAGGGGCTGAAGCGGGCTCGGGGGCTCGGTCTGGAAACCTCCGCCGAAGGGGCGGACTGGCTGCTGGCGCTGCCGGAGAAGCCGGACCTGCTGTTCGAGGCCACCTCCGCGTACGTGCACCGGGCGTACGCGCCGAAATACGAGGCCGCGGGCATCCGCGCCGTCGACCTCACCCCGGCCGCGGTCGGTCCGGCCGTGATCCCGCCGGTCAACCTGGAATCGCTGGCCGACGCTCCGAACGTCAACATGATCACCTGCGGTGGGCAGGCGACGATCCCCATGGTCGCGGCCGTATCCCGGGTCGTCCCAGTGGAATACGCGGAGATCGTGGCGTCGGTGTCCTCGGTGTCGGCCGGTCCGGGTACCCGCGCCAATATCGACGAATTCACCAAGACCACCTCCAAGGGGGTGGAGACCATCGGCGGGGCCAAGCGTGGCAAGGCCATCATCATCCTGAACCCGGCCGAACCGCCGATGATCATGCGCGACACCATCTTCTGCGCCATCCCCGAGGACGCCGACCGCGACGCCATCGCCGAATCCATTCACACCATGGAGAAGTCGATCCAGGAGTACGTGCCCGGCTACCGGCTGCTGAACGAACCGCAGTTCGACGACCCGTCGCTGGTTTCCGGTGGCATGGCGAAGGTTTCGATCTTCGTCGAGGTCGAAGGCGCGGGCGACTTCCTGCCGCCCTACGCGGGCAACCTCGACATCATGACCGCCGCCGCCACCCGCGTCGGCGAAGTACTGGCCAACCAAATCCTTTCGGCTCGGGTGTAAGGAGTTCCGATGACCAACTTGCTGAAGCCCTACTCGGGCGAGCTCGATGTGCGCGTCACCGACACCTCGCTGCGGGACGGATCGCATCACAAGCGCCACCAGTTCACCGTGCGGGAGGTGCGGGACATCGTCACCGCGCTCGACGCGTCCGGTGTGCCGGTCATCGAAGTCACCCACGGTGACGGGCTCGGTGGTTCCTCGTTCAATTACGGGTTCTCCAAAACCCCGGAGCAGGAATTGATCAAGGCCGCGGCGGAGTCCGCCAAGCAGGCCAAGATCGCTTTTCTCATGCTGCCCGGTGTCGGCGTCAAGGAAGACATCAAGATCTCCCAGGACAACGGCGGCTCCATCTGCCGCATCGCCACCCACTGCACCGAGGCCGACGTCTCCATCCAGCACTTCGGCCTGGCCCGCGACCTGGGTCTGGAAACCGTGGGCTTCTTGATGATGGCGCACAGCACCACTCCGGAGAAACTCGCCAAGCAGGCCCGCATCATGGCCGACGCGGGCTGCCAGTGCGTTTACGTGGTCGACTCCGCCGGAGCGCTCGTGCTCGAGCAGGTCACCGACCGCGTCGCGGCGCTGGTCGCCGAACTCGGGGACGACGCCCAGGTCGGTTTCCACGGCCACGAGAACCTCGGCCTCGCCGTCGCCAACTCGGTCTATGCCGTCCGCGCCGGCGCGACCCAGATCGACGGCAGCGCACGCCGTTTCGGCGCGGGCGCCGGCAATCTCCCGGTCGAAGCCTTCATCGGCGTCTGCGACAAGCTCGGCATCAAGACCGGCGTCGACTTCTTCGCCGTCACCGACGCCGCCGAAGACGTCGTCCGCCCCGCCATGCCCGCGGAATGCCTGCTCGACCGCCAGGCTCTGATGATGGGCTACGCGGGCGTCTACTCCTCATTCCTGCGCCACGCCGAACGCCAAGCCGAACGCTACGGCGTCTCCGCCGCCGAAATGCTCGTCCGCGCCGGCCAGCGCAAACTCGTCGGCGGCCAGGAAGACCAGCTCATCGACATCGCCCTGGAACTCCAGCGCGAGAAGGCTTCGGCCTGATCTTATGAGCTCGAAGGGTCGCGTCCGGTCACCAAACCGCGCGTGACCCTTCTGCTCGATTGCACCGCTGTCGAACGGCCCAGCTAGCGGATTTCCGGTCGGTGCTTCACTGGGTCGACCTTGTGAAGAAATCGTTGTCTTTGGTGACCACGATTCGTCCGTCCCGATCCGCCAGTTCGGCGATCGCGCCGTCGGGTGTCCGGTTCCCGAGATCGAGTTCTGAGGTGTGGACCACGTCGTGACCAGCTTCGGCGAGGAAGGTAGCCAGCTTGCGCGGAAGTTGCGCGTCGACGAGGAACTTCACGCCGCGTCGAAGGGGATCGTCGTCTTCCGGGCTGTCACGAGGGCAGCGTATTCGAGGGCAGCGAGAATGTCTTCGTGTTCGAGGTCTGGGTAGTCCTCGAGAATTTCCATGCTACTCATGCCCGCCGCGAGGAGCTCCAGGAGCATCTCAACGGGGTAGCGCAGGCCACGGACGACAGGCTTGCCGTGACAGATGTCGGGCTCCGAGGTGATGCGACCGAGGTGGGACACGTGCTCAGTTTACCCAGCGGCCGTCGACTTTGGCCTTTTCTATCGCGGCGAAGCCGGCGGGTCGCATGCGCCCGGCGGCGATCAGGGCTTCGGCCTTGGCGATGTTGAGGGCGGACCAGGGGCTGCGGCGGGTGCGGGGGGAGTAGCGCTGGAGGTAGTAGTCGGGGGAGTGGGTGCGGCGGACGCTGTCGATCCAGCCGTAGCAGAGGGCACCGTCGAGGGTTTCGGTGATGGTGGGGGATTGTTCGCGGGAGTTCTTCTTCGCGATCAGGATCCAGACCTCGGGGGCGGTGGCGTGGTTGGCGGCGAGCCAGGATTCCCATTCGGCGGCGGTGGTGCAGGTGAGGACGGGGGTGCCGTTGAGCTGTTCCATGGGTCCAGCATGACCGGTTAAGTGCTCACCGAATGAGCACTTTTTGGTGCCGGTAGGTTCGGGTGGTGGATATGGGTATGGATACCGTGGAGAAGATCAGAGTGATTGTCGCCGAGCAGAGCGGACGTCCACTGGCCGAGATCGGGCCGTACAGCGATCTGCGCACCGACCTCGGCCTGGATTCGCTGCAACTGGTGGAAATCTTCGTGCGGGTCGAGGACCAGTGTGCCGTCCGGATTCCCGAGAAGGACACCGCCGGCTGGCGGACAGTCGGCGATATCGTCGAATACGTTGTCGCGAAGGTGAATTGACCTCAACGGCGAACGGCCGGGAGCTCGAGGCTCCCGGCCGTTCCGCTGACCGGCTCAGAGCCAGGTATCGAGCGTGGTGGTGGTGAGGAAGTGCTCCAGATCCGCGCGCCAGGGGGCGGGCGTGGTCTTCTCCGGTTCGATGGCCGTGTACTGGCCCCGGTAGAACAGCAGGGGCCTGCCGGAGTCGGTGGACTCCGACAGGGCCTGTACTCGGCCGATCACGATGTAGTGATCGCCCCCGTCGACGACGCTGTCCACCGTGCACTGGATCGTGGCCAGCGAGTCGTCGAGCACCGGGACATCCAGTTCGGATGTGTGCCAAGAGGTTCCGGCGAACTTGTCGGGTTCGCGGGAGCCGAAGCGGGCGCAGACGGCCTGCTGTTCCTCGGCGAGAACGTTGACGCAGAACCGGCCCGCCTGTTCGATCGCCGCCCAGGACCGCGAGGTCTTGGTGGGGCAGAACAGGATCAGCGGCGGGTCCAGTGACAGCGCGGCGAAGGATTGGCAGGCGAAGCCGACCGGCGCTTTGCTCTCGTCGAAGGTGGTGATAACGGTGATGCCGGTGCAGAACTGGCCCAGCACGGTGCGAAACGCGCGTGGATCGATGCCCGGCACCTCGTCGGGGGCGACCGCACTCATTGCTGGCGGGCCTGAATCGAGAAGTCGTGACCCCACAGGCTCACCGCCGTGGACTCGCGGGCGATCCATGACAGATCGTCTTCGACTTCCAGTCCTTCGCAACCGAATTCGATATCGAACCCGCCCGGCGTCTTCATGTAGAACGACAGCATCTTGTCGTTGATGTGCCGCCCGAGCGTGGCCGACATCTTCACCTTCTTGCGGATGGCGCGATCCAGGCAGAGACCGACATCGTCGGAGTTCTCCACTTCGACCATCAGGTGCACGATCCCGGTCGGATTCGGCATCGGCAGGAACGCCAGCGAGTGGTGCCGCGGATTGCAGCCGTAGAAGCGCAGCCAGGCCGGATCACCGTCGGCCGGCCGGCCCACGAACTGCGGTGGCAGCCGCATCGAATCGCGCAACCGGAACCCGAGCACGCCCTGGTAGAAATCCTGCGCCGCCGCGTCGTCGGTGCAGGTCAGCACCACGTGCCCGAGACCCTGCTCGTCGGTGACGAACTTGTGGCCGTAGGGACTGACGAACCGCTTGGCGACATACTGCGCACCGTAGAACGCCTCGAGCACGTTGGCGGAGGGGTCCTCGAACCGGATCATGCCTTCGACGCGACGGTCCGCGAGCTCTTCTTTGGTGGCTTCCTTGAACGCCACCCCGGCCGCCGACAGCCGCTCCCGAAGCTGCTGTAGCGCACCGGCATTGGTGACTTCCCAGCCGGACACCAGCAGCCGGTCCTTTTCGCCCGGCACGATCACCAGGCGCGCCGGGAATTCGTCCATGCGCAGATAGAGGGCGTTCGGATCGGGACCCGGCGCCTCCATCATGCCGAGCACCTTGAGCCCGTACTCGCGCCAGGCCGCCATATCGGTGGCCTCGATGCGCATGTACCCGAGTGCGCGAATACTCATGACTACTTCTCCTTGCGAGATCCGGCGAGGAAATCGGTGGCGAGCCGGTTGAATTCGTCGAACTTTTCCAGTTGGGCCCAGTGGCCGCAACCACCGAACACGTGCAACTGCACCCGCGGGATCATCTTGGTCGCCACGATCGCGCCGTCCAGCGGATTCACCCGATCCTCCCGGCCCCAGATCAGCAGCACCGGCTGGCGCAGCTTGTACGCTTCGCGCCACAGCATGCCGAGCTCGAAGTCCGGCCCGGAGAACGACTTACCCATCGCCCGCGTCGCCGCCAGCGATTCCGGGGTGCTCGCCGAGGCGAACCGCTCGTCGATCAGTTCCTCGGTGATCAACGACTGGTCGAAGACCATGATCCGCAGGAACGCTTCCAGATTCGCCCGCGTCGGTTCGTAGTTGAACTTCGCCAGATTCTTGACGCCCTCGGTCGGGTCCGCCGCGAACACGTTGACGCTCAATCCACCCGGGCCCATCAGCACCAGCTTGCCCGCGCGATCCGGGTAGTCCAGCGCGAAGCGCACCGCGGCGCCGCCGCCGAGCGAATTGCCCAGCAGGTGCACCCGATCGGTGATCTGCAGGTGATCCAGCAGGTCCTTCAGCGCGGAAGCGCTGTGCGAGAAGTACTGCGGATGGTCGACCGGCTTGTCGGACTTGCCGAAGCCGGGCTGGTCCACCGCGATGACGTGATAATTCCGCGCCAGCACCGGAATATTGCGAGCGAAGTTGGACCAGGACGACGCGCCCGGCCCGCCGCCGTGCAGCAGCACGATCGTCGGACCGTTGCCGACGCCGGCCTCGTGGTAGTGCAGCCGCAGATCCGGCCGCACCTGCGCGTAGTTCGAAGTCGATTCGTAGGTCAGTTCCACCGTCGAAGTCACGAAATCCCCTCCTAGTACATGGTGTCGGTGATGGGCAGGCCGAATTCGCCGGAGCCGAACATCGTGTAGGCGCGCTCGGGATCGTTGGCGGCGTGCACCCGGCCGGCGTGTGCGTCACGCCAGAAGCGTTGCAGCGGAGTGCCGTTCGCCAGTGCGGTGGCGCCGGAACTCTCGAACAGCTTGTCGATCGCGGCGATGGCCCGGCCGGTGGCGCGTACCTGATCACGGCGGGCGGCCAGGCGCAGTTCGACCGGGATCTCCTCGCCGCGCAGGAGGTAGGCGTACTCGTCGGCGACATTGCCCGACACCTGACGCCAGGCGGCGTCGATGTCGCTGGAGGCCTCCGCGATCCGCACCTTGGCGAACGGATCGTCTTTGGCCTTCTCGCCGGCGTAGGCGGCGCGCACACGCTTGCCCTGGTGTTCGACATGCGCGGCGTAGGCGCCGTAGGCCATGCCGACGATCGGGGTGGTGATGGTGCTGGGATGGATTGTGCCCCAGGGCATCTTGTACAGCGGATCGGTGTTCTGCTCCAGGCCGGGCGATTTCAGCTCGTTCATGGTCCGGTAGCTGAGGAAGCGGTGCCGCGGCACGAACACATCTTCGACCACCAGGGTGTTGGAGCCGGTGCCCTTGAGCCCCACCACATTCCACACGTCGTCGATGCGGTAGTCGGTACGGGGGATGAGGAAGCTGCCGAAGTCTACCGGGCGGCCGTCCTTGATCACCGGTCCGCCGACGAAGGTCCAGTCGGCGTGGTCGGAGCCGGAAGACCAAGCCCAGCTGCCGCTTACCCGGTAGCCCGAACCGTCCTCGACCACGGTGCCCGCACCCATGGGCGCGTAGGAGGAGGAGATCCGCACCTCGGTGTCGTTGCCCCACACCTCTTCCTGGGTTTGCTGACTGAACAGCGCCAGGTGCCAGTTGTGGATGCCGAGGATGCCCGCCACCCAGCCGGTGGACCCGCACGCGCTCGCCAGCTTGCGGACCGTGTCGTAGAAGATCACCGGATCGGCCGCGTATCCGCCCCACTGCTTGGGCTGGACGAGTTTGAAGAACCCGGTGCCCTGCAGCGCCTTCATGGTTTCTTCGGGGATGCGGCGCAGGTCCTCGGCCGCCTGTGCCTGCTCGCGCAGGAAGGGCAACAGTGCTTCGACCTTGTCGGTCACTTCTTGCGTCATCTTTGGACCTGCTCCTGCCTGGTCGGGTTGGTTACCGGTAGTCATTTGCCTCTGAGACTAGAACAGGTTCTTATTTATGTCGAGAACAGGTGCCCGTAGCGGCGCGGACACGAGGACGCCCAGCAAGTGGACGCAATCGCTGGCGTGAACGGCCCTCGTTTTGTAACGTGTTCTAGTACAGAAGGAGGAGGAATCGCGATGGCAGTTACCCCCAAGGGGAGCGGTGGCAAGGTTCGGGAACTCGATGTGGGTTCCGTGCCTACCCGTTATGCGCGGGGTTGGCATTGCCTTGGCTTGGCCGAATCGTTCCGCGACGGCAAGCCGCATTCGGTTCAGGCCTTCGGCACCAAGCTCGTGATCTGGGCCGATAGCAAGGACGAACTGCACGTGCTGGACGGCTACTGCCGGCACATGGGTGGCGACCTGAGCATGGGCTCGATCAAAGGCGACGACATCGCCTGCCCGTTCCACGACTGGCGCTGGGGCGCCAACGGAAAATGCACGGCGATCCCCTACGGCAAGCGGGTCCCGCCGTTGGCGCGCACCCGTTCGTGGACCACGCTGGAACGTAACGGTCAGCTGTTCGTCTGGCATGACCACGAAGCCAACCCGCCGCAAGAAGGCGTCACCATTCCCTACATCGACGGCGCCTACACCGACGCGGACGGCAACCCGTCCGAGCAACTCGGCGAACGCTGGACACCGTGGGTATGGAACACGATGCTGATCGAAGGCGCCAACTGCCGCGAGATCATCGACAACGTGGTCGATATGGCGCACTTCTTCTACATCCACTTCGCCTACCCGACTTTCTTCAAGAACGTTTTCGAGGGGCACATCGCCACTCAGTTCCTGGAGTCGAAGAACCGGCAGGACGTCGGGACGCAGAAATACGGTGAGGTGCTGCTGAAGTCGGAGGCGTCCTACTACGGCCCGTCCTGGATGCTGAATTCGCTGATCAACAGCTACGGCGGCTTCGAAGTCAAGACGATGCTGATCAACTGCCACTACCCGGTCTCGCAGGACTCGTTCATGTTGCAGTGGGGCTTGACCGCCGAGCGCCCCGAAGGGCTCGACGAAGAGGGCGGCACCAAGCTGGCGGAGAAGATGATGGAGGGCATCAACGTCGGCTTCCTCGGCGACGTGGAGATCTGGAAGCACAAGTCCAAGGTCGAAAACCCGCTGCTCTGTGAGGAAGACGGCCCGGTCTACCAGTTGCGCCGCTGGTACGACCAGTTCTACGTCGACGTCGCGGACGTCAACCCGAAGTCCACCGACCGCTTCGAATTCGAGGTGGACACCACCAAGGCGAACATCGCCTGGGAAGCCGAAGTCGCGGAAAACCTGCGGCGCCGGGCGGAAGAGGAAGCGGCGCACACCGATCAAGCGGAGGCGGGTGTCTGATGCCGGGGTTCCCGCAATGATCAGGTGGGCCAAAGCACCCGACTTCGCCGACCAGCCGGAACGGCGGGCCGAGGTGCAGGCCCAAACCGTGGTGGACAAACGGCGCTATCTCGAAGACGGTATGACGCCCCTGAAGTGCCAGACCTGCGCCAGCGAGGTCTTGGTGCGCAAGTACAGCGCGCACCAGACCTCGGTGCAGTGGAGCGGTGACCCCGCCGCGCGCTGTCCGGTCTTCGCGAGGCTCAGTGCGGCGGGCAGCCAGCCGGGTCGCCCGGATTCCTGCGGCGACCTGGAACGCACCATCCAGTGGGCGCTGGACGAGGGCGTCCTGGAAATCCAGGAATAGCGGTAGCTTTCAGACGGAGCTGGCGCGCAGGGCGAACCAGCCGGTGGTGGGCTCGGCGTAACCGTGGTAGAGAACCGGGACGCGCTGGTCCACCTCGAAGTGGCGGTACACGGCGAGCATCGCGGCCCGGACCGCGTAGTCCTGGAAGTCGTCGACGCGGCGCGGGCCGATGGGGTGTTCGGGCAGGGTTGCCAGCCGAGTCAGCTCCGCCGTGTCGCCAGTGTCGAGTCCGAGCGGTTCGGGGTCGGTGATGAGGTGATCGTGCAGGACCGAGCGGGTCCGTGCGGGGTCGGCCGGGTTTGGGACGAAGCTGCGGAATTCGGCGCGGACGGAGCTGGCGGGGTCGACCTGGGACTGCATCAACTGGGTCAGTTCGGCGGTCAGTCGCGTCGTTCCCGCGGCACTGACGGGGACTTGTTCCACGACGTGCAGGATGCAGCCGCCGCGTACCAGCGGTTCCGGTGCGAGGAAGACCGCCAGCGCCGGGCCGGGGTATTCGCGGCAGGTCAGACAGACTTTTGTACGGGCGGGATCGGTGTGCCGCAGATCAGCCATGGTGTCCTCCTTGCGGGAGGCGTCGGCCGCTCGACCGGACGAGGGCGGGCGGCCACTGTCGTATCGGTGAATCCGGCCGCCGGAAGGAAACCCGAGCGACCCGGGGTTGCCCTTGCAGTATAGAAGCGGGCGGACCCCGGTGCCCAGGAATGCGCGGGGTCGCTCAGGACTCGATCCGCCAGGTGATGCCGTGCGGTGCGAGGGCGTCGAGGAAGTCGGCGGGATCGAAGGCTTCCGCCGCGGCGAGCGCTCCCGGCTTCGCTGTCCCGTCGGCGAGCCGCACGGCCGCCTCGACCGCCATCAGCGCCGAATCGCGGTAGGAATGCTGTCCGCTGACCACACCGCGCACCCGGGATCCGTCGGTGCCGTAGGCATCCACGACCAGGTCGTAGCGTAGGTCCGCACTCGGCGCCTCGGGCAGGGTGTCGAGGAGTTCGGCCGAGAAGCCGCTCAGGGTGTCGAGAATGTGCGCGGCCAGCACGCCTTCGACGTGGGCTACCTCGGAATGCCGCGGGATCGAGAGCACCGGCGGCTGCGGAAATTTCGCGACCCGGGTGGGCTCGGTGTCGCCGGGGAAGGTCATCTGCGAGCGCTTGGCCGTTGCGCCCGTGCGGAATTCGCCGTCCGCGTAGTGCCAGCCACCACCGCGGAACCAGTCGAAGCTGGCGAGAACGGTTTTCGCGCTGCCTTTCGAGCCGTGCCCGCTGCCCTTGCTCAGGTGGCTGAGTCGCAACTCGGCCGGTCCGGGCACGCGCCGCGAGGTCAGATAACCGAGGAGGTCACCGGGGAGATTGCTGTCGGTGATTCCGGAGACGACGGTGACCCCGGCCGCTTCGGCGGCGGCGCTGTAATCGTCGTAAACCTTGCGCAGGAACAGTTGTTCGCCGGACAGGTCGGTGTAGTGCGCGCCCGCCGCGATGGCGGCGGCCAGCACCGGTGCACCGTGGTCGACGTAGGCGGGCAGGCTGCTGATCACCACATCGGCGTCCGCGAAGGCGGCGGTGAGGGCGTCGTGGTCGGTGAGGTCGGCGATCCTGATGTCGGCTTCGGGTAGTCCCGCGGCGGTGGCGGCGGCTCGCATACGAGCGGCATCGCGACCGACCAGGATCGGCGTGCGGTCGCGGCGGCGCAGTTCGGCCAGGAGGTAGCCACCGGTGATGCCGGTCGCGCCGTAGACGGCGATGGTCTCGGTGGAGTTCGGGTTCGTCATGAGAAGAACGCTATGACCTTCTGGTGAGTGAATGAATGGCTTGATTGCTCTCGTTTATGTCAGCAACGCTCAGGTGACGTAGGGTCGGATCGTGGATCTTCTGAGCGAAACCATCGCGGCCATCCGTACCGGACATCCGACCTCGGGCATGTTTGTCCGGCACGCGCCCTGGGGGCGGCGGTATCCGGTGGTCCCAGGCGCGGGTTTCCATGTGGTGCTACAGGGTTCCTGCTGGCTGGTTCCGCCGAGTGGTGATCCGCTGGCGCTCGGCGTCGGGGATGTGGTCTTCATGCCGCGCGGCGCGGACCACGATCTGGTCGACCAGCTGGACACCCCGGTCACCGAACACGCGCGACCGGGGGAGCCGCGCGAAATCGCCGGGCCGGGCGTCCGGGCCGCGCTGCTGTGCGGCGCTTACGAACTCGGCCGGCAGCGCAGCCATCCGCTGCTGGACGAACTGCCCGAATTCATCCATCTCCCAGCACGTCTCGGGCGGCATCCAGCGCTGCGGGCGGTGGTCGATCTGCTCGCCGCCGAAATCTCCGAGTCGCGCCTCGGGAGCGACGCCGCCGTGCCCGCATTGCTGGAAACGTTGCTGCTCTACATCTTGCGGGCGTGGTTCGACGAACAGGAGGCGGCCACCGGATGGGCCGGGGCGTTCGCCGACCCCGCCGTCGCCGCCGCGCTGCGCGCCGTTCACGCGGATCCGGCTCGGGCCTGGACCGTGCCGGAACTCAGTGCGCGCGCCGGAGTCTCACGCGCCACCCTCGCCCGGCGGTTCAGCGCGACCGTCGGCGAACCGCCGCTGGCCTATCTCACGCGCTGGCGTCTGCTCACCGCCGCGAAGCTACTGCGCGAAACCGGCGACTCGCTCGCCACCGTGGCCCGAAAGGTCGGCTACACCTCCGAATTCGCATTCGCCAAAGCCTTCAAACGTGAATACGGCCTGGCACCAGGACAATACCGACGCGCCGAGGACAAACCGCCCTTGATCGCGGTCTGACAGTGGATTGTGCGGTACCGTCGCCGACATCCTTCTCCGGTGTTTCTTCAGTTCGTTCCGCTCGAGGTTTCTCCCACTGCGTAATGAATGCGAGGTTCCGTTGAGAATTGCTCCAGCTATCGGTATCGCGGCGATGACCGCCGCGGCTATTACCGTCGCGACCGCACCCGCCTACGCGGCGCCGCCGATTACCGGTCCGACGTCGATCGACTGCCCGCCGCTGGCGGATTGGGGCAACCCCGGCGAACCGATTCCGCCCCGGCCCCCGGAATGCGGCGAGAACGACTGGGAGCTCCTGCCCGGAATCCGGATGCGCAGCGACGCTTACAACCGGGTGTCCACGATCTACGGTCCGGACGGCTCGGTCACCTTCGTCGGCAGCGAGCATTTCCAGGTGCGCGACCGCGCGGGCACCGTGCTGCTCGGTGAGCAGGGCCAGGATCTGCATCATCTGCCGTTCGGCCATGAGGTGCCGCCGCCGTTGCCGCAGGTGCTGCCGGAGGAGTCGCCCCACGATCGAGCGGTGCGCGAAGGTTTGTCCCGGGTTCAGGTTTCGCCGCTGCCGGGCTGGGACTACACCGGTGACCTCTCGGACAACTCGGCCTTCCTCACTACGCCGATGGGCAGCGTCACCGTGCAGGCACCGGGCACCGGGCCGGACCCGGATCACCTGATGCCCGGTCCCGGCGGGGAACGCCGATGGCAACCGATCAACAATTTCCAGGTGCTCGACGCGCAGGGCCGCTACGTGCTCGGCAATACGCTGACCCTGGGTGCGCCGATGGCCATTTGGCCGAACGCGGCGGTGCCGTGCCCGCCCGGCACCGTGCCGGTGTCGCAGCTGACGAGGGAGAATCTGGAGGCCGCGCTGACGGCGGATGAACTGCCGCCGCCGATCTGTCAGGTTCCGGCCACGGTTCCGCTCAGCGGCAATCAGGAGATCGATGACGATCCGGCCGTGCAGCGGCAGAAGGACATCAACGATGCCTACAGCGCCGTCGCGACCCAGTTCGGTTTGGCGGTCAGCATCGGCGGTCTCATCGGTGGCGCTGCCGGCCTGTCCGTCGGGTGCCTGATCGGTCTGTTCGGCGGCGCGGGAGCGGGCAGCCTGTCGTCCATCCCGGGTATCGCGGCCGGCACGCTCGGCGGCTGTCTGGCCGGCGCCGCGCTGCTCGGCACGATCGGCACGACGGCGGGCGCGCTCATTCTCGGTGTCCCGGTGGGAATCGCCTCGGGCATCAACGCTTACAACACGCTGAAGCTCCAGGGTGACGTGGCGCGCACGGTCGCCGTCAGCGGGCTGTCCGAACAGCTGGCGCCGGTGTTTCCGTGGCTGGCCGAACAGTCCGGCCAGGCCCAGACGCTGGAATTGCCGGCACCGCTGCCCGAGATCTGACTCGCCATCCGACAAGCCGAGGTCCCGTCGCGCGATCGACGGGACCTCGAGCTTGCCACCCGAAACACTTGACGGTGTACGGCATTCGGTCGACAGTGGATCGATGCGTGCGATAGCGGAAGAGCTCGACCGGGCGCCGGAGAGCGGCCTCGATCGAGTAGGTGCGGTCGAGATGAAGCTGACCCCGATCGGCGCCGGTGACTTCCACGGTTCCATCGAGGAGATCGCCCGAGCCGCGGCCGACATCGGGGGCCAGTACTTCCACGTGACCGATTCGCTCGGCGCTCGGATCACCGCGGACGTCTACCGGCGGCCCGCACGCCCGCGACGACGACGGCGCTGGTTCAGCTGAACGGGCTGTGCGGGCGATCCTGTAGCTCGCCGTCGAGATAGATGTCGACCTTCTCGTTGTAGAAGCACGCCAAACCCTGGATCTTCTGACTCTCCGGTACGGGTGTGCGATAGATCCACACGTAATCGGTGTATTCGTTGGCGCCGATGCGCACATGCCAATAATCGGCATTGCCTTTGTACGGGCAACTGCTGTGCGTATCGGAATCCTGGAGCAGATCCATGCGCACATCGGTCAACGGCAGGTAATACCGTGGCGGCAGGCCTGTTTCGAAAAGAATTCGCGGCGAGTGCGAATCGGCGACGGTGACGCCGTCGATCTCCACCCGGACATGGCGCGAGCCGGCCAGGATATCGACCCGCGAATACGGATCACGCGGGTGCACATAGACGGGTTCGTCCTCCTCGAACCATTCGTCCATCGACTCCCACGCCAGCCGTACCAGCTCGGTCAACCCCGGCACGGGGGAATCGTGGTAGCGCAGTGCGGCATTCTCCGCGGTGATGCCGTTGACGACCACGTCGTAGCCGGTGCCGGTGCCCAGTGCGGGGGAGTGGCTGACGCCGTTGCTGGGTTCGAGTTTCGCGCGCAGGTCTACCGCGGGCAGGTAATAGGTCGGGTAGTAGGGGTGCTCCCAGACCAGCGCGGGCCGGAGGCTGTCGGCGACCAGATGTCCGCCGAGATAGGCCCGGACCCGCTTGTGACTGGTCTCGATCTGCACCGGTCCTGTCGGATCGCTCATACCTCTCGACCGTACGCTTCCGGCCCGTCGTCCCGGCGCAAGCGACAGCCGGGACGACGGGGAAGTCACGCGGTCCGGGCGAGCGGTCTGCGCGGGTTCCCGAACAGCTGCGCGTCCCCGTGGGCGCGCTTGAAGAACAGGTGCGCGTCGTGTTCCCAGGTGATCGCGATGCCGCCGTGCAGCTGCACGGTTTCGGCGACGATCTGGGTGAAGGCCTCCGAGCAGTGCAGGCGGGCCGCCCACACGTCCTCGGCCGCCGACGGGCTGTGCTCCGCGACCGCGACGGCTGCCGCGAGCGCGGCCGACTGGGCCGACTCCAGCAGCACATACATATCGGCCATCCGGTGCTTGAGCGCTTGGAAGCCGCCGATGGCGCGGCCGAACTGGACTCGGGACTTGGTGTATTCGACGGTGATCTCCAGGCACTGCCGCATGGCGCCGACCTGCTCGGCGGCCACCGCGGCCCAGGCGATTTCGCGCAGGCGCGTACTGATCGCGGCGGGATCCGCAGCACCGAGGCGGTGACCGGTTACACCGTCGAAGGTGATCTCGGCGAGTTTGCGAGTGGGGTCCATGGTGGCGACCGCCCGCCGGGTGACACCCGCGGCGTCGGGCGCGACCTCGAACAATCCGTCCGCGGTGATCACGATCAGCGTGTCGGCGTGCGCGCCGAGTACATAATGCGCTGTGCCGCCGAGTGTTTCGCCTTCGGCCTGGACGCCGAACACGTCCCAGCCGTCCGCGCCGGCCCAGCACAGGGCGATCGTCCGGCTGCCCTCGGCCACGCCCGGCAGCAGCCGGGCGCACGCTTCGGTGTCACCGGAGAGCAGCACGGCCTGCGCGCCCAGCACGGCGGAGCCGAGCATCGGCACGTCGGCCAGGGTGCGGCCCAATTCCCCGACCACCAACAGGGATTCGAGCAGGGAGGCGCCGATGCCGTCGTACTCCTCCGGAATAGCGAGGGCCGCGACACCGATCTGTTCGCAGAGGCGCTGCCACAACGCGGCGTCGTAACCGACGTCGGTGTCGATCGCGGCGCGCACGGCCGCGCTGCCCGCGTGCTTGGTGAGTAACGCACGCACCGAGGCGGTGAACTCCTGGTGTTCCGCGCTGGTCATACCCTGCCTCCCTGGTAACGATGGGTCCGGGTGTTCGCCGGGATGACGGGAGCGTGTGCGGGTGTAGCGGGATTCGATGCGGCCGCCAGGGTGTGCGCGGCGGTGCGGGAGCGCGAGATGACGGCGGAATTCATGCTTCCCCTCGGAGGGCGCGGTCCTGGATCGCTTCGTCGCGTAGCGCGCGGGCGATTCGGGATCGGTGCATATCCGGCGTGCCCCAGGCGGAACGAAGCGCAGTCACCTTGGTCAGCCACAGGGACAGGTCGTATTCGGCGGTGTATCCGATGGCTCCGTGCACTTGCAGGGCGGCCCTCGCAGCTCCGTAAGCGGCGTCCCCACAGGTGATTACGGCGGCCGAGACGTCACGGCCGCGGGTGGGTTCGCCCATGGTGAGGGCGGCTCGGTAGAGCAGCGGTTCGGCCAGGTCCAGGGCGATCAGCACGTCGGCGAGCTTCTGCTTCACCGCCTGGAATTCGCCGATCGGTTTACCGAACTGCTTGCGCTGCTTGGCGTATTCGGTGGCCTGGTGCAGCAGAGCACGGCCCGCGCCGAGCAACTGGGCCGCACCGGCGAGCGCGCCGGTGTCGAAAGCGATGGCCGCGGCCTCGACCACCGCGGCACCCTCGGCGACCGGCTCACCCGGGCTGACGGTGAACAATCGCCGGGCGGGGTCGATCGAACGCACGAGCGTCCGGTGCTCGGCCTGACACAGTTCGGCCCCGTCCACCACCAGCACGACCTCCGCCGTATCCGCGTCCAGGACAACGGGTTCCTGGTCCGGGGCGGCGAAAGCGATCGTGCCGAGCGCGGTGCCCTCGGCGAATCCGGGCAGCCAGCGCTGCGCCAGTTCGGTGTCCGGCAGCGCTTGCAACAGGGCGGGAATCGCGGCGGCGGTCTCGACCAGCGGGCCGGGAACACCGGCCCGGCCGATCTCCAGGAACGCGACCACCAGATCGATCGGCTCCGCGCCGACGCCGCCGTTGTCCTCGTCGATGGCGAGCCCGAGCACACCGGAATTCGCGAGCTGACGAATCAAGCCCCGTCCGGCGCGCGCGTCACCGGCGGCCCACGCGCGCACCACGGCGGGCGTCTGCCCGGCGTCGAGCAACTTGCGGACGCTGGTGCCGAAGTCGAGTTGTTCCGGGCTGAGCGCGAACCTCATCGGCTGCTCCCTCTCGGTAGTCCGAGCAGCCGCTCGGCGATGATATTGCGCTGAATCTCGTTGGTGCCGGCGTAGATCGGGCCGGACAGCGAGAACAGGTAGCCGTCGGTCCACGGCCCGGTCAGTTCGCCCGCGGAACCCAGGACGTCCAGGGCGGTTTCGTGCATGGCGATATCGAGTTCGGACCAGAAGACCTTGGTGATCGAGGATTCCGCGCCGAGCTTGCCGCCCTCGTTGAGCCGGGTGACGGTGCCGAAGGTGTGCAGCCGGTAGGCCTCGCTGCCGAGCCAGGCGTCCACCACCGCGTCCCGCTGGGCGGTATTGGTGCGGTCGCCGACCTCCAGCCACAGGTCGACCAGGCGCTGCGCGGTCGCGCTGAACCGGCCGGGGCTGCGCAGCGACAGGCCGCGCTCGTTGCTGGAGGTGCTCATGGCCACCCGCCAGCCCTCGTTCACCGCGCCGATCACATCGCGGTCGGGTACGAACACGTCGTCGAGGAAGATCTCGGCGAACCCGGGTTCACCGTCGAGTTGCGGTATCGGCCGTACCGACACCCCGTCGGCGTTCAGCGGGAACATCACATAGGTGAGGCCGCGGTGCCGTTCGGCTTCCGGGTCGCTGCGGAAGAGTCCGAAGGCCCAGTCCGCGAACGCGGCTCGTGAACTCCAGGTCTTCTGGCCGCTGAGCAGCCAGCCGCCGTCGGTGCGCCGGGCGGTGGAGCGGATACCGGCCAGGTCGCTGCCCGCTTCGGGCTCGGACCAGGCCTGCGCCCAGATGTCGTCGCCGCGCGCCATCCGCGGCATGATCCGCTCCAGCTGCTCGGGCGTGCCGTGCTCGAACAGCGTCGGCGCGAGCAGGAAGATGCCGTTCTGGCTGACCCGTCCGGGTGCGCCCGCGGCGTAGTACTCCTGTTCGAACAACACCCATTCCAGCAGCGAGGCGTCCCGGCCGCCGTATTCGCCTGGCCAGGAGACCACGGACAGCCGGGCGTCGGCGAGAGTGCGTTCCCAATCGCGGTGCGCTTCGAATCCGGCCTTGGTGTCCATCGAGGCCAGGGGCGTCTTCGGTGTGTTGGCGGCCAGGAACTCACGGACTTCCCGCTGGAAATCCTGTGTCGCCTGATCGAAATCCAGATCCACTTACGTTGTCCCGTTCTGCTGAGTCGCGGTCGCCTTCATCGACTTGGCGTTCATTCCGCCCAGCGAGTCCGCGCCGACCTCGGCGTTGTGCGCGTGCGCGAAGTGGTGCAGGCCGAACACCGAGTCCATGCCGGAGCGCATGCCCATCAGGTCCTCGGCCTGGTTGACCGCCTTCTTGGTCAGCGCGAGCCCGAATTGCGGCATGGTGGCGATCTTTTCGGCCAGCGCCAGGGTCTCGGCCTCGAGTTCCGCACGCGGCACCACGCGGTTGACCATGCCCCATTCTTTGGCTTGCGCCGCGTCGAACCGGTCACCGGTGAACAGGAACTCCTTGGCCGCGCGCGGACCCATCACCCACGGATGCGCGAAGTACTCGACGCCGGGGATGCCCATGCGCACCACGGGATCGGAGAAGAACGCGTCGTCGGCGGCGATGATCAGATCGCACACCCAGGCCAGCATGAGCCCGCCCGCGATGCACGCGCCCTGCACCATCGCGATGGTCGGCTTCGGGATCTCGCGCCAGCGCCGGCACATGCCGAGATACACCTCGGTCTCACGCGCGAAACGCTGGTCGCCGCCGGCCTTGTCGACATGGTCCCACCACAGCGCGGCCTTGTTCTGGTACCGCACATGGTGATCCCGGCCCGGCGTGCCGATGTCATGGCCAGCGCTGAAATGTTTTCCGTTGCCCGCCAAGACGATCACGCCGACCTCGGGGTCCTCGACGGCGCGCTCGAACGCGGCGTCCAGGGCGTAGGTCATCACCGAGTTCTGGGCGTTGCGGTAGTCCGGCCGATTCAGCGTGACGATCGCGACTCGCCCCCGGACCGCATAGGTGACGACTTCGCCCTCGTCGGGGACCGCGTCCTCGGTCATTTGTTCTCCTCACGATGTTTGATTGCGGTGCTCGCTGCGCCTCGCATGGCTACGCTCCGCTGCCGCCTCCGCGCGCCGAGTTCGCGCGCAGTTCCCGCTTGAGCACTTTCCCGGCGGCGCTGTAGGGCAGCTGATCGCGAAATTCGACGAACCGGGGCACCTTGAAATTGGCGAGCACGGTCGAGGCGTGCGCCCGCACCTGTTCCTCGGTCAGCGTGGCGCCCGGCTTGCGCACCACGTACGCCTTGCCGACCTCGCCCATCCGGGTATCGGGCACGCCGATGACCGCGGATTCGGCGACACCGTCGAGCCGGGCCAGCGCCTGTTCGACCTCGGCCGGGTACACGTTGAACCCGCCCGAGATGTACATGTCCTTGAGCCGGTCGGTGATCTTCAGGTAACCGCGTTCGTCGAGCGTGCCGATGTCACCGGTATGCAGCCAGCCGTCGGCATCGATGGTCTCGGCGGTGCTTTCGGGATCGTCCAGATAACCGAGCATCACGTTCGGCCCGCGCAACAGCACCTCACCGGCGTCGCTGTGCTCACCCACCCCGCCGAGCCGCAGTTCGAAATCGGCGATCGGTCGTCCACAGGTGTTGGCGATGGTCTCGGCGTCGTCGTCGGCGCGGCACATCGTGCCGAACCCGGCGGCCTCGGACAGTCCGTAACCCGTGATGACGACGTCGAACCGGAGCTCCGACCGCATCCGCTCGACCAGCACGACCGGCACCGTCGCCGCGCCGGTCACCGCCACGCGCAGCGAACTCAGATCGAACTCGGCACGCTGGGGAAAGTCCAGGATCGTCTGGTAGATGGTCGGCGGCCCCGGCAATACGGTGATCTTCTCCTCGTCGACCAGCCGCATCGTCTGGGGTACGTCGAAGGTCGCCTGCGGCACGATCGTCGCGCCGCTCACCAGGCACGCGAGAATGCCCGCCTTGTAACCGAAGTTGTGGAAGAACGGGCTCACCACGAGGTACCGGTCACCGGAATGCAGCGTGGTGCACTCGGCCCAGGCGCGGACCACCGCCAGCGCCTGCCGGTGCGCGATCAGCGTCCCCTTGCTGCGCCCGGTGGTGCCGGAGGTGAACAGGATGTCGGACACATCGTCGGGGCCGACGGCCTCGGCCCGCTTGTACGCGTCGGCCACCGATACCTCGGACGCGATGCCGGCCAGGTCCGCGAAGTTCAGCGTGTACGCGTCGGCCGGCACCGAGGTATCGGGCTCGACCGGAATCACGACGACCGTGTCGATAGCCAAAGACGGTGCGGCGGCGCGCAATTCCGTCAGCCGGTCCCGGCCGAGGAAGGGGCCGGCGATGAACAGCGCCTTCGCGTGCACCCGGGCCAGCACGTCGGCGGCTTCCTCGGCGACATACCGGGTGTTCAACGGCACCAGCGCCGCGCCCACGTAATGCGCGCCGAGCGCGGCGATCACCCAGTGCTGGGTATTGGGCGCCCACATGGCGACGCGGTCGCCGGGCCGCACCCCGCGTGCGATCAACGCGCGCGCGACCTCCTGGACCGCGTCGAGCAGCTGGTTCCAGGTGAGCCGGACCGGGCCGTCGGCGAGGGCGAGTGCGTCGCCATATGTCCGCGCGGCGTCGTGCAGTGCCATCGGGGTCGTCTGTGCAGGGGTTGTCACGGTTGTCCTCACCGTCCGCTGGGCCGTTCCGCTGACCTTCTCGAGCGACCTGCGACCAGTCGCTACGTTGGAGGCTAACAAAGCAAGTGCTTGGTAGGTTATCCTACCGTCGTGGTTGCGATCCAGACCTCAGATTCCAGTACCGCCGCATCCGATGCGGCCTTTTCCGCGGAAGTGCGGGAGTGGCTGGAAGAGAACCTCAACGGCGAATTCCGCGAGTTGCGCGGACTCGGCGGCCCCGGCCGCGAACACGAGGCGCACGACGAGCGCCTGGCCTGGGACCGGCACCTGGCCGCGGCCGGGTGGACGTGTCTGGGCTGGCCCAAGGAGTACGGCGGACGCGAGGCGACCGTTGCCCAGCAGGTGATCTTTCACGAGGAATACGCCAAAGCCGATGCGCCCGCGCGAGTTTCGCATGTCGGTGAGGAACTGCTCGGCCCCACGCTGCTCGCCTTCGGTACCCAGGCGCAGAAGGACCGCTTCCTGCCCGGGGTCCGCAATGTCACCGAACTGTGGTGCCAGGGCTACTCCGAACCGGGCGCGGGCTCGGACCTGGCCGCGGTCAGCACCTCCGCACACCTCGACGGCGACGAATGGTCCGTCAACGGCCAGAAGATCTGGACCTCGCTGGCACACGTCGCGGACTGGTGCTTCGTCATCGCCCGCACCGAAAAGGGCTCGGTGCGCCACAAGGGCCTTTCCTACCTGCTGGTTCCGATGAATCAGCCGGGCATCGAGGTGCGCCCGATCATCCAGCTCACCGGGACCTCGGAGTTCAACGAGGTCTTCTTCGACAATGCCCGCACCGCCGCCGATCTCGTGGTCGGCGCACCGGGGGAGGGCTGGCGCATCGCCATGGGCACGCTGGCCTTCGAGCGCGGCGTCTCCACCCTCGGCCAGCAGATCCGTTTCGCGCGCGAGCTCGCCGACATCGAGGCGCTGGCCCGGCGTACCGGTGCGGCCGAGGACCCGCTGATCGCGGACCGGATCGACCGGGCGTGGGTCGGCCTGCGCGTCATGCGCGCCCACGCACTGCGCACCATGGCGACCGCCGCGGTGGACGACAGCGGGCAGGCCTCGGTGTCGAAACTGCTGTGGGCCAACTGGCATCGCGGACTCGGCGAACTCGCCATGGCGGTACTCGGACCCAAGGGCCTGATCGCCGACGACAACGACGATCTCAACGAATGGCAGCGGATGTACCTGTTCACCCGTGCCGACACGATCTACGGAGGTTCGAACGAAGTGCAGCGCAACATCATCTCCGAGCGGGTGCTCGGTCTGCCGCGAGAGGCGCGATAATGGCTGATCTTTCCGTTGCGCCGCAACCCGTTCCGGGGCACGGTCTGCTCACCGGACGCACCGCTGTCATCACCGCCGCCGCGGGGACCGGCATCGGATCCGCCACCGCCCGCCGGCTGCTCGCCGAGGGCGCGGACGTCGTGGTCTCGGACTGGCACGAAAGACGGCTGGCCGAAACCGAAGTCGAGCTCAAGGGTGAATTCCCGGACCGCCGGGTCGCGGCCATCGCGTGTGACGTGCAGAGCACCGAACAGGTGAACGCGCTGGTGCGCGGGGCGGCCGAGGCGCTGGGCCGGGTCGACATCATGGTGAACAATGCCGGGCTCGGCGGTGAGACCCCGGTCGTCGACATGACCGACGAACAGTGGGACCGCGTCCTGGACATCACCCTCAACGGGACCTTCCGTTGCACCCGGGCCGCTTTGGGCTACTTCCGCGACGCGGGACACGGCGGGGTGATCGTGAACAACGCGAGTGTGCTCGGCTGGCGGGCGCAATACGGTCAAGCCCACTATGCGGCCGCGAAGGCCGGCGTCATGGCGCTGACCCGGTGTAGTGCCGTGGAAGCCGCCGAATTGGGTGTTCGGATCAACGCGGTTTCGCCGAGCATCGCTCGCCACGCGTTCCTCGACAAGGTGAGTTCACCGGAACTGCTGGACCGGTTGTCCGAACGCGAAGCCTTCGGCCGGGCCGCCGAACCGTGGGAGGTGGCGGCCACCATCGCCATGCTCGCCAGCGATTACACGACTTATCTGACCGGTGAGGTCGTTTCGATCAGCAGTCAGCGCGCCTGATTTCACAGCGTTTGCTCCCGGGCTCGATCGCGGGCGGCGGGTGCGCTGCCCGCGGTCGCCCGGTGCGCCTGCTGTCTGTCATCCGATGGCGGCGGCGCTTCCGCGCGCAAGAGTGCGAACGCCTCCGTACATCCGCTATTTGCGCTGCTTACGGGCATGAGCTCCGGTGAAAAACCATTGCGTGTCGACCCCTCCGGTGTGCCATGCTGGGGGAGGTCGGATCCCGCAAACTCCCGTGAGGGGCGATGGCTATGGGCCTGGATCGCCCACATGCCCGCGAACAACTGGAACTCGATTTGGTGCGCGAAGTCGTGCTGGCCAGGCGAAGACTGGACAGCATGGTTCTCGCCGCGCTCACTTTCGGCGCCGAGCTGATGGACCATCGTTCGGAGCGAATCACAGCTTCCCGGGCCGCGCAGATACTCGAGCAGTACGCGGTCGACGAAGGCGAGGTCGCGCGCGATCCGCGCGGTGCGCTACGCGCGGATATGCAGCGCGACCACGAGCGCGCCAGGCGGCTCGGGCTGGACCACGCATCGATCGCGCAGACCGAACCCGAGCTGCGCCGGCAACGGCAGGCCGAGCTGATGTGTGAGGTGCGCGCCGATCTGCTCGAGGTGGTGCGCCGCTGCCGCCAGTTCCGCTTCGATCGAGTCGCCATCGACGACGAGATCGCGCAGGGATTATGCGCCGCCACCGACAAATTGGTGATCGGCGCGGATATGGACACCTACCGCGCGTGGCAGCGCGGCATGATCCTCAAACTCGTCGAGGAACCCACGCCGGACGGCCCGCCGCGCGTGCTGGCGACCGTGGATGCCGGGCCTGGCCGCGGCCCACTCACTGTCGAATGGGACAGTCCCGAACGACGATTGGCGCTGGTCGCCCGGCTAGCGCGGGCGGGGATATCACCGGTCGTCATCTGTGATCGACTGCTAGCCGACCTGTCCGTCTCCTCGCCCTTACGCTACTCGTTCCGCTGAGCATCCGCGCCGGTAGAAGGGGGTTGATTTATACCGCCCTGGACCAAGCAAATGCTTGGTTGTACGATCGGCTATGTGACCGCACCTGACGCCTCGAAATCAGCAGAAGCCTCGAAATCGGCACGGCGCAACGAACTGCTCTTGCTGGCGGCCGATCTGTTCGCCCAGCGCGGGCTGCGTGCCACAACCGTCCGCGATATCGCCGACGCGGCCGGAATACTATCCGGCAGCCTCTACCACCACTTCGATTCCAAGGAATCCATGGTGGACGAGATCCTGCGCGGCTTCCTCGACGACCTGTTCGGGCGCTACCGGGAAATCGTCACCTCCGGCCTGAGCTCGCGCGACACCCTCGAAGCCCTGGTCCTCGCCTCCTACGAATCATTCGATCGCTTCCACGCCGCGGTAGCCATCTACCAGGCCGAAGCCAAGCGTCTGCGCGGCGCCGAACGCTTCGCCTACATCGACGAATACAACAACGAATTCCGCGAACTCTGGCACAAAGTGCTCACCAACGGCGTCGCCGACGGCAGCTTCCGGGCCGAACTCGATGTCGAACTGGCCTACCGGTTCCTGCGGGACACGGTGTGGGTCGCGGTCCGCTGGTATCAGCCGGGCGGTCCCATCACCGTGGAAAACCTCGCCAAGCAGTATCTGACCATCGTGCTCGACGGTTTGACCGTGCAGCACAGTTGATTTGGAGCTCCCCATGTCTGCACCCACCCGCCGCCCGTACGCCCCGGTCCGGGACGCCTATGTGATCGACGCGGTGCGCACCCCGGTCGGCAAGAAGAACGGCGCGCTGGCCGCCGTGCACCCGGCGGACCTCGGCGCGGCCGTGTTGAAGGGGCTGCTCGACCGCAGCCCGATCGACCCGGGCAATGTCGACGACGTGATTGTGGGCTGCGTCGACAACATCGGTCCGCAAGCCGGCAATATCGGCCGCACCGCCTGGCTGACCGCGGGCTTCCCCGAGGAAGTCCCGGGTGTGACGGTGGACCGGCAGTGCGGATCTTCCCAGCAGGCCATCAATTTCGGCGCGCAGGCCATTATGAGCGGCACGGCCGAGGTGATCGTCGCGGGTGGCGTGCAGAACATGAGCGCCATCCCGATCTCCGCCGCCATGCTGGCGGGCAAGGAGTACGGGTTCGATTCCCCGTTCGTCGGCGCGGCGGGCTGGGACCACCGCTACGGCACCGGCGAGGTGTCGCAGTTCAACGGCGCGCAGATGATCGCCGACAAGTGGGGCATCAGCCGGCTGGAAATGGAGCAGTGGGCGCTGCGCAGCCACGACCGGGCGCGTGACGCGATCAAGAACGGCCGCTTCGACAACGAGATCGTCCCGGTGGGCGACTTCAGCATCGACCAGTGCCCGCGCGAAACCAGCCTGGAGAAGATGGCGGGGCTGAAGGTGCTGGCCGAGGGTGGTTCGCTCACCGCCGCCGTCGCCAGTCAGATCTCCGACGGCGCGAGCGCCACGCTGCTCGCCTCGGAGTGGGCGGTACAGGAGTACGGCTTGACGCCGCGCGCCCGCATTCATCACGTGAGCGCCCGGGGCGCCGACCCGATCATGATGCTCACCGGCCCGATTCCGGCGACCAAGTGGGCGCTGGAGAAGACCGGCCTGTCCATCGACGACATCGATGTCGCCGAGATCAACGAGGCTTTCGCGCCCGTGGTGCTGGCCTGGATCAAGGAAACCGGCATCAACCCGGACAAGGTGAACGTGAACGGCGGCGCGATCGCCCTGGGCCACCCGCTGGGCGCGACCGGCGCGAAACTCTTCGCGACTCTGCTCAACGAACTGGAGCGGGTGAACGGCCGCTACGGGCTGCTCACCATCTGCGAGGGCGGCGGCACCGCCAATGTCACCATCATCGAGCGCGTCTGATCCGCCGCTGAGGTCAGCTCAGGTGCGTCAAGCGTGCCTGAGCTGATTCTGGTCGAGCCGAAACCTGGGCTTCGGCGGCGATATTCGGGCACATGAGCGAGCCGTGCAGCGGTTCGGCCGACGCGCGGAGCCGTGCGAACACCGCGGCGGTGGGCGAGCCGGGTTCCGGGCAGTACACGATGATGCGCTGATCGCTGTCCGAGATGTGCAGGACCTGGCAGTCGAATTCGAGCGGACCGAGCTCCGGGTGCTGGACCCGTTTGTAGTGCCCGCGGCGCACCTCGACATCGTGATCGGCCCACATCCGCGCGAAATGTCCAGAGGTGCCGAGCAATTCGGTGACCAACTCGGCCAGCGCCGGATTGCCGGGATAGCGCGCGTAGACCGCGCGCAGATCGGCGACGGTGGAGCGGGCGAAATCCACCGACGCGGGTTCCGACCAGGGTTCGGCGTCGTCGGGCAGCCGGAACATCCAGCGCACCATATTCCGGTCGGCCGCGGGAACCTGCGCGAGATCGCCGACGAACGGCACGGCCATCCGGTTCCAGGCCAGGATCTCGTAGCAGGCGTCCACCACGTAGGCGGGCACGGTCGTATTGTCGAGCAATACGCGGACTGCTTGGGAGACAATGCGATTCGGTCCCGAGGTCGGCGGCGGGTTCTCGCCGGCGATCCGGAACAGGTACTCGCGTTCGTCGGTGCTGAGCAGCAGTGCCCGGCCGACCGCCGCCAGCACCTGCCGGGACGGCTTCGCCCCGCGCGCCTGTTCCATCCGGATGTAGTAGTCCACCGAGATCCCGGCGAGCTGAGCCACCTCTTGGCGGCGCAGTCCCGGCGTCCGGCGCTGCCCGATCTCGGGCAGGCCCACGTCGGCCGGGCGCAGCTTGCCGCGGCGGGCGCGCAGGAATTTCGCCAACTCGGTTCGATCGGTCACCCATCCAGTATCGGGCGCGATGGCCATCCGGTGGGTGGTACAGCCTGTACCAGGCTGAAGTGGTCCTCCCCGGGCCGTTTCGGCGCTGCCAGGCTCGATCCCATGACGACAACGAAGCAGATTGCCCTGATCACCGGTGCCAACAGGGGCATCGGCTACGAAACCGCCCGACAGCTGGGCGAGCGCGGTATGACGGTTCTGGTGGGGGCCCGATCCGCCGAACGCGGCGCCGAAGCGGTGGCGAAACTGGCCGCGGCGGGGATCGACGCGCGCCCGCTGGAAATCGATGCCACCGATGCCGGCTCCATCGCCCGAGCCGCCGACTGGATCGCGGCGGAATTCGGTCACCTGGACGTCCTGGTGAACAACGCGGGCATCGCGGGCGATTTCGGTCAGCCCTCGGAAACCGCTCTGAACGCGATGCGAGAAGTCTTCGAAACCAACGTCTTCGGTGTGGTCGCGGTGACCAACGCGCTGCTGCCGTTGCTGCGCAACGCCCCGGCGGCCCGCATCGTCCAGGTGTCCAGTGAAGTCGGTTCCATCGGTTTCCTCATGGACCAGACGAGCCCGCTGTGGCCGGCCGCGGCCATTCCCTACCCGGCCTCGAAGGCCGCGCTGAACATGGTCACCGCCATGTACGCCAAGGAACTCTGGGACACCCCGATCAAGGTCAACGCCGCCAATCCCGGCTACTGCGCCACCGAGTTCAACGGGAACAGCGGCTTCCGCACCGCTGAGCAGGGCGCGGAGGTCAGCGTCGCGCTCGCCACCCTGCCCGCGGACGGCCCGACCGGCCAGCTCTGGGGCTATCGCTGGGGTGCGGAGGACGACACCGTGTACGCGCAGCTGCCCTGGTAGGTCCGGTTCTGCCGGGCGGAGACCGGAACGCGCCCCCGTCCACCGGACGGAGGCGCGCGTTCGGCAACGTCAGGACTGGGTCACGGTCGCCGGGGATTCGACCGGCAGCGCCGAGACCGCGCTGATGCGGGCCAGCGCGTCGGTGATGATGCGGTCGATCAGTTCTTCGACCGTCGGCAGGTCCTCGATGATGCCGGTGACCTGACCGGCCGCCAGCACTCCGGCCTGCGTATCGCCTTCCACCAGACCGGCTTTCAGCAGCATCGGGGTGTTGGCGGCCATGATCACCTGCGACCAGGTCAGGTCCTTGTGTTTACGCATGGCCAGGCCGTCTTTGACGATGGTCGACCATTTCATGCCGGTCATGCCCTTGAACTTCAGCGCGTTCGAGGCGGCGGCCGCGAAACCGCGAGCCCGGCCCGAATGTTCCAGCTTTCGCACGAGTTCGGTGTCGAGTACGCGGTGCGGCATGCCGTCGACCTTGGTGGAGACGATGGTGTCTTGCAGGCCGCGCGCCAGATACTCGCGTTTGACCGCCTCGGGCACGCTGCTCTCCTGGGTGAGCAGGAATCGGGTGCCCATCGCCACGCCGGCCGCACCGTAGGACAGCGCGGCGGCCAGGCCGCGGCCGTCGAAGAAGCCGCCGCCGGCCACCACCGGGATGTCCACGGCGTCGAGCACCGACGGCAGCAGCAGCGTGGTCGCGACCGGGCCGGTGTGGCCGCCGCCCTCGCCGCCCTGCACGATCACCGCGTCGGCGCCCCAGGACGCCACCTTCACCGCGTGCTTGGCCGCGCCGATCGACGGAACAACCACCACGCCCGCGTCTTTCAGGCGAGCGATGAGCTCCTTCTTGGGCGCGAGCGCGAAGGACGCGACCTGCACCCGCTCCCGGATGAGCAACTCGATGCGCTCCGGGGCATCGGTCGCGTCGGCGCGGATATTCACCCCGAACGGCTTGTCCGTCTGCGCCTTGGTCTTGGCGATGGCCGCTTCCAGTTCGGCGAAAGTCATGGTGGCCGAGGCCAGAATGCCCAGCCCGCCCGCGTTCGCGGTCGCCGAGACCAGCCCCGGTCCGGCGACCCAGCCCATCCCGGTCTGCACGATCGGATGCTCGATGCCGACCAGCTCGGTCAGCGGAGTGCGCAGCCGTCCGCTCATGCCTGCACCTCCTTTTCCCGGAAACCCTTGGGATCCAGCACGGTACGGATGATCCGCAGCTCTTCTTCGGTGGGCCAACGGGTTTCGCCCGCTTCGCCGAGATCCGCGATTTCGAAGGAGGTGTTCTCGGCGACCTCGGCCGGTGTCACCCCGGGGTGCAGCGACAGCGCGCGCAGCGTGTGATCGGGGCCGTTGAAGTCGAACACGCCCAGGTTGGAGACCACCCGGTGCAGGTGGTGGAAGCGGTAGGCCGGGTTGTCCGGATCGATCTTGTCGTAGCCGATCCCGGAGACGATGTCGACGGTCTCGCAGAACACCCGCCGGTTGTGCTTGGGCACGAAGTAGCTGGTGGCGTGGTTGATGGTGTTGCCGGGCGCGCCGCGCACACCGAACATCTGCCGGGAAGGCTGTTGCAGCGCACCGAAGGCCGACAGATTCTGGTTGCCGTACTTGTCGATCTGATTCGCGCCCATCACCACGTGCCGGCGGCCGGAGGCGACGACGTCGAACACCTTGGCGAACGGAATCCACCCCTCGATCGGCGCTTTGCCCCCGATCGCCGGAACTTCGGCGAAGAACAGCGCCTCACCGTCGGAGAGCAGCAGGTCCGGCTCGAAGGTGAGCCGGGCCAGACGCGCGCCGATGGTGGTGACGGTGGACATCGGGCTGGCCATGATCTCGCCCGCGCCGCGGAAGATTTCGGCCGCCGCGACCACGCAGACCTCGGCCCGGGTAATGGTTTCAGTACTGCTCACTTCTGCTCCTCGGCGAAAGCGCGGACGGCGGCCTGGTATTCATCCTCGGACACGTCCAGGTAGCGCGCCTTGAACTCGGCCCACGATTCGGGCGTCTTGGCGGCCTCGACATAGTGGCGCTGGAACTTCTCGTCGCGGCCGTAGCTGCCCGAGAAGGTGAAGTGCGCGCCGCCCGGCGCCTCGACCACGCCGTCGACCATCATGCGATTGAGGATGATCGATTGGTGTGGAACGGCTTTCACCAATTCCTCGGTCTCCACCAGCCGGTCCACCGACAGGTAGCGGCGCTCGGCGGCCAGGCAGTACAGGTCGTCGAAGTAGGGATCGACGCCGGTGTAGGCGGCATTGCCGTGCTTGTCGGCGAGATCCAGGTGCACGAACGCGGCATCGAGATGCAGCGCCGGCATGGCGACGAGGGTTTCGGTCTTGCCGTCGGTCGGGTACGGCGACTCGACGGTCTTCAGCTCGCCGTCCCAGAAATCGAGGACGGCGGAACCCAATCCGGCGCGAATCGGCAGGAACGGCAGCCGTGCGGCAGCCGCCTGCAAACCACACTTGACCATGCCCTCGTCCATCTCGCGCACGGTGATCTCGCCGCCGGTGCGCGCCTTGGCGAACCACGGATCATAGAACGGCGCGGAATCCAGGGAGACGAAGCCGTAGTAGGCCTTTCGCACCTTGCCCGCCGAACACAGCAGACCCAGATCCGGTCCGCCGTAGGTGACGACGGTCAAATCGGTGATATCCGAACGCAACAGGGCGCGGACGAAGGCGAGCGGCTTGCGCCGGGAGCCCCAGCCGCCGATGCCGATCGTCATCCCGCTGCGCAGCTCGCCGACCACATCGTCGAGCGACATTCGCTTGTCGCGCATGACTTACTTCCCCTTCTTCTGTGCGGCCAGATCGTCGTCGAAGCGCGCCCGGATCTCGTCGGCCACGCCGGCGAGGTTGAGTTCCATGGTGAAACCCTGCTCGTAGCGGTAGGACCGGTGCACGTCCTGCACGTCGATGCCGTTGAGCGCGCGCTTGGCGGCGCGGATGACGCGGCCGTCCTTGCTCGCGATGTTCTTCGCGACTTCCATTGCCGCGGCGTCGAGTTCGTCGCGCGGCACCACCTTGTACACCGAGCCGAAATGGTGCAGCTGCTGGGCGGTGAGCTTGCCCGCGGTGTAGAACATGGTCCGCATCAGATGCTGGGGGACGAGCCGCGCCAGATGAGTGGCCGCGCCCAAGGCGCCGCGGTCCACCTCGGGCAGGCCGAAGGTCGCGTCGTCGGAGGCGACGATGACATCGGAGTTGCCGACCAGGCCGATGCCGCCGCCGAGGCAGAAGCCGTTGACGGCGGTGACCACCGGCACCTGGCAGTCGTAGACGGCCGCGAAGGCCTCGAAGCAGCCGTGGTTGGCGGCGATGAGCTTGGCGTGCCCGATGTCCTCGTTCATTTCCTTGATGTCGACGCCCGCATTGAACCCGCGGCCCTCGGCGCGCAGCACGACGACCCGGGTCTCCGGGTTGCGCCCGGCTTCGCGGATCGCGTCGGCGAGGGCGAACCAGCCATCCGAGGGGAGGGCGTTGACCGGCGGATAGTCGACCGTGACGACTTCGACGCCTGCGGTTTCGGTGTGACGGTTGATCCCCATCGAATGTCCCATCGTGCTGTGAATGAGCTGACCTTTTCGGGCGACCGGTAGGCAATCGCCACGATCATTGCCGAAGCAAGCAGTTGCTTGGTAGGTTAGCACGGTGGCTCTCGAAATCGACCTGTCCGGCCGCGTTGTTCTCGTCACCGGCGGTGTGCGAGGCGTCGGCGCCGGAGTGAGCAAGGCCTTCCTGGCGGCGGGCGCGACCGTCATCGCGTGCGCGCGCCGACCGGCCGAGGCGCCGGTGTCCTGCGACGGACGGGAGATCGAGTTCCTGCCCTGCGATGTGCGCGACGGGGATTCGGTCAACGGACTGATCGAGACCATCGTGCGCAAACACGGCCGCCTCGACCACGTCGTCAACAATGCCGGTGGCGCGCCGTTCGCGCTCGCCGCGCAGGCCAGCAAGAACTTTCATTCGAAGATCGTGGAACTGAATCTGCTTGCTCCGCTGCTGGTTTCGCAGGTGGCCAACGCGGTGATGCAGCAGCAGCCGGACGGCGGCTCGATCGTCATGGTGTCCAGCGTCAGCGGGCACCGGCCCTCGCCGGGCACCGCGGCCTACGGCGCGGCCAAGGCGGGCATCGACAGCCTGACCCAGTCGCTCTCGGTGGAGTGGGCGCCGAAGGTGCGGGTCAATTCGCTGGTCGTCGGCATGGTCCGAACCGAGCAGAGCGAACTGCACTACGGGGATCAGAACGGCATCGCCGCGGTCGCCGAGACCATTCCGCTGGGCCGGATGGCCGACCCCGAGGACATCGGCCGCTGCGCAGCCTTCCTCGCCTCGCCGCTGGCCGCCTACGTCAGCGGCGCGACCCTGCTGGTGCACGGGGGCGGCGAGCGCCCGGCCTTCCTCGCGGCCTCTACCGCCGCGCTGCGCTGAACTCACCAATCCGAAAGAGGGACAACAGGTATGGCTGAAGTGAGCAAGGACGCCCAGCTCTGCGCCGGGCGCGTCGTCATCGTCACCGGCGCGGGCCGCGGCATCGGCCGGGCACACGCGCTGGCTTTCGCGGCCGCCGGCGCGAAGGTCGTGGTGAACGACCTGGGCTCGGCGCTGAACGGCGACCCCACCGCCGAAACCCCGGCCCAGCAAGTGGTTTCGGAGATCAAGGCGCTCGGCGGCGAAGCCGTGGCCAACGGTGACGACGTCGCCGACTGGGCGGGCGCCCGCAACCTGATCCGCACCGCCGTCGACACCTTCGGCCGCCTGGACGTGCTCGTCAACAATGCCGGTTTTGTGCGCGACCGGATGCTGGCCAACCTGTCCGAGGACGAGTGGGACGCGGTGATTCGCGTACACCTCAAGGGCCACTTCGCCACCATGCGGCACGCGATCGAATACTGGCGCGCGGAAAGCAAAGCGGGCAACCCGGTCGACGCGCGCATCATCAACACCAGCTCCGGGGCGGGCCTGCAGGGCAGCGTCGGCCAGAGCAACTACGGGGCAGCCAAGGCGGGCATCGCGGGCCTGACGCTCACGGCCGCCGCCGAATTCGCGCGCTACGGCGTCACCGTGAACGCGATCGCGCCCGCCGCGCGCACGCGCATGACCGAGACCGTGTTCGCCGAGACGATGGCCGCGCCCGAGGACGGCGGATTCGACGCCATGGCGCCGGAAAACGTGTCACCGCTGGTGGTTTGGCTCGGTAGCGCCGAGTCCGCCGGTATCACCGGACGGATGTTCGAGGTCGAAGCCGGCAAAGTCGCGGTGGCCGACGGCTGGCGGCACGGCGCGGCGGTGGACAAGGGCGCCCGCTGGAATCCCGCCGAACTGGGCCCGGTGGTCCAGGATCTGCTCGCCAAAGCCGTGCCGCCGGAGCCGGTCTACGGCGCCTGAGCACCTTCGCCAGCTACTCCTCAGCTCGAGGGCCCTGTCACAGTTCCGCAGTCTCTCTGCGCAAGATCGCGACGCCGTTTACTCTTATATCTCGTCCGTATAAGTCCCGGAGAGTGTTGCGACCGGGCATGAGAACTGCGCTGTATGTGATGAAGGGGAAGGCTGGCGCATGGCCATTGGTCGCATGTTCCGGGTATTCGCGGTAGCCGGGCTGGTTTCCGGCTTCGCGCTACTCGGTCCCATGGCCGCTTTCGCGCAGCCTGACGGCTATGCCAGACCGGCGGCGCCCGCACAGGCCGACGTGCTGGCGCAGCCCGGTTGTTCATTGAGTGCGGGTTGCCCGGAGTCCGATGCGGTTCCCGAGGTCGCGGAACAGTGGACGCCGATGACCATTCCCGGACAGCGAACGCCCGTCCAGCCCCAACCCGTCGAGGTCGCGCAGCCTCCGATCCAGCCGACGCAGGCGGTCGGCTCGGGATCGGCCGCCGGCCTGGGCGCACTGCTCGGCACCGGGTCCGCGGGCCTCGGAGTAATCCTGGGTACCGGGTCCGCCGCCGGGTCCGCGGTATTGGGCACCGGTTCCGCCGGTGTCGGCACCGTGCTCGGCACCGGGTCCGCCGCCCTCGCAACCGGATCGGCCGGTGCGGCAGCGGTACTCGGCACCGGCTCGGCCGGCTTGGCACTCGGGCTCGGCACCGGATCGGCGGGCCTCGGTGCGGTACTCGGCACCGGTTCGGCTGGTTTAGGTGTGGCACTCGGCACCGGATCGGCCGGGTTAGGCGTGCTGCTCGGCACGGGTTCGGCGGGTCTCGGCGTCGTCCTCGGTACGGGTTCGGCTGGTTTGGGCGCGGCGCTGGGGACTGGTTCGGCCGGGCTGGGCGTGGTGCTCGGTTCAGGGTCCGCTGGGTTGGGCGTGCTGCTCGGTACCGGTTCGGCGGCGCTCGCCGGGACGGGCTCGGCTGTTCTCGGCACCGGCTCCGCCGCTGTCGGCTCCGCGGCTGTCGGTTCGGCCGCTGTCGGTTCGGCGGCTGTCGGTTCCGCGACTCCGCTTCTCCTGCTGTTGATTCCGATCCCGCCGATCCCGGTGCCGGCCCCGCCCGCGCCGAGCGTGCCGATGGCGATTCCGCCCGCACCGTCCGTGCCCGCGCCGGTGGTTCCACAGCTCCCGGTGCCCGTGGTAGCCGCGCCCGCGCCGCAGCAGGCTCCGCCCGAAGCTCCCGCACCGCCTCCGCCGCCACCACCGGCGCCGCCCGCCGCCCCGGCGAAGCCGAATCCCGATGTGCGCCCGACTTCCGCCGATGACGGGCTGCCCGAGCCGAACGTGCTGACCGTCATCGGTGGCCTGATCGCGCTCGCACTGGCCGGAACCGGCTCCGGCGCAGTCAGTTTCCAGAGTGCGTCGGCCGCTCAGGCGCGCGTCGACGCCGCACGTGCCGAGTTCTTCGGACCGAGGTCGTGAGGGGCAGTGGCATGAGTGAGAGCAAGACGCAGAACAGCGCGCGGTCCTACCGGCGGGTCGCCGCCGCGGTGGACGCGGTGTGCGCCGTCGCCGCCGATTTCGACGCGTGCACCCTCGACGAGGTGGTCGCGGCGATCGCGCAGGAGCGGGACCGCGAGATCGAAATCGCCAGCGCGCATTTGGGTCCCGGTGTCTGCGGGCAGCGGCGGCTCTATCCGGACCGGGATGTGATCGTGCTGGCCTCGGCGCTGCCCAGCCGCGAGCACACCCTCGCGCACGAACTCGGCCACATCGTCTTCGACCACGAGGGTGCTCCGGCTCCCGAGGTCACGCTGGAGGCCAGCGACGACCTGATCGCCTACATGCTCAGTCAGCGGGCGCATCAGCAGATCCTGGACGACGGCGCCGATGACCAGGCCGAATGGGAGGCGGAGACGTTCGCGGCCATGCTCCTGACGCGGCTGCGCGTGTTCAACACCCGGGGCGCAGGCGTCTCGGTCCTTCGATTCGACGAGGCACTCGGATGATGACCTTGTGGTTGACAGCCATGCTCGTGTGGATGGCCGCCGGTGCGCGGGTGGGCCGCGTGCTGGTCAAACCGGCGACCACGGCGCGGGTGGCGATCGTGGTCGCGGTCGCGTCGGTCGCGCTCGGCGCCACCGTCGCCGTGCCCGAAGTCGCCTTGGCCATAGACAATTTGCGACCGCGGGGGCTGCACGCCGGGCTGTTGTCCGACGGTGTGGTGGTGTCCGCGTGGATCCTGTTCACGACCGCCACGGCGGTGGTCGCGGCGGCCGCCTGGCCGGTGGTCTCGCGGCGGAATCTGGGGCGCATCGCGTCTTATATCTACGCCGGCGGCGTCGTCACGATGATCGCCGTGCTCGCCTGGTCCTACACCCTCGGCTGGGCCTATGTGGTGATCGCCTGTCTGTTCATCATCACCACGGGCGTGCGCAATCTCGACTGGACCACCCTGGGGCGCGGTATCGCCCTCTACACGACCGGTACGGCGCTCGTCGCGGTGTTGTCCGCCTTGAACATTCGGCGCGCGATCATCGAAGCTCCGCGCGCTCCGGCGGGTCAGCCGACGTGGGGCTGGCCGATGTGGGAAATCGCCGCGCTGCTAATCGCTTTCGGCGCGATCTGGATCGTGGTGGAGCTGTGGCTGCGCGCCCGGGTGCTGCTGCGCCAGATCCGGGAACTGCACCGTTTGATGATCGGCCGTTTTCCGGAGGTGCTGGCGCACGATCAGACCGGAACCTCCACCCAGCTCAAGGCGTCCGACCAGGTCGCGCAGATCATGGACGCGCTGTACCTGCAGTCCGGCGGCGGCGTCGAGTTGACAGCGGCGGGTAAGCCGCCCGCCTCGATCGTGGAGCGGGCCGACCTGGTGGCGGAGTGGGCGCGAAACCCTTTGGGGGACATCGTGTGCGACTCCCGCTGGATCGCGCCGCCGGAGGGCATCAGTCCGCGTGGCTGGGTGCAGGCCATCGCGCGCTCCTTCGACGCTTACAGCGGTATGGAGGCGCCCGCGCGGAACTCCGCGCGCGGGTGACGATTTCATTTGCAAGTACATTCGTCGGAGTTTGCCGGAACAACCCAATTGGTCTGATTACCGCGTCGGAATCGAATTCGACTCGGGCAGCAGAAAATCCGGCACGGCCTATGGCCGAGCCGGACTCAGCTGCTTACGACGTATACCCCCCTGGCCAACTGAGTTCGTAGAGCTCTGACACTTCAAAGCATGGGGTAACACGTCGGGCATCCCCAAGGAGCCCGCCTTGCGCACACCACCGCCGACGCCCCGAGGGCCGTCGAGCGGTGACCTTACTGGTCCTATTCCGTTCCGTCCGGCGGGATTTCGGGCAAGCCTTCACTGGCCCGAAGCTTCTCCGCCATCGAGGTGAGGAGGTTCTGTGATTCTTCGGACAGGTCGAACGCTCTACTCGACAGCCGTCGCAGTCCATAGCCCTGCAGCTGGGACAGCAGCTCCAGATCGTGATCGATCTTGGCGGCATAGATGTCGTTGAAGAAGTAGTCCGGCTTGACCTTGAAGAACTTGGCCAGTGCAGCCACCGTTTCGTCCGACGGGTTCGTCCGTTGTCCCGACCGCAACTGCGAGAGATACGGTTTCGAGATCGGATGCCCGGAGGCTGTCAGCGCAGCCGCAACCTCCGCGTTGGTGTGCGGCTTGCGCCCCGGGGGATGCACGGTTTCGAACAGCTTGTTCAGCCGCGCCGCGAAATCAGCCATTGTGAGCCGCCCAATTCCCTTCGCTGTACTAACAGTCGTTATCTCGGATACGTATCATTGATATTAGCGGCTCAGTAACTGAAAACCTACGCCTGATTCCGGATTTCCTTGAAGCTTCTAGGTGTGGCTCAAGCGAAGTCACTGGGACCGCAGCGTTTGCGGGTCACCCCAAGGTCTCTGGTGGAGACGTGACAAGCACAGGTTCTGGCCCGTCGCAGAGGTCTTCCGCGATCGACTCATGATAGCCATAAGATAGCTGACGTCTCATCTAGTTCTCTGTACTGCCGATTGTGTGGCGTACGACACGTTTTGGCCGTTCTGGGATGAACGTTCAACCTCCGGGGGCGAAAAGGCTTGAGAGCTAGATGCGCTCGATGATGGTGCCCGTGGCGAGGGCGCCGCCGCAGCACATCAAGATCATGGCGGTATTCTTGCCCGTCCGCTCCAGCTCGTGCAAAGCCGTTGTGATCAGCCGGGATCCGGTGGAGCCGACCGGATGACCGAGCGCGATCGCGCCACCGTTCACATTCACCCGGTCCATGTCCGGCTTGTGCACCGACGCCCAGGACAGCACCACGGAGGCGAAGGCCTCGTTGATCTCGAACAGATCGATATCGGACATGGTCATCCCGGACTTGTCCAGCAGCCGCTGGCAGGCCTGCACCGGGCCGTCCAGGTGGTATTCCGGCTCCCCGCCCACCAGCGCCTGGGCCACGATGCGGGCCCGGGGGCGCAATCCCGCGCGCTGCGCGGCCTTTTCGTCCATCAGCAGCACGGCGGCGGCCCCGTCGGAAATCTGAGACGAGGTGCCGGCGGTGTGAATGCCGCCCTCCAGCACCGGCTTCAGCTTGGCCAGGCCCTCCCGGGTGGTGTCGCGCAGGCCCTGATCGCGGCTGACGTCCATGGTCTCGCCGGTCGGGTTGCCTTCCTTGTCGACCTGCGGCGCGTCGCGCACCGTGAGCACTTCGCGGTCGAAGCGGCCCTCGGCCCACGCCTGCGCGGCCAGGCGCTGCGAGCGTTCGCCGAGCTCCTCGACGTCGTCGCGGGTGATGCCGCGGCGCTTGGCGATCCGTTCGGCCGCCTCGAACTGGTTGGGCATGTCGATATCCCACGACGCGGGCCGGCGCGGGCCCGCGTGGGTGCCGACGTTCGCGCCCAGCGGTACGTGGCTCATGGACTCGAGGCCACAGGCCAGGCCGACCTCGATCGCACCGGTGGAGATGAGCCCGGCGACCAGGCCGACGGCCTGCTGGGCCGAGCCGCACTGGTTGTCGATGGTGACCGCACCGGTCTGCCAGGGCAGGCCGGCGTGCAGCCAAGCGGTGCGGGTGACGTTGTTGCCCTGTTCGCCGACCTGCATGACGCAGCCGCCGATGACCTGCTCGACGAGGCTCGGATCCAACTCCGCCTTGTCCAGGATGCCGCGCTGGGCGGCGCCGAGAAGTTCGGCGGCGTGCAGTCCGGCCAGCCAGCCGTTGCGCTTGCCGATGGGGGTGCGAGCTGCCTCGACGATTACGGGTGTGCCCATGTCCAAACCTTCCGTGGAGGACGTAAAACTGGAACGCGTGATAGACGGTCCCCTGGATCTTCTTTACTAGTAATACCGCCTGTGCTGCAATGAGTGTAGAACGTGTTTCAGTTCTCAAAGGAGACAGCTGGTGGTTCATACTCGTCCCGATCTGCCCGAAGGTTTCGACGTCACGGACCCGGACATCTACGCGCAACGAGTCCCGGTCGAGGAGTACGCGGAACTACGCAAGTCCGCGCCGATCTGGTGGAACCCGCAGTCCAAGGAAGTCGGCGGTTTCCAGGACGAGGGCTTCTGGGTCGTCAGCAAGCACGCCGAAGTCAAAGAGGTGTCCCGGCGCAGCGATGTCTTCTCCAGTTCGGAGAACACCGCGCTCCCGCGCTTCAACGACGACATCCCGCGCGAGAACATCGAGATGCAGCGGGTGGTGCTGCTGAACATGGACGCGCCCGAGCACACCAAACTGCGCAAGATCATCTCGCGCGGCTTCACCCCGCGCGTGATCAACGGAATGCGCGCCGAACTGTCCGCGCGCGCCGCCGAGATCGTCCAGCGCGCCGCCGAGGAAGGCGCGGGCGATTTCGTCACCCAGGTGTCGTGTGAACTTCCCCTGCAGGCCATCGCCGATCTGATCGGTGTGCCGCAGGAAGACCGGATGAAGCTGTTCCAGTGGTCCAACGAGATGACCGGATACGACGACCCCGAGTTCGCCGATGTCGACCCGCTCGCCTCGACCACTCAAATCCTCGGCTACGCCTACGAAATGGCCACCGCCCGCAAGGAATGCCCGGCCGACGACCTGGTCACCAAGCTGATCGAAGCCGATATCGACGGCGACCACCTCAAGCCGGAGGAATTCGGCTTCTTCGTGATCATGCTGGCGGTCGCGGGCAACGAGACCACTCGCAACGCCATCACGCACGGCATGATGGCGTTCCTGGACAATCCGGAGCAGTGGGAACTGTTCAAGAAGGAACGCCCCGCCACCACCTACGACGAGATCATCCGCTGGGCCACCCCGGTCACCTCGTTCCAGCGCACCGCGCTCGAGGACACCGAACTCGGGGGAGTGCGGATCAAGAAGGGCCAGCGGGTCGTCATGCTCTACCGCTCGGCCAATTTCGACGAGGACGTCTTCGAGAACCCGGAGCAGTTCAACATCCTGCGCGAGAACAACGACCACCTGTCCTTCGGCGGCACGGGCGCGCACTTCTGCATCGGCGCCAATCTGGCCCGGCTGGAGATCGAGCTGATCTTCAACGCCATCGCCGATCATCTGCCCGACATCACCAAACTCGGTGATCCGAAGCGCCTGCGCTCCGGTTGGCTGAACGGCATCAAGGAGTTCCCGGTGGACTACCGGACCAAGGGCGGCGGCTGTCCGGTCGCGCACTGAGCACGTTCGCGCGGTGAGCACATTCGCGCTCCACGCATGAGCGCGCACTGAGCAACGAGAAGGCCCCGAACCGGCACGTCCCTGGCGGTTCGGGGCCTTTTCCATGCTGACCAGAGGTCAGCGGTCCTTATTCGGCGGGCTTCATGGTGGCCATGGCGCGGTCGGTTTCCCAGAACGCGCGCAGCGCCGCGATTTTCCCGGCGTCGTCCACCTTGTAGGTGAAGACCCCTTCGGCATCGATCTGCTGCCCGGCGATGCGGGTGCGGATCATGCCGGTGTAGGCCACCTCGTGACCGCAGGCGAACGAGTCACCGAACAGGAACTCGATCGAATCGGTTTTCGCGATCGCCTTGTCCCAGAACGCGGCGATCGCCTCGTGGCCCCGGTGTCCCTTGCCTTCGGGGTCGAATCCCGAGGGCCCGATGGGATCTTCGACGATCCCGTCCGCGGCGAACAGGGCGACCCAGGCGTCCTTGTCACGCGCCCGCACGGCTGCCTGGGATGCCTTGCCGGCGGCCCGCGCCGGATGTTCGGTGCTGGTCATCGCTACCCTTTCGGCTTCTCGGAGCCCACGACCCACATCGAGAAGTACTGCGAGCCACCGCCGTACGCATGACCCAACGCCTTGCGCGCGTCCTTGACCTGGTAGTCCCCGGCCCGGTCCATGACCTGCTTGGCCGCCTCGGCGAACCGGATCAGGCCGGAGGCGCCGATCGGATTCGAGGAGAGCACGCCGCCCGACGGGTTCACCGGGATCTTGCCGCCGATTTCGGTCTCACCCTTGTCGGTGAGCTTCCAGCCCTCGCCGGGCGCGGCGAAGCCGAGGTTCTCCAGCCACATCGGCTCGAACCAGGAGAACGGGACGTAGATCTCGGCGGCGTCGATCTCTTCGATCGGGTTGGTGATGCCCGCGGCTTTCCACAGCGCGGCGGCCGCGTCCTGGCCCGCTTGCGGGTTGACCTGATCACGTCCGGCGAAGGTGGTCGGCTCGGTGCGCATGGCGGTGCCGTGCACCCACGCGACCTTCTTGCCCTCGGCCTCGATCGCGGCGGCGGCGTCGGCGTCACCGATGACGATCGCGCAGGCACCGTCCGAGGACGGGCAGGTCTCGTCGAAGCGGATCGGGTCCCACAGCATCTGCGAGGCCAGCACCTTCTCGACGGTGATGTCGTGCTGACGCAGATGCGCGAGCGGATTCTTCGCGCCGTTGCGGCGGTCCTTGACCGCGACCAGCGCGCCGATGTGGGTGGGGGCGCTGGACCTGCGGATATAGGAGCGCACGTGCGGTGCGAAGTAGCCGCCCGCGCCCGCGCCGACCGGCATGGTGAACGGCACGGGAATCGACAGTGCCCACATGGCATTCGATTCGGACTGCTTCTCCCAGGCCACCGCGAGTACCCGCTTGTGCATGCCCGCCTGTACCAGGTTGGCGGCCACGACACCGGTGGAGCCGCCGACCGAGCCGGCAGTGTGCACGCGCAGCAGCGGCTTCCCGGTCGCGCCCAGGGCGTCGGCCATCATGAGCTCGGGCATCATGACGCCCTCGAACATGTCCGGCGCCTTACCGACGACGACCGCGTCGATATCGGCCATGGTGAGGCCGGCGTCGTCGAGCGCACGATCGATCGCTTCGCGACACATCCCCGACATCGACACGTCGGTTCGTTTCGTCACGTGATGGGTTTGGCCGGTGCCCAGCACCGCGGCGGGGCCGGGCCCAGGGAAAGACGTCATCGGGTGCCCTCCAGGACGGTAACCAAGTTCTGTTGCAGCGCCGGGCCGCTCGTCGCATGGGCGAGTGCGCGATTTGCTGAGCCGCCCATAATGGCCTGCGCGGCGAATCCGATTCGCTCCAATCCGGCGGCGAACATCGGGTTTGCTGCCAGTGCGCCACCGGACGGGTTGACCCGGGTTTCGGGCCGCAAGCCGATCGCTTCGGCGAGGATCAACTGCTGATGGCTGAACGGCGCGTGCAACTCGGCGATATCGAATCCGGCGGTGTCACCACCGGTGACCGACTGCGCCGCCGCGGTGGTGGAGGGGGAGGCGGTGAGGTCGCGCGCGCCGAGCATCGGGGTGTCGACGTAGTGCGCCATCCCGGTGATCCAGGCCGGGCGCTCGCACAGTTCCTTGGCCCGATCGCCCACTGCCAGCACAATCGCGGCCGCACCGTCGGTGACGGGCGCGATATCGTGCGCTCGCAGCGGGTCGGCCACATACGGTGTGGCGAGCAAGGATTCGACATCGCCGTCGGTGCCGGCCGCGACCGCGGCCATATCCCGCTCGGTCCATTTGCCCGCCGCGAGCCCGGCGCGAGCCTGCAATCCGGCGATGGCGTGGGCATCCGGCCACAGCGGCGTGACGGTGTACGGGTCGAGCTGCATGGTCAGGACCTGGCGCAGCGTGCCCGCCGAGGATTTGCCGAAGCCGTACACCAGCGCGGTGTGCGCCTGGCCGGACTTCAGCTTCACGAACGCTTCGTAGAGTGCCCAGGCAGCGTCCATCTCGACATGCGATTCGTTGATCGGCGGTACCGCGCCGATCGCGTCGACCGCGGAGATGAACGAAAAGGCACGCCCGGCAAGGTAATCCGAGGATCCCGAGCACCAGAAGTCGATATCGGACTTGGTGATGCCGAGCTGGTCGTAGAGCTGCTGGAAGCAGGGCACCAGCATCTCGACACCATTGGTGGTGCCGAAGGTTTCCGGCACGTGCGGTGCGTGGGCGAAACCCACGACCGCGATGTCGGTGGAATGGTCAGTCAACGTCCGCGGCCTCTCAGAGGTGATGCTTGTAGGTGTCGTAGTCGGCGTCGGGTTCGCCGGACGGCTCGAAGTGGTCCACGTTGGACAGGCCGAAACCCCACTCCTCGCGCGGCTTCCACACCGCTTTCACGCGCATACCCATGCGCACTTCGCTTGCCTCGCAACCGAGTACGAGGTGCAGCACCGGAATGTCGGCGCCGTCGAGCAGCACGTAGGCGGCCACGTACGGCGGTTTGATGCGCTGCCCCAGGAACGGCACATTCACGATGCAGAACGTGGTGACGGTGCCGTGGTCGGACAACTCGACGTAGTCGTTGGTCGGCAGGCCGTTGGTCGGATTCGCGCCGCGCGGCGGGAAATACACCTTGTCACCGTCGCCGGAGCGGGCGCCCAGGAGCTTGCCCTCGGCCAGGCCGCGCAGGTAGACGGTCTCCTGTGGGGACGCGTTGTGGCTGTAGTGCAGGTCGACCGGGGTGACGATCTGGGTGATCGGTTCCCGGTCGTCGGTGGAATCGGTTGGCGCGGTGGAGGTCTCGCCGGGCTCGAAGCAGGCGATGTCCTTGATGCTGCCGGTGGTTTCGGCGGCCCAGCGGGCACGCACCCGCATACCGGTCGAAATGTCTTGCGGGGCAGCGACATCCACGGCGTGCAGCAGCGCGGTGTCGGCGCCGTCGAGGCGGATGAGCGCGTAGGCGAAGGGGCGGTCGAACGGCTGGCCGGGCAGTACGTCGGCCACCCAGGTCCAGGATTCGACCGTGCCGACGTCGGCGACGGTCACGAACTCGGTCAACGGCGCGGCGGTCACCGGATCGTATTCGGGTGGCGGCACCAGCACGCGCCCATCCGACCCGCGCACGCCGATCACCTGATGCGCGCGCAGACCGGTCAGGAACTTGCCGATGGTCGGCCCGACCGAGCGGGTGTAATCGAAGTGCATCCGAAGGGGCGCACTGAGTACATCGGGCGTCGCTGTGTTCAATTCCGCCCCTTTCTCATCCGTAATCACGCCGGATGCGGTATTCCCCTGAGTCACGCCATCGAGTAGAACAGGTTCTTATTCTGGTGGCAAGCATCGGGACCGCCTAGGGTCCGTTGTGAGCTCAGCCACGCCGGCAGTGGGCGACGGAGAAGGAGACACCTGATGAAGTTCGGATTGCAGCTCGGGTACTGGATGGCGCAGCCGCCGGCGAACGCCGGAGAGTTGGTGCGGGCCGCCGAGGCCGCGGGCTTCGATGCCGTCTTCGCCGCCGAATCATGGGGTTCGGATGCCTTCGGTCCGCTCACCTGGTGGGGGTCGCAGACCGAACGGGTGCGGCTCGGCACCTCGGTGGTCCAGATGTCCGCGCGCACTCCGGCCGCGACCGCCATGCACGCGCTCACCCTCGACCACCTCAGCGGTGGCCGCGCCGTGCTCGGCCTCGGCGTCTCCGGACCGCAGGTGGTCGAGGGCTGGTACGGCCAGCCGTTCGCCAAGCCGCTGGCGCGCACCCGGGAGTACGTGGACGTCATCCGCAAGGTGCTGGCGCGGGAGGCGCCGGTGACCAATGACGGGCCGCACTACCCGCTGCCGTACACCGGGCCGGGCTCGGTCGGTCTCGGTAAACCGTTGAAGCCGATCGTGCACCCGCTACGTGCGGATTTGCCGATCTGGCTGGGCGCCGAAGGTCCGAAGAACGTCGCGCTGACCGCCGAGATCGCGGACGGCTGGCTGGCCATCTACTACGCGCCGCGGCTGGCGAACATGTACAACGACTGGCTCGACGAGGGTTTCGCGCGGGCCGGTGCCCGCCGCACTCGGGAGACCTTCGAGATCGCCGCGAGCTGCCAGGTGGTGATCACCGATGACCCGCGTGCCGAGCTGGAGCGGATGCGCTGGATCATGGCGCTCTACATCGGCGGTATGGGCGCGCCCGAGCAGAATTTCCACGCCCAGGTCTACCGGCGCATGGGTTATGAGCGCGAGGTCGACGAGATCGGCAAGCTCTTCTTGTCGGGCAAGAAGGCCGAAGCCGCCGCGGTGGTGCCGGACGAGCTCATTCTCGATACCGCGATCATCGGCGACGCCGAGCATGTCCGTGAACAGATCAAGATCTGGGAGGCGGCCGGCGTCACCATGATGCTGGTGTCGGCCGCCGATGCCGAGCAGGTGCGGCAATTGGCCGCGCTGGCCGGATGACTACCCCTTGTTCATTGATAGAACACGTTCTAGATTCATTGAGGTGACGATGACCACTATCGACCCCGATACCCGCCTGCGGATGCCTGTGCACAACGGGTTCAGCCTGCTCGCCGGACTCCGGCGGCACAAGAATTCTCCGGTGGTCACGCTCGGGGATACCGTGCTCACCGGTGCCGACGTGCTGGACGCCGTCAGCCGGTACGTGTCCGCGTTCGAGGCCAACGGTATCGAAACCGGTTCTCCGGTAGGGGTTCTCGCGCTGAATCGGCCCGAGGTGCTGTTCACGATCGCGGCCGGGCAGGTACGCGGGCATCGGCGGACCGCGCTGCACCCCATCGGCGGTCTCGACGATCACGCGTATGTGCTTGCGGACGCGGGCATTTCGACGCTCATCCTGGATCCGGTGCCGATGTTCGTACAGCGGGCCCGCGACCTGGTGGACCGCGTCGAGGGCCTGAACAAGGTGCTGGTGCTCGGTCCGGTGCCGGACGAATTGTCCGATGTCGGTGTGGATTTCCTCGCCGAGGTGGCGAAGTACGAGCCGCGACCGGTGCAGGCCGTGGAACTGCGGCCCGAGGACGTCATCTCGGTGAGCTACACCGGCGGCACCACCGGCAAGCCCAAAGGCGTCGTCGGCACCGCCCAGGCGATGGCCACCATGACCCAGATCCAGCTCTCGGAATGGGAGTGGCCGAAGCGCCCGAAATTCCTGATCTGCACGCCGCTGTCGCACGCGGGCGCGGCGTTCTTCCTGCCCGTGGTCCTGCTCGGCGGCGAGTGCATCGTGGTGCCGCGTTTCGACGCGGGCGAGGTGCTGAAGGCCATCGAGGCCTACAAGATCAGCGCCACCATGCTGGTGCCGTCGATGATCTACGCCCTGCTCGACCACCCCGACGTGGACAAGTACGACCTGTCATCGCTGGAAACGGTGTACTACGGCGCGTCCGCGATCGATCCCACCCGTTTGACGCAGGCCATCGAGAAGTTCGGGCCGATCTTCGCGCAGTACTTCGGGCAGTCCGAGGCCCCGATGGCGATCAGCTACCTGGCCAAGGACGAGCACGACAAGGCGCGGCTGACGTCCTGCGGGCGGCCCTCCGCGGCGTTGCGGGTCGCGCTGATCGACGCCGAGGACAACGATGTCGGCCCGGGGGAGGTCGGCGAAATCTGTGTCTCTGGACCACTTTTGGCCGCCGGCTATTTGAATCTGCCGGAGGTGACGGCCGAGACGTTCCGGAACGGCTGGCTGCGCACCGGCGACCTGGCGCGCCAGGACGAGGACGGCTTCCTGCACATCGTCGGCCGCAGCAAGGACATGGTCGTCACCGGCGGATTCAATGTCTTCCCACGCGAGGTGGAAGACGTTGTCGCCGAACATGACAGCGTGCTGGGCGTCGCCGTCGTCGGCGTCCCGGATCCACAGTGGGGCGAGGCGGTGACCGCCGTGGTGGTGCTCGATCCGGCGGTCGCCGGGGATCCCGCCGCGGTCGAGCGGGTGACCGGCGAGATCTCGGGGACCGTGAAGCAGCGCAAGGGCTCGGTACAGGTGCCCAAGCACTACATCGTCGTCGAACAGCTGCCGCTGACCGGCCTGGGCAAGCCGGACAAGAAGGCGATCCGGGTACTCGCGAACGAGCGCCTCGGCATCGCCTGACCCAGCTGCGGGCGGCTCGGTGGTCGGGTCGTCCCGTAGGAATCCGCCCTCTGTCCCGAGCCGGGACAGGGGGCGGATTCCGTAACCTGTGCTGACTCAGGCGCTTTCGCGCAGCTCCATCGGCAGGTCGAAGAGCGGGAACAGCTTGTCGGTGTCGAGGAAGAAATTGAGCCCGGCGATGGTCTCACCGTCGAGTTCCAGCACCGTGATCGACCACGGAACGTAGACGCCCGGTTCCTCGCTCGGCTTGTAGTGGCCGAAGGCGGCGTGGCCGTTGGCGCCTTCCAGCCGGATCATCTTGGAGCCCTTGCACGCGCTGCCGGTGCCGAGCATGAACTCGGCGACATTGGCGGGGCCGGAGACCCACAGGTCGAACGGCGGCATGGACAGCGCCACATCGGCTTTCAGCAGGGTGGTGAGCGCGTCCATATCGTAGGCCTCGAAGGCGGAGACGAAATTGTCGACGAGCTTGCGCTGGTTCTCGTCGGACTCGTCGAAGTCGTCGAAATCGCTGGGCTGCACTTTCGACATGGTGGCGCGGGCGCGCTGCAAAGCGCTGTTCACCGAGGCGGGGGACATGGTGAGGGCCTCGGCTGTCTCGTTGGCCGAGAAACGCAGCACCTCGCGCATGATCAGGATGGCGCGCTGGGTGGCCGGCAGGTGCTGACAGGCGGCGACGAAGGCCAGGCGCAGGGTGTCCTTGGTGGAGGCGTGCTCGGCCGGATCGGCACCGAAGGCCAGGGCGTTCGGGATCGGCTCGATCCAGACATAGTCGGGTTGCGGCGGCGGCAGCGGGGAATCGGGGCTGCCGGGGCCGTTGAGATCCATCGGGCGTGCCCGGCGCTGCGGACCGTCGAGCATGTCCAGACAGACATTGGTGGCGATCCGGTACAGCCAGGAGCGCAGACTGGCGCGGCCCTCGAACGAGTCGTAGGACTTCCAGGCGCGGGTGAAGGTCTCCTGGACGGCATCCTCGGCTTCGAAGGACGAACCGAGCATGCGGTAGGCGTAGGCGCATAACTCCCGCCGGTGTCCCTCGAACGACGCGAGCACGTCGGGAGTGAGGGTTGCGGATCTGGCCGAGTCGTTCATGGGTGTCACCCTGCCACAGCCCACCGACAAGTCCCAGAGGGCAATTTGTCCGAAGCGGACCGCCTTCCGGCGCCCCCACCAGCGGTTTCAAGATCATTGATCGGCGCAGGATCTTTGCCTTCGCGAACGATCGTGAAAACAGCGATGAATTCCGGTACGGGCGGCCGTCTTCATCTGTGAACCCGCTGACGCGCTCGAGAGGACGAAACCATGAGCAGCAAGATGATTTTCATCAACCTTCCGGTCGACGATCTGAACCGGTCCAAGGCCTTCTACGAGGCGCTGGGCTGGAAGGTGAATGCCGATTTCACCGATGAGAACGCCGCCTGCATCGTGGTCGACGACAACATCCTGCTGATGCTGCTGACCAAGAATTTCTTCACGACGTTCAGCAAGCGGCCGATCGCCGATACGGTCGCCGCCACCGCGGCCGCCTACGCGCTCTCGCTGGCCAGCGCACAGGAAGTCGACGCGCTGGCCGACGCGGCCGTCGCCGCGGGCGGGACCGAGGAGGTCAACGCGGACAAGCGGGCGCAGGAGGCCCAGGTCGGCATGCACGGCCGCACCTTCATCGATCCCGACGGGCACCAGTGGGAGCCGTTCTTCATGGACTATCAGCCGGTTCCCGCCTGAGCGCGGCACTGTGCCTCAGCCCGGAAAGGGCTGGGGCGCAGTCGTTCTACTTGCCGGTGAAGTTCGGCTTGCGCTTCTCGGCGAAGGCCTTCGGGCCTTCCTTGGCGTCCGCGGACCGGAACACCGACATGCCGATCTTCGCTTCGATCTGGAAAGCGTCCAGCTCGTGCATCGCCTCGGTTTCCCGGAGGGTGCGCAGGATCGCCTGCACCGCGAGTGGACCGTTGTTCGCGATCTGCTGGGCCAATTCCAGCGCCTTGTCCAGCGCGGTGCCGTCCGGCACCACGTGCCCGACCAGCCCGTACTCCTTGGCCTCGGCGGCGGTGATGTGCCGGCCGGTCAGCAGGATCTCGGCGGCGACGGTGTAGGGAATCTGGCGCACCAGGCGTACCGCCGACCCGCCGAGCGGGAACAGGCCCCAGCGCGCCTCGGAGACGCCGAATTTCGCGCTCTGGGCCGCCACCCGGATATCGGTGCCTTGCAGGATCTCGGTGCCGCCGGCGATGGCCGCGCCCTCTACCGCCGCGATCAGCGGCTTGGTCAGGCGACGGCCCTTGAGCAGAGCGGGGAGATTGGCGGGGTCGAAACTGGACTCGTTGTCGCCCGGATGGTTGGCGCTCATCGCCTTGAGATCCATGCCCGCGCAGAACGCGCCGCCCGCGCCGGTGAGGATGGCCGTCCGGATGTCCGGGTCGTTGTCGACCTGGTCCCAGGCGTCGCGCATGATCGCCATCATCTCGGCGGACAGGGCATTGCGAGCCTCGGGGCGATTCATCGTGACGATGAGAACGTGATCGCGCTTCTCGACGAGGCAATCCGGCATGGAAATCTCCTGACTTTCGTGCTTGCCAGGAACAGTAACACGTTCTATTTTAGGGCTGTGAGCTACAACATAGCGGACCTTGTCGAACACGCCATCGACCTCATGCCGGATCGCGTCGCGCTGGTCGACGACGTCCGCGAGGTGACTTACGCGCAGCTGGAGGAGCAAGCCAATAAACTGGCCCACTACCTGCTGGAACATGGTGTCCAGCAGGGTGACAAGGTGGGTCTCTACTCGCGCAACACCATCGAGGCCGTGATCGCCATGGTCGCGGTCTTCAAGGCGCGCGCGGTGTTGATCAACGTGAACTTCCGATACGTCGAGAACGAGTTGCAATACATCTTCGACAATTCGGACATGGTCGCGCTGATTCACGAGCGCCGCTACAGCGACAAGGTGGCCGCGGTCCGGTCGAACACCCCCAAGCTGGGAACCGTCATCGTCCTCGACGACGATACGACCGGAACGATCGAGACCGCAGCCGATTCCGTGGATTTCGCCACGGTGCTGGCGGAGTCCTCCGGTGCGCGCGACTTCGGCGAACGCTCCGGGGACGACATCTTCATGCTCTACACCGGCGGCACCACCGGCATGCCCAAGGGCGTGATGTGGCGTCAGGAGGACTGGTGGCGGGTACTCGGCGGCGGCATCAACTTCGTCACCGGTGATCGCATCGAGGACGAGTGGCAGCAGGCCAAGACCGGCGCGGGCAACAACCAACTGGTGCGCTACCCGATTCCGCCGCTGATCCACGGCGGCTCGCAGTGCGCGGTCTTCCACTCGCTTTTCGACGGCGGCAAGGCGATCATGCTGCCGGAGTTCAGCGGACACGGCGTCTGGCAGGCCATCGATCAGCACAACGTGAACCTGATCTTCATCACGGGTGACGCCATGGCCCGGCCCATGCTGGACGCGCTGAAGCAGGGCAATCCGGAAACCGGTGCGCCCTACCAGCATTCGACGCTGTGGGCGATGGCCTCGAGCGCGGCGCTGTTCTCGCCCACGCTCAAGGACCAGTTCATGGAAGAGCTGCCGAACACCATGATCACCGACTCGATCGGCTCCTCGGAGACCGGTTTCGGCGGTCTGGCCGTGGTCACCAAGGGGCAGACCCACACCGGCGGCCCGCGCGTGAAGATCGACGCCTCCACCGAGGTGCTCGACGACGAGGGCAATCCGGTGCGGCCGGGCTCGGGCGAAATCGGCTTCATCGCGCGCAAGGGACACATCCCGCTCGGTTATTACGGCGACGAGGCCAAGACCAAGGCGACGTTCAAGGAGTTCAACGGGATCCGCTATTCCATTCCCGGCGATTACGCCCGGGTGGAGGAGGACGGCACCGTCACCATGCTGGGCCGCGGTTCGGTCAGCATCAACAGCGGGGGCGAGAAGATCTATCCCGAAGAGGTGGAGGGTGCGCTGAAGATGCACCCGGACATCTTCGACGCTCTGGTCGTAGGCGTGCCGGACGAGCGCTGGGGACAACGCGTTTCGGCGGTCGTGCAGTGTCGCGGCGACCAGCGCCCGACGCTCGAGGACCTGCGCCCGATCCTGAACAAGGAGATCTCGGCCTACAAGCTGCCGCGCAGCCTGTGGTTCGTCGACGAGATCAAGCGGTCGCCGGCCGGTAAGCCGGACTACCGCTGGGCCAAGGAGCAGACCGAGTCGCGACCGGCCGACGAGCATGCCGATGCGGGCAGCAAGTAAGTTCGGCTAAGTATCACCGGCCAAGGGCTGTCGCGTGAGCGGCGGCCCTTTCGGCTTTTCGCTGCCCGGAACTGGAGATCTGAATGGAAGAGATGCCGCCCCTGGCCTTCTTCGAGGCCACCTCGGCTGGTTTCGAACCGCTGCCGTTCGCGCAGAGCGCCTGGTCGCCCACCATGATCAACGGCCCGGCGGTGTGTGGCCTGCTGGCCCGGGAACTGGAGAACCAGTACTGCCCCGAGGGCTTCCTGCCGTCCCGGCTCACGGTCGACATGTTCCGGCCGCCGCTGAAGCAGACCGCCACCGTGGTGACCGAGCTGGTCCGGCAAGGCAATCGAATCGTGGTCGCCGACGCGATCTTACGGCAGGACGGCCAGGACATGGCGCGGGCCAGTGCGGTCTTCCTGAAGCTCTCCGAGCAGCCGCCGGGCGAGCGGTGGACCCGGGCCGAGGCTCCGCAGCCGCCCGATGTCCCACCCGCCGAGGGCCCGACCGTTCCGTGGTGGAACAGCAGCGACCGGCCCGACGGCTGGACCAATCGCATCAGTGACCATCAGAACGAGGGCCACAAGAAGATGTGGCAGACACCGCTGGCCGCGGTCCTGGGCGAGGTGCCGTCCCCCTTCGTGGGCGCGGCCGTCATCGGGGAATCGACCAGCCTGCTGACCAATTGGGGGACCGAAGGCGTCGGGTTCATCAACGCCGATCTCACCATCGCGCTGGCCCGCCCGGCCGAGGGCCTGGAAATCGGTCTCGAGGCCGACAATCACCTCAGCGCGGACGGCGTCGCCGTCGGCAGCGCGACCCTGTTCGATCGTCGCGGCGCGTTCGGCACCTGTCTGGTGACGGCGCTGTCGAACGCGCAGCGGGCCGTCAACTTCGGTAAGGGCTACCGGCACCCCGCGGAAATCGCCGCGCAGTAGGAGTTGGACATAGCTTCGGCCCGCGGGATCAGGTCCTGCGGGCCGAGGGTGTGCCGAAGTCAACGGGTCTGGAGTTCGGCGATGCGAAACGCCAGCCGGGTGCGAACCGCGGGGATGCGGGTGGCCAGCGACAGCACGGTGTTGCGGAGCAGGCGGGCCGGGCGGGGGCGCAGGGTGGCCATCCGCGTCATCCGGTCGGTGAAGGCGACTACCTCCAGAGCGACCGGGCGGCGGGTGGTTTCGTAGGTATCGAGGAGCGTCTCGGGCTCGCCCCGGACGACGCGAGCCAGCAGCGGGCCGAGGAAAGCGGCGTCCTGGATGCCGGTGTTCATGCCCTGGCCGCCGGCGGGGCTGTGCACATGGGCGGCGTCACCGGCGAGCAGGATGCGGCCCGCGCGGTACCGGTCGGCTACCCGGTGATGCACCCGGAAGCGCGAGCTCCACAGCACCTCGGTGACTTTCACGTCGCCGCCGGGGCCGCGGGTGTCGAGGATCGTCTGGATGTCGGCGACCGTGGGATGCTCCGGAGCGTCGTCCAGGGTGGCCACCACCCGGTAGCGGTCGGGCTGATCGGCATCGGGGAGCGGAGCCACGACGGTGACGCCCTCCGGCGAAAGATGCAGCGCGACTTCGTCCCTGGCGATCGGCCAGGTCATCCGGACGTCGGCCAGGACGAACGATTCCGGGTAGGCGGCGCCGGTGAAGCCGATGCCCGCCTGGTCGCGGACGACGCTGTGCATGCCGTCCGCGCCGATCACGTAGTCGGCCCGGATGGTCCCCGCGACACCGACAGCATCGGTGTATTCGATTGTGACGCCGTCATTTTCGTCGGTGATCCGGGTTACCTGGTAGGGCCGGTGCACTTGTCCGCCCGCCCGGTGCAGCCGCTCCAGCAGCACTTCCTCGGTGGTGTCCTGCGGCACCATCAGGGTGTAGGGGTACGCGGTGGGTAGCCCGCCGAACTGAATCTTGGCCAGCGTCCGCGCTCCGTCGTGCACGCGGAAGATCGGCACCTGGATCCCGCGGGGGATCAACTCCGTGTCGAGGCCGAGCTCCGCGAGCACCTCCAGCGTCCGGGCATGCACCACGGCGGCGCGAGAAGTGTTGGCGCCCTGCGCGAGTCGATCCAGGAGGACGAAATCGATCCCCGCGTCGGCGAGGGTGATCGCGGCGGTGAGACCGGCCGGACCGGCGCCCACGATGGCGATGGTGGTGGTCCGGGGGAGCGGGGTGGTGTTCACGATGAACTCCTAAAGTCAACATCTGTTTGCCAACGCTTGTTGACTTGAACTGTAGGCCCTCGCGACCGCTGAAGTCAACAGTTGTTGGCATACACTCGTTGACATGACTGACGAGCCTGATCAGACCCCCGCGCGTCGCTCGGATGCCACCCGCGCCAAGATTCTCGAGGCCGCGCGGGCGCGGTTCGCCGCCGAAGGCTTCCGCAAGGCGACCGTGCGTGCCATCGCGGCCGACGCCGGTATCGACCCGTCCATGGTGATGCGGTACTACGGCAACAAGGACGGCCTCTTCGCCGCCGCCGTCGACATCTCCCTGGAACTGCCCGACCTGTCGGCCGCCGACCCGGAAACCCTGGGCGACTTGCTCATTCGCCGCTTCCTCGCGATCTGGGAGGAGCCGCCGGGCAACGAGGTCATGCTCACGCTGCTCCGTACCGCGATCACCGACGACGCGCTCGCCGATCGCGCCCGCGCGGTGTTCGCCGAGCAGGTTCTGCCCGCTGTCCTGCGCTACGGCGACCCCGCGGACGCGCCCCGGCGCAGTGGGCTCGTCGCCAGCCAGCTCCTCGGTCTCGCCCTCTGTCGCTACGTTCTCCGGTTGCCCCCGGTGCTGGCGATGACTCCGGATCGGATCGTCGCCGACATCGGTCCGACGCTGCAGGGTTATTTGACCTCGCGGCCCGGCTAGTTGTGACGTCCGGGGCGATGCGACCTCCCGGACATCGCAGCCGGTCGACGGATTCCGTTAGGGCGTGCGGACGGAATCACCGATGGCGGTGAGGCTTTCGCCGGAACGGGCGAGGAGTTCGCGGAGGTCGACGAGACCCTCGGCGCCGAGGGCGCGACGGAGCTGCTCCTCGATCGACCGAATGTGCCCGGCGGCCACCCGGAGGACGGCGTGACCGGACTCGGTGAGGACGACCAAGCGACCGCGCCGATCGGCGGGATCGACGCGACGCTCGACATATCCGCAACGCTCCAGGTGGGTGATCAACTCGCCCATCGACTGCTGTGTCATGCCCGCGGCCTCGGCAAGGGTGGTGACGCGCGAACCCGCGGGGTCGAGGTAGCGGAAGACCGCGTAGTGGGCGGGGCGCAGGTCGCCATGCGATTCGGCGCGTAACCGGCTGTTGAGCTCCTGCTCGAAGGCTCGGGTGGTCTGGACGAGCAGCTTCAACAAGGTGGCGGACGGGTCTATTGACACAATAGGAAGGCTACCTTCATATTGGAGGCATGAACAGCCCGAGCCTGACATTCCGCAATGGCCATCGCGTCACCTTCGTCGAAGAAGGCGCGGATGAGCGCGGTCGCTACCTGCGGCTCGAGCACGTGCTCCCCGAGGCGGGACGGCAGGCCGGGCCGCATTGGCATCCCGTGCTCGCCGAACGCTGGACGGTGCGGCGCGGGCGGCTGCGCTTTCGCATCGACGGCACCGAAGTTGCCGCGGAACAGGGTGATTCGGCGGAAGCCGCCGCGGGCGTGGTGCACGAGTTCTGGAGCGAGGAACCGGGCACGATCATCGACCACGAGATCCGCCCACCGCTGCGGCACTGGGAGATGTTCCGGCTCTGGCAGGCGCTGGATGCCGCCGGGAAGACCACCAAGGGCGGCGTGCCGCGCGATCCGCTCGCGCTGGCGCTGTTGTGGGATTACCAGGACGGCTATCTCGGCGGTATCCCGGCCGGATTGCAGCGCGCGGTTTTCGGCAGTCTCGCCCGGCTCGCCCGGCGGCTCGGATACGAGCGCCGCTGGCTGCCGCCGGTGCATTCCCGGATGTAGCAACGACAGCGGCCCGGCGGTGGAAACCGCCGGGCCGCTCGGGTTTCGAACGATCAGGCCGATGCGGCCAGCGCCGCGCCGATCGCGCGGAGGTGGTCCGTGCCGCCGCCCAGCGCGAATTCATTGTGCTTGGCCGCCGTGAAGTAATTGTGCACGATGTGGTCACGGTCGATGCCGACGCCGCCGTGCACGTGGACGACGGTGTGCGCGACGCGGTGACCGGCGTCGGCGGCCCAGAACTTGGCGGTGTGCACCGCTTCGGTGCTGGGCAGTCCCTCGGACAGCCGCCAGGCAGCCTGGGTGACCGCCAGGCGCAGGCCCTGGATGTCGATGTAGGCGTCGGCGAGGCGCTGCGCGACGGCCTGGAAGGCGCCGATGGGCTTGCCGAACTGCTCGCGTTCGCGGGCGTAGTCGGCAACCAGTTCCAGCGCCCTCTCCAGGGTGCCGAGCTGCTGTGCTGCCAGGCCGGTCCAGGCGCGGCTGAGGATCCAGTCCAGGATCTCCGCGCCGGACTCGACCGTGCCGATCAATTCCGCTGGGGTGTCGTGCAATTCGACTTCGAACTCGGCGCTGAGATCGACGACGCGCTGCGCGGTCAGTTCCACCGAGTCGTCGGACGGGTCGACCAGGAACACCGCGGGAGTGCCGGAAACGCTGGCGGGCACCAGGATTCGCGCGGCGCGATCGGCGTAGGGCACGGTGGTCTTGTGGCCGGCCAGTCGCCAGCCGCCGTCCGCTTCGCGGGCCACGGTGGCGGGTTCGGCGGGCTCCCAGTTGTGTACCTCGGACAGCGCGGCGGTCAGCACGACCTCGCCGGTCGCGGCCTTACCGGCCCATTCCCGCTGTGCCGCGGAACCGTACGCGGCCAGCGCGCCCGCACCGATCACGATGGAGGACAGATACGGCACCGCCGCCACGGCTTTGCCGAGTTCGCGCAGCACCGCGGTCTGTTCCAGAATGCCGAAACCGCCGCCGCCCAGGGCCTCCGGCAGCGCCGCCGCCAGAATGCCGGTCTCGGCGAGCGAGTTCCACAGCGCCCCGTCGTAACGGCCTTCGGCGTCGAGTTCGCGCAGGCGGTCGGCGGTGATCAACTTGCCGCACACCTCGGCGGTCAGGCCCGCCAGGTCGTTCTGCGCTTCGGTAGGAGTGAAATCCATTGGTGTTCACCTGTTCTGAGGGGCCCATCCGGGCCACGATTCGCGATGCGGAGCAGCGCCGTGTCTCAGCGCGCCGAGGCGGGCTGGCGCAGCGCGGTCATCGCGATGATGTCGCGCTGGACTTCGTTGGTGCCGCCGCCGAAGGTCAGGATGAGAGCGGCCCGGTGGAAGCGCTCCAGCCGGCCGCGCAGTTCGGCGCCGGGGGAGTCCTGGCGCAGATAGGCCTGGGGACCGAGCACTTCCATGAGCAGACGGTAGGCCTCGGTCGCGAGTTCGGTGCCGTAGACCTTGCAGGTGGAGGCGTCCCACATCTTGGGCGCGGCCTCGCCGCCGTGGTCGGCGCCGCTGGCGACCTGCCAGTTGAGCAGCTTCAGGTATTCCGCCTTGGCGTACACCTTGGCCAGGTTGATCTGCACCCACTCCTGGTCGATGACGCGATTACCGTTGGCGGCCTTGGTATCCCGGGCCCATTCGATGGTCTGGTTCAGCGCGACCAGCAGCGGACCGGCGGAGGTCAGCGCGACGCGCTCGTGGTTCAGCTGGTTGGTGACCAGCGACCAGCCGCCGTTCTCCGGGCCGACCAGCGCGCTCACCGGTACGCGCACGTCCTGGTAGTAGGTGGCGCTGGTGTCGGGGCCGGCCATGGTGTGCACGGGTGTCCAGGAGAAGCCCTCGGCGGTGGTCGGCACGATGAGCATGCTGATGCCCTTGTGCTTCTTGGCGGCCGGGTCGGTGCGCACGGCCAGCCATACGTAGTCGGCGTAGGCGATGAGGCTGGTCCACATCTTCTGGCCGTTGATGACGTACTCGTCGCCGTCGCGCACGGCGGAGGTGCGCAGGCTGGCCAGGTCGGTGCCCGAGCCCGGCTCGGAATAGCCGATGGCGAAATGCAATTCGCCCGCGGCGATCTTCGGCAGGAAGAACTTCTTCTGCTCCTCGGTGCCGTAGTGCATGATCGTCGGCGCGACCGAGTTGATGGTCAGGAACGGCACCGGAGCGCCGGCGATGGCGGCTTCGTCGGTGAAGATCAGCTGATCCATGGTGGTCCGGTCCTGGCCGCCGTATTCTTTCGGCCAGGCCATGGTGAGCCAGCCGTCCTTGCCCATCTGCTGGACCACTTCGCGGTAGACATTGCCTTCGCCGTACTCACCGGTGGTGGAGCTCAGCGCCGCCCGGCGCTCCGGTGTGATCAGCCGCGCGAAGTAGTCGCGCAGTTCGGCGCGAAGCTCCTCCTGCTGCTGCGTGTACGCAATGCGCATGGCATTACCTCCGCCTTCGTTCGAATCGAGTAAGACCGATGATTGCATATCGACTGAAACATGTTCCAGTATTGGATTCGGAATCCGATCGATGCCGGCACAGCCCGCCGCCATCGCTTGTAGGCTTCCGGCGAGGCTCGAGTGAAGGAGTAACCATGAAGGTCGCAGTCGATTTCGACCAGTGCGAGGCCAACGGGATTTGCGTCGGATTCGCCCCCGACGTGTTCGAACTCGATGACGAGGATCAGCTGCACGTCCTGGTGGACGACATCCCGGCCGAGCAGCTCGAGGATGTCAAGGACGCGGTCGCGCAATGCCCGAAGGCGGCGCTCAAGCTCATCTGACCGATGCTTGCCAGCTAACAGGAACACGTTCTAGAGTCGGCCCGTGACTGAACTCGAGTTGGCCGGCAAGGTAGCTATCGTCACCGGTTCCGGTGCCGGATTGGGTAAGGCCGAGGCGCTCGCCTTGGCGGCCGCGGGCGCCTCGGTGGTGGTCAATGATCTCGCCGAGAGCGACGCGGTAGCCGAAACCCTCGGCGAAATCCGGGCTTTGGGCGCGAAGGCGGAGTTCGTCGCGGGCAGCATCGCCGAGCGGAGCACCGCCGACGCGTTGATTCGGACCGCGGCGGATTCCTTCGGCGGCGTCGACATCGTGGTGAACAACGCGGGCATCACCCGGGACAAGATGTTGTTCAACATGTCCGACGAGGAATTCGACGCGGTGATCGCCGTGCACCTGCGCGGGCACTTCCTGCTGACCCGCAATGCCGCGGCCTACTGGCGCGCCGAGTCGAAGGCGGCGGGCGCGCCGATCTACGGCCGGTTGATCAACACCTCCTCGGAGGCGGGTCTGCTGGGTCCGGCGGGCCAGGCGAACTACGGCGCCGCCAAGGCCGGTATCACCGCGCTGACGCTGACGGCCGCGCGGGCCCTGGCCCAATATGGCGTGCGCGCCAACGCGATCGCCCCCCGCGCGCGGACCGCGATGACCGCGGCCGTGTTCTCCGACGCTCCGGAAGGGTCGGTGGACCCGCTCGCGCCCGAGCATGTGGCCCGCCTGGTCGCCTTCTTGGCTTCGCCCGCGTCCGAGCAGGTGAGCGGTCAGTTGTTCGTGGTCTACGGGCCGATGGTCGCGCTCATGGCCGCGCCGGTGGTGGAGCAGCGCTTCGACGCCGACGGTGCCGAATGGAGTGCCGGCGATCTGGCTTCGACTCTCGGCGGCTACTTCGCCGACCGCCCGGCCGACCAGACCTTTTCCGCGGGCCCGGCACTGAGCGAGTTGGGCTGACCGGCCGCCCTACCTGATCAACTGACCAATTGTTGATCACCGCACTCGACTTTGTTAGACATGGGTGTCGGTGTGTGTGACGGCTCACAAGGCCTTAAGCCAGCAAAACTGACACACGTTGCAAATACATAGGCTGATTCAGGGGATAAGTGCAGTTCAATAGTGGCCAAAACCTGACGCCCGCTAGGTGAACATGTTCTAATCATTCCGAGCGACGCGGCTCCTGGGTGGGGCCGTGCCGTCAGCAATACGAGCACGTTGAGCAAGGAGGATCGCGTATGAACGAGGTCCTTGCCGTGCCGTTGCGGGCAGTCGGGGGGTTCTTCGAACTTGTCGCCGACGTCGCCCGAGCGAGCATCCGCAGGCCCTTCCAAGCGCGTGAGTTCATCGATCAGTCCTGGTTCATCGCGCGCGTCTCGATTGTGCCGACCCTGCTGGTCGCGATTCCGTTCACCGTACTGGTGAGCTTCACGCTGAACATCCTGCTTCGTGAGATCGGCGCCGCCGACCTCAGCGGAGCGGGCGCGGCCTTCGGCGCCGTCACGCAGATCGGCCCGATGGTCACCGTGCTGATCGTGGCCGGCGCGGGCGCTACCGCGGTCTGCGCGGACCTGGGAGCCCGCACCATTCGCGAAGAAATCGACGCCATGAAGGTGCTCGGCATCGACCCGATCCACCGACTCGTGGTGCCGCGGGTCCTGGCCTCGATGTTCGTGGCCCTGCTGCTGAACAGCCTGGTGTGCACCATCGGCATCGTCGGCGGATTCCTGTTCTCGGTGTATCTGCAGGACGTCAACCCCGGTTCCTTCGTCAACGGCATCACCCTGCTGACCCATCTGCCCGAGCTGATCATCTCCGAGGTGAAGGCCGGGCTGTTCGGGCTGATCGCCGGACTGGTCGCCTGTTATCTCGGATTGAACGTCAAAGGTGGACCCAAGAGCGTCGGTGACGCGGTGAACCAGACCGTCGTCTTCGCGTTCATGGCGTTGTTCGTGGTGAACGTCGTCGCGACCGCGGTCGGTATCAAGTTCGCGGCGCGGTGATCCGGTGGCTTTCGTAATCAGTTCCCGGTTCCCGAAGGCGACGCGTCGCGTCCGGCGCATGTCGGACTCGCTGGACTCGATCGGCAAGCAGGCGATGTTCTATGGCGAGACGGTGGCCTCGCTGCCGCGCGCGCTGCTGCACTACCGCACCGAGACCATCCGCCTGATCGCCGAGATCAGCATGGGCACAGGCGCTTTGGCGGTGATCGGCGGCACCGTGGTGATCGTCGGATTCCTCACGCTGTTCGCCGGCGGCACCATCGCGGTGCAGGGCTACAGCTCGCTCGGCAATATCGGCGTCGAGGCGCTGACCGGCTTCTTCTCCGCGTTCATCAATGTGCGCATCGCGGCGCCGGTGATCTCCGGAATCGGCCTGGCGGCCACCATCGGCGCGGGTTCGACCGCGCAGCTGGGCGCCATGCGGGTCTCCGAGGAGATCGACGCGCTCGAGACCATGGCCATCCGGCCGGTGCCGTACCTGGTCGGCACCCGGGTGCTGGCCGGGATGATCGCGATCATTCCGCTGTACGCGCTCGCGGTGATCGCGTCCTTCCTGGCCGCGCGGTTCGCCACCGTGGTCATCTACGGGCAGTCCGCCGGCGTCTACGACCACTACTTCTCGACCTTCCTGATCCCGAGCGACATCCTGTGGTCGTTCGCGCAGGCCATCTTGATGGCCCTGGCGGTCATGATGATTCACACCTACTACGGCTTTACGGCCGCGGGCGGCCCGGTGGGCGTCGGCATCGCGGTCGGCAACGCGGTGCGCGCCTCGCTGGTCGCGGTGGTCACGGTGACCCTGCTGGTGTCGCTGGCCATCTACGGCACCTCCGGCAACTTCCACCTCTCCGGATAAGCGGTATACGAACGATGAAGCTCAAATTGGCCGGCGCCGCAATGGTGCTCACGCTGGCCGCCCTCGTCGCGGTGGCGATGGTCATGTTCGTCGGCGGGTTCACCTCGACCGAGACCATCACCGTGACCGCGCCGCGCAGCGGCCTGGTGCTCGACACCGACGCCAAGGTGAAGGTGCGCGGCGTCGAGATCGGACGGGTCGCCTCGGTCGAGCACTCCGCCGAGTCGGCCCGGCTGAGCCTGGAGATCGATCCCGACCAGCTGAAGCTGGTGCCCGACAACGCGGGCGTGGACATTCGCTCCACCACGGTGTTCGGCGCCAAGTACGTCAATTTCATTGTCCCGGAACAGCCGTCGAAGACCGCGCTGAAGCCCGGCGCGAGCATCGCCGCGTCGAAGGTGACGGTCGAATTCAACACCCTGTTCCAGCACCTGTCCGATCTGCTGGCCAAGGTGGAGCCGGACAAGCTGAACGCGACCATGGCGGCGCTGGGTACCGCGCTGCAGGGTCGTGGACAGCAACTGGGCGAGCTGCTGAGCACCAGCAACTCCTACCTGCGCGACCCGGTCAACCCGTATCTGCCCACCCTGCAACAGGATCTGGGCAAGACCGCCGAGGTGACCGGGATCTACGGCGACACCGCCCAGGACTTCCTGGCCGTGATGAACAACGCCACCACGACCAGCCGCACCTTCGCCGAGGAAGCCGGCAACGTCGACGAGCTGCTGACCAACGTGATCGGCCTGGCCGACACCACCGGTTCGGTGCTGCGCGAGAACGAAACCCGCCTGATCACGGCGCTGGACCTGATGACCCCGACCGTGCAGTTGCTCTACGACTACAACTCGGGCACCGAATGCTTGATCAACGGCATCGGCGAACTGATGCCGCTGGCCGAGGAGATCTTCGGCGGCATGTACGACGGCGTCGGCATGAACACCAACTTCCAGATGGGGTCCAAGCCCTACACCTACCCGGACGACCTGCCGAAGGTGAACGCCACCGGCGGACCGCATTGCTCGGGCGTGACGAACCGGGCGCCGGACAGCCATGCCGACTACGTCGTCACCGACACCAGCGCGGGCGCGCCGTTCGTGCCGAACGCGACGCCGCTGCGGCTGCACGACAACCCGCCCAAGGTCCTGCAAATCCTCTTCTCTGGTCTGCCGGGGGTCCCCAAGCTGTGAAAAACACCGCCACGACAGTCAAACTGACGATCTTCACGCTGGTGATGACGCTGATCTTCGCCGGGCTGGTGGTCGTGTTCAGCCAGATGCGTTTCTCGCGCGAATACGCCTACCACGCGGTGTTCACCAGTTCCTCGGGCATGCTGCCCGGCGCGAAGGTCCGCATCGCCGGCGTACCGGTCGGCTCGGTCACCGAGGTGAAGGTCGGCAAGGACAACCTCGCCCACGTCGAGTTCGATGTGGACCGGCGCCACCGATTGCTCACCAGCACCCGCGCGACGATCAAATACGAAAACCTGGTCGGCGATCGCTACCTGGAACTGCGGGAGGGGCCGGGCGACGCGGAAACCCTGCGCGAGGGCGGCACCATCGGCAAGGAGAAGACCGCGCCCGCCCTGGATCTGGACATGCTGCTCGGCGGGTTCAAACCACTGCTGCGCGGGCTGGATCCGGGTCAGGTCAACGATCTGACCAACGCGCTGCTGCATATCTTCCAAGGCCAGGGCGGCACGCTGGTCTCGCTGCTGAACAGCGGCGGCTCGTTCGCCAAGACGCTGTCCGAGCGCGACCAACTGATCGGCAACGTGATCAACAACCTGAACACGGTGCTCGCGACCATCGATCAGCGCGGTGATCAATTCGCCACCACACTCGACGAATTGCAGCGCCTGATCACCGGTTTGGCCGAGAACAAGGATCCGATCGGCGACGCGATCCCACGGATCGCCGGCGCCACCGGTGACCTGACCGACCTGCTCGCCCAGGCCCGGCCGGACCTGGCCGGGACCATCAACGGGCTCGGACGGTTGTCCACCAACCTGGACAACGGCCAGGACACCCTGCAGTGGGTGCTCGAGCGCCTGCCCGAAACCTACAAGAAGCTGATCCGGATCGGCGCGTACGGCTCGTTCCTGCAGCTCTACATCTGCGGAACCTGGTTGCTCGTGGACGGACCGGACGGCAGGCCGATCGAGATGTCCCTGCCCGGTGGGCAGGATACGGGGAGGTGCTCGTCTGATGGCTGACACACAGAACTCATCCGCTTCGGCGGCCGCGCCTCCCGCCGTCCCGCAGAAGTCACCGGCGATCACCATCGGTGTGGTCGGCATCGTGGTGGCGCTGTGTATCTCGCTGACCGCGTTGCAGTTCACCCAGCTGCCGTTTATCCGGGGCGGCGCGAACTTCACCGCCTACTTCGCGGACGCGGGCGGGCTGGTGCCGGGCGACGCGGTACAGGTCGCGGGTGTGCGCTCCGGCCAGGTCGACAAGGTGGAACTGGACGGCGCGAAGGTGCTGGTCAAGTTCAGTCTCGACGAGGCGATCGTGCTGGGGGACAAGACTTCCGCCGCGATCAAGACGAACACGGTGCTCGGGCGCAAGTCGCTGGAGGTCACGCCGACCGGCCACGGAGCGTTGCGCAAAGAGGACACGATTCCGCTGGAGCGCACCACGTCGCCGTATTCGCTCAACGACGCGCTGAGCGAGCTGGGCGCGACGGTGCAGGGCCTGGATATGCAGCAGGTCGACAAGACGCTGGACGCCCTCTCCGAGACCTTCGCCGACACCCCGGCGCCGCTGCGATCCGCGTTGGACGGAGTTACGGCATTGTCGCGCAGCATCAACACTCGCGACGAGGCGTTGACCCAACTGCTCACCCGGGCCCAGAGCGTCACCAAGGTCCTGGCCGACCGCGGCAATCAGATCAACGCGCTGCTGCTCGACGGCAACAATCTGCTCGGCGAGCTGGACCGGCGCCGCGCCGCCATCGGCCAGCTGATCGTCAACGTCAACGGGATCGCCCAGCAGCTGACCGGATTGGTCAACGACAACGAGCCGCAGTTGAAGAACACGCTGGACCGGCTGAATTCGGTGCTGGGGGTGCTCGAGCGCAACAAGCAGAACCTGTATGACGCGATGGACAATCTGGGGCCCTACGCGGCCGCGCTCGGCGAGCAGGTCGGCAGCGGTCCGTGGTTCAACGCCTACGCCGTGAATCTGAATTCGCCCGCCCTGCAGATCCTTTCGGACTCGATCACCTGGCCGCAGCACCTGCCGGAGGATCTCCGCAAGATGTTCCTCGACCCGAACCCGTTCACCACCATCCGCCCGTCAGAAGAGGATCCGCCGCGATGACGCAGAGCTCACCCGCCCCGCCGTCTCCGCAGGCTCCGACGGCTGTCGTCCCCCGGCAGAACAAGATCGCGAAGCTGCCGCGCTGGGTGCTGATGACTGCCGGTGCGCTGGTCGCGGCGCTGGTCGTGGTCGGGGTGTACAACGGTGTCGATCGGATCGGCAAAACCAACCTCACCGCCTACTTCCCGTCCACCAATGGCCTGTACGAGGGCGATGAGGTGCGGGTGCTCGGCGTCGAGGTGGGCCGGATCGACAAGATCGAGCCCGGCCGGGACCAGGTCAAGGTCGAGATCACCCTGAATCGCGGTATCGATGTTCCCGCCGACGCGAAAGCGGTGATCATCTCGCCGTCACTGGTGTCGGCCCGGTTCATTCAGCTGGCGCCCGCCTACACCGGCGGGCCGAAACTCGCCGACAATGCCGCGATCCCGATCGAGCGCACCGCGGTGCCGGTCGAATGGGATGACATCAAGGCCGAATTGGCCAAGTTGACCACGGCTTTGGGCCCGGTCGGCGACGACTCCCAGGGGTCGTTCGGGCGGTTCGTCAATACCGCCGCCGACAATATCGACGGCAACGGGCAGAAGTTCCGCGACACCCTGCGTGAGCTGTCCGCGACGCTGACCACGCTGTCCGACGGCCGCACCGATCTTTTCGGCACCATCCGCAACCTGCAGAAGTTCGTCGAGGTGCTTTCGGCCAGCAACGAGCAGATCGTGCAGTTCGGCGGGCGGTTGGCTTCGGTCTCCGACGTCCTGGCCGACACGTCCGCCGATCTCGGTGCGGGACTGGACAATCTGGATGTCGCACTGGCCGATGTGCAGCGGTTCATCGAGGGCAGTGGCAGCGAACTCACCGAGGGCGTGTCCCGGCTCGCCGATGTCACCCAGATCCTGCTGGACAAGCGACCCGAGATCGAGCGGGTGCTGCATTCCGGGCCCACCGCGCTGGTGAACTTCTATCAGATCTACAGCCCCGCCCAGGGCACGCTCGGCGGCGCGCTGGCGCTGAACCAGCCCGCCGATCCGATGAGCTGGTTGTGCGGCTCGATCGACGCGCTCGAGGACAACGATTCCCGGCGCAGCGCCGAACTCTGCGCGCAGATGGTCGCGCCGGTGATCAGCTCGGTCGCCATGAACTACGCGCCGATCCTGACCAACCCGGCCACCGGCGTGCACGCCTTCCCGGACCAGCTCGTCTACAGCCCGCCGAGTCTGGCCGGTGCGGCCGCGCCCGAGGTCTCGGTCCCCAGTGACGTGGCCGGCCTTGCCATTCCAGGAGGAACGCGATGATCGGCAAATCGCGCAGACGCGGCATCGCGCTCGCGCTCGGCGTCGCGGTGACGCTGACGGTCTCTGGTTGCGAGTGGGACGGACTGAATTCGATGCCGCTGCCCGGCGCCGAGGTCGCCGAGAACGCCTACGAAGTGCGCATCCAGATGCCGAATGTCACCACCCTGACCCGGAATTCGCCGGTGCGCGTCTCGGATGTGGTGGTCGGGACCGTCACCGAGATCACGGTGGAGGGCTGGCACGCGCTGGTCACCGTCGCGTTGCATCCCGATGTCCACCTGCCCGCCAACGCGGTGGCCAAGATCGGGCAGACCAGTTTGCTCGGCAGCAATCACCTCGAGCTGGCCGAGCCGACTGAGGCGGCGCCGGTGGGCCGGCTGAAGGCCGGGGACGTCATTCCGCTGGAGCGAGCCGGGGCCTACCCCACCACCGAGCAGGTGCTGTCCTCGCTGTCGGTGGTGCTCAACGGCGGCGGCATCTCGCAACTGGAAACCATTACCCGCGAGCTCAATACGGCGCTGCACGGACGCGAGAACGATATCCGCGACCTGCTGCCGCAGTTGAACACGCTGACCACCGGACTGAACCAGCAGACCGCCGACATCATCAGGGCGATGGAGGGCCTGGACTACCTGGGCGGTCAGCTGGCCGAGCAGCGCGATGTCATCGGCAAGGCGATCGACGAGATCCATCCGGCGCTCACCGTGCTGGCCGACCGCACGCGCAGCATCACCGACGCGGTCACCGCGCTCGGTGATCTGAGCGATGTGGCCGACCGGATCGTCGACGCCAGCGGCGAGGACCTGAAGACCAACCTCGCCAACCTCGCACCGATTCTGAACACGCTCGCCGATACCGGCACCAACCTCATCGAGGCGCTGAAGATCCTGCCGACCTTCCCCTTCCCGATGAAGAACATCACCAAGGCGATCAAGGGCGACTACCTGAACCTGTGGATCACCGTGGACCTGACCGGCAAGCGACTGGACGCCAACTGGCTCTCCGGTACGCCGCTCGGCGGCCGGTTCGGTGGTCCGGAAGGCGTGGTCGGTAGCTTCGCCCCCAGCACGGCCACCGACGGCGGCAATCCGGCCACCGCGCCGCTGGCCACGCCCGCGCCCGCGGCACCGGCTCCGTCCATTCCCGGCCTGCCCTCGATTCCGGGGCTGCCCGCGATCCCCGGCCTGACCGTGCCGCTGGAAAACCCGGCGCCGCTCAGCTCACCCGCCCCGCCGCCTACGCAGGCTCCGGCGGATACCGTCCCCCAGGGAGGTGCACGATGACCCTGACGCGGTTCGTCCGGATCCAGCTGACCATCTTCGCCGTACTCACCGTGGTCGGGCTGGTGGTCATGGGCGGGGTGTATGTGCAGGTGCCGGCCATGCTCGGCATCGGCCGCTACGACGTGACGGTCCGGCTCGCCGCGACCGGCGGGCTCTACGAGACCGCGAACGTCGCCTTCCGCGGCACGAACGTCGGCAAGGTGGAACAGGTCGTGCTCACCCCGGACGGGGTCGAGGCGAAACTGTCCATCGACAGCGACCAGAAGATCCCGCTCGACGTGGTGGCGTGGGTGCGCAGCGTGTCCGCGATCGGTGAGCAGTACGTCGACCTGGTGCCGGCGGACGATCCCAAGGGCGGCAACCTGTCAGACGGCGCGGTGATCGCACAGGATCGGACCCGGCTGCCGCAGGATGTCGGGGCACTGCTGGACCAGACCGACAAGCTGCTGTCCACCGTCGCCGACACCCGGCTGCGGCAGGTCATCGACGAGGCGTTCCACGCGTTCAACGGCGCGGGGCCGGATCTGCAGCGGTTCCTCGATTCGGCGGCGCTGCTGATCCAGGAGGCGAACAACAGCGCGGAACCGACCAAGAAGCTGCTCGATCAGATCGGCCCGCTGCTGGACACCCAGATCGAATCCGACGCCGCGATCCGCTCCTGGACCCAGGATCTCGCGACCGTGACCGATCAACTGCGCCAACATGATCCGGCGCTGCGCAGTATCTTGCGTGATGGGCCGTCGGCCATGCAGACGGTGAGCGCGCAGTTCGAGTCGCTGCGTCCGACGCTGCCGCTGCTGCTGAACAACCTGGTCAGCCTCGGCCAGGTCGGTGTGACGTATCACGCTGGGCTGGAACAGATCCTGGTGGTATTCCCGCCGCTGATCGCGGCACTCAAGACCATCATCCGCGGACCGTCCAAATACGGCGCGATGGTGAATTTCCAAGCGGTGGTCAATGATCCGCCCGCCTGCACCACCGGCTTCCTGCCCGCGGACCAGCGGCGTTCGCCGGCCGACATGTCGTTCACCGATACTCCGCCCGGCCTGTACTGCAAGGTGCCGCAGGATTCACCGATCAGCGTCCGCGGCATCCGCAACACGCCGTGCGCCGAGTTCCCCGGGCGACGTGCGCCGACCCCCGAACTGTGCCGGACGGGCTACTCGCCGGAGGGCACCAACCCGGCCTTCGGTGCGGACGCTCCGCCGCAGCCCGCAACCGAGCCGCAAAACCCGGACGTGACTCCGGTCGCACCGGCGTCCTATGGTGGCGAGACACCCGCGGCAGCCCGAAGCTACGACCCGGACACCGGGGTGTACATCGGTACCGACGGTCGAACCTACCGTCAAGGCGATGTCGGGCCCGGCGGATCGGGCGCGATTCCGTCGAGCTGGCAGGCAATGTTCGAGGAGCAGCAACGATGACCCAGAACAACGGCGAGAACCACCGCACGCGCCGCCGGGCGGGCCGTCCAGCGGGGCCTCCGGTCGAAGAGACCGCGGCCGGCGAGGTCACGGTGAAAAGTCCCGTCGTTGTCACGGCCGCCGCGGCCCAGCCCGCAGCTACCACCGAGCAGGTCACCGAGAAAGTGGCGCTCACCAAGAAATCGGACCAGACCGCCGCCGACGCGCCCACGGTGGTGCGAGCCGCCACCGCCCCGGACGCCGCCGACTCCCTGGAAGCACCGGAGTCCACCGGCAAGCCGGGAGCCGGGCGGATCGTGGCCCTGGCCGCCTGCGCGGTGCTGGTCCTGGCCCTGATGGCCGGCGCCGGTGTCTCGGTCTATCTGACCCACAACAATTCGGTGCGCGAGGACCGCCGCACCGAGTACGTGCAGGCCGCCCGCCAGGCGGTGCTGAACCTGACCACCATCCGCGCCGACTCCGCCAAGGAAGACGTCGACCGGATCCTGGCCACCGCCTCGGGCAAATTCAAGACCGAGTTCGACGGCCGGGTCGACCCGTTCCTGCAGATCGTGCAGCAGGCCAAGGTCGTCTCCAACGGAGAGATCATCGAGGCCGCGCTGGTACGCGACGACGAGAACTCGGCGACCGTGCTGGTGGCCGCCAAGCAGACCCTGACCAACGCGGGCTCGACCGAGCCGCAGACCCGGTTCTATCGGTTCCGGATCACCGTGAACCGCACGGATTCCGGGATGTCCGCGTCGAATGTGGAGTTCGTGGCATGAGAAAACTCGGAACGCGCGGCTTGATCGCCGCCGCCGTCGCCGGAGTGCTGGTGGCCGCGTCGCTGGTCGTCATGGGCATCAACGGCTACCGCTACTGGGACGACCAGCGCGCCGAACAATCCCGCACCGAGGTCGTCGATGTGGCGAGCCGTTCGGTGTCGGCCATGTTCACCTACGACTTCAACACCGTCGACCAGGAGCTGCCGAAGGCCGCCGAGGCCCTCTCGCCCAAGTTCCGCGAGGACTACCTGAAGCTGATCAGCCAGGCCATCGCCCCGGGCGCCAAGGACAAGCAGCTCACCGTCCGCGCCACCGCCCAGGCCGGCGGCGTCGTCTCGGCCGACCCGGAGCACGCCGTGGTGCTGCTGTTCCTGAATCAGATCACCACCAGCAAGGACAGCCCGCAGGGCACCACCACCGGCAGCCGCGTGCGCGTCACCCTGGACAAGGCCGGCGAGCGCTGGCTGGTGGACGCGGTCACGCCGATCTAGTCGGGCTCGCGGGGCAGCCGGACGGTGAAGGTGGTGCCTTCGCCCTCGACGCTGTCGACCGTCACCGTGCCCCGGTGCGCGGTGACGAGGGCTTGGACGATGGACAGGCCCAGGCCGGTACCGCCGCTGGTGCGGGTGCGTGAGGTGTCGGTGCGGTAGAAGCGCTCGAAGATGCGGGCCGCCTGCTCGGCGGGCAGCCCGGGGCCGGTATCGGCGACCGCGAGCAGCACGTCGTCGGACCGCGGGGTGAGATGGACGGTGACCGAAGCCTCCGGCGGTGTGTGCGTCAGCGCGTTCTCGATCAGGTTCGCCAGCACCTGGCGTAGCCGCATCTCGTCGCCGGTGATCTCCAAGGTGCCCGCACCCGAGTGGATTTCGAGTTCGATCGGACGGCGTGGGCCCTCCGGATCCGCCGCCGCGGCCCGCGCGCGGGCATTGTGGACGGCGTCGCTGGCGACGGTGAGCAGGTCGACCGGGCCGAGTTCCAGCGGGCGCTGGGCGTCGAGGCGGGCCAGCATCAGCAGATCCTCGACGAGCAGGCCCATGCGCTGGGCTTCGTGCTCGATGCGATCTATGAAGCGCGCGGGGTCGTCTGTGGCGCCGTGCCCGGCCATCCCCGTCTGGCGGTACAGCTCGGCGAAGCCGCGGATCGTGGTGATCGGCGTGCGGAGTTCGTGGCTGGCGTCGGCGACGAAACGGCGCATGGTGGCCTCTGATTCGCGGGCCGACGCCTCGGACGCCTCGGTGGCGGCGAAGGCCGATTGGATCTGCGCGAGCATGCCGTTCAGCGATTGGGAGAGCCGATCGACCTCGGTGTTGGTGCCGCGCACCGGGACTCGGCGGAACAGATCGCCGCGCGCGATCGCGGCGGCGATGTTCTCCACCCGGCTCAGCGGGCGCAGACTGCGCTGGATGACGAAGTAGGCGAGGACCGCGAGCACGGCCAGGACCACCGCGCCGATCATCAACTGCAGCTTGATGAGCCGGTTGACGGTGTCGGCGTTCTTGGTGAGCGGCACCGCCACCGTGGTCGTGGTGTCGCCGGCGCGCAGGCTGAGGGCCCGCCATCGCACGGGTGAGTCGTCGAGCGAGCCGATCGTCACGGCCCGGGGGCTGTGGACCTCGGTGAGGTCGGGCCGGGCGTCGACATCGAACGGTTTGAGCACGAGAGTGCCTGGGCCGCTTTCATTCTCGGTGACGATGTAGAACGGGCTCGGCGGCATGCGCTGATCGAAGGGCAGGGGCGGCCGGGCGACGGTCATGCGCGACATTCCGGCCTCGCGCAGTTGCTGATCGGTTTGGTCGAGCAGCGATTGTTCGAACGCGGAGGTGACAGCCGCCCCGGAGGCGAGCAGCCCCAGGGCCGAGAGCGCGACCAGGGCCAATACCAGGGTGACGCGCAGGGGAATCGAGGCGAGGCGACGTCCGATCGCGTCTCGGGCCCGCCGGATTCGGCTCGGATGTGCCTGAACCGCCTTGGCGCCGTAGGACTTCGGCTTCGATGCCAGTTCGGGGGGCATCAGCGCGGTTTCCGCATCACATAGCCGACGCCGCGCAGGGTGTGGATCAAGCGTTGCTCGCCGGTGTCGACCTTCTTGCGCAGATACGACACATAGGTCTCCACCACTCCGACCTCGCCGCCGAAGTCGTAGCGCCACACGTGATCCAGAATGCGCGGCTTGCTCAGTACCGTGCCCGCGTTCACCATGAAATATCGCAGCAGCGTGAACTCGGTGGGGGACAACGCGACTGGTTCGCCCGCCTTCCACACCTCATGGGTGTCGTCATCCAGTTCGATGTCCTCGAAGTGGAGGCGGGTCCGCGCCGGTTCGGGCGCGCCGTGCCCCGCGCGGCGCAGCACCACGCGTAGCCGGGCCACCACTTCCTCCAAGCTGAACGGCTTGGTGATGTAGTCGTCGGCGCCCAGGGTCAGCCCGGCCACCTTGTCCTGCACCTCGTCACGGGCGGTCAGGAAGAGCACCGGCGCGTCGATGCCGTCGGCGCGCAGCCGCGGAAGCAGACCGAAACCGTCCATGCCGGGCATCATGACGTCGACGATCAGGGCGTCCGGGCGGAAGACCCGCGCCCGGTCGAGTGCCTGCGCTCCGTCGGCCGCCGTCTCCACCTCGAAACCCTGATAGCGCAAGCTCACCGCGAGCAACTCGACGATCATCGGCTCGTCGTCGACGACCAGCACCCGCGCTTCTGTCATGGCCTACATCCTGCGCCACGGCTCTGCGAAGTCCCTGGATGCTCGCTGGGAGGTTCCTGTGAACGAACTAGCGGCGCGGTGTGCGCGACTCCGGGTAGACATCGTCATCGGTGAGCAGCGCGCTGCCCGCGACCTGATCCTGCGCCAGCGCCTCGAGGAACGAGCGCGCCCACCGGTCCACGTCGTGCGCCAGCACCTGCCGGCGCAGCGACCGCATCCGGCGGCGCTGAGTATCGCGTTCGTCCTCGATGGCGGACACGATGGCGTCCTTCACACTGTCCAGATCGTGCGGATTGCACAGATAGGACTGCCGCAATTCCGCTGCCGCGCCGGTGAATTCGCTCAGCACCAGGGCGCCGTTCAGCCCGCTGTGACAGGCCACGTACTCCTTGGCGACCAGGTTCATGCCGTCGCGCAGCGGCGTCACCAGCATGACGTCTGCCGCCACGAAGAACGCGACCAGCTCGTCACGCGGGATCGGGCGGTGCAGATAGTGCACGACCGGATGTCCGACCTCGGCGAACTCACCGTTGATCCGGCCCACCTGGCGCTCGATATCGCCGCGCATCTGAATGTAGGACTCGACGCGCTCCCGGCTCGGGGTGGCCAGCTGCACCATCACCGTGTCCGCCGGATCGATGCGGCGCTCGATGAGCAGTTCCTCCAGCGCGTTGAGCCGGATATCGATGCCCTTGGTGTAATCGAGCCGGTCCACGCCCAGCATGATGTGCTTCGGATTGCCGAGCTCCGCACGGATTTTCGCGGCCCGGTCGCGCACCGACTTGCGCCGGGACAGCTCGTCCAGCTCGGCCGAGGCAATCGAGATCGGGAACGCGCCGACCCGCACGGTGCGGAAACCGACCTGCACCACGCCCAGTTTGGAACGCACCCCGACATTGCCGCGCGAGGTGGGCTGACCCGCGAGCCGGCGCGCCAGGTACAGGAAGTTCTGTGCGCCGCCGGGCAGATGGAAGCCGATCAGATCCGCGCCGAGCAGGCCCTCGATGATCTCCGTCCGCCACGGCATCTGCATGAACAGTTCGACCGGTGGGAACGGAATGTGCAGGAAGAAGCCGATGGTCAGATCGGGCCGGAGCATGCGCAGCATCTTCGGCACCAACTGCAACTGGTAGTCCTGCACCCAGACGGTGGCGCCCTCGGCGGCCACCTTGGCGGCGGCCTCGGCGAAGCGCCGGTTCACGTTGACATAGGCGGCCCACCATTTGCGGTCATAGGTGGGGCGGACGATCACATCGTGGTAGAGCGGCCACAGCGTGCCGTTGGAGAAGCCCTCGTAGTAGTCGGCGACTTCCCCCGAACTCAACGGCACCGGATGCAGTTCCAGGCCGTCCTCGATGATCGGATCGACATCGGCGTCCGGCACCCCCGCCCAGCCCACCCAGGAACCCTTGTTCATCCGGAGCACCGGCTCCAGCGCGGTGACCAGGCCACCGGGACTGCGCTTCCAGCGGGAGGTGCCGTCGGGTAGTCGCTCCAAATCGACGGGCAGCCGGTTGGCGACGACAACGAAGCCGGAGCCGGCGCCGTTGGACTCGACCGGCTCCAGGCCGGAGCTGGGGTCGGGGTGCTCGGAATCGTCGGACGGCTGGTCGGTCATCTGGTCCATTCACGCATCCTTCGCGCGTCGCGGTTTGCCCATACGGGTGAACACAATGGATAGGTCGACGGCGCCGTTGTCGTCGAACGGTGGTCGGGTCTTACCCGCCCGCCCAGTCCGTTATTCGCCCGCGCGCAAGGCCGGGCCGATGCCGAGCATCGACAGCAGCATCCGGCACTCGTCCGCGTCCTCGGCGTACGCCGCGACTACGCGCTGGGCCTGACGTGCGGTCTCGTCGGCGAGTGGCTCCAGTTCGTCGTCCGCGATGTCGTTCGCGCTGCCCTTCGCGGCCATCTTCTTGTCCTCCCGGCTCATACGCTCGTACCTGCGAATAGTCAATGGTATATGGCCTCGGTGGCCTCTCGTGGGTCCCATGCAGTGGGGGCGGGCCGGACGCTACCGTGGTGGCCAGCATCTAACTCCACGAAAGGGTCGACAATGCCGCTGGCCACGGTAAACGGAATTCCCCTCAACTACCAGGTCAAGGGTGACCGGGCCAAGGGCACGGACGGCAAGGGCGGTGGTCCGCTGGTCGTGATGATCATGGGCACCGGCAGCCCGGGCCGGGTCTGGGAATTGCATCAGGTGCCCGCCCTGGTCGCCGCCGGTTATCGGGTCTGCACCTTCGACAACCGCGGTATCGCGCCGTCCTTCGAGTCCGCCTCCGGCATCACCATCGGCGATATGGTGGCCGACACCGCGGGCCTGATCGAACTGCTCGACGAGGGTCCGGCGCTGGTCGTCGGCACCTCGATGGGTGCGCGGGTGGCCCAGGAACTGGCGCTGGCCAGACCCGATCTGGTGCGCAAAGCGGTGTTCATGGCCGGGCACGGCCGGCTCGACCAGTTCCAGAAGACGCTCTCGCTCGGCGAGCACGAACTCGACGCCAGCGGGGTGAAGCTGCCCGCGAAATACGAGGCGGCGCTGACCGCGGTGATGAACCTGTCCCCGGCCACCATGGCCAACACCAATTCCGCTCGGGACTGGCTGGATCTGTTCGAATTCACCGGCGGCCCCGTCACACCCGGTATCCGCGCCCAGCGCCGCATGGACCACGACTTCGACCGGGTCCAGGCCTACCGCGCCATCACCGTCCCGTGCCTGGCCGTCGGGTTCGCCGATGACCGGATGATTCCGCCCTATCTGTCCAGGGAGGTTGCCGACGCCATTCCCGGCGCGCGGTACCAGGAGATTCCAGATGCCGGGCACTTCGGTTACCTGGAACGACCCGAGGCGGTCAACAAGATTCTGCTCGATTTCTTCGCCGCGTGAGGTAACACCCAACAGGTAACGTCTGCCTTGCTAGGGTCGACACACGCTCGGGGAGTCATCCGGCGCTTCTCCCTTGCGCTCCGGCACAAGCGTGGCGCCGGACGGGCCCAGAGCCGATCCCGTACACAGCGCCAGTATCCAGTGAGGTGAAATTGAGCACCAACCCCTTCGATGACGAAGACGGCCGCTTCTTCGTCTTGGTCAACGACGAAGAGCAGCATTCTCTGTGGCCGGCATTTGCCGAGGTCCCGGCCGGATGGCGAGTCGTGTTCGGCGAGGACAGCCGTGCCGCCTGCGTCGAGTACGTCGAGAAGAACTGGACGGATATGCGTCCGAAGAGCCTGCGTGATGCGATGGCCGCCGATGACGCGGCCCGACAGGGCGCCCAGTCCTGACGGCGGTATCTGAATACTGCGCAGGGGACTTGATGCTGAGCCGCCGCCGTGCGCGGCACCGATAACTCGGTGTCGTGCGGGCGGCGCGCCCGGTCTATGATGTCTTCCGCCGGACCCGCCTCCTTAGCTCAGTGGTAGAGCACCGCTCTTGTAAAGCGAAGGTCGTCAGTTCAATCCTGACAGGGGGCTCCACCCTCGCCGAACTCTGCGGATGGAAAGCATCCGCAGAGTTCGGCTTTCGCGTGTTTTTGGGGGCGCAGCCCCCAAGCCCCGCCCGGCGGGGCATTCGCCCCCCGGACCCCCGGCTAGTGGCTCACTCCGGGACGTTCGCGCCGTGGCCGAGGTCGCGCAGGGCCTGCTTGATCTTGGCCTGCGCTTCGTCGAGCGACTCGGACGACGGGTTCGGGTCGGCGCCGGAGATGTCGAAATCGCCCATCGAGAACGCCGGGAAGACGTGCACGTGCAGGTGCGGCACCTCCAGACCGGCGATCAGCAGGCCGGCGCGGGGAGCGTCCCAGGCCTGGCGTACCGCCTTGCCGATGAGCTGAGCGACACCGTTGAGGCGGGCGAACGTGTCGCCGTCGACGTCCTGCCACTGATCGATTTCCTTGCGCGGAACGATCAGGGTGTGCCCCGGAGTGACCGGGGCGATGGTCAGAAAGGCGACGAATTCGTCGTCCGCCCAAACGAATCGGCCGGGGAGCTGACCTTCGATGATCGCGCTGAAGACAGATGCCATGTCTGGCAGCGTAACCGGAGGACGGACGCGACCGGGGCGGCCACTGGGCGCAATGGAACCGATTTGCCGCACCGAGCGTCCAACTCGTGGAGCGAACTCGGAGCGCCTGCGGTCCACGAGAGAATTCGAGCAGAGGGATGCATCAATGACGGTTTTCGAGCCACGGCAGTCGGTTGTGGACACCCTGTTATTCGGCAATCTTGTTATCGAGCGAACGGGCAGTCGAGTCACAACCCGTCTGGAATCCGGTGAATCGACCGTCGTCAGCATCGAGCGAGTCGGCCCCCGCACTCGGAAGACGGTGCCCATCGGTACGCGCAAAGGGAACCGCATCGTCGCGCGCGTCGATGATCGCGAGATAAAAGTTACGCCTGGCAGCGGCCGTCTCCTGAAGCGGACATTCCGAATCGCCGTCGAGATCGATGATCGAAGTCTGAGCTTCCGGCCGTCGACCATCGATACTGTCATGTTCATCAACGGGAAACCGTCTGAGATCGAAAAGCATTTCTGCGATCTGACGGCCAAGGCGAACGGCGAAATCGACGTTGCCTGGGCGCTACCGCAAACCGTCAAGATTCTCGACAGGACCATCGAGCCGCCGGTTCCCACTACCGAGGACCTCTTGATCGGTTATGCGCTCGCCGCCGCATTCGGCACCGGTGCGCTGTCACTGACGGCGATCGTGGCGGAAATGGTGGCCCTGGCCATACCGGGCTGATCCATCACGAGATCGGCGAAGACACCGCGGCGTGGCGTACCCGGGGGTCAGGCCGCTGCGAAGTGCGACAGGATGCCCTGCACCTCGTAGATGTCGACCTGGCGGTTGAACCGCTTCTGCAGCGGTTCCGCCGTGCCCGCGATCCAGATGACGAGTTCGGCATCGAGATCGAAGGTGCCCGCCGTCTCCACCGAGAAATGCGTGATGGCCCGGTACGGGATGCTGTGATAGCTCACCTTGCGTCCGGTCACGCCCTGTTTGTCCACCAGGATCAGCCGCCGGTTGGTGAACAGCAGGGCATCGCGGACCAGGAGATACGCGGCGTAGACCTGCTCGTCTTGGCCGAAGAGCCGCGCGTATTCGTGTTGTGCCTTCGCCGGATCGAGCCGTCCGGCATTGCCCATGATTCCGTCGATCAGACCCATGGTCGACCACATCCTTCAGATGTGTTGGGGTTCAGTGTGAATCGCTCCACACCCGTCCCCAACCATCATCCTCTTGGTGCGCCGCCGACGTGCCCACTTAAGCTGTTGGCCGTGCGCGTACTCGTGATCGGCTCCGGAGCCCGTGAACATGCTCTCGTCCTCGCCCTGCGCAAGGACCCAGCGGTGACCGCGTTGTTCGCGGCGCCGGGGAATCCGGGGACCGCGTTGCACGCGCAGAACCATCCGGTCGATCCGTCCTCGGGAGACAGCGTCGCGGCGCTCGCCGCCGAGCTGTCCGCCGACCTGGTCGTGGTCGGCCCCGAGGTGCCGCTGGTGCTCGGGGTCGCGGACGCGGTGCGCGCGGCGGGCATCGCCTGCTTCGGCCCGTCCGCCGCGGCCGCGCGGATCGAGGGCTCGAAGGCGTTCGCGAAGGACGTGATGACCGCGGCCGGTGTGCGGACCGCGCACAGCGAAATCGTGGACACCCCCGCCGAACTCGACGACGCGCTGGATCGTTTCGGCCCCACCTGGGTCGTCAAGGACGACGGTTTGGCCGCGGGCAAGGGCGTGGTGGTGACCGCCGATCGGCTCGCGGCGCGCGACCACGGCGCCGAGCTCCTCGAACAGGGGCACCCGGTGTTGCTGGAATCCTTCCTGGACGGACCCGAGGTCTCGCTGTTCTGTCTGGTCGACGGCGAGACCGTGGTGCCGCTGCTGCCCGCGCAGGACCACAAGCGCGTGGGCGACGGTGATACCGGTCCGAACACCGGCGGTATGGGCGCCTACACCCCGCTGCCCTGGCTGCCCCCGGAAACCGTCACCGCGATCGTCGACGACGTGGTCAAGCCGGTCGCCGCCGAGATGGTGCGCCGCGGCTGCCCGTTCTCCGGCCTGCTCTACGCCGGGCTCGCGATCGGCGCGGCCGGTCCCGCGGTGGTCGAATTCAATTGCCGCTTCGGTGACCCCGAAACCCAGGCCGTGCTCGCGCTGCTGGACAGCCCGCTCGGCGAACTGCTGCACGCCACCGCGACCGGCACCCTCGCCGAGGTCGCGCCGCCGCGCTGGCGCGACGGCTCCGCCATCACCGTGGTCATCGCCGCCGAAAACTATCCGGGGCGTCCGCGTTTGGGCGATGTCATTCTCGGGGCCGGCGAAAGCGCCGCCGACGCGACCACGTCGGTCATGCACGCCGGTACCGCACTGCGCGCCGACGGCGCCCTGGTCTCCGCGGGCGGTCGCGTCCTGAACGTGGTGGGCACCGGCGCCGACCTGGCCGAGGCCCGAGCGAACGCCTACGCCCGGATCACCGGAATCAAGCTGCCCGGCAGCCACTTCCGCACCGACATCGGCCTGGCCGCCGTCGAAGACCGCATCACCGTCTAGAAGCCGAGGCCGTGCACGGCCAGCCAGGCCTGCGGATCGACGTGCCGTCCGCCCGCGATGACCTCGAAGTGCAGGTGCGGGCCGGAGGAGTCGCCGCGGTTGCCCATGCGGGCGATCTGCATGCCCGCCGGCACGCGTTCACCGACGGAGACGAAGAAGTCGTACATGTGCCCGTAGACGGTGATGGTGCCGTCGTCGTGGCGGATACGGACCCACAGGCCGAAGCCCTGGGCGGGGCCCGCGTCGATGACGGTGCCGTTGGCGACGGCGTAGATGGGGGTGCCGATCGGCCCCGCGATATCGATGCCGTTGTGGAAAGTGCCCCAGCGGGAACCGAATCCGGAGGTGAAGGTGCCGCGGGTGGGCAGCACCATGCCGCCGATGCCGGGCAGGATCGCGCCGGGCGGCAGGGGAGTGCCCGCCGACATCCAGGGCTGGTATTCGCCCGCGGCCGCCGCGGCGGCTTCGGCTTTGGCGCGCTCCAGCGTGGCGCGCGCGGCGGCGGCCACCACGGCCTGCTCACGACGGCGCTCACCGTTGGCGATGGCGGTCAGGTAGCGCTTCACCGAGGGCACGGTGGATTGGATGAGTTGTTCGTGGGCGAACGCGACGCGCTGTGCTTCGTGCGGGCCGAGCGGCCGGTCGGCGAGGCCGCGGGCGAACGACGAGTCGCCGGCGGCGCAGAGCGCGACGACCAGGAAGACGGCCAGCTGTACGCGGTGGCGGTGGAGGAGTGCGCGGTAATCGCGCTGTCTGTGCTGTTCCCAGAGTTGCCGGAGGTCCGGGCGTGGTCTCTGACGTAGCTCGCCGAGTTGCCGCCGGACTCGCTCGATCCAGGCCCGGATCGGCAGGGGCTCGGGTCGCTGCTCGGAGCGGGTACGCCAATCAGGCGGAATGACGCCGACGCCACCCACTCCGCGTACCCGGTCCAACCCCGCGCGGCGAGCGCTGGGGGACGGCAGGCGGCGAGGCCGGCGGGGCGGGTGGGCGCTGTCAAGCATTACGCCGACCCTAGCCGCGATCGCCCGGACGACAAAGGTTGCGCGGGCCCGTGGTGTCGTCCGGCCGAAGCGATTACGGTCTCTCGGGTGCCCAGAGAATCTCGCCGGTCGATCATTCCCACGTTCTATGTGATGGATGTCTGGAAAGCCGCCGCCGAACGCGCCCGTACCCACGGTGACGTGCTCGTTCTCGCGGCCGGGCAGCCCTCGACCCCGGCGCCGCTGCCGGTGCTGCGCGCTACCCGATCGGCGATCGACGCGGAATTGCTGGGCTACACCGAGACTTTCGGCATCCTGCCGTTACGCGAGGTGATCGCCGAACACCATCGCCGGACCTACGGCTACCCGGCGCACGCCGACGACGTGGTCGTCACCACCGGCTCCTCGGGCGCGTTCACGCTGATCTTCCTGGCCGCCTTCGACGCGGGCGACACCGTCGTGGTGGCCCGTCCGGGGTATCCGGCCTACCGCAACACGCTCAACGCGCTGGGTTGCCGGGTGATCGAGCTGGATTGCCGCGCCGACACCCGGTTCCAGCCGACCGTCGCCATGCTCGAGGCGCTGCCCGAACCGCCCAGGGGCCTGATCATCGCCAGCCCGGCCAATCCCACCGGCACCATGATCGAACCCGGCGAACTGGCGGCCATCGCCCGGTGGTGCGATGAGCACGGCACCTTGCTGATCTCCGACGAGATCTACCACGGCATCACCTACGGGGACGAAGGGACGTCGTCCGCGTGGGAGACCTCCCGGAACTCCGTCGTCATCGGATCGGTCTCGAAGTACTTCTCGATGACCGGCTGGCGGTTGGGCTGGATGCTGGCACCGGCCGAGCTGCGGCCCGCCCTGCAACGACTCGCGTCCAATATGACCGTGTGCCCGCCCGCCATCTCGCAGTACGCCGCGCTGCACGCGTTCGGGCCGGAGGCCAAAGCCGAACTGGACGGGCACGTCTCGCGATACGCGATCAATCGCCGATTGTTGCTGGACGGTTTGACCGCGCTCGGCATCACCGACCTCGCGCCCGCGGACGGCGCGTTCTACGCCTACGCCGATATCGGTCACCTGACCGATGATTCTCGCCGGTGGTGCGCGGAGGTGCTCGCGGCGACGGGGGTAGCCTTGGCGCCCGGTATCGACTTCGATACCGCCAACGGGCACCGGACGATTCGTTTCTCCTTCGCCGGCGCCACCGCGGACATCGAGGAAGCGCTCATTCGCTTGAAACATTACCTGCGCGGCTGAACTTCTGTGCCGGGCAACAAGTTTGCCGAGACTTGCACCTCGGCGAGGTGAATGCGGTAAAACATCGATGGCTGGGATTCCCTCTAACGATTTCGTACGGGTGAACCGATGACGACTGGCACGATGGCACGGTGATAACCGCGACGACCCCCAAAGGTGAACGGCGTCGCCAGGCTTTGGTAGCGGCTGCCGCCGAGTTGTTACTCGAAGGCGGATTCGACGCGGTGCGGCATCGATCGGTGGCCACACGCGCCGATCTGCCGTTGGCGTCGACGACGTACTACTTCGAGTCGCTGGAAGATCTGATCGCACGCGCGGTCGAGTTCAGCGGCAACGCGGAGTTGGACGCGATGCGCCGCCGGGTGGGCGAGGTCTCGCATCGGCGCCGTGGCGCCGAGGCGACGGTCGATCTGCTGTTGGATCTATTAGTGGGCGCCGACGGCCACGACGAGGGTGGCCGCGGCGGCCCGGAGGCAGCGCAGCGTAACCATGGCGGGCCGCGAACATCGCCGGATCGGCTCGGTCAGCTGATCGCCCGCTACGAGCGGTCGGTGGCCTCGGCGCGGCACCCGGAGTTACGTGAGGTGCAGTTGCGCCTGCGCGCCCAGCTCGACGAGCTGCTCGCCGACGTGCTGCGCCGTTCGGATCGTCTCGTCCGGCACGAACAGGTGCGCCGGTTGGTCGCGGTGGTGGACGGTGCGGTGGTCGCCGCGCTCACCGAACTCGACCCCGAACCCCGGCGGATGGCGCGCGGCGCGCTCCTGGAGATCATCGATATCGTCGCGCCCGCGACGCCCCAGCAAGCGGACAGGTACCGGGCACTAGACTCGTAGAACGTGACCCTTGTGCCCAATGTCCTTGCCACCCGGTACGCCAGCCCGGAACTCGTGCGCCTGTGGTCGCCCGAGAACAAAGTCGTGCTCGAGCGCCGGTTGTGGCTGGAGGTGCTGCGGGCGCAAGCCGAGCTCGGCATCGACGTGCCGGCCGGGGTCATCGAGGATTACGAGCGGGTCATCGACCAGGTCGACCTGGCGTCGATCGCCGAACGCGAGCGGGTCACCCGCCACGATGTGAAGGCGCGCATCGAGGAGTTCAACGCGCTGGCCGGGCACGAGCACGTGCACAAGGGCATGACCAGCCGTGATCTCACCGAGAACGTGGAGCAGCTGCAGATCCGGCTGTCGCTGGAGCATGTGTACGCGCACGGCGTCGCGGTGGCGGCGCGGCTGGCCGAGCGGGCCGCCGAATACCAGTCGCTGGTGATGGCGGGGCGCTCGCACAATGTCGCCGCCCAGGCCACCACCCTCGGCAAGCGGTTCGCCTCCGCCGCCGACGAGGTGCTGATCGCGCTGCGGCGCGTCCGCGAGCTCATCGACCGCTATCCGTTGCGCGGCATCAAGGGTCCGATGGGCACCGCCCAGGACATGCTCGACCTGCTCGACGGGGACGCCGCCAAATTGTCCGCCTTGGAGCAGCAGGTCGCCCGCCATCTCGGTTTCGCCACCGTGCTGACCAGTGTCGGTCAGGTCTATCCGCGTTCGCTCGATCACGACGTGCTCTCCGCGCTGGTGCAGCTGGGCGCGGGCCCGTCCTCGTTCGCGCACACCGTGCGGCTGATGGCCGGCCACGAGCTGGTCACCGAGGGCTTCCAGCCCGGTCAGGTCGGCAGTTCCGCCATGCCGCACAAGATGAACACCCGTTCCTGCGAGCGCGTCAACGGCCTGCAGGTCGTGCTGCGCGGGTACGCCTCCATGGCCGCCGAACTCGCGGGCGCGCAATGGAACGAAGGTGACGTCTTCTGCTCGGTGGTGCGCCGTGTCGCGCTGCCGGACGCGTTCTTCGCCCTCGACGGCATGATGGAAACCTTCCTCACCGTCCTGGCCGAATTCGGCGCCTATCCGGCCGTCGTCGCCCGCGAACTCGACCGCTACCTCCCCTTCCTCGCCACCACCCGCATCCTGATGGCCGCCGTCCGCACCGGCGTCGGCCGCGAAACCGCGCACGAGGTCATCAAGGAGCACGCCGTAGCCGTCGCCCTGGCCATGCGCGAGCAGGGCCGCGAGCCCGACCTCCTCGACCGCCTCGCCGCCGACCCCCGCCTCCCCCTGGACCGCGCGGCCCTCGACACCGCCCTCTCCGACAAGTCCGCCTTCGTCGGCGCCGCCGAAGCCCAGGTAGCCGACGTCCTCGCCGCAGTAGAAAAACTCGTTGCCCACAACCCCGAAGCCGCCCACTACACCCCCTCCCCAATCCTGTAGTCCCGCAGCGCTTCCGCTGCGGCGGGTTAGGGTCGGGGGGTGAATCCGTATACGATTTTCGGCGATATCGTGGCTGGGCGGGCGCCGGCGAGCAAGGTCTATGAGGACGATGATGTGGTCGCGTTCATGGATATTCGGCCGATGACGCCCGGGCATGTGCTGGTGGTGCCGAGGGTGGCGGCGCGTAGTTTGGCGGAGTTGGATCCGGCGGTCGGGGGGAAGCTGTTTCAGGTGGGGCAGAAGGTGGCGGCGGCGTTGCGGGAGAGCGAGGTCGGGTGTGACGGGGTCAATTTCTTTCTCGCGGACGGGGTGACGGCGGGGCAGGAGGTGTTTCATGTGCATCTGCATGTGATTCCGCGGACGCCGGGGGATGGGTTCGGACTGCGGGGGCGGCCGACGAGTCCGCGGCGGGAGGATCTGGATTACCTGGCGGGGTCGATCCGGGGCGCGCTCGGCCGGTCCGCCTGACGGCTTACGTACCGGAAAGTTTGCTGAATGGATGCTATATTCCCGTTTTGCCGCCAGAGCTCGGTGGGTGTGGGTTAGCTTGGAGGCCAACGGGATGCGCTGACAGAGGTGGGATATGCGTCGAGCGATAGTAGCTGTCGTTGTGCTGATGTTCGCCCTCGCCGTCGCCGGGCCGGTCCTCGCTCGGCCCGCGACGGCTTCGGCCGCGCAGATCGTGCGGATAGACGCGAAGAGCCCCACCCGATCAGCGGTCTTCGTCGACTCGGTGGCGATGGGCCGGACCATCCAGGTGGACGTGCTGCACCCGGCCGACGGCGGCGCCCGGCCCTCGTACTATCTGCTCGACGGTCTGGATCCCGGTGTGGGACAGAGCACCTGGACCAACGCGACCGATGCCGAGGCGTTCTTCCGGGGCAAACGGGTCAATGTGGTGCTCCCCGTGGGTGGCCAGGCCAGCTACTACACGGACTGGCGGCAGGACGATCCGCGCTTCGGCCGCTACAAATGGGAAACCTTCCTGACCGCGGAACTGCCACCCCTGATCGACGCGCACTTCGACGGCAACGGCGTCAACGGCGTCGGCGGCCTGTCCATGGGCGGTATGGCCGCGTTCACCCTCGCGGTGCGCAAGCCGGAGCTCTACCAGGCCGTCGCCGGATACAGCGCCTGCCCCGACCTGGCCATGGCCAACTCCGCGGTCATGTTCTCCGTGGCCAACCGCGGCGGCAACCCGCTGAACATGTGGGGTGAGCCCGGCAACGAGGTGTGGGCGGCGCACGATCCCGCGCGACTGGCGGATCGCTTGCGCGGCAAGGCGATCTACCTCTCCACCGGCACCGGTATCCCCGGGGAGCACGAATTGGAGATCAAACCGCAGTTGCCGGAGAACGTAGTCCTCGGCGGTCCGATCGAAGCGGGCGTCAATGCCTGTGTGCTGTCCTTCGAGCAGCGCCTGCGCAGCGTCGGAATCGAGGCCCGGGTCGACCAGAGCGGCACCGGGACCCACTCCTGGTCCTATTGGCAGGACACTCTGCACGCCTCCTGGCCCACCCTGGGCCCGGCCCTCGGCGCCTAGTTCTCCGGGCATCGCCCGAGGTTGCGGGCCTTCGAACAGTAGGGTGGAACCCATGTCTGTCGAGAGTGTGGTGGCGGCTCCGGTCGCCAAGAAGGTGCCGGCGGAGCGCAAGCATCACGGCGATGTCTTCGTCGACGAATACGAATGGCTGCGCAAGAAGGACGACCCGGAAGTCCTCGCCTATCTGGCGGCGGAGAACGCTTACACCGAGGCGCAGACCGCGCATCTGCGCGGGTTGCGGGAGAAGATCTTCGACGAGATCAAGTCGCGCACATTGGAGACGGACCTGTCCGTGCCGACCAGGATCGGCGACTACTGGTACTACTCCCGCAGTTTCGAAGGCAAGCAGTACGGCGCCAGCTGCCGGTGCCCGATCGATGCGAACGCCGAGGGCATCGACGCGTGGACGCCGCCGCAACTGGAGGCGGGCACCGAGATCCCGGGCGAAGAGGTGCTGCTCGACATCAACGCGCTCGCCGAGGGCCACGACTTCATCGCGGTCGGCACGGTCTCGGTCAGCCGCGACGGCAACCTGCTCGCCTACTCGCTGGACACCGTCGGCGACGAGCGCTACACCCTGCGTTTCAAGGATCTGCGCACCGGTGAGCTGCTGGCCGACGAGATCGCGGGCACCGCGGGCGGCGCGACCTGGTCGCACGACGGGACGCATGTCTTCTACCAGACGGTCAACGAGTCCTGGCGGCCCGACACCGTGTGGCGGCACCGTCTGGGCACCGACCGCGAGCAGGACGTGCGCGTCTTCCATGAGGACGATGAGCGGTTCTGGGTCAGCATCGGTACCACGCGCTCGGAGAAGTACCTGATCATCGGGCTGCACTCCAAGATCACCAGCGAACTCTGGCTGCTCGAATCGGATGACCCCGAGGGCGAATTCCGGGTGATCATGCCGCGCCGCGAAGGCGTCGAGTACTCCGTCGAGCACGCGGTGATCGGCGGCGAGGATCGTTTCCTGATCCTGCACAACGATGTCGTGGACGGGGTGAAGGCGGAGAACTTCGTGCTGTGCGACGCACCGGTGCACGATCCGTCGAACATGACGCTGCTGATCGGGCATCGCGACGATGTCCGGCTCGAGGATGTGGACGCTTTCCGCGACCATCTGGTACTGGGTTATCGGCGCGAGGCGCTGCCGCGGGTAGCGGTGTGGCCGCTGACCGAAACCGGATACGGCGAGCGCCGCGAACTGGACTTCGATCTGGAGTTGTTCTCGGCGGGCGCGGGCGCCAACCCGGAATGGGAGCAGCCGGTGCTGCGGATCGGGCTCACCTCGTTCCTCACACCGATGCGGGTGTACGACTATGTGCCCGCCACCGGCGATCTGCTGCTGCGCAAGGAGCAACCGGTACTCGGCGGCTACAACGCCGATGAGTATGTGCAGCACCGGGATTGGGCGGTCGCGGCGGACGGCACCCGGGTTCCGATCTCACTGGTGTGGAAGAAGGACGCGGTCGCCGACGGCCCGAAGCCGTTGCTGCTCTACGGGTACGGCTCCTACGAGACTCCGATCGACCCGTACTTCTCGGTGGCGCGGCTGTCCATGATGGACCGCGGCATGGTGTTCGCGGTGGCGCATGTGCGCGGCGGCGGTGAGATGGGGCGGCTCTGGTACGAGCACGGCAAGACGCTGACCAAGATGAATACCTTCACCGACTTCATCGCTTGCGCGAAGCATCTCATCGATTCCGGGGTGACGGCGGCGGACCGCATGGTCGCCGACGGCGGTAGCGCGGGCGGCCTGCTGATGGGCGCGGTGGCGAATATGGCGCCCGAACTGTTCAAGGGCATCTTGACCAGCGTCCCGTTCGTCGACCCGCTCACCTCCATCCTGGACCCGGAGCTGCCGCTCACCGTCATCGAATGGGACGAGTGGGGAAATCCGTTGCGGGACAAGGAAGTCTACGACTACATCAAGTCCTATTCGCCGTACGAGAACGTCGAGGCCAAGGACTACCCGGCCATCCTCGCTATCACCAGTCTCAACGACACGCGTGTCCTCTACGTCGAACCGGCCAAGTGGGTCGCCAAACTCCGCGCCACCAAGACCGGGGATTCCCAGCTGCTGCTCAAGACCGAAATGAGCGCGGGGCACGGCGGCGTCAGCGGTCGTTACGAGAAGTGGAAGGAAATCGCCTTCGAGTTCGCCTGGCTGCTCGACACCGTCGGCTTGGCGAGCGAATAACACTGTCGCGGAGCGCCTTCGCGACGCTCGGGACGACCGCGTCGCCGCCGTCATCCCGAGCGCGCGAAGGTTCGCGCGCGGATCAGACCGCGCAGCTCACGATGTCGTCGACCATCTGCTGCCGATTCTGTTCCCGAATGTGTTCGATCCCCCGGTAGGCCCCCTTCGAATCCAGCACCGCGATATAGACATCCGCGATCTGCTGCGGGGTCGCGTCCGGCTGCTGCGCCCGTACTTTGTCCGCGAAACCCTTTGCCGCGGCGCACTTTTCCTGCTGAGTGAAGATCGGCGGCGGATCCCCCTCGTCGGCCAGTGCCGTCCCCGGTGCGACCAGAAGTAGCGGAGTGACCAGGGCACTGAACAATGCTGCTCTCACCCCGGCAATCCTAGACACGAGCGTGACGCGGAGTTCGCTACCTGGTCATTTGCCCTGCACGTCGAGTACACGTGCGTCTGGCACCGTAGGTTCATGAACGCAGCGCCCACCCACCCCGCCGCTTCCGGCAGCTGCCATTCCGCGGAGCTGCTCGTCTCCGTGTCGGGGATCCGGGACACCACCCGGGACGCCGCGATCGAATTCGCCGCCGAGATGGATCAGCGGAATATCCGGTTGTCGCTGCTGGTCGCGCCGCGGTTGAAGGGCGGCTATCGGCTCGCCGCGGATCCGGCGACGCAGGCGTGGTTGCGTGGGCGGCGGGCCCGCGGTGACGCTATCGTGCTGCACGGGTACGACCAGGCGGCGACGAAGCGACGGCGCGCGGAATTCGCGACCCTGCCCAAGCACGAGGCGCGGTTGCGGCTGACGGCGGCGGATCGGGTGATGGAGCAGGTGGAGCTACGGACGCGGTTGTTCGCGGCGCCGCGCTGGGATGCCTCCAGTGGTGCGATCGCGGCATTGCCCGATGTCGGGTTCCGGCTCGCGCTGGGATTGACATCGATCCTGGATCTGGAACGCAATGCCGCGCAGAAGACCCGTGTTTACGGGATCGGTGAGGGGTTCCGCGCCGAGCCGTGGTGGTGCCGGGCACTGATTTTGGGTGCGGCGCGCACGGCTCGGCGCGGAGGTGTTCTGCGCCTCGCGATTTCGGCGGCACAGTTGCAGCGGCCGGGGCCGCGGCAGGCGATGCTGGACGCGGTGGACCTGGCGTTGTTCCACGGCGCGCGCAGTGACGTCTACCGCTGGGAGCCGTTCATCGCGGCGCGGGCGGCGTAGTCAGGGGACCGCGGGCCGCCCGTCATGGGCGAACCCGCCCGCCTCGTTTCGGTCGACCCCCATCGAGCGCTTGCCGAGTTGACCGGGGCAGCGTTCGATATCGGCGATCAGCAGGTCGGCCAGGTCGGCCATGTCGACGGAAAACCGTGCCGGATGACGGCGCGCATGACCGTCTCGTCCCCGCGATCGGCGGGCAGGGGATAGGCCGCGATGGTCCAGCCGCGGGTGCGCAAACGGTCGAACAGGTCGTCGGAATTCTCGGGCATCCGCAACTCCTCCGGGAGCGCTCGCGGCGATGGTCGGCAGAACTTGGCGAACCCAGAATCGCATATCCAGCGCGCATCACATTGCCGATCATTCGCGACACGGACCATTTGATCGGCTGTCCGCGCTCGCAGTGCTGGCTGTCTCGTGTCACAGTGAGGTAGCGGCATTATTGCTGATAATCGGTAGGAGGTAGGCGAGACGGTGTCGGGGCATGAGTATTGTCGGACTGCTGATTCCCTACCTGTTCCACCGATTCCGTATGCAGAGTTGGAAATCCGGACAACCACAGGAGATACCGGCATGACCGCCGACAGGCCGCAGGCCGCCGAATTGCGAACGCGCACAGCCGCTTTGATGCCGCAGGCGAAAAAGGATCTGACCCAGCTCGTTTCGTTCAAGTCGGTGGCCGACCCGCGCCAGTTCCCGCCCGAGGAGTGCGAGCGCACCGCGCAGTGGGTCGCCGACGCCTTCGCCTCGGTCGGCCTGTCGAAGGTGGGTCTGCACGAAACACCGGACGGCAGTAAGGCGGTCATCGCCTCGCGGCCCGCGCCGCCGGGCGCGCCGACGGTGCTGCTGTACTGCCACTACGACGTGCAGCCGCCGCTGGACGATGCCGCCTGGCGCACGCCGGTGTGGGAGCTGACCGAGAAGAACGGCCGCTGGTACGGCCGGGGCAGCGCCGACTGCAAGGGCAATATCGTCATGCATCTCACCGCGTTGCGCGCGATCGGTCCCGATGTGCCGCTGGGCATCACGCTGGTCTGCGAGGGTTCCGAGGAACAGGGCACGGGCGGGCTGGAACGCTTCGTGGAAGCGAACCCGGACATGCTGCGCGCCGACGCGATCGTGGTCGGCGACTGCGGCAACTTCGCGGCCGGCGTGCCGACCCTCACCGAAACCCTGCGCGGCAACGTGAATGTCGTGGTCACCGTGGAAACCCTTGCCGGGCCGATGCATTCGGGCATGTTCGGCGGAGCGGCGCCGGACGCGCTGGCCGCGCTGATCCAGCTGCTCGCCACCTTGCGCGACGAGCACGGGAACACCACGGTCGACGGCCTGTCCAATGATCAGCGCTGGTCCGGCGTGCAGTATCCGGCCGAGCAGTTCCGCACCGACGCGGGCGTGCTCGGCGGCGTCGACCTGCTGGGTGAGGGCACCGTCGCCGATATGCTTTGGGCCCGACCGGCTTTGACCGTGCTCGGCATCGACGCACCGCCGGTGGTCGGTTCCGCGGCCGCGGTCCAGCCGTCCGCTCGGGCGCGCCTGAACCTGCGCATTCCACCGGGCACCACCCCGAAGGCCGCCCTGTACGCCCTCACCGAGCATCTGCGGGCGAACGTGCCCTGGCAGGCGAAACTGACGATCGAGACCGAAGCCACCGGTGCGCCCTTCCGGTCCGGTCGCGGCGGACCGGCCCGCACCGCCATGGAAGCGGCGCTCGCGGCGGCCTACGGCAAGGCGGCGACCACGCAGGGGCAGGGCGGCTCGATCCCGCTGTGCAATGTCTTCGCCGACACCTACCCGGACGCGGAGATCATGCTGCTCGGCGTGGAGGAGCCGAAGTGCCTGATCCACGCGCCCAACGAGAGCGTGGATCCGAACGAGATCGAGAAGATGGCCCTGGCCGAGGCGTTGTTCCTGACTGCCTACGCCGAACGTTAGAACTCGCGCTGGTCTTCGGGTTCGATCACCGTGAATTCGGTTCCGGTGGGGCCCATTTCGGCCAACCGGCCGAAGTAGATGCCCTGCGCCCGCGGCTCGATGATCCCGTAGTGGATGGGGAACGCGGTGCGCGGACCGACCGCGCGCAGATAGTCGACGGCCTCGCTGATCCGCATCCACGGTGCGGCCGCCGGAATCGCCAGCACGCCGACCGGCACCGGCGGCACCCACAGCGAATCGCCGGGATGCACCAGTTCGGCCGGGTCGTCGGCGGTGCCGAGTTGGAAGACGGTGTTGTCGACGACCGGTATCTCCGGGTGGATCACCGCGTGCCGCCCGCCGCCCGCGGTGATCCGCAGGTCGCCGAGCTGGACGATGTTCCCGGCGTGCACCGCCTCCCACTTGCCGCCGCGCTGCTGGGCGGTCTGCGGATCGGAGAACAGGCGCGCCCCGGGGTTGGCGTCGATCAGCGCGTCGATGCGCAGCGGATCGATGTGGTCGGGGTGCTGGTGGGTGACGGCGATCGCGTCCAGGCCGGTGATGCCTTCGAAGCCGTGGGCGAAGGTACCGGGATCGAACAGCACCTTCTTGCCGTGCAGCTCGACGAGGAGACACGAGTGGCCGAAGTGGGCTATGCGCATGCCGCCATCGTATTGACCCCGGAGCCTGGGCGGGGGAAGCGAACAACTAGGCTTCTCTGGTACCCCCACCACCACACCTGAGGAGCAACGCGTGGCACGAGTCGTGGTCGAGGTGATGCCGAAAGCCGAGATCCTGGATCCGCAGGGGCAGGCCATCGTCGGTGCGCTCCCGCGTCTGGGATTCGCCGGTGTCGCGGATGTGCGGCAGGGCAAGCGATTCGAACTCGACGTGGACGACAGTGTCAGCGACGCCGAGCTCGAGCAGATCGCCGAAGCGCTGCTCGCCAACACCGTGATCGAAGAGTGGAAGGTCGTTCGGCTGTGACGGCTCGTATCGGTGTGATCACCTTCCCGGGGACGCTCGACGATGTCGACGCGGCCCGCGCGGTGACGCTGTCCGGCGCCGAGGCGGTCAACCTGTGGCACGCCGACGCCGACCTGAAGGGTGTCGACGCGGTCGTCGTGCCCGGCGGTTTCTCCTACGGCGATTACCTGCGCTGCGGGGCGATCGCCCGGTTCGCGCCGGTGATGGGCAAGGTCGTGGAGGGCGCCAAGGCCGGTCTGCCGGTGCTCGGCATCTGCAACGGCTTCCAGGTGCTGTGCGAGGCCGGCTTGCTGCCCGGCGCGCTGACCCGCAACGAAGGCCTGCATTTCATCTGCCGGGACGAGTGGTTGCAGGTCGAGTCGGTCGACACCGCCTGGACCTCCCGCTACGAGCCGGGCGCGCAGATCCTGGTGCCACTGAAGTCCGGTGAGGGTCGCTACCAGGCCTCCGCCCAGGTGCTCGACGAACTGGAAGGCGAGGGTCGCGTGGTGTTCCGCTACGCGGGCGCCAACCCGAACGGTTCGCAGCGCGGCATCGCGGGCATCGCCTCGGCCAACGGCCGGGTCGTCGGCCTGATGCCGCACCCGGAGCACGCGACCGAACCGCTGACCGGCCCGAGCGACGACGGCATGGGCATCTTCCTGTCGGTGCTGGATTCGCTGGTCTCGGCTTAATCTGCTCGTCGAGCGCCCCGTCACCGCTGGTGGCGGGGCGTTTTCGCGTCAGCAGATACGGTCGATGATGTCGAAGCCGACGCCGTTCGCCCGCGCGATGTAGCCCGGCTGGATGACCTGATTGCCGCGGAAACCGCGCGTGCCGCCCGGGATCTGGTACCGCACGCCGTCGAGCAGCGCGCGGTGGATGCTGGGCACATCCAGGGAGCCCACCGCCTCGGCCACGCCGCGCAGGGTGTGCATCGCCTCGTAGGTGGCATTGCCGAAACTGGTGAGCGCGGGTGCGAAACCCCCGTGCCGGCGCCGGTAGCGCGCTTTGCGGTCGGCGCTGTCGACGAGCTTGTCGTCGAGGAAGAAGCTCGACGGGACATAGAGGTTGTGGTTGGCTCCGATGCCGCCCGACAGCAGCACGTTCTCATCGGCGGACGGGCTCACCCGCAATTGGGCGGCCGAGCGGCCGGTCGCGGCGAACTGCCGGTTGAACCGGGACACGTCGTTGCCGACCATGAGGATGATGACGCCCTCGGCCCGGTCCAGTGCGGGCTCGCCCAGGAAGCCACCGAAATCCTGGTTGCCGAGCGGTACGAACCGTTCCAGGACAATGGCATTCGGGTCGGCGAGGCTGTTGCGGATGGCGCGGGCGGTTTCCCGTGGCCAGATGTAGTCGTTGCCGATGAGCGCCCAGCGCCGGATGCCGTGCTCCCGCTGTAACCAGTGCACGGCGGGCAGGGTGTGGCCGGAGGGATGTTCGCCGAGCAGCAGCACGCCGGGGAGTTCGTCGGTCAGGCCCTCGTTCGCCGTGGCGTAGAGGTAGGGCACCCGGCCGTCGTTGGCCCGCGCCACCGCCCGGCGCACCGCCGAGGTGTGCCAGCCGGTGATCGCGTGCACCATCCCGGTGGCCAGCAGCGCGCCGACCTCCGCGGCCACCTCGTGCGGCGGGCGTCCGCCGTCGATGTGCGTGGTACGAATTTCGCGCCCGAGAATTCCGGTGTCACTGTTGATTTCGTGTACCGCGAGGGAAATCGCCGCATCGCAGGAGGGGGCCACGATCCCGCCCGGTCCTTGGCGCGGGACGATGTCGAGGATCTCGATGATGCCGTCTGGGCTCTCGCCGAACGGAGGCATTCGGTACTCTTCTTCTCGTTCGAGCAGAATTCATGGCGGGCAGGAAACAATGACGACCATTGTAGGCCGACATTCCACGCTGCACGGTGCGCTGCGAGCCGCGGAACACCGCTGGTTGCGCCACCTGGACGAGGCATTGTGCGCCAGGCGGCTTTCCGCTGATCAATGGTCGATGCTGTGCAATTTGACCAGTGATTCCGGCATCACCATGAGCGAACTGGCGGTCCGCTCGCAGCTGGCGCCCTCCTCGGCGACCCGGCACGCGGACTACCTCGCCGAACGCGGCCTGATCTTCCGGCTGCCGGCCGAGGAGGACCGGCGCCGCATCCTGATCGGGCTCAGCACGCTCGGCGCGGAACTGGTCGCTTCGGTGCGGGCCGAGGAGGTCCGGGCCGAGCAGGAGTTGCGCGCCCGGCTGGGTGCGCGCCGCTACAGCGAATTGCTGCGTGTGCTCGAGCTCATATCCAGCGCCGAATTGCCATAAACCACATACTCTCTGAGCTTTTGCTTTCGTGCGATCGCCTCAAGAGTTCACTTCGGAAACTTCTGTCTCTTGCGGATCACCGCTCTTGAATTTTCAAATGAAATTGCATTTGCGAAGCCAAGTCGGTGGCCTTACCCGCGTGCATCTCGGAACCCGGACGCGTTCGGGGTCATGCGCCGTTCACTCGCCTTCCCTCGGACGGGCATCGAGGCGCGGGAGTAGGTCGAGGAGATCGCCCTTATCCGGCGGCGCATACGATCATGATCATGCCCGCGACTACCACCGCTGCCACGGCCACGGGGTTGTGCCAGTTCATCGATGCCTCGCCGAGCCCGTTCCATGTTTGCCGGACCGTCGCGGCGGAGTTGGACGCCCACGGGTTCACCGAATTGGCGGAGGCGGCCCCGTGGCCTGCCGCGCCGGGCCGGTACTACGTGATCCGCGGCGGTTCGCTGATCGCCTGGGCGAGCACCGAGGACACCACGCTGCCGTTCCGGGTCCTGGGCGCGCACACTGACAGTCCGAACCTGCGGGTGAAGCAGCAGCCGGATCTGTCCAGCGCGGGCTGGCAGCTGGTCGGCCTGGAACCCTACGGCGGGGCGTGGCTGAACTCCTGGCTCGATCGCGAGCTCGGCATTTCCGGCCGGCTGAGCGTGCGCGCCGGAAACACCGTGCGGGACAAGCTGGTTCGCATCGACGACCCCATCCTGCGGGTGCCGCAGCTGGCCATCCACCTCGCCGAGGACCGGCGCGCGGTCCAGTTGGACCCGCAGCGGCATGTGAACGCGGTGTGGGCGGTGGCCGGGCGGCCCCAGCCGTTCCTGGAGTACGTCGCCGAACGGGCGGACGTGGCACCGGAGGCGGTGCTCGGCTGGGAACTGATGACCCACGACCTGACCCCGAGCCGGTTGATCGGCCGTGATCACGACCTGCTCAGCGCGCCCCGGCTGGACAACCAGGGCACCTGCTACGCCGGTCTGCACGCCTTCCTGGCGGCGATCGACGAGCCCGGCGCTGCCGTCCCGGTGCTGGTCATGTTCGATCACGAGGAGGTCGGCAGTCAGTCCGACCGGGGCGCGCAATCGGATCTGCTGCCGACGGTGCTGGAACGGATCGTGCTGGCGCGCGGCGGTGGCCGATCCGAATTCCTCACGGCGCTGGCGGGTTCCGTCGTCGCCTCCGGCGATATGGCGCACGCGACGCACCCGAACTACCCGGATCGGCACGAGCCCGCGCACCGGATCGAGGTGAACGGCGGCCCGGTGCTGAAGGTGAACCAGAATCTGCGCTACGCCACCGACGCCGCGGGCGCCGGCGCCTTCGCACTGGCCTGTGCCCAGGCGGGAGTTCCGTTGCAGCGCTACGTCCATCGCGCGGATCTGCCGTGCGGGTCCACCGTCGGCCCGATGACGGCCGCGCGCACCGGTATGCGCACCGTCGACGTCGGCGCACCGCAGCTGGCCATGCACTCGGCGCGGGAAATGATGGGCACCGCGGACGTGCCCGCCTACGCGGCCGCGCTTGCCGCCTTCCTCACGCCCACCGCGGCGGACTGAGCCGCCCCGGCCACCAGGACCGCGAGGGCGGCCAGCACATAGCTGCCGCCGACGAGCTGCTGCCACCAGGTCCACGCCAGCTCGCCCCGCCAGGGCAGGTGCCACTGCGGGCCGATGAGCAGCAGCGCCGCGCACGCGGCGACCGAGCCCAGGAACCACGGGTTGCGGTTACCGCGTTGGATGGCGTTCGCGGCGACCAGCAGCGCCGGTGCCGTCCAGACCCAGTGGTGTGACCAGGACACCGGCGAAATCAGCAGCAGGGCAAAGGCATTCACGAGCAAGGCGGTCACCGTCGCGCCCGTGTCGAGCAGTCCGCGCATCCACACCACGGCGAGTGCGACGACGATCGCCGACACCGTGAGCCAGAGCGCGGTCGCCACCGGAGCGTCGAGTCCGAGCCGGAACAGCAGGCCCTTGATCGATTGATTCCCCGCGAAATGCGGCGACCCGATGCGTCCGGTGTCGACGATGGTGTGGAACCAGTACTGCACCGAATCCCTGGGAAACAACACGAAACCGACGCCCACCGCGCCGAGCGCCGCCAGGACGATGGTCTTGACCGACTTCCAATCGCGACGCAGCAGGAAATACAGCAGGAACGCGGCGGGAACCAGCTTCACCGAGATCGCGATTCCGATCAACATGCCGCGCGGCCAGAACGGTTTGCGGACCAGGCAATCCGCGGTGACCGCCGCCATCAGCAGCACATTGATCTGCCCGAACCCGATGGTCTGCCGCACCGGCTCCAGCAATTGCGCCGCCGCGACGGCACCGACGACCAGCGCCGGGACCAGCGGTCGCTCGAGCTCGGGCCGGATCCGGGCGAGCACCAGCCACAGCGTGATCCCCAGACCGAGCACCGACAGCGTGATCATCAGCACCGTGGCCGCGGGCAGCGGCAGCAAGGCCAGCGGCGTGAAGAACAGCGCGGCCAGCGGGGGATAGGTGAACGGCAGATGAATACCCAGCACCTGCGGCAATTCGCCATAGAGGTCGCTGCCGTCCAGCCAAGCCTGCGCCCCATGGCGATAGACCAGCAGGTCGATGAACCCCCGCCACCAATGCGCCCGCAACGACACGAGCACAGACACGACGAACGCCACCCCCGCCCCCAGCAGCCACCGCCGGTCTACTTCCAGCCCTGATCGCCCTCTCATCCCCGCACCCCGCCGCTCGACTGCGGCATGCGCGGTGTGCACTGCCGCATGGATCGCTCGCTACGCCCGCTCATGACTCCGCCTCGCTGCCCCTGGGTCCATCATGACTGAGTGAGCCATCGTGTGACTTTCGCTGCGTGCGCTCACGGCGGACAGCGTAGTGGGGTGGGCATCTTCGGGAGAGTGTTCGGCAACCTGGCTTTCAGGGGCAGATAATGGCTTTTGACAAGGCGTTACATCGGTGGATGTGGATTCGGGCTCGGCGAATCGCAATTGGTGAGCAAATGCTCCCCGGTTCTCTAGCCGGGTAGGCACCGGGTGACCTGGGCGCTCCCTCTAGACTGGGCCAAGGCACCTCGCCGCAACCCAGTGACAATGTGTGTCGCTGCTTGCCGTTCCCCAGGCCCGGCCGAAAGGACCCAGGTACTCCGTGACTCCGCAGGTCGATACCGTCAGCGCTGCCGCAGCAACCCCCGATGCGCCGCAACCGTACAAAGAACTCGGCCTCAAGGACGACGAGTACGCCCGCATCAAGGAGATTCTCGGCCGCCGGCCCACCGATGCCGAGCTGGCCATGTACTCGGTGATGTGGAGCGAGCACTGCTCCTACAAGTCGTCGAAGGTGCATCTGCGCTATTTCGGTGAGACCACCACCGACGAGATGAAGGCGTCGATGCTCGCGGGCATCGGCGAGAACGCGGGCGTGGTCGACATCGGCGACGGCTGGGCGGTCACCTTCAAGGTGGAATCGCACAACCACCCGTCCTATGTGGAGCCCTATCAGGGCGCGGCCACCGGCGTCGGCGGCATCGTGCGCGACATCATGGCCATGGGCGCGCGGCCCATCGCGGTGATGGACCAGTTGCGCTTCGGCGCGGCCGACCACCCGGACACCCGGCGCGTGGTCGACGGCGTGGTGCGCGGCGTGGGTGGCTACGGCAACTCGCTCGGCCTGCCCAATGTCGGCGGCGAGACCGTCTTCGACGCCTCGTACCAGGGCAACCCACTGGTGAACGCGCTGTGTGCCGGTGTCATGCGGGTCGAGGACCTGCACCTGGCTTTCGCATCCGGCACCGGTAACAAGATCATCCTGTTCGGTGCGCGCACCGGCCTCGACGGCATCGGTGGCGTCTCCGTGCTCGCCTCGGACACCTTCTCCGGCGACGAGTCAGGCACCGGCCGCAAGAAGCTGCCCGCTGTGCAGGTCGGCGACCCGTTCACCGAGAAGGTGCTCATCGAGTGCTGTCTGGAGTTGTACGCGGCCGGTCTGGTCGTCGGTATCCAGGACCTCGGTGGCGCCGGACTGTCCTGCGCCACTTCCGAACTCGCGGCCGCCGGTGACGGTGGCATGCACATCGACCTGACCAAGGTCCCGCTGCGCGCCGCCAACATGACCCCCGCCGAGATCCTCTCCAGCGAATCGCAGGAGCGGATGTGCGCGGTGGTCACCCCGGAGAACGTGGACGCGTTCATGGCCGTCTGCAAGAAGTGGGACACGCTGGCCACCGTCATCGGTGAGGTCACCGACGGCGAGCGCCTGGTGATCACCTGGCACGGCGAGACCGTGGTGGACGTGCCGCCCCGCACCGTCGCGCACCAGGGCCCGGTGTACGAGCGCCCGGTGCGGCGCCCCGATTACCAGGACGCGCTGATCGCCGACACCACCGACAACCTGTCGCGCCCCAAGACCGGCGACGAGTTGCGCGCCACGCTGCTGCAGATGCTGGCCAGCCCGCAGCTGTGCAGCCGCAAGTGGATCACCGAGCAGTACGACCGCTACGTGCGCGGTAACACCGTGCTCGCCGAGAACGCGGACGCGGGCGTCATCCGGATCGACGAGAAGTCCGGCCGCGGTATCGCGTTGGCCACCGACGCCTCCGGCCGCTACACCAAGCTGGACCCCTATGCCGGTGCGCAGCTCGCGCTCGCGGAGGCGTTCCGCAATGTCGCCACGACCGGCGCCACCCCGAAGGCCGTCAGCAACTGCCTGAACTTCGGTTCGCCGGAGGATCCGGGCGTGATGTGGCAGTTCCAGCAGGCCGTGCGCGGTCTCGCGGACGGCTGTGTGGCCCTGGGCATTCCGGTCACCGGCGGCAACGTCAGCTTCTACAACCAGACCGGCCAGGACGCCATCCTGCCGACCCCCGTGGTCGCCGTGCTCGGTGTCATCGACGACGTGCACCGCCGGATTCCCACCGGCCTCGGCCTGGAGCCCGGTGAGACGCTGATCCTGCTCGGTGAGACCCGCGATGAGTTCGGCGGCTCCATCTGGTCGCAGGTCGCCCACGATCACCTCGGTGGCGTGCCGCCGAAGGTCGACTTCGCCCGCGAGCAGCTGCTGGCCGAGGTGCTGAAGTCGGGCTCCCGCGACGGCATGATCAGCGCCGCGCACGACCTGTCCGAGGGCGGTCTGGCGCAGACCGTGGTGGAGGCCGCGCTGGCCGGGGAAACCGGCTGCCGCATCCTGCTTCCCGAGGGTTCCGACCCGTTCGTCCAGCTGTTCTCCGAGTCCGCCGGCCGGGTACTGGTGGCGGTGCCGCGCACCGAGGAGACCCGCTTCACCAAGATGTGCGACGCGCGCGGCTTGCCGTGGGTGCGCATCGGCGTGGTGGATCAGGGTTCCGACGAGCTCGAGGTGCAGGGCCAGTTCACGGTTCCGCTGGCGGAACTGCGCACGGCTTTCGAGGGCACGCTGCCAGAGCTGTTCGGGGCGCACACCGCCTGATAAACGGCGAAACAGGCGGGGCCGGTACCCATTTCGGGTACCGGCCCCGTTCGCGTGGTGGCTGGACAACAGCGACATGCCGAGGAACCCGTGCTGCCACGCGGACGCCTTTTCGCCCGGCGAAAGCCGAGCGGAGCGCGGTCCCGGTGGACGAACCCCGCATACTGTTCGGGTGCTCGAGAAGGCCGGTGCCCTGACGAAGCTGCGTACGCGCGGCGTCGTAGTGGTGCGCCGGGTCGAGGACATCATTGATCTGAACTATGTCGGGTTGATCTTCGCGACGCTGTTCTTCGCGTTGTCGGTGACACCGTCACTGGTGCCGCGGGACTGGTTGTTCCAGGGTCTGATCAGTGGCATCAACGCCGCGCTGGGTTACGGCGTGGGCTGTGTGCTGGAGTGGTTGTTCCGGGTCTGGGTGCGGCACTCGCCGAAGCTCGGCCCGCGACTGCGCGCGGCCGTCCCGCCGACCTGGGTGCGCTATGCGGTGAAGTCGGCGATCCTGCTCACCGCCGCGCTGTGCGCCGGGTTGATGCTGGTGCAGTCCGCGCGCTGGCAGCGCGAGATCACGGCGCTGATGGGTATGGAAGGCACCACCACCCCGGCCTACCTGCGTACCGGATTGCTGAGCCTGGTCGTCGGCGCCGCGGTGGTCGCGGGCTACCGCACCATCCGGGAAATCGTGCTGGCGCTGGCACGCCAGCTCAACCGCTGGATCCGCGTGCCCCGGGAGTTCGCGCCCGCTCTCGGTCTGCTGCTGCTCACGATCTTCACGGTGACGGTCGTCAACGGTGTCGCCTCCCGTGCCTTCTTCGCCGTCGCCAACTCCGCTTTCAGCGTCCGCAACGACCACACCTCGGCGAACGCGGTCCAACCGCAGCTGCCGGAACGCTCCGGCAGCCCGGCCTCGCTGGCCAAATGGGAGACCCTCGGCTTCGAGGGCCGCTGGTTCGTCTCGCACGGCCCGTCCGCGAGTCAGATCGCCGAGCTCACCGGAAAGCCCGCCCGCGAACCGATTCGGGCCTATGTCGGCCTCGAATCCGCCGCGGGCGGCCCCGAGGCCCAGGCGCAGCTGGCGGCCGCCGAACTCGAGCGCACCGGTGCTTTCGATCGCAAGGTCATCGTGGTCGTCACCACCACCGGCACCGGCTGGGTGAATTCCATGGCGGCCGGCGCCATCGAGTACATGTACGGCGGCGACACCGCGATCCTGGCCTCGCAGTATTCCTATCTGCCGAGCGTGCTGTCCTTCCTCGCCGACCGCGGCAAGGCCACCACCGCGGGCAAGCTGGTGTTCGACGCGGTCCATTCGCATTGGTCGGCCCGCGCACCGGAGTCTCGTCCCAAGCTGCTCGTCTACGGCGAAAGCCTCGGCTCCCAGGGTTCGGAGGGCGCCTTCGCCGGTCTCTCCGATCTCCGCGCGAAGGTCGACGGCGCGCTCTGGGTGGGCCCGCCCAACTCGAATCAGATGTGGAAGCAGCTGGTTTCGCGTCGCGACCCCGGCTCTCGGGAGGTCGAGCCCCTGTACGCCGACGGGCTGGTGGTGCGTTTCGCCGCCGACAGCGCCGACCTCGCCCGTCCCAGCACCGAATGGCGGTCGCCCCGGATCGCGTACCTGCAGCACCCGTCCGACCCCATCGTCTGGTGGTCCACGGATCTCATTTTCTCCCAACCGGATTGGCTGGCCGAACCGCGCGGGTCCGATGTCTCCTCGCAGATGCGCTGGTGGCCCTTCGTCACCTTCTGGCAGGTCGCCGCCGACCTGACCAACGCGCAGGGCGTCACCGACGGCCACGGCCACCGCTACGGTTCGCTGGTCCTGGACGGCTGGGTCGCCATCGCCGAACCTCCCGGCTGGACCGCCGATCTTTCCGACAAGATCCGCGCGCAGCTGGAAGCCGCCGAAGATCTGGAGCGGGAGCTCAAGTGAACAACCCCGCGACGCGACTGTCATCCCGGCGGACGCCGGGATCCAGCAGCCCCGCGAGAACCATTGCGGCCGTGGGTATCCCACTGCTCTGGAACAACCTCCTACTACCCAATCTCCGCCTGAACCTACGCGGCCGCACCGCCGCCAACGCCACCTTCGCGAGCGCGTACGCCCTGGCGTTCCACGGTGCACCACACTGGTTTTCGGCGCGCGGCCTGCGAATCGGCCTCATCTGTGCCGGTGCCACCACCGCCGGATATGCTGCGATACTCGCAATTCCAGCCCTCCGCGCGAAACTGGTCGAACTCGCCGACCACGATCCCGAGGTGTCACCCGCTGAATGGGCGGCAATCCACATCCCCATCGGCACCGCCTACAGCGAAGAACTCGTCTTCCGCGGCACCTTGGAACCGTTTCTGGACAACGCTTTCGGCTCGCGCCGGGGCGCCGTCCTGGCTGCGCTCACCTTCGGCCTCTGGCACATCCACCCCGCGCGCGCCGCCGGCGACAGTGTGCCGGGCACCATCGCCCTCACCACTCTCGGCGGCCTGACCTTCGGCTGGCTCCGCCGCCGCAGCGGCAGCGCCACCGCCCCCTTCCTGCTGCACTGGGCTCTCAACGCGGACGGCGTCATCGCTCCGCGCCTGGCCCGCCGGCCTGTCGGACCGGCGCAGTAATCTCGCCTGCGTGGCAGGACGAGCAACCGTAGACCCCGCCGAGCTGCGCGCAGCCGTGGCGGCGGTAACTCCTTGGCTGGTGGACGAGACTCAGGCCGCGCCGCCCCGCGCGGCGCTCGCGGCGGCCGTCCGCACCACCGCCCGCACTCTGGCCGCCGCCGCCCCGGGCCATTCGGTGGAGGTCCGCGTCCCGCCCTTCGTCGCCGTCCAGTGCATCGAGGGTCCCCGCCACACTCGCGGCACCCCGCCCAATGTCGTGGAAACCGATCCGCGCACCTGGCTGCTGCTGGCCACGGGTCTGCTGGATTTCGCCGCGGCCGCCGACGCGGGCGCCGTCACCGCGTCGGGCAGTCGCGCTGCCGAAGTCGCCCACTGGCTCCCGATCGCCAAACCGGCAATCGGTTGAGCTAGCTGTCGACCACGATCTCCGACCCGCGATGCAGGCCCTTGCGGTCGTAGAACCGGGTGACCAGCAGCCCGAGTACCAGTCCGATGGCCATGCCCAGCACCGCCATCCAGACGCCGCGCGCCAGACCGGCCTGGTAGTTCCCGTCGAAGTACAGGATCGACCGGACGCCGAGGAACACCTGATGCATCGGCTCGAACTGGGCCAGCCAGCTGAAGTAGGGGGGAGTGGCCTCGATCGGGACGGTGCCGCCGGAGGAGGGCAGGCCCAGGATGATGAACAGGATCAGGTTCACCAGCAGGCCCGCCGAGCCGATGGCCGCGAGGATGGCCAGCCCGGTGATGCCGACGCCCGCGATCGCGAGCACCCCATACAGATACAGCGCGAACGAATTGCTCATCGGCATGCCGAGGGCCTTGCCGACCAGCACGAAGACCCCGGACACCACCACCGATGTCACGACCATCACACCCCACTTGATCAGCAGCGTCGTCCAGCGCGAGATCCGGGTACGGGGATAGTGCACGAACCACGGTCCGTATTCGGTGGGCACGACACCCAGCGCCGCGTCGATCATGGTGTGGATGGTCATCGAGCCGACCAGACCGGCCAGCAACAACAGCAGCGCGTAGAAGAAGGCCGTCAGGCCTTCGCCGGTGCCCGAGGGCAACTGCCGGAACGGTTCGACGATGATCTCGACCGGGTCGGCCAGCGCGAGCCGGGTCGCGGCGGTGAGCTCGGGCGGCTTGCCCCCGTCGGGCGGGGTCAGCTGGGTATTGACCTGCTCGGTGAGTTGCTGACCGACCTGTTTGTCGACCTGTGTGAGGGCCTCGTTGCCCACCTTCTGCACGATGCTGGTGACGAACGCGCCGGTGCGCGGATTGGTCTGCAGGGTGATCGTCGGCCGCTGGATATCGCCGGGGATCACGCTACCGACGCCGAGAATGCCGAGTCGCTTGCTGAAATCGCTGGGAATGAGGATGGCGCCGTAGACCTCGCCGTTCTGCATTTGCAGTTCGGCCTCGTTGATGCCGAGTTCCCGCAGATCGATCTTGTCGGCGGGGATGTTCTGCTTCAGCGCCGCGGCGATCTGACTGCCGAAGTTCACCGGCTGTCGGGCCTCCGGGGGTCCGGTGACATCACCCACATCCTGGTTCACGAGCGCGATCGGGAAGTCGTGCAGATTCTTCTCCGGGTCGACCACATAGGCGAGGTACATGGTGCCCAGCAGCGCCATGAACAGCGTCAGCACCACGATCGGTGCGAGCCAGGCGCGTGGTCGCAATCGAGGGGCCCGGGTGTTCTCCACTTCCGCCGATGTCGTCACGTCGGGGACGCTAACAGCAGTCGGAGCCGATATTCGGCACCCGCGCCCGGTGTCTCCGGTCACTCCTGCCGGTGGATTGCCGCCCGTATGCGGTGGCGGTGCTCGGTGCTCGATTTTCATCCGTAGAATGATGTTGCCCCCAGCCCGCCCGAATAGGGAGCAAACGTTGACCGACGTCAGCCAGGCCGTCAATCCCGATCAGGACGAGAACGAACCGCGCGAAGAGTGTGGTGTTTTCGGTGTCTGGGCCCCGAGCGAGGACGTGGCCAAGCTCACGTACTACGGGCTCTACGCGCTACAGCATCGCGGCCAGGAGGCGGCGGGTATCGCGGTTTCCGATGGGTCGCAGATCCTCGTGTTCAAGGACCTGGGCTTGGTCAGCCAGGTCTTCGACGAGCAGACGCTCGCGGCCATGCCGGGGCATATCGCCGTCGGCCACTGCCGCTACTCCACCACCGGCGGTGTGACCTGGGAGAACGCGCAGCCGATCTTCCGCACCACCTCGGTCGGTTCCGGACTTGCCTTGGGGCACAACGGAAATCTCGTGAACACCGCCGAACTGGCCAGCCGTGCAAGGGAACTCGGCCTTGTCGGTGCCGGCGTGCAGGGTGGCCGGCCGCAACCGGTGGGCGCGACCTCCGACTCCGACGTGATGACGGCGCTGCTCGCGCACGCCGCCGCCGATTCCTCCATCGAGCAGGCCGCGATGGAACTACTGCCCACGCTCAAAGGCGCGTTCTGCCTGACCTTCATGGACGAGCACACGCTCTACGCCGCGCGTGACCCGCACGGTGTGCGCCCGCTCTGCCTGGGCCGGCTGGACCGCGGCTGGGTGGTCGCCAGCGAAACCGCAGCATTGGACATCGTGGGCGCCGCGTTCGTCCGCGAAATCGAACCGGGCGAACTGCTGGCGATCGACGCCGAGGGCGTGCGCTCCATGCGTTTCGCCAATCCGGAGCCCAAGGGCTGCGTCTTCGAATACGTCTATCTGGCTCGGCCGGATTCCACCATCTCCGGCCGTTCGGTGCACGCCACCCGCGTGGAGATCGGCCGCCGCCTGGCCAAGGAGCATCCGGTCGACGCGGATCTGGTGATCCCGGTGCCGGAATCCGGTACGCCCGCGGCGGTCGGCTACGCGCAGGGCTCGGGTGTGCCCTACGGCCAGGGCCTGATGAAGAACGCCTACGTCGGCCGCACCTTCATCCAGCCCAGCCAGACCATCCGCCAGCTCGGTATCCGGTTGAAACTGAACCCGTTGCGCGAGGTGATTCGCGGTAAGCGGCTCATCGTCGTGGACGATTCCATCGTGCGCGGCAACACCCAGCGCGCCCTGGTTCGCATGCTGCGCGAGGCGGGCGCCTTGGAGATCCACGTCCGTATCGCCTCGCCGCCGGTGAAGTGGCCGTGTTTCTACGGCATCGACTTCGCCTCGCGGGCGGAGCTGATCGCCAATGGCGCCGGCGCCGACGACAGCTACGACGACATGATCGAGGCCGTGCGCCGTTCCATCGGTGCGGACAGCCTCGGCTATATCTCCACCGAGGGCATGATCGCCGCCACCGAGCAGCCCCGGTCCCGCCTGTGCGCGGCCTGCTTCGACGGTGATTACCCGATCCCGCTGCCGACCGAGGCGGCCATCGGCAAGAACGTCCTGGAGGGCATGCTCAGCGGCCAGTCCGAGGCAATGCTGTTGAGCGAGAACGCGAACGCGAGCGCGCTGAGCCGCCCCTGATATCGAACCCATGACCGAAGGCGGCCCCGCGGGGCCGCCTTCGTCGTTTCGGCTGTCTTGTCAGCGCCGGTGCCGTGACCTACTCGAGACACCGTGAACGCGAAATCCGAACCAACCTGGACATATGACCTGTCAAGGGGACTCCACCGCCGCAGGACTCAGTTCGTCTGCTAACACCCCGGTGATTTTTTCTTCGAAAACGCAACTCGCCGGAAATGGTTCCTGGGTAGGTTCCCCGGATATATCGCTAGTTCACCGTGTCCGCACCCGCCCTGTGATCCAGGACGACCAGGTGCGGTCACGCACGAGAAGTGGGGCCTGATGTTGGTTTCAAAGACGCCTGGGCAGCGCACCCGAACGAGAGTGGTGGCTGCCGTCGGTCTGGCGGCGCTGGCGTCGTCGGTGGTGGCGGGCTGTGGTTCCGGAAAGCAGGACGACAACGGTGACGGCGCCGGATTGGTCGTCGGCACGACGGACAAGATCTTCGCGCTCGATCCGGCGGCCGCCTATGACAACGGCTCACTGGTCGCCGAGACGCAGATCTATTCGTATCTGCTGAATTTCGAGCCCGGCGACACCACGCCCAAGCCCGACGCGGCCGAGAAGTGCGAGTTCAGCGCGCCGACGGTGTTCACCTGCAAGCTCAAGCCAGGCCTGAAGTTCGCCAATGGGAACCCGTTGACCGCCAAGAGCGTCAAGTTCTCCTTCGACCGCATGGTGAAGATCGACGACCCGAACGGTCCGGTCTCGCTGCTGCAGAATCTGGAGAAGACCGACGCTCCGGACGACCTCACCGTCAACTTCACCCTGAAGGTGGCCAACGATCAGACCTTCGCGGCGATCCTGCCGACCCAAGCCGGGCCGATCGTCGACGAAAAGGTCTATCCCGCCGACAAAGTCATGCCGGACGAGGATGTCGTGAAGGCCAAGGGCTACTCCGGCCCGTACGTCATCGCCAGCTACGACAAGAACAAACTGGTCGAGTATCAAGCGAACCCGGACTACAAGGGCATCCTCGGTACCCCCAAGACCAAGCAGGTTTCCGCGAAGTACTACGCGACCAGCGACAACATGAAGCTGGATCTGCAGAACGGCTCACTGGACGCGGCCTACCGCTCGTTCACGCCGACCGACGTGGAGTCGCTGAAGAACTCGGACAAGGTGAAGGTGCACGAGGGCCCCGGCGGCGAACTGCGCTACATCGTGTTCAACATGAACACCATGCCGGGCAACAGCCCCGAGCAGAAGCTGGCCATTCGCAAGGCGATGTCGTCCACGGTCGATCGTGACGCGCTCGCCTCGGGTGTCTACAAGGACACCTACGTGCCCGCGTACTCGCCGGTGCCGCAGGGCCAGCCGGGCGCTATCGAGCCGTTCAAGGACCTCTACGGCGCCAAGCCGAACAAGGAGCAGGCGGCGAAGTTCCTCGCCGACGCCGGAGTCGCCACGCCGGTCGAGCTCAATCTGCAGTACAACCCGGATCACTACGGGCCCTCCAGCCCGGAGGAATACGCGGCGGTCAAGTCGCAGCTGGAAGCCAGCGGGCTGTTCAAGGTCAACCTGCAGTCCACCGAATGGGTGACCTACCAGCGGGAACGGGCGCGCGACGCGTATCCCATGTACCAGCTGGGCTGGTTCCCGGACTTCCCGGATCCGGACAACTACCTGACCCCGTTCTTCGCGCCGAACAACTTCCTCGAATCGCACTTCGAGAATCCGGACATCACCCGGCTGCTGACGGCGGAGACCACCGAGCCGGACAAGACCAAGCGGCTCGAGATCATCAAGCAGATCCAGAAGGACATCGCCGAGAAGCACATCCCGACGCTGCCGTTGCTCGCCGGTAAGCAGATCGCGGTGGCCGGCACCGGCGTGCAGGGCGTCACCCTGGACGGTTCCTTCAAGTTCCGATACACGACGCTGAGCAAGTGAGCTCGGTGGAGAAAGCCGGGGCGGGACCGGAGACGGTCCCGCCCCGGCGGTTCGGGCTGCCGCAACGCGTCTCTTCCAAGATCGGGGGCGACTCTCGTCACGCCGCCCTTTTGCGGTATTTGGGTGTTCGGTTGCTGATGATCCCGTTGACGGCGTGGATTCTGGTGACCTTGGTGTTCTTCCTGATGCGGGTGATCGGTGACCCGATCAGCGCGGCCATGGGTGGACGCATGACTCAGGAACAGATCGAGATACGCAAGGAGGCGGCCGGGCTGAACCGGCCGATCCTGTCCCAGTACTGGGAGTATCTCTCGAACTTGCTGCGTTTGGATTTTGGCCACTCCCAGGACAATCGGGAAATCAGCGAGGTCATCACGACCTATGGCGCCGCGACCCTGGAGTTGGTGTTCTGGTCGCTGCTGGTGGCCTTCGCGGTCGGTGTCCCGCTGGGCAGATGGGCTGCGACACACCGTGATTCGACCTCCGACGCGGTCCTGCGGATCTTCGCGATCCTGGCCTACGCGGCGCCGGTGTTCTTCGTGGGCCTGCTGCTGAAGCTGGTGTTCGCGATCCAGTTGGGCTGGCTGCCCGTAGCGGGCCGGGCCAGCACCAATGTCGAACTGCGGCTGCAGCATGTGTCGCCGAAGACCAACATCATGGTGATCGACGCGATCCTCTACGGCAACAACGATTATTTGATCGATGTGCTGAAACACGCTGTGCTGCCCGCGATCGCGCTCGGCCTGCTGACCGCGGGGGTGTTCCTGCGGCTGGTGCGGATCAATCTGATCCAGACCCTGCGCAGTGACTACGTCGATGCGGCGCGAGCGCGCGGCTTGTCCAGCCGTGTGGTGACCGGGCGGCATGCCTTCCGCAACGCGATGATTCCGATCGTCACCGTGATGGGCATGTACATCGCGATGATGATCGGCGGTGCGGTGCTCACCGAGACCACCTTCGAATGGAAGGGGCTCGGCTTCCAACTCGCCGAATACCTGAAGGCCCGCGATTTCATCGCGGTGCAAGGCATCGTCGCGTTCATCGCGGTGGCGATCGCGGTGATGAGCTTCATCGTCGACGCCATCGTCGCGTTGATCGACCCGAGGGTGAGGTTCTGATGACCACACCGGAACTGCTCAACGAACCGGTCGCCACCGCGCCGGTTCCGCCGGTGGTCGGCAAGCGCGGGATACCGGGGTTGCGGCTGTTATCGATGACCTCGGGATTGCAGCGGGCCACCTTGATCTTCGGGCTCGCCCTGATCGCGCTGTTCGTCATCGTGGCGGTGTTCGCGCCGTTGCTCGCCCCCTACGGGTTCTCCCAGATCCACGAGAACGGCACCGAATTCGCGCGCCAGGCCCCGCCTTCGGCCGAGCACTGGTTCGGCACCTCGGTGCGCGGCGAGGACGTGTTCTCCCGCGTGCTGTTCGGCGCCCGGACCGCGCTGTATGTGATCCTGACCTCGCTGGTGCTGTCGCTGCTCATCGGTGTGCCGTTGGGCTTGGTGTCCGGCTACATCGGGCGCTGGCTGGACCGCGTGCTGGTGCTGTTCATGGACGCGATGTACGCCTTCCCGACGCTGTTGCTGGCGATCGTGGTGTCCATCGTGGTCGCGGGCGGCGCCTCCACCAGCTTCGGCGGTGTGTTGTCGGCGGCGGTCGCGATCACGGCCATCTTTGTGCCGCAATACTTCCGGGTGGTGCGCAACGCCACCGTGGCGGTGAAACAGGAGCCGTATGTGGACGCGGCCCGGGTGACCGGCGCCTCCACCACGCGAATCCTGTTCCGGCACATCCTCGCCAACGTCACCCAGTCGCTGCCGGTCATCGTCACACTCAACGGCGCGGAAGCGATCCTGACCCTGGCCGGTCTCGGCTTCCTGGGTTTCGGTATCGAGCCGACCCAGGCCGCGGAATGGGGCTACGACCTGAACAAGGCGATTTCCGATGTCTCCAACGGCATCTGGTGGACCGGGATCTTCCCCGGCACCGCCATCGTGCTCGTGGTGCTCGGGATGACGCTGGTCGGGGAGAGCCTCAACGAGGTGCTCAACCCGCTGCTGCGGACTCGGCGTACCGCACGGCCGACCGCGGTCGGCAGTGACGTGATCGTGGACGAATCCGGCACGCCGGAAATGGAAGTCACGCCCGAGGACACCGGAGCCGAACTCAGCAAGGACAACTCGACCGGTCCAGGTGCGGCCACCTCGAAAGCGGCTGCGGCGAAGAAGGATGGCGATGAGTAAACAGACCACTGTCGCGGCCGAGGGCGGGCCCGCACTGTCGATCCACGGCCTGTCGGTCACCTTCGCCACCGACGCCGGACCCGTGCACGCGGTCAGCGATGTGTCCTACGAGGTGTTCCCCGGCGAGGTGCTCGCCATCGTGGGGGAGTCGGGGTCGGGCAAATCGGTGAGCTCGCGCACCGCGATGGCGCTGCTGCCGGGCACGGCCCAGGTCACCGGCCTGGTCACGCTCGGCACCCAGTCCATCACCAAGATGAACGAGAAACAGCTCACCGCGCTGCGCGGCGGCGCCATCTCGATGGTGTTCCAGGAACCGGGATCGGCGCTGGATCCGCTGTTCACGGTCGGCTTCCAGATCGCCGAAGCTCTGCGCGCGCACACGGATATGAACAAGAAGCAGGCCAAGGCGCGCGCCGTGGAACTCCTGCGCCTGGTCGGCCTGCCCGACCCGGAACATCGGGTCGACTACTACCCGCACCAGCTCTCCGGCGGGCAGAAGCAGCGAGTGGTGATCGCCATCGCCATCGCCTGCGAACCCAAGGTGATCATCGCCGACGAACCCACCACCGCCCTCGACGTCACCGTGCAGGCCGAAATCCTGGAGCTGCTACGTGATCTGCGTGACCGCATCGGCAGCGCCATCGTCCTGATCACGCACAACATGGGCGTGGTCGCCGACCTCGCCGATCGCGTGGTGGTGATGTGGAACGGCAAGGTCGTCGAAACCGCCCCGGTGGACGAGCTTTTCGCGCATCCGAAGGAGGAGTACACCCGGAAACTGCTCGCGGCCGTACCGCACCTCGGCGCGCGTAAGGCGACCGGCGCGGTCCCGGCGACCGCGAAAGCCGAACCGGACAGCACACCCGTGCTCGAGGTGTGCGATCTGGTGGTCGAATTCCCGGGCCCGTTCGGCCGGCCGAGATTCCGGGCGGTCGACGAGGTGAGCTTCACCGTCGCCGCCAGCGAAACCGTCGGTCTGGTAGGCGAATCCGGTTCCGGAAAGTCCACCATCGGCCGGTGCGTGGCCGCCCTGCAACGGCCCAGCTCGGGCGTGGTGCGGGTGCGTGGCGAGGAGATCTCCGGCATGTCGCAGCGTCAGCTGCGGCCGATCCGCAAGCGCTTCGGTTTCGTCTTCCAGGATCCGGCGACCTCGCTGAACCCGCGGCTCACCGTGGGCGACTGTGTGGCCGAACCGTTGCTGGTGCACAAGATGGGTAGCGCCGCGGAGATCCGGAACCGGGTGCGGCGCATGCTCGACGACGTCCAGTTGCCCGCGGGCGCCGAACGCCGGTACCCGCACGAGTTGTCCGGCGGGCAGCGTCAGCGCGCCAGCCTGGCACGGGCGCTGGTGACCAATCCGGATCTGCTCGTGGCCGACGAACCGACCAGCGCACTCGACGTCTCGGTCCAGGCGGCGGTGCTCGATCTGTTCGCCGACCTGCAACGCGAGTGTGCCTTCGCCTGCCTGTTCATCAGCCACGACCTTGCCGTGGTCGACCAGCTGTCGGACCGCATCGTCGTGTTGCGCGACGGCGCGGTCGTCGAGCAGGGCGACCGGGACAGCATCCTGCGCGCGCCGCAGCAGGAGTACACCCAGCGCTTGGTTGCCGCCGTCCCGGTGCCGGACCCGGTGGAGCAGCGCCGGCGGCGCGCCGAAGCGGGGGCGCTGTTCGCCACGGACAGCGCCGGGTGAGTCCGGATGGGCCCGGTAGCGGAGTGTTGTCAAGAGGTGCAGCCAACTCCGCTGCGGGGCCGTTATCCGGTTCCGGTAGCGTGAGCAGGCATCTATCCGCCGATTCGGTTTGGAGCTTTCCCCGAAAATGACTGAACAGACCTCTCCCGGCGCTGGAGCTTCGTACGCCGCGGCCGGCGTGGACATCGAAGCCGGTGACCGCGCAGTCGAGTTGTTCGGACCATTGGCGAAGAAGGCCAGCCGTCCCGAGGTGCAGGGCGGTTTGGGCGGATTCGCCGGTTTGTTCGCGCTCAAGGGTGGCTACCGCGAACCGCTGCTCGCCGCCTCCACCGACGGCGTCGGCACCAAGATCGCGGTCGCGCAGGCGATGGACAAGCACGACACCGTCGGCCTCGACCTGGTCGCGATGGTCGTCGACGACCTGGTGGTCTGCGGCGCCGAGCCGCTGTTCCTGCAGGACTACATCGCCATCGGCAAGGTCGTTCCGGAGAAGGTCGCCGAACTCGTCTCGGGCATCGCCGAGGGCTGCGTGAAGGCCGGCTGCGCGCTGCTCGGCGGTGAGACCGCCGAACACCCGGGTCTGATGGACCCCGACGATTACGACCTGTCCGCCACGGGCGTCGGCGTCGTCGAGGCCGACTCGGTGCTCGGCCCCGATCGGGTGCGTCCCGGCGACGTGGTCATCGCCATGGGTTCCTCGGGTCTGCACTCCAACGGCTACAGCCTGGCCCGCAAGGTGCTGCTCGACATCGACCGGATGTCGCTGACCGGGCATGTCGAGGAGTTCGGCCGGACCCTCGGTGAGGAATTGCTCGAACCGACCCGGATCTACGCCAAGGACTGCCTGGCGCTGATCGCCGAAACCGACGTCCGTACCTTCGCGCACGTCACCGGCGGCGGCTTGGCCGCGAACCTCGGCCGGGTGCTGCCCGCCGGCATGGTGGCCGAGTTGGACCGCGGCACCTGGAGCCCCGCGCCGGTATTCAAGATGATCGCGCAGCGCGGGCGTGTCGAGCGTGTCGAGATGGAGAAGACCTTCAACATGGGCGTCGGCATGGTCGCCGTCGTCGCGCCGGAGGACGTGGATCGGGCCCTGGCCGTGCTCACCGCACGCCACATCGAGTGCTGGACGCTCGGCACGGTGAAGAAGGCCAAGGACGCCGACGCCCTGCGTGCCATCCTGGTGGGCGAGCACCCGCGCTTCTGATCGCTCCGAGCTACACGAAAGCCCCGCCGACTCGGCGGGGCTTTCGTGTGTCCGGGAGTTGCTGGGGTCGAACGGTTTCGGCGATGGCCGGGTACGACTCAGCGCCCCGCATCGAAGCGATGAGGGCGCTGAGCTAGCTATGCAAGCCTTACGGCGATATCCGCAGGTCGGGTCAACGCTGGAAGGGGGAGGCCCGCCGGCCTCCCCCTTCAGCGAAGATCCGAAATCTCAGCGGCGCCAGTCGTCGTCCTCATCCCATCGGGATGAGGAGTCGTCTGCGTCGTGCTCATCGGACAGCACTCCACCACTCATCTGAGAGTTGGGGCTACCCGCGAGCTCGCGCTGAAGGCTCGCGAAGTCGGTGTTATGCGTGCTGTATTTCAGCTCGCGTGCAACCTTGGTCTGCTTTGCCTTAGCCCGGCCACGGCCCATGGCTGACCCCCTCGCGTCACTGCGGGGCGGCCTGGGGTGTGTTGGCGGCCCCGTTCGAATTAATACTCTTCCTGACAGACACTTTAGCGTGTGTCCGGCGCTCGCGCTTCCAGGAGTGCGCGAAGTACTCCGGAAGTGGGGTTGTTTGCCCGGTTGTCGCCGCCTGCCGGGGTCGGCTACAGCGCGCCGGGGATAGCCCGGATGACACCCACCCGGGCGCCGCCACCCATGATCGGCAGGGCCGCGAGCTCGGTATGCGCGTCGCTCCACTCCACACCCATGCGTTGCAAAACGGCCAGCGTCAAGGGCATTCGTGCCCGGTCATGGCCGTCATCGATCTTGTAGGCGAAGGCCGAGCCGTCCGGCAGCGCGCCCGCGTGCACGCCGTCGGCGCCGATTTTGCAGACCAGCCCGGGTGTCGTCCGCATCGCCAGCAAGTCCGGAGCGTTCGTGCCGGAAATCACTCGCGGGTGCGCGCGGATCGCCTCGGCGACACGGCGCTCCGGCGAGCCGGGCGTGGCGGTGGCCATCGCCGCGAACGCGCGCGCCAGATTCACCAGCGAGACCGGGATGATCGGCAAGCCACAGCCGTCGATGCCGAGATCGGTTTCGGGTTCGCCGGTGAGCTCGGTGATGGTCGCGATCACCGATTGCTGGAGCGGGTGGCTCTCGGCCAGATAACCCTCGGTCGGCCAGCCGTTGATCTGGCAGGTGGCGAGCATCGCGGCGTGCTTGCCGGAGCAGTTCATATAGATTTTGCGCGGCTGGCCGGCGGTGACGGCGGCGGCGCGGGCGCGGTCCTCGAACGGATAGTCGGCCGGGCATTCGAGCTGCTTCTCGTCGAAACCGAAACGCTCCAGCAGCCGCTGCACCAGGGCGACGTGATCGGGCTCGCCGAAATGCGAGGCGGTGGCGATGGCCAGCTCGGCATCGTCGACCGGCTCGAAACCGTTGCGCAGCAGCGTGATCGCCTGCATCGGTTTATTGGTCGAGCGCGGGAAGATCGGCAGGTGCACCTCGCCGAGTTCCAGCGTGGGCTCGCCGTCGCTGCCCAGGATGACCACGGAACCGCGATGCACGCACTCCCGGAACCCGGACCGGACGACCTCGACCAATTCGACGCTCATACCTGGGCCTCACTTGCGCTCGGCTCCGTCGCGCGCTGTGACCTGGTTCGTTCGCCGCGCTCACGCATAGACATCGCCTCCGTTCGCTGGGCTACCGCGCGGGCGGCATTCGCGTGCCGGCGCGCATGTCGTTCGATCTGCATGCGGACGTCGTCGGAAATCGAGGGCTCCACCTCGAGCAACAGGTTCAGGCGGTCCATGTCGGTGCCGGCGAACACGTCACGGGCGGTGATGCCGTGCTCGGGGACGTGCACCACGCGGACCTCGTCGCCCGCGCCGACGCTGCCCTCGGTCAGCACGCGCAGGTAGGCGCCGGTGTCGCCGCGCAGTGCGAAGCGTTTGACCCAGTGCGACTCACCGGACCAGTGCTGGAAGACGGCGCAGGGCACCCGCGGGGCGCTGACCTCCAGGAGGGTGTCGCCGATGGCCCAGCGCGCGCCCAGGACGGCGTCACTGACCGCTAGACCGTTGATGCGCAGATTCTCGCCGAACCAGCCGGCGGGCAGGTCGCGGCCGAGTTCCTGGGCCCAGCGCTGGGCGTCGGACTCGGCGTAGGCGTAGACGGCCTGATGGACGCCGCCGTGGTACTTGGTGTCGGCGACGTGGTCACCGGCCAGACCGTGCTCGCGCACCCGGACCCGGCCCGGCACCGGCCGCTTGTCGATCGCGGTCCGGCCGACCCGGCCCGGCACTTCGAGCTCGGCGTGCACGACACAGACCGCGAGTACTTCCGCCGACATCACCGGCCGCGCAAACGGTCGACGGCGATCCGGCCCGCCTGCGGTGCGTCGTTGACGGGTACCGAGTCGGGGTCGATCGCGGCGGCGGTCGGCCCGGCGGTCAGCGGGGTGTCCGCGGGGATCGCCCGCTTCACCAAAGCCAATGCGATCGGACCGAATTCGAAGTGATCGATGACGGTGCCGATTCGGCCGACCGTGCGGCCCCCGGCGGTGACGTCGTCGCCGGGCACGGGACGCTCGTCGGCGGAACCGTCCAGGTGCAGCAGCACCAGATTGCGCGGGGGTTTGCCGAGATTGTGCACGCGGGCGACGGTTTCCTGCCCGCGATAGCAGCCCTTGTTCAGATGCACCGCACCGTATTCCTCGATGCCGCCGATCCAACGGGCTTCGTGCGGGATGGTGCGGTCGTCGGTGTCCTGGCCGAGGCGGGGACGCACGGCGGCGACGCGCAGTGCTTCGAAGGCCCACATACCGGCGGGGACGGCGCCCGCTTCGGTCAGCTGGGCCCACCACTCGCCGAGGCGGTCGCGGGGGACGAGCAGATCGAAGGAGTCCGCGGTCGGCCACGGCATCCGGCGCAGGAAGCCGCCGTCGGGCAGCGGCACCGCCCGCAGCGCGGCGGGCAGTTCATCGATCCCCAGGGCGGAAGTCAGGCTCGCGACGCCGGGACCGAGCAGGCTCAGCACCGCGTAGTCGGCGGCCTCCGGCTTGGCGTCGGCCCAGAAGACCATTTTCTGCAGGAACGCCAGCAGGTCCGCGCCGCGTTCGGCCTCGGTGTCGATCCACACGGTGCCGTCGAGCTCGGTCAGCACGAAATGGTTCAGCACCCGGCCGTTCAGGTCGAGGTCGAGATTCTCGGCGGACTGACCGTCGGCGAGGTCGGCGACATGCTGGCTGGTAATGGTGTGCAGCCAGGTCAGGCGCTCTTTACCGGTGATGGTCAGCACGAAGCGGTGCGACCGATCGACGATCGCCGCCCGTTGCGCGGCGGCGCGCTGTTCACCGAACGGATCCCCGTAATGCCAGGCCACCGCGGCATCCGGGGAACCCGGAACTCCCGCGACAGCACCCGAGACGGAAAGAATAGGACTGGGCACAACGACCACGGACACGTAAACCACTCTAGGCCCCGCGTCAGCTCGAGTGCAGCGAAGGATCTCGTTTACACGATCTTCGCTGTGACGTAGGCGTGGTCAAGGTACACCGCCTACGCTCGACGCATGGTAGATCGAGTTCTTGTAACACTCGACGGCGCGGTCCGAGATGCGGACGCGCCGTTGCTGTTTGCCGACGACATCGGTGTGCTGCGCGGTGATGGTGTCTTCGAGACGGTGCTGGTGCGTAGCGGTAAAGCGTGTGCGATCGAACACCACCTAGGTCGGCTGCGTCACTCGGCGCAGGCACTCGACCTACCCGAGCCGGAACTGGCGCGCTGGCGCGAAGCGGTCGAGACGGCCGCCAAGGAGTGGGGCAGCGAGCGCGAAGGCGTGCTGCGGATGGTGCTGACCCGGGGTCGCGACAGTGAAATGCCCGGTGTGAAAGACAGCGTCACCTCCGGTGATCTCGCGGCCGCCGTGCCGGTGCCGACCGCGTACGTGCTGGTGCTGCCGGTGGGGGCGCGGGTGGCCAAGGCCCGCGCCGAGGGCATCAAGGTGGTCTCGCTGGCCCGGGGTATCTCGATCGATCTGGCGCAGGCCGCGCCGTGGCAGTTGCTCGGCGCGAAGACGCTGTCCTACGCGACGAATATGGCCGCGCTGCGGTTCGCGCAGCGGATGGGCGCCGACGATGTGATCTTCACCAGCAACGAGAACCGGGTGCTCGAGGGTCCGCGTTCGACGGTGGTGATCGCCCGGGACAAGCAGTTGCTGACGCCGCCCGCGAAGAACGGTGTGCTGCCCGGGGTGACTCAGCGCGCGCTGTACGCCGAGGCGGAGCGGGCCGGCTGGGAGTGCGGCTACAAATCGTTGTTCACTGCGGATTTGCTCACCTGTGACAGCGTCTGGTTGCTGTCTAGCATCACGCTGGCCGCTCGGGTGAACTCGCTGGACGGTCTGCGGATGTCCGCGCCGGACAATGCCGAGGAGATCATCGAGCTGGTGGACCGGGGTATCGAGAGGGCGGGGTCGGTTCGCGACTGGTAGGTGGCAGGGCCTTCGGCATGGCGGTCCAGGCGCGAGCCGGCCGCGAAATCGGGTTGCGGCCGGTGATCTGAGCGCGGGCTAGTTAACAGCTGGCGTCGTGTCGCAGCGCACGTTGATCCAGATACCCTCCGGCGTACGATTACTACGACATGTCGTAGATCGGCAGGAGATCGGATGAACGTCGTCGACGTCGCGCGCTGGCAGTTCGGCATCACCACCGTGTACCACTTCCTCTTCGTGCCGCTCACGATCGGCTTGGCGCCGCTCGTCGCCGGTATGCAGACCGCCTGGGTGGTCACCGGCAAGGAGCACTGGAAGCGCCTCACCAAGTTCTTCGGGAAACTGTTCCTGATCAACTTCGCCCTCGGCGTGGCCACCGGCATCGTGCAGGAATTCCAGTTCGGCATGGGCTGGAGCGAATACTCCCGCTTCGTCGGCGATGTCTTCGGCGCACCCTTGGCCATGGAGGCCCTGGTCGCCTTCTTCATGGAATCGACGTTCCTCGGCCTGTGGATCTTCGGCTGGGACCGGCTGCCGAAAAAGGTGCACCTGGCGTGCATCTGGCTGGTGGCGCTCGGGGTGAACGCCTCGGCGTACTTCATCGTCGCGGCCAACTCGTTCATGCAGCACCCGGTCGGCGCGCGCTACAACCCCGAAACCGGACGCGCTGAGCTGCAGAGCATTTGGGCAGTCATCACGAATGTGACGACGCTCGCGGCCTTCCCGCACGTCATAGCCGGAGCGTTGCTCACCTCGGCCACCTTCGTGGCGGGCATCGCCGGCTGGTGGATGGTTCGCACAGTGCGCAAGGGGGATCCGGCGGGTATCGAGGAGGCTCGCGTCATGTGGCGGCCGGCCGCGCGCATGGGTTTGTGGCTCGTCCCGGTCGCCTGCGTCGCCCTCATCTACACCGGCGACGTACAGGGCAAGCTGATGTTCGAACAGCAGCCGATGAAGATGGCCTCGGCGGAATCGTTGTGCCACACCCAGACCGATCCCCAGTTCTCCATCCTCACCGTCGGCACGCACAACAACTGCGACAGCGTCGACCACCTCATCGAAGTGCCCTACGTGCTGCCGTGGCTGGCCAAGGGGGAGTTCTCCGGCGTGACGCTCGACGGCGTCAAAGATCTCCAGGCGTCCTACAACGAGAAGTTCGGGCCCGGTGACTACCGGCCCAACCTGTTCGTCACCTACTGGGCCTTCCGCGCCATGATCACCTGGATGGCGGGCTCGATCCTGTTGGCGCTGGCCGGTTTCTGGCTGACCCGCGGCGGCCGGGTGCCGGGGCAGAAATGGTTCGGATGGTTGTCGCTGCTGGCCATCGCCACACCGTTCCTGGGAAACAGCGCGGGCTGGATCTTCACCGAGATGGGCCGTCAGCCGTGGGTGGTGGCACCCAATCCGACCGGGGACCCGAACATCCGGATGACGGTGCAGCAGGGCGTGTCCGGGGTGTCCGCGGGCACCATCCTCACCTCGCTCATCGTCTTCACGCTGCTGTACGGCATTCTCGCGGTCGCGTGGTTCTACCTGCAGCGGCGCTACGTGCTGGCCGGGCCGGAACCCGCGCCCGTGGCATCCGAGACCCCGGAACCCACCGGGGACGCCGTCGAGAAGCTTTCCTTCGCCTACTAGGAGCCCGGGATGACCCTGCAAGTGTTCTGGTTCGTACTGGTCGCCGTGCTCTTCATCGGCTATTTCGTGCTGGAGGGTTTCGACTACGGCGTCGGCATGCTGATGCCCGTCATCGGGCGCAAGTCGGAAGTGAAGCGGCGCGTGGTGCTCAACACCATCGGACCGGTGTGGGACGGCAACGAAGTGTGGTTGCTCACCGCCGGTGGCGCCATGTTCGCGGCCTTCCCGGAGTGGTACGCGAGCCTGTTCTCCGGGTTCTATCTCGCGCTGCTGCTCATCCTCGTCGGATTGATCGCTCGCGCCTGCGCCATCGAATGGCGCAGCAAGATCAACGACGACAAGTGGCGGCGGTGGTGCGACGTCGGTATCGGGCTCGGCTCCTGGATCCCCGCGTTCGCTTGGGGTTTGGCGTTCGCGAATATGGTGCGCGGTGTCGAACTCAACGAGAAGCGGCAGATCCAAGGCAGCCTGATCGATCTGCTCGGCCCCTACGCACTGCTCGGCGGCCTCACCACGCTGCTGCTGTTCCTGCTGCACGGCGCGATCTTCCTCTGCCTCAAGACCGGTGGCGAGGTGCGCGCGGACGCCCAGGCGGTGGTGCGGAAGATCTTCGTCCCGACCGCCCTGGTGGTAGGTGTGTTCGGAGCCTGGACCCAGCTGTCCTACGGGCAGGGCTGGACCTGGATTCCGCTGGCGCTGGCCGTGCTCGGGCTCGTCGTCGCCGGACTGGCGTACAACCGGGGCCGCGACGGCTGGGCCTTCACCGGCACGGCGCTCACCATCTTGTCGGCCACCGTGCTGCTGTTCGGTTCGCTGTTCCCGGATGTGCTGCCCTCCACCATCGATCCGGCCTTCAGCCTCACCGTCGACGGGCGCGGCGGCACGGTCAGCGCGTCGTCCACGCATTACACGCTGGTGGTCATGAGCTGGGTGGCGGGCGTCATGGTGCCGCTCGTGCTCATCTACCAGGCGTGGACCTACTGGGTCTTCCGGGCCCGGCTCACCATGGAGCACATCCCCGACCCGATCGGCCTGCTCCCCTCGAAGACACGGAACTGAGCCATGGCGCGCCCGATCGACCCGCGCCTGTGGCGGCACGCCCGCTCGGCACGCAGATACCTCGTGCTGAGTGTGGCGTTGTCGCTGGCGACCACGCTCTGCATCGTGGTCGCGGCGCTGGCCCTGGCGCGGGTGCTGGCCGGTGTGATCACCGACCCGGCTCGGCGTGATATCGGCTCCTGGACAGGCGAACTGGCGCTCTTCGCGGTCGCCATCGTTGTGCGTGTCACCGTCACCTGGTGGCAGTCCCGGCTCGCGCACCGGGCCGGGGCGCAGGTGGTGGCGGAACTGGAAACGGCCGTGGTGGCCGCCGGAGCTCAGCTCCCGCCCCGCGAATTGGCGGCGCGGCGTACCGAATTGGCCGTCGTGGCCGGTTCCGGATTGAGCGGACTGCGCGCCTACCTCGCCGGATACCTTCCCGCCCTGCTGCTCTCGGCCCTGGTTCCGCCGATCGTCTTGACCGTCATCGCCTTTCACGACCTCGTTTCCGGCGGCATCGTCCTGGTGACGTTGCCGCTCATCCCGATCTTCATGGTGCTCATCGGACTGCTGACCCAGGGCAAGTCCCAGGACACCCTGGCCGCCACCACCCGCCTGTCCGACCAGCTCCTCGACCTGTTCGCCGGCATGCCGACCCTGCGCGCCCTCGGCCGGGAAGGTGCGGTTGCCGCGCAACAGGATTCGTCTCGCACCAGCATGGCCGGTCGGGTCCGGGACCTAGGCGACGCCCTGCACAAACGAACCATGTCGGCCCTGCGGATCGCCTTCCTGTCCTCGATGGTGCTGGAAATGCTCGCCACCCTGTCGGTAGCGCTCGTCGCCGTCTCCATCGGCATGCGACTGGTTTTCGGCAACATGGGCCTGTACGCGGGCCTCGTAGCCCTGATCCTGGCCCCCGAGGTGTACCTGCCTCTGCGCATGGTGGGCGAGCGCTTCCACGCCGCCCAGGACGGAATGGCCGCTGCTGACAAGGCTTTCGCCATTCTCGAGCCGGATAGCTCCGAGTCCCGGCAGGCTGTCTGCTCGTCCTCGCGCAAACTTGTCGGCTTGTCCGGTGCGGAATCGCAATCTCCAGGCGTCGCGGGTCTCCTGCCATCAGCGCGCCGAGGCGAAGGTGGCCGGTTCGTCGAACTGCGTGACGTCAGCGTGCGGGCTCGTGACGGTCTGGCTCCCGCCGGGCTGTCGGCCATATTCCGCCCGGGGGCGATCACTGTGCTCGCGGGCCCGAACGGCAGTGGTAAATCGACTGCGGTGCAATCGATCCTGGGCTTGATCGCTCCCGATCGCGGGTCGGTGACTGTTGACGGTATCGACGTCAGCGACATCGACTCGGAGTGGTGGTGGTCGCAGGTGGCCTGGCTGCCGCAGCGGCCGGTGCTGGTACCGGGCACTCTGCGTGACAACCTCGAACTGCTCGGCCCGACCACCAGCCACGATCAGGTGGAGAAAGCCTGCCACGCAACTGGATTCGATACTGTGCTGGACACCCTGCCCGACCGATGGGACACCGTCGTCGGCATCGGCGGCGTCGGCCTCTCCCTCGGTCAGCGCCAACGCCTCGCTCTCACCAGAACTCTGGCCGCCCCGCGACCGGTACTGCTGCTCGACGAGCCCACCGCCCACCTCGACGACGCCAGCGAGGCAACCGTCCTCGCCGCCCTCACCGCGCGGGCCCGCGCCGGTGCGACCGTGGTCATCGTCGGCCACCGGCCCAGCGTGCTCGCGGTGGCCGATCACGTCGTCCAGGTACGCGCCGACGCGTCGTCGGAGCACCGGAGCTCGACTGCTGAGGGGGTTTTTCGATGAACGCGCTACTCACCGACCTTCGCCGGATTCGGGAATTGCTGGAGTTGTCGCGGTGGCGGATGGTGGTCTCGATCGGCTGGGGTGTGCTGGCGCTGGGCAGCGGGTTGGGGCTGGCGGCTCTCGCCGCGTGGTTGATCGCGCGGGCCTGGGAGATGCCGCCGGTGCTCGACCTCACCATCGCCGTGGTAACCGTTCGCGCCCTGGGCATCTCGCGTGGGCTGTGCCGTTATCTGGAGCGGCTCGCCACCCATGACGTGGCGTTGCGGGCCATGAGCACCGCACGCACGACCACGTATCGGGTGCTGGCAGCGGCTGATATCTGGCGGCCGCGACGGACAGCCGGTGCGGAGATGGTGTCGGCTGATGCGGAAGGCACTGTGCGGCAGGGAGATCCGACCCAACTGCGGCGTGGCGAACTGCTCGGCCGGGTGATGGGCGACATCGACGATCTCGGGGCCGTGGTGGTGCGGGCGTTCGTGCCCATCGCCGTCGCGGTGATCCTGGCGCTCTTCGCGATCGGTCTGCTGCTGCCGATCTCGGTGCCTGCCGCGCTGATCCTGGCGGCGGCGCTGATGCTGGCGGGCGTTGTCGCGCCGTGGCTTTCGGCTCGCGCGGCGCGCGCGGCCGAGGTGGCGGTGCGCACCGATCGGACCGAATTCACCGCCGCCGCCCTGACCGTGCTCGATCACGCCCCGGAACTGCGGGTCGCGGGACGGCTGGAGACGGCGGTGGCCACCACCGCCGACGCGGGACGGCGAGCGGTAGCGGCCGAGGACAGGGCGGCGTCGCGCAGCGCGTGGGCCGCCGCCGCTACTCCGCTGTCGATCGGCGTCAGCGTGCTCGCGTCGCTGCTCATCGGAATCATGTTGTACGGCTCCGGAACCGGCGTCCGCACGCTCGGATTCCAGACGGTCGAGCCGGGCGGGATCTCGCCCATGGCGCTGACCGTCCTGGTGTTGCTGCCGCTGTCGGCCTTCGAGGCGGTCGCGGTGCTGCCGGCCGCGGCGCAGGCCCTCACCAACGGCCGGGCGGCGCTGCGCCGGATCACCCGGTTGGAGAGCGGCGAATCCGCCGCTGCTCGAATGGATTTGCCCGAGCTGCCCGCCGGCCGCCGGATCGCCGTGGTCGGGCCCAGCGGGTCGGGCAAAACCACCTTGCTGATGCACTGGGCAGGGCTGTTCGATACTCCTCGACCGGACGTCACCTTCTTCGCCGAAGACGCGCACCTCTTCGGCACCACCGTGCTGGAGAATCTGCGCGTCGCCCGCGGTGATGTCACCGAGGCCGAAGCCGGACGGGCGCTGCGGGCGGTCGGTCTGGGCGATTGGCTGGAGTCGCTGCCCGAGGGCCTGCACACCGACTTGGTCGGCGGCGCGGCCGCGGTCTCCGGCGGACAGCGCCGCCGCCTCCTGCTCGCGCGCGCTCTGCTCTCCCCGGCCCGCACCCTGCTGCTGGACGAACCCACCGAACACCTGGAAGCCGAAGCGGGCGCACAACTCCTACGCGCTCTGCTCGACCCGGCCTCGGGTCTGGTCGAACCGGAGCGCACAGTAGTGGTCGTCACACATCAGCTCCCGGCGGGCCACGAGGCCGACGCCGTCGTCCGGATCGACGCCGCGGGCCAGGTGACGATGCAGTCCGCAGCCTGGGTCTGATCCTCCTGAGCTGCGGAAACGTAAGTCCAATTAAATGCGTTGCTCACCGCGCCGCGGATGAGTACCTTCGTCCGTACACAAGGAAGGAGGTGGTTCGAAGAATGTATTTCCAACGGACACGTGAGGTGGCTGTCCGCTAGCGCCACCGCTGCCGGTGGAATTCCCGTGCGCGAGCGCTGAGCGAATTCCAGGCAGTCACCCGGCCCCCGAGCCCCCGGTCTTGTCCGACCGGGACCCGTACGGAGCAATCCGTACCGGTACGGCTCGGGGGTCGTCCCATTTCTGAGGAGAAGTAGCGGTCAGCCGATGTAGCGCTGGAGGCGGGCCGACAGGCGCGGTTCCAGGGGACCGTCGGCCACGACACGTTCCTCGACATAGGCGAGATCGCCGCCTTCGACGATGCCGTACAGGCGCTTGGCGCCGCCCACCACAATGCCGGACTGCGAACGGATGACGACATCGGTGGCCAGCTCCCAGGAAGACTGGGTCAGCGCCGTGCCGTAGAAGAGCTCCACAATGCCGCTCGAATGCGTCAACAACAGTTCGATGACCTCGTCGTTGCCGTCGATGCCGACCCGCCAGAAACCGCTCTCGCGCAGATCCGGGCCGGTGTAGGCGCCCTCGGCGTCGAGCACCCAGGAACGGGATTCCCAGGACAGGTAGTCGCCGCCGTCGTGCGAGACGACGATCTGCTGCCCGAAGCGGTAATCACCCCGCTCCGGGGAGTTGCCCTCACCCTCACCCCGCCACACACCGACCATCGGGAGCAGCGCCAGCATGGACGAGCTCAGGTCGGGACCGAGGCGCAGGTTCGCGGTGTCCTCGGGCAGCGGCAGATCCGGCAGGACCGGGATATTGCGGCCCGCCGTGGACTTGGCGCGTTCGGCTGCCTGGGCGACCGCTTGATCGCCGCTGCGGCGTGTTTCTACCGCGTCGTCATCCGCGGCAGCGGGCTGACCGTTGCCGTTCATTTGTTCACTCGCTCGCTCGGCCGATTCGGAACCTTCGCTCGCGAGATCGCTCATGACTCGGTGAACAACCGGTAGGCCACGTACCCGGCGAACCAGGTGATCAGCACCGAGCAGAGGACCAGCAGGACTTCGAAGAAGAGGACCACACTGCGAGTCTAACGACTCGCCGCGCCAGACAAAGCAACGGCCCCGGAGGTTCGGAACCTCCGGGGCCGGGTGCTGGAAACAGGGCGGGATCAGCGCGCGACGGCGACTTCCACCTCATGAATGCCGGTGCCCTCGGGGCGAACCTCGGCCGAGCCGTTACCGGCCGACGAGAGCGCCCGCACGGTCCACGCGCCCGGAGCCGCGAAGAACCGGAAGTCACCGGTGCCCGAGGCGACGACCTCGGCGGTGAAGTCACCGTTGCCGTCGAGCAGGCGCACGAACGCGCCGCCCACCGGCTGGCCGTCGGTGCTCAGGACACGGCCGGTGATGACCGTTTCCTTCTCCACATCGACGCCCGCGGGAATGGCCTGGCCCTGGGTAGGTGCTGCACACATATTGATTACGCTCCCAACTCGATCGGTGCACCGACGAGGGAGCCGTACTCGGTCCAGCTCCCGTCGTAGTTCTTGACATTGCTGTGGCCCAGCAGCTCCTGCAGCACGAACCAGGTGTGCGAGGAACGCTCGCCGATGCGGCAGTAGGCGATGGTTTCCTTGTCGCCGTCCAAGCCGGCGGCCTTGTAGATCTCGGCCAGCTCGGCGTCGGACTTGAAGGTGCCGTCCTCGTTCGCGGCCTTGCTCCACGGCACGTTGATCGCGCTGGGGATGTGGCCGGGACGCTGGCTCTGCTCCTGCGGCAGGTGCGCGGGCGCCAGGATCTTGCCGGAGAACTCGTCGGGGCTGCGCACGTCGACCAGGTTCTTGGTGCCGATGGCCGCGATGACCTCGTCGCGGAAGGCGCGGATCGAGAGGTCGGGAGCCGAAGCCTTGTAGGAGGTGGCCGGGCGGTTCACCGCGTCGCGGGAGAGCGGACGACCGTCGAGCTCCCACTTCTTACGGCCGCCGTCGAGCAGCTTGACGTCGTTGTGGCCGTACAGCTTGAAGTACCAGTAGGCGTAGGCGGCGAACCAGTTGTTGTTGCCGCCGTAGAGCACGACCGTGTCGTCGTTGGCGATACCGCGGGTGGAGAGCAGATCGGAGAACTGCTCCTGGTTCACGAAATCGCGACGAACCTGGTCCTGCAGGTCGTTCTTCCAGTCGAGGCGCACGGCGCCCTCGATGTGGCCGCCGTCGTAAGCGGAGGTGTCCTCGTCGACCTCGACGAAAACGACACCGGGGGTGTTGAGGTTCTCTTCGGCCCAGTCAACGGAGACCAGGACATCGGAGCGAGCCATGTTGTTCCTTTCAGAAATTTCGACTTGCGAGATGGTCAGTTCGGTGCCGGGGACACACGGGGACGGTCGGAGGCGGAGCCGCCGGGGTGGGTATGGCCAGTGGTCCGGCGGAAACGGGTCACCAAGGGGTAGATCTGGCAACCCAGGCAGATCCCGAACGCCGCGTTCAAGAACGCGGCGAACAGGGCGAAGCCGGCGAACACCCCGCCGACCACGGTGGAGCCGGCCAGGAATCCCAGCAGGCTGACGGCACTGAAGACCAGGCCGAGCAATTGCGCGAACCGCAGCGGGGCTACGGGTTCGGTTTCGGTTACCGGACCGTTGCGGGGGGCGATGACCGCCGCGTAGATCCGGCCGTAGGGGGAGCGCTGCGGGCCGTTGCGGGCACCGAGCGCGAACAAGATCGCCTGCGCGCCGATCAATACCGCGGCGGCGGCGGGGGAGACGACAGCGAGGACCAGAACCAGCACCAGGACCGTGCTGGTGAGCCAGGCCGCGAAACGCGGGCCACGGACGTCGACGCTGTCGAGGGGTATGGCTTTACGGGTGTCGATTGACATAGGCGAAACTCCTGCGCTGAATATGTCTGATTAGCGGGGACGTTGCCAACTGGCCGGGGATCGAAAGATCACTCGCGCGGCGGAGACAACAGGTCGGCGTCAGGAAAAGGGGAGCGGCCGACCGATCAGGCACACAGGCAGCAACAACCACCGAGGCGGCACAGGTCTACCGTGCGGCGTCGGGTGAGCATCAGCTCATGGTTGGTTTGCACGAGAGCGAGTTTACCCGGTTCTTTCGGAGAATTGGACCCGGGGTTCGTCACACTGGGGCAAGAGCCGGACCTCGGCCGGTCCGACCAGGCTGGGAAGCGCGATTTTCCGGTGGGAAAGCCGAAGTGGCGCAAAAATTTTCAGACGGTCAGCGGTGACAGTGCGGTGCGCAGGTCCGTCGCCTTGGGTACGCCGGAGATACGGAACCGCTCCTTGCCCTCGGCGTCGAAGAGGAATGTGGTCGGCAGCGACAACACGTTCAGCTCCCGCGCCAGTGCGGATTCGGCGTCGATATCGACCTCGATGTCCTGGGGCGGCCGCGGCGTCTCGCTCAATTCCTGTGCCACGGTGGCGACTACCCGGCGCACCGCGGCGCACGGTCCACACCAGTCGGCCGAGAAGTGCAGCACCAGCGGACCCGAGCCGGTGAAGCCCACCGCGGTGAGCAGCTGCGCCCGCGTCGGCGCGTCGGCGGCGGGAACGGCGGTCTCCCGCACCTTGCCCTCGCGCCGTCGCCAGACCACCCCGACCGCTATCGCGGCCGCGAGCACGACGATCAGGATTGTGATTTCGATCATGGCCGCTGCAACCGATCCAGGTCGATGATGACGTTCTCGCTTTCGCCTTCGGCGACGATCTGCCCACCCAGCGCGTATACCCGCTTCGGCGTCATGCCGAAGGGAAGTTCCCTGGTGTCGATGGTGTGGGTGAAGCGTTCCAGCACCACCGCCTGGTCGGCCTCCGGGATGCGCGCGGCCGGGTTCGGGTCCGAGCTCTTCTCGACATAGAAACCGGTGGCGACGATCTTCACCTGCTCACCGTCGAGCACCAGGTCCGCCTTGACCTTCACGTTCTGTCCGCCCAGCGGCTTCCCGTAGACATCGGTGAGATGGAAACCGGTCGGCAGCGTGCCGGTGAGCACCAGCGCGCCCGCGGTGGTCATCCCCGTTCCGCCGGAACCGCCGGTGCCGTCGGATTTGTCCGCGGGCCGCGAATGAACTTGCAGGTCAGGAATTTTGAAGAGGCGGCCGAGTTCGACCGGCTCCACCCGCATCAGGGCGGTGACCCGGTCCACCGGGACGTTGCGCACGTTCCCGTCGGCCAGTTCGCGGAACGGCAGCCGGACGCCGCGCAGGTTGGTCTCCACCGAGATCTCACCGGGAATGTCGGGCCGCATATAACGCGCCCGGATATCGATGTTCTCGTAGGCGCCGTCGACCGCTCGGGCGAGGAACGGGAAGCCGTGGATCGTCACCTCCGGGTCGGCGGTGAGATCGGCGCCGGCGCGCAGCGCGCGGGACACGCGGTACTCGGAGTAGGCGGCGGCCGTGAAGTCGACGACCACGACCAGCCCCGCGAGGACCAGTAACCCGATGATCAGCTTGCGCATGGCAGAAACCCTATCCGGCGCGCGAATCGCGGCATGAACTGTGTCGTTCCTGGCATAACGGTCACCGCGTCACTCGGTATCGGGGGTGCACGCGCTAATCTTGCATCCGATTACCCCGCGATCAGCGACGTGACCAACAGCAGTGTTGCTGATGACTTGCGTAGCCCTGGCTATGAGATGGGAGGAGGGCTTGTGGAGCTGCTCCTGCTGACCTCCGACCCCAACCCCGAGTCGGTTCTGCCCTCCTTGGCGCTGCTTGCGCACAATGTGCGGCCGGCACCGACCGAGGTGGCGTCACTACTGGAGGCGGGCACGGCCGATGTCGCGCTCGTCGATGCGCGCACGGATCTCGCCGCCGCCCGCGGCCTGTGCCGTTTGCTGGGAAGCACCGGTTCCTCGGTGCCGGTGGTCGCCGTGCTCACCGAAGGTGGGCTGGTTGCCGTGAACGCCGACTGGGGTCTGGACGACATTCTGCTGCCGGGCACCGGCCCGGCCGAACTCGACGCCCGGCTGCGGTTGCTGGTCGGGCGCAACGGCGGTGTGGCGAGCCCGGAGAACACCGGCAAGATCACCCTGGGTGAGCTCGTCATCGACGAGGGCACCTACACCGCGCGACTGCGTGGTCGCCCGCTCGATCTGACCTACAAGGAATTCGAACTCCTCAAGTACCTCGCGCAGCACGCGGGCCGGGTCTTCACCCGCGCCCAGCTGCTGCAAGAGGTCTGGGGATACGACTTCTTCGGCGGCACCCGTACCGTCGACGTGCACGTGCGCCGCCTGCGCGCCAAGCTGGGCAGCGAATACGAATCGTTGATCGGCACGGTGCGCAACGTCGGCTACAAGGCGGTCCGGCCGTCGCGCACGGCCAGCAAGGGTGAGCCGGTGGTGCCCGACGAGGACATCGACGGCGACGACGTGCCGCTGACTCCGGTCAACAATTCCTTCCAGTAGCTCGCCGCCGGAATGCCGCGGGCGGGCGCGGTGCTGTACGACATCGGGCGTGCCCGCGGGTGGCGCGCGAACGCGAAAGGGGAGCGGCCGTGACGGCGCTGAAATGGACCGAGCGAGTGCCCGAGCAGATCGCGCCGCGGATAGCGGAGGTCCTGGCGCGCGCGACCGCGGCCGACGGCGTCGCACCCGTCTCCGAGCAGGCGGTGCTGTCCTTGACCACCGACTCCCCGGCGCGGCACACCTTCGCGGTGCGGGACAACACGCTTGCCGGATACGCGAATCTCGTTCCCGCGCACGGCGAACATCCCGCGATGGCCGAGGTGGCGGTCGATCCGCGGTTCCGGGGCCAGGGCATCGGCACCGAGCTCGTGTCCGCGGCGCTCGCCGAGGGCGGTCCGGGCACCAGGGTTTGGGCGCACGGCGGTTTGCCCGCCGCCAAAGCCGTCGCGGCCCGTCTCGGCTTGCTGACCGCCCGCGAACTCTGGCAAATGCGCCGACCACTGGCTACCCCAGAGTTACCGGAACTGGCCGTGCCGGACGGGGTCGTGCTGCGCACCTACGCCGGCCCCGCCGACGACGCGGAGTTGCTGCGAGTGAACGCTGCCGCCTTCGACTGGCATCCCGAACAGGGTGCCTGGACCGAACACGACATCGAAATCCGCCGCGACGCCGCCTGGTTCGACCCCGCGGGTCTGTTCATCGCCGCCGATCCCGCGGACCCGGCGCGCATCCTCGGCTTCCACTGGACCAAGGTGCACCTCGACGAGGATCCGGCCGTCGGCGAGGTCTACGTCGTCGGCATCGATCCCGCCGCCCAGGGCCGCGGCCTCGGCCGCCTGCTCACCCTCGCGGGTCTGCACTACCTGCGGGCGCGCGGCCTCGGCGAGGTCTTGCTCTACACCGAGGCGGACAACGCCGCGGCGGTGCGCACCTACACGAAACTCGGTTTCGCCACCGCGCACACCGACGTCGCCTACGCGGCCTCCTGACCCGCGAATATGCGGGCTTCCAGTAACACTGCGGCAAACGTCACATCGCGCGGGCGCAATCGCGCCGGGCTGTTCACTTTCCGTTCACCCAGCTCGGGCTGACTGTCAACCGGGCGACCTTACGTTAGCTGTGGGTGGCAACGGCCGCCTGTAAGCAACACCCGCCCGGGCCGGTGAGGGACCGGGCGAGACTCCCTCGGAGGACTAGTGAACTTCAAGCGCAGCAGCGCCCTCGTCGGTGTGCTGGCCGCCGTTGCCATGCCGCTCGCCGCCTGCGGCAGCGACGACAACACCAGTGCCGGCAACGGCAACGGCACCAACTCCAATGTGCAGTGCGGCGGCAAGAAGGCCCTCAAGGCCAGCGGCGCCTCCTCGCAGAAGAACGCCATGGAGCGTTTCGTGGCGGCCTACGAAGCCAACTGCGACGGCTACACCCTGAACTACACCTCCAGCGGCTCCGGCGCCGGCGTCAACGAGTTCATCGGCAACCAGACCGACTTCGGCGGCTCCGACTCCGCGCTGAGCGCGAAGAAGGAAGAGCCCGCCAAGGCCGAGCAGCGCTGCGGCGCGCCGGCGTGGAACCTGCCGGTCGTGTTCGGCCCGGTCGCCATCACCTACAACGTCGACGGCGTCACCGACCTCGTGCTGGACGGCCCGACGGCCGCCAAGATCTTCAACGGCACCGTCGCCACCTGGGACGCGCCCGAGATCAAGGCGCTCAACCCCAACGCCAAGCTCCCGTCGGACAAGATCGCCGTGATCTCCCGCTCCGACGAGTCGGGCACCACCGACAACTTCCAGCTCTACCTCGACGCCGCCTCCGACGGCGCGTGGGGCAAGGGCTCCGGCAAGATCTTCAACGGTGGCGTCGGCGAAGGCGCGAAGGGCAACGAGGGCACCTCGGCCGCCATCAAGAGCACCAAGAACTCGATCACCTACAACGAGTGGTCCTTCGCCAAGGCGCAGAACCTGTCGATCGCGCAGATTGTCACCTCGGCGTCCAAGGACCCGGTGAAGCTGACCGTCGAGACCGCGGGCAAGGCCATCGACGGCGTGAAGATCAAGGGTGAGGGCAACGACCTGATCCTGGACACCACCTCGTTCTACAAGCCGACCGTGGCGGGTTCCTACCCGATCATGATGCCGACCTACGAGATCGTGTGCTCGAAGTACAGCGACCCCGAAACCGCCAAGGCGGTCAAGGCGTTCCTGACCTCGGCGACCACCAACGGTCAGAACGGCCTGGAGGAGAACGGGTACATCCCGATCCCCGACCAGTTCAAGACCCGTTTGACCACCGCGATCAACGCCATCTCCTGATCTGATCCGAAAGCCATGACCGTGCACCCTGAGGTGACCGCACCGGGCTCGTCGAACTCGACGAGCCCGGCCGCGGCCGGAGATACTGCGCATATGCCGAGCGAACCGAAAGACGACGTGCAGAAGCGTCGGCCCCACAGCCAGCGCGCCGAGACCATATTCCGGTCTCTCGCCACGGCCGCCGGTGCGATCATCGTCGCTTCCATCGCGCTGATCGCGCTGTTCCTGCTGATTCGCGCGGTCCCCTCGCTTCGGGCGGACGAGGCAAACTTCTTCACCAGCACCGAATTCAGCACCACCGACGCGAACAACCTGCGCTTCGGCATCAAGGACCTGTTCATGGTCACGGTGCTCAGCTCGGTGTTCGCACTGGTGATCGCGGTGCCCATCGGTGTGGGCATCGCACTGTTCCTGACCCACTACGCGCCGAAGGCGGTGGCGAAACCGGCCGCCATGCTGGTCGATCTGCTCGCCGCGGTGCCGTCCATCGTCTTCGGTCTGTGGGGCTTCCTGGTGCTGGCGCCGGAACTCGGCCCGGTGCAGACCTTCCTCAACGACAACCTCGGTTGGTTCCCGCTCTTCGCCGACGGCAACGTCTCGATCAGCGGCGGCGGCACCATCTTCGTCGCGGGCGTGGTGCTCGCGGTGATGATCCTGCCGATCATCACCTCGGTCTCGCGCGAGGTGTTCAACCTGACCCCGGTCACCCACATCGAGGCCGCGCAGGCCCTGGGCGCGACCAAGTGGGAGGTCGTCCGGATGACGGTGCTGCCCTACGGCCGCAGCGGTGTCATCGCCGGTTCGATGCTCGGCCTGGGCCGCGCGCTCGGTGAGACCATCGCGGTGCTCGTCGTGCTGCGGACCGCCGCGCAGGCCGGGTCCTGGTCGCTGTTCGACGGCGGCTACACCTTCGCCTCCAAGATCGCTTCGGCGGCTTCGGAATTCAGCTCCCCGCTGCCCACGGGCGCCTACATCGCGGCGGGCTTCGTGCTGTTCGCGCTGACCTTCGTGGTCAACGCGCTGGCGCGGCTCGCGGCTGGCGGAAAGGTCAACCAGTGATGGCGACGACGACCACGCTCGAGAAGCCGATCAAGGCGCCGCCGTTCCGGCATGTGAGCACGGGCCGCCGGATCAAGAACAACATCGCCACCGGCGCGTTCGCCGCCTGCTTCGCGGTCGCGATGATCCCGCTGGTGTGGGTGCTGTGGATGGTGGTCAGCAAGGGCATCGGGGCGATCGTCTCGAGCACCTGGTGGACCAATTCGCAGAAGGGCATCCTGCCGGATCAGACCGGCGGCGGCGTCTACCACGCCATCTACGGCACCATCGTGCAGTCCGCGGTGGCCGCCGTGATCGCGGTGCCGCTCGGTGTGATGGCCGCGATCTACCTGGTCGAGTACGGCCGGGGGCGGCTGGCCAAGGTCACCACCTTCATGGTCGACATCCTCGCGGGCGTGCCGTCCATCGTGGCCGCGCTGTTCATCTTCGCGCTGTGGATCGCCACGCTGGGTTTCCCGCAGAGCGCGTTCGCGGTGTCGCTGGCCATGGTGCTGCTGATGCTGCCGGTGGTGGTGCGCAGCACCGAGGAAATGCTGAAGCTGGTTCCCGACGAACTGCGTGAGGCGTCCTACGCGCTGGGCATCCCGAAGTGGAAGACCATCGTCAAGATCGTGGTGCCGACCGCGCTGCCCGGCATGATCTCCGGCATCCTGCTCTCCCTGGCCCGGGTCATGGGTGAGACCGCGCCGGTGCTGGTGCTCGTCGGCTACGCGAAGTCGATCAACTCCAATCTCTTCGACGGCAATATGGCCTCGCTGCCGCTGCTGATCTATCAGGAGCTGGCCAACCCCGAGGCCGCCGGCCGGGAACGCGTCTGGGGCGCCGCCCTCACGCTGATCCTGCTGATTGCCCTGCTGTACGCGGCGGCCGCGGTCGTCAACAAGCTGCTCACGCGGAACCGATAGGAAACCCTGATGGCCAAGCGGATCGACGTCAAAGACCTCAACATCTACTACGGCAAGTTCCACGCCGTGGCCGATGTCTCGCTGACCGTGCTGCCGCGTAGCGTGACCGCCTTCATCGGTCCCTCGGGTTGCGGTAAGTCCACCGTGCTGCGGTCGCTGAACCGCATGCACGAGGTGACCCCGAGCGCCCGTGTCGAGGGCGTGGTGGCACTCGACGGCGAAGACATCTACGGTTCCGCCATCGACCCGGTCGGCGTCCGCCGCACCATCGGCATGGTGTTCCAGCGCCCGAACCCTTTCCCCACCATGTCGATTCGCGACAACGTGGTGGCCGGGCTGAAGTTGCAGGGCGTGCGCGGCAAGAAGGAGCTCGACGAGGTTGCCGAGCGCTCACTGCGCGGTGCGAACCTGTGGAACGAGGTGAAGGACCGTCTGGACAAGCCGGGCGGCGGCCTCTCCGGCGGTCAGCAGCAGCGTCTGTGCATCGCCCGCGCCATCGCGGTCTCGCCCGACGTGCTGCTCATGGACGAGCCCTGTTCGGCTCTGGACCCGATCTCCACCTTGGCGATCGAGGACCTGATCACCGAACTGAAGAAGGAATTCACCATCGTCATCGTCACGCACAACATGCAGCAGGCCGCGCGCGTGAGTGACCAGACCGGCTTCTTCAACCTGGAAGCCCAGGGCAAGCCGGGCAAGCTGGTCGAGATCGACGACACCGAGAAGATCTTCTCCAACCCGGGCAAGAAGGCCACGGAAGATTACATCTCCGGTCGCTTCGGCTAAGCCTGCGCAACCACACGAAAGCACGATAGGAAAGGCCCGCGCACCGCGCGGGCCTTCGTCGTGTCATTGGGTTCGGTTGTCAGACAGCGGGTTCCGGGTCGGCGTCCGGCGGGAGTACGCCGGTGACCAGGAAGATGACGCGGCGGCCGATCTCGACGGCGTGGTCGGCGAAGCGCTCGTAGTAGCGGCCCAGCAGGGTGACGTCGACGGCGGCGGCGACGCCGTCCTTCCAGTCCCGGTCCATGAGCAGCGTGAACAGGTGCTTGTGCAGGTCGTCCATCGCTTCGTCGTCCTGGTTGAGCTGGGCGGCGCGCTTGGGGTCCCGGGTTTCCAGGACCTCTTTGGCGCCGGCGCCCATGCTCACCGCGATGCGGCCCATTTCGGCGAAGTAACCGTGCACGGATTCGGGCAAGGCGGGGTTGGGATGCCGCCGGCGGGTGGTCTTGGCGACGTGCAGCGCCAGGGCGCCCATCCGGTTGACGTCGTTGACGATCTGGATGGCGCTCACCACCTGCCGCAGATCACCCGCCACCGGCGCCTGTAGCGCCAGCAGCGCGAAGGCGCGCTCCTCCGCGTCGATGATCATGTCGGCGATCCGGTCGCCCTCGCTGATCACCTGTTCGGCCAGGGAGAGATCGGCCTGGAGCAGCGACTGGGTGGCCCGCTCCATCGCCGAGCCGGCCAGTCCGGCCATCTCGCCCAGCAGGTGGGCAAGATCGGCCATTTGCTCGTTGTAGATGACACGCATGGAACAGAACACTAGTTCCCAGTGCTGACCACGTCACCAACAGTGGGTAAATGGCTGGTGTTCACTGGCAGGTTTCGTCGGCGGCGTTGATGTGTTCCAAGTCCGAGGGCAGCGCCACGGTGGTGGCATTCGTGGTGGAGATCGTCGGCACGTTGGTGATCGGGTCACCGACCGGGATCGGGGTGCGGACGGTGCCGGTGAAGTCCTTGCCGAGCACCACCTCGATGATGCCGTCCAGGGTGCTGTCGGCTTCCAGGCTGGCGCCGGGTATCGCGGTGGCCACGGTGGCGGCTTCGGCTTCGCTGCCGGGTGCGAACCGCACCTTGGTGGTCAGCGATCCGCCCTGGAAGGTGCCGATGTTGTAGATGTTGAAGCCCTGGTTTCCGAGTTTGTTCGACACCTGCAGCGCCCGGCCCTGCACGTCGGAGCCGTTGGAGACCAGCAGCGAGACGGTATTCGGGTCGACGGCGGTGTAGCTCGGCGGTGTCGGGGGAGCCGAGGTGGTCGGTGCGGGGGCGGCGGCGACGGGCTTCTCGCCGGGCAGCGGCCGGTCGTCGCGGATCGCGCTGAAGATCGCCTTGATGTCGGTTTCGCGGGGGATCTCGTTGCCGTAGGAGGTGGTGCCCGCGGTGGGAATGGTGATGAAGGTGACGGTGCCCGCATCGAGCTTCTGCAGCGAACGGCCCAGTGTCAGCAGGTCGTTCGGAGCGACGTTGGCGACCATGGTGTGCTTGGCGAACGCGTCGACGAAACCGTTCAGCTTGCCCGGATCGAAGAGCACCTTGCTCGACAGCGCGCCACGCAGCAGCGAGGCCATGAAGCGCTGCTGGCGGTTGATGCGGTCGTAGTCGCTGCGCTCCTCGCCGTAGACGTGCCTGGCACGCACATAGTTCAACGCGGTCGCGCCGTCGATGCGCTGTTTGCCGCCTTTTTCCAGAACGGTGCCGAGCACGCCGTCGACGATCGGCTTGGTCGCGCATACTTCGACGCCGTCGAGCTGGTCCACCATGGCCTCGAAGCCGGCGAAGTCGACGGCGATGAAGTGGTTGATCGAGACGCCGGTCAGCCGCTGGATGGTCGACACCAGGCACTTCGGGCCACCGAGGTTGTAGACGGCGTTGAGCTTCTCGCCGATGGCGGACGGGAAGAGTTCCTTGGTGTACTGCGGGTCTTTGTTGTTGTTGTCCCATCCGGCGCACTGCGGCCTGGTTACGTCCAGGTCGCGGGGGAAGGACACGATCACGACCCGGTTCCGGGCCTTCGGGATGTGGACGAGCATGGTGGTGTCCGCGCGCGAACCCTCGGCGTCGGCCAGCGTGCCCGCGCCGAGTTGGCTGTTGGCGCCCGCGCGAGTATCGGTGCCGACGAGCAGGTAGTTCTCGTCGCCGAGTTGGGCGGCGGAGTCGACGATGTCCGATGATTTGTCGTCCAGGGCGGAGACCTGGGTGAGGCTGTTGTTCGTGGAACGCAGATAGCTCCAGCCGCCGCCCGTGATCAGCAGGATCAGCACGGCGAGCGCCGAAGCGCCGATGCGGCCGGAGGTGCGCAGCCGTCGGGTGCGCCGCTGCTTGCTGGCGGCGAGGCGGGAGAGCGAAGGGCTACCGACCGCTTTCGGGGCGGCCTTCGACTTTCCGGTGGTCGGCCAGCTCTTGCCGGGGCGCTTCGACTCCCCGGCCGTGTCGAGCGGGGCCATCACGTCGGTGACCTCTTCCGGCTTCTCCGGCCGCCGGGGTTTCTTCTTCGGCGTGGGTAGACCGGTCGCGGGGGTGCCCGCGATGTCGTCGACGACAGCGGAACGCGTCGCGGTGCGCTGGCGGGCAGTCGGCGGACGCGCGGTGTCGCCCGCGGTGGTGGCGGGCGGGTTGCCCGGCTTCCGGCCCGGGGTCTGCGGCATGGCTTTTGTGGCCTGCTCGGGACGTTGCGAGGGGGAAGCTGGACGAGCGGTGCGCTCACCCGGGCGCGGCGGGGGGTCGGCGGCGCGGGCCGAGGATTCGGCCGGGCGTGCCGCCGGCCCGGCGGGGCGGGGCGCGGACTCCGGTGCGCGTTGCGCGCGCTCGGCGGGATGCGCGGGCGCGGTCTCCGCGCGGCGGGCGGGCCGCGCGCCGCCTTCGGCGCGGCGCCGGCGGCCGCCGCGTTCCTTGTCGACCTTCTGGACGAGATCCTGGACCGTCAGTGGCGTGGAGCCGGATTCGGCCGTGGTGTCGGTGTGCCGGGCGCGACGGGACGTGTTGGAGCCGTCTCGTTCGGTGTACTCCGCCGTGGGATAGCGCTCCCACGGGGCGCGATCTCCGGGCCGTGGCGCTTGCCCGTGCCGATCGTCACCCACCAACGAACCTCGCTTTTCGTCTTAGCCGTCGTCCGGGCCGAGCTCGACCCGGCATGACCGATTTCGCCAATGATAACGATTCCGCCACGGCGAGCCAGCCGAGTACGAAATCGAGGACACCGCAACGCTGTTTGCCGGTTCGCCGCTGATCGTTTGCTGAATATTAGCGATTGGCCGGGCGATATCTCCGATGCTGAGGCGTTGCCGCAGGCTCGAGTTTGCTGGTCCGGCTGACCCTGACGAGGGCGCTATCGGACCGGGCCGACCGGTCACCCGGCGCGCGGTGTGATCTGCCCGACACCGCGGGTCCCGGCTAGCCGCCGCTGTGCATGACGTCCGCGGCGGCCGGCACGGTGTCGTCTTCCGGGTCGTCGAGCCAGCCTTCGGGCAGCGCGACCCTGGTCTGCGGCGACCCCTGTCGGCCGCGCGGGCCGGTGGCGTCGGCCGGGAACGGGATATCGGTGGGCAATTGCGCGATCAGGTCCTCCAGCTGAGTGAGGCTGGAGACGGTGGCGAACTCGCGGCGCAGTTGGGACCCGACCGGGAAGCCCATCAGGTACCAGGCCATGTGCTTGCGGATATCGCGCATCGCCTTGTCCGCGCCGTCGTGCTCGACGAGCAGCCTGGTGTGCCGGTACAGCACCTCGCCGACCTTGCCCAACGTCGGACCGGCCGGAACCGGTTCGCCGCGCAGGGCGGCGCTCAGCTCGGCGAACAGCCAGGGCCGGCCCAGGCAGCCGCGGCCGACGACCACACCGTCGCAGCCGGTCTGGTCCCGCATGAGCAACGCATCCGCGGCGGTGAAGATATCGCCGTTGCCGAGCACCGGAATGGTGGTGACGGCTTCCTTGAGGCGGGCGATCGCCGACCAGTCCGCGGTGCCCGAATACAACTGGGACGCCGTGCGGGCGTGCAGCGCGACCGCCGCGGCGCCCTCGGCCTCCGCGATCCGGCCGGTGTCGAGGTAGGTGTGGTGCTCATCGTCGATGCCGATGCGGAACTTGAACGTCACGGGGACACCGGCCGGTTCGGCCGCTCTGACCATCTCCCGCACGATATTGGCGAACAACCGGCGCTTGTAGGGCAGCGCGGAACCGCCGCCGAGCCTGGTCACCTTCTTGACCGGGCAACCCAGATTCAGGTCGATGTGGTCGGCCCAGCCCTCGCCGACGATGATCCGCACCGCCTCGCCCAGGGTGGCCGGATCGACGCCGTAGAGCTGCATCGAACGCGGATGCTCGTCGTCGTCGAAGGACATCATGTGCAGCGTCTTCTCGTTGCGCTCCACCACCGCGCGGGCGGTGATCATCTCGCACACATAGATAGAGGTGGAGCTGCCGAATTCGCGGCACAGCCTGCGGAACGCGCGATTGGTGATGCCCGCCATCGGCGCGAGCACCACCGGCGGATCGACCGGGTAGGGCCCGATCGCCAGGGCGCTCTTCGGCTCAGCAGTCACAGTCACACCGTCCAGTGTCTCAAACGGTGATCTGCCTGGTCGAATGCCACCGGTGTGGTTCAGAGGGGCGCGGTATGCGCTCAGGTGGGCTCAGTAGCCTGTTGCTGGGACATTGCGCACGAACACCCATCGGAGAGGACCCAATGGCAGAGAAAGAAGACGGCGAACAGACGGTGGGGCTGGACAAGCAGCCCAGCGCCGGACCGGCCCAGCACGACGCACCCGAAGCCGCGCAGTACCTGGCTCCGGCGCGGTCCGCCGGCGCAACGGTGTCGCTGCCGCTGTCCTCTGTATTGCTGGGCGCCGTGGCCACGCTGTTTCTCGTGCTGGCCGCTGTGTTCGGATTCCTGTGGCTCTCGGCGAAGAGCGATCTGGACGATAAGAACGCGCAAGCCGCCGATGATCGCCATGCCGAACAGATCGCCACCGATTACGCGGTCGGCGCCGCCACCGTCAACTATCAGGACATCAATGCCTGGGTGGCCAAGCTGAAAGCCGATACCACCCCGCAGCTGGCGAACAAATTCGATGCGACCGCGCCGAAACTCGAGCAGATTCTGGTCCCGTTGAAGTGGACCTCGACCGCTACGCCGATCACCGCCAAGGTGATCTCCGACGACAATGGCGTCTACAAGGTGAATGTATTCGTCAACGTGTCCTCTACTAATGCGCAGAGTCCGGAGGGCGCGCAAACGACGGTCACCTACAACGTCACGCTGGATCAGAAGTCGGATTGGAAGATCACCGATGTGGGTGGTGTGGACGGCGCGTTGCCGTTGAAATGATCTTCGAGGTTGAAGCAATAACCTCGCCGCTCGGACAATGGATCAACGAACGAGCCGCCCCGGACAATCCGGGGCGGCTCGTTTCGTATTCGGTTGTGTTGCTGAGGCGGAGTGATCAGCGCGCGCCGGACTCCACGAGCTCGCGCTTCTTGGCCTCGCGAGCCAGCATGCGGTCGCGCTGCTCCTCGAACTTGATCACGTCGCCGGCCAGCTTCTCCAGGAACAGGCCCAGGCGTTCGCGCACTTCCTCGCCGCGTGCGGTGAAGTCGGTGCGCTCGAAGATGTTCCACTTCTTGAGCACCGGCTGCACCACTTCCTCGAGGTGCTGGCGCAGGTCGTAGATGCCGTGCTTGGCCATCAGGACGCCGTTGCGGCGGAAGTTGGGCATACCGGCGCCGGGCATCTGGAAGTTCTCCAGAATCAGCGTGATCGCCTCGAGAGCTTGATCGGGGCTCAGATCGAGGGCGGCACCGCACATGTTGCGGTAGAAGATCATGTGCAGGTTCTCGTCGGCGGCGACGCGCTGCAGCATGCGGTCGGCGATCGGGTCGTCACAGACCTTGCCGGTGTTGCGGTGGCTGACCCGGGTGGCGAGTTCCTGGAAGGTCACGTAAGCGACGGAGTGCAGGAAGCCGGCGTCGGCCTCGGTGGGTGAGGCGAATCCGTTGGTCATGTGGATCATCCGCGCCTGTTCCAGCGCGACGGGGTCGACGCCGCGGGTGACTACGAGGTAGTCGCGCATCACGATGCCGTGCCGGTTCTCCTCGGCGGTCCAGCGGCCGACCCAGGTGCCCCAGGCGCCGTCCATGGAGAAGTTCTCGGCGATCTCGCGGTGATAGGACGGGAGATTGTCCTCGGTCAGCAGATTCGTGATCATGGCCGCCTTCGCGACCTCGCTCAGCTGGGACTGCTCCGGGTCCCAATCGACCCCGCCGAGTGCCGCGAAGTTGCGGCCTTCATCCCACGGGACATAGTCGTGCGGATGCCATTCCTTTGCCAGGGAGAGGTGCCGGTTGACGTTTTCTTCGGCAACCGGCTCCAACTCCGTGAGCAGCTCGAGTTGAGTCAGATCCCTTGCCATGTACTAGCCCTTCATGAGTGCGTCCACGCTTGCAGGTCTTCCCCCGAGTAGACCGTGCCGATGCGGCCATACCTTACGGCACCGTAGGTGTGATGCGAAACGCATACACCCGACAAATCGGGCCCGGTGATGCACCTCATACGACATCATCGGCGTACCACCTGAGCCCGAGTCTAAGCCTCCACGGGGAATGCGCCGGTAGCGCGAGACCGTGTCCGGCAAGCGTCGGTGGTCTATCGGCGGGCGGCCGAAGTTGTTAGCGAATCGGGCGTAGGGGCTGGTGTGGGCGTCCGACCGCAGGTCTGTGATCGGGCATCCGACCCGGAAACGAGTCAGGCGCCCGGTGGGAACCGGGCGCCTGCGGGGTGCCCCCAGTAGGGCTCGAACCTACGACCTGCGGATTAAAAGTCCGTAGCTCTACCAACTGAGCTATAGGGGCGCGAGGGGCAGTGTAATAGGCGTGCGGCGGAACCCATAACCGGGGGAGTGGTCGGGTTCGGTCCCGAGGCGGATGGGGGCGGGATCGGGTAACGCGTGCGCCGCCCGCAGCGATCTTGGCGGTAACTGGTTGGCCCCCAGCTTTGTTCATTCGAGCGTTGCCGGGATATCATCGAAAAATGTTGTGCACCAAAGGCTTTGAAGCTGCTGGGGGTGTGAAGACGAAGTCCGGGGGCGGATGGCTGGAACGCGCGGCAGGTCCGCGACCGGGTCGGACCAGGGCCGGCCGTGCCGGCCGGCTCGGGTGAAGACCGCTGCGGCGCTGGCGAATTCGGCAACTGGGCGCACCGGCCCTGAAAGTTGCGGGCTATTTGCTGTAACGCTTAGTTCGACATCCTGGCTATCTGACTCTTCAGTTTGCCGCATGTCGGATGTCGATTCCGGGTACCGTGACGCATTGGTGAATTGCGGACGAATCGTCGGCCCGGCCGGTGGTCCGGAATTCGGCTTATCGTTGTTGTGCCCCAACGTGTCGCGACCGGTACGGCCGATCGCGGCTTCCCAGGAATCCGACCGTTTCGAGCGACCTGACAAGCAGTCGCAAGCGACGCCGCAGGAGGCTGATCCGAGAACAAGGCGAACCCGGGTGCGCACCCCCTGCAGCGCACCCGGGCAGGAAAACTATACCAGCTGGTGTGTTTCGGGTTTTCACCAAGTTTTCGTACCAAAAGTCTGAAACCTGGGGCATAAACCGGTTTGAAGTATTGAAAAATCCCATAACTTCGCGCCAAGGGGTCCGTTCCATTTCGGGGGGTTCGATTGGCGGCGATAAGGCTTCGGAGGCGTTTCGAGCATGGCACGGCAGCAAGAGCGGGCCCGCCGAACACGTGCGGCGATAATCAGGTCCGCCGCCGTTGAGTTCGGGAAGAGCGGCTATGCCGCTGCATCGCTCAACCGCATATTGGAAGGTTCCCGCGCGACCAAAGGCGCCATGTACTTCCATTTCGATTCCAAGGAAGACCTGGCGCGTGCGGTCCTGGAGACGGCGGTGGAGCGCTACCGCGCCTCCGCCGAACGGTGGCTCGCACGAACGGATCTCGGCCCGCTCGACACCCTGCACGGGATGATCGACGAGATGGCGCTGCGCCTCGAGCACGACATCATCGTGCAGGCCGAGAACCGGCTCATCATCGAACCCGACTTCTACCGGGACGTGCAGTCCGGTGGCGGCCGCATCCTGGCCCGGGCAACCCGGACGCTCGCGGTGCGCGCCATCGAGCACGGGCAGCTGCGCGCCGACGCCGATCCGGACCGGTTCACCCGCACCCTCACCGCCGCCCTGGCCGGTCAGCGCTACCTGGTCGACACCCTCGGCGGCGGCGTAGACCTGCGCACCCGGTTCGCCGAAGCGCTGGAGGTTATCGTCGAGTCGATGGCCACTCCGGAGTGGGCCGAGAAGTTCCGGGCCGACGGCTGGCGTGCTTCCGCGCGGCTGGAAGAGCTCGGATTGGGGCTCTGACCAGCCGATTTGGAACTCTCGCTCGGCCTGTCATAAGCTATGCGAGCTCCCAACGGAACGCAACACACCGTTGAAAGCCGGTCCGGAGAACTGGGTACATTCAGAACTCTGGGACGAGCCCCCTTCGTCTAGCGGCCTAGGACGCCGCCCTTTCAAGGCGGTAGCGCGGGTTCGAATCCCGTAGGGGGTACGGTCTTCGGACTGTTGGTAGCACAGCAAGGCCCTGTGGCGCAGTTGGTTAGCGCGCCGCCCTGTCACGGCGGAGGTCGCGGGTTCGAGTCCCGTCAGGGTCGCAAGTGTGTAAACGCCGGAGTAATCCGGCGTTTCGCATTAAGCATGGCATTCGTTCCGGGTGCCTGCGGCCAGGTAGCTCAGTTGGTACGAGCGACCGCCTGAAAAGCGGTAGGTCGCCGGTTCGATCCCGGCTCTGGCCACTCAAAACGGAATCCCCTCGACCTAGTCGGGGGGATTTTTTGATGTTCGGTGGGATGCTGGAGGTATGGCTGATGAACAGTGGTACTACTGCCTGAAGCATCATCGGGCTGAGCAGGGGAAGAAATGCTGGTTCGCGGATCGGATGGGGCCGTACCCGGACCAGGCCACCGCTGAGCGGGCGTTGGAGATCGCGAAGGCGCGCAATGAGCGCGAGGACGCGAAGGACTCCTGGGGGAACTGAGGGGGTTTCCGAGGGTCTAGGTGGAACTGCTCAGGGCACGGTCAGATCCATCAAGTACGGTTTCTCGGTAAGTTTCGTAGAAATCCGACGAATGCTGGTGAGCAGGGAGGGCGACCCTTGAGGGTTACCGTTGTTGTGCCGACCTACAACGAGCGGGAGAATCTGCCGGTGGCGGTGGAGCGGCTGACGGCGCTTCCGGTGCCCGACCTGCACGTGCTCGTCGTTGACGATAATTCCCCGGACGGCACCGGTGAGGTGGCCGACAAGCTGGCGGCCGAGCTGCCGAACGTGGTCGGGGTGCTGCACCGAACCGAGAAGGACGGGCTCGGGCGTGCTTACGTCGCGGGCATCACGCGCGCGCTCGACGAGGGCGCCGACGTGGTGATCCAGATGGACGCCGACCTGTCGCATCCGGCCGAGGTCATTCCGGCCATGCTGGAGAAGCTGGAGACCACCGACGCGGGCGTGGTGCTCGGCTCGCGGTATGTCGCCGGCGGCTCGACCGCTTCGGAATGGAAGTGGTACCGCAAGGCGCTCTCGGCGTGGGCCAACTTCTATGTGAATGTGCTGCTGCGGCTCGGCGTGAAAGATGCCACCGCCGGGTTCAAGGCGTGGAAGGCGGATACGTTGCGCGCCATCGACGTGGCCGGTATCAAGAGCAACGGCTACTCGTTCCAGGTGGAGATGAACTACCGGACCGTGAAGAAGGGCTTCCCCATCGCGGAGGTGCCGATCCGGTTCGAGGAGCGCACTCTCGGCGCGTCCAAGATGAGTTTGAAGGTGCAGCTGGAGTCGGCGCTGATGCCGTGGAAGCTGCTGTTCGGACGTTCCGTCTAGCTGTGCGACGCGCGTAGCCCCGCATCCTGCTCGAGGATGCGGGGCTTTTCGCTTGTTCACGCTTCGATCAGCTTGCGCCGCAATCCCTCGGTGGCGACGACGATGGCCGGGACCAGGGTCAGGTGCGTGACCGACAGGGCGATCGTGGACGCGGTGTCGAAGTCCGCGCCGACGGTCAGTCCGATGGTGGCGACCGCGAGCACCGAGCCGACCACCGCGGCGACCCGCAGTACCCCGACCCACTTGTAGGACAGCAGGGCGGCCGCGGTGAGGCCGACGAGCAACGGGACCACGGTCAGCGTGATGATCCCGCCGGGTGCCACGCTCTGCACCTGGCCCGCGTCGGTCATTTCGAAGGTGCCCCCGGCGGCCGCGCCGATCAGCCAGACGACGAGGTTGGCCAGCAGTGCGGCGCCGGTCGCGCCGAGGATTGCGGCGGGGCGGTTGAGGGCGGGGATGCGGGAGGTGGTCGGGGCGATGGCGGTGGCGGTGCTCATGATGATCTCCTGGGTGAAGCTGTGAAGTTCTTGTGAGACCTATCCTGAGACCTGAACAATTGTTGAGGTCAATCCCGTGCGGCCGCGGTGTGTCGCACGACACCGCCTTGGCGCCTCAGCGGGCGACCCCGCCACGCTCGGATACGGTATCGGGCCAGTTGAGCAAGGTTTCGAGATACAACTGCCGTACCTTCTCCACCTCGGCCCCCATATCGGCGGGATCCCATCCGCTGACATCGATCGGTGGCAGCAGGGCGACGTCGACCGTGCCTTTGCGCGCGATCATCGAGTTGCGCCAGGAGATTTCGCCCGCGTTGCGGATCACCACCGGGATCACCGGGACGCCGGCCTGGTGCGCGATATGGAACGCGCCCTTCTTGAACGGGCCCACTTCCGGTGTGTAGGAACGGGTTCCTTCCGGAGACACCGCGATCGACAAGCCGTCCCGCAGGGTCCGCACCACCGGTTCCAGCGAGGCGCGCGCCTTGGTGCTGCTGCTGCGATCGATGAAGGTGACGCCGACGAACCGCATGAGCGGGCCGAAGATCGGATTCTTGGTCAGCTCCTTCTTGCCGATGCCGGTGACACCGCCGTCGAGCACCTTGGGCACGATGATCACGTCGAACTGGCTCTGATGATTGAACAGGAACACCGCCGGCCGTGGGCTGTGCGCGAATTCGGCGCCCGAGGTCACGCGCAGACGCACGCCGAGCACCTTCAGCGTGGCGCCGGTGCCGTACTCCATCAGCGCGTCGGCCATCTTGCGCCGCTGGCGCGTATACGACTTGCTGAGTACGCCCGTGAACGCGCCGCCGAGCAGCGCGACGAACGCGGCGATGGTGCGGACGTAGTCGGCCGGGCTCGGTGCGCGGCGGGGCCGGAAGGTCAGTGTCGGCCACCGGCGTTCGGTGGCGGCGACAGTGAGTTTGCGGTCCGGGTTCACCGCCGTCGGGTGCCCGGTCAGCGAGAGCAGCGGCAGATCGGAGACGCCGTCGGTGTAGGCGTAGCTCTGGGTCAGGTCGATGTCATGAGCGGTGGCGAAGGCGCGCACGGCATCGGCTTTGCCATTGCGCCACAGGGTTTTCCCCTCCGCGTAACCGGTGAGCATGCCGTCGACGGTGGCCATCGGCGTGTACAGCACGTGCCGGATGCCGAGCGCGGCGGCGGCGGGCGTCACTTGGAAGCGGGTCAGCGCGCTGGTCAGCAGCACGGTGTGGCCCGCGGCCTCGTGCGTCCGGATCAGCTGCCACGCTTCCGGATACAGGTGGCCGTAGATGGTGCTCTTGAAGAGTTTCCCGCCGAGCTCGTCGAGGTCTTGCTCACGTTGACCGGCCAGCGCGAAGGACGCCTGTTGCAGAAACCGGCTGTACTCGCCGTCGGTGAGCCCGTTGCGGATACCGCCGAGCAGCGTGGCTGTGGCGGTAGCTCCGCGCTGGAACATCCGCCGATACAGCCGCGGTCGCTCGAAACCGTCGACTACGGCGCCGAAGTCGAACACCGCCGCGATCCGGGGACCCTGCGGCCCGGTGCGAATCGCGGCCAGGGTCTGCTCCAGGTTCACTGCGCGGGCTCCCGGTTGGACGGGTCCAGTGCGACGGCGCGGGAGATGCGCGCGGTGATGGTGCGCAGCTGCCGGGCGAATTCACCTCGGCGCTCGGACAATTCGGCGCGGTCCTGCGCCGATTCGGGGCCGACGGGCGCCAGCAGGCCGTGGTTGGCGGCGAGTTTCAATGCGCTGGTGAACAATTCGGTGGAGACCGACTCGGGGCTGTGCAGCCGCTGCTGCAACAGCATCTGCTTGCCCACCTTCACGCATTCGTCGATGAACTGCTTGCGGTCCAGCTCCTGTGCGGGATCGCGGGCTTCCAGCCGTTCGGCCACCACCAGCTGTGCTTCGAAGAACGAACGCAAGACGCGGTGCGCCATCATGAATCCGGAATCGGTGAGTTTGCCCAGAATGTCGGTGCCGAAGGTGTCCGCGCGGGTGTGGCTGCGCCAGTCGGGGTCGACGAGCAGCATCTCCTCGGTCATCTGGGCGGCGAACTCGGTGCGGTCCGGGAAGAAGAACTCGAACTTGAGCAGATCGCGCAGCCGGAACGCCTCGTCCCAGCCTGCCCGCAGTTGATCGGGATCGTCGGAGGCCATCGCGGCCAGGATGGACAGTTCGAGGATGGCCCGGTTGACGAACCAGTGCACGCCGCTGTTGCGGTAGAACGCGGCTTCCAGGTGCGCGCCCGGCTCGATGGAGTACACCGGTTCCAGCCCGCCGCGGTAGATGGTGACCACCTTGGCCAGCGAAAGCTGTTCCAGCACAACGGCGAGACTCTGTTCGTCGCGCAGTGCCGCGAGTTCGCCGCTGGGCAGGCCGCGCTTGTCGATGTAGCGCAGCACCGGATCGAGGACCGCCCGCACCTCGCCCAGAGTGAGCGCGCGGTCGTGCACACCGAGCAGCGCCAGGGTGGCCAGCGCGTTGACGGTGATCGGGGTGACCGTGTTGATGCCGACGGCGATCTCGAAGGCCAAGCGCTGGACGGCTTTGCGCTCCAGTTCGGCGGTCTCGGCGTCCGGCTCCGAAACACTGTCCACGCCGCGGTCGTCGGTGCCGTGCAGCGGGATGGAGGCGGGTGGATCGGTCAGCGGATCACCGTGTGCCGCCAGCCGGTCGCGGGCCGAAAGCGGTTCGCCGAAGCGCACATACACGTGTCCGGCGGAGTGCTGCTGGCTGCGCACGTATCGGGCCAGCCAGGCCAGCCCCTCCGGCTTTTTCTTGCCGCCGACCTGTTCGTGGGCGATCGCGCCGAGCTCGTTGAGCCGTTCATAGGTGATCGACACCGGTACCAGCATGACGTCGTCGACCCGGTTCCGGCGCACCGCGGCGGCCAGGTAGTTCAGCAATCCATAGCGTGGCGGGCGGAGCTTGCCGGTGCGGGTGCGGCCGCCCTCGAAGTACCACTCCAGGTTGAACCGTTTGGTGAGCAGATAGGCGAAATACTCCTCGACCACCGCCTTGTACACCTCGTCGTCGCCGAAGCTGCGGCGGATGAAGACGGTGCCGGTGCGCCGCGCGATCGGCCCCATCGGCCAGAAGCTCAGGTTCGCGCCGCCGATGACATGATTCGGCGGAAAATCGTTGCGGGCCAGCACGTCACCGAGCACGAACGCGTCCACGTAGGAACGGTGCGAGGGCAGGAACACCAGCGGGTAGCGGCGATTGAGCGTTTTCAGCGTGCTGAGACCGGACTCGTCGGTCTCGACCTTCCAGGTGGAGGCGTGCACCGGGCGCATGGCCTGAGTGAACAGGTCGGATACCAGCCGGGATTGCGCGGCGACGAGTTCGTTGAGCGCTTTCTCGGCGCGGCGATACACCTCCTGGGTGGGCATATCGATCTGGTCGGCGATCAGCTCCAGCCTGCGCAGGAATTCGGGGGAGTCGAGGATTTCCTCGGTCACCAGGCGCGGCACCTTGTACCGGTCGCCGATGATGGTGCGCTCGGCCCGTTCCAGCGCGACCACACCGGCGCGCACGATGGCGCGGGCGAGCGGCTCCCCGGATCCGGCCGACAGCATGGCGGCCGCCTCGGGATTATTCGCCCGAAGTTCGCTGAGTTGCGCGGGTTGACCGGTGAGCACCACGTGCCGGTCCGGTTCCTTGCGCGCCAGCCGCCGCTGCGCCAGGCGATTCGGCTTGCGCGGGTTGGTCATCGTCGCGAGATCGGTGAAGGTGATGCGCCGCACGCCGTCTCGCTCCGGCGGCAGCCACAGCACCCGGACCGGAACCACGAGCGGATCGTCGTGCCGGCCGACCAGCCGGGTGGCGATCGCACCCGCGTCCATATCCAGTTGGGTCACCGGCGCATCGGCGCCGAGTTCCTGCGCGATACCGCCGCTGTTCAGCCAATCCCCGATGATCTGCCGCTCGACGGGGGTGGACGCTTCGATCAGGGCCACCACCGACTCGGGCGGCGTCGTGCGCTGAGCCGGTGTGGATGCACCTCGGCCGTGATCGATCATGACGTGTCCCTCCGGAACTGGTGATCCCACCATTCAAGCGTCACCGGACGAATCGCGCAGGAACTCCAGCGTGCGAGTTCGACGGGACCGGCTACCAGTCGCGGGTGGCGATGAGCTCCTCGATGTCCGCGTCCGCGAAACCGTAGGAGTCGGCGACGAAGCCGAACTCTTCGGCGATCTCCTCCCGCGCCACGGTCTCGATCTCGCTGCCCGCGGCCTCGAACTCGGCTTGCAGCTCATTGAATTCGCCGGTTGCGGCCTGGGTCAGCTCGTACAGTGCCGCGAGATCGGCGGGCCGGTTCGTCTCGATGCGCTCGCACAGTCGCAGCAAGACGGCGCGGCCCTTGTCCAGCACATGATTCGGGTAGTAGTCGTCGTCGTACAACGCACGCAGGAACGGACGGGCGGCGACTTGGGGATTGTGGACCATGACGGGATCATCCACGAACCCACCGACACCCGGAGGTTCGCCGGGATTCAGGCCCGGCCCGCGAGAAACGCGGTCAGCGAGTCCAGCAGCATGGTGGAACCCTGCTCGGCCATGTCGCGCTCTTCGGCGGACCCGCAGTTCTGGCTGAGCACGACCTCGGTGCTCTGGCCCTTGTCCGTGAGGTCGAGCTCCATCTCGGTCTCACCCATCGGGGTCTTCATGCTGAGCACCAGACGCCGGTTCTGCTCGACTTCGAGGTAGCTGCCGCCGAGTTCCACGCGGTTGCCCTCCGGGTCCACCATCGTGGCAGACCATGCGCCGCCCGGGCGCACGTCCAGGCTGACCGAGCCGGGCGCGGCGTAGGACCACTGCTCGTACTGGTCGGCAATGGTCCAGGCTTGCCACACCGCGTCGACGGGAACGTCGATGGTGCGGGTCAGGCGGTAGGAGAAGTCGCTCATTGTCATCATCTCTTTCGAATTGCGGTGTGTGGGTTCGCTGTTAGGACGGCGGCGCCCCGGCGAACTTATCGCGCGGTCGAGTGGCGTGCATCACAAGGCCACGGACCTGGAAGTGGACCGAGACGACGGCGGCCCGGCACGCCAGGATCGAAGCATGGTGGAGACGGCGGCGATTCTCGGTGTAGCGGCTGCGGCTTTGGGGTTGGTGCTGACACCCGGTCCGAACATGATGTATCTGGTCTCGCGGACGGTGTCGCAGGGACGACGGGCGGGCCTGGTGTCGCTGGCCGGGGTGGCGGCCGGGTTCGGTGTGTATCTCGCGGCGGCGACGATCGGGATCACCGCGGTGTTCGCGATGGTGCCGGGGCTGTACCTGGCGGTGAAGCTGCTCGGCGCGGGGTATCTGCTGTGGCTGGCCTGGCAGGCGGTCCGGCCCGGTGGGACCTCGGTGTTCACGCCCGGTGAGTTGCCCAGGGACCCGGTCCGGCGGCTGTTCACCATGGGACTGGTCACCAACCTGCTGAATCCGAAGATCGCGATCATGTACATGGCGCTGATTCCGCAGTTCGTGGCACCCGGGCGCGGACCGGTGTGGTTGCAGAGCCTGTCGCTGGGCGCGGTACAGATCGCGGTGGCGCTGACTGTTAACGGGCTGATCGTTCTAGGCGCCGGCGGTATCTCCGGCTTCCTCACCGGGCGGCCGCTGTGGTTGCGCACCCAGCGGTGGGTGATGGGATCGATGCTGGGCGCGATCGCGATCAAACTGGCAACCGACAAGGCGCGGCCCGTTCCGGCCTGAGCCGGAAAAACGGGTGTCGCGGAGCTCACGCCCTGCTCGACGTGCAAACCTGCAAGGCAGGTGCGTACGAAGGGAGCGAAGGATGAGCGCGGTGGCCGACCTCATGATCGGGCAGCTGCATTCCGCTGTGCAGGCCGCGCAGCGGAGCGGTGAGCTGCTCGGGGTCATCGCCTTCGCGACCTCGGGAGCGTTGCTGGCGGTTCGCAAGAACCTCGACATCTTCGGCATGGCGGTGCTGGCCTGCTCCACCGCGCTCGGCGGCGGGGTGATCCGCGATCTGCTGGTCGGGCGCACGCCGCCCGCCGCGTTCACGGATCTGACCTATCTGACCGCGGCGTTGCTCGTCACGCTGGTCATCTTCTTCCGGCACCCCTCCGCCCGGTTGACCCGCGGCCCGCTGGAAATCGCCGACGCGATCGGCCTCGGCCTGTTCTGCGTGACCGGCACGGTCGTCGCCTACACGCACGGCGTCGGCGCGCCGTCGGCCGCCCTGCTGGGCATGGTCACCGCCATCGGCGGCGGCGTCATCCGTGACCTGCTCGGCGGACAGGTGCCGAGCGTGCTGCGTCCTGACCAGGATCTGTACGCGGTACCCGCCCTCTTCGGCGCGGCGACCACGGCCGTCCTGCTGCATTTCGGCGTGTATCAGGCGTGGACCGGATTTCTGGCGGCTTCGCTGGCGATCGCGTTCAGGTTGCTCGCACGCCGATTCCAGTGGCGCGCACCGCAAGCGCGCTATCCGACCGGTTAGCCCGGTGCGCCCGCGCGCAATCGGCGCACGCCTTCGTCCATGGTCTCGTTTTTCTTGCAGAAGGTGAAGCGCACCAGCGCATCCCACGATTTCTTGTCGTCGGCGAAGACGCTGACCGGCACGGCGGCGACGCCGAGTCGTTCGGGCAGTTCGCGGCAGAACTGGAGTCCGTCGGTGCTGCCCAGCGGAGTGATGTCGGCGCAGACGAAATAGCCGCCCGCACTGGACTTCACGTCGAAGCCGGTCGCGGCGAGCGCGGCCGCGAGGCGGAGGCGCTTGTCCGACAGGGTGTCTCGCAGGGCGGCGACCCAGTCGAGTTCATGCTCGAGCGCATGCGCGACGGCGGGCTGGAACGGGCCGCCCGCGACGAAGGACATGTACTGCTTGGCGGCGATGACGCCGTCGATCAGCCGCGCGGGTCCACAGGCCCAGCCGGTCTTCCATCCGGTCACGCTGAAAGTCTTGGCGGCACTGGACACCACGACGGTGCGCTCGGCCATGCCGGGCAGGGTGGCGATACTCACGTGGGCACGGCCGTCGAAGACCAGGTGTTCGTAGACCTCGTCGGTGAGTACCAGCAGGTCGTGCTCGCAGGCGATCTCGGCGATCGCGGTGAGATCGGCGCGGTCCAGGATGGCGCCGGTGGGGTTGTGTGGCGAGTTCACCACGATCATCCGGGTCGCCGGGGTGACGGCGGCGCGCAGACTGTCCAGGTCGAGGACGAAACGGTCGCCGTCGGCGACCAGCCGGGCGGTGCGCCGGGTCGCGCCGGCCAGAGCGACCGAGGCGGCGTAGGAGTCGTAGTACGGCTCGATCAGCACCACTTCGTGACCGGGCTCGACCAGGCCCAGCAGCGCCGCGCTGATCGCCTCGGTGGCGCCGACGGTGACGAGCACCTCGGTGTCGGGGTCGTAGTGCATCCCGTAGCGGCGGGCCCGGTCGGCGGCGATGGCGCGGCGCAATACGGGCATGCCGCGGCCCGGCGGGTACTGGTTGAGCCCGTCGGCGATGGCCTGGCGGGCGACTTCGAGCATGCTCGCGGGCCCGTCGGTGTCCGGGAAGCCCTGGCCGAGATTCACCGCCCGGTGGCGGACGGCGAGTTCGGTCATCTCGGCGAAGATCGTCGAGGCGAAGGGGCGCAGGCGGGCGACGGTCGCGGAGCTCATGGACACCCTCGAAGGGTAGCCCAGCGATCGCTATCGTTGCCAACCGATAGCGAAAGGCTATGTTGCCTGTTGAAGTGCGGCCGGTGACCTACAGGCGGACGCCGGACAACTTGGCGGGATTGGCGTGATCGTATGTGCCCCAGACGGTTCCGTCGCACACCGTGAACCCGACGACGCGCGCCGGGCGGTCGCCGCGCTGCAGGATCAGACCCAACTGGCCGTTCACCGAGGCGAATTCGTAGCGCATGCCCGCCTCTTCCGCGGCGCCGATGCCGTACTTGCCGGTCAGACCGAGCAGGAACCTGGCGATCCGGTCCGCGCCGCCGATCACATTGACCGCCGTGGAGGTGGTGCCGTTGGCGTCGCCGACCATGCGCGAATCCGGATGCAGCGCAGCCGTTACCGCCGCTACGTCACCGGCGGCGAGCGCGGCGAGCAGGCGGCGTACCGCGGCCTCGTGCTCGGTGTCCGGCACCGGCTCCGGAACCTCCGCGACCGCTTTGCGCGCCCGCACCGCCAGCTGACGCGCGGCGTCCGCGGAAATCCCGAGAATCTCCGCGATTTCGTCGAACGGCACCGAAAGCCCGTCGTGCAGGACGAACGCCACCCGCTGTGGCGGCGTCAGCGTGTCCAGCACGACCATGGCCGCCAACCGGCATTCCTGTTTGCGCACTACCTGATCCAGCGGATCGGAGCTGCGCGCGGAGGTGATCCCGGTAACGATAGGCTCCGGAAGCCATTGCCCCACATACGCTTCCCGCCGCGCGGCGGCACTGCGCAGGCGATCCAAACAGATTCTGGTGACGACGGTGGTCAGCCAGGCGCGCAGATCGTCGATCTCGGATTGGTGCACGCCGGCCAGCCGCAGCCAGCTCTCCTGGACCGCGTCCTCCGCGTCGCTGACGCTGCCGGTCAACCGGTAGGCGACAGAAAGTAGATGCGCCCGATGCGACTCGAACAGATCAGCGAGAAAAGCGGCTACCACCGGGTGGATTCTACGGTGCGCACGGATACGCCCGGCCCACCGGATGCGCGTGCCACTATGAATACCGTGGAGGAACGCGTACTCGCCGACGGGGTGGTCTGGCTGTCGCCGCCCACGGAGGCGGATATCGAGACCATCACCGCCTGCTGCCAGCACCGGTCGATCGCCGACTGGGTGCGGATCCCGGTGCCGTACCGGCGTGAGCACGCCGCGGCCTTCGTCGAGGACCTGATTCCGGCCGGCTGGTCGAAGCACAGTCCGACCTGGGCGCTGCGACTCGACAAGGACGGCCCGGTCATCGGCATGATCGGGTTGGAAGCCGAGGATTCCTCCGCCGCCGAGGTCGGCTACTGGCTTGTCCCCGAGCAGCGTTCGCGCGGGTTGATGACGCGGGCGCTGCGCATGGTGTGCGACTTCGGTTTCGACCCCGCGACGCTGGGCCTGGAACGGATCAGCTGGCGCGCCTTCGTCGGCAATCACGCTTCGGCGGCGGTGGCGGCGCGCAACGGGTTCCGGTACGAGGGCATGCTGCGCCTGGGCAGTTCGCAGCGTGGGGTGCGGCGCGACACCTGGATCGCGGGCCGGCTGGCCACCGACCCCGGGCTACCGGTCAGCGATTGGCCGATCTGATGGCGGGGGACGCGCGATTCCGGTGGATCGCCGACACCATGGCGGTGCGGCCCGCGGACCGGGTCCTCGAAATCGGCCCGGGGTCCAGTGATTCCATCGCCGCTATCGCCGGACGGCTGGACGACGGTTGCTACATCGGCATCGACCGCTCGGCCACCGCGATCGCCCGCGCCGCCGAACGCCATGCACCACTGCTCGAATCGGTGCGCGTTCGAATGGCCCGAGTAGGGCTGGAACAGCTGCGACCGGATTGCGTCGTGGACGGAATCGACTTCGCTTCAGCCGGTTTCGACAAGATCGTGGCCGTCAACGTGAATTTGTTCTGGACCAAGCAGCCCGCCGCCGAACTGACGCTGATCCGGCAACTGCTCGGTTCCGGCGGCACCCTCAACCTGTTCTATGGCTACGGCAATCCCGATGCGGCGGGATCGAGCCCGAAACCGCCGCCCGGCAAGCTTGTTCAGCACTTGGCGGCCGCGGATTTCACCGCGCGCACGACCACCGCGGGTGACCTGCTCGGCATCATCGCCCGACCCCGCTGATTCCGCGAGCAGTGTCGAATACGTTGCGCGCGCGCCGTTCCCGGACGCACGCACGGATCGGTGTGGTCCTTCGATCCGGCTGATCGGCGGAGGTGGCGGTATCTAACTAGACTCGCCCGGTATGAGCGGTTGGGACACTTCGGACATCCCCGATCAGACGGGCCGGTGCTTCATCGTCACCGGCGCGAACAGTGGATTGGGGGCCGCGTCGGCGCGGGCGCTGGCCGGCGCGGGCGCCGAAGTGATCCTGGCCTGCCGGAATCTCGAGAAGGCCGAGCGAGTGGCGGCGGAGATCGGTGCGCGGGCGCAGGCGCGGAAGCTGGATCTGGCGGATCTGGCGTCGGTGCGCGAATTCGCGGCGTCGGTGGACCGGGTCGATGTGCTGATGAACAACGCCGGGGTGATGGCGGTGCCGCGGAAACGCACCGCCGACGGCTTCGAAATGCAGTTCGGCACAAACCATCTCGGGCATTTCGCGTTGACCGGGCTACTGCTGGACAAGATCACCGATCGGGTGGTGACGGTGTCCAGCTGGGCGCACCGCTTCGGGCGAATCGACCTGGACGATCCGAACTGGGAACGTCGCCGCTACGACCGGTGGCTCGCCTACGGTCAGTCCAAGGTCGCGAATCTGCTGTTCAAGGCCGAGCTCCAGCGCCGGTTCGCGGCGGCCCGTTCGCCCCGGCTCGCGACCGCCGCCCACCCCGGGTACGCCGCCACCGAATTGGGGACGCACACCGAGTCGTTCTTCGGCGCGATCGTCTCGCTCGGTGATCGGCTGATCGCGCAGAGTGCCGAAAAAGGGGCGCTGCCGCAGCTTTTCGCTGCGACGGCGGACGCGGAACCGGGTGGTTTCTACGGGCCGGAGGGTATCGGCGGTCTGCGCGGCGCTCCGGTTCGCTGCGGGTCGAGCGCGGCCGCGCGGGATGAGCGGGTCGCGCGTGAACTCTGGGAGCTGTCGGAAAAGCTGACCGGGGTCACCTACCGGATGCCCAAGTCGTAGAAGAGCTGGTACTTGTCCGGGTCATCGGGCAGGAACCAGTGCAGGCCCTCCAGGCAGAACACCGCGATCAGATTGACGATCAGCACGAGACCGAGGAACCACAGCGCCAGCCGGCCGATGACGCGCTGGCCACCCGTGGCGGCGAAACCCGGCGCGGCGGTGTCGTGACCGAAGGACAGCACCAAGCCGATCGCGAATATCGCGGCCACGAACAACACCCAGGCCCAGACGTAGAGGTGCAGACCGAGCACCGCACTGCCGTAGCCCACCGGTCCGTTCGGCTGCTGCCAGTCGTTGATGTGCAGCATGGTCTGCCGCCACGCGGTGAAACCGCCTGCGACACAACCCAGCAGGGCCAGACCCCACCCGGTCATATAGTCCCGGGAGGTGATGATGCCGAGCATGCCCTTGCGCACGATGATCGCGGCGCCGAGCGCGGCCAGGGCCATGAACATGCGCTGCAACATGCACAGCGGGCACGGATAGTCCCAGCTCCCGAACTGCACCGCGAGCCCGCCGCAGATGACACCGGTCCAGCCGATCACGAAGACGCAGGCCAGCCAATACTGCGACTGCCCGACGAAGCGCCGCCCCGCGCTCTCCGGCTCGACGATCTCGACGGCCCGGTGCCGTCCGGTGACCTCGGCTTCGGTCATCGCGTCACCACGTCAATCCGAGACCGAGCCCGCTGGTGATGTGATGCCGCAACAGCACCAGGCACGCGACCAGAACCACCCACCAGGCGGCGAGCACCACGCGCCGAGACCGCTGGGCGTAGATCGCGAAAAGCGTGAACAGCAACCCGCCGAAGATGAGCGTGTCCATGGCCCGGACGCTACTCCGTCCACCTCTACCTGCGGGAATGACACGCGCGCGGGTGATGGCGCGCTCACCGCCGGACGTAGCACAACACGGAGGGCGGGAAGCTCGATAGCCTCGAGCTACCTGAAATGTGACGTTGCGCGCCTCGGGGATCGGGGCGGGTTTGTCCCTGCTACAGTCAGCGGCGTGCAGCGTGTGTATTTCTGGTTTAGCAAGCCGGCCCTGGGTGGGCCGGTCTGCGGCACCTGGCTGCGCTGACCAACCTCCACCCTCGAGCCGGATGATGACCGGCTCGACGGGTTCTCGAATTCCGTGGGTCGGCCTGATGAAAAGGAACCCACTATGACCACCGCAGTTGATGTCGATGCGCGGCATTCTGATCTGGATGACCAGCGCACCCTGTCCGTGAGCCCGTTGCGCTCGCCGGCCGAGGTGCGCCGGGTGCACCAAATCACCGATGCCCTTGCCGACACCGTGCGTGCGGGCCGGAAAGCCACCGTCGACGTGCTCAACGCGGACGACGACCGCCTGATGGTGATCGTCGGCCCGTGTTCGGTACACGATCCCGCGGCCGCGATCGAATACGCGCGTCTGCTCGCGGCGAAGGCCGCGGAGTTGAACGACCGCCTGCACGTCGTGATGCGGGTGTACTTCGAGAAGCCGCGCACCACCCTGGGCTGGAAGGGTCTGATCAACGACCCGCACCTGGACGGGTCCTTCGATGTGAACACCGGCCTCGGCATCGGCCGCAAACTGCTGGTGGACATCACCGGCCTGGGCTTGCCGGTCGCGTGTGAGTTCCTCGATCCGATCACGCCGCAGTACATCGCGGATCTCGTGTCCTACGGCGCGATCGGCGCCCGGACCGCCGCCAGCCAGGTGCACCGCCAGCTGAGCAGCGCGCTGTCGATGCCGGTCGGCATCAAGAACGGCACCGACGGCGACGTGCAGGTGGCGGTGGACGGCGTCCGCGCGGCCGCGGCCAGCCACGTCTTCCCGGGCACCGATCTCGACGGCCGCGCCGCGCTCATCCGCACGAGCGGCAACCCGGACTGCCACGTCATCCTGCGCGGCGGCAGCAACGGCACGAACTACGACGCGGCCTCCTGCGCGGAAGCCTGCTTGCGGCTGGAGAAGGCCGGTTTGGCCGAGCGCCTCGTGGTCGACGCCAGCCACGGCAACAGCAACAAAGATCACAACCGCCAGGCCGACGTGATCGCCGACATCGCGGACCGCGTGGCCACCGGGGAAAAGAACGTGGTCGGCGTCATGCTGGAAAGCTTCCTGGTGGCGGGCCGGCAGGATTTGACGCTGGGCCGCTCGGACGAGCTGACCTACGGCCAATCCATCACCGATGCCTGCATCGACTGGGAAACCACCGCCGCGCAACTGGACCGGCTCGCCGACGCCGTCCAGCGGCGTCGCGACCGCTGACCTGCTCGCACCGCTCTCCGCAGCAGCGCTGCCCGCCCGGCCGACAGCCGGGCGGGGCCGCGCGCCCCTGCGGCAATACCGCAGGTCCGGGAACAAATAGCGGTGGTCCGACGCTGAAGTAGCGGGCCCCGAGACCGCAGCCGCGGGTTGTCGGTGGGGTCGGGGAGAATGGGGCGGACCTCAACAAGGGAGAGATCTGTGACCGATGGTCCGTTGATCGTTCAGAGCGACAAGACACTGCTGCTCGAGGTCGACCACGAGTTGGCCGATGTGGCCCGGCAATCGATCGCGCCGTTCGCGGAGTTGGAGCGCGCGCCCGAGCACGTGCACACCTATCGCGTGACGCCGCTGGCGCTGTGGAATGCCCGGGCCGCGGGGCACGACGCCGAGCAGGTCGTGGACGCGCTGGTGAATTTCTCCCGGTATGCGGTGCCGCAGCCGCTGCTGGTCGACATCGTCGACACCATGGCACGGTACGGGCGGTTGCAGCTGATGAAGCACCCGGCGCACGGGCTGGTGCTGAACAGCCTGGATCGCGCGGTGCTCGAGGAAGTGCTCCGGCACAAGAAGATCGCGCCGATGCTCGGCGCCCGCATCGATGACGACACCGTGGTGGTGCATCCGTCCGAGCGTGGCCGGATCAAGCAGATGCTGTTGAAGATCGGCTGGCCCGCGGAGGATCTGGCGGGTTATGTCGACGGCGAGGCGCATCAGATCGATCTCGACTACGAGGGCGGCCACTGGGAGCTGCGCGATTACCAGAAGATGGCGGCGGATTCCTTCTGGGCCGGTGGGTCCGGTGTCGTGGTGCTGCCCTGTGGCGCCGGCAAGACGATGGTCGGCGCGGCCGCCATGGCCAAGGCCAAGGCCACCACGCTGATCCTGGTCACCAATACGGTCGCCGGGCGGCAGTGGCGGCGTGAGTTGCTGGCGCGTACCTCGCTGACCGAGGACGAGATCGGCGAATACTCCGGCGAGCGCAAGGAGATCCGACCGGTCACCATCGCCACCTATCAGGTGATCACGCGTCGCACCAAGGGCGAGTACAAGCACCTCGAGCTGTTCGACAGCCGCGATTGGGGCCTGGTCGTCTACGACGAGGTGCATCTGCTGCCCGCACCCGTCTTCCGGATGACCGCCGATCTGCAATCGCGCCGCCGGCTCGGCCTGACCGCGACGCTGGTGCGCGAGGACGGCCGCGAGGGCGATGTGTTCTCGCTGATCGGCCCGAAACGCTATGACGCCCCGTGGAAGGACATCGAGGCGCAGGGCTGGATCGCCCCGGCCGACTGTGTGGAGGTGCGCGTCACCCTCACCGATGCCGAGCGGATGTCCTATGCCACCGCCGAGCCCGAGGAACGCTACAAATTGTGTTCTACGGCACGTACGAAAATTCCGGTGGTGCAGTCCATCCTGGCCAAACACCCGGACGCGCCGACGCTGGTGATCGGCGCCTACCTCGATCAGCTGGACGAATTGGGCGTGGCGTTGAACGCGCCGGTGATTCAGGGTTCGACGAAAACCAAAGAGCGCGAAGAACTTTTCGAGGCTTTCCGGCAGGGTGAGATCCCGGTTCTGGTGGTCAGCAAGGTCGCGAATTTCTCCATCGATCTGCCCGAAGCCTCTGTGGCAGTGCAGGTTTCGGGAACCTTCGGTTCCCGCCAGGAGGAGGCGCAACGCCTCGGCCGCCTGCTGCGGCCCAAGCACGATGGTGGCCAAGCCCACTTCTATTCGGTGGTCGCGCGTGACACGCTGGACGCCGAATATGCCGCGCACCGGCAGCGTTTTCTGGCGGAACAGGGGTATGCCTATCGCATAACAGATGCCGACGACTTGCTGGGGCCGGCCATCGGATAAGTGGAGGGGTTCTCTCCGCTACGTGTGCTAGGAAGAAAACGTGCGACGCTTCGAATTCCCGGTGGACCACAGGCACGCCCATGCGGTGAACGAAGTCCTCGCCGATGTGCGCCGCCTCCGAGCTTTGGCGATCTCCGGGGCGATCGTCGCCGGGCTGATCGCCGCCTACCTGATCTGGCTGGGCCACGCCTGGTCCTATCTGCTGGCCGTCGCCTTCGTGCTCGGTGCGGTGGTGGCGCTGTGGGTGACGGTGTGGGCGCCGCGCCGGTTCAGCATCGACAAGCTCTACGCCACCGGTGATCTCGTGCCCGCGGTGGTCTCGGAGACGCACCCGGGCGGCGTGGTGCTGCTGGCGCTGGTCGACGTGGCCAAGCCCACCGCCACCGACCCGCTCTACGCACTGGTGATCCGCAAGGTGCGAGATCTGCCCGGCCACGAGAAGCGCGCGGGGGAGCGGGTGCCCTCGGTCGCGGTGCGCAGCGAGCGGGCGCCACGCCAGGTGGGCGAGCGGTGGCAGACGGTGCATCCGATGCCGATCGCCTGGGGCACCACCGACGGGACGGTCATCGATCGCGCCCGCGCCGCGATCAGCGAAACGGAATGGCGTTTGCTCACAAATAATCTCGGGCTCGCGGCGAAGGTGCGGCGGGCCTCGGCGAAGCGATTGCTGCTGGATCCGCAGCAGTTGCCGGACGACCTGGGCGCCTGAAAAAGTCGTGCACGCCGTCGGCGCGTGTGCATAGACTCGGATGATGATTCCGGTCGCAAATCTGCTGGCCTTCGCCGCCGCCGCCTTCGTCATCATTGTCGTGCCGGGTCCAGGCGTGCTGTTCGCGATCGGGCGCGCGCTCGCGCTCGGGCGGCGGGCCGCATTGCTGTCGGTCATCGGACACGCGGTGGGCGTGCTGGTTTCGCTGCTGCTGGTCGCGATCGGCCTCGGCGCCATCCTCACCGCGTCCGCGCTGGCGCTGACCATCGTGAAATTCACCGGCGCCCTGTATCTGATCTACCTGGGTGTGCAGGCGATCCGGGATCGCAAGTCCTTGCGCGACGCGCTGACTGTCTCGGCGCCGTCGGTGCAGGACAGCAAGGTCATTCGCCAGGGCGTCGTCGTCGGTCTCACCAACCCGAAGGCCGTCATCTTCTTCTCGGCGGTGCTGCCGCATTTCATCGACCCGGCGGGCGGAGCGTACGTCGCGCAGTTGCTGATCCTGGGCGGCGTCTTCTTGGCGATCGCGCTGGTGTCGGACACCGCGTGGGCCTTGGGCGCGGCGGCCGCGCGCAGCTGGTTCGCCCGCTCGCCGCGCCGGCTGGAGGCGGTCGGCGCGACCGGCGGGGCGATGATCGTAGGGCTCGGCGCGTCGGTGGCGCTCAGCGGCGCCGCCAAATAACCGACTACGATCGCCGCTGTGCCAATGCTCGCCGGCACGATCCCGAAGCCGAGGTGATCGAGAGAGGCGGTTGGTCGTATGAGGTTGTCCGGCCTGGGTTGCGTGCTGGTTGCCGGAGTCCTGATCACCGCGACACCGGCTGCGGCGCAAGCGGACCCGTTCCTCGGCGCACCGGGTCTGGGTGACCCTTACTATCCGCTCGACGGTAACGGTGGCTACGACGTCACGCATTACGACGTCGCCATCGATTACGACCCGCCGAGCCGGCACCTGACCGGACACGCGCGCGTGCAAGCGCGGGCCACGCAGGCGCTGCGCGCGTTCAACCTCGACTTCAGCGGTCCCGACGTGCGGATGGTGACGGTGAACGGCCAGCCCGCCGCGTGGGACCGCAACGGCGAGCACGAACTGACCGTCACCCCGCTGCTGCCGCTGCTGCCCGGCCTGCCGTTCGTCACCGTCATCGATTACGCGGGCCCCGCGGTGGACGCGAGGGGAGCGGGCTGGACCATCGCGCCCAGCGGCGGCGCTTTCGTTGCCGGGGAACCGCATTCGGCCGCCACCTGGTATCCGCTCAACGACACTCCCTTGGACAAGGCGACTTTCGCGCTGCACGCCACGGTGCCCGCCGAATGGGAAGTGATGTCGAACGGCCGGCGTACCCAGAACGAGGTGCGCGGCGACAAGCGCGTCGTCAGCTGGGAATCGAAGCACACCGTGCTCGGGTATCTGACTACTGTCGCCATCGACAAGTTCACCTTCCTGGAGCAGGTCCGTGCCGACGGGACACCCCTGCTCAGCGCGTTCGCGCCCGAGGCGGAAGCCAACCGGGAGCACGAGCAGCGGCTGCCCGAAATCCTCGATTTCGCCGAAAACCTCTACGGCCCGTATCCCTTCGACGCCGCGGGCGGAATCTACGTGGACGCCGATCTCGAGTTCTCGCTGGAAACCCAGACGCGCCCCATCCACGCGCCCTGGACCGATCTGCAAACCGTGGTGCACGAGATCGCGCACCAGTGGTGGGGTGACGCGGTGTCGGTGCGCCAGTGGTCCGATATCTGCCTGAACGAATGCTTCGCCAGCTACACCGCCGACTATCTGTGGCCGGAGCAGAAGGAAGGCCTCGACGTCGACGCCAAATACCGCGAGACCACCGCCAAATATCTGGCGAACCCGAAATTCTGGCAGATTCCCCTCGACAATCCCGGCGCGGGAAGGGAATTCACCTCCGTCTACTACCGTGGACCGCTGTTCCTGCACGCGCTGCGCCGCCAGATCGGTGACGAGATCTTCTTCGGCGCGGTCAAGGAATTCCTGCACCACCACGCCTACGGCAATGCCTCGATTCCGCAGTTCCGCACGTTCATCCAGTCGAAGTACGGGCCTGATCTGACGGGTTTCTTCCACGCCTGGCTCAATACCGAGGAGCCGCCGGCGGACGAGTACCTGTACCCGGGCGGGCTGCGGGTCTAGTCGACGCGTTCGCGGGCCCGCTCGACCCAGCGTTCGACCCGGTCGAGTTGGCGTTGTGCGGACCGAAGTTGTTCGTGCGCACTGCGTTCGGCGGATTTCGCGAACTGCTTCTCTTGTTCGGCGTGCTCCAGATCCGCGCGGAGCTGGTCGATCCGTGCTTCGGTGCCGGCCAGGCGCCCGGCGGCCTGATCGGTCTCCTGCTGGGCGGAATCTCGTGCCGCACGGGCGGATTCGAGCGCCGCCAGCGCGTCGTCGAGTTCCTGCTGGGCGGTGTCGGGAGCGGGTTCCTCGGCCGCCTTCTTCCGGGCGCCTTTGTGCTCGGTTCCGCCGACCGCGACCAGCGCCGGGCCTTCCGGGCCGAACCCCTCATAGGTGGCGGCGGTGGTCAGCGTCCCGGTGTGCACCTGTTCGGCCACCTCGTCGTCGGCGAGCGCCGCGTTCAAGGTCTGGCCGACTTCTCGCAGTACGGTCTCGTTGACCGGATGGCCGCGCTCGGCGGCCAGCGCACCGGCCCGCTTGGCCAAAGTATTGACGACCTGCTGTCGTTGCGTGGTGAGTGCCCGCAACTGATCGCCGGACAGTTCCCGCTGCGCCGACCGGAGCGCGGCGCCGAGTTGCAGCAGCGCGTTCACGTCCTCCGGCGCGGCGCGGGCCAGCAGGTTCACCGTCCACGCGGTGACCGTGGGCTTGCGTAGCTTGCCGATAGCTGTGGCCAGGGCCTTGTCTCCGGACTCCTTGGCCGCCGCGACCTGCGCCGTTCGCGCCGCCATGAATTCCGCGGGATCCAGCCCGTACAAGTCGCGGGCAACCTCGTCGACCGTCATACTCGCCAAGCGTAACGACCCCGCGCCGCCAAACGACAGACCCCCTGAATTGGACGATCGTCCACAAAGTGGACGACATTGTGGAAGGCACTGCTAATGAACAATTTTGGACTTCAGCTGCTCATTTCCCTACCCTCGCGCCTGCTCGCTTTCTCGCTGATGGGCATGCTCGGTCTGGGCATGCTCTGACCCGCCGATAACAGGTGCGGCCACTGCCTGCCTGCGGGTATCCTCACCGCGTTCACGATCAACGTGAACATGTTCGGTGAGAGAGGTTTTTTTCCGTGAGATTCCCAGGCGCCTTCCTGGCAGTGGCCGCAATCGCGGTCGCGGTGACCGGTTGTTCCGCGGTCGACAACGCGAGCAAGTCCGACGTCGCGAAGACCAAGGTCGGTGACTGCATCAACATCACCGACAACTCATCCAACGACACCAAGGGTGAGGCGATCGACTGCTCTTCGCCCAAGGCCGTCTACAAGGTGTTCCAGACCTTCGACAAGCAGACCTCATGCCCGACCAACGACTACACCACCTACTCCGAGCAGCGGCCCAGCGGCGGCGCCACCTACATGTGCCTCGCGCCGAACCTGAAGAAGGACGCCTGCTACAACGACGTCGGCACCTCCCCGTACAAGTGGGCCGAGTGCGGCAGCAAGGAAGCCACCATCAAGGTGGTGGAGCGGGTCGAGGGCACGACCGACGAAATGCAGTGCCCCGAAACCACGGAAACCTTCATCACCGTGCCGGACCCCAAAGCCCTGTTCTGCCTGGGCAAGCCGGTCTAAGCGTCCAGTAGAGCGACCGACGCGATCCGGTGCAGCGTGAAGTGCCGGACCGCGCCGGTCACCGGGTCGAGCGCGTCGAGTTGACCGTTGCCGACCTTCAGCGGTTCCACCACCCGCTGCGACGCCACGCCCTGCGCGTCGACGTATCCGATGTTCACCGGCCGCCGCACCCGTGCCGCCAGCTGTAGCAGCGCCAGGGTCGCGGCGGTATTGGTGCGGGTGCCGTCGGCGCGCACCGACTGACCGGATTTGGCGCTGGCCGCGCGGTCCCCGGCCCGCAGCTCCGCGACCAGCAGTTCGAGCTGCTCGGTGCTCGGCGGGGTGGGCCGGTACGGCGCACGGGCATTGGGGCGCACCGTGATTCGCGCGCCTCGCGGACGCAGATCCACGATGGCGCCGGAGGAATCCTCGCCCGCGGGCGCGAACCCGGCGGACCGGAGTTGTTCGAGCAGTTCGCCCAGCGGCGCCTGGGCGATGGCCACGGTGGGCGCGATGGCCCGCAACGCCAGCGTGGTCGCCACCGGAGCCGCGAGCACCTGGGCGAGCAGCGCCGGATCATCGCTGCGCACAAACGATTGCGCCATTCCGGCCCGCAACTGACCGTGCCGGCGCGCGACATCGTCGATCAGATAGGTCAGCGCCTGCGGGATCGGCGTGCGCGAATGCGTGCTGAACAAGGCATGCAGTTCCGCGGCGGTCATCCCGGCGTCCAGCGCGCGCCGCACGGCGGCCTCGCTGATGCGGTAAACCGTTGCCGCGCCCGCGGATTCGACGTCGGCGACGAGTGCGATCCGCTGCTGTAGCTCGGGCGTGAGCGGACCCGGCGCGACGACCGTCAGATCCGCTTGCACCAGAACGTAATCCAGTGGTTCCGGCAGCGCCGCTTCCATCTCGGCTTCGGCGTCGGCGGCACTGGTCGGCGCGCCGTGCAGCAGCGCCCGCGCCGGTGAGGCCAGCGCCCCCCGCCCGATCAAGCCCAGCTCGGCGGCTTCGCGCAGCGTGTGCTCCACCGCCTCCAACCGGAAGTGCCTGCGCCAGCGCGGTTGCCGCCAAGCCAGCAGCCGGCCGATATCGGCGGGCTCGAGCGCGGTGCCGGTCGGATACTCGGCGAGCAACGCCAGGATCGCGCGCCGGTCACGCGGCGCGTTCGGCATGCGCAGCTCGAAAGACAGTGCGGCCAAAGGCTTGTCGTTGGCGTCGCGCATGCCGATCATCCATGGCATCCGATCCAGGTCCAACCAGGCCAGTGCCAGCGCCGCCCAGCGCCGCGCGGGCGGCGAATCGAGCCAGCCGTCGGCGGCCGGTGTCGGCGCCCAGTAGTCGTCGGCGTTGTCGTAGTCGGGCGCGGGTTCCGGCAGGCCCTTCCCGACCAGTTTCGCGGCGGCGAGCAGCTCGACGAGCAGTCCGGCCCGGGTTTCGTCGACACCGGTCTGCTTGGCGACGCGCCGCAGCTCCCGTACGCCCAGCCCGCCCGCGCGCAAGGCCGGGGCCGGGCCCTGGCCGAGCGCGGCGAGAATGTCTTCGCAATGGCGCAACAGCTCGCCGACCTCACCGGCCGCGACGGCGTTCACCTCGGCGGGAGTGTGCTTGCGCAGCTCCGGCTTCGGCGGTGTGAGCGCATGGGGATGCGTGACGGGTTCGCGCCGCAGCACCTGCCCGACGGTCACCGGCAACTCCACGGTCTCGTCATCGATCCAGTGCAGGAGGCGGCGACCGAGCAGCTGCTGCACGGGACGATCGGCCGGGGTGCCGGGCGCGGCGTCCTTGGTGCGGCCCAGGGGACTGGTGGTGGCCAGCTTGTCCAGGAGGGCGCGGGCCGCGTGCGGCAGATCACGCAGGGCTTCGAGCACCTCGGGTTCGGTGAGGGCGTCCGGGATCTCGGTGGTGGACCCGATCGGCCACGGCAACGCTTCGGCCGCGGCCGGGACCAGATGCAGATCGTCACCGGCGAGCCAGACCAGCGCGCGGGCCGTCAGACGCTCCAGAGCCGTGTCCAGCGCAGCTTTGGTGACCCGGCCCTTCAATTGGGCCTGCAACGCCTTACGGGGCAGCGGAGCGGCGTTGTTCGAGGCCTTGTGCACCGCAAGGGTTTCCACGATCGCGAACTCGAGCGTGTTCAGATCGTCGGTGGCGCGCAGCACCGAGGCCCGCTGTTCGGCCCGCCCCGCGAGCACCTGCATAGACGAGGGCAGCGGCACCGCGAGGTCGGGCCGCAACTGCAGCAATGCCACGAGCTGGGCGTCGGTCCGGGCACCGAGCCACCCGGCCAAGGAGGTCGCGCTCATCCGATCCAGCGTACGGTGCTGGTTTGTTGCCCGCTGGTCCGGGAGCAACGTGCTCCTGGTCGTGCACTGGGCGGGGGCTTCCCGCTAGCATGTGGCCGTGGTGAACAAATCGAAGAAACCGTATGTCGACAATGGCTGGCCGAAGCTGGCCGAGGGTGACCACGCGGTCACCGAACTGTCGTCGACCCGTTCCGGTGGGCTTTCGCCGTTCGGCGAGGACACCGAGTTTCCGGTACCGGCCGAGCAGCTGCCGTACATGCACCCGCACACGGTGATCAACCGCTGAGCCGCCCCGGAAAGCCCGCAGTACGAACAAGGCCCCCGCATCGACAATGATGCGGGGGCCTTGTTGTATGACGAACCTCGGGTCAGGAGGGGAGCAGCCCCTTGTTCGCCTCGTAGAAGTTCACGATGGCCGGATCGAGTTTGGTCCCGTTGCCCTTGGCCGCGTTGAAGAAATCCAGCGCGGGCTGTGGGATCTGCACGCCCTGCTGCTGCACCAGCGCGACGGCGCGGTCGACAGCCTGGTAGATCTCCTGGTGGGTGTCCGCGACCTGGGCCTGGGTGGGCGCGTTCCACTTCGGGGTGGAGGGCTCGGAGGGCACGTCGCGCGGCGTCGGTGCGCTGCGCAGGCCCAGCGAGGAGGAGCAGGAGGGCCAGGCGCCCCAGCCCTGGGAGGCGAGAACCTTCTCGGCGACGGCGATCTGCTGTTCGCGGCTGGCCTGGTAAGCGGTGGGCGCGTATTCCTTGCCACCGTGGGCATTCCAGGTGCTCGGGGAGAACTGCAGTCCGCCGTGGAAACCGTTGCCGGTGTTGATTCCCCAGTTGCCGCCGGCTTCGCACTGTGCGAGGCGATCCCAGTCGGAGTCGGGTGCCGCGCTGGCGTTTCCGGCCAGGGCCACACCGGCGGTGCCGAAGATGGCGCCGGTGACGGCGACCTTGGCTACGGTGCGACCGGTGGAGGTCGGCTTGCGATGGCGTCCACTCATATCCGGTGTCTTCCTCTCGTCCGCACCTGCGAGATATCGCTCGGAAACGGACTGAGAGGTCGTCCGTCCCGCCCTCACCCCTGATCCAGTCGGGGTCCGGTACCCGCGGGGTGAGGCTCGGTGCGGCGGGCCGGTGGTGCCGGGCTGTCCCGGCTGAAATAGACGGTACGACGATCCCGGCGAAAAATCACTATTTGATAACCGGCGTGTGTGTGCATATGTCATCGCCGTTTGCGATGGCGCGAAAGTGCTTCTGCGCAGCTAGAAGACGCTCGGATCGCCTTGTAACGGCCCGATGCCTGCCCGTGACCGCTCCGTTATGTGATCAGGATCACATCTTGGATTCGGTAACGACAGGGCCGGGTAACTCACCGGGCACGCCGCCCGGACCACAGCGCGTACCCCAGGCCGAGAATGAAGCCGAGCGGAGCGAGCATCGCGGCGAGGTACAGCCAGAGTCCGGGCGAGCTGTCGCTGACAATCGGGGTCAGGAAGATGGCGACGACCGCCAGCAACCCGAGCGCGAACAATACGAGCGCCAGGCGCAGAAACCAGTCGCTGGGCCGGCGCGGCGGGTGCGGTGCGGAGGGGTTCGTCACCGGTCGACCGTAAAACTGGTGTGCCCGGGCTGATGCCACCGGGGTAGACTCGACGGCAATCGCGTCCTGCAGGCTTGTGGGGCGCGTTCTTTTCGCAAGCAGAAAATTTGCTCGGGCCGTTGGGTTCCGAGTGTCGATGATGAACGGGTGAGCGCAGTGCCGACCGGCAGGGTGAAGTGGTACGACGTCGAAAAGGGCTTCGGCTTCCTTTCCCAGGATGAGGGGGAGGACGTCTATGTCCGGAGCTCGGCGTTGCCGCAGGGCATCGAATCCCTCAAGCCGGGGCAGCGCGTCGAATTCGGAATGGCCGCGGGTCGCCGCGGGCCGCAGGCGCTGAGCCTGAAGCTGCTGGAGGCACCGCCGTCGGTGGGCCGCGGGCAGGACCGCGAGCGCGGCGCGCACAAGGATCCCGCCACGCCGCGCCGCACGGCCGACGAACTGCACGGGATGGTCGAAGACATGATCACCCTGCTGGAGACGAAGGTGCAGCCGGACCTGCGTAAGGGGAAGTACCCGGATCGCAAGATGGCGCAGCGTATTTCGGAGGTCGTCCGGGCGGTCGCGCGCGAGCTGGACCACTAGGTCCCCGAAACGAAAAGGAGCCCATCCGCGGATGGGCTCCTTTTGCTATGCCTGAGCGGTACTGATGGACCACGCGGCGTGCGGTACCCAGCCTTCGCGACCGGACTCGTCCCGTGCCAGGATCGGCAGCTGGACTTCCACGCCGACCAACCGCAGCTCCGGAAGCGGCCGCGAATCGATGGTGATGGCCCGCGCGCCCTCCGGGTATTCGTCGCGCCACTTCTCCTCGATCACGATCTGCCCGTCCTCCCGGACGTACACCAGCGTCGCCAGCCACGGCGCGTTCACTATCTGGCTCGGCAACGACACCTGCAACGGGTAGCCGGGCGGCACTTCGAGCGAAGTGGTCCGGCCCCGCTGGCAGTCGGATTCCTTACAGGGCAGACCATCGAAGACCGAACCCGCGGCGTCGGCCGGGTTCTGCGGCAGCACGCGGCAGTCACGCATGGTGACCGAGCAGTAGGCGAAGGGCGTGACATCGACGGTCTGCCCGTGCGCGTAGGCGGTGAGCTCGGGCGCATGCCACGGCGCGTTGCGGACGGCGTTGAACACCACGGCTCCCGCCACGCCGACGACAACCAGGGTGGCCACCGCGAGCAGGGCGATGATGGTGCGGCCGCTGAGCTTGCGTCGCTCACTCACTGAGGGGTTCTCCAGTCGGTCGGGGGATGAATGTCGTTGTGCCGGGCACTTTCTGCTCGACATGCTGCGGCCGGTTGCCCGTCATGAAAGGCAGCAGCGAATGGCCGCGATAGCTGAGGTAGGTCTGGGCCAGGCCCAGCACGAGTATCACCGAAACGACGGCGAAACCCTTCCACCACTCGGTCGGCATCAGCACACCGGCCGAGCCGCCGATCACCCAGGACAACTGCAGCACGGTCTCGGACCGGCCGAAACCGGAAGCGATCGACTCCGGTGGCAGGTCATCCTGGATCGCCGCGTCCAGCGACACCTTCGCCAGGGCGCTCGCACCGGAGGCGACCAGCGTCGCGACGGCCGCGCCCAGCAGGTTGTCGGCGAGGACCGCGAAAACGGCGACCAGCGTGCAAGCCGCGGTGCAGCCCACCACGATCAGCGACGGGCGGCCGAGCTCGAGGCGCGCGCCGGTGGCGTTGCCGGTGAAATTGCCGATCGCCGCGGCCGCGCCGACGATGACCAGCATCATCGCCTGCTGCGTCGGCCGGTGCTCGGTGGCCTTGGCGACGAAGGCCACATAGAAGGTGAGGAAACCGGTCAGCACGCGGATCGCGCTGTTGCCCCACAATCCGGTGACCACGGCGCGGCCCAGCGGCTGCCGGCGGCGGCGCGCCGGAATATCGGGCGGCACCTCACGGATGACTTCCGTGCGGGCTTCTTCGCCGTGATAACTCAGGGTCGCGGGCACTTCGCCCTCGGTGACCTCGACCCAGCGCGGAATGCGCAGGCTCAGATAGGCGCCGGCCAGCGCGATCAGCACGGCCAGGATCAGCGCGCCGTTGGACCCGGCGATATAAGCGGCGAGCGCGGCCACCGCGCCCGCGCCGATCGTGCCGCCGACCAGTCCGAAAACCGTGAGCCGGGAATTCGTGCGGACCAGATCGATCTCCGGTGGCAGCACGCGCGGCGTCACCGCGCTCTTGAGCACCGAGAACGATTTACTGCCGATCATCATGCACAACGCGAGCGGATAGAGCGCGATGTTGTCGAACTGGAAGATCAGGATCACCGCGACCGCCGCACGGATCCCGAACGACGTCGCCAGCGCCAATCTCCGGCCACGTTGCAACCGGTCCAGCAGCGGGCCGATCAGCGGAGCGATCACCGCGAACGGGGCGATGGTGATCAGCAGATACAGCGCGACCTTCGATTTGCTCTCCGCTGTCGCGCTGGCGAAGAACAGCGTGTTGGCCAGCGCCACCGCGATCGCCGCGTCCAAGGCGAAGTTCGTCATGGTCGCGTAGGTCAGCGCGGTGAGACCGGACTTGTCGGCACCGTCCGCCTTCGCGGCGCGCTGGAAGGTGGCTATGCCCTTCTCGGTCAGCTCACGACCGCGCATGACGGCTACCCGGGTGACGGTCAGTTTGCGTGGCACGCGTTGCCGGCCTGGTTCGGCGTGCGGGATCTGCTGAGTCGGATCCGGAATCTGCTGGGTCGGATCTGGGGTGTGTCGGGTCTGACCTGGGGTGTGCCGAGTCGGATCCGGGGTGTGCCGGGTCGGATCCGGTTGTGGTGCTTGGTTACCGCGGTGTGGTGCTCCGGGCGGCGGCGGCGCCTGGTGGTAGGGCCGCGTTTCCGGCTGCGGCGGCTTCGGCCGGTTCGGGAAGACTCGGCGCGGGCCGCGGTGTTCGGAACCCAGCGGTGGCAGCGGGCGGGTCGGCGGCGGATAACTGGTGAACCCGGGATGCCGGTGGACCGGTGGTTGTTCCACGCCATCCCAGGAACCACGGTCAGGACCGGTGGGATCACGAGGAGTCGTCACACGTTCAATTCTGACTGATCGGAAACCGCGCGGTACCCAGGCCGTCCGGTTCGATGCCTCACACCGGGACGAAGCGCACCTCGAAGATCGTCGGCCAGTACTTGCCGGTGACCAGGAACCGATCGGTGCCGGGCAGGTGAGCGATGCCGTTGAGCACGTCGGTACGGGCCCGTTCGGCGGGCGTGAGCAGCCCGCGCGCGTCGATCACCCCGAGGACACGCCCGGACTCGGGATCGATGCGGAGGATCCGATCGGTCGGATAGTCGTTGGCGTAGACCGAACCGTCGGGCGCGCAGTCCAGCTCGTTCAGGTGTGCGCCGCGGTAGCCGTCGAGGGCGACGGTGCCGGTGACGGCGAAGCTGATCGGATCGCGGAAGGTCAGCGTCGCGGTGCCGTCGCTCATCACCAACCGCTCGCCACGGGTGCACAGACCCCAGCCCTCGCCGTCGTATCGCGCCTGACCGCGCACCGCGAGACTGGCCGGGTCGCGGGCGTAGGCCACGTTGTCCTTCCAGGTCAACTGCCACAGCGTGGCGCCGGCCCGGGTGATGCCCTCGCCGAAGAAGTCGCCGGGCACCTGTGCGCGCGCCAATTCAGCGCCGGTGGCGAGATCGCTGGCGCGCACCCACGACGCGCCCGTCAACCCGGTGCTTTCGTACAGCACTCCGTCGGATATCTCGAGCCCCTGGGTGAAGGCTCGCGGGTCGTGCGGGCGGGTGCCGACGACCTCGATTCGAAGCTCTGGGGGAGCATCGTCGGCACCGGTGCAACCGCTCGCCGTGAGCAGGCAGAAAAGAACAGCCATGGCCAACGAACGCGGATTGCGTTCCATACGGCAAAATGTAGGCCGTGAGCGCAGTTAGTGTTTCCAGGGGGATGGCAGCCGACGGAGTCGGCGGGGTGGGAACAGCGCCGTCCGATGTAAGGCCTTTGCTGGCCGACGCCGTGGACGTGGCCCGCCGCGCGCTCCTGGAGTTGGAACCCTCGGCGGTCGGCACCCACCTCGGCGTGTCCGCCGAGGACGAGAGTGCGGCGACACACCGTTTCGAGGCCACCCTGCCCGGCTATCGCGGCTGGCAGTGGGCTGTCGTGGTGGCGGCGCCACCGGGTGCGGACCGGGTGACGGTCAGCGAGTCGGCCCTGCTACCCGGACCGGAAGCCCTGGTCGCCCCCGAATTCGTGCCGTGGGAGCAGCGGGTCCGCCCCGGCGATCTCGCTCCGGGCGATCTGCTCGCCCCGCCCGCCGACGATCCACGGCTGGTGCCCGGCTACGTCGCGACCGGCGACCCGGTGGTCGACGAGGTCGCCTACGAGGTCGGCCTCGGCCGCAGCAAGGTGCTCAGCCTGGAAGGCCGCGCCGAAGCCGCCGACCGCTGGTACGCCGAATTCGGTCCCGACACCGACATGGCCAAGGCGGCCCCGTCGACCTGCGGCCTGTGCGGTTTCTATCTGCCCCTGGCCGGCGCCCTCCGCGCCGCCTTCGGCGTCTGCGCGAACGCGATGGGCGCCGACGGACGCGTCGTCCACGCCGAATACGGCTGCGGCGCCCACTCCGACGTCGAAGCCCCCACCGGCGGCGGCTCCCCCCTATACGAAGCCTTCGACGACGCGGCCTTCGACGTGATCCCGGCCGAGGCGCTGCGGAAGCCGGAGCAAGCCCCCGACAGTTCCGCCGACGCGGAGGAGCAGACAGCCCACGCGGCGACCGGATCCGAGTCCGGTGAGCCTGATGCCGAAGCGTCGGCGTCCGAATCCGCGGCGCCTGCTGAGACTGTCGCCGAGACGTCGGCGACTACGACGACCGAACCAGAATCCGGAGTGCCCGCTGGGGTGGCAGAGTCGGCCGCTGCCGAAGCGGCCGCAGCGTCGCGCGTGGAGGCTGTTGCTGCAGCAGGGGCCGAGGGTGGCGGATCGAATAGCGTTGCTGAGCCGGGTGTCGAAGCGGTGGCGTCGGTCGGGCTTGCAGCTGAGGGCGTGGCCGGGTCTGGCGCGGAGATTGCAGCCGCGTCCGCTGACGAGGCCGGTGTGGAGTCGGCTGCGGCTGGCGAGGCCGGTAATGGAGTGGTTGGTGAGGGGGCGTCGGAGAACGGGGCGGCGCGCGCGAATGTGGGCGAGGCGGTAGGCGATACGGGTGATACCGCAGTGTCTTCTGCTGTGGTGAGTGTTCGGCCGAAGGCGGAGGTGGCGGTGCGTGCGCATGTGCCGGGTTCCGAGCCGGTGGATGCGCACATCGTTCCCGATGAGTCCGTGACGTATGTGGCGGACAGCAAGGGCGAGGTTGTCGCGGGCGGGGAGCCGGACGAGTCCGCGGCCGAAGGGTCGGTGACCTATGTCGCCGACAGTCAGGGCGAGGTCGCCGTGGCCGAGCAGGTCGAGATGCTCGGGGACGCCGGTGTCGAGGACTCGGAGTCCGAGTCATCGCGCAATTGAGCGCCGCCGACCCGTTCGGCACCTCGGAGCTACGCGCGGGAGTCCTTGCCGCCTGGCGTGATTCGCCGACGCGGCTGCGCGAGGACGCCGCCACCGAGGCCGACCTGGTCCGCGCGGGCTACCGGGATCGCCTGCTCACCGAGCTGGCGCAGAACGCCGCCGACGCCGCCGCCAAGGCAGGCGTCCCGGGCCGGGTGACAGTCCGGCTCGACGGCCGGACTCTGCACATCGCGAACACCGGCGCGCCCTTGGACCTCGCCGGCGTACATGCCCTGACCGCCCTGCGCGCCTCCGGCAAAGCCGACACCAACGTCGGCCGCTTCGGCGTCGGATTCACCGCGGTGCTGTCGGTCAGCGACGACATCGAGGTGCGTTCGACCACCGGCTCCCTGCACTTCTCCCGCGCACGCACCGCACAAGCGCTGCGCGACAACCAAATCCAGATCCCAGGCGAGTCGAACCACCGAACCGAAACGGCGGCAGGGGAGCGAGCCAGCGGCGGCCCCGCCCATCGAACGGAAACGGCCGCAGGCGAGCGATCCGAATGGGCCGACCAGGCCAGTGACGGCCCCGCCGACCGAACCGGAACGGCCGCAAGCGAGCGATCCGAATGGGCCGGCCAGCCCAGCGGCGGTCCCGCAGCGGACATCCGATGCTCGCCTGATCCTGCGGCAGTGGAACCGGCCGATCCGCAAACAGGTGCTGGGGGTGCCGCAACTTCCCCGCAGAGCCACGAGTCTGCTTCATACGGAGCGTCATACGACAGTGCAACAGCGGACCCGGCTAGCCTCCAGCCGAATGCCGCGGTTGGCGTACCTGCTCACGGACCGGAATTCGCTCCTCCCACCCTGCGACTGGTGTGGCCGAGCAATACCGAACCGGAAGTCGGTACGGACACCGAAGTGGTGTTGCGCCTGCGCGATGATGCGGATGCCGAGGCGCTGCTCGACGGGATGCGTGCCGAGGCGGCGGATCTGTTGCTGGAACTACCTGCCTTGCAGTGCATCCGGATCGGTGACGAGGAAATCGTCAGTGCGGTCAGGGTGCTCGACGGTGGGTTGCAAGAGCTGCGGATCGATGGTCCGGGCATGGAACTGCGAATCTGGTGGCAGTACAAGACGTCTCGGGCGCGTTGGCTGCTGCCGGTCCGTGCGGGTCGGCCGGTCCCGTCGGGGAACGACGTGTTGCGTGCGCCGACTCGATCCGACGAGGAGCTTTCGCTACCTGCGATTCTGATCGCCGATATCCCGATGCAGCCGGATCGCCGACGGTTGCTGCCCGGCGCGCGGATCGCCGAATTAGCCAGCGGGTATGCGCATTTCGCGCGCGCTCTGCCGCCGGGCGACCGGCTCGTTCTCGTTCCGACGCCCGGTTTCGCGCGAAGCGAGGCCGATGGCCTCCTCCGGGAAGTACTGATTCGTGAGCTGCAAACCAGTTCCTGGCTGCCGGTTTGCCCCGGCCGCCAGCCTCTCGACACCCCGTCAGGGGTCCACGGGTGGCCCGACCCACTCGACCCAACTGATGATGAGCCCGTCCCCGGGCGAGCTGATGACACGCCTGTTCCGGGCGGAGTTGAGGCTGAGCCCGTCCCCGGGCGAGCTGAGGACACGCCTGCTCGGGGCGGAATGGAGGCTGAGCCCGTCTCAGGGCGAGTCGATGACATGCCTGCCGGGGGCGGAGTTGCTGCTGAGCGCGCCCAGGGGCCAATTGCGGTCCCGAACTGGAATGACTCGGTTCTGGAATCATCTGGTACGGCGTCGGCACGCGTCGATGCAAGCAACTCGGCTCATCTCGGATCGGACTGGCACAACGGTCTTTTCGAGCCGAGCGCCCTCGCAGCTCCGCGCTCCGCGAGTTCGGGTGCCCTCGCCACCGCAGTCCCCACCCGCGCGAGCGTATTCGCTGGCCTGACAGCGGAATTGGCCGAGCTACTCGACGACGTGGTCGGCCCGTTGGTGATTCCGGAGTTGTCCGGGCGTAGTCACGCCGAGGCGCTGGGTGTGCTGGATGTGCATCGGCTGGGGTTGGCGCGGCTGGCGGAATTGTCGAGCGGGCTGGAGCGGGAGCCGGGTTGGTGGCGGCGACTGTATGCGGCGCTGGAGCCTTTCGTGGTCGATCCGTTGACTGCCGAGGAGCTCGGGGCGCTGGCGGTCCCGCTGGCCGACGGCCGGCTCGTAACCGGGCCGCGGACTGTCGTTTTGGATGACCAGCTGGAGATGGCCATTCCGGTGCACTGGGCGCGGCTGGTGCATCCGGAGGCGGCGCATCCGCTGCTGGCCAGGTTGGGGGCGCGGTCGGCTACCGCCGAGGACCTGCTGGGTGATCCGGCGTTGCGGGCGGAGTTGACGGATCGCCCCGACGACGAGGACACGCTCGACGCGGTGCTGCGGCTGGCGGTGCACGCGAATCCGGCGGCGCTGCCGTCCTGGCTCGGCCTGCTCGAATTGCCGGATACCGCAGGGGAATTGCGGCCCGCTGATGAGCTGCTGTTGCCGGATGCCCCGCTGTATCCGCTGCTGGTCGCGGACGCGCCGCTCGGCACCGTCGATCCGGCGGTGGTGGAGGCCTATGGCGCGGAGGCGTTGCGGGCGATCGGTGTCGGCTGGGGTTTCAGCGTGGTCACCGAGGTCGATCCGACCGGTCCCGATCACCAGCTCGACGACGAGGCGCGCTGGTGGGCCGGACTGGCGGAAGATCCGCCGGAGTTGGCGGCGGTGCGCGATCTGGATCTGGTGGACGAGGTCGCATGGCCGGATGCGTTGCTGCAGTTGGTGTCCGAGCCGGACACTCGCCGGTTGCTCGCCGATCCGAACGGCTACACCGCGTGGTGGCTGCGCGGGCATGCCCGCATCGATGGCACCCCGCTGGGGTTGCTGCGGCATCCGGCGGACAACGAATTCGCCGGTCTGCTGGACGAATTCGCATTCGAGGGTTTCGGTCGCACGGATCTCGACGCGCTGCGCGCGGTCTTCGCCGACCCGGCCAACGTTTCTCCGGAGCTGGCCGCCGCGCTGCTCGAAGCGCTCGCCGATCCCACGAAAACTCCTGGTCCGCAAGTCATCGCCCGCGCGCACGGGAAGCTGGCGGCGGCCATCGCGGCTGATCGGCTCGACGTCGCCGACCTGGCGCTGCCGGATCGGGTGCGTTCCCTGGCCGGCGCGGTCATCGATCCGTCCGACGCGCTGATCCTCGATCAGCCCGAGTTCGCTCTGGCTCTGCCTTCGCAGCGCCTGGTTTTCGGCGGCACCGAGCACGCCTCGGCCTTGGCCACCCTGCTGGATCTCCCGGTGGTCTCCGCGGCGGTGACCGCGGAGGTGCTCGGTGAGGGCCGCCGCACCGCCTGGGCGGACGCGCCCCTGGGGGTGATCCTGCGCGAGATGCTCACGCTGCCGACGCCGGACGGTGATCTGGTACTGCACGATGAGCTGCGGGTACGCCTGGGCGGCGCCGTCCAGGGCACCGTCGAGGTGCCCTGGTGGCGCGCGGGAACCACGACGCATGTCCGCGTCCCCGAGGGGCGCTGAAGCTCAGTTTCCGGTGGGAACCGCGTAGTTGGTGAGCATTTCGCTGAGCAGGTCGAGCTGTCCGCGCACGGCCTCGCTGTCGTTGTCGACCAGCCAGCGCAGCACCATGCCGTCGATGACCTCGAGCACGAATCGGCTCAGCGACTGCACCGGGACCGTCCACTGGTTGGACGTGGCATCGCGGGCGTGGTCGAGGATGTCGGCCACGGTGGCGTCGTTGAACGCGTACTGTTCGCGCGCGATTGCGAGTTTCGCGGGAGTTTGCTCGCCTTCGCGCAAGGCGTAAGTCGTGGTTTCGTAGGTGAGTAGTTGGCGTTCGGGTGTGGCTTCAATGTTGAGCCACATGAGTTCCAGTGCCGCGCGCACCAATTTTTGAAGTGCTTCTTTTCCACTTCCGACGTCTTGCCATACCGTTTCATTGGCATCGACAGAATCGCGTAATTCCATCGCTAGCGCCTTGACCAGCTCGGTCATCAGCGCGTCCTTATTTTCGAAACAGTAATGCACCACACCGAGCGAGACACCTGCCGCCTGAGCCACATCGCGCGTGGTCACACCGGCAACGCCTTTTTTCTCGGCTAGCCCAATGGCCGCCTCGATAAGGTGGGCCCGTCGTTCTTCGACGCTCAATCGGGAGGACACCCCAGGGAGTTAAGCGCTCGTGGCGCGTGCAGTCAATTCGCTGGCTTGAAAAGTTACACTGGACGGGCGTCCAGTTCTGTGGTTCAGTGCCATCGGAAGACTAAGGAGCGCCCGTATGTCGTTGTCGCGCAGGACTGTTCTCGCCGGGACCGTAGTGGGGTCGGCGACTTTGGCCACCGCCGCGGCGACCGGCGGCATCCCCGGCGTCCAGCACGCCACCGCGACGGCCGCGCCCGCCGACGGTTACTCGATCGGTATCGGAATCTCCGATATCACCGGCCCCGCGGCGGAATGCGGCATGATGGGCTACTCCCAGCTGGAGCAGACGACCGCGGGCATCCACCTGCGCCCCCGGGTACGCGCCTACGTCATCGCCGCCGGCGCCGGCCGGGTCGCCTTCGTGGTGGCCGACAACGGGATGATCTTCGGGTCGGTGCATCGCGGCGTAATGCTGGATCTCGCACGGCGTTTCGGCGATCTCTACACCGAGCAGAACGTGCTGCTCACCTCCACCCACTCCCATGCCACCTGCGGCGGGTCCAGCCACGACCACGCCTACAACCTCGCCATTCTCGGTTTCCAGCAACAGGTTTACGACGCCGAGGTGAACGGCATCGTGGAGGCGGTCGCCGCCGCGCACGCCGACCTCGGTCCCGGCACCCTCGCGCTGGGCCGCGGTGAACTGCACGACGCGAGTGTCAACCGGTCTCGCATCGCGTTCGATCGAAATCCGGACTCGGACAAGGCCTACTTCCCACCGGCCGCGATCGATCCGGCGGTCACCACGCTGTCGATCAGCAAGGGCGGCCGACCTGTCGGCGCCATCACCTGGTTCGCCACGCACAACACCTCGATGAGCAACAAGAACCGCTTGATCAGCGGTGACAACAAGGGTTACGCGTCCTTCGCGCACGAACACACCGAGCACGGCGTCCGGTACCTCGACGGCAAGCCGGATTTCGTGTCCGCGTTCGCGCAGACCAATGCCGGTGACATGTCGCCGAACCTGAACCTCAGCCCCACCTCGGGCCCGACGGACGACGAGTTCGAGAACACCCGCATCATCGGTGAACGCCAGTACCGTGCCGCCAGAGCCGCACTGGCCCAAGCCCGCTCGATGGACGGCCCGGTGGACGCCATGCTCTACTACATCGACCTGGCCGATATCGCGGTGGACGGCCGCTACACGACAGACGGGCTGCCCAAACGCACCTCGCCCGCCGCGGCCGGCGTCGCGCTGATCGCGGGCAGTATCGAGGACGGACCCGGTCTGCCCGGCATTCCGATCCCCGAGGGCGTGCGCAACCCGTTCCTGGAGGCGGTCGGCGACCCGCGCGGGCCGGTACCGGCATGGCTGGCGGATGCGCAGGCGCCCAAGGCCATTGTGGCGCCGCTCGGGCTACTGGGGTGGGTGCCCAGTGTCGTGCCCATCCAGATCATGCGCATCGGCGAGCTATACCTGGCCGCCGCGGGCGGCGAGTTCACCATCGTGTCCGGGTTGCGCGTCCGCCGCGCCGTGGCCGCCACACTGGGGGTGCCGCTGGAGCAGGTGCTGCTACAGGGTTACGCGAACACCTACCACGAATATGTCACCACCCCTGAGGAATACGACGCCCAGCAGTACGAGGGCGGGTCGACTCTGTTCGGCCGCTACACCCTTCCCGCCTACCTCCAGGAATTCACCCGCCTGGCCGAAGCTTTCGCCGCACGTCAGCAGATCGGCCGTGGTCCCGCGCCGCGGGATGTCTCGAATATGCAGCCGAACTTCGTAGCCGCGCCGGGACCGGACGCCGCTCCCGCGGGCCGCGCCTTCGGCGATGTGCTGATCCAGCCCGCCGCTTCTTATCCGCGCGGCAGCCGGGCGACCGTCGAGTTCGTCTCCGCCCACCCGAAACACAATCCGCGCCGCAACGGCACCTTCTTGGAAGTGCAGCGTCGTACCGATGCCGGGGACTGGGTGCGGGTGGCCAACGAGGGCGAATGGGCGGTGCGCTATCACTGGAGCAAACGCGGCAGCGCGGAATCCGTGGCGCGGTTCACCTGGGACATCCCCGCCGACGCCGACGCCGGCACCTACCGGTTCGCGCATTACGCAGACCGGCTCGGCGGTGATGGAGCCCTGCACCCGTTCACCGGAACCAGCGCCGACTTCGCGGTCGGTTAGAGCCCGGTCTGCGCACCCTTGTCGCCGCGGCGAGCCCCGCGCCGCTGGATCAGGAAGATCGTCAGCCCGAGCAGCCCGACCGCCATTCCCATCAGGCACACCGGCCGCAACGATTCCCAGCGGTCCCCGCTGACCCACACCACGATGGTCGCGATGAGCCACAGCGCACTACCGACCGCCAGAACCGGGCGCGGATCGGTGAAGCGCGGCGGGATCTCCGGAACTTTCTGGGTCACCCAGCAAGCCTAGCTACCGAACCACCCGCCCGCTTTGCACAGGTCCCGTATCGTTTGCGCTTGTGACAACGCCATCGGATGTTCGAGCCCTCGCGGGCGAGCTCTCGCTCGCCGTGGTCCGGCTGACGCGACATCTGCGGGGCCGCCGTGCCGATGCTCAGATCTCGTTGACTCAGCTGTCCGCCCTGGCCACCTTGCACCGTGACGGCGCGATGACCCCGGGGGCGCTGGCCGCCAAGGAGCGGGTGCAACCACCGTCGATGACCCGGGTGATCGCCTCGCTCACCGACCTGGAACTGGTGGAGCGCAAACCACACCCCACCGACGGCCGGCAGATCATCGTCTCGCTCTCCGACGCGGGCCGCGCCCTGATCGACGACGAGGCCAGCGCTCGCGAAGCCTGGATGACCGAGCAGCTCTCCCAGCTCACCGACGAGCAACTGGTCGTGCTGTCCCGCGCCGTCGGCATCATGAAGCAGATCGTCACCGACTCCGAGTAGCGGCGTTTACCGGGCGTACTCCCGGGCGCCGAAGGGCTGGTCGCTCTCGACGATTTCGCGCCCCAGCGGGAACAGCGACAGCGGGATCATCTTGAGGTTCGCCCACCCGAACGGGATGCCGATGATCGAGACGAACAGCGGGATGCTGGTCAGCAGATGGCCGAGCGCCAGCCACCAGCCCGCGAAGATGAACCAGATGACGTTGCCGACCATCGAACCGGGCCGCACGCCCGGTTTCTCCACGGCGCTGCGCCCGAACGGCCACAGCGCATAGGCCGCGATCCGGAACGACGCGATGCCCCACGGGATCGTGATGATCAGGATGCAGCAGATGACACCGGCGATGACATAGCCGACCGCCATCCAAAAACCGGCGAAGATGAGCCAGAGGATGTTGAGAATCAGCTGAATCGGCTTCATGGCCCCAGGATACGACGGGATTCTGACAGGAAGCTGGGACCGAGGTCTCAGAAGTGCCAGCCGAGCTCCGCGTCACGTTCCGCCGAGAAGGCGAGTTCCAGGGAGTGCAGTTTGCCGGAGTCCTTGACCTGCAAGCGGTTCGCCGCGGCGAACACCCGCGCCGGATAGGCCCCGAGATACATGCTGCCCAGTACATCGATGCCGAGTTCGAAATCCGCGGCCCGGGTCGTCGGCGCGCATTCGGCATGGCCGTCCCGCACCGTGAGCGCGAACGTGCCGCCCGCGTCGCGGAACGGATCATGCACGGCCAGAACGACATCCAGATCCGCGCGATAGGCCCGGGCGGTCAGCGCGGCCGGGACGTCCATCAGCCGCAGCCACAGCGCGTCGTAACGGGCGGCGGTCTTGACCAGCCGCAGATCGGTCAGCAGATAGGGGAGCGGGTCATGCTCGGTGAGCACCGTTTCGATCCGCTCGACGAGCTCGAGTCCGAACAGCGCCCGCCAGATCGCGACGTGCGCCTCGGTGGTCACCGTGCGCATTTCCACGATCTCCACGTCCGTCCCGGTGTCACGGTGGTGGTAGCGGTAGAGGGCGAAGCCGTCCTGGTGCAGTAGGACGAACAGATCGGTGCCGCCGCCACGCCACGACTCCGGATCGCTGAACCGGATCTCCCAGGACGCGTCGGGGCGGGCCTGCACGCCCGGGGTGAGCCGCCGCCACCGGTCGTAGACGGCTTTGATCTGCTCGTGCGTGTCCGCCAGGTCGGCGAGTTCGACACCGCCCGGATCCGGTGTGGTCGGCAGGAATTCGGCGAACCGCCGATCGATGGTGACCCGGTTCTCCCGGACCGTCGGACCGTAGCCGAACCGCCCGTAGATGCTGCCCTGGCTGGCGGTGAAGATGGTCAGCGGCAGCCCGGCGTCCTCGGTGCGGCGGTGCTGCTCGGTGTACATCGCCCGCAGAATCCCGCGGCGTCGATAATTCGGCGCCACCGCGACCCCCGCGATGCCGGTGGCTTCCACCGTCCGCTCACCCGGCACGGTCATCGTCATCGTCCGCGCCTTGGAGTGCCCGACGACCCGGTCGCCGTCGACGGCGACGATCGCGTCCTCCGGCGGGAACAGGAGGGCGGCCCGGTCTTTGTACGCCTGATCGGATCGCCAGGTGAACGAGGTCGCCCCCAGCCGCCAGATCTGCTCCGCGTCCGCGGCGGTGGCCGAACGGATAGTGATCTCGGATCCCATCGTCATCATCCGACCATCCCATGCTTTACCCCGAGTCCGCATCCGATTTCGCACGCTCGGCCACCGGTGTGCGGGCGCGAGCGGCCGACCAGGCAGGATGGGGCCGTGGCTGAAGTGATCGATATCGACGATCCCGCGGATCCGCGGGTCGACGATTTCCGCGATCTCTCCTCCGCCGACCGCAGACCGGATCTGCCCGGGCGGAAGGGGCTGGTAATCGCGGAGGGGGTGGTTGTGGTGCAGCGGATGCTGGATTCGCGGTTCACGCCGAGTGCCCTGCTCGGGGTGGGCAAGCGGTATGAGCAACTGGCGGCGGACCTGGCCGGGGTGGCGGTGCCGTACTACCGGGCCAGTGCCGAGGTGATGGCCGAGGTGGTGGGGTTCCATCTCAATCGGGGCGTGCTCGCGGTCGCGCCCCGCCCCCGGGAACTGACCCTGGACGAGGTGCTCGCGGACGCGCGGACCGTCGCGGTGCTGGAGGGCGTGAACGACCACGAGAACCTCGGATCCATGTTCCGTAATGCGGCCGGCCTGGGCGCCGAGGCGGTGTTGTTCGGGGATCGCTGCGCCGACCCGCTGTATCGTCGCGCCGTGCGCGTATCCATGGGGCATGTGCTGCGGGTGCCGTTCGCGTCCGTCCCCGAATGGCCCGCGGGCCTGGATATTCTGCGCGGCAAAGGCTTCCAGATCATCGCGTTGACCCCGCATCCGGACGCGGCGAATCTCGCTACCGCGATGACCGGGGAGCGGGTCGCCTTGCTGCTGGGGGCCGAGGGCCCGGGACTGACCGAAGAAGCCATGCGGGCGACCGACGTCCGGGCGCGGATCCCGATGTCGCCGGGCACCGATTCGCTCAATGTGGCGACGGCCGCGGCGATGGCGTTCTATGAGCGGGTGAGGACATCGTGAATCCAGGGGACTATCGCGATCCGACACCGTGGGCATCCGGCATCACCGTGTCGGTGCTGATCGCGTTGCTGACCGCGGCGGCGGTCTTTTCCTTCGGCGACGCGCTGGCGCGGGTACATCCGCTGCTGTCGATCGTGGTGAATCTGGTCGCGGCAGGTGGGGCCGCGCCGACCGCATGGCGCTGGCGCGGCGTGCCGGTGACCAGATGGGTGATCGCGGGCCTCGCGGCCGGGGTGCTGCTGGCCTGGTTCGCGCTGTTCGTCGGTCTCGTTTTCGGCTGAGGTCAGGAGACGCGGTCGCGCCCGCGGATCCAGTGCAGAATGCTGCGGCGCTGTGGCCGCACGGATAGCTCGGCTTCTTCCGGCGGCAGCAGCGTGGCCGGGTCCGGCGCCTGCCCCTTCGGGTAGAGCGTGAACCCGCAGACCGCGATATCGCGCGGGGTCAGCGCGTCCGCGGCAGCGGGGGCGCGGTATCGGAAACCGAGCCACTCGTCGTTGGCGGCGTCGGCGAAGTCGGGCGGATCGAAGGGCAGCATCTGCGGGTCGGGTAGTTCGCCGGCCCGCCAGCGCACCGGATGTTCGCCCGCCCAGTACGGGCGTTCCCACACCAGCGGCAGGCCTTCGTCTTCCAGGATGTTCACCCGGGTGGAGCTGAAGGCGCGGCGGAACTCGCCGCGCTCCCAATGCGCGTAAGAGCCCCAGGCGTAGGCGGAATCGAAGGCGATCAGGTAGGTGTGTTCCGAGGCGAGCGGGCGCACCAGCAATTCCGGCAGCGAGGTGGGGCGGATGAGCGCGGCCTGCGCCGAGCACAGCAGGGTGAGCCCGGGATAGCAGCCGATGTACACCTCGCTGACGGCCGGGCCCGCGCATCCGGCGAGCGTGCCGACCATGATCGGCAGCACGTCCCGGTCGGAGTGCAGCTGTTTGGCCAGTGCCAGTGCGGCTTCGGGGTCCGGGTCGCGGTGATCTCGCAACACCGCCAACGGGTCGGGGGCGTCGACGTACCAGAGAGTCGAGGCTTTGGACAGCATTGACGGCACCTCCCGATGGTTGCACCCGCGTCGCAAATTCTTAGCAACTCTTGGTGTCGGTGAACACCTTCCGGCTACCGCGAACTGCCCGCCACCGACTTGTGTGTCGACGACTCACATCAAAATCTACCCGCACAAGGCGATCGATGCCGCCGGTTCGGCGTGCGAACACGCCAGGGAGACTCAAAATCCGAATAGCTCATCCGCCGCTCCGCGCCTTCGGGCCAGGCGCAGCAGCTAACGTCGCGGCCGACGGTTTGCTGGGAGGCGAAGTTCAGCTGGTACGCGACGAGTTACCCATGTGCTATCGAAATAAGTTGGCGCGTCGGGTAATTCGTGGGGTGTACGGAAGTTAGTGGCCGGAGCTGCGGACGCCGAGCAGCACGTCTTCCCAGGACGGCATCGGCGCCTTGCCGCGCTTGTTGCGCGCGGTTTTGGCCGGGGCCGGCTTGGCGGGCTTCTTCTCGGCCGGAGCGGGATTGGCGGTGGCAGCAGCGGTAGCGGCCGCGGGTGCGGGCTCTGGTGCCGGTGCGGCCGGGGTGCTCGGCGGCGCGGTGGCGGGCTGCACGGGCGCGGCGCCGCCCGCGGCCGGAGCGGTGCTGGTACCCGCGGCGACAGCGGGCGTGCTCGGTGCTGCGGGCGCGGGTGCCGGTGTAGCGGGCGCGGCCGGGGGCGGCGTGCTCGCCGCCGGAATCGCGGCAGCGCTCCCGCCCGCGGCGACGGCGCGCTGCGGTTCGTAGTACTCGTCCATCGCGGGCTGGGCCTGCCGGGCCGCCGGACGCGGCGGGACCAGGGCCTCGCGCGTGGCCGGGCGAGTCTCGGCGGGGCGGGGCGACGGAGTTTCGGCCACCACCGGCTCCGGCTCCGGCGCGGCCGCTTCGATTTCGGCCGCGGCGGGCAGGATGGTGGCCAGACCACGCAGTGCGCGGCCGAAATCGGGATCGACCAGGTCGGCGGCGGGATCGTCGAGGGGGGACACCGAACCGCCATGCGCGTCGGGCTGGTAGCGCCAGTGCGCGGCGATCTCGGAATGCCCGTTCTGCCACTGCAACTGGGCGACCCAGTAACCCTTCTCGTCCTTCCAGGCATCCCACTCGGCATTGTCGAGGGTGTGCCCGCGCTCGGTGAACGCGGCGGTGACGATATCGATCAGGGTTTCCACGGCGGGGCCGTCGGGCCGCACCGGATGCGCCTTCTGCGCGAGCTCGGCGGCCCGGGCGCGTTCCAGCAGCACCGGATAGGCGAACCGCTCCACCCGGCTGGCGGGCATGCCGGACTCTTCGGTGACTTGTTCTACGGAGGCCCCGGCACGGATACGAGCTTGAATATCGCGGGGACGCATAGTTGCTTCCATCTCGATCTCAATCTGGCCGAATCGGGCAAGGTCTCCGCGGGCTGCGGCTCGAAGTTTGTCGTCGGCGGGCAGCCGATACTTGTTTCCGGTCTCGGTGTCGATGCACACGATGTGCGTGGAGTCGGGCGTCACCCCGATCACTCGAAGTTCACGCACCGTTACCTCCTTATCGCGTCGGCTCGCGACACCGCCCACTGCTGTGTTGAATCGGCGGCGCTCGCTGTGCCTTCGTGGTCACGCTGCGCTACCGCCTGCGGGCCGGGAGCTCGCACCGCTTTGCGAAACAGTAGTGCACAGTTGTTGTTCTCGAGGCAAGACACGCGGGCCGAATGTCGGCCCAAAACGCGCCGCACCCGCTAATCTGCTCTGTTCGACTCGAACGTACTCGATCTACGGCGTGTCGAATTGCGGTGTGTCGCAGGAAAACACCTGTGCACTACTGTCCGAAAATCGCTGTCAGAGGTTTTCGACGACCCAGTCGATGCAGCGGGTCAGCTGCGAGACATCCTCGGGATCGATGGCCGGGAACATGCCGACGCGCAACTGGTTGCGGCCCAGCTTGCGGTACGGCTCGGTGTCGACGATCCCATTGGCGCGCAGCACCTTCGCGACCTGCGCCGCGTCCACCGAGTCGGCGAAGTCGATGGTGCCCACGACCTGCGAGCGGTGCGCCGGATCGACCACATACGGCGTGGCGTAGGCACTGGACTCGGCCCAGGAGTACAGGCGCGACGAGGAATCCAGGGTCCGCTTGACCGCCCAGTCCAGGCCGCCGTTGCCGTTCAGCCACTCGATCTGGTTGGCGAACAGCAGCAGCGTGGCCAATGCCGGGGTGTTGTAGGTCTGGTCCTTGGTGGAGTTGTCGATCGCGATCGGCAGCGAAAGGAAGTCGGGGGTCCAGCGGTTCGAGGCCTTGATCTCCTCGACCCGGGCCAGTGCGGCCGGGCTCATCAGCGCGACCCACAGCCCACCGTCGGCGGCGAAGCACTTCTGCGGCGCGAAGTAGTAGACATCGGAATCGGCGATGTTCACCGGCAGGCCACCCGCGCCCGAGGTGGCGTCGATGGCGATCAGCGCGTGCTCGGAACCCGCGGGACGCTGCACCGGAATGGCCACACCGGTCGAGGTTTCGTTGTGCGCCCAGCCGATCAGGTCGACCGACGGGTCCGAGGTCGGCTCCGGGGCGCTACCCGGCTCCGACTTCACCACGATCGGGTCACCGATGAACGGGTTGCCCTTGGCGACCGAGGCGAACTTCGAGGAGAACTCACCATTGGTCAGGTGCAGCGAACGCTCGCGGATCAGGCCGAAGGCCGCGGCGTCCCAGAACGCCGTGGTGCCACCGTTGCCCAGCACCACCTCGTAGCCCTCGGGCAGCGAGAACAGCTCGCGCAGACCGCCGCGCACCCGCGCCACCACATCCTTGACCGGCTTCTGCCGGTGCGAGGTGCCGAACACGGAAGCGCCGGTATCGACTAGAGACTGCAGCTGTTCCGGGCGCACCTTGGAGGGGCCACAGCCGAACCGTCCGTCGGCAGGCTTGAGGTCGGCGGGAATGGTCGGAAGCGCAGTGGTCATGGCGAACAGAGTAGAGGGTGGTATCGCTGTGTCGGAGACCACGCCGGGCTTATCCACCCACCGGTCGCGTCGTCCGCCGCCGCCTGGAGCTAGTGTGGCCGCCCATGGACCTGGCGTCGGCTAACTCGGGGTGGCTGTTGCGCGCACGACGATCGCGCACCTTCGGTGGGCGGGGTGGCATGTTGTCCGACTCGGCGCGACGGGAACTACTGCTACACGGCGCGACCGCCAGCGCGACGGTGCTCGGCGTGCGCCGCGACGCCGCCGGCCGGGCGGAGCCGGAATGTGTGTTCACCGTGCAGGTGCGGTTGGACGGGGTGCAGCCGTACGAGACCCGGGTGCGCCAGCGGGTGCCCGTCGCGGACCTGGAGGGCATGCAGCCCGGCGATGTGGTGTGCTGCCGGGTCGATCCGGGCGATCCGGACCGGCTCGTGCTGTACGTGCCCGATTCCGGTGACGCCACCAGCGTGAGCGTGGCGAAGATCCTCGCCAACGGCCGCCGGGCCGACGCCACGGTGCTCGCCGCCGCGCCGGTGGCCGCCGACTACATCGGGCGCGAGGACCCGGTGTTGCGCTTGGACCTCGAGTTGCGGGCCTGGGACGAACCGAAGCCGTGGCATGTCCGCGTGCTACAGCCGGTGCCGTTGAGCGCGATCGGTTTGGTCGATCTGGGGCAGCACCTCGAGGTGGCGTTCTTCACCGTGGACCACGGGGAAACGGTGGCCGTGGATTGGGCGGCGTCCCTGGGGGAGGAATAGGGGTCGCGCCCTTACCGAACATTTATGGAAACGCGGGTGAAGGCGTTAATTCACACCCATAGGGTTTCCCGGTGATCGGAAAACGCTCCCGCCCGGTACTTTTCGCTGTTTCGCTGCTGCTGGCGGGTGCGCTCGGCGGAACGGTCGCCGCATGCGCGGTATTTTCCGACGACGCGCCGACCGGAATCGCGGTGATCGACACCGATACCGGTCCGGTCGGCGCCGGCGTAGTCAAGGCACTGGAACAGGACGGCCGCGGCTACGAATGGACCATGGCGAAACCGGGCGAGGCGAGCACCGAGGACTACGCCGCCGTGATCACCCTGCCCGCCGACCTGACCACCTCCATGGGTTCGCTGGCGGGCGCGCAACCGCAACGGGCGAAGGTCACCGTCGCCACGCACGACGACGCGGACCCGAATCTGGTCAACGGGGCGACGAACGAGGTGACGCACCTGATCGGCGCGAGCGGTGTCGACGCGGCACTGGCCGCCGTCGCCCAGGCTCGCACGCAGTTGTCGAATGTGCAGTTCACCGCCCAGCTGCTCGCCGCCGGCGTGAACTCCGCGGCCGCGAGCGCCGGCCAGTTCGGTTCCGGCGCCCAGGAAATGCTCGGCTTCCTGGACTACGCCAAATCTGGTTCCGCGCAATTGACGTCGGCGATCGCGCTGCTCAACGACACCGTCGACGGCGCGGCACTGCAAGCGAATCAGCTCGCCCAAGCCCTGGATTCGACCGGCCTCACCATCGGCCAGGTGCAACAGTCCGCCAGCGCGGTGAGCACCGGCTTGGAGCAGATCCTGCCCATGCTGCGCGCCCTGCCCTTCGCCGGCGACCCCGCCGTAGCCGACATCATCACCAAACTCGAAGGCCTGCGCGCCGTCTCGGGTCAGGCGGGCAGCCAACTCGCCGGCCTGGACCTCCTGGTCGGCGGCGCGGTCGACCCGAACACCGACCTGGGCGCCCTGCTGCGCACCGTCGTCGGCCGCCTACAGAGCGCGAGCGCGCAATTGAACGAGGGCGCGAAACTCGCCGAGGGCCTACCCCAGCTGGCCGACCAGGGCGGCGCGATGGTCACCGGCGCCATCTCCCAGCTCACCGCCGGCGTAACCCAGCTACAAACCATCGTCGACAACCTGAACACCCAAACCGGCAAGGCCATGGCAGCCCTGCCGATGCGCGGCACCGCCCAACAATCCGCCCTCGCCCTAGCCTTGACCGACCCGGTCGAGATCGTCCGCGAATGAGGCTGACATGCCCGATCGAGGGCGATCGACCATGACTATCTGCCCAGGAAGTTGCACTCGCAGCCGGTCACAGGCTCGGTAACCTGCATTCATGACGATCCTGCCAGTGGATTCGCTGCCGCATGAGATGACCGAAGAGGAGTATCGCCGACTCCCTGAGGACATCTCGCGGGAGATCGAGGTCGTGCACGGTCATGTCATCGTGTGCGAATCCCCCATACCGGAGCACAACTCGCTCGCGCGTCGGCTGGCCAATGCGATCGAACGCCTACCGAGCACCGAGCCGTGTATACGCGTTGACACCGGTATCGACGTGGTTCTGTGGCGGGTTCCCAAGTTCAGCTTCCGTCGACCGGATGTCATCGTGTACCGGTGTCTGGATGAGCCAGGTGCGAAACCGGAGGCCGGGGACACGCTCATCGCCGTCGAGGTCTCGTCCCCGTCCACGGCGGCGGAGGACTTGCTCGATAAGAAGGTCCAGTACGCGCGAAGCGGCATTCCGCTCTACCTGGTAGCCATGCTGGATGCCGAGTTCCGGATAGCCGAGGTGCTGGAATTCCGGCTGGACGCGTACGCACGTGAATATTTTCTGCACCGAGTGCATCGTGAGGGTCACATCCGCCTCGAGCACATGGTTATCGGGGAAATTGTCTTCACCGATCTCGTCGACTGAATCGACGGTGTGGCCCGATAAAGCGACCGCGGCCCGTGTTCCGGTGGGAACACGGGCCGCGGTGCGGGATTCGACTTACTTCGCGTCGAGCAGGTCGATCACGAAGACCAGGGTCTTGCCCGACAGCTTGTGGCCGGAGCCGGCTTCGCCGTAGGCCAGTTTCGGCGGGATGGTCAGCTGGCGGCGGCCGCCGACCTTCATGCCGGGGATGCCGTCCTGCCAGCCCTGGATCAGATTGCGCAGCGGGAAGGCGAGGGATTCGCCGCGGTTCCACGACGAGTCGAACTCTTCACCGGATTCGAATTCGACGCCCACGTAGTGCACCTCGACGGTGCCGCCGGGCACGGCTTCCTTGCCCTCGCCCTCGATGATGTCCTTGACGACGAGTTCGGTGGGCGCGGGCCCCGCCTGGAATTCGATCTCCGGCTTCGACATTCGGACTGATCCCCTTCGATAGGTGATTGATTACTCAGCGGTTGTTGATGGCTTGGTAGTCGCGCTCACCGTAGCCGGTGTAGATCTGGCGCGGGCGGCCGATCTTCAACGGCTCGGAATGCATTTCGCGCCAGTGCGCGATCCAGCCGGGGAGCCGGCCCATCGCGAACAGCACGGTGAACATGCGAGTCGGGAAGCCCATGGCCCGGTAGATGACGCCGGTGTAGAAATCGACGTTCGGGTACAGCTTCCGCGAGATGAAGTACTCGTCGGTCAGCGCCGCTTCTTCGAGCGCCTTGGCGATGTCGAAGAGCTCGTCGTCGCCGCCGAGCTTCTGCAGAATGGCGTCGGCGTGCTTCTTGGCGATCGCGGCGCGCGGATCGTAGTTGCGGTAGACGCGGTGCCCGAAGCCCATGAGCTTCACGCCGTCTTCCTTGTTCTTGACCTTGCGGATGAATTCCTTGACGTCACCGCCGGCGGCCTTGATGTCGTCCAGCATTTCCAGCACGGCCTGGTTGGCGCCGCCGTGCAGCGGGCCCCACAGCGCGTTGATGCCGCCGGACACCGAGGTGAACAGGTTGGCGTCGGAGGACCCGACCAGGCGCACGGTGGAGGTGGAGCAGTTCTGCTCGTGGTCGGCGTGCAGGATCAGCAGCATGTCGAGCGCGGCGGCGACCTCGGGGTCGACCTCGTACGGTTCGGCCGGGAAGCCGAAGGTCATGCGCAGGAAGTTCTCCACCAGCGACAGCGAGTTGTCCGGGTAGAGGAAGGGCTGTCCGACCGACTTCTTGTACGAGTAGGCCGCGATGGTCGGCAGCTTCGCGAGTAGTCGGATGGTGGATAGCTCGACCTGCTCGGGATCGCGCGGATCCAGCGAATCCTGGTAGTAGGCCGACAGGGCGTTGACCGCGGAGGAGAGCACCGGCATGGGGTGCGCGTTGCGCGGGAAGCCGTCGAAGAATCGCTTCAGATCCTCGTGCAGCAGGGTGTGCCGGCGGATGCGGTCGGTGAAATCTTCCAGCTGGGCCTGCGTCGGCAGCTCACCGTAGATGAGCAGGTAGCTGACCTCGATGAAGGTCGAGGAGTCGGCCAGCTGCTCGATCGGGTAACCGCGGTAGCGCAGAATGCCCTGTTCACCGTCGATGTAGGTGATCGCCGACTTGGTCGACGCGGTGTTCATGAAGCCGGGGTCGTAAGTCACGTAGCCGGTACTGGCCAGCATTTTGCCCAGATCGATACCGTCGTTGCCTTCTTCGGCTTCGGCGATCGTCATGGGGTACTCGCCACCGGGGTAGCTCAGCACCGGCTTGGCGTCGTTGATGTGGTCGTTCTCGGGCACGGAAGGATCCCTCTCAGGCTAGGACCGTCGGCATCGAAGTGCGGTCGGCACGGCGGTGCGATTACCTAGACGCTAGTCGCTGTCCACGCGGCCCGACCACGAGGGTGCCCACCGGAGAACCTCACAAACCTCGCGTGAGGGCGTGAGGTTTGCCCGCTACGACGACACCTGCACCGGGTGTGTCCTGGCCACTCGATATCGGACGAACGCCGGAAATGCCAGGGCCGCGACCACCACGCCGACCACCACGAGGACACCGCCGCCCGCCGCGGCCACAGCGGTACCCAGGCTCGCTGCCGCGAAACCGTGTGCAACATCACCGATCCGGGGTCCACCAGCGACGATGACGATGAAGACGCCCTGTAGCCGGCCGCGCATCTCGTCGGTGGTGACGGTTTGCAGCATGGCGATGCGCAGTGCCGCCGACACCATGTCCACCGCGCCGCCGAAGGCGGAGCAGGCCAGCGCGATCCACAGTCCCAGGCTCGGCCCGAGGCCGTGCCCGGTGAATCCCACGGCGAGTCCGAAGCCGACCATGGACAGTCCCCACAGCGCGATGCAGACCAGCACCGTCAGGCCTTGGCGGCGCACATGGACGATCCAGCCGGAGAACACGCCGCCGAGCACCGCGCCCACCGACATCGACGCGAACAGCAGGCCGAGCGCCACGCCGCCGCTGGCCGGGTCGCCGAAGGTCTTGTGCGCGATCTCCGGGTACAGCGCCCGGGACATACCGAACACCATCGCGATCACGTCGACCACGAACGACGCCAGCAGGATGCGCTGGGTGGCCAGATATACGAATCCGTCCAGCACCGTGCGCAATCCGGCGGTGCGGGCCGTGCCGGTCGGCGGGATGGCCGGCAGTCGCCACACCGCCCAGACGGTGGCGATCAGGGCGATCGCGTCGATCAGATACAGCGTGGACAGCCCCACCACGGGGATCAGCACACCGGCGAGCACGGGACCCGCGATGGCGCCGAACTGCTGCACGGTCATGCTCAGCGCGCTGGCCGCGGCCAAATGCTCCTCGGGGAGCAGGCGCGGGATGGCGGCGCTGCGGGTCGGCTGGTTCACCGCGAACAGCGCCTGCTGTGCCCCGAAGAGCACGAGCACCACCCACACATTGTTCAGACCGGCGGCGGCTTGGGCCCAGAAGGCGAGCGCGGTGAGGCCGGTACCCGCGTTGGTGATCAGCATCAGCTTGCGCCGGTCCATCACGTCGGCCAGCGCGCCGCCCCACAGTCCGAACACGATCAGCGGAATCAGGCCGAACAGTCCGGCCAGGCCCACGTATCCGGAGCTGCCGGTGATCTGGAAGATCTGCTGCGGCACCGCGACCACGGCCAGCTGGGATCCGATGACGGTGACGATGTTGCTGGTCCACAACCGCCGGAAGTCGGGATAGCGCAGCGGTGTCGTGTCGGCGAGCAGTTTCACCGATCGGAGCGTATCCAGCCGGTCAGAGCCGCGACAGTGTTGGATTCGTCACGGTTGTAGTCGTTGCACGCGCATTCCGTCGGCGCTGATGCGCGCCACGATCCGGTTGTGCAACCGGCCGCGGCGGCCCTGCCAGAACTCGACCTCGTCGGGTCGGAGCAGATAGCCGCCCCAGTGCGGCGGCACCGGGATGTCGTCGACGTCGGCGAAGCGCTCGGTGGTCTCGGCCAGGATCCGGTCCAGCTCGGCGCGGGAGCCGACGGGCCGGGACTGCTGCGACGCCCACGCGCCGAGCTGCGACTCGCGGGGACGCGAGCGCCAGTAGAGCGTGGTCGTCTCCGGTGGCGTCTTCTCCACCGCGCCGCGCACATGCACCTGGCGGCCGAGCGCGGGCCACAGGAAGGTCGCGGCCGCGAACGGTACCCCCGCCAACTGGGTCCCCTTGGCCGAATCGTAGTTGGTGTAAAAAGTCACACCCGCGGGCGAGAGACCCTTGCACAGCACGGTTCTGGCAACCGGTCTGGGGGTGCCGCCCGCCAGCGAGACGGTGGCCAGCACCATGGCGTTCGGCTCGGCTATGCCCACGGCCGTGGCCTGCTCGATCCAGTGCCGTAACAACGGTTCCCAGCCCCCGGCCAGCCATGTTTCATCGAGATCGGTGTCCTCGCCACTGCCTGAATGCAGCACCCCGTAGTCGACTCGCATCCCGGCGAGATCGGTGCTCGGGAGATTTTCGGCCGGATTGCGGTTGGTCGGGAAATTGTCATCCGCCTGCATGGGCCAGACGTTACTCCGGGGTAGCAAAGAGTTATCGTTTTCTTGATCGGCATGTGCTCGGCGAGCCATCTCAACAGATCATCGCGAGCGACCTGACAAGCAGTCGCAAGCGGCCGAACACCATGCGACCCGTAGTGCAAGGAGAGTCCCAACATGACTACCGCCGTCCCCAGTGATTTCGTCAGCGGCCTCGAAGGTGTGGTGGCTTTCACCACCGACATCGCCGAGCCGGATAAGGACGGCGGTGCCCTGCGCTACCGCGGCGTCGACATCGAGGACCTGGTCGGTGGCCGGGTGACCTTTGGTGATGTGTGGGCCCTGCTGGTCGACGGCGAGTTCGGTCGCGGCCTGCCGCCGGCCGAGCCGTTCCCGCTGCCCGTGCACACCGGTGACGTGCGCGTCGACGTGCAGGCCGGCCTGGCCATGCTCGCCCCGATCTGGGGCTACGAGCCGCTGCTCGACATCGACGACGAGACCGCCCGGGAGAACCTCGCGCGCGCTTCGGTCATGGCGTTGTCCTACGTGGCGCAGTCCGCGCGCGGCATCTATCAGCCCGCCGTGCCGCAGAAGAAGATCGACGAGTGCACCACGGTCACCGAGCGGTTCATGACCCGCTGGAAGGGCGACCCGGATCCGGCGCACACCGAGGCCATCGACGCCTACTGGGTTTCCGCCGCCGAGCACGGCATGAACGCTTCCACCTTCACCGCCCGCGTCATCGCCTCCACCGGCGCCGACGTGGCGGCTGCGCTGTCCGGCGCGATCGGCGCCATGTCCGGCCCGCTGCACGGCGGCGCTCCGGCTCGGGTGCTGCCGATGATCGAAGCGGTGGAGCGGAGTGGTGACGCGCGGGCGCTGGTCAAGGGCATCCTGGACCGCAAGGAGAAGTTGATGGGCTTCGGCCACCGGGTGTACCGGGCCGAGGATCCGCGCGCCCGTGTGCTGCGTGCCACCGCCAAGCGACTCAACGCTCCCCGCTACGAGGTGGCCGCCGCGCTGGAGCAGGCCGCGCTGGCCGAGCTGCGTGAGCGTCGCCCGGACCGCGCGATCGAGACCAATGTGGAGTTCTGGGCCGCGGTGATCCTGGACTTCGCCGAGGTGCCGGCGCACATGATGCCCGCGATGTTCACCTGTGGCCGCACCGCCGGCTGGTGTGCGCACATTCTCGAGCAGAAGCAGCTCGGCAAGCTGGTGCGTCCGGCCGCCATCTACACCGGCCCGGCCCCCCGCAAGCCCGAAGAGGTTGCCGGCTGGTCGAATATCGCCCACGCCTGATTCGCTCCGACGCCCGCCGAGCCGGGCACCTGGACAGTAATCCTGTCCAGGTGCCCGGCTCGTCTCGTTCCAACACATCGGCGTGCCGGAACTGCGGATCTAGCGGCCGCGATCGGGCAGGTCCAGCACCAAGCGCGCTCCGCCCAGCGGGCTCTCGTCGAAATAGGCGCGCCCGCCGTGCAATTGGGCCTGCTGCGCGACCAATGCCAGCCCGAGGCCGGAACCGCCCTTGCTGGCCTGGCTGCCACGGTAGAACCGGTCGAACACCGCCTCGCGTTCCTCGGCCGGGATGCCTTGGCCGTCGTCGTCGACGGTGATCATGATGTGCCCGTCGGGCATTCGGTGCGCGGAGACCAGCGCGTGCGTGGCGCGGCCGTGCTTCACCGAGTTGGCCAGGGCGTTGTCGACCGCCAGCCGCAGACCGGCGGGCAGGCCGCGGGTGATGAGTTCGGCATCGGTGTCGATGCTGACCTTCAGGGTGGGGAAGTGCCGCATCGCGTCGTGGGCCGCCTGGTCGCACAGGTCGCCCACATCGGTGGCCACGTGATCGCGTTCATTGGTGAGATCGCCGGTAGCCAAACGCTCCAGCGCCGCGAGGGTGGTCTCCACCCGGCCCTGACTGCGTTGCAGGTCGGTGAGGATCTCCACGCGCTGGGCCTCGTCCAGGTCCAGGGTGCGCAGGACTTCCAGATCGGTGCGCATGGCGGTGAGCGGGGTGCGCAATTCGTGCGCGGAGACGGCGGCGAAATCGCGGGCGGTCTCCAGCGCGGCGGCGGTTTCGGCCTGGGCCTGGGCCACCCGCGCCAGCATGGTGTTCACCGCGTCGGCCAGTTGCTCGGCCTCCCGGACACCCGAACCATCCACGGGGGCAGGGGGATCGGCGGGATCGGAGAACCCGCTGCGACCGGCCACCTGCCCGGTGAGCCGGACGATCGGGCGGACCGCGCGTCCGGCGAAGAGCCAGCCCAGCGCGGCGGCGGCGGCGATCGCGATCAGCGCTCCCGCGAGGACCCAGCGGCGCTGTTCGGCGGTCGCGCGCGCGGCCTCCTCGGCGAGGATGCCGAGAGTCACGGTCCGGCCGCTGGGCTGATTCTCGGTGGTGGTGAGCAATCGGTAGGAGCTACCCGCGACCATGGCGGTGCGGAAACCCTGTGCGCCCTGCGGCAATTGGACCTGGCTGCTGGCCGTCACCGCGCCTTTGTCGCGGACGGTGACGGCGATGTCGCTGTTCAACCCGGTCAGCCCGATCAGCCGTACCGCAACCACCGGGTCGATCAGAACGAGGCGCGAGGCCAACCGTAATTGCTGATCGCTCTGTTGCAGATTGTTGCGCTCGATCGCGCGAATACTGATGAGACTCAACAGGGTGACGATGATGATCGCGCCCATCGCCGCGGCGGCCGCCACCCGGGTGCGCAGCGAAAAAGCCTTCATTTCGGCGGCCGCAGCACGAACCCGACGCCGCGTATCGTGTGCAGAAGCCTTGGCGTGCCCTCGGTTTCGAGTTTGCGCCGCAGATAGCCGACGAAGACATCGACCACATTGGTGTCGGCGGCGAAGTCGTAGCCCCAGACCAATTCCAGCAGCCGCTCCCGGCTCAGCACCACACCGGCATTGCGGGCCAGCGTCGACAGCAGCTCGAATTCCCTTTTGGTGAGCTCGATTTCGTGCCCGTGCAGCAGCGCGCGATATCCGGCTTCGTCGATCTCGAGCGGGCCGACGCTGATCGCGCCCGGGGTTTCGGGTGCCGGTGCGTCCGACCGCCGCCGCAGCAGCGCCCGGATCCGCGCCACCAATTCCGCCAATACGAACGGTTTGACCAGGTAATCGTCGGCCCCGGATTCCAGTCCGGCGATCCGGTCGTCGACCGAGGCGCGGGCACTGAGCACGCAGATCGGCACGTCGTTGCCCATCGCTCGCAGGGCCGTCACTACGCCGGCGCCGTCGAGGACGGGCATGTTCATATCGAGCACGATCGCGTCGGGTGCGTGCTCGTTCACGCTACGCAGAGCGGCTGCCCCGTCCCGGGCGACAAGCACCCGGAAACCGGACAGCCGCAGTCCGCGCTCGACCGAAGCGAGCACATCCTCGTCGTCGTCGACCACAAGCACCGTGGGGTTAGCCGTCACAGGGTCATTGTGCCGCGCCCCTTCGGCCGGATCGGTCAAGGTAGAGCTCAGTAGGTGTGGCAGACGGCCGCGACTTCGGCGATCGTGTTGGCGAGGCCCGCCGCCCGCGGATCGTTCTGCGCCTGTGCGGCGGCATCCGGGTTCTCATCGAGGATCCGCTGGAACTCGGCGCGCCGCTGCTCCACCGGCAGATCGAACTTGGCCTTCAGTTCGGCCTTCTGCGCGGGGTTGTTGTCGAGGATGTTGGCCAGGGCGGGCGCCTTGTCGTGCAGCGCGGCATCGACCTGAGCGAAGGAACAGTTCGAATTCAGTAGCGGGGCCGCCAGTTCCATCGGGCCCGCGTTCGCTACGCCCGGCGCGAGCAGCACGGCGACCGCGCCCGCACCGCCCGCGAGCAGAGCGATGGCGGGACGAGCAGAGAAACGAATCATGAGGTAACTCCCGAGAATCGAGGGGGTTGCTGAGTGCTCTCGACGGTATTACCCCGCTGTGGCCCAAGTCTTAGACAAGGATGAGAAAGCTCTGAGGAGAGCGGAATTCGTTCAGGGTGTGATGCGCGGGAATTCGCCGGTGTCGGCCTTGGTGGTGATGACCTGATCGGCCAGCGCGACCAGCACCGAGGGATCTTCGATGGTCGAGGGCACGTCGTAGTCGTCGCCCGCGCTGATCTGGCGGATCGTCTTGCGCAGGATCTTGCCGGAGCGGGTCTTGGGCAGACCCGCGACGATCACCGCGTCGGCCAGTTGCGCGATCGCGCCGACCTGATCCCGGACCCGTCGGGTGAGATCCGCGCGCAACTGCTCGGGATCGACCGAGATGTTTTCCTTGAGCACCACGTAGGCGATGGGGATCTGGCCCTTGAGCTCGTCCGGCAGTCCGATCACCGCGCATTCGGCGACCGCCGGATGTCCGGCGATGGCGGCTTCGATGCTGCCCGCCGAGAGGCGGTGGCCGGCCATATTGATCACGTCGTCGCTGCGGCCGAGGACGAACAGATAGCCGTCCTCGTCGAAATAGCCGGAGTCGCCGGTGAGGTAGTGCCCGGGGAAGGCGGCCATGTAGGAGCGCAGGAAACGGTCGTCCGCGTGCCATAGACCGGTCAGGGTGCCGGGGGGCATCGGTAGGCCGATCACGATATTGCCCTCGACTCCCGGTGGCACCGGATTGCCCTCGGCGTCGAGCACCCGTAGGCGATAGCCGGGCACCGGCACCGAGGCCGAGCCCGCCTTGATCGGAAGCTGTTGCAGGCCGAGCGGATTGGCGCAGATCGGCCAGCCGGTCTCGGTCTGCCACCAGTGATCCACCACCGGGCAGTCCGGGCGGGTGTCGAGCAGCGTGGTGGTGGCCCACTCGAAGGTCGCCGGATCCAAACGCTCACCGGCGCAGAACAGCGCGCGCAGCGAGGAAAGGTCGTAGCGATGCGCGAGCGCCGCCTCGGCGTCGGCCTTGCGGATCGCGCGCAACGCGGTCGGCGCGGTGAACAGCACCCGTACCCGGTGCTGTTCGACGACCCGCCAGAACGCGCCGGCGTCCGGCGTGCCGACCGGCTTGCCCTCGTAGAGCAGCGTGGTCGCGCCGACCAGCAGTGGCGCGTAGACGATGTAGGAGTGCCCGACCACCCAACCGACATCGGAAGCGGCCCAAATGACTTCGCCCGGCCCTACGTCATAGATATTGCGCATGGACCAGGCCAGCGCCACCGCGTGCCCGCCGTTGTCGCGCACCACGCCCTTGGGTTTCCCGGTGGTGCCGGAGGTGTAGAGGATGTAGAGCGGGTCGGTCGCCGCCACCGACACCGGGTCGGCGTACGGCGCGTCCCGCTCCGCGTCGTTCCAGTCCAGCCAGCGCACGGCCACCGTCGCCGCGGAGCTCGGCAGCGATTCGGTCGCCTCCTGCATCTCGGCGAACTTCATGGTCGGGAATTGCGGCCGCTGTTTGACGATCACATGCCGGGGCGCTTTTGTTTCGGCAAGGTCCAACGCCCGCAACACGATCGGCGGGTAGTCGATCTTGCGGCCCGGCTCCAGGCCGCCGGAGGCGGTGATGATGAGCACGGGCGCGGCGTCGTCGATGCGGGCCGCCAGCTCGGGCGCGGCGAAACCGCCGAAGACCACCGAGTGCACCGCGCCGATGCGCGCGCAGGCCAGCATGGCGATCACGGCCTCGGGAATCATCGGCAGGTAGATGACCACCCGATCGCCGACCCCGACGCCGAGCCGAGTCATCGCGCCCGCGAATTTGGCCACCGCGTCCAGCAATTCGCCGTAGGTGAATTGACCCCTGGTGTCGGTCATAGCCGAGTCGTATATTAGGGCGGGCTGGTTCGCCCGGCTGTCGTCGCCGCCGTGCACGTGCCGGTCCAGAGCGTTGTAGGAGGTGTTGAGGCGAGCATCCGGAAACCAGCGAGGCACCGGTCGCGCTGCGGTGTCGACGATTTGAGTCGGCGGCACATCCCAGTCGATCGCCTCGGCAGCACTGCTCCAGAACTCGGCGGGATCCACCAAGCTGGTCTGATAGACCGGTCGGTAGTCGTGCTGCGCACCCACTCCTGTGACTCCCTAGCCCTCGCCTCGATACCCGCCTCGATAGATCTGGATGATTGTGGCAGACTTCACGCGACACCCGGGTGGGTGTCGTGACCTTTGCTTTTGCCTGGAACGGGCAGGTCAAGGCCCGTAGTCCACCTCGGCGTCACCCAAGAAGTTATTGATCCGTTAGAATCTGATGTCACTTATTTCGGCCGTCATAGACGCAATTTCTCGGCCAGCCGCAGTTCTCGGCCAGCTTCGCCTGTCGAGCCAGCATGTGATGGCGCATGGTTGGGGCCAGTTTGGAAAGTGAGTGGGAGATGCGTGACGCCGCTAGGTCCGGCAAGAAGCGCTGGGCGCTTGGCAATTGGGACCTGCGCTGGAAGGTTACGGCGGTCCTCGCCGTGCCGCTGGCGGTCGCGGTTGGGCTCGGCGTGTCGAGGATTACCTCAGAGTTTTCCGAAGCAGGTCGACTGAAGGCTATTTCGGAGAACATCGAGGTCATCCCGGCCGTTACCGGTTTGCGTTCGACCTACAACACCGTTGTGGGTTCGCAGTTGATTTCGCTGGCGCCGGGCACGTCCATCGTGACCGACCAGAACCTGGCCGATCTGGACAAAGCCCTGGTGGTAGCCGAGGGCGCGCTCAGCGATCTCGATAACCTGCCGAAGGCGCGGGCCGCCTTCGAGAGCATGATCACCCAGGCGAAAACCACTTTGGCGCAGGGCAAGGCACCGACGCCGAACGCGGCGGAAGCGCTAGCCCAGATCGACAAGGCGACCAACGAGTCGGTCACCATTTTGGAGACCACTACCTCGCAGGTCAGCGACCCGGGCTTGGACGCGGCGAAGCTGCGCCTTGTCGATTCGATCAACACCCGAGGCACCCTGGTGCCCGAGCTGGCGGCCTTCAGCGAGTTCTTGCGCGGTGCGCACGCCACGGGCCTGTCGAACTTCTTCACCACCGCCAATACCGAGCGCCAGTTGCTCAACATGCTCGCGCACCGATTCCCGGACGGCGATCCGGCGATCGCCGACCTGCGGGCGGGCGTGGACACGCGCATCTCACTGGTGAGCAGCCCGGACATCGCGGCGGGCAAGATCCCGATCGGCGAGTTGAAGAACTCGATGACGACCAGTCTGGACGTCTACGACCGGATCATCGCCAAGGCGACCAAAGACATCGAAGCCGCCATGTCGCGGTTGTCGGGCAAGGCCAACACCGACGCCTGGACCTACACCGCGGTCGTGCTCGCGACCATTCTCGCGGCGCTCTTGCTCGCCGTGTTCGTCGCCCGCTCGATGATCGTGCCGCTGCACCGCCTGCGCCTCGCGGCCCTGCGCGTCGCCGAGAGCGACCTGCCGCACGAGGTCGCCCAGCTCCGTAACGGCGCGGCCCCCGAAGACGTGCCGCTGGAACCGATGCCGGTGCGCAGTTCCGAGGAGATCGGCCAGCTGGCGCGCGCCGTCGACGATATCCACGGGCAGGCGCTGCGTTTGGCGAGTGATCAGGCGCAGATGCGTTCGCAGGTCAACGACATGTTCGAGACCTTGGCGCGCCGCTCCAAGTCGCTCGTCGACCATCAGCTCAGCCTGATCGAGGCGATGGAGTACGACGAGAAGGACCCGCGCCTCCTCGAAAACCTGTTCCGCCTGGACCATCTCGCCGCGCGTATGCGCCGAAACGGCGACAACCTGCTGATCCTGGCCGGTACCAAGCAGCGCCGCGCCAAGTCCGCCCCGGTCGAGATCGCCGACGTGCTGCGTGCCGCGATCTCCGAGGTCGAAGACTACGAACGCGTGAAATTGGGCGCGACGCCGCGCGGTTCGCTGATCGAACCCGCCGCCTCCGACTTGGCGCACCTGTTCGCCGAGCTCCTGGACAACGCACTGCGCGCCTCCCCGCCGGAGACGGACGTGAAGTTCACCTTCGCGCAGGCGCACGACCAGGGTCTGCTGATCGAGGTCGCCGACCGCGGCATCGGTATGCCGCCGGCCGAAATGGTCGAGATCAACCGGCGTTTGGAGCAGACCGCGGAGCCGGGCCCCGATACCGCCCGCCACATGGGCCTTTTCGTGGTCGGCCGGTTGGCCGAGCGGCACGGGCTCACCGTGCGATTGCGCCCGACCTTCGACACCGCGCGCGATCCCGGTGTAACGGTGACGGTCCACGTCCCGGTAGGCCTGATCGTGCACGGCAAAGCAAGTGTCCAGCAAACCACTCCGGCGGCTCCGGCCGCCGCGGAGCGCCCGCGTCCGTCGGCCGCTTCCTCGATGCAGATGCGGGCGATCCAGCGGACTCCGCAGGGCAACGTCATGGTGACGGTGGATCCCGGCGTCAGCGGTCCGGTCGACGCGCCGAGTCCGCAACCGCCGAGCACTCCGCCCGGTGCCGGCGGTCTGCCGCAGCGGCAGCCGGGTTCGGCCGCGGCGGCCGCGGGCATGCGCCAGGACGGCGCGCAGTCCGGGCCGACCTTACGGTCGGCGTCGGGTCAGGCGCAGAACGGGCCGCAGCGCGGCAAGCTCGCCGCGGCCAGCCTGCCCAAGCGCAACCTCGCCGGTGGTCCGCCACCGCGCCAGCCCGGTTCCGCCGAGCCGGCGGCGTCCAGCGCGTCCGGCGGCTTGCCGCCGCGCGACCCCAACGCCGGCCTGCCGCAACGTCAACCGGGCGGTAACGGCGCCCCGCAGCCCACGGGTGGTCTGCCGCAGCGTCAGCCCGGGGCCAACGGTGCGCCCGGCCGTCAGCCCGATGCCGGTCTGCCGCAACGTGATCCGTCCGCCGGTGGCCTGCCGCAGCGGCAAGCACCGGGCATGCCGCAGCGCGACGCCAATCCGATCGCCCCGGCCGCCTCCGGTCTGCCGCAGCGGGAGCCGGGCGTGCACGGCCCGACGGTCAAGGGCGCCACGGTGCAGCCGCCGGCCTCCCGGGAAACCGGGTTGCCGCAGCGGGATCCGGGCACCGGTTCGGTTCCGCAGCGTCCGGCCGCGTCGACAGGTCTGCCGCAGCGTCAGCCCTCGGGTCTACAGCGGGATCCCTCTGCTGGTGGTCTCCCGCAGCGTGATCCGTCTGCGGGTGGTTTGCCGCAGCGTGATCCGTCTGCGGGTGGTTTGCCGCAGCGTGATCCGTCTGCCGGTGGTCTGCCGCAGCGTGATCCGTCTGCCGGTGGTCTGCCGCAGCGTGATCCGTCAGCGGGTGGTCTCCCGCAACGTGATCCGTCAGCAGGCGGTCTGCCGCAGCGTCAGCCCGCCGCGACCACTCCGCCGCAGCGGGATCCCGGCGGCCTGCCGGTGCGTCAGCCGGGTGCCTCTCCGCTCGGCCTGCCGCAGCGCGAGCCTGGTGCCTCGCCCCTCGGTGGCGGACTGCCGCGCCGCGAACCCGCCGGCAACGAGCTGCCCCAGCGGTCCGCCGGGCTCCCACAGCGGGAGCGGGGCGCCGCCGATGTCGCCGACAGCGCATTGTCTTCCAGCACACCGGACGCGCAGGCCCCGGCCCGCGATCCGGGCAAGCACAGCATGCGCTCGGATCCGGCGAAGGCGGCTTCGTTCTTCCAGACTCGACTGCAACCCGCGGTCGAAACCGGATCGACGATGGACAGCCCGATTTTCGCCGAGATGATGTCGGCGTGGCTGTCGGACCCGAATCCGGACCGGTCCCAGGTAGCCGCCGCCTTCGAATCACCGGGTGACGAAGGCTGGCAAGCCGCGCGGCGGGCCTCCGAGGCGCAAGCCGAGAAAAAGACCGCCGCCGGGTTGCCGCAACGCGATCCGGGCGGAAGGCTGGTCCCCGGCGGTGTCACCGGTGCCGCCCGGGAACGGGCACCCCGCCGCGATCCGGAAATGATCAGGTCAAGCTTGAGTCGTCACCAGCAGGGCGTCCGGGATGGCCGCTCAATGAAAGCACCCCTAACCGGAGAAGGAGACCGATGAACCCCGATCTAGGTGGTACGAATCGTCAACTGGATTGGCTGGTTTCGAACTTTGCCAACGAGGTTCCTGGCGTAGCCCATGCCGTCCTGGTTTCGGCTGACGGCCTACTCATGGCGGCGAGCGCGCAGCTGCCCGTCGACCGCGCCGAGCAGCTCTCGGCCGTCACCGCGGGGCTCGCGAGCCTCTCGGTGGGTGTCTCGAACCTGTTCGAGGGCGGCACCGTGCTCCAGTCGGTTGTCGAAATGGAGCACGGCTACCTGCTGCTCATGGCGGTCGGTGACGGGTCCTACCTCGCGGTGCTGACCAACACGTCCTGTGACATCGGACAGGTCGGTTACGAAATGGCCTTGTTGGTCGAGCGTGTTGGCCAGACAGTGCAGGCCACGCCACGCGTCACGATGGGTTCCTGATGGTGGGATGGACATAGAAGATCACCGCGTGGGGAGCGCCGAGCCGAGCCTCGTACGCCCGTACTCGCTGACCGGCGGACGGACCAGGCCGGCTGTGGAGTTGGCGTTGGAGGCTCTCGTCGCATCGCATCCGGTCGCCCTGGAGCGGCAGTTCGAACTGACCAACATCGAGACGTCAATCGTGGAGTTGTGCAGAGAATCGCCGTCCGTCGCCGAAGTCTCGGCGCGCCTTGGCATTCCGATCGGTGTCGCCCGAGTGTTGGTGGCCGACCTGATCGAAGCCGGGCATGTCCGAGTTTCGGCGACTTTGAAAGACGATTCCAGCGACGATGAACGTCGCGAGCTGATCGAAAGGGTTCTCAGTGGACTCCGGCGTATATGATTCGACGGCGCATGTCGATACCCGAACCACTAAGCCGACCTCGGCGAAGATCGTGGTCGCGGGTGGTTTCGGTGTCGGCAAGACCACGCTGGTCGGTGCCGTCTCGGAGATCGTTCCGCTGCGCACCGAGGCTTTGGTGACCAACGCCAGTACCGGAATCGACAACCTGACCGGCATTCCGATGAAGTCGACCACCACGGTGGCGATGGACTTCGGCCGGATCAGTCTCGCCGACGATCTGGTGCTGTACCTGTTCGGTACACCCGGCCAATACCGGTTCTGGTTCATGTGGGACGACCTGATCCGCGGCGCCATCGGCGCGGTGGTGCTGGTCGACACCCGCAGGCTCGAGGACAGCTTCGCGGCCGTCGACTACTTCGAGGCGCGCAACCTACCGTTCCTGGTGGCGCTCAACGAATTCGACGACGCGCCGCGCTACCCGATCGAGGACATCCGCCAGGCTCTCGCGGTCTCCGCGGACGTGCCGATCCTCTCGATCGACGCCCGCCGGCGCGAGCCCGCCAAGCAGGCGCTGGTCTCGCTCACCGAGTACGCCCTGCGCAAGGTGATGCAGGGTTACTGAGCCCTCCGGCAGGTAACCTCGTCGCCCCGGCGTACGCCGGGGTCCACGGGGGATTTACGCTCGCCCGATGCGGATTTCAGCGCGGGAGTTGCTCGAGCAGCTGCTCGATTCGGGCTCGTTCGTCAGCTGGGACCGGCCACCACTGTCGGTGGCCGGATCCCCGCGATATCGCGAGGAACTGCGTGCGGCGGAGCGGTCGGCGGGCGTCGACGAGTCGGTGCGCACCGGTGCGGGGCTGCTGCGCGGTCGTGAGGTCGCCGTAATCGCCTGTGAGTTCGAGTTTTTGGCGGGTTCGATCGGTGTGGCGGCGGCGGAGCGCATCGTCACCGCGGTCGAACGTGCCACCGCGCTCGGTTTGCCGCTGATCGCCTCACCCACCTCCGGCGGCACCCGAATGCAAGAGGGCACAGTAGCTTTCGTGCAGATGGTGAAGATCGCCGCCGCGGTAGCGGTGCACAAGGCGGCGGGCCATCCCTATCTCGTCTACCTGCGCGACCCGACTATGGGCGGAGTGTTCGCCTCTTGGGGATCGCTGGGTCACATCACCTTCGCGCAACCGGGCGCCCTGATCGGGTTCCTCGGCCCTCGGGTTTATAAAGCCTTGTACGGCAAGGATTTTCCGGAGGGGGTGCAAACCGCCGAGAATCTGTACCGCAACGGCGTCATCGACGGTGTGGTACCGATCTCGGTCTTCCGTCGTATCGCCCACCGCGCCTTGAGCGTGCTCAGCGGCGAGGTGCTCCCGAGTCAGCCTGTGGTGCAAGAGATTCCGGCTGCCGCGTCGGCCGACATCACGGCGTGGCAATCGGTGCTGGCGTCTCGCCGCTCCGATCGTCCCGGTATTCGCGACCTCTTACGCCATGTGACCCAGCGGGTTCCGCTGAGCGGGACCGGTCAGGGCGAATCCGACCGCACGGTCGTGCTGGCGCTGGCCCGTTTCCGCGGCCAGCCCTGCGTCGTCTTCGGCCATGACCGCGTGGGTCAGCAGGGCGAGACCACCATGGGCCCGGCCGCTTTACGCGAAGCCCGGCGCAGTATGGCTCTGGCCCGCGAACTGCACGTCCCGCTGGTCCTGGTCATCGACACCGTCGGCGCCGCCCTCTCCAAGGAGGCCGAGGAACGCGGCCTGGCTCCCGAAATAGCCCGCTGCCTGGCCGATCTGACCACCCTCGACACCCCGACCATCTCCGTCCTGCTCGGCCAGGGCACCGGCGGCGGCGCACTGGCCCTGCTCCCGGCCGATCGGGTCCTGGCCGCCACGCACGCCTGGCTTGCTCCGCTCCCACCCGAGGGCGCCAGCGCCATCGTCCACCGGGACACGGCGCACGCCGCGGACTTGGCCGCGGCTCAGCGCATTCGCTCGGCCGACCTGCTCGCGGATGGCATAGTCGATCGCATAATCCCCGAAATCCCCGACGCCGCCGACGAACCCACCGCCTTCGCCCGCCGCATGGTCCAGGCCATCGCCGAGGAACTCGCTCAGCTCCGTTCGCACTCCGCGGCAGAGCTGCAGCGCCGCCGCCGGCACCGCTACCGCCGGCTCGGTTTGCCGGGTTGATCCGTGTGCGCGGCGGCACGTCGGCGCGGAAAGTGCTGGTCGGCAGCTTTTTCACCGCCAACACGCCCGCAGGTTCGTTGACGGGCGGGCGTCGCACTTCTACGGTCGGAACGTGACCTTCAAAAGCGAGACCTGCGCTATTCCCTCGATAATCCTCAATGACGGAAACGTGATCCCGCAGCTCGGGTTCGGCGTGTTCCAGGTGCCGTCCGACGAGGTGTCCGAGGTGGTGACGGCCGCGCTACAGGCGGGGTACCGGAGTATCGACACCGCCGCCATCTACGCCAACGAGGAGGGCACCGGGCGGGCGATCCGCGAATCGGGACTGCCTCGGGACGAGGTGTATGTCACGACCAAGCTGTGGAACTCGGAGCAGGGGTACGACTCCACCTTGCGTGCGTTCGATGCCAGCATGGAAAAGCTGGGTCTGGATTATCTGGACCTCTACCTGATCCATTGGCCGGTGGAAGTGGCGGGGAAGTTCGTCGATACCTTCCGGGCCTTTCAGGCCTTGAAGGCGCAGGGCCGGGTCCGTTCGATCGGGGTATCGAATTTCACGGTGCCGCAATTGGAGCGATTGATCAGCGAGACCGGTGAGGTTCCGGCGGTCAATCAGATCGAACTACATCCGCGGTTGGGGCAGCGCGAACTACGCGAATTCCACGCCGCCAACGCGATCGCCACCGAGGCGTGGAGTCCGCTGGGGCAGGGCACTCTGCTCGATCATCCGACCATCGTCGCCATCGCGGAGGAACTGCGGCGCACCCCGGCCCAGGTGATCATCCGCTGGCATCTGCAGCGCGGCACCATCGTGATTCCGAAGTCGGTGACTCCGGCGCGCATCGTGTCGAACTTCGACGTCTTCGGCTTCGAACTCAACGAGGGCCAGATGTCGGCGATCGACTCGATGGACGCCGGCGAGCGCATCGGCCCGGATCCGGACACCTTCACCGCGGGTTACCAGTAATCCCCAGATAGTCGACGAGTTCACGCGTGGCGGCCCGGCCCGCGCGGTTGGCGCCGATGGTGCTGGCCGACGGGCCGTAGCCGATCAGGTGCACGCGCGGGTCGACGGCGACCTGGGTGGCCAGCCGGCCGGTCATGGTGATGCCGCCGCCGGGTCCGCGCAGCCGCAGCGGCGCCAGATGGTCCAGGGCGCTGCGGAATCCGGTGGCCCACAGAATCACGTCGGCAGGTTGGAACGATCCGTCGGCCCAGCGCACCCCGTCGGGCTCGATCGCGTCGAACATCGGCAACCGCTCCAGCGCTCCGCGTGCCTTGGCGGCGCGCAGCCGATCGTCCCAGCGCAGCCCGGTCACCGACACCACCGATCCCGGCGGCAGCCCGCGTCGCACCCGATCCTCCACCGCGGCCACCGCGGCTCGTCCGGCGTCGGGGCCGAAATCCTCGTCCCGGAAGACCGGTGCCCGGCGCGTCACCCAGGTGGTCGTGGTGACCTCGGAAATCTCGTCGAGCAACTGCACCGCCGAAATGCCGCCGCCCACGATCACCACGTGCTTGCCGCGGAATTCGGCGGCGGTGCGGTAATCGCGGGTGTGCATCTGCCGGCCGGCGAAGGTCGAGGCGCCGCGGTAGACCGGAATGAACGGATGCTCCCAGGTGCCGGTTCCGTTGATCAGCCCACGCGCCCGCAAGGTTCCGGCCGAGTCGGTTTCCGCGCTCAGTATTTCTCCGCGCCCGTCGCAGCGTTGTCCGTCCGCCGTGCGGTCGCAGACCACCCGCACGCTGACCTGCCGCCGGACCCGCAGGTCGAATTCCTTCTCGTACAGCTCGTAGTAGTGCGGCACCGCGGTGGCCGCGGGCGCTGATTCCGAGCCGGGAGGCAATGTTTCGGCGAATGACATGCCCGGCAGGTCGTGCACGCGGTTGACCGTGGTCAGCGTCAGCGAGGGCCACCGGAATTGCCAGGCGCCGCCCGGGCCCGGCGCGTGGTCCACGATCAGGAAGTCGCGCTCCGGCTCCAGACCGAGTCGCCGCAAGTGATAACCCGCCGACAGCCCAGCCTGACCAGCACCGATCACCAGGATCTCGAAATCTGTCGGCACGAGTGGTGATCGTAACGCCCTGAGCGAACACGGCCCTGGGCTGTGGCACAGTAAAGGTAATCAAACAATACGTTGAGCCGGGGAGTATGCATGCTCGGAGTTAGCCGCGATGGTGATGTCGTCACCATCGAAATGCAGCGCGAAGACCGTCGCAATGCGCTCAACAACGACCTCGTGGTCCTACTGCGCGAGGCGGTGCTGGGGGCGGTCGAGGAGGACGCGCGGGTCATCGTGCTGACCGGTCGTGGACCGCTGTTCAGCGCCGGCGCGGACCTGTCCGGCGTCTATTCCGAGCAGTTCCTCGCGGATCTGATGGACATGCTGCACACCATCGAGTCGGCTCCGATCCCGGTGATCGCGGCGATCAACGGCGGGGCGCTCGGCGCGGGCGTGCAGATTTCGCTGGCCTCGGATCTCCGGGTGATGTCGCCGGAGTCCTACATCGCGATTCCCGCTGCCAAGCTTGGCATTTCGGTGGATCGGTGGACGATCCGGCGGCTGGTTTCGCTGATCGGCGGCGGCCCCGCGCGCGGCATTCTGCTCGGCGCGGAGCGGGTGACGGCGTCCGACGCCTACGCCTACGGGTTCGCCAATCGGCTCGGCACGCTCGCCGACGCGCAGGCGTGGGCCAAGTCGATCGCCGAACTCGCGCCGCTGTCGCTGCGGCACCTCAAACTGGTACTCAACGACGACGGCACCCGCGAGCCGGATACGGCGCAGCAGCGCGCGGCCCTGGAGGCGGCGTGGGGCAGTGCCGACGCCCAGGAGGGCCGGCTGGCGCGGGAAGAGAAACGTGCGGCGAAATTCGTTGGGCGATAAGGGGATACGGCCATGAAAGTGAAAAAGGTACTGGGCGCCGCGGCCGGTGCGGTGGGTATCGGCTGGCTGGTCCGCGCGGTGTGGGATATTCCGTCGGCGATCGGCGCCTCGATGTCGGCGATCGCGCCCTACGCCTCCGGCGCCGCGAGCTACCGCAACCGTCAGTTCCACAACACCGAGCCGAGCAGTCAGATCGCGCCGGGTTCGGCTCCGTCCCTGCTGTATTCGATGCTGACCCGTCGTAATGTCGGCCGCCCGCGCGGGGTGGTGCCCCTGCAGACCCCGCCGGTCCCGACGGCGGCGGCCGATCTCGCGGTCACCTGGTACGGCCACGCCTCGGCGCTCATCGAGGTGGACGGGTACCGGGTTCTCACCGATCCGGTGTGGAGCGAACGGGTTTCGCCGTCCGCGCTGGTCGGCCCGGCGCGGTTGCACCCGGTGCCGATGCCGCTCTCGGAACTGCCCCCGCTGGACGCGGTGATCATCTCCCACGATCACTACGACCATCTGGACAAGGCGACCATCCGGGAACTGGTGACCGGGCAGTCGGTGCCGTTCCTGGTGCCGCTCGGCATCGGCGCGCACCTGCGGCACTGGGGTGTGCCCGAGCATCGGATCGTCGAATTGGATTGGGGCGGCTCGGTTTCCCTGGCCGCACTGGGCCGGGAGCGCGATGGCACCGATCTGGTGCTGACCTGTACCGAGGCCCGGCACTTCTCCGGCCGCGGCCTGGTGCGCAACACCACGCTGTGGGCGTCGTGGTCCATCGTCGGTCCCACCCGGCGGGTGTATTTCGGCGGCGATACCGGGTTCACCAAGGTGTTCGCCGACGCGGGCGCCGCCCTGGGCCCGTTCGATCTGACCCTGCTGCCCATCGGCGCCTACGACCCGCGCTGGGCGGATGTGCACATGAACCCGGAGGAGGCGGTGCGCGCGCACGCCGATCTGTGTCGCGGCGACGCCGCGCACGGCCTGCTGGTGCCGATCCACTGGGCGACCTTCAACCTCGCCTTCCACGGCTGGTCGGAGCCGGTGCGGCGGATGGTTCAGGCCGCGGCGAAGGCCGGTACCAGGATCGCCGTCCCGATGCCCGGTCAGCGCATCGATCCCCAGGCGCTTCCCGTTATGGCCAAGGAAAAGGCCTGGTGGGAGGATATTGGTTGAAACCAGTCGGTTTCGACTTCAGCTCGATCGACAAGGAAGGACCCGGGAATGAGTTTCGCGGACAGTCTCAAAGGCCTGGTCGGCAAGGGTAAGGATATGGCGGCCAAGAACGCCGACAAGATCCACGGCGCGGTCGACAAGGCCGGCGATTTCGTCGACAAGAAGACCCAGGGCAAGTACACGGACAAGATCGACAAGGTGCAGGAGGCCGCCAAGAAGGCGGTGCCGCCGGAGCAGCCCGGTTCGCAGCCCGGCTCGAAGGCGTGACGCGCGGCGGGGACCGATTACCGGTTCCCGCCACTAGAATTCAGCTATGTCTCCCCGCCGCGAGTTCGGTGGCAGCCCGGGCCGAGCCCCTGTCGAGGTTGATCTGACCAACCTCGACAAGGTGCTGTATCCAGCCACGGGTACGACAAAAGGCGAGGTCATCGCCTATTACACGGCCATCGCGCCAGCCATGCTGCCGCATATCGCGGGCCGGGCGGTCACCCGGAAGCGCTGGCCCAACGGCGTCGAGGAATCCTCGTTCTTCGAGAAGAACCTGCCGTCGCACGCGCCGGACTGGATGGAACGCCACACCGTCGAACATTCCTCGCGGCGTGCCGAGTATCCCGTGGTCGATTCGGAGGGCGGGCTGGCCTGGCTGGCACAGCAGGCGGCGCTGGAAATCCATGTGCCGCAATGGCGGTTCGACGGTGATCGGATCGGCTACGCCACCCGGATCGTCTTCGATCTGGATCCCGGGCCCGGCGCCGGGCTGCCCGAGTGCGCGCGCGTGGCCCTGCTGGTGCGCGAGATGGTCGAGGGCATCGGGCTGCGCACGTTTCCGGTGACCAGCGGTAGCAAGGGGATTCACCTCTATGTGCCGCTGGACAAGACATTGAGTCCCGGCGGCGCGTCGACCGTGGCCAAGCAGGTGGCGACGAATCTGGAGAAGCTACACCCGGATCTGGTGACGGCGACGATGGCCAAGAATGTCCGGGCGGGAAAGGTTTTCGTCGACTGGAGCCAGAACAACCCGGCCAAGACCACCATCGCGCCGTACTCGCTGCGCGGGCGGGCCGAACCCACTGCCGCCGCGCCGCGCGACTGGGAAGAGATCGAGAATCGGAAGAAGCTGCGGCACTTGCGGTTCGACGAGGTGCTGGCCCGATGGCGGGACGACGGTGATCTGCTGGCCGAACTCGATCCACCGCTGGAGGCCTCGAAGAACGACGCGCTGACCAAGTATCGGTCCATGCGTGATCCGGAGCGCACGCCGGAACCAGTGCCCGTTTCGCCGCCGAAGGCTACCGAGGGCAATCGGTTCGTCGTGCAAGAACATCACGCCCGCCGGTTGCATTGGGACGTGCGACTCGAACGCGACGGCGTACTGGCCTCGTGGGCGGTGCCCAAAGGGCCGCCGACCACCTCGGAACAGAACCGGCTCGCCGTGCACACCGAGGACCATCCGCTGGAATACCTGCACTTCCACGGCGCCATCCCGAAGGGGCAGTACGGCGCGGGCGAGATGACGATCTGGGATACCGGCACCTACGAGACCGAGAAGTGGCGCGACGACGAGGTCATCGTCCGTTTTCACGGGGAACGGCTCAACGGGCGCTACGCGCTGATCCAGACCAACGGCAACCAGTGGCTCATGCATCTGATGCGCGATCAGAATCCCGAAGCGTCCGGCGAGTCACCGAGTAAGAAGAAACGCGGTGCGGCGGAGCCGAACGGAATCCGCCCGGAGAAGGTATCCCGGCAGGCCTCGGCCCCGTTCCCCCGTGGGCTGGAGCCGATGCTCGCTACCGAGGGCGATGTCGGCGAACTCGATGATGCCGAATGGTCGTTCGAGACCAAGTGGGACGGCTTCCGCCTGATCGCCGAAATCTCTTCCGGCACACTCATACTGCGCAGCCGCCGCGGCAACGTGGTGACCGACCGGTATCCGGGCATTGGCCCGCTCGCCACCGAACTGTCCGATCACGACGTCGTGCTCGACGGTGAGGCCGTGGTGTTCGACGACCACGGCGTCGCCAATCTGGGTCTGCTGCAAGCGGATGCGGCTCGCGCCGTCTTCGTCGCCTTCGATGTCCTCTATCTGGACGGCACGTCCCTGATCCGCAAACGGTATGCGGATCGCCGCCGGGTGCTGGAAGCTCTCGCCGCCACCGCCCCCTCGATGCGGGTGCCACCGCGTCTCGACGGGCCGGGTGCGGCCGCCCTGCGCTACAGCCAGGACCAGAGCCTGGAAGGCGTCATCGCCAAACGCAAGGACTCGGTCTATCTGCCCGGCAAGCGCGGGCATTCTTGGGTCAAGCAACGCAATTGGCGCACACTCGCGGTGGTAGTCGGGGGCTGGCGCCGCAGCGATGCCCGCAACTTCAAGTCCCTGCTCGTCGGCATTCCGCACGAGGGCCGCCTCATCTACGTCGGCCGGGTGGGCACCGGCTTCGGCGACGAGGTGATGCGGTCTCTCGCCACACGCCTGAGCAAACTCGAACGCAAAACCAGCCCCTTCGACAACGACCTCACCGCCGAGGAGCGGAAGGAAGCCGTCTGGGTGACTCCGAAGATCGTCGGGGTCGTGCGTTTCATGAACTGGACCGAAACCGGTCGCCTCTGGCATCCGGCCTGGCTGGGCGAAGAGTGAGCTAGCCGCGTAGGGCGGGGATGAGGGTGGCGGAGTCGGTGACGAGGGCGTGGCCTTGGAATTCGAAGTCCGCGTAGGCGCGGTCCATCGCCTCCTGGTCGCGGCCGCCGACGGCGTCGCGCACCACGATCGGGACGAAACCGAGGTCGGTGGAATGCGTGACGGTGGGCGCGATGCCGATCTCGAGGGCGACGCCGACGATGGCGTAGCCATGAATGCCCAGGTCGCGCAGGGTGGCCGCGAGCGGGGTGCCTTCGAAGGCGGACATGGTGGTCTTGTCGAAGACGACTTCGTCGGGGCGGGGCTGGAGTTCGGGGACCAGTTCGAAGGCCGGAGTGTCGCGCTGCAGGATGGGCTTCAGCTCTTCGACGGTTTCGGCGCCCTGCCAGCTCATCGCCATGCGCAGTGCGAAGCGGCCGCTGAGGCGAGGCGGGAGGAAGAAGTGGCGCAGGAAGATGACGGGGTAGCCGCCGGCGCGGGCGGCGTCGACGACGCGGACCACGCGCTCGATGATGTCGGGGCCGTCGGGCAGTTGGGACAGGACTCCGACCTGCATGTCGTAGACGATCAGGGCGAGCTTGTCCGGGGCGCACAAATCGGCGTGTCCCTCGGGAATGTCAAGGCCGTTGCCGAACCGCATCGTCGGTAGCTCCCTACGTGATTCCGCCATGGTCCTGCGTCGAATCTCTTGCACGCAGGGCACTTTCGATCACTCTAGCCACCTCGCGCGGGGCGGGGGACTGCGACGGCGGGTTCGACGCTCGTGCCTCGATCGTTGTCGGGGGTCGCCGGGGCGGCTACGGTCGAGTGACCTCGAGGTGGAGGTCGTCGGCGGCCCCGACGGCCGGCGCCTCGATCGATGCAGGAGCCGCGGATGGGCACATCACCGCACCGGAGCTCGCTGAAGCGCGCGGTGCGCATCCCGGCCGCGCAAATTGAAGCGGCGACACTTCGTTTGTATCGACCCCTGCGCGCGGGGTGGTCGCGTATCCTTGAAACAGTGAACGGCTACCGAATAGCTACTCGCCTGAGATTCGGATCATGGACTGTTCGTGAAATACCAGAAAAGCTCTCTACCAGTAATGTAATCGGCCGTGCACTGCTGTCCGGAGTTTCGGCAGCACTTGTCGCGGTGCTGATTTCAAGTGTCACGCTATTTTCGGGCGGAGTATCAGCGCGCGCGGAGCCGGTGCCACGTCCCGACGACGACCCGTTCTACGCGGCCCCCGGGAATATCGCCGAGGTCCCGAACGGCGCGGTTCTCAAATCGCGGCAGATCGCATTGTTCGGCCTGCCGCTGCCCGTCCAGACCTGGCAGTTGCTGTATCGCAGCACCGATTCGGCGGGCCGGCCGAACGCGAATATGACCACGGTGCTGGTCCCGAATACGCCGTGGCCGGGCCCGGGTGCGCGTCCACTGCTGTCGTATCAGGTCGCCGAGGACAGCCTGGGCACCCGTTGCGCACCGTCGTATGCACTGCGCGGCGGGTGGCCGGTCGGACTGAACACCCTGATCGACGCACCGTTCATGGCTGACGCGCTGCGTCGCGGCTGGGCCGTGGTGACCAGTGACTACGAGGGGCCGGAGTCCCGCTTCCTCGATGGGGTGACCTCCGGCCGCGGTGTACTCGACGGGATTCGCGCGGCTCGCGCTTTCGCCCTCGGTGGCGTCGATGCGACGAGTCCGCTCGGCGCGTACGGCTATTCGGGCGGTGCGTTCGCGACGCTGTGGGCTGCGCAGTCACAGCCGGCGTATGCGCCGGAGCTGGGGTTCGCCGGGATCACCGCGGGTGGCGTTCCGGCTGATCTGCCCGCCATCGCCCGCGGTGTCGAGGGCGGCATGCAGGCCGGGCTGGCTTTGCTCATCGTGCACACCGCGGTTCGCAATACCCCGGAGGCCGGAGTGGCTGAGCTGCTCAACGATCGCGGCCGCGCGATGCTGGTCGAGGACGCCGGCGCCTGCGGTGAGGAACTGATCCTCAAATACAACGGGGCGCGCGTGGCGGATTTCGCCGCTGTCCCGGATCTGTTGTCCCATCCGGCTTTTCGCGCTGCCGTCGCGCGGCAGGAACTCGGCGGCCCAGCACCGGTCGCACCGATGTACCTGTACCACAGCACTACCGACGATGTGATTCCCGTGGCGGGCTTCACCGCGTTGACCCAGCACTACTGTGCGCAGGGCGCGGACATCAGGGTCGTGCATTCCGGCCTGCCCGGACACAACCCCGCCGCTGTCGGCGAGGCCTTCGGGGCGATGAACTATCTCGCGGATCGTTTTGCGGGAGTACCGGTTTCGGACGGCTGTCACGACCGATGAGGTAGACACGGTGCGTACCGGTGAACCGGTACGCACCGCATCCGAGGGGTGGGACAGGTGGTCTACTTGTTGTCGGCCCACTTGGTGGTGCCGTCCGGCGCGTTCAGCGTCTCCAGCAACTCGATGCCGGCGATGATCAGCGTGGGTCCGCCGGCGATGATGGTGCCGACCAGGCCGCCGATCGCCGCACCGGTCACGATGGTCGCGAGGCCGAAGACGCCCCCGGCGAAGCCGATCAAACCGATGGCCGCGCCGATCACGGTGCCGATGAAACCACCGATGGTGGAGGCGACCGCGAACTGCGAGCTGAACTGATCCATTGCCCGCCGGTTCTCCAACGGAGAGGCGATCGGCGCGACGGGGGCGGCCTTGGTGAAATCCTTGACCGCGGTCAGTTCGAGGGTGGTGCCGCCGTCTCGGAGCGCGTGCGGTAGCGGGAATTCCAAGCCGTCGTGCCGGAACGACAGCGGCAGTGTGACCACCGCGTTGCCGTGGGCGTCGTTGATATCCACCGAGTTGCCGGCGAGCTCGAACGAGCCGCCGGTGATGGTGGTGATGATCTTCTCGCCCACCAGTTTCGTCTGGTACCCGATCGGGGGTGCGGCGGCCGGTTCCGCGGACGCGGTGCCGGAACCGACGGCAACCGCGACGACAAGCGGTGCGGCGGCCGCGGTGATCTTACGGAGGAACATTTCCCGGTTTCCCATCTTCATCAGATTCGTGCAATCCCTACCAACGCCCTGCGAGCCGAAAATCCTTCCCCCCGAAGCCATGCAGGTCGGATCTGATCCAGGCAACAATGGCGCAGAAGGTCAATTTACCGTGCCGTAGCCGGCGGGGACCCCAGAATCCGGGGCATACCGGTGGGTTTGAAATGTCCGCGAATCACCTTGGCAAATCGAGGATTTCAGATCTGGCTTTTCGCCTTTTCCAAGGCTTTGGCATTCGCGTCGTCCTGCTGCTGGAACGCCTGGGCGATCGAGTCGACACCGCCCGCGAGGGATTCCACACATTTGCCGAGCGCTTCGATGCCCTGCAAACCGGACTCGGCGTCCGGGACGTACTTCTTGGCGAAATTCTCGCCGATCTCGTCGGCGCCCCAGCATTCGCCCTCGGCCTGGACCACGGTCTGCACGTTCTTGATCGCGGCGATGACCTTGTCGGCGACCGTGGCAATGCCCGGCTTGGTGGCGGCGAGCGCGTCCGGGTCGACCTTCAGGGTGCTCATTTGCCGCCCTCCAGGTAGCTGCGGTTGCGGTAGTACTCCTCTTCGGCCTCCGGATCGAGCTCGACCGGCTCCTCCGGCGCGGCGGCGGGATCCGGGAGCAGCTGGTGCACCAAGTCTTTGATGCTGGGCGCGCCGGGCACCAGATCGGGCAGATCCGGAATGTCGACGCCGAGCTGCCCGACCGACCCGAACGCGCGCCGCGCCTCCTCGCCGGCCAGATTGGCGGCGGCCTGGGTGGCCTCGGTGATCGAGCGGCCCAGCTTCTCCGGCGTGGACCGTTTGAACGCCTCCGGATCGACGTGCACCTCGACCGGAACCCCGGCGGAATTGGCGGTGACCCGGATCAGGTTGTCGGTGGACCACGCGGACACCGTGGCCGTCGCCAATCGCGCCTGCGCCGCCGCGAATTCGCGCTGCTGCTGCTCGAAGATCGAGAGCAGGGAATCCACCTCCCCGCGCAATGCCTCGTTGCGAGCGCGTAGCGCCTCACCCTCCATGCCGGCCATGCGGTTATCCCCTCGTCTCGCTCCGTCAGTTATATGGACGCGGCAGAGCGCCCCGCGGTTCCATATTGCCCGGCACCAGTCAGATCACCCAGTCGAGCAGCACCGCACCCGCGCACACCGCGACGACGACCCCGAGAGCGAACGCGTCGCGCCGGGTCGGAGCGCTGGGATGCGCGGTGAGCTGACCGGTGCCGCCGCGCGCGGTGATGGCCTCGCCGAGCTCGCTGGCGCGGCGGGTGGCGACGGCCATGGCGGCGGTGAGGATATCGATGAGCGCGGTATCGGCGGCCCGTTCGAGCAGCCGGTCCTTCGGTCGAAGCTTGCGGGCCGCACGCAGGATTCGGATCTCTTCCAGCAGTAGGGGCAGGCTGCGCAGCATAAGGGCGACGACGACGGCCCATTCGTCCACGGGCAGGCGCAGTCTACGCAGCGGTGCGCCCAATTTCGCCAGGGCGGGCGCGATTTCGCCCATCGGGGTGGTCCACGCGATCAGGAACGAAGCCGCCACCAGCACCAGGCCGAAGACGAAAATCTGGAAGAAGGCGAGCACCGACTTCGGGCCGACGGCCAGGTTCAACAAGCCGCCCGCGGCGACCAGGACCCAGAACAGCAGCGGCAGCCGCGGCAGGGTATTCAACGGCAATCGGGCGGTGTAGCCGATCGCGAGCAGGAACACGATCATGATTCCGAGCATCAGCCAGGACGGCCGGAACATCAGGACCACGCTGATCAGGAACGCCGCGATCATCTTGGTGCCCGCCCACAGGCTGTGCACCGGGCTGCTCACCGGCACCTGACGGAACAGCACCATGCTCATGCCTGTCCTCCCTGTTCGAGCCGCCACGCGGGGTCGCCGGTGCGATGCGGCGAATGCGATTGCCACGCTGCGTTTTTCGCGTCACCCAGCAGCGGGTCGGCTTCCAGAACGCGCCCCTCCGCCAGATGCACCGTGCGGTCGCACACCGCCGCCATGTCGGCAACGTCGTGTGAGATGACGATCAGCGTCAACCCGGAATCGCGCAGGCGGGCAAGCAACTCGACGATATCGGCGCGGCCGCGCGGGTCCAGCCCCGCCAGCGGTTCGTCCAGCACCACCACCTGCGGACGGCTCGCCACGATCGCGGCGAGCACCACCCGTTTCGCTTCGCCGCCACTGAGTTCCTCGATGGAACGGGTTGCCATCGAACGATCCAGGCCCACCGCATCCAGCGCGCGGCCGACCGCGCCGGTACCGGTGGCCCGGCCGCCCCAGTCGGCGATCTCGTCGCCGACGGTCTGCTTCTGTAATTGCAGCCGGGAGTGCTGGAAGGCCAGCTCGACCCGGCCGATCTGCTTGCTCACCGGTTTGCCTTCGAGATGGCAACGGCCCGCGGTGGGTTCGATGAGTCCGGCGAGAATCCACGCCAGCGTGGACTTTCCGGAACCATTGCCGCCGACCACGAGCAACGCTTCACCGCGCCGCACCGACAGGTCGACGCCGTGTAAGGCAGCGGCCTCCCACGGTGTGCGGCGGTTGTAGACGTAGTGGACGTCGCGCAATTCCAGCAGCGGCGCTCCCATCGGGTGCCGCCGGTCGTCGCGCACCGGCCGGGGCCACGCGGGCAGCTTCTCGACCGCGCGTCCGTCGGCCAGGTGCACCACTCGCTGCGCCGCCGCCGCGTCGGCTTCGTGATGGGTCACCAGCACCACCGCCATCGGATGCCGCTTCGGCAGATCAGCCAGCAGGGACACCAGTTCCGCGCGGCCGTCGGGGTCGATCATCGAGGTGGCTTCGTCGGCGATGAGCAGCGCGGGCCGCCGGGCCAGGGCGGCCGCCACCGCCAGCCGCTGCTGCTGGCCACCGGACAGCGCCGCTGTCTCCTTGCCGCCCATCCCCGCCAGGCCCACCTCGGTGAGCAAGCCCTCGACATCCACCTGGCCGGCCAATTCCTCGGGTAGACCCCAGACCACATCGTCGGCGACCAGCACGCCGAGCGTCTGACTCTCCGGCCGTTGCAACACCAGCGCGGTGCCGCCGAGATGTCCGAGGCCGGCCGACCCGGGCCGCTCTACCGCGCCGGTGGTCGGCGGCAGCCCGGCCAGCAACCGGGTCAGCGTCGACTTGCCGGAACCGTTGTGACCGACGACCGCCAGGAACTCGCCGACCCGCACCGACAGATCGATCTCGTGCAATGCCTCGCCCCGGGCGCCGGGGTAGCGGAAACCCGCGCCCCGCAACGTCACCGGCAGCGGCGCGATCGGCCGGTCGTCGACCGGCGCGTCCAGACGGTCCCGGCTCGGCAGCCAGGCCAGCCGGTCCAGCACCGAACCGAGGACGAACCAGGACACCAGCGCGCTCACCAGCACACCGGCGGCGACGCCACCCCCGATATAGAGCCACCACCAGCGCAGCACCGCGTCGGTGATGTCGGCCACGGCTTGCCCGAGCGGCGCGAGTTGCGGAGCGCGTTCCAGAATCTTCTGCGTGCCGCGTGCGGTATCCCGGATGGAATGGAAGAACAGCATGCGGGTCTGGGTGAACAGCAACAGCATGGCGACCGAGAAGAACCCCCAGGCCACCCCGGCCAGCACTGCCAGCCCGAGCACCGAGAAGAAGCCGCCGCCCCGGCGTTTCACCCCGCCGATGATGCCGCCGATGGTGGCGGTCCCGAGAATCCCGATCGCGGGCATCATGCCGGCTGCGACAAAGGTCACCAGGGTGGCCGCGACCGTCGTGGTGGCCAGCGCGCGCAGCCGATAGCGGTGCGCCAGCATGCCCATCGGTACCGCGGCCACCAATTGCAGGGCGGCCGCGAGCGGTACGACCGCCCCTACGGTGACCAGGCCGACCGTCACTCCGCCCAGCACCGCCCCGGTCGCCAGCTCGATCGGCCGCAGTGGGCCGTGTTCTGGGGAACCGGGCGGGGGCGCGGTCGTCAGCTCATGCACGGATCAAGTCTGCCAGTGCGGGGTCGGCGATAGGACGCCTCCACGTGTGGACGGGGGCGACTGTTACGTCGTGCGGGTCAGGGTGTAGTCGGCGGGATCCAGGGTGCGGATCCGGCGGCGGTAGCTGGTCTGCGAGCCCGGCCAGTTATTGGTGATGCGACCGGAGGCGGTGCGGTACCAGCTGGTGCAGAAGTTCCACGGCGTGCGGGCCAGGCGTTTCTGCAGGGCGTCGTTGTATTCCGCTTCGAGTTCCGCGCGCACCTCGAGCGAGTGGCCGGGACGATCGGCGAGGAATTGGACGGCCTGGCGGATGTAGCGGGCCTGCGATTCCATCATGTAGATGATGGAACCGACACCGAGGTTGGTGTTCGGGCCGTAGACCAGGAACAGATTCGGGAATTCCGGCACGGTGATGCCGTAGTAGGCGTGCGCGCCGTCCGCCCAGGCGTCGGCGAGCTTGCGGCCGCCGCGGCCGAAGATCCGCATGGGCCAGAGGAATTCGGTGCCCTTGAACCCGGTGCCGTAGATGATCACGTCGGCCTCGTGCAGCGTGTCGTCCGCCGTGCGGATGCCCTCGGGGGTGATCTCGGTGATGGTCGCGGTCTCGACGTGCACATTGGGCTGAGTCAGCGCCGGGTAGTAGTCGTTGGAGAAGAGGCCGCGCTTGCACCCGATCGGATAGTCGGGCGTGAGCTTGGCGCGCAACGCGGGGTCGGCCACCTGCTTACGCAGATGCCGGGAGGCGATCTTCGCCACGAGCCGCGCGATCGCCGGAAACTCCACCAGGCCCAGCGAGATGAATTCCGCCAGGGCCCACCAGCCGAAGCGCTCGGCGAGCAGCACGCCGGGCAGGCGGGCGAAGAGTTTGTGCTGGACCGGGGAGTAGTCGGTGTCGAACTTGGGGATCACCCAGGCGGGGGTGCGCTGGAACAGGGTGAGGCGACCGGCCTTCGGCTGGATCTCCGGAATGTATTGGACGGCACTGGCTCCGGTGCCGATGCAGGCGACTCGCTTACCGGTCAGCTCGACGCTGTCGTCCCATGCGGCGGAATGGAAAGCCTTGCCCGCGAAGGTTTCCAGGCCCGGGATGGCGGGCAGCGCTGGGCGGGACAGCTGGCCGACGGCGGGAATCAGGATGTCGCAGGTCCGATCCGTTCCGTCGGCGGTGCGCACGGTCCAGCGGGCGGTGACCTCGTCGAATTCGGCGTCGGTGACCTCGGCGCCGAATACGACGGCGTCGAGCAGCTGATGCCGCTGGGCCACGCCGCGCAGATAGTCGTGAATGGCGGCCCGGCCCGAATAGCGCTGCGGCCAGTCCGGTTTCGGTTCGAACGAGAAGGAGTAGAGTGGGGAGGGCACATCGCAGGCGGCGCCCGGGTAGGTGTTCTCCCGCCATACGCCGCCGAGGTCGTCGGCACGTTCCAGGAGGGTGATATCGCTGAACCCGTGTCGGCGCAGCTCGATCGCTATGCCGATGCCGCCGAACCCGGCGCCGATGATGAGGATCGAGGGACCTGTGCGCTGTGTCATGTGCTGCTGCCTGCTGATCGATGCCGCTACCGTCTGTGATTCGCCCCACAGACGTTCCTCTCCACTGTAGGGCCGGTTGACGACTCGATCGACAAATTCGGCCATAATGGCAACATGACCTCCGATCCGGGACAGCGATTGCTCGATCCTGGGATTCGCGACTGGAATTTCCCGCGCGGTATCGCCAGCGTGGCGCTGATGGTCGGCTACGCGGACGAGCACGGGGTGCCCAGCGCCCGGATGCTGGCCGGGACGGGACTGAGCGAGTCGACGCTGCGCAACCCCGACGCGCAGATCGACGCGCACCTCGAACTCGCGGTCATCCGGAACCTGGTCCGCGAACTCGCCGGCGTGCCCGCGCTGGGCGTGGAGGTCGGCCGGCGCTACCGGATCACCACCTTCGGGATCTTCGGATTCGCCTGCGTGAGCAGTCCGACATTGGGCGAGGCGATCGCGTTCGCGTTGCGCTATCTGGAACTGAGCTTCACCTTCTGCCTGCCGGTCGCGGAATGGAACGCGGGCGAGTTCGTGGCCTGGGTGCACGACGAGGCGGTGCCCGCCGATGTGCGGCAATTCCTCGTCGAGCGCGACGTGACCGCGATGAATCAGGTGATGGGCGACCTGCTGGGCGCCCCGCTGCCGCTGGCACGTGCCGAATTCCGCTTCCCCGAGCCGCCTTACGCCGACCGGATCCAGCAGGTCACCGGTATCCCACCGCGCTTCGGTCGGCCGCACAATCTGTTCGCGCTCGACCCCGCGGTGCTGGAACAGCCACTGCCGCAAGCCAATAAACACACCTGGGCGATGTGCCTGGCGCAGTGCCGCGCACTGGTGGATCGCCGCCGCGCCCGCACCGGTATCGCGGCGCAGGTGCGTGAGCTGCTGGTGCCCGGCGGTGCCGACGGATTCTGCGCGCCGCCCGGAATCGATTCGGTCGCAAGCCGGCTCAATATGAGCACGCGCACGCTGCGCCGCCACCTCGACGGCGCGGGCACCAGCTATCGCGCGCTGCTGGACGAGGTGCGCCGCGCGCTCGCCGAGGAAATGCTCACCGCCACACCGCTTTCGGTCAGTGATGTGGCGATCCGCCTGGGCTATGCCGAATCGTCCACCTTCATCTACGCGTTCAAGCGCTGGACCGGAAGCACCCCCGCCGCCTATCGCCGGGAACGCGCGCAGAGCAGGTGAGGCTCACCCGTGCGGTGTGGGCCGCGGACCGGGTTCGCTCGGCAGCACCCCGACCCGACCACCCATCGGCACAGTGCGGAAATGTGTTGTGATGCGGTGGTTCTCGATGACGTGCAGCGCGACCGAGGGGTCTGGCGCGTAATCCATGACGTGATCGGGGACTTCGAGTTCCCACTCGCCGGCCAGAACCGAGGCGGTGCTGGGAGCGATCAGCAGGGGCTTGCCCGCGAACGTCGTGGTCGCCGCGGAATGCGCGTGGCCGGTGAGCACGCCGAGGATGCGGTCGTCGTCGATGACGAGTTTCGCGAGCCGGTCCGGATCCGCCAGGGCGATCACGTCGACCACCGGGCTGAACAGGGGTGCGGGCGGATGGTGCAGTGCCAGCAGGATCGGTTTGTCGGCGGGCGCGCCCTGTAGGACTTCGCTCAGCCAGTCGTAGGTTTCCGGCGCCAGGGATCCGCTGGGCTCGCCGGGGATGGTCGAATCCAGCAGCGCCACAGTCACACTCGAGGCCGACGTACTGTCCGCGATCCAGGCGACCTGGTTGATCGGGGTGTTGCTCGCGGGTTCATCGAGCAGGCCGGTCCGGAAGGCGGCGCGGTCGTCGTGATTGCCGGGCAGGAAGTGCACGGGAAGCTCTGACCGCAGCGTGGCCGCGGCCTGCGCGTACTGTTCAGCCCGACCGGAATCGGTGACGTCGCCGGTGACCAGAACGGCGTGCGGCCGGTGGCGCAGACCGGCGAGGAAGGTCATCACCCGCTCGGCGCGTTCGGCGTTGCGGGCGCCGAGATCGAAGTGTGTATCGCTGACCTGAGCCACCAGGATCATCGGCATCCGCTTTCTGTGGGGATCGCTGCGTTGCGTTCCGAGTGCGCCCGAGGCGCCTCTTCAGGCTAAGTGACCTGGGCATTATCCGTCGCCATGAGGCTCACCACCTGCGGTCGGCAGCCGTCCGTTCAGTGACGAGCCTCACATCTGTGCGGCGACGAGGTCCTTCGCGGCGCTCAGCAGGGCGGCCGGATCGAGCTCGACCGGTTCCCAGAAATCCGGACCCGGCGTGGCCTCCAGCCTGAGCTCGGGCGGCGTGCGCCAGGGCGCGGTGAGGCCGAGGCGCCAGGAATGCAGATGCGCCCGAGAGTGCGCGCCGGACTTGTCGAACAGCGGGTCGCCGACGATGGGATGGCCGATCCAGGCCAGGTGCACGCGGATCTGGTGGCGCCGGCCGGTGACGGGACGCAGCGCGAGGACCGCGCGGTCACCGGTACGCGCCACCGTCGCGAAGTGCGTGAGCGACGGATAGTTCTTACCGGCGAGCAGATCGGCCTCGTCGACATACCAACGGCCGGAACCAGATTCGCGAATGGCCTCGCGCGGGGCGGCGATCCGCACCCGGTTCTTGCGCCCGACCCCGAGCGGCAGATCGAGGACGCCGCGGTCGGGCAGGTCCGAGCCTTCGACGATCGCCAGATACGCCTTGTCCGCGGTCTGCTTGTTGAACTGACGGGTCAGCTGACCGTGCGCCCCGAGTTCGCGCGCCAGCAGAATCAACCCGGAGGTCACCTTGTCGATTCGGTGTACGGGGTACAGCGTTTCACCCGCGGCCGCGGCCAGCTCGACGAGATCGGTGTCGTGCCGCTCTCCGGTCACCGATATACCCGCGGGCTTGTTCAACGCGAGGATCGCCGCGTCTTCGCTGACGAGATACCGTTCGCGCAGCTCCGCCCAGTTCATCTCCACTCGGTGAGCTTAATCGGGAGGCGGAAATGCCTCACTGCGCGCCGCGGCCGACCTATCCTGGGCCCTGCCCGCTTTTCCGAATTCCGAGACAGCGTCTCGGCCGCGAGTAGGAGACAGCAGTGAGCAGTAGCGATACCGAAGCGGGGAGGAAGCAGGCCGCCCGGGGAATAGCGGGCGGCGCGGCAGACGGGGCGGGTAAACACGGCGGCATGGGGGACAAGGACGCGCCGAAAAAGGAAGCGAGCCAGCGGCCCGCCGGCTCGAACGCCCGCCCGAAACCGAGCATGATGCCGCGCAAGAAGCCCGACTGATCAGCCGTTCTTGCTGCGCAGCACGTGCGGTCGCAGGCGGTTGAAGCCACGGACCCGCACACTGCGCAGGTTCCGGATGTCGAACTCGGGCTCACCGGCCAGCGCCGCGGCGGCGCCGTCATCGATGAGAATGGTGCCGGGCCGCGCGACGCCGGTGAGCCGCGACGCCGTATTGACCACCGAGCCGTACAGATCGCCGAAACGCTGCAGCACCGGACCGTAGGCCAGCGCTACCCGCAGGTCGGGAGTGCCGCCGACCATCATGGTGGACTCCTGGATGGCCAGTGCGATACGCGCGGCGTCGGCGGCCGTCTCCGCCGCGAACATGACCTCATCGCCCACGTTCTTGATCACCCACCCGCCGTTGTCGGTGATCGCGGCGGTGGTCGTGGATTCGAAGGCCTCCAGCAGCATGGACAGCTCGTCCGGGTGCAGATGCCGGGTCAGCCGCGTGTAGCCAACCATGTCGGCGAAGCCGACGGCCAGCTCCCGGGTGGAGTCCTCGGCGGGGGTACCGCCGTCGATCGAGCGGGCCAGCGCGGCTGCCAGGTGCCTGCGCCAGGCATACGTCTGCAAGTCCTCCAGCACCGCGATGGTGGCCGCGGTGGCGGCGCGGGCGGTCTCGACGGGGTCGGCGTCCTCGCCGCTGTGCGCGGCCTGGGTGATCCGGTCGACGATCTCCGACAGCACCAGATCGGCCTGCCACTCCGCGAGCCGCGCCATGCTCTGGCCCAGCGTGCGGGCCGCGGCCGCCTGCTGTCGCACGTCAGCGGCCGCGACCACGCCCAAACCGCGGAAATCGCGGACCGCCTCGATGTCGGCCTCGGTGTACTCGACGGCGCTGTCGTCCGGGTTGGCCGGGAAGCCGAGCGCCGTCCACAGCCGCTTGGACACCTCGGTCGGCACGCCCGACCGCTCCGCCACTTCGCGCCGGTTGTACCGGCGCGTCCCGGCCAGCAGATGGGACTCCACCACCTGCTGAACGAGCTCCGCCATCTGCTTGTCCTTCATGATCGCCACCTTACGAGGGTCAGGGTCGGCACCCGTGGGTGCCGCACTGCGTCCGGCCTGCCTCGAGCGGCTCGCCATGCGCCTTCGATCGATCAGTTGAGTTGTAGCCACTGCCCGGCGGACGGGATGCCGTCCGGGCTCACGGCGAAGACCATGTACCAGCCGGGTGGCGCCAGCGCGGGGTTGGACGGCATGGTCAGAGTGATCGAATCCGCGGTGCTGGTGAACTCGATGTCCACCAGGCGCTGCTCGTTGTCGCTGGAGTGTGTGGTCGCTCCGGGCCGGACGAGATTGACCTCCCGAATCGAGCCGCTGACGGTCGCGGTGACGGCACCGCCGTAGGCGGCGGTATCGGCGTCGAGCTGGAGCTCCGGCCGCGGTCCCTGGAAAAGGTATGGCGGCCAGAACATCTCGATTCGCAGTTCCTCGGTCTTGCGGGCCGGGTTGGAGCCCGCGGTGACCACCTTGCCGTCCGGGGTGAGCAGCGCGATCGAGTGGTAGAGCCGCGCCACCCGGCACGGCCCGGTGTGCATCCAGGTGCCGTGCGCCGGGTCGTAGATCTCCGCGTGCGGCGGCGCGGCGTGCGCCATCTCCTCCATGCCGGACCCGCCGGTCGCCAGCACCGTGCGGTCGGGCAGCAGGACCGCGCACAGATGCATGCGGGCGTGGTCCATCGGCGGAGCCGGAACATATTCCGGGAACGGACCTTTCAGATCGACGATCCGCGCGTCTGCCAAAGCGGGTGCGGGACTGTGCATATCGAAGCCACCGCCGCCGAGGATCAGTACCTTCTGGTCCTGCGCGGGCGGCAGCAGCACGCTGGCCGACTGGTTGCGCGACCCCGGGTCGACCAGACCCGGCACCTCCTGGACGGTTCCGGTGGCCGGATCCCAAATGCTCGGGCGCATACCGTTGTTGCCGCCGTATTGGCCGCCGGTATAGAACACCCGGCCGTCGGCGAGCAGGACGAGGTGCCCGTACATGGGGATCGGGCCGGGCACCGGCAGCTGGGACCAGGTGCGGGTCGCGCGGTCGAACAGCTCCGGCACCACGGACAGGAAATTGTCGTGGCCGAGCCCGGACACCGCGACGGCGTTACCGTTCGGCAGGGTGACCAGAGACGGGTACCAGCGTCCGAAAGCCATGTCCGGCACGGCATTCCAGGTCGATTCCAGCGGGTCGAAGAGCAGCGCGTCTTTCAGTCCGTAGAACGGGTCGTAGCGCTCGGTACCGCCCGCGGCGAGCAGCTGACCGTCGGGCAGGAACGTCTGTCCGACACAGAACAGGTCGATCGGCGTATCCGGTGCGGTGAATCCGGGGCGCGGATAATGCCAGACCCGCGTGCGGAATTGGTGTGCGTTGTGCTGGTCGGGGTCGTTGCCGGAACCGGCGAAGAACAACACGTCACCGGTGTGCAGCAGCGCCGCGTGCACCGGATTGATCTCGGTACCGAAGTCGAGAACGCGCCAAATACCCATGTGCGCCGCGTGTTCCAGACCGGTCTCGATCTCCACGACACGGAGGTAACCGGCATTGCGACCTGGCGGATTGTCGATGGTGCAGATCACCAGCTCCGGGATTCCACCGGTCGGCCGCAAAGCGACTGCCGCGCCTTGGTTTTCGTGGTATCCCCAGGGTAGTTCGGTCCAGCCGCCCCACCCGTCGAGGCAGTGCCCGGAACCGTCCAGGCCCCAGCCGATGGTGTACACGCCGGAGTTGACGCCGCCGGGATTGTCGACCGCGAACACCAGCAGGGCCGGTCTGCCGTCGCCCATCGGATTCTCCGCCACGGTGATTCCCGCGCCCTGGTTCTCGAACCCGTACCAGTCGGGTACCGCTACCCAGGGTGTCCACTCGGCCACCACGCCGTCGGCCGTGAGGCCTTTGCCCAGGCGGAACTGCCCGGTGTTCTGCCCCGGCGGATTGTCGACGGCGAGCACCACCAGCGCCGGCTGACCGTCGAGGCGGGTGAGTGCGATATCCGCGCCCTGGTTCTCCCAGCCGTACCAGTCGGGCACGGGCCGCCAGGGCGTCCAGCCGCCGGTGACCGTGCCGTCGGGGGACAGGTCCCGGCCGATCCGGAAGTAGCCCTGATTCTGATCGGGCGGATTGTCGACCACGAAGACGACCAGATCCAGCTGCCCGTTGCCGCTGAGGTCGGCGAGCGCGACGCCCGCCCCCTGGTTCTGCCAGCCGAACCACTCGGGAATGTCGTGCCACGGGCCCCACTGCGCGACGGTGCCATCGGTGGCCAGCGCGGTACCGACTCGGTACAGCCCGGCATTCTGGCCGTCGGGGTCGTCGACCATGAGAACCACGACATCCGGTGTGCCGTCACCGGTTACGTCGGCGATCGCGAGACCGCAATCCTGGTTCTCGGCCGCGAACCAGTCCGGGATCGCAACGAATTCTCCTGCCACTGCTCCATACTCGTGCGCGATCGCCGATCACGCCAGGGGCGCAAGCAGTTATCCGCTACTTCACTACGCGCAGCGTGTGCAGCGAGCTGTCGGCGGCGTCCGGAATGTTCATCCCGGCGTCCAATCCGGAGCGCAGGTACTCGACTACAGCTTCGTTGATCCGCTCGCCGGGCAGGATGACCGGAATGCCGGGCGGATAGGGCGTGATCTGTTCGGCGGCGATCCGGCCCGCCGCCTGTTCGCTCGGCACCGCTTCGACCGGACCGAAGAACGCGTCACGGGGGAGCAGAACCTGGTCGAGCTGGAGGTCATCCGGCGATGGCAATGAAATCCGTTGGGGCGCAGCAGGTTTCACTTGCTGCCGCCAGTCGGCGAGCGCCTGGGTCAGAGTATCGACGGTTTTCTCGTCGTCCGCCATCGACAGCGTGGCCAGGACGCGGCGATGATCGATCAGCCCCATATCCAGGTTGCGGTGCTCGCGCAGCCAGTCAGCGGCCTCGTAACCGGTTGCGCCCGTGGCGGACACATCCATCAGCACCTGCAGCCGGTCCAGATCGTGTGAGGCCTCGACGCCCAGCAGTTCCTCCTCCATCACCTCGATGCCGGGTATCTCCGCCAGCTGATCACGCGCTCGCCGTGCGACTTTCAGCGCGGCGTCGAGCAAATCGTGCCCTTGCTCGACCATCTGCCGCCGCCAGCCGTCGAGCGCGGTATAGACGAGCACGTTCGGGCTGGTGGTCATGAGCAGATCGGCGCAGGCACTGAGGCGGTCCGGATCGATCAGATCGCCCTGCAGGTGGAACACCGAGCCTTGCTCGAAACCCGCGCCCATCTTGTGCACGCTCACCACGCAGACGTCAGCCCCCACGTCCATGGCCCAGGTGGGCAGGTCCGGATGAAACGGCAGATGCGCGCCCCAGGCCTCGTCCACGATGAGCGGTTTACCGCGCTCATGGCACACCTCGACGATCCCGGCCAGATCCGCGCAGGTCCCGTACGGGCTCGGGCTGACGATCAGACAGCCCGCGGCGTCCGGGTGCCGTTCCCAGGCTTCGCGAACCTGGTCGGGCGACGGCGGATGCGAGAAATGCCGGTCGGCGTCCCAGCGCGGCGGAATCCAGCGCGGCAGCACTCCGGAGAAGATCAGCCCCGCGACAATCGATTTGTGGCTGTCGCGAGCAACCAGCAACCCACCCTCCTGGCCGCCGGCGACCGCCATCATCGCCGCCTTCACCGACAGCGAGCTACCGCAGGTGGAGAAGAAAGCGTGCTCGGCGCCGACGGCGTCGGCCATCAGCGATTCGGCGTCTTTCAGATAGCCGTTGCGGGACAGGCGGTTGTCGAGGCCTGGTCCGGCCAGCACATCGGATCGGAAAGCGTCCGGACCCATGACATCGAGGACCCGCTTGTCCGCACCGCGTCCCTGCCGATGCCCCGGCGGCGTGAACCCATATCTGCCGACGCGGTGATAGTCGGCCAAGGCGTCCACCAGCGGGGCTCGTGAGTGGTCCATAGGTGTCGTGCTACCCCGAACCGAGGCCCGCTAATCGTCAGTTCACCACCGCCTTAACCGCGGTTAAGGCCGTAGACGACGATCGCCCCTCCCAGCCGGGAGGGGCGATCGGAGAAACCGGCTCAGGACACCAGTTGCCGGAGTTCGGCGATCAGCGCCTGCACGCCCGGCCGGTCGAGATGCGCGAGCAGCGCCGGGGCCAGGGTTTCGGTGCCGACATCCCACTTCTTGAAGGACTTGGTCAGCTGGTCGACGCCGACCGGGGCGGGCGACTTCTTCTCCGCCTTCGGCTCCTCGTTCTTGTTGAGCGATGCCTGCCAGCGTGCCACCTGGTCTTCCGCGGGCACCTGAGCGAGGCTGCGCGCCACCCGGATCGCGAGCTCGCCGGCCCGGAGCTTCTGCTGCAACTGCGGCGCCAGCTTCAGCAGCGCCCGCCGCTGCGAGACCCAGGCCTCGGTCTTGCCCAGCGCCGCCGCCGCGGCCGAGCCGGTCCCGCAATCGGCGACCAGCGCCTCTACCGCCCGCGCCTCCTCGATCACATCGAGGTTCTCCCGCTCCACGTTCTCCCGGATGGCGGCGGTCCGCAGCGTCGCCCGGCTCGCGGCGACCTCGTCCTTGACCACCAGTTCCAGCTTCTCGCAGCCGTACTTCTGCGCGGCCGCCAATCGACGGCAACCGTTGATGACCACCAGCTTCGCCGCACCGAGTTCCGGCTCGTCCTCGGGCCACAACTTCAGATACGCGGCGCGAGTGACCACCAGCGCGGGCTGCAACTGGAGTTCGGCGATCGATTCCAGCTCCTCCAGATTCAGGTCGCCCTCGCGTGGGTTGCGCGGGTTGGCGACCAGATCCGCCAGCGGGGCCGAGGTCATCGGCCCGGGATTCAGCAGCGCGTCGGGCCGGCCGGCCGGCTGGTCAGCGCCGTGTGCCGAATTCTTGCCGTCCACCGGTGAATTCGCCCCGGTCGAATGCACCAGCGAGGCCAGGTCGGTACGTTTACCGCGCGCCATCAGCGGCCACCCGTCTTCAATTCCAGCGCCAGTCGCGCGAAATCCTGACGACATTCCAGCGAGACGCGGTTCTTCGGATACTGGGTGACCACCACGCCGTCGGCCGAGGCCCGGGTATGCACTTTGTAATGGCGGACAACGGTATTCGCCAGGGGCCATTCGTTGGCTTTCACGAACGCTTTGGTCTGTTCCAGGTCGACCTCGCCGTCACGTGGGTCCCAGTTGTTGATGACGACCAGGTAGTCCAGTCCCCGCGGCTTGATCAGGGTTTCGATGGTGCGGGCCGTGGGATCGAAACTCAGCGGTTCTGGTTCCAACGGGACCAGTACGTGGGTGGCGGAGTCCAGCGCGGCGTGCAGCGCGTCGGCGTAGGCGAGGCCGTGCAGCGGGTCCTCGGCGGTGCCCTCGTGCCCCATCCAGCCCGGGGTATCGACGAAAACCTGCTTGATCCCGTCCAATTCCCGTAGTCGGCGCAGGCCCGCCACGTCCTCGTGGGTCTGCACGATATGGAAGGGAAGCACTTTCATGCGTTCGGCCCACCAGGCCGCCGAGCCCTGGGGGTCGATGCTGACCACCGCGACGGGGGAGGGCTCGTTCGGGTCGCTCGCCAGGACCTCGGCGGTAGTCGCGGCCAGGTTCATCGACAGCGTCGACTTACCGACGCCGCCTTTCTGATTGAGTATGAGCTCGACTTCGGCATTCGGCATATGCGCGGTCACCTCCGTGTGCTTCACCCGCCACCGGTGGGCTACTTCGGATTTCGGGGGACTTCGCCGTATATATCTGCGGCGCTTCCGAACATAAACCGGCCGGATTGGTCTCCGGTGATGACGCGACGAATGCGAGGACAGTTATCGCTTTGTTATCGCGCCACGCGAGTGTTGCATTTGGTGCAGGAATTGCATCGGTGTCATATGGGTTATGGAACAGCTGTACGAATGAGTCACCGTGATGGTTTTCGAATCAGATTCGAGGCGTTGGTGATCGACGTTCCAGCAAACCGGCGTCCTCGGAGCGAGCATCGGAGGACCGATTCATGGCTAGACATTTGTGGCGTTTCATCGTTGGTGGTCTGCTCATCGCCGCCGGCGCCCTAGGCATCATGCTCTACACCGCGGGAACCGCGGCAGCTCAGGAAGTGAAGATTCCCGGTGTCGGGACCATCGAAATCCCGAACGAGATCCAGATTCCCGCCGGAGTGCCCGGCATCGAAGTCCGCCCGCAGGCGCCCGCCGCGGTCGCACCCGGCTTCGAACAGCCGATGACGACCGCCCCGCTGCGGATCGAATTGGAGAGCGAGACTCTGGCCGCTCCCGCCTACGACATTCCCGTCGGGCCATTCGTGGTCGGCCCCGCCGAACCCGAAACCCCGGCGCAATCGGACGACGAGTCGATGCGGTTGACGGCGCTCGAAGCCGCCCGCTCGCGGCTCGGCGCCGATTACAACCCAGGATCGAATGGACCCGATTCCTTCGACTGCTCCGGTCTGGTGCAGTGGTCCTACGAGCAGGCCGGTGTCGACCTCCCGCGCACCAGCTACGAGCAGGCGGCCACGGGCACGCCGGTCCCACTCGATGAACTGGAACCGGGCGACGTCGTCACCTTCTACGACGGTGGCCACTCCGCGCTGTACGCCGGCGACGGCGAGGTCATCCATGCCTCGACCAGTGGCCGGGGCGTGGAGATCTCCCCGATGGAGTCCATGCCGGTCACAGGAGCTCGCCGCCCGTAGCGCGCGGTACCCGCGGCAGTTTCGGCTTGATCTGGATGACCGCGGAAGCGGCGGTGAGATCCCGGCCCTTGGTCTCCGGCGCACCCCACAGGCAGATCAGGAAGCCGAGAGCGGTGACCGCGGCGGCGCACAGGAAGGTCGTGCTCGTGCCGAGATTGTCCAGTGACCACGGCAGCAGAAAAGTTCCGAGCGCCGCGCCGACCCGGCTGATCGAGGTAGCGAATCCGACCGCGGTAGCCCGGATATGCGTGGGGAACAACTCGTTCGGATAGGTCCAGTCCAGCACATTGGGTCCGCCGCAGAAGAACGCGTACAGGCACAGCATGACGAACGCCAGCAGCATCGGCATACTCGGCCAGATTCCGATGGCCAGCACCGGAATGATCATCAACCCGAAACACCAGACGATGGTCGGACGACGGCCGACGGTATTGATCAGACGCATGGCGGGCAGGCAGCCGATCAGGAACACCAAGCTGATCAACGCGACGCCGAGGGTGTCCATCCAGGTGCCCTTGGGCATACCGAAGCTTTCCAGAATGCGCGGGCCGAAGGTCAGCATCGCGAACAGCACCGCGACCTGACACAGGAAGAATCCGCAGCAGAAGATGGTCCGTTTGCGAAAAGCCGGGGTGAACAGTTCGCGTATGGATCCCTGGTGCTGTGCCTCCGAGGGCTCGATCAATTCCGCCGGGGCCACCTTCTCGCCGAGGTACTTCTCGATCATGTGCGCGGCTTCGTTCTCGCGGCCGTGCTGCGCCAGCCAGCGCGGCGACTCCGGCGCGGTGGTCTGCCGGATGATGAGGAAGAACACACACAGCACGGCCCCGCTGGCCAGCTGCCAGCGCCAGCTGCCGTTACCGAAGAATGTCAGGCAGAAATAGCCGACCACATAGGCGAGCACCGACCCCAGATACCAGGCGACGATCTGGAATCCGAGCAGGGTGCCGCGATGTTTTCGGGGCAGCCATTCGCTCAGCAATGAGGTGGCGATCGGATAGTCGGCGGCCACCGCCATACCGAGGACGAAACGCAGGATCACGATCAGCCACACCGATTCGGTCCAGAACGACAGCACCGAGCACAGCGCCATCACCACCAGGTCGGCGGTGTACATGACCTCGCGTCCGATCTTGTCGGTGAGCACGCCGAACAGCGCGCCGCCGATGAACATGCCGATCAGCGCGGAGGCGCCGATGAGGCTGATGTCGGCGGTGCTCAAATCGAGTTCGTCGGTCATGCCGATCAGCGCCGTGCCGACGATGCTCAGGATGTAGCCGTCCAGCAGCGGCCCACCCGAGCAGGCAATCGCGAGGCGCGCGTGGAATCCGGTGAAGGGTGCGTCGTCGATGACAGTGGTAATCAGAGCCTCCTCGCCAAAACCCCCGGACAGCGAACACGAAGCAAACGCTGCGAACCTACCCGGTGCGGTCGTCCGCCCGCCGACCGACACGCGAATTCCGCACTCCCCGAACTATTTCCTTCCGCGGTTGCGCACGGCGTGTCGCACTGGCGTATTTGGGACTGTGTGACAGCGGAATTCGCGACTTTTCGGTACCTTGCTCAGGGAGAAGGTGGGAGGTACGCGGGTGCACACGACATCACGATCCGGCCGGATATTTTCGGGCTGGCTGAAAAAGACCATCACCGTCCTGGCGGCGGCCGGAATTGTGTCGACCCTCGGGGCAGCGGTGGCGACGGCGACGCCCTCGGGCGGTCGCGAAGACCTCATGGTGCCGTCGAGCATGGGCCCGATCAAGGTGCAGGTGCAGTGGGCGTCTCGCGGTGGTAGCGCCGCCCTCTACGTCCTCGACGGATTGCGCGCACCCGGCGATCACAGCCAGTGGGTTTCCGATACCGACGCACTGCGCCAATTCGCGGGAGACAACGTCACTTTGGTGTTCCCGGTCGGTGGCCGCTCCAGTTTCTACACCGATTGGTACCGGCCGAGCAGCACCAACGGTCAGAAGTCCACCTACAAGTGGGAGACCTTCCTGACCCGGGAGTTGCCCGCCTTCCTGGCCAAGTACGGCGTATCGCGCACCAACAACGCCATCGTCGGCGCCTCCATGGGCGGCAACGCCGCGCTCACCATCGCCGCGCACCATCGCAAACAGTTCAAGTTCGCCGGCTCGTTCTCCGGTTTCGTGAACCCGACCTTCCCGGCCTGGAACCAGGCCATGCGCGCCGCCATGTGGGACGAGGGCATGTTCAATGTCGATGACATGTGGGGTCCGGCCGGTGATCCGGCCTGGCTGCGCAACGATGCCACCGTGCAGGCCGAAAAGTTGCGCGGCTTACCGATTTACGTCACCACGGGCAACGGCGTCCCCGGCGTGCTGGACCTGGCCAACGGTCTCGGCAACACGGTGAACGCGATGGGCCTGGAGGCGATGTCGCTGACCGCGGCCCAGATCTTCCGGGACAAGTTGGCGGCCTTGGGAATTCGTGCCCGCGTCGACATCGTCAACGGCACCCACACCTGGCCCTACTGGCAGCAGTCGCTGGCCAACGCCCGCCCGATGATCCTGGAGGCGCTCGGGGTGAAGTAGGGCGGCGTGGCCGAAAATGCCGATTTCCTGTCCGCTGATCTCTTAGTCGCCCGCGCGAAGGCCCCTACGCTCGAAGAATGACAACGCCGTCCGTCCTCATCATCGGCGCCGGATTCGCCGGCCTCGGCCTGGCCATGGAACTGCGGCGCGCCGGGATCGACACCTTCACCATCCTGGAGAAGGCCGCCGATCTCGGTGGGGTGTGGCGGGAAAACACCTATCCGGGCGCGGCCTGCGATGTGCCCTCACCGCTGTACTCGTGGTCGTTCGAGCCCAGATCCGATTGGCCCCGGCGGTTTTCGGAGCAAGCCGATATCCACGAGTACATGCGCGGTGTCGCTGAAAAGCATGATCTGCACCGGTTCATCCGATTCGGCACCGAGGTCGCCGACGCCGAATTCGACGAGCGCACCGGACAGTGGACCGTCACCACAAGCGACGGAACCCGGCTCACCGCAGATGTTTTCGTTCCCGCGGTCGGTCAGCTGTCCCGCCCGGCCCTGCCGAATCTGCCCGGCATCGACACCTTCACCGGCGCGGCGTTCCATTCCGCGCAGTGGGACCACAGCGTCGACCTGACCGGCAAACGAGTGGCCTGCATCGGCACGGGAGCCAGTGCGATCCAATACATTCCGCGTATCCAGCCCGAGGTCGCGCACCTGACGCTGTTCCAGCGGTCGGCGGCCTGGGTGCTGCCGAAGTTCGACACCGAATACAGCGCGGTGCATCACGCGCTGTTCAAGTACCTGCCGCCGACGCGGCTGGCGGAACGGTTCGCGATCTGGTCGTTCTTCGAAGTGCTCGCGCTCGCCCTGACCGACATTCCCGCGATCAAGACGCCGGTGATCGCGCTCGCCGACCGCCATCGCGAAAAGCAGGTCCCCGACCCGGAATTGCGCGCCAAACTCACGCCGGACTACGCGGCCGGCTGCAAGCGCGGACTGTTCTCCAACGAATACTTCCCGGCGTTGGCGCAACCCAACGTGACGGTCGAGACCACGGCGATCGAGGCCGTCACGCCGTCCGGCATCCGCACCGCCGACGGCATCGAGCACCCGGTCGACGTCATCGTCTACGGCACCGGTTTCAAGGGCACCGAATTCCTCGCGCCGATGAACATCTACGGAGTCGGCGGCCGCAAACTCGCCGACATCTGGGGTGACGAGGGAGCCCGCGCCTACCTGGGCCTCTCCGTGCCGCACTTCCCGAACCTGTTCATGATGTACGGCCCGAACACCAATGTCGGATCCGGCTCGATCATCTACATGCTCGAATCCCAGGCCCGCTACATCCGTCAGGTCGTCGAATACTTGACCGCCCGACCCGGCCGGCACCTCGCCGCCCGCGAAGGCGCCGAGCAGAACTGGGACGCCTGGTTGCAGCGCCGCCTGAAGGACACCCCCTGGAACTTCTGCTCCAGCTGGTACCGCAACGCCGCCGGCCGCATCACCAACAACTGGCCCGGCGCCACAGTCCTCTACCGCTGGAAGACCAGATCCTTCAACCCCGCCGATTACCACGAGGCACAAGCCGCCCACCCCTGATCCCGATACCGCACGACGACAGCTAACTGTCAGTAAACTCGCCTCCGTGCCGAATTCCGCGGACGGAAGGCGAGCGAACGATGATCTGGCTGCTACTTCTCCTGGTGCTCGTAATCGTCGCGATCCTCGTCATCATGCGGCCCAAAACCCCAGCCCCCGGCTTGCTCGGGCTCGAACTCGGCGACGCGCTCGCCGAGGCCCGGCGCGAAAACGAGCGACTCGGCGGCCAGGTCTACAATCTGGTCCCCAGCAATAACGCAGCAAAGCAAGCCCTAGCGGCTGCCGCGGAACACCACAGCGCCGCCGGCACCCAACTCGAGCGCGCCGAAACCCCCGCCCAAGCCCGCCTAGCCAAACTGGCCGCCATCGAAGGCCTGCACTACATCCGCGCCGCCCGCACCGCGATGGACCTCGACCCCGGCCCCGCCATCCCACACCTCGCCAACCAAAACCGAGCCGGACACGTCACCGAAGACCGAACCGCCGACTGCAACGGCCGCCCTCTCGCCGCCTCCCCCCACCCATCCGCCACCACGCCCTACTACTACCCGGGCGGCATGGTCGCCGGGCGCCCCGTTCCTGGGGGTTGGTACTCCGAACCGTGGTGGCGTACGGCTTTGCTCACCGGGGCCTGGGGCGTCGGGTCGACCGTCTTGTTCAGTTCGCTGTTCGGTGGCATGGCGGGTGTCGGTTATGACGCGGAGACCTTCGAGCAAGGTTTCGACGACGGTTCCGACATCGTCGGCTACGACGGTGGGCAATATGACTATCAGTCCCTCGAAGACAACTACTCCGTGCCCGACGACAACAGATACGGCTACGACGGGGCCGACACTGCCTACGACAGTGATAGCCCGGATGCCTACTCCGCCTTTGGCAGCGGCCGCGCGGATGCCTACTTCGCCTACGACAGCGAAACCACGGATTCTTACCCCGCCTACAACCGCGACCCCTCAGACCTCGACCACGCCGACTACGACGACAACGGCTACGACAACGCCGATCTCAACGGCGCCGGTTCCGACAGCGGCAACCCCTCCTGACCGCCACACGATTCCGCCCCCGAGCAACCCACCCGGTAGACTCCGAAACCATCTAGCCCAGCCTTCGTAGCTCAGGGGATAGAGCACCGCTCTCCTAAAGCGGGTGTCGCAGGTTCGAATCCTGCCGAGGGCACTTCAATGCTTGCAGGTCAGGCCGATTTCTTGACCAGGTCGACAGTCGCCGAACCCGGTCGGGTACGCAGCGAGTACGCAGTAGCAAATTTGGTACGCGCGGAATCCAGCTTGGCCGCCACATCGTCCAGGTCGTCATCGAACAGGTCCGCGTAGAAATCGAGAGTCGTACTCGGTTTGTCGTGACCCAGCATCCGCTGGAGTGCGAGCACCGAGGCACCTTGCGAGACAGCGAGCGAGGCGGCGGTGTGCCGCAATTCGTGCGGAGTGAGCCCCGCGAGGCCAGCCGCCTTGGCTGCATCATTCCACCAGTCGCGCCACATGTTCCGGACCCGTAGCACCGCACCGCGGTTGGAGGTGAAGACCTCTGCCTCAGGCCGGCGACCCGCGAGATGCTGCTTCAGCGGCTCAGCCAGGAACGCGGGGAAAGGCACACTGCGCCGCTGGTGATCCTTCGGTGCTTTTGTGACGAGCACCCCGTCGACTTCGGTGATCATTCGCTCGATCTGAAGACGTCGGCGCTGCACATTCACGGCCGAGGTCTGTAATCCGGCCAGCTCCGCGAATCGAAGTCCGCAGTAGGCGAGCACCATCACCGCCAGCCAGTTGCTACCGGCCCGTTCGGCCAGCTGCTCCACCTCCACGCCCGAGAGATAGCGACGTTTGCCGAGACGCTGTTTCGGCCGATCGATGGTGCTGCACGGGTTGACCGCAATCCGACGCGTGATGACCGCATGGTCGCAGATCTGCGAGAGCACCCCGAGGTTCTTCCGCACGGTCCCGCCGGCCGCACCCCGATCCACCTGATCGGTAACCCACTGCTGAATCTCAGTGTGCGCCAGATCGGCGAGGCGAACACTGCCCCACTGCGGGCGAATGTGCTTCTCCACGATGGACTTGTACCGCGATCGAGTCGACTTCTCCCACGACGGATGACCAGCCAGCCACTCGGTAGCCACGACATCCACTAGTACGCAACCCGCAGACGGCGCAGCGTGAACACCGGTGACCACTGCCGCTGTCTGTCCATCCAGCCAGGACTGAGCATCGGTCTTGCGGGCGAATCGTTTGGTGTGCTCTTCGCCTTTCCCGTCGACATATCTTGCGCGCCAACGCTTTCCCTTGCCATCAAGCTTTGACGGCACACGCTTCAGCGTTCCGTCAGGCTGGCGTTCATCCTTGGTCCAAGACCGAGAAATGTGGGCACTTCGCCAGCCCTACCGGACCTACCTCCCGCAGCCCAGCATCGATCCGCTGGCGCCCAGCCCGGTCATCCGGCTGTGGTCCGGTCCCAGGAATTCGAGCATTCGAGTGGGTCACCGCGGGCATCTCGGTGCGGCCTGCTTCTTCTCCGCTGGGTTGGTCTGACTGATCAAGGACTATCACGGCCATGACGGGGAATCCAAGCGCGCCTACGGCGTCACACGTGATGGCATTCGCCACCCTCGGACACCCCGCCACACCCCTGATGGCCGTCCTCCGCCAGACCAACCCAGCGGAGAGGAACCCCCATCATGGCCACCAACCTCATCACCCCGAAACGCTGCGACCACTGCCGCGAATTCGCCGTCGACTTCCTGCCCATGGCCGCACCACACAATCAAGTCGACATGGTCTGCGGGCCCTGCGTCGCCGAGTACTGGGCCGTATTCGATCCCGAGGCACGCGAAGACGACGGCAGCTAACCCAGCTTTTCCGCGCCACCGGCAACGACGCCGGACAGCGGAACCGTCAAGGCGACGGTTCCCAGGCCCAGGACACGACGATGCCCGCAGCGGTAATCCTCTTCCGTTGCGGGCATCGTGATCAGGGCTAAGGGGCCGCTTGTCCGACCTCTCGCACTTGATTCCCGGGTATTTCCTCTCGCAACAGTTTGTGCTTCCGCTGATGCAGTGTCAGCAAAACCTCGCCGATGGCACCTGGCTCTCCTCGTCGTTCGAACCGTAGTACTGACATGCGAGCATCGTCGGCTAGCTCTTGCCATGCCGCACTGAGCGCAGTCGCGTTAACTGCTTTGTCATCACTGTTCAAGAAGGTAGCCGCGGCGGATAGGCCCGATGCGGTAAGTGCCACGAGTCCAGCAGCTACACGGAACTCTTCTCCTGACAGACCGGCCGCGCCAGCCACGGCTGCGAGGATTGCGGCGGGAAGGCCAAGGAAGAAGTACGCCTGCCGCCAGTGCTTACTGAGGTTTCGATAGTCGACTGAACGTAGATCCGCCTCAGCTACCACCTTCAGCAGAGCATCCATCTCGCTACGAGGCGGTTCGCCCACATACTCTTCCAGCTCACGTCGAAGCCGACGCCGCTTTCCGCTGCCCCACAAACGACGCCCGGGCCAAACGAACCTGTTTATCTGCGTTGTCGAGTCTCCAAGGACGGCACCGGACCACATGATGCCGATGTCGCCTCCCGCTCGAACCGACTGGAACTCAAAACCTTTCGGCTCCTCGTCCTCAGAGATGTCGGCCATGCCGCCCCCTGTCTTCGTTGGCACCTAAGCTCTGCCGAGCACGACGAACGAACGGCAGAATCGTCTCACACAAGGCGACACCGTTGTAGCGAACTGATCTCCTGACGGGCGGGGTTCCCAGCCCCCTCATGGCCCGAGTGTCTGACTTCGGTGCGGGCGAGTAAAGGGCGCTACGCGTCCACTACGTGATGCCTATCGGCACCCTTGACAAGCCCTCCCTCAGCACAGGATGGCCAGTATGAGGAAGCTGGGAAGCTCCGGTGTCACAGGTGTTACCGCCTGCTGGGCGATTCGCATGAGGCAATCAATCTGCTATCTATCGCCGTGATTACGTGGCACGATCTTGTACGTGACGAGGTTGAATCTTGATCTGTTTGTGTCAGCCGACCGGTACGGAAACCTCGAAACCAAAGACAAGGAATCGTGGGACCGCGCGATCTGTGGTTTCTGCGAGGGCACGCAGATGTTAGTCGTCGCAAAGACACGGGCGCCGGACCTTCCTGAGCCCAACATGCCGCCGCAGGTGTCCTGGCTACGCTGTGTCAACTGCCTCCACGGAGTAGTTCGGAACGACTCGGAAGTGAGCCCTGCGCAGAAGCCCCTGGACACCCCGTCCTGCCTGCAGGGCGACGAACTCACCGCCTGGATCGAAGTTCGCTCCTGTCTCTCAGTCGGAGCCACAACCGCGGCCGTGATGTTGTGTCGAAAGCTGCTCTACCACGTCGCCGTCTCGCATAATCTGCCGGCGAAGGACAAGAATGGACGAGCCCCCACCTACATGGAAGCCGTTAAACATCTTGAGTCCGAAGGTGTGATCACCAAACATATGCGGCCATGGGTTGACCGAATCAAGGACATTGGGAACGAGGCGAACCATGATCTCCCAGCTATCCCGTATAGCCAGGCTATGGACGTCGCGAAATTCACCAGGCAACTTATCCACCTTGCCTACGAGCTGCCAGCCATGGTTAGTCCGCCGCTCGCCAATCCGAGCAGCCCCTAAACCTTTTCGCGCAGGTCTGTGAGAACCTGTACGTGTGGTCGGACACCATGAGGCGGCGGGTGAAATTCCCGCCTCTTCGGTACGCAGTCTGTACGCAGCACCGCCCGGCATGGCCATCACGCACCAACGCCAGCAATGTTGTTTTCCCAGCTCACGCCATCGTCGCCAACACGGCCCTACCAGGCAAAACGGGTCAAGATCGCTCTCCTAAAGCGGGTGTCGCAGGCTCGAATCCTGCCGAGGGCACCGCATTCGCGCAGGTCAGCCTCCCGGTTTTCCGGAGGCTGACCGCCTTTCTTCCGCCCTCGGTACGCATGCGTCACGGGTCAACGCCAACTCGGCGTCCAGCTGGGCGATGCGTTTGCGGGCAGCGGTGAGCTCGTCGGCCTCCACGCTGGGCACTCCGTCGCGGACTCCCGCATCGATCAGTGTCTGGGCCTTCCATCGGAACAACGTGGCCTGCGAAATGTCTGTCTACGAGGCGATCTCGGCAACCGGTTCCCCGATGCGCAGCCGCGCAGACACCACACGACGCACAGACGACGAATGCTGCTTCGGCGCAGTGACCTCCCGATGATCACTCTGCCTCAGCTCTCACAACCGTGGACCGGTTCCAGGGGGTCACATCAGGTGGACCGAATCACGAGGTCCCGTCAGGTCGAGGCCGATAGCATCCTGGGCTTGTTACTGCCCAGGGCGAAATCGGCTTCGACGACCGATCGGCCATCAAGAAGATACTCGTCAGTCCTGATGGTCACTCCGTAATACGTGCCCAAGCGTCTCGAACCACGGACAGCGCGATCTCTGCGCTGATCGCCAGTCGAGTCTGCCCCGCCAATTGGGCGTTCCAGTCGTCCTCGTCCGGTGCACGATCGAACAGTTGATGCGGGTTGGGTAGCCGGTTGGTGGGGCCGTATCTCCGGTACAACGCTCCCGCGGCGCCGTCGATCGCGCCGATGTCGTTCAGCGCCCAGAGATCCCACAGGTCGCGTGATGCGCGCCGGTCGTGCCATGTTGCAGTCTTCCCTGCAACGAAAGCCGGCAATGTGGGCACGAGAAGTTCCGCCGGTGGCACGTCGCTGTATCGCTGCTCGAGGTCGCGGAGTTCAGTTGGCCACGCCGGTCTGCCACGTGCTGACAGCAGCTGGATCTTGACGGACACGCCGGATGCGGAGCGAAGGTGGGCGGAGCCGGTATCCGGGACATCGGTCAAGGACGGAGCCCATTCCAGTCGACCGTAGCTCCGCGCGGCCGAGCGCGGCAAAGCGGCATCGAGTTCGGCTGCCAGTGTCGACCGGTTGTCCAGCGCGACCAGATCGATGTCTTCACTGAGCCTGCCGCTCGTCAGATGTGTACGGGCAAGAGCAGTTCCACCGATAAATGTGAGTCGGTCGCCGAACCCGCGGCTGATTGCGGCCAGCAAATGGGAGATCAGATGGTCGCGCTCGATCTGCTCTGGGGCAACTCCGAATTGAGCCGCGACACTGTCATGTTCGTCGATGCTCATGTCCCACCCAACTTTCCGCACGTCGTAGCGCCGCACCCCGCCGCTGGTCTTTTGCGAGCTGTGTAAGTCTTGCCAAATCACTACGACGGTAGAGCGTCTCGATCGCCGGACGAACCTCCATCTCGGCATTCCCCAGTTCTGGGCGCTGGGCGAGATCGAGCACGGTCTGCTCCGGCGTCGTGACCAGCACCTGACCTAGCAGCGTTTCGACACGCTCCGCGTCAAGCGCCTCGGTATCGCGGCAGACGAATCGGACTTGTGCCGAACGGTCGGTCAGCGCGATCGGCCGGTGCTGGCTCGGGACCGCGACAACCGCGATCGCCAGCGCACGAGGTACGGCTCCCAGCATGCGGGCCGCGCTGATTCCCATGACGATGGCGTGATTCGGCCCGTAAATCGATGTGGCGATACCCGCGGCGGCTGCCTCGAGTTCTGGCAGCCAGGTTCGGCCGACATAGTCCGGCGGGACGATGATGTAGTAGCCGTGAGCAATGCGGTGCAACACGCCCCGATCGACGAGGCGCGCGACCTCGGGCCGCGGTTGGGCGTAGATGCCAGCCAAGTCCTGCGGCCGCAGGGTCCGAAGCGGTGTCCGCCAGAGCTCACTGGGTAGGGCGGTGTTGCGATGTTCAGCCATCAGCACCGCCTCTCGGAAACTATGCAAATGGTTGGCTATTACCCAACTATTTGCATAGTACCGGATGGATGGCCGTCGCTCATCGGCATTGACCGCCTGCTATCCAGGCTCTCGCCCTGCAGCCCGCTGGGGCGAAATCGGCTTCGATGACCAGCTGACCAGCAAGAATATGCTGGCCACTACGGTTTCATGTGCATGGAGCCCTGTCGAGGGCACTTCAATCTCTGCCGGTTACGCAGGTTCTGCGCCGAGGTTGATCGCAGCCAACCCCCAATTACGCAGTAGCGATTCGTGGGCGAGGGAATCCAACTCGGCCAGATCGTTGTAGAACAGGTTCTAGACGTCCAGCGTCTACTCTCGCCACGCAGGATGGTGTCGATAGATGTACGCCAGCACTTGCGGTACAAGGTCCTCCAACCGGAGATGGCTTGTATCGAACACTGCGACACCATGCCGCGGCCGCAAGAAGTCGCTGACGAGAGAATCGGCCGCGTCTCGCTCCACTGCGCAGGCGCCGCCTTCGGGTGTTCCTATCCGCGCCGCTCTCGCATCGTGGTCAGCAACCAGAAGAATTTTCACATCCGCGTCCGGCACTACGACAGTCGTCGCATCGCGACCATCGATTACGACGCCTTCGAATGTCGATACCGCCTTACTGACAACTGCCCGCTGCCGAGCAGTCATGATCTCTCTGACCTCGGCATGCCGAGCGACCTCGGGAACGATGCGACTGATTTCGTCGGTCTTCAACCGACTCGAAACTTCCTCTCCCGCGAGCGTGATGACGGTGCTACCGGTGTCGAGCGATACCAGTACGGGATAATTGTGTGCCGCGTCCGCAACGGCGCCATCGGTGTTGTCGCGTGCGAGGCCTTCGTTGACGCACCAGAGTGCAAGGGCGCGATACAACAGGCCAGCGTTGAAGTAGGGCAGCCGAAGTTGTTGTGCCACCGCGAAACACAGCGAAGACTTGCCGGTTGCGACACCCCCGTCGACCGCGACTACAAGACAGTCCCGGGTTCGACGTGGTTGAATTCCCACCCACGGAGTGTAGATGCGCAACGCGGCATCGAAGGCTCGAATAGCCGATGCCGGCGATGTGCGTCTCTTGCTCACTCTCCTGTCGCCGAGACCCGATGGTAGGACGTCAACCATGCCGAGCAGCGATCGAGTAGCGGCCGTGAATCCGGTCGGATCGCAACAGTTGCTGCTGCCGCTGGAGGGCACACCCGACTCGGCCCCGATCGAGCGGTCAGCCCGTCGACGCTCGACTCGACCCGATCCTGCCTGTATCTTCTGCCAGCACGCAGATCCGACCATCAACACCGTGGTCCGCCGCCGGGGCACCATGTACGCCCGCTGGGACAATTTTCCAGCCAGTCGCGGACATATCGAGATCGTTCCATTTCGCCATATCTTGTCTTTCTTCGATATGACTGAACGGGAAAATCGAGACTTGCATATTCTGGCACAGACGATGCGAGACACTCTGAATTCGATGTATCAACCGGACGGCTTCACGATAGGAGTCAACGACGGCTCGGCCGCGGGCCGGACTATCCCACACCTGCACCTGCACATCATCCCCCGTTGGTACGGGGATGTGCCAGATGCTCGCGGTGGTATCCGGCGGGTGTTTGCCGAGTGTGATCCTGATTCGTGGAGCTAGGGGTTTTCGGGCTTGATGGCTATCGCCAGCAGCCACTCGTTCCTCGTCGGACCGCTTATCAGTATTTGACCGAATCCGGCATTTTCCAGCCAACTATACAGTTCCTGCTTACTGGTATACGTGAAAAGCCTGCCGTCCGACCGGCGTTCACCGCCACACCCTTCTTTCATGCTCAGTCCGATCGGAGCTCCGGGGCGGAGTATCTCGAAGCATTGAGTCACGGCAGCGGAAATTTCAGTCCTACGCAAATGGAGAAAACTGCCGCATGCCCAGACGCCGCCGGCGAACCCCGAAATGAAGGGCAGTGCGAGCAAATCGGCGTTGACACCGCGGATCAGTTGCGGCGGCTGGGCCGAATCTACGCACCGGGACAGTAACGCCAAGCTCCCGTCCACGGCGATCACTGTGTGGCCCAACTCCGCGATGAAACGCGCATCCCGACCGCTACCAGAGCCCAAATCGACGACGGTCGATGCGCGTTGGAGATGCGTGGTAAACATCGCCAGGTCGCGTTCCAGTCCGTCGAAGGACTCGAAAGAGTCAGTACGTTCCACGTAGTGGGCAGCGTAGGTGTCATACCACGAGAGAGTCTCTCGGTCCATGTCACATCTCATCGAATCCGTGGGCCTGCATGCGGTGGGCGAGTTCGTTGAGGAGATTCGGGACGGCCGACTCGGCCAGTTTGGCGTATCCACTCTTCGCGTCAACGCTCATACAGCCGCGGAAATTGTTGTCGTTATCTCGGATGGGAGAGGCGAACACCGCACCTCGATGTCGGATCTGCTGGAACTCCCTCCAACTCAATCCCATCACCGCGGCGTCGCCGTCCGTCGCGCGTAGTTCGTTGAACGCACCCTCGGATTGAACGGTCGAAGCCAGATCCTCAACGTCGAAGGCGGTCTCTGCGTTGAGTTTCCAGCACATTCCGACCACGCCCTGCCCTCGTCGTGGCTCGAACTTGCGCAGCACGACATTGCCACCTAAACGATACGTCGCCACCCGGTGGAGGCGTTTCCCCCCGACAAGCCACCACGGGCGCTTCACCTGCCACGCATGCAATCCGAGATCCTCGAACTGGAAACCATCAATCACCCGGTCCGCCTCCCGAATCATCCTTCCGAATTGGACAAACACTTCCCGCTCCAGCTGTGCACGCTGACTGAGCAGACTGCGCTGCGCGCGTGTCGCAAAAGGGCCGAGAGTAAACACCGCTACGACTATCAGAAGCGTCGGAACGAGGACGGGCACGCGGTCGGTGAATTCATCCCATAGTCGCTGGTTGGGAAATTCTTGGTTGCGAGCTGCCAAGACCGCCAGCGCCGCAGTCGCGATACTCTTGTCCCATACTGCGGCAGCTTTCGCTCTCATCTGTACTACCCGTCCACATAGTTACCATCAGGCATCCTCCATACACGCGGGCGCGAGATTACCGCAGCGCAGTGACTGACACCACATTATTTCGCCGGTCTCCTTGCGCGTGGCCAGGTTGAAGACGGCCAGTTCTGTCAATCCCCATGATTCACAACGTATTTCGCCAGCCTGGACGGACGTCCAATGTTAGTCTTGCGGGGTGGGGATCCTTGGATCATGTGACAGATCCGATCTTTGCGCGGAGTTTTCCGGAACATCCGATACGGAGTTCACTCGCACGTATGCCAAACCGTCGGACCGGTACCTCGCGCAGACATCGGACAGCGTTGCGGTGGTTGATCTTTCACCGCTGGTCGTCGGCCATGTGCTCGTGTGCCCCCGCCGGCACTATTACAGTGCGGCCGAAGCGATCGCGGACAGCGCGTGCGGGTTCCAGTCCTTCCTCGGGCGTTTCCTGCACAGGTATGCACAAATATTCGGCGACTTCACAATCCTCGAGCACGGTTCGACGGCGGCTATGCCAACGGCCTGCATCAGTCACGCGCATCTACATGTTCTACCGCTCGCGCTGGAGCCGGTGATCAACCGCATGGTCGACGACGGACTGTCACTCGCCCTACTGGACAGTTGGCAAGGTTTTTCCGATTTGTGTATCGATGAGTCACCGTACTATCTTGCCGCAGACGGGAATCGATTCTTTATCGCCCGCCCGCAACAGCGCATGATCAGCCAATATCTCAGAGTAGTAGCAGGCGCAAGCGTCGCAATCCCATCCGAGGAGTGCGACTGGGCGCTTGTCGTCAGACGCGAGATCTTCCACCAAACCATTCATCGCTGGGCGGTTGGGGCCGCCGAAGGAGTGACGCTGTGACCGTGCATGCACTGACCACCGATACTCCGCTGGACGAGCCGTCCAAGATCGCGGAAATAGTCGTGCCGACTATGGGCGACCAGCAATCAACTACACATCTGGCAAATGGCTCGACCGCTGCTCTTCTGCTGGGTGCTGGTGCTCAGGATGATTGTGCTGCCTTCCGCCTCAGCGGCGACCAAGTACTTGTTGCCGGAACGGATTACGTACGCGGACCAAAGTTCAGCTTGTACGAGAAGGGATTCATTTCGAATTACGATATCGGCTGGTATCTTGCTGGAGCAAATATCAGCGACGTCGCCGCGATGGGGGCGGTACCTCTGGGTCTGCTTTCGGTCGTACGCTATCCAAAGAATTTGCAGGATGATGATTTTGCCGAATTGATGGAAGGTATCCGCGATGGCGCCCGTGCGGCCGGAGCGCACAACGTCGGTGGCGACATCGGCACCGCCGAGCGAATAATCCTGTCTGCCAGCGCTTTCGGTGTGGTCGAACCAGGGAACATCCTTGCCCGCACCGGGGCTCGCCCCGGCCAGGTTCTGTGTACTACTGGACCTACGGGCCTGGCCGGCAGCGCGATGAAGCTCGCCAACGCTGGAGTTGATATCAGGCATCGCAAACACTCGGCGTTGTTGTCAAAGTGGCAGCGAGTAGCTCCTCGGGTCACACACGGCCGAGCATTCGCTCTCGATCCCGCAGTGACTTCCTGCATCGACACCTCGGACGGGCTCAAAGGCGCGGTGGAGACGCTGGCCCGGGCCAGCGACGTATCCATCCTCGTCGACGAAGCAACCTTGCCGATCCACGACGCGGTACGCGAGGCAGCTTCCGAATTGAACTGCGAAGTACTAGATCTCGTCTTCGGTGACTCTGTCGACTTCGAACTGGTCGTTACGGTCGATGCCGAAGCGGTCGACGCGCTCTCCGCGAAATTCGGTCAGTCCGACCTCGACTTCCATGTGATCGGCCGAGTCGAAGCCGGATCTGGTGCGGGGCTATTGCGGGGTCAGGACACCATGCCCATTCCCGGAGCGTCGTGGAAACACGCTTGAGCCGCTGCAAATTTGTATGTGGGCAGTGGTTCGGCCGCCAGCAGTCAGCCGAGGTCGATGGCGGTTGCTGCGGTGGCCATTGCGGTGTAGCCGGCGTCGCTGGGGTGGAGGTGGTCGCCGGAGTCGTAGGTCGGGGATAGGCGTTGGGGGTTGGTTGGGTCGGCGAGGGTGGTGTCGAAGTCGATTATCGCGTCATATTCGCCGGAGGTGCGGATCCAGTGGTTGACGGTTGTGCGCTGGGATTCGGCGGTGGGGGAGTAGTAGGGGGAGCCTTGCATGGGGAGCAGGGTGGCGCCGATTACGCGGAGGCCGCGGGAGCGGGCTTGGGAGATGAGGTTGCGGTGGCCGGCGATTAGTTGGTCGGTTGATACGGGGGTCGCGGGTTCGCCGATGGCGGGTGCGCCGGTGCTGAGGCCGATGTCGTTGATGCCTTCGAGGATGATGACGGTGGATATGCCGGGCTGGTCGAGGACGTCCTGACGGAAACGGCGTTGGGCGCTGTCGCCGAGCCAGCCGGAGTCGACGGTGACCCGGTTGCCGCCGATGCCCTGGTTGAGGACTGCGCGTGGGGTTCCCTGGGCGGCAAGGCGTTCGGAGAGTTCGTCGGGGAAGCGGTTGTCGGTGTCGGGTGTGGAGCCGACGCCGTCGGTGATCGAATCGCCGAAGGCGACGATTCCGGCGGTTCGCGGGACGATATTGGCTACTTCGACGCGGGAGAGGAAGTACCAGGCCTGGGTGGTCTCGGTGAAGGCTGTGCCGGTGGTGTCGGCGAGATGGTTGCCGACGGCGCGGTAGGCGGTTTCCAGTGCCTGGGAGTGCTGGGTTATCGGGCCTGTCGCCTCGGCGAGGTGCAGGGTGATGGTCAGCGCGTCGAATGGTGCGACGGCGAGTGGGACCGGGTCGGTCAGGAGGTCGGTGCCTGGGGCGAGTGTGACGGACTCGGCGTTGCCGAAGGTCAAGGGGCGCAGGGTGTTCGGGACGATCGCTGCGCCGGAATCACTGCGGGCGAGACTTGCGCCGGTGATGCGGAGTGGTGCGGTGCCGTAGCGGTTGGACAGCTGGATTCGGGTGGCGACACCACCTTCGGTTACGCGAATCACTTGGCGCAGTGTGTGATTCGCGAACCCTGACTCCGACCAGTTCGGGGTGGGGAACTTGTCCGCCCGATATAGCGAGGTAGCCCAGGCCGCCGACCAACCGGGCGAGGTCGGCGACGCACCGGCCGTTGTCACCGTCATGGGCGCTATAAGCAGTGCTACCAGTGTTAGCGCACGCAGCAGTAGGGCTGAAGCTTTGCGAGGACGCATGGCGTAATCCGTTCTGGGGGAGGAGTAGTCGGGGGCGCGACCCGAACAGGTATGGGGTGAGATTGCTTCGGCCGCCTGTCGCGCGAGATCGAGGCCGATTTGGAATATGGGCGACAACCCACGAGAGGTGATCGATACGAACGTGGAGCTAGTGGCACGCGAGCCGCATGGCCCGATTTCCTGGCACTGCTGGGTGCGGATTTCGGCGGGGTCGATGCCTGAACCCATTGAGCGGCATAGGATTTGGCAATCCCGGTGTCCTGGTCCCAACTGGGTAGCACGGGCCTTTGCGGGCTAGACGTCGTGGTGCTGGTGGTGGCGGTGCGCGTTTCGGGCTGGCTTAGTGTCGCGGTCCTGGGGCGGGGTGCCCGATTACGGCCTAGCGACTGAGTCCCGCCATCTGGTCGTGCTGGCGGTCCGTAGCGCCGCCAGAAGCGGTGGCGGCGCGGTGTTTGGCGGGTTCGACGTCGTAATTCTGCTGGGTGTCTAGATTTCGGGTTGGCTTGAGCCCGTGGCGAGTCCCAGACCTACTCCTTCGCGGCTGCCTGCGCGATGTCGACGCGGTCCTGATGTCGTGGTCCTGTGTGGTTTGGGGTGGGGTGCCCGATTGCGGCCTAGCCGCTGAGTCCGAGCCGGTCTGGTCGTGCTGGCGGCCCGCAGCGCCGCCAGAAGCGTGGGTGGTGCGGAGTTTGGCCGGTTCGAGGTCATAATTCCGTTGGGTTGTGCGGATTTCGGGCTGGCTCGATGTCATGGAGCTGCTGGGTCGTGTGGCTCTCAGCAGGCTTGCCGTCGTGATCCTGCCGGGCCGGTGCGGGCGATGGCAGGCTTCACGCCTTAGTCCCATTGAGAGGTACGGATCTCAGCGGGCTCGACGGATGGTCTTGTTGGTAGGTGTGGATTTCGGCTGACTCGCCGTCCGTAGCCTGCTGGGCGGTACGGATCTCAGCGGGCTCGACGTGGTGGTCTTGTTGGTAGGTGCGGATTTCGGCTGACTCGCCGCCCGCAACCTGCTGAGGTGGCACCGATCTCAGCGGGCTTCACGCTGTGATCCTGTGTAGGTGCGGATTTCGGCTGACTCGCCGTCCGCGGCCCGCTGGGCGACAAAGCCCAGCTTGCTTGCCGTCGTGGTCCTGCTGGGTCTGAGCACTTCGACGTCACGCCCTGCGGGGACGGCATGAACCCCGACGCACTCAACGCCCCCGCACTACTGCGCCGCACGAACCTCGCCCGCGAATGCGTAGTCTCGCCGCCAATCCGAGCCGGTCGGAGCCAGGACGACCCGCTCAACTCCTGCGGCTTCGTAGGCCGCCAATTCCTCTGCGGCAACACCGGGTTCCGTCGATACGGCCGGTGCGACGACCGTAACCGCAGGCGTCGGACGTTCGTGTCGCTGTGCGAGTTCGCGCAGTTCGGTCAGTAGGGCCGGCAGGTTTTCGAGGCCGGGGTTGATGGGCATCCAGGCGTCGCCGTGGGCGGCGGCGCGGCGTCTGGCTCGGGTGCTGTTGCCCGCGATCAGGATTGGGGGGATCGGGGCGCCGGGGGACAGGGTGACTTCGAGGTCGTCGGACAGGGTTGCCGGTTTGCCGGCGATCAGATCGGGCAGCACGGTCAGTGCGCGGTCGGTGCGGGTGCCGCGTTCCTCGAACGGTGCGTTTGCGGCGCGCCAGCCGGTATCGCCGTGGGCGGGGTTTCCGGTGCCGATTCCCAGCAGGAGGCGGTTGTTGGAGAGTTGTTGCAGGGTGCTGATTTCCTTGGCTGCCCATGCGGTGGGTCGCAGCGCCAGCAGCATGGCGCCGAAGCCGATCCGGATTCGATCGGTTACCGCGGCGGCGGTGGTGAGGGCTACCGTGCTGTCGAGCATGGGCTGGGCGGCGACGAGATGATCGGTGGCCCAGACGGATTCGAGTCCGGCGGCCTCCGCTGCCCGAGCGCTGTCCCGTAGCATCGCGGCCGGGGATTCGGCGATGTGTGGTCCGGATGTGGGTAGGAATACGCCGATTTGAATGGCCACCGGTTTGCCTCCGATTTCGCGAGCGATTGATTCGTGATCAACGCTAGGGCGTTCGAGGGGGAGTTCCAATGTGCGATTTAGTCAGGACCATGCTCGAAACGTGCACTCGGCGGCATCGCTCGCGCGGCTGAACTCTGCGGCGATGTCGAATCCGCCTAGGGGCACAGTGATCGGCCGCGCGGCCAGGAGAGTGGGAAAGGCGTTGTTACGCCAGGCCGTGGCGGCGGGCGTAATCGATGGCGGCGACGCGGTCGCGGGAACCGGTTTTGGCGAAGATCCGGTTGATGTGGGTTTTCACCGTGTTGGCGGTGAGGAACAGGGCTTCGCAGATTTCGGTGTTGGTCATGCCGCGGGCGACGAGGGCGAGGATTTCGGCCTCGCGGCGGGTCAGGCCGTCGGGGAGTTGGGCGGGTTCGGGGATGCCGCGGGCGGCGGCGAGCAGGGTGTCCTGCACGCGGGCGTCCAGGACGGCCATGCCGCTGACGGCGGAGTGCAGTGCGCGGACGATGCCGGCGCGGTCGACGTCTTTGGTCAGGAAACTGCGGGCGCCGGCGCGCAGGGCGGAGAGGGCGGAGATGTCGTCGGCGAAGGTCGACAAGATCACGACGGCGACGTCGGGATGGTCGGCGGCCAGGCGGGTGGCGGTCTCGACGCCGTCGAGCACCGGCATCCGCAGATCCAGGAGCACGGCGTCGGGATGGTGTTCGGCGACCCGTTCCAGGGCCTGCTGCCCGTCGGCGGCGGTGGCGACCACGTCGATGTCCGGCAGCACGTCCAGCATGAGCGCGATGCCCTCACGAACACTGGCCTGGTCGTCGGCGACGATGATCCGCAACGGTCTTCCGGCATCCATCGCCGCGTCCACGTAGCTTCCCTTCGTGTCGAACATGTCGTGCACGGGCCGGTCGACTGTGGGCAGGGTCGTGACTGGCGGCAACCGAACTCTCCTCTAGCTGAACTCAGTTAGCATAGTCGGTCGATCGAGCCGTTTCGTTACCGCGCATTTCGGCACCGCCCAGGGTGATTATCGTCTCTCCGGCCGGGGTCAGGGGCCGAATTCCGGGAGCTGTCCCCGGCTTTCAGTCCGGCACGCGGGCGGTGACCGCCCACTGGCCCTGCCGCACTCCGGCGCAGATCGTGCCGCCCAGCGGGAGCAGCCGCTCCCGCATGCCGAGCAGCCCGTAACCACCCTCGACCGTTCGATAGCGCTGATCGGGCACGCTCTGGCCCAGCGGGTTCTCGACAGTCAGCACGACTTCGCCCGGCTCGTACCGCAGCGTCACGGTGATCGGCTGGTCGGGAGCGTGCTTGGCGGCGTTGACCAGGGCCTCGCCGATGACCCGCACCAGCGCCAGCGTGATCTCCGCCGGCACCGACCGCGGTGTCTCCTCGACGGTCAGCGTGACCCGGTTGCGATGGACCGCGCGATGCCGATCGACCAGCGCGGTGAGTTCCTGGTCGAGCGGCAGCAGCTCGGCGCGCAGGCCGTGCACGGCCCGGTGCGTTTCCCGCAGCCCCTCCCGGGCCGTCTGCTGCAGGTCTTCCAGGAGTTTCAGCGCGCTGTCGACATCGCCGAGGTCGGCCAGTACCGCGTGCAGCACCTCGAGCTGGATGCCCAGCAGCCCGAGCGAGCCGGCCAGCACATCGTGGACCTCCCGGGCCATCCGCGCGCGCTCCGCCAATACCGCGGAACGCAGTTCTTCCGGCTGGGCGCGGTCCGAGTGGCTGTAGGTGTGTGGCGCATCAGGGGAGCCCGACCATGACAAAGCTGACGTCCCGACTGCGTGCATGACTCCACCACACCTCAGCCGGGGCGGTTTTGTCAACGCGTGGTCGGGTTGCTCCCCTATTGGCCGACTCGCGCCCCTGTTCAGTTGTCTCAGGTCCTGCTGGGATACTGGCTCACACGCTGATCATCATGACCCGCGGGCGGTGTGACGTCGTCACCCTGGTGGGTGATTTGCCACTCTCTCGTACCCGCCTCACCCTCTGCGGCGATGCGGTCACCCTGCCGCTTACGGCATGCTGCTTGATGTACTCGACTCTGTGCACGAAAGGAGGGCCCTGTGTCCGCTGCTGCGACGCAGACACCGTCGGCCCTCGTCGCGGGGTTCCGGTGATCGACGTGTTGATCGTGGGAGCAAGTTGGGCTTCGACGCAGCACCCGGTGACCAACGCCTTCGCCGCTGCGCTGGATCCGCGCCGTTTCCGGCCGCGCCTGGTCTCGAACTCCGGCACCGGAGCGGGCGCGCGGGCCGAACTCCTCGGCGAGATCATGCGCTGCGACGAACCCGTGGTCCTCGCCGGCTACGCGCAGGGCGCTGCTGTCGCGGGTGATGTCGCCTCGGAGATTTCCCGGGGCGCGATCGCCGGCGTGGAGGTCGCCGCGTGCGCGCTCATCTCGGACCCGTATCGGCCGGCCGGTATGTCGATCGGGGTGGATCCGGGTGGGCACGGAATCCTCGGCCAGCGCGAGGTCGGGATGGTGCCGACGTACTGGGTGGCCGCCCGCGGCGACTTGACGACCGCGTTGCCGGTCGGCAGTTCGCTGCGCATGACCGCCGAAGCGTTCGAGTACGAGGATCTTTCCACCGAGGAAGAGATGGTCGGCTGGGCGCGCAGGCTCGTGGACGCGGACATCCGAGAACAGCTGCGGCGATTCCCCTTCGGTCTGCGGATGTGGGATTCCCGGAGTGCCGAACTCAGCCAGCTGAGCGCCTTCCTGTTCACCAAGCCGTACGTCGACGAATATCTGGGCGAGGGCGGCGCGGCCTCGCTGGCGAAAGTGCTGAATCGCGAGCTGAACATATGTTGAGGCGACCGGCACGTCTTATCGATTTTTCCATTGAAGTCGTAATTGGCCCCGGAACCCGGACGCACGCTGGTGTGCCCGGGTCGGTGCGCTGTTTGACAGAGCGCTGCACAGCGCTCCAGAAGTGAGGTTACGGGTGTCTTTCGACGGTAACGGCGAGATGGAGAACGTGGCTGCGGCGGGTTCGGGAGACGAGCTCTTCCGGCTGTCCCCGGCACAGCTGGGCATTTGGTATGCCCAGGCGCTGGATCCGCAGGTGCCGATCACCATCGCGCAGTACGTCGACCTCACCGGGGAGCTCGACCGCGATCTGCTGTGGCGGGCCGCCGTCGAGGCTTCGCGCGAGATCGGTTCCGGTCTGATCCGCCTCACCGAGGTCGACGGCGAGCCGATGCAGTTCGTCGACCCCACCGTGCCCGACCGCGACCGCATGCACTACGTCGACCTGCGGGACGCCGAGGACCCGGAGGCCGCCGCGCACGAATGGATGCGCGCCGAATACAGCCGTCCCGTCGATCTTTTCCAGGACCGGCTGGTTCTGCTGGCCGTCCTGCGGCTCGCCGAGGACCGCTGGTTCTGGTACCTGCGGGCACATCACATCGTGCTCGACGGCTTCTCGGCCATGACGTACGTCAACCGCATCGCCGAGCTGTACTCCGCCGCCGTCACCGGTATCGAGCCGACGCAGTCGAAGGCGACCGATCTGCGGGATCTGGTCGAGACCGAATTCGCCTACCGCGACAGCACCCGGTTCGAATCCGACAAGCAGTACTGGGCCGAGCGGGTAGCGGGCCTGGCGGAGGACACCAGTCTCACCGGGCGGTCCGCGCCTCCGGCGCCGCTGAACCACGTGGCCCACGCGACCTTGTCGCCGGACCGGCAGGCGCTGCTGGATGCCGCTGTGCAGCGCCATGATTCGTCGCCGTCGGCGCTGTTGCTCGCGGCTTTCGCGGCGTATCTGGCGCAGTGGACCGGAAGCCAGGAGGTCGTGCTCAGCCTGCCGGTGACCGCGCGCACCACCGCGGTGATGCGGCGTGCGGCCGGTTTCACCTCCAATATCGTGCCCTTGCGTCTGCACGTCGGTTACGACGACGACATCGCCGCGCTGCTGAAAGCGGTGCAGGTGGAGGTGTCGGGCGCGTTGCGGCATCAGCGCTACCGGCACGAGGACATCCGCCGCGACGGCGCGGGTTCGGGCACGGTCACCAAGGAGTTCTTCGGACCCTGGGTGAACATCATGCTGTTCAACAGCCAGATCGCGCTGGGCGAGACGACTGGCAACATGCACGTGTTGTCCACCGGGTCGGTGGAGGACATGAGCGTCAACTTCTATCAGTCGATGGGTGGCTCCCAGTTCAACATCGACTTCGAGACCAATCCGAATCTGTACGCCGCCGACGAGGCGAGCCGGCAGCACGGGCGTTTCCTGGAGTTCTTCGACCGTTTGCTGGCCGCGGCCGCGACGGATCGGGTGTGGGATCTGCCGATCACGACCGAGACGGAGCTGACCCGCACGCTGACGGAGTGGGGTACGGCGGATCATCGGGTGGTCGACACCACGCTGCCGGTGCTGCTGGAAACCCAGATTCCGTTGTCCCCGAACAATATCGCGCTGGTGTTCGAGGGCGCGGAGCTGACCTACGCGGAGTTCGACGCGCGGGTCAACCGGCTGGCCCGGTTCCTGATCGCGGACGGGGTGGGCCCGGAATCGCTGGTGGCGCTGGGCATGCGGCGATCGCTGGAACTGGTGATCGGCATGCACGCGGTGCTGAAAGCCGGTGGCGCGTATGTGCCGATCGATCCGGATCACCCGGCCGAGCGCACCGCCTACATCCTCGAGTCCGCGGCACCGGTCTGCGTGCTGACCACCTCCGGTGACGCGCTGGAGTTGCCGGCGTCGGTGCGCCGGGTAGAGCTCGACGCACTGGAGTTGTCCGAGTTCTCCGACGCGCCGGTGACCGACGCGGATCGCCTGGCGCCGTTGCGGCCGGCTAACACGGCCTACGTCATCTACACCTCGGGTTCGACCGGCCGCCCCAAGGGCGTCGCGGTCACCCATCGCGCCATCGTGAACCAGCAGCTGTGGATGCTGAACGAGTACCGCATGACCGCGGACGACGTGTATCTGCAGAAGACCGCGACGACCTTCGACGTGTCGCTGTGGGGCTATTTCCTGCCGTTGCTGGTCGGCGCCAAGCTGGTGGTGGCCGCGCCGGACGGGCATCGGGACCCGATCTACGTGGCCGAGATGATCGAGCGGCACGGCGTGACGATCACCGACTTCGTGCCGTCGATGCTGACGGTGTTCGCCGCGAACGCGACCCAGCGCAACTGTGCCTCGCTGCGTGCGGTGTTCGTGATCGGTGAGGCGTTGCCGCCGGAGACGGCCGCCGCGTTCCGGGCCATCAGCTCCGCGGGCCTGCACAATCTGTACGGTCCGACCGAGGCGGCTGTGTCGGTGTCCTCGTGGGAGGTCACCGCCGCCGACACGACGACGGTGCCGATCGGCGTTCCGGAGTGGAATGTCGAAATGTATGTGCTGGACGGCCGGTTGCGGCCGGCCGCGATCGGCGCTCCGGGTGAATTGTATTTGGCCGGAAGGCAATTGGCCCGCGAGTACCGCGGGCGCGCGGACCTGACGGCGGATCGTTTCGTCGCAAGTCCGTTCGGCGCCGCTGGTGAGCGGATGTACCGGACCGGTGACCTGGTGCGGTGGAACAACTCTGGTGTGCTGGAGTACATCGGCCGTACCGATTTCCAGGTGAAGTTCCGTGGTCAGCGGATCGAGCTGGGCGAGATCGAGACGGTGCTGCTGGGTCATCCGGCGGTGTCGCAGGCTGTGGTGCTGGTCGTCGATACCGCGACCGGTCAGCAGTTGGTCGCGTATGTGGTTGCGGGACCGGGACTTTCGGTCGAGTCCGCGGAGCTGACGCAGTTCGCCGGTGAGCGGTTGCCGTCGTACATGGTGCCCGCCGCGGTGGTGGTGCTGGAGTCGTTCCCGCTCAACACCTCGGGCAAGCTGGACCGAAAGGCGCTGCCGGAACCGGTGTTCGCCACCGATATGGCCGGATATCGCGCCCCGCGGACGCAGAGCGAGCAGGTTGTCGCCGCGATCTTCGCCGATGTGCTGAATTTGCCGGTGGTCGGCGTAGAGGACGACTTCTTCACCCTCGGCGGCAACTCGCTGGTCGCCACCCAGGTGATGGCGCGGGTGTCGTCGGCCTTCAATACCCGGTTGGGCGTGCGGGCGCTGTTCGAGACGCCGACCGTGGCCGGTATCGCCGCGCGCGCGGAGAGTGCGGGCGGGTCGGATACCGCGCGGCCGCCGCTGGTGGCCTACGCCGTTGCCGAGCTGGATCGGGTGCCGTTGTCGCTGGCGCAGCAGCGGATGTGGTTCCTCAACCAATTCGATCCCACCGCGCCGATTTACAACTTGCCGTTCGTCATGCGCTTGCACGGTGCGATCGATATCGAAGCCTGTGTCGCGGCGTTGTCGGATGTGATCGAGCGGCAGCAGTCGCTGCGTACCATCTTCCCCACCTGGGGCGGCGCCGGTTACCAGCAGGTGTTGCCGATGGACCAGGTGAACCTCGATGTCGAGGTGCGCCGCGTCGAGGAAAGCGAGCTGCGCGCGCAGCTGCTCGAGTTCGCGCAAGCCGGTTTCGATGTCACCATCGAATTGCCGATCCGGGTCCGGATCTTCGAAATCGCCGATAGCCAGGACTACGCGGTCGCTATCGTCACCCACCACATCGCGGTCGACGGATTCTCGTTCGGGCCGCTGGCCCAGGACATGGCGCAGGCCTACCTCGCCCGTGCCGCGGGACAGGCGCCGGACTGGGAGCCGCTCGCCATCAATTACCGCGACTTCACGGTGTGGCAGCGTGAGGTGTTGGGTTCTGAGGATGATCCGGAGTCGTTGATTTCGAGTCAGACTCGGTATTGGGTTTCGCAGTTGGCGGATTTGCCGGATGAGTTGGTGTTGCCGGTGGATCGGGCGCGTCCGGCGGTGGCGAGTTTCCGGGGTAGCCGGGTTTCGGTGGATATTTCCGCTGATGTTCAGCGGAGTTTGGTGGGTTTGAGTCGTCGGCATAATGCGTCGGTGTTCATGGTTTTGCATGGCGCGTTGGCGGTGTTGTTGTCGCGGTTGTCGGGGTCTGATGATGTGGCGATCGGTACGCCGATTGCTGGTCGTGGTGAGCAGGCGCTCGATGATTTGGTGGGGATGTTTGTCAATACGTTGGTGTTGCGGTCGCGGGTGGATGGTGGTGAGTCGTTCACTGAGTTCTTGGGTCGTGTGCGTGAGACGGATTTGGCGGCGTTCGGGCATGCGGATGTGCCGTTCGAGCGTTTGGTGGAGGTGCTGAATCCGGCTCGTTCGCAGGCGCGGCACCCGCTGTTCCAGGTGATGCTCGCCGTGCAGAATTTGGATCGGGCTCGCCTGGAGTTGGAAGGGTCGAGCGTCCAGGTTCAGGAATTGACGGTCGATCTGGCCCGATTCGATCTCCAGTTCGTTTTGTCAGAGGTCCCGGCCGGTGGCTGGACGCTCGAATTGACTTACGCCTCCGAGCTTTTCGATGAGTCGACGGCTGCTGATATCGCGCAGCGGTGGGTGCGTGTGCTGGAGACGGTCGCCGCTGATGAGTCGGTGGTGGTGGGTGCGGTCGATATTCTGCGGGCGGATGAGCGTGCGGAGTTGATCGCGCGTGCGGGTTCGGCCGCGGAGCCGGCGCGGACGTTGCCGGAGTTGCTGGCCGAGGCCGTCGCCGGTGATCCGGCCGCACCCGCCGTGGTCTTCGAGGGGCGGAGTCTGTCCTACGCGGAGCTGGACAGCCGGTCGAATCGTCTGGCGCGCTTGCTGATCCAGTCCGGCATGGGACCCGAGGACGTGGTCGCGATCGCCGTGCCGCGTTCGGAATTGTCGTATCTCGCCGCATGGGGTGTTTCGAAGTCGGGTGCCGCCTTCTTGCCGGTCGATGCCGGATTGCCGAGCGACCGCATCGATTACATGCTCACCGATTCGGGTTCGCGTGTGGGCGTGACGGTTTCGTCGGTGCGCGACCAGTTGCCCGATTCGGTGGCATGGGTCGTGCTCGACGAGCTCGACTCGGCGGACTACTCGGATGCGCCGGTGACCGATTCGGAGCGGTCGCGGCCGCTCTCGGTGCAGCACCCGGCGTACGTGATCTATACCTCCGGCACGACGGGTCGGCCGAAGGGCGTGGTGGTGACCCACGTCGGTCTGGCGAATTTCCGGGCCGAGCAGAACGAGCGTTACGAGCTCGACAGTTCCACTCGCGCTTTGCATTTCGCTTCGCCGAGCTTCGACGCCTCGATTCTGGAATTCTTGCTGGCCCTGGGTGGCGGCGGCGCGCTGATCGTGGTGCCGCCGGGGACCTATGGCGGTGCGGAGCTGGCGGAGCTCATTCGCGCCGAGCGAGTGACGCATGCGATTTTGACGCCGTCGGTGCTGGCGTCGATGGATCCGGTGGCGTTGGCCGGTCTGCGTGTCGTGATCGCCGGTGGTGAGGCGGTTTCGGCTGATCTGATCGCGAAGTTCGCGGGGGATGGGCGGCGTTTCTTCAACGCGTATGGTCCGACTGAGGCGACGGTTGCGAGCAATATCAGTGGTGCGTTGGTGCCGGGTGATCGGGTGACTGTGGGTGGTCCGATTCGTGGTATGCGGGCGTTGGTGTTGGATGCGCGGTTGCAGCCGGTGCCGGTGGGTGTTGCGGGTGAGTTGTATTTGTCGGGTGTGCAGTTGGCTCGGGGTTATCTCGGGCGTGCTGGTTTGACTGCTGATCGGTTTGTGGCGAGTCCGTTTGCTGTGGGTGAGCGGATGTATCGCACTGGTGATGTGGTGCGGTGGACTGGTGCGGGTGCGGTCGAGTATGTGGGTCGTTCTGATTTCCAGGTGAAGGTGCGTGGTTTCCGGATCGAGTTGGGTGAGATCGATGCGGCGTTGACTGCTGATGCGAGTGTGGATTTCGCGGTGACGGTGGGTCACACCGGAACCGCGGGCGTCTTGGCATTGGTGTCGTATGTGGTTGCGGCGCCGGGCCATTCGGTGGACATCGCGCAATTGTCGGGTGACCTCGCGCGTCGTCTGCCGAGCTACATGGTGCCGTCCTCGATCACGGTGATCGACGAGATTCCGTTGACTCCGACGGGCAAGCTGGATCGCCGGGCACTGCCGGTGCCGGTGTTCGAGGTGCGGCAGTTCCGTGCGCCGTCGACTCCGATCGAGGAGATCGTGGCGCAGGTCTTCGCCGAGGTGCTCGATGTCGAGCGGGTCGGTGCCGATGACGACTTCTTCACCCTGGGTGGTAACTCGCTGATCGCCACGCAGGTGGCGTCGCGGCTGGGCAATGCGCTCGATACCCGGGTGCCGGTGCGCATGGTGTTCGAGGCTTCGACGGTCGCCGCGCTGGCCGCGCGGGTGGAATCGCATGCCGGTGCGGGCGCTTGGCGTGAGCTGGTGGCGCGGGAGCGGCCCGATCGGGTGCCGTTGTCGCTGGCCCAGCAGCGGATGTGGTTCCTGAACCGATTCTCGGTGGGCAGTGACTCCACCGAGTCGGCGGTCAACAACATTCCGATCGCCATCCGGCTGTCGGGTGAACTCGACGTGGCCGCGCTGCAGATCGCCGTGATCGACGTGATCGACCGGCACGAATCCCTGCGGACCGTCTTCCCGGAGACCGCGACCGGTCCGGTGCAGGTAATTCTGGACGCGGCGCAGATCACGCCGGACCTGACTCCCGTCCCGGTCACCGAGGACAACCTGGTCGACCACCTGGTCGAGCTCGCGTCCCTGGCTTTCGACGTCACCGCCGAGGTGCCGTTGCACGCGCGGCTGTTCGAGATCAGTGAATCCGAATACGTGCTGGGCATGGTGGTGCATCACATCTCCACCGACGGCTGGTCGGTGGCTCCGCTGGCGCGCGACGTCATGGTCGCCTACGCCGCGCGCACCCTGTGGGAACTCCCGGCGTGGGCCGCGCTGCCGGTGCAGTACGCCGATTACGCGCTGTGGCAGCGTGAGGTGCTGGGTTCCGAGGATGATCCGGAGTCGTTGATCTCCAGCCAGATTCGGTACTGGACCGAGCAGCTGGCGGATCTGCCCGACGAGTTGCCGTTGCCGTCGGATCGTCCGCGGCCGCCGGTGGCGAGCTACCGCGGTGGCAGCTATCCCTTCGTGATCTCCGCCGATACGCAGCGCCGGTTGGTCGAGGTCGGTCGCAAGCACAACGCGTCGCTGTTCATGGTGATGCACAGCGCCTTGGCTGTTCTGTTGTCTCGGATGTCGGGCACCGGTGACATCGCGATCGGTACGCCGGTGGCTGGTCGTGGTGAGGCCGCGCTGGATGATCTGGTGGGTATGTTCGTCAACACGTTGGTGTTGCGGACCGAGGTTCGTGGTGCGGCGACGATCGCGGATCTGCTGGCTGATGTTCGGGATACCGATCTGCATGCGTTCGCGCATGCGGATGTGCCGTTCGAGCGTTTGGTGGAGGTGCTCAACCCGACGCGTTCGCAGGCTCGGCATCCGTTGTTCCAGGTGATGCTCTCCTTCCAGAACCTGCCCGAGAGCACCTTCGAACTGCCCGGTCTGCGGGTTTCGGCCATCGACGTCGAGATCGGCACCGAGAAGTTCGACCTTTCGCTGACCCTGCGGGAATCCGGCGAGTCGGACAGCGGCATGCTCGCGGAATTCTCTTACGCCACAGATCTGTTCGACGCCGCGACGGTGGTCGGGTTCGCCGAGCGGTACCTGCGGGTGCTGGAGTTGCTCGCGGAGGATCCGCAGCGGCGACTGCGTGATATCGATCTGCTCGAGGACGCCGAGCGGGCCGTGGTGCTGCACCGGTGGAACCAGACCCAGCACGCGGTGCCGACGACGGTCAGCGTGCTGGATCGGTTCGAGGCGCAGGTCCGGCGCACCCCGGACGCGGCGGCGCTGACCGCCGAGGAAAGCCGCGACGCGACGCTCACCTATGCCGAATTCTCCGCGCGCGTGAACGGGCTGGCGCGCGAACTCATCGCTTCGGGCGTCGGCCCCGAGACGCGGGTGGCCGTCGGTATTCGCCGTTCGGTCGACACGCTGGTCGCGATCTACGCGGTCCTGACCGCGGGCGGCGCCTATGTGCCGGTGGATCCGGACTACCCCGCCGAACGCATCGAGTATGTGCTGGACAGCGCGCAGCCGGTCTGTGTGCTGACCACCCGTCGCGATGAAAACCTTTCGGACGGAGTCGGTCTGGGAGCCACCGGCGAACTGCCGGTCCTGTACATCGACGAGCTGGATCTGGCCGGGCATTCCGATGCGCCGGTGACGGCGGCCGAGCGGCGCGGCGTGCTGCGCTCCGGCAACACCGCCTATGTGCTCTACACCTCCGGTTCCACCGGCCGGCCCAAGGGCGTCGCGGTCAGCCATGCCGCGCTGATCAACCAGATGAGCTGGATGATCGCCGAACTCGGGCTCGGCGAGTCCGATGTCGTGCTGCACAAGACGCCGTTCACCTTCGACCCGTCGGTGCGAGAGTTGTTCGCCCCCTTGATGGTCGGCGCGCACACCATTGTCGCCACGCATGACGGTCACCGCGACCCGAAGTATCTGTCCGAGGTCATCGAGCGGAACGGCGTGACCGTGACCTCGTTCGTGCCGTCGCTGCTGTCGGTGTTCGTCACCGCCACCTCGCCCGCCGAATGCCGTTCGCTGCGTGCCGTTTTCGTCGGCGGCGAGGTGCTGCCGCCGACGCTGGTGACCGCTTTCCGTCAGGTGTCGGACGCGGCCGTGTACAACTCCTACGGTCCCACCGAGTTCACCATCACCTCGACCTTGTGGCGGGTGGACGAGGTGGCGCCGGGTTCGGTGCCGATCGGTGGTCCGGTGTGGAACTCCCGGGCCTATGTGCTGGACGCGGCGTTGCGGCCGGTGCCGGTGGGTGTGCGCGGCGAATTGTATTTGGCCGGTGCGCAGTTGGCGCGCGGCTACCAGGGGCGCGTCGACCTGACGGCGGATCGTTTCGTCGCCGATCCGTTCGGTGCGGTGGGCGAGCGGATGTACCGGACCGGTGACCTGGTGCGCTGGAACAACTCCGGCGTCCTGGAGTACATCGGCCGTACCGATTTCCAGGTGAAGCTGCGTGGTCAGCGGATCGAGCTGGGCGAGATCGAGACGGTGCTGCTGGATCATCCCGCGGTATCGCAGGCTGTGGTGCTCGTGGCCGAGACCGCGACCGGTCAGCAGTTGGTCGCGTATGTGGTCGCCGGGCCTTCGGTGGACTCGGCGGAGCTGACCCGGTTCGCCGGTGAGCGGCTGCCGTCGTACATGGTGCCCGCCGCGGTGGTGGTGTTGGAGTCGTTCCCGCTCAACAACTCCGGCAAGCTGGACCGCAAGGCGCTGCCCGAGCCGTTGTTCGAGGCGCGCGAGTTCCGTGCGCCGGTGACGCCGCTGCAGGACATCGTGGCCGGTGTGTACGCGGATCTGCTCGGCGTCGAGCGCGTCGGCCTGGATGACGACTTCTTCGCCCTGGGCGGCAACTCGCTCGTCGCCACCCAGGTGACCGCACGACTGGGCGCCGCTTTGGACGCCACGGTGCCGGTGCGCGTGCTGTTCGAGGCGTCGACGGTGGCGGCGCTGGCCGACCGGCTGGCGGCGCAGGCCGGGCAGGGCGGGCGGATTCCGCTGCGCCGGCGCGACCGCGACGAGCGGACGCCGTTGTCGTTCGCCCAGCAGCGGATGTGGTTCCTCAACCGCATGGACGCCGACTCGGCGATCTACAGCATGCCGCTCGGTATCCGATTGACCGGCGACCTCGACGTCGCCGCCCTGCAGGCCGCCATCGGCGACGTGATCGAGCGGCACGAGTCGCTGCGCACGATCTTCCCCGAGACCGATGCCGGGCCGATGCAGGTGGTGCTGGACGCCGCCGGGGCCGTGCCGGATCTGGACCTGCTGCCAGTCACCGGCACCGACGTCGTCGAGCAGCTGGTCACGCTGGCCTCGGCCGGTTTCGATGTCACCACCGAGCCGCCCCTGCGCGTCCGGCTGTTCCAGCTCGGCGCGGCGGAATACGTACTGGCGCTGGTGGTGCACCATATCGCCGCCGACGGCTGGTCGCTGGCGCCGCTGGCCCGCGACATCATGCTCGCCTACAGCGCGCGGACCGCCGGTGCGGCCCCCGTTTGGACTCCGCTGCCGGTGCAGTACGCCGACTTCGCGGCATGGCAGCGCGAGGTGTTGGGTTCTGAGGATGATCCGGAGTCGTTGATTTCGAGTCAGACTCGGTATTGGGTTTCGCAGTTGGCGGATTTGCCGGATGAGTTGGTGTTGCCGGTGGATCGGGCGCGTCCGGCGGTGGCGAGTTTCCGGGGTAGCCGGGTTTCGGTGGATATTTCCGCTGATGTTCAGCGGAGTTTGGTGGGTTTGAGTCGTCGGCATAATGCGTCGGTGTTCATGGTTTTGCATGGCGCGTTGGCGGTGTTGTTGTCGCGGTTGTCGGGGTCTGATGATGTGGCGATCGGTACGCCGATTGCTGGTCGTGGTGAGCAGGCGCTCGATGATTTGGTGGGGATGTTTGTCAATACGTTGGTGTTGCGGTCGCGGGTGGATGGTGGTGAGTCGTTCACTGAGTTCTTGGGTCGTGTGCGTGAGACGGATTTGGCGGCGTTCGGGCATGCGGATGTGCCGTTCGAGCGTTTGGTGGAGGTGCTGAATCCGGCTCGTTCGCAGGCGCGGCACCCGCTGTTCCAGGTGGTCCTCGCGGTACAGAACCTGCGTCAGCCGACGCTGGAACTGGACGGCTTGGTCGTCCGGGCCGAGGAGCTCGAGGTCGAACTGGCGAAGTTCGATCTGCAGTTCACCCTGCTGGAAGTCGACGGCGGTGGCTGGACCCTTGAATTGACCTACGCCACAGATCTTTTCGATGAGTCGACCGCTGCTGATATCGCGCAGCGGTGGGTGCGTGTGCTGGAGACGGTCGCCGCTGATGAGTCGGTGGTGGTGGGTGCGGTCGATATTCTGCGGGCGGATGAGCGTGCGGAGTTGATCGCGCGTGCGGGTTCGGCCGCGGAGCCGGCGCGGACGTTGCCGGAGTTGCTGGCCGAGGCCGTCGCCGGTGATCCGGCCGCACCCGCCGTGGTCTTCGAGGATCCCGCGACGAATCGCTTCGCGACGCTGTCCTATGGACAGGTCGACGCGCGGTCGAACCGGCTGGCGCGCTTGCTGATCGAAGCCGGTGTCGGCGCGGAGGACGTGGTCGCGGTGACCGTGCCGCGTTCGCAGCTGTCGTATCTGGCCACCTGGGCGATCTCGAAGTCCGGCGCGGCGTTCCTGCCGGTCGCCGCGGACCTGCCCGGCGAGCGCATCGAATACATGCTCACCGATTCGGGTTCGCGTGTGGGCGTGACCGTTTCGTCGGTGCGCGACCAGCTGCCCGATTCGGTGGAATGGCTGGTGCTGGACGAACTCGATGTCGACGGCTACTCCGATGTCGCGCTGACGGATTCGCAGCGCGTCCGGCCATTGTTGCCGCAGCATCCGGCCTATGTCATCTACACCTCCGGCACCACCGGTCGCCCCAAGGGTGTAGTCGTCACGCACGCCGGTCTGGCGAATTTCCGGGCCGAGCAGAACGAGCGTTACGAGCTCGACAGTTCCACTCGCGCTTTGCATTTCGCTTCGCCCAGCTTCGACGCCTCGATCTTGGAATTCCTGCTCGCCGTCGGTGGCGGCGGCGCGCTGGTCGTGGTGCCGCCGGGGGTCTACGGCGGTGCCGAGCTGGCGGAATTGATCCGTGCCGAGCAGGTCACCCATGCGATGCTGACGCCGTCGGTGCTGGCCTCGATGGATCCGGCGGCGGTGGCCGGTCTGCGTGTCGTAATCGCCGGTGGTGAAGCGGTTTCGGCCGATTTGATCAGCAAGTTCGCCGCAGCGGGCCGGAAGTTCTTCAACGCGTATGGTCCGACTGAGGCGACGGTTGCGAGCAATATCAGTGGTGCGTTGGTGCCGGGTGATCGGGTGACTGTGGGTGGTCCGATTCGTGGTATGCGGGCGTTGGTGTTGGATGCGCGGTTGCAGCCGGTGCCGGTGGGTGTTGCGGGTGAGTTGTATTTGTCGGGTGTGCAGTTGGCTCGGGGTTATCTCGGGCGTGCTGGTTTGACTGCTGATCGGTTTGTGGCGAGTCCGTTTGCTGTGGGTGAGCGGATGTATCGCACTGGTGATGTGGTGCGGTGGACTGGTGCGGGTGCGGTCGAGTATGTGGGTCGTTCTGATTTCCAGGTGAAGGTGCGTGGTTTCCGGATCGAGTTGGGTGAGATCGATGCGGCGTTGACTGCTGATGCGAGTGTGGATTTCGCGGTGACGGTGGGTCACACCGGAACCGCGGGCGTGACGATGCTGGTGTCCTATGTGGTCGGCGTGCCCGGTCGCCCGATCGAGGTCGCCGAGCTGTCCGAGGCGCTGGGCCGTCGTTTGCCCAGCTACATGGTGCCCTCGTCGATCATCGTGATCGACCGGATTCCGTTGACCCCCACCGGGAAACTGGATCGCCGGGCGCTGCCCGCGCCCGTGTTCGAGGTGCGGCAGTTCCGTGCGCCGTCGACTCCGATCGAGGAAATCGTGGCGCAGGTCTTCGGCGAGGTGCTCGATGTCGAGCGGGTCGGCGCTGATGACGACTTCTTCACCCTGGGTGGCAACTCGCTGATCGCCACGCAGGTGGCGTCGCGACTGGGCAACGCGCTGGAGACCCGGGTTCCGGTGCGGATGTTGTTCGAAGCCCCCACCGTGGCGGCCTTGGCCGCGCGCGTCGAATCCCATGTGGGAGCGGGGGGACGGCGTGCGCTGGTGGCGCGGGAGCGGCCCGATCGGGTGCCGTTGTCGCTGGCCCAGCAGCGGATGTGGTTCCTGAACCGATTCTCGGTGGGCAGCGCCGATGCCGCCGAAGCCGCGGTCAACAACATTCCGGTCGCCATCCGGCTGTCGGGTGCGCTGGATGTCGCCGCGCTGCGTGCCGCTCTGCTCGATGTCATCGACCGGCACGAGTCGCTGCGGACCCGCTACCCCGAGTCGGACGGGCAGCCCTATCAGGAAGTCATGCCGTTCGGCCGGGACCTGCTCGAGCTGTCGCCGACCAGTATCACCGAAAGCGAACTGCCGCAACAGCTTACGGAGCTGGTGCTGTCCCGCTTCGATGTCACCGCCGAGGTGCCGCTGCGGGTCCGGCTGTTCGAGATCAGCCCCACCGAGCACGTGCTGGCCCTGGTGGCCCATCACATCTCCGCCGACGGCTTCTCGATGGGGCCGCTGACCCGGGACGTGATGATCGCCTACACCACCCGCGCCGGCGGCGCCGAGCCCGACTGGCAGCCGCTGGCCGTGCAGTACGCCGATTACGCGCTGTGGCAGCGTGAGGTGCTGGGCTCCGAGGATGATCCGGAGTCGTTGATCTCCAGCCAGATTCGGTACTGGACCGAGCAGCTGGCCGAGTTGACCGACGAGCTGCCGTTGCCGTCGGATCGCCCGCGGCCGCCGGTCGCCAGCTACCGCGGCGGCACGTATCCGTTCACCATTTCCGCCGAGACGCAGCGTGGCCTGGTCGAGATCGGCCGCAAGCACAACGCGTCGCTGTTCATGGTCATGCACAGTGCGCTGGCGATCTTGCTGGCCCGGATGTCGGGTACGGACGACATCGCGATCGGTACGCCGGTGGCTGGTCGTGGTGAGGCCGCGCTGGATGATTTGGTGGGTATGTTCGTCAACACGTTGGTGTTGCGGACCGAGGTTCGTGGTGCGGCGACGATCGCGGATCTGCTGGCTGATGTGCGGGATACCGATCTGCATGCGTTCGCGCATGCGGATGTGCCGTTCGAGCGTTTGGTGGAGGTGCTCAACCCGACGCGTTCGCAGGCTCGGCATCCGTTGTTCCAGGTGATGCTCTCCTTCCAGAACCTGCAGCAGACCAGCCTGGAATTGCCCGGACTGGCCGTGCGCGGCGTCGAATACGAGACCGGCCTGGCCAAGTTCGATCTGCAACTGATGGTGCAGGAGTCGGTGGACGCCACGGGCGCGCCCGCCGGGATGTCGGCCGCGTTCGCGTATTCGGCGGACCTTTTCGACGAAGCGACCGTCGCCGATTTCGCCCGGCGCTTGGATCGGGTGCTGGCCGCCCTGGCCGCCGATGCCGACACCGCGATCGGTGACATCGATCTGCTCGGTGCCGAGGAACGGTCGCTGGTGCTGCGCCGGTGGAACGCCACCGAGTACACGATCGACCCCGCGACCCTGGTGTCGCTGTTCGAAGCGCAGGTGGAACGGACCCCGGACGCGGTCGCGCTGACCTTCGAGGGGACAAGTCTGTCCTATGCCGAGTTCGCGAGCCGGGTATCCCAGCTCGCGCGCTGGCTGACCGCTTCCGGCGTGGGCCCGGAATCCCTTGTCGCACTTGGCATGCGGCGCTCGGTCGAACTGGTCGTCGGCATGTACGCGGTGTCCGCCGCCGGTGGCGCCTACGTGCCGATCGATCCGGATCACCCGGCCGAACGCATCGCGCACATTCTCGATACCGCGCAACCGGTGTGTGTGCTGACCACCTCGGGCGACGCGCTGGAGTTGCCCGAGTCGGTGCGCCGGGTGGAGCTCGACACGCTGGAACTGTCCGAGTTCTCCGACGCGCCGGTGACCGACGCGGATCGCCTGGCGCCGTTGCGCCCGGACAACACCGCCTACGTCATCTACACCTCGGGTTCGACCGGCCGCCCCAAGGGCGTCGCGGTCTCGCACGCGGCGATCGTCAACCGCCTGGTGTGGATGCATGCTCAGTACGGTCTGACCGCCGGTGATGTGGTGCTGCAGAAGACGCCCGCCACCTTCGACGTCTCGGTGTGGGAGTTCTTCTGGCCCTTGCAGGTCGGCGCGCGCCTGGTGGTGGCCAAGCCGGACGGGCATCGCGATCCGGCCTACCTGACACAGCTGATCGTGGACGAAGGCGTCACCACGGTGCACTTCGTGCCGTCGATGCTGGCGGTCTTCGTGGCCGATCCGCGCGTCGGCGAATGCGTCGGGTTGCGGCATGTCTTCGCCTCGGGTGAGGCGTTGCCTGCCCCGACCGCACAGCTCCTGCGGGAGTCGACCGGTGCCGCGCTGCACAATCTGTACGGTCCCACCGAGGCCGCCGTCGACGTGACCTTCCACGAGGTCGTCGATACCGACACCGTGTCGGTGCCGATCGGCCTGCCGGTGTTCAATACCCAGGTCTACGTGCTCGACGCGCGCCTGCATCCGGTCGCGCCGGGTGTGCCCGGCGAGCTCTACCTGGCCGGTGCGCAGCTGGCGCGCGGTTATGTGCGGCAAGCGAACCTGACCGCGGATCGGTTCGTGGCGAACCCGTTCGCCGACGGCGAGCGCATGTACCGCACCGGCGACCTGGTGCGCTGGACCAGGTCGGCTCGCGGTGTCGCCGCTGAGCTGGAGTACTTGGGCCGCACCGACTTCCAGGTGAAGGTGCGTGGTCTGCGCATCGAGCTGGGCGAGATCGAGTCCGCGCTCACCGCGCAGGATTCGGTCGCGCAGGCCGTCGTGGTGGTGCGCGAGGACGAGCGCACCGGCGCGCAACTGGTCGCCTACCTGGTCGCGGCGGAGGCGGGGATCGACCTCGACGCGCTGCGCCTGGCGCTGACCGAGCACCTGCCGGGCTACATGGTCCCGGCGGCGTTCGTGGTGCTGGCGGAGTTCCCGCTCAACGCTTCGGGCAAGCTGGACCGGAAGGCGTTGCCGCAGCCGACGTTCGAGGTGCGCGGCTTCCGTGCGCCGGTGACCCCGGTGCAGGAGATCGTCGCCGGTGTCTTCGCCGACCTGCTCGGTGTCGACCGGGTGGGTCTGGACGACGACTTCTTCGCGCTCGGCGGCAACTCGCTCATCGCGACGCGGGCGACCGCGCGCCTGGGTGCGGCGCTGGACGCGGAGGTGCCGGTCCGGGTGCTGTTCGACGCCTCGACCGTGGAGGCGCTGGCCGCACGGGTGGAGTCGCACACCGGGCAGGGCGCGCGCTCGCGGTTGGTGGCGCGGCCACGACCGGCGGGTGAGCTGGTGCCGCTGTCGTTCGCGCAGCAGCGGATGTGGTTCCTGAACCAGTACGACAAGTCGTCCTCGGCCTACAACCTGCCGCTGGCGATCCGGCTGTCGGGCGAACTCGACACCGCCGCACTGGAATCGGCGTTGTTCGATGTGGTGCGCCGGCACGAGTCGCTGCGCACCCGCTACCCCGAGCACGGCGGCACCCCGGTGCAGGTCGTGGTCCCGGCCGAGCAACTCGCCATGGAGCTGCGCGGCTACCCGATCGCGGAGGACGAACTGGTGGCCGCGGTCACCGAGTTCGTCGCCGCCGGATTCGACGTGGCGGAGCGAGTTCCCTTGCGGGCCCGCCTGTTCCAGGTCCGTGCCGACGAGCATGTGCTGGTCGTGGTGGTGCACCACATCGCCGCCGACGGTTTCTCGATGAGCCCGCTGGCGCGCGACGTGATGACCGCCTACCTCGCCCGCACCCAGGGCAGCGCGCCGGAGTGGACGCCGCTGCCGGTGCAGTACGCCGATTTCGCGGTGTGGCAGCGCGAAGTGCTGGGCACCGAGGATGATCCGGAATCGCTGCTGTCCCGGCAGGTCGCGCACTGGCAGCGCGCGCTGGCGGACAGTCCCGAGGAATTGACCCTGCCGACCGACCGGCCGCGCCCCGCGGTCGCCTCCTACCGCGGCGCCACCGTGACGACCACGTTGCCCGCGGAACTCGTCACCGCGCTCGAAGGCGTTGCCCGCGCGCAGAACGCGTCGCTGTTCATGGTGACCCACGCCGCGCTGGCGGTGCTGCTCGGCCGCCTGGCCGGCGCCGACGATGTCACCGTCGGCACGCCGGTCGCGGGCCGCGGTGTGGCCGCCCTCGACGACCTGGTCGGCATGTTCGTCAACACCCTGGTGCTGCGCACCAGGCTCGAGCTCTCGGAATCGTTCAGCACGCTGCTGGCGCAGGCACGGCACTCCGATCTGGAGGCGTTCGGCCACGCCGACGTGCCGTTCGAGCGGCTGGTGGAACTGCTGGCGCCGGAGCGGTCGCAGGCGCGCAACCCGCTGTTCCAGGTGATGCTGGCGTTCCAGAATCTGGACCGCACCACCCTGGAGCTGCCGGGGCTGGCCGTCTCCGAGCTGGCGGTGGAAACGTCCACCGCGCGCTTCGATCTGCAGTTCACCCTGTCGGAGATCCCGGCCGCGGCCGATTCGGCCGCCGCGTTCCGGTCCGACGGCATGGCTGTGACCCTGACCTACGCCACCGATCTGTTCGACGAGGCCAGTGCCGCGGCGATCCTGCGGCAGTGGTCCCGGGTGCTGGCGGCGGTGGCCGCCGACACCGACGTCGCGATCGGCGACATTCCGCTGCTGGACGCCGCCGAGACGGCGCGCGAGCTGTGGGGCTGGAACGAGACCTGGCGTGAGCTGGGTCCGGGCGCCACCCTGGTGGACCTGTTCGCCGATCAGGTGGCACGGACCCCGGACGCGGTCGCCGTGGTCGACCCGGAGACGGGTCAGGTGCTGACCTACGCCGATTTCGCGAGCCGGGTGCACCGTTTGGCGCACCGCCTGGTCGAGGCCGGTGTGGGCCCGGAAACCCTTGTCGCCGTAGGCATTCCCCGATCGCTGGACCTGCTGATCGCGATCTACGCGATTGTCGAGTCCGGCGGCGGCTACGTCCCGCTGGATTTGGAGCAGCCCGCCGACCGGATCGCCTACGTGCTGGACGCGGCGGACCCGGTGTGTGTGCTGGTCACCGCGGCTGTCGGCGCCGATCTCGCGCCGGGCCGAGCCGCGCTGGTGGTGGACGCGCTGGAGCTGTCGTCGTACCCGGACACCCCGCTGACCGATGCCGACCGGCGCGCCCCGCTGCGCCCGGCGCAGCCCGCGTACGCGATCTTCACCTCCGGCTCGACGGGCCGGCCGAAGGGCGTGCTGGTGCCGCATTCGGCCGTCGTCAACCAGATCCGCTGGATCACCGGCGAATACGGCATCGACACCGAGGACGCGGTGCTGTTCAAGACGCCGGTGACCTTCGATGTCTCGGTGTGGGAGCTGTTCGGCCCGCTGTCGGTGGGTGGCCGCGTCGTCGTGGCCGCGCCGGACGGCCACCGCGATCCGCAGTACCTGGCGATGGTCATCGCCGAACACGGCGTCACCATGACGTCCTTCGTGCCGTCGATGCTGGCGGTGTTCGCCGGCGCGGTCGAGGGTGCGGCGCTGTCGTCGCTGCGCGCGGTGCTGGTGGCCGGTGAGGCGTTCACCTCCGATATCGCCGCCGCGTTCCGCCGGGTCAGCTCGGCGCGGATGTTCAACCTGTACGGTCCGACCGAGTTCACCGTGCATGCCACGCATGCGCCGGCGGGCACGGCGGCGGGCGCCGTGCCGATCGGCAAGCCGGTCTGGAACGCGCAGGCGTATGTGCTCGACGCACGGTTCAACCCGGTGCCCGTCGGGGTGGCCGGTGAGTTGTACCTGGCCGGAGACCAGCTCGCGCGCGGCTATCTGGGACGCCCGGATCTGACCGCGGACCGATTCGTGGCCGCGCCGTTCGGTGACGACGGTGCGCGCATGTACCGCACCGGTGACCTGGTGCGCCGCGGTCCCGACGGCTCGATCACCTACCTGGGCCGCACCGACTTCCAGGTGAAGTTGCGCGGTATGCGCATCGAGCTCGGCGAGATCGAATCCGCGCTCACCGCACACGAATCCGTGGCTCAGGCCGTCGTCGTGGTCAGCGCCAAGGCCAGCACCGACCAGCTCGTGGGTTATGTCGTTCCGGCTACGCAGCCGGGCGGCGCGCCCGCGACCGTGGATCCAGCCGCCCTGCGGACCTATCTCGCGGGCCGGCTGCAGTCGCACATGGTGCCTGCGGTGCTCATGGTGCTGCCGGAGTTGCCGTTGAACGCCAACGGCAAGCTGGATCGCCGGGCGTTGCCGGAGCCGGTGTTCAGCACCGAGGTGGCCTTCCAGGCGCCGCGCAACCCGGTCGAGCACCTCATCGCCGAGCTGTTCGCCGAAGTTCTGGGTGTGGAGCGCGTCGGTGTCGAGGATTCGTTCTTCGCGCTCGGCGGCGATTCCATCGTGTCGATCCAGCTGGTGTCCCGGGCCAAGGCCCGGGGTGTGGTGTTCTCCGCGCGTGACGTGTTCGAGCAGCGCACCGTCGCCGGTCTCGCGGTCGTCGCGGAAACCACTGCGGCCCAGGGTGATTCGGCGCCGGTACTGGCCGAGCTGCCCGGTGGCGGCGTGGGTGCCCGCCCGCTGACCCCGGTGGAGCGTTTCATGGCGGAGCGCCCCGGTTCCTTCCGCCGCTTCCATCAGGCGGTGGCGCTGGCGCTGCCGGCCGGTATCGACCGGGCCGGGATCGCCGCGACCATCGACGCCGTGCTCGATCGGCACGACATGCTGCGTGCCCGGCTGACCCGGGACGCCGAGGGGCAATACCGCGTCGAGACCGCCGCGCCCGGCGCGATCGAGGTGGACGCACTGATCGACCGCACCGGATTCGACGCCGGCGCCTCCGCGGCCGAGGTCGTCGACATCGCTTCGGCGGCAATGGATGCCAGCCTGGATCGCTTGGATCCCGAAGCGGGCGTGGTGATCCGGTTCGTCTGGCTGGAACCGGACGCGCCCGCCGGCGACTCGGCCCCGGATCGGGTCGGGTACCTGATCGTGGTCGCGCACCACCTGGTGGTGGACGGCGTGTCCTGGCGAATCCTGGTGCCGGACTTCGTCGCTACCTGGGGACAGCTGACGGCGGGACAGACCCCTCGGCTGGAAGCGCCGGTCACCAGCATGCGCACCTGGGCGCACGCCCTGGAACAGGCGGCAGCCGGTCGCGGTACGGAATTGGAATTCTGGCGCGGCGTGGTCGACGGTCCGGACTCGTTGTTGTCCGCGCGCCCGTTCGATCCGGCCGTCGACGTGACCGAGGTGGTCGAGACCATTCGGGTCGAGGTGTCGGCAGAGGTCACCCAATCCCTGCTGACCACGGTTCCGGCGCTGTTCCACGGCGGCGTGAACGATGGTCTGCTGACCGCGCTGGCCTTGGCTGTGACATCGTGGCGGGCCCAGCGCGGGATCCGGGAGGACTCCGCGCTGATCCGCCTGGAGGGTCACGGCCGGGAAGAGGCGGTTGTGCCCGGCGCGGATCTCTCGCGCACGGTGGGCTGGTTCACCGCGATCTTCCCGGTGCGATTCGATCTGGCGGGCATCGATATCGACGCGGCGCTGGCGGGCGGCCCGGAAATGGGCCGCGCCATCAAGGCGGTGAAGGAACAGCTGCTGGCCGTGCCCGACCGGGGTGTCGGCTACGGGCTGCTGCGTTACCTGAACGCGGAGACCGCCGCGGCGTTGCCGGACCAGATGCCGGGACAGATCAGTTTCAACTATCTGGGCCGGTTCGCCGAGGGCACGGCGCCGGAGGCGGCGCGCGGCTTCGGCTGGCTGCCCGCGCCCGAACTCGCCGGATTGAGCGGCGTCGCCGACGCCGATCTGCCGGCCATGGCTCCGCTGGACATCAACGCGGGCGTGTCCGACGACCGCTTGAGCGCCCGGATCGCTTACCCGGCAACGCTGTTCGACGCCGGCCCGGTACGCGAATTCGCGGGCCTGTGGGTGCGTGCGCTGGAAGCGGTCGCGCGGCACGCGGATACGGTCGAGGCGGGCGGTCACACGCCGTCCGACTTCCCGCTCGTGCGCAGCACGCAGTCCGATATCGACGAGTGGGAGCGGCGTTTCCCCGCGCTCACCGATGTGTGGTCGCTGTCGCCGCTGCAGTCGGGTCTGCTTTTCCACGCGCAACTGGCCGCCACCTCGGTGGATGTGTACACCTCGCAGGCGGTGCTGACCTTGACCGGCCGGGTGTCCGCGGACCGGTTGCGTTCGGCGGCACAGGCTCTGGTGGACCGGTACGACAACCTGCGCACCGCGTTCGTCACCGATGCCGACGGCAATGCCGTGCAACTGGTCCTCGACGGTGTCGAGGTGGCGTGGGATGAGCAGGACCGCCGGGCGACCGGCGACGCGAGCGACCTGATCGAGGCCGATCGGATGCGGCGCTTCGATCTGACCGCGCCGCCGCTGATCCGGTTCACCCTGATCCAGGTCGGCGAGCACGAGTGGTCGCTGGCGGTGACGAACCATCACATCCTGCTCGACGGCTGGTCGATGCCGCTGCTCATGCGTGATCTGCTGGTGCTCTACGCCACGCACGCCGATACCGCCGGCTTGCCGCCGGTCCGGTCCTACCGCTACTTCCTGGACTGGGTGTCCCAGCAGGACAAGGCGGCGTCGCTGGCCGCGTGGAGCCGTGCGCTGCAAGGCTTCTCGGAGCCGACACTGCTGGCCCGGCCACAGGTCGGCCGGGAGATCACGGCATTGTCCGGCGAATACCGCTTCGAGCTGGACGAGACCGTCACCGCGGGCATCACCGCGCTGGCCGCGGAGCTGAGCGTCACCGTGAACACGGTGCTGCAGGCGGCGTGGGGTCTGGTGCTCGGCCGTTCGACCGGTAGTGACGATGTCTTGTTCGGCACCACCGTGTCCGGCCGCCCGGCCCAGTTGAACGGCGTCGAGAACATGGTCGGCCTGTTCATCAACACCGTTCCGGTGCGGGTGGCGTTCGACCCGGTCGAGTCGGCACGGACCCTGCTCACCCGCATCCAGGGTGAGCAGGCCGATCTGCTCGATCACCACTACGTCGGCTTGACCGATATCCAGTCGGCGGCCGGTCTGGGCGGTCTGTTCGACACGCTGATGGTGTTCGAGTCGTATCCGGTCGACGCCGAAGGCATTCGGGCGCAGGCCGCCGATATCGACGGGATGGCCGTGGCCGGCCTGGATGTCGCCGACGCCACGCACTACCCGCTGACGCTGATCGCACGGCTGGATTCACGGCTGCGGATTCGCGCCAGCTACCTGAGCGATCTGCTCGACGCGGACAGCGTCGCGCGGGTGTCCGACCGGCTCGTCCGAGTGCTGACCGCACTCGTCGCCGCGCCCACCGCGCCCGTCGGTGATATCGAACTGCTCGGCGAGACCGAGCGTTCGAACGTGCTGGAGCGCTGGGTGTCGTCCGGAAAGGACGGCGGCACCGGACTGTTCGCCGCCGCGACCACCCATCTGTCGACGCTGGTCGACGCGGCGGTGACGGCGCACGGCGACCGGGTCGCGGTGCGATTCGGCGAGGACGCGCTGACCTACGCGGAATTGGATCAGCGCGCGAATCAGTTGGCGCGCAAGCTGATCGCCAAGGGCGCGGGCCCCGGTCAGTTGGTCGCGGTGATCCTGCCGCGATCGCTGGATCTGGTGGTGGCGTTGCTGGCGGTGGTGAAGTCGGGTGCGGGTTACGTGCCGATCGATCCGGCCTACCCCGCGGATCGCATCGCCTATGTGCTCTCCGACGCCGCTCCGGCGAGCGTGATCGTCGACGGCAGCGTGGACGCCGAACTGCTCGACGGCGTGACGGTCGTGTCGATGGCGGGCTTCGGCGTGGAGACCGGCGACCTGGTGGATGCCGGTGAAGGTCCCATCACCGACGCCGATCGGCTCGCGCCGCTGCGTGCGTCGAACACCGCCTACGTCATCTACACCTCCGGTTCCACGGGCCGCCCCAAGGGCGTAGCGGTGGCGCACCGGAATGTGGTGCGGCTGTTCGCGAATACCGATCGCGAATTCGGTTTCGGACCGGACGATGTGTGGACGCTGTTCCACTCCAGCGCGTTCGACTTCTCGGTGTGGGAGCTGTGGGGCGCACTGCTCTACGGCGGCACCGTGGTGGTCGTCGACTACTTCGTGTCGCGTTCGCCCGAGCAGTTCCTCGAACTGCTGCGGCGCGAGCGGGTGACGGTGCTGAACCAGACGCCGTCGGCGTTCTACCAGCTGGCCGACGCCGATCGCACCACCGGTGCTTCCGAGCCCTTGGCGTTGCGGTACGTGGTGTTCGGCGGTGAGGCACTCGACCTGCGTCGCCTCGCCGACTGGATGGCGCGCCGTGGTGACGGTTCGGCCGGTGCGGCCGGGCCGCGTCTGGTGAACATGTACGGCATCACCGAGACCACCGTGCACGTGACCCACCGCATGCTCGACGCCGAAACTGTCGCCACGGCAACGGGTTCGGTCATCGGACGGGCTATCGCGGGCCTGTCGGTCTACGTACTCGACACCCGACTGAACCCCGTTCCGGTGGGCGTCCCGGGCGAAATGTATGTCGCCGGACCGCAATTGGCCGACGGCTATCTCGGGCGCGCGGATCTCACGACGGCGCGGTTCGTCGCGAATCCGTTCGGTGCACCGGGCAGCAGGCTGTACCGTTCCGGTGATCTCGCGCGCTGGAACGAGCAGGGTGAACTGGAGCACCTCGGCCGCGCCGATGACCAGGTGAAGGTGCGTGGTTTCCGCATCGAGCTCGGTGAGATCGAGGCGGCGTTGCTGGCGCTGGACGAGGTCGCGCAGGCCGCGGTGGTGGTCCGCTCCGATGGCCGGGTCAGCGATCAGCTGGTCGGTTACGTGGTGCCGGTCGACGGCGATGTCGATACCGAAAGCTTGCGGACGCGCTTGTCGGAGACGTTGCCCGCGTACATGGTTCCGTCTGTGTTGATGGTGCTGGCGGCGCTGCCGTTGACCGTGAACGGCAAGCTGGATCGCCGGGCGTTGCCCGCGCCGGTTCTCGAGGCCGCCGCTTTCCGGGCCCCGGTCACCGCCGCGGAGCAGATCGTGGCCGGCGTCTTCGCCGAGGTGCTCGGTGTGGATCGGGTCGGTTTGGACGACGACTTCTTCGCGCTGGGCGGTAACTCGCTCATCGCCACGCGCGTCGCGGCCCGGCTGTCGGCTGCGCTGGACAGCCACATCGGCGTCCGGGAGATCTTCGAGGCGTCCACCGTGGCCGCGCTGGCCGCGCGTGCCGGGTCCGGAATCGGAACCGGCGCACGGCAGGCGCTGGTGCCGCAGCAGCGGCCGGAGACGGTGCCGCTGTCGCTGGCACAGCAGCGCATGTGGTTCCTCAACCGGTTCGATCCCGAATCGGCGGTGGACAACATCCCGCTGGCGGTGCGCTTGTCCGGCCTGCTGGACCGGCAGGCGCTGCAGATCGCGGTGGCCGACGTGCTGGCCCGCCACGAGTCGCTGCGCACCCGCTACCCCGAGGTGGACGGCACGGCGCGGCAGGAGATCGTGCCGACCGCCAAGGTCATCCCGGATCTGTCCCCGGTCGAGGTTGCCGAAAGCGAACTGCCGCAGCATCTTTCGGAATTCGTGCTGCGCGGTTTCGACGTCACCGCCGAGGTGCCGTTGCGGGCGCGGCTGTTCGAGATCAGCCCCACCGAGCATGTCCTGGTCCTGGTCGCGCACCACATCAGCGCCGACGGTTTCTCGATGGGACCGCTGGCCCGCGACGTGATGACGGCCTACGCCGCCCGCGTCGAGGGCGGCGAGCCCACCTGGACGCCGCTGGCGGTGCAGTACGCCGACTTCGCGCTGTGGCAGCGAGCGGTGCTCGGCGCCGAGGACGATCCGGAATCGGTGATCGCCCAGCAGATCTCGTACTGGCGGCAGGCGCTCGCCGGGCTACCCGATCAGCTGGACCTGCCGTCGGATCGGCCCCGTCCCGCGATCGCGTCCGGGCGTGGCGCGCGGCTGCGCTTCGAGATCGATCCCGCGGTCCAGGCGGGCCTGACCGAGCTCGCCCAGGCGCAGGGCGCGACTCTGTTCATGGTCGTGCACACCGCGCTCGCGGTGCTGCTGGCGCGGTTGAGCGGCGAGTCCGATATCGCGATCGGTACTCCGGTCGCGGGTCGTGGCGAGCGGGCGCTCGACGATCTGGTCGGCATGTTCGTCAACACCCTGGTGCTGCGCACCGAGGTCGACGGCGGCACCGGCTTCAACGAACTGCTGCAGACGGTGCGAGCCACCGACATCGCCGCGTTCGGCCACGCCGACCTGCCGTTCGAGCGATTGGTGGAGATCCTCAGCCCCGCTCGCTCGCAGGCGCGTAATCCGTTGTTCCAGGTGATGCTGGCCTTGCAGAACACCGGCCAGACCGCGCTCGAGCTGCCGGAACTGACGGTCAGCGCCGTCGAGTTGCCCGGCGAAACCGCGAAGTTCGACCTGCAGTTGGTGCTGGCCGAAGAACCGGGCGACGCGCGCGGCGGCATCAAGGCCGAATTCATCTACGCCACCGACCTGTTCGACGCCGAGACGATCGCGGACTTCGCCCGCCGGTTCACCCGGATCCTGAAGGCGATCACCGCCACGCCGGATCGGCCGGTCGGCGATCTGCCGCTCCTCGATGTCACCGAGCACGCGCTGCTGTTGCGCGACTGGAACGCCACCCACCTCCCGATCGAGGTGCCCGCGGGCGATGCCGCCGGGACGTTGATCGCGCTGTTCGAAGCGCAGGTCGCGGCGACCCCCGAGGCGACCGCGATCACGTTCGAGGGGACAAGTCTGTCCTACGCCGAGTTCGCCGGCCGGGTCCGGCAGCTGAGCCGGTGGCTGATCGAGCGCGGCGTCGGGGCGGAATCGCTGGTGGCGCTCGGTATGCGGCGTTCCATCGACCTGGTGATCGGCATGTACGCCGCGGTGGCGGCGGGCGGCGGCTACGTACCGCTCGACCCGGACCACCCGGCCGAGCGCACCGCCTACGTCCTGGACACCGCCGATCCGGTCTGCGTGCTCACCAGCGGCGACGACCTGCCGATCGATACCGCCCAGGTGCGGATCGATCTGCTCGACCTGTCCGGCTACTCCGATGACCCGGTCACCGACGCGGAGCGCCGTATGCCGCTCCGCCCCGCGAACACCGCGTATGTGATCTTCACGTCGGGTTCGACCGGCCGGCCCAAGGGCGTCGCGGTCTCGCACGCGGCGATCGTGAACCGGCTGATCTGGATGCAGGCCGAGTACGGTCTCACCGCCGCGGACGTGGTGCTGCAGAAGACTCCGGCCACCTTCGACGTGTCGGTCTGGGAGTTCTTCTGGCCCTTGCAGATCGGTGCGCGCCTGGTGGTCGCCCGGCCGGACGGCCACCGCGATCCGGCCTACCTGGCCGAGGTGATCGAGACCGAGCAGGTCACCACCGCGCACTTCGTGCCCGCCATGATGTCGGTCTTCGTGGCCGAACTCGAGGCGGCGCGTTCGGAGCTCGCCGACGGCGCGGGCGACCGCGGTGCTTCGCTGCGGCAGGTGTTCGCCTCCGGTGAGGCGCTGCCCGCGGCGACCGCACAGCAGTTGCGTGCCCTGACCGGAGCCCGGCTGCACAACCTGTACGGCCCCACCGAAGCCGCGGTCGACGTCACCTATCACGAGGTGACCGACGCCGACACGATCTCGGTGCCGATCGGTGCGCCGGTGGCCAACACCCAGGTGTATGTGCTCGACGCCCGGCTGCACTCGACGCCGATCGGAGTGGCCGGTGAGCTCTACCTGGCCGGTGCGCAGTTGGCGCGCGGTTATGTGGAGCGTGCGGACCTGAGCGCGGAACGGTTCGTGGCCAACCCCTTCAGCTCGGGGGAACGGATGTACCGCACCGGCGACCTGGTGCGCTGGACGAACGCCGGTGAGCTGGAGTACTTGGGCCGCACCGACTTCCAGGTGAAGCTGCGCGGTCTGCGGATCGAGCTCGGCGAGATCGAAGCCGCGCTCACCGCCCTGGAACCGGTGGCGCAAGCCGTCGTGGTCGTGCGCTCGGACGACCGGTTCGGCGACCAGCTGGTGGGCTACCTCATCGCGTCCGCCGGCCAGGTCATCGACATCGATGACATGCGTGCGGATCTGGCGCGCTCGCTGCCCGCCTACATGGTCCCGTCGGCCTTCGTGATCCTGACCGAGTTCCCGCTCAACGCTTCCGGCAAGCTGGACCGCAAGGCGCTGCCCGCTCCGGTGCTGGCCGCACGGGTGTACCGCCGGCCGGTCACGCCGATCGAGGTGATCGTGGCGGGCACCTTCGCCGAGGTGCTCGGAATCGACGAGGACGGCACCGAAGTCGGTCTGGACGACGACTTCTTCGAACTCGGCGGCAATTCGTTGATCGCCACCCAGGTCATCGCCCGGTTGGGTGCGGCGCTGGACACGCGCATCCCGGTGCGCATGCTGTTCGAGGCGTCGACGGTGGGCGCGCTGGCCGCGCGCCTGTCGACGCACGTCGGCACCGGCGGCCGCGGCGCGCTGGTGGCCGGTCCGCGACCGGAGCAGATTCCGTTGTCGCTGGCTCAGCAGCGCATGTGGTTCCTCAACCGATTCGACATGGCCAGCGCGGTGAACAACCTGCCGCTGGCGATCCGGTTGACCGGCGATCTCGACGTCCTGGCGTTGCAGCAGGCCGTGCGTGACGTGATCGCGCGGCACGAGGTGCTGCGCACCTACTACCCCGAGACCGCCGACGGTCAGGGCGTGCAGGTGATCCTGCCGGTCGCCGAGGCGACCCCCGCGCTGGAGCCGGTCACGGTCACCGAGGCGGAGCTGCACGATCGCATCGCCGAGGTGGTGCTGACCGGATTCGACGTCACCAGTGCGGTTCCGGTGCGCGCCGAGCTGTTGCGCGTCACGCCGACCGAGCACGTTCTGGTGGTCGTCGTGCACCACATCAGCGGTGACGGGTGGTCCATGCGGCCGCTGGCACAGGACGTGATGGTCGCCTATGTCGCCCGCTCGCACGGCGAGGTGCCCGGCTGGGCGCCGCTGCCGGTGCAGTACGCCGACTACGCGCTGTGGCAGCGCGAGACCCTGGGCTCCGAGGATGATCCGGAGTCGCTGATCGCCGAGCAGACCGCGTACTGGACGACGACGCTGGCCGGACTCCCCGGGCGCATCGATCTGCCCACCGATCGGCCCCGTCCGGTCGCGGCCTCGAATCGCGGTGCGGTGCATCCGTTCTCGGTCGACGAGGCGCTGCAGCAGCAGCTGACGGAGCTGGGCCGGACGCACGGCGCCAGCATGTTCATGGTGGTGCACGCGGCGCTGGCCGTGCTGGTCGGCCGGTTGTCCGGTAGCGGCGATATCGCGATCGGCACTCCGGTGGCCGGTCGCGGCGAGGCCGAGTTGGACAACTTGATCGGCATGTTCGTCAACACGCTGGTGCTGCGGACGGAACTGGATCCGAGCGTGCCGTTCTCGGCCCTGCTGGCCCAGACCAAGGACACCGATCTGGCCGCGTTCGCCCATGCCGATGTCCCGTTCGAGCGGCTGGTGGAGGTGCTGAGCCCGGAGCGGTCGCAGGCGCACCACCCGCTGTTCCAGGTGGCACTGTCCTTCGAGGCGTCCGGCGCCGGCGGCCCCACCCGGCTGACGCTGCCGGGCCTGGAGATCGCGGCGGTCGATTTCGATCCGGGCACCGCGAAGTTCGACCTGCAGCTGGCGGTCGCCGATCCGGCCGACGGCGGCCTGGCGATGTCGTGGAACTACGCCACCGATCTGTTCGACGCGGCGACGATCGCGATGTTGTCCGAGCGCCTGCTGTGGATCCTGCGGCGGGTGGCCACCGATCCGGACATCGTGGTCGGTGACATCGATCTGCTCGGCCCGGCCGAGCGCGCCGATGTCACCCGGCACTGGGTGAGCTCGGGAATCGACGGCGGCACAGGTCTTTTCGCGGACCGGGGGGTCACGCTGCCGGATCTGGTCGATGCCATGGTCGCCGCGCACGGCGACCGGGTGGCGGCGCGGTTCGGCGATGACGCGCTCACCTACGCCGAGCTCGATCGGCGCGCGAACCGGCTGGCGCGTGCGCTGATCGCGCAGGGCGCCGGGCCGGGCCGGTTGGTCGCGGTGCTGTTGCCGCGGTCGCTGGATCTGGTGGTGGCCTTGCTCGCGGTGGTGAAGTCAGGCGCGGGTTACGTGCCGGTCGACCCGACCTACCCCGCGGATCGCATCGCCTACGTGCTCGAGGATTCGGCGCCCGCGGGTGTGATCGTCGACGGCGATGTCGAGGTGGAGCTGCCCGACGATGTGACCGTGGTGTCGATGACCGGCTTCGATACCGAAGCCGGTGACGCGGGCGCCGATCCCGTCACCGACGCCGATCGGATCGCGCCGCTGCGTGCGTCGAACACCGCGTATGTGATCTACACCTCCGGTTCGACGGGCCGCCCGAAGGGCGTGGTCGTGGCGCACCGGAATGTGGTGCGGCTGTTCGCGAATACCGATCGCGAATTCGGTTTCGGTCCCGATGACGTGTGGACGCTGTTCCATTCGAGCGCGTTCGACTTCTCGGTGTGGGAACTGTGGGGTGCGCTGGTTTACGGCGGCACCGTGGTGGTCGTCGACTACTTCGTGTCGCGTTCGCCCGAGCAGTTCCTCGAACTGCTGCGGCGCGAGCGGGTGACGGTGCTGAACCAGACGCCGTCGGCGTTCTACCAGCTGGCCGAGGTCGAGCGGACCGCGGGCACGGTGCCGCCGTTGGCGCTGCGGTACGTGGTATTCGGCGGTGAGGCGCTGGATCTGCGTCGTCTGGGTGACTGGATGGCGCGGCACGGCGACGGAACCGGTGAATCGGCCGGGCCGCGTCTGGTGAACATGTACGGCATCACCGAGACCACCGTGCACGTGACCCACCGGGTCCTGGATGCGGAAACCGTTGCGGCGGCGACCGGTTCGGTGATCGGCCGGGCTATCGCGGGCTTGTCGGTCTACGTACTCGACACCCGACTGAACCCCGTTCCGGTGGGCGTGCCCGGCGAAATGTATGTCGCCGGACCGCAATTGACCGACGGTTACCTGGGTCGCGCGGATTTGTCGGCGGCGCGGTTCGTCGCGAATCCGTTCGGCGGGCCGGGGGAGCGGTTGTACCGTTCCGGTGACCTCGCGCGCTGGAATGCCCAGGGCGAGTTGGAGCATTTGGGTCGTGCCGATGATCAGGTGAAGGTGCGTGGTTTCCGCATCGAGCTCGGTGAGATCGAGGCGGCGTTGCTGGCGCTGGACGAGGTCGCGCAGGCCGCGGTGGTGGTTCGTTCCGATGGCCGGGTCAGCGATCAGCTGGTCGGCTATGTGGTGCCGGTCGACGGTGATGTCGATACCGAAAGTTTGCGGACGCGACTGTCGGAGACGTTGCCCGCGTACATGGTTCCGTCTGTGTTGATGGTGCTGGCGGCATTGCCGCTGACGGTCAACGGCAAGTTGGATCGCCGGGCGTTGCCCGCGCCGGTGCTCGAGGCCGCCGCTTTCCGGGCCCCGGTGACACCGGTCGAGGAGATCGTCGCCGATGTCTTCGCCGAGGTGCTCGGTGTGGATCGGGTCGGTTTGGACGACGACTTCTTCGCGCTGGGCGGCAACTCGCTCATCGCCACCCGGGTGAACGCGCGGCTGGGCGCCGCGCTGGACCGGCAGCTGTCGGTGCGCGATCTGTTCGAGGCATCCAGCGTGGCCGCGCTCGCGGCGCGGCTGGAGGAGAACGGCAGTGCGGGCCGGGCTCGGCCGCCGCTGGTGGCCGGCCCACGGCCGGAACGCATTCCGTTGTCCTCGGCGCAGCGGCGCTACTGGTTCCTCAACCAGTTCGACCCGGCCACGTCGGCCGTCGACAACATCCCGCTCGCCGTCCGGCTGTCCGGCACGCTCGACGTGGCCGCGCTGGAGCTGGCGATCGGTGACCTGCTGGCCCGCCACGAAGTGCTGCGGACCGTCTATCCGCAGTCGGCGGAGGGTCCGCACCAGGTGATCCTGCCGGTCGGCGCGACCCCGACCCGTTTGACGCCGGTGCAGGTCAGCGAGGACGAACTGATCGGCAAGGTCATCGAATTCGCGTTGACCGCCTTCGACGTCACGGTCGAGGTGCCGTTGGCGATGGCGTTGTTCCAGATCGCGCCGGACGAGCACGTACTGGCCTTCACGGTGCATCACGTCTCGGCCGATGGTTTCTCGCTGGCTCCGCTGGCGCGCGACGTGATGACCGCGTACGTGGCTCGGGTGCAAGGCGATGCGCCGCAGTGGCTTCCGCTGCCGGTGCAGTACGCCGACTACGCGCTGTGGCAGCACACGGTGCTCGGCGCCGAGGACGACCCGGAATCGCTCGGCGCCAAGCAGGTGGCCTACTGGCAGGCCGCGCTGGCCGATCTGCCCGACCGGCTGGAGCTGCCCACGGATCGGCCGCGGCCGCCCGCACAGTCGTTCCACGGCAAGGCGATTCGCTTCGAGATCTCCCCGGAGCGGCATGCCCGCCTGCTCGAGCTGGCTCGCGCGCACAACGCGTCGTTGTTCATGGTGGTGCACGCGGCGCTGGCGGTGCTGCTGTCCCGTCTGTCCGGCACCGACGACATCGCGGTCGGTACGCCGATCGCGGGTCGTGGTGAACGCGAACTCGACGACATGATCGGCATGTTCGTCAACACCCTGGTGTTCCGCACCCGGGTCGCGCCGGGCGACCGATTCGTCGATCTGCTCGCCGACGTGAAGGAACGCGACCTGGAGGCGTTCGCCAACGCGGACGTGCCGTTCGAGCGCCTGGTCGAGGTGCTCAACCCGGTGCGTTCCACGGCGCACAACCCGTTGTTCCAGGTGGGCTTCTCGTTCCAGAACCTGGCCGACACCGCCTTCGAACTGCCCGGTCTCTCGGTGAGCGCGGTCAACTTCGATTCGCAGCTGGCCAAGACCGACCTGCACGTCACGATGGTCGATCACTATGCCGAGGACGGCACGGCGGCTGAGCTCGTGGCCGAAATCGGTTACGCCGTCGATCTTTTCGACGAGTCCACGGTGCAGAGTTTCGCGGACCGCTTCGTGCGCGTGCTCGACGCGGTGATGGCCGACGGAACGGTGCGGGTCGGCGAGATCGAAATGCTCGACGCGGCCGAGAGCGATCGGATCCTGCGCGTCTGGAACGACACCGGGCACGAGGTCGACCCGGCCGCGACGCTGGTGTCGCTGCTGGACGCGACCGTGGCCGCGTACCCGAAATCGGACGCGATCGTGGCGGACGGACCGGGTGAGTCGCGACAGGTCCTGACCTATGCCGAGCTCGATGTTCGGGTGAATCGGTTGGCGCGGTGGTTGGTCGGTCGTGGTGTGGGTGCGGAGGATCGGGTGGCTTTGGCTATCGGTCGTTCGGTGGATTTGGTGGTGGCGATGTATGCGGTGGCGCGGGTGGGTGCGGCGTATGTGCCGTTGGATCCGTCGCAGCCGGTGGATCGTGTGGATTATATTTTGGAGACGGCGGCACCGGTGTGTGTGTTGTCGACTTCTGCGGTGTTGGGTTCGTGGGGTGGTTCGTCGCTGGGGTGGGTGGCGGTTGATGAGTTGGATTTGTCGGGTGTTTCCGGTGCTGGTTTGGGTTCGGGGGAGTTGGTTCGTTCGTTCGGTGCTGCGAATACGGCGTATGTGATTTTCACGTCGGGTTCGACGGGTCGTCCGAAGGGTGTGGCGGTGAGTCATGGGGCGATTGCGAATCAGTTGTTGTGGAAGGTTTCGGAGTTCGGGCTGGATACTGCTGATGCGTTTTTGTTGAAGACTGCTGCGACGTTCGATCTTTCGGTGTGGGAGTTCTGGTCGGCGGCGGTGTGTGGTGGTCGTTTGGTGATTGCGGCGCCGGATGGGCATCGGGATCCGGGGTATTTGAATGAGTTGATGGCTCGTGAGTGGGTGACCACGTTGCATGTGGTGCCTTCGATGTTGGATGCGTTGACCGCGGGTGAGTTCCCGGGTTCGGTGTGGCGGGTGTTGGCGATCGGTGAGGCGTTGCCGGGTGCGTTGGCGCAGCGTTTCTTGCGGGATTATTCGCGTACCGAGTTGTTCAATTTGTATGGTCCGACCGAGGCTGCGGTGTCTGTGACGAGTCATCGGGTGACGGTGGCGGATCAGGGTTCGGTGTCGATTGGTGTGCCGGAGTGGAATTCTCGGGTGTATGTGTTGGATGGTCGGTTGCGGCCGGTGCCTGAGGGTGTTTCGGGTGAGTTGTATTTGGCTGGTGTGCAGTTGGCGCGTGGTTATTTCGGTCGTGCGGATTTGACTGCGGATCGTTTTGTGGCTGATCCGTTCGGGGCTGGTTCTCGGATGTATCGGACGGGTGATTTGGTTGCTTGGCAGAATGGTGAGTTGGAGTATCGGGGTCGTACCGATTTCCAGGTGAAGATTCGTGGTTTCCGGATCGAGTTGGGTGAGATCGAGGCGGCGTTGTTGGCGTTGCCGCAGGTGGCGCAGGTGGCGGTGATCGCCAAGGCCGATCCCAGGATCGGAAACCGCTTGGTGGCCTATCTGGTGCCCGCCGGCGCGGAGACGGTGGATCTCGGACAGCTCAGCCCCGCCCTCGCCAGGGTGCTGCCGTCCTACATGATCCCGGACGCCTACGTGGTGCTGGACGCTCTGCCGCTCACCGTGAACGGCAAGCTGGACCGCAAGGCCCTGCCGGAACCGGAATTCGAGACCGCGATCTTCCGGGAGCCCACGACACCGATGCAGCGCATCGTCGCCGAGGTGTTCGCGGAAGTGCTGGGTGTGGAGCGGGTCGGTCTGGACGACGACTTCTTCGCGCTGGGCGGCAACTCGCTGGTCGCCACCCGGGTCAGCGCGCGCCTCGGAGCCGTGCTGGATTCGCGGGTGCCGGTGCGCACCCTGTTCGAGGCCCCCACGGTGACCGCCCTGGCGGCGGCTCTGGATTCGCAGACCCACGCCGGGCGCGGTATCGAGCTGGGCAGCCTGGCGCGCCCCGAGCGGATTCCGCTCTCGCTCGCCCAGCAGCGGATGTGGTTCCTCAACCGTTTCGACACCCAGTCGGCCGCCTACAACGTGCCGATCGCGGTGCGGTTGACCGGTGCGCTGGATGTGGACGCGTTGCGCGCTGCCGTCGCGGACCTGGTGAGCAGGCACGAGATCCTGCGCACCGTCTACCCCGAGACCGAATCCGGTCCGGTGCAGGTGATCCTGCCGGCGGCGGAGGCCGTGCCGCAGCTGGACGTGCGGACGGTTGCGCCGGACGAGGTCGAATCCGCTGTCGGCGCACTGATTTCCACCCTGTTCGACGTCACCACGGAGGTGCCGGTCAAGACGGCGCTGTTCCAGATCGACGGTGCGGCAGCGGAATACGTGCTCGCGATGGTCGTGCACCACATCTCCGGTGACGGCTCCTCGGTCGCGCCGCTGACCCGTGACCTGATGACCGCCTACGCGGCTCGGACCATGGGCGCGGCGCCGGGCTGGGCCCCGCTGCAGGTGCAGTACGCCGACTACTCGATCTGGCAGCGCGAGCTGCTCGGCAACGAGGACGACGCGGAATCGCTGGCGGCCAAGCAGGTCGCCTACTGGCAGCGGGCACTGGCCGATCTGCCGGATCAGCTGGATCTGCCCTCGGATCGCCCGCGACCGGCGGTGCAGTCCTTCGCGGGCGGCCGGGTCGACCTGCGGATCGACGCGGCCACCCATCAGGCGCTGATCGAACTGGCGCGCGCCGAAGGCGCGACGTTGTTCATGGTCGTGCACACCGCGCTCGCGGTGCTGCTCGCTCGCCTGTCGGGTAGCGACGACATCGCCATCGGTACGCCGATGGCGGGCCGCGGCGAAGCCGTGCTCGACGATTTGATCGGCATGTTCGTCAACACGCTGGTATTCCGTACCAAGGTGGATCCGGGCGAGCCGTTCACCGAATTGCTCTCGCGGCAGCGGGATATCGACATCCAGGCGTTCGCCCATGCCGATGTGCCGTTCGAGCGGCTGGTCGAGGTGCTCAACCCGGTCCGTTCGACCGCGCGGCATCCGCTGTTCCAGGTGGGTCTTTCGTTCCAGAACCTGGCCCAGTCGTCGCTGGAGCTGCCCGGTCTGACCGTGGCCGGTGTCGAGATCGACACCAAGCTCTCGCAGTTCGATCTGCACCTGATCGCCACCGACCGCTACGGCGCTACCGGTGACGCGGAGGGCATCACCGGCTTCTTCACCTACGCCACCGATATGTTCGATCACGACACGGTGCGGGGCTTCGTCGATCGGTTCGCGCGTCTGCTCGGTGAGATCGTCGCGACGCCGCGCACCCCGGTCGGCGATATCGAACTGCTGGACCCGGCGGAGCGCGCCGAGTTGGTGGTCGGCCGTAACGACACCGCGCACGTGGTGGACGACGCGGCGACGCTGGTGTCGTTGCTGGACAAGACGGTCGCCACGTATCCGGAGTGGGAGGCACTGGTCGCCGACGACGGTGCCATGCTGACCTACGCCGAGCTCGACGAGCGGGTGAATCGCCTTGCCCGGCACCTGATTTCACTGGGTGTCGGACCGGAAGCCCGGGTCGCGCTCGCTATCCGTCGTTCGGTCGATCTGGTGGTCGCGATGTACGCGGTCGCCAAGGCCGGTGGCGCCTATGTGCCGGTGGATCCGGACCAGGGCGCCGAGCGGACGAACTACATCCTCGAGACCGCGGCCCCGGTGTGTGTGCTGACCACCGCCGAGGTGGGCTTCGACACCGATGTCGCGCCTTCGGTGCGCATCGACGAACTGGATCTCGACGCGCTGAACGGTGCGCCGGTCCGGGACTCGGATCGGCTGACGCCGCTGCGTCCGTGGAATACGGCGTATGTGATTTTCACGTCGGGTTCGACGGGTCGTCCGAAGGGTGTGGCGGTGAGTCATGGGGCGATTGCGAATCAGTTGTTGTGGAAGGTTTCGGAGTTCGGGCTGGATACTGCTGATGCGTTTTTGTTGAAGACTGCTGCGACGTTCGATCTTTCGGTGTGGGAGTTCTGGTCGGCGGCGGTGTGTGGTGGTCGTTTGGTGATTGCGGCGCCGGATGGGCATCGGGATCCGGGGTATTTGAATGAGTTGATGGCTCGTGAGTGGGTGACCACGTTGCATGTGGTGCCTTCGATGTTGGATGCGTTGACCGCGGGTGAGTTCCCGGGTTCGGTGTGGCGGGTGTTGGCGATCGGTGAGGCGTTGCCGGGTGCGTTGGCGCAGCGTTTCTTGCGGGATTATTCGCGTACCGAGTTGTTCAATTTGTATGGTCCGACCGAGGCTGCGGTGTCTGTGACGAGTCATCGGGTGACGGTGGCGGATCAGGGTTCGGTGTCGATTGGTGTGCCGGAGTGGAATTCTCGGGTGTATGTGTTGGATGGTCGGTTGCGGCCGGTGCCTGAGGGTGTTTCGGGTGAGTTGTATTTGGCTGGTGTGCAGTTGGCGCGTGGTTATTTCGGTCGTGCGGATTTGACTGCGGATCGTTTTGTGGCTGATCCGTTCGGGGCTGGTTCTCGGATGTATCGGACGGGTGATTTGGTTGCTTGGCAGAATGGTGAGTTGGAGTATCGGGGTCGTACCGATTTCCAGGTGAAGATTCGTGGTTTCCGGATCGAGTTGGGTGAGATCGAGGCGGCGTTGTTGGCGTTGCCGCAGGTGGCGCAGGTGGCTGTGCTGGCGAAGTCGGATGCGCGTACCGGTGATCGGTTGGTGGCGTATGTGGTGCCGGCTGAGGGTGGTGTTGATGTCGGTGCGGTGAAGTCGGCGTTGGGTGCGGGTTTGCCGTCGTACATGGTGCCTTCGGCGTTTGTGGTGCTGGATGGGTTGCCGTTGAATGTGAATGGCAAGTTGGACCGGAAGGCTTTGCCGGAACCCGAATTCGAGACCGAAGTGTTCCGCGCACCGTCCACCCCGGTGGAGGAAATGGTGGCCTCGGTGTTCGCCGAGGTGCTGGGTGTGGACCGGGTCGGTCTGGACGACGACTTCTTCGCCCTGGGCGGCAACTCGCTGGTCGCCACCCGGGTGAGCGCGCGCCTCGGCGCGGTGCTCGGCGCACGGGTGGCCGTGCGGACCTTGTTCGAGGCGCCGACCGTGGCCGCGCTCGCGGCGGCCCTGGATTCGCAGACCCACGCCGGACGCGGTATCGAGCTGGGCAGCCTGGCGCGACCGGAGCGGATTCCGCTTTCCTACGCCCAGCAGCGCATGTGGTTCCTGAACCGGTTCGATCCGGATTCGGTGGCCTACAACGTGCCGGTCGCGGTGCGTCTCAGCGGTGCGCTCGACGTGGCCGCGATGCGGTTGGCGGTGGCCGACGTGGTCGCCCGCCACGAGGTGCTGCGGACGGTTTATCCGGCCGACCGCGACGGTGTCGCCCACCAGGTGGTGCTGCCGGTGGGGCAGGCGGTTCCGGAGCTCGAGGTGCGTTCGGCCGGTTCGGCCGATGTCATGACCGCCGTGGTGGAGCTGTTGTCGTCGGTCTTCGACGTCACCAGCGAAGTGCCGCTGCGGGTCGCGCTGTTCCGGATCGACGACGCGGCCACCGAGGAATACGTCCTGGCCGTGGTGGTGCACCACATCTCCGGTGACGGTTCGTCGATGGCCCCGTTGACCCGCGACCTGATGACCGCCTACGTGGCACGCGCCGCGGGGCGGGCGCCCGGCTGGTCGCCGCTGGCGGTGCAGTACGCCGACTACTCGGTGTGGCAGCGCGCGTTGCTGGGTCACGAGGACGATCCGGACTCGTTGGTGTCCAAGCAGATCGGCTACTGGCAGCACGCGCTCGCCGGGCTGCCGGATCAGCTGGATCTGCCCTCGGATCGCCCGCGCCCGGCGGTGCAGTCCTTCGTCGGCCGCAGTGTCGAGGTGTCCATCGACGCCGAAACCCACAGCGGGCTGGCCGAATTGGCGCGCGAGCAGGGCGCGACGCTGTTCATGGTGGTGCATACCGCCCTGGCGGTACTGCTCGCTCGGCTGTCGGGTACCGACGACATCGCCATCGGCACGCCGATGGCGGGCCGCGGTGAGGCCGTGCTCGACGATGTGATCGGCATGTTCGTCAACACGCTGGTGTTCCGCACCGGCGTCGACGGGAACGCGGCGTTCAGCGATCTGCTCGCGCGGCAGCGCGAGATCGATCTGCAGGTGTTCGCCCATGCCGACGTGCCGTTCGAGCGTCTGGTCGAGGTGCTCAATCCGGAACGTTCGCAGGCCCGCCATCCGCTGTTCCAGGTGGGCTTGTCGTTCCAGAACCTGGCCAAGACCGGCTTCGAGTTGCCGGGCCTGTCGGTGTCCGGCGTCGAATTCGACGCCGAGGTGTCGCAGTTCGATCTGCACTGGATCGTGGCCGACCAGTACGACGAGTCGGGTGCGCCCGCGGGTATCGCCGGCTCGGTCACCTATGCGGTGAGCATGTTCGACGAGGCCACGGTGCGTGGATTCGTTGCCCGGTTCGTGCGTCTGCTCGAGCAGATCGTCGCCGCGCCGAAGACCGCGGTCGGTGACCTGGAACTGCTGGATCCGGCCGAACGCGATCGAATCCTGCTGGAGCGCAACGAGACCCGGCACGAAGTCGACGCGGCGGCGACGCTGGTGTCGCTGCTGGACCGGACGGTGGCCGCGGATCCGCGGCGGATCGCGCTGGTCACCGACGACGGCGCCACGCTGACCTATGCCGAGCTCGATGTTCGGGTGAATCGGTTGGCGCGGTGGTTGGTCGGTCGTGGTGTGGGTGCGGAGGATCGGGTGGCTTTGGCTATCGGTCGTTCGGTGGATTTGGTGGTGGCGATGTATGCGGTGGCGCGGGTGGGTGCGGCGTATGTGCCGTTGGATCCGTCGCAGCCGGTGGATCGTGTGGATTATATTTTGGAGACGGCGGCACCGGTGTGTGTGTTGTCGACTTCTGCGGTGTTGGGTTCGTGGGGTGGTTCGTCGCTGGGGTGGGTGGCGGTTGATGAGTTGGATTTGTCGGGTGTTTCCGGTGCTGGTTTGGGTTCGGGGGAGTTGGTTCGTTCGTTCGGTGCTGCGAATACGGCGTATGTGATTTTCACGTCGGGTTCGACGGGTCGTCCGAAGGGTGTGGCGGTGAGTCACGCCGCGATCGCCAACCAATTGCAATGGAAGGTCGCCGAATTCGGCCTCGACGCGACGGACGCGGTGCTGCTGAAGACCGCCGCGACGTTCGACTTGTCCGTCTGGGAATTCTGGTCGGCCGCGGTATGCGGTGGCCGTCTGGTGATCGCCGCCGCGGACGGGCACCAGGACCCGGGCTACCTGAACCAGCTGATGCGTGACACCGGGGTGACCACGCTGCACGTGGTGCCCTCGATGCTGGACGCGTTGCTGATGGAATCCGAGGGCGTGCTCAGCGACTCTCTGGCGCGCGTGCTGGCGATCGGTGAGGCGCTGCCGGCCTCGGTGGCGCAGCGGTTCCGTCGTGGCAATGCCGCGGAGCTGTTCAACCTCTACGGTCCGACCGAGGCCGCGGTGTCGATCACCAGTCATCGGGTCGGTGACGCCGATCAGGGTTCGGTGTCGATTGGTGTGCCGGAGTGGAATTCTCGGGTGTATGTGTTGGATGGTCGGTTGCGGCCGGTGCCTGAGGGTGTTTCGGGTGAGTTGTATTTGGCTGGTGTGCAGTTGGCGCGTGGTTATTTCGGTCGTGCGGATTTGACTGCGGATCGTTTTGTGGCTGATCCGTTCGGGGCTGGTTCTCGGATGTATCGGACGGGTGATTTGGTTGCTTGGCAGAATGGTGAGTTGGAGTATCGGGGTCGTACCGATTTCCAGGTGAAGATTCGTGGTTTCCGGATCGAGTTGGGTGAGATCGAGGCGGCGTTGTTGGCGTTGCCGCAGGTGGCGCAGGTGGCTGTGCTGGCGAAGTCGGATGCGCGTACCGGTGATCGGTTGGTGGCGTATGTGGTGCCGGCTGAGGGTGGTGTTGATGTCGGTGCGGTGAAGTCGGCGTTGGGTGCGGGTTTGCCGTCGTACATGGTGCCTTCGGCGTTTGTGGTGCTGGATGGGTTGCCGTTGAATGTGAATGGCAAGTTGGACCGTAAGGCTTTGCCGGAACCCGAATTCGAGACCGCCGCCTTCCGCGCGCCCTCGACCCCGGTCGAGCAGATCCTGGCGGAGGTCGTCGCCGAGGTGCTCGGCGTCGAACGAGTCGGCACCGCCGACGACTTCTTCGGCCTGGGCGGCGACTCGATCCGGGCGATTCAACTGGTGGCGCGGGCCAAGGAACGCGGCGTGCTGTTCACGCCGCGGGACGTGTTCGGGCAGCGCAGCATCGCCGCGCTGGCCGAGGTCGCGACCCTGCGCGCGGGAGCGGGGCAGCAACGACTGCCCGAGCTGCCCGGTGGCGGCGTCGGCGAGATTCCGTTGTCGCCGACGGTGCTGGCAGCCTTGGCCGACGGTGGGTCCTCGCCGCGCTTCGCCCGATCCGTGGCACTGCGACTGCCCGGCGACATCGACCGGGAGACCCTGGTCGCGATGATCGACGCTGTCGTTCGGCACCACGACGCGCTCCGCGCCCGGCTGCGCCACGACGACGCCGTACCGGGCGCCGCGGGCTGGCTCTTCGAGACGCTGGATCGCGACGCGATCGACGTCGGCGCCCTCGTGCACCGGGTCGAGGTGCCCGGCGCGATCGGCGCGGCCGGGCTCTCGCAGCTGGCTCGCGCCGAATACGAAGCGGCCCTGGGTCGTATCGATCCGGCGCACGCGGTGCTGACCCAGTTCGTGTGGTTCGCCTTCGACGGCGATCAGCCGGATGTGCTGCTGGTGGTCGGGCACCGTTTCGTCGGCGACGAGGCGTCCTGGCGCATCGTGGTCGCGGATCTGGCGGTGGCCTGGTCGCAGCTGACGGCGGGACAGCCGGTCGCGCTGCCCGCCACCGGCACCTCGATGCGGCGCTGGGCGCACGCGCTCACCGAAGCCGCGCACGACCCGGCTCGGACCGCCGAACTGCCCTTCTGGCAACAGATTTCGGAGACTCCGGATCCGCTGCTGGGCACCCGGGCGTTCGACCCGGCGATCGACACGGTCGCCACGGTCGAGCGGGTGGACGTGAGCGTGCCCGCGGGTGTCACCGAGGCAGTGCTGACCGCGATTCCGGAGCTGTACCGCGGCGCCGCCACCGACAGCCTGCTGTCGGCGCTCGCGCTTGCCGTTTCCCGCTGGCGCGGCGAAGCGGCGGGCGGTACGGCCCTGGTGCGGTGTGTGCACACCGACCGGACGGCGAACAGTGTTGCCGGTGTTGACCTTTCGCGCACCGTCGGCTGGTTCGCCAGCGAATCCCCGGTTCGGGTGGATCTGGCCGGCGCCGACCTCGACGCGGCCTTCGCGGGCGAAACCGTCCTGGGCGGCGTCGTGAAATCGGTGAAGGAACAGCTGCTGGCCGTGCCCGGCAACGGCCTCGGCTACGGCCTGCTGCGGTACCTGAACGAGGACACCGCCGACCAGCTCGGTGGTCTCGGGCACGAGGTCGCGGGTCAGATCAGGTTCGCCTACGCGGGCCACCTGCCGACCGGCGCCACGTTGACCGACTACACCGATCAGCCGGTCGAGGTGGGCTGGATGCCGGTGGCCGAACTCGGCCTGCCGGATACGGATCTGGACCCGGGTATGGCGGCCGCCGCGACGGTCGACATCACCGCGTGCGTCACCGACGGGGCGGACGGTCCGCGACTGCGCACCTCCTTCGCCTATCCGGCCGGTCTGCTGAACCGCGCGCGGGTGCAGGAGCTCGCCGAGCTGTGGCTGGCGGCGCTCACCGCGCTGGCCGCGCACGCCCGGCAGCCGGAGGCCGGCGGCCACACGCCGTCGGATCTCCCGCTGGTGTCGGCGGAACAGTCCGATATCGAGGTGTGGGAACGCGACTACCCGGCGCTGGCCGAGGTGTGGCCGCTCTCGCCGCTGCAGTCCGGCCTGCTGGTCGAGGCCGCGTCGAGCCGCTCGTCGATCGACGGTTACACCATGCAGGCGGTGGTGGACCTCGGCGGCACGCTCGACGCCGCGAGGTTGCGGGCGGCGGCTCAGGGCATCCTGGATCGCTACCCGAACCTGCGCGCCTCCTTCACCACGGACTCGGCCGGCCGGCCGGTCCAGGTGATCCAGGCGGCGGTCGAGGTGCCGTGGCGTGAGGTCGACCTGACGACCTCGCCGCGGGCCGAACGGCTCACGGAATTGCAGCGCCGGGTGACCGTCGATCGCGAGACCCGCTTCGATATGGCGGCGGGGCCGTTGCTCCGCTTCACCCTGTACCGCACCGATGAGAGCACCTGGCAGCTGGCGGTCACGACGCACCACATCCTGCTCGACGGCTGGTCGCTGCCGCTGCTGATGCGGGATCTGCTGGTGCTGTACGCGGTGCACGGCGATACCGCCACGCTGCCGGAGGTGCCGTCCTACCGCGAGTTCCTGTCCTGGCTGGCCGGGCGGGACGAGCCGGGATCGTTGGAGGTGTGGCAGCGAGCCCTCGCCGGGCTGACCGAGCCGACCCAGTTGGCGCCGCAGCCGCGGACGACCGACACCGGCCGGGTCGGAAAGCTGGTCACCGAGTTCGACGCCGAGGACACCCTGCGGATCGCCAAGCACGCGGCCGCGCTCGGTGTCACGGTGAACACGCTGGTCCAAGCGGCGTGGGGTCTGGTGCTCGGGCGCCTGACCGGTCGCACGGACGTGGTGTTCGGCGCCACGGTGTCCGGTCGCCCGGCCGAACTGCCGGGCGTGGAGTCCATGGTGGGTCTGTTCATCAACACGCTGCCGGTGCGGGTTCGCGTCGAGGACCACGGGTCCGTCGGCGAGTACCTGCGTGGCCTGCAGCTCGACCAGGCCGAACTGCTGGACCACCACTACGCGAATCTGACCGATATCCAGCGGGTCGCCGGTGCCGGAGCGCACTTCGACACTCTGCTGGTGTTCGAGTCGTATCCGGTGGACAAGGAGGCCATCGCCGCCGCCAACTCGATCGACGGCATGTCGGTCACCGGCGTCGGCGTCGCGGACACCGTCACCAGCTACCCGCTGTCGCTGGTGGTGACCGCCGAGTCGACGATGGAGCTGGCCTGGACCTACCGGACCGCCTGGTTCACCGATGCGGAGGCCGAACGCCTCGCGGCGCGGATGCACCGGGTCCTGGAGGCTCTGCTGGGCGATCCCGCGACACCGGTCGCCGACATCGACATCCTCGATGCCGCGGAGCGGGCGGCGCTGCTCGGTGCCGCCGGCTCGGCCACCACCGAGGTCGTGCCCACGCCGGCTACCGCGGATTCCGGTTCGCAGACGGTGGCCGAGGTGCTCGCCGCGGCCGCCGGGGCGGATCCGTTCGCCGCGGCGCTGGTGGTCGGTGACGCCGAAGTCGCCTACTCCGAGCTGGACTCGAGCTCCTCGCAGCTGGCCCGGGTGCTGATCGGGCGCGACATCGGTCCCGGCGACACCGTCGCCGTGGCCCTGCCGCATTCGCCCGAGCAGGTGCTCGCGCTGTGGGCGGTGCAGAAGGCCGGTGCCGCGGCACTGTTCGCCGGAGACCTCTCCGTCGACGAAATCCGTTCCGCCGGAGCTGATTTCGCCATCACGGGGGAGCCGGTGGACGGCTCGCCGCGCGCGCTGGTGCTGCTGGATCCGGCGACGCAGGTCGAGGTGGCCGCCGCCGGGGCCCATCCGGTGTCCGATGACGAGCGGGTCCGCCCGCTGCGCGCGGACGATCCGGCCTTCGTGTTGCCCGCCGTGGATGCGTCGGCGTCGAGTGTGCTCAGCCAGGCACAGGCGCTGGAGCGCGCACGCACGCTGTGCGCGGAGCACGAGATCGACTACGAGGCGGTGACATACACCACAGCCGCGTCGGGTCCGGCGGCACTGTCGGAGTTCCTGGCCGCGGCCACGGTCGGCGCGCTGTCGGTGCTGCCCACCGGCGATTCGGCGACCGACCGCGCAGATGGCGAGGTCACCCACTGGTTCGTGCGCCCGGATGAAGCGAACGAGAAGGAGGCCACCGATGCCGGGGTGCGTATTGTTGCCGACTAACGCGGTCACACCCGGCGGTGACGAAATCACCCCGGCCCGTCCCGGAAGCTGTAGCAAAGTTCGACGCTGTAGCGATGATCGACACGGCGGGCCGGACAACTCGGGCGGGCCCGGCCGCGGCCGATCAAAGGAGTCGACTGTTCGATGAAGCGTTCTGTACTAAACAGGGTCAACCTGCGCCGCAGCATGGTGGCGGTGCTCGCCGCCATGGTGTCGGTGACGGCCTTCGGTGGCACCGGCGTCGCGGAGCCGGCGAAAGCACCTGCCGTCACCTCCGTCGAGAAGGACGGGCGCACCTGGCATCTGAAGGTGTACTCGGCGGCAATGGACAAAGAAGTCACCATCGATGTGCAACGCCCGGTCGATGAGTCCACGCCCGCTCCGAACCTCTACCTGATGAGCGGTCTGGACGCCGGTGAGAGTTCCGCCAGCTGGCGGGAACAGACCACCGTGCTGCCGTTCCTCGCCGAAAAGCACGTCAACGTCATCGAGCCGATCGGTGGTCGCGGCAGCTACTACACCGATTGGGTGAACGCCGATCCGGTGCTCGGCGTGAACAAGTGGCGCACCTTCTTCACCTCGGAACTGCCTCCGCTGCTGGACAAGACGCTGCAGTCCACCGGTCGCAACGCGCTGGCCGGGGTCTCCACCTCGGGCACCTCGGTGCTGCAGCTGGCCGAGGCCAAGCCGGGGCTGTGGAAGTCGGTCGCCGCCTACAGCGGTTGCGCGCAGATCGCCGACCCGCTGGGCCGGACGGCGCTCAAGCTGTCCGTCGAGAACTGGGCCGGCGGCAATATCGACAACATGTACGGCCCCGCCGACAGCCCGCTATGGGAGGACAACGACCCGGTGATCAACGCGGAGAAGCTGCGCGGCACCGAGCTCTACATCTCCACCGGCAGCGGCATCCCGGTGTTCGCGGACCTGCAGTGGTACCAGACCAACGCACCCGGTCCGGTCGGCATGGTGAACCTCACCGTCGGCTCGGTCATCGAAGCCGCGGTCGACCAGTGCACGCGCAACCTGAAGAACAAACTGGATTCGCTGAACATCCCGGCCCAGTACGACTTCAACTCGATCGGCACGCATCGCTGGTCGTATTGGGACGACACCTTCCGTGACTCCTGGCCGATGCTCGCGCGCGGCATGGGCCTGACCCCCTGACGAAACCGACCGGGCGACAACCCGTGGTGTGAGATCGACCTGCGGGCGGCGCGGAAGACGTGCCGCCCGCTCCGTTATTCGGACGGGTGCGTCCGGAGAGTGAGGAAGTGGAATGCTGAACGCGCGTCGAGAAGGGCGCTCCGGTCGTCGTCGTGGGTCGGTGGTTCCACTCTTCGGCGACCTGCTGACAGCAGCGGTGAAAACGGCCGCGGATAACGTGGCCGTCCGCTTCGAGGATCGCGAACTCACCTACCGGCAACTGGACGAGCGCTCGGCACAGCTGGCGCGCGAGCTCATCGATCGCGGCATCGGCCCCGGCGACATGATCGCGATCGCGATCGCCCGCAGCATCGAATCGGTGCTCGCCGTCTGGGCGGTCGCCCGCACCGGCGCCGCGTTCGTGCCCGTCGATCCGGTCTATCCGAGAGACCGGATCGAGTTCATGCTGGCCGATTCCGGGTCCGTGCTCGGGCTCACCACCGGGGCGCACCGGCCGGGACTGGGTGACAGCGTCGAATGGCTGGAACTGGATGATCCGGCGGTCGCGCAGCGAGTCGCGGCCCGGCCGACACACCCGTTCTGGTACGGCGATCGCGTGCGCCCGCTGACCGTGCAGCATCCGGCCTACATCATCTACACCTCGGGTTCCACCGGCCGGCCCAAAGCGGTCGTCGTCACCAGCGACGGTTTCGCGCGGGTGGCCGGCGCGCAGTACGGCATCACGGCCGATTCCCGGGTAACCCATTTGAGCTCACCGAGTTTCGATTTCTCGATCCTCGAATTCCTGCACACCTTCGTCGCCGGCGCCACGCTGGTGGTCGTCCCGCCGACCGTCTTCGGCGGTGAGGAATTGGCGGCGCTGCTGAAGCAGGAGCGCATCACCCATCTGACGATCACGCCCGGCGCACTGGAATCGGTACCGCTGCAGGACTATCCCGATCTGCGGACCGTGATCTGCGCCGGTGACACCCTGGCGCCCGCGCTGGTGGACCGGTGGACCACGGCCGATCGGGCGGTGTTCAACGCCTACGGCCCGACCGAGACCACGGTGATCGTGACGACCGGCCCGATGACCGCCGGTGCGCCCGTCACCCTGGGCCGGATCACCGAGGGCTCCCGTCCGCTCATCCTGGATTCGCGTTTGCGGATGGTGCCCAGCGGCGTGGCCGGTGAGCTGTATATCGCGGGATCGGGTCTGGCCCAAGGGTATCTGGGTCGCCCGGAACTGACCGCCGAACGTTTCGTGGCCAACCCGTTCGCGGCCGAACTCGGCCTGTCCGGTGCGCGGATGTACCGCACCGGCGATCTGGTGCGCCGGACCGAGGACGGCAGTCTGGAGTATCTGGGCCGGTCGGACTTCCAGGTGAAGATCCGCGGTCTGCGCATCGAGCTGGGCGAGATCGACAGCGCGCTGTCCGCGCATCCGGACGTCGCCTTCGCCGTCACCCTCGGAAAGGCTCTGCCCTCCGGGACAACCGCGCTGGTGTCCTATGTGCTGGGGCATCCCGGCGCCGTGCTCGAACCGTCCGAGCTGGCGGAGTTCCTGTCGACCTCGTTGCCCGCCTACATGGTTCCCACCTCCATCACGGTGCTCGACGAGCTTCCGCTCACGCCGGTCGGCAAATTGGACCGTGCCCGGCTGCCGGAACCCGTCTTCGTGGTGCGGGAGTTCCGCGCACCGGCCACCCGGGCCGAAGAGATCGTCGCGGAGGTCTTCGCCGCGGTCTTGCGTCCCGACGAGGACGAGCCGGTCGGCGCCGACGACGACTTCTTCGAACTCGGCGGCAATTCGCTGCTGGCCACCCAGGTGGCCGCCCGTCTCGGCGCCGCGCTCGGCACCCGGATACCGCTGCACCTGATCTTCGAGGCGAGCGGCGTCGCCGACCTGGCCGCACTGGTGGAGCGGCACGCCGGGCTGACCGGTGCCGACAGTGCCCAGCAGGTGCCGTTGCGGCCGATGCCGCGGCCCGAACGCATCCCACTGTCCTACGCCCAGCAGCGCATGTGGTTCCTGAACCGGTTCGACCCGGACAGCGTGGTGGACAACATCCCGATGGCGGTGCGCCTGTCCGGCCCGCTGGATCTGGACGCGCTGCACGCGGCGGTACGCGACCTGGTCGCGCGGCACGAGGTGCTGCGCACCATCTACCCCGGCGTCGACGGCGAGGGCTACCAGGTGGTGCTCCCCGTCGACGACCCGCGCGCGGTGCCGGACCTGCCGGTGGTGCCGGCGGATCTGGAGCAGCTGCGCGGGCTGGTCGTGGAGACTTTCGCGGGCGCCTTCGATGTGACCGCCGCGCCGCCGTTGCGGTTGCGCGCGTTGCGGCTCAGCGACACCGAGCACGTGCTGGTGTGCGTGGTGCACCACATTGCCGGCGACGGCTGGTCGCTGCGCCCGCTGACCACCGATCTGATGACCGCCTATGTCGCGCGGGCCGCCGGTGCGGCCCCCGCGTGGGCGCCGTTACCGGTGCAGTACGCCGACTTCAGCATCTGGCAGCGCAGTGTGCTCGGCTCGGAAGATGATGCGCGGAGCCTGTTTTCGGCCCAGGCCGAATTCTGGCGGAACACGCTGGCCGGGCTTCCGGACGAGCTACCCCTGCCGTTCGACCGCCCGCGCTCGATCACCCAGTCGTTCGCCGGCGCGCAGCTGGTGTTCCCGATCGGGGCCAAGCTGCACCAGCGGCTGCAAGAGGTCGCCCGGGAACAGCAAGGTTCGCTGTTCATGGTGCTGCACGCCGCGCTGGCCGTCATGCTGGCGGGCGTGTCGGGTACCGACGACATCGCCATCGGCACGCCGGTGGCCGGTCGTGGTGAGGCGGCGCTGGACGACCTGATCGGCATGTTCGTCAACACCTTGGTGTTGCGCACCCACGTGCGCGGTGAAGTCACCGTCGCCGAGTTGCTCGCCGAGACCCGCGACATCGACTTGCAGGCGTTCGCGCACAGCGACATTCCGTTCGAGCGTCTCGTCGACCTGCTCGCGCCGGAGCGCTCGATGAGCCGCAACCCGCTGTTCCAGGTGATGCTGGCGTTCCAGAACATGCCCGAGGGCACGTTCGAGCTGCCGGGGCTGCAGGTTTCCGGCGTCGAATTCGAGAACGTCACCGAAAAGTTCGACCTGTCGCTGAACATCATGGAGGCCGCGGCCGCCGGCGACGAGCCGGGCGCGGTGGGCCTGCAGGCCGAATTCTCTTACGCCACAGATCTGTTCGACGCCGACACGGTCGCCGGTTTCGCCGCCCGCTATCTGCGGGTGCTGGAGTCGATCGCCGAGGATTCGCAACGGCGGGTGCGCGATATCGATCTGCTCGACGAGGCCGAGCGGGCCCTGGTGCTGCGGGACTGGAACCGGACCGAGCAGGTCGTGCCGGAACTGGTGACCGTGCTGGATCGGTTCGAGGCGCAGGTCCGGTTGCGGCCGGAGGACACCGCTCTGATCTTCGATCCGGGCGAGGGCGCACAGGTGCGGCTCACCTACGCGGAGTTCTCCGTGCGGGTGAATCGTTTGGCGCGCAAGCTGATCGAGGCGGGTGTCGGCCCGGACGCCGTGGTGGCGGTGTCGATGCGGCGGTCGGTCGACATGCTGGTCGCCTTGTACGCGACGCTGGCCGCAGGCGGTGCCTATGTGCCGGTCGATCCGGATCACCCGGCCGAGCGCATCGACTATGTGCTGGCCAGTGCCCGCCCGGTCGTCGTGCTGACCACCAGCCGCGACGGCGTCGGCGCCGCCCGCGACACCATTGACACCGCCCGCGACACCATTAACACCACGGACGCCGCCGGCGCGCCGCCGGTCTGGCAGGTGGACGAACTGGAACTGGCCGGGTATTCCGGTGCGCCGTTGACGCCGGTGGAGCGGCGCGGGCCGCTGCGTCCCGGCAATATCGCCTACTTGATCTACACCTCCGGTTCCACCGGCCGCCCGAAGGGCGTGGCGATCAGCCATGCCGCGATGGTCAACCAGATGAGCTGGATGATCGGCGAATTCGGGCTGAACGACGCCGACGTGGTGTTGCAGCGGACGCCGTTCACCTTCGACCCGTCGGTGTGGGAGCTGTTCACGCCTTTGATGGCAGGCGGACGCCTGATTCTCGGCGCGCACGACAGCCACCGCGATCCGAAGCTGCAAGCCCAGCTGATCGGTCGATACGGCGTGACCATGATGGAAATGGTGCCGTCGCTGCTGTCGGTGTTCGCCACCGCCGCCTCGGCCGCCGAATGCCGTTCGCTGCGTGCGGTGCTCGCCGGTGGCGAGGTTTTGGCGCCCGCGACGGTCAGCGCGTTCCGTGAGGTGTCGGACGCGGCGCTCTACAACACCTACGGTCCCACCGAGGTCACCATTACCGTCAGCTCGTGGCGGGTGGACGAGGTGCCGCCGAATACGGTGCCGATCGGTGGTCCGGTGTGGAATACCCGGGCCTATGTGCTGGACGCGGCGTTGCGGCCGGTGCCGGTGGGTGTGCGCGGCGAATTGTATTTGGCCGGTGCGCAGTTGGCACGCGGCTACCACGGACGCGTCGACCTGACGGCCGATCGTTTCGTCGCCGATCCGTTCGGCGCCGAGGGCGAACGGATGTACCGGACCGGTGACCTGGTGCGGTGGAAGCCCTCCGGGGCGCTGGAATACATCGGTCGCACCGACTTCCAGGTGAAATTCCGTGGTCAGCGCATCGAACTGGGCGAGATCGAAGCCGCGCTGCTGGCGTGCTCCGGGGTGCGGCAGGCGATCGTGCAGGTAGTGACGACGGTCACCGGTGACCAGTTGGTCGGCTACCTGGTGGGCGCCGACGACCTCGATGTGGAGGCGGTGCGGGCGGCGCTCGGCCTGCGACTGCCGTCGTACATGGTGCCCTCGGCGTTGCTGGTGCTGGCGGAGTTCCCGGTCAACGCCTCCGGCAAGCTGGATCCGAAAGCGTTGCCGGAGCCGGTGTTCGAGGCGCGCGAGTTCCGTGCGCCGGTGACGCCGCTGCAGGAGATCGTGGCCGGTGTGTTCGCCGACCTGCTCGGTGTCGAGCGGGTCGGGCTGGATGACGACTTCTTCGCCCTCGGCGGCAACTCGCTGCTCGCCGCCCGTGCGGCGGCCCGTCTCGGCGAGGCCATCGACGGAAACATCGCGGTGCGCGTCCTGTTCGAGGCGCCCACCGTCGCCGCGCTCGCGGAACGGATCGTGCCCGGCGCCGCCGGTGCGCTACGGCCCAAACTGGTCCCGCAGGAGCGGCCCGGCCGGGTGCCGCTGTCGCTGGCTCAGCAGCGGATGTGGACGCTGAATCAGCTCGATACCGAATCGCCCGCCTACAACATTCCGCTGGGGCTGCGGCTCACCGGCGACTTGGATGTGCGGGCGCTGAGTGCGGCCGTCGAAGACGTGCTGGAGCGGCACGAGTCGCTGCGCACCCGGTACCCCGTCGATGCCGCCACCGGTCTGCCCTACCAGGAGATCCTGTCCGCCGCGGCGGCGATGCCGGGTGGACTGCAGGTGCACTCGACCGTCGATCCGCTGGCCGACGCCACCACGCTGATGTCCCGCGGATTCGATGTGACACAGGAGGTTCCGCTGCGCGCGGCCCTGTTCACCAGTGCGGCGGTCGACCCGTCCGGTGCGCGGGATCATGTGTTCGCGATGGTGATCCACCACATCACCGGCGACGGCTCCTCGGTCCCGCCGCTGGCACGCGACCTGATGACGGCCTACATCGCGCGCAGCACCGGCGCTACCCCCGGGTGGGCCCCGCTGGAAGTCCAGTACGCGGACTACGCCCTGTGGCAGCGCCGCGTTCTCGGTGACGAGAACGACGAGAATTCGCTTGCCGCAAGCCAATTGGCTTACTGGCGGGAACAGCTGGCCGGACTGTCCGCGTTGCCGGGCCTGCCGCAGGATCGCCCGCATCCGCCGACGCCGTCGGCGCGGGGCGCGGTGACCACGCTCATGGTGCCCGCGGAGGTGCACCGCGCACTGGATCATCTTGCGCGGGAACGGAACGCGACGCTGTTCATGGTGGTGCACGCGGCGCTCGCCGTGCTGCTGGCCCGAGTGTGCGGGCGCACCGACGTGGCGATCGGCACGCCGGTCGCGGGCCGCGGCGCCCGCGCGCTGGACGACCTCGTGGGTATGTTCGTCAACACCCTGACATTGCGCACCGAGGTGGACAGCGCCCTCGGTTTCGACACCCTGGTCGACCGGATCCGTGAGATCGACCTGGCCGCCCTGGACAACGCCGACCTCCCGTTCGAACGGATCGTGGACGAGGTCGCCCCGCACCGGGGTCGCAATCAGAATCCGCTGTTCCAGGTGTTGCTGGCGTTCCAGAACACCGAACCCGTGCACCTCGAACTGCCGGGACTGACCATCGCGGGCGAGCACGACGGCGCCTTCGCGGCGAAGTTCGACCTGAGTATCGGCGTCGCCCCCGTGGTGCACGCCGATCGCACCTTCGGTGAGCTGTCGGTCGGCTTCGGCTACGCGACCGACATCTTCGACGAGGCGACCATCGCGGCACTCGCCGAACAGTTCGGCCGGGTGCTGGCGGCGGTGGCCGCCGATCCGCGGGCCGTGGTCGGCGATGTCGATCTGCTGGCCCCGGCCGAGCGAAACGCTCTGCTGCGGGCGGGCACCGGCGCCATCGCCCCGATCGACGCGTCAGCGAACCTGGCAGCGCTGTTCCAGGCGCAGGTGGAGCGCACGCCCGACGCGGTCGCGGTGAGCTTCGAGGGCGAGTCCCTGACCTACGCCGAATTCGCGGCACGGGTGAATCAGCTTGCGCGGCATCTGATTTCGCTGGGCGTCGGGCCGGACCGGCTGGTCTCGCTGGGCATGCGCCGCTCGCTGGACCTGGTGATCGGGATCTACGCGATCACGGTGGCGGGCGGTGGCTATGTGCCGCTGGACCCGGACCATCCGGCCGAACGCACCGCGTACGTCCTGGCGACCGCGGACCCGGTCTGTGTCCTGACCACCGCGACCGATATCGCCGATGTCGCGGCCGCCGCGGCGGAGGGCGGACACCAGCTCGTCGATCTGGACTCGCTGGACCTGTCCGGATACTCGGCCGCACTGGTGACCGACGCGGACCGGATCGCGCCGCTGCGCTCCGCGAACACGGCCTACGTCCTGTTCACCTCGGGCTCGACGGGCCGCCCGAAGGGCGTCGGGGTGTCGCACGCGGCGATCGTGAACCACCTGGTGTGGCTGCGCACCGAGTACGAGTTGACGGCCGATGACGTGATGCTGCTGAAGACCCCGGCGACCTTCGACGTCTCGCTGTGGGAGTTCTTCCTGCCCTTGCAGATCGGTGCGCGGCTGGTGATCGCCCGACCGGACGGGCACCAGGATCCGGTGTATCTGGCGGAGGTGATCACCGCCGAGGGCGTGACGATGGGCAATTTCGTGCCCTCGATGCTGGCGGTGTTCGTGGGCGAGCCGACGGTGGCCCGATGCACCTCGTTGCGCCACGTGATCGCGGTCGGCGAAGCCTTGGCGCCCAAGCCCGCCCAGCAGTTGCGTGAGCTGACCGGCTCCGCCCTGCACAACCTGTACGGCCCCACCGAGGCCACGGTGCACGCCACCTTCCACGAGGTGGTCGACGACGACGTGGTGTCGGTGCCGATCGGCCGCCCGCTGTTGAACACGCGCGGTTACGCACTGGACGCGCGGCTGCGGCTGGTGCCGGTCGGCGTGGTCGGTGAGCTGTATCTCGGCGGTGTGCAACTGGCGCGCGGATACGTGGGGCGTCCGGATCTGACGTCGGATCGCTTCGTCGCCGATCCGTTCGTCGCGGGCGAGCGGATGTATCGCACCGGCGATCTGGTGCGCTGGACCGCCGCCGGTGAGCTGGAGTACCTGGGCCGCACCGACTTCCAGGTGAAGCTGCGGGGCCAGCGGATCGAACTGGGCGAGATCGAGGCCGCGCTCGCCGGCGTCGAATCGGTGGCACAGGCGACCGTGATAGTGCGCGCCGACGAGCGCCTGGGCGAACAGCTGGTCGCCTATCTGGTGCCGGCCCCCGGCGCCGTGATCTCGATCGAGGACGTGAAATCGGCGGCGGCGCGGCAATTGCCCACCTACATGGTGCCCGCGGCCTTCGTGGTGCTCGACAAGATCCCGGTCAGTGCGCACGGCAAACTCGACCGGGCGGCGCTGCCGGCTCCGCTGGCCGTCGCGCGGGAATACCGGGCACCCAGCACCCCGGAGGAGCAGGCCATCGCCAAGGTCTTCGCCGCCGTGCTCGATGCCGAACAGGTCGGCTTGGACGACGATTTCTATGAGCTGGGCGGCAATTCGCTGCTGGGTATCCGGGCTTGCGCGGCGCTCACCGCCGAACTCGGCCGGCCGGTCTCGATCAAGATGCTGTTCGCGCACTCGAGTGTCGGCGCGCTGGCCATCGCGTTGCGCGACGGCGACCGAGCCGAAGCCTCCGACGGCTCCGACCCCATGGCCGATACGGTGCTGGACGCCGCCATCAGCGTCGCCGGTTGCGCCGCGCCGCGCGCGGGTGCGCCGGAATCCATCCTGATCACCGGGGCCACGGGCTTCCTGGGCAGCTTCCTGCTGCGTGAGTTGCTCGAACGGACGACCGCGACCGTCTACTGCCTGGTCCGCGCCACCGACGACGCCGCCGGTGCGGCCCGAATCGACGCGGTGGCACGACAGTATCGGGTCGATCTGGAGCCTTACCGCGACCGGATCGTCGCGGTCACCGGCGACCTGGCCCGCCCGCGGCTCGGCCTCGAACCGGCTCGGTTCGCGATGCTGGCGGAGCGGATCGACGTGATCTACCACAACGGCGCTCAGGTCAACCACATCGAACCGTATTCGCGAATGCGGGCGGCGAACGTCGGCGGCACCGTCGAGGTGCTGCGGTTGGCGACCACCACCCGGATCAAACCGCTGCACTATGTGTCGACGGTGTCCGTGCTGGAGGGCACTCCGCAGGAGGGCGGGGTACCGATCGGGATGGAGGGCTACGCACTCTCCAAATGGGTTGGCGAACAGCTGGTCTGGGCCGCCCTGGACCGTGGTATCCCGGCCACGATCTATCGACCGGGCCTGCTTACCGGCGATTCCCGCACCGGCGCGGCCCCGGTCGACGACGCCGCGATGACGATGATCCGCGCCATGCTGGTTCTCGGGGTGTGGCCGGACTTCGGTGTCATCGAACAGCCGATGGCGCCGGTCGACCACGTCGCCGCCGAGCTGATCCGGCTCTCCGGTGAACCGGATCCGGAGCACGCCGTGCACTTCCTCACCGGTACGAGCGAGGGCGTCTGGGAGACCGTCACCGCGGAGGCACGGCGGCGCGGCTACCCGGTATCCATGGTCGAGCCCAGGGAGTTCGTGCAGGCGGTCGCCGAAGCCGCCGAGCACGCGATCGCCACCGGTGACGAGCCCCTGATCCGGGCAGCGGCCCTCATCATCAATTACGCCGGTGAGGGCGCCGCCGCGGCCGATCGGGCCGAGGAGGATCCGGGCACCGTCGAGGAGCACCCGGCCCCGCACGAAAGCGAAGTGGAATACACCATGCCCACGGTGGGCCCGGAAATCCTGGCCCGCTACTTCGACTACTACGTCGAGGTCGGCTTCTTCCCGGCTCCGCTGGGCGAGCAACTCGACGAGGTCGGGGCGGCCCGCTGACCCGAACCGCCGGACCCGGAACTCAGCCCGCGGCGAGTCCGCGGGCGATGACCAGACGCTGAATCTGGTTGGTGCCCTCGAAGATCTGCATGACCTTCGCTTCCCGCATGTAGCGCTCGACGGGGAAGTCCTGGGTGTAGCCGTAGCCGCCGAAGACCTGGACCGCGTCCGTGGTGACCTTCATGGCGGCGTCGGTGGCGACGAGTTTCGCGACGCTGGCCTGGCGGGAGTACGGCAGGCCGGCGTCGCGGCGGCGAGCGGCGTCGAGGTAGGTGGCGCGGGCGGAGTCGACGGCGGCGGCCATGTCGGCGAGGACGAAGCCGAGGCCCTGATGGTCGATGATGTGCCGGCCGAAGGCTTCGCGTTCCTTGGCGTAGGCGACGGCGTCGTCCAGCGCGCGCTGGGCGAGACCGGTGGCGACGGCGGCGATGCCGAGGCGACCGGAGTCCAAGGCGCTGAAGGCGATCGAAAGACCTTGGCCCTCCGCGCCGATCAGGCGTTCGGCCGGGAGCAGGGCGTCGTCGTAGGCGGCGGTGGTGGTGGGGATCCCGCGCAGGCCCATCTTCTCCTCAGGCTTGCCGAAGCTCAGGCCCGCGGTGTCTTTGGGGACCAGAAAGCAGGAGATGCCGCGGGAGCCTTCGCCGGTGCGCGCGAACAGGGTGTAGAAGTCGGCGCGGCCGCCGTTGGTGATCCAGGCCTTCGAGCCGGTGATGCGGTAGCCGTCGTCGGTTTTGGTGGCCCGGCAGCGCAGGGCGGCGGCGTCGGAACCGGCGTGCGGCTCGGAAAGGCTGTAGGCGCCGATGGTTTCACCGGAAAGCATGGTGTGCAGCCACTGCTGTTGCTGCGCGTCGGTGCCGAAGGTGAACAGCGGGTGGCAGGACAGGCTGTGCACGCTGACCGCGACCGCGACGGCGGCCCAGCGGCTCGCCAGTTCCTCGAGCACCTGCAGGTACACCTCGTAGGGCTGTGCGCCGCCGCCGAATTCCTCGGGGTAGGGCAGGCTCAGCAGCCCGGCGGCGCCGAGCGCGGGGAAGACCCCCTCGGGGAAGGTTCCGGTCTTCTCGCACTCGACCACCCGCGGCTCCAGCACCTTGTCGGCGATATCGCGGGTGAGCTCGATGAGGTCGCGAGCCTCGGGGGTGGGCAGCATCCGATCAACAGGCATGCCCCTGTTCTACCCGGCCGGTCCGTCGCCGCCGACAGGACCGCGCCTCCCGGAGGCCCGCGCTGCGTCCCGGCCCGGCGCATCCGGCTTGCCGTCGCGGCTCGGCGGTTGCCGATGTCGAATCGCTATGACCAGCGGATACATATTTGATGCTCCGCAGTTTCAGATTTCGGGCCACCGGGATTCCGCCGTGACTACCTTTGGGTAGCATCCCCGGATGTGACGTGGCTCTCTTCGGCCACCGGCAGGAAAAGAGGAGTACCCCGATGTTGAGCACCATGCAGGACGAACAACTGTCGCTGGCGACGCTGCTGAAGTACGCGTCCACCTTCCAGGGCGACAGCACGGTGTCGACCTGGACCGGGACCGGTGTGCGCACCATGACCTACCGGGAATTGGGCGCCGAGGCCGCCCGCCTGGCCAATGCGTTGCGCGGCTTGGGAATCGGCGAGGGCGACCGGGTCGGCACCTTCATGTGGAACAACAACGAGCACCTGGTCGCCTACATCGGCGTGCCCGCGATGGGCGCGGTGCTGCACGCGCTGAACATCCGGCTCTTCCCGGAGCAGCTGGTCTACGTGGCGAACCACGCCGAAGACCAGGTCGTCATCGTGGACGGCACGCTGGTGCCGATGTTCGCCCAGTACCTGCCGAACCTGAAGACGGTGCGCCACGTCATCGTCGCCAACGGCGACGCCTCCGCCCTGTCCGCGCCTGAAGGCGTCCAGGTGCACTCCTACACCGAACTGCTTGCCGCGCAATCGGATTCCTTCGATTTCCCGGTGATCGACGAGCGTTCCGCGGCCGCGATGTGCTACACCTCCGGCACCACCGGCGACCCGAAGGGCGTCGTCTACTCGCACCGCTCGAACTGGCTGCACGCCATGCAGGTCTGCCAGCCCAGCAGCATGGGTTTCAGCGGCGCGGACAACGTGCTCGCGATCGTGCCGATGTTCCACGCCAACGCCTGGGGCCTGCCCTACGCCGCCCTGATGTCGGGCGCGAATGTCCTGATGCCCGACCGCTTCCTGCAGCCCGGACCGCTGCTGGAGATGATGGCGGCCGAGCAGCCGACCTTCGCCGCCGCGGTCCCGACCATCTGGGGCGGCGTGCTCGCCCAGCTCGCGGCCGCACCGCAGGACATCTCACACCTGCGCACCGTCGTGGTCGGCGGTTCGGCCGTCCCGCCCGCGATGATGCACGCCTTCGAGGAACAGCACGGAGTGAAGGTGCTGCACGCCTGGGGCATGACCGAGACGTCGCCGCTCGGCTCCGTCTCCCACCCCCCGGTCGGCGTCAGCGGCGACGAGGAATGGTCCTACCGCTACACCCAGGGTCGCTTCCCCGCGAGCGTCCAGGCCCGCCTGGTCGCCGACGACGGCAGTGTCGTCCCGAACGACGGAGAAGCGCTGGGCGAGTTGGAGGTTCGCGGTCCCTGGATCACCGGTTCCTACTACTCCCCGGATGGTGCGGTGGTGGACCCGGACAAGTTCGACGACGGCTGGCTGCGCACCGGCGACGTCGGCAAGATCACCCCGAACGGCTACCTCACCCTGGTGGACCGCTCCAAGGACGTCATCAAGTCCGGCGGTGAGTGGATCTCCTCGGTCGATCTGGAGAACGCCGTCATGGGCCATCCGGCGGTCGCCGAATCCGCCGTCATCGGCGTCCCGGACGAGAAGTGGGACGAACGGCCCCTGGTCGCCATCGTCCTGAAGGAAGGCGCCGAGGCCGAGCCGGCGGAACTCCGCGACTTCCTCGCCGACAAGTTCGCCAAATGGCAACTCCCCGAACGCTGGACCTTCATCCCCGAGGTGCCCAAGACCAGCGTCGGCAAGTTCGACAAGAAGCGCCTGCGCGCTCAGTACGCCGAGGGCGAGCTGCAAGTCACCGAATTGTCCTGAGCCGCACGGTGAACGGGTAGCCGAATCATCCGCAGCCTCCGTCGAGCGCGTGCCGGACGGCCGCGATGAAGCGGGGGTCTGCGGGTTCGTCGGCATGCTCCACGCCGGGAATCTCCGCGCGGCACCAGTTTCCGCCGATGGTGTCGTTGCGGGTGGCGTCGAGCGAGCTGTTCAGGAAGGTGTAGGTGACCGGCGGCGGGGTCGGGTCACCGCTGTTCAGTTGGATGATGAAGCTGTTCAGCGGGCACAGTTGGCCACCGTCGGCGGGCGGCAGCAGGCAGGCCGGGGCGTAGCCGCGCTGCGCGGTGCCCATCGAGATGTAGTGGCGGGTGTGCTTGGTGCCGCCCAGGAATTTCAGGTAGTGCCGTGCGGACAGCCCGCCCATACTGTGGCCGACGAGAGCGACCTGGCGGTCGCCGTGCTCCTGCCGGGCCCGTTCGACGACCCGGGCGATCGCCTGGGCGTTGGCGAGGTTCTCCTCGCCGGGCAGATCCACCACGTAGACCGGGAAACCGTCCTGCTCCAACGCGGTCCGCATAGCCGCGAACTGCGTAGTCGAGCCCTGCCAGCCGTGCATGAGAAGCACCGGCTCGCGGCCCACGTCCGCGTGGGCCGGAGTGCTGAGGCCCAGGGCGATCAGTAAGGCGAGCACGATGACCGGTAACCGCCCGCTCCGCCGGGTGTCACCTTCGGTAGCGCGTCGATCCGCAGTCGTCATGGTGGACCTGCCTCCCTGGATTCAGCGTGAAAGAGCCTTGTGCAGAGCGGTTTTCGCTTCCGTGGTCAGCCGCGTGACCAGTTCACCGGCGGGCAACTCGGGCGCGAGCGAGTGGGTCTGCCCGGCCCAGAGGTTCACCTCTTCGGCGTCCCCGGCGGCGCGCGCGGCGGCGCGCAATGGGGCGGTCGCGTAATGGATCTCCGGGTACGCGGCGGGCGCGTCGGTGTGCTCCAGCATGAAGCGATTGCGGATGCCGCGGGCGCGTCGCCCGGTGAACGCCCGGGTGAGCATGGTCGGGGCCGGCGAACCCAGCGCGCCCTTGTGCACCGGATTGGTACCGGCTTCCGGGCAGCGCAAGAAGACAGTGCCCAATTGCGCCGCGCGTGCGCCGGCGGCCAGCACCCCGGCGAGACCCGCGCCCGTGGTGATTCCGCCGGTCGCCACCAGCGGGAGATCCACGGCGGCGGACAGCAATTGGAGCAGGGACAGCAACCCGATCGGATCCACCACATCGTCGGCGACCCGATCGGTGAAGGTCGCGCGATGACCGCCGGCCTCGGCTCCCTGGGCGACGAGCACGTCCGCACCCGCTTCGGCGGCCACGGTCGCTTCGGCCACCGAGGTCACCGTCACCCACACCTCCGAGCCGACGGCATGCAACCGGGCGGCCTCGTCCGCGGTGAAGCAGCCGAAGGTACATGTGACCACCGGAACAGGTGCCGCGACAAGCAGATCGATCTTCGCGTCCCAGGCGTCGCCGTCGTACTTCGGTGCGCCGAGTTCGTGCCCGGTCGCCAACGCGTCCAGATAGCCGGCGAATTCGGCCGGGGGAGTGGGCGCGCCCGCCGCGAAGAGATTCACGCCGAACGGCTTGCCGGTGAGCGCGCGGGTCTGCTCGATCCGAGCGGCGGTCTCCGCGGTGCCGAGATATCCGGCGGCGAGCAGTCCGAGGCCGCCCGCCTCGGACACGGCCGCGGTCAACTCCGGTGTGGAAGGGCCACCCGCCATGGGCGCGAGCACGATCGGCGTCTGCAACTCATCGAGGATCACGAGATCCAGTCTGGCACTGCCGAGGTCACGGATAACGGTGGGACGTTACCGAAATCTGGACCCTTTACCTGCCCGCGACCAGCGTAAACATAAGAGAAGGTTGCGGAATGGTCACGACAGGGTAGAGTTCCCGTCACAACGGAAGCCGAAACGTTACAAATTTCGGACCTCCGTTCTCCCTGTAGGTCGGACGCTAGGACGAAGCTTTGTCGCAGCACCGGGTTGGCCCCAGTTCCATCACCGTCATGAGCCTTCTGGGCGATCAGGTTGCGGTCTCCGAGCGCCCCACCCGGCATCGCGCCGAGTCGGCCTCGACCGAGCGCGTCAAGCGCGTCGCCACCTTCGCGGTCGCCGCGGGCGCCCTGGTCGGCACCGCAACTCAGGTCGCACCGGCCCTGGCCGCGCCGTTGTCGCCGCATCACGACAGCGACGACAAGGCCGCCGAGCCCATCACCTTCAAGGGCGCCGGCGACATCTCCGCCACCCAGGCCAAGTTCGCCACCCCGGTGGCCGATGTCGCGCCCGAGCCCACTCCGGTCGCGGCCCAGGTCGCCGCCCCCGTGGCGCAGCCGTTCGGCATCCAGAACCTGCCGCCGGAGATCGCGGGCCCGCTGTCCCAGGTCGAAGAGGTCCTCAAAGGTGTGCAGCAGCAGGTCGCCCCGGCCACCGCGGTGCGCCCGGTAGCCGGCCAGATCAGCTCCGGCTACGGCGCCCGCTGGGGCACCATGCATTACGGTGTCGACTTCGCCGACCATCTCGGCGCCCCGATCCACTCCGTCAGCAGCGGCACCGTCATCGAGGCCGGCCCGGCATCGGGCTTCGGCCTCTGGGTGCGGGTGCTGCAGGACGACGGCACCACCGCGGTCTACGGCCACGTCAACGACATGTTCGTGCACGAGGGCCAGCGGGTGCGGGCGGGCGATGTCATCGCCTCGGTCGGCAACCGCGGCAACTCCAGCGGCCCGCACCTGCACCTGGAAATCTGGGACCAGGGCGGCGCGAAAATCGATCCCCTGCCGTATCTGGCCGCCAAGGGCGTGCCGATGCAGTGGGGCCCGTCCAAGCACTGATCTCGTTGCCCAGCTCGACATCTCGCCTACAGAGCGGCAGGACGCTGGTTAGGCTCCTGTCGTGACCGAGCTGGGCGATATCTTCGAACCGGATTCTCCGCACGGACGTACCTACGCCGTGCTGGTGCATCATCCGCGCTCCGAGTTGGCCGATATCGCCCGCTATCTGGATGTTTCGGAGGAGTCCGCGGCCGCCTCGCTGAAGGTGCTGTGCGAACTGCAAGCCGCGGTACAGCTTTCCAACGGCGACGGCGCGCCCGTCTGGGATGCGCATGCGCCGGAATCACTCTCGGAATCCGAGGCGCGCCGCCGTCAGCACGAGATCAGCCAGATGCACGCCGCCGCGGCACGACTCAGCGAAACCTTCCGTTCGGTGCGGCGCTCCCCGCGCAGCAACGGCGCTATCGTGCCGGTGTTCGAGCGGGTCGAGATGCTGGCCGACTTCGAGGAAATCCAGTCCGCCGCACGAGCTTCGGTGAAGCTCATCGAACGCGGGCCCTACCTCAGCGATTCCGAACGCGAACAGCGCCAGTTCCAGCTGAAACGGGCCCGCCTCGCCGAGGGCATCCGCTACCAGACGCTGTACCAGGACACCATCTATCAGGACGCGGAACGACTACGTCACGCGCTGGCCACCAATGCCAGTGGGGCGCAGGCCCGTACGCTGCCGGAACCGCCGTTCAAGATGATCGTCGTCGACGACGAGCGCGGCATCCTGGTCCTGCACGCCGACGAACGCAGACCGGATCCGATGGGCATCAGAGTCTCCGGCTCGCCCGCGTTGCGCTTGATGATCAAAACCTTCGACGTCCTGTGGTCGCTGGCCGCGCCGATCTCGGTCAATCCCTCCGCCGAGGAACTCGACGAACGCGACAAAGCGATCCTCACCCTGATGGGCCTGGGTGCCACCGACGACACCATCGCCCGCCGGCTCGGCATGTCCCGCCGCACCGTGGTGCGGCGCACCGCGCGGCTGTTGGAACGGCTGGGCGCGAGCACCCGGTTCCAGGCCGGAGTGCAGGCCACCCGGCGCGGCTGGCTCTGAGACTTATGATGGCCCGGACCGCATCGGGGCCGAGCGGTCGATGAGATGAACGGCCATGCGGCCGAGCTAGACGCGAGAGGTGCTTACACCCGAATGGATATCACCCATCGTTCCGGTCGTAGTGCCCATCCCGGGGCGGCCCGCCTCACCTTCGATCACCTGCTCACCGCCGCCGTGGCAGCCGCCGCCGACGCGGTGGCCGTGCGAGCCGGAGCCGAGGAATTCACCTACCGCCAACTGGACGCGGACTCTTCGCGGCTGGCCCGGGAGCTGATCGCGCGCGGTCTCGGCCCCGGTGACATGGTGGCCCTCGGCGTCGCGCGCGGTGTCGAATCCGTTCTCGCGGTGTGGGCGATCGCGAAAACCGGCGCCGCCTACGTGCCCGTCGACCCGGCTGATCCGACGGAGTGGGTCGCGCACATCGTGCGGGACTGCGGCGCAACGATCGGAGTCACCACCTCGCGGCATCGGCGCGCCCTCGGCTCGGACATCTACTGGATCGAGCTCGACGATCCGGTGGTGGCGCAGCGGATTCTGGACCGCCCGGAGCATCCGATCACCGAGGCCGAGCGCGTGCGCTCGCTCGACGAACGGCACCCGGCGTACGCCATCTACACCGATGAGCCGAAGGGCGTGGTGGTCACGCACACCGGCCTGGCCGGGCTGGTCGCCGCCTCCGCCCACTATCGCGTCACCGCCGATTCCCGGGTCTTGCACGGTCATTCGCCGAACGCCGACGTGTCGGTGCTGGAACTGCTGCTCGCCTGCTCGGCAGGCGCGACGCTGGTGGTGTCCCCGCCGTCGATATCCGGCGGACCCGAACTGACCGACCTGCTCCGCGCCGAACAGGTGACCCACCTTCTGAGCACCCCGCGCACGCTGACCTCCATCGACCCCGCGGACCTCCCCGACCTCCAGGTCGTAGTCGTCACCGGCGACACCCTCGATCCGGACCTGCTGACCCGCTGGACCGCCCCCACCCGCGACCTCTACCACTGCTACGGCCCCACCGAAACCACCACCCTCGCCACCAGCACCCCACCCATCCGCACCGCCGACCCGATCACCCTCGGCACCCCGATCCCCGGCATCGACGCATTCGTACTCGACCCCCGACTACGCCCCGTCCCCACCGACGCCACCGGTGAGCTCTACCTCTCCGGCCCAGCCCTCGCCCAGGGCTACTTCCGCGACCCCGCCCCCACCTCCGACCGCTTCATAGCCAACCCCTTCGGCGCGAAAACCGACACCCCCGGAACCCGCCTCTACCGCACCGGAAAACTGGTACGCCGCACCACCGACGGCGTCCTCATCCCCGCGCAACCCCCCGCCGCCGAGGCGTCGACATCACCACTCGACAAGACCGCACCGGACCCACTCGGCAAATTGGACCGGGCCGCCCTGCTGGAGCGGGCGTTGCGCGAACCGGGGTTGCCGGAGCGGACGTTGGGTGAGACGAGCTCGCGGGAGCGGGCGTTGGGTCAGTCGGGGTCGCCGGAGCGGATCTCGGATGAGCCGGGGTTGCTGGAGCCCGCGTTGCGTGAGCGGGGGTTGCCGGAGCGGGCATTGCGTGACACGAGTTCGCCAGAGCGGGCTTTGGATCAATCGAGTTCGCCGGAGCGGACGCTGCCTGAGCCGCCGCCGCAGCACGCGACCGCGCCCGAGCGGTCGTTCAGCGCGTCGTCCGGGGGCCAGTCGGCGTCGCGGCATGTGGCATCGTCCGATTCGGCGCTGACCGAGTCAGCGGGATTCGAGCCACGGTTGTCCGAGTCGGCAGGACATGAGCCGTCGTCACAGGAGATTGCAGCGCCGGAGCAGGTATTGCCTGATTCGGCACCGCAGCATCTGGCACCGCCCAAGTCGTCGTTGCCCAAGTTGTCGACGCCCGAGCCGGGGTTGCCGGAGACCGCATCGTCGGAACGACCGGCGTCTGAGCAGACCCTGCGTGCTCCGGCGTCGCGGAATCCGGCAGCGCCCGAGTCTGCGCCGCGGGAGACCGCAGCGCCGGAGCAGCAGTCGCCTGAACCAGCACTGCGTGATTCGGCGTCGCGGCACCGGGCGCCGTCCGAGCCGTCCTTGCCCCAGTCGTCATCGCCGAATTCCGCGTTGCGTGGTCCGGCGTTGCCGGAACGACCGGCGTCCGAGCAGCTGCCGCCTGGTTCCACCCCACAGCATGCGGCACCGTCCGAGCCGTCATTGCCCGAGTCGGCGGTACCTGGGCCGGTGCCACGGCCGATGGGCCGCCCGCAGCGACCATTGCCTCGAGCAGTGCGCCGCGAGTGGGCATCGGCCGAGGCGGCATCGGCCGAGCGGCCGTCGCCCGGGACGACAGCCCCCGAGTGGGCGTCTCGGGACTCGACGCCGAAACGGCCGCTGCCTGAACCGACATTGCCCGATTCGGCGTCGCGGCACGCGGCACCATCCGAGCCATCGTTGACGGATTCAGCAGTGCCCGAGTCCGCGTCGCCGAAGACGGCACCGTCCGACCGGTCGTTGTCCGAGCCGGAGTCGCCAGAGCCGGCATTGCCACAGCGACCGAGATTCGGTGAGCTGCCGCCGCAGTCCTCGCGGGAGATACCACCGTCCGATCGGCCATTACCGGAGTCGAGACCGAGCGAATCTGCGTTGCCCGAGTCGGCAGCGCCGCAATGGTCATTGCCTGAGGCGCCGCCCCGGCACGCGGCACCCACCCAGCCCACGTCGTCCGAGTCGGCACGGCACCAGAAGGGATTGCCTGAGCGACCGGAACCTCATGCGACGCTTGCTGACCCGGCATCGCGGGCTGCCGCACCACTCGCGCCGCCATTCGCACCGGCAGATCCTGAGTCGTCACGGCAGCAGATCCCACGCCCGGAGGAAGCACAACTCGAGCGTGCCCCGCAGCACGTGGCACCGTCTGACCGGTCGTTGCCGGAGTCGAGCGAGTCGGGGTGGCAGGAGCATCTTTCCGAGCGGTCGTTGCCCGAGTCAGTGCCTCGTCGGGTGGAACGCCCCGAGCGATCATTGCCCGAAGGGGCGCAGCCCGAGTGGGCGTCGCGGCGTGTAGCGCCGCCCGATCGATTGTCGCCTGAGTCGGTAGGGCCTGATTCGGCGTCGCGGCACGTGGCTCCGGCCGAGCAGTCCTTGCCCGAGCCGGAAGTAAGCGAGTCGGAGTGGGGCGAGGGACAACCGTTCGGGCCGCCGTTGTCGGAGTCGATAGGGCCTGAGTCGGCGGCATGGGATTCGGCGTCGCCGGAGCGGCCGTCGCCGGAGGACGCGCTACCGGGGGCAGTGTCGCGAGAGACGGCAACGCCCGAGCGAGTGTCGTCGGAGACAGCGCGGCAGCGGATGACGTTGCCGGAGCAGGCGAAGCGTGTGGACGTACTGCGCGAGTCGGCGTCGCGGCACGTGGCACCGCCGGAACCCCTAACGTCCGAGTCGGCATTGCCGGAGCGGTCGAGGTCTGAGGAAGCAGTGCCTGAGTCGCCGTACTGGCATGCGGCACAGTCGGATTCGTTGTCATCGGAGTCGGCCTCGCCGGAGCAGGCAGTGCGTGAGCGGGCGCTGCCTGAGCCGGCGTCGCGGCACGCGGCACAGTCGGATTCGTTGTCATCCGAGTCGGCGTTGCCGGGGCGGGCGGGTTTCGAGGGTGTCCCGCCTGAGTCCGCGTCGCGGCAGACGGCGTCGCCGGATCGGGCGTTGCCCGACCGAGCGGTGCCCGATTCAGTCTCGCAGCACCGGGCAGCGTCGCAACCGTTGTCGTCGGAGTCGGCGTTGCCAGGCCGGACGGGGGCTGACAGAGCGGTGCCTGAGTCGGCGTCGCGGCACGCGACACCGTCGGAGCCGTTGTCGTCGGAGTCGGCGTTGCCGGGCCGGACAGGGTCTGAGAGTGCAGTGCCTGAGTCCCCGTCGCAGCACCTGACATCCTCGGATCCGTTGTCATCCGAGTCGGCGTTCCCGGGCCGGTCGGAGTCTGAGCGTGCAGTCCCTGAGTCGGCGTCACGGCATGCGGCACCGCCCCAGCCGTTGTCTCCGGAGCCGGTGTCGCGGACGGACGCGTCACCAGAGGAGGCGTTGTCCGACGGAACGCTGCCTGAATCGGCGTCACCGCGGACGGGTATGCCCGAGGATGACCTCGCCGCAGCGCCGGGTCAAACGGCCCGTCCCGCGCGGCGCGTGCTGCATTCGGTGCAGCGGCCTGCGGTGGTGCCGTTGTCTTATGCGCAGGAGCGCATGTGGTTTCGGAATCGGTTCGAACCGTCTTCGGCGGTCGACAATGTTCCGGTGGCGGTCCGGTTGTCCGGGCGGCTGGATGTGGTGGCGTTGCAGTCGGCGATGCGGGATCTGGTGCAGCGGCACGAGGTGTTGCGGACGGTTTATCCGGAGGTCGACGGCGGCGGGGTGCAGGTTGTGCTGCCGCTGACCGATCCGCGGGCGGTGCCGCCGCTGCCGACGCTGGATTCGACGCCGGAGCAGGTTGCGGGGTTCGTCACCCGGGTGGCGATGACCAAGTTCGACGTCACTGTGAAGCCGCCGATTCGGGTGCAACTGTTGCGGTTGCGTGATCACGAGCATGTGCTGGTGTGCGTCGTCCACCACATCGCCGGTGACAGTTTCTCGATGGATCTGCTGATCAGGGATCTGATGTCCGCCTATGCGGAGCGCGTCCGCGGCGGGCGGCCGGATCGGCCGATGCCGGGGCTCCAGTACGCCGACTACACCATTTGGCAACGTGAGCTGCTGGGCTCGCAGGATGATCCGGAATCGTTGCTGAGCACGCAGAGCGCGTACTGGCAGCGTCAATTGGCCGCACTGCCAGAGCAATTGAATCTGCCCGCCGACCGGCCGCGGCCCGCCGTCGCGTCGAACCGGGGGGCGACGTTCCAGACCACGGTCGACGCCGAATTGCACGACGCCCTGAAAACGGTTGCTTCGCACACTGACTCGACTTTGTTCATGGTGGCGCACACCGCACTGGCGGTGCTGCTGTCCCGGCTGTCGGGCACCCGCGACATCGTCATCGGCACGCTGGTCCCGGGCCGGAACGCGGACGGGCTCGACGAGCTGATCGGCATGTTCGTCAACACCCTGGTCTTGCGCACCGAGATCGACCCGGGGATCAGCTTCGCGGACCTGCTCGCCCAGGTCCGCAGAACCGATCTCGAAGCCTTGGAGCACGTAGACCTGCCGTTCGAGTGGCTGGTGCAAGCACTGGATCCGGTGCGCTCCACGGCCCGGCACCCGCTGTTCCAGGTGCTGCTCGTGGGGCAGAACATGGCGCGCACCCAGCTCGAACTGCCCGAACTGAGCGTGGCGGGCACGGCACCCACGGTGCCGCTGGCGAAGTACGACCTACAGCTGGAACTGGTCGAGGAACTCGCCGAAGACGGTTCACCGCAGGGCCTTTCGCTCACCTTCCGGTACGCCACCGATCTGTTCGACGAGCCCACCGTGGCGGATTTCGCGGATCGCTTCCGTCGGATATTGTCCGCGCTCACCACCGACACCACGGCTGTGGTCGGTGATGTCGACCTGCTCGCTCCGGGGGAGCGGGCGTTGGTGTTGCGCGAGTGGAACACCCAGGGCGCCGCCATCCCCGAGGTCACCCTGGTGGATCTCGTTGCGGCACAGGCGCGCCGCCGCCCGGACGCGATCGCGGTGCGCTGCGGGGACGTCGCGCTGACCTTCGCCGAATTGCAGCGCCGGGCGAACCGGGCGGCACGGGCGCTGATCGCCCACGGCGCCGGCCCGGAAACGATTGTCGCCGTGGCGCTTCCGCGCACCGAGGAGCTGCCGGTCGGTTTGCTCGCGGTATTGCTCACCGGTGCCGGCTACCTTCCGATCGACACCACCTACCCGGCGCAGCGCCTGGATTTCATGCTCTCCGACGCCGCGCCCGCCGCCCTCCTGACCACGGCCGACGTGATCGGAACCTGGGGGTGGCGGCCGTCCCAGCCGGTGTTGCTGCTGGAGCGGACCGGTGACCGGCCGGACGGCCCCGTCACGGACCGGGATCGGTTCGCGCCGCTGCGCCCGGACAATTTGGCGTACGTCATGTACACCTCGGGGTCGACGGGCGTGCCCAAGGGTGTCGGAGTCCCGCACCGCGCCGTGGTGGAGCTGTTCGCCAACACCCAGCTCCTGTTCGACTTCGACGAAACCGACGTGTGGACGTTGTTCCACTCGGTCGCCTTCGACTTCTCGGTGTGGGAACTGTGGTGTGCGCTGGCCAACGGCGGCACCGTCGTCGTGGTCGACCACCACACCGCCCGCTCGCCGGAGTCGTTCCGTGAGTTGCTCATTCGGGAACAGGTCACGGTGCTGAACCAGACACCGTCGGCGTTCTATCAACTGGCCGAAGCGGATCGGACCGCGCCGTCCGCGGCCGACCTGCCCTTGCGTTACGTCGTCTTCGGCGGCGAGGCGCTGGACCTGCGTCAGTTGAAGCGCTGGTACGAACGGCATCCGATGGACGCGCCGTGGCTGGTCAATATGTACGGCCTCACCGAGGCCACGGTGCACGTGACGTTCCTGGCGCTGAACGCGCAGATGGTCGACGACGCGGCCAGCGTGATCGGCCGGGCGTTGCCAGGACTGCACGCATACGTCATCGAGGAGCGACTGCACCCCGCGCCGGTCGGTGTCGCGGGTGAGATCAATGTCGCCGGTAAGCAGCTCGCCCGCGGCTACCTCGGCAGCCCGGGGCTCACCGCGACCCGTTTCGTGGCGAATCCGTTCGGCGAACCCGGTTCGCGGATGTACCGGACCGGTGACGTGGGCCGGTGGGTCGGGCTCGGCGGCCGCGCGAACCTCGAGTACGCCGGGCGCAGTGACCAGCAGGTGCAGTTGCACGGGTTCCGCATCGAACTCGGTGAGATCGAGTCGGCGCTGCTGCGCTGCCCGGGTGTGCGCCAGGCGGTGGTGCTGGTCAGCGCCGACGAGCATGCGGGTGACCGGATCGTCGGATACGCGGTGCCGGACAAAGACACTCAGCTCGATCCGAACGAATTGCGTACTCGGGCCGCGGAATTCCTCACCGCCTACATGGTGCCGGACGCCATCGTGGTGCTGGACGCGCTGCCGCTCACTCCGAACGGAAAGTTGGACCGAAAGGCACTGCCCGCGGCGGAATTCGCGGGCGCGACCTTCCGTGCTCCTTCCTCGCCGATCGAACTGGCCGTCGCGGAAGTCTTCGCGACCCTGTTGCACCGCGCGGAGATCGGCCTGGACGACGATTTCTTTGCCCTGGGCGGAAATTCGCAGTTGGCGACCCGCGCGGTGGCCCGGATCAACGCGGCTCTGGACGCGAATCTCGCGGTGCGGGAACTGTTCCAGGCCTCGACGGTCGCGGCACTGGCCGCCCGCGTTGCCCTGGGGGCGTCCACCCGGCCGCCGCTCGCCCGGGGTGAGCGGCCCGCCCGAATTCCGTTGTCGCTGGTGCAGCAGCCGGTGTGGGCTCGCAACCAGCTCGATCCGGCCGCACCCGTCGCCAACCTGCCGCTGGCGATCCGGCTCACCGGCGTGCTCGACGTGTCCGCGCTGCGTTATGCCGTCGCCGACGTGCTGGAGCGGCATGAGGTGCTGCGCACCCGCTATCCGGCCATCGGGCCGGACGGGGTGCCGTATCAGGAGATTGTGTCGGTCGCCGAGGCATTGCCGGGCGGGCTGGATATGGAAACGACCACGAACCCGATCGCGCACATCACCGACATGATGTCGCGCGGATTCGATGTCACCACCGCGCCCCCGCTGCGCGCGGTGTTGCTGAACTCGGCCGACAACCCCGAGGAGCATCTTCTCGTTATTGTGGCGCATGGCATTTCGGTGGATCGACTATCGATGGCGCCGCTCGTTCGTGACCTGGTGACCGCCTATGTCTCCCGTGTCGAGGGTCGTTCGCCCGCCTGGGTGCCGCTGGAAGTGCAGTACGCCGACTTCGCGCTGTGGCAACGGACCGCGATCGGCACCGAGGACGACGAAACCTCGGCGGCGGCAAAGCAAGTCGCCTACTGGCGGGATCGCCTGGCGGGATCGACCGGAGCGCCGGCGCTGCCGCTGGATCGCCCGCGGCCGCCGGTGCCGTCGCGGCGCAGCGCGTCGATTCGGATCAGCTTGCCCGCCGAGGTGCACCGCAATCTCGACGAGCTTGCCCACGAACACAATTCGACGCTGTTCATGGTGGTGCACGCGGCGCTCGCGGTGCTGCTGGCGCGCATGTCCGGCAATTCCGATATCGCCATCGGCACCGCTGTCGCCGGACGCGGGGAACGGGCACTCGAAGATCTGGTCGGCATGTTCGCCAACACCCTGGCATTGCGCATCACCGTCGACAGCGAGGCTTCCTTCGACGATCTGGTCGAGCAGGCGCGCGAAGCCGATCTGTCGGCCTTCGGCAACGCCGATGTGCCGTTCGAGCGGGTGGTCGAGGAGGTCGCGGCCGGTCGTTCCGCACCCGACCCGCTGTTCCAGGTGGCGTTGTCGTTCGACAACGCCGAGGCGCCGACGCTGACCCTGCCCGGACTCACGATCTCCGGCCTCGACACCGGCGCGCTCGCCGCCGAGTTCGATCTGCAGGTGATCGTCGACCCGCGCGCCTCCGGTGAGTTGAACGTCGTATTGAGTTATGCGATCGATCTTTTCGACGAGTCGACGATCAAGGCCTTCGGCCGCAGCTTCGAGCGGATCCTGACCGTGGTGGCCGCCGACCCGGAGATCGCCGTCGGTGCGATCGACCTGCTGGACGAGGTGACACCGGATCCGGAACCGGTCGTGCAAGCCGCCCAGGTGGCGACCGCCGAGACCACCGGCACAGCCGGCGCGGCGCTGGCGCAGTCGCTGACCGCCGCGGTGGAAGACGACCCGGAGAGCCCCGCGCTGGTCTGGGGCGACCAGGTCCTCACCTATCGGCAACTGGACGCGCGCTCCTCGCAGCTGGCGCGGCTGCTCATCGCCCATGGCTGCGGTCCGGGCACCGGCGTCGCGCTGCGCTTACCGCGCGGAGTGGAGGCGATGGTGGCGAGCTGGGCGGTGCTCAAAGCGGGTGCCGCGCTGCTACCCGGGGACCAGCCGGTGGGCCTGAACCTGATGCTCGGCCTCACCAGTTCGGCGTCGCCATCCCGGCGGACACCGGAAGCGTCCGACCGGGTGGACTGGCTGACGCTCGACGACCCCGCCCTGGGCGCCGAGCTCGACGCCCAGTCCACCCGCCCGGTCACCTACGCGACGCGGTTGCGCACCCTGCGCGGCGGCGATCCGGCGCTGCGCACCGCGGACCACACGCTGACCTACGACCAGCTGGCCGCGGCCGCCGACCGATTCGCCCTTCGCGCGGGCCTCACCTACGAGTCCCGGACCTTCGCCACCTCGGATCCGGTGTCCGCGGGCGGGCTGATCGAGCTCGTCGCCGCGGGCGGGCAGGGCGCGGCCCTCGTGGTCGCCGCTCCGGCGGCTGATCTGACCGGGCTGCTGGCCGAGGAGTGGGTGACCCATCTGGTGACCGATCTGCGCGGGCTGTCCGGGGTGGACTTCGGCGTGGCGGCGGATCTGCGGGCGGCGGTGCTGACCGACGGCGACGCCACGGCGCCGATCCCGGTGCTGCCGTTGGCGGAGTTGCTGGGGCTCGAGGCGCCGTCCCGGATCGGCTGACGGCACACCGGCGACGGTGCCGGAGGAGTCGCATACCGCGTGGTTCGATTGCTGTTCCGAGTGTGGACCGAGCAGGAGGGCGGCGGCATGCACAAGTTGACCAAGGAAGAAAGCGCCCGCCTGCGGGACCACTTTCTGGCGTCAGCGCGGGAATTCCGCCCCGAATGGGCCACGCGGGCAGGGCGTTTCGTGGTGCCGGGGCCCGGGGTCGGCAGCCTCGCCAGCGATCCGGGCGCGGCCCACATCCTGAACGGCTTCTCCTGGGCCGGTTACGACCAGATCTACGGCTTGACCACCGAGCGCCGAGGTAAGGCCAAAGCGGACCAGGCCGTGCTGACCAACCTGGAGGACATCGTCGCCTGGCGCTGGCCCGGCACCACCGATGTCCTGCTGGCCTCCACCGACCACATGGCGGCCGTGCTGATCTCCACCGACGATTTCATTCTGGTGGGCGGTGACCGCGTCTTCGTCGAAACAGCCCTCGGCATGAACCTGGACAGCGCCCGCACCAGCTTCCAGGCTTACGCCCGCGACCTGGCCGCCACCTCGCCGCACCTACCCGAACTGGCCGACCAATACCGCTGACCCGCGGCGATCTACTTCTTCCGGACCTTGTCGACCGCCGCGACGAAGAAGCGTTCGGCGGCGGCCTCATCGAAATCGGCGGTCTGCACAGCGGCGCGCACGGCGACGGTCTTGTTGTCGACGAGGGCCCAGCCGATGTAGGCCTTGATGGTGAAGGCGCCGAAGCCGGGAACGGAGGACACGGTGGTGGTGCGATAGGCGACGGCCTGCACGCCGTCGAGCGCCGCCGGAAGTTTGCGGGGTTCCAGCGTCACCTGCGAATTCAGGTTCTGGCGATCGGGGCTGGTGCTGACCACCTGCATGCGCGGGCAGGTGGTCACGGCCGTACTGAACTTGGCGAGGTCGGCCTGGGTGGCGGAGACGGCCTCGAAATAGACCGAGGGGGGCGTGCCGCCGGACGCCGCGGCGAAATCGGCGTCGGCGGTGACTTTCTCGGCTTGTTCGGTCATCTCCTCGATCGGGCCCTGACATTCCGGGGGTGCGACGGAATCGGCGCCCTGGACCGAGAGCACGTCCGTCATCCGACTGCGCACCTGATCGTCGGGGACGTCCATCGTCTTCTCACCCCCCGGGAACTCGGAGTCGCTCAGCACGGACTGATCGGGGGATCCGCCACCGTCATCATCCGAGCACGCGGGTACCAGCAAACTCACGCAGATCAGCAATGACTTGCCAAAGGTCCGAGTATTCACGGACTCAGCATGCCAGTGGCAAAGCCGATTGCGGCGCAACGACGCTCGCGCGAACAGACCGGGGTGCGGGTCTATCCAGCCAATCTGGCACCGAACGGCCGGTATCTCTACGATGCTGACCAGGAAGTCGCTGTGAAGGGGAGCACAAGGCTCGACTGATAGCTGGATAGATAGTGGAGCTGCTTCATGGTTCGGGTCGACTCGGGTTGCCGGTACGTGTGGACGGGACCGGTGCGCGCATGACCCGTCCGACCAGGACGCGGCCCGCCGCCCGCGGTCAACGCGCGCGCCTCAAACCGCTGCCGCAGCTACTCGGCTCCGCGGTCGAAGCGAATCCCCATGGTGTCGCGCTACGTTTCGGCACCGCCGAGCAGACCCTGGACGAGCTGACCTACGCCGAACTCGACGTGCGTTCCACTCGTCTGGCACGGTTGCTGATCGATCGCGGAGTCGGCACCGAGGACCTGGTGGCGGTGAGCCTGCCCCGGTCGGTGGATGCGCTGGTCGCGGTGTGGGCGGTGACGAAGGCCGGGGCGGGGTTCGTCCCGGTGGACCCCGACAGCGGGGTCGACCGGATCGAGCACATGGTGGCCGATTCCGGTGCCGTGTTCGGCTTGACGGTGCGCGCGCTGCGCTCCCGCCTGCCCGATCGGGTGCGCTGGCTCGAGCTGGACGCGCCGGAGCAGCTGGACGCGCTGGCCGGACAGCCCGCCGACGCGGTCACCTATGCCGACCGTGTGCGGCCGCTCAAAGCCGAGCATCCGGCGTACGTCGGGTACGTCTCCGGGGCCGGTGCTCTGCCGACGGGCGTGGTCGTCACGCACGCGGGTCTCGGTGTGCTGTGCGAGGAGCAACGCGCCCGCTACGGCGTGACCGCCGAGTCCCGGGTACTGCTGCGCGCCGCACCCGGGTCGGACGCCTGGGTCTTCGAAATGCTGCTGGCGGTCGGCGCCGCGGCCACCATGGTGGCCGTCGCCCCCACCTTCGAGGAAGGCCCCGGCCTGACCGCGCTGCTGCTGCGGGAACGGGTGACGCATGCCGTCCTCACCCCGCCGATATCGGCCTCGGTCGACCCGGACGGCCTCGACGAACTACGCATGGTGCTGGCCGTCGGTGCGCAGTGCCCACCCGATCTGGTGCGCCGCTGGACCGAGGCCGAGCGCGAGTTCTTCGTCGGTTATGGACCCAGCGAGGCCACCATCATGACGAACTGCGCCGGGCCGATGTCGCCGGATCAGCCGGTCACCCTCGGCGCGTCCACTCGCGGCGTCAGCGAATATGTCCTGGACGAGCGACTAACTCCGGTGCCGAACGGTGAGGTCGGCGAATTGTATGTCGCCGGTGCGTCATTGGCGCGCGGCTATCTGGGGAAACCGGCGTTGACCGCCACCCGATTCGTGGCTAATCCGTTCGACCCCGGCAGTCCCCGGCTGTTCCGCACCGGCGACCTGGTGCGCCGGCATCCGGACGGCGAACTGGAGTACATGGGGCGCCGGGACATTCAGGCCGACCCCGGCGCAGACGCCGCGCCACCCCGGCCGCGCCCGGAGCGCATCCCGCTCACACCGGCCCAGCAACGCATGTGGTTCCTCAACCTGTTCGACCCCGACTCGGCCGCCTACAACCTCCCCTTCGCCATCCGGCTCTCCGGCGATCTGCGGGTGGAAGCCTTGCAAGCCGCGGTCGCCGATCTGATCGACCGGCACGAGTCGTTGCGCACCAGCTACCCGGAGGTCGACGGCGCCGGCTACCAGTCGATCCAGCCCACACTGTGGGTGCTGCCCGATCTGACACCGCAGCCGGTCGCCGAGCACGAATTGCAGGAGTGGCTGCTCGGTTACGCCCTGGCCGGATTCGATGTCACCACCGAGGTGCCGCTGCGGATGGCGCTGGCGCGGTTCAGTGCCGACGAGCACGTGATCATCGTGGTGGCGCATCACATCGCCGTCGACGGTGCGTCGATCGCGCCGCTGGTGCGCGACCTGATGGCCGCCTACGGCAGCCGGGTCGCCGGTGCGGCCCCGGATTGGCCGCCGCTGCCGGTGCAGTACGCCGACTACGCGCTGTGGCAGCGCGAGTTCCTGGGCGAGGAGCATGATCCGGATTCGCTCGCCGCCGGTCGAATTGCCTACTGGCGAACGGCTTTGACGGGTATCCCGGACCGCATCGACCTGCCCGCGGATCGGCCGCGCCCCCCGGTGGCCACCGGTCGAGGTGCGGTTTTCGGGTTCGAGATCCCCGCCGAGACGCACCGCCGACTGGCGGATCTGGCGCAGCAGACCGGCGCCTCGCTGTTCATGGTGGTGCACGCCGCGCTGGCGACTCTGCTGGCGCGGCTATCCGATGCCGACGACATCGCCATCGGCACCTCGGTCGCCGGTCGCGACGAGCCTGGGTTCGACGACCTCGTCGGCCTGTTCTCGAACATGCTGGTGCTGCGCACCCGCATCGATCGCGCAGCGTCCTTCCGCGAACTCCTGGATCGCACGAAAGAGGCCGACCTGGCGGCGTTCGCGCATGCCGAGCTGCCGTTCGAACGACTCGTGGAAATCCTCGACCCGGTCCGCTCGCAGGCGCATCACCCCCTGTTCCAGGTGGCGCTGTTCTTCCAGAACACCGACCGCACGACCCTGGAACTGCCCGGATTGACCGCGGACGTCGTCGATTTCGACGGTGCGATCGCTAAATTCGACCTGCAACTGACGGTGCTGCCGCGCGAGCGCGACGGCGCGCCCAGCGGTCTGTCGGTCCTGTTCACCTACGCCATCGACCTGTTCGACGAGCCGACGGTCGCGGAGTTCGCCGACCGGTTCACCCGGTTGCTGGCCTCGGTCGCGGCGGATCCGCGGCGACCGGTCGGTGCGCTCGACGTGCTGGAACCCGCGGAGCGGAGCCGAATTCTGCTGGGCTGGAACAATACTCGCCACGAAGTCGCCGCGGAACTGCTGTTGGACGGGTACCGGCGCGCGGTCGCCGCGGACCCGGATGCCGTCGCGCTCGAGTACGAGGGCACACAGCTGACCTATCGCGAGTTCGACGAGCGGGTCAACCGCCTCGCGCGACTGTTGATCACGGGGGGCGTGGGCCCGGAATCCGTGGTGGCCCTGTCGATCCGGCGCTCCCTCGATCTGGTCGTCGGCATGTACGCGGTGCTCACCGCCGGCGGCGCCTTCCTGCCGCTGGACCCGGACCATCCGGCCGAGCGCATCGGTCACATCCTCGATACCGCGCAACCGGTCTGCGTATTGAGCGTCACCGGCGCGGCCGAGGCGGTGCCCGCGGAGATCCCGGTGGTCCTGCTCGACACCGTGAATCTGAGCGGATTCGACGCCGAACCCGTTCGCCCCGAAGAACTCCGACGCCGACTCCATCCCGAGCACCTGGCCTACATCATCTTCACCTCGGGCTCGACCGGCCGCCCCCAGGGCGTCGCGATCACGCACGCGGCGATCCACAACCAGATCACCTGGATGCTGGCCGCCTACCCGCTCGGCCCCGGCGACGTGTACCTGCAGAAGACGGCGACGACCTTCGACGTCTCGCTGTGGGGCTTCTTCATGCCGTTGCGGGCCGGTGCGAAACTGCTCATGGCGACGCCCGCCGGGCATCGTGATCCGCGATACGTCGCGGAAACCCTTGTCGCCGAGCAGGTCACGGTCACCGACTTCGTGCCGTCGATGCTGACCGTCTTCGCCGCGCACACCGCGGAGTTCGCCGCCGACGGCTCACGCCGTTCACCGAACCGCCGTGCGAATTCGCCGCAGCGCTACTGGGACGCCTACCCGGCGCTGCGCCACGTCTTCGTCATCGGTGAGGTCCTGCCGCCGGAAACCGTCGCCGCCTGGCGCACGGTGTCGGGCGCGCCCCTGCACAACCTGTACGGTCCGACCGAGACCGCCGTCTCGGTGACCTACTGGCCCGCCTCCGTCACCGACGTGCGGACCGTGCCGATCGGTGTCCCGCAATGGAACACCCTGGTCTATGTCCTGGATTCGCGGTTGCAGCCGGTCCCGGCCGGCGTTCCGGGCGAGCTGTATCTAGCCGGCGCCCAACTGGCCCGCGGTTATGCCCGCCGGCCCGATCTGACCTCGGAACGGTTCGTGGCCAACCCCTTCGGCACCGGCGACCGGATGTACCGCACCGGCGACCTGGTGCGGTGGCGCGACTCGCCGCATCGTCTGGAATACCTCGGCCGCACCGACTTCCAGGTGAAGTTCCGCGGTCAGCGCATCGAGCTCGGCGAGATCGAAACCGCGCTGCTGGCACAGCATTCGGTCAGCCAGGCGGTCGCTACCGTTTCCGCCGGACCCACCGGTGACCAGCTCGTCGGCTATGTCGTTGCCACACCGGGTCATTCGCCGGACGTGCTCGAGTTGCGCGCCGCCCTGGCCGAGGTGCTACCGCCCGCCATGGTGCCCGCGACGATCTTGCCGCTGCCGGAGCTACCGCTGAACACTTCCGGCAAACTGGACCGGAAAGCGTTGCCCGCACCGGTTTTCGAAACCACCACCCGCACCGCGCCCGCCACTCCGCTGGAGGCGGCCGTGGCCGAAGTGTTCGCGGAGGTGCTCGGCCCGGAGACCCAGCGCATCGGCCGTGACGACGACTTCTTCGCCCTGGGCGGCACCTCGCTCAGCGCCGCCCGCGTCGCCGCCCGGCTCGGTGCGGCCTTCGATACCCGGCTGCCCGTCCGGCTGCTCTTCGAAGCGTCCACCGTCGCCGCGCTGGCCGCCCGCATCGAGATCACCGACAACGGCCGCCCACCGCTGGTCGCGGGCCCGCGACCGGATCCGATACCGCTGTCGCTGGGACAGCAGCGCATGTGGTTCCTGAACCAATTCGACACTGCCGCAGCGGCTTACAACCTGCCGGTGGCCGTGCAGCTGTCCGGAAACCTCGATGTCGAGGCGCTCGCGGCGGCGGCCGCCGATATCGTGGCCCGGCACGAAACCTTGCGTACCGTCTATCCGCAGTCGGCGGACGGCCCGGCCCAGGTGATCCTGGACCCGGCCGACGCCACCCCGGACCTGCGCCCGGTCCTCGTCCCGGAGGAGGAACTGTACGAGCGCGTCTCCGAACTCGCGGGCACCGGTTTCGATGTCGCGACCGAGGTTCCGGTGCGCATGTCGCTGTTCCAGGTCGCGGACCGCCCGGACGAGGTTCCGTCATCCGGGGGTTCCGCATCGAATCACACCGCCGCGCAATACGTCCTGCTCGTGGTGGTGCACCACATCGCCGCCGACGGCTGGTCGCTGGGCCCGCTCACCCGGGACCTGATGGCCGCCTATGCCGCCAGATCACAAGGCGCCGAGCCGAATTGGGCGCCGCTGCCGGTGCAGTACGCCGACTACGCGCTGTGGCAGCGAGCCCTGCTCGGCGACGCCGGAAACCCGCTGTCGATGGCTGCGGCGCAGCTCGACTTCTGGCAGACGACGCTGGCGGAGTTGCCCGAGGAATCGACGCTGCCGCTGGACCGGCCGCGACCGGCCACCCAGTCCTATCAGGGCGGCGCCGTGAGCTTCCGGGTGGACGCGCACACCCACCGCGGCCTCAGTGAGCTGGCCCGCGGCGTCAACGCCACCGTCTTCATGGTGGTGCACACCGCGCTCGCCGTGCTGCTGGCCCGCATGGCCGGCCGCAACGACGTCGCCATCGGCACCCCGGTCGCCGGCCGGGGCGTGGGCGAACTCGACGACGTGATCGGCACCTTCGTCAACACTGTGGTGCTGCGCAGCCACATCGATCCCGCCGAGTCGTTCGCCGAGCTGTTGACCCGGCAGCGCGAAGCCGACGTGGCCGCGTTCGCGCACGCCGATATCCCGTTCGAGCAACTCGTCGACGTGCTGGCACCGGCCCGCTCCACCGGACGCACTCCGCTGTTCCAGGTGGCGCTGTCCTTCCTGAACCCGCCCGCGGGCGATTTCGAACTGCCCGGCCTCAGCATCCGCGGCCTGGACGCACCCGTCGACATCGAGCGCTTCGACATGCAGCTGAACCTCGCCGAGGGCGCGGCGGGCGGCCCCGACGGCCTGGCGGGTGAACTCAGCTATGCCCGCGACATTTTCGATGTATCCACCATCCGCGCCTTCGCGGAACGCTTCGTGCGGCTGCTACGCGAGATCGTCGCCGATGCCGCGACGGCCGTCGGTGATCTGCGCGTGCTGTCGGACGCCGAATTGGACCGGCTCACCAAGATGGCCGGACCGGCGGTCACCGCGTCCAGCACGCTGCCCGACCTCCTCGCCGCCGCCGCGGTGCGCGAGCCCGGCCGGGTCGCCGTGCAATGCGGCGAACAATCCCTGACCTACGCCGAATTGGACGCGCTGTCCTCACGTTTGGCACGCGAGTTGATCTCGCGGGGCGCCGGCCCGGGTGACCTGGTGGCAGTCGGTATGCCGCGCTCGATCGAATCGGTCGCGGCATTGTGGGCGGTGGCGAAGTCCGGTGCGGGTTTCGTGCCGGTGGACCCGTCCTATCCGCCCGCGCGCCTCGCGCACATGCTCGCCGATTCGGGTGCGGCCCTGGGTCTTACGGTGGAGTCCGCCGGTATGTGGGCGCACGCCGCCGCGATCGAATGGCTCGTCCTAGACCAGATGGATCTCGGACGCCACAGTCCCGCACCGATTTCCGACCAGGACCGGATTCGACCGCTCCGCACGCAGCACGTGGCCTACCTGATGTACACCTCGGGCTCGACCGGCGTGCCGAAGGGTGTGGCCGTCACCCATGCCGGACTCGCGGGCTACAGCGCCGAGCAGTGCGAAAGGTTCGCGCTCACTCCGGAATCCCGCACCCTGCACGCCGCGACGCCGAGCTTCGACGCCGCGGTGCTGGAACTGCTGCTCGCCGCCGGGGCCGCTGGCACCATGGTCGTCGTCCCGACCGATGTGTACGGCGGCGCGGATCTGGCGGAACTCCTTCGGACACAGCGGGTTACGCACATGTTCCTCACGGTCGCGGCGCTCGCGTCGCTCGACCCGGCCGGGCTGACCGACCTGCGGGTAGTGTTCACCGGCGGCGAGAGCTGGTCGCCGGACCTGGTGCGGCGCTGGGCCGTCGACGGCAGGCAGTTCCACAATGCCTACGGCCCCACCGAAACCACGATCATCGTGAATTTCAGTGCGCCGCTGGTGCCGGGGGAGAGCCTGACCATCGGCGGCCCCATCCGCGGCGTCACCGAATGGGTCCTGGACGAAAGGCTGCACCCGGTGCCCGCCGGTGTCGTCGGTGAGCTCTACATCGCCGGCGCTCAACTGGCCGAGGGCTACCATCGGCGGCCCGGACTGACCGCGAGCCGGTTCGTCGCCTGCCCCTGGCTGCCCGGGACGCGGATGTACCGCACGGGCGATGTGGTCCGCTGGACCCGCCACGACGAGATCGAGTATTTGGGCCGCAACGACTTTCAGGTCAAGGTGCGCGGACACCGCATCGAGTTGGGTGAGATCGACGCGATACTCGCCGACCACGAAACCGTCGACTTCGCGGTGACGGTCGGCCGCCGGAACCAGCGCAAGAACACCACCGCCGCCACGCTGATGCTGGTGTCCTATGTGCACGCCGCGCCCGGACGGACCGTCGACGTCGCCGAGCTGACCGGCTACGCGCAGCAGCGAATGCCCGCGCACATGGTGCCCACCTCGATCATGGTGCTCGACGATATCCCGCTGACCGCGGCGGGCAAACTGGATCGAAAAGCGTTGCCCGAGCCGGTATTCGAGACCGCGCTCTACCGTGCGCCGGTGACCGCGCGTCAGCAGGCCGTCGCCGAGGTGTACGCCGAGGTGCTGGGTATCGAGCAGGTCGGCGTGGACGACGATTTCTTCGCGCTCGGCGGCAACTCGCTCAGCGCCACCCTCGTCGCCGCCCGGCTGGCGGCGGACCTGGACCTCGAGGTGCCGGTGCGGCTGCTGTTCGAGGCGTCGACCGTCGAAGCGCTCGCCGTCCGGCTGGACAGCGCGGCGGTAGCCGCCACGGGGCGGCACGCTGTGGTGGCAGGCCCGCGCCCGGAACGAATCCCGTTGTCTCCCGCGCAGCAGCGGATGTGGCTCCTCAACCAGCTGGACACCAGCTCTGCCGCCTACAACGTCCCGGTCGCCCTCCGCCTGACCGGTGCACTGGATCTCGAGGCCCTCAAACAGGCGCTGGCCGATGTGGTGGCGCGGCACGACATCCTGCGAACCTTCTACCCGCAGCTCGGTGCGGACTCGGGCGCGGCTGGGCCGATCCAGGCAATTCAGCCCGCGGCAGCGGCGGTTCCGTCACTCACACCCGTCGACGTTCCCGCGGCAGAGCTGCGCGACCGCGTCGCCACCGTGGTGGGCACCGGGTTCGACGTCGCCATCGAGGTGCCGCTACGGGTCGCGCTGCTGCGCGTGGACGGAAATCTCGACGACCACGTCCTCGTATTCGTCGTCCACCACATCGCGGGCGACGCCCGGTCCATGCGGCCGCTCGCCCGAGATTTCCTGTCCGCCTATGCCGCCCGCGCGCAAGGCGCGGCCCCGGACCGACCACCGTTGCCGACGCAGTACGCCGATTTCAGCATGTGGCAGCGCCAACTGCTCGGCGCCGAGGACGACCCGGACTCACTGGCTGCCCAGCAGATCCGTTTCTGGCAGCGCGAATTGTCCGGCCTACCAGCCGAATCCACCGTTCCAGGCGACCGCGTCCGCCCGGCCACACCCAGCTACCACGGTGGCGCAGTCGATTTCGTCGTACCACCCGACATCAGTGCCGCGCTGGCCGAACTGGCCGAGGCGCGCAACACGACCCTGTTCATGGTGTTGCACGCCGCACTGGCGGTCCTGCTGTCACGACTATCCGGCACTGACGACGTCGCCATCGGCACCCCCGCCCCAGGCCGCGGCGACGCCCCGATCGATGATCTGATCGGCATGTTCGTCAACACCGTCGTCCTCCGCAGCCACCTCGAACCAGCGGAGCCGTTCACCGATTTCCTCACCCGGCAACAGAGCCGAAATCTGGCCGCGTTCACCCACGCCGACCTCCCCTTCGACCGCCTGATCGAAATCCTCCACCCGGCCCCCCGCCCCCACAACCCACTGTTCCAGGTACTGCTGGACCTCCGAACCCCACCCACCCAAACCTTCACCCTCCCCGGAACAACCGCCCACACCATCGATCTCAACCCCCCCGTCGAGCGATTCGACCTGACAATCACCATCCACGAAACCCCCGAAGCCCTCACCGGCCGCCTGTCCTACGCCACCGACCGCTACGACCCCTCCACTGCCACCGCGATCACCGCACAGTGGCAGGAAGTGCTCGCGGCAGTCGCCGCCGATCCGGAGATCCCGGTCGACGCCGTCGTGATCGGTGATGCCGCCGAGCTCCGGGGTTCGATCGACGCTAGCGATGCAAGCGAGACCCGCCATGCGTCTGAGACCCGCCATGCGTCGGAGACCGTCGACGCAGCTGATGCGTTCAAGAGTCGCGACTTCTCAGCGAGTGGCGACGCCGAGAGTCGCCATGCACCGGTCACAGGCGACGCAGCCGACGCACGCGCTGCTTTCGAGGTTGAAAATGCCTCCGAACGCCGCGGTTCGTTCGAGAGCGGCGATGTTTCCGCGACTCGCGAGGCTGAGGGTGCTTTCAAGAGCGGCGATGCCGCCGAGAGTGGTGGCGTCGAGAGTAGCGATGCTTTTGAGGTTCCCCATGCTGTTGAGGCCGGCGGTGTCCTTGAGAGTCGCGACTCATTCGAGGCTCGCGGCGCTTTCGAGACCGGCGATACATTCGAAAGCCGCCAGGCCTTCGAGAATGGCGATGCTTTCGCAGTTCGCACTGGTGTGGAGACCGACGATGCATTCGAGAGTCGCGAAGCCCCCAAGACCGGTGATGCTTTTGCAGCTCGTAACGCTGTCGACACTGACGGTGGGGCCGAAAGCCGCGAGGCTTTCGAGTCCAGCCATGCCGCTGAGATCGGTGATCCCTTCGACATGCGCAAGGCTGTCGAGCCCGGCGATGCCGCTGAGATCGGTGATGCCTTCGAGAGTCGCAAGGCTGTCGTGCCCAGTGATGCACTGAAGGCTCGCGATGCTTTTGCTGGTGGCAGAGCTGTCGAGACCTACGGTGCTGAGGCTTACGATGCATTCGAGACAAGCGATGCCGCCGGGAATGGCAATGCTGCCGAGGCCGGCAATGCTGCCGAGAAAAACGATTCGTTCGCGACAATCGACGCTTTCGAGTCCGGCGGCGCTTTCAACTCCAGCGATGCTGTCGAGACTCGCGATGCCATGGAGAACCGCCGTGCCGCCAAGGTCCCCGACCCCGCCGATCGGATGGTCCCGGCTTCCCCAACCGGCCTGATTCCGACTGCCTTGGGCACGCTGCCCGAGCTGTTCGCTGAGGCCACCGCGCTTCATCCATTCGCTCCGGCGGTGGTCTGCGGGCCCATCAGCCTGGCGTACGGCGAATTGGACGAACGCTCGAATCGCCTGGCACGCTCGCTGATCGCGATGAATCTCGGCCCTGAGGACCTGATCGTGGTTGCCATGCCGCGCTCGGCCGATTTGGTATCGGTCACGTGGGCGGTCGCGAAGTCCGGCGCAGCATCCGTTCCGGTCGACCCCATCGATCCGGCCGATCGCATCGCGTCCTTGGTCGCCGATTCTGGTGCGGCTATTGGCCTTACGGTGAAATCGGTACGGCCCGGCCTACCCAGCACCCTGCGCTGGCTAGGGCTGGAGGACCTCGACACCGATCATCTGGACCCCGGCCCGATCACCGACGCCGACCGAGTCCGCCCACTGCGTCCCGCGCATCCGGCGCACCTGGTCTACATCTCTGGGACCGCCGGTTCGCCGCAGGTTCACGCTCTCAGGGCGGCCGGTTCGCCGCCGGTCTATATCTCCGGGACCGCTGGATCGCCGCAAGTCCACGCTCCCGAGCCTGCCGGTTCACCGCAGGTCTACACCCCTGGAACTGCTGGTTCGCCGCAGGTTTACGCCCCCGAGGCTGCCGGTTCGCCGCAGGTCTACACCTCTGCAGCCGCCGGTTCACCGGAGGTCCATACCTCCAGGGCTGCCGGTTCGCCGCGAGGCGTGCTGATCACCCACGCCGATCTGGCCGACCTCGAGGTCGAACAGCGGGAGCGCTACGCTCTCGACTCCTCTTCGCGTGCATTGTCTTTCGCGTCTCCCAACTCTGCCGTCTCGATCCTGGAATTGCTGCTCGCCACCGCCTGCGGCGGCACCCTGGTTGTCGCCCCGACGCGCGTGGCCGGCGGTGCGGAGCTCTACGAGCTGATCCGGAACGAACGGGTGACGCACGCGTTCCTCACACCCGCGATACTGGCCACCCTCGAACCGGCCGGCCTGGACAGCCTGCGCGCCGTAGTTGCACCTGACGTCCCCGCGCTCGTTGCGAAATGGGCTGAGGCGCTCCCGAATTGCGCGTTCCACCAGAGTCACGGCCCGCACGCGACTGCCCTTATGGCCTTCCTGGGCGATTCGCCGACCGCGAACGGACCGGTCATCCATGACGGCCCGCGGTCGAAGGTCCTGGATGCCGAATTGCGGCCCGTGCCAGCGAATGTGCCGGGTGAGCTGTACCTGTCCGGCATTCGACTACCGCGCGGATTCCACGCCCACCCCGGCCACACGGCCGAAACGTTCGTAGCGAACCCGTATGTCGCGGGCGAGCGCATGTACCGAACCACCGCTGTCGTCCGCCGGACCGCCGCCGGCGAGTTGGAATATGTCGGCCACGAACTGGACAGCGACGCTGCACCGCAACCGGCCTTCCCCTCAACCGTGCCCAGCGCATCGAATACCGAATTCGCAGCGCCTGTGGAACCGTCTTTTGTCACAGGGGTACTCGGCGGATCGGATGCCGCAGCTGCAGGCTCTGTGGAATCGGCCGGGGCGGCAGCCACATTCGGCGCATCGAATGCCGAAGCCGTAGCGCCTGTGAAACCGTCCTTCGCCACAGGGGTGCTCGGCGGATCGGATGCCGACGCCGCACGGCCTGCGGAATCAGCTAGGGCAACAACGCCGGTCGGCGCATCGGATGCCCAGGCCCCAACGCTTCCGGAGCAGGCTGGAGCCGCGACGGTGTCCGCCAAATCGGCTGCCGAGCCTGCTGAGCCTGTGGAATCGGCTTCGGCGGCGACGGTGTCCGGCGCATCGGATGCTGTAGCTGCGGGGCCTGCGGAATTCGGCTCTGCGACAACTGTGCCCGACGTATCGGATGGCGATGCCGCAGGCAATGCGGAACTGGGTAGGGCGGCGATGGTGGCCGGGCCGGATGCCGGAGCCGCAGCGTCCGCGGAACTGGGTCGGGCGGCAAGGGTGCCCGGCACATCGGATGCCGCAGCTGCAGAGCCTTCTAATCTGGCCTCAGGGACAACATCCGGCGTATCGAGAGTTGCACCTGCGGCATCAGCGGAATCGGGTGGCGTCGCAACGGTGTCCGGTGCATTGGATGCCGAAGCCACAGCGCCTACGCAGTCGTCGACGGCGGCAATGGAGTCCGGCGTATCAGGGACCGATGCTGCAGGACATGCAGAACTGAGTAGGGCGGCGATGGTGCCCGGCGGCCCGGATGCCGAAACCGCATCGCCTGTGGAACTGGATGGGCCAGCGACGGCCTCCGTCAGATCCGATGCCGATGCGTCCGCGGAACTGGGTCGGGCGACAAGGGTGTCCGGCACATCGGACGCTGAAGCTGCTGTGCCTGCGGAATCGGCTTCGCCCGCAATGATGGCCGGTGCATCAGAGTCCAGCACCACACCGCCTGCGCATTCGACAAGGGCGGCAATGGAGTTGGGCGTATCGGGTGCCGAGGCTGCTGTGCCGGGGGAACTCGGTAAGGCGACAACTCTGTCCGGCGTATCGGAGCCCGAGGTCGCGAGGGAGTCGGCTTCCGCGACGACCGTGTCCGGCGCATCGGATGCCGAAGCTCCAGGACCTGCGGAACCATCCGGTGCCGCAACGGTGTCCGGCCCATCGATGATCGAATCCGCAGGGTCTGCGGAATCGGCCGCCGCGGCGACGGAGCCGAGCGCATCGAACGCCGACTCTCGAGCGGTAGAACCAACCGAGGTTGTCGAGTCGATCCCCCTCACCCCCATGCTCGCCGACCGCCTACGGCACGGAGTCTTCGACCGGTTCGCCGAGACCATGATGCTCGAGCTGCCCGACGACATCGATGAGGCGGGGCTGGTGGAAACCGTTGCCGCCGTGGTCGATCACCATGATCTCCTGCGCTCGCGGGTGCGGCAGGTCGACGGGCAGTGGGTTTTCGAGACGCTTCCGCCTGGCTCGCTGCGGATGGCCGATCTGATCACCCGCACCGACGTTCCGGTCGGTGTGAGTGACGAGGATCTGCGGTGGCTCGCCGTCGAGGCGCTGGAAGCGACTGTGGCGGAATTGGATCCGGGTGCCGCGAAGATATTCGCGTGCACCTGGTTGCATCGCCCTGACGCGCGTGACCTGCTCGCCGTGGCCGCACACCACTACGTGTTCGACGACGGCTCTCGGCGCGTCCTCACCGCTGATCTGGCTGCGGCGTGGTCGCAGCGGATGGCTGGGGAGACGATCAGCCTGCCCGTCGGCACCTCGTTCCGGCGCTGGGCGGACGGACTTGCCGGACTTGCCGCCACCCGCCGTGCTGAGCTCGACTTCTGGAAAACCGTGCTGGCGACACCGGATCCGCTGCTCGGCGGCCGCGCGCTGGATCCGGCTGCCGACACCCGGAAGTCGCTCCAGCAGATGCGGATTCAGGTACCGGCCGATATTTCCGCGACCGTGCTGACCACTGTGCCCGCGCTCTACCGCGGCGGCGTGGAGGACGGTCTGCTGACCGCACTCGCCCTGGCGGTGTACGCCTGGCGCGCTCGTCGCGGCATCCGCGCCCGGTCCACCCTGGTGCGACTCGAAGGCGAGGGCCGTGAGGCGCGGGTACTGCCCGGCAGCGACCTCACCCGCAGCATCGGCAGGTTCACCACCGTGTACCCGATGGCGCTCGATCTCAGCCAGATCGATCTCGACGCCGCGTTCGACGGCGGTACGGCCACCGGCGCCGCGGTGAAGGCCATCAAGGAACAGCTCCGAACCGTGCCGGACCAGGGCATCGGCTACGGACTGCTGCGGCACCTGAACCCGGAGACCGCCGGTGCACTCCCGGAACACCTGGGCCAGATCGGTTTCCGCTACCGCGCCGCCGAGGATGATGCCCGCACCGCACTCGGCTGGCTGCCGACCGATGCGGCGGGACACCACCGGCCCGAGCCGGACGCGGACCTGCCCGCCGACGTGGTCATCGATATCGAAGCCGGTGTAGACGGCGCGGCCGTGGCGGTCACCTTTCGCTACGTCGCCGAGATCATCGGCGAAGCCCAGGTGCGGGAACTGGCCCAGGACTGGCTGTCGGCGCTGGAGGCTCTGGCCTGGCACGCCGAGCACCCGGCCTCCGGCGGGCTCACGCCCTCGGACGTGCCGCTGGTCGCTGTCACTCAGCCTGAGATCGACAGTTGGCAGCGCACCTATCCCGCGCTGTCGGACTTGCTTCCGCTCACGCCGCCACAGGCCGATCTGCTGTCCCGCGTCGATGGTCCCGAGGACACTCGCCAATGCAGCCTGGAACTGACCGGCAGCATCTACATCGACCGCATGCAGCGGGCGACCCAGAGCCTGCTGGACCGGCACACCAACCTGCGCACCGCGTTCGTCACCGCCGCCGGTGGCCCGGTGCAGGTGGTGCTGGATCGGGTGGAGGTGCCGTGGCAGGCCGTAGACGGCGTGCCCGACGAGCAACTGGCCGACGTGCTCGCGGACGAGCGGCAGCGCCGTTTCGACCCGGCGGTCGCGCCCCTGCTGCGGTTCGCGATGCACCGCACCCGATCCGGTCGCAGCTTCCTCACCCTGACCACGCACCACCTCCTGGTCGACGACCGGTCCCTGCGGCTGCTGATGCGAGACCTGCTCGCGCTGTATGCCGCGCGCGGTGACACCTCGGTCCTGCCGCCTGTGCGCCCCTACCGCGACTACCTGGTCTGGTTGTCGCGCCAGGATTCCGCGTCGGGGGTGTGGCAGGCGGCGCTGGCCGGTCTCGAGCCGACGCCGCTCGCGCCCGCCCTTCCCGTCCCGCCGGTACCGGGTGCGGGGGTGGGCGTCACGACATTCGAGCTGTCCGCGGCGGAGACCACCGCCCTGTCGGCGTTCGCCACCGCGGCCGACAGCACCGTCGACACCGTTGTGCAAGCCGCCTGGGGCCTGCTCATCGCGGCCTGCACCGATCGGGACGAAGTCGTGTTCGGCGTCGCCGGTCGGCCGTGGCAGCTCGACGGCGTCGAGGACATGGTCGGCCTGTTCGTCGGCACCCTGCCGGTGCGGGTGCGCTTCGACCCGCACTGGTCGATGCGAGACCTGGTGCGCCGCTTGCATTCCGAACAGGTCGCCTTGCGGGATCACTGCTACGTCGGCCTGCGCGACATCGGGGCGGAGGATCTGTTCGACTCGGCGCTGGTGTTCGAGTCCTACCCGGTCGACGCCGCCGCGTTGATCGAGGCCGGTGCTATCGACGGCATGAACGTCACCGACCTACAGGCGGTGGACTACACGCACTACCCGCTCACCGTGCGGATCATCCTGGACACGCAACTGCGCGTTCAAGTGCGGCATCGGCGTTCCGTGCTCAACAGCGCGGTCGCGCACGCGGTCGCCGAGCGGCTGCGGATGCTGCTCACCGGTTTCGCCGCGGAACCGGAGCGCACCCTCGGCCGGACCGATCTGCTGCTGCCCGCGGAAAGTCGAATCCTGGCTTCGCTCAACGACACCGAGGCGCCGGTTCTCGCCGCCGACGCGACTCTGGTGTCGCTCTTCCACGAGCAGTGCGTCCGCACGCCGCACGCTCCCGCCGTCACCTTCGGCGCGGAGACGGTCAGCTACGCCGAACTTCGCTACCGATCGAGAACGCTTGCCGGAGCCCTGGTTCGGTCCGGAGCCGGCCCCGAGGCGCTGATCGCGGTGGCCATGCGCCGCTCCATCGATCTCGTCGTGGCGATCTACGCCGTGCTCGAATCCGGTGCGGCCTACGTTCCGATCGAACCGGATCAGCCGGTGGACTACAACGACAACGTGCTCGCCGGCGCACACCCGCGATTCGTGCTCACCACCGCGGCGGACGGCTTCGAAACAGCTTCCGGCATACCGGTTCTCGATATCGCCGAGCTGGATCCGATCCCGGTGGACCTGCCGGAACCGCGCCCGGACAACCTCGCCTTCGTCCTGCGCACCGCGGCGCACAGGGGCGCGATGATCACCCACCGCCAGTTGGTGAACCAATTCCGCTGGGCCCAATCGGCATATCCGCACGACGCCACGGACGCCGTATTGCACAGAACGCCGATCACCGCGGACATCGCGGCCTGGGAGTTGTTCTGGCCCTTGCAGACCGGTGCCCGCCTGATCATCGCGACACCGGACGGCGGCCGCGACCCGCACTACCTGGCCGAGATCATGGACCGGGAGAAGGTCAGCACGGTGCATTTCGAGCCGTCCGCGCTCGACGAGTTCCTCGACCGCGGCACCGCGGCACCCACCACGCTGAACCGGGTCTTCGCGGCCGGTGAGCCGCTGCCCGGGGCGACCGTCGCCCGGTTCGGCTCGACACTGCCCGGCGCACTGCACCACTGGTACGGCCGGGTCGAAGCCACGGTGGTCACCGCCTACTGGACGCGGTCCACCGACACCGATGGCACGGTCCCGATCGGTACGCCGGTGGCCAACACCCAGGTGTACATCCTGGACCGGCAACTCCGGCAGGTGCCGGTCGGTGCGCCCGGTGAACTGTATGTAGCCGGGGTGCAGTTGGCGCGCGGCTACCTGGACGCACCCGCGCTGACGGCGGAACACTTCGTCGCCAATCCGTTCCAGGCGGGGGAGCGGCTCTATCGCACCGGTGACATCGTCCGCCTGACCCGCGCGGGTCTGGAATACCTCGGCACAAATCCGGACCCAGCGGGGGCATCGAGCGAAAACGAGCCGGTTCTGGATAAACTGCTGCGCGGACCGATGGCGTGACGGTGACTCCGAGGAAAAGTGGGTGCGAAGTGATTCGTCGACAGAACCGGCGTCGCGGCTCTCGGGCCGCGGCAATGATCGCGGCTGCCGCGCTGCTCGCGGGCGTTGTCACCGGGCTCGGCGCGGCACCGGCGGCGGCGGTCGATCCGGTCATCGACAACAAGGCGCTGCTGGCCAACCCGGTCGCGCCCGACGGTTCCAAGATCACCAAGGCCGAGATCAAGGACGCGCGCAGCATCCGTCTGCACGTCTACTCCGCGGCCATGGACAGGACGTTCCCGGTAGAGGTGCAGCGCCCGGCCGATGCCTCGGTGCCACGTCCGACGCTGTATCTGCTCAACGGCGCCGGCGGCGGTGAGGACCAGGCCTCCTGGAACGCCAAGACCGACGCGCTGAAGTTCCTCAGCGACAAGAACGTCAACGTCGTCCAGACCATCGGCGGCAAGTGGAGCTACTACACCGACTGGGTCAAGGACGATCCCACACTGGGTCGCAACAAGTGGACCACCTTCTTCACCGAGGAATTGCCGCCGCTGATCGACGGCGCGCTCGGCACCAACGGCGTGAACGCGATCGCCGGACTGTCTACCTCGGGCACCACCGTGCTCGCGCTGCCGATCGCCAAGCCGGGCCTGTACAAGGCGGCCGCGGCCTACAGCGGCTGCGCGCAGACCTCCGATCCGGTCGGCTCCGAATTCGTCCGGCTCACGGTCGAGGTGTGGGGCGGCGGTGACACCGAAAACATGTGGGGCCCCGAAGGTTCCGCGGAGTGGGTGCGCAACGACCCGTACGTGCACGCCGAGGGCCTGCGCGGACTGGAGCTCTACCTGTCCACCGGCAACGGTCTGCCCGGTCCGTACGACACCCTCGACGGGCCCTACGCCCTGCCGGGTTCGTTCGGCCTGGCCAACCAGCTGCTGGTGGGTGGCGTCATCGAGGCGGGCACCAACTACTGCACCCGGAACATGCAGGCGAAATTGGACAGCCTGGGTATCCCGGCCACCTTCAACTTCCGTCCCGCGGGCACCCACTCCTGGGGCTACTGGCGCGACGATCTGCACCAGTCCTGGCCGGTGCTCGCCCGGGGTCTCGGGCTGTAGTTCCGGCGGCGCGGGCACTGTGTGAGTACGGCCATCGGTACGCCGCCGTCCACCGCGCGGCGGGCGCGTTCGTTCTTCGCGCTGCTCGGCCCGGCGTTCGTGGCCGCGATCGCCTATGTGGATCCCGGCAATGTCGCGTCCAATATCAGTGCGGGCGCGGAGTTCGGTTACCTGCTGGTGTGGGTCATCGTGCTGGCGAACGTGATGGCGGGTCTGGTGCAGTTCCTGTCCGCGAAGCTCGGGCTGGTCACCGGCATGTCATTACCGGAAGCGGTGCGGGACAGGGCGAGCCGGCCGGTGCGATTGGCGTACTGGGGTCAGGCCGAGACCGTCGCGATGGCCACCGACCTGGCCGAGGTGGTCGGCGGCGCGATCGCGTTGAAGCTGCTGTTCGGGCTGCCGCTGCTGGTCGGCGGGTTGATCACCGGGGTGGTGTCGATGGGTCTGCTGCTGGTCCAGGACCGGCGGGGGCAGCGGCCGTTCGAGCGGGTCATCACCGGGATGCTCGCCGTCATCGCGATCGGGTTCCTGGCCAGTGTCGTGCTCTCGCCGCCCTCGGCGAGCGGCACCTTGGGCGGTCTGGTGCCACGCTTCGACGGTGCCGAAAGCGTGCTGCTCGCGGCGGCGATGATCGGGGCGACGGTGATGCCGCACGCGGTGTATCTGCACTCGGGTCTGGCTCGCGATCGGCACGGTAGCCCGGCCCGTGGTCCAGTGCGGGTGCGGCTGCTCAACGCCACCAAGGTCGACGTGGGGCTGGCCATGGTCCTCGCGGGCACGGTCAATTTGTCCATGCTGCTGATGGCGGCCAATACGCTGCGCGGGCGGGAGAACGTCGACACCCTCGAGGGCGCGCACGCGGCCGTCGGGGATGTGCTCGGGCCGGCGGCCGCGCTGCTGCTCGCGATCGGCCTGCTCGCCTCCGGCCTGGCTTCCACCTCGGTCGGCGCGTACGCGGGCGCGATGATCATGGAAGGCCTGATCCAGCGCCGGATTCCGCTGCTGCTGCGCCGGGTGCTCACCCTCGTCCCCGCCATCGTGATCCTCGCCGCGGGCGTCGATCCGACCCGGGCACTGATCATTTCGCAGGTGGTGCTGTCCTTCGGCATCCCGTTCGCGCTGATCCCGCTGGTGCGCCTCACCAGTGACCGCGTGCTCATGGGCGCGGACGTGAACCATCGCGGCACCACCGCGCTGGCCTGGCTGGTCGCCGCGGTGATCAGCGCGCTGAACGTGCTGCTGATCTATCTGACGGTCACCGGCGCCTAGACCCAGTTCTCGATCCAGTACTTCCAGATCCGCGCCGCGTAGGCGTCCAGCGGGGGCACCTTGATATCGGTGCCGGCCAGCGCCTCGGTGGTGTTGCGGCAGTCGAACCGGCAACTGAATTCGCTGTGCTCCAGCACCTCCAGCGGTACGCCGACCCGGGGCAGTAGCCAGTTCGCGCCGGGCACACGCAAGGTCATGGCCAGCGTCGGCTTGGGCATCACCTCGACCAGATGCGGCGCGCCCGCTTCGTCCGCGAACAGGTTCAGCGCTTCGGCGGCACGGAACCGGCGCGGGTCGACCAAGTGGTAGGTGGTCGCGTGCGCGCCCGGGGTGTGCGCTATGTGGTCCAGCGCGCGGGCCACGAAATCGACCGGCACCATATTGGTTTCGCCCAGCTTCGGTGCGATCACCGGCAGGATGCGCGGCAATTGCGCGGCCATTCGCAGCAGCCGGAAGAAGTAGTACGGTCCGTCGATCCGGTCCATCTCCCCGGTCACGGAGTGCCCGATCACGATGGACGGCCGGTAGATCCGCCAGGCCAGCCCGGACTCGCGCACGATCTGCTCGGCGTCGAATTTGGCCCGCAGGGCCGGCGTCGACAGCGCTTGGCCCACCTGGAACATCTCCTCGGTGAACAGGCCCTCGCAGCCGCCGGCGATCTCGACCGACGAGACATGATGCAGCAGCCCGGCTTTCAGGTCCTCCGCGGCGTCGACCACGTTGCGGGTGCCGCCGCCGGGTTCGCGCGCGTCGTAGCCGACGGCCAGGTGCACGACGTGCTCGATGGCTCCACGATGTTCGGCCAGCCAGCGCTCGTCGATGCCCAGTTTCGGCTTACCCAGATCACCGTGCACCGGCCGCACTCGATCGCCCGCGCCCCATTCGCGGGCGCGGGCGGCGAACCGGTCCGCGGAGTCGATGCCGGGCCGGATCAGGACGTGGATATCGCCCTGACGCTTCAGCAGCTCAGGGATGAAGAATCGACCGATGAACCCAGTTGCTCCGGTAACCAGGTAAGCCATAGCCAGTCAACATAGTCCGGCGATTCGTCCGAGTCGTCGCCGGGAGTCGCTCGCCCGGCGTGTCTCTCAGTCCTGGAAGACGGGCTTGCGCTTGGTGAGCATCGCGGTCGCGCCCTCGATGAAGTCGGGGGACTGCAAAAGTTCGCTCTGCCCGGCCTTCTCGGCGGCCAGCGCGGCGTCGAGCGCGCCGAGGGTGGCCGCGTTGAGCGCCTTCTTGGTGAGTTCCAGGGCGCGGCGCGGGCCGGCGGCGATCTTGGCGGCGGCGGCTTCCACCTTCGCGTCGAGTTCGTCGTCGCCGACGACCGCGGTGAACAGTCCGGCCTGCGCGGCGGCGGGCGCGGGCAGGCGCTCGCCGAGCAGCGCCATTTCCGCGGCCAGCGGCCGGCCCGCCGCCGCGGCGATCATCGCGGCCGCGCCGCCGTCGGGCATCAGGCCGATATTGATGAAGGCCAGCAGCAGGTAGGAATCCGCGCTGGCGTAGACCAGGTCCGCGGCCAGCGCCATGCCGACGCCGACGCCGGCGGCCGCGCCCTTGATCCGGGCGATGACCGGCACCGGCGCGTCCACGATGCCCTTCACCAGACGGTTGGCCGCGTCCATCACCATGTCGGAGGTGATCCCGCGGGCCGCTTCCTCGGGGCCGGTGCTGAGGTCGGCGCCGGTGCAGAAATCGCTGCCCTCCCCGGTCAGCACGATGACCCGGACCGAGCGGTCCTCGGCAGCGGCCAGCACGGCATCACCGAGCGCGACCATGGTGTCGTAGTCGATGGCGTTCTTGCGCTTGGGCTTGGTGAGCGTCAGGCGCAGAATCTTCCCGTCGTGGATCGCTGAGAAACCCGCCGGTCGGTTGGAATCGGGATTACTCATTATGTGCTCCTGGTCTGGTATCCGACGGGCTCGCGGCCATGAATAATGGTTAACTTTGCGAATTGTGGTTAACTTAGGTGGACTTGTCCGGCGCTGTCAACAAGCGGTGCCGCGGGAGAACGGGAGAGGTGCATGGTCGCGGATCGCAGCGAAGCCCACCTGTCGCCCGACCACACCGCGGCGCGGCGTGCCGCGCCGCGCCATCTGGTGCCCGCGCAACCTTCCGCGGCCGTTCGCCGTCGTCCCAAGGACCGCAAGGTACAGATCATCCGGGCCGCCGCGCGGGCTTTCAGCGAACGCGGCTACTACCCGGTGGGCGTCGACGAGATCGCCGCCGAAGTCGGCATCTCCGGCCCCGCCCTGTATCGGCACTTCACCAACAAATACGCGCTACTGGTCGCGGCCGCCGAAGAGGGCGCCAAGCATCTGCTGACGGTCGCCACGGCCGCCGACGACGAACAGCTGCCGCCGTCCGACCGGCTCGACGCGCTGATTCGGGCAATCGCTGAGCACACCATCGAGATCCGCCGCGAAGCCGGGCTCTACCGCTGGGAACGGCGCTACCTGGAACGCGACGACCGGATCCGGATCCGCAAGATCTACGAGGACCTCAACGCCACCCTCGCCGCGCCGATCGCCCTGCTCCGCCCGCAGGACGCGCCCGCCGACGTCGCGATGCGGGCCGCCGCCGTGCTCAGCGCCGTCGCCAGCATCTCCGCGCACCGCACCGCGCTGTCCGGCGCGCGCATGCTGCCGCTGCTGCACGATATGGCCTGGGCCGTGCTGCGCGTCGAATTGCCGCCCGCCCCACCGGAACCCGATCCGGGCCCCGCCGTGCGCGGCCTGCCGGTCACCTCGAAACGCGAACAGCTGCTCACCGAGGCGATCCGGATCTTCGGCCGCCAGGGCTACCACGAGGCCAGCATCGAGGAGATCGGCGCCGCCGTCGGCATCAACGCCTCCAGCGTCTACCGGTACTTCACCAGCAAGGCCGACCTGCTGGCCGCCGCGTTCTACCGCACCGGCGACCGCGTCGCCATGGCGATCACCGAGGCGCTCGCCGAGGCCACCAGCCGCCCGGACGCGGTGCGGCGCATCGCCGAACGGCAGGCCAAACTGACCTTCGCCATGCCGGAGATCATGCCGGTCTACTACGCGGAGTTCTCCAACCTGCCGCAGGCCGAACAGCACAAGCTGCGCGCCATCCAGCGGCAGAACGTACTGGAGTGGGCGAATCTGCTCGACGGCGATCCGGTGGAAGCGCGCTTCCGGGTGCACGCGGCCATCGGCCAGGTCATCGATGTCGGCCGATTGGTCCGATTCGATTCCCGCCCAGAACAATTGGCGCGGGTCAGCCGGCTGATGGAAGCCGTCCTGCTGTCAGACGGCGCGTTCGACGGCCCAGTCGATCGCGTCAGCGGCCGCTAGATTCAAGATGTCCATATGCCCGCCGGTGGCGTACGACCGATGTGTCACCTCCGCGCCCCAGTGCGTCAATTCGGCGCAGTAGCGCTGCGCGGCGGCCGGCGGCGCCAGCGGATCCACGTCGACTGTGCACACCAGAAATGATTTCGCGGTGGTCCGCGGAATGGTCTGACAGCGCGCGAGGGCTTCGATCACCGGGTTCCGCAGTGTCACCTGCTCGGCCCCGAGATCACCGACGGTGTACGGCGCCAGCAGGTCCCGCATCTGCGGCACCGACAGCGTGGTGATGGCGTCGAGTAGCTCGGCTCCCTTGCGGGTCAGGAACTCCTCGGGATGAAAACGATCGTCGCTGATGCGCACACCGGCCAACAGCGCGAGGATGAACGCGTCCGCAGGCAACTCGGGATCACCGGTGACCAGGCTGAAATAGGCGAGAAAGTCCGGCGGCGCCAGCGCGACCGCGCCCTTGTAGTCGAGTTCGGGGCCGGGGTGCGCGGCGTGCAGCACCCCCACGCCGCCCTGACAGAATCCCGCCGCGACGACGGTCTTCTCGATTCGCTCGTCGAATTCGCGCGCGGCCGGGCAGATGGCGATGATGTCCGCGGCGATCTGGCTCGTCCCGGGAAACGGGCTGAGGCCGCAACCGTCCAGTCCCTTGTAGTCGGCCACCGCCACGGCGAATCCCGCTGCCAGCCAACGAGATAGGTGCTTGAGTTCGATCCCGGGGAGCCCGTGGCGCGACGGGGCGTTGTGGTGTTCGAGCCCTAGGAAGCAATGGGCCCAGGTCAGCAACGGCATGCGCTCCGGAGTCCGGTCCGCCGGCGGCAGAAACAGCGATCCGGAGCTGATCCGGCCGTGGTCGTGATAGCGCAACCGATACCCGCCGGCCGCCCCGGCCGGCCACAGCGCCGACTCGATCGGGCTCGCATCGATCAAGTGCGACCGCGACGTCATCGCGGTTTCACTCCGACCGGCCGAACAGCCAATAGCCCGGAGCGCCGGGATCGTCGCCGGTCAGGAAACGCACGACGCTCGCGGCCAACTCCTCCTCGACGAGATAGCCGTCGCCATCGGTGTCGGTCAGGCCGAAGAGCAGATCGGATTCGGATTCGCCGATGCCCAGACCGTGTGTCACCGCTCGGAACCGTGAGCGCGTGATCCGGTGGTCGCCGCCCGTGTCGATCAGTTCCATGATCGCCGAGACCAGTTCGCGCACGGTGCCGGCGATCGGTTGCGAGGTGCGGTCGGTGTCCGAGGCGAGGAATTCGTTCAGGTCGACGTACCCGTCGCCGTCGCGGTCGTAGTGCTGGATCAGCTGCCGGGCCAGCTGCTCGTAGCCCGTGCGGACGCGGATCGCGGTCGGGTCGCCCAGCGGACGACCGAAGCTCTGCACCAGCCGAAGCGCATGGACGCGGAAGTCGTCCGGTCCGATGCGCCCGTCGCCGGTGGCATCGAGGATCCGGAAGCGGATATCTCGATCGTCGGCCCGCTCGTCCGCGGCCGGGGTCGCGGCTGGTGTGGAGCTGATCAGATCGGCGGCCCAGCGGGTCGCGGTGTGTGCCGCGGGCTCCAGCAGCCCGAAGTGGTCCAGTGATTCGTAATCCTGGAACGTGATATCCGAGCCGCACTCGGCGAGGGCGGTGGAGTATCCACTGCCTTGTCGCGAGGTGAAGACCGGGTCGGCTCCGCCCGCGCAGAGGAACAGGGGCCGGTCGTACTTGGTCACCGGCGGACTCGTCGAGGCCAGGGCGTCGATGAGCGGCTGCCAGGTCGCGATTCCGGTGATCCCCGCCTCGTCGTTGGTGGTGGCCGAGCACAGGGCATCCAGTTCCGCCATGGACTGCCGGGTCGCCGCCTCGATCAGGTCGCGGCCCACCGGGCTGACCCGAATCCCCGGATCGAATTCCGGCCGGCGGTTGCGCAGCCCGGCCAGGATGGTGGGCACGAGGGCGTGCACGGGTTTGTCGCCGTCCGCGGTGTAGGGCTGGATGAATTCCAGGAAACGCACCGGCGGCGCCAGCGACACGGTGCCGCGCAGGTCCAGTTCCGGCGCATAGGCCGTGCAGATCGCCGCCGCGAACAGTGAGCCGTGCCCGCCCTGGGAGAAGCCGCCGATCACCGTGCGGTTGTCGACGTCCAGGTCCATGTGGTGCACCGCCCGCGCGATGTCGATGACGTCGTCGGCGATCGCCTCACCGTCGAGATAGGGGTGCGGTTCACTGGTCCCCAGCCCCTCGTAATCGGATGCGGCGACCACGAATCCGGCGGCCAGCCACTGCGCCAGGTGCGCGCGCTCCTCCGGGATCAGTCCCACCTTCGAGGGCGCGTTGTGGGCGTTGCTGCCCACCGTGCAGTGCGCCCAGGTGAGGACCGGGGAGGGGGTGGCGCCGGATTCCGGGACGAAGACCGAACCGCCGACGGCGCGCTTTCCGCCACTGAAATTGGAGGCGACGTATTCGATGCGGTAACCCTGTTTCGTGCCTTCGGGCCACAACTCTCGCGGTAGCGGCTCCACGGTGAGCAGGGTGCCGTTGGCAAGATCCGAGCAATCAACCACTGCAGTCACGCCGACCTCCGATGTGCCGAGAATTGACCGATCAGGTGCGGAACGAGCCGGCTCCGAGCCTAGAGGAGACCGACTAGTCGGAATGCGGAATCGCCGGAACCGGCGCGTCATCGGAACGGGTGGTGCTCAGGTGCGGCGGGCGTGCCGAATCCGGAACATGGTGCGGGCCGTCCGCAGATGACGCCCCTGCCGGTCGAAAGTGGAAAGATTCACCGGCGCCCGATAACGCTTGCGCGCGATCGACAGGGTCCGGCTGAATTCGCGTAAGCCCTGATCACCATGGCTGTGGCCCTGCCCGTATTCGCCGAGCCCGCCGAAGGGCAGCGCCGGTATACCGGCGTAGAGGGTGGACGAGTTGATGGTCACCACGCCCACCCGCAGCCGTTCCGCGAAGCTGGGAATGCTCGCCGTGTCCCGGGTGAACACCGACACCGCCACACCGTTGCCGGTGGCGTTGATACGCCGCGCGGCTTCCTCCATCGACGGCACCCGGTTGACCACCAGGACCGGCCCGCACGCCTCACCGGTGACGGCGACGCTCTCCTCGGGCACCTCGGCCAGCACGATCGGCTCGATATAGGGCTCCCGGAACGAATCCAGCCCGCCGACAACGGCTTTGCCGCCGCGGGCCAGCGCGTCGCGCACTTGTTTGCGCACCACGTCGACCTGGGATTCGACCACCATCGGCCCGTAGCTCGCCCGTTTGTCCGCGCCGGGCCGCAGCTTGCGCGCCTGCTCGATGACCAATTCCAGAAAGTTGTCGTACACCGAATCGGCGACATAGGCCCGCTGGATGCCGGTGGGATTCTGGCCCGCGTTCGCCATCGCGCCGAAGACGGCCGCCTCGGCCGCGTCCTCGAGCTTGGCGTCGACGTGCACCACCATGGAGCCCTTGCCGCCGCGTTCGATCACCACCGGGGTCATGGTTTGGGCGCAGAGCGAAATCACCTCGCGCGCACCGCTGTCCGACCCGGCGTAGGCGATCTTGTCGAGCTTCGCCCGGCACAACGCGTTGGTGGTGGCCTTCTCGCCGGTGACGGCTTGCAGCACCGGCTGGCTCGGCGCCAGCCTGGTCCAGCTCTCCGCCAGCCAGACGCCGACGCCGGTGGTCAGCTCGTGTGGCTTGAACACCACGGCGTTGCCGGCGGCCATGGCGTAGGCGATCGAGCCCATGGGGGTGAAGACCGGGTTGTTCCAGGAACCGAGCACGCCGATCACGCCGAGCGGCAGATAGCCGACCGAGGCGTGCTGATTACGGGTGAGCCAGGTGGAGCCGAGTTTGCGGCGATCCAGGACCCGGGCGGCATTGCGCGCGGCCCAATCCAGGGTTTCCACCGCGAGCATCACCTCGATGGCCGCGTCCGCCTCGGGTTTTCCGGTTTCCTCGCAGACCAGGTCCACCAGTTCGCCGGCCTGCCGGGCGATGCTGCGCCTCCAATCCAGCAGCCAGCGTTTGCGGCTACCGAAACCCAAACCGGCCCACCATTTTTCGGCGGCGCGGGCGGAACGGACGGTGCGGTTGAGTTCACCGTGCCCCATCACCGCGTAACTTCCGACGACTTCCCCGGTACGAGGGTCATACGAAGTCAGCACATTCGAGCCACCCCGATGCCCTGCCAACCGTGGCTGCGCGGACTCGGCCATTGGTCTCACCTCCCTGAATTGCAGGGTATGGGCGTGTTCACGGCCCGACAAGGCACTGCCGCCGCCACCGCACTGCCCTTGGCGGCCCGACCAGCGCCGATCCCGAATTGCGCCAATGGAATTCGGTGACTGTGAGCAACGACACACTTAACTGCGAGCGGAACTGGGTACAGCGCTGGAGCCTCGGCCGGTTTCACCCAGCCGGTAACATCACGCCCATTGGGACGGATCTCCTCCGGAGACGCCTTGCCGTTGCGCCAATAGTGGAGAGTTGATGCCGAGCTTGACCAAGCCAGAATCGCACGTGGACAGCCCCGGCGGGCCGGAACGCGAGACCGCGGTCCTTGTCGAAGACGTGCGCAAGTCCTTCGGAGACGTGCACGCTCTACAGGGCATCAGCTTTACGGCGGAAAAAGCCGGGGTACTCGGCATTCTCGGCCCGAACGGCGCCGGCAAGACCACCATGGTCAAAATTCTGTCCACGCTGCTCACCCCCGACTCCGGCACCGCCGTGGTCGCCGGTCACGATGTCCGCACCGACCCGGCCGGGGTGCGCCGCGCGATCATGATGACCGGGCAGTACGCCGCGCTGGACGAAAACCTCTCCGGCCGGGAGAACCTGGAACTGTTCGGCCGCCTCATGGGCCTGCGCAAGTCCGCCGCCCGCAAGCGCGCCGACGATCTGCTCGAGCAGTTCGATCTGGTCAGCGCGGGCCGGCGCTCGGTGCGCCACTACTCCGGCGGTATGCGCCGCCGCGTCGACATCGCCTGCGGTCTGGTGGTGCGCCCGGAGGTGGTCTTCCTCGACGAACCCACCACCGGCCTGGATCCGCGTAGCCGCCAGGGCGTGTGGGATCTGGTGCAGGTGCTCAAATCCCAGGGCATCACGGTGCTGCTCACCACGCAGTACCTCGAGGAAGCCGACGTACTCAGCGACAACATCATCGTCATCGACAAGGGCACGGTGATCGCCGAGGGCACCGCCGACGAGCTCAAGGAGAAGATCGGCGGCAGCTACTGCGAAGTGGTGCCGCTGGACCCGAGCAAACTCCAGCTGGCCGCCGACGCGCTCGGCGATCTGGTGCCCGCGGCGGTGCTGGCCGAAATCGGTTCCGCCGACCGGATCTCCTTCCCCGCGCCCGACGGCGCCGCCACCCTGGCCGAGGCCCTGCGGCGACTGGACTACGTAGGCGTCGATCTCGCCGATATCGGTCTGCGCCGGCCGTCTCTGGACGACGTGTTCCTGTCCCTCACCGGTCATTCGGGCGGCAAGCAGTGACAACTGCCGAAAAGTCCGGTTTCGAGACCGATCCGGCGGTGCTGTTCGCGCAGCTGCCGTCGGCCGAGCCGTCCTCGTTCGCCCAGTGGCGCGCGCTGACCGGTCGCATCGTGTGGACCATGGCGACCAAGGGCGAACTGATCGTCGCCCTGGTGACGCCGCTCGTGTTCACCCTCGGTTTCTACCTGCCGCTGAAATTCGTGATGAAGGTCCAGGGCATCGATTACGCCCAGTTCGTCATGCCGATCATCGTGCTGCAGACCATGGCGTTCACCATGATGTCGAACGCGCAGCTCTCCGCGTTCGAAGCGCTGACGGGTCTGAGCAGCCGATTGCAGACGATGCCGATCGGCACGCTGGTCCCGTTGTCCGCCCGTATCTCGGCGGGTCTGGTCCGCTCCACCACGTCGTTGATCGCCGCCATCCTGTTCGGCCACATGATCGGCTTCCGGTTCATCGCCGGGTTCGGGCAGGCGGCGCTGTTCTGCCTGTTCTCCCTGGCGGTCGGCACGGTGCTCGCCATCGGCGCCGACGGTCTCGGCTCGCTCACCAAAAGCCCCGAGGCGCTGAGTCAGGCGCTCACCCTGCCGACCTTGATCTTCGGCATGCTGTCCTGCGGTTTCGTCCCGGAACGCAGTTTTCCCGAATGGATCCGGCCGTTCGCTCGCAACCAGCCGATTTCCCAGTTCTCCTTCGCCATGCGTGATATGGCGGCCGACGGGGTGACCTGGCAGGTGTTGTGGGTGCCGCTGGTCTGGTTGATCGGAGCCGCGCTGGTGTTCATCCCGTTTGCGGTGTGGGCGAGTGTGAGGCGGTCATGAGCACTGTTGTCGAAACCCACGGCGAGGTGCGGTGGACGCCGCTGCCCGCGGTGCCGTCGCAATCCGAGAGCGCTGTCGCCACGCTCATCTCGCACAGCCTCCTGCAGTGCAAGCGGCTGCTCTTCGGGTGGGCCCGCGACCCCGCCACCACCATTCAGGCCCTGGTCTTCCCGGCCCTGACGCTGCTGATGTTCCATGTCGTGCTCGGCAACTCGATCAGCGCGGCCACCGGCAAACCCGCCATCTACGGGCAGGTCCCGATGATCACCTTGGTGGCGGCGATGTCCGGCGCGGTGGTGTCCGCGCTCGGGTTCAAGACGGAGAAGGCCACCGGGCTGCTCGGGCGGTTCTGGACCATGCCGGTGCATCGTGCCGCGGGTTTGACCGGGCGGCTGCTCGCCGAGGCGGTGCGCGTACTCATCACCACCCTGTTCGTGCTGGTCGTCGGGGTCGCGCTCGGTTTCCGCTTCGATCAGGGCTGGGTCGCGGGGTTGGCGCTGATCTGCCTGCCGGTGCTGTTCGGCGTGGGCTTCGCGGTGCTGGCCACGGCCTTGGCCACCATCACCGAGGGCGTCATGTTGATCAACTTGATCACCATCGTCAACACCCTGCTGATGTTCTTCAACACCGGATTCGTCCCGAAGATGGCCTATCCGGGCTGGTTGCAGGAGATCGTCGCGAATCAGCCGATGAGTTGCGCGGTCGAAGCCATGCGCGGTCTGTCCTATGGCGGGCCGGTGGCTGACGCGCTGTGGAAGACCATCGCTTGGACCGTGGGCATGATCCTGGTGTTCGGTGTGCCCGCCGTCCGCGGTTACCGCCGCGCGGCCGAGACCGGCGCCTGATCGACCTCGCCGAACGCCGTGCCGGAACTATCCGGTGCGGCGTTCGGTGCGTTCCGGGGCCGCGTCGAACGGATAGTCGGCCCACCGGTCGCGGTTGGTCCAGCCGACGAGGTCGTAGCGCCAGCGGAACGGCCAGGTGTGCGCGACGGTGTTGAACAAGACCGCGCCGAGCGCGGTGTAGTCGTCGTGCGCGGACAGCAGTGCGCGCTGGCCGCGGTCGGATTCGGTGAAGAACGCCTCGAACATGGCGATGGACTGATCGGTGGTCAAGCGGCCCAGGCCCCAGAGGCCGCGCATGCGCATCCAGTAGACGAGGCGGGCGCGCCACGGCCAGAGGGCTTCGATCGGATCCCGGCCGTGCTGCAGGGCCGTGACGGCGGTGTCGACCAGGGCGAGCGAATCGGCAACGCTGTACCCCGTACAGGGATGCATCATCCCGCCGCGCGAGCCGAACGGAACAGCCTGCGCCACACCCTTTTTCGGCGGCGGCTGGTCAAGTGGATAGTGCGCGGCCTCGGTGGGCTCATCCCCGCCGAGCCGGATTCCGTGCGCGGCGAGACGATTCAGCGTGCGCCTGCGTAGCTCGTGCTGCGGCATACCGCCGCGTAGGCCGAGGCTGGTCTCCTCGAAGATCACCGTGCCGTCACCGAGCGGCACCGAATACAGGAACGACGGCGGCTCGTCCGGCCCCGCGCCGTTCTCCGGCCGCCAATCCAGCAGCAGCCCTTCGCCGTCGGCGATCATCGGCGCGGCCGTCTCGGCGTCGACGAAGATGCCGTGCGCGCTCGCGGCCCGGCGCCGACCCAGCGGCGGCAGGCCGCGGGTGTCGAAAACCGTTGCGGCCCTGAGGATTGTCCCGTCCCGCAGCTCGACCTCGCGCGCGTCGACCCGGGTGGCGCGGCCGGTGATGACGGTGGCGTCGTCCAGCGGCAGCGCCGCCCGCAGTCCCGGCTTGGACAACACGCAGTAGGGGCGCTGGATCCGATGCTCGGTCTTGGTCCACACCACGGGCGCTTCGATGCGCTGCGCGATGGCAGTGGCCGGGAGCCATCCGGGTAACTCGTCGATCCAGCAGGAGAACGTCTCCGGCCATAATCGCTCCGGACGCGGATCGACGGCCGCGACCCGGAACCCGGCCCGCATCGCCCGATGTGCCAGCGCCCGGCCGGTCGGGCCCAGCCCGACCACGCACAGATCGAATTCCCCGCCCGCGCTGCCAGTCATAGACGCATCTAATCCGCTCCGCTCCGCCGCTGGCAAGAAAGGACCGGGCGTGGCCGAGGTGACCTCGGCCGCACCGCCTGCGCCTACTTGGGCGTGACCCACGTGGTGATCTCGGCGTGCACCACCTCGAGCCCGTTCTTGTCGTAGATCGAAATCGGCACCACGACGTTCGTGCCCTCGGTGATCTGCGAGAAATCCGGAATCTCCGGCAGCTTCGCCACCGCCCGCAACCCCGTCTCCGCCTTCGCCAGGTACTGCACATTCATCGCCTTGGGAATCCAGCGATGCGTCCCGGGCACCGTCGCCTCGCTCAGCATCCCCATCGCGACCTCGGCCAGATTGCACGCCGCGATCGCGTGGAACGTCCCCAGGTGATTGTGAATCCCGAACCACTTGGGCGAGGTCACCTCGCACAACCCCGGCTCCAGCCGCACCACATTCGGCAGCACCGTGCCGAAATAAGGCACCCGCGCCACCATCCCCAGCGAAAACAACGCATGCCCCAGCCGATTGTCCGGCAGCTTCTTCCAGCCCCGATACGTGGCGGTCTCTTTGCTCATGCCGCTATCTTACTCATAAGTAAGTTCCGCGCCCAGAGCGGCTGCACTAAGCTCCGAGCACTTGGGGCTGCTCGACGTGGGGGAGTGAAATACCTTGCTGGACAAAGCGAAACGAAAGCTGACCGGTATCGGGGCGGCCTGCGTACTGCTGCTGCTCGGCCCGATCTTGACGGTCGGGTTCTTCGCCGATGCCGAGCTCGTGTTGACGGGAGACAAGGTTGTCGCGACGGTGGAGCGCTGTACCGGATATCAAGCGGCTCGAGGCCCCGGACGCGTCGAATTGATCGCCGCCGGACCGCAGGCCAGGCGCGGGGGCGGTGGTAGTTCGGGCCGGTCGAACTATTGCCTCGGTACCTGGACTCTGAAGAACGGTGCACCCGGCAAGGGGCGGCTGCTGGAGATCGGGCAGCGCGCGCCCGGGGCCGAAGTTCAGGTGTACGCCTCGGCTACCGCGGGGCTCTCGGCGTCGCGGTGGTGGCACGCTCCGTTACCGTTTCTCGGCGTGCTCATGCTCGCCGCGCTGGTGTGGATGGGCGTGCGCACCTGGCGTACGGCCCGCGCCCGGGTGCGCGAGCGCCGTGCGCGGGTGGCTGCGCGCCGGGCCGCTCGGGCGCAGTAGCAACCGGGTGGTTATCCGTCGTCGGCGCGGTCTGGGTATCGTGGGTGAAGCCCTCCGGTCCGGGTGAACGCCCAGTTCAAGGCGCCGCGTCCGCTTCGAGGGGGGCGGATTTGAATCGGCGGATCGCGTCGGGCATACTGTTCGGGTTGCCTTGCACAGGGTCGTGCCCACTTCTGCGGAAGGGGTGGATCAGCGAGGCGAGTACTACATCGTGTGCTTCACCGGGAATCCGGTGCGAGTACGTCCGGGACACTGGTTCCGAGCCTGAGATGAAGTTTTGATCCGGGCTGGGGGCTGAGCGGCTGTGCCCATGCCGATCGAAGATCGGCACGACACGCCCGACCGCGTGGACCGGAGAACCATGACAGATGAACAGCGGCGAGAGATCGGGCGATTGCCTCGATCGTGGTCTCAATGTGAGACGTCTTCGTGTGTTCGGGCTGTGTAAATGCAGGGTGGTACGGAATGCCTCAGGGCTTCCGGGATCACGAACGAAAGCGGAGAAAAGGACACTTAGCGTGGCGGGACAAAAAATCCGCATCAGGCTCAAGGCCTACGACCACGAGGCGATCGACGCGTCTGCGCGCAAGATCGTCGAGACGGTGACCCGTACCGGGGCCCGCGTCGTCGGCCCGGTGCCGTTGCCCACCGAAAAGAACGTGTACTGCGTCATCCGCTCGCCGCACAAGTACAAGGACTCGCGCGAGCACTTCGAGATGCGCACGCACAAGCGGCTTATCGACATCCTCGACCCGACGCCGAAGACGGTTGACGCGCTCATGCGTATCGACCTGCCGGCCAGCGTCGACGTCAACATTCAGTGACGGGGACTCGAGACATGACTACTGATAACAAGAGCAGGCCTGCGGCCGGCATCCTGGGCACCAAGCTCGGTATGACCCAGGTGTTCGACGAGAACAATCGCGTCGTCCCCGTGACCGTCATCAAGGCCGGACCGAACGTCGTCACCCAGATCCGCACCGAGGAGCGCGACGGCTACAGCGCCGTGCAGATCGCTTTCGGCGCCATCGACCCGCGCAAGGTGAACAAGCCGGTCGCCGGCCAGTTCGCCAAGGCCGGTGTCACCCCGCGCCGCCACGTTGCCGAGATCCGCGTCGCCGATGCGTCCACCTTCGAGATCGGCCAGGAGCTTTCGGCCGACGTCTTCGAAGAGGGCACCTACGTCGACGTCACGGGTACCAGCAAGGGCAAGGGCTTCGCCGGCACCATGAAGCGGCACGGCTTCGCCGGTCAGGGCGCCTCGCACGGTGCGCAGGCTGTGCACCGTCGCCCGGGTTCCATCGGTGGTTGCGCCACCCCCGGCCGCGTGTTCAAGGGCATGCGCATGTCGGGCCGGATGGGCAATGACCGCGTCACCACCCAGAACCTCTCGGTTCACAAGGTGGATGCCGAAAACGGCTTGCTGCTGATCAAGGGCGCTGTCCCGGGTCGTCGCGGCAACGTCGTGGTGATCAAGAGCGCCGTGAAGGGTGGTGCACACGCATGACCAGCTCCGCAGTAAACACAGAGAAGAAGGCCGCAAGCCTCACCCTGCCGGTCAAGGAAATCGGCGGCAAGACCAACGGAACCGTTGATCTGCCCGCCGAGATCTTCGACGTGACCGCGAACATCTCGCTGATGCACCAGGTCGTCGTCGCGCAGCTCGCTGCGGCGCGTCAGGGCACGCACTCCACGAAGACTCGTGGCGAGGTTTCCGGTGGCGGCAAGAAGCCGTACCGCCAGAAGGGCACCGGTCGCGCCCGTCAGGGTTCGACCCGTGCACCGCAGTTCGTCGGCGGTGGCACCGTGCACGGCCCGCAGCCGCGCGACTACAGCCAGCGCACCCCCAAGAAGATGAAGGCCGCCGCCCTGCGTGGCGCCCTCTCCGATCGGGCGCGCAACGAGCGGATCCACGTGATCACCGAACTGGTTGCCGGGCAGGCCCCGTCGACCAAGACCGCCAAGACCTTCCTGTCCGAGCTCTCGGATCGCAAGAAGTTCCTGGTTGTCGTGGGCCGCGAGGACGTTGCCGCGTGGAAGAGCGTGGCGAACCTGGAAAACGTGCTGCCGATTGCTCCGGACCAGCTCAACACCTACGACGTGCTCAACAGCGACGAAGTGGTGTTCAGCGTCGAGGCTCTCAACGCCTTCGTGCACGGCCCGGCCGAAGCCGCACAGGAGGAGAGCAAGTGAGCACCATCGCCGACCCCCGCGACATCCTGTTGGCGCCGGTCATCTCCGAGAAGTCCTACGGACTGATCGAAGAAGGCACCTACACCTTCATCGTGCACCCGGACTCCAACAAGACGCAGATCAAGATCGCCGTCGAGAAGGTCTTCGGTGTGAAGGTGACCAGCGTCAACACCGCCAACCGTCAGGGCAAGCGCAAGCGGACCCGCTTCGGTTACGGCAAGCGCAAGGACACCAAGCGCGCGCTCGTGACCATCTCGGCCGACAGCAAGCCCATCGAGATCTTCGGAGGCCCGGTCGCGTAAGCGCTCGGGAATCCAGAAAGTAGAGAAGAACTCATGGCAATTCGTAAATACAAGCCGACAACCCCGGGCCGCCGCGGGTCGTCCGTCTCGGATTTCGCCGAGATCACCCGGTCGACCCCCGAGAAGTCGCTGATCCGCCCGCTGCACAGCACGGGTGGCCGTAACGCGCACGGCCGTATCACCACTCGTCACCGCGGTGGCGGCCACAAGCGTGCCTACCGTCTGATCGACTTCCGTCGGATGGACAAGGACGGCATCCCGGCCAAGGTCGCGCACATCGAGTACGACCCGAACCGCACCGCCAACATCGCCCTGCTGCACTACAAGGACGGCGAGAAGCGCTACATCATCGCCCCCAAGGGCGTGACGCAGGGCACCCCGATCGAGTCCGGCCCCACCGCCGACATCAAGCCGGGTAACAACCTGCCGCTGCGCAACATCCCCACCGGTACCACCATCCACGCGGTGGAGCTGCGTCCGGGCGGCGGGGCCAAGATGGCCCGCTCGGCCGGCATGAGCATCCAGCTGCTGGGTAAGGAAGGCCCGTACGCGACCCTGCGTATGCCCTCCGGTGAAATCCGCCGCGTCGACGTGCGCTGCCGCGCCACCGTCGGCGAGGTCGGCAATGCCGAGCAGTCGAACATCAACTGGGGCAAGGCCGGCCGTATGCGCTGGAAGGGCCGTCGCCCCACGGTTCGTGGTGTCGTGATGAACCCCGTCGACCACCCGCACGGTGGTGGTGAAGGCAAGACCTCCGGTGGTCGCCACCCGGTCTCGCCGTGGGGTCAGCCGGAAGGCCGCACCCGCAAGCCCAACCGCCCGAGCGACAAGCTCATCGTCCGCCGTCGTAAGACCGGCAAGAAGCGCTAAGGAGGAGGTAAGAAATGCCACGCAGCCTGAAGAAGGGCCCGTTCGTCGACGACCACCTCCTCGCGAAGGTGGACGTCCAGAACGAGAAGGGCACCAAGCAGGTCATCAAGACCTGGTCCCGTCGTTCGACCATCATCCCCGATTTCATCGGCCACACTTTCGCCGTCCACGACGGTCGCAAGCACGTCCCGGTGTTCGTCTCGGACAACATGGTCGGGCACAAGCTGGGCGAGTTCGCGCCCACTCGGACGTTCAAGTCCCACGTCAAGGATGACCGGAAGAGCAAGCGGCGATGAGCGATAACAGCACAGCGACGGTTCAGAATCCGACTGCGCGCGCGACCGCCAAGCACGTTCGCGTGACCCCGATGAAGGCTCGTCGTGTCGTGGACCTGGTCCGCGGCAAGCGAGTCGAGGACGCCCTGGCGATCCTGAAGTTCGCGCCGCAAGCCGCGAGCGAGCCGGTCGCCAAGGTCGTGGCCAGTGCCGCGGCGAACGCCGAGAACAACCTCGGCCTGAACCCGGCCACCCTGGTCATCTCGACGGCGTATGTCGACGAGGGCGCGACCATGAAGCGTTTCCAGCCGCGGGCCCAGGGTCGCGCGTTCCGGATCCGCAAGCGCACCAGCCACATCACCATCGAGGTCGAGAGCGTTCCCACCGCCGGTGGCGCAACTCGCAACCGCCGGAAGGGAGGGGCAAAGTAAATGGGACAGAAAATCAATCCCCATGGCTTCCGCCTCGGTATCACCACCGACTGGAAGTCGCGTTGGTACGCGGACAAGCAGTACTCGGAGTACGTGAAGGAAGATGTCCAGATCCGTAAGCTCCTCGCCACTGGCATGGAGCGGGCCGGCATCTCCAAGGTAGAGATCGAGCGCACGCGGGATCGCGTCCGTGTCGACATCCACACCGCTCGTCCGGGCATCGTCATCGGCCGCCGTGGCGCCGAGGCCGATCGCATCCGCGCCGAACTGGAGAAGCTCACCAAGAAGCAGGTGCAGCTGAACATCCTCGAGGTCAAGAACCCCGAATCGGATGCGCAGCTCGTCGCTCAGGGTGTCGCGGAGCAGCTGTCCAACCGTGTGGCGTTCCGTCGCGCGATGCGTAAGGCCATCCAGTCGGCCATGCGTTCGCCGAACGTCAAGGGCATCCGTGTGCAGTGCTCGGGCCGCCTCGGTGGCGCCGAAATGTCGCGCTCGGAGTTCTACCGTGAAGGTCGCGTGCCGCTGCACACCCTGCGCGCGGACATCGACTACGGCCTCTATGAGGCCAAGACCACCTTCGGTCGTATCGGCGTGAAGGTCTGGATCTACAAGGGCGACATCGTCGGTGGCAAGCGTGAGCTCGTCGCCGCCGCCGCTCCGGCCGGCGGTCGTGACGACCGTCCGCGTCGTGAGCGTCCGTCTCGCCCGCGTCGGTCCGGCTCGACCGGCACCACGGCGACCAGCACCGAGGCCGGACGGGCCGCTTCCGCGGAAGCAGCCGCTCCGGCAGAGAATCAGGAGGGCTGACGCCATGCTGATGCCTCGCAAGGTCAAGCACCGCAAGCAGCATCACCCGGGTCGTTCCGGAATGGCAAAGGGCGGCACTTCGGTGGCGTTCGGTGAGTTCGGTATCCAGGCGCTGGAGCCGGCTTACGTGACCAACCGACAGATCGAGTCGGCTCGTATCGCGATGACCCGCCACATCAAGCGTGGCGGCAAGATCTGGATCAACATCTACCCGGATCGCCCGCTGACCAAGAAGCCGGCCGAAACCCGCATGGGTTCCGGTAAGGGTTCGCCGGAGTGGTGGGTCGCGAACGTCAAGCCCGGTCGCGTGATGTTCGAAATGTCGTACCCCAACGAGGAGACCGCTCGTGAGGCCCTGCGCCGCGCGATGCACAAGCTCCCCATGAAGTGCAGGATCGTGACCAGGGAGGAGCAGTTCTGATGGCAACCGGTACACCAGCCGCAGAGCTCCGCGAGCTCACCGAAGAGGAACTCGTTTCCCGCCTGCGCGAGTCGAAGGAAGAGCTGTTCAACCTGCGCTTCCAGATGGCGACGGGTCAGCTCGACAACAACCGTCGTCTGCGCGTCGTCCGTCACGAGATCGCGCGCATCTACACGGTCATGCGTGAGCGCGAGCTCGGCCTGGCCACGGCACCCGCTGGCAAGGGAGATGCGGCATGAGCGAGAAGATTGAGGGGCAGCGCAACAGCCGCAAGGTTCGCAGCGGCTACGTTGTCTCCGACAAGATGAACAAGACGATCGTCGTCGAGCTGGAAGACCGGCACCGGCACGCTCTCTACGGCAAGATCATTCGCACCACCTCCAAGGTGAAGGCGCATGACGAGAACGAGATCGCCGCTATCGGCGACCGCGTTCAGCTGATGGAGACCCGCCCGCTGTCGGCCACCAAGCGCTGGCGTCTGGTCGAGGTCCTGGAGAAGGCCAAGTAAGGCTCCTCCTCGGCTGACAAGTCGATACTCGAAGGCCCGCTTCCCGTCTGGGAAGCGGGCCTTTGTCGTATCGGGGATAAGGATTAGAAACTTTCGGAGCTCACTTCTAGGAGCGGTATCACGGTAGGTATCATGAAGCTATGGCATGGACGATGCGGCTTCCTGAAGATGAAGAGGCGGCGCTCACCGCGCAGGCCGACGCCGAAGGGCGCTCGAAACACGAAATCACCCGCGATGCAGTCCGCCTGTACTTGATGCGGCATCGTCAATGGGACGAGCCGTTGTTGACCGATGAAGACACCTTCGACCTTGGTGGTCCGATCGGCAAGGACGAGATTCACGATGCGATGAATCGCTCCGCATGATCGTGGTCGCCGATACCTCCGGTCTGCTCGCACTGTTCAACCGTTCGGAACCAGAGCACTTCGCCGCACGGCGAGCGGCGGACGCGGCGAGCGCCTTGGTTGTCAGCCCGCTGGCGCTGACGGAAGTCCATCACGTCGCAAGCATCCGTGCAGGCCGCAAGGCGGCCGACGGAATTCTCGGGCTGCTCGCGGATCGGGTCGCAGCGACTCGAATCGTGCTGGCGAATATGGATGCGATGCAGCTGAAGACGGCGCTCGCTGTCCGGTCCACCTATGACGGGTTGAACCTGGACTTGGTGGACGCTGTCTGTGTCACCCTCGCGGACGAGTACGACACCGACGCCGTCCTCACCTTGGATCGTCGCGATTTCAGGGTGTTGCGCCCGTTGAACAGGTATCCGGCCTTCAGGCTCCTGCCTGACGACAGTCCGTCCTGAATGCTCTTATCGGCCGACCGGCTGGAATCGTCGATGCTGGTGTGGCACTCCGAGCAGTCCTTTTGCGTCTGGGAAGCGGGCCTCCGTCGTTTCCGGGATGGCCGAATGTGCCGATGGGTCAGCTCAGGCTTTCCGCGACCGCCGCGGCCAGGCGCGTGGCGTCTTCCTCGTCGTGGTCGCCGACAGTGAGTGCGCACTCTGTTGCACCGCGGTAGGCGGCGCGTCCGGGGTTCGGGTTGTCGATGAAGCGGATGATCGGCTGGATGGCGGCTTCCGGGCGCTGGCCCAGCAGACGGCCGAGCACGGTGGCGGTGAGGCGCATACCCTTGCCGACCTCGCCCGCGAAGCTGGAGCGCACGAGCCGGGCCGGTCCCCAGGTGAGGTAGGCGAGATCGGGGTTGTCGTCGGTGGCGCGGATGCCGAGGAGTTCGTTGGCGCGACGCTGCTGGGCGTTGGACCGCTTGAAGGTGAAGCCCTGAATCATTTCCAGGTCCTCGAAGTGCATGGCGTCGGCTCGTGCGCCGGGGACGGCGATGTTCACGATCACCGGCCGTTCGGCAGCGCGCAGCAGCGGGGCGAGCTCGGTGACGAATAGGTATTTACTGAGGAAGAACAGCGCCCATGACGCCTCGTGTCCCTCGGCTGTGGTGTGTCGGCGCTGCCGGATGAAGGAGGCGGCCAGCACCAGCGCGTCGATGTGCTGATGTTGGGTCCGAAGGTGATCGACGACGCGGCGGCTGTCGGCGACCAGGGACAGGTCGGCTGCGAGGAACTCGGCCCGCGCCACCGCCGACGGATCCGCGTCGGCAACCAGCGCATCGAACTTGTCGCGGTTCCTGCCGATCACCGTGACGTGGCTTCCGGCTGCGAGGTAGTGCCGGGCCAGCGCCGCCCCTATGCCGTCGGTGCCGCCTGTGATCACGATCGTGTGCATCGTTGCCTGTGCCTTCCTGCAGCGGAACGTGTGTTCCGTTACAGCGTAGCACCAAGCGGAACGCGTGTTCCGATTCGGCTATGATGGCGGAATGGCACCGGACCACAAGCAACGGCGAGACGCTGTCGCCAACAGAGAACGCATTCTCGCCGCGGCGAGCGAGGCTTTCCGGCAGTCCGGTATGGCTGTGGATATGCGGGCGGTCGCCGCGGCTGCCGGCGTCGGCATCGGCACCCTCTACCGGCATTTCCCCACCCGCGAACACCTTGTTCAGGCGGTGACCGGTACCGATCTCGCCGCGCTCGCGCAAGCCGCGCTGCCCGCCGGGAAAACCGCGCTCGACGGCCTCCGCGAATTCTTCACTACCACGCTCACCGGTCTGGCCGCCAACAAGGCGATGACCGAGGTATTGGCAGGCGGCGCCCCGTCGGACGCAGACCTCGAGCGCTGCCTCGCCCACCTCACGTCGGTCGGGCAGCAAGCTGTCGACCGCGCCTACATCGACCGGACCCTCGCGCCGGATGTGACTGCGACCGACGTCGCCTATCAGCTACTCGGCCTGATCCGCATCGCGCAGTTGATGCCGGACAGCGAGCGGAGCGCGCTCGCACACCAGGTGGAACTCGCCCTCCGCGCACTTGCCTCGAACTGATCCCGACGCGTCCGGCCGTCACCAAAGCCCTTCTGGCGCTGCTCAATTCACGGTGAGATGGATCGTTTTGGTTTCGGTTCCGGCGGGGAGGCGGGTGGTGTCGACGGCGAGGATTTCGCCGGAGTCCTGGGCTCCGTTGGGCATGGTCTTCGGTTTCAGGGCGTAGGGCGGGTGGTCGCCTTTGGAGCCTTCCAGGCCGAAGTCGCTGTCATTGGCGATGTAGAGGGTTTTTCCGGCGTCGGTGGTGGCCAAGCCTTCGATCTTGTCGTGGGCGAAGAAGGCGCCGTGCGGGCTCAGGGAGTCGACCAGGGTACCGAGGTCGAGGGTGAGTTTCTTGGTGACCGGGGTGATTCCGGCTTTCCGTAAGGCGGCGACGGCGTCGGCGGTGGGGACTGTGCCGACCCAGGTTTCCAGGGGCTTGCCGTCAATCTGCAATCCTTGCCGCGGATCGTATTGTGCGCCCACGACAGTGGATTGGGGGCCGATGTCCGTGGCATCGGCGATATCGATGGTCCACAGCTTCTTGTTCGCGTTGGGCGCTTTGCCGCCATCGCGCTCGTCGACGAGGAAAGTGGAGTCCGACAGCGCGGTGATCTCGGAGACGCCGAGTTTGTCCTTCGGATTCTCCAGCGGGTACACGAATTCCTTGACTGCCTTGGTTTTCAGGTTCACGGTGACGATGCGGGTCATCGGAACTTCCCGGGGCGCGGTGGAACCGGCTGTCGTCAAACCACTTTGGACGATGCCCACCAGCGTGCTCCCGTCGGGCGTGACGGTGAGGCCCTCCATGCCCTGGTTGGGCGTCCGTAACCGCAGTTCGTCCGGCAAACCTCGTCCCGGTGCGAGCCGCTCCAACTCGGTGCCCGCGGCATCGAAATGCACCAGGAACGGGCCGTATTCATCGGAGACCCAGAAGGTTCCGTCGGCGAGCGCCACCAGCCCCTCGCTGTCGATTCCGTGATCGCTCGGTGCGAGCACGTTCCCGTCGAGGTCCTTCATGGTCTCGCCGGTGTCGGCGGACACGTCCACGAGCCCGTTGAAGGGGCGCCCGGCCGGATCGCGCAGCAGGACGGTCGACTGCACCACGGCCTTGTTGCCGATCAGCTTGAACTTGGCGATCTGCGGGGTGAAATCCGGTAGCACGGCGAGCTTTTCGTTCTTTGCTTTGCCGTCCACGTTTGGTCCGCGATCGGTGAGCCCGTAGAACTCGTCGGTGGATCCTGGTACCGGTACCAGCGCGGAACCGTAAGCGCTGCCTTGTACGGTCACGCCGCCGAACTCACCGAGCGGCTGGATATCGGTGGTGTACAGCCGGACCGCGTCGGTCGTGGTGACCTCGAGGCTGTCCGGTCCGGTGTATCCGGCAGCCGGTGTGTACACCACCGCGCCGTCGGTCCGCCGGGTAATGGTCCCGTGCCGCGGATTGGCGATGGCGACCGCCGCGGTTCCCCCGGTCTCGGCCAGCAACTCGTCCAGGCTGATCACCAAGGGCTGGTCCTTGGTGGCGGTGAAGTCGGCGGCCGGCTCGGACGAACAACTCACGGCCAGGGCACTTACGGCGACGGCGACGAGTGCGCCACGGGTTCTACGGCAGATTCTCACCAGCGATGCCTACCGTCCCAGTCCGACTTCCAGTTGGCCGCAACCTGAACACTGTCCGCCACCAGCCTGCCACACACCGCTGCCCGCGCCGGGCGGGGAGACAGCGTGCCGAGCGACATGCCGCCCGCTGGACTCAGTCCGCTAAACCGGCGCGGGCCAAGAGGTAGGCGATGAGCGGGCGGTAGTGGGTGGGGGAGATGCCGTCGTCGAGCGGGACGGTGACCGCGATCTTCCCTTCGGCTTGGCCGACGAAGAGTGCCGGATCGTTGCAGTCGGCGAAGCCGACGGTTTCGATGCCGGCCTCACCGGCGGCCCCCGCCCACCCGTGGTCGGCCATCACCAGGGCGGGCCAGGTGCCGGTGCCGCGCAGTTCGGTGAGTATGGCCTGCATGGGCTGGGGGTCGTGGGTGTGGCGATATTCCCCGGCCTTGCTGACCAGCGCGGCCACCCCCGAGGTGTAGGTGATTTCGCGGTATTTGAGGCCGTCGGTGGAGGAGGCGTAGCTCCAGTTCTCGGCGGGGGTGGGGATCGTGCAGCCCGCGGCCAGGAGTTTGTCGGCGACGGCGCGGTAGACGCCCATCAGGGTGGCGGGATGACCGGTGGCGAATAGGACGGTGGACCGGTGGCGGGCGGCGTGCGCGATCCGCTCGGCCATGGCGTCGAGTGCGTCGATGGTGCGATCGGGGTCGATGGTGTCGACACCGTGGACGTGCGCGGGGTCGGGGTTGACGCCGCAGAGGCGGGCCATCGTGGCGAGGGTTTCCTCGAAGGTCCACTCGCGCAGGCGCAACCCGAACTGATAGCGAGGGTCGCGAGCGACCATGAGCCGGAAGTTCGCCAGATTGGCCTCACGCGAAGTGGCCACCTCACCGGCGATCCTGGTGCGGACCAAATGCTCTCGCAACGTCTCTCGATCAATCCGGGACCCGCTCGCGACCGCCATACCTCCACTGTGCCCGGCGGCCGGGATGTGCGCTAGACCGGCGGAGTGACCCGCCGGACGGATCGATCGCGATTCCGGCGACGCTGCTGCCGAGGTCATGGCTGCCCCGTGCCGACTAGCACCGTCAGGTTGGCACGGCCTGGGCGGCATGCCAGCGATTAATCCCATGAATGAAGCCGCCGTTCGGTCTTGCGTTATACGTATACATCTACTTATAGTGGCGATACACGAAATCCGCAGTTCGAACAGGTACGACGGGCCGAAGGTAAGGGGCGCCGCCGTTACTTGACGCATGCAAAATTGCGCAACCTTTTATGAAATTGAGGGGATCATGACCACCGACCCACAGCCCGTCGACGTCACCAAAACGCCGGACGACCTGGAGCACATCACCCTGAAGGTCGGACCCGGCGGCCACCGCGCCCAGCGGTTCTACGGCAAGCGCCTCGCGGAGACCTGCACCGCGGGCGCGGCCGGTGTCGCCGTGATCCGGGTCTACCGCAGCCGCAAGGGCAAATACGTGGTGCACCAGCGGCAGTCGAACTGGATGGAACTGGCCGAGGTGTGCAATTGGGGCAACGACTGGAAGAGCTGGCTTTCGCAATCCGTCAATCCCCTGGGTGATGCGCACGGGGCGGGTGACTACACCGTCGAAATCCTCGACACGCTAGAGGAACTCCGCGAGCGCGTGCCCGCCCGCATCTATTGCGAGGTCGCCGACGTCGTGCAGAACCCGAGCACTCAGGACCTGGACGTCTGACGTCGAGCCCTCGAAAGGATCTCCGCATGTTCGCTCGACTCGGGCGCGTTGTCGTCCATCACCCGTGGAAGGTGATCGGCCTGTGGGCCGTCGCCATCGTCGCGGTCTTGGCCACGGCGCCGGAATTCACCTCGACCACCGACCAATCTTCGTTCCTGCCTTCGCATTACGAATCCATCCAGGCAATGCAACTGCAGGAGAAGGCTTTCCCGCAGGCCTCGGCCCCGGCCGCTTTGATCGTGGTGGCGCGCGAGGACGGCGCCCCACTGACCGAATCCGACTCCGCCTCGGTCCTGGCGACGGCGACCGAACTCGCCGGGGAGCACGTCAAGGGCGTCACCGGCGTGCATCCCACACCACCGTCGGAGAACCGCCTGATCCAGGTGATCGCGGTACAGATGGACAAGGTCACCAATCCCGCGGACAAGACGCAGGGCGACGCGGTGCGGGCACTGCGCGAACAGTTGCGCGAGCGGGTGACGGGCACCGAGCTGAAAGCCGGTATCACCGGTATGGCGGCCTCGACCCTGGACCAGACCGAATCCAGCGAGAAGGGCATGGCCATCATCGGCATCGCCACGATCGTGCTGATCCTGGTGTTGCTGCTGGTGATCTTCCGCAGTCCGGTGATCGCGCTGTTGCCGATCGTCGTCATCGGCGCGATCTCCGGCACCGTGGGCGGCTTGATCGCAATGGCGGCCAAGGCTTTCGACCTCGAGATGGACACCTCGGTGAACTCCATCCTGCTGGTCGTGCTGTTCGGTGTCGGCACCGACTACATCCTGTTCCTGATGTTCCGCTACCGGGAGCGGCTGCGCGCCGGCGAGGATCCGAAGACGGCGATGGTCAGCGCCGTCGCACGCGTCGGCGAAGCGATCACCTCGGCGGCGGGCGCGGTGATCATCGCGTTCATGGCACTGGTGCTGTCCAGTCTCGGGATGTTCCGGGCGCTGGGCCCGGCGCTGGCTATCGCGGTCGCGGTCGCACTGGTGGCCGGATTGACGCTGGTGCCCGCGGTGGTCTCGCTGCTCGGGACGAAGGTGTTCTGGCCGTCGAAGTCGTGGCGGTCGGAGCCCGCGAGCGCGCGCTTCGCGGCGGTCGGCAACGCCATGGGCCGGCGCCCCGGACTGTTCGCCGTCGTTTCCGGCGGTGTGCTGGTCGCCCTGGGTGTGCTGGCCATCGGGTTCAACCCGACCTTCGACCTCGGTTCCGGGTCGACCTCGGATGCCTCCGAATCCGTGGTCTACAACAAGGAATTGCTGAAGGGTTTGCCCGCGGGCGCGACCCAGCCGTCCGATGTGCTGCTGCGATCGGATGGGCCGCTGACCGCCGAGCAGTTGGAGGGATACCGGACCACGTTGGCTCAGGTGCCCGGAGTCGGGCAGGTCGGCGCCGCGCAGTTGTCGGCGGACAAGATGGTGGCCGACTTCCAGGTGACGCTGGCCGACGCACCGGAATCCGACGCGGCCCTCGACACGGTGCGAGGTCCGCTGCGTGCGATCGCCCACGAGGCCGCGCCGCCGGGCACGACCGCGCTGGTCGGCGGCATCACCTCGGTGTTCGTCGACTTCCAGGCGGCGATGAACCACGATTACGCGATCGTGTTCCCGGTGGCGGCGGTGCTGATCATGCTCGTGCTCGCGCTGTTGCTGCGCAGTCTGGTCGCGCCCTGGTATCTGATGGCGTCGGTGTTCCTCGGCTTCGCGGCGACGCTGGGCTCGACAGTGCTTGTGTTCCAACACATTCAGGGCAATTCCGGGCTGATCTTCACGCTGCCGGTGATCATGTACCTGTTCGTCGTCGCGCTGGGCACGGACTACAACATCCTCATGGTCGCCCGCTTGCGGGAGGAGGCGCGGGAGGGGCGTAGTCCGCGGGAAGCCGCGGCATCGGCCCTACGGCACACCGGACCCACCGTGGCCGCGGCCGGGATCATTTTGGCGGGCACCTTCGCCTCGATGATGCTGGCGGGCAACAACACGCTGTCGCAGATGGGATTCGCCATCTCGATCGGTATCGGAATCGCCGCCTTCGTGATGGCCATGTTCTTCACGCCGGCTGTGACCGCGCTGATCGGCCGGGCCGCGTGGTGGCCCGGGCATGGTGATCGCGGGGCCGGGCAGCCGCCGCTCGCTCCGGCCGGGGTATACGACTCCCGGGTTCGGTCCAGCAGCGGGGGCCGGGCGAAATAGGCGAATGCCGAAGGCCCGCTCCCGATTTGGAGGCGGGCCTTCGTGCTGATCAGGCCAGCAGCCGGATGGCGGGTGACTCCTCGTTGACGGCGATGAGGGTTTCGCAGTGGGCACAGGTCAATTCGTACGGGCGCACCAGGTTCGTCTGGATCGACTCCTTGCCCGCCTCGTCCTTGTGCGGGCACGAATAGCCGAGATGTAAACGCACCCAAGGTGTTTTGGTCGGCGCCACGGCTTGCAGGTCGCGCTTGGTGTCGTCGAACGGGGCCCACCAGAAATCCACGATCGAGCGCAGCACGATTCGATCGCTACCGTGCGTGTGGTCGAACGAGGAAATGCGCGCCGCGCTGAAATGCTGACCGTGCTCGGTATCGCCGCTGCAGATGGCGCGTTCGGCACCGTACTTCAAGATCGTTGTGCGCCCGGCCCTTTCGCAGATGAAGCAATCCAGGCTGAACTCGATCAGGCGCTCCCAGTACAGCCTGGACCGATGCTCTCGGTCGATCGGTCCCGTCAGGGCGGCGGTGATCTCCACGCTGCGCATCACGTGTCGGATCGTTGCACACCGTGCAAGCAGCGACCTAACCGTCGCGTGTCCGGCGGTGCGTGTTGTCCCTCCGGGCGTGTTTGTGAGGTCTAGGTGGCCAGCGCGTACGGATTGCGCAGTTTGCGTGCGGCTTCCAGGATTCTGGAGACCGCGACCGACGAGATGCCGACCTCGCTGCCGATGCCGGTCGGTGTCCAGGACTGGTCGGCGAGGGTAAGGATTTCGGCGACCTGCTCGACGGGCAGCTTCGACATGCGGCGCTCGATAATGGCCCGCGCGACCGCCCAAACCCCGTCCTCCTCGTCCGGTTCGACGATCGGAAGCGGTTCGGGAGCATTCTCGACGGCCGCACGGGCAGCGGCGATGGCATCGAGAGTGATGCGGGGATGGCGGGGTTCGGGGCCCGGGTCATCGTCGAGGGTGAGCTGTTCGACGACCGGTTCGGAGCGCGCGGGACGCGAGGTGGGCTCGGGTTCGGCGGGGACGTGGGCTTCGGTGGATTGAGCGGCAGCGCTATCGGCTGGACGATTCTGGGTGTGGGCGTTGTGGCGAGTTGCGGCATCCGCGTTGCCGGTGGTGTCAACGGAACGGGTGTGGGTTTCGGTCGGCGCGTGGCCGCTGGTGTCGCCGGAAAGGGTGTGGGTTTCAGTCGGCGCGTTGCCGTCGGTGGCGCTGAGGCGGGTACTGGAGTTGGCTGCCGCCGGGACGCCGGTGTCGCTGGAGTTGATAGCGGGGTTGGTCGCCGCTTTGCCGTTGGTATTGCTATGGCGGGCAGGGGAATCGGTCGCGGAGTGGCTGTTGGGGTGGGTACGGGAATCGGTCGCCGAGCGGGGGTGGGTAGGGGAGTCGGCTACCTCATACCCGTTGCGGTCGCTGGGACGGACGGAGGTTTCGGTTGCCCGCGCCGCGCTGCTGGTCGGCGGGTTCGCGGAACCGTTGTTGGGATGGATTCGATTGCCATTCACCGCATGCCCGTTGGAGCTGTTGAGGTCAACGGTTCGGTCGCCTGCGTGCCCGTTGGCGGCGTCCAAGCGAACGGTTCGGTCACCCGCGTGCCCATTGGTGCCGTTCGAGTGAACGGTTCGGTCGCCCGCGTGCCCATTAGTGCCGTCCGGGTGAAGAATTTCGCCACCCGTATGCCCGTTGATGCCCTTGGGGTGAATGGTGTGGTCGCCCGCGTGCCCGTTCAAGGTGTTGCTGTGAAACGCCTCGGTTGCCGCATGCCCATTGGAACCGTGCGTGTGAAAGGTCGTGTCGACCGCATAACCATTGGTGCCGTTGGAGCGAAAGGTGTCCTTGACTCCGTGGCCGTTGAGGTGGGTCTCGGTTGACGGGTAGCCGTTGGTGTCGCTGGGGCGCACACCGGCCAACGCGTACCCGTTGGTGCCGTTCAGGTGGTGACCATTGGTCGCCGGTCGCCCGTTGTACTGGGGCACAGCGGGCAGCTGGTGCGTCGAGAGACCTTGTGTCACTGCACTATCGAGACGATGCAGCGGAATCTCGTCGAGGTGGTTCCGTGGTTCGTGGCTGTGCCCGTTCGGCTGCGGCGAACCGGTGTTCGGCGGCTCGCGGTACGCGCTGTCGTCCACGACCTCCACACTGTCGATGAGCTGGGCGTATCGCGCGGAAACCCAGGCGTGCAACCAGATCACGACGCCGACCATCACGGGTGCGATCGAGTATTCGGCGGCCTTGCCCCAGTGTCCGGCGGCGAGGTGCGGGCCCGCGTTGAGTCCGATTGTCGTGCCCAGCAACGCTATTTCGAAGAAGACGATCTTGCCTCGCGGCAGTTCCCGGCCCCATCGGGCCGCGGTCGTCGCCACCACCATGATGGTGATGATCGGGATCGAGATCATCGCCTCGATGCCGTAGCTGAGCCAGTACAGCGGGTCGGACATGTCTCCGCTGGGCACGAGGTTGTGCTGCACATTGACCCCGGCCCACACCATGCCGAGCACCACAACGCCGATCAGCGCCCGGGAAGACCATTCCGCGCGGCGATACAACTGCGCCAGCCGCGCATCCTGATTGGCGACTCGGCGCCGCGCCGCGAGCGCCCGCCGATGCCACCGCGCGTCCGCCTCCTCCACGCGTTTGATCGCGGTGGAGGTCCGCCGGTCGCGCTTCTCCGCGGCGATCTCGTCCTGCACGGCTCGCCGCCGCTGACCGCGCCGTTGCTGGCGAATCCACTCCGCCAGCTCGCGTTCGGCGGCGATCTCGTCCTCGGAAAGCACTTCGACGAGCGCTGCGTCGTGCTGCAAGGGCAGCTTCCCGCGCGCCGTCGCAACCCGCTCCGCCAATGCGGCAATCTCAGAACTGCCGGCTCCGCCGTTCGACTGTTCGTCGAGCATCGCGAACCTTCCTGAACCAGGTAACGTGCCCACCGCACCGGTGGCGACAAGTTTGCTCGAACATACGTTTGATCGCAGCGAGCGTAAACCGGCTGTCTCCGGACGTCAACGCCGACGCCCTCCTGACTCCCGTTTTCGCAGGTGCGGAAGGCCTTTCGCGTTTCAGGCGACGGTGGTGTGCCAGACGAGCGCGGCGGCCAATGCGCCGGCGCCGTTGACCGACCAGTGCAGGGCGATGGGGGCGAGCAGGCTGCCGGTGTGATGGCGGAGCCAGGTGAACAGGGTGCCGGCGGCGGCGGTCGCGAGCACCGCCAAGCCGATACCGGCCAGTTGCGCGGGGAGGCCGCCGCCGAGCAGCGCGGTCAAACCGCGGTTGGTACTGGTCAGGCCCAGCGAGGAAGCGATGTGCCAGAGACCGAAAAGCAGGGATCCCGAAGCGAATACGCCGCGAATGCCGTAGACGCGGTCGAGGGTGCCGTGCAGGACGCCGCGGAAGGCCAGTTCCTCGGGGATGGCGGTTTGCAGCGGGATGACGATCATCGAGGCGATGAGGGCGCCGGAGAAGGTGGCGTAGCGGTCGGCGAGGAAGAACGGGCGGGTCAGGGGGAGTAGCGCGCCGATCGCCACCACGGTGAGGACGATGCCGACGGCGGCCAGCGCGTAGACGGTGCCGCGCCGCCAGTGCCGCGGGGACAGGCCGAGTTCGGCCCAGCCCAGCCCGCGTTTGCGCATCAGCGCGAGCAGGATGACGGCCGCGATGGGGACGGCGAGGATGCTCGCGAGCGCGGTGGTGAAGTGAGCGATCAGGTTGGTGCCGGCCAGCACGACGACGACCACGGCGACATCGATGTAGGCGTGCACTTTGCGCCGGACCGGGCCCGGCTCCTCGACGACCGTCTGAAGCACCCGGCCCAGTGTACGGATCGATCCCGCACCCGCTGTATCCCCCGAAAGACCCGTCATCGTTTCCGCCATACCCGGACGGTGCGCGCTTATGGCCACCGACTGGCAAACGTGGCCGGTGAGCCCTCGGCCCAGCCCTGGGGATCGGTCCACGCCTGGAGCGTGCGCGTGGTTTCGAAGCGCCGGGGTTCGCCGGTGATCGGATCGGTGAATTCCAGGGCCGCGGCCAGCAGTTGGAGCGGGCGGGTGAAGTCATTCACCGGCTTGTCCGTGAGCACGGGATAGAAGTCGTCGCCGAGGATCGGTATCCCGAGCCCGTTCATGTGCAGCCGCAACTGGTGGGTCCGGCCGGTGTGCGGCTTCAGGCGATAGCGCCCGAGTCCGTCGCGATGTTCCAGCAACTCCACCACGGTTTCCGCGTTCGGTTCGCCCGGTACCTCCTGCGCGGCGAGCACCTGCTTCTCCTTGATGATCCGGCTGCGCACCGTCCGGGGAAGGTCCAACGCCGGATCGTATGGTGCGATCGCCTCGTATTCCTTACGCACGGAACGCTTGTGGAACATCGTCTGATACGCGCCGCGGCGCGCCGGATTGATCACGAACAGGATCAGTCCCGCCGTCACCCGGTCCAGCCGATGCGCCGGGATCAACTCGGGTAGCCCCAGCTCGTGGCGCAGCCGGACCAGCGCGGTCTGCCGGATGTGCTGTCCGCGGGGAATGGTCGCCAGAAAATGCGGCTTGTCGACGACGAGCAGGTCGTCGTCCCGGTGCACGATGGTGATGTCGAACGGCACGTCGGTTTCCTCGGGCAGATCCCGGTGGAACCACACCGCCCCGCCGGGCACATAGGGCGCGTCCGGCGCGATCGGGCCCGCCAGATCCACGATCCCGCCCTGGCGCAGCAACTCGTCGATGCGCGCGGGGTCGACCCGGGGCAACCGCTCGACCAGGTGGTCGCGGATCGTCGCCCACGGCCCGTCCTCCGGCAGCCGCAGCCGGGCCGGATCGAGCCCGAACCGCTTGGGCAGTGGCGGTTGCTGTCTCCTTCTCATCGACATCGACCCTATGCCCTGCGGTCAGGCGCTGGTCACACCCGGACCGGCTCCGGTTCGCGCAGCTCGGCCGGGAGCGGCTCGAGCGGCGGCGCCTCGGCGTCGCGGCGGCGGTTGCGCAGGTAGGCCCAGTGCAGCAGCGCCGTCCCCGTCACGCCCACGACCGCGCCGACCAGCCCGGCCTTCCAGCCCGGCGGTCGCCAGGTGAGTTCGAGGACGCCGTTGTCGGTGCCGGCGGGGATGTCCACGGCGAGGAACGTCCGGGCTACCGCGCTGACCGGGATCTCCGCACCGTCGAGTGTCATTCGGTAGCCCGGCCAGTAGAGCCGGGCGAACACCACGCGCCCGCCGTCGCGGGAACTGACGCGCAAGTGGGCGGCGGCCTCGTCACTCGCCCGGGAGGTGGCGGTGGCGTCGATGGTGTGCGCGACCAGTCCGTTCACCGTGGAGAGCAGGCCGGATTCGCGTTCGAGCACCCAGATGTAGCGTTCGTGGCCGGGGTAGCCGACCCATTTCCAGCCGGTTGGGGCAGGGTGCAGACCGGCGTCGGGGTACTGGGCGCGGTGCAGCACCACGCGGTCGACCTTCATCAGATCGACGATCCGCGCACCTGTCTCGGGTTCGGCGCTGAACGCGCGCCGGAACGCGTCCGGGCAGGTGCTGCCGTCCCAGGCCATGCACAGCTGTCCGGCGAAGGGTGCGTGCCCGATCGGGGTGTAGGCGTTGACGTAATCGAGGCCCAGCGCCTTGGCGTAGTTGCCGATGGCCAGCGAGCCGTAGGCGGCGGTGCTGTCGCGGTCCTGCGGGCCGAGAATCGCGCGATCGGCCAATTGCAGTGTGACGCCGTCGAAGTCGGGGAAGGCGGCGGTCATCGTGGACCGTCGCTCCGGGAAGTTGTACGACATCGGCGTCTGCGGCGCGATCGCCACCTGGGTGTAGGCGATGGGGAACATCACCACCGCGATGAAGCCGCAGGCCAGGGCGGGACCGCGACGGCGGGCCAGCCAGACCGCCGCGGCGCCGAGGCCCGCGACGACCAGGACCGCGACGAGGTGCCGGAGCACGATCTCGGGCGCGGCCGAGAACGACCGGATGAACAGCAGGCCGATCAGGCAGCCCGCCGCGAATAATCGATTGCGGGTCACCGCGAAAGTGCCGTGGCGGCTGAGCAATACGCACACCAGCACCAGCAGCGCGAGGGCGACCATCGGCAGCACCCGGGCGGGCCAGCGCAGCGGCCCGATCGCGCCCGGCCCCGCCGTCCACATCAGGACCGCGGTCGCGAACAGGGCGACGCTGCTGAGCTCGCGCGCCGAGCGGGCCGCCGCCCGCCAGTCGATGAACGCCAGCGCCGGAATCAGGAACCACGCGATGTACACCATCGGCAGCGGCTGGACATGCCCCCACCAGGCGGTGAACGCGGGTGTGGTGCTGGGCAGGCTGGCGTTCAGCGATTCCGACCACGGCACGGTGAGGAATGGATCGTTGTGGATGCGCGCGTTTCCGCGCCAGGTGTACTGCGAGGACAGCAGGCCCGGCAGGTTGGCGATGAGCGCCGCCGACGCGGCCAGCGCCGAGACCAGCATCAGGTTCAGCACCGGTCGCCACTGTCGCTGGTGCAGGTACTCCCCGGCCACGATGGTGGCCATCAGCAGTCCGGATTCGACCGCGGGAAAGGCATATTGGACGGTCAGCGCCAGATACAAGAATACGAACAGGGAGATCGGCCCGCTCTGCCCGCGCACGTACCGCACCGCCGACGCCCACGCGTGCACCATCCACGCGGTGGCCGTCAGGCAGGTCATCCAGCTGGCCTGATCGAAGAACAGGAACCAGCCGCTGAGCGGAAAGGCGATGCCCGCCACCGCGGCCCAGTACGCGCGAGCGCCGTAGGCCAGGCAGATCCGGTAGACGCCGAGCGCCGCGATGATGGAGAACACCAGTTTGGCCAGCGTCGCGTAGAGCGCCAGATTGTCGAACGAGGGCGCCAGGAAGTGCACGAGGAGCTGCGGCGGGTTGTACAGCCCGGCTTCCTCGATGGTGTAGTTGCCCGCCATCCACTCGTGCGGGATCAGCCAGGGAAACTCGCCGTCGCGCAACCGGTTACCGAGCGCGACCCACATGGGCGCGTACTGCGCCTCGGTGTCGTCTGTGTAGTAGTGCCGCGGGTCGGCCAGGAGTACCGCCAGATATCCGGCGATGACGCCCGCGACCGTCACCGCCGCCCATACTCGTTTATCGCGCTTTGTCTCGGTATCCCCGCCGGTGCTCACAACTGCCGGATCGTAGAGCTAAACGGTGAACTGGGAAAGGCCGGAACTGCTCGGTTGGTTCAGGGCGTCAGAATCCCCGCAAACGATCGGGGACGACGCGGATCGCTACCGAGTAGTCGGTGAAGAACTTTTCCGCGGTCATGCCCAACGATCGCAGGCCGTCGGCGTACTTGGCCGCGTAGGCGGCGAGTTCCTCCGCCGCGGGCGCCGTGTCGTCGATGCGGGCGTCGCCGGTGAGGACGGCGACGTCGTAGCCGCCGTCGGTGTTCAGGTTCAGCGATACCCGCGGGTTGCGCTGGATGTTGCGCACTTTCGCCTGTCCAGGCTCGCTGAAAATGAGGAATTCACCGTCGCGCCACTGGAACCACACCGGATTGGGTTGCGGGGTGCCGCTCGCTCCCACGGTGGTCAGCCAGATCAACCCCTCCTGTTCCAGGCGGGGGGCGACCTTGGCGCCCAACGGGGTCGCGGGGTCGACGACGGGACGATCTGCCGTGGAGGTCATGCCTGTGCATAACAAGGCGTGCCACCGCGCTGATTCCGGTTCGGCGTGCTGTGTCCGATTTGCGCCAACACCGGACGCGCCCAGCGACTTAGGTTAGCCTTCCTTGTGGCTCCGATGTCAGGGGCCGCAAGTCGAGAAGGGGAGTTTCGATGACGGTGGAGGTCGAGCCGCTGGCCGCGGCGGAGACGGGGAACCGTAAACCCAGGGCGCAGCTGAAATCGCGCAAACAACAGGAAGCGCAGGCGCGCAAGGAGATTCTCGCGCCGGTGCGCATGCCGCTACTCGGGGCGAGCGTCATCATGGTGCTCGCCTCCGCCTACACGGTGCTGCCCTTCGTGCTGATCGTCGACGCCTGCCGGGAGCTGCTCGCCGACCAGGTGGACGCCGACCGCGTGCGACGACTGCTGACCATCGCCGGGGTGGCGCTCGGCATCCGCGCCGTGCTGCAAGCCGCGGCGCTGACCTGGTCACACCTGGTGGACGGCAGCTACCAGCTGAGCCTGCGCCGATCGCTGGCCGCGAAACTGGCCCGGGTCCCGCTCGGCTGGTTCGACGAACGTTCCTCGGCCGGCGTGAAACGCTTCCTCTCCGACGACGTGGAGGCGCTGCACTACCTGGTGGCGCACGCGCGGCTGGAGTTCGTCGGCGCGCTCACCGTCCCGTTGCTCACCCTCGGCTACCTGTGCACCGTCGACTGGCGGCTGACGCTGGCGCTGCTGCTGCCGGTGCTCGCGTTCGCGGTGCTTTACAGCCGGATCCTGGATGTGGACGGCCGGGACCGGATGGTGGTCTACAACCGGTCCGAGCAGCGCACCCAGCAGGCCGTGATCGAGTTCGTCGACGGCATTCAGGTGGTTCGGGCGTTCGGTCAGGCGGGCAAGGCGCACAGCGAATTCCAGGCGGCGGTGGATCATCAGGCCCGCAGCGTGGACCGGATGAAGACGCCGATCATCAAGGTGCAGGCGGCGTCCGAGATCGTGGTGATGCCGGTGTTCGTCATGCTGGTGGTGCTGGCGGCGGGACTGGCCGCGGTGGGCCTGGGCTGGCTCCCCGCCCTGGATGTGCTGCCTTTCCTGTTGGTCGGTCTGGGTGTCGGCAGCTCGCTCACCGGGCTCGGGTACAGCGCGCAGGCCCTGCGCTCCGGCGGCGCCGCGGCATTGAGATTGTCCGAGCTGCAACAGACTCCGGAGCTCAGCGCGCCGGCACATCTCGAAACCGAGACCGCGGCACCGGGTGTGGTGCGGTACGAGGGCGTCGGATTCGCCTATCGCGCCGGGCACGAGGTGCTGCGCGATATCGACTTGGAACTGGCGCCGGGCACGATCACGGCGCTGGTCGGCCCGAGCGGTTCCGGGAAGTCCACGCTGGCCCAGTTGCTGCCGCGCTTCTATGACGTCGGCTCCGGCCGAATCACCATCGGCGGCCGCGACATTCGCGACTTCTCCACCGAAGAGCTCTATCGAACGGTCGGATTCGTCTTCCAAGACGTGCGGTTGGTGCGCGGCAGCGTGCGCGAGAACCTGCTGCTGGCCCGCCCCGACGCTGACGACGCGGCGCTGGAGAAGGTGGCCCGGGCCGCGCGCATCCACGACCGCATCATGGCGCTGCCACGTGGCTACGACTCCGAGATCGGAGTGGACGCGAGCCTGTCCGGCGGTGAGGCGCAACGCCTTTCGATCGCTCGCACGCTGCTCGCCGACACACCGGTCCTGGTATTGGACGAGGCGACCGCTTTCGCCGACCCGGAATCCGAAGCCGCCGTGCAGGACGCGCTGGCGGTGCTGGTCGCCGGGCGCACCGTGCTCGTCATCGCGCATCGGCTGCACACCATCACCGGCGTGGACCGAATCCTGGTGCTGGAGAACGGAATCCTGGTCGAACAGGGTGAGCAGGCCACGCTGTGCGCCGCGGGCGGCACCTATCAGCGGCTGTGGGAAATCAACGAGGCCGCGCTGGGTGAGCTGGCCATGATCGAAGCCGAGGCACGATGATTCGCAAGGTACTGGATCTGATTCCGGCCGAATTCGCCCCGCTCACACCGAAACTCTTCGCCGCGATCACCGCGCAGGCCCTCAGTCAGGCCGCCGCCTATCTGCTGCTGATCCCGGTGCTGCGGGCGCTGTTCGACGACGAACTGGGCCGCGCCTGGCTCTGGATGGCGGGGATGCTGCTCGCCGTCGGCGGTGTCGTGGTGTTCGGCTACCTCCAGGCCGCCATCGGCTTGCGCATCGGCGTGGGCATGCAGCACGGTTTGCAGACCCGGCTCGGCGATCACCTGAACGCGTTGCCGCTGGGCTGGTTCGAGCAACGCGCCGCGGGTCCGCTGCCGCGGTTGCTGGTGGAGCAGGTGCGTGAACTCCAAGGCCTGGTCGCCTATCTGCTCGCCAAGATTCTCACCGGCGTGATCGTCCCGCTCGGTGTCGCACTCGGCATGCTGTTCATCGACTGGCGCGTCGCACTGACCATGCTGCTGGCCGCGCCGGTGCTCTACTCGATCAACAACCTGGCCAACCGCGGATATGTGCACGCGGATCGGCGTCTGCACGCCGCCGCGGCCGAATCCGATTCGCGGGTCATCGAATTCGCTCAGGCGCAACCTGTCCTGCGCGCCTTCGGTGCGGTCGGACGCGGCAATCGCGCGCTGGACGCGGCGCTGGCCGGGCAGCGCGCGGCGAGTCTGCGGATGATCGTGGCGAGCGTGCCGGGCCTCATCGTGTTCGCGCTGTGCGTGCAGGCGGTATTCCTGGTGCTGGTGTACGTGGTGGTGGGCCGGGTAACCGGCGGCGAGCTGTCGGCGGCGGCCGCGATCGCGCTGGTCGCGGTGAGCTCGCGCTTCATCGAACCGGTGAACCAGGCCGCGCAGGTGGGCAACGCGCTGCGCACGGCCGCGTCCGCCGCGGATCGGGTCACCGACCTGCTCGCCGTTCCGGTCCTGCCGGAGTTCAGCGGGCCGGTAGCACCGGGCGCGCCCAGCGTGGTCTTCGATCAGGTCGAGTTCGGTTACCGCCCTGGCGAACCGGTGCTGTCGGACCTGTCGTTCACGGTCCCAGCGGGCACGACCACCGCCATCGTCGGACCCAGCGGCGGAGGTAAGACGACGCTGCTGCGGTTGGTGGCACGCTTCTACGATGTCGATGCCGGAAGGGTCGAGGTCGGCGGACACGATGTGCGCGAACAGCCGTCGGCGACGCTGCTCGATCAGCTGTCGCTGGTATTCCAGAACGTCTACCTGTTCGATCGGTCGGTGGCCGACAACATTCGGATCGGCCGGCCCTCCGCCACCGAGGCCGAATTGCTGCGCGCGGCCGAGGCCGCGCGGGTCGACGAGATCGCCGAGCGCCTGCCCGACGGCTATCAGACGCGGGTGGGAGAGGGCGGCGCGGCGCTGTCCGGCGGTGAGCGTCAACGTGTTTCGATCGCCCGGGCGCTGCTCAAGGAGGCACCGATCGTGCTGCTGGACGAGGTGACCAGTGCGCTGGACCCGCACAGCGAGGCCGTGGTGGTGCGCGGCGTGCACGAACTGACCAGGGGCCGAACGGTTCTCGTCGTCGCGCATCGGCTGTCCACCATCGCCCACGCCGACCAGATCCTGTTCCTGGACGGCGGGCGCATCGTCGAACGCGGTACGCATGCCGAACTTCTGGCACTCGGTGGGCGCTATGCGGCGTTCTGGAACGAGCGCTCCCGAGCACGCGGCTGGCGCTTGGAACCCGCACCGGCATAAAGAGATACGGAAGACGCCGCATCCCTCATCGATGCGGCGTCTTCCGTGGCCGGGCTACTTCCAGTAGGCCTGGTATTTGAGCGCCGTCTTGGGCAGCGCGTGCACGTTCTTGAAGGTCTTCACGATCGACCGCGTGGTCTGCCCGCAGCACGCGACCCAGGCGAAAGCGCCGTCGGGGCAGGTAATTTCCTGTGCCTTCTCGCGCATCAGGCGGCCGTCGTCGACGCGCTGCAGCCAGGTCACCTCGTGGTGGGGCTTGTTGCGCAACGGCAGCGTCCGGTCCGATTCGTGCTGCCATTCCAGGAAGACTCGGGCCGGGGTGTCGCCGATGGCATCGAGCAGCGAGTTGATCGCGGGCAGCGACGCGGTGTCGCCGAAGATCAGGTACTCGCTCGGAACCGTTTCGGGCAGGCGAGATTTGGCGTCGTAGTTCAGCACCGACACGTCGAGCTGATCGCCCGGGGCGGCATTGCGGGCCCAATCGGCGGCCGGGCCGTGGTGCAGCGCGAACTCGATGAAGAGGCGATCGTTGTCGGGGTCCTGGTCGATCAGGGTGAAGGCGCGATGGTGCAACTTGTCGCTGCCGGTATCCGGAATCCAAACCCGCACATACTGGGTCGGGTACTGCGGATGGTCGGCCAGCAGGCCGTCCGCGTCGAAACCGAGGCGGACATAGTTGTCGGTGATGAACTCGCTCGATCGCACGGTGAGGCGGTAGTCCTGGCCGCCCCACGCCTTGACCATGACGCCGTTGAATCCTCTACCCATGGGCATTAGGTTAGCCTAAGGATACTTGCGAGTCACGTGCTTCGTGTCGCCGATCCTGTTATACGGTGCAGCCACAAGCGAACCCGATGGAGGTGCGGTGCCAGGCCCGATTCCGCTGTGGATATCGCTGCCCGCGCTCGCCTATGCCACCGCCATCCTCGGCTTGCGATGGCGCTATGCCCACTCCACGGACACCGAGCAGCTGATCAACCGGGCGTTGAGCCTGATGGTGATCGCGACGCTGATCGAGGAGTTCGGCAGCCGAACCGAATTCGCGGAAGTGACCTTTCGGCTGTTTCTCGCGATGGGGGTATTCGTCAACGTCGCGATTGTCAGCATGGCCGGGTTGTTCGCGGGCGCGCGCCCCGAACTCGTACGCCGACGGCACCGGCGGTATAACCGGTGGGCGGTCGGCGGAGCCGCGGTGGTGCTGGCGCTGGGCCGCCCGGACGAATCCGCGCCGATGTGGCAATCCTGGCTGGTGTGGGCGATTTTCAGTGTGCCGGTAGCTGTCGCCGGGTGCCTCACGGTGCGGGCCTGCCTGCGCGACCTGCTGTCCAAGGCGGCCTCGCGCCGGCAGAAACTCGTCTTCGGCGTCTTGCTCGTGGGCGCGATCAGCTGGGTACACGCGGCGGTCGCGAGCGGGATCGGATTGCTGTCCGGCGGTCCGCTCACCAACCCCGCACCGCATTGGACGGCCGCCTCGTGCGTGGGGTTCGTGGCCCTGATCACCCTGGCCGCCGTGCCGCTGGCGGGAATCGCGGCGGCGCGGCGCGGCTGGGACCGGGAGAGCCGGAAGATCCGCAGACTGCGACCACTGTGGCGGGACCTCACCGCGGCCGTCCCCGGGGTGGTACTACCGGGCCCGCCGGACGCCGACCCCGGATACCGGCTCTACCGCACCGTCGTGGAAATCCGCGACGCCCTCACACTGCTGCGCCTGGACGTGCCGTGCGGCGCGGACATCGAATCCGAACTGGAGATCTTGCTCGCCCTGGCCCGGGACTGGACTAGTAATCCTCGGTATCGGGATCTCCGACGAAGAACCCGCCCCACAGCAGATCTTCGGTGAACTGAGTCTTGATCGCGATCGGCACGCTGGAGTCGGCCGCGCCGGGACCGTCGAGCAGCGCGAGCAGACGCGGGTCGTGAATCCGCAACTCACACCAGGCCTTCGGATGTTCGAGCAGGAAGCTCACCGAATCCCGCCGCAGCGTCGCGTAAGTGGACAGGGTGGCCGCCCACGGGACGCCGCTCGGCCGGGTGGCCGGCCGGCCGGACGGATGCAGGGTGTAGAGATCGCGATAGCCCACCCGCACGGTCACGCTGAGCCAGCCGCCGTCGGTCAGCCGCTCGATCAGCTCCGCGACTTCGAGATCATCGGTGCTGCGGGCCAATTCGGAAATGGTCGCGGGTCCCTGCGGCAGGCGCCGTAGCGCGCGCAGTTGCACGTCGGTCAGGCCGGTGAGCTTTTCCCGGCGGGTCGGATGCCGCAAGACGGCTTCGGTCGCGGTGACCAGCACCATGCCGCCCTCGCGGAGTGCGAAACGGGTGTCATCGGGATAGACGGACATGACCGGCCTCGCTATTTCGCGGCCGCGGTGAAAGCCGGGCCCAGCTTGTCCAGGATGTAGGGCACCGACAGGGCGGTCGGCTGGTTGACGGCGCTGATCTCCTGGGTGGTCAGAAACACCACGGCTCCCTTCTTGACGGATGTCAGATCGGCGTAGCCCGGAAGTTGGCGGTACTTCTCGTCCATGCCGGGGGCGTAACCGGCCAGCAGCAGGTCGGCGGTGACCTCGTCGACCCGCTCCGGCGACAGCGCCAGCCGGCCCTGGTTGGCGGGCAGGTCGGTGAGGTTCTTCGGGATGCTCAGCCCGAGCTGCGTGAACACCTTGGCCGAGCCGTCGTTCGGATCGGTCAGCACCATCATCTGGGTGGCGGCGGCCAGCCAGGTGCTGGCGAAAGTCTTGCCCCGCAGTCCGGGATTCGCCGCCGCGATCGCGGCGATCTTCTCTTCGACACCGGTGATCACCTCGTTCGCCGCATCCGGCTTGCGCAGCGCCTTGCCCAGCGCCGCGACCTGGTCCTGCCACGGCGTGACCGCCGCGGCGGTGAGGCCCGGCAGGGTGGGCGCGATCCTCGACAGATCGTCATAGGTCTTCTGGTCGGCGAGGAACGGGTCAGCCAGAATGAGATCCGGTTCCAGCGCCGCGACCTGTTCGGCGATATTTCCGCTGGTGTTCAAGGCCTGTGCCGACGCCAGCGCGGACGCGGGCACCCATGGCGCCGCGGTCTTGGACAGCACCGCCACGTTGTCGATGTAGCCGACCGGTGTCACCCCCAGCGCCAGGGTGGAATCCAGCCATTGATTGCCGAGGGCGACGATCTTCTTCGGCGTCCCTTCGACTTCGGTCGCACCGCGCGCGTGTGTGATGGTGACGGCCTCGCCGCCGGCCGAGTCCTCGCCTGAGCTCGCGCACGCGGTGACGCCGAGGGCGAGAGTGCACGCGACCGCCGCCACCGCCGCCCGCGCCCGACCGTGAGACGCTCGAACAGACCTCATCGCCGACCCCTCTTCACACTAAGTCAGCCAAGGCTAACCTATTTTGCAGGGAGCTCCTATGCCTACCCCGGGCTCGGTGGCGATCGCCGCCTTCCTGGCCGTCGTGCTGGCGGGGCGCTGGTGGCTGGTCAACGAACTCAACAGCGACCGCCTGTTGAACCGGGCCTTCAGCTGGAATCTGGTCGGAATGCTGGTGTGGGGCGTGACGGGTTGGCTCGGCCGCGGCGGGCTGGGCGAACAGCTGTATCTGGCCGTGGCCGTCCTGGGGGTGGCGAATATCTACGGACTGGCCAGACTGCTGCACGGCGCGGATCCGGCGCGTGTCTGGGCGAGGCAGCGGAAATACGACGCGGTGGCGGCCGCGGCCTCCGGCGCCACGGTGCTCGGCATCCTCGGTCTACTCGGCGATCGAACCGCCCTGCTGCTCGGAATGCTGTGGGCAGCAAGCAATATCGTGCTGGGCGGATCCGCGGTCCTGGTGGCGCGCGGGTCCTGGCGGGAGATGCGTACCCGATCCCGTACGCCGCGTGAGCGACTCGCCTACGCCATCCTGTTCGCGGTCTGCGTCTACAGCGCGGCCGCCGCTCCCGTCGGAGTGCTCGCAGTGCTCGGCTTGATCGAGGTATCCGGCGTGCTCGGCGGCGCGCGGACCGGGGATGTTTCCAATACCTGGGCCCACACAGCCTTCCTGACACTGGGCGTGCTCACCGCGGTGCTCGCGATCCCGCTGGTGCGAGCGCTGGCGGCGCGCACCGGCTGGGACTCGACCGGACGCGACTGCCGTCGGCTGCACCCCCTGTGGTCAGATCTCACCGCGGCGGTCCCCGAAGTCGTCCTGGCGCCGGACACCCAGCACCCCGACCCGGAATTACGCCTGTACCGGATGACCGTCGAGATTTGGGACGCGTTGATGCGATTGAAGCCCTACGCGTCCGAGCACAACGGCACCGGTGACGCCTGGCACGTAGCGCAGGCTCTGCACGCCAAGGTCAGTGGAGCGCCCCCGGCAGCTGCGCATCCCGACACCTCGGGCCATCCGCCGACCGACCACGCCACCGAGCTGCGCCACCTCTTCGACCTCGCCCGCGCATGGCCCGAGGCCCGCGCGTCGCTCAGCACCGCTGCGGCTGCTCCGCAGCGCCGATCGCGACCTTGGCGGCGGGCCACGCGGCGGCCAAGGCGAACAGGGTGCGCAGTTCCGCGGACCGATCAGCGTGGGCGTTGAGCGCACCGGTGTCCGCGACGCCATGCGGGGGCAACCCGCACGACCTCGCCCGAGCGGCCAGCGCGATCCACCGGGCATACCCGTCGATGTCGGTACCAGGTTGCGGTGCGTCCTCCGCGCCATAAAGCTTCAGTCGCAGCAGCGCGTCGCGAATTTCGACCGTGATCCGGTACAACCGCAGCGCCGGATCGCCGGTATAGGAAACGTCCTGCGCCAGAACGACTTCCGGGACTACCGCGGTGAGATCCGACCAGAGCGGATACAGGCGGCGACAGCGGCGCGAATCCCGGTCCCAGCCCGCACGTCTTATCAGCGCCAGAACGAGCGGGATCGCGATCAACAGGCACAAGAGCACCAGAACGAGATAAGACACAATCGCATAACCCACCCCGCTGACCGCCGTCGGCAGCCCCATCGCCGCCCGCACCGCCACCGTCGCGGAACCGACGCCGAGATAAATACTCACCACCAGCAGAGCGACATACGCCCACCGCTCCCGCCACCCCGGGCCGGCCCGCAGTTCCCGCACACACGCACGCATCACCAGCGGCCCCGCCGCGATCGTCACCAAATTACAAGCCGCCCAGACCCATTCGGCGAAGTCGGTCCACCCCGTCACCGCCCCGAACAGAATGAGCACCGCCGCCACCGCCCCGAACCGGTTATAGCGCCGCTGCCGCCCCGCCGCCACCCCCGGATCGGCGCCACCCAGCAACCGGGCCATCCCGTAAACATTGGCGATAGTCAAAGGACCGAACGCCAAAAACAGATACTCGGCCAACTCGGGCCCACCGAGCCGCCCCACGCACACGAAAACCGTCAGCCCGAGAACTTCCCAGCCCAGCGCCCAGTTGAACAGGCGATCGATGAGCTGATCCGCGACGAGGAACCAACGGCCGAGAGTAATGACCGAGGCCACGGCTATCAGCAGCAATGCGAGCGGGATGGGCCAGTCGATCATCGCTGCCGACCTTATAACGGGTCAGGCCGGCGCGACGGCGTGCACCTGGTTCCCGAGATCGAGGACCTCGTCACTGTCGCCGATGGTGTCGGTCCGGTGCGTGATGGCGATGACGGTCGTATCGGCGGTGAGCGCGCGCAAGGTAGTGCGAATCGCGGCTTCGGTGGTCGAGTCCAGTGCGGAGCTGGCTTCGTCGAGCAGCAGGATGCGAGGCCGGGCGATCAGCGCCCGAGCGATCGACAACCGCTGCCTTTCACCGCCGCTGAGCATGCGACCGCCTTCGCCGATCCGGTAATCCAGACCATCGGGCAACTGCGACACCTTGTGCTCGAGACCCACCCGGGCCAGCGTGGCCCGCACCTCGTCATCGCTGAAATCCCGTCCGAGCAGCACATTCTCGCGTATCGACAGGTTCATGAGCATCGGCTCCTGCGGTACGTACCCGACTGCCGCCCAATATGTGTCGTCGTCGAACGCGTCCAGCGACCGGTCGTCGACGCGGACGGCTCCCGCATAACCGGAATTGAGCCGGAGCAGGATACCCATCAAGGTCGACTTGCCCACCCCGGATGGTCCGATGATGAAATTGAGTCGGCCCGGCGAAAATTGGGCGTTCACCCGGTTCAATACAGCGGGTCCCGATGCTTGATAGCGGTACGTCAGTTCCTCGATCTCGATGATTGGTGCTCGCTTCAAGACCGAGGTTTCGGGCTCGGCGACCTGCTCGTATCGGGGGTTCGCCGGCGCATGCGCGTCGAACAACTCGATCGCGGGTTCGGCCATGCTCTTGGCTACGGCGAAATCACGGAGCGAGGTTCCGATGAGTTCGAAGGGACGATTCAGCTGCGCGAGCACGAGCGTGAGCAGCAACAGTTGCGCCAGGTCGGCTCCGCTGTCGTAGATCCAGAGCAAGACACCGAAAGCGCCACAGTACTGCGTGAAAACCAGCAGCGCCTGCAGGCCTCCGTAGCCGATACGCCGGCTGTAGAAGGCATTCCAGTTCGTCCGTGACTCGCTGTAGTTGCGCCGGTTGATATCAGCGATCCAGCGCTGCCCGCGGTAGACGCGGATCGAAATGATATTGGCTACAACATTGCCGAGCAGGTTCGCGTTGTCATTGGTTTTCCGCTGCGCGGTACGCAGATACTTCTCGGTTACCTTGTTGCCGCGCAAGGTGATCCATACGGTCAACCCGCCGTACACGACCACGAACGCCGCGACCAGGATGTTGATGTTGCGAACGATAACGATCATGGATACAACCACGTCACAGATGCCGCCGACGATGACCATCATGAACATCTGGACATAGATTTTGTTCGACTGGTTGAAGCTCTGGACCAAGGCCGCGATCTTGGCGGCATTCGTGTCGACGAACAGCGCTCCACCGGCCCGCATCACTCGCCCGAGCAGTTCGTCGCTGGCTATGTAACCCACGTCCTGCTGTACCCGGTTCGTCAACACGGTCTTGGCGTCCTGCAGCAGTCGGGCCCCCGCCAGCGTCGCCGCGAACAGCGCGAAGTAACCGAACAGTTCAGCGGTCGACCGCCCTGCGCCCGTGACGGCATGAACAAAAATCAGCGGCCCGGCCACCACGCACAGCGAAGCGGCCACCGCCACCACGACAAACAACCCGACATGCCATGCCGATGCCCGCACCCCACGCAGCAACATCGAGCTCTGTGTCCGGTCGATGATCATGTCAAGACGTGCCGCGGGCAGTGGCAAAGCGGATCCAATCGTTGGTGACAGAGGCGCGGGACAATGCGAACATCTGGCGTGCTCGGGCACAAGGCCGTAGAGCACACAGACTCGACCCACGCGCCTGCAGCGTGTCGGACTCGGGACAACTCAGTGCCTAGGTGGGCAAGGCGATCGACGAGCTGATCCTGCAGCAGCCACCGGCAGATCACGATGGCGGCGGTCGGCGTCACCAGGAGCACGGAGACCTGAACCGGAGGAAGCCGTCTTCAGCGTCGAGGTTATCGGTAGGCCGGAAGTGTGCTGGTGCGCGGGAATCGCGGTGGTTAGGTGCGGCGCGGGTCACTGAATCGGGTTAGACTGCGCCGACTTTCAGCTGTTCAGGGATGGGAAGCCTGTGTGAAGACGTCAAGGGACTGGGGCATCGAGTGGTTGGAGTCACTGAAGTGGCTCGGGATCGCGTTCTCGATTACCACGGTGGTTTTCGTGATCATTGTCGGGCTGCTGCTCACCTTGACGAGGTGGGGTCGCCAGTTCTGGGCAGTCAGCGGTGGATATTTCAAGGGGCCTGGTGCCTGGCGCACGCTGCTATTTTTCGGCGCGCTGCTGTTCATGACCTTGGTCGTTGTCCGGTTGAACGTATTGCTCAGCTACTGGGGCAACGACATGTTCAGCTCGTTGCAGGCCGGTGGTTCGGCTCTCGCGTCGCAGGATGCGGAGGGAGTCTCCGAAGCGAAGGAAGCTTTCTGGAACTCGATGATCCTGTTCGGCGTGCTGATCGCCATCTGGATCGTCAACCAGCTGGTGAACCTCTACGCTTCGCTGGCCTTCGATATTCGCTGGCGGGTATGGCTGACCGAGCATGTCACCACCGACTGGTTGCGTGACCGTGCCTTCTACCGGTCCCGGTTCATCGATAACACCATCGACAATCCCGATCAGCGTGTGCAGCAAGACATCACGACGTACGTGACCCAGTCGCGCGTCCTCTCACTCGGCGCGGTCGAGGCAGTGGTCTCCATCGTCTCCTTCACCAAGATCCTGTGGGATCTGTCCGGCCCGATGACGATCGCCGGTGTGACGATTCCGCGTGACGCGGTATTCGTCGTCCTCATCTACGTGCTGCTGACGACCGTGATCGCGTTCTGGATCGGTCGTCCGCTGATTCGGATCAACTTCCTGCTCGAGCGGATGACCGCCAACTTCCGCTATGCGCTGGTGCGAGTACGCGATTCCGCTGAGAGCGTGGCGTTCTACCACGGTGAGGACGTAGAACGGCGTGGCCTGCTCGCCCGCTTCGCGGAAGTGATTCGGGTGCAGTGGAAGTATGTCTTCCGCTACCTGAAGTTCCAGGGCTGGAACTTCACCGTCAGCCAGGCCGCGGTGATCTTTCCCTACTTGATCCAGGCGCCGCGTTTCTTCAGCGGTGCGGTGACGCTCGGCGGGGTGAACCAGACAGTCTCCGCCTTCGGCAACATTCACGATTCCCTGTCGTTCTTCCGTAACGCCTATGACGACTTCGCGGCCTACCGCGCTTCGCTCATCCGTCTCGACGGCCTGCTTGTGGCTAGCGACGAGTCTCGCGACCTGCCCAAGATGGCGGCTGCCGACCTCGCCGACGGAGTGCAGCTGGACAAGGTCGACGTCCGTAAACCGGACGGTGAATTGCTCATCGACGACTTGACACTCCGTTTGAACCCGGGCGACGCTCTGGTCGTGAAGGGGCCGTCCGGTAGTGGCAAGACCACTTTGCTGCGGGCGCTCGCCCAGATGTGGCCGTACTCAGATGGCCGGATCGATCGACCGGCCGGCAACGACACGCTGTTCCTGTCGCAGATCCCCTACCTTCCGCTCGGTGACCTGCGCGTCGCCGCGGAATACCCGGGCAAGCCGGAAGAGATCAGCGACGACCAATTGCGCGCCGTGCTGGAGAAGGTGCACCTCGCCCATCTGACGGATCGCCTCGACGAAGAAGCCGACTGGGCCAAGATCCTGTCTCCGGGCGAGCAGCAGCGACTCGCCTTCGGCCGCATCCTGCTGATCAAGCCGAAGGTCGTCTTCATGGACGAGGCCACCTCGGCGGTGGACGAGGGCCTGGAATACTCCCTCTACAAGCTGATCCGCACCGAACTGCCGGAAACCATGGTGGTCTCGGTGGCGCACCGCAGTACGGTCGACCAGCACCACACGCAGAAGCTGGAACTTCAGGGTGGCGGCCCATGGACTCTCGAGCCCGTGACCGCCGACGCGTAAAGGCATCAACTCAGCCCAGGCCGACCCTCGATTTGGGTCGACCTGGGCTTTCCCCTACACTAGACCGGTTGCCTGCGGGAGCTATGCCCGCGATTCGGCCGCGAACCCCCAGCAGTTGGGTCCGAGTTTGCTTGCTCAGACCACTGAAACCGCTGGCAGGCGCGCGTTCGGGTGGCACGTGACCATGCCCGTCGGGTCGGCAATCCGGCGTGCTTATACGTCCAGGTCAAGGAGGCTGAAGTGATTCAGCAGGAGTCGCGCTTGCGCGTCGCCGACAACACGGGCGCGAAGGAAATCCTTTGCATCCGCGTGCTCGGTGGCTCGTCGCGCCGCTATGCCGGTATCGGCGACATCATTGTCGCCACTGTCAAAGACGCTGTCCCCGGTGGCAACGTCAAGAAGGGCGAGGTCGTCAAGGCCGTCGTCGTGCGCACCGTCAAGGAGCGCCGCCGTCCGGATGGCTCGTACATCAAGTTCGATGAGAACGCCGCCGTTCTCATCAAGCCGGACAATGATCCGCGCGGCACTCGTATCTTCGGCCCGGTCGGCCGTGAGCTGCGCGAGAAGAAGTTCATGAAGATCGTCTCGCTGGCTCCGGAGGTGCTCTGACATGAAGGTGCACAAGGGTGACACCGTTCTCGTCATTTCGGGCAAGGACAAGGGCGCGAAGGGCAAGGTCATTCAGGCCTACCCCGCGACCGGCAAGGTCCTGGTCGAAGGCGTGAACCGTATCAAGAAGCACGTTGCCAACTCCGCCAATCAGCGCGGCGCCTCTTCGGGCGGCATCGTGACCCAGGAAGCCCCGATCCAGGTCTCCAACGTGATGGTCGTGGATTCGGATGGCAACCCCACTCGCGTCGGGTACCGCACCGACGAGGAGAGCGGCAAGCGGGTCCGGATCTCCCGTAAGAACGGGAAGGACATCTGACATGACCTCCACTGAGAACAAGGTTCAGCCTCGCCTGAAGGAGCGCTACCGCGCCGAGATCAAGGACGCGCTGAACAGCGAATTCGATTACGCCAACGTGATGCAGATCCCGGGCGTGGTCAAGGTCGTCGTGAACATGGGTGTCGGTGACGCCGCCCGTGACGCGAAGCTGATCAACGGCGCCGTCAAGGACCTGGAGCTGATCACCGGCCAGAAGCCGGAGATCCGTAAGGCCACCAAGTCGATCGCGCAGTTCAAGCTGCGTGAGGGTATGCCCATCGGCGCGAAGGTCACGCTGCGTGGCGATCGCATGTGGGAGTTCCTGGATCGCCTGGTGTCCATCGCGCTGCCCCGTATCCGCGACTTCCGCGGCCTGTCGCCGAAGCAGTTCGACGGCAACGGCAACTACACGTTCGGCCTGAGCGAGCAGTCGATGTTCCACGAGATCGACGTGGACTCCATCGACCGCCCGCGCGGTATGGACATCACCGTGGTCACCACCGCGACCAACAACGAAGAAGGCCGCGCGCTGCTCAAGCACCTCGGCTTCCCGTTCAAGGAGAACTGAGCACATGGCTAAGAAAGCACTGGTCAACAAGGCCAACGCCAAGCCGAAGTTCGCGGTCCGCGCCTACACGCGCTGCCAGAAGTGCGGTCGCCCGCACGCGGTGTACCGCAAGTTCGGCCTGTGCCGTGTCTGCCTGCGCGAGATGGCCCACAAGGGCGAGCTCCCGGGCGTGCACAAGAGCTCCTGGTGAGCCCGCGCTCCTTGTGAGCGCGTAGTTACATACGAACAGGGACCCGAGCCGCCTGGCTCGGGTCCCTGTTGTGCGTTCCCTGTATGCCTGGTTCCGCTAACTTGAGATGCAAGTTGGCTGTGACGAGCGGGGACATGGCGGATGACGGCGAAAAATTGAACGGCGCAGTGCCTTTTGACGATGCAGGTCGCGGTGACCAGCAGTGGGAAGGGCCACGCTGGAGTGAAGTGCTGGGTGGTCGATGCGGGCGGGTGAACTCTCACGTCAGTCGGTTGCCACACAAACCGTGAAATTGAACATTGCAGCTGGTGGTTGTCGATCAGCACGGTCGTCTCGCCACCGAATTTCTCATCGAGCCGACGACAACGAGGCGCTCTGGTCTCAGGGCTGTCTCGCCGATGTCTACCGGCATACCGGGCGGCTCGGCGAGGCAATTGCGTTGTTCGAGCGAGTGATCGCGGCACAGCGGCGATTGGGCGGCGGGGCAGCGGCGGACTGGCAGCCCGCCGATTCACCGCCGCGCATGCATGCGCCGAGCGAAACTTCGCCGACGCGGTAGCGCTACGTGGCTTCGATCATCCCACCGCGGTGACAGCCCGCCAACTGCTAGCAGAGGCATTGCGAGCTTTGCCCGATATCGAAAGAGCGGGGCCCTTCGGCTGCGGGCGACTAGAACTCCAGGTCCGTCCAAGGAATGTGGATAGGAAACGGAGAGTTGATCTCGATTGCATCCGATGACGTGGGAGTCCATTTGTCTACTAGGGCGTAGTTCGCTGGGTAGAGGGTGCGTACCCCAGCAGGGAGTAGATCGGGGGAAGATTTTTCCAGTGCGAAGGCGCGGATCGTTGCTATTGCACTCTGTTGTGGCTGCAAGTCCACCTCCCAATACCACGGGATACCCGCCTTGCCGTATTTCGCTTTCTTGGCATCGATGTCGGTTTGCTTGTTCGACGGCGACAAAACCTCTCCGACCAGCAGGACGTCGACGGCGCGGAGATCTTGATAGGGAGAATCGAGGCAGCGGTAGACCACGAAATCGGGCGTCACGTAATCCGATTTCCCCGTGAGTCCGAAGAAGACATTGGTTTCGAAATCGGCCCGCCAGCATTGCTCTGGTTGGCCGGTGCTAGAGGTGCGCGCGCATCGCTTCAGGCCAGCTGTCAAGCCGAAAGTGAAGGCTTGATGTTCAGCGGGCCCGCGTCGCAACCAGACAACCCGGCCCTCCCATAGCTCGATCTGTCCGGCGATTTCGTCCGGAAGCCGTTCCAACTCCTCCCACGTCATGTATTCGGGGAGGTCAGGCCGTTCGATGCGGGGGGCCGACATGACGCAATCTTAGGCCCGAGACGACGTTGCGGTGCTGTTTCGTCATGCCGGGTTCGCCGCGAAGGCGGTCGCGCCGGGGAACCCTAGGGGGCGTGAGCGTGCCGTCGGCTTTGTGACCTGAAGCCAGGTTGTTGAAGTGGTGCCGTTAAAGACCAGCACGCGCAGGACGACGAAGCGCAGTACGCCCGCCACGGCGGATGCGGTGAGGTAGGCGATCTGTTCGATCCAGATGCTCGGGTCGGCGCAGACCAGGGGGAGTGCCAGCATCGCGGCGCTGGTCAGTGCGTAGGCCGCCGCGGCCGTCGCGGCCGCTTGGAGGTGCTGGCGCGGGCCGGCGGCTCCGCGCGCGGTGAAGGTGAATCGGGCATGCAGGTGGGTGCCCAGGATCGTGGAGGCGATCGTGATCAGGGCGTTGGCGACGGCGAAGGGGATGGCCAGCCCGAGCAGGGTGACGCCCACGCTGGAGAGCAGGCCGTTGCTGCCGCCGACGACGACGTAGCGCAGGAATGCGGCGATGGGACCAGAGCCGGTCAGCAGGCTACGTAGTGGGCGGTCCATCGGGTTCTCCTCATCGGTTCAGGCCGCTCGGCGGCATGCCGATCAGCTTATACGTAGATGTATACGTATACAAACGTCGCAGGTGGGAGGGCCTATGGGCGGGCCCGGCGGGCGAAGGACGGTAGGAAGCGGCAGCTACTTCCGGGGTCGCGCAGTTCGAGGAAACGTGCCGCCACTCGGCATCGGAGCCTCCGGTGGGGGTCGGATTTGGCGGCTAGCTGGGGTTTGCATACACTAGAGCGGTTGTCTGGGCACATCTGTGTCCGCAGTTGGCGCAGGTAGTGCTTACCTCGTGCCCCGCGGGCGGCCCAGGTACCGAGAACTCGTAAGAGAACTCATCCGGTCGGCAATTGCCGGCTGGAACATCCGAATTGCTGTAGGCCCACTACCGGCTCCGGCTGGGACATCTGTCCTGGCGCAACGGTGCCGGTGCTGCATGGGAACCGCGGCGAGAAAGGTGTCAAGGTCTAACCCATGACCATGACTGATCCGATCGCAGACTTCTTGACGCGTCTGCGCAACGCCAACTCGGCGTACCACGATCAGGTGAAGGCGCCGCACTCTAAGCTCAAGGTGAACATCGCCGAGATCTTGAAGCGCGAAGGCTACATCGCTGATTACCGGACCGAAGACGCTCAGGTCGGCAAGACCCTGATCGTCGACCTCAAGTACGGCCCCAGCCGTGAGCGCTCCCTGCAGGGCCTGCGCCGCGTCTCGAAGCCGGGTCTGCGTGTGTACGCGAAGTCCACCAACCTGCCCAAGGTCCTGGGCGGCCTCGGCGTGGCGATCATCTCCACGTCGACCGGCCTGCTCACCGACCGTCAGGCCAAGCAGCAAGGCGTGGGCGGAGAAGTCCTCGCCTACGTCTGGTAAGGGAGGTAGGACAAATGTCGCGTATTGGTAAGAAGCCCATCGCAATCCCTGCCGGCGTCGAGGTGACCATCGACGGCCAGAACGTCTCGGTCAAGGGGCCCAAGGGCACCCTGACTCACGTTGTCGCCGAACCGATCACCATCTCCAAGGGTGAGGACGGCCAGCTCGAGGTCATCCGCCCGGACGACCAGCGGCAGAACCGTTCGCTGCACGGCCTGACCCGTACCCTCGTCGCCAACATGATCGAAGGCGTCACCAAGGGCTACGAGAAGAAGATGGAAATCTTCGGTGTCGGTTACCGTGTGGCCGCCAAGGGCTCGAACCTCGAGTTCGCTCTCGGCTACAGCCACCCGGTGCCGATCGAGGCCCCGGCTGGTATCACCTTCGCGGTGGAATCGCCCACCAAGTTCTCCGTGTCCGGTATCGACAAGCAGGCGGTCGGTCAGATCTCCGCTGTGATTCACGGACTGCGTAAGCCCGACCCGTACAAGGGCAAGGGCATCCGCTACGCCGGCGAGGTCGTTCGCCGCAAGGTCGGAAAGACGGGTAAGTGATCATGGCGCAAACCGAAAATCAGATTGCCAAGCGCAAGCCGCGCGGCAAGGACGCCTCGACTGCGCGTCGTCTGTCGAAGACCCGCCGTCACTTCCGTCTGCGCAAGAAGGTCGCAGGCACCACCGAGCGTCCGCGCCTGGTGGTCAACCGCTCCTCGCGGCACCTGCACGCTCAGCTCGTGGACGACAGCGCCGGCAAGACCCTTGCCTACGCTTCGACCATCGAAGCCGATGTGCGCGCGGTGGACGGCGACAAGTCGGCCAAGAGCAAGAAGGTCGGCGAGCTGATCGCCGCTCGCGCCAAGGCCGCCGGTGTCGAGGCCGTCGTGTTCGACCGTGGTGGTCACGATTACCACGGCCGTATCGCCGCTCTCGCGGATGCCGCTCGTGAAGCGGGGTTGAAGTTCTGATGACTGCAAACAAGAATGAAGGGAACGTCTGATGCCGGGACGTCAACGGCGTGACGGCGGCAGCGGACCCGCCGGACAGCAGAATGGTGCCGCCGGTGGCGGCGACAACCAGGGTCGCGGCGGTGGCCGTGACCGCCGTGGCGGCAACGACCGTCGCGATCAGCAGGCCGACAAGAACCAGCTCGAGCGCGTCGTAGCGATCAACCGCGTCTCCAAGGTCGTGAAGGGTGGTCGTCGCTTCAGCTTCACCGCCCTCGTGATCGTCGGTGACGGCAACGGTCTGGTCGGCGTCGGCTACGGCAAGGCCAAGGAAGTTCCCGCGGCGATTCAGAAGGGTGTCGAAGAGGCTCGCAAGAACTTCTTCCGCGTCCCGATGATCGGCTCGACCATCGTCCACCCGGTTCAGGGTGAGGCGGCGGCCGGTGTCGTCATGCTGCGTCCGGCCTCGCCGGGTACCGGTGTGATCGCCGGTGGCGCCTGCCGTGCCGTGCTGGAATGCGCTGGCATTCATGACATTCTGGCGAAGTCGCTGGGTAGCGACAACGCCATCAACGTCGTGCACGCGACGGTCGCCGCACTGAAGATGCTGCAGCGCCCGGAAGAGGTCGCGGCTCGCCGTGGTCTGTCGCTCGAGGATGTTGCCCCTGCGGGCATGCTGCGTGCGCGCGCTCTGGCCGCTGGAGGTGGCAAGTAAATGGCACAGCTCAAGGTGACCCAGATCAAGTCCACGATCGGCGCCAAGGCGAACCAGCGTGACAGCATGCGCACGCTCGGCCTGCGTAAGATCCGGCAGACCGTGGTTCGCGAGGACACCCCGCAGAACCGTGGCCTGATCAACGTCGTGCGCCACCTCGTAACAGTTGAGGAGGTCTAAGCATGACCATCAAGATTCATCACCTGCGTCCGGCCCCCGGCGCCAAGACCGAGAAGACCCGTGTGGGTCGCGGTGAAGGCTCCAAGGGCAAGACCGCGGGCCGTGGTACCAAGGGCACCAAGGCGCGCAAGAACGTTCCGGCCGCCTTCGAGGGTGGGCAGATGCCGCTGCACATGCGGCTGCCCAAGCTCAAGGGCTTCACCAACCGGAACCGTGTCGAATACCAGGTCGTCAATGTCTCGGCCATCGCCAAGCTGTTCCCGCAGGGCGGCGAGGTCGGCAAGGCCGAGCTGGTGGCTGCCGGCGCGGTTCGCAAGAACCAGCTGGTCAAGGTCCTCGGCGACGGTGAAATCGGCGTCGCGGTCCAGGTGACCGCCGACAAGGTGACCGGCTCCGCCAAGGAGAAGATCACCGCGGCCGGTGGCACTGTCACCGAACTGGGCTGACGGTACTCTGCAATTAGCATGTGGCACCGGACGAGTGAAGTACTCGTCCGGTGCCACTGTTAGAGTTTCATTCATTGCCTGCCAAGCCCCGTCATGGTGTGCTGTGTTCACACACAGACGCCCATGGCATGACCATGTCGTTCGCCAGGAGGATCTGTGCTTTCCGCCTTCGTATCGGCCTTCCGGACTCCGGACTTACGGCGGAAGATTCTCTTCACGCTGGGGTTGATCGCGCTGTACCGTCTGGGTGCCGCGCTGCCGTCCCCCGGTGTGGATTACCAGGCGGTGCAGGAATGTATCGACCTCGTTTCCGGTGGTGACAACGCTGGTATCTACCAGCTGATCAACCTGTTCTCCGGTGGGGCGCTGCTGCAGTTGTCGGTCTTCGCGATCGGCATCATGCCCTACATCACCGCCAGCATCATTATTCAGCTGCTGACTGTCGTTATCCCGCGGTTCGAGGAACTGCGAAAAGAAGGCCAATCCGGCCAGACCAAGATGACGCAGTACACGCGCTATCTGTCTATCGCCCTGGCGATTCTGCAGGCCACCGGTCTGGTGGCGCTGGCCGCGCGCGGCCAGCTGCTGCAGGGCTGCCAGCAGGACATCCTCGCCGACACCTCCATTTTCGGCATGATCATCATCGTGCTGGTCATGACCGCCGGTGCGGCGCTGGTCATGTGGTTCGGCGAGCAGATCACCGAGCGCGGTGTCGGCAACGGCATGTCGCTGCTGATCTTCGCCGGTATCGCCGCGCGAATCCCCAGTGAGGGCAAGAACATTCTGGACAGCCGTGGCGGCCTGGTCTTCGGCCTGGTGTGTGTGGCCGCGCTGGCCATCATCGCCGCGGTGATCTTCGTCGAGCAGGGTCAGCGCCGGATCCCGGTCCAGTACGCCAAGCGCGTGGTGGGCCGCAAGATGTACGGCGGCTCCTCCACCTACCTGCCGTTGAAGGTGAACCAGGCCGGCGTCATCCCGGTCATCTTCGCGTCGTCACTGCTGTATCTGCCGAACCTGATCGCGCAGCTGACGTCGTCGACGAACAACCCGGATCCGAGCTGGTGGCAGGAAGCCATCAACAAATACCTGGTGAACCCGGGCAACCCGGTCTACATCGGCATCTATTTCGGCCTGATCGTCTTCTTCACCTACTTCTATGTGGCGATCACCTTCAACCCGGAGGAACGCGCCGATGAAATGAAGAAGTTCGGTGGCTTCATCCCCGGGTACCGTCCCGGTCGGCCGACCGCCGACTATCTGAATTTCGTCTTGAGCCGCATCACCCTGCCCGGCTCGCTCTACCTCGGCCTGGTGGCCGTGCTCCCCAACCTGTTCCTGGATATCGGCAACTCCGGTGGCATGCAGAATCTCCCGTTCGGCGGCACCGCGGTGCTGATCATGGTGAGTGTCGGCCTGGACACCGTGAAGCAGATCGAGTCCCAGCTGATGAATCGAAATTACGAAGGGTTCCTCAAGTGAGAGTTGTACTGCTCGGTCCGCCGGGTGCCGGCAAGGGTACTCAGGCCGATCTCCTGTCGGACAAGCTTGGCGTCCCGCACATCTCCACCGGGGACCTGTTCCGCGCCAACATCTCCCAGCAGACCCCGCTGGGCCGCGAAGCGCAGAAGTACATGGACGCCGGCGATCTGGTGCCCAGCGATGTCACCAACCGCATGGTCGAAGCTCGCGTGAACGAGCCCGACGCCGCCAACGGCTTCATCCTCGACGGCTACCCGCGCACGGTCGATCAGGCCGACGCGCTGGAGAAGATCCTCGGCGACATGGACAGCAAGCTGGACGCGGTGCTGTGCTTCGTCGTGCCGGAGGACACCGTGGTCGAGCGCATGCTGGCCCGCGGCCGCGGCGACGACAACGAAGGTGTCATCCGCAACCGGTTGCGCGTGTACCGCGAGGAGACCGAGCCGCTGCTGACTCATTACGACGGCCTGGTCGTCTCCGTCGACGGTGTCGGCGAGGTCGATGACGTGAACGCTCGCGCGCTGCGGGCGCTGGGGCACTGACCTGATGGTCTTCGGCCGCAAGTCCAAGAAGGTGGTGCCGTTCCGCACCGCCGGTGAACTCGACGCCATGGCGGCGGCGGGCGCGATTGTCGGTCGCGCCCTGGTCGCCGTGCGCGAGGCCGCCAAGCCCGGGGTGTCGACCCTGGAGTTGGACGAGGTGGCCGAGCAGGTCATCCGCGATGCGGGCGCGGTGCCGTCCTTCAAGGGCTACCACGGGTTTCCGGGTTCGATCTGCTCGTCGGTGAACGACCGGATCGTGCACGGGATTCCGAACGCGGACGATGTGCTCGTCGAGGGCGATCTGGTGTCGATCGATTGCGGCGCGATTCTCGATGGCTGGCATGGTGATTCGGCCTGGACCTTCGGCGTCGGCACCATCATTGAAGCCGATCGGCTGCTGAGCGAGGCCACCAAGTTGTCGATGGAGGCGGGCATCGAGGCCATGGTCCCGGGCAACCGGTTGACCGACATCTCGCACGCCATCGAACTCGGCACCCGCGCCGCCGAGGAACTGCACGGCCGCTCCTACGGCATCGTCGACGGCTACGGTGGCCACGCCATCGGCCGCGAGATGCACATGGACCCGTTCCTGGCGAACGAAGGCGCCCCCGGAAAGGGCCCGAAGCTCGTGGTGGGCTCCGTCCTCGCCATCGAGCCGATGCTGACCCTGGGCACCACCCAGTCGAAGGTGCTCGACGACGACTGGACCGTGGTGACGCTGGACGGTTCACGTTCCGCGCACTGGGAGCACACCGTCGCGGTCACCGAAGACGGCCCGCGCATCCTGACGCTGCGCCCGGAGTAGCTACTCCCACTTGCTTTGCCTCGCACCTCCGCACCCTCGGGTCGGGGGTGCGTGGTGTTTCAAGGTGGGCCGGTTGGGGAGCCTGCCGATCCGCGGGGGCGATGCTCGGGAAGCAAGCCGGCGGTCGAATCCCGAAGCGCTGCAAGCGCTGGCGGAGGCGACCGCCGTGATCCGTGCGATGTGGAAACCCGGTGCCAAGGCTGAGGTTCCTGGCGACTTTCACGCTGTGCTCTGACCGGGCGCAGCGCGGACGGTTGGGCCGCGCCGATCCCGCATTACCTTCCGGATGAGAAATGGGAAGGGGCGCAACACGTTATCTCCGCGGCAGCGATTGACGCGGGGCGGGATCCGGGCGCCGTTGCCCGTATGGCGCAGCTGGTGGGGCACAGCACCGAGTCGCCCGGTCCGGTGACGCTGCGCGGCGAGGAACCGATTCGCACCGACGCCGCGGGCTGGGCCCGCATTGTGGCCGATCTCGCCGTCGAGACCGGCTTCGACACATTCGTGTACTGGCCGGAAACAGCCGACGATAGCCAGCTACGACGCTGGATCGGTGACGTCGTTCCTTACACCCGCGCCCTCTGCGCCTGACCTGATTTCTCGGTCGTGCAGTGGGTTGAAAACCTCCTGGACTCGGTCGGTGAACCTTGACGATGCACCGACCGTATGTCCGGGGCGGGGGTGGCCGCGTGAGTAGGGAACTACTCGAATTCAGTTGGAGCGCTGCGCAGTTACGGGTTTGCTAGACCCGGCGACGACGCCAGGACCGGCCGCCGCCGGTTCGCGCGGCGGTGCCGATGCCCGCTAGATGCAGAGCGGCGAGCAGCAGCCCGAGGGTGATCAGCGTGTGATCGTTGATGGAACCGATGGTTTCGTCAACGAGATCGAGCAGCAGTGCGAGACCGAAAGCGACGGCGGCGGCAATTGCCAACATGTGGAACCTCCTGTGGTTACCGGGCTAATACCCGCCGCAGTCGGTCCCAATCGCACGAATTGACCGACCGGACAGTCACTGTTCGGGCGTCGCGGCCTTGCGGAAGAACAGCACGTGATCGTGATCGATCAGCGGCATGGTTTTACGAACCTGGCGGATGCCGCCGGAGGGCAGATAGGTCAGGTTGGCGAAGGAGTGGGTGTTGCCGAACGCGGAGCGCAGCTTGGTCTCGGTGGCCCCGTTCGCGCCGTATGCGGCGAGGACGCCGAAATCCAAGGGGCCCAAGGGCTCATCGAGTGCGGAGGCCGGGCCGGCGGGCAGGCCGAGGGCGGCGTACTGGGTGGGCTTGCCGTGCTCGTAGCGGACCAGCTCGTAGGAGGAGTTGGCGACCGCCGTCACGCTGAGTACCGGCCATTCGGCCGAAAGGCGCAGAGCCAGCACGTTTTTGCCGACGGGGGCGAGTTCCCAGTTCATGCTCATGACGGTGACCCAGCCGCCGTAGGACATCTCGATCAGCACCACGTCGTCAGCCAGGGAACCGGCGGTGTTGAACTCGGGATCGCCCATCCGCCAGTCTTTTTCGTCGGCGTTGAGGTAGGTGGCGCTGTCGACCAGCTCGGCGCCGTCGGCCGCGTAGGCCGCGACGATGGCGGCACGGATCTGCGCGACGGCGTCGCGGTCGGGGCAGCGGACGCCGAGCGCGCCGAAGGTCGGGCCGATCTCCACGGGGGCCGACGGCGGGTCCGGATCTTCGCCGGGAGCCATCGGCCGCAAGCCGACGAGGGCGAGCCGCCAGTTGATCTCCTCGACGGTGGACAGATCGCCGGAGGTCTTGCGCAGGATCTGCTGCTGGGTGAGCCGACCCGCCTGCTCCAGCGTGCGGCACTCCAGTTCCAGCAACGCGTTGTAGGACTTCGGCGTGAGATCGAGGTCGCGGATTCCGCAGGCCCGCAGCCGGATTGCCATGCCGGTGGAGGTGAAGGCGGCGTACCGCTCGCGGTACATCGACAGCGCCTGCTTGCGCGAGCGGCCGACCATGAGGGTGCGCAGCAGTGTGCTCAGGCTTTGCAGGTACTTGCCCGCCAGGTCCGGATTCGAGGTCGCCAGTTCACTTCTGATGCGCGCGGCCTCTTCGGTGGCGGCGACGGCGGCTTCTTGGTCGAGGCGGCCCAGCCAGACGCCGCACTTGCCGAGACAGTCGGCGCACATACCGGCGACGTACGAATCCGTCTGCGCGGCTTTGAGATAGACCGCGCACGCGCTCTTGATGGTGCTGGTGGCCAGTTCGCGCCGGTTGGTGGCGCGGGTGACCTGTTCGAAGACCCGCAGCGCCTCCTGTAATTCTCCGGCGGAGCGGGCGGAGACGTTCCCGTTGGCGAACCAGTGCAGCCGCAGACCGACCGCTTCCTGGGACGGGGACAGCGCCTCGATGGTGCGGTCGCGGCGGGCGTTCTTATCGGTCTTGGTGGCGAGCATCGCTTTGGCTAGCTCGACGAGGGAGGCGGACAATCGCAGTTCGGATTCCGCTGTCCGGTCGCGCGCGGCACTGCGATCGGCGGCTACCCGGCGTTCGAGCGTCCCCACATCGTTGGCTGTGCCCGGTTCGGTGGAACTCAACGTCATCGCGAACCCAACTCCCGCATCACCTTCCACATACGGTCGTCGATCGGCCGCATTCGTGTGCGCCTGAGTCTGCCATAAACCGGGCGGCTACGACCAGGACAATGCGAAGGTGATCGGGTAATCCGTCCGGTGTGCGGCCTCGAACTTCCGGTGCTCCAGCAAGTTCGGAGTTAACATTCGTCGGCGGCGGCCACGGGGCGGTCCGAGGGTCGGCAGGTCAGGCTTCCAGCAGGAGGGTGACCGGGCCGTCGTTACTGAGGTCGATGTGCATGTGGGCGCCGAATTTTCCGGTGGCCGTGGTGGCGCCGAGATCGCGAAGCGCCTGGGTGAAGGCGTCGACGAGGGGTTCGGCGACCGGCCCGGGTGCCGCGGCGTTCCAGGAGGGGCGGCGTCCCTTGGCGGTGTTGGCGTAGAGCGTGAACTGGCTGACCACCAGGATGGGTGCGTCGACGTCGGCGGCGGAACGTTCGCCGTCGAGGATGCGCAGCCGCCACAGCTTGTCCGCCAGCGCTTTCGCCGTCATCTCGGTATCGCTGTGCGTAACACCGACCAGCGCGACCAAGCCCTGTGGATTCGGCTCGATCTCCCCGACGATCGCACCGTCCACGCTCACCCGTGCCGCGGTCACGCGCTGAACCACCACTCGCATCCGCCCATCCTCGCATCCGTCGAGCTGGGTACTGCGTCCAACCAGCTCTTATGCGACTGCGGGATCAGGGCAGGCGGGTCGCGCGGATGATCGTGGTGACCAGGGGGAAGTCGAACTCTCCGTCGGAGGTCTCGGGGATGCCGCGCAGGTAGTCGGCGATCGCGCCCAGGACGTGCGCTCGTTGCTCGGGGGAGACGACCAGGGTGTGCGAGTGGGTGCCGATGGTGGCGGTGAGAGATTCGGCGGTGCGGCGGTGGGTGTGCGGGAAATCGGCGCGCTCGAACGCGGCGAACTGGGGAGGGCTGGGTATAGTCGAGAGGTTGCGGATGCCCGGCAGCGTGGCGGCCGAACGAGCGACGCGGTGCAGGCCGTCGACCCACTCGACGCTGGTGTCGTCGGTATTCCAGAAGGCGGCGAAGACGCCGCCGGGGCGTAGCACACGGGCGATCTCGGGGAAGGCGCTGTCCTGATCGAACCAGTGGAAAGCCTGACCGGCGACGACCGCGTCCACCGCGCCGTCGGTGAGCGGAATCGACTCCGCCGCACCGGGATAGACCGGTAACCGGGGATATCTGCGGACGAACTCGGCGCGCATCTCCGCGTCGGGCTCGACGGCGATCACCGACGCACCGGCCGCCAGCAATCCCATGGTCAGTTTCCCGGTGCCCGCACCGAGGTCCAGGACCGTCGGCTGCGCCACATCGCCGAGCGCCCAGCGGATTCCGTCCAGCGGGTAGTCCGGCCGGTGCTCGGCATAAGCGGCGGCGTGGGCGCCGAAAGAGCTGGCGCGCAAGGCTCTAAGCGCCTGATCGTCGGCGGGAAGATCATCGAAACCAGCCATGCTCCCACCGTAGCGGTACCGCTCGACGTCACTGCCACAACATCTTTAGTTCAACTTAACGCTACTGGCGAGTTGCTATGAGCTGTCATCGTCGGCAGCTATGACGGTCGAGAATGATCCAGACCTACTGCGCAAAGCCGCACAGACGAAAACGTCCAACGTGCGGGAGCAACTCGACGGTGTGCTGAAGAACCTCGACACCATGCTGGCCAGCCGCGGCAAGCCCTGGGGCGAGGACAAATTCGGCACTCAGTTCTACGGCAACTACCAGACCTCACGCGCCAACGCGACCACCAACATCACCAACGCCTCGACCAGCTTCAACAACTTCGTGGTCGGCCAGGTCAAGACCGCCGACACCATGAAGCTCCAGGATCAGGCGAACCGCGACAATCTGCGCTGGAAATGACCAACGAGTACGCGAAGGCCGAACTCGCACACGTCCTGGAAGAAGTCCAGGAGCAGTTCAAGGATATCGCCCGGATACAGCAGGCGCGTGCGACGCTCACCGCGAGTGCGACCGTGCGGAAGCTGGTGACGGTAACAGTGAACGCCAACGGCGTCGTCATCGACACCAAGTTCGGACCGCATGCCGAGGGCGCCGGCCTCAGCGAACTCGCCAAGGCGATGACCGAAGCCGCGCAGCAGGCGGTGACCGAGGTGAACAAGCTCGGTATGGAATTGATGGCGCCGGTGCAGGAGCGGCAGGCGCGGCTGCCGAAACTGACCGATCTGCTGGATGGTTTCGCCGAGATCAAACCGCAGGCGCCGGTCGCGCCCCCGGTCACGATGGTGCCGCCGGGCGCGGCGGAGCCCGAAGAGGGCGATGCGCCAATGGAATTCAGCGATGTGGAGGCATACGTTCCGGACCGCGGTACCAGCTTCACCGACAGCAGCTGGTGAACCGGTAGCGATCGATGGCGGTTGATGTACCCGGCGCCCTGATGTGGCTGCTGGAAGCGGTAGCCGGATCGGACTACCCCGAGGGCGACGAGGACGGCGTCTGGGGGGTAGCCGACGATTGGCGTACCGCCGCGGCCGACCTGCGCCAGGTACTCGGCGACATCGACGACGCCATCGCCGCGGTTAACACCGCGTATCCCGAGGGCGAAGCCCGCCGGCGCATGGTCGAGGACCTGCAGCTCTATCGCGACGGCGAACAGTCACTGGAAAAGCTGGCCCAGGACTTCGAGACCATCGCGCAAAGCGCCGACGACCTCGGGACGGAACTCGAATACGCCAAGCTGATGGTGATCACGTCGCTGGCTCTGCTGGCCGCCGAGATCGCCGCGTTCTGGCTGTTCCCGCCCACCGCGCCCGCCGCCACCGCCGTGGCCATGGGCTTCACCCGGGTCGCCATCCGGATGCTCGCGCAGCGCGTGATGAACAAGATCATCGAGCTGGCCGGCAAGCTGATCACCAAGAAACTCGCCAACTTCCTGGTCCGGCACGTCGCCATCGACACCGTCATCGGCACCGGGCAGGACCTCGGCATCCAGGCCTATCAGGTGGACGCGGGCCGCCGGAAGAACATCGACTGGGACCAGGTCAAGATGACCGCGGTCAGCTCCGCGGTCGGCGCGGGCGTCGCCAGCCCGATCGGCGACAAGCTCGGAAAGTTCCTCAATACTCCCCGCGGCGACCGGGACGCCCCGATGTTCAACCCCACTGTGAACGCGGCGATCACCGGCAGCACAGCGGGTTTGGTCGGCGGCATCGCCGGTTTCGGCGGCAGCCTCGGATACCAGATGGTGCAGGCGGCGCACCAGGACGACGGATCCTGGAACTGGGGCAAGGCGTGGGAGGACACCAAGAAGAACGCCTCCGAGCAGTTCGACTGGCGGATGCTCAGCGCGGGCGCGTCCAACGGAGCGCTCTCCGGTGTGAGCCGCAGCCTCGCGGACCGCAGCTGGCAGAACCGGCACCCCGATCTGTACCAACCCGCGGGACCGCGGATCGGGTACCAGGGACCGAACACCGCCCCGGCGAACGCGCTGGCCGACGGGTATGGGGGCACCGGGCCCGCTGGTTCCACGAATTCTCCTGCCGCAGGGGATAGTTCGGCGAACAACCGGTCATCCAGCAGCCCCGCCGGTGACCGCATGGGCGTTCGTCCGCAAGCGGGCGCGGAGGAGTCGTCCCGCATTCTCTCGGGTGGCTTGCAGGATGGTGATCCGACTCCCGGCGCCGGTACCGAACCGTCGAGTGTTGATGTCGCGGATGCGGTTGGCGCCGATGCGCCCGACAGTCGGGCGGGGATCGCGCCAACTGATCCGGGCCAAGCACCGGCGGGAATGCCCGAAGCCGGGCCGCAGGCGGGGGCCGCACACGAGGCGGTGAATCAACCGGCGGTTGGGGAGACAGGGGTTGGCGGGGATATTCCCGTGACTCCGGAACAGGGTGCGGTACCGGGTGATTCGCCCAATTCGGATACTGGCTCGAATCAGCCCGGGGGCCCGACCGCGTCCGATCCGGGCTCGAATCAGCTCGGGGATACCACGTCATCTGCGGACGCTGCTCAAAAGCAGGGCGTGGGCGCTGATTCCGGTGCTCTGAACCAGTCTGCGGGCGAGGTGGGCGCTGATTCCGGTGCTCAGAAGCAGCCAGAGGGGACGGCCGACGCTGACTTCGGCGCGTCGGCCGGGCATCCTGAAGCCGCGAGCCAGACACCGAGCGTCGGCGACGCGACCACTGAGCCCGTGGACGGTGGCAATTCGACCCGTCCCGCTGCGGCGGAGGTGCCGCCCGCCCACTCCGAGGCGTCGCTCGCTCCCGCCGCCGCGGAAGCGCCACCCGCAGCCGATAGCGTCGAGCCGGATGCCGCGCCCGAACCGCAGGCCGAACCCGCTGCTGCGCAGGCGGATCCGGCCGCAAGCGCTTCGAACCAGCGGCCGGAAAATGCTTCGCCGCAGCAGGATTCGAAGAACGACCCGGGCACCAGCGCGGAACACCGGGCACCCGTTGTCGGCGAAACGTCCTCGTCTCGATCGTTGGCACAGGAGTCCGTGCCACAAAGCACCACCGGCACACCAGACGCGGTACAGGTCAACGGGACTCAGATAGCGGACTCGAGTACCACGGCATATGGGGATTCGCCCACGGCGGCAGTGACCCCCGCTAACCCAGGATCCGATCCCCGCACTGGTTCGGAGTCCCGGCCCGACGTTCGGAGCACACCTCGCAACGGTGCGCCCATCGCCGGTGAGACCCGTTCCCGTACCGATGCGCCGGCCACTGCCGAAACACATCGTCCCGCGACGAATGCGTCTCCGCAGGCAGCAGAAGCCGAAACCCATCGCACCGCGACGGAGTCGTCGAAGACATCCGAACCGCGCACGGCACCTTCGGCAACCGACCGCGCCGCTGACCAGCGCTCCGCCGCCAATCCACCGCAGAATCCCGAAATGCGCTCCCGCGCGGCCGAATCCGGTAGCAGGCCATGGCAACCCGACGGCGAAACAGGCTTGCGGGCAGCACGCACCACAGACGAGCAGGTCCGCCCGGAACGGCTCGGTACCGCGGCGGATGACTTGGCCTCGCGGCAAACGGATGTCGCTCCGCAGCGAGAGTCCGAAGTTTCTTCATCCCGTCCCGAGACCCATACATCCGAGTCCCGCCCCGCACCACTGCGTGGTGAACGGTCGGATATGGGTGCAACTCCCGGGAGTGATACCGGCCCGAGTCAGCGACCCGGTAGTGCTGTACCGCAACGTGGTACCGACGCCGAGGCACTGCGCCCGGATAGCGATTCCGGCGCTCCTCGCTCCGCGCCGCTGCGTGGTGAGCAAGCGCCTGCGGTGCGGCCGGACGACACGGACGGCATCCGCTCGGGTCGTGTTCAGCCGGATAGTGCTGTACCTCAGCGGAATGGCGTCGAGCCCGGCGTTCGGCCCGATCCGGAGGCGGTGGAGCCGCGTTCGGCTCCCGCGCACGGCGAACAGGTGTTCACGCGCCCCGGGTCGGCGGATTCGGAGTCGGCGCAGGTACGACCGGATAGCAGTGTGCCGCAGCGGGATACTGCTCAGCCAGGTGCCGCACAGGATCGAAGTGATGCGGCGACGACGCGCCCCGCGGACCGGACGCAGAGCCCGGCGGCGCGGGATCCGCAGGCCCCGCACCGCCCGTGGGCGCCGGATTCCGCGCCGGCCCGTTCGGGCGATGCGGAAGCGTCGCGTACTCGGCCGGTCGGTGATGAGGTGCGGCCGACGGGCACCGATGCGCGGCGGGATGGCGAGGTGCCGCCGGTCGGGCTGCCGCCTGTCAATGGCGCTGGGGAACAGCAACATCCGCGCAGCACGACGCGACCCGAGGCGAACTCCCCTGAGCGGGCACGGGACCTGGGTGATGGCGACCAGGCGCGGAACTCGAACCGGCCGGAAGCTGGTCCGCAGCGCAATCGCGGTCGCTGTGCCGAGTTGGCGTTGCGGCTGATCCAGAGCATGACCGGCAGTTCGGCGATCCGTCCGCCGGACGGGCCGGTCGGCCTGGATGGCATGTCCGCTGCCGAGGTGCAGGCGGCCGCCGGTGGACAGCTGCGCTCGTTCGCTGATCACGACGCGATCGCGCGACAGCTGCTCGCTATGCCGGAAGGGTCTTCAGCGCTGGTCGTCGACGAATACACCGGCGCCCGTGACGAACACGGTGTCGGCGCGCACGCGTACGTGCTGGTGCACGAGAACGGCGCCATCGTTGTGCGTGATCCGGGCGCCGAGCGCGTGGAGAGTTTCCCGCCGACGCTGCCACGCGACGTGCGGGGCACCTACGCCATCCTCTTCGATGCCGCGGGCAATCCGCTGCACCCCGCGGGCCCCGACACCCCCGTACATTTCGGCGGCGACCGGACCCACGACGAGGACGAGGCGCGCATCGGCGAGACGGACCGCCGACGGCAACCGCGACTCAACCCGATTCAGGAACCTGAGTTGGACCCCGCCGCGACCCGATCGGACAGGACCGCGCCGGAGTCGACCGTGCCGGGTGGGCTCGCCTCGGAGTCGACCCGGTCGGATGGGCTCGCGTCGGAGTCGACCGTGCCGGATGGGCTCGCCTCGGAGTCGACCGTGCCGGACGGACTTGCGTCGGACGGGCTCCTGCCGGAGCAAACCCCGTCGCCCGACTCATCGCGGTCCGATGACGCTGCTCTACTGGCCGATGACGACGCCTTGCCCACCGGACCGCTCGATCGCGATACCGCGCGCGCCCTGGAGATTCTGCAACGCACGGAAACCGGTCGCGAGGCGCTGGCGGCGCTTCGGGCGGCGCAGGCCGCGGTGCGGGTCGAGTTCGGCGAAACACCTGGGGAACGGGATGCGTTCGATCCGCGCCGGATGGACGTTGTCGTCGACGGGCGGGACCGGAGCGAGCCGGCGCAGGCGAGTGCGATCGTGCGGGCCGCCGTCATCGCGGAGGCGGTGCTGGCCGGGCGGGCGGGACTGAACCCCGCCGTGATTCGTGCCACCGAGCGATCGGAATACGTTGCGGCACAACTTCGTATCGCTGCGGAGGCGCTGGGAAGGCAGGCCGAGTTCGCCCGGGAGCTGGACGCGTTCGGCTATTCCGAGGCGCCGCGATCAGGGCACGATATTGCCGATACGCCCTACACCCAGGCCATGCACGAGCAGTATCTCGCCGCATATGACGCCGCGGTTGGTGCCGCCCGGACCGGTGACCCGGCTCCGACCCCGCGCCAGCTCCAGCGGATCGGCCGCGAAGCGGGTATCGACGCGCTGCTCTCCGGTGAGTTGCTCGATTCGCCGTCGTATCCCAGCGGCGGTCCGAGCCTGCGTGACCGGCACGGTGCGGAGTGGGACGCGCAACGAAGCCATGCTGTTCCCGAGAATAGTTATGTCCCAACGAGTTCCGAGGTCGCCGCAGCGGTGTCGCGCCTGGTGCGGGCGGAGCTGGCACTGGATCGACGGATCGGCCGGGTCGCGAGCGAGTGGGAACGTGCGGTGCGCAGCCTCGTGCCTTCCGATCCGGCGATCATCCCTAGCGATCATGCGCTCCTCGATCGAAGCCGGGAAACGTTGCGCGACAACGTCTTCCGGCATTTCAGCGATACCGCGAACCGTCCGGAGCTGGCGTCCCGACTTCAGGCGTTGACCGAACTGACGGATCGGCAGGCCGAGCTCACCGCGCAACGGGACCGGATCCGCACCGAGATCGCGACACGGGCCGGGCAGGACATGCTCGACGCCGAAGTCCGAGCCGGTGAAGGCCGCTGGGTGACCGACCAGGTCGCGCTGATCCCGGGCCAGCCACCGCGAGTGCTCGTAATCGATTCCGGTACAACGGATACGGTGCCGCGAACCGCCGCGGCGGCGGACCCCGAGCTAGCACGGGCGCTGCGATCCGGTGCCGCGCAGACCGAGCTGGTGCGCGTCCGCGCCGACGATTCGGGCGTGGTCCACCTCGACCGGAACCGAGTCCCGCTGCGTCTCCCGAGTGCGGACGCACCGAATCATGTTGTGGCGCCGCGAACTCCGGATGCCCCGGCGGGCCCGGACGTGCCACGCCAGAGCCTGGCCGACCAGGCGTCCGCCGCGCGAGACCGGGTGGCGGATGTGCTGGACCAGCACGACTTGGGGCGCTGGGCCGCCGACGTGCTGAACCGGCGCGGCGTGCAGGTCCGCTACCGTCTGGATGTACCGACCACGGTGTACGGGGGTCGGCAACTGCTCGGTGCCGACGCGCTCTACGATCCCGCCTCGAATTCTGTCGCCCTGCCATTGCACGGCACCCCCGAGGCCAACGCGGCGAGGCTGATCCATGCCGCCTACCTCGCCGAACAGTCCGGCGCTGCCGAGGGTCCGCCGGAACGGTTGGCGTTGCCGCGCGCGGAATTCGTCGATCTGATGCTCGATCGGGAGGCCGAGGCGCACGCGCGGGAGTTCGAATTCGAGCGACGGCGCCGGGCGGAACTGGAAAGAGAGGCGCAATACTCCGGACAGCCACCGAAATTCGAGGTCGGGCCTGAGGGCGCGCTCAGCCGGCGCGATCGGCTGGCCGAGGTCTTCGTCGACGCCTTCGACCAGGCCAAGAAGACCGCTACGAAGGCGTACAGCGAGAACCGCTATGTCTACGAGAATATGCGGGACGCGGCCGCCTATCGCGCCGCGGTGCGGGCGGTTCGGGCTGAGCTGCTGCGATCGGGGCCGGAAATCGACGGTCTCGACTACGCGGCGCATTACGGCGCGGAATGGGATCGGGCGCACGGCATTCGGCCGGTCGGCGGCGAGGAGCCGCGGGTACGCGCCACCGACACTCCCGCGCTGCGCGACCAGCGCAGCCGGCATTACGCCGCTGAGATAGAAATGCTTCGGCTGCTGCGTGATTCGGGCCGATTCGTCCCGGTCGGCCCGGCCGAGCAGGCGTACGCCGACGCCTACGACCGCGCCTACCGCAAAGCTGAACGCGCTTTCGCCGCAGCCCCCGAGACCGCCGTGCGTCCGGAACACGCGGGACGCGAGGCGGGGGTCCGGGCGCTCCGCAAGTACATCGACAAGGTGGGCTTGCCGGCAGCCGAAGTGGTTTTCGATGTCGCGCGTCACGGCGGTGACAATCAGGACAGCTATCGCCCATGGGTCGTGGAACCGGCGCCGAGCGCACCACCGCGTCCGGACGCCGAATTGCGGCCTGCCGCAGTCCATTCCGACTTTGTGCGGCGCGGTCTCACCGACGCGCTGCGGGAACAGCCGGGTGCGGAGGAACTCGGCGACAACACGGCCGTTCACCGAGACAAGAAGATCCTCCTGGTGGCGGCCGAACCGGGCGGCCACATGGACGCGTTGCGCGCGCTGGCGGCGCGGCGGCCCGAGTTCGCCGACGTGCTGTGGGACGGCAGCCACCGCGTCGACTATCTGGAGGTGCGGCCCGGCCCCGGCGGGCGACCGGAGGGAACCTGGATTCCGCGCAACATCGCGGAGGGCCCGTTCCGTGCGGCCGACTACTACGAAGCACACGGTGAGCTGCTCAAACACTATCTACGCTTCCGCGCCGAGGGCCGTACGGATCTCGGCTTCGACAAGTGGCTGCGCCAGCTCGGCCCCGACGCCTTCTACGGTTCCGACGAGCGACCAACCATGCGTGGGCGGTTGCGCCGGGATGTCGTTCGCCTCGGTTTCGAGCAGTTCCGAAGCGATCCGACGCTGCCGGAGACACATCCGGCGGCGGTCGCGCACCGGTTGCGGACCAGACAGGTGCCGCTGCCGAACCATCCGAGCGAGCTGCATGTCCTGCGCTACCGGGACCCGGCGGCGGCCGATGCCGTCGAGGCCGCCGAATCGGCACAGTCGCGGTTCCGCCAGCACTACGTGTTGTCGCCGGTGGAATTGCCTGGGCAGACTTTCAATATCTGGTTGCAGTCCGACGGTGCCGGGGGATGGCGAGTGCCACCGCCGACCGGCGAGGGCAAGGTGTCCGATGAGCTGGCGCGGCAGTTCGAAGGTCTGGCGGACAGCAACGAGAAGCGGCTGATCGAGCGAATCCGCCGCATGCTGCTGGATGGTGCCGCGGACCTGACTGACCGCAGCGGACCGAAAGGCCGATTGCGACGGCTGGCTGACCGGCTGCCGTTCGGTTCGAGCCGGGAAGGTGCCGCCGAGGTCCGGCCGATCGACCGGTCGCGCGCTACCGACGGCCCGCTCGACTATCCCGAATTCATGGGCGGCCGAGAAGATTCCGCGGATCCGCCGACGGAGTCGCGTCGGCCCGCGGCACCGGACCCGATCGATGACCAATGGTCGAATCTGACCCCGGAGCAGGTCGGCGCGCGACTATCCGAGGTGACCGGCCTGCCGGTCTTCGGGTTCGACCTGCCGAATCTCGACCCGGACACCGTGCGGGACTTCGCGCGCGGTGTGGTCGCGATGCGCGAAACCTACCGGCATGTGGATCTGCGCAGCGTCGGCATCGGGCCGTTGGACGGCGATCCGTTCGCGCAGGCGCAGCCGCGCACCGACCGTGCCGCCGGGAAGATCCACACCGAATCGATCACGCTCAACTATCGTTTCGCCTCGGATCCGGCCTACTTCCGGGAACGGTTGCAGTTGCGGGTGGATCAGGGGCGCTTCCATCCGAGCATCCTGGCCCGGCCCGGATACGGTGCCTTCCTGCACGAATTCGGTCATGCCGTGGACTACGCGGGCGGCCGGTCCGTGCACGAGGCGGTCGAGGACGCGCTGCTGCGGTATTACCTGAACAGCAGACCGTCCGCGACCATCGCCGGATACGAAACCTGGCTGCGTCAGCTCAGCGGTTACAGCTTCGACGGCGACATGCTGAACGTGAAAGAAGCGCTGGCCGAAGCGTTCTTCGACGTGGAGCACAATGGCGCGCGCGCCAGCGAGCCCGCGGAGGTCATCCACAAGCTGTTGACCGAGGCGGCCGAGCAGGCCACCCGGGGCGAGCAGGCCGGACTCGATCGCCCGGATCGGCTCGGGGATGCCGAGGAACCGGCCCCGGATCCCAATGCCGGTGGGGGAGCGAAGAAGCCGCCGAATCAGCCGCCGCCGACGGCTGCTGAACCGCCGGATCCGAGCGACCCCGCCGCGAAGGGTTCACCTCCGCCGCCGGCCGGCCGAGCACGTCCGCACACCGTGGAAGTCGAGGGCGAGCAGATCCCGGTTCGTCTGGTCGACGACGGCGCGGGCGGTTGGCGAGTCGAGGCGCCCGAGACGCGACCCGAAGCTCCCGCACCTGACGGCAGCCGCGCACTGCCGACCCCGGAGGCGCCTGCCACGCCGGAGCGTCGCCCGAATGCGCTGCGCCGCTTGTGGACTCAACTGCGCGACGGATTCGTCGCGCACACACCGAAATACCCGTCCGGCTCCGGTTTCGACAGCGCCGGGCAGTCGGTGGTCGCCCACGAGGCGAACCTGCCCGTGGTCAAGCACACGCCGGAAGGCGATGTGCTGCAGACGAAGTTCAATCCGGCACGCATCCTCAAAGAGGGCGTGACGATGTGGCAGAGCCGGGAGCTCATTCCGTTCCTGAAGAAGCTGACCAGTCGCATTCCGGACCAGGCCGGCGATGCGCGGCCCGCGCGCACCCGCAACGGCGAGGAGTACCGGCCCTGGCTGGATGAGGCCGATCCGGAACTGGTGCGCCGCGAACTCGGTGTCGATCTCGACGATCTGCGCCGGCAGGCCGAGACCGAGCAGCCGAAGGCACCCGAAGCTTCGACACCGGAACCGGTCCGGTATCAACCGAATCCGAACGCCACGGGCCGGTTCGGTGAGCTGGCCCACAACCTCGCCGACGCGGCGAACCACCGGGCGGATGTTGCCGCGGACCTGATCGCCGCCGTCCGTGCCCTCGGCGGCGACCTCGGCCCCGAGGTGACGCCGGACACCGTGCGGCAGGCTTTCGAGGCTCTGCGGTACCAGCAGGCCCGCCGCATCGGCGCGCTCGCCGGACTCGCCGAGGCCGCCGCCCGCTACGACGCCGAGAACCGCCGCATCCCCTACAGCGATCAGGTCAGCTTCTTCGACGCGGACCCGATGACCCGATTCCTGACCGAGGTCATCCGCGCCAACGATCGCCCCACCACCCTGCTGGATTGGGAGGGCGTCAACAACGGTGGCGAACCCGGCCGGGACTGGGGCGATCTCAGCTACACCGATCAGCCGGGCCGTGACGAAGGCAACCCGTCCTACTTCGAGAATGCGTTGCGGCGCGATCAGATTCGCGACGAGCGAGCCGTGTGGGCGCAGCTGCTCGGGATCGATCTCGGGGCGCTCGACGCGCATCCGCGGCACGCGTTGGCGGAGGTGATCGACCACATTCGTGCGCACGCACGAGGTCTGGAGGACGTCCAGCAGCAGGTGCGGACCTTCCTGCGCGCGGATGCCGAAGTCGCCGAAATCACCGGCGACCTGGCGGATCTGGGGCTGCGCGCCTCCGTCGAATCCGACGGCGGATTCCTGCTCCCGGGTGTCGATGGCATCGGAATTCTGCCGGGAGAGGCCGGGCAGAAGCCCAGACTGCTGGTCTACGACGGAAACCTGGACCACGAGCGAGTTCTGGCGGACGCGCTGCGTGACCATCCCGACCTCGCGCAGGCGGTGAACGACGGCCTGGTGGATGTGGTGCACCGGGTCGCGCACGTCGAGCCGGACGGAACCATTCGCCTCATCGACAGCGAACCCGTTGCGGTGCAGCATGTTCGGCAGCAGGTAGACGGGCGCACGCTGGACGTGACGCTGGTGCGGGAAGGTGATGGCACCTGGCGGCCGGTCTTCGACACCCCGTCCACCGACGCTACGCAGCGCCCCGTAAATCTGCCGGATGGGCTGTCCCGCAGTGAAGTAGAGACCGCACGGCGGGGTCTCGCGCAGCGGCTCGGCATTCCGGAAACCGAACTCGGCGACCCCGACGCGCTCGCCGAGCGGATGGAACAGCTGCGCGCGGAGAACGCGATCCGCGCGGCACAGATCGAAGCCATCATCGATTACGGCCGCACCGCCTGGGACATCGACGATTTCCACGCCCACGACGACGCCCGCTCCCAACTGGCACACCGCCTCGGGATGCATCCGGATCAGCTCACCCCCGAGCGAGTGGCGCGCGCCCTGGTCGACGACGGACTCGGCAAGGCGCGCAGGCATCAGGCGGTCGAGGACCTCGTCGAATACGCGAACCTGCTGCGGGGCACCGATTCCGCCGTAGTGGACGCCGCCCGCGACCGCCTCGCCGAACGCCTCGGAGTCGGCACCCGCCGCGGCCGGTTCCCGAAAGACTTGTACCCCCGGAACTACAAGAACGCCGAAAAGAAGTATCTACCCGACACTTCCGGCTTGGACCCGAAACGGCTGCACAAGGCCATCTCCAAGCTCGCCGCCAAGGAGAGCGAGCGCACAAATCTGATCAACGCGCTCGCCGAGTACTACCGAACCATCAATCGGCTGGACCGTTTCGACCCGGTCGGCCGGGGACAGCAAGCCGTCGACCCACGCGTCACCGATATCGAATTCCCGGTGCACGACAAGGCGATCGCGCACCTACTCGACGTCGTCGGCAATCTCGACATCCTCACCGACGCCATCGACAACGCCGACATCCTGGACCGCTTCGGCATTCTCGGTCAGCACACCGGCCCCGCCCCGGAACCCCGCGCCAACCCCGACTTCACCCGCACCGTCGGCGTCGAACTCCCCGATCCGGTACGACCCGGCGACACCCCCGAGGAGGCCGTTGCGAAGGCCGAACGGTGGGCGAAGGTCTATGAGGTCTACCGCGACGGCAAGATCGACCAGAAGGAACGCCTCACACCGGACCAACTGGCCGAGGTCCAAGCCGAACTCCGAGACGAAACCCAGCAGCGCGCAAGCGATCTCGACCTACTCCAAGAACTGAACCGCCGTGCCGACGAACTCGAAGCGGAGGCACAGCGTCCGGCCCGAATCGCGCAACTACTGGCGGAGCAGGCTGCCGCCGTAGCGGAGCGGGAGGCGGCCCGCACTGCAATGGACGTGGCGACCTCGCAGTTCCGGCAGAACCCGGGGGAGCGGGAAGCGGCGGACCTCGGGGCGGCAGCCAGGCGGTACACCGATGCTGAGGCGGAAGTGGCGCGTGTGGAGGCGGAGTTGGCCGCGACCCGGCCGGATGAGCCGCCGGAGGCGCCGCCGGTCGGTGGGGTGCGGCCGGGGCCGGGTGAGCCGGGGTCCGGTGGGTCGGGTCGGCGTGAGCCGGGTGGGTCCAGGCCCGGTGGGACGGGCCGGTCTGAGCCTGGTGAGCGTGGTACCGGTGAGAGGGCCCGGTCCGAGCCAAGTGTCAGTGGCGCGGGTCGGCGTGAGCCGGGTGAATCCGAGTCCAGCGGGGTTGTCCGGTCCGCGCCCGAGGAGCCTGGCACTGGTGGGGTGGTGCGGCCGGAACCCACTGAGCAGGGCTCTGGTGGTGCGGTGCGGCCCGAGCCAAATCAGCCCGGGCCCGGTGGGGTGGGTCGGCGTGAGCCCGGGTCCGCCGGGACGGGCCGGTCTGAGCCCGGTGAGCGTGGTATCGGTGAGATCGGCCGGTCCGAGCCGGGCGAGTCCGGTAAAGGCGGTGTTGTCCGGTCTGATCCAACGGAGCCTGGTGCCGCTGAGATGGGTCGGCATGAGCCCGGGTCCGGTGGGGTGGTGCGGCCCCAGCCCGAGGAGCGTGGTCCCGGCGGGACGAGTCGGCGCGAACCTGCTGAGAAACAGGCCGCTGACCCCAGTACGGCGACCAAGTCGGCGCGCCAGGATAACTCGCAGGCGGGCGCGGTCCAGCCCAACGCTGACCGGCCCGAACTCGCGGGTGGCGGCGACGGTGGGCGGAAGCCGCCCGCCGACCCACCGCTCGCACCGGAACCCGGTGACTCCGGCGACCGGCCGGACGCGGATCTCGCGCGCCGCGTGACAAACCGTCTGGCTGCCGAGAACGTCGCAGCAGTCCGGGAATTGGATGCGGCGCGGACGGTCCGCGACGAGGCGATGGCCGGTCTCCCGGTCCGCGAGAGCGACCTGACCGAGGATGCGCTGCCTGCGACGATCCGGCGTCTGGCGACCGAAATGCCGGACCAGGCATCGCGTATCGCGGCCCTGCGCGACGCCGCAGTTCGGTTCAACCGGGCCGAAGCCGAGCTCGAGGTGCTCGACGGGGCAGTTGCCAAGGCGATGGAACGCGAAGCCTTGGCCGAAGAAGGTGCCGTCCGCATCGACGACACCGTCGGCGTCGTGTCCGGTGACCCGCCGCGCATCGTGGTCGTCGGCTGGAACCCGCCAGGCGACGTCCGCGCCCAGCTCGCTGCCGACTACCCCCAACTACGGCCTCTCCTGTCCCGGCCCGAGGTCCTCGTCCGGCACATCGAAATCGCCTACACAGCCGACGGCCGAATAACCAACCTGCACACCGACTTCGGCCCAGAAGGCAAACGCCCTGGCCCCGACGAAGCCGAGGCGGCGTTCGAAGCAATGCGCCAGCGCGCGGAAACGCGGGCACAGGAGGCGCTGGACGCGGTTCAGCATCGAGCCGACGAGGCACGGCAGTCCCAGGACACTGATTTCGATCAGCGGATGCGGCAGCTGGAGGAGTCGCTGGCCGAGCAAGAGCGCCGTATGGCGGACTTGGACGCGGCACTTCCGGGCGAGCCGAGCGTCCGAGATCCGCAGGCCGCAGCGGACTTTGAGGCTTTGCGTCGGCAGACGGAGCAGGGTTTCAACGCGGCGATGGATGCGGTTCGCCATCATGTGGAGGACGCGCGGCGGGCGCTCGATGAGGTGCAAGGGTCTCGGGAGAGCGATTTCGATCGGCGGATGCGGCAGCTCGAGGAGTCGCTGGTCGAGCAAGAGCGTCGGATGGCGGACCTGGATGCGGCACTCTTGGGCCAGCCGGGGGCGGACCTGAATGCTGTATTGCCAGGGCAACCGGGGGCGGACCTGAATGCGGCACTCCCAGGACAACCGGAACTGCGAGATCCGCAGGCTGCGGCGGATTTTGATGCCTTGCGTCGGCAGACGGAACAGGGTTTCAACGCGGCAATGGATGCGGTCCGCCAGCATGTGGAGGACGCGCGGCGGGCGCTCGACGAGGTACAGGCCCGTTCTGACGGGGCTCCCGATTCGGAACGGCGGCGTCAATTCGACGAGCAGACGCAGCAATTCGATCAGGCGATGGTCGAACATGAGCGTCGACTCGCGGAACTGGCACGGGCTGCGCGCGATTCCAGCGACTTCCAGACGCGGTTGCGCCAGTTCGATGCCGAGATGGCTGAGCACCAACGACGCTTCCAAGAGTTGCAACAGTCGATGGCCGGTCTGCAATCGGACGGCGATCTCGATGCTCGGATGCGCCGATTCGATCAGGCGATGGCTGAGCACCAACGTGTGTTCGCGGAATTGCAGCGCTCGCTGGGCGAGCCGGAAGCACGGCCGCAGCCCACCGAACCGCCGCACGAAGGTGACGTGCGGGTATGGCCGCCGGAAGACGACGGAGATGCGACACCTCCTGCCCCGAGGCCGAAGCCGTCGGGCTCCGATCCGGGTGGTATGGGCGCGGCAGCGCGTCCAGAACCGGGAACTGAGGATGGTGTTCGGCCAGATGCGAAAAGTGCGGCTGGCCGTCCCGAGCCGGGAGCCGGGGCTGGTGTTCAGTCGGATGTGAACAGTGGGCCGGACCGTTCGGGCGCTGGGGATGGTGTTCGGCCGGATGTGAAGAGTGGTCCGCGTTCGGAGCCGGGCGCTAGGGATGGTGTTCAGTCGGATGTGAAGAGTGGTCCGCGTTCGGAGCCGGGCGCTGGCGATGGTGTTCAGTCGGGTGCGAAGAGTGGTCCGGGCCGTTCGGGCGCTGGCGATGGTGTTCGGCCGGACCCGAAGAGCGGTCCACGTCCCGAGCCAGCAGCCGAGGATGGTGCTCAGTCGGATGCCAAGAGCAGTCCGCTTCGCCCGGAACCGGCAGCCGAGGGAGGCGTCGTTCCCGAATCGAAGGGAGCATCACTCCCTCCAGGAGCTGTTGCGAGCGAAGGGCTTCCGCTCCCGGCTGACCCCGCAAGCCCGCCTTCCGCAACGCCTCACGTCCGTCCGGAAGACCTCACACCCGAAGCGCGCGCGGAACTGGAACGTCTGCGCGCCGAGCGCGCCGAGGCAGTGTCTCAACGCGAGGAACTGCGTGACATCCGCCGTGTCGCGGCAGAACTGCTCGCCGAAGCACCGCCCGGCGGCCCCGAAGCCGACGCGCTCGCCCGCGCCACCGAACGCTTCGATGCCGCCGAAGCCGAAGTCACCCGCCTCGACGCGGAGATCGCTGAGCAGGAACTCGCCGGCACCCCGGAAGCTGTCTACCAGGAGCTGATGCGCCAGCGTGCCCGTCTGGCCGCCGAGCGGGAATTCTGGCGTGCGAAGCGGGATGACCGGTTCTCCCGGTTCAGTGATATCCCGCTGCCAGTGCGCAGCCCGGACCAGGCGCTCAACGACGCGAACCTCGCGACCACGTTGCAGGCGCTGGACAACGGCATCGTGCGCACCCGCGACATCGGCGGTATCGGTGAGGAAAGCGCCACGCGGGCACCGGAACTGGTGGGTCCGGAGGAAATCGCGCGTCGGCGCGAACAGATCTTCAACTTGCAGGATGCCGCACAGCGGTTCATCGACGCCGATTCCGCGCTCATCGATATCGACCGCCGTATCGCCGCCCTCGGCCGGGTAGGTGTCGCCGAACCGATACTGTCGCAACAGGTTCAGGCGGAGATCGACCAGCTGGCACAGGAACGTGCCCGCGCCGTCCTCGAAGCCAAGCCCTGGCGACTCATGCGCACCGATCTCGCCAACCGTTTGCAGGTCGACGAAAACTTGCTGGGGCCAGCCGATCTGGACGACGCACTGCGCGAGGTGGCGAACCGGACAGTCCGTGCCGACGAGGTCGAAGAACGCATCCGGACCATCGAACTCCTGCACGAAGCCGCGACTCGGGTGCACGAGGCCGAACAGCTCGTGCACCGAATCCAGGGCCGGATGGCCGAATTGACGGGTGCGGGCCGCGACCTGCTGCATGAGGCCGGGGCGCGACCGATCGTCACCGATGATTCGGTACCTCCACGCGTCGGACTTGTCGACGGTCCGAATCCACGCATCCTCGTGGTCGCCCCGATCGGCCCGCCCGGCCACCCGCGGATCGACCACGATGCCGCCCTGGCCGCCGCGATCCGCACGGATTCCGCTGTGGCACACGCGATGACGCGCCGCGAGACGCGCGTCGAATACCGCTGGATCGTGGCCGAACGGGACATTCCGGTGCGAGCCGAGGCGATGGAAGGGCCGCGTCGCCGATTCACGCACTTCCCTGCGATCGCCGGACGGCCGCCGATGGATCTGGTGCACTGGCACGACGGCGCGGGCGAAGTGCACACCATCGATCCGCGCGTCGGACACGCCGACCGCGGTGGCCCGACTGTGCCGAAAACATTTGAGCCACGCGACCTTCCGGAAGGCGTCAGTGGCTGGGGCATGGCACCCGTCGTAGGTGCCATCACCGACCCGTTCATCGACAACGGGCCCGGCGTCAACGAGGCGTTCCTCCCCGCCATCCCCGGCGGCGATCCGATCAGCAACGGCATGGACACCTACGCCTTGCCGTTCAACGACCTGCTCTATCACATACTGCGGCTCACGCTGGAGCCCGCGAAACTGTCCGGCTTCACCTGGTTCAACGACAAGGACCATCCGGGCCGGATCTCACCCGGGTTCAAGAAGCATCCGTGGTTCCGGCCGCCGATTCGCGATGTGCAGCCGATGGCGCAGGAATACAACCTGCCCACCCGTGTCCCCGACAACGGGGAACTGGGGGAGTTGTACCAACAGCGCCAGCGCGAAGAGCAAGCGGCGTGGCGGGAAGTTCAGGAGTGGACCAACGGCAAATACCAGCGGTTCCTCGCTGACGACAGCGATATCGACACCATTCACCGAAATCTCGACGACCACCCGCTGGCGCAGGGCGCCGCGCGCGCGGTGCGGGCCGCCGTCCTCGTCGACGTCATCGCGAACATTCTGGACGACCACATCGCCGGCCTCGCCGAGAAAACGCACCGCAGCCCCGACGACCCAGGCCCCGACCTCAGCGGTGCCATCGACGCCATCACCGGCCACCTGCACCACGAACGCCCCGGCGACGCCGCCCGCTTGGTCAACGACATCGCCGATGCCCTGACCACCCTGCGCCCCAACCGCGGCGACATCGCCCGCGCCGTCGCCGAACGCCTCGACAACACGATCCCGGCATTCAGTCGCGAAGAGATCGAACGCATCAAGAACCACCTGATGCGCGACCAGCACCTGCGCGTCGACCCCCGCGACAGCGCCCCCCGCTACATGACCCTGGACCCTGTCGCCGACATCGCCGAAGCCTGGAACCGCCTCATCGCCGGCGGCGACAACATCCTGCCCGCCGACATCCTCCTGCTCCAAGACGCCCTCGCCGAAACCAACTTCCTCCACGCCCACCCCTTCGCCACCGCCTGGCGCGACGCCAACCAATACGCCATCCGCATCGGCTTCGACTGGGACGCCGTCCGCCCACCCCTCACCGAATGGCGCAAGGGCATCAAATACGCCCCCGCCCCCTTCGGCCCCGACAGCCCCCTACCCCCACGCCCGCACACCGACCCCGACGACCCCGACGCCCTCCCACCCGGCCCCCGCCCCCAACTCCCACCCAACCCCCAGGGCCCAGGCAACCACGCCCTCCCATCGCTGTCCCCGGACAACACCACGACCCAACCTCTCCCGCCGATCGGTTCGGAAGAGCCGACCGTCGAGCTGCCGCGTCGGGAGTCTCCGGAAGGTGGTGCTGCCCGGGTTGTTTCGGATTCCGGCGAGTCCGTAGATCCGACTGTTGAATTGCCGTCTGCGCCGTTCACGGAAAGCGCTGGTGTTCCGCGTGTTCCACGCCCTGGATCGGAGGACCAGACCGTAGAGCTGCCGCGTCCGGAGTCTCCGGAAGGCGGTGTCACCCCGGCTCCCGCGCATTCGGCAGAGTCCGAAAGTCCGACTGTTGAGCTGCCGCCCGTGCCGTCCACCGAAGGTGCTGGTGTGCAGCAGCCACGTCCGGTTGGTTCGGCGGAGTCGGCTGTCGAGTTGCCGGCTTCGTCGTCTCCAGATCTCGTTGCACCGCAGCCTTATCCACGTCCAGCTACGTCGGAAGACCCAGCTGTCGAGCTGGTCAGTCCGGATTCGCCGGAAGACGGTGTCACCCGGACTCCGGCGCATTCCGCAGAGTCCGAAAGTCCGACGATTGAGCTGCCGCCCGCGCCGTCCACCGAAGGTGCTGGTGTCCAGCCTCATCGAAGCCCGGATGGATCGGGAGTTCCGGCTGTCGAATCGCCGCCTCCGCCGTCCCAGCAGGGTTCTGCTGCCGAGCCGCGCCCGGTGGCATCTCACGATCAGACTATCCAGTTGCCGACTCCGCCATCCGCTGACAGCGCCTTCACCGACGCTCCCTCGCGTCCACTCGGTTCGGAAGGCTCGACTGTCGAGCTACCGACTCCGCCTTCCTCCCACGATGCCACCCGCTCGTTGCCGCATCCGGTCAACCCGGAACGCGCCGCTGTCGAGCCGTTGCCTGCGCAGTCCGCGGACAATGCCGTCGCCCGCCCGGCTGGCTCCGAAGCCCCGACCGTCGAGTTGCCCCAGCCGGCGTCCTCCGGTCGCCCGGCCCGAGCTCTTCCACGTCACGTCGGTGCGGAGGAACCAATAGGAGAGCTGGCACCGTCTTCTCCGGAAGACTCAGTCAGCCAGCCGCGCCCAGGCTCACGTCCTGACGCACGGCAGTCTGAGCAGCGGCCGATCGGTGACACGACCGCACGACGCGGCGATAGTCCGACTGCTGCGGTACGTGATTCGGCTGCTCACATGGTAGGTGAATTGCCGGGGTCCGATGGTCCTCGACACGTCGGCTTCGCCGACGAGCAGTCGGCTGGGGAGACCCGGGGGGCTAGCGAAGCGCGGACTTCCGCGCCAGTGGTGCGCAATTCGGAGCCGAATACAACTCGAGTCGACAACGTCACCCCCGACCAGGCACGGGCAAAGGCCAAGCCGGAATCGGACGCCGACCGTCCGGAAACCGATCCTGAGGCATTGTCACCGAAGCCGGCGCAAGTGAACGATGGGGGCCTGCAGTCGAACTCGGCGCGAGTGGACGATGGGGGCCTGCAGTCGAACCCGGCGCGAGTGGACGATGGGGGCCAGCAGTCGAACCCGGCGCGAGTGAACAATGGGGGCCAGCAGTCGAACCCCGCTCAAGCGAGTGATGCAGGCGCGCAGTCGAACTCGGCGCAGCCCGCGCGGACGGCAGAGTCTGCTGGCCCACGTGTTCCGGGCGACGACGTCCGCCCAGCCGTGGTCGACGAACAGATCTCCGCACAGCCGAATCGTTCGGTGTCGCAGACTCCAGAGTCGGATCGTGCGCGCTCGGAGCAGGCAGCGCCGGAAGACTCTCGCCCCCAGCCGGACCGGGAGCAGCCGACTCCGCGTTTCGACGACGAATGGTCTCGCATCGACGACCGCGCCGAGATCGCACGCACACTCCAGGAGCGGTACGGCTTCGACTTCGACGGCTTCGACCTCGACGGCATCGACATCGATACCGCCCGCGAAGCCGCCCGCGCTCTGGACGAAAAGCTCTCGAAGTTCCCTGAAATCGAGTTGCAGAACTTCGCTTTCGGACCGCTACGAGGCCCGCGCGCCGATGCTCAAATCCTCGGCGAAACCACCCCCGGCGTCGGTTTCCCGGGCGGCCCGCGCGCTCGTGGCCGCGGCTTCTACCTCAACACCCGCTGGATCACCATCAACCAGCGCTACGCCACCGACCCAGTTGCCCGCGCCGATTTCGCGGAAGATTCACTACGCGACGACTATTGGTCCAACGGCGCAGACCGGATCATCTACTCCGCCATTGTCCACGAACTCGGCCACGCCCTCGACCTGGCCGGCCAGCGCTACGCCGAGCATCGCGCCATGGACGCCCTACGCGAGCACTACGCCGCCACCCGACCCCACGTCGACCCGGCCGAATTCCGCACTTGGCTCCGCCAACTCAGCGGCTACAGCTTCGACAGGAACGGCCATTTCGACATCGCCGAAGCCCTCGGCGACGCCTTCCTCGACGTAGAACGCAACGGCCCCAACGCCTCCGAGCCCGCCCAGGTCCTACACCGCGTCCTCCTCGAAGAAGCCCGCAACACCACCAAACGCCCCTACCTGGACCCACCCCCCAACATCGACCTCGACACCATCACCTTCGACCCCGACTTCATCGCCGCCGCCCGCAACCCCACCCCGGAAGCCCCAGAACCTACCCCCGAACCCACGAAAAAGCCGCTACGCCAACGCATCGCGGAGCGCTTCAGTCGAGGTCCGGTCCGGCCGGACGAACCCACCAGCCATCAAGAACTTCCGCCCTCGGCTCCCGTTGCGCCTGCGTCCCCGCGGACGACACCTGCTGAAGTGGGGGTCTCGCCTCGTCCAGTTGGTGATCAGGATCGCGCGTTGTCGGCTGCTGTTTCGCCTGTGTCTCCGCGCACGGCATCTGCTGAAGGTGCGGATTCGCCTCGGCCGGCTGGTGATCAGGACCGCGCCCCATCGGCTCCGATGCCGCCTACCTCTCCGCCGCAGACCCCGCATACCGGAGCAGCCGAGTCGCCCCGTCCGACTGGCCGACAGGCGCCCGCCCCGTCCGCCGTCACCGTCCCACCCGTGTCTCCGCCGGACACCGCGCCTTCCGAAGCGTCGGTGTTGCCGCGCCAGACCGGTCATCAGGAACCCACGCCGCCCGTTTCCGTGGCCCCCGTTTCACCGATGCCCGCGCCCCCCACTTCGCCGCAGCACGCCACCTCCACTACTTCTGGACCTCGTGCAGTCGAAAGTGACGCTGCTGCAACAGCACCGGGCACCGGCGTCCCGAGTGATCCGTCGGACACGCAGTCGCCGAAGGTGGGCACCGAAAGCGGTGCCCATAACGAGGGTGCATCGCGTCCGCAAGCCACCCCGCCCCACGGCCCTACGGAGTCGATTCCGTTCGCCCCTGTGCCACCTGCCCCCGCGCACGCTGGAGAGGCGGTCTCCCCCCGCCCAACCGGCCATCAGGAACCGACACAACCGGACCCTGTAGCGCCTACATCGGTCCCTGCGTCGCCCGCCTCACAACAGCCAACCGCGCCCTCCCGGGCCACCGGACCAGCCGAAAGCCCCGCTGTTGCAGCGACTCCAGCCGAAAGCCCCGCTGCTGCAGCGACTCCAGCCGAAAGCCCCGCTGCTGCAGCGATTCCGGTCGAGGATGCCGCTGCTGCAGCGACTCCAGCCGAAAACCGCATTGCTGCAGCGCTTCCAGTGGAGAATCCCGCTGCTGCAGCGATAGCCGAGGATGCCGCTGCTGCAGCGATAGCCGAGAATGCTGTTGCTGCAGTGATAGCCGAGAATGCTGTTGCTGCAGTGACTCCAGCCGAGAATGCCGCTGCTGCAGCGGAACCACGCGCTGACAGCCGGAATGATCCGTCGATCGCGCAGCCGCCGGAGCAAGGCGCCACGGAGCCTTCGCCGAACGAGGGCGCGTCACGTTCGCAAGCCGCCCAACCCCATCCGGCGAGCGGTCATTCGGAGCCGCCTGTGCCGCCCGCGTCTTCACCGCGCACCGCGTCTTCCGAAGCGGTCTCGCCGCGAGCGCCCGAACATCAGGAGTCGACACCACTTCCCGGGCCACCGACATCGGTCCCTGCGCTGCCCGACTCGCCGCTGCCCAGCGCGCCCTCGCACGGAAATGTTCCACAGGCAGACGAAAATGCTTCTGCAGCAGGGCGTCCCACACGGCCGGTCCCGGAACTTTCCGCATCGCCGCCCCCTGTGCCACCTGTGACGCCGCCACGCACAGTGCCATCCGAAACGGGGGAGTCTCCTCATCCGACCGGCCAGTTCGAGGAGTCCGCGCAGCCGGGTCCTGCGTCGCCCAATTCTTCACCGCGCGCCCCCTCCTCCGATGTGGCTGCTCCGCCTTGTTCTGCCGGTCACTCCGGGGAGCCCACGGGGGCGGTACCTATACGTCCCGCATCACCACAGCCCCCTGCAACCGCTGCCGATCCGCATGCTGAAAGCGACTCTGGCACAGACGGATCCATTGCCGAGGGGTTGAGTGAAACCTCGGTCACTGAGCAGCCGCAGCACGGCCCCGTGGCTTCTGCCTCGGACGAGAATGCCCCACGTTCGCAGGCGACCCCGCCCAGTTCCGCAGCTTCGCCGCAGCTGGACCGGGGCGGTGAGGAATCGGAGCAGCCTGGACGTTCGCAGGAGGGTGCGCAAGCGCCGCAACCTGATACGGCCCAGCCTGGCCTGGATGCCGACGGAGATGGCGCGGAGGGTGTCCCCGGTCGGGATGACACCAGTTCCGGAGTCGGAGACCCCGCCGGAACCCCCAGCGGTCGCGATGAAGGTGCATCTGCCGGTGACCGCGACGGAGCCGGTGAGCAGCCGCCAAGGTCCGGCGGAGATTCCCCGGGTGAGCCTAGGCGTACGCCTGCTTCCGGTGGGAATACGCGTTCGCACATCCCGCACCCGCCCAAGGAATATGACCTCGACGCCCCTGATATCGAGGTTCATGAGGCTGTCCCCGCTCAGCCGTACCCCGTACCGCCCGTAAAACCCCCGGTTCCGCCGAAGCCGCCGGTCCCACCCAAGCCCCCGGTCCCACCCAAGCCCCCGGTCCCACCCAAGCCCCCGGTGCCGCAGCCCCCGGTCCCACCGACACCGGAACTGCCCAAGCCCGGGCCGCCGAAACCGGAACCACCCAAGCCGCCGGTCCCACCCAGGCCCCCGGTGCCGCAGCCCCCGGTCTCACCGACACCAGAGCCGCCCGTTCCACCGAAACCGGAACTGCCTAAGCCTGAGCCGCCCAAACCCGAGCCGCCGAATCCGGAACCGCCGAATCCGGAACCGCCGAAACCGGTTCCGCCCGCACCCGAGCCACCGAAGCCGGTTCCGCCCGCACCCGAGCCGCCGAAGCCGGTTCCGCCTAAACCGGAACCGCCGAAACCGGAGCCACCAAGTCCGGAGCCGCCGAAGCCGGTTCCGCCTAAACCGGAACCGCCGAAACCGGAGCCACCAAGTCCGGAGCCGCCTAAACCGCAGCCGCCTAAACCGCAGCCGCCGAATCCGGAGCCACCAAGTCCGGAGCCGCCGAAGCCGGTTCCGCCTAAACCGGAGCCACCGAAACCGGAGCCACCCAACCCGGGACCCCCGACCCCACCACAACTCCCGGAATGGCCGTGTCCTCCGACACCTCCAGCGCCCACGGCACCACCGCCATGGCCGGTCCCACCCAGCGACCCGTCGGTACCCACGCGTCCGCCGAATTGGCCTGTACCACCCGGCGGTTCGCCATCACCCATGCCTCCATCCGGTTGGCCACTGCCACCCGGAGACCCGGTGGCCCCCGACACCTCGACACCGGAACCGCCGCATCCATGGCGTCCGATGGCCGGCGACAATGGGGTGGCTGACGGGTCAGGCAACCAATTGCCGATTCACGGGGATCCAAGCCACCCGCTGAATGGCAATGGCCGCAACGGCATTGGCGACGCGCCGGCGGGTCAGGCTGCCCCGCCACCGCCCCCGGTCAATGCGATCCCGCCGATCCCCCCAGCACCTGCGGCTCCACCCCGCGCGTCGCACGCGTTCCCGCGCATGTCCGCCTACGGCAACGGCCGCCCACCCGCCGACGACGGAAGCCGCACCACCGGCCTTGTCGTACGCTCGCATGCCGGCGTCGGCGAGTTCGCGGAATTCGATCCACGCACCGGCGCTTTACGCGTTGACACCCCCGGCGTCGGCGCGGTGGCCGGTCTCTACGGCAACATCGGTGATGTGCCGGTGGTCTTCTATCGTGACGGCGGCCGCCTGCTCATTCGGGTGGCGGAGCGCCTGATCGATCTCGACGCCGAGCAGGTCGGCGTCTACTGGCAGCACATCGGCGACGGGACCACTCGCTTCACCCTCACGGCCTCGAGCAGCGTCATCTGCGACGTCTACTACCGGGCCGTCCTCCCCGATCTCGATTTCGGCCTCCTGGTCCGCGACGTCCTCACCGACCCTGCCCGCCGCACCCGCATTTTCACCGCCTGACCCGTCCCGCACAATCACCTGACAGTGAGGAGCACCCCATGCGTGACAACGACCCAACCCCCGACGAACTCCGAGCCACCTTCGAAACCTTGCTCGCCGCCGTCTGCACCGGCGCCGCCGTCCCCTCCGACAACCCCCTCGACACCGAAACCGAAAACGCCCTCTGGTCCATCACCCACGCCTACCCCGACATCCCCCCCTCCCTCCTAACCACCGCCCGAACCACCTTCACCGGCCAACTCGACGGCACCAACGCCGCCGCCCGCAAATCCGCCCGCCTCCGCCTCTTCCAATCCCATGGGCTCACCTCCTAACTGCCGTAGTGAAAGTGCTGCCGGCGGCGGCGTGTCGAGAGCAATTCGACTACGCGGTTCGGGCGGCTATCGCGCCCAGGATGGGGGCGGTGAAGTGGTGGGGGTGGTGGTATACGTCGGTGGCGGTGGCGTAGTAGATGGTCCAGCCGGCGGTGGCGAGGGTGTTGTGGCGGGGGAAGTCGCGGTGGGCGGCGTGGGGGCCGGAATGCCAGGTGGCGCTGTCGTATTCGAGGCCGAGCTGCCAGGTGGGCCAGCCGAGGTCGAGGCGGCGTACGCCGGTCGGGGTCTGTACTTCGAGTTGGGGTTGTGGTTTCGGCAGGCCCGCGTCGATGCACCGTAGCCGGGTGCGGGACTCCATGGGGGATTCTGCGCGGCCGTCCGCGAGCTCGATCAACTCCGCGGCTTGGCGTACGCCACATCTGTGCCGATGTGAGGTCAATTCGTCAACCAGCGCAGCTCGTGAAATACCCTGCCGGAGGGCTGCATCCAAGGTTGCCAGTGCGTCCATTCGGGCAACGCTGCGCGCGATGTCGATCGCGGTTCGGGCGGAGCGGGTGGTGAGCACACCCCGCACCAGTTCCAGCTGCGCTGGTTCTACCCGGTCACCGTGCACGATCAGCCGTCCCGCTCGCGATTTCTGCACGCCCAGCACATGGGTGGCCGGATCGTCGAGCACCGAAAACCCGTGCAACTCCGCAGCGGTGTTGTAGCACGCCGCTACGGACAACGCCCCCATCGACAACCGCGCCGCCTCTACGCGCAACTGTGGGCACAGCGGTGTGTCCACCTCGCGATACACCCCGTGGAACACCTGCACCCACGCACCCTTGGCGATGCAGCCCCGCACTTCCGCCGGGGTGTACTCACCCAGCGCCTGCCGCCGGGTAAACACCCCGAACTGACTGTCCCGCATCACTCCCAACCCTCGCCGCATCCCAACACCATCCCCGACCCGCCGTCACCTCCCCTTCCCGCCACCAGCGGAAACGGGCACCCTGTGCACAACTCAGCCCCTGTGCATAACTCCCCAACATCCCACCGAGGCAGGAAGGTGTACCCAGTAGTCGAATTGCTGTCGACACGCCGTCATCGACCAGCAATATCCCAGGTGCTGCCGGAATTGGTGTCGCTAGTTTGCTCCTGGATGTCGGCAACTCCGGTGGCATGCAGAATCTCCCGTTCGGCGGCACCGCGGTGCGGTGGGTGCTTCGGCAGGAAGGCGGCTCTGCGGTCGAGGGGTCGGCGTGGAGCCGCTGTCAGATGGGTTCAGCCTTCTCGACTGTTCCTTCGGAGCCGAGGATCGGCCATGTCGAACAATTTAGGAGGGCCAGTTGCAACTGCGCTCGCATGTAGTACGGGAAGCGGGCATCACCTTGGCGACGACAGCGCGGTCGTCCATACGGCTGTCGTTCAGGAATATCCTGGTGCAGGAGTGGGTGGCGCGGGTTTGCTGCGGTGGGTGCTCGGTCTGCGGCAGGAATAGTCGGGGTGGTGCCGAAGTGAGTGATGCTGTTCGCTGCGGTGGCGCGCTCGGTTTCGGCCGGAATAGTCCGAGTGTTGCAGAGTCGGTGCCGCTGATTAGTGCGGCGGGCGCTCGGTTATCGGTAGGGACAGCCTGGTGCTGGAGTGGGTGTCGCCGGTTTGCTGCGATGGGTGCTCGGTCTGCGGCAGGAATAGTTTGGGTGGTGCCGAAGTGAGTGTCGCTGGGGCGGGTGCCCTCGGTTTCGGCAGGATAGTGCGAGTGCTGCCGAGTCGGTGCCGTCGATACAGCGGCGGAGCTCGGGTTTTCGGCAGGGCCAGCCTGGTGTTGGAGTGGGAGTCGCCAGTTTGCTGCGATGGGTGCTCGGTCTGCGGCAGGAATAGTCACGGGTGGTGCCGAAGTGAGTGGTGCTGTTTGCTGCGGTGGCGCACTCGGTTTAGGCCGGAATAGTGCGAGTGCTGCGGAGTCGGTGCCGTCGATACAGCGGCGGGCGCTCGGTTTTCGGCAGGAACGGCTGAGCCGGGAGGGCCGCCTTCTTGGTATCAGGCTGCTGCTTCGAGGCGATGAGCCGCTCCACCGCCGCGGTGGCGGCGGGGTTACCGGTGGCTGCTTTTCACAGCTGCTGAAGGGCGGAGGCCCAGTCCACCGTCGGGTCAGCTTGGTGCCGGAGTCGGTGTCGCTGCGGCGGCGCTCGGTTATCGGCAGGAATGGCCTGGTGCTGGAGGATGTGTCGCGATTTACAGCGGAAGGTGCTCGGTCTCGAGCGGCAGTATCCCGAGTGCTGCCGAAATCGGCGCCGCCGTTTCGCTACGCCCAGTCCTCGATCATCGGCAGGACCAAACCTGGTGCCGACGCCGATGCCCCCGGCACACGCTCGGTCAGGTCGACGAGGTGGGTTGAGGGGGATGGGTTTCCCAGCGGTAGCCGTAACCGCGGATGGTGGTAATAAGCTCTGGCCGTTGCAGTTTGGATCTGAGCGCTGCCATGTGGACGTCGAGGGCGCGGGAGATGGCGGCGAAGGCGTCGCCCCAGATGCGGTCCATGAGTTGTTGGCGGCTGACGGCGGAGCCGGGGCGTTCCACCAGGACGCGGACGAGTTCGAATTCTTTGTGGGTGAGGGTGATGGGGGTGCCGGCTACCTCTACGGTGCGGGCTTGCAGGTCGACGCGGACGTCGCCGGTGACTACTACCTGCTGAGCCGGGGCGGTGGGGGTGCCCGCGCGGCGGGTGACGGTTTCCAGGCGGGCGACCAGTTCGCCGACGCGTGGGGGTTTGGTCAGGTAGTCGTCGGCGCCCGCGCGCAGACCGCGGATGACGGCGCGTTCGCCGCTGCGGGCGGTGAGGATCAGCACGGGGACCGAGCTGACCTCGCGGAGTTTGCGCAGAACTTCCAGTCCGTCCATATCGGGGAGGCCGAGGTCCAGGATGACGGCGTCGTAGCGGTCGTGGGTGAGGAGCAGGTCGGCTCCGCGCCGGATATGGACCGCCTGATAGTCCTTGGCACGCAGCGCCGCGACTAGGGCGTCGCCGACTCCCAGGTCGTCTTCGACTATCGCAAGTCTCACGGAGCGATCCTCGCAAACCGGAGCTTATGCCCGCAGGCGTATGGCGTGCCGGGGGAGCGACGCACTCGAGACCTTGACATTTCCTTAGGGAAGTCACCGCTCATGAGCGTGACGAACGACCGGCTGGTAGGCGAGAATTCCTTCCCAGCTGCTTCCTTCGAAGGAGCCGTTGACCAGCACCCTGGTCCGCCAGCAGCATCGCGGCCTCGTCCAGCCCTACGAAGGCGGGTCGAGGTCCGCCACGGCGGCGCCGGAAATCCTCCTGAGGGGTGAGGGTTTCGGCTTGCCGGGGTCGCTTTCGGCATCCTGTGCCAGGATGAGGAACAGCAAGTCGGCTCTAACCCGTCGCCGCGAACCCCTCAGGAATCGGTGATCGGGTGCGTGGATGAGGAGATAGCTGCACCGTGACCAGTCCAGACGACGAGGCCCGCGACAACCAGGTCCCCGGCGATCAGCAGCCGAATCTCACGCCCGAACAGCGCGCCGACGAGGAGTTCCTGCAGGAGTTCCAGCAGGCTTTCGACGAAAACAGCGACAAGCCCGATGTGGAGTTCTCGCTGGGCGAACCCGCCGCAGCTGAACCCGAGGCGGTCGATCACGCTGAGCAGGCGCGGGAGATCGGGCACAATCTCGCTCGCGAACTCGCTACGGCAGGCCCCCAGGGTTGGTCCCGTTTGGACGCGGTGTTCGCCTTCACCTCGGTTGCCGAGGTCGCGCAGATCGTGTTCAGCGACGACGAAGAACGCTCCGTCCGGATCCAGCCCTCGGAGCCGGTGCTGGAGTTGGTGCGCCGACACCGTGCGGTCTCCGCGGAAATGGGTGACGGCCCGTGGTGGCGGCTGCTGCTCCAACTGACCCCGGCCGGCCAGCTGGAGATCGATTACGACTACGGCGACGAGCCGTTCCCGGACGATCACCTGTTCCCGGCCGAGGTGTATCAAGCTGACCTGCAAGAATATCCGCGTGATCGGCTGCCGGTGTGGTTGGCCGCTTATGTCGGCCACAACAACCGCCAGTCCCGCACGCCCGCCGAGGCGGCCGCCTGGGCGCGCGCGGACCGGGAATCCGGCGTGCGGGCAACGGTTTCCGAACGCGATTTCCCGGCTTTGCCGACGCTGTGGGCGCGCTGGTCGGTGATGGCCGCGGCGTTCGTCGCGGTCGGGTCCGAATGGGGCCCGCGGATTCTGCCTTCACTCGGCTGGTTCGAGGGTGCCAAGCGTGGCGGCTCGACCCTGTATCTGCTGCCCGGCGGCCGCGCCGTGTTCTCCGGCGGCGTGTGGAACGCACCCGCGCTGGATGCGGCTTACAACGGCGGCGATCCGCTGCCGAATCTGTACGCGGGGGCGCCGGAATGGGTAGCCAACCCGGTGTTGAATCCGCGCGCGGCCAGCGGCATGCTGTCGTTCTGCTATTGGTGGGAGCGCGGGCGCTGGCATCGCGCCGAGTCGCCCGCCGCGGATCGGCTCACCGAGGCGGTCCCCGGACTGTGGACCGCGGACACGGTCACCAATGTGATTGCGAGCCTGGTAGATCCGGAACCGTCCGATGGCCAGCGGGCCGCGGTGGCCACGCTGGTCGCGGCCGCCGAGGCCGGTATCGTCACCAGGGACACCCTGATCAGCGTGTTCGGTGATGACGGCAGTTTCGATCTGGACAGCGCTTTCTACCAGCTCACCATGGCCGGCGTCGCTTCGACGGTGCCGGAACCGATCACCGAGCAGACCGCGATCGACGAGGTGCGCCGCTACATTCAGGATCGCGACCTGGACACCACCGGCTATCCGCTGGATCAGTTGCGCGCCGACCGCATCAGCTGCGGCTTCATGGTGTACGTGCCCACCCAGCCGGGCGAGATCGCCATCGGCCGCGCACTCTTCTACGTCGCGGATGACGGTGTACTCGAACAGTCTTCGTCGTCCATCGCGCCGTCGCGGTACATCGAGGAGTTCGAGAAGCGGTTCCAGGAGCGCAACGGCCTGGTCGACGTCTAGGGGTTGCGGGTCTCCGCCCCGATTCCTAACGGGATCTTAGGCCAATCGTCCGCCGAGGGCAGGGTGCCGACGCCGCCTTGCTGTCAGAATGGACGAAATCTCTGTATACCAGAGGTTCTACGGTTGACGGCTGCTCCAGCTGCCGGAAACCGCACAGTTCAGCTAGATTTCGACTGCTAGCCCGCCGGGATTCATGCGAAGATCGGTGCGGGCCACACGGAATGGAGGTTCGCGATGACCGTTGAGAACACCGTCCACCTGCAGCAGAAGGCGGCAGTCGACACCGAGGTAGTTCACGCAAACCTGGACGCCGTCGCCAGGGAAATCCAAGATCAGCTGGACGCTCTCATTGCCATGGTCGGTTCCGACCCGGTTTTCGGAGCCAAGTTCACCGACGACCCGAACGGAATCAAGGCCCGGCTCCACGGCGCCCTCACCGGCACCAAAACGATGGCCAAGACCTGGGCCGAACTCGCCGACGGGCAGCGGAAGACCGCCGTGAACAAGCAGCGAGAGGAAGACGATCGCGTCGATCATCTCGAAGCCATTTGAGTTCCGAAGGTTGGTAGGGAGGGTCCGTGGGCCTAGCCCGATAATTGTGTGAGGTGGTGAGAAGATGGGCGCACGCGAAGACGCCGAAATCAATGAGTTGCTGGCAGATTTCCGCAGCCAGATGCAGGACATCGTCAAGATGCAGCAGCAACGTGTGAAGCTCACCGGCACGGCAACCACCAAAGACAAGCAGATTTCGGTGACCGTGAACGCCAACGGCATCGTCATCGAAACCAAATTCGGTAGTCACATAGACGAATACAGCTACGACGATATCGCGAAGGCCGTCACCCGGCTGGCACAGCAGGCTGCCGATGACGTCACCACCAAAACCGCGGAACTCGTAGAGCCATTGCGCGCCGAGCGCGACCGGCTGCCCAAACTGCACGAGGTAATTCCCGGCCTGCCCGACTTCCAGAGCGAAATACCGACTGAGCCAGAGGTTCTCCTTTCGCCACCGAATTCCCCGGATCGGGCCGACGACGATATGGTGTTCACCGACGTGGTGGACTACCAGGAGCGCGACGAGACTGGTAAGGGCGTCACCGACTCCGTCTGGTGATGCGCGATCGGTTATAGATGGGTTACTGGGATATTCCCCCCGAGCTTTCCTGGCTCGGCTGGGTGGCGGGCTCCGAGGTCTCGCACGTCGACCCGGACGACCTCGTCAAGATCTCCGCTATCCTGCGCGAAAAGGCTGATTACATCCGCGACGTCATCGTCGAGGATGCCAAGGCGGCCACCCGTTCTATGCAGGCTTCCTATCCAGCGGGTGCCGGCGGCGAGGCAATCTTCGCCTCGCTGGACCAAGTTATCGTCGGGGACGACCCGAAATACGGCTCGATCCAACTTATGGGCGATTCGTACGAGGATATAGCCACGGCGGTCGACGATTTCGCCGGCCAGGTCTTCGCCAATCATCTGAATACGATCATCGCGCTCGGCTGGCTGGCGGCCGAGCTGGCGATCGCCCTCGCGAGTGGCCCGGCCGGTTGGGCGGCTCAAGGACCCCTGATCGCCGTGACACAGGCGACAACGCGGTTCCTGGGCAGGACCTTGGCTCGCGCTATCGAACGCGCCCTCGGCCGGCGGTTCATTTCCGACCGCGCCCAGGAAGTGCTCGGCCGGGTCGTGTACGAAATGCTGCAGGAAGGCTTGGTCGAGATCTTCCAGGGCACGGCCCAGGAAGTCGCGGTGCAGGGCATCGTGATCGACCAAGGGCTGAATTCCCAAGGCTGGGACATGAAGGCGATCTGGCAGAACGCCTGGGTGTCCTTCTTCGCGGGTGCCGGCGGTGGTGGCGCCGGTTTCGGACTCAATCATCTGCTGCCGCGCGGACTGCGGACGCCAGGGATCGCGGGTGCGACCGGCGGTGCGCTGGTCGGTATCGGCGCGGGTATGGCGGGTGCTCTCGTCGCGGCCGGGCTGACCGGCGATTTCTCCTGGCACGGGCTTATCGGTGGCGGCATCTCGGGCGCCGGGCCGAGTGCGGTGTACGGCTGGCGTGGCCAAACCCAGCACAACGGCCCGGTGAACTTCAATGGTTTGGATCCAGCGCGAGTCGGCACCATGCCCGACCCCGGGACCGGGCCGGAAGGCACCTCGCCGCAGCAGGATGGCACCGCGCCGCCGCCGAACTCGGGCCAGCCGAACACCAACGGCGCGAATACCGGTGGCGCGAATACCGGTGGCGGAAATACCAACGGGGGACCTGGCACGACCCCCGCGGGTACCACCGATACCACCGCACCCGGCCAGGGCAACGGAGCGGCCCCGGCGACGAACACCCCACAGGCGGGTGCCGCCGATACCGGCGCCGGCAGTTCGGCTCCCGCGGGACCGCAGGCGAGTGCACAGACCAGCGAACCTGGCGCGAATACCGGCGATGCCGACGCGGCCGCGAATTCCGGTACAGGCAACGCTAATTCGGCAGTGCAGCCGGGCGATGCGAGTTCGTCGGGCGATCGGCCGGGTGCCGATACCGCGGAGTCCGGCGCGGGTGCGAACCAGTCCGCTACTCCGGGCGCAGCGGTCAACGAACCTGGCGTGGCGGCCAACGACGCGACTGCTCCGAGCAGTACCGGCGCCGACGTGGCAGACTCCGGCAACGCGCTGAGCGGTCCTGGCACCGACCCCGCGGGAACCCCCAACGCATTGAATGATCCTGCCGCGCTGGATGATCCGGCGCAGACTGCGGACCCAACCAAAGACCCGCTCGGTACGTCGCAAGCATCGTCATCGCAGTCCGCGACGTCTACCGACGCCAGCGGAAACCCCACGACCAGCGCTCCGGCGGCGGGAGCACCGGGTGCCGCGATGCCCGGATCCGCTGCTGCGCCGGGCGGTGCCGCGATGCCGGGCGCGGCCGCGCCAGGTGGTGCCGCGATGCCGGGATCCGCTGCCGCACCGGGTGTTTCGAATGCGTCCGGGTCGCCGAGTGCGACGTCCGGAGCGTCGAACGTCGCACCGGGTGCTTCGTCGCCCGCACCGGGCTCAGGGACGCCGGCTACAGGCCAGCCCGGCACCGCATCGAATGCGCGGCCCGCGCTGCCGGGCGAGGCGCGGGTGGGCGCGAACGTCAACGACGGCAGCAGCGCGCCGCCGGTTACCGCCGAGACGCCGGACACTGATACGTCGCTTACCGGCACGGCCGCGACGCCGGATACGGCCCGTGCGGGTGCGGCGGCCCAGGCCGGCTCGCCGACTGTCGGTACCGACCCGCTCAATGCTCGAGTCACGGATAACGAAGCGCCGCAGGCGAATACGCCGGATGCGGCCGACGGTGACAACCAGGTGCAACTGCCCGGCGACCAGGATCTCCAGCCCGACGCCGTGGTGGAACCCGACGACGAGCAGACGCCCGGGGTGGTTCTGCCACTACCGCCGATCGCGAGTGCCGCCACACCGAATGCCAATCGGGCCCCTTCAGCACCGGATTCCGATGCCGAAACCACCTCGGATCCAGCCACGCCGGAGCCCGACAACACCGCGGACCCCGATGCCGAGCCCGACAACACCGCGGACCCAGACGCCGAACCCGACAACACCGCGGACCCAGACGCCGAACCCGACACCACGGCGGACCCAGACACGAACCGCACCGACGACACCGACAACTCCGAGCCCGATCGCCAGGAGCCGCCGGCCCCGCGCCGTCCGACCGACGAGGAGATCAACCAGGCCGACGCCCTGCTGCGCGCTATCGACGAGAACCTGACGGCCTCGGATTTCCGGCCCGATCCGAACGCGTCCCGCACAGAGATCCACGATCTGGCCCGAGCCAACAACGAGCGCTGGAACGCGATCAACGACGTGGCCGAACCGCTGGGCCTTACTCCCGAGAAGGCCCAGCAACTGCTGATAGATGTCCATCCCGATGCGATCGGCAACGCTCCGGGTCTCCCGGATGCGGTGGTGGACGCGGCGAACCGCAAGCAGATGGACCGGGATCTGCACGATCTGATGGATCGGGCGGAGCTGACCCCCGCGCAGCGGCGGGACTTGGCGAATCTGACGGATCCGGCGCCCCGAATCGGGCAGTTGCTCGCGCAATCCAACCTGACCTCTGATCAGCACGCGCAACTGAGGCAACTGCTGAACGAACCGGGGCGTTCCTCCGGCAGACGAATCGGCAAGCTGCTCAACGACTCCGATCTGAACCCGAGTCAGGTGAGTGAGGTGCGCCGGCTCCTCGACCCGGCCAAGCACATCGACACGGTGCTCGAGCGCAGCAACTTGACTGCCGATGAGCACAAGCAACTGCGGACGGTGCAGAACGCGGTCCAGGGGCGCGCGCAGGCCGACGCGCTGGCGGCCGGTCTAGGGCCCGATGTCCCGGCCCGCGTGCTGTCCTACGATTCCGCCGCCTTTGGTGGAAGTGGCAGGGCCGCAATCGCTTTCGGCAATGCGAACACCGCGACCAATGTCGCCGTGCACGTGCCCGGCCGCGATATGAACCTGGGCGATGTGGTCCAGCTCGCGGCGAACGAGCACCGCGCCACGCTCGGCCGGCTGCGGCCGAACGAGTCCGCGGCCTCGATCGCGTGGCTCGGCTACGACCAGCCGGGCAAGCTCGCGGCCATCACCACCGGCCATGCCAAACGAGGCGCGGATCAGCTGGTGCGCGACCTCGGCGCGCTCAATGCGACGCGAAACTTCCTCGGGGAAAGCCCCGCGGTCACCACGATCATCGCGCACGGTTACGGCGTAGACGTGACGAAGGAAGCCGGGTACAAGGGCCGCCTCTCCGGTCTCGCCAAAGACGTTGCTCTGGTGGGGATGGCCGCCGACCCGGAAACCTCGCTGAAGACCAAGCGCCATTTCGGCGACGACGTCCGTGTTCATGTGCGCGATTCGAGCAGCGGGTTGCTCGAACGGTGGAACGGACCCGAGACCAACGCACCGAAGCCGCCGAACGATCTACCGATCGACACCATGTACCGGTTGGAGGACATTTCCTCGCACCGCTACGGCACGGCGGACTTCACTGCGCCAGAACATGATTCGAACACTCGGCAGCCCACCGACGGACGGCCGCCGCTGCGCGAGAACGGATGCGGCGAGCAGGCCCTGTGGATGGCGCAGGTGCGCACCGGGAATCCGACGATCACCCTCCCGACCGACCTCGGCACCGACGGTTTGGATTACCACACGCTGGAAGCGCATGCCGGTTCGCTGCTCACGCCGGTGCCGGCCAGGCGGAAGAAGTCGCAACAGGAGGCGATCGCCGACGCGCTCGCCTTCATGGGTGGCAACGCGGCAGCCATCGTCGTCGTAGAGGATCCTGATTTCCGGCCGCGCAGGCGTCTACGGCGCCGACCGGCTCCCGAAGGCCTCGGTCATCACGCGTTGGTCATGTACTACGACGCCGAGACCAGCAAGGTCATGGTGTACGACCCGCTGCGGAATCCCGAAGAAGTCTTCGAATTCGATCGCAACGACATCGCGCCCGCGTCGAAGACCTGGGTAATGCTTTACAACAAGGACGGTGTGCAAACCCGGCCGCTCTCGGACGAGGTCATCCGGCGATCGCTGGCAGCGGGTGCCGGTGGCCGCGACGAGGACGAGCTCAACCGGCTCATGCCCGGTCGGATCGGCGCCGACGACGGCCCTTCCGACCCGGTGCGTGACGTACGACGGCACCTCGACGAATTGCGGCGGCAGGAGGAGGAACAGCGCGCAGCCGACCCTGCGCAATCGGATCCTGCTCAGCCGCAGCCCGATTCGTCCCTGGACCCCGCCAACCCGGACCCTGCGCAGCCGACGCCGGATCCTGTCCAGCCGACGCCGGATCCCGCGCAGCCGATGCCGGATCCTGCCCAGCCCACTCCGGATCCCGCGCAGCCGATGCCGGATCCTGCCCAGCCCACCCCCGACCCCGCGCAGCCGATGCCGGATCCTGTCCAGCCGACGCCGGATCCCGCGCAGCCGATGCCGGATCCTGCCCAGCCGACGCCGGACCGCACGCAGCCGACGCCGGATCCCGCGCAGCCGACGCCGGACCCCGCACAGCCCACTCCGGATCCCGCGCAGCCGACGCCGGATCCCGCCCAGCCGACCCCGGACCCCGCCCAGCCCACACCGGATCCTGCCCAACCAACACCCACCCAGCCCGCGCCCGCACTGTCGGATGCCGAGATCGACCGCCTCACCCAACTGGCGGCGGCCCTCGGCCTGGGCGATGCGCTGCCCAACCTGACCGATCCGCACCGCGCCCTGGCCGATCTGGCCCAAATGGCTTGGGCCCGTGGATTCTTCGACCCCACTCCGGAGACCGGTCGCGCGGGCAAACTGATGGGCCCGGACGATCTGCGCCCGCTGAGCATGGACGAGCAATACCTGGGCGAGCGGTATTGGAACTATCCGCCGGATCCGGCCAACCCGGACCCCTGGTTCACCCGGCAACGTGACGAGGTGCGCGCCGATCCGTCGATCGACACCGACGACGAGGCGCCTGCGACGCCGAAAGTCACTCCGGCGGCCATTGCGCCGACCTTGATTTCCGCGCCGGCCGTCGCGCACACCCGTGCCATGCAAGTGGTGTCGCCGCGGGTGGCGCAAGAGCGACTGCTACTTCAGCTGGGATTGCGGGCCGCCGACGTGGATGTGGCGAACCTCGCGGAAACGATTGCCCAACAGCGCTATCGGACGATGTTGCGGGCCGCTGCGATCGAGGCGCTGGCGCAGACCATGGCGCGATACTCCGCAACCGACCCCGCGGTCAATCCAGCCGCGGATCCGAGCCAGCATGCCGATCTGGCGCGGATCGCCACCGAATGGACCAAACTGCTGCGGCTCTCCGCGACCGATATCGTTGTGGGGCAGCTCGACTCGACGCTCGAGCGGTTGCGTCAGGATGTGGCGGCTCGCGCGATCGCCTTGAACAATCTGGCCGACGTCGCCCAGGCGGTGCACGCGCTACCCGCCGAGGAGCCTTCGACAACCACACCGGCCGAAGGCGAAACCCGCCGTTACATCGCCGTAGTGGACGGCCAGCAGGTGCCGATGCTGCTGGTGGCCGACGGCGCGGGTGGCTGGCAGGTACGACCGGCCGCACCGCTGCCCGCGCCCGCCTTGCCGAACCCGGATTCGGCCGACCCGGCCGTGCGAGACAGCAAGAGGAAGAAACTGTGGCAGCAGCTACGGTCCATGCTGGGCACCCATGGCCAGGGCCGCCCCATCCAGTACGCCCTCGGCTCCGAGAACAACAGCGATTACTACAACGCGGGTGTCGCCTCGATCGAGGTGACCGCGGGCGACGCCGTGACCGACGTCGCCGGAATGAACTGGGACCCCGCCTTTTTCGCGCTGCAGGCGAAGAAGCTGTGGGACGGCCGCGAGCGCTTCGTCGCCATGCTGCGCGGCAACTTCGCCACCAGCACGAAGATCGGCGAGCCCCAGGCCCCGGACCCGATCGCGCCTGAGCAACGGCCTGGCTTCGCTGACGATGTGGTGCCGCCGGTCCCCGATGCGACGCCGCAGGGTCCGGCCACCGATGCCGACCTGGCGCTGCGCGGCTGGGTGCTCACCGAGGCGATCGACGCCAGGGAAGCGGCGCGTATCGCGCTGTACGAGGGAGCGGACCAGCTGGCGTTGCCGCTGCCCGATCTCACCCCCGACTCGGTGCGCAAAGCAGTCGACGAAGCGCGATACCGCGCCGTGCGGCAGGCTGCCGCGGCCGCGGCGTACGCGGAGGCGGCCGCGCGCTTCCATCACGAGAACGATCGCCTGCGATACAACTCGACCAACTACCTGCGGCCCGACCCGCTCGAGCGCGGTGTGGCCGAGGAGGCTCGGGCCGAGGGAGCGCTGCCTTTCGACGCCGCTGCCAGTGGTGTCAACAACAACCCGACGGCACTGAAGTTCTGGTACGACCCCGCCGGTAATCCGATCCCGCGCGCACGCGCGGCGTTCCAAAAAGCGTTGCAGCGCGATGAGGTCCGGGCGGAATTCGGTTCCTGGGCAAGCATGCTCGATATCGAATTGGCTGGACACAGTCCGGCCGACATCGCGCGCACGGTGACGGAATTGCATGATGCCGCAGATCAAATGGCAGAGCGTGCAGAAGAATTCGCGGATCTCGCGAATGCGTACACCGATGCCGACAGTGACTTCGCCAGCAAGGCCACCGAGATGGCGGAGCGGGCCGGGCACAAGTGGATCATCGATTCCGACGGTGAGGTGCTGGCTCCGGGCATCGGTCGGTTACCCGGCACTCCGCCGCGCCTGGTGGTGGTCAACGACGGGAATGATCACGACCGGCAATTGGCAACCGTGCTCGCCGATCCGCGTTTCGCCGATATCGCCACAGAGCTCACGAACGGCGCACTGGCACTCGAATACCGCGTCGCCTGGGCCGACCGTCATGGCGTATTGCATGTGGGCCAGGTGGATGCTCCGCGAATCAGTCACTACTCGGGCGAGGTGGCGGGCCGTCAGCTCGAGCTCACCATGGCTCGCGACGATGACGGCACCTGGCGGGTGATTCCGACCGAGGTGTCGATGACGCCGCCGGACAACGCGATTCCGGTGCCCGACCCCCGCACGATGTCGACCGCCGAATTGGTGGCCCAGGTCGAGGACGCGGCCGCCCGTCAAGACCTGTCTCTCGACGACTTGGCCCCGGACCGGGTCGACTCGGTCTTGGCTGCGGCACGCACCGCGAACGGCCTGCGGGCGGTGCGCATCGAGGCGCTCGCCGATCTGGCCCGCCTGCACGCCGATGTCGCCCGCTTCAACGCCTTCGAATACGCGCTGCACGACACCAAATTGCACCGAGACCAGTTGCGTGGCCGTCCGTTCGACGAGGTCATCGCGGAGCAGAAGGCGCAGAACCCGGGGCGCGCCGCGCAACTCGACAAGCTGGCCGGAATGCTCGCGAAGTATCCGGATCTGCTCGATTTCGACCCGAATCTCCACGACGCGAACGATCGGCCGCGCCCAGGCGGCGTGCCCATGCACCACCCCGACGCTCTAGATCAGATTTCCCCCGTAGTCGGTGATTTGGCGGACTTCCTGGCGCTCGCGCGCACCGGTGGCTCGCTGCCGGGTCCGACGCCAGGCATTCCCGACCCGGACAGCGACTGGGTGCGCCTGATGGGCACCGATATCGACAACGCCACCCCGGCCGAGGCGGCGGCGATCTACACGAAATTCCGTGCGGGCTTTCTCGACGTCGCCGCGGTGCGCACACCGGAGCAGATCGCCGAGATCTTGCAGGAGTTGCGCGCCGAGGTGCGGCAAGACGCCGCGGATATCGCTGCTCTAAACGCGCTGGCCGAGACCTACTACCGCCTGCCCAGCGGCGGCCGGCCCATAAACCATTGCGTGACAGACGCTTTCGATCGACTGCTGGCGCGGCATCCGAAGCTCGCGCGGAAGCCGTGGGAGATCCGGCCGTTCGCTGTGGACACCGGCCGCATCGGCGGTGTTCGAGGAGCTGAGATATCGGCGCACCTGGGCGACGCGGCTCCTGTGCGGATCCTGCCTACTACCGAGCTCAGCGCGCATGCCAGCCTGTTGACCACCGTTCGTGATCAGGGTCCGGGTGCGTCGGGCCTGGTGATCGATCAGCGTGCCACTGTCGACGATTACGGAGTCGGCGGTCACGCCTTCGTCGCTACCTATCTCGACCGCAACATCTTCGAGGTGGACGAGCAGCGCGTGTTCTTCGCCGGTACCGACGATCAGGGCCGCGAACTACTCTTCGTACTCCGTTCCGACCAGGACGTGCCGGATCCTGGACAGCAGCCGGTGACCTTGGCCGAGTTGACCGGTGGCACACCGGGCGAAACGATCGCCACCTGGGCAACAGTCATTCAGAACGACGCGTATGTCCCGAATCTTGGCGAACCCGGCCTGACGCTCGATCCCGACCTGCGCATCGGCCAGGACTCTCCCGTGGTGCGGCGGCCAGAGGACCCTGTGCATCAAGCGGCTCGGTTCTTCAGCGAAACCCCGAGTCTGAGCGAAGAACCCGACCCGCAGAGTCCGCCCCACCCACAGGGCCTGGAATACGGGCGGGCTCTGGCCGAACGTCTGGAACTCGCGGAAAGCCTTGGAGCGCTGCCGGATCCGCAGTCCGCGCTGCAGGAGATGGCGCAGATGGCCTTGGTGCGGCGCTTCCTCGACACCTCGGCGGACGGTCTGGGGAACCAGCACATGCTGTACCCGGCGAACTTCGATCCGTTGACGGCCGATGAACTCCACCCCGGCGAACGCTACTGGCGGTATCCGCCGAAGCGGCCTCCCGGCATGTCGGCGACCGACTATGTCGCGCTGCTCGACGAGTTCTTCGCCGAGCGCGACGCCACCGTGCTTTTCCAGCGTTCGGACGGCACGCTGCCCGATGAACAACTCGCGCCACCGCTGCCGGACGCGGACCCCAGCGCCATCGCCGGACCGCTGCAGTCGCCACCCACGCCCGCCGGAGCTCCGCGGCCGTTGACCGCCCAGCAGGTGCAGGAGTCACTGGCGGATCAGCTGGGTCTCACCGCGGCGCAACGTGATCCGTCGAACCTGGCGACTACAGTCGCCGGAGAGCGCTACCGAATTCTCCTGCGTGCCGGTGCCATCGAGGCACTGCGAACAGCCGTCATCCGGCGGGAAGCGGCGGTGGACCGCGACCAGCGCACCGAGATCGAACTAGTCCGAGACCATTGGGCGAACCTGCTCGGCGTACCGACGGACCGACTGGATCCGGCCGGCATCGATGCCACCCTGGCCCCGCTACGCGCCGAAACGCTGGCGCGTGCACAAGCGGTCGCGGACTTCGCCGATGTCACCCAGGTCATGCAGACGGGCAGCATGCCGGGCGACCCGGTGCGGATCGACCTGGAGGTCGGCGGCGACCGCGTCCCGGTCCGGCTGACTCCGGACGGATCCGGCGGCTGGCGCGTCGAACCGGCTGAACGTCTGGCCGCCCCGGAGGTGCCCTCGGCGGAAGTCGCCAAGGCTGCGGGGAAGAAGCCGAACTGGTTGCGGCGCACGTGGAATCGCCTGATGCAGCGAGATGTGACCAACCCGGTGCATCCGCCGTCGGAACTGGTTCCGGAAGGCCAGTCGGCCGCGGTGCAGGGCGTCGGACACGTGGTCGACAGCGACTTCTTGACGAACTTCGAGGCCAACCCGGCTCTGACCCTGCGCGAGTTGGTCAACCTCAAGCGCAATTGGCCGAAGATCTGGAATTTCCTGCGTAGCCGGCACACCTCGGCGGAATCGCACGGACCTGTCACACGGACCGGGGAGGTCTACGACTACACCCGCGATGACGCCGATCCGAACGCCCGCCGCGAGACCGAAGCTGAACTCAAGCGACTCGGCCTCGATCGATTCATCGCGAAAAAGCCCGCGACCCCGCAGCTTCCGCCTGCCCCGCCCACCCCGGTCGTCGATGTCTCGCTGGAGCCGAATCTGGCGGCCGACGCTGAGCACGACCCGTCCGTGCAGGCGCACGATGAGTTGGTCGAATGGGGCACGCACGTCCAGCAGGCCGCTCAGAAGCTGGATGCGCAGGCGCGAGCGCTGGCGGCGCTGGCGGGCCCGCTGGGTATCCAATTGCCGACGGAACTGACACCGGAGGCGGTGCAGGCCGCTGTCGATCAAGCCAAGTATCTGCTGGCCCGCCAGGCGGTTTCGACCGAGGAGTTCACCGCCGCGCTGGCCCGTTACGAAGCAGAGAACGCCGACATTCCATTCCGCACGGATGTCGATCTTTCCCATCTGCTCCCGGCGGCCGTTATCAACCGCCCGAGTCCGCAGGAGCGGTACGCGCTCGAGGTCGCGGCGAAGCTGGGCGGCCGTATCGGCACGCTCAGCTGGACCGGGGTCAACAACAACATGCAGGGCGGGCGCATGTGGTGGGACCTGTCGCATCGCGACACTCCCCAAGCCCGCAGGTTCAATGAGGAAGCGCTGCGCCGTCACCACATCCGTACCGAGGTCGATCAGCGAGCCCACCTGCTCGGCGTCGAAGCGACCGACCCGAACGCGTTGGCGGAGTTGCAGACTCGGCTTGCCGACCTGGAACAGAAGGTCACTGCTTTCGATGAGCAGGCAAACCTGTTCCTCGCCGCCGGGGATGATTTCGGCGCGCACGCCGAGATGATGGCGGACATCGCCGCCGCCGAATGGATTCAGACCCACGGCGGGCAGCTGGTCGACCCGGTCAACCATCCAGGCGTCGGCCTGGTCGGTTCGCCGGTGCGGCTGGTGCTGATCGGCAACTCACCGGACCGTGACGCGGTGCTGGCGAAAGTGCTCGCGGATCCGGCGAACGCGCGGTTGGTGGATCTGATCAACGATGGCCGGCTCGAGGTCGAATACCGGCTGGTGTGGCCGCGCGAGGCTCCGGACGGGACCTGGAAGGTGGCCACGGCCGTCGTGGGTTCGCCAGAGGTGAAGCATTTCTCGGGCGACTTCGACGGCCGGAATCTGACCGTCACCATGGTGCGCACCGACGGCGGGCCATGGCAGATCGTCACCGATCCGGCGCAGCCGAGCCGGCCGGCGATCGAACTGAACCGGATGTCGCGTGACGAAATCGAGTCGGCCATCACGGATTTGGTCGGCAGACTGCCGGTCGGACGGGTCGATCTGACGCCCGGACATGTCAACGCCACGCTGGATCGGCTGCGTTTCGACAACCAGGTCCGTGCCGTCCAGATCGAGGCCCTGGCCGAGTACGCGCGGATCCTGCACGACCTGGACGCCTACCACAAGCTCGACAGCACGCTGGACAAGTTGCAGGTGACTCGGGAGGAACTCGGCGCCGATCCCAAAGCCACCCTCGAAACGCTGAAGACGGCAAAGCCCAAGCAGGCAAAGGAGATCGACGCGCTGCTCGCACGTCTGGCGGCCGACCCCGAACTGTTCACCAGGGACCCGCGTGTCGCCGACGACATCGCCCCGATCCGCCACGCCGACGCACCCGCACACGTGGCCGCCCTGGTCGCCGACGTCGATCTGTTACGGGTGTACCTCGAACTGCGCGGTGCGGCCGCGGTGCCGGGACAGCCTGTGCCGGACCAGGATTGGGTTCGCCTGCACGGCGCCGACATCTACAGCATGACCGACGCGCAGGCCAAGGCGGCCTTCGGCAAGTTCAAGGCGGAGAAGTTCGCCGACCTGTTCGTGCGCGACCCCGCCGCGCTGACCGCGCTGCACGAACAGCTGCGCGCCGACGTCCGGCAGACCGCCTCCGAGATCGAAGCCCTTGCGGCGCTGGTGAATCACTACACCGACGAGATCGACTCGAATGGTCCGGCCGCGATCAACACCTGTGTCTCGGACTCGCTGAGCCGGATCTACGCCGAAGTAGGTGACGTCGTCGACGTCCCGGTCCCGGTTCCGGGCAATCTTTCCGGGCTGGCATGGCGCGACTTGCGGGTGCTCCTGCGCGGAGCTCCGATCGGTGGTTTCGACAACAGCGATGCCCGTGGTCATGCCAGACTCGTCGAGGCACTGCGCGCGCAGGGGCCCGGATCCCAGGCATTGGTGATCGACCAGCGATGGACCGCCGATCAGCACAATGTCGGCGGCCACCTCTCAGTCGTGAAATTCTTGGGCGGCAACCAGTACGAGGTGAATGGCCGGCGGGTCGCCTACGACGAGGTGGAGTCCAGGCGGACCGGGCTCGAATGGTTCATCACTCCGGACGGCCATCAGGTGTCGCTGGCGGAGTTGACCGGCGGTACTCGCTCCGAAACCCGCTCGACCTGGGCGGTCGCCTACGCCAAGGGCGCGGTGGTGCCGAACTTCGGCGACCAGAACGCCGCACCACCCGCCGACGATGTGCGATTCGGCCAAACTCCGGATCGGAACTCCCCGCGGCGCGCCCACAATCAGCCCCCGGCGAACGCTCCGCCGGTGGACCCACGGCCGGCCTTGGCCGAGATTCGCCAGGCCCACGAAGCTCAGCGCGCTCTCGCCGCCGAGATCGCGGAATTGCGGCACCGAGCCGCGGATCCGACCGCGGCCATGGAACCGGATCAGGTCCAGCAGCTGCTGGACCAGGCCGTGGCGTACTCGGTGCAAGACTTGGCGTTGCGCGAGCACGTGGAGGCGCTGCGACGCGCGTTCGTCGGCCAGCAGCTGGCCACCGTGGACGCGGCGCAGCAGGCAGTGGCGGACCACAGTGCGGCCTTGCGGGACAGCCTGATTCGCGAATTCGGCGACACCGAGACCGCCGACCGGTTCGAAGACGACCTCGACCTGATCAACCGCGGCGACGCCATCGCCCAGGATCTGGACCGCGCCCGCGTCGCGCGCCAGCACACCCAGGATCTGCGTGCCGCCGCGGAACGGCAGCTGGAGACCGGCCGGGACAAACTGCGCGGACTCCGGCTCGAATTGCAGCGGGCACTGGAGTCGTCCGAGGATCTCACTGCCGCCCAGCGGCGGACCGCCGAGCGAGCCGTCAGCGTGGCGACCTTCGAGCTGAACGTCCTGGAACAGTCGCACGCTGACCTGACCGCCCGCCACGCCGCCATAGCCGAGCTGGAGGCCCGGCTGTCCGAGGAGTTCGCCCAGGTCCAGCAGGCGACCGATCGGGTCGCCGACCGCTTCGGCGTCATCGACACCCAGGAACTGAATCCGCGCTACCGCGGCGCGCTGTCCGAGGGTGCCCGGCGTGTGGCGGCGCTGCGCGAGACCGTCACCGAGCTACGCCGTGACGATGAGCGGATGGCCCGGCTGGAGGACCGCGGTTACCAGCTGATCGCCATGGATTCCCTTGGCCTGATTCCGGTTTCGGACCGGGTGGGCGTTCTCCTCGCCGACGAACCCAACCCGGTCTTCCCGTACCGCAAGATCGTGGTCGTCGGCTCGGATACCGATACCGCGGGCTACCGGCAGGCGCTGCAGCGCGTGCTTCCCCGCAATCTCGATGCCGAGATGGCGCTGAAGCTCGCCGCGTCGGGCACGCTTCCACTGGAAGTTGAGTTCGCGCTGGTGCAGCCGGAGACCGGTGCACAGCCCTCGACCCGGGACGAGCCCGCCTCGGCCGGGCGTCCGGACGCGCCGAGCAAGCACCGGCGTAAGAGCGAGCGGGCCAAGTTCGAATACGAGCAGCCGCCGTTCCTGCTCAAGTACTCCTCCGACGGCTTCTTCGACGGCGTGGTCGCGCCGCTGCACGACTACGCGCCGGGCCAGCGGTCCGAGCTGATCGACTCGCAGAACCTGCCGTTCTCGCCCGAACTGCGCACCACGCCACCGGGAGTCGATGTCTACCAGTCGGATCTCGGCGAGGGCGTCTTCCAGGTGCGCACCGAGATCGTCGGTGTCGGGGCGCGCGTTCCGACCCATCGATGGACCGTGCAGGCGGTGCAGAACCGGCCGGCGCTCGGCAAGGCGATGCTGGCGATCGCTGAATTCCTGCGCCTGCCCGCCAATACCGCGCACGGCCGGCCGATCCAATTCCAGCTGTCGTCCGAGTTCATGCAGCGCCACCCGGCGCTCGCCAAGGCGATCATCAATGTGACGGAATGGATTCCGTCGGTACGTAAAGGCCGGTGGATTCACCTGGTCCCCTTGGTGCGCGGCATGCGCACCTACGCGTGGTTCGGCAACGGGCAGCGCAAGCCCGCGCCGCTGATGGACGACCCGCTGCGCCCCTCGGCTCGCCCGCTCGCGCCGCATCTGGTGGACGGCACCGAAATTCCGGTCTTCTCCAGCCAGACCCTGCCGCTGTCGGAGGTAGAGCTCGCACCCCAGACCGCCCAGGCGGAGCAGGGCCGGCGCAACCAGGAGTGGACCGAAAGCCAGTACGAGAGCTACGAATTCGATCGCACCGACAACGGCGACAGTCTGCTGCACCAGATCGCCGATCACGCGATCGCGAACCCGGACGCCTACTCCGGTGGCGACCCCAAGCGCCCGGTCCGCGGCAAAGACGGCACCTGGGCGGTCGACCCCACCGGCAAGACGCTGGCCGAGCACCTCGACGGGTCGACCTGGCTGCGCGACGCACAGGGCAACGTGCGTCCGCGCGAGGAGATCCTGGAAAATCTGCGCCGGGTGCGTGATCACCTGATGCGCGGTGAGCTGAACCGCATCCCCGACGTAGCCGAGATGTGGAACCGTCTCATCGCCGGTAAACCGGTGCGCGAGGACATCATCGGGCTCGAAGCGGCCCTGTTCGAGCACACCTTCCTGGCAGTGAACCCCGACGCCGCCTGGTCCGCCGCGCACGCCGCGGCCATCAAGGCAGGCTACAACTGGGACGCCAACCGCCCGCATCTCACCGGCGAGCGCGCGCACCGCAGCCGGTGGGCCCGGCTCACCGGGCGTCAGGCGACCACCATCCCGTACTCCTACGAACCCGCGATCGCCGCGGCGGACCCGGCGAAAACCGGCCGCTTCGGCTTCAGCCTGGATCCGGGCCGGCAGGGTATGGACACGGTCAACCGCAACCTCGCAGCTCTGCTGTCGGGCTGGGCCAGCCCCAAGGTCGGCCAGATCCAGTCCGAAGTGGCAGCGGCCGTTAGCCTTTCGGCGCGGACCTACCGCGGCGACCACACGCTGGCGCTGCACAAGGTGCACGTCTCGGCGAAGGTGAGCGGCGACCCCGGCTCCCGCGTGCTGGAGGTCACCGTACGGCGCGCGGGTGGCGGCATCCTCACCCGCGAGGTGGTCTACACCTACGACGAGCACGAGGCCAACTGCGTCCAGGTGGCGGGTGAACATTTGCGCGCCGATCAGGGCGATGTCACCTGGGCGCATCTGCTCGAGCCGGATTCGCTGGCGGGCGTGCAGTTCGTCGAGGTGCGCTCGGCGATGCAGGGCGCCCGCATCCAGGGCTTCGCCTTCGACGACGACGCCACCGGCCACGCCCGCCTGCTCCAGGGCTTGATCAACGCGGGCCCCGGTTCGTCCGCCTACGCCGTCGAACAGCGCGGCAACCCGAACCGCCACGGCGGTATCGCGCACGCTTTCGCCGTCACCTACCTCGGTGAGAACGCTGATGGCACACACGATTTCAAGGTCAACGGCAAGCGGTACACGCTGCGCGGGATCGACGAGAACGGCCAGGAATGGTTCGTGCCGAGCCGCAGCGAGCAGCCGGCCGCGCCGGCCGAACCCGCGCGCTTCCAGCACGACGGCGACGAACTCGTCATGAACTTCACCGAGGCCAAGGACTTCGGCGCCCAGCACTGGTCGGACACCCTGGCCTCGCTCAGCGAGGACGAGCGCAATCTGGTGCTCGCGCTCAACGGCGACCCGGCGGCACAGGCCCTGGGCTGGCCCACGCAAGTCGCCATCGATGCCGTGCTGCGCGGAGAGCAGGAAGCGACACCGGAGATCTCGACGGCCATCGAGATGCTCGACGAGATGACCCAGCGCACCGTGATGCCCGAATCGGTGATGTTGACCTACGGTGCCGCCACCAACCCCTTCGGCGTCGCTCCCGAAACCATGGTCGGCACCCAGCAGCCGCTGGCCGGATTCTTCTCGGGCATCATCGGTCCCGCGCTGCAACTGGACGGGCTGTACTACCACGTCGAACTGATTGTCCCCGAGGGCACACCCGCGCTGTACCTGGGCGATCTCGGGGCCGCCAAGGGCATGCTGCCCGAGGTGCTGGCGGCCCGCGGCCTGGAAGTGCGCGTCGATCGGGTGATCGACCGAGGCAACAACGGGCACTGGGAAATTCGCGCTACCGTCGTCCCGGCCAACCGAATGTCGCTGTCGGAGTTGACCGGTGGCCGCCGCGGCGACGCGGTCGCGCTGTGGGCGGCTACCTGGCAGGGCGGTCAGGCGATCACGCTGGACACCGGTGACGTGGACGCGGCGCTGCTCGACGACGACGCCTACGTCGGCAGCAACCCGGACGAAACGCCGGTCACGCCACAGCAACTCGAACACGAACGCGGCATCCCGCTGGACCGGCAGGAACAGCTCCAGAACTTCGTCGACGCCAACGACTTTCACCTCTGGGTGCGACCGGCCGACGCCGATTCGGTGTCCTGGATCTACGAGGGCGCGGCCGACGATCCGGAGCTGATGAAGGCCAAGACCATCAACCGCTACGACGTGATGCTGGGCGCGCCCGCGGACTCGATCGGCCTGGTCGGCTTCTTCCGGTTCCCGGAGGGCGGACACCACGACCTGCGAATGCCGCAGCGGACCGACGAATCCGACCTGACCTGGGCCGGCCTCGAAGCGAGGTACCGCCAGCGTGTTCGCGAGTACGAGGCGCTGCGCGGGAAGATGGACACCTACCTCGAGCAGGGCCGGTTCGCTGTCGTCGACGGAGTCGTCCAGGGCCGCAACAAGACCGGTGATTTCGCGCCGGTGACCGGCGACCACGACCTGTTCGACGTCCGGCACGCCGACGGCACGCGCCTGTCGCCGTCGGAGAACTTGTACTTCAACGACGAGATGATCGTCGCGACTATGGGCGTGCAGCATCCGCCGCTGGCGTACTGGCATCCGATGGCGGACGAGGAGTGGACCGCCTATGTCGGGATGATGGAGCAGCACAGCGCGGGTGGTGAGCCGCTGGTGCTGTTCCGTCCGGGGCGACCGCCGGCGCTGGTGCACGTCACCGCGGCCCAACGGGTCGAGATCGCCCAGGAACGCGCGCGGGTGCTCGAAGCCATGATCACCAACGCGCACGCCGAAGTCACCCGGCTGCAGCGGGACCAGCCCGCGGGTTATGCCGATGACATCGCGCGCGTGCGCGGCCAGATCAGCTTGATGTACGGCATGTACGAACGCAACGCCACCGAACTGGAGGTGCGTCAGGCAGACGAAGACGAATTCGAAGACGGAGTGGGCACGCTCGAAGGACTGCTGGAGGCGCCGGAGGGCTGGATCCCGTCGGTGGACGTGCCGCGTACCGCGGTATCGGTGACCCGCGAGCTGATGGTCGAGGGCCAGTCGCGGGTGCTGGCGGATCCGAGCCAGGCCGACGCCGTGATCGAGGAGATCGGTCAGAAGTTCTTGGCCGCGAACGTCCCGGACAAGGTGCACGGTCCGGACCGCACGATGCAGGACGTGTTCCCCGAGCCCGAGCTCACCTACCTGCGGCTGTCGTTGGAGCGGTCGGTCGCCTCGGGCGTGCTGCAGTACAAGCTGACTCAGCTCGCACTGCAGGAGATGATGGCGCATCCGGAGCGGATCGCCGCGGCCGTGCGGGCCGACTACTCCGGCACCGAGCCGGGGTACTACGCCACGACGATGAAGAGCGCCACCGAATACGTGATGGTGGGACATGATGGCTATCCGCGCGATTCCGGTATGCACGCCTTCATGCAGGCGGCGGTCGAGCTTCTGACCGCGACCTGGCCACAGATGGACGACCCGAAGTGGCACCGGCTCGCTGAGATCAAGAACGAGCGGTCCCGGGCCCGCGACCCGTTGCTGGAGGGTGTGCCGGACGCGATGCGGCTGGCGCTGGATCTCCCCGCCCCCTCGGAGGGTGTCTACAACGCGCGCGGCGATAAGACGGTGCTCAGCGCCGCCACCAACATGGAGAGCATCGCGTTGGTGTTGCGCGGTTTCCTCACCAGCCTGTCCCAGCGCGGCGACCAGGTCGCGGGCTGGTCTTGGGCGAGCGTCCAGCAGGCGTTGTTCGAGTTCACCAGCCAATTCAGCGTGATGGCCGGTGTCACCTTCAGCACCCTGGGCCAGTTCACCGCGCCCAACAAGCCGCCGGAATTCGCGATCGAATTCGATCCGGCGGCGCAGCAGATCACCAAGGTGGGAATCACCGGTGACACCAAGGAGATTCGTAAGAACACCCGCAACGGTGTCTGCCCCGGCTTCGTCGGCATCAAGCCGTCCGGCGACGCGGTGGCACCCATCGAGCAGTTGCAACTGGCCTTCGAAGAGCGCGAGATCCGGACCAAGGGCCACAGCTCGGCGGCCAATATCGCGATGCGAGTCGGCGGCTTCCTGCTGCCGCTGCTGGGCCGGGACTTCCCGGCGCTGCATCTCACCAGCGACATGCTCTCCGAGCAGGGGACCCCGATCAACACCTGCGTCGCCGATTCGCTGGGCGTGATCGCCGCCGATCAGCACACCGCGGACCGGCCCGACGTGGTCACTGTGCCCGAGATCTATCCGAACAACCTGGCGGGTTTGACCTGGGAGCAAACCCAGCCGCTGCTGCACGGCGCGCAACTGGAAGGCTTCGGCGATCCGAGCACGGCGCACGCCGAATTGGTGCTGAATCTGATGGAACGGGCACCCGAGGGCTCGATCGCCTGGGTTGTGGACCAACGGGTGACCCCGGACCACAACAACATCGGCGCGCACGCCTGGGCGCTGAAGTGGTTGCACGGCAACAACTTCATGATCGACGGCATCCCGGTCACCTACGAGGGCATCAACAGTTACGGCGAGCCGGAGTTCACCCTGCCCAGCGGCAAGCGGGATACGTTGGCGGCGCTCACCGGAAGCGCGCGGATCGCGAACGCCGCCACCTATGCCGTGGTCTTCCACGACGGCGAGGTGGTCGAGAACGTCGGCGAGGCTGTCGCCCAGCCCGACGCGGGCTTGCGCATCGGTCAGACCCCGGACCAGAACTCACCGGTTCCCGCGAATCGGCAACCGCCCGCCCACGCCCCGCCCGCCGAGATCGCACGGGCGCGGCAGGAAATGGCCGACGCGCTCACCCGGGAATCCGACGCGCGCGCCGCCGCGGCGGGCTTGCAGGCCCAGGCCCAGCAAGCTCGCACCGACGGCCTGCCCGAGCAGGCGCTGCGGCTGGAAACCGAAGCGCTGCAACGCATCGAGGAAGCCGACAACGCGCTCGCCGCGGCGGAATCGGCGCGCAGCGGCGCGGTCCAAGCGCAACAGGCCGCGATCGACCGGGCCCAGCAGGACATTAAGGCCGAGATCGACAGCCTGCGTGCGCGGCTGGCCGCCCGGCTCGGCGGTGACACCGAGATCGCGCAGGTCCACGACTATGTGGACCTGGTCGAGAACATCGACGGTGCGGCGCAGCTGCTCGATCGCGTCGAGATCGCACAAGAGACGCTGCGCACGCTCGAGGCGCAAATCGAGCGCGGCCAGCAGACGGTCGACAAGCTCGCAGCGGCTCTGCGTGATGTCGTGAACACCTCGGTCGACTCGCACGCCTCGGCACTGAACGATATGGGCGCCGCCAAGGTGAAACTGGCCGAGGCCGAACAGGCCCTGGTCAAGCTGGAGATCGCGCACAGCAAGCTGATCGAGCAGCTGCCGCCCGGGGACCTGCAAGAGGTGCACGACGCGCTGGTGGCGGACCTCGAGGCGGGTACGCGCGCACGTGATTCGCTCGCCCGGGTTTTCGGAATCGCCGATGTGCAGCAGGTGAATCCGCGCTACGGGCGGGAACTGGAGCCGGGTGCGCGTGAGTTGAACCTGGTGCGCGACAACCTGACTCGCTTGGAGCGCGCCGAGGCGGAGCTGAGCAGGCTGGCGGAGCGCCAGGCGGCCCTCGACGCACTCGATGCTCACGGAATGCTGCCGATCGCGGACCGCGTGGGTGTGCGGCCCTCGACGCGGCCCTCGACGCTGTTCGGCGATGCCGAGATCATGGTGGTCGGCACCGGCACCGACACCGCGGGGTACCGGCAGGCGTTGCAGGCGCAGCTCTCGCCGTTCACCGAGCTGGATACGCTGCTGAGCTTCGCCGCGGACAGTAAGCAGCCGCTGACTGTGCGGTTCGCCCAGATCTCGGTCGATGCCGACGGCCGGTACCAAGGCGCCGTCGATCTGCCCTCCACCAAAGCGGAGTTGACCGCCCGCGCAGGCGCCCTGCCGGATCCGAACAAGCTGACGCCCAAGAAGCCGACCTGGGACCCGAAGAAGCACGCCCGCAAGTGGGAGAAGGAACGCTGGACCGAGCCGCAGCCGCCGTTCCTGCTCAAGGTCTCGATCGTGCCGAGCTTCGACAAGATGCTGGCTCCGCTGCACGATTTCGGTCCGAACGAGGTCCCGGGCTTCTTGCTCCCGCCCAACCTGCCGCTGGGCAACGGTGTCTACATCAACACCGAGGGGCTGGACGCGTGGTCCTCCGACGTCGGGCTCAACCTCTTCCACCTGCGCATCTGGTTCACGGGCATTCTGGAGCGGATTCCGGGCCACCGGTGGACCAAGAGCCTGGTGCACAACCGGCCGTGGATCGGCCGGACCGTGCTGACCGCGACGAAGTGGCTGCCCAGCACCACCAAGTTCAAGTCGGTGCAGGTACCGCTGTCGTCCGACTTCGTCCGCGACCACGAGAGGCTGACCGCGGCGATTCTCGAAGCGGAGCAGTGGATTCCGGCGATCCGTAATGGTCAATGGTTGCAGTTGGTGCCGCTGGCGCGCGGCCGCCGCAAGTACGGCTGGTTCGACGACGCCCAGCCAGACCCGATGCCGCTGCACAATCCCGAGGTCGCCCGGCCCACCTACAATGCCGAACAGCGACACCTGGACGGTTCCGCCGTCATTCCCTACACCGGCCAGAGCATCGAGATCCCCGAGGGTCTCGACGCCCGGTGGGAAGCCAATGAGGCTGCGCGACAAGAGATTCGGGAGCGCACCGAGGTCGACTACGCGAACTTCGAGCGCAATCGAGTCGAAGGCGACAGCTACATCACCCAGATCGCGGCGCAGGCGCTCGCGAACCCGGACGCGTACTCCGGCGGCGACCCCAAGCGTTTGGTGCGCGGCAAGGACGGCGCCTGGGACGTCGACCCCAAGGGCTCGACGGTGCCGAAGAATCCGGACGGGTCCACCTGGCTCAAGAGCGACACCGGCACGGTCCGTTCCGAGCAGGAAGTCGTCGCGACGCTGAAGCGCATCCGCGATTACCTGATGCGCAACTCCGAGATCCTGCCCAACCACGATGTCGCCGCCATGTGGAAGCGGCTGATCGCCGGAAAGCCGGTGCGCGAGGACATCATCGCGCTCGAAGCCGCGCGCTACGAGCTCCAATTCCTGTCCCGGCACCCCGGCGCCACCGGTCAGCAGGCGCATGCGGCGGCGATCGAGGCGGGCTTGAACTGGGATGCGAACCGTCCGCATCTGGAGGCCGAGCGCACCCGGTGGCAGCGCTGGACCGGCCGCCGCGCCGACCCGCTCGGGTTCACCTCGGAGCTGGATCCGAACGTCAACGATCCGGCCCGCACCCGCTACTTCCACTCCGAACCGAACTACGGGGTGCAGGGTCTGCACGAGATCCGCGCGCATCTGGCCACGATCATGCGCGGCTGGCCGCAAGCCAAGATCGATCAGGCGCAGGCCGAGGTGACCAAGCTGGTTCGTGCGGCTGCCCGCAGCTACTCCGGCGACCACGGGATCGCCCGCAATGTCGTATCGGTCGCGGGCCGCGTCACCGGTCAGCCGGGTTTCCAGCGGCTGCAGCTCAGCGTGGTATCCCACGGTGACGGACGGCTGGGCCCACGGAGTTACACCCTCTACCAGCACGACAACGACTGCGTGCCGGTGGCCGCGGGCTTCGTCAACGCCGCACAGAACGCGGCCACCGCCCTCGACCCCGACATCGATCCGGATCTGGCCGTCACCGACGCGGATCTGCTGACACCGTCGCTGGGCGGTGTGCTGTGGAGTGCTGTGGTGCCCACGCTCCACGGCGCGGAGGTGCAGGGTTTTGCCGCCCAGGGCCAGACAAGTGCGCACACCCGCCTGGTGCAGGGCATGCTCCACTCGGGTCCGGGCACCACCGCCTACATCTTCGAACGGCGCGCCCTGGGTCATGGCGATGTCGGGCACGCGGTGGCACTGCACTATGTCCGCGAAAACCCCGACGGCACACATGATTTCCTGCTCAACGGTGAACCCGTCACACTGAGCCACCTCGACCCCAACGGTCACCCGTGGTTCCAGGCCCCGCGCTCCGATGCCGCCCGCAAGGCGCTCGAAGGTCCGGATTCGGGGGAGCCGGCCGCGGTCTCGCTGGCCGAATTGACCGGTGGCACCACCGATGCCGAGGTTGACCTCTGGGCAGCGGTCTGGAAGGGCAAGCAGCCCGTCATCCTCACCACCGGCGATGTGGACGCCGTACCGCCCGCCGACAGCGACTACTTCGGTACCTCGCTGGACCGGTACCCGCAGCAGGTGCGAGCCTTGCTGGTCGAGACCGAGGTCGGCCGCGAAATAATGGCCATGCTGGAGCGTTACGCGATCACCATCGATTACTCCGATGGTCTGTCCGCTCATGCCGACGGTGAGTACATCCAAGAGCGCCTGACCGCGATGATCCGCCAGACGGGTCGCACACATCTGGTGCAGGCGCTGATATTGGTCCACGAAGCGGTGCACGCTCGCGCCCGGCTGACCGGCGAGGGGGTCAATACCCCGTTCCACATGAAGGTGTGGTCGCGGGAGGCCTATGTCGACGCCATGGTGCGCGAGGAATCCGCGGCGTTCGGCATGGAAGCCGAATTCGCGCGCCAGGCAATACAAGCGGGCTACGGCCTGACGCTGGCCCCGCGACATGTCGCGTATCTGGCCGCCTATGACGCCGCGGTCGCGCAGAGCAACCAGAGTGACCCGAATCTGGATCCGTCGCAGGTCCGCGACCTGGCCAGGCGCGCGGGTATCGAGGCGATCCGCGACGACGTCGCGACGTCGAAGTGGAACGACGGCCGGAACTACCAGGAGTACTACACGAAGGCCTGGGAGAAAGGCGCCAAGAACCACCTCGATCTGCTGTCGATTCACGAACCGTCCAATCAGCAGGTCGAGCAGCAGCTGTATGAGCTCCTCAATCAGGGCCGGGCCGCCCAGGCCCGCCAGCAGGCGATCATCGCCGAGATCGCGGATCTGGCGGAGGCGCTGGGACTGCCTGCCGGACAGCGCGATCCAAAAACCGCGGCGGCACAGGCCGATCTTATGCGCCAGTGGAACGCCCTCGAGCGCGCGAATATGGTGCAGTCGCTGTCCATCGACGAGGCGGAACTGGCCAGGGTGCCGCTGTCCGGAGCAGACGCGGAACAGCGCGCGGATCTGCTGCGCCGCGAGTTCGATCTGCTGCGCCTGGCCGATGCGGTGGACCGCCACCAGCACGCGCTCGCACAGCTGCTGCGCGCCGCGGACGCGGTGACGGGGCTGGCCGCTCGCGACGTGCTCGGCGAATCCATGTTCTTCGGTGCCACCGAAGCGGACACGGTCACCCTCGACCAGGACGCCCGGGTAGTGACCGACCGGGTCGGTCTCGTCGAGGGCGAGCCGCCGCACCTGGTCGTCGTCGGCCTGCGCGGCGACTACGCGACACCGCTGGCCGCCGCGGTCGCGCTCGATCCGGCGGTCGCGGCGGCGGTGGCCGACCCCGCGCATCGGGTGACCTACCTCGAGGTCTCCGTCGACAGATACGCGGTGGTGACCGCCAAGGTCGTCCCCGAGGCGAAGGCGACAGGGGTTCGCGTGACCGCGAAGCCGCCCGCTCTGCCCGCGGACGCGCCGTCCTCCAGGCACCTGGCCCGCCAGGAGTCCGCGCGGCGCGCCGACGATGTTCGAAACCTGTTGAGCGGCACCGAGATCGGTACCTGGATCAACGACATGCTGGAGCGCGCCGGGGTGGAAATCATCCACGAATCCGGTGCGGAAGCCCTCTTCCTGCCCGAGCGCGGGGCCATCGTCCTCGATATCGGCGCCTCCGATCTCGAGCAGGCCGTCGCTCTGGCGCATGCGGCGATGCACGCCGATGCGACGAGTCGTAACAAGTCCGCCAGCAACACTCGCAGCCGCCTCTCGATGACGCGCGATGACTACGTCGAGTCGATGGTGCGGGAGGAGAGCCGGGCCCACGCCGTGGAGATCGAGCTGCGCCAGCAACTCCGGGACCTCCAGGCACTCCAGGACCTCGGCTACGTGCTGCCGGTCGACGCCTTGGAGCAGGCTTACGATCACGCTTTCAGCCAGGCGCGGGACGCGGCGCTCAGCGCCGACCCGTCGGATCCGAAAACCGCTCGGCAACGCGGATTCCTGGCCGGCGTCGACGCCCTCGTCGAACTCCTGAGCGGCCGGGCCGGTCCGAACGAGACGGGTAGCAGGTACACCGATATCTACGGCGACGCGTGGGATCGCGCACACGGTGTCGCGCAACCCGTGGTACCGCAGGACGGCACCGCGACGAAAACGCCCGGCGACGCCAACGGCACCACGGCCCCGCCGCAAGAGCCCGCGGACGCGCCGCCGATCAACACCTGCGTCCCGGATTCCCTGGGCCGGGTAGCCGCCGATCAGCACACGCCGGGCCAGCCGGACGTCGTCTCCGTGCCCAAGGTACGGCTGGGCAACCTGTCGGGCATGACGTGGGCGCAGACGCAGCCGTTCCTGAACCAGGCGCGCCTGGAAGGATTCGGCCCCGCGGAATCCGCGCACGTCACCCTGATCCAGAACCTGATGGAGCGGGGCGGCCCCGGCGCGATGGCCTGGGTCTTGGATCAGCGGCAGACGCCGGACCACAACGAGATCGGCGCGCACGCCTGGACGCTGAAGTATCTGGAAGGCAATAACTTCCTGATCGACGGCGTCCCGGTCACCTATGCGGGCGTCAACAGCGCGGGCGAGGTGGAGTTCACGCTGCCCAGCGGGGAGCGGACCACGCTGGCGGCGTTGACCGGCAGCGCGACGAACGCCAATTCGGCGACCTATGCGGTGACCTTCAAGAACAACAAGGTGATCGAGGGCATCGGTGAACGCGTCGCGCAGCCCGACGGCGACTTGCGCATCGGCCAGACCCCGGACCAGAACGTGCCCACCCCCGCGCACCGGCAGCCGCCCGCCCATGGGCCGCCGGCCGCGCTGCGCACGGAAATGGCCGAGGCGCTCGCCCGGGAAGCCGCGGCCCGCACCGAGGCCGCGCAGGCGCTCGCCGAGGCCGAGCAGGCCCGCGCGGAGGGTCGTGCGGATGCCGCGCTGGCTCTGACCGAGCAGGCGCGGCTGCGCACCGAGGTCGCGGAACACGCTGCGGTACAGGCTGAATCGGCGCGCACCGCGGCGGTCGAAGCGCGTCAGGAAGCGATCAGCCAGGCGCGGCACGATCTTCAGACGGAAATCGACGAACTGCGGGCGCAGCTGGCCGATAGCTTCGCGGGCCCAGACGAACTCGCCCAGTTCCGCACCGACCTCGAGCTGATCGACAACCTCGATGGCGCGCTCGCCATGCGGGACCGGTTCCAGGTCATCCTGGGGATATTCCAGGCTGTGGAGCAGCAGATCGCACGCGGCCGGGCGGCCGCGAGCCAACTGCGCCAAGGGATTCTGGCGCTGGAATTCGACGGGGTAGACAATCCGGAGGCCGCACGCTTCAAAGAATCGGATCTGCGCGTGCTGCGGCAGAAGGTGCGCGAGACCGAACTAGCCCTGGAGGATCTGCAACGCACACACGCGGCGTTCAGCGAGAAATTCGATCAAGCCGAACTGGCCGAGTTGCACACGGCGCTGACCCTGGAGATCACCGCGTCCACCCGGGCGCAGTACACGGTGGCCAACGCCTTCGGCGTCGTCGACTCCAACCAGCTGAACCCGCACTATCGAGGGTCCCGCGAAACCGGCGCCGAAGAGGTGCAGCAGTTGCGCACCGCCATGGCGCGGATCGAGCAAGCCGAGAACGCGCTGCAGCGGCTGTCCGAGCAGCAGGCCGCGCTGGACGCACTGAATGACATGGGCCTGCTACCGGTTTCGGACCGGGTCGGTATCCGTCCCACGACCGCCCGGTCGCCCGGGTTCTCCCGGATGACCGTCGTCGGCACCGACACCGATGTCAACGACTACCGGCGCGCCGCCCACTCGGCCATGCCGCCGCGCACCGACCTGAACATGATCATGGGTTTGGCGAACTCGCCGACGCTCCCGCTGCAGATGAGTTTCGCCCGGGTCGAACTCGACGCCGACGGCCGCTACGCGAGCACCGAACTACTGCCCTCCACCGACGCGGAACTGACCGAGCGCTCCGGCTCCTGGAACCCGGCCAAGCACGCCCGGCCGTGGGAGAAGACCAAGTGGACCGAGCCGCAGCCGCCGTTCCTGTTCAAGGTGTCGATGGTGCCGACCTTCGACAAGATGCTCGCGGCCCTGCACGAGTTCGAGGGCGACGAGGTTCCGGCGTTCCTGTTCCCGCAGAACCCGCCGTTCGCGCCGACGATCTACAACGTGCCCCAGGGCGTCGACGCCTGGACCTCCGATGTCGGCCTCAACCTGTTCCATCTGCGCATCCTCGGGCTGGGCATCATGGACCGGATTTCGACCCACCCGTGGATGCGGAGTTTGGTCCAGAATCGCAAGTGGATCGGCCATTTCGTGTTGTCGGCTACCCGCTGGCTGCCCGCGAACACCGCGCACGGACAGTCCGTGCAGTTCTCCCTGTCGGCCGATTTCGTGAGCCGTCATCCGCAGTTGGCCTTCGGGCTGGCCGACGCTTCGCAGTGGGTGCCGGAGGTGCGCGAGGGCCGCTGGATCCAGCTCGTCCCGGTGGTCCGCGGCACCCGGACCTACGCTTGGTTCAACGACGCCCAGCCCGACGCCCAGCCGCTGCACAACCAGCTGCTGGCCGGGCCCGCGCTCAATTCCGAGCAACTGCGTCTGGACGGGACGGTTCTGCCGTACGCGGGGGAGAGCGTCGAGATCCCGGAGGCGCTGGCCGAGCGCTGGAACGCCAATGAGGCCGCACGCGAAACCCTTCGCGCGGAGACGGCGGAGCACTACGACAGCTTCGAGCAGAACCGCCTGTACGACAACGACAGCTTCCTCACCCAGGTTCGCGACAACGCGCTCGCCGGCGTCGACCGCTACTCCGGTGGCGACCCGAAGGAGTGGGTGCGCGACAAGGACGGCGCGTGGATTCGTGACCCCAAGGGCACGACGATCCGCAAGCACGACGACGGTTCCACCTGGCTCAAGGATCATCAGGGCAACCCGCGCTCGCCGGAGGAAGTCCTCGACACGCTGCGCCGCGTCCGGAACTATCTGCTGCGCAACACCGAGATCCCGCAGAACCCGAACGTCGCCGCGATGTGGAACCGGCTGATCGCCGGCAAACCGCTGCGCGCCGACATCATCCTCATCGAGAAGGCGCTGGCCGAAATCAAGGTCTTCGCCACCAATCCCAACGCCACCGCCGCGGTCGCCGAGGCCACCGCGAAGGCCGCGGGCTACGACTGGATCCCGCCGCACCTGCCCGGCAAGCGGACCCTGTGGCAGCGGCTGACCGGTGCCCGCGCCACCCCGATCGGCTACACCACCGAGTTCGCGCCGAACGTCAACGACCCGGCCGCCACCCGCCGCCTCGGCACCACCCTGTACTTCGGCGTGCAGGGCGTGGGCCCGATCCGCAGCCAGCTCGAGGCGATGCTGTCCGGCTGGCCCGCCGCGAAGGTCGCCGAAGCGCGCCGCGAGGTCACCGAGCTGGTCACCGCGGCCACCCAGTCCTACAGCGGCGATGTCGGCATCATGCGTGGTGGCGTGCACGTCTCGGCGCACATCGTCGGCGACCCCGGTACCGAAACCCTGGTTGTCACAGTCGAAGCCGACGGTGACGGCAACTTCCCACGCCGCCGCTACCTGCTCGACCAGCACGACAACAACTGCGTGCCGCTGGCCGGACAGCACGTCAACGCCGCACAGGGGCAGCCCGTCACCGACGCCGACCTGCTGGAACCGGGGCTGGCCGGGGTGCTCTGGAGCGACATCAAGCGCACCTTCAAGGGTGCGGAGGTCCAGGGTTTCGTCACCGACGCCGCCGCCTCCGGCCACGCCCGCCTGGTCCGCGGCCTGATCGCCTCGGGCCCCGGCACCACCGCCTTCGTCGTCGAACAGCGCGCCACCGCGGACCGGCACGGCTCCACGGGTCACGCCGTCGCCCTCACCTATGTGGGCCAGAACGAGGACGGCACACACGCTTTCACGCTCAATGGCGAACCGGTCACGCTGAACAAGATCGTGGACGGTCAGGAGTTCTTCGCCGACCCGCAGGGCCGCCGCACGCCCACTCGCACGTTGCCGAGCGGTGAACAGGAGACCGTGGCCAAGGAAGTGCCGCTGGCCGATATCGCCGGCGGCAGCCGCGAAGGGACCGTCGCGCTCTGGGCGGCGGTGTGGAAGGACGGCCAGCCTGTCGTCCTGCACACCGCCACCCCGAACGCCGCACTCCCTGCCGATAACCTCTATGTCGGCCAGAACATTTCCAATAATTCTGGACCTGAAGGGGATCCGCGCGCGCCAGACAGTCCGGAGAGAAACGCGGAACCGGCCCAGCCACCCGCTGCCCTGGACGAAAGAGTCCAGCGGCTGCTGGACGACGTTGACCGGACTGCACCGGATACCGATACGGCAGAGCGCGCCAAAAGCGCCGTGCGCGAGCAGTATCAAGCGTTCTATGCCGAGCGTGTAGAGGGCCTGTGGCGCGAATACGCGAACAACAAGCGCCGCGATTTGCTCTCGGAGGGAAAGCTGGCGGCCGAAGCCGAAGCTACCGCCCGGCGACTGGCGAACGAGTACATGACCGGTACCAGGGCTGAGCGCGCCCTTATCCGTACGGTCGGTGATCGCCTCGAACAGTGGGCCCAGCGAGCAGTTCCCCAACTGTTCCGAGCTGCGCCGCAGCCGACTGCGACGGATGCCACCGAAAGTACGCCGGTAACCCACGTACTCCGCCACTTGGATACGCCCGCCAGGTCCCGGGCCCTCGTAAACTTGCTGGCACAGATTGATGCCACCGCAACCGACCCGGTTTTAGCGGATCGAGCGAAAGATTTCGTGCTCAGGCGCTTCGAACAATATCGGCAACGGAATACGGTCGATATCGCCAGTGGACGTACGCAGGGTGCCATCGACAGTGCCGCTGCGGAGGACACCGTCCGGTGGGTCGACAAAATCCGGGTACGCGCCGAGCGGGCTCGCAGCAACTTCGTTCATCGGCTCATCCGGATCGATCTGGCCGAACGCGGGATCGCTTCCGACATCGATCCGCAATTGCCTGCCGCACAACGGTTCGTCATCGAAAGGATCACCGGGCTGCTCGATCAAGTGACTCGAGCGCAGGACGCGCTGGATAGCTTGCTGGCGGACAAGCCCGAGCTGCGGGACAACGGTGCCGAGCAATGGCAGACGATCATCACGTCGACTCGGTCCCAACTGGCCGAGCTCGCCGGTGATCATTTCGAGGGCAAGACTCCGACCGGAAAGCCGATCAACGAGGCGGCCAATGTGGCCTTCCTTCAGGGCTATCAGGTGGTGATGCGCGGACTGCTTGGTGAACTCACCGTGGCCTCGCAATTGGACGGCGTAGCGCGTGTATGCCAGCTGATCGACGCAGATTTGCCCATAGTGGGCCGGATCGAGGGCGAAGTCGACGTTCTCACAGATCGCGGCGCCACGTGGAACGAGGTGAAGACCCGTGCGCGGGAGGTGCAACAGGACCGAAACCTGCAGCCGGAAACCGAGGCGCAGGTGCGTCGTCAGCTGCAGATCGCCTATCTGAATCGAGCTTTGTGGGTCGACGGGCGCCCGCCGAGGTTGGTGTGGCATTTCCTGGATGGCATCGCCCCGACCGAGAAGGCTCAGATCGAAGCCCTCCGAATCGAGGATGAGAACGGTGGGGTGCTCGAGGATCACCGAGTCGAGGTGATCGACTATGCGAACACCGAGGTGGCCTCGAGCGCCCGTCTGAATCCGGACGGCGACCGGCCGTTCTCGATGCCGGCGTTGCCGGATGACGAGTTGCCCGACGCGATGTACACGATCCTGGATCGAATCGACCGAGCCTCCGCTGACCCGGATTTTGCTGACAGCGTCAAAGCTGCTGTGACCGAACGTTATCGAGAGTTCCGGAAGGAACGCGCGGAGCGTGCCTATCGCGAGTTCTTGAAGAACAAGACGCAACAGCTCGAAGCCAACGACACGCCCGACGCCGAGGTGGCATCGATGGCGCGGGAGTACGCCGACGATCAGATCGTCGGTGAGCGTGCGCTGGATAGAATCGGTCGTGATGCCGCAGCTCGGACCAAACAGTGGGTCGAAAGTGAGCTCCCCCGGTTCCTCGCCGACTCCGCCACCTCGCAGCCGGATCCGGTGACTACAAACACCATCGAGGAGTTGCCGAAGGCGCTGCGCAAATTGCTGACGCAGATTGCCGAACACTCCGATCAAGGTGTCGTCGAGCAAGCCAAAGCTATTGTTCTGCAGCGTTATCAGGAATATCGGGAGACCCCGGCCGCCGGTGTCCGGCGCGCCACATCGGCCGCGAAGATCGAACAATTCACACAACTCGGCATGTCACACGCCGACGCCGAACGGCTAACCGATCCGGAAGTGGACGCTTTCCTGGAGAGCCCCACCGGGCGGAAAGCGATCGATAGCCCGGCCGCCAACAACGCCGTCCAATGGGCGGACAAGGTACGTCGCAGCGCGGATCGCGCGGGCACGGATTTTGTCGAACGTCTCGCAGCGATCTACCAGGAAACCGGCGGTAGCGAACCCCCCGCCGCCGAACCCGACGCACAGTCCACCCGTCTACCGGAACCCGCCGCGCTCGGCACCGAGGCGGAGCAAAAGCTGGCGCGAGCGCTGGGTCTGGATATCAAGGTGCTTCAGGCGCCCGGACGGCTTCGAGGGGCCGTGGATACCGTGCAGGATCAGTTGCGTGCCCTGGATGCCGAAGGTTGGCAGCGCGCTGTGGATGCTGGCAGGTTGCCAGAGTTGCGAAACTGGGTCCGCCAGCACATTTTGTTGGATTACGAGGCTCATGAACTGCAGCTTCAGGAGTACACGACCGCCGTGTACGACGACGCGGCTGCGCGGCGGTTGCGCGAGGCCAGCGCAGAATTGCAACAGGAGCTTGCCCGGTTGCTCGCGGTGGATGATCTGGTCGATCCACCGCGTCGAACCTCCGACGATCCGGTCGCCGAGTTGCGTCGCGCCGCCGCCGCGACCGGATCACCGGATCTGGCCTCGTTCGTCGAACTGTGTGCCGAAGCCCTCCCGCCGCGATTGCCGGCCGAACGGGCCCCGGATACTCAGTTGGAGGCGGCGCGCGCGAATCTGGCCGACCTGGCCGCTTTGCTGTCGATGGATCCCGGCGAACTCACCGCGAATTCACCGCGGTTGGCCGATTTGCGCGCGGAATGCGAACACCTCGCGAACGCACTCGCGCAGAGTTTGGACACCTCGGTCGCTGATCTGGAATCCGTTCTGGAAGAACGGGATTTGTTCGGCGACGCGGACACCGACCCCGATACCCTGGATCTCTACACCAATTGGTTGACCAGCACCGGGGTCTTGGAAGCCGCGGACGCCTACAACGGCCTGCTCGGGAACGCCGAGAGCGTGACGTCGAGCGAGCCCGAGCCTTCGAGCATCGGGCAACTGCTCCCGCAGTTCGGCACCGCGGAGACTACCGCCCCGACCTCGCCGCTGAGCCCGGCGGAAATCGTGCGCGCGGTAGTGGATCGAGCGCTGACCGAACTCGGCTCGCCCGTCAGTGCAGCCACACAGCACCCAGACGGCGGCTTCACCTGGGCCACCGACCTCGTCGGAAGCGTCACACAGGCTGGGAATTACGCCGCCGCGGCCGTCGCACCGAGTAGCCAGGTCGCCGGTATCGGCATCGACGCCCGGTTGTTCGATCCAGATCCCACCCAGGAGTTGCCCGTCGCTCTCCTGCTCCAGTCCGCTCAACTCAGCGCGGCAGAAGCTTTGGCGCCTGTGGCGGGTCGTGTACTCGGCTCGTCGGACTTGCGGATCACCCTGGACCCGCCCGGCGGCTTCCGCGTAGACGTGCTGGATGCCCACGCCCAGGGCACGCTCGGTCGCGGAACGCTCGAGGGTCGCTTCAGCGTCGTAGGCAATCGAGTCCTCACCGCGCTCGTTGTCCCGCGAGCGGCGACCGCGGCGCAGCCGCAAACCGCCGAGGGCACCGGTTCCGTACCGACGATTGCCACTCAGCCGATCGACACCGAATTGCGAAATCCCGCGTCGCACGGGCGCCATCGCCGAGATCCCGGGACATTGTTCGCCTTCGACCCGGAAGGCCCGCACGAGGTTCACGCGCACCGACCACCCGGCGCCGGTGCCAAACGCACCCCGGGACCCCTCCTCCGCACGGTGCTCGCTCAGTTCTTCCCCGATTACGTACCCGGCCTAGATTTCGACGCCGCCTCGCGAACTCAGCGCAGCACTCAGGGTGTGGTGGATTACCTCGCCGGCTATTACGAGAGTTCGGATTTTGTCGCCTCGCTGTTCGGGCCCATCGATCCGGCCGTCCTGGAGCAACTGGAGTCGATCGATCCGCAACAACTCGCGCAGCTGCTGACACAACGAGGACTTACGGACTCGGAAGTCGAGGGGATTCGCAACCGGCTCACCGAGATTCGTGACAACAACGGGCGGATCACGGGTGAGTACGCGGGCGACCTGGACGATGCGGACTCCGATCAGGATGCCACCTCGAGACTGCTCGATCTGGCCGCGCTCCCGGACCCGCGAACGTTGGGTAAGGCCCAGGAATCCGACTTCACCGAAATCGAATTCCAAGGGCATCGTCTGAAGAAGGTGACGTTCAAGGGCAGCGATACCGTCTGGGTGTACAAGCCATTCCACGGTGACACCACCTCGGGTGGGAATATCCCGCCGTCGGGTCGCCCGATCCGCGAAGTGAAGGGTTATGAACTCGACCGATTGCTGAAATTCGGGCTCAAAGCGCCCACCTACCTGTGGGACGGCAGCCTGGGGCCTGGTGTTCTACGGCCATTCGTCACCGGCACCACCGGTCACGCCACGCTCGCATTCACCGGCGAGATGGGTGGCGACGAGCGCGGAGTCGTACGTGACATGCTCGCGGTCGAGGACTACATCGCGGGTAATCGCGACAAGCACGAGGGCGACACCGTCATCACCCCGGCCGGCCAGGTGATCTCGACCGACGATGAATTCACCTTCCCGATCGACGCGGACTCCTTCCCGGTCGAACCGAAGTCGATTTTCGTCGCGGAGGCCGTGGGTCGCCAGCTGAAACCAGCGGTTCTGGACCTGGTCAACGCGGTGGAGCCGGACGACCTGCGCGCCGTACTGTCGGGCTTGGAGCCCGAGGCGATCGAGGGTGCGGTCGCCAGACTTCTGGAAATCCAGGAGCACGGGATGATCACCGGTACGAACTGGCCGTACCGAACCGGCATCCCCGTACTCGCGGCCGCTGCGGTGGATGCATCCGCGCCTCCACAGGAGAGTGTCGAGCCCGAGCGGGCATCGGTGTCCGATCCGGCGGCCGATGAGGTGGTACTCGGCCGCACCGAGATCCCGATCATCGGCCAGGAGTTCGCCGATCCGCGGCAAGCTGTGCGGGATTTGACTCGGGGTTGGGCGGATCCGGGGCAGATCGACACTGCGTTGCTGGTCACTTCGGAAATCGCGGGGAACGTACCGAGGCATGCGCAGACCGATGGTCAGGTCGCGGTCACCGTTCTCGAACGTGGCGGGCAGCGGGTGTTGCGGGTCGAGGTGTCTGATCTGAATCCGACCCTGCCCGCGCGGCGGGGTACCAGCCTGGGCTCGGAGTCCGGTCGCGGCCTGAATTTCATGGAGGCGATGTCTCATCGTTCAGGTCTTCGGGTGGAGGAGTCCGGGCCGTGGGCCAAGACGATTTGGTTCGAATATGACGAGAACGGTGGTGATCCTGCCGCTGTAAGCGGGGGGATCGATCAGGGGCCGACGCTCAAGGGTGCGGATCTGGACGCAGCGCTGGCCGACTTGCCGGACGAGTTCGATACCTCGGCGTTCGAAGCCATGCTGGACGAATCGGACGAGCAAACCGTTGACGTACCGGAAGACTCGACGACCGTGCCGTCGGAGGAGACGGGGCCGGTGCTTCCACCATCATCCGAGGTGCTGGCTGGCAACCGGACTTCGACGACGGACCTGCGACAGGGGCGCGCACACCCGGCACCGGGCAGCGATCCCACGAACGCGATCTCGCCCCCGAGCTCGGTCGCCATGGCGCTGAATCCGTTGTTGGACGACACCATTGATCCGCTGGCGGTGGTGCGCCAGGTGCTCGACGCCGACCCTGAACGGGTACGCAACATGATCGGTTGGCTGAGCGCAGAGCAGCAGACCGTGATTCGACTGCAGCTGTTCGAAGGGCTGGCGGACGCCGAGATCGCGGCCCAGATCCACAACGATGCCAGGTCGGTGGCCCGGGTCGGCAACGATGCGGTGGAGTTGCTGGCGAGCTGGCTCATCGACACCGAAACAGGTCCGGCGATGCCGGAACTCGAATTGCTCCGCCAGGTGCAGCGGTCCGATCCGGAATTCCTGGTTTCGATGTTGAGCAATCCACGCACCAACCGGCTGGTCTCCGCGGATGGACAGCGGCTGGTGCGGTTGTATCTGGTCGAGGGACGCACTCCCGCCGAGGTCGCGGTCGAGGTCGGCGGCTCGATGGCTACTGTGCTGAGCGAGCTGGAGAGCGCCGCACGCGCCTTGGCCGCGACCGCGGCCGTGCTGGACCGACACCTCCGGATCCTGGTGGACGCGGACCGGACCCAGCTCGCTCGCGCCCTGGCGGTGGTGTCCGGCCGGAGCGCGCAATTCGGCGAGCTCCGTTATCTGCGCGGCCTTTCCATGGACGAGGTGCAAGCCGAGCTCGGCCTCGGGGCCGGGTTCGGGAACGTCCGTCTAGCGGCCATCCGCGCATTGCACGATGTCCTGTCTACCGGAGTGTTCCTGTCGACCTCCGATGCATTGGCGATGGTGCGAGCAGCGCAGGCGGAGCAAGCTGATGTATTGCGGCACGCCGTCGAGCGTCTGCGTGGTGCGAACCGTACTCTCGCGGCCCTGAGGTTTGTGGACATGCTGGGAATTGCCGCGATCGCGGCCCGGATGGGTCGTGCGCAACCGGATGTCCAGCAGATGCTGCAGTTTACGACGCGCAGCCTCGTGGCAGCTCTATACGCGGAGACGGGAGGGCAACCGCTTCCGGCCGTAAAGCCCGCTCCACGGCTCAGCCGCCCTGCGGAACAGAAACCGGTCCGCGCCTCGCGGCAGCCGTCGAAGCGTACGAAGCCACCTGAGTCCACGCGCCCGGCAATCGCCGACGGCACTGTGCCGGTGCCGAGTTCGGACCTCTCGCCGGCACCGATCAGCGACGACATCGATGACGGGCGAGACCCGTTCGAAGTAGTCGAGGCAGCCCTCGGTGCAGACCCGAACCTGGTTGCGGATCTGCTGTCACAGCTGGACCCACGTCAACAAGCGATCATCCGGTTGCGGGTTGTCGACGGGCTGCGGTACTCGGAGGTGGCCGAACGAGTCGGTGGCACCGTCAGCGAGGTGTGGCGGGAAAACTCCGAGGCCGTGAGCGAGCTCGCGAAACGCGTCAGTGCTTCGAATCGGGAGCGGGCGGCGGTCGACCTGGAATTCGCTCGGCAGGTCTTCCGGGACAACCCGGCCGTGGGGAAGCGAACCATGCGTGGCCTGAACCACCTGGACGCCACCGGCGTGCGGATCGCGAACTCGGCGCTGGTCTCAGGGCTTTCACCCATCGCCATCGCGGCCGAGACCGGGATCCCCTTGGCTGCGGTCCAGGAGTTACTGCCCAAAGTCGTCAAGCAAGTTGTCGAGCATCTGCTGGATGGACAACCGGACGCGACGCGGTTGGATGCCTACTTCGCGGCCTACGCGAAGCACGCGCCCGCGACCCTGGCTCGAGCTATCCCGCTGCTCGCACCGAAGCCACGGCAATATGCCGAGCAGCGGTACTTCGCTGGCGTACCCCATGCGCAACTGAGAACCCAGCCGGGAATGGGAGACGGCAGGGCGCGCATGGAATCGGTGCGCCACTTGCATGACATTCTTTCGACCCGAGTCTTCTTGACCACCGGTGCGGCACTGGCCGAAGTGAAAATGGCGCAGCGCGAAGAACTCGGGGCCCTGCGTACGGCCATCAGCCGATTGCACGGTGTCGCGGGCAGATTCGCCGAATTGCGCTACTTGGACCAGCTTCGGCTCGCGCTGGTCGCAACCAGGTTGCAGATGCTGCAGCCGGAGGTCGAGCAGCTACAGCGTCTGACTGTGCGCAGCATCGTGGCCGAATTGCGTGCGGCGGGCGGCGGCGGGTACGGCGCTGTGGCCGCCTCCGCCCCGCAGGCGCCGGTTTCCAGTCCGCCGTCGCCGGAATCCGAGGGTGTTGGAGCTTCCCGGACGGCGGGCGACACCTCCGCCATCGATGGCGGCGTCGAATTCCACTTGCCGGATACCCCCGAAACCAGGCAGCCACAGGACAGCCCGAACAACTGTGCCCCGGAAGCTCAACGTTTCACCCGGCTGCTGACCGGCAATAGCGCGATTCAACCGATCCCGGACTCCGCCGAAACCGATTTGGCGGGCGTGGATCCTGACCGCTACGCCCGCCATATGGGTGCCGACTGGCGACCTGGTGGCTTCCGCTCGCTCGACGATGCGGCGGCGCTGGTCCGTGACACCGGCGCGACGGTGAACGCGGTCCTCGAATTCCGCAGCAAACTCGACAGTGGTGAGTTGGTGGGCGCGCACGTGATGGTGCTCTACGCCGACAGCTTGGGCCGGGTCATGGTGCATGAGAAGGTAGACGGCCGCGTTCTCGAGTACGAGTACCAGTCGGGCCGGCAGTCCGCCGATGTCGCGGGCGTCTACGGCATTGTCTTCAACAACGACGGTTCCGCCGTCCGTCCCCTCCATGTCGATCAGGATCCCTCGGCACACGCCGGCGTGGACCGCCCGCACACCAATATCGGTGCCACCGAGACAGACCCGCCGCCGACGGGCTCATCCAGCAGCGTGCCCGCTGAAGTCCGCGAAATCCGGCAGCGTCTGCGAGATGCCGGGATCCAGGCCGTGCTGGCCGGTGGTCAGGCCGCCAACATGTATCGCAGCGAGCCACGTTCGACACCCGACGTCGACTTTGTGGTATCGGGTGATCCGGAAGTCTTGATCACCCAACTCGTCGCGGCTTTCCCCAATCGTGACGTGCTGCCGCAATCAGATGTGAACGGCGACGTGTACGCCATCTACCTACGCGGGCCGGGGATCGCGATCGATCTGCTGATGGACGAGGGCGTGATCGAGCAGACGGCGATGAGCCGGGCGGTGGACGGTGTTATCAGCGTCGAAGACATGATCCTGTTCAAGCTGCTGGCGTTGAGTAGCGATCGGCCACAGGATTTCGATGATCTCGTGTCGATCTTGCGGGCGGGTCACGATCTGGATCTGGACTATCTGACCGCCGCCGTAAGCGCGGAACTCCTCGACGGCGAGTGGTCGCGGGTGCACGAGGCGGCCGGCCTGCCCGCGCCGGAATTGCCGGAGTCGGCCGAAGTGACTACGGGGGGTCGGGACGACTTCGACGATATGCCGGCCGGTTTGAATGATTCGATTCTGGCGGCCATCCGATCTGCCGCCGATCCGGCGCATACCCCTTCGGACGTGATGGCCGACGCCGCCGATCAATCAGACGACAGCGTGCTCGCTGACGTTCTGGCTGGTCTCGGCTTCGACTCGGACGCGGACCTCGCCGCGGTCATCGGCGCATCCGACATGGGCGACACCACCTCGATCGAGGACAGGCCGGATTTTCAGGAACCGGACACAGCGGTCCCCGAGGCGACCACCCAGCGGTGCGCGGACTTCTCCGTCGACACGGTCATCGAGGAAACCGGAAGCGTTGTCGCCCAGCCGTTCACCGATGACCCCGGCTTGAGCGGACGCACCGCCGAGGCGCTGGAAGCCCACGCGAAGGGACGACTGGAACAGTTCGGCAGTAGGGACGAGGTGGCCGCGCGGCTCGCCGACCCGAGCGATCCGCTATCCATCGCCATCGTGGTCGATCACTACGCCTCGGCGGACGCGGACGGCATCGGTGCGCACGCCTACGCGATGGCCAACCGCGGCGGTGTGATCATGGTGCGAGACCTGAACGACAACGGTGGCGTCTGGCGGCCGTTCGTTCCGGGTGAAGTATCGCCGGACGCCGTGCTGATGTCCGCGATCGGCTTCGACAGTGCCGGAAATCCGTTGCGGCACATCGACGAATTCCCCGCCGACCCGGCGGCGCACCCGGAGCACAACATCGGCGCCACCGACCCGTCACCGAACCCGGGGCGGGATCCTCCGTTCGGGCCGGACGACTACCGAGTACTCCCGCCGGATCCGGGCTTCACCGAGGCCGAACGGCTGCGCGCCGACGCGCTGCTGGACCAGCATCCGGCCGCGACGCCCGGCGTCGGTCCAGCGGTGCTGCTGCATTCGCCGGAGCCGAATTCGGATGTGGTGGACGGCGCGTGGCAGCGGGCCAGAGAAAACCGCGTGTTCTGGGACGGCTTGTCCAACGAGCATCGGGATCTGATCCTGCGGGTGTACCCGGATGTCGTGGGCCGGGCCGAGGGCCTGCACAACCTGGTGCCGATACCGTATTTTCCGCAGCGGACACGTCTGCGCGACTACGCCAACCGGATGGCGCTCGCGCGCGAATGGCGTGCGCTGCAGGCGATTCCGGCGATCGCATTGACCCCGGGGGAGCGGTCGCGGCTGCGGGATATCGAGGCGTCGGCGAAGTCGTTGCAGCGCGCCGAGGGTTTGGCCCGCACCGTGCATCGCGGCTTGACCCCGCCGGAGGTGCAACTGCTCGCCTACGGCGACGGCCGGGCCATGATCTCCTTCGGTGATGTCGCGCACGCTAGCTCGGTGAGCTGGATCGTGGCCGAGGCGGGCACCTCGCTCGGTGACCTGGATCCGGTGCTGCTCGCGGCGTGCAACCACTACGACGCGACCAGTCGAACCATGCAGATCCGGGAGGGCGACAACGAGGACCGCCCGGCGGTGATCGCCTGGGTCAGCACCGACCAGGATCTGGGCAGCCGCCCGGGGACCGTGGCCGGGCGGACCGCGCGTGCCGGTGATCTGCTGCTCAATGATCTCGCCGGGTATCAGGTCACCCGGGGTGACGCCGCTGCCCGGAACGGCTCGGGCGCGCCGCCCGCGAACTATCTCTTCGGGCACGGCACCGGGGCGCTGATCACGACGGCCGCTGGTGCGCGTGGCCGGTTCCTGGTCGGCGAACTCGCGAACATCGATGCCGCGCATCGGTTGGCGGAAGCGGTCGTGCTGGTGGATCCGGCCGGAACCGGTCCGATGCGGTCCGCGGCGGAATTCGGCTTCGGTCCGGTGGTCGCCCATGAGCTGCGCGTCACGACCGCGCAGGCCGAAAGTCTCGGAACTCCCGTCTATGTCATGTCCCATGATGGGCGGCTGGTCGCATGGGAGGATGGCCGTCCGCCGGGCTTGCGCCGCAATGCTTTCCGCCGCGGCGGTGTCGGGATGTCGGTGCAGGAGTTCGGCGCGTCTCGGGTCGCGGGCAACCCGTCCGGTCCGCAGCCGATCCCCCAGACGCACGGCTTCGCCGATGTCCAAGCCCGCATTCCGAACGCGACGCAGCACAAATTCGCTCTGATCGCGGCCGGTCTAGGTGTCACTGTCACCGAGAACCCGCCGAACTGGCAGCCGATCCCCGAATTCCCCCGACCAGACACGGTTTCCACCGAGCCGACCGCGCCGAGCTACCCGGACGGCCCGCCCGGCAATCCGATCCGCCCGCCGACGGCGGCCGACAGCGCCCCGTGGGGTCCGCGGTACACCCTGCGTGAACTCGACGGACCGATCCCGCATGCGGACGAAGGTGTCGAGGCGGTTCGGCAGCTGTTCGACCTGCACGGCACGTCGCTCGATACCGCCCCCGTCGCGCAGTTGCTCACCGGGGCCAACGACCCGCGGCACGCGCTACTCAACGCCCGCTGGTGGCACGGGCTGACCCCGGATCAGCAGTTGCGGATGAAGTACGACTATCCGGTCTCGCTGGCCCACACCGAAGGGCTGCCCGCGGACGCGCGCGAGGACGCCTTGCAGCACGCACTGCTGAGCACCATCAACCGGTTGGGCGACGCGGTGATCGACCTGCCCAGGACCGCTGTGGCCGAGCTGGCTGACGCGGAGTCGATCTGGAAGGCGCTGTACCGCGCCGAACAGGTAGCCGCTCAGGTCCGCCCGCCGGTGGAACCGCCGCAGGTACGTGTCCGGTCGCACCGATCCAATGTCGTCGGCAACCGCGGCATGGCCGAATTCAGCGTCGGCCCAGTCGATTCCGCCGAGCACGTGCTGTGGGTGGAGTTCGGCCGCGATGTCGACCTGGCCGAGGCCGACAAGTACCTGTACTCGATGGTGAACCTCTACGAGGCCGTCGCCGCGGAAACCGGCGGGTCGGTGGCGGTGATCGGCCGCCTCGGCGCCGACGCCGGTCAGAATCCGGGCTTGGACCTGCGTGATCGCATCTCCTCCTACAACGCCGTGCGCGCGTTCAACAATGTGCTCGCTGGGCAGTCGGGGGTGATGCCGCAGAACCATCTCATCGCGATGGGCGAGGATGTGCCGGTGGCCGCGCGCGCCGGGTGGCGCGGTGGACTCGCCGGTCAGGTGGCCACGGTGACCTCGCTGAATCCGGCCTCGCTGGATCAGGCGGTGCCGGAGACGGGACGGCTCGGACTACCGCCGGGCCGGGTGTTCCTCGCGCCCGCGACCCCCGCGCAGTGGGCGGTCATGAACGTGCGAAAGCTGCTCGCGGGGATCGATGTTCGGATGCTGTCCGGTCCGAGCCGGACCGCGCGGTTCCTGCACGGGGGTATGCGATCGCTCGGCGTCGGGTCCGACGTCCAACTGCTCTCGGCCGCCGGTCTGCCCGCCCCGGCCCTACCTTCGGCCGCCGTCCGCGATGTCGACGAGCAGGCGCACCTGCGCTGGTTCGGTTTCGCCGACCCCGCAACCCATACGCCCGCCCGAGGTTTGGCCACCCTCGCGCAGATCGCGGCCGGGCGCTACGCGTCGATGACACCAGAATCCGCGACCGCCCCGATCCAGGACGCCACGCATTCCCCGGCGCCGGCCGACGGTATCGAAATCACCGAAAACGATTGCCTGGACCGGTCTTTCGACGCGATCGGCCGGGGCCGCCCGCAGTCCACGATCCGATCCTTCAGCGCTGGCCCCGGTCTGGCGGGTCGCGACGCCGACACCGCCGAGGACCACGCGGGTGGCCGCATGGAGTCGCTGACCTCGCGCGACGAGATCGCCGTACGCCTGCTCGACAGCAAGGACCGCGCCGAAGAGGTGCTCGTCGTCGAGCACTACGAAGGGCCAGACGGCAACGGCATCGGGGCGCACGCCTATGCCATGGCCAGGCGCGGCGGCCAGGTCTTCGAGTTCAACCCCCGCACCCGGATCTGGCGGCCCTACGTGTGGGGCTCCACTCGGCCCGGCGTAGCCAAACTGTCCGGCATCGTCTTCGACAGCAACGGGATTCCGGATCGCCCGAACCAGTTCTATCCGGCCGATCCGGACGCTCGACCCGCCCATAACATCGGCGCCGACGAGGCCGTCGCCGCACCGCCGCCGCGGCCACGCGAGTTCGAGTTGACCATCGCCCCGGACACCGACCTGGACCACGCGCTCAACGGGCTGTCCCAGCTGACCGCTGGGCGCAACGACGCCGAGGTCGACGCGGCGATCGACGCGGTCACCCGGGTCGTGCTGGGCCGCGCGGGCGGCACGGTCCGGATTCAAGTGTCCGGCGATCCGGCGGACGGCCGGGTGCGTCTCGAGGTGACCCCCGAAGGCAGTGACACCGCGGTCGCGCTCACCGTGACCGGTGCGGGCGTAACGCGGACCATCGGCCTGGAAATGCCGGTGCGGCAGTCACATCAGACCGATGTGGAGTTGGCTGGACAGCTGACGCGTGCTCTGGTCTCCGACTGGCGTGTTCCGGAAGCGGCCCACACCTCGGGCAGAATGGCCGAGGAACTGGCTCGCAACGCCCGTGCCCACACCGGCGGCGACGGCTCGTTCGAGGTGCGGGTGACGGGGATAACCGGAGACCGGTTGCTCAGCGTCGAAATGTCCGACAGCAGCGCACAACTCCCGGTCGAACCCGCCGGCGATGACATCACGGGTATCGCTCTGTTGAAGTCCTCGACCCAGCGCTCCGGTTGGGGTTTGGTCGACGACGGTGATGTCGTCGCGGGTAAAACGGTGTGGTTCGAGTTCGACGAAAACCCGCCGGCGGTACCGGATCCCGAGCCGGTAGCCCGGCCCGAGCGGGAGCCGGAACCGCTGGCCGGGCCGGTGCCGACGCGGGACGAATACGAGGTCGCGCGCCCGGACGACAACGACGAGTACAAACCGAAGACCTCGAGCGAAACACCCTTCCGGATCATTCGACTGGGCGCCGATGGTTTGTTCCGAGGCCCCGGCGGGGAGTTGTACAACACTGTCCATCACCATGGCGACTACTTCGTCATGGACAAGAATGGCGAGTTCCGGACCTCGCCGAGTTCCAACCACCCGGCGCTGTACAGCACCTACAGCAGTATCGATGAGGGTCCGGCGGCGATGGGTGACTGGAGAATCGTCGAAGGCAAACTGGTCGAGGTTCACCCGTTCAGCGCCACCTTCTTCACTGCGAGCCAAGATCCGAAGTACGTCACGCAGCTCCGCTTCGAGCTGGCCCGCCGCAACGTAGATCTCACGGACGTAGTATTCGATCACTACGACCTCGACCCGGCCACTTTGTTCGACCGTGACACCACAACCCTCTCTGTCGACGAGCTCATCGAAGGTCGCGGCGCCGACGCCTACCAATTCGCCGGTGCCGGCGACGGATTCTGGACAAAGGCAAAATTCGTCGACCTCGTCCACGTCGAGACACCCCAGGGTCGCACCGACATCTTGTCGGTCACGTTGGCGCTGAACCTCGTTCGCGGCGCAAGCGGCCGGGTCACCCTGGAATTCACCCGCGGCCCGAGCGGGACCACCATGCGGTACAGGAATCTCGACCTCGGTTACGCGGGCATCGACACCAAGGACCCGTCCTTCCAGCCCGGCCCGGATCCCGTGCGCCTCGCCGAGGCGTTCGCCGAGCTGCATGATTCGGTGATCCTGCCCTGGCTCACCGAATCCGGAGCCGCCTTCGTCGGCCACCCGGGCGGCTACGCCGAAACTGTGGTCGGCGAGGTCATGACGACCACCGAGCGCCCCGACAACCTGTACGAGACCGATCGGGTCTCCGACGAGCGCCGTGGATCGGTCCCGCCCGCCCGTGCCTGGGTGATGGAGCAACTCGAAGCGATCGGCTGGAGCCGTGCCGCCGGTGATCACCTCTACGACACACGCTTGCTGACCAGCGAGGTCGTCGCCAATGCCTTGGAGCACAGCACCGGCCAGGTGCGGATCGTGCTCCGGATGCTGCCCGGTTCGGGTGAACTGGTGCTCCAGGTCTTCGACAACGAACCCACTTACCCGCCCACCGGTCCCATCCGCGCCGCCGCCAACGGGATGAAACGGCGCGCGGACGAGGCCGACGCGGCGGCGGCCGCCACGACGCAGTCCGAACTGCCTTCCATCGAAGCGCGGGATGCCCAACTGGCCGAACTCGACGAGAACTTCGAGTTCGATCTGTCGGCGCTGGACACAGACGAGTCCGAACAGGAGTCGCTGCCGGAGCAGGGCGCCGCAGCCGCCCCTGATGCCGGTGACGCGCCCACAGCCGATGTCGATGCCGCCCGCGACGCTGATGCGAATCCCGATGTCGACCCTGCCCGCAACGCAGCCACCGACACTGAAGACGAGCGCGGGCGCGGCGTCAAGCTGACCCACATCGACACCGACGCTTGGGATTACGCACCGCTGGCGAACGGCCGCGGCAAGTCCATCTGGCTCATCCGCTCGATGGCCGGAAGCGATCCGGACGATGGTGGTCAGCCGTCGCAGCCCACCGACCCGCTCGCACCGCAAGGTGACCCGTCGCAGCCACCGTCTTCCGGCGGCTCCGAATCCAGTAATGATTCGCACGCCGTGCAACCGGACCCGCAGGTCCAGTCGGGCGAGTCCGTCTCCTCGCTGATCGGTCAACTCCTTCCCGAACTGCACACGGCCGAGATCATCGGCGACGACCCCGCCGCCGTGCTGTTGCCGGCGGAAGCCGAAATCCTGGTGCGGGAGTCGTCTCCGCCGCAGTGGGTGCGCGAGAAGGCCAATACCCGCACCGCTGCCCGGCGTGCCCTGGCGGCGCTCGGCCACCAGGACGTTGCGATTCTGCGCGGCCCGCTCGGGGAGCCGCTGTTCCCGGACGGCGTCGTCGGCAGCATCACCAACAAGAAGATCGGCCGGGCGTCCGGGTTCGACTACTACGCCGCGGTGGTCGCCGACGCCGGACAGGTCCGCTCGGTCGGCATCGACGCCGAGGACAACGCGTCGGTCCGGAACATGATGTTCGACACCGGCCGCACCGAGGAACTCCTCTGGTTGCAGGAGCAGTTGGACTGCCTGCCGGATTCCGGCGTGGCGTGGGACAAGGTGCTGTTCTCCGCAAAGGAGAGCATCTTCAAAGCCTGGTACACCTTGACCGGGGACGAATCCCTGCGCATACACCACATCTTCCGGAACTCGCTGATCACCTTCGACGCCGACGCGGGCACCTTCCACGTCCGAATCCTGACGGACGCCGTCGGTAGAGACGGCCGTCCGCTCACCGAGATGCACGGCCGTTTCCTGGTGCGCGACAACATGATCGTCACCGCGGTTCTCGTTCCGAACGAGACCCACGAAACCACCACTCCAGCGCTGGCGACCGCCCAGGGTGCCGCTGACCCCGTCGCGGCCGCGCCTACCGCAGCCGGTGCTGTCGACCCCGCGGGCGATCCGGCCACTGCGGAAGCCGCGTCGAGTGATCCGGTCACCGCCGAGCCCGCCTCCGCTGAGACCCTGGCCCCCGTCGACCCCAGTCGAGCGCGCGCCGCTTACGCCGAAGCCGCCTACGCGCTGAAGTGGCTGCTGATGGCGCGCGGGTTCGAAGCCCATGGCATCACGGAGCTCACGCCGCCGCAGGGCCGCAACGAACTTGTGTACACGATGCTGACCGATTGGTCGCGAACGCACCCGGACGCGCTCGCGGCCGACCCGGAATTGCGGGCGCTGTGGCAGGCCTTCCGAGCGATGCTGCCGCAGGGCGAGAACCCGGATATCCTGCTGCCGGTCCGGGTGTGGAACGAAGGCGACCACGCGGGCGTGCTGGAACTGACCGTGCACGAGCACCGCCTGTGGGAAGCCTTCGGTTCCCCCTTCGACCGAGCCGGGGAGGCCGGGCGAGTCGCGGGAATCGTCGCCCCGAACCGCCTGCGAGCATTGGCCGACCTGATGCCGCACGCCGATTCGGCGCGCACGCTACGCGCCGTAGCCGACACGCTGGCGCAACTGCCCACCCCGCCCACCGTGTCCAGTGACCTCGCCGGCCTGCCCGGACACGCCCTGCAGTACGACCCGCAGCTGGCGAAGGGCACGGGCAGCCTGCCACCGCTGCACCTGGACTTGTCCGCCGACCGAGCCACAGCAGCGCCGTCCGCGGACCAACCGTCGAAACCCGTTGCCCCCGAACCCGCCTCACCGGTCTCCGCGTCCGGCCCGCCGACAACCGGTCTCGCCGGCTGGGACGCTGCCTCGCACGATCCACGCAACCAACCGGCACCGCGAACCGGCGACCCGGACGGCACCGACGGCGGACACGGGTTCATCCCCCCGGAAGATGCCGCAACGCAAGAGGATTCGGAATCGCAACCGACCTGGCGGCAGCGCCGCATGCAGGACGAGTTGGAACTCGCCCGCAAGCTCTACAACCTGCCACAGAGCCGGGAAGCGGCCCTCGCAGTATTCGACCGCTTGCGCGAAGTGCTGGTGGCGCTGCACCCCGACGCCACCCCGGCACAGATCGACGCCGCCTTCTACGCTCACACCCGGCCGCGCTGGGGTGGGATGGTGCTGCCCTCGGTACCTCTCGAGGAACTGCGCCGGGACGGCAATCTGCGCGAGCTGATGTCGGCCATTCTCAACGCGACGATCCGCAACGCGGAACTGGATGAAGCTGACCAGGCGGGGACCACGCTGAACGAAGGCATCGCCAAGTTGCTCAACCAGCCGGGCTGGGAGACGCGGGCGGCCGAAATCGGCTTGAACGTGGATGCTTTGGCGCAGGTGCGCGCCCGGATCAAGGCGGAGCATCCGGGCCAGGACATCGAGGCCGAGCAATTGCGCACCGTCAAGTACCAGGTGGCGGACACTCCCGAGGTGCAGGACCTGCTCGACGAGTACGAACGCAGCCGCGAGAACACCCCGTTGCGATCCGACGAGGAGATGCGCCGCCGCCATCTGACCCTGCACGACTGGGCTCTCTTGGGGATGCCGTTGTCGCGACGGGAATTGGAGGCCGTCCCCGACGGACTGGAGGCGTTGCGCAAGGATCGCTTGGATCCGGGTTACGAATTGCCCCGCATGGACCCAGCGGAAGATCGCGACCGTGGCCGCGTCGACACCGATCGATTGGAGGCACAGCTCCGGGCCGAGGACCCCAGCGTCCGTTACGTGCTGCCCCTGTACAAGTACGGCCCGAACGGGCACGTCCGCGATGCCGACGGCAACGCGGTGGTCGAAGCAGTTCTGGTCTACCGCTTCGAGCGGAACGTCGATGCCGCGACAGCTCTGACTCTGGACCCGGAAACCCATACCGTCCCGTTGCCGTGGCAGCCCGGTGTCGTTCTGGTCAACTTCGCCCCGGACCTGCCCTGGTTCCAGCAGGCCGCGGGGGAGGGGATGCCGGTGGCCGCCGGGATCTCCGGAAGTGCCACCCGAATGATGACGCGCCTGGACTGGCTGCAACCGGCGGGTGTGTCGACCGACGACTTCGTCGGCGCGGTGACGGCATTCATGATGCCGCACCATCACTCGCTGTACGAGGTCGTCCAGGGCATCCGAATGGCCGGTATCCCGATGGTCGATCCGGAGATCTTCGCCCGTGACAGCTTCGACGCGAACGCGCTGTACCGCGCGGCCGCGGAGCGGTTCGGATTTGTTGTGCCGGCCGAAGACTGTGTACTGCAAACCATGCGCACGGCTCGCGACAACGGGCTGCACGTCACGGTGCCCACCGAGGCGAAGCTCGCGGGCCGGACACCGGCCGAGGTGGAAGAGAACTACGCGCACGGCCGGCTGCGGTTGGCCGGTTCCCGTGACGAGATCGCCGCTCGCCTGCGTTCGGATGATTCGGTCGCCGCGATGCTGGTCATGGAGGAATATTCGATCGGGGACATGGACGTCGCGCACCTGACGATGTGGCAACTGCGCGGCGGCAAGGTAAGGGTCAGTGATGCCGATATCGACAACGGCGCTTGGCGTGAGCATGTACCCGGCACCGAGAGACCCGGGGTACGCAAGATCTCCGCCATCAGCTACGGCGTCGATGGAAACGCTCTGTCGGCGAGCAGCGAGCACGACGCGGATCTGGCCGCATATCCCGACCAGTTGATCACCCACACCGATCTCACCGCCCGTGAGGTGGAAGTGCTGGACCTGGTGGCGGCAGGCTGGACGAACAAGGACATCGCGCAACAGCTGACGCTGGCCGACGCCACCGTGCACGCCCATCTGACCAATATCGGCAACAAGCTCGGCACCCGCGACCGGGCCGCAATGGCGGCGATCGGGGTGCGCAGGGGAGTCCTGCCGTTCGCCGATCCGGCTGTAGCCGCCAAGATGGAAGGCGGCCTGCACCAGAACGCGTTGGATCCCACTCAGCGCGAGGTGCTGGGGCTCGCGGCCGACGGCTGGTCGAACAAGGAGATCGGGCTGGCGCTCGACATGAGCGAGTCCGCGGTGAAGAACCATCTGGTTCGAATCGGTCGGATCGTGGGGAACAGCAGCCGGGCCGGGATGGTGACGACGGCGTTGCGGGCAGGCATCTTGCCTTTCGCGGCCGAGGAGGCCACGCGCCCGGTGTCCGGGCTCGGTCACGGCACGTTGACCGCCCGGGAAGCCGAGGTACTCAGCCTGCGCGATGCCGGGCGGTCGAATGCCGACATAGCGACGGAACTGTTGATTTCCGAGCACACTGTCGCAACGTATTTGGCGCGCATCGGGCACAAACTCGGCAGCGCGACGATCGATGACGCGACGGCGAGAGCCGTGCCGGTCACCGCGATTCCCCCATCCGCGACACTGGCCGAACCCGTTGCGCCACAGCCTGCCTCGGCTCGCGGGGACGTACACAACGCCGAGACCCAAACCGCGATTCCCGCACCTGCCGCACCCCCGACTCCGCACGAGCCCACCCTGATCGACGCGAGCGCCGCCGCTCCGGAGATCGTCGGACAGGCCCAGACAATGGTCGGCGTCGAACTTCCGCACGCCCCCGAATCAGCTTCGAGCGCACCACAATTGGTGTCCCCGCCATCGGCCCAAGCCAGTGAGTCCAGCCAGGGCGGTGCCAAGCCTTTGCAGCCCAACGGGACTCCTCCGGGATCACCGGTCGATCCGACGGTCGTCCTGTCCGAGGAAGTTCCCGCCTATTTCGATGAGGACGACACGCTCCCCAAGGCCGTTGTGCAGGGCTCGGAACAAGAGGGTCCGGAGCTGCTGGGGCCGGAGCTGATTGCTTCGGAGGGTCCGGAGTTGCTAGGTCCGGAGCAGGCGGCTTCGGAGGGTCCGGAGTTGCTGGGTCCGGAGCAGGCAGCTTCGGAAGGCCCGGAGTTGCTGGGTCCGGAGCTAACGGCTCCGGAAGGCCCGGAATCACTGGGACCGGAGCAGGCGGCTCCCGAGGGTCCGCGGCCGCTCGGCCCGGCACAAGCGGCTACCGAGGGCCCGGAACCACTGATCGAGCCCGTGCCGCTCACGCAGGCCGTGCCGAGCACGGAAATCATCGACGGCGTCGGTCAATTCCACGGCACGGCCCGCACCGCACCGGGCGAAGTCACCCCCCGGCGCGCACGGCAGCTCCTGGAGCGCTCGCTGCGGTTGGTCATGCCCGCGCAGACGGCGTGGCAGCGCGCCAGCCACATGTTCGTGTTGCCTGATGGCCGAACTGTCCAGATCGCGGTGGGTGAGCTGCCTGGCAACTCGGTCGGCAGTATCGAATCGCGCGACGGCGGCACGGGTTTCACGATGACGCTGTCGAGTCGGCTGCGCAATCGTGACTTCCCGCGCGCGGCGGCGCACATCCTGACCCGGCTGCGGCAGCTCACCGATCCGGAGTTCCAGCATCCCGGCCCTCGGTTCGCGGAACTGAAGGTTATTGCCGCGCAACTCGATCAGGCGATCTTCGATCCGTCTCGCCAACATCAGGTCCCGGAGATCCGGCAGGACCTCGAGGACCTGCTGGCAGATCTCGGCATGCTGGAGACGCCGGTCGGCCCGGCCGCCGCGATGCTGGAGGCGCACGATCCGGCGCTCGCCCGGCGCATCAGCCTGGAATACGGTGGCGCCTTCATCGAGCGTCCGGCCTTCGGCAAGGAACTGACCGACCCTGCCTTCGAAGCGGCAAGCCAGGCGCACTTGGCCCAACTCGCCACCCGCCTCACCGGCGACTACGCGGCCGATGTGTTGATGGCCGAGAGCCTTTCGCTGCATGCCCGAATGCGCGAGGAACAATGCCGTCGCCTGTTCGACCCGATCTTCGCCGAGCACGACGTCACCGCCATCCGTAAGCGACTGCAGAAAGCGAACCTCTTCTCCGCCGACGACCTCGTCGCAGCCCTGGAACCGATCAAGCGGGCCTTCAACGATCCGATGTCGCCGCAGCAGCGACTGCGGGAACTGGAGGACGCGATCACCGGAGTGCAGAACTCGACCGGTCACATGGCCGCGATCTGTGAGGCGATCGACTTCGACCAGATGCGCAGAGCGGCCCGCGCCTACTGTCAGCTGTCCGACCGGGTCGGCGGCTATCTGAACCGAGCGACCGGCCAGCTCTACTTCCCGTCGATGCAGGACCGGCCGATGTCGCTGCTCGACTTCTTCCAGGCGGCCGACCGGGCCAACCGTGGCGCGCAACAGCACGGCCTCGACATCGAATACGTGGTCGTGGTGCACGATCACGCCAACGGCTACTCCGCGGTCGACCTGCTGTCCCGGCCGCGACCCCAATACCGGCTGCCCGCCGAGCAGAACCACCCGGTACTCCTGACCCCGCGTCCCGCGCTGGAAGGGGTCGACAGCGGCCACACCGTCGAGGTCGGCGTCGGGCGCGGCGGTTACGCCGTCGAGGTGATACCCGCCCAGGACACCACCGGAGGCAGGCTCATCCTGCAGACCGAGCTGCCCTCGGATTACGCCGACGCCGGCCAGCGGCGACGCAATCTCGGCATCCTCGACGCCGGCCCGCTGACCAGGCCCGGGGCCCTCATGGTGTGGGCGGATCTGCTGCAGCACGGCGAGGTGCTCAACCTCGGCGGCAACGGCGGTGTCGCGCGCTACATCATCAACAATGTCAGCGCCCACTACGGTGACGCCGACTACGACACGCTGGCCCGGCAGCTGCCCGGCACCCTGGTGCCCGGCGCGCGGATCGAAATCCAATGGGACACCACGTCGGAACGCGTCGAGGGCGGCACTCCCGGCGACCGGGGCCACATCCAGGGCGACCGGCTGATGCTGGCGATCAAGCGCGTCCTGCCGCCCTCGGTCGCGGCCGCCTTCGAAGAAGTCGAGCACACCGTCTTCCCGGACCCGGGCAGTAACGAATACCTGTTCACCATCGACGCGGGCGTCAGCAACACCGTCGACCCGGAGGCGATGGGCAGGTACGCACCGCCCGCGCCCACCGACCGTATGGTGATCGTGTACCGACCGAATCCCCGAGGTGGTGTGCGGTAATGGCCGAGATCGAGGGTGTGCGGCAGTGGCTGGATCGCGCCGCCGAGTTCCTCAGCGCTCAGCTGCGCTGGCTCGGCGGCCAGATCGTGCCGGGCGCGGTCCCGCATGTCGTCATCCCGGCCCGCCCCGCCCGCATCGACAACACCGATCCCGGCCGTTACCGCTTCGAAGCGGTCGCGAATCTATCCTGGCGGGACGACCCCACCGCCGCCCATCGCGCCGCGCACATATTGACCACCGCGGGCTGGGCCGTTGCGCTGCAACGAGATCCGCACTACCCGACAGTGGTCACCGTCACCGCCACCCGCGAAGGCTACCGGCTGCAAGTCCGCACCGAGGAGGGCTACGACGGCATCGTCCTGCTCGGCGAGACCCCCGGAATCGCCCTGTACGAAGAAGTCACGCCCCCGGCCCCGGCTCCCGCCGTAACCTCCGCCACCGCGCACCCCGGTGCGGTCCTCTGCTACGAATGCGACGGTCTCGGCGCCTGTCCCACCTGCCAGGGTCGCGGCTGGACCAAGGGCGGCCCCTCTGGTCGCCACCGCTGCCGCGGCTGCCTGGGGTCGCGCAGATGCCCGATATGCGAGGGCGCGGGGGAACTTCCCCTGGAAGATCTGTCCGACGCCGACCGGGTCCATTACCCCCGTATACCCTAACCGTTCCTTAGGACTTTCATTGTGCGCCACCGTGTTCCGATATCAACGGAGGGGCGATAATGGCCCGAACGCTCGGACATTCGCGTGGCACGGTCATCTGCGCTGAGCAGATGTTCTGTGGTCGATTACGTGCCAAGATGAACGCAGCGCGCACCGGGCGGGCGTGACAGTCCCGGAGTTTCGGAGATAGGCAGGAGTACGAGGCATGCCACCACGCGAAGACGATGGAGCGCCGTCGAAGCCGTTGCCCCCGGATCTTCCGGTACCCAACCACTGGGGTGATCTGGCGAATCGGGCCGGCGGCGATCGGGATTGGCTCAAGTTCGACCCACAGTCGGCGCTCCAGCTGGGCCAGGCCATCTCGGATCTCCGGGAACATATGCGTGCGTTGCGCCGAACCTCGGAAATGATCCAATGGGTGCCGGACTTCGCTGATGTCAAGGCCGGACTGCACTCCGGTCATGCGATGGCCAGCAAGTTCGGTCAGCAGGGCGTCGAAATGTATCGCATCCTCGACGCGCATACGAAGATCCTCGATGACATGCTGGACACGGTCGTCGCCGCGGGTAAGAACATGACCAACGCCGAGGACGGCAACGCCGAAGAACTTCGTCGGCAGTTGGAGTTGATCAACAGCAAAACCTTGTCGACACCCACCGCGGAACACTCGAAAGACGACACCATCAAGCCCACCACTCAGTTGGACACCGAGCAGTGGGGCGACGGTACTTTCGGAAAATACAATACAGGCAAGGAAGATAAAGACGGCAATACCATCTACAACAATGACTCCAACGTCGGTAAAGATGATCCATATAAAGTAAAGGATAATAGAGAGCAGCCGGATATCAAGGCGGCCGCATACGAGAAAACCTCGATCGGCGCTGAAACCGCCCCGGGGTGGGATGGTCTTTATCAGAACGGTAAATACCTGGAACACTCCAAGCCTTGGTCGTGGATCGAGGGCGTCGCCAAGAACTGGGGAGTCATCGGTGGCAAGCTGGATACCCTCAAGGTCGAATTCGGCAACAAGGTCGAAAGCGCGATAAACGGCAAATCGAAGTGGGAGGGCCTGGGCGCTCAGGCGATGCAGGATGCGCTCTCGAAGTATGGTCAATCCATCGAGCCGTTGGCTCAGACCGCGAAACAGACGCAGACTATCCTCGATTATGTCCGGGGCTTCCTGGAAGACACCGAATATTGGGCGCCGGACATGCCCAAAGAAGAACTCGACAGAAACTATTGGCTGTCGGACCGTCAGAGCCTCTTCCAGCAGACCTATATCCGTGGCATCGACTTCACGGCCGATAAAATCCCCACTCTCAGTTATCCGACCGCGGCCTTCGAGGGCCTGCAGCCCGTCCAGTTCGACCCCAAGGACATCAATAAAGACGGCAAAGTCGATGACAAGGATTTCAATCCGCTCGACAAGAATAAAGACGGCAAGGTCGACGAAAAGGACTTCGACCCCAAGGACACCAACCGCGACGGCAAAGTCGACGGGAATGAACTCAAGGCCGCGAAGGGGACGCCGGGCATGCCCGGCATGCCGGGCGGTTCGCCTGGCGGAAGTCCGGCCAACAGTAAGCCGGGCGGCGGCCTGACCCCGCAGCAGAAGAAGGCGCAGCAAGACGCCGAAAACAAGGCCAAAGACGCGGAAAAGCAGCGCGCGGCTTGGGACGAGAAGATGCGCAAGGAGGCGGAGCGGCGCGCCAAAGAGCAAGAGGCGTACGAGAAGCAGCAGCGCGCCGAGAACGACCGCCGCCAGTCCGAGGCGGAGCAGCGGGCCAAGGACGCGGCCGCGAAACAGGATGCGGCGCAACGGGAGGCGCAGGAGCGGGCGAAGCAGCAGGAGGCCTCCGCCGCCGCGAGGGAAGCGGCGCAGTCCGCGCAGCAGGCAGCACAGCAAGGCTTGCAGGCGGCGCAACAGGCTGTGCAGGAAGCTCTTTCGGGTGGGCAGAAGGGCCTGACCGAGGCGATGACCGCGGCTCAGCAGGCTGCTCAGAACGCGATGACCGGCGCGCAGTCCGCACTGAACAATTCCGGCATGCCCAAGTTGGGTGACCTGGCATCCAAACTCGGCGGCCCTGGGCCGGGTCCCAGTTCCTTGGCGAAGGGATTGGGACTTACCGAGGCCGCCAAACTGTTTCCACGCGCGGGCGCGAGCGCGGCCACGGCCGCCGGTACCGGTCTCGGTGCCCTCGGTCGTGCCGGTGCCGCCTCGCCGATGCAGACAACGCCCGGTTCCCCCGGCCCGGCCGGTGCGGCAGGGCAGGGTGCGGGCGCGGGCAACCAGGGCTACAAGCGCCCGGCCTACCTCGATTCCGACAAGCACCTGGACGAATTGCTGGGTGAGGCGCCGAAGGTGGTCAGGCCGGTGGTCGAAAAGTGAATCGCACGTGGAAATTGACTGACCTGGAGTTCATGGCGCTGTGGTCCCGTATCAAGGGCGCCAACCTCCCACAACCGTTCACCTTCATCAGCGATCTGCCGACCCATGAGGGATATCTCCGTGAATTGCGCAGTATTCGCGAAAGCTGGCGCGCGGCCGAGGACCACGGCCGGAACCGGATGGCCGAGGATGTGCTGAGTCCGGATCTCGGTTTGGTCGTGCGCGCGCTCGACCCGAGTGATCATCGCCGCATCGAGAGCCGGATCCGCTGGCTGGCGGTGCGGCGCGAAGACCGTGGATACCTGGTGAAACAGTTGCCGGGCCGGACTTTCGAGCACGCCGGTGGCTTCACGGTCACCGAATGCGATCCGTTGGCGCTGGCCCGCGCGGTGGTCGCGCAGCTGCCCGTAGTCCAGGCGGGGAAGAGCGGCCCGATCAAGTTGTCGATGTCCGCAGACGACGAGATGGACGACAGTGTCGGGACTTCCGGACTATGGGACGACCCGTACGGTGCCTCCAGCTCGGCGTCGGTGGCTGCCGAGAAGTTCGAAAGCGCTGTTCCGGCGCTGAAAGGCACGATCGAGGTATTTCAGGGTCGATCGATCTTCGGTCCCCGGGGTGAAACCAGGCGTTTGATCGAGTGGCGCGATCTGTCGGATGACGGCCGGTATGTAATCGCACCGGCAGCGCCGCCGATCGCGCAGCCGGCCGACGCGACACGGTTCACGGCCATGATCAACGCCGAGATCGCGATAATTATCCGAGCGATCAAAGACGAGCGACTGACACACAGCGCGTGAGAGCGCACGAATACGACGATGCCCCTCGTTCTCCCGGCATGCTGCTCGGCCGAATCCCTCTACACTGATCACCAAGCGATAAGGGGATGATGCGATGTCCACAGCGGCGAACTTCAGTGGCACCATCTCGGTGAAGACCACCGAACAGGGTCTGCCACTGGCCATTTCGATCGAGCCGGGCGAGTTGCGGCGCGATCCCACGGAGCTCGCGAATCAGATCATGCGGTTGTGCAGGCAGGCGGGGAACCGGGCCGGTCTGGCGCGGCGGGAGCAGTTGCAGGAGGCGGGTTTGAGTACGGAGATGCTCAATCTGACCGGGCTGCCGAAGCCGGAAGATGTCGCGGCCCAGGAGTGGGTCGAGGAAGAAGAGTACGAGGAAGAGCCGCAGAGCTGGTTGAGGGACGCCTGATATGAGTACCAATCCGGTGATGGACGAGATCGAGGCGCGGGCGCATCGGGTGCTGAACCGGCTGCGCGATCTCGGTGACGAGATGGCCAAGATCCGCGAGCGGGAGACGTCCGAGGACGGCGCGGTCACCGTCGAAGTGGATGGCAGCGGTGCATTGCGGGACTTGCGATTCACCGGTGCGGTGTCGCGGATGTCGCCCGGTGAATTCGAGCAGGCCGTGGTTTCCACGGCGCACCGCGCGGCGGCCCAGGCGATGGCCCGGATGGGCGAGCTCATTACCGAGTTCAATGAAGAATCCGCAGCTCAGACCTAGTGTGACACCTAAGATTTACTCTCCCTTAAGAGTTTTGACCCGAATATTCACTGCGCAGCACATCACATGATCCGGTAGATTCGGGCCAGACAAACCAATCATTTTCTCGCAGAGGGTGTTTCCGATGCCTCACGGTCATGACATGAATCCCTGGCCTAATGTGGCCGCAGAACCTGATGCGATCCGGGCCTACGCCGCCGCCTCCGCGCAGATGGCGGCCAGCGTCGCGACCGCCGGCTCGGTGAACCAGGCCGCCACCATGGCCGCCGCCATCCCGGTATTCGGTTTGATCGGTCAAGATTTCCTCGCTTCCTTCGCGGTCGCGCAGGCCAATCACCTCACCTCGGTCGCCGAGCTCGCCTACGTGCACGGCATGACGGCGGTCACCTGCCAGCAGGCCGCCACGGAATACCAAGGGACGGACGCGCTTTCGGGCGCCGACATCGCAGCGGCCGGTAACGCCTGATGTCGGACCTGGTCGATCAGTCTGTGCTGGGCATGCTGCGCGAGAGCGCGCTGGGCCCGACGCTGGACCGGCCGGTGAACGATGTCCTCAAGGACATGGGTTTGCCTCAGCTGCCGGAAATCCCGCCGCTGCCGCCGCTTCCGGGGCTGCCGCCGTTGCCGGTGATCGACCTGTCCCTGCTGACCAAGCCGCTGACGGATCTCGCCGCCACCTTCGGCACCGGTATCTTCCCGGCTCCGGCAGCCGCGCCCGCCGCCACGGGTGATCCGGCCGCGCAGCCCGCCGCCGCGCCCGTCGTCGATCCGACCGAGGTGCTGTCACAGGTCTCCAGCGTCGTGTCGACCGTGGTGCAGCTGGGTGGCACGGCGCTCACGATGGCGATGCAGATGTGGCAGAGCCAGGCCGCGGCCGAAGCCGAGAACAAGGGCAAGGAAGCGCAGAAGGACGGCGGCAACGTCGCTACCCAGGCCGCGCAGGAGTCAGCCGGTGTCACCGCCGCCGCGAGCTCGGTCTTCACCGGCGGCGCGCTGATGACGGCCATCATCGCCAAGTACATGGCTCAGCTCACCGTGGCGCTGCCGCTGCTGGCGACGCCGGGCGGTCAGGCGTTCCTGGTCGCGGCCACAGTGGAGACCATGGCCGAGGCCACCGCGGTGGTCGCGAAGACACGCGCCGAGCTGACTGCGCACAGCGCGGAAATGACGGCCACCGGCCAGAAGGTTCCGGTCACCAATGCCCCCAAGGGCATGGATCAAACGCAGATGCTGTCGATGCTGATGCAGATGATTCCCACGCTGACCAGCGCCGTCTCCTCAGGCATGGAATCGGCCGTCTCCCTGCACAAGACACTGAATCCGGTGACGTCCCCAGACCTGACCAAGGAAAAGGACACGGAGAAGCTCGCGAAGGCGGAGTTGGACAAGAGCGCGCTCAAGTCCGGCGCGGGCGGCGGTGGCGGTGGCATCGGTGGTGGTGGCGGCGGTTTGGCCGCCGCGGCCCGCCAGCTCAGCCCGTGGGTGGATGGTCGTACCGCGGGCAATCTCGGTGCGGCGGGCACGAACCCCGCCAGTCCGGCCTCCTCGGCGATGCAAGCCGGGGCCAGTTCGGCGGCACGCGCCAGTACTACCGCGGCGTCCAGCTCGCCGGGCATGATGCCGATGTCGCCGATGGCGGCGGCCGGCATGGCGCGCGGCGCCGAGGAAGGCGCCGCCGGTTTGCGCGACGAGTTGGTGTCGGCACAGCACGGCAACGAGGTGGTGGGCGACATCGAAGGCGCCTCGCTGCCGGTGGTCGGCGCCGCGGCCGTCGATGGACTGAACAACGAACCGCCGGACCAGGCACTCACCCTCTGATAGGAGGACGTCATGGAATTCGATCGCGTCGGGGCAGTCAAGTCCGCCACCGCATTGGACGCCCTCGCCGACCGGCTGGAAGCCGATCTGAAAGCCAACACACCCGCTCTTGCCGTGGAAGCGGCCGGGCTGGACGAGGTTTCGCAGCGAGCGGCGGAAACTCTGCGCGGTGTGGCGGCCTCCTATGACGAAGCCGCGACCGCGGGCGTTCTCGAGCTACGCAAATTGGCGGCAGCGCTGCGTTCGCAGTCGCAGCAGCTGCTGGCGATGGACACCGAGAACGTCGCTGGTCTCGGGTCTTCGGTCTAGCGCGAGGCGGGGGAATATGGTCGAACCGCCGGTCCCCGGCTTCACCGGTGTGGTCTGGGAAGCCAGGCCCACCGAGAAACTGGCCCAGGATCTCAGCACTGGCCGAGGCGCGGTGCCGATGGCCGAAGCGGCTGCGGCGTGGACGCGGCTCGGCGCGAGTTTCGGTGGCGCCGTGGTCGAATACGACCAGATCATCAGGGCCATCGGCGAGAGCTGGCGTTCGGAGACGAGTCCGGAGATCCTGGACCGGATCACCAAGCTGCGCGAATGGTTGCTCGAAGCGGCCGGCTCGGCAGCCCAGAACGCCACCAAGACCAGCGCGCAGGCGCTCGCCTATCAGGTGGCCCAGCTGGCGATGCCGCACGTGACCGAGGTCGCCGCGCTGGAGCAGGCGAAGAAGACGGTAGAGGCGATCGGCGTGGGCCTGGGCGCACCCTTGGTGGGTGCGGCGGCCGACATCAACGCCGAACAGGATATGGCCAAAGCCAATGCGGCCCGGGTCATGCGCGTTTACGAGGAGGCGACCAAGCCGCTGGAAACGCCGTGGACGCAGTCGACGCCGCCGGTGATCGCCAACAACGCCGCTCTGGAAGCGGAGCGAGCCGCGAACGAGGTCCGGCCGACGACGAAACCGATGCCGTCGACGGCGCTGCCCGCCTCGTTGGCCTCGGCGCTCGCCCGGGCCGTGCCGCCACCGCGAGCGAAATCCGCGTTCACGACGCAGGCGGTGGCTTCGGCCGCCGCCTCCGCCGAACCGAAACCCCTTCCTGTGGAATCGGCCCCGGTCGCCGGCGATTCGTCTTCCGCGAACCGGATGGGTACGCCCGCCACCATGGCGCCGATGACGGGCATGCAGGACGACGAGCGCACCGTGCGCGCCGGCGCCGCCTCGGCGCAGCCGGACAAGCCGTTCGAGGTGGAAGCCGGTTTCGCCGCCGCCCCACCGGTTCTCGGCGGTCCGGCCGAGCCCGCACCTAGAGCTACGGCACCGGGGGCGGCATGACCACGATGACGAACGACGGGCTGCTCGCGGTGTCCGACCTGCTCGGAGTCCAGACCCTTCCGCTCGTTCTGGGCGTCGGCCCGCAACAGGATTCGGTCGAAGCCTGGCAGGCCGCACGGGAAGCGGCGATCGCGGAGCTGCGAGCCGCGGGGTTGGTCACCCCCTACGACGACGTCGCCACCGACCTCGCCGACGCCTTGTTCATCTTGTCCAACCCCGAGCGCGAACTCGCCGCGCGGATCTACACCGAGTCCGGCGTCCGCCAGGTTTGCGTAGTGCGCAAGGGGGCTCAGCACGCGGTCGCCACCAGATGCGGTGACACTTTCGAAGTGCGCACCATATGGTGTGACGGCCGCGGTGAGGCCCTGGCGCGACCGGTGCTGGAGCTGCTCGGCCGGTCCGCGGCCGCAACCATCCCCAGCATCAGCGCACCCCTCGACGAGCTGCGCGAAAGGCTGGATGAGGCAACCAATTCCAGTGACTACGCCAACGTCTTCTACGGCCGCGGTGTGGCCGAACGCGACGCCATCGAGTTCGGTCTGGCCATGTCCAGCTGCCACGCGCACGCGGAGATCGTCGCCTACGCCTACGACGACGGCGTGACCACCAGAACGTCCGGAGCGGTAGCGGTGTACGACACCTCACGGGGTCGCATCGCCGCCAGTCCCGGCGCTGCGCCGGACCTGCGGGTCTGGTCGACCTTCACCCCGGGTACCGATCACCGGATCGCACAGGCGATTACGGCGTTGATCGAGACTCTGCCCGGAGGAAGGTGGATGCCCTAGTTAACGCATCGGAACTCACGAACCGACCGAACCACCGCGGCGACAGCGCAGCGGATGATCGAAATAACCACCGAAAAGAAGAGGTGAACAATGACCACTAGCTTTACCGCAGCCGAAGCCGCCGCCGTCGTCGAGGAGTACCACGAGGCGGTCGCCGGCATCAAGAAGACCATCGGCGCAGTTCAGGATACCTTCGACGCGGCCCGTTCGGGCTGGGAAGGTGCCGCCTACGTCGCGGGCCAGAAGGCCTCGACCGCTTGGCAGGAAGAAACCGAGCGCATCAACGGCAAGATCGATGTGATGAATCAGACCATCCAAGAGGGCAACAAGACTCTCGAGGCGGTCGATCCGGCCAACGTCGACGCCCTGACCAACCTGATCTGACGATTTTTCTCGAGAGGAGTTCACGCCATGGTCGACGACCGGATGAAGTATGACAGGGCTACCCAGGATCGGCTCATCAGCGAAATGGATGGGTACTACAAGGACCTGGACATGTACAAGGATCAGTTCGTCGCGGCGCGCGACAAGCTGATCGCGAAGGCGTGGGAGGAGAACTCGGCGCTGGAGACCTTCAAGACCCAGGCCGATAGCCTGCTCGATGAGCTGGGTGACACCCACACCAAGCTGCAGGCGCTGCGCACCGCGATCGACGGCGCGTTCACCAACGCCTTCGACGCCGACAAGAAGGTCTACAACTCCTTCTGACCCGGCTGTGTCGCAGGACCCCGGCCGCCCCTCGGGCGGCCGGGGTCTTCGTCATCTGGCCGCGGCCAAAGCCGTATGGAGATACTGCATTTCATCGGGTGTGGCCACCATGTGCACGCGCGTGGTCACCCCGGCGGTCCGCACGGTGACGAGGTTCGCCGTCTCCGGGTCCTCGGCCAGAGTGACATCCGGATCGAAATGGTCATCCACCACCGCGGGGGCGCTGCGCAGCAGCACGGTGGTCGCGTCGGAGTGGTGTCCCGACGGCTGAATGCCATCGTAGACAACGACATTCGCGAAGCGGTGCGCACTGGCCTGCTGTCCGGCGGCGGACCACGCCGCCACCGTGAGCGACTGGGGGACGCCGACGTCGGTGACCATCTGCCGCCAGGCATCGTGCCGGTTGGTGTGCACCACGACCGATGCGCCGAGCGCGATGGCTCGCAGGATCATCTGCTGGGCGACCAGTAGCGACCCGATCACCTCGACCCGCCGCACCTGATGCCCGACCAGCGGCAGCGCCACACCCTGACCGGAGGGGTCGGCCCCGATCAACTGTCCGCACCCGGCGATCGGCATGGGCAGCGCCGCCAGCGAATCCGGCTTGCCCAGATAGCTTTCGGGGTTGAACTGCCGACCCCGCTCGGCGATCGGCAGCGTGTACAGCAGCGCCCGGAACTGCTTGCCGGGCAACGGCACCAGGCCTTCGGCTCGGACATCGGCGGGCTTGTCCCGGGTGTCGAAGCGCACCACCGCGGTCACCTCGATGTCCTCGGCGCGGGACTGGGCGTTGTCCTCGCGCGGCGCGTGCGCGGCCCGCTGCAGCCGCATGGTCACCGTCGTCGCCAGCGTGGGTGTCGACCACACCGCGGCGAATCCGCGCGGCTCCAGCGCTTCTGGCGCCATCCGGTAGGTGGTGTAGTGGATACCCTCGCGCTGCACGCTGTGCGCCGTCTCGGTGAACTCCTCCAGCGGCGTGTGCCGGGTGAGCTGGTTGACCGCCGCGGTGATCTCGGCGGCCGACAGTACGACGGTGGAAATGCCTTGGGCGGCAAGCCGGTTCGCCACTCGCCGGGTGGCCACGATGGCCGCGCGCAGGGTCCCGGTAGCCCCGCCCCCGCGCCGCGCCACCGCGGCGGCATTGGCCAGCGGATCGAGCCGCAGCACCACCCACACCGTCCGGTGCGCCACCGCGGGCAGCGGGCCCAGGATCTGCTCGTAGAGATGCGATACCCGCCCGGGACCGGCCGTGCGCGCACCGGTGCTGATCACGTCGATGGAGGCCAGTTCGATGTCGAACTGGTTGAGGCAGTGCGCGATCTCGGGCAGGGGCATCATGTCGTCGGAGATCAGCGACTGCGGGCTCAACAGCGTCACGGTGCGCGGATGCGCTTCGACCCGCAGCATGATCAGCAGGCGCGCACCGTCCCACCGCATGCCGTAGGTGCCGCCCTCGGGCAGCGGGACGTCGAACGGGGCCTGATTAACAGTTGCCGAACGATTGCGGAATGCTCGCCAACGGAAGGTCAACTCCTCATCCACCCAGCCTGCCAGCGACTTGCGCCCGGGAAGCGGTACGAGACCCAGGATGAGCACACCGGCACATACCCCGGCCGCGATCCACACCGACGCATCGAATATCACGGCGACCAGCGAGGCGAGGACAGCGACCAGCGCGACCGGGATTACCCAGCGCAACGGCAGGATTCGGAACAACCAGAAGTAGGGGGAGTGCAGGGGAGTGGCAGGTGGCGCAGCCGACGGGGCGGGTGAACTCTGCGGCGCTGTTTCGCGATTTTCGCCGTCGGCTGTGGTGGGACCCATGCGGACATAATGGACCGAACTCGACGCACTTCGCTACCGGGGGACGGCGGCAATGGAGCTTGCGAAGTCGGCGGGGTAGGTGGGTACTGTAAACCGCACCGAGTTATTCACTCGTTCCGCTATACCCGCGTCAGTTCGGAGGCGTTCGTGCCCGCACAGTTGACTACCAAGGCGCAAGTCAACGGCTACCGTTTTCTGCTGAAAAGGTATGAGCACGCGCTGATCCGCCGCGATATCCGGATGCTGCACGATCCGATGCGCTCGCAGTTCCGCTCGCTGGTCGTCGGCGCCGTGCTCGGCATCCTGGTGGTCGCCGGCGCGGCGATCCTGGCCTTCCTGCGTCCGGTCGGTTCGATCGGTGACGCGAACATCGTGATGGGCAAGGAGACCGGCGCGCTCTATGTCATCGTCGACGGCACCCTGCACCCGGCGCTGAACCTGGCTTCGGCCCGGCTCATCGCCGCCAGCAACGAAAAACCCACCTCGGTCAAGGAATCCAAGCTGACCATGCCGCGTGGGCCGCTGGTGGGCATTCCCGGCGTCCCGGCCTCGCTGCCCGGCGCGGCCTCGGCGGACTCGATCTGGAGCCTGTGCGACACCGTGGAGCTGTCCGCCGCGGGCAGCGCTGCCCACTCGCCCGGCTCGAAGTCCACGGTGATCGCCGGCGCGCTGGATACCAGCGCGCCGGGCGCGGCCCGTCCGCTGCACGCCGACGAAGCGCTGCTGGTGAGCCGCGGCGGCAAGACCTTTTTGATGTTCGACGGCAAACGGGCCGAGGTGGATCCGAACGATTCGGTGCTCGCGCGTTCGCTCGGGCTCGCCGAATACAACCCGCGCCCGGTCAGCGCCGGCTTGCTCAACTCCGCCACTCAGGTCCCCGCCCTCACCCCGCCGAAGATCGACCGGCTCGGCGAGCCCGGCCCCGGCCGCCTGTCCGGCGTGCCGATCGGCGGCGTGATCCGGGTGCAGCGGGTCGGCTCCGAGGAGCTGTATGTGGTGCTGGCCGATGGTGTGCAACGACTTTCGCCGTTCTCCGCGGAGGTGATCCGCAATGCCAACTCGCAGGAGATGAACGACATCATCTCGGTCCCGCCGGACCGCGTCGTCGGCGTACCGGTGGTGAGCCCGCTGCCGGTGGACAAATTCCCCGGCCCGATCCCGCGCATCCTCACCCCGGAGGACAACCAGGTCAGCTGCATGCAGTGGGCGAAGAAGCCGTCCGACCCGGCCGCCACGATCACGGTCTTCGCCGGACGCGCGCTGCCGCTGCCGAGTTCGGCGAAGGTGGTGGATCTGGCCACCGGCGACGGCACCGGCGACCGTATCGACACCGCCTACATCCCGCCGAATTCGGGGGAGTACCTCCAGGTCACCGGTATGGCGCCGGACAGCGTGCGCAAGGGCAGCCTGTTCTACATCTCCGACAACGGGATTCGCTACGGCATTCCGGACGCCGAGACGGCCGCCATCCTCGGCCTGGCCGAAAAGCCCCGGCCCGCACCGTGGCCCATCATCGGCCAGTTGGTGCCGGGGCCGACCCTGTCGCGCGAGGAAGCCCTCGTCAGCTACGACACCCTGCCCACCACCAACTGACTCCGCACAGCACAGCGGCCCCGAAAGATTCGGGGCCGCTGTGCTGTCTCTCGGCTCAGCGCAAAGTAGACAGCACGCTGTCCAGTGCGTTCTGCATATCCTCGGCCTCGATGCGCATCAGCACCGACTCGTCCACCGCCGACAGATCCAGATTGATGTCGTTGGCCAGCCGGAACTCCCGCTCCTCCTCGGCGGCCTCGATGACGTTGCGGATGAAACGGCCGTTGCCCGCCATGTCGATGCCGCGCCGCAGCTCGCCGCTCTGGTCGGTCGCCTGCTTCTCGTAGAGTCCGGCACAGGCGGCCACCAGCAGCGCCTGCGCCTCCTCCGATACCTCCGAATCCCGCTTGCGCGCAATGAATCGCCCGATCTCGCCGAGTTCCTCCGGCGAGTACGAGTCGAATTTCACGCGCTTGGCGAAGCGGGACGCCAGACCGTCGTTGGAGGCCAGGAAGCGGTCGATTTCGCCGTCGTACCCGGCAATGATCACCACGAGCCGATCGCGGTCGTTCTCCATTCGGGCCAGCAGGGTATCCACGGCTTCACGGCCGAATGCGTCACCACCGGACAAGCCGGTCTGGATCAGTGTGTAGGCCTCGTCGATGAACAACACGCCGTCCATGGCGGAGTCGATCAATTTGTTCGTTTTGATCGCGGTACTGCCCAAATGTTGGCCGACGAAATCAGAACGCTTTGCCTCTATCAGCTTGTCGGTCTTGAGAATTCCTAAGCCACAGTAAATTTTTGCCACCACTCGGGCAACGGTTGTCTTACCGGTTCCCGGCGGTCCGGTGAATGCCAGATGTTGTCCACGGGACCCGCTGGCCATTCCCTTTTCGGCCCGGATCCGTGCTAGCTGAGCGGTTGCCTGCAACTTGGCAACCTGCATTTTCACACCGGCCAGACCGATCTGCTCATCGAGTTCGGCGCGAGCCTTCTCCAAGGTCAGTTTGGCTTTGTCGTCGCGCTCCTCCTGGCCCATCTGCTCCAGCGAGGGTGCCGAGGCCGGATCCCACTTATTGGTCCGGGCGTCGATGACCTCCTTGGTGGTCACCGTGAGCCGGAACTTGCGGTCGCGCATGGCCATCGTGTTGGCCTCGAAGCCCGGGGCCTCGGAAAAGACCTTCTCGAACAGCGCCTGGGCCTGCTCTTCCTCGCCGGTCTCACGCAGGCACAGGCCGCGACAGAACCGCGCGGTGGTCGCCGCGGCCGGAATGGGGCCCGCCTCGGCGGCTTCCATGCGGCGGATCGCCTCGCCGAACAGACCCAGTTGGGCACAGGCGGTCCCGACCATGACGTGCGCGCCCGCGGCGAGATAGGGGTCCGCCCACTCCGCCGAACCGGCCAGCACGGTCATCACATCGGGCCAGCGCTGCGTGGTGAAATGCAGTACCCCGCGGGCATACGCGCAGATCCGATCGTCGATCTCGCGGTCGGACGAGGACACCTGCGCGGCCCGGTGTTTGGCCAGCTCGTCGAGCACCTTCTCGGCTTCGTCGTAGTCGCCGTCGGTGATCAGCTGCGCGGCCTGCGCCAACCAGATCTCGGCGTAACTGGCCAGCGGGTAGTCGATGTACTGCCCGAGGGTGAACCGGCCCGCCAGCGCCCGCGGTTGCAGGCCGAGCCGGCGCTGCTCCCGGAAAAGCGTGCTGGTGCTGGTCTTGTAGAGGTTGAAGACCACCTCCCGGGTGTGCTCACCCGCGGCCGCGCGCCCGAGCCAGGCGTCGCACATCCCGGGGTCCCATTCGGTGGCGCGCTGGAAGGCGAGCTGGGCATATTCCAGATCGCGGGCAGATTCCTGCCCCTCGATCGCAATGCCCAAGGACAAGACACCAGCGTCGAATGCGCGTTGTGCTTGACGGTTGCCGGTCATACGGGTTGGCCCCTAAAAACAAACGGATGTGCTGTTTCCCATCAAGCATAGCCACCTGGGGAAGCGAAAGCCGACGGAGTCGGCGGGGTGGGTAAGGCCCTGCGGGTGCGCGACTTCTCCGATAAGTTGAGTACGTTGCATGGCGTTGAAGTGAGTTCTAGGTAGGGAGTCATCCGAGCTGTGACCGATCCGTCTAGCAGCACAGTGGCTGCCGTTGATCCGGAGTTGTGCCGAGTGTCGGTGATCGGCGGCAATACTCAGTTGGATCTGGGTTTGCCTGCCACAGTTCCGATCGCCGCGTTCATCACCGATGTGGTCGAGTTGATCGAATCCCGCAACCCGGATCTCACCGAGCACGAGGACGGCGCGCCGCTGCAGACGCAGCATTGGACACTGGCGCGGATCGGCCGCGATCCCATTCCGGCAAACCAATCGCTCACCGAGGCCGAGGTTTTCGACGGCGAGTTGCTGGTATTGCGCTCGGTGACCGCCAAGGAGGCGCCGGCGCTCTTCGACGATGTCATCGACGCGGTCTCCAAACTGACCGCGACCTCGTTCCGGCACTGGTCGCCGGTTTCGGCGCGCTGGCTCGGCCTGCTCGCCGGTCTGGGCGCGGTGCTCGCCGCGATCTACCTGCTGGGCGTGGCCAAGCACGACGGCGCCGGTATCGCGATCGGATTCATCGCGCTCGGCGCCGGATTGGTGGCCGGGGGTGCGGCGGTGCTCGTCTCCCGCAAATACCAGGACGAGGCGAAGTTGCCGGCGATCATGTTGTCGCTGTACGCGCTGTTGCTGATCTTCGCGGGCACGGCGCTGTTGGTACCCAACGACTTCGGCAGCCCGCACGCCATGTTCGCCTGTGTGGCAACGCTGGTCGCCGCCGCGGTCCTCTACAGCATGGCCCGGGTCGGGGCGACCATGTTCACCACCCTCATCACACTGGCGGTATTCGGCGGGGTGGCCGCGATGGTGCGGATGATCTGGGATCCGTCGGTGTCCAAGGTCGCCGCCGGTGTCCTGGTCGGCGCGTTGATCGTGATCACCCTGGTGCCGCGCCTCGCGGTCGCCGCCGCTCGACTACCGGTGCCGCCGGTGCCGACCGCCGGTGCGGCCATCGATCCCGCCGACCACGAACCCCGCCCCACCATCGAGGACATCGGCGCCATCGGTGCGACCGCGCTGCCCTCGGCGGCCGGGCTCGAGCATCGGGCCCGCGCGGCCAACGAGTACCAGTCCGGCATGATCATCGGCTGCACCGTGGCCGCGGCCATCGGCATCGTGCTGGCGGCCAACCCGCTCGGCACCACCCGCTGGCAGGGCATCACCCTCGGCGTCGTGGTCTCGCTCATCCTGTGCCTGCGCGGCCGGGCGTTCGCCGACCTGGTCCAGGCCTGCACGCTGATCGCCGGTGGCACAACGGCTTTGGTGGCCCTCGGCGTCGGACTCGCCCTGGGCGAACCCGGCTGGGTGGTGCCGATCGCCGGGATGCTGTTGGTCGTGGCGACGGCCGCGGTCGCGTTCGGTGTCATCGGCCCGCACACCGAGATGTCGCCGCCCATGCGACGGACCGGTGAGATCTTCGAATATCTCTTGATCTGCACCATTATTCCGCTGGTGCTGTGGATCATGGACATCTACTCGGCCGCCCGGAACATTTGATCCAGCGGTGGTTTTCGCGATGATCTCCCGGAGGATATGGCGGGCAGCGGCCGTCGCCGCGGTGCTCGCCCTGAGCGCCGGATCGCCGGCCCCCGCGCTGGCGATCGCACCGCCGCGCGTCGACGACGGCGCGCTGGCGGGGGTGCTCGGCCTGGCGGCCGCCGGCCGGCCGCCGGATGAGACCGAGCAGCACAAGATCTGCGCCGAACCCGCACTGCGCGGCAGTGCGCCGCAGGAACCGCCACTGGCCCAGCGGGTGCTGGGTCTGGAGGAGGCCTGGCAATTCAGCCGAGGCGCGGGACAGAAGGTGGCGGTCATCGATACCGGCGTCAACCGGCATTGGCGTCTGCCCGCCCTGCAGGCGGGCGGCGACTTCGTCTCCGATACCGACGGCACCGTCGACTGCGACGGCCACGGCACCTTCGTCGCCGGGCTCATCGCGGCCCGGCCCAGTCTGGAAGACGGGTTCGCCGGTGTCGCACCGGAAGCCGAGATTCTCGCGATCCGGCAACTGAGTTCGGCCTACGAGGCCAAGGACCGCAATCGCCGCGAGGAGCCGGGCGTCATCACGCGCGAGGGATACGGCACGGTGAACACCCTGGCGGCGGGCGTGGTTCGCGCGGTGGACATGGGCGCGACCGTCATCAACATCTCCGAGGTGGCCTGTATCCCCTCGGGTGGCAATTCGGCCGACGGGGCGCTGGGCGCCGCCGTGAAATACGCCTACGATCGCAATGTGGTGGTCGTCGCCGCCGCTGGAAACACCATGCAGGGCACCGCTTGTGAGAAGCAGAACGATCGCGCGGGGTGGGCGGCCGTGGGCACCATCGTGACGCCGGCCTGGTTCACGCCCTATGTGCTGTCGGTGGCATCGATGGAGCCCGACGGCACGGTGTCGCCATTCTCGCTGCACGGCCCGTGGGTCGGCGTCGCCGCACCCGGCCGCGAGATCGTCTCGCTGGACAGCAAACCGGGCGGGGCCGGGTTGGTCAACGCCACCCAGACCAATGAGGGTTACTCCACCATCGACGGGACCAGTTTCTCCAGCGCCTATGTCTCCGGACTGGCCGCGCTGGTCCGATCCCGCTTTCCGGAGTTGACCGCCGCCCAGGTGATCGACCGGATCAAGCTGACCGCGCAGGCGCCGGACAACGGCCGCAACGACAAGATCGGGCACGGCCTGGTCGACCCGCTGGCCGCACTCACCGCGCAACTGCCGGCGAAGCCGGTGCAGGTCGGCTCCGACCTGCCTCGCAAAATCGCCGGTCCGAGTCCACCGCCGTATGTGGATCCGGCGCCGCGTCTGGTCGCCACCATCGGCTCGATCACGCTGCTCGCCCTGCTCGGGCTCGGCTACGCCGCCTCGATCCCGTTCCGGCGGGGCCGCGCGGTGAATGTCGACCCCGGGGCCGAGCCTGAAACTCGAGAAGGGTTGTAGCACATGGCAACCGAAGGTTTCGTGCGCCGGCCGCGGATCGCGCCGCCGCGTCCGCCGGGCGGCGAGGTCGCGCTGTCCGCGCCGCCGGAGCTCGAACGTCCGGTGGCGGGCAATCTGCTGATGAAGCTGATGCCGCTGGTGATGGTTGTCGCCGTGGTCGGCATGATCGCGATGATGGTCATGATGGGCCGCAACCTGCTGGCCAACCCGTTCATGATGATGTTCCCGATGATGATGCTGATGTCGATGTTCGGCATGATGGCGGGTATGCGCGGCGGCGGCGGGCCGAAGAAGGCCGCCGAGCTGAACGAGGAGCGCAAAGACTACTTCCGCTACCTCGATCAGGTCCGCAAGGATGTGCGTAAAACCGGCAATCAGCAGCTGGCCGCGCTGCTGTGGAGCCATCCGGAACCCAGTGACCTGCAATCGGTGATCGGCTCCCGCCGCATGTGGGAACGCCGCCCCAACGATCCCGACTTCGGGCACGTTCGGGTCGGCGTGGGTAGCCACCGCCTGGCGACCAAACTCGCCCGCCCGGAAACCGGACCGCTGGAAGACCTGGAACCGGTCTCGACGGTCGCGTTGCGGCGCTTCGTGCGCACGCACTCGGTGGTGCACGGACTGCCCACCGCCATCTCGCTGCGCGCCTTCCCCGCGATCAACATCGAAGGGGAGCGCGAGGCCGCGCTGACCCTGGTGCGCTCGATGCTGATGGAGTTCACCACCTTCCACGGCCCCGACCACACCGCCGTCGCCATCATCTGCGCCGATCCCGACGGCCCGGCCTGGGCATGGGCGAAATGGCTTCCGCACCTGCAACATCCGGTGGACCGCGACGGCATGGGCTCGGCCCGGATGATGTATCGCTCGCTGGCCGAACTGGAAACCTCGATGTCCGCCGAACTGGTGGAACGCGGCCGGTTCATGCGCAACGCGCAGCCCACGGCGGGCCGGATCCATCTGCTGGTGATCATCGACGACGGCTACGTCAGCGGTTCCGAGCGCGTGGTCAGCGACGCGGGACTGGACTCGGTCACGGTGCTCGACCTCACCGCGCCGCAAAGCGGTCTCGCGGTGCGTCGCGGCTTGCAGCTGGTCGTTACCGATGACGGCATGGTGGCCGCGAAATCCGCCGCGGGCGTGGAGAAATTCGCCAAATCCGATTCCGTCGGCCGGGCCGAGGCCACGTCGCTGGCCCGCGACCTGGCGCGCTACCGCATCGCGACCGCCGCGCAGATGGTCAGCCTCGGCGATGAAACGCGCTCCGATCCCGGCCTGATGTCGCTGCTGAAGATTCCCGACGCCGCGCAGATCGATCCCGCGGTGGTGTGGCGTCCGCGCAGTGACCGGGAGCGACTGCGGGTGCCGATCGGTGTCACCCCCGATGGCACCCCCGTCGAGATCGACATCAAGGAATCCGCCGAGAACGGCATGGGTCCGCACGGATTGTGCATCGGCGCAACGGGTTCCGGTAAGTCGGAGTTCCTGCGCACTCTGGTGCTGTCCATGGTGACCACGCACTCCCCGGACCTGCTCAACCTGGTCCTGGTCGACTTCAAGGGCGGTGCGACCTTCCTCGGCTTGGACTCGCTGCCGCACGTCTCCGCGGTCATCACCAACCTCGAAGAGGAACTGGCGCTCGTCGACCGTATGAAGGACGCCCTTTCCGGTGAGATGACGCGACGGCAGGAACTCCTGCGCTCAGCGGGCAACTTCGCCAACGTCACGGAGTACGAGAAGGCCCGCGCGGCCGGAGCCGATCTGGATCCGCTGCCCGCGTTGTTCGTCGTGGTCGACGAATTCTCCGAATTGCTTTCGCAGAAGCCCGATTTCGCGGACCTCTTCGTGATGATCGGCCGCCTCGGCCGCTCGCTGCGGGTGCACCTGCTGCTGGCTTCGCAGCGCCTGGAGGAGAACAAGTTGCGCGGTCTGGACTCCCACCTGTCCTACCGGATCGGCCTGCGTACCTTTTCCGCCAACGAATCTCGCGCGGTGCTCGGTATCACCGACGCCTACCACCTGCCCAGCGTCCCGGGTTCGGGCTACCTCAAGAGCGACGCCGACGATCCACTGCGCTTCAACGCGAGTTATGTGTCCGGGCCGTATGTTTCGCCGCGCGGCACCAGGCAGGTGGACGGCAAGACCGTCGGTGGACAGGCGCCGGCCGTGTTCACCGCGGCACCGGTGGCGATGCCCGAGGTCATCGAGCCCGTGCGCGAGGCCACCCGCGACGGACGGCCGGAATTGCCGCCACCGCCCAACCGCCTGGGTCTTCCGGAATTGCCGCCGCCGCCCGGGGAGTCCCCGGCGGAGGACGAGGACGAGGCGCCGGTATCGGTCAACGAAGCCGTCCCCGCGACGCTGCTGACCACCGTCGTCGAGCGCCTGCGCGGCCACGGCCGGCCGGCCCACGAGGTGTGGCTGCCGCCGCTGGAGGAATCGCCGTCGGTGGATATGCTGCTGCCCGATCCGGATTGGCGTTCGCCGGTGAACCGGCATGGGCAGCTGTGGCTGCCGCTGGGCGTCATCGACAAGCCCTATGAGCAGCGCCGCGACGTGCTGATCGTGGATCTTTCCGCGGGTCAGGGCAACGTCGCGGTGGTCGGCGGACCGCAGTCGGGTAAATCGACGACTCTGCGCACCATCATCATGGCCGCGTCGGCCACCCACACCCCCGAACAGGTGCAGTTCTACTGTCTGGATTTCGGTGGCGGCACGCTGTCGGGTATGGCGGGGCTGCCGCATGTCGGCTCCGTGGCGGGCCGCATGGAGGTGGACCGGATCCGCCGCACCATCGCGGAGGTGACCGGAATTCTGCGCCGGCGCGAGGAACACTTCCGCGAGCTGGGCATCGACTCCATCATCGAGTTCCGGCGGCGCAAAGCGTTGTTGGCCGAGCGACCGCCGGCCGAGCGACAGGCCGACCCGCTCGCGCAGGACCCTTTCGGTGACGTCTTCCTGGTCATCGACGGCTGGCCCACCATCCGCGCGGATTACGACATGCTGGAACCCCAGCTCAATGCCATTGCCGCACAGGGCCTTTCTTACGGTATCCATCTGATGATCTCCAGCACTCGATGGCCGGAGATCCGGCCCCAGATCAAGGACCTCATCGGTACCCGCATCGAGCTCCGCCTCGGCGACCCCTCCGACTCCGAAATGGACCGGCGCACCGCCGTGCTCGTGCCGACCGGCCGGCCGGGTCGCGGTCTCACCGCGGACAAGCTGCACCTGTTGATCGCGTTGCCGCGCCTGGACTCCGATTCCGATCCGCGCACTTTGTCCGAGGGGGTCAACGCCGCCAAGGAACAGCTCAACGAGCTCTACGGCGGCCGACGTGCGCCAGAGGTGCGGATGCTGCCGGCCGAGTTGTCGCGCGAGGCCGTGCTCGCGGAGGCTGGTCGGGCGGGCATCCACCAGAGCAAGACCCGGGCCGTCATCGGCATCGGTGAATCCGAACTTCAGCCGATGGTGCTGGATTTCGAGGCGCAGCCGCACTTCTACGCCTTCTGCGATGTGGAATGCGGCAAGACCACCCTGCTGCGCAATATCGTCGCGGGCGTCACGGAGCACTCCACCTCCGAGGAAGCCCGCGTCATCCTCATCGACTACCGGCGCACCATGCTCGGTGTGCTGGAGGGCGCGCAGCTGGCCGGGTACTCGACCTCTTCGCAGACGTCCTTCGGGATGATCAAGGAGGTCGCGAACTATCTGCAGAAGCGGATCCCCGGCAACGACATAACACCGCAGCAGCTGCGCGAACGCAGCTGGTGGAGCGGGCCCGAAATCTATGTGGTGGTAGACGATTACGAGATGGTCGTCTCGAGTGGCCGCAACCCGCTGGAACCGCTGATCGAGTTCCTGCCCCAGGCTCGTGATATCGGTCTGCACCTGGTGATCACCCGCCGCGCCGGTGGCGCCAGCCGGGCACTGTACGACAAGGTTCTCGGCACCCTGAAGGACATGGGTGTGGACGCGCTGCTGATGAGCGCGCCCAAGGACGAGGGCCGGATCATCGGTGAGGTCCGGGCCGCCAAACTGCCGCCCGGCCGTGGCACGCTGATCGCGCGCAACGGCAACGAGATGATGCAGGTGGCCTACCTCCCACCGACGACGTAAGGCCCATAGACGAAGCCCCGCAGTTCTTTTCAGAACCGCGGGGCTTTTATCTCCGAGCGTCCACCGGCCTCACCACTCCGGCAACCGACGCCGCCCCGCGACGATATCGCGCACCAAATCGTCATAGGCGTCGGCCAATTCGGCCAGGTGATGCCATGCCCCGTGCAGCATCTCGTCGTGCGCGTCCAGGGTCATCAACGCGTGATGCGCGCGCACCGAGGATTCGGCCAGGCGATCGATGACAGACCCGACGGTTTCGGTGTGTAGCGTCGCGCCGAGCCGGTGTTGCGGCACGCTGCGAGCCACCCAGTCGTCTACCGCCATGACCAATTCGGTTCGCCGGCGCTCGATTTCGAGGACGACGACCGGGTTGGTGTCGATGCAGCCGCCGCGGCCGACCAGGCGTCGCTCGTGCAGCACCGCGAGATCGCGGGCAAACCACAGCAACGGACCACCGACGACGCGGTGACCGCGGCACGCCCGCACGAGTAGATCCGAGGTCGGCAATAGCCCCGAAATCGCGGGCTGCGTTGCCGTTTCGGCGCAACGCTGTGCGCCGGGAAGAGCCATGACTACTGTTGATGAATCCGAACCTGCCACGTTGCCTCGCCGTTCATCGCCGCACAACACCGGATCAGGACGTTGATTACAATAAACCTCTGAAGGGACCTGTCAAGCGTTACCGGGCCGTAGAAAACGAGGACGAGTACACTTCGTTACCTGCCCGACCAACCGAGGAGCACGATGGCGGAGGGTCCGACATACCACCGGATCGCAAACCTCCTCCGCGAGGAGATCCGCGGGGGCAAATGGAGCCCGGGTGATCGGCTTCCCAGCCACACCGAGCTCGCCGATCAGATGCAGGTCTCGATCACCACTGCCCGGAATGCCATTCAGGTCCTGGTTACCGAAAATCTGGTCTACACAGCTACTTCCCGCGGGACCATCGTCCGAAACCAGGAAGTTCTGGAATCCGTGGTCACCGATCACATTCGTCCGGATCGCCCGCGTGCGACCCACGATATCTTCGAAGAGATCGCGCGGGCGGCGAATCGGGAGCCGACCAAGGAATTCAGTGCCCGGATGGAGCCTGCCGCACCGGAAGTCGCGTTATGGCTCGGCGTTCCGGCGGACTCCTGGGTGCTCGCCCGGACGGTCGTCCAATATCTGGACAACGAGCCGTGGTCCTGGGAGGTCAGCTTCTACCCGCGCGACCTGGCCGAAGCCACCGGCATCGACTCGCCGCACGACATTCCGGAGGGCACCACCCGTCGACTGGCCGACCGCGGCCATGCCGAGACCGCGCACCGCGACACGCTGTGTGCCCGCCCCGCCGGCGCCGAGGAAGCCATCGTGCTGGGCGTGGCCACCGGAACCATCCTGCTGGATCATCTCCGGATCGGGGCGAACCACCAGCGCGTCACCCGCGCCACCCGGCATCGCTCCATCGCCACCCGCAACCGGCTGTCCTACGAGATCGGGGACGACGAGGGGATCGGCGTAATCCGCGACACGCTGGGCAGTGCGTACCGGCGTGGCATCTCCCTCCCTTGACGAGAGAGAAAACTGTGATCCCATGAATATCGTCATCCGGCCGGCGCACTTCGGCGACCTCGCCGCGATCTGCCGCCTACGCCTGCAGCGCACCGCCTGGCTCACCGCCCGCGGGTCCGACCAGTGGTCCGTGGCGGGGCGCGGCAAACCCATCGAAACCTTCGCCCACGCCGTCGAACGCTCACTGGCCGCCGGTGAAACCTGGATCGCCGACGTCGACGGCGAAACCGCCGGCACCATCACCGTCGACCATCATGCCGACCCGAATCTCTGGTCGCCCTGGGAATTGGACGACGCGGTGATCGTGCACTACATGATCGTCGACCTCCGCTTCGCCGGGCACGGTATCGGCCGCCACCTGCTCGAGCACGCCGGCTGGCTCGCCTTCCAGCAGGATCGGAACTGGGTCCGCCTCGACGCCTGGACCACGAACGCCGAGTTGCACGACTACTACCGCCGCTCCGGATTCCACCTCACCCGCATCGCCGGCCCAATCGCCACCGGCCCCTCCCGCGCCCTGTTCGAAAGGCGCACGGAGTCCTGGAATTTCGCCCCGCGCACCCGGCAGCCCGAGCCGGCCCTCACCGCCTACCGCGCCGCCACCTGACCGCGGCGGTCAGTGGTAGCGGCGATGGTCGAGGTTGAACTCGTCGGCGACGGTGGCGGCGAGTTCGACGTAGGCGCGTTTGGCCTGCTTGCTCAGGCGGTGCAGGTCGATTTCGGCGCCCTCGGACAGGTGGTCGTCGAACGGGATGATGTGCACCGCGCGGCAGCGGGAGAGGAAGTACTCGCGCAGCTGCTGGATACCGACGTTCACCGAACCCTCACGGGGCAGGTTGATCACGACGACCGCGTTGCGGACCAGATGGTCGTGGCCGTGCAGGGACAGCCAGTCCAGCGTGGCCGCGGCGCTGCGGGCGCCGTCGATGGCGGCGGAGGAGATCAGCACCAGCGAGTGCGCGAGATCCAGGACGCCGCTCATCGCCGAGTGCGTCAACCCGGTACCGCAATCGGTCAGGATGATGTTGTAGTACCGCTGCAGGATGCGCGCGACGGCTCGGTACTCGTGCTCGTCGAACTGCTCCGAGGCAGCCGGATCACGTTCGGAGGCAAGTACTTCCAGTCGGCTCGTGGCTTGCGACGTGTGCTTGCGGACATCGGAGTAGCGCTCCACGTTCGGGTCCAGCAGCAGATCGCGCACGGTGGAGCGGGTCTGCAGCGGAACACGCTGGGACAGCGTGCCGAAGTCGGGGTTGGCGTCGACGGCGATCACCCGGTCACCGCGGATCGAGGCGAAGATCGAGCCGAGACCCATTGTGGTGGTGGTCTTTCCGACGCCGCCCTTCAACGACAGCACCGCGATCCGGTAGTCGCCGCGCACGGGCTGCCGGATCCGCGCCACCAATTCCTGTAGCCGCAACTCCTCCGCGGACATGCCGGGATTGATCGTGCCACCGGAGATGTGGTGCACGGCCTTACGCCAGCCACCACCCGGAGCCTTCTTGGCCCGGCGCAGCGGCACGTCGTCCAGCGAAGGCTGCGGGCCACCATGATTCGGCCGCGGCCCGTTACCCCACTGCCCACTTTGCGGCTGCACACCGGGACCCTGCTGCCACTGCTGCTGGTTCGGCCCCTGCTCCCAGGCCCCGGGCTGCCCGGGCGGGTACGCACCGGGGGGCTGGCCGCCCGGTTGGCCAATGAACGGCTGGTTCGGCGGTTGGTTGAACACGCCGGGGCCGCGGTGTTCGCCGGGGGCGGGCTGGTCGCCGACGGGGGCGTGCTGACCGGTGGCCGGTGCGGCGTACGGCTGGCCGGTGAACGACTGGTTCGGCGGTTGGTTGAACACGCCGGGGTCGCGGCGTTCGCCCGGTCCGGGCTGATCACCGACCGGCGCACGCAGCCCAGTCGCGGGTGCGGCGTAAGTCCCTGGTCCAGGCTGCCCGTTCAGGGGTTGCCCGGGCGGTTGGTTGACGACATGACCGCCCGGTCCGGGCTGCTCACCCGCCGGAAGTCGCTGCGGCGCGAAACTATTCACGTCACCGGGCTGCCCGGTGGACGGCTGGTTGAAAAGGCCCGGGTCGCGGCGTTCACCGGGCGCATGCTGGTCGCCGACCGGCGCACGCTGATCACTCGGTGCGAAGGTGCCCGGGGAGCCGGGCTGTCCGCTGCTGGACGGTTGGTCGTGGAGACCCGCGTCGCGCCGCTCGCCCGGATCGGGCTGACCCGCTGTGCCCGGTGCGAAGGCATTCAGGTCACCGGGGCGTCCGCTGGGCGGTTGGTCGTGGAGACCAGGGCCGCGGCGTTCGGCAGGGATCGGGGCCGGTGCGGAAGCGTTCGGCTCGCCTGGCTGTCCACTGCTGTGCGGCTGGTCGTAGAGGCCTGGGTCGCGGCGTTGGCCGGGGGAGGTGTGGCCAGTTGCGTTCGGTGCGAGCGCATTCGGGTCGCCGAGGCTTCCACTGCTTGATCGGCCGAGGGGTTGGTCTTGGAGGCCGGGGTCGCGGCCTTCGTCTGGGATGGGCTGGCCAGTTACGCCCGGTGCGAAGGCATTCGGGTCGCCAAGGTTTCCGCTGTGCGGCTGTTCATAGAGGCCTGGGTCGCGGCGTTCGCCAGGGACGGGATGGCCAGTTGGGTTCGGGGCGAAGGCGTTCGGGTCGCCCGAATGTCCGCTGTGCGGCTGTTCGTAGAGGCCTGGGTCGCGGCGTTCGCCAGGGACGGGTTGACCAGTTGCCGACGGGGCGAAGGGGTTCGGGGTGCCGGGCTGGCCGGTGAAGGGCTGGCTGGGCGGTTGGTTGAAGACGCCTGGGTCGCGGCGTTCGCCCGGCGCGAGCTGATCACTGATGGGTGCGCGGGCAGCGGCAGCGGGGGGTGCGAAGGCGCCGGGGATGCGGCGGCCGTCCGGTCCGCGCTGATCGCCGGGCGCTGAAACGCCAGGAGCGCCGGGATGTTCGCCGCTGGGACCCTGCTCGCCTGTGGCCGGCGGGCTGAAAGGCGGGGGATTCCAAGGCTGTTCGGCTCGGGACATCGGGGCGCTGGGTTGCGCGTTGTCCACGTGGTCCGCGGGCAGCCAGTGCCGGCCGCGGGGAATCGGGCCGGACTGCGCTGAATCAGCCTGCGACTCTTCCGGATCGAGGCCGAGGTGCCCCGGGTCGGACGGACCGGCCAGCCAGGGCGGTGGCCCGTCGACCTCGCGGGGATCGCGCGGTCTCTGATCGCCGGTGGCCGAGGGTGGCTCGGGCAGCGGCGGCCGCCCGCCGGATACCGGTGGGACGGTGGAGGATTCGGGGTTGTGCAGCCCGGGCGGCGGCCCGGGCAGCTCCGGCCGCGTACCGGCGGACGGTGCGTCGATTGCATGCGGGAGCGGTGCGAAGGTGCTCGGCTGCTCACCTGTCGGCGGACCCGGCGGATACGACCGGTCGCTGGGTGGTTCGGGCAAGCGTGCGGGCGGTTCCGGGAGTCGCGCGGGCGGTTCCGGCAAGCGCGCCGGCGGCTCGGGTAGCGGCGGACGCTCAGCGACCGGCGCATCCGGCTCCGGCCGGGTGTAGCGGGTGGTCGCCTCGTTCGAGGGCATCGGGTCCGGAGCACCGCCGCGGGACTCCGCGGACGGCTGCCCCAACGGCTGGAAGGAGCCGCGGTACTCGCCGGGCTGGCGGATGGGCAGACCGGGCGGCGGCGCGGTTTCGCGGCTCAGCGGCTCGGACGGGCGAACGTCTTCAGGGCGCGAACCGGGCGTAGGTGGCGCTACCGGTCCACCCGGCTGCTGCCCCCAAGTGTCGCGCGAAGTATCGGGCCCGGGTTGCGACCAAGAATCGCGCGAAGTGTCCGGCCCGGGTTGCGACCAAGAATTGGGACCGGGGTCAGGAGCCGACTGGGGCCGAGGGGCCGGTTGAGCGTCGGGTAGCTGCTGCGGCTGACCCCACTCGGACCCGCGCTCGGTGCCGGTGTCCTTGTCGCGCCCGAACAGCCCCTTCCGCTTCTTCTTTTCTTTACGTCTAGGGGAGTCGTCGATCAAGTCTTCGTGCGGCAGATTCTGGACCGGCGCTTCGTACCCCGCGCCACCACCCTCCGACTCGGCCAGCCACGGCGGCAGCATGGGCAAGCTGTCGTTGTTACGACTCACGACGTCGCCTCGCTGACGATCGGCCCTGCTGTAGTCGTGGACGCTGCGTTGCTGGTGCGCTCTCTCACGACGTTGCCTCACTGATCTGAAGGACGGTGATCGACTCGGTACGCTCGTTCACACATCCCCCTAGATCTGTTCGATCGATTTCTGGATCGCGCCCAGTTTACGCGACACTCCGGGCACGTCGTGGCCCTGGTCACCTCGCCGTGCACGGGCCCGTTTTTGCCTGATCGGACCCCTGCCGGTAAGCTGGAGCGGCGGTGCACCTATGCGCCGACTGTTTGCATGCCTGGCCTCACCGAGGCTGGTCCATCCAAACAGACACCAGGCAATCAAACCAGGTTCGAGCGGCAGTGTCTTCGACAAGCGCTGCTCGATGAACCGGGATCGCGGAGGACATGGCGAAGAAAGACGGGGCCATCGAGGTCGAGGGTCGAGTTGTCGAGCCGCTGCCCAATGCGATGTTCCGGATCGAGCTCGAGAACGGTCACAAGGTTCTCGCGCACATCAGCGGAAAGATGCGGCAGCACTACATTCGTATCCTTCCCGAGGACCGGGTGGTCGTTGAGCTTTCCCCCTACGACCTCTCCCGAGGTCGGATCGTTTACCGCTACAAGTGATCGTTAGTTGATCGCGCGGACGGCGTCCCGACGCCGTCATCCCGGTGCGAACCGGGCCTACAGACTTCCCCAGTCTTCCGGCTGGGGAAAAACTGTGTTCACACCCGTGTGAACCAAAGAAAGATTGGACGGACGTGAAGGTTCAGCCGAGCGTCAAGAAGATCTGCGAAAAGTGCAAGGTGATCCGCCGCCACGGCCGGGTCATGGTGATCTGCGACAACCTGCGTCACAAGCAGCGTCAGGGCTGATTCGGCCCGATGGGGCCCTCGGGCCCTGATCACCAGCCAAGCACCGACGCAGTTCGGATTGGCTAAAAAGAAGAACTCCCAGCTCCAGCCGCACGCTGCGGAACAATCCGGCGCTTTTGAGATATCTCAGCAGCCCGGGGGCGTGCGTGCCAACCACCGGTTCGGAGGCCGGTGCCCCGCCAAGACGAGGGGAACGGACAGGGAGCAGACCTCCGCAACATTAAGGAACCTGCCACATGGCACGTCTCATGGGCGTTGATCTCCCGCGTGAAAAGCGCATGGAGATCGCGCTGACTTACATTTTCGGTATCGGGCGTACCCGCGCCAAGGAGATCCTGGAAGCCACCGGCGTCAGCCCGGACCTGCGCTCGAAGGATCTCAGCGACGACCAGGTCACGCAGCTGCGTGACTACATCGAGCGTTCGGACCTCAAGGTCGAAGGTGACCTGCGCCGCGAGGTGCAGGCCGATATCCGTCGCAAGATCGAGATCGGCTGCTACCAGGGCCTGCGCCACCGTCGTGGCCTGCCCGTGCGTGGCCAGCGCACCAAGACCAACGCGCGTACCCGCAAGGGCCCGAAGCGCACCGTCGCCGGCAAGAAGAAGTAGGGATAACCGATGCCTCCGAAGAGTCGTACCTCGGGTCCTAAGAAGACCCAGAAGTCGCGCCGCCGGGATAAGAAGAACGTCCCGCTGGGCCACGCGCACATCAAGTCCACGTTCAACAACACCATCGTGTCGATCACCGACCCGTCGGGCAACGTCATCTCCTGGGCGTCCTCGGGTCACGTCGGCTTCAAGGGTTCGCGTAAGAGCACCCCGTTCGCCGCGCAGCTCGCTGCCGAGAACGCCGCCCGCAAGGCGCAGGAGCACGGCGTCAAGAAGGTCGACGTGTTCGTCAAGGGTCCGGGCTCGGGCCGTGAGACCGCGATCCGTTCGCTTCAGGCCGCGGGCCTGGAGGTCGGCACGATCTCCGATGTCACCCCCCAGCCGCACAACGGTTGCCGTCCGCCCAAGCGTCGTCGCGTCTAGCGGGAAAGGAACAGATAACAAATGGCACGTTATACAGGCCCCATCACCCGCAAGTCGCGTCGTCTTCGCGTCGACCTCGTCGGCGGAGACCAGGCGTTCGAGCGTCGTCCTTACCCGCCCGGCCAGCACGGCCGCGCGCGGATCAAGGAATCCGAGTACCTGATGCAGCTGCAGGAGAAGCAGAAGGCTCGCTTCTCCTACGGCGTCATGGAGAAGCAGTTCCGCCGGTACTACGAAGAGGCCAACCGCCTCAAGGGCAAGACCGGTGACAACCTCCTGCGTCTGCTCGAGTGCCGGCTGGACAACGTCGTGTACCGCGCCGGTCTGGCTCGTACCCGTCGTCAGGCCCGTCAGCTCGTCTCGCACGGCCACTTCATCGTCAACGGTGTCGCGGTCAACGTCCCGAGCTACCAGGTCACCCAGTACGACATCATCGATGTCAAGGAGAAGTCGCTCCCGACGCTGCCGTTCCAGGTCGCGCGCGAGACCGTCGGCGACCGCCCGGTTCCGGGCTGGCTGCAGGTGATCCCGGGCCGGCTGCGGATCCTGGTGCACCAGCTTCCCGAGCGCGCGCAGATCGATGTGCCGCTGACTGAACAGCTGATCGTCGAGTACTACTCGAAGTAATCAGTGCCGTGCGTAATCCCTTGCTCAGCAAGGGATTACGCACAACCCCCATAACGTGGGCATCAAATAGTGGGTGCCCGTACAGGAGGATGATCCACAATGCTGATTTCCCAGCGCCCCACCCTGACCGAAGAGGTCGTGGCGGAGAACCGCTCGAAGTTCACCATCGAACCCCTCGAGCCGGGCTTCGGTTACACCCTCGGCAACTCGCTGCGTCGTACCCTGCTGTCCTCGATCCCGGGGGCCGCGGTCACGAGCATCCGCATCGACGGCGTCCTGCACGAGTTCACCACCGTTCCCGGTGTGAAGGAAGATGTCACCGACATCATCCTGAACCTCAAGGGCCTGGTCGTGTCCTCGGAAGAGGACGAGCCGGTGACCATGTACGTGCGTAAGCAGGGTCCGGGCACCGTCACCGCCGGTGACATCGTGCCGCCTGCCGGTGTTGTCGTGCACAACCCCGACATGCACATCGCCACCCTGAACGACAAGGGCAAGCTGGAGATCGAGCTCGTCGTCGAGCGCGGTCGCGGCTACGTCCCCGCCGTTCAGAACAAGGCCTCGGGTGCGGAAATCGGCCGGATCCCAGTGGACTCGATCTACTCGCCGGTGCTCAAGGTGACCTACAAGGTCGAGGCCACCCGTGTCGAGCAGCGCACCGACTTCGACCGTCTGATCCTGGACGTGGAGACCAAGAACTCCATCAGCGCCCGGGACGCGCTCGCTTCGGCGGGCAAGACCCTCGTCGAGCTCTTCGGCCTGGCCCGTGAGCTCAACGTCGAAGCCGAAGGCATCGAGATCGGCCCCTCGCCGGCCGAGGCGGACCACATCGCCTCATTCGGTCTGCCGATCGAAGACCTGGACCTCACCGTCCGGTCCTACAACTGCCTCAAGCGCGAAGGCGTGCACACCGTGGGCGAGCTCGTTGCCCGCACCGAGTCGGATCTGCTGGATATCCGCAACTTCGGCCAGAAGTCCATCGACGAGGTCAAGGTCAAGCTGCATGCGCTCGGCCTCTCGCTCAAGGACAGCCCGGCCTCGTTCGATCCTTCTTCCGTGGTGGGTTACGACGCGAGCACCGGAACGTGGAGCGACAGCGGCACGTTCAGTGACACCGATGGCGGCGAGCAGGACTACGCCGAGACCGAACAGCTTTAGGCCCTGGGGGTAGGCATACCCCTTTGCGCCTTACTCAAGGAGAACAAACCAAATGCCCACTCCCAAGAAGGGTCGCCGGTTCGGCGGGTCGTCGTCGCACCAGAAGGCGATTTTCGCCAATCTGGCGACGGCGCTCTTCGAGCACGGCCGGATCACGACCACCGAGTCCAAGGCCAAGGCCGTGCGCCCCTACGCCGAGAAGCTCATCACCAAGGCGAAGGCCGGCACGCTGGCCGACCGTCGCGAGGTGCTGAAGGTCATCCGCAACAAGGATGTCGTGCACAGCCTCTTCGCCGAGATCGGCCCGTCGTTCGAGGGTCGTGAGGGTGGCTACACGCGCATCACCAAGACCGTCCCCCGCAAGGGTGACAACGCTCCGATGGCGATCATCGAGCTGGTCCGCGAGAAGACCGTGACCAACGAAGCCGATCGCGCCCGTCGCGTGGCCGCTTCGAAGGCCCCGGCTGCCGAGGTCGCCGACGCCCCCGAGGTCGAGGAGGCCCCCGCGGCCGAGGCGACCGACGAGGTCGTCGAGGCTCCGGCCGACGAGGACAAGAAGGACGCCTGACGTTCGCGTCGGACTTCCCGAACGAGCCCGCCACCCTGTTTGGGTCGGCGGGCTCGTTCGCGTTACCCCGGAACTTCTCGGCCGTCTCGGCGCGGGCAATCGGCTTGGCGGCAAGCAACTTCGAGTCAGCAGTGAGGTGGACAGCGTGGAGGATTCGATGATTCCGGCCGAGCGGTCGTCCCTCGGGTCCGGTGTGGCCGGGTTTCGCGCGGAAGCGCCCGAGGCATCCGCGACCAGTCGCGTGCGGCTCGACATCTCCTATGACGGAACGGATTTCATCGGCTGGGCCCGGCAGCCGGGCTTGCGCACGGTGCAGGGTGTACTCGAGGAATCGTTGAGCAAGGTGTTCCGCGAGCCGATCCAGCTGACCGTCGCGGGCCGGACCGACGCCGGTGTGCACGCCGAGGGGCAGGTCGCCCACTTCGACACCACCGCCACGGATTTCGACGGCGCGAAATTGGTGCACCGGATGGCGCGATTCCTCCCGAAGGACGTACGCATCAAGGCCGCCCGCATCGCGCCCCCGGAATTCGACGCCCGCTTCTCCGCCATCCGCCGGCACTACGCCTACCGCCTCACCACCGCTCCCTACGGGGCCGAACCGCTCCAGGCTCGCAGCGTGGTCGGCTGCCGCAGCAACGTCGACCTGGCGGCCATGCGCGAGGCCTCGCAGAACCTGTTGGGGCTGCACGATTTCGCGGCCTTCTGCCGGCGCCGGGAAGGCGCCACCACGGTCCGGGAACTGCAGCGCTACGACTGGGAGTGCCGGGGCGAGCTGTTGATCGCCTACGTCAGCGCCGACGCCTTCTGCTGGTCCATGGTGCGCAGTCTGGTCGGCGCGGTCCTCGCCGTCGGGGAGGGCCGCCGTACCCCGGACTGGGTCGCCGGCCTGCTGCGCGAAACCGAACGATCCAGCTCGGTCACTGTCGCACCCGCCCACGGCCTCTCCCTGATCGCGGTCGACTACCCCGCCGACCCCGACCTGGCCGCCCGTAACCGCCAGACCCGGGAAGTCCGGACGATCCCGGTCTCCGGTTGCTGCGGCGACTGAGCCGCGAGGCTAGTAGTTTTACGGAATGCGTGCTGACCTCCATGAAACCCTTCCGGGCGACAAGGAAACTTCGTGGAAGGAGTTCTTCGACCAGGACTCCGCGACCTTCTTTCCGCAGTTCATCGGGCTCGTCGCCGAGGAGGTTCGCCTCGATTACGCGCGGATGCGATTGCCGTACCGCCCTCATCTGAACCAACCCGCGGGCGTCGTGCACGGCGGCGCGATCGCCACTCTCATCGACACCGTCGTCGTCCCAGCCGTAGCGAGCCCGTTCGACGCGGTGCCCACCATGTTCACCGTGGACATGCAAATCCGCTACCTGGGCGCGGCCCGCGAACAGGACCTGATCGCCGAGGGCTGGATCACCAAGCGTGGCAAGTCGACTGTCTTCTGCCAGGCCGAAGTTCGGACCGCCGACGGGGAACTGGTCGCGGAGGGCTGGCACGTCTACCGCGTCATGCCGCCGCGCTAGCCGCAGTCGGGTTCGCGAGGCTGGGGGCGGCGGTTCCCGCCCGGCGGAACAAGGCGGGGGAGTGCCGCGTTGGGCAGGGCATGGCATTCGACGAACTTGGACGGTACGGAGTTTGGCTTCCTTTCAGCGCGATCAGCCCGGAGCAGGCGCGCGAGGTGGAGGAGCTGGGGTACGGCGCGTTGTGGCTGGGTGGCTCACCCGGGGAGGATGACCTGGTCGTCGCGGAAAACCTGTTGGCGGCAACACAATCGCTAACGGTGGCGACCAGCATCGTGAACATCTGGAAGACGCCCGCGGCGAAGGTCGCCGAGGTCTTCCATCGGATCGACGCCGCCTACCCGGGGCGGTTCCTGCTCGGTGTCGGCGCGGGTCATCCGGAGGCCGACGCCACCTACCGCTCGCCCTATGACGCGCTGGTCGAGTACTTCGACGCACTCGATGCCGCCGGAGTTCCCAAGGAGCGCCGCGCCCTGGCCGCTCTGGGTCCGCGCGTGCTGAAGCTGGCCCGCGACCGCTCGCTGGGCGCCCTGCCGTACCTGGTGCCGGTGGAGCACACCGCGAGCGCTCGGGCGATCCTGGGCGAGGACGCGCTGCTGGCGACCGAGCACAAGGTTGTCATCGACGAGGATCCGGTGCGCGCCCGCGTCACCGCTCAGCCGCGCACGTCGTTCTACCTGGGTTTACAGAACTACGTGTCGAACCTGCGCCGCTTCGGCTTGACCGACGAGGATCTGGCCGAGCCCGGCGGCGACCGCTTCTACGACGCGGTGGTGGCGCACGGCAACGCCGAAGCCGTCGCGGAGCAGCTCGGCGCGCATCTGCGGGCGGGCGCGAATCACGTGGCGATCCAGCCGCTGGCCGACGATCCACTGTCGGCGCTGCGTGCGCTCGCGCCGCTGCTGAAATAGTCGTTCGGCGGGGTTGCCGAACCTGATCGAAGGTGCGGCAACCACACCGACGGATACCCCCGGCCAACCGGAGCATCGGGTTGCTGGCGGGCTGCTACGGCATCGTCCTAAAGAACTGTTAGGAAGCGGTCGGCACACTTCCGTAACAAGTGTGGTCACGGACACACTCGAATCCGATGGCGCGAAGAAGCGTCGAAGGAGGTAGGTCTGTGTCCACTACATTGAGCAAGATGCCGGAGTCGAATCCGGCTCCGCTATCGGCGCCCACGAGTACTCGGCGCGCCATTCTGAATACGCTCAAGGGTTCTTCGGGAAATCTCGTCGAATGGTATGACGTCTATATCTACACCGTCTTCGCGACTTATTTCCAAGATCAGTTCTTCGCGCCGGAGGACGAAAACTCCACCGTTTATGTCTACGCGATTTTCGCGGTCACATTCTTGATGCGCCCGATCGGCTCCTGGTACTTCGGGCGCTACGCCGACCGGCACGGCCGGCGCTCCGCGCTGGTGTTCAGCGTGACCCTGATGGCGGTCTGTTCCTTCGGCATCGCGATCATGCCCACCAGGGAGAGCATCGGCGTAGCCGCGGCCGCGGTCCTGATCGTCTTCCGGCTGATCCAAGGCTTCGCCACCGGCGGCGAATACGGCACCTCGGCGACCTACATGTCCGAGGTGGCTACCAAGGGCCAGCGTGGTTTCTTCTCCTCGTTCCAGTACGTCACGCTGGTCGGCGGCCACGTGCTGGCGCAGTTCACCCTGCTGATCATGACCACCTTCCTGGAGAAGGGGCAGATCGAGGACTGGGCTTGGCGAATTCCGTTCGCCATCGGCGGACTTGCCGCGATCGTAGTGTTCTGGCTGCGGCGGGACATGGACGAGTCGCTGTCCAAGGAACACCTGGACGCCGCCAGCTCGGGAGCCGACCGCTCCTCGGGATCGCTCAAGGAATTGGTGACCCGGTACTGGCGCCCGCTGCTGCTGTGCTTCCTGATCACCATGGGCGGCACGGTCGCGTTCTACACCTACAGCGTCAACGCTCCGGCCATCGTGAAGACGGCGTACAAGAACGATGCCATGGTGGCGACCTGGATCAACCTGATCGGCCTGATCTTCCTGATGTGCCTGCAACCGGTGGGCGGCTGGATCAGCGACCGGGTCGGCCGCAAGCCGCTGCTGGTGTTCTTCGGTGCGAGCGGCGTGATCTACACCTACTTCCTGATCACCTTCCTGCCGAAGACCTCCAACCCGTTCGCCACTTTCGGCCTGCTGGCCATCGGCTACATCATCCTGACCGGATACACCTCGATCAACGCGCTGGTGAAAGCCGAACTGTTCCCGGCTTCCATCCGGGCGCTGGGCGTGGGCATGGGTTACGCGCTGGCCAACTCCGCCTTCGGCGGGACCGCGCCGGTGATCTACCAGGCCATGAAGAAGTCCGACATGGTGCCCCAGTTCATCGGTTACGTCACCTTGCTCATCGCGGGTTCGCTCCTGGTCTACATCTTCTTCCTGAAGAACAAGTCCACGACCGAGCTCGACCGCGAGGCCGGCCACGCCTTCGAGCCGAAGGAAGCCGCGACCACGCCGGCTCGGGTCTAGTAAACCGAATAGTTGTCGGATCCTGGTCGGCAGTCGATGCCGGCCAGGATCCAGCCGGTGAGGAGATTTCGATGACGGCGACGCGGAAACAGCCCGGCGGCGACTGCCGTGTGGTTGCGAATGTGTTGCGGGGGTCCGTCGGCAACTTGATCGAATGGTATGGAGCGTGACCTCTTTTTCGCACGCTGATCAGCCGGCCGCCGCGCCGATCCGCCCGCTATGGGAGGATCGGCGCGTGCGGCTTGCGGTTGTCGAAGATGATGATGGCGTTGGCGATGCCTTGGTTGAGGCGCTCAACGCCCGCGGCTACCGAGCCGAGCGCAAACGCCGAGGCAGCGATCTGCTGCTCGACCATCGCGGCTATGACGCCGTCATCCTGGATCTGGGCCTGCCCGACGCGGATGGCTTGCAGATCCTGCGCCAACTGCGCGCGGTGAGCTCGGTCCCGGTCCTGGTGCTGACCGCGCGCAGCGACGAGCGCTCCATCGTCCGGGGCCTGCGCGGCGGCGCGGACGACTATCTGGTGAAGCCACCCCGCATCGCCGAACTCATGGCCCGGCTGGAAACCGTTCTCCGGCGTGCGGCTGTGGCTACCCAGCCCACCCCGCCGGTGGTGGTCACCGGAGACGTGCGCGTCGACCTGTCGACTCGCGTCGTCGAGGTGGCCGGAAAGCCGATCTCCTTGACGCCCAAGGAATTCGAACTCGTGGAAGCCCTGGTCGAGCGTCCCGGCTCCGCGGTCAGCCGGCAGCAGCTCATGGACCGGATCTGGGGTGACGCCTTCGTGGCCGTCTCCCGCTCCCTCGACGTCCATATGACCGCGTTGCGCGCCAAGCTGGACCGCCCCGGCCTGATCACCACCATCCGCGGTTACGGCTACCGGTGGGGCGAATGATCCCGGGAAGTTCTGGAAGGGAAGTGCGGTGCGGCGCAGGCTTCTCTTCGCGCTGACGGTTTTCGCGGCGATCGCGGTGCTCGCCTTCGCGGTGCCGCTGTCGCTGACCTATGCGACGAGCCGGACGCAGGAGCTGGTGCTCGGGCGCAACGGTGACGCGGACCGCTTCGCGACGATCGCCGATGCCGCGGTGGCCGACGGTGATCCGCGGGCGCTGATCGAGGAGATCGTGCGGTACCACGAGCTGTATGGCGAGAATGTGCTGGTCGTCGACGCGCGCGGTGCGACGACGGTGAACGCCGGCGTGGACATCACCGATCCGGTGATCGCCGCCGCGGTCGCCGGTGCCCGCCGGAACCTACGTCCGCGTCCGGTGGAACGGCTGACCCCGTGGGGCGAGTCCACGATGCTGGTGGCGCGGCCGGTCGGGACGGGCGTCCAGGTCAACGGTGCCGTGGTGATCGAGGCGTCGACGGACCGGGCGCGCAGCGATATCGCCAAGGCGTGGGCGGTGATCGGCGCGGGCGGGGTCGTCGCCATGGCGGTGTTCACCATGCTCGCGCTGACGCTCAGCCGTTGGGTGCTGCGACCGCTGGCGGCGCTCTCCGACGCGGTGGCCACCCTGACCGCGACGCTGCCGAAGCCACGCACCGGGGCCGCCGCCCCGGTCTCGATCGCCCGCCACTACGGCGGTCCGCCCGAAATGCGGGCTGTCGCCGAATCTTTCGACGCCATGGCCCTGGCGGTCGCCGACTCCGTCGACGCGCAACGGCAATTGGTTGCCGATACCGCGCACGCTATGCGTAATCCGTTGGCGGCTCTGGCTATTCGATTGGACTCGCTGGAACTCGACATCCCCGACACCGCCGCGCCGATCTTCCGTCGCGCCAGCGCCGAGGTCGACCGGTTGACCGCGCTGCTCGACGGACTGCTCACCCTCGCTGTCGCGGAAACTCCCACGGCTTTCGACCTCTCCGTGCACGACCCCGAAAACCACTGCGACGCAAGACAAGTCGTGGCCGACCGGATCGACGCCTGGCATACCGCTTTCGAAGCGGCAGGCATGGAACTGCGTGCCGAGACGATTCACCACGAGGTTCCGGCGGAGCCCGCCGACCGCTTCGTCCACGCCGACAGCGTCCGCGTCGGTTCGGAGTCGGTGCTGGCCCGCGGCCATGCCGGGGGACTGAGTGTGCGCGGCGACCGCAGCCCGGAAGCGCGCGACGACGAGGCACCCCAAATGGGGAACGTCGACCTCGAGACTGCTCCCGACCGGGACGGACCCTCGACCGGCACCGCCCGCACCACCCCGCTGGCCGAGGTCGCCCTCCCCGCCGACATCCTCGCCCAGATCCTCGATGTCCCGCTCAGCAATTCCTGCCGCTACGCGGGCTCCGGCGCGCAGACCACCGTCACCGTCGCCACCGAACCCGGCTGGGTCATCATCACCGTCCGCGACAACGGCACCGGCGTCCCGCGCGAGGAAATCGACAAACTCACCACCCGCTTCTTCCGCGGCTCCTCCGCCTCGGCCGGCGGTTCCGGACTCGGCCTCCCCATCGCCGCCGCCCTGGCCCAATCCCGCGGCGGCACCCTCACCGTCGAACCCGCCCGCCCCAGCGGTCTCGCGATCATCCTCCGCCTGCCCTCGGTGGTGCCCGCATGAACGACCTCGGCTTTCGCTTCGATCAACTGTCACTCGCCGCGCGTTCGGGAGTGTTGATGTGATGGATCGGCGTGGATTTCTGGGACTGGCCGCTGCCGGGTTGGTGGCCGGGGTGGCCGGGTGCGGAGTGAATTCCGGGGTGGGGACCGTGCGGCTCGGGTCGGGGGAGCCCGGTGGGTTCTATAACGCGTTCGCGCGGTTGCTGGCTGAGGTGGCGGACCAGGCGGGGACGGTTCGGATCGATCCGATCGACACCTATGGGTCGCGGACGAATTTGACGATGCTGGTGCGCGGGGAGGTGGATGCCGCTCTCGCACTGGTGGATTCGATCGAGGGCGGCGAGCAGGTGCTGGCGCTGGGGCGGGTGTACGAGAACTATTTGCAGTTGGCGGTGCGGGCGGACAGTCCGATTCGGCGGGTGGCCGATCTGCGGGGTACCCGGGTGAATCTGGGGGCGGTGGGGTCGGGCGCCGCGCTGACCGGCGAGCGGCTGCTGTGGGCGGCCGGGTTCGAGCCGGGCGTGGATGTCACTGTCGAGCATCGTGGGCTGCGGAATGCGGTGGCGGCCTTGGATTCCGGCGGCGTGGACGCGCTGTTGTGGGCCGGCGGGGTGCCGACGGGCGCGCTGGCCGTGCCGCGGCTGCGACTGCTGGATCTCGATGAGCTGGCGGCACCGCTGCGTTCCCGCTTCGGGCATGTCTACGACCGCGTACAGATTCCCGCCGACGCCTACCCGGGCGGCTCCGCGGTGCACACGATCGGTGTCGCCAACCTGCTACTCGCCGCGCCGACCCTGCCGGACGCGGCCGCGGCCGCGATCGTCGACCTGTTGCTCACGCGCGCCGACGCGCTGGTGCCCGCCGAAGCCGCAGGCACGCAGTTCCTGGACGCCCGTTCCCTGACCGGCACCGGGTCGATCGCCCTGCACCCCGGCGCTGCCGAGGTGTACCGCCGACATCACGGCTGACCGCGAGCTGTCAGGAGCGGACGAGGCGGGCGATGGCGTCGGTGGCTTCCTTGATCTTCGCTTCGGCTTCGGGGCCGCCGGCGACGGCGGCGTCGACCACGCAGTGGCTGATGTGGTCTTCGAGCAAGCCCATGGCGACGGCTTGCAGCGCCTTCGTCATCGCGGAGACCTGGGTGAGGATGTCGATGCAGTATTTCTCTTCTTCGACCATGCGCTGCAGGCCGCGGGCCTGGCCCTCGATCCGGCGCAGCCGCTTGAGGTAGTCGTCCTTGGCGGTGATGTAACCGTGGGCGGAGTGGTCGTGTCCGCCGGTTTCCGGGGTGCTTGTCACCGGTGTTCTCCTCGTCCTAGCAGTGGCCGGGTTGAATCTTCGCAGACGCGGGGCGCTCCGGTCGTGTCGTGATACCCCCCTAGGGTACAGGGGAAGCTGGGACTTGTCAGGTGCGCGCCGGTGCGTCCAGTGCGTCGGTGAGGCCGTGCGGGTCCAGGTCCGCGCCGCGACCCCGCTGCGCCAGCGCGATCCCGCCGATCACCACCACGCTGCCGGCCAGTTGGATCGGCGCAACCGCCTCGCCGAGCAGCAGCCACGACAGCACCACCGCGAACATGACCTCGCAGAGCAGGATCAACGACATGAGCGTGGACCCGATTCGCGCCGCACCCGCCACGCCACACAGGTAGGCGATCACCGTGCTGATCAGAATCAGCAAGGTCAGCGACAGCGGCGCCGGAATCCGATGCTCGGCCAGCGTGACGGTCCCGGCCCCGATGTGCACCGGAAGCACCTGCGCGACAGCGAGAATCCAGCTGGTCGCGGCCGCCACGGTAAGCCCCGTCGCGAGCAGTACCACCGGCCGCACCTCGGCCGTCACACGCTCGGACAACAGGAACAGCGCCGCGTTGCACACCATCGACAACCCGGCCCAGCCCAGACCGGGCAGACTCAGCGCGCCCGCGTCGAACACATTGATGACCAGCGCCGCACCGCCGATCGCGAGGACCGCGCCCACCATCGTCGCGGCGCTCGGCCGCTGCCCGCGCACCAACCAGTTCCATCCGATCACCGCGATCGGCGCCAGGAATTGGATCATCAGCGAAACGCCAACCTGCAAATACTCCAGCGACAGGAAGAACGTCGCCTGCACACCGGTGATCGCGACCACGCCGAACGCGATGATCGCCCGGGTGTGCCGCACACTCGCGCGCAGTCCGGCCGGATCCCACCACGCGGCCAGCACCAGCAGCACCGCCGCGGCCCCGGTCAATCGAATCGCCAGCACCGCGCCCGGCGACCAGTCCGCCCCCAGCACCGACTTCGCGAACGACCCCGAACTGGCGAACGCCAGCCCACTCGCCACCGTCAGCCACACACCAGCCCGCGCCCGCGTCACAACCCACCTCATCCCGAACCAAGTCATCCCATCTTTGCGCAGCGGTGGACGCAGGAGTCGGCCGGGTCGACGGCCCCCCGCTGTGCGTCCCGCACCGTGGAACGAGAGAATTCCATGCATGAGTTCGCATCCCCGGCCTGCCCTCGCTGTCATCGGCGGCAGTGGTTTCTATGACTTCTTCGACAACGACGCCACCCATGTCGAGATCGACACTCCGTATGGCAAGCCGAGCGCGCCTGTCGCCATCGGCGAGGTCGAGGGCCGCGCGGTGGCGTTCATTCCGCGCCACGGCAAGCAGCACGAGTTCGCGCCGCACACGCTGCCGTACCAGGCCAATATGTGGGCGCTGCGCACGCTCGGCGTGCGGCGGATCTTCGCGCCGTGCGCGGTGGGCAGCCTGCGCGCCGACTGGGGGCCGGGCACGGTGGCGGTGCCGGATCAGCTGGTCGACCGGACCTCGGGCCGCCCGCAGACCTTCTTCGACGGTGGAGGCGTGCACGTCTCCTTCGCCGACCCGTACTGCGACGAACTGCGCACCGCCGCAATCAAATCCGAATCCCCGTCGCTTGCGGTCCAGCCGTCCGGCACCATGGTCGTGGTGCAGGGCCCGCGCTTCTCCACGCGCGCGGAGAGCCGTTGGTTCGCCGGTCAGGGCTGGGATCTGGTCAATATGACCGGCCACCCCGAAGCGGTCCTCGCCCGCGAACTCGAAATGTGCTACGCCGCAGTCGCTTTGGTCACCGATCTGGATGCGGGACTGGAAGAGGGCGACGGGGTGCACGCCGTCGACGTCTTCGCCGAATTCAAGCGCAATCTCGAGCCGTTCAAGGAACTGATCCGCGGTGCGGTCGCCGGGGTCGACGGCACCGACACCTGCGACCGCTGCCGCGTCCACGCGGGTGTTTCACTGCCGTTCGAGCTCCCGTAAACCGTTGGCGCGGCTGGACATCGGGGTGGCCGGTCGCCTGTCCGGCGTTACGCCGGAGTGTCGCCCCGGTGCGATCTACCATGATGCGGTGAGCTAGCCGGAAGCCCTCCGGCGCCGGGACGCGGGTGGACATGATGAAGGTACTGGTAACCGGGGCCGCCGGTTTCCTCGGATCGTATGTGTACCAGGCGTTGTCCGAAGCGGGTCACGAGGTCACCGGCATCGACCTGCTGACCGAGGCCGTGCACGGTGCCGGTGCGGTGCCGCCGGAGGGCGTCGCGCGCGTCGACGTGCGCGACGTGGCGGCGCTCGTGCCGGTGCTGCGCGGGGTCGATGTCGTCTGCCATTTCGCCGCGCAGACTGTAAACGACTGCGACCCAAGCGATTACGCCATTCACAATGACCAGGGCACGGTGGCGTTGCTGACGGCGATGGCGGAGTCGAAGACTCGCCGGCTGGTGCTGGCGTCCTCGACCGGTGTCTACGGTGAAGGCCGGTACCGGACGGTGCGCGGCGGCCCGTTCTTCCCCGGCCTGCGCCTGCGCGCCGACCTGGATCGTGGCCTGTTCGATCACCGTGCTCCGCGCACCGGCGAGATCCTGACGTGGGAGCCGGTCGGCGAGGACGCGCCACCGCGGCCCCGCGGTTTCTACCCGGCGAGCAAGGCGGCCCAGGAGAACTACGCGTTCGCCTGGGGATTGTCCACGGGCGCCGCGGTCACCGTCCTGCGATTCCATTCGGTATACGGGGAAGGCGCACACACGGGTCTACCCGCGCGATTCCGCGCCGCTCTCGCCGCCGGCTCCGTACCGCACGTCTTCGAAGACGGCGGCCAGGTGCGCGATTTCGTGCACATCACCGACGCCGTGTCCGCCACCCTGGCCGCCGTGGAACGCGCCCTCCCCGGCTTCGTCCCCCTGAACATCGCCTCCGGCAACCCCGTCACGATCTGGGAAGTGGCATCCATCATGGCCAAGGCGCAGGGTGGCCCGGAGCCGATCGTCACCGGCCAGTACCGCCTCCCGGACGTACGCCACTTCGTCGCCGCCCCCGTCCGCGCGCACCATGCGCTGGGCTTCACCGCCACCATCCCGCCTCGCGTCGGACTCGCCGAATATGCCGCCGCTCAGCCGCTTTCGGTGGTGGAGACCACTCGTCCGGTCGGCAGCGAGCCGTGATTCGGCGGTGCTGTCCGCCTCGGCCGTAGCAGCGCCCAGCGGGCATGTCCCGGCCATCGGGCGTGCTGCGGGTTAGGCTCCCCGGGTGGACAACCCGTTGCGGCTCGAGGTGATCGTCGCCAGTACGCGACCGGAGCGTTTCGCTCCCGTGGTCGCCGACTGGTTCGTGCGTGCGGCGCGATCGCGGCCGGAATTCGACACCGGCACAATCGATCTCATCGACGCCGGCCTGCCCGGCAACCTGACCGTCACCCCCGAGGTCGACGCCTTCCGCGCTCGCCTGGCCGCCGCCGACGCGTTCGTCGCGGTGACCTCCGAATACAACCACGGCTACCCGGCCTCCCTCAAAACCGCCTTCGACAGCGCGAAACGCGAATGGCGCGCCAAGCCGATCGGATTCGTCTCCTACGGCGGCCTTTCCGGCGGCCTGCGGGCAGTCGAACAACTCCGTCAGGTCGTCGCCGAACTCCACATGGTCTCGGCCCGTGAAACCGTCAGCTTCCACCAGGCGAAGAAACAATTCGACCAGGAAGGCCGGACTCACGACGGCGCCGCGATCGACGCCGCCGAACGTCTACTCACCCAACTGGCCTGGTGGGCAACCACTCTCCGGTCAGCCCGCAGCGCATCTCCGTACCCCGGCTGACCGTCTCAGCTGAACGGCGGTTGCACGTCGGCGATCTCGTAGAGCATCACATGGTTGCCCTCGAAGGGGATACCGGTGTCCGGTGCGTGCGCGATGGCGCGCCATGCGTCCAGATGTGCCCGCGATTCCCAGCGCTCGAAGTTGTACACGCGCGCCGGATCCACCGGATCGGCGGTGATGGCGACGTCGAGACAACCGGCGGCGGCCCGTGCGCGACGGACCAGATCGGCAAAGGCGGTGACGTATTCCTCGCGGCGTTCGGCTGGCACTGTCACGTATCCGGCAATTATCAGCATGAAGATAGGACTCGACTGAGCCGGTGAATTCATCGCCCGGGTCCCCAGGAAGCGAAATCAGCACACCGCAACCCGTCCGACACACGGCCTTCGCTCGTTGAAACTGAAAACCGGGACAGTGGACGAGGTCAGTGCCCCGGACCGGCGCCCTGCATCTGGCGCTGGCGGCCGCGCGGATGGCCGATGTAGGTGGCTTCGCGGGGAATCGAGACCAGTGTCAGGTCGACCTGCGCGGTGCCCGTCCGCAGGATGACGTGGTTGCCGATGGCGCCGGGCTGGTGGATCGACAGGTCGGGGCGGGTGGCGGGCCAGCCCATCGGGTCGCCGGTGACATAGATCGTCGTGACACCGGCGTGCGGGGCGGGTGCGAGCACGCCGTCGACCACCGTGGCGGTGAATCCCGCGTCGGACTGGTGGGTTTCGACGGCGATGGTGAGTCGTTCCGGGTTTCCGACGGTCTGCACCAGCTGTTCCCAGGCGTGCGCGCGGTCGGTGCGGATCAGGATGCGCTCACCGACGGCCAGCGCACGGAACACCAGCTGCTGCGCCAGGTACAGTTCGCCCGCCACGTAGACGGTCGAAATGCCTTGTCCGATAATGCGAACCGCCACGCCCTGGTTCTCTTCGTCGGAACCGATCAGCTGGCCGCAGCCCGAGGACGGCAGATGCAGCGCGCCGATCACATCGATCGGGTACTCGGTCATCGGGACGGTGTCGTCGACGCCGGGCGCGGCCAGCGGCATGTGTGCGAGCAGTCCGTCGCGGTGCCGTCCGGCCATCGAGATCATGCCCTTGAGCTTCGAGCGTTCCGGCAGTTCCCGGGCGGTCAAACGCCAAGCGGCGCCGATGCTTACGGTCTCCGCGGAGCTACCCGGGCGCAGCCGCACCGCGACGGTCGTGCCGCGCGAGGGCGCGACCCACAGCTGGGCCAGCAGATCCGAGCCGAGGCGCTTGGGGTCGACGGCCGCGCCGATGTTCACGGCGTTCCCGATCTCGGCGTAGCGCCAGCGGTGGGTCAGGTTGCGTGGATCGAAGCCCGCGGTGATCTGCAGAACGGCCTTGCGGATTTCCGGAGCGGTGAGGATGCGGGCGTTGCAGTCGGCGTCTTCCAGTGTGCGCATAATCCGTTGCGTCGCAATGGTTACCGCGCGTGAGGCGCCCTCGGTGCCACCGCCGCGCCGGGCCGCGGCCTCGGGGCAGTTGATCGCGTCGAAGCTGATCGCCAGCCACACGGCGCGGTGCGCGGTGGCGGGCAGGGGGCCGAGCAGGGATTCGTAGATCTTGCCGGCCGGGGTGCCGGCCCGGCTGCGGTGGCCGTGGCTGATGATGTCGATGCCGCTCAGCAGAATGTCGTGCTGGTTCAGGCACTTCGCCAGTTCGGGCAGCGGCAGCAGGTGCGAGGCGTGCACCGTGGAGGACGAGATCCGAGTCAACCCGCCACGCGGCGGCAGCACCTCGACGACGGTGACGACGCGGCTGCCGTCCCAATACAGGCCGAGGGAACGGTCGTCGGGCCCGCGGAAGTCGACGGTGTCGCCGATCTGGTAATCGGTCTTGGTGAGGTAGCGCCACCAGGTGGCGATCCAGTCGAGCATGGTGCGCTTGGCGATCGGGATCAGCGGAATCAGTGCCGACACAACGGCAATGCCCAGTGCGATCCACTTGTCGAGTCCGAACAGCAGCGCGACCAGACCCACTATCAGGGCGATGACCTGGGCGACGAGGAGGTTCTGTAACGAGATCCGGCCGAAAAGTGGGCGCGGCCCGGCCCCGGTGGCTGTATTCGATTCAATAGATGCAGCCATCATCGTCCCCCAAGTACCCGGTATCGGCCGTCATCTACTGGCCGAGCTGAACAAGACTCCCCGGAAACTGTACTGTGTTGCCCGAACGTGAGCACTGTTCGGGGGAGGAAAGATGCCTTCAAAACCCACTACGCGCTGGCAGGTGAGCGGTTACCGCTTCCTGGTGCGGCGGATGGAGCACGCCTTGGTGCGCCGGGACGTGCGCATGCTGCACGATCCGATGCGTTCCCAGTCGCGCGCCTACGGCGTCGGCCTGGTGCTGGGCATTGTCGTGCTGGCCGGTTGCGGCATTCTGGCGCTGCTCCGCCCGCAGGACAAAATCGGCAGCAACACCTTGCTGATCGGCAAGGAATCCGGCGGTGTCTACGTGGTCATCGACAATGTCGTGCACCCGGCGTTGAACCTCGCTTCGGCCCGGCTGGCCTCCGGTGAATCGGGCAAGGCCGCCACCGTAAAAGAATCCGAACTCGGCAAGAAGCCGCGCGGCCAGTTGATCGGGATTCCCGGCGCGCCCGCCACACTGCGTTTCGACAAGGACGGGAAGGGCCGCACCTGGTCCGTCTGTGATGTCCGTACCGGCGCCGGCAGCACCGACCTGACCACCACCGTCGTCGCCGGAAATCCGGAACTGGGCGCGAAGGCCTCGGTGCTGCCCGCGGGTAAGGCGCTGCTGGTGAAGGCCAAGGACAAGACCTACCTGGTCTACGACAGCAAGCGCGCCGAGGTCGACATGAACGAACGCGCCGTCACCGACGCGCTCGGCATCACCGGCGAGAAGGTGCAGAAGGTCAGCGAAGGCCTGCTGAACGCGATCCCCGAGGTGCTGCCGCTGAAGGCGCCGAAGTTCGAGAACCGCGGTGGCTCAGTGAGTTACACGATCAACAATCACCGCATCGGTGACGTGGTCCAGGTGCCCACGGAGAACGACAAGTACTACGTGGTGCTGGCCGACGGACTGCAGCAGGTATCGAAGCTGACCGCCGACATCATCCGGAACTCCAATCCGCAGATCTCCGAGGACACCCGCATCAGCCAGGCCGAGCGCACGGCCGCGGATGTCTCGCGGGCGCTGCAGGTCGAGGACTATCCGGCCGTCGCGCCGGAGTTGGTGCCGCAGGACGACCAGCTGGTCAGCTGCATGTCCTGGAAGCCCATCCCGGAAGCCGCCGACAACAAGGACGGCAAGCGCGCCGACCTCAATATCCTCACCGGCGTGAAGTTGCCGATCCCGGACAACGCCAAGACCGTCCCGCTGGCGCAGGCCGACGGCTCCGGCGCCAACGCCGACTCCGTCTATATCCCGCCGGCCACCGGCGCTTTCGTCCAGACCACCGGCATCGAACCAGACAGCCGGCGCAAGGACAGCATGTTCTACATCGCCGACACCGGCGTCCGCTTCGGCATCAAGAACGCCGACGCGCAGAAAGCCCTCGGCATGGATACCGATTCCGGCGTGAAGCCCGAACCGGCGCCCTGGCCGATCGTCGGATTGCTCGCCAACGGACCGACTTTGGGCCGCGAGGAAGCGATGGTCGCCCACGACGGCGTCGCGGCCGATCCCAACCCGGCGCAGCAGACCGTCGGCAAAGCCAGCGGCTGATTGTATGAGGGTGCCCGGCTTGGGTTTCCTCCTCCGCCGGGTCGATGAATCGGCGCGTGCCGCCAGAAAAGCTTCGTCAGTCCCGCGGTGCGACGCGGATCCGGTTTCCGTCGGGATCGGCTGCGAGGAACGTGCGGCCGAAGCCCGCGTCGTGGGGTTTTTTCAGGATCGTGATGCCCTTGGATTGCCACTGGTTGAAGATGGCGTCGAGTTGGTCGGCGCCACCGTCGATGGCGAGACAGACCTCGCTGGTTCGTGGGACGTCGGGGGCGAGATTCTCGAACTGCCCTGACCACAAGGCCAGGTCAGCACCGGGGCCGAGGTCGAAGGTGATGTATCCCGGAGTCTCGAACGACGGGCTCATACCGAGCAGGTCACCATAGAAGCGGGCAGCGGCAGGAGCATCGTTCACATAGACGATGGTCACGACGGATGCGGTCATGATTGTTCCCTTTCAGGTCGTGGGCAACGCATCCACCAGCCTGGACAGAATATGCGCCACATCCTGTCGTATTTGCTGAGAAACTTCCAAGGGTGACCCCGGACCGGTTCTTCTCTCTGATGCTGCTCCTGGGAACTCGGGATGCCGTGACCACCTCCGACCTGGCCGCAGCACTGGGGGTATCGCTTCGGACCATCACTCGGGACCTCAACTGGCTGCGGGAGGCCGGCTTCCCGGTGTCCGCACAACGTGGCCGACTGGGAGGCGTGACCGTTCTCCCCAGCACGGGACTCGACCTCACCCGCCTCACCCCGGGCGAACGCGACCACTTGTCGCTCACGGGACTGGATGCGAAGCAGCGCGAAGACCTCGATGCCTCGATCGAGAGCCGGCGCGCGCTCGCCAAGATCACCAACGTTCGGCGGCCCCGCACCGAGGATCTTCTCCCGCTCGCCGAGGTCGTACACGTGGACAGCCGCCCTTGGCTCCAGCAACGACCCGACGGGACGGCTCCGGCCGCGCTGATCGGTCCGCTGCGGCGCGGTCGACGGCTCCGGATCGAGTACGACAGTTCTCGCCGACGCAGGCGACTCGACCTGGTCGTGGACCCCTACGGGCTGCTGGCCAAGGCAGGTATCTGGTATCTGATCGCCGACTGCGAGCGGGTGCCGCGGATGTATCGCCTCGAACGCATCACGGCATGGTCGGAAACCGATCGTGCACGACAGACCCGGCCGGACCAGACCCTGGCCGGCGTCGCGGCGGCGCTCACCGAGCAGTGGGCGCACGACCACGTCATCGAAGTCACCGTTACTTTCGATCGGACACAGCTCGAACGAGCGAAGTGGATCTTCGGTCAACGACTTCGACAGGACGGCCACGAAGTCACAATCGAATTCCTGCAGCTGGAGGATGTGCGAGCGCTGCTGCCGTTCGGAAAGTCGGTCACCGTCCACGGCCCGCCCGAGGCCAAGGCTCACTTACACGACCTCGCCAACGACCTCGCCGACCATTACCGGCCGTCATGAACGTCCCGCCCCGCAACAACTAATTGTCCAGCGCTCTGGTGCGTTTCGCGACGCACCAGAGCGTGATGAGCGGGCAGAGCATGAGCAGTTCGCTGGTCGCGATGCTCGACGGCGGGCTGTAGACCAGCCAATCATCCGGCAGCAGCGTAAGAACCAGCACGACCGTCTGCCCGAGCAAGACGAGCACACAGGCCGAAGCGACCAGGAAACGGCCGCTCGGATAGTGCGGAGCCATCAGAACCGCACCGAGCAGCAACAACGCCGCCACAAATCCGAACGAGACCATCGCGATAAACAGCATCTGCTGCGAGCCGAGCTCGACCCCGCCCAGCTGAATATAAGTCCCCTCCCGAAACTTCGGCTGCGTGGATCGGTCCCAGGCGCTCAGCGATTCGAAAGCCCAGACGATCGCCCCGAGCACCGCCAGCGCCACAGCCGCCGCCTGCCGACTCGGCAAATACCCCCGCTCCCCGTCAGCCGCTCGCACACCACTCATGCCAAACCCCGCTCGCTCTGCGCCCACCTCGAACATGGGCCCGCGTAGATCGTCGCACCTCAGAGGTACCGCGTCCCCGCAAAGGAGTCTGTGACTTCACACATGTGCTCACGTCGGCATGCCGGTCGCCGAGGCGTCCGGGTCGAACGAGTTGCGAAGTAGCCCGCTGCTCGATGGAGAATTGCTCGATCAGGCAGGAAAACGGCTACGCGGGTGAAGGTTTCGCGTATCGGATCAGGCGTCGTCGGAGCGGACGCCGAACCTGCGCCTGATGGGGAACGACGCCAGGTAGCCCAGAATCAAGGCCCCGCCGATGACCCCTGTTCCGATCAACGCCACATTCCGGGCAGTGTTGTCCGGTGGGGTCGGTGCCTTCGGTACCGCGAGTTGTTGACTCTTGGCGGGGGTGGGGCGCTTGGGCGGGAGTTCGCCGGTGACCTCGTCGGTGAGTGCCGCGATCGGATCAACCGCGCCGTAGCCGACGTAAGGGTTCCAACCTTCGGCGGGAGCGTGCGCAGTAGCTTGAATCCGTTTCATCACTTCACGTGCGGTCAGCTCCGGGAAGCGGGCCCGCACTAACGCGACCACTCCGGAGACGATCGGTGCGGCGAAACTGGTCCCGGTGATCGGCATCTGCTCACCACGCTCATTGAGTTTGCCGGTGGCGGTCCCCCATTGCCCCTTGTCATCCTGAATCGGATTGAGCGAGGTCATGTTCTCGCCCGGGGCGGCCACGCTCAGCCAGGGACCGGGCACAGTGAACGACGAAGCCGCGCCGTTGGAATCGATGGAGCCGACCGAGAGAACATAGTCGTCCCATCGGGCAGGTGCGACCTTCAGCGGGCTATTGCTGTCCGACCATGGGTCGGAGGTGGGGTCGAGCGGATTGATCACCTTGTTTACCGGAGATTTGCAAGCGCCATCGCTATTACCTGCGGCCGCTACCACGACCACGTTACGGTTCACGGCGTACTCCACCGCCGCGCCGACGACGCCGTCAGCGGAACTGCTTGTCCCACACCAAGTCTCGGAAATGTTGATGACTGTCGCGCCATTGTCGACCGCTCGAACAATCGCGGAGGCCATGGTGCCCACACTGCCGTAACCTTCGGGCATCTCATCGGGGCCCTTGTCCCTCGACGCGCCTTCCTTCTGGTACTTGGTGGATGTCTGACGGATCGTCATGATCCGCGCTTCCGGCGCCACACCCGCGAAGCCTTGGCCCTCGACCTGGGAGGCGGCGATCAGGCCCGCCACGAAAGTTCCGTGCGCATCGCAATCCTCGGTTCCATCACCGGGGTTCGCGACATAGTCGCCCTCGGCCATGAGCCCAGGCAGCCTGGGATGCCGCACGACACCGGTGTCGATGACCGCCACGATCTGCCCTGCGCCTTTGGAGAACTTCCAAGCGCGCTCGAGGTCCAGTGCACGTTGCGCGGTGGGGATCGAGGCGCCGTCACCGGCCTTCACGGTGCTGTTGCAGGTACCGGAGGACGGTCGCTCAGTTTTGTGCGGCGGTACCGCTGGATCACCGGGTGGCAGCAGGGTCGCATCGACGATGGGCCGGTCCGCCTGCGCCACACCAACATTCGCCCCGATACCGAACGACGCGCTCAACCCCAGCGTGGCCGCGAGCGCGGCGACCCGTAGTGGACGCTTCACAGCCCGCGCACGAGGGAGTAGAGCGACGCCACCCAGAAAACCAGGGGCAGCACGGCGGCCACGAAGGCGTATTCGAGCAGCTCTACGCCGCGGCGCATGGGCGGGGTGGCTTCCTGGTTGGGGATGATGATGCCGAGGATCAGCGCGACCACCAGGATCAGCATGGCCGCGCCGAAGATGGCCAGCGGCATCTCCATTTCCAGGCCGGCGCCGGTCAGCATGATCAGCACGATGGACGCGCCGCCGACGATGAGCACCACGGCCTGCTCCGCGCCCGCGTAGGTGCGGCTGCGGAACATCAGCACCGCCGCGCACACCAGCGCGAGCGAGATGCCGGGCCAGTAGGCGCCTTTCGAGCCCGGGTCGGTGCCGGCGAGCGCGCCGACGACGGTGACCAGCGTGGTCGCGGTGACCAGGCCGCCGAGGTACATGCGGGCGCGTTCGGACTTCTGGCGCAGCGCCTCCATCGTGGGCAGCGCGCGGTGGTCGTCCGGGTCGTCCTCGGTCGGGTCGATCGGGGTGCCGGGGGAGGGCACGGGCGGCAGCGGCAACTTCGAAAGCAGCATCGAAATGCGCGGTGACAGCGACAATCCCATGAGGCCGAGGGCCGCGCCGACCGCGCCGATGGCCTTCGTCGACTGATCGGTGAGCAGACCCACGAGTGCGGCCGGAACGGCGTAGACCGCGAGCGTCGCCGCGCCGATGAACAGCGCCAGCCCGACACCGGTGACGCGCCAGGCGAGGACCGCCGTCGCGCCCAGCAGCACGGAGCCGAGCAGCAGATGCGCCCAGCCGTAGTGATCGGGGACATAGAGCATGCCCGCCGTGAACGCCGCGGGCAGCGCGCAACCGCCCAGGACCAGCGAGGTGGAAGTGTCGCCGTACATCCGGCTGAGCACCATGCCGGCTACGACGAACAGAATCGCCACACCCAGTGCGATGGATCCGCTGACCCATTCCGGCATCGAGCCCGGTGACATGAGCAGACCGAGGCAGCCCACAATCATCGTGAGCGCCGCCAGCACCGAACCGGTGATCCGCGCGGTCTTCGGCGTCCAGCTGCGGTAGTGGTCGGCGTCGGCGATCGCGACGTTGTACATGATGTCGTCGAACAGCGGCACCGGCGCGGTGTGCGAGGCCGACTCGAGCATGAGCAGCTCGCCGTCGCGGACACCGTGCTCGCCGAGGGACAGCGAGTTGGAGAACGGGGGATGCCCGATGCGGGCCAGCACCCATTCGGCGGGCTCGAAACGCTCGCCCTCGTTGTCGAAGTCGTTGGAACGGCTGTGCTGGGCAACCATATCGACGACGCTGGGGATCACGAGGGCGACCGGCACGTCAACCGGGATAGCCATATCCACCTGGGTGTGCTTCGCCAGGATGGTGACCCGAGCCAAGTCCGGCGCACGGACGATGCCGCGCGAGGAATCTTCTTCGATGTGGTCAAGTCGCGCGTGCGTCAAGCTTCCCCCAAATCGTGCGGTGCCTATTTGCGGCGTTCACTGTGCCCTACGTGGTTCGCAAGCTACCGTCTCCGGGCCCTCGGTTCACGCCGCAGCCTCTGCTTTTTCGCAGGCCCGCGCGCAGCGGGCGAGCTTGCGAACCCATCATCCGGGCAGCAGAATGCTGGTCGAACTCTACGACATGTCGGCGGTGGCCTCTACACTGAGGCCGAAGTTGTAAGCTTTCAAGAGGGGGATTCGCTTCAGCATGTGCGAGCGCAGCGAGCGACGAATCAACACAGCTACGCCCGTACTCGGGGCTGAGCCGAGCGTTAGCGAGGCTCGGGCTTGAGTACGGTCAGGTTTCAGCGTCGTGCGCGCCGGGAGATGCCACGAACCCCCGGCGGCGAGGTCACGCTGCAACCACCGCCCGAAATCCCCCGGGTGACACCGGGCAATCTGCTCATGAAGCTGATGCCCGTCGTGATGATCATCGGCATGGTCGGCATGATGGCTCTGCTCATCACCAATCAGGGCGGTCTGGGTTCGATCGGCTCCAACCCGATGACCATGATGTTCCCGCTCATGATGATGTTCTCCATGGTCGGCATGTTCGCCGGTCAGGGCGGCGGCAAGGGCCAGAAGGCGGCCGAGGCCAACGAGGATCGCAAGGATTACCTGCGCTACCTCGATCAGGTCCGCCGCGATGTCAACGAAACCGCCAAGCAGCAGCGCGCTTCCGTCGAGTGGAGTCATCCCGAGCCCGCGCTGATCTGGATGCTCGCCGGCACCAGCCGCATGTGGGAGCGCCGGGCCGGCGACAAGGATTTCTGTCACGCGCGCATCGGCATCGGCGGTCAGCGCCTGGCAACTCGCCTCGTCGCGCCGGAGACCGGACCGGTCGAAGAGCTGGAACCCATTGCGGCAGTGTCGCTTCGGCGCTTCGTGCGCGCGCACTCCACGGTTCCGGACCTGCCCACCGCCATCGCGGTGAAGGGCTTCGCGACCATTGCCCTGGACGGCGAGCGCGCCGAGGCCCGCGACATGACGCGCGCGATGCTGTTGCAGCTCTGCATGTTCCAAGCGCCCGACCAGGTGCTGGTCGCCATCGTGGCGGGCCCGGACACCGCGCGCGAGTGGGAGTGGACCAAATGGCTTCCGCACACCCAGCATCCGGACGCCCAGGACGGCATCGGGACCCAGCGCATGTTCTACGGCTCCATCCGGGAGGCGATGACCGGCCTGCATCCGATGCTCGCCACCCGGGTGCGCTATTCCCGTAACCAGCCCGCGAACGCCAACCTGGTGCACATCGTGATCGTCGTCGACGGCGGCCTGCTCGAGGCCGAGGACGACCAGCTGCGTGAATCCGGCTACGAGGGCGTCACCATCATCGACCTGTGCGGTTACGCACCGCGCCTGGCGGTTTCGCGCGGTATCAAGATGGTCATCGAGAACGGTGAGTGCATCGGCCGCGGCGCCACCGGCAACCAGGAACGTTTCGCCACGATCGACCGGATCAGCGTCCAGCAGGCGCAGCAGGTGGCCCGCCGCCTGGCCCCGTACCGGGCGGCCACCCAGAAATCCAGCGATGTGGAATCCAGTGAAGCCGAGGTTATTTCGACCTGGGCGCAGCTGATGAACCTGGGCGATATCGGTACCTTCAACCCCGAACACGCCTGGCGTCCACGCTACGGCCGCGAACGTCTGCGTGTTCCGTTCGGCGTCGGCGCCGACGGGCTGCCGGTGGAACTCGACATCAAGGAAGCCGCGGAAAGCGGTATGGGCCCGCACGGCCTGTGTATCGGCGCGACCGGTTCCGGTAAGTCGGAATTCCTTCGCACCCTTGTGCTTTCGCTGCTCGCGACGCATTCCCCGGACCAGCTCAACCTGGTCCTGGTCGACTTCAAGGGTGGTGCGACCTTCCTCGGCCTGGACGGTGTGCCGCACGTCGCCGCGGTCATCACCAACCTCGAGGAGGAAGCCGACCTCGTCGACCGTATGCGCGACGCGCTGGCCGGTGAGATGAACCGCCGCCAGGAAGTGCTGCGGCAGGCCGGTAACTTCGCCAACGTCTCCGAGTACGAGAAGGCCCGTGCCGCGGGCGCCGACCTGGATCCGTTGCCCGCGCTGTTCGTGGTGCTGGACGAGTTCTCCGAATTGCTCACCCAGCACCCGGATTTCGCGGAGCTGTTCGTGATGATCGGTCGTCTGGGCCGCTCGCTGCATGTGCACCTGCTGCTGGCCTCGCAGCGCTTGGAAGAGGGCAAGCTCAAGGGCCTGGAGTCGCACCTGTCCTACCGCATCGGTCTGAAGACGTTCTCCGCCAACGAATCCCGTCAGGTCCTCGGTGTCCCTGACGCGTACAACCTGCCCGGTATCCCCGGTGGCGGTTACCTCAAGTCCGATTCGGGTGAGATCCAGCGCTTCCAGGCCTCCTACGTCTCCGGCCCGTATGTCGGTGGCGGATCGCAGCGCGACGTGACCCAGGCGGGTGTCGCGGGTGGTGAAATCGATGTCAAGGCAAGGCCTTTCACCGCGCATCACGTCGACTTCCGGGCCATCGACCGGGTGCCGCTGCCCGCCGGCACGGGCGGCGAGGAGACCGAGCACGTCAACGAGGAAGGCGAGCAGATCTCCAACCTCAACATGCTCGTCTCGCGCATCCGCGGCCACGGCCGCCCGGCGCACGAGATCTGGCTGCCGCCGCTGGACGAGGCGCCCACTCTGGACGCGCTCAACCCGCGCTCCATCCTCACCGGCGAGTACTCGGCGATCGCGACCTTGCGCGCGCCCATCGGCATCGTCGACCGTCCCTACGACCAGCGGCGGGACAACCTGGTGGTGGATCTGGCCGGCGCCCGCGGCAACGTGGCCATCGTCGGTGGTCCGCAGTCCGGTAAGTCGACCGCGCTGCGCACCCTGATCATGTCGATGTCCATGACGCACACCGCCGAACAGGTGCAGTTCTACTGCCTCGACTTCGGTGGCGGCACCCTGGCCAGCCTCCAGGGCCTGCCGCACGTCGGTTCCGTCGCGGGCCGCATGGACGAGGACAAGGTCCGGCGCACCGTCGCCGAGATGACGTCGATCGTGCGGGCGCGCGAGCAGCGGTTCCGCGCCCTCAATATCGAGTCGATGCAGGAGTTCCGGCGGCTGCGGTCGCTGGATCCGGGCAGCAGCCCGGCCGCCGCCGGCGCGCACGAGGACCCGTTCGGTGACGTCTTCCTGGTGATCGACGGTTTCGGCTCGATCCGGCAGGATTTCGACCCGCTCGAACAACCGATCATGAACCTTGCGGTGCAGGGTCTTTCGTACGGCGTGCACGTCGTCATCGCGCTGGCTCGCTGGGCCGAAGCCCGTCCGGCGCTGAAGGACCAGATCGGAACCCGGATCGAGCTGCGCCTGGGTGACCCGATGGACTCCGATTTCGGCCGCAAGTTCGCGGCCCTGGTTCCGCAGGGCCGCCCGGGTCGCGGTATGACCGCGGAGACCTTGCACATGCTGACCGGCCTGCCGCGCATCGACGGCAGCTCGGACCTGAACACCCTGGGTCAGGCTGTCGCCGAAGCGGTTTCGACCATCGCCCGGCTCACCCCGGGCCGCCCGGCGCCCGCCGCGCGCATGCTGCCCGAACTGCTGCACCGCGACCAGCTGCTACAGGCCGCCGGAAATTTCCCGTCCCAGGTCGATCGGAGCCGCCGCAACGCGCGCATCCCGATCGGTATCAACGAAGCCGAGCTGGCGCCGGTGTATCTCGATTTCAACGAGACACCGCACTTCATCATCCTCGGCGATACCGAATCCGGGAAGACCACGCTGCTGCGCTCGATCATCGAGGGCATCGCGGCGTCGAATACGCCGGACACGGCTCGGTTCATCGTCGGCGACTACCGCCGCGGCCTGCTGGGGATGATCCCGCAGGGCTACCAGGCCGGCTACGGCTCCACCGCGCCGCAGTTCACTCAGAACATGGCCGATCTGGCGGCTTACCTGGAGAAGCGCCAGGCTCCCGCCGATGTGACGCCGCAGCAGCTGCGGGAGCGTTCCTGGCTGACCGGGCCGGAACTGTATGTGATCATCGACGACTACGACTTGGTCGCCACCTCCATGGGCGACCCGGTCGCGCCGCTGGTCGAATACATTCCGCACGCACGGGATGTCGGATTCCATCTGATCATCGCCCGCCGGGCCGGCGGCGCGGGTCGTGCCATGTACGGCGGCGCGCTCGCGCGGATGAAGGATCTCGGGTCCGCGGGTCTGCTGATGAGCTGCCCGAAGGATGAGGGCGTGCTGCTGGGCACCGTTCGCCCGAGCCCGCTGCCGCCGGGCCGGGGCACTTTCATCACCCGTAACTCGCAGGGCCTCATCCAGACGGCCTGGATGCCGCAGGTCGAGTGATGTCGCATGTCGAACTGGTCGTGACCGACACTCGCATCTGGGCGGTCGGTCCGACCACACACTGGAATGTGCCGCCTTCGGTTGTGCTGGGCAGCAACGGAAATCTGGTGATCGGCGAGCCGCTGGCGCCGCCCACCCAGGTCTCCTCCGCGGTGCAGTTCGTCCCGGCGGATCGCATCGCCCTGCTGCCGCGAGTGCCGTCGGTCGGCGAAGCGCTGACCGCCGTCGTGGGCACGATTTTCGACAACCTCGGCGTAGCGGTGCCCTGCGCGCGGGTGACCGTCGTCTGCCCGACCGAGTGGGGCTCGGCCCGCCGCGGCATGCTCGACGACGCCGTGCGCCGCTTCACCCACGATGTCGTCTTCGAGGACATGGCGTTTCGCGCCGTCTCCGCCGATGAGGGCACCGTCCGCAGCCGCCGCACCGTGGTCGTCGAATTCGGCATGGTCTCCACCACCGCGACCACCGTGGTGCGCAGCCACGAGGGCGTCCACATCGAATCCACCGAGTTCGAACCGGAACTGACTCTCGCCGGCACCGGCGTCGAACCCAACGCCGTCGACCGCCTGGGAGCCCTGCTGGGTCGCCTACTCGACGGTCGCCCCGCGGATCTCGTCCAAGTCCTCGGTGTTTCGGATCGTGCCAAACTGGATTTGATCGAATCCGTGGTGCGGCAGACCTGCGGACCCGAAGTGGATCTGCGGCCGATCTCGGGAGTGGATTTGGTGCGCGGCCCGCAGCAGGTCGAGCCGGAACGCCGGCCGGAACCCGCGGCCAGCCAGGTCATGCCGTCCAACGAATGGATGCAGCCGCTGCGCGAACGCGCCGCCGCCCAGCAGGCCCCGGCCCGCCGCCGGACCGCCCTGATATTCGGCTCTGCCGCAGCGGTTCTCGTGCTCGTCATCGCGGCCGTTACCGCCGTCGTGCTGCTGGGCGGCTCCGACGACCCACCCGGCGCCACCGCCGCCTCGGCGACAACCTCCGCCGTAGCCGCCACCAGCGCTGCCCCGCCACCCGGCCCCTCGGGCAAGCCGGGCCCGTCCGACAAGCCCGCACCCCCCGGCCCCGAAGGCCAGGAAAAATTCGGCAGCATCACCTTCGTCGGCCCCGACCTGTGGACGATCAAACCCTCCGCCGACGGCAACCGTGTCGAACTGACCCCCTTCGACGGCACCAAACAGCGCCTCGTCGTCACTCAGCGCAAGATCGCCCCCGGCGCCGGCTACCAGCAGATCGCGGCCGACCTGGAAAACCAGATGAAAACCAAACCCAGCCTCTCCGAGCTGAAACGCGACTACGTGTTCGGCGGGCGCTCGGGTCTGGGCTACACCGAAAAGCCCAGCGACGGATCCACCGTCCGCTGGTATGTGTTGGTGGAGTATGGGATTCAGGTCAATATCGGGTGCCAGTACACCGCCGACGGGTGGGATGAATTGAAGGAAACGTGCGAGAAGTTCGCGGGGTCGGTGCACGTCATGCCGGAGCAGTAGACCGAGTCCGCAGAGTCGGCAAATAATTCAGGCCCCCAGCGAATGCTGGGGGCCTGAATAGTTCTGAGCGGATGTCAGAAAAGGTTCGCCATGGCCTGGTCGGTGCTCTGCAGCTCCGAGTTACCGCTGCTGACCAGGGTACCGGCACCCCGCAGGGTGTCCTGCAGCTGCTGGACGTGCTGGTTCCAGGTGGCCTGGAACTGCTGAGCGGCTTCCTTCGCCGCACCACCCTGGGTCTGGAAGAACGCATCGACCTTCGCGTGGAAATCCTGCAGTTCCTGTCCGATGGTCTCGGCGCGCTTGACGATCTGCTGTGCGCCGGCTTCGACACCCTCGAAATTAGCGGAGATAGGCTTGCTCATGTTTAGCTCCTAGTGAGTGAGAATAAGTCTGAGATCAGAGCGCGGGCAGATCGAGGCTGGACATCTGCGCCTGGACCTTCGCGGCGTGATCGTTGACGTTTTCGTCGAACGAGTTGCTCATCTTGAAGAGCTTGTCCGCGGTCTCCATGAGCTTGTCGTTCATCTTGTCGGCCTGCACGTAGTACCGCTCCATGAACGCGTTGAAGGCGTCGCGCGCAGCGCCCTGCCAGTTGGCGCCGTTGGTGACGTTGTCCTCGTCGCTCTTGAGCGTGCGGATCGAGGCCATCAAGCGATCGTGCTGCTCCTGGAACTCTTTCGCCTTCGCATTGATCTCTTCAGTAGTTGCAACGAATTGCTGGTTACCCATGCGGGCTTCCTCCTCCTGCTCACTGTCAACGTCCGAGGTGTCAGTTGACCGGTTTCATATTGTTTGACGCGTCCTAGGCCCGAACGGTTCCATCCAGTTCCAAGAAATTTGGTGGAGTTGTCGCGGGTCGTGGCCCGGCGCGAAGTCGACCAGCTACACCGAGGACGGGGGTCTAGATGACATCCCCCCAAACATCTCGACCGCGGTGCCGTCGCATCGGTCGCCAGCCAGCGCGTGATCCCCTCCTTCCCCCTGCTCGCTACAACTTGTCCGCGAGTGGGCTGGCTGGGCATCACCCTACCGAATGCGATCTCCTCGCGCTACAGCGATTGTCGGTCGCAATGACAGCAATCCCCAGGTCACCGAGGCAAGGAGCGGCCACGCCCGGCGGTGCGGGCATCGGGTTCGGTGCGGGAGTCCTACTTCACAACTTTGGCGATGACCGGCACCAACTTTTCGATCAGCACGTCGGTCGACTGGTCGGTCCAGACCTGAAATGCCTGTACGGTCGAGAGGTCGTCGACAATGACGATCTTCGCCGAGCTGTTGGCCACCCCGCTCGGCAGTCCGCGGAAGCCGCCGTTACCGGCGTCTTTGTCCGTCCGGAAGACGATGACCACCTCGGAATCGATCTCCGCCGAAGACGCGTTCACCGAGAGCTGGCGTGGCGACTTCTCGTCCCCGACGGCTTTATATTTCGTGCTGTACTTGAAGCCGATGTCCTGCAGGAATTTCGATTGCGAGCTCGGATTCAATACCGCGGAAAGTGTGGCGTTGCCGAAGTTGAGCGCGGTGACCGTCTTGCCGTCGAATGCCGGGTGCTCCGCCCGCACCTGTGCTGTTCCCCCTCCGGAGGCCGGGTCATCGGATCTGGTCAAGAAGAAGGTGCCGGTCGCGATGACCAGAGCGGCCACTAGCCCGATGATGGCCGGCCACAGATACTTTCGCGCACGGGAGGGGTGGCCGGAATGTCCATTGCGGGCCGTGGTCACCAACGCCTGGTCGGTCTGCTCCGACTGAGCCGGTGGGGCCGCGGCCATGGGGTACGCATGGCCGGTGTGCGGAATCGAGTTGTGCGGGGGCAGCGGAGTATGCGGTTCGGCCCGGTACCCGCCGGCGGGGGTGTACGGATCGTTCGACTGAGTCGGCAGCGCGGTCCGCGGGTCCGTCGCGAAGCCGGGCATCCGCAGCTGCGCGGCTGTTCCGAACAGCGCGGCCTGCGCGTCGTGGATGAACTCGCGGCAGGTGCTGTACCGGTCTGCCGGATTCTTGGCCATGGCCTTCTCGATCACGGCATCGAGTGCGTGAGGGAGATCGGGACGCGCCGCGCTGATTTTCGGGGCCGGCTCGTGCAGATGACCCATCATGACTACCGCGGGCATCGTCGACGGGTACGGGTTCTGCCCGGTCACAAGCCGGTAGAAGGCGCAGCCCAGGCTATAGATATCGGCCCGTGGATCGAGACTGGTACCGATCAGTTGTTCTGGCGGCGCGTAGGCCACCGTCGCCATGAAGTTGCCGGTCCGGGTGAGATCCTGCCCGTCTTCCGCGGATTTGGCGACGCCGAAATCCGTTAGCAGAACACGCTCCTCATCACCCTCCTCCGGAGCTGAGAGCAGGAAGTTGGCCGGCTTCACGTCGCGATGCAGCAGCCCGCGCCGATGGGCGTAATCCAGTCCCTTGCCCACCTCGGAGACAATGCGCAGCGCCCGCTGGGGCGTCATGACAGCGGGGCCCTTCTTCGCCTCTTCGGCGGCGTCGGTGCCTTCGATGTACTGCATCGCGATCCAGAGCTGGCCGTCCTCCTCACCACGGTTGTACACCGCGACGATATTCGGATGATCCAGCCCCGCGGCCAGATTGGCTTCGCGCTCGAAGCGAGCGCGAAATTCGGGGTCCTCGGACAACTCGGAACTGAGGACTTTGAGCGCGTCGCGGCGTGGCAGGATCGGATTCTGCGCCAGGTACACCGTGCCCATGCCGCCACTACCGAGCTGCTGAATTACCCGGTACCCACCCACGATCGCGCCGGGCCGCAACGCCATTCGGTCCTCCTAAACGATGTCGAACCGCCGAACCCGACCGTTCCGGAAAAATCTAGCAAGCCGCTGCTCTGGATACGACTCCCAGCGGAAGTCGGCGAACCGGCTTGTCCCTCAGTCGGTGGTGAGCAGGGCGTATTGCGCGGAGATCTTCTGATGAAGGTCCGGAAGCTGTTTGCTGCGCGCCTGGACGATATATCGATCGACCCGCAGCATGCACAGGTGCCCGATCAGGCGTTGGTCTTCGCCGGTGCCCACATACTCGGCCCTGCACTCCGCATTGTCGGCGAGGCCCGTGGGCGGATCGACCAGCTTTTCGTCCACTTCGAGATTTTTCGACAACTTCCATTCGTCCCACAGCACGCCCGCGCCGCGGGCGGTCCGGCTGCGGAAAACCACCGCGTCGCCGAAGGAGACGGCCTCGAACTCGGCACCGGTCAACTTCGGCAAGGTCGTGGAATCGGCGTTCAAGAACAGCGTCATAGCTCCTCGGCCGGAGTAATAGCTGTCCGGTTCGGGTCGATTCGGTGACTCCGGGTTGCTCGGTAGTGTGCGACCCACCACACCGAGCGGATCAAGTGGAATTCGGAGGAGGTCCGCGGCCGGTGTCGGCTGAAATTCTTTGAGCAGCGGAATCTGCACGTCGAGCAGCCGTTCGACGTGTCCGACGAGTGCCGGAAGATCAGGCGCGGCGGTGTCGTCGACGACCTTGATGAAAACGACATACCTGTCGTGCACGGTCCACGAGCCGATGGACGAAATGCCAGGACGCCAATGTGCGTACGTGTCGGGATGTTTGGTGATCGCAACCGGTTGATTGTCCGGGTTGTAGGTGAAGTCGTCGTGCTCCAGCACGGGACCGACCTCCTGGGCGGTCTTCGCGTCCGGGAACATCAGCACGGAGATGTTCGCGGTCCTGCGCTTGTCTGTATCCGCCCCGCCTGTCGACCACGCATTCACCCAGCCGGCCACCAAATCCTTCGCGACATCGTCGAATGTGTCGTTGATGACCAAATTTCCGAGGGTCTTACGGTTCAGCACGATATGTGATCGGAGTGGCCACGCGTCCTCGACGTAAGTGGGGTCGGCCTCATATGGCAGGGCCACGAAATCGGCGAGGCGCTGCGCTTCGCGCGAACGAGCCTGCCTTTCGTTCTTGGCATTTCCGAGTTGACGGGGCTTGGTCAGGTAGTTACCTACGTCGAGCTTCGCGAGGTCGGGTTGGATGCGGGTGGCGGTTCCGGAAATTTCCGCGCCGCAGCCGGCGATTGCCGCCGTCAGCGCCGCGGCCGCGAGCATCGCTGACGCGGCGCGCGTCGGTGCCGATCGAGGGACGAGTTTCATCGGCCACTCCTATGGTCTGTAGGCCAGCAGCTTGTATTGGGCGGCAGCTTTCTGGTGCAGTTCCTGGGTGTTCTTCGCGGTTACTCTGGCCACGTACCTGTCGTAGGTGAGAAAGCAAGCCGGGGGATACCGACCGGAGTTGAGTTTCTTGTCCTTGGTGTCGAAGCACTTGGCGGTAGGCAGATTCGGTGGGCTGTCGATCGCTTGCCAGCCGTCGGCGTCCTTGGCGATCAAGGCCGCCGCCAAACGGGTCGCACTTTTGGCATCCCGTGCCCGGTACACCCGAGCATTGGAGAAGGCGACGAGGTCGACGCCGGCATCCGCCAAGGCGGCCCACACCTGTGCGGGGCCGGTTTCGAAATGCATTGCCGCCTGTTGTGGCATGACTACGGAGTAGTCCTTGCCGTTGCGCTGCTGACCAGGTTCGACGGGAAGTGTTCGGCTCAGGAGACCGTCCGTATCGATCGGCAATGCTTGGAGCTGGTCCGCGGGCGTCGGCGAGTAGCTGTTCAGCATCTCGATTTTCTTGGCGAGCGCTCTGCGGGTGAAGTCGATGAGCGAGGTGACGTCCACCGGCTCGCTGACGGGATCTTCGATGTGCACGTGCAAGACCAGCGCGTTGTGTGTCAGCCAAGTGTCGAGATACTTCTTGCTCTCTGAATATTTCGCCTTCGCCAGTGGGAAGTCGGGAATCTGAATCTGCTGGCCGGGCAATTTCGTAGATTGTCGTTCCGCTAGCGCATGAGCCGCGGCCAAGGCCTGTGCCGGCTCGTGGAAGCGCAGGATATCCAGTTCGACCGCGCTACCGAGATTCGGCTGACTACGCCGTTTGCCATTCGTGTCCCAACCGGCGATGAAACCCTGCGCCACTTCACGGAAGTCCGCTTCGGTCAGTGAAGTGATGATCGGCGGCGAGTCGGCGCTGAGCCGTCGTTCGGGACTGACGAGGGTCTGGAACGAGAACTTGCCGTCGATTTGCAAGGGCAGCGGAGTGACGGCTCCGATACGCACTGCCTCGAGCAGCGCTCCGGTTTCGGACGTGCGGATTGTCTCGACGTCCCGCGGGACCACTGGATAGTTGCCGGAATCCAGTGCCGCTGTGTCTACTGCCGGTGCGCCCGGCTGATCGTCACTGCCGCACGAAGTCGACGCAGCGAGAACGACGGCGATCGCGGCGCACAGCGCATATCGGGGTCGCATCACCGGTCTCATTCGCTCTTGGCCAGGATCGCGTATTGCGCCGCTGCCCGCGGTGACAGGTTCGGACTACGCAAGCCGGTCATGGTCGATGCGGAAATGACGACCGCGACATACCGTCCATAAACCACCGCGCATAGTTCATTGAAACTTCTGACCGGGTCGGTCGCATCGAGTTTCACGCATCGAGCGTCGGGCAGACCTGGGGGCGCGCTGATCTCCTCGTCCTCCCGCGAGGTTTTGACCAGCGCAGTCTGGACCCGAAAGGCCCCTGCCAGATCCCTTGCGCGGTAGACGATCCCACCACGACGACCGACCAGATCCACACCGCCCTCGTCGAAAGCCTTCTTGACCTCGGCGGGGTTACGTTCGAAGTGCAACGCCCCAGCGGGCTCGTACGGGCCGAAATCGCGATCGCTGACGAATGGATCGCGATAGTCCGGCGCCTTGGGAAGTGCTCGCCGCATGATGCTGTCCGGGTCGAACGGGAGGTCCAGGATGTCATCCAGCGGTATGGCCTTCTGCTGATCCAATCGAGCGGTTTGCAGGGTCAGCGTCCGGGCGACCAGGCTGGACAGAGCGCTTTGATTCGCCTGCGGGACACCGGCATTGACGACCACCACGTAGGGGCCGTGCGATGCGAAAGCGATTGTGGTGATGTCGTCGGCCGAGGAGCTCTTGGCCTCCGGGTGGCCCTCGACGGGAATCGGGTGCCGACCGGGATCCACGTTGGCGATCTGGTCGAACTCTATGACCGCCTTCCGACTCGCTGCTTCGGTCGGGAATCGAAGTACGGCGACGATCAGCTTCTTGCGGCTCCGCAGATTGCCATTGATCCGTGAAACGTAGGCGCCCGCTATCAGCTTGTTGTCGACAGCGGCGGGCCGGTACTTCTCCGGGAAGGTTTCCGACGTGGTCATCGACTCACCGTCGTAGAACAGTTCGACGTCGCCGAGTTCGTCGATCTCTGGATCTATTTCATGCGAATGCACTACGTAATTGAGCAACCGGCGGGCCTCGATGGACCGCAAGTCGCCAGGGCTGTCGATGTCGGCGTCATACGCACTCGGTTCGGGCGAATATGCCCCGGTCTTCAGCACCGCGAGATCAACCGGCGTCATTCCGGGCTGCGGATTACCGGCGATGGTCGCCGACGAGCACCCCACTCCCGCGACCGACGCCATCGCGAACAATGCCAGCACGCGTCTTCGGACCCGCATCCTGCCCCCGAACTTCACTCCGCCCCCTCCTTCGCTGACCTCGGCGCGATCCTACGTGACCGCTTTACCGCCCGTGCGCCAGCAGTTTGTACTGCGCGGCCATCTTCTGATTCAACTCTTGCGGCTGGGCTGCTTCTACTTCGGCCAGCAGGTGGGCGTAGAGCAGATAGCACAGCAAGCCGGTCCCGCGTTTGTCTTTGTAGCACTTGGCTTCCGGCAGGCCGGGTGGGCTGTCGTAAGGGTGGTGGGTGGCTGTGAGGTCGGTGGTGAGGGCCGCGAGCAGGCGTTTGGCGGCGGCTGGGTCGCCGGTGCGGAAGATCTGGGAGCCCGCGGTGGCGATCAGGTCGACTTTCGCGTCGTCGTAGGCCCGCTTCATCAGGTCGGGGCGCTTGCGTAGATGCAGTTCCGCGGCGACCGGGTATACGCCGGTCGGGTCGTCGTAGGTGCCGGGGCGGGTCGAGGGGAGGGTGCGGGCGAGGACGCCGTCGGGGTCGAGCGGAATTTCCGCGAGTTTGTCGACGGCGGTGGGCGTGTAGCCCTGCAACAGCTCGAATTGCTTGTCTAGCGCCCTTTTTGCGAAATCCAGCAGGGGAGTGGGGTCGGGTGGGGTGGCGAGGGGATTGCCGACGTAGAGCTTGACGACGAAATCGCCTCGTGCGACCCAGGTTTCGACGGCGTCGTGTTGGGAGAGGAAGGTGTGGCCGGGGTATCCGGCGATGTCCAGCGGCCCTTTCGGCGGGTACTTCTTGTGGGTTTCCTCGGCGAGGACGCGGGCCGCGTTGCCGGCCAGTTCCGGGTTCGCGAAGCGTAGGAGGGCGAGTTCGGCGTTGAGGCCGAGTTGGCTCTGCTCGCGGCGGGAGCCTGCGGTCCGCCAGCCGGCGATCAGGCCGGGGACGAATTCGGTGAACTTCTCGACCGGGGTCACCCAGGTGAACGGTGGGTGCTGGGGTGTGATTTTCCCGGAGACACCCCTGCGTCCGTGGACCAGGCGGCTGTCGAGATCCGATATCAATGGCACGAAGCCGCCCAGCCGGATGGCTTCCTGGATGGCTCCGGTTTCGGCGGTGCGTTCCCGCTCCAGATCGCGGGGGCTGGTCGGATAGTTACCGGCGTCGAGTTTCGCCAGGTCGGGCGCGCTGTCGGGATTGCCGCCGCTGCCACAGGCGGTGACGAGCAGAGCGATAACCGTCAGGCCGGCGAGGGCGGCGCGGGTTCCGCGTCGAGGGAGATTCATTGTTCGCTCTTCGCCAGGATCGAATACTGGGCGGCGGCACGCTGATACAGCGTGGGGTCCACCGCGCCGCCGGATTTGCCGCGTGATCCGACGACGGCGACGTACCGGCCGTAGACCACCGCGCACAGATGCCGGATGCCCGAGGGCGGAGCGGTCTGATCCAGTTGCACGCATGCGGCGTCGGCGATCCCGGGCGGTGCGCCGATCGCCTCGTCGCCCGGACCCAGTTCGGTCAGTGCGTTCTGGAGTTCGAACGCGGCCGCGAGATCGGTTGTCCGGTAGACGATTCCGGCATTGCGTGCGACGAGATCGACGCCGGTGTCGGCGAAGACCTGCTTCAGCAGCGCGCCGTCGCGTTCGTAGTGCAGGTGGGCGGCCGGGTCGAACACGCCGATCGTTTCCGGCGGTACGTCCAGATCGGTGGCGGCCGACGTGGTGGGGAGGGCGCGCCGCATGATGGCGTCGGGGTTGGTGGGCAGGTCGAGGATGTCGTCGACCGGTGTCGGCACGAGCTTGTCGAGTTTCGGGAACTGCAGATCGAGGACGCGCTTGAACTGGGCGGCAAGGGCATTGGCGTCCGAGACCGGACTGGTGACCATGGCCAGCACCACGAACGGGCCGCGGGCGGCGTATACGTAGCCTTTTCGATCGGCTTCCGCACCCGACGCGCGGGCCTGCGGATGGTTCGGGACCGCTATGCCGTGCCGATCGGGCTTGAATTCGCCGGTGGCGGCGTCCAATTCGGTGGCGGCCGTCTGCGCCATAGCGTCCGAGGGGAACCGGAGTATGCCCACCGCAAGGCCTTTCAGCGTGCGGGGGTTGCCGTTGGAGCGTGTCGTCATAGCGCCGGACATGAAGTAGTTGCGTTCGAACACCGGCTGGAACTGCGGCGGCAGGTTGGCCCCGAGTTCGAGGTACATGCCGGGTTCACCGGCGGCGAGGAGGTGGGTGCCCATCAGTTCGCCGAGCTCTCCATCGACCTCGTACGGCGCGACGAGCGAGCCGAGCATCCGCCGGGATTCGATCTGGAAGACCGACTTCCGGTCCGCGACTTCGGGTAACCGATCGACCGGCTTCGCCTCGAAGACGCCGATGTTCAGCCGCGCCAGATCTACCGGTGTCATGCCGGGCAGTGCCTGCCCCTGCACCGTGGCGCAACCGGAAAGCAGGAGGACGAACGCGGCGCACCGAACCCGCACGGCCGCACGCGATCCCCTGGGCACGGCGCTCCTCCCCGATACGATGTTTCCCCTCCACCGAGCTGACCCCGCGAGGGATGCTACAGGCGACCGAGCGGCAGCTGCCAGTCGGCGGTCGGCTACAGACTGTTGGCCAGCAGCGCGTACTGCGCGGCTACCTTCTGCCGCACATCGGACTCCTTGTCGCTGGTCACCAGACCCACAAATCGCTTGTACGGCACGTAGCAGCGGTATTTGTAATCCCGCTCGGTGTCGCCCTTGCTGTTGAGCTTCAGGCACTTCGCGCCCGGCACATCGTCGGGTGCGCTGATCGGGTCGAAGGTGTCGCCCGCGTCGGCGATCAGGCCGGGGACCAGCCGCTGGGCGGCGGCCTCGTCCCGCGCCCGGAACACCGAGCCGGCCGAGACGTGCGCGGTCTTGTCGACGCCCGTCTCCTCCATGAGTTTCGCGGCGCGGCCTTCGTCATCGGAATCGTGGATGAAGTTGTTCGGCCCGTAGATCGCGAATTTCTGGGCGTCGGGGGTGTGCTCCTTGCGGTCCTGCACGACGACGCGCGCCAGCAGCCCCTCGGGATCGACCTTCAGCGAATCCAGTTTGTCGGCCGGGGTGGGTTGGAAACCGTCCAGCACCGGGAGTTGCACGGCGAGCGTCTTGTCCACCCAGCTGATCAGGTCGGCGCTGTCGGCTCGGGGACGTGCCACGAACAGCGAGATCACGAAGCTCTTGTAGGCGTGGAATGCCCCGACATTGGCAACGCCGGGGCGCCAGTGCAGAAAGGCGTCCGGATACTTCGTCGACAGCAGTTTGCGATTGTCGGGGGAGACGCCGATATCGGCGTCCTCGAGTTCTCTGGCGGCGGTCTTGGCGGTGGACTCGTCGGGGAAACGCAGCACTACCGTCGTGATGGCGGTGGTGCCCTCCGCGGGACGGGTCGTACCTTCGGGATCGGGCTGGTCGGCGCCGCTCGCGGCATAGCCCGCGATCATCTTTCGCTTTTCCACAATCGGTTTCGAGACATTCGCCAGGAAGTCGATCGCGGTTTCCGAATCGGTGAAAACGGTGTTGCCACGTCCGTAGATGAGGGAGGAGTCCACCTTCACCGCGGGAGGAACGACATCGGCCATGCGCATGCCTTCCAGCAGCGCGCCTTTGCCGCTCGAGTTCTGGTCGTATTTGTGCCGGTCCACCGGGTACGGCCCGACTTCCAGCCGGCGAACATCCAGTTCGCCGGCGGTGGGAGTGCCGGCTACCCCGCTGCATGCGGTCAGTACTCCGGCCAGCAGCACGCAGGCCGCACCGACCGCGATCCGCGACATCCGAACCATGACAGGGCCCCTCGTTCCTCCCGTATGTGCCTTTCGAAGTTACCGGAAGACCGCCTCCGCGAGCGAGCGGTAATCAGCGGACGCAATCGCTTCGCCGCCCGCCCGGCCGCCGAAATCGACCAACCCCTGCTCGCCCTGTCGGCGACCACTACCCTGTGTGACATGACCGCGATCCAGAACCACCTACTCGGCCGAGGCTGATTCGGGTGCAGGATCAGCAGGTCGAGGTGGTCGCGGGCCAGCACGTGGTGGCCCGGATCGCGGGTGCGCTGGTGGTCGTCGCGCACCGCGAACCGGATCGTCCGCATCCGGCATCCACCGCCGTCCGGGCTCTGGAATCGTTGGCGGAGCTGGTCCGTGAGGCGGCCCGGCAGTCCCCGTCCGGGCCCGGTGCGCTGGTGGCCCGGCAGTCGACCCGCTGGCTGATGAAGCACGCCGAGCGGATCAGTCCCGGGGTGCCCATCGATTTCGGCATTCTGTCCGCGGCCGAGAACGACGGGGTGGCGATCTTCCTGCACGGCAATGTCACCGCGGTGCTGGCGGGACCCGAAGGCGTCGAGCACTACCGCGGCAGCGACGCGGCGTTCACCGTCGATCGGGTCGCCGCCCGTCCGGGGCGCGCCATCGCGCTGTTCGCCGACGACGCGGCGGGCCGGACCCCGGAACTACCCGCCGACCGGGGCATCAGCCGGTTGGACGAGGGCATCGCGCAAGGTGCGGGAGCCGTCGTCTGGACGGACGGCACACCGGCCGATCAGGGTTCCGCGGAACCCCCTGTCGCCCAGCCTTATCCGCTACCCACCGCTCGCATCGACCCCGAACCTCGAGAGCCGGACCCGCGAGCGCGCGCGGAAACCTCGGTGCACGAACAGGATTTGCACCAGGCGCTCACCCAGCAGGGTGATGTCGAAGACAGTGGCACCAACCCGGCCCCGCGCCCGGACCCCGACCTGCAAGCCCGGCTGGAGGCCACCGCGAAAGCCAACTCGCTGGTCGTGAAGGTGCTGGGATTCAAGTGCGCCAGAGCGCATCCCAGTGATCCGCGCTCGGCCTTCTGCACGGTCTGCGGAATGCCGGTGGATCAGACGCAGGCGGTCAGCGAGGTGGTCCGTCCGCCGCTGGGGATGCTGATCCTCGACGACGGCATGACCTACATGCTGGCCACCGACGCCGTCCTCGGTCGTGACCCGGAGCATTCCGAGGCGGTGCGGCGCGGCCTGGTCCCGCTGAAGGTGGAGGACTCCTCCGGCGGTATGTCGCGCGCGCACGCCGAGATCCATCTGGTGAATTGGGATGTGACACTGGTCGATCGTGGCTCCACCAACGGCACCCGCACCCGCATGCCCGGCTACCGCGATTGGGTGCGGCTCACCCCGAACAAGCCGATGATCCTGATCCCGGGCACCGAGGTGATGATCGGGAACCGCGTGCTGCGCTACGAACCCGCGGCTCCGCCCCCGTTCGGATGAGCGCGGTCGGCCCGCGCGGTTACGAATAACGCGCGGTGCAGACGTTTTCGCCGTAGAGCACGCCCGCGCGGAACGCGTCGACTCGGGAGAAACCACTCGGTACGGTCTGACCGCGCGCGTCGCTCGCCGCCAAGCCGTCGGTCAGCAGACCGGAGACGGCCTCGTCGAGATCCCCTGCGGCCAAGGCAATATCGCCCTGCTGACCGGAGCGCGCCGGATCCGCGAGTTTGCCGGTGACCACCCCGGCCAAGCACGCCGCCCGCAGACCGGTCTTCGCTCCGGTCAGTGGCTGCTTCTTCTCCTGCTGTACGGCCAGGGCGTACCGGGAGATGAAAACGACGTAGCCGTTGTAGTCGCCACTTACCTTGACCGGCAGCGGACTGTCTTCCTCTTCCTTGCTGACCGCACCGCGCTTGGCCAGGGCCGGAACATCCGTCGCGATCACATTCTTGGCCGGGCAGTAGGTGACCGGGGGCGTGGGCGACCCGTCCCGGCAGTCGACCTTCGAGGTGGAATAGTCGTAGGTGGGCGGCTTTTTCAGCGGCAGGATCGCGGCGAGCGCCTTGCTCAGCTCGGTCAGGGTCGCCTTGTCGATCTCGTACTCGGTCGACAGACCACCGGTCGTCTGCGGCAGATTGCCACGGCGCGAAGTGATTTCGTCGGCATCGATGCGCTTGCAGGCGGCCGGGCCGTCGGTGAACCCGATCTGCACGGCCGTCACCCGCTCGAACGCCGAACCGTGCACGCTCTCCGGATCGTCCGGATTGGAATCACGAATCGCTACCGTCGCGGCCAGCACCTTGTTCAGACCATCGGAGGTATTGATGGTGAAGTGCTTGGCCTTGCCCTCGGCCACATGCCGGATGAACGCGCCCGCGAAGCAGTCGGCCTGCTGCTCCTTGACGATCACCGGGTCCTTGGTGCCCACGATCTTGGACATGGTCTGGATGGCATGCCCGTATTCGTGCGCCAGCACCATCACCACCGACATCTTGTCGAAGGTCTCGACCATGGTGGGCAGCAGCACCGAGCGGTCCCAGCCGATGGAGTTGTCCAGGCGGCAGTAGGCGGCGTTCACCAGCCGGAAGGTGGTGTCCTTACAAAACTCCGGGGCCTGCGCGCGTGGGGCTTTCGCACTCCAGGACAGCAGCTTGTCGACCGGGGAGAACTCGCCGTCGAAGAACTTCTTGTACTCCGCGGCCCAGTAGGTCTGGATGTCGTCCACGGCGTTCAGGGCGAGCTGGTCGATCTCGCCGCCGTCACCGTTGGTCGCTTTCAGCGTGCTGTCCTCGACGCCTTGGCGCGGACCGCTGGGGCCCTGCGTAGTAGGCAGGCCGGCCACCTTGAACGGATCGTCGTACACCGACACCGCACGCCCGTCCACCGAGCGCGTGCAGCCCGCCAACAGGGCCACCGCGCAGAGCAGAACCGTAACGACCGCGGTTACTGGAAGTTTCGGCAAGGCTCCCCCTAAGTCGGCCGGTCTCACTACCACAACACTCACTTGTCATTCGCTTAACAACCGGTTGCAGGCGCGTCGGGGGCACCGCCGATGTCCGGGTGATGGCATAGTATCCGCTGCATGTCTTCACCGGGGGCGCAGACCATCACCGTGCGCCATGATGGAACCGAACGGGTCTTCGATTCCGCGCAGCACATCACCATGGGCCGGGCGCCCGAGGTGACTTTGTACGTCAACAGTCCGCTGGTCTCGCGGGTGCACGCGACGCTCGCCTGGCAGGGACATGGCTGGGTGCTCACCGACAACGGCAGCACCAACGGTGTATTCGTGGACGCGCGCCGGTTGAGTCAGCCGGTGACGATCGATCGTCCCACCCAGGTGCGCCTCGGTGACGCCATCACAGGTCCGCTGCTGAGTCTGACGCCGGGGCCGCGCCCGCAGGTCAGGGCGCCGCAGCCGCCCGCGCAGCCGCAGAGCTACCAGCCGCCGCAGCACAGACCGCAGCCGCCGCAGCACTATCCGCCCGCGCCGCAACACCGGCCACCGCCCGCGCAACCGCCGAACTACCCGCCGTCACAAATGCCGCAACGGCCGCCGACGCCGCAGCCCTATCAGCAGTACCAACCGCCGCGTCCGGCGTATCAGCCACCGCAGCAACCGATTCCGCCGCACCATCAGCCGGTGCCGCCGCAGGCACCGGTGCCGCCGCCCACGTCCGCCGAACCGGAGCAGCCCAACTTCAGCATGACGATGAAGGCGGACTTCAAGAGCCGCCCCATCGTTCCGCCCAAGCCCGGCAAGGCATCCACCGGACCCATCGCGAAAGCCGACCGGATTCCGCCCGGCGGCCTGGGGATCGGTCGTACCACCGACAACCAGATCGTCGTCAACGATCCGCTGGCCTCCCGTAAGCACGCCCGCCTGGTCGCGCGCAAAGGCGAGCTGGTCATCGAGGATCTCAACTCCGCGAATGGCACCTTCGTCAACGGTCACCGGCAGCAGAGCACGGTGCTGCGCGAGCTCGACGTGGTCACCATCGGCAACGTCGACTTCGAGGTACAGGACGGCACGCTCGTCCACCGCAAGAAACCGGCCGCTGAACAGGGCTTGGGCGTGCACGGCGTCGGGTTCACCGTCGAGAACAACAAGCAGCTGCTCGTCGACGTGAACTTGCAGGCCGGACCGGGTTCGCTGACCGCGCTGATCGGACCGTCGGGCGCGGGCAAGTCGACGCTGGCCCGGTTGGTCGCCGGCGCCACCAACCCGACGGTCGGCGTGGTCACCTTCGAAGGCCGCAGTCTGCACGGCGAATACGAGGCCCTGCGGTCCCGTATCGGCATGGTGCCGCAGGACGACGTGCTGCATCTCAAACTCACTGTGCGCCAGGCCCTCGGCTACGCCGCTGAACTGCGGCTCCCGCCCGACACCACCAAGGCCGACCGCCAGAAGGTGATCGACGGTGTGCTGAAAGAACTTTCACTCACCGAGCACGCCGACACCCGCGTCGATCGGCTCTCCGGCGGGCAGCGCAAGCGCGCGTCGGTGGCGATGGAATTGCTCACCGGTCCGTCGCTGCTCATTCTCGACGAGCCCACCTCGGGCCTGGACCCGGCGCTGGACCGTCAGGTCATGGTCATGCTGCGCGAACTGGCCGACGCGGGGCGCGTCGTCATGGTGGTGACGCACTCGGTGGCCTGCCTGGACATGTGCGATCAGGTGCTGTTGCTCGCGCCCGGCGGCAAGACCGCGTTCTGCGGGCACCCGTCCGGGGTCGGCAGCGCGATGGGCACCAGCGACTGGGCGAAGATCTTCGGTGACGTCGCGGCGAATCCGGATCAGGCCTTCGCGGCGTACCGGTCGCGTCAGGCGTCCGCGCCGGTGCCGCCCCCGCCGCCGGTCCAGGGCAACGGCCAGGCCGGTAAGCCGCCGAAAACCAATGCGCGCAAACAGTTCTCGACGCTCGCGCGTCGGCAGATCCGGCTGATGTTCGCCGACCGGGTGTACTCGCTGTCGCTGTTGCTGATGCCGTTGATCGTCGGTCTGCTCACGCTGGCGGCGCCCGGCTCCAACGGGTTCAAGAAGCCCGGGCTCGTAATGGACCCCGTCACAGGCAATTTCGTGGTGCCCAACAGTGGTGAGGCGCAGACCCTGTTGTCGTTCCTTGTGATCGGCGCGTTCTTCATGGGTATGTCGCTGAGCGTGCGTGACCTGGTGGGTGAGCGGACGATCTTCCATCGTGAACGCGCGGTCGGCTTGTCCGCCTTCGCGTATCTGTGGGCGAAGATCCTGGTGTTCAGCATCGCGGCGGCCTATCAGATCGCGGTCATGATCGGCATCGTGCTGCTGCTGAAGAACGCCCCGGACGAGGGCGTGGTGATTCCACTGGGTGCGGTGGAGTTGTTCGCCGACCTGCTGCTGCTCGCCATCACCAGCGTGGTGCTCGGCCTGCTCATCTCCTCGTTCGTGAAGTCCAACGAGCAGATGATGGCGGGACTCATCCTGGCGCTGGTCGTGCAGTTGGTGACCATGGGCTCGTTCATCCCGGTGACCGACCGGCCCGGGTTGGAGCAGGCCTCCTGGCTGTTCCCGTCCCGCTGGGGATACTCCGCCAGCGCGGCGACCGTCGACCTGCGGGAATTGGTCATCTCGGCGAAACCGGACAAGTTCTGGCAGCACGAGACGATGTGGTGGGCCATCGATATGGGCGCGCTGGTGGGTCTGGCGTTGATCCTGGCGTTGTTCACCTGGCGCCGGCTGCGCCTGAAGAAGTCCGCCTCGTGAATCCGGTAGCTGACCTGGGCTCGGCGGGCATCGCGAGCGTTCGGTTCGGACAGCAGGCACACTTATGCCTGTGACAGTGCGTGTAGGGGCAATACATCTCGGCTGGGATGTGGTGTCCGTGGCTGCGGGCGGCGGCGGAGTTCCCATTCGTCCCGTGCAGGTCGAAGGTACCTATACCCCACCGGCGTATCTGCTGGCCGACGCTCAGGGCCGGTTGCACACCGCGGGGGTGGAACAGGCGCGCCCGGACCTGGGGCGCGCCATCGCCGACGTCCGCGACATCCTCGGACATCCGCAGATCGTGGTCGCCGGAGCCACCTGGCCGGCCGAGCTGGTCTTCCGGGCCCGGCTCTACAACCCGCTGGCGGCGATCGGCAAACACCTGCGCGGTAAACCCGACGTGGTGGCGCTGCCGTACCCGGACCCGTGGCCCGACGAGAAGGTCGACGTCTACGCCGCGCTGGTCGAACAGCTCGATGTGACGGTGGAACCGCTGCCGGAGAGCGTCGCGCTGTCCGGTTACGTGCGCGCCCTCGGCCTCGTCCGCCGCCCCGACGACCGGGACCCGCGCGGTATCGGCGCCACCGGTGTCTACTCCGACGGCCGCACCATGCTGGTCGTCGCGGTGCACGGTGACGACGAGATGCCGACCGAATCGGTCGACGTCCCGGTCGACGCCGAAGCCATGCGGGATGCCCGCTCGGCCGACAACGTGGTGATCGAGGTGATGGCCGCGGCCCGCTCGATCGGCGCGGACACCTCGACGGTGCTGCTGTGCGGCAATGTCTGCTTCAACGACGCGCTGCGACTCGCCTTCCAGAATCATCTGGGCCATCGGCTGCAGGTCGCGGACCATCCGATGCACGCACTGGTGCTCGGAGCCACGCATCTGTTGGTCACGGATAACGAGTCCGGCGAACCGGTGTCCTCGGGCCGGCACGCGGAACCCGCGCCGCCGCCTCCGGTGCGCCGTGACGTCCCGGCTCAGCCCACGGGTCAGTCGGGTGTCCCGGTCGTGACCTACGGCCCCGGTTATCCGACGACGCCGCCCGCCGACGGACCGACCACCCGGGTCGGCCGGGAGGAGATCGCGCCGCCGGACGCGAGCGAGGTGGGCAGTCGATTCACCCGCCCGCCCGCCACCCCCAGCCCGGCCGGTCCGCGTTCACCGTATCCGCCGCCGCCGAGTCATGGCGCCCGGGAACCCTGGGGCGACCCGCAGCACAGCGACGAGGACGACGACACCGAGCACCCGCAGCGCAAGAGCAAACTGTGGGGCAAGACCAAAGGCAAACTGTTCGGGGCCGGAGCCGCGCTCGGCGGGCTGATGCTCGCGGTGAGTGGAGTGCCCGCCGACGGTGACGCGTCGCTCGCCGGTTGCGCGCACACTCCTTACATCCTGAACGAGCAGCCGCCCGGCATCGCCACCGCCAACGAACGACCGGTCGGCGAGCGGGAATGCGAGCAACCCGACATCGATCACCTGCGCTATCTCATTCCGGGCCCGAAGGACGGCGCCGACCCGGGAGCTCCGGTGCAGATCTGAGCCGATTCGGTGAATTGATGCGGGTCCGGTATCGTGGCTCGTTGGCGTGTGGACGTCTCAGGCCGTGTTCTGCGAAGGGCACGATGTGGGTCGACCACCGAGTCCCGGGTCTCCACCGGCCGCCGGGGAACACCTCGACCACACGCTGGCCGGCAACACCGACTACAGACAGGGAAGCACTGTGCCTACGTACAGCCCCAAGGCTGGTGACGTTACCCGCAAGTGGTACGTCATCGACGCCACTGACGTAGTGCTCGGCCGTCTTGCCGTGCAGGCCGCTGGCCTGCTGCGTGGCAAGAACAAGCCGACCTACGCGCCGAACTTCGATGGTGGCGATTTCGTCATCATCATCAATGCTGACAAGGTTGCGATCTCCGGCAACAAGAAGCAGGACAAGCTGATCCACCACCACAGTGGCCACCCGGGCGGTCTCAAGAGCCGCACTGTCGGTCAGGTGTTGGAGACGCGTCCGGACCGTCTCGTGGAGAAGGCCGTCAAGGGCATGATCCCGAAGAACAAGCTGGGCAACGCCATCGCGGGCAAGCTCAAGGTCTACGCCGGCCCGAACCACCCGCATGCCGCTCAGCAGCCCATTCCCTTCGAGATCAAGCAGGTGGCCCAGTGACCGCTCCTGAGGAATACACCGAAGAGTTCACCGCGGAGGCCGCCGACGGCGACACCGCCGTCGAGGTCGTGGATGAGGAATACGGCTACGACGCCGAGCCCGCCACCTACGCCCCCGTGCTGATCGACCGCCCGGTGCAGACCGTCGGCCGTCGTAAGGAAGCCGTCGTCCGCGTGCGACTGGTTCCCGGCTCGGGCAACTTCGTGCTCAACGGCCGCACCATCGAGGATTACTTCCCGAACAAGGTGCACCAGCAGCTGGTGAAGTCCCCGCTGGTGCTCGTCGAGCGCTCGGAGTCCTTCGACATCCACGCCCTCCTGCACGGTGGCGGCCCCTCGGGCCAGGCCGGCGCTCTGCGTCTGGCCATCGCCCGCGCGCTGATCGAGGTCACCCCGGACGACCGTCCCGCCCTCAAGCGCGCCGGCTTCCTGACTCGTGACCCGCGTGCCGTCGAGCGCAAGAAGTACGGCCTCAAGAAGGCCCGCAAGGCGCCTCAGTACTCGAAGCGCTGATTTTGGCTTCGCTGCCGGCCCGCTTCCGTCACCCTGGTGGTGTCGGGGGTGGCCCGGTCGGCGTGGCAGCTGTATGAGAGCAGGCTTCCAGCATCGCGCTGGTCGCCTGCTCTCGTGCTATTCCCGGTACGGCACTACTTACAGGGGCGACGAGGTTATGGGACGTTTGTTCGGCACCGACGGTGTACGCGGGCTCGCCAATGAATCACTGAGTCCGGAACTGGCGCTGAAGGTTTCGGGCGCGGCAGCGCAAATTCTCGGCAGGGGCAAGAAGCGTGCGCTGGCCGTGGTCGGCCGGGATCCGCGGGCCTCCGGGGAAATGCTCGAAGCGGCCGTGGTCGCCGGACTGACCGCCGCGGGCGTCAATGTGCTTCCGGTGGGCGTACTTCCGACGCCGGCCGTCGCCTACCTGACCGGTCTCTACGACGCGTGCCTCGGCGTGATGATCTCCGCCTCGCACAATCCCATGCCGGACAACGGCATCAAGATCTTCGCCGCGGGCGGGCACAAGCTCGACGACGCCATCGAGGATCGCATCGAAGCGCTCATCGCCGAGAACAACCCCATCCGCCCGACCGGCGCCGGCATCGGCCGGGTACTCAACGCCGCCGGCGCGCGTGATCACGGCCAGGCGATCCCGGACCAGTACAGCCTCGAAGGCACCCACGAGCGCTACGTCGAACACCTCATCGAAGCGACGGCCGCCGACCTGTCCGGGTTGACCGTGGTGGTCGACTGTGCCCATGGCGCCGCCTCCGAAGTGGGCCCCGCCGCGCTGCGGGAAGCGGGCGCGACCGTCATCGCGATCCACGCCGAACCCGACGGCCTCAACATCAACGACGGCTGCGGATCGACACATCTCGGCAAGCTGCAGCAGGCCGTTGTCGAACACGGCGCGGACCTCGGCCTGGCCTTCGACGGTGACGCCGATCGCTGCCTCGCCGTCGACACCACCGGGGCCGTCGTCGACGGCGACACCATCATGGCCATCATCGCCATCGCCATGAAGGAAGCCGGCACCCTCCGCGACAACACCCTCATCGCGACGGTCATGAGCAACCTCGGCCTGCATATCGCGATGCGCGAAGCGGGAATCACCGTGCGCACCACCGCGGTCGGCGACCGCTACGTCCTCGAGGAACTGCGTCGCGGCAACTACACCCTCGGCGGCGAACAGTCCGGCCACACCGTGCTGCCCGCCTTCGGCACCACCGGCGACGGCATCCTGACGGGCCTCAAACTGATGGCCCGCATGGCCCAAACCCGCCGCCCCCTCGCCGATCTCGCCTCGGTCCTACGCTCCGTCCCTCAGGTGCTCATCAACGTCCCGGTCACCGACAAGGCCCTGGTCGCCGCCGCCCCCGAAGTCCAGGACGCGGTCGCCGAAGCCGAAGCCATCCTCGGCGACACCGGCCGAATCCTGCTGCGCCCCAGCGGCACCGAACAACTCGTCCGAGTCATGGTCGAAGCCACCGACCCCGAACGCGCCCAGCAACTCGCCGACGACCTCGCCAAGCGCGTCGCCGCGGTCTAGGGCCGGTTATCCACAGGATTTCGGTTATCCCCAGGTTTTGTGTTTCGCCAGGTCGTTGCATTCGGTCGGTGGTGGGGGTGGGGGATGGTGGACCCATGCGACCAGGACTCGATGAAGTGCGGGACAAGCAGTTCGGGGTGTTCACCTCGTGGCAGGCGTTGTGCGAGTACACGCGGGGGGAGATGCGGACGCGGATCGATCGGGGGGAGTGGGTGCGGGTTCTCCGTGGGGTCTATCGGGAGGCGGGCACGCCGTCGAGTCCGCGGTTGCGGGTGGAGGCGGCGCGGTTGTTGCTGGGGTTGCCGTCGGTGACGGCGGCCTACAGCACCGCGGCTGAGCTGCACGGGTTTTCGGTGTGGGAGGACGAGGCGACGCATGTGCTCGGGGCGCGGGCGTCGCGCTCCACACGTCTGGTCGTCCATCACGATCGGATCGAACCCGCGGAGCTCGAGCTGGTTCAGGGGGTGGTGACCACCAGTGCGGTGCGCACGGCGATCGATGTGGCGCGCACGGTGGACCGCCCGGCGGCGCTGGCGACTCTGGAAACCGCGCTACGCCAGGGCGTCTCCCGTGCGGAGTTGCGGACCGAGGTCGCGCGGCACGAGCGCCGGCTCGGCTGGGGCCAAGCCGTCGAGCTGCTCGAGCTGGCCGGGCACACCCCTCCCTCACGGGAATGTGTGCGCCGGATCGACTTGCGGTCCTTCCCCGGGCGGCCGCTGTATCCACCGATCCAAAGAGCGAATAGTCGGTCACAAACGAGGGCATCTTCCGGCCGCGCCTGATGGCGGCCCGTCCTCACGCTTCGGAGAGCTGCCCGGCGTTCATATGCCAGCGGCGGGTGGCGCTGACCGAATCCAGCATGCGCCGGTCGTGGGTCACCAAAATCATCGTGCCCGTAAAAGATTCGACCGCTTGCTCGAGTTGTTCGATGGCCGGGAGGTCCAGGTGATTGGTGGGTTCGTCGAGTACCAGCAGGTTCACACCCCGTGCTTGCAGGAGGGCCAGCGCCGCCCGGGTCCGTTCGCCGGGGGAGAGGGTTTCGCAGGCGCGGATCGCGTGTTGTCCGCGCAGCCCGAACTTCGCCAGCAGAGTGCGCACCTCGGCGTCTGGCCACGCCGGCATCTCGGCTCCGAAAGTGTCTGCCAGGGAGGTGCTTCCACGGAACACTCCGCGCGCCTGGTCGACCTCGCCGATCTCGACGCCGGAGCCCAGCGTGGCGGTTCCGCTGTCCGGCTGGATCTTTCCGAGCAGCAATGCCAGCAGCGTCGACTTCCCCGACCCGTTCGCCCCGGTCAAGACAATTCGGTCAGCCCAATCCACCTGCGTCGTCACGGGCCCGAGCGTGAAGTCCCCGCGGGTGACGGACGCCTGTGCCAGCGTCGCCACGACCGCCCCGCTGCGCGGCGCCGCGGCGATTTCCATCCGCAGCTCCCATTCCTTGCGCGGCTCCTCGACCGCGTCCAGCCGTTCGATCCGCCGCTGCGTCTGCCGCGCTTTCGCCGCCTGCTTCTCGGTGGATTCGGCGCGCGCCTTGCGGCCCATCTTGTCCGAGTCCCCGCCTTTCGCCTTGCGCCGTGCGTTGCGCACACCGTGCTCGAGCCAGTTGCGCTGCATCTGCGCCCGCGATTCCAAACCCGCCTTGGTGTCGGCATATTCGTCATACGCCTCGCGCGCGTGCTGGCGGGCGATCTCGCGCTCCGCCAGATACGACTCGTAGCTTCCGTCGTAGACACCAACCTGCTGCTGCGCCAGATCGAGCTCCACGATCCGGTTCACCGTGCGCGCCAAGAACTCTCGATCATGGCTGATCACCATCAACGGCACCCGCACCCCGGTGACGAACTGCTCCAGCCGCGCCAGTCCATCCAGATCGAGATCGTTCGTCGGCTCGTCCAGCAGCAGGATGTCGAAGCGCGACAGCAGCACCGACGCCAGCCCGGCCCGCGCCGCCTGCCCGCCGGACAACCCGGTCATCGGCGAATCCAGCCCGCTCACCAGCGAATCGGTGAGTCCGAGATCCGCGGCAACCTCCGCCGCCCGCTGATCCAGATCGGCCCCACCCAGCGCCAGCCACCGCTCCAGCGCCGGGGTGTAATCGTCTTCGCCCCCGTCGGCCAGCCGCTCCGCCGCCGCGTCCATCTGCCGCTGTGCCTCGGTCACGCCGGTTCGCCGGCCGAGGAACTCCAGCACCGTCTCCCCGGCGATCCGCTCCGGCTCCTGCGCCAGATAGCCCACCGTGGCATCCGGCGGACTCAACGTAATACTCCCGGTCGCCGGGTTTCGTTCGGCCAACATCCGCAGCAGCGTCGACTTCCCCGCTCCGTTCACGCCGACCAGGCCGATCACGTCTCCGGGCGCCAGCGTCAGATCGAGATCCTCGAACAACGTCCGCGCACCGTGGCCGGCGGACAGTCCACGCGCATGCAAAGTGGTACTCACCAGCGCAATTGTGCCGGTCGCCGCCGTCGGCCCGACAACCGCGTGGCATCTGGCCGGGCCGGGTTCAGGGCAGACCCTGAGGATCCGGTCCCCGGAAATCAGGGTCGAGATCGGGCTGAGGACCGATGTCAGGTGGCTATTTCCGGAGCAGAGTGGATGACAGAGCGACCGACATCAATGGAGATGTCGCACCGAACGACATCAGCGCCGATGTCGCGAAGTCGCTGAACGAAGACGAAAGGAACCACTATGACCGCCCCTGCCCGCCGCCTCGCCCGCTCCACCCACGACAAGTGGATCGCCGGAGTCTGCGGCGGCCTCGCCGAATACTTCGGTTGGAGCCCCAATGTAGTCCGGCTGCTGTTCGTTCTGTCCTGCCTGCTTCCCGGCCCGCAGTTCGTGGTCTACCTGGTGCTGTGGTTGGTCCTCCCGAAAAAGTGACGCTCCCCAACCGATAAGGGGGCTGCGCCGCGAGCGCGAGGATGACAGGATGGGGTGGCCCGCACGCCGCGGGCCACGTCCGAAGCCGGTTGAGGAGGAGTCATGGTCATCCCTGGAGAATTCTCCGGCCTGGATCTACCCACCATCGACGCCCATACCTCACTCGACGGCCTAGGCGCCGTCGAACTCAACGCCCCCACCCAGGATCTCAACGGAGACGGCTACCTCGACACCATCACCACCACCGGTGACGAAGCCATGCAGGTCTGGTCCGATTTCGACCATGACGGCATCGCCGACCACGTGAAAGTGGTGGAAAAGGACGGGGATTACGCCGCCTGGGAATTCCACCAGCATCCGGACGGCACTCAGGAATGGGTCCGCACCGACGAAGGCACCCTCGGAAAGTAGCTCCACCACCCGCAACCTGGCCAGCTGACCGGCCGGGTTCGCGGGTGCGTCAGTTCGGCGTGGGAGTGGTGGCCAGCGGCGCGGGCGTAGTGGTCGCCGCATGCCGTCCGGTCGCCTCGGTTTCGAGCGGCCCTTCGATCGCGTAGACGCCGCCGGTCATCCCGCCACGGTCCAACTCCAGAATCGACAGCAGCACCTTCTCGGTCGGCACCAGCGTGGGGAAGCTGTTGGGCGCGATCGCATTCGCCCGCACGCCGAACTCCTTGAATTCGACGGCCATATGGCGGGTCAGATGATTCAGCGCCGCCTTGGATGATCCGTACAGCGCCTGCCCGCCGGGATAGACCCCCGTGCCCGCCAGGCTGGAAACGTTGACGATATTGCGGTTGCGTGCCCGGTTCTGGTCTCGGTCATGCAGCCAGCTCTTCTGCGCCAATCGGGTCGACAATCGCAGCGGCACTTCGACATTCGTACGGAAGTGATTATCGAAATCGTCGAGCGCGGCATCCCCGTCGACCACACCTTGCGCATGCCATGTCATGTGCGCGGCATTGTTGACGAGCAGGTCGACAGTTCCGAACCTGGCCAGCGCCAGATCGACGACTCGCTCGACCTCGCCCTTTTCGGTCAGGTCGGCGCGCAACAAGTAGACCTGCGAACTGTTCTCGGGCACCTCGGCTTGCGGATCGAACGGATCGACGAACCACTCGAACTGCGTCGGCACCCCCGGCGTCCGTTCGCGATGCACCGCGACGATGTCGTACTCGAGGTACAGCGCCTGGCAGAACGCGTTGCCGAGCAGCCCTCCAGCGCCGGTGATCAGCGCGACCCTGCGGTCGCCCGGTAGTCGTCCACCATTCGTCAATTCCGTCTCCTCCCCATTCGCGGCAGGTCGATCTTAGGGCGTTGCAGCTGCGGATTCGACTCGGGCAGAGGTGGACTCGGCGCGACGGCCCGGTCCCCGTCACTCCGCCCGCTGAGCCAACGTCGCGAGCAGCGCTGCGCGCAGCCGGTCCGGATCGGCTCTCAGCAACTCCGTGACCGGGCTGTACACCCGGAGCTCATCCGCCGCCAACATCCGCGCCCGCGCCGCCGCATCCGGAATCCACGATCTGAAGTAGGCGCGCGCTTCGCGCCAATCCCCGCTGCGGATCGCCGCATGCACCAGATCCCGTGATCGCAACATGAACTGCAACTCGATCGGCAAACTCGGGTCGTCCCACCAGTAATTCGAAAACACCCCGTGGTTACTGAATTTCGCCACCCAGCTGTCGAACGACGGGTTGGGATAATGCAAGATCACCGGCCCCACCGCGTAATGATGCTCACCCACATAGTCATGGAACTCGTGAATTCCGGCCCGCACCCCGGGCGACGCCCGCACCGCGCTCTTCCCGTTCCCGTACGCCATGAAGTCGGTACGTCCGTTCACCCGGAACAGCGTGCATTCGGCGAAGCAATTCTCCGGCTCGTGATCCACCGGTACCGCTTCCTGGTTCGCGAAGGTGACCTGCCCCACGTGCTCCTGCGCCCGCCAGGCCCCCTCGCTCTCGTCGTAGAGCAGCTCATCGGTATCCACCGCCGCCACCCAGTCGTACCCCTTCTGGACCGCGTACGAAACCGCCGTCTGGGTGTTGGCCATAATCCGCCGCATCACCACCGAGGGCGCGTTGTCCCGCCGATCGCCCGCCCCGGCCACCAGCATCACCGGCCGATCCGCCACCGCCTCCTCGAACAGCGGCCGCTTACTCGGATCGTCCATGAAGATCATGATCAGATCGGCTTGCCGCAGATGAAAATCGAGCCAGAACCGATAGGACGGACCGGGATCAAGCACGGTCGAGCAAATAAGCAAGCGGTTGCGCCCAGCGGGCGCGGGCTTCACGGACACGCGGCCGATCGTAGCCACGCCGCACGCCCGGCATCTCGTCAGCGCGTCGACCTCGACCTCCGCGATTGAACCTTCTCCCCGCGCCCAGTAGATTCCGGACATACGTCCCGCGGCGGGCCAGGGATCCGATGGAACCGATTCCGGGTCGCGTGCGTCGAAGGAAGTAGGACAGCACACGGACGGGTGTCTCTCGGCGGCGGCGGGCCAGGGGTGAAGTGAACATGGAGGGGTTGCATGGCTCAGACGATTACGGGCAGCGTCGTGGTCGATCAGGTGGCGCTGGCGACCGCGTCGAACGATCTGGCGAGGTCGGCGGCGACCGTGCGCAACTACATCGGTGAGGTCACGAACAATTTGTTCGGCGCCGGCCGGAACGGGGCCGAATGTGAGGCCGGCCGTCGGTATGCCGATCAGGGCAAGCAGGTCCAAGCCGCGCTGGAGACGGTGGGAAACTGGCTCGAGATCTGGACCACGGCGACCGAGGACACCGCTGCGGCAGTCGGGAAGACCGCTGTGACGATGTCCAACGTCGACGAGAACAACGCCCGGGCAACCAACAAGGTGGGCTGATGACCAGGCGGATCATGTTCGGGCACCGGCTGAGAGCTCCGGGGGATAACGCGCGATGGTGAAAACGACGATCGACAAGCCGGCGGATTTCGCGGCCAAGATGAGCGGCAAGTCTGTCGATGAGATCCTGAACGAAGGCTCACCAGGCTTGCAGTATTGGGCGCAGCTGGAGTCGCGCTACGTCCGGGCTTTCAAAGGTATCGACGGGTACGGCTACCAAGAGCTGGCCGCCAAGTACGACGAGCAGCGAGGCATGAATCTCGCCAAGCTGGAGGCGACGGCGAACGGCCTGGAGAAGATGCTGAAGGCCGCCGACGAACAGTGGACCGAGCAGGACACGCTGGCGAAGAAGATGCCGAGTTATTGGCAAGGCGCGGCTGCGAACGCCGGTCTTACGATGCTCAATCAGCAACTCGAACGCGCCACCTCGGATCGCCAAGAGGTGCGAAAAGCGATGGAGGCTATAAAGGCTTCCATCACACCGTTCCGGGATGCGGTCATTGCGAAAGCGTCCCTCACTTTCGGTTTGCTGGGTGGAAATTCCGAGGTTCTGGTAGACGGGAAGACCCCGGAGGACATCGATAACATAATTTCTGGGGCGCAGTCCGGTGCGCTGGCTTCACAGATTTTCGGTGGCGGTACTCTGCTCGGTAAGTTGACCGAGATCTTTCCGGATCTATCGCCTTCGAACAGTCCGGTGAACGCCGTTCAGGCCGGCCTTGCCGGTAATTTCGTTGTTTCCCTTCTCCAAGGCGACCTCACGGCCCCGGGTTATCTGGGCGAAGATTCCGCCTACAACCACAAAGTCAAGACCAGATGTCAAGATTGGCTCGATGACATCTTCAAAGTTCAATACGACGCATTTCAAAAACTGTATGTGAGCCAGTGCGACGAAACGCATAGATTGTTCGAAGCTCAATACACGACCCTCAACGCGGCGCTGAAAGAACTGGACGACGACCCGTACCCCGCACCCGCTGCCGAAAAGGCGGCTGCCCCGTCTCCGAGTGCCCCCGCGCCGAGTACCCCCTCCCCGGCGAGTCCCGCACCCAGCACTCCATCTCCCGCCAGTCCGTCCCCGACGACGCCTTCTCCGGCGGGGACGCCGACCACTGGAACGCCGACCACTGGGACGCCGACTTCCACGACCCCGGCATCCACGAATACCGCGCTCAGCGGATTGGCCTCCACCCTGGCGACGGCTCTGACTACGGCGGCCAGCACCTTCGCCACGGTCGCGACCACCGGCCTGACCGCGCTCGGTACGGCGATCTCCGAAGCTGTCGAGGATCTGACCGACGAGGACAAGGACGACGACGGTAAGAAGGACGACGAGAAAAAGGACGACGAGAAAAAGACTAAATCCACCGAATTCGACCTCGCGGGTAAACATTACAAACTGGAGGTCGGGGAGGATGGCACGCCGAAGCTGGTGGAGACCGACAAAGAGGGCAAGACGCACGAGTACAGCGTGAAGCTGGACTCGAACGGCAACCCCATTATCTCCGACGAGGAGAAAAAGGAAGAGAAGAAGACCGAAGACAAAACTCAGCAGCCGACGGCGGGAACACCGACTACCGGCCTACCGACGACCGGTACGCCGAAGAAGGGGGCGCAGGATGGCGAACATACGCCCAAAACTGCTCCGGTGACCGGTGAGCCGAAGCAGGAACCCGTCCAAACCGGCGCCGAGCTCTCGGAAGCTGGGCCCCTGTGATCGACAGCTTGGACGTTGGTCGGAGCGGCATGCATGGAGGAGTAGCCAGATGGTGAACTACGAGGCGGAGATCGAGCGCATCGCGGAGGAGACCCGACGGCGCTCGGCCATGCTGCTGGAAGAACTCGGCGACGTGCGCAGTCGCACCGCGCGGAAGAGCGAGGAGCTCGCTGAACAAGCGACCCTCGAGATGGCGCAGTTCTGGGAGGAAAAGGCCGAAGAGTTCGCGAAGGCACAGGCCGAGGCCGAGGAGAAGGAACGAGCCGAGATGGAAGCTCGCGCCGAAAAAGAACGCCTCATGGCCGAGGCGCGCGAACAGCGTGAGGCCATCGCTCGCTCCATCGCTGCCCGCAAATCGAAAGATGTCGTACTCCCCATCGACGACGATGACGACGACCCCGAGGCCGAGTACTACCGCCGAGAGAGCTGGCTCGTCTGAGCACCTGGAACACAAAAGAAAATGGTTATGAAGTTAGACAGTGACTGGCGTAACTGGCTGGCGGAGAACGTGGATCGTGGGTGCACCGCGGAGACGATTATCGCGTCCATGGTCGGTGCGGGGTTTACCGAGGATGCCGCCGGTAAGGCGGTGAAGCGGTTTCTGGGGGGTGAGAGTGCGCGGCCTGTGGGGCGGGAGCCGACTGCTTATGTTTATGACGATTGCCCGGTTGACGGCGGCAATGTCATTCGCGCGTATGACCGTGACGTCAAAGTCGTTATGCGGGTGCGGCAACCGCAGGTGATTCTGTTCGCTGACGTGTTGTCCGAAGACGAGTGCGATCAGATGATCGCGCGGTCGCGGACCAGGCTCGCGCGGTCTACCACGGTCAATGGTGAGACGGGGGTCGATGAGGTGATCAGTAATCGGACCAGCGAGGGGGCGGTGTTTCAGCGGGGTGAGGACGCGCTGATCGATCTGCTCGATCGGAGAACGTCGGCGTTGATGAACTGGCCGGTGGAGAAGGGCGAAGGGCTGCAAATTCTGCGGTACGGCCCTGGTGGGGAATACCGGCCGCACTTCGACTACTTTCCGCCGGAGGATCCCGGTAGCTGGCGGCACGTGGAGATACCGGGGCAGCGGGTGGCGACCTTGATCGTTTACCTCAATGACGTCGAAGCCGGTGGTGCGACGGCGTTTCCGGAGGCCGGTCTGTCGGTGGCGCCGAAGAAGGGCGGGGCGCTCTACTTCCGCTACTGCAATGGCGCGGGGCAGCTCGATCCGCTCACCCGGCACTGCGGCGAACTCGTCACGGCGGGGGAGAAGTGGATCATGACGAAGTGGATGCGGCAACGCCGGTTCTGACGCGGCGGGGCTATTTTCGCAGCAGGGACGCGATCGTCCCGATCCCGACCTTCGGCTTCTCCTCGTCCCGGGGCGCGTTCGGATCGATGACCTGGGTGTGCGGAATCTGCGCGTCCGGGTCGGCGAACGGCTGGTACTTCTTGTCCTCGAGCAGTGTGTGCAGCAGGTAGCCGGTGAGCAGGCCGCGAACGGCGCGGGCTGTCTTGTGCTCGTACTTGCCGACGCCGAGTGCGCCCAGCGCGCGCCGGCCTTCGACGATTCCGTTGTTGGCGGCGCCGTCGAGCGCGCGCAGGATCGCGGGGCCGCCCCAGGCGGCGGTCAACGGGATCGCGTTGCAGCTGACGGTGTCGATATCGGAGGCGCTGGACAGGATCAGGGCGGGGATCGACACATCGGGGGCCAGCGATTCGGCGGGCGGCGCGGTGGGCGCGGGGGCGATCGCGCACAGCGCGGCGACCGAGCGTTGAGTGGCGGCGATCACGGCTGCGCCCGCGCCCATGCCGTGGCCGGCGAGGGCGAGCCGCTCGGGATGGACGCTCACCATGCCGTCGCCCAGCCGTACCCCGGTGCAGATGTCCACCGTGGTGAGCAGATCGGTCGCCAGACCGAGATGTGACGGAATCGGCCCGCGTTCGGTGTCGGGCGCGGCGACCACGAAACCCCAGGACGCCAGGTGCTCGAGCGTCCCGCGGTAGTGCGAAACCCCGGTCAACCAGCCATGACCGAAGGCGACGCAGGGCAGGTCCTTGCCGGACTCAGGGGTGAACACCACCCCCGGTTGACCCGCGATGGCCAGGTTTCCGCGCAGCACGCGATGCGGTCCCCGGCTGGTCAGGGTGGTCAGTAGCGATTTCACAGACGCCGACACGGCATGAACGTTATCCGATAAGTAGTCTGATGAGCCATGTGCGGAATCGTTGGCTACGTCGGGTACCGGGACGCGCTCGGTGTTGTCGTTGACGCGTTGCGCCGCATGGAATATCGCGGCTACGACTCCGCGGGTGTGGCGATCCTGGACGGCGCGGGTGCGCTGGCGGTGGAACGGAAGGCGGGGCGGCTCGCGAATCTGGAGGCTGAGCTGGCCGAAGCCGGGGAAGCGAAGTTCGCCGGCAGCACCGGTATGGGGCACACGCGATGGGCGACGCATGGCGCGCCGACCGATCGCAACGCGCATCCGCACCGCGACGCCACCGGCAAGCTGGCGGTGGTGCACAACGGCATCATCGAGAACTTCGTGCCGTTGCGGAAGGAACTGGAAGAGGCGGGGGTCGAACTCGGCAGCGACACCGACACCGAGGTCGCCGTGCACCTGGTGGCCCGCGCCTACGCGGCGGGCCCGACCGCGGGCGACTTCGAAGCGAGCGCGCTGGCGGTACTGCGCCGGCTCGAGGGCGCGTTCACCCTGGTCTTCACGCACGCCGATCATCCCGACAAGATCATTGCCGCGCGCCGCAATACGCCGCTGGTCGTCGGTGTCGGCGAGGGCGAGATGTTCATCGGGTCCGATGTCGTCGCGTTCATCGAGCACACCCGCGAGGCGGTCGAACTCGGGCAGGACCAGGCCGTCGTGATCACCGCCGACAGCTACCAGGTCACCGATTTCGCCGGCAACGCCGATGTGGAGACTCGTCCCTTCACCATCGACTGGGATCTCGCCGCCGCCGAGAAGGGCGGTCACGACTACTTCATGCTCAAGGAGATCGAGGAGCAGCCCGCCGCCGTCGCGGACACCTTGATCGGGCATTTCGTCATGGACGAGCACGGCGGCCGCATCGTTCTCGACGAACAGCGCCTCGCCGATCAGGAGCTCCGGGAATTCGACAAGGTCTTCGTCGTCGCCTGCGGCAGTTCCTATCACGCCGGGTTGCTGGCCAAATACGCGATCGAGCACTGGACGCGCCTGCCCGTCGAGGTGGAGTTGGCCAGCGAATTCCGTTACCGCGATCCGGTGCTGGACCGCTCCACCCTGGTGGTCGCGATCTCCCAGTCCGGCGAGACCGCGGACACGCTCGAGGCCGTCCGGCACGCCAAGGAGCAGAAGGCGCGCGTCCTGGCCATCTGCAACACCAACGGCGCGCAGATCCCGCGCGAGTCGGACGCGGTGTTCTACACCCGCACCGGTCCGGAGATCGGCGTCGCCTCGACCAAGGCCTTCCTGGCGCAGGTCGCCGCCAATTATCTGGTCGGGCTGGCGCTGGCGCAGGCCCGCGGCACCAAGTACCCCGACGAGGTCGCTCGTGAGTTCGCCGAACTGGAAGCGATGCCGAAGCTCGTCGAGCGGGTCCTGGACACCGCTCCGCAGGTTCGCGCCATCGCCCGGGAACTCGCGCACGTCCCGACGGTGCTGTTCCTCGGCCGTCACGTCGGCTACCCGGTGGCGCTGGAAGGCGCGCTGAAACTGAAGGAACTCGCCTACATGCACGCGGAGGGTTTCGCGGCGGGCGAGCTCAAGCACGGCCCGATCGCCCTGATCGAGGACGGTTTGCCGGTGATCATCGTGATGCCGTCGCCGAAGGGCCGCGCGGTCCTGCACTCCAAGTTGCTCAGCAATATTCGTGAGATCCAGGCGCGCGGCGCCCGCACCATCGTCATCGCCGAGGAAGGCGACGACACGGTGCGTCCCTTCGCCGACGATCTGATCGAAATCCCGTCCGCGCCGACCCTGTTCCAGCCGCTCCTGTCGACCATCCCGTTGCAGATCTTCGCGGCCGAGGTCGCCCAGGCGCGTGGCTACGACGTGGACAAGCCGCGAAACCTGGCCAAGTCGGTCACCGTCGAGTGAGCGCCGCGCGGATCAGTTGACGGTGACTGTTCCCCGCATCTCGGGGTGCAGCGAGCACAGGTAGCGGTAGGTCCCCGGCATGGTGAAGGTGTAGCTCCACTCGCCCTGATCGAAGATGGGGCTGTTGATGCCCATCGCCTTGTCGCCGATGCCCTGCACCGAATGCGGCACCTTGTCGGCGAACTTCCACGTCACGGTGTCGCCCACTCGCACGGTCACGGTATCGGGTGAGAACTTCATGTCATCCACGTCGACGGTGACCGCGGTGGGCTTCGTGTCCGTGGGCCGCACGGCGGAACTCGTGGGCGCCGCCGTTGTCGTCGTCGGGGATCCCGAATCCTCGGATCCGCAGCCGGTCAGCAGCATTCCCAGCACAGCGAACCCGGTTGCGACCCGGAGGGACTTCACGCGACTGTCGAACAGCATGAATCCGAAGCCTAGCCGCCGGGTCGTCGCATGCCGTCTCGGCTTCCGCCGGGGCCGGTAGGGTCGGTCCGGGCGATGAACCCGGTCACGTTCCGATCGAGTCGTGGGAGGCGAGCAGGTATGGCGCAGGATTCCGGCGCGGCTGACCGGCGGGGATACTTCACCGCCGACGAGATCCGCGCGGCGGAGGCGGAGCTGTTCACGCGCGTGCCCGACGGTGTGCCGATGCGGCGAGCCGCCTATGGGCTGGCGACCGTGGTGGCGGGAGAGCTGCGAGCACGAACCGGCGGCGTGGCCGGGCGGTCGGTCACCTTGCTGGTCGGGTCCGGGGACAACGGGGGTGACGCGCTGTGGGCCGGATCGATGTTGCGTCGGCGAGGTGTCTCGGTGTCGGCGGTGTTGTTGAATCCCGAACGGGCGCATGCGCGCGGACTGGCCGCGTTTCGGCAGACCGGTGGTCGTGTCCGAGCGGACATCGGCGACGCGCACCTGGTGATCGACGGCATCGTGGGCATCTCCGGTCGGGGGCCGTTGCGGACCGGAGCGGCGAAAATCGTTGCGGGGATCGATGTTCCGATCATCGCCGCCGATCTGCCCAGTGGTGTCGATCCGGATACCGGTGCGGTCGAGGGTCCCGCGGTCCGCGCCGATGTCACGGTCGCGTTCGGTGCGTACAAACCGGTGCACGCGCTCGCCGCCGCGTGGTGTGGCCGAATCGAGTTGGTGCCGATCGGTTTACGTCTTCCCGAGCCGGGACTGGTGGCGCTGGCACCGGCGGCGATCGGTGCGGCCTGGCCCGTGCCGCACGCGACCGATGACAAGTACACGCAGGGCGTCGTCGGTGTGTGCGCGGGCAGCGCGACCTACCCCGGTGCGGCCGTGCTGTGCACCGGCGCGGCCGTAGCGGCCACTTCCGGGCTGGTCCGCTACGTCGGGACCGGTGCGTCGCAGGTACTCGCTCACCTACCGGAAGTCATTGCCAGCCAAACCATCTCATCCACCGGCCGGGTACAGGCCTGGGTGTTCGGTCCGGGCGCGGGCACCGATTCCGACGCGCACCAACGGCTCACCGAAATTCTCGCCACGGACCTGCCCGTCGTGGTCGACGCCGACGGCCTCACGATGCTCGCCGCGAATCCCGACCTGGTTCGCGGCCGGTCGGCCCCGACGGTCCTCACCCCGCACGCGGGTGAATTCGCCCGTCTGACCGGACGGAAATTGGGTGCCGACCGCGTCGCGGCCGTCCGGGAGCTCGCCGAATCCTGGGGGCTGACAGTGCTTCTCAAGGGGCGAGCCACCCTCGTCGCGACCCCGGGCCGCCCGGTGCTGGTGAACGAGGCGGGCGGTTCGTGGGCTGCCACCGCGGGGTCCGGCGACGTCCTGTCCGGAGTCATCGGCGCGCTGCTCGCCGCCGGCGCGGACGCGCGCTGGGCCGCTGCCGCAGCCGCCCGCGCGCACGCCCTCGCCGCCAACCTCGCGGCGCACGAAGGGAACTCGGCACCCGCCCCGATTTCCGCGAGTCCCCTTTCAGCTCAGCTCCGGACCGCGATCGGCACCCTCCGCGCGCTCGGCACGGCGAGTGCCTAGGCGATCAGCCGCCGGAACCCGAGGGCGCCGGGGCGGTGTCGTTGTCGACGACCGCGCTGCGGTACTCGATGTGAAGGGGTGACTGCGGGATGAACTGTCCCGGAACCAATTTCGGCGGCACGTATTCGTATTTGCCGTCCCGCAGTTGTGGCGGCTGGTGCTCCCAGGTGTCCGGCTCGTGCTTCATGGGGCACACGTAGGTCAGTGGCTCGGTGGTGCGGCGCCCGACATACCTCGTCTGCGTGGAAGTTCCAGTCCAGCAAGTTACTTCGGCCTCGACGCGGTATATGTCGTCCGTGTCGTTGCGGCAGGAGTAGTTCTCACACCAGAGACCGGGGGCCAGTTCCGTGGCCGCCGCGCTGGGTGCGAGTGCGGTGAGGCCGAGGGCGGTGAGGCCCAGGGCGAAGGTGAGACGCAAACTCACGTGTGTGACTCCTAATCATCGACCCGACCCGAAAGCCACAGTACTGACAAAACGGACAGCTGCCACCTGACCTGCGCCGTTCGGCTGACGGGTTGCGGGAGCGCCGAGGCCGGGATGGCAGGATCGGTCCCTGTGAATGCGCAAGTGGAGACGGTCGTCGATCTGGATGCCATTGCCCACAACGTGCGGATCCTGCGTCGGCACGCGGGAGACGCGGCGGTGATGGCAGTGGTGAAGGCCGACGGCTACAACCACGGTGCGGTCGAGGTCGGCCGGGCGGCGCTGGCGGCGGGTGCGGCCGAGTTGGGGGTGGCGACGGTCGGTGAGGCGCTGGCATTACGGACGGCGGGCATCACCGCGCCGGTCCTGTGCTGGCTCAATAATTCCGATGCCGATTTCGCGGCCGCCATCGACGCCGGCATCGAGCTCGGGGTGTCTTCGCTGCAGCATCTGCGGGCCGTCGAGCAGGCTGCTCGCGCGCTGGGGCGGCAGGCGATCGTCACGCTGAAGGTCGACACCGGCCTGCATCGCAATGGCATCGCCCCGGTCGAATATCCCCAGGTGCTCACGGCCCTGCGCACCCTGGTGGCGGACCGGACGGTGCGGCTGCGCGCGATCTTCTCCCACCTCGCGCATGCCGACGAACCCGGGCACCCCTTCATCGATGTGCAGCGGGACCGGTTCCTGGAGGCCATCGCCGCGGCGAAATCGCACGGTCTCGAACCGGAATTGGTGCACCTGGCCAACTCGGCCGCCACGCTCACCCGGCCCGACCTCGCCTTCGACCTGGTTCGACCGGGCATCGCGGTATACGGGCTCAGTCCGTTTTCCCACGATTTCGGGCTCCGCCCGGCGATGACGCTGCAAGCCAGAGTGGCGCTGGTGAAACCGGTCGCCGCGGGCGAGGGCGTCTCCTACGGTCACGCGTGGACCGCCCCGCGCGACACCACCGTCGCGCTCATTCCCGCCGGTTACGCCGACGGTGTGTTCCGCCCGCTGAGCGGACGTTTCGAGGTCGTCCTCGGTGGCGCTCGCCACCGCAGCGTCGGCCGCGTCTGCATGGACCAGTTCGTCGTGGATCTCGGCGACAACCCCTCCGGCGTGGCCGAGGGCGACACCGCGGTCCTCTTCGGCCCCGACGGGCCGCACCCGCAGGAGTGGGCTGACCTGCTCGACACCATTCACTACGAGATCGTCTGCGCCCCCAGGGCGCGGGTCCGCCGGCGCCATGTCGGAGGTCGATCGATCGGGCTGTGACCCCCGGCATTGTCCGCACCCACGGCGTGTGTTCGACTCGAAACGGTAGTCAGGCTTGGTCTGAGAGGTTTCCGATGAGATCGCGACGTTCGAAGCGCAGCACCGTCATGCGGGGTGGGATGGCCACGGCGGGGGTCGTCGGCGCGCTCGCGGGCGCGCACGCACTGCGGCGAATCGGCGCGCGAGTGCTCTGGCCCGCGCGGCGCGACGAGTACCGGGACGAGGATTTCGCGCTGTTCGAGCGCGACCGCGCGGGCACCGTGCGCACCGAGGACGGGATCCTGCTGGCCACCCGCACCTGCGGGCCCGACGACGCACCCGTCACCGTGATTTTCGTGCACGGCTTCTGTAACAGCCTGGAGTCTTGGCACTTCCAGCGTCGCGATCTCGAAAAGCGCTGGGGCGCGGGAGTTCGCATGGTGTTCTTCGACCTGCGTGGCCACGGTCACTCCGGCGCGCCGAGCACGGAGAGCTGCACCGTCGCCCAGCTCGGCCGGGACGTGGCCGCCGTCGTCGCGGCCACCGCGCCGACGGGACCGGTTGTCCTGGTTGGTCATTCCCTCGGCGGCATGGCGGTGCTCGCCGCGGCCGCGCAGTTCCCGCAGCTGTTCGCCACCCGGGTGATCGGCGTCGGACTGCTGTCCACGGCCGCCGCCGAGGTCACCGCCGCCGGTATCACCCAGCTGCTGCGCAACCCCGCCGTGGACGGTTTCCGCCTGGCCGTGCACACCGCGCCGGCGCTGGTGCAGGCCGGACGCAGCACCGTCCGCCACGTGATCGCTCCGATCCTGCACGTGAGTTCCTACCACGGCCCGGTCAGCCCCACGCTGTCTCGCTTCACCACCCTGATGATCGACCGCACCCCGATCGAAACCGTCGTCAAATTCTTGAAAGTCTTCGCGCTGCACGACGAATCGGCCGCCCTCCCGGCCCTGGCCAACCTGCCGGTCCTGATCATCACCGGCCTGCACGACCTGGTCATCCCGTTCCGCAACTCGCGCGCCCTGCACCGTGATCTACCCGGCAGCGAACTCATCCTGCTCCGCGAGGCCGCCCACATGCCGCACCTGCAATTCCCGGACGTCATCAACGAGGCCCTGCATCAGTTGCTGATCCGCGCCGGTGCCCTGACGCCCGATCGCGCCGGCACCGCGCAGTCGATCGGAAGCTGAAGATTCACTTGACCTTTCGTGGGTATACGCCACTCATGAAAGGAGGCTCGAATGCCTTTCACCTTCCGTAAGAGCTTCAAGATCTTCCCGGGTGTGCGGTTGAACGTCAATCGCCGCTCGCTGTCGATCACCACCGGCGGTCGGGGCGGCCCCCGGCACACCACCAGCACATCCGGCCGGGAGACCACCTCGATGGATCTGCCCGGCCCCTTCGGCTGGCGCCGCACCCGACGCCGTCGGCGCTGACGTACGCGCCGCCCCCGGTAGGCTCCCGATCGACGGAATACCCGGAGATCGGAGGTCGGCGATGGTGCAGCGGACGCGAATGCTTTCGGCGGTCGCCGATACCGAGGCGCTCGGACGGGAGTTGGCCGAGGAACTGAAGGCCGGTGATCTGGTCGTCCTCGACGGGCCGCTCGGTGCCGGCAAGACCGCGCTCACGCGCGGCATCGCGGCGGGGCTCGGCGTGCAGGGGCGGGTCAGTTCGCCGACCTTCATCATCGCCCGGCAGCACCGGGCGGGGGAGCGCGGCGTACCGCTGGTGCATGTGGACGCCTACCGGCTCGGCGGCGACCTCGACGAACTGGACGCGCTGGACCTCGACACCGATCTGCAGGACGCGGTGGTCGTGGTCGAGTGGGGTCTCGGCGTCGTCGAGCACCTGGCCGATCGGCACCTGCGCGTGCGGCTCTCGCGCGAGCCCGAGTCCGATGTCCGCACCGCCGTGTGGGAATGGATCGCCGGCACGGCGGAAGCCTGAGCCCGCGCCAGGGTGTGCCAGCACACCCTGACCACCAGTAGTGACCTGCGTCAATGTGATCGGCCTGGGACCGGGCCGCGCGGTATCCGCCGAGCAGGTAGCACCGCACCGCGGCGAGGTACCACCCGGTATCGTTGGGCCAATCATGCTTGTACTAGCTGTCGACACCGCGACACCCGCCGTTACGGCGGGACTGGTGGAACTGGAGCAGACCGCCGGTGCGGTGGAGCTGCGCACGGTCGCCTCGCGTGTTCGGGTGGATCCCCGAGCGCACGCGGAGGTGCTGACTCCGCAGATCCTCGAATGCCTCACCGAGGCAGGCCGTTCCAGAACCGATATCGCCGCGGTCGTCGCCGGTGTCGGGCCGGGCCCGTTCACCGGGCTGCGCGTCGGCATGGCCACCGCCGCCGCCTTCGGTGACGCGCTCGGCATCCCGGTCTACGGCGTCTGCAGTCTCGACGCGATCGCCGCCGACGCCGCGCCGGATCTCAACCCCGGCCGCGAACTGCTCGTCGTCACCGACGCGCGCCGCCGGGAAGTGTATTGGGCGCGCTATCGCGACGGCGTCCGCGTGGCCGGCCCGGGGGTGATCAAGCCGGGCGAACTCGACTCCGGGGAGGCCACGGCCATTGCCGGATCGGCTTCGCACGTGGACTTTTTCGATCTGGCCGTGCTGCCGGTGGAGACGCCGTCACCCGCCGGGCTGGTCGGCGCCGCGGCCCGGGAGGTGCTCGACCGCGCCGTGCCCGAGCCGCTGGTGCCGTTGTACCTGCGCCGTCCCGACGCCGTCGAGAACAGCTTTCGTACGCTCGACCGGACGGGAGCATGAACCGGTGAACCAGGGCACCCGTCCCGGGCACATCCATATCCAACCGATGACCGACCGGGACATCGAGCGCTGCGTCGAACTGGAACAGTTGTTGTTCCCGGAGGACGATCCGTGGCCGGCGGTCGCGTTCCGCTCCGAACTCGCGGCCAAGCACAATCTCTACATCACCGCCCGCGACGAACAGGACCGCATGGTCGGCTACGCGGGCGTGGCGTTGCTCGGTGACGCCGAGCATCCCGAAGCCGAGGTGCACACCATCGGCGTCGACCCGGTCTGTCACCGCGGTGGCGTCGGCACCCTGCTGCTGGAGGCGCTGCTGGCGGAGGCCGGCAAGCGCGGTGGCCCGGTGTTCCTCGAGGTGCGCACCGACAACGAACCCGCGATCGCGATGTATGCCAAACACGGCTTCCACATCATCGGATTGCGCAAGAACTACTACCACCCCAGCGGCGCCGACGCGTACACCATGCGGCGGCCCGAATTGTCGGCGCTGCCGCTCCCGGATGAGGTGCTGTCGTGATCGTGATGGGCATCGAAAGCTCGTGTGACGAGACCGGAGTCGGCATCGTGCGCCGGCACGACGACGGCACCTGTGAGCTGCTCGCCGACGAGGTGGCCTCCAGCGTCGACCAGCACGCCCGCTTCGGCGGCGTAGTTCCCGAGATCGCCTCGCGCGCGCACCTGGAAGCCATCGTGCCCGCCATGCGGCGGGCGCTGTCCGTGGCGGGCATCGCCAAGCCGGACGCGCTCGCCGTCACCATCGGTCCCGGCCTGGCCGGAGCACTGCTCGTCGGCGTCGCGGCCGCGAAAGCCTATGCGGCGGCCTGGGATATCCCGTTCTACGCCCTGAACCACCTGGGTGGTCACGTCGCGGTGGACACCCTCGAACACGGTCCGATGCCACCCTGCGTCGCGTTGCTGGTCTCCGGCGGCCACACGCATCTGCTGCACGTAGCCGACCTGGCCGAGCCGATTATCGAACTCGGCAGCACCGTCGACGACGCGGCCGGGGAGGCCTTCGACAAGGTCGCGCGCTTGCTCGGACTCGGCTATCCCGGCGGTCCCGCCCTGGACGCGGCCGCCCAGACCGGTGATCCGAAAGCCATCGCGTTTCCGCGCGGCATGACCGGCCCGCGCGATCCCCGCTACGACTTCTCCTTCTCCGGCCTGAAGACGGCCGTCGCGCGCCACGTGGAAGCGGCCCAGCGCCAAGGCATTACGCCGGACCAGCTGCCGATCCCCGACATCGCGGCCTCCTTCCAGGAGTCGGTGGCCGACGTCCTGACCATGAAGGCCGTTCGCGCGGCCCAGGACATCGGCGTGGACACCCTGGTGCTCGGCGGCGGCGCCACCGCCAACTCGCGCATCCGCTCGCTGGCCGAAGAGCGCTGCGCCGCGGCCGGTTTGACCCTGCGCGTGCCCAAGCCCCGGCTCTGCACCGACAACGGGGTGATGATCGCGGCGCTCGGCGCCCACGTCATCGCGGGCGGCGCAGGCCCGTCCGCACTCACCGTCGCCACCGACCCCGGTCTGCCGGTCTCGGTGAGCCGCGTCAGCTGACGCGGTTTTCGATCCCGTATCGATCTGCGCGATTTCTCGGCGCGGCGGGGCGCGTCGCGTTTGGATAGTGGCGTGCACAAGCCACGCCATCACAGTATCGATGTGGACGGACTGGAGATCTTCTACCGAGCGGCCGGCAGCGCGGACAAGCCGTGTGTGCTGCTGCTGCACGGGTTCCCGAGCTCGTCGTACAGCTTCCGGGACGTGCTCACGCCGCTGGCCGAGGTGAGCCGGGTGATCGCCCCGGACCTGCCGGGATCCGGATTCTCCGGTGCGCCACCGGTCGACAAGTACGAGTACACCTTCGCCCACCAGGCCGACACCATCGAGCGCTTCCTGGAGCTGATCGGTGTGGACGAGTTCTTCGTCTACCTGCACGACTTCGGCGCACCGGTGGGCTACTACCTCGCCACGCGGCACCCCGAGCGCATCCTCGGCCTCATCGTGCAGAACGGCAATGCCCACGACGAGGGCATGGGCAGCCAGTGGGACAGTTCCCGCGCCTATTGGGCCGATCCCTCCGAAGCCAACCGCGCCGCGCTGCCGGACTGGATGAACTTCGAGAGCACTAGATACCAGTACCTGGGCGGTCTGCCCGATCGGGTACGTGACCTGCCGCCGCCCGAGGGCTGGCAGCTGGACTGGGAACGGCTGTCGCGACCGGGTTGCATCGAGGCCCAATTCCAGCTCTATACCTCCTACGGCGCGCACGTTGCTCGCTTCCCCGAGCTGGCCGACTATCACCGCACGCACCAGCCGCCGTGCCTGGTGCTGTGGGGCCGGCACGACCCATTCTACGACTTGCCCGAGATCATGGCCTATGCCCGGGTGCTGGATCGGCTGGAGATGCATGTCTACGACGGCGGCCACTTCCTGCTGGAAACCCACGCCGCCGAATGCGCCGCCGTGATGGCGGCCTTCATCGCGGAGGCCTCCGCCGAACGCTGACCGTCCCGGACTCGAGCTAGAATCGAACATAGGTTCGAATAGCGCGGGCTCGGGGAGGTGCGAATCATGCGTCAGCTCCGCCAGGCGGAAATCGCCGGGCTGCTCGCCGACGACACTGTCGCGTATCTGGCCACCATCGATGCGGCCGGATATCCGCACGTCACCCCGATCTGGTTCCTGTGGGACGGCAGCGCTTTCCGGCTGACGAGCTTCGCCGATCGTCCGCACGTGCGGCGTATCCGCCTGAACTCGCGCGTCGGCGTGGTGGTCGATCACGAACTCGGTCTGCGCGCCGACGGTCAGCGACCGAACCGTCAGATCCGAATCATCGGTGACGCCGAACTCACGGACGATCGGCAGGGCCGGTGGACCGCGCGCATCCGGGAGAAGTATCTCCGGGCCGACGCGGACCTGATCCCCACCGACGACGACCGCATCCTGATCACCATCACGCCCACTCGGACCTGGGCCGTCGCGAGCGTCTAGCCGTTCCTGCCGCTGGACGAGCCGGAATCGCTCCGCGGCGAGGGCATCGGAATCCTGGTTTGGGCCGGACCCGTGGTCGGCCCCGGCGTCGCCGTGCGCTGGGGCGACGGATCCGCGGACGAACCCGGTGCGGCCTGGTTGCCGAGCAGCGGCCCGAGCAGTTCCGGGAACGGGATCGGCGGCAGATTCGGATCCGGGCGCAGGGTGGGCTGCTGGCTGGTCTGCGCCGGTGTCGGAGTGGTGGGTGTGCTGGTGCGCGTCGGCGCGGTGCTCCGATCCTGGGTGATCGGCGGGATGTTGCCGCCGCTCGTGCGCGGTGTGCCGTCGCCGGTGCCGACCGGTGGCGCGGGCTGGGTGGTCAGCTGCGAACTGTTGGTGGTGCCGGCGGGGGAGACCTCTTCGTCGGAGGTGGGTGCGAAAGTCTTCACGCCGTAGCCGATGACCAGGCCGACCACCACGATCGCGCCGGCGAGGGTGCCGACCACCTTGGTGAACGTGCCGACCGGCGCGTCGTTGCCGAGCGCGGCGGCCACCGGGAACATGGACGGCTGGGCCGCGTCGGCCACCAGCGCCGCGCCTTTGGCGATGACCGCCTCCGGGTCGTCGACGCTGAGCACCGGCACCTCGAACTCGTCGGCCAGCGCGGTCAGAACCGCGGGGATGTTCGCGCCGCCGCCGATGACCGCGATGGCCTGGGGACGCCGGGGCGAGCTCGCGAACACCGCGCCGGTGAACTCGGCCAGATCGTCGAGCAGAGTGGCGATCAGGGCCTCGAAATCGGCTCTGGTCAGCTTCAGCGGCCGACCGGCGACATGATCGATGGTGACCGCGGGGGAGACGGACAGATGTTCCTTGGCGGCGCGGCCGCGGTTGGTCAGCATGCCGCGATTGGGACGGGTGCCGCGCCGGGCGTAGTGCAGATCCACCAGATGGTGGTAGATGAGCTCGTCGATGGCATTGCCGCTGACCGCGGTGATCCGTTGCGAGCGCAGCACGGTGCCGTCGGCCTGATCGGCGACGGTGACGCTGAGGCCGGTCGCGCCGAGGTCGACGATGGCGACCGTCTCGTAGCGGTCCAGCAGGCCGGTGTGCCGCAGGAAAGTCAGCGCCGCAGTGCTTTCCGGGACCAGCCGTAGGTCGCGCTGCTTGCCGGTGGCCGAGCGGATCACCTGCGCCTGTTCTTTACTGCGATAGGCCACAGCGACATTGGTGGGCCGGCCCACGACCGCGGGGTTGGGTTGCCCGGTGAAGCCGACCGCGACAGGCGTTGCGGGCCAGGCGATGTCGAAGGACACGTGCTGGGCGGACGGCAGCTGGTTGGTCATCAGCTCGATCGAGGAAGCGACGAGATCACCGAGGTCGGAATGGGCCGCGTCGGCCGAAACGACGCGGTAGTCGAAGCTTTGGGCGCCGTTGGGCGCGGTCGCGACCAGCGCTGAGCAGACGACCTCGTTCCCGGCCGAGATGCCAAGAGACGTTCGCATGTGTTCACCTCCCTTCGAGCGGATGGTCCCGGTGTCGCCGACCATCTCGAATGGACTGCCGAACCGGCGCGTGTCGGCGCGCTGCTCCGGACTCGTGAACCGGCCGGCCCTCGGTCCGGTGGGGGCGCGGGTAACGGCCTTGGCTCACGTGTGGACTTGCCCTCTGGTGAAGCTGTGACGCTGTGGAACTGAGTGGTGATGCGGTGGCGCTGGGATGCTTTGGTAAAGCGAAAGTGCTCGGGGCGACGCCGGTTCGACATCGAACCGGCGGCCGGACAAGCGACCGTCGTCCATACTGTCACAATCCGTTATCCGAACGTTACAGTTTTCCCGAAGTAATAGAAAGCCCTTAATCGCGTGGGGAGCTATCCCTGGCGAGTGTTGGCACTCCCCCGCCCTTGAGCGCTGGCACTCAACTGTATAGAGTGCTAGTCGGCACGATTGCCGTGTGCCATTTTTGACATCTGAGCAGGGTCTCGGCACCCGCGACGACGGGGCTATGCGCAGGGTCAGAACCATGACCGAACCGATGGTCCGGGACAACAGTCCCGGATCATAAATCCCCTGAAAGTGGAGGGCTCAACGTGGCGAGCGTGAACATCAAGCCGCTCGAGGACAAGATCCTCGTCCAGGCCAACGAGGCCGAGACGACGACGGCCTCCGGCCTGGTCATCCCCGACACGGCGAAGGAAAAGCCGCAGGAGGGCACCGTCATCGCCGTCGGCGAGGGGCGCGTCACCGACAAGGGTGACCGCATCCCGGTCGACGTCAAGGAAGGTGACACCGTCATCTACAGCAAGTACGGCGGCACCGAGATCAAGTACCAGGGCGAGGAATACCTCATCCTGTCGGCGCGCGACGTGCTGGCTGTCGTCACCAAGTGACCCAGTAAGCGTGTGCTGCCCCGGTTTCCGCCTGAAGCGGGGCCGGGGCAGTGCCGTTTTCGGCGCTTCCCGAACCCAGAGGAAAAGGACTTATGCCAAAGCAGATCGAGTTCGACGAGAAGGCTCGTCGCGCTCTGGAGCGCGGCGTCGACAAGCTCGCCGACGCCGTCAAGGTCACCCTCGGCCCGCGTGGCCGCCACGTCGTGCTCGCCAAGGCCTTCGGCGGCCCGACCGTCACCAACGACGGTGTCACCATCGCGCGTGAGATCGAGCTCGAGGACCCGTTCGAGAACATGGGCGCGCAGCTGGTCAAGAGCGTCGCGACCAAGACCAACGATGTCGCGGGCGACGGCACCACCACCGCCACCGTGCTGGCGCAGGCGCTGATTCGCGGCGGCCTGAAGAACATCGCCGCCGGCGCCAACCCGATCACGGTCGGCAAGGGCATCGGCCTGGCCGCCGACGCGGTGTCGGCCGCCCTGCTGGAGCTGGCCACCCCGGTCTCCGGCGAGGAGGCGATCGCCCAGGTCGCCACCGTTTCCTCGCGGGACGAGGAGATCGGCGCGATGGTCGGCAAGGCGCTGGCCACCGTCGGCAAGGACGGCGTGGTCACCGTCGAGGAGTCCTCGACGATGCAGACCGAACTCGTTGTCACCGAGGGCGTTCAGTTCGACAAGGGCTACCTCTCGCCCTACTTCGTCACCGACACCGACACTCAGCAGGCCGTCCTCGAGGACGCGTTCATCCTGTTGAACCGCGAGAAGATCAGTTCGCTGCCGGATCTGCTCCCGTTGCTGGAGAAGATCGCCGAATCCGGCAAGGCCGTGCTGATCATCGCCGAGGACGTCGAGGGCGAGGCGCTGTCCACCCTGGTGGTCAACTCGATCCGCAAGACCATCAAGGCCGTCGCGGTGAAGGCGCCGTTCTTCGGTGATCGGCGCAAGGCGTTCCTGGACGACCTGGCCGTGGTCACCGCGGGCACCGTGGTGAACCCGGATCTGGGCATCCAGCTGCGCGAGGCCGGCCTCGAGGTGCTGGGCAAGGCCCGGCGTGTCGTGGTCACCAAGGACGAGACCACCATCGTCGACGGCGCGGGTACCGCCGAGGACATCGCGGCCCGCAGCACGCAGCTGCGGCGCGAGATCGAGGCCACCGACTCCGACTGGGATCGGGAGAAGCTCGAGGAGCGCCTGGCCAAGCTGTCCGGCGGCGTCGCGGTGATCAAGGTCGGCGCGGCCACCGAGACCGCGCTCAAGGAGCGCAAGTACCGGGTCGAGGACGCGGTCAGCGCGGCCAAGGCCGCGGTCGAGGAGGGCATCGTGCCCGGCGGCGGCACCGCGCTGGTGCACGCGGCCGCGAAGCTGGTCGAGCTGCGGGACTCGCTGTCCGGTGATCAGGCCGTCGGCGTCGAGGTCGTGCGCAAGGCGCTGGAGGCGCCGCTGTTCTGGATCGCGGCCAACGCGGGCCTGGACGGCGCCGTCGTGGTCAGCAAGGTCTCCGAGGGCAAGGAAGGCTTCAACGCCGCCACCCTGACCTACGGCGATCTGCTCACCGACGGTGTCGTCGACCCGGTCAAGGTGACTCGCTCGGCCGTCGTGAACGCGGCGTCGGTGGCGCGGATGGTGCTCACCACCGAGTCCGCCATCGTGGAGAAGCCCGCCGAGGAGGCGCACGACCACGGTCACCACGGTCACGCGCACTGAGGCTGAATACAGCGAAGGCCCCTTGGACGAGTTGTCCCGGGGGCCTTTGTGGTTCCGTGGTCCGCGGGCACGGAGATCGGCACATGCGCGCGGAAGTCTTGGGGCGGGCTCGGCGGAGCCTCTGGGGCCGGTTCGCACGTCGGCGGGTTCGGTCGCGACGCGGCCGGGCTTCGGGCGGGCTGTGAACTACTACAGCCCGGGTCTGGCGCTGATGCTCGTGAGCAGCCGTGCACGCAGCGAGGGGGGCGGCGCCGTTGCCGTCACCTCGGCGAGCGCTGCCAGAGCGTCGCTGGTCTGCTGTACTTCGGCGCGGAACGCGGCGCGTAGCGCAGGGTCTTCGCTGTCGAGCAATTCTTGTACCGAACTGTGGTCTTCGTCGTCGATCGATCCGAGCGCGACGGCGTGCGCGAGATCGACCTGGCCTTCGTTCATCTCACGTCACCCCCAAACTTTTCTTCAGTCGAGTGAGTCCATCCCGAATTCGGGACTTAACGGTCGGTAACCCTACGCCAAGATGGGTCGCCACCTCTGCATAGGTGCGCCCGCCGTAGTAGGCGAGCGAGATGGCCTCCCGTTGGGTCTCGGTGAGAGTCGTCAGCCCTTGACGGACAGCCTGCTGTTCCAGCCTTCGTTCTACCTCTTCGGTGACCTCGTCGAATTCGTTACCGAGAACCCTTATCCCGTACGCGACTTCGCGTTGGGTATGGGCCTGCTCGGCACGGACTCGGTCGACCGCGCGCCGATGGGCGAGCGTCATCAACCAGGTCACGGCCGATCCTTTGGCGGGGTCGAAACTGGCCGCGGTACGCCAGATCTGGAGATAGACCTCTTGCGTGGTCTCCTCCGCGTACCCCGGGTCGTGTAGCACCCGGAGCACCAGACCGAAGACGCGCGCACACGTCCGGTCGTACAGTTCGGCGAAAGCCTCTTGGTCGGACTTGCCGCAACGATGCAAAAGGGCGGCGAGCTCGATGCTTTCGGCTGCGCGTGCCGATACCGCAGAATCCACGCTGGGTGGAACGGCTTCTCTCCGGTACGAGTCGCCTTCTGCGGCCGGCGGCCGCGTCGTCACAACGCTCCATTCTGTGTCATCGGTCACCACCGTAGCGGGCTGCTATCGACTCCCTTCCGGTGGGGTGGCCAGCAAACCGGCTGTGGCCCAGCGACTTTGCGGTAACTTTCGACACGCCGGGCGTTTCTTGAAGAACACGCCGTGACACGCCGATAGCAACTGCGAAACGCCAGGTCGACAGGTGCGCGACCATCGACCCTCTCGAGGGCAGGCGTATCGGTGGTAACCGCGTGGTGCCTGCCTACCGGTGCCAACCCGCGACGGGTGCGCCGCCGGAGGTGGGCCGGTGATCTTGCCGATGGTGTTGCATTGGCCGGTTGTTTGCTAGGCATTCGGCGCGCCGCGCCGTATGGATGGGAGCAAACTTGGCGGTCCGTGCCGGGGTGTGTTAGACGGCGAGCCGCCGGCGATTGCGACGGGCGTGCATTTCGCGTTCGGTTTCCGACATGCCACCCCAGATGCCGTAGGGCTCGCTGACTTTCAGCGCATGGCTGCGGCACTGCATGAGCACGGGGCAGGCGCGGCAGATCTCCTTCGCGCGCATCTCGCGCGCGGTACGGGCGCGGCCACGCTCACCGTCGGGGTGAAAGAAGACGGCGGAATCTTGACCCCGGCAGGATCCTCGCATCTGCCAGTCCCAGACATCGGCATTCGGCCCCGGGAGGTGGGTCGGCATGGGCACGGTGAACTCCTCAAGATGCGAGCTCGTCAGCTATGTCGAGCAGTTGGTTCTGCAAAGTAGTCGGACCACGGCCGGGTCGGCGGTGTCCCGAGACTCGCCTTCTCGGTCGCCACAATTTCGCGCGGCGCCGACCATGGCGATGAGCTACGTTAGGTCCAGCCGCGAAATTCCGTCAATAGTTCGACGCACTGGTTCGAGAAATCTTCAATGGTGAGATTTAACCTTCCAGCTGTTTACTTCTCTCGTCGTTGCCGGTAATACTGTTCGGTTGGCTAGTTCGCGTTCGGCCCCGGCATGGCCTGTGGTCATCGTTATTTTCCCTGGTAGGCAAGGCTTTTCGAGGCTAGCGCATGCTGTCTCGACTGGTAGCTGCGCCCCCGCGCCGGTGATCCGAGCCACCTGCGGTGCCTCGAGCGGGGACGGTGGAGATGGCCGAAACGGGGCGGCCAGGTTAATTGCGAGAAACGCATGTGAATATGCGTCGATGCCGCACGTGCATTGTCGGTGGAGATTTACCTGATAGAAACACGGCGCAATACCAGAAACGCTGTGCGGTTGCCGGAGTGGTACCCGAGGCCGCGTTCTGGGCGACGCGCGCGAGCCGGGATAGGGTTTGCCGATGCTCGTCCCGGACTTGTCCCTGGATACTCGATCTGAAGTCCTCGCTTCGGCGGCTTTCGGCGCCACGCCGGGACATGCCGCTGCCGAGTTGCCGATCGCCTCGGGCGGCCGCGATTCCTGGCACCGGGCGGTCGCCCTGGGCGGCCAGGGGTATTACGCCGCGGCCCGCGCCGAATTGCGGCGGCTACGCACCGCGACCGGAGACCCGGTCATGCGGGCCCTGGCCACCAGCACCGAAGGTTCACTGTTGCGTCAACTCGGCTGGCACGCCGAGGCTTCCGCGTTCGACGGCCGGGCGGCCGCGCTGGCGCTTCCGCTCGACCCGCGCATTCCGGGCCGGACCGAAGCCGTCTGCGATGCGCTCACCGGCCTCGCCGCCGACGCGCTCGGCACCGGCCGGTTGGCCCTGGCCGGTCGGCTGCTGGGGCGTGCCGAACGAGCGCTCGACGAGGAGTTGTGGCGGGCCAGGATCCGCTGGTACTGGGTCAGCGCCGAATTGGCCCTGGCCGGGGGCGATGCCGGACAGGCCCGGCGACACGCGGAAGCGGGATCGCGACTCGCCGAGACGTCGCCCTCGGTCCGGCACCGGGTGAAATCCAGACTCCTTGTCGCGGCCGCGTGCATGGCATCGGGCGACCTCGATCCCGCCCGATCGCACGCGGACACCGTGGCCGCGCAGTGCCGGGACAACGGACTGCTGCCGCTGCGCTGGGCCTGCGCGATGCTGCGCACCGGCCTGTCGGACGACACCGCGGCGGCCGAGGCACAGGCCTGTTCGGACGTTATTTCCCGTCGTGGCGGGCGCTTTCGGTGATCGGGCCCGACGCGGGTCAACTGCCCCCGGTTGAGGCCACAACCCACCGTGTTGCCCGGTTCGCGGCGGTCTATCGCTATTGTTAGAGCCGTTCCGCCGGTCAGGCGGAAGCACAGGTCATCGGGCCGGTGCCACTTGTAACGCCAGGAATCTCGCTGACGATGACGCACACGGGCGAAGAGTTGGACCTCGCCGTCGCTGCCGCTGCGCAGGGCGACAGGACAGCTCTAGCTCAGGTACTCGAACTGGTCCGACCGTTGGTAGTCCGCTATTGCCGGTCGCGAATCGGTGCTGCGGAGCGCGGACAGCTCTCCGCCGATGATGTCGCGCAGGAGGTATGTCTGGCCGTGATGACAGCCTTGCCCCGGTATCAAGACCAGGGCCGGCCCTTCATGGCCTTCGTATACGGAATCGCGTCACACAAGGTCGCAGACGCCCATCGCAACGCCGCCCGTAACAAGGCGGAGGCTATGGCCGAAGTACCAGATGTCATATCCACCGACCACGGTCCGGAACAACGAGCTCTCGAATCGGAAGCGAGCCGGCAGATGAACCGTCTGCTCGCCACGTTGCCCGAAAAGCATCGAGAGATCCTGATCCTTCGTTTGGTCATGGGTTTGTCAGCAGAAGAAACCGCAGTCGCCGTGGGCAGTACGGCGGGTGCGATACGAGTGGCCCAGCACAGGGCGCTCGCGAAACTCAAGTCTCAAGTGGCGAGGGCAGGTGAAATGTATGGCTAGGGATGGCGAGCGCGGTCGGGGCGACTGGAAGGCGCGACGTGGATCGCGAGACAGCGGTCCCTACGCCGACGGAAATGGCGGCGAAGCCGGACCGGTGGACATCGCGGCGGTCCGCCGTGATGATGCGCTGATCGACGCCATCTCCAGTGACGGCCCGGTACAGACCGACAGCGAGCAGGAATACCAGCTCGCGACGCTGCTGGCGGATTGGCGCGCGGAACTCATCGCGCCGCCCCTGCCGAGCAGCCCGGATCTGGACGCGGTCGTCGCGGCGGTCAACCAAGAAATAGGCGCGCGAAAAGTGCGTGTGGGCGCACAGTCCGGGGGGCATCTGCGGCTGGTGCGCCCCCTCCTCGGAACCGCTGCGGCGCTCGCGCTGGTCTTCGGTGGTGTTACCGCTTTCTCCTACAACGCCGAGCCGGGCAATCCGCTGTGGAAGGTCAAGGAGGTCGTGTTCAGCGAACAGGCCCTGACCACAGTGGTGAACCGGGCCGACGGTCAGATGGGTGAGGCGCAACAGGCTCTGAGCCAGTCGAATCCGACGCAGGCCGCGGCGCAGCTGGGGCAGGCGAAGAAGAACCTCGCGCAGATCAGCGATCCGGAGAAGAAGACTCAGCTCGAAGCCGAGTGGCGGCAACTGGTCGAGACGCTGCGCGATTCCTCGCCCGAGGGCAGAGCGCTTGCGGCTCAACTGGATCCGATCACCGATCCGGCGGGCACCAAACCGCCGGTGAGCGGCACCACGGCGCCGGTCACTCCGGGCGATGTCACGACGAAGCCGGCGGATCCCGGTTCTTCGGCGGCGGTCACCGTGCCGCCGGACACGGAGGAACCCCCGGTGACGACGGTGCCGCCGGTCACGACCCCGCCGCCGGTGACAGTGGACCCCTCGACGGTGCCTACGGTGCCGTCGACGGTGGTCCCGCCGACCACCATCGCGACTCCGCCCACGGTGGTGACGCCCACTGCGGGTAGCGATGTGACAATCCCCACCCAGCCCACGATTCCGGGCACCACGGCTACATTCCAGATTCCGAGCATGCCCACCCTGCCCGGGCCCAGTAGCTAGCTGACATCGTAGAAACAACGATCGCCGACCAGATGAATTGGTCGGCGTTTTGTTGTATTCAGGGGCTGGTGGCCGCGGGGTGAGCGTGCGCGTGCGTACCCCGGGGCGGCCGACGAAGGACCCAGCTGCCGGTAGGGCGGATCAGCTGTCGAAACCGTCGAAGCCGTCGCCGTGGAAGGCTTCGTTCATCGAGGCGTCGGCGTATCCCCGGCAGTAATCCCAGGTGACGTACGCCTCGGGCGTCGGATCGTAGGCGGGCTCGTGCGGGCGCACCGTCCCGTCGACCAGTAGCTGCAGCAGGTTTGCGCGCAGCATGTCCCAGTCGTGGTAGTGGTCCTGTCTGCAGTCTTCGCAGCTGACCACGAGCCCGCGGATGCCGCGGTGCCCTAGGAGAGCCTCGTAAACCGCGAGATCAGCGAGATCCTCCTCGACCGCAAGGCGCTCGTGGGGATCCAGCGGTTCGCCGGGCTCGATGGCATCGAGCGCGGCGGACGGGTCGGAGGGGTCTCCGGCGAAGGGATCCGGCGGCAAGCCAGGTGGTAGATGGTCACGCACACACCCACGGTACGCAGAACAGGGCGGTCTGCGCCAGCTATGTGGTGGGCAAGTTTCGCCGATCCCGGGAACCGCGCCTGACGGAAGCGGAGGTTTGCTCGGCAGATACCATGGTGCCCAGGCTCCGAGGCTGCCAGCCCGGCGCCGCTGCCGTCCATCCGATCAGTGTGCGTGACCCCGGTGCTCCCGGTGTCTCTCGCTTTCGACGTCCAGGAGGGGTCGATCCGAATGAGTAATCCCGTACCGGGCGAACGGCTCGCAGTCCGCCCCCCTACGGGTGGCGACGACCCGAACAAGATCGCCATGCTCGGCCTCACGTTCGACGACGTGTTGCTGCTGCCCGCCGCATCGGATCTCATCCCCAGTTCGGTGGAGACGTCCAGCCAGCTGACTCGCGATATCCGCCTCCGTACCCCGCTGGTGAGCTCGGCCATGGATACCGTCACCGAAGCCCGGATGGCCATCGCCATGGCGCGTTCGGGCGGCATGGGCGTGCTGCACCGCAACCTGGCGGCCGCCGATCAGGCCGCCCAGGTGGAGACGGTGAAGCGGTCCGAAGCGGGCATGGTGACCGATCCGGTCACCTGTCGCCCCTCCGACACCCTCGCCGACGTGGATGCCATGTGCGCCCGCTTCCGCATCTCCGGCCTGCCGGTGGTGGACGAGACCGGCGCGCTGGTGGGCATCATCACCAACCGCGACATGCGCTTCGAGGTGGACCAGAACCGCCGCGTCGCCGATGTGATGACCAAGGCGCCGCTGATCACCGCGCAGGAGGGCGTCACGGCCGAGGCCGCGCTGGGTCTGCTGCGCCGCCACAAGATCGAGAAACTGCCCATCGTGGACGGCAACGGCCGGTTGCGCGGGCTCATCACGGTCAAGGATTTCGTCAAGACCGATCAATACCCGAACGCCACCAAGGACCGCGACGGCCGCCTGCTGGTCGGCGCTGCCATCGGGGTCGGCGACGACTCCTGGTCGCGCGCCATGACTTTGGCCGACGCCGGTGTCGACGTGCTGATCGTGGACACCGCGCACGGCCATCAGGCCGGTGTGCTGAAGATGGTCACCAAGGTCAAGGCCGAGGTCGGCGAGCGCATCCAGGTGGTCGGCGGCAACGTGGCCACCCGGGCCGGCGCGCTCGCGCTGGTCGAGGCGGGCGCGGACGCCGTCAAGGTGGGTGTCGGTCCCGGCTCCATCTGCACCACCCGCGTGGTCGCCGGTGTCGGCGCGCCGCAGATCACCGCGATCCTCGAGGCCGTCGCCGCCTGCAAGCCGCACGGTGTGCCGGTGATCGCCGACGGCGGCATCCAGTACTCCGGCGACGTCGCCAAGGCCATCGCCGCGGGCGCGTCCACCGTGATGCTCGGCTCGCTGCTCGCCGGCACGGCCGAATCCCCGGGTGAGCTGATCCTGGTGGGCGGCAAGCAGTTCAAGAGCTACCGCGGCATGGGCTCGCTGGGCGCCATGCAGGGTCGTGGCCAGGGTAAGTCCTACTCCAAGGACCGCTACTTCCAGGACGACGTGCTCGCCGAGGACAAGCTGGTGCCCGAGGGCATCGAGGGCCGGGTGCCGTTCCGCGGTCCGGTCAGCCAGGTCATCCACCAGCTCGTCGGCGGCCTGCGCGCGGCCATGGGCTACACCGGCTCCGGTTCCATCGAGCATCTGCAGCAAGCGCAGTTCGTGCAGATCACCGCGGCGGGCCTGAAGGAAAGCCACCCGCACGACATCACCATGACCGTCGAGGCCCCGAACTACACTGGTCGCGGTTAGACGGCTTGACAGTCGCGCGTGCTCGCGCGATTAACCTGTTCGCGGAGAGTCGGGGCGCGGCCGGATCGTGGATCACGATCCGGCGGCCCTGTGCGCGGGCGCCGCTGCGGATCGGAGCGCGCCCAGCCCCGGCCCCCGAGCCACGGACGCACCTCGATGGCGGGCGAGTCCAGCCGCGCGGCTCGGGCGATCACAGACAAGCCGCGGCGCGGCAATCACAGACAAGCAAGGAGTAGACACGTGCGCGACATGGTCGAGATCGGTATGGGCCGGACCGCCCGGCGTACCTACGAGCTGGACGATGTCGACATCGTGCCCTCGCGGCGGACCCGTTCGTCCAAGCAGGTATCGCTGGCCTGGCAGCTCGACGCCTACCGGTTCGAGATCCCGTGCCTGGCGCATCCGACCGACGCGCTGGTGTCGCCGCGCTTCGCCATCGAGCTCGGCCGCCTGGGCGGGCTCGGCGTGATCAACGGCGAGGGCTTGTGGGCCCGGCACGCCGATGTCGAAGCCAAGATCGACCAGCTGGTCGAATTGGTTGCCAAGGGGGGTTACGAACGAGCCATCGCGCTGCTGCAGGAATTGCACGCCGCGCCGATGCAGCCGGATTTGCTCGCCGCCGCGGTGGCGCAGGTGCGGGCGGCCGGGGTGACCGTCGCGGTGCGCGTCAGCCCGCAGAACGCGCGGGCTCTGACTCCGGCGCTGGTGCAGACCGGCATCGACCTGCTGGTCGTGCACGGCACCATCATCTCCGCCGAGCACGTCGGTGACGGCGAGCCGCTGAACCTGAAGACCTTCATCGCCGAACTGGATGTGCCGGTGGTCGCGGGCGGCGTGAGTGATCACAAGACCGCGCTGCACCTGATGCGTACCGGCGCGGCCGGTGTCATCGTCGGCTACGGCTCCTACCCGGGCGCCACCACCACCGGCGAGGTGCTGGGTATCGGGGTGCCGATGGCCACCGCGATCGCCGACGCGGCCGCGGCGCGCCGCGACTACCTCGACGAGACCGGCGGCCGCTACGTGCACGTCATCGCCGACGGTGACATCGCCACCTCGGGTCAGCTCGCCAAGGCCATCGCCTGTGGCGCGGACGCCGCCATGCTGGGCGTGCCGCTGGCCATGGCGGCCGAAGCGCCGGGCCGTGGCTGGTATTGGCCGTCCTCGGCCGCGCACCCATCGGTGCCGCGCGGTTCCATGCTGCACGTGGACGATCCGTGGGATCTCGGCGGCGAGGCCACCGAACCGGCGCGCCCGAACCTGGAGCGCGTCCTCTACGGCCCGTCCGACGATCCGTTCGGTTCGCTGAACCTGGTCGGCGGTCTGCGACGTTCGATGGCCAAGGCCGGTTACTCCGACCTCAAGGAATTCCAGAAGGTCGGTCTGTCCGTTCGCGCCTGAGCCCGGCGGCCCACGTCCGGTTCAGCGGGCGTGGGTGAGCCGCTCGCGGAGGAACCGCCGGATCGCGTGGTTGACCGTGTCGGCATGGGTCATGGTGACCGCCAGGCGGGCGCCGGTGATCTCCACATAGGTGGAGTGCGCCAGGCCGCGGCTGAGCTGGCGAGCGCGATGGCGCGCGATGCCGGAATCGGTGGCGTGGATAACCAGTGCGGGGCAGGTGATTTCGCCCAGGCGGTCGAGCACCGAGTCGCGTGCGAGCAGGCAGCCGGCGGCGACCTCGATACCGCGGCGGTCGCGGGCCAGCCAGCGTTTGGTCCACACCTCGCGGTACCCGTCGTCGTCGCCGATCAACCAGTGCGCCAATTGGTTTACCGCCCGCTGCCGGGAATCCTCGTCGTACCACTCGTCCAGGAACTTGAGGGTGGCGGTGGACTGCTCGGGGGTGTGGCCGTGCGCCTCGGTGCTGATCAGGATGAGCGCGGAAACCCGTTCCGGCGCAATGAGGGCCGTGCGCAGGGCGGTGAAGCCGCCCTGCGCGGTGCCGCCGATGACCGCCCGCTCGGCGCCGAGCTGGTCCAGGACGGTCAGCGCGTCCCGCGCGGCGGTCCAGTAGGTGAAGGGCAGGCCCTGGTCGGTGGTGCGGCCGTGGCCGCGCGCGTCCCATGACACGATGCGGAATTCCGGTGCCAGCGCGGCCGTTTGGGACGCGAACATGGTGCGGTCCATGAAGAACTCGTGGGCGAGCAGCACCACCGGACCGTCACCGCCGCTGTCCTCGTAGTGGATGTCGGCGTCTATCGCACGGGCGAATGGCACGAGCAGAGGATAACCAGCGCCGCCCCGGTACGCGGTGGGATTTGCTGCGCTGCTGCTCTCGGTCCGGCCCTGGATCGATGAGTGGGCTGTATCACGTACCCGAGCTGGACCACTGCCCCCCACGGGCGCGCGGACGCGCCGCTCTAGACTATGGCGGTGGCAGATTCCCAGAGACCGGTCCTCGTCGTCGACTTCGGTGCCCAGTACGCCCAGCTGATCGCTCGTCGAGTCCGCGAATCGAGCGTCTACTCCGAGGTGATCCCGCACACCATGTCGGTGTCGGAGATCGCGGAGAAGCAGCCGCTCGCGGTGATTCTGTCCGGCGGCCCGTCCAGCGTGTACGCCGACGGCGCGCCGCAGCTGGACGCGAAGCTGTTCGACCTCGAAGTCCCCGTCTTCGGCATCTGCTACGGCTTCCAGGCCATGGCCCAGGCGCTCGGCGGCACCGTCGCGCACACCGGCACCCGGGAGTACGGCCGCACCGAGTTCAAGGTCGACGGCGGTTTGCTGCACGGTGGCCTGCCCACCACCCAGCCGGTGTGGATGAGCCACGGTGACGCGGTCACCGAGGCGCCGTCCGGGTTCGAGGTCACCGGCACCAGCGCGGGCGCGCCGGTCGCCGCGTTCGAGGACCGGGCCCGTCGCCTGGCCGGCGTGCAGTACCACCCGGAAGTGCTGCATTCGCCGCACGGCCAGCAGGTGCTCAGCCGCTTCCTGCACGAGATCGCCGAGATCAAAGCCACCTGGACGCCCGCCAATATCGCCGACTCGCTGGTCGCGCAGGTGCGCGAGCAGGTCGGTGACGGCCACGCGATCTGCGGCCTGTCCGGCGGCGTGGACAGCGCCGTCGCCGCCGCGCTCGTGCAGCGCGCCATCGGTGACAGGTTGACCTGTGTGTTCGTCGACCACGGTCTGCTGCGGGCGGGGGAGCGCGAGCAGGTCCAGCAGGATTTCGTCGCCTCCACCGGCGCCAAGCTGGTGACTGTCGACGCGGTCGACAAGTTCCTCGGTGAGCTGAAGGGTGTCACCGATCCGGAGGAGAAGCGCAAGATCATCGGCCGGGAGTTCATCCGGTCGTTCGAGGAAGCCGTGGCCGGTGTGGTCGCCGAGCACGGCGCCGCCGACGGCGTCGCGCCGAAGGTCGAGTTCCTGGTGCAGGGCACGCTGTATCCGGACGTGGTGGAATCCGGCGGTGGCACCGGCACCGCGAACATCAAGTCGCATCACAATGTCGGCGGGCTGCCCGACGACCTGGAGTTCGATCTGGTCGAGCCGCTGCGGCTGCTGTTCAAGGACGAGGTCCGCGCGGTCGGCCGGGAACTGGGCCTGCCCGAGGAAATCGTTGCGCGCCAGCCGTTCCCGGGGCCGGGTCTGGGCATCCGCATCATCGGCGAGGTGACTCTGGAACGGCTCGAGCTGTTGCGGCAGGCCGATGCGATCGCGCGTGAGGAACTCACCGCCGCCGGACTCGACAAGTCCATCTGGCAGTGCCCTGTGGTGCTGCTGGCCGATGTCCGCAGCGTCGGCGTCCAGGGCGACGGTCGCACCTACGGCCACCCGATCGTGTTGCGCCCGGTGTCCAGCGAGGACGCCATGACCGCCGACTGGACGCGCCTGCCCTATGAAGTGCTGGAACGCATTTCGACCCGGATCACCAACGAGGTGGCGGAGGTCAACCGCGTAGTGCTCGATGTGACGAGCAAGCCGCCGGGCACCATCGAATGGGAGTGATCCTCCGGTAGACATGCGAAAGGCCCGCCTCCCGGGGCGGGCCTTTCGCTATTCGGTTGGTCTAGCGGCGTTTCCGTGGCGAGAGCACCAAGAGGACGCCGATGACAATCGCGGTGATCACCAGGATCCAGCCGAAGGAGATCGCGCCGCTGACCGGCATCGTGGCCGGGCCGATCAGGCCCCAGGCACTGACCGCGAGGGCCAGCAGGCCGACTATCAGTAGCGACGGGGAGAATCCGCGCTTGGTTTCGGGCTGATCAGCCACGGGACACCTCCACTTGCCCGATCCGCATATCCACATTCAGGCGGAGCACCGGTGCGTCGGGGGTATTCGGGCCGGTGATGCCCGGGGGACAGTCGACTTTGTCACTTATCTTCACGGTGCACTTGGCGTCGACGGTCATGTCTTGCGGCAGAAGGACTCTGACATCGCCCGTCCCCACCTTCACGTCCACCGTGCGGCTCTCGGTCAGCTTCAGCGAACGCAGGTCCAGCGTTGCCGTGCCGATCGACAGGGCGTACTCGGGCTGCAACTCGCTCACGGACTTCGGGGCCCAAGCGCGGTCGCCGATGGTGGCGCCGTCGATCGGGCCGATCAGCGACGCCAGGACGACGAAACCGGCGAGCGGGGCCGTCACCACCAGCAGGCCGGCGCCGCGGCGGAGGAACGCGCCGACCACCAGGCCGAGGCCGACCACGGCCAAGGCGATCGCGGCGATCCGCCCAGGGGTCATCCATTCCACGCCGGAGACCGCGGCCGCGCCGGCTCCGGCGGCGGCGAGGATGGCCAGGCCGAGCACGGTGGGGGTGAGCCGGGAGCGGGGGCGCTTCTGCGGCGGAGCGACGACGGTACGGGCCGGTGCGGGCTCGGGCAGATCCCAGGCCAGCGGCGCGACGCCGAGCGGGTCCCAGGACGGCGGAGTGACGAGGCCGGGAGGGGCCGGGCTCGGTGTCCGCGTGGGCAGGAACTCGGGAGCGCCTGCGCTGGAACCGGATTCGCTCGGCGCATGCTGCTCGAACAGTGACGGCGACGTGCTCGACGCGCTCGCGTCTTGCCCTGAATCATCGGCGTCCGGCTTCGAGATGTCCACTGCGGCAGTGGAATCGACGCGTGTTTCGCTCTTGTCCAGCAGGACGGTGGGCTGATCGTCGGAGGCGGGTGCGGCGTTCTCGACCGGCTTGTCCGGCACGTAGGCGTCCGGAAGTTTGGTGTACGGCGAGTACACCGGCATGACATCGGAGTAGTAGTTCCCGGTGGTCGGGAACGCGGTGCCGGGGTAACCGGTCGCGGTCAGCCCGCCGCCGGTACCGAAATCGAAGTCGCTGTCCAGCGCGCTGGTGCCGGGCGGCGGATTCGGCACCCGCATGTGCAGCATCCACCAGCCCGCCAGCATCAGCGCCAAGCTGATGATCCCGGACCCGGCCAGGCCGGAACTGAACGGGCCCATCGAACTGACCGCGATGCACAGCGCCACGATCAGCACGATGGTCTTGGTGTGCGACTGCGAGCTCTCGCCCTTGCCGAAAAGCCCTTCGGCACGCGATGATTCGCCGCCCGGCGAGCTCAGCAGCAGCCAGCCCAGCAGGTACAGCACGATCCCGGCGCCGCCGAACATCGTCGACACCACGAACGCGACCCGGACCAGTACCGGGTCGATGTTGTACCGCCTGCCGAACCCGGCCGCGACACCGGCGACCGGGCCCTGCCGCGGCAGTCGGACGGGGCGGGTCTGCCACATCTGCCGGAGCTGATCGCCGAAGCTCGTTTTCGTCATGCCCTCCATGGTGGCCGGGACCATAGCTTCGGCGCATCGGGGTGAACCCTGAATCCGGTCCCGATCTCCGGGGTCGCCCGGCGAGCGGGACCCTCGGGGCCGCGCAAAGCCCTGCGGCAGCAGCCGTTCGGCACCACTGGATGCAGTGTGATCTACTACACTCTGTAGTCTTCAATCCATGGCTCTATGGCTCATCCCCGTCTCTTCTGTCGTCAGCTGCGTCGTCATCGCGGGGCTGTTCTCCATCGGATTCCCCAAGGAGTGATCCGGACGTACCGCACCGCCTGATCAGAAGACGATCGGATCCCCGTAGACCGCGCCGTTGGTCGTGGCTTCCGGGGATTCCACGTCGATGGTCGTGAAAGGGCGGATGGTCAAGGGCCCGCCGCAGCCCTCCACGAGCAAGTGGAAATCGCGGCTCATCACATAGCCGGTCCGGTTGCCGGACAGCTCCCTGACACCGGTCTCGATCCGTTTGATCACGCCCGGCGTGATTTCCAGGTCCAGGTCCATCGAGGCCGAGATCTCCGGGCCGATGCCGGCGTCCAGGCTCGACTCCAGCGCGTCGGGGCTGCCGCCGGCACCCAGGGTGACGCCCGCGTCGAAGCCCGCGCCCGCGTGCGCTCCGAAGGTCAGGTCGATGCCGACCACACAGCCGACCAGGTAGCCGGATTTCAGCGTGGCCGTACCCAGGCTGTCGACGCGGCCGTATGCGGTGTTGTTCAGGAACACCTCCCGCGTGGTCGGCACACCGTTCTGTGGCGCCACCGGATGCGCCGCCATATCGGTGTGCCCCACGGTGAATCCGAATCCGGTGGGTGTGGCGTAGTTGTTCTCGTGGGCCGGGTAGCCGAAGGCGTTGGCGGGTGCGGCTCCGAAAACGGCCCCGGCCACAGCGATCCCGGTAAGCATGACGGCGGCGGACTTGATGGACATGATTTCCTCCCCTGCGGTCGCTCCGGTCGCGGAGCGGGGCCGGTTGTTTCGTGGCCCGGAGAAAACGTAGGAGCCCGGACCGGGATCGGGCCGGGGCCTGGAGGCTCATGCGTGTGCGAAACCACAGGTGGCGGTGGTCGTCGCGAGTTATCCGGACCGGAGCGGCCGAACAGGCGGATACGGCCGCCGCGGTCCGGTCCGGACAGCCGAAGATCAGGGTGATTCCTGATGCTGGCTGTCGGTGTGGCGTGCCAGTATCGAAGGCATGTACCCGTCCATGCCCGCGTTCGACGCTGCCCGAAGTGCGGACCCGCGCGGCAAGCCGACGCTGGTGTTTCATGCCGGGGCGGAGCAGCCGAAATTGGAGCGGCGCTCGGGTGGGCGGATCGTCGGCGGGGTGGCCGGCGGTATCGCCGATCATCTCGGGCTCGACGCGTTCAAGGTGCGGATGGCCTTCGTCCTGCTGTCCGCGCTGGCCGGAGCGGGCGTCGTCGCCTACGGGCTGCTGTGGATCTTCACCCCCGGTGGTTCGGATGAGGTGAAACCCTCCGGGACGGAGCGGCGGCGGTCGATCGGGCTGGCGCTGCTCGGACTCGGGCTGACCATCGCGGTGTCCTGGCTGATGAACGGGACCATGGCGGCGAAGGTGATCGTGCCGATCATCGTGGTCGCGGTCGGTGCGGCGCTGGTGTGGCGCGAGTACGACACCGACGGCCCGCGCTCGTTGCTCGGGCTGCCCGCGCGCTCCTCGGTGGTGACGTGGGCGCGCATCGTCGCCGGGGCCACCATGATCGTGGCCGGGCTCGGTGTGGTGGTGCTGGCCCGGATCGATTTGAGCTCGCTCGGTTCGGCGCTGATCGCGGTGGCGGTGACGCTGGTCGGTGCGGGTCTGCTGACGGTGCCGCTGTGGCTGCGCATGATGCGGGCGCTGAATACCGAACGCGCCGCGCGCATTCGCAACGAGGAGCGTGAGGAGATCGCTTCCCACCTGCACGATTCGGTGCTGCAGACGCTCGCGCTGATCCAGCGTCAGGCCGCCGACCCGCAGGAGGTGACCAGGCTGGCCCGCAGCCAGGAACGCGAGCTGCGGAAGTGGCTGTTCGAGGATCCCGGCCCGGCGGAGTCGAGTCTGGCCGCCGCGCTGCGCACCATCGCCGGTGAGGTGGAGGACCAGCACGGGGTGAAGGTGACTCCGGTGACCGTCGGCGACGTCTCGATGGACACCGACGACAGCGGAAACGGTTTACCGAAGGAACATTTCACGGCGCTGCTCGGCGCGAGCCGGGAGGCGCTGGTCAACGCGGCCAAGCACGCCGGGGTGCCGGAGATCGACCTGTTCGCCGAGGCCGAACCGCACCAGGTCAGTATTTTCGTGCGTGATCGCGGCGCCGGGTTCGATGTGCACGCGGTGGCACAGGACCGGCAGGGTGTGGCGAAGTCGATTCGCGGACGGATCGAGCGCCGCGGCGGTCAGGTGGAGATCCTGTCCAATCCGGGGCGCGGCACCGAAGTGCGAATCATCATGCCGCGCACCGATTCCGGGGTGGCCGAAGAAGCCGATGCGGCGAGTTCCGAGGGCGTGCCGGAGTTCTCGCCCATCTCCGCCGACGCGCCGACCGCGCGTATCGCGCGTCCGGTCCCCGGCGAGTAGCGCCGCGAGTGTGATACCGATGGAATGCCGGCCGGGCTCGGCCGGTGTAGTCCGGTGGGTTGGTCCACGGGTGAGGAGAAGCAGGTGACCGTGCGGGTTTTTCTCGTCGATGATCACGCCGTGTTCCGGTCCGGTGTGCGGGCGGAACTGAGTCGCGAGGCGGATATGGAAGTGGTCGGCGAGGCCGGTGGGGTGGCCGAGGCGATCGCCGGGATCAAGGCGACCACGCCGGATGTGGTGCTGCTCGACGTGCATATGCCCGACGGCGGCGGGGTCGCGGTGCTGCAAGGTATCGAGGCCTGGGGCGAAGCCCCGGAACAAGCGCAGGCCGGGGCCGCGAGCGTACGCCCGGTGTGCTTGGCGCTCAGCGTCTCCGATGCCGCCGAAGACGTGATCGCCGTGATCCGCGCGGGCGCGCGCGGGTACGTCACCAAGACGATCTCGGGTTCTGAGCTGGCCGCCGGCGTCCGCCGGGTGGCGGGCGGGGACGCGGTGTTCAGTCCGCGACTGGCCGGTTTCGTGCTCGACTCCTTCACCGGAAAGTCCCCGGTCCCGGAACCGCCGCTGGATCCCGAGCTGGATTCGCTGACACCCCGCGAACTCGAGGTGCTGCGCCTGCTCGCTCGCGGCTACACCTACCGCGAAATCGCCGAAAGTTTGTTCATCTCGGTGAAAACCGTGGAAACCCACGCCTCCAACGTGCTCCGCAAAACCCAGCAGTCCAACCGCAACGCACTCACCCGCTGGGCGCATCGCCGCCGCATCGACTAGAGCGGCCCGGCGCCTCCCGCTGCAGTGCCGACGAGGGGTTGCGGACATGCAGGCCGATTGTCGGCCCAGACGATCACCTCGGTCGGCAGCGCGGCCTTCCTCACATGAGCGCGATGACGATCGCGATGAGGAGGACGAGGCCGACGAGCAGGCCGATGGCGATCACCAACGGCGCGTTGCTGGTCTGCGGGGGTTTGCGGCCGAGGGGGCGCTGACTAGTGGATCGCTGGCCGGTCGGCTCCGGCTGCGCGTTCGTCTGCTGGCGGTGCGGGCGGGGTAGCGGGGCCGCATGCGGGCTGCGTACGCCGGACGCGGAATTGCGGGTCGCCCATGCCGGAATGGTGCCGTCTTCGGCGCGCACCGGCGCGCCGAGAATGTAGGGCCCGGTGCCGGGACCGAAGGCGGCGGTGAGGATTTCGTCGCGCGCCTCCGCCATGGTGGGGCGGCGCTGCGGCGCCGGTTCCATCATGTGCAGCAGCGCGTTGGTGAGCACCCCGCAGCGCTGCGGCGGAATGATCTGCGCCATCGCGGCCCGCTCGACCAGGACGTTGGCGTCCTCGTCCAGACCGAACGGCGGCTGACCCTCGATCGCGGTGTACAGCGTCGCGCCGAGTGAGAAGACATCGCTGGCCTCGGTCGGCTGCGCGCCGCGCGCCACCTCCGGCGGTAGATACGCGGGGGTGCCGGTGATGACGCCTTCGGGTTCGTCGGAGAGTTCGCCCGCGCCCCGGGAGATACCGAAGTCGCTGAGTTTGGCCATGCCGACGGCCGGACCCCGGTCGGCCACAAGGATATTGCCCGGTTTGATGTCGCGGTGCGTGATGCCCACGGCGTGCGCGGCGGCGAGTGCGTCGGCGACCTGCGCGCCCATCTGCGCCACCTCGATGACCGGGAGCGTCTCGAACACCGCCATCGCCTTGGCCACGCTGCGCGAGGGCAGATGCTCCATCACCAGCCAGGGTTCGCCGGCTTCCAGCGCCACGTCGTAGACGGCGATGGCGTGGTCGTGCGACAGTTTCGCCGCGACCCGGCCCTCATGCATGATCTGGTTACGGATCTCGGTGGCCTGGCGTTCGTCCAGCCCGGCCGTGGAAAGCACCTGCTTGATGGCGACGTCGCGATCGAGCAACCGGTCGTGCGCCAGCCAGACCGCGCCCATACCGCCGCCACCGAGCTTCGATTGCAGACGGTAGCGGCCGGCGACCAGATAGTCCGGGCCGACGATGGGTCGGGGGCGCTCGATCATGGGTTGCAGGGTATCCGACGCGGCGACCTCCGTACTCGCCGAACCGTGATAAGGCGAAACGTGCCAAGTGATTTCAAACCCAACTGACCAGTTTTCTGGCAACCGCCGCCTCCCGGCACACCCCTGCCCGCTCGGCGTCTGCCGCCACGGTTCCCATGCCTCCGCCTCTGAGCTCGGATAACGACTCTGGGCGGTCCGTCCGCGCGACACGCTGTAGTTGTCACCAGCTGTGGCCGCCGACCACGCTCCTTCGGGAGTGCTACAGGCGATGGTTGTCACCGGTCCTTCGCGCCCGGGTGACCCACTCCAGCGGGAGTTGGATTGCCACCCCAAACGTTTACGGCCAATCCTGGCCGCTTGTGTGAGTTAGGTCACCGGAACGGGGTGGAACCGGTTGTGCCGCAAGGGCGTCGAATCCTAGTGGTGAACAACTTGCGATGCAGATGTTTGGCTGTTGTGTGCCGCAGTTGTGATCAGATGTTCTGTGCTGGGGCGATACTCCACCGAATGCTTTGGGAGCTACCATGACGAATCGCGTCAGAATCACCGCTGAAGCGCTCGCGCTGAACCCCGTTGAACGGCACGGCTATCCAGGCCGCACCATACGGAGTTACATCGAGGAATTCGGCGGCTCTTGGGAGGGCGCGCTGTCCGACCCATTCGGCAGTTCTCATCGGGTGTCGCTCGAGCCTCTCAAGGACTACAACCCTGAGATGTATTTGAAGATCCAGTTCGTAGTTTCCCGAGATAATGAGGATTTCGATCCCGACTACAGCGATGCGGTCGTGCTCAAAGAGTACGACCTCCCCGCCGGTGTCGAACTTCATCAGTAGACGGCGAGGCTTTGCGTGGAGCGGACCGACTCTACGCAAAGCCTGCACCTATATCGAGGGATGGGCAGAATTGTCGCTGCCTACCGCGAAGGCGATCGCCTCTGGTTTGAGCGGAATGCAGGCTGGTTGTCACCGATAGGGGGAGTGGCGGCTGGACTGGCTTTGCCGATGCCGGCGGTGGGGCCAGATGAGGACGGGTTGGTGATCGATGGAGATCAGCCGACTTGTTGGACGGCAAGCTGTTCCGTGGGCTGGGGAGGTGACAGCGCCGGTTCGGGTGCTGGTGACCTTGCCGCTAGACGGGTGCGCTTCGGTGCGGCGGTTTTCCTGGGCGCGTATACGGCGGCATTGTTCTGGACTGCAATACATGGTGAGCGCGGCGGTGGGTTCGAGTCGTTGGCCGGGGCACCGCTGTTGATGATGCTCGATTTTGCTTGGTGATCTGGTCGAAGTTGGCGTAGCCGATGCGGTTGAGGTTCGCCATTGCTGAAGGCCCGCGTGGGCATGTTCCTCATTGCCTGGGGGAGATGAATTCGGGCAGATGGTCGATCGATGTTCGCCCTGTTGAGCGAATCAGACCGCGCGATGAGGGGGAGTTCGCTGCGACGTCGCGGGTCACCGGTTTGGGGGGTATGCGGCGGTGACTTGGGGGCGGCGGCCTGCGTTGGCGGCGGTGGACACGCTGTCGTCTCAGTGGCTGGCTGATCCGCTGGGAATGACGGACATGCTGCTGAGTGCCGCGGCGGGGACTTGCCGGTCGAGGTGCTGGCCACGGCGACAGGCGCCGGTGGGCGTCCGCATGTGACGACCTGTAGTCCCACACGCTTGACGGATTCGGGGGGTGGGTTTCTACTGGAGTAGGTATCGAACGTATATTCGATATGAATCGATAGCTGGATCGGTGCTGGCTGGTCCGCTCGCTTCGCCCAGTCCATCGTGGGAAGTAGGTGGTTGTGATGGGTTCGGACGCGCGCGTGGGGGAGACACAACAACAGAAGCTGGCTGAACTCCGCCGGAAAATGGCCGCTATACCTGGTCGCGGGGAATCCGCTGTCGAGCGGGCGCCGCACGCCGCCGAACTGCGCCGGGAGGCGCTGCCGGTCCCCGCCGCGCTTGCGGAGCTGTTGCCGGACGGCGGCCTGGTCAAGGGCTCGGTGGTGGCCTACGCGGGTGCCCGCTCGCTGCTCGCCGGTTTGCTCGCCGCGGTCACCGAGGACGGCGGCCATGCCGCGGTGGTGGGCCTGCCCCGCTTCGGCTTGCTCGCCGCGGCGGAGATGGGGGCCGACTTGGCGCGTCTCGCGGTGGTCGCCGAACCCGGGCCGGATCCCATCGAGGTTGCCTCTGTGTTGCTGGACGGCTTGGATCTGGTTGTTCTCGGTCTCGACGGCGGTTCCGTCGCGCCCGCCCGCGCCCGCGTTCTCGCTGCCCGCGCCCGCAACAAGGGCGCCACTCTCGTGGTCACCGACGGCGCCTGGCCCAACCCCGCTCTGCGCATCGACGCCCGCATCGCCGGCTACGTCGGACTCGGCACCGGCCACGGCCGCCTGCACTCCCTGACCCTGGAAGTCGCGGTGCGCGGCAAGACCGGCACACCCCGCCACGGCCACCTCGATCTGCGCCCCACCGCCGGCCGCGTCCAATGGTTCCCCCAGCAAACCGACGCCCACCACACTGAACTCCCACTCCGCGCCCGAGGCGCCGCCTCATGACACCCGTCACCTTGTCGACCACCCGCGCATTCCCGGTGCGCCGAGCAAATTCCCGCACTTCTCCTCAGCTGCTGTATCGAACTACGCAGCTGCTGTGTCGAGCTTCCCGGCTGCTGTGCCGAGCTACGCAGCTGCTGTGCCGAGCTACGTTGCCAGTACCCGCGTGCGCCGAACGCTGTGGACTGTCGTTAAGCGCGCTTCCCCTCGTAACTTTTCGAGGCCCAATCCTTCAGCGTGCAGGTGGCACGAGCAGCGGGAAGCCGGACGTTCGCGTCGGCACCAGTGCACCAAGTGGTGACGCCGGTGCTGTGGAGCGCGCTTTCGCTCGGAAGTCTCGTGTCCCGAGATTGCCTGTGCGGCAGGGTGTTTCGTGTGCAGACCAAGTTCGATCCGCCGCGTGAGCGGCGGGGAGCGGGTGGGCGCGCGGGTGGTGGCGGTGTGGTGTCTGGATTGGCCTGCGGTGGCGGCTGCGGCGATGGCGGAGTTGCCGGCGACGCGGCCGGTGGCGGTGTTGTACGGGAATCAGGTGGTGGCGTGTTCGGCGGTGGCGCGGGCCGAGGGGGTGCGGCGTGGGTTGCGGCGGCGGGAGGCGCAGGCGCGGTGCCCGGAACTGTTTCTGGTGCAGGCGGATTCGGATCGGGACGCGCGGTTGTTCGAGCCGGTGGTGGCGGCCGTGGACGAGACGGTGCCCGGGGTGGAGGTGCTGCGGCCGGGGTTGCTGGTGCTCGGGGCGCGTGGTGCGGCAAGGTTTTTCGGGTCCGAGGAGGCGGCGGCTGAACGGCTCGTCGACGCGGTGGCCGCGGTCGGGGTGGAAGCGCAGATCGGGATCGCCGACGAGTTGTCCACGGCGGTGATCGCGGCCAAGCGGGCCGCGATCGTGGCGCCGGGGGAGGGGGCGGCTTTTCTCGCACCGCTGCCCATCGGCGAGCTGGCGGTGGAACCGAGCCTGGCCGCACCGGAGCGTCATGAACTCGTAGATCTGCTGCATCGCTTGGGTTTACGCCGCATCGGCGACTTCGCGGCGCTGACCGCCGCCGATGTCGCCTCGCGGTTCGGCCGGGACGCGGTGCTGGCGCATCGCTGTGCCCGCGCCGTACCGGAACGCCCGCCCTCCGCACGCCGTCCACCGCCGGAATTGCACGTGGAGTACCGCTGCGATCCGCCGATCGATCGGGTCGACGCCGCCGCCTTCGCCGGCCGGATGCTGGCCGCCCGGCTGCATGCCGTGCTGTCGGCCGCGTCGGTGTCCTGCACGCGCCTGTCGGTGTACGCGGAAACCGAAGCGGGCGAGCAACTCTCCCGGATCTGGCGTTGCGCGGAACCGCTGACCCCGGAGGGCACCGCCGACCGGGTGCGCTGGCAACTCGACGGCTGGCTGACCCGCCGCGACCGTCCGACCGCTCCCCTCACTCTGTTGCGCCTGGAACCCGTCGAGATCGCGCAGGCCGGCACGCTCCAGCTCGGCCTGTGGGGCGGGGTCGGCGAGGAAACCGAGCGCGCGCGCCGCGCCCTGATCCGCGTGCAGGGGCTGCTCGGCGGCGAGGCGGTGCGCTTCGGCGTGCTCAGCGGCGGCCGCGGCCCCGCCGAACGCATCACCATGGTGGTGCTGGGTGACGAACCGGTCCCCGCCGCCGACCCGGATCAGCCCTGGCCCGGCAGCCTCCCGCAACCGGCTCCCGCCATGCTCCTGCTGAACCGCCCCGCGGTCCTGCTGCAAGCGGCCGACGGCACCCCGGTCCGGATCACCGATCGGGGTCTGTTCACCGCACCTCCGGCCCGGCTGACCTGGGGCAGTCGCCACTGGCCCCTGGCCGGCTGGGCCGGGCCCTGGCCCATCGACGATCGCTGGTGGACCCCCGACTCCACCGTCACGGCCCGCGCCCAGGTCCAACTCGACGGCGCCCCCTCCGATACCCGCGTTCTCTTACTCATCTACCGCGCCGACACCTGGCACGCCGAAGGCATCTACGACTGACGCGACCAGACCAGCGCGAGCGAGAAGGGCTGGCCGCGCAGCTCGGACCATTTGGGTTTGGCGGCGAGCCAGGTGTCGTCCACCACGGCTTCGGTGATCTCGGTGAGGACCCAGCCCGCGTTCAGGGCCGCGGTCAGGTGTTCGCTGAGCAGGTGCAGATGGGTGCTGATCGCCACTGGCTCGCCCGAGTCGGGCGTGTAGTGCGTGGGCATGCCGGTCACCATGATGAATTGCGGGTGGTAACTGACCATGACGCAGGTGCCGCCGGGGGCAGCCAGCCGCCAGGCTTCGGCATAGAACGGGGCCAGATCGGGCAGATGCTCATCGATCAGGGAGGCGATGACCAGGTCGTAGGCGCCGCTGGTGAGTCCGGTGGCGCGCACATCCGCCTGCCGGAGCGAGGTGTGCACGCCGCGGTCGTGAGCTCGCTCCAGCATGCCCGCGCTCATATCGACGCCGTCGATGTGCGAGATGCCTTGCCGGGCCAGCCACTGCGCGGTGCGGCCGGTCCCGCATCCGAGGTCCGCGGCTCGTCGCACCTGCGTCCAGCGCGGTTGCCGTAGCCGGTCCAGCAACGCCAGGTCCATCGAGTCCAGCACGGTCCGGTCGTAGGTCGGCGCCCACCCGTCGTATCCGGTGGCTACATCCACGGTCGGATAATTGCGTCGATCGAAATCCGCGAAAGTCGGCATCTCGGCAGTATTTCGTGAATCCCCAGCGGTCGCCATGAATTTACCCGGCGGCGGCAGCCGATCGGGGTCTTTCGAGACCAGCCGGGTAACCCTGGGGGCGGCCTGTGATGCCCGACAAATCCTGGGCAAGGGGCGGACAACTGTCAGTATCCTCGGACATCGTGGAGCTGACTCGGGATGTGGTGCTGGGAGGGGTGCGGATCGCGTATCGCGATTCGGGTGCGTCCTGCCCGGTGCCGCCGGACGGGGGCGGCGAGGTCCCGGTGGTGCTGGTGCACGGGATGGGCGGCGACGGCTACACCTGGGATCGGTTCGCGCGGAAATTGCTGCGTGCTGGGCGGCGGGTGATCATTCCGGATCTGCGCGGGCATGGACGCAGCGCGCACACCGAGTCCTATCTGTTCGGCGAGTTCGGCGCCGATGTCCTGCGGCTGGTCGACCACCTCGGGGTGCGTTCGGTGGACCTGGTGGGTCATTCGCTGGGCGGCTACGCGGTGTCCTGTATCGCGCAGGAGCGGCCGGGCCTGGTGCGGCGGCTGGTCATGGAGGAGTGCCCGCTGCCCCTGCGTTCCGGCGACGAGCAGCAACCGCTGACCCGCCGGTTCCCGACCGTGCCTGAGCTCTGGCATGCCACCACCAGCGTGGTCCGGCATCCGCGTGCGGTGCTGGCCTTCGATCGCACCATGACGCGCACCGCGCTGGAGCAGTTCCGCAAACCCAACCCCGAGTGGTGGGATCGGCTGGCCGACATCACCGCGCCGACCCTGGTCCTGCGCGGCGGGCCGGGCGGGATGGTCGATCCGGTGAAGCTGGCCGTGCTGAGCGCGGCCATCCCGGACTGCACCGTCGCCGATTTCACCTGCGGTCACAGCATCCACCGCGACCGGTACCGCGAGTTCAAGCACACGGTGCTGCCGTTCCTGAACCAGCCGGTGCCCGGCCGGGCCGGCTTGTCGGCGTGAGCAAGCCCGGGTCCTACAGTGAAACCGTGAACTTCGAGGGTCTGACCTGCTCCGCGGCCGCCGCGATCGACGTTCCGTTGCCCGGCACCGCGACCCGGGTCGGCGGCTGGCTGTGCATCGAACAGCCGGGCGCCTGGGGGCGTGATGTGATCGGCGACGAGGTCCTCGGCCCGGAGATCACACCCGAACTGGCGGCCCGCACCGCCGCCGCGCACGTCCGTCCGACCTTGATCCGCCGACCTGGCCGCAACGAATTCACCGGCACCCGTACGGTGCTGATCGCCAATTCCCGTCCCGAGGGTTCCTGGTGTGAACGTTTCCAGATCACTGATCTGAAGCAGTTGCTCGACATCGACCTGCATCTGCTGAGCGGCCCGCCCCCGGGAATCGGTGCGCGCGTGCACGATCCGGTGATTCTGGTATGCGCGCACGGCAAACGCGACCAGTGCTGTGCGCTGCTGGGCCGCCCGATCGCCGCCGATCTGGCGACCGCATACCCCGAGCGGGTGTGGGAGTGCTCGCATACCGGCGGGCATCGCTTCGCTCCCGCGATGGTGCTGCTGCCGACCGGTCTGACCTATGGCCGCGTCGATACCGAATCCGCCACGGCGGCAGTCGAAGCCGCCCGTCGCGGTGCCATCTCGTTGACCGGTTTCCGTGGCCGCAGCGGCCACAAACCGATCGAGCAGGTCGCGGAAATCGCTGTCCGCGAACAGCATCCGGACGCTCTCGACGCCCTTACCGTGCGCCTTGAAACCGATTCCACCACAACCGATCCCACCGTGGCGGGCACAGCGGTGGTCACGCACCGCGACGGCCGCCGCTGGCGGGTAACCGCCCGCACCGTGGCCTTCGCCCCGCGGCAGGCCAGCTGCGGCGCCGCACCCAAACCCGTCACCGCGCTAATCGCCGACCCGATCCAACCTCTCGCCTGAGCGCAAAGGGCCGACGCCACCGCACGAATCGCCGAGTCTTCGCTCAGTCGGCGGGCGCGGACCGCTTGGCGATGGCGGTGATCGGCGCGGACTCCATCCGTTCGATGCCCTCGATCGTGCCGATCCGGTCCGTCAGATAGTCGAACAGGGCGGCGGCGTTCCGGCAGACCACGATGGCCAGCAGGTTGTGCGCGCCGGTGGTCGCACCGGCGAAAGCCACTTCGGGATGGCCGGCCAGCATCCGGGCCACGCCGGAAAGCCGCGCGGGTGCGACGTTCAGCCACAGCAGCGCGTGCACCGGAAAGCCGAGGGCGGCGGCATCGATTTCCACGTCGAACCGCACCACGCGCTGGCGGCGCAGTTCGTCCAGGCGGCGCCGGACCGCGGATTCGGACCAGCCGACCGCCTGGGACAGGCTCGGATAGTCGGCGCGACCGTCCCGCGCCAGGGCGGGAAGCAGCCGCCGGTCCAGATCGGTCAACGAGATCGCTTCGGCCACACCCGGTTCCGGCGGGCCGAGTGCGGCCACCTGCTCGGCGGAAAGCGCGCTGGTCCGTCCGCGCCAGCGCAGCTCGGTGAGATGCCGCAGCAGCCGCTGGGTGTCGACCGCCAGCACCTGCGAATGCCTGGACAACGCTGGCAGCGGCTGCTCCCCGTCGACCCGGAGGATGGTCATCACTTCCGCGCCGCCCGCCAGCACGGTCACCCACGCGGTATCCGGCCGGCGCGCCAGGTCGCGGGCCACGATGTTCGCGCCGCCGGCCCGGACACGCAAGCGCACCAGCCATTCCGACTGGCCGATGCGATAACTGTCGGGTACCCCGCACACCCGCGCCAGACCCCGCGCGCGCAGCCGGGCGAACCGCCGCGCGATGGTGCGGTCGGAGACCTCGAGCACCTCGGCGATCCGGCTGAACGGCGCGCGCCCGTCGACCTGCAGCGCGTGCAGCAACGCCAGGTCGACGGTATCCAGCCTGACCGAATCCACCAGCACAGGCTACGACAGTGCCGGATACCGGCGTAGCCACCGATTGTCGTGGACGTGTGGTCGGCGCGCCGCCGAGGATCGCTGCCGTGACCAATGGCATCAACGGCTTTCACCACACCGGCATCCTCACCCGCGATCTCGACGAGCTCGAGCGCCGCTACGCGTCGTTCGGCTTCACGCTGAGCCCACGCTCCCGGCACTTGCTGAGCGCGGGCCCCGGTGCACCGCCGGTCCCGGGCTGCACCGCGAATCGCTGCGCGCTGTTCGAGGATTCCTACATCGAACTGCTCGGCATAGTCGATGACACCGCGCCCGATCCCTGGCATACCCGGGCGATAGCCGCGGAATACGAGGGTTTCCGCCTGCTGAATCTCGACACCGCCGACGCCACCGCCGCGAATGACCTGCTGCGCGGCGCGGGTTTACGGACCTCCGGGGTACTGGATCTCGAACGCGAAGTCGACACCGCGGATGGTCCGCGCGTCATGCGGGCCCGTGCGGTGCACGTCGATCCGGAGTCGACACCGGAGGCACGCCTGGGCCTGGCGCAGCACCTCACTCGCGAATATGTGCACCAGCCGCGCTATCTCGGCCATAAGAACGGCGCACGCGGCATCGGTGCGGTGCTGATCGTCGCCGCGGCAGCCGAGTCGGCCGCGATCGTCGACAGGTACGCGCGGCTGGCAGGTCGTCGCCCCGTGCGGGAGGGTGCGCGCACGGTGCTGCAAATTGGTTCGGCCCGAATCGAATTCGTCGATTCCGCCGATGTCGAGGACGTGCTGCCAGGCGAGCCGGCGCCCGCCGCCTCGTACCTCGCCGCGATGACGATTCGCGTCGAGGATCCCGAGCGGGCGCGCGAGATCGTCGAAAGCGGCGGTACCGCAACGCGTCCCGCCGACGGCGGGTTCTTCGTCTCAGCCCGGGACGCCGGCGGGGCCGGGCTGTTCTTCACCGGCTAGATCACTGATTCTCAGGAGACACCTCATGTTCGACACTGTGCTTTTGCTCGCGGTCCCGGCCTTGCTGTTCCGTGCTCTCGGCGCCTTCGGAGTAGGCCGGTTCGCTAGTTGGCGTTCCAGCGCCATCCACGGCTTGGCGGTGCTGCTGCTGATGACCGGCAGCGCGCACTTCGTGCCCGACAGTGTGACGGTGATGCCCAGCCACGACGACCTGGTCGCGATGGTGCCCGGCTTCATGCCCTTCGCCGACTTCCTCGTCTACCTGACCGGAGTCGTCGAATTGGCCGGGGCCATCGGCCTTTTGATACCGGCGACCCGGCCTGTCGCCGGCATGGTGCTCGCGCTGTTGTTCGTGCTGATGCTGCCCGCCAACATCCACGCGGCACTCGATGACATCCCGCTCAACGGTGATCCGGCGACCCCGCTGTGGTTCCGGATTCCGGAGCAGATCGGGTATATCGCCCTCGCGCTGTGGGGATCCGGGGCGGTGTCCGCGCGCACTCGTCCCGAGATGCGCGTGGCGTAGAAAGACCGAGCCCGTCGCCCCCTGCGCGACGGGCCCGGAGTCACCAGTGGGTGCCGGGTACCCAGCGGGCGGCACGGCGTAACGCGGTGCCGGTCATCTTGCGCGCCGCGGACTGCGGGCGCGGCGCCGATTCCGGTTGCGGCGCATCGGCTTCGGTGTCCTCGGGGGTGGGCTCGAGCTGTTCGCCCTTGGCGGCGGGGGAGTCGGGCAGCGCACGGTAGTAGCGGTGCAGGATGCGATCGCGGATCTTCGGCGTGACCAGCGCGCCGTATTCGGCGAGGGTGCCCAGCGGCACGTCGATGCGCTTGGGCCGCTCGGTGAGGGCGCGCACGATCGTGGCGGCGGCCCACTCGGGCGATTCCGAAGGTCCCTGCGCGCCGCTGGGGGTGATCATCGGGGTGCGCACCAGCGGCATGTGGATGGTGGTGAAAGTGACTCCGTCGGCCATGGTTTCGACCGCGGCCACCTCGGTGAACTTGTCCAGCGCGGCCTTGCTGGCCAGGTAGGCGGAGAACCGCGGCGTCGCGACCTGTACTCCGGCACTGCTGATCTGGACGATGTGGCCGAACTTGCGTTCCCGCATCTGGGGCAGCAACGCCAAGGTCATCCGCAGCGCGCCGAAGTAGTTGACCGCCATGGTGCGCTCGAAGTCGTGCATCCGGTCGGTGGAGCGGTGGATGGCGCGCCGGATGGACCGGCCCGCGTTGTTCACCAGCATGTCCACGTGACCGTGCTCGTCCAGGATGGTCTTGACGACGTGGTCGACGGAGTCGCTGTCGGTGACGTCGCACTGGTACGCGTGGGCCTGGCCGCCTGCCGCGCGGATCTCCTCGACGACGCCCGCGAGTTCGTCACCGCGGCGCGCGAGCAGGAAGACGGTGGCGCCCTTGGCGGCGACGGCCAGCGCGGCGGCTCGGCCGATGCCTGAGGACGCGCCGGTGATCAGGACGTGCCTGCCGGTCAGATCACGGCGGTTGCGCCGCTTTCCGCCGGCCTGGTCAGCGTGTGTCATCGCTGCTCCTTCGCAGATCGAATGGGCACGAACTTACTCTGAAGTAAGTTTACCCGGCAAGTGAGCCCGCCCACATTTCGGGCCGGTCGCGAAAGGTTCGCCATCCTGTTCGAATCATGCTCGAAACCCTCGAACATATGTGCGATACTTCTGCGCATGGCGGACGATCGGATGGCGGAAATCTTTGCCGCGGTGCGGCTCGGCAGCGACGACCCGAAGGCGGCACGGCTCGCCCTCGAACAGTTGTGGTCCGAGCTGAGCTCACCCACCCCGTCGGCTACGCCTCCTACCGACTCCCAGCGCCCCGCCGGAGACCCGTTGCAGCGCTGCGTGATCGCGCATCACTTGGCCGTCCTGCAGGAGGCCGACGCCGACGCGCTGATCTGGGATCAGCGCGCCCTGGCCGCGGTCTTCGGTCCCGGCACCCCGCTGGACGAGGGTCTGCGCTGCTTTCTGCCCTCGCTGTATCTTAATCTGGCCGACAGTCATCGCCGCTGCGGCGACTTCGAAACCGCCCGCATGCAGCTGACCATCGCGCGCGGCCATCTCGCCGTCCTGGTCTACGACGCCTACGGCGCGATGATCCGCTCGGGCCTGGACCGGGTGGAGGCCGCGCTCGACGCCGGCTCCACCGCGCGCCTGCCGAACGGGAACGTGCGTCGATGAGCGGGTCGGGGAGGTGAGCAGCTGGGGAAACGGCCCGCCGAGCTGGGCGGAGATGGAGCGGGTGCTGTCCGGTAGGCCCAAGCCGGCGGCGACCACCGCGGGAGACGGCGGCGACAGCCCGGCCTGGTCGCGCAAGCGCGGCGAGTATCAGGCCGAGCCGATAGCGCGGCCGGACGGCCCGACGGTGCCGTACGCCGAATTGCACGCGCATTCGGCGTACAGCTTCCTGGACGGCGCGAGCCAGCCCGAGGAACTGGTCGAGGAGGCGGTGCGGCTCGGGTTGGAGGCGATCGCGCTCACCGACCACGACGGTTTCTACGGGACGGTGCGCTTCTTCGAGGCGGCCAAGGAATGGAACATGCCGACCGTGTTCGGGTCGGAGCTGTCGCTCGGGACCGGGTCGCGGTCGGGGAAAACCGCGGGCGGACATGCCGCCGCACCGGATTCCGCGCCACGCACCGGCGCGCCGGATCCCGCCGGTCCGCATCTGCTGGTGCTCGCCCGCGGTCAGGAGGGTTACCGCCGGCTCTCCCGGGAGATCGCCGCCGCGCATCTGGCGGCGGGGGAGAAAGGCATCCTCCGCTACGACCTGGACACCCTCACCGCCGCCGCGGGCGGGCACTGGCACATTTTGACCGGCTGCCGGAAAGGCCATGTGCGCCAAGCGCTGGAACATGACCTGGGGGCGGGCGAGACTCGGCTGCCGCGGGCCGAGGCGGCGCTGCGGGATCTGATGGAACGCTTCGGCGCCGATCGGGTGAGCGTGGAGCTGACCCACCACGGCATCCCCACCGACGACGAGCGCAACGCCTACCTCATCGCCCTCGCCGACCGCTGCGGCCTGCCCGTCGTGGCCACGACCGGAGCGCATTTCGCGGCGCCGCCGCAACGCCGCCGCGCCATGGCCCTGGCCGCGATCCGGGCCCGCTCCAGCCTGGACGACATCGCCGGGTGGCTCGCGCCCACCGGTGGCGCACATCTGCGCTCCGGCGCGGAGATGGCGCAGTTGTTCGCGGCCGGGGCCGGGCGGGCCGGATTGCAGGCGGTGTCGAATGCCGTTGCGCTGGCCCGGGAATGTGCCTTCGATCTCCGGTTGATCGCGCCGAAGCTGCCGCCCTTCGACGTGCCGTCCGGCCACGACGAGAACTCGTGGCTGCGCGCGCTCACCCTGCGCGGCGCGGCCGAACGCTACGGCCCGCCGGAACGGAACCCGCGGGCCTACCGGCAGCTCGAGCACGAGCTCGCGGTGATCGCCGAGCTCGGCTTCCCCGGTTACTTCCTGGTGGTGCACGACATCATCACCTTCTGCAAGCAGAACGACATCCTCTGCCAGGGCCGCGGCTCGGCCGCCAACTCCGCGGTCTGCTACGCCATCGGCATCACCAATGTCGACCCGGTCGCCAACGAATTGCTGTTCGAACGCTTTCTCTCCCCGGAACGCGACGGCCCGCCCGATATCGACGTGGACATCGAATCCGATCGCCGGGAGGAGGCGATCCAGCACGTCTACGCCAGATACGGCCGCGATTACGCCGCCCAGGTGGCGAACGTGATCACCTATCGCGGCAAGTCCGCCGTGCGCGATGCCGCACGCGCGCTGGGCTTTTCGCCGGGCCAGCAGGACGCGTGGAGCAAACAGGTGAGCCGTTGGACCGGCGTGACGGAGGAAACCGACACCGACATCCCCGCCGAGGTGCTGAGCCTGGCCGGCGAGATCGAGGGTCTGCCGCGGCATCTCGGCATCCATTCCGGCGGCATGGTGATCTGTGACCGTCCCATCGCCGATGTCTGCCCGGTGGAATGGGCCCGCATGGCCAACCGCAGCGTGCTGCAGTGGGACAAAGACGATTGCGCGGCAGCGGGTTTGGTGAAGTTCGACCTGCTCGGCCTGGGCATGCTCTCGGCGCTGCACTACATGATCGACATGGTGCGCGAGCACGAGGGCAAGACCGTCGAACTGCACCGGCTCGACCTGACCGAGAAAGCCGTCTACGACATGCTGTGCCGCGCCGACTCGATCGGCGTCTTCCAGGTGGAGTCCCGCGCCCAGATGGCGACGCTGCCCCGGCTCAAGCCCCGCACCTTCTACGACCTGGTGGTGGAGGTCGCGCTCATCCGCCCCGGCCCCATCCAGGGCGGCTCGGTGCACCCCTATATCCGCCGCCGCAACAAGCTCGAGAAGGTGCGCTATGAGCATGCGGCGCTGAAGAATTCGCTCGAGCGCACGCTCGGTGTGCCGCTGTTCCAGGAACAGCTCATGCAGATGGCGGTCGACGTGGCCGGATTCTCCGCCGCCGAAGCCGACCAGTTGCGCCGCGCCATGGGTTCCAAGCGCTCACCGGAACGTATGGAGCGCCTCAAAGAGCGTTTCTACCAGGGCATGCGGGACCAGCACGGCATCACCGGCGAGGTCGCCGACCGCATCTACGAGAAGCTCTACGCTTTCGCGAATTTTGGTTTCCCGGAAAGTCATTCGCAGAGTTTCGCCTCGATCGTGTTCTATTCGGCCTGGTTCAAACTGCATCATCCGGCCGCGTTCTGCGCCGGCCTGCTGCGTGCGCAGCCGATGGGCTTCTACTCCCCGCAGTCACTGGTCGCCGACGCCCGCCGGCACGGGGTGCCGGTGCACGGCCCCGACATCAACGCCAGCCTCGCCGAGCCCACCGTGGAGAACCGCGGCAAGGAGGTGCGGCTCGGTCTGGCGGCGGTCCGTCACATCGGCGCGGAACTGGCCGAGAAGATCGTCGCGGCCCGCGCGCGGGGCCCGTACACGTCCTTCCTCGACCTGACCGGGCGGGTGGAACTCACTGTCCCGCAAGCGGAATCGCTCGCCACCGCCGGTGCGCTCGGTAGTCTGGGGATCACCCGCCGGGAGGCGCTCTGGGCCGCCGGTGCCGCCGCGGGCGAACGACCGGACCGGTTGCCGGGCACCGGCGCGGCTGTCACCGCCCCCGCGCTGCCCGGCATGAGCGACCTGGAACTCGCCGCCGCCGACGTGTGGGCGACCGGCGTCTCCCCGGGCAGCTATCCGACGGAATTCCTGCGTCCGCGACTCGACGCCCTCGGCGTCCTCCCGGCCGATCGACTGCTGTCGGTCCCCGACGGTTCCCGGGTTCTGGTGGGCGGCGCGGTCACCCACCGGCAGCGGCCCGCCACCGCCGCGGGCGTCACCTTCCTCAATCTCGAGGACGAGACCGGCATGATCAACATCGTCTGCTCGGTCGGCCTGTGGACTCGCTACCGTCGCCTCGCCCAATCCGCCCCCGCCCTGCTCATCCGCGGCCGGGTGCAGAACGCCGAGGGCGCGGTCAGCGTGGTCGCCGAACACCTCCAGCGACTGGATCTCCGGATCGAAGCCAAGTCCCGCGACTTCCGTTGAAAACCTGGTTCCACACCGGTTTTCCGTGGGTACGCTGGCAAGCGATTGCACCTGCGACTTGGGGGAGTGCGGCGCTATGTCACACGGGGGAAAGAGCTTCGGGTCCACGCTGTGGGAGCGGGTCCTCGCCGTGCTGCGGCCCGCGCCGAGAGGGCAACGCCCGGAGCCGATCTACGAATTCCTGGAATACACGCCCAATCCGCTGCTGTGGCCGGTGGAGACCTGGCGACATCGGCTGGAATCGGCTGCGGTGCTGGTGGTTTCGCTGCCGTCCATCGTGCTGAGCACGGTGCTGGTGTGCGTGCCGTTCGCGGTGTTCGGCTGGTGGGGCGCGCTGACGGCCGGGACCCTCTGGCTGGCTTCGGGCGCGCTCGCGTTCCTGCCCGCCGACGACGCGGTACTGGCCCGGGTGGCCTACGGTTTCCGCCGCCCGCGACCGCAGGAGCAAGCCGTTCTCGCCGTGGCATGGGAAAACGTCACGCAGGCAGCGGGAGTCGACGGCTCGGACTACGCGCTGTGGGTACAGGACTCCGAGGACCTGAACGCCTTCGCGGCGCCGGGCGGCATCGTCTGCGTCACCACCTGGGCGTTGCACACCCTGGACAGTCGCCAACTCGAAGGTGTCCTCGCCCACGAGCTGGGCCATCATCTCGAAGGCAAGAAGTACACCGCGACGCTCGCCCGCTGGTATTCGGTGCCCGTCAAGCTGATCGGCAGGGTGCTGGGTTTCGGCTTGACGCGGGCCCTGGCCGCCGCGGAGCGGGAAGCCGAGGAGGCACCGGGCCTGGCCCTGGCGATCCTGCTGCTCGGCGGCCTGGGCTCCGCCGCGCTGGTGCTCATCCCCCTGGTGGCGGCGTTGCTGCTACTGATCGGCCCGCTCGCCGCGCTCACGCTGCTGGCCCTGCTCGGCATAGCGGAACCCCTTGGCCGAGCGCGTCTTTCGCAACGCGAGGAACTCCGTGCCGATCGCGTCGCCGTCGACCTCGGCTACGGCCGGGAGTGCCGCGAGGTCCACCACGAGTGGCTGGGCGAACACGACGATTCGCCGCTCGCCGGCTACCTGCACTGGCTCAGCACCCATCCGCCCGCCGACACCCGTATCGAAGCCGTGGAAGCCCGCATCCACGAACACCGGCATTCCGGCAAGTGAGTGAGCCCGACGACTTTCGGGCCGCCTAGGGGTTTGTACTGGATGGGCGAGCCACGCCCGACCCATGCCCCATGGAGGAGTGCGCTGATGATCGACCTGAAGCCGGCTTGCGCGGCGATGATCGACCTGTTGACCGAGATCACCGACTCACAATTGACCGTGCCGACACCGTGCAGCGAGTTCCACGTCGCGGATCTCCTCGACCATATCGACGAAGTAGCGCAGGGCTTCATCGCCCTGGCCCGCAAGGAAGGCGAGCCGGACCGCGACGGGTCGGCCGCGGTGTCGACCGCCGCCGACCGGGCTGTCCTCGCCGAGCGGATCCGGCTCCTCGGCACCGCGTGGGACGATCCGGCGGCATGGCAGGGCAGCACCCCGACCGCGGGTGCGGACCTGACCAACGAAATGTGGGGCAGTATCGCTTACACCGAAATCGTGGTGCACGGCTGGGATCTGGCGCGCGCGATCGACCGTCCCTTCGCGCTGCCGGACCATGTCTTGCGGCCGTGCTTCGACCACGTCGCCGAGTTCGTCCCGAACAGTCCGGTCCCGGAACTGTGGGGGCCGCCGGTCGCGACCTCGGACGAAGCCCCGCTCATCGACCGCATCGTGGCGATTACCGGCCGAGATCCACGCTGGGCCGCCGATTTCGCCGCGAGCACCGGATAACTCCGTACCGCAGCGGCTACGCTGCGCACATGCGAAAGCTTGCGGTTCTGTGCATCGGTCTGCTGAGCCTGACACTGTTCGTGGGCTGCGGTGACAACGATGCCGCCGACTCCGACTCCGGTGCCTCCGGCCGATCGTTCGAGACGGCCGCCCCGGCGGTGGCGCCGCCCGGATTCCGCGAGCAGGCGCCCGGCGACAGCAAGCAGCAGCCCAGCGGGGAAGTGCTGTCCCGCAAGGAAGTTGTGACCGGCAGTGTCGACATCATCGCCGGTGATCCGATCGCCGCGGCCGGCCAGGTGGCCGGTCAGGTGACCGCCGCGGGCGGCCGGATCGATTCGCGCACAGAGCAACCCGGTACCGATGACGACGATCGGCCCAGCGCGTCGTTGACGGTCCGGGTGCCCGCCGACAAGACCGACGCCTTCATCGACGGTCTCGGCAAGATCGGCGAGGTCGCCGAGATCAGCACCAACCGTGACGACGTCACCATGCAGTGGGAAGATCTCGACGCCCGAATCAAGGCGCTCCAGGCCTCGGTGGACCGGCTGCGCGCCCTCATCGCCGGCGCGAACAACACCGCCGATCTGATCGCCGCGGAGCAGGCGCTGTCCAGCCGCCAGGGCGAACTCGACAGCCTCACCGCGCAGAAACGGCGTCTCGACGACCAGGTCGCGCTGTCCACCCTGACCATTTCGCTCCGCACCGATGCCGACCATTCCGACGACGGGCCGTCCAACTTCTGGGACGGCATCGTCGAAGGCTGGAATTCCCTGGTGGGTTGGCTGCAAGACGCGGTTGTCTTCCTCGGCAAGGCGATTCCCTGGCTCGGCTTCCTGGTGCTGCTCGGCGCGGCCCTGTGGGGTTTGGTGAAACTGATCCGCCGGCCCCGGCGACCACGGCACACGGTAGGTCCGGAAGCATCCGCGCCCGCGGAAACCGTTGCCGGGACAGGAGAGTCGCGTGCCACCGACAGCGGTAAGGGCGACCGTCAAGCCGAACAGCCGTAAGGGCCCGCTCGTCGAAACCGCCGCCGACGGCACCCTCACCCTGTACGTGCGCGCGCCGGCCGTCGAGGGCAAAGCCAACAAGGCCGCGATCGAACTCCTCGCCGAGCATTACGGCGTATCGAAGAGCTCCGTGCGTCTGATCGCGGGCGCGGGCTCCCGCTTCAAACGCTTCGAAATCGACCGTTGAAGTACCCGCCGCGCAAGTGTCGGCGCAGAAGTACTGACCGCTGAGGTAGTGGCCGCCGACGCGGCAGAGCTTGCGTCGCCGTGTGCGTCCGTTCTATCCTCGGCCTCGCGACATCGCGTCGCCGTAAGCGTTCACGTCAACCAACGCACCGACTCCGTCGATCCGGCGGAGTCGCTGCCTGACGAACACTGACGGAGCGATCGATGAATTCCGCTAAGTCCTACTCCCGCAACGCTTTCGGCAAGCTGCCTGCCCGGTATTCGGCGGTGATCCTGCCGATGCTGTTGTCGATTCTGATGACGTGCGTCGTGTCGTTCATCAGCACGCTGATGAGTGACGGTCTCGCCCTGGGTATTTGGTTGCGCTCGTGGGCGGTGTCCTGGCCCATCGCGTTTCCGACCCTGCTGCTCGTGCTTCCCGTCGTACGGCGGATCACCGCGGCGCTGGTGCACGCGCCCCAGGCCGCGCATTCGGCGCGAAGGTGACCGGCTTCTCGGATAGGCTCGGATGCATCAGCCGTCAACTGTCGCGAGCGGCGTTCCTGCGCGCCGCGGTGAGTGTTGGAGCGGCCGCGGCGGTCAGCTCCGGGTTCGCCGCGCGCACAGCGGCAGAACCGGTTGTGCGGCAAGGCCCTTCGCTGGACTGGTCGCGTCTGAGTACGCGCTCGCGCGGGCCGGTGCTGCTCCCGTCCGACAGCGAATACGCCACGGCCAAACAGCTTTTCGATCCGAGGTTCGACGCCGCGCGCCCCGCCGCCGTGGTCCGGGCGACGGACACCGAGGACGTGCGCGCGGCCGTCGCCTTCGCCGACGAGCACGATCTGTCGATCGCCGTCCGCGGTGGCGGGCATTCCTATGTCGGCGCGTCGGCCGCCGACGGCGCGTTGGTCATCGACCTGCGGCAGATGCGCGAGATCACCTACGACAACGGCGTCGCGGTGATCGGCGCAGGCGCGTCGCTCTATGGGATTCAAGCCGAACTGGCCCGGCACGGTCAGACCCTGCCGCTGGGTACCTGCCCGGCAGTCGGTATCGCCGGGCTCACCCTCGGCGGCGGCATCGGCGTGGAGTCGCGGCTGTACGGGTTGACCTGCGACCGGCTCCGCGAGGCCACACTCGTGCTTGCCGACGGTTCGCGCACAGCCGTCTCGGCGGCGAATCGACCGGAGTTGTTCTGGGCGCTGCGCGGCGGTGGCGGTGGCCTCGGCGTGCTCACCTCGCTGACCTTCCGCACCTGTCCCGCCACATCGAAAGACATTGTGCGCCTGGCCTTTTCCGGAACAGCGGCCCAGCAGGTACTGACCGGCTGGGCACGCTGGCTGCCGGAGACCGGGCGCACCGTCTGGGCCTCGGTCGAGGTCAGCGCGGACGGCGCCGGCGCGGTCGGCTGTGCGATCCGGCTGGTTTGCACCGCGGGAACCGGCGTCACGACGGCGGCGCGCCTGGCCGGGGTTATCGGTGCCGCGCCGGTCGGCACACATCATCGGACACTCGGTCATCTCGACGCGGTCCTGAGCCTTGCGGGCGGGCGACCCGATACACCCCGCACGAGCACGGTGGCGGGTTCCGATGTGGTCGCGCGATACTCGCCCGAGTTGGCGGACGCGGTGGTTGAAGCCATCTCCTCGCGTTCGAGCGCGGGCGGCCGCGGCATGGTGCTGGTCGATCCGCTCGACGGCGCCGTGCGCGACCTGCTCGCCGACGCCACCGCCTGCCCATGGCGTAACCACAGCGCGGTCCTGCAATGGATCGCCACGGACTATCGAGATCCGGGCGAGGCGGCGGCTTGGATCGATCGAGCCCACCAGCTGGTCGGCGCGCATTCGGCGGGCGGTTACATCAACTACCTCGAACCGGCTCAGCCCACCAACCGCTACTTCGCCGCAAACACCAGCCGCTTGTCCGATATCCGCGCGGCTGTCGACCCGGACGGCCGCATGTCGGTTCGCTGAGCGCCGGAAACAGTCCGGGCACCCGTTCCACCGGCTGGAAACGCGGTGGGGCGGGTGCCCGATTCGTGCGAAAAACAGCTCAGCTACGCAGTGCGCGGGCCAAGTTGACGTCCAGCGCGCCGAGGAATTCCTCAGTGCTCAGGTAGCCCTGGTCCCCGCCGACGAGCAGCGCGAGGTCCTTGGTCATCTGGCCGCCCTCGACGGTCTTGATGACGACATCCTCGAGCGCCTGCGCGAAGCCGATCACCTCGGGGGTGTTGTCCAGCTTGCCGCGGTGCTCGAGCCCACGCGTCCAGGCGAAGATCGACGCGATCGGGTTGGTCGAGGTCGGCTTGCCCTGCTGGTGCTGACGGTAGTGCCGGGTGACGGTGCCGTGCGCGGCCTCCGCCTCGCAGGTCTTGCCGTCCGGGGTGAGCAGCACCGAGGTCATCAGGCCGAGCGAACCGAAGCCCTGGGCCACGGTGTCGGACTGCACGTCGCCGTCGTAGTTCTTGCAGGCCCAGACGTAGCCGCCCTCCCACTTCATGGAGGAGGCGACCATATCGTCGATGAGGCGGTGCTCGTAGGTGAGCCCGGCCGCGTCGAACTGGGTCTTGAACTCGGCGTCGAAGATCTCCTGGAAGGTGTCCTTGAACATGCCGTCGTAGGCCTTCAGGATGGTGTTCTTCGTGGAGAGGTACACCGGGTAGTTCTGCTGCAGGCCGTAGTTGAACGAGGCCCGCGCGAAGTCGACGATCGACTGCTTGAAGTTGTACATGCCCATGACGACGCCGCCGTCCTCGGGCATCTTCACGACCTCGTGCACGATCGGCTCGCTGCCGTCCTCCGGGGTGAAGGTCAGCGTGACGGTGCCGGCCTGGTGCACCTTGAAGTCGGTGGCGCGGTACTGGTCACCGAAAGCGTGCCGGCCGATGATGATCGGCTTCGTCCAGCCGGGTACCAGCCGGGGCACGTTGGAAATGATGATCGGGGCCCGGAAAATGGTGCCGCCGAGGATGTTGCGGATGGTGCCGTTGGGCGACCGCCACATCTTCTTCAGCCCGAATTCCTCGACGCGCGCCTCGTCGGGGGTGATGGTCGCGCATTTCACGCCGACGCCGTGCTGCTTGATGGCGTTGGCGGCGTCGATGGTGACCTGGTCGTCTGTCTTGTCCCGGTACTCGATGCCGAGGTCGTAGTACTCGAGGTTCACGTCGAGATACGGATGGATCAGCTTGTCCTTGATGAACTGCCAGATGATCCGGGTCATCTCGTCGCCGTCGAGTTCTACGACGGTGCCTTCAACCTTGATCTTTTTGGACATAGTTCTGCGTGTCCTCCTAAGGATGGTGCCCTCATTGCACGGCCAGGCGAACACGCTTGTGAGCGGACCCCAGCTGTTCCAACAGACAACGTATATGCCCCGCGTGGTCGGTGAGGCATGTGGTCAAACAAGACAAGCGTACTGCTGCTAACGACCTCACCGCGCGCCAGTACCCCCGAGTGAGAATCGTGACGAAAGTTACTGATTAGTACTTTTGTCCATTATTTGAGAATCGCAAGGTCCCGCGCATCGCGAGTTGCGCGCGATACGCGGGACCTATTGCCGGATCAGACGCCGACGGGAATTTTGACCCCGTCTTCGGCGCCCTCGATCAGGTTCTCCGGCTTGTCCCGGATCATGAACGCGATCGCCGGGATGGCGGCCAGGAAGAAGCCCGCGCCGACATAGAAGGCGACGTCGTAGGAGTGGATGGCGGCGCGGGCGAGCAGGTTGTCGACGCCAGGGTTCCCGGCCACGTAATCCTTGGCCGCCTGCACCGAGATGGTGGTGAGCAAGGCGGTGCCGACCGCGCCACCGATCTGCTGGGCCGCGTTCAGCAGCGCGCTGGCCACGCCCGAGTCCTCCTCGTCCACCTGGTGCAGCGCGACGGCCTGCATGCCGACGAACAGCGGACCCATGCCGAGCGCGATCAGGAACTGGGCGGGCAGCACGCTGGTGGCGAAGCTGTCGCCGAAGCTGAGCTGAGCCAGGAGCACCAGTCCGACCACGCCCAGTGCGGCGCCGACGATCATCAGCGGACGCGGGCCGAACTTCGGCAGCAGCGCACTGGTGACACCTGCGGAGATGGCGATACCGGCCGGGAACGCCAGGAACGCGACACCGGCTTTCAGCGGCGTGTAACCGAGCACATTCTGCAGGTAGAAGCTCAGGAACAGGAACATCGCGAACATCGCGATCGGGACCAGCAGCGCGGCCAGCAGTGCGCCGCCCCGGTTGATCTCACCCGGAATACGCAGCGGCAGCAGCGGATTCGCGGTGCGGGATTCGATGAAGACGAACGCGGCGAGCAGCGCGACACCCGCGACGATCAGGCCGACGGTGCTGCCGTCGCTCCAGCCGTGCTCGGCCGCGCGGCTGAAGCCGTAGACGATGCCGATCAGGCCCAGGGTGACGGTGATCGCGCCGGGCACGTCGTAGCCGCCGGTGCGGGGCAGCGGCAGATCCTTGATCACGAAGCTGAACGCGCCGACCAGGGCCAGGATCGCGATCGGTGTGTTGACCAGCAGCGTCCAGCGCCACGAGGCGTATTCGGTGAGCGCGCCACCGGCGATCAGGCCGATGGCCGCGCCGCCCGCCGAGATGCCGGCGAACACCGCGAACGCGCGAGCGCGTTCCTTGGTCTCGGTGAAGGTCACCGACAGCAGCGAGAGCGCCGCCGGGGCGAGCAGGGCGGCGAAAGCGCCCTGCAGGCCGCGGCCCGCGAACAGCTGGGCGCCGTTCTGGGCGAGACCGGCCAGCGCGGAGGCGGCCGCGAAACCGATCAGGCCGATCATGAAGATCTTGCGTCGTCCCAGGTAGTCGGCGAGACGTCCGCCGAGCAGCAGCAGGCCGCCGAAGATCAGGGTGTACGCGGTGAGCACCCACTGGGTGTTGCCATCGCTGATGTGCAGGTCACGCTGCGCGAATGGCAGCGCGATGGTGACGATGGTGGCGTCGAGCACCACCATCAGCTGGGCCAGCGCGATCACGCCGAGCGCCCACCACCGGGCGGAACTGCTTTGTTTTCCGGGTGCGTCAACCGCTGGCGCAGTTCGGGTCACGGATTTTCTCCCTCATCTGGGACGAGCTGTTTCAGAAGTACGCAGACGATCCTGGCATCGTGCGACTTTTGGCGTCAAGGGAAAAATGTCGTAGTGCGACATTTGACTCATTCGGCCAAGAGTAGACATGAGCTGCGTTATGGTGGCGGCATGCTCGAGGACTCATCGACCGGCCCTACCGCCGATCCCGAACCGGTGCCGGGCGGCAAGCCGGCCACCGGGCTGCGGGAACGCAAGAAGCAGCAGACTCGGTCGCGGATCATCGAAATAGCGCTCGATCTGTGCGACGAGCAGGGTTTCGAGGCAACGACGGTGGAGCAGATCGCGCACGCGGCCGACGTCTCGCCGCGCACCGTCAACCGGTACTTCGAGATCAAGGAAGACATCGTCCTCGGCCCGGTGGAGGATTTCGGCCAGGCCATCGCCGGCCTGCTGCGGGCCCGGCCCAGCATCGACAACCCGCTACAGGCAATGTGCGATGCCTACCTGCACATGGTCGACCTGGCCGCGGGCAACGCCGCCGACGAGCTGATCTCGTTCCGCCGGTTCCAGAAGATGCAGCGCATCGTGCGCAGCAGCCCGGCGGTCAACGCGCGCGCGATGGAATACGGCGACCGCAAGGCCGAGGCGGTCACCGCGGCGCTCGCGGATCGGCTGGGCATGGAACCCGACGCGCTCAAGGTGCGCTTGGCCGTCGCGACCTGGCAGATGATGTGCCACATCGCCTTCGACGCCGACCCGGACCTGGTTCTCACCGGCGAGCCCCGGGTCGCCGCGCGCGCCACGCGCGCGATCGTGCTGCGCGCGTTCGACGAACTCCGCGACCTGTGCGGCGCACCGCTGTCCACCTGAGTCCGAGCCGCGGGTCATCGGCGGGTTTTCCGGCCTGGACCAGCGGCGTCGGCGTGATCTTGTCGACGTGATTTCTATCGTTGACCGACCGCCAGCTACCATGTCCCTCAGGTCATGAGTGCCAGCGCGAAGCCCCGGCTCGCTGGTCGGCAACCCTCCAGCAGCGGTGGGGTGCTCCGGGTGATGACCTGGCTCTCGAAAGACGGGAGCAAGCGCGCTGTTCAGGAGGTCCCCCACATGTGTGCAATTGTCCACCGCCACGGGGCGGTCTGTTCCCGTGTGATCGGTCAGACGGCGTGACCGTGGAGACCGAACCGAGCCTCCGATCGCTGCTGCCCGCTCCGGACGGCCGACTCGGCGTGATCCCGATCGGGGATGTGCGCCTGGAGAACGGCGCCGTGGTTCCCGATGTGCGGCTCGCGGTGCAACGCTGGGGCGAACTCGCACCCGCCCTCGACAACGTGGTGCTGGTCGAGCACGCGCTGACCGGTGACTCGCACGTAGTGGGCGCCCCCGACGAGCTGCACCCGCTGCCCGGCTGGTGGGACGGCATGGTCGGCCCCGGCGCGCCGATCGACACCGACGAATGGTGCGTCATCGCCACCAATGTGCTCGGCGGCTGCAAGGGCAGCACCGGTCCGTCGTCATTGGCGCCGGACGGAAAGCCGTGGGGCTCCCGGTTTCCCGAGATCTCCATCCGTGATCAGGTGAGCGCGGAGGTCGCCCTGATGGACCTGCTCGGCATCGACCGGCTGGCCGCTGTCGTCGGCGGTTCGATGGGCGGCATGCGCGTCCTGGAATGGATGGTCGGCGCTCCGGAGCGCGTGGCGGCCGCGTTGATCCTCGCGGTCGGCGCGCGGGCCACCGCCGATCAGATCGGCACCCAGACCACCCAGATCGCCGCCATCAAGGCCGACCCCGATTGGCAGGGCGGCGACTATCACGGCACCGGTCGTGCGCCGATGACCGGCATGGGCCTGGCGCGGCGCATCGCGCACCTGACCTACCGCACCGAAGGCGAACTGGACCACCGCTTCGAGAATCACGCGCAGGGCGCGGAGGATCCGTGGCGCGGCGGCCGGTACGCGGTGCAGAGCTATCTGGAGCATCAGGCTGAAAAGCTCTGTGCCCGTTTCGATCCCGCCACCTACGTGTTGCTCACCGAAGCGATGAACCGGCACGATATCGGTCGTGGTCGCGGCGGTGTGCGAGCTGCGCTGGCCGCCACCCCGGTGCCGTGCGTGGTGGGCGGTGTCGACTCGGACCGGCTCTACCCCCTGCGTACTCAGCAGGAACTCGCCGACGGACTGCCGGGTTGTGCTCGGCTCGAGGTCGTGCACTCGCGCGACGGCCACGACGGGTTCCTCACCGAGTCGGCCGCGGTATCCAAGCTGCTCATCGAAACCCTGCGTCTGGCGCGCGAGAACCGCGCCACGGTGTGAGCTCGGCGCCGAGACGGTAAGCGCAGCAGGGCGTAGTCGACCTCGCTAATCGCCTGCTGCCCGCGGTGATTCGAGCACGCTCCACGGTCCGGCGGCCCAGCCGTCGGCTTCGTGCAGTGGGGTACTGCGCCACTGCGGCGCGCTCGCGCTGTTGGTGAAGCGGTCTTTGTAGGAGTCGGCGCGGGTCGCGATGAGGTAGTAGCCCGCGAAATCAGCTTGCGGGACAGGCAGATACGAGCACACGAGGCCGGCGGCCATGGACAGATCGCGGGCGCTGGCTGTCCCCACCGGCGCCTCGCCGTTCCCATGGACAAAGGCGGCGACCGTCCACAACGGAAACAGCCCGCAGTCGATGCCGTCGAAGTTGCCTGGCATGCCGTCTCCCTACGCTGGGTCGGTGCATCGGACGGCCGCCGAGGTCTGGGACGGCACCCTAATAGGCTATGGCTCGACCATACGCCGGGTGGCCGTCGCGGCGATGCCACTCAACTGACCTTCCATGGTCATTTCGCTGCCTCGCGCCGCGCCGCTTCGATCCGATTGATATCGGTCTCGATCCATTCCCGCAGCGCCGCGATCGGCGTGCGCAAGCTGTGTCCCAGGTCGGTCAGCGTGTATTCCACCCGCGGCGGCACCGTGGGATGCGCTGTGCGCGAAACGAATCCGTCGTTTTCGAGTTGACGGAGGGTCTGCGTCAGCATCTTCCGGGAGACGCCGTCGATGCGGCGCTGAAGATCGGTATAGCGCAGCGTGCCGTCGGCGAGCGCGTCCACGATGAGCACCGTTCACTTACCGGCTACGCGATCGAGGACTTGACGGGTGGGGCACTCACAAGCCCTTCGGTTCCCGAAGCCATCCGTACTCGCCGCACCCTCCCGGCACTATCGTCCGGATCCGGTGCCCGCCGAGCCGTTCTGGCAGCTGTCCGACCTCGCCGACGAGGGGCCTGACCGCATGGACCCAGACCTGGTCAAGAAGCCGACGGCATCGACGATCGGCCGGACCTGGCGATCGCGGTGCTGGTGACGATCGGCTACACCGACAGTGTTCCACCGCATCCCGGCCGGCGGCCCCGCGCCGAAATGGTGTTCAGCGAGCGGTATGCGGGCTGATCACTGCACGCCGAGGGTTTTGATGGTGGCGGCGATGAACAGGATGGCCGTGCCTAGCAACGTCAGGGCCGCGACGTCGAACGCCTTGCCGCGCACCGCGAGCAGGCCCACCCGGGGCGTCGGCAGGGCTAGGCGCAGCGCGGCGGCGAGCAGGGTGGCGCCGCCGAAGAAGAACGCGCCGCGGCGCCAGCGATCCCACGCTACGAACACCACGGCCACGACGATGACCAGGGCCACCAGCACCATCGGCAGGTGTACGCGCAGAAATTGCGCCCCCGCGCCCGGGTGCTGTTCGGCGGAGTCGACGTCGCTCACGCCCCCGATTCTTGCAGGCCCGCCCGGCATCCGCCCACCACCCCTCACGGAGCGGTCGCCCGACTCAGTCCAGGACGGCGACGCCTTCGATCTCGATGAGATGCTCGGGGGTGAACAGCGCGGCGACGCCGACCAGGGTGACGGCGGTTTCCGGAAACTCGTAGTGTTCTCGGGCCGCCGCGCCCGCCGCGCCGAGCGCTTCGAACTTCGACGGGTCCCAATCCACCACGTAAAAGCGCACACTCACCAGATCGGCTGCCTTGCCGCCCGCCGCCTCGAGCGCGCGCCCGAGATTGATCAGGGCCTGCGTGGTCTGCGCCGCGAGGCCACCCGGCACCACTCGACCGGAAGCGTCGACACCGACCTGCCCTGACAGATGCACGACGCGGCTGCCGGTGGCGACCGTCGCGTGCGCGAAACCTGGTGCGGGCGGCTCGGATCCGGCCGGATTGTGTGCGGTGCTCGGCATGGACGCAGCCTATCCGGTTTCCGAGTGTGCGCCACGACAGAGCCCGCTCGCGAAAGGGCTACTACGGGACGTAGTTCAGGCGTACGGTGGTGGAAAGGAACCGAGTACACGGGGGTACGGGCAATGCGCGCTGCTTCGCGAATCCGCCACTACGCCAGCGCTTTACGGCAGGCGAAACGTCATCGCTCCGATCTGGTCGGCTGGCTGGCCCGACGCCCGCTGATCGGTTTCGCGGTCGCGGTGCACGAGACCATGCTGATTCTCTGCAACCGGCTGGACCCGAAACTCAAAGAGCTCGCCGAATTGAAGGTCGCGGGCCTGATCAATTGCGAGTTCTGCCTCGATATCGGGTCCGCGGTGGCACGCTCCTCCGGTCTGTCCGAAGAACAGCTCATCGATCTACCGCGCTACCGGACCAGCGCCGCCTACACGGACCTGGAGAAACTGGTTCTCGCCTTCGCCGAAGCCATGACCGCCACACCCGCAATCGATATCGAGGACATGCGCACGAAACTCCGCACCCACCTGTCGAAAGCCCAGCTCGCCGAACTGGCCGCCGCCATCGCCTGGGAGAACCACCGCGCCCGCCTCAACCAGGGCCTAGGCGTCCGCCCGACCGGCATGGCCGAAGGCGGCGTCTGCGCCCTGCCGGAACAACCCCCGCGATAACCGCCCACCCCGTCGGGCGTGGCCCGCCCGCCGGAACCGGTGCGCCGGGCGTGACCCCGGCATCTGGTTGACTGATCGGGTGTTCCGGGTTCCATGAGCCGCACATCATGTTCCGCCGAACGTCGACGGCCAACTGCCGCGTCGAGACCGCTCATCCGTGACAGCCGCTCAGTCCCACCGGATCGCTTTGAGAACCTCCGGGCAGGTAAGGCATGACGGGCATTGATCCACGTCTCCCACGCCGACATACCAGCCACCAACTGGTCGCCCGGCGGGCTAGGGACGAATCGCGCTTCTTCGATGGGTCGGTTCTGCGGGCCGATGGCCACTTGATGGGGCCGGATGTCGCCCGAATCAGCGCTTTCTCCTCTCGTGTCCCGAACGGTGGTCAGCTGAAGCTCCCCAAGGAAGCTGCGGGTTATCCGTCGTTGCCCGATCTGGGAGACCGCATCCGGTTGCCACGATGTAGTTACGGATCTCGCGTTGCTCTTGGGACATCTGCCTGTCGTCCATCGGTCGCACCAGAATCTCGGGCCGAAACAGTTGAGCCACAGCCTCGTCCAGCCGGGCGACGTCTTGAATGATTGTGGGTGCGGTCAAGGCAAGTTGAACCTGGCCCTCCACGGTCAAGGTAACCGCCGAAAACTTGAATCACTCCCACGTAAGTTCAAGCTATAGCCAGCAGGGTTGCGGTCTCTCCATGTGCTTGACTGGGCGCGTGTTCCGAGTGATGTTTCATGAGCCCGCGATTCCGGGGAACACCGGCAACGCGATCCGCATGGTCGCGGGGACCGGGTGTGAACTGCATTTGATCGAACCGCTCGGATTCGATTTGTCCGAGGCGAAGCTGCGCCGGGCCGGGCTGGACTACCACGATCTGGCTTCGGTGACGGTGCACGAGAACCTCGCCTCGGCGTGGGAGGCGCTGCGCCCGGAGCGGGTTTTCGCGTTCACGACCCAGGCTGCCACGCGGTACACCGAGGTCGACTATCAGGTGGGTGACGTGCTGCTGTTCGGCACCGAACCGACCGGGCTGCCGGACGAGGTGCTCGACGATCCGCACCTCACCGCACATCTGCGCATCCCGATGCTGCCGGGGCGCCGGTCGATGAATCTGTCGAACGCGGCGGCGGTCGCGACCTACGAGGCGTGGCGGCAACTGGGCTTTCCCGGTGGCCTCTAGGCGCTGCGCGGCGGACGGAGAGAGTGGCCACGCAGTAGCCCTGACCAGGGTGCAGGGCGTGGGCAAGCTCACCGCAATCGAGGGAGCGAATTCGGCCGCGGATCAGTTGACCACTGTGTGACCTCGTCGACCCAAACCCCACCCGTGGCCGACCGGACCAGCTGGCATATCCCCGCCATGCTGGCCTTGGCGCTCGGCGGGTTCGGTATCGGCACCACCGAATTCGTGTCGATGGGCTTGCTGCCGAACATCGCCGCCGCCATGGATATCTCCGAGCCGACCGCCGGCCACGCGGTCTCGGCCTACGCGCTCGGTGTGGTGGTCGGCGCACCGCTGATCGCCGCGTTGTGCGCGCGAATGGCCCGCAAGCGATTGCTCGTGCTGCTGATGGTGGCGTTCACGCTGGGCAATGCCGCCACCGTGTTCGCGCCGACCTTCGACACTCTGCTCGCCGCCCGATTCGTCTCCGGTCTGCCACACGGCGCCTACTTCGGCGTGGCCTCGCTGGCCGCGGCGAGCCTCGCTCCGGCCGGCCAGCGCGCCAAGGCGGTTGCCGCGGTTATGCTCGGGTTGAGCGCCGCCAACGTTGTCGGCGTTCCCGGCGCGACCTGGCTCGGCCAGCATTTCGGCTGGCGTGACGCCTACCTGGTGGTCACCGTCATCGGCTTGGCGACCATCGCCGCACTTCTCGCCTTCGTCCCGGAACTCACCGGCTTCAAGACGACCAGCCCGCTCACCGAACTCGGTGCGCTCCGCCGTCCGCAGGTGCTGTTGACACTGCTGGTGGGTGCGGTCGGCTTCGGCGGCATGTTCGCCGTGTACACCTACATCGCCACCACGCTGACCGATGTGGCCGGATTACGCGCGGCCCTGGTCCCGGTCATCTTGATGCTGTTCGGTCTGGGCATGATCGCCGGCAATATCGTCGGTGGCGTGCTGGCCGACCGGGGTGTGGATCGCTCGGTGTTCCTGGTGCTGATCGCCATGGCGGTGATCCTCGCCGGTTTCGTCGCCGCCGCGCACAATCCGATCACCGCGGGCATCGGCGCGTTCCTGATCGGCGCCTCCGGTGCCGCGCTGGCTCCCGGTCTGCAAACGCGACTGATGGACGTCGCGGCCGACGCCCAAACGCTCGCCGCCGCGCTGAACCACGCCGCACTCAACATGGCCAACGCCGCGGGCGCGTGGCTCGGCGGATTGGTCATCGCCGCCGGGCTGGGCTACACCGCCCCGGCCATGGTGGGCGCGGGCTTGGCTGTCGCGGGCGTGCTGCTGTTCGCGCTCACGGTGTGGATCGCGCGGCGTTCACCGAGCTATCAGTGAACATACAGATCTGTATGTAAGTGCTAGAATGCGCGGGTGACCAGGATCTTAGGTGGTGCGAAGAAGCCGCGCCGGACGCAGGAGCAGCGTAGCAGCGAGATGCGCACGCGGCTGCTCGACGCCACCATCGACTGTCTGGTCGAGTTCGGTTACGCCGGAACGACAACGCCGCGTGTCGCCGAGCGCGCGGGTGTCACGCGCGGGGCGCAGGTGCACCACTTCGGATCGAAGAACGACCTGGTCGTGGCCGCGATCAGTCATCTCGCCCAGCGCCGCACCGAGGCCGCGATGCAGGAGATCGGCCGGATCAAGGCCGGCCCGGATCCCATCGCCACCGTGCTGGATTTCCTGTGGGAACTGCACCAGGGTCCGCTGTTCATCGCGGCCATGGAACTCTGGGTGGCGGGCCGCACCGACCCGGTGCTCGCCGCCGCGGCGGGCAAGGTCGAGCCGTTCGTCAACAACGCCGTGCTGATGGCGCTGGCCCACTACGTGCCGGACGAGGTGACCCGCAGGGACGCCCGCGATTTCGTCTACACCGCGATGGACGCGCTGCGCGGCATACTCGTCTCCAGTTTCATCGACTCCGATCCCAATCGCGCGCACCGGCGCTGGCAACGCGCTTCGGTGCACCTGCGAGAGGCGGCGAAGGTGTCGCTGCCGGGCATCCGCCTAGCCGACTGAGTTACCGCGAAGGCCGCGACAGGCGATTGTCTGTCGCGGCCTTCGTGATTCGTGTTTACCGCTGGCGGGGCAGCAGGTGGATGCCGTCTTTGTCGGTGGACAGCGCCAGTGAGCTGATGTACTGAATCTCCCCGGCCGGACCCGGCACCGCCGACGCGATCATGTCCGGACGTTCGAAGTCCATGCCGGTCGCCACGCAGGTCAGTGTCGCGCCGGTCGGGTTGCCGTGCTCGTCGAACATCGGCAGGTCGATGCCGTCGTCGGTACGGCGCAGGTAGTACTTGCCCTTGGTGAGAATCGCGGTGAGCGGTGTCGCGACGAACGACACGACCACCGCGACGATGGGGGAGTACGGCTTCAGCAGCTCACCGAACAGACCGAAGAAGGTCATGATCGACAGCACCGCCGACAGCCCGAAGCCGACCAGGCCGACGGGATTGAAGTCGTAGAGCATGCCGCGCCGGAACTCCGGCACCTTCGGTGAGATCTTCAGGACGTACTTGTTGATCGCGATATCCGTGGCGACGGTGACGATCCAGGCGATGCCGCAGTTGGCGTAGAAGCCCAGGATGTTGTTCAGGAAGTCGAACATGTTGGCTTCCATCAGGATCAGCGCGATCGCCAGGTTCACGCCCAGGAAGACCAACCGGCCCGGGTAGGTCTTGGTGACCCGGGTGTAGGAATTGGTCCAGGCCAGCGAGCCGGAATATGCATTGGTCACATTGATCTTGATCTGGCTGATCACGACCAGCACCACCGCCAGCGTCATGGCCAGCCAGCCCGGCACCATGTCCTGGTAGATCTCCAGGAACTGGTGCACCGGCTGGTTCGCGATGCCCTGCGCCGCAGGCAGATTCGCGATCAGGTAGACCGCCAGGAAGAGGCCGACGACCTGTTTGATCGCGCCGAAGAGCACCCAGCCCGGCCCGGCCAGCAGCATCCAGGTCCACCACTTGCGCGAGTTCTCCGGGGTGCGCGGGGGCATGAACCGCAGGTAATCGATCTGCTCGGCGATTTGCGCGATCAGCGAGAGACACACACCCGCGGCCAGCAGCGTGCCCGAAATGCTCACGCCCGCACCGTCTTTACCGCCGTAGGACCAGAAGGCGTCCACCGACTCGGGGTGCCGGACCACCAGGAATCCGAACGGCAGCACCATCAGCAGCAGCCACAGCGGGGTGGTCCACACCTGGAGTTTGGCCAGGGTGTTCATGCCGTAGATGACCAGCGGAAAGATCAGCACCGTGGACAATAGATAACCCAGCCACAGTGGAATTCCGAGCCCGAGTTCCAGGCCCTGCGCCATGATCGAACCCTCGAGCGCGAAGAAGATGAAGGTGAACGACGCGAACACGATATTGGTGATCACCGAGCCGTGATAACCGAATCCGCTACCGCGCGTGATCAAGTCGAGATCGATGTTGTAGCGCGCCGCGTAATAGGCCAGCGGGAAACCGGTCAGCATCACGATAATCGCGAAGATTGCGATGCCGAGCAGGGCGTTTCCGGTACCGTGCGCGATTCCGATATTCGCGCCGATGGCGAAGTCGGCCAGGTAGGCGATACCACCCAGGGCCGAGATTCCGACCACCGCCGGGCTCCACTTCCGGTAACTGCGCGGCGCGAACCGGAGGGTGTAGTCCTCCAGTGTCTCCCTCGCCGCCGCTATTCCATCTGAGTTCGTCGAGCGGGTGTCTACATCGACCACGTTCTTCTCCTCGTCCCCTCACCAGACACAAAGCAACCGTGTGAACTTCGCGCGCTGATGTGGACGGGGAATTTCCGAACCATTACGCCGCTGTTAATCGACGTCAGTCGTGAGTGAGGACACATTCGCCCGGTTTGCGGGTCGCGATCGATTGTGTTGCGTGGAAATGACGCCCGGGTCGATGATCTACATACACGTTCAGCTGTATGTGCCGCTGACCGCCTTAGCCTGCATAAATGGCGCGGTATAGCGCAGTAGGCCGCCTCGCTCTTGTGTGGTTACGTGCATCTCTGTATGTTTGTGGCAGCTCGGTCCGCACGGATCGGTCAACGTCGTCCACCAGCGGGGTGTGGACGGCCAGGAACCTGAGGAGTTCGATGACGAACAAGGTTTACGTCGTCGGCGTCGGCATGACGAAGTTCGAGAAGCCGGGACGCCGCAAGAACGACGACGGCACCGACTGGGACTACCCGGATATGGCGCGCGAGTCGGGCACCAAGGCGCTCGCCGACGCCGGAATCGATTACCGCGAGGTCGAACAGGCCTACGTCGGATACGTCTACGGCGAATCCACCTCAGGTCAGCGCGCGGTCTACGAACTGGGGATGACCGGCATCCCGGTGGTCAATGTCAACAACAACTGCTCCACCGGGTCCACCGCGCTCTACCTCGCGGCACAGGCGATTCGGGGCGGGCTGGCGGAATGCACGCTGGCTCTGGGCTTCGAGAAAATGCAGCCGGGCTCGCTCGGGTCCACCTGGGACGACCGGGAACAGCCGATGGCCAAGCACATCATGGCGCTCGCCGAGATCTCCGAGGTGCTGTTCCCGGTAGCCCCCTGGATGTTCGGGGCGGCCGGTCGCGAACACATGAAGCAGTACGGCACCACCGCCGAGCATTTCGCCAAGATCGGTTACAAGAACCACAAGCACTCGGTGAACAACCCGTATTCGCAGTTCCAGGACGCGTACTCGCTGGATGACATCCTCGCCTCGCGGATGATCTACGACCCCCTCACCAAGTTGCAGTGCTCGCCGACCTCCGACGGCTCCGGCGCGGTCGTCCTGGCGAGCGAGGCGTTCGTGAACTCGCACGACCTCGCGGCGCAGGCGGTCGAGATCGTGGGCCAGACCATGACCACCGACTTCGCCTCCACCTTCGACGGCACGGCCAAGAACTTGATCGGCTACGACATGAATGTCCAGGCCGCGCGCAAGGTGTACGACCAGGCCGGTCTCGGGGCGGAGGACTTCCAGGTCATCGAGCTGCACGACTGCTTCTCCGCCAATGAACTGCTGCTCTACGAAGCGCTGGGGCTGTGCGGCGAGGGCGAGGCCGGGAAGCTCATCGACGAGAACCAGACCACCTACGGCGGCAAATGGGTGGTGAACCCCTCCGGCGGGCTCATCTCCAAGGGCCATCCGCTGGGCGCGACCGGTTTGGCGCAGTGCTCCGAACTCACCTGGCAACTGCGCGGCACCGCCGACAAGCGTCAGGTCGACCACGTGACCGCCGCATTGCAGCACAACATCGGCATCGGGGGCGCGGCGGTCGTCACCGCCTATCAGCGCGCCGACCGCTGAACCGCTATCCATCACGAAGGAGTCATCGCATGGGACACATCGAAGCCACCAAGGACGTCAACGCCACCCCCGAGGCCCTGTGGGCGGTCGTGGCCGACCCGCAGACCTGGGACAAGTGGTTCTCCATCCACGAGCGCTTCATGGAGGAGCCGCCGGCCACGCTGACCGCGGGCGCGAAGCTGGTCGCCAAGATCGTCATGCTCGGAATGGCCAACAAGCTGGAATGGACTGTGGTGTCCGTGGATTCGCCGAACACGTTGACCCTGGGCGGCACCGGCATGGCGGGCGTGAAGACCGAATTCACCTTCGATATCCAGCCCAAGGCCGAGGGCGGCTCCGTCGTGAAGGTGTCCGGTGATTTCGAGGGCGCACTGATCAAGGGCGCGCTGGGCAAGGCGGTCGAGAAGGACGGGCTCAAGCAACTCGACAAGTCGCTGGAGCAGCTCGACGCGCTGGCCGCCACGGCCGCGTGATCGCCGAGCCGAGGAGAGCGCGATGACGGAAACGACGCCCCGGCTCGTGGAGTTCGACGACTCCGGGCTGGAAACCTGGTGCGACGACGAACGATTCGAGGTCACCGCGGCACGGATCGCCGAGTACGCGGCGGCCACGAACGATCCCATCGAGGCGCACCTGGCGGGCAAGATCGCCTCGCCGGTGTTCGCCATCGTCCCGGTGTTCGAGGCGATGATGATGCCCGTGATCGACGTCGCGCCGATGGACATCTTCGGCCGGGTCGTGCACGGGGAGCAGGACTTCCATTTCCACCGCGCGATCCAGCCGGGGGACCGGCTGGTGTCACGGGCCAAGGCCATCGGCTACACCAGCCGGTCCAACGGCAGCACGATCACGATTCTCATCGAATGTCGCACCGAGGCAGGCGAACTCGTCAATGAGCAGTACCTGACCGCGTTCTTCCGCGGCATCGATGCGGGTAAGACGGTCGGGGCGGCCGCACCCGCGCACAAGTTCGACGACGCGCTGCGGCAACAGGATCCGGTCGCGGTGGTGCCGCAGCAGGTAGATCTGGACCAGACCTACCGCTACGCACCGGCTTCCGGCGACCCGGTGCCGCTGCACCTGGACGAGCAAGTCGCCAAGGACGCGGGACTGCCCGGCATCATCGCGCACGGGCTGTGCACTCAGGCGTTCGCGTCCTGGGCGGTGCTGACCGCGGTCGGCGATTCGGATGTCAATCGGCTCAAGCGATTCGCGGTGCGATTCGCCAAGATGGTGTTTCCCGGCGACCACTTGGAGACCCGCATCTGGAAGGTGGGCTCGGCCGACGGCGTCACCACCTACGCCTTCGAAACCGTGCGCGGAGAGGACGTCGTGCTCAGCGACGGCCTCGCCGAAATCGCCGACTGAGCAACACCTCTCGCCGATCGGCCGGCGCCACCGCCGGCCGATCCACCTCCGTCATCCCGGCGAAAGCCGGGATCCACCGCAATAGAGGAGCCGCACATCATGGGTGCTCTCGAAGGAAAAGTCGCCGTCGTCACCGGCGCGGGCCGCGGCATCGGCCGCGAACACGCGCTGCTGTTCGCTCGCGAGGGCGCGGCCATCGTCGTCAACGACCTCGGCGGCAGTAACGCCGGTGAGGGCGCCGACGTCGGCCCGGCCCAGGAAGTGGCGAACGAGATCATCGCCGCGGGGGGCCGCGCGGTCGCCGACACGGAAAACGTCGCGAGTTGGGACGGCGCGAAAAAGCTTGTCGGCCGGGCTGTTTCGGAGTTCGGCGGCCTCGACATCGTGATCAACAACGCGGGCATCCTGCGCGACGCGTTCATCGCGGGCATGGACGAAGCCCAGTGGGACGCCGTCGTCGCCGTGCATCTCAAGGGGCACGCCGCAGTGTTGCACCACGCGGCCGCGTATTGGAAAGAGCAGAGCAAGGCAGGCAACCAGCCCAACGCCGCGGTGGTCAACACCGCCTCGGCGTCCGGCGTGACCGTGCCGAACGCGGGCCAGGCGAACTACGGCGCCGCCAAGGCGGGGATCGCCGCGTTGACCCTGGTCGCGGCCGACGAACTGCAACGCTACGGCGTGCGGGTCAACGCCATCGCGCCCATCGCGCGGACCCGGCTCACCCTCGCCACCCCCGGTATGGGCGAGATCATGGCCGCCGAAGCCGAATACCTGGAAGAGGGCGACTTCGACGCGTTCAGCCCGGCCAATATCTCCCCGCTGGTCGCATACTTGGCTTCGGACAAGTGCGCGATCACCGGCAAGGTGTTCGCCGTACAGGGTGGTGCCATCTCCGAGCTTGCGGGCTGGCACGACGTGAAGACGATCGAAACCGAAGGCCCCTGGCTCATCGACGACATCGCCGCCAGGCTGCCCTGAGCACCGAAACCGGTAGGAGAACAACGATGTTCGAATGGTCCGAGACCGATGTGATGATCCGCGATGCCGTGCGGGCGTTCATCGACAAGGAAGTCCGCCCACACCTCGACGCACTCGACAGCGGCGAGATGCTGCCGTACCCGGTTATCCGGAAGTTGTTCAGCGAGTTCGGGATCGACGCCATGGGCGGTGAAGCGGTCGACAAACTGCTGGCCCGGCGGCGCAAGATCGAGGCGGCCGTCGCGGCCGGTGAACCGAAACCGGAGCGCAAGGAGAAGTCTTCCGGCGGCAGCCCGTTCGCGGGCCAGGAATCGCTGATGGCGGTGCTGATCGGTGAGTTGTCCGGCGTCTGTATGGGTTTGGTGACCGCCATGGGCGTGTCCATCGGACTCGGCGCGACCACCATCCTCTCGCGCGGCACACTCGCGCAGCAGGAACGATGGATCAAGGACATCGTGACCATGCGGAAGGTCGCGGCCTGGGCGATCACCGAGCCCGACTCGGGCTCGGACGCGTTCGGCGGCATGAAGACCTACGTCAAACGCGACGGCGAGGATTACCTCCTCAACGGCCAGAAGACCTTCATCACCAACGGCCCGTTCGCCGATGTGATGGTGGTCTACGCCAAGCTCGACGAGGGTGACGGCGCCGACAAGCGCGACCGCAAGGTGCTGACCTTCGTCCTGGACAAGGGTATGGACGGCCTGACCCAGGGCAAGCCGTTCAAGAAGATGGGTCTGCACTCCTCGCCGACCGGCGAACTGTTCTTCGACAACGTGCGGTTGGGCAAAGACCGGCTGCTCGGCGAGACCGAAGAGCACAAGGGCGGCGACGGCCGCGAAAGCGCCCGCTCCAGTTTCACCGCCGAACGCATCGGCGTCGGCTTCATGGCGCTGGGCATCATCAACGAATGTCACCGGCTCTGCGTGGAGTACGCCAAGAACCGCAAGCTCTGGGGCCAGGAGATCGGCCGTTTCCAGCTGGTCCAGCTGAAGCTGGCCAAGATGGAGGTGGCGCGGATCAACGTGCAGAACATGGTGTTCAACGTGCTCGAGCGCGGCCGCGCCGGTAAGCCGCCCACGCTCGCGGAGGCCTCGGCGATCAAGCTCTACGCCTCCGAGGCGGCCACCGAGGTCGCGATGGAAGCCGTGCAGTTGTTCGGCGGCAACGGGTACATGACCGAATACCACGTCGAGCAACTGGCCCGTGACGCCAAGTCGCTGATGATCTACGCGGGCAGCAACGAGATCCAGGTGACCCATATCGCCAAAGGCCTGCTGGCGCAGTAATTCCCGGCCCGGGTGCGCCGCCCGCTCGACGATCAGATCGCGCGCAGGTTACCGCGGCTGGCGTAGACGTGTTCGGCGATCAGGGTGGCGATACGGTCGGGGGCCTCGAGCATGGGAACGTGGCCGACGCGATTCATCAGGATGCGGTCGGCGGAGTCCGGCAGTTCGGTCAGGTAGCGGCGGGCGTAGACGCGGTTGGGGATGATGCGGTCGTATTCCGCCAGGAGCAGGCGGACGGGGGTCGGCAGGTCGGACAGGTCCGACAGCGCCGGGGCGCGGAAGGTGCCCATGATCAGCGGGAGCAGGGCCTGGCAGTGCAGCGCCGCCTCGATGACCGCGACGATGTCGGCGCGGGAGACGGCGGCGGGATTCTTGACCAGCAGCATTTTGGTGAGGCGGTGGGTCAACGGGTTGTGTTTGACGAATTCGCCTACGTGCTTGCCGATTCCGATGATCGGCGCGATGGCGAGAAATTTCAGGCCGACCCGGAATTGGGTGAGCGAGGGCGCATTCCAGCCGCCGGCGGGTGCGATCAAGGTGAGCGTGCGCGCACGGCCGCGGCGGGCCAATTCGATGCCGACCCAGCCGCCGAGGGAATTACCGGCGATATGGCAAGTGCGCCAGCCCATTTCGTCGAGTTGATCTTCGATGCGGTCGGCCAGGGTGTAGATGTCGGTGGACCAGCCGTCGCCGGGCGCGCCGCCCCAGTGGCCCGCGAAGGCCGGGGCGAACACCTCGCATTGGGTGGCCAGCCGGGTCGCGGTCTGCTCCCAGCAGTGCGGCGACAGCATGAATCCGTGCAATAACAACAGCGGATCGCCGGAGCCCATGTGCAGCGCCTTGATCGGTGCCGGGCGGCTGGATTTCCCGGGCGGAGGAGCGAGCCGGTCCGGCTCGCGGCGCGTGGATTGTCCGATCCGCGAGATTTTCTTGTCGTCTCGTGGCGTGGGCTCGGTGGAATCCGACATCATCGTCGTCGCCCTTTCGGGAGTTCGTCTGACATGCATTGTACGGTCGTCAGGTGCCGTACATCATCTCGAGCGTGAACGTAAATGGTGTCCGCGCGGCCACGGGCAAGGGCATGCTCGAATGGCTGGCGGTCACCGAAGCCGACATCGTCTGCGTGCAGGAGACGCGAGCGACCGACGAACAGACCCGCGCCGCCCTGGCCCCCGCGTTGGCGAACGGCTGGTTTCTCGCGCACGCCGAGCCCGAGTCCAAGGGCCGGGCCGGTGTCGGCATCCTGTCGCGGCGGGAACCGAGGTGCGTGCGGATCGGGTTCGGCAGCGCCGAGTTCGGTGCCTCCGGGCGCTACATCGAGGCCGACTTCGACGATGCCACCGTGGCCAGCGTGTACGTGCACTCGGGCGAGGAGAACACGCCCCGCCAGGACGAAAAGTACCGCTTCATGGCCGAATTCGGCGCCTACCTGAAGTCGCGCACCGGCGCCTACGTGGTCAGCGGCGACTGGAACATCGCGCCCACCGAACTCGACCTGAAGAACTGGAAGGGCAACCTGAAGTCGGCCGGGTTCCTGCCCGAGGAGCGGGCCTGGATCCAGGAACTGCTCGCCTCGGGCTACACCGACGTGGTGCGCCACCTGCACCCCGGCGTCAGCGGCCCCTACAGCTGGTGGTCCTACCGCGGCCGCGCCTTCGACAACGACTCCGGCTGGCGCATCGACTATCAGCTCGCCCTGAGCGGGCTGGCCGAGCGCGCCAAGCAGGCCGTCGTGGAACGTGCCGCCGCCTATGACCAGCGCTGGTCCGATCACGCGCCGGTAACGGTGCAGTACCGGTGAGACTGTCGCCGCTTCGGGCGTTGGCCGGGTTCGCCGCGGTGGTGATCGTGGTGCTGCTCGCGGTTGTCGCGGTGCGCGGCACCGACGGCGCCACCACGAGCTCGGCGCCGGGTGTCGGTGCGGCGTCCAGCAGCGGTGCGGCGTCGGTGCCGAAGGTCGCCGGGGTACCGGACCGCGCCTATGTCACGCTGCGCGAGATCGACGCGGGTCGCTGGCCCGGATCGGCGAACGCGGTCGGTACCAAGGGCGGCGAACGGTGGATGAACCGGGATTCCACGTTGCCGCGCACCGATGCCACGGGCAAAGCCATCACCTACCAGGAGTGGGACGTGAATCCCAAACAGCGCAATCGTTCTCGCGACGCCGAGCGCATCGTCACCGGTAGCGACGGCTCGGCTTGGTACACCGGTGACCACTACAAGACATTCACGAGGATGCGCTGATGACCGAGCCGGTCCCGCTGTCGCGATTCTTGACTTCAGCCCCGCAGGCGCCGAATACGGCCGCGGCGCAACCACCTGTGCTGGGCGCGCTGGATGTCGATCCCGCCGAGCTGAGCGGCCTGCGGTACGACGCCCCGTCCGGTTATCTGGTCCGGGAACTGCGCGGCGGCAAAATGCGCACTATCGCAGGCGTTTTCGACGAGTTCGCGGCCGCCTTCCAGTTCCCGTACTACTTCGGGGAGAACAAAGACGCTTTCGACGAATGCCTGCGCGATCTCGGCGAATTTCTCGGTGACGCGGCGGGTTACGTAGCGGTAGTGCGGGATTCGTCCGAGCTGCTGGCCGATCAGCCGAGCGAGCGGGCCTGGTTCGCCGAGGCGATCGCCGACTGCGCCGGCTATTGGGCACGCCAGGGCATCAACTTCCGGGTCGTGCTCCAGGGGCAGGTGCCGGCTTCCCTGGCGTCGCAGGTGATCCCGCTGTCCCCGAACTGAACTATTTCATTCGCTGCGCCAGATCCTCGCCCAGCAGCACGAACACGTCGGTGGTGTGCTCGATCAACTCGTCCCGGGAGATCGGCAGTTCGCCCTGTAGCCATGCGGTCAGCGTTTGCACCAGTCCGCCGACCAGGTAGGTGGCCCGGAAATCGATGACCGGGTCGGGCCGCTGGTCGGTCATGCCGTAGAAGTCGATGCCCTGCGCGGCGACGAGGCGCGCGAACAACCGGATGGATTCGGTTGTCCTGGCTCGCAATTCGGGGGTCGCCTGGCCGGCTATCAACGCGACCTTCGCCTTTCGCGGGTCGTCGGTGAGCAGCCGGATGCCGGCGGTGATCGCGGAATGCGCCATGCCCCGGGTATCGGCCGGCGCCGCACGCAGGCCCGCGGCGATGGCGATCGCTAGTTCCTCGGTGATCCGGTCGATCAGGCCGGTCAGCACGGCATCGCGGCTGTCGAAACTCTCGTAGTAATACCGCTCGTTCAGCCCCGCCTGCGCGCACAGCCCGGACACCGTGAGTTTGGCGAGTCCCTGGGTGCCGATGAGTTCGAGCGCGGCGTCCAGCAGCGCCGTGCGACGCTGCGCGCGCCGCTCGGCCGCGGAGATTCCACCGTAGGTCCGCTGTGCTGCCACCACTCGATTCTTGCAGTGCCGACCGGGAAGCGGGTGCCGGGTGTGACACCAATCTGGCATGGACTCTTGCCAGAATGAGGAATCAGAGCGATCCTGAAGTCGGCGGGTCTCGATGCGGAGACTCCATTGACGAGGTGAGGCAGCTGTGGGCGCTCCGGGATATTTCGCCGACAATTCGATGATCCGGCGGGTCATGCGGAAGCGCGCGGTAGGGCTCACCTACGGCCAGCGCGCCCTGGTCATCGGGGCCGTGCACCCGCTGCTCTACATCGGGACCGCGGAGAATTCCGCACACCGGATGACCCCGTACACGCGACTCGCGCTGACCGGCAGGCTCTTCGAAGCCGTGTTCCTCGGCAGCAAGGACGAGGCCGATCGGGCGCTGGAGTTCACCCGGAAGAAGCACGCGCCCGTCGCGGGCACGCTCCCCGAGGACGCCGGCGCCCACCCCGCGGGCACCGCCTACTCCGCGCGCGATCCGCATCTGATGTTCATGACGATGGCGTTCACCTTCGATTCCGCCGAGGTCATGCACCACCTGCTGGTCCGCAAGCTCACCGAGGGGGAGCGGGAAGGGCTGTATCAGGACTATGTGCGCTGGGCGGAACTGTTCGGCATGCCCGCCGCGGCCGCACCCGCCGACTACCCCGCGTTCCGCGCATATTTCGACGACTACCTGGCCTCGGACGAACTGTTCCTCACCGACGAAGCCCGCCTGGTCGGCTCCTACCTGGCCGGGGCCCGGGTGCCCTATCCGCAGCGCGTGCCGATGCAGCAGGTGACCTCCGCGTTCTTCCTGCTGGTGCAGGGCAGCCTGCCGGAACCGGTCCGGGACATCTACGGCATGCGGTGGGGGCGGGTCGAGGAGCTGAGTTACCGCGCGCTCGCCCACGGTGTGCGCACCGCCCACATCGACCTGCCGCTGGTTCCCCCGGTGCTCCGGGATCATCTGGCGGGACCGAGCGCGCCGCTGTACAAACTCGTCGCCAACCGCGAACCCGAACTCGCCCGCGCGGGTCTGCCGAGTATGCCGGGCGTGCGGCCGCAGAGCCGGGCGGCGCGAAATTCCGCTTGAGCGGCATGAAAAGATCGGAGTATGTCCAGTCCTGCACAGGCCCCGGCCGCCGACCGCAAACAGCGCGTGCTCTCCGGGATCCAGCCCACCAGCGAGTCCTTCCACCTCGGCAACTACCTTGGCGCGCTGCAGTACTGGGTGACCATGCAGGACGAGTACGACGCGCTCTACTTCATTCCCGACCTGCACGCCATCACCGTGGCGCAGGATCCCAAGGCCCTGCGCGCGCGGACCAAGGCGGCCGCGGCCCAGCTGCTCGCGCTCGGGATCGACCCGAAGAAGTCGACGCTGTTCGTGCAGAGCCAGGTGCCCGAGCACGCCGAGCTGAGCTGGGTGCTGTCCTGCATCACCGGCTTCGGCGAGGCCGGCCGGATGACGCAGTTCAAGGACAAGTCGGCCAAGCAGGGCGCGGAGAACGCGACTGTCGGACTGTTCACCTACCCGGTGCTGATGGCCGCCGACATCCTGCTCTACCGCCCGCACCAGGTGCCCGTCGGCGAGGACCAGCGCCAGCATCTGGAGTTGACCCGCAATCTCGCGCAGCGCTTCAACGCTCGGTTCAAGAAGACCTTCGTGGTGCCGGAAGCGCACATCGTGAAGGGCACCGCGAAGATCTACGACTTGCAGGATCCCACCGCGAAGATGAGCAAGTCGGCCTCCACCGACGCCGGCCTGATCAATCTGCTCGACGATCCGAAGGTGACGGCCAAGAAGATCAAGTCGGCGGTCACCGACACCGAGCGCGAAATCCGCTATGACACGGCCAACAAGCCGGGCGTGAGCAACCTGCTGGTGATCCTCAGTTCGGTGACCGGCACGCCGATCGTCACGCTGGAACAGGATTACGCGGGCAAGGGCTACGGCGACCTGAAATCCGATGTCGCCGACGCGCTGGTGGAATTTGTCACGCCATTGCGTATGAAGGTGGAAGAGTACTTGGCGGATCAGGGCGAACTCGACCGCATCCTCGCCAGCGGTGCCGAGCGGGCGCGCGAGATCGCCGGCAACACTCTCGCACAGGTCTACGAGCGGGTTGGTTTCCTGACACGCTGACCCGTATCGCACCTGTTGCGCGCGACATGCTCGGAGGCGGACAGGTGCAGATCGACAAGCTCAGAGCCGGAATCGAACAGCGCATCCAGGCCCGCCCGTGGCTGGACCATCTGGTCCGCGCGGGCGGGCGCTACAACCGGCAGCGCGGTGACTATTACGCCGCCGGGATCACCTACTTCACTGTGCTGTCGCTGTTCCCGCTGTTGATGGTGGCGTTCTCGATCGCGGGTTTCGTGCTGCACCGCCATCCGGAATCGCTCGTCGACATCCAGCAGAAGGTCATCGAGAACATTCCGGGTGAATTCGGCGATCAGGTCAACGATCTGATCGACCAAGCCATCGACTCCCGCAACGCGGTCGGCATCCTGGGCCTGCTCGGCGCGGTCTACGCGGGCCTGGGCTGGATGAGCAACCTGCGCGCCGCCCTCACCGAGCAGTGGGACCAGAAGACCGAGCAAGGAAATTGGGCGCTGACCAAACTGTCCGACTTCGGCGCCCTGCTCGGTCTGGCCCTCGCGTTCGCCGTCTCCCTCGGTCTGTCCGCGCTGTCCTCCAGCGGCCTCGGCGCGAGCCTGCTGACCAAGCTCGGCCTGGCCGACCTGCCCGGCGCGCGCCTGGCGCTCTCCCTCGTCTCGCTGGTCCTTGCGCTGGTGGCCACCTGGGCGGTCTTCGCCTGGATCATCGCCCGCCTGCCGCGCGAACCGATCTCCCTGGCCAGCGCGGCCAAAGCGGCCCTGATCGCCGCCGTCGCCTTCGAAATCTTCAAATTCGTTGCGTCGCTGTACTTGCAGACCGTGCTGCGCAGCCCCGCCGGCGCCACCTTCGGCTCCATCATCGGCCTCATGGTGTTCAGCTACGTCACCTACCGCATCATTCTCTTCGCCACCGCCTGGGCCGCCGAAGCCAGCGAGAACAACCCCGCCCACACCGCCGCGTCCACCGCCGCCGTTCCCGCCCCGGCCATCATCCGTCCGCGCGTCATCACCCCGACGCTGCCCAAAGGCACCGGCCTCGCCCTCTTCAGCGCAGGCGCGCTCACCACCTTGCTCCTCTCGGCCGTCCGCCGCCGTCGCTGAATTCAGCTCGGGAGCGGCGGAATTCGAGGGAACCGATCGGAGTGGGTTTGCGTCCAACTCTGTGACGACACGCTTCCGAAGGTTGGTCGGGAGTGGGCGTGGGGGGCGGTCGGCGCCCGGAGTGGGGAGGGTACCGACCGCGTTGTCCGCTGGGGGAGGGGTCAGCGGCGGCGACTGGTCAGGCGATGGATGTAGAGCACCAGGGCCAGGATCGCGAGGATGCCGACCGCCAGGAAGATGGTGCGGATACTGCTGGTGCCGGATTCGGCGGCGGGGGCGGCGTCGTCCTTCGGCGGTGGCGAGGCGAGGGCGGCAGTGGGATCGGCGGAGTTGCTGTTGCGGCTGGGCAGAGCGCCGATCGTGGCGCCACGGGGGAGGGCGAAGCCGTAATCCAGGAGCCGGGCCGCCTGCTGCCAGGGGCGAATGGGCTGGACTTCGGCTTTGAGGAGGGTGACGGCGAGGCGGCGGCCGTCGCGCTCGGCGGCGGCGACGAAGGTGTGGCGGGAGTCGTCGGTGAAGCCGGTTTTGCCGCCGAGTGCCCCCTCGTAGTTGTAGAGCAGATGGTTGTCGTTGGCGATGACGAAGCCCGGGTGGTCTTTGTCCTCCGGGATCTTCGGGTTCTTGGGGTAGCCGGGAAAATCCACCTGTTCGGTGTGGATGAGTTCGGCGAACAGCGGGATCGTCATGGCTTCGCGGAATGCCGCGGACAGGTCGTAGGCCGAGGTGCTCATGCCGGGGCCGTCCAGCCCGGAGGGCGTGGCGGCGCGAGTGTCCAACAGGTACAACGACTTCGCCAGTTCGTTCATCTTCGCCACGGCTGCCTCGTCGCCGCCGAGCTGGGTGGCGATCGCGTGCGCGGCGTCATTGCCGGAGGCCAGCACCAGGGCCTGCATGAGCTGGCGATTGGTGTACTGGCCGCCGGGCCCGATGCCGACGCGGGTGCCGTCTACGTCGGCGTCGGCCTGGGTGCCGATAACCACGGTATCCATATCGAGGGTGCGTAACGCGACGATGGCGAGCAGCACCTTGATGGTGCTGGCCGGTCGGTAGCGACCGTGCGGGTCCTTGGCGGCCAGCACCGCGCCGGTGTCCAGATCCGACACCATCCACGCGGTCGACGAAATGTCTTGCGGGACAGCCGGTGCACCCTTCGGCAGCACCACGCCGCAGCCGGCGAGCTGGGATCCACCGACCGCCGGTGTCGGGATCGACAGGGGTTTGGGTGTCGTCGAGCCCGGCGCGGGCACCTCCGAGGAGTCGACCGGCGGGGGCGGCGTCGTCTGCTGCGGGCAGCCGTCGGTGTTCGGGGTGGTGAACGGTGTCGTCGTCACCGAGCTCGGCGGTGCGGGTTGCGCGGCGGCGCCACCGGTCGCGGCCGAGACGGCCAGCACGGCGCCGGCGCTCAGCGCGGCGAGGAGTGAGGTGCCCTGGATCTTCATCGGTAGCGAGCCTAACGGTGCGTGCCGAGCTGGGCTTGTGCTGTGTGGTGGCTTCGGCCGCGCGCCAGCCACATCCGAACATATTGACACCGACTTCAAAATGAGGGTTACTGTCAAAATAACGTAACTCTCATTTTTGAGGAGGTGTCATGGACACCCAGGCAACTCGGCGCTGGTTCGCCCTCGGCGCGCTGTCCTTCGCGATGCTGACCATCGGCCTGGACATCACCGTGCTGACCATCGCGCTGCCCACCCTCGCGGTGGACCTGCACGCGAATACCGCTGCGCTGCAATGGTTCAGCACCGCCTACACGCTGGCGCTGGCCGCGGTGATGCTGCCCGCGGGCGCGTTCGGTGACCGATACGGCCGCAAAAAGATCCTGCTCGCGGCCATGCTGCTGTTCGGCGCGGCTTCCCTCGCCTGTGCCTTCGCGGACACGTCGGGCCAGCTCATCGCGGCCCGGGTGCTACTCGGCGTCGCGGCCGCCGCCATGACCCCACTGTCGCTGGCCGTGCTGCCGGTGCTGTTCCCCGACAAGACGGAACGCGCTCGCGCGCTGTCGATTTGGGTGACCGCCACAGCGCTCGGGCTGCCCCTGGGACCGGTGCTCGGCGGCTGGCTGATCGACAACTTCTGGTGGGGGTCGGTGTTCCTGATCAATGCGCCGATCGCACTCGTCGGTGCGGCCGCCGTCGGATTCCTGGTGCCCGAATCGCGCAACCCCGAACAGCGTCGCCTGGACATCGCGGGCGTAGTGCTGTCGATGACTGGAATGCTCGCGCTCACATACGGCTTCATCCGTTTCGGCGACGAAGGCTGGGGTGACGGGATCGCGTGGCTGGTGCTCGCCGCCGGGGTGCTGATCCTCGCGGTCTTCCTGATCTGGCAGCGGCGCAGCCGTTTCGCGCTGATCGATCTCGGGTTGTTCGCCGGCGCCGGGTTCCGCTGGGGTGCGACGTTCACCGTGCTCATGACGTTCGCGATGTTCGGCATGTTCTTCACGGTGCCGCAGTACTTCCAGGCGGTTCTGGGCGTCGATGCCCTCGGTAGTGGACTGCGGTTGCTTCCGCTGATCGGCGGCTTGGTCGTCGGCGCACGCGTCGGCAGCCGGCTGTTGCCGAAAGCCGGTGCGCGAGTAGTGCTGACGATGGGCTTGGCGGCGCTGGCGGTCGGACTGGGCCTCGGCGCGCTGACCGAAACCGGCAGCCCCTACTGGTTCAACGCCTGCTGGACCACCGTGGTCGGCGCGGGTATGGGCCTGGGCATGCCGGTCGGCATGGCGGTCGCCGTCGACGACCTGGATGTCGACCGCGCGGGCGTCGGCTCCGCGCTGCTGCAGGCCCTGCGCCAGGCCGCCGGCACCATCGGTGTCGCACTGCTCGGCACCATCCTGGCCACCCGATACCGCGGTGAACTCGGCGCGCTCGACCGCGCCCCCTTCGACGACGGAGTCAGCAGCGGTGTGGCGGCGGCCGGCGGCGACGCGGCGGCGCTGGAAACGGTGCGGTCGGCGTTCGTCAGCGGCATGAGTCTGATGCTGTGGGTGTGCACCGCCATCTGTGTGCTCGCGGTGCCGCTCGCCCTCTGGGTGCTGCCGCGCCGGCCGGTTCAACCGTTCGATGCGACCGAAGACGCCGGTCATGCGTCAGAATCGACACATGTCGGTTGAGCTACCAGGTGCAGCCCCCGCGGTCCCGGGCTTACGCGAGCGGAAGAAGGAACGCACCCGCCGCGCCATCCGGACCGAGGCATTCCGCCTGTTCCGGGAACAAGGCTACGGCGAGACCACCATCGAGCAGATCGCCGCGGCCGCGGAGGTTTCACCCAGCACCTTCTTCCGCTACTTCCCCAGCAAAGAGCAACTGGTGGTAGCCGACGACCTCGACCCGCCGATGATCGCCGAGTACCGCGCCCAACCCCCGGACGTCCGCCCGTTCCTGGCGCTGCGCAACGCGATCAACGCGGTGTACGCCACCCTGACCCCGGAGGAAATTGCCTTCGAACAAGAACGCCAAGCCCTGCTGTACCACGTTCCCGAACTTCGTCCCGCCATCGGCGTCGAACTCGAACGCGGCATCGACATGATCGCCGCCCTCCTCGCCGAACGCACCGGCCGGTCCGTCGACGACTTCGAAATCCGCGTCGCGGCCGGCGCTCTGGCCGGCGCCGGCATAGCCATCTCCCTGATCACCCCCGTCAACTCCGAAAACATCGGCCGCGCCCTCGAATTCCTGGACGCGGGCATGCCGCTGGTGGAGTAGGGACTACCGCGCCGCGTGGTCGATCACATCGCGGACGGCTCGGACGATTTCCGCCGGGGCGTCCAGCTGGATGGTGCTGTGCTTGGCGGTGGGGAGTTCACGGTATTCGCCGTGGGTTACCGATTCGGTCATGGCGGTGTAGAGGCGATGCTTGCCGGCGGTCAGTTCGGTGGTGGCGTTCTTGGAGAAGCCGACGCGCTGGGCCGGGTCGGGGGCGAGCGCGCCGAGGGCGATGAGGGGGAGGTCGGGGAGGGGGCCGCCGGAGTGGAGTTCGGTGCGCAGGGCGAGCAGGTTGCTGCGTTCCTTCGCGCCGTTGACCATCCATTCCGGGGAGACGTGGCCGGCGACGAGCGGGGTGCGGATTTCAGCCGGCCAGGCGGCGAACATCTTCTTGTAGAAGGGTTTCGAGAGGACGCGGAGCAGGGCGGTCTGGATGCGGCCGGGGGTGGCGGTGGGGCTTTTGTCGAGGTGCAAGGTCTCGGGCATGTAGTCGTCCCAGTCCTCGAAGAACGATTCCAGGGCGACCAGGCCCGCGACCTCGTCGGGGAAGAGCTGGGCGAAGCGGCGGGCATAGGCGCCGCCGAGCGCGTGGGCCACCAGGACGTAGGGGGCGGGTACCTCGGCTATGCGCAGGAGGGCGTGCAGTTCGGTGGCGACTTCGGTTGCGGTGCGCGGTAATCCGACCGGGTCGCTCCAACCGGTGCCCGCGCGGTCGTAGAGCACCGAGGTGGTGAAGTCGGCAACACGGTCGTGAACATTCAGATAGTCCAGGCCGACCGCGCCGGCGCCGGGCAGGAACACCGCCGCCGGGCCGCCGTGGCCGGAACGATGGAGGAACAGCCGCCGGTCCGCGAGGTCGTAGCGTCGCCCGATCGGCGGCTCGCCGAGCCTGCCGAGTTCGCGCGTGCCCTCGGGCTCCTGCATGACCGCCTCCTGTTCGCCTGACCGATCAACCTATTGCCACGCACCGGCCGCGCGGCCGCCTACCCCGTATCGAATCGTTTCGCGATGCTGTTCAGTCGGCGACACGCAGCAGCGGTGCGGCCCGAGTCCAGTGTTCACCCGCGAGTACCACGTGGTCGAGGAAGCGCAGGCCGACGGTGTGGGCGGCGTCGATGAGCAACGCGGTGGCGCGCCGATCGTCGAGGCTGGGGGCCGGGTCGCCGGAAGGGTGGTTGTGCACCAGGGCGAAGGCGCGCCCGTCGTGCCGCAGCACCGTGTTCAGGATCTCGCGAACCGGGATGGCCACCTGGTCGATGGCACCTTCGGCGACGAAAATTTGACGGCGCAAACGGTTCTGGGCATCGCAGACCAGTACCAGCAGCCGCTCCACCCGCGCGCCCGCGAACAGCGGCCGGGCCACACCGACCACATCGGCCGCGCTCTCCAGCCGGACGGCGGTGTCGGCACTGTGCCGGGCGCGGGTGCCGAGGTGGAAGGCGGCGATGATGGTGGCGGCTTTGGCGGCGCCGATCCCGGTGCGGCGGGCCAGTTCCTCGGGCCGCGCGGCGGCCAGCCCGGCGACGCCGCCGTGCTCGGCGAGTAGTTCGGCGGCCAGCTCCAGCACGCTCGCGCCCCGCCGACCCTGCCCCAACAGCAACGCCAGGAGCTCACTGTCGCTGAGGGCATGCGGGCCGAGCTCCAGCAACCGCTCCCGCGGCCGTTGCCGGAAAGGCAGATTCGCAATAGGTACCGACATCTCAGACCCCCTCGCGTGTTGGAGAACTCGGATCATGCCAGGCCCCACCGACATCTCCGGGCGCGGCGACCCGGGGCCTCTCCGATCGCGAGCGGCACCCGGTCGGGCAGACTGTGTACAGCCGGATTTCGAGGAATAGCGAATGTTGAAACGCCGCAAGGCAATCGTCGCCGCGGCCGCCCTGCTGGCGGCCGCCTGCTCCAGCGCGCCCGCCGTCACGCCGCCGCCGAAACCGACGCTGGACCGCTTCTATCAGCAGCAGATCAGCTGGGGTTCCTGTGCGGGTTTCGAGGGCACCGAGGAGAGCAAGGTAGCGCTGGAATGCGCGCGGGTGACGGTGCCCATCGACTACGCCGATCCGGACGGTGACACCGCGCGAATCGCGCTGTCACGCATGCCGGCTCGGGGCGCCAAGATCGGATCGCTGGTCACCAACCCGGGCGGGCCCGGTGGTCCCGGCCTGATCATGCCGGCGGCGCTGGCCGCGTCGCCGCTGGCCGACCGGTTCGATGTGATCGGCATGGACGTGCGCGGCCTCGGCGCCTCTACGCCGCGGCTCGATTGCCAAGACAGCGAACAGCTGGCGGTGGAACGGCAACTTCTCGGCTTCAGCAACGCCTGGGGCGAGATCGATCAGATCGAAGAGGAGCACGAGGATTTCGCGACCTCATGTGTGCAGCGCTCCGGCCTCGACCTGGTGGCGCATGTCGGAACCGTCGACGTGGCCCGTGATCTCGACGTGGTCCGCGCGGTGCTCGGAGACGAGAAGCTGACCTACTTCGGCGTCTCCTACGGCACCCGTCTCGGGTCCACCTACGCCGAGCTGTTTCCGACCCGGGTCCGTGCGATGGTGCTCGACGGCGGCATCGATCCCGCCCGCAATATCGACGACTCGGTCGTCGACGGCGCCGCGTTCCAGCGCGCCTTCGACGCCTATGCCGCGGACTGCGCCAAGGCGCCCGACTGCCCGCTCGGCACCGATCCGGCGCGCACCACCGAGACCTTCCGCGAGCTGATGAAGACGTTGCGCGAACCCGCGGTGCTGATGGACCCGGAGAAGCTGGGGTACTCCGACGTGCTGAGCATCGTCATCAACGGGCTGTACCACCCGCGGTTCTGGCCCGAGCTGACGAAGGTGCTGGGGATCGTCAAACGCGGCGAGTCGTTCCCCTTCGAGGAGGGCACGTTCAGCCCGGGCGGCGAGAACGGCGACTACGTGCACAAGGCTGTGCTCTGCCTGGAGGACGCGCGCGTCACCGACCGGGGTGTCGCGACCGATCTGGAACGTCGCTACCGGGCCGCCGGACCGATCTTCGACCCCGGCGAGCTGCCCGCGGAGATACCGCTGGACGTCTGCGCCTTCTGGCCGGTGCCGCCCAATACCCAACCGCACCAACCCGATACGCCGGGTCTGCCGAAAACGGTGGTGGTGGCGACGACCGGCGATCCGGCGACGCATTATCAGGGCGGCGTGAATCTCGCCAGGGCGCTGGGGGCCGCGTTGATCACCTACGAAGGCTTCCAGCACGGTGCGGTCTTCGACGGTGTGCCCTGCGTCGATGAGCCGGTCATGAAGTATCTCCACGACCTCGTCGTGCCGCCCGACACGCAGTGCGCGAAACCCGCCTAGCCGTCGACTACGGCCCCGGTGTCGAAGGCGGGGAGCTGGCACAGTGCCGCGGCGGCGATGCGCTCCAAATGGTGCAGTTGCCGCTCGTGTACCACGATTCGGCGCAGGGCCTCGTTGACGGTGGCGTCGGCCTCCGCGGTACCCATGATGGCCGCCGCCGCGGCCAGCAGCTTCTGGTCGAGATCGATCCGAACGGTGCGCATGGCGTCCTCCTTCGTTGTGGCTTCGCCACAGGACTTTCGCCATCTTGCGTCACGAGCCCGCTCATATGCGGCAAATCAGGCAGCGAAGGTTGCGAAGACAACTTGACCTCTTACCCTAGGGGGGTATAGTTCCCGGCATGGATCACGAGCACGGGAGCCCTGCCGAGCACGGCCATCACGCCGAGCACGCGCATTCCGACCACGCCGGACACGACCACGCCGCGCACGCTACGCAGCACGGCTCGGCCAGCTGGCAAATGGCCGCGCAAGCGACTTTGCACTGTCTCACCGGCTGCGCCATCGGCGAGGTGCTGGGCATGGTGATCGGCACCGCGCTGAATTGGAACAACACCGCCACCATGGCGCTGGCCATCGTCTTGGCCTTCGTCTTCGGCTACGCGCTGACCATGCGCGGTGTGATGAAGGCGGGCGTGGCGTTCGGCGCGGCCTTGTCGATCGCGCTGGCGGCCGACACCGTCTCGATCACCGTGATGGAGATCGTCGACAACGCGATGCTGCTGCTGATTCCGGGCGCTATGCACGCGGGCCTCGGTGACCTGCTCTTCTGGGGTTCGCTCGCGCTGGCCTTCGCGGTCGCGTTCGTCATCACCACGCCGGTCAACAAATGGTTGATCGGCCGCGGCAAGGGCCATGCGGTGGTGCACGCCTACCACTGACCAGCCGGCAGCGCGTTTCCTAGACAGTTTGCCCACCTGGACGCGCTTTCGTTGTCGCGACGGTCGGGCGGTGCTTGCCTTGAGGCATGTTCACCGAAGCTCAGCTGTACTCCCCCGTGACCCGCAGCGGCGACGGCGATGTGACGGTGCACCTCAGCGACGAACATCCCGGTGTCGGCGATCCCGACTACCGTGCCCGTCGCAACGCCATCGCCGCGCTGGCGCTCGAGTACGCACCCGGAAAACCGCTGCCCCGCATCGCCTACACCGAAGAAGAACAACAGGTGTGGCGGACCGTCTCCTACGAACTCGCGCGCAAGCACGAGATCTACGCCTGCCAGGAGGTGCGCGACGCCGCCGCCAGGTTGGACCTGCCCGACGACCACATCCCGCAACTGGACGAAGTCTCCGCGAAACTGTTCCCGCTCAGCGGTTTCCACTACGTACCCGCCGCCGGTTTGGTGCCGCTGCGCGAGTTCTTCGGTTCCTTCGCGGACCGGATCTTCCACTCCACCCAGTACATCCGGCATCACTCCGCCCCGCTCTACACCCCGGAGCCGGATGCCATCCACGAGATCGTCGGGCACGCCAACCAGATCGCCAGCCCCCGTTTCGCGGCCATCTACCAAACCGTCGGCGAAGCCGTGAACCGGCTGACCACCGACAGAGCCCTGAAATTCCTCGCCGACGTCTTCTGGTTCTCCATGGAATTCGGCGTAGTCCGCGAACACGGCGAAGTCCGCTGCTACGGCGCCGGCCTACTCTCCTCCTTCGGCGAGATCACCGAATTCCGAGACGCCGACCTGCGCCCCCTCGACGTAATCGAAATGGGCACCGCCACTTACGACATCACGCACTACCAGCCGATTCTCTATTGCGCGGAATCGATTTCGGAGATCGAAGACGTGGTCGGCGAGTTCTTCGCCACCATGGACGACGAGACACCGCTGCGCGCCGAACGCGGCCGCTCGAAAGTCGCTGGGGCTCAATAGCTTCCAATGACAAAGGCCGCCCGGTTCCGAAGAAGCGGGCGGCCTTTGGACCTTGAGGGCCTAGCGCGTGAACAGCAGGGCGCGCTTGACTTCCTGGATGGCCTTGGTGACCTCGATGCCGCGGGGGCAGGCGTCGGTGCAGTTGAAGGTGGTGCGGCAGCGCCAGACGCCTTCGACGTCGTTGAGGATGTCCAGGCGTTCGCGGGCGCCCTCGTCACGGCTGTCGAAGATGAAGCGGTGTGCGTTCACGATCGCGGCCGGGCCGAAGTAGCTGCCGTCGCTCCAGTACACGGGGCAGGAGGTGGTGCAGCAGGCGCACAGGATGCACTTGGTGGTGTCGTCGAACCGGGCGCGGTCGGCCTGGCTCTGGATGCGTTCGCGGGTGGGCTCGTTACCCGAGGTCATCAGGTAGGGCTTCACCGCGCGGAACGCGTCGAAGAACGGCTCCATGTTCACCACGAGGTCCTTCTCCACGGGCAGGCCGCGGATCGGCTCGACCGAGATGGTGAGGGACTTGCCGTTCTTGGGCAGCATGTCCTTCATCAGGACCTTGCAGGCCAGCCGGTTCACACCGTTGATCCGCATGGCGTCCGAACCGCATACGCCGTGCGCGCAGGAGCGACGGAAGGTGAGCGTGCCGTCCAAGTAGGACTTGATGTAGATGAGCACGTTCAGGAAACGGTCGGTCGGCAGGACCGGCACCTGGAAGGACTCCCAGTGCGCGCCCTTGTCGTCCTCCGGGTTGAACCGCGCCACCTTGACGGTGACCATGACCGAGCCCTCGGGAACCGGCGCGGGCTTCTGCGTGGTGGGTTCCGCTACAGCAGTCATCAGTACTTACGCTCCATCGGCTCGTAACGGGTCTGCACCACCGGCTTGTAATCGAGCCGGATGTCGGAGATCAGATCCGAACCGGTCTTGTAGGCCATGGTGTGGCGCATGTAGTTGGTGTCGTCGCGGTCCGGGTAGTCCTCGCGGGCGTGGCCGCCGCGCGATTCCTTGCGGTTGAGCGCGCCGACCACGGTGACCTCGGCCAGCTCCAGCAGGAAGCCCAGCTCGACGGCTTCGAGCAGGTCGCTGTTGTAGCGCTTGCCCTTGTCCTGCACCGTGATCCGGGAGTACCGCTCCTTGAGCGCGTGGATATCGGTCAGCGCCTGCTTGAGGGTGTCCTCGGTGCGGAACACGGCGGCGTTCATATCCATCGTGTACTGCAACTCGGTGCGGATGTCGGCGACACGCTCGTTGCCGTGATCGGACAGGATCAGCGCCAGCCAGTCCTGCACCATCCGGGCCGGATTCTCCGGCATCTCGACGAACTCGGTGCGCAGCGCGTACTCCGCAGCGGCGATACCCGCGCGGCGGCCGAACACGTTGATGTCGAGCAGCGAGTTGGTGCCGAGGCGGTTGGAGCCGTGCACCGAGACGCACGCGCACTCGCCGGCGGCGTACAGACCGGGCACCACGTCGGTGTTGTTGCGCAGCACCTCGCCGCGGATCCGGGTCGGGATGCCGCCCATCACGTAGTGGCAGGTCGGCATGACCGGCACCAGCTCGTGCACCGGGTCCACACCCAGGTAGGTGCGGGCGAATTCGGTGATGTCGGGGAGCTTCTCCTCCAGCACGTCCTCGCCGAGGTGGGTCACGTCGATGTAGACGTAGTCCTTGTTCGGTCCGGCGCCGCGGCCTTCCAGCACCTCGAGCACCATCGAGCGGGCGACGATGTCACGCGGCGCGAGGTCCTTGATGGTGGGGGCGTAGCGCTCCATAAAACGTTCGCCGGAGGCGTTGCGCAGGATGCCACCTTCGCCGCGGACCGCCTCGGAGATGAGGATGCCCAGACCGGCCAGACCTGTCGGATGGAACTGGTGGAACTCCATGTCCTCCAGCGGCAGACCCTTGCGGAAGACGATGGCCATGCCGTCACCGGTGAGGGTGTGGGCATTGGAGGTGGTCTTGTACATGCGACCCGAGCCGCCGGTGGCGAACACGATCGACTTCGCGTGGAAGACGTGGATGTCGCCGGTGGCCAGCTCGTAGGCGACCACACCGGTGGCCACGGGGCCGCGGTCGGTGTCGGTCATCACCAGGTCGAGCACGTAGAACTCGTTGAAGAACTCCACGTCGTGCTTGACGCAGTTCTGGTACAGCGTCTGCAGGATCATGTGGCCGGTGCGGTCGGCGGCGTAACAGGCCCGGCGGACCGGGGCCTTGCCGTGGTCGCGGGTGTGGCCGCCGAAGCGCCGCTGGTCGATCTTGCCTTCGGGGGTGCGGTTGAACGGCAGACCCATCTTCTCCAGGTCCATCACCGCGTCGATGGCCTCCTTGGCCATGATCTCCGCGGCGTCCTGGTCGACCAGGTAGTCACCACCCTTGACGGTGTCGAAGGTGTGCCATTCCCAGTTGTCCTCTTCGACGTTCGCCAGCGCGGCGCACATGCCGCCCTGAGCCGCGCCGGTGTGGCTGCGGGTCGGGTACAGCTTGGTCAGAACAGCCGTCCGGGCACGCGGGCCTGCTTCGATCGCCGCGCGCATGCCGGCGCCACCGGCACCGACGATCACGACGTCGTAGCGATGCTCCTGAATGCGGGAATCACTCATGCCTGCGCCTCGCTTCGCTCGGCTCCGGCATAAGCGAAGCACGCTGTGTCATTGATTCGTTCGCTGCGCTCACTCATCGCGAGTTCGCCTGTTCCTAACTGATGTTGGGGTCGAAGGTGAAGATGACGTAGGTGCCGACGCCCATGATCAGGATCAGGGACACCGCCAGCGCGGTCTTCAGCCAGAAGCGGGTGGAGTCTTTGCGCGAGTAATCGTCGATGACGGTGCGCAGGCCGTTGCCGCCGTGCAGCTGAGCCAGCCACAGCATGGTGAGGTCCCAGATCTGCCAGAACGGCGAGGACCAGCGGCCCGCCACGAAGGCGAAGTTGAGGCGCTTCACGCCGCCGTCGAGCAGCAGCATGATCGTCATGTGGCCGAGCACGAGGATGATCAGCAGCAGGCCGGAGAAGCGCATGAACAGCCACGCGTACTTCTCGAAGTTGTTGTTGGAGCGGGCTCGCGGCGAGCGCGGCAGGTCCAGGCTCGCGGGGCGGTCGTAAGACTTGCCGATGACGGGGGCGCTCATCTCAGTGCTCCGTAAAGAGGTAGAAGAACATGCGGCCGATGGCGGGGATGGCCAGCAGGGCCCAGACCGCGAGGATGAACCACAGCATCACCTTCTGGTACTTCGGGCCCTTGGCCCAGAAGTCGACCAGGATCACGCGAACGCCGTTGAGCGCGTGAAAGAGGACGCAGACCACGAGGCCCATTTCCATGAGCGCGACGAGCGGGTTCTTGTAGGTCTCGATGGCCTGGTCGTAGGTATCGGGGCTGACCCGGACCAGTGCGGTGTCCAAGACGTGCACGAAGAGGAAGAAGAAGATGGTGACACCGGTGATCCGGTGCAGCGCCCAGGACCACATGCCCGGGTCGCCTCGATACAGCGTCTTCCGCTTCGGCTGGGCCGGAGCTTCTATCGTGGTCATAGAGTGCGGTGCCTCCAACGTCGTTGATGGACCCGGTCACAGGCCGTGATTCCGACTGCGGGAGGGGCGAAATGCCCAGGTGGGCGCGCTTTGTTCCTGAAGCGCTGGCCCGCCGCCGGGAACCTGAACCGATCTGTTGTGGACTCTAATCCTCTACTTATGCCGGAACTAATTCGGCGTGCCGTGCGTTGCGCTACATTGAGGCGACTTAGGTTTACCTCATTCAATGCGTAAAGGGGTGCGCCGCGGCCCTCGCGCGGGCTCGCCCGGCCCGGTGAACGGAGGGTTTCCGATGCCGGAAATCGACTGGAATGTCCTGCGTGACAATGCAATTCAAGTAATGCGCAATGCCTATGCGCCGTACTCGCGGTTTCCGGTCGGGGCTGCGGCTCTCAGCTCGGATGGCCGAATTGTGAGCGGTTGCAATGTGGAAAATGTCTCATATGGATTGGGCCTCTGCGCCGAATGCGTACTCATCGGTAACCTCCATTCCGGCGGCGGGGGACGTCTGCTCGCCCTCTCGGTCACCGATTCCCGCGGCGAAATCTTGATGCCCTGCGGACGCTGCCGCCAGCTCCTCTACGAACACGGCGGCCCCGGCCTGATGGTCGACCACAAGGCCGGGCCCAAGCCCCTGCGTGAGCTACTGCCCGACGCCTTCGGTCCGGACGACCTGGACGCCGGGCAAGTGTGAACGTCTCGGTGACCAGATGCCTCCGCCGCGAGGGCAGCTTCGATCTCTCCAGCGGTGAACCGGCCTCAGCAGTCTTCTTCGAGTTCGGCGTCGATTTCCTCGTCGGTGGCCGCCGTTAGCTGGGTGATCTCGGTGGCCGGGACTCCGGCGACTTGCAGCAGGCGGGCGAAACTCTTCTCCAAGACGATCTCGACACCGGTCAGCCGGCGTTTCAGGTCGTAGATGGACGCACTGTGGCTGTTCTCGATGTCCGTGACGCGTTCCTCGAGCTTCGTGAAGCGACGGTCGATACCGGCAGCTGTCATGATCAAACCCCCCAAGCCTCCGAATGAATGATGCCCAAAGGCTATCGGAGGGCACCGACAAGAACCAGTGCCTGCGCGCTTCCCGTGCCAGACTGGCCGGATGGCGGCGCTGGATGCGGTTTCGATCATTACCACCAAGCGGGACGGCGGGGAGCTCTCCGACACCCAGATCGATTGGGTGGTGGACGCTTTCACCAAGGGCGAGGTCGCCGACGAGCAGATGAGCGCGCTGGCGATGGCGATCGTGTGGCGGGGGATGACGCGTCGGGAGACGGCACGGTGGACGGCCGCGATGATCGCCTCCGGCAGCCGGATGGACTTCACCGATCTGCCGCGGCCGACGGTCGACAAGCATTCCACGGGCGGGGTGGGGGACAAGATCACGTTGCCGCTGGCGCCGCTGGTGGCGGCGTGCGGGGCCGCGGTACCGCAGCTGTCGGGCCGCGGGCTCGGGCACACCGGCGGCACCCTGGACAAGCTGGAGTCGATTCCCGGCTGGCGGGCCGACGTCCCGGTCGCGCGGATGCGGGAGATCCTGACGGATCCGGCGATCGGCGCGGTGGTGTGCGCGGCGGGTGCCGATCTGGCCCCGGCCGACAAACGCCTCTACGCGTTGCGCGACGTCACCGGGACTGTGGAGTCGATTCCGCTGATCGCCAGCTCGATCATGAGCAAGAAGATCGCGGAGGGCACGGCGGCGCTGGTGCTCGATGTGAAGGTCGGCGCGGGCGCGTTCATGAAGTCGCTCGCGGACGCGCGTGAATTGGCCACGGCCATGGTGGAACTGGGTACCGACTCCGGTGTCCGCACGGTGGCCTTGCTGACCTCGATGGATACTCCGCTGGGGCGCACCGCGGGCAACGCGCTCGAGGTCGCCGAGTCGGTCGAGGTGCTCGCGGGCGGGGGTCCGGCCGACATCGTCGAACTGACCCTCGCGCTGGCGCGAGAAATGGTGGCGCTGGCCGGTCTGGATGTCGATCCCGCCGAGGTCCTCGCCGACGGCCGGGCGATGGACCAGTGGCGCGCGATGATCGCGGCACAGGGCGGCGATCCGGACGCACCGCTCCCGGCCGCGAAGCACACCGAAACCGTTCGGGCGCAACGTGCCGGCGTGCTCACCCGGCTCGACGCGATGGGCATCGGCCTGGCCGCGTGGCGACTCGGGGCGGGCCGCGCCCGGCAGGATGACCCGGTCCAGTTCGGCGCGGGGGTGGAAATGCATGCCAAACCGGGTGATTCCGTCACCGCCGGGCAACCGTTGCTCACCCTGCACACCGATACCCCCGAGGCGTTTGCGGGAGCGCTGGCCGCCGCCTCGGCCGCGTTCGACATCGGCGCCGCCGAGGAGAAGCCCGCGACGGCGTTGATCCTCGACCGCGTCGCCCGCTGAGGAGAGCACAATCACATGGCCCGATGATGTGACGACCTCCACGAACCGGGGTGCCGGGACGCGAATCTGGGGCTAGCGTGGGTACATGACAGGACCGATGCCTTTGACGCTTGCCTCGATCCGCCAAGCTCCCAAGGCGCTGCTGCACGATCACCTCGACGGTGGTCTGCGGCCCGCGACCGTGCTGGAGCTCGCCGCCGATTGCGGTTACGACCAACTACCCGCCGATGATGCCGTCACCCTCGGCAATTGGTTCCGCAACGCCGCCAACAGCGGGTCGCTGGAACGGTATCTGGAAACCTTCGACCACACCGTCGCCGTCATGCAGACCCCCGAGGGCTTGCGCCGGGTCGCTCGCGAGTGCGCCCAGGACCTCGCCGCCGACGGCGTGGTCTACGCCGAGGTGCGCTTCGCTCCCGAGCAACATCTCGAGCAGGGCCTGACCCTGGACGAAGTGGTGGAACACACCCTCGCCGGTTTCCGCGAAGGCGAGGCGCTCGCCGCGCAGGATGGCCGCCCGATCGTGGTGACCTGCCTGCTCACCGCGATGCGGCACGCGGCGCGCTCGCGGGAGATCGCCGAGCTCACCGTGCGCTGGCGCGATCGCGGCGTCGGCGGGTTCGACATCGCCGGCGCCGAAGCGGGTTATCCGCCCAGCCGGCACCTGGACGCCTTCGAATACATGCGGGCCAACAGCGCCTACTTCACGATCCACGCCGGTGAGGCGTTCGGCCTGCCGTCGATCCACGAGGCGCTGGCGTTCTGCGGCTGCGACCGACTCGGCCACGGTGTCCGCATCACCGACGACATCACGGTGCCGGGCGGGATCGAAGACGCCCAGCTGGGCTTGGTCGCGAAGTACGTGCGGGACAAGCGCATACCGCTGGAGCTGTGCCCGTCGTCGAACGTGCAGACCGGCGCGGTGCCCTCGATCGACAAGCATCCGTTCGACTTGCTCGCGCGGCTGCGCTTCCGGGTCACCGTCAACACCGACAACCGCCTCATGAGTGACACCAGCATGAGCCAGGAGATGCTGAAGCTGGTGGCGGCCTTCGACTACGGCTGGTCGGATCTGGAGCGTTTCACCATCAACGCGATGAAGTCGGCGTTCATCCCGTTCCCGGAGCGGCTGCGCATCATCGACGACATCATCAAGCCCGGCTACGCCGTCCTGCTCGGTTGATCCAGCGTCGAGGCTCATGACGGTTTTACGGGTTTCGCGTCGCTTCAACGGGCCGCCGGGCTCCGGAAACGGTGGTTACGTCGGCGGCCTGCTGGCTGAGCTGCACGCGGCGGACGTGGTGACAGTGGTGCTGCGGAACAAGCCACCGTTGGAGACGCCGCTGCTGGTTCGGGACGGCGCACTGCTCGACGGCGCCACCCTGATCGCCGAATCGCGTCCCGGTGGCTTCGAACGTGATGCGCCGCAGCCGATTCCGTACGGGACGGCCGAGGCGGCGTCGAGTTCCTATCGGGCCAACGAGATGTTCGCGTACTGTTTCGTCTGCGGCAGCGCCCGCACGGACGGGCTGCGGATCGAGGCCGGGCCGGTCGGGGACGGGCTGGTGGCCGCGCCTTGGTCGCCCGACGACACCCTGCCCATCGACACCGCCCTGCTGTGGGCCGCCATGGATTGCCCCGGCGGCTGGTCGCTGGCGGGCATGTTCGAACGCCCGGCGCTGCTCGGCTCGATGACCGCGGCCGTGTTCGACCTGCCCGTGGTCGGGGAGAAATGCGTCGTCGTCGGAAAGAACCACGGCGATCAGGGCCGGAAGTCGTTCGCGGCCACCGCCGTTTACGGTGCGGACGATCGTCTGCTCGGCCGTGCCGAACAGATCTGGATCCGCCTCGGCTGACACGACAGAGCCCGGCCCCCGAAACGTCGGGAGCCGGGCTCGTCGGATGAGTTACTTCTGCGGGTCGAGCCGTGACTCGAAGTTGCGCTCCAGCTCCCGCCACGCCTTCGACTCCGCGTCGAACGGCGGGCTCGGCGCCATCCGGGTCGGATCCGGATTGAGCAGGTAGGACACATACCAGCCCAGCGGCGTCGACACCGCCAGCGCCTGCTCGACCGCGTCGTCCTCGGCGTAATCGGAAGCGTCGGTGAACAATTCCACCGCCAGCTCGAGCTGTTCCAGATCCACCGCGTCCGGGCCCTCGCCCAGATCCTCACTCAGACCAGGCAGCACATAGACGTTCTCGTCGGTGACCTCGACCTCGAGCGAACCGTCCACCGCCGCGGTCTGCACGTCGGTGTAGGTGCTGACCCGGGCCAGATCGTGCTCGTGATCGTCGGCCAGGTAGCGCGCCAGGGCCCGCTCCGAACCGAATACCGTGATGGTGCCGTCTTTACCGAGGAAGATCGGCTCGTCGTCGAGGTAGCAGCGCAGCGTGAAGTAGGTGCCCTCGGAGGTGACGATCTTGACCGGGTCGATGCCGACCTCGTGCCAGAACGAGTCGTCCACCTCGTCCTCGTCGTCTTCGTCCTCGTCGTCCTTGGTCAGGTCGACGGTTTCGAATTCCTCTTCTTCCTCGCTGTCGGCCGCGTCATCGGCGTCGACGATGTTCTCCTCGGCGGCGAGCAGCTCCGCCTCGGCGACCGCGAGCGCCTCCTTGTCCACGGCGGGAACGGACACCACCGAGTCGACGGCGTCGAGGACGTTGTCCCAGTCCTTGACGATGGCGGCGCCGATCTGATCCCAGATCTCCTCGCCCTCGCGATCGGCGAAGAAGCTCGCCCCGGCGGCCAGCGCGCCGAGCGCCGGATGCGAGCCGAAGAACTTGGTGACGACATCCAGCTCGCACACCTCACCGATGTTGCGCACCATCGACAGGGTGTCCTCGAGCTCGGCGACGGTGTCCACGTCGGGATCACCGGCGGCCAGCTCCGGCACCGCGACCAGATCGTAGGTGTGCGCGTCCTCAGGCTCCAGTTCGGCCGCCGACAGACCGGCGACGACCTTCCACGCGGGATGGTCGACAAGGTCGTTGTCGGAGTCCGTCCGGATGAACGCGGCCAGCTCCGCGACCGACTCGAAACCGTACAGCGAATCCTCGTGTCCGAGGAACGCCTCCCACTCGTCGTCACCGTCTCGCCAGCGCGGTGCCCACAGTGTGACGAGATCGCCGTCGGTCAGGCCGAGCTCGATCGGGACGATGTCTCCAGAAGCCATGAGCGGAAGCCTAACGACTCGCCGTGTCAGGCACTATCTCGACCGCCCCCAACGACCCCCGGAGTGGCCTCCGCGGCGGGTGCGAACGACTCGTTCAGTGCGGCAATGACGTTCGAGCGCTGCCCGCCCGCGTCCTCCGCGGCCTGCCGGCAGGCCCAGATGATGAGCTGGCTGACCTCGGCGGGCGCCATCGAGGTGACCGTTTCCGACAGCCGCAGCCCGATGAGCGCGCCGTCGCTGTCCACGGTGACGCTGACCGCGCCGTCCTCGGTGGTGAACTCCCCGCGCACCTGCTTGAGGCCGTACAGCGCGGCCTCCAGGGCTTCCAGCTTCGCCGTCGCGTTGGCGACCAGCGCGTCCATCTCCGCACTCATGCCCGCGCCTCGCTGCCGCCGCTGTTTCGTTCGCTCATACCGGCCTCATCCAGCTCGTGGGACCCGTGTCCTCGTCATCCATCCGGTCCAGTTCGTCGACCGCCTGCTGCCGGGTGGGCAAGCCGAGCTTGTCCAGCACCTCGGGGGACATGCCCGCCTCGGTCAGCACCTCGCGGCGGCGGGCCCGGGCGGCGACAGCGGAGCGCTTGGTCAGGCGCAGGATCTCGGCCGCGAGAGCCTGTGCGCCATAACGGTATTCGCTGCGCTCGAACTTGATCTCGACCGGCATGCCCTGGTCGGTGGCGCGCACCGCGATGGTGCCGGACCGATTCTGGCTGGCCGCCACCGTGACGTTCGGGATTTCCTGCGGTTGCGTCATTCGGTAGGCCTATAGAAGCCGTAGAACTCCATACCCACGTTCTCCGTTCGAATGGAACTGACCGAGACCGGATCACCGGCCTCTACGAGTTGCCCGTTGCCGATGACCATGGCGACGTGTCCGTCCCACACGGCCAAGTCGCCTGGTTGCAGGTCGCCGGGCGAGACCTGCTGGTGTCCGATGTGCTGTTCCTGGGCCAGGCGCGGTAGTTCCACGCCGGCCTCGCCGTAGGCCCATTTGGTGAGGCCGGAACAGTCGATACCGCTGTTCGGGTCGTTGCCGCCCCACACGTACGGCGTGCCGACGGCGGTCAGGGCCGAGGTGACGGCCTTGGCGGCCTTCTCGTTCGGCGCCTCCACCACGCTGCCGTCCGGCAGGGTGATCTTCACGCCGCCGTTCTCTGTCTTCTCGGTCTTGACCTCGCCGGTGTTCTGCTTGGCTGTCGAGGTGTTCGAGCTGCTCGGCGTCGATGTGGCGGTCTTCGTCGACGAGCCCTTGGTGGCGCTGCTCAGCAGCGAGGCGCCCGTGCTGAGCGCGGTGTTGGCGAGGCCGCCGGTGCCGCCGGTCAGGCTGTCCAGCGCGGACTTCGCGGTGCTGAGCAGGTTGGCATTGGTCGACGCGGGCGCGGTGGACGGTGCCGGCGTCAGCTCCTTCATGCTCGCGGTGGAGGTGTTCAGCTCGGTCTGGGTCTTGTTGACCACGGCGATGCCCTGATTGAGGTGCTCGATCGCCGTGCTCACCAGTGCCGTCACGCCGACCGGGGTGGTGAGGGTGGGCAGCAGGCTGGTCGCGTTGCTGACGAAGGACTGAACGACGGTGTCGAGTTCCTTCTGCCCCGTCTCCACCTGTGCCGCAGCCTGATTGACCACGGTGGCCATCTCGGTCAGCAGATCGGAGGTCTGGGCGGAGGAGGTCTGGACCCGCAGCGCCTTGGCCGTGGCCGCGTCGGCGGTAGTGCCGTCCAGCGCGGTGTTCAGCTGGTTGATGCTGTTCTTGCCGAGCAGATGCAGCTGCTCCAGCGCCGAGGACGCCGAAGTCAGTGCGTCGGACGGACCGCCGGACGGGATGACGCCGGAACCGAAGCTGGAGAGCAGGCTGATCAGCGGCTGGGCCAGCAGATTGATGTCGATCACCGGATCACCCGTCCAGATCGGGAGTCTTGAATGCCGCCGCTGTGCCCAGATCCTGCTCGGTGATCGCGGCGGCCGCGGTCCCCGTGGCGAGCCCCATGCTGGACAGCACGGCCGAGAGCTGTGCGATGGTGGCGACCTGCCCGGCGTGCGCCGCGGAATAGGCCGCCATGAAATCGCCGCCGATCAACCCCATGATCGGACCGAGGAGCGCGGGATTCCCACCTGCCGCGCTCGTGGCCGCGGCGGCCATCTCGGTGGCCATCACCTCGGCGGTCGCGCTGTAAGTGGCGATGCCCTCGGCGTCGGCCGAAAAGTTACGTGCCATTAGTGCTTCCCCCATCCGTTTGTTCCCAGGCAGAGTACGTCATCCACTTAGTTCGACGCGCGGCCTTGGGATTCGGTTCCAGCCGGTCGAAAAAAACTTCTCGATGACCCCGCCCGATGAACGCTCGCGTCGAGCTCCGCTACGACCTTATCGTTTCGGCATGCGTACGCACACCGTGGAGCACCCACTCGCCGCCGCCTTACTGACCACTTTGCGCGACGCGCGGACACCCAACGCGGCCTTCCGCGCCGCCCTGCGCGATCTGACCCGGATCTTGGTCTACGAGGCGCTGCGGGAGGCCCCGGTCACCCGATTCGAGATCTCCACTCCGGTGGCGTTCACCGAGGGTGTGCGGCTCGCGCGACCGCCGTTGCTGGTGCCGGTGCTGCGGGCCGGGCTGGGCATGATCGACGTGGCGGTGGAGATGATTCCCGATGCCCGGGTCGGGTTCGTCGGCATCGCCCGCGACGAGGACACCCACCAGCCGGTTCCGTATATGCAGTCGCTGCCCGAGGATCTGTCCGGGCTGCCGGTGTACGTGCTCGACCCGATGCTGGCCACGGGCGGTTCGATGCGGCACACCCTGGAATTGCTCGCCGCGCGCGGCGCCACCGACATCACCGCGGTTTGTGTCGTCGCCGCACCGGAAGGCATTGCCACACTGGCGGATTCGGGTTTGCCGGTGCGTCTGGTGACCGCCGTGGTCGACCAGGGTCTGAACGAGAACGCCTACATCGTCCCGGGTCTCGGCGACGCGGGCGACCGTCAATTCGGCCCCCGCTGAGCTCAAACCGACAGATTCTGGGTGAACCTCTGGAGCTGTGCCAGCCGTTGCGCGGCGGCCGTCTTCGCCGCGGCGAGGGCGGCGCGGTCCGGAACCGGCTGCACCACCTCCAGGTAGCACTTGAGTTTCGGTTCGGTGCCGGACGGCCGGACCACGATCCGGAAATCGGCGCCCTCGAAAACCAGGGCGTCGGTGCGCATCCGGCCCCGGGCCTGGAGCAGATCGGTGTATTTCACCGGCGCACCCGCGATCTCGCCGGGCGGTGCGGTGCGCAGTCGATTCACCACCGCCGCGGCAGCGGTCGCGTCGGCCAGGCGCAGTGCGACCTGCGCGCCCGCGTGCAGGCCGAATTCCAGGGCGTAATCGTCGAGTTCGTCCTGCGGCGTGCGCCCCCGCGCCTTCAGGCGTGCGACCAGGTCGGCGGCGACCACGGCGGCGGAGATGCCGTCCTTGTCGCGCACCGCGGCCGGGTCGACGCAGTGCCCGATCGCTTCCTCGTAGGCGTAGACCAGGCCGTTCCCGGCGCGGGCCAGCCATTTGAAGCCGGTGAGCGTTTCCGCGTAGCGCGCGCCGCGGGCGGGCGCCAGCTTGGACAGCAGCCGCGACGAGACGAGGGTGGTGGCGACAAGTGCGTCCGGCGCCGCGGTGCGCAAGACGCAATCGGCAAGCAGCACACCGGTTTCGTCTCCGCGCAGCATCCGCCAACCGGCGGAGCCCCGGACGCCGACGGCGCACCGGTCCGCATCCGGGTCGAGCGCGATCGCCACGTCCGCGTCGACCTGCTCGGCAAGCTCGAGCAGCAGGTCGGTGGCGCCTGGCTCCTCCGGATTCGGGAAGGCGACGGTGGGGAAATCCGGGTCCGGCTCGAACTGCTCGGCCACCACGTGCACATCGGTGAAACCCGCGGCGGCGAGGGCTCGCACCGCGATCGCGCCACCGACGCCGTGCAGCGCGGTGAGGGCGATCCGGATGCCGGCGCGGGTCCCGGTCCCGCCGATCAACTCGCGTAGCCGCCCGACCCGGTCGAGGTAGCGCCGCACCAGATCGTCGTCGGCGGGTACCACGGGCAGCCGGTCGATCGGCCCGCTGACCGCTTCGATGCAGCGTTCGATCTCGGCGTCGGCCGGTGCGATCAACTGCGAACCGCCGTCCAGGTACACCTTGTACCCGTTGTCGGCGGGCGGGTTGTGCGAGGCGGTGATCTGCACACCGCACACCGCACCCAGTTCACGCACCGCGTACGCGACCACCGGCGTCGGCACCGGCTCGGGCAGCAGCAGCACCGGAAACCCGGCCGCGGCAAAGATTTCCGCGGTCGCGGTGGCGAATTCGGCGGAGCCGTGCCGGGCGTCGCGCCCGACCACCACCGTGCCGCCGCCCAGACAGCGCCCGCGCAACCAGACACACAGGCCCGCGGTGGCCCGTGACACCGTGTCCACGTTCATGCCGTCCGGGCCGTCGCGTAGCGGCCCGCGCAGACCGGCCGTGCCGAAACGCAGCATCTACAGCCGCTCCAGCACGCCGCGCATCAGTTTGCCCAGTCGCGGTGCGGCGGCCTGACCCTCGGCCAGCACCTCGGCGTGCGACAGGTGCGCGCCGGAAATCCCGGCGGCCAGATTGGTGACCAGCGAGATGCCGAGCACCCGTGCGCCGAGCGCCCGGCAGGCGATGGCCTCCAAAACCGTGGACATACCGACCAGATCGGCGCCCATGGTGCGCAGCATCCGGATCTCGGCCGGGGTTTCGTACTGCGGTCCGGTCAGGCCCGCGTACACGCCCTCGGTCAGGCTCGGATCGACTTCGCGTGCCAGCGCCCGCAATCGGGGATCCCACGCGTCGACCAGATCGACGAAGGTGGCCCCGGTCAACGGCGTACGCCCGGTGAGGTTCAGGTGATCGCTGATCAGCACCGGCTCACCGACCTCGAGGCCCGCGCGAATGCCTCCCGCGGCGTTGGTGAGCAGCACGATCTCCGCGCCCGCCGCGATCGCGGCCGCCACCGGGTGCACCACTTCGGCCGGCTGATAGCCCTCGTACAAATGCTGGCGGCCCATCAGCAGCAGCACCGATTTGTCGTGCATGGGCACCGAGTGCACCATCCCGACATGGCCTTGCGCGCTGGGCGTTCCGAATCCGGGCAGCTCCGGCATCGGCACCGACGCGGCGGGTGCGCCGATTTCCGCGGCCGCCTCCTGCCAGCCCGATCCGAGCACCACCGCGACCCGGTGACGTTCGACTCCAGTACGTTCGGCGATCGCCTGAGCGGCCTCTTGGGCAAGCATGAAACTCACGATAGTCCGGCCGGCTCGCCCGCGTCCGTTCTGGTCCGCCGGCACCGCCCGCGAACTTGCTACCCGCGAGTAGGGGAGCGGCGCGCGCCGGGATACGCTGCACGCATGCCGTACCTGGAACGTGAAGGTGATGTGTTCGTCCTGTACCTCGGCACCGAGGGCCAGACAGACAACGAGAACCGCTTCCACCCGGACTGGATCGATCAGGTGCACGCTCTGCTCGACGCGGTCGAGGCGTCGGAGGGCCCGGCCGCGCTGGTCACCACTGCGACGGGCAAGTTCTTCAGCAATGGCCTCGATACCGATTGGCTGTTCGGCAATCTGGACCGGATGCACTGGTACCTGGACCGCGTGCACTCGATCTATACCCGGCTGCTGACCTTCCCGATGGCGACCGTCGCCGCGCTCAACGGCCACGCCTTCGGGGCGGGCGCGATGCTCGCCACCTCCTGCGACTTCCGGGTGATGCGCGCCGATCGCGGCTTCTGGTGCCTGCCCGAGGTGAATCTGGGCATGCCCTTCACCATCGGCATGAACTCGCTGCTGACCGAGCGCCTGACCAATCAGGTCTGCGTGCTGGCCATGACCACCGGTCACCGCTTCCCCGCCGATCAGGCCATCGCCGCGGGCATCGTCGACGACAAGGCCGATGCGGAGGCATTGCTGAGCACGGCTGTCGCGCGGGCCGCGGCACTGGCCGGCAACCGCAAGCCGAACCTGCCGGTGATCAAGCGCGCGTTGCACGCCAAGGCTCTCGACGGCCTCGCCGTCCGGACCACCCCCGAGAACCTGGCGTTCGCCGCCGGATAACTCTCGGTCCGACCCAGGGCCCGGCCCGCGCCAGCGCCCGATTTGCACACCAGTGCGACACTGTGTTCCATGCCACCACCGCGCAGCGGTCATCCTGAGTCGCCCGGCGAGCCGCACGCCGGGCGTTCGGCGGGCGGCACGCGAGCCGATGCGGCGATCGAGACGGCCGCGAGCCGGTTGATCGAGCTTTCGCACAGCATCCACGCCGAGCCGGAACTGGCGTTCGAAGAACACCGCAGCGTCGCCAAGACCATCGAGCCATTGGCCGAACGCGGATTCGAGGTGCGAACCGGCGTCGCCGAGCTGCCCACCGCGTTCCGCGCCAGTTACGGCAGCGGCGAGCTGACGGTCGCGCTCTGCGCCGAATACGACGCCCTCCCGGGACTGGGACACGCCTGCGGCCACAACATCATCGCCGCGGCCTCGGTCGGCGCCGCGCTCGGTCTCGCGGAACTGGCGGACGAGCTCGGGCTGACCGTTGTGGTCTTGGGCACGCCCGCCGAGGAGAGCGGCGGCGGCAAGGTGCTGATGCTGGACCGCGGCGTCTTCGACGACGTCGCGATGGCGATGATGGTGCACCCCGGTCCCCGGGATATCGCGGGCGCGCACTCGCTGGCCCTGGCCGATATCGAGGTGGTGTTCCACGGCGTGGAGGCGCACGCCAGCGCCGCCCCCGAATTGGGCCGCAACGCCGGTGACGCCGTTACCGTCGCGCAGGTAGCGATCGGTTTGCTACGGCAGCACATCCGGCCGGGTCAGCAACTTCACGGTATAGTCGGCGACGGTGGCGTAGCCCCGAACATCGTGCCCGGACGTGCGGAACTGCTGTATTACCTACGCGCAGTCGACTCCGCATCCCTCGAAGAATTGATGCGACGCGCGTCGGATTGCTTCGAGGCGGGCGCCCTCGCGACCGGCTGCACCCACGAAATCCGGACGCTGGCACCGACATATACCGAGCTGACGCCCGACCCGGCACTACTGTGTGCCTATCGCGAGCAGATCGCCGACCTGGGCCGGGTACCGATCGCACCGGAATTCGAGGCGCAGCGACCGCTCGGCAGCACGGATATGGGCAATGTCACCAACGTCATTCCGGGCATCCACCCGGTTATCGGCATCGATGCCGATGGGGCGGTGACGCATCAGCCCGGTTTCGCCGCGGCGAGTGTCAATGCCTCGGCGGATCGCGCGGTGGTCGACGGTGCGGTCGCACTCGCGCGTACCGCTATCGCGATAGCTCGCGATGACGTACAGAGAGACAGGTTGTTGCAACGACTGGTTCAACGACAGGAGGATTTTCGGTGAGTAAGACCGGCGGTTCTAGCCCGGCGACGGGAACCGCGGCGGCCCACGAGGCAATGGTGCCCGACGTGGATGCCGCGGCAGCGTTGCTACGCACGAAGGGGCCGCGCGCCGTCATCGACACCGTGGCCGCGGGCCGCGCCGCCGTGGAAGCCTGGCTGGCCGAGCACGCGGTCGATCTGGTCCAGTGGCGCAGACACATTCACGCCAACCCGGAATTGTCGCGTACCGAGTTCGGCACCACCGAGTTCATCTCCTCCTGGCTCACCAAAGCGGGGCTCAACCCGCAGAAGATGCCCGGCGGCACCGGCCTGATCTGTGATATCGGCCCCGCCGACGGCCCCCGCATCGGCCTGCGCGCCGATATGGACGCGTTGCCGTTGCAGGAGTTCACCGGGCTGTCCTTCGCCTCCACCGTCCCGGGTGTCTCGCACGCCTGCGGCCACGACGCGCACACCACCATCCTGCTCGGCACCGCCCTGGCGCTGTCGGAGATGAATCTGCCGGTGGGCGTCCGTTTCGTCTTCCAGCCCGCCGAGGAAGTCATGCCGGGCGGTGCGATCGACATGGTCGCGGCCGGTGCGATGGAGGGCGTGGACCGGATCTTCGCGCTGCACTGCGATCCGCGCCTGGAAGTGGGCCGGGTCGGTATCCGGGTCGGCGCCATCACCTCCGCCGCCGACACCGTCGAACTGGTGCTGGATTCGCCGGGCGGGCACACGTCGCGCCCGCACCTGACCAGCGATCTGGTCTATGCGATCGGCACCGTCATCACCGGCCTGCCCGGTCTGCTCAGCCGCCGCATCGATCCGCGCACCAGCACGGTGATGGTGTGGGGCGCGGTGTCGGCGGGCAAGGCGCCCAACGCGATTCCGCAGACCGGCATGCTCACCGGCACGGTGCGCACCGGCGATCACGCGACCTGGTCGTTGCTGGAGCCGATGGTGCACGAGATCGTCGACGGTCTGCTCGCGCCGACGGGCGTGCGGTATCAGCTCAATTACCGCCGTGGCGTGCCGCCGGTGGTCAACGACGAGCAGTCCACCCGGATGTTCGAATCCGCGATCCGCGCACTCGGCCCGGACGCGCTGGCCGACACCATGCAGTCCGGTGGCGGTGAGGACTTCTCCTGGTATCTGGAGGAGGTGCCGGGCGCGATGGCGCGCCTGGGCGTCTGGTCCGGCCACGGCGAGCAGCTGGATCTGCACCAGCCGACCTTCGATATCGACGAGCGCGCGCTGTCGGTCGGCGTGCGGGTGCTCAGCAACATCGTCCTGCAGGCGGGCTAGACCCCCTTGACACGGCGAAGGCCGCCTCCCTGATCAGGGAGGCGGCCTTCGGTGGTTCGAAGTAGTGCTCAGCCGAAGGTGCCCGGCCCGACGTTTTTGCTGTTGCGCGTGCGCAGCGAGTGCACGTAATCCTCGGGCGCACCGGCCTTCTCGGCCGCGTCGGCGATCACCCCGAGGTAGCGGGCCGACGGCAGACCGCCCTCGTACGCGTCCAGCACGTACAGCCATGCCAGCGTGGTTTCGGCGTTGTTGTTGGGATTGCGGGTGACGCGCAAGCGAATCTTCTTGTGGATCCCGAAATCGGAACCCTCCCAGCGATCGAGGCTCTGCTCGTCCTCCGGGGACACGTCGTAGAGCACGACGAACACCCGGGATCCCGGGTCCTCGACGACCGTCGCCAGCGGCCCTTCCCAGCCGATATCGTCGCCGGCGAAAGTGAGCCGCCAGCCCTCCAACCAGCCCGTTCCGGACATGGGGGAGTGCGGACAGCGCTCGAGCATCTGGGACGAGTCCATGTTCGACCCGTAAGCGGCGTAGATCGGCACGTAGCAAAGGGTAGCCAATAATGGAGCCTTACCGCCCGTATCCGGCCCAGACTGTGTTTTTTCCCGCGCGGGGCGCGGCGTGTTGGGGCCTGCAAGGTTGCCGGACGCTCGCCGGATAACGTTGTAGGGTCAGCGCCGGAGATCCCGGTCGACAGCTCGAGCGGAGGTACCCATGACCCGCATTGCCATCATCGGTGGCGGCCCGGCCGGTTACGAGGCGGCGCTGGTGGCGTCCGCGCACGGCGCGTCGGTCACCGTGATCGATTCCGACGGCATCGGTGGCGCGTGCGTGCTGTGGGACTGTGTGCCCTCCAAGACTTTCATCGCCTCCACCGGCGTGCGCACGTCGCTGCGCCGCGCCAAGGATCTGGGCATCACGCTGGATCCGAGCCAGGCCACCGTGGACATGCCCGAGGTGAACGCCCGCGTGAAGGCGCTGGCGCTGGCCCAGTCCGCCGATATCCGTTCGAAGCTGCAGGCCGCCGGGGTGTCGGTGCTGCAGGGCACCGGCGAGATCCTGGAGGCCGGTGGCCCGCTGGCCGCGCACCGGGTGCTGGCCAAGTTGGCCACCGGAACCGAGCAGATCATCGAAGCCGAGGTGGTGCTGATCGCGACCGGCGCCAGCCCGCGCGTGCTGCCCGGCGCCGAACCCGACGGTGAGCGCATTCTGAACTGGCGTCAGCTCTACGACCTGCAGGAGCTGCCGGAGACCCTGGTGGTGGTCGGTTCCGGCGTCACCGGTGCGGAGTTCGTCTCGGCGTACACCGAGATGGGTGTGCAGGTGAAGCTGGTGTCCAGCCGCGACCGGGTGCTGCCGGGCGAGGACGCCGACGCGGCGCTGGTGCTGGAAGACGCGCTGGCCGAGCGTGGCGTCGAGTTGGTCAAGCACGCGCGCGCCGACGCGGTGGAGCGCACCGCCGACGGCATCGTGGTGAAGCTGTCGGACGGGCGCACGGTCACCGGTTCGCACGCGCTGATGACGGTCGGCTCGACCCCCAACACCGGCGGTCTCGGCATCGAGCGCGTCGGCATCGAACTCGATCGCGGCGGTTACCTTCGGGTGGACCGGGTTTCGCGCACCACGGTGCCCGGCATCTACGCCGCGGGCGACTGCACCGGCCTGCTGCCGCTGGCCTCGGTGGCCGCCATGCAGGGCCGGATCGCGATGTACCACGCGCTCGGTGAGGGCGTGGTGCCGATCCGGCTGAAAACCGTCGCTTCCGCGGTGTTCACCCGTCCCGAAATCGCGACCGTCGGCGTCAGCCAGACCGCGATCGACAACGGCGAGGTCCCGGCGCGCACGGTGATGCTGCCGCTGAACACCAACCCGCGGGCCAAGATGTCCGGGCTGCGAAGGGGTTTCGTCAAGATCTTCTGCCGTCCGGCGACCGGTGTGGTCATCGGTGGCGTGGTGGTCGCGCCCATCGCCTCGGAGTTGATCCTGCCGATCGCGCTCGCGGTACAGAACAATCTGACGGTGAACGACCTGGCCCAGACCTTCTCCGTGTACCCCTCGCTGACCGGCTCGGTCACCGAAGCCGCACGCCAGCTCATGCGCCACGACGACTTGGATTAACACTCTCTTGAGGTAACCCGCGGCACATTACCCAGTGTGGTTGGCGCCGGGCGGTTTTCGTCGCGTTGCCTATACCACGAACTTGTGGTTGACTCCCCGCAGAGATGCGATCGGCGGGCGGTCGCGTAGTTGCTGTTGCGGGGGAGCAAGTCCTTTCACCACAGGAACGGCGTACGGCCCACGGGTCGTCGGGGATCGTGTGCGAAAGGGATTGCGAAAAGTGAAACACCGTAAGCCGAACGGGGCGCAGCGGGCGGTGGCGGGCACTTCGATGCCGCTGGCGGCAGCCGCTGTAGTGGCTACTCTTCTCGCAGCACCGGCTGGGGCTGTCCCGAACGAGCCCACCACCCCCACCACACCCGCTCCCGCCCCGGTCCAGCCGGGCACTCCCGACGAGACCCCCGAAACCCCGGCTCCGCAGCCGGGCGCGCCCGCCGAGGAGCCGCAGGAGCCGAGCAAGCCGACGCCGAGCCAGCCGGGCGTCACCACCCCGGATCCCGATGAGGTGAAGCCGGATCCGAAGAAGGATCCGAAGCTGGCCGCCCCGACCCAGCCGGGTGTCACCACCCCGCGTGTCGCGCCGCTGCCGGTGCCGGGTCAGCAGGCCGAGGATCTGCCGGCGGCCGCTGTCGACCCGGCCGATCCGAACGCGCCGAAGCCGGCCGAGCCGGGCACTCCCGCCCAGCCGGGCGCCGTCCAGCCCAAGCCGCAGTCGAATGTTCCGGCCGTGCAGCCGGAGTCGCAGGAAAACCTGGTGCAGGAGCCGCCGCGCTGGCAGGCCCCGCGCCTGCAGGCCGCGCCGGCCGCCCCCGTCGTCGAGATGGAGGGCCCGCGCACCGAGGTGTCCGCGAACGTCGACGGCGGTGCGCTGATCCCCGGTTTCGTCGCCAACACCCACCACTTCAACAACCAGGCCGGCTACGTCGGCACCATCGGCTACCGCACCCCCACCGGTGCCGGTGAAGCCGGTGTCTCCGTGGAATACCTCGACACCAACAGCATCAAGATCACCAGCTACACCGGTGGCGAGGGTCTGGCCGACAACAAGAACTCCTTCCTGCTGGACACCACGCAGGCCAACGCCGCCAAGTCCGCGGTCGAGCAGTGGATCGCGGCCCAGCCGGGCGGAGCCGCTGCCCTGGAAGCCGCCGCGCGCGTTACACTGCCGTCGATTATTCCGGCGGGCGATGTGGCGCCGCAGACGGTGAACGTCGGTGGTATCACCACCCAGTGGGGTGGTTCGGTCCAGTACTGAGCCGAGCTGTTTCAACGGGTGGGGCGGTCGTTCGCGACCGCCCCACACGTGTGTCCTGGGGAAAGGATTGGTTGTGGGCTCCGAGGATGACAGGGACAACGAGTCCGGCCAGTCCCGGGCGGAATTCGGGCCGCCGGTAGGCGGACGACAGTCGCCGGAGTCGGCGAGGCGACCGGACCCGGACGATTTCGGTCCGCCCGTGGGTGATTTCGGTCCGCCCGTGGCCGATTCCCGTGCGCGGGGCGATGATTCCCGAGCGCGCGTTGATGATCCCCGTCGCCCGGTCGGCGATTCCGGCACACCAGCCGATGATTTTGGTGCGCCGGTCGGCGATTCCGGCACCCCCGTCGGCGATTCCCGTGCTCCCGCCAGTGGGTTCGGCGCTTCCGTCAGCGATTCGGGCGCTTCCGTCAGCGGCTCCGGCACACCAGCCGATGATTTCGGTGCGCCGGTCGGCGATTCCGGCACCCCCGTCGGCGATTCCCGTGCTCCCGCCAGCGGTTCGGGCGCTCCCGTCAATAATTTCGGTGCCCCACTCAATGATTTCGGCGGCCCGCTCAATGATTTCGGTGGCCCAGTCGATGATTTCGGAGCCCCCGTCAGCGATTTCGGCCCGCCGGTCGAAGAGTTCCGTGGTCCGCCACTGGATAAGACCGGGCCGAGCTGGACCGCGCAGCCATCCCCCGACCGGCCGGACCTCGGCTGGCGACCGGCGGGTGAGGCGGTGCCACCGCCCTCGACGCCGACTTACCGCGCGCCGGAGACCCCCGCGCGCTCGCAGCCGCACGTCCCTGCGGACTTCGGTCCGGAGGTCGGTTCCGAACCTTCTTCGGCCGCCACGACCCGCTACCAGACACCGCCGGGCACCCCGGGCCCGGCCACCCCCGCCCGCCCGCAGTCGCAGGTCCCTGCGGACTTCGGTCCGGAGGTCGGTTCCGGACCTTCTTCGGCCGCGACGACCCGCTACCAGACGCCGCACGCCACGCCCGGCAGCGCTGTCACACCGGCCTCGGTTACTCCGCGCCTTATCCCGCCTGGCTCGGCTACTCGGGGCTCGGGCGCGCCTGGCGCGGGAACTCCGGGTGGAACCACGCCTGGCCCGGGCACTCCGGGCTGGACCACACCTGGGTCGGCCACTTCGGGCTCGGCCACGCCCGGCTCGGTTACTCCGCGCCCGGTCACGCCTGACTCGACCGCTGGGGGCTCGTCCACTCTTGGCCCGGCGGCCACATCGGCAGGCACCGAGCGCGACCAGTGGTGGGCCACACCGGCCGCCGACTACAACCTCGACGACGACGATGACCCGGTCACCCCTGCGCGCCGGTCCGGTTCCGGCCTGTCCTGGGCCGATGACCCGATCGCCCAGCGCCTCGCGCCGCGCGCGCCGGTGGCTGAGCCCGACGCCCCGAGTGCCAAGGGCCGCTGGCTCGCACTCGGCCTCGCGGGTGCGCTCGCGGTCGTCATCGGTTTGGTGGCGACCATCATCGCGCTGAACCGCGATCCCGGCGGGGACGACGACGGCAAGGTGACCGCGGCTCCGCCACCTACGACCACGGCGGCCTTGAGCTGTCCGGCCCTTGCCGACGGCAGGGTGACCGTCGGCAACGGCGCCGGCAACACCGGCAGCGGGCCGGGCGCCATTCTCGGTTTCCAGCATGCCTTCTATGTGGAACGCAGTGGGGAGAAGGCGCGCACCTTCGTCGCGCCGGACTCGGAGAATATCTCTCCGGTCGAAACCATCCAGAAGGCGATCAACGAGGAGATTCCGGCGGGCACCACGCACTGCTTGCGGATCACCGAGGTGACTCCCGAAACCTTCGACGTCGATCTCACCGAGCATCGGCCCAACGGCGTGACCAATGTGTATCCGCAGGTGGTGACGGTGGTGAACCGCGACGGAAAGATTCTGATCCACGCGATCAATCGGCGCGACTGACCACCGGCTACCTACTGCGTTCTCACATTATGGGAATTCGGTTTCATATCATGGTCACCCCGTGCGACAGTAGGGTTTCGCGTACCTGGCGTCAGTTCGGAGGTTGCCCATGTCGCCGACCCTTCCACCGCTCGCGACCAAGCTCGGCGGACTGCAGAGCTCAGCGATCCGTGACCTGCTCGAGCTGACCACCCGCGCCGAGATCATCGGACTCGCGGGTGGTCTGCCGGACGCGGAGCTGATGCCCCGCGAGCGGATCGCCGCCGCCGCGGAGTCCGCGCTGCGCACCGCGGAGTCTTTGCAGTACGGCGCATCCCCGGGGGCGCCGGCGCTGCGGGCTGTGCTCGCGGAGCGCGAATCGGCACGGCTCGGACGCCGGGTCGCGCTGGGCGAGGTCTTCGTCACGCATGGTTCGCAGCAGGCGCTGTCGCTGCTCGCCGAGGTGCTGCTCGATCCGGGTGCGCTGGTCGTCGTCGAGGATCCGGCGTATGTCGGTGCGCTGCAAGTGTTCCGGGCGGCTGGTGCACGGATCGTCGCGGTGCCGCTCGACGCCGACGGTATGCGCATCGATGTGCTGGCCGACCTGCTCGCCCGGGGCGAACGTCCCGCGCTGGTGCACACGGTGAGCAACTTCCACAACCCCGGCGGGGTGTCGATGAGTCCGCAGCGGCGTGCCGAGCTCGCGAAACTCGCTGAGGCGCACGGCTTCTGGGTGATCGAGGACGACCCCTATGGCGAGCTGTGGTTCGACAGCCCCGCTCCCGCGCCGGTAGCGACCTACTCCCGCAACGTCATTCGTCTCTCCAGCGCCTCGAAGATCCTGGCGCCGTCGTTGCGTGTCGGCTGGATGGTCGCGCCCGACCCGGTGTGCCGTGCGGTCGAGTTGTTGAAACAGGGTGCGGATCTGTGCGGTTCGACCTTGACCCATCACATCACCGCCGAACTGCTCGCGGACGAAGCCTGGCTGGCCGCGCACGTCGACCATGTGCGCACGGTCTACGCCGGCCGCGCCAAATCGCTCGTGCACGCGGTGCGTCTCCGGTTCGGTGACCGGTTGCGATGCACCGACGCGACCGGCGGGATGTTCGTCTGGGCGGATTTCACCGACGGCACCGACACGCAGGAGTTGCTGCCCCGCGCTCTGGACGCGGGGGTCGCTTACGTGCCCGGTGTGGCGTTCTCCGTCGACGGTGGCTATCGATCCTCGATGCGCTTGTGCTTCACCACCGCGGAGAGCGCTGTCCTTACCGAGGCCGTCGACCGATTGGCCCGCGCCGCGGGTTAGCGGGGCGCGGGCCGGGGTGGATCAGCCGTCGCTGGTGCCCGGCTGCACCCAGTTGACGACCTTCCAGACGTGGCCGTTGCCGTTGTTCACGCAGGCGATGATCGCTTTGCGATCGACATTGCCGACTTTGACGAAGACCCGCTCGGTGGCGCCGGGCCGGGAGCAGGCCTGGCCGGGCGCGCCCGCGTGTGCCGCCGGTGCGGCGAGGGCCAGGGCACCGGTGGCCAATGCACCGGCAGCGAGCGCAGATACAGTGCGTCTCATCAGTTTTCGTTCCTTCGGTCAGAAAATCGTTTACGTGGGGTTAGACGCCGAGACCCCCGAAACGGTTCTGCCGAGTGACGCAGCTCACTCCGCCCAGTTGTAGGTGCGTTCGACCGCCTTGTTCCATTCCCGCAGGCGCGCTTCGCGATCCGTTTCGGACATGGCGGGTTCCCAGGTCTTGTCCGCGGCCCAATTCGCGCGGATGTCATCGGTATTCGCCCAGAATCCGACCGCGAGGCCCGCGGCGTAGGCGGCGCCGAGGGCGGTGGTCTCCTTGACCACCGGGCGGACCACGGGGACGTCGAGTATGTCGGATTGGAATTGCATCAGCAGGTCGTTGTCGGTCATGCCGCCGTCGACCTTGAGGGTGGTGAGTTCCAGGCCCAGGTGCTCGGATTCGGCGTCGGCGCGCATCGCGTCGACGACCTCGCGGGTTTGGAAGGCGGTCGATTCCAAGATCGCCCGCGCCAGGTGCGCCTTGTTGACGAAGCGGGTGAGGCCGGCGATGACGCCGCGGGCGTCGGGCCGCCAGCGTGGGGCGAAGAGGCCGGAGAAGGCGGGCACGAAGTAGGCGCCGCCGTTGTCTTCGACGCTGCGGGCGAGGGGTTCGATGTCGTCGGCGGAGCCGATGATGCCGAGGTTGTCGCGGAACCACTGCACCAGGGAACCGGTGACCGCGATGGAGCCTTCCAGGGCGTAGACCGGGGACTGGTCACCGAGTTGATAGCAGACGGTGGTGAGCAGGCCGTGCTTGCTGACGATCGGAGTGGTACCGGTGTTCAGCAGCATGAAATTGCCGGTGCCGTAGGTGTTCTTGGCTTCGCCGGGGGACAGGCAGGCCTGGCCGAAGGTGGCGGCCTGCTGGTCGCCGAGGATGCCCGACACCGGAATGCCTTGCAGCGCACCGGTTTCGATCTCACCGTAGGTCTCGGACGAGCTGCGGATCTCCGGCAGCATGGCTTCGGGAATGCCGAATTCGGCACAGATCTCCGAATCCCATTGCAGGGTGCGGAGATCCATCAGCATGGTGCGTGAGGCATTGGTGACGTCGGTGATGTGCAGGCCGGTGAGATGCCACAGCACCCAGCTGTCCATGGTGCCGAAACACAGTTCACCGGCCTCGGCGCGTTCCTTCGCGCCTGCCACGTGATCCAGGATCCAGCGCAACTTGGGTCCGGCGAAGTAGGTGGACAACGGCAGTCCGGTGCGCTCGGCGTAGCGGTTCGGGCCCTGCTCGCCGCCGAGTTCGGTGACGAGCTTGCCGGTGCGGGTGTCCTGCCAGACGATCGCGTTGTAGATCGGCTTGCCGGTGGCCCGTTCCCACACCACGGTGGTTTCGCGCTGGTTGGTCACGCCCACCGCGGCGATATCCGCGGCGGTCAGGTCGTTGTCCTGCAGCACCTCGCCGATGACCTGGTCGGTGCTGCGCCAGATCTCTTCCGCGTCGTGCTCGACCCAGCCGGCGCGCGGGAAGATCTGCCGGTGCTCCTTCTGTGCCAGCCCGACGACGCGGCCCTGCCGGTCGAAGACGATGCACCTGCAGGAAGTCGTGCCCTGATCGATCGCGACCACGTAGCGAGGCATTGGTGCAGGCTACTAAACGTTCCGGAGTCAGCGCGTCAAGATCGTGACCGCGCGGGTTCCTCGCATAGCCTGTAGCCGGAGCTCGATCGTGCGCAGTGGACCCCAGAACGAGGAGTCGAGCATGACCAAGAAACCGGAAACCCAGTTCCTCGGCCCGCAGCAGCGCCGTGCGGCGTGGGAGCGGTTCGGCAAGGAACACTTCGACGTGGTCGTGGTGGGTGGTGGTGTGGTCGGCTCGGGCATCGCGCTGGACGCGGCCACTCGCGGACTGCGAGTCGCCCTGGTGGAGGCGAGAGATCTGGCGTCGGGCACTTCGAGCCGGTCCTCGAAGATGTTCCACGGTGGCCTGCGCTATCTGGAGCAGATGGAGTTCGGGCTGGTGCGCGAGGCGCTCAAGGAACGCGAACTCGCGCTGTCCGCGCTGGCGCCGCATCTGGTCAAGCCGCTGCGGTTCCTCTACCCGCTCACCCACCGGATCTGGGAGCGGCCCTACGTGGCCGCCGGTCTGGTGCTCTACGACCGCATGGGCGGCGCGAAATCCGTTCCGGGACAGCATCACCTATCCCGTTCGGCGGCATTGCGACTGGCTCCGGGCCTGCGCCGGGACGCACTGATCGGCGGGCTCACCTACTACGACACCGTCGTCGACGACGCCCGTCACACCATGACGGTGGCCCGTACCGCCGCGCACTACGGCGCGGTCATCCGAACCTCCACCCAGGTGGTGGGTTTCCTGCGCGAGGCGGATCGCGTTGTCGGCGTGAAGATCCGGGACAGCGATGATGCCGGCACCGGCGAGATCCACGCCCATGTGGTGATCAACGCGACCGGCGTCTGGACCGACGAACTGCAGGCGCTGGCGCACGCCCGGGGGCATTTCCACGTGCGCGCCTCCAAAGGCGTGCACATCGTGGTGCCGCGCGACCGCATCATCAGCGATGCTGCGATCATCTTGCGCACGCCCACCTCGGTGCTGTTCGTCATCCCGTGGGACGCGCACTGGATCATCGGCACCACCGACACCGACTGGAATCTCGACCTCGCGCACCCGGCGGCGACGAAAGCCGATATCGACTATCTGCTCGACCACGTGAACCAGGTGCTGGTCACGCCGCTCACGCACCAGGACATCGACGGTGTGTACGCCGGCCTGCGGCCGCTGCTGGCCGGGGAGAGCGACTCCACCTCCAAACTTTCCCGGGAACACGCGGTCGCGCGCATCACGCCGGGCCTCGTGGCCATCGCGGGCGGCAAGTACACCACCTACCGCGTGATGGCTTACGATGCGGTAGACGAAGCGGCGCAAGACATTCCGGACAAGGTGGCGCCGTCGATCACGGAGAAGGTGCCGCTGCTGGGCGCCGACGGCTATCACGCACTGGTCAATCAGACGGTGCAGCTGGGCGAGGAATACGGTCTGCATCCGTACCGGATCAAGCATCTGCTGAACCGCTACGGCTCGCTCATCGATGAGGTGATCGCCCTGGCCGACGGCTATCCCGAACTGCTGCAACCCATTACGGACGCGCCGTCGTATCTGCGAGTGGAGGCGGTCTACGCGGCCGCGGCCGAGGGCGCGCTGCACCTGGACGACATCCTGGCCCGGCGCACCCGTATCTCGATCGAGTATCCGCACCGGGGCCGCGACTGCGCCGAGGAGGTGGCCCAGTTGGTCGCGCCGACGCTCGGCTGGGGCGAGGCCGATATCGACCGGGAGATCCGCACCTATCTGGCTCGGGTCGAGGCCGAGATCCAGTCCCAGACGCAACCCGACGACGCCGCGGCCGACGCGCTGCGCATCGCCGCCCCGGAGCCGCGCCCGCAGATTCTGGAGCCCGTGCCGTCGGACGGCTGACCATTGACATGCAAGTAAATACTTGCCTATCGTTGCCCCTGTGGGTGACGTGTACAAGGCGCTGGCCGACCCGACCCGGCGGGCGATTCTCGACGAATTGGCCGACCGGGACGGTCAGACCTTGTTCGAGCTCTGCACTCGGCTGACCATGAAGCATGGCCTGAGCTCCTCGCGGCAGGCCATCTCGCAGCATCTCGACCTGCTGACGGCGGCCGGTCTGGTTCGCAGCACCCGCGACGGCCGTTCCAAATTCCACTACCTCGAGACGGCGCCGTTACGCGGGCTCGCCGATCGCTGGCTCGGGAACCACGACAAGGATTGATGACATGCGGATCGCAGTGACCAGTGTTTTCGTCGACGATCAAGACAAAGCGCTGAACTTCTACACCGAGGTGCTCGGCTTCCAGAAGAAGCACGACATTCCGCTCGGCGCGGCCAAGTGGCTGACCGTGGTGTCCCCGCAGGACACCGGCGGCACCGAGTTGTTGCTCGAGCCGGACGGCAACCCCGTCGCCGCGGCCTACAAGAAAGGGCTGCGGGAGGACGGCATCCCCTGCATCCAGTTCGGGGTAGACGATGTGCGGGCCGAGTTCGAACGCCTGCGCGGCCTGGGCGTCCGGTTCACCCAGGAGCCGCTGAAAATGGGCGAGGTGACCACCGCCGTGCTCGATGACACCTGCGGCAATCTGATCCAGCTTGCCGACGACTGAGGCTCGGCCGCAGTCAGCGCCCGGATTCCAGCGCGACCGCCCAGTCGGTGAGTGAGCGTACATAGGACAGGAACAGCTCATCGGGGTAACGCTGCGGGTCGGCCAGGTGCAGCCGGGCGAGTTCCTCGATGGCGCACAGCATGATTCGCTCGGTGGGGCCGTCGGGGTCCACGGTGACACCGGCGAAGCGGGACAGGTGCCGGGCGCCGATCTCCCGGGCGTATTTGCGCCCGAGTTCCAGGCGTTCGCGCAAGCCCGGCGGACCGCCGTCGGGTGAGCTGAGCATGATCTGCCAGCTCGTCGGCGCGGCGTGCAGGTAACTCAGCATGCCGTGGGCGAGCGCGCCGGCGTCGCCGATGTCCAGGTCGACGCTGCTGACCCCGGCCAGCGCGATGCCCATCTCCCGGTCCAGCAGGGCGGTCAGCAGGCCCGACAGGTCGGTGAACTGCTGGTAGACCAGGGCGCGGGCGACATCGGACTCGCGGGCCACCCGTTCGATGGTGACCGCGGCGAATCCGTCCGCGGCGGCGATGTCGCGGGCCACGTCCAGTAGTTGGGCGCGTCGTTCGGCGGCCGGCATCCGCCGCTTGCCGGGCTCTTTGGTGGAGCGCTGCGTCGCGCGCTGCGTGGTCACGGCACAGACGGTAACTCGAGCAGTAGGTCCACCGCCCTCGAAGCGCTCTGCACGGCGCTTTCCATCGTGGCCGACCAGTCGGTGGCGGTCCAGTCGCCGGCCAGAACCAGCGTCGGGACCGAGGTGCGCTGGTCCGGGCGCAGCCCATGCGTGCCGACGACCTGGGAGAAGGTTGCCTTCGGCATCGGAACCACCTGCGCCTGTACGATTTTCGCTTCGGCGGCGGCCGGGTAGTAGCGGCGCAGCAGCGCCATCTGCTCGGCGACCACCTCGTCGTGACTCTTGTGGATCTGCTCGTAGGCGCCGCTGGTGGTCAGGCAGTACAGCCAGGCTTTGTCGGTGCTGCGGCCGGTCATCCGCTGGCGGTCGAAGACCTCGTCGATCACGCCGGTGCCGCCGATCAGCGCCTCGAATTCGGCTTCGGTGCCCAGCGGCCGGTCCAGATAGAGGTTCGTGCTGACGATCGGCGTGTAGCCGAGTTTCTGTGCGGCGGCGTAGATTTCCGCGTGCTCGGGCAGTTCGTCGAGCAGGCCGGCGACGTTGGAATTGGGTACCGCGCAGACCACCGCGTCGGCGGGGACGGTCGAGCCGTCGGCCAGCGCGACGCCGGTGACCCGGCCGTCGGCGATGTGGATCCGGCGGGCCACCGCGCGGTGGCGGACCTCGACGCCGTGCCGGGCGAAGACTTCCTTGGCGCCGGTGATGTACAGCGTGTCCAGGTCGGTGGTCGGATAGCCGATGGTGACCGGCCGGCGGTGCTTCAGGCCGAGCCGGATGCCGGTGGCCAGTACGTCGGCGAGGACCTTCGCGGACTCCTGCTGGACGGGTTCGGCCGCGACACCGAGGGCCAGCCAATCCCACAGGGCCTCACGCGCTTTGGCGGGCATGCCGACGCGCTGGAACCACTGTTCGGAAGTGATGTCGGCGAGGTCGGCGGGCTGGTTGAGGCACTGCCAGCCCAGGCGGGTGGTGGCGACGGCGGCGCGCAGCCGGTCCAGCGGCGTGGAGTCGGGGTGTGCGCCGGTGAAAGTGCGCCAGGCGCTCAGCCCGTTGGTGCGCATGGAAACCTTGCGGCCGTCCGGCCAGCGCAGCGTCGCCGCGTGCGGGAACGCGACGTAGCGGCGGGTGCCGACGCTGTCCAGGTAGCGGAACAGGTGGTCGTAACCGCTGGCGATGACGTGCTGGCCGTTGTCGGGGAGATCGTCGACGGCCTCGGCCTTCATCGCGTGCGTCCGCCCGCCCAGCCGGCCCCGGCGTTCCAGCAGCGTGACCTGCTTGCCCGCTTCGGCGAGCCAGACCGCGGACGCGAGTCCCGCCAGTCCGCCGCCGATGACCACATACCGCCTCGGATCGCCCATGGCGTCACTCCCTCGTCGTAACTGACGAGTTGTAAGTTATGCGGCTTCGACGAGACCGTCAAGAGTTTCACATGCCGGGGTGCGGCGGACCGGTGATCGCGGGCCGCGGCGCCTCCGTGCTGCCCGGGGCGGGGGCGGAATGCAGCAGGAAATAGACGAAAACCACCGTGGCGGCGATCGCGAGCACCGCGACGACGAGTTGGGCGGCGATCGCGAGGCGTCGGCTCACTGCCGAGTGCCGCACCATGTCGTCCTGCTCCTGCGCTGTTGAATCCGATAGCCACTGATGCTGTCGGGATGCGGGGGCGCGGCGTTAGCAATACGACGGCAAATACATCGTGCGCGAGCGAAAAGCGGATTCAGGCGGTGGGCTCCGGCTGACAGCGGGGACAGAAATAGATGCCCCGCTCGCGCTGGGTGATCCGGTCCGCGGGCTCCGGATCGCCGAGCATGCGGACGACGATGGTGGCGCCACAGCGCGGGCACGGCCGGCGCTGCTTGCCGTAGACCAGCGGCCGGCGGGGCGGTTCGTGCGCGGCTTTGCCGAGAATCCGGTGCGCCTCGTTGACCAGCGCGACCAGGTCGGGCACCTCGGCTACCGGCGTGGCCGGATGCACCTTGCGCAGGAAACAGACCTCGCTGCGGAAAATATTGCCGATACCCGCCAGATTGCGCTGATCCAGCAGGGCCACTCCGATCGGCTGATTCGGATGCGCGGCCAGCCGCCGGACCGCCTCGGTGACATCCCAATTCGGCCCGAGCAGATCGGGGCCCAGATGATCGATGGCGGTGTGCTCCGCGGAGCGCCGCAGCACCTCCACCTTGCCGAGGTCGAAACCGACGGCCTCGGTGTCGTCCGTGGTGAGCACCACCCGAGCCTGCACGCGCGGACGCGTCCAGCGTTCGCCGATGCAGTAGGTGCGCCAGATTCCCTCCATCTTCAGATGGGTGTGGATGCTCACCTGGGGCGTGCGGATGAACAGGTGCTTGCCGTAACTGCCCACCTCCTCGATCAGCTCACCCGCCAGATCCACCGTCGCATAGCGCGGCACCCGGAAATCGCTGCGGACCAGCGTCTTCCCGGCCAGCGCCAGCCGTAGCCGGTGCGCGGCCAGGAAGATGGTGTCGCCTTCAGGCATGAGACAACCGTACCGACCTGGTCACGGCCGGCTCCGCAGCCGCAGACCACGTGGCGTCGCCGAGAACCCCGCTTCGGTGAGGAAGGCGGCGAAGGTGTTGCCGTGCACCGTCTCCCCGTCCACCTTGTCGATGACGAGGGAATCGACCCGGCGGCTCTTGACCAGACCGGCCAGGGCGGCCGAGGCGGCTTGCCGGGCGTCCGGGTCCTCGGTGAAGGTGAGCAGGGTTTTGCCACCGCGCTCCAGATAGAGCACCAGATCGCCGTCGACCAGAACCACCAGTGCACCGGCCTTGCGCCCCGGGCGGTGGCCGCTGTCGCCGTCGCCCTTGGGCCAGGGCAGGGCCGCGCCGTACGGATTGGCCGGATCGCAAGCGGCCAGCGCCAGCACCTGCGGCGACCGCTGCCTGCCGTCGGCGGGCCGGATGCGATCGCTATCGAAGGAGCGCAGCCGATCGACCACATCGGTGGTGGAGAACTGCGCACCGCCGAGCGAATCGATGAAATAGCCGCGGCGGCAGCGCCCGCGATCCTCGAACTCGGTGAGCACGCGATACATCAGCGCGAATCCGCCGGGCACGCCTTCGTTCTGCACCGAACCGCGAGTCAGCACCCCGTAGCGCTCGAGCAACATGTCCGCGGTGGCATGCGCGCGCACGGTGTTGTCCGAGACCCGATCCGGTAGCAGGGACCAACGACCCGCCACGGTCGGCGGACCGGACCGGGTCGGCATGGCCTGCCGTGGCAGATACGCGCGCCCTCGCGGGGCGCGGCGCGGTGTGCGATGCGCGGTACTGGTGCGGGTCGTCCCGGACAGCAGGGCGCGGACCGGGGCGAAGGTGTCGCCCGAGACGACACCGGCCCACACGAGATCCCACAGCGCTGCCGCTACTGCCGTGTCGTCGAGCAGCCCGGTGGCATCGGAGAGCTGACGGAAGAAGTACGCACCACCGCCGCCGAGCGAATTGAGCAGGGCGGTGTGCTTGTCGCCGAGCTCGATGTCGTCGGGCGGCGCGAGGGTGAACGGCGCCTGATCGGTCAGGTGCAGGGCGACCCAGCCGTCCTTCGCGGTGATGGACCCGTGCCCGGACCAGATCACCTCGCCGGTGGCCATGAGTTCGTCGAGCATCGCGGGGGAGTAGTCGCGAACCCGGGCGGGCAGAATCAGCGATTCCCACGCCGAGGCCGGAATCGGCACGCCCGCAAGCTGTTCCACTACGGTGGCGACGCCGTCGACGCCGCGCAGTTCAGCACTGCCGACGTGCTGCCAGGACGGCAGGAAACGGCCGAAGGCGGTAACGGCGACCGGCTCCACCTCGTGGCGCGCGGCGGCCAGTGAACGGCGGCGCAGCCGGCGCAGCACCTGGGTGTCGCACCACTCCGAGCCGGTGGCGGCGGGCGTGAATTCGCCTTCCACCACCCGCTTTTCGGTAACCAGTCGATGCAGAGCGGTAGCCGCCACAGCCGTGCCGATACCGAACCGCTGGGCGACCGCCTCGGTGGTGAACGGAGCGTGGGTCCGGGCGTAGCGGCCGACGAGGTCGCCGAGCGGGTCCGGAACCGGCTCGATGAACGCCGCGGGGGTACCGATCGGCAGCGGTACACCCAGGGCATCACGCAAACGCGCCGCGTCCTCGACCGCGACCCACCAGATACTGCCGGCGAACGAAACCTCCAGGGCCCGACGGGCTTTCAGCAATTCGGCAAACCATTGGTGGTGTGCGCCGGAAGTCCCGAGGTCGTCCGGGGTAGCGGCTCCGGCAGCTGCGCCGCCGTCGCCGGAACCTCCTCCAGCAGACGCGCCTGTGTGGCCCGGAGCTTTTGGAGCTTCGCCTGCTTCGCCCGCAGTCGCCCCGGCTTCCCGGCGAACGCCGGGGTCCACATCGGCTCCTCGGGCGGCGTGTGCCTCCCGAACTGCCGCGCCCGTCAGCGACTCGGAGTCGCGGCCCTCGTCACTTCCGGCCGGGCCGAGTACGCAACGCGCTCCGGCTTCGGCCGGGGTGAGCGGGCCCAACAGACGTAGGAGGTCGGCCAAGCCCTCGGCGTCGCGGGCTCGGCGTTCGGGGGTGCGGCGCTGTAGTTCGCGCTCGACTTCCTCGATGATGGTGGCGTCGAGCAACTCTCGTAGTTCGACGCGGCCGAGCAACTCGGCCAGGAGGCTGGAATCCAGGGACAGCGCGGCGGCGCGCCGTTCGGCCAGCGGGCTGTCGCCGTCGTACATGAACTGGCCGATGTAGTCGAACAGCAACGCGTTGGCGAACGGTGACGGGGTGGCGGTCTCGACTTCCACCAGGCGCAGTTGGCGGCGCGCGACCCGGCCGAACAGCTCACGCAGCGCGGGCAGGTCGTACACATCGCGCAGGCATTCGCGCACCGTTTCCAGCAGGATCGGGAAGTCCGGGAACTTGCGCGCCACGTCGAGCAGCTGTGCCGAGCGCTGACGCTGTTGCCACAGCGGTGCGCGTTTGCCGGGATCGCGCCGGGGCAGCAGCAGCGCGCGGGCCGCGCATTCCCGGAAACGGGACGCGAAAAGCGCTGAGCCGCCGACCTGTTCGGTGACGATGTCATCGATCTCGTCGGGTTCGAAGACGAACAGCTCGGCGCCGGGCGGGTCGTCGGTGGTGTCCGGCAACCGGACGACGATCCCGTCGTCGGAGGCGTTCGGCGTGGCGTCCACCCCGAACCGTTCCTGCAGCCGTGCGCCGATCGCCAGCGCCCACGGCGCGTGCACCGGCAACCCGTAGGGGGAGTGCAGCACCAGTCGCCAGTCGCCGAGCTCGTCTCGGAACCGCTCCACGACGAGGGTCTTGTCGGTGGGCAACTGCCCGGTGGCCGTGCGCTGTTCGTCCAGCAGCGCGAACAGATTCGCGATGGCGTTGTCGTTCAACCCGGCGGTGCGCACGAGATCATCGGCTGCCCCGGTGTCGCCGGATTTACCGGCTTTGCGGATGAACTCGCCGAGCGCCGCGCCGAGTTCGGCCGGGCGGCCGAGCCCGTCGCCGTGCCAGAAGGGCAGTCGTCCCGGCTGGCCGAAGGCCGGTGTCACCAGCACGCGATCGAAGGTGATCTCCTCGATCCGCCAGCTGGTGGCGCCGAGGGCGAAGACATCGCCGACCCGGGATTCGTAGACCATCTCCTCGTCGAGTTCGCCCACCCGCGAGTTCTTCTCGCCCACCATGTACACCGCGAACATGCCCCGGTCGGGGATCGCGCCGCCGGAGGTGACCGCCAGCCGTTGCGCGCCGGGCCGCCCGGTGAGGGTGCCCGCGTCGCGGTCCCACACCAATCGCGGCCGGAGTTCGGCGAATTCGTCGGAGGGGTAGCGCCCGGAGAGCAGGTCCAGCACGGACTCGTAGGCCGAGCGGGGCAGCGCGGCATAGCTGCCGGTGCCGCGCACGGTGTCGAACCAGGCATCGACGTCGATCGGTTCCAGCGCGCAGGCCGCGACGGTCTGCTGCGCCAGGATGTCGAGCGGGTGGGCGGGAATCTGCAGTGCTTCGATCTGCCCGGTGAGCATGCGCTGGGCGGCGACCGCGCAGTGGATGACATCGGTGCGGTGCTTGGGGAACAGCACGCCGCGCGAGATCTCGCCGACCTGGTGCCCGGCGCGGCCGACGCGTTGCAACCCGCTCGCCACCGACGGCGGCGCCTCCACCTGGACGACCAGATCCACCGCGCCCATATCGATGCCGAGTTCCAGGCTGGAGGTGGCGACCACGCAGCGCAGCCGCCCGCTCTTGAGATCGTCCTCGATCAGCGCGCGCTGCTCCTTGCTCACCGAACCGTGGTGGGCGCGCGCCAGCAGCGGATTCGCCCCGTGGTTCACCTCGGTGGTCGGGCCGATCAGCGCGGGCGCGGCGTGGTCGGTGGCCACCGGCTCGCCGAGGCGCTCGGCGTAGGTCTCGTTCAGGCGTGCGGTCAGCCGTTCGGCCAGTCGGCGCGAGTTGGCGAACACGATCGAGGACTGGTGTTCGAGCACCAGGTCGACGATCGACTCGTCCACGTGCGGCCAGATCGAGCCCGGTTGTTCGGAATCGCCGAGATCGGTCATGTCCGGTACGGGCACCCGGACCGAGAGGTCGAAGGTCTTGGGCGCGGGCGGATTGACGATGGTGATCGGCGCGTTCCCGACCAGGAATCGCCCGACCTCCTCGGGCGGCCGCACCGTCGCCGACAGTCCGATCCGCTGGGCGGGTTTTTCGGTCAGCTGGTCGAGCCGGGCCAGGGACAGTGCCAGGTGCGCGCCGCGCTTACCGCCCGCGATGGCGTGCACCTCGTCCACGATGACGGTGCCCACCGTGCGCAGTGTCTCCCGCGCGGCGGAGGTGAGCATGAGGAACAGCGACTCGGGCGTGGTGATCAGGATGTCCGGCGGCGTGCGCTGCATGGACCGCCGGTCCGACGCGCTGGTATCACCCGAGCGCACCCCGACGGTGATCGCCGGGGGCGCCGAGCCGAGCCGCTTCGCGGTCTGGGTGACGCCCACCAGCGGCGCCCGCAAATTCCGTTCGACGTCCACGGCCAGGGCTTTGAGCGGCGAGATGTAGAGCACCGAGGTCCCCGCGACGGGCTCCTCGCGCGCGGCCAACTGGTCAATCGCCCACAGGAATGCCGACAGCGTCTTGCCCGAGCCGGTAGGGGCTACGACCAGGGTGTGCTCGCCTTCGGCGATCGCCTGCCACGCGCCGAGCTGGGCGGATGTCGGCGCCGGGAAGGCGCCGTCGAACCACTGCTGGGTCGCCGGGGAGAACGTGGCGGTGGTGAACGGGGCCATGTACCTCAGTTTGCACCCGGCCACCGACAGGTTACTGATAGCCGTACGCTTCCAGGCGTGCAAAAGGTGCTCAGACTCGACCTGGTCAGCCATGGCATGACCGAGGCGATGCGAAAGGCACGTTTTCCAGTCGACGAATCGCTGACCGAGGCCGGCCGCCGCGCGATGGCCGCCGTCACGCGATTGACCGCGGCACGCGTGCTCACCGGACCCGAACGCCGAGCGGTGGAGACCGCCGCCCTACTGGGCCTACCCGGCGAGGAGGACGACCGCCTCCGCGATCTGGACGCCGGCGCCTGGCGCGGCGGGGAACTCATGTCCGTCCCGCAGGACGAGCTCTACGCCTGGCTCACCGACCCGACGTTCAAGGGGCACGGCGGTGAATCGGTCTGCGAGGTGATCGAGCGGACCCGTTTCTGGATGGCGGAGATCGCCTCGGAGGGCATGTCGACCGTCGCGGTCACCCACCCAGCGGTGGTCCGCGCCGCGCTCCTGGTCACCTTGGACGCGCCACCGAAATCGTTCTGGCGCATCGATATCCCGCCGGGCCACGTCACTCGCCTGCACTACCGCGGCGAGTGGACGCTGCATTTCTCGGGCTAGGCGATTTCTCGAGCTAGGCGCGGGCGCGGTCGCCGAGGGTGACCAGCATCCGGACGGCGTCGGTGATCAGCCGCGCGGAGATCGTCGGATCGATGGCGCGCTGAATGCCCAGTCCGAGGCCGAGGCTCAGCACCGAGGTGGCGGCGTCCTCCGCCGACATCGGCAACTCGATGTCCAGCGATCCGGCCAGGGTCTGCAGTTGCGCGGCAACGGCGCCGCGGACCACCCCGAGGCTGGAGACCAGCGCGGCGCGCAGTTCGGGGTCGTCGCGGGCGACGGTGGCGAACTCGAATTCGAGCATGGTCCAGCCGACGTCGCCGAGCGTGCGTTCGGCCCATTCCTGGAGCCGGGCCAGCCGGTTCTCCAGGCTGTCGGAGGTGGAGATCAGTTCGGTGATCTCGTCGAACTTGGTGGCGTGGATCAGGTCGAGTACCTCCAAGCACAGCTGTTTCTTGGTGCGGAAGTTGGAGTACACCGCGCCCTTGGAATACCCGGCGGCTTCGGCCACCCGTTCCAGGCTGGTTCGCGCGTATCCCTCGGTCAGGAACAGGTCGCGCGCCGTCGCAACCAGATCGGCGCGGGTGCGCGCCTGGCTTTCGGTGCGGGTGAGTCGGGCCATGGCCGCGATTCTACGTACTAATAGATTCCAGATACCGATAGTATTTGAATTCTGTTAGTGTCGGGTTTATGGGTTATGGAAACGGGTCACAGCGGCGTGGCCTGGCCATCGGGTGTGGTGGCACGGTCGGGGCGGCGTGGATCGTGGGTGCGCTGGCCGCCGTGCGAGATGTATTGGACTGGGATCCGCGCGAAGCCGACATCATGATCGGCACCTCCGCGGGCGCGGAGATTGTGACCATGCTGGGCAGCGGGATCTCGGTCGACGAACTCGTCGCGATGCAGGAGGGGAGTAGCGCGAATCCGGTTCTGGCCGAGCACATGCGCTCGGGTCCCGGTAGTTTTCCGCCGCCGCCCAAGCCGCGCTTGGGTGCGCCGCTGCTGGCATTGCGGGCGCCAGCCGGTCAGCGGTTACTCACCGCCAGTAGCGGATTGCTGCCGATCGGCGGTGGTGACGCGAGCTGGTTGCAGCGCCTGGCCGAGCGGCTCAATCCCGGCCGCACCTGGGTGCCGCATCCGGCGACGTGGCTGGTGAGCATGGATTACGCCACCGGACAACGGATTCCGTTCGGTTCGCTCGATGCCCCGGCGGCCACGCTCGGCGCGGCACTGCGTGCTTCCTGGGCGGTGCCGGGCTGGTTGCCGCCGGTCTCGATCGCCGGTCGCCGCTTCATCGACGGCGGCGCCGGTTCCACCGCCTCGGTGGATCTGCTTGCGGGGCAAGGCCTCGACGAGGTGATAGTGATCGCGCCGATGGCCTCGGCCGTACCCGTTCCCGCCACCAGCCCCGGCCACTTCCTGGAACGTCAGCTGCGAAACCCGATGAGCGCCAAGCTCGCCGGTGAGATCGCCGGACTGCGCGCCGCGGGCACCAGGGTCCTGTCGCTCGGCGCCACGGCCGCGGACCTCGCGGTGATGGGCCCCAACTTCATGGACGGCAGCCGCCGCCTCGACACCTTCCGGCACAGTCTGCGCAGCACCCGCGCCGCGCTCGAAACAGGAGTTTTCGTATGAAGATCCTCGGCCACGGCTATCCCGCCATCGATCTGCGGAACGCCCGGGTGCTGATCACCGGGGCGGGTCGCGGGATCGGGCAGTCCACCGCGCGACTGTTCGCCGACCGGGGCGCCGATGTCGTCATCGCGGACGTCGACACCGCGGCCGCGGACGCCGCCGCCGCCGAAATCGGCGCGCGCCCGGTGGAACTCGATGTGCGCGTGCGTGAGCAGTGGGACAAGGTCGTGGCCGACCTGGGCCGGGTGGACATCCTGGTCAACAACGCGGGCGTGATGCCCGCGGGTTCCTTTCTCGACGAACCCGACTCGGTCGGCCACGCCACCATGGACATCAATGTGTGGGGCCTCATCCATGGCATGCGCGCGGCGGTTCCGGGGATGATCGAGCGTGGCTACGGCCACGTCGTCAATGTCGCCTCGCTGGCCGGCAAGGTGCCGGTGCCCGGTCTGGCGGTCTACAACGCCAGCAAGTTCGCCGCCGTCGGCCTGTCCGCCGCGACCCGCCTGGAGTTCGCCGCGCACGGCGTCAGCGTCAGCACGGTGCTGCCGTCGGCCGTGCGCACCCGGCTGTCCTCCGGGCTGGCGCTCGGCAAGGGCATGCCCACCGTCGATCCGGCCGACGTGGCCGCCGCCATCGTCGGCACCTGCGACACCCGCAGAGCCGAAGTGGCCGTGCCGAATTACCTCGGCGTGCTCGATGTGGCGCTGGCCGCGACCCCGGAACGCGCGGTGCAGGTGGTGCGCAGGCTTTTCAACGGTGATCGGGCTCTGCACCCAGCCGACGCCGCGACGCGCGCCAAGTACGAAGAGCAGGTTCGTTCCATCACACGGTGAACAAAAAGTAACTCTCAAATCAACGCTGCGACTCCGCTTTACGGCATTAACAACCCAGAGTATGGTCCACAATCGACGGCTCTATGTGAGCCGTGATTCTGGATTGCGGTTTGGGGAAGAGACGCCATGGAAGTTACGGCACGGCAGCGCGCGGCGCTGGAAATGATCTGCGAAACGTTCGCGCCCGGCGACGGATCGGGGCTACCCGGCGCCGGTGAGCGTGCGGTCGCCGACGCCGTGCTGGAGATGATCGCCCGTGGCCCGCGCCCCGAAGACGCCAAGCAATTGACCACCCTACTCGGACTCTGGGATTCGCGGCTGTTCGGCGTGCTGGCCGGGATGAGCCCGCGCCGCTTCTCCGCCCGGCCCGTGGCCGATCGCGAGCGCATGCTGCTGCGGTTGGGCGAATCGCGGATCGGCGCCCTGCGCGCGATGTTCCAGGCGCTCAAGGCTTCCGCGCTGCTCCCGTACTACGGCCAGGCCGGGCCGGACGGCAATCCGATGTGGCAGGCGATGGGCTATCCGGCCCCGCCCGGCGCGCTCGACTCCGCCCCGAAACCCGCGCTGACGCCGCTGCGTCCCACCGAGAACACCACGCTGGACTGCGATGTGGTCATCGTCGGCTCAGGCGCCGGCGGCGGCACCGCCGCCGCGGTGCTGGCCGAGGCCGGACTCGATGTCGTGGTGCTGGAACGCGGCGAATACTTCGACGACAAAGACTTCGGCCAGGGCGATTTCGAAGCGATGGCGAAGTTCTACGCACCGGGGCCACTGTCCACCGCGGAAGGGCAGATGTCGATCGGTGCGGGTAGCTGCCTGGGCGGCGGCACGGTCGTCAACTGGAGCACCTCGGTACGCACCCCCGACGAGGTCCGTGCCGAATGGGCGAGCTTGGGCGCCAAGCAGTTCGACAGCGATGAGTTCGGTGACGCGCTCACCGCGGTGGAGCGCCGGCTCGGCGTCAACTACGACCGCTCGCCGCTGTCCGGCCGGGAGAGCGTGCTCGAGCGTGGCCTGCAGAAGCTGGGCTGGGAGGTCGGCACGCTGCCCCGCAATGTCACCGACGCCTGCGACGCCGGGATCGAATGCGGCCGTTGCGGTTCCGGCTGCCGACTGGGCGCCAAGCAGTCGGTGACCAAGACCTGGCTCGCCGACGCCGCCGCCAAGGGCGCGCGCCTGGTGGTCGGCGCCGACGTGCGGTCCATCGAGGTCAAAGCGGGCACCGCCGAAAGCGTGCGCGCGGTCACCGTCGCGGGACACGAGATCGTCGTGCGCGCGCGGGCGGTAGTCGTCGCCGCGGGCGCCATCCAGACACCCGCGCTGCTGCGCCGATCAGGCTTGCGCGACAACAACATCGGCAACTATCTCCGCCTGCACCCGGCGACAGCGGTGTTCGGCACCTTCGACGAGGAGATCCGGCCGTGGGAGGGCGGGTTGCAGACCCGGCTGTCCCGCCAGCACAGCGACCTCGACGGCAACGGGTACGGCGTCATCTTCGAGACCATGCCGCTGCACCCGGGTCCGATCATGGGTTTGGTCAGCTGGCGTGGATCGGCCGAACATCGCGCGTTCATGGGGAACTTGGCGCATACCGCGGCCGTCGCGGTGATCACCCGCGACCGCGACCACGGCAGCGTGGTACTGGACAAGGCCGGTGAGCCGATCGTCAAGTACGTGGTCTCGGCCCGCGACGCCGCCCATGTGCACCGCGGAATCGTCGGCGCCGCCGAGATTTTGGAGGCGGCGGGCGCGAAGACGATCACCTCCTCGCATCAGGCCGGAGTCTCCTACGAACCGGGCGTGCGCGGTTCGCATGCCGAATTCGAAGCCGCCGCACTGGCCGCGGGCTACGCTCCGGGCCGATGCAGTATGGGGGCGCTGCACATCATGGGCTCGGCGCGGATGGGCGGATCGCGGGCGGACTCGGCCACCGATCCCGACGGGGCGACCTGGGAAGTGCCGAATATCGTTGTCGCCGACGCGTCGTGCTTCCCGACGGCTTCCGGGGTGAACCCGATGGTGACGATCGAGGCCATCGCGTACATGAACGCGAAGCGTCTCGCGGCACGGCTGAGCTGATCGACGGGGCCGGGGCGGCGGTGTCTGTCCCGGCCTCTTGCTACAGCTTCTGAATGCCCTTGAGCAGGGCCCGCAGCATCGTGATATCGCTTGCGCCCGTGCCGTTCTCGGGGGTCGCGACCGGCGCGCGGAAGTCGAGCACGCCGTCGCTGATCAGGTCGCCGACCAGAATCTTGGTGGTCGTCATGGGCAGGCGCAGGTGCGCGGCGATCTCCGCGACAGACTGCGGCGTCCGGGCCAGATGCTGGATCGCCGCATACTCCGGTTCATGGCGACGCAGCCGCCCCATGGGCGAAGTGACCACCAGCGTCAGCATATTGACGTCGGTGCGCGCGCTACCGGACCGTCCCCGGGTGAGCGCGAACAGTCGGACGACGGGTCCCGCGTCGTCGTCGTACCAGGATTCGCGCGGATCGTTCATGAGCTTCCAGGAAAGGTATCGGTAGTACGTTGGCGCCGCGGCAAGCCCGGGCGCTCGGACACTGTGGAGGACGGTTCCGGTGTGGCGGTGAGGCCGGCGGGCTGGGCGTAGGCGTCACCGCCGGTGAAGCCGCCGAGGCCATGGAAACCCTGCGGCGCGGCCGTCATCTCCGGCGTGGTCAGCGCGATCGGGATCAAGACGATCGCCTTGATGCCGCCGTAGTCGGAATCGGTCAGCCGCACCGAAATGCCGTGCCGGACCGCCAGTTTGGCAACGACGAAGAGTCCGAGCCGGGCATCACCGGACAGCGCCGCGACGCTGAAGTCCGGCGGATCGGCCAGCACCGCGTTGCGCTGGTCGAGTTCCTCGGCCGACATCCCCAGCCCCTGATCGGAGATCTCCAGGGCCACGCCCGTGCCGACCAGGTGGCCGGTGATCTCGACCCGGGACTCCGGCGGTGAGTACGCGGTGGCGTTGTCCGCGAGTTCGGCGAGCAGGTGGATGACGTCCGCCACGGCGTTGCCGGTGACCTGCGTATCGGGCAACCGGCCGATGTGAATGCGGGTGTAGTCCTGGCTTTCGGCGACCGCGCCGCGGATCACGTCGATCAGCGGGACCGGGTTGCGCCAGCGCCGGCCGGGTTGTTCACCGCCGAGGATGATCAGATTCTCGGCGTTGCGCCGGGCGCGGGTGGCCAGGTGATCGAGTTCGAAGAGCAGATCGAGGCGCTCGGGGGCCTCTTCCTCGCGTTCGGCCTTGTCGAGCAGGCCGAGCTGGCGGTGCACCACTACCTGGCTGCGGTGCGCGATATTGAGGAACACCGCGTTCACGCCCGCGCGGGTCTGGGATTCGGCGACCGCCGCCGCTACGGCCGCACCGTGCGCGCGGTTGAAAGCATCCGCGACCTGGCCGATTTCGTCGGTGCCGTAGTCGAGCTCGGCGACCTCGCTGTCCGCGACCGACTGCCCGCCGCTGAGCTGGCGAATGGTCTCCGGCAGCCGTTCGTCGGCGAGCTCGAGCGTGTCGCGGCGGAGCCGCTTCATCCGGCCGATGAAGCGGTTGGCCAGCAACGAAGCCGCGAGGAACGCCAGCAGTGCGAGCGAAAAGACCGCCGCGCCACCGAGAATCGAGTTCCGGGAGATGCGGTTGCCGGAGTCCGTCGCGGTGACGTGCGCGTCCGCGCTCTGGTCTTCCCAGAGTTGCAGCAGGTCGGTGCGCACCTTGCCCGCGGCGGTCTGCCATTCGGTGACATCCATCGGCAGTTCGATGTCGGAGGCTCTGCGGTCGACGGCGGGCTGCGGGCCGCGCTGCAACAGCGCGTCCTCCATCGCGGTCACGCGCTGCCATTCCGGACCACCGGTGATCCGCTTCCACTGCTCCAACCGGACACCGGTCAGAACCGAGCCGACATAGGCGACTTCACCACGGCCGTCGCCGATGTAGCCGCTGAGTTCGGCCAATGTCTCCGGCGCGAGGAACTCGGTGAGTACCGCGACCGAGCCCAGGCTGCTGGTCCGGGAGATCGCCTCGGCGGCGCGCAGGGCGTGCACCGCCTTGTAGAGCTCCACCGCGACCCCGGCGTCAGGGGCGACTTCGGCCGCGAGCAGCGAGGCCAGCGTGATGACCTGGATGATCTGGCTGTACGCGGCGAAGGCCTGTGGGGCCGGGACCGCGCGCGCGTCGATGCCGCCGCGCAGGGTCGGAAGTTGTTTGTACAGTTCGTTGTAGCCGTCGATATTGCTCGCCAGGTCCGGCCGCAGCTCGGAAACCGCTTCACCTTGCGCGGCGACGGCGGCGAGGGCCAGATCGGATTGTTTGCGCGCCGTGGGGAGATTGGGCGCCGCGCTGTCGTCGCCGGCCAGGTGCAGCAGCGAGATCCGGCGTTCCTCCTGGAACGCCTCGACCATCATGATCGCTGGAGCCGTTGTGCCACTGGCCAATTCGGCGAACCGATTGGCGTCGCGGCCACTCTGCACCAGATAGGCGGCGCCACCGATGCCGGTGGCCAGCAGGGCCAGACTCGGAATGAGCACAATGGCCAGCAGTCTGGTGCGGACACCGACTGTGCGTGGGGCGCGAATCCGGGGGAATTTACTACCGATCACCGATGTACTTGCCTACTTCTGGGCACGGTGGCCCCCTCGCTAGTGAGTCGAGAACACCTAATCACTGAAAATGAACCCGCGCAACAGTTTCCAGGCCCGGCGGAAGGGGGCGGGAATTGATGAAACAGCATTTCACCTGCACATTTGACGATCTCTTAGCATGCGCGGAGAGATTTGCCGAATCGGAACCTTAGGAGAATGTTAACTAACTTCGGCCTGGCTACAGCGCCCGGATACCTTCCAGCAGCGCGCGCAGCATAGGAATATCGGTAGTGCCCGCGCCATTCTCGTTGGTCGCGACCGGCGCCCGGAAATCCAATACGCCGTCGCCGATCAGATCGCCGACCAGAATCTTGGTCGTCGTTATCGGCAGGCGCAGTTGCGCGGCGAGTTCGGCCACCGACTGCGGCGCCTGGGCCAGACGAGTGATCGCGGCGTATTCGGGTTCGTGGCGGCGCAGCACGCCGTACGGCGAGGTGACGACCAACGTGAGCAGGTCGATATCGGTCCGGCGGGTGTCGGAGCGGCCGCGGGTGACCGCGAACAGCCGGACGACGGGCCCGGCTTCGTCGTCGTACCAGGACTCCCGTGGACTGTTCATGACTGCCTCTAACCCACTTGATCAAGAGCTTGCGGCCGCGGGTCCACCGACAGGTGCGTGCCGACCCGCTGCACGGTTTGGTTCATCTCATAAGCCACCATACCGAGGTTCGCCGTTTCCGAGGTCAGCACGGCAAGACAGGCATTCGCACCGGCGGCGGTGATGAACAGGACAGCGCGGTCCAGCTCCACCACGGTCTGGCAGACCCCGCCGGCATCGAAATGGGTTCCGGCGCTGCGCGCTACGCCGTGCAGCGTGGCGGCCATCGCGCAGAAGCGCTCGGCATCCGAGCGTTCCATCGCGCTGCTCTTGCCGAGCAGCAGCCCGTCGGTGGACAGCACGACGGCGTCGCGGACATCGGGCAGCCGCTGTAGCAGATCGTCGAGCAGCCAATCGAGATTACGTGACACGGACATCGTCACCACCGCCCTTCGTGGAGATCGGGATTGCTGGGAGCCGGGTCGGAATCGATCCGGTTCATGCGGCCCTGCCGAGTGCCTTTCTCGATGGCCGACATCAGGTTTCGAGCTTCGTCGGCCGAACGCTGGCGTGGCGCCGGTTCGGGCTCCGGCAGGGATGGCGTGGGTTTGGCGGCGGCGCCGGTGGTCCGGCGGCGTCGCGGCAGCTCGGGCTTCTGGTGCCGCCCAGTGGTTTCCGCCGGGTTGGCCGCCGGGGGCAGACCCGTGCCGGTCTGCTCGGCGCTCTCCGGGCGGCCGAAAGTTTGCGCCTGGCCGAAGCTTTCGGAATGGCGGACGCTAGCGGACGAGCCGAAACCGGCGGGCTGCCCGAAGCGCGGGAGCTGCCCGGTGTTGGGGGACTGGCCGGTGTTGGGGGACTGGCCGGTGTTGGGGGACTGCCCGGTGTTCGAGGGATGTCCCGCAGCCGCCGTCTCACCGAAGCTGGACGTCTCGCCGGACATGGGCGAGTGACTCGAACTCGGCGTTTCGCCGGAACTCTGCGGCTGGCCCGAACTTGGGGTCCCGCCGGAACCTTGCGACTGGCCCAAACTTGTGGTTCCGCCGGAACTCTGCGGCTGACCGAAACTGGATGTCTCGCTGAAGCTCTGCGGCTGACCAAAACTCGGTGTCTCGCCGAAACTCTGCGATGGACCGAAACTCGGTGACGAGCCACCGTTTACGGTCGGCTCGAAGGCGACGCTCTGGCCATACGCCTCGGTCCGTGCCAGCCCACCGGCCCGCACCGGGATTTCACCGCCGCCGATCACACCCGGCCCGAAGGCATCGAAACTGCCGGACTTACCGATGGCCGCGACCTGTCCGGTGAGCGCGTACTCGGCACCACCGGTCAAAGCCGGACGGCTCGCGCTCGGCTCCAGTTCATTGGTGGTCAGTGCCACCGGGATCAGCACGATGGCCTTCACTCCGCCGTACTCGGATTCCGCGAGACGCACCGAGATCCCGTGCCGGACGGCTAGTTTGGCGACCACGAACAGGCCCAGACGGGCATCGCTGGACAGCGCCGCGACACTGAAATCCGGCGGGCTGGCCAGCAGCGTGTTGCGTTCGCCGAATTCCTCGACGGACATGCCCAGACCCTGATCGGAGATCTCCACCGCCACGCCCTTGCCCACCAGGTTGCCGGTGATCTCCACCTTGGCTTCCGGCGGCGAGTACGCGGTGGCGTTGTCGGTCAGTTCGGCGAGCAGGTGGATCATGTCGGCCACGGCGCTGCCGGTGATGTGGGTCTGCGGCAGCTGGCCGATATTGATGCGGGTGTAGTCGAGGCTTTCCGCGACCGCGCCGCGGATCACGTCGACCAGCGGCACCGGATTGCGCCACTTCCGTCCCGGCTGTTCGCCGCCGAGGATGATCAGGTTTTCGGCGTTGCGCCGGGACCGGGTAGCCAGGTGATCGAGTTGGAACAGCAGATCGAGGCGTTCCGGATCTTCTTCCTCGCGCTCGGCCTTGTCGAGCAGGACCAGCTGGCGATGCACGACTACCTGGCTGCGGTGCGCGATATTCAGGAACACCGCGTTCACGCCCGCGCGGGTCTTCGATTCGGCGACCGCGGCCGACACGGCGGCGCGATGCGCACGGTTGAAAGCATCGGCGACCTGGCCGATCTCGTCGGCGCCGTAGTCCAGTTTCGCGAGCTCGTCGACCGCGTCGAGCTCTTTTCCGCTGCTGAGCTGGCGGATGGTCTCCGGTAGTCGCTCGTCGGCCAGTTCCAGGGTGTCGCGGCGTAGGCGTTTCATCCGGCCGATGAATCGGTTGGCCAGCAGCAGGGCCGCTATGAACGCGACCAGGGTGACGGCGAGGACCACGCCCCCGCCGAACATGGACCGCTTGGCGAGCCGGTCGCCGAGCGTTTTCGCGGCGGTCTGGGCGTCGGTGGTCTGATCGACCCACACCTTCAGCAGTCCGCCGCGTACGTGGCCCGCCACCTGCTGCCATTCGGCGAGCTCCATCGGCAGTGCCGCGGTCTCGGTCCGGCTGGTCCGGCTGGTGCGTGCGGCGGTGTCGCTCTTGGGCGCCACCGGGCCGCGCTGCACCAGCGCGTTCTCCATCGCGACGTTGCGCTGCCATTCGGGGCCGGCGACGAGCTGCTTCAGCTCCTCCTGCCGCGCGCCGGTGAGGACCGAGCTCAAGTAGGAGACCTCGCCGCGAGCATCGCCGATGTAGCGGGCCAGCTCGGGGACTTGGGTTGCGGAGAGCTGGTCGGTGAGCAGCGCCACCGAACCGAGACTGGTGACCCGGGACAGCGATTCCGCGGCACGCAGCAAGTGCGTCGATTTGTACAGCTCCACCGCGACTTTCGCGTCGGGCGCGATGTCCGCGGCGAGCAGCACCACCAGCGAGACGGTGTCGATGACCTTGTTGAAGGCCTCGAAGGCCATGGCCGTGGGGACCATTCGCGCGTCGATGCCGCCACGGAGTTGGGTGAGTTTGTCGAAGAGCTTGCGGTAGTCGTCGAGCTCGTCTTTGGTGTCGGGACGCAGCTTGCGTGCCGCGACCGCCCCTTCGTGCACCGCCGCCAGGGCTATGTCGGACTGCTTGCGGGCGGCAGGCAGATGCGCGACCGCCGTGCCGTCACCGGCCAGGTGCAGCAACGAGATTCGGCGCTCCTCCTGAAAGGCCTGCACCATCAAGGCGACCGGTTTACCCGTCGCGTCCGCCAGCTCGGCCCAATCGTTGGCCTTCTGACCGTCCCGGATCAGGTAGACGGCGCCACCGATGCCGGTGGCCAGCAGCGCAATACTCGGGATCAGCACGATGGCGAGCAGCCGGGTACGGACACCGACGGTCCGGCTCAGGTGTGCCGGGGATATGCGGGGGAATCTACTGCCGAACACCGAATATCTTGCCTACTCCCGGGCATACGCGCCCACTCACCAGTGGTTCCAGCAAACTTAATCATTGAAAGTTCGCCCCTGCAACATCTTCCGACCCGGCTTACACCCCCTTGACCGCCGTTCGGTCCATGAAGCCGAAGAGGTAGCCCGCCACCCGTCGCATCTGAATCTCTTCCGCGCCCTCGGTGATGCGGTAACGGCGGTGGTGCCGGTAGATGTGCTCGAAGGGCTTGTGCCGAGAGTAGCCGAGGCCGCCGTGGACCTGCATGGCCCGGTCGGCGGCCTCACAGCACAACCGGTTCGCCCAGTAGTTGAGCATCGACACCTGTTCGGCGGCCGCGAAAGTGCCGTAGGTGTCCATGGACCAGGCGGTTTTGTAGAGCAGCGCACGCAGCATTTCGCACTGGGTGTGCAGCTCCACCAGCGGGAATTGGATGGCCTGGTTGACGGCCAGCGGTTTGCCGAACGGCTTGCGCTCCTTGGCGTAAGCGACGGCCTGGTCGACGCAGTACTGCGCCGCGCCGAGGCTGGAGGCGGCTTGGCGGATCCGGTTCTCGTTGAAGAAGTGCTGCACGACCCCGAGACCGTGGCCCTCCGGCCCGAAGATCGCCGCCTCGGGGACTCGGACGTCGGTCAGCGAGATCCGCGCGTGGTCGGTGGGCATGTTGAACGTCCAGAGGTACTCCTCGACCTGAAAGCCGGGAGCGCCGGTGGGCACCAGGAACGCCGTGATGCCGTGCCCGTCGCCCGCTTTCCCCGAGGTACGCGCGAAGATCAGGTCCGCGTCGGCGATATGTACGCCGGTATTCCAGGTCTTGGCCCCGTTGATGATCCAATCGTCGCCGTCGCGCACAGCGGTGGTCGCCAGGTGGGTGGCGTCGGAGCCGTGCTCGGGTTCGGTGATCCCGAACGCGAAGAACTTGGTGCCCGCGGCCAGCCCGTCCACCCACTCGGCTTGCTGCGCCGCCGAACCGTACTCGAGCATGAGCAACAGACCCACATTGTTGGCGACGATCGCGTGCTCGTTCTGCAAATCGCAATGCAAGCCGAGCCCGCGTCGCGCCAGGTGTTCCCGGATCACGGCCATGCCGAGGTTGGTGCCATCGCGTCCGCCGAACTCCCGGGGGAAGGCGTAGCGATAGTGGCCCGCGGCGTCGGCGCGGCGACGCGCTTCGGCCAGCAACCGCTCCCATTCCGCGGTAGGCAGGCCGCCGCGGTCCCAGTCGGTGCGGGCGTCCTCGCGGCGGTGGTCGAAGAAGCGGATATTGTCGTGCTCCTGTTCGAGCGGGACGATCTCGGTCTCGATGAAGGCGTCCAACTCGGCCAGATACCCGGTCAGTTCCGCGGGCAGTTCGAAATCCACAGTCGCTCCTAAGTTCTCGTGCCGGGGCGGATCTGCATGAGCAGATCCCATTCGATTTCCGACACGCGACGCCCGCTGGCGGCCATGACGATGTCGCGCACGGTTCCGTCCAGATGAGCGGCCGCCTGCGCGGCCAGGCCCGCACCCCACGCCAGCGTGCCCATCACCTTCCACCAGCGGAACCGGTCCAGATCGAAGGCGCCGCCCGCATCCTCGTAGCCGCGCACGAAGCCGGCGCGGTCGGCGAAGCCCCCGAACTCCCGTGCGTCCACGCCGAAGCGCCACATCCGTAGCGCGGGCCACGCCACATCCCGCATCGGGTCACCGAAACGCTGGGCGCCCTCCCAGTCCAGCACGGCGCGCAGGCCGTCCGGGCCGACGACGATGTTGCCGTTGCGCAGATCGGTGTGCAGCAGCACCGTGCGCGACGGCGGGTCCGGCAGCCGTTGTTCGAGCCAGCGCAGGGCCAGGGCGAAGACCGGCCGGTCGTCGAGTAGCGCGCGCACGTTCCGTTCGGCCTCGGCGAGGACGGCGGCGGCCGCGTCCGCGCCCGATGCGGGCACGGTGGGCGGAGCGGCGGCCGGGTCGATGGCGTGCAACCGGCCCATCGCCGCGCCCCACTCCCGGGCGACCGTGTCGGCGTTGCCCGCCGCTTCGATGAGACGTAATACCTTGCGTGGGATGGTTTCTCCGGCCACGTGCGCGCTGATCAGAAACGGTTCGCCTAGCACAGCCGGGTCGCCACAGACGGCGACCACCGCGGGTACCGGGACCGCGTGCGCTCTGGCGAGCTCGCGCACCGCGGCCTCGTCCTCGACCGACATGATCTGCACCGCGGGCGGCACCAGGGTGGCCACCAGTTTGCGGGCGGGTTCGCCGTCGACCTGCGCGGTGAAGGCGACATTGCGCCTGCGCGCGCCGGCGGAGAGGTACTCCACATCGGTGACCCGCACCGGCGTATGAAAAGACCGGGTCAGGAATTCGGCCAGGCCGGCGACGGGATCGATCGTCACTCTCCCGCCCAACTGTCGTAACCGGGCTTGGCAATCGCCAGATCGGCGCGCACCACCTCGGTCAGGGCCAGCCACAGGGCCTGCTCGTCGCCGTCGTCGACCGTGCTCATCAGCTCGTGTTCGCGCTGTGCGGCCGCCGGCCCGAATTCGACCTCGCGACGCACGATCCTGGCCAGGTGGGCCCCGACTCGGGCGCGATGCCGCAGTTCGGGCGGCAAGGCCGGCATCAATGTGTCTTCCAGCAGTTCGGCGAGCGACTCCAGCAACTCGGCTGCGGACGGACGATTCTGCACGGGTCACTCCCTTGTGGCTGCACCGCCATCCGAATCCGTTGTCCAGCAGTGGCTTCCGCGGATCCGAAGCGCCGATCGGCGTCGCCTGGATGAGAAGGCGGTGCATGGATCATCTCATTGACTCGGGCCTGCGGCAACGGCTGCCGTGACAGCAAAAAAGAGGCCGGAATCCTGGTCAGGATTCCGGCCTCTGGTAGTAGCGGGGACAGGATTTGAACCTGCGACCTCTGGGTTATGAGCCCAGCGAGCTACCGAGCTGCTCCACCCCGCGTTGGGTATTCACAACCTTACACACGGGAGGGGAGGAGTGCCTAATCGCCTGGTCGGGCGGCTTTTCAGCCGAACTGGATGCCTTGGGCCAGGGGGAGATCGGCGGAGTAGTTGATCGTGTTGGTGGCGCGGCGCATGTAGGCCTTCCAGGAATCCGAGCCGGATTCGCGCCCGCCGCCGGTCTGCTTCTCGCCGCCGAACGCGCCGCCGATCTCCGCGCCGGAGGTGCCGATATTGACGTTGGCGATACCGCAGTCCGAGCCGTCGGCGGACAGGAAGCGTTCCGCCTCGCGCTGGTTCGTGGTGAAGATCGAGGACGAAAGTCCCTGCGGCACACCGTTGTGCAGCTCGATGGCGTGCTCGAGGTCCCGATAGGTCAGCACGTAGAGGATGGGTGCGAAGGTCTCCTCGCGCACGACCGCGGTCTGGGCGGGCATCCGGACGACGGCCGGGCGCACGTAGTAGGCGTCGTCGCCGAAGGCGTCGACGCGCTCACCGCCGCAGACCAATTCGCCGCCATCGCCCAGAGCACGATCGAGCGCGTCCCGCATGCCGGCGTAGGACCGCTGGTCGATCAGCGGGCCGACGAGCACACCGTCGTCGAGCGGATTGCCCACGCGCAGTTGGTCATACGCCTTGGCGATGCGGTCCAGCAGCGGGCCCGTCACGTCGGCGTGCACGATCAGCCGTCGCAGCGTGGTGCAGCGCTGCCCGGCCGTGCCCGCCGCCGAGAACACGATGCCGCGCGCGGCCAGTTCCAGATCGGCCGACGGCGTGACGATCGCCGCATTGTTGCCACCGAGCTCGAGCAGGCATCGTCCGAAGCGCGCCGCCACCCGCGGGGCGACGATCTTGCCCATCCGTACCGAGCCCGTCGCGCTCAGCAGCGCCACCCGCTCATCGTCGACCAGCCGGGCGCCGACCTCGGCGTTGCCCTGAATCACCTGGTGCACTTCGGGATCGGCGCCGACATCGGCGGCGGCCCGGCGCAGCAGGGTGTGACAGGCGAGTGCGGTGAGCGGTGTGGTCTCCGAGGGCTTCCACACCACGGTATCGCCGCAGACCAGCGCCAACGCGGTATTCCAGGCCCACACCGCGACCGGGAAGTTGAACGCCGAGATCACCCCGACCACGCCGAGGGGATGCCAGGTCTCCATCAGCCGGTGTCCCGGGCGCTCCGAGGGCATGGTGTAGCCGTACAGCTGACGCGACAAGCCGAGGGCGAATTCGCAGATGTCGATCATTTCCTGCACTTCGCCGACTGCCTCCGGCCCGATCTTGCCCGCCTCCAGCGTGACCAGTTCGCCGAGTTCGGTCTTGTGCTCGGTGAGCAGTTCGGCGAGCCGGCGCACCAGAGCCGCCCGCACCGGCGCGGGTACCGTGCGCCATGTCCGAAAGGCGTTGGCGGCGCGCGAAATTGCGGCATCGACGGCGTCCAGTCGATCGGCCGGCAGCGTCAGCAGCGTGCCGCCGGTGATCGGCGTGCGCGCGGTCAACTCGCCCGGGGCGGGGATTTCGGCGCCGAATCCACGCAGCAGTGCCGCCGCGCGCTCGGAGAGTTCCTTGGTGAGCTGATCACCGATGGTGTTTGTCATCGTTTGCTCCGCTGTAGCCTTCTGTCGGGCAGTCGTCTTTTCGTGCCCCGAGTCGCGCCCGCCGGGTTAGCCTTCCCTGATGGCGGATACACCGGCAAGACCCGTACTCGATGACACTGATCGTCTGCTGATTCGTGAACTGATGGCCGATGGCCGGGCCACCCTGTCGAACCTGGCCGAGAAGGCCAGTCTGTCGGTGTCCGCGGTGCAGTCGCGGGTGCGGCGACTAGAGGCGCGCGGGGTGATTCGCGGTTACAGCGCGCATGTCGATCCGGAAGCACTGGGGCAGTTGCTTTCGGCATTTGTCGCGATCACTCCTCTCGACCCGTCGCAGCCCGATGACGCGCCCGCCGTCCTGCAACATATCCCGGGGATCGAGGCATGCCACTCCGTCGCGGGCGACGAGAGCTACGTGTTGCTGGTGCGGGTGGCCTCACCGCGGCACTTGGAGCAACTGCTGCAGGAGATCAGGGCGACCGCCAACGTCAGAACTCGAAGCACCATCATTCTGCAGACATTCTACGACAGGTAGCCGTTTGCGGTAATAAGTCCGGAATGTTCTAGATCCTGACGGATTTTTTACGTACGCTACCGGTGTGACCCTCGAAATGGAGCAAACCCGAGGTGCGGTCACCCCCGCTACCCGGGTACATGAGATCTTGTCGTCGCACATCCTCGCCGACGGCTTCGACCTGGTGCTCGATCTGGCGAATTCGCGCGGCTGCCGCCTCGTCGACGAACTCGACGGCACCACCTATCTGGACATGTTCGGCTTCTTCGCCTCGAACGCGCTCGGCATGAACCATCCTGCCCTGGCCGACGATGCCGAGTTCCGGGCCGAACTGGCCACCGCCGCCCTGAACAAACCCAGCAACTCCGACATCTACACCGTCGAAATGGCCCGCTTCGTGGACACTTTCGCGCGCGTGCTGGGTGATCCGCGGCTGCCGCACCTGTTCTTCATCGACGGCGGTGGCCTGGCGGTGGAGAACGCGCTCAAGATCGCCTTCGACTGGAAGAGCAGGCACAACGAAAGTTGTGGCCGCCCAGCCGAACTCGGCACCAAGGTGCTGCATCTGACGGGCGCGTTCCACGGCCGCACCGGCTACACCATGTCGCTGACCAACACCGATCCGGTGAAGACGGCCCGCTTCCCGAAGTTCGATTGGCCGCGCATCAAGACCCCCTACCTGACCGACGGCCGGGAGATCGAGTCGGCCGAAGCCCATGCGCTGGTGCAGGCGCGTCGCGCGTTCGCCGAAAACCCGCACGACATAGCGTGTTTCATCGCCGAGCCGATCCAGGGCGAGGGCGGAGACCGGCATATGCGGCCGGAATTCCTGCGGGCGATGCAGCAGCTGTGCCACGAGAACGACGCGCTGTTCATCCTCGACGAGGTGCAGACCGGGGTCGGCATGACCGGGAGCACCTGGGCCTACCAGCAATTGGGGCTGGCACCCGATGTCGTCGCCTTCGGCAAGAAGACCCAGGTCTGCGGCGTGATGGCCGGTGGCCGCGTCGACGAGGTGGCCGACAATGTGTTCGCGGTCAGCTCACGGATCAACTCCACCTGGGGCGGCAACCTCACCGACATGGTGCGCACCCGGCGGATTCTCGAAGTGCTGGAACAGGATCGGCTGGTGGAGCGGTCGCGGGAGCTGGGCGCGCATCTGCTGCGGCGGTTGGAAGAGCTCGCGGCGGCGCATCCACGGGTCACCGAGCCGCGCGGGCGCGGATTGATGTGCGCGATCACGCTGGCGTCGACGGAGTTGCGGGACGAGACGCTGACCGCGCTGCGGGAGCGCGAGCATGTGCTCATCCTCGGCACCGGCGAGCGCGGTATCCGCTTCCGGCCGCCGCTCACCGTGGGCATCGCGGACCTGGACGCCGCGGTGGACGGAGTGGACCGGGTGCTGTACACCCTCTGACCTCACGCGATTCGCAGGCCCAAAGCGCCCTCGGCGAAGCGGCGGACGGTGGTGAGGCCCGCTTCGAGGGCTTCGTCATAGCCCGGGCGTGCCCAGCCGGTGAGTTCGGCTTCGCCGTCGGCGGTGGGGGTGACACCGATCTCGGCGACCATCTCGGCCGTGGTGGGTTCGCAGACCGCCCAGGAGAAGTGGATTTCCTTGTCCCACTGGGCGGCTCGGCGGGTGACGTAGTCGGGGTCGGTGATGCCGCCGGCGGCGAGGGCGGGGCGGTCGTCGATGCGTTCATCGGCCCGCAGGGCGCGCAGATACCAGCTGCCGGCGTTGATCTCGATGGGTTCCATCAGAGGGTGTCCTCGCTCATAAGGAAAGGCTAGCGCTCCGGCACTTCGGTTATGTCCGTCAAACCCGGGGTATGCCCGAAGCGGACTCGGTAGATTCCGGGTCTCGAAGCGTGGAATACGAGGGAACGGGTAGCTCCTCCGTGAGAGGTAAGCGCGAGGAGTTCGTCATGGGCGACATGTCCTTCGGCCCATATCGATTGCAGCGTCCACTGGGCCGGGGCGGAACCGGACAGGTGTGGCTGGCCCATGACACCGAGACCGAGCGGTCGGTAGCGCTGAAGATTCTGGCGCCGGAACTGAGCTGGGACGCGAAGTACCGGCAGCGGTTCGAACGGGAGGCGCGCGCCGCCGCCGCGTTGCGGAATCCGCATGTGGTGCCGATTCACCGGTTCGGCGAACTCGACGACCGACTATTCATCGATATGGAGTTGATCGTCGGGGCGGACGTGGCGACACTGCTGGCCTGCGAAGGCCCGATGGCGCCCGGTGTGGCCGTGGACCTGGTGACGCAGACCGCGGCGGCGCTCGACGCGGCACACCGCACCGGTCTGGTGCATCGCGATGTCAAACCGTCCAACATCGTGGTCGACGGCGACGGTTTCGCCTATCTCATCGATTTCGGCACCGCCTACCGTTCGGGACAGACCGCCATCACCGGCACCGGACGGGTCATCGGCACACTGGCCTACCTCGCTCCGGAACGGTTCACCGGCGGCGGTGACGCCCGCTGCGATGTCTACGCGCTGGCCTGCGTCCTCTATGAATGCCTCACCGCCCGGCGGCCCTTCGGAGATACCGATCCGGCCCAGCAATTGCACGCGCACCTGCGGACACCTCCGCCGCGGGCCTCGGACCTGAATCCGGCCGTGCCCGCGGCACTGGACCAGGTGATCGCCCGCGGGATGGCGAAGGAGCCGGACGAAAGATACGACAGCGCAGTGGAATTGGCACGGGCGGCGCAGGATGCGGTCGGTACCGCGACACCGGAGACCACCGCCCGGCTGGCGGCCGCTGTCGCGCCGTTCATCGCGACCGGCACGCCGGAGCACGAACGCCTGTCCTGGCCGGGCGTCATCACGCCGGAGACCGACGTGCATGTGCTGGGGGAGCTTTCGGAACCGGCGGATACGTCGCCCGAACCGCTGCACTCGGCGCCCCATCGCCGCGAACAGCTGCTCGCCGGTACCGCCATTGTGCTGCTGGCGGTCGCCGCCGGGGTGGTGTGGTCGTCCAACCGGCTCGACAGTGGCGCCGAAACCGATGCCGGGCCCGCGACCTCGGAGTCGGTGTTCCGGGCTCCGGCCGGTTCCGCGCCGCAGTCCAGTTCGCGCTCGCCGGTGACCGTTACGCCCGCGACCACGCCGGTCGTGGCGACCTCCGCTCCGGTGGCGCAGGAGCCGTCCTCGAACGCGCCGAGCGTCCCGGCTATCGGCCAGACCTGCGATCCGGCCCACGACAGGCAGGTCGTCTCCGCCCAGGGAATCACCCTGTCCTGCATCGAGATCGGTGGAGATATCGCGATGTGGTCGCCCATGCTCGCGCCGGTCCAGCAGACGAACAACCCCAAACCGGTGGAGAACAAGCCCGACGACAAACCGGGGCACGGCAACGGCCACGGCAACGGCAAGCCCAAACCGGATAAGGACAAGTAGAGCGACTGCACCACCACACGTCGGCCAGCTCACAGGTATTCGTGCTACTCGCCGTGACCTACCGGGGTTAGGCTCCGAGACAGGAGCGAGCACCGGGAGGTTTCACGCATGGGCGCTGTCCGATTCGGCCCGTACCGGTTGGAACGGTTGCTCGGCAAGGGCGGGATGGGTGAAGTCTGGCTCGCCGCCACCAGCACCGGCCATCACGTCGCGCTGAAACTCCTTGCCGCGGAACACGCCAGGGACGCCACCTATCGCCTCCGATTCGAGCGGGAGGCCGAACTCGCGACGGCGCTGCGCGATCCGCACATCGTGCCGATCCACGCGCACGGCGCGATCGACGGCCGCCTGTTCATCGAGATGGCCTACGTCGACGGCACCGACCTGGCGGCCCGCCTGGCCTGCGGCGAGCTTCCGGTAGCGACGGCGATCGACATCGTCGGCCAGGTCGCCGGCGCGCTGGACACCGCACACGGGCAGGGCTTGGTGCACCGTGACATCAAGCCCTCCAACATCCTGGTGCGACCGGACGGGTTCAGCTACCTCATCGACTTCGGCCTCGCCCGCAGCCTCGGCACCTCCGGCCTCACCGTCACCGGCATGGCCATCGGCACCCTGGCCTATATGGCGCCGGAACGCTTCACCAGCACCTCCTGCGACGCCCGCGCCGACGTGTACTCGCTGGCCTGTGTCCTCTACGAATGTCTCACCGGCGCCCGCCCGTTCGGCGACACCGACCCGGCCCAGCAAATGCACGCCCATCTCATGTCGTCCCCGCCCCGCGCCGCCGTCCGCAACCGAACGATCCCACCGGCCCTCGACCAGATCATCGCCAAGGGCATGGCCAAGGAACCCGCCGACCGGTACGCCAGCGCCGGCGAATTCGCCGCTGCCGCCCGCGCAGCCCTCGCAGAGATCAGTCCGCCCCGCCCGAACCAGTCCGCACCGACTCCGACGAAGGTCTTGCCGCAGGGGGGTTTACCGCCCACCCGGGTGGAGACTGTCCTGCGCGGTGGTGCGGTGGCGGCGAGTCCGGGGTTGGCGTCTGCTGGGGCGGAGAGTGTCGGGCGTGGTCGTGCGGTCGCGCCGAATCCCGGGTCGCCGTCTGCCGGGGCGGAGGGTGTTGGGCGCGGTGGTGCGGTTCCGTCGAATCGCGGATTGCCGCCTACCCGGCCGGAGGCCGTCTTACGCAGCAGCACTGCCGAGCAGAGTTCCGGGCTGCCGCCGACCCGCCGGGAGAAAGTGGCCGCGCGTCCGTCGATCCCGGAGGCGCAGGTTTCCTCCGGTCGACCGGCGACCAAGGTGCTGCCGCCCTCGGGCCTGGCGCGAGCCGCGGCCGTCGTGCCCGCGCAGGCTGCCGGACAGCAGGTCGCGCAACCCGTTCGAGCGCCCGGCCGCCGGTGGTATCTGCGCCGCCACGCTTCGGCGAGCTCTGCGCGTCCGGCGGCTCCGGTCCAGCCGGTCCGTCCCACGCCGACCGCGCGGGCCACGGCCGTCCGCCGTCGGGGTCAGGGGTGGCCGTCGCGCGGCCCCGGTTATGCCGCTCCGCCGCCGCGTCCGGCCCGCCGTCGTAAAAAGGGCGGGTTCCTTCGCAAGATGATCGGTGCCCTCGTCCTTCTGGTCGTCGCCCCCTTCGCCTTGGCGGCAGGGTGTTTCGCGCTCATCGCCGCGAGTTCCCCGAATAGCTCGGACACCGGTTCGGCAGTCGATAAACCGCCTGCGATCGCCGAAGGCACCCCGGAACCGGTACCGGACGAAGCGCCCGAGTCCGACCCAGGCCCCGCGCCCGCCGGTTCCGCGGTGCGCGACGGAAAGTTCGAATTCGCCGTCACCGATGTCGAATCCGGAATCTCGCGCGTCGGCGTCCAATCCGCCCAGGGTTCGTTCCTGCTCGTCACCCTCTCGGTGCGCAATATCTCCGCCGAGCCGAAATGGTTCGTGCCCTTCGGTCAGAAGCTGGTCGACAGCGCCGGGCACGCCACCGAGCACGACGCCACAGCCACCATCTGGAAGAACACCAGCCGCTCACACGGCTACTCCTTCGAACTGACCCCAGGCCAATCCGCCACGGTCGTCCTGGTTTTCGACGTGGCCGCTGAATCAACCCCCGCCCACCTCGAACTGCACGACTTCGTGCTCTCCGGCGGAGTTTCCGTAGCCCTGACCTGAGCGTGGCTCCGGCGGCGGGGATCGTTTGGCGAGCGTACTTCAGCGGCGCGGACCGTTCCGGTGAGCGCGTTCAAGCAGTGCCGACCGTTTGGGCGAGCGCGGTTCAGGCGGCGGGACTGTTGGGGTCAGCGCAGATTCGGGCGGCGAGAACTGTTCTAGATGTGCGTGGCTGCGGCGGCGGAAATCGTTTGGGTGAGCGTGGCTTCGGCGGTGCGGATCGTTCGGGCGAGCGCGGCTTCAGGCGGCGCGGACTGTTTCGGTGAGCGCGTTCAAGACGGCGTGGCGGCCGATTTCCAGTGCTGCGGTGAGTAGATCGGTGTCTCGCGAGGCGCTGCCGATATCGGGAGCGCCCGCGGGTGGGTGGATCTGGAGGGCGGCGGAGCCCAGGTCGGCCAGGAACTGGTCCTCGACGGTCTGCTGGTCGGGACGGGCGACCCAGGCGCGGTAGGCGCCGGGTGCGCGCAGACGCAGGTAGCTGCCGCCGACGAGCTGATGCAGGACCGACGTGGGCGGGCGGGCTTCATCGACTCGGCGGGTGCGCAACACCAGGGCGTGGGTCGCGCCATCGCGCACCGCGATCCGAATCGGCACCGACTCGGCCAGTCCACCGTCGAGGTAGCGCGAATCGGCCAGCGGGACAGGCGGACCCGCCAGGATCGGGAGTCCGGCCGAAGCGCGCAGAGCGGTCTGCAAGCTGAGTTTGTCGACGATGAACGGTTGCAGATCCACCGCCAGGCCGGTGCGGATATCGGTGGCTACCGGATGAAAAGTGGTGGGGTTGTGCAGGATCGCCGGGAAGTCCATCGGCTCGATCCCGTCATAGACCTGATCGACCAGCCAGTTCAGGTCGAAGGCGGGCCGCCCGCGCAGCATCCGCGCCGAGTCGACGGTGCGCCGCAGGATCGCCGGATCGGTCCACGTCCGCATGCCGGACACCACCCGCCCGGACAGAAACCACGCACCGTTCAGCGCGCCCGCCGAGGTGCCGTACACCGCGTCGAAAATCCCGCCCAGCCCCAACTCCTCGAGCGCGCACACCATGCCACCGGCGTAGACGCCACGGCTACCGCCACCCTCGATGACGAGGACCAGCCGGTTCCCGTCCGCGCGGCTACCGGAGGCGCTGCGTCCTCGGATCACGTCGGCAACATTCGAGCTGGTCACCGGTCCACCATACGACAGGACCGGGGTGCCGGTTCAGCTGGCCGAAACGCGAAAGCGGGCGCGGACCTCGTTGTCCACGCCCGCTTTCGCAGCGGTTCACCTCAGGTCCTACTTGATCTCCGCCAGGACCGTGCCCTGGGTGATCGCGGCGCCCGCCGCGACCGACAGACCGGTGACCACACCGGCCTTGTGCGCGTTGACCGGGTTCTCCATCTTCATGGCCTCGAGCACCACGATGAGATCGCCCGCCTCGACGGACTGGCCCTCTTCCACGGCGACCTTGACCACGGTGCCCTGCATGGGCGCGGTGACCGCGTCACCGGAGGCCGCGCCGGCGCCCGCGCCGCCCCGCTTACGCGGCTTGGGCTTCTTGCGGATCGCACCGGCGCCGTTGGCCGCACCCGCGCCGCCACCGACGGTGAAGTTGCCGGGCAGCGAGACCTCGACGCGCCGCCCGCCGACCTCGACGACGACCTTCTGCCGGGGCAGCTCCTCGTCCTCGTCCGCGGCGACCGCACCCGGGGTGAACGGCTCGACGTTGTTGACCCACTCGTTTTCGATCCACTTGGTGTAGACGTCGAACTTCTCGCCGTCACCGATGAACGCGGGATCCTCGACGATGGCCCGGTGGAACGGGATGACGGTGGCGAGGCCGTCGACCTCGTACTCGGCGAGAGCGCGCCGGGCGCGCTGCAGCGCCTGTTCGCGGTTCTCGCCGGTGACGATCAGCTTGGCCAGCATGGAGTCGAACTGGCCGCCGATCACACTGCCCTGCACCACACCGGAATCCACGCGGACGCCGGGGCCGGACGGCTCGCGGTACACCGCGACCGGGCCGGGGGCGGGCAGGAAGCCGCGGCCGGCGTCCTCACCGTTGATGCGGAATTCGAAGGAGTGGCCGCGCGGCGTCGGATCTTCTTTGATGCTGAGTTCGTGGCCCTCGGCGATGCGGAACTGCTGGCGCACCAGATCGATGCCCGCGGTCTCCTCGGTGACGGGGTGCTCGACCTGGAGGCGGGTGTTCACCTCGAGGAAGGACACCGTCTCGCCCTGTACCAGGTACTCCACGGTGCCCGCGCCGTAGTACCCGGCTTCGCGGCAGATCCGCTTGGCGGATTCGTGGATCGCGGCGCGCACCGCGTCGGACAGGAACGGAGCGGGGGCTTCCTCGACGAGCTTCTGGAAGCGACGCTGCAGCGAGCAGTCGCGAGTGCCCGCGACGACCACGTTGCCGTGCTTGTCGGCGATGACCTGCGCCTCGACGTGGCGGGCCTTGTCCAGGTACTGCTCGACGAAGCATTCGCCGCGGCCGAAGGCGGCGGTCGCCTCGCGGACCGCGGAGTCGAACAGCTCGGGGATCTCCTCGATGGAGTGCGCGACCTTCATGCCGCGGCCGCCGCCACCGAAGGCGGCCTTGATCGCGACCGGCACGCCGTACTGCTGGGCGAACTCGACGACCTCGTCGGCGTTCTTCACCGGGTCTTTGGTGCCGGCGGCCATCGGCGCCTGAGCGCGCTCGGCGATGTGCCGGGCGGTGACCTTGTCACCGAGGTCGCGGATGGACTGCGGCGAGGGGCCGATCCAGATCAGCCCGGCGTCGATGACAGCCTGGGCGAAGTCGGCGTTCTCGGAGAGGAAGCCGTAGCCGGGGTGGATGGCGTCGGCGCCGGACTTGGCGGCGGCATCGAGGATCTTGTCGAACACGAGGTACGACTCGGCCGAGGTCTGGCCACCCAGGGCGAAGGCTTCGTCGGCGAGCTTCACGAAGGGGGCATCGGCATCGGGTTCCGCGTAGACCGCGACGCTACCGATTCCGGCATCCTTGGCCGCCCGGATCACGCGCACGGCGATCTCGCCTCGATTGGCGACGAGTACCTTCGTGATCCGCGCGCTGGCATGGCTGGGCACTGAGCCTCCTGGTTTGCAATCTGTAGTCGCTTCGCGGGGATGGGTCGCTGCGCAGGCTTTCCGCTCCCGTGGTCGACAACTTACGTCTCGGGCGAGTGTAGGCAGTCTGCCAATAGATCCCGCACTCGGATAGCCCTACTCGACAGTAGGTCGCACATCACACCTGGATAGGCGGTGTGAGCTAGCGCCCCTTGGTCGTTGCTTTCGCCAGGGTCGGAACTTCGCCGGGTTCAGGGCCTTTGGCGATCGGCATGCGCACCGAATTACCCCATTCGGCCCAGGATCCGTCGTAGTTGCGGACGCTGCCGAATCCCAGCAGGTAGGTCAGCACGAACCAGCTCAGGCTGGAACGTTCGCCGATGCGGCTGTAGACGATGAGATCGTCGGAATCGGCCAGGTCACCGTAGATGTCGTCGAGCTCGGCGCGGGCCCGGAAGCGGCCGCCGGCGCCGATGGCCCGGGTCCATTCGATATTGCGCGCGGTGGGGATGTGGCCGCCGCGCAGCGCGGAGGCCTCGGGGCTGTCCGGTTTCGGCGCGACTTCACCGGCGTATTCCTCGGGGGCGCGCACGTCGACCAGCGGTTTGCCCAGGTGCGCCAGGACGTCGTCGCGGAAGGCGCGCGCGGCGCTGTCGTCGCGGCGCACCTCGGGGTAGTCGCTGCGCACCGGATACGTCACGTCGAAGGTGGTGTCGCGTTCCTCGGACAGCCAGGCCGCGCGGCCGCCGTCGAGCAGGCGGACGTCCTGGTGGCCGAACAGCGCGAACAGCCAGAGGGTGTGCGCTGCCTGCGCGTTGTCCCGGTCGCCGTAGAGCACCACGGTATCGTCGCGCTGGATCCCCTTGGCGCGCATCAGCTCGGTGAAGCGGTCACCGTCGATGTAGTCGCGGGTAACCGGATCACTCAGATCGCCCCGCCAGTCGATCTTGATGGCGCCGGGCACGTGACCGATGTCATACAGCAGGACATCCTCGTTGGACTCGATGATCTTCAGCCCCGGCGCGCCGATGTTTGCCGACAGCCACTCTGTGGTTACTAGTCGGTGAGGATGTGCGTAAGTTCCGAACCTGGGCGCGTTGTCCGGGGCGACGGGCACGATGAGGATCCTTCATGCGAGGTAGACAGTGGTTTCAGTAGTCCGTGCTGCATAACAATGGTAAGTCTGCTGTGTAGGGCAATCTCGTTTCAGATCACAAATCGGCTGAATGGGCGAATAAATCGCACCCACATCCGATAAAGTTTCCCGGGAGGAGGGGTGAGCTATGTCCGATTCGTGGCCGCGACGGCGACTGCTCGCGATCCTACGTGGCGCCAGCGAACCTCTCGATGCCCAGGAGCTGGCCAGAATCACCGGCCAGCACGTCACGACGGTCCGCTTTCACCTCGATGTGCTCACCAAGGAATCCCTGGTGCGCCAGTTCCAGCAACCGCCGCGCGGCCGTGGGCGTCCGCGCATCGGTTACAGCGCCGTGCAGCATTCGGTGGGATACCAGGAACTGGCTCAGGTGCTCGCCGATCAGCTGGGCAACGATCCGCGCCGCCGCTCCGACGCCGCGATCACCGCGGGCCGCGCATGGGGCGCGAAACTCGACGCCGGTGATCACCGCGTGGAAACCCTCGAGGACGCCAAAGACGTCACCATGACTCTGCTCTCGGAGCTCGGCTTCGCCCCGGAACGCGACGTGGCCGCCGAAACCGAGGAACAGGTACAGATCCGGATGACGGCCTGCCCGCTGCGCGACCTGGCGCGCACCCACTCCGAGGTGGTGTGCGGCGTACATCTGGGGCTGATCGAGGAAGTGCTGGACCGCAACGGCGGACGGGATTCGATCACCGCCCGGCTGCATCCGTTCGTGGAACCGGAATTGTGTGTGGCGCGCTTGGAAATGCCGGCGCGCCGTGAGGCGACCCCGGTCGCGGTGGGCGCCGACGGCGGTACCGAGGAGCCGACGCTGGCGGCGCCGTCAGGAGGTCGCGCGGCCCCACAGCTGCGCAACGCCGACCCCAACGTCGCCAAGCAGTCGGCGCAGCAGTGGTAGCCCGATCCCGATGACGCTGGACGGGTCGCCTTCGATCCGGTCCACGAACCAGCCGCCCATCCCGTCGAGAGTGAACGCGCCCGCTACTCGCAGCGGCTCACCGGTCGCGATGTAGGCGTCGAGTTCCTCGGGGTCCGGCTTCGCGAAATGCACTGTGGTGGAACTACAGTCCACCGCCGACGCCGTGATCGAGCCGTCCTGGAGCCGCAGCACGCAGTGTCCGGTCAGCAGATCGGCGCTGCGCCCGGCCATGTCGGCCCAGCGCGCCCGCGCCACCTCGGGGGTGTGCGGTTTCCCCTGTAGGACGCCGTCGACCAGCAGCATCGAATCACAGCCGACGACAACACAATTCGCGGCGACGTCCGGGGCCGTACGCACCAGCTCCGCCGCGACCGATCGGGCCTTCGCCCGCGCGAGCTCGACAACGACGACGTCAGGCGCCGAATTCGCGGGCAGCGCGGCTTGCACCGCGTCCTCGTCGACGTCGGAGACCCGCACGATCGGATCCACACCCGCGGCGCGGAGCACCTCCCGGCGCGCGGGGGACGCGGAACCGAGAACGAGCAGCGGAAGACTGCTGCCGGCGGGTTGAATCAGCCCGGACTCCCTCAACGCAGGTGGGACAGTTGAGGATAGGCGTACGGGGAGAACGGCGACGTGCCCCGGTGCATCATGGTCGGCCGGCCCCACATGTCCTGCGGGCCGGAATCGACTTCGCCGCCGTCGCCGTTCGCGGCCGCGGTCAGCACGCAGACCAGCGCCGCGAGCTCGGCATCACTCGGCGAACCCTTGACGATCCGGAACAACGGCTGCTGGGTCGAGGTATCGGCTGCCGTGTTCACGGTCACTTCGGTCTCGCCCGCGACTTCCTCGACTGTGAGATCCAACTCGACGGCGGTCAACACATCCTCTTCTGCCACAGTCGTCACGGTGCCAGTTCCTCTCTGTTGCTTTCGCAGGCTTTCCCGGAGCCCTCGGAACACTGATCAACAGTGTGCGGCCTCCCGAGGCGTATCGCTCGGCTAGAGCGGGATGTTGCCGTGCTTCTTGGGCGGCAAGGTGACCATCTTGCGTTCCAGCAGCCGCAACGCCGCCACGATCTGGCCGCGGGTGTGCGAGGGCGGGATCACCGCGTCGACGTAGCCGCGTTCGGCGGCGACGTACGGGTTCACCAGGGTGTCCTCGTACTCATTCTGCAGTTCCAGGCGCAGGGCGTCCACGTCCGCGCCGCTCTTGGCGGCCTCCTGCAGCTGCTTGCGGTAGACGAAGCCGACGGCGCCGGAGGCACCCATGACGGCGATCTGCGCGGTGGGCCAGGCCAGGTTGACGTCGGCGCCCATGTGCTTGGAGCCCATCACGTCGTAGGCGCCGCCGTAGGCCTTGCGGGTGATGATCGTGATTTTGCCCACAGTGGCCTCACCGTAGGCGTAGAGCAGCTTGGCGCCGCGCCGGATGATGCCGTTGTACTCCTGGCCGGTGCCGGGCAGGAAGCCGGGCACGTCGACCAGGGTGATGATCGGGATGTTGAAGGCGTCGCAGGTGCGCACGAAGCGCGCGGCCTTCTCCGAAGCGTCGATATCGAGGCAGCCAGCGAACTGGGTGGGCTGGTTGGCGACGATGCCGACGCTGCGCCCGTCGACCCGGCCGAAGCCGACGATGATGTTCATCGCGCGCTCGGCCTGCACCTCGAGGAACTCGTCGTCGTCGAGCAGCCGGCGGATGACCTCGTGCATGTCATACGGCTGGTTCGGCGAGTCCGGGATGATCGTGTCGAGCTCGATGTCCTCGTCGGTGAGCGAATCCTCGATCGCGCCGTTGATCGGGTCGGTGGCCGGGAAGCGCGGGGCCTCGGCGCGGTTGTTGCTCGGCAGGTAGGACAGCAGATCCTTGACGTAGTCGAGGGCGTCCTGCTCGCCGGAGGCGACATAGTGCGCCACACCGGATTTGGTCATGTGGGTGTGCGCGCCGCCCAGATCCTCCATGGTGACGTCTTCGCCGGTGACGGTCTTGATCACGTCCGGGCCGGTGACGAACATCTGCGAGGTGCCGTCGACCATGACGACGAAATCGGTGAGCGCGGGGGAGTAGACATGGCCGCCCGCGGCCGGGCCCATGATCAGCGAGATCTGCGGGATGACGCCGGAGGCCTGGATATTGCGGTGGAAGATCTCACCGTAGAGGCCGAGCGAGACGACGCCCTCCTGGATGCGCGCGCCGGCGCCCTCGTTGATGCCGACGAGCGGACGGCCGGTCTTGATCGCGAGGTCCATCACCTTGACGATCTTCTCGCCGTAGACCTCGCCGAGGGAGCCACCGAAAACGGTGACATCCTGGGAGAAGATGCAGACGTCGCGACCGTCGATGGTGCCGTAGCCGGTGACCACGCCGTCGCCGAGCGGGCGGTTGCTCTCCAGTCCGAAGTTCACGCTGCGGTGCCGGGCCAGGGCGTCGAGTTCGACGAAGGAGCCCTCGTCGAGCAGGGCCAAGATGCGCTCGCGGGCGGTCATCTTGCCCTTGGCGTGCACCTTGTCGACCGCGGCCTCACCCATCGGGTGCTTGGCTTCTTCCAGACGATTCCGCAGGTCAGCCAGCTTCCCAGCGGTGGTGTGGATATCGGGGGCGCCCGCCGGATCTTGCGCGGACTGCTGCTGGACACTCGTCATGGCTTCGGAGTGTAACCAGTGACAGTCGCCCTCACTAACCGGAGTGGGGCTACCAGTGAGTACAAATAAGCGCAGCTAGATCATGTTCTGGACCTATCACAAGGGTAAAGTTCCTGGTCGATCGGCGCGCGGGCGGGAGCGGGCAATCAGGTTCCGGCGCAATGGCAATGCAGTAGCGTTCCCGATCATGCGTACGCCCCTGGATGTGGAGCGGTTGCGGCGAGCCGTCGCCGAGGAGCCCGAGCTGTCCTTCTTCTCCCGCATCGACGTGGTGGAGTCGACCGGGTCGACCAACGCCGATTTGATCGCCCGCGCGGGGGAACCGGGTGCCGAGGGCGCCGTGTTGCTCGCCGAAGCGCAGGAGGCCGGTCGCGGCCGGCACGCGCGCACCTGGGTCAGTCCGCCACGGGCGCAGATCTCGATGTCGATCCTGGTGCGGTTGGACGGGATCGCGCCGGAGGCGCTGGGCTGGCTGCCCTTGCTGACCGGCGTCGCGGTGGTGGACGCGCTGCGCGAGACCGCCGGCGTGGACGCGAATCTCAAGTGGCCCAACGATGTTCTGATCGCCGGCCGCAAGGTGGCGGGCATACTGGCCGAGGTGGCCGCCGGCGGCGCCGCGCCCGTCGTGGTGGTCGGGACCGGCATCAACGTGAGCCTGACCGAATCGGAACTGCCGGTGCCGCACGCGACCTCGCTCACGCTCGCGGGCGCGCGGGAGACCGACCGTACGGCGCTGGTGCGGTCCCTGCTGACCCAGTTCGCGCGCAGGTTCACCGACTGGCGCGCCGCGGGCTGGTCTACCGCGTCGCTGGTCGGCGCCTACCGCGAGCGCTGCGCCACCATCGGCGCGGAGGTCCGCGCCGAGTTGCCGGGCGGCGAAGTGCTCACCGGGGTGGCCGGCGGCGTCGACGACCACGGCCGCCTGATGATCGGCGACCGGGCCGTCTCCGCGGGCGACGTCACCCACCTGCGCGCCGGATACTGACGCTCAGGAGACCGGCAGCAAGCCCCGGGCCGCTTCGCGCGCCAGCAGGCGATCGCGCTGTTCCTCGAACTTGGCCACGTCCTGCTCCAGCTTCTCCAGGTAGGCCCCGAGCCGATCGCGCGCCTGTTCGCCGCGGGGGCTGAAGTCGGTGCGCTCGAAGATGTCCCATATCTTCAGGCACGGCTGCACCACCTCCTCGAGGTGCTGGCGCAGGTCGTAGATGCCGTGCTTGGCCATCAACGCGCCGTTGCGGCGGAAGTTCGGCATGCCGTAGCCGGGCATCACGAAATTCTCGAGAATGATGGCGATCGCCTCGATCGCCTGGTCCGGCACCAGATCCAGGCCCGCGCCGCACATATTGCGGTAGAAGATCATGTGCAGGTTCTCGTCGGCGGCGATGCGTTGCAGCATGCGGTCGGCGATCGGGTCGTTACACACCTTGCCGGTGTTGCGGTGGCTGACCCGGGTGGCCAGTTCCTGGAAGGTGACGTAGGCGATATTGAGCAGGAACCCGCCCCAATTCTCCGGGGAATGCACGCCATTGGTCATGTGCACCATGCGCGCGTTCTCCAGCGCGACCGGGTCTACTCCCCGGGTGACCACCAGGTAATCCCGCATGACGATGCCGTGCCGGTTCTCCTCGGCGGTCCAGCGGCCCACCCAGGTGCGCCACGCGCCGCCGTTGTCGAAGGCCTCGGAGATGATCCGGTGGTAGGAGGGCAGGTTGTCCTCGGTGAGCAGGTTCGTGATCATGGCCGCCTTGGCGACCTCGTTCAGCTGGGATTGCTCCGGGTCCCAGTCGATTCCGCCCATCGCGGCGAAATTGCGGCCCTCGTCCCACGGTACGTAGTCGTGCGGATGCCAGTCCTTGGTGATCGAGAGGTGCCGGTTCAGGTTTTCCTCGGCCACCGGTTCGAGTTCGGTCAGGATTTCCAGCTGGGTCAGGTCCCTGGTCACACACGCCTCCACGGTCGTTGTCGAGCATGGTTTTAGGAGCAGGACAGAACTTAGAAGTGCAAAACTTGCCGACGCGAATGAGATCGACCCTCGCAGGCTGACGATTGTGCAGCACGCCGGGCTCGGTGTCAGGCATTCTGGCATCTTCGAGCGGTAGGGTTCGACCATGGGTTCCCCTGAGGAGGCGCTGGCACCGGATGAGCAGCTCATCCTGCACCGGCATCCGCATTGGAAGATGCTGTTCTGGCCCATCGTGACGCTGGTGGTGGCTACCGCGCTCGCCGGATTCGTTGGGGGACTTGCCTCCCGGAAGGCCGAGGGGTCCGCGCGCACTGTCGCCCTGCTGGTGATCTTCGCGCTGTGGGCGGCGATCCTCGCCTGGCGTTGTGTCGCGCCGGTGCTGGCGTGGAAGTCGACGCACTTCATCGTCACCGATCGTCGCGTGCTGGTGCGCCAGGGCGTGCTCACGCACTCCGGACTCGATATCCCGATGAGTCGCATCTCGAGTGTGCAGTTCCGGCACGGGCTGTTCGACCGGCTGCTCGGCACCGGCACCTTGATCATCGGTTCCTCGTCGGAGGAGCCGCTGGAGTTCGACGACATCCCGCAGGTGCAGCAGGTGCACAACTTGCTCTATCACCAGGTCTTCGATGACGAGCGCCACCACGGCGATGTGCATCGGGGACCGTAACCTAGTCACATGACCGCCGTACTGCTGGCCGAGGACGACGAGGCCATCGCCGCACCGCTTTCCCGGGCGCTCGGTCGTGAGGGGTACTCGGTCACCGTCGAGAGCTTCGGTCCCGCCGTGCTGCAGCGCGCCCTGGAGGGCGGGCACGATCTGCTCATCCTCGACCTGGGGCTGCCCGGCATGGACGGGCTGGAGGTGTGCCGGCAGGTGCGCGCGCGGGGCGCCGATCTGGCCGTGCTGATGCTCACCGCGCGCACCGACGAAGTGGATTTCGTGGTCGGGCTGGACGCGGGCGCCGACGATTACGTGGGCAAACCGTTCCGGCTCGCCGAACTGCTGGCCCGGGTGCGAGCCCTGTTGCGGCGCAGTGGAATCGGGGACGAGGCGGTCGAGGTCGGCGGTATCCGGCTGGAGCCCGCCGCGCGCCGGGTGCTGGTCAACGGCGTGGAAATCGGTTTGGCCAACAAGGAATACGAGTTGCTCAAGGTGCTCATCGACCGGGCCGGGCAGGTGGTACCGCGCGAGACCATCCTGCGCGAGGTCTGGGGCGATGCGGAACTGCGCGGCTCCAAGACGCTGGACATGCACATGTCGTGGCTGCGCCGCAAGATCGGTGACGAGGGGCCGATGGCCGAGCGCCGGATCGTCACCGTGCGCGGTGTCGGGTTCCGGCTGAACACGGCATGAACGGGCTGCCCGAGCGGCTCGTGCCGAACGGACGCTGACCGACGTGCGCCGTCGAATCCTGCGATCCATGCTCACCGTGCTGACCATCACCACGGTGGTGCTCGGCGTACCGCTGACCTATACGGCGTGGCTGTGGGTGGAGGACATCACCCGCACCGATCTGCGCGGCCGGCTGGACCGGATCGCGGTGGAGGTGATCCAGCAGGAGCAGGCCGACGGCCTGGTGCGCGGCGGGCTCGATATCCGCACGGTACGCCCGCTGGTGCCCAAGGACGGCAAACTCACCATCGTCTATCCGACCCCGCAGGACAGCGCCTCCCGAATCGACATCGGCGCCGACGCGGTCGCGGACCCGCTGATGGAATCCCTCGCCATGGGCACCTCGGGTTCGCTGCGGCTGGAGGTGCCGGGCGCGCCGATGCACGCCAAGCAGCGGCAGGCGGTCGCGGCGGTGGCGCTGGCCGTGCTGGCCTCGCTGGGCGCGGCGGTGGCGGTCGCGGTGGTGACCGCGCGCCGGGTGGCCGATCCGCTGCGTGATGTGGCGGCGCGGGCGGCCCGGCTGGCGATGGGTGATTTCCGGCCGGATCCCCGCCGGCACGGCATCGCCGAATTGGATCGCGTCTCCGACGTCCTGGATTCCGCGACGGTGGAGATCGCCGGGCGGCTACAACGCGAGCACGCGCTGGTCGCGGACGTGTCGCATCAGCTGCGGTCCCGGCTCACGGCGGTGCGGTTGCGCCTGGACGAGTTGTCCGCGCACACCGACCCCGAGGTGGTGCACGAGGCCGAGGAGGCGATGGCGCAGGTCGATCGACTCACCGAGGCCATCGACGACCTGGTGCGCGCCTCCCGGGACGAAGACGCGGCGGACCGCGATCCGATCCCGGTGATGGACGAGCTGCGCGGTGTCGTCGCCGAATGGCGGCATCCGTTCAGCGAGGCGGGGCGGACGCTGGTGCTCACCGGCGACAAGACGCTCACCGCGCCGATCACGGCGCAGCGGTTGCGGGAGGCGGTCGCGGTGCTGGTCGACAATGCCCTGATGCACGGCGGCGGCACTTGCACGGTCTCGGTGCGCTCGGTCCGGCCCGGCAACGCGCGTGAGCCGCTGGTGTGTGTGGAGGTGGCCGACGAAGGGGAGGGCGTGCGGGACGAACTCGCACCGCACATCTTCGACCGGGGATTCTCGGCCGGTGGGTCGACCGGTGTGGGCCTGGCGCTGGCCCGGGCGCTCATCGAGGCGGACGGTGGCCGGCTGGAGCTGCAGCGGCGCAGACCGGCGTTGTTCGCGGTGTTCCTGGGTTCGTCGGTGCCGCGGATTTCCTCGAACGCGGTGATCGCCGAGCCGCGTTAACTCTGGCCGAGCTGCTCTTCTTCGAACAGGAACTCGTCCTCGAACTCTTCGACGAGTTTGTCCATCTCGTCGGGGAAGACCCAGCGTCGCATGGCCCAGAATCGGAACGCCATTTGCAGCAGGTTGCCGATGATGAATGCGCTGATGAAGTCGGCGATGTTCTCCACCAGCAGGCTGACATCGGGAACGCGCAGGTCGAAGACGTAACTGGAGACCCATAGCGGCAGGAAGCTCAGCACCACGCCGACGCCGCTGACGGCGAAGAACAGCAAGGCCTCGTGATGACGTTCGCGCCCGCCCCGGTTCCGGAACGACCATTCGCGATTGAGAATGTAGGACGCGATAACGGCGATGACGCCGGAAATAATCTTGGCGGTGACCGGCTTCTCGGTCAGCACGGTCAGCTTCAGGAAGTAGAAGATGCCACTGTCGATGACGAACGTGATGCCCCCGACGATGGCGAACTTGATCAGCTCGTGGTGGCGGAAAGCGATCTCCGCCAGGGGTCTGGGGAGAACGTTGACCACGCCGTCGACGAATGACACAAGGATCGAGTGTACCGGTAGCGATCATTCGGCCCCGACATGACAAGATTCCATGACGTGACTCCCGCACGATTCTCCGATCAATCCGCTATGCCCACCGTGACCATGGTCGGTGGCGGTCAGCTCGCGCGGATGACCCATCAGGCCGCGATCGCGCTCGGTCAGCGACTGCGGGTGCTCGCGGAGAATCCCGACGATCCCGCCGCTCAGGTCAGCCCCGAGGTGGTGCTCGGCAGCCATACCGATCTGGCCGCGCTGCGGAAAGCCGCCATCGGTTCGCACGCGCTCACCTTCGATCACGAGGGTGCGCCGACCGAACACCTCGAAGCCCTGGTCGCCGAGGGTGTGAACGTGCAGCCGCCGCCGTCCGCGCTGGTCTTCGCGCAGGACAAGCTGGCTATGCGGATCAAACTGTCCGAACTGGGTCTGCCGGTGCCCGCGTTCACCGCGGTGACCGAGGTGGCCGACGCGGTACGTTTCGGTGACGAGCACGGCTGGCCGTTCGTGCTGAAGGCGGTGCGCGGCGGATACGACGGGCGCGGCGTGTGGATGCCCGCCGACGCCGCCGAGACCGCGACCATTGTGACCGAGCAGCTCGCGCGCGGCGTGCCGCTGCTGGCCGAGGCGAAGGTCGATTTGAAGCGGGAGCTGTCGGCCATGGTGGCGCGTTCGCCGTTCGGCCAGGCGGCGACCTGGCCCGTAGTGGAGACCGTGCAGCGCAACGGCCAGTGCGCCGTCGTCATCGCGCCCGCCCCGGACCTGGCCGAGGCCAAGGCCACCCAGGCCGAACTGCTCGCGCTGAACTTGGCGAAGGAACTCGGCGTCGTCGGGGCGATGGCCGTGGAGCTTTTCGAAACCCAGGACGGCGAGCTGCTGGTGAACGAATTGGCCATGCGCCCGCACAACTCCGGCCACTGGGGGATGGACGGTGCCCGCACCGGTCAGTTCGAACAGCATCTGCGCGCTGTCCTGGACTATCCGCTCGGCGACACCAGTCCACTTGCTCCGGTCACGGTGATGGCCAATATCCTCGGCGCGCCGGTCGCGCCGTCGATGTCGATGGACGAGCGGCTGCACCACCTGTTCGCGCGTCTGCCGCAGGCGAAGGTGCACATGTACGGCAAGAGCGAACGCCCGGATCGCAAGATCGGGCACGTCAACGTGCTCGGCGACGATGTCGCGGTGGTGCGTGAGCAGGCAGAGCGGGCGGCGCACTGGATGTCGCACGCGGTTTGGACCGACGGATGGGACCCGCATTCATGACCAACCTTGGACCGCAAGTAGGCCTGATCATGGGCAGCGACTCGGATTGGCCGACCATGGAGGCCGCCGCGGAAGCCTTGGCCGAGTTCGGCATTCGCTTCGAGGTCGGCGTCGTCTCCGCCCACCGCACCCCGCAGCGCATGCTCGACTACGCCCGCGACGCCGCCGACCGCGGCATCCAGGTCATCATCGCGGGCGCGGGCGGCGCCGCCCACCTGCCCGGCATGGTCGCCTCCGCCACCCCCCTCCCGGTCATCGGCGTCCCCGTCCCCTTGAAATACCTCGACGGCATGGACTCCCTGCTCTCCATCGTCCAAATGCCCGCCGGCGTCCCCGTCGCCACCGTCTCCATCGGTGGCGCCCGCAACGCGGGCCTGCTCGCCGTCCGCATCCTCGCCGCCCACAACCCCGAACTCCGTTCCCGCATGGCGCAATTCCAGGCGGGTCTGGAAAAGATGGTCCTGGAGAAGGACCAAGCCCTGCGCACCAAACTGTTGGGCTAAGTTCCGAGTTCCTGGCCCAGTCGGGTTAGTTCGTCTGCCGCTCGCGGGTCTCCACTTCGACTCGAGCCATGAGTTCGGCATTGATCGCGGTGATCGTGACGCCTTTGCCAGTAGCGGCCTGGGCGAGTATGTACGCCAGTAGGCTCATCGCTTCCCGGGGCAGGACGAGGGACTCTGAGCCGTCGGTTCCGATAGTGGCCTCGATGTCCTGATCGCCGGGATGGCGCAGAAAGTAGTCCTTGATGCGTTGCACTGCGCGGTCGGCGGAAATATACGAAGCAGGTGGAGTAATCGAAACCGTTTGCTGATTCTGGGATGCTTGCCTGGGTCGATACGGTTGTCTCGTGGCGAATGACGAGGTGCGGGGTAGGGGTGGTGAGGACACCGCGCAGTTCCGGCTGGCGGTGGTGGATCAGGCGCTGCGGTTGTTCGCCGAGAAGGGGTATGAGGCGACGACGGTGGATGAGATCGCGGAGGCCGCCGGGATTTCCCGGCGGACGTTCTTTCGGCAGTTCCGGTCGAAGGAGGATGTGATCTTCGCCGATCATGAATCGCAGCTGGCGCGGGCGGCGGCGGATTTGGCGGCGGCGCAAGGGGATCCGTGGGATGCCGTGTGCGCCGCTGTGGTGGGGGTGTTCGAGCGGTTCACGCAGTGGCGGGAGATCGCGGCGCGGCGGTATCGGGTGGTACGGCGGGTGCCGGCGCTGCGCGAACGCGAGATCGTGACGGTGTTCCGGTACGAGCGGTTGTTCACCGACTATCTGCGGGAGCGGCTGCCGGAGGCGCCGGATCTGGCGCGCGTGCAGTTCACCGCGGCGGTCACGGCGACGCACAACTATCTGCTGCGACGGATGGTGCGCGGCGAGTCGGATGCGGGCGCCGCGGATTTGCGGGTGGAGTTGGCGGCGATTCCCCGCGGCCCGGGTGCGGCGCGCACGGCCGATGAAATGGTGGTGGCGGTGTTTCCGCGGGACATGCCGTCGCGGCAGGTGGCCGATCTTGTGGCCCGCAAGCTGGGTACGCTGGCACCCGAAAAAACCCTGTGAACTGACACTCAGTGCCAGGAAATATCTGCACGTAACCCTGAAGTCGAGGCGTATACTCGAAGCCAATGTGGCACTGAGTGCCGCACATCGTTCACGACACAGCCAGGAGTGTGCCCCCATGGCGGGAAACCCGGATTTCGATCTCTTCAAGCTCGAGGACTTCCACGACGAACTGCGCGCGGCGATCCGCGGGCTGGCGGAGAAGGAAATCGCGCCGCACGCCAAGGACGTGGACGGTAACTCCCGCTTCCCGCAGGAGGCGCTCACCGCGCTGAACGCCGCGGGCTTCAACGCCGTGCACGTGCCCGAGGCCTACGGCGGCCAGGGCGCCGACTCGGTCGCCACCTGCATCGTGATCGAAGAGGTCGCCCGCGTCTGCGGTTCCTCCTCGCTGATCCCCGCGGTCAACAAGCTCGGCACCATGGGCCTGATCCTCAACGGCTCCGAAGAGCTGAAGACCAAGGTGCTGGCCGACATCGTGGCCGGCAAGATGGCCTCCTACGCGCTGTCCGAGCGTGAGGCGGGCTCCGACGCCGCCTCCATGCGCACCCGCGCCAAGCAGGACGGCGACAGCTGGGTCATCAACGGCTCCAAGTGCTGGATCACCAACGGCGGCAAGTCCGATTGGTACACCGTCATGGCCGTGACCGACGCCGACAAGGGTGCCAACGGCATCTCCGCGTTCATGGTGCACAAGGACGACGAGGGCTTCGTCGTCGGACCGCTCGAGCACAAGCTGGGCATCAAGGGTTCCCCGACCGCCGAGCTGTACTTCGAGAACTGCAAGGTCCCGGGTGACCGCATCATCGGCGAGCCGGGCACCGGCTTCAAGACCGCGCTGCAGACCCTGGACCACACCCGCCCGACCATCGGCGCGCAGGCTGTCGGTATCGCGCAGGGCGCGCTGGACGCCGCGATCGCTTACACCAAGGACCGCAAGCAGTTCGGCAAAACCATCGCGAGCTTCCAGAACACCGAGTTCATGCTGGCGGATATGGCGATGAAGATCGAGGCCGCGCGCCTGATGGTCTACACCTCGGCCGCGCGCGCCGAGCGCGGCGAGAAGAACCTGGGCTTCATCTCCGCCGCCGCCAAGTGCTTCGCCTCCGACGTGGCCATGGAGGTCACCACCAACGCGGTGCAGTTGTTCGGCGGCGCGGGCTACACCACCGACTTCCCGGTGGAGCGGATGATGCGCGACGCCAAGATCACCCAGATCTACGAGGGCACCAACCAGATCCAGCGCGTCGTCATGTCGCGCGCGCTGCTGCGCGGCTGAGCCGTCCCTTTCCGGCCGAGTGGGCCCGAGGCGATTTCGTCTCGGGCCCACTCGTTTGTGCGGCGGCTAGCCGACGAGGTCGGCGTACTCCTCGTGCTCCGCGATGTACTTCTCGACGTACCAGCAGGTCGGAACGACCGAGTATCCGTTGTCGCGCGAGTCCCGCAGCGCGAACTCGACCACCTTCGCCGCCACGCCCTGACCGCGGAACTCCGGGAACGTCATGGTGTGGTGGAAATCGCGGACCTTCGCACCCTCACGCTCGGCGTAGTCGGCGTACCCGGCGAGGGTGTCGTCGATGAAGATCTCGAATCGGGTGTCGGCGACATTGTGCTCGAGCCTGGTGGTCATAAGTTGAGCGAACTCCTTCGCGGTCCGGAATGTTCCTGGGAGTGTATCGGGGCCGGATGCGGTGAACTCAGAGGATCGAACCGGGGTTGAGGATGCCATGCGGGTCCAGGGCGTCCTTGATGCGGCGGGTCAGATCCATCACCTCGGGGCCGAGTTGATTCGGCAGCCAGTCCTTCTTCAGCCGGCCGACGCCGTGTTCGCCGGTGATGGTGCCGCCGAGTTCGATCGCGAGGTCCATGATCTCGCCGAAGGCTTTGTGCGCGCGGGCGGTGTTGTCGGCGTCGGTGGGGTCGTGCACGATCAGCGGGTGGGTGTTGCCGTCGCCGGCGTGCGCGATCACCGACACCAGCACGTCGTTGCGCGCGGCGATGGCGGCGACGCCGGTGACCAGGTCGCCGAGCCGGGGGAGCGGCACGCCGACATCCTCGAGCAGCAGCGGGCCGAGCTTCTCCACCGCGGGGATGGCGAAACGCCGTGCGACGGTGAACGCTTCGCCTTCCTCGGCGTCGTCGGTACTGAAAACCTCGGTGGCTCCGGCCTTCTCGCACGCCTCCAGCATGAGCTGCGCTTCCCGCGCGGCGAATTCGCCGGGGGCGTCCGACCGGGCTACCAGCAGCCCGGCGGCGTTGCGGTCCAAGCCCATTCGCAGCTCGTCCTCGACCGCGTTGATCGCCACCGAGTCCATGAATTCCAGCATGGACGGGCGCAGCGCGCCGGTGATCGCGAGGATGGCCGAGGTGGCGGCGGTGAGGGTCGCGAAGCTGGCGACGACGGTGCTCTGCGGTGGTTGCGCGGGCAGCAGGCGCAGCGTCAGTTCGGTGATGATGCCGAGGGTGCCCTCGCTGCCGACGAACAGCTTGGTCAAGGAGAGACCCGCCGAATCCTTCAGCCGCGGGCCGCCCAGCCGGACCACCGTGCCGTCGGCCAGCACCACCTCCATGCCGAGCACGTAATCGGTGGTCACGCCGTACTTCACACAGCACAGGCCGCCGGCGTTGGTGGCCGCGTTGCCGCCGATCGAGCAGAACTCGAACGACGACGGGTCCGGCGGATACCACAGTCCCTGCTCGGCGACCGCGCGTTTCACCTCGGCGTTGAACAGGCCGGGCTGCACCACCGCGGTCCGGGTGACCGGGTCGACGGTGATGTCGCGCATCCGTTCGGTGGACAGCACGATTCCGCCGTCCAGCGCGGTCGACCCGCCCGAGAGACCCGAACCCGCGCCGCGCGGCACCACCGGAACCCCGTGCGCGCCGGCCCACCGCAGCGTGGTGACCACGTCCTCGGTCGTGCGCGCCCGCACCACCGCCAGCGCCGTCCCCGCGTCCGGATCGAGCGCCCGGTCCTGCCGGTAGGAGGCGAGCAGATCCGGGTCGGTGAGCACCGTGCCGTCGGGTAGCCGTTCGATCAGTTCACGCAGGTCCACGTCTCAACGCTAGCCGCCGGCGGGGACCGCCGACGTGCGGGCTTCCCGGAAACTCGCCGCCCCGGTTACGGTGGTGCCGGAATGTGCTGTGCGAGTGGACCGGTGGAGCACCGCGAACCGCGAGGTCACCATTCCGGTACAGGGTCGGGGGACCGCTGAGAGACCGAGTGACGCGCGGGCGCGCGCCGCGACCCGGAGGGACCACCGCCATGCAGGCCGAATCGCCGAATCACCGCGAGCTCATCGCCGCGCTCTTCGCCGACGAGTTCGCCGACGGCGTCGATGTCGCCGTGCTGCGGCGCATCCACGCCGGGGAGTTCGAGGAGTGGCGCAGCGCACTGGACCGGTCCGGATTGTTCGGCAAGGACGCGCTCGCGACCATCGAGGAGCAGTGGCGCGCGGACCCGGAGGTCCTGCTGGACGCGCTGCTCGGCGCGGTCGACGATGTGACCCGCCGGCGCTGGCTGATGGCCTGGTCGGCGCTGGACCGCCCGGAACCGCTGGGCCGGATCGGCTGAGCGGGTTTGCCCGCTGCTCACTTTCCCGTCATCTGACGCTGGCACCGTGGTCGGGTGCTCGAGACGGCGACCACCGACACCGTCGCGGACCGGTTCACCCGGCTCTGCGTAGCCGTCGTCGACCGGTTGCCGTGGGGCCTGAATCGCCTTGTGGCGCCGACCTTCCTGGGCTTCGCGGTGATCAACAGCTGCACCTTCGCGGTGGATCTGGCGCTGCTCACGCTGTGCCGCGGCGGGCTCGGCCTGCCGCTGTGGTTGTCGATCACCGTCGGCTACCTGTGCGCGTTCGGTCTGGCCTTCGTGCTGAATCGCACTTTCAACTTCCACTCGCACGCCCCGGTGGGCAAGCAGGCCGCGGTCTACGTGGTGGTCGTGCTCGTCAACTACCTGGCTTTCATCCTCGGCGTCGGTACCGGGCTGACCGCCCTGGGCCTGGACTACCACCTGTCCCGGCTGCTGGCGGGCGCTTGCGAGGCGGTGTACATGTACACGGCCCTGCGTTGGATCGTGTTCCGCCGCTAAGCAAGTACTTCGAGCCGATCCCCGTCGACGATGACCACGCCGTCATCGGTGAGCGGCCAGTGCGGGATCCCCGCGGCGCGATAGTCGGCGACGAGCCGAGTGCCGAAATCGTCGGGATCCAATGCCGAACCGACGTGCGGGACGATCCGGTGATCGACCAAACCCAGCCCATCCCACAGCGTTTCGACACCGCAGGCCGGTCGGACCTCGGCCGGGTCGTCGCTCGACTCCAGCCCGTGCAGGTCCGGGGTCAGCAGACAGGCGCCCGCGCTGTAACCCGCGTAGACCAGCGCGTCCTCGGCCAGCAATCGCGGCAGCACGACATCCGCACCGCTGCGGGCGAATTGGGCGCGCAACACGAAGGTATTGCCACCGCGCACCCACAGCAGCGGGAATTCTCGCAGGGCGGGCTCCAGGTCGGCCGGACGCGCGACGAAGTCGCGCAGGTCGAGCACCTCGGGTGCGTAGCCGAGTTTGCGCAGCGGCACGAAATCGCTGGTGACCGCCGACTCCCAGGCATCCGGCCAGGCGTCGTAGGCGTTGGGGATCACCGCGACCCGCCCCGGCTCGCCGGCCAACGCGGCGAGCCGGTCGGCGTGTGCCCCGAACCGGTAGCTGGCCAGGAACAGCCGCATCAGAGGGTGAAGGCCAGACTGCGGACCAGCCTGTTCCCGAGTTCCGTGTCGCCGGTGATCTCGATCGCGTCCGGGTGCGCGTCGGTGGTGGTCCGGCCACCACCCAGGCGCACGAAAAGCCTGGAGTCCACGCGGATCTGGACGGTCGGCGGCTCGTCGAAGGAGTCCACGTAACCGGCCCGTCCGGCCACCTGGACGCGCAGGCTGCGGGCATGTGGTCCGGTCAGCTCGAACAAGATCCGGGAACCGTCCGGGGCCTTACCGAGTTTGCCGACCGCTCGCGGCACCGAGACGAGGAATTCCTCGAACGCCACCGCGCCGCGCTTACCGCCCTCCTCGACGGCGACGCCGAGCGCGTCGGCCAGATCGAGTTCGTGCATCCAGCAATCGAACAGCCGCACTCGCATGAACCGCCCGTAGGGCACCTGCCCGATCGGCGACTGCGTCGGCACCGTCCACGCCTCGGTGTCCATCTCCGCCAACGCCTTTCGCCGCCGGTCGGTCACCTCGCCGAACAACTCGAGCAGTCGTGCCCCGGACAGCGGTCGCAGCCGGTCGATCCAGATCTCGTTGAGCACCGCGATCTCGTTGCGGACATGCGGCAGCGTGCGCACGTCGGTCTTGGGCCGCATCGGATCGTGCGCCGGCGGTTGATCGCCGAGCAGCCAGGATTCGGTGCCGGTCACGTGCGCGACCACGTCGAACACCGTCCAGCCGGGCAACGCCGACGGTGTGCGCCAGCGGTCCTCGGGCAGGTCGGTGACCAGCGCGGCGATGGCGTCCCACTGCTGCGACAGCAGCGCGGTCAGCTCGGCTCGATCCGGCGTCATGCCTGGGTTCCTTCCACGTGATCATTGTCTTCGGTTGCCAGCGCGGCGATTCCAGCCCGGATCGCGGTGGCGGTGCCCTCGAGGTCATGCGGGCGGCGCAGCAGGAACCCCTTGGCGAAACTCAGTTTGTCGCCGTTGCGGCGCGGGATCACGTGCAGGTGCACGTGCGCGACCGTCTGGAACGCGGCCTTGCCGTCGTTCATGATCAGGTTCGCGCCGTCGGCGGCGAGGGTGCTGCGGCGCATGGCCAGCGCCAGCCGGTGCCCGGCGCGGAAGATGTGCGCACCCGTATCGGCGTCCAGGTCTTCGAGTTCGGTGGCGTGCGCCTTGGGGATGATCAGTGTGTGCCCCCGGGCGATGGGCCGGATGTCGAGGAACGCGCAGAGCGTGTCGTCCTCGTAGACCTTCGTGGCCGGCGCGGTGCCCGCCACTATGCAGCAGAACACACAATCCTTCACACGCCAGACCATACGGCGTGCCGGTGCCGCCGCACACCCCGAGAACGGTGTACGACCATGACGCGCGTCACCTTCGGCTCGGGTCGCACGACGGTGACCTGGCGACCGACCTCCAGGTAAGTAACCGACCCGTAGGTGCGCACTTGTGCGGCGCACCTGCGGCGACAACCATCGAAGACGTCCTGAACCCAGGACCTTGTGGCGGTTCGGAGGGTACGGTGAGCGGTTTTCGGACACGGCCTGTGACGGGCATCTCAACTACCCTCACTGCAACCCGGGTACAGTTGCGAGGATTTGGGCGAACTTACTCACAAGTAGCATCGTCCAGCCCTCGTTCGGCGGCGCCGTTGCCTACCAGCAGCGCGTCGTGGGTAACGCTGAGCCAGTTCGAGTAAGGAAGTCTGACAAAAGTGGAGACAACGCAAAACGTAGGCGACGACTCGTCGCCGCGCGGAGCGCGTGTCGGAGTCGTTCGCGAAACCACCGCGGGCGAACGGCGTGTCGCATTGGTGCCCAAAATCATTCCGTCCCTGACCAAGCAGGGCGTCGAGGTCGTGGTGGAGGCGGGCGCCGGGCTCGGCGCACTCATCCCCGACGACGCCTACGTCGCGGCCGGTGCGAGCATCGGCGATCCCTGGTCGGCCGAGGTGGTCGTCAAGGTCGCCCCGCCCTCCGACGCCGAGGTGGCGAAGCTGTCCGACGGGCAGACGCTCATCGGTTTCCTCGCGCCGCGCAACGCCGAGAATCAGATCGGCGCGCTGAAAGCCGCGGGCGTGCAAGCCTTCGCGGTCGAGGCGATCCCGCGCATCTCGCGCGCTCAGGTGCTGGACGCGCTGTCGTCGCAGGCCAATGTCGCCGGCTACAAGGCCGTGCTGCTCGCGGCCTCGGAATCGACCCGCTTCTTCCCGATGCTCACCACCGCCGCCGGCACCGTGAAGCCCGCGACCGTGCTGGTGCTCGGCGTCGGCGTCGCCGGTCTGCAGGCGCTGGCCACGGCCAAGCGACTCGGCGGCCGCACCACCGGCTACGACGTGCGGCCCGAGGTCGCCGATCAGGTGCGTTCGGTCGGCGCGCAGTGGCTCGATCTCGGCATCGACGCCGCCGGTGAGGGCGGCTACGCCCGCGAGCTCACCGACGAGGAAAAGGCCAAGCAGCAGCAGGCTTTGGAGGACGCGATCAAGGGCTTCGACGTGGTGATCACCACCGCGTTGGTCCCGGGTCGTCCGGCTCCGCGCCTGGTCACCGCCGCTGCGGTGGAGGGCATGAAGCCCGGCAGCGTGATCGTCGACCTGGCCGGTGAGACCGGCGGCAACTGCGAACTGACCGAACCCGGTCAGACCGTGGTCAAGCACGAGGTCACCATCTGCTCGCCGCTGAACCTGCCCGCGACCATGCCCGAGCATGCCAGCGAGCTGTACTCGAAAAACATCGCGGCACTGCTGGAACTGATGTTGGTGGACGGCAAGCTCGCCCCCGACTTCGGTGACCAGGTGCTCGCGGATTCCTGCGTTACTCGTGAGGTGGACGCCTGATGTACACCGGACTTCTGGCCAATATCGCGATCCTGGTGCTGTCCGGGTTCGTGGGCTTCGCTGTCATCTCCAAGGTGCCCAACACCTTGCACACCCCGTTGATGTCGGGCACCAACGCCATCCACGGCATCGTCGTGCTCGGCGCGCTGGTCACCCTGGGCAAGATGGAGGACCCCTCCCTCGGCATCCAGATCATTCTGTTCGTGGCGCTGGTCTTCGGAACCCTGAACGTCATCGGTGGTTTCGTGGTGACCGACCGCATGCTCGGAATGTTCAAGGGCAAGAAGGCCGCCGCGGTCGAGAAGGCGGAGAAGTAGCCATGGATTATCTCGTCAACGTTCTCTACATCATTTCCTTCGCCCTGTTCATCTACGGCCTGATGGGCCTGACCGGGCCGAAGACGGCGGTGCGCGGCAACTGGATCGCCGCGGCGGGCATGTTCCTCGCGGTGGTCGCCACGCTGATCTCGGTGCGCGACACCGGCAATTGGATCCTGATCATCGCGGGCCTGGTGGTCGGTGTCGCGCTCGGCGTGCCGCCGGCGCAGCGCACCAAGATGACCGCCATGCCGCAGCTGGTGGCCGCGTTCAACGGTGTCGGCGGTGGCACCGTCGCGCTGATCGCGTGGGCCGAATTCCTCGACACCACCGGCTTTTCCGCGTTCAAGCACGGGGAAGAGCCGACCGTGCACATCATCGTCGGTTCGCTGTTCGCCGCGATCATCGGTTCGATCTCGTTCTGGGGCTCGCTGATCGCGTTCGGCAAGCTGCAGGAGATCCTGCCCGGCCGCCCGCTCGGCGTCGGCAAGTTACAGCAGCCGCTGAACCTGCTGCTGCTCGTCGCCGCGGTCGGTGCCGCGGTGGTCATCGGGATCGGTGCCGCCGACGGTGGCGCACCCTGGTGGTGGATGGTGCTGCTGCTGGTAGCGGCCGGTGTGCTGGGCCTGATGGTGGTACTGCCGATCGGCGGCGCGGACATGCCCGTGGTCATCTCGCTGCTGAACGCGCTGACCGGTTTGTCGGCCGCCGCGGCGGGTCTGGCGCTGAACAACACCGCCATGATCGTGGCCGGCATGATCGTCGGCGCGTCCGGCACCATCCTGACCAACCTGATGGCCAAGGCGATGAACCGGTCCATCCCGGCCATCGTGGCCGGCGGGTTCGGCGGTGGCGGAGCTGCTCCCGGCGCTTCCGGCGGCGAGGCCAAGCAGGCGAAGGCCACCTCGGCCGCCGACGCCGCGATCCAGATGGCCTACGCCAACCAGGTCATCGTGGTGCCCGGTTACGGCATGGCCGTCGCGCAGGCGCAGCACGCGGTCAAGGAGATGGCGGCGCTGCTCGAAGCCAAGGGTGTCGAGGTCAAGTACGCCATTCACCCGGTCGCGGGCCGGATGCCCGGACATATGAACGTGCTGCTGGCCGAGGCCGAGGTGTCCTATGACGCCATGAAGGAAATGGACGACATCAACGGCGAATTCGGCCGGACCGATGTCGCGCTGGTGATCGGCGCCAACGACGTCACCAACCCGGCCGCGCGCGAGGACGCCTCCAGCCCGATCTACGGCATGCCCGTGCTGAATGTGGATCAGGCGAAGAGCGTCATCGTGCTGAAGCGTTCGATGAACTCCGGGTTCGCGGGTATCGACAATCCGTTGTTCTACGCCGACACCACCTCCATGCTGTTCGGTGACGCGAAGAAGTCTGTCGGTGCGGTCACCGAGGAACTGAAAGCGCTGTAGTTCGTTTACGGGGCGGCCCTTCGTTTTTCGAACGGGGGGCCGCTCTCGTGTGTCAGGAGAGTTGCCCGAGAGACGTATGAGCACGCCGAATTTTCCGTATCAAGGCCGGCCCGGACCGGTGAATCACGGCCTCTACCAGGGTTATCCGACCGCACCACCGGCTTTTCCGCCGCCACCGCCGGACGATCGGCGGGCGAAGATCATGAGCTGGCTCAAAGTGCTGGCGCCGGGGGTGGTGCTCTTCCTCATCGCCGGTGTGGTCTGGGTGCTGCGCGGTACCGGTACGACGGCGGAGATCGGGCAGTGCGGCACGTTGTCGGGGACCAGTTCGGCCGCGCGATTCGAGATCGCCGACTGCGACCACCCCGAGGCCAACTATGTCGTGGCGGAAAAGCACTCGGGCGCGAATTCCGGCTGTGCGACAAAGGATTACAGCAGCTATTACCAGGACGGCGGCAACGAGTACACCCTCTGCCTGCGGCTGAACGCGCAGGAGGGCGACTGTTTCTCCGGCGGACCGGCGCGGGCGAGCACGAAGGTGGAATGCACCGTGTCGGCCGACTTCAAGGTCGACAAGATCGTCCGGGGCGTCGCCGCCAGCTCGGCCTGCGGGCCCGTGGGATCCGACGAGAACACCTACGTCTACCCCGAGCCGGAGCCGCTCACCCTCTGTTTGGCCGCTCCGCGGTAGCCGCGGTGCGCTCGGATTGCGGCGGGGCCACCACTCCGGCCTGCCAGCTGCACAGCAGCAGGAGCACCAGGGGGGCGGCGAGGGCGGTGGTGAGCGGGACCAGCGCGGTGAGCCAGCCGATGACGGCGGGACCGGCCAGCAGGCCCAGATAGCCGAGACTGAACACGCGGGACATATCGGTGGCCGCGGTACTGGAACCGAGATTGCCCGCGGCGGTGAAGATCTGGGGGATACCGCCGGAGAGCCCGACACCGCACAGCGCCCAGCCGCCCAGCGTCAGCGGGACCCACGGCGACGTGATGACCAGGCCGAGTCCGGCCGCGCAGATCAAACTGCCGTAGCGGACCACCGCCACCCGGCCGAACGTGCCCGCGATGCGGTCGGTGGCGAACCGCCCCGCGGTCATCGTGAAGGAGAAGGCCGCGAAAGCCAGTGCGGCGGTGGACTCGTCGGCGTCCAGGTGTTCGCGGACCTGCAAGGCGCTCCAGTCCGCGGCGGCTCCTTCACAGAGCAGCAGTACGAACGCGATCAGCGCCAGCGCCATCACCTTCCGGGTGCGTTCCGGCACCCGGCTCCACCCGGTCGCCGCGTCCTGCGAGCCGGTGGCATCGGTGACAGCAACGACATCGACGGCATCGACGGTGGCCACGGTGTCGCGCAGCAGTAGCGGCACCAGGGCGACGGTGAGTGCCAGACAGGTGACCGCGGCCAGCCCGAGCGTCAGACGCACGTCCCACCCGGCCCGCTGGGCGGCCGCGCCGAGCACCGAGCCGAGGAATCCGCCCCCGGAGAACAGGGCGTGAAAGGCGGACATGATCGGCCGGCCGTAAGCCCGTTCGACGTGTACGGCCTGGGTGTTCATCGAGACGTCGAGTGCGCCGTTGCCGAAACCGAAACAGGCCAGCGCGAGGGCGAGGGGCACCGGGCCGGTGGCCAGCCCGGGGCCGATGACGGTCACGGCGGTGATCGCGGCCGCCGCACCGACCAGGGTGCGGCTGCCGAACCGATCGGCCAGCGGGCCCGCGATCCGCATCCCGATGATCCCCGCTCCCGCGAGCATCAGGATGAACGTGCCCAGCGTGGATTTGGCGACGCCGGTCCGGTCGGTGATGACGGGAATGTGCACCACCCACAGCGCCAGCAGGAATCCATTGAGCGCGAACACCGTGAACACTGCCACCCGGGCCCGCCGCATGGGACGCTCGACCATCGAATCCAGCATCACTCGACGGTACCGATCGGTGCAAGCCGGCGCCCGGCCGGCGATCCGCCCGCGCCGCGAAATCGCCGGCTCGCATCCCGTGGAACCGGGGCCAGGGCTGCGTTGACCTGGTGATCCGGGTGCGCGGTCGCATCGTCGAGAGCCGCGTCCGCGGGACGAACACTGTCTACCGATTCCAACCCAGCGGCGGGTGCCGGGTATTCCGGAATCCGGTGCAGTATCCCGGGTTCGGTCAGTGCGCGGCCGCCTCCTCGACGGACCACACACCGGTAGCGGCGGCTTCGGTCACGTAGGCACCGAAGTCCTTGGGGGCGCGCCCGAGTGCGCGCTGCACACCGTCGGCGGTGGCGGAGTTGCGGCCGTCCAGGATGGTGCCGAACAGGTAGTCCAGCAGACTCACCGCGTCGGCGGGGACCTGGTATTCGGTCAGGCCCGCGACGAATTCCGTGCGGCTGATCAAGGTGTAGCCGATGTCGCGACCGGTCGCCGCGGCGATCTCGGCGGTGGCCTCGGCGAAGGACAGGGCGCGGGGCCCGGTGAGTTCGTAGAGCTCGCGGCTGTGGCCCGCCGCGGTGAGGGCGGCGACCGCTACGTCGGCGATGTCGTCGGCGTGTACGAACGGTTCCGGGACGTCGCCGTTGGGCAGGGCGACGTGACCGGCCAGGATGTAATCGGTGAACGCGCCCTCGCTGAAGTTCTGCGCGAAGAAGCTGCACCGGACGATGGTCCAGTCGAGGCCGGAATTCCGCACGATTTCCTCGCATTCCACGGCCTCGGGCTCGCCACGGCCGGACAGCAGGACCAGTTTGCGCACGCCGCTGTGCTCGGCCGCGGCGGTGAACGCCTGGATGACATCGGGTGCGCCCGGCACCGCGAGGTCGGGCTGGAAGGCGAGGTAGACCGCGTCGATACCGGTCAGAGCCGCGGACCAGGTGTTCCGGTCGGTCCAGTCGAAGGGGATTTCCGCTGTGCGGGAACCGATTCGGACCTGGTGGCCGGACTGCTGGAGGCGAGCCGCCACTCGGCTGCCGGTCTTGCCGGTGCCGCCGGTGACGAGGATGCGGGGCTGGTTTGCGTCGGGGAATGTCATGTCCTCAGTACATCGGCGCGGGCCGAGACTCTACATAGTTCAACCGCTCATGATCATGCGCGTGCGTCTAAGGTGGACGGTGTGGATGCGTTAGCCAGCCTGCTCGAAGGGCCACGCGCCCGGGGTGCGTTCGTCATGTGCTCGCTGCTGGACCCGCCGTGGTCGCTGCGCATTCAAGACGAGGCTCCGCTCACGGTGGTGTCGATGATCCGCGGTACCGCCTGGATCGTGCCGGACAAGACCGGCGCCGCACCGAGTCCGCGTCAGCTCACCGCCGGTGACGTCGCGATTTTCCGTGGGCCGCAACCGTATACGGTCGCCGACGATCCGGGCACCGAACCGCAGATCATCATTCACCCCGGCCAGGTCACCAAAACGCCGGACGGTGAAATCCTCTGCGAGACATTGAGTCTCGGTACCCGGCAGTGGGGGACCGACCCGGACGGCGCTACCGTGCTGGTCACCGGCACCTATGAGTCCGCGGGCGCGGCCAGTCAGCGGTTGCTGCGCGCCCTGCCGCCGATCATCGTGCTGCCGCACGGTGACTGCGACCCCCGCCTGGTGGCACTGCTCGCCGACGAAGCCACCAAGGACGAACCCGCCCAGAGCGCGGTGCTGGACCGCCTGTTGGACTTGGTTCTGATCGCCGCGTTGCGCGCCTGGTTCGCCCGCAACGACGCGCCCGCCTGGTACCACGCCTACGGCGATCCGCTGGTGGGCAAGGCGCTGCGACTGCTGCAACACAATCCGGCGCACGGCTGGACCGTCGCCGGCCTGGCCGAGGCGGTCGGGGTGTCCCGCGCCGCGCTGGCCCGCCGCTTCACCGACCTGGTCGGCGAGCCGCCGATGTCGTTCCTCACCGAATGGCGGCTGGCGCTGGCCGCCGACCTGCTCCAGGAAACCGACGCGACCATCGAATCCATCGCGGGCAAAGTGGGTTACGGCAGTGCGTTCGCCCTCAGCGCGGCGTTCAAACGGCACTTCGGGGTGAGTCCGCGCGACCACCGGTTGGGCACGACGACCGCTCAGCTATCGTCGGCCGGGTGAACAAGCAGTATCCGGTCCTGTGGCCGATGCCGACGCGGTGGGCCGACAACGACCACTACGGCCACGTCAACAACGTGACGTACTACTCGTACTTCGACACCGCGGTCAACGCGTGGCTGATGCACGCCACCGGCACCGATATTCGCGACCTGCCCGCCCTCGGGGTGGTCGCCCAGACCTCCTGCCAGTACCTGGGCTCCATCAGTTTCCCGGATCAGCTGCGGGTCGGCCTGCGTATCTCCCGGCTCGGCCGCTCCAGCATCACCTATGACCTGGCCATCTTCCGCGACGCGGACGACACCCTGGAGCTCGCCGCCACCGGCAGCTTCGTGCACGTCTACGTGGACTCCGAGACCCGCAAGCCGATCGAGATCCCCGAGATCATCCGCACGGCCGCGGCCACCCTGGTCGTCGAGGACGAGGGCTAGCTCCGCAGCATCGTCTGGAAGCGGCGCATGCCATCGAGCCAGCGGTCGTAGTCGGAACCCTTGTGGCGGTACATCTTCAGGACTTCCGGGTGCGGAAGGATGAGGAAGGTCTCCGCCGCCACACCGGCGATCACGACGTCCGCGACCTGTTCCGGAGTGAGCACGGCCCCAGCGGTTTTCACGGCTTTGACGGCCAGTGCCGCGGCTTCGGGATTGTCGGGGATTAGATCGCCGTGCAGCAGCCGGGTGTCCACGCCCATCGGGCAGACGCAGCTGACGCGAATACCCTTGTCTCCGTAGGTGACCGAGAGCCATTCCGCGAAGCCGACCGCCGCGTGTTTGGTGACCGAGTATGGGGCGGAACCGATTTGGGTCAGCAGGCCCGCGGCGGACGCGGTCGAGACGAAGTAGCCGCTGCCGCGCTCCAGCCAGCCGGGAGTGAGCAGCCGAGCGGCGCGGACATGGGCGAGCACGTTGACTTCCAGTGCGGCCGACCATTGTTCGTCGGTGCTGTCCAATCCGGCCCCGCCGCCGATGCCCGCGTTCGCGAAATACAGGTCGACCGGGCCGAATTCGGATTCGGCACGATCGATCAAACCTTGAATCACCTTCTCGTCGGTCACATCACCACCGACGGCGATGGCGTTGGCTCCGATCGATTCGGCGACCCGTGCCGCACCGGCGGCGTCCAGATCGGCGACGACCACCCGCGCCCCGCCGTCGGCGAGCCGGTGCGCCAGTGCCGCCCCGATTCCCGCGCCGGCACCCGTAACTATTGCGATCTTGCCCGAAATCTCCACCTGCGCACCCTAACGCCGCGTGCTCAAAGGTTCTCGCGGTTCCCGCCGTCGGCCAGCCGGTCGAGCAGCGGTGCGGTCCGCGGACCCACCAGCTCCCGCATCACCAGCGCCATATTGGTGCGTTCCACACCGGGAATCTTGAGGATCTGCCCGGCGATCCGGTAGAGATCGTCGGCGTCGCGGGCGACCACCCGCACGGTGAGATCGGTCAGGCCGGTCATGCCGCACACTTCGGTCACTTCCGGGACCTCGGCCAGCGCCTCCACCACCGCGTCCAGCTGATGCTGATCGACGACCACCGCGACGAAGGCCGACAGCGGGTAGCCGAGTGCGCGCGGGCGAACCCGTCGTTCGAAGCTGCCGAGCACACCGCTGGCCTCCCAGCGCGCCAGTCGCGCCTGGACGGTATTGCGGGACAGCCCTAGCCGGGTCGCGAGCTCCACCCCGGTCGCGCGCGGGTTGGCGACCAGTTCGAGCAAGAGCCGCGCGTCGGTGGCGTCCAAGGTCGGGTCGGCGGGTTCTCTGGTGGACATATGCGCAGTATGACATTCGCCCGCGTCGAACTTTTGAGCATTCTGCGCAGGGCAAAACAGACCGCTTGCGCAGTTCGCCCGGTAAGGCATGCTGTGAGAAAGAGCACACCGCGCTCGAGGCCAGTTGGTAGGAGGCGATCTCTATGCCAGAAAAGCTCGCATACCCGGTCCAGTTGATTCAGCCCGACGGTCGCCGCGTCTTCGACCGGGAGCATGCCGCCCTGGTCGCCGACGTCGGCCCGGAGCAGCTGCGCGCGCTGTATCAGGACCTGGTGGTCACCCGCCGGATCGATACCGAGGCAACCGCGCTGCAACGACAGGGTCAACTAGGTTTATGGCCCCCGCTGTTCGGCCAGGAGGCCGCCCAGGTCGGCTCCGCCCGCGCGCTGCGCCCCGACGACTACGTGTTCTGCAGCTATCGCGAAGCCGCCGTCGCCTACTGCCGTGGCGTCCAGCCGCGCGAGCTCACCCGGTTGTGGCGCGGCGTCGCCCACTACTGCTGGGACCCGGACGTCGCGCGGATGACCAATCCGAACATCGTCGTCGGCGCGCAGGGCCTGCACGCCACCGGATACGCCTACGCCGCCCACCTCGACGGCGCCGAGATCGCGACCATCGCCTACTTCGGCGACGGCGCCACCAGCCAGGGTGATATCGCCGAGGCGCTGGGGTTCGCGTCCAGCTGGAGCGCGCCGGTGGTGTTCTTCTGCCAGAACAACGGCTGGGCGATCAGCGCTCCGGTCCGGGTGCAGAGCGCGACCCCGATCGTGCGCCGCGCCTACGGTTACGGCATTCCCGGCACCCAGGTCGACGGCAATGATGTGCTCGCGGTGCTGGCGGTGACCCGGCAGGCGATCCAGCGGGCGCGTTCCGGCGGCGGCCCGTCGTTCATCGAGGCGATGACCTATCGGATGGGCCCGCACACCACCGCCGACGATCCGAGCCGCTACCGCGCGGCCGCCGAGACCGAAGAGTGGAAGCGGCGCGACCCGATCGACCGACTGCGCCGCCTACTCGAGCGAGAAGACCTGTACGACAAAGATTTCGAGCGCGAAGTCGCCGCCGAGGCCGACCGTGTCGCGCACCAGCTTCGCAGCGCCACCATCGAAATGCCCGATCCCGAGCCGGCGGAGCTGTTCGACCACGTTTATTCCACCCCGCATCCGCTCATCACCCAGCAGCGGCGGGAGTACCTCGAGTATCTCACCGGCGACCCCGGTGAAATGCCCGCGCAAGAAGGAGTTCGCGCATGATCACCACCTTTGCCGCCGCGCTCAACGCCGGTCTGCGCAAAGCCCTGGAGGACGACCCCAAGGTCCTGCTCATGGGTGAGGACATCGGCCGCCTCGGCGGGGTCTTCCGGGTGACCGACACGCTGCAGAAGGATTTCGGCAACAACCGGGTGGTGGATACGCCGCTGGCCGAATCCGGCATCATCGGCACCGCGTTCGGGATGGCGCTGCGCGGGTATCGGCCGGTGTGTGAAATCCAGTTCGACGGGTTCGTCTACCCGGCGTTCGATCAGATCGTCTCCCAGGTCGCCAAGATCCACTACCGGACGCAGGGAAAGGTCAAGGCCCCCTTGACCATTCGGATTCCGTTCGGCGGCGGCATCGGTTCGGTGGAACATCATTCCGAATCACCCGAAGCGTATTTCGCGCATACCGCCGGGCTGCGGGTGGTCGCCCCGAGCAATCCGGCCGACGCGTATCACCTTGTCCGCCAAGCGATCGCGCTCGACGACCCGGTGATCTTCTTCGAGCCGAAGCGCCGCTACTGGGACAAGGCCGACGTCGATTTCCACGCCGCGCCGGAACTACCGCTGGACCGCGCGCGCGTCTGCGCGGTGGGCGGGGACGCCACCATCGTCGCCTACGGCGGCACCGTCGCCACCGCGCTCACCGCCGCGAAGATCGCCGCGGCGGAAGGGCATTCGCTGGAAGTGATCGATCTGCGCAGTCTTTCGCCGATCGACTTCGACACCATCGAGCAGTCCGTCACCAAGACCGGCCGGCTCATCGTGGTGCACGAGGCTCCGGTCTTCGGCGGTCTGGGCGCGGAGATCGCGGCCCGGATCACCGAGCGCTGCTTCTATTACCTGGAAGCCCCGGTGCTGCGTGTCGGCGGGTTCGATATCCCCTACCCCCCGGCTAAGCTCGAAAAACACCACCTGCCCGACCCCGACCGCATCCTCGCCGCGGTCGATCGATCGCTCGCTGCCTGAGAGGTGTCACCCGTGCCCGAAGACCACGTCCTGGAATTCCGGCTACCGGACCTCGGCGAGGGCCTCACCGACGCCGAATTGCAGTCCTGGGCGGTAGCGGTCGGCGACACCGTGCAGCTGAATCAGACCATCGCCGAGGTGGAGACCGCCAAGGCGGTGGTGGCGCTGCCGTCCCCGTTCGCGGGCGTGGTCGTCGAGCTGCTGGCCGAGCCGGGAGACACCGTCGAGGTCGGCGCCCCGCTCATTCGCGTGCGCGGGGATCAGGAGGCTCCCGCCGAGGGCGGCGCGAGTGGGCGCACCTCGGTACTGGTCGGATACGGGCCCGAGGCGGAAGCGGTTTCGCGCAGGCGCAAGCGCGCTCCGGCCGAAGATTCCGTGGAAGTCACTGCGTCCGAGTCTGTTTCGGCACCCGATGCCCAGACTGCGGACGAGCAGCCGATTTACGGGAAATGGTCCGCCGATTCCGAAGTCTCGGATCAGGCCGCGCCGGGACCTGCTGTCCCCGAACGCGATTCCGGGCGCACCAACTCGCTGAGCGCACGTGCCGCCGCCACGCCCGCCGCTCGCAAGCTGGCCAGGGAACTCGGAATCGATCTGTGGTACGTCGCCGGATCCGGTCCGGACGGCGCGGTCACCGTCGAGGACGTGCGCAGCGCCGTCCCGGTCACGCAACCGCGAAAACCACCCGGGCACAACGGGTCCGGCGACGCGACGGCCGCCGACGCGCGTACGGGCGGACGACAGCACGGCGGCCTCATCCGCCCGCCGGATCGCGAGGAGCGCACGCCGGTCAGCGGTGTCCGCAAGCGCATCGCCGCCGCCATGGTGGCCAGTGCCCGCACCATCCCGCAGGCCAGCACGTTCGTCACCATCGACTGCACCGCGTCGATGGAATTGCTCGATCATCTGCGCACCACCAAGGCGTTCACCGGCCTTACCCTGACGCCGCTGACGCTGGTGGCCAAGGCCGTCCTGGTGGCGATCACCGACTTCCCCGCGATCAACGCCGCCTGGGACGAGGCGAACCAGCAGATCATCACCAAGCATTACGTGAACCTGGGCATCGCCGTCGCCACCGACCGCGGCCTGCTGGTACCCAACCTCAAGGACGCCGATTCGGCGAGTCTGCGCGACCTCGCGAAAGAACTCGCCTGGCTCGCCGATACCGCCCGCTCGGGCAACGCCACCCCCGTCGACCTGCGCGGCGGAACCTTCACCATCAGCAATGTCGGCGTCTTCGGCGTGGACGCCGGCGTCCCGCTGGTCAATCCGGGCGAGGCGGCCATTCTCTGCCTCGGCGCGATCGCCAAGCGACCCTGGGTATTCCGCGACGAACTGGCTGTGCGGTGGGTCACCACCCTCGGGCTCAGCTTCGATCACCGCATGGTCGACGGCGAACTGGGCGCTCGCTTCCTCGCGACTGTCGCGAGTCTGCTGGAAGATCCGCTCACCCTGCTCAGCCGCAGCTGATGGACTACCCGCACACCCGTCGAGGGTGTGCGGGTAGTCCACCCAGTGTGTGGGACCTGTCCGCACTCCATCGGCGATGTCACGTGCGGGAAACACAGAGCGTGCGCTGCGCGTAATGCGCGGCCGATAACTCTTGTACATGGCAGTGACAGCACATCCCGTGGATACCCGGTTGCCGTTCGGGCGGCAGCTGGCGTTCGGTATCCAGCACGTTTTGATCATGTACACCGGTTGCATCACGGTGCCGCTGGTGTTCGGCGCGGCCGCGGGACTGGATTCGGCGACCGTCGCGCTGCTGATCAGCGCCGATCTGCTGGTCGCCGGAATCATCACCGTCATCCAGAGTGTGGGGGTGGGCATGCTCGCGGGCGCGCGGCTGCCGATCATCTGCGGGGCGACCTTCGTCGGACTGAATCCGATGATCTTGATCGCCGCGGAGTACGGGCTGGACGCGGTCTACGGCTCGATGCTGGTCGGCGGTGTCGTCGGTGTGGCGCTGGCCTATCCGTTCGCGAAGGTGGTGCGCTTCTTTCCGCCGCTGGTCACCGGGACCGTGCTGACCGTGGTCGGTGTCTCGCTGATCGGCGTGGCCGGTGGGCTCATCATCGGCACCGACCCGAAGTCGCCGACCTTCGCCTCGCCTTCGCATATCGGATTGGCGGCGGTGGTGGTGCTGATCGCGGTGGGATTCATCTGTGTCGGTCGCGGTGTCTGGTCGCAGCTCGGGGTGTTGATCGCGCTGGTCGCCGGCATCGTCATCGCCATCCCGATGGGGCTGGTAACCGCCGACGGCATCGGCGGGACCGCGTGGCTGGGTTTACCGCAGCCGTTCCATTTCGGATCGCCGGAATTCCCCGTGACCGCCGTGGTGGCGATGAGCATCGTGATGGCCGTGGTGTTCGCGGAATCCACCGCCAGCATGCTCGCCCTCAGCGAGATCACCGGAAAACCCATCACCAAGGGCGATTTGGCGCGCGGCCTGGTCGGGGACGGCTTGTCCGGCGTGCTCGGCGGCATCTTCACCGCGTTCATCGACACGATCTTCAACCAGAATGTCGGCTCGGTCGCCGCCACCCGCGTCTTCAGCCGCTATGTCACCGCCGTCAGCGGTGTGATCCTGATCGTACTGGGCGTGGTGCCGCGGATCGGCGCGCTCGTCGCGGCGGTGCCGAAGCCGGTGGTGGGCGGCGTCGGCCTGGTGCTGTTCGCCACTGTCACCGTCGTCGGCGTCCAAACGCTGCTGCGGGCGGACCTTTCCGATCGCATCAACGCCACGATCGTGGCCGCGGCGGTCGGCGTCGGTTTGCTGCCGGAGATGGCGGGGGACATGTTCGCCAAGTTCCCCTCCTCCGCCCAAATCCTGCTGACCAGCGGGGTGACGCTCGGCGCGGGAACAGCTTTCGTGCTGAACCTGCTGTTCAACCACACCGCTCTCGGTACCTTCGCCCGTGGCAAGACCTCGCCCGCCGCGGTGGAACTCGCGGGATAGCCGCTGCCGTCACCGAGGTTTCAGCACCTGACGGACGATCAGGCCCGCGAGCAGGGCCCAGAACGCGGCGCCGATATTGAGGAATCCGACGCCCGAGGCCGCGATCAGGAAGGTGACGATGCCCGCCTCGCGGTGCTGCTCGGAGCGAAGCGCACCGGCGAGCGCGGTCGCCAGGGTAGCCAGCAGCGCAAGGCCCGCCACCGTTTCCAAGGTGCCCTTGGGTGCGGCGGCGACTACGGCGACCAGCGCCGCCGAACCCAGTGCGAGCAGCAGGTAGCAGCCGCCTGCGGTGCAGGCCGCGATCCAGCGCCGTTTCGGATCGGGATGCGCCGCGGGCGCGGCGGACAGGGCGGCGCTGATGGCGGCGAGGTTGATGGCGTGCCCACCCGCCGGCGCGCCGAGCACGGTGCCGATTCCGGTGACCGTCATGGCCGCCCGCCACGGCACCTGGTAATCGAACGACTTCATCACCGCGGTCCCCGGAATGTTCTGCGACGCCATGGTGACGATGTACAACGGAATCGCCACGCCCACCATCGCCTGCCAATTCCACTGTGGCACAGTGAATTCCACCGTCGGCACCAGAGCCGCCAGCTCCAGCCCGCGATCGCCGGCCGCGATGCTGATCCCCGCGCCGACCGCCGCGGTGACGAACGCCGCCAGCACCGCCCACCGTTTCGCGTAGCGCTGCAACACCAGCCAGACCAGGATCACCGGCACCACCACCGCCGGACTGGTCCGCACCGACTGCACCGGCGCGAGGCACATCGGCAACAGCACCCCGGCCAGCATCGCCTGCGCGATTTCCATCGGAATCGAGGCCACCAGATCCCCGAGCCGCTGCCACCACCCGGTGACCACGATCAGGACCCCCGCCAGCGCGAACGCCCCCACGGCCGCGGCCCAACCGCCCGCCACCGCACCGGTACTCGCGAGCAGTGCCGCCCCCGGCGTCGACCAGGCCAATGTGATCGGCATCCGATATCGATAACTCAGCAGCACCATCCCGGCCGCCTGCGTCACACAGAGCGCGAGCAACCCCGACGCCGCCTGCGCCGAGCTGGCCCCGACCGCCGTCAACCCGGCAAGCACCACCGCGAACGAGCTGGTGAAGCCCACTAACGCGGTAACCACCCCGGCCCCGATCGGCTGCCCGATCCCCACTGCGACGTCGGGCTGGACAACCGTTTCTGGCGGAGCGGAAACCTTGGACATTGACCGAGTCTCGCCTCCGTCCCGACCTCGTGTCCCCGTCCAGTCCTGGGAAACTGGCCTGAAATCATCAGTCCAGCTCGGTCGGGAGGTGGTGATCGACTCCGGCGCTTGGTCTTCGGGTGCTGTCTCTCCGGCACTCGACGTGGCGTGCCGGTTCCGCCGTGCCGGCCCGAGGCCCCCACCGGAGCCGTAGCATCGGGGCATAAGCAGTGGGGGTTCCGAGGACTTCGACACGAGGAGCTGGGTTGGGCGCCGTACTGATTTCGCCGGAAGATCTTCGAAAAGCATTGGCCGACAACCAAGTCCGGTTACTGGATGTGCGTTGGGCGCTGGGCGATCCGGACGGCCCGCAGCACTATCTGGACGGTCACATTCCCGGCGCGATCTTCGTCGATCTGGAAACCGAACTGGCCGCCCCGGCGTCGCCCGCGCGGGGACGGCACCCGCTGCCCGAGATCGAGCGACTGGAGAAGTGCGCGCGCAGCTGGGGTATCCGCGAGGGTGACGCGGTGGTCGTCTATGACGCTACCGGCGGGATGGCGGCGGCCCGCGCCTGGTGGCTGCTGCGCTGGGCGGGCGTCGCCGACGTGCGCATCCTCGACGGCGGACTGCCCGCCTGGGAGAAGGCGGGCGGCGAGCTCACCGAGGGCACCGAGCCGGATCCGCGAACCGGCGACGTCCACTTGAGTCCGGGCCACCTGCCCGTCGTCGATGCCGACGCGGTGGCGAACTGGGATGGCCTGCTTCTCGACGCGCGGGCCGGAGAGCGCTACCGCGGCGAGACCGAGCCGATCGACCCGCGCGCGGGCCACGTCCCCGGTGCGATCAGCGCCCCGACCGCCGAAAACCTCGATGCCGAAGGACGTTTCCGCCCCGCCGACGAGCTGCGCGAGCGTTTCACCAGCCTGGGCGCGGGCGCGGTCGCCGTGTACTGCGGTTCCGGCGTCACCGCGGCCCATCAGATCGCCGCGCTCGCCACCGCGGGCATCGACGCGGCCCTGTACCCGGGCTCGTGGTCCCAGTGGTCCAACGACCCCAAGCGCCCGGTCGCGGTCGGCGCGGAGTAGCGGTGGTTCAACGACGAGCGCCTGGGTCGCGGTCGGTGTGGAGTAGTGGCGGTCCAACAACCTCGAGCGCCTAGGTCGCGGTCGGTGTGGAGCAGTGGGGTCCAACAACCTCGAGCGCCCGGTCGCGGTCGGTGTGGAGTAGCGGGGACAACGACCCCAAGCGCCCGGTCGCGGTCGGTGCGGAGTAGCGGGGCAACGACGTCGAGCGCCTGGTCGCGATCGAGACGAGTCGCCCGAATCATGGGCAGGTGCGGGCGATTCCCGCCAGCGCCGCATTGTCGGCGGCGGTGACCGGCAAGTCGTACCGCACCGCCACCGTCAAATACTTGCCCGCGTAGAAGCAGTGATTGGCCCGGGCAGGCGGCAGCCACTCCGACGGGGTGCTGTCGCCCTTGGCCTGGTTGACGCCCGCGGCGGTAGCCAGGAGATTGACCTCGACATCGTTGGCGAACGCCACGCGCCGCTCGGCCGGCCACATCGACGCGCCCATGTCCCAGGCGGCGGCCAGTGCATACACATGGTCGATTTGGATTTCGCGCGCGTTGTCCTTACTGAAGCCGATGCTCTGCCCGGTGTACGGATCCTCGAGGGCGCCGGACACGACCACGCAATCGCGCGTGCCCGGCCGGTAGCTGACCTGCGTGAGCTGTTTGGCCAGCACGTTGTTGCGGGTGTCGCAGCCGTCGTGCCCGCCGGGGCCGTCGTGGTCGTCGGTCCACGACTCCCCGAAAACGCAGGCCTGTCCGGATTTACAGCCCCGCTCGTATCCGCCGGGGTGCGGCCGTTCCGCGATCACCCGCACCGAGGCGAGCAGTTGTTCGACATGCATGCGGGTGGGACTGCCGGGCGCGGGCGCGACGGGGGCGCCGTCGAGTTCGGCGCAGCCCACCGCGGCGAGCACGAACGCCGCCACCAGCCACCGTCGAATGCCTGTGCGCACGGACCAAGTTGTACTCGTCTGCACTGACATTCCGGGACGCCCAGCGTGCGTTGCCGATCGACCCGGCTACAGCCAGGCGCGGGTCAGCAGTTCGTCTTCGGCCAACTCGACCGCGCGCGGCGGGAACCGGGTGGCCTCGATGGTGTGGTGCCGCGAGCCGTCGTGCCCGATCACCCATGAGCCGCCGCGCTCCTGGCATTCGGCGATCTTCGCGAAGGTGGTGAGCAGGAAGGTGATGGCGTCGCCCGCCGCCGGTGTGCGCGCCAGACGCTGGGATTCACCGGGGCGGGACAGATCCAGCCAGACGCCGGCCTGCCCGTCCAGGCGCATGCCGACAATCTTCCCGGCGTCGACGAAGGTGAATTTGCGCCGCTCCCATGGAGTTGTCGGCGTGAAGCTCTGCTCGAGAACTTGGAGCAGAATCGTCATGCTGCTGCCCTGCCTTTCTGAGGCTGGGTGGTTACCGCGATGTTGCGGTTCTGATGCTATGACCAGCGGATATTCAATTATGTGCTGTGCGGGCGCAGAAAGCCAGGGTCCGCGGAATTCGCCGGACGCGCCCTGGCAGCTGTCGGTGCCACCTGATTGGATGGGCGGATGCTGCACGGGCTGTGGTCACCGGGTTCCGGGTTGCTGCTGTGGACCGACGCGGTGGCGCCCGGAGATTTGCCGGACCCACTGGGCAGTGTGCTGCGTTCGTCGAAGTGGCGCCACCGGGCCGAGGTTCTCCTCGACGGCGAGCGAACGAAGGTGCAGGCCCACGCGCTGGCCCCGTCCGCCGCGGTCTCCGTCCTGCGCCAGCGACTGCCCGCCGCCGAGGTTGCCGGGGATCTGCGCTTTCTCGCGCACGTCGCCGCCGGGATCGAACGATGGGCGCGGGCCGGGCGGGTGGTGCCGGAACTGCGCCGGGAAGACGGCCAGTGGTGGGTCCGCTGGCGGCTGATCGGCGGCGCACGGCAGCGGGCCTGGCTGGCGGAACTGGCGGTGGCGATGCCCGCCGCGCTCCGGGTCGCGGGCCGCCCGGCGGCCTTGCTCGACAACCTCGTCGGCGAACTCACCGACCCGATCGTCAGCGAACTCATCGACGCACCCGCACCCACCCATCCGTTACTGGCCGCCCTGGTCGGGGACACGGATCTGGAGATCGGCAGCCATCAGCTCGCGGAGTTGCTGGAGCGGTGGCGGGCCAGTCTCACCGTCGACGAGCCCGAACTGGTGCTGCGCCTGCTGGAACCGGACGGCGACGGCGACGAGGAGCTCACGCTCTGGCGGCTCGAGGTCTGTTTGCGCACCGAGGGCGAGGCCCCGGTTCCCGTTCCGCTGCACGGTGATCCGAGTCTGGTGCACACCGCCGCCGAGAAGCTCGGCGAGGCGCGCCGGGCGTATCCGCGGCTCCGGGATCTGCCCACCGACAGCCACACCATGGATCTGCTGTTGCCCACCGCGGTGGTGGCCGATCTGGTCGAACACGGTGCGCACGCGCTGCGGGCGGCAGGCATCAAGTTGCTGTTGCCGCGCGCCTGGAACATCACCGAACCCTCCATGCGCTTGGATGTCTCGAGTGCCGTGCCCGCCGCCGAAAGCACCGTCGGCATGCGTGGGCTGGTCTCCTACCGCTGGGAATTGGCGCTCGGCGACACCGTCCTCACCAAAGCCGAGATGGAGCGCCTGGTGCGCTCGAAATCCGATCTGGTGCAGTTGCGCGGCGAATGGGTGCAGGCCGACCACAAAGTGCTTGCCGCCGCGGCCCGCTACGTCGCCGCCCATACCGACAACACCCCGATCACGCTGGCCGACATGTTCGGCGAGCTGGCGAGCGGACGCGTGGCCCAGGTTCCGGTCACCGAGGTCAACGCGACCGGCTGGGCCGCGGAAATCCTGGATCGGCGGCATGATCCGGAGCCGGTCGCCGCGCCGATCGGTCTGCGGGCCCAGCTTCGCCCCTATCAGGAGCGCGGTCTGGCCTGGCTGGCCACCATGAACCGCATGGGTTGCGGGGCGGTGCTCGCCGACGACATGGGTTTGGGCAAGACGATCCAGGTCCTCGCCCTGCTGCTGCACGAGCGCGAAGCCGCCGAGGATCAGCCCACGAATCCGACGCTGCTGGTGTGCCCGATGTCCGTCGTCGGCAACTGGCAGCGCGAGGCGGAGAAGTTCGCCCCCGGCCTGCGGGTGCTGGTGCACCACGGCGCGGGCCGGCGCACCGGCGCGGAGCTGGATGCCGCTGTGGCCGAGGCGGATCTGGTGATCACCACCTACGCGCTGCTGGCTCGCGACGTCGAGCAATTCCGCGGTCAGCCCTGGGAACGCGTCGTGCTCGACGAAGCCCAGCACATCAAGAACGCGAACACCCGGCAGGCCCGCGCGGCTCGCGCCCTGCCCGCCCGGCATCGCCTGGCGCTCACCGGAACCCCGGTGGAGAACCGCCTCGAGGAATTGCGCTCCATCCTCGATTTCGCGCAGCCCAAATTGCTGGGCACGGCGCAGACCTTCCGCGCCCGCTTCGCCGTTCCGATCGAACGCGAACGGGATCAGAACGCCATCTCCCGCCTGCGCTTCCTGACCCAGCCGTTCGTGCTGCGCCGGGTGAAGACCGATCCCGCCGTCATCTCGGATCTGCCGGAGAAGCTGGAAATCACGGTGCGCGCCAATCTCACCGTGGAGCAGGCCGCGCTCTATCAGGCGGTGGTCGAGGACATGCTGGAGAAGATCAAGGGCGCGAAAGGCATGGCGCGCAAGGGCGCGGTGCTCGGCGCGCTGACCAGGCTCAAGCAGGTCTGCAACCATCCCGCGCATTTCCTGGGCGACGGCTCCGGCGTGCTGCTGCGCGGCAACCACCGCTCCGGCAAACTCGCCCTGGTCGAGGACGTGCTGGAATCGGTGCTGGCGGATGGCGAGAAGGCATTGCTGTTCACCCAGTTTCGCGAGTTCGGCGAGATCATCGCCCCCTACCTCGTCGAGCGGTTCGGCACCGAGATCCCGTTCCTGCACGGCGGCGTGCCGAAGAAGCGGCGCGACAGCATGGTCGAGCGTTTCCAGTCCGCCGACGGGCCGCCGCTGATGTTGCTCTCGCTCAAGGCCGGTGGCACCGGCCTCAACCTCACCGCCGCCAATCATGTTGTGCACCTGGATCGCTGGTGGAATCCCGCGGTCGAGAACCAGGCCACCGACCGGGCTTTCCGGATCGGCCAGCAGCGCAATGTGCAGGTACGCAAGCTGGTGTGCGTCGACACCATCGAGGAGCGGATCGACGAGATGATCAACGGCAAAAAGCATCTCGCCGAGCTGGCGGTCGGTACGGGCGAGAACTGGATCACCGAGATGAGCACCGAGGAACTGCGCGAGCTGTTCACCCTCGGCGCGGAGGCGGTCGGCGAATGAGCCCGGTGGACGATTTCAGCAAGTACGGCAAGCGGCTGCCGGTCCGGGGCGGCGTCGAAGCCCGTAGTCGCCGTGGCGGTTTCGGCCGCACCTGGTGGGGCAAGGCCCTGATCGAGGCCGTGGAGGCGATGGCCGAACCGGGGCGGCTGGCCCGGGGCCGCACCTATGCCCGCTCCGGACAGGTGGTGAGCTACCGAATCCAGCCGGGTGCCGTGACAGCGGAAGTGCAAGGCAGCCAACCGCGTCCGTTCACCGCGGTGTTCACCGTCCGCCCCCTGCGGGACGAGGAACTGGAGATCCTGATCGAGACCATCCGCACCGCGCCGGGCATGCTCGCCGACATCGCCGGGGGCGCCCTGCCCACCGGCTTGGGTCCGCTGCTGCTCCCGACCACCGCCGCCGACCTGAATTTCGAATGCACCTGCCCGGACCCGGGCTGGCCCTGCAAACACGTCGCCGCGGTCTGCTACCTGCTCGCCGAACGTCTCGACGAGCGCCCCCGGGAAATTCTCACCTTGCGCGGCTTGGATCTCGATACCTTGATCGCGGGCATCGAACGTGACCCGCAACCGGTCGAGAGCACCGATCCCTACGGCGACAACGCGGTGCTACCGGACCTGCCGAAGCTCGAATTCCGTTCCGCCCTGGACGATCTGGACCCCACCCTGTTGCGCCGCGTCTTGCGCATGAGTAGTGAGGACGAACCCGCCGCCGCGGCGGGCCTGCGCGAACTGCGCGGCTTCTATGAGCTCTTGAATCGCTGAGTCCTGCCGAATCGCCGACCGGCCATCCCCGGGACGCCAGGCCCGGCGCATCCGAGGTCTGCGGATCCCGATGCGGGCAGTTGGACCTGGCGTCCGTGGGATGGCGGAGGCACTCACCGGGGCAAGTGATTGCTCGCCAGGCACCCGGCGCCGGGGCCGACTACGCTTCCCGGGCTTTGTCTGGCTGGATCCCTACCCGGTGCGATGCGGGCCGGGACTTTCCCGACGCCGGGTGCCATGTCTCAGTGTGCTCCGCCTACCCGGCCGCGGAACTGCCCGATTACTGTCCATTCGCTGCCCTTGCGCCGTCCTTGGCGCTGGGCCCCGCGACCAATACGGCGGCGAAACATGCTGTGGCCAGGGCAGATGCCACGATCGGCGGTTCCGGGAAGTACAGGCACGCGATCCAGCAGGTGCCCGCCGCGGCGGCGGTGCACACTAGATTGAACAGTGACCAGCGCTCAAGCAACTGCGGGGCACGCCGCGCCGCGGCGACGGCCAGCGCGCCGAAAAGCATGGCGCACAGGCCCATTCCGACGCTGTAGCCGGTGTTGAGACCGAAGACGGTGACCTGCCGTCCGCCTTCGAACAGCGGCGCGGCGGTGTTCCGGGACAGTTCGTTGACGACCTCTTCACCGGCGGGGTCCGGACCGTTGAACGCGTGCACCACCAGCAGATGCGCCAAGCCGATCGCGCCGAGCAGGCCCGCGCCCACGGTGTGTACGGGTCCGGCCCAGGCGATGGTGCGGTGGGGAGTGGATGTCATCGCGGTCATCGCGACCTCCAGAAGATCAGGTTCTCAGAACAGAACAAAAGTTATGTTATAGGCTGGACAGCGTGGCGGGCAAGACTTCATGGCTGACATCCGGACTCGCGATTCTCGGGACCGCGGGCGCGCACGGCCTCACCATCGACAAGCTGGTCGCGTCGGCCGGGCTGAGTACCGGGTCGTTCTACCACCACTTCTCGAGCATGTCGGGCTACAAGCAGGCTCTGCTGGCGTACTTCGAGGAGCTGCATACGCTGCGCTATATCCGGGAGGTGCAGGCCGCCACCGAACTCGACGCGCACGCCCGGCTGCGACTGCTGATCGAGCTGGTGCTCGCCGACGAGGAACCCGCGCGCCTCGAAGTCGCGATCCGCGCCTGGGCCTTGGACGATCCGTTGGCGGCCGCGGCCAAGGAGCGGGTCGACGCCGCCCGCCTGGGGTTCCTGCGCGAGCTGCTGCTGGAGTGCGGTTATCCCGAGGCCGACGCCGAACAGACCGCGCAGATCCTCTACTTGCTCGTGCTCGGTGCGGGCAACATCATGCCGGAACTGCCGCCCGAGCGACTTCGGGTGCTCTGCGCGCGGATTCTGGCATGAGCTCCCGGCAGGCCAGGTGGGCGCCGGACGATCTGGGCGGTGCGGTCCCGCTCACCGAGCCGGTGCGCCGGGTGGTGTCCCTGGTGCCCTCGCTCACCGAGTCGGTGGCGCTGACCTGTCCGGACGTCCTGGTGGGCGCGACCGAATGGTGCACGCACCCCGCCGGTCTCGCGGTCGAGCGGGTCCGCGGCACGAAGAACCCGAATGTCCGCCGCGTCATCGAACTGGCTCCCGACCTGGTGCTGTGCAATCAGGAGGAGAACCGCCGCATCGATGTGGACCGTTTGCGCGAGGCCGGAATTCCGGTGTGGGTCACCAAGATCGAGTCCGTGAACGAGGCGCTCGCGTCGCTCGCCCGGCTGTGCACCGTCGCCCTGGGCGTCGATATCCCCGCCTGGCTCAGCGAATCCGAGCAGGTCTGGGCCGCCCCGGCCGCCGCCCCGGTCCGCAGGGCCGTGATCCCGATCTGGCGCAACCCGTGGATGGTCGTCGGCCGCGACACCTTCACCGCGGACCTGGCCCGCCGCCTCGGCCTGGAACTGGTGCATGCGAACCGCCCCGACCGGTATCCCCGCCTCGCCGAGCACGAACTCACCCGCGGCATCGACCTCGCCGTGCTCCCCGACGAACCGTACGTCTTCACCGAAACCGACGGTCCGGACGCCTTTCCCGATATCCCGGTGGCGCTGGTCGAGGGCCGCGCCCTCACCTGGTACGGCCCGTCGCTGGCCACGGCTCGCGCCACCCTCAGCGCGCAACTCGCCGCCGCCACGGTCCGCTGACCTGCAATTCGTTCCGCGCGCACCGATCCGCGCGCACACTGGAGCCATGCTCCGGCACCGTCCCGGACGTCTCGCCACCCTGTGGCATCGGGTGTTCGAGTACGCCGCGCCCTGGCTCGCGATCCTGCTGTCCGGCACGTTCCTGGCGGTGCTTTCCGCCTTCCTACTCGTGCCCGGCCCGAGCATCGGCGCGCGCCTGCTCGCCTTGCTCTGCGCCGGCCATCAAATCCTGCTCTGGGGTGTCTATTTCAGCGTCGTGGAGCTGGCCGACAACCAATCCACCTGGGGCACCGAGGTAGTCCCGCACAAACGTTTGTGCACCGAGATCGTCCTGGCCACGCTTTTCTGGGCCAACCTGGTCCTGATCAGCGGTGTGCTGTGGCTGCTGGTGACTCCGCTGGTGGCTTAGAGCGCCAGCCGGTACACCCGCTGCGCGGTTCCGCGGAAGACCTGCTCGAGCTCGGCCTGTCCACCGCCGTTCCCGGTCACCGCCTCGGCGATGGCCCGCACACCGTTGGCGATGCTGGTGATTGCCCTGTCCAGCGGAAAATTCGAGCCCCACAGCATCCGCTCGGTACCGAAGACCTGGAGCGCGTGTTCCACCAGCGGCCCGATCCGGTCGAGCAGTTCCTCGACCGAGGTCGAGGTGCCGCGCGGCGGCACGGGATGACCGAGGATCGGCATCATCGCGCCACTGCACTTGGCGACGACGTTGGCATTGCCGGCCAGCTCGGCGAAATCGTCGCGCCAGCGGAGGAACAGCTCCCGGCGCATACTCGGATTGCTGCCGGTGTGTTTGCCGACCGGACCGAAAATGCCGGCGGGCGTGCCGAAATGGTCGATGATGATCGTCACCTCGGGGTACCGCTTGGCCAGCGCCGTGACATCGGGAAGCGCGTGCGAGTAGACCCAGGCGTCGAAGGAGAGCCCCCGCTCGGCCAGATGCCCGAAGCCGTCCAGGAAAGCCGGTGCGGTGAGGGCTTTTTCGACCTTGCAGAAGGACCGGACGCCCGGATCGGGATGGTGACCGACCATGGTGCGGACACCCCGGAACAGGGGCGAGGCCGCCTGGTGCGCGTCGAGCAACTCGGAGAATCGATCGGCCGCGGGGTCGGCGCTACCGATGATCCCGCACAGCGGTAGTCCGTCCGGCGTGGGCAGATTCGCGAGCCACTTCGTCTCGTCGGCCTTGGCCAGCGGTCCCTTTCCGGCCCACTCGACTTCCATGTGCATGAAGTGGTCGATCGATACGTCGGCCACGTCGGCCCGATAGTCCGGCGGCAGGTATTTGCTCAGATACACGGTCGGGTCACCGGTGAACTCGAGGTCCCGCTTCGGGGCGAGCTTCTTCGCGACATCCACCGGAATCGGCAGGTAGCGGGAAAGTTTGGCGGTGCCCCCGAATTTTCGGGGTGTGGTGAACGGGTCCCACAGATGCACATGCGTGTCGATGATCCGAATTTCCGCGAGATCCATATCTTTTCATCCCTACCGCACCGAAAGCCCTTGACTTCGGCGATTGTCACACAGTGGCCTCAGACATTGCGCCGGTATTGGCCGCCGACGCGGAAGAACGTGTCCGTGATCTGCTGCAGTGTGCAGACGCGCGCGGCGTCCATCAGGACCTCGAAAATGTTGTCCTCGGTACGGGCCACGGATTCCAGCCGGGCCAGCGCCCGATGGGCGGGATCGCGATGCCGGTTCTGGAAATCGCGGACCCGTTGCAGCTGGGACTGCTTTTCCGCTTCGGTGCCGCGCGCCAGTTCGATGACGTGCTGCGGTTCGCCGTGCGGATTGCGGAAGGTGTTGACTCCCACGATCGGCAGCGACCCGTCGTGCTTGCGCTGTTCGTACCGCATGGACTCGTCCTGGATCTTGCCGCGCTGATAGCCGGTCTCCATGGCGCCCAGCACGCCACCGCGTTCGCTGATCCGTTCGAATTCGAGCAGCACGGCTTCCTCGACCAGGTCGGTGAGCTCCTCGATGAGAAAGCTGCCCTGCAAAGGGTTCTCGTTCATGGCGATGCCCCACTCGCGATTGATGATCAGCTGGATCGCGAGCGCGCGGCGCACCGATTCCTCGGTGGGTGTGGTGACCGCTTCGTCGTAGGCGTTGGTGTGCAGGCTGTTGCAGTTGTCGTAGATGGCGATGAGCGCCTGCAGGGTGGTGCGGATGTCGTTGAAGTTCATCTCCTGCGCGTGCAGCGACCGGCCGGAGGTCTGGATGTGATACTTCAGCTTCTGCGAACGATCATTGGCGCCGTAGCGATCTCGCATGGCGATGGCCCAGATGCGCCGGGCCACGCGGCCGATCACCGAGTACTCCGGATCCATGCCGTTGGAGAAGAAGAACGACAGGTTCGGCGCGAAGTCGTCGATGTGCATGCCGCGCGCCAGATACGCCTCGACGTAGGTGAATCCGTTGGCGAGGGTGAAGGCCAGCTGACTGATGGGGTTCGCCCCGGCCTCGGCGATGTGATAGCCGGAGATCGAAACCGAGTAGAAGTTGCGAACGCTGTTGCGCACGAACCACTCCTGGATGTCGGCCATCATCCGGAGGCTGAACTCGGTGGAGAAGATGCAGGTGTTCTGGCCCTGGTCCTCCTTCAAAATGTCGGCCTGCACGGTGCCGCGCACGGTGGCCAGGGTGCGCGCCCGGATCTCGGCCGCCTCCGTCGCCGTGGGTTCCCGCCCCGCCGCGGCGGTGAACCGGTCCAGCGCTTGGTCGATCGCGGTGTTGAGGAAGTAGGCCAGGATCGTCGGGGCGGGACCGTTGATCGTCATCGAAACCGAGGTCGACGGCGCGGTCAGGTCGAATCCGTCGTAGAGCGCCTTCATGTCCTCGAGCGAGGCGATCGACACCCCGGACGTACCGACCTTGCCGTAGATATCGGGTCGTTCGGCCGGGTCGTGGCCGTAGAGCGTCACCGAATCGAACGCGGTGGACAGCCTTTTCGCATCGGAATGCGCGCTGAGCACCTTGAAGCGGCGGTTGGTCCGGAACGGATCTCCTTCGCCCGCGAACATGCGCGCGGGGTCCTCGCCATCTCGCTTGAACGGGAAGACTCCCGCGGTGAACGGGAATCGGCCCGGGAGATGCTCCGAACGCAGGAACCGCAGCAGGTCACCATGATCGGTGAACCGGGGGAGCGCGACCCGGGGAATACTGTTACCGGAGAGCGTTTCGCGCCGCAGCGAGGTCCGAATCTCCTTGTCCCGCACCTGGATGACCTGCTCGTCACCGCGATAGGACTCGGCCAAGGCGGGCCACTGCGCGATCAATTCGGCATCTGCGGCACCGAGCTCGGTGCGCGCCTTGTCCAGCAGGTCGGCCAGCTCCGTGTTCCCCGGCAGCTCCGAAGCCACCAATTCCAAACGCTGAACCCGTTGTGCGGCAAGCACACCACGTGCCGTCTCGGCGTGATAGTCGCGTACCGCCTCCGCGATCTCGGCCAGATAGCGCACCCGTGCGGGCGGAATGATCTGCGCGAATCGGGTGGACGCGCGGGTGTTCACCCGGGGCAGCACTCCCGGCTCCAACGGCAGACCGTGCTCGGCCAGCAACCCGGCCAGATGCTGATAGAGCGCCGTCACCCCATCGTCGTTGAAAGTCGCCGCGCTGGTGCCGAAAACCGGCATGTCCTCGGGCTTCGCGCTGAAGTCCTCGCGATTGCGCACCAACTGCCGCGAGACATCGCGCAGCGCGTCGGCCGCCCCGCGACGCTCGAACTTGTTGATCGCCACCGCGTCCGCGTAATCCAGCATGTCGATCTTCTCCAGCTGGGAGGCCGCGCCGAACTCGGGCGTCATCACATACAGCGACACATCGACGTGCTCGGTGACCGCCGCGTCGCCCTGGCCCATCCCGGGCGTCTCCAGGACGACCAGGTCGTAACCCGCTGCCTTGCAGGCGTTCACGATGCCGTCGATGTTCTCCGGCAACTCGCGTCCACCCCGGGTGGCCAGCGATCGGAAGAAGATGTGGTCGCCGTCGAGCGCGTTCATCCGGATCCGGTCGCCGAGCAGCGCGCCGCCACCGCGTCGTCGCGTCGGATCCACCGCCAGAATGGCCACGCGTACCTTGTCCTGCTGATCCGAACGCAGTCGGCGCACCAATTCGTCGGTGAGCGAGGACTTTCCGGAGCCGCCGGTGCCGGTGATGCCGAGGACCGGCACGGTGCGCGCGGCCGCCGCGTCGTCGAGTGCCTGACGATCCGGGGCGGGCAACGTGTCCTGCTGCAGGCAGGTGATCGCCCGTGCCAGCGCGGGGCGTTCCCCGGCGAGCACGCCGTCCAGCGCCGGGGGCTGCTGGGCCAGATCCTGATCGCAATCCCGGATCAGCTGATTGATCATCCCCGGCAGCCCGAGTCGCTGCCCGTCCTCGGGGGAGAAGATGGTGACTCCGGCCGCGGCGAGCCGCGTGATCTCCTCGGCGACGATCACCCCGCCGCCGCCACCGTAGATCCGCACGTGCCCGGCGCCGGCCGTGCGCAACGCCTCCGCCAGGTACTCGAAGTACTCGACATGCCCACCCTGATACGAGCTGACCGCGACGCCCTGGACGTCCTCGGTGAGCACCGCGTCCACGACCTCACTGACCGCCCGGTTGTGCCCCAGATGCACCACCTCCGCGCCCTGGGCCTGGAGAATGCGCCGCATGATGTTGATGGCCGCGTCGTGTCCGTCGAACAGGGCCGCCGAGGTGACGAACCGGACGGGGTGCTGGGGTTGGTACAGGTCGGCCACGAATGCCTCCGGGGGTGCGTTGCGTCCGATACTAGGACGTCCAACTAATCCTACGGTGGTGTGCGTCACTCCGCCAGCGGACGCGCATCGGTAGGCCTCGCGTGTGATCGGTCACACTCTGGCTATTTACTTGGATGTCCAACTATAGGATGGCCGCAGATCAGTCGTACCGGGCTGAACAGCGTCTATCACACGAGACAGGACTGGCATGGTTCGCGAACTCACGCACTTCATCGGTGGGCGGCACGTCCCCGGCACCTCCGGCAACTTCGGCGACGTGTTCGATCCGAATATCGGCCAGGTGCAAGCCCGGGTGCCGCTCGCGAGCAAAGCCGAGGTCGAGGCGGCGATCGCGAACGCCGAAGTGGCGCAGCGGGAATGGGCCGCGTTCAACCCGCAGAAGCGGGCCCGCGTGCTGATGAAGTTCCTGACCCTGGTGCAGGACGAGATGGATTCGCTGGCCGCGCTGCTCTCCTCCGAGCACGGCAAGACCATCGCCGACGCCAAGGGCGATATCCAGCGCGGCCTCGAGGTGATCGAATTCGCCTGCGGTATCCCGCATCTGCTCAAGGGCGAGTACACCGAATCGGCCGGTACCGGCATCGACGTGTACTCCATGCGGCAGCCGCTCGGTGTGGTCGCGGGCATCACCCCGTTCAACTTCCCGGCCATGATCCCGCTGTGGAAGGCCGGGCCCGCGCTGGCCACCGGCAACGCCTTCATCCTCAAGCCGTCCGAGCGCGATCCCTCGGTGCCGCTGCGCCTGGCCGAACTGTTCCTGAAAGCCGGTCTGCCGGCCGGTGTGTTCAACGTGATCAACGGCGACAAGGAAGCCGTCGACACGCTGCTGCACGACCCGCGCATCAAGGCGGTCGGTTTCGTCGGCTCGACGCCGATCGCGCAGTACATCTACGAGACCGCCTCGGCCAACGGCAAGCGCGCCCAGTGCTTCGGCGGCGCCAAGAACCACGCCATCGTGATGCCGGACGCCGATCTCGACGATGTCGCCGACCAGCTCATCGGCGCGGGCTACGGCTCCGCGGGGGAGCGCTGCATGGCGATCTCGGTGGCCGTCCCGGTCGGCGCGGAGACCGCGGATCGCCTGCGCGAGAAGCTGATCGAGCGCGTGCACAAGCTCAATGTCGGCCGCTCCGACGACCCCGGCGCCGACTTCGGCCCGCTGGTCGGCCGCGACGGTGTGGACCGCGTCAACTCCTATGTCCAGCTCGGCATCGATGAGGGGGCCGAGCTGGTCATCGACGGTCGCGGGTTGACGGTCGAAGGCGGCGAGGACGGCTACTTCGCCGGCGCCACGCTTTTCGACAATGTCACGGCCGAGATGCGGATCTACAAGGAGGAAATCTTCGGCCCGGTGCTCTCGATCGTGCGCGCCAAGGACTACGAAGAGGGTCTGCGGCTCGCCAATGAGCACGAGTACGGCAACGGCGTCGCCATTTTCACCCGCGACGGCGACACCGCCCGGGATTTCGCGACCCGCGTCCAGGTGGGCATGGTCGGCATCAACGTGCCCATCCCGGTGCCGATCGCCTACCACACCTTCGGCGGCTGGAAGCGGTCCGGCTTCGGCGATCTGAACCAGCACGGCCCGGATTCCATCCGCTTCTACACCAAGACCAAGACCGTCACCCAGCGCTGGCCGTCCGGGATGAAGGAGTCCAACGCGTTCGTCATTCCGACGATGGACTGATCCGGACGAACGAAGCGACAGGAGAACCCGCAGTGTTCGATCTGGACGACGACGAGAAGGCGATCCGCGACACCGCGCGCGGCTTCGCCGACGAGTTCCTGGCGCCGAACGCGCTGGAATGGGATGAGCAGAAACACTTTCCGGTAGACGTGCTGCGCAAGGCCGGTCCGCTCGGGCTCGGCGGCATCTACGTCGGCGAGGACGTCGGCGGTTCCGGCCTGCGCCGGCTCGACGCCGTGCGGATCTTCGAGCAGCTGGCCACCGGCTGCCCGGCCATCGCCGCCTACATCTCCATTCACAACATGGCGGCGTGGATGATCGACAGCTATGGCGATGAGCGGCAACGTAACCGGTGGTTGCCGTCGTTGACCTCGATGGAACAGCTGGCCAGCTACGCGCTGACCGAACCGGGCGTCGGTTCGGACGCGGCTGCGCTGAGCGCCAAGGCGGTGCGCGACGGGGACGACTACATCCTCAACGGCGTCAAGCAATTCATCTCCGGCGCCGGGGCCAACGACGTCTACGTGCTGATGGTGCGCACGGGCGAACAAGGGGCGCGCGGTATTTCGGCGTTCATCGTGCCCGCGGACACGCCCGGTCTGTCGGTCGGCCCGAACGAGCGAAAGATGGGCTGGAACGCGCAGCCCACCCGTCAGGTGATTCTGCAGGACGCCCGGGTGCCCGCCGCCAATCGGCTCGGTGCCGAGGGCGACGGCTTCCGGATCGCCATGAACGGCCTCAACGGCGGCCGGCTCAATATCGCGGCCTGCTCGGTCGGTGGCGCGCAGGCGGCCCTCGACAAGACCGTGCCGTACCTGGCTCAGCGCACGGCCTTCGGGCAGGCGCTGCTGAAGAACCAGGCCTTGCAGTTCCAGCTCGCCGACATGCGCACCGAACTGGAAGCGGCTCGAACGCTACTGTGGCGGGCCGCGGCCGCGCTCGACGCCGACGCGCCGGACAAGGTCGAACTGTGCGCGATGGCGAAGCGGTTCGCGACCGATGCCGGTTTCGAGGTGGCGAACAAGGCGCTGCAACTGCACGGCGGCTACGGCTACCTGGCCGAGTACGGGCTGGAGAAGATCGTCCGGGATCTGCGGGTGCATCAGATCCTCGAGGGCACCAACGAAATCATGCGGGTGGTTGTCGCCCGCTCAGTGGTAGGAGCGGCATGACAGAGGTTCTTATCGACAAGCGCGACGGGCTCGGCCTGATCACGCTGAACCGGCCCAAGGCCATCAACGCGCTCAATCACGCGATGGCACTGGAGATTCTGGCCGCGCTGCGGGCCTGGGCGACCGATGACGCGGTCCGCACGGTCGTCGTCACCGGCGCGGGCGAGCGCGGCCTGTGCGCGGGTGGCGATATCGTCGCCATCCATCGAGACGCCGCATCCGGCGCCGCGGGCGCGGATTCGCCGACCGGCGTGTTCTGGCGCGACGAGTACATCCTCAACGCACTGATCGGCAGCTACCCCAAGCCGTACGTGGTGGTCATGGACGGCATCGTGATGGGCGGCGGCGTCGGGCTGTCCGGGCACGGCAGCCACCGCATCGTCACCGAACGCTCCAAGATCGGCATGCCGGAGGTCGGGATCGGCTTCATCCCGGATGTCGGTGGCACCTATCTGCTGTCGCGCACCCCGGGCGAGATCGGCACGCACGTCGCGCTGACCACCGCGCGGATGACCGCGGGCGACGCCATCGCCGCCGGCTTCGCGGACTACTACGTGGCCTCGGAAAACATTCCGGCTCTGCTGGATACGTTGCGTGGCGAAACCGCGGAGATCGCGATCGCCAAATTCGCCACGGCCGCACCGGAATCCGTGCTCGCGGCGCAGCAGGGCTGGATCGACGCCTGCTACAGCGCCGGCACCGTCGAGGAGATCGTCGCCCGGTTGCGTGCCCACGACGCGCCGGAGGCGAATCAGGCGGCGGTCGACATCCTCTCGAAATCGCCGGTGGCCCTGAAGGTGACGCTGCGTTCACTGCGTACCGCGCGTGAGTTGCCGAGCTTGGAGGCGGTGCTGAACGAGGAATACCGCGTCTCCATCGCCTCGCTGTCCTCGCACGATCTGGTCGAGGGCATCCGCGCCCAGGTGATCGACAAGGACCGCAATCCGCAATGGTCGCCCGCGACACTGGCCGAGGTGACCGACGAGCGGGTCGACGCGTACTTCGCCGGATTGGGTGACAAGGAACTGGGGTTGGGCAAATGAGCAAGGAGAAAATCGGATTCCTGGGCCTGGGGCACATGGGCGGCCCGATGGCCGCCAACCTGGTCGAGGCGGGCTACGACGTGCTCGCCTTCGATCCGGTGCCCGCCGCCCAGGAGCAGGCGCGCAAAGACGGTGCCACGGTGGTGGATTCGGCCGTGGCCGCCGCCACGGACCGGGACATCGTGATCACGATGCTGCCCAACGGCAAGCTCGTCCTCGACGTCTACGCGGAACTGCTGCCCGCCGCCGAGCCCGGCACGCTGTTCATCGATTGCTCCACCATCGATGTCGCCGACGCCAAAGAAGCCGCGGAACGTGCTGTCGCAGCGGGACATCGGGTCCTGGACGCGCCGGTCTCCGGTGGCGTCGCGGGCGCCGCCGCCGGCACGCTGACCTTCATGGTCGGCGGCACGGCCGAGGCCTTCGCCGCCGGCCTCGACGTGCTGGCGGTGATGGGCGGCAAGGTGGTGCACTGTGGCGACTCCGGCGTCGGTCAGGCCGCCAAGATCTGCAACAACATGCTGCTCGGCATCTCCATGGTCGCTCTGTCGGAGGCCATCGTGCTCGGCGAGAAACTGGGCCTGACGCACGAGAAATTCTTCGACGTGGTCTCCACGGCCTCCGGCCAGTCCTGGGCGTTGACCAGCTACTGTCCGGTGCCCGGCCCCGTTCCGGCGAGCCCGGCCAACAACGACTACCAACCGGGCTTCGCCACTGCCCTGATGACCAAGGACCTGGGCCTGGCCGCGAACGCACTGCGCGCCAACGGCGTCGACGGCCGCATCGGTCAGCTTGCCGCCGAGATCTACAACCGGTTCAACCAGACGGAATCGGGCAAGGACTTCTCCGCTATCGTGACCGACATCCGCAAGCGATCCGAGGGAGAACAATGATGGCTGCATCGCGTAGCGATTCAGTGGAGGGTGGCGGCCGGGCGACGGGCGGGCCCGACTTCGAGACCATTCTGCTGGAGCGTAAGGGCCGCGTCGCCCTGATCACGCTCAACCGGCCGAAGGCCCTCAACGCGCTGAACTCGCAGGTGCGCGCCGATATCTCGGCCGCCCTCGACGAGCTCGAACCGGACAGCGAGATCGGCGCCGTCGTCCTCACCGGCTCGGATCGGGCCTTCGCGGCGGGCGCGGACATCAAGGAGATGCAGAGCAAGTCCTATATGGACATGTTCCTCGCCGACCACTTCGCCGGCTGGGACCGGCTGACCGCTTTCCGCAAGCCCATCATCGCCGCGGTCGCAGGTTACGCCCTCGGCGGCGGCTGCGAGCTGGCCATGATGTGCGACATCCTGCTCGCCGCCGACACCGCCAAGTTCGGTCAGCCCGAGATCAAGCTCGGCGTCATCCCCGGCATGGGCGGGTCGCAGCGGCTCACCCGCGCGGTCGGTAAGGCCAAGGCCATGGACCTGATCCTGACCGGCCGGAATATGGACGCCGAGGAAGCCGAGCGCGCGGGCCTGGTCTCGCGCGTCGTCCCGGCCGCCGACCTGATCACGACCGCCCTCGAAGTGGCCGAGACCATCGCCGCCATGTCGCTGCCCTCGGTCATGATCGCCAAGGAAGCCGTGAACCGCTCCTTCGAGACCACCCTCGGCGAGGGCTTGCGTTTCGAACGCCGGGTCTTCCATTCGCTGTTCGCCACCGAGGATCAGAAGGAAGGCATGACCGCCTTCGTCGAGAAGCGTCCGGCGGAATTCGACCACCGCTGAGTTCACCGAACCACCAGCGCGGCATCGTCATTCGCCGAATGGCGGTGCCGCGGTGCGTTGCGCGGCTAGCGGAAGGAATCCGCCGGTGGGATGCCCACGATTTCGGCGGGAGTGGGTGAGGTGCCGTCGTGGCCGGAGGCCGCATCCTGATCCATGACCAGCACGCCCGCGATGGTGGCGCCGAGCGCGGCCGTGACCGCGAGCGCGGCAATGAGTTTGCGGCGATCGACGGTGCCGGGGGTGAGGTCGCCGAGGGTCGCGCGGGCGCCGCGCAGTTCCGCGGCGGGGCGACCGGTGGCCAGCAGCACCGCGCCGCGAGCGGAAACCGCTTCGGGTTCCGGGTCGTAGATCAACGGCAGGTCGATTGATTCGGCGAGCGTTTCCTGAATGCTGGGGCTGCGCACGCACCCACCCAGCAACACGATCGCGTCCGGTGGCGTCTCGGTCTGCTCGATCGTCTGGTGCACGAACGACACCGAATGGTGGATCCCGGCGGCGCACAGCTCGGCGATATCGCTGCGCGTGAGCACCGCGCGGCCGCCGGAATTGTCGTCCATCGCGGTCACCACGCGGTCGACGCTGAGCGCCTCGCGGTGGCGACGGCAGGTGACCTTGTCGGTGAGGACGCCGTCGCGCGCCAGCTGCCAGCGCAGCAATGCGTCGAAGCCGTCACCGCCGAGAACCGTGCTGCGCTTGCTGGACAGGATGGAGTCGGTGCGGCAGTCCACGTGGGTGATGGTGAGACCGGAACTGCCGAGGTCGTAGAGCAGCACGGTGCCGTCCTCGGGCAGCTGGCCGGTGAAACGCAGATACCGCAGCTGGGCAAGGGGTTCGGAGACGACGGTGAGGGGAAGGTGGCCGGCACCCGCCCGGATGGCGTCGGCGTGCAGCGGACAGCGGCAGGTCACCGCGGTTCCGGTGATCAGTTCGTCGCGCCGGTCGGCGGATCGGCGCATTTGCCGGATCGCTTCGAAGGCGGCTTCCTCGACGCCGCCACCGGCCCGGCGGGGCACCCGGCAGCGGTCGATGGGCGGAAGATGTGGCTGATCGGAATGCGTCAATACCGCGCGGGCGCCACCAGCGCCTGCCGATACCCCCAAGACCAGCACCATGCGCTCCATGGTGGACCTTTTCCGCGCCGCTGCCAAGATGTGCGGCCGCGGAATTCGCTACTTGGATGCCGGAACGTTATGGACACGCCCGGACAGCCGAATACCCGACTGTCCAGTTCGGTTGCGGGTCAACGATCTTGGGCGGTCCAGCGGGCCGGCTCGGCCCCGGTGTCGAAATCGCCGGCGGCGTGCCGGAACTCCGCGAGCAGTTGCAGCAGGGTATGCAGGCGGTCCGGGGGCAGACCGGGCTGCGCGAAGACCTTGGCATTGAGTTCCTCGGTCGCCTCGGCGACGAGTTCGCGCCCCGCATCGGTGATTTCGATGAGGGTGGCGCGCCGATCGCTGGGGTGCGGAACACGTCGCACGAGCTGCGCCGCCTCCAGGCGATCCACGGTGTTCGTGACGCTGGTGGGATGCACCTGTAGCCGGGCGCTGGCCTTGGCCATCGGCAACGCGCCGGTCTTGCTGAAGCTCAGCAGGGCGAGCAGTTCGTAGCGGGAGAACGTCAGGCCGGTCGGTTTGAGTGCTTCGTCGACCCGGGCCATCACGATTTGCTGCGCGCGTACCAGGGAGGTCACCGCGGCCATGCCGTCGGCCACCGCACCCCAGCCGTGGCCGACCCATTGGCGGTGGGCCTCCTCGATTGGGTCGAGCGGAAGCGGGCGTGGCCGGGACATGGCTCCGATCATTCCATGCCGATCCGGGATTCGAATCACGCTGAGCTCAACGATGGGCCGCCGCGTCGTGAAACGGCAAAGTGATAGGCGAGGCGGGCGTGGCTGAGAGGTTTAGGCAGCGGTCTGCAAAGCCGTTTACGTGGGTTCGATTCCCGCCGCTCGCTCTATGCGGTAATTCGGGCAACGCCCGAGAAATCGCGCAGTACAACGTGATTGCGGTCCGCGCAGGTACCGAGGGTATAGAAGGGCTGCAATCCGAGGAATTCACCCCTGGTGACGCCGCTCCACCGGCGTGCCGCCGCGGTACGGGTCTTGTAGAAATTGACCATATAACCGCCCTCGTAGAGGCGCAGCAGACTGTAACCGCCCGGATATTCCTTCACCGCGGCCACTTCCAGGAACTCCACGGCGCAGTCGGTGTCCGGGCGGGTCCGGCGATTGCGGTGGGTGTGGCCGCTGTGCTGCAAGAAGACGCCGGGGCTGCGGGCATAGAGCGCTTGCAGTTCGGCGCTGTCGGCTTGATCGAGGATGAATCCCGGGCCCGCGATATTGCTGTATCCGGATTCCCGGGTCACCGGGTGGTGGCCGAACACCAGCGTCGGCTGATCGGGTTCGGTGCGCAGCAATTCGGCGAGCCGCTCGAATTGCGGGCGTTCGATCCGGCCGCCCGAGGCGTCCAGCTGGCTGGTATCCAACCCGATCACGCGCAGGCCGCCGATCTCATCGGCGATCAACTGTTGCCGGCCGTTGAATTGCGGTCCCCAGCAATCGAAATGGTCGCCGAGCGCGGAGCAGGATCGATAGTCGTCACCGATATGCGGGCGATCGTGATTACCCCGCACCGCGAGATAGTCACGACCTTGCCTACCCCAGCCGTCGAGCGCGCGGCGTACCCCGTTCACCTCCGCGGGAGTCGCCTCCGCGGTCAGGTCGCCCGCGAGCAGCAGGCGCTGCGCCCCGCGATCGGGCGCGCGCAGATCATCCAGCAGCGCGCTCAGCATCACCTCCGGATAGGGCGGCAGATCCGGCGCTTGACGGAAGCCCGGCGGGAACTGCCCGACCACCACACCACTCACCGTTTCGCCGTAGTGCACGTCGTTGGCCAGGGCCAACGTCCGGACCAGACGCCCGGGTGGCGGCACCAGAGTGGTGAACTCGCCGGTGGCCTCGGGAGTGCCGGGGATCACGGTCGCCGGATTGAGGCCCGGCGTGGCGCGGACGCCGTCGGACCACACCTCGAAGCGATAGGTCCGACCCGGCTCGAGTCCGTGGATCTCCGCGTAATGGAACGGGGTCCGCTCGGCGTCGGCATGCACCAGCACCGGCGCTCGCGGCGAATCCGCCGGACCGATCCGGACCTCGCCCCCTGCCTCGGCCGGCAGCAACCCGACCGGGTGCGGCGTGCCCGTCGTCCAGGTCAGCACCACCGACGTGTCGGTCACCGTGACCACTTCCAAATCGGTCGCCACCAGCGGATTCCACTGTGCCCGTGCGGGGCTCGTTCCGCCCGCGCCGGTCGCCGAGAGCAGCGCGGTCAGCCCGACGGCACCCAGGAAGGTCCGGCGCGACGGCCCGCAGCAGGTCATGCGGGAAGGGTACCGGCCGACGGCAGGTGACTCGAAGCGAACGGTGTGCCAGAGTATCGCGGTGCGACAGCGGCGAGGCGAGAGTGGGTCGAAGCGACCCGTCTCAGGGGAAACCCCTGGGTCAGGCAGATCAGTTGGGCACAGCGTCCGAAACCACCGGGCACGCTCCGCGTGCGTCCTGGTACGGAGGACGAAGGGTTCTGGTCGCCTCGCCGCCGTCGTACTCCACCGTCCATGACCGGAGCGGTTCCAGCGGAGCTGGCGCGAGAACTGGCCTACGCCTTCGAGTTCCTCGATGCGGAGTGGACCCGGTCGAACTTGGCCGAGGCCTTCGCCGAGATCGTCGAACCGGAGCGAGCCGAGGATCTGGCCCGCCGAGTCACCGACCTGATGCCCAGCGAACCGCTCGATCCGGTCGGCACGTTGTGCCGGTTACTGGCCGAACTGCCGAAAATGGCGACGGTCGTCGTACCGCTCGAACCACTGTCGGCGCCTGTACTTTTCGGTGCGGCCGAGCTTCCTGATCGTGCGGGCCTGTGCGCGCTGCTCAATGTCACACCGGACGAACTCGACTGGTTCGCCGACCACGGTGGCTGGTTGCGCCGTGCCTCGAAACCGTTGACCCACTATCGATACCGTCGATTGCGGAAGTCCGATGGCGTGCGACTGGTCGAAGCGCCGAAGGTTCGCCTACGCGAAATACAGCGCCGCATCCTGCGCCATGTGCTCAGTGGAATTCCGGCGCATCCGGCTTGCCACGGATTCGAGAAGGGCCGCAGCGCGAGCACATTCGCCGAGCCGCACGCCGGTGCCGAAGTGGTCGTCCACCTGGATCTGCGTGACTTCTTCACCAGCATCACCGTCGCTCGCGTTCGCGCGATCTTCGCGGCCTGTGGCTATGCCCCGGCGATCGCCCAGATCCTGGCCGACCTGTGCACCACGGCCACTCCGGTCGCCGAACTTCGCGGCCTCGACTATGACCAGCGAAACCTGCTGCGCGCCAGACATCTACCGCAGGGCGCACCGACTTCGCCCAGGCTCGCCAATCTGATCGCGCACGGCCTGGACCGTCGTCTCACCGGATACGCGATCCGGCGCGGCCTCGAGTACACGCGCTACGCCGACGATCTGGCGATCTCCGGCAAGAGCGACCTCGATGCGGCTGAAATCCTCTGGCTGGTAACGAAAATCGCCAAGTCCGAAGGCTTCGCCATCCACCCCGGCAAGACCCGGATCCGTCGCCCGCACCAGCGCCAGATCCTCGCCGGCCTCGTCGTCAACAGCCATCCCGCGGTCCCGCGCGACCGCTACGACGCCCTGCGCGCCCTCCTGCACAACTGCCTGCGCACCGGCCCCACCGCCCAGAACCGCGACGGCCACCACGACTTTCGCGCTCACGTCTACGGTCTGATCGCCTGGATCGGTGAAACCAGCCCGTCCCGCCGCGACCGTCTCCGTGCGATGGCCGATCGCGTCGACTGGTCGAAATAGCCACCGCGCGCGCATTACGGCCGAACGGCCCGCGCTTCCCGCCACGAGCTCCGCAACAATTCCGCGAAAGTGAACACCCAGACAGCGGCCGCTCCGATCAGGAGCAGCACACCGAGCGAGTGCAGCGGATGGATCGCCAAGGCGGCGGACGTGGACAGCGCCGCGACCGCCGTCATACCGAGCGGAAAGACCGTCGCCCAGCGCCGAATGTTGTACCCCGGACGGTTGTTGAAGACTTCCGCCGCCAGCAGCACGCCGTAACCCACCAGGCAGAGCCCCAGCAGAACCAACGTCACCACGCCCAGCACGGTGTGCCCAGCACCGGTCCAGCGTTGCCACGCCGCGAGTTTCGAGGCCGCCAGCGCCGAAATAGCCAGCGCCCCGGTGGCCACCCACTGATCCCCTGGCCCCTCCCAGACCTGCGTCACATCGAAATGGGTAAACGCCGCCACATAGAGCGGTAGCCCCAAGCAGAAGAACACCAGCGAACCCCAAATCAACCAGTCACCCGCACCCGCCTGAGCCAGCGTGGCACCGAGCACCGCCACCCCTTGCGTCGACACGCAGACCAAAAATGCGGCCCCCGGCATCCGTTTCCCCCAATGCCGCACTACGAACACCAACAGAACCGGCCACACCACCACCGCAACCGCGAGCAGCACCCCCGCCACCCACTGCCACCCCGCCAGCGAAATCCGCGTACCCAACACCGTCGTCGCCGCAACCCCGGTCAGCGCAGGCGCAGTCGCCGCCTCACTCTGCCACCGCGGCCGATCCCGCAGCAACCGAGCAGTGAAATCCACAGCCAACACCACCCACGCCACGGCCGCCAGCCCGAACGTGCCCCAAGACGCCACATCGAAGTGCGTGAGATGCAACCCCACCGAGACAATCCCGGTCGCCATGACGAACGCCCCCGCCGCCGGCGGCAACTCCCGCCACCACTCCTGTGTCATCCCGCCATCACAACCCGACCACTACCCGCGGTCAAGCAACACGACGGCAACCACGGAACCCAAATACCGAATCCCCTCGCCAACGCCCACCCTTACCGAATCCTCCCCAGCCTCCGGGCCACAGCGCCGACACCAGAAGTGCCCGACGCAGCCTCGAATCGAAAATCCATGGTCAGCCAAAGCGGGCAGCACCCTGACGGTACGACTTCATCCCGGCGGCTTCAGTAGTGCTCGACGCCCAATCGCTGTGAGGCTGCACAATGTTCGCGATACCTGTGCGGGAGCGGCGTACATCGGCGATCATTCGCGGCATCGAATAATCTAGGGGGGATCAGATGCTCGCGAAAATTATGGCGCCCATTGTTGCTGTTGCGGCAGCGTTCATGCTGCCAATGGTCGCATCGACAGCGCCAGCGGCGGCCACGACGGTTGATTGCAAGTACACCGGTCCGGTCGTTGGCCATCCCGGCATGCAATACATCTGCTACGTCCATCATGATGACGGCTCGAGGGAGATCTTCTATGCACCCGGACCCGCAGTCCGCCCCTGAACCGGTTGTCCATGTCGTCCAACGCCCGATGTTTGTCACGCAGGGTGACGGATCGGTGCGAGCCTATTACCCGGGTGAGGACTGGTTCGTGACCGGAACCGACCGCGATGACGCGAAGGACCGGCTGATCGCAGAGTCTCAGCGGCGGATGCAGGACGACGCGTATGTGGCTCAGCACTGGGAGCTGACGCAACGCCATCTCGACGGCGAGCAGACGCCGGGCTTCGAGGTCCGGACGATCACGACCACCGAGTACGAGCAGCGGCAAGACGCTTTGGGAGAACGGCTCCGCCGTGGCATGACCGAGTAGCCACCTCTCCAACGAATTTCAGCCCGGCTTGCCGTCCGGACGCGGGGACGGTGCAACCCGGGAACTTCCATCTGGCCGCTGCGTGGCGCTTGCGCTGATCGCCGACCACCACACGAACCGGTCGCGCTGTGATCGAAACTAGTCGGGCTGCTACCCGTCGGGCGTCTGTCGCCAACGGATGGCCCAGCGTGCGCGAACTAAAGGCGACCCGGATAACAATGCGGCGCAGCCGCGAGCGGGGGTCCGGGGGCGAAGCCCGCCGGGCGGGTGTGGGGTTGCACCCCACAAGAATCGAGTGAAACGAGAAAGGCTCATGCTCTCGATGAGCATGAGCCAACCACGAGTGGAACGGTGCCCTCGGCAGGATTCGAACCTGCGGCCTTCTGCTCCGGAGGCAGACGCTCTATCCCCTGAGCTACGAGGGCGGGATAGTTCTCGAGCGGGCGCCGGGAGGGCGTCCGATCGGGCGGGGAAAGCGTATCGCATCCCCGGCCTACCGCCAAAAAGCAGGGTGGGCCGGGGAGTTCGCGCTCAGTTGAGGGGGAGGGGGGTGCCGCCTCGGGTGGTGAGCATGCGGGTGATCAGTTGGGCTTCGTTCTGCTGGGTGCCGCCCATGGTTTCCGCGAGGGTGCGTACCGCGGTGGTCTCCGCGTGCTCGGCGGCGTACTGGATCATCGAGAGGCCGCCCTGGTGGTGGCGCAGCATCAGACGCAGGAACATGGTGTCCAGCTCGATGACCGGGATCTGGCGCAGCGCGGCGAGTTCCTCGGCGGTGGCCATGCCGGGCATGGTCGACATCGGGCCGGTGTGCTGCGCGGCGGTGGACGCGCCGCCGTGATGCCCGGTGGACGGTTCGGTCATCCAGGCCATGTAGCCGTCGATGCCCTGGGCGGGCTTGCCCCACAGCTGCAGCCAGCCCTGCATGCGGCCGACCTGCGCCTGCTGGGTGGTCATGATGTCGTAGGCGAGCCGGCGCACATCGTTGTCGGTGGAGCGCAGCAGGGCTACGCCCGCCATTTCCACCGCCTGCGCGTGGTGCGCGGACATGTCCTGGGTGAACCCGATATCGACGGCGCCGGGATCGGGTTCGGCCGCGCCGTCCAACGGGATGCGCGCCATGGTGCCGACGGCGAAACCGAGCAGGATCGCCCCGAGGACACCGAGGATCAGCAGCGCGGTCCGCTGACCACGCACTTGCGTCCGGAAGCCGGACTCGGTTTCGCTGTCGGCCGTCATCAGGGTGTTGCCGGTGCCGCGGGTTCGGTGGGCGCCGCGGGCGCGGTCGGCAGTCCGGTCAGGCCCGGGATGTTCGGTACACCGGGGATGGCGGGCTGGCCGCCGCCGAGTTCGGCCTGGTCGGTCGGGATGCCGGTGCCGTCCACGGGCACCGCGTCGGGGCCCGGCGGTGCGGGATCGAAGGGCGCGGGGTTGTCCCGGTCGAAGTACGGGTTGGAGCAGTCCGCGCCGATTTCGGGGTACACGCCGTAGGGGTTCTGCCGCAGCGCGGTGATGAACTGCCCGACGCGCTTGTCGTTCGGGTCGTCCAGTTTCAGCTGATGTCCCCAGGACTGCAGCGAAACCGCCGATTCCAGGCCGGGGTACGGCGACATCATCGTGTACTGCTTGCCCTCGACCTTGCGCTTCAGGGCGTCCAGCCCGGCGGCGTCGACCTTGTCGGGGTTGTAGGTGATCCACACCGCCCCGTGCTCGAGTGAATGCACCGCGTTCTCGGTCCTGATCGGCTTGCTGTACACCACGCCGGTGCACGCCGCCCAGGACGAATCGTGTGGGCCGCCGTAGGCCGGGGTGGTGTCGTAGGCGACGCGCTGGGTCGGCTGGATGTGTTTGCCGGCGCCGTGCGCGTAGTCCTTCTTCACGACGCCCGGGATCTGGTCGGACGGATCCTTCTTCTCGGCGCTCGGCGTGTATTTGTCGAGCTCGGCCTGCTCGCGATACTTCGGGACCAGGCTGTAGGCCAATGCGCCGACCAATGCGATGATTACCGCGGCGGCACCGATGGCCAGCCATGGGATCTGACGCTTCTGTCGAAGTTGGCTTGTGCCGCCCCCCTTGCGGAGGGAAGGTGAGGCCTTCCCGGCGGCTCGGACGGCCTTGGCCGATTTCGAGGCGCTTTTACTACTCGGCATCGCTCGTTGTGCTCTCTCGACGTGATGATTCCGCTAGTGCTGCGCGGTGCCCGCCCGAAGGTGTTCACCTGCCCAGACCATAGGATAGTTACTCGTGACTCCAGCTGACCTTGCATCTCTCCTCCGCGCAACTGCCGCGAAGGTGCTTGTCGAACGTGGACTGGACCCTGCGGTCCTGCCCGACGAGGTCAATGTAGAGCGCCCCCGTAATCCGGAACACGGTGACTATGCCACGAATCTGGCGATGCAGGTTGCCAAGAAAGTCGGAACCAACCCGCGCGAGCTCGCGACCTGGGTTGCCAGTGCCCTTGCCGAGGCCGACGGTGTGGCGAGCGCGGACGTCGCCGGGCCGGGCTTCCTGAACATCCGGCTGGCCGCCGCCGCCCAGGGCGCGATCGTGGAGAAGATCCTGGTAGCGGGCGCCGCGTACGGTACCGGCGAGTCGCTGACCGGCACCAAGATCAACCTGGAATTCGTCTCGGCGAACCCGACCGGCCCGATTCACCTGGGTGGCACCCGCTGGGCCGCCGTCGGTGACGCGCTGGGCCGCATCCTGTCCGCCCAGGGCGCCGACGTGACCCGGGAGTACTACTTCAACGACGCGGGCGCGCAGATCGACCGCTTCGCGAACTCGCTGGTCGCCGCCGCGACCGGTGCGCCGACCCCGGCCGACGGGTACGCGGGCGCCTACATCACCGAGATCGCCGACGCGATCGTCGCGAACCACCCGGGTGCGGCGACCCTGCCCGAGCAGGAACGGCACGAGCTGTTCCGGCACGAGGGCGTCGAGATGATGTTCGCCCACATCCGCAAGACGCTGCACGACTTCGGCTGCGACTTCGACGTCTATTTCAACGAGAGCTCGCTGTTCGCCTCCGGCGCGGTCGACAAGGCCGTCGCGGAGCTGAAGGCGTCGGGCAATCTGTACGAGAAGGACGGCGCCTGGTGGATCGCCAGCACCGAATACGGCGACGACAAAGACCGCGTCGTCCTCAAGAGCGACGGCACCTCCGCCTATATCGCCGGTGACATCGCTTACTTCCAGAACAAGCGGGCGCGCGGTTTCGACCTGTGCATCTACATGCTGGGCGCGGACCACCACGGATACATCGGCCGGTTGAAGGCCGCCGCCGCGGCGTTCGGCGACAACCCGGACACCGTCGAGGTGCTGATCGGCCAGATGGTGAACCTGGTGAAGAACGGCGCCGCCGTGAAGATGAGCAAGCGCGCGGGCACGGTGATCACGCTCGACGATCTGGTGGAAGCCATCGGCGTCGACGCCTCGCGCTACTCGCTGGTCCGCTCCTCGGTGAACTCGAGCATCGATATCGATCTGGACCTGTGGACCAAGCAGGAGAGCGTCAACCCGGTCTACTACGTGCAGTACGCGCACGCGCGCACCTGCAGCATTACGCGGAATTCGGCGGAGTTCGAATTCGCTTCGGTGCCAGTGGATCTCGGTCTGCTGACGGCCGAGCGCGAAACCAAGCTGATCGGCGTCCTGGGCGAGTTCCCGCGCGTCGTGGCGACCGCCGCGGAGATGCGCGAACCGCATCGCGTCGTGCGCTACCTCGAAGAACTGGCCGGCGCCTACCACCCGTTCCAGTCCGATGACGACATGCGCGTGCTCCCCAAGGGCGACGAGCCGGTCACCCCGCGCCACGCCGCCCGGCTGCAGCTGGTCAAGGCGACCCGTCAGGTGCTGGCCAACGGCCTCGCTCTGCTGGGCGTGAGCGCACCGGAGCGAATGTGAGCGAGCTGATGACACAGCTCCCCCCGAGGTCCGAGGCGGAGCTGTGAACCCCCACCTATCGAGCTGCGTGCGCGCACTCGCGAACCCGAAAGGAAATGATGTGAGCGAGCGCAGCGAGCGAACCACGCGCCGGCGCGCTCCGCGCATGACGGAGCCGAGTGTCAGCGAGGCGCGGTCATGAGTGGCGCACATCCCGCTGGTCCGCGGCATGCCGACATTCCGCACGCCCCGAGTCTGCCGGAGCGTCCGAGCGATCCAAAGCAGATGATCGAGCTGCCCGCGAATGTGTGGCCGCGCAACGCTTCCCGCGCCGAGGACGGTGTGGTGAGCCTGGCCGGTGTGCCGGTGCGCGATCTCGCCGAGCAGTTCGGCACCCCGCTGTTCGTGGTGGACGAGGACGATTTCCGCTCCCGCTGCCGCGACATGGTGCGCGCTTTCGGCCCGAATGCCCGGGTGCACTACGCCTCCAAGGCTTTCCTGTGCGGTGAGATCGCGCGCTGGATCCGGGACGAGGGCTTGTCCCTGGACGTGTGTTCCGGCGGCGAACTCGCCATCGCGCTGCACGCGGGTTTCCCCGCGAAGCGAATCGCCTTGCACGGCAACAACAAATCCGTAGCCGAGCTGGAGGCGGCGGTCGCCGCGGGCGTGGGCCACGTGGTAGTCGACTCACTCTACGAGATCGAGCGACTGGAGGCGGTCGCCGCCGCGGCGGGCGTGGTGCAGGACGTGCTGGTCCGTGTCACCGTCGGCGTGGAAGCCCATACGCACGAATACATTTCGACCGCGCACGAGGATCAGAAGTTCGGTTTCTCGATCGCCGGCGGCAATGCCATGGAGGCGGTGGCCCGGGTCTTCGACGCCGACAATCTGCGCCTGGTCGGCCTGCACTCGCACATCGGTTCCCAGATCTTCGAGATCGACGGCTTCGAGATCGCCGCTCGCCGTCTGCTCAGCCTGCTGCGCGAAGCCATCGAGAAGTTCGGCGTCGAGCGCACCGCGCAGATCGCGATCCTGGATCTCGGTGGCGGCCTTGGTATTTCATACCTGCCCAACGACGATCCGCCGCCGCTGGACGAGTTCGCGCTGAAACTGCGCGGCCTGGTGGAGACCGAGGCGGCGCACGCGGGCCTGCCCACGCCGGAGATCGCGGTGGAACCCGGCCGGGCCATCGCCGGACCGGGCACCGTCACCCTCTACGAGGTCGGCACGATCAAGGACGTCTCACTCGACGGTGGCAACCGCCGCCGCTACGTCAGCGTCGACGGCGGTATGAGCGACAACATCCGGCCCGCGCTGTATCAGGCCGATTACGACTGCCGCCTGGTCTCGCGATCCTCGGAGGCGCCCGCCGTGGTGGCGCGCGTCGTCGGAAAGCATTGCGAGAGTGGCGATATCGTCATCCGCGACACGTGGATGCCCGCCGACGTCGGTCCGGGCGACCTGATCGCCGTCGCGGCGACCGGCGCGTACTGCTATTCGATGTCGAGCCGATACAACCAGTTGACCCGTCCGGCGGTCGTCGCCGTCCGGGATGGTCAGCCGCGTTTGATTCTGCGCCGGGAAACGGTGGCGGATTTGCTCAGCCTGGAGGTGAACGACAATGACAGCATCGCGTAGCGATTCCGCCGAGGTTGGCGGTCGGGTGGCGGGTGCGCCCGAACAGAGAAGTAGCTGGGGCATCGATCGTCCGATCGGCGTCGCGGTGCTCGGTATGGGCAATGTCGGCACCGAGGTCGTGCGCATCCTCCGCGACCATGCCGATGATCTGCGGTCGCGGGTCGGTGCTCCGGTCTTGCTGCGCGGCGTCGCCGTGCGCAACCTGGAGCGGGACCGCGGCCTTCCGGCCGAACTGCTGACCACCGACGCCGAAGCGTTGGTCGCGCGCGCCGACGTCGACCTGGTCGTCGAGGTCATGGGCGGTATCGACCCGGCCCGCGGCCTGATCCTGGCCGCGCTGAACGCGGGCAAGTCGGTGATCTCGGCGAACAAGGCACTGCTGGCCGACTACACCGGCGAACTCGCCGCCGCCGCCGAGCGCAACCGCGCCGACCTCTACTTCGAGGCCGCCGTCGCCGGGGCGATCCCGGTGGTGCGCCCGCTCATCCAGTCGCTGTCCGGTGACCGGGTGAACAAGGTGGTCGGCATCGTCAACGGCACCACCAACTTCATCCTCTCCGCGATGGACGAGACCGGCGCCGACTACGGGATCACGCTGAAGGAAGCGACCCGGCTGGGTTACGCCGAGGCCGACCCGACGGCCGACGTCGAGGGTTACGACGCCGCCTCCAAGGCCGCGATCCTGGCCTCGCTGGCGTTCCACACCCGGGTCACCGCCGCCGACGTCTACCGCGAGGGCATCTCCAAGATCACCTCCGAGGATCTGGAAACCGCCTCCGCGCTGGATTGCACGGTCAAACTGCTGGCTATCTGTGAACGCATTCCGGGTAACCCGCCCGCGGCCGAGGGCGGCAAGGACCGTATCTCGGTCCGCGTCTACCCGGCGCTGATCCCGCGCAAGCACCCGCTCGCCGCGGTCAACGGCGCCTTCAATGCCGTGGTCGTGGAGGCGGAGAACGCCGGCCGGTTGATGTTCTACGGGCAGGGCGCCGGTGGCGCGCCGACCGCCTCCGCGGTGCTCGGCGACCTGGTGATGGCCGCCCGCAACAAGTTCTACGGTGGCCGGGCTCCGGGCGAATCGGTTTATGCTGAGCTACCGATCGCCCCGATCGGTGACACGCCGGCCCGCTACCACGTGAACCTGCAGGTCGAAGACATCCCGGGTGTCCTGGCCAAGGTCGCGGGGGAGTTCGCCAACCACGGCGTCAGCATCTCCACCGTCCGCCAGGCCGGGCACGGCGAGGGCGCACGACTGGTCGTGGTCACCCACCACGCCCTGGAGTCGGCGCTCGCGGACACCGTCGCCGCGCTGGCGGAGATGGAATCCGTCACATCGGTGACCAGCGTTTTGAGATTGGAAGGCACGGACGAATGAATACGACAGGTGTCGCGCCGCAGGCCAAGGTGCACTCCCGCTGGCCGGGCCTGATCGCGGCCTACCGTGACCGTCTCGAAGGCGCGGCCGACTGGGAGCCGGTGACCTTGTTCGAGGGCGGCACCCCGCTGGTGCCCGCACCGCACCTGTCGGAGCTGACCGGATGTGAGGTGTACCTCAAGGTCGAGGGCGCGAACCCGACCGGTTCCTTCAAGGACCGGGGCATGACCATGGCCATGACCGACGCCAAGTACCGCGGCCAGAAGGCCGTGCTGTGCGCGTCCACCGGCAACACCTCGGCATCGGCCGCCGCCTACGCCACCCGCGCCGGCATGAGCTGCGCGGTGCTGATCCCGCAGGGCAAGATCGCCATGGGCAAACTGGCCCAGGCCGTCATGCTCGGCGCCAAGATCATCCAGGTGGACGGCAACTTCGACGACTGCCTGGAGCTGGCCCGCAAGGTCACCTCCGACTTCCCCGAGGTCGGCTTGGTCAACTCGGTCAACCCGGCCCGGATCGAGGGCCAGAAGACCGCGTCCTTCGAAATCTGCGATGTGCTGGGCAAGGCGCCCGACGTGCACGCGTTGCCCGTGGGCAACGCGGGCAACATCACCGCGTACTGGCGCGGTTACCGCGAGTACTACGCCGACGGCCGCACCAACGGCCTGCCGCGCATGCTCGGCGTGCAGGCCGCCGGCGCCGCCCCGCTGGTCAACGGCGCTCCGGTGTCGAACCCGGAAACCATCGCCACCGCCATCCGGATCGGCGCCCCGGCGTCCTGGAACGGCGCGATGGAGGCCAAGGAGCAGTCCGGCGGCACCTTCCGCGCGGCGACCGACGAGGAAATTCTCGAGGCATACCGCCTGATCGCCGCCACCGAGGGCGTGTTCGTCGAACCCGCTTCGGCCGCGTCGGTCGCCGGTGTCCTGGCGGCCCGCAAGGAGGGCTGGCTGGATTCCGGTCTCACCGTCGTCTGCACCGTCACCGGCAACGGCCTCAAGGACCCCGACACCGCCCTGCTGGGCATGCCGCAGGTGCAGGCCATCGCGGTGGACCCGGTCGCCATCGCCCGCGAACTCGAGCTGGCCTGAGTTGAACTCGCGCGAAACCCAATTGGCTCCCGACGCCGAGCGGAATTCGGCTCGGGCCCGGACCTTGCCCGCCGGAATCGCGGTCACCGCCCGGGTTCCGGCCTCGACCGCCAATCTCGGGCCCGGATTCGACTCGCTCGGAATGGCTTTGGGCCTCTACGACGAGATCGAAGTGCGCACTACCGATTCCGGCCTTACGATCCGGGTCGAGGGTGAGGGCGCCGATGACGTGCCCTGGGGTCCTTCGCATCTCGTCGTGCGGGCGATCGAGCGTGGCCTGGAGGCCGCCGGCGTCTGGGCCGATGGCCTCGATGTGGTGTGCCGCAACGTGATTCCGCACTCCCGCGGTCTCGGTTCCTCGGCCTCCGCGGTGGTCGGCGGCTTGGCCGCGGGCAGCGCGCTGGCCGCGAAACTCGATCCCGAACTCGCCCTGGACCTGGCAGAGCAGGTGCAGCTGGCTTCGGAATTCGAAGGCCATCCGGACAACGCGGCGGCCAGCGTGCTCGGCGGCGTCGTCGTGTCCTGGACCGAATCCGCCGTCGAGGCGGACAGCTCCCATGGTCGCGGCTACCGGGCCGTGCGACTGGACGCGCATTCCTCATTGCGCCCGGTGGTGCTCATTCCCGAGGTTCGGTCCTCCACCGCGCATACCAGGGGTTTGCTGCCCGATACGGTGCCGCACGGCGACGCCGCGTTCAATGTCAGCCGGGCCGCGCTCGCGGTCGTGGCGCTCACCAAGCGTCCTGACCTGCTGATGTCGGCCACCATGGACCGCCTGCACCAGGCGCAGCGGGCGCCCGCGCTGCCGTTGACGACGGCCTGGATAGCGCGATTGCGGGAAGCCGGGATTCCGGCGACGGTGTCCGGCGCGGGGCCGACGGTACTGGCCTTGTGTACCAGCCAATTCCCCGTGGAATTGGCCGAACTCGCGGCCGCCGACGGCCTCCGCGTGGTCGAGCCTGGACTCGCCGAGGGAGTCCAGGTCAGCTAACGGCGAGTCTGCCTTGCCGAGCTTCACACTATCCAGCTATCCTGGGCAAGTCCGTACATCGTGCGCATCAGACGCCGGTGCTTCATCAGGGCAATCGCTCCAGCAGGCTCCAGGCTCGAGCCTCCAGGCCATGGAGGTGCTGCGTAGCTGCGCAACTGGAATGATCTCTCCCACCTTCTTGGAGTTGGGCCCTGCATAACCGGTGGCGCAACCGCCGGGTCCGGTGGAGCAGGTGATATACGGCATCCGAGTCCGGCACAGTGCCCGGACTGCGGGACGAACCCTCGAAATAGCACACGGCAATCGAGGGAAGGAAAGGATTTCCGTGACAGATACGGACCTGCTCGCGACACCCGGGGTGGATTCCAACCCAAATAACTCGGGTCGCGAAAGTGAATCCGGACAGATTTCGAAGATGAGCGAACACACCGACGTCGCACGATCGGGGCTGACTGGAATGTTGTTGCCGCAGTTGCGCCAGCTTGCGGGGGAGCTCGGAATCCGAGGAACCTCCGGAATGCGCAAAGGCGATTTGATCGCCGCCATCAAGGAGAATCAGGCCGGAAAGCCGGCGCCCGCGAAAGCCGAGAAGGCTGAGAAGTCCACGCGCGGCGAAGCGAAGGCCGAGCAGGCGACCCTCGACGTGACGCCTGCGGCGAACGACGCACCGGCGAAGGCGCCCAAGGCCGCGGCTCCCGAAGCCGCCGCCGCGCCTGAGGCCGCTCCGGCCAAGGCCGCGAAGACCGACACCGCGCCGGCGGATGCCGCGCCGGTCGAGGCCGCCGAGGACGGCGGCCGGGAAGCCGGCCAGCGAGGCCGGGGTCGGCAGCGGCGCGGCCGTGACCAGGCGCGATCCGGCGGCGACAACGCCGAGGCGCGTGGTGACGAGCCGAAGCAGGATGCCGAACAGGGCGAGCGTCGCCGGGAGCGCAACCAGTCGGGTGAGCGCAATCAGTCCGGCGATCGCAATCAGTCGGGTGAACGCGGCCAGTCGGGTGAGCGCAACCAGTCGGGTGAGCGCAGCCAGTCCGGCGATCGCAACCAGAACGGAAATGGCAACGGCGGCAACCGCGGTGGCGAAAACCGTGGTGGCGAAAACCGTGGTGGCGAGAACCGCGGCGGTGAAAACCGTGGTGGCCAGGATCGGGACCGCGACAACCGTGGCGGCGACGACGAGGAAGGTGGCCGCGGCCGCCGAGGCCGTCGTTTCCGCGAACGGCGCCGTGGGCGTGACCGCGAGGGCGGCACCACCGGCAGCGAGGCCCGCGAGCTCGAAATCCGCGAGGACGACGTGCTGCAGCCGGTCGCCGGCATCCTGGACGTGCTGGACAACTACGCGTTCGTCCGCACCTCGGGCTACCTGGCCGGGCCGAACGACGTCTACGTGTCGATGAACCTGGTGCGTAAGAACGGCCTGCGCCGCGGTGACGCGATCACCGGTGCGGTGCGCGCCCCGCGCGACGGCGAGCAGAGCAACCAGCGGCAGAAGTTCGATCCGCTGGTGCGCCTGGACACGGTCAACGGCGGCGAGGTCGAGGCGGCGAGGCGTCGTCCGGAGTTCAGCAAGCTCACGCCGCTGTACCCGAACCAGCGTCTGCGCCTGGAAACTCAGCCGAACAAGCTGACCACGCGTGTGATCGACCTGATCATGCCGATCGGTAAGGGCCAGCGCGCCCTGATCGTCTCGCCGCCCAAGGCCGGTAAGACGACGATCATGCAGGACATCGCGAACGCGATCGCGATCAACAACCCCGAGGTCTACCTCATGGTTGTGCTGGTCGACGAACGTCCCGAAGAGGTCACCGATATGCAGCGTTCGGTGAAGGGTGAGGTCATCGCCTCCACCTTCGACCGGCCGCCGTCAGATCACACCTCGGTCGCCGAGCTCGCCATCGAGCGGGCGAAGCGTCTGGTGGAGATGGGCAAAGACGTTGTGGTGCTGCTCGACTCGATCACCCGATTGGGCCGTGCGTACAACAACTCCTCGCCTGCCTCGGGCCGCATCCTCTCCGGTGGTGTCGACTCGACCGCGCTGTACCCGCCCAAGCGGTTCCTCGGCGCGGCGCGCAATATCGAGAACGGCGGCTCCCTGACCATCATCGCCACCGCCATGGTGGAAACCGGTTCGACCGGTGACACGGTGATCTTCGAGGAGTTCAAGGGCACCGGTAATGCCGAGCTCAAGCTGGACCGCAAGATCGCGGAACGGCGCGTGTTCCCCGCGGTGGACGTCAACCCGTCCGGTACCCGTAAGGACGAACTACTGCTGAGCCCGGACGAGGCGGCCGTGCTGCACAAGCTGCGCCGCGTACTGTCCGGCTTGGATTCGCATCAGGCGATCGATCTGCTGATCGACCGTTTGAAGAAGTCGAAGAACAACCTGGAGTTCCTGATGTCGGTCAGCAAGACAGCGCCGGGTGGCGCGATCGACGAGTAGGACGAACTCGAGTGCTGCCGAAAGGGTCTCGCGCAGGCGAGGCCCTTTCGGCGTATCAGGGCGGAAGAAGAACAGTCCGATGAGCGCCGCTCCGGCGATCATGAAGGTCAGTAGAATGGTGGCCGAGTCCGCGGCGTCCGGGGCGGCGGCGTCGGCCTGGTAGTAGCCGACGGTTTCCGCTGCCGGATAGGTGGGGGAGGTTTCCGGTATCGCGAACCAGCCCACCGCGACAGCGAGAGTCAACAAACCGAAAACCGCCGAGGCGATGCGGTTGCTCATATCGTTCTCCTCTCTGTCTTCGGCACGCCGGTGTGCTCTCTACTTCAGGTCCCCAAACTCTATGAACAGCTGTGTTCGCATTCTTGAGTAGCGAACTACCCGTCTTAGGGTTCCGCAAGAGCGCTCCGATCGCGTGCCCGCACTTCTCGGGGCGGGCGGGAAGCGGGCCTACTCAGGCCCCGGGAATAGAGCGGGGGCCGGGGGCGTTTTGGCAGCGTAGTGGCGGTTCTGGCATACTGGGCCGCTGTGCGTCTGCCCATCGGCAGACAATCCCGCCTAGTCGGCTCCGGTTCACGCTCCTTCGCGGGCGACCCGGCGGCCAATTTCGAAAGGACACCCATGAAGGCAGGAATCCACCCGACCTACGTCGACACCACCGTCGTCTGTGGTTGTGGCAACACCTTCCAGACTCGCTCCACCAAGGAGTCCGGACACATCACCGTCGAGGTCTGCTCGCAGTGCCACCCGTTCTACACCGGCAAGCAGAAGATCCTCGACACCGGCGGCCGCGTGGCTCGCTTCGAGGCTCGTTACGGCAAGCGTGCGGGCAAGAAGGCCGAAGACGCCTCCTAGCTTCCCCATCGACGCCCGGTTCTGCGCTGCAGACCGGGCGTCGGTGCATTTCCAGAGCCCCTCGCACGGCAGAAATAGACAAGGAAGCACATCATGACGCAGCCGTCCGCGATCGACGACATTCTGGCCGAGTACCAGGGCCTGGAGACGCAGTTGGCCGATCCGTCGCTGCACAACGACGCGGGCGCCGCGCGCCGGGTCGGTAAGAGGTTCGCCGAGCTGGCGCCGGTGATGTCCACCTATAACAAGCTGAAGGCCGCGCACGACGATCTGGCCGCCGCCCAGGAGCTGGCCGCCGACGATCCGGCGTTCGCCTCGGAAATTCCCGAACTGCAGCGCCAGGCCGAGGAACTCGAGAAGACCCTGGCCGACCTGCTCGCCCCCCGTGACCCGCACGACGGCGACGATGTCGTCCTCGAGGTCAAATCCGGTGAGGGCGGCGAGGAATCCGCGCTGTTCGCCGCCGACCTGGCCCGCATGTACATCCGCTATGCCGAACGGCACGGCTGGAAGGTGGAGGTGCTCGACGCCACCGTCTCCGACCTTGGCGGATACAAGGAAGCCACGCTGTCGATCAAGAGCAGGGACGCCGCCCGCGACGGTGTCTGGTCGCGGTTCAAGTTCGAGGGCGGCGTGCACCGGGTGCAGCGCGTGCCGGTCACCGAGTCGCAGGGCCGCATCCACACTTCCGCCGCCGGCGTGCTGATCTACCCCGAACCCGACGAGGTCGAAGAAGTCCAGATCGACGAAACCGATCTGCGGATCGACGTGTACCGCTCCTCGGGCAAGGGCGGCCAGGGCGTCAACACCACCGACTCCGCCGTGCGCATCACGCATCTGCCCTCCGGCATTGTCGTGACCTGTCAGAACGAGCGCTCGCAGTTGCAGAACAAGGCCCGCGCCATGCAGGTGCTGGCCGCGCGGCTGCAGGCCCTGGCCGAGGAAGAGGCCGAACAGGAAGCCGCCGCGGGCCGCGCCAGCCAGATCCGCACGGTCGACCGCTCCGAGCGGATCCGCACCTACAACTTCCCGGAGAACCGCATCGCCGACCACCGCATCGGTTTCAAGGCGCACAATCTCGACGCCGTGCTCGCGGGCGATATGGACGCCCTGCTCGACGCCCTGGGCAAGGCGGACCGCGAAGCCCGCATGGCCGCGGAATAACCTGGAGCGCATGAGCGAACGCAGTGAGCGAATCAGGTACCGGCGCGCACTGCGCGTGCCGGAGCCGAGCGTCGGCGAGGTGCGGGTATGAGCACGGTAGAAGGTGCACCGGCCGAGGTTCGCCGGGTGGCGTTGCGCCCGGCGATCAACGAAGCCGCCGAGGTATTGCACGCCGCGGGCATGCATAGTCCGCGCGCCGATGCCGAACTGCTGGCGGCGCATCTGCTCGGGGTGGAACGTGGCCGGCTGGCGCTGGTTCCGCTGGTCGAACCCGGCCTGCTCGCCGATTTCCGCGCGCTCGTCGACCAGCGCGCGCGTCATGTGCCGCTGCAGCACCTGACCGGGATCGCCGCCATGGGCGCGATCGATCTCGCGGTAGGTCCCGGTGTTTTCGTGCCGCGTCCGGAGACCGAGGTCCTGTTCGCCTGGGCACTGGCGCGTTTGGCGGCGCTGCCGCACGACCACCAGCCGATCGTCGTCGACCTGTGCACCGGTTCCGGTGCGCTGGCGCTGGCGATCGCGCACGCCCGTCCCGATGCCGACGTGCACGCGGTCGAAATCGATCCCGATGCCCTGAAGTGGGCCCGCCGCAACGCCGACGACCGCATCGCGGCGGGCGACACCCCGATCACTCTCTACGCCGATGACGCCACCGGCCCCACTCTGCTCACCGACCTGAGTGGCCGCGTCGACCTGGTCGTCTCCAACCCGCCCTACATTCCCGCGGGCGCGCAGCTGGATCCCGAAGTGGCGGAACACGATCCACACCGCGCCCTGTTCGCGGGCGCGGACGGCCTCGATGTCATCCGCCCGATGATCCCCGTGATCACCCGCCTGCTTCGCCCCACCGGCGCCCTCGCCATCGAACACGACGACACCAACGGCTCCGCTGCCGCCGAGCTGCTCGCCGAATCCGGCCAGTTCACCGACATCGCCGAACACCTGGACCTTGCGGAAAAACCCCGCTTCGTGGTCGCCACCCGCACTTAACGGAACGCCCAATATCCCTTTGTCCGTAACCGTCGTCGCGCAGTATGATCTACGACTACGTGTTGTGAATCACATTGGGGGGAAGTATGTTCGTACGTCTCGCGGTTATCGCTGGAGCCGTTGTCAGCTCAACTCTTTTTGGACCGGGCTTTGCAGATGCCCAGCCCCGGTGCGCGCCAGGGACACAGCCGAGTGACAACTGGCAATGTATGGCCTATTGGAAGGCAGGATCCCATGGGCGGTATGCCACGGCCCCGGAAGCCTGCTCCGCTGTTCTGAATCACCGCCTCACTGTTGTCAAGAATATCCGCGACGGCAGGTGTGTCGGGGACTCGGCCGGCGGCCAGTCGCTCTGGGTAGTGCTCTGATACGTACCATCAACGAGCCATCCGGCGGTCCAGACCTGCCGGATGGCTCGTTTCTTGTTCCCCCCGGCTGCCGTTCGTGTTGCTGACGTCTAGCTCTAACATAGGGGCCGTGAGTACCGTCTACGACTGCGCGGAGTCCGACTCGCGTGCCGCCGGACTGTCCGCAGCGACCAGCGCCCTGAAGTCGGGGCGATTGGTGGTGTTGCCCACCGACACGCTGTACGGCCTGGCCGCCGATGCCTTCGACGCGACCGCGGTGACCTCGCTTTTGGCGGCCAAGCGGCGCGGGCGGGACATGCCGGTGCCGGTGCTGGTGGGTTCCTGGCACACCATCGATGGCCTGGTGTTCTCGGTGCGTCCGCAGGCCCGGGAGCTGATCCGGGCGTTCTGGCCTGGTGGCCTGAGTCTTGTTGTGCAGCAAGCGCCTTCGCTCGCCTGGGACCTCGGTGATACGCGCGGAACGGTGATGCTGCGGATGCCGCTGCACCCGGTCGCGCTGGAGTTGCTGCGGGAGGTGGGCCCGCTCGCGGTGTCCAGCGCCAATGTGTCCGGTCAGCCGCCGGCCACGACCGCCGCCGAGGCGCGCGATCAGCTCGGTTCCCTGGTCAATGTATATCTCGACGGCGGGCCGGCCGATCATGCCGTCGCCTCCACCATCGTCGACCTCACCTCCGATCAGCCGCGGATCCTGCGCGCGGGCGCGGTGCCGGTGGCCGAAATCGCCGAGGTGCTCGGGATGAAGCCGGACGAACTCACCAGTCCTGCTGCCCGGTGATCGGATGAGTGCTGTTGTGCCGCTGCGCGAGCTACTGCTCGTGCTGCTGATCTCGGCCGCAGTGACGTTCCTGGCCACCGGCGGAATCCGGACGCTGGCCATCGCGTTCGGCGCGGTAGCCGTGCCCCGGGAGCGTGATGTCCACGTCAAGCCGATTCCGCGGATGGGCGGTGTCGGCATGTATGTCGGTTTGATCGCCGCCCTGCTCTTCGCGCACCAATTGCCCGCCCTGCGTCGTGGGTTCGACTACGCCCCCGATATTTCGGCAGTGCTGATCGCGGCCACGATCATCGTGGCAGTCGGCATTGTCGACGATCGCTGGGGTCTGGACGCGCTGACCAAATTCGCCGGTCAGGTCACGGCGGCCGGTGTGATGACGGTGATGGGCCTGAGCTGGTACTCCATTTACAACCCTTTGACCAATTCGACAGTTTCGCTGGACGCGCTGCAGGGCGGCCTGGTGACGGTCGCGGTGACGGTCACGCTGGTGAACGCGATGAACTTCGTCGACGGGCTCGACGGTCTGGCCGCAGGCCTCGGATTGATTTGCGCCGCCGCGGTATTCGTGTTTGCTGTCGGTTTGATGAGCGAGCGCGGTTCGGTAGACACCTACCCGCCCGCGCTGCTCGCCGCCGCCATGGCGGGTGCGTGCCTGGGTTTTCTGCCGCACAATTTCTCGCCCGCCCGGATTTTCATGGGTGATTCGGGTTCGATGTTGATCGGTCTGGTGCTGGCCGCGGTGTCCACCAGTGCCTCGGGCCGCATTCCGCTGCAGGGCTTCGGTCCGCGCGACGTCGTCGGCCTGCTCTCGCCGCTGTTGCTGGTCGGAGCGGTGATGTTTATTCCGGTGCTGGATCTCGTGCTGGCGATCGTGCGCCGGGTGCGTGCGGGCGTGAGTTTTTCGACTCCGGACAAAATGCACTTACATCACCGATTGTTGCAGATCGGACATTCGCAGCGGCGAGTGGTGTTGCTCATTTATTTGTGGGTCGGCGTGCTCGCGTTCGGCGCGGTCGGCAGTTCGCTGATGGATCGAACGGTGGTCGTATTGGTGATGGCTGCGGGGTTGCTGCTCGCTTTGGTAGTGACTGCCGTTCCGGGTCTGCGCCGTAACGGGGCCGCCGCGGACCGGCTGCCGCCCGGGTAAAGTTCCGATCGTGACCTTTACTCCGAAGCCGATCCCCGGACCCGACGCTCCGCTGCGGTCGGCGCTGCGATACGGCCTCATCGGGTTGGTCGTCCTGGTGGTGCTCGCCGTCTCGATCGCGACCGCGGCGGCCGGGATGCCCGGCCTGTGGGGCGCGCTGATCGGCGCCGCCATCGGCGGCGGATTCATCCTCACCACGGCCGCCGCGGTGCTGTTCGGAGCCAAGCTGCCGCCGAGCACCGCGGGCCTGATCATCCTGGTCAGCTGGGTGGGCAAGCTGCTCGTGGTGCTGTTGGTGGTGGCCCTGCTGCAGCAATTCGATTTCTACAACCGGATAGCTTTGTTCCTCACCGTGGTGGGCGCGCTGCTGATCGTTCTGGGCGCCGAGACCTACGGCGTTCTGCGCCAGAAGGTTCCGTACGTGACGACTCCGGCGGGCGACTCCGATACCGGCGAGTAGGAAAAATGCTCACCCCCCTACACAGCGTCGTAGATAACTTGGTAAAGTGTTGGTAAGCAAGCACCCAAGGTAGGGGGGGTCACCTAGACCCCGCCAAGTGCCGCTATGCTTACTGCCGTACCGGGCCCGGAGGGTTTCGGTTCTGCATGTCGACGATGTCGCCGACACACGTACAGACGCCCAAGCGGTTTGCCGCTCAGCTGCTGACGAACTTCGAGCCGACCTAGTCGACCCAAATTGATCGTCAATGTCCGATCGAACCGCGGGATATGACCGTACCCGCGGCCCGAACACGGGAGAGAACGCTGAGCGTCACCACTTTGGCGGCGGGCGAGTTCCATGCGCCTTCGCTAGATGACTTTTTCCCTGAAGCTGTGCTGTTCGAGGGAACGTTCTTCGAACTCGACCGTTTGATGCTCGTTCGCATCCTGATGACGGCGCTGCTACTCGGCTTCATGCTGCTGGCATTCCGCAGCCCGAAGATCGTCCCGCGCGGCTTGCAGAACGTCGCCGAATATGGCCTGCTCTTCGTCAAGGAGCAGATTTGCGACGAGGTTCTCGGTAAAGAATCCGGGCGCAAGTTCTTCCCGCTCATCGCGACCATCTTCTTCACGGTCCTCTTTCTGAACTTCTCCGGTGTCATTCCGGGTTTGAACATCTCGTCGAACGCCCGCATCGGCATGCCGCTGGTACTGGCCGTGCTCGCCTACGTCACCTTCAACTACGTGGGCATCAAGAAGTACGGCTTCCTCAAGTACATGCGCAGCTCCATCGTGGTTCCGAATGTTCCGCCCGCGCTGCATCTGCTGCTGATCCCGATCGAGTTCATCTCGACCTTCGTGCTCCGGCCGTTCACGCTGACCGTCCGACTCATGGCGAACATGCTGGCGGGCCACATCATGCTGGTCCTGTTCTTCAGCGCGACGCAGTTCTTCCTCTTCGACGCCGTGGCGTGGATGAAGATCTTCTCGCCGTTCTCGCTGCTGGCCGGCCTCGGATTCACGCTGTTCGAACTGCTGGTGGTCTTCCTGCAGGCGTACGTCTTCGCCCTGCTGACCGCCGTCTACATCGGACTTGCCCAGCACGCAGATTCTCACTGACCGACAACTAACGACTGGATACCTGCTCCCCGCCGACCGGCGGTGTGTGCAACAGAAAGGGAAAGAAACTCATGAGCCTCGCGTACCTGGCCCAGGAAGCCGCCACCACCGGCGAGAAGTTCAAGGGCTTCGGCGCCATCGGCTACGGCCTGGCCGCCATCGGCCCCGGCATCGGCGTCGGCATCGTGGTCGGTAAGGCCATCGAGGGCATCGCCCGCCAGCCCGAACTGCAGGGCACGATCCGGACCAACATGTTCCTCGGTATCGCGTTCACCGAGGCGCTGGCCCTGATCGGCCTCGTCGCCGGCTTCATCTTCTGATTGCCATGACCGGCATGACTGTGCTCGCGGAAACTGCGGGGGAGGAACGCAACCCCCTCATTCCCGAGCCGTATGACATCTTTTGGTCGGCAGTCTGCCTGCTCGTAATCGGCATCGTCTTCTACAAGTACGTCGTTCCCCGCCTGATGAAGGTGCTGGACGAGCGTGCCGAGAAGATCGAGGGCGGCATCGCCCGCGCCGAGGTCGCGCAGGAAGAAGCCCAGCAGACACTCGAGCAGTACAAGCAGCAGCTGGCCGACGCTCGCCTGGAAGCCGCGCGCATCCGTGAGGAAGCCCGGACCCAGGGGCAGGAAATCCTGGCGCAGATGCGCTCGGAGGCCCAGGCCGAGAGCGATCGCATTGTGGCCGCCGGCCACAGCCAGCTGGAAGCCCAGCGCCAGCAGATCCAGAACGAGCTGCGTTCCGAAGTCGGCCGTACGGCCGTCGACTTGGCCGAGAAGGTTATCGGTCAGTCGGTTTCGGACGAAGCCAAGCAGGCGGCATCGATCGAGCGGTTCCTGACCGAACTCGACGAGTCGAATGCCGGCATCGGGGTCGGAAGGTAACGACGCGAAAGTGAGAAGCATGTACGCAGCGAGCCGTGAGGCGAGCGCCCGGTCCCGAGAGGCGCTGCGCGCCGCTCTGACCGGAAGCGACAGCGTTGCCGCCACGACGGGCTCTGAACTGTTCGCCGTTGTCGCCGTGCTGGACGAACAGCGTTCGCTGCGTGTTGCGCTCGCGGACGTGTCGGTGCCTGGTTCGGCGCGTGCCGAGCTGAGCGAGCGGGTCTTCGGCGGCAAGGTCAGTCCTGCCACACAGGCAGTGCTGACCACCGCCGTGGCCCAGGACTGGTCCCGCACCGCCGATCTGGTCGACACCCTGGTGTTGCTCGGGCAGGAAGCGTTGCTGGAGTCGGCAGCCGACAGCGGCAAGCTCGACGCGGTGGAGGACGAGCTGTTCCGGCTCGGACGCATCATCGCCGACAGCCCCGAACTGGAGCAGGCACTGTCGGATCGCGGCAAGCCGGCTCAGGCCAAGCGCGAACTGATCGCCCGGTTGCTGAACGGCAAGGCCTCCGACATCACGGTCGCCCTCGCCGAACAGGCCGTCGTCCGGCAAAAGACCAGCATCGGCGACGCGTTCGACGCGCTGTCCGACTTGGCGGCCGCCCGGCGCGAACAGATTGTCGCGCATGTGCAGGCCGCGATCGAGCTGACCCAGGAGCAGCGGGACCGGCTGGCCGGCTCCCTGCAGCGCATCTACGGAAAGCCGGTCGCAGTACACGTCGAGGTCGATCCGAATCTGCTGAGCGGGCTGGTTGTCCGCGTCGGCGACGACGTGATCGACGGCAGCGCCATCGGCCGACTGGAGCGGCTGCGCCGCGAGCTGGCCTAGCCCACCCCCCGACATTCGAGAACGACACAGCGAGAGCAGGAAGAACATGGCGGAGCTGACGATCTCCTCCGACGAGATCCGTAGCGCGATCGAGAGCTACACCCAGAGCTACACCCCCGAGACCTCCATCGAAGAAATCGGTGTGGTCACCGACGCGAGTGACGGCATCGCGCACGTCTCCGGCCTGCCTTCGGCAATGGCCAACGAGCTGCTCGAGTTCCCGGGCGGCGTGCTCGGCGTCGCGCTGAACCTCGAAGACCGCGAGATCGGTGCGGTCATCCTCGGCGAGTTCGCCGAGATCGAAGAGGGCCAGGAAGTCAAGCGGACCGGTGACGTGCTCTCGGTCCCCGTCGGTGACAACTTCCTCGGTCGCGTGGTCAACCCGCTCGGCCAGCCGATCGACGGCCTCGGCGACATCGAGGCCGAAGAGCGTCGCGTGCTCGAGCTGCAGGCCGCTTCCGTGCTGGAGCGTCAGCCGGTCGAGGAGCCGATGGCCACCGGCATCACCGCCATCGACGCCCTGACCGCCATCGGCCGCGGCCAGCGTCAGCTGGTCATCGGTGACCGCAAGACCGGAAAGACCGCGGTCTGCATCGACGCCATCCTGAACCAGAAGGCGAACTGGGAGTCCGGCGACCCGGCGAAGCAGATGCGCTGCATCTACGTCGCCATCGGTCAGAAGGGTTCCACCATCGCGGGCGTCAAGGCCGCGCTGGAGGAGCACGGCGCGATGGAGTACACCACCATCGTCGCGGCCCCGGCCTCGGACTCCGCCGGCTTCAAGTGGCTGGCCCCCTACACCGGTTCGGCCATCGGCCAGCACTGGATGTACCAGGGCAAGCACGTCCTGATCGTGTTCGACGACCTGACCAAGCAGGCCGAGGCGTACCGCGCCATCTCGCTGCTGCTGCGTCGCCCGCCGGGCCGCGAGGCGTACCCGGGTGACGTCTTCTACCTGCACTCGCGTCTGCTGGAGCGTTGCGCGAAGCTCTCCGACGCCATGGGCGCGGGCTCGATGACCGGTCTGCCGATCATCGAGACCAAGGCCGGTGACGTCTCGGCGTTCATCCCGACCAACGTCATCTCCATCACCGACGGCCAGGTCTTCCTCGAGTCCGACCTGTTCAACAAGGGTGTCCGCCCGGCGATCAACGTCGGTACCTCGGTTTCCCGTGTCGGTGGCGCCGCCCAGACCAAGGCCATGAAGAAGGTCGCCGGTTCGCTGCGTCTGGAGCTGGCCCAGTTCCGTGAGCTGGAGGCGTTCTCCGCCTTCGCCTCCGACCTGGATGCCGCCTCCAAGGCTCAGCTCGAGCGCGGCGCCCGCTGGGTCGAGCTGCTCAAGCAGAACCAGTACTCGCCGGTTTCGGTCGAGGACCAGGTCATCTCGATCTTCCTGGTGGACAAGGGCTACTACGACTCGGTTCCGGTCGGCGACATCCGTCGCTTCAACCGCGAGCTGCTCGAAGACCTGCACCGCAACGCCCAGGACGCGTTCGACTCGCTGCAGGGTGGCGCCAAGCCGCTCGACGGCGATGCGGCCGAGGCCATCACGTCGGCGACCGACAAGTTCAAGGCGGGCTTCCTCGCTTCGGACGGCAGCCGCGTGGTGAACGAGGCGGAAGCCGGCGAGCTCGACCACGAAGAGGTCGAGAAGCTGTCGGTTACCCGCAAGCACGTCGAGAAGTAAGTCGGACTAGCTGATGCGCTATTCGGAACTGGCGAATGAAGGGAGGGTGACCAATGGCAAGCTTGCGTGAATTGCGCTCCCGCATTCGCAGTGTGAATTCGACCAAGAAGATCACCAAGGCCCAAGAGCTGATCGCGACCTCGCGAATCACCAAGGCTCAGGCCCGGGTCGCGGCCGCCAAGCCGTACGCCGAGGAGATCACCAAGGCGCTGGCCGAGCTGGCGAGTGCGTCGAAGAACCTGGCGCACCCGCTGCTGACCGAGCGGGAAAACCCGCGCCGGGCAGCGGTTCTGGTGATCAGCAGTGACCGCGGCATGTGCGGTGGTTACAACTCCAACGTGTTCCGGCGCGCTGAAGAGCTGATGACCACCTTGCGCAACGAGGGCAAGGAGCCGGTGCTGTATGTGATGGGCAACAAAGGCCTCACGTACTACACCTTCCGCAGCCGTCCGCCGGTGGCCGCGTGGACCGGGTTCTCCCAGCAGCCGACCTACCTCGATGCGTCGGCCGCGTGCAACCACCTGGTCGAGGCGTTCATGGCCGGAGCCGACGGCGAGGTGCCCGCACCCAACGGTGAGGGCAACATCGCCGGTGTCGACGAACTGCATGTCGTCTACACCCGGTTCGTCTCGATGCTGACGCAGACCCCGGAGGTGCGCCGCCTGGCGCCGATCCAGGTCAGCTTCATCGAAGAGAGCTTCGATATGGGCGAGGACAGCTTCTCGGATTCCGAGACCGCTGACATCAAGGCCCAGTACGAGTTCGAGCCCGACGCCGATGTGCTGCTGGCGGCGCTGCTGCCCAAGTACATCAACACGCGTATCTACTCATCGTTGCTCGAGGCAGCGGCATCCGAGTCCGCGGCTCGGCGCACCGCAATGAAGGCCGCCACCGACAACGCCAACGAGCTGGCCAGTGTGCTGCAGCGCGAGGCGAACTCGGTGCGTCAGGCCCAGATCACGCAGGAAATCAGCGAAATCGTGGGTGGCGTCAACGCGCTGGCCGCGAGCGGCGACCGCGACTAAAGCGCAGGAAGAGAAACCAAACCAATGACCGCAGCTGTCTCTCAAGACACCACGGCTCGGGCCGGTGGCACCGCAGGCCGCGTCGTCCGGGTCATCGGCCCCGTCGTGGACGTCGAGTTCCCGCGCGGCTCGATCCCCGAGCTGTTCAACGCTCTGCACGCCGACATCGCTCTGAAGTCGGTGGCCAAGACCCTCACCCTCGAGGTCGCCCAGCACCTCGGCGACGGCATCGTGCGCACCATCTCGATGCAGCCGACCGACGGCCTGGTCCGTGGCGCGAGCGTCTCCGACACCGGTAAGCCGATCTCGGTGCCCGTCGGTGACATCGTCAAGGGCCACGTCTTCAACGCCCTTGGTGACTGCCTGGACAGCCCGGGCCTGGGCCGCGACGGCGAGCAGTGGGGCATCCACCGCAAGCCCCCGAGCTTCGATCAGCTCGAAGGCAAGACCGAGCTGCTCGAGACCGGCATCAAGGTCATCGACCTGCTGACCCCGTACGTGAAGGGCGGCAAGATCGGTCTGTTCGGTGGCGCCGGTGTCGGCAAGACCGTGCTGATCCAGGAGATGATCACCCGTATCGCGCGTGAGTTCTCCGGTACGTCGGTGTTCGCCGGCGTCGGTGAGCGCACCCGTGAGGGCACCGACCTGCACCTGGAAATGGAAGAGATGGGCGTCCTGCAGGACACCGCCCTGGTCTTCGGCCAGATGGACGAGCCGCCGGGCACGCGTATGCGCGTCGCCCTCTCGGCTCTGACCATGGCCGAGTACTTCCGCGACGTGCAGCACCAGGACGTGCTGCTGTTCATCGACAACATCTTCCGTTTCACCCAGGCCGGTTCCGAGGTCTCGACCCTGCTGGGTCGTATGCCCTCCGCCGTGGGTTACCAGCCGACGCTGGCGGACGAGATGGGTGAGCTCCAGGAGCGCATCACCTCGACCCGTGGTCGCTCGATCACCTCGCTGCAGGCGATCTACGTCCCCGCCGACGACTACACCGACCCGGCGCCGGCCACCACCTTCGCCCACCTGGACGCGACGACCGAGCTTTCCCGCCCGATCTCGCAGAAGGGCATCTACCCGGCTGTCGACCCGCTGACCTCGACCTCTCGTATCCTCGAGGCTTCGATCGTCGGCGACCGGCACTTCGCGGTGGCCAACGAGGTCAAGCGGATCCTGCAGAAGTACAAGGAACTGCAGGACATCATCGCCATCCTGGGTATGGACGAGCTCTCCGAAGAGGACAAGGTCCTCGTCGGCCGCGCCCGTCGTCTGGAGAAGTTCCTCGGCCAGAACTTCATCGTGGCCGAGAAGTTCACCGGTCAGCCGGGCTCGGTCGTGCCGCTGGAGCAGACCATCGACGACTTCGACCGGGTCTGCAAGGGCGAGTTCGACCACTTCCCGGAGCAGGCGTTCAACTCCTGCGGTGGTCTCGACGACGTCGAGGCGGCCGCGAAGAAGATCGCCGGAAAGTAGTCCACGATGGCTGAGTCCAGCAAGGACATGTCAGTTGACCTCGTCGCGCTCGAACGCAGGCTCTGGTCCGGCCAGGCCTCGTTCGTCAGCGCGCAGACCACCGAGGGCCAGATCGGCATCATGCCGGGACACGAGCCGCTGCTCGGCCAGTTGGTCGAGGGCGGCACCGTGACCATCGTTCCGGTCGAGGGTGAGCGGATCGTCGCGGCGGTGCACGGCGGGTTCTTCTCCGTCACGGCCAATACGGTCCGGGTGCTGGCCGAGACTGCCGAGTTCGCCGGTGAGGTCGATGTCGACGCGGCCCGCAAGGTGCTCGCCGACGCCGAGGCCTCCGAGGAGGACCGGACGGTGGCTCAGGCTCAGGTGCGCGCGGTCGAAGCGCTCGCCGAGCACTGACGAGAGTACGGTTGTAATTTCATAGCGCAGGTCGGCGGCGAAGGTTATCTTCGCCGCCGACAATGCTTTTCGGTCGGACAAGGGCTACCCCGTGGTCGCCTGTTTGTAGACTCGTGTTTGAATATCGCAACGGATGGGTAACGGCTGCCGCGCCTGGTGGCCGGGCGAAAGGACGGACCGCATTGCAGACCGGGATGATTGTTCTGATCACCCTGGTATTGATGCTGGTCGCGCTCGCCCTGATTTCTACCTACCGCCTGCTAATGCTGCGCCGCGGCGGCACCTCCGCCTTGTTACGGGTCTTGCCCGCCAACGGTGGCCAGGGTTGGCGGCACGGTTTGATCCGCTATGACGAGGATCGCCTCGTCTTCTACAAACTCACCAGCTTGAAGCTGGGCCCCGATTCCGTGATTCGCCGGCAGGGGATCGAGATCGGCGAACGGCGCGGCCCCGTCGGCGACGAATACGACATCATGACCGACGAAATCATCGTCACCGGCGTATCCGATGCCCACGGCGGCTTCGAGATCGCCTTGGACCGGGGCGCTCGCGCGGCTTTCCTGTCCTGGGTCGAATCCCGCCCGTCGGACCGCACCCGCCGTCTCGGCGGGCTCTGATCCCGCCAGCCACTACGCTGGATCTCGTGAACGTGCACCTCACGCGGATCTACACGCGTACCGGCGATGACGGAACCACCGGTCTCAGCGATTTCTCCCGGGTCTCCAAGAACGATCCCCGCCTGGCCGCCTACGCCGACTGCGACGAAGCGAATGCCGCGATCGGCGTGGCCGTGGCACTGGGCGATCCCGAACCCGAGATTCTGGCGGTGCTGCGCCAGGTGCAGAACGATCTCTTCGACGCGGGCGCGGATCTGTCCACCCCGGTGGTGGCCGAGCCCAAATATCCCCCGCTGCGCATCACGCAGGACTACATCGACCGCCTGGAAGGCTGGTGCGATGAGTTCAATGCCGAACTGGCGCCGTTGAATTCGTTCATTCTGCCCGGCGGCACCCCGTTGGCCGCGCTGCTGCACACCGCGCGCACCGTTGCCCGGCGCGCGGAGCGTTCGGCGTGGGCCGCGGTGGACGCGCATCCGGACGACACCAGCGTGCTGCCCGCGCGTTACCTGAACCGGTTGTCGGATCTGCTGTTCATTCTCAGCCGGGTCACCAACCCTGGCGGCGATGTGCTCTGGCAGCCCGGCGGCGCGAAGTAGTAGTCGGCCGCGAAACGACGAAGGGCCCTTTCATCCGCGCGGGATGAAAGGGCCCTTTCGGCGTTTGTCGATCAGCTCTGCACGCCCGCGCTGGCAATGTCGTCGGACAGCGGCGCGATCGCCGCGATGATCTGCTCGACGGTGTCGTCGGGCACGCCCGCGCCACTCAACGCGGCGATGAGGTGCCCCGCGACCAGGTCGAAGTGCTTCTGCGCGATCCCGCGGCCTTGGTGCACGTCACGCATCCCGGCGCCGCTGTAGGTCTCTGGTCCGCCCAGGGCGGCGCAGAAGAATTCGGTCTGCAGCCCCTTGAGCCGGGACATGTTCACGCCGGTGAAGAACCTGGCCAGTTCCTCGTCGGCCAGTACCCGGACGTAGAAATCGTCGACGACAGCGGCGATGGCCTCGGCCCCGCCGATCTGGTCATAAATGGAATCCGCCATTGCAGGCTTACCCTTCTCAATTCGTCGTGGCCGTTTCGAACCTCGGCCGCGAATCGAAAAGCACTGTAGCGCAAGGAATTTCGATTCGCAGCTTGGGATTCGGCGGCACTAGTGGCTGAAGTCGTCGGAAGAGGTGAGCTGCGCCGGACTCCAGTACGACACCGGAGCGGGCTTGTCCACGGCCTCGACCGGCGTCGAGATCTCGGCCTGCACCGGACGCGAAGCGTTCTGCTGCTGCGGCGCTTTCGGCTCGCCGAGCTTGTCGATCTCGCTGAACAGCGCCTCGACGATGGTGTGCATCTGCTTCTGCGCGATCTGCGCGTAGGTGCGGATGTACTCGATCTCGGCGGGCACCGGATCCGGCGCCCCCGTGGGCACATTGGTCAGCGAGGCGATTCCGTCGGCCGCCTGCGCCGCGGACTCCTGTGCCTGGCGCAGAATGTCCGCGTATTGCTGCCGGGCCGCCGCGACCAGCTCGCGAGCGTAGACCTCGGCCTCGGCCACGGTCGACTCCGCCGACAACTGCGCCTGGCTCAGCATGTTCACCGCGCGGATGTTGACCCCGAGCAGGTCGTGCTGCGCTTCCTCACGCAACTGATGGTTTTCCCGGCGCACCGCCGCGAGATCGGAGCGCAGCTGCTCGACGGTGAACGTGTCCGCGGGTGTCGAGGACTTGTACATCGCGAGCTGGCGTTCCAGATCGGCGACCCGGGAGGCCAGATAATCGTTGTCCGACAACAGCGATTTCTCACCGCTGAACTCGAGTTGCTGGCTGAGCCGCTTATTGGTGGCATTGAGCCGCGACACCTCGCGCGCGACCCGCTCCAGGAATTCCTCGACGTCGTTCTCGTCGTAACCGCGCCGCCCCAGAGCCGATCTCTTGAACTTCGCCTTCTCGATATCGCGTGGCTTCAGCGCCATGTCGTCACCTCATGCCCGGCCCCCGCCGGAATAGTGTCGGCGCCGATCGCTGCCGGTGCCTCGGCCGCTGCGGGCTCTTGCTCCGCGACCGTGTCGAACTGTTCGAACCTGATAGCCGAGCGCGGCATGCCCGCCGCGGCCAGCGCGGTGGTGGTGTGCTCGATCATCGGCGTTGATCCGCACACCAGCGCGGTGTAGCCCTGCCAGTGGTGCGCCTGGGCGGCGACGGTTCCGACGACACCCTTGGCGCCGGGGTAGGTCGGGTCTTCGGAGACGACCGGCGTGTAGCGGAACCACGGCCGGGTGTTGGCCATCTCGCTGAGGAAATGATGTTCGTAGAGGTTCCATTGCGTCCGAACCCCGTGGAACAGATGGACATTCGTGGTTCGGCCGGTTTCCCGCCAATCCGCGTCCAGCTGTTCGATGACCGCGCTCATCGGCGCCAGGCCGGTTCCGCCGGCGACCATCAGGAGATCGCCGCGCAGATCGTCGGCCAGGGTGAGCGCAGTGCCGATCGGCGCACCGAGCCGCACCGTGTCGCCGGGCCGGATCTCGCGGGCCAGGGGCGCGCTGACGTGCCCGCCCGCGACGATCTGCACATTGAGATCGATGGTGCCGTCGGCCCGCGGCGCGTTCGCCGGAGTGTAGTAACGCCACATCTTGGGCCGCTGCGGAATCTCCACGGCCATCGACTGTCCGGCCACATACGGGTACGGCTCGGTCGGGCGAATTCGCAGCACCGCGACATCGATGCTGCGGCGGTCGGTGCCGATGACTTCGGCGTCCCACCAGGCGGGGGAGGTGGCTTCGTCGTCCTCGGCGGCGACGACCATCAGTTTGGCGACGATGCCGTAGGCCTCGGCCCAATCGGCGGCGAGGCTGTCGGTCCAGGCGGCGCCCAGGAAGTACTGCAGGGTCGCGAGCAGCGAGGCGCCGGCGGCGGGGTAATGATCAGCAACGACTTCGAACTTGCGGTGATCGCGGCCGAGCTGCTGCACGAAGCTCGGGTCGGCGCCGATCTTGTCCACATTGCTGACGATGCGGCCGAGGGCGGCGAAGAACTTGCCGCGCTGCGTGGCCATCGAAACCGGGAACATGGCCCGCACATCGGGATGCGCCATGAACAGGTGTGAGTAGAAGTACAGAACCGCTTCGTCGCCGACCTTCTCGACGTCGCGCCAACTCGATTGGAGTGCGGGGATATCCATAGCGGCTCAGCAGGGGTTGGATAGGAGAGCGCCGGGTCGGACTGCTCGACCCGGTATGCCGGTGATCAACGGAGAATTCCTCGATCCTGTGGTGTCGGTAGGGGATTCGACCTCGGCCGACACCAGGGTGGGCGCGCTGCGCCGCGGGTTGGTCTGTCGACATCGAGCGAACTGACTCGGCGGTAGCGTAGTCGAAATGCAACGGTGCCGCAGAACGAGAGGCCCGGATTTACAGTCTCTTCGGCTTGGTGACGGGGTAGCGCATTTCACGCAAACCGCTCAGCCGTGCACCGGGATCGCGTACACACACATGTGCCGTCTCGTGGATGGATAAGCTAGCCCCGTGAGCGAGCGAAGCGAGGGAACCGTGGGCACTGCGCCCTCCGGCACACCACAACCGAGCGCCGGCGAGGTTGTGGCGTGAGCGAACGGTTTCTGGTCACCGGCGGCAATCGGCTCGTCGGCGAGGTGACAGTGGGAGGCGCGAAGAACAGCGTCCTCAAGCTGATGGCCGCCGCCCTCCTGGCGGAGGGCACGTCGACGATCACCAACTGCCCGGACATCCTCGACGTCCCCCTGATGGCCGAGGTACTGCGCGGTCTCGGCTGCGAGGTCACCATTACCGACGACGCCCCGGGCGACCGCTCGGTGGTGACCATCACGACGCCCGCCGAGCCGAAGTACCACGCCGACTTTCCGGCGGTCACCCAGTTCCGTGCCTCGGTCTGCGTGCTCGGCCCGCTCATGGCGCGGTGCAAGCGCGCCGTCGTCGCGCTGCCCGGCGGTGACGCCATCGGCTCCCGCCCGCTCGATATGCACCAGACCGGTCTGCGTCTGCTGGGCGCGACCAGCGAAATCGAGCACGGTTGTGTCGTCGCCCAGGCCGATCAGCTGCAGGGTGCGCGTATCCGGCTCGATTTCCCGTCCGTCGGTGCGACGGAGAACATCCTCATGGCGGCGGTGCTCGCCGAGGGGGAGACGGTCATCGACAACGCCGCGCGCGAACCCGACATCGTCGATCTGTGCAACATGCTGGTGCGGATGGGCGCGCGGGTCAGTGGCGCGGGTACGTCCGTGCTCACGATCCAGGGTGTGAAGACGCTGAAGCCGACCGACCACCGCGTCATCGGCGACCGGATCGTCGCCGCGACCTGGGGGATCGCCGCGTCCATGACGATGGGCGATGTGAAGGTCACCGGGGTGAATCCCAAGCATTTGTCACTCGTGCTGGACAAGCTGCGCTCGGCCGGTGCCCGAATCTCCTTCGACGTGGACGGTTTTCGCGTGGTGCAGCAGGAGCGTCCGCGCGCGGTCAACTTCTCCACCCTGCCGTTCCCGGGTTTCCCGACCGATCTACAGCCGATGGCCATCGGCCTGGCCGCGATCGCGGACGGCACCTCGATGATCACCGAAAATATCTTCGAAGCGCGTTTCCGCTTCGTCGAGGAGATGATCCGTCTGGGCGCCGATGCGCGGACCGACGGCCATCACGCGGTCGTCCGCGGGATTCCGCGGCTGTCCAGCGCCCCGGTTTGGTCCTCCGATATTCGCGCCGGCGCCGGCCTGGTGCTGGCGGGCCTGTGCGCGGACGGAGTCACCGAGGTGCACGATGTCTTCCACATCGACCGCGGCTACCCGAACTTCGTCGAGAAGTTGCAGTCGCTGGGCGGTCAGGTGGAGCGCGTCGGGGCGGCGAATTAACCTCGCGTACCGCGGGTTGACGCCGAAAGTTGGTTGTGACCAGGCGATTTGACATTGATCATCGCGCCACGTAACTTTTATCGAGTCAGAGCGACACGGACACCAACCCGGAGCCTCAGCGGAGACGCGGAGCGAGGGACACGAGGTTGTACGAGGAGCGCCTGACGATCACACTAGCTCGACTGGAACCCCGGATTTGAACCTGGGCGCCTGGCTGAGCTAAGCTGTTCAAGTTGCCTCGCTGAAACCCCCCGAGAGATCGAGTGGTGGATGTGTGTGCGTGTGTTCTTTGAGAACTCAATAGTGTGTCGATGAATGTCAGTGCCAATATTTTATTGGTTCTAGCTATCTCATACCCCCCGGTTGGGATGGTTGGACATTTAACAACAGCGAATCTTTTTGCTGGTGTTTGGCTTTGCTAGGTTTTCGGACTCTAGTTCAGATATTTTTGATTAGCCTTTCGAGGCTTTTCGAGAGTCTTCAACGGAGAGTTTGATCCTGGCTCAGGACGAACGCTGGCGGCGTGCTTAACACATGCAAGTCGAGCGGTAAGGCCCTTCGGGGTACACGAGCGGCGAACGGGTGAGTAACACGTGGGTGATCTGCCCTGTACTTCGGGATAAGCCTGGGAAACTGGGTCTAATACCGGATATGACCTCAGAGTGCATGCTTTGGGGTGGAAAGATTTATCGGTACAGGATGGGCCCGCGGCCTATCAGCTTGTTGGTGGGGTAATGGCCTACCAAGGCGACGACGGGTAGCCGACCTGAGAGGGTGACCGGCCACACTGGGACTGAGACACGGCCCAGACTCCTACGGGAGGCAGCAGTGGGGAATATTGCACAATGGGCGAAAGCCTGATGCAGCGACGCCGCGTGAGGGATGACGGCCTTCGGGTTGTAAACCTCTTTCGACAGGGACGAAGCGCAAGTGACGGTACCTGTAGAAGAAGCACCGGCCAACTACGTGCCAGCAGCCGCGGTAATACGTAGGGTGCGAGCGTTGTCCGGAATTACTGGGCGTAAAGAGCTTGTAGGCGGTTTGTCGCGTCGTTTGTGAAAACTTGGGGCTCAACCCCAAGCTTGCAGGCGATACGGGCAGACTAGAGTACTTCAGGGGAGACTGGAATTCCTGGTGTAGCGGTGAAATGCGCAGATATCAGGAGGAACACCGGTGGCGAAGGCGGGTCTCTGGGAAGTAACTGACGCTGAGAAGCGAAAGCGTGGGTAGCGAACAGGATTAGATACCCTGGTAGTCCACGCCGTAAACGGTGGGTACTAGGTGTGGGTTTCCTTCCACGGGATCCGTGCCGTAGCTAACGCATTAAGTACCCCGCCTGGGGAGTACGGCCGCAAGGCTAAAACTCAAAGGAATTGACGGGGGCCCGCACAAGCGGCGGAGCATGTGGATTAATTCGATGCAACGCGAAGAACCTTACCTGGGTTTGACATACACCAGAAACACCTAGAGATAGGTGCCCCCTTGTGGTTGGTGTACAGGTGGTGCATGGCTGTCGTCAGCTCGTGTCGTGAGATGTTGGGTTAAGTCCCGCAACGAGCGCAACCCTTATCTTATGTTGCCAGCGCGTTATGGCGGGGACTCGTGAGAGACTGCCGGGGTCAACTCGGAGGAAGGTGGGGACGACGTCAAGTCATCATGCCCCTTATGTCCAGGGCTTCACACATGCTACAATGGCCGGTACAGAGGGCTGCGATACCGTGAGGTGGAGCGAATCCCTTAAAGCCGGTCTCAGTTCGGATCGGGGTCTGCAACTCGACCCCGTGAAGTTGGAGTCGCTAGTAATCGCAGATCAGCAACGCTGCGGTGAATACGTTCCCGGGCCTTGTACACACCGCCCGTCACGTCATGAAAGTCGGTAACACCCGAAGCCGGTGGCCCAACCCCTTGTGGGAGGGAGCCGTCGAAGGTGGGATCGGCGATTGGGACGAAGTCGTAACAAGGTAGCCGTACCGGAAGGTGCGGCTGGATCACCTCCTTTCTAAGGAGCATCTCCAGTGAGTTCTTCACGTAGGTGAATGAGCAACTGGCAGAGCCGTTTCGGACTCACATGTAGTCCGGCGGAGCTCATGGGTGGAACACTGACAGCATTCATCGCACTATCAATCGGTCACACGACTGGTTGGCGGTGAATATACCGGCACACTATTGGGTCCTGAAAGAACACGCGTTCTTTCAAGGCGAAACAAACGACGAGACTGGTTCTTCAGTTCATACCGCGGAGATGTTTCTCCGGCTGGTGCTGAGTTTTGGATCATTCTTGTGTGTTGTTTGAGAACTGCACAGTGGACGCGAGCATCTTTGTTAGTAAGTGTTTAAGAGCGTACGGTGGATGCCTTGGCACCAGGAGCCGATGAAGGACGTAGGAGGCTGCGATAAGCCTCGGGGAGCTGTCAACCGAGCTGTGATCCGAGGATTTCCGAATGGGGAAACCCAGCACGAGTGATGTCGTGTTACCCGCGCCTGAATATATAGGGTGTGTGGAGGGAACGTGGGGAAGTGAAACATCTCAGTACCCACAGGAAGAGAAAACAATAGTGATTCCGTGAGTAGTGGCGAGCGAAAGCGGATGAGGCTAAACCATCCAGATGTGATACCCGGCAGGGGTTGTCTGGTTGGGGTAGTGGGAACATTCTTCTTCATTCTGCCGGATGGAGCGAGAGTCAGAAACCTAGGTGTTAGTTGAAGTGGTCTGGAACGGCCGGCCGTAGACGGTGATAGCCCGGTAAACGAAAACTCCTAGGCTCTCGTGGATGTCTCCCGAGTAGCAGCGGGCCCGTGAAATCTGCTGTGAATCTGCCGGGACCACCCGGTAAGCCTGAATACTCCCTGGTGACCGATAGCGGACTAGTACCGTGAGGGAAAGGTGAAAAGTACCCCGGGAGGGGAGTGAAATAGTACCTGAAACCGTGCGCTTACAATCCGTCAAAGCCTTTGAGTCGTTTGGTCGGCTGGGGGTGATGGCGTGCCTTTTGAAGAATGAGCCTGCGAGTTAGTGGCATGTGGCGAGGTTAACCCGTGTGGGGTAGCCGTAGCGAAAGCGAGTCCGAATAGGGCGATACAGTCGCATGTTCTAGACCCGAAGCGGAGTGATCTACCCATGGCCAGGGTGAAGCGACGGTAAGACGTCGTGGAGGCCCGAACCCACTTAGGTTGAAAACTGAGGGGATGAGCTGTGGGTAGGGGTGAAAGGCCAATCAAACTCCGTGATAGCTGGTTCTCCCCGAAATGCATTTAGGTGCAGCGTCGCGTGTTTCTCACCGGAGGTAGAGCTACTGGATGGTCTAGGGGGCCTACAAGCTTACCGAAATCAGCCAAACTCCGAATGCCGGTGAGTGAGAGCGCGGCAGTGAGACTGCGGGGGATAAGCTTCGTAGTCGAGAGGGAAACAGCCCAGATCGCCGGCTAAGGCCCCTAAGCGTGTACTAAGTGGAAAAGGATGTGAAGTCGCGAAGACAACCAGGAGGTTGGCTTAGAAGCAGCCACCCTTGAAAGAGTGCGTAATAGCTCACTGGTCAAGTGATTTTGCGCCGACAATGTAGCGGGGCTCAAGTACACCGCCGAAGCCGCGGCACTCACACAAGACATTCATCTGTTTCTGCGGAAACTTATGCAGTGGTGTGGGTGGGTAGGGGAGCGTCGTGTAGCCATGGAAGCGGCGGAGTGATCCAGCCGTGGAGGCTACGCGAGTGAGAATGCAGGCATGAGTAGCGAAAGACGAGTGAGAAACTCGTCCGCCGAATGATCAAGGGTTCCTGGGCCAGGTTAATCCGCCCAGGGTGAGTCGGGACCTAAGGCGAGGCCGACAGGCGTAGTCGATGGACAACGGGTTGATATTCCCGTACCCGTGTATCCGCGCCCAATGCCGAATCAGTGGTACTAACCGTCCAAATGTTCTCTTATCTCACCTTCGGGTGAGAGGGAGGATTGCTGCACGGGACCTTCGCTGTAGTAGGTAAGCGATGGGGTGACGCAGGAAGGTAGCTGGGCCAGTCAGTGGTTGTACTGGTGTAAGCCTGTAGGGAGTCTGATAGGCAAATCCGTCAGACATATATCCTGAGAGGTGATGCGTAGCCGATTGAGGCGAATTCAGTGATCCTATGCTGCCGAGAAAAGCCTCTAGTGAGTTGGTACACGGCCCGTACCCCAAACCGACACAGGTGATCAGGTAGAGAATACTAAGGCGATCGAGAGAACTGTGGTTAAGGAACTCGGCAAAATGCCCCCGTAACTTCGGGAGAAGGGGGACCTGGTTTGGTGACGGAACTTGCTTCCTGAGCTGAGCTGGGTCGCAGAGACCAGTGAGAAGCGACTGTTTACTAAAAACACAGGTCCGTGCGAAGTCGTAAGACGATGTATACGGACTGACGCCTGCCCGGTGCCGGAAGGTTAAGAGGACCGGTTAGCCCGTAAGGGCGAAGCTGAGAATTTAAGCCCCGGTAAACGGCGGTGGTAACTATAACCATCCTAAGGTAGCGAAATTCCTTGTCGGGTAAGTTCCGACCTGCACGAATGGCGTAACGACTTCTCAGCTGTCTCAACCACAGACTCGGCGAAATTGCATTACGAGTAAAGATGCTCGTTACGCGCGGCAGGACGAAAAGACCCCGGGACCTTCACTATAGCTTGGTATTGGTGTTCGGTACGGTTTGTGTAGGATAGGTGGGAGACTGTGAAGCGGACACGCCAGTGTTTGTGGAGTCGTCGTTGAAATACCACTCTGATCGTATTGGACTTCTAACCTCGGACCATGATCTGGTTCAGGGACAGTGCCTGGTGGGTAGTTTAACTGGGGCGGTTGCCTCCTAAAATGTAACGGAGGCGCCCAAAGGTTCCCTCAGCCTGGTTGGCAATCAGGTGTCGAGTGCAAGTGCACAAGGGAGCTTGACTGTGAGAGCGACAGCTCGAGCAGGGACGAAAGTCGGGACTAGTGATCCGGCACCGGCAAGTGGAAGCGGTGTCGCTCAACGGATAAAAGGTACCCCGGGGATAACAGGCTGATCTTCCCCAAGAGTCCATATCGACGGGATGGTTTGGCACCTCGATGTCGGCTCGTCGCATCCTGGGGCTGGAGTAGGTCCCAAGGGTTGGGCTGTTCGCCCATTAAAGCGGCACGCGAGCTGGGTTTAGAACGTCGTGAGACAGTTCGGTCTCTATCCGCCGCGCGCGTTAAGAAACTTGAGGAAGGCTGTCCCTAGTACGAGAGGACCGGGACGGACGAACCTCTGGTGTGCCAGTTGTTCCGCCAGGAGCACTGCTGGTTAGCTACGTTCGGAAGGGATAACCGCTGAAAGCATCTAAGCGGGAAGCCTGTTCCAAGATGAGGTTTCTCACCCCCTTCGAGGGGTTAAGGCCCCCCACAGACCATGGGGTTGATAGGCCAGAACTGGAAGCCCGGTAACGGGTGCAGGTGACTGGTACTAATCGGCCGAGGACTTACCAACAAAGAAGCTACGCGTCCACTGTGCGGTATCTGAAACAACACACACCGTTTCAGAAACCAACCACCCCCGCGCGGGGGCCGGTTCGGTTTCCGGAGTGGATAGTTTCATAGAGTTACGGCGGCTATAGCGGTGGGGAAACGCCCGGTCCCATTCCGAACCCGGAAGCTAAGGCCACCTGCGCCGATGGTACTGCACTCGACAGGGTGTGGGAGAGTAGGACACCGCCGGAACATCATTGCGAAAGGCCCCC